>NC_014640.1:0-4800000 GCF_000165835.1 Achromobacter xylosoxidans A8
ATGAAAGAATTCTGGCAGACCTGCGTCAGTCGTCTTGAGCAGGAACTCCCCCCCCAACAAATCAGCGCGTGGATACGACCGCTGGTCCCGCTTGCGTACGACGAAACGCAGGCGGTGCTGCGCGTTGCCGCGCCCAACCGCTTCAAGCTGGATTGGGTGCGAAAGAACTTTTCCCACCAGATCGAAGCGTTGGCCGCGGAGTGGTTCGAGCGTCCGGTGCAGGTACTGTTTGAGTTGCCCTCCCAAGGCACTGCGCCGCGTATGCCGGTCGCGCCCGTGCGCGCTCCGCAACCCGCGCAAACGTACCCGTCCGGTGGTTCCCCTGCAGGCGGCGCGCCGCCGCCCGGACCCGCGCTAGCGCCCGCCCAGCCTGCTCCTGCGCCCGCGACGACGGCGGCTGCGCAAGCGGTGAACGCGGACGCAGCCAACATCGTGTACGAGCGCTCGCGCCTGAACACCGACCTGACGTTCGAGAACTTCGTGACGGGTAAGGCGAACCAGCTGGCGCGCGCCGCCGCGCTGCAGGTGGCCGAGAACCCCGGCACGTCCTACAACCCACTGTTCCTGTACGGCGGCGTGGGCTTGGGCAAGACCCACCTGATCCACGCCATCGGCAATGCCATGGTGGCGGCGGGCACCGGTGTGCGCGTGCGCTATGTGCATGCCGACCAGTACGTGTCTGACGTGGTGAAGGCGTACCAGCGCAAGGCGTTCGACGATTTCAAGCGCTACTACCATTCGCTCGACCTGCTGCTGATCGACGATATCCAGTTCTTCTCCGGCAAGAACCGCACGCAGGAAGAATTCTTCTACGCGTTCGAAGCGATGGTGGCCCAGCGCAAGCAGATCATCATCACCAGCGACACGTATCCGAAGGAACTGTCGGGCATCGACAGCCGCCTGATCTCGCGCTTCGATTCCGGCCTGACGGTGGCCATCGAGCCGCCGGAACTGGAAATGCGCGTGGCGATCCTGCTGCGCAAGGCGGAATCCGAAGGCGTGCCCATGCCCGAGGAAGTGGCGTTCTTCATTGCCAAGCATCTGCGCAGCAACGTGCGCGAACTGGAAGGCGCGCTGCGCAAGGTCCTGGCCTACGCCCGCTTCCACGGCCGCGACGTGCTGACGGTGGATGTCTGCAAGGAAGCCCTGAAGGACTTGCTGTCGGTATCCAACGGCCAGATCACCGTGGAGAACATCCAGAAGACGGTGGCGGATTTCTACAAGATCAAAGTGGCCGACATGTACTCGAAACGCCGGCCCGCCAATATCGCTTTGCCGCGCCAGGTCGCGATGTACCTGGCCAAGGAGCTGACCCAGAAAAGCCTGCCGGAAATCGGCGATCTGTTCGGTGGTCGTGATCACACCACCGTGCTGCATGCCGTACGCAAGATTTCCGACGCCCGCGCCAAGCAAGCGGAGCTCAACCATACCCTGCACGTGTTGGAACAAACTCTAAAAGGATGAACATGCAACTCGTACAAACCACACGCGATGCATTGCTGAAACCGCTATCGACTGTGGCGGGCATCGTCGAAAGACGCCATACCCTGCCCATTCTGGCGAACATCCTGATGCGCAAGGAAGGCAACAAGGTTGCCTTCATTGCGACCGACCTGGAAGTACAGATCACCACCCATGCCGATTTCGGCGTGGGTCAAGACAACGAATCCACCACGGTCGCCGCGCGCAAGCTGCTGGACATCCTGAAGGCCCTGCCGGACACCGGCGACGTGCGCCTGGCGCTGGCCAGCAACAAGCTGTCGGTACAGTCGGCCAAGAGCCGTTTCGCGCTGCAGACGCTGGCTGCCAGCGAATTCCCCACCGTGGCTCAGCCCGAGCAGTGGGACGTGTCGCTGACCATGCCGCAGCGCACGCTGCGTCACCTGTTCAACATGGTGCACTTCGCCATGGCGCAACAGGACATCCGCTACTACCTGAACGGCATGCTGCTGGTGTTCGAACCGGGCCGCGTGCGCGCCGTCGCCACCGATGGCCACCGCCTGGCGCACTGCTCGACGGAAGCCGACGGCATCAGCGAACGCCATGAAGTGATCGTGCCGCGCAAGACCGTGCTGGAAATGCAGCGCCTGCTGGAAGACTCCGACGAGCCGGTTTCCATCGACGTGGCGCCGGGCCAGATCCGCTTCCGCTTCGGCGACGTGGAACTGGTGTCCAAGCTGGTCGAAGGCAAGTTCCCCGATTTCACCCGCGTGATCCCGACGAACTACACGCGCCATTTCCTGGTCAACCGCGAAGCGCTCCAGGGCAGCCTGCAGCGCGCCGCCATCCTGACCACCGACAAGTTCAAGGGCGTGCGCCTGCAACTGGCGCAGAACCAGATGAAGATCTCGTCTTCCAACGCCGAGCAGGAAGAGGCGCAGGAAGAAATCGACATCGACTACGGCCATGAAGCGCTGGATGTGGGCTTTAACGTCGGCTACCTGCTCGACGTGCTGGCCAACGTCAAGGTGGACAACATCCAGTGGTCGGTCATGCCCGATGCCAACGCGTCGGCGCTCATCACCTTGCCCGAAGACGACCAGTTCAAGTACGTCGTCATGCCCATGCGGATCTGATCCGCGCCACTTGTGGGTTTGTGCCGCGGCGCAGCCTCGTGCTGCGTCCGCGGTCCGGCCGCCAGGCCGTTCTTTAAAGCGTTATCGATACAGACATGTCAGATCAGCAGAACACCACTCCCGAGAACAGCGGCTACGGCGCTGACTCGATCAAGATGCTCAAGGGGCTGGAGGCCGTGCGCAAGCGCCCCGGCATGTACATCGGCGACACGTCCGACGGCACCGGCTTGCACCACATGGTGTTCGAAGTCGTCGACAACGCCATCGACGAAGCCCTGGCCGGCTATTGCGACGACATTGTCGTCACGATCCACACCGACAACTCCATCTCGGTCACCGACAACGGCCGCGGCATTCCCACCGACATCCACAAGGACGACGAATTCCACCGCAGCGCGGCGGAAATCGTCATGACCGAACTGCATGCCGGCGGCAAGTTCGACCAGAACTCCTACAAGGTGTCTGGCGGCCTGCACGGCGTGGGCGTGTCTTGCGTGAACGCGCTGTCCGAATGGCTGCGGCTGACCATCCGCCGCAACGGCGAAGTGCACCAGATGGAATTCCGCCAAGGCGAGCGCGTCGCGCCCCTGGCGGTGACCGGCACGACCGACAAGCGCGGCACCGAAGTGCGCTTTCTGGCCGACCCGATCATCTTCAACAACATCGAGTACCACTACGAGATCCTCTCCAAGCGCCTGCGCGAGCTGTCGTTCCTGAACAATGGCGTGAAGATCCGCCTGATCGACCAGCGCCAGGGCAAGGAAGAGAACTTCGCGTTCTCCGGCGGCGTGAAGGGCTTCGTCGAATACATCAACCGCAGCAAGACCGTGCTGCACCCGAACGTGTTCTCGGTCACCACCGAGTCCTCGGCGGGCGGCGTGCCGGTCGGCGTCGAAGTGGCGATGCAGTGGAACGACAGCTATAGCGAAAGCGTGCTGTGCTTCACCAACAACATCCCGCAGCGCGACGGCGGCTCGCACCTGACCGGCCTGCGCGCGGCGATGACCCGCATCATCAACAAGTACATCGCCGATAACGAACTGGCCAAGAAGGCCAAGGTCGAAACCTCCGGCGACGACATGCGCGAAGGCCTGGCCTGCGTGCTGTCGGTGAAGGTGCCCGAACCCAAGTTCAGCAGCCAGACCAAGGACAAGCTGGTCTCCAGCGAAGTGCGCCCGGCGGTTGAAGAAGCCGTGGCCCGCACGCTGGAATCCTGGCTGCTCGAGAACCCGATCGACGCCAAGGCGCTGTGCGCCAAGATCGTCGAAGCCGCCCGCGCGCGCGAAGCCGCGCGCAAGGCGCGCGAGATGACCCGCCGCAAGAGCGTGCTGGAAGGCGCCGGCCTGCCCGGCAAGCTGGCCGACTGCCAGGAAAAGGATCCGGCGCTGTGCGAGCTCTACATCGTCGAGGGTGACTCCGCAGGCGGCTCGGCCAAGCAGGGCCGCGACCGCAAGTTCCAGGCCATCCTGCCGCTGCGCGGCAAGGTGCTGAACGTGGAGAAGGCGCGCTTCGACCGCCTGATCGCCAGCGAACAGATCGCCACGCTGATCACCGCGCTGGGAACCAGCATCGGTCCCGACTTCAACGTCGACAAGCTGCGCTACCACCGCCTCATCATCATGACCGACGCGGACGTGGACGGCGCGCACATCCGCACCCTGCTGCTGACGCTGCTGTACCGCCAGATGCCCGAGCTGGTGCAGCGCGGCTACGTGTATATCGCGCAGCCGCCGCTGTACAAGGTCAAGGTCGGCCGTGAAGAACGGTATCTGAAGGACGACCAGGAAGAAGCGCAGTTCATGCTGCAACTGGCGCTGAAGGATGCCGAGATCATCTCGGGCGGCAACATCATCCGTGGTGACGAGTTGAGCGACCTGGCGCGCCAGTACGTGGCGGCCGACGGCGTCATCGCGCGCCTGTCGCGCGTGTTCGACGTGGGCGCGCTGTCGGCCATGGCCGAAGGCGTGGAGATCAATCTGGAATCTGCCGAGTCCACCGCCGATTCCGCCCGCCGGCTGGCCGATGCCATGCGCGATCCGGTCAGCGGCAACGGCGTCGAAGTGGTGCCGCAGTTCGACGAGGCCACCGAACGCCATCGCCTGTCGGTGCAACGCATGCACCACGGCAACGTGCGCGTCAGCATCATCGACGCGGACTTCGTCAACGGGTCGGACTACGCCGTGCTATCCAAGGCCGCCAAGAGCTTCTCCGGCAAGGTCAGCGCGCGTTCGCTGGCGGCCCGCGGTGAAGGCGAAAAGCGCAAGGAACAGACCGTGTCCGACTTCCGCGAAGCCATGCAATGGCTGCGCAGCGAAGCCGACCGCAGCATCTCCAAGCAGCGCTACAAGGGTCTGGGCGAAATGAACCCGGAACAGCTGTGGGAAACCACCATGGACCCGAAGGTGCGCCGCCTGCTGCGCGTGCAGATCGAGGACGCCATCGCGGCCGACGAGGTCTTCACCACGCTGATGGGCGACGACGTCGAACCGCGCCGCAACTTCATCGAGACGCATGCGCTGTCGGCGGGGAATATCGACGCCTGATCGGCGCGCGATCCCGCGAAAATCTGGATTCTTCCTGGGAACTCCGGATTGTGTGAAAAGGGGGGCTGCATCGCAGCCCCCTTTTTTCTTGGCGCAAACGCGCCGGGCTTTGGGCTCCCAGCCTATCCGTGAACTGCCAGGCTGCGCCGGTGCCCTAGCCCGTCAGGGATGCGCGCCAGCCCTGGCTCCAAGTGCTTCAAAGCTTGGACGTTTGTTCAATCGGCCGCTTCGCGAGGCATTCGACGAGCAAGTCTCCCGTTGCACGGATGTGCTGCGTCAGGAGGCTGCAGGCGTTGTTTACTTCACCCTGCTTGCACATCGCCAGAAGTTCCCAGTGCTCCTGTTGCGAGCGATCCCGGTGGGTCGTGAACTCCCACGTGTAACGCAAATAGCGTTCGAAGCCCAGACGCAATGTCTCGACCATCGTCAGCGTCCTTGGGCGGTTAGCAGCGGCATATAGCCCCCGGTGAAAGCGGGCATTCAGCAGGATGATTTGATCGACGCTGGTTTCGTTGTCCAGCTCCTTGAGCACGCGCTCGGCTGCTTCGAACTGAACCTCTGTCAGCTTGGGGATGGCCCAAGCCAAGGCTTGCGGCTCGACCACGCTGCGCAACGTCGTCATTTCTTCGGCTTCGTCGGCCGACATGGTCGCCACGCTGACGCCGCGACGAGGCTCCGAGACCAGGAAGCACTCGCGGATGAGGTCCTTGAACGCCTCTCGCACGACGGTTTGGCTGACCCGGAAACGCGAGGCCACGGCATCCTGGCGCAGGCGTTCTCCTGGCTTTAGCTGGCCGTGGATGATTTCTCCGCGCAGGGCGTCTACCACCGCGCCAGCGATCGAACGATCCGCCAGGGCCTGCGCCACCGGCGACGCTTCACTGTAGTCCATAGATTTCCTCCTCTTAGGGATTATACGGACTGATCAGGTATTGCCGATTATCGATTATCGATTATAGTTCACGGACCCCTCACTTTTCATCAAGGTTGCATATGACGCTCCGCCTTTCCGATTTCGATGCCGTGACCTTCGACGTGTATGGCACGTTGATTGACTGGGAGCCTTCGATCGCCAAGTTTCTGACGCGCTGGGCGCGCGAGAACCGCATCGAGGCCGACGCCGAAACCCTGATCATGGCTTTCGATGGCGCCCGCGCGGCGATCCAGAAGGAACGCCCGGCGCACCTCTACCCCGACGTCCTGACCAAGTGCTTCGAGCGCATCTGCGTCCAGTTCAAGGTGGCCGTGGACCCGGACCTGCGCCGCCAGTTCGCGGCCGCGCCGCACACCTGGCCGGCATTCGACGACAGCCATGCTGGATTGGTGCGCCTGCAGCAGTCCGCCAAGGTGGGCGCGTTCAGCAACATCGACCAGGCTTCGCTCAATACCTCGTGCGACAACCTGGACTTCCGCTTCGATCTGGTGGTGACGGCACAACGCGTAGGCGCCTACAAGCCCGATTGGCCGCACTTCGACACGGGCATAGGCGATCTCATGCGCATGGGCATCCCGCGCGAACGGATCCTGCACGTCGGCCAAAGCTTGCGGGCCGACATCACGCCGGCAAACCGGCTGGGCGTCCGTTGCGCCTGGGTCAACCGCCCGGGCAGGCTGCTGGGCTTGTCGGGCGAAGGCGCGGCCGAGGCGAAACCCGACCTGACGGTTTCCAGCCTCGCAGAACTGGTTGCCGCCCTGACCGGCGCCGATCAACCCGCCCCAACGCTGGTGTGACAAGAGGAGTGACCCCATGACCACCACCATCCATTTCGTGCCCCGCGTCCTGCGCGGCGCCCTAGGCGCAGTCCTGCTCGCAGGCAGCGTGGCGGCGATGGCGCAGAGTACTGATCCCATCCTGGAGCGCATCAAGGCAAAGGGAACCATCACGCTGGGTTATCGCGAATCGTCGATTCCCTTTTCCTATCTGGACGACGCCAGGAAGCCTGTGGGTTACGCCATGGACCTGTGCATGAAGGTGGTGGACGCGGTCCGGCAGCGATTGCAGATGCCGGCACTGAAGGTCGACTACATCGCGGTGAACCCGCAAAACCGGATCGCGTTGGTCGCCAACGGCACCGTCGACCTCGAATGCGGCTCGACGGTCAACTCCCTCGGCCGCCAGGCCCAGGTTGACTTCAGCGCCCCGCACTTCATCTCGACCACCCGGCTGCTGGTGCGCAAGGGCGCGGACATCAAGGAGGTTGAGGACCTCAACGGAAAGGCTGTGGCGCTGCCGATCAACACCACTCCCGAACGGCTGATCAAGGCATTGATCGAAGCGAAGAATCTGCAGGTCCGCATCGTTCCTGTGAGGGACAACTCCGAGGGTTTTCTGGCGCTCTCGACGGGCCGGGCCGACGCTTTCTCCACTGACGACATCCTGCTCTATGGATTGCGCAAGAGCGCGCCGACGCCCGTCGACTTCGAAGTGGTCGGCCGGCCCCTGTCATTCGATCCGTACGGCCTGATGCTGCAAAAGAACAGCACCGTGTTCCTCAGCCTGGTGAACGCCACCATCGCGCGCAGTGTGCGCTCCGGGGAACTCAACGCTTCCTACGACAAGTGGTTCGCGCCCATGGGCGTTCCGCTGTCTAAGGACCTGGCAGCGGCATTCAAATTGGCCGCACTCCCGGAATGACGCGATCCGCTCGGGGCTCATGATGAACTACGCATGGAATTGGAATGTCCTTTTCGAGGAGCCTTACGCGGGCTGGCTGATCTCCGGGCTGCAAGCGACGGTGCTGATCTCGCTCGCAGCCTGGGCCATCGCCGTCGTGATCGGCCTGGCGCTGGGCGTGCTGGGCTCGCTGCCCGGCCGCATACGGTGGTTGTTGACGGTCTACGTTTCGGTATTCAGGAACGTGCCGCTCCTGGTTCAGTTGTTCATCTGGTTCTTCGTGGTGCCGGAACTGCTGCCGGGAGAGGTCGGTCGATGGCTGAAGCGTGATCTGCCGATGCCGGAGATCTGGACGGCGATTGCCGCCCTGGGCTTGTTCACCGCCGCGCGCGTGGCGGTACAGGTCCGCTCCGGCATCGCCGCATTGTCGCGCGGACAACGGCTCGCGGCCTACGCCAGCGGCATGACGCTGGCGCAGGCCTATCGCTACATCCTGCTGCCCCAGGCGCTGCGGCTGGTCCTGCCGCCGATGACCTCGGAGTTTCTTACGGTCTTCAAGAACTCCGCCTTGGCGCTGACCATAGGCGTATTCGAGATGACGGCGCAGAGCCGCCAGATCGAGAGCTATACCTTCAGCGGCTTTGAAGCATTTACCGCCGCCACCCTGGTGTACCTCTCCATCGCCCTATGCGTCACCGCAGGCATGCGCAGCCTGGAAAAGAAGCTGCTGATCCCAGGCACCCAAGGAGGACGGATATGAATGGCGTATTCGACGTCTCGGTCATCGTGAAGGCGTGGCCGTTCCTGCTGGAGGGGCTGGGGCTGAGTCTGCTGCTGACCCTGGTGGCGATGGCCGGCGGCCTCGTGCTTGGCCTGCTGCTGGCGCTTGCGCGCCTCTCCAGGCATGCGCTGCTCGCGGGAGCCGCTGCCGTGTATGTGAACGGCTTCCGCGCCGTGCCATTGATCCTCGTCATCTTCTGGTTCTATTTCCTGGTGCCGCTGATCGTCGGCAAGCCCGTGGGAGCGCTACCCTCGGCGTTGATTGCCTTCACGCTGTTCGAGGCAGCTTACTACTCGGAAATAATCCGCGCGGGCCTGCAGAGCGTGCGTTCGGGGCAATGGCAGGCTGCTGCGGCGTCGGGCCTGAGCCGTGCGCAGGCATTGCGCTTCGTGGTGCTGCCACAGGCGCTGCGCAACATGATGCCCGTGCTCATCACGCAAGCGATCGTGCTGTTCCAGGACACCTCGCTCGTCTACGTCATCTCGTTGCGAGACTTCATGACGTCCACCAGCATCGTGGCCAACCGGGACAACCGATTGATCGAGATGTACCTGTTCGCAGCGCTCGTCTACTTCGTGCTCTGCGCATCCCTTTCACTGGCGGCACACCTGGCTGCCAAGCGCAGGAGCGCCGTATGACATCAGAACAGCGAGAAGAAGCGCCCATGATCGAAGTATCCGGACTGCACAAATCCTATGGCGCGACCCCCGTGCTCAATGGTTGCGACATGGCGATCCGCCGCGGCGAGGTGGCCGTGATCTGCGGACCCTCGGGCTCCGGCAAAAGCACGCTGATCAAGTGCTTCAACGGTCTGGAGTCGTTCCAACGCGGCAGCGTGCGGGTCGACGGCGTCGATGTGGGCGCCGCTGCCTCCAATCTGAGCGATCTGCGCAGCCGTGTCGGCATGGTGTTTCAGCATTTCGAGCTCTATCCGCACCTGACCGTGCTCGACAACCTCTGTCTTGCCCCCATGAAGGTGCTGGGGCGAACGCGGGAGGCTGCGCACCACAAGGCCCGGGAATTGTTGGGCCGTGTCGGGCTGCCTGGAAAGATCGACGCGTATCCGGCCCAGCTTTCCGGCGGCCAGCAGCAGCGCATCGCGATTGCGCGGGCGCTGGCAATGGACCCCATCGTCATGCTCTTCGATGAGCCCACGTCGGCGCTGGATCCAGAGATGATAGGCGAGGTGCTTTCCGTGATGCTGGAGCTTGCCCAGGACGGTATGACGATGGCCGTTGTCACGCATGAGATGGGCTTTGCCAGGCGCGCCGCGGACAACGTCATCTTCATGGATGCCGGGAAAGTCGTGGAGAACACGCCGACGGACATGTTCTTCGCATCGCCCCGTTCCGCGCGCGCGCAGGACTTTCTGTCGGGGCTGGTCTCCCATTGAAGCTATCGAATCCGAAAATCCCCATGACACGAAACAGACCGAAGACCAGACCTGGCGCGTTCATCGCACACGAATCACTCGGCAAGATGCGCGTGCCCGTTTTTGACGATGTCAGCGCAGCGCTCGAACGCATCCGGCCTCATGTGGTCACGACGCCGCTCATGCGATCGGCAGCCCTCGATTGCATCGTGGGCGCGCCAGTCTGGATCAAGGCCGAGAACCTCCAGGTGACGGGATCCTTCAAGGCGCGCGGCGCGTTCAACGCCCTGTTGGGCTTGAGCGAGTCTGAACGGCAACGGGGCGTCGTTGCCTATTCCACCGGCAATCATGGCCAGGCCGTGGCCTGGGCGGCACGCTGTCTCGGCATTCCGGCAACGATCGTCATGCCGGCCGACGCACCTCGCAACAAGGTCGCTCGAGCACTGGCCCACGGCGCACGCGTGGTTCATTACGACCGGCGGCGCGAAAGCCGGGAAGTCATCGGCATGCGGTTGTTGCTGGAGTCAGGCGGCACGCTGATCCCTCCTGGCGATCACCCCGACGTGCTGGCGGCGCAAGGAACCGTGGCGCTGGAAGCGCTGGATGCGCTTGCGCCCGCGGCCAGGGCAAATCTGGGTACGTTTGCCGCGCCTTGCGGCGGCGGCGGACTGGTGGCCGGCTGCGGACTGGTGCTGGACGCCCTTCTGCCGAACCTGCGCGTGGTGGCCGTGGAACCCTGCGGGTTCGACGACACCGTGCGCTCGCTCGCCAGCGGAACCCGGGAGGTCAACGCGCCCACGGCGACCACGCTGGCGGATGCCTTGCAAGCGGTAACGCCCGCGCAACTGCCGTTCGAAATCAATCGGCATTTTCTTGATGAAGCCTTGGCCGTGACGGACGCAGAAATTGCGTACGCCATCCGGTTTTCGCTGACGGAGTTGGGCATGGTGGTTGAGCCGGGCGGAGCCGTGGCGTTGGCGGCGGTACTGGCCGGACGGCTGCAGTCAGGCGGCAAGGACATGCTGATCGTGTTGTCCGGCGGCAATATCGACATGCCGTTGCTGGCGCGATTGCTTCAGGAGAACGATGACACGGTCGAGATCGATCGGAATAGAGCCGCCGAACCATCACAAGTCACCCATTTTGTTAACACGACGAGAACGCCATGAATGCGATTGAAGAAAAGTTCCTGAAGCTGGGCATTGATAACGCGCCGGGCCAGGAAGTGCGGGAAAGCCACGGCGGCGAACGTCTGCTGCATGAAGGCGCAAGCCTTCCGGGCGTGGCCGTGGATTTCTCGCACGGCGACGTCAATGCCGGTGCGTTTGAACCCACGCCGGGGGCGCTTGACGCTTTCGTCCAAGGCGTTCATCGCGGCGGTTCCCAGGCCTATACCGAATACCGTGGCCAGTCGGCCATCCGCGAGAAGCTCGCGCTCGATCTGGCGGCGTTTTCGGGCCATCCCGTTTCGGGTGCCGAAGAACTCATCATCACGCCCGGTACCCAGAGCGCACTGTTTCTCGCTGTCGCAAGCACCGTGACTGCCGGCGAAAAAGTCGCGATCGTGCAGCCCGACTACTTCGCCAATCGCAAGCTGGTCGAATTCATGGGGGCGGAGATGATCCCTGTGCAACTCGACTATCTGAACAACACGGCGCATGCCGGCCTGGATTTGCAGCAATTGGAATCGGCATTCAAGGCGGGCGCCAAGGTCTTTCTCTTCTCGAACCCGAACAACCCCACAGGGGCTGTGTATTCCCGCAACGAAATCGGGCAGATCGCTGCGCTGGCCGAGAGGTTCGGCGCAACGGTCATTGTCGACCAACTCTACTCCCGTCTGCTGTATGCGGGGCAGCCATATGTCCATTTGCGAGGCGTCCCGCAGGCGGACGACAACGTCGTCACCATCATGGGACCGTCAAAAACGGAATCGTTGAGCGGCTATCGATTGGGGGTGGCATTTGGCAATGCCCGCATCATTCAGCGCATGGAGAAACTCCAGGCCATCGTCTCGTTGCGCGCGCCGGGTTACTGCCAGGCTGTGTTGCAGACCTGGTTCTCCGAACCCGCCGGATGGCTGGCCGACCGCATCGGAAGGCACCAGCAGATCCGCGACGACCTGCTGTCGCTGTTTCGCGGCATCGAGGGTGTGGCGGTCCGCACACCGCAAGCGGGCAGCTACCTGTTTCCGCAGCTGCCCAAGCTACACATGACTTTGCAGACCTTCATCCGGACGCTGCGGTCGCGGGCTAACGTCACGGTCACGCCGGGGACTGAATTCAGCCCGCACGCCGGCGACAGCATCCGCCTCAATTTCTCGCAGAACCACGAGGCGGCGGTCGACGCCGTCAAACGCATCGCGACCGTCCTTGAAGAACATCGTCTCGCTTAACCCAAGCCACCCCGAAAAAATGATCAGAAAAGCGTATTCCAGCGAATCGACGCCGCCGCCGGCCGGCACCTACAGCGTGGCCATGCAGGCTGGCCAACTCCTGTTTCTCTCGGGCCAGACACCGCGCGATCGCGACAACGTCAGACATGGAGACAAGCCCTTTGCCGCCCAGGCAAGAATGGCGCTCGACAATCTCGAGGCTGCCGCGAATGCGGCAGGGGCTAGCCTGCGCGACGCAGTCAAGGTGGGTGTGTTCTTGAGGGACCTGGCCCATGCGCAGGAATTCGACGCGATCTACGCGACCTATGTTGGGGAACCGCCGCCTGCCAGGACCTTGATCCAGTCCGGTTTCAGCGCGTTCGACATCGAGGTCGATGCGATACTCGTTCGAAGTTTCGCCTAATCATTCAATGATGGCGCGCGCCGGTTCCGACTGGCGCCGCCACCCTGGCGCAGGCCGGGAGCCGCGGGCCAGCTACACATGCACATCATTGGCCCAAGGCTCCGCCGTCAACCGCTCGGCCAGATACTCGATGAAAGCCTGTACCCGGGCCGGCCGGCGGCGCCCCGGCGGCGTGACGATATGCAGCGCGATGGGATCAACCTGCCAGTCGTCCATCACGGTCTCCAACGCGCCCGATTGCAGATCCTTCCATGCCAGGAACTCCGGCTGCAGCGCCAGCCCCATGCCCGCTTGCAGCGCCGGCGTCAGGGCTTCGGCGTTGTTCACGTTCAGGTGCACGGGCAAGGACTGCGAGAAATCACCATGCTTTTCATGGCGGAAACGCCAACTCGAGCCGTTGCGCGCATACATGTATTGCAGCGCGGTGTGGTGCGCCAGGTCCTTGGGATGTTTGGGACGGCCTGCGCGTTTAAAGTAACTGGGCGCACCCACCAACAGAATGCGCACGGAGCACAATCGCCGTGCCAGCAGCGTCGAGTCCACCAGGTTGGAGATCCGCAGCGCCAGGTCGAAGCGTTCCGACACCAGGTCCGCCTGCTTGTCGCTGAATTCGATTTCCAGGGCGACATCGGGATTGGCTTGCATGAACGGAGGCAGCATCGGCGCCAGATGGGTGACGCCGAAGGACATGGGAGCCGACAGCCTGATCTTGCCGCGCAGGCTGCTTGATTTTTCGGTGACCTCGGATTCGACCGCCTCGCCTTCCTCGAGGATGCGGGCGGCGCGTTCCAGCGCTGCGTAGCCCGATTCGGTCAGGGTCATGCTGCGCGAGGTGCGGTGGAACAGGGTCGTTTTCATCCTGGCTTCCAGACGGCTGATGCTCTTGGAAACCGTGGCTTGAGACAGGGAAAACTCGGCCGCCGCCTTGGCGAACGATCCCGTCTCGGCGACCTTGGCGAAGATCGCCCAACCTTCTAAATCCGGCAGCTTGCTCATCTCGTGTTCTCGGGAAATGCCCGCGCCGATGATAGCTCCTGCCTATGGCACGGACAAGAATGGTGGTGAACGCAGCGCAGCAAAAGCCTGTCACGCCATCGTCATCATGCAAGAAATGGAAAGGATGGAATTCCTTGCCGCGGGTTCTCAGGATCGCGGCCGCTCCCTACTATGCATATACCGGCTGACGAGATGCACGGCCTGCTTCCAGCAGCGCTTCCGTCACCGACTAGCCGGCGCGAACCAGGATGGTTTGCCAGCAGCACCGAATTCTTTCCCCCCGCCCCATTTGATCGTTTTCCTGAAAGAGAGCCCTGCCATGTCCGCCAACAAGTACCTTGAAGTCCTGACCCCGCAGAACAGCCAGATCATCTTCATCGATCAGCAGCCGCAGATGGCGTTCGGCGTCCAATCCATCGACCGACAGACCTTGAAGAACAACGTGGTGGGCCTGGCCAAGGCCGCGCGCACCTTCAATATCCCGACCACCATCACCACCGTCGAAACCGACAGCTTCTCTGGCAACACCTATCCCGAATTGCTGGCCGTGTTCCCCGAGCACAAGATCCTGGAGCGCACCTCCATGAACTCCTGGGACGACCAGAACGTGCGCGATGCGCTGGCCGCCAATGGCCGCAAGAAAGTCATCGTCGCCGGCTTGTGGACGGAGGTTTGCAACACCACTTTCGCGCTGTGCGCCATGCTGGAGGGCGAGTACGAAATCTATATGGTGGCTGATGCTTCGGGCGGCACCTCGGTGGACGCGCACAAGTACGCCATGGACCGCATGGTGCAGGCCGGCGTGGTGCCGGTGACCTGGCAGCAGGTGCTGCTGGAATGGCAGCGCGACTGGGCCCGCAAGGAAACCTATGACGCCGTCACCGCCATCGTCAAGGAACATTCGGGCGCTTACGGCATGGGCATCGATTACGCGGTCACCCACGTCCACAAGCTGGCTGAGCGCGTCCAGCACGGCGAACGCATCGGCCCCAACCCCGCCAAGTAAACCGCAAGCCGGGTCGACCAGACAGATTCTGGCCGGCCCGGCATTCTGCTTTTGAACACGGCGGGCGGCGGGACTTGCGGGTCCGTATGCTGCCTGGCGCGATCCAGGAGAGTCCCATGCCAGACCAGAAGAGCAACGCGACGCGCGGCACCTTCGCGCCCTTGCGCCAGTCCGTGTTCGCCGTCCTGTGGGCCGCGACGGTGCTGGGCAATATAGGAAGCTTCATGCGGGACGTGGCCAGCTCCTGGCTGGTGACCGACCTGTCGGCCAGCCCGACCGCGGTGGCGCTGATCCAGACGGCCGCGACCTTGCCGATTTTCCTGCTGGCGATTCCGGCCGGCGTGCTTTCCGACATTCTGGATCGCCGCCGCTTCCTGATATTCGTGCAGCTGCTGCTGGCCTCGGTAAGCGGCACGTTGCTGCTGCTGTCGCACTTCGGCGCGCTGACCGTCGATTACCTGATCGCGCTGACCTTTGTCGGCGGTATCGGCGCGGCATTGATGGGGCCCACCTGGCAATCCATCGTGCCTGAACTGGTTCCCCGCGAGGAACTCAAGGGTGCTGTCGCGCTGAACTCGCTGGGCATCAACATCGCGCGCGCCATCGGTCCGGCGGCGGGCGGGTTGATCCTGGCCAGCTTCGGCGCGGCGGTCACGTATGGGCTGGACGTGCTGAGCTACGTGTTCGTCATCGCCGCCTTGCTGTGGTGGAAACGTCCGGTAGCCGTCGACAGCGGGCTGTCGGAGAACTTTTTCGGCGCGTTCCGCGCGGGCCTGCGCTATACGCGGGCCAGCAAGGAGCTGCATCGCGTACTGCTGCGCGCCGCCGTCTTTTTCCTGTTCGCCAGCGCGGTCTGGGCGCTGCTGCCCCTGGTGGCGCGACAGATGCTTGGAGGTACTGCCGGCTTCTACGGCGTGCTGCTGGGTGCGGTGGGCGCGGGCGCGATCATCGGCGCCCTGGTCATGCCCAAGCTCAGCGCCCGCCTGAATACGGACGGGCTGGTGTTGTTGGCTTCCGTGGCCAGCGCGGCGGTCATGGCGGGGCTGGTGTCTGCGCCGCCCCAATGGGTGGCCGTGCTGCTGCTGGTGGTGCTGGGCATGGGCTGGATTACCGCGCTTACCACGTTCAACGGCGTGGCCCAGGCCATCCTGCCCAACTGGGTGCGCGGCCGCGGGCTGGCCGTCTATCTGATGGTCTTCAACGGCGCGATGGCCGCCGGCAGCCTGGGCTGGGGTTTGGTGGCGCGGGAAATCGGCGTGCCCTATGCGTTGGCGGTCAGCGCCGCTGGCCTGGTGGTGGTGGCGCTGCTGTTCCATCGCGTGCGCCTGCCGATCGGCGAAGCGGATCTGCAGGCGTCGAATCACTGGCCGGAGCCGCTGCTCGCCGAGCCGGTCGCCAATGATCGCGGCCCGGTGCTGGTGCAGGTCGAATACCGCATCCGCCAGGAAGACCGGCCCGCCTTTCTCGACGCGATGAAGCGCCTGTCGCAAGAGCGCTTGCGCGACGGGGCCTATGCCTGGGGCGTGGTCGAGCATACCGGCGATCCGCAGCGGGTGGTCGAGTGGTTCTTCGTCGAATCCTGGGCCGAGCATTTGCGTCAGCATCATCGGGTGTCGCACGCCGACGCCGATCTGCAAGCCGAGGCGCTGCGCTTCCATATGGGGCCGGACAAGCCCGAGGTGCATCACTTCCTGGCCTTGAAGCACTGACGGGCAGCAGCGGGAGCCAGCTCATGAACCATACGACGCCTGCTGTCGCGCAGGCCGGCAACCGGAACGCGGAGGCGCGCCATGGTTGAGCGCCGTCCTCTTGCAAGCCTGGGGCATGCCCGTCGCGGCTGGCTTGACGTGAAGCACCATTTTTCTTTCGCCGCTTACCAGGATCCGGAGCGCATGAACTGGGGTGCGCTGCGCGCCTGGAACGACGAAACCATCGCGCCGGGCTCGGGCTTTCCGCCTTTGCTGCATGCGGACGTGGAAATCATCACCTGCGTGCGGCAAGGCGCGCTCACTCATGAAGATGATCTGGGCAACCGCGGACGCACGGGCGTCGGCGAGGTGCAGGTCATGAGCGCGGGCAGCGGAATGACGCACGCCGAATTCAACATGGAAGGCGGACCCGCGCAGGTGTTCGAGATCTGGATCGAGCCGGATCGCCGCGGCGCGCCGCCGAGTTGGGGCAGGAAGTCCTTTACGCGCGAAGCCTGCAAGGGCCGGTTCATCACGCTGGCCAGCGGCATGGACGGCGACGAAGACGCGCTGCCCATCCGCAGCGATGCGCGGGTGCTTGCGCTGGCGCTGAAGGCGGGCGAGGACGCCACCTATCGCTTTGCGCGCGGCGCGCGGCGCGGCTACCTGGTTGCCTCCAAGGGCAGATTGAAGGTCAACGGCGTGGAGATCGGGCTGGGCGACGGCGCCGCCATCCGCGACGAAACGGAGCTGCGCCTGACGGCCCTGGACGACGCGGAAATCCTCCTGGCCGACACGCACGCCTGAGCGGCATCCTTTTCCTATCCATCGACACAATGAGGACGCACATGAAGATCTATCTGCTTTCCCTGGGCGCCGGGCTGCTGGTCGGCGTGGTTTACAGCCTGCTGCAGGTCCGCTCGCCCGCCCCGCCCCTTGTAGCCCTGATCGGCTTGCTCGGCATATTGGTTGGCGAGCAGATCGTTCCAGTGGGCCGGCAACTGCTCAGTGGAACCGCCTTCGTCGCGGCCTGCGACAAGGAAAAGGCCGTCAGCCACGTGCTCGGCCAATTGCCCGGCCGCCATCAGGCTCAGGACAAGGAACACGGCTGAGCCGATTCCCGCATCAAAGGAGATATTGCATGCCTACACGCCGCGATCTCATCGGTGTTGCTTCCGCCCTGGCGCTCAACGGGATGTTGGGACGCCACGCCATCGCCAGTTCGAAAGGAGAACCCAATATGTCCAACGCTACGCCGGATGTCATTTTTCACAATGGCCGCATCACCACGCTGGATCGCAGCAAACCGCAGGCCAGCGCCGTCGCGATCAAGAACGGCCGGTTCGTGGCCGTCGGGACCGATGCCGAAATCATGCCGCTGGCGGGGGCAGGCACCCGCGTCGTCGATCTGAAGCGCCGCGCAGCCTTGCCTGGTCTGTACGACAACCATACCCACGTGGTGCGTGGCGGCCTCAACTACAACATGGAGCTGCGCTGGGACGGCGTGCGTACGCTGGCCGACGCCATGGCCATGCTGAAACGCCAGGTCGCCATCACGCCCGCGCCGCAATGGGTGCGGGTGGTGGGCGGCTTTACCGAGCACCAGTTCGCCGAGAAGCGATTGCCCACGATCGACGAGATCAACGCCATCGCGCCCGATACGCCGGTGTTCATCCTGCACCTGTATGACCGCGCATTGCTCAACGGCGCTGCGCTGCGTGCGGTGGGCTACACCAAGACCACGCCCAACCCGCCTGGCGGCGAGATCATGCGCGATGCCCAGGGCAACCCCACGGGGCTGCTGCTGGCCAAGCCCAATGCGACCATCCTGTATGCCACGCTGGCCAAGGGGCCCAAGCTGCCCTTCGACTATCAGGTCAATTCCACGCGCCACTTCATGCGTGAACTGAACCGCTTGGGCGTGACAGGCGTGATCGATGCAGGCGGCGGCTTCCAGAATTATCCGGACGACTACGCCGTCATCCAGAAACTGGCCGATGAAAACCAGATGACGGTGCGGCTGGCCTACAACCTCTTCACGCAAAAACCCAAGCAGGAAAAGGAAGACTTCCTCAACTGGACCTCCAGCGTGAAGTACAAGCAAGGCACGGACTACTTCCGCCACAACGGCGCGGGCGAAATGCTGGTGTTCTCGGCGGCCGACTTCGAGGACTTCCGCGTCGAGCGTCCGGACATGCCGCCGGAGATGGAAGGCGAGCTGGAAGAGGTCGTGCGCGTGCTGGTGCAGAACCAGTGGCCCTGGCGCTTGCACGCCACCTACGACGAGACCATCTCGCGCGCCCTGGACGTGTTCGAGAAAGTGCATCGCGACACGCCGCTGACCGGGCTGAACTGGTTCTTCGACCACGCCGAAACCATCTCCGACAAATCGATCGACCGTATCGCCGCGCTGGGCGGGGGCATCGCCGTGCAGCACCGCATGGCCTACCAGGGCGAGTACTTCATCGAACGCTACGGCGCGAAGGCCGCCGAAGCCACGCCGCCCGTCGCCAAGATCCTGCAGCGCGGCGTGAAGGTCTCGGCCGGCACAGATGCCACCCGCGTCGCGTCCTACAACCCCTGGGTGTCCTTGTCCTGGATGGTCACGGGCAAGACCGTGGGCGGCACCCGCCTCTACCCTGCGCGCAACTGCCTGGACCGCGAGACCGCGTTGCGCATGTGGACCGAGAACGTGGCCTGGTTCTCCAACGAGGAAGGCAAGCGCGGCCGCATCGAGCCCGGCCAGCTGGCCGACTTCATCGTGCCGGACAAGGACTATTTCAGCTGCACGGAGGACGAGATCTCCTTCCTGACCTCGGACCTGACCGTGGTGGGCGGCCGCGTGGTCTACGGCGCGGGCGAATTCGGTCCGCTGGACGACAATCCGCTGCCGCCCGCCATGCCCGACTGGTCGCCTACCCGGCTGTTCGGCGGCTACGGCGCCTGGGGCGATCCGCAGGGCGCCGGCCGCAACTCGCTGGGCTATCGCAACATGGCGGCCTGCGCGTGCGCCAGCTCTTGCGGCCTGCATGGGCATGACCATGCCCGCGCGTGGGCATCGAATGCGCCCAGTTCGGACCTGCAGGGCTTCTTCGGCGCGTTGGGCTGCTCTTGCTGGGCCGTTTGAGGGGACCCGCCATGAGTACGCTCTTTCAATGGGAACGGCGGCTGGCCGATATGGCCCGCCCGCTGTTCGGTGCGTCGATGGTCCGGTTCCTGGCCTATCTGGGCCTGTGTGCCGCCTACCTGCAGGGCGGGCTGGTGAAGCTGTTCGACTTTCCCGGTGCGGTGCGCGAGATGGCGCATTTCGGGCTGTCGCCCGAGCCCTTGTTCGCGGCGCTGGTGATTGCGCTGGAACTGGTCGCTTCCCTCATGATCCTGACGGGCCGGCTGCGATGGCTGGGCGCGCTGGCGCTGGCAGCCTTCACGCTGGTGGCGACCGGGATCGCGTTGCGCTTCTGGGAGATGCCGCTGGGACAGGAACGCTTCATGGCGGCCAACTCGTTCTTCGAGCACTTGGGGTTGGCGGGCGGGTTGCTGCTGGTGGCGTGGTTGGATCTCAGGGAGACCAAGTTTGGCGGGGCGACGTCCTGGGGGCAGGCAACATAGCCTATCTTGTCGGGCGGACCAAGGTCTGCGTAACTGGCACACCGGGGGCATGCCGCAGCCATAGGGCTACTTGCCGGCGTTGCGCGAACAATCCCGGTACTTGGCGCGGGCCGCGTCGGTCGCGACCCGGTCGCGGTCCTGGCGCGCGGCCAGCACTTCCGTCTGCAGCGCCTCGCGGCAGGCTTGAAGCTTCGCGTTGCGCTCGTCCTCGCGGGCCTTGCGTGCATCCAATTTCTGGCGTGCCGCGGCGTTTCTGTCTTGAATCGCCTGCGCTTCGATGGGATCCAGGGGAATCGAATTTCTTTGTGCGCGGGCGTCGCGAGCCATTTCGGGCGTGATGACCGCCTTGATTGGCGAGGCCTCGATGGCGCGCGCCTGCTTGTCGTCCGGGGGACACTGATCGACCGCATGGTCTTTCAGCCGGGCAAGGCCGCCGGGATTCATCGCAAGCAGGATGGCAATGTCCTGCGGCGGCCGGCCCTGCCAGAAATAGAAAAGTGAAGTCTCTTCCTTGCGGCCCGCGTACATGCAGCGCAGGATATGATTTTCAGGCTTGCCCACCCGATGATCGAATCCCCGCATCATCGGCGTTTCGCCAAAAAACAGGCGCGCGGGTATCACGCTGCCGGGCTCGATCAGTTTGCGGGCCGCGCCGCTGCGCTGAGCTTCCCAGTCGTCGTACTCAGCCTGATCCCGCAGGCGCCGGTAGGTTTCGTACTCTTTCAGGCTGCCGCTGCTGGCCAGGGCGGCAGCGGCCTTGATCGGATCCGGGGTCATTCCTAGCCCGGCCCCGACGCTGAAGCCCACGGCGGAAGTCCAGCTGTTGAAGGCCTGTCTGGCGCTGGGCGGAATGCCGCCGTCGAGCGGGCGGCCATTGTTTCCGAGCGCCATGAGACTGGCCAAGCGCTGGGCCTGGTCCCCGCCGGCACTGATGCGCGGCCACGCAATCATCAGGTCCTTCTGGAACAGCAACTCGCCGAACTTGTCGCCGGCCGCGGCGCGATCCGCGGGAGCGGCGGCGAAGTATGCGCGCCGCGCTTCCCCGACCCGCGCCTCGAACTGCGCCATCTGCTGGCGCAGTTCGGCGTAGCCTTCGACGGCACGCTGGACATTCAGGGCCAAATAGTCGCGGGCTGAGGGCTGGCCGATCCAGATGACATCCTGTCCGAAAGCGCTGGCGGCCGCCAGCATGCCAATCAGGATCAGGAGCCAGCGCGGCCGGCGCCAGACCCTCGGATCCGCTTTCCTGCAGACATATGCAGGTTCAGGATGGTGCATGGGCAAGCTCTCCGGATGTAGTCCGGCGCAGGGTGTCCGGATAGCAGATGCAGCCTTTCTTGGCGGTGGAGTGCGAAGAACTATAGGTGAACGGCCTGGTGGCGTCTGTCCTCTCTTTGGATGGCATGGCGGTCCGCAGGCCGTGCATATGGCCAGATCCGAACCCGATGGCTGACAGCGCGAAGTTCACCGCATCCGGCGAAAGCGCTAGGGAAAATACCCATATCCGCTATCTCCTCGTTGCCGGAAAATCGCAAAAATTGTTCAACAATCCTGGCGCGAAAATACCTCGGGGTATAGGGCAGACCCAATCTGGCCGCGGCTTTCAGGGCGTTCCATAGGGGAAAGCATGTTCACTCAGATTCTGGTGGCGTCGCGTCTCGGCGTCGCTCACGCACTGGGCGCGTTCATGTTGTGCACGGCAGCTCCCATGGCGTTTGGCGCCGCCACCATCAAGGCGGACAGCCTCACGGTCGGGTCCGACCTCACCTACCCGCCCTATGCCTACATGGATGGTGGCAAGCCCGCCGGATTCGACGCGGATTTTTCCCGGCTGCTGGCCTCCAAGCTGTCGCTCGCGCCGGTGTTCGTCGACACGCGCTTTCCCGACCTGATCCTGGGCATGCGGGCGCGCCGCTTCGATACCGTCGCGTCGGCCCTTTATGTCACGCCCGAGCGCACCAAGCTGATCGATTTCATCCCGTACCTGAAGACGGGTGCTTCGCTGCTGGTGCTGGCTTCCAGCCAGTACGCACCCACGGGGCCGGAGGCGCTGTGCGGCAAGCGGGTGGCGTCGATCAAGGGGGCATCATGGACGCCCAAGCTGCAGAAGGTCTCGCGCGAGACTTGCCAGCCCAAGGGCCAGGGCGAGATCAAGGTGCTGGAGTTTCCGACCTCTCCCGAGGCGATGATGGCGCTGCGCTCGCAGGCGGCGGACGCGATGATCGAGGATGCGGCGGTGGTGCACGGCATGCTGGCGCAGTCCAAGGACAGCTTGAAAGTGACCTCCACCTCTCTGCTCTATCCGATCGTGATCGGGCTGGGGATCAACAAGGAATCGAAAGAACTGCAGAGCGCGCTGAACGGTGCGCTGCAGCGGGCCCGCGATAGCGGCGAGTACCAGGCGCTGCTGGCCCGCTACGGGTTGGAGGAGCCGTCCGCCGCCGAAGTCCAGGCCGCTCTGGCAGGCCCGGCGCGATAAGGCCGCGAGGGAAGCCGCAACCATGCATTTCGATTGGGATTACGCCGTCAGCCTGCTTTGGGACACCGACTTCTGGAAAGCGTGTTGGGTGGTGGTGAAGCTAAGCACGGCAACGTGGGTGATAGGCGTGGCGGCGGGTTTCCTGCTGGCGCTGGGCAAGCAGGCGAAGAACCCCTTCGTCAGCCGCCTGGCGGGTCTGTACATCTGGTTCTTCCGCAGCTTGCCTCTGTTGGTGCTGCTGGTGTTCATCTACAACCTGCCGCAGGTGTTCCCCGCGGCGGGCGCGCTGTTGTCGGACCCGTTCTACGCCGGCCTGACCGCCCTGGTCGTAAGCGAAACGGCCTTTATCGCCGAGATCCATCGCGGCGGCATCCTGGGCGTGCCGCGCGGTCAGATCGAGGCCGGACGGGCGCTGGGCATACGCTATGCCGGCATCCAACGCATGATCGTGATTCCGCAGGCATTGCGGATCGCGCTGCCCGCCCTGAGCAACGAGTTCATCACGATCGCCAAGCTGACCTCGCTGGTGTCGGTGATCTCGCTGGCCGAGATCCTGCTGGTCGGACAACGCCTGTACACGCAGAACTTCCTGGTGTTCGAGACCATGTTGGCGGTAGCGCTGTACTACGTGCTGATCGTCACACTGTTCGACAAGCTGCTGGGCTGGCTGGAGTCGCATATGAACATCCTGCGGCGCGCGCCCAAGCCCCTGGCCCTGGACGAATCGGCGCGGCGCGAGATCCAGGAAGGACAGTCCGGACCGGCGCTGACCGCCGCCGGCGACGCGCCCGCGCTGGAAGTGCGGCAGGCCCGCAAGCGCTTCGGCGACCATGAAGTGCTCAAGGGCATAGACCTGACGGTCAAGGCCGGGGAAGTCATCAGCATCATCGGTCCGTCCGGTTCGGGCAAGACCTCATTGATACGCACGTTGAACGGCCTGGAGACGCTGGACGGCGGCGAGGTGCTGTTGCATGGCAAACCCTTCCTGGGATCGCCGGGGACCGGCGCGCAGGCGGGACCTGGCGACCGCATCCTTGATATCGGCATGGTGTTCCAGAGCTTCAACCTGTTTCCGCACAAGACCGTGCTGCAAAACGTGATGCTGGCCCCGGAGTACCACGGTCGCGGCAGCGCCGGCGTATTGCGCCGCGAAGCCCTGGTCCTGCTCAACAAAGTGGGCATGCTGGATCACGCGCACAAGTATCCGCATCAACTGTCCGGCGGTCAGCAGCAACGCGTGGCGATCGCCCGCGCGCTGGCCATGCGCCCTTCCATCATGCTGTTCGACGAGCCGACGTCGGCGCTGGATCCGGAACTGGTGGCCGAAGTGCTCAAAGTCGTGGAAACGCTGGCGCGCGAAGGCATGACGATGTTGATCGTGACACACGAGATGGGGTTCGCATTCAAGGTGTCTGATCGCGTGGTGTTCATGGAGACCGGCCGCGTCCTGCTGGATGCGCCGCCGGCCGATGTGCTGGCCAGCGAGGACCCGCGCGTCAAGGATTTCCTGAGCCATGTCCATGTCTCCTGAGCGTTGCGACATATCCCTGCGCGCGGTGTCGACCTGCCTGGAGCGGGCGTCGGCGGACCCTGTTAGCGCGGCTCTCGCTCTGGTGGCGCGCCGCGACGAGGACGCGCTGGCCGAGGCACGGGCGCGGGATGCCTTGCGCGCAATAGCGCCGGATGACGAGCCGCTGGCCGGCATGGTATTGGGCGTGAAGGCTTGCTTCGACGTGCGCGGCTGGACGACGCACGCGGGTTCGCAGGTGCTGGCCGACGCGCCCGCCGCCAGGCGGGACGCTGCGTTGGTCCAAGCGCTGCGGCGCGCCGGCGCAGTGCTGCTGGCGCAGAACAATATGACCGAGTTTGCCTACGGCGCGCTGGGGCTGAATGCACGCTTCGGCACGCCGCTATCGCCGCTGATGGCCGACGTGCCTCGTGTCGCGGGCGGCTCCAGCAGCGGCGGCGCGGTGGCGGTGGCACAGGGCATGGTGAGCCTGGCTCTGGCCTCGGATACGAGCGGATCGGCCAGGATTCCGGCCGCGTTCTGCGGCGTCGCCGGATTCAAGCCGTCTCGCGGCCGCTATGAGGACGCGGGCATGATGTATCTGTCGCCCACCTTCGATGTGCCCGGCATCATCGCCGCGGACGCCGCGCAGTGCCTGCTTGTGGATAAGGTGCTGGCGCCCTGGGATGCGGCCATGCCGGCGCCGGGCGTTCAAGGCGCGACGCCGCTGGCGAGCAAGGTGTTCGTGGTGCCGGACCACGTGGAGGATCTGTTGGAACCCGAAGTCAGGCGCGCCTTCGCCGCATGGCTGGAATGCCTGATGGATGCGGGCGCCGCGCTGCGCCGCGAATCCATGCCTTGCCTGGCGCTGGCCGGCAAGGTAGCGCGTGACGGCGGCATCATCGCGGCTGACGCGTATGCCCTGCATGCGTCCTGCTTGGCGGCGGACGCAGCCCGCTACGATCCCCGCGTGGGGCCGCGCATGCTATTGGGAGCGCAGGTGCCGGCGCATGCCTATATCGCGGCACAACGCCGGCTGGCCGACTTGCGGCGGGAGTACGACCGCGCCATCGCGGGCGCGGATGCGGTACTGACGCCGACAGTGCCCATGCTGCCTCCGCCGGTCGCGCAGCTGGACGACGACGACAGCTATCTGCGCGAGAACGGCCGGGCATTCAGCCTGACGGAATTCGCCAATCGCCTGGACCTGCCCAGCATTTCCATACCGGGCCATCGGGCCGCGAAACAAGCGGTGGGGCTGATGGCGACCGGCTTGCGCGGCGGTGACCGAGCCTTGCTGCTGGCCGCCGCGCAGATCGAAGATGCGCTCGGATCGGCCTCGCGCCGCCAGCATTGATTTTTTCCACCCATTCGCGGATCTCATCCATGATAGTTATCCACAGCGACGACCTGACCGACACTGAACGCCACGCCCGGGGACCGGGCTGGGAGAGCAAGCGCATCATCATCAAGCGTGACGGCATCGGGTATTCGGTGCACGAAACCCGAGTTTTCGAAGGCGCCGAGCTGCACCTGCATTACAAGCATCACTACGAGGCGAACTACTGCATGGAAGGCGAAGGCGAGGTGTTGGACGTCGCCACGGGCGCGACGCACGCCATACGGCCCGGCACCCTCTACGCGCTGGACAAGAACGACCAGCATGTACTGCGGGCCGTGAAGGGAGACCTGCGCCTGGTCTGCGTCTTCAATCCGCCTTTGAGCGGGCAGGAGACACACCGTGCGGACGGCAGCTATGCCGAACCTGAAGCGCAGGCGCGCGCATAGACGGCGCGCCCAGCAGCCCTATTTGGCCTGCTGCTTAAGGCGGGTCAGCACGGCCATCAGCGTGCGTTCGGAATCGTCGAGATAGTCTGTGAGGGCTTGTGCGGCCAGGTCGCGCCGGCCCTGCACCAGCAGGCCGTGGATGCGGCGCTCGCGCTCGATCCAATCGGGTGTCTGGATCAGGCTTTCGTCGACCTCGGACGCGAACACCAGGCGCAGCTGCGCACAGAGCGTAAGAAAGAACTCGTCCAGCAGGCGGCTGCCCAGCTGCGCGACGATATGCTGGTGCACTTGCAGGCTCAGCGTGCCGACATTGCGCCATTTCTTCTTGGACAGCGCGCGCTCCGCCGCGTCGATGGCCGCGAGCATCTTGTCCAGCAAGGCGGGCTGCAACGGCAGGCTGCCGGCGATGGCCTGCAGCTCCAGGGCACGGCGCGCCGCGTAGATCTCGCGCAGATCCTTGCGTTCCATGCGGCGGACCACGACTCCCTTGTGGCGGATGAACGTGGCCAGCCCTTCACGGCCCAGCTGATGCAGGACTTCGCGAATCGTGTTGCGCGATGCGCCATAGTCAGCGGCCAGATCGACTTCGACCAGTTGCGTGCCGGGGGGCAGCTTGCCTTCCATGATGTCGTCGCGCAGCTGATGGCTGATGCGTTCGGCGATCGAGATTCCGCTGTCGCGTTCGGCGGGCATGATGGCATGGGCTCCTGGCAAGGCGCCGCGGCGTGGCCGGGCGCCTGTTGTTGTTATTTCCACTCGACCTTTTCAGGGTGCAGTCCGTGGACGCCCTTATACGGTGAAACCTCGGGCGGTGTCCAGCCTTGCAGCAGGGCCGGATCCAGCGCATAGACCTCCACGCCCAGGGGGCGGCACACGTCGATGGGATCGCGCGCATCGGGGCCCCACATCGGCACGGACAGGTCGCCGCCGGGGCAGGTGGACAAGGCGCAGAGCAGGTCCATTTCGGCGAAGAACTCCAGATAGTCGCCCGGCTTGGCTGGACATGCCTTCATGAAGTACTTGTCGTCGTCGTTCAGCCCTGTGACCTGGAACACGTTGAGAACATCGTGGACATCGAATTCCGTCAGGCCGTGCGGCGCCACGGCGCGGGTCAGGTTGGAATGGCAATGGAAGTGGAAGTCCTCGCCGCTGAGCAGCTTGTTGACGTAGGGATCGCAGCGCGTGCCCAGTAGATCGTGCACCCGTCCGCCGTCGCTGTCCGTGCCGTAGCCGGCCAGCGTGTCATCGGTGATCGTGACCATGGGGCGCAGGTACGGCAGCGTGGACCAGATGCGGTCGTGGGTGCTCACATGCGCCTGTTGCAGCTGGCGGGTGCGGGAGGCCCACATGCGTTCGCGCGGATTGTGCAGGTTCCACATATTGAAGTCCGCCACTTGCGGGCCTTCCAGCGTGACGATACGGAAAACGTGGCCGGCCGGAACCTTCCAGGCGAAGCCGCTGCGGATGGGAACGACGTGCGTTTCAAGCAGCTTGCGCTGCGCCGGGTCGGCGATGAGCGTCCGGTAGAAATCCCGGTCCACATTCAATACCGAACCCTTGCTCACCTGGTACGCCGCGGGGTAATTCGACATGGCCTGCCTCCTGGAAACGCTCCTGGATCCAACGCCAGGATTGTTGAACAATTGTGGGGCAGTATACAGGAGAGGAAAAGGCCTGGAGCCCTATTTTTACAGGGTCGGGGAAGCTTCCGCAGGCGTACCGCAGACCTGCTTGATCGTCTGCCTTAGCCAGCGGTGTGCCGGGTCGCTGTCCAGCCGAGGCGGCCAGGCCTGCACCACCGTGACCGGGCGCATGGACACCGGCACTTCGAAGGCGCGCAGCTTCAGGCCCAGGCGCTCGACGCCGGGCATCAGGTTCTGGGGCATCGACGGCAGCACCAGGTCGGAATCGGCCAGGGCGAAGATCGCGGCGTGGAAGGTGGGCGTGATCAGCGTGACGTGGCGCGCCAACCCGAGTTCTTCCAGGGTGTCGTCTATAGGTCCTTGCGCGCGTCCCCGACGTGAGACGCTGACGTGGTCGTAGGCGCAAAAGCGCTGCGGGGTGATGGGCGCCTTGAAGATCGGGTGTTCATTGCGCGCCAGACCGCAGAAGGCGGTAGTGAACAGGGTCTGCACCTTGATATCGGCGCCGAACTTCTGCGAGGAACCGATATAGAGATCGGCATCGCCGCTGAGCGCGTCGGCGTCGTGATTGCCTTCGGAGACGAAACGCAGCACGGCGCGCGGCGCATAGCGGCGCAAGTGTTCGCGCAGCCGGCCGCCGTAGCCGCCCACGAACACGTCGTTGGCGCGCAAGGTGAAGACACGGGTCAAGGTCGCCAGATTGACGTCTTCGCCGAAGGCCGTGAAGACGGCCTGCGCTTGATCGATCACGTGGCGCACCTGTTCATGCAGGGCCAGCGCGCGGGGCGTGGGCGCCAGGCCCCGGCCGGAACGCACCAGCACGGGGTCGCCGACGGCTTCCCGGATGCGTGCCAGGCTGCGGCTCATGGCGGGAGTGCTCAGGTTCAGCCGGCGCGCCGCGCCGACGACGCTGCCTTCCTGGATCAGCACGTCCAGGGTCAATAGCAGATTCAGGTCTAGCGGTTTCATGCGTCCAAGCATAGCGCGGCGGACAAACCCGGCGGGCGTTCCAGGGTTGCGTCTGGTGCACTTCTCGATTGCTCGGGACGGCATTCCCCGGCGTTCGGACCGGGACCAACATTCCAGCCTTGGCCGCGCGTGGGCGCAGGCCGATGAAAACCAAGGAGAGACAAATGGCGCTGGAAGTTCTGGAGCTGCATCATCACGCCGTGCGCATGCCGCTGGACAAGGTCGCGGCCATGGGCGCGTTTTATGGACACGTGCTGGGGCTGGACACGGACCGTGGCCGTTGGGAGATTCCGGGCATCGCCGGGTACTTCCTGGACATGGGCAACGACTGCCAGATCCATCTGCTGGGCAGCGACGGGCCGTCGCCCTATTCCCAAGGCCCGGGCTGTGATCCTGTGGAAAACCATGTGGCGCTGGCGGTGCGCGATATCGCGGCGGCCGAGGCGGAACTGCAGCGCCTGGCCGTGGACTACTGGAAGCTGGACAACGTGGCGGCGCCCGAACTCATGCAGCTGTTCCTGCGCGACCCGGTCGGCAACCTGATTGAGCTGCATCAGATCGGCCGCTGCCGCTGCAAGCGCAGCGACCGCGCCTTCGCCGACGCGAAGGCCGCGCAAGGCGCCGCGCCGTCGCAGGGCCGGGACTGAGGGGCTGGGGATAAGCCATGTTCATCGATCTGAATGACCTGGCGGGCCCGGCGCGCTACAAGCTGCTGACCGCGGCGATCGTGCCGCGGCCCATTGCCTGGATCGTGTCGCGTGACGCCGCAGGGACGACGAACGTGGCGCCGTTCTCGTTTTTCAACCTGATGTCGGGCGATCCGCCGCTGATCTGCGTCGGCATCGGCGTGCGCGGCGATGCGCCCAAGGACACCGCGCGCAACATCGCCGAGCGTGGCGAGTTCACGGTCAGCCTGGTGTCCGCGCCGCAGGCCGGGCGGATGAATGTGACCGCGGTGGATTTTCCGGCGGGCGTGGACGAGTCCCGGGAAGCCGGCCTGGAGCTGTCGCCATCGCGGCGCATCGAGGTGCCCTGGGTGGCGCAATCGCCGGTGGCGTTCGAGTGCCGGGTGCATGAGCTGATGCGCATCGACCGCCGCAGCCTGATCGTGGCGCAAGTGGCGGCCATGCACGTGCGAGACGACGTGGTGGCGGACCGGGAGCATCTGTATCTGGATGGCCCGGCGATGGATCTGCTGGCGCGGTTGCACAACCCGGGCTGGTATTGCAGGCCGCAGGCGGCCTTCCAGATGCCCCAGCTGACGCTGGCGCAGTGGGAGGCGTTGAAGCAGTCGGGCGAGGCCGAGCGGTATCTGGAGCAAGGCGCCGGAGAGCGCTGATGGAACCAGCGCGCGGCGTCACCGCCCCGTCCGCGCCTTCAGATCCCCCATCTCCTCTAGCATGAGCTGGTGCGCATAGCGTGAGAACACGCTGACCAGCCGCGTGCGCGTGTGGTACGGCGGGTAAAGCAGCGCCACCGTCACCGGCACGGCGGGACTGAAGGGGCGGATCTCGACATTGTGGGCGGCGTACTCCTCGCGCGCGGCCAGCGGGTTGATGAGGGCCACGCCCAGGCCCGCGCCGACCAGGGCGCAGATGGACGAGCCCAGGCCGGCCTCGGCCACGGTCTGGCGTTCGACCTTGGCCGTCCTGAACACCGCGTCGATCTTTTCGCGCAGCGGCGTGCCGCTGGTGAAGGCCACGAACGGCTCGCCGGCGAAGTCCGCGGGCTTGAGTTTTTTCAGTTTGGCCAGGCGATGGCCTTTGGGCACCACCGCTACGCAGCTCATCGTCAGCACGGGTTCGACCTGGATGCCGGGGGAGTCTCCCGACAGCATGGCCAGCCCGGTGTCGCAGAACCCTGAACTGATCCAGTTGTGCACCGTGCTGGCGTTGCCGGAATGGATGGACACCATCACGTCCGGGTATTCCGTCTTGAAGGCGGCGACGATGCGCGCCAACAGGCCGCCGGCCAGCCGCGGCATGGCGGCCACGCTCAGGCGGCTGGCGCTGAACGAGCGGATGCTGGCCGCGGCTGACTCCAGTCCGGCCAGGCCGATGAAGGTCTTCTCCACTTCCTGGAAGAAGCGCGAGCCGTCCTGCGTCGGGCTCAGGCGGCTGCCGTTGCGGTCGAACAAGGCGAACTGGGTAATGGCTTCCAATTGCGCAATTAAGCGGCTAACGTGCGGCTGCGAGGTGTGCACGCGGCGCGCGGCGGCGGTCATTGAGCCGGTCATCATGACGGCGCGGAACGCCTCGATGTGCCTCAGGCCCATCCGTGGAATGGCCATGTCAAATCCGTATAGAGGAATACTTGATTGGAACTGGATAAAACCATACCGCTAGTTGATACTTTTCGCCAGCCGCGGGGCTCATCGCGGGACGAGGCGGCTGTCAGCCTGGCTGGCGCCGTCGATCGTGAACATAAGCATGCGCCGCTCGAACGGCGCCAAGGGAATCAGATGAAAGCACTTGCTGCGATCTCCGCCGCCGTGGCCCTCTTGGGTGGTGCGGCCTCCGCCCACGCCGAAGGCCCCAGCCGCCTGGACAAGATCAAGGAAACCGGCGTGATCACGCTGGGCCACCCGGAGACCTCGGTCCCCTTCGCCTATCTCGACGGCAACCAGAAGCCGATCGGCTACACGGTGGAGATCTGCCAGGAAGTCGCCCAGTACGTGAAGGCCGCCCTGAAGCTGCCCAAGCTCGAGGTGCGCTACAACCCGACGACGTCGGCCACGCGCATTCCGCTGCTGGCCAATGGCACCATCGACCTGGAATGCGGCAACACCACCAATAACCTCGAACGCCACAAGCTGGTGTCGTTCGCGCCCACGACCTTCGTGGCGCAGGTGGTGCTGGTGGCGCGCAAGGACGGCGGCGTGGATCCCAACAACCTGGAGTCCTTCCGCGGCAAGTCCATCGCCGCGCAGGCCGGCGGCCAGACCTTCCGGCTGATCTCGCAGCTGAACGCCAAGGGCAACCTGGGCATCACCATGGCGCCGACCAAGGACACCGCCGAAACCATCCTGATGGTGGAATCAGGCCGCGCCGCGGGCTCGGCCAATGACGACGGCATCGCCTATGGCGCGGTGGCTTCGTCGAAGAATCCGGACGCCTTCGTGATCGGCACCAAGGGCCTGGAAATGGCGCCTTACGGCATCATGGAGCCCAAGGATGATCCGGCCTTCAAGAAGGTGGTGGACGATGCCGTGCGCGACTTGATCAAGACGGGCAAGGTCGCCGCGATCTACGACAAGTACTTCAATTCGCCGATCCCGCCCAAGCAGATCAACCTGAAGTACCCGATGAGCGATGCGCTCAAGCGCGCGCTGGCCAATCCGACCGATTCCGGCGATCCCAAGGCGTACGAGTAAGCAGGCTGCGCGCGGGACGCCTAGCGTCCCGCGGCTTGCGTGCAAGGATGCCGGCCGCCAGGCGCGGTGGGCATCGCCATCAAGGGACGGGGCATGAATTACAACTGGAGCTGGAGCGTCTTCCTGGATATGTCGCCGGACGGCGTGCATACCTTTCTGCAGACGATCTTCATCGGCGTGGGCTGGACCCTGGCGCTGGCCCTGACGGCGTGGGTGTTCTCGCTGTTGCTGGGGTCGGTGCTGGGCGTGATGCGCACCGCCAGTTCGCGCCTGATGAATGCGCTGGGCGCGACCTATGTGGAGGTCTTCCGCAACATCCCGCTGCTGGTGCAGATGTTCCTGTGGTATTTCGTGCTGCCCGAGCTGCTGCCGCATGCCTGGGGTCTGGCCATGAAGCAGATGCCGCAGCCCTGGGGCCAGTTCGTGCCCGCGGTGCTGTGCCTGGGGTTCTATGGATCGGCGCGCGTGGCCGAGCAGCTGCGCGCGGGCATACAGTCGCTGCCGCGCGGCCAGTTCCAGGCGGGCACCGCGCTGGGCCTGACCGAGGCGCAGGTGTACCGCTACGTCATCCTGCCGGAAGCGTTCCGCATCGTGCTGCCGCCCCTGACTTCCGAGTTCATGGGCACCATCAAGTATTCGTCGGTGGCGCTGACGATAGGACTTTTGGAACTGACCGGCCAGGCGCGTTCGATGGCGGAATTCAGCTTCCACATCTTCGAGGCGTTTTCTGCTGCCACGGTGATCTACCTGATCATCAATGGCATTGTGGTGCTGGGCATGCGCATGCTTGAACGCCACGTAGCCGTGCCCGGGCTGATCGGTTCGGCGAAAAGGCCCTAGGACGACGCCATGGGCAAATTCGATTTCGATGTGATCTGGGCGGCGCTGCCCTATCTGTTCAAGACGGGCATGACATTCACGCTGACGCTGACCGCGCTGGCGGGCGTGATGGGCCTGGCGTTGGGCACGCTGCTGGCGATGATGCGGCTGTCGCGCTTCAAGATACTGTCGGTGCCAGCGGGCATCTACGTCAACGTGATGCGTTCGATTCCGCTCTTGCTGGTGATCTTCTGGTTCTATTTCCTGGTGCCGTACATTGCCGCCTGGGTGGTGGGGTCGCCCACGCCGCTGCGCGTGGGGGCGTTCAATTCGGCGGTGATCACCTTCACCTTGTTCGAGGCCGCGTACTTCTGCGAAATCATGCGCGCGGGCATACAGTCGATCGCGCGCGGGCAGGTGTCGGCCAGCATGGCGCTGGGCCTCAACCACTGGCAGGGCATGCGCTACGTGGTGCTGCCGCAGGCCTTCCGCAACATGCTGCCGGCGTTGCTGACGCGCATCATCATCCTGTTCCAGGACACCTCGCTGGTGTATGTGCTGTCCTTGACCGACTTCCTCGGCGCGGCGGCCAAGATCGGCCAGCGCGACGGCCGGTTGGTGGAGCTCTATCTGTTCGTGGCGGTGGTGTATTTCGTGATCTGCTTCACGGCGTCCCGCCTGGTCAAGCTGCTGGAAAAGCGCACGCGAGTGCTGCGCTAGCGCAGCCCTTCCAGTTATCCACAGGTTCCAACAATGCAACTCTCTTCCCAGCCCCCGATGATAGCGATCAAGCAGGTCAGCAAGTGGTACGGCGACTTCCAGGTACTGGACGATTGCTCCACCACCGTGGGCCGTGGCGAGGTCGTGGTGGTTTGCGGGCCGTCTGGCTCGGGCAAGTCCACGCTGATCAAGACCGTGAATGCGCTGGAGCCCTTCCAGAAGGGCGAGATCCAGGTCAACGGCATTTCGGTGGGCGATCCGCGCACCAACCTGCCCAAGCTGCGCGCGGTGGCCGGCATGGTGTTCCAGCACTTCGAACTGTTCCCGCACCTGTCGGTGACGGAGAACTTGTGCCTGGGCCAGCTCAAGGTGCTCAAGCGCGGCAAGGACGAAGCCCGCCAGCGTGCGCTGGCCCTGCTGGAGCGCGTGGGCCTGTCGGCGCACAAGGACAAGCACCCCGGCGAACTGTCGGGCGGCCAGCAGCAGCGCGTGGCGATAGCGCGCGCGCTGTCGATGGACCCGGTGGTCATGCTGTTCGACGAACCGACCTCGGCGTTGGATCCGGAGATGGTCAACGAGGTCTTGGACGTGATGACCGACCTGGCCGCCGAAGGCATGACGATGATGGTGGTGACCCATGAAATGGGGTTTGCCCGCCGCGTCGCCGACCGTGTGATTTTCATGGACGGCGGCAAGATCGTGGAAGACTGCGACAAGGAGCAGTTCTTTGGCGACGTGGAGGAGCGTGCGCCGCGCACGCGCCAGTTTCTTTCCAAAATCCTGCAGCACTGATAGCCATGACCCAGACCCACCCCGCCGCCACCCGCGCACCCGTCGACCTGCGCAGCGACACGGTCACCCATCCCACCGCGGCCATGTACGAACGCATGCGTACCGCGCCCATCGGCGATGACGGCCTGGACGGCGACCCCACCGTGCGCGAGCTCGAGGCATACGTGGCCACGCAATTGGGCAAGGAAGCCGGGCTGTTCGTGCCCAGCTGCACCATGGCCAACCTGTTGGCGGTGTTGGCGCAGACGCAGCGCAATGAACAGGTGGTGCTGGAGTCGGCCGCCCATATGTACACGTCCGAACGCGGCGCCGCCACGTTCACCGGGTCGTTCTACCTGGGCGTGCGTGGTTCTGATGGCGCCATGGACCTGAACCGCCTGGAGGAAGCCTTGCTGTCCGGCGGCCACAGGTTGAAGACGGCGCTGGTGACGATGGAGACCTCGCACAACAATGCCGCCGGGGCGGTGCTGCCGCTGGACCACATGCAGGCGGTGCTCGGTCTGGCGCGTGCGGCGGGCGCGCCCGTGCACCTGGATGGCGCGCGCCTGTACAACGCCGCCGTGGCGCTGGGCGTGGCGGCGGGCGAGATCGCCCGCCATGCCGACACGGTGTCCCTGTGCTTGTCCAAGGGCTTGAGCGCGCCGGTTGGCGCGGTGCTGGTCGGCAGCCAGCCTGTCATGGCCCGCGCGCGCGTGCTGCGCCGCATGTTGGGCGGAACGCAACGCCAGTCGGGCATCATGGCCGCGGCCGGCCTGGAAGGCGTGCAGGCAATGAGCGGGCGGCTGGCCGAGGACCACGTCCGCGCGCGCCGCCTGAGCGCCGGCATCAACCGCCTGGGGCGGACGATCTCGGCCACTGAACCGCAGACCAACATCGTGCAGGTAGAGACGGCCGGGACCGGCATGAGCAATACCGAGTGGGTCGCGGCGCTGCAGGCCGCGGGCCTGCTGGTGCGCCCCTGGGGCCGCACGCGGTTGCGCTGCGTGACCCACCGCCACATCGGCGACGCCGACATCGACGCGGCCGTGCGGGCTTTCGAAACGGTGCTGAACGCCGGCTGATCTGCTCCGTTTCGGGGGGCCTGCGCGATGCGATAATGCCGCATGACCACGACCCATCTTTCCCGAAAAGACTATCTCTGCGCACTGGCGGTCGTGGTCATCTGGGGTACCAACTTCGTCGCCATGAAAGTCGGCATGCGGGGTCTTTCCCCCATGCTGCTGGGCGCGCTGAGATTCGCGCTGGCGGCCTTCCCCCTGATTCTCTTCGTACGCGCGCCGCGCCTGCCTTGGCGCTGGGTGGCGGCCTATGGGCTGGTGCAGGGCCTGGGCCAGTTCGGGCTGCTCTTCACCGCCTTGAAGTTCGGCATGCCGGCCGGCATGGCGTCGCTGGTGATCCAGACGCAGGCGTTCTTCACGCTGCTGCTGGCCGCGCCGCTCCTGCATGAGCGCGCGCAGCGCCATCACTGGATCGGGCTGGGCGTGGCGGCGCTGGGGCTGGCGGTCATCGCTGGCGGCCGCGGCGAAGGACCGGGCCAGATGACCATGGTGGGCTTTGCGCTGACGCTGGGCGGCGCGTTCATGTGGGCCGTGTCCAACATCATCGTGCGGCTGGCCAGCCGCAAGGCGCCCGGCTACGACCCGTTTGCCTTCATCGCCTGGAGCAGTGCCGCGCCGGTGCTGCCTTTCCTGCTGCTGGCCGTGCTGATCGACGGCTGGGAGCCGGTGACCGGCATGATCCTGGGCATGGGCTGGGGGGAAATCCTGTCGGTGTTGTACCTGGCGGTGCTGGCCACCTTGGTGGCCTACACGCTATGGACGCAATTGCTGACGCGCCACGCCGCCGCCAAGATCGCGCCGTTCTCGCTGCTGGTTCCCGTGGTGGGGCTGTGGGCCGCGTCGATGGCCTTTGGCGAGCGGCTGGAGCCGCTGCAATGGCTGGGCGTGGCCTGCGTTCTGGCCGGCCTGCTTTTCAACCAGCTGGGCGGGCGCTGGCTGCGCACACGCTGATTCGGGCTGCCGAGAACCCTACCCCGCGCCGCCTCGCCCGTGCGGACTAAGCCGTAACGGCGAGCAGACCCGGCGGCCTCAGAGTTGCTCGAAACGGATGTAACGCTTATCGGTGTACTCCCGGCGGGTGGTGATCTCTTCCACGCTGGCGCCCGGGGGACCGCGCCGCAGCCATTCCAGCATGTGGTCGACCTGATCGGCGGTGCCTTGCACCAGGGCTTCGACCGTGCCGTTCGGCAGGTTCTGCACCCATCCCTTGGCGCCCAGCATGTGGGCGCGCCGCACCGTGGCGTGGCGGTAGCCCACGCCCTGCACGGTGCCGGTAATCGTGACGTGCACGGTCTCGATATGGGTATCGGCTTTAGGGTCTTGCATTGTTTCTCTCTTGGATGAGGCGCCGCGCTCGGCGATGTACGTAGACGGTAGTGACTACGGCGGATGGTCTATAGGCCCGGGGGTCGCCTGGCGATACGTTAGAGCTCATGTCAAAACGTGCCAACGGGAACACCGTTACCAGAGCTTGGAGAAGCCATTATGGAAGAGACCAGTTTGTTGTCGGAAGCTGAGACAGCGCGCTACAGGGAGCAAGGTTACCTGGCCCTGAACGACATGTGCCCGCAGGACGAGGTGGGTTACATCCGCAGGACGCTGCTCGACCTGTTTGCGAACAAGACCGGCTACAACGAGGGTGCGCAGTATGACTTTGTGAGCCGTGACGACCCGTCCAAACCTGCCAAGTTTCCCAGTTTGCACGATCCGCGCCATTATGCCCCGGGCCTCCTGAAGACCGAGTACCACGAGCGCACCCTGGAACTGGCGCGCCAGCTGTTGGGCCCCGAGGCCGCCCTGTACGGCGAGCACGCCCTGCTCAAGCCTGGCCCGCACGGACCGGAAACCCCGTGGCACCAGGACGAAGCGTTCCGCTCGCCGGACTTCATCTACAACGAACTCAGCATTTGGCTGGCGCTGCAGCCGGCTACGCTAGAAAACGGCTGCATGCAGTTCATCCCGGGCTCCAACCAGTGGGAAGTGCTGGAGCATCGTTCGCCGGGCGGCGACAAGACACTGCATCCGTTGGAATGCTGCGGCGATTTTGCGCGCGACCAGGCGGTGCCGGAACCGTTGGACCCGGGCGGCATCACGGTGCACGACGCTCGCACCCTGCACTTCACCGGACCCAATACCTCGCAGTCGCCGCGCCTGGCCTACATCCTGATCTACAACACGCCGCCGGTCTACAAGCCGGGACGCCGCGAGTTCCCGTGGCTGGAAGGCCGCTGGACCGACAGCCAGACCCGCAAGAAGCAGTGGCACAAGCGCGGCGGGCTGGCCGTGGACGTGATGCGCCGTTTGCCGGGCGCGCGGCTGACCAGCCCGCGCTGGGTGGCCTGGGCCACGATCCGGGCGGTGTCCAAAGTCTGGCCGCGATAACGGGGGCGCAGGGGCCGCAAGAGTCCCTGCGATAAGGGGGGCGAACGAGGCCGGCAAGCAACGCTTGCCGGCCTCGGCGCGTATACTGGGCGGCGTTGCGGGCCCTGGGGGGCCCGCGCAATCGCTGGAGCTGCCCGCAGCTGGCGGCCCGGCGTCTAACAATAACGAGCCGCAGCTGGCGCCCCATCACTCCATAGACCACTTCATGACCGCTAACCTTTCCAAGATCACCTGCGTCGAAGATCTGCGCGCCATTGCGCAGAAACGCGTGCCGCGCATGTTCTACGACTACGCGGATTCCGGCGCCTGGACCGAAGGCACCTACCACGCCAACGAAAGCGATTTTCAGAAGATCAAGCTACGCCAGCGCGTGGCGGTGAACATGGAAGGCCGGTCGCTGCGCACCACCATGGTGGGCCACGATGTCGTCATGCCGTTGGCGATTGCGCCCACCGGCCTGACCGGCATGCAGCACGCTGATGGAGAAATCCTGGCGGCCAAGGCGGCGGCGGATTTCGGCGTGCCCTTCACCCTGTCCACCATGAGCATCTGCTCACTGGAAGACGTGGCCGAAGCGACCAAGAAGCCCTTCTGGTTCCAGCTCTACGTGATGCGCGACCGCGAGTTCGTCGCCAACCTGATCGACCGCGCCAAGGCTGCCGGCTGCTCGGCGCTGGTGCTGACGCTGGACCTGCAGATCATGGGCCAGCGCCACAAGGACATCAAGAATGGCCTGTCGACGCCGCCCAAGCCCACCCTGCGCAATCTCATCAACCTGGCGACCAAGCCGCGCTGGTGCATGGGCATGCTGGGCACCAAGCGCCGCACCTTCGGCAACATCGTCGGACACGTCAAGGGCGTGGACGACCTGTCCTTGCTTTCGTCCTGGACGGCCGACCAGTTCGATCCTCGCCTGAGCTGGGACGACGTCGAATGGATCAAGCAGCGCTGGGGCGGCAAGCTCATCATCAAGGGCATCCTGGACGTCGAGGACGCGCAGATGGCCGCCAATAGCGGCGCCGACGCGCTCATCGTCAGCAACCACGGCGGACGCCAACTGGACGGCGCCATGTCGTCCATCGCCGCCCTGCCCTCGATCGCCGATGCCGTCGGTTCCAAGATCGAAGTGTGGATGGACGGCGGCGTGCGTTCCGGCCAGGACATCCTGAAGGCCGTGGCGCTGGGCGCGCGCGGCGCCATGATCGGCCGCGCCTTCCTGTACGGCCTGGGCGCCTACGGCCAGGCCGGCGTGAAACGCGTGCTGGAGATCCTGTACAAGGAAATGGATACGACGATGGCGCTGTGCGGCCGTCGCTCTATCGAGCCCGGCGACCGCAGCATCCTGCTGCCCGGCACCTACCCGAACTGAACGGTTCGGCGGCCCATGAGAAAAAGCCTGGATACGGTAGCGTGCCAGGCTTTTTTCGTTGGCGCGCGCTCTGGGAGGGCACATGAGCAAACGCAGGAGCCATCATGACGCGTAACAAACAAGACAAGGCACGCCACCCGGGCGCGGGCAAGCGGCTGCTGGGCGCGGCGGTGGCGGCGTTGCTGTCGGCCGGGGCCGCGGCGCAGCAGACCACGCTGCATGTCGGCATGAACGGCGGCGACATGGCGCGGGTGTTCACGCAGCATGTGTTTCCGGCTTTTGAGCGCGCCCATAACGTCCGGATTGTGGTGGAGCCGGGCATATCGACAGAGGTGCTGGCGCGGGCCCAAGCGGAAAAGGACAAGCCGCGGCTGCACCTTATGTTCCTGGACGACGGCGTCATGGCGCGCGCGATATCCATGGGGCTGTGCGCGCAACTCAATGACGATCCGGTGTTGAAGGAGCTGTACCCCACCGCGGTGAAGAAGGATCGCATGGCCGCGGGGATCGACATCGGCATGACCGGCCTGGGCTACAACACCAAGGTCTTCGCCGAGCGGGGCTGGGCGCCGCCGACTTCGTGGATGGACCTTGCCGATCCGAAGTACAGGGGCCAGGTCGTGGTCCAGTCGGCCTCGAGCAGCACCTTTGGCCTGCATACGTTCCTGATGATCAACCGCATCCTGGGCGGCGACGACCGGAACTACGGACCGGGCTTCGCGCACTGGCCGACCGTGGTCGGCCCGAACGTGCGCGAATACTTGCCGGATTCGGCGCGCCTGGCCGACATGGTGCAGGCCGACGAAGCGGCGCTGTTTCCCTGGACACCCACCGCCATCACTCGCCTGAAGAAGCGCGGCGTGCACGTGGAATACGCGCAACCCAGGGAGGGATCGATGATCCTGATGGTGGGCGAATGCGTCGTCGCCGGCAACAGCCAGCCGGAGCTGTCGCAGAAGCTGGCGCTGTATTTGCTGTCCGAGCGGGCGCAGACCAAGGCGCTGGAGATGGGCGGGCACTTCCCGTCCAACCGCAACGTGCTGGCTCCCGCCGACCATGCGGATGCGCTGCAACGTTTCCAGGGCTATATGTCGAACGCCAAGATACCGAACTGGGACCAGATCAACGAGACCCGGCCCGCGTTCAACGCCCGCTGGAACCGGGAGATCGGGCGCTGACGGCCTCTGTCCCGGGTGGGCCAAAAAAGCGCAAAATCTGCAAAGGCCGGCCCGCTACATTGCTCTCCAAGGAGACCGCATGAAGCCCGCAACCCTGAACCACTATGGCCAGCGCCTGGAGCCCGTCCTGCGCTGGCTGGCAAGCCACCCCGACGCCGACCCGGACCTGTACCGGCTGGCCGAGCTGGCCTGCCTGTCGCCCTATCACTTCCATCGCGTCTACCGCGCCATGATGGGAGAGACGGTGAACGCCACCGTGCAGCGTATCCGCATGCACCGCGCGGCGGTGGCGTTGGGGAATTCCGAGGCTTCCTTGCGCGAGGTGGCGCAGCGCGCCGGCTATGAGTCGGACGCGGCGTTCAACCGGGCATTCGGCGCGACCTTCGGCATCTCGCCGGGGCGATACCGGGCTGTCCGCTCCCGTCCCTTCGACCCCCAGGAGCTAGGCATGTATCCCATCAAGATCGAAACTTTTCCCGGCGCGACGCTGGCGGTCCTGCCGCATCGCGGCAGCTATCAGGAGATCGGCCCGCTGTTCTCGCGCGCCTTCATGCTGGCCGTGAGCCGCGGCATTGCGCAGCCCGATTCCATTGGCTATGGCGTGTATTTCGACGACCCCGAGCAGGTGCCGGCCAGCCAGCTGCGTTCCATGGCCGGCATGTCGGTGGCGCCCGACGCCGACCTGGGCGCGGAGCTGGAACGCTTCGAGATCCCGCAAGGCCGCTGCGCCATCCTGACCTACACCGGGCCCTACAACGAGATGGACAAGCCCTACAACTGGATGTTCTCGGAATGGCTGCCCGGCAGCGGCGAGGTGCCGGCGGATTTTCCGATGTTCGAGCAGTATCTGAATGATCCGCGCACCACGCCGCCGGCGCAGCTGCAAACGCGCATCTGCCTGCCGTTGAAGTAAGGCGCGGCACCGCCGCCGCGCCTTGCGCGCTCAGCGGGCTGGCGTCTGGAAGCTGACCGAGGCCGGACGGCCGGGCAGGTTCAGGGTCGCGGTGGCGGGCGGCGTGGTCGCCACCACCTGGCCGGCGCGCAGCACCATCAGGCGGGTGGCGCGCAGGCGCAGCGCTTCGACGGCATCGCGCGCCTGCAGCAGCACCAGATCAGCGCGCTTGCCGACCGCCAGGCCGGTTTCGTCCAGACCCAGGATCTTGGCCGGCGTGGTGGTGACGGCTTCGAAACAGGCGCGCATCGCGTCCTGGCCCGTCATCTGGGCCACGTGCAGGCCCATGTGCGCGACTTCCAGCATGTCGCCCGAACCCAGGCTGTACCAGGGGTCCATCACGCAGTCGTGGCCGAAGGCCACCGGCACGCCGGCCGCCAGCAACTCGGGCACGCGAGTCATGCCGCGGCGCTTGGGATAGGTGTCGTGGCGGCCTTGCAGCGTGATGTTGATCAGCGGGTTGGCGATGGCGGCCACGCCGGCCTCGCGCATCAGTGGGATCAGCTTGGAGACGTAGTAGTTGTCCATGGAGTGCATGGACGTCAGGTGCGAGCCCGTCACGCGGCCTTGCAGGCCCAGGCGTTGCGCGTGGTATGCCAGCGTCTCGATATGGCGCGATAGCGGATCGTCGCTTTCGTCGCAGTGCATGTCCACGCGCAGGCCGCGTTCAGCAGCCAGTTCGCACAGGATGCGCACCGATTCCGCGCCGTCCTGCATGGTGCGTTCGAAGTGCGGAATGCCGCCGACCACGTCCACGCCCATGTCCAGCGCGCGCTTGAGATTGTCCAGGGCGCCGGGGGCGCGCAGCACGCCGTCCTGCGGGAAGGCCACCAGCTGCAGGTCCAGGTAGGGCCTGACCTTCTCGCGCACGTGCAGCAGCGCTTCGGTCGCCAGCAGGCGCGGGTCGCACACGTCCACGTGCGAACGGATGGCCAGCAGGCCGCGCGCCACGGCCCAATCGCAATAGGCCAGCGCACGCTCGACCAACGCTTCCTGGGTCAGCAGCGGTTTGAGTTCGCCCCACAGCGCGATACCTTCCAGCAGCGTGCCGGACTGGTTCACGCGTGGCAGTCCGAAGGACAGCGTGGAGTCCATATGGAAATGCGCATCGACGAAAGGCGGCGCCACCAACTGGCCCGCCGCGTCCACGGTCTGCGCCGCCTCGGCCTTCAGCGCCGGCTCCAGCGCAACGATGCGGCCGTTGGCGATGCCGATGTCGATGTTCTGGCGGCCATCGGGCAGCGTGCAGTGTCTGAGTATCAGGTCGAGCATGGTGTTCCTAGCTGAAGGTTTCTGTGGTTCATGGTACTGCGCCCCTCGTTGCATTAAACCGGCGCCGCCCTATCCGGGACGCTCAGCCGGTCCGAAGCGATGCTCATTGGCGGCATGAAGCTGGTGCTCCCCCATCCGGGTCGCATGGAGCCGGCTCTGCCGGTCCATCGCGACGCCCCTGGGGGAAGCGCGCAGCGCTCGGGGGGGCCCCCTACCTTTCGCCTTTGCGATAGGGCTTCATCAGCGCCTGCGGATACGCGGCGCGGCGCGCCATCACCACCAGGGCGAGGATGGACAGCACATAGGGCAGCATCAGATAGACCTGGTACGGCAATTCCGGCAGGCCGGGCAAGGCCGCGCCGCCTTGCTGCATGCGCAGTTGCAGCGCGTCGAAGAAGGCGAAGATCAGCGCGCCCAGCAGCGCCTTGCCGGGCCGCCATGACGCGAACACGACCAGCGCCACGCAGACCCAGCCGCGGCCGTTGACCATGTTGAAGAAGAAAGCGTTGAACGCCGCCAGCGTCAGGAAGCTGCCGGCCACGCCCATCAGCGCGGAGCCCGCGACGATGGCGCCCATGCGCAGGCGCGTCACCGACAGGCCCTGCCCTTCGGCCGCAGCCGGGTTCTCGCCCACCATGCGGATCGCCAGGCCGACCGGCGTGCGGTTCAGCACCCAGGCCAGGATGGGCACGGCGGCCAAGGCCAGCAAGGTCATGGGCGTCTGTCCCGCCAGCACCGGGCCGATGAACGGAATGCCGTCCAGGAACTTCATCTCGGCGAACGGCGTGATGGTGGGCGGCGTGGTCACGCTGGGGAAGGTGACACGGTAGGCGAAATAGCTCAGGCTGGTGGCCAGCAGCGTGACGCCCAGGCCGGACACGTGCTGCGACAGGCCGAGTGGCACGGTCAGCACTGCGTGCAGCAGCCCGAATACCGCGCCCGCAAAGGCGGCCGCCAGCACGCCCACATAGAGCGGCGCGCCCAGGTACACCACCAGCCAGCCGGTGAAGGCGCCAGCGGCCATGATGCCTTCGATGCCCAGGTTCAGCACGCCCGCGCGCTCGCACAGCAGCACGCCCAGCGTCCCCAGTATCAGCGGCGTCGCCAGGCGCAGCACTGCCACCCAGAACGCCGAAGAACTCATCAGATCCATCCATTCCATGGCGTGTTCCTCAGGCCCGGTTGCGGCGCAGGCGGTACTGCGCGAATAGCGTCGCGACCAGCATGGCGAGCAACGATGTGGCGACGATGACGTCGGCGATGTAGTTCGGCACTGCGATGGCGCGGCTCATGCTGTCCGCGCCCACCAGCATGCCGGCCACGAACAGGCTGGCCAGGATCACGCCCAGCGGATGCAGGCCGGCCAGCATGGCCACCACCACGCCGGTGTAGCCATAGCCCGGCGACATGTCGAGCGTGACGTAGCCGGTGCGGCCCGCGACCTCGATCGCGCCCGCCAGCCCGGCCAGCGCGCCGGACAGCATGGCGGTGCCCAGCATGACGCGGCTCACCGGCAGGCCCAGGAAGCGCGAGGCGTGTGCGTTGGCGCCGACCGCGCGCATCTGGAAGCCGAATACGGTGTAGCGGTTCAGCAGCCACAGTCCCAGCGCCAGGCCGGCGGCCCACAGCAGGCCGGTGTGAGCGCGGGTGCGTTCGATCAGCTTGCCGAGTTCCAGGTCGCCGTTGAGCGCCACGGACTGCGGCCAGCCCATGGCCATGGGATCCTTCATGGGGCCGTCCAGCATCATCGACACGAACAGCAGCACGATGAAGTTGCCCAGCAGCGTGGTCACCACTTCGTCCACGCCGAGGCGGGTCTTGAGGATGGCGGGAATCAGCAGCAGCAAGGCGCCAGCCAGGGCGGCGGCCAGCATCATGCCGGCAAACAGCGCGGGCACCGGCAGGTCGAAGCCGGTGCCGTCATGCAGGCCGCCCACCGCCACCGCGGCCAGCGCGCCCAGGTACAGCTGGCCTTCGGCGCCGATGTTGTAGAAGCGCGCGCGGAACGCCACCGCACAGGCCAGGCCAGTCAGCATCAACGGCGTGGCGCGGGTCAGCGTTTCCGACAGCGCGAAGCGCGAGCCGAACGCGCCTTCGAACAGCAAGGCATAGGTGCGGCCCACGGGGGCGCCGGCCCAGGCCACCAGCAAGGTGCAAACCGCCAGCGTGAAGGCGATGGCCGCGAAAGGCGCCAGGGCCAGCGCCAGGCGGCTGGGTTCCGGACGGCGTTCCAGGATCAGTTTCATGCGAGTAATGCTCGGTAGGGGGTGGAGTCGCGCGGAAGGGAGCGGGTTGTCATCCCTGCGTGCCCGTCATGGCCAGGCCCACCGTGGCGGGCGTCCATTCGGACACCGGCTTCACGGCGATCAGCTTGCCGCTGCACAGCACGGCGATGCGGTCGGCCAGCGCGAAGATTTCTTCCAGGTCTTCGGATACCAGCAGCACGCCCGCGCCGCGCGTGCGCGCCGCCAGCAGTTGCTCGCGCACATAGGCGACCGCGCCGATGTCCAGGCCCCAGGTGGGCTGGTCGGCCACGATGAAGCGCGGTTGGCGCGCCAGCGTGCGGCCCAGGATCAGCTTCTGCATGTTGCCGCCGGACAGGCTGCGGGTGCGGACGTCGAGCGACGCGGCTCGCACGTCGAACTGCTTGGCCAAGGCTTGTGCGTACGCTTTGCCGGCGCGCGCCCGAATCAGGCCCCAGCGCGCAAAGCGCGGGTCCTTCAGGTCTTCGACGATGGCGTTTTCCCACAAGGGGCTGTCGCCGATCACGCCTTCGCCGTGGCGGTCTTCCGGGATGCGGCCGACGTGGGCCGCAGTCCAGCCGGCTGGCGTCGTGGGGGCCGCCGCATGCTCGGGGCCCAGGCGTATGGTGCCGTCCGTGGGCTGGCGCAGGCCGGTCAGCACCGATACCAGCGCCTGCTGGCCGTTGCCGGCCACACCCGCGATGGCGACGATCTCGTGCTTGTGGACCACCAGGTCCAGGCTGTCCAGGCGCGTGGCGCCGTCGCGGCCGTCGCGCACCGTCACTTGCGACAGCGTCACCACGGGCGCGGCCTGCTCGGCGGCGGCCACGGCTTCGGCGTGCGGCATGACGACCTTGCGGCCCACCATCAGCTCGGCCAGTTCGGCCGGGTTGGTGCTGGCGGTCTCGCGCTCGGCCACCAGCTTGCCCTGGCGCAGCACCGCCACGCGGCCTGACACCGCCATCACTTCGTCCAGCTTGTGCGAGATGAAGATCACGGCCAGGCCTTCGTCGACGAAGCCGCGCAGGGTGGCGAACAGGTCCTGCACTTCCTGCGGCGTGAGCACCGCGGTGGGCTCGTCCAGGATCAGGACGCGCGCGCCGCGGTACAGCGCCTTCAGGATCTCGACCCGCTGCTTCTCGCCGACCGACAGCGTGCCGACGCGTGCGTCCGGGTCCACGCCCAGGCCGAAGCGCTGGCCCAGTTCGACCAGCCGCTGGCGCGCCTTGCCGCGGCCGGATGCCAGCTTCCACAGCGATTCCGTACCAACCATGATGTTATCCAGCACGGTCAGGTTGTCGGCCAGCGTGAAGTGCTGGTGCACCATGCCGACCCCGGCCGCCAGCGCGGCGTCGGGCCGGCCGGCGGGCAAGGGTTGGCCAAAGACTTCGATGTTGCCTGCGTCGGCCACGTAATGGCCGAACAGGATCGACACCAGGGTCGATTTGCCGGCGCCGTTCTCGCCCAGCAAGGCCAACACTTCGCCCTGGCGCAGCGTGAGCGATATGTCGTCGTTGGCCGTGAGGCTGCCGAAGCGTTTGGTGATCCCCGACAGTTGCAGGGCGAGAGGCGCGTGGTTCATCGTGCCGAGGACTTGGGTTCTTTGTCGTTGACCTTGACGCTGAAGCCGCCGTCCAGGATGGCCTTCTGCTTGGCCTGCACCTTGGCCATCAGGTCGGCCGGGATCTTGCTTTCGAAGGTACCCAGCGGCGCCAGCGACGAGCCCTTGTGCTTCATCAGCGAGTACTGGCCGTAGTCATCGGCCTTGAAGGTGCCGGCGCGGACCTGCTTGAGCGCTTCGTCGATGGTCGGTTCCATGCTCCACAGCGCCGAAGCCACCACGGTCTCCGGATACTGCTGCTGCGTGTCGATCACGTTGCCGATGGCCAGCTTGCCGCGTTCGCGGGCGGCATCCGACACGCCGAAGCGCTCGGCATAGAGCACGTCCGCGCCCTTGTCGATCATGGCGAAGGCGGCTTCCTTGGCCTTTGGGGGATCGAACCAGGAACCGATGAAGGTCACGGTGAATTCGGCTTGCGGGTTCACTTCCTTGGCGCCTTCGATGAAGGCGTGCATCAGGCGGTTCACCTCAGGAATGGGGTAGCCGCCCACCAGGCCGATCTTGCCCGTCTTGCTCATGCCGCCGGCGATCATGCCGGTCAGGTAGGCGGGTTCCTGGATGTAGTTGTCGAACACCGAGAAGTTGGGCTGCTGCGGCTTGCCCGAGGAACCCATCAGGAAGGCGGTCTGCGGATAGTCCTTGGCCACCTTGCGGGCGGCGGCTTCCACCGCGAAGGCCTCGCCCACCACCAGCTTGTTGCCCTGCTCGGCGTACTGACGCATCACGCGCTCGTAGTCGGCGTTGGTGACGTTTTCCGAGAACGTGTATTCGATCTCGCCGCGATCGCGGGCCGCGACCAGCGCCTTGTGGATGCGCGACACCCATTGCTGTTCGACCGGCACCGTGTAGATGGCGGCGACCTTGGTCTTGGCGGGTGCCTGGGCCTGGGCGACGCCCGAGAACAGCAGCGCGCCGGCAGCGGCGGCGGCCAGCTTGAGCAGACCGCGGCGGGCGATGCCGGCGACGGACGGGGTGGAAAAGGCTTTCATGCGGGTGACTCCTGCGCAGGGAAGGAAAGGGATGGGGATGGGAGGCGATGCGGGTCCCACACGGGCCCGCGCGCGCCTGGAGCGCGCGCGCTGCCGCGGCCCGGTTCCATATGGCGGCCGCCGGCAGGCGTGCCGGGACTAGCGTACGGAAACGAGGGCTTGGGATCGGTCATCGGATGGGAGCGCCAGGAGGCGCACCCATCCGAATGGTCGGGTTCGCAGCCAGTCCTGGCGAAGCAATTTGTATGCCATGGGGCATTCCCGCGACAAGTCGGGGAAACCTGATGGCCGGGCAGGATTATAGGCACCCTGGCGGGGATTGGTGGCACCAGAGCGGTGCGCGGCGTTTCAAGGGGTGGACAGACCGCGTGTCAGGTCGAAGTTCAGTGTGTCTGAATTTCACCTGGGCACGGATCGCCGGTCCTGCGGACGCTGCATCATTGAGACTTGAATTTGGTCCGCGTATTGGTGCGCAGCAAACAGAACGGGCAGGGACGGGCCAGTCTGAGGATAGGCGGGCGCCACGGGCCGATTTGATGAACCGGTTGCTCAAATAGGGAGGCCCCACCGGAGTGGGGCCATCGTTCGGACCTAGTTGCATCACCAGCATTCACATCTGGGAGTGGCTTTGCTAGGGCAGCGCGTCGACTGTAGCGTTTTTGAGCATGGCTTTCAACCAAGTTTTCGGCGGCGCATGCAGGACTGCCTTCTTGGAAGGAGAAATAGGACCAATGGAATGGGAACTGCGTGAAACGGTGTTCTCCGCCCCTCGAATGGGGCGCTACCTGAACCGCTATGGCGGAGACGTGTTACGGGCGGCCGTTGCCTACGATCACAATGTCCTGTTGGCGCAGGCGCTGATGCCTGCCTTGCAGACGATGGAAATAGTCCTTCGAAACGCCATCCATCGAAGCTTGAGCAGGTCGATGGGAAGCGTCGACTGGTGGAATGGTTTGCCCTCCCCTGAGTTCGAGTGGTTGCAAAGGGCGGTGGGCGACGCAGGGGTCAAGATTCAACGACGCCGGGAACGCGTCACCACCGATAAGATTGTTGCCGAGTTGACTTTTGGATCTTGGACGCGACTGTTCAATGCCCAACATGGACGCACGTTATGGGGGCGTCTCCTCCTGGCCTTTCCCACCTGTCCCAAAGCCAAGCGTCAGCGCGGCCCCATCAGTTCGTCCCTGAACCGCATTCGCGACTTGCGAAACCGAGTCATGCACCATGAACCGTCGCTGTGGGTAGCGCCTTCGGTGAAGGATATTCACGACGATATCCAGGAGGTCCTGGACTGGATCGATCCGGGCATCAACCGCTGGCTCGTCCATCACGACTCCCTGCCAGCGAGATGGGCGGAATGCGCGGCGATTTGAATGCCGCAGCCCAGGCTCGATGAAATTCGAGGCATGGAACGGCCCGTTGCAGCCGCAGGCGTGCCGATCCGGGTGTCACGAGCCTAAAATCACCTACATGAACCGCGCGCGTGCGCGGCAAGCTGGAAGACCCCATGCAAGATATACAACTGCTGCTGGAACAGTACGGCGGGTGGCTCGTATTCGCTAACGTGCTGGTCGAGCAGGCCGGCCTGCCGGTGCCCGCCTATCCCATGCTGATCGCCGCCGGTGCGCTGGGCGGTGCGGGCGGGTGGCTCGTGCCCTGGATGGCGGCTACGGTCGCTTGCCTGCTGGCTGACAGCCTCTGGTACGCGGCCGGGCAGCGCTATGGTTCACGTCTATTGGGCGTGATCTGCAAGATGTCGCTGTCGCAGGATTCCTGCATCCGGCAGACGCAGCGCCTGTACCTGCGCATCGGCGTGCGCGCGCTGCTGGTGTGCAAGTTCCTGCCGGGCGCGGGCGCACTGTCCACCGTCATGGCGGGCCTGACGGGCACGCCCTATCGCCGCTTCCTGGGTTATGACCTGGTGGGCTCGCTGATCTGGTCGGGTTCGGCCCTGCTGCTGGGCGGCCTGTTCCACAACGTGGTGAACGACTTCCTGGAAATCCTGGGCACCTATGGCGCCATGGGACTGGGCGTGCTGGCGTCGGTGCTGGCGCTGTACATCCTGGCGCGCTTCCTGCGGCGCCGCATCCTGCTGCGCAGCTTGCGCGTGATTCCGCGCCTGTCGGTGGACGAGTTGATGCAGTGGCGCCAAGCCGGCCGCAACGCGCTGGTTTTCGACGTGCGTCCCGAAGCGATGCGCGAAGAGCAGCGCATTCCCGGCGCCATCGCGGTGGACCTGAAGGCGCCCTTGCCGCGGCTGGACGCCGAGGCGCTGGAATCCGACATCGTCGTGTACTGCGCCTGCCCCAACGAGGTATCGGCCGCGCTGCTGGCGTCGCGGCTGCGCGCTGCCGGCTATCCCAAGACCTGGGCCTTGCGCGGCGGATATCAGGCTTGGCAGGAGCACGAGCACCCGCTCCCCCCGCAAGGCGCATAATTCCGCCATGAGCCCGCGCAGACGGCGGGCAGCCTACAGGAGAGACAGGCATGCGGATTTTGTTCTTGGGCGCCGGCGGCACCGGCGGTTACTTTGGCGGACGGGCAGCCCAGGCGGGCGCGGACGTGACCTTCCTGGTGCGCGAACCGCGCGCCGCACGCATCCGCGAACAGGGCCTGCGCATCAAGAGCCCGCTGGGCGACGCCACGCTGCAGCCGCAACTGGTCACGCAGCAGACCCTGCAAGGCAGTTACGACGTGGTGGTGCTGAGCTGCAAGGCCTATGACCTGGCCAGCGCCATCGAGGCCATCCGCCCCGCGGTCGGACCCGATACCGCCGTGCTGCCCATCATGAACGGCGTGCTGCAGTACGACGTGCTGGACCGCGAGTTCGAGCCGCACCGGGTGCTGGGCGGGCTGTGCCAGATCAACGCCACCCTGGGTCCCGAGGGCGAAGTGGTGCATCTGGGCAAGTACGCCAATATCGTCTTCGGCGAGCGCGCCGGCCCCGCCCGCAGCGACCGCTGCGTCGCGCTGGAACAGGCCCTGGCCGGCGGCGAGTACGTCAGCCGCCTGAGCACCGACATCTACCAGGACATCTGGGAAAAATACGTGTTCCTGACGACGCTGGCCGCCGCTACCTGCCTGATGCGGGGCTCGGTCGGGCAGATCGCCTCTACCGACGACGGCATAGACATCATGAGCGGGCTGCTGCAGGAATCGCAAGCCGTTGCCGCCGCCTCGGGCCACGCGGTGCGGCCGGAGGCCGACGCCTCGGCGCGCAAGCTGATTACAGACCGTACCCAGCCCGTCACCGCGTCGATGTTCCGCGACCTGAGCCAGGGCCTGCCGGTCGAGGCCGACCACATTGTCGGCGACATGGTGCGGCGCGCCCGCACCCTGGGCGTGGACGCGACCTACCTGCGTACGGCTTACGCGCATCTGCAGGTCTACCAGGCGCAGCGGGCCGCGGCCTGAACGCCGTCCTCTCCGGCGGCCCCCTGTTCAAGCGGGACCGCCGGGAGCACACTGGCCTGGCGGCTGCGAAAGCGCCCGGCAGACTTCCCTTCCGCCCGCCCCGTCCGGATTTGCCGGCTATTGGTGCATAAATTGCAAAGAACTAGTCCGATTTAGCGGGTTTTTTGATCGGATTTGAACGAATAGTATGGCTTTGCCTGAGCCAAAGCGCGTAGCGCCGCAAGTTGCGGCGGCCCTGGCTCCCCTACCCCAAGGAGCAAGACCATGAAAGTTGCATTGATCGGAATTACCGGCCGCGTGGGTTCGCGCGTGGCTGACGAATTGCTCAAGCGTGGCCACCAGGTCACGGGCATCGCCCGCAATCTGTCCGACGTGAACCCGCAGCTCGGCCTGACCATCAAGCAGGGCGACGCCACTGACCCGGAAGCGCTGACCTCGTTGCTGACCGGCCATGACGCCGTGATCAGTGCATCGCGCTTCGTGTCGTCGGACGCCAAGCCGCTCTTGAGCGCCGTGAAGGATGCGGGCGTGCCGCGCCTGCTGGTGGTCGGCGGCGCGGGCAGCCTGCTGGTCGCGCCCGGCAAAATGCTGATCGACACCCCCGAATTCCCCGACGCCTACAAGCCCGAGGCCCGCGCCGGCGTGGTGTTCCTGGACACGCTGCGCCATGAAAAGGTGCTGAACTGGACCTTCCTGTCGCCCTCGGCGCTGTTCGAGCCGGGCGAGCGCACCGGCAAGTTCCGGTTGGGCGACGACACCCTGCTGGCCGATGACGAAGGCAAGAGCTGGATCTCGATGGAAGACTACGCCATCGCGCTGGTCGACGAGCTCGAAGCGCCCAAGCATTCGCGCCGCCGCTACACCGTGGGCTATTGATTCCGGCTGTCGGCGGACTGAAGGGGCCTCGGCGAGAGGCCCCTTTTTCATTCCGGATACGGGCCGGAATCGATGTTTTTGTTTGTAAACTGGCGCACCGCCAGCCGGCGTTCCAACCCCTGAGTTTGCCCTGTATGCGTATGAAGTTGAAATCGTTGGCCCTTTGCATGCTGGTTGCCGCATCCTGTCTGGCGGCGGTGCCGGCCGCCGCAGCCGCGCCCCAGTCCAACAAGGACCTGGTGGTGGCGTTCTTCCGCATGATGTTCCAGGACCGCGACATCGACGAGGCGGTGCGCCTGTACGTCAGCCCGAACTACATCCAGCACAATCCCTACATGCAGGATGGCGTCGGGCCGCTGGTGGATTTCTTTCCCGCCTATTTCGAGCAGCATCCGCAGTCCATCGTCGAGATCAAGCGGGTGATCGCTGAGGGCGACCTGGTGCTTATCCACAACCTGTGGCGCGATTCGCCGGAAGACCGCGGCCAGGCCGTGATGGACATCTTCCGCGTGGAAAACGGCAAGATCGTGGAACACTGGGACGTGAGCCAGGAAATCCCCGAGAATCCCGCCAATAAGAACGGCATGTTCTAGGAAGCGCCGCATGGCCAGCATCGAACCCGTAGACCTGTCCCGCGCTTATCTGCTGCTGAATCATGGCCCCACGGTGCTGGTGACCAGCGCTCATGGCGACGCGCGCAACGTCATGGCGGCCGCCTGGGCCATGCCCCTGGATTTCAGCCCGCCCAAGATGCTGGTGGTGGTGGACAAGAACACCTACACGCGCGGATTGATCGAAGCGTCCGGCGAGTTCGCGCTGTGCATCCCGTCGCGCGCGCAAGCCCGCGCCACGCTGCGGGTGGGCACCGATTCCGGGCGCGACGAAGACAAGTTCCAGGCCAGCGGCCTGACGACCTTTCCCGCCAGCAAGATCGGCGCGCCGCTCATCAGCGGTTGCCTGGGCTGGCTGGAATGCCGCGTCGTGCCCGAGCCGCACAACCAGCAGGCCTACGACCTCTTCATCGGCGAGGTCGTGGCCGCATGGGCCGAGCCGGAAGCGTTTTCCGGCAACCGCTGGCATTTTCCCGACGACGAGCGCCGCTCGGTGCATTACGTGGCTGGCGGTTCTTTCTTCGCCACCGGCGAAGCCTTCAACGTTTCCGATCCGGAGTAATCATCATGCGCAGCGTATATCTGGCGGGTTTCGACGTGTTCCTGCCCGATGCGGCCGCGCATGGCAAACGTTTGCAGGCGCTGTGCGCCACCTACGGTTTCGACGGCTTGTTCCCGCTGGATAACGAGGCGCCGCGAGACCTGTCGGGCCAGGCGCTGGCGCAATGGATCTACCGCGAGAATGTCGCGCTGATCCGGCGCGCGGACATGGTGATGGCGAACCTGAATCCGTTCCGCGGCGCCGAGCCCGATTCCGGCACGGCTTTCGAAGTGGGCTACGCCATCGCTTGCGGCAAGCCGGTATGGGGCTACACGGGCCAGGCCGGTTCGCTGATCGACCAGGTGGCGGTGGGGGCGGCGGCCGACGACGGCGCCTCGCGCATGGTCGATGCGCATGGCTATACCGTGGAAGACTTCGGCTTGAACCTGAACCTGATGCTGGCGTGCAGCGCCCGCATTGTCACGGGCAGCGCCGCCGACTGCCTGGCGCAGATGGCGCGGGAGCCGGGGCGCTAGCGGCCCGGCATCGGTGCTTGCCGCCCACTTCCTGCGCTCATTGCCCGGGCGAAAGCGGCAACGCTAGCGGCGCGCCGTCTTGCGCGGTGCGGCGCGCGCGGCCGGTTCGCCCAGGTATCCCATCACCGCGTCGACCACTGCCTGTTCCAGCTGCTGCGTGGAAAACCCCGCGGGCGGCTCCAGCGCTGCGGCATGCACCAGCGACTCCATGATGCGCAACACCACATAGGTCGCCAGATCCCGATCCTGCTGCGCAATTTCGGCGCGATGCAGTTCCAGCAGATGACGCATGCGCCTGTGAATATCCTGGTCCGCGCGGCTGTGTTCGTGCGGCTGGTCGAACAGCGGGAACTCCCTTTCCAACACGCGATGCAGCGCGGGCTCCAGCATGTGGGCATGCAGCATCGCTTCGACGATGGCCGCGACGCGCTCGCGCAGCGTGGCCGCGGGATTGCTGTCCAGGACCCCGTCGATCACGTCCAGCATCTGGTTGTCGTGGCGGTTGTGCAGCGCCGCGATCAAGGCGTTCTTGTTGGGGAAGTACTGGTATAGCGAACCGACGCTGACGCCGGCCGTCTCCGCGATCAGGTTGGTGTTGGTGCCCGCGTAGCCGTGGGTGGCCAGAACGCGAGCCGTGGCTTGCAGAATCGTCTCTACGGTGTGCTGGGATCTGAGCTGGCGCGGCGATTTCCGGGGCTGTGGGATGGCGGTCATGGGTACTGTGAAAGGCGAGTATCGAATATGAGCAACGGCTCATAAAATTTCCGGCAGGCAATCCGGTTCATCGCCCGCACACGGCGATTATGCCATCGGCGGTTTTCAAACTGGTTCCGGATTGCGCATCTCTCACTTAAGGAAATTCAATGTCGCATTCATCGACGGCCGGGGCCATGCCCGCGGCCCAGGGGCCCGTGCGCTCCGTCTTCGCGCAGGTGCTGCCGCTGGCGCTGGCGGTATTCGTCGGGTTCTTCATGATCGGCCTGCCCATGCCGGTGCTGCCTCTGTATGTGGATGGAACGCTGGCGCTGGGGGCGCTGGTCGTTGGCGTGGTGGCGGGCCTGCAGTTCGCCGCCGCCTTGCTGTCGCGCGCCTATGCGGGTTCGCTGGCTGATCGTCGCGGCGCGAAGCGCGCCGTGGTGGGCGGCTTCGTGCTGGGCTCCGTCGCCGGCCTGTTCTATCTCTTGGCCGACGATCTGTCGGCACGGCCGCAGGCGGCGCTGGCCGCGCTCTTGGCCGGACGCGCGTTGATGGGCTGCGCCGAAAGCCTCATCGTCACCGGCGCGCTGAGCTGGGGCGTGGGCCGCGTGGGGCCGCAGAATGCGGGCCGCGTGATGGCCTGGGTCGGCGTGGCGATCTACGCCGCTTATGCGCTGGGCGCGCCCACAGGCATGCGGCTCTACGGCGTCACGGGCTTTGCGGGCATCGCTTGGGCCACGGCGCTGATTCCGCTGGCGGCACTGGCGCTGGTGTTGCCGTTGCGCGGGGCGCGCGCGGCAGGTGGGGTGCGCACGCCTTTCTACAAAGTGCTCGGTCTGGTGCTGCTGCCCGGCGCGGGCCTGGCGCTGGCCAGCGTTGGCTTCGGCGTGATCACCGCGTTCGTGAGCCTGTTGTTCTCGCAAAGGGGTTGGGACGGCGCGGCGTGGATGTTCACGGCGTTCGGCGTGGGCTTCATCCTGGCCCGCGTGTTCTTTGCCGGCCTGCCGGACAAGCTGGGCGGCGCGCGCGTGGCGCTCGTGTGCGTGCTGATTGAAGCCGCAGGGCAATGGCTGATCTGGACCGGAACCACACCGGCCTGGGCCTTTGCAGGTGCGCTGCTGACGGGCGCAGGTTACTCGCTGGCATTCCCCGCCTTCGGCGTGGAAGCCGTGCGCCGCGTGCCCGCGGCAAGCCGGGGCGCTGCCATGGGGGCATATGTGGCCTTCCTGGACGTGGCTCTGGGACTGAGCAGCCCGGCCGCCGGCTGGTTGGCCGGCGAGCAAGGCTATGGCGCGGTATATGCGATGGGCGGCGCGTGCGCGCTGGCGGCGATGGTCGTCGCCATGGCGCTCAGGACGCGGAGGTAAAAAAAACGGCGCCGGACCCGGCGCCGCCTGTACAAGGATCAGACCGTTGCGGCCATCTCCAGCACTTCGTCGTCGATCGCTTCGGCCTGGCCGTCCTTCAGCTGTTGCAGATGGTCGGCCAGTTCGGCGATGGTCAGCGCCACCAGTCCATGCTGGGCGGCGTAGCGCTCAAGAGCGGCGCCGCGCATCATGGTGCCGTCGGCATTCATCAACTCGCACAGCACGCCGGCCGGACGCAGGCCGGCCAGCACGGCCAGGTCCACCGAGCCTTCGGTGTGGCCGCGGCGGGTCAGCACGCCGCCCGGCTGGGCGCGCAGCGGGAACACATGGCCCGGGCTGACGATGTCATCGCTTTGCGCCGACGGCGAGATGGCGGCGCGGATGGTGGTGACGCGGTCCACGGCCGACACGCCGGTGCTGACGCCTTCGCGCGCTTCGATGGAAACGGTGAAGGCGGTGGCAAAGCGGCTCTGGTTGCGCTGGACCATGGGCGGCAGTTCCAGCCGGTCCAGGGTTTCGCCGGGCAGGCACAGGCAGACGATGCCGCTGCCGTCGCGGATCAGCTGCGCCATGACGGGCACGGTCAGCTTGTCGGCGGCCACGATCAGGTCGGCCTCGTTCTCGCGGTCGAAGTCATCCATGAGGATGACCGGACGGCCCAGGCGCAGGTGATGCAGGGCGCGCTGCAAACGAGCGGCGAAGGGCTGCGAAGCCAGGCTGGGGATGGGGGACTGCGGGGTAAGGGTAACGTTGGACATTTGAAACGCTCTCGCAAGTTAAAAGGGGCGAAAAACGTTTCAGGGCTACTCGACAGCCGAACGCAATACGGCAATCCAGGCGCGGGTGCGCCCGGTGTTACCGTTGTGCCGGCACATCTTCTCTCATCCGGACTATGACCGTCGGCCCTGGCATCTCACCAGATCTGCTGACCCCGGTATCCGTGAAGGACGCCGGGCGCTCGCGGGCTCGCCACATTGCATGGCATACCGCCGGTGGGGAATTACACCCCGCCCTGAAGACGTACTGCATGTCGTGTTAACGACCTGGAGGATTGTACGCCTGTCCGCGGCGAGGGCCGGAATACGCCGGCTGCGCCTGGGGTTTTCGGAACAAGGCGGGGTCCGACCCCGCCAGGATCAGGAGGCCGCTTCGACGGGTTCGGGCTGTTCAGCCGTTTCTTTCTTCTTCTTTTTGGCCGGCAGCGCCAGCATCGTGCCGCGGCACGGCGGCGTGCCGCAGAGGCAGCGGTAGCCTTCCTTCAGCTTCTTGGTGATGCGGCCGTCCAGCACCAGGCCGTAGTCGTACGATAGCTCGGTGCCGCGTGGGATGTCCTGCAGCGCGACGATGTAGACGCGCTTGCCGTGCTTGCCTTCCTGCGCTTCGCAGTTGGGCTGGCAGGAATGGTTGATCCAGCGCGCGTCGTTGCCCTGGTCGCCGCCGTCGATCACGCGGCCGGAGCTGAGCGCGAAGAAGAAAGTGTGGAAGGGATCGTCCGGATTGGTCGGATGGCGGCGGTCGGCTTCCTTGGCGCTGATGCGTTCGCCGCCGTACTCGATGATGCGCGTGCCCGCGGGAATCTTGCGCGCGGCGAAGACGCCGTTGCCGTGCAGCTTGGAGCGGCGGACGGCATACCAGGGCTTGATCGGAGTGTCTTCGTTGGTCATTGCTCGGTGGAAGTGGCGGTGAGACGAAACAGAATTATATCGGCGCGTTTTTGACAGCTTGATGGGCGTATAGTGTGCGCCGCCCTGTCCCTCCCCGGTTACGCACCATGATTGTCCGTCCGCGTCCTTCCGCGCTGGCTTTGTTCTTTGTCTTGCGCGGCTCCATCATTCCCCGGATCCTGAGCCGCATCCTGGTCATCACGGCACTGTCCTGCCTGGTGGTGTGGATGTACCACCAGGAGTGGTTCTCGCCCGCCCACCTGTCGGCGGTGCCGTTTTCGCTGTTCGGCCTGGCCCTGTCCGTGTTCATGGGCTTTCGCAACAACGTCTGCTACGACCGCTGGTGGGAAGCGCGCAAGCAATGGGGCGAATTGATCGTGCAGGCGCGTAGCCTGGCGCGCGAAAGCGCGGTGCTGCTGGCGGCCAGCACCGCCAATCCGGTGCAGGAACGCATCGTGCGGCGTTGCATCGGCTTTGGCTACGCACTGGCGGCGCGACTGCGCCAGGAAGATATGGCTGCTGCTGCGCGCCCCTGGGTGCAGCAGGACGAGGCCGAGACCCTCACCGGCTGCCGCAACGTGCCCGATGCCCTGCTCATGGCGATCAACCGCGACCTGGCGGCCTGCCTGCGGCGCGGCGAACTGACCGACATCCTGTACCAGGCGCTGACCCAGCGCGTGGCCGCCTGCGCCGCCATCCAGGCAGCTTGCGAGCGCATCAAGTTCACGCCCTCGCCCTTCGCCTATTCGCTGCTGCTGCATCGAACGGCTTGGCTGTTCTGCCTGTTGCTGCCTTTCGGCCTGGTGGGCACGCTGGAATACATGATGCCGGCGGCCGTGACCATCGTGGCCTACACCTTCTTCGGCCTGGATGCGGTGGGCGACGAGCTGGAAGACCCGTTCGGCTCGGATGAGAACGACCTGCCGCTGTCGGCGCTGGCCCGCGTGATCGAGATCGACCTCCTGGAAGGCCTGGGCGTGCGGCCCCTGCCCGAACCCGCCGAGCCGGTGGATTTCGTGTTGCGCTGAGGCGCGCCTATTCCGCCAATCCCGTCAACGGCAGCTTGGTTTCCTTCAACCGGCGCAGCACGAAGCAGGATTTGCTGTGCCGGATGCCCGGGATGCGGTAGAGCTGTTCGCGCAGCAGCCGCTCGTAGTCGCGGGTGTCGCGCACGGCGATGCGGATGTAATAGTCGTAGTCGCCCGAGACCAGGAAGGCCTCCAGGACCTCGGGTATCTGCGCCAGCGCCCGGCCGAACTCGTACAGCGTTTCCTCGCTGTGGCTCTCCAGCGTGACGTGGACGATCACCGTGTCCATGAAGCCCAGGCTGGCGGGATCGATGTCCACGGTATAGCCGCGGATCACCCCGGCGCTTTCCATACGCTTGATGCGGTTCCAGCAGGGCGTGGACGACAGGCCCACGGCGGCGCCGATGTCGTTCAGGCTGGCGCGCGCGTTGTCCTGCAGCACCTTCAAAATGGCGAGATCAAACTTGTCCAGGTTCATTTTCTTTGATTCCTTGAAATCGAAGATAAATTTACTCTGTCTACCGGTTATTCGTGGAAAAGAAGATAAATATTCTTCCGATCTACGAATAAGATAGATAGCATGAACGATCGCCTGCACCCCACCGCCGCCGCCGCGCTTGCCGCCACTGATCGCCCCGCTCACAACGGGGCGAAAATTCTGCTCGACACGCTGATTGCCCACGGCGTGGATACCGTCTTCGGCTATCCCGGGGGCGCGGTGCTGCCGCTGTACGATGCCCTCTACGCCGAGCCGCGCCTGCGTCACGTGCTGGTGCGCCACGAACAGGCCGCCGTGCACGCCGCCGAGGGCTACGCCCGCAGCACCGGCCGCACGGGGGTGGTCTTCGTCACGTCCGGCCCCGGCATGGCCAACACCACATCCGGCCTGCTGGACGCCATGTGCGATTCGATCCCGGTGCTCTGTATCAGCGGCCAGGTCGCGACGGCGGCCATCGGCACCGATGCTTTCCAGGAATGCGACGCCATCGGCATCTCGCGCTCGGTGACCAAGTGGAACACCCAGGTCCGCTCGGTGGACGACGTGGCTGCGGTGACGGCCCGCGCTTTTGAGCTGACCCGCCAGGGCCGCCCCGGCCCCGTGCTACTGGATTTTCCCAAGGACGTGCAGTTGGCCGTGCCGCGCGACGCGGATGACGATGCCGTGCCTTCGCAACAGAAGCTGGCCGCGCTGCGCGCGCGCCGCCAGGCGGGCAAGCTGGCGCCCAAGCTGCCGCAGTCGGCCGTGCGCCGCGCCGCCGCGCTGATCGCTCAGGCCAAGCGGCCCATCTTCTACGGCGGTGGCGGGCTGGTGAATGCCGGCCCCGAGGCCTGCGAGGCGTACACGGACCTGGTGCGCCACACCGGCGCGCCCTGCACCCTGACCCTGATGGGCCTGGGCGCGTTCCCCGCGTCCGACCCGCAGTTCGTCGGCATGCTGGGCATGCACGGCACGGTCGAGGCCAATCTGGCCATGCACAACGCCGACCTGGTGGTCTGCATCGGCGCCCGTTTCGATGACCGCATCACCGGCAAGTTGTCGGAGTTCTGCCCGCATGCACGCAAGATCCACATCGATATCGATCCCGCCTCCATCAACAAGGTGGTGCGCGTGGACGTGGCCCTGGTAGGCGATTGCCTGCCGTTGGTGCGCGCCCTGCGCGCCGAACTCGGCGACGAGCCCATGGACGCGGCGCGGCTGGCGCCTTGGTACAAGCGCATTGCCGCCTGGCGCGCCCAGGACTGCCTGGGCTACACCCCGGCCGCCGACGCGATCCTGCCGCAGCACCTGATGTCGCGCCTGAACGCCGCGCTGACGGACCGGGATGCCATTGTGTCCACCGACGTGGGCCAGCACCAGATGTGGGCCGCGCAGTACCTGCGTTTCGACAAGCCCAACCGTTGGCTGACCTCCGGCGGCGCGGGCACCATGGGTTATGGCGTTCCCGCCGCGATCGGCGCGCAGGTCGCACACCCGGACAAGACCGTGGTCTGCGTCAGCGGTGATGCATCAGTGCTGATGAACATCCAGGAACTGTCCACCGCCATGCAGCACCAGACACCCGTCAAGGTCGTGCTGTGCAACAACGGCTACATGGGCATGGTGCGGCAGTGGCAGGAGCTGATCCATGGCGGACGCTACAGCCATAGCTACAACGCCTCCCTGCCCGATTTCGTGGCGCTGGCGCGCGCCTTCGGCTGGGGCGCGGCCCGGGTGGACGATCCGGCGCAGCTGGACGCCGCGCTGGCCGAATGCCTGGCGCATGACGGTCCCTACTTCCTGGACGTGGCGGTGACGGCGCAGGAGAACTGCTTCCCGATGATGCCGGCGGGCCATGGGCACCAGAAGATGATGCTGGCGGAAGGCGTCTGGTATCAGGACGAGACGACTTAAGCGTCGCTGTCGGGCGCGCGGGGCGGCAGCCGCTTGGGTTCACGGGCACCGGTGGTATGCGCGCTCCGGCTTTCTCGCGCTTCGCCCTGCCACCCTCAAAACTGAATCGACAAGCCCCCGTCCACCACCAGCACGTGCCCATTCACGTATGACGCCGCGGGCGACGCCAGGAACACGGCGGCGCCCGCGATTTCCTCGGGCTCACCCCAGCGCCCCATGGGATTGCGTTCGGCGATCCGCGGACCGACCGCCGGGTCAGCCACCATCTCCGCATTGGTTTCGGTAGCGAAGGTGCCCGGCGCGATGGCGTTGCTGGTGATGCCGTAGCCGCCGAACTCCGCCGCCAGCGCGCGCACCATGCCCGTCAGGCCCTGCTTGGCCGCGGGATAGACCGCATCGCCCGAACGCGCCAGTTCCCCCACCACCGAGGTGATCGCGATCAGGCGGCCGCTGCCCTGGCGCACCATGCGCTCGGCGGCGAACTTGGCCAGCAGCATGCCGGCGACCATATCGGTGTCGATCAGCTCGCGGATCTCGGCGGGGCTGGTGTCGCGCAGGGTCTTGCGGTTGCGCGCTCCCACGTTGTTCACCAGGATGTCCAGGCGGCGATGGTCGCGGTCTATGTCCAGGAACGCGCGCTCCATGGCGGCGTCGTCGCTGATGTCGAACGGCAGCGCATGCGCGTCCAGTCCTGCGGCAGTCAGTTCACCCGCCGCGGCCGCGACGGCCTCGGCGTTGCGGCCGTTGATCAGCACGCGCGCGCCACAGCCGGCCAATGCGCGTGCGATACAGAAACCCAGCCCGCGGGCAGAGCCTGTGACCAGGGCGACCTGTCCCGTCAGGTCGAAGTTGCGCAGATACGGCAGCGTATTCATGTCAGTCGTCCAAAATGCTTCGTCTCAATCAGGGCGGCGCGGATCTGGCTCCGCCAGTCCGCAGCGGCGCCCTCCTGGGGCGAAGGGCGCGGCGCTGCGGGGGGATCTACCTATTCCCGGAACTCCGGCGCCCAGTGCAGCAGCCGGCGTTCCAGCCAGGTCACACAATAAACCAGCGCGATGCCGACGATGGACAGCAGCGTCACCGCCGCGAACATGTCGGTGGCGTTCAGCGTCGCCAGCGCGGTGATCATCAGATAGCCCATGCCCGTGGTGGAACCGACGAACTCCGCCAGCACCACCCCGATCAGCGCGAAGCTGATGGCATTCGGCAGCGCCGCGAAGGTCCACGCGGCGGCGGTCGGGATGCGCACCCGCCACAGGATCTGGCGCGGCGAACCACCCAACGTGCGGCAGAAGTCCACCAGTTCGCGCTCCACGCTGCGCCCGCCCTTGTAGGTGTTGAAGAACACCAGGAAGAACACCACGAACCAGGACGTCACCACCTTGGACGCCAGGCCCAGTCCGAAGAACATGGTGATGAGCGGCACGAAGGCGATGCGCGGCATCGAGTTGAACGCCACGATGAAAGGATTGAACACATCGGCCAGGAAGCGGCTGCGGCTGAGCGTCATGCCCACCACGAAGCCGCTGCCCACACCCACCAGCAGTCCCACCATGGTCGCTTGCAGCGTCAGCCACAGGTGTGGCCAGACCGAGCGCGGGCCGGGCTGCAGCCACTCCCACAATCGCACGGCCACGCGCGAAGGCTGGCTGATGAAGAAGGGATCGAACAGCGTGTTCTGGGTGAACCAGGGGATGCGTGTGAGCGTTTCCCAGGAGCCCAGGATGATGGCAAGAATCAGCACTTGCCACAGCGTGATGCGCAGCCGGCGCGCGATGCTGGCGCGGCGGTCCAGCCGCAGCTGGCCCTGCAGGGAATCGGCGGAATCAGTCGTGGTCATGACGCGTATTGGTTCAAGCGGCGGCGCGGAACTGCTGTCCCAGCACGCTCCATAGGCTTTGCACGTGGGTCACGAACTGCGGCGTTTCGCGCAGCGTGAAGACATCGCGCGGATGCGGGATCTCGATGCGCTCGTCCAGCAGCACGCGGCTGGGCGGGCCGGACAGCACCACCACGCGGTCGGACAGCAGGATGGCCTCGTCCAGGTCGTGCGTGACCATGACGATGGTCTGGCCCAGCTTGCGCCAGATCTCGATCAGTTCGCGGTGCAGGTGGGTCTTGGTGTGGGTGTCCAGCGCGCCGAAGGGCTCGTCCAGCAGCAGGATGCGCGGCTCGACCGCCAGGCTCATCAAGAGCGCCACGCGCCGCCGCATGCCGCCCGACAGCTGGTGCGGAAAGGCGTCGGCGAATTGGCTCAGGTGGCCCATTTCCAGCAGCTCGGCCACGCGGCGTTCGATCTTGTCGGCGGACACGCCCTGGAACTTCAGGCCCAGCGCCACGTTCTTTCTTACGCTGAACCAGGGCAGTAGCGTGTCCTTCTGGAAGATGTACCCCAGCGCCGGCGGCACCTGCCCGTCGACCACGCGGCCGTCCACGCGGATGGTGCCGGTGGTCGGCCGCAGAAAGCCCGCGATCATGTTCAGCAGCGTGCTCTTGCCGCAACCCGAAGGGCCGACGATGGAGACGAACTCGCCCTCCGGGATCGTCAGGCTGACCTCGCCCACCGCGTGCGTGGTGGCCTGGCGCGTCTGGTAGGCCTTGCCCACCTTGTCCAGCGTGATCATCAAAGGCCCCGGGCGCGGCGCACGAAGCTCATGTTCACGCAACGGTCGTAGGGCACGGTCTTGATCTCGTCGTTGGAGAACTGGCGACCGTCGCCCATGATGGCCGTCATGCGGTCATAGGCGTCCTGGGTGATGATGTTGTCCTTCAGGAACACCGTTTCCTTGTAGACGCCCAGCGTCTTCTCGATGGCGGCGCGCGGAAAGGCGTTCAGGTAATCGTCGTAGATCGCGTCGGTGACGGCCGCGGCGCTGTTGGCGCTGATGAAGTCCTGCGCGCGGACCAGACCGGTCACGAAGGCCTGCACCACTTCGGGACGCTTCTGGATGGTGTCCTGCAAAGTCAGGGCCGCGATGCCGGGTACGTCGCCGCCCATGAATTCGTTCCACGAGCTCTCAGTGGTGGCGTCGAAGATGGGCACGCCCCAGCCTTCCTGCTGGGCCTGTTCCATCATGGACATGGTGGCCATGCTGGCGGACACGGAGCCGGTCTTGAGCGCGCCCAGCATGGTCGCCAGGTCGCCCAGCGGGCGGATGTCCACCTTGTCGGCCACGCCGGCCTTCTGCATCAGGTACAGCGCCATGAGCCAGGTGCTGGACTGCGGCTGGGTGGCGCCCACGCGCTTGCCGGCCAGGTCCTTCAACGATTTGATCTTGCCGCTTTCGAAGTCTTCGCGGCGCACGATGACGTTGGCGTAGGTGAGCTTGCGGTCGAAGCCGAACACCAGCGTGGCGGGCTTGCCGGCCAGCGTCAGCGCGGGGGCGGCCGTCGCGGCGGTGGCGCCGAACACGATCTGGCCCGCGGCCAGCAACTGGTTGGTGCGCGGACCGCTCTGCGAATTCAGGTATTCGACTTCCAGCCCACCCTCGCCGAAATAGCCCTTCTTCAGCGCGACGTAGCCGGCCGCGAAGAACGGGTCGATGCTGCCCTGGCCATAGACGACGCGGCCCAGCTTGGGCTGCGCGAACGCGACGCGGCCGTTGATGAGGCTGATGCCGGCCAGCGCGCCTGCGGCGGCCAGCACGCGGCGGCGGGTGGTGGAGTCGGGGCTGTTGCTCATGTCGTCCTCGGAATAGGTCTGGTTGCAGCGGTTTGGCGTAGACAATACCCCAGCAACTGGCGTCCAACAATGGAAAACGCCCGGTTGCCCGGGCGTTGTGCGCGATACGAGGAAGAGGCGTGGCTCCCCTGCTATGCGGCGGTCTTTTTAGGCGCTGCCTTTTTCACGGCTTTCTTGACGGCCGTTTTCGTGGCCGTCTTGGTTGCGGTCTTCTTCACTGCGGCCTTCTTGGCCGGCGCTTTCTTGGCGGCGGTCTTGGTCGCGGTTTTGGCAGCCGTCTTGGCCGGCGCGCGGCCCGGCTTTTCAGGACGCGGCTCGAACTCGAAGCCGATCTTGCCGTCCGGCTGGCGGACGAGGAAGGCCTTGAACTTGCGGTTGGTACGGCTGGAGACGAAGCCGTCGAGCAGGTCGGTGCGGCCGTTGGTCAGCAGCTTTTCCATCTGCTCGCGCGAGATCTCCTGCTGCAGGATGACCTTGCCCGAACGGAAATCGCAGCTCTTTTCGGGGCCGACGGATTTCTCGCAGACGTAGCTCATACCGTGCTCGAACACGCGCGACTGGCACTTGGGGCACGAACCCACCGGCGTGTGGCCGGAGAAGTCCACGGCCTCGTTGTCGTCTTCGTCGCTTTGGCCGAAGTCGAACTCCAGCTTGAATTCATCGCTGATGCGCAGGATGGCGGCGAACGGCCGGCCCATCTTGCTGATGAAGCCTTGCAGCGGGCCGATCTCGCGCTTGGCCAGCAGCTCTTCGACTTCCGGCAGCTCGAAGGTGCGGCCGCCCGGGTGCTTGCCGATGGAGAAGTCGCAGGCGGTGCAGGCAAAGCGGCGATAGTTTTCCTTCACCACGGCGCCGCACTTGGGGCACGGCGTTTGCAGCGTGGCGTAGTCGCCCGGCACCGTGTCGCGCTCGTATTCCTTGGCGCGCTTGACGATGACCTGCGTCATCTGCGCGATCTCGCGCATGAAGGCCTCGCGGCCCAGGCCGCCCTGCTCGATCTGCTTGAGCTTGTGCTCCCATTCGCCGGTGAGTTCCGGCGAGGTCAGTTCGGTCACGTCCAGGCCCGACAGCAGCGTCATCAGCTGGCGCGCTTTGGCGGTGGGCACCAGGTCGCGGCCTTCGCGGCGCAGGTAGACCTCGTTGAGCAGGCCTTCGATGATGGCGGCGCGCGTGGCCGGCGTGCCCAGGCCGCGCTCGGACATGGCTTCGCGCAGCTCTTCGTCGTCCACCAGCTTGCCCGCGCCTTCCATGGCCGACAGCAGCGTGCCTTCGTTGAAGCGCGCCGGGGGCTTGGTCGACAGGCCGACGGCCTCCACGTCCTCGGTGCGCACGGTCTCGCCGTCCGCCACGGGTACCAGGTTGGCGTCTTCGCCCTGGGCTTCCTTGCCGTAGACGGCCAGCCATCCCGGGCTGACCAGCACCTTGCCGTCGGTGCGGAAGCGGTGCCCCTGCACTTCGGTCATGCGGGTGGTGACGCGGTATTCGGCGGCGGGAAAGAACACCGCCAGGAAGCGCTTGAGCACCAGGTCGTACAGCTTGGCCTCGGCCTCGCTCAGGTCGTGCGGGATCTGCAGCGTGGGGATGATGGCAAAGTGGTCCGACACCTTCTTGTTGTCGAAGATGCGGCGGTTCGGCTTGACCCATTGATTGCCGACCACGGTTTCCGCGTGGCGCGACAGGCCGCCCACGGCATTGGAGCCGCCCTTGGCCAGCGCGCGCATGGTCTCCTGCACCGTGGCGATATAGTCCTCGGGCAGATAGCGCGAATCGGTACGCGGGTAGGTCAGCGCCTTGTGGCGTTCGTACAGGGTCTGCGCCAGCGCCAGCGTGGTCTTGGCCGAAAAGCCGAAGCGGCCGTTGGCTTCGCGCTGCAGCGAGGTCAGGTCGTACAGGGCCGGCGACATCTGGGTCGACGGCTTGGATTCTTCCGTGACGTTGCCCGGCTGTTCGCGGCAGGCGGCCACCACGCTTTGCGCGGCGGCTTCCGACCACAGGCGCGATTCGCGCTTTTCCGGGTCGCGGTCGTCTTTCTTGAACTGCGGGTCGATCCAGCGGCCTTCGTACAGGCCGGCGGCAGCCACGAAGGTGGCGCGCACTTCCCAGTAGTCGCGCGGCACGAAGCGGCGGATGCGTTCCTCGCGCTCGGCCACGATGGCCAGCGTGGGCGTCTGCACCCGACCGACCGGGGTCTTGAAGAAGCCGCCGTCCTTGCTGTTGAAGGCGGTCATGGCGCGGGTGCCGTTGATGCCCACCAGCCAGTCGGCCTCGGCGCGCGAACGCGCGGCGGCTTCCAGCGGCTTGAGCTGGGAGTCGTCGCGCAGGTTGGCGAAGGCTTCGCGGATGGCGGCCTGGGTCATCGACTGCAGCCACAGGCGCTGGATCGGCTTCTTCACGCCCGCGTACTGAATGATGTAGCGGAAGATCAGTTCGCCCTCGCGCCCGGCGTCACAGGCGTTGATGATGGCGTCGACGTCCTTGCGCTTGGCCAAGCGGACCAGCAGCTTAAGCCGTTCGGCGGATTTCTTGTCGGTGGGACCCAGTTCGAACTCGGGCGGAATCACGGGCAGGTGCGTGAAGCTCCACTTCCCCTTGACCGGATCGTTGGGCGCGACCAAGCTGAGCAAATGCCCGATACTCGATGCGAGGACGTAACGTTCGCTTTCAAAATAGTCGCCCTCGCGCGCGAAGCCTCCCAAGGCGCGTGATATATCAAGGGCCACCGAGGGCTTCTCGGCAATAATCAGCGTTTTATTCATGTGTATCCAGTGGCGGCAGTCCCGCCGTAGTAGCGCGGATAATAAGATCGGAGATTCGCCAGATGCAAGTCGGCACTGAAAGACAAGCGGGATCCGAACTACACGCTTGGCGTCAATTCCTGGCGCGCAGCACCCTCTGGCTAGGTGTTTTGCTGCTGGGAAGCGCCGCGGTTTGCTGGGTCGCCGCCAACTGGCAGGACATGACAAAAGTGCAGCGCTTCGCCGGCATTCAGGGCTTGCTGGCGGTCTGCGCGCTGGCCGCCGCCTGGGCCGGATTGCGCCTGCGGGCCAGCCCGGGCGTGCGCCGCACCATACCGGGCGCCCTGCTCGCCCTGGCCGGCATCCTCTTGGGCGCGCTGCTCGCCTTACTAGGCCAAACTTACCAGACTGGCGCCGATACCTGGGAACTGTTCGCCTGGTGGGCGCTGCTGCTGCTGCCTTGGGCGCTGGCCGCCGGCAGCCAGGCCGTCTGGCTGCTGTGGGTGCTGGTGCTGAACGTGGCGATGGCCTTGTGGCTGGGCGAGCGGGTGTTCTCCTGGGTGCTGATATTCGGCGGCCCGGGCGTGCCCGGCCTGATGATGGCCGGCTTGAACCTGGTGCTGCTGCTGGGCTGGGAGCTGGCTGCCCGCCGCTGGCGCGCCAGCACCCTGGTCGGTCCGCGGGTCCTGGCCGCCCTGGCGATCAGCGTGCTGGTGCTGACCCAGATGCTTGGCGACTTCCTGGGCCGCGGCCTGGGCCTCTATAACGGCATCGCCTGGGTCGCGGTGACCCTGGGCCTGGGCTTCTATTATCAGAAGGGCCGGCGCGACCTGATCATCCTGGCCATGCTGGCCGCCGGCGTCATCTGCGTGTCGCTGCGGGTGGCGGGCGAATGGCTGCTGCGCCTGGAGCCCGGCGTCTGGGCGGCCTTGCCGCTGGCGGCGCTACTCATGGCCGAGGCCGTCTTGGCCGCGCGCTGGCTGCGCCGGCTTGCCGGCGACCCGCAGACGGCGGTGGTCGCGGCCGCCGATTCCGAACCGGCTGCGGCTTCGGCCGGCAACTCGGTGGACCCGGCCGACGCCAGCGCGCCGGTCGCGCAATTGGCGCCGGTCCCGGCGCCGCAGGCGGATCCGCCCTGGTACGTGCAGTGCCTGTTGGGCTTGAGCGCCTGGCTGTCGACGGTGTTGCTGCTGGTGTTCATCGCCTTCTCGGGCTTCATCACTTCCGAAGGCGGCGCGCTGGTGGCCGGGCTGGTGCTGTGCGCCGCCGGCGTGGCGGTGCTGCGCAGCGATGCGGGTCCGTTCTGGCGCCAGTGCGGCACGGCCATGGCCTTTGCTGGGCAAATTTTGATCATCTTCGGGCTATCCAGTTCGACCTCGTTCGCCAGCGCCTGCGTATTCGTGCTGCTGATGGCGGCCACGGTCTACGCGGTGGGTCCCGACGTCATCCTGCGCTTCCTGAGCGGCCTGCTGATCGCCGCGGCGGGGGCGGGCCTGATCTGGCGCGGCCTGTCGCCCGACCTGGGCGGCGAAGACCTGCTGGATGCCTGGCTGGGCTTCGACGTCATGCGCGCCACCTTCGTATGGCTGCCCATCGCCGTGACCGGCGCCTGGGCCACCGCCGTCATTTTCAGTGTCAGCCATCGTCTGGGCGGCAAGCGCGCCCATGCGTTGCAGCCGCTGGCTTGGGCCTTCCTGCTGTCGGTGCAAGGCATGGTGTGGCTGGCGGGTGGCCTCTCCGCCCAGCAGCTGCCCGCCATGTGGCAGCTCAATCCGCATACGGCGGTGCTGGTGGTTGCAGGGGCGCTGCTGCCCCTGGCGGCTGCCTTTGCGGTGCTGTGGCCCCGCCGCCACGTGCTGACCGCTGGCGTCACCTGGGGCGTCCCGATAGCCCTGTTGATCCTGGCGCTGTTCTGGCTGCCCAGCCCCGGCGTGGGCTTCGCGCTGGCCTGGCTGCTGCTGGGCTTCGGCTTGAACCAGTCGCGCCTGGTCGTGTTCGGGGTGATCAGCCTGCTGGCCTATCTGGGCGTCTATTACTACCAGTTGGACGTGCCGCTGCTGCAAAAAGCCTTGTGGCTGGGCGGCGCCGCCCTGCTGCTGTTCGTGCTGCGTGCCCTGGTCTGGCTGGTGCCGCGCCTGATGCGCACCATTGCGCCCAGCCGACGCGCGCCCCTGCCGCCGGTGTCGGCGCCCTTGCGCTGGCGCACGTTGGCCATCCTGGGCGGTCTGGCGCTGGTACTGGTGGTCGCCAACGGCGGTATCTGGCAGCGTGAAAAGCTGCTGGCTTCCGGCAAGGTGGTCATCCTGGAACTGGCGCCGGTGGATCCCCGTTCGCTGATGCAAGGCGATTACATGGCGCTGAACTTCGCTGCCAGCCGGGAGGTCACGCGCCTGCGGCTGGGCGGCGAGCGGCCCGAGGCCGAGGAATCGGTCATGGGCTACGAGCCGGACGGCTATGTGATGCTGCAGACCGACGCGCGCGGCGTTGGGCAGCCGCTACGCATCCAGCCCGACACGCACCCGCATACCGATGCCGAAGTGCCGCTGCGTTACCGCATCCGCGACAACAGCGTGCGCATCGTGACCAACGCCTATTTCTTCCCGGAAGGCCAGGCCGAGCGCTATCAGGTCGCCAAGTACGGCGAGCTGCGCGTGGCGGAAAACGGCGAGGCCCTGCTCGTGCGGATGCTGGATCAGGACCTCAAGCCGCTGTAGCGGCGCACAGCGGGAAGCGCCGCGCCCATTGCGCGGTGGCTTCCCGCAGGAATTGGTCGCGGTTCGCGGTGTCGATGACGCCGAAGCCCAAGGCGCGCCAGGCGGCCGTCAGCGCCGCCAGGGGCGCGCCGGTGTCGATGGGCGGGGCGCCGTTTTGCTTGGACAGTTTCAGGCCGCTGGACGCGTCCAGGATCAGTGGCACATGCAGGTAGCGCACCGGCGACAACCCTAGCAGCCGCCCCAGCACGCGCTGGCGCGCGGTGGAACTGAGCAAGTCCGCGCCGCGCACCACGTCGGTCACGCCTTGTGCGGCGTCGTCCACCACCACCGCCAATTGGTAAGCCCACAGGCCGTCGGCCCGCCGCAAGGCGATGTCGCCCACGGCCTGCGCCACGTTCTGTTCCTGCGGCCCCAGCCAGCGGTCCACGAAATGTTCCACGCCCTCCGGCATGATCACGCGCCAGGCGCGGGCTTCGCGGCCTGCCGGCAGGCCATGGCGGCAGGTGCCGGGATACGGGCGCTCGCCATCGGCGCCCGGGGCGGTCTGGCCGCGCAGCGCCGAATCGGCGATTTCGCGCCGGGTGCAGCCGCAGCCGTAGATCAGGCCGCGTGCAGCTAGCGAGTCGAAGGCGGCCTGATAGGCGTCGTTGCGGCGCGATTGCCACATGATGTCGCCGTCCCAGGCCAGGCCCAGCGCATCCAATTGGCCCATGATGACCTCGGCCGCGCCCGGCACCGTGCGTGGCGTGTCCACGTCTTCGATGCGCAGCAGCCAGCGCCCGTTCTGGGCGCGCGCGTCCAGCCAGCTGGCCAGCGCGGCCACCAGCGAGCCCGCATGCAGCGGGCCGCTGGGGCTGGGGGCGAAGCGGCCGATGTAATTCACGATGGGATGCCCGCGCGGCGCGGCGCGCGGGGTGGGGAAAGCGGCATCAAGCGACGCGGATGCCGGTCAATGCAGCAGGCGCACGCCGTCTTCGTCCAGCAGCTCTTCCAGGACCAGATTGTCGATCTCGGCTTCCTGGCTCCAGAGAACCATGAGGGCGATGATCTTGATCTTGGACAGCGGCACGGGCGTTTCCGGCGAAGCCAGGCCCCGGTCGATGACGATTTCGCGCAGCGGCGCGGGCAGCACGCCAGCCGATTCCAGGAAGGCGATGAAGCCGATGGATTCGGTGCCGAGCTGCTGGTATTCGTTGTCGGTGTAGATCCGGGTGCCGGTGGCGGGGGCCTGGGCGAGATCGACGCAGCGTTCGGTGGTTTCGGCCAGGCCGTAGAGCCAGCCTAGGGCGTCGTCGATGTCTTCGTGCTCGAAACCGGCGGCGGCAAGCCGCTTTGCGAGCACGTCGGCCGCAGGACAGGCTTGCGGCGTGTAGTAATTCTCGTACAGATAAACCAGGATATCGAACATATGGCGCAGTTTTGTGCCTGTGTGCACAGTCGGCCCGGAGATCGGCAGACCAGCAAACATGAATTTTACTTTACGCTGATTTAAATAGCCCGGCAACCGGCGGGAAGGTGGAATGTTGTATGGCGTCACCTTGCGACAACACGCGCACATTTTCCGCCTAAATGCTGCCAATATTCATGATTCGGAGCAAAAAGGGGCGGGTCTCGCAGATCCGCCCCTTTTTGTGCGCAGGCCGGTTCCGTCAGGCGGCCTTGGGGGCGCTTTCCAGCTTCAGCTGCGCCAGTTGGCGCATGAACACCGGAATGCAGATCGCCAGCCCCACCAGCCCGCTGGTCAGGCCCGGCAGGATCGTCAGCAAGGCGCCGATGGTGCATAGCCAGCGCTCCCAGCTCTTCATGCCCACCAGCATGTAACGCGAGAAAGCGGCCGACAGCAGCACTAGGCCGACCATGCAGCCGAACAGCGTCACGAAGAAGTCGTACCAGGTGAAGCCCTGCACCGAAATCAGCAGCGACGGCGAGAACACGAACACGAAGGGCACGATCAGTTTGGTGATGCCCAGCCTAAAGGCCGTGTTGCCGGTCTTGAACGGGTCGCTGCCCGCCATGCCGGCCGCCGCGTAGGCCGCCAGCGCCACGGGCGGCGTGATGTCCGCCAGGATGCCGAAATAGAACACGAAGAAGTGCGCCGCGATGGGCTGCACGCCCAGTTGCACCAGCGTGGGGGCGGCCACCGCCACCATGATCAGGTAGTTCGCCGTGGTGGGCACGCCGCAGCCCATCAGGATGCAGACGATGCCGGTCATGATGAGCGCGGCCACCAGCGTCAACGACTGCATGTTGGCGATGGTATCGGGGATCACCATGGCCGCGCCGCTGGCCAGCACCTGCGAGGCCGCGATCACGATGTACGAGATCTTGAAGCCCACGCCGGTCAGCGTCACAACCCCGATCACGATGCCCACCGTACCCGCGGCCGCGCCCACCGCCAGCGCGTACTTGGCGCCGGTCTCGAAGGCTTCGTACAGGTCGCGCCAGCGCAGCCGCTGGAACGGATTCAGCAGGCCCACGATGATGCAGCCGGTAATCCCCGCGAAGGCTGCCAGGTACGGCGTGCGGCCGCTGGCCAGCACGCCGATCAGCAGGACCAGCGGGATCAGCGTCGGCCAGCGCATCTTGAACGACTGCTTGAGCTTGGGCATTTCCTCTTCGGTCAGGCCGCGCAGCCCTTCGCGCTTGGCCTCGAAGTGCACCTGCATGAACATGCCGAAGAAGTACAGGAAGGCCGGGAAGATGCCCGCGATGGCGATCTGCTGGTACGGGATGCCCAGGAACTCGATCATCAGGAACGCGGCCGCGCCCATGATGGGCGGCGTGATCTGCCCGCCCGTGCTGCTGGCCGCTTCCACGCCCGCGGCGAAGTGCCGCGGATAGCCGATGCGGATCATGGCCGGAATGGTCAGCGAGCCCACCGTGACCGCGTTGGCCACCGAGGAGCCCGACAGCATGCCGAACATGGCCGAGCCGAACACCGACACCTTGGCCGGCCCGCCCGCGTACCGTCCGGCGACGGTCGACGCCACGTCCAGGAACAGCTGGCCCAGGCCGATGCGGGTGGCCAGCACGCCGAACAGCACAAAGTGAAAGACATAGGTCGCGACCACGCCGACCGCCACGCCGTACACGCCCTGGCTGGTCAGGTACATGTGGTTGACGACCTGCGACCAGGTATTGCCGGCATGCTTGAGCAGGCCCGGGAAATACGGCCCGAACATCGCATACGCCATGAACACGATGGCGATGATGGGCAGCGGCCAGCCCATGGCACGGCGCGTGGCCTCCAGCAGACCGATCAGCAGGATGGACCCCATCAGCACGTCCATGGGCATGGGATTGCCCACGCGGAACGCCAGGTCCTCGAAGATGTAGGGGATGTACAGCACCGACAGCGCCAGCGCGATGGCGATGATCCAGTCGTACAGCGGAATGCCGCCCGGTGAATACCAGGTGGACTTGGGCTGGCGCTGGTAGTGCGACTTGGAAAAGCCGAACACCAGGAAGATCAGGCTTAGCACGAAGGCCAGGTGCACGCCGCGGTGCGTGGCCTCGCGCAGCAGGCCGAAGCCGGCGGTGTAGTAGTGAAACAGGGATAAGGTGACGAGCAGGCCCGACACGATCCAGGTGGCCGTCTTGTCCAGCGGCCGGAAGCGGATTTCCGAATCGTACTTTTCCGCCAGCTGCTGGGTTTTCTCGTGGTCTATTTCCATCGCCGTGAGTCTCAGGTGATACAGCAAGCAGGGCCGCTCGTGGCGGCCCTGCTCAAACACGGCGGATCAGATTGCGCCGTGGTCTATCCTTAAAAGAAGCATCGGCTCGCTTATTTCAACAGGCCCACTTCCTTGTAGAACTTCTCCGCGCCCGGGTGGAACGGGATGCCCGCGCCCTTGACGGCGTTTTCCTTGGTGATGAGCTTGCCCTTGGCGTGGCCGGCGTCCAGCGTCTTGCGCGTGGCGTCGCTGTATAGCGCCTTGGTCACGTCATACACCACCTGATCGGGGATCTTGGCCGAGGTCACCATCTGCGCGTTGACCGAGATGGTCTTCACTTCCGGCAGGTTCTGGTACGTGTTGGCGGTGATCACGTCGGGCGTGAAGAACTCCTGCTTACCGCGCAGCGCGTCGATTTCCGGGCCGACCAGCGACACCAGTTCGATGCTGCCGGTGGAGGCCAGTTCGGCGATCGCGCCGGCGGGGGCGCCGCCCACGAAGAAGAACGCGTCCAGGCCGCCGTCCTTGAGCTTGTCGCCGGCCTGGTTGGGCTTGAGGTATTCGGCCTTGATGTCCTTGTCGGTCAGGCCGTAGGCGCCCAGGATCAAGCGCACGTCCACCAGGGTGCCGGAGCCCGGCTCGTCCATGGACACGCGCTTGCCCTTCAGGTCCGCCACGCCTTTGATGCCCGAGCCCTTGCGCGTCACCAGGTGGATGCTTTCCGGGTACAGGGTGGAGATCAGGCGCAGGTCCTGGGCCTTGGGCTTGCCTTCGAAGGTGCCGGTGCCGCTATAGGCCCAGAAGGCCACGTCGGACTGCGTGAAGCCCGCTTCGAACGAGCCGCCCATGATGCCGTTGATGTTGGCGACGGAGCCGTTGGAGGCCACCGCGGTGGCAATGAGCTTGCCCGGCTGGGACACGGCGTTGCCGATGATGCCGCCCACCGGATAGTAGGTGCCGGCGGTGCCGCCGGTGCCGATGCGGAAGAACTGCTGGGCCTGCGCCGAACCGGCGGCGCCGACGGCGGCGGCCGCAATGGTCAGGGCGGTGATCCAATTCTTGAGTTTCATGCGGGCTTCTCCGATTCTTGCTGACGGGTATCAGTGATGTGATTTCTGCCGTTGGGCGAATTCCCCCGGCAAAAACGCGCCTCCCCTCGGGGGCTTTCTTTATGATGAAATTCTGTCATGCCCACCCCCTGTAGCCAATGATTACAGGGCTATGGTTTTCCAGGGGGTCGCATCGCCCAAGGTTATGGGTGGTCCCGCTTTGGTTATGGTGTGCGCTTACATCCCTGCAGTGCTGATAACGGAGTTTCCAAGATGTCCCAGGAAGTCATACGCGGCATTGCGCTGCCCCCCGCCGCCCAGCCGGGCGATCCCCTTGCCGGCGTCGACACGCCCAGCCTGGCGCTGGACCTGACCGCCTTCGAAGCCAATCTGCGCGCCATGCAGGCCTGGGCCGACCGCCACGAAGTGGCCCTGCGACCGCACGCCAAGGCCCACAAATGCCCGCAGATCGCGCTGCGCCAACTGGCCCTGGGCGCGCGCGGCATCTGCTGCCAGAAGGTCAGCGAAGCCTTGCCCTTCGTGGCCGCCGGCATCCGCGACATCCACATCAGCAACGAAGTCGTCGGCCCGGCCAAGATGGCGCTGCTGGGCCAGCTCGCGCGCGCCGCCAAGATCGGCGTCTGCGTGGACAACGCGCAGAACCTGGCGCAGCTGTCGGCCGCCATGGTTCAGGCCGGCGCCGAGATCGACGTGCTGGTCGAAGTGGACGTGGGCCAGGGCCGCTGCGGCGTGTCCGACGACGCCACCGTGCTGGCGCTGGCGCAGCAGGCGCGCGCGCTGCCGGGCCTGAACTTCGCGGGGTTGCAGGCCTATCACGGCTCGGTGCAGCACTACCGCACACGCGAAGAACGCGCCACCGTCTCCCGCCAGGCCGCGCGCATCGCCGCGTCCTACGCGCAACTGCTGCGTGAAAGCGGCATCGCCTGCGACACCATCACCGGCGGCGGCACCGGCAGCGTGGAGTTCGACGCGGCCAGCGGCGTCTATACCGAATTGCAGGCCGGCTCCTATGCCTTCATGGACGGCGACTACGGCGCCAATGAATGGGGTGGCCCGCTCACCTTCCAGAACAGCCTGTTCCTGCTGTCCACCGTGATGAGCACGCCCACTGCGGAGCGCGTGGTGCTGGACGCCGGCCTCAAATCGGCTTCCGCCGAATGCGGCCCGCCCGCCGTCTATGGCGAGTCCGGCCTGACCTGCATTGCCATCAACGACGAGCACAGCGTGGTGCGGGTGGAAGCTGGCGCCACGGCGCCCGCCTTGGGCAGCGTGTTGCGCCTGGTGCCTGCGCACGTGGACCCCACCTTCAACCTGCACGACGGCCTGGTCGTGTTCAAGGACGGTGTGGTGCAGGACATCTGGGAAATCTCCGCGCGCGGCTTCTCGCGCTAAACCATGCCGCAGCAGCCCGTCTCCTTCGATTGGAAAATTCCCCTGTCCGACGTGCTGGACACGCTCAGGCAAATCTATTCGACCCGTCACCCGGCGCTTGCATCCGCGCGCCTGGACCTGCTTCGGTCCGTCATGAGCGACGACCGGGCCGACGACTTCCTGCCGGCGCTGGGCCAGGAGCTGGAGGCATTGGGACTGGCGCTCATCGAGCAGCGCGAAGAGGATGACGCGATTCGTCTGCTGATCGTGCCGCAGGTCGAGGCAGACAGTCTCAAGACGCAAATACAGGCGCGGGGTTGGGAGGCCGTCGCACATCGCCAGGAAGGCGCCGCGGCTGGCGCCCAGGCGGCCCTGCCCAAGCCGGCTGCGGGTCCGCTGTGCGGCCCCGAGGATTATCTGGACATCCCCTACGCCGTAGCGCTGGCTCCGGGATGGGCCTGCGCCGCCATGGAGGACTGGGAAGCTCCGGCGCTCACCGACCTGTGTGCATGGCCGGCATTGCACGCGATCGACGGCAAGTTTCCGGCGCGGCGTGGGCTGCTCGCCTCCTGCGTAAGCCTCAGCGGCGTACATGCCTGGATCGAACAGGGCCCGGACGGACTGTCCAGCACGCCCTATGCGCATCTGCTGCATTCCGGCCAGGTCGAGCTGCCCCCTTCCAACCGGCCCGGCATGCCCCTGCCGCCGCGCGCCGCGCAAGTGCAACGCCGGACCCCGGAATTTAGCCTGGGCTTTGCGGGCGACGATCTGCTGCTGGTGGACCGTGGCATGGTCTTTCTTTATCCCGCCTACGGGCGGCAGGCAGGAGACTCCGCGGCGGAGCCGACGCTGCTGCACACGGCGCCTGCGCAACGTCGTCCGGTCAGTGACAGGTCCGCCGTCATTCTTATGCCGGACGGCCGTACCTGCGTGCTGTGCCGCGGCCAACTGCTGGAGTTTCGCGAAGGGCGGCTGCATCCCTTGCCGCTGTCTTATGGCGCGCCCTTATCGGGCGATATCTCGCATCCTGTGGCCTTGGGCGACAGTGCCATTGCGTGGCTGGAGGACGGCATGCTTTGCCACGCAAGCCTGGATGTTGGCGCCGTTCATCAGCACGAAGTGGCGCACCTACCTGCCGGCGGTATGACGCTGCAAGCGCTACAGGGCGGCTGGCTGCTGCTGGGCCACTGGCATGCGCCGCATCGAAGTCTGGACCTGGGCCAGCTCTGGCATCCGGCGTCGGGCCAGTTGCTTCGAATCCGCCATGGCGCGCTGGACCTCGATAGCGGGATACAACAGTGGATCGGCCTGCCAGGTGGCGAGGTCGTGGCGGGCGGTCAGACGCGGTACGCGCGGCTAGGTCGTTTCGATGCCCTGCTGGGCCGCCTCGACGCAAAAGCGCAATAGGACGCAACGCGCAATAGGCGCAAAAAGGCCGGCGCGCTTTCAGCGCGCCAGCCGTCCAAGCAGGCTACCGGTACAGGACTTACTGGGCTTTCTGCTGGATCTTCTCCCCGCCACGTTCGATGTCCTTGCCGGCGCCTTCCATCGTGTTGCAACCGGCCGTGATGGCGGTGATTGCCAGCAGCAGCGCAAGCCAGATTCGATGCGTCATCTTTTTCTCCTTAGGGCGTACAGGGGCGTAGCGGGCCATGCCGAGGGGCTGCCGCGCTATTTCTTGTTCAGCAAGTCCCGTGCCTGATCCTTGGCCTCGCCCACGTTGCGCTGCACCTTGCCCACGGTTTTCTCCGCTTTTCCTTCGGCTTCGGTCTCGCGGTTGCCGGTCAGCTTGCCGGCCGTTTCCTTGATCGAGCCTTTGACTTCCTTGGCTGCGCCCTTGATGCGGTCGTTATCCATGTTGTCGCTCCTAATTCCAGGTTGCGTGAAACCGCGCCAGAGGGCCTTTGGGCCTGGGCTCCAGCGGCGGACGAACCCACTATAGGAAGCGCATGACGTGTGCGTAAGAAGCGCGCGCATCAGATCGGCTGGTATTTTTCTACTGACTTTTGCGGGGTTGCTTCCAGTCTCTATGCCTGAGGCTGCGGGGTCTGCATCCCGACCAGCGTTTGCGCCCGCGCCTATTTCTGCGCCTGCTTGCGCGCCGGCTTTTCATACCCCACGATGCCGCGCTGCCGCGCCCAGATGATGGCGGCGCTGCGCCGGTGCACGTCCAGCTTGCTGTACAACGCCGCCACGTGATTGCGCACCGTGTTGCGCGACAAATGCAGGCTGGCCGCGATCTCCGCATCCGTGTGGCCCTGGCACATCAGGCCCAGGATCTCGCGTTCGCGCGGCGTCAGGTCGGCCAATTCGCCCTGCTCCTGCGGCGCGCCCTGGGGGGCGCGGATCTGCGCCAGCTTCTCGATGACGGTGCGGCTGAACCACGAAGTGTCCTGCATGACCGTCTCGATCGCCTCCATCAGCTCGACTTCGCTGCGCTTGCGCTCGGTGATGTCCTGGATCGCCGCCAGCACGCAGGGCTGATCCTGGATCGACACCGGCGCGGCCGACACCAGGCAGTCCAGCAGCGCGCCCTCGCGCGTGCGCAGCGCCATCTCCTGGCTGCGCACGCTGGCGCCCTGCTCCAGCGAGGCCATGGCGCGGTCGTAGGCCTGCGGGTCGGTCCACAGCTGCGCCAGCGCATCCTCGTCGCGCGCCAGCGTCCTGGCGTCATAGCCCGTCGTGGCGACGAAGGCATCGTTGACCTCCAGCAGCTCGCCCGTCGTGCTGCTTAGTGTCATGGGTACCGGCGCCAGCCGGAATGCCGTGGCGAAGCGCTGCTCGCTATGGCGCAATGCCGATTCGGCCTTGCGGCGCGGCTCCAGGTCGTTGAAGGTGAACAGCATGCAGGGCTGTTCCGCGACCTCGATGGGCTGGCCCGCCACCACCACCAACTTGGTGCCGCCATCCCGCACCGTAATCGTGGTTTCCGTCTGCGGAATGGTGGTCCCTTCCGCCAGCCGGTGCAGCGCGTCCTCGCGTTGCGGCGTGTCGCCCAGCACGTCCAGTTGGCGCAGGGTCTTGCCCAGCACGTCCTCGCGTTTGTAGCCGGTCATCGCCAAAAATCCTTCATTGACCTTGACGTGGCGCAGGTCCGCCAGCGAGCAGATCACGGCCGGCGCGGGGTTGGCGTTGAAGGTTCTTTCGAAGCGCTCTTCCGCGTTGTAGCGCTCGGTCACGTCCAGCAGCACCAGCACCATGCCTTCGGCCGCGCCCTGCGCATCGCGCAGCTCCAGATTGCGCACCTGATGCATGCGGCTGAAGTCTGAATCGCGACGGCTCGTCACTTCCACCACCACGTCCTTGTAGGCCTCGCCCGCCAGCGCGCGATCCAGCGGATACTGCGCCGCGCGCAGCGCGCGATGGTTGCGATAGCGCAGCGTAAACGCCTTGCGATAGCCGGCGGCCGTGCCGCCCAACGCGGCCAAATCCGTCACGCCATGCATGGCCAGCGCCGTGTCGTTGGCCCAGACGATGCGGCGGTCCTGGTCCAGCAGGATGATGCCTTCGATCAGGCCATCGATGATTTCCAGCAGATGGCGGCGTTCCGTCGTGAACGCAGTGGCGGTCTTCTTCATCCTGACTCCTCGGTGCGCAAAACCGGGCCGCTGGCGCGCGGCCGCAAGATAGGAAGAAAGTACTAGATAAAGTCGTCCCGCGTGATCTGGGCGTGCGCGGACCAGGCTTCTATCGTGGTCCTGCACCGATACGCGTGCTGCTTCGCGTGAAACGCTTTGCGTGAATCTTCAGGAGATATCCATGAACACGAACCAGAAGCCCGGCGATCCCTCCAGCCAACCCGGCATCGACCCGTCCCAGCGTCCCGGCCAAGAACCCGGCGGCGCGCCGGAGAAGCAGGCTCCCGGCCAGGTGCCGGGCCAGCCCGGTCCCGATGACGTCGACCCGGGCCGAGTGCCGCCGGAAGTGCCTGGCAATCCGGGGCAGCCTGCAGAAAAGCCCCGGCAACCCGGCGAGCCCGGACGGCCGGGCCAGCCGGATGATCCGGCCTAAGCCGCGATAGCTTTATCAGCCCCTCATGCAAACCGCCCCGGCGATGCGGGGCGGTTTGCTGCGGGCATGACGTCTTGCGCGTCCGTCAGTCGACCTGCGCGCCCGACTGCTTCACCGCCTCGCCCCACTTCTTCACTTCGCCGGCAATGAAAGCACCCGTCGCATCAGGCGTCAGCGGCATCGGCTCCGCGCCGCGGTCGCGGAAGAACTTCTGCATGTCCGGGGAGTTCAGCACCTGGCCGATCTGCTTGCTCAGATAGCCCGTCACCTCGGCCGGCGTATCGCGCGGCGCCAGCACCGCCGCCCAGCCGATGGCCTCGAAACCCGGATACCCCGATTCCGCCACGGTCGGCACGTCCGGCAGCTGCGGCAGCCGCTTGGCCGTCGTTACCGCCAGCGCCACCGCCTTCTTGCTCTGCACATGCGGCAGGCCGGCAGTCACCGAATCCACCATCAACGGCACCTGATGCCCCAGGAAATCCGCCTGCGCGGGGCCGCTGCCCTTGTACGGGATGTGGCGGATGTCGATCTTCGCCGCCGCCTTGAACATCTCGGCCGACAAATGCTGCGTGCCGCCGATACCCGCGCTGGCATAGGCCAGCTCGCCCGGATTGGCGCGCGCCTGCGTCACCAGCTGCTTGAGCGACGTAATGCCCGAAGCCGGCGTCGCCAGGAACATCAGCGGCACCGAGAACACTCCCGACACCGGCGCAAAATCCTTGGTCAGGCTGTAATTGATGGTCTTGTACAGCGTCTGGTTCACCGCCGCGGCAGAGCCCGCGATCACCAGCGTGTAGCCGTCCGGCGTCGCGCGCGCCGCCTGCTCCATCCCGATATTGCTGCCCGCGCCCGCGCGGTTCTCCACCACGATGGGCTGCTTGACGGCCGCGCCCAGCTTTTCGGCCAGCGCGCGCGCAAAGATATCGGTCGCCTGCCCGGGCGGGAACGGCACGATCAGGCGGATGGGGCGCTCGGGATAATCGGCATGTGCGGTCGCCGCGGCCGTCGCCAGCGCCAGGCCGGCGGCAAGACTGGAAAGAATACGTTTCATGATTGGTCAGTAAAAAGCGACAAAGGGCTGCGCGCGGGGTCGCGCCTGTTGCATAAAATAGAGCGCCCGCGTTGTCTGCCCTTTTGAGGCGGCCCGGGGCGGATCGGCTGGGGGTGCGTCACAATAGCATCCCCCCGTCGGTGCTAAATTCGCCTATTGGCATCGTCCAATTACTTTCTCACCCCCTGTTCTCTCATTCCGCAGGAACCGCCATGGAATTCAGCCAGTTCAAGACCAACGCCCTCATGGAGATCACCTCCCGCCCGGACCTCGTGTTCGTGCGCGGCCAGGGATCCTGGCTGGAGGATCACGCGGGCAAGCGATACCTGGACTTCGTCCAGGGCTGGGCCGTCAACACCCTGGGCCACAGCGCCCCGGAAATGCAGAAAGCCCTGCTGGACCAGTCCAAGCTGCTGATGAACCCCTCGCCGGCGTTCTACAACCTGCCCTCCATCGAACTGGCCGAGCGCCTGACCGGCGCCTCGGTCTTCGACCGCGTCTTCTTCGCCAACAGCGGCGGCGAAGCCAACGAAGGCGCCATCAAGCTCGCCCGCAAATGGGGCCAGGTGCACAAGAAAGGCGCCTACAAGATCATCACCATGAACCACGGCTTCCACGGCCGCACGCTGGCCACCATGTCCGCGTCCGGCAAGCCGGGCTGGGACAAGATGTTCGCCCCGCAGGTCGAAGGCTTCCCCAAGGCCGAAATCAACGACCTGGAATCCGTGCGCAAGCTGATCGACGACCAAACCGTCGCCATCATGCTCGAACCCGTGCAAGGCGAAGCCGGCGTCGTCCCCGCCAGCAAGGAATTCATGCAAGGCCTGCGCAAGCTGGCCGACGAGCACAAGCTGCTGTTCATCGTTGATGAAGTGCAGACGGGCATGGGGCGTACGGGCACTATGTTCGCCTACCAGCAATCCGACGTTGTGCCGGACATCATGACGCTGGCCAAGGGTATTGGCGGCGGCGTGCCGCTGGCTGCGCTGCTGGCTCGTCAGGAAGTGTGCGTGTTCTCGCATGGTGACCAGGGTGGTACCTACAACGGCAACCCGCTGATGGCCGCCGTCGGCGTCGCCGTGTTCGACGCCCTGGCCGCGCCGGGCTTCATGGAATCCGTCAACGCCCGCGCCAAGCAACTGTCCGAAGGCCTGCTGGCTCTGTCGGCTAAGTGGGGCATGAAGGGTGAGCGCGGGATGGGTCTGCTGCGTGCGCTGGTGATGGATCGGGATGATGGTCCTGCCATCGTTGAAGCCGCGCGCAATCTGGCGCCTAATGGTTTGCTGCTGAATGCTCCGCGCGGAAACCTGCTGCGCTTCATGCCGGCGTTGAATGTGACGGCGGAAGAAATCGATACGATGTTGGCGCAGCTGGATGGGTTGATTGCTCAGGTGCGTAAGGCGTAATCCGAGTCTTGACGTAGTGAATTGCAGAGGCCGCATGAATATGCGGCCTCTGTGCTTTGTGGAGATCGCGTCAACCGTTGACGCGGTAGTACGCAGGGCAGGAAGTCCAGTGTTTGGCCATAGTACATATGAGAAATGCTTGAATTGCCCCGCTCATCTGCGGACGGCTGTTTCCTAAATATGGATTTGACAGGTGGTGTCATGACCGCGCGTGTACAGGAAGTATCGATAGTTCTACGTGAGGTAAATACCCCTAGGGAATTGCATGAATGCCTGATGAATGCTCTCAATTTCCCGGGGTGGTACGGCCATAACTGGGATGCCTTTTGGGACGCAATTACCGGTTTGGTGGATATGCCGCATCGATTGCGATTTATCGGCTGGTCAATTCTCGAAGATCGCCTGCCAACAGAGGCTCAGAAACTGAGAGAGTGCCTGGAGGAGATGCAAATGCGACTGCCGGAATTGGCCGCTTGCGTCAGCTATGAATAGGGGGCGGGATGGAGCACCATAGATCGAATCGAGTGCTTACTGTGGCCGTCCCGCGTCGATCCACTCCTGCACCAGCTCCATCGGCAAGCGATAGCACGCGCAGTTGTACAGATCCAGCACGAGCAGCTCTTCCACGAACATCGGCCGGAACACGTGCACATCGTCCTCCGACAAGGCTAGCGCCGCCACCGCTGATCGGCAGTTTGCCGCGCAAGCACCACTCGGCTGATCGCTTCGTTCAGCTTTTCTCGGAATCGCAGGCGAACGGAATCCGGCACGCCGCCGCATCGAGCGGAATGGCGTATTTGCGGATCGAGCGCCGATAGGACCAGGTGAAAAGATCCACCGCCAGCGCCACGTCGCCGCGTTCGTAGACGCCCATCATGGCGTAGGCATAGTCTTGTGCCTCCACATCCAGGAAGGACAGCGGCGCGGAGTTGTAGAGCATCAACGGAATATTGGCCGACAAGCGGCTGGTGCGTTTGTTGCCGTCCTCGAAGGGCTGCAGATAGGCAAGGTTCACCCAGAGAAAGAATGCCGCTTCCACGGGGTTCTTGATCAGTCGCGCCTTCTCCAGGATGTGATCGAAAATCTCCTGCAGTAGCGCGGGCGCCTGGATGGGCAGGTAGGTCGTGCCGCTGATATTGACCACGGTCTGGCGGATATGACCCAAGCCTTTGGTGTTGGGCAACAGGTGCTGCATCAGGATCGCGTGGAGGTTGCCGATGATTGCGGACGTCAGGCCGTGCATGGGCACCGCATCGATCATGAACTCGATGGCGGCCTTGTGGTTGAGCAGCATGATCGCGTCCAGATCAGTGGCTGCCGCGCCGCGTTTGAAGAGCTCTTGCGCGGCCAGCAGCGAGTACCGATTGCCTTCCAGCCGCGAAGACGACCAGGACAGGTCCAGCAACAGCGGTTCCAGCACGCGGCGCGCGTAAGTGCCGGCAGGCTGCTGCCCCTGCATGCGGCCTTCGTCGGCCAAGGCTTGGGCCAGGGCGGGAGGCAACAGGGAACTCTGATTTGGAACATAGTCCTCCACGAAGCTGCGCTGATAGCCCACCGGTGCGCGCGATGCTAGCGGTTGCCGGAGGTGGGCGAGCAGTGCCCGCCCGTGTTCGGACCAGATCATTCCGTTGGTATCGGGCGCCGGTTCCGCCAGCCGCGTGGCGATATTGGTCGCGGCATATGCCCAAGCGGACGCCTGGTCCGCGACTCGGTAGCGTGTGGCCCGGCCCCTTCCCTCGCATAACACCAAGCCTGCTTTGAGCAGGACATCCAGCTGGCGTTTCACGGTGGACCAACTGGTATCGATACTGCCGGCCAGCTCGCTGGAACTCAGCCACGGACGAGTTTCCCGCTGGCGGGTATGGAGTATTTGGAGTATGTCTTCGCGGACGCGCATGGCGTGCTCAAGGCAGGTCGAATCAGCTCAAATTAGCAGTAGTCAGCTCATTGAATAGGCCGGTTTTGGGCTTAAATGAGCTGAAATGGTCTGATTTTGAGCTGATTGGAGATTCAACCATCCGGGAGAAGGCGGCTGTACCAGCGTCTTCCGGCCGTGCGCGACCGCATGGGCTGCGCCCGGCACGACGTTCGTCTGACTGTCGCGATAGCGCGACGCGATTTAGCCGTGGCGGTTGGAAAAATATGGTGCCAGGCTGCAATTTCTCTGGGTAAATTGTAGTCTGACACCATATTTTCTCGAGGTGTCGAAAAGCTATGTGGCATCACCTGGCAACTACACAGGCCGCCGAAATTCTCTTTCCCCGGCCAGAATGCATATTCTGTAATGCGGATATGCTCTCCTGCCCGGTTGATAATTTGTGGGACTTGAACGAAGACGCGATTCGAAAAGAGCATGATCTGCAAGTTAGGCAGAACGCAATCTATGTGGATGGCTCTTTTTTATTGCATCGCCCCATTATGTCGGTACCTGAAGTCGTCGGGACGGCCTTTCATTGCTGCCCTGTTTGCGGATGGTGGTGCGTTATCCGGGAGCTTCAATATGAGACGCCTGCTAAGGGGTATTCTGCGTACCAGTGGGCTGCCGGAGCGCTCACTTCAGTGTTGCCATCGCCAATTCATAGCCCGGTTGAGGAGCTAAGGAACTATCTTTGTGCCAGATATAGCGACCGCTTTTCAATAGAGCCATACCAATTTGAAAAAATCGTGACGAGCATCTTGAAGTCTTACAGGCTCGATGTGCAAATAACGAGTCGCTCGAACGACGGTGGGTTGGACGTAATCGGAATCGACGGGTCGGGCGAAGCGTTTGGGGTTCAAGTGAAGCGTTATCGTGGCGTCATCGAAATTGAGCAGCTACGTTCTTTCGTTGGTGCGCTGGTTTTGCATGGTCTTCCGCAGGGAATGTTTGTGACGACGTCGGGCTTCACTGCCGGGGCAAAGTCAGTATGTCAAAAAGCGGAGTTGCAAGGGATTAAACTGAGTCTAATTGATTCGGAGAGGTTGCTCGAAATGTTAAAAATTGCACAAATAAAGGATTTTGACAAAGAGCAATTGCCGGATCTTGCCGATAGCTATTCTAAGAAAATCAAGGCTCTCAATTATGGATACTCTCATCACCTCGGGTCTTTGTAGAAATCGGTCCATAATTTGTAAATGTCAATAATGATGTCAGACTACAATTTTGCCGGCTATATGCTACGAAATTGTAGTCTGACACCATTATTTTCCTGATCAGTATTATTCAAACTTTTCCTAGCGATGACGACAGACCAAGGCGATGACGGTCAGAAGACCCCAGGCACCACGCAAGCAGCACCAAGCGGGACATCACCCGAGCTGACTGGCGGCCAAGGCTTCAGTTTCGAGGACGCTGTTTCTGCGGTATATGCAGTAGCGCTACTCTGCGAGACAACAGCGCCCGGCCTGCCGGGCCGTGTCGTCAGACATGTCTCCGTGCAGCAAGGTTCGTTCGGACAGCCGCTGGACGATCTCATCGTTCGGGCAGAAGGTGCCGACCAAGTCTCGATAACCTTTAGCGCCCAAGTCAAGCGCAAGCTGGTAGTCAGCGCGGCGAGCACGAACACTGACTTCCGAGAAACGATTGAACGCTCTTACGAAACACTCTCAGATCCGGATTTTCAGATTTCGTTAGACAGAGTGGGCGCCATCGTCGGCGAGATCTCAGACGCAGCCAAGAGAAGCTTCGAGACGCTTTGTGAGTGGGCGAGAGCAGAAAGCTCCTTGGAACAGTTTGTCCGAAAGCTACGGACAGATGGCGCCGCAGGAGAGAAACTCCCGCAGTTCGAAGCGGTTCGTGACATCCTGTCGTCCAAGGTCGCTCCAGACACGATTGATGCAACCACCCACAATCTGCTGAGCCACTTTGTCCTCATCAGGATGGACTTGTTGACCGAAGGCTCTCCGACCGAGGCGCAGGTAGTTGCAACCCTTGCCAACGCCGTGGCTCCAGTGGACCGCCTCCGCGCTGACGACCTGTGGCGCCGATTGCTCGCATTGGTGCGCGTTTCGCAAGGGCGCGCCGCGGGATATGACCGCAAGACCCTCGTTGCTCGCCTGAGCGGCACATTCCGGCTTGTCGAGGCGCCGAGTGCACAAGGAGCACTGCAAGCCATACAACAAGAGAGCCGACTTGCCGCAGCCGAAATCACGAACAGCATCTCTGGCTTAAGTGTGCCCCGCGACACCAGCGTTCAAGCGGTGGTCGAGGCTGCAAAATCGCCCGGCTTTGTGCAGATTGGCGGCATGCCCGGTGCGGGGAAGTCGGTCGTTCTTCGCTCGGCGGTCGAACAACTTGCCACCTCAGGAACTGTCCTCTTCCTAAAGTCAGACCGTCTGCGAGGAAGCACGTGGGCGCAGTACGCCACGGCCGCAGGCATGACGCACGGTAGCTTGGAGGAGCTCCTGGTGGAGCTTTCAGCGTCCAGCTGCAGCGTGTTGTTCGTCGACGGTATTGACCGTGTGGAGATCGAACACCGTGGCATCCTCCTAGACTTGCTGAACAGCATCTACTCCTCGCCGTTGCTGTCAGGATGGTGCGTCGTGGCCACCGTGCGCGATACGGGAATGGAACCGCTGCGCACGTGGCTGCCTGCGCGCCTGTTCTCAAGCGGAGTACGGACGCTGACCATAGACTCTTTTGATGACGAGGAAGCTGAGGCGCTCGCTCAAGTCAAGCCAGCACTTAGACCGCTGCTTTTCGGTAATGATTCTGTTCGCGCGGTCGTTCGTCGGCCCTTTTTTGCGGCCGTGCTCGCCAAGGAGGTTGACTCATCGAACGCGCAGGCCACCTCCGAGGTCGACCTTGCGGCATTGTGGTGGGAACGTGGCGGCTACGGTGCTGATCCCACGCGGGTGGGCTACCGACGAAACGCCCTGGTGCAGTTGGCCAAGACAGGCGCACATCAACTGGGCAGGCGCATCCCCATAGCAGATGTCGATGCCCAGACGCTCGCGGAACTTGAGGCAGACGGCATCGTTCGACCTGTCAGACGCGGACATACCGTGCAGTTCTCCCACGACATCTTTTTCGAATGGGCGTTCTTGCAGTACCTGGTCCGGGCGGATGAAACTTGGCCAGAGGTCATTCGCGAAATTGGGGAGCCGCCAGCGCTTGGGCGGGTCGTCGAACTACTCTCTCAGGCAGAGCTTGCCCACGGCGAGAACTGGGCCGACCACTTGGCCGCCTTGGAGGGAAATCAGAGACTTCGTTCCCAATGGCTACGCGCGTGGATGGCCGGTCCGTTTTCCTTGGAGACGTTCGCGCTGTACTCCTCAACCTTCGACCGAGCGATGCTCGACACTGCCCACTCGCGGGTCCGCAAGGTGGTCGTTTGGTACCAAGCTGAAAAGACGAAGCCGAATGCGGCCATTCTCGAGCGCTCAGATGATCCTGACCTCGACCTCGCCAAGCGCATGCTGTACGCGGACATGTGGGGGCACCCTTCGGACATCGCAGCTTGGGCGCGCTTCTGCGACTGGCTGCTGGACCACGCCTCGGACATCCCTATAAGGGTGATTCCAGACGTGGTTTCGGCGTTCGAGGTATGGCAGAACATGTTCTTGCACTATCGAAACCGGGTGTCCGAGCGCATCGCTCAGACCTGCCTAGCTTGGCTTTACCACATTCAGCATCTACAGCATCGGACGGACTTCTCGACGGATCGTGGTGTCTGGGGCGAGATCGAGGACGGGCGAGATGGCTTGGACGAGCTCGAGTCCGCGCTGCGCACGTTGGTACTGAACTCTTCGCTTACCCAGCGCTCTTTGGTCACTCAGTACCTCCGCGATTTGTGCCGCGTGGAACAAATGCCACATCAGGTCGTGCAGTCCGTTTTCTCGCACTCCCCGTTTCTCGCACGCACGTGCCCAGCGGAGTTGGCGGACTTCGCGCTTTCCGTTGTGCGCAAGCGCCTTCCAGTCGTTGTGCAGAAGGAGCTGAGAGAAGAGGACTTCCTAGTACCACACAGCTTCAGCCACATCGAGTGGGACCATCTCTCCATCGAAGACCAGTTCTCCTTCTTTCCTGCGGCGCCCACCAGAGAGCCATTCCACTCGCTGCTGCAGCAAGCACCCGATCAGGGTAGGCGGCTGGTTCGGGAAGTCGCCAACCATGCCCTTCGGTCGTGGCGACAGCTGCATCGGCTCTCCCGCGAAAAGGATGGAACACCTATCCCGCTCGTTATGCAGTTTCCGTGGGGCAGGCAAGTATTTTGGGGTGACAGCCGTCTTTACTTGGGCGCACGTGGGTGCTTCGGGTCCTCGACCGTCAACTCAGGCTGGATGGCTCTTGAGGCGTGGGCTTTTAATGAGCTTGAGAAAGGCACCCCAGCTGACGAAGTACTTGAGGCGGTTTTAGCCGGCCACCAGTCTGTGGGAGCACTTGCCGTTGCCGCAGCCATTGCCCTGCAGGAGCAGCACACCTCCGCAGTAACTCTGCCGATCGCGACGAATCAACGCCTCTGGCACTGGGACATTCGACGCCAAGTAGAAGACATGGGACAGATGGCGAACCTTATCGGGTTCCTCCAGCCGCAGGACAGACCTCACGGGCTGGCCGTCAAGGAAGGCAACGAACGGCCGGTGCGCCGTGCAGACATCCGCTCGCTCGGCACCCTCATGGTACTCAGGGGAGGAGAGCTAGGGACGCAAGCGGCTGCGGCCATCCAAGGCTTCTCAGGGGACCTGCCCTTCGACTACGCCGAGCAACGAAAAAACGCCGAGGTACGTTCGGACTTCGCAAGAACGGCAGAGATATGGGCAGAGCTTGGCAAACGAGAGAACTATCGCGCAGAGCTAAGCGCGGATGAATCCAAGGTGGTCATCTCCCACGAGAATCCCAAGGCCACTGGTGAGGACATCCAGATGATGCAAGCCCAGCACAGCGAGATGGGACGCTATCTCACTCTTCTGACCTGGGTCTACCCCTACTTTGATGAGGGCAAGCTGAAGGAGTCACTCACGCTCGAAGCTGCTGCAACAGCAGCCATCGAACTCGACTCCGAAGACCTCTTTGCGACCGGACATGAATTCACGGAGCTGGCACACCAACGGCAATCGGCCGTTGCTGGCGTAGCTGCAATCCTTCTGCTCGAGAAAGCGGAAGCGCACCTTGAATGGGCCACTGAAGTGTGCGCTCGTGCTGCGCAGACGCCAGAAGTGCCGCAACCGTTTTTCACCCGCAGTGTGAAGCTCATGCATCATCCGGTGCTCTACGCCGCCAAGGGGTTGGGGGCATTGTTCGCAGTTGCCGAAGACAACGAGGACGTCAGGCCGCTGCAGTCGTTCCTCACGCACCTGTGCGCCCATCCCTATGAGGAAATCGCAGTTGCTGCGTTCGGCGCCTTGCTGGGTGCCTGGTCTAGGTATCCAGACATCGCGTGGGCAGCGATGCGGCTGGCTACGGCGCTAGCGATCTTCGAAGTGCAATATGGTCCCGGAGACGCAGAGGCACGGCGCTACGCGCGAATCCAGGATGTCATCGCCGAGGAACTCCAACGTCTCCAAGATGGAGCGCCTGTTGCCGAGTTTCTGCCTACTTGGCCCGAACCCTGGGTGCCGATTATTGACGGCGAGGCGGTTCAAGCTCGCCGTCGACGTGGCCGCTCTGTCAATGCTGAGTGGCGGGTCAACCCAGTGCATGTCGACACCTCGCTACTGGAGAAGGTTCTGACGGTCATCCCGTTGGAAGCCACATTGGCTGACCAAGCGCACGCGGCATTGTTCCTGGATTGGAGCGAGGGCTTGACCAAGTGGACCATCAAGCGAATCGCGCCTGACTGGGCGAGAAGCCGACGGGACCTCTACGAAGCCCACGGCCCAGACTACTTCGGGTGGCGTCGCTATTTGTTCCGATTCCTGTCCCGGGTCACGCTGAAACTGGCTGTAGAGGAAGGCACGCGGCGGTTCCTGCAACCTGCCCTGGCCACCAATGACGAGACCTTCGCGAGCCTTGGCGAGTGTTTCTCAAGTCATCTGATCGCCCAGGTGGCGGACAGCTCAGAAATTCCTCAAACCGCCTTGGAGTTGCTCTCCGTCGTCACGCAGCGAGTTCTGGCCTATAGGGACTGGCGCCACGCCGCTCAAGGCGGGCACGCAGAGCAGGACTTCGTCGACATCGTCAAGCACCTGTTCTTCGCCGACCTCGGGTACGCAGGTGGGGCAGTTCGTTTTGCGAACCAAAACTGGGCCGAAGTTGGGGCTGTGATTCCAATTTTCGAGCCGATACTGCGCGTCCACGGCTCTGTCACCTTCGTTGCTCGCGCCTGGATGAGCCTTTGCGAGAGCAGCTTCGAGCACTACCCAGTTCAGCATTTCGTCGACAGCCTTGAGCATCTCTTTGCTGGAGATGGAACCCCTTCGGGGTGGCGAAACACGCAGTTGCCGGGGCGGCTGTCGGGGCTGATTCAGCGCTTCAGCGAGAGGCAGCAACCCATGCCCCTGGCGATGGCGCAGAAGCTCTTGAGAGCACTTGACAGGCTGGTGGACATGGGCGACAGGCGCGCTGCTGCTGTGCAACTTAGCGAGGTCTTCCGCTCCGTTAGAGTCACGAACTGAAGCCGACTCTGATCAATGAAACGGTGTCAGCGTGCAATTTCTGCAATTTCTCCAACCAAATTTCGCGAAATTTTAGTCTGACATCGGTTTACGGCACTACTCCCCGGTCGATACCAAACAGCTGTCCTGCGCCATACGGCTTTCAGCTTCGTGTTGAGCCCAGCTTGCAGGTCGAGCTTTAGCTACGATTGCTAATAGGCGACTGGGCATCTTGCGTTAAACGGCGATTTGGCGTGGCGGAATTGTCACCGCCGGCGCGAGATTTACTGGCTTTGTCCCATATACTCACTTCGCTACCGCCCAGCGGTGGCCCGGTTTGGAAGCCGGATAGTGTCTTTGGCGTTTGGAGGCTGTCATGCAATCCCACCCCCTAACCCAAAACCCCTGGTCCGTGGACACTGACCCCGAGTTCGGTTCCATTCCCCTCTCCCATCTCCACCACATAGACCGCGCCCGCCACGCCATCGAGGCCATCGCCCGCATGGTTGGCAACAGCGCATCTGAACCTGACGCAACCGGCGGGCAGCCGTTGGACGCCTGGGCGGTGGCTGCATTGATGGGCGGAGTGGAAGGCTTGTGCGATCACCTGGGCACCTTGACCGATGCCATGCTGGCGCAGGCGCGCTTTTGCGAGGTGGATGCAGATCTCGGCGACGTCACACACGGCGCGCCGTCGTCGATCCAGTAGCCAAACTCAGCAGACAGAGGCGCGGCGCTCACGCGCCCGCCTTATTCAGCAATCGACCGAATCACCCTGGCCGGATTCCCGCCCACCAGCGAATTCGCGGGCACATCCTTGGTGACCACCGAACCCGCCGCGACCACCGAGTTCTCTCCCACAGTCACGCCACCAATAACGGTCACACCCGCCGCGATCCAGACATTCCTCTCGATCACAATGGGCTTCGCCGTGACGAAGTCACGACGCCGCGAAGGTTCGATAGGATGGCCGGACGTGATAAGGCTCACGTTCGGCCCGATCATCACGTCATCGGCAATGCTCAACCCGCCCAGGTCATAGAAGGTGCAGTTCTGATTGACGAAGACGTTGCGCCCGACGCTGATATCGGGGCCACCGGTCGTATAGAACGGCGGAATCAACAGGAAGCTGTCATCGACCGTCTTGCCGATCAGCTCGCTGAACAAGGCGCGGACTTCAGCGGCGTCGTTGAAGGTCAGGCGGTTGAGGGCGGCGGTGATCGTCATCGCGCGTTTGATGTTGGCCGTCATGGCTGCTGATTCGGGCGTTCTTCTGGGAATGATCAGGCTGCGGTCGTCATTTGCCATCTGCGGCTTTCCTTTGGGGGTTCGGCGTAGCGGGCGGTTGGCTGACCAACCGCATGTTGCGAAATCGTAGCCTGACGTCTTTATCCCGGGCGATCTTCCGGAATTCCGGAAAGCCAAAAGCGGATAGAGGCGCTTACGGCATCACGCGCGGCGTTGCATGCGATTGCCTCGGGACATTCCCCCCTGGGGCGAGCCCTGTCCAGGCACTGTGATTGCTGACGAGTAGCGGCCATCTACACCCTCCCATCGTCCGCAACCCAAGGAGCCTCCCATGACCGCCCCTGTCGAGCACCGCCGCATCCCCGTCGACAACATCGACACCTTCTACCGCATCGCAGGCCCTTCCGACGCGCCTGCCCTCCTGCTGCCTCACGGCTACCCCTGTTCTTCGTACGAGTTCCGCAACCTGATGCCTCGCCTGGCCGATCGCTGGCGCCTGATCGCGCCCGACTATCCTGGCGCCGGCTACAGCGCCACGCCCGAGGACTTCGATTACAGCTTCGACGGTTATGCGGCCTTTCTGGATCGCTTTGTCCTGGCGCTGGGCCTGGACCGCTATGCGCTCTACCTGCACGACTTCGGCTCACCCATCGGGGCGCGGTTGGCGATCCGTGCGCCTCATCGGGTGACGGCGCTGATCATTCAGAATGGCGACGTTCCCTACGAGGACGCCTTGGGGCCCAAATATGCGGACATCGAAGCCACCTGGGCGCTGCCGCCCGCGGAGATGCGCGGCGCCATAGGCGACAGCATTACTGAAGCAAGCTTCCAGGAGGAATTCCTGAACCATGTCGGGCCGGAGGTTGTCGACCGCATTTCCCCGGATCTATGGAAGCTGCATTGGTCGCTGATGACGCCGCGCCGCAAGGAGGTTGCCATCGACTTGATTGCCGGCCTGAAGCAAAACCGCGCGTGGTTTGCGGAGCACCGGCGGTATCTAAGGGATCACCAGCCGCCTACGCTGATTGTCTGGGGGCCGCAGGATCACTACATGCCAGAAGCTTCCGCCCGCGCCTATCTGCGGGATTTGCCGGATGCTGAACTGCACCTATTGGAGGGTGGCGGCCATTGGTTGTTGGAGACGCATCTGGATGAGGTGGCTGTGCTGATGCGGGGATTTCTGCAACGGGTGCTGGCGGCATGACGTCGCTGCGCTCAGCGCGGCTTCCAATTCACTCCATCCCTGGACCGATACTCCGGCGTCCCCGTGCAGCACCCGCCCGCCCCAAACGCCTGCCGCCCGATAAACGCAGTCACCACGCCCTTGCTCTCGGTCAGCGATTGACGGATGCAGCTGGTCGGCAGCGGATACAGGTCGCCTTCCAGCACCAGCGTCCACTTCAGGTTCTCGCCGTCGGCCGGTTCGACCATGTACACCTTGCATTTATGCATCAGCAGATGCACGGGCTTCCCCGCCAGCACGCCCTTGAACTGATGCTCCGGAGGGGTGTCGCGCGTGGCGATGGCTTCGGCGTTGAGTTTCGACCCGGGCGGCGCGGGCTCCAGCGCGGCATCGCAGCCGGCCAGCGCGCTCGCGGCGGCCAAGGTGATGAGGAACAGGCGAGCCAGGCGCATCATGCCCATGAACCCTTGTCAGGCTACGTTGGCGAAGCGTTGTTCAAGGTAGGCGATGATGTCGCTGGACTCGTACATCCAGCGCGTGCCCGCGGCGTCGTCGATGCGCAGGCACGGCACCTTCACCTTGCCGCCGCCTGCCTGCAGTTGCGCGCGCGCTTCGGGATCGCCCTTGGCGTCGCGCAACGCGATGGGCGCGTTGAGCTTGTGGATGGCGCGCCGCGTCTTGACGCAGAACGGGCAGGCGTGGAACTGGTAGAGCGACAGCTTGGCCGCTTCGGTGTTGACCGTGGCCTGGCCTTGCGCGGAGCGCTGTTGCGGGCGGGGCCGCGTGAGGGCGTCGCCCAGCACGATGATTTGACCCAGGCCGACACGTAGGGCTTTGACTAGCATGGAGTAGGACTCGATACAGATGGACAGGCGGCCAGTCTACTCTGTGCAGCGTATTCCGGTCTTGCGAGTGCCGTCAGCTGCGCAGGCCGGTGGTCATCCCGTGTCACATCATGGGTTGGTAGTCGAAGCCCGCGCGTTATTGAAACCGCACTGGGTAGCTGCAGCCCGTATAGAAGGTCCGGCGCGATATCATGGCTGCGCCTCTACGCGTCGGGGCACTGCGTGGCCCAGCGTCTCGCAACGCCCGACTCCTTACTGCTTCGGAAACAGGAACCCAGAACGATGATGTCCATTCCCGTGCCTGCCCGCTTGTGCCTGATGACCGCCCTGCTTGCTCCGGCATTGACGCTGGCTCAGCCTTCCGTCGATGCGGATCTGGCCGCCCGCGCGGCTGCGCAGATGGAGCGTCATCGCGCGAACGTGGACGATTTGCTGAGTACGGTGCGGCGGGAGGGCATGGCGCTATTGGTGATCCCGACGATCAATCTGGATGCCGCCCCACAGCGGGATTTCGACAATGAAGCCACGCGCGACCGCTATGTGCGCCAGCGCAGCACATTCATGCGTTGGAACCACAAGTCGGAAAAGGACTACGCGATCAGCGCCGGACAGGGCGAGCACAAGCTGGATATGGTGGACGTAGGGCCGCAGTTCCAGACGGTGCGCGGCAAGCTGCTGTATCAGGTGATACCGGTGTGGCCGGGTGAGTACTGGCTCAACCGCATCACCTATCATCAGCCGCGCACAGAGCTTCCTGAAACGGTGCCGAGCCAGAGTGCCACGGAGCGGCTGAAGAAGATCGGCATCGCGACGTTGGACTACGCGGTGGATCGCGAATTCAAGAAGACCTCAACCCGGCCGCAGTCCGAGCCAGAGGCCGACGACGGGCTGGGCCAGGGCTGCGAAGTGGTGCTGCGGGTGGGCGGCGGTTGTGACGAGGCGGCGCGGGAACTGCGCTGGCGGATCAGCGCGGAGCGCGCATTCAATGAGGGATGGGCGGATGCCGTACCGGCGCCTGGCATTGATGTCGAACTGTCGTTTTCACCGATAGCGGCGATCAAGCTGGAAGCGGGCGAGGTGGTGCTGACGGACGGTTTCGTGTTGCCGTTGGACCAGCCGGTGATGACACCAGATTCGTGCGAAGGGGTGGCTTTCGATCCGGTCTGCACGATGGACTCGATCACGTTGACGCGCCTGCCCGCGAGCTTGGAAGATTTTCGGCAGGCGCCGGATGCAGGCAGTTTCAAGCTGCCCAAGCTGGACGAGGCGCTGCGCGACCTGGTGTATCGAGCGCCCACGCTGTACTACAAGCCGGAATCCGCGGCCGCGCCGAACCTGATCCGGGCGGAATAGCGTCTGGTTGCAATCGGAGAAAGCGCCGGACTGCGATAGCGCCCGCAGTCGTTGCAGTTCCGGATGCCGAGGATCCCATTTTCGGATGGCTCCTGATGGATTAATCCCGACCCGGATCCTGCGGGATCGTTATTAAATGTGCGGCAAGCGCCACTGTCTCGGTGGTTGAGTAAAGCGAGGTGTACCCATGCCGCACGCTCGATTCACCCTGCACGCTTTGGCCGCTCTCGGGGCCTTGTCCATGACGCTGGGCGCCACAGCCCAAGCGCAAGGCACCGGCCAGAACGCCCCAGCAACGCCGCTTGCGCCGGCGAAATACTGTGAATGCCGCTTCTCATCCGGGCAATACGAGGCCTATAGCGTCAACGGGACGTGCACCGTCCAGCGGTATGCCGGCGGACGCAAGTGCGAATACGGTTTCTCGGGTATTGGGGCCAATCCAACGGTTCTCACGTCAATACTTGGGCAGGGCGCGGACCACGCGCAGCTGCAATCAGCGGCGAAGATAGTCACCCTCTATCTGGCGTATGCGGAATCGGGAGACACGTCTGCCTTGAGCGAGAGCCGTTTCATTGAGGGCGCCCTGCCGGTCCTGGCGCGAGGCAGCCTGTTTCGCCAGGCCGTCGTCAACGCCGAATTGCCCGTCAAACAGATTGATAGCGAGATCGTTATTTTTTCCAGGAAGTACAGCAACGTCATCGCGGAAGTATTCCAAGGCAAGAGGCCGCCGCTTTCGGTGACGTGGACGGAAGGCTTTCAGTTTGAGATCGGGCGAGGCTATGTGCTGATGGACTACAAGCAAGCGTCGCAATTGCTGGTGCTTTTCTTCTCTGCTGCGAAGAGGTGATCGGCCATGGACCTGACCTGCATGCGAGAACTTCCCGGATTGGATTGGGCCGTGCTGCTTGTTGCCGTCGTGGTGGCCCTGATCTTGTTTGTGCTCGGGATCTACTTGTTGTTGCGACCCAGGCCCTCCCCTACGCCAAACACCAAGCATGAGGTGGAAACGACCATCGACAAATATGGCTTGAAAGCACCTGCCGGCGTGTTCTTGATAGTTCTCTCCATCGCCTTGTTTGGAGGGCTTTATTGGCAGTTGAACAACAGGTTCCCCGCCAACGCGGAAGAATTCTCAGGGGCGCCTCGCACACTCGGTTCCATCGCCGAAGGGCTACGCCGGAACTCCAGCGCCGATATTCTGTTGAAGGGAGGAGCCGAGACCGTGGTGATCTCTCAACCGGTCAGCGGCGCCTGCTGGTCCGCGCTGGTGGACAAGCTGTGCGCGGCGCATCGGGATACGTTGACGTGCAGCCGGGATGGCGATCGGATTGTCATCGACCGCAAGCCCTGAGGCAGCGCGCCACATGAGCGGAAAAGGTGTGTCAGACTACGCCCATTCACGGCTATTGGGTGCGAGCACTCGCTTTCCGCATGAACCTCAGCGACCGCCTGAAAGCCTGGGCCAAGCGCATCAAACGCGACGGCCTGACGCTATGGTTTGCCGGCAAGCACGCCCGCACGCCCTGGTACGCCAAGGCGCTGGGCCTGTTCGTGGTGGCCTATGCGCTCAGTCCCATCGACCTGATTCCCGACTTCATCCCCGTGCTGGGCTACGTCGACGACGTGCTGCTGTTGCCTGGCCTGATCTGGCTGGCCATCAAGCTGCTGCCGCCCGACGTGCTGCAGGAATGCAGGGTTCAGGCGGACGCCTGGATGCAGTCGCAGGGCAAGAAGCCGCGTAGTGTGGCGGGCGCGGTGATGATCGTGGCGCTATGGCTGGGGATAAGTATTGTGGCGTGGTTCTGGCTTGCGCCGTATTTCCGGTAACGCCCTGACCGGCGGGCTTGCGCGCAGAACTACGCCGAACCTTCTTCCACAAACCCCAAGTTCCTTAGTTCCGCGATTGCGCCCTTTTCCTCCTCCCGCCGCCCCTTGGGTGCGGCCAGCGAGGCGGTCAGCAGCATGGACTGGGCGGGCGAGCTATCAAAGCTATGCAGCGTGCTGGCGATGCCCGGGAACGCCTGGACGAAATCCGCTCCCAGCGCCTTGTGCCCCGGATAATTCCCCTGCTTGTCCACGATGACCTGCGTCTGCGGATAGCGCCGGATCAGATGCAGCGGCACGCCTTCACAGCGCAGGCCCAGCAGCTTGGCTTCGCTGATGTCCAAGGCCCAATCCGTCTCGGCGTAGAAGGCGACGCGCGCGGTTGCGAACTGATCGAGGAGGCGTTCGTCCGTGCAGAAGGCGGTGGGCGTCAGGTTGAGGTTGATTTTGCCGATCTTGCCCACCAGTTTGACCCTGCGAAAGAACGAGGCCCACACCAGCAGGATGGGGTTGGTGGACAAGTCCTCGATCAGCACGTCTTCAAACATGCAGGGGTGGATCATCGAGTTGACGGCGCGGCATTTGGAAAGGAGCACGTTCTGCACACGCGACATGCGCTGTGGGATCTTGACCATGGACAAGGCGCAGTTGTCGAAGGTGCAGTCGTGGAAGTGCAGATCGCTGAAATGCGAATTGCCCTTGTCGTATGCCATCAGGAAGGTTGCGCCTTCGGTTTTCTGCATGGAAGCGTGTGCCGATGAGATGGGTTGCTGACCTGTGCCCTGGCGGAGGGATTGCTTCAATAGCTACCCGCCGGCAGCACATCCGCCAAATAGGCGGCGGCATCTGGTTCATTGCGCAATACATGTCGCGTCCACGCGCCGCGCTCATGCGCGGTCACTTCCAGCTCCCATACGCATGCGATGAACGGTCCTCGCACGGGCTGAAACTGCTCGGGCTGATCCAGCGGCGCGGAGTACATCTGTTGGCACAGGATGCCGCCGGATATCCACCAGTCCGCCAGCAGCCAGACCGCTTCTTCGCCCACATGCACGATGCAGAAACCCAGGCCCGTGGCGCGCGGATCGCTGGCGGCGTCTTGCAACGCGGCCATCGCGGTCTTGCGGGCGGCTGCGGCCACTTCAGCGGACAGCAGCGCGACGGCGGGATCAGGATTGCGCTGTATCGCGTAGGCCTTGATGGCCAGGCCGTCTTCGCGCCATTGCTCGATGAACGCCATGCGGCGCGATGCGTAAGGTTCTGCGGGTATGGTTCGGAAAGGCATGATGGGCAGCGGGGGGGGGGAACCCTGCGAGGTCATGAAGGCAGATATTCTTCCAGCAGTCTGCTATGCCAGCAAGGACAAGGCATCGTCCAGCGACAGCACGGTGGTGCGCGATTCAAACGCCGTGGCGAAGAGATGCTCGTGCACGACGGGGTCCGGGTCGTAGCAGCAGTCCTTGACCGTCAGCAGGCGGTAGTCCGCGTCGCTGGCATGCGCAATCGATGACAGCATTACGCCGGTGGACGCGATGCCGGCCATGATCAGCGTGTCTATGCCTTGCGCGGAAAGCCGTACTTGCAGGTCGGTGCCGAAGAACACGCTGGCGCGGTGGGCGGTGATGATGGGCTCGTCTTCGCGGCGGCCGAGTTCGGGCGAGACGCGGTCGTGGACGAAGCGGCCCAGCTGCTTGATGCCCTGGCCGTTCTTGTTCAAGGGGCTGACTTCAGGATACCCGGGGCTGAAATGGATCTTGGCGAAGTAGACGCTGACGCCGGCGCGCCGCGCGGCGTCGCACAGTTGCCGCGTGTTGTTGAGCAAGGCGGGGGCGACCGACGGGAACAGTTCCATGATGTCGGTCTGGTAGTGCATGACCAGCAAGGCGGTACGCGCCGGGGTGATAGCCGAGGGCTGTGTGTTCATGCTCCGCTCCGCAATAGGGTTGCCACGCGTGCCTTGCGGGTTCCGGCCTGCTGCCGGATGGGCCAGCCCGGTTGTGATGCGTGGCGACGTGATGGAGTGCGACAGGAAGGACGCACGACTCTACCACGGCCGCCACAGCATGTCGGTGTCTGGATTGCGGCCCCGCGGGACCTCTCGCGGACTCTTGTGAACTACGCTGCTGGCAACTGATTCGTCACGCAATGAATCCCGCCGCCGCCTGACGCAATGGCGTCGATGTCCAGCTGCACCACCTTGCGGCCCGGATACAAACGCGTCAGCAGCTCGCGCGCCTTCGCGTCCGCTTCCGCATCGCCGAATTCCGGCGCGATGACGGCACCGTTGATGACGAAGTAGTTGATGTAGCCCGCCGCGAAGTCTGGGTTGTCGCGCAGGAACTTGCTGCGCCTCGGATTGAGCGGCGGGCTCATGGTGTGGATTTCCAGCGGCTTGCCGTCGGCGTCCGTCGCGCGCCGCAGAATCTCCAGATGCTTGCGGGTCAGCGCGTAGTCGTAGGACTCGGGATCCATGTCGAGGTTGGCGACGACGACGCCGGGTCGGGCGAAACGAGCGTAGAAATCGACATGGGCGTCGGTGATGTCTTTACCCTTGATGCCGGGCAGCCAGATGATCTTGCGCAGGCCCAGGCAGCGCTTCAGTTCCTCTTCGACTTCCGCCTTGCTCCAGCCAGGGTTGCGGTTGGAATTGATCCAGCTGCTTTCGGTCATGATGCCGGTGCCGTGGCCATCGACTTCGATGCCGCCGCCTTCGCCAATCAGTTCGCTTTGCAGGTACTCGGTGTCAGTGACCTCGGTGGTTTCGGCGGCGATCTTGGCGTCGGCGGCGTGGCGCTGCTTGTTGCCCCAGCCGTTGAAGTTGAAGTCCACGCCGGTGGCCGAACCCCGCCCATCCAACACGAAGTTGGCGCCGATGTCGCGCATCCAGATGTCGTCCAGGCGGGTTTCGACAAAACTCACGTTGTCCGTGCCGCAATGGCGTTCGGCCAGGCTGCGTTCGCGGCTGCGGCAGAACACAGTGACGGGCTGGTGCGCGGCGATGGCGCGGGCGATGCGGCCGAGCGCGGCCTGGACGTCGGCGGTGAAGTCTTCCCAGATGGCGTCCTGGGCGCCGAAGGCGATGAAGGCGCGGGCCTGGGGGGCGCCTTCGTCGGGCATGTGCCACTGTGGCGCGGACGCGGCCCGCGCGCCGGATGCGAGCAGACCCAAACTCAGCGAGGCGGCGGCGTGGATGCCCATGAGCGTGGCGGTGTGTTGGATGAGTTGGCGGCGGGTGGGCACGTGGGGCTCCTGTAATTCTGGATGATCGATAAAAAATGGTTATGTCGGAGTCAAAGGTGCGCACCTCATGAATTGCAGTGTATTTCCCGCCAAATCGCCTGGACAAGCGATATATTTAGCGGAATTATGATTAGCAAGGCTTATCGATATGCTTAAGCAATGGCCTCCCCTGAACGTGCTGCGCGGCTTCGAGGCGGCCGCCCGGCTGGGCAGTTTCCACAAGGCGGCCGACGAGTTGCATCTGACGCAGTCGGCGATCAGCCAGCAGGTGCGCAGCTTGGAGGACTATCTGGGCCAGCCGCTGTTCTTCCGCCAGGGACGCGCGGTGTCGTTGACGGATGCGGGCTGGGATCTGTTGGGCACGACGCAGGCGATGCTGCAGCAGTTGGCGGCCGGCATCCGCAGGCTGGATCAGTACCGCAAGCCGAACCAGCTGATCGTGAACACCAGCCCGGCGTTCTCGCGGCACTGGCTGCTGCCCAGGCTGGAGGCCTTCCGCGCCCTGCATCCCGAGGCGGATCTGTGGCTGTACACCAGCGATGCCGCGCCGGACATGGCCAAGCAGACCATCGATATCGCGCTGCGCGACGATCTGGGTCCGCAAGCGGACTGCGCGTTCCGCGTGCTGGTCGAGGACCGCATGTATCCGGCCTGCCATCCTCGCCTGCTAGCGGCGGACGCGCGCGCCACGCTGCATGGCGAGCGAGAGATGGATTGGAGCCATTGGGAAACGCAGGGCGGCGCCGATGTGGGTCAGCATGGCCAGGGCATGAATTTTTCCGACCCCGGCCTGTTGCTGGATGCGGCGCGCGAGGGCCTGGGCATGGCGCTGGTCAGCAGCTTGCTGGCCGGGCGCTCGCGCCGCGACGGCTCGTTGGCGGCGTTGACGGAGCAGACCGTGCGCGGTCCGAAGTGGGCCTGGCTGGTGCATCGGGACAGCCAGGACGATCCGCTGACGCGCGCGTTCTGCGAGTGGGTGTCCGAAGAGCTGGAAGCGTCCCGCGAGGGCGGCGGCGCGGCAGCCTGAACCTTGCCTCTCAGGTTGGGGCTTTCATCACGGTGTTAAGTTGTAGCCTCGCCGCCGCATGCGGCACATTCCAGAGCAAGAGATTTCTCGATGTCCAATCTGCAATCCATGCGTCCTGTTGCCTTGATCACGGGTTCCACCTCAGGCATAGGCGAGGCCATTGCCCGCCGCCTGTCGCGGGACGGTTATGCCGTGGTCGTGCATTCACGCCGTTCGGCTGAAGCCGGCCATGCCTTGGCACGTGAGCTGGGCGAGGCGGTCTATGTGCAGGCGGATCTGGCGAACGATGCCGACCGGGTCCGATTGGTTCGGGAGGCCGTCGCGGCATGGGGGCGGCTGGACGTGCTGGTCAATAACGCCGGAATCAGCTGTGTCATTCCCCACGCGGACCTGGCCGCGGCCAGGCCGGACATCTGGCATGAATTGCATGAGGTCAACGTGGTGGCGCCGTTTCGCCTGGTGGCCGAGGCGCAGGCCGCGTTGCAAGCGGCGGCGGCGCATGGCCGGCCTGCCTGCGTGATCAATGTGAGTTCGCACGCGGGCATCCGGCCCAAAGGCGCTTCCATTCCTTATGCGGCGACCAAGGCGGCGCTCAATCATGTGACGCGTCTGCTGGCGCTTTCACTTGCGCCGGATATCCGGGTGAACGCGGTTGCGCCAGGCCTGGTGGATACGCCTTTGACCGCCGATTGGACACAGGCCCAGCAGTTGTGGCGCGACAAGGCGCCGATGCGCCGGGCGGCCAGTCCCGAGGATATTGCGCAGGCTGTCTCAATGCTCGTCGCGTCGGACTATCTGACCGGCGAGATCCTGCTGTCTGACGGCGGATTGAACCTGACCTAGCAGCACAGACTGGGCGGCAGGCCACGGCATCCCCCGCCGATGACGTAGCCATGGCGCCCATGGTGCCTGCCGCGCATGGCTGCGCGCAGGCATCGACGCCGGCCTTACTTCTGCACGTACTTCTTGCCCGCCGCATCGTAGGCGTAAATGACCGCATCGCCCGCGCCCAGCTGGCGGGTCTTGTCCGGCCCGGAGATTTCCGTGCCGCTGCGCTTGACGGTCACGCGGGGCATGTCGCTGCCGCCATGCGCCGAAAAGACCAGTTCGCCCGAGCTGGCCACGCAAGGCATGACGTCGCCTTCGGCGCAGGCCGCGCTGTTGTCTTCGCCGGTATTGATGCTGCCCACATAGGTCCAGCCCGCGCCTTCGTCCGGACCCGCCGGATTGAAGATCAGCAGCGCGTAGCCGCTGAAACTGATGCCGTTGTCGAAGCCCTCGGTGGGCACGGCCAGCAGCAGTTTGCCGGCGGGCGTGCGGTATTCCACCGGCTTGCGACGGGTGTCCACATCTTCCGGCTTTTCATAGGCGCCAAACTCGCCGATGGTGTGCTCCATGCCGCGGAACTTCCAGGGGCGTTCGGGCGTGGAGCCGGTCAGGGTGAAGGTGGCTTCTGCCAGGTTGACCTGGGTGCCAGGGCCGACCTCGTCTTCGCCGGGTTTGCCGTAGCGTTCGCGCGTGTCCCAGACGAAGCCGGTGTAGTAGCCCGTGCCGCCCAGCTCGAAGGCGTGGCCGAACCAGAAGGTGGCGATGCTGCCGTTGGCGACTTCGTAGGAATCGGCGCCCTTGCCGTCGATCTGGTAGATGGAATACATCACCGTGGGCGCATCCGGCGGCGTGATGGCGGCGGCGCGGGCGGTGGGCGGCAGCGCTGCGGCGCCAGCGGCTTCGGCGGCCGTTGCGGCTGGGCTGAACATGGCGGCCAGTGTGGACGCCAGCAAGCCGGCCAGCGTGGTGCGGAGCGAACTGCTGCGGGGGCGGGTTTTCTGAATGGTTTTCATGTGTCGGACATCTTCTTGTCGGCCTTAGGCGGGAAAGCCTTGTGATCGCCTGTCTCTGTCTGTGCGGCGCCATCCTAATCGCCCGTTGCAATCCGCGTCGGACAACAATTTGCCAATTGTGTCGGACTGCAATGCCTGGAGCGCCTGTGGCTAGTCTGCCACGGAATCGGCGTTTTGCTCGGGGATCGTAGGATGGGTGTTGCGCGAGAAAGACGTGGCGGACAGAACTGTCCTGCAACGCGTTCAACCCATCGCCCGTTGCCGCACGGGAATGGGTTGAACGTGGCGGTTTCCCTCAGTACGTCGCCCGCAGGTTCAGCATCACGCTGCGCGGCTCGCCGTAGTAGTTCGAGCCGTAAGCCGCCCACACGCGCTGGTAATAGACCTTGTCGAACAGGTTGTTCACCGTCAGCGTGCCTTCCAGGTGCTTGTTGAAGCGGTAGCCGGCTTGCGCGGACACGGTGGTGTACGGGCGCTGTTCGAACTTCACCGGACCGTTCAGGCGGTACATGCTGCTGACGCTGCGCACGCCCGCGCCCAGCGACAGGCCTTCCAGCGTGCCGGTGGCGAAGGTGTACTTGGTCCACAGGTTGAAGGTATGGCGCGGCGTGATGAAGGCGTACTGCTGCGACTTCTGTTCTTCCGTGCCCTTCAGGGTCTTGGTGGTGGTGTAGGCATAGCCGGCGGTGATGTCCCAGCCGGGCGCCGGGCTGCCGCTGATCTCTGCCTCGAAGCCCTGGCTGCGCATCTTGCCCGCAGCCATGGAGAACAGCGGATTATTCGGGTCCGTCATCGAGCGGTTCTCGTCTTCCATGCGGAACAGCGCGGCGTGGCCGTTCAGGCGCTTGTCCAGGAATTCGCCCTTCAGGCCGATCTCGAACTGCTTGCCGGTGCGCGGGTCCAGCAGCTGGCCGTTGACGTCGGTGACGGTCTGCGGCGTGAAGATGCTGGTGTAGCTGGCGTAGGCCGACAGCTGCTCGTTCAGGTCCACGACCAGGCCCAGGTAGGGCGTGAACTTGCCGTTGATCTTGTCGCTGGTGTTGGTGAACTGGTTGAAGTAGGCGTTGCGGTTCTGCGTGCGGTTTTCCCACCAGGTGAAGCGGCCGCCGGCGATGATGGTGGCCGCGTCGGTCACGCGCAGATTGGTGCGCGCATACAGGCCGTACTGATCGGTCTTGCTGTCGTTGCCGTTGGTGAACTGGTAGTCCGGCTTGGGAATGTTGTTGTTGGGGTGGTAGAGATTGGTGTCGGCGTTGTCGCCGCCGCCGTAGCGGAAGTTCTTGTGGACGTTGCGGTAGTCGGCGCCCACGGTCAGCTCGTGCTGGCGGCCGAAGGCTTCGAAGGGCGTGGCCACGAAGGCGTCCAGGCCATAGGTCTTCCAGTGGCTGCGGTACTTCCAGCTGACGAGGCAGGTGTCGCCGGTTATCGGGTCCACCGCGCAGTCGGACCAGCCGAACTCGCGGCTGGGCTCGTCCTGTTCGCGGTAGATGCCGCTGACCTTGATGCGCCCGCCGTTGGCCAGGCGGTGGTCCACGTCGGCGAAGTACTCGGTGACTTCCTCGGTGATGTGGTTCCAGCTGGGGTCCAGGTTGGTGGAACGGCGCACGTCCAGCAAGCGGCCGTCGGTGTAGCCGGGCAGGCCGAAGAACGGGCGGCCCTTGTATTGCTGGTACGTGGCGCCGGCGGTCAGGACGGTGTCGGGCGTCAGATCGAAGCTCAGGGTGCCGTAGAACAGCGGCTTCTCGGTGTACACGCCGTCGACGAAGGATTTACGGTCGTCATAGGACGCCACCAGGCGGCCGCGCAGGCGGCCATCGCTGTCCAAGGGGCCGGTGATGTCGGCCTCGGTGTAATAGCGGTCCCAGGAGCCCGTCATGACCTGGCCGCTGAAGGCGAATTCCTTCTGCGCGCGCTTGCGCACCAGGTTCACGGTACCGCCGGGGTCTCCCGCGCCCTGGTACAGGCCCGAAGGTCCGCGCAGCACTTCGATGTGGTCGTAGATGGCCAGTCCGAAACCTGCGGAAAGGTCGCTGCCGGTGCTGGCAGGCGTGTTTACGCCGTCGACCTGGATCGTGTCCAGGGCATAGCCGCGCGAGTAGAAATTGCCGTGGTTGCCGCCGATGCTGCTGGCTTCGACCGTGATGCCGGTGACGGTGCGCATGGCATCGTCCAAGTTCGTCAAGTTCTGGTCGTCCAGCAGCTGGCGTGTCACCACCGAGACCGATTGCGGGATCTCGCGCAGGCTTTGCGCGTTCTTGCCGATGGTGACGGCGGGGGCGGTGTAGGACCCCGTGCCTTCGGTGACGGTAAGGTCGCGGCCGGTGACCGTCACGGGGGCCAGCGTGATGGCGTCGGTGGAGGATGCATCGGCCGGCCGCCGCACCACGAAGCCTGAGCCGCTGGGCACGGCGACGAGGCCGCTGCGCGCCAGCAGGCGGTTCAGCGCGATTTGCGGCGTCATGGCGCCGGAGACGGCGGGGGCGCTCAGGCCGGCCACCGTGTCGGGGCTGAACAGCACTTGCAATTGCGCCTGCCGGCCCAGCGCCACGAGCGCATCGGCCAGGCTGCCGGCGGGCAGGTCGAAGGTTTGCGCGGCCGCGCTCTGCGCGTGCGCGGCGGATGGCGCCAGCGCTTGCACCGTCAAGGCGGCAGTCATGGACAGCGCGCACAGCAGCGCGTAACGGCCGGCGCTCAGCCGACGATGAAAATGGCATTGCGCCATGGACTTTCCCCAGTCTGGAAGTGGATCTTCAACTGGGGAAGACGCGCCAGCCGCCAAAACCCGAACCTGTCTAATTAAAAATAATTCTTAATTCTTGTTTTCAGCGGCTGCTGATCACGGCGGCGCCGTCCGGCCGCCGGCTTACCGTCACCGGCAGCAGGCCGGGCAGCATGTCCAGCACCGCGTCGGGCTGGCGCAGATCCAGCGTGCCGGACAGGCGCAACCCCCGGGCGCGCTCGTCGGCAAAGCGCAGCGGCGTGTCGCGGTACAGGGCCAGATAGCCGGCCAGCTGCTGCAAGGTGGTGTCGTGCATCACCGCCACGCCGCCCTGCCAGGCGCCGATCTCGCTGGCGGGCACCTGCTGGCGGCGCAACAGGCGCGCGTCGGCGCGCGACAGCAGTACCGTGTCGCCGGCCTGAAGCGTCTGCGCGGCGGGGGCGTTGGCGCCCTTCGCGTTCAGCCTGACTTCGCCGCTGCGTACGCCGACCTGCAGCACGTCGGGCAGCAGCAGCACGTTGAACTCGGTGCCGATGTCGCGCAGCTCCGCGTCGCCCGCAGCCACGATCAGCGGCCGGCGGTCGGGCGCGGCATCGATGTAGACCTCGCCGCCCTCGACGCGGATATGCCGTTCGGCCAGGGTGTAGCGCACGCTCACGCGTGTGCCCACGTTGGCGTGCAGGTGGGTGCCGTCAGAGAGGTCCAGGCTGCGGGTCTGGGTGGACGCGTTGGCCACGGTCTCGTAGCTGATGGGCACGTATTGGTAGGCGGCGGCCGCGATCAGCAGCATCGCGGCCAGTGCGCCGCCCCAGCGCAGGAAGGCGGGGCGGCGGGCGGGCGAGGACCACGGGCGGGGCTGGGATTGCGGCCGGGTGCGCGGCGGGATCTGAGCTTGGCCAGTCGACTGGGCGTGCGTACGCGTCGGCGCGGAGTCCGGGCGCGGCAGCGCCGCCATGTCCTCCCACACCTGCTCCAGCCGTTCGTACTCCCGCTGGTGCTCGGCCGAAGCTCGCAGCCACGCCTGGAAGGCCTGTTCGGCGCCTGCATCGGACGCGCGTTCCCGACGGCGCATGAACCATGCGCTCGCGGCCTCTTCGACAGCGGACAAAGGTAGGGATCGGGTCATGGCGTTTCGCCGTGGACTCGGCGCTTGCAGTGCGCCAGCGCCAGTTGCAGGTGCTTCTCCACCGCCCGCACGGAGATGCCCATGTGTTCGGCGATGTCCTCGCAACGGAGCTCATCATACCGATAAAGCAGGAAGGCCTCGCGCTGGCGCGGCGGCATCTCGTCGATGGCGGCCTGCAGCAGGCGCAGGCGCTGGCTGGCGTCCGCGCGGGCTTCGGGCTGTTGTCCGGCGGGAGCAGCCAGACCGCACGTCATCGGTTCGAAATCCTGATCGTCCAGGCTGGCCACCACGTGCTCGTCGCGCACGTTCTCGCGGCGCCAGTGATCGCGCAGCAGGTTGCGGGCGATCTCGTACAGATAGGCACGCGGCTTCTCCGGCGGCTCGGCGCCTTGATGCGCGGCCAGCCATTTGGCGAAGGTCTCCTGCGCCAAATCCTGGGCGGCCTCGGGCGAACGCTTGAGCTGCCGGTTCAGGAAACCGACCAGCTCCGCGTTCCACGACTTGTATGCCTCGGCGATTACGCCGAAGAACCGCTCCCCCATGATGCCCCTGTCGATGTCCGGCGCCGGGTTCTGTGACCTGGGCGCGTAGGCATGGCTTGATCAAATGATAATGATTCTTATTGTATCAAGATTGTCGAGTGTTGCTGCCGGGGATAGTTGCAGCGCGATCTCTACGCGGAACTGGCCGATGGCTTCGATGCACTGTTCAACACGCAAACGGGTTCAGGGCGCGTGCAAGCTCCTGAGCTTCCTAAGCTCCGGAAACCACCGCATCCACAACCCCGCCACGGCGATGGTGCCTACCCCGCCGATCACCACCGCGGGCACCGCGCCGAACGCCGCGGCCATGACGCCGGATTCGAATTCGCCGAGCTGGTTGGAGGCGCCGATGAATAGCGTGTTCACGGCGCTGACGCGGCCCAGCATATGGTCGGGCGTGTTCAGTTGCACCAGTGACGAACGCACCACCACGCTGACCGCATCCGCCGCGCCCAGCAGCACCAGCGCGCCGATGGACAGCGGGATCGAGGTCGACAGGCCGAATACCGTGGTGGCCAACCCGAACACGATCAACGCGCCGAACAGCAGCCGGCCCACGTGTTCGCCCAGGCTCAGGCGGGCCAGGGTCAATGACATCAGCGCGGCGCCGCAGGCGGGGGCGGCGCGCAGCGCGCCCAGCGCCCAGGGGCCGGCGTTGAGGATGTCCTTGGCGAAGATGGGCAGCAAGGCGGTGGCCCCGCCCAGCAGCACGGCGAACAGGTCCAGCGACAAGGTGCCCAGCAGCAGGCGGCGCTGAAAGATGAAGGTGATGCCGGCAAACAGCGTGCGCCAGGTGGTCGGCTCCTTGCGCGGCGGAGCGCGCTCGATGACGAGCGTGGCGATGGACGCGAAGGCGGACAGGTATAGCGCCGCGGCTACGCAATAGATCCACCCTGCCCCCAGCCCGTAGCCAACGCCGCCCAGCGCCGGGCCGGCGATCTGCGCAATTTGTCCGCTGGAGGAAGCCAGCGCCGTCGCGCGCGGCAGCCATTCGCGCGGCACAACCGCCGGGATCAGCGTGGCCATGGTCGGCGCTTCAAAAGCGCGGGCCGAACTCATGATGATGATGGTGGCGTAGATCAGCGTCTTGCCGCCGACGCCATGCAGTGCAGCGATGGCCAGTACCAGCGTGGCCAGCGCCTCCAGCGCCATGCACACCGCCACGATCTTGCGGCGGTCGTAGCGGTCGGCCACGTGGCCCACCACCAGCGTCAACGCCGCCATGGGCAGGAATTGCGCCAGGCCGATCAGCCCCAGGTCCAGGGCGCTGCCGCTCAGCGCATAGATCTGCCAGCCCACCGCGACCGAGACGATCTGGAAGGCCAGCGATGCGCCGATGCGCGCAAACAGGTAGTGCAGGAAGGCGGGACGGTGAAGCGGACTGGGGGAATCGGGGGCGGGCATGGGAGATGGCGCTTGGGGCGCGTGACGGGCGCCGAACCCCGCATTCTAGGAAGAAGTCGCTGACGGGAAACTAAGAGCCTCCCTGCAGACGGGTTTCGGAAAGCCAGTCTGTCCTGGAAGACGGCGGCTCTCATTCATGCACAAGGCGGATGCGTGAAATCTATAATTCCGATTCCTGCATAAATCGACCCGTACAGGGAAACCCACCCATGGCCACGCTTCCCGACCTGAGTTCGCGCGAATTGCAGGCGATCAGCACTGTCGCCGAATGCGGCAGTTTCGTCGCCGCCGCGCTGACGCTGAATATCTCGCAACCCGCGCTCACGCGCACGGTGCAGCGGGTGGAGAAGGCCTTGGGCGTCGAGCTGTTCCATCGTTCCACCCGCCGCGTTGAAACCACGCCGGCGGGCCAGGAGTTCGTATCGCTGGCGAACCGCATGCTGTCCGATCTGCGCATTTCCTACGAGAACATGCGCGAGATCTCCGACGAGCAGCGGGGCCGCAGCATCGTGTCGGCGGTGATGTCGGTGGCCTACACGCAGTTGCCCGGCATCGTCGCCCGCTATCGAGAATCGCGGCCTCGCATCGAATTGCAGATCCGCGAGGGCGTGCACGGCACGGTGCTGGACGACGTGCGCAGCGGCGTGGCCGACATGGGGATCACCTATATCGACGAAGTGCCTGGGGATTTCTCGGTGGTGTCGCTGGGCCGCGAGGCTTTTCATGTGGTGATGCCGCGCAAGCATCCGCTGTCCACGCAGACTGGCGTGACGCTTGAGCAGCTGGCGCCGTATGCGCTGGTCTCACTGCCGCGCGAGGCGCAGACGCGCCGCCTGATCGACAGCCATGCGTCGATTGCCGGCGTGCAACTGCGGCACGCGGTCACGGTCAGCCAGTTCGCCACCGTGATGCAATGCGTATGGGCCGGCGTAGGCATCGCCATCGTGCCTGGTGGCGCGGTGCCGGCCGCGTTGAGTGCGGACCTGGTGGCGCGGCCGTTGACCAAGCCCGCGTTGAGCCAGGCCATCGGTGTGGTGTTCCTCAAGGAGCGCGGCCTGACTCCCAGCGCCAGCGGCTTCCTGGCGCAGTTGCGCAGCGACTGGGTGCAGGTCGTTGCGCCCGCGCGCCGCGGCCGCCGTAGTGGTGCCTAGACCAACCGGCCTCAGACCGCCGACCGTTCCAGAAAGCGCTGCGCGTCAAGCGCCGCCATGCAGCCGCTGCCGGCGCTGGTGATGGCCTGCCGGTACACCGTGTCCTGTACGTCGCCAGCGGCGAACACCCCGCCTATGCTGGTCATGGTGGCGAGTCCCTTGCGTCCAGCTTGCGTCACGATATAGCCGTCCTCCAGCGCAAGCTGGCCTTCGAACAACTCCGTGCTGGGACGATGGCCGATGGCGATAAAGCATCCGCTCACCTCCAGATCCACACAGCTTCCATCGGCCAGGCGTCGGACACGCACCCCCGTCACGCCGCCTGCGTCGCCCAGCACCTCATCCAACACACTGTCCAGCTTCAACCGGATCAGGCCTTGTTCGACCTTGGCCTTGAGTTTGTCCAGCATGATGGCCTCGGCGCGGAAGGCGCCGCGCCTGTGGATGAGGGTTACGGATCGGGCGATGTTCGACAAGTACAGCGCTTCCTCGATCGCCGTATTGCCGCCGCCCACCACGCATACGTCGCGGCCGCGGTGGAAGAAGCCGTCGCAGGTGGCGCAGCCGGATACGCCCCGGCCCATGTAGGCCTGCTCGGAATCCAGGCCCAGATAGCGCGCGACTGCGCCGGTTGCCACGATCAAGGCATCGCAGGTATAGGTCGCGCGTTCGCCACGCAGGGTGAAGGGGCGCCGCGACAGGTCCACGCTCTGCACGTGGTCGGCGATGACTTCGGTGCCGAAGCGCAGCGCATGGTCCTGGAATCGCTGCATCAGGTCAGGTCCCTGCACGCCGTGCACGTCGGCGGGCCAGTTGTCGACTTCGGTCGTGGTCATGAGCTGGCCTCCCTGAGCCATGCCCGCGATCAGCACCGGCTTCAGGTTGGCGCGGGCGGCGTAGACCGCGGCGGCATAGCCTGCCGGTCCGGAGCCGAGAATGAGCAGCCGCGCATGGCGGTGGGAGTCGGCGGCGCTCATTGCAGCCGGATCCCCGCCAGCCGCACGATCTCGGCATAGCGCTGCGCTTCGGAACGGCAATAGGCGTCGAAGTGTTCCGGCGTATCGCCCACGGGCATGGCCTGCGCGTCGGCCAGGCGCGCCCGCACGTCGGGCCGCTGCAGTACCGCATTCACTTGCTGGTAGATGCGTGCGACCAGTTCCGGCGGCGTTTGCGCCGGCGCCCACATACCGTACCAGGTGGTCAGGTTGACGCTGGGATAACCCAGTTCGGCGAAGGTCGGCACGTCCGGCAACGCGGCCACGCGTTGGTCCGAGGTGACCGCTAGCGCGCGCAGTTTGCCGCCTTTGACGAGGCTGATGGACGAGGGCATCGAGTCCAGCATGTAGGTGACCTGGCCGCCGATCACATCGGTCAGCGCCGGCGCGCTGCCCTTGTAGGGGATATGCGTGACGTCGAGCTTGGCGGCCGCCTTGAACACCTCTCCAGCCAGATGGCCGGGCGTGCCGTTGCTGGATGACGCGAAGTTGTGGCGGCCGGGTTGCGAGCGCACCAGGGCGATCAGGTCGGCAACCGAGCGCACCGGCGAATTGGCGCTGATTACCAGCTGGATGGGCGTCGAGGCCAGATTGGTGATGCCGCGGAAATCCTTGAGCGGATCATGCGACATGTTGGCGTAGAGCGCCGGGTTGACCAGCTGGCCCGAGACATTGATCAGCAGCACGTAGCCGTCCGGTGCCGCCTTGGCCACGACGTCCGCGCCTATCATGCCGCTCGCGCCGGGGCGGTTGTCGATGACGACCGATTGCCCCAACTTGTCGGCAAGCGTTGCGGCGACGATGCGGCCCACGATGTCGGTGGGACCGCCGGGCGGATAGGGAATGACGACACGCAGCGGCTTGGACGGGTAGTCGGACGAGGCCAGTGCCTTGGCGCCGCCGCAAAGCGTACCCAGGGTTGCGCCCGCGGCTCCGATCAACAGGCGGCGCCTGAGGGGGTTTGAGGGGTCCTGCGCCAGAATGCATGGTTCCATGGTTTGTCTCCCTAGTCTCATTCTTGTGTAAGGCACAGCTACTCAGGATGCGGCGGCGATCGCGCCGTTGCGCCGCAGTTCGGCGAGCGCCTCTGGCGCCAGTCCCAGCATGTCGCGCAGGACCGGTTCCGTATGGGCGCCCAGTACAGGAGGCGCGCTGCGATACTCCACAGGCGTGCCCGATAGATGCAGGGGATTGCCGACCAGTTCGGCGCAGCCCGATTGCGCGTCGGGCATAGGCACGCGCATGCCGCGTTGCAGGACTTGCGGATCGGCGAATACTTCCGCCAGGCCATTGATGGGGCCGCAAGGCACGCCCAGCGTTTCAAGCGTGGACAGCCAGTGCGCGCTGGGCTGTTCCGCCATCTGTGTCTGGATCTGCGGAATCAGCGTGTCGCGCGATGCCAGCCGCGCCGTGTTGGTGGCGTAGCGCGGATCGTCCGCCAGGTCGGGGCGACCGATGGCGCCGCAGAAGCGGCGGAATTGCGCGTCGTTGCCCACGGTGACGATGACGTGACCGTCGCGGGTGGCGAAGTCCTGGTACGGGACGATGTTGGGGTGGGCGTTGCCCAGGCGCGCGGGTTCGCAGCCGCTGGCCAGGAAGTTCATGGCCTGGTTCGCCAGCGCGGCCACCTGCACGTCCAGCAGGGCCACGTCGACGTGCTGGCCCTCGCCCGTGCGGTCGCGATGCGCCAATGCCGCCTGGATGCCGGCGGTGGCGTACAGGCCGGTCAGGATGTCGGTCAGCGCCACGCCGACCTTCAAGGGGCCGGCGCCGGGCTGGCCATCGCCTCGGCCGGTGATGCTCATCAGGCCGCCCATGCCCTGGATCAGGAAGTCATAGCCCGGCCGGTTGGCATAGGGCCCGTCCTGGCCGAAGCCGGTGATGGAGCAATACACCAGCCCGGGATGGCTGCGCTTGAGCGTGTCATAGTCCAGGCCATAGGCCTGCAGACCGCCCACCTTGAAGTTCTCGATCAGCACGTCGCATTGCGCGGCCAGCGCCGCCACCAGCCGCTGGCCATCGGGCGTGGCGATGTCGACCGCCACGGACTTCTTGTTGCGGTTGGCGCCCGCGAAGTAAGCCGACTGCGCCACGTCGCCCCATTGCGGATCGCTGATCCATGGCGGGCCCCAGCCGCGCGTGTCGTCACCCTGGCCGGGCCGCTCGATCTTGATGACCTCCGCGCCCAGATCCGCGAGCAGCTGGCTGGCCCAGGGGCCCGCCAGCACGCGCGAAAGGTCCAGCACTCGCAAATGCGATAGTGCGCCCATCGTTCTGTCTCCCGTTGTCGCCGCGCCGTCGGCCGCGGCGCCTGAGACGCCGCCTCGGCGGCCGCCGTTATTGCAGCTCTACGCGGACCTGCATCGGCGCCTTCGTGCCCAGCCACACCTGTTGCGCCTGCTCCTTGATCTGGACGACGCGCTGCGCCACTTCTTCGGCGGTGATGGAACTGACCGGGTGCGCGATCACGACGGGCTCCAGCGCCTTCATGCCGATGGCCTGCCGCGTCAGCTCCGTCTCGCGGGCGAACTCGGTCGTGATGATCACTGCGCTGGGAACGCCCAGCCGCTCCAGCGCGATCGAGTCGCGCACGCAGGCCGAGCAGCAGGAGCCGCAATCGCCGATGGCGGTCAGCACCACGTCGTTCTCGGCCGCGATGCGCTCGATCAGCTCGGGCGCAGCATCCTTGGAGAAGCTGTGCTTGACGTAGTAGTTCACCTCGGCGAATTCGATGTCCTCGCCCAGGGCCGCCGCCGCGCCGCGCAGCAGCTTATTGGCGTTCCATTTGGAGTTGTCGAGGATGCCCAGCCGCAATCCGGCCAGGTCCTTCTTGCGCGCCGATACCGGCACATCTTCGAAGCGCAGCGCGCCGCGCGGGTCGTACACCGCGATTTTTTCCCCGTTGTTCATCAGCATTTCCAATCTCCTGGTTGTCGTATCCGGATGACGCGTCAGATGGCGCAGGCGCCGCTGGTGCAATCGCCGCTATCGGCGCTTGCTCCTTCGATCGACCGCAGCACCGGCGTGCTCATATGCCCCCAGCCGGGTATCAGCACGGAAAAGCGGCCGGCCTCGCCGCCCATCACGAACAGATGGATGTGGTCCGGGCTGTGCACGATGGGAATGCGGGTGTCGTCGTTGCGCTTGTAGTACTTGGGCAGGTTGCGGTTGTAGACCTTGCCGTAGCGGTGGCCATAGGCCAGGTCGATGAAGCGGTTGCCGTGATTGACGTACAGGTAGTTGCGCACGTCGGCGCGCGACCAGCCGTGCTTGCCGATGGTCTGCGCGTGTTCCAGGCCCAGCACCACCGCGATATGGCCGCCTAGCACCGCGCTGTTGGACGCGATGGTGCTCATGGCCGAACACATGGTGTCGAGGATGCCTTCGGGGTCGTTCGAGATGTGGTTGGTGACGCTGTGCGGGGCTTCGGCAGCCATCGCGAAGACGGTGGAGTCTTCGGCCTTGTAGCCGTGTTCCACGTGATACGGCGCCAGCGGACTTTGCAGTTCGTTTTCGCAGACGCAGTAGGTGTATTTGCCGGGGTGCCCCAGCGTGCTCTTGTCCAGGTCTCCCGGCCAGCCGCCGCCCACGTTGAGCATGATCAGGCGCAGCGCCCGGCCGATGGTGGCGTTGGCGCGATTGCCGGAGCCGAACGCGTTGACGCCGCCGTTCATGCCGATTTCGCGCGCTATCGGCCCGTTCACAACCAGCAGCGGCGCGGCCACGTGCGTGGTGGCTTGCACGCCATTCAGGTTGAAAGCCTGGTCGGTCACGGCCTTTACCGCTGCCAGCACCACCGGGGCGTACTCGGGCTTGCAGCCGGCCATCACCATGTTGATGGCCAGCACTTCGCGCGTCAGCTCGCCCCAACGCGGCGCCACCCGCGCTTCGACAAAGTGGGCATCGCCGCCCAGCCGGGCCACGATCTCGTCGATCTTCTCCTGGGTCGGCGGCACGACGGGCAACCCGTCGGTGAAGCCGCGCTCGTAGTAGTACTCCACCAGGTCCACGCCGGCCGGCACCATGTTTGCCGGCGATGCCTTCGCTTGCAGAACCGCACTCATCAGAATCTCCTCGTGGCTGTCGAATGACGTTACGAGGAGGATAGGAGTCCTTGCTTATTTATAACAAGGACAATCTATTTCGATAAATGATTGCGAAAAATGCATAAATGAATGGGGCGGGCGCGCGCTGCCGCTACACCTTCGGCCAATACGTCCCGAAGCTCCACAGATTGCCTTCCGGATCGCGGCAGGCGAACTCGCGGCTGCCGTAGGCGGTGTCATAAGGCGGGGTTTCGATGGTGGCGCCGCTAGCCTGGACCTGCGCGTGCAGGGCGTCCGGATCGTCCACGGCCAGGTACAGCGCGTCGGTGCGGCGTCCTTGCAGATCGCCGACCAGCTTGCCATGGGCGTCGTCGCGGTCCGGGCCCAGCATCAGGAGGGAGCTGCCGTAGGCCAGTTCCGCATGCTGCACAGTGCCGTCGTCGCGGTAGACGGCATGTTCGGTGAAGCCCACCACGCCGGTAAGCCAGCGGATCATCGCCTCCGCGTCGCGGCAGCGCAGGGTTGGAAACAGGCGGGGCGCCGCCTGTTCGGATGGCATTGAACTCATCATGGGTACTCCCGTGGATAAGCAGGAGCGCCCATGATGAACCCGCAGGCGGCGAGGCGGGTGACGATTTTGTTACGGCGCGCTTGGCTACTCGCCGATGGCGACCAGCTCGGCCCCTTCCGTCACCTGATCGCCCACGCCGTAGAACACTTCCGAGACCTTGCCGTCGGCGGGCGCGGAAATGGTGTGCTCCATCTTCATGGCTTCCATCACCAGCAGCGGCTGGCCCTTTTCCACGGTGTCGCCGGCCTTGACCGAGATCGAGATGATCTTGCCGGGCATGGGAGCCGTGAGGCCGCCGCCGTGTTCGCCCTGCGTGTCCTGGGAGTGCGCCAGCGGATCGTACAGGTCCAGCACGTGTACGCCGGCTTCGCCGAAGACGTGGGCGCGGTCGGCGTGCAGCACGACGGTGCCGGCGCTTTCATGGCCGTCCAGCGTGATGCGCAGGCCGTAGGCCAGGTTGGGGTTGGCGCTGGCGTGGGCGCGCCACAGGAAGGCTTGCGGACCCGCGCCGGAATCCAGCGTCCAGGCGCCGCCCTGGCGGGCGACGGTGACGCGGCGGGTTTCGCCGTTGTCGACCCATTGCAGATGCCGTTGATAGCGGTTGCCCAGGCGCCAGCCGTCGCGCGCGTCCCAGGGATCGGCAGGGTGCTTGCCGCTGGTGACGCCCGGCTGCGCCAGGCCTTGGCGCACCAGCACGGCGGCGCAGGCCAGGGCCAGCGTGGCAGGACTGGCGGCTTGGGGTTCGGGCAGCAGCGTGGCGCGCTGGCGTTCGATCAGGCCGGTGTCCAGGTCCGCCGCAGCGAAGGCGCTGTCCTGCATCAGGCGCGACAGGAAGGCCACGTTGGTCTGCACGCCCACGGCCTGCGTCTGGGCCAACGCTTGCAGCATGCGGGCGCGGGCCTGGTCGCGGTCGGCGCCGTGCACGATCAGCTTGGCGATCATGGGGTCGTAGAACGGCGTGATGGTGTCGCCCATGCGCACGCCGCCGTCGACCCGGATGTCGCCATTGGCGAACGCGGTGTGCGCAGGCAGGCCCAGGTAGGCCAGGGTGCCGATGGACGGCAGGAAGCCCTTCTCGGGGTTCTCTGCGTAGATGCGGGCCTCGATGGCGTGGCCCTGGATGCGCAGGTCTTCCTGGCGCGCCGGCAGCGGCTGGCCGGCGGCCACACGCAGCTGCCATTCGACCAGGTCGTGGCCGGTGATCATTTCGGTGACCGGGTGTTCGACCTGCAGGCGCGTGTTCATTTCCATGAAATAGAAACGGCCGTCGGGCTCGGCAATGAATTCCACCGTGCCCGCGCCCACGTAGCCCACGGCGCGCGCGGCGGCCACGGCGGCTTCGCCCATGGCGCGGCGGCGCTCTTCAGTCATGCCGGGGGCCGGGGCTTCCTCGATCACCTTCTGGTGGCGGCGCTGCACCGAGCAATCGCGTTCGAACAGGTAGACGCAGTTGCCATGCGTGTCGGCGAATACCTGGATTTCAATGTGGCGCGGCTTCTGCAGATAGCGTTCGATCAGCACGCGGTCGTCGCCAAAGCTGGACGCGGCTTCGCGTTGGCAGGACGCCAGCGCATCCAGAAACGCGCCCGACGATTCGACCACGCGCATGCCCTTGCCGCCGCCGCCGGCGCTGGCCTTGATCAGCACGGGGTAGCCGATGGCGTCGGCCTGGGTCTTGAGGAATTGCGGGTCCTGGTTGTCGCCGTGGTAACCCGGCACCAGCGGCACGCCGGCTTTTTCCATCAGCGACTTGGCGGCGGACTTGCTGCCCATGGCGGCGATGGCGGAGGCCGGCGGTCCGACGAAGGCGATGCCGGCCTTTTCGGCGGCTTCGGCGAAGGCTTCGTTTTCCGACAGGAAACCATAGCCGGGGTGGATGGCGCCCGCGCCGGTATCGCGCGCGGCTTGCAGGATGGCGTCGGCGCGCAGGTAGCTGGCACGCGGCTCCGAGCCGCCGATGTACACGGCCTGGTCGCAGGCGGCGACGTGGCGGGCGTTGGCGTCGGCGTCGGAATACACCGCCACGGTGCGGATGCCCATGCGGCGGGCGGTGGCGGCCACGCGGCAGGCGATTTCACCGCGGTTGGCAATCAGCAAAGTGTCGAACATGGATGTCATCCAGGCTGAAATTATTCTTGGGCTGCAATGGGGGCGGCTGTGCCGCCCTACATGCGGAACACGCCGAACTTGGTGTCCTCGATGGGCGCGTTCAAGGCTGCCGACAGCGCCAGCCCCAACACGCGCCGCGTGTCGGCCGGCGCGATGATACCGTCGTCCCACAGGCGCGCGGTGGCGTAGTAGGGATGGCCTTCGCGTTCGTACTGTTCGCGGATGGGCGTCTTGAAGGCGGTTTCCTCGTCGGCGGACCATTGGCCGCCGCGAGCCTCGATACCGTCGCGCTTGACCGTGGCCAAGACGCTGGCGGCCTGTTCGCCACCCATGACCGAGATGCGGGCGTTGGGCCACATGAACAGCATGCGCGGCGAATAGGCTCGGCCGCACATGCCGTAGTTGCCGGCGCCGAACGAGCCGCCGATCAGCACGGTGAACTTGGGCACGTTGGCGGTGGCCACCGCCGTCACCATCTTGGCGCCGTGGCGGGCGATGCCTTCGTTTTCGTACTTGCGGCCGACCATGAAGCCGGTGATGTTCTGCAGGAACACCAGCGGGATCTTGCGCTGCGCGCACAGTTCGATGAAGTGCGCGCCCTTTTGCGCGGACTCCGAGAACAGGATGCCGTTGTTGGCCACGATGCCTACGGGCATGCCTTGGATGTGTGCGAAGCCGGTGACCAGCGTGGGGCCGAAACGCGCCTTGAACTCGTCGAACTCGGAGCCGTCGACGATGCGCGCGATGACTTCGCGCACGTCATAGGGCTTGCGCGTGTCGGCAGGGATGATGCCATTCAGTTCGCTCGGGTCGTAGCGCGGCTCGCGTACCGGGATGGTGGCCAGCGGCTGCGGCTTCTTGCGGTTCAGGCGCGCGACGGCGTTGCGTGCCAGTTGCAGCGCGTGCATGTCGTTGGCGGCCAGATGGTCCACCACGCCGGACAGGCGCGTGTGCACGTCGCCGCCGCCCAGGTCTTCGGCGCTGACCTCTTCGCCGGTGGCGGCCTTTACCAGCGGCGGGCCGCCCAGGAAGATGGTGCCCTGGTTCTTGACGATGATGGACTCGTCGCTCATGGCGGGCACGTAGGCGCCGCCGGCGGTGCAGGAGCCCATCACTACGGCGATCTGCGAAATGCCTTGCGCGGACATTTGCGCCTGGTTGTAGAAGATGCGGCCGAAGTGTTCGCGGTCGGGGAATACCTCGTCCTGCTGCGGCAGGTTGGCGCCGCCCGAATCCACCAGGTAGACGCAGGGCAGATGGTTCTGCGCGGCGATTTCCTGCGCGCGCAGATGCTTCTTGACCGTCATCGGGTAGTAGGTGCCGCCCTTGACCGTGGCATCGTTGCAGACGATCACGCATTCAGTGCCGGCCACGCGGCCGATGCCGGTGATGACGCCGGCGCCGGGGGCTTCGCCGCCGTACATGCCGTGCGCCGCCATCGGCGACAGTTCCAGGAACGGCGTGCCCGGATCGATCAGGTGTTCAACGCGGTCGCGCGGCAGCAGCTTGCCGCGCGCCACGTGCTTGGCGCGCGCGGCTTCGCTGCCGCCCAGCGCGGTATGGGCCAGTTGCTGGTCCAGATCATCCAGCTGCGCCTGCATGGCCTGCGCATTGTCGGTGTAGTCCTGCGACCGCGGATTGATGCGGGATTCGATGATGGGCATGGGGTTCCACCCGTCCTGCTTGTTGGAAATTTGAAGGCGCTCGTGGAGCGGTTTGTCTCGCTGCCCGGTGGGCCGGGCATGCTTATAGGCTATCGGTATCGAAGAGGGATTTCGTTGCGCCTTTCCTGCACGGCGCGCGACCGACCCGTCGCGCTACGACGCCATGCAAAAAAGGCGCAGCGGAATCCATCGAAAGCCGGGAGGCCGAAGCCTCCCGGCGTTGCGTCAGATCATTTCAATCGCCATTGCCACGGCTTCGCCGCCGCCGATGCACAGCGTGGCCACGCCGCGCTTGCCGCCGGTCTTGCGCAGCGCGCCGACCAGGGTGGCCATCAGGCGGGCGCCGGACGCGCCGATCGGATGGCCCAGGGCGGTGGCGCCGCCGTGGATGTTGACCTTGTCATGCGGCAGCTTGAAGTCGGTCATGGCGGCCATGGTGACCACCGCGAAGGCTTCATTGATTTCGTACAGGTCCACGTCCTCGGCCTTCCAGCCGGTCTTGGCGAACAGGTTCTTCAGCGCGCCCACGGGGGCGGTGGTGAACCAGTTCGGCTCTTGCGAGTGCTGGCTGTGGGCGACGATGCGGGCCAGCGGCTTTACGCCTAGCTTTTCAGCGGTGGAGGCGCGCATCAGCACCATGGCGGCGGCGCCGTCGGAGATCGACGAGGAGTTGGCGGCGGTGACGGTGCCGTCCTTTTTGAAGGCGGGCTTGAGGGTGGGGATCTTTTCCGGCATGGCCTTGGTGGGGGCCTCGTCGGTGTCGATCACCGTGTCGCCCTTGCGGCCGGCGACCGTCACGGGGGCGATTTCCCACTTGAAGCTGCCGTCTTCGGACGCGGCGCGGGCGCGGCGCAGCGATTCCAGCGAGAACGCGTCCTGCTGTTCGCGGGTGAAGGAATATTTGGAGGCGCAGTCTTCGGCGAACACGCCCATGGCCTTGCCCTTGTCGTAGGCGTCTTCCAGGCCGTCCAGCGCCATGTGGTCATACACGGTGTTGTGGCCGTAGCGGTAGCCCTGGCGGCCCTTGAGCAGCAGGTAGGGAGCATTGCTCATGCTTTCCTGGCCGCCGGCGACGACGATGTTGGCGCTGCCCGCGGCCAGCAGGTCATGGCCGAACATGGCGGCTTTCAGGCCCGAACCGCAGACTTTGTGGATGGTGGTGCAAGCCACGCCCAGCGGCAGGCCCGCGCCCAGCGCGGCCTGGCGCGCCGGGGCCTGGCCCTGGCCGGCCTGCAGCACGTTGCCCATGATGACTTCTTCGACTTGCTCGGGCTTGATGCCGGCGCGTTCGACGGCGGCCTTGATGGCGATCGAGCCCAGCTCGTGCGCGGCCAGGCCGGACAAGGCGCCCAGCATGCCGCCCATGGGCGTGCGGGCAACGGAAACGATGACGATGGGATCTGACATGGCTAGCTCCTGTGAGGGTCGGGACAGCTCTGGGGTTACGAGGCCGCGTGGTCGCCTGGAGGGCATTCCGGACGCAGGCGTCTGTCCGTATCGTAAGGGAAAAATTCTTCAATCCGGCCTTGCGCTACATGGGTGCGGCAGGCCTGCCACCAGTCCGGTTCCAGCAGCTCGGCATGGTGACGCATGAAGGCGCCGCGCACGCGCGGGTCGCCCAGCAGGAAACGTCCGAATTCCTCGGGGAATACATCATTCGGACCAATGGCGTACCAGGGTTCGGACGCCAGTTCCGCCTCTTCGTTGGGGGCGGGCGGGATGCGCCGGAAATTCATTTCGGTCATGCGCTGGATTTCGTCGTAATCGTAGAAAACGACGCGGCCCAGGCGCGTGACGCCGAAGTTCTTGTACAGCATGTCCCCGGGGAAAATATTGGCCGCGGCCAGCTGGCGGATGGCATCCCCGTATTCGCGCACGGCCGGGTCCAGCAGCGCGTCCGAAGCCTGGCGCAGATAGATGTTCAAGGGCGTCATGCGCCGTTCGATGTAGACATGGCGGATGACCACCGTGTCGCCGGTTTCCTCTATCAGGCTGGGTACCAGCCGGCGCAGTTCTTCCAGCAGGGCCGGCGCGAAGCGCGCGCGCGGCAGCGCCACCTGCGAGTATTCCCAGGTGTCGGCCATGCGGCCGACGCGGTCGTGCAGCTTCACCATCTGGTACTTGCGGCGCACGGTGGCATGGTCCATGCCGTCCTTGTCGATGCGGTCCTTGATGAGCTTGAACACGTAGGGATAGGACGGCAGCGTGAACACGCACATCACCATGCCCTTGATGCCGGGGGCGATGTCGAAGGCGTCGCGCGAATGGGCCAGGTGATGCAGGAAGTCGCGGTAGAACAGCGTCTTGCCCTGCTTCTGCAGGCCGATCATGGTGTAGAGCTCGGCCTTGGGCTTGCGCGGCAGCAGGCTGGACAGGAAGTTCACCACCGCGGCCGGCGTTTCCATGTCCACCAGGAAGTAGGCGCGGGTGAAGCTGAACAGCGTGCTCAGGTCGTCCGCGCCCAGCAGCAGCGCGTCCAGCACGACCTGGCCCGCCGGGTTGCGCATCAGCGCCACCGCGAAGGGATACACCGTACCCTGGTTGATCAGGCGGCCGACGATGTAGGCGCCCTTGTTGCGGAAGAACAGCGAGCCCAGCGCGTGGATCTGGCAGTCGCTGGCGATGCGGCGGCCGACGTGGCGCGGCAGTGTCGCGCGCAGTTGCTTGACCGCGGCGCGCGCCAGCAGCCGCGTGTCGCGCGGCAGGTCTTCAAAGGGCAGCGCCAGACCGAAGTCCGCCACCATGCGGATCAGGCTTTTCTCCAGCCCGTCGGTGGCTGGGTAGTACACCCGGTACGAGGGGATGCTGCTGTCCAGGTAATCGGTGGCGATGGCCGGACGGACGAACAGGAAGGCGTTGTGGAAATAGTCGCGGTGCAGGATGCGGCAGGAGACCGAGTTGAAGAAGGTCTCGGCGCATTCGGGCTGGCGGTGCTCGCCCAGCAGTCCGACGAACTCCTGCTTGATCTGCTGCCAGAACGCGGTTTGCTCGTCGCTCAGGGTGGGGGCTGCGCTGCCATTGGCGCCTACCGCGCCTTCCGGGCGGCCGCGCAGCACGCCTTCCAGCTGGGTGGCGCATTCGCGCACCCGCATGTCGTAGTACTCGATGCGCTCGCGCGACAGGCGCTGGATGCCGTGCCAGTCGCCGGATTCGAACAGCGCCTTGGCACGCTGGGCGCTGTAGCGGAATAGCGCGTAGTGGCGGTCGAAGCCCGCCAGGATCAGCCGCGCGACGTCCAGCGGCGCAGGGCCCGGCGCGGGCGCCTGTTCGATGTGCTGGACGTCGGACATGCGGATCATGGAGGCGCGCTCAGGCGGTTTCGTTGAACAGTTCGCGGCCGATCAGCATGCGGCGGATTTCGCTGGTGCCGGCGCCGATCTCGTACAGCTTGGCGTCGCGCCACAGGCGGCCCACCGGGTATTCGTTGATGTAGCCGTTGCCGCCCAGGATCTGCACGCCCTCGCCCGCCATCCAGGTGGCTTTTTCGGCGGTGTACAGGATCAGCGCGGCGCAGTCCTTGCGTACCTGGCGCACGTGCTCGGCGCCCAGGCGGTCCAGGTTCTTGCCGACCTGGTAGCAGAAGGCGCGGCTGGCCTGCAACGTGGTGTACAGATCGGCGACCTTGCCCTGGATGAGTTGGAATTCGCCGATGGCCTGGCCGAACTGCTTGCGGTCATGGATATAGGGGACGACCACGTCCATCACGGCCTGCATGATGCCCACCGGGCCGCCGGACAGCACCGCGCGTTCGTAGTCCAGGCCGCTCATCAGCACCTTGACGCCGGCGTTGACCTGGCCCAGCACGTTCTCTTCGGGGATTTCGCAGTCCTGGAACACCAGTTCGCCGGTGTGGCTGCCGCGCATGCCCAGCTTGTCCAGCTTCTGCGCCACGGAAAAGCCCTTGAAACCCTTTTCGACCAGGAAGGCGGTGATGCCGCGCTGGTGGGCTTCGGGGTCGGTCTTGGCGTAGACCACCAGGGTGTCGGCGTCGGGGCCGTTGGTGATCCACATCTTGGTGCCGTTCAGCACGTAGCGGTCGCCCTTCTTGTCGGCGCGCAGCTTCATGCTGACCACGTCGGAACCGGCGCCCGGCTCGCTCATGGCCAGCGCGCCCACGTGTTCGCCGGAAATCAGCTTGGGCAGGTACTTGGCCTTCTGGGCCGCCGTGCCGTTGCGATTGATCTGGTTCACGCACAGGTTGGAGTGCGCGCCATAGGACAGGCCGACCGAGGCGCTGGCGCGGGAGATTTCCTCCATCACGATCATGTGGGCCAGATAGCCCATTTTTGCGCCGCCGTATTCCTCGTCGGCCGTCATGCCCAGCACGCCGAGCTCGCCGAATTTGCGCCAGAGGTCCATGGGGAACTGGTCGCTGCGGTCCACTTCTGCGGCGCGCGGCGCGATCTCGGTCTGCGCGAAATTGCGCACCGCGTCGCGCAGCATGTCCAGATCTTCGCCCAGGTCGAAGTTCAGGCCGGGAAGGTTCATCGCTGTCTCCGTGATAGTAGGTACTTACTATTTTGTGGGCGCCTGGCTCCGGCGCCGGATTGCCGCGCGTGGCTCATGATGCGCCGATCGGCCATCGCTAGGCAATGATGCACTGCAAATATTACGTTTACGTAAACGTAAATTGGAGTCGGGTTATCCCTAGGTAATTGCGTGTTACCGGGGGAGCGGCCCTGGGTAAGATTCCAGCCGATCCTTGAATCCTGAATTATTGCGATGGAGTTTGCCGTGCTCGAACTGACCAATCTGGACGAAATTGTGGCGCTGCGGCGCGACATCCACATGCATCCGGAGCTTTGCTACGAAGAGCACCGCACGGCCAAGGTGGTGGCGGACACGCTGCGCGGCTGGGGCATCGAGACCCACACCGGCATCGCCAAGACCGGGGTGGTCGGCGTGATCAAGCGCGGCGCGTCGGATCGCGCCATCATGCTGCGCGCCGACATGGATGCGCTGCCCATGCAGGAAGAGAACCAGTTCGACCATCGTTCGCGCCATGACGGCAAGATGCACGGCTGCGGGCACGACGGCCACACCGCCATGCTGCTGGCTGCCGCGCGCCACTTGCAGGCCGAGGGCGGCTTCGACGGCACGGTGTACCTGTGCTTCCAGCCAGCCGAGGAAGGCGGTGCCGGCGGCCGCGCCATGATCCAGGACGGCCTGTTCGAACGCTTTCCCTGCGAGGCTGTGTTCGGCATGCACAATTGGCCGGGGTTGGCCGCCGGGACCTTCGGCGTCTGTGCCGGCCCGATGATGGCGGCCGCCAACGGCTTCAAGATCACCGTGCGCGGCAAGGGCGGCCACGCCGCCGCGCCGCAGGATTGCAGCGATCCGGTGCCCGCGCTGTTCGCCATCGGCCAGTCCCTGCAGACCATCCTCACGCGCAGCAAGCGTCCGCTGGACGCCGCGGTGCTGTCGATCACCCAGGTGCAGGCCGGCGGCAGCGTGATCAACGTCATTCCCAATAGCGCCTGGCTGGGCGGCTCGGTGCGGGCCTACAGCACCGACGTGGTCGACCTGATCGAACGCCGCATGAACGAGATCGCCGGCAACATCGCGGCCGCGCACGGCTGCGAGGCCGACGTGTTCTTCGAGCGCCGCTACCCGGCGCTGGTGAACACCGTGGCCGAGACCGAGTTCTGCATGGAAGTCATGCGCGAGGTGGTGGGCCAGGACAAGGCATTGGTGATCGAGCCGGCCATGGCTTCCGAGGATTTTGCCTTCCTGCTGCAGGAAAAGCCTGGCTGCTACGTGTTCCTGGGCAACGGCGACGGCGAGCACCGCATGGCGGGCCATGGCCTGGGGCCTTGCATGCTGCACAACGCCAGCTATGACTTCAACGATTCCCTGATTCCGGCTGGCGCGTCGTACTGGGTACGCCTGGCGCAACGCTATCTGGCCTGATGTGCTTCATGCTTTCCGTTTTATCTGACGCAGTGCCACGCAACATTACTAGGACGATATGAAAAAGAAGACATTGCTGATCAAGGCCGCGGGGGCGGCCTTGGCAATCATGGCCAGCGGCGCAATGGCGCAGAGCTGGCCGGCCAAGCCCGTCACGCTGGTGGTGCCCTACACCGCCGGCGGCAGCGCCGACGCGATCGGACGCCGCCTGGGCGACGTGCTGCGCAAGGAAAGCAACGTAACCGTGATCGTCGAGAACAAGCCGGGCGCGGGCGCGTCCGTAGGCACCGACTTCGTGGCGCGCGCGCAGCCGGATGGCACCACCTTGCTGCTGGCCTCCACCAGCCCGCTGACGATCTTCCCGCATTTGGCCAAGACCAACTACGACCCGATGAAGGACCTGACGCCGGTGGCCAGCGTGGCCGTGGCGCCCGTCGCCATCGTCGCCACCAAGGCGCTGCCGGTGAAGGACTTCGCCGGCCTGATCGACTATGCCAAGTCGCACCCGGACGGCGTGCGCTACGGCACGCCGGGCCAGGGCACCGTGGCCCACATCGGCATGTCGGCCGTCACGGCCCAGACCGGCACCAAGATGTTGCACGTGCCCTACCGCGGCAACAGCCAGGCGCTGACCGACGGCCTGGGCGGCGTGGTCGAACTGCTGGTGGTCAACAGCGATGTGGTGCTGCCGCACGTTGCCAACGGCGCGCTCAAGCCCCTGGCCGTGATGGCGCCCGAACGCCTGGCCGCCTGGCCGGACGTGCCCACCATGGCCGAGCTGAAGATGCCGCAGGCGCAGTACTACTCGAACTTCGGCGTGTTCGCGCCCGCCAATCTGCCGGCCACGGTTGCGCAGCCGCTACAGGCCGCCTTGGCCAAGGCCGTCGCCAGCGCCGAGTTCCAGGACTTGCTGGCCAAGTCCTACCTGCAGCCGGGCACGGCCGTGGGTGACGCGTTCGCCAAGCAGGTGCAAGCGGAATTCGCGAACAATGCGCGGGTCATCAAGGAAGGCAATATCAAGGCTGAGTAAGCCTTGTCCAACAAGAAACGCGCGACCCTCTGGGGTACGCGCGTTTTTTTTAGCCGTCCCAAGGCCGCGGCGTTTCGCGGCGCCTTTCTTGGACGCGCCGCGGCCTACGCGCTGCGCGGTCCGAACATGATGACCAGCATGCCAGCCAGGCACAGGCCCACGCCCAGCCAGTCGCTCGTGCTGGGGCGCACGCCGTCCACGGCCCACAGCCACAGCAGCGCCATGCCGATGTACACGCCGCCATACGCCGCATAGACGCGGCCCGAAGCCGTGGGGTGCAGCGTCAGCAGCCAGGCAAACAGCGCCAGGCTGGCCGCCGCGGGCGCGAGCAGCCAGATGGAGTGGCCCTTGCGCAGCCACAGGTAAGGAAGATAGCAGCCGATGATCTCGGCCAGCGCCGTCAGGATGAACAGCGCAAGGGTTTGCAAAGCGCCCACGCCCACGTTCCTAGGGCTTCTGCGCGAGCAGATCGCGGCATTGCTGTTCCTGCTGCGAAATTTCGTGCAGGGTATCCTCGATGTCGCGGCGCTGCTGTTCCAGGGTGCTGCGGTGCTGTTCCAGTACGCTCAAGTATTGGCGCAGCTGGACCTCGGTGTCGCCCGGCCCGTCATACATGTCGATCAGGGTCAGGATCTCGGACAATTGCAGGCCCAGGCGCTTGCCGCGCAGGGCCAGCTTCAGGCGCGTGCGGTCGCGCGGCCCGAAGATGCGGTTGCGCCCTTCGCGCGCCGGGCTGACGATCCCCTGGTCTTCATAGAAGCGGATCGTGCGGGGCGTGACGTCGAACTCGCGGGAGAGCTCTGAGATAGTCCAGGTTGACGGGGACATGCGAGATATGGCAGTTTACGTAAACGTAAATTATGATGACTTGACCCGATCGTCAAGCGTGGAGGAGAGGCAATGAACCCGAACGAACAGAAACTGCAATATCCCTGGACTGATTTCCAGCCCGAACCCGGCCGTTCGCACGTGGTGGCGGAAGGGGTCAAATGGATCAGGATGCCTCTGCCGTTCGCGCTGGATCATATCAACCTCTGGCTGCTGCGCGACAACATCGACGGCCGCGACGGCTGGACCATCGTCGACTGCGGCATCACGCGAGATGAAGTGAAGACGTTGTGGGAACGCGTGTTCGAGACCGAACTGGAAGGCCTGCCGGTGCTGCGCGTCATCGTCACCCACATGCACCCCGACCACATCGGCCTGGCGCACTGGCTGTGCGAACGCTGGAGTGCTCCTTTGTGGATGACGATGACGGACTTCGTGGTGGCCTCGCTGTGGTCCTCGCGCCGCGGCGACGCGGGCGGCGGCCCGGGCGGCCAATCGGCGGTGGACCACTTCGCCCGCCACGGCCTGACCGACCTGGACGCGCAAGAGCAGATTCGGCAGCGCGCCAACTACTACCCCAATCTGGTGCCGGCCGTGCCCGCGCGCTATACCCGCATCATGCACGGCGATGACGTGCGCATCGGCGGGCGCGATTGGCGCGTGATCGTGGGCTATGGGCATGCGCCTGAGCACGCTTCGCTGTTTTCACCGGATCTCGGCGTGCTGATCTCGGGCGACATGGTGCTACCGCGCATTTCCACCAACGTCAGCGTGTTCGACTACGAGCCCGACGCCAATCCCCTGCCCCTGTACCTGCGTTCGCTGGATGGTTACGCCGACTTGCCCAGGGACACCTTGGTGCTGCCCTCGCACGGCCGGCCCTTCAAGGGCCTGCATGAGCGCATCGCGCAACAGCATGAACACCATCGCGACCGCCTGGCGGAAGTGCTGGAAGCTTGTGCCATCCAGCCGCAATCGACCACGGATATCGTGCCGGTGCTGTTCAAGCGCAAGCTGGACCTGCACCAGCTGACCTTCGCCATGGGCGAGGCGCTGGCGCACCTGCATGCGCTGTATTTCGAAGGCAAGCTCAAGCGCGCGCTGGGCGCGGACGGCATCGTGCGGTTCTCGGCCGTCTGAGCGTGGCAGGCAGAAAGGCGGCGCGCATGGGCCGCCGCGCCGCCTAACGCGTGGCCGTAGCCAACCGCACGGCCAGCCCGATGAACACCAACGCGGCAATCCGGTTCAGCCAGCGCTTGGCGGTCACCGAGCGCTGCAGCAGTTCACCGAACGCGCCCGAGAAGAACGCAATGGCGCCGAACACCAGCAGCGTGACGACCATGAAGACCGCGCCCAACTGCATGGTCTGCAAACCCACGGGACCCAGCGCCGGCGAGGTGAACTGCGGCAGGAAGGCGAAGAAGAACAGCAGCACCTTGGGGTTGGTCAGGTTCATCACGATGCCGCGGCGGTACAGCGCACCGGGCCGCATGGGTTCGGGCCGCTTGCCGGCTTCGGATTCGACCGGCGCGCGCAGGATCTGCCACGCCAGATAGGCCAGGTAGGCGGCGCCCGCCAGCTTGAGCACGGTGAAGGCCATGGGCGAGGCCGCAAACACGGCTGCCAGTCCCACGGCCACGGCGGCTGTATGCCCCAGCAGCCCCGTGCACAGCCCCAGCACCACGAACATGCCGGCCTTGCGGCCCCAGATGGCGGACTGCATCAGCACGAACAGATTGTCCGGCCCCGGAGTCAGGGCCAGCAGGACGGCAATGCCGAAGAATGCGATCAGGGTGTCGATGGGCAGCATGAGTGGTCGCCTGGAACGGTTCGGCCGGCTCTAGGCGGCCGGAAGTGGCATCATAAAGGCAAAGACGTGCCCATCATGCATGCCCCATGCGTCCCTTGCGGGACCAGCCGGGCCGACCAGGAGAGACAACCGCCATGCCCCCCACCGCCATGCCGCAATCCCCGGAACCCTTGCAGGGCGCCGATGCGCGCCCCGACGCCTCGCTCGAGGCGTGGCTGCAGGCCCGCCACAGCTGCCGCGCATTCCTGCCCGAGCCGGTGGCGCGCGGCACCATCGAACGCGTCCTGGCCCTGGCGCAGCGCACCGCCTCCTGGTGCAATTGTCAGCCCTGGCAGGTGACGATCACCGAAGGCGCGGGCACGGAACGCCTGCGCGGCGCGCTGCAACGCCGCGCGGAACAGTCTGGCTTCACGCCGGATTTTCCGTTTCCGCGCGAATACCAGGGCGAGTACCTGGCCCGACGGCGCGAATCGGGCTTCCAGCTGTATGGCGCGGTCGGCGTGGCGCGCGGCGACCGCGAGGCCTACCGGCGCCAGGAAATGCGCAATTTCCAGCTGTTCGACGCGCCGCACGTGGCCATCGTCACCACCGACGAGGCGCTGGGCGAATATGGCGCAATGGATTGCGGCGGCTATGTGGCCAATTTCCTGCTGGCAGCCCAGGCCAACGGCGTGGCCACGGTTGCCCAGGCATCCCTGGCCATGTACCCGGAAGTGCTGCGCGAGGAACTCGGCATCGCCGCGGACCGGCGCGTGGTCTGCGGCATTTCCTTCGGCTATGCGGATACGGCGCACCCCGCCAACAGCTACCGCACCAGCCGCGCCTCGCAGTCCGAAACCGTCACCTGGATCGGCGGATAGGGACAGGCCGCGCCTGGCCTGATATGGTTCATCCTGATCGCCTTTATTCCGCCCCTGTCCATACGCAAGCAGTCCACTGAAGATGCCCACCAAACACATCGATACGCTTCTGCAGCACGCAGGCACCGCCCCGTTCAACCCCGAAACCGGCACGGCGCCGGTGCCCCTGCCGCCGATGCGCGCCAGCACGGTGCGCTTCGAGAACCTCGCCGCGCTTGAAAAGGCTCAGCGCAGCAAGGCGGCAGGCGGCCGCGCCTCCACCTACGGACGCATGGGTATGGACACGCATGCGGCGCTGGAAGAGGTCTTCACCCAGCTCGAAGGCGGCACGCACTGCTACCTGGCGTCCTCGGGCCTGTCGGCCATGACCATGGTCATGATGGCGCTGTGCTCGGCCGGCGACCACGCGCTGATCTCGGATTGCGTCTATGGCCCGATGCGCGAGCTGGACGACGCGGTGCTCAAGCGTATGAACATCGAGATCACGTACTTCGCGGCCGGCGAGGACCTGGAAGAGTTGGTGCGTCCGACCACCAAGCTGTTGTACGTGGAGTCGCCCGGATCCCTGCTGTTCGAGATGCTGGACATGGGCGCCATGGCCGCCTTCGCGCAGCGTCGTGGCCTGGTGCTGGCCACCGACAATACCTGGGGCTCGGGCTACATCTACCGCCCGCTGACGCTGGGCGCGCAGGTGTCCGTCATTGCAGGCACCAAGTACGTGGGCGGACACTCCGACCTGATGCTGGGCGCCGTCGTCACCAATGACGAAGAGATCGCCCGCAAGCTCAACCGCACGCAGTACGCCATGGGTTATTCCATCAGCGCGGATGACGCCTGGCTGGCCCTGCGCGGCGTGCGCACCATGCCCATCCGCATGGCGCAGCATGCGCGCCACGCCTTGCAGGTGTGCGAATTCTTCAAGAGCCGTTCCGAGACGGTGCGCTTGTTCCACCCGGCCTGGCCGCAGGATCCCGGCCACGCGTTGTGGCAGCGCGATTGCACCGGCTCCAACGGCATGCTGTCCGTCGAACTGCGCCTGTCGCCGGCGGCGGCGCGCGTGTTCGTGGATTCGTTGACGCTGTTCGGCATCGGCTTTTCCTGGGGCGGCTACGAAAGCCTGGTGCAGCTGGTGTCGGGCAAGGACCTGTCCAAGCACCGCTATTGGGGCGAAGGCGACAACGCCCTGGTGCGCCTGCACATCGGCCTGGAATCGCCGGACGACATCATCGCCGACCTGACCCAGGCGCTGGAAAAGGCCGCGGCCGTCCAGGGCTGAGCTGCGCGAGGCGAGGCCGCCTCAGGCGGCCGTGCCGCGTATCCAGACGCCGATGCGCGCGGCGATGTCGTCGCTGTTGTCGTCCATCATGGGCATGTGCGAATTGCCGGCAATGCCCATGTCGGCCAGGCGCCAGGTCTGCACGCGGGCGCCCTGGCGCGCCAGCTCATCGGCATAGGCCTGTCCGGTGATGCACAGCTTTTCCCACAGCGGCGTGGCGTCCAGGTAGTCGCCATAGACGAACAGGAATGGCTTGTCCGCCACGGCCTGGGCCGCAACCTCGGGCGAGAAGCCCGAGGGTTCGATGCCGATGACGCCGCGCACCAGATCCGGCCGCGCATGCAGCGCGCGGTAGGCGACCTCGCCGCCATGGCTGTGCGCCATTACCAGGCACGGCCCGATGCGGTCCAGCACCGCGCAGAACCCCCTCAACGCCGCATCGTTATTGCCCAGCCAGCGCGGCACTGCATGGCGGATGAAGTCGTCGAACACGGCGACCGGAAAGCGCTGGCCCTCGAAAGCGCGCCGCGCCGCGTAGTCCTCGGCGCGCCCGAAGCGGAACAGCGTCCAGCTCTCTTCGGCATTGCGGATGATGGGCGGCTCGGGCCAGACTTCCTTGAACGGCGCCCAGCCCGCACGGCCGCGCTCGACGTTGTCCACGACATAGACCGCGTGGCCCTGGCGCAGGAAATGCTGCATCCAGCCCGGCCTTCCATCCGGCGTCTGTTCCCACATCGCGCCCGTCATGCCGCCGCCATGCAACAGCACGATGGGCAGCGGATGCGCGAGCCGCGCCGGGATGAAGTACTGCACGTAGGCCTGCTCGAAGTGGTACAGGCCGTTGGGGTCGTAGGCCAGCGACGCGCTCTGCGTGAACGCGATGTCGCGCTGTGGCTGGCCGTCGATGCGTACCTGCCGGCCACCCGCGTAAAAGCTGCCGAAGTCGGACAGGGTCACTGCCGCCGGGCTAACCGCTTGCGTCATGGTTTGACCAGCGGGCATTGGCTTTCCGACAAGGGCCAGGCCAGCGTGGCGCCGGGGATGTTGCGCACGATGTTGTAGTAGTCCCAGGGCGCCTTGGACTGCGCCGGCGTCTTGACCTGCGCCAGCATCATGTCGCGTACCACCAGGCCGTCCTCGCGGATACGCGCATTCAGGCTGAAGGGATCGTCGATGGGCAGCGATTTCATCTTGGCCATGACGGCATCGGCGTCCACCGTGCCGGCGGCCTTCACGGCTTGCAGGTAATGGCGCACCGATCCGTAGACGCCGGCCTGCAGGAAGGTGGGCGGACGCCCCACGCGGGCCTCGAACTTCTTGGCGAAGGCGCGCGTGCCGTCGTTCATGTCCCAGTAGGACGGAACCGTCAGATAGGTTTTCTGCGCGGCCTGCAGGCCCAGGCTGTGCACGTCCGTGATCAGCAGCAGCATGGCGGCCAGCTGCTGCGCGCCGCCGATGCCGAATTCCGCCGCCTGCTTGATGGCCGAGATGGTGTCGCCGCCCGCGTTGGCGATGGCGATGATCTGTGCCTTGGAGGCTTGCGCCTGCAACAGGAAGGACGCGAAATCCGAGGCGTTCAGCGGGTGGTAGACGGTGCCGACGACCTCGCCGCCGTTGGCCTTGACCACGGTTTCGGTGTCCGCCGCCAGCTGCTTGCCAAAGGCGTAGTCGGACGCCAGGATGAACCAGCGTTTGTTGCCTTCGTTGACCACCGCGGTCGCCGTCCCGCGCGAGAGCGCGTAGGTGGTGTAGGTCCATTGCACGCCGTAGGGCGAGCATTGTGCCTGGGTCAACGCGGTGGTGCCGGGGCTGGAGAACAGCACCAGCTTTTTCTTGTCGCGCGCGATGCCCTGCACCGCCAGCGCCACCGAGGAATTGGGCACGTCCACGATCACGTCCACGCCATCGGTGTCGTACCACTTGCGCGCCATGCTGCTGCCGATGTCGGGCCGATGCTGGTGGTCGCCCGATACCAGCGAAATGGGCTTGCCCAGTAGGGTGCCGCCCATTTCCTCGATGGCCAGGCGGGCGGCTTCGACCGAGCCCTTGCCGGTGGCGTCGGCGGTGACGCCCGCCATGTCCGTGAGTACGCCGATCTTCACGCCATCGGCTTCATTGGCCTGGGCCAGGCTGGCGGCCAGCGCCAGGCACAGGCCCAGCATCGCGCGGCTGCGCGGGAATCGCTGCTTCATTTGTCTTCCACCCGTTATGTGCCGCTATCGCGGCGAATTGTTGTGCGGAAAGTGTAGCGCGGGCCCGGGCGCCAACGGCAAAGAAAAACGCCCCGGCCTGGCGGCTCGGGGCGTTGCGTATTCTGGCTGAAAAGTATCAGTTGCGCGTCAGCGGGATCAGGCGGGTCACTTCCTTCAGTGCGCCTTCGTAGCTGTTGCCGGCCATGACGGGCGAGGTCATGAACTTGCCGCCGACAGCGAACGACGGGGTGCCGTCGATGCGGTAGGCCTCGGCCAGCTGGTTGGCGCGCTGCACCTGCGTCTGCACGCTGAACGAATCGAAGACCGAGTCGAACTTCTCGCGGTCCACGCCTTGGGTCGCGGCCCATTCACCCATCGCCTTCTTGTCGAACAGGCGCTTGTGTTCGCCGTGGATGGCGGCGAAAACCTTGGGGTGCAGGTCCGGGCGGTCCAGGGCCAGCAGCGTGTAGTAGAGCTGCTGCAGCGGCTTCATGCCGGCGTTGAAAGCGATCGGAACCTGCTTGAGCACCACGTCCGGCGGTGCGGTCTTGGCCCAGTCTTCAACCATGGGCTCCATGGCGGCGCAGTGCGGGCAGGTGTAGGCGAAGAATTCCAGGACCTCGATCTTGCCCGGGGTGTCCGACGGCAGCGGTGGATTGATGGCGATGGATTGCTGCGCGCCTTGCGCGTGGCTTGCCGGGCTGAAGAAAGCCGTGGCGGTCAGCGCGGCCGCGGCCAGGATGCGGATTATCTTGGGGGACAGCATGGATGAGAGGTTCCTGAGTAAAAAGTTACAGACAGGCCCGGGGCCGGATAAGTTCAATGCTGGCGGGCGCGGCGGCGCGCATTACTGGCGCACCACGGCGGTTTCGATCTTGTTCTCGCCCAGGCGGCCGCGGGCCCGGTTCATGTCGTCCAGGCGGGCAAAGGGACCCACCCTGACCCGGTTGATGGCCTTGCCGTTTACTTCGGCCTTTTGCACCGCCACCGGCAGGCCCAGCAGGATGATGCGGGCCTTGAGGGATTCCGCGTCGTTTTCACCACGGAATGCGCCGGCCTGCAGGTAGTACGTGCCGTTGGCCGCGGACGCGCTGGCGGCCGGCTTGGGAGCCGGCGCGGGCGCGGCCTTGGAGATCGGCGTGGGCGCCTGGCTGGGGGCGGCGGACGGCGCGGCGGAGGCTACGGCAGGCCCCTTGGAGGTGGGCAGGGTGGCAATCAGCGCGCCCAGGTCGTCCAGCTTGGCGGGGGTGTCGTCGCCCTTGGTGGGGGCGGGGCCCGTGGCCGGGCCGGTGGCCACGCCTGCGCCCGGCAGCGGCGCGGGCGCCGTGGCGGTCGGGCCGGTGGACGGGACGCCGGCGGCGCCGTCGCGGCCGTACAGGCCGGCGTTGGGGTCCGGCGCCTGGCGCGGATCCGGCAGCTTGCCATTGTCGCCCTGGCGGCTGGCCCGGTCGACGAAGGGTACGGGCGCCTTGGTGACGTAGAAGGCGACGACGGCGGCCACGATCAGGCCGAGGAGCAAGCCGGCCAGCGCGCCGTACAGGGTGCTGCCGCTTTCGCCGGAGGAACGGCGGGTGGTGGTTTTGCGCTTGGTTGCCATGAACCGATGTTACATCCGCTCGGGCGCCGACACGCCCATCAGCTCGAGGCCGTTGGCCAGCACCTGGCGCGTGGTCGAGGCCAGGCGCAGGCGGGCCAGTTTCAGGGCGGTGTCATCGATCAGCACGCGCTCGGCGCCGTACCAGGCGTGGAAGTCCGAGGCGCAGTCGCGCAGCCAGAAGGCGATATGGTGCGGCGACAGTTCCTGCGCCGCCAGCGCCACCACGTTGGGGAATTCGGCCAGGCGCTGCATCAGCGCGAATTCGGTCGGGGCGGTCAGCAGCGCGGCATCGGCCTGGGCCACGTCGGCGGCCGGCATGGCGGCATTGTTGATCACCGAGCAGATGCGGGCGTGCGCGTACTGGATGTAATAGACCGGGTTCTCGTCGCTCTTGGACAACGCCAGGTCCACGTCGAACACGAATTCGGTGTCGGCACGGCGCTGGATCAGGAAGTAGCGCACGGCGTCGCGGCCCACCCAGTCGATCAGGTCGCGCATGGTCACGTAGCTGCCGGCGCGCTTGGAGATCTTGACCTCTTCGCCGCCGCGCATGACCTTGACCATCTTGTGCAGCACGTAGGCCGGGTAGTCCTTGGGGATGCCCTCTTCCAGAGCCTGCAGGCCGGCGCGCACGCGCGCCACGGTGCCGTGGTGGTCGCTGCCCTGGATGTTCACGGCGCGATGGAAGCCCCGCTCCCATTTGGCCTTGTGGTAGGCCACGTCCGGCACGAAGTAGGTGTAGCCGCCTTCGCTTTTGCGCATGACGCGGTCTTTGTCGTCGCCCGTGCCCAGTTCGGTGGTGCGCAGCCACAGCGCGCCGCCTTCCTCGTAGGTATGGCCGCCGGCGACCAGCGCCTTGACGGTCGCTTCGACCCGGCCGGAGGTATAGAGCGAGCTTTCCAGGTAGTAGTTGTCGAACGCCAGGCCGAAGGCCTGCAGGTCCAGGTCCTGCTCGCGACGCAGGTAGGCCACGGCGAAGACGCGGATGTCGTCCAGATTGTCGACGTCGCCCGTGGCGATGACGTCCACGCCATCGGAGTGGACGGTCGCGCCGGCCTGGAAGTCACGCGCGATGTCGGCGATGTAGTCGCCCTTGTAGCCGTCGACGGGCCAGTCGGGCGATTCGGTCGTCAGGCCGCGGGCGCGGGCCTGCACGCTGATGGCCAGGTTGTGGATCTGGTTGCCGGCGTCGTTGTAATAGAACTCGCGGGTGACGTCCCAGCCGATGGCGTCGTACAGGCGGCAGAGGGCGTCGCCCAACGCGGCCTGGCGGGCATGGCCCACGTGCAGCGGACCGGTGGGGTTGGCCGACACGAACTCGACCAGGATCTTCTCGCCGCTGCGGGGCGAGCGGCCGAAGGCGGCGCCCTGCTCGGCCACGGCGGCGATGACGGCCTGGCGCGCGGCGGCGGTGATGCGCAGGTTGATGAAACCCGGCCCGGCGATTTCAGCGGACTCGATCAGGCCGGCGGCGCCGGGCTGCGCCATCAGGGCGTCGACGATGGCCTGGGCCAGTTCGCGCGGGTTGCGGCGGGCCGGCTTGGCCAGTTGCATGGCCACGTTGGTGGCGACGTCGCCGTGGGCGGCAACCTTGGGGCGCTCCAGCAGCACATTTGCCACGGCGTCGGGCAGGCTTTGCGCGACGGCGGCCTGGATCAGGGAGATAAGCTGTTTTTGTTGCTCGAGGAGCATGGGCGTCTGGAGAAGTTCTGAGTTAGTGACGGACGCGCCCGTACAGGCCGGGCCTGTCGGGCGGAGCGGACAGGGGGCGGCGTAGCCGGGCGGACCGCGCGCGCCGCATTCATGGCCGCGTCAGGTCCCGCTGTCACGGGAATCTCCTGAATCATAGCTTGATTTGGCCATTGGACCGGCCTGCGCCCAGGGCGGGAACCTTGCGCCGGAGGGTCTGGGGGGACGGATGGCGCCCGGCCATCGGACCTGCTGCCCCGGGCCAGTTGGCAGCCCCCGGGTGTTGCGGTAGTGTATGTAAGTAATCAATGTGGGAGACTGGAATATGCTGATCACCTTTCATTCCAAGGTCGTGGCCGAGGTTCTGATGCTGACCGACCATGCGGGCGCGCTGTTGCAGGCGGCCGGCAAGTCCTTCGGAGACAAGATCCCGGAGCGTGGCGTTTTCACCGTGGAACAGCTGGGACCCGCCATCAGCGGCATCGAGCGCGCCATCGACGACTATCAGAGTTCCCATGACAAGAGCGACGAAGAAGACGACGACAAGGCGCCTGCATCGCCCATGGCACGCATGGTGGGCCTGAAGGAACGCGCTTTCCCCCTGCTGGATATGATGCGCCAATCCCTGGCGGCAAATGCCGAAGTCACCTGGGAGGTGTCGCGCGGCTGGTAAGCCGGCAAGCCCAATGTCGCCGGGCGGACAATCTGCCCGGTGATTTTTGCCTACGCTTCTCGCCTGACGCCACCTTAAGGAATCACACCATGCGCAGCGATATCACCGTTGTTTTCGACTCCCGCCGTTCGGTCGACCTCTCGGCCAACGTCGAGCCCTCGCCGCAGCGCCAGAGCGACGCGCGCGACTGGTTCGACAGCGCCTGGGAAACGCTGGGCTGCGAGCCGCTGCGCCCCAGCGGCAAGGTCCTGCTGCTGGACAAGGTGCTGGGCGTGGCCGACGCGCTCGGCTATGACACCCTGTCCAGCGACGAAAAGGAGGCCCGCGAGTTCGCCGAGCACCTGGCGCTGGCGCTGGAGCGCCCGCGCATCACCGTGGACCTGCCGGGGTTGACGGTCGGCTATTGAGAAAGCCGCGGGCCCTTAGCGGATGCCCGCGCGCATGAACGACTGCACGAACTGGCGCTGGAACAGCAGGAAGGCGATCAGCAGCGGCGCAGCCGACATCAGCGTGGCGGCCGTGATGACCGACCAGTCGATGCCCTGGTCGGTCGACGAGAACACCTGCAGGCCCACCGTCAGCGGCCGCGATTCGACCGAGTTGGTGATGATCAGCGGCCACAGGAAGTTGTTCCAGTGGTGGCTGACCGACACCAGCCCGTAGGCCACGTAGATCGGCTTGGCCAGCGGCACATACACCTTCCACAGCACCTGTAGCGCGTTGGCGCCCTCCATGCGGGCGGCCTCTTCCAGTTCGCGCGGCACCGTCTTGAAGGTCTGGCGCAGCAGGAAAATGCCGAAGGCCGACGCGAAGTAAGGCAGGCCGATGGCGAACACCGTGTCGCGGATGCCCAGCTGGCTCATGGAGCGGTAGTTTTCCACCAGCAGCACGTCCGGCATGATCATCAGCTGCAGCAGCACCAGCATGAAGACGAAATCGCGGCCGCGGAACTCGAAGCGCGCGAAGGCGTAGCCGGCCAGCGTCGACAGCACCAGTTGCGCCGCCAGCACCATGGTGACCAGCAGGAAGGTGTTGAGGAAGTAGCGCGGGAACGGCGCGGCATTCCAGGCGCGCACGAAGTTGTCCAGCGTCAGCGGCGCGAACAGGTCGAAGCGGGTCGCGTAGGCGGGCGGGTGGAACGCCGCCCACATGGCATAGGCCAGGGGCAGGATCCACAGCAGGCCGAGCGCCCAGGCGCCCAGGGTATCGAGCTTGTCTTTCATTGATAGTGCGTCCTGCGGTCCAGCCAGCGGAACTTGATCAGCGCGGTCAGCGCCAGCACCACCAGCAACACGACGGTCAGCGTGGCGGCGTAAGCCGTGTCCCAGAAACTGAAACCCACCTGGTAGATGTAGTACAGCAGCAGCGTGCTGGCGTTATCCGGCCCGCCGCGGGTCATGACCACCACGTGGTCCACCAGCCGGAACGCGTTGATCAAGGCGTTGATCAGCACGAAGAGCGTGGTGGGCATCAGCAGCGGCCACAGGATGCGGCGGAAATACTGCCAGCGCGACGCGCCTTCCAGCATCGCGGCCTCGCGCAGCGACGGCGATACTGTTTGTAGCGCGGCCAGGTAGAAGATCATGAAGAAGCCGGCTTCCTTCCAGACCGTCACCAGCATCAGCGCGGGCAGCGCGGTCTCGCGGTTGCCTAGCCAGTTGGGGCCGGGCGAGCCGAACAGCTGCATCACCTGCGCGATCAGGCCGTACTGCGGCGTGTAGAAGAACAGCCAGATGTTGGCCACCGCCACCATGGGCAGCACCGTGGGCGTGAAGTAGGCCATGCGCAGGAAACCGCGCCCGCTCAGGTTGCGGTTGACCCATAGCGCCATGATCAGCGCGATGCCGATGGACGTGGGAATGGTACCCAGCGCGAACCACAGATTGTTCCAGAGCGACTGCCAGAACACCGGGTCATCGCGCATGACGGCGTAGTTGTCCAGCCCCACGAAGCGCGCGGGACGCGCGCCCTTGGGGGTAGAGAAAAAGCTGTGCCATAGCGTCGCCACCGCCGGGTAATGCGTGAAAGCGGCGAGCAGCACGATGGCTGGCAGCAATAGCAGCCAGCCATAAAGCGCGTTTAAAGAGCGGCTCATCGTGCTTGTCGGATTACTTGTAGGGACGCAGTATGCGGTCGGCCTCGCGCTGGGCGTCGGTCAAGGCCTGCTGCGGCGTCTTGGAGCCGGTCAGGGCGGCTTGCAGGGCGTCGTTCAGGGTCTTGGTGACGCGCTGGTTCTCATGCGTGGAGAACTCTGCCACGCTGACTTCCAGCTGGTCGCGCGCGACCGCGGCGGCCGGCACTTCCTGCGCGTACTTTTTCATTTTTTCGGTTTGCCAGGCGGCCGGGGTCACGGCCACGTAGCCCGTGGCGATGCTCCAGTCCGCGGCGCGTTCTGGCGTGGTGACCCATTGCGCGAACTTCAGCGCGGCCTGTTGCTGCGCCGGCGTGCCGCTCTTGAAGATATAGAAGTTGCCGCCGCCGGTGGGGCTGCCGCCGCGCTTTTGCTGCGGCATCATGGCCACGCCGAACGGGAAGTCGGCGTTCTTGCGGATGTTGGTCAGATTGCCCGTGGTGGTCCAGACGATGGCGGCCTTCTTTTCCAGGAAGTCCTTGGGCGTGGTGCCCCAATCGATCGTGCCGGTCGGCATGATCTTGTGCTTGGCTGACAGGTCGCGCCAGTACTGCGCGGCTTCCACCACGGCCGGCTTGTCCAGATAGACCTCATTGCCGGCTTCGTTCATCAGGATCGCGCCGTTGGGCGTGGTCAGCGCCTGGAACAGCCAGTAGGCGAATGCGCCGCCCGACGGGATCTCGATGCCCCACTGCGTGGTGTTGCCGGACGCGTCCTGCTTGGTCAGCTTCTTGCCGTACTCGACCAGTTCGGCCCAGGTCGCGGGCGCGCGCTCGGGGTCCAGCCCGGCGGCCTTGAACAGGTTCTTGTTGTAGTACATGACGATGGTCGAACGCTGGAACGGCACGCCCCAGGTATGGCCGCCGCTGCGGCTGTTCTGCATGAAGGCGTCATAGAAGCCGCCCAGCCATTTCTTGTCGGCGTCGCTCTTGGCTAGGCTGTCGATCGGCACGATGGCGTCCTCGTCGATCAGCGTGAACATATCGGTGGACAGCAGCACCGCCAGTTGCGGCGGCGTGCCGCCCTTGAGCGCGGTCAGCGCCTTGGCGATCGAGTCCTGGTACGAACCGGCGTAGATCGGCTTGATCTTGATGTCGGGATTTTCCTTCTGGAAATCCGCCACCATGTCGTCGACGATCTTGGTGATCGGGCCGCCGACCGCGACGGGGTAATAGAACTCCACCTCGACGGGCTTGTTCTGCGCCTGCGCAGGCAGCGACAGGCAGGCGGCGGCCAGGCTGGCGGCCAGGGTTTTCAGTACGATGCGACGCATGTTGTTTTCCTTTCCTGTGTACGGGCCCTAGCGGCCGGCGGAGTTGATGACCGCCGAATCGGCGGCAAAGAAGTGCTGCTGGCCGTCCTGCCAGGACAGGCCCAGTGTTTCGCCCGCGCTGGCGCGCAGATGGCCGCCCACGCGCACGGCCACGCCGCTGGTGTCGCCCACGCGGCAAACCACGATGGAGTCCGCGCCGAAGTACTCCACGCTTTCCACCTTGGCCGCAATGCCGTTGGGGTCGATGCGGATGTGCTCCGGACGCACGCCCAGTTTCATGGCGCCCGCTGGGGCGCCGGCAATGGCGGGGCCATGCGTGCCGGCGATGACCGTGGCGCCCTGCAGGGAAGCCAAGCCGATCAGGTTCATGGGCGGCGTGCCGATGAAGCGCGCCGCAAATTCGGTGGCGGGCCGCGCATACAGTGCGTCCGGCGTGTCGTGCTGTTCGATCTTGCCGCCACGCAGCAGCACCACCTGGTCGGCCATGCTCATGGCCTCGGTCTGGTCGTGCGTGACGTAGACCATGGTGATGCCCAGGTCCTGTTGCAGGGCGCGGATCTCGCGGCGCATTTCATGGCGCAGCTGCGCGTCCAGGTTGGACAACGGTTCGTCCATCAGACAGACCGGGGCTTCGGAAATCACGGCGCGGCCCAATGCCACGCGCTGTTGCTGTCCGCCGGACAATTGCGAGGGCTTGCGGTCCAGCAGATGGCTCAGGCCCAGCAGGTCGGCCACGCGCTGCAGGCGACGGTCGTAGTCGCGGGCCGGCTCCTTGCGAACCTTGAGGCCGAACAAAATGTTCTCGCGCACCGACAGGTGCGGAAACAGCGCGTACGACTGGAACACCATCGAGATGCGGCGCTTGGCGGGCGGCAATTGGGTGACGTCGCGGTCGCCGATGTGGATGGTGCCCGAGGTCGGCGTGTCCAGCCCGGCGATCATGCGCAGCGTGGTGGACTTGCCGCAGCCGGACGGACCCAGCAGGACCGTGAAACTGCCGGCGGGAACCGTAAAGCTCACGCCATGGATCGCGGCGGCGTTGCCGTACTGTTTGGTGAGGTTATCCAGGACGATGGATGACATGCTGTCTCGAAGATCTAATAGTTAGATCCGCATTGTTGCCTGTTATGAAAACCTTTTCATTGTGCAGCGCAAACATGACGGATGTATGGCAGAACAAACTTTCGTAGTCTAGCTTTGGCCTCAGGCGAATGGGTACGGGCCGGGGTAATCCCCGATGACCGCATGATGCGTGACCAGGTTTTTCCCTTGCCACCAATGCAGCTGGTAGCCCGGCGGTTCCATGATGTACTGCAGCGTCGGCCGCGGTCCCAATTCCAGGGCGAGCTGGTGCGCGGTGCCCGGACAGGTGGAGGCGATGGTGCCGCCGAAGCGCTGGAAGATCGTGCGGTGCAGATGGCCGCAAAGCACGCGCTCCACGTTGGGAAAGCGCGCCACGATGCGTTCGAGTTCGGGCGCGCCGGCCAGCAGGCCGATGGCGTCCATGTGTTCGATGCCGGTCAGGAACGGCGGATGGTGCATCAGGACCAGCGTGGGCCGCTCGGGCTGTTCGGCCAAGCGCGCGGCCAGCCAGTCCAGGCGGTCCTGGCAGAGCTCGCCATGGCTTTTCATGGGCACCACCGTGTCCAGCGCCAGCATGCGCAGCGGATAGGTTTCGATGGCGTATTGGATGAACGGGCCCCCGCCTTGCAGGTAGCCGTGGTCCGGAAAGGCCGCGCGCAGCTGGGCGCGGTCGTCGTGGTTGCCGGGCAGCAGGAAGTAGGGAATCTCCAGCGCCTGCAGATGTTCGCGCAGCACCTGGTATTCGTGCGGGCGGCCCAGATCGGTCAGGTCGCCCGTGATCAGCACGCAGTCGGGGCGCGGGGTCAACGCGTTGAGCGCGCGCACCGCGGGCGCCAGGAAGGCCGCCGGATCGATGATGCCGTAGGCCTTGTCGCCGGGGGTGCGCATGTGCAGGTCGGTGATTTGTGCGATGAGCATGACGCGTGTACTGATGAAGGATTGTTGTAGGAAAGGGCCTTAGCGGCGCACCGGCGCGGCGGTGCCGCCGACCACGATGCAATGCGGCAGACGGTCGGAATGCGGCGGCTGGCCCTGGATCTGCGCCAGCAGGTTCGAGCAGGCGGTTTCGCCTATGCCGTCACTAGGCTGGGCCACGGTGGTCAGGGGCGGCGTCAGCAAGGCGCCGAAGCGCATGCCGTCGAATCCGCAAACCGAAATGTCGGCAGGCACGGACAGGCCCAGGCCCACCAGGTCCGCAATGACGGCGGTGGCCAGCAGGTCGTTGGAACAGAACAAGGCGGTGGGCGCCTGCTTGCCGCGCAGGGCGGCCTTCAGGGCGTCCAGATCGCTGCCCGTGTGCGAGCTCATGGAGATGTGCTGGATGGCGTCCAGGCCCAGGCGCTTGGCGCAGGCGCGCGCTCCTGTCAGCCGGCGGCGGGCGCGGTCCGAGGCGGTCAGCGGGCCCGTCACCAGGGCGATGCGGCGATGGCCCAGCGCGGCCAGGTGGGCCACCATGTCGCTGGCGGCCGCGCGATTGTCGACCGACGCGAAGGGATGGGCGCCGGACTCGTTGTAGACCAGCACGTAGGGAATGCCGGCGTGGTCCAGGTCGTCCAGCGTGGCGCTCTTGGCGGCGTCCGCGACCGTCAGGATCAGGCCATCGACCTGGTGGTCCATCAGGCCCTGGACCGCCGCGGATTCCACCGCCGGATCGTAGCCGGTGGCGGTCAGCATGACGCTGTAGCCCGATTCCCGCGCGCGCCGTTCCGCGCCTTCGAAGCACTCGGCGAACACGGGGTTGGATAGCGTGGGCAGTATCAGGCCGATGGTGCGCGTGCTGCCCGAGCGCAGGCTGCGGCCGACGCGATTGGGCCGGAAGCCCGCGCGTTTGGCGACGTTGCGGATATGCGCGAGCGTGTCGGGATGCACGATCTCGGGCTGGTTGAACGCGCGCGAAACCGTCGCCGGGGAAACCCCGGCCTTGCGGGCCACTTCAATGATGGAAAAGCGGGGCGACGAGCGCGAGGCCATGGCGGGATTGCTGCCGGGTTTTCTGAAAACGATTTCATCTTACTCGACAAATATGACCTTTGTATTGCACGGGTTTGCGCTATGCTGATGCCGACGCAACAACAAATCGCCATGGCGCGGCATGCGATTTTCCCGGGGAAAAACGGCTTTTTTCGGTGTTTATCCCAATTGACGCAGCGCGCACAATGGCAAGAGTCGGTCCATCCGGACTGTGCGGCAAGACGCCGTGCACAAGGCGGATCCTCGGTCAAAGGGGACCGGGTGCGTATTTTGCTGCCGCGCGAGACGCGCGGTACCGGTAAAGAGGAAAGGACCATGTCTACTGCCTTGAACAGACTTGGCGCGCTGGAAGCCGCGCGCAAGCTGCAACGGCGCGAATTGACCGCAGAGCAACTGGTGCGCGCCTGCTTTGCGCGCATCGAACAACGCGAAAGCACCATCCATGCGTGGACCGCGCTGCAAAAGCAGGCCGCGCTCGACCGCGCGCAGGCGTTGGACCGCGGCGCGCTGCAGGGCGTGTTGCATGGCTTGCCGATGGGCGTGAAAGACTTGTTCGACACCGTCGACCTGCCCACGCGTTACGGCTCGCCCATCTATGAACGTCACCATCCGGGCCTGGATGCGGCCTCGGTGGCGTTATGCCGGGGCGCGGGCGCAATCGTCGTCGGCAAGACCGTGACGACCGAATTCGCTACCTATCAGGCAGGCCCCACGCGCAACCCGCGCAACGAGGCCTACTCGCCTGGCGGCTCATCCAGCGGCTCGGCCGCGGCGGTGGCCGACGACATGGTGCCCTTCGCGTTGGGCACGCAGACCGCGGCCTCCATCATCCGCCCCGCGTCTTATTGCGGCATCGTGGGCTTCAAGCCGACCTTTGGCAGCATTTCCCGCGCCGGCGTCAAAAGCGTGGCGGAGTCGCTGGACACCATTGGCGGCTTTGCCCGTTCGGTGCCGGACGTGGCATTGTTTGCTTCGGTGCTGATGCGCGATCCCCGCATGCTAGACCTGGCGTACGACGGCAAGCCGCGCATCGGCATGTACCGCAGCCTGCAATGGCGGCATGCCCTGCCCGAAACCAAGGAAGCCTACGCGCAGGCAGCAGCCATCCTGTCGCGCGCCGGCGCCGTGGTCGAGGAAGTGCCGCTGCCGCCCGAGCATTGCGTCCTGGTGCAGCTGCATGCCGACATCATGGCATTTGAAGTCTCGCAGGCGCTGGCCTACGAGCGCCTGGAGCATGCGGCGCAGCTCAGCCCCAAGATCCAGGCCATCCTGGAGGCGGGCTCGCGGATCACTGCTGAAGAGCACCAGAAGAACCTGATGCGCGCCGCCGAATCCCGCGCGCGCGTGGATGCCTGGTTCGACAAGTACGATGTGCTGCTGGCGCCCAGCGCGAGCGGCGAGGCGCCGTTCGCCGACCTGGGCACGGGCGATCCGCAGTTCTCGCGCGCTTGGACGGTGTTCGGCCATCCCAGTCTGAGTCTGCCGTTCGCCACTGGCCCGCAAGGCCTGCCCGTTGGGCTGCAACTGGTCGGCGCGCGCTACAGCGACCACCGGACGCTGGCGATGGCGGCGTGGGTCCACCAGCGGCTGCTGGCCGCCACCGCGCCGGATATCGGCGCGTCCGACATGTGGCCGCGCGGCTGAGCGTCAGCCGCCCGCGCGCGGGCTGAAGCCGCGTTGGCGCGGCGGCGTTCAAAGAAAAAGCCAGCCCGGTAAGGCTGGCTTTTTTACGCCGGGTTGCGGATCACGCGGTCTCGGCGGTTTCCTTACGCCGGGTTGCGGATCACGCCGTTTCGGCCGTTTCTTGTTCGGTTGCCGCCACGGCGCCCGCATTGATATGGCGGTTGACGGCGCTCAGCACGGCCTGGAACGAGGCCGTCACGATGTCGCGGTCGATGCCCACGCCGAAGCCGGTGCTGGATTCGCCGACGCGCAATTCCACATAGGAAGCGGCGCGCGTGTCGGTGCCGGTGCCGATGGCGTGCTCGTGGTAGTCCATGATGCGCACGGGCACGTCCAGCGCGGCCACGAAGGCCGAGATGGCGCCATCGCCCTTGCCCGTCACGATGCGGCGCTCGCCGTTGTATTCGAGTTCGGCTTCGATGCTGAAATGCTGGCCTTCGCCGGCCGACGGATTGCCGTCGATGCGGTGGCGTACCAGCTTCCACGGCGATTTCTGTTCGAGGTATTCGCGGTTGAAGATCGTGTGCACGTCGTCAGCCGTGACTTCGCGGCCGGTCTCGTCGGTGACGCGCTGGATGGCGCGGCTGAATTCGATCTGAAGGCGGCGCGGCAACACCAGGCCATGTTCCTGTTCGAGCAGGTAGGACACGCCGCCCTTGCCCGATTGGCTATTCACGCGGATGACGGCGTCGTAGCTGCGGCCGAGGTCGGCCGGGTCGATCGGCAGGTACGGCACTTCCCAGACGGCGTCGGCTTGCTGCTGCGCGAAACCCTTCTTGATGGCGTCCTGGTGCGAGCCCGAGAATGCGGTGAAGACCAAGTCGCCCGCGTACGGATGGCGCGGGTGGACCGGCAATTGGTTGCAGTATTCGGCGCAGCGGCGCACTTCGTCGATGTCCGAGAAGTCCAGGCCCGGGTGCACGCCTTGCGTGTAGAGGTTCAAGGCCAAGGTGACGAGGTCGACGTTGCCGGTGCGCTCGCCGCTGCCGAAGAGGCAGCCTTCGATGCGGTCGGCGCCGGCCATTACGGCGAATTCGGCGGCGGCCACGGCGGTGCCGCGGTCATTGTGCGGGTGCACGCTGAGCACGATGCTGTCGCGGCGCGCCAGGTTCTTGTGCATCCATTCGATCTGGTCGGCGTACAGATTGGGGCTGGTGGCCTCGATGGTGGCGGGCAGGTTCAGCACCATCTTGCAATCGGGCGTGGGCTGCCATACGTCAGCCACGGCGTTGGAGACTTCCAGCGCGAATTCGGGTTCGGTGGTGCTGAAGACTTCGGGCGAGTACTGGTAGCGCCATTGCGTTTCCGGGTGCTGCGCCATGTACTGCTTCACCAGGCGCGTGCCGGTGGTGGCGATGTTCTTGATCTCGTCCTTGCTCATGTTGAACACGACCTTGCGGAACGCCGGTGCGCAGGCGTTGTACAGGTGGACGATGGCTTGCTTGGCGCCGGCGGCGGATTCCACCGTGCGGCTGATCAGGTCTTCGCGCGACTGCGTCAGCACGATGATGGTGACATCGTCCGGGATACGCTTCTCGTCGATGAGCTTGCGCACGAAATCGAAGTCGGTCTGCGAGGCGGACGGGAAGCCCACTTCGATTTCCTTGAAGCCGATCTTCACCAGCTGTTCAAAGAAGCGGACCTTGCGCTCCACGCTCATTGGTTCGATCAGCGCCTGGTTGCCGTCGCGCAAGTCCGTGCTCATCCAGATCGGCGCCTTGGTGATGCGGCGGCTGGGCCAGGTGCGTTCGGAAAAGTCGCGGGTAAAGGGCGCGAAGGGGACGTATTTGGTGGCGGGGTTGGCAAGCATCATTACTACACCTCGATCGGTTTCTTTTGAATCCCGGGAATGCTTCCCTGGGCGGCTACGCGACCGGATGGCGGTCTTGTGCCAGGATTTGCCGTGATTGACCGGCAGGATTCAGAGATAAAAGGGGGAAATCGCGTGTGGCAAGCGTGGTTGCCGAGCTACCACGGGGACACTAGGCCCGGCAACCGATCGGTAGGTATAGCGATAGCGCGTAGGAGGAGAAACGGGCGCGCAGGCCGGCAACCGGAGCGTCGTAGCGTCCGGTGGCAATCGCGAAGGGGGTGCGGTGAGCGGCCATAGGTTGCTAGTCAAACATATTTTCTTCGCCAGCGCAACTGAATGTGCTTTTGTATCGAGGCGGGTTGCGGGCTTGAGACAGCGTATTTTGCTGAAGAATATTCGGCAAAAATGGGGTTGGATAGGGGAAGGCCGGGTCGCGTTACAGCGTTGCCTGGCCGGCGAGGGACTGAAACAAACAGGCCGCCTGTCGGCGGCCTGCTATGGCAATGGTGAGGGGGGGGGGCTTACCGGGCCGGGCCGATGCGCGGTTCCACGTAGCGGTCGCTGCGTCCTTCACTGCGCGCTTCGTGGCGGACTTCGTCGCGCGGGTCGCGCGGCTTGCGGTCGGACGATTCAAGGACGCGGGCCTGCTCCGCGACCATCGCGATCTTGCTGGCGCGGTTGTGGCGGATTTCAGACAGGGAGCGGCGCAGGTCGCCCACCGTGAAGGGCTCCTGGCGGTCGCCCCAGGTCCAGCGCAGCACGCCCAGGGATTCCTCGGACAGGTTGGGCGCCAGGTCGGCCAGCACGCTGGTTTCGACGGGAGTGGCGCTGCCGGAGGCCAGGCTGGCGGACAGCCAGGCGCGCAGCGTGAAGAACACGATCAGGGTCCAGATGCCGGCCACCGCCCACCAGATGTAGGGGTTGACCTTCTGCACCATGTCCATGGTCGGTTGCCCCAGGGAGTGCAGGAACTCGTAGTTCATGGTGCGGCCGAAATTCAGTATCCAGTTGGCGGCCAGATACCAGATAACCACGGCGACGGCGATGACGATCGCGCGCACGATGAGGCGGGGAAGCGCCAGTTTGAGCAGGGTCTGGCCAATGAGGCGGCAGTCCTGGCGGACGCTTGCGGGCGAAGTCAGATTCATCATGCAAAATATTGTACCTATGACCCGTCCAATTTTAGAACTGCGACCTGGTCAGCATTTGACGCTGACGCCACAACTGCAGCAATCGATCCGATTGTTGCAGCTGTCCACGCTCGATCTCGAAGCCGAGATCTCGCAAGTGCTTGCGGAGAACCCGCTGCTGGAGCGGCAGGACGAAGCGCCGTCGGCCGAGACGCCGGCGGAGTCCGACCGCGAGTCCTCCGTGCAGGACGACGAACCCGCCGCCGAACGCGAGACCCCGGTGGACGAAATGCCGGGCTCGGGCGGGGTCTACCCCGACGAAGATTCCAGCCGGCCCGAGGCCGCAAGGCCGGACACGCTGCGCGAGCACCTGCTGGGCCAACTGATGCTGACGCGCGCTGCGCCGCGTGACGTCGCGTTGGCGGGCCTGCTGATCGACGAGCTGGACGAGAACGGCTACCTGGGATCGCCGCTGGAAGAAATCCTGGGCTGGTTGCCGGCCGAGCTGGAGCCGGACATCGACGAGCTGAAGGCGGCCCTGTCGCTGCTGCAATCGTTCGACCCGCCCGGCATTGGCGCCCGCGACATGGCCGAATGCCTGTTGTTGCAGCTGCGCAACCCCGATCTGGGCCAATTGCCCGAAGCGGCGGATGCCGCGGTGCTGGCCTGTGCGCGGCAGATCTGCGCGCAACACCTCGCGCTGCTGGCGACAGGCAACGCTGCGCGCCTGTGCGCGGCGGTGGGCTGCGACGACGCCACGTTCCGTTCGGCGCATTCCCTGATCCTGCGGCTGGAGCCGCGTCCGGGGCGCGCCTGGACCGTGCCCGCGGCCGACTACGCCGTGCCCGACGTCATCGTGCGCAAGGCCCGTGGCGGCTGGCAGGTCACCCTCAACAGCGCCGCCGTGCCCAAGCTGCAGATCAATGGGTTGTACGCCCAGATGTTGGGCAACCAGAAGGAGTCCGCGCATGCGGGGCTGCACTCGCAGTTGCAGCAGGCCCGCTGGATGATCCGCAACGTGGAGCAGCGCTTTGACACCATCCTGCGGGTGGCCCAGGCCATCGTGCAACACCAGACGGCTTTCTTCAGCCAAGGACCTGCCGCCATGCGGCCGCTCATCCTGAAGGACATCGCCGGCGAACTGGGCTTGCACGAATCCACTATTTCACGGGCCACAACGCAGAAGTACATGCTCACTCCGTTTGGCACATTGGAGCTCAAGCGCTTCTTCGGCACGGGCGTGTCGACGGACGGCGGGGATGCCACCTCGGCCACGGCGGTGCAGACCTTCATCCGCCAGATGGTGGCCGATGAGAACCGGGCCAAGCCTTTGTCCGACAGCCAGATCATGCAAAAGCTGGCCGATCAGGGGATAGTCATCGCCCGAAGGACGGTGGCAAAGTATCGAGAAGCGCTGCGGATTGCCCCGGCGGCGTTGCGCAAGGCGCAGGCGGCCGCCCGCTGATCGTACTTGAGTAATCAGGGACGGACTTGCGGAAATTCGTCCCTGATTTCAAAGACTTGCGTGACACTTTGGTTGCAAATTTATTTGCGCGCGGGACTTGCCAGTAGCGGAATAATTTTCGATAATTATTCTCATGTACATTTGCGTATGTAATGCCATCACCGAACGCCAAGTCCGCGCCAGCGTGGACGGGGGTGCGACGACGCTTTCCGACCTGCAATTCGAGCTGGGCGTGGCCACGTGCTGCGGCTGCTGTGCGGCCACCGCCGCCGAATACCTGCCGGGCGGCCGCTGCTCCAGCGTGTGCGACGTGCGCTCCATCGCCGTTCCGGTCAATCCTCCGGCCGCCCTGGTCGAATCGGGCGCGCCTGCTGCCAACAGCAGCTTCCCGATTCCCCTGGTCGCCATCGCCTGAGGGCAGTCGTCTCTTTCCGGCTCGCTGCCGTCATGCAGCGGGCCGCGTTGCTTCTTTCCCGCAAAATTCCCGGATAGCCATCGCCAGTTGGCGCGCGGGCTCGCGTACCGTGTCGGCCAGGCATAGCGCCAGTTCGGTCGGCGGCACCGGGGGCAGTTCCGCGTCGATAATCTGGTGGTCCGGCAGGAGGCAGCGCCGCTCCAGCAGCGCCACGCCCAATCCTCCCGTCAATGCCGCCTGCAAGCCCATCAGGTTCGGGCTTTCGTAGGCGATGCGCCAGTGGCGGCCGGCCGCTTCCAGGGCGTGGATGGCGCGGTTGCGGTAGATGCAGCCCTGCGGAAATGCGACCAGCGGCACGGGCTCAGCCAGCGGAACCTCCACCCCTGGGGCGCCGATCCAATGCAGTTGCTCGGGCCAGGCGGCCAACGCGGGGCCCGCGCCGGGCTCGCGCTTGAGCAGCGCCACGTCCAGGTCGCCCCGTTCCAGTGCGCGGGTGAGCGCGGAGGTCAGGTCGCAGCGGACCGATAGCCGCACGCCGGGGCGGGTCCGTGCAAACTCCGATACCAGGATGGTCAGCGTGTCGGCCGCGAAATCGTCCGGGATGCCTAGCCGGATTACGTCCACGCGCTTGCGCCCGCTGACCGCTTCCCGGACTTCGGTCGACAGGGCCAGCATCCGTCGCGCATAACCCAGCAGGCGTTCGCCGTCCTCGGTCAGCGAGACCTGACGGCCCTCGCGGATGAACAGGGCGCATTCCAAGGTTTCTTCCAGCTTGCGGATTTGCTGGCTGACGGTGGACTGGCTGCGATGCACGCGTTCGCCCGCAGCCGTGAAGCCGCCCGCATCCACGACGGAGACGAAGCTGTGCAAAAGGTCGAGGTCTGGCATCGGCGCCTCCAAGCATTCATTTTTTAAATACTTTCGATCCGAATAAAGAGTTTGTCAATGGATGGGGGCCCGCGCAGAATCCCTACATCCGCTGCATCCGCGGCTTGGCCGCCCCACTTTCGGATTCATCATGAAGGTCTCCTCGACTCTGTCTGCCGCCGCCCTGCCAGTCCAAGCCTCGCCAGGCATCAGTTGGGCGCCCATCGCGGCGTTCTGCTTTCTGTGGAGTTCGGCGTTCGCTGCGGCCAAGATCGCGGTGCGGGACTGCCCGCCGCTGACCTTGCTGACTATCCGCTTCCTGATTGCGGGGGCCTTGATGCTCGGACTTGCGGCGGCCAGCGGCGGCTGGAAAATGCCGGCGCGCCGCGACTTGATTGCGCTGATCCTGCTGGGAGCGCTGAACAATGCCCTGTACCTGGGCCTGAGCTGGTCGGGCATGACGACCGTGTCGTCCGCGTTCACTGCGGTGCTGATCAGTACCAACCCGCTGCTCATCGGCGTGCTGGCCGGGCCCGTGCTGGGCGAACGCCTGGGATGGCGCAAGCTGCTCGGGCTGTGCCTGGGATTGGCGGGCGTGGCGCTGGTGCTGCGCTCGCGGCTGACGGGCATGCAGGAGGATCTGCATGGCACGCTGCTGGTCACGGGAGGCCTGCTGGCGCTGGTCGCGGGCACGCTGCTCTACAAGCGCCTGAAGCCGTCCTCGGGCCTGTGGACCTCAACAGGCATACAGTCGCTGGCCGGCGCGATGGTCATGCTGCCCTTTGCATTGACGTACGAGAGTATCGGCGATGCGCACATGACGGCGAGCCTGTTCTGGAGCATGGCCTACATGATCGTCGCCGTGTCGATGGGCGGCTACTACCTATGGTTCATGATCCTGGGGCGCGCAAGCGCCACGGCGGCCAGCGCGCTGCACTTCCTGATGCCCCCGCTCGGGCTGCTGTTCGGATGGCTGGTGCTGGGCGAGCACGTGTCGTGGCTGGACCTGCTGGGTATCGTCCCCATCGCATTCGGCATCTGGCTGGCCACGCGGCGCGCCGATTAGCGTGCAACCGTGGCCGGGGTTGCCGATCCGCAACGAATCGACGCCGGCCGCTTGCCGGCGTGTTTCGTGCAGCCCGAGGGCGCGTAGCCGCATGTGATTGCGCGGCGTCGTCGGCGAATTCCGGTGCGCGGCGCGTCGTCAGGCCGCGCGGGTGTTGATGCAGGCATGCAAGGCATCACGCACGCATACTCATTCTCATTAGCTTGTCGCTTTCTTGTAGCGCTCCTAAAGCGGTTTACCAAATGCAGCGCAAGGCTAGGCGCGGCCCCGCGCCTGGTGGTAGTCTGCCGGGGTTGCGTACGCGCGGCATCGTGCGCTCCTTTGTCGCGATGCATCTGCGTCGCGCCTGACTGCAAGGAGTCCATCATGAAAGGCGACAAAACCGTCATCCAGTTTCTGAACAAGCAACTGACCAATGAACTGACGGCCATCAACCAGTATTTCCTGCATGCCCGCATGCTGAACCATTGGGGCTTCGATAAGCTGGGCAAGCACGAGTACGAAGAATCCATCGGCGAAATGAAGCATGCGGATCGTCTGATCGCGCGCATCTTCATGCTGGACGGCCTGCCCAACCTGCAAGACCTGCACAAGCTGCTGATCGGCGAAGACGTGCCGGAATTGCTGGCCTGTGACCTGAAGCTGGAGCAAGGCGCCCAGGCGACCGTGAAGGAAGCGATCGCGCATTGCGAATCGGTCCGCGACTATGTTTCGCGCGATCTGTTCCAGGACATCCTGGACGATACCGAAGAGCACATCGACTACCTGGAAACGCAGATCGACCTGATCGACAAGGTCGGCATCCAGAACTACCTGCAAAGCCAGATGTCCGTGCCGGAGTAATGTTCCGGTCATGAAAAATGGCGCCCCGCGGGGCGCCATTTTCTTTGGTACTGCCGGGCCTGCATCGCAGGCCCAGTTATTTACTGCGGACGGGCCGGACACTCGGCCATGGTGCCCCAGGCGCGGTTGGGACCGCAGTACTTGTTGCGCGCGGCCCAGGAGCACGAGGGGCGCTCGAAGAAACCTTGCGTGGCGCATTGCGCGAGCTCGCGCTTGAGCGCGTCCTGCCAGCCCAGGGCGCCGGGCGCTTGCGCGGTGTTCGGGGGCGGCGGAGGCGCCTGCACCATCTGCGGGGTGCCATAGCCGCCAGCCTGGACCTGGCCGCCGTTGATGGCCGTGGAGGTGCCCGGCGCTTGCAGGTCCAGCGTGCTGACGTCCGAGGCGCCCGAAGGCAGCGGCACGTGCGAGGCCGCCGCGATTTCGCGGGCCTGGTCCGGGCTGATGCGGTCGCGCGAGATCTTCACCGCGGGATCGCTGACGCTATCGAACAGCGAGACGGTGTTGACCTGCCATTCGCGGTCGGACGGCTTGTCGGGCACGCCCAAGGTGCCGTCGATGCGCGGTTGCGGGGGCTGGGCCACATAAGGACGGCCATTGGCGTCCAGTACGGGCTGCTGGGATGCCGAGGCATCCTGGCCAGGAGCAGGCGCGGCCACCGGCGCATGCGCCACCAGCCAATCACCCAGTTGAATTCCGCCCCAGGCCGACGCGCCAAGCGCGATCAGGAGCGTTGCGAATAAAAAACGCCAAGACATTGCTACCCTCATCTGCCGTGCGGAACCCGAACGGGTCTACGCTTTGTCTCCGAAAACCTTGCCGCCGTGCTCCCGCATGGCATGGAATTTCACATCGGGATACAGTTCCTCGGCCACGCGCAACTGCGCGGGAGAACCGATCAAAAACGCCGCCGCATCCACAACATCATAGGCGATATGGGCGGCATTGGCATCCATGAACTTGCGCAGCGCCTTGGGGTTTTCAGACGTAATCCAACGTGCCATTGTGTAGCGGGACGGCAGCATCCGGGCGTCCACGCCGTACTCGGTCTTCAGGCGATGGGCGACCACTTCGAACTGCAGCTGGCCGACCGCGCCCAGCAGCAGGGAGCCGCCGGCAGCCTCGGGACGGAACACCTGAATGGCGCCTTCCTCGCCCAATTGGGTGAGGCCGGTGCGCAGCTGCTTGGTGCGCAGCGGATCCTTCACTTCCACGGCCTGGAACAGCTCGGGGGCGAAGAACGGCAGGCCGGTGAACTGCAGCGTCTCGCCTTCGGTCAGCACGTCGCCCAGTTGCAGCACGCCGTGGTTGGGAATGCCGATGACGTCGCCGGCATAGGCCTCGTCCAGCAACTCGCGCCGCTGCGACAGGAACGACACCACGTTGTTGGGGCGCATTTCCTTGTTGGTGCGCGCGACTTTCAGGCGCATACCGCGCTCGAAGCGGCCGGAGCTGACGCGCACGAACGCGACGCGGTCGCGGTGCGCCGGATCCATGTTGGCCTGCACCTTGAACACCACGCCGGTGAACTTGGGTTCCACGGGCTGCACCAGGCGCTGCATGGAGACGCGCGGACCCGGAGGCGGCGCCTGTTCGACCAGCGCGTCCAGCACTTCCTGCACGCCGAAGTTGTTGATGGCGGAGCCGAAGAACACCGGCGTCTGCTTGCCGGCCAGGAACTGCTCGCGGTCGAAGGCAGGAGCGGCTTCATTGATGAGTTCGATCTCGCCGCTGGCCTGCTCGAAAGCCGAGCCGAAACGGCGGGCGATTTCGGGATTGCTCAAGCCTTCGATGAAGTCGTCCTTGTCCGAGCGGCGCTCCTGCCCGGGGCGGAACACGCGCATGCGGTCCTGGCGGATGTCGAACACCCCGCCGAAGGCCTTGCCCATGCCGACCGGCCACGAGAACGGCACGGCGTCCATGCCCAGGTGGCCTTCGATTTCGGACAGCAGTTCGAGCGGCTCGCGCACTTCGCGGTCCATCTTGTTGATGAACGTGATGATGGGCGTGTTGCGCGCGCGGCAGACCTGCAGCAGGCGGATGGTCTGCGGTTCGACGCCGTTGGCGGCGTCGATCACCATGAGGGCCGCGTCCACTGCCGTCAGCACCCGGTACGTGTCTTCGGAGAAGTCCGCGTGGCCCGGGGTGTCGAGCAGGTTGATGACGCAATCGCGGTATTCCATCTGCATCACCGAGGACGCCACGGAAATGCCGCGCTGCTTTTCGATTTCCATCCAGTCGGACGAGGCATGGCGCGAAGCCTTGCGCGCCTTGACGCTGCCGGCGATCTGGATCGCGCCTGCGAACAGCAACAGCTTTTCGGTCAGTGTCGTCTTGCCCGCGTCGGGGTGGGAAATGATGGCGAACGTACGGCGCCGCGCTACTTCGTGAGGGATGTTCATGATCGGAAGGATTTTACTTGGCGCCGCTTTTGGGCCCGGCGCGGTCCGGTATCGGGCATGAAAACGCGCGGGGCATGCGCCGTCGCCGGCGCATGCCCCGCGCATGGGATTCAGGAATGGCGGCGGAACGACGCCAGGAATACGCCAGCCAGGATGAACAGCGAGCCGAAGGTCCGGTTCATCCAGCGGATGTGCTTGGCGCTGCGAAGCAGGCGCAGCACGCGCGCCGCCAGCAGCGTGTACACGCCCATGGCCACCAGGTCGGTGAAGGCCAGCGTGGCGGCGATCGCTGCATATTGCTGCGTCAGCGGCAGCGCGGTATCCACGAACTGCGGCACCACGGCCAGCAGGAACACCGTGCCCTTGGGGTTCATGGTGTTGATCAGGAAGCCGCGCAGCACCAGTTCACGGATCGTGGCGGCCTTGGGGTCGCCGGAGTCCACCGTGACCGGCGCGGCATCCGTGCGGATCTGGCGCACGCCCAGATAGATCAGGTAGGCCACGCCCAGGTACTTGACTACGTTGAAGGCCATTTCGGACGTGGCCAGCACGGCGCCCAGGCCTACCGCCACCACCACGAACTGGAACAGGATGCCCATGATCAGGCCGGCCGTGTTCCAGTAGCCGCGCGCGAAGCCGTATTTCAGGCCGGAGGACATCGCCGAGATCGCTCCCGCGCCAGGCGAGAACGAAATGGCCGAGGAGGCCAGGAAGAACGTCAACCAGGTAGATAAGGGCATGGCGCGGGTCCGTGGGTGGCGGTTGCGGTGATATTACTTGCTCAGCAGCGCAGCGCGCGGCGCGCCCGAGGGGCGTCCGGAGCCGCCGTTGCCTGCGGGGCGGCCGGAGCCTTCCGGACGGCGATGGTTCTGCTGCGGGCGGCCCTCGTTGCGGCCGGCGTGGGCCGGATGGTCGGCAGGCTTGCCGTCGCGCGAGCCGTGGCTGGCGCGGCCTTCACCGCCAGCGCGGGCCGGAGCGGGAGCGCGGCCGCCTGCCGCGGCGCGCGGCTGGCCCTGGCCTTGTGCCGGACGCGAGCGGCCGCCATTGCCGTTGCCGCCACGGCCGCCATTGCGGCCGCCGCCGCCGCGCGGACTGCGGTTGTCTTCATCGCGTTCCTGGCGGTCGAAAGCCGCGGCGCTGGTGGCGGGCGGGGTCCAGCCTTCCACGGGCTTGCGCTCGATGGTCTTCTTGATCAGGCGCTCGATGTCCTTCAGCAGCTTGATTTCGCTGTTGTCGACCAGCGAGACCGCGGCGCCGGTGGCGCCAGCGCGGCCGGTGCGGCCGATGCGGTGCACGTAGTCTTCAGGCACATTGGGCAGTTCGAAGTTGACCACCTGGGGCAGCTGGTCGATGTCCAGGCCGCGGGCGGCGATGTCGGTCGCCACCAGCACCGTCACGGTGCTGTCCTTGAAGCCGGCCAGCGCGCGGGTGCGGGCCGATTGGCTCTTGTTGCCGTGGATGGCGGCGGCGGTCAGGCCGTCCTTGACCAGCTTTTCGGCCAGGCGGTTGGCGCCGTGCTTGGTGCGGGTGAACACCAGCACCTGGTGCCAGCCGCTTTCGCGGATGATGTGGCTGATGAGGTCGCGCTTGTGGTGCTGTTCCACCATGTGCACCGTCTGGGTGACCAGCTCGGTGGCGGTGTTGCGCGGGGTGACCGAGACTTCGCCCGGGTTGTTCAGCACGCCGCGCGCCAGGGTGCGGATCTCGTCGGAGAAGGTGGCCGAGAACAGCAGGTTCTGACGTTGCTTGGGCAGCAGCGCGAGGATCTTGCGGATGTCGCGGATGAAGCCCATGTCCAGCATGCGGTCGGCTTCATCCAGCACCAGGATCTCGACGCCGGACAGGTCCACGGTCTTCTGGCCGCAGTGGTCCAGCAGGCGGCCGGGGGTGGCCACCAGGATGTCCAGCGGCTTGCGCAGCGCGGAGATCTGGGGATTGATATTGACGCCGCCGAACATCACCATGGAGTTCAGCGGGGTGTACTTGCCGTAGGTCTGCACCGATTCTTCGACCTGCGCGGTCAATTCACGCGTCGGGGTCAGGATCAGGCAGCGCGGGCGGCCGGGCTTGCGCAGCTCGGGCTTTTTCTGCATCAGCAGGTGCAGGATGGGCAGCGTGAAGCCGGCGGTCTTGCCGGTGCCGGTCTGGGCGGCGGCGAGCAGGTCGCCACCCTTGAGAACCTGGGGAATGGCCTGGGCTTGAATGGGCGTGGGTGCGGTGTAGCCGGTTTCGGCAATGGCGCGCAACAGGGAATCAGCCAGCCCGAGGTCGGCAAAAGGGGTAGAGGTAGTCAAAACAACTCCAGCGGCAGCCCGTCGCTCAAGTTGAGAGACTCCAATCCAGGCGGACGAATAAAGGAGAAAGGGAAGCGCCCTGATGGGCGAAGCTTGGCAGCGAAGGGCCTAGCGGACGTGCGCAGATTGGCAAAACGCACTGGCGGATTGTAGCTGATGTGGCGTTGCAGCACCTGCTGGCCGGGACGGTTCTGTATCAATAAGCAACACATTGCAGCGCCTTTGCACTAAATAAGTGTTTTCCCTAGGCTGCAATCCCTATAATCCGTCCGCTTTCATCCATTTGAAGAATAAAGGATCGCAATGAAAAAATCGGCAATAGTGGGCGTAGTCGTCGCGCTGGGCGCAGTGTGGACCGGCACGGCTTGGTATACGGGCCAGAAGGCCGAGGCTTTCGTCAAGCAATCGATCGAGCAGGCCAACCTTGAACTGAAGAAGGTCGGCGAAAAATGGGGTGTGACCCCCGTAGTTGAGCTGGTTTCGTTCGAGCGCGGCGTGTTCACGTCCACCGAGCGCTATCGCGTGAAGGTCACCGAGCCCGCCGCCGATGGCAAGCCGGCCATCGAACACGAAATCGTGTTCGTCGAGCACCTGGATCATGGTCCTTTCCCGCTGTCGAACCTGAAGTCCGGTTCGTTCGCGCCGGCTATGGTTGCCAGCCGCTTCCAGCTGGAAGAGACGCCCCTGGTCAAGGAATGGTTCGCCGCCGCCAAGGGCGCGGTGCCGCTGTCCGGCGCCTATAGCGTCAGCTATGCCAAGAACATCACCGGCAACTTCGACATGGCTCCCGTCGAGTTCGCCAAGGACGCCAACAGCCTGAAGTTCTCGGGCATGAAGGGCGACGTGACCTACGCCACCGGCAGCAAGCACGGCACGGTCGCGCTGAAGGCCGACAGCCTGACGCTGGCAGGCGAGTCCGAAGAAAGCGACATCGTCAGCATGGCCATGACCGGCCTGACCCTGACCAGCGACATGACGCCGGCCTCGAACGACATGTACGTGGGCAGCCAGAAGGTCGCGCTCAAGAACTGGACCATCACGTCCAAGGAAAAGCCGCCGGTCCAGCTCAAGGACACCGCCATCACCGTCGACATGACCGAAGCCAACTCGCTCATGGGCGTGAAGATGGCCATGGATTTCGGCATGATCAACGTGCAGGAAAAGGACATGGCCGGCGTGAAGCTGGTGCTGGACGCGCAGAAGCTGGATTCGAAGGCCTTCAAGGCGCTGAACGACGTTTATGAAGCCGCTTCGCGCCGCATGATGCAGAGCAAGGGCGAAGAGCAGTCGCCCCAGTTCACGGACGAAGAAATGCAGGTCGTCAAGACCAACGTCGACTTGCTGCTGGCCGGCAACCCGACGCTGGCTGTGTCGCCGCTGGAAGTGCGTACCGCCAACGGCACGTCGACCTTCAACCTGGACCTGGACATGGCCAAGCCGGCATCGCTGGACGGCGAGTTTGCCGACACGCTGAAGCAGGCGATCCGCAAGCTCAACGCCAAGCTGGTGCTGTCCAAGGGCAACCTGAGCGACCTGATGGCCATCGAACCCCAGGTGCGCGGCGTGCCGGCCGAGCAGGCTCAGCAGACCGCCAAGGGCCAGGCTGAAATGGTCGGCACCATGGCTACCGCCATGGGCATGGCCAAGGTTGAAAACAACAACATCGTGACCTACCTGAACTACGCCGACGGCCAGGTCGACTTCAACGGCAAGAAGATGCCGGTTGAGCAGTTCCTGATGATGGTCATGAGCGGCGCGATGGGCGGCGCCCGCTAAGCCGGACGCATCAAGCTCATCCGCTAGCATCGAAGGCCGCCGCGCCCTGGGCGCGGCGGCCTTTTTCATTGCCGGCTTCGGGCTCGCGCGGCAGGCCCGTCGCGGTTCAGAGCGGCAAGGCGCCCGCCGCCACCTCGCCGTTGCGCAGCACGGCCACATGGAAGCGTTTGTCGGCCGCCTTCATGATGTCTTCGGTAGGGTCGCCCTGCACCAGCAGCAGATCGGCCACGTTGCCGTCAGCGATGGCGCCGTGCTGGTCCATGCCCATCAGGTCATGGCCGCGCGAGGTGCCAGCGATCAACGCATCCATGGGCGTCATGCCGAACTCCACCATGTAGGCGAGCTCCATGGCGTTCTCGCCGTGCAGGTTGAACGGCGTGCCGGCATCCGTGCCCAACGCGATGCGCCCGCCCGCCTTGTAGTACATCTGGAACGACTCGCGATGGCGCTGTTCCACCGCCCGTGCTTTCTCGACCGCGTAGGCGGGGATGCCGTTGTCGGCGTTGGCGACGATGTTGCGGACCGCGGCAATGGTCGGCACCAGATAGGTCTGGGCGTCCAGCATCTCGCGCAGGCACTCGTCATCCATGAAGATGCCGTGCTCGATCGAATCGATGCCGGCGCGCACGGCATTCAGGATGCCCAGCGTGCCTTGCGCATGGCTGGCGGTGCTCTTGCGGAAGCGCTTGGCCTCGTGCACGCCGGCCTTCATTTCGTCGAAGCTGTAGTGCGCGTCCATGGGGCTGACGCCCGGCGTCATGACGCCGCCGGTGGCCATGATCTTGACCAAGTCGCAGCCGGCATGAACCTGTTCGCGCACGGCCTTGACGACATCCTCGCAGCCGTCGGCGACGCGGCCGATGCGGTTGCCGTGGCCGCCCGTCATGCAGATGATGCGGCCCGAGGCCTTGATCGTGGGGCCCGGGAACACGCCGCGCGCGATGGCGTCGCGCACGCCGAATTCCAGATAGTCCTTGCCGCCGCAATCGCGCAGCGCGGTGACGCCGCCGCGCAGGCTGGCCTGGGCGTTCTCCAGCGCCGTCAGCGTGATCTGCGCCGGGCCCTGCTTGCTCAGTTGTGCGTTGGGGTCGGCGCCGCCGGTGTAGACCAGGTGGACGTGACAGTCGGCCAGGCTGGGCATCAGGGTCATGCCGTCGGTGCGCACGGTCGCGCCGGCGTAGCCGGAGAATTCGCCGGCCGGCGCCACGCGCGCCACGTGCCGGCCTTCGACCAGCACGCCGTGATTGGGCAGCAGCTTGCCCTTGCCGTCGAAAACCTGGCCACCTATGAACAGGGTCTGTCGTGTCGCCGTCATGTCTCGCTCCGGGTTGCGCCTGGCGCTACCCCGCCACATCCAGTCCCTCGCGGGACATGGATTGCAGGCGGGGCATGAGGCCAAGCAGGTGTTGGCTGTAGGGATGCTGCGGACGTTCGAAGAGGTCTTCGGTGTTGGCTACTTCCAGCAGTTCGCCGTAGCGCATCACGCCCACGCGGTCGCACATCTGGCGGATCACCGGCAGGTCATGGCTGATGAACAGCATGGTCAGCCCCAGTTCCTCTTGCAGGTCCTTCAGCAGGTTCAGGATCTGCGCCTGGATGGACACGTCCAGCGCCGAGGTCGGCTCGTCGCAGATCAGGAAGCGGGGGCGCGTGGCCAGCGCGCGCGCGATGCAGATGCGCTGGCGCTGTCCGCCCGAGAACTCGTGCGGAAAGCGCTCGGCGGCGCGGTCGCCCAGGCCGACCACGTCCAGCAGGTCAGCGACGATGCGGCGCGCTTCCGCCTCGCTGGCCGCCAGCTTGTGGAAGCGGATCGGCTCGGCCACGATGTCCAGCACCCGCATGCGCGGATTGAGCGAAGAGAACGGGTCCTGGAAGATCATTTGAATCTGCCGGCGGAACGGGTTCAGCTGCTTTTCGCCCTTGAGCGCGGTCAGGTCGGTGCCGCCGAAATTGACCGAGCCTTCGCTGGGCGTATAAAGGCCGGAGATCAGCCGCGCCACCGTGGACTTGCCGGAACCGGACTCGCCCACCAAGCCGAAGACTTCGCCTTCGCCGATGGAGAAATTGACGCGCTTGACGGCGTCCAGCGTGCGTTGGTTGCGCTTGAGCAGCGCGCTCTTCAGCACGAAGCGCATGCTCAAGTCGTTGACCTGCACCAGCGGGCCGCCGCTACGCGCGCCGAAGTCGCGGCGCTGTCCCAGCCAGTGCGTGGCCAGATCCAGCGGCTGCGTTGGCTTTTTCACGTCCTCGATGTAGGTCACCAGCGGAAAGCGCCGCAGCTTGATGTCGGGACGCGGCACCGCCGAGATCAGGCTGCGCGTGTAGGGATGGTCGGGGTCGCCCAGGATCTTGGAGGTGGGGCCCTGTTCAACCAGCTTGCCGTGGTACAGCACCGCCACGCGGTCCGTCACGTCGGCGATCACGCCCATGTCGTGCGTGATGATGATCATGCCTACCTGCTCTTCGCGGCACAGTTTCTTGAGCAGTTCCAGGATCTGCGCCTGGATCGACACGTCGAGCGCGGTGGTGGGTTCGTCGGCGATGATGACTTCGGGCTCGCAGCACAGCGCCAGCGCGATCACCACGCGTTGCCGCATGCCGCCGGAGAACTGGTGCGGGTACTGCTTGACGCGCAGTTCTGGCTGGTCGATGCCGACCTGCGCCAGCAATTGCACCGCGCGCTTCTGCGCCTCGGCGTGGGACAGGTCCAGGTGTACCTGCATGGTTTCCACCAGCTGGCTTTCCACCGTCTGCAGCGGGTCCAGCGAGGTCAGCGGATCCTGGAAGATCATGCCGATGCGGCGGCCGCGCACCTTGCGCTTCTGCGCCGGGTTCAGCGTGTCGATGCGTTCGCCGTTGAGCAGCACGGCGCCGCCGGCGAGCCGGCCGGGCGCTTCCAGCAGGCCGATCACGGCATTGCCTATGGTGGACTTGCCGGCGCCGGACTCGCCGACCACGCCCAGGATTTCGCCTTTTTCCAGGGATAGCGAGACGCCGTCCACGGCCACCAGCGTGCCGCGGCGGCTGGGGAATTCGATGCGGATGTCTTCGATGTTCAACAGGGCCATGGCATCCTCAGCGCAGCTTGGGGTTGAGTGCGTCGCGCAGCCAGTCGCCCAGCAGGTTGACCGACAGCACCAGCGCCACCAGCGCGATGCCGGGGAAGATAGAGATCCACCACATGCCCGAGAACAGGTAGCTGTTGCCGATGCGGATCAGCGTGCCCAGCGACGGCGCCGTGGGCGGCACGCCCACGCCCAGGAACGAGAGCGTGGCTTCGGTGATGATGGCGATGGCCAGGTGGATGGTGGCGATGACCAGCACCGGTCCCATCACGTTGGGCAGGATGTGGCGGCGCAGGATGGTGAACGGGCCAATGCCGATGAGGCGCGCCGCCTGCACGTATTCCTTGTTGCGCTCCACCAGCGTGGAGCCGCGCACGGTGCGGGCGTATTGCACCCAGCCGGAGATGCCGATGGCGAAGATCAGCACATACAGCGCGAGCTGGTCATGCATGTCGCGCGGCAGCAGGCCGCGCGCCACGCCGTCGATCAGCAGCGCCACCAGGATGGCCGGAAACGACAGCTGCACGTCGGCGATGCGCATGATGAAGCTGTCCACGCGGCCGCCGGCATAGCCGCTGATGAGGCCGAGCGTCACGCCCAGCACCATCGAGAACAGCACGGAAGCGAAGCCCACCAGCAATGACACGCGCGAGCCGTACAGCACCGCCGACAGGATGTCGCGGCCCTGGTCGTCGGTGCCCAGCAGGAAGTCGGGGCTGCCGCCCTCTTCCCAGGATGGCGGCGTGTTGGCGTCCATGATGCTCAGGGACGCCAGGTCGAAGGGGTTGTGCGGCGCGACCACGGGCGCGAACAGCGCGCCCAGCAGGATGGCCAGCGTGACGATCGCGGCGATGATGGCGCCGGGCGAACGCTTGAAGCTGTGCCAGAGGTCGCTGTCGGCCGCGCGGGCGAAGAAGGGAGCGATGCGAGCAATCATGATGAGTCCTTTACTTGCTCTGCACGCGCAGACGCGGGTCCACGGCGAAGTACAGCAGGTCCACGACCAGGTTGATGACCACGAACATGAAGGCGATCAGCACCAGGTAGGCCGCCATGACGGGAATGTCCACCATGCTGATGGCCTGGATGAACAGCAGACCCATGCCGGGCCACTGGAACACGGTTTCCGTGATGATGGCGAAGGCGATGATGGAGCCCAGTTGCAGCCCGGTAATCGTGATGACCGGCACCATGGTGTTCTTCAGCGCATGGCGGAAATTGATCAGCCGTTCCGGCAGGCCGCGGGCGCGCGCGAACTTGATGAAGTCGGCGCGCAGCACTTCCAGCATTTCGGCGCGCACCAGCCGCATGATCAGCGTCATCTGGAACAGCGCCAGCGTGATGGCGGGCATGATCAGCGCCAGCCAGCCTGATTTGGTAAGGAAGCCCGTGGTCCACCATCCCAGGCTGACCACGTCGCCGCGTCCGAAGCTGGGCAGCCATCGCAGCTGCACGCCGAAGAACAGGATGAGCAGGATGCCGATCAGGAAGGTGGGCAGCGAGATGCCGGCCAGGGAGATCGCCATGAAGGCCTTGGACAGCACGCCGTGGCGCTTGAGGGCGGTATAGATGCCCATGGGTATGCCCAGGGCCAGCGCCATCACGGCGGACACGAAGGACAGTTCCAGCGTGGCTGGCATGCGCTCTTCGAGCAGCTCGCTGACCGGCCGGCGATGGCGGTACGACATGCCGAAGTCGCCGCGCACGGCGTTGGCGACGAAGTGCGCGTACTGCACCACGAACGGGTCGTCCAGGCCCAGCTGTTCGCGCAGTTGCACGCGTTGTTCAGGGGTGGTGTCCTGGCCCACCATGCTGGCTATCGGGTCGCCCACATAGCGGAACATGGCGAACGCGATCAGCGCCACCGTCAACATCACCAGCACCGACTGGATAAGCCGTTGCGCAATAAAGGAAAGCATTATCGGGAGCCCTCGGTTTCAGATAACGCCGGGCCGCGTTTCCCGCGGATGGCGGGAACCGGGGCTGGGCCGGGCGCGCCCGGGCGGCATGCGCCGCCCGGGGCTCGCGCGTCGCTGGCCGCTTACGGCAGGACGACGTCGCGCAGGTCGAGCACGTCGTCGGCGCGCTGGATGACCTTGATGTTGTCCTTCACGCCCCAGGACATGGGTTGCTGATGCAGGGGCAGGTAGCCATAGTCGTTGCGCACGATCTCGAAGGCTTCCTTGATCATGGCGTTGCGCTTGGCCTGGTCGGTTTCGACGCCGATCTTGTCGGTGAGCTCGTCGACCTTCTTGTTGCAGTAGCCGCCCAGGTTGAACTGGCCCGCGGCCGTCTTGGCATTGCGGCAGGAGGTCAGGTTCAGCAGCGTGTTGTGCGCGTCGGTGGAGCTGGGCGTCCAGCCCAGCATGTACATGCTGGTCTGGTTGCCGGCCTGCAGCAGGATCTTGCCGAAGTACTTGGACTTGGTCTGGGCCAGCAGGTTGATCTTGATGCCTACGCGGGCCAACATGCCGGCCACGGCCTGGCAGACCTTTTCGTCGTTGACGTAACGGTCGTTCGGGCAGTCCATGGTGACCGTGAAGCCCTTGGGATAGCCAGCTTCGGCCAGCAGCTTCTTGGCGCGTTCGGGATCCGGCTTGTACGGCGCGCCGAAGGATTCGTCATAGCCGTTGATGGCGGTGGCGATGAGCGAGCCCAGCGGCTTGGCCGCGCCGCGCATGATCTTCTCGTTGATGGCCTTGGTGTCCACGGCCAGCACCACGGCTTCGCGTACCTTGGGATCCTTGAAGGGGTTCTTGCCCTTCACGTCCGAGAACAGCAGTTCGTCGCGGTCCTGGTCCATGCCGATGAAGATGGCGCGCGCTTCGGGCGCGGTCAGCGGCTTGACGCCCTTGGCGTCTTCGAGCCGCTTCCAGTCCTGCACGGGCACCGGCTGCACCAAGTCCATTTCGCCGGAGATCAGCGCGGCCACGCGTGTCGCTTCCTGCGTGATCGGCTGGAAGATGACCTCGTCGACGTTGGTCTTGATGTTCTTGTTCCAGTAGCCGTCGTAGCGCTTGAGCACGGTCTTCACGTCGGGCTGGCGCGAGGTCAGCATGAAGGGGCCGGTGCCGTTGGCGTTCAGGTTGGCGTAGTTGCCCTGGTTGTCGCCCTTGACGTTGGTGGCTTCGGTGGTCTTGTTCTTTTCCGACCACGACTTGCTCATGATGTACAGGAACACCCATTCGCGCGGCAGGATGGGGTTGGGCGTGGGCGTGATGACTTCGATGGTGTAGTCGTCCACCTTCTTGATGTCGGACGCCTTGGCGCCATAGCCCTTCATATCGGAGCCCGGGGTCAGGCTGCGCTTCCAGGAGAAGATGACGTCGTCGGCCGTGAACGGCGAGCCATCATGGAACTTCACGCCCTTGCGCAGTTTGAACACCCATTTGTTGGGTTCGGGGTTTTCCCAGCTTTCCGCCAGCAGCGGCGTCAGCTTCAGGTTGCCGTCGTAGCCGGCCAGCGTTTCGTAGATGTTGCCCTGGAAGCCCAGCGTGAACGTTTCGTTCAGGGCCATCGGATCCATGGACGTCGCATCGCCTTGGTAGGACCAGTGTAAGGTCTTGGCGGCCGCGCCGGCGCTGAATGCCAGAGAGGCGGCGACGGCAGCCGCGAGCGCAGCTTGCTTCAGGTGGGGAAAAGTACGCATAGCCCTCATGCTCCGTGTGGTGCGCGGATAGCGCGACAGAAGTGACAGGGCCCCGGCCCCATGGGGAACCGGGGCATGGCGTTGCTGCTTACGACGAAAGACGGATTGGGGTCTGGCGATACGCAGCGCGAACCGCGCGCGGGCCGCCTGTGTTGGCGCTGCCGGGAATCACTGCGCAGGACTTCGACTTCACGATAGACCCAACCCCTTGTGATTATCATGACGGGGACGGACCCGCGCCGATGCAGAACGAATGTTATAGATCCATTCGTTTAAGCGTCAATCGGTTTGGATTGGGGTTAGTACTTGCTTGCCGGCAGCGTGGAATGGTGCGTGCGGCGCAGGCGTGGGGTTCTGCGTTCAAGCGCCGGGAGGCGGCGCGTCGGCAAGGGTTTTCGCCAATTCGCGTACCACGCGCTTGCGGCGGTCGCTGTCTTCGTAGGGCGCGCCCAGGGCCGACCATTCGGGCCGGCTGCGGGCTTCCTTCAGCGCCTCGGGCAAGGGTCCCTTGCGCCAGGCGTCATCCTCCGGATGATCTAGCCTCAATGGCTCGCGCGCGGCGTGGCCGCGGCGCTCAAGCGCTTCGATCAGTTGCCGCTGGCGCAAGGCCAAAAGCCGCAGCACCGCGTCGTCGACGCTGATCTCGCGCCAGCCGCGCAGCTTGCCGGCCACGCGCTTGCCCAGCTTTTCCACGCCTTGCCACAGGCCGCCCGCGGCGGCGCCGATCAGCATGCCGGTGCCCAGGCTCAAGCCCGCGCTGAACAGGTCCACCGCCGCGCCGGCCATGGCGCCCGCGGCGGCGCCCATGCCTACCTGCACGCCCATGTCCTTTAGCGCCTGGGGATGGAACAGGTCCATGCCCCAGCGCTCGCCCTGCAGCGGCAGCGCGTCGTCGGTGAAATCGGCTGCGCGGAAGTTGTAGAGCGCCAGCAAGGCGTTGACGCAGGTCTGTTCGCGTTGGCGCACCTGGTCGCGCAGTTTGCTTGAGGCGGCCGTGAGAGCCGCTTCGTCGCTGGCGCTGGCGACGTGCAAGGCGGCTACGTCCACCAACAGGTCGGCCAGCAGTTCGTAGGCCGAGCCGCGACGCGTCCGACGCTGCTCGGCCAAGCTGGCGGACAGTCGGGCCAGCGCGGCGGCGTGGCGGTCCAGCAGCACGCCGAGCTTGGCGTAGAGTTGCTGCTCGCCATCCAGCGGCGGCGCGACGGTGTCGAACTCCACCACGGCATGCAGCCCCAGCCGCGCCATGGCGGCGCGCCATTCATCGGCGCGGTGCGCGGGTGCGTTGACGAAGTTCAGCACCGGCAGCAGGGGCCGGCCACAAGCGGCCAGGATGGCGAGTTCGTCGCGGTGCTTACCCAGCACCGGATCGCGCGCGTCGATGACGTACAGCGCGGCGTCGCAGTCCAGCATCTTGGCCAGCACGCGCGCCTCCTGCTCATAGCGGCCATGCGCGGCGGGCGTGTCGAGAAAGCGGCGGATGCGCGCGGGGCCGTCCAGGCGCTCTTGCGGGCTGTCCAGCTTTTCCAGGTACTCCAGCAGCGAGATGCTGTCTTCCATGCCTGGCGTGTCGAACCATTCCAGCACGGCCCGTCCTTCCAGCCGCAGGCGCGCGCCTTCGACGTGGCGGGTGGTGCCGGGGCTGTCGGCGACTTCGCCGAAGCGGGTGTCACGCGTCAGCGTGCGCAGCAGCGAGGTCTTGCCGGTGTTGGTGTGGCCGACCAGCGCGATCCTGATGATGTCTTCAGCCATGGCCGGACTCCAGCCACGAGAGCGGGGCAATGGGCGCTTGCAGCACCGCGTCGGCAGGCAGGCCGAGGGCAAGCAGGCGTTCGCGCCATAGCGGCGCGCGGGTGGCGGGGGCAACGGTGTCCGCATGCGGCGTGATCAGCCAGATGCGCGTCTGTTCCGCATGCGCGGCCAGTTCGGCGATCAGCGACAGCGTGCCGCGGTCGGGAGTCTGGCGCGCGTCGCAGGCGATCAGCAGACGCTTGGCGGCCTTGCCGGCCAATGCGTCCAGCACGCGGTTGCGTTCTTCGCGGTTGTCCAGATTGCCGGCCTGCTGGATGCCCGCGGGCATGTCCGCGGGCGGCCAGGCCAGGTCCGCCGGCAGTTCCAGTCCCAGCAGCACGGGCTGGCCGCCCAGGCCCGCGAGTGGCGGCGCGCCGACCCGGGGTTCGTGCAAGGGATCGACCGGGCGGTCTATGCCGGTGGACAGGGCGGGCGGTTCCAGGCGGTCGCGCAGAGCGGAGAAGCCGGGCAGCGCGGGATCGATGCGCAGGCCGCGCAAGGCGCGCAGCGAACCCGCCACGCACAGCGCGCCGGCCAGCAGACGGGGCAGGATGCCGTAGACCACCAGCACGCCGATCAGCCAGAGCGACCACTGCACCTGCGCTTCGGCGGGCAGGGCCTGGGCGCCGTCGCTGGCGCGGATCATGGCAGCGTCTGGCATCGGAAAGCCCAGTTGGGCCGGCAGCCAGCCCAGAGCCTGCGTCAGGCGCACGAAGGTGTCGGGCGCCAGCAAGGTGGTGGCCCAGATGAAGCGGTAGCTGGCGGTGGACAGCACGGCCAGCAGCACCGCCAACGCCGCGCACAAGGCAGTCAGCCACAGCAGATGGCTGATGCTGCCGAACAGCCAGCGCAAGGCGCCGGCGCGGGCCAGCAGGTTGAGGAAGGCCTGCGGCACCAGCGCGCTGTCGGGGCCGCGCGCCAGCTTGCGGGTGGCCCACAGCCAGACCCGTCCCAGTCCCGTGACGGAGGACGCCCGCAGCAGGAAACTGGCCAGCCAGAGCAGGAAGGTGAGCGCATGCAGGCCCAGCAAGGCGCCCAGTGCCCACAGCACGTTGACTGCGCGGGAGCCGTCGCCCAACGCGCCCAGCGCCGCGCCCGCGCCGGAAAGCGCGGCCAGCAGGAATAGCAAGGCCAGGATGGCGAGCGCGCTGCGGCGCCATGTTTCGACCAGGGAGACGAGGTTCTCGCGTTGTGCCAGCAACTCGGCGCGGGCCAGGATGCGTGACGGCAGATCGCCGTCCTGCTGGCGCACGCGGCGCACCGTGTCTGCGTCTTCCAGCGGCCCCCAATGCGCTTCACGCAGGCGGATCAATTCTGCCAGCCAGTGCGCGCGCACGGGGCCGGCGCCGAGGGGGGCAGCCGTGGGGGAGGAATCGCGAGAGGTCGTAGACGGCATCGCGTCGGGCGGCGGTACGGTCAGGCCCTGGGGGCGGTGGGCCATTGTAGACCGGGCGGGCCGCGAAACGGGGCCGCAGCGCTGCTCAGTGCCTGGTGCGCGCGCTGCGGTATTGTCCCGGCGTGACGCCGACGGCGTCGCGGAAGACCCGCGCCAGATGGCTGGCGTTGCCGAAGCCGCTGGCTTGGGCAATGCCGGCCAGATCGCCCTTGCCGGCCGCCAGCAGCTTGCGTGCGTGCGCCAGCCGCCGTGTCCGTACCCAGGCGTGCGGTGGTTCGCCGAAAGAGGTGTGGAACATGCGGGCGAAGTGGTAGGTGGAGAGCGCCGCCACGCCCGCCAGCTCGTCCAGCGTCAACGGTTCGGCCAGATGCGCGTCGACGTAGTCCATGATGCGCCGGCGCACCACGGGCGCCAGGCCGCCGCGCAGCGTTGCCGCAGGCTTGCGCGCCACGCCTTGGTTCAGCAGATGGTGCAGCACGGTCTCGGCCGCGCTGCTGGCCGCCAGCCGGTCGGCGGGCTGGTTCCAGTCGGTCTCCAGCAGTTGCCGGCATACGTCGATCAGCGAGTCGTCGTGGATGTACGTGCGGTCGCGCAGTTCCAGCGTGCGAGGCTCGCAGTCCAGCCGCATGACGGCTTCGCGGGCCAGGCGTTCCGGCGCGATGTAGAGATGCAGGAAGTGCACGGAGTCGTTCATGCTCCAGCGCGAGTAGTGCTCCGAGGGCAGCACGCAGAATTTGCCGGCGCCGCCGTGCAGCCGGTCCTGGCCCAGGCGGAACGACTTGTCGCCGCCGTGCAGATAGAGCGACAGGGTGTGATGGCCGGGGTTGTCGTAGCCCATGGTCTCGTGCGCGCTGCGCGACCATTGCGAGATGGCGATGCCCTCGCCCAGCGCAGCGGCCCGCCCCAGCGTCGCGGTGGAGCTCGCCAGGGTGCGGAAGACGGAGAAATCGGCTGGAGCCGAAGCGACGGTAGGCATATGAGTGGAATGCTACTGCGATCCCGCGCGCGCCGCGTGCGCGCGAAGAAGAAAACCGCAAGAACCGGCAATCCTCGCTGGCCGGGCGGGCGCAAACTGGATTCCTGGGCGGTTTTCCGGACCGCCGTTCCCTGTTTCGGCACCGCATCGTGAATCTTTTCCTGTATTTCCTCACTGTCGTCATCTGGGGCACTACCTGGATCGCCATCAAGCTGCAGCTGGGCGTGGTGGCCATACCCGTCTCGATCTTCTATCGGTTTGCGCTGGCGGGCCTGATCCTGTTCGCGGCCCTGGCTCTGACCCGCAAGCTGCAAAAAATGGACCGGCGCGGCCACTGGCTGTGCGTGGGCCAGGGCCTGTGCCTGTTCTGCCTGAACTTCCTGTGCTTCTATACGGCAACCCAATGGATCCCCAGCGGCCTGGTGTCGGTGGTGTTTTCGGCGGCCACGCTGTGGAACGCGCTGAATGCCCGCCTGTGGTTTGGCACCCGCGTCGCGCCGCGCGTGATGGCGGCCGGCGCCTTGGGTTTCTCGGGTCTGGTGCTGCTGTTCTGGCCGGAACTGGCCGGGCAGCAGGCCAGCCACGAAACCTTGCTGGGCCTGGGCTTCGCCTTGTTGGGCACGTTCTGTTTTTCCACCGGCAACATGCTGTCGTCGTTGCAGCAGCGCGCCGGCATCCGGCCCTTGACCGGCAATGCCTACAGCATGCTCTATGGCGCGGCCATCCTGCTGGCGGGTTGCGTGGCGGCGGGCCTGCCGTTCGAGTTCGATAGTTCCGCCTCGTACGTGGGCGCTCTGCTCTACCTGGCCATTCTCGGATCCGTGGTCGGGTTCACGGCCTATCTGACGCTGGTGGGGCGCATGGGGCCGGCTCGCGCCGCCTACTGCACGGTGCTGTTCCCGGTCGTGGCCCTGAGCGTGTCCACGTTTGCCGAAGGCTATCAGTGGACAGCGCCGGCCCTGCTGGGCCTGGCGCTGGTGATGTTGGGCAACTTGCTGGTCTTCACGAAGTGGACGCCCTTCGCGCGGCGCGCGGCGGCTTGAGCGCCGCCTGGAGCCCTGTGCAAGGCTGCTTGGGGTGAACAGGCCCTAGCGGGCCAGGGCGCGCAGCCCTTCCAGCAGGCGGTCGATTTCTTCGTCGTTGGTCAGATAGCTGACCGATGCCCGCGCAATCTGCGTCAGGCCGCGAGCCTCCATGTCCAGCGGGGTATAGGGCACGCCGTTGCTGCCGATGGTGATGCCCTGCGCCGCCATGGCGCGCTGCACCGATACCGCGTCCTGGCCGGCCAGGTTGAAGGACACCAGGCCAGAGCGTTCGTGGCCCTGGTCCAGCACGGTGATGCCGGGGATGGCTGCCAGTTCCGTCCGCAGGGCCCGGGCTGTGGCGTCAATGCGCGCGCGGATGGCCGGCAGACCGATGTCCAGCGCCTCCTGCAAGGCATTGGCCAGACCGCAGCGCAGCGCCAGTGAAGCCTCCGCCGATTCCAGGCGAGCGGCGTCCTGGCGCAGCACGGGCTCGCCGTCCGCGCCCAGGGGAGCGGAATGGGTGTCGACGAAGGCCGGCGTGAGCCGGTCCAGGAAGCCGCGCCGCACGTACAGCAGGCCGGTGCCGCGCGGGCCGCGCAGCGCCTTGCGCCCTGCCCCGCTCAGCACGTCGCAGCCGATCTGCGCCACGTCCACGGGCAACTGGCCGACCGCCTGCGCCGCATCCACGAAGTACGGGATGCGATGGCGGCGCGCCACGTTGCCGATGGCGGCGGCGGGATTGATCAGGCCGCCGTTGGCCGGCAGCCAGGTCAGCGCGATCAGGCGCACTCGTTCGTCCAGCATGGCCTCCAGCGCTTGCGCGTCGGTGCAGCCGCTATCGTCCGAAGGGATGACTTCCAGCGTGGCGCCGGCGCGCTGCGCCCTGAGCCGCATGGCGGCCAGGTTGCCGCCCCATTCGTGGCGGCCCACCAGAATGCGATCGCCGGGGCGCCACGGTTCCAGCGCCGCAAAAGCCGCGCCCCAGCCGGGCGAGTTGCCGCCCGTCAGCGCGATTTCGCTTGGGTCCGCGTTAAGCAGCCGGGCCGCCAGCGTGCGAGCGTTCTCAATCAGCTCGCGGGACCTCACGCCGGCTTCCATCGGCCCTTGAGTGGCTTCGCGTTGCAGGTGCGCGTGGATGGCCTGCAGCGTCGCCGCCGAGGGCAGCGACGCGCCGGCGTGATTGAAATGGACCGTGGTGTGGGCGCCGGGAGTCTGGGCGCGCAACGCTTCCACGACGCTGGGGGTCAAGGGGGCGGACATGGCGGCTCCGGCAGGGATCAGGCTTGCGTGAGCGCGATGACCGCTTCGACTTCGACTGCCACGCCCTGCGGCAGGGACGCCACGCCGACGGCGCTGCGCGCGTGACGGCCGGCATCGCCGAAGACCTCGACCATCAGGTCCGAGGCGCCGTTGGCGATGGCGCTTTGGCGGTTGAAGTCGGGCGTGCTGGCCACGAACACGCCCAGGCGCACGACGCGGGCCACGCGGTCCAGCTTGTCGCCGGTGGCGGCCGCGATCTGCGACAGCAGGCCCAACGCGGACAAGCGCGCCGCCTCTACGCCGTCGGCATCCGAAATCTGGTCGCCCAGGCGTCCCAGATAGGCTGCCTTGCCGTCCTTGCGGGAAATCTGGCCGGAGATATACAGCAGGTTGCCTTCCTGCACGAAAGGCACGTAGTTGGCGGCGGGCGCGGAAGCGGCTTCGAGGGTCAGGCCAAGTTCGGCTACGCGGCCGGAGATAGAACGGGTCATGAGGGACTCCTGAATGGGAAAAGAAGGGCAAGCCTCATGCTATCGGCCGCTGCCGACCCTGACCAATCAATTTTTGCGCAGTACACATGAGCAAAACTAATGCGTATCGCCCTGCGCCTGCGCTTCCTGCAACAGCCAATCAAGGAAGCGTTGCGCGGCCTCGCCCAGCGCGCCGCGCGGCGTCACGAACCACCAGCCGATGCGCGGCGCCTCCAGCGTAGTACCCGGCAGAGCATGCACCAGCGCCCCGCTGGCGAGCTGGGCGCTGATCAGGCGGTGGCGGCCCATCGCCATGCCTTGGCCGGCCAGCGCAGCCTCCACGACGATGTTGTAGTCATGCAGGCGCACGGGTTGCACGCCGCCCAGGTCCACGCCATGATGCCGCGCCCACGCGTCCCATTCGAAGGGATGGCGCGCATGCGAGGCCAGCAGCGGAAAGCGCAGCAGGTCTTGTGGCGTGCGCGGGCGCTTCCTGCCCGCGATCAGCGCGGGCGCGCAGACGACCGACAGCCGCTCCGCCATGATCAGCCGGGAGCGCACGCCAGGCCACACGCCGCGGCCGTAGCGGATGGCGACGTCGACCTCTCCGCCCGCCACGTCAGCCAAACCGATGTCGGGCTGCAATTGCAGATCGACGTCCGGATGGGCCGCGCCAAACACCGCCAGGCGCGGCGCCAGCCAGCGCGTGGCGAAAGACGCCAGCAATCCGACGCGCAGCGTCTGGCGCGGCGTTGCGGGCGCGCGGAGTTCGTCGGTGCCCTGGCGCAGCAGTTCGAAAGCCGCGTGCACGCGTTCGTAGTAGGCCTGTCCTGCCGCAGTCAACGCCACGGCGCGCGTACGCCGTTCGAACAACGCCACCCCCAACTCGGCTTCCAGGCGCTGGATATGGTGGCTGACGGCGCTTTGCGTCACGAAGAGTTCCTGCGCGGCCAGCGAAAAGCTCATGCGCCGCGCGGCGGCTTCGAAAGCGCGCAGGGAAACCAGGGCGGGCAGGGATCGCGCGGAACGCATGGAGACGTGGAAAACCGTGATGATGGAATGCGCATCATCGTACGCCGCGCGCCGCCCGGCAAATGGGCTGGATAGCCGCTTTCAAATGCAAAAGGCCCGCAAACAAGTTGCGGGCCCTTCAGTACTGCATTCTTTGGCTCCCCGAGCTGGGCTCGAACCAGCGACCTGCGGATTAACAGTCCGTCGCTCTACCGACTGAGCTATCGGGGAACAGGTAGAGGGGGCGAATTATGCACAAAAAAACGGAAGAATGCAAAACGGGGTGGGCGCGGGAGGTCGACGCGGCGAATATTTGCCTGTCTTACCAACGCGCGGGCGCATGCAGCGGGCATTTGCCGTACCAAAACGCAGTCCGGGTGGGGCAGTACCAACGGGGTCAGGCGGGAACCATTCCCTTCAGCGCCGACGGCGGGCCAGCGTCTTCAATGGCTCCTTGCCGGATACCCGTGCTGCCACTTGTAATGGCGCGCAACCCGTAGTCCGTGAGTATCAGTTCCCGAACCTGGATTACCGCGCCCGGCCTGGAAATGAGTCGGGATCCCTTGAAGAAGGCTTCAGGTTTCTTGCTGGCGGCAGTGGTCATATCAATACCTTTTGGTGACGAAGTCGCTGATGGCTTTGGCGCCGGCGCCTACGATCTCCGCGACATCGTTGCGTTCGAAAAGCGCACGGTCGCTCGAGTCCATATAAATCACGCCTACGGGATGCTGGCCTGAACGGTCCAGGACAGGCACCGCCATTGCCGAATAGCGCCCCGGCCCAAGCCGGCGGGCTTGGGTCGCCGTATAACCCCATTCAAGCACCAGCTCCGCACGGAGTTGATCTTCCGTTCGGTGCTGGCTGGACATGACCAGCGGTGTTTTGCTGCGGACGGCCCTGCCCGCGATGCCGGTGTGCACGGGAAAGGTCCGCCCTGCGCCCTCGCCGCCTGCGCCCGCGTAGTTGATGATCTGCTCGATTTCCCGCGGTTCATGAACGGGAGGAACGACACGGTGGAAGGTGGTGCGCAGGTCGGCTCCGCACTTGCGCTTGTTGCACCATTCGGCAAGCATGGTGTGCATTGTGGAAACCGCTGCACCCAGACCTTCGTGGACGACGTCCGGCCCGTCCATGTCGTCTTCGGCGCGTGCCACAGCCACGCGAACCAGCGCAGCCAGAATCAGCCAGACGCCAGTAGCCGCCGTCAGGCCGAACATCCATGATTCCAAGAGCGGTTCGCGCCAGCTCTTCACTGCGGCGGTTCCGGCAACGAGGATGGGCGGGCCGTTGAACAGGACTTCCCTGGGCCACCGCTTTTGCCAGAGGCGCTTTTGCCGCACGCCGGGGAGATGATTGATATGCATGGAACCGTGCCTTCTGGGCGGAACTTGGCGCGATTGTAGTCAGCGATTTCGCGTAAAGGCCTGGTTGCAGAGTCCGGCGGCGCGTTAATAGGACCAAGTGCCATGAGCGGGTTCAGAGCCGGGCGTTCAGGGCCGGATTCGGGCAATAAAAAACCCGCGCCGTCATAGCCGGTGCGGGTTTTTCAGATCGTCTCTGGACGGATCTGCATCTGGAATCTGGTGCCGGTGAAAGGAATCGAACCCTCGACCTTCTCATTACAAGTGAGCTGCTCTACCAACTGAGCTACACCGGCGCTGCGTGCCAGGCGCACGCGAAGGGCTGCATTGTAATGAAAAAAATGCAGACCTTGCGTGGAGGCCTTATTTGACGATGGTCAGGCGCGGACGCTTGGGTTCGTCGTCGTCTCCGCCGTCGTCGCCGGGGGCGGCGTCGGCGTCGGAGCCTTCGGGCGCGGCGGGGACCGTCGCACCCTGGGCGCCTGCTTCCGGCGGTTCGTAGGGCTGCACTTCGAAGCCCATGCCGGCGCCGGTTTCGCGCGCGTAGATGGCGCTGACGGCGCCCACGGGAACGTAGACGTTTTCGGTCACGCCGCTGAAGCGGGCCTGGAATTCGATGAATTCGTTGCCCAGCGTCAGGCGGTTGGTGGCCAGCGTGCCTACGTTCAGCGTGATCTGGCCGTCGCGCACATGGGCGACGGGCACCATGGTGTGCTCGTCGACCTGCACGGTGATGTAGGGCGTGTAGCCGTTATCGGTGCACCATTCGTGCAGCGCGCGGATCAGGTACGGTTTGGTCGAAGTTTCACCCATCACGCAACAGCCTTAGCGACGCATCACTTTTTCCGAAGGCGTCAGCGCTTCGATGTAGGCCGGACGCGAGAAGATGCGTTCGGCGTACTTTTGCAGCGGCGCCGCGTTCTTGGGCAGTTCGATGCCGTAGTGGTCCAGGCGCCACAGCAGCGGAGCCACGGCCACGTCGAGCATGGAGAATTCCTCGCCCAGCATGTACTTGTTCTTCAGCAGCATGGGGGCCAGCTGGGCCAGGCGGTCGCGGATGTTCTGGCGGGCGTTGGCCAGCTTCTTTTCGTCGGGCTTGGCGCTGCGGTCTTCCAGCGTCGAGACGTGAACGAACAGTTCCTTCTCGAAGTTGTAGAGGAACAGGCGGGTGCGGGCGCGCATGACCGGGTCGGCGGGCATCAGCTGCGGATGCGGGAAGCGCTCGTCGATGTACTCGTTGATGATGTTCGACTCGTACAGGACCAGGTCGCGTTCGACCAGAATGGGCACTTGACCGTACGGGTTCATCACCGAGATGTCTTCGGGCTTGTTGTACAGGTCGATGTCGCGGATCTCGAAATCCATGCCTTTCTCGAACAACACGAAGCGGCAGCGTTGCGAAAACGGACACGTGGTTCCGGAATAGAGCACCATCATGGCGGTAAGTCCTTTATTGAAAAACGAAAGGCCAGCGCCTTAATCTAGCAGGCGCTGGCCCCAATTGCCAGGCGGGATAGGCGTACAGCCCTATCCGCCAATTCCGTCCCTAATTGCAATCGGGGACGGATAAAACCTGGCGGGGCGTTGCGGTTAGCGCACGTGTTTCCAGTACGAGGCATTGAGGCGCCAGGTAACCAGGAAGAACAGCAGCAGGAACAACATGACACCGACGCCGAGACGGACGCGGAATGTCTGGACGGGTTCGGCCATCCAGGACATGAACGCGGTCAGGTCGGCGACGTCGTTGTCGTATGTTGCGACTTGGGCCGGGTTGGCGGCCTTAAATTTGGCATCGAAGGTGGCATGGCCGTGGTAGTTGGCTACCGGTTCGGCCTTGACCGTGGAAAAACCCTGTGCATCGTACACCGTGGTGACGCGTTCCCAGGTTTTGGGGGCGTCACCCTTGCTTTCGACCTCGTGCATGGCGACGGTCGTGAGCTCGCGCGGACCCTGCACTTCCCAGAGGGCGTGGGGCATGCCCACGGCCGGGAAGACCAGGTTGTTCCAGCCCGTGGCGCGCGACGTGTCGCGGTAGAAGGTGCGCAGGTAGGTGTAGATGTAGTCGGCGCCCGAGGGGCCGGCGTTCACGGATTTGGCGCGCGCGATCACGGACAAGTCCGGGGGCGTCGTGCCGAACCACTGCTTGGCATCCTTCGGGGTCATGGCGACGTTCATCATGTCGCCGACCTTTTCGCCGGTGAACAGCAGGCTTTCCTTGATCTGCTGGTCGGTCAGCCCGATGTCCTTGAGCTTGTTGTAGCGCATCGAGGACGCGCTATGGCAGTTCAGGCAGTAGTTGACGAACAGCTTGGCTCCGTTCTGCAGCGACGACATGTCGTTGACGCGGTACGGGGCCTTGTCCAGCGGGTAGCCGCCGCCGGCGGCGAGGGTAACGGTACACGTGAGCATCAAGGCCACGGCACCAATCAGCTTCTTGATCATGGTTAATCCGTTATCTGGTGGGCTCAGTGGGCGTGGAACGTGACGCGCTCGGGCACTTGCTTGAAAGTGCCCAGGCGGCTCCAGACCGGCATCAGGAAGAAGAATGCCAGGTACAGCAGCGTGCCGATTTGCGACGTGATGTTCAACGGCGGACTGGGCGGCTGCGTACCGATGTAGCCGAGCACCAGGAAGTTGACCATGAAGATGCCGTAGATCCATTTGTGCCAGGTCGGGCGGTAGCGGATCGACTTGACCGGGGAATGGTCCAGCCACGGCAGGAAGAACAGGATGACGACCGTGCCGCCCATGGCGACCACGCCCCAGAACTTGGCGTCGATCACGCGCAGCAGCACGGCCACGACGATCAGGATGCCAGGGACGGCGATGCGCATGAAGCCCTTCAGGTTGCTCTTGACGAGCAGCGCGATGGCGCCCAGCACGGAAGCGCCCGCCAGCACCCAGGTGAACTCGTCGGTGGTGGCGCGCAACATCGAGTAGAACGGCGTGAAGTACCAGACCGGGGCGATGTGCGGAGGCGTCTTCAGCGAGTCGGCAGGGATGAAGTTGTTGAACTCGAGGAAGTAGCCGCCCATTTCCGGCGCGAAGAACACGATGAACGCGAACACCAGCAGGAAGCCGGCCACGCCCATCAGGTCATGCACGGAGTAGAACGGGTGGAACGGGATGCCGTCCTTCGGGCGGCCGTACTTGTCCTTCGGGCCTTGCTTGATCTCGATGCCGTCCGGGTTGTTCGAGCCGACTTCGTGCAGCGCCACCAGGTGGGCCGCGACCAGGCCCACCAGCACCAGCGGGATGGCGATGACGTGGAAGGCGAAGAAGCGGTTCAGCGTGGCGTCCGACACGACATAGTCGCCGCGGATCCAGATGGACAGCTCAGGACCGATGAAGGGAATGGCCGCGAACAGGTTCACGATCACCTGCGCGCCCCAATAGGACATCTGGCCCCAGGGCAGCAGATAGCCGAAGAAGGCTTCCGCCATCAGACAGAGGAAGATCGCGACGCCGAAGATCCATACCAGTTCGCGCGGCTTGCGGTAGGAACCGTAAAGCAGCCCGCGCAGCATGTGCAGGTACACGACGACGAAGAACATCGACGCGCCGGTGGAGTGCATGTAGCGCACCAGCCAGCCCCAAGGGACTTCGCGCATGATGTATTCGACGGACTGGAACGCGCGTTCGGCGTCCGGCTTGTAGTGCATGACCAGGAAGATGCCGGTCACGATCTGCAGCACCAGCACCAGCAGGGCCAGTGAGCCAAAGAAGTACCAGAAGTTGAAATTCTTCGGTGCGTAGTACTCGGACAGATGGGCTTTCCAGGTGGAGGTCACCGGGAAGCGCCGGTCCAGCCAGCCCAACAGGCCTGTCGTCTCGACGGTTTTCTCGCCAGCCATGTAACGGCTCCTTCTCTAATACGTGGCGTATTTGTTTTACTTACGTAATTCGGGAAAAAAGCGCGACGCGAGCGTCAGGCCTTGTTGTCTTCATCGACGCCCACGATGATGCGGGTGTCGGTGAGATATTGGTACGGCGGGACTTCGAGGTTGTCGGGCGCGGGCTTGTTCTTGTAGACACGGCCAGCCAGATCGAACGTGGAGCCGTGGCAAGGACAGAGGAAACCGCCTTGCCAGTCGGCGCCCAAGCCACCGCCGCCGCCTGTTTCGAAGTGCGAGGTAGGCGAGCAGCCCAGATGGGTACAGATGCCGACGCAGACGAAGAGCTCGGGCTTGCGCGAACGGCCTTCGTTTTCGGCGTATTTGGGCGTGAAGCCGGGGCGTTTGGAGTCAGGATCGGCCAGCAAGGCGTCCTGGGTCTTCAGACCGGCGAGTTGTTCAGGAGACCGGTGGATGATCCAGACCGGCTTTCCGCGCCATTCAACCGTCTTCATGGTGCCGACGGGAATGTCGCCAATATCCACTTCTACGGGAGCTCCGGCCGCGCGGGCTTTTTCGGAGGGAGAAAACGTGCTCACAAGCGGCACTGCCGTTGCGACACCTGCTACGCCACCCACAGCACAGGCGGTGGTAACCCAGAAACGTCGCGAAGGATCAGGTGGCAGGTTGGGATCAACCGCACCGTCATCATCGTGCACCAGCGTATCCTGACTCATCTTCCTATCCTTGTTGATGCGCCCGCTCTACGAGTAGCATCACTTCTGCGGCATCGGCTTCGCGGGAATTTGTAACAACATAGCAACCGCGTATTATAGCGCCAGCCCACTCACGGGCGTATCACGAAGGGAGTGCTTTTATGAGCAAAGCGACTGGTTTCGTCAAAGAATTCCGAGATTTCGCTGTCAAAGGCAACGCAGTGGACCTGGCAGTCGGTGTCATCATCGGCGCGGCGTTCGGCAAGATCGTCGACTCGCTGGTCAAAGACATCGTCATGCCGCTGGTCAACTTCATACTCGGCGGCTCGGTCGATTTTTCGAACAAGTTCCTGGTTCTGTCGATGCCGGCCGGCTACAACGGCCCCATGACCTACGCCGACCTTACCAAGGCTGGCGCCAACGTTTTCGCGTGGGGCAACTTCGTCACGATCATCATCAACTTCGTGTTGCTGGCCTTCGTGATCTTCTGGATGGTCAAGGCCATCTACAAGGCCCGCGCCAAGGCCGAGGAAGCGCCGGCCGCACCGGCCGCGACGCCCGAAGATGTGGCGCTGCTGCGCGAAATCCGCGATCTGCTCAAGAAGCCCTGATCCGACACTGCCGCAGGTCCGGGATCCGCGCAGCAGCGGATCGCGGGCCGCGGCAGGCGGACGTTCCCGCCGGCGCATGCCGGCCCCCGCTGAACGATCCGCCGCTTGTTCTCTCCCCCGATAGCCCTATTCCGCAGCCATTTGCCGTTCGACCCGCCGCGCAAACATGGCGAAGCTCGCGCGCACGATGCTGGGCTTCAACAGGAAGTCGTGCGATTCGGCCGCCAGCGCGTCATTCACCGGTTTGACTTCGCCGTATGCGGCCGCGGCCTGCAGCTGATTGCGGGCCGCGCGTTCGATCAGCACCGACAGGTACAGCGCCTCCTCGACGCAGGAGCCAGCGGCCAGAAAGCCGTGGTTGGCCAGCAGGATGCAGCGCTTGTCGCCCAGCGCCGCTGAAATGATCTCGCCTTCCTGGTCGGCGATGGGCAGGCCGGGCCATTCCTTCAGGTGGGCGCAGTCGTTATGGAAGGGCGTTGCGTCCATGTGCGCGACGACCAGCGGCTGGCCCGTCATGGACAGCGTCGACACATACGGCGGGTGCGTGTGGATGATGCATTGCACGTCGGGACGCTGACGGTAGACCCAGAAGTGGAAGCGTACGGCGGGGTTGGGCGTGCCCGGGCCGTCGAGTACTTCCATGTTGTCGTTGATGCGGATGACCGAGGCCGGGACGATTTCGTCGAAGGCCTGGGCCATGGGCGTGGTCAGGAACGTGCCGTCTTCCTGGCGCACGGTGATCTGGCCCGCCAGGGTTTCCGAATGGCCTTCGCTGGCGAGAATGCGGCAGCTCAGGGCCACCTTTTCCTTCTCGCTCCAGTTCCCGAAGTCGAGCTTGTTCGCGGAGCGCGCAAAGAAGGCGTCGGCATGGGCTTGTTTTTCCAGCATGGGGTCTCCTTGGGATAATGGCTCAATTACACGCCCGCCGCTGCCGCCAGCGATTGACCGATCACGAACGAGGGTTGACTCAATGCGACAGGAAGGCAGGCGCTTTTCGGCCAGTGTTGGCCAGCCCGACAGAGTGTTCCCAGCATGCCACGCGCCAGCCAGACAGTGAATCCATCCGCCCGGCCCGCCTGTTCCGAGGCGGATCTCAATTTCGCGCCGCAGTTCCGCCCTTTCTATGCGCAGGAGATCGCGGGCTACGAGCGAGAGCTGGACAAGCTGGTCCTGCCAGGGGAGTTCCGGGCCTTGACCGAACAGCCCAGGCTGCAATTGCAGGCCTGTCGGTTGCGGGCAGGCGGGCTGGTGGTGAGCCTGGAATCCACGCCGATCAGCGTGCACCACCGCGCGGAGCACGCGGCCGACCTGGCGCATGCGGAGTTCCTGGCGAGCTTCGTGATCGCGGGGCACGGCGTCATCGTGCAGAACGAGGCCACGCTGCCGCTGGAACCCGGCGACATCATCTTCCGCACCACCGCGCTGCCTTCCGAAATCCGCATGTACACCGACTCGCGCATCGTGGTGGTCAAGGGGCCGCTGTCGCGCCTGCTGGGCGCGCACAGCCTGGCGATGTCGCAGTTCACGGCGCAGCGCGGCGTGGCCGCCTTGCCGATGGTGCAGACCGCGCATCGCTGCCTGCATCACGTGTTCTTCGACAAGGCGGAATCCAATCCCACCTCGTCGCTTTTTGCGGAGCAGGCGCTGCTTGCGCTGCTGGCTTCGATCTATACCAGCCAGGCCTTGGAGAAGATACCGGGCGATGCGCGCGCGCCCGCCGACAATTGGCAAGTGCTGGCCAGCTACATCGATGCCCACATCACCGATCCGGAGTTGTCGGTGCAGGCGGTGGCGGATGTGCTGCGCGTCACTACGCGCTGGGTGCACCGGCTGTTCAAGATGCGCTCGTTGCAATACACCAGCTACGTGCGCGAACGCCGCCTGCAGCTGGCCAGGGAAGCGCTGGAGGATCCGCGGCGCGCGCACGTCGAGGTCAAGGAGATTGCGGCGTCTTGCGGCTTTCAGCATGCCAGCCATTTCATCCGCCGTTTTCATGAACGCTTCGGCATGTCCCCCGCCCTGTACCGCAAGACGGCCAGAAGCGGCGACGGCGCATAGGTCCGTGCCGCCTGCTCGTGGCTGGTTGCGGCGTGTCAGCCGCGCCGCAAGTCCTGCGGCGTGGGCTTCATGAGAAACGCCGAGGTGCCCGCGACGATGCCGAGGAACGCCAGGTAGACGCCGACCGGAAGAATACTGTCGAACTTCTGCACCAGCGTGGCCGAGATCAGCGGCGCCAGGCCGCCGCCGATGGCCGCCGAGAACTGGACCCCGATGGACAGCCCGGAATAGCGCAGCTCCGCAGGGAACTGGGCGCTGTAGAGGCTGGATTGGGGCGCGATCATGATCGCGTAGTTGAAGGCCATGGCGACGAAAACGGCGAGGCTGTATGCCATCAGCGAGCCGCTGCCCACCGCGAGAAAGATCGGGATGGCCATGAGCCCCAGGAACATGCCGCCCCAGCCACAGACGCGGCGCGCGCCGATGCGGTCGGCCAGCACGCCGAACAGCGGAATGGTGAACATCAGCAGGCCGGCGCCGTAGAGCAAGGCGTGCAACGCGTCGGCCCGGCTGAAGCCCAGCTTCGAAACGGCATAGGACACGGAGAACACCAGGAAGGTGTAGATCAGGGTGACCTCGGCGATCTTGCAGCCTATGCAGAGCAGCAGCGACTTGCCGTGCTTGCGCAGCAGCTCGCCCAGGGGCATCTTGTCTTCCAGGGGCTGCCTGGCCAGCGCCTTTTCGCGCTTGACCTGTTCGAACTCCGGCGACTCGTCGATGCCGTGGCGGATGAACAGGCCGACGACGATGAGCACGGCGCTGGCCAGGAACGGCAGGCGCCAGCCCCAGGACAGGAAATCCGCTTCCGGCAGCCGCGTCACCAGCGCGAAGGAACCCACCGACAGCAGGATGCCCAGGGGCGCGCCCACCAGCGGCAGGCTGCCGAAGAACGCCTTCCACTTCGGTGGCGCGTGCTCGACAGCCATCAGCATGGCGCCGCCCATCTCGCCGCCGAACGACAGCCCCTGGCCGATGCGCAGCACCACCAGCAGCACCGCCGCCGAGATGCCGATCTGTTCATAGGTCGGCAGCAGTCCGATGAGCACGGTGCATATGCCCATCAGCAGCAGGCTCAGCGTCAGCATGGACTTGCGGCCGATGCGGTCGCCGAAATGGCCGAACAGGATGCCGCCGATGGGCCGCGCCAGCATGCCGCTGGCGAACGCGCCGAAGGCCGCCAGCGTGCCGGTTACCGGATCGAATTGCGGGAAGAATATCTTGTTGAATACCAACGCCGCGGCGGTGCCGTAGGCGAGGAAGTCGAACGCTTCCACGGCGGTGCCGATGACGGTCGCGACGGCGACCCGGAACAGGTTCGGTTTCTTGTGTGATTGGGTAATAGGCTGCGCGGCCTGTATGGCGTCCATGTGGTTCCCTCTTGTCTTGTAGTAATAGTTTTTGTGTTTGTGGTCGCGCGCGGGCTCAGGGGCCCGGCGGCACGTATCCCGGCAACTGCTGTATGCGTTTGCGCCATGCCTCGATGGCGGGATAGGCGGCCATGTCGATCGCGGCCTCCTCGGCCAGCGCCAGGTAGCCGTAGCAGGCAATGTCGGCCACGCTCGGCGCATCGCCGCCTGCCAGCCATGCGTTTTCCGCAAGGCGCTTGTCCAGGCGTTGCAGCACGCGGTCCGTGCGGGCTTGCATGCCGGGCACGTCGAGCAGCGCCTCGCTCACGCCCAGGTGGTGCGCGGCTTCGGCGTTGCTGACCACGCGCGTCAAGCGCAGCGGCTGCAGGCTGTTGGCGATTTCATTGGCGGATACCGATATCCAGGCGTGCATGGCGCCGATGCGCGCGGGCGGCGCGAGCCATTCGGGGGCATAGTGGTGCGCGAGGTGCAGCAGGATGGCGTGGCTGTCCCAGATGGCGGTGTCGCCATCGGTCAGCGCGGGGATCTGCTGGAAGGCGCTGATTTGCTCGAACTCCGCCGTCTGGTTCTTGCGGGCCAGCACGTCGATGAATGCGCTTTGGTAGTCCCGGCCGATGAGCGCAAGAAAGAGGCGGACCTTGTAGCAGTTGCCGGAGCGCGGGTGGTCGTAGAGGGTCAGCATTCCATGGCTCCGTGTGTAGGAGGCCCAGCCGGAAAAGGCCCGGCCGCGGGCGATTGGATGGAATGCTAGGGCTGTGGGCTGCGCCCGGAATTGACAGGGAGAGAACCGCGATTGACCAGATGCGACGCACAGCCGCCGCCTTGATCGCGCCCTCTGGTTTTCCCCTAGGCAAGTCCGGCCGATTCGGACGCTGGCGGCGTGTGCGGTTGCCGCCGCCGTGAAACGAAAACGCCCCCTTGCGGGGGCGGATGGCGGGGCGTAGCGGCGGCTATGCCGGGTTGTCGATGTCGACGAATTCGACCTTGATGCCGAAGCGTTCCGCGACCGCTTGCCCTAGCGCCTGCACGCCATAGCGTTCGGTGGCGTGGTGGCCGGCGGCGATGAAGCCCACGCCGGTCTCGCGCGCCAGGTGCACCGTGGATTCGGAGACTTCGCCGGTGATGTAGGCGCTGGCGCCAGCGTCCACGGCGTCGCCCAGCATGCCTTGCGCGCCGCCCGTGCACCAGGCCACGCGCGTCAGCGGCAGGTCCGGATCGCCCACCACCAGCGGCTGGCGGCCCAGGCGCTCGGCCACGCGCGCACCCAACTGGCCGAGCGTCGCCACACCTTCGGCGACGCCCAGCCAGACCAGGTTGTCGGGGCCACAGGTTTGCGGTGCGCCGTCATCGCGCAGCGCGGGCGTCAGGCCCAGCACGCGCGCCAGCTGCGCGTTGTTGCCCAGCGTGGGATGCGCGTCCAGCGGCAGGTGGTAGGCGTACAGGTTCAGGTCGTTTTTCAGGGCCAGGGCCATGCGCGCGCGGCGGGTGCCGATCACGCGGCGGTCCTCGTTGCGCCACATCCAGCCGTGGTGTACCAGCACCGCATCGGCGCCGCGTTCGACCGCCACGCGCAGCAGGGCTTCGCTGGCCGTGACTCCGGCGATAATGTGTGCGATTTCGGATCGGCCTTCCACCTGCAGCCCGTTGGGGCAATAGTCCTTGAAGCGCGCCGCTTGCAGGGTATCGTCCAGCCAGTTGGCCAGGACGTGGGAGTCCACTTTACTCATAGCTAGTCCTATCAGAATCATGCGCCGATATTGGCTGATCTTTGCTCAGGCCGTCACGGTCTGCCTGGGTATTCTATTCGTGGTGACGACCTTGCGGCCCGACCTGCTGCGGCTGGCCGGGCCGGCGGCAGGGCCTCAGCCCGCAGCTGCGGCCGCCACACCGCCGGCGGCACGCGCCCAGGCCACGGTGTCCTATGCGGATGGCGTGGCCCGCGCCGCGCCGTCCGTGGTCAACGTATACACCACCAAGCACGTGAACGTGCCGCTGATTCCGCTGCCCGACGATCCGGTGCTGCGTCAGTTCTTCGGCCAGGTGCCGGGCGTGACACGGCGCCAGGCCTCGACCAGCCTGGGGTCCGGCGTGATCGTGAACCAGGACGGCTATGTGCTGACCAACTACCACGTGGTGCAGGCCGCGGACGCGATCGAGGTCGCGCTGGCGGACGGCCGCCGCGATGCCGCCAAGGTGGTGGGCGCGGATCCGGACACCGATCTGGCCGTGCTGAAGCTGGCCACCTTGCGCGCGCTGCCCGCGGCCACGCTGGCGCCGGACCGGGGCTTGCGGGTGGGAGACGTGGTGCTGGCTATCGGCAATCCGTTCGGCGTCGGGCAGACCACGACGCTGGGTATCGTGTCGGCGCTGGGCCGCAACGGGCTGGGCCTGAACACCTACGAGAACTTCATCCAGACCGACGCCGCGATCAACCCCGGCAATTCGGGGGGCGCGCTGATCGACGCCGCGGGCAATCTGGTCGGTATCAATACCGCCATCTATTCTGAATCGGGCGGGTCCATGGGCATAGGCTTTGCCACCCCGATCGAGATCGCGCGCAAGGTCATGGACGAGATCGTCAGGACCGGCGGGGTCAAGCGCGGCTGGCTGGGCGTGGAGCCGCAGGACGTGACGCCGGAACTGGCGCGGGCGTTCGGGCTGGACCGCGACACCCGCGGCGTGATCATCGCCGGCGTGATGCGCGATGGACCTGCCGCGCGCGGCGGCTTGAAGGTGGGCGATATCGTGCAGTCGGTCAACGGCAAGCGCATGGGGGACACCACCAGCCTGCTGTCGGAGATCGCGCAGCTGCCGCCGGGCCAGAGCGCCAAGCTGGGCATACTGCGTGGCGGCAAGCCGGCAGAGCTGGCGGTGGTGGTGGGTACGCGCCCGGGCAAGCCGCGCTAGGAACGGGCCGGGATTTCGCACGGGGCGCGGCTGGAAGTCAGGTCGCGGCGGGGTCTTTGGCCATCAGGCGCACCGCCGATACGATGGCCTTCTTGGTGCTTTCGGATTGATTGCGCAGCAGCGCCCAGATTTCCGTGCAATAGCCGTCCGGGGCGCCTTCCGGCGGGCCGACGCTGCCAGGCGGCGCATCCCCGCCCGGCCCCACGCCATCAGTCAGCCAGGGCACGCTGGTGTCCAGTGCGCGCGCCAACCGCAGCAGGGTGGCGCGAGACGGCGAATAGCAATCTTCGCGCATGAGGATGCGATGGATGCAGGATTGCGGCACGCCGGAAATGCGCGCCAGCTGGTTCTGGCTTTTGATGCCGCGCCATCGCATCAGGGTGTGCAGTCTTTGGGCGAGTGACATGAGGGCAATGTAGAGTTGCCGCGTGTCGCCCACAAGGTGAAACGGTCCTGCTTTGTGGGCAGGACCGTCCAGAGGAAGATCAGTGGCGTTCGGTCAGCGAATCCGAGCTGGCTTCGCTTTCCGTTCCTTGTTTTGGCGTGACCATGCGGGCGCAGATCAGTCCGACCTCGTACAGCAGGCAGAGCGGCACGGCCAGCATGAACTGGCTCACCACGTCGGGCGGCGTGACCACGGCGGCGATGATGAAGGCCCCCACCACCACGTAGCCGCGGGCGGCCTTCAGCTTGGACAGTTCGACCACGCCCATCTTCACCAGCAGCACCACGGCCACGGGTACTTCGAAGGTGATGCCGAAGGCCATGAACATCGTCATGACGAAGCTCAGGTAGGCCTCGATGTCCGGCGCCGGCGTGATGGACTGCGGCGCGAAGGTGGCGATGAAGTGGAAGACCGTGCGGAACACCACGAAATAGCAGAATGCCATGCCCGCGATGAACAGAAAGGTGCTGGAAATGATGAGCGGCAGCGCCAGGCGCTTTTCGTGCCGATACAGGCCGGGCGCCACGAAGGCCCAGGCCTGGTACAGCACCACGGGCAGCGCCACGATGAACGCGGCCATCATCGTGACCTTGACCGGCACCATGAACGGCGTGATGACGCCGGTGGCGATCATGCGGGTGCCTTCCGGCAGCGAAGCCAGCATGGGCTGGGCCAGCACGTCATAAATGGCCGACGCGCCGGGGTAGATGAACAGCACGATGAACACGACGACCACGGCGCCAACGGCGCGCAGCAGGCGAGTGCGCAATTCGACCAGGTGGGAGATGAAAGTCTCCTGCTGGCCTTCTTCTTGGGTGGCGTCCTGGGTCACGTCGGTGTTCCGGAGGGCGCGACGGGCTTGGCGGCGGGCGCGGCGTCGTCGGCCTTGGGCGCGCTGGGCGCGGGTTGTTGGGTTGCGGCGGGGGCGGGTACGGCCGCCGGCGGCAGGTCCAGGTCCAGGCTGTGGTTCTGGCCGGGGGGCGGCGCGATGCTGCGCTCGGGCTCGGCAGGCGTGTCGCTGGCGGCGGCCGATTCGGCTTTGATGCTGGCTTCGCGCGCGACCTCGTCGAGTTCGGCGCGGAACTGCTGCACGGGTTCCTGCAGCGAGGCCTGGGTTTCGTTCAGCGACTGTTGCACGCCCTGGGCGGCATCTTCCATTTCGCTCTTGAACTTGCGCAGTTCGTCGAGCTCGATTTCGCGCTGGATATCGGATTTCACGTCATTGACGTAACGCTGCGCGCGCCCGAGCAGGTGGCCGACGGTGCGGGCAACCTTGGGCAGGCGTTCGGGGCCGATGACGATCAGGGCGATGACGCCGATCACCATCAGTTCAGTGAAGCTGACATCAAACATTCGACGGCCGCTCGGGAGTGGATGCAATAAGGGCCGGCCTTTTCAGGACGGCCCGGGAGCCGAGCAGGCGCTCAGGAGTTGGATTTTTCCTTGGCCTGCACGTCGATGGTGTCGCCGGAGACGCGCTGCTGCGCGATCGGTTCGGCCGGCTTGTCGCCGTTGGCGTCCTTCATACCTTCCTTGAAGCCCTTGACCGCGCCGCCCAGGTCCGAGCCGATGTTGCGCAGCTTCTTGGTGCCGAAAATCAGCGCCACGATGACCAGGACAACCAACCAATGCCAGATGCTGAAACTACCCATGATGTTTCTCCGAATTACGCGTTGGGGGCCACGCGCCCTTTCCAGGGTCGCGAACCGCCGATGATGTGGAAATGCAGATGCGGGACTTCCTGGCCGCCTTCGACGCCAGAATTGATCATGATGCGAAACCCGCCATCAGGGCCCGGACGGCAACCGTTTTCAGCGGCTAACCGCGGCGCTAATGACATCATTCTACCCAACCATTCTGCGTCCTCCCCCTTAATATCCTGCATGGATGTGACATGACGTCGAGGGATCAGCAATAAATGTACCGGCGCGGCCGGATTGATGTCGTGGAACGCAACAAAGTCCTCGTCTTCGTAGACTTTCTTGGACGGGATGTCGCCAGCGGCGATCTTGCAGAAGAGACAGTTGTCGCTCATTTTTCCGGGTTCCGTGGTCAGTCTTGCGGGCGGCTCGCCTTTTCCGCCAGGCCGGACAGGCCTTCGCGGCGGGCCAGTTCGGCCAATACGTCTTCGGGCCGCAGCTTGAAATGCGTCAAGGCCACCAGGCAATGGAACCACAGGTCGGCGGTTTCGCTGACGATGCGGTCGGGCACGCCGTCCTTGGCGGCCATGACCAGTTCGGTGGCTTCCTCGCCGATCTTCTTGAGAAAGGCGTCCGGGCCCTTGGCCAGCAGCTTGGCGGAGTAGGAGGCTTGGGGATCGCCGCCGTTTTCGGGGCGGCGGGTTTCCAGGGTATCGGCGATGCGCGCCAGGATTTCTGCGGCGCTTGCGGCTTGAGCGGTCATTTGTAGATCAGTTCGGGGTCTTTCAGGACGGGGTCCACCGTGGTCCAGGAGGCCTGGTCGGACTGGCCTTCCAGGCGGCGGTAGAAGCAGCTGGCGCGCCCGGTGTGGCAGGCGATGCCGCCCTGCTGGTGGATCTTGAGCAGGATCACGTCGCCGTCGCAGTCCAGGCGCAGTTCGTGCACTTCCTGGGCGTGGCCGGACTCCTCGCCCTTGCGCCACAGGCGCTGGCGCGAACGTGACCAGTAGACGGCGCGCCCGGTGGCGGCCGTTTCGGCGAGCGATTCGCGGTTCATCCAGGCCACCATCATGATCTGGCCGTTTTCGGCGTCCTGCGCGATGGCGGGTATCAGGCCGTTTTCGTCGAAGACGACATCGGCCATCCAGGCGGGTTCGTTGCTCATCTCATTCATCCATTGTCCTCGCGCGGCAGCTTGCGGACCGCCACTGTCGCGTGGGGACTCATAATCTTACGGCAATACCTTGTTGCACGCCTGACCGGGGTTCCCCGAAGCGCCGCAGGCGCCCGGGGCAGGGACTACATCCGGACTGGGATGCCCTGATCGGCCATGAAGCGCTTGCACTCGCCCACGGTGTGCTGGCCGAAGTGGAAGATGCTGGCGGCCAGGACCGCGCTGGCGCGGCCGGTGGTGACGCCGTCGGCCAGATGCTGCAGGTTGCCCACGCCGCCCGAGGCGATGACGGGCACCGGCACGGCGTCCGAGACGGCGCGCGTGAGTTCCAGGTCGAAACCGGACTTGGTGCCGTCGCGGTCCATGCTGGTCAGCAGGATTTCGCCGGCGCCGTAGGCGGCCATGCGGCGCGCCCAGGCCACGGCGTCCAGCCCGGTGGCCTTGCGGCCGCCGTGGGTGAAGACTTCCCAGCGGGCGGGTTCGCCGGCGGCCGACACGCGGCGCGCGTCGATCGCCACCACCACGCATTGCGAGCCGTGGTAGTCCGAGGCCGCGCGCACCAGTTCCGGATTGGCCACGGCGGCGCTGTTGATGCTGATCTTGTCGGCGCCGGCATTCAGCAGGCGCTGGATGTCGGAGACCTGGCGCACGCCGCCGCCCACCGTCAGCGGAATGAAGACCTGCGAGGCCACCTGCTCGATGATGGGCAGGATCAGGTCGCGGCCGTCGCTGGTGGCGGTGATGTCGAGGAAGGTGAGTTCGTCGGCGCCCTGCTCGTTGTAGCGGCGGGCGATCTCGACGGGGTCGCCTGCGTCGAGCAGGTTGACGAAGTTCACGCCCTTGACGACACGGCCCGCGGTGACGTCAAGGCAGGGGATGATGCGGCGGGTCAGCGCGCTCTGTGCGGGCGCGCCGGCCCCGGGGGGGCTGCTGGAGGTGGTCATTTTGCCAGTTCGTCGGCGCGCGCCTGCGCTGCCTGGAAGTCGAGCGTGCCTTCGTAGATGCTGCGGCCCAGGATGGCGCCTTCGACGCCCTCTTCTTCGACGGCGCAAAGGGCTTCGATGTCCTGGATGCCGGCGATGCCGCCCGATGCGTAGACCGGGATGCGCACGTGCTGGGCCAGGCGGACCGTGGCTTCGACGTTGACGCCGGACAGCATGCCGTCGCGGCCGATGTCGGTGTAGATGATGGCTTCGCAGCCGTAGTCCTCGAACTTCTTGGCCAGGTCGAGCACGTCGTGGCGGGTCAGCTTGCTCCAGCCGTCGGTGGCGATCTTGCCGTCGCGGGCATCCAGGCCGACGATGATCTGGCCGGGGAAAGCGCCGCAGGCGTCCTGCAGGAAGCCGGGGTTCTTGACCGCGGCGGTGCCGATGATCACGTAGGAGATGCCGGCGTCAAGGTAGCGTTCGATAGTGTCGAGGTCGCGGATGCCGCCGCCGATCTGCACGGGGATGTCGTCGCCGACAGCGTCCAGGATCGCCTTGATGGGGGCTTCGTTCTTGGGTTTGCCGGCGACGGCGCCGTTCAGGTCGACCAGATGCAGGCGGCGCGCGCCTTGGTCGAGCCAACGTGTGGCCATGGCGGCGGGGTCTTCAGAGAACACCGTTGCATCGTCCAGGTCACCCTGGCGCAGGCGCACGCAGCGCCCGTCTTTGAGATCGATGGCGGGGATCAGCAGCATGGTGGGCAGCGAATAAATATAGGGGTTGAAAGGGCTGGCGGGCGTGGGCTTGGAGCCTACGGCTGCCAGTCTACAAAATTGCGATACAGGCGCAAACCGTGCTCGGCGCTCTTTTCGGGGTGAAACTGCACCGCGAAAATGTTAGCTGCCGCCACCGCGCAGGTAAAGGCGAGGCCATACTCGGTTTCACCAACAGTCAGGTCCGGATCTTCCGGATCGGCGTAGTAGCTATGGACGAAATAGAAGTGCGTGTCGTCCGGAATGCCGGCCCAGATAGGATGAGAGCGCGTCTGGCGCACTTTGTTCCATCCCATGTGCGGGACCTTGAGACGTTCGGGACGGGTGTCGGCCAAGCCGGCGGCGCCGGTATCGGCCAGGCAGGCGTCGTCATCGCTGACGGGGTCCGCAAAGCCAGGGCCCGCGAAGCGGCGCACCACGCCGGGGAACAGCCCCAGACAGGCGGTGCCGCCTTCCTCGCTGGAATCGAACAACATCTGTTCGCCCACGCACACGCCCAGCAGGGGCTTCTCGCGCGCGGCGCGCACGACGGCCTCGCGCAGGCCGGATTCGTTCAGGGTACGCATGCAGTCGGCCATGGCGCCCTGGCCGGGAAACACGACGCGGTCGGCCGCGGCGATTTCCTGGGGCTGGCTGCAGATGCGGATGTCGGCATCGGGGGCGGCGTATTTCAGGGCGCGGGCGACGGAATGGAAATTGCCCATTCCATAGTCGACGATGGCGATAGTGGTCACTTCTTTCTGCCTGCTGCGGGGTGGAGGGCGGAGGTTACAGCACGCCCTTGGTGGAGGGCACGACGTCGCCCATGCGGGGATCGACTTCCATGGCCATGCGCAGGGCGCGGCCACAGGCCTTGAAGACCGTTTCCGCCTGGTGGTGGGCATTGACGCCGCGCAGGTTGTCGATGTGCAGCGTGATCAGGGCATGGTTGACCAGGCCCTGGAAGAATTCGCGGGTCAGGTCCACGTCGAAGTCGCCGATGCGGGCGCGGGTGAAGGGGATGTGGTATTCCAGGCCAGGACGGCCCGAGAAATCCACCACCACGCGCGACAGCGCTTCGTCCAGCGGCACGTAGGCGTGGCCGTAGCGGCGCAGGCCGGCCTTGGTGCCGACCGCCTTGGCGATGGCCATGCCCAGCGTGATGCCCACGTCTTCGACGGTGTGGTGCGCGTCGATGTGCAGGTCGCCTTCCGCCTTGATGTCGAGGTCGATCAGGCCGTGGCGCGCGATCTGGTCCAGCATGTGGTCCAGGAACGGCACGCCGGTGTCGATCGTCTGCTTGCCGGTGCCGTCGATATTGACGGCCACGCGGATGCGGGTTTCGTTGGTGTTGCGGGTGATCTCAGCGGTACGCATGTTAAGCACTCAAAATCTCTTGCAGGGCGGATAGCAAGGCGGCGTTTTCAGCCGGGGCGCCCACCGAGATGCGCAGGCAGTTGGCCAGTAGCGGATGGGCGTTGGAGAAGTTGCGAATCAATATTTTGCGCGTTTTCAGGGCAAGATGCACGGCGTTGCCGTCCAGCTTGCCGGAAAAGCGGGCAAGAACGAAGTTTCCGGCGGAAGGGAATACCCGCACCCCGGGCAACTGGGCCAGCGCGGCGGCCAGCGGCTCGCGGTCCGCGCGCAGGCGGGCGGCCTGTTCGTCCAGCACCGGCTTGTGGCGCAGCACGGCCGACAGCGTGGCCTGGGTCAGCACGTCCAGGTTGTAGGGCGGGCGGACCTTGTTCAGTTCCGCGATCCAGGCGGGGTGTCCGGCCAGGTAGCCGAAGCGCAGGCCGGCCAGGCCGATCTTGGACACCGTGCGCATGACGACCACGTTCGGCGCGTCCAGCACCTGCGGCATCCAGGTGCGGTCGGCGAAGGGCTGGTAGGCCTCGTCCAGCACCACCAGGCCGGGGGCGGCGGCGATGATGGCCGCTACGTCCTCGTCGGACCAGAGGCCGCCGGTGGGATTGTTGGGCACGGCCAGGAACACCACCTTGGGCTGGTGTTCGCGGATGGCGGCCAGCATGGCCGGCAAATCCAGGGTCAGGTCGGCCGTCAGCGGCACGCCAACGAAGCGGGCGTGGTCGAAGCGCGCGGCCATGTCGAAGTAGACGAACGACGGCCAGGGCGACAGCACCGCGTCGCCGGGGTTGCAGCAGGCCTGCACCACGATGTGGATGAGTTCGTCCGAGCCGTTGCCGAACAGCACGTCCGCGGCGTCCGGCACGCCAAAGGCCGTTTTCACGGCCTCTTGCAGCGCAGACAGGTCGGCTGCGGGATAGCGGTTCAGCGGCGTGTCGCGCACGGCGCGGGCGATGTCCTCGCGCGCCGCCTCGGGCAGCTCGTAGGGGCATTCCATGGCGTCGAGCTTGATGCAGCCCTCCGCGTTGGCCACGGGATAGGCGGCCAGTTCGCGGATGTCCGCCCGGACCGTGCCGGCAATGCGGCCGGCAACGCCTGCGGTAGTAGCCACGCTTGCGGGATTGCCTTCGGGGCGGTCCGGCAGGCTCATGGCTGGTCGATCCGGTACTGGGCGCTGGCGGCGTGCGCCTGCAGGCCCTCGCCCAGCGCCAGTTCGGCGGCGATGCGGCCCAGCTTCTGGGCGCCCTGGTGCGAAACCTGGATCAGGCTGGAGCGCTTCTGGAAGTCATAGACGCCCAGCGGCGACGAAAAACGGGCCGTGCGCGAGGTCGGCAGCACGTGGTTGGGGCCGGCGCAGTAGTCGCCCAGGGATTCGGAGCTGAAGCGGCCCATGAAGATGGCGCCGGCGTGGCGGATCTGCGCGGTCCACTTCTCGGGCTGCTCGGTGGAGATCTCCAGGTGCTCAGGCGCGATGTCGTTGGCGATGCGGCAGGCTTCTTCGAGGTCCTGGACCAGGATCAGCGCGCCGCGGTTGGCCAGGCTGACGCGCAGGATGTCGGCGCGCGGCATGGTGGGCAGCAGGCGTTCGATCGAGGCTTGCACCTCTTCGATGAAGGCGGCGTCCGGACACAGCAGGATGGATTGCGCGAGTTCGTCGTGTTCGGCCTGCGAGAACAGGTCCATGGCGATCCAGTCGGCCGGCGTCTTGCCGTCGCAGATGACCAGGATTTCGCTGGGGCCGGCGATCATGTCGATGCCGACCACGCCGAACACGCGGCGCTTGGCGGCGGCGACGTAGGCGTTGCCCGGGCCGACGATCTTGTCGACGGCCGGTACGGTGGCGGTGCCATAGGCCAACGCGCCCACGGCCTGCGCGCCGCCGATGGCGAAGACGCGGTCCACGCCGGCGATGGCCGCGGCGGCCAGCACGATGGGGTTGCGCACGCCGTCGGGCGTGGGCGTGACCATGACCAGTTCCTGCACGCCCGCGACCTTGGCCGGGATGGCGTTCATCAGCACCGAGGACGGGTAGGCGGCCTTGCCGCCAGGCACGTACAGGCCCACGCGGTCCAGCGGGGTGACCTGCTGGCCCAGCATGGTGCCGTCGGCGTCGGTGTAGGTCCAGGTCTCGGCGCGCTGGCGTTCGTGGTAGCTGCGCACGCGCTCGGCGGCGGCTTCCAGCGCGTTGCGCTGGGCGGCCGGCAGCGCGGCCAGGGCCGCATGCCAGTCCGCCTTGGGGATCTCCAGCGTCTGGGCCGATGCGCCGGGCATGCGGTCAAAGCGCTGCGTGTATTCCACCAGCGCGGCATCGCCGCGGGCGCGCACGTCGGCCAGGATGCCGGCTGCGGCGCGGTCGATGGATTCATCCTCGGTGGCCTCGAAGGCCAGCAGCGTGGACAGGGCGGATTTGAATCCGGGATCGCGGGAGTCGAGACGATTGATCAGGGCCATGGCGTCATGCAGCAAGCAGGTAACGGCCGCCGCGGCGTCGCGGCGGGCGAGGGTCAGGCGTTGCGGGAGGTAGCTCTCTCGAAGGCGTCCAGCAGCGGTTGCAGGCGGGCGCCGCGGGTCTTCAGCGCAGCCTGGTTGACGATCAGGCGCGAGGAGATCGGCATGATGTCTTCCACCGCGACCAGATCGTTGGCGCGCAAGGTGCCGCCGGTGGACACCAGGTCCACGATGCAGTCGGCCAGGCCCACCAGCGGCGCCAGTTCCATCGAACCATACAGCTTGATGATGTCCACGTACACACCCTTGGCCGCGAAGTGTTCACGGGCTGACTGCACGTACTTGGTGGCCACGCGCAGGCGCGCGCCCTGGTGGACGGCGCCTTCGTAGTCGAAGCCCTTGCGCACGGCCACGGCCAGGCGGCACTTGGCGATGTTCAGGTCGATGGGTTGGTACAGGCCGCCGGGCTGTTCCTTGGCGTGCTCGATGAGCACGTCCTTGCCCGCGATGCCGAGGTCGGCCGCGCCGTACTGCACGTAGGTGGGCACGTCCGAGGCGCGCACGATGATCAGGCGCAGGCCGGGATCGCTGGTGGGCAGGATCAGCTTGCGCGAGCTTTCGGGGTTCTCGGGGACTTCGATGCCGGCCTCGGCCAGCAGCGGCATGGTCTCTTCGAAAATGCGCCCTTTGGACAGCGCCAGGGTCAGGGGGGGGACGACGGTGGCATCGTTCATGCCTGTTCCTTGGTAACGCGTTGGATGTTCGCGCCCAGGGCGCGCAGTTTGACTTCCATCTGGTCGTAGCCGCGGTCCAGGTGGTAGATGCGGTCGACCAGGGTTTCGCCTTCGGCCGCGAGGCCGGCGATGACCAGGCTGGCCGAGGCGCGCAGGTCGGTGGCCATGACGGTAGCGCCCGACAGCTTCGGCACGCCGCGCACGATGGCGGTGTGGCCGTCGATGTCGATGTCCGCGCCCATGCGGCGCAGTTCCTGCACGTGCATGTAGCGGTTTTCGAAGATGGTCTCGACGACGACCGAGGTGCCGTCGGCCACGGCGTTCAGCGCCATCACCTGGGCCTGCATGTCGGTGGCGAAGCCGGGGTACTCCAGCGTGCGAAAGCCCACGGCGCGGGGGCGCGAGGACATGGCGCAGCGGATCCAGTCGGGGCCGGTCTTGATGGTGAGGCCGGCCTCGGTCAGCTTGCTCAGGGTGGCGCCGAGGATGTCCGCGTCGGTGTTGCGCAGGACGATGTCGCCGCCCGCCGCACCCACCGCGCACAGGAAGGTGCCGGCTTCGATGCGGTCGGAGATGACGCGGTGTTCGGCGCCGTGCAGGCGGTCCACGCCGTCGATCACGATGCGGCTGGTGCCGTGGCCCTGGATGCGCGCGCCCATCTTGATGAGCAGTTCGGCCAGGTCCACCACTTCAGGTTCGCAGGCGGCGTTCTCCAGCACGGTCTGGCCTTCGGCCAGCACCGCGGCCATCAGCAGGTTCTCGGTGCCGGTGACGGTGACCATGTCGGTGCGCACCGAGGCGCCCTTCAGGCGCTTGGCGCGCGCCACCACGAAGCCGTGTTCGATGCTGATTTCCGCGCCCAGGGCGGCCAGGCCCTTGATGTGCTGGTCCACCGGACGCTGGCCGATGCTGCAACCGCCAGGCAGGCTGACGCGGGCTTCGCCGAAGCGCGCCAACAACGGCCCCAGCACCAGGATGGAGGCCCGCATGGTCTTGACCAGATCGTAGGGGGCTTCCAGCTTGTCGACTTGGTTGGCCTGCAGCGTGACCGTGCCGTCCGCGTCACGCTCGGCGCGCATGCCCATGCGGCCCAGCAGGCGCAGCATGGTGGCCGTGTCGTTCAGGTGCGGCACATTGCTGAGGGTCAGCGCGTCGGCGGTCAGCAGGCCGGCGCACAGGATGGGCAGGGCCGAGTTCTTGGCGCCGGAGATGGAGATTTCGCCGTGCAGGCGCGAACCTCCGGTGATGCGTAGCTTGTCCATTACTTGCCTGCTTGCTGGTATTCGGCGGGCGTCAGGGTGCGCATGGACAGCGCATGGATCTCGGCCTTCATGCGGTCGCCGAGCGCGGCATAGACCAGTTGATGGCGCTGGATCAGGCGCTTGCCTTCGAAGGCGGTGCTGACGATGACGGCGTCGAAATGCGAGCCGTCGCCTTGCACGTCGAGATGTTCACAGGGCAGGCCGTCCGCAATGTATTGGCGGACTTGCGCGGGAGTGGGAAGCATGGACGTCAGTTCCTGAGTTTGTAGCCGCTGGCCAGTAGCCGCAGCGCATAGAGCGATAGCGCGAGGAACACCCCCGTCACCACGGCCAGGCTGCGCCAGGGGGAGACGTCCGACACCGAGAAGAATCCGTAGCGGAAGCCGTCGATGGTGTAGAAGATGGGGTTCCAGTGGGATACGCTCTGCCAGAAGGCGGGGAGCGTATGGATGGAATAGAACACGCCAGACAGGAAGGTGGCCGGCATGATGAGGAAATTCTGGAAGGCCGCGAGCTGGTCGAATTTTTCGGACCAGAGGCCTGCGATCAGGCCCAGCACGCCCATGATGCCGCAGGCCAGCACGGCGAAGACGGCCAGCCACAGCGGGTGGGCGGGGATCAGCGACACGAAGAACAGCGCCACCACCCACACGCACAGTCCGACCGCGAGGCCGCGCACGATCGCCGCCAGCACGTAGGCGGCAAAGATGTCGCGGTGCGACAGCGGCGGCAGCAGCATGAAGACCAGGTTGCCCGTGATGCGGCTCTGGATGAGCGATGACGAGGGATTGGCGAAGGCGTTCTGCAGCATGCTCATCATCATGAGCCCGGGTATCAGGAACGCCGTGTAGGGCACGCTGCCGTACACCATGACGCGCCCTTCCAGCACATGAGCGAAGACCAGCAGGTACAGCAGCGCGGTGATGACGGGGGCGGCGATGGTCTGGAAGCTGACCTTCCAGAAGCGCAGCAATTCCTTGCGCAGCAAGGTCGGGAAGCCGGAGCCCGCATCCAGGCGGGGCTGCACCAGCGGCTGGCTGGCGGTCGCGGCGGGCTGGGTCATGACGAGATCTCTTCGGGTTGCAGGGCGGGCGCGGGCTGCTCGTCGCCTGCGTGCATGATGCGCACGAAGGCGTCTTCGAGGTCGACCCCGCCGACGCGGGCCATCAGGGCCTGGGTGGTGTCCAGCGCCACGATGCGGCCGCGCTTGAGCATGGCGATGCGGCCGCACAGGGCTTCCGCTTCTTCCAGGTAGTGGGTGGTCAGCATGATGGTGTGGCCGGCCTTGTTCAGGCGCGAGATGAATTCCCACAGCGTGCGCCGCAGGTCCACGTCCACGCCGGCGGTGGGTTCGTCCAGCACGATTACCGGCGGGCGGTGCACCAGCGCCTGGGCCACCAGCACGCGGCGCTTCATGCCGCCGGACAGAGCCCGCATATTGGAGTTGGCCTTGTCGGCCAGCCCCAGGTTGAACAGGATTTCGTCGATCCAGTCGTCGTTCTTGCGCAGGCCGAAATAGCCGGACTGGATGCGCAGGGTCTCGCGCACCGTGAAGAACGGGTCGTAGACCAGCTCTTGCGGCACCACGCCCAAAGCTCGCCGCGCCGACTTGTAGTCGGCCACGACGTCGTATCCACAGACCGTGGCGCGGCCCGAACTGGCGTGCGCCAGGCCGGCCAGGATCGAGATCAGCGTGGTCTTGCCGGCGCCATTGGGGCCGAGCAGGCCGAAGAACTCGCCGTGTTCAATATTCAGGCTGACATTGTCCAGCGCCTGGAAGCCGGCGGCGGGCGCGCGCCCGAGCAGCTTCTGCCAGCCGCGCTGGCGCGGGGAGTAGACCTTGGAGACGTTTTCTAGACTGACGGCGGACATGACGGGGGGAAATGGCCCGGAAAGAGCGAATTGATCATTATATAAGCGCGTCGCTGCGGGCCGGGTCGGTACCCCTGGCATCTCGCCGGGTATCCGATTGGTCTGTCCCTAAAACAATCGGCCCGGCGGGCCACAAGGGCGCGCCGGGCCGCGATAGCCGCAAGGCCGGTCATTGATTGCGCTGGTTCAGCGCCTGGATCAGGCCGTCGATGCCGTTCTGATTGATCTGCTGGGCGAACTGGTTGCGGTAGTTCTCGATCAGCCAGATGCCTTCGACGTTCATGTCGTAGATCTTCCAGCCCTGGGGCGTCTTTTCCAGGCGGTAATCGACGCCGGTGGGCTGGCCGTTGGCCTGGCTGATCAGCGTGCGCACGACCACGTCGTCGGCCTTGGGATCGCCGCGGAACGGCAGCGCGGTGACGTTGGTGCTGGGCGTGACGCGGGTCAGCGCGCCGCTGTAGGTGCGCACCAAGGTGCCGCGGAAGGCCTCGGCCAGCGCTTTTTTCTGCGCATCGGTAGCCTGGCGCCAGTAGCGGCCGGTGGCCAGCCGGGTGGTCTTCTGGAAGTTGACGTAAGGCAGGATGTGCTCGTTGACGACCTGATTGATGCGGGCGGTGTTGCCCGCCTTGACGGTGCCGTCGGCCTTCAGCACGTCCAGGGCCTCATTGGCCGTGGCGAGCACGAACTGGTCGGGAGAACCGTTGGGGTCGGGTTTGGCCTGCGCGCCGGCGGTCAGGCCCAGGGCCAGGAGGCCCGTGAAAACCAGACGCTGCAGCAGGGAAACAAAGGAAACTCGCATCAAAACTCCTTACTTGTACTGAGGGCGCAACGCGGCGGATTACTTGGCCGCAGGTTGCGCCGCGGGTTGCGCAGCGGGCTGTGCCGCCGGCTGCGCGGCGGGGGCGGCATCGTCCTCGTCGTCTTCGTAGTTGGGCAGCGCGGACTCGTCGTCCACCTTCTGGCCCAACACCATGGCGGCACGGCGCTGCAGGTAGGCGTCGCGCACGAAGCTGTAGGGATCGAGTGCGACGCGGTCGATGGTGTCGGTGGCGCTCAGCAGGCTGGCGCGCGTATCGACCACGCGCAGGCCCCACAGCGAGTTGCGCAGGCGGACGTTGTCGATGGAATCCACGCCCATGTAGCCGTAGGTCGTGCCGGCGTAGTCGCCGATCAGGCCTGCGCCGTCGCGCACCGACGACGAGCCGAAGAACGGCAGCACCAGGTACGGGCCCTGGCTGAAGCCCCACACGCCCAGCGTCGTGCCGAAGTCGTTCGGGATGCGGCGCGCGCCATTGGCCGAGGCGACGTCGAAGCAGCCGCCCACGCCCATGGTGGTGTTGAACAGGAAGCGGCCCAGCGTGTTGACGAAGTCGTGGCCGCGGCCTTGCAGGAAGCTGTTGGCGCCGGACCAGAGGTCGCCGACGTTGCTGAAGATGTTGTGCACGCAGCTGCGCACCGGCTGCGGCGTGACGAAGGTATAGGCCTGCGCCACCGGCTTGAAAACGGCGCGGTCGACCGTGTCGTTGAACTTGTAGACGCCCCGGTTGAAGCCTTCCCAGGGGTCGCGCGGATCCGGGTTCTGCGGCGCGGCGCAGCCTGCCATGAGCGCGCCCGCGGCGGCGACGGTGGCAATCCTGCTAATAGCTTTCTTGTTCATGATCAGGACATCCCTATCAACGATTCTTATCATATTGCGTACTGCGGACGCGCTGCTGTTACCGCGTCTGTCGCATTGTCTTTAATTTGGCGTTTTCGCGGCGGGTTCCGGCGCGTTCGAGCCTTGCTTCTCCGCCGACCCGTACAGGAACTGGCTGATCAGTTGTTCAAGCACCACAGCGCTTTGCGTGTAGCGGATCTTGCCGCCGTCGGCAAAGTTTTCCTCTTCGCTGCCCGCGCTCAGGCCCAGGTATTGTTCGCCCAGCAGGCCCGACGTCAGGATGGACGCCGAAGTGTCCTTGGGGAACTGGTAGGCCGTTTCCAGGTTGACCGAGACGACCGCCTGGAAGGTCTTGTCATCGAACGAGATGCCGGCAACCCGGCCCACGACGACCCCGGCGCTCTTGACGGGCGCGCGCACCTTGAGGCCGCCTACGTTATCGAAGTTGGCCGTCAGCGTATAGGTCGGGGCGAAAGAAAAGGTGCTCAAGTTGCCGGCGCGCAACGCCAGGAACGCCAGCGCGACCGCGCCCAGCAATACAAACAGGCCTACCCAGAAGTCGGTTTTTTCGCGAGACATGATCGATCCGTATCAATTTCCAAACATCAAGGCGGTGAGCAGGAAGTCCAGCCCAAGTACCGCCAGGGAGCCCACCACCACGGTGCGCGTGGTCGCGCGGGCAACGCCTTCAGGGGTGGGCTTGGCCTGCCAGCCCTCGTAGAGCGCGACCAGCGTCACCGTGACGCCGAAGACCAGGCTCTTGATGACGCCGTTGGCCACGTCTTTCCAGACGTCGACGCCGTTCTGCATTTGCGACCAGAACGCGCCGGCGTCCACGCCGATCAGCAGCACGCCCACGACCCAGCCGCCCAGGATGCCCACCATGGAGAACACCGCCGCCAGAATGGGCATGGCGATGATGCCGCCCCACAGGCGCGGCACCAGCACGCGGCGTATGGGGTCGACGGCCATGACTTCCATGGCCGCCAGTTGTTCGCCGGCCTTCATCAGGCCGATTTCGGCGGTGAGCGAAGTGCCCGCGCGGCCGGCGAACAGCAGCGCCGTGACCACGGGCCCCAGTTCGCGCACCAGCGACAGGGCCACCAGCAGGCCCAGCGCTTCTTCGGAGCCGTAGCGGTTCAGCGTGTAATAGCCCTGCAGCCCCAGCACGAAGCCCACGAACATGCCGGACACGGCGATGATCAGCAGCGAGTAGTTGCCGATGAAGTGGACCTGCTGCGACACCAGGCGCGGACGCGACAGGGCAATGCCGCTGCGCGCCAGCATGGCGCCGAAGAACCGGGTGAAGTAGCCGATGCCGGAAACGCGGGTGCGCACCCAGCCGCCCAGCGCGCCGATGGCGTTGTTGGATCCGCTCATGCGCGGCGTCCCTCCTGTTGCGAAAGCCACTTCTTGAAAGCGGGCGTCTCGGGGTATTGGAACGCGACCGGGCCGTCGGGCTCCCCTTTGAGGAACTGCTGCACATAGGGGTCCTGCGACGCCGACAGCATTTCGGGGGTGCCGGCGGCGGCAAGCTTGCCCTGCCCGACCAGGTACACCTGGTCCGCGATGGCAAACGATTCGTGCACGTCGTGCGTGATCAGCACCGAGGCGCAGCCGAGGCGGTCGGCCAGGCTGCGGATCAGGCGGGCGGTAATGCCCAGCGAGATCGGGTCCAGCCCGGCAAACGGTTCGTCGTACAGAATGAGTTCAGGTTCCAGCACCACGGCGCGGGCCAGTGCCACGCGCCGGGCCATGCCGCCCGAGATTTCGGCCACCTTCAGGTGCGCGGCCGCGCGCAGGCCGACGGCGTCGAGCTTGTCCAGCACGCGCTCGGTGACTTCCGGTTCCGCCAGCTTGGTGTGCTCGCGCAGCGGGAAAGCCACGTTCTCGAACACGTTCAGGTCAGTGAAAAGCGCGCCCTGCTGAAATAGCACGCCCATGCGCGTGCGCAGCGATTCCAGTTCGGCGCGGTTGACGTGGGCCATGTCCTGGCCGAAGGCCAGCACCCGGCCTTGCTGCGCGGTGAGCTGGCCGGTGGCCGCGCGCAACAGCGTGGTCTTGCCCGAACCCGATCCGCCCATGATGGCGACCACCTGGCCGGCGCGCACGTCCATGGAGATGTCGCGCAAGACGGTGAAATCACCATAGCCTAGCGCCACACCTTCCAGGCGCAGGGCGAATTCCGGGGTCTTGCTGGTTTGAGCGGGCATGGGCAACGAAAGGGTGTTTCGGCGGCGGAGCTTGCCCTGCTGTCCGGTAGGCGCATCCGGCAATACGTGGGGCCGGCGCGGCTAAGACAGGCGGCGTCGGGAAGCGCCCTGTTACTCATATGCCGGGGGCGAGATGGTGCCTGGGCTCCCGGCGGCGAGGCGCCATTGTAGCCCGACGCTTTGTAATCACAACGCGGGACCCCGCAAGTGGAACAGTGTTTTCGGTTCAGGGAACAATACGGGTCAGCGCCGCGCCTGTGCCGCTGCGGTTTCCCGGGCCAGCCGCGCGACCAGGTCGGCGGTGGTCTCGCGCCGAGCGAGCGGCGCGCCCTGGCCGGCCCACAGGGACAGCACGTCGGTGTCGCCGGCCTTGCCGCCCGCCGTGCGCATGGGGCGCGTCAGCGCGTTCTGCAGGGGATACGGCAGGATGTCGGCCGCGATGGCGTCGGCCTCGCGCATGAAGGCGTTTTCGATGCCGCGGGCGGGCCGTCCGGAAAACGCCCGGGTCACCCGGGATTGTTCTGCCCGGGAGGCGGGCAGGAGCGCCTTGTAGGCCTCATTGATGCCGGACTCCTGGGTGGTCAGGAAGGCCGTCCCCATTTGGGCCAGGTCGGCGCCCAGCGCCAGCGCGGCGGCAATGCCGCGGCCGTCCATGATGCCGCCAGACGCAATAACAGGGACCGATACTGCATCGGCCACCTGGGGCACCAGCGCCATGGTGCCGATCAGCGACTCCTCGAAACCGTCCAGAAAGGTGCCGCGATGGCCGCCCGCCTCGGCGCCCTGCGCCACGATGGCGTCCACGCCATCCTGTTGCAGCGCGACCGCTTCGCGCACGGTGGTCGCGGTGCCCACCGTCAGGATGCCCAGCTCGCGGCAGCGCGCGATGGCCGCGGCCGGCATGCGGCCGAAGGTGAAGCTGAAGACGGCCGGACGCACGCGCAGAATGGCCTCGATCTGTTGCGGCAGCGGATCGGCCTGCGGGCCGGGGGCGGCGGGCGCCGGGAGGCCCAACTGCTGGTGATAGCGCGCCATCAGGGCCAGCATGCGGTTGGCGTCGCCGCGGATGGGCTCTTCCGGCACGGATGCGAATAGATTGATGGCGAACGGCAGCGGCGTGCGCGCACGGATGTCGCGCGCCGCCGCCTCGATCTGCTCGGGACTCATATAGGCCGCCCCGAGCGAACCCAGGACGCCCGCCTTCGATGATTCAGATACCAGCTCCACCGTCGTGGCGCCGCCGGCCATGGGGGCCTGGACGATGGGATGGTGCAGCTTGAGCAGATCAATCAGACGGGAAGCCATGGAAGTCTCCTGGAAGGTTACTGAAGCTGGATGTTCCCAGCCTTGATGACGTGGGCCCACTTCTCGGTTTCGCTCTTGATGAAGGCGCCGAATTCCTCGGGCGTGCCGCCGCCGGCCTGGCTGCCGGTGTCGGCGATGGCCTTCTGCACGTCCGGTTCCTTCAGGATGCGGTTGAACTCGGCGTTGAGCTTGGCGATGATGGGCGCGGGCGTGCCGGCGGGGGCGACGATGCCCTGCCAGTTGTAGGACTCGAAGCCCGGCAGGCCGGATTCGGCCATGGTCGGCACGTCGGGCAGCACGGCCAGGCGCTTGGCGGACGTGACGGCAATGGGATGGATCTTGGCGCCCTGGATTGCGGGCAGCGCGGAATAGCCCATTTCGAACATCATCGAGATATGGCCGCCCATGAGATCGGTCGCGGCCAGGCTGCCGCCCTTGTAGGGCACGTGGACGATGTCGATCTTGGCCTGTTCGCGGAACATTTCGCCGGACAGGTGGTGCGCGCCGCCCACGCCGGACGAACCGAAGGACAGCTTGCCGGGCTGCTTCTTGGCCAGCGCGATCAGGTCCGCCAGGGTCTTCACCGGCAGTTCGTTGTTCACGCTCAGCACCAGCGGGCTGTTTTCGATCAGGATGATCGGGGCCAGATCCTTCTGCGGGTTGTACGGCATGTCCTTCATCAGCGTCGGATTGACCGCCATGGGTGCCAGATTGCCCGTGCCGATGGTGTAGCCGTCCGGCGCGGCGCGCGCGATCAGGTTGGTGCCGACCACGCCGCCCGCGCCCGCCTTGTTCTCGACCACGATGGGCTGGCCCAGCGAATCCCCCAGCTTGCGCGCCAACAGGCGCACCCGGGTGTCGGCGAAGCCGCCCGGCGCGTAGGGCACGATCATGGTGATGGGCTTGGCCGGCCAGTCGGCGGTCTGGGCCTGGGCGGCGCCGCTGAAGGCGGCGGTGGCTGCCAGGGCGGCAATAAGGGGACGCAATGCTTTCATATAGATGACTCCTGGTTTTGTTTTTTTAATGTGAACGGGCCCGCGGGCCGATCGCATTATGCCCAGCGCCAGCGTCATCTGTCGTGATCTTTCCCAAACGCCATGCGGACAGCGCCAGCAGCGCCGCGCTGGCCGCCAACACTTGCGGCAGGCCCGCGCCCCAGCGCGCCGCGTACGACGCCAGCAACGGTCCCAGGATCTGCCCCGCGGCGAACGCCGCGGTCATGAGAGCCGCCGCGCGCGGCGCCGAGGCGCCGGCCGAACGCCTGGCGGCGATCATGCCCGCCTGCGTGATCACCATGAAGGTGCCGCCCACCAGCACCGCGGCCAGGATCACGGCGGCAATGTGATGCCACAACGCCACGGCCACCATGCCCAGCGCCATCAAGGCCTGGGCGGCGCGCCAGACCTGCACGCTGTCGCGGCCCCGGGCCAGGCGTGGAACCAGCAGGCAGGACACGGCCGCCGCCAAGCCGAACAGGGGCCAGGCCCAGCCGAAAATGGCCGGGTCGGGAATGATCTCCTTGGCCATCGCCGGCAGAAAGGTGGCGGGAATGATGTAGCCCACGCCGAAGACGCCGTAGTGCAGCGCCAGCCGCGGAATGTCGCGCGGCAGCCGGGCGGCGGACGCCGCGCTCGCCGTCGACGTGGCGGCCGCTACTGACTGGCGGCGCAAGCCTGGCCAGGCGATGGCGGCCAGCGCCAGCGCCAGACCGCCCAGGGCCATCCAGACCGTGTCGGCGCGCGCGTTCCACGCCGCCAATGCCAGGCAGGCCAGTCCCGTCAGTGCGATGCCCGCGCCCACGCCGGCAAAGGTCACGGCGGAGGCGTCCGCTTCGCGCGGGTCGCCCGCGGGCACCGCCCGCCACGCCGCCACGCAGATGAAGGCGCTGGCGCTGGCGTAGCCGGCGGCCAGGCGCAGTGCGCACCAGACCGCCATGCCGTGCCAGAGCGGCATGGCCAGGGTCAGCAGCGCCACCGCCAGCAGGCTGGCCGCCAGCGTGCCGCGCAGCCGGCGGATGGGCCAGACCACGGCGGCCAGCGCGCCCAGCAGATAGCCCGCGTAGTTGGCCGAGGCCAGCCAGCCGCCCTGCGCCAGCGACAGGCCGTCCTCCTGCGCCATCAGGGGCCAGACCGGCGTGAAGGCGAACCGGCCTATCCCCATGGCGGCGGCCAGGGCCAGCGCCGCCGGCCAAGCCAGGGCGGCGGCGCTGCGCGACGCGGAGACGGAAGGGTAAATGGGCGTTGACATAGCCCTACTCTACGGCTGTACTAATATCTTTAGTAGTGAATAATTAAGATAGTGAGTTCTCAAAATGAGAAACTTGGACCTCGATGCGCTACAGATCTTCAAGGCGGTCGCCGACCAGGGCGGAGTGGCGCGCGCCGCCGCGCACCTGAACCGCGTGCAGTCCAACGTGTCGACGCGCCTGAAGCAGTTGGAGGCCTCGTTGCAGGCGCCGCTGTTCCGGCGGCAGAACCGCCGGCTGGTGCTGTCGGACCAGGGCCGCGTGCTGCTGTCCTACGCCGACCGCCTGCTGCGCCTGGCGGATGAAGCCCAGGCCGCGGTTCGTGACGGTTCCCCGCAGGGCGTGCTGCGCATCGGCACCATGGAAAGCACGGCGGCCGCGCGCTTGCCGCCCATCCTGGCGGCCTATCACGCGGCCTGGCCGCAGGTGCGGATCGAACTGGTGACAGGCACGTCGGCCGCGCTGGCGGCCAAGGTGCGCAACTACGAGATCGAGGCCGCGTTCGTGGCCCAGCCCTTTCCGGCCGAGGGCCTGGCGGCGCTGGATGCGTTCAAGGAAGAGCTGGCGCTGATTTCGCCGCTGGCCTGGGATCCGATCGACAGTCCCAGGGATCTGGGCGACCGCAGCGTCATTGCCTTCGCGTCGGGATGCTCGTACCGGCGCATCCTGGAATCATGGTTGAACCAGGAAGGTGTCGCGCCTGGCAAGGTGATGGAGTTCGCTTCGTACCACGCCATCGTCGCCTGCGTGGCCGCGGGCTCGGGCGTGGCCATCGTGCCGCGCTCGGTGCTGGCGGTGCTGGGAGCGGAGCACACGGTGCGCGTCGGCGGGCTGTCCGGCTCGCATGGCCGGGCCCTGACCCAGCTGGTCTGGCGCGCCGACGACGATACGCCGGCGTTGCAGGCCCTGCGGCACAAGCTGGCGGCGCCGCAAGGCTGAGGCAGGCCGCGCTCTGCTTGCTTTAGAAGCGGTAGCCGACGCCGATGGTCGCGACCCACGGGTCGATGCGCGCGGTGCCGATGTGCTGGCCGTCCAGCTTCACCTTGGAGCGGATGTCGATGTAGCGGATATCCGCATTCATGAACCAGCGCTCGTTGATCTTGAAGTCCGCGCCCAGTTGCGCCGCCACGCCCCAGGAGTCACCCAGCTTCAGGTTCGAGCCCTTCAGCGCGCCTTCCGCCTTGGTGTCGAAGAAGTGGGTGTAGTTGATGCCCACGCCGATGTAGGGCTGGATCATGCTGTCGGGCAGGATGTGCCATTGCAGGCTTAGCGTCGGCGGCAATTGCTTGGTCGAGCCGATCTTGCCCAGGCCGCTGCCGCTGACGTCATGCTGGAACGGCCAAGCGCCCAGCAATTCGATGCCGATGTTGCGCGTGGCCATGTAGGTCAGCGTGAAGCTCGGGCGCACGTTGTTGTTCACGTCCAGCCCGACGCTGCCATTGAGCACGGTGCCGTTGTTGGACGAGGGGCGGACCTGCGTAACGCCGACCTTGAACAGCACGTCGCCCGCTTCGTGGGCGTGCGCGGGGGCGGCGAGCGTGCCAGCGGCGATCAGGCCGGCGATGGCGGTGGCGCGGATACGGCCGTTCAGCGAAAACATTCTCTTCTCCGATCTTTCCATTGGGTGAGACGACAGGTTCTCAAACCTGGCGTCCGGCCCGCTTGATGTGTGTCAAATCGTGAAAAGACCGCAATTGAAAAGTGGTTATGTTGCAACACGCCGGCGTGCAGACAAAAAAATCGCCGCCGGCGCAAAGCGCTCGGCGGCGATCTGATTAAGCCTGATCGGGGTGATCAGCGCGGCAGTTCGCTGCTGCCCATGAGGTAGGCGTCCACCGAGCGCGCGCACTGGCGCCCTTCGCGGATGGCCCAGACCACCAGGGACTGGCCGCGGCGCATGTCGCCGGCGGTGAAGACCTTCTCGACGTTGGTGCGGTAATCATCGGTATTGGCGCGCACGTTGCCGCGCGCGTCGCGGTCCACGCCAAAGGCGTCCAGCACCGTCTGCACGGGCGACACGAAGCCCATGGCCAGCAGCACCAGGTCGGCCTTGATCTCGAACTCCGAGCCCTCGACCTCGCGCATCTTCATCTGGCCGGTGGCTTCGTCCTTGAACCATTCGACGCGCGCGCCGACCAGCTTCTCGACCTTGCCGTTGCTGCCCTGGAGCAGCTTGGTGGTCACGGACCAGTCGCGCTCGCAGCCTTCCTCGTGCGAGGAGGAGGTGCGCATCTTGAGCGGCCAGTACGGCCAGGTCATGGTCTTGTTTTCGCTCTCCGGCGGCTGGGGCATCAGCTCGAACTGCGTGACCGAGGCCGCGCCGTGGCGGTTGCTGGTGCCGACGCAGTCGGAGCCCGTGTCGCCGCCGCCGATCACCACCACGTGCTTGCCCTTGGCCAGCGTCTGATTGGTGAGGCGATCGCCCGCCACCGCCTTGTTCTGCTGGCGCAGGAAGTCCATGGCGTAATACACGCCCGACAGCTCGCGGCCGGGTACCGGCAGGTCGCGCGGGGTTTCGGAACCGCCGCTCATCACCACCGCGTCGAACTCGGCCAATAGCGAGTCCGGCGTGCGCACCGTCAGGCCGTCGGCCACGGGATCGCTGGGGTTGCCGATGTAGGTCGACGGCGCGAACTCCACGCCTTCGGCTTCCATCTGCGAGATGCGGCGGTCGATCTGGTGCTTTTCCAGCTTGAAGTCGGGGATGCCGTAGCGCAGCAGGCCGCCGATGCGATCGCTCTTCTCGAACAGCGTCACCGAGTGGCCGGCGCGCGCCAGTTGCTGCGCGCACGCCATGCCGGCGGGGCCGGAGCCCACCACGGCGACCTTCTTGCCGGTCTTGCGCGCCGGCACCTGCGGCGACACCCAGCCCTCGGCCCAGCCCTTGTCGATGATGGCGTGCTCGATGGACTTGATGCCGACAGCGTCGCTGTTGATGTTCAAGGTACAGGCGGCTTCACACGGCGCCGGGCAGATGCGGCCGGTGAACTCGGGGAAGTTGTTGGTGGAGTGCAGCACGTCCAGCGCGCGCTTCCAGTCCTGGCGGTACACCAGGTCATTCCAGTCCGGGATGATGTTGTTGACCGGGCAGCCGTTGTTGCAGAACGGGATGCCGCAGTCCATGCAGCGCGCCGCCTGCTGCTTGGCTTGGTCGTCGCTCAGGTGCAGCACGAATTCGCGCCAGTTCTTCAGCCGCTTCTGCGGGGCCTCGGAGGCCTCCTGCAGACGCTGAAATTCCATAAAGCCGGTTATCTTTCCCATGGTATCCCTCACGCAGCCAGTTGTTGCGGGTTGGCTGCACGCCACATTTCACCCAATGCGCGGCGGTAGTCCGTCGGCATGATTTTCACGAATTTGCCGCGCGAGGCTTCCCAGTCGCCCAGGATTTCGCGGGCGCGGAAGCTGCCGGTGTAGCGGAAGTGGTCTTCCACCAGGCGGCGCAGGATGGTTTCGTCCGTTTCGCGTTCGCCGCCGCGCTGCGCGCTGTGCCAGACGTCGATGTTGTTCTGGGCAAGCTGTTCCGCGTGCGGCACGATGCTCTCCAGTTCGACCATGGACAGGTTGGCGCGCTGCTTGAGCGTGCGTTCCGGATCCCACACATAGGCCACGCCGCCCGACATGCCGGCCGCGAAGTTGCGGCCGGTGGCGCCCAGCACCACGACGGTGCCGCCGGTCATGTATTCGCAGCCGTGGTCGCCGGTGCCTTCGACGACGGTGGCCGCGCCCGAGTTGCGCACCGCGAAGCGTTCGCCGGCCACGCCGTTGAAGAACGCCTCGCCCGCCAGCGCGCCGTACAGCACGGTGTTGCCGGCGATGATGTGGTCGGGACCGAAGCCGCGGAAGTCGTTGGGCGAGCGCACGATGATGCGTCCGCCGGACAGGCCCTTGCCGACGTAGTCGTTGCCTTCGCCCACCAGGTCCATCGTGATGCCGTGGGCCAGGAACGCGCCGAAGCTCTGGCCCGCGGTGCCGTTGCACTGGATGTGGATGGTGTCGTCCGGCAGGCCCTCATGGCCGTAGCGCGAAGCCACCGCGCCCGACAGCATGGCGCCGATGGTGCGATTGCGGTTGCGTACGGGGACGATGAACGAAACCTTCTCGCCGCGTTCCAGTGCGGGCTTGCTGCGCTCGATCAGCTGGTGGTCCAGCGCGCCGGCCAGGCCATGGTCCTGCTCTTCGGTCTGGCGCACGTCGGCGTCGGACTGGGTTTGATGGAATACGCGGGCAAAGTCCAGGCCCTGGGCCTTCCAGTGTTCCACGCCCGAGCGCATGTCCAGCAGGTCGGCGCGGCCGATCAGGTCGTCGAACTTGCGGATGCCCAATTGGGCCATGATTTCGCGCACTTCCTCGGCGATGAAGAAGAAGAAGTTCACGACGTGCTCGGGCTTGCCCTGGAATTTTTTGCGCAGGACCGGGTCCTGCGTGGCCACGCCCACCGGGCAGGTGTTCAGGTGGCACTTGCGCATCATGATGCACCCTTCCACGACCAGCGGCGCGGTCGCGAAGCCGAATTCGTCGGCGCCCAGGAGCGCGCCGATGACGACGTCGCGGCCGGTCTTCATCTGGCCGTCGGCCTGCACGCGGATGCGGCTGCGCAGGCGGTTGAGCACCAGCGTCTGCTGCGTCTCGGCCAAGCCCAGTTCCCAGGGCGTGCCCACGTGCTTGATGGACGACACCGGGGACGCGCCCGTGCCGCCGTCATGACCAGCGATCACGACGTGGTCGGCCTTGGCCTTGGCCACGCCCGCAGCCACCGTGCCCACGCCCACTTCTGACACCAGCTTGACCGACACTGAGGCCTTGGAATTGACGTTCTTCAGGTCGTGGATCAGTTGGGCCAGGTCTTCGATCGAGTAGATGTCGTGGTGCGGCGGGGGCGAGATCAGGCCCACGCCCGGCACCGAGTAGCGCAGCTTGGCGATGTATTCGGACACCTTGTGGCCGGGCAGCTGGCCGCCTTCGCCGGGCTTGGCGCCTTGCGCCATCTTGATCTGGATCTGGTCGGCCGACGACAGGTACTCGGCGGTCACGCCGAAACGGCCCGAGGCCACCTGCTTGATCTTCGAGCGCAGCGAGTCGCCCTTCTTCAGTTCGACGTCGGCTTCGATGCGGTCCGTGCCCAGCACCGAGGCCAGCGTGTCGCCGTCCTTGATGGTGCTCTTGCCTTCGCGTATTTCGGCGCGGTAGCGCAGTTCGTCCTCGCCGCCTTCGCCGGTGTTGGACTTGCCGCCGATGCGGTTCATGGCCACGGCCAGCACCGAGTGCGCCTCGGTGGAGATCGAGCCCAGCGACATGGCGCCGGTGGCGAAACGCTTGACGATGTCCTTGGCGGATTCGACGTCGTCCAGCGGAATGGCGCGCGACGGGTCGAAGCGGAATTCGAACAGGCCGCGCAGGGTCATGTGGCGACGGCTCTGGTCGTTGATGATCTGCGCGTATTCCTTGTACGTGCGGTAATTGTTGGCGCGCGAAGCGTGCTGCAGCTTGGCGATGGAGTCCGGCGTCCACATGTGCTCTTCGCCGCGCACGCGGTAGGCGTATTCGCCGCCCGCGTCCAGGTCGTTGGCCAGGACCGGATCGGTGCTGAAGGCGGCGCGGTGCTGGCGCAGCGCTTCCTCGGCCACCTGGAAGATGCCGATGCCTTCGATGTTGGAGGCGGTGCCGGTGAAGTACTTGTTCACCAGGGCGGTCTGCAGGCCCACGGCTTCGAAGATCTGCGCGCCGGTGTAGGACATGTAGGTGGAAATGCCCATCTTGGACATGACCTTGTTCAGGCCCTTGCCGATGGCCTTGATGAAGTTCTTGACCGCCTTTTCGGGGTCGTTCATCTTGCCCAGCGATTCCAGAGCCAGGTAGGGGTGGATGGCTTCCGCGCCGTAGCCGCCCAAGAGCGCGAAGTGGTGCACTTCGCGCGCCGAGCCGGTTTCCACGACCAGGCCGGTATTGGTGCGCAGGCCGGCGCGGATCAGGTGCTGGTGGACCGCGGACGTCGCCAGCAGCGCGGGGATGGCCACGCGCTCGCTGTCGACCAGGCGGTCGGACACGATCAGGATGTTGTAGCCGCTGCGCACCGCGTCGACGGCGCGCGCGCACAGCGCAGCCACGCGGGCTTCGATGCCCTCGGGGCCCCAGGCGGCGGGATAGGTGATGTCCAGCTCAAAGCTGCGGAACTTCTTGCCCGTGACCTGCTCGATGTCGCGGATCTGCGCCATGGCGGCGAAGTCCAGCACCGGCTGGGACACTTCCAGGCGCAGCGGCGGATTGACGTTGTTGATGTCCAGCAGGTTCGGCTTGGGGCCGATGAAGGACACCAGCGACATCACCAGCTGTTCGCGGATGGGGTCGATCGGCGGGTTGGTGACCTGCGCGAACAGTTGGCGGAAGTAGTTGTAGAACGGCTTGGCGCGGTCGGACAGCACGGCCAGCGGGGCGTCGTTGCCCATCGAGCCGATGACTTCCTCGCCCGTCGAAGCCATGGGTTCCAGGATGAACTTGTAGTCTTCCTGGGTCCAGCCGAAAGCCTGCTGGCGGTCCAGCAGCGACACCGGCGATTGCGTGGCAACGGCGGCCTGGCGCGGCGCCGGCAGCGATTCCAGCTTGATCTGCAGGCGTTCGATCCACTGGCGGTAAGGCCGGTTGTTGGCCAGTTGCAGCTTGATCTCGGCGTCGTCGATGATGCGGCCCTGTTCCAGGTCGATCAGGAACATCTTGCCCGGCTGCAGGCGCCACTTCTTGACGATGCGATTTTCGGGGATGGACAGCGTGCCGGCTTCGGACGCCAGGATGACCATGTCGTCATCGGTGACCAGGTAGCGCGCCGGACGCAGGCCGTTGCGGTCCAGCGTGGCGCCGATCTGGCGGCCGTCGGTGAACGCGACCGCGGCGGGACCGTCCCACGGCTCCATCATGGCGGCGTGGTACTCGTAGAAAGCGCGGCGGCTTTCGTCCATCTGCGTGTGCTGTTCCCAGGCTTCCGGGATCATCATCATCATGGCGTGGGCCAGCGAGTAGCCCGAATTCACCAGCAGTTCCAGGCAGTTGTCGAACGTGGCGGTGTCCGACTGGCCTTCGTAGACGATGGGGTACAGCTTCTTCAGGTCGTCGCCCAGCACGGCCGACTGCATCATGCCTTCGCGCGCGCGCAGCCAGTTGAAGTTGCCCTTGACCGTGTTGATTTCGCCGTTGTGGGCAATCATGCGGTACGGGTGGGCCAGCGGCCAGGCCGGGAAGGTGTTGGTCGAGAAGCGCTGGTGCACCAGCGCCAGGGCGGACACCGTGCGGGTATCGGCCAGGTCGCGGTAGTAGCGGCCGACCTGGTCGGCCAGCAGCAGGCCCTTGTAGACCACGGTGCGCACCGAGGCCGAAGGCACGAAGTATTCCTTGCCGTGCGCCAGATGCATGTTCTGGATGGCGTGGCTGGCGGTCTTGCGGATCACGTACAGCTTGCGCTCCAGCGCGTCCGGCACCATCACATCGGCGCCGCGGCCGATGAACAGCTGGCGGATCACGGGTTCGCAGGCGCGCACGGTGGGCGACATGGGCATGTCCACGTCCACCGGCACGTCGCGCCAGCCCAGGACGACCTGGCCCTCGGCGCGCACGGAGCGTTCCAGCTCCTGTTCGCAGGCCAGGCGCGAAGCCGTTTCCTTGGGCAGGAACACCATGGCCACGCCGTACTCGCCGGGAGGCGGCAGCGTGATGCCTTGATGGCCGAGTTCGTCGCGGTAGAGCGTGTCGGGGATCTGGATCAGGATGCCGGCGCCGTCGCCCATCAGCTTGTCCGCGCCGACCGCGCCGCGGTGGTCCAGGTTTTCCAGGATCTTCAGGCCCTGCTGGATGATGGCGTGGCTTTTCTTGCCCTTGATGTGGGCCACGAAACCGACGCCGCAGGCGTCATGTTCGTTCTTGGGGTTGTACAGACCCTGGGCGGAAGGCAGCCCGATGCGGCTGGCATCGATGGGGGTCGCCTTGGGCGGGGGACAGGAGTCGATCGGGGTAATTTGGGGCATGGCGCGCTCCGCAGTGGGCCTGCGTCGTAATGTTGCAGTGCAGGAGACGGACAATACCCCCGGTGGGAGTAGGGTGCAATAGGAATAAATAGGGTGTGTCCCTATTTATATATAAGATGTGTCATCCTGAGTTAATTCGGTGACGCATCAAAAGCCGCGCCACACGGGGCTTGCCGCAGGGGTATGCACCAGGAGGGTGCCTCCACGCCTGGGAAATGGCCATTTTTCCAATTATACGTCCCCAATTTAATGGGGAATTTTGCAGGTATGAAGCGATGCTTGGCGTTGCGGAAATGCAAATGCATCCGCCGGCCTGCGCTGCCGCGGCCGGCAAAAAAGAAGAACCCGCCATTCAGGCGGGTCCGCAATCAGGAAGAGGTCGACGTAGGCGTCGTGGTGGGAGGCGCGGAACTCGACTCAGCGTCGGACGATGCGGCGGCAGGTTTCTTGCGCGGACGTCCGCGCTGCCCCGGGGCGACCCGGCGGCTGGCCGTATGAGCCAGGCTGGCGATAAAAGCGGGACCGCCCAGCGCCCATTGTCCGGAGACCGCCTGGTCGATGCGCTGCGTTTCCTCGCGCGACAGGCCGTCCTGCAAGCGCTTGCGGTAATTGGCCTGGCGGTCGAACGGGGTATTGCCACAGGCCCAATAGTCCGCGTGATCCGACTGCCACTGCGCTGGAGCCGCGGTGGTATTGCCGGTATGGCTGGCGGCGGAGGACCAGGGCCAGGAATCCGGATCCTGCGATGCGCCGCTGCGCACCGGATAGGTTTCCAGCCAGACCAGGGATGGCAGCACCCAGGCGCCCGGCTCCAGCAAGGCCGAGCGGTAGCGGCCCGCGAAGACCCGGCCGCCGCGCAGACGCGCCGCCAGGTTGCGGCCCAGCGTTTGCATGAGGCGGGGCAGGCCTTCCTCGTCCGCGGGCGTGGCCAGCAGCAGGATGCGGTCGTTGGCCAGCAGCCAGCCGTGAACCGAGACGCGGTGGCGTTGGGCGGATTCGCCCAGCCACGTAGCCAGTTGGTTCAGGATGTCGGCCGGCGCGGGTTGCGACGGCGCCGCCAGCGGCTGGATGAAGTTGGCCTGCACCAGTTGGGGCAGCCCAGGGGCGTACAGACGGGGCAGACGGGCCATAGTGTCAGGACTTGCGTATCTGGAAGAACGGGTTGTCTTCGCTCACGGTATATAAATAGTGCCACGGTGGGCGCTGGTCAAGTCCCGTGATCATGTCGGGGCAGGAAATCGCTTTTTTTTCTGTCGTTCGTACCCCATAAAGCCCAGGTTAACATTCGGCGACGGAACGTCGCACCGTGGGTATCCCCTAATCCGCGGGCGTTTTTTCCGACCCCTACGACCGGAGGAAAGCAATGGCAGTCGCCCTGGAACTCATTTCGCAGCATCGCTGCTTCGGCGGCTGGCAGCGCTATTACCGCCACGAGTCCGCGGAGATCGGCCTGCCCATGCGCTTCTCCGTCTACGTGCCGCCGCAGGCAGAACAAGGTCCAGTGCCGGTGCTGTTCTACCTGGCCGGCCTGACCTGCACGGAAGAAACCTTCATGATCAAGGCGGGCGCGCAGCGCTTGGCCGCGGAGCTGGGCGTCATGCTGGTCGCTCCGGACACCAGCCCGCGCGGCGCCAACGTGCCTGGCGAGGAAGAAAGCTGGGACCTGGGTTCCGGCGCGGGCTTCTATGTGGACGCCACCACGCCCGCCTGGCGCGGCCACTACCGCATGTACAGCTACGTGACGCAGGAACTGCACGGCATCGTCACGGGTGAGGCGCTGCCTGGCGACGCGTCGCGCACCGGCATCTTCGGCCATTCCATGGGCGGCCATGGCGCGCTGGTGCTGGCGTTGCGCAATCCCGGCAAGTTCCGTTCGGTGTCGGCGTTCGCGCCTATCGCCGCGCCCAGCCAGTGCCCCTGGGGCAAGAAGGCGTTCGGCGCCTACCTGGGCAACAAGGTCGAGGACTGGGCCGCCTACGACGCGTCCGCGTTGATGCGCGGCGCCGCCAACCCATTCCCCGCCGGCATCCTGATCGATCAGGGCGAGTCGGATCAGTTCCTGGCCGAACAGTTGTATCCCGAGGTATTCGAGGCCGCCTGCGCCGTTGCCGGACAGCCGCTGGACCTGCAGCGCCACCCGGGCTACGACCACGGCTACTACTTCATCTCGACCTTCATCGAGGATCACATCCGGTTTCACGTCGAGCGGCTTGGAAAACCGGCGCCCTGAGGGGGCGCTTCTATACTGGCGAGCCTGCCGCGGCAGGCCTATATCGCGCCCCGGGGCGCCGCCTGCGGTCTGTGCTCAATAGGAACGCCTGATTTGGTCAACGGAATCGCTCCCTTCGTCTGGATACTGCTGGGCGCCGTCGTCGTCCTGCTGCCTGGCATTGCTATGCTGCTGGGCCGCGGCGGCCCGCGCGACGAGCGGGGCCGCAGGATCTTCCAGTTCCGGCCGGTGCGGCGTCTGTTCGGCCTGATGCTGGTGCTGCTGGGCTGCGTGTCCGGCCTGCTGGCGCTGTCGTTGGTGCAGTTCTTCCGCCTGACGGCCGACGAGCCGGTGGCGCACATTGAAGTCCGCCAGGTGGCCGACGGTCAGTTTCAGGTCAGCGCCAGCGCGCCCGGCACCGGGACCAAGCAGTACGTCCTCTATGGAGACCAGTGGCAAATCGACGCGCGGGTGGTGCGCTGGCGCCTGCCGGCGCTGATGGCCGGCGTGCCGCCGCTGTACCGGCTGGAGCGTCTGTCCGGCCGCTATAGCGACGCGGCGCGAGAGGCCTCGGCCACGCGTTCGGTCCATGCGCTGGACGACTGGCCGGCGCCCGACCTGGCATCGCTGAAGAAGAATTTCCCGAACTGGTTCCCGTTTGTCGATGTCCAATTCGGCAGCGGCGCGTATATGCCGATGTTCGACGGTGCGCGTTACCAGGTGCTGATGGATCCGCGCGGGGCGCTGTTCGTGCGGCCCGACGGCGAGGCCACAGCCGAGGGGCTCAAGCGCCTCGGATGGTAGTGGTGCCCCGACGCTGCCCTTGCCGCGCGGGCTAGCTGTCCCAGACGCGCTTGCCCTTGGGCAGCCCGGCGGAGAGATGGCCTTCCCATTCTGCTAAAAAATAAACGGGGACGCATATCGTCGAAGGAAACTTTGACGCGCCGCAATAGTCGAATTAGCACTCCCAATACTAGAGTGCTAACATCGAATCCATGTCGTTATCCCTTCGCCATCCGGAGACCCTCGCTATGAAGCAACCCAGTACCTCGTTGGCCGCTTCCGGCAACGCCCTGGCGTTGGCCATCGCCAATCCGGGCGCACTTGGCACGATCGACGCTTATATCTCCTCGGTCAACCGCTTGCCGGTCCTGTCCGCGGAACGTGAAACCGAGCTTGGCCGCCGCCTGCGCGACCAGGAAGACCTGGGCGCCGCGCGCGAACTGATTCTGTCGCACCTGCGCCTGGTGGTGTCGGTGGCTCGCCAGTATCTGGGCTACGGCCTGCCGCATGCCGATCTCATCCAAGAAGGCAACGTCGGCCTGATGAAGGCCGTCAAGCGCTTCGACCCCGAGCGCGGCGTGCGCCTGGTGTCGTTCGCCGTGCACTGGATCAAGGCTGAAATCCACGAATACATCATCCGCAACTGGCGCCTGGTGAAGGTCGCGACCACCAAGGCCCAGCGCAAGCTGTTCTTCAATCTGCGCAGCATGCGTCCCGACGGCCAGACGCTGGATCCGGACCAGGTCGACCATATCGCGCGCGAACTGAACGTGCGCCGCGAAGACGTCAGCGAAATGGAAGTGCGCCTGTCCGGCCGCGACATGTCGCTAGAAAACCAGGACGACGACGATGACAGCTACGCGCCCATCGCCTACCTGTCCGACGAAGGCCGCCAGGAACCCACCCGGGTGTTGGAACGCGCCGCCCGCGACCAACTGCAAAGCGCCGGCCTGACCGACGCGCTGCAAGCGCTGGACCCGCGTTCGCGCCGCATCGTCGAGGCCCGCTGGCTGCAGGATGACGGCGGCGCCACGCTGCACGAACTGGCGCAGGAGTTCGGCGTGTCGGCCGAGCGCATCCGCCAGATCGAAGCGGCTGCCCTGAAGAAGATGCGCGGCAATCTCGCTGCTTGAGCCTGCTTGACCACGCAAAGGGCCGCTGATCGCGGCCCTTTTGCTTTTCCGGCGCAGCGCGGCTGTGCGTGAATAAATTGATACAAATTCGGACGGAAATTTTGCGCGGCGCAAGAAACTTAATGCGGATCGCCCCGCCTAACTTCATGTAGACCGCGAACTTCGGTTAGCAGTCTTGTCATCCGTCTCGGCTTCTCCTCTTTCCCCTCCCCTATGAGACGGATGCTTGCGGGGCACCATGCATATCTGGTGCCCCGTTTTTTATGCGCGTCCGATTTGGGATGGCGGATGGCGGGCTCGGCGTACGCCATGCGCCGCCGGCGCCACAAGTGCGGCCTGCCTAGGCCGCCTGAGCGTTGTCCGCAGCCGCCTTGGCGCCATGCCACAGCGCGTCCTGCACGCGCCGCACGCCGGTGGCCATTGAACCGTCCTGGTACAGCTTGATCCAGCGATAGCCGGGCGCCATGTTGTCCACGACATGCTTGCCGTCGCGGATGCTGAACTGAAAGCAGGTCGACGGCGTGGCCAGCATGCGCAGGTTGTGGCGGCGGCGGTCGAACTCGTGGTGCACGTGGCCCCACAGCAGCACGCGGACCTGCGGCCAGCGCGTCAGCAGCTTGAAGAGCGCTTGCGGGTTGTCGATCATCATCGAATCGTGCCAGTGGCTGTCGATCTGCATGGGGTTGTGATGCATGGCGAGCAGCGTGTGCCGGCCCGGCGTCTCGGCCAGCGCGGCTTCCAGCAGGTCGAGCTGGCTCGCGGGCAGATGGCCGGCGTTGGAGCCGGGCACGGTGGTGTCCAGCGCCACCACGCGCCAGGCGCCCACGTCGGTCACCGGAGCCGACCATTGCGGCAGTTCCTGGCGCATCACGGCCGGCAGGTCATGGTTGCCCGGCAGGCAGCGGATGCTGGCCTGCGCCAGGGCGGGCGCCTCGGACAGGACGCGCGCCAGCCGGCGATAGGCCGCGGCCTCGCCGTCCTGGGACATGTCGCCGGTGGCCAGCAGCAGATCGGGGTGCTTGCCGTCCGCCTCGATCTGGCGCAGCACCGCGCGCAGGCTGGCGTCCGTGTTGACGCCCAGCATCGAGGTTTCGGGCTCGCCGAACAGATGGCTGTCGGTCAGCTGGACCAGCATGGCGGGCGCGTCGTCGCGCCGGGTCAGGGAATGGATCCGGGCCAAGTGCCGCTCCTGCAAAGTTTTTGTGCGATTCCACATTACCCAAAAAACACGGCGCGACGCGTATCGCTTGTCCGCATTGGGGTAACGAAACGTGCATTCTCCACGATTCCTGACGATCTCCGGCCCGGTCGCGGGGGAAAAAGCCGCTATTCTTGTGGAACTTCACACAAGCTCCGCTAACAGAACATGGATGTAGGTTTTCTCGTATTCGGCCTGGCAGGTTTGCTGACGCTGGTCTGTTTCATGCCGCCTCTGGCGGGCCGTCTCAAGCTGCCCTACTCGGTGCTGCTGGCCATTGTCGGCTGTCTGCTAGGCATCATCGTGCACGTGCACGGCTGGGCGCCCAGCTGGATCGGTGACTTCCTGGACTCGCTGGAACGCTTCGAGATTTCATCCGAAACCTTTCTGATGGTGTTCCTGCCGGTGCTCCTGTTCGAGACCGCGCTGTCCATGAACGTGCGGCGCTTGATGGACGACATCGGCCCCATCCTCATGATGGCCATCGTGGCCGTGGTGGTCTGCACCGTAGTGGTCGGAGTGACGCTGGACGCCATTTCGCCTTACGGTCTGGTGGTCTGCCTGCTACTGGGCGCCATCGTCGCCACCACCGACCCCGTGGCCGTGGTGGGCATCTTCCGCGAAGTGGGCGCGCCCAAGCGCCTGACTACTCTGGTCGAAGGCGAAAGCCTGTTCAACGACGCGGCCTCCATCGCCCTGTACTCGGTGCTGCTGGCCGTCCTGGGCGGCCATGGCGAACTCACCGCCAGCGGTATCTTCAACGACTTCATCGTGCACTTCATCGGTGGCGGCCTGGCCGGCTTCGCCATGGGCCGGCTGGCCTGTTTCCTGTTCGCCTGGCTGCGCGGCTTTCCCACCGCCGAAATCACGCTGACGCTGACGCTCGCCTACCTGTCCTTCTTCATTTCCGAGCACTACCTGAACGTGTCGGGCGTGGTCGCCACGGTGATCGCCGGCCTGGTGGTCGGGTCCACCGGCCGCACGCGCATGTCGCCCACCACCTTCGAGTACCTGTCCAGCGCCTGGGAGCAGTTTGGGTTCTGGGCCAACTCGCTGATCTTCCTGTTCGCGGCCATGCTGATTCCCAAGCTGATGGCAGCGGCCGATTGGCAGGAACTGGCGCTGGTGGCGGTGGTGTTCGTGGCGACGCTGGTGGCGCGCGCCATCGTCGTCTTCGGCCTGCTGCCGCTGCTTGGGCTGACCCGGCTGGGGACCAAGGTCAGCAACCCCTACAAGGTAGTCATGCTGTGGGGCGGCCTGCGCGGCGCCGTGTCGCTGGCGCTGGCGCTCGCCGTGACTGAGCAGACCGGCGTGGCCGAAGAGGCGCGGCAATTCATCGCGGTCGCGACCACCAGCTATGTGCTGCTGACTTTGTTCATCAACGGCATCAGCCTGCGGCCGCTGATCCGCATGCTGGGCCTGAACCAGTTGTCGCCGGTGGAGCGCACCATCCGCAATCAGGCCCTGGCGGTGGCGCTGGAAGACCTGCAAGGCAAGACCGAAGAGGTCGCTAAGACCGAGCATATCGGCACCGAAGTCCGCGACCGCATCCGCGCCGTGTTCGACGCCAGCCTGACCAGCGTGCACGACGGCCAGGTCAGCCAGATGACGGACGAGCAGCGCGTGGCGGTGGGCCTGGCCATCGTGGCCCAGCGCGAAGAGGAAATGTTCTTCGACATCCTGAAGGCCCAGATCGTGGACTGGCGCATGGCCGAAACCCTGCTGGCGCGGGCGGAACGGCTGGAGGATGCGATCCGGCTGGGCGGCATACCCGGCTTCGAGCGCGCCATCGTCGCCGACGTGCGCTATTCCACCGGCTTTCGCCTGGCCCTGCGCCTGCACTATCTGTTCGGTTTCCAGGGCTGGCTGGCGCGCGAACTGGGCCAGCGCTTTGCCAACCTGATGAGCAAGCGGTCGGTGGCGCAACGCCTGATCGCGTTCGCGCGCGAACAGATCACGCCGCTGCTGGGCGAGGAAGCCACTCAGCGCATCGTGTCGCTGCATCAGCGCCGCCTGGACCTGATCGAAAACGCCATGCAGGCCCTGAACCTGCAATACCCGTCCTACGCGCAGTGGCTGCAGGAAAGCTATCTGGGCCGCGTGGCCCGCGAAATGGAGCGCATCCGCTACCGCGACATGCTGGAGCAGTTCCTGATCAGCGGCGAGGTGTACGCGGACCTGATGGCGCAGTTGAAGAGCCGCTGGGCCCATATCGACAAGCATCCGCCGCTGGACATCGAAATGAGCGCGGCCGAATTGATCAAGCGCGTGCCGCTGTTCGAGGGCCTGTCCGCGGACTCCTTGCGCGCGATCAGCAAACTGCTCAAGCCGCGCCTGGCGCTGCCGGACCAGCGCGTCCTGACCAAGGGTCGCCATGGCGAAGAGATGTGCTTCGTGGCCTCGGGCGCCGTGGCCGTGCATCTGCCCGACAACACCATGATCGAGCTGGGCAGTGGCGAATTCTTCGGCGAACTCGGCCTGTTGGGCGAACAACAGCTGATGCCGGAGGTGACCTCGCTGGGCTACAGCAAGCTGCTGATGCTGTCCTCGCGCGATTTCCATGCCCTGCTGGCGCGCGACGAGCATCTGCGCGAACGCATCCAGGTCGTGGCCAAGCAGCGCTTGCGCGCGATCGAAGTGTGGAAGCAGTTTTCGCAGGCCAATGCGGCGCCCGCTCCGGTCCCCGCGCCGGTGTCGGTGCCTACACCGGCGCAGGCCGCCGAGGCTGCGGAAGCGGCGGGCGCTGCGTCGGGCTCCGATGTGCTTGCGACTCGCGAGACCCGGGACGCGGACGCGCCGGTCGCAAGCGATTCTTTGGGTAACCCTGCGGATAGCGCCGCAGGCAATCCGGCGGACAACCCCGCGAACCATCCCGCGAACAGCCCGGCTCTGGGCGAGCCGGGAATCCTTCCGCGCTAACGCCGGACCCCGGGGATGCCCGCGCATCCGCGGGACGGGATGCTAGGCCGGGATTTCGCCTGCCGCGCGGCGCTGCATGATGTCTTCGATGATCACCAGCGCCGCTTCCAGCGTAAATTCGCCTTCCGCGATCTGACGCACGGCCGTGGCCGCGTCGATGGTGGCGATCTCCATCACCTCGCCGTCCCGGTTGGCCGGGCGCACATCCGCCGCGAGCACGCAGGTGCTGGTCAGGACATCTTCCACCTGGTAGCCCTCGGGCAGGCGGCGATGGATGCGCAGGATGGTGCGCAGGGGCGAGCGCCGCTGCAGGTCGGGCTCGTCCAGTCCCGCTTCTTCGCCGCATTCGCGCACCAGTGCCAGTTCCAGGTCTTCGCGGCTGCCGGCCAGGCCGCCGACCAGTGTGTCCCACATACCGGGATCGGTCGACTTGCTGAGTGCACGTCGCGCGACCCACAGGCGGCCATCCGGCGTCCAGGCATTCAGATGCACGGCCTTGGTAAGCAGGCCCAGCGGCCGCACCGCCGCGCGTTCGATCACGCCCAGCGCATCGTCGCCATCCAAAACATCCAGCAATTCGTCGCGCCAGCCGCGCAGGCAGTTGGCTTGGCGCAACAGTTGCGCGGCTTGTTCGAGCACGCTGTTCAGGTCTGCGCCGGGTTGCAGGTCCGCACCGATGCGCAAGGATTCACCGTCCGTCGCGATGCCGGGCGCGTCGCGCAACGCATCGCAAGCAGCATGCGTGGCCCAGCCGCAGCGGCGCCCCGCTATATATAAAGCGCGCGCGCCTTCCGGAGCGGGCTCTTGCGCGCGGGCGCGCAGGTCGGCGTACAAGTCGGACAACTGCTTGGGCATCGTGGAACCGTGGTGATGATGTTGCCGACGATTTTATGCCACCCTGTTTTACGGCGCGCGGTCAAGAGGCGCGGCCAGATGGGGGCAGGGCCGATGAATTCAAGGGCACTAACTTACATCTGTTTGCGCGTCCGCTATAATCCGGCAGTTTCTTTGTGATTTCGAGTGGGAACGACAGGGGCCGCTCTATCTCCCTGCCACGCCCTACCATCTAATAATTGCGCGTTGCCCGGTTCCGGCGACTTCCGCCACTAGCGAACGGACCTTCGCGCCGTGTTTCGAGGTAAGCATGAAGAAGTGGAGAGGGATACTGGGGGCTTGTGCGATGCTGATTGGCAGCGTGGCAGGTGCTCAGGTGCAAGACATGCCCGGCGGCCCGAAGGTCAATCAGCTCAACCTGCATGAAGGTGTCACGGCGATCTCGCGCGACATCATGTGGTTGCATTGGATGTTGCTCACGATCTGTATCGTGATCTTCATCGGCGTCTTTGGAGTGATGTTCTACTCCATCTGGGCGCACCGCAAATCCAGGGGCCACAAGGCCGCGACCTTCCACGAGCATCTGGGCGTGGAAGTGGCCTGGACCGTCATCCCGTTCATCATCGTCATCGCCATGGCGTTGCCCGCCACCAAGACGGTGGTCGCGATGAAAGACACCTCCAGCGCCGACCTCACCGTGAAGGTCACCGGCTACCAATGGAAGTGGGGCTACGAGTACCTCGACGGTTCGGCCACCGGCATCAAGTTCCTCTCCACGCTGTCCACGCCGCGCGCGCAGATCGAGAACCGCGAGCCCAAGGGCGAGTTCTACCTGATGGAAGTGGACAACCACCTGGTCGTCCCCGCGAACAAGAAAGTCCGCATCGTGCTGACCGCGGCCGACGTCATCCACTCCTGGATGATTCCGGACTTCGGCGTGAAGCAGGACGCCATCCCGGGCTTCCTGCGCGACACCTGGTTCAACGCCGACAAGCCCGGTATCTACCGCGGCCAGTGCGCCGAACTGTGCGGCAAGGATCACGCATTCATGCCCATCGTCGTGGAAGTCATGGCGCAAGCCGACTACGATAAGTGGGTTGAAGACCAAAAGAAGAAGATGGCGGCAAACGCCGACGATCCCAATAAAGAGTGGACGGAAGCCGAACTGGTTGCCCGCGGCGAAAAGGTCTTCGCGGCGAATTGCGTGGCCTGTCACCAGGCCAACGGCAAGGGCATCCCGGGCAGTTTCCCCCCGCTCGACGGAGACAAGGTTGTTCTGGGCCCGAAGGCGGAACAGATCAACACCGTGCTGAAGGGCAAGCCCGGCACCGCGATGGCGGCATTCGGCGGGCAGCTCAACGATGTCGAGATCGCAGCGGTCATCAGCTATACGCGCCATGCCTGGAGCAATGCAGGCAAGGGGCAGGACCCGACGGTTCTACCGAAGGACGTGGCGGCTGCGCGCTGATTGCGCGCGCCGGGTCACACCCTCGCAGAACCGGTTCCGTTTAGTTAGAGATACCCTGCCGGCCCCGTGAATCGGGCCCGGCACTCAGCAGGAAGGAGTCCATCATGAGCAGCGTCACTGTAGACCACGTGTCGCCGGGCCACGGCCACGGTCACGATGACCACCACCACGCCATCCCCTCCGGTTGGCGCCGCTGGCTTTTCGCCACGAACCACAAAGACATCGGGACGATGTATCTCATCTTCTCGTTCGTCATGCTGCTGGAAGGCGGCACGCTGGCACTGCTGCTGCGCACCGAGCTCTTCGAGCCGGGCCTGCAGTTCTTCCGCCCCGAACTCTTCAACCAGTTCACCACCATGCACGGCCTGGTCATGGTGTTCGGCGCGGTCATGCCGGCCTTCGTGGGCTTCGCCAACTGGATGATCCCGATGCAGATCGGCGCCTCCGACATGGCGTTCGCCCGCATGAACAACTTCAGCTTCTGGCTGCTGCCGGTGGCCGCGATCATGCTGACCGCGTCGTTCTTCGTGCCTGGCGGCGCTACCGCGGCCGGCTGGACGCTGTACGCGCCGCTGTCGCTGCAGATGGGCCCGGGCATGGATCTGGCGATCTTCGCGCTGCACATCATGGGCGCTTCGTCCATCATGGGCGCGATCAACATCATCGTCACCATCCTGAACATGCGCGCGCCCGGCCTGACGCTGATGAAGATGCCGCTGTTCTGCTGGACCTGGCTGATCACCGCCTTCCTGCTGCTGGCCGTGATGCCGGTGCTGGCCGCCGCCATCACCATGGTGCTCACCGACCGCCATTTCGGCACGGGCTTCTTCAACGCGGCCGCCGGCGGCGACCCGGTCCTATACCAGCACGTGTTCTGGTTCTTCGGGCACCCCGAGGTCTACATCATGATCTTGCCGGCGTTCGGCATCGTGTCGGCCATCGTGCCCGCGTTCGCCCGCAAGAAGCTGTTCGGCTACGCCTCGATGGTCTACGCCACCGCCTCGATCGCCGTGCTGTCCTTCATCGTCTGGGCGCACCACATGTTCACCACCGGCATGCCGGTGACGGGCCAGCTTTACTTCATGTACGCCACCATGCTCATCTCCATCCCGACCGGGGTGAAGGTGTTCAACTGGGTGGCTACGATGTGGCGCGGCTCCATGACGTTCGAGACGCCCATGCTGTTCTCGATCGGCTTCATCTTCGTGTTCACCATGGGCGGCTTTACCGGGCTGATCCTGTCGGTGGCCCCGATCGACATCCAGGTCCACGACACCTACTACGTGGTCGCGCACTTCCACTACGTGCTGGTGGCGGGCTCGCTGTTCGCCCTGTTCGCCGGCGCCTACTACTGGGTGCCCAAGTGGACGGGCCGCATGTACAGCGAAAAGCTGGGCAAGCTGCACTTCTGGTCGACGCTGATCTCGTTCAACGTCACCTTCTTCCCGATGCACTTCCTGGGCCTGGCAGGCATGCCGCGCCGCTACGCCGACTACGCCGGCCAGTTCACGACCTTCCACCAGATGGCGACCATTGGCGCGTTCTGGTTCGGCCTGTCGCAACTGATCTTCCTGTGGGCGATGCTGCGTTGCTACCGGGGCAAGGGTGACGTCGCCGCGGCCAAGCCGTGGGAAGGCGCCGAAGGCCTGGAATGGACCGTGCCCTCGCCCGCTCCTTTCCACACCTTCGAAACCCCGCCCGAAGTGAAGTGAAGCAGCCTTTCATTTTCCAGGTAGCACAGCAATGACACCCGAGCAGCGCCGCCGCAACAAGATCGCAGGTCTGGTCCTGCTGGCATTCGTCATTGCCGTGTTCGCCTGGACCGTGTTGCGCGGCTCGGCGCTGTTGTCCGGCGTCGCGGTCAGTTAGGCGCGGGCCATGAGCGACGACCTGCGCGAAACCTCCCAGCGCAAGCTGAGTTTCCTTCAGACCATGAAGGCGGTGGCGTGGGGGTTTTTCGGGGTGCGCAAGGGGGCAGGCCACCGGGAAGACGTCGCCAAGCTCAACCCGGTCCATGTGATCGTGGCGGGGCTGCTGGCAGCGGCCATCTTCGTTACTGTGCTGGTATTAATTGTGCGTTGGGCCGTTTCCAGCCTGACTTGAATCACTTAATTCTATAAATCTGTACCAGGGAGAAAGCCATGAGTGCAAGCCACTCGGTTCAAGGTAAAGAGGCACCGTACTACTTCGTGCCCGCCGATTCGGGTCATCCCGTGCGTACGGCTGTGGCGCTGTTGTTCATGGGCCTGAGCGCCGCGGCCTGGATCAACGGCGTCAGCTGGGCCAAATGGACCCTGCTGGGGGGCTTCATCGGCTTGATCGTGGTGCTGTACTACTGGTTTGGCGACGCCATCCACGAATCCGAGATCGGCCTGAACAGCAAGCGCATCGACGGTTCCTACCGTTGGGGCATGAGCTGGTTCATCTTCTCGGAAGTCATGTTCTTCGCGGCGTTCTTCGGCGCCCTCTGGTACACGCGCACCATCACCACGCCGTGGCTGGGCGACATGGATCACCGCCTGATGCTGTGGCCCGACTTCCAGGCCGTGTGGCCGAACTTCGGCCCTGCCGGCGTGGTCGAGCACTTCCAGACTGTCGGTCCCTTCTGGCTGCCCACCATCAACACCGCGCTGTTGCTGAGCTCCGGCGTCACGCTGACTATCGCCCACCACGCGCTGCGCGAGAACCATCGCGGCAAGACCATCTTCTGGCTGCTGGCCACGGTCGTGCTGGGCTTCCTGTTCGTGACCTGTCAGGCTTACGAATACCACCATGCCTATACCGAGCTGAACCTGAAGTTCAATTCGGGCGCCTACGGTTCGCTGTTCTACATGTTGACGGGCTTCCACGGCTTCCACGTGCTGCTGGGCGCCACCATGTTGACGGTCATTCTGGTCCGCCTGATCCGCGGCCATTTCACGGCCGATCATCACTTCGGTTTCGAAGGCGCCGCCTGGTACTGGCACTTCGTGGACGTGGTGTGGCTGGGCCTGTACCTGTTCGTGTACTGGTTCTGATCGGTACGCGGAACAAATGAAGCGCGCCAGTTCTTGTGTGAGAACTGGCGCGTTTTACTCATCTGCGATCGTCATGCATTTCCGGGAACCCGCGTCCCGGATGCCTATCTAAGGCCTGTGCTCTCGATCCAGCCCATGTGGTGGGCGAACAGCACGAACAGGAACAGGGCCACCGATAAGCCGATGCGTACCGTCAGCGCGTTGACCGTGCGGCTGGTGGTTCCCTTGTCCCGCATCAGGTAGACCAGGGCCGATGCCAGGCTGGCCAGAATCCCGATGAAGGCCAGGACGACGAAAACGCGCATGGTGGTCTCCGGACGAATCAGAGTAGTTAGTGTAGATATATGGCCCGACCGCATTCAACCCGATACACGGTAGCCGCCTTGCTGTTGCTGGGCGTCGCCGTGATCATCCTGGCATCGCTGGGGCAATGGCAATTGCGCCGTGGCGATGAGCGACGCGCCATTCTGGCCGCTATCGAAGCAGGCCGCAAGCAAGCGCCGCTGCCCTTGACCCCGGCTACCGACCCCGCCCAGATGACCGCCTGGCGTTCGGCCCAGGCCTCCGGGGTCTGGCTGCCGCAATTCAGTGTACTGCTGGACAACCGCAACCACGACGGCAAGCCCGGCTACTGGCTGGCCACGCCGCTGCTGCTGGACGCCGATGCGCGCCGCGCCGTGCTGGTGTTGCGCGGCTGGATTCCGCGCGTCATGGGGACCCAGGGGCAAGGCCCCGCGCAGCCGCCGCTGCCGGCCACGCCTGCGGGGCCGCAGACGGTGACGGGCGAGCTCTCGCCGCGCGTGCCGCGCCTGTTCGAGATCTGGACGCTGGGCGGGGCGGAACAGTCCGCCTTGCCGGCGTCGCTGCCGGCGGCGGATGGCGTCTTGCCCCAGGTGCAGAACCTGCCACTGGACGCATACGCCAAATCCACCGGCCTGGCCCTGCTGCCCACGGTGCTGTCGCAATCCGCCGGCAATGCGGACGATGGCCTGGTGCGGGACTGGCCGCAGCCGTCCGTGGACTTCCAGCAGAACACGTCCTATGCCGTACAGTGGTTTGCTTTTGCCTCGATTGCCGCCGTTGCATGGTTGGTGGTGCTGGGGGGCGCCGTCCGGCGTATGCGGCGCGCACAGAACGCGCCCGGGGCCTGACCGGGGCGCCAACTCTTAACCCGCAAGACGACGACAGGATACATAGTGGCTCGCGATCTTTCCTCTACCAAGCCCGCACGCAAGCGCTCCTTGATGCCGATGCTGCTGGTGTTCCTGTGCTCGCTGGCGCCTATCGTCGCGGCGATCGTGGTGTACATGAATCCGCAGTGGTGGCCCGATGAGTCCAGCAACTACGGCACGCTGCTCAGCCCGCAGCGGCCCATGCCCGTGGCCGAGGAATTGCGCCTGACGACGCTGGACGGCAAACCCTTCGATCTGCAGAGCTTGAAGGGCAAGTGGCTGCTGGTGGCCGCCGATGGCGGCGCTTGCCCGGAAAGCTGCGCCCGCAAGCTCTTCATCGCCCGCAACAGCCACGCCAGCCAGGGCAAGAACGTCGACCGGTTGGCGCGCGTCTGGTTCATCACCGACGATGCCCCGGTGCCGGATAAGGTGCTGGAGGCCTACAAAGGCACGGTCATGGTGCGCGTCAACCCCGACCAGTTGGCGCGGTTCCTGCTGGCGCGCGATACTGCCGCCGGCCAGCCTGGGTTGGAGGTGCCGATCTGGGTGATCGACCCGCTGGGCAACCTGATGATGCAGTACCCTGCCGAAGCTGATGGCGTGAAGGTGCGCAAGGACATCAGCAAGCTGGTGTACAGCTCAAGGATAGGTTGATGGGCCCACCCCCGAAGCGCCTGTGGCGCTTCCCCCCTCGGGGGGGCCGCGCATGGACCGGCAAAGCCGGCTCCATGGCGGCCCGGATCGGGGCGCATAGTTTTATCGCGTCGTGCGCATTGTGCGCGGCGCCGCAGAGTGGATGTTTATGGAAATCGAACGCATCAAAGCGCGTTATCGCAAGCTGGTCTTCTTTACCTGGTTCCTGACGCTGGACCTGATCATGTTCGGCGCCTTCGTGCGGCTGACGGATTCGGGCCTGGGTTGTCCCGACTGGCCCGGCTGCTACGGCAGCGTGACGCCGCTGGGCGCGATGGGCGATATCCACGAAGCGTCGCAGGCCATGCCGTTCGGCCCGGTCACGCTATCCAAGGCCTGGATCGAAATGATCCACCGCTATGTCGGCACCATCCTGGGCATGCTGATCATCGGCATCGTCTACATGGCGTGGCGCTACCGCAGCCAGCTGGGCCGCTCGCCCAGGTTGGCGGTCGTGACCCTGATCGCGGTTTGCGTGCAGGGCGCGTTCGGCGCCTGGACCGTGACGCACAAGCTGATGCCCGTGGTCGTGACCGCGCACCTGGTGTTCGGCCTGTCGGTGCTGGCGCTGATGACCTGGCTGTCCGCCCGCGAGCGTCCGCATCTGGCCATAGCCGCGGCGGCCGCGCGCTGGAAGCCCTGGGTGGCCGGGGGCTTTGCCCTGCTGCTGGTGCAAGTGACGCTGGGCGGCTGGGTCAGTACCAACTATGCCGCGCTGGCCTGCATGGATTTCCCCATGTGCCACGGGGCCTGGGTGCCGGAAATGGACTTCCATGGCGGCTATTCGATCATCCGCGCCCTGGGCGAGCTGCCGTCGGGTGAGATGATTTCCCAGCCGGCGCTGACCGCGATCCACTGGGTCCACCGCAACTTCGCCTTCGTGGTGTTCTTGTATCTGGGCATATTGGCCTGGCGCCTGCGCGCCGAGCCCGGCCTGCGCGGCCCGGCCACGCTGATGCTGGCACTGCTGGGCGCGCAACTGCTGACCGGCCTGACCACGATCTTTTTCCAGTGGCCGCTGTTGATCGCGGTGCTGCACAATGGAGGCGCCGCCGGCCTGACCCTGGCCGCGGTGGTTTTGATGGTGCGTTTGTCCACAGCTGGACGTGCGCCTGCCTGGGACTACGGCCCCAATTCGGTGCGCGTTTAAAATAGGGCCCACTATGACCAGTATTGCCGCTCCTCAGCCCGGATTGTTCCGCCAGTATTTCGTCCTCACCAAGCCGCGTGTGACGCAGCTGGCGGTGTTTTGCGCCGTGATCGGCATGTTCCTGGCGGCGCCGGGCATTCCCGACATGCGCCGGGTGCTGTTCGGCACCCTGGGCATCTGGCTGCTGGCCGCGGCCGCCTTCGCCATCAATTGCCTGATCGAACAGGAAATCGATGCCCGCATGCTGCGCACCGCGCGCCGCGGCACCGCGCGCGGCACGATTTCGTCGTTCCAGGTGCTGAGCATGTCCGGCCTGCTGGGCGGCGCCGGCATGTTCGTGCTGTATCACATGGTCAACCCGCTGACCATGTGGCTGACCTTTGCCACCTTCGTGGGCTACGCGGTCATCTACACCGTCATCCTCAAGCCGCGCACGCCGCAGAACATCGTCATCGGCGGCCTGTCGGGCGCCATGCCTCCGGCCCTGGGTTGGGCCACCGTGGCGGACTCGGTGCCGGCCGAGGCCTGGATCCTGGTGCTGATCATCTTCATCTGGACGCCGCCGCACTTCTGGGCGCTGGCGCTCTACCGCAACCACGATTACGCCAAGTCTGGCCTGCCCATGCTGCCGGTGACGCACGGCAACCAGTTCACGCGCCTGCACATCCTTTTGTATAGCGTGGCGCTGGTCGCCACCACGCTGCTGCCTTACGCCATCCGCATGAGCGGCGAACTTTACTTGCTGTCGGCACTGGTGCTGGGCGGCATGTTCGTTTCCTATGCCTGGCGGCTGTACCGTGCCTACAGCGACGAACTGGCGCGCAGCATGTTCCGTTTTTCCATACTCTACCTGGCGCTGCTGTTCGGCGCCCTGCTGGTGGACCACTGGGTCGGCCTGCTGCGCTGACTCCCTGGAGGTTGTTGATGTCCGTGTTTTCCGCCAGCCGCCGGCTGGTCCTGCGCGCGAGCGCAGCCGCCGCTTTCACCGTTGCCCTGGCCGCCTGCGGCGACAACGCGCCTGTGTTCAAAGGCAGCGACATCAGCGGCACCCAGCTGGGCCGCGGCATGGAGCTGGTCGACTACAACGGCAAGACGCGCCAGCTGTCCGATTTCGCCGGCAAGGTGGTGGTCGTGTTCTTCGGTTTCACGCAGTGTCCGGACGTGTGTCCGACCTCGCTGGCCGAACTGACTGAAGTCATGAAGAAGCTGGGTCCGGACGCCGACCGCGTGCAGGTGCTGCTGATCACGGTGGACCCCGAGCGCGACACGCCTGAAGTCCTCAAGCAGTACGTCACCGCCTTCGATCCGCGCTTTCTGGGGCTCACCGGCACGCCGGATCAGGTCAAGAAGGCCGCTGCGTCCTTCAAAGCCTATTACGCCAAGGCGCCTACCAAGGACGGCAACTACACCATGGACCACACGGCCGCGTTCTACCTGCTGGACGGCAAGGGCGAATCGCGCGTGCTGGCCAACAACAACATCGGGGTGGACGCCCTGACGCAGGACATCAAGGCCCTGCTCAAAGGTTGATCAGGCGGGGGCCGCCCAGGCGGCGGCCAGGCTTACTTGCCGGCCGCGGCCCAGCCTGCCAGCGCGGCACGGGCTTTGTCGCTCAGTTCGGCGGCGGGGATCTCGCGCTGGTGCGCCATGATCATCAGCGCGTAAGGCGTGGCCAGCGCGGCAGCCTCGGGGCACAGGCGGGATTCTTCGCCCACTGACGGCGAAATATTGCGCCAGTAGTTGATGGCCTGTTCGAGCTGGGGCAGGGTGATGGCATCCATCCGGCTATTGTCCACGAATGGGCAACGCTGTCCACCAGCGCAGATCCTGCAAAGAAGCGTCACCATCGCAACACGCCGAAACCGCGCCAGGGTGCTATACCACTGCCGGTTAGTAACGATGGAGCATCGTCATGAGTACATCCGCCAAAATCGAATCCGCGCGCCGCGCCATCCATCCCTTGGTTGCCGCGGCAGCGATCGCCGTCATCGTCATGTGTACGGTGGGCGTGGCCGCCGTGATGGGCTGGCTGCCCTCGCCTTCGGCCAATCCGCATGCGGACGAGCCGGTGGCCGAGGCCGGCCCGGAAGGCGCCAACCTGGCGCCCGCGCCACAGGCCGCCGTGCCACCCGCGCCAGCCCAGCAAGGGGCCCAGGCGTCCGCCGCGCCGCGTTCCCAGGCTCAGACCCAGGCGCCAGCACCTGCCCAGCGTCCCGCGCCGCAAGCCTGCGCGAGCTGCGGCGTGGTGGAATCGGTCCGACAAGTGCAGGTACCCGTCAAGGACAATAGCGATCACCTCATCGGCACCATCGGCGGCGGCGTGGTCGGGGGCGTCGTGGGCAACCAGTTCGGCGGCGGCAGCGGCAAGACGGCACTGACCGTGCTGGGCGCGGTGGGCGGCGCTTTGGCAGGCCGTGAAGTTGAGCGTAATATCAGACAGCAACAAACGGTGACGCACTATGAACTCACGGTGCGCATGAACGACGGCAGCACGCGCCAATTCCGCAGCGCGCAGCCGTTCGCCTTTGCGTCCGGCGATCATGTGCGCGTGGAGAACAATCAGCTGCTGCGCGGATGATCCCGCCTGCCGGCGACCATCATCTGTCTTAGGGGAGACCAGGAATGAGCGACCAACACACCAACCCGTTCGTTCTGCCCGGCATGGGCCAGCATTCCGACCTGTCGGGCAACCCGCTACTGGCCAGCATGGAAATGATGCGCCAGGCCTGGGCGGGCCTGACCGGACCCGGAGGCCTGGCCAGCAGCCTGCCCATGGCTCCCCCGATGAACCTGGAAGACCTGGATCGCCGGATCGCGGAATTGCGTTCCGTGGAAAACTGGCTGCGCATGAACCTGTCCATGCTGTCCAGCACGATCCAGGGCATGGAAGTCCAGCGTTCCACCATCAGCACGCTGCGCGCCTTCGTGGACAGCGCAGCCAACCTGGATATGGGCGCCTTCCAGGACAGCGGCGCGGCCTCCCCGCTGGAAGTGGTGCTGGGCCTGAAGCCCGGCCCTAAGTCCGCACCCAAGCCGGCCCCTGCCGCCGAAGGCGCCAAGGCCAAGGGCGAAGAGGCCGCAGGGCAGCAGCAAGCCGCCGCGCCGGGCATGAGCGAGCAGATGGGCGCCGCGGCGCAATCGGCTTCCAAGGCCTGGTGGGATCTGCTGCAGCAGCAGTTCAATCAGATCGCCGCCGCCACCGCGGCCTCCATGCCGGCGGCGCCTGCCGATGCCGCGGCCAAGGCCGGGCCTAAGACTGGCGAGTCCAAAGCCGCAGCCGCGCCCGCAGCCAAGGCGTCCAAACCCGCGGCCCGCAAGTCCGCGGCGCCTCGCAAGGCCGCCAAGAAAACCGGACCGGACGCCAGCTAGCGGCGGTCCTCTCTTTAAATCGTCGGGCGAGATGGCCGCAAGGCCTCTCGGTCGCCACTCAACATACTGGAACCTATGCTTAACGTAGTAATTCTTGCCGCCGGACTGGGTAAACGCATGCAGTCCGATCTCCCCAAAGTGCTGCACACGCTGGCTGGCAAACCGATGTTGGGCCACGTGCTGGACAGCGCGCGCCAACTCAAGCCGGCGCGCATCATCGTCGTGGTCGGCCATGGCGCGGACCGCGTCAAACAGGCTTATGAAGGCCAGTCGGACCTGCACTTCGTGTTGCAGCAACCGCAGCAAGGCACCGGCCACGCCGTGCAGCAGGCCGTGCCGCTGCTCGAAGGCGATGGCAAGGATGACGTGACCCTGGTGCTGTATGGCGATGTGCCGCTAGTGCAGCCCGAAACCCTGCAACGCCTGCTGGACGCCCGCGGCGCTGGCGCCGCCGTGTTGACCGAGGTGCTGGCGGATTCCACCGGCTACGGCCGCATCGTGCGCGACGCCAGCGGCAACGTGTGCCGCATCGTCGAACACAAGGACGCCTCGGACGCCGAGCGCGAGATCCGCGAAGTGAACACCGGCATCCTCACGGCGCCGACCGCGCAGCTGAAGGACTGGCTGTCCCGCATCGACAACAACAACGCCCAGGGCGAGTACTACCTGACCGACGTGGTCGGCCTGGCGGTGGTCGACGGCGTGCCGGTGGGCGCGGCCCAGCCGGGCGCGTCCTGGGAAACGCTGGGCGTGAACAGCCGCGTGCAGCAAGCCGAACTGGAGCGCCGCTGGCAGGCCGAGCAGGCCCGCCGCCAACTGGAAGCCGGCGTCACGCTGGCCGACCCGGCGCGTTTTGATGTGCGCGGCTCGCTCACCTGCGGACGCGATGTGTTCATCGACGTGGGCTGCGTGTTCGAAGGCCAGGTATCGCTGGCCGACGGCGTGCGCGTGGGCCCGCATTGCGTGCTGCGCGACGTCAGCGTCGGCCCGGGCACGCATATCGAGGCCTACAGCCATCTGCAGCAGGCACAGGTCGGCCGCGATGCGCGCGTCGGTCCCTACGCGCGCCTGCGCCCGGGCGCGGAACTCGGCGACCGCAGCCACGTCGGCAACTTCGTCGAGATCAAGAAGAGCGTGCTGGGCGCGGACAGCAAGGCCAACCACCTGGCCTACATCGGCGACGCCGACATCGGCGCCCGCGTGAACGTGGGTGCCGGCACCATCACCTGCAACTATGACGGCGTGAACAAGCACCGTACCGTCATCGAGGACGACGCCTTCATCGGCTCCGATACGCAGCTGGTGGCGCCGGTGCGCGTCGGCCGCGGCGCCACGCTGGGCGCGGGCACCACCCTGACCCGCGATGCGCCGGCCGAGAAACTGACGGTGTCGCGCGCCAAGCAGGTCACCGTCGACGGATGGCAGCGCCCGGTCAAGAAATCGTGACGGGGCAGAGCGGAGAGGCGCCCGCAAGCGGCGCCAAGCCCGCCCCGCCCGACGGTCTGCCCACGCCGCGCCGCTACTGGGCGGCGGCAACAGTGATGACAGGCATCAGCCTGTCGGTCCTGGACACCACCATCGCCAATGTGGCGCTGCCCACGATCGCCGTCGACCTCAATGCGTCGCCGGCCCAGGCGGTCTGGATCGTGAACGCCTACAACCTGGCGGTGGTGATGATGCTGCTGCCCTTGTCGGCGCTGGCCGAGCGCATCGGTTTTCGCCGCATGTTCACCTTCGGCCTGATGCTGTTCACGCTGGCCTCGCTGGGCTGCGCCCTGGCCGGCACGCTCTGGCAGCTGACGGCGGCGCGCGTGTTCCAGGGCATAGGCGCGGCTTCGCTCATGTGCATGTTTGGCGGGCTGGTGCGCAACATCTATCCACTGAAACTGCTGGGACGCGGCATCAGCCTGAACGCCACCACCGTGGCCATCATGTCGGTGCTGGGGCCGACTATCGGTTCGGCCATCCTGTCGGTGGCGCCCTGGCCCTGGATCTTCGCCGTCAACCTGCCGATCTGCGCGCTGGCGATGCTGGGCCTGCGCCATTTGCCGGAAGTGCCGCGCAACGATGTGAAGCTGGACTGGATCAGCGCCCTGCTGTGCATGCTGACCCTGGGCGTCTTTATTTCGGGCGTGGACATGATGGGCATGGATCTGTTGCGCGGCATCGGCCTGGTGGCGATCGCCACGGCCATCGGCTTCGTGCTGGTGCGCCGCGTCGGCAAGCAGCCGGCGCCGCTGGTGCCCGTGGACCTGCTGCGCATCCGCCCGCTGGCCTTTGCGGTGGGCGCCTCGGCCTGCACCTTCGCCGCGCAGATGGCGTCCTATGTGTCCCTGCCGTTCTATTTCCAGCAGGTGTTGGGCCGGCCCTATCTGGAAGTGGGCATGCTGATGGGCGCCTGGCCCGTGGGCACCGCCATCATCGCTCCGCTGGCGGGCCGGCTGTCTGACCGCTATTCGGCCGCCACGCTCAGCGGCATAGGCGCGGCCGCCATGGTGGTCGGCATGCTGTGGCTGGCGGCGCTGCCGGCCACGGTCTCGAACTGGCCCATTGTGGCGGGCATGTTCGTGGCGGGAATGGGCTTCGGCTTTTTCCAGACGCCCAACAACCGCGCCTTGTTGTCGGCCGCGCCCCGCTCGCGCAGCGGCGCGGCGGGCGGCCTGCAAGCCACTACCCGGGTATTCGGCCAGAGCTTCGGCACGGCGCTGGTCGCCATCGCGTTCAGTATCAGCCTGGCGCATGGTCCGGGCCTGGCGCTGGTGCTGGGGACCGTCTGCGCCGCCCTGGCGGTGGTGGTGAATACCGTCCGCTTCAGCAAGCTGCGGACCTAGGGCCTGTCCCAAAGGACAGCTATTGCGGCGCGGCGGGCCCGGGCCCCCCGGCCGCTTCTATAATGACGGCCGGCACCGGGTTTCAGTCATCCGGCGCAACGATTACCTATTTTGAAGGCGTTCAGGCATGAAGATCACGGTCGTGGGTACCGGTTACGTGGGGTTAGTGTCGGGGGCGTGCCTGGCCGACATGGGCAACGACGTCATGTGTCTGGATGTGGACGCGGCTAAGATCGCCCTGCTAAGTCAGGGCGGCATCCCCATCTACGAGCCGGGCCTTGAAGACCTGGTGCGCCGCAACGTGCAGGCAGGACGGCTGCACTTCACCGATGACGTCGCGCAAAGCGTGGCCTTCGGCGACGTGCAGTTCATCGCCGTGGGCACCCCGCCTGGCGAAGACGGTTCCGCCGACCTGAAGTACGTACTGGCCGCCGCTCGGAACATCGCGCGCCACATGACGGCGCGCAAGCTGATCGTGGACAAGTCCACCGTGCCGGTAGGCACGGCCGACAAGGTGCGCGCCGTGGTGGAGCAGGAGCTGGCGGCACGCGGGGTGGATATTCCCTTCAGCGTGGCGTCCAACCCCGAATTCCTGAAGGAAGGCGCCGCCATCAACGACTTCATGAGCCCGGACCGGGTCGTGGTCGGCGCGGACGACGACTACACCATTGGCGTCATGCGCCGCATCTACGAGCCCTTCCAGCGCACCCATGATCGCCTGATGGTGATGGACGTGCGCTCGGCCGAGCTGACCAAATACGCCGCCAACGCCATGCTGGCCACGCGCATTTCCTTCATGAACGAAATGGCGAACCTGGCCGAAGCGCTGGGCGCGGACATCGAACAAGTGCGCCGCGGCATCGGCGCCGATCCGCGCATCGGCTATCACTTCCTGTATCCCGGCGCGGGCTACGGCGGTTCCTGCTTCCCCAAGGACGTGCAGGCATTGGTCAACACCGCCGCCGAGAACGCCCTGCCCATGCGCGTCATCGAGGCCGCCGAGGCTGCCAACCACGCGCAGAAATTCCGCCTGTCCGAAAAAGTGGTCGCACGTTTTGGCGAAGACCTGAAGGGCCGCAAGATCGCGCTGTGGGGCCTGTCCTTCAAGCCCAACACCGACGACATGCGCGAAGCGCCCAGCCTGACCGTCATCGCCGAACTGACGCGCCGGGGCGCCGAAGTGCGCGCCTACGACCCCGTCGCCATGCATGAGGCCGGCCGCGTGCTGGCCGGCAAGCCCGGCATCAGCTTCGCCACCGATATGTACGACGCGCTGGACGGCGCCGACGCGCTCCTGATCGCGACCGAATGGAAGGTCTTCCGCGCGCCCGACTTCGATCGCGTCAAAGCCCTGCTCAAGACCCCGCTCATCATCGACGGCCGCAATCTCTACACGCCCGCGGACGTGCGCGGCCTGGGCTTCGAGTACTCGGGCATCGGCCGCGCATGAAGATCCTGCAGCTGAACTTCGAGAAGGGCTGGCGCGGCGGCGAACGGCAGACGCTGTACTGCATGCGCGCATTCCGCAAGGCCGGCCACGACGTCGAAGTGATGTGCCGCGAAGGCGCGCCCTTGGCCGAGCGCGCGCGCCAGGAGGGCTTCGTGGCCCATACCTGCCGCAACGTGCCTGGGCAGCTGGCCTTCCTGGCCGGCGCCGGCCGCTACGACATAGTTCATGCCCAGACCGCCAACACCATCACCTGGGCGGTCCTGACCAAATGGCTGCACCGCCGGCCGGTGGCGTTTTCTCGCCGCACGTCCTTCGTGGTCAAACCCGGCGATGAATGGAAGACCGGCTTCAAGTGGCGCCACGCCGACCTGTTCGTGGCGATCAGCGAGATGGCCGCGGGCGAGCCGCGCCGCCTGGGAATCGAGCCCGTCATCATCCGCAGCGCCGTCGAGCCGCACCAGATCGACGCCGAGAATGTTGCCCAACTGGTGCGCGAATTCGATCTGGCCGGCAAGAAGGTCATGGCCACGTCGGCCGCGCTGATCCGCGACAAGGATCCGGTCACGCTGGTGCGCGCCGTGGCCGAATTGGCCAAGACGCGCCGCGACTTCGTCTTCCTGCACTTCGGCGCCGGCGGCGACCGCGAGCAGCAGGCCAAGGACGAGGCGCGCAAGCTCGGCATCGAGGACGTCTACCGCTTTGCCGGCTTTCGCAAGGGCGTGGAGGATTTCTACAGCATCCTCGACGTATTCGTCATGAGCTCCGAGGAAGAGGCCCTGGGCAGCAGCGTGCTGGACGCCTTCCTGCAACGCGTGCCGGTGGTGTCCACCGATGCCGGCGGCCTGAAGGAAAGCCTGGCCGACGGGCGCGGCGTGTTGTGCGCCGTGGGCGATTTTCAGACCATGGCCCAAGGCATGGCCCGCTGCCTGGACGACGCGGCCTTCCGCCAGGAAGTCACCGAACGTGCCTACGAATACGTGCGCAACGAGCACGACGTGCAGAAAATGGGCAACCGCTACCTGGCGCAGTTCGAGCGCCTGATCGCCCGCCGCTGACCCTCGCGCGCGTCAGGCGCGCACGTCGATCCGGGTCTCGAACTTGGCGCGATGCACCGAGAAGAACGTGCGCACATTGCGCACGTTGGCCTGCGCGGTGAAGGCCCGGTGCACCAGCGCGTGATAGGCCGGCATGTCCTTCACCTGCGCGATCACCACGAAATCCGGCCCGGGCGACACCCGATAGCACTGCAGCACGGCGGGTTCGGTCAGCATGCTCTGCTCGAACGCGTCCAGGCTTTCCGCCGCCTGCACGTCCAGCGTGATCTCGACGATGGCGGTCAGCGTGCTGCCCAGCTTTTCCGCCGCCAGGATCGCCACCTGCCTGTCTATCACCCCTTCATCGACCAGTCGCCGCACCCGCCGCAGGCAGGTTGGGGGCGAGGCATGGACCCGTTGCGCCAGCTCCTGGTTGGTCAGGGAACTGTCGTCTTGTAACTGTTCAAGAATGCGCCGGTCCAGATCATCCAGCTCCGGTAGTGGAATCTGTGCGTTTTGCATGATTAATTTCAAAAAAATGATCTATAAGAAATATTATTTAATCACAATCATGTAAGGGAATTAACTTCCATTTCTTGCCACATAAAGAAATCAAATTTCTTGAAGGCACAAGCACAATGCGTCGGTACACGAACTTACCGGAGCACCCTCCTATGTGCGGCATTGTTGGCGCCGTCGCCCAGCGCGACATCACCCCGATCCTCGTTGAAGGCCTCAAGCGCCTTGAATACCGCGGCTACGACTCTTGCGGCGTCGCCGTCTACGCCGACGGCCATCTGCGCCGCACGCGCAGCACGCAACGCGTGGCCGAACTGGCCGAGCAGGTCGCGCAGGACAAGGTGCAGGGCTTCACCGGCATCGCCCACACCCGCTGGGCCACCCATGGCGTGCCGGCCACGCACAACGCCCACCCGCACTTCTCGCGCCTGGGCAACGACGAGCCGCGCATCGCCCTGGTCCACAACGGCATCATCGAGAACCACGACGAACTGCGCGCCGAGCTGCAGGCCGTGGGCTACGTCTTCGAAAGCCAGACCGACACCGAAGTGATCGCGCACCTGGTCAACCACCTGTACGCCGGCGACCTGTTCGAAGCCGTGCAGAATGCAGTGCGCCGCCTGCATGGCGCCTACGCCATCGCCGTGTTCTGCCGCGACGAGCCGCACCGCGTGGTCGGCGCGCGCCAAGGCTCGCCGCTGGTCGTGGGCGTGGGCCAGAACGAGAACTTCCTGGCTTCCGACGCGCTGGCCCTGGCCGGCACCACCGACCAGATCATCTATCTGGAAGACGGCGACGTCGTCGACCTGCAACTCTCGCGCGTCTGGATCGTGGACGCCAACGGCAAGAACGTGGACCGCGAAGTCCACACCGTGCACGTGCATACCGGCGCGGCCGAACTTGGCCCCTACCGCCACTACATGCAGAAGGAAATCTTCGAACAACCGCGCGCCGTCGGCGACACGCTGCAGGACATCGAATCCATCACGCCCGAACTGTTCGGCGACCAGGCCTACAAGATCTTCAAGGACATCGATTCCCTGCTGATCCTGGCTTGCGGCACCAGCTACTACGCCGGCCTGACCGCCAAGTACTGGATCGAATCCGTTGCCAAGATCCCCGTGGCGGTGGAAATCGCCAGCGAATACCGCTACCGCGACAGCGTGCCCAACCCGCGTTCGCTGGTGGTCACCATCTCGCAGTCTGGTGAAACCGCCGACACCCTGGCCGCGCTGAAGCACGCCCGTTCGCTGGGCATGGAAAACACGCTGACCATCTGCAACGTGTCCACCAGCGCCATGGTGCGCGAGTGCAAGCTGTCGTACATCACGCGCGCCGGCGTCGAGATCGGCGTGGCCTCCACCAAGGCCTTTACCACCCAGCTGACGGCCCTGTTCCTGCTGACGCTGACCTTGGCCCAGGTGCGCGGCCACCTCACCGAAGAGCAGGAAGCCGAGCACCTGAAGGCGCTGCGCCACCTGCCCGTGGCCATCGGTTCGGTGCTGGCCCTGGAACCGCAAATCATGGCCTGGGCCGACCGCTTCGCCTCCAAGGAAAACGCCCTGTTCCTGGGCCGCGGCATGCACTATCCGATCGCCCTGGAAGGCGCGCTCAAGCTCAAGGAAATCAGCTACATCCACGCCGAAGCCTACCCGGCCGGCGAACTCAAGCACGGCCCGCTGGCCCTGGTGACCGAGCACATGCCCGTCGTCACCATCGCGCCCAAGGACGAGTTGCTGGAAAAGCTGAAGTCCAACATGCAGGAAGTGCGCGCCCGCGGCGGCGAGCTGTACGTCTTCGCCGACGCCGACAGCAAGATCCAGAGCGCCGAAGGCATGCACGTGATCCGCATGCCCGAGAACTACGGCAAGCTCTCGCCCATCCTGCACACCATCCCGCTGCAGCTGCTGTCGTATCACACGGCATGCGCGCGGGGCACGGACGTGGACAAGCCGCGCAATCTGGCCAAGAGCGTGACGGTCGAGTAAGGCCGCCTGCAATTGAGCAAAAAAGCCCACCGCGCGCGGTGGGCTTTTTTCATTTGCGGGGCCGCGTGTGCGAATACTTACTATGGCGGTAGCGGGAGTCAGGCTTTGTTATGTCTGAATAATGACTGTATCCAGGCTGTTTTGGAATATGACATGCCCCTGGGTCATTAATAAATAACTCCTTGTGGCTATTATGTTTTTTCATTTTGGTTAAACCGGACCAAGAAAAACCCTTTTATATATTTGCTAACATTCTCAAGATCGCCCCATGTTGCGGTCCATGTAATGAATGTAATTGTTTGAGGGATTTCCCTGGGTTTATTGCGGCGAATCTGATTTATTTCAACAGCGATAAAAATATTTAGAAAGAAATTCGCTGTCTACGCCCCGTACGATTCGTTGGCTCGTCGTTTGGCACGTCTAAACACGTATCGAGCTGTAAACATTCTTAAGCAATACGCCCGCCCGAACCGGGGCAAACATATTCGATTTCGCATCGATTTCCTGTCCCCGGGCGTCAATTTCTAGTGTCCACGACACGACGAAACAGTGAGGTCCCCCGTGGTAAAGAGAATCGCAGTGTGTGGCCTTGGATATGTCGGCCTGCCCGTAGCCGTCGCATTTTCCAAGCGCTTTGATGTCATCGGCTTTGACGTGGACAAGCGCAGAATCGCACGGCTGAAAGAGGGTGATGACTGGACCGGCGAGATCGAACGCGACGTGTTGCTTGCCTCTCCCATGCAGTTCACCGATCAGGTATCGGAGCTGGAAAACTGCGATTTCTTCGTAGTGGCCGTTCCGACCCCCGTCGACGAAAAGAACAACCCGGATTTTTCGCTGCTGGTGCGTGCGTGCCGTTCGATCGGCCCCGTGCTGCGTCCCGGTTGCATTGTCGTTTTCGAATCCACCGTCCATCCCGGTGCCACCGAGGAAATCTGCGGACCGGAACTGGAGAAAATCTCCGGCCTGCGCTGCGGCGTCGATTTCAAGCTGGGCTACAGCCCCGAGCGGATCAACCCGGGCGACCGTGAGCATCCGCTGGAGAAGATCGTCAAGATCGTGTCCGGCCAGGACGAGGAATCGCTGGAAATCATTGCCGGCGTCTACGAGAAGATCATCGACGCGGGTGTGCACCGCGCGTCCTCCATCAAGGTCGCCGAGGCGGCCAAGGTGCTGGAGAACACGCAGCGCGACATCAACATCGCGCTGATGAACGAAATGTCGAAGATCTGCGATCTGGTCGGCATCCGCACCTCGGAAGTGCTGGCGGCCGCCGGCACCAAGTGGAACTTCCTCAAGTTCTCGCCCGGCCTGGTGGGCGGCCACTGCATCGGCGTCGACCCGTACTACCTGACCTCCAAGGCGCAGGAACTGGGCTATCACCCCGAGGTCATCCTGTCGGGCCGCCGCATCAATGACGGCATGGCCAGCCACGTCGCCTCGCGCGTGGTCCAGACGCTGGCCCGCAACGGCCGTCTCAATGCCACGACTCGCGTCGGCATCCTGGGCATGACGTTCAAGGAAAACGTGCCCGATATCCGCAACTCCAAGGTGGTCGATCTCTACAAGGCCCTGGGCGCATACGGCATCACTCCGGTCGCCTGCGACCCGATGGTCGATCCGGAGCAGATGGAGCACGAGTACGGCATCAAGCTCGTGGAACGCGACCAGTTCCGCGACATGGACGTGCTGATCCTGGCGGTGCCGCACCGCGAAACCATGGACTCCATCTGGGACGACATGCCGGCTCTGGTCAAGAGCGGCGGCATGGTGTGCGACCTGAAGTCCGTGCTGGACAGCAAACGGCTTCAGTCTGACCTCCTGTACTGGACTCTTTAAGTTCAGGCTCACTATCGATCACTAGAGGAGAGCCTCCGAATGGCTGCTTTTACCACCGCTCCGATTGGAACCTGCCGCATCCATACGCCGCTGCGCGATGCCGTGGGCCGCTACCCGATCAAGCTGCAACTCGGGCGCAACTACGGTTTCGTGCACACCAGCGCCGAGGCGCTGCAGCAGGCGCGATTCATGTTCGGCCAGGGCGACATCCCTGCCGACGTCCAGCGCGTGATCTTCCGGCCCTCGAATGGCGAGCAGGCGCGCAAAGGCGCCCACAAGCCGGCTGACCTCTATGTGGTCGAACTGTCGTCGCGCAAGCTGCTGGCCATAGACGGCTATCCGATCCAGTCCAATTACCTGGTGCGCTACTTCAGCGAGTTCTTCGCCGACCGCACGCGCACCCGGATGTTCTGGTCCATGGCCCATGCCGACCGCCTGGCCGAGCGGCGCGCGCTGCTGGATCAAGACCCGGTCTTCAAGGGACTCACGCCGGAAGACCGCGACCTGCTCGCCCGCATCGTCAAGCGCGATCAGACGGACGAGGAGATCGAGCAGGAAATGAACCAGCTGGTCGAACTGCTGGGCCGCGACAAGGTGGTGTTCGTCACCCACGTCAATGCCCTGACGCCGGACAATGCGCCCATCGAACAGCGCCAGCAGCTGATCGCCGCGGTGGCGGCCAGCGCGCAGCGCATCGGCGTGCCTTGCTACGACCCCACGCCGCTGATGAACAAGATCGGCCAGGGCGACGCGATGGAAAATGGCGGACTCGACCTGACCCATTACACGCCGGCCTTTGCCGAACGCCTGTGCGCCGAGTGGTTCAAGACCTATATGCGTCCGCGCATGGATGCCTCGACGACGCAGCCTTCCGCGCCCAAGCTTGCCGCCGACGAAAGCGCGGACCGCATCGAAAAGCTCTGGGACTCGGGACAACTGCGCGAAGCCTCGCGCCGTGTGCGCGAAGTGCTGCGCCGCCACCCCGGCCTGCCGGACCACACGCTGCTGTTTGCGCGCATCCAGGAAGAACTGGGCGACTATGAAGGCTCGCTGGCGCTGCTGGGCAGCGCCGATGGTGCGATGGCTTCCGGCAGCAAGGCCGAGCAGATCCTGATGCGCAACCAGTTCAAGCTGGGACGCCATGACGTCGCGTACTCGCTCGCCGCCGGCCTGCTGGGCGATGAGATCGAAACCCCGGAAATCGTGCGCATCGCGGCATTTTCCGCTGGACATCTGGGCTACGTGGACGAGGCCCTGGGCAATTGGAAGCAGCTGTTCCGCATTTCTTCCCCGCAAGATGCGGTAGCCGTGGAAGCCGCCGACACGGTGCTCGCGCTGCTGCAGGCCAGTGGCGACATGGAAGCCGCCATACGCTGGGTCAACGAGGTACGCGCGGTCATGCCCACGCACGGCCGCGGCTTTGCGATGCTGTGGCGCGACCGCCTGCTGGCAGGCGACCGCGTCGGACTGCGCAACATGGCGTCCGAATCGCCCGCGCTCAATGACATCCAGGTGCTCGAACTCGTCAAGGAAGCGTCCTGGCGCGGCTGCATCATGGCAGCGGCCACGCTGGCCGTCTCGTGCAAGCTGGCAAACAGCGAGCAGGAGGATATCGGTTCCTGGCTGAAGTCGCAGTCGCAGGCATGGGCCGACGAAGGCGATCGAGCCCTGGAAGAAGGGCGTTTGCGTGACGCCGCGGAGCGCATCTGCGCGCACCGTCTGCTGACGCCGGATGCCCTGGCCGGTGTGCGCGCACAACGTGCATTCGAGCGCGCCATGCGCCTGGGCGTGCGCGCCGCGCTGGTAGCGGGCAATCACAAGGAAGTCATCGACCTGACGGATATCGCGCTGGACACCCAGATCGATTTCCCCGAACTGCACGCCATGCGCGGCCGCGCGGCTGACGCATTGGGAGACAAGCAGACCGCCATGCGGCACCTCGAGCAGGCCGCGGCAGGCGATGCCGCCCCGTTCAGCACGAAGCTGCATTTTGCGCGTGTGGCCTTCAATGGCGGCTGGTACGGCGAAGCCATCGACGCCTACAAGACGGTGCTGGGCCACGAGGGCGCCGACCAGAGCGCCCGCGACGAGGCCGAGCGTCAGCTTGGCAGGCTCGGACCGCGCGCCATCCGGGGCGCCCGCGAGATCCTGTCCGCGGGCGATCACCAGGCTGCCTGGAACCTGCTGGACCGCGTGGCGCAATCGTGGCCCGCAATGACGGAAGTCGACCACGAGAAGCGGCGCATCCTCGCCGTGCTGTACGCGGAATCGCGCGCGCTGGATCCGGCGAGCACGACCGAGCGCCTTGCCCTGGGCGAACGCATCGTGAAGCTGGTGCCGGATGATCCCATCGGCTTGCGCCTGGCCGCCGTGGGCGCCATGCGCCTGCACCGCTTCGAACAGGCCCTGCCGTACTGGCGCAAGCTGCAGGAACGTTCGGACAACCCGTCGCAGTTCGACCACTACATCCAGCGCTGCCAGGTGTGGATCGAAAAGATCAACCGGAGGAAGGCTGCATGAATCCGCCATTGATTACCGAGCTAGCGGAGGCGGTGTCCGACCTTAAAGCGGTGCAAGCCCTCCTGGAAGAGATCGTGACGGCGTCGGTGCGGGTTCAAGTCGCCCAGGAAAACCTGCCCCGCGCCCAGGCGCTGGCGCGCGACCACATGGCAGACTCCAAGGTCCGCTTCCTGCTGCTCAGGCTGAAGGAAGCGGCCGGCCTGAACGAAGGCATGGCCCAGCAGTGGGCCACGCTGCTGGAAGAGTGCCCGGACGACTTCCTGATCGTCCGCTATTGCGCGACCCGGCTGGTGAAGGAACGGAAGATCGATGAGGCGTTGTCCCTGGTCGATCGCCATCTGCCGCCGTCGACGCAGAACCCCGAACGCTTGTTCTCGCGCGCCAAGCTGCTTAGCGACATCCGTGCGCACGAGCAGTCCGACGCGCTGTTCCGCCGCTTGATATCGGAGAACACCGATCGCAACATGCGCGTCGAGTTCGCCAAGCGCCTGCGCAAGCGCGGCCTGCTGGCCGACGCGTTCGACGCCATCGCGCCCGTCATGAAGCACTTGACGCCCGGCAGCAAGGCGGCGGAACTGGCCAACGAGCTGGCCAGCGACTATGCCTTCTACCAGCGCTTCGAGTCTGAAGAGGGACTGATCGGCAAGGACGTCAGGATCGTGTCGATGAAGCATGCGATCCTGCACTTCCGTGACCGCCAGATCGTCGAGCACTCGGCGGAGAAGCCGGTGTCGGTGGCACTGGTAACGGGCAGCCTCGGGCCCGGCGGCGCCGAGCGCCAGCTGACGCGGCTTGCAGGCGAATTGACCCGCCTGGCGGAGTCTCCCGAGCGCCGTCCGGCCGATGTCATCATGATGCCGAAGAAAGTGGAAGTCATGGTGAAGCAGCACACCGAACCCGCCGGCTCCACCAAGAAGCAGGGGTTGGACTTTTTCCTGCCTGTGCTGGTGAAGGCGCAGATCCAGGTCACGGAAATCAACAAGCTGCCGGCGGTCTCGGTCGCGCATCAAGCTGTTCCCGAGGGCAGCCTGAGCCGTCTGCTGGAGCAATTGCCGCCTCCGGTGCACTACGGCGTCACGCGCCTGGCGCCGGTGCTGCGGGCCAACCCCTTCGATGTGGTGAGCTTGTGGCAAGACGGCACCTGCCTGTTCGGCGCGCTGGCCGCGCTGCTGGCTGGCGCCCCGACCATACACCTGGTCTTCCGCGGGCTGCCGCCCAACATCCGCAAGGACCGATTCCGCGAAGAGTATCCCGAGCTGTACCAGGCCCTGGCCCAGGTGCCCGGCGTGGTTTTCGTCAGCAATAGCTGCAAGGCCGCGGAAGCCTACGCGGAATGGCTGGGCATCCCGATCACGCGTTTCCACATCCTGTACAACGGCGTGCCGGATCTGGCGACCGACGCTTCGGCGGCCGACGAGGAAAAGTGGAAGGCTTTCCACGAAAGCACCACCGATGCCACGGAGACCATCGGCGGCGTGTTCCGCCTGGAGCCGGACAAGCGGCCTCAGTTGTGGATCAAGCTGGCGGCGATGTACCTGAAGGATAGGCCGCAGGCGCGCTTCGTCATCGTGGGCGACGGACGCCTGCGCGAGAACATCGAGGCGCTGGCCGAAGAACTCAACGTGACGGACAGGCTCTTGCTGGTCGGCCTTTCCAACCACGTGGGCTATTGGTATTCGCAAATGGACGCCAGCGTCCTGCTGTCGCGCTACGAAGGCCTGCCCAACGTGCTGATCGAAGCCCAGTTGGTGGGCGTGCCGGTGATCTCGACGCCCGCGGGCGGCGCCGGCGAGTGCTTTGTGGAGAACGAGACCGGCCACCTGCTCAGCTGCGTCGATCACCCGGATCTGCACGAGGCATGCGAGAAAGTCGCCTCCATGGTGGACCAGGTGCGCGACAACGAGCAATTGAGGGAGCACAGCCGCCACCGGGCGCAGAAGCTGTTCTCGCTCGATGCCATGCTGACCAAGTTCATGGGCTTGTGCATGCCCGTGGTGTCCGAGAACGATGAACGCATGGATATCGAGCCCATGCGCCTGATGCAAGCTTGATTGGCATTCGGCCAATCAAGCTGCTGAAACGAAAGGATCCTATGCATATGTACGTCCCGGGTTCAGGGCTGCGGCGCAAAGCAGCCCTGACCATGGTGGTTCTTGCCACGTTGACTCTTGCGGGGTGCCAGCTGCCCCGTTCCGGCCCCATGTTGAGCGAAATGACGGGCGCGCACGACGACAAGGATGTCATCGTGATGCCCGCGTCGCGCGAACTGGTGCAGGCCAGCCGGGTGCCCGACGTGGCCGACTTTCCGGTGCGTTACCGCGATCTCACGCAGGCCGGATTCGACCGCCTGGTTCCCGGCGACGGCATCAACGTGAAAGTGTGGGAACGCGGTGGGCTGGGCGTGTTCGCGGCGGATCCGTCCGGCGTGAGCGACCTGGGCAACCAGGAGATAAATTCGGCGGGGAACGTGAGTTTCCCCATCCTTGGAAAATTCCAGGCCGCCGGCATGACCCTGGCGCAGCTGCATGACGCCGTCGTGGCGCGTCTGGCCAGGCTGGTGGTCGGCGCCGACGTCAGCGTGACGCGCGCCGCGGATGCGCGCGGGCAAATGGTGACCGTGCAGGGCAACCTGACCAAGCCCGGCATGTATGCCATCACGCAGACCTCCCAGCGCCTGAGCAGCGCGCTGGCGCAGGCCGCGCCGGTGCAGACGAATCCCGAGCAACTCGTCATCAGTCTGCGCCGCGACAACCAGGTGGCGTCGGTGCGGCTGTCGGATATCTACCGCAACCAGAACAACGACATCCTGCTGCGAGCCGGCGACGTCATCACCGCCTATGACTCGAAGGAGTATCTGACCGTGTTGGGCGCGGCTGGCAACCAGGGGCGCGTGGCCATCAGCAAACGCAACTACAGCGTGCTGGACGCGCTGGCGGATTCCAAGGGCCTGGACGACAAGCTGGCGGATCCGCGTTCCGTATTCCTGTTCACGCCCGCCAAGGCCGGTGTCGAGGGCAAGCCGGACCTGCTGCCGGTGGTCTACCAGTTCGACCTGACGCGTCCGGAGCAGGTGGCGCTGGCGCGCGAGTTCACCGTGCATGAAGGCCAGGCCATCTACATCTCCGATGCGCCGTTCACGCAGGTGCAGAAGGTCTTGTCGGCGTTCCGCGTCACGATGAGTGCCGGCTTCAGCGCCACGCGTGCCATCGACAGCGATTCGGGCGGCTCGTCCGGCATAAGCCAATAGCGTGTCGATGAGCAACGAGGACAGGATCAAGGGCTGGCGTTCGCGCCGGAAGGACAGCAGTTACGCAGTGGGATCCGGCGTTGCGGCCTGGCGCCTGGATCCGGCGGCATTGTTTGAAGCAAAGGCCCCGCCGGCCGTTCTGCTCAAGCCGCTGGTCGCGCGCCTGGAGGGCGAGCCGCACGATTCCGTGGCGGCCCGGCGGGCGGTGTACGAGGCGGTGCAGGCGGAGCTGGATGCGGAAATCTTGCGCGGCGATGTCGACGAGACGCTGGCCGATTTTTCGCGGCGGCGTTTGCGCGTCATCGTGCGTCTGCTTGAAATGGACATCCGCGACGGCGTCGATGTGTTCGCGCCGGGCTACATGCCGGCCAAGCTGGTGGCGGAAGACGAACGCCTGGCCGCGGCGCATGCGCGGCGCGTGGAGCGCAGGAAGCAGGATGAGGCGCGCGAAGCGCGCCGCCACGCCTCGCGCAACGACATCGCGCTGGAAGTCGAGGTTTCGCAGGACGAGGCCGGTGATCTCGCGATATTGCGGGATCGCCTGCAAGGCCTGCATGAGGGGCATGATCCGAGCCACTCCGTGAAGGTCCGGCCAGTCGGCCGCACGCTGTTGGCGATGTTCATCTACCAGCTGCGCGTGATGCACGGCGAGAGCCGGATCGCGCTGGTTTGGGCGCTGGTAGGCCCGGTCGTGCTGCTGACGCTGATCTCGTCGCTGTACATCCTGATGGGCACGCACTACATCATGGGCATGGATGTGCAGACATTCTCGCTGCTGGGCGCGACGACCTGGATCATGTTCCGCCAAATCGTCTTCCGCAGCAGCACGGCCTATGTGTCGGCGCGCGGTTTGCTGAATTTCCAGGGCGTCACGCCATTGATGTGCGCGCTGGTGCAGGCGTTCATCTACGTGTCGGTGTATCTGGTGGTGTTCCTGGTGCTGATCAGCGCAGGCCATGCGTTGGAGCTGATCACGCTGCCGAAGAGTTGGTCCGGGTTCCTGCTTTACGTGGTGCTGATGGGGTGTTTCGGGGTCGCGCTGGGCCTGCTGTTCGGTTCGATCGCGACCTACTGGCATTTCTTTCTCAGGCTGGCGCCGATCATAGAACGCTTTCTGCAGATCTTCGCAGCCGTGTTCTTTGTCTCGGAGCAGTTGCCGGAGAACCTGCGTCCCTGGATGCTGTGGCTGCCGTTGGCGCATGGCATGCAGTTGCTGCGCTCGGCCTATTTCGAGGCCTACACCTCGCATGATGCGAGCCTGGGGTATTTCCTGACCTCTTTGGTTTTCTTGATGGTGCTTGCATTGGCGGCCGAACGTCTGGCCCGTCCCAATGTCCAGCCGATGTGAGGCAAGTAGATGATCCATTTCAATGGCGTCACTGACGAGCCCTATGCATTCGGAAGCAGGCAAGCGCTGCTTTCCAATGTCGATCTCGCGATCCCGGTCGGGCGCTATGCGCTGCTGTCGCCCGCGCCAGAGCTGCATCGCCAGATCGTCGACGTGTTGTGCGGGCTGCGTCCGCCGCGCCAGGGCTTCGTCAAGCACGACGGCAACGTCTCGTGGGCGATAGGCCGGCAGGGCTTCATCCGGGGCAAGGCCAACGGCCTGAGCATGATCGACTTCGTCAGCGAGATGTACGAGATCGACGCGGATGCCACGCACGAACTGGTCGCCGACCTGGTCAGCGATCCCAGGACCCTGGCCAAGCCCATGGAGCATTGGCCGCTCTACGCGCGGCAGGAATTCTCCTTTGCGCTGGCGTTGGCGCCAGCGTTCGACGTCTATGTGATCGAAGGGGCCATCCCCTTCGAGCCTTGCCGTTTCACCCGCCTGTGGCTGGCTCTTTTCGAAGAGCGGCTGGTTGGCCGGACACTCATTCTTTCCAGTTATCGCCAGAATCAGTTGGCGGACTATTGCTTCAAGGGTTTGATTTATGAACGAAGCGCGCTCAGCATCGAAGACGACCTCGACCAGTGCATCCGCAAGTATCCTCCGCGACGATCAAGGAGCGAATCCGGCACAGGCGACGACGTCTTCGGAGGCGGCTTCGATGAGGGCGGAATCGGCCTCTGAGGGCAGGTCCGAAATCGAACGCCGCCGCCGCGAGCGCCAATCGGCGCTGCGCGAGCGGCGCCGCCATCGCTGGATCAACACGCTCATGGTGCTGGCGCCGGTGGTGTGCGCCCTGATCTATGTTTCTCTGTTTGCCACGCCGCGCTACGAGGCCGAGTCGCGCTTCTTCGTGCAGTCAGCCTCCGGCCAGCAAGGCGGCGGTGGCGCGGCGGCCAGCCTCCTGACCACGGGCAACGCGGGCGGCATGCTGGGCGGCTTCGTGGACGGATGGGCGGTCGCCGATTTTCTCAAGTCGCGCGACGCCATGCAGCAGCTCGACAAGAAGGTCGGGCTGCGCCAGTACCTGATCCGCGCGGGCATGGATCCGATAAACCATCTGGCCGAGGATTCCAGCGAGGACGATCTTTTCCGCGCCTACCAGGCTTCGGTGAAGGTGTCCTTCAACGCGCTGGAGCAGATCGACGTGCTGCGCGTGAGCGCATTTTCGTCGGAAGACGCCGCGATTCTGTCCAGGGCGCTCATCGAGCTGGCCGAGAACTTCGTCAGCTCCATGAACGAAAAGGGCGTCGCCGACAAACTGAAAGTGAGCGAGGAGGCAGTGAAGCTCGCGGAGCAGAAGGCACTTGCCGCCAGAGAGACGCTGACCGCGTGGCGCACCACCCATGGCAACATCGACCCCACCGCGACGGTGACGATGCTGCTGAACCTCTCCAGCCAGTTGGAAGGTGAGCTCAACACCGCGCAGATCAATCTCGACAAGATACGCGCGCTGGGCAACAAGGACCATTTCATGCTGCGGCCCGCCGAGATGCAGGTGACGTCCTTGAAAAAACGGATTGCGGCGGTGCGTCAGCGCCTGAGCGGCGGTGGCAACACGGAAGCCAAGCAGCTCAAATCCTACGAAGCGCTGAGGAATGCCCAGGTGTTCGCGGATTCGAACCTGACCCTGGCGCAGCAGACCTACCAGCAGGCCATGACCGACACGCTGCGCCTGCAGCGCTACCTGTCCATCATTGCGCAGCCGGTGCCGACGGACCGCCCGAGCAGTCCGCGCACGGGAATCCTGTTGCTGCAGGCGCTGGCGCTGGGCTTTGTGCTGATGTTCATCGCGCGTGTGGCGATGGCTTTGTTGAGGGGATTGCGTCATGGTTGATATGGCAATTGCGGATCGTCCCGTCGGAGTCGACGCCACGGCGCGCCTGCGCGATGTGATCAAGCAGATTCATTCGTCGGCCGAGCCGCTGAATGAAATGCCCGCGCTGGAGCCGGCGCTGCGGCAGGCGGCCGACGGCTGGCGCGACGCGCGCCGCCTGCTGGTTTCCCCCTTGGTGCGGGAGGGCAAGCTGGCCGCGGCCATTGCCGCGTTGGAGATCATGGTCGCGGTCTATCCGGCGCGCGCCGACGAGCGTCGCCTGCTCGCCAGCCTCTTTGGCCGCACCGAGCAATGGGATCGCGCCATCGCCGAGGCGGACGCCGCCGCCGGCATCGAACCCGGCGCCGCAGCCCTGCATGCAGCGCGCATCCAGTTGCGCGTGCAGGCCGGCCGGACGGCCGAGGCCGCCGAGGTCGCCCGCGCGACCAGGAGCATGGCGCAAAGCGAGCCCGGCGAAGCCTATGCCTGGCTGATGGCCTTCGTGCGCAATGGCGACGCCGCAGAGGCGGCGGACATGGCGGCGGCGCTGGACCCGCGCGAACTGCCCAACGAGCGGGTGGCGACAATGGCCGTGCGCGCCCTGCTTGAGGATGGCAGGGTGGAGGCGGCGATCCGGTTCGGCGATGCGGCCTTGGGCGCGGGTCACGACTGCGCGGTGCTGCGCTCGTCCCTGGGGCTGGCCCATTTGCGGCGCGGCAACGAGGACGACCGCAAGGTGCATGCGCTGGCGCATTTCGAGGCCGGCCTGAACGCGGCGCCTGCGGACGTAAGGCTCTTGACGCTGCATGGCGAGACCCTGCTGCGCGCTGGACGCTACAAGGAGGCCCTGGCGCCGCTGAAGCAGGCCGTTGACCTGGCGCCGGATCTGGAGCAGACGCGGGCCTTCTATGCGCGCGCCTTGCGCTATACGCTGCAGTACGACGCCGCGGCCGACCAGATGATGCATCTGCTGGAGAAATCGCCGGAGAAGCCGCTTTGGCAGCGCGCGACCATCAGCGCGCTGTCGCAGGCCGGGCGCAAGCAGGAGGCCGAGACGCTGTTCGGGAAATACGTTGCGCAACGCGGCCAGCGGCTGCCGGCGACTTTCCAGGAGGCCATGGCGCAGCTGGAGGAGCGGCTGCCGACCGCCCCTATTCCGCAGGCGCGCCTGGACTGGGCCTGGTCGATGCGCGGCGACACCAGCATCGACCGCGCGCAATGGGAGCGTCGCGCGCGCTGGGGTCATCTGGTGGACCACCTGCTGTTCGACTGGCTTGAATGCCGCGAAGAGAGCGTCGAAGAGGCGATGCAGGTGTTGGGAGAACTCGATACCGGCGAGCGCTTCTTTGCGCCGCTGCTGGCCGCCGGCAAGGGCGTGGTGGTCGCCACTGCGCACGTCGGCCCCATGTATGCCGGACTGATGGCGCTGGAACTGGTGGGCATCCCGTCGCGCTGGCTGGCGACCGCGCCCAGCATTGCGCAGAGCAGTTATTCCGCTGCCCTGATCTCCACGGCGGACCAGACCGAGGCGCAGGTCGCCAAGGCCTGCATGCGGGCGCTGAGCTCGGGCTATGTGCTGTGCCTGGCCATAGACGGGGCCGCCAATCCGGCGGCACCGCGCACCACCTTCGAAGGGCAGGAAGTAACGTATTCCAGCTTCGCGTCGCACCTGGCGCATCGCATGGGCGTGCCCTCGGTGTTCTACGCGCCGCGCTGGGAGAACGGCCACGTCGCCTATACGCTGGAGATGCTGCCCGCACCCCAGCCCGGCGAGGACGCCGATGCGTACTCCCTGCGCTGGCAGCAGGCCTATTTTGAACGGCTGAGGGAGCACGTGGCCGGTCCCCCGGAAAACCTGCGCCTGAGCGGAGGCATCTGGCGCCACGTCACCGCCGCGGACCGGTCCGCGCAGCAATAGGAGCCAATGCTGATGAAGGCTGCAATCAAAACCGCGCATTGGCTGTTCGCCCTGGCTGTTCTGTACGGCGGGGCGGCCGCTGCCAGCGAAGCGTGCAAGAGCCCGGACGAGCACTGTCCGTCCATTGCGGCGCTGCTGCAGCAGCGCGAGGGCTACGGTGCGCAGGCCACGGGCGGCTTGGGCGGCAAGTTCATCGACGTCACGTCCGATCAGGACTCGGGCCCTGGAACGCTGCGCGCCGCGCTGGCGCAGGCGAAGAAAGGCCCCACGTGGATCCGCTTCGCGTCCGACATGACCATCGTCCTGGATACGCAGCTGCGCGTGCCGTCGAACACGACCATAGACGGGCGCGGCAAGCGCGTCACGCTGATCGACGACGGGCTGGGCGTGTATGGCAGCAAGAACGTCATCCTTACGCATCTGACGATAGACGGGCGCCTGTCGCGGCTGACGCAAGCCGTGAACGTGGCCAACAACAGCCGCGACGTGTGGGTCGACCACATGGATCTTTCGCGCATGTCGGACCGGCTGCTGAACGTGAAGAACGGTTCTACCGATGTCACGATTTCATGGACCAAGTTCCATAATTCGAACAAGGTCATGCTGCTCAACAACATTACCTCGAAGAACCTCTACGCCAACTACGACCGCGATTCGATTGCGCGAGTGACACTGCACCACAATTATTTCCTCAACACCGTGCAGCGCAATCCCCGCGCGCAGTTCGGCACTTTCCACCTCTTCAACAATCTGCTGGAAGACTGGGATTTCTACGGCATGAGTTTCAGCCTGGAGGCCCGCGCGCTGGTCGAAGGCAATATCTTCAAGAACTCCACGCAACGCAAATGCGTGGAGCCCGAGTTCTTTCCGACGGTGGAAGGAATCAACGTGAACTACTGCCACTACATTCCCATCGCCGCCAAGCGCAGCGCGCTGGAAAACGGTGAATCCGACCGCGGCGCCTACGAGAAACTGAAGTCCGAGCATGGCTACACGCGCGATTACAAGGCCTTCCTGCGCTTGAAGGACAATCTGTATCTGGGCGATGCGAAGCCGGTGCTGCAGGATTACCGGGCCGAGTCCGCGCCGACGCCGCCGTATTGCTACGGCTATGAAAAGCCGACGCCGGAGCTGGCGGAGAAGATCCGCAAGTTCGCGGGGAATACGGGCGGCGATACGCCGTTGCCAGCTTCCAGGCTCGGATCGGGTTGCCCTGGCTGAGCTTGCCTGGATTGCGGGCCTGCGCAGAGCGGCGATGAGTACGGCCTGGGATTTGTATTATCGAAATACAGCCTGTGGTTTGTAAGCTGGGGCAAGATACCGCCCCGGCGTCTTCCCCGTCATCTGGCGGAAGTACGCAATGAACGCGCTGTCGCTGGCAAAGCCCAGATCGAACGCCACCGCGGTCACGCTCTGGCCCGCGGCCAGCAGATCCACGGCGCGCAGCAGGCGCCAGAGCTGGCGCCAGGCCTGATAGCTCATGCCGGTTTCGCGCTGGAATATCCGGGTGATGGTGCGCGCGCTCGCGCCGACGCGCCCGGACAGCGCGTCGAGTTCGGGCGGAAGTTCCTCCAGGTCCAGGCCGGCCAGGCGGCGGTCGGTGGGCACGGGCAGCAGCATGGGCTCCTGCCGCGCCATGCGCAGTTCGTCCATGCAGACGGCCAGCAGGTTGCGCGGCGCGTCCGCGGACCAGTCGGTATCGAAGGGTTCCAGACTGATGCGCTCGAATACCTCGCGCAACAGCGGGGTCATCGAAAGTATGGCGGGGTTGGCGGCGGGTGCGGCGATACGCGCCGGGTCCAGATAGATCGAACGGTATTCGACTTCGCCGCGGATCAGGACGCGGTGCTCGGTTGCTGGCGGGATCCAGGCCACGCGGATGGGAGGCAGCACCGCGATCAGCCCCGGCATCGCAAGGCGGATCGATCCCGCATGGGCGAACAATAGCTGACCCCGGCCGTGGCTATGCAGTCCGGAGTCGTGCTGTATCAAGCGCGACGCAATGCCCGTCACGGGCTGCGCCATGGTGTCGGGGTTGAACGCGTCGGTGGGGGCAAGCCTGGCCATTTGTCCGAGTTCCGATGTTTTTTGTCTTCCGGGCGACAACGGCGGCGGCAGCGTCCGGCTAAAAAACGGACTCCCTGTTTACCGACGCTGCCATGTACCGCCGCCCGCCTCTTCCGCTTGTCATCCTGCTGCTGAGTTTTCCGCAGATAGTCGAGACGATATACAGCCCTGCTTTGCCGCTGATCGCGACAGCCTATCAGGCCGCGCCCGAGGAAGCGGCGCAGACGCTGTCGCTTTGGTTTGTGGCCTTCGCCTTCGGCGTGGTGGCGTGGGGACGGCTCTGCGATTTATGGGGCCGCAGGCCGGCATTGCTGGCAGGGCTGGCGATCTACGCGCTGGGCGCGGGCTGGGCCATGGCGGCGGGCGATTTCACACAGTTGATCGCCGCCAGGCTGGTCTCCGCTTTCGGCGCTGCCGTGGGCTCAATCGTAACGCAGACCGCCCTGCGCGATAGCTATCGGGGCCTGGAGCTGGCCCGCGTTTTTTCGATTCTGGGTATGGCATTGGCTGTGAGTCCTGCCGTCGGCATGTATGCCGGGCAGGAGATCGCGGCGGCGGGCGGGGTCCATGGCGTATTCCTCGCGCTCGCCTTGCTCGCCGTCGCGCTGCTCGGCGCCAGCGCGCTACGCTGGCCCGAAACCCGGCCCCAGCCGCACTCGACGCCACCCTTCGGGCCGACATTGCGCGCCATGTTGCAGGACCGCGCAATCTGGCGCAGCGCGGCGCTGATTGCCATCTTCAATCTCGCGATCTTCGGCTACTACCAGCTGGGCCCTTTCCTTTTCGCTCGCCTGGAGAATTCCTGGCTTGGTTTCGGCGCAAGCGGCGTGGCGCTGGCCGCGGCCTCGCTATGCGGCGCCTTCCTCAACACGGTGTTGCTGCGGCGCGGGTGCGCACCCGAACGCCTCGTCCTGCTGGGCATCGTGCTGCTGGCGCTAGGGGCCGGGCTGGTGGCGGCGCTTAGTCAGAGTTCCGCGTTCCTCGTCGGCATGGCGTTGATTGCAGCGGCATACGCGATTGCCATTCCCAATATCCTGGCCCACGCGCTGCGGGCCTATGCGAACGCTGCCGGCACGGCGGGCGCAATCCTGAGTCTGATCTACTACAACCTGCTGGGGGCTGGGCTGGTTCTTGCCGGGCTGGGGCAAAGGCTGGATCTGCTGCTGGCCTGCTGTGCTGCGCTTGCGGTGGCTGCGTATGCGATGAAGGCGCGGGGTATCTGAGAACATGGGCGAGACCGCAGCCAGTGGAGCATGTGGTTCCGCCCCTACCAGGCCACTGGCTGCTTAGCTGAGATGCACGGAAGACGCGATGCCCTGATCCGCCATCTTCGAATACGGGCAGATCGTTTCGGTTTCGTGGACCAGCGCCAATGCCATGTCCTTGGCCATCCCAGGCAAGGAAATCTCCAGCCTGGCCTTGATGCAGAACAGGCCGTCAAACGCTTCGCGCGCGAAAGTGGTGGTGCAGTGGATGGCGAAATCTGCCGGCAGCGGGACATTGTTTTTCATGGCGACCAGTCTCATGGCGCCATGAAAGCACGCGGCAAAGCCCGCCGCGAACAATTGCTCGGGATTGGTGCCGCCGCCATTGCCGCCCAGTTCCTTGGGCAGCCTGAGTTCGAGCTCCAGTTCGCCGTCATTCGAGACGGCCTTGCCGGACGCGCGGCCGTGTCCGGACGCGCCGCCGGTCACGGAGACGGTAGTCGTGTACAGAGGCAGATCATCTGTGCCGACATAGGGATCCAGGAGCGAAACGGGCGGCGCGTACGGGGTTTTCAAGGCAGACTCCTCAGGTGCGGAAGGGCGGTTTGTTGTTTTAGCCGCGGCAACTATAGAGTCGTCCCCATCGTGCGAAAAGACAGAATTTCTGTTCTGCGCGGTATCTTTTCTTATACCGCTGGGTTCGGTTTCTTAGGTGCTCCGCTTGACGTCGGCCAGCCTGTGCAGCTCGTCCACGTCGAGGATGGCCAGCCCGCCATAGTAGGTTTCCAGCACACCCGCTCGGGCGAGCCTGGCGAGCGCTGCATTGCAGCGTTGCCGCGAAATGCCGCACAGGCCTGCGATTTCCTCTTGGGAAACCTTGAGACGGCCATTCGTGCCGGAATGCCTTTCCGCGTTGAATTGCGCCGCGACGGCGCGCGCGACCGTGGTGTCGACGTCCAGCAGCACATTGGAGGTGAAGCTGCTCATCAGCCAGTCCACCCGCTGCGCCAGGTGCGTCATCAGCGCCTTGGTGAATTCGATATTGTGGTTCCACAGGCGTTCACAGGTCTCGCGCGGCAGTATCACGATCTGGCTGGGCCTGAGGGCGACCACCTCGTATTCAAACCGCTGGCGGCGGATCATGGTGGCTTCGCCGAACCAGCTGCCGGTGCTGAACCCGGCCAGGGACAGCGTCTTGCCGTCGGCGCCGGGCGAGGACCATTTCACCAAGCCCTGTACCACGCCATACCATCCCGGCGAACGGCTGCCCGCCCGGAACAGGAATTCGCCGGCCGCCAGCGATACAACTCGCAGTTCCGCGCGGATCATGGTGCGTTCGAGTTCCGGCAGGCCCTTGTACCAAGGAACCACGTCGAGCATCTTGTCCACCGCGCCCTGCGCGCGCCGCCGCGTCGCGCTCAAGCGTTCGTTGCCGGCATCGGCTGGCGGTTCGCGCATCGTCTTCCTCCTTCGTCGCTGTTTTGTGGCGTCGCTCAGGTAAACCCTAGGCCGCTTTGTCACCATGATGACTGTCCGCCGCCGGCGCCCAGCACCAGAATAGCCGAGGTTCCAGACGCCAAAACCCACAAGAGGAGACAAGCATGTTGCCCATGCAAGGCATGATGTGCCGCAGCGCCCTGGCCTGCGGTCTGGCCGTGTCGCTGCTGCACGCCCCTGCGGCCCAGGCGCAGATTTCTGACGATGTTATTCGAATCGGCTTCATCACCGACATGTCCGGCGTGTACTCGGGGCCGGATGGCCCCGGCGGCGCCGAGGCCATCAAGATGGCGATCCAGGAGATGGGCGGCGAGATCAACGGCAAGAAGATCGAGCTGCTGACGGCCGACCATCAGAACAAGGCGGACATCGCTTCGGCCAAGGCGCGCGAATGGTTCGACCAGGCGGGCCTGGACATGCTGATCGGGGGCACCAATTCCAGCACGGCGCTGGCCATGTCCAAAGTGGCGGCCGACAAGAAGCGGCCCATCATCGTGGTGGGCGCGGGCGCCCCGGCGTTGACCAACGAGCAATGCACGCCCTACACCCTGAACTACGCTTACGACACCGTGGCGCAGGCGCGCGGCACCGGCGCGGCGGTGGTCAAGGCAGGCGGCAAGAAATGGTACTTCCTGACCGCGGATTACGCGTTCGGCAATGCCTTGCAGGCCGACACGACGAAGGTGGTCGAGGCCGGCGGCGGCACCGTCGTCGGATCGGTCAGGCACCCACTGGCGGCCAGCGACTTTTCGTCCTTCCTGTTGCAGGCGCAAAGCAGCAAGGCGGATATCCTCGCCTTGGCCAACGCCGGCGCGGACGCGACCAACTCGATCAAGGCCGCCAATGAATTCGGCATCACCAAGACCATGCGTCTGGCGGGGCTGATCATGTTCATCAACGACATCCACGCCATGGGGCTGCCGGCTTCGCAAGGCATGTACCTGACGGACAGCTGGTACTGGAATACGTCGGACGAAACCCGCGCCTGGGGCCGCGCCTTCTTCGAGCGGCGTAAGGCCATGCCTTCCTCGCTACAGGCGGCCGATTACTCTGCGGCGCTGCAATACCTGCGGGCGGTCAAGGCCACGGGCACTGACGACGCCGACCGCGTGCTGGCCTATCTGCGCGAAAACAAGCTGAACGACGTCTACATCAAGAACGGCGTGGTGCGGCCGGACGGGCGGGTCGTGCACGACATGTACCTGCTGCAGGTCAAGACGCCGGAACAGTCCAAGGAGCCCTGGGACTACTTCAACGTCGTGCAGACCATCGACGGCAACCAGGCCTTCACCACCAAGGAAGAGAGCCGCTGCGCGCTCTGGAAGTGAACCTCATGAGCAAACGCAAAGTCATCGTCACCATTGCCCCGACCGGGGGCATGGCATTCAAGAGCCAGAACCCGCACCTGCCCACGCAGCCGCTGGAAATCGCGGAGGACGTATACCGCTGCTATAACGCCGGCGCCAGCGTGGTGGCGCTGCACGCGCGCCGGCCGGACGACCAGGCGACCTGCGACGCCTCGGTATACCGGGAAATGAACCGGCTCATCCGTGACCGCTGCGATATCGTGCTGAACAACTCCACCGGCGGCGGGGTGCATGGCGACATGGTCAAGGAGACCACGCCGGGCACATGGGAGATCCTGTGGGAAGAGCGACTCAAGGGCATGGACGCTGGCGCCGAGATGTGCACGCTGGACGCCACGACCTTGAACCTCGCGTTCGGCGACCGCGAATACCTGATGAACACGCCGCTTAGCAAGGCCCGCGAACTGGCCGCCGGCATGCAGGCGCGCGGCATCAAGCCAGAATGGGAGGTCTTCAGCCCCACGCACATCCTGCAGGACGCCACCACGCTGATCGAAGAGGGGCTGGACGAAGGCCCCCATTTCATCAACCTGGTCATGAATGTGCATCGCAACTTCCAGAACGCCATGCCGTTTTCGGTACGGCACCTGCAGATGATGGTGGATCTGCTGCCCAAAAACAGCATCTTCTGCGTCAGCGGCATCGGACCGGCGCAGCTGGAGGCCAATATCGCCGCCCTGTTGCTGGGCGGCCATGCGCGGGTCGGCCTGGAGGACAACCTGTACTACCGCCACGGAGAGCTGGCCACCAACGTCCAGCTGACCGAGCGCGTCGTGCGCGTCATCCGCGAAATGGACATGGAGCCTGCCACGCCCGCGGAGGCGCGCGAGATCCTGGGCCTGCCGCTCAAAAGTGGAATCCGGCCCGAGTTCGCGCTCTGACAAGGAAACGCCATGAGCAATTCACTGCAAGGTAAACGCGTCCTCATCACGGCGGGCGCGCAAGGGATAGGCCTGGCGATCGCGCGCAGGTTCCTGGAGGCGGGCGCCGAGGTACATGTCTGCGACGTGGACGAAGCGGCGTGCAAGGCGGCCGCCGCCGAGCATCCGCGCCTGGGCGTCAGCGTGACGGACGTGTCCAGCGAAGCGCAAGTCCAGGCCATGTTCGGCGAGCTGACGGAAAAATGGGGCAAGCTCGACGCCCTCGTCAACAATGCGGGGGTGTCCGGTCCGACCAACCGGCTGGAGGAAACCACGCTGGACGCATGGCAGCGCACGCTGGACGTCAATCTGACCGGAACCTTCCTGTGCGCGCGCAGCGCGGTGCCGCTGCTGCGGGCGGCAGGCGGCGGCGCCATCGTCAATATCTCGTCTGTTGCGGGGCGCCTGGGCTTTTCGTTGCGCACGCCCTATAGCGCCAGCAAATTCGGCTTGGCCGGCTTGACGCAGACCTGGGCCATGGAGCTGGGGCCGTCGAACATCCGCGTCAATTCCGTGCTGCCGGGCGTCGTCTCGGGCGACCGGGTCGAACGGATCATCGCCGCCCGCGCCGCCGCCAGCGGCGTGAGCAACGATGCGATGCGCGAGCAGCTGGTGGACAAGGTGTCGTTGCGCCGCATGACCAGTCCGCAGGACATCGCCAATCAGGTGGCCTACCTTTGTTCCGACGAGGGCGCCATCATCAGCGGCCAGAGCATCTCCGTCTGCGGCAATGTGGAGTATCTGGGCTGAGGCGACAGCACCCCTGGCGAACCGTCGGCGACGGTTCCAGAAAACCTGAGCGTCAGTTCGATCCAGGCGAATTGTTCGCCGTGTCCGGAAGTTCTAGACTGGACTCGTACATGCTTTGTGTACCGCTGGCCGTCGCATAGCGGTCTTGCAGCGACGGCGGGAGGTCCTGATGACTCAGGTCGAGACCTTTGCCACCCTGCCGATGTGGGCGGGGTTCGTCGGGTTTGTGCTGGTCGTGCTGGCGCTGGATCTGTACGTGCTGGGCGGCCGCCATGCGCACCGCGTGCGGCCCCGCGAAGCCCTGTTCTGGGTGGGCGTATGGATGGCGCTGGCAGCCTTGTTCGGCGCCCTGATGTGGTGGTATCTGGATGCCACCCTGGGGCGAGCCGTTGCGCACCGCAAGACGCTGGAGTTCTACACCGGCTATCTGATCGAACTGTCCCTGTCCGTGGACAATATGTTCGTCTTTTCGCTGATCTTCGGCTACTTCGTGGTGCCGCTGGAATTGCAGCGCCGGGTGCTGTTGTATGGCGTGCTGGGCGCCATCGTGATGCGGGTTTGCATGATACTCGCCGGCGTATGGCTGCTGTCGCGCTTCGACTGGCTGTTTTACGTGTTCGGCCTGCTGCTGGTGGTAACCGGCGCCAGGATGCTGGCCCGGGCGGATCATCAGCCTGATATCGCCCGCAATCCGCTGGTGCGCATGCTGCGGTCTTCCATGCGCATTACCAAGGACTACCACGGCGAATCGTTCTTCGTGCGCATTGGCGGCCTGCGGTATGCCACGCCCATGTTCGTGGTGCTGCTGATGATAGAGGCGAGCGACGTGGTGTTCGCGGTCGACAGCATCCCCGCCATCTTCGCCGTCACTACCGACCCGTTCCTGGTCTTTACATCCAACATTTTCGCCATCATGGGCCTGCGGGCGCTGTATTTCCTGCTGGCCGACATGCGGGAGCGTTTCCGCTACCTCAAGCACGGACTTGCCGCGGTGCTCATCATCATCGGCGGCAAGATGCTGGCCGCGCCATGGTTCCATGTGCCGGTGCAGTGGTCGCTAGTAGCGGTAGGCTTGATCTTGCTGGCATCCGTGGGCGCCAGCATGTTCCTGCCCAGACGGGCCGCGGCCAAGGCCGCGGGTCCCAAGGGCTGAGTCCCACGAACCGGAGATCTGTCATGAACACGATCATTCTTGCCACCGATGGGTCCAGTCACAGCGACGCCGCCGCGCGCTATCTGGTCGAAGGCTCTTTGCTGAACCGGGACTTCACGGTGCACGTACTGCATTGCGAGGCCGACGTGACTGGCGATGTCAAAGCCTTCATCGGCCAGGCCGACATCGACGCCTGGCATCACGAAGAGAGCGACAAGGCAATGAAGTCCGTGGTCGACATCCTGCGTGCGGGGAATGTCAGCTTCGAATGCCATGAGCTCACGGGACACACGCCGGACAAGATCGTGGCGCATGCGATCAAGGTCGGCGCATCGGCCATCGTGATGGGCTCGCACCATCGGGCGCCGTTTCTGGATGCTTTGCTGGGGTCGGTGTGCGCGCGGGTCATTGCCCATGCGCCCTGCCCGGTGCTGCTGGTCTGAGGGGCGGCGGGCGTCGCCAGGCCGGGCGGTGGTATCTTCTGCGTGTTTCTTCGCAATACGCAGTGTTTCTTCATGCCCGACGACGTTCACAACCCTTCCGATACTCCGCCTGCCGGCGCGCCGGCGGCGCATTTGCGGCCTTTCGTCCAGAATTCCGGCACCCGGCGCACCCTGCATTTCACGCAGCAGGAAATCCAGAGCAGCATGTCCACGCTCAATCCTGACGCGCTCGAACTGGAGTACACGCGGATGATGATGGGCTTCGTGCTCTTTAATCCGGATCCAGAGCGCATCCTGATGGTGGGGCTGGGCGGCGGCTCGCTGCCCAAGTTCTGCCATCGCTATCTGTCGGGCAGCGCTGTCGAAGTGGTCGAGATCGATCCCGCCGTCATCGCCCTGCGTGACACGTTCATGGTGCCGCGCGACGGGGAGCGGTTCCGCGTGATCCAGGCCGACGCGGCCGAACACATGCGCGGACTGTCGGACCATGCCGACGTGATATTCCTGGACGGGTTCGGCGTCGGCGGGATTCCCGGCCCGCTATGTTCGGCCGGGTTCTACGCCGACTGTTTCAGGGCCTTGCGCGAGGACGGCATCCTGGTGATCAACTTCCATGTGAACCACCCGGACCACCATGAATACATGGAGCGGGTGCGCGCATCGTTCGGCGCGTCCATGTTCGAAGTGGTGGACGATGATATGACCAACAGCATCGTCTTCGCCTGCAAGGGCGATTTGCTGGACGATCCCGCCGCGGCCCAGCTGCGGCGGCCGGCGTCCATGCCCAAGGACGCCTGGCGCCAGCTGATGCCGACGATGAAGGTCATCGGCGCGACGTTGGTGCAGAGATAGCACTCTAAGTGGACCAGCAGGCGTCGGGAAAGGCGTCAATGCTGGCGCCGCCTTCGCCGATGGCCTGCCGCAAGGCGCCGGACTGGACCAGCAGATTGCCTGCATAGAACTGGGCGCTGGCTTGGATTGCCTGCAGCGCGGCGCCATCGGCCCCGCCGCCTAGCGCTGCGCGCAGGCGCAGCCCTTGCATCCAGGCGCCCGCCACCAGGCCCCAGAGCTCAAGATAGGACACGGCGCCCGCATGGGTGGCGCGCGGATCGGCGGCATGGCGTTCCAGCAGCCAGGCGATGGTTTCGCGCAAATGCGTGCAGCCCTGCCGCAGGCTGCGGCCGAACTCGCGGGCCGGCGCCGCGCCCGCAAGCATCGCCTCGGCCAGTTGGGAAATTTCATCGAGCAGCAGCGTGGCTTGCGCGCCGCTGTCCCGGACTGTCTTGCGGCCCAGCAGGTCGTTGGCCTGGATCGCGGTGGTGCCTTCGTAGATGGTCAGGATGCGCGCATCCCGGTAGTACTGGGCCGCGCCGGTTTCCTCGATGAAGCCCATGCCGCCGAAGACCTGGACCGCGTCATACGTGATCCGTTGGGCGGTCTCGGTGAACCAGCCTTTCATGACGGGTATCAGTAGGTCGATGCGGGCCTGGGCGCGGCTGCGGACTTCGAGGTCCGCGCCGGCATGGGCCAGATCCCTCTGCATCGATAGGTACATGCCCAGCGCGCGCATCGATTCAATGCGGCTCTTCATGGAAAGCAGCAGGCGACGTACGTCCGGGTGGCGCAGGATCGGAAGTGCCGCGCCCTCTTCGCCGACGACCTTGCCCTGGCTGCGTTCCCGCGCATACCAGACCGCATGCTGGAAGGCGCGTTCGGCAACGGCCAGGCCCTGGTTGCCGACGGCGCAGCGGGCTTCGTTCATCATGACGAACATGTTCATCAGGCCCTGGTTCAGCTCGCCGACCAGGTAGCCGGTGGCGCCCTGCCCGGCGCCGAACTGCATGACCGCGGTGGGGCTGGCGTGGATGCCCAGTTTGTGCTCCAGGGCCGAGCAGTGCACATCGTTGCGCGCGCCCGGCGAGCCGTCGTCCTGGATCAGGTATTTGGGCACGGCGAATAGCGACAGGCCTTTTGCGCCGGCGGGCGCATCGGGCGTGCGGGCCAGCACCAGATGGATGATGTTGGACGCGAGGTCATGGTCGCCGTAGGTGATGAAGATCTTCTGGCCGGATATCGCATAGGATCCGTCTTCCAGCGGGGTTGCCCGGGTGCGCACGGCGCCAAGGTCCGAGCCTGCCGCAGGTTCCGTCAAGTTCATGGTGCCGGTCCATTCACCGCTGATCAACCGGGGCAGCAGCTGGTCCTTCAAGGCCGGAGACGCCGCATGCAAGAGGGTTTCGATGGCGCCGCCGGTCAGCATGGCGCAGAGGGCGAAGCTGGGGTTGCAGGCGTGCCAGATCTCTTCGGTCAGGGTGGACAGCACGCAGGAAAGCCCCTGGCCGCCGTACTGCTCGGGCTGGCGCAAGCCATTCCATCCGCCTTCGCAGAAGGCGCGGTAGGCCTGCTGGAATCCGGCGGGCGTGGAAACGCCGCCTTCATGCAGGCGGCAGCCCTGCTGGTCGCCGACGCGATTGAGGGGATCCAGCAAGCCTTGCGCGAATTTCTCGGCTTCGAGCACGACAGAGCGCGCGAGTCCCGCGTCCAGGGCGGACCCGCAGCGTTGTAGATGCGGATCCAGGGGAAACACCGCGGTCGTGAGGAAGTCGATGTCATGCAATGGCGCTTGATACTGGCTCATGGAGTGCCTATTCAGAAGTGGAGAGTGACTGCGCCGGACCGGCAAAGATTCTGGGGCCCAGGCCCGCATACCAGGGGCCGCCGAGGCGGCAGGCAGGGTCGAGCAGCGAACCATCGATGCGGCCATCGCTCATGCAGTGCTCGGCGATGCTGAAATGGATGACCTCGCCCACCAGCAGGCGTGCGGACTGGATGCCGAAGGTGAGCGCCTGCGCCAGCTTGCATTCGAGCCGGATGGGGCTGCGTGCGACGCCGCGCGGCCTGACCCGCGTGCTTGCGACCATGTCCACGCCCAGCAGCGCGGCCTCGTCGACATCCGCCGGGTAGCGGCCCGAGGACGCGTGCATGGGAGCAAGCTGTTCCAGCGTGACGAAGTTGACGACGAATTCTCCCGTTTCCAGGATGTTGGCCGCAGTGTCCTTATCCTGGCCCTGGTGCTGGCTGATGCTCAGGGCGATCAGCGGCGGTTCCGTCGACACCATGGTGTAGAAGCTGAAGGGGGCCAGATTGCCCTGGCCCATCGCGTCCACGCTGGATACCCAGGCGATGGGCCGGGGTACGAGGCAGGAGGTCAGCAGCCGGTAGGTCTCGCGCGTGCTCAGCTTTTTCGCGTCCAGGCCGATGTGCGCGGCCATTCAACCCTCGTCCATGTGGGCCAGCCTTACCGGGTAGCGGACGTACCGCGCCTCGGCATGGCCGTCGAAGAGACCGCGGGCGCGCGCATGGGGCGTGCCGCGCAGCGCCAGGGGCTCTTCCACCAGCGATACCGGCACGTCCGCGGCCTCCAGGCGGGCGATGATGTCCGGCGCATCCAGGCCGGCCACGTGTCCGGCGATCGCGTGGTTGATGTCCGTGGCCAGCGTTACGCGCTGGTGATAGGACGAGGTTTCCGCAGTGCTCAGGTCCAAGGCAAAGGCTTGCACCAGGCGTAGCCAGAAGTGGTCCTCCAGTGCGGCAATCGCGACGCAGGCGCCATCGCGCGTGCGGAACACGCCATAGGCAGGCTTGTTCAACACGTCCTGGCGCTGCGCGGCCAGGCTGGCGAGTCCGGCCGATGAGAACTGGCCCAGGCGCGGATTCATCCAGTGGGCCACGCAGTCCGTCAGCGACACGTCCAGATGTTGTCCGCGGCCCGTATGCTGGCGCTGCATCAAGGCCGCCAGGATGCTGGACAAGGCATACATGGCGCCGCAAAGGTCGGCGACGGGCAAGCCGGCGCCTGGCGCAGGCATGGCGGGATCGCTGCCCGCCAGCGCCAATGCGCCCGCCGTGGCGAGATAGTTGATGTCATGGCCTGGCCGCTGGGCATTGGGGCCGTGCTGGCCGTAGCCGCTCAACGACACGTAGACCAGCCCGGGATTGATGGCGGCAGCCTCGTCGTAGCCCAGGCCCAGACGCGCCATGACGCCCGGACGGAATCCCTCGACCAGGACATCGCTGCGCGCGATGATTTCGCGGGCCGCCTGCACGCCTGCCGGCTGCTTGAGATCAAGCATGACGCATGGCTTGCCGCGGTTGACGGCATCGAACACGCCGGGGTAGAGCCGGCGCGCATTGTCGCCGTGCGGAGGGCGCTCGATCTTCGTGACGGCGGCGCCCAGTTCCAGAAGGTTCTGGGTCAGGAACGGCCCTGGCAGCAGTTCGGAAAAGTCGGCAACCGCGATGCCGGACAGGGGAAGGGGGGGCGGGTGAGGCATGGCGAGGCTCCTAGTCCAGCTGCACCTTGGCTTCCTTGACCACATTGCCCCACTTGACGGATTCGTCCTTCACGAAAGAGGAGAAATCCACGCCGGATTTCTTCAACGGCACGCCGCCGAAGGCGATCAGGCGCGAAGCGATCTGCGGATCGTCGATGGCCTGGGCGAACGCCTTTTCGAGTTTGGCGCTCACTGGCGCGGGCGTGTCGGCGGGCACGAAGAGGCCCATCCAGGACACGGAGGTGGCGCCCGGATAGCCGAGTTCCGCGAGCGTGGGCACTTCGGGGAAGGACGGCAGCCTGGCTTCTCCGGTGACGGCGAGCGCGCGGATCTTGCCGCTCTTGATGAAGGATTCGGTCGAGACCGGGTAGTCGAAGGAAATGTCGACCTGGCCGCCGATCAGCGCGGTGATCGAAGGCGCGCTGCCCTTGAACGGGATATGGCTGAATTTCACGCCAGCGACGGACTGGAACAGCTCGGCCGCAAGGTGCGTGCCGGTGCCGGCGCCAGCGCTGGACGTGTTGAGCTTGCCCGGATTGGCCTTGGCATAGGCGACGAGCTTCTCCAGCGTGTTGTACGGGCGGGATTCGTTGACGACAAGGATATTGGGAATGGCCGTCAGCCCCTGCACGGCGACCAGGGCCTTGTCAGGCTTGCTGGCGTTCTTGTAGATCAGGGGATTGGTGACCTGGGTGCCTTGGGTGCCGAGAAAGATCGTATAGCCGTCCGGCTTGCTGTTGGCCGCGTATTCCGCGCCGATGTTGCCGCCCGCGCCGGCGCGATTCTCGACGATGATGGGCTGCCCCAGCAGTTCGGAGGCGCGCGCGCCGACCGTGCGCGCCACATTGTCCGTGATGCCGCCGGCGGTGAACGGGACGATGAACCGTATCGGGCGGTCCGGAAAGGCGGCGTCGGCCGAGGCGTTGAGCGGCGCGAGCGCCATGGCGGCGGCGAGCACGCCCGCCGCGGGTCCGAAGAGCTTGTTGAACATGGGTAGTCTCCTGTTGTATGGGTCCGCCATCTGGAGCGGCGGATGTTGAAGTGCGCTATCGCGCGGATGCGATCAGCACGGCGTCCAGCGCGACGGCGCCGTCCGGGCTGACCAGCACGGGATTCAGATCAAGTTCCTGGACCTCATAGGGGCCGCGCGTCACGAAGTCGGACACGGCCAGCAGCAGTTTTTCCAGGGCGCCGATATCGGCCGGCGCCTGGCCGCGGCACCCGGCAAGCAGCTGATGGCAGCGGGTCTCGGCGATCATGGCGCGGGCCTCGGCGGGCGTGAGCGGCAAGAGGCGGCGGCTCACGTCCCTGAAGACCTCGACATAAACGCCGCCGAGGCCGAAAGTCAGGACGTGGCCGAACAGGTCGTCACGGTGCACGCCCACCAGGGTCTCCACGCCGCGTTGCGCCATCATTTGTTCGATCAGGATGCCCTCGATGTCCGCCTGCGGATACGCCTCTCGCGCCCGCGCCATGATCAACTCCCATGCGTTGCGGATTTCCTCGGCCGTGCGCAGTCCGACGATGACGCCGCCGATGTCCGACTTGTGGAGGATCTGCGGGCTGACGATCTTGGCCACCACCGGGCCGTCGCATTGCGCGGCCGCGGCGACGGCGTCATCGGCCGTCCGGCAGACGCGCCCGAAGGGCACGGCGACTCCGGCCTCGCTCAGTAGCTGCTTGGCGGCGCGCTCGGCGTAGGCTTGCGGCGCCGGCGTATCGCGCTGGGGCGCCGCGTGCATGATGGAGGGCTCCCATGCTGGATCGAAGGCGCGGGCGGATGCGCCATGGCTGTTCCATTTCGCCAGCGCCTTGATGGCCTTGCCCAGAGTCCGGATGGGCGCAATGCCTGCGTCCACCAGGCATTGATAGCCGGTTCCCAGCTTGTCGCTCATCCAGACCGGCACGATGGGGATATCGATCTCGGCCTGTACCTTGACCAGGTTCTGGCAGGCGGCCAGTGTGGTGTCGCCGTATTCCATGGGGATGGGATAGAGCACGACGTCCACATTCGGGTCCTGGGCGACGCGCAGCAGCGAACCATAGCTGATGTCGCTCTGGACCAGGATCTCCGCAGTGGTGTCGACGGGATTGTCGATGGCCGCATAGCTGGGAAGCAGCTCCGCCAGGGCCTGGCGGGTCCGCGGTTCGAACTCGGCCAGCGCCAGGTCCGCGGAACCCAGCATGTCCGCGGCCAGCGCGACGGTGCCGCCCGAGAACGAGTACACGGCGGTGCGAATGGCGCGCGCAGGCACGCCGCGGGCCAGCAGCGCGGCGGTATCGATCAGTTCATCGATATCGTCGACCTCCACGATCCCCAGTTGTCGGAAGGCGGCGCTGTTGATGTCCGCACTGCCCGACAGCGCGGCGGTATGGGATTGCGTGGCCTTGACGCCGTAGGCGGACTTGCCGACCTTCAGGGCCACGATGGGTTTGCCCTGGCGCGCGGCATTGAGCGCTGCGGCAGCGAAACGGGGCGCGTCGTTGATGCCTTCCAGCAGCGTGACGATGACTTTGATTTCGGGCATCGCGGCCATGTGGTTGATGTAGTCGCTGGCGGTCAGGTCGACCTCGTTGCCGCTCGAACACCACAGGCCGATGCCGATGCCGCGGCCGCTGGCTTGCAGGAATGTGCGGCCCAGTCCGCCGCCCTGCGTGACCAGGCCGATCGGGCCGGGCATGCGGTCGTACTGGAAGGCCGGCGAGAACGTGAAGCCCAGGCCGCGGTTGTTGTTGTTCATGCCGGGGCAGTTCGGTCCGTAGATCCGGATCCCGGTTTCGCGGACGATGGCGCGCATCTGTTCTTCGAGCTGGCGGCCCGCCTCGCCTGTCTCGCCGAAGCCGGAGGTCAGGACGATGGCGAACTTGACACCCTTGCGGCCGCATTCCGCCAGCACGCTGACTGCCGCCGGCGCCGGCACGACCACGATCGCGGTCTGCGGCGCATTGGGCAGATCCATCACCGAGCGATAGGCGCGCCTGCCCATGACCGTGTCCTTGGTGGCGTTGACCAGGAATAGTTCGCCGGTGTAGCTGGAGTGCTCGACGATATTGGTCAAGGCGCGCTGGCCGATGCTGGCGGGCCGGTCCGAGGCGCCGATCAGGACGAGGGAGCTGGGATCGAACAGCGGGGCAAGGTCTGAAAACATTCGAGGTCCTCCGGGCATGTCGCGCATGCCCGCCTGGCAATGGTTGATGGCGCAATTAATACAACAGGTCGTATACTAATTCGAGATACCGCATAGGTCAATCGGAAATAAATTCGACATTTCGTTGTTTGATACGATATTATGAATTTAATAAGCCCTCCCGCAGGGGTCGGCACTGCCCCGGAACGGGGTGGCGCGCCCAGGGGAATTGCGTGATGGCACGCACGGCCGCCGGCCGTTCCATCCACACAGGAAAGAGTTACGCATGGATTTGAAAATTGCGGGAAAAGTGGCGCTGGTGACCGGATCGGGTCGCGGCATCGGCGCCCAGACGGCGCGGGTGCTGGCCGAAGAAGGGGCGCGCGTCGTCATCACCGACATCGACGGCCAGACCGCCGCCGCGACGGCGCAGCGGCTGCGGGATGAGGGCCACGAGGCGATCGGCGTCCAGTGCGACGTCTGCGAGCGCGACGCCGTCGCCGCCATGATGGACGCTGCGGCTTCTGCCTTCGGCGGCGTCGACATCCTGGTCAACAACGCGGGTTTCACGCGTGACAAGTATCTGGGAAAGATGGCCGAGTCCGATTGGGATTCGGTGGTCGACACCATCCTGAAAGGCGCCTTCCATTGCACCCGCGCCGTGCTGCCGGGCATGATGGAGCGCAAGTGGGGGCGCATCATCAATATCGCCTCGCGTTCGGTGTTCGGCAACCCTGGCCAGACCAACTACACCACCGCCAAGCTGGGCCTGGTGGGCTTCACCCGCGCCCTGTCGCTGGAACAGGCCAAGTTCGGCATTACCGTCAACGCCATCGCACCCGGCTTCGTCGAGACCGAGCTGATCCAGTCCCTGCCGTCCTATCCGGCATTGCGGGATGCGGCATTGGCCAAGAATCCGGTCGGCTTCCTGGGCCAGCCGGACGATATCGCGTCATCCGTCGCCTTCATCGCTTCGGAGCGCGCCCGCTACATCACCGGCGTCACGCTGTACGTGACGGGCGGACGTTTTTCGTCTTGAGACGCACACCCCATATCTTGAATTGGCCGCCTGGAGGACAACATGGATTTTGATTTCGATACCGATCAACTGGCCCTGCGCGACAGCATCAGGCGCTATATGAAGGCCGAGGTGGGTCCGCGCATCGCCGCCTGCGAAGCCGACAGGCGCATACCTTCGGACGTGCTGGAGGGGCTGGCGCCATTCGGCTACATCGGCGGACTGCTCCCCGAGGACGATGGCGGCTTCGGCCTGGATTTCGTCACGTGGGCGATGATGGTCGAAGAGGCCGGGTATTGCTGGGGATCGTTGCGCACCATCCTCAACATCACGAATATCTTCCTGCGCCTCGTCAATGCCTACGGTACGCCGGCCCAGAAAGAGAAATTCCTGCGGCCCGTGCTGGCGTCGGCCAAGAATGTCTGCGTGGCGATCAGCGAACCCAATCACGGCTCCAACGTGGCGGGCATCGAGCTCAAGGCGGAAGACCAGGGCGACCACTATGTGCTGAACGGCAGCAAGCTGTGGATTACCAACGGGGTCAACGCCGACTACGCGATCGTCCTGGCGCGTACCTTCAGCGCCAGCTGCGACGGCAAGCTCTCGCTGTTCCTGGTCGAACGCGAACAGTCGCCCTACGAGGCGCGCCTGGTCGACAAAATGGTCCTGAAAGCGTCCGGCACCGCCGAGCTGCGTTTTGACGGCGTGCGCGTACCCAAGGAGAACCTGCTGGGCGCCGAGGGCACTGCGCTCAAGACCATGCTGACAGGCCTGAACTATGGCCGCCTGAACATCGCAATGGGCGCCGTGGGCGCGGCGCAGGCCGCACTGGATCTGTCCATTGAATACGCCAAGACCCGGCGCCAGTTCGGCCGCCCCATCGGCGAATTCCAACTCGTGCAAAAGCATATCGTCGACATGATGGTCCGCACCGAAGCGGCGCGGGCGTTGGGCTACAAGGCGGCCGTGGCCGTGCAGAAAGGCCTGCCCGCGCGCGTCGAATGCTCCATCGCCAAACTGTACGGCGCCGAAGCCGCGCACGAAGTCGCCAAGATTGCGCTGAGCGTCCATGGCGGCCTGGGTTATTCGACCGAATACCCGTTGGAGCGCATCTTCCGCGATACCAGCGGCGGCACGATACCGGAAGGCACGGCGGAAGTGCAGACGCTGATCGTGGGCCGCGAGGTGCTGGGCCTGTCCGCGATCAACGCGGCGGAGACGGCGAAGTGATGGCAGCGCAGATTGCAGTCGAGACGCCCGCGCCCGGCGCGCTGGCGGACTTGCGCTATTACTGGGACGACCTGCCGCCGGGCCTGGCGGTCGAGACCGCGGCGCGCACCATCACCGAAGCCGACGTCGTCGCCTTCGCCGGCCTGAGCGGCGACTACAACCGCCTGCATACGGATGCGGTCTACGCGGGCCAAAGCAAATTCGGCCGGCGCATCGCGCACGGCATGCTGGTCGGCTCCATCATGTCCGGCCTGAACACCCGCACAGTGCTGAACCAGTGCCTGGAACCGTCGATCCTGGGCCTGCTGGAGATGTCCTATCGCTTCGCCAAGCCCACGTTTGTCGGCGACACGATCAAGGTCAGGATCCTGGTGGCCGGCCGGCGCCTAGCCAGCGATACCAGCCGGGGCGTGGTCGAGTTCGAACGGCAAGGCATTAATCAAAATGGGGAAACGGTATGCGTCTGCAGCGTGAAGATGCTGGTCGCCTGCCGCGCGTCGCAGTCCATTGAACAGATAGTGGAGAAATGAATTGATCAAGACCGAAATCGGGTACACCACTCCGGAAGTCATTACCGTGCGCGGCAAGAACCTGGCCACTGAACTGCTGGGGAAAGTCGACTTCGTCGACATGATGCTGCTGGTGATCTTCAACCGCACGCCCAGTGCGGCCGAGAAGACCATGATCAACCATATCCTGGTCACCGCCTGCGACCACGGCTTGACCCCCAGCGCCATGAGCGCCCGGCTGACCTACCTGGGCGCGCCGGAAGCGATGCAGGCCGCCGTGGCCGCCGGCCTGCTGGGCGCGGGCAGCGTCTTCCTGGGCACTACCCAGAACTGCGCCGAGATGCTGGCCGCCGGCGCCGCCGGCCTGTCCGATGACCCGGACGACGCCGAGTGCGACGCCGCGGCGCGCGCCATGCTCAGCGCCAGCAGGGAAAAGAGGCAGCCTGTCTACGGCATCGGTCATCCCATACATGTGAATGGCGACCCGCGCGTGCCGACGCTGCGCCAGCTGGCGCAGGAGCTGGGTTTCCACGGCAAGCACTGGCGCCTGATGGACGCCGTGCACCGCGTGCTGCTGCAAGACCGGAACAAGAACCTGCCCATGAACGTGGTCGGCGCGATCGGCGCCATCATCTGCGACATGGAGCTGGATCCGATGATCGCGCGCGGCCTCATGCTGGTCGGGCGCGCGGGCGGTTTGCTGGCCCATCTGTACGAAGAGCGCGAGCATCCTATCGGTCAGCACATATGGGATCTGGTGCTGGCGCAGGACGAGCGCAATGTTGCCCCTGTTCGTTGACATGGACTACACTGCCGACGCCGTTTAACCACGCCTTTTCAACTTGCTGCGCTTGTGTCGCAGGCCGATGGCAAACTCCAGGTAATTGAGCGTCATATGCCGACCTTTGTTAGCGCCGCCGCCCGTGCCATGGCGGTATTTGAAGTCTTCGCGCGAGAGAAAAGAGAACTCTCAAATTCCGACCTGGCCCGGCTGCTGGATCTGGCCGACAGCAGCTGCCTGGACCTGCTGCACACCTTGCATCAATTGGGCTACCTGTTCCGCACGCAGTCGCGGCGCTACTACCCTACCGGCAAATTGTTGCTGGCCGTCCAGCAGATAAGCACGGTCGATCCCATCATCCATGCCACGCGCGAAGCGCTCGAGCAGTTGTCCGAGCGTACCGGGGAAACCGCCTACATCGGGCGCATCGACGGCGCCGCGGTCAAGATCGTCGCCGTGCGCGATGGCAAGTATCCGCTGCGCTATATCCTGGGCCTGGGCGAGCGCATTGCGCTGCATGCGTCCGCCATGGGCAAGTCCTTGCTGGGCGGCTTGCCGCCGGAGGCGGCGCGCAAGCTGCTGGCCGCCAAGCCGCTGCGCAAGCTGACGTCCGCCACGGTTACCGAGCCCGATGCGCTCCTGGCCGAAATCGACAAGAGCCGCGAACGCGGCTGGTATCACACTCATGGTGAAGGCGGGGACGGCGCGGACGCGCTGGCCGTGTCGGGTTGGCTGGGCGAAGAATGCGTCGCCATGGCCATCTCGGGCCCTTCCGACCGCTTCCAAAGCAAGCGTGACGAGTACGTCGAGGTCCTGCGCGGCGTCGCCGGGAAAGTCTTCACGCGCGAGCCGTAGGCGGCATCGCGCGGTCGCTGGCCGGCCGCTAGGACGATTCTCCCAGTATTGCCGACAGCATTTCCCGGGAGGCTCCGGACAAGGCGGCGGGCGGTGCGCCGGGCTTGCCGTTTGCGCCGGGTTGCAGCGTATCCAGCAGTGCGGAAAGCGCCAGCGTCAACGAAGCATTGTCTTGCCCGGCGGGGGGCGTGCCCGCGCCTGCCGCCGCCGATTTCGCCAGCAGGAGCCTCGCGGCGTCCAGCGGTTGCGCAACGGGACTGTTCCTGGCGGCCGCGGCTTTCTGCCTGTCCGCCACCGCGGACGCGATGTTCTGGCCCTTGCCGTCGCCGGCAGCGGATTTCAGGGACTTCTTCCTGGCCTTCCACTTTTCCCTTTCGCTGGAGTAGGCCGCCAGCAGCGCGAAACGGTCGCGTTCGATCAGCAGCGGCGAGCCTGCGATGTCGACCGCCAGCGACTGAAACGCGGCGCGCGCGGCCACGGCGTTGTCGCTCAGCAGGGCCGTGGTCGTCTCGGTCCATTTGCGATGGAACGGCAGGGCCGCGGCGGCGCTGAACATGTCCTCTCCCAGCGTGGCGCGCTGCTCGAAGGCCAGCACTAGGTAGTCCACGTCGTTCACGGGCTCCAGGCCGCCGCTTCCATTCTGCCGGTGCAGCACGCCGTCCACCAGTTGCAATCCTTGCAGCCTGTCTTGCGAGTCGGTGCCCGCCAATACGCGATAGCCGCTGCGGCGCAGCGCCAAGCCGTCGAAGACGCCGAAACGGATGCTGACGCCATCGGTACCGAAAAGCTTGCTTAGGGGCTTGAGCAGGCCTTCGCCGGCCTTGACGACGGCGCCGCCCACCGCGCCGCCGAACATGCTGACCGTGGTCGCGACGAAGTCGAGTATGCCGCGGGTGAGGCTGCTGTCGCTGAAGCGGCACAGCGCGGCGAACATCTCCAGCCCGTCGCTGTTGTAGGGTACGTTGCGGGCGATATAGACGTCGCGGAACACGACCCTGCCTGCGCCTGATTGCGGCGCCGCCGCGCCCATCGCCTGCTGGATCGCGTCATAGCCTACGACGTATGGAATTTCGCGCTGCGCGCCGGCCTCGGTGTAGCGCAGGAAAAAGGCGCACAGGGGCAGGAAGGCGGCAATGTAGTTGCCGGCATCGGTCAGGCGCATTTCGACCATGCGGACGCTGAAATAGCACTGTCCCGGAATGAAGGCTTCGCCGTTCAGTCCTGCTTCGCCCGCAGCCGCGCCGCCGGGCGGCGGATCGATCTCCGCATAGAAGTTGCGGCCTGCTGGCACGGTCGCCATCAAGGCGCCCACGCCGTCCGCCGAGGTTCCCAGGTCGCCTATCTTGCGCAGCATGCCGAATATGGAAGCCATGATGTCCGTTCCTGATTGCGGTGTCAGTCGCGCACGACCGCCAGCGCGGAAGCCCAGGTGGGCGAGCCCCGGGATTCGTCGTGCGAACCGGCGCAGGCGCGCCGGTAGGCTTCCGCAAATCCCTGGGTATTGGCGGGATCGAAATAGGCGGCATAAAAGCGCCTGATGAAGCGCGCGCAGGTTTTTTCCTCGACCTGCCAGCGGAAGGCCAGCACGCCCATGGCGCCAGCCCGCATGACCTCCAGCGCCGTCCGCACCGAGGCGCCGCGGCATGACGACAGCACCAGCAGCTTGCAATTGCCGGCCTTCATCCAGCGGCCCACCAGGCGTATGGACAGTTGCAGGCCCTCGCCTTCCCTGCTGCCCGGCAAGACCAGCATGGTGCTGTCGCGCACCGAGTGGGCGTGGCCGGAGAAATGCAGGATGTCGTAGCCGCCGCCAGTCACCTTTTCTTCCAGATAGTCCTGCAGCGCGTATCCGGTCAGGGGCGGCACGTCCTCGACCACCAGGCGGCCGTCCAGGCGCTTGGCCAGGGCCTGCAGGTTCTCGAGTTCGTCGGCGACCGACTCCAGCGGAGGCAGCGTGACGCTCGGGATATCGTCTCCGCCATCTTCCGGCTGGAACGAAATGGTGCCGCTGAAGTTCGCGCCGATGAAAAGCAGGCGAACGGGGCCGGCTGGCCGGGACGCCGTCTGCTCCCAATCGCTGGCGGAGTCCATGCCTTCCATGTGCAGGCGGCGGGCCATGGGAATGCGCTGGCACAGGTAGCGCCTGTCATTGGCCTTGAAATCGGCATTGCAGCTCAATTCGAACGGCAGGCTGAAGAAGGCTGCGCTCTGATGGTCCGACACATTGAAATCGAATCGCAGGTCCATCCAGGCGAGCCCGTCGCCGGACGAGACGCCTTCCTGGTCGCGGGCGCGCTGGATCAGCGTGGCGATGGGCGGCCCCACGGTTTCGGCCACCATCACGTCGAACGCCTGCCTGCCCATGTCGCTGAGCGACTCCAGCCAATCGGCCACTCTCTGATTGTCGAGATAGGGCGAGAACTTCTCGACGCGCGTCAGCAGCGCGGCGATATCAGGTTGCCGCTTGTAGGGCATTTCCGGTGACCTGAAGTCGTGCGGGCCGAACTGGATCCGGTAGCGGACCGATTTTTCGGCAACTTCTATGACCAGCCGGCGGCGTTGCGTAGCGGCCGCCACGCTGTCCAGCACCACGGCGAGGTCTGCGCCACCGTCCCGCTTCTTGCCGATCTCGTTGCTCCACATCAGCCTTTCGGGCCGTTCCAGCACGCAACGCTGCACGGCTTCGGAGGGGGCTTCGGTCACGACCAGCACGGGTACGGGTGCGTGTTCGGCCAGCCAGTTGAGCAGCTCGACAGCCGCCGCGCCGCTCTTTTTCTTGGTGGCTTGGGGCGCCGGCTTGGCGTCGATGATCATCAGGCCCGGCAGCGTTCCGCAACGCTCGATCTCCTGCCGCGCGTTCTCCAGGTTGAAGACGTGCCGGAAAGGGGCGCCGACGAAGGGCTTGATGCGCGGGTACTTCTGCTCATGCCGCTGCAATTGCTGGATGCGGTCCGCCCAGCATTCCTCGTCGACATCGTCGCCGCCAGCAAGCAGGATCCAGTTGTTGTTCTGTGCAGGCTGTTCCATCGCCGCCTCCATCAACCCGACCGGGCAGGAAAGCGCAGGGTGAACGAACGCCATGGCGGCAGGACCGATTCATATGCCTCCGCGGGCGGCATCGCCGACTCGGCCAGGGGCGGCTGCGTCGCCAAGGTGCCGCCGTGGGCCTGCATGGTGCGCACGATCTGGGCGATGGCCAATCCGGCGCCATCATGCGCCGCGCGCTCCGCGTTCAGCAGCGCGTCGTCGGGCACTGCGTGCGCGCGCTGGTCCGTGTCCCAGTTTTGCGCGGCGCTCAGCCCCAGTTGTACCGAGCAGCCATCAGGGTCGTCGCTGATGTCGATTTCCACCCGGGCGTCATCGGAGCGGCAGCGCAGCAAATAGGCAAGAATGGAGCGGAAGGCCGCGGACAGTGTCTCGGCGTCGGCATGCACCATGGGTCCGCTGGCGGCACCCACTTGCGCCAATGGCGCGATGCGGCCTTGGTCGCGCTGCGGCAAGGCGGCGATGATCCGGGTCAGCAACTCATGCAGCGCGACGCGGGCATGCTCGGGCGGAGCCTGCTGGCGCGCTTCGCTGGCGCTGGCCAGCCGCTCGAAGGTGATGTCGGCCTTGCCGATTTCCGCCACGATGCGTTGGCTGAGGGCGTGGGCCCGGGTGACGATGGCCTCGGGCTGTTCGCCGCGTGCCGCGTCCTCGTGCAGCAGTGCGGTCTGCGTCGTCAGGCTGCAGGCCAGCGCCAGCGACGTCCGGGTCTGGTCGGCGATCTCGGCCACGGTTTCGCGCAGGAATCGCATGTCGCGCGCCCATTTCATGTCGGCGATGTCGGTGAAGAACCAGATGGCCATGTCCAGGCTGGGATCCAGGTCCGTCCGGGTCGCCAGCACCGAGCGCGGCTGTCCGCCCGCGCCGCGCAGCTCGATGCGTTCGCGCCGGACGCCGGCATCTGAAGTCAGCAGCGTGTGCGCCGACGCGTCGTCGGGCAGCGCAAACGCCGTGATCGACACCGGCGTCTCGCCTTCGAGGCAGCGGCCGGGCTCGGTGCCCAGCATGTCGGCCGCGACGCGGTTCATCTCGATGATGGAGCCCTCGCGACCCACGAACACGACCGCTTGTTCGGTTTCGGCCATCAGGCTCTGCTTGGTCTGCCTGAGCAGATGCTGGTCCAGCCCTTCCTCCAGCGACTCTATGATCTCCAGCAGATCGTCGGCGTCGGGTCCCTTGAACGCATGCGATACCGAGGACTCCACGTCCAACAGCCAACGGATCCGGCCGTTCAGGCGGATCGGCACTGTCATGGCCGAGCGCAGCGGCCGCGGCGGACCGGTGTAATCGTTCCTGGGATCCCCAGGGTCGCCCACGTCGTCCAGCGACAGCAGTTGGCGCTGGCGCAGCGTCTGGCCCAGCATGCCGCGCTCGATGGGCTGCAGGTAGTTCGCAGGCAAGGCGTATTCGGGCGCCAGGCTGTGCTGGGTGACGATCTCGTAGCGGCTTTCCTTGCGGTTGACGCGGAACAGCGCCACGTAGTCCCAGGAGAAGAACTGCGCCAGTCTGGGCACGATGTCCTCCGCCGCCCGGCGCAAGGAAGCGGCCGTCATGATCGTCTCGCGCAATGATTCGGCGAAGGTGACGCGCTCGTCGTCGCGCTCTTTCTCGAAGCGCATCAGTACCGGCTCCAAGTCCAGGGCGCGCAGGATCTCCAGGTGGCGTTGCCCGTACTGCGCCGGTTGGCGCGAACACAGACTCAGCGCTGAGCTGTAGCCGCCCGGACGCGTGACGGGCAGGGTGACGCTGGCCTGCATGCCCATGTCGCGGTAGCAGCGTACGACCTCGTCGCCTGGCTCGAAGCGCTGGTCGCTGACGAAGCGGTCCATCTCTTCGACCCAGGTCTGGCCGGAATCCAGGAACGGCCGGATCGCAGGGGGCAGCTCCATCCAGCGCGCCGGCCACAGTTCCACCCCTTCGGGCCGTACCGCGATCGCGCGGAACAGCGACACCTGCCTGTCGTAGATGCCGAACACCGCGTGCTCGAACGGCACCAGCGGACGGATCTGTTCCAGGATGGCGTCGAGCTTGAGACGCCAGCCGTTGATGGACGGATCCAGCGCGATGCGCCGGATCTCGTCGCGGGCGGACTCCAGCGCCCGCGACTGGATGACGGCGATCACGCCCAGCAATTCGCCGTTGGGCGCGGGGTCTGGCGTCATTACCAGCTGGAACAGTCTTTCTTCGCCTTCGCGTCCGGGCATGGTGACGATCACGGCCACCATGGAATCGCCCTCCTGGTTGCGGGCGCAGCAGCGGATGGCATCGGCGATGCGGGGCGCGTCGCTTTTGCGGAAATGGCGGGCCAGTGGCTCGCCGCAAACCTCGTCGAGCTTTTGGCCCAGCGCGCGCGCGGCCTCGCGGTTGGCGAAGCGCACCACACCGTCCAGATCCAGGCGGAACACCGCATAGGGCGTGCGTTCAAAGCGGCGCGATTCCGCTTTCCTGAAGGGCGTGCCGTCGTTGACCAGCACGACGATCTTGCCGCTTTCCAATTCGCACAAGGGCACCAGTTGCGCGGGCACGGGCGCGCCGTCCGCGGCCTGGTAGATGCCGCCGACCGCGCCGCTGCCCATGGTCAATGGTTCGCCCAGGCCGTAGGCCTCGGCGGCGGCGCGGCCGCGGAACGCCTGGGCGCTGGGCGCGAGCGTATCGCTGATGTCGATGATGACGCCGTCACGGTCCAGCAACAGGCAAGGCACGCCCGCCCGCGACATCACCCGCAGCATTGCCGCGGGATCGCCCGGGATGGAGGCGGATGCTGGCACGCGTACTTGCGCGCCAGCATCCAGGTCCGTCTGCGCCTGAGGAAACTCAAACATATCGAAGCCCTCCCTGCTTGCCGCCCTTGCGGGCGCGGCTGCCGGCTCAACGCTTGATGAATGCAATGATCTGCTGCTGGGTGCCTTTGTCGTTGTCGAATCCGCCGTGCGTGCTGGCCGCCACCGGCGGGTTGGTGGAGCCGGGCGCGGGGCTGCCTGCGGGCGAGACATGCACGGCGTCGCACGCAATGCCGGCATCGCGGAAATAGCGCTCCATGCCGAGCAGCGGCGTGGTGGTGCCGCCTTCGAAGGACTCGCTCACCAGGTAGAGCAGCGAGCGCCGGTACGGGCCGCAAGTGGGATCGTCTTCCTCGGCCCGGTCGGAAAGATGGAACTGTTGATAGCGCTTTACCCGTGTCTTCAGGTTCGGCACGACCAGCTTGCGGAAGGTGTCCAGCGTGACCGCCGGGGCCATCAGGTTGAGCGATTCCAGTTCGCCGCCGTCGGCCGCCAGCCGGTGTACGAAGTGGCTGGCGACGATGGCGCCGGCCGAGTGGCCGACGATGTGCAGGCGCACGCGTCCCTGGCTGACGTGCGCCTTGAAATGCTTGTACAGCATGATCATCGCGGCTTCTTCCTGCGCCATGCCCTTGGGAACGGGTGCGCTCATGGCCTGGGCGTTCTGCTTCATTTCGCCCCAGATCACCGTGCCCGGTCGCGCCAGCCAGCGTTCCAGGCGCTGGTTCCACCAACGCTCCAGCCGCTCGCCCAGGCCGCCGGTGGTGCGTGGAACGCTGTGGGCGGCATCCTGGATGATGTTCTTCACGGTGGTGATGACGTCCGTCTCCCACATCAGGAAGACCGGGAAGATCTGCTTCTCGTAGAGCAGCGGTATCCATTCGGCGGCGGCCTCCGCCGCATCCTCTTCGCCGACCAGGCCGCCGTGCGCGTACACGCATACGTCCATGGGCTTGTCCTTCAAGCCCCATTTCTCGCGCGCGGCGTTCATGTGCACGTCGACGATGGCGCGCAGATCGTCGGGCGTGGTCCGGAACGCGCCGCTGTTGCTGAGCTTGCCGTTGTTGCCCACGTTGACGATGAAGGGCGAGATCTCGCGGTTGCGCAGCACAGTGCCCGCGGCCAGGGTGACCCGCTTGCCTTCGGTGCGCAGCGTGATGCTGTTCGAGATCTTGGTGTGCTCATGCGTGACCACGCCCAGCTGCACCACCCAGCAATCCATGGCGTTGCGCATCCAGTCGTCGTAGGTCAGCACCGCCATGCCGTGGGTGCCCCACTCCTCGCCCCAGGAGTTCTGGACCAGGAAGCCGTCCTGGGTATAGCCGACGATGACGAAGGCGTGGCCGTCGGTGGCGGAATCCTGCGGGTCGGGCGGGATGATCCAGAACGGCTGGGCTCCCGGCGTGGACGGCGCCTTCAGCGGGGTGACGCCATGGCCGTCGTCCCAGCCGGCGTGGCAGCCCGCGCTGGCGTACAGAATGCCGACCTCGTTGAGCGCAGCGTGCATTTCGACGATGTTGCGCGTGTCGATGCGGTAGTAGGCGCCCAGCGGACGCTTGACGGCATCCAGCCACCAGTCGTCGGCGGTCTCGTTGGCCGCCGCCGGCATGTTCAGGGTCGGAAACAGATCCTGGGCGCAGGCGCCGTGCTTGAACCAGCCTTTGAGCGCGCCGCGCAGGCTCGATCCCGTGTCGTCGACCGAACCCGGGAACTCGTCGTAGCGCCTGGCCATGGAATACAGCATGAACGGCGAGATGGCTGGACGCGGTTCGCGCTCCGACTTGCGCAGCAGGTACTCGACCACCGTGGACAGGGCGAATCCGGTGCAGGCCGAGGTGTCTTCCTGATGCTTCACCGTCAACCCCATGGCGGGAATCATCTCGGTCTTGGGCGTGACCGAGATGTTAGGGTGGAACGGAATGTCGCGGACATCGAAGGCATCGGGCTTGGCCGTGCGGCGAAACGGCAGCGCCGGCGGCAGGCTGCGGCTTTTACGCTTTGGAGCGGATCGGGGCGTCTTGCCGGCGGCGGGCTGCCGCGTTGCCACCGTCTTGCGTGCCGGGGCGGCACGCCCCGCTTGCTTCTTTGCAGCCATGGCGTACTCCAGTGGAGACAGGCTTTCAGCGCGAGGGCGGCATTTGCAGGCAAGACGACATGACGACAGTAATGATTGCGCCCGTAGCTGCGATATATAGGCGCGCCTAAACCAGTTCGCTAGTATCCGAAAGTATTACTCCTTGGATTTGAAATAGTGCATTTTCACTATTCGAGGCTTAATCCCACTGCGCCGCCAGGCCTTCCGGGCTGACTTCACGGCCGTTGCGCTCCAGCGCCGCGATCTGCGCCATGTCCGCCTCCGTCAGCCGCAGGTCCTGGGCCAGCAGGTTGCTGGCCAGGTTTTCGCGTTTGGTCGACGACGGAATGACGGCATAGCCCAGTTGCAGGGCCCAGGCCAGCGCCACCTGCGCGGGCGTGGCGTCGTGGCGTTGGGCGATCTGGCCGATGACCGGATCCTTCAGCACCTTGCCGTAGGCCAGCGTCATGTACGAGGTGACCGGGATGTCTTGTTCCTGCAGGAAGGCGGCGAGCTTGCGGTTCTGCAGGTAGGGGCTGAGTTCGATCTGGTTGGTGGCGATCTGCTCGCGGCCCACGGCGGCGATGGCGGCGCGGGTTTCGGCGATGGGGAAGTTGGAGATGCCGATCTGGCGGGTCAGGCCCCGCGCCTTGGCCTCAGCCAGCGCAGTCATGAATTCCTCGACGGCGACGCCGTTGCCGGGCGCGGGCCAATGGATCAAGGTCAGGTCCGCGTAGTCGCTGCGCAGCTTGGCCAGGCTGTCCTGCAGACTGGGTATGAGCTTGCCGCGGGCGTAGTGGGGAACCCAGATTTTGGTCGTGACGAACAGTGCATCGCGCGCCACGCCGGATTCGGCGATGGCCTGGCCGACCTCGGTTTCGTTTTCATAGATCTGCGCGGTGTCGATGGCGCGGTAGCCGAGGTCCAGCGCGTTGCGCACGGAATCGATGACGGCCTGGCCTTGCAGGCGGAAAGTGCCGGCGCCGAAGACGGGAATGCTCATGGGTAACTCCTTGGGGGATTCAGGGCTGCGGACGCAGGCGTCCGGGAATGCCTGCAGTGTGCCCGTCGGATACTTGCGGAAAAAGTCCGGTATGCACGAAAGACTTTTGATATAAATGCAAGAATGAAGACGACGCTAGACGAAATGCAGGTCTTTATCGCCATCGTGGACAGCGGCTCGATCACTGCCGCCGCGGATGTGCTGGGACAGACTGTTTCCGCCGCCAGCCGGACCATGAGCCGGCTGGAAGAGAAGCTACAGACCACGCTGATGCGCCGGACCACGCGTCGGCTGGAACTGACCGAGGAAGGCCGGGCCTATCTGGAGCAGGCGCGCAAGATCGTGGCCGCAGTGGAGGAAAGCGAGGAACTGATGAGCCTGCGCCGCAACCAGCCGGCAGGACGCTTGCGGGTGGATGCGGCATCGCCCTTCATGCTGCACGTGATCGCGCCGCTGGTGCCGGGCTATCGCCAGCGCTATCCGCAGGTGGAGCTGGAACTGAACAGCAACGAAGGCAATATCGACCTGCTGGAGCGCCGCACCGACCTGGCCATCCGCATCGGGCGCCTGAAGGACTCATCGCTGCACGCGGTGCCGCTGGGCCATAGCCGCGTGCGCGTGCTGGCCAGTCCCGGCTATCTGGCCAAGCATGGCACGCCCAGGCGCGTGGCCGATCTGGCTTCGCATGTCCTGCTGGGCTTCAGCCAGCTGGAAGCGCTGAACGAATGGCCGCTGCTGGAGGCCGACGGCCAGGCCCTGCACATCAAGCCCCATGTGCGCGCGTTCAGCGGCGAAACCTTGCGGCAGTTGGCCTTGAACGACGGCGGCGTCGTCTGCCTGTCGGACTTCATGACGCGCGGCGACCGCGACAGCGGCGCCTTGCAGCAGCTGCTGGTGAAGCAGACGCAGGACGTGCGGCAGCCGATCAACGCGGTGTACTACCGCAACACCGCGATCTCCTCGCGCATCAAGTCCTTCATCGACTACATGGTCCAGGCGTTGGGTCCGCGCGGCTTCGAATAGCGCCGCAGGCGCCGCGCGCTCAAGCGCGTTCGCCGCTGACCGACTCGTACACCAGCGTTGCCAGCGTCAGGTCTTCGAGTGCGCTGCCCACGGCTTTGAACACGGTGATTTCCTGGTCGCCGCGGCGGCCCGGCAGTTCACCGGCGGCCAACTGGTGCAGGTCGCCGCGGATGTCCTCGTGTTTGAGCGTGCCGGCCTCGAAAGCGGCCAGCAGGTCGCCGGACTTGGTGGGCGCTTCGCTGGTGTCCACATAGACCGAGGTACCGTCGAAGCAGGCCGCGTCGGTCTCGCGCATTTCGGGTTTGAAGCTGCCGATCAGGTCCAGGTGCACGCCCGGACGCAGCCAGGCGCCGTGGATCAGCGGCACGGTGGACAGGGTGGCGCAGCTGATGATGTCGGCCTGACGCGCGGCGGCTTCCAGGTCGCTGGCGGCCTCGGCATCGAAGCCCTGCGCGCGTAGCTCGCCGGCCAGCTTCTCGGCGCCGGCCGCGCGCACGTTCCAAACCAGCACGCGCTGGATGGGGCGCACGCTGCGCATGGCCTGCGCCACCAGGCCGGCGATGCGGCCGGAACCGACGATCAGCAGCGTGCTGGCGTCGGCGCGCGCCAGGTAGTCCGCGCCCAGCGCGGCCGCGCCCGCCGTGCGGTAGGCGGTGACGATGTCGCCGTCCACCTGGGCGATGGGCACGCCGGTGGTGGCGCTGTACAGGTTGTAGGTGGCGTGCAGGCCCGGCAGGCCCAGGTGCGTGTTCTCGGGGAAGATATTGATGATTTTCACGCCGAAGTAGCCGCGGTCGCTCCAGGCCGGCATGATCAGCGAGGTGCCGTGTGCATTGCCCGACTGGATGGCGTGGACATGCCGCGGCGGCACGGTGGCGCTGCCGCGGAAGGCTTCCCGCAGGGCGGGAATGACGGCGTCGAAGGACAGGGCGTTGCGGGTTTGTTCGGTGTCGATGAAGCGCATGGGTTCTTGCCTGCTGCGGGTCGGTCAGTCTGAGGGCCAGCAGGCAGTCTAGCAGCGCGGGCGGCGTCCGCCCGGGCTGCGTCGCGGCTGAGTGCAGCGTCTAGTCGATGGCGGCCGTGGGCAGCGGATCGCCGGCGCCGGTGCGTTCGACGATGAGCTTGTAGTGCTGCGGGTTGCGGTGCTTGGCGAAATTGAACACGTGGTCGCGGAAGGCCTGGCCCATGGCCAGGTCGATGTTGGCGGTGATCACTTCGTCTTCTTCGCCGCTTGCGCGCGCCACGATCTCGCCGGACGGCGCGACGATCATGGAGCTGCCTATCATGTGGTGGCCGTCTTCGTGGCCGCACTTCGCGGCGGCGCCGACCCAGACCGCGTTCTGGTAGGCGCTGGCCTGCAATACGATCTCGTGCGTGGTGGTGCGCAGATGCGCGGGCTCGTTCCAGTGGATGTTCAGGGACGGCGTGTTGTAGCCCAGCACGATCAGCTCGGCGCTTTGCAGCGACATGACGCGATAGGTCTCGGGCCAGCGGCGATCGTTGCACAGGCACATGCCGATCTTCACGTCGTTGGTTTCCCAGACGCCAAAGCCCAGGTCGCCGACTTCGAAGAACTTCTTCTCCAGGTGCTGGAACGGCGCGCCGACCTTATGGCCCGAGTGGCCCGGCAGGTGGATCTTGCGGTACTTGCCGATGACTTTGGCGCTGCGGTCCACCAGGATGGCGGTGTTGAACTGGCGGCCTTCGGGCGTCAGTTCGGCATAGCCCAGGTAGAAGCCTATGCCCAATTCGCGCGCGGCGTCGAACAGCGGCTGCACGTCGGCGTTGGGCATGCTTTTTTCAAAGTAGCGCTCGACGGCTTCGGCGTCTTCCATCCAGTAGCGCGGGAAGAACGTGGTCAGCGCCAGCTCGGGGAAGACGACGAACTCCGCCTTGCGGGCGGCGGCCTCGCGCATCATTTCCACCAGGCGGCGGACCACGGCGGCGCGCGTATCGGCAAGGTTTACTGCGCCCATCTGGGCGACCGCCAGGCCCATCTTGCGGGCGGGGTATGCATTACTCACGATGTGGATCTCCAGGCTGAAGGCGCAAGCATGCATCCGCGGGCGGAAATCGGGAACCGCTGTCCGGGCTGGCGGCGCGCGCCGCCGGATGCGACGGGATTCACTCCAAGGCCCTGATTCAGCGGGGAATTTCACCGTGACGGCAGAGACCGTCCCGGCCTCATGCATAACGCGGCGTCATGGAGTCCATGCAAAGTTTTATATCGGGTTTCCCCGTATGCCGGCGCTCAGAGGGCCTTGAAGGTCTTGAGATGGATGCTGGTTTCGGTGGCGGCGATGCCCTTGAGCGTACGCAGGCGGTCCAGCACTTCGGACAACTGGTCGATGGTGGGCACGCGCAGCTCGGCCAGCAGGTCCCAGCGGCCGTTGGTGTCGTGCAGGCCCGCCACGCTGGGCTCGCCCATCAGCAGGCTCACGATCTTGCGGGTTTCATGGCCTTCGACGGCGATGCTCATCCAGGCGACGATGTCCTCGGTCTCGACTTCGGGGCGCAGCCGCACGGTATAGCCGCGGATGATGCCCCGCTCTTCCAGTTTGCGGATGCGGTTGTCGATGGTGCCGCGCGAGACATCGAGCTTCTTCGCCAGGGTGGCGACCGACATGCGGGCGTCGGCGCGCAACAGGCCGAGCAAGTTCTGATCCAGCGTGTCCATTGTGAAAAATGCTATTTATGGCTATCAGAATGGCAGAATCTTAGCGTTTTGTGTGGATTGTTGTCACTATTAATTGGTTTGCCCATCCCCCAGAATTTCTGTTCCATAACTCGGGGAGAACAAATTGACGACGCTGCTTTCAACTTCCGACGTGGCCAAAATCGTGGCCCTGCAAGGTCCGCAACAGGTCTTCGCCGGCCTGCTCGACTACTTGCTGGCGGACTTTCTGCGATGGCAGGAGTTCGACAAAAGTGCGCGGGTGGCCAGCCATTCGGCGACCGGCGTGATCGAATTGATGCCCACCGCCGACAGCGAGTACTACACCTTCAAGTACGTGAACGGCCATCCCGGCAATCCGCAGGCCGGCCTGTCCACCGTGATGGCGTTTGGCGCGCTGGCGCAGGTCAGCACGGGCGAGCCGCTGCTGATCAGCGAACTGACCCTGACCACGGCGCTGCGCACTGCCGTGACCTCGGCCCTGGCGGCGCGCGCGCTGGCCCGGCCGGACTCGCGCAAGATGGCATTGATCGGCAACGGCGCGCAAAGCGAGTTCCAGGCGCTGGCCTTCCATTACCTCCTGGGCATCGACACCCTGCACGTCTATGACGTGGACGCAGGCGCCACACGCAAGCTTGAAAGCAATCTGGCTTCAGTGCCCGGCTTGCGCGTGGTGCGCTTCGATAGTGCGGCAGAGGCGGTCAAGGGCACGGACATCGTCACCACGGTGACGGCGGACAAGGCCTACGCCACCATCCTGACCGCGGACATGGTCGAACCGGGCATGCACATCAACGCCGTGGGCGGCGATTGCCCGGGCAAGACGGAGCTGCACGCGGACGTGCTGCGCGCGGGGCCGGTGTTCGTGGAATACGAGCCGCAGACGCGCATCGAGGGCGATCTGCAGCAGATGCCGGCCGATTTCGCAGTGACGGAACTGTGGCGGGTGTTGACGGGCCAGGCCGCTGGCCGCAAGCAGCCGGCGGAAGTGACCATCTTCGATTCGGTGGGTTTTGCACTGGAGGACTTTTCGGCGCTGCGCTGGCTGCGCGATGCCGCCATTCGCCATGGCGTGGGCGCCCGCATCGAGGTCGCGCCGCAATCGCCCGATCCGAAGAACCTGTTCGAGGTGGTGCGGGCGGCTACGCCGGTGCTGGCGCAGGCTTAGCGCTCACGCGCCGCGGCGTCGGCGCGGTTCGTGCAAAGCGCAAGCGCCGGCGTGGTGGAACGCGCCGGCGCCAGTACGGTGGCGGCCGCGAATGCGGCCGCAGTCATGTTCACGCCCGGCTGGGCGTTTCAACCGGCGGTGTGCCGTCGTGGAACAGCGACTTCAGTTGCGATCGCAGCTCGGGCGTGTCGGCATGCTTGTGCACCGTGGTTGCATGCTGCACGGCCGCCTCCAGCAATTCGCCTTCGGAATCCGCCGCGAGGGCTACCGAGCAGTTCATTTCACTGGGGTACTCGCGGCAATCGATGTATTTGCGAGTCATGTGGGGTCTCCCTGCGCGCAGGCTGGCTGAGCTCTGCGCAAGAGCATCCGGCGCGCGGCGCGGGACGTCCGGGCCGTTGGCGCGTCGCAGCGGCGGGGGCGGTCTGAAAAGTATAGATCTGGCACCGCCGGTCCGGCGCAGTTCGCAAGACGCGGTTCGCACTAGTGCGCGGGCACTGGTGCGAGGGCAGCGCGCTTCAGAACGTGACGCGCTGCTTCAAGCCCTTGGCGATCATCGCGATGTCGATGTCCTTGCCCGGATTCTTCAGGCAGAAGTCGTACAGCACGGCCACGTAGGCATTGCCCAGCAGCTTGGTGATGGTGCCGGCCGTCGTGGCGGCGATGGTGCCGCCCACCGCGCTGCCTGCGCCGGGGATGAACTTCAACAGGCCGGAAACGACCGAGCGCCCGATCAGCGTGGCGGCGGATGCGCCCAGGGTGGACGTGACCAATGTGGTGATGGCGGCGGTGTCCAGTTCCATGCCGAAGGTGATGCCGATCTTGGCGATCATGCCAACCTGGATGGGCACCAGCGCGAATGCGTCCGAAAACGGAATGGGGGCGGCGGCGGCCGACGCGGCCAGGCCGGCGGCCACGTTGACCTCTATCTCAGCCCGCTTTTTTTTTACTTCCAGGGCCTTCTTGTTGCGGGTGGACAGCGCGTTGGCATAGGCCCGCTGCTGCGCCTCGGGGATATGCAGGGCGGTAGCCTCGATCAGGTTGTCCAGGCCCATGGGCGGCAGTTCCGCGTCCAGTTCCTCGATCCATTCCGGCAGCGCGCGCACCGCCACCACCTGCTTGGCGCGCGGCAGCAGCTTGCGCGCTTCGTCGACGAAGGGGCTGTTCTTGCGCGCCTTGGTCAGTACCGCCACGACGGGGATGCCGGCGTTGGACAGCATGTCGCACAGTTCGATTTCCGCGTCTTCGACGCGGTGGCTGCTGTCCTGGATGCAAAGCCAGGCCACGTGCAGGTGCTTGTCCTGGTCGTCGGAGGCGGAGCGTTCCCGGATCAGGTCGGCCAACTGCTGGCGCGAGCGTTCGTAGTCGCCGACTTCCAGGCCGCGCGTGTCGATGATGGTGAGCGGATGGCCGGCGCGGGTGAATTCCTGGGTGGACTGGGTGACGGGTTTGCCCGCGCCCGTCTTGGCCAGGTCGCCCCGGAACACGGCATTGAGCAACGTGCTCTTGCCCACGCCGGTCTTGCCCGCGACCAGGATGTTCACGCGCCCGGCGCCGCGCGTGGCGGTGCTGATGGCGTCCGCGATGGCGTCCTGCAATTGGGGCGTGTCCATGCGGGGCGTGCTCATGAGGTGTGCGGGAAGATAGGCATGGGGATGATTCTATCGAGAAACGCGCGCGGCCATCAGGCGCCGCCGGAGACGCCGTAAAGATGGGCCGGTTCGGGGAAGGTCCGCGTCCGGACTTCGCCCGCATAGGCTTGCGCTGCCTGCTGGATGCGGCCGGCCAGGTCGTCGTAGCGTTTCACGAAGCGCGCGGTGCGGTCGAACATGCCCAGCATGTCGTCCACCACCAGCACCTGGCCGTCGCAGCGGCCGGACGCGCCTATGCCTATGGTCGGGCAGGCGACGGCCTCGGTGATCGACGCCGCCAGCGGCTCGACCACGCCCTCGATCACCAGCGAGAACGCACCGGCATCCGCCACCGCGGCGGCATCGGCGGCGATGCGGGCATATTCGGCTTCGCCGCGGCCGCGCGCGCCGTAGCCGCCCAGGATGTTCACGGCCTGCGGCGTCAGGCCCACATGGCCCATCACCGGGATGCCGCGCGCGGACAGGTAGGCGACGGTCGGCGCCATGCTCTGCCCGCCTTCCAGCTTGACCGCAGCCGCGCCGGTTTCCTTCAAGATCCGCGCGGCGGACCGGAAGGCCTGTTCGGGGCTTTCTTCATAGCTGCCGAAGGGCATGTCGATGACGATCAGCGCGCGTCGCGAGCCGCGCACCACGGCGGCGCCGTGCGCAATCATCATGTCCAGCGTGACGGGCACCGTGGTAGGTAGTCCGTAGATCGTCTGTGCCAGGCTGTCGCCCACCAGCAGGGCGTCGCAATGCGGGTCCAGCAGCTCGGCCATGCGCGCGGTGTAGGCCGTCAGCATCACCAGCGGCTCCTGGCGCTTGCGCGCACGGAATGCCGGCACGCTCAGGCGTGGCGCGCTGGCCGCAGCCGCAGCGGCGTTCAGGGTGGCGGTCGTAGACATCGAAATCCTTCCTATCCAGGGTTGAGTGCTTGAATCGGGACCTTGCGATACCCGCATCGTAGCGGAAGGCCGTGGGGGCTCGCTTAGCGCAAGGCGTAGCCGCGCAGGCAAATCTTTGCGGCAAAACGTAATCGAAATTTTTGCGGCGCGTGACGCCATGCCCTGTGGAAAACGTTCGCAACTAATTTGGGGACGTTTTGGCGTTTACTCAAAAGCGTTACATCTTCATGGGTTCACTCGCTTTTTCGATAGGTCCGGCTGCGTAGAATTCGCCGCTTACAAGCTTATTTCGCGGCTTCCGCGCAACATCGCTCATGCCTAGCCCCGGGCTTATTCCACGCTTGCTGCGTTCGCGTCCGCTGACCAAGAGCCTGCGTTACTTCTATCGCCACACCCGGCCCGCCGCATACCGCCACAACGAAACCCTTTGGCCTTTCGTGGCCCTGCAGCGCGATGCGGAGGGGCGGCTGACCGGCTGCGAACTGCGCGGCGTGCAGGGCCCTGCCATCACGCCCCTGGATCGGCTGCCGCGCGACATCGGCGCGGACGCCCATTTGATACTCAGCGGTCCATCCGTTGCCCAGATCGACTACGCGCGCTGCCGGCTGGACGTGGCGATGGGCGTCAATGGCTCGATCGCGTTGCGGCGCCAGCACCCTTCCCTGCGCTTCGATTACTACGCGATGCTGGATGCGGGTTTCGTCAACCGCAGGCGCGAACTGGTGGCGGAAGTGCTGGCGCAGGACCTGACGCTGTTCGTCACGCCCGAGGTCTACCGCTGGATCGGCTTCCTGTTCGACCGCCGTTCCGTGCGCTGCCGCATCGCGCTGTTCGAAGAGGTGCACCAGCGCGCGCTGCAACCGCGCGCCCGTCCCGAGGAACTGGAAGCGCGGCTGGCCGACGATCCCGGCCTGGTGCTGTTCGACGCCCGCAATCCGGTGCATGCGCATGGTTTCAGCCTGGACCCGACGCGCGGCCTGTTCGGCGGCGGCACGGTGGCCTACACGGGCTTGCAGCTGCTGGCGTGGCTGGGCGCGAAAACCATCTACCTGCACGGCCTGGACCTGACGGCCGCGGCAGGACCCCGATTCTATGAAAGCGCGGCAACGCAGCTGTCCACCGCGCTGGACCGGCAATTCTCAGGACATATCGAACCCGCGTTCCGGCAAGCCAGCCGGCTGCTTGGTAAACGCGGGGTCAAGGTCTACAACCTGTCTCCCGCCAGCCGGCTGGGGGATGACGTGTTCGAGAAGCGCGACTGGAGCTGCCTGCTGCCCGAGCAGCCGATTTCGAGTATGACCCCATGAAGATTCTGTACACCAATTTCCACCAAGGCGATGGCGGCGGTCACACCACCTACGTGATGTCGCTGGCGCGCATCCTGTGCGAGAAGTCGCAGGTGACCGTGGCCGCGCCTGCCAGCAGCCGTCTGCTGGCCGAGGCCGCCGCCCTGCCCGGCGTGCGCACGCTGGCCCTGGAGTTCAAGAGCCGCCCGTTGCAGCAGCTGCGCGCGCTGCGCCAGCTGCGGGCCCTGCTGCGCGAGCAACAGTTCGATGTGATCCACGCCAACGGTTCCGCCGATCACCGCCTGTGCATGCTGGCGACCGTGGGCCTGGGCGCGCGGCGCCCTTTCATGGTCTATACCCAGCACACCGACCGCAGCGCCAATAGTCTGGGCGCGCGGGTACGCGCCAAATGGGGCACCAACCGCGTCATCTGCGTGTGCAGCCACACGTTCCGCCGCATGAAGCAGTCGGTCTTCCGCAACGAGGACCTGCGAGTGGTGCACAACGGCGTGGATACGGAAAAATGCAGCCCCGCCTCGCGGCGCGAGACGGCGCAGGCGCGCGACAGCCTGCTGCCCGAGGGCATGCAGGGCCGGCTGGTCATCGGCAGCAATGCCGGCACCGCGGTCTACAAGAATTGGATGGACATGGTGACCGCCGTGTCCATGCTGCCCGAAAATCAGCGGCGGCAGGTGGTGGTGCTGATCGCCGGCAAGCTGCCGGACGCGGAGCAGATGCAGCGCGTCCTTGAACTGGGCATGTCGGATCAGGTGGTGTTCACCGGCCTGCTGGACGACGTCGGCCCTTTCCTGTCGGCGTTGGACGTGGGCTTCGTGCTGTCGTCCAAGCTGGAGACGATTTCCTTCGCCTGCCGCGAGATGATGGCGGCGGGCAAGCCTGTCATCGTGAGCGCAGTGGGCGGCCTGCCCGAAAACGTCACCGACGGCCGCGACGGCTGGGTGGTGCCGCCGGCCTCGGTAGACAGCATCGTGCAAGCGCTGTCGCAGATCCTGGAAAATCGCGACGCCCTGGGTGTGATGGGCGCCGAAGCCCGCAGCACGGCGCTGCGGGAGTTTTCGCTGACCACGTTCGTCGGCAAGACCGAGCGCGTCTACCGCGAAAGCCAGGCGCAGCCGGCCTGACGGCCGCGCCCGGCGTTCACCCTTACTCGCTGTACGTCTTGGTGCTGTACAGGCTCGCTGGCAACAGATTCAGCACCGGCAGACCGCTGGCCGGATCCTTGGCCTGCTTGTCGATGTAGGCCTGGAGCACGTCGGCGTCCAGCACGCCGATGTCCTGGCGGCGCGAGGCAGGCACGTTGGCCAGGGTCTTGTAGCCGTCGCCGCCGGTGGCGTTGAAACTCAGCACGAACAGCTTGTAGCTGCGGCTCGCGTCCAGCGGCAGCCAGTTGCCGCTGGCCTGGTCCCGCACTTCGATGTTGGACACGCGGTTGCCCTGGGCCTGGGCCGCATTCACGTCCCAGCGCAGTCCGCCGGCATACGGATAGGGGCCGGTGGAGCCGCCCGCGCCGTAGACTGCCTGCATGCCGTCTTCCAGCATGCTCTTGACCTCGGCGCCGGTCACGTCCAGGCGCCAGAGCATATTGCCGAAAGGCACGACCTCGATCACGTTGGCTGCGGTCACGTTGCCCAGCAGCGGCACGCGCACGCCGCCGCCGCTTTGCAGCGAGATGTCGGCGCCGCCGTAGCTGGCGTTGGCCACGTCCAGATAAGCCTGCGCCACCAGTTGCTGGATGTCGCCGCCGCGCAGGCTGACGCTGCCCAGGGTGTTGCAGGCGGCGCTGGAGCGGCTGTAGTCGCGCGAGCCGGGACCGCCCGGCACGCGCCGGGAGCACAGCTCTTGCGGCACCGATGCGACCAGGCTGCGGCTGAACTGGTCAACCTTGGCCTTGAACGGCTGCAGCACGGCCGTGGCCTGCGCGTCCGGCGCCTGCATGCGCAGGAAGCCGCTGGCCAGAACGTCGGCCTGGATCGCCGCCTCGTCCGCGGCCGAGGGCGCGGCGCCGGCCACTTTCAGCGGGCCGTCCATCAGCACGTGCGGCGTGCCGGCGCAGGCGGTGACGTCGCCGTTGGCGTCGAAGCTGACCTTCAGCTCGCCCACCACTTGCGAGTACTCCCAAGCCTGCACCAGGCAGACGCGCTTGCCGTCCTTGTCTTGCAGCACGGTGGGATAGGCGCCGGCTGGCGAACCCACGCCATAGTCCGCCATGGACGCGGGACCCAGCAGCGTGTGCGAGTCGCCGCCCACCACCACGTCCACGCCGCTCAGTTGCGCGATCACCTGCTTGTCGTAGTCGTAGCCGATGTGGCTCATCACCACGATTTTGTTCACGCCCTGCGCGCGCAGCGCGTCGATCTGCTGTTGCGCCGCCGCGGTCTCGTCGGAGAACACGGTGCCGGCGTCCGGGCTGGAGGATTGCTGGGTCTTGGCGGCGATGGTCAGGCCGACCAGGCCGATGTCCTGGCCGTCGCGCTTCAGGACCACGGCGGGCTTGACCATGCCGGGGGCGCGCGACGGATTCAAGGCCGAGCCCGCGGCGAACGTGACGTTGGCGCTCAGCACGGGCGTCTGGCAGGCGCCCGCATGCAGCAGGTCGATGAAGCGCTTCAAGCCGCTGTCGCCCTTGTCGAACTCGTGGTTGCCCAGGGTCATGGCGTCGAAGCAGACGGTGTTCATCATCGCCGCGTCGGCCTCGCCGGGCTCGCCGGCGCGGTTGAAGTACAGCGTGCCGGTGGTGGCGTCGCCCGCGTGCAGCTTGAGCACGTTGGCGGACTGCGAGGCCAGCGCATTGATCGCGCCGGTCACCCGCGGGAAGCCGCCGGTGTCGGCGTTCACAGCCACGCGCGAGCCGGAAGCGGTCTTGAGCTTCAGGTCCTTCTTCTTGCTGTCCAGGTTGGAATGATGATCGTTGATGTGCAGGATCGTCAGTTCCATTGCCCGGCCAGGGACCGGCTGTTCAGGCTGTTCGACGGGCTTGTCGTCATCGTCGTCACCGCCGCCGCAGCCGGCCAAAAGCGCCAGGGCGCTCAGCATGGCCGCGCCCGCGTTCCTCTTCCACGTGTTCATTCGCGTGTACCCCTCTGTCATCGGAGGGCGAATGGTCGCGGGTCAAGATGACGCGGAAATGAATGACAGTGTTGTCATGTGGCGGAGCGACATGTCGCATGCCTGTCATGGAAAAGCAAGGGGCCCGGCGCATGGTGCGCCGGGCCCGTCGTTGCCGCAAAGGTTCGTGCTTAGTAGTGGATGACCGTGCGGATCGACTTGCCTTCATGCATCAGGTCGAAGGCTTCGTTGATGCGTTCCAGCGGCAGCGTGTGCGTCACGAACGGGTCCAGATCGATCTTGCCGCTCATGGCGTCTTCGACCATGCCCGGCAGCTGCGTGCGGCCCTTGACGCCGCCGAAGGCCGAACCGCGCCAGACGCGGCCGGTGACCAGCTGGAACGGACGGGTGCTGATTTCCTGGCCGGCGCCGGCCACGCCGATGATGATGCTCTCGCCCCAGCCCTTATGGCAGCATTCCAGCGCGGCGCGCATCACGTGCACGTTGCCGATGCACTCGAACGAGAAGTCCACGCCGCCGTCGGTCATCTCGACGATGACGTCCTGGATCGGCTTGTCGTGGTCCTTGGGGTTGACGCAGTCGGTGGCGCCCATGGCGCTGGCCAGCACGAACTTGTTTGGGTTGGTGTCCACGGCGATGATGCGGCCGGCCTTGGCCTGCACCGCGCCCTGGATCACGGCCAGGCCGATGCCGCCCAGCCCGAACACGGCGACGGTATCGCCTTCCTTGACCTTGGCGGTATTGTGCACGGCGCCGAGGCCGGTGGTGACGCCGCAGCCCAGCAGGCAGACCTTTTCATGGGGGGCGGCCGGGTTGATCTTGGCCAGCGAGATCTCGTTGACCACCGTGTACTCGCTGAAGGTCGAGCAGCCCATGTAGTGGTAGAGCGGCTTGCCGTCGTAGCTGAAGCGCGAAGTGCCGTCGGGCATGACGCCCTTGCCCTGGGTGGCGCGCACCTTCTGGCACAGGTTGGTCTTGCCGGACAGGCAGAACTTGCATTCGCGGCATTCGGCCGTGTAGAGCGGAATGACGTGGTCGCCCGGCTTGAGCGAGGTCACGCCTTCGCCGACTTCGACCACCACGCCCGCGCCTTCATGGCCCAGCACGGCGGGGAACAGGCCCTCAGGGTCGTCGCCGCTGAGGGTGAAGGCGTCGGTGTGGCAGACGCCGGTATGGGTGATCTTCACCAGCACCTCGCCGCGCTGCGGCGGCGCGACGTCGATTTCAACGATTTCCAGCGGCTTGCCGGGTCCGAATGCGACTGCTGCGCGTGATTTCATAGCTAGGGCTCCACGTATGTCAGATAGCGTTATTTCAAGTAGGAACGGACCAGGCGCATCAAGAGGTCGATCTCCGCTTCGGGTTCGATCGTGGCGTCCTGGCGTCCGCCCTGGGCGGATTGGAGGAAGGTTTCACGCAGATGGCTTTCCAGCACCTCGGCCATCAGGCCGGTGGCGGCGCCGCGCAAGGCGGCCAGCTGCTGCAGCAGCGCGCCGCATTCCGTGCCTTCGTTCACGGCCCGCTCCAGCGCCAGCGCCTGGCCCTGGATGCGTCGCAAGCGAGTGACGACGCGTTTTTTTTCTTCCGGGGAGTGCGGCACGGCAGGCTCCGATAAATACAGGGGGGGAGTATAGGGAATCTGGCGGCTCCCGTCTACCAACATACTCCGGGGCGGCGGTCCATGCCTAGGGCCGCCAGCGGCTGCGGCTCGCGCGGCGCCGCGGCGCAAGCGATCTGTACCTGTCTATACTAGGCGCTGTCCGCTACCGGCCGCCCCGCGCCGCACTACAGGATTTTCCGTGGCCTCGAACCCTCCCAAATTGCCCATCCAAGCCAATGCTCCCCCTGCTCCGCTCTATGCGCAGGTCAAGCAGATGATCGCGCAGCAGATCCGCAGCGGCGCATGGCCGGAACACTACCGGGTGCCCTCGGAAAGCGAACTGGTCGATGAGCTGGGGTTCAGCCGCATGACCATCAACCGCGCCCTGCGCGAGTTGACGGCCGAGGGGCTGCTGGTGCGCATGCAGGGCGTGGGCACCTTCGTGGCCCAGCCCAAGGCGCGCTCGGCGCTGTTTGCCGTCAACAACATTGCCGACGAGATCGCGGCGCGCAAGCATCGCCACCACAGCCGCGTGGTCCGGCTGGCCGAGGAGCCCGCGGGCGCGGAACAGGCGCTGGCGCTGGACATCCGCGCCGGGCAGCCGGTGTATCACTCGATCATCGTCCACTATGAAGACGACGTGCCGATCCAGCTGGAGGACCGCTATGTGAATGTGCGCCTGGCGCCGGACTATCTCAAGCAGGATTTCACGCAAAGCACGCCATACGAATACCTGACGCGCGTGGCGCCGCTGAGCGAAGGCGAGCATGTGGTCGAAGCCATCCTGGCCAAGCCGCGCGAATGCCAGCTGCTGCAGATCGAGCGCGATGAGCCCTGCCTGCTGATCAGCCGCCGCACCTGGTCCGGCGACCATGCCGTCACGCTGGCCCGTTTGATTCATCCCGGTTCCCGGCATCGCCTGGAAGGCAAGTTCACCTCATGACGCAACCTGAAGTCCATCTTTACCGCGCTGCCGACTATCCGCGCATGCCCTGGCGCAACGGCGGCGGCACCACACAGGAAGTCGCCTGCAACCCGGGCGGCAGCGCCGCTGCGTTCGATTGGCGCCTGTCCATCGCCGATGTGGCCCAGGACGGCGGCTTTTCGGCTTTCACGGGTTGTCAGCGCATCATCACCGTGCTGGAAGGCCAGGGCATCCAGCTGACCGTGGACGGTAGCGAGCAGGCGCCGCTTGGGCCGCGCCAGGCTTATGCTTTCGCGGGCGACGCACGGGTGCAGTGCCGCCTGTTGGACGGACCGATACGCGACTTCAACCTGATCTATGCGCCCGCGCGCTGGCATGCGCGGTTGCAATGGGTGGCGGGCGCGGGACCGTGGACCTTTCACAGCGCCGCGCGCGACGTTCTGGTGATGACCGCCGGTGGTGCGCTTACGGTGCGCATCAATGGCGCGCCGCACGCGCTGCCGGCGCGCTACGACTGCCTGCACGCCGTTTCCACGGACGGCCTGGCCGAGTACCGGCTGCAAGCCGATGCGCCGCTGGACGCCTGCGTGATCGAGCTGCTGCCGCGCGCCGCCGCGATGTAGTGCTGTATTGGGCTGTTTCGAAGCAAAGCCGGGACGCTCGTTCCGGCTTTTTTATTACGGGTAATCCCTGATAAAAATTCGACCCTTGCTAGCTTGTATATACAAGCATAGGCATCCTATGATGACGGCATGCGCAGCGCCCGTATCGGGCGCGCAGCCGAACCGATCAAGGAGAGCCTCTTGGACAACTCGAACCGATACCGCGATGTCGTCATCCGCGCGCCCCGCGGCAAGCAACTGAACGCCAAGAGCTGGCTGACCGAAGCCCCCTTGCGCATGCTGATGAACAATCTGGACCCCGACGTGGCCGAGAACCCCAAGGAACTGGTGGTCTACGGCGGCATCGGCCGCGCCGCGCGCGACTGGGACTGCTACGACAAGATCGTCGAGTCGCTCAAGAACCTGAACGAGGACGAAACCCTGCTGGTGCAGTCGGGCAAGCCCGTCGGGGTCTTCAAGACCCACGCCAACGCGCCGCGCGTGCTGATCGCCAATTCCAATCTGGTGCCGCATTGGGCCACCTGGGAACACTTCAACGAACTGGACGCCAAGGGCCTGGCCATGTACGGCCAGATGACCGCGGGCAGCTGGATCTACATCGGCAGCCAGGGCATCGTGCAGGGCACCTACGAGACCTTTGTCGAGGCGGGCCGCCAGCACTACGACGGCAACCTCAAAGGCCGTTGGGTGCTGACCGCGGGCCTGGGCGGCATGGGCGGCGCGCAGCCGCTGGCGGCCACGCTGGCCGGCGCCTGCTCGCTGAACATCGAATGCCAGCAGGCCAGCATCGACTTCCGCCTGCGCACCCGCTACGTGGACGAGCAGGCCCGCGACCTGGACGACGCGCTGGCGCGCATCGCCAAGTACACGCAGGAAGGCCGCGCCGTTTCCATCGCCCTGTGCGGCAACGCCGCCGAGGTGCTGCCCGAGCTGGTGCGCCGCGGCGTACGCCCCGATATGGTCACGGACCAGACCAGCGCGCACGATCCGCTGAACGGCTATCTGCCGGCGGGCTGGACCTGGCAGGATTACCGCGCGCGGGCCAAGCGCGAACCGGCCGCCGTCATCAAGGCCGCCAAGCAATCGATGGCCGTGCACGTGCAGGCCATGCTGGCGTTCCAGCGCCTGGGCATCCCCACCTTCGACTACGGCAACAACATCCGACAGATGGCCAAGGAAGAAGGCGTGGCGGACGCGTTCGATTTTCCCGGTTTCGTGCCGGCCTACATCCGGCCGCTGTTCTGCCGCGGCGTGGGCCCGTTCCGCTGGGCCGCGCTGTCGGGCGATCCGCAAGACATCTACAAGACCGACGCCAAGGTCAAGGAACTGATCCCCGACGATGCGCATCTGCACCGCTGGCTGGACATGGCGCGCGAGCGCATCAGCTTCCAGGGCTTGCCGGCGCGCATCTGCTGGGTGGGCCTGGGCCAACGCGCCAAGCTGGGCCTGGCGTTCAATGAAATGGTGCGCTCGGGCGAGCTGTCGGCGCCCATCGTCATCGGCCGCGATCACCTGGATTCCGGCTCCGTCGCCAGCCCCAACCGCGAAACCGAATCCATGCGCGACGGCTCGGACGCCGTGTCCGACTGGCCCCTGCTGAATGCGCTGCTGAACACCGCCAGCGGCGCCACCTGGGTGTCGCTGCACCATGGCGGCGGCGTGGGCATGGGCTTCTCGCAGCATGCCGGCATGGTCATCGTGTGCGACGGCACGGACGAGGCCGCCGCGCGCATTGGCCGCGTGCTGACCAACGATCCGGGAACGGGCGTCATGCGCCATGCCGATGCCGGCTACGAAGAGGCCATCGAGTGCGCCAAGGAGCAGGGCCTGAACCTGCCCATGCTTGCGGGCAAGCGCTGATACGAAGCCGCCCATACCAGCGGGTTGCTGTTGCGCCCGCGACCGTAGACTAGCCATGACCGAGACAACACGATGACTCAGGACAGCCAGGCAGCAAGAGGGCCGCTCATCGAGCGGCGCTCGATAGATTTCATTCCCGAAGACGAGCGCCACGGCAAGCTCTACAGCCAGTTCACGCTATGGATGGGCGCCAATCTGCAGATCACCGCCATCATCACCGGGGCGCTGGCCGTGGTGCTGGGGGGAGACGTGTTCTGGTCGTTGATCGGGTTGTTCGTCGGACAAATCTTCGGCGGCGCAGTCATGGCGCTGCATGCGGCCCAGGGGCCCAAGCTGGGGCTGCCGCAGATGATCTCCAGCCGCGTGCAGTTTGGCGTCTACGGCGCTGCCATACCCATCGCGCTGGTGTGCCTGATGTACCTGGGATTCACGGCCACGGGCACGGTGCTGTCGGGACAGGCCCTGGGCCAGTTGTTCGGCGTGAGCGATACCGTCGGCATCCTGATCTTCGCGGCGGTGATCGTGGCGGCGACGCTGTTCGGTTACCAGGTGATCCACATCATCGGGCGCATCGCGACCGTGCTGGGCATCATCGCCTTCTTTTACCTTTTCAGCCGGGTGATCGCGCTGGGCGACGTGGGTCAGCTGCTGCAGATCCGCCATTTCACATGGAGCTCCTTCCTGCTGGCGGTGTCCCTGGCGGCCTCGTGGCAGATCGCCTACGGCCCCTATGTGGCGGATTACTCGCGCTATCTGCCGAGCCGGACCTCTTCCTTCAAGACCTTCCTGGCGGTGGGTCTGGGTTCCGTGCTGGGCGCGCAGATCGCCATGGTGCTGGGTGTGCTGGCCGCAGCCATGGCGGCCGGCCAGTTCGCCGGGCGCGAGGTTGCCTACATCGTGGGACTGGGCGGCACGGGAACCATGGCGGCGTTGCTGTATTTCACCATCGCCTTCGGCAAGGTCACGATTTCCACGTTGAACTCGTATGGCAGCTTCATGTGCATCGCGACCATCGCCAGCGGCTTTCGCGGACATGTGGATATTTCCCGCCGGCAGCGCGCGCTGCTGGTGCTGGTCATCGTCGCCGCGGCCACGGCCGTGGCGTTGATCGGGCAGCATTCCTTCCTGAACGCGTTCAAGTCCTTCATCCTCTTTCTGCTGGCGTTCTTCGTGCCATGGAGCGCGGTCAACCTGGTGGACTATTACTTCGTCAGCCGCGGGCAATACGACGTAGCGGCGCTGTCGGATCCGAACGGCCGCTATGGCCGTTGGAACTGGCCGGGCATCCTGGTCTATGTGTTCGGGGTGCTGGTGCAGATGCCCTTCATTTCCACCAAGCTCTACACTGGTCCGATGGTCGAGCGCCTGGGCGGGGTGGATATCTCGTGGATCATCGGACTGGTCGTGCCCAGCATCCTGTATTACCTGTTCGCGCGCCGGGAAGCCCCGCCACAACATCGCGGCGCCGCCCGCGCGCCGATATCGACCCCCACGCCATGACGCCGGAACGTGCCTAGGAGACCCACAATGGAATTGCATCTGAAACCCGGCCACATGACGCTGGCCGACTTGCGGCGCGTCTATCAACAGCCGGCGCGCGTGACGCTGGACCCGGCAGCGGCCGGGCCTATCGAGGCCAGCGTGGCCTGCGTCGAGCGCATCATCGCCGAAGGCCGCACGGCCTACGGCATCAACACCGGCTTCGGCCTGCTGGCCACCACCCGGATCGCCCGCGAGGACCTGGAGTCCTTGCAGAGTTCGTTGGTGCTGTCGCACGCGGCCGGGGTCGGCGAGGCGCTGGACGACGCGATGGTGCGGCTGATCATGGTGCTGAAGATCAACAGCCTGGCGCGAGGCTATTCGGGCATCCGCCGCAAGGTTATCGACGCGCTGATCGCGCTGGTCAATGCCGAGGTCTATCCGCATATTCCGTTGAAGGGATCGGTGGGCGCGTCGGGTGACCTCGCGCCGCTGGCCCATATGTCGCTGCTGTTGCTGGGCGAGAGCAAGGCGCGCCATCGCGGCGCCTGGCTGCCCGCGCGCGAAGCACTGGCCCAGGCGGGGCTGGAGCCCCTGACGCTGGCGGCCAAGGAAGGCCTGGCGCTGCTCAACGGCACCCAGGTTTCGACGGCCTATGCGCTGCGCGGCCTGTTCGAGGCCGAGGACCTGTTGGCGGCTGCGCTGGTTTGCGGCAGCCTCAGCGTGGAGGCCATGCTGGCCTCGCGCGCGCCGTTCGACGCCCGCATCCACGCCGCGCGTGGTCAGCCAGGTCAGATCGACGTGGCCGCCGTGTACCGCGACCTGTTGACCGAGGACAGCGAGGTCGGCCATTCGCACGTGAACTGCGACAAGGTGCAGGATCCCTATTCGCTGCGTTGCCAGCCGCAGGTGATGGGCGCCTGCCTGACGCAGATACGCCATGTGGCGCAGGTGCTGGAGATCGAGTCCAATGCGGTCTCCGACAATCCGCTGGTGTTCGCGGAACAGGGAGACGTGGTTTCGGGGGGCAACTTCCATGCCGAACCGGTGGCGCTGGTGGCCGATAATCTGGCGCTGGCGCTGGCCGAGATCGGCGCGCTGTCGGAACGCCGCATCTCGCTGATGATGGACAAGCACATGTCGCAACTGCCGCCGTTCCTGGTGAGCAACGGCGGCGTCAACTCGGGCTTCATGATCGCCCAGGTGACTGCGGCGGCGCTGGCCAGCGACAACAAGGCGCTGGCGCACCCGGCCAGCGTGGACAGCCTGCCCACCTCGGCCAACCAGGAAGACCATGTGTCCATGGCGCCCAATGCCGGCAAGCGGCTCTGGCCCATGGCCGAGAACGTGCGCGACATCCTGGCGATCGAGTGGCTCGGCGCCTGCCAGGGCCTGGATTTCCGCCAGGGCCTGAAGACCGCGCCCAAGCTGGAGCGCGCCCGCAGCCTGTTGCGCGAGAAAGTGGCGCACTACGAGCGGGACCGGTTCTTCGCGCCCGACATCGAGGCGGCCAGCCAGCTTATCGCGGCGCGCGGGCTGACGGAGCTGGTGCCGGCGGGCCTGCTGCCCAGTCTTTGAAGCCGGCGCGCAACAGGAGCAAATGCATGAGACAGGTCTGGCGCAATTGCCACGCGGCCACCATGGCCCAGGGCCAGTATTCCGTGATCGAACGGGCCGCGGTGGTGACGCGGGATGATCGCATTGAGTGGATCGGCCCCGAGGCGCAATTGCCGCCGGCCGACGCCGCGCGCGAGCACGACCTGGGCGGCGCCTGGCTGACGCCCGGCCTGATCGACTGCCACACCCATCTGGTGTTCGGCGGCAACCGCAGTCAGGAGTTCGAGCAGCGCCTGCAAGGCGTGGACTACTCGACCATTGCCGCGCAAGGCGGCGGCATCGCCAGCACCGTGCGCGCCACCCGCGCCGCCAGCGAAGACGAGCTCTACGCCAGCGCGCGCCAGCGGGCCTTGCACCTGATGCGCGACGGCGTGACCACGCTGGAGGTGAAGTCCGGTTATGGCCTGGATCTGCCTAACGAGCGCAAGATGCTCAGGGTGGCGCGGCGCCTGGGCCAGACGCTGCCGCTGACCGTCAGCGCGACCTGTCTGGCCGCGCACGCGCTGCCGCCGGAATACGCGGGGCGCGCCGACGACTACATCGACGAAGTCGCGCGCCGCATGCTGCCGGTATTGGCGGCCGAGGGCCTGATCGATGCGGTGGATGCGTTCTGCGAGCATCTGGCATTCACGCCGGGCCAGGTCGAGCGGGTGTTCCAGGCCGCGCGCGAACTGGGCCTGCCGGTGAAGCTGCACGCCGAACAGTTGTCGCCGCTGCACGGCGCGACCCTGGCCGCACGTTATGGCGCCTGGTCGGCAGACCACCTGGAACACTTGACCGAAAGCGATGTGCTGGCAATGGCGGGGGGCGGCACGGTGGCGGTGCTGCTGCCCGGCGCGTTCTACGCCCTGCGCGAGACCAAGCTTCCTCCCATCGACCTGTTGCGCCGCCATGGTGTGCCCATCGCCATCTCCAGCGACCTGAATCCCGGCACGTCGCCCGTGCTGTCGCTGCGGCTCATGTTGAGCATGGCCTGCACGCTGTTCCGGCTAACGCCTGAAGAAGCGCTGGCCGGGGTGACCGCGCATGCGGCGAAAGCGCTGGGGCTGCAGGCCACGCACGGCACGCTGGAAGCAGGCAAGTACGCGGACTTCGTGGCCTGGCAGGTGCAGCATCCATCCGAATTGGCCTACTGGATAGGCGGCGACCTGCCCAAGCGCGTGGTGCGCCACGGCGCGCCGGTCGACGCCGCAACGCTGGTCTGAGACAGGCAGATCCGGACAGGATCGCGCCCGCAACGGACGGCTTGAGCCGGTCCGCGTTCGCAACCACGACAGGCGGTCTACCATGCGTGCATGCCGCGCCCATCCCGGGACGCGCGATCGGATTGGGTGTGGGTATGCGGATATGCATGATGGAAGGACCGGCTGATCTGGAGCCCACAGGTGCGACGTGGGAAGGCATGGCCGAACGCATAGGCGAGCTGGCTCCGGACTTGTTGGTCACCAATGAAATGCCCTTTGGTCCCTGGCTGGCGGCGGACCCGGCGTACGACGCCGCGCGCGCGGCGGATTCGGTGCGCATCCATGAGGCCGGCCTGGACGCCCTGGCCGCGCTGGGGGTGCCGGCTATCGTGTCGTCGCGGCCGGTGCACGCGGGCGCAAAGCTTGCGAACGAGGCGTTTGCCCTGCAGGACGGCCGCTACACGCGCTTGCATCACAAGCAATACTTCCCGGAGGAACCAGGCTACTTCGAGGCGACCTGGTTCCATTCCGCCATGGACGGTTTCGAGGTGTTCGAGGTGGGCGGCATACGCCTGGGGGTGCAGCTGTGCACCGAACTGATGTTTAACGAGCGCGCGCGCGCCTATGGGCGTGCGGGCGCGGAGTTGATCGTGGCGCCGCGCGCCAGCAGCGCGTCGACGCGCCGGTGGCTGACGGCAGGCGCCATGGCGGCGCTCGTGTCGGGCTGCTATGTGGTCAGTTCGAACCGCGCGGGGCGCACGGCGTCGGGACAGGTATTCGGGGGGACGGCGTTCGCCTTCCAGCCCGATGGCGAACCCCTGGCGCAATCCAGCGATACCGAATCCATCGTGGCGATCGAGGTGGATCCGGCCCGTTCGCGCGCGCAGCAGTCGCTATACCCGTGCTACGTCCGCGAGTAGCGCGGCGCTAGCGCGTCGAGCCGGCCTGCGCCGGCTCGGTCGCGTCAAAGCGCAGCCGCGAAAAGCTGGCGACGCAGGCCAGTGCGGCGCAGCCGCAACCCAGCCACAGCGCGGCGATGGCGCCGTGGGTGCTGGAAACATTGAAACAGGCGGCTACCAGGGCCGCGCCCGAGGACTGTCCCAAGAGTCGCACCGTTCCTATCATGCCGCTGGCGCCGCCGGCTCGCGAGGCCGGCGCTGACATCATGATGGCGCGCAGGTTGGGCGATTGGAAGAAGCCGAATCCGGCACCGCAGATGGCCATGCGCCAGCAGATGTCCCAGACCGAGGGCGCGGTGGGCATCAGCGCCAGCAGGGCGAGGCCCAGCGCCAGCAGCGCCAGGCCCACGCCACCCAGGGTGCCGGCCGCATAGCGGTCGGACAGCCGCCCGGCGATGGGCGCCATGATCGCCACCACCACCGCCCAGGGCGTGATGAGAAAGCCGGTCTGCACCTGGCTGTAGCCCAGCATGGTCTGAAGCATGAACGGCAGCGACACGAAAGCCAGCGCCTGGGCTGCGAAGGCGCAGACAGCGGTAGCGGCGGACAAGGCGAACAAGGGCCGGCGCAGCAGGTCCACCGCCAGGATGGGCGCGGGATGGCCCGCCTGCCGGCGCATCAGCAGCCACAGGCTGGCCGCGGCGACGCCCCATTCCAGCGCTACGCGCGGCAGGGGGGCGGCGTGCGCCAGTTCGTTCGCGCCCAGTACGAACAAGCCCAGCGTCAGGGCGCATAGCGCCGCTGCCAGCCCGTCGAAGCGATGCGGCGCGCGCACGGTTTCGGGCAGCTTGCGCAGGCCCAGCGCGAACGCCAGCAGGCCGATGGGCACGTTGATCAGGAACAGCCAGTGCCAGGATCCCAGCAGCAGGATGGTCGAGGCCACGGTGGGCCCTGCCGCGAAGGCGATGCCCACCACCATGGCGTTCAGGCCCAGGCCGCGGCCCAGCAGGCGCGAGGGGTAGATGAAGCGCAGCAGGGCGCCGTTGACGCTCATGACGCCGGCCGCGCCCAGGCCCTGTAGCACGCGCGCCGTCACCAGCGTGGGCAAGGACGGCGCCAGGCCGCTGGCCAGCGAAGACAGGATGAAGATGGCCAGCCCCACGATGTAGACCCGCCGGTGGCCCAGGATCTCGCCCAGCGCGGCGGCCGGCAGCAGGCCCGCCACCATGGCCAGCTGATAGCCGCTGACGATCCAGATGGAGCCCGCGTCGCTGGCCTGCAGATCGCGCGCAATCGTGGGCAGCGCCGTGTTGGCGATGGCGGTGTCCAGGCTGGCCATGCATAGCGCCAGCATGACGGCGAGGAGCGCGCCCGGGCGTTCGGAAGCCGGCAGGCCGACGCCGGCCGGGTAGACGGTATGGCGGGAAAACGAGAGCATGTGCGGGACCACTGGGGCTAGGCGTCCGGGCAGAGGGCCGGCGCGCCGCGAGCACTGATTCTAGAACGTGTTAAGAAACACGGCTGGCGGGCCTTCGAAGCGACCGGCTTTTCTTGCAGGACATTTGTCCTTATCCTGCCGCCTTGCGCGGAACCGGTCCGCATCCGCGAGGAGTCATCGAAACATGCAATTCGCCGTATCCCGGCGCCGCCGCAGGCTCTTGTCGGCGTTCGCGCTGGGCGTCCTGGGCGCCGCGGCGGCAGGACGTCTGCACGCCGTGCCCATGACGCGCATCCTGGTTGGCTTCCCGCCGGGGGGCGGGGTGGATGTGATCGCCCGTCTGCTGGCGCGGCAGCTGGAGGCCGGCCTGGGCGAAGTGGTGCTGGTCGAGAACCGGCCCGGCGCGGGCGGCATGCTGGCGGCGCAGGAGCTGTTGGCCGCGCGGCCGGATGGACACACCCTGCTGTTCACCAATGACCACGCGCTGGCCATCGTGCCGCATATTGCGAAGCAGGCCGGTTATGCCTCGCCGGGCGATTTCGCCGCCGTGGCGCAGATGACGGACCAGGCCGCCATGGCGCTGGCGGTCAGGGCGGATTCGCCTCTGCGCAGCCTGAACGACCTGCGCGCGCACCAGGATGCGCTGTTCGTGGGGGTGCCGGCGCCCGGCAGTGTGCCGGAGCTTGCCCTGGAATTGCTGGATGCTCATCTGGGCGTGGTGGCGACTGCGATCCCATACGGGGGCGGTGCGCCGCTGGTGACTGATCTGCAGGGAGGTTATCTGGCGCTGGGCCTGACCTCCCTGGCCGAATTGCTGGACCCTGTGCGTGCAGGGCGGCTGCGTCTCCTGGCGATCTCGGGTTCCGCCCGGCATCCGGATGTGGCTGACGTTGCCACCTTCGCCGAACAAGGCGTGGCCGGGCTGGAGCGCGGCGGCGTGGCCGGCCTGTTCGCGCCGCGCGGCGTGGCGCCGGCCCGCATCGAGCAATTGCAGCAGCAGGTGGCGCAGGCGCTCGAATCCGAAGAGGTTGTCGCGCAACTGCGCTTGCAGGGCTCGCGGGTGAGGTTTGGCGATGCGGCCACCCTGGCGCGCAACATGGACGCCGTCCATCAGGCTTGGGCGGAACGCGCCCAGGCCTGGCGGGCGCGGCCGGCTACAGGGACTCCGGGTCGCGTCGCAGCGAAAAGCCCTGCGCCTCGTTCATCGCCAGATAGCTGACGTTGCGCGACACCACCGGCGGCTTGTCGCCGGCATGCAGCGCGCGCACCTTGTCCAGCACCATCTTGTCCTCCAGCGTCATGCGGTCGATCATGCGCAGGTATTGCATCCAGCTTTCCACCAGGAATACTTCGCGCCAGACCCCTTCGCGCTCCAGGTCGCGGAACAGCTGCCACTGCTGCGCGCCGTTGCGCAGCCGCATGAGCCGCAGCGGATGCGCCGCGCCGATCAGCGCGGACAGCTTGTCTTTCTCGATCAGGTATTCGACCGCGACCAGCACCGCGCCGTGCTGCGTATTGAAGCCGGCCGCGGCCATGGTCGGCTCGGTGCTGTCGGCGCGCGCCAGCGATGAGGTGTCCAGGTGTTCGGGCAGGCGCGAGCGGTACATGAGCGCGACGGTGATGCCCAGCATGATGCCGGCGGTGGCCAGGGCGCCGGAAACGCCCATGGTGCCGGCAAAGTGGCCCCACATGAAGGACCCGGCCGCCAGGCCGCCGAAGATGGCCGTCTGGTACAGCGCCAGCGCGCGCGCCTTGACCCAGTCGGGCACCAGCATCTGGACGGTGGTGTTGTAGGTGGCCAGCACCCCGATCCAGCAGCTGCCCGACAGCAGCAGCGCCGGAAAGGCCACCCACAAGGTGCCGGTCAGGCCCAGCGCCAGCAGGCAGGCGGCCAGCAGCGCGGCGGCCACGCTGACCAGGCCGCCCGCGCCCCAGGCGGCCTGCACCCGCCGCACGAAGGCGCTGCCGAGGATGGCGCCCAGGCCCAGCGCGCCCAGCATGTAGCCGTACAGCAGTGCGCTGCCGCCTTCGTGTTCATGGGCCAGCAGCGGCAGCAATGCCCACAGCGCGCTGGCGGACAGCCCGAAGGCGAAGGACCGCAGCATCACCACGCGGGTCACGGTGGAATGCTGGGTGTAGCGCAGCGCCGCCACCACGCCTTCCAGGATGCCTTCGGGCGGCAGGCGGCGCAGCGGCAGCTCGCGCCTCCAGCGCCAGATGGCCCAGATCAGGCCGCCATAGCAGAAGCAGTTCAGCAGGAACACCCAGGGCGCGCCCATGGCGCCCAGCAGCAGGCCGCCGATGGCCGGCCCGACCGCGCGCGCCACGTTGAAGTTGACGCTGTTCAGCAGCACCGCGCTGCCGACGTGGGCGCGCGGCACCTGTTCGCCGACGGCGGCCTGCCAGGCCGGCGTGACGATGGCGCTGCCGATGGCAATACAGAAGACGGACGCGATCAGCGTGATGGGATGCAGCAGCCCGGCGAAGGCCAGGATGGTGATGAAGACGCCGCCCGCCAGCTCCAGCAGCATGCCGGTCAGCATGACCTTGCGGCGGTCGTAGTTGTCGGCCAGCACCCCGGTCAGGATGGACAGCGCCACCAGCGGGAAGGCGGCGGCCACCTGGATCATGGCGACCATCAGCGGGCTGCTCTGCTCGGTGGTGATGATCCACGCGGCGGCGACGGATTGCGCCCAGGTGCCCAGGTTGGCGAACAGGTTGGCGATCCAGATGATGCGGAAGGCCGGAAACGCGAAGGGGGATAGCGTGCTCACCTGCAGCACGGGGGCGGGAGCGGCCTGCGCGTCCGCGGGCAGATCGGTGTTGGCCGAAACGGGTTGCAGCATGGAGTTCTTCCGGCGCGCCGGGTGGGCGCTCCTGTCGGGCGTGGTCTGGGTCGGGTAATGGTACGCCTAAGCCAGCGATCGATGGGAGCGCGCGCGGCCCCTCAGAGCGGCTGTGCGCCGCCCAGGGAGCTTGCTGCTTGCCAGCCCTACTGCTTGGCGGCGGGGGCCGCAGCCGGGGCCGGAGGATAAGCCTGATTCAGGTACTCCACGATCAGCGGAACCTGGTCGGCGGGGATGGGGGCGCCGTAGGTGCCCACCATCTTCTTGACCTCGGCATCCCAGAAGCCCAACGGCATGGGCGGCTGGGACGACACGTAGTCGACCGAATGGCACATCAGGCACAGGGCCGCGTGCTGCGCGCCCGCGCCCGTGCCGGGGTGCAGCGTGGCGGTTTCCTGGGGCAGCTTGATCTCCAGGGCCTGGGCGGCCGGGGACAGACAGGCGCAGGCCAGCGCAAGCGCCGGCAGGCAGCGACGGAAATGGCGGTTCATGGCGCTCTCCTCAGGCGGCGGTGACGCGGACGGCTTCGACCACGTTGCGCATGTAGCCGGCCGGGTTCCACAGCGGGTCCAGCGGCTGGGTGTCGCCGGCCATGTTGGTGGCGCGGACCTTCAGCGTGTAGTCGCCGGCGGCCTTGGGCGTGAAGTCGGCATGCCATTCGCGGAAGGAATAGCGGCCCAGGTCCTTTCCCAGCTTGGCGGCCTGCCAGGTCTTGCCGTCGTCGGACGAGAACTGGACCTCGCGTATGCCCTTGCCGCCGTCGAAGGCGATGCCCCGCACCTGCACCGGCTTGCCGCGGGCGACGCGCGCGCCCGCGCTCAGGCTGGTGATGAAGCTGCGCACGTTGTAGCGGCCGATGGGGCGGGTCTTTTCCGGGGCCTTGCCCGGCGGCGTGCAGGCGCAATCGTTGTCGGGGATGCGATAGGCCTTCTGCATCCAGAAGCCGTCGAATTCCTTGTCCAGCACTTTGATGTCGGCCAGGTGCTTGACCCAGTAGGTGCCGTAGTACCCCGGCACCACCAGGCGCACGGGATAGCCGTTGAGCATGGGCAGGTCGGCGCCGTTCATGGCGTAAGCCAGCATGACCTCGCCGTCCAGCGCGTGGGCGACGTCCAGCGCCTTGACGAACTCGGGCGTGCCGGGCAGCACCGGCCGGTCCAGGCCTTCGAACGAGATCTGGCGCGCATCGGCGCGGATACCGGCTTTTTCCAGGACGCGCTTGAGCGGGATGCCCAGCCAGCGGGCATTGCCCATGGCGCCGTTGCCCGACTGCCCGCCGCCCACGCGCGGCACGAAAAAGCCGCGGCTGTTGCCCGAGCACTGGGTGACCGCCACCAGTTCCACTGGCTTGCCGAATTGCTGCTTCAGGTCGGCCAGCGACAGGTCCAGGGGCTTGTCCACCAGGCCGCTGACCTTGATGCGGTAGGTGTTCAGGTCGATCGCGGTGGGGATGTTGCCCAGGTGATAGCGCACGAAGAAGGCGTCGTTGGGCGTGATGAGGTTTTCGTTGAAGACCGAGAACGGCGTTTCCAGCTGCGGCGGGCGCGAGGTTTGGCGGATCAGGGGCCGTTTTTGCGGATAGGCGATCAACTCGCGCTCGCCATTGGCGAACGGCAGGGTGACGGTGGCCGGCGCCGCCAGGCTGGTCAGCGCATGGCCGGCCAGCGTGCCGGTCGCGCCCAGCGTACAGGCCTGGCGCAGGAAGCGCCGGCGCCCATTCGGGTCGAATGTGCTCATCTTGCTGTCTCCTCGTTCTTGTCAGCGCCCTGCCCCCGGCGCATTCACACGAGGCTACGCGCCACGGCCTGACAAATGCGTTAACGTCCGCGCTGCCCATTCCAATTTCCGCGTTTTTCGCTTCGATGATCCTGACATTCAACAAGCGCGCCTTCGCTGCGCTACTGGCCGTAACCGCGCTGGAAGCGCTGATCGCCACCCTGGGCGCGCCCTATCCCTTGCTGCGTGGCTTCGTGGGCGACGTGGTGGCGGTGGGCTGGGCCTATCTGGTGTATCGCAGCTTCATCCGCGCGGATGTGCTGCCGCTGGCGCTGGCCGCGCTGTTCACCGGCTACGCGGTGGAGCTGGGCCAATACCTGGCTCGGCATTTCGGCTGGCGGCTGGAGCAGCCGCTATTGCGCATCGTCGTGGGCAGCGTGCCCGATTGGTGGGACATGCTGGCCTACACGTTGGGATTTGTGCTGGTGCTGGCGCTGGCCGCCTGGAACCGGCGGCGGGGCGCCACGTTGCGCGGCGCCTGAGCGCTTTTCGTCTGGCCGCGAGCGCCAGGCTTTCCACCCGGAAATCAGCCTGCCTGGCAGACCGGCGCGTCGTCATGCGCGCGCGCGGCGGGCTTGGCCGCTCGCAGCGGTTGCAGCCGGGCATTGCGGAACGGCGCGAAGAGCTCGGCCCAGGACGAAGGAAACAGCGGAGTGGCATGGCGCACGGCGTCGCGGCGGGCGTAGTGCGTCAGCAGTTGTTGGCCGATCGGGGCGTCTCCCAGGGGGTGGCGGGTATTCATGGTATTTCCGTATTGCATTGAAAGTGTATTCATTGTACCTACGCGCATTCATCCGGGCAAGTGCGGTGCTTGCGAGCCAAGTCATTGATCCGTAAGTACTGTCCCTGTTTATTGAGCAAGCTCTGACCGATCTCCGGGATTGCCCTAGCAGTTCAAAATAGTAGACGGTATACAATGTTCATCATTCCCGGGCTAAGAACAGCCTGGAGTCTTCACCACTGGACCTGGAGCGCGTCATGGCTGAACTGATGAACCGAGATGAATTCCGTACCGCGTTGGAAAACGCGATCAAGGGCAAGAGCGCCAACGCCTCGCCCTTTTCCATCGCCTGGGCAGAGGGCAAGCTCAGCCGCCAGCATCTGCAGCGCTGGGCCGAGAACCACTACCACTACGTGGGTCCGTTCGCCGATTACCTGGGCTACCTGTACGCCCGCACGCCCGACTCCTACACCGAGGCCAAGGACTTCCTGCTGGCCAATATGTATGAAGAGGAAATCGGCGGCGACCGCCACACGGATCTGCTGATCCGTTTTGCCGAAGCCTGCGGCACCACCCGCGAACGGGTCGTCAACCCTGACAACATGTCGCCCACCACGCGCGCCCTGCAAAGCTGGTGCTACGCCGTGGCCATGCGCGAGGACCCCATCGTGGCGGTGGCCGGGCTGGTGGTGGGCCTGGAATCGCAAGTGCCGTCGATCTACCGCAAGCAGACCCCGACCCTGCGCGAGAAGTACGGCTTTACCGACGAGGAAGTGGAATTCTTCGACCTGCATATCGTGTCCGACGAAATCCACGGCGAACGCGGCTATCAAATCGTGCTGGAGCACGCCAACACGGTGGACCTGCAGCAGCGCTGCCTGAAGATCTGCGAGATCGGCGCCCAGATGCGGCTGCTGTACACGACCGCGCTCTACACCGACTACGTGCAGCAGGAAATCACGCTGCCCGAACTGGGCCTTGCCGCCTGAGCACATCGCGCGGCCGTCCGGTGCGTTGTGCCGGACGGCCGCGGCCCGCAGATCCCAGAGCAGAAAACCCATGCCTACCATCGTGTTTCATAAGGGCGGCCAGACCTACACCGACGTGGTGAAGGACAACACCAACCTGGTGGTGCGGGCCGGCATCAAGCAGTTTCCGTATCCGCATCTGCGCTACGAATGTGGCATGGGCAAGTGCGCCAAGTGCGCCTGCCGCGTGCTGGCCGGGGCCGAGCATTTGCCGCCGGTCAACTGGAAGGAAAAGAAGCAGCTGGGCGAGCGGATCGACCAGGGCTACCGGCTGGCGTGCCAGCTCTGGCTTACCAGCGACATCGAGCTGGTCCAGGACCTGGAGGCATAGCGGCGATGGACCCGGTGTACGTCATATTGACCAGCAAGCCTGGGGTGTTCCGTACGGAAGCGGACCAGGGTGCGGTGGACATCCTGGAAACCTACGACTACGCCTTCTACGGCCGTGCGCTGGCGGTCTACTGCATCGCCCGCCTGCATGGCGACACCAAGCTGGTCGTCACCGAGGAAACCCCGCCTTACGTGGTGAACCGCGTGCCTTCCAAATTCCTGGAAAAGTTCGCGTCAGTAGAAGCGGCCCGCAAGGAACTCGCCCACTTGACGCGCTTTGGCAGCATGGAATCGACTTTGACGCTGCGCCCGGGCGCGGTCGCAGCGGAGCATTGAACAATATGGTCCAGATCACATTCATTTCCAATGGCGGCCTGGTCGCCACGGCGCCCGAGAACAGCAATCTGCTGCGCGTGTCGCTCAAGGAAAAGGGCGGCATTCCCTTCAAGTGCGGGGGCGGCCTGTGCGGCACCTGCAAGTGCCGCATCGAGGAAGGCCTGGAAAACACCGACGCCATCAAGCCGAAGGAGCGCAAGCACCTGCGCCCGGAGGATTTCGAGGCCGGCTACCGCATGGCGTGCCAGACCTTCGTCAATGGCGACGTGAAGGTTTCGTGGGTGATCCAGAACGGCAAGGGCGTGGTGGTCGGCGCGGCGTCGGATCCTGTCGAAGCGGCGACCTGAGGGCGGCTGCCCGCCAGGACGCGGCGGGCCTCGACCGGCTTATGCGCGGTCGGCTCAGGCCACCGATGCGTGCGGCTGCTGCTGTGCTTCCGTATAAGCCTTGGCGGCGTTGTGCACGTGCTGGCTGGCCAGCAGCGCGGCCAGGTCGCCGTTGCCGGCGATGACGGCATTGAGGATCTGGGAATGCTCGTCCCAGTTCTGTTTGGCGCGCAGCATGTTGCTGGGCGCGAACAGCAGCGCTGTGCGGTCGCGCAGCGAACGCATCAGGTCGGTCAGCACCACGTTGCCGCCGATGGTGGCCAGCATTTCGTGGAACTGGGAGTTCAGCGCCAGGAACTTGTCCAGCTGCTCGCTGCGGGCGGCTTCGGTGCCTTCGCGCAGGAAAGCCTGCAGGCGTTCGACGGTCTTTTCGTCGCGGCGCTGCGCCGCGAGCTTGGCGTTCAGGCCTTCCAGCGTGGCGCGCACTTCCACCATGTCGTAGGCGACCGCGTCGGACAGCACCGACACGGACGCGCCGCGGCGCGGCTCGATAGTCACCAGGCCTTCGGCGGCCAGGGCGCGCAGCGCCTCGCGCACCGGGATGCGCGACACGCCCATTTCTTCGGACAGGCGGCCTTCGACCAGGCGATCGCCAGGCGTAAATTCGCCGCTCAGGATGCGCTCGCGCAGCTTGTCGCGGATGACGGCGAACAACTGCGGATGCTGCTCGCCGATCTTCAGCGGGGCGGAGTGCTGCGTTTCTGCGGCTTGCGGGCTGACGGGTGAGGTTGTCATGGCGAGCAGGTTCGGCTTAATGGATACAGTCTCCATTGTATTACCGGGTGTAGCCGCGTGGCTTTGGGGGCGAACCGCATCAGTGTCCCCAAAAAGCCTTGGCCAGCACACCCAGCGCGCCCAAGGCGCATACCGCCAGCAGCACGCCGCGCACGGCGCGCGGCGGCAGGCGGTGGCGCAACCGGTTGGAGACCGCAAAACCGGCCAGCAGGAAAGGCGCCAGGCTGAGCGCCAGCCCGGCGTGATAGCCCGTGTAGCGCTTGGCCCAGGCCAGCATCGCCAGCGAGAAGATCGAGCCCAGGAACAGCACCATGCCGAGCGTGGCGCGCAGGCGCGGCGGCGCCGCGTGCTGCATCACGATGGCAATGGGCGGCGCGCCCACCGAGGTCATGGTGCCCATGATGCCGGAGGCCACGCCCGCGCCGGACACGCGCCCGGGCGTGGCGGAAAAGTGCAGGCCCGCCGCGCTCAGCGCCACGGCCACCAGGATCAGCCCGGCAAATAGCACGCCCAGCGCCTGCGGCGCGAAGCGCGTCATGGCGTAGATGGCGATCAGCGTGCCGACGGCGCGGCCCGCCAGCGCGTAGGACACCGAGGGCCAGTCGATGGCGGCGCGCTCGCGCAGCGCGGTCAAGAGCGAAATGAAGCCGCCCAGTGTCAGCAGCGGCCCCGGCGCCAATTGGGGAAAGAACATGGCCGCCACCGGCGCCGCGAACATGGCGAAGCCCACGCCGCCCACGCCCTGCGCGATCGCGGCGCCGAACACCACGGCGGCCATGGTGGCGTACTGGAGAAGATCGGGGTACGGCAGGGAAGATGTCATGCCTGGATGTGTTCTTACTATGTATACGATAGTCTATTAAGGATTTTTCCGAATTTCATGAGGTGCTTCAAAAGCTAGGGTAATCCCCTGATTTTTCGACGCTATTCATGGATTTTTCAGAATTATCGCTTTCCCTAGGCGCTGCATATTTCGATTGGTATGGCCACAAACGAAATATAGTATACCGAATGTGGTGATACGACAGCCACGCATACAAGGGGAATAGCACATGCAAGCGGACGTAGTGCTCAACGCTGCTCACTGGATGTACCTGATCAGCGTGGCCGCCATCATCCTGACGATGATCTTGCGGGCCAATGTGGTGGTGCCGTCGGTCATCGGCACCTTTCTGGTGGTGCTTGCCATCACGGGCAATCCGATCAGCGCCCTGATAGGCATCTTCTCGGCCAGCTTCGTGGCGGCCAAGGAGCTGTTCAACATCTTTCTGGTGATCACCTTCATGACGGCGCTGCTCAATGCGCTGAAAACCCTGCAGGCGGACGTGCGCATGGTGCAGCCGTTTCGCCGCGTCATGCGGGGCGGGCATTCGTCCTTCCTGATCATCGCCCTCTGTACTTACGTGATCTCGCTGTTCTTCTGGCCCACGCCGGCGGTGCCGCTGGTGTCCGCCATCCTGCTGCCCGCGGCCATCGCGGCAGGCCTGCCGCCGCTGGCGGGCGCCATGGCCATTGCCATCGCCGGCCAGGGCATGGCCTTGTCCTCGGACTACGTGATCGGCGTGGCGCCCAGCATCAGCGCCAAGGCGGCGGGGGCGGCGGTCAGCGCCGCCGTGGTCGCGGACCGCGCGCTGGTGTTGTCGCTGATCACCGGCGGGGTGGCGCTGGTGGCTGCCTACCTGCTGATCCGCAAGCACATCGTGCCGGCCGACGCGGCGCTGCTGTCCGCCTGGCAGGCCCGCGCGCAGGACGGCAGCCTGGCCCGCATCGAGCAGTCTGGCTCTTTCGACAAGGCCGAACTGGCCCGCGGCACCATGGGCGCCGATCCCTCCCTGCCTAGCGGCCCGGCCCTGAGCGACGAGGAGCGCCGTCGAGTGCGCTGGTCCAAGACCTTCGCGGTCGTCACGCCGCTGGCGTTCCTGGCGGTGATCGCCGTCATGGTGCTGCCGCGCCTGTTCCCGTCCTTGCCCGCGCTACGCGGCGGCGACGCGGCGGCGCTGGTGGGCGGCGTGGCGTTCGTGGTGATGATGCTGGTGACCCTGGCCGCGGAAGGCCCGCGCAAGATGCTGGACGTCTGTCCGGAGCATGTCACCGACGGCTTCGTGTTCGCCTTCAAAGCCATGGGCTCGGTGCTGCCGATCGCTGGCTTCTTTTTCGTGGGCGCCAACGAAACCGCCGCGCAGATCCTGGGCGTGCCGCAGGCGCAGGCGCCCGGGCTGTTGTTCGAGGTGATTTCGGCGGGGCAGCACCTGATCCCGGAAAACCATTTCCTGGTGGCTTTCGGTGTGCTGCTGGTCGGCATGATCACGGGCATCGACGGTTCTGGTTTTGCCGGCTTGCCCCTGACCGGCACGCTGTCGGGCGCCCTGGGCCCGGTGGTGGGTGTGGACCCGGCGACGCTGGCGGCGGTGGGCCAGATGGGCGCGGTCTGGACCGGGGGCGGCACGCTGATCGCCTGGTCCTCGCTGATTGCGGTGGCAGGCTTCGCGCGGGTGAACGTGTTGTCGCTGGTGCGCGCCCTGCTGTTGCCGGTGCTGCTGGCGCTGTTCGTTTCGACGATCTGCGCGGTGCTGATCTGGAGTTGAACCCTGTTTGTGGCGCTGCTTTGGGGTCCCTGCGGGGACCCTTTTTTCCAAGGGCGAGGTCGATACCGGGCAGGGGTTTACACGTATCGATCCATATTGATTAAAGTATACAATGTTCATAAGTAAGCCAGCCCGCTCAGGCACTCGCGGCCAGCCGGGCGCAGACCAAGGAAGCGCTCCCGTGGACGATCTCTCGCAGCAAACATTCCTGAATCACATCGGCGGCAGCTGGATGCCCAGCGGCACCGGCAAGACGGCGCCCAATATCAACCCGGCAGATACCGCCGACATCGTCGGCCGTTTCCAGGTCTCGGACGCCGAGGATGCGCGCCAGGCGGTGGCCGCCGCCGAAGCCGCCTTTGCCGGTTGGCGCGATACGCCGATTTCCAAGCGCGCCGCCATCCTGTTCCGCGCGGCCCAGCACCTGGAAGACCACGCCAACGACATCGCGCGCGAATTGACCCGGGAAGAGGGCAAGAGCCTGAACCTGGCCAAGGACGAGGTACTGCGCTCGGCGCAGACGATCCGCTTCTATGCGGTGGAAGGGCAGTCGTTTACGGGCGAAACCTATCCCAACGACGATCCGGATATGGTGGTCTACAGCCAGCGCGAACCGCTGGGCGTGGTGACGGTGATTTCCCCCTGGAACTTTCCCATTTCCATTCCCGCCCGCAAGATCGCCCCGGCGCTCATCACGGGCAACACCGTGGTGTTCAAGCCCTCGTCCGACGCGCCCATGTCGGGCTACCGGCTGGCCGAGGCTTTCGTGCAGGCTGGCTTGCCGGCCGGGGTGCTGAATTTCCTGACCGGCCCGGCCGGCGCGGTGGGCGAGGCCATTACGGGCGCGCGCGCGGTGCGGGCGATTTCCTTTACCGGCTCCACCGCCGCGGGCGAACAGATCCACCGGACCGCTGGGCTGACCACCCGCACGCAGATGGAGCTGGGCGGCAAGAATCCGCTGATCGTGCTGGCGGACGCCGACCTGGACCGTGCCGTGGACCTGGCGGTGAAGGGCGGATTCTCGCTGAGCGGCCAGGCCTGCACCGGCACCAGCCGGGTGCTGGTCGACAAGCGCGTGCGCCAGGCCTACACCGACAAGCTGCTGGCCCGCATCAAGGCGCTGACCATAGGCAACGGCCTGGACGGCAACTTCGACCTGGGGCCGCTGGCCACCGCCAAGCAGCTGGACAACGTGCTGGGCTATGTGGCCGTCGGCAAGCAGGAAGCCACCCATCTGTACGGCGGCGAGCGCCTGACGGGCGCCGGGTTCGAGCGCGGGTATTACGTGTCGCCGGCGTTGTTCACCGACGTTACGCAGCAGATGCGCATCGCCCGGGAAGAGATCTTCGGGCCCGTGATCGCGCTGATCGAGGTGGACGGCTACGAGGACGCCATTGCCAAAGCCAACGACACCGAATATGGCCTGTCGGCCGCCATCGCCACCACCGATGCGCGCTACGCGCACCGGTTCGCCCGCGACATCCAGGCCGGCACGGTCAAGATCAACCGGACCACCACCGGCAACCTGATCAACGCGCCGTTCGGCGGGCTGAAGCATTCCAGCACCTCCACGTTCCGCGAATCGGGACGCGTGGGGCTGGAGTTTTACACGCAGATCAAGACTGTCTACCGCGCCGGCTGAGGCCGCGGTTCCTAAACGCAAGCAGAGGAGGTCATCCCCATGAAGCAGGTCTATCGTCTGGAACTTGAAGAAGCGCGCGTGATGGTGCGCGCGGCCATCGCCAAATCGGAAGAGATCGGCGTGTTGGAGACGATCTGCATCGTCGACGACGGCGGCTATCCCATTGCGCTGGAGCGCATGGACGGCGCCCGCATCACCGGCCCGCAAATCGCCTGGAACAAGGCCTTCACGGCGGCCGGGCACAAGCGTTCCACGCACTTGTTCAACACCCCGCCCAATGGTCCGGCGCTGCCCGGCAACGAAGCCTTCGGCATCCAGTGGAGCTTCGACGGCAAATTCGCCGTATTCGTCGGCGGCTTTCCCATCGTGGTGAACAACGAGGTGATCGGCGGCGTGGGCCTGAGCGGCGGCAACGGCGAACAGGACACCAAGGCCGGCCTGGCCGCCTTGGCGGCCCTGGCGACGCTGCTGGAGCCGCGCGGCATGAAGGTGCTGGTCGAGGCGGACATCAAGAAATAAGCGAGGCCGGCCATGGCATACCGCGTGCATATCCTGCAAACCGACGAGTCGTTCCAGGTCGAAGAAGGCGAATCCGTGCTGCAGGCCGCCGAACGCTCGGCGGTGAAGCTGCCGCACGAGTGCACCTTCGGCGGCTGCGGCACCTGCCGCATCAAACTGGAGTCCGGCGCCGTGGACTACGAAGAGTTCCCCATGGCCCTGACGCCGGAAGAGGCAGCCGAAGGCTATGCGCTGGCCTGCCAGGCCCGGCCCCTGGGCGATCTTTGCATCAGCGTGGCCAGCAGCCGGCAGTCGTTTCCGGAACCGCGCCGCCTGCCGGCCACCATCCACTGCATCGAAAAGTTCTGCGACGACGTCATCCACCTGACCTTGGCGCTGCCGCAAGAGGGCATGGACTATGTGCCGGGCCAGTACATGAACGTGGTGCTGCCCGACGGCGAGACGCGCAGCTTTTCCATGGCCTCGGCGCCCGCCGGCGGCCTGGTGGATTTCCACGTGCGCCGCATCCCCGGCGGGCGCTACACCGACCAGTGGCTGGGCCAGGCGCAGGCCGGCGCCGGCGTGGAGATCGAAGCGCCGCTGGGCGTGTTCAGCTATCACGAGGAAGACTGGCGGCCGCTCATCATGATGGCCACCGGCACGGGCATCGCGCCCATCAAGGCCATTCTGGAGTCGCTGCTGGACAACGAAGACTGCCCGCCCGTCACGCTTTACTGGGGCATGCGCACCGAGGCCGACCTTTATCTGCGCGAGGTGATCGAAAGCTGGGCGGGAAGACTGTACGAGTTCAACTTCGTGCCGGTACTGTCGCGCGCGGATGCGGACTGGCTGGGTCGCCGCGGCCACGTGCAGCAGGCAGTCCTGGAGGACCACCAGGATCTGTCCGAGCACGCTTTCTACCTGTGCGGCGCGCCGGAAATGATCCGCGAAGCCAAGAGCCTCCTGGCAGCGCGCGGCGCCAGCCTGGACCACATGTATTCCGACAGTTTCACCTTTCAGCACGCGCTGGCCGCCGCCTGAGCGGCCACGCATGCCTATTTAGCGGTACACCAGCACCGGCAGGCGCGTGCGCGCCAGCACGCGCTGGGTTTCGCTGCCCAGCAAGAAGCCCGTCATGCCATGGCGGCCGTGCGAACCCATGATGATCAGGTCGCAGCCCTGGTTCTGCGCCGCTTCGACGATGGCCTCGTGGGGGTGGTCGTTGACCGTGACCACGGCGTTGCATGGCACCAGCGCGTGGCGCGCTTCCATTTCCAGGTTGTCCAGGTAGGTTTGCGCGTTCTTGCGCGCCTGGTCGGTATGCTGCGCCTGCGTGGTGCCCAGCATTTCGGCCTGGTAGACCAGCAGATGGTCCTCCGGGATGGCGCGGATGAGCGTGATGGTGGCTCCCATTTCCTTGGCGAAAACAAGAGCGCGCTTGAAAGCCGATTCGGACAGCAGGGAGCCGTCCACGGCGACGAGCAGGTGCTTATACATGTTGCCTCTCCTTTAGGGAAAGGAATAGGGAGCAACTCGCCAATCCAGTATAGGCTCGCCGCCAGGCGCAATCCAGTCCTGCATACGGACGAGGTTCGCGGGCGGCCCGACTCGCATATTTCCAAAAGAAGCCGAACCCGGGCTGCAACATAACCTCATATCGACTAAGTATTTTTCCGCGCCGCGCGGCGATGACAGAATCGGTTCGACGCCTTGAACCTACTTCCGGAAACGAACTTCCATGTCATCGCCACGCCGCCAGGCTTATGCCCGCGTACTTGCCATAGCGGGCAGTCCGTCGCAACGCTCCCGTTCCTCGGTGCTGCTGCGGCACGCTGCCGGGATCCTGCAGTCGCGGGGCCTGGGCGTCGGCGAGCTGGGCTTGCGCGACATCCCGGCCGAAGAACTGATAGAAGGCAACTACGCCAGCGCCGCGGCCAATACGCTGCGCGCGCGGGTAGCTGCGGCGGATGCGGTGCTGATTTCCACGCCGGTCTATCAGGCTTCGTTTTCCGGCGGCTTGAAGGCGGTGCTCGATTTGCTGGATCCCAAGGCCCTGGCGGGCAAGGTAGTGCTGCCCATCGCCACGGGCGGCAGCCCCGCGCATCTGCTGGCGCTGGAATATGGCCTGAAGCCCGTGCTGTCCGCGCTGGGCGCGCGCCACATCCTGGCGGGCGTCTATGCCACCGATGCGCAGGTCCGCGTGGATGAATTCGGCGTGGGCGAGATCGATGCCGAGGCGCGGCGGCGGCTGGAGGATTCGGTGGAGCGCCTGTCCGAACAGGTGCTGCCGCGCGGCGCTTTTCTCAATCAATCCTACGACCTGGGCCGGCTCGCGCTTGCGGGCGGCTTCAGCGTGTGACCCATGCGCCACGCCCAGGCCCATCCCGACACGGCGATCCTGCGCTGGCTCGCGCCCGCGCTGCTGGCGGCGCTGTGGCTGGGAAGCGGCGAGACGGCCTGGCAGATTCTGCCGCCGCTGAGCCTGCTTGCGCCGCTTCTATACCAGACGGTGCGCGGCATACGCGCGGTGGACCCGGCGCTGGTCGCGGCCGGCCGTTCGCACGATTTGGACGGCTGGTCTCTTTATCGGCATGTGCTGCTGCCGGGCGCGTTGCCGTTCATCCTGACGGGCCTGCGGCAGGGGCTGGGACTTTTATGGCTGACCTTGATAGCGCTGGAACTCTACGCGACGCCGGCGGGCCCGGGCAGGCTGCCGCTGTTGGACAGCGTTCCTCCGGGCGCGGCGACGCTGTTGCTGGGGATCGCGCTGTACGCGGGCCTCAGCCTGGGCTCGGGGGCGCTGGTAAGCGCGCTCGAGCGCTGGCTGCTGCGCTGGAGGCCGCGATGATGTTCATCAATCCCAATGAGTTTGAACTGTTGCAGCACCTGGACGTGCGCGAGCGGACGGAGCCGGACGAAGCGCCCGAGCCTGCACCGCAAGCTGCGCTGCGCGTGACCTTGCGCAAGCTCGCCAAGCGCTATGGCGACCGCATTGCACTGCAGGCGCTGGACCTGGAGATTGCGGCCGGCGAGTTCGTGGCGGTGGTCGGGCGCGCCGGCAGCGGTAAAAGCACCTTGCTGCAGTTGCTGGCTGGCCAGCTTGCGCCCAGCGGCGAGCAGGGCGGAGAGCCGGGCCGCTCGCCGCTGCTGTTCGACAACTTTCCCAACTGGGCGCCCGACAGCCGTGTGCGCCTCCTGCTGCCGGACGCGCGCCTGCTGCCCTGGAAGACCGTGCTGCACAACGTGGTCCTGGGCCTGCCCGGCACCGCGCAGGCGGCAGATGCGTTGCGGCAGGTGGGTCTGGACGGCCACGGCGGCGACTGGCCCGCGCAGCTGTCCGAGGCGCGGCGTCAGCGCGTGGCGCTGGCCCGGGCCTTGGCGCGCCACCCCGGCCTGCTGTTGCTGGACGAGCCTTTCGAGGGACTGGACGCGCTGAGCCGCATCGAGGCGCAGCGGCTGCTGGCGGACCTCTGGCGCCAGCAGGGCTTTACCGCCGTGCTGGCGACCCACGACGTGGCCGAGGCCGTGGCGCTGGCGGATCGCATCCTGGTGCTGGACGAAGGCGGCTTGGTGCTGGACGAGCGTGTCGGCCTCGCGCATCCACGCGGGCGCGGTTCGGCCGCGTTCGCCGCGCTGGAGGCCCGCGTGCTGCGCGCCGCGCTGCGCCAGCAAGACACGCCAGACGCCGATCGGCCGCTGGCGCCCGTCATCCAGATCCGGCATCTGCGGCTCGCGGTCTGAGGCCGCACCCCGTGATTCACGCAGGGGCGGCATGGCGCCGCCCCATACACCAGGAGCAACACCCATGAGCATTCAATCCATCAACGCCCGCAACCAGTTCCGCGGCAAGATCAAGGAAATCATTCTGGGCCCGGTGGTGTCCGAGGTGGACGTGGATACGCCGGCCGGCATCGTGACCTCGGTCATCACCACCCGGTCGGTCAAGGAACTGGACTTGCAGGTCGGCACCGAGGTGCTGGCCTTCGTCAAGGCGACCGAGGTTTCCGTCGCCAAACTGTGAACCGGAACAGATCCGCGCCGGCGCTTCCCCTGCGTCGGCGTTAGGCATATATTGTCAGCGCGATATCCGGCAGTTTCCTCCTGGCTTGTGGCAGCATGCTTTGCGATTCACGGAGAACGGAAAATGCGTCGACTGCAACAATGGTTCATCGGCTGGTTATGCCTGGGGCTGGTTGCCTGCTTCCCCGCCACGGCGCAGACCAAGCTGGACAACGCGCAACTGGATCAGCTGATGGCGCCCGTGGCGCTGTATCCGGATTCGCTGCTCTCGCAAATCCTCATGGGGGCGACCTACCCCGACGATGTCGCGGCGGCCGCCAAGTGGTCGGCCGCGCACACCTCGGAATCCGGCGACAAGGCCGTCAAGGCTGTCGAAGGCGAGGCCTGGGATCCCAGCGTCAAATCCCTGGTGGCATTTCCTTCGGTCATGGACATGATGGGCCGCCAGCCGGACTGGGTGAAGTCCGTGGGCGACGCCTTCCTGGCGCAACCCGACGCTGTCATGGACTCGGTCCAGCGGCTGCGAGTCCAGGCGCAGAAGGCCGGCAACCTGAAGAGCACGCCGCAGCAGAAGGTCACCTCCAACACCACCAACGACAAGACGGTGGTGGTGATCGAGCCGGCCGATCCGCAGGTGGTGTATGTGCCCAGCTACAACCCGACGGTGGTCTACGGCGCCTGGGCCTATCCTTCCTATCCGCCTTACTACTATCCGCCGCCTCCGGGCTCAGTGTTCGCCACCTCGCTGGTGGCCGGCATAGGCTTCGGCTTGGGCGTGGCCGCGGTCAACTCCATGTGGGGCGGGTTCGACTGGGGGCACAACGACGTCGATATCGACGTCAACCGCTACAACAACATCAACGTCAACCAGCGCATCGACCGGACCAACATCAACAACAACAGGACCAACTGGCAGCACAATCCCGCCAACCGCGGCAATACCCCGTATGCGGACCAGGCCAGCCGGCAGCGTTTCGATAGCCAGCGCCAGGCCGGCGTGCAGAGCCGGGCGCAGGGCCAGGGCGGCCGTACGCCGGGCGCGGCGCCGGCCGCCAGTTCCCGCGATGCCGCCCGTGACCGCGCGGCGCAGTCGTTCGAGGGGCGCACCGGGCAATCCATTGCCGGCCATTCCGGACCGTCCGCGGGACGTGGCCAAGGCGCCGCCGGCAGGGGCGATGCCGCAGCCGGCCGCGGGCAAGGACAAGGGCAAGGCCAGCGAGCCGCGCAAGGCGGACAGGGCGCGCAGGGCGCCCGCGACCGGACCCAGGGCGGCGGACAAGCGCAGCACAACCGGCCTTCCTCCAGCGTGTCGACGCAGGACCGCCAGGCCGCGTCCCAGCGCCAGCGCGCGGACGAAGCGGCCGCGCGCGACAGGGGCCGTGCTTCCAATAGCGCCAATGCGCTGAGCGGCGCCGGCAACGGCGATCAGATGCGGCAGCAGCACAGCCGCAGCGAGATGAACCGCGGCGGCGGAGGCGGCGCGCGCGGGGGCGGCCACGCCGGCGGCGGACGCGGCGGTGGCGGTGGCGGACATTTCGGCGGCCGGAGATAAGCACCATGGACAAGGGAACTCTCATGACCATTGCTCGTTTGCGCGCGCTGGGCGCCGCGTCGCTGCTGACGCTGGGCCTCGCGGCCCCCGTCGCCGCGCAAAGCCTGTATCCGAGCCCGCAGGCCGCCGCCGACGCCTTCGTCGACGCCATGGCCACCAGCGACCTGGACGGACTGGCCAAGGTGCTGGGGCCGAATCACCGGAAGATCGTGCCGGGTGGCGTGGCGCAGGACGATATCTACCGTTTCCTGGCGGCCTGGTCGCGCAAGCACGAAATCGTGGCCGACGGCGGCCGTTCCTGGCTGGCGGTCGGGGATTCGGGCTGGACTCTGCCCGTACCCATTGTGCGTGCCGGGCAGGGCTGGCGTTTCGACCCGGCAGCCGGCACGGCGGAAATCCGCCGCCGCGCCATCGGTCGCAACGAACTGACCGCCATCGCGACGCTGCGGGAGTTGCAGGCGGCCCAGGGCCGTTACAAGGACAGCGTGGGCCAAGGGCGCTATGCGAGCCGCCTGGTCAGCCGTCCGGGACAACGCGACGGCCTGTACTGGCCCGAAGTGCCTGGCGCGCCTCAGCAGGCCTACGGCTTGGACGCGCTCAGCATGGGGCCGGAGGTGCCGCTGGACGACGCCTATTACGGCTATCGGTACAAGGTGATGCCGGGCGCCGACGGCAGTTCGTACCGCATCGTCGCCTGGCCGGCCCGCTACGGGCAGACCGGCATCGACACCTTTGTCATCGGTCCCGACGGGCGCGTACTGGAGTCCGACCTGGGACCCGCGTCCGCGGCGCGCGCCGCCGCCTTGCGGGAACGCGATATCAGTGCCGGAACCTGGACCGACGCCGACGCGCAACCCGTTGGCACCAAATGATTTTTCCGGCTTTCGGGGAGTAATCCGCGCACGCCTGTTGCTGGGTCGCAACAGGCGTGTCCGTTTGTCCGCATCGCGTGGCGCGACGCCCTTTTGTCAGCGCGCTGTGCCTAAAATGGCGAGCACCGGGACCCTGCCCGATACCCCTTTGCCGGACCTAGAAATTGAATCCCATGCATTTTGTCCGCTACGCCCTGTTCGGCGTAGGGATGGCGCTGAGCGCCGCGGCGGCCTCGGCCCCGATTTTCGTCCTGAACTCCCTGGACGCCAACGTCAGCATCGTTGATCCGGCCACCTACAAGGAATTGCGGCGCGTGCCCACGGGCAAAGAGCCGCATCACCTGTACCTGACCCCCGACGAAAAGTCGCTCATGGTGGCCAACGCCACCAGCGATTCGATCACGCTGATGGATCCCAAGACCGGTGAAGTGCAGCGCACGCTGACCGGCATCGTCGATCCCTACCAGCTGCAGTTTTCGCCGGACATGAAGTGGTTCGTGACCGCCGCCAACCGCCTGGACCACATCGACATCTATTCCTGGCATCCGCTGGAAAAGGGCTTCGACCTCAAGCTGGTCAAGCGCATCCAGGCCGGCAAGACGCCCAGCCACATCATGATCGACAAGAACAGCACCACGGCCTACGTGACGCTGCAGGACAGCGATCAGCTCATCGCCATCGACCTGGCCACGCAGACGCCGAAGTGGACGGTGTCGGTGGGCAAGACGCCGGCCGACGTGTTCCTGACGCCTGATCAGAAGACCCTGCTGGTGGCGCTGACCGGCGACTCCTACGTCGAGGCCTACGATGTCAGCAACGGCCCGGCCAAGCTGGTGACGCGCATCAAGACCGCCGCGGGCGCCCACGCCTTCCGCGCGCAGGGCGACCACCGCCATCTGTTCGTCAGCAACCGCACCGCCAATTCCATCAGCCGCATCGACCTGCAGACGTTGGCCGTCACCGACACCTTCCCGGTGCCGGGCGGCCCGGACTGCATGGACGTGCTGGCCGACGGCAAGACCCTGCTGGTCACCTCGCGCTGGGCACGCAAGCTCACGGTGGTGGACCTTGAGCAGAAGAAGGTCGTCAATCAGGTGCCGGTGGGCAAGTCGCCTCACGGCGTCTGGACCTTGAACCATGCTCCGACGAGGTAAGAGCCCCCACGCCGCGCCCGCTTGCGCGGGCTTGCTGCCCCCCAAGGGGCAGCGCTTGCCGGCAAAACGGCATGTGGCTGTGGCCGTGATGCTCGCGCTGGCCTTTCCCGCCCTGGGAACGGCCGCGCCTGCCACCTGCGACAAGCCGGTCTACCTGACTTTCGATACCGGCCACATGGGCGTGGCCCCGCTGATCGCCGACGTGCTGGCCCGCCACAACGTCAAGGTCACCTTCTTCCTGGCCAACGAGCGCACGCTGACCGACGGCTCCAGTCTGGATGACGTGTGGGCGCCGTGGTGGAAGGCGCGCGCGGCCGAAGGCCATGTCTTCGGTTCGCACACCTACGATCACGTCTATTGGCAGGCCGACCTGCCCGGCGGCAAGTTCCGCGTCAAGCCCAGCGCCGGTCCGGACGCGGGCAAGCGCGCCGAATGGACGCCCGAGCAGTATTGCGCCGAGATCAAGCGGTCCGTCACCCGTTTCCACCAGATGACGGGCAAGAACATGCTGCCGATCTACCGTGCGCCCGGCGGCAAGACCTCGCCCGCGCTGCTGAAGGCGGCCAAGGCCTGCGGCTTCGAGCATGTGGGCTGGGCGCCCGCCGGCTTCCTGGGCGATGAACTGCCCAGCGACAAGTATCCCAACGCCCGCCTGCTGGATCAGGCCCTGCGCACCATCAAGCCCGGCGACATCCTGCTGGCCCACCTGGGCATCTGGTCGCGCCAGGACCCCTGGGCGCCGGCCGTGCTGGAGCCGCTGATTGTCGGTTTGCAGCGCAAGGGCTATTGTTTTGCTACCTTGGACGCGCACCCGTCCTACCGCGACTGGATCGCTACTCATCATTGATCATGGATACGCTTAGTCAATTCTTCGGAGAGTGCCAGCAATGGCTCTTCGAAACGGCGATTCAGCCCGCGCTGTTCCACCTGGGCATGAGCAACTTCATCGAAGACGGCTACGACGCCACCATGTGGCTGCTGGTCGGCCTGCTGCAGATCGCGGTGCTGGTGCTGATATTCGGCCCCTTGCAGCGCCTGCGCCCCGTGGAGGCCGTGACCGACCGCCGCCAGATCGGCATCGACGTGCTGTACACGCTGATCCACCGCCTGGGCGCGTTCCGCCTGCTGCTGTTCTTCACCGTGGACCCGCTGTGGGACAGCGTGTTCGGCCAGTTGCACGTCTGGGGCTTCGCGGCCTTCCAGCTGGACCAGTACTGGCCCGGCGTCACGGACAAGGCCTGGGTCAGCCTGATCATCTACCTGCTGCTGTTCGACGCGGTGGACTACTTCTACCATCGCGCCCAGCATCGTTTCGGTTGGCTCTGGGCATTGCATGCTGTGCACCATAGCCAGCGCCAGATGACGATCTGGAGCGACGACCGCAACCATCTGCTGGACGACATGCTGCGCGACGTGCTGGTGGTATTCGTGTCGCAGCTGGTGGGCGTGCCGCCCGCGCAGTTCGTCATGGTGGTGGCCATCACCCAGCTGGCGCAGAGTTTCTCGCACGCCAATCTGCGCATGCATTTCGGCGCCATCGGCGAGCGCCTGCTGGTCAGCCCGCGCTTTCACCGCCATCACCACTCCATCGCCTACGACGCGTCTTCGCCAGGGCCGATGGGCGGCTACAACTTCGGCGCGCTGTTCCCCATCTGGGACGTGCTGTTCCGCACCGCCCGCTTCGGCGTGGGCTACGGCCCTACCGGCATCCATGACCAGCAGGCGGAACTGGGCGGGCGCGATTACGGCCGCAGCTTCTGGTCGCAGCAGTGGCTGGGCTTGAAGCGCATGGTCGGCCGCGACCGCGAGCCTGCCGCCGCGCCACCGGCGCCGCCGGCTTCCGCGGAACGCGCCTGAGAACTGCCCCACGCGCTTTCCCGGTTGGAAACGCGCAAATAAAAACGAGCCCGGTAGGGCTCGTTTTTATTTGGGAGGATCGGTCTGGAAGCCCGTTTCAGGGCTGACCGTCGTGCGTGGTCTCCCGCTTGATCTCGCCGTGCCGGCGTTCCATTTCCTGGCGCAGTTCGCGGCGCAGGCGCGCGGCTTCCATGCGTTGCTTTTCTTCCAGGTTGCGCGGTTCCAGGGGCGGCACCGCGGTCGGCGCGCCCTGCTCATCCACCGCCACCATCGTGAAGTAACAGCTGTTGGTGTGGCGCACCAGCTTCTTGCGGATGTCCTCGGTGACGACCTTGATGCCGATTTCCATCGAGGTGCGGCCGGTGTAGTTCACGGCTGCCAGGAAGGTCACCAGTTCGCCCACGTGGATGGGTTCGCGGAACACCACCTGGTCCACGGACAGGGTCACCACATATTGGCCGGCGTACCGGCTGGCACAGGCGTAGGCCACCTGGTCCAGGTACTTGAGGATGGTTCCGCCGTGCACATTTCCCGAGAAATTCGCCATGTCCGGCGTCATCAGGATGGTCATCGACAGTTGGTGGCTAAAGGCTTCGTCCATGGCGGTCGTTCAATCTTGAATAAAACACCTATGGTAGCGGCAGGCGACGGTCATGGCTGGGTCTTTTCAGTGTTTTCCGCAGGCGCTTCCACCGATTCTTCGGGCGGCACGTCACGCAGCAGGGCGGGCGGCGTCCACAATCCATCCAGCAGCGCCGGCTCGGGCGCATAGACGCGCAGCAGCAGGCTTGCCGGCCCGGCGGCGGGCAGGGGCAGCCAGTTGGATTGCTCCTCGGGCGCGGGGGGCGCGTGGCTGATGCGCAGGTCCAGCGAACCGTCGGCGTTGTAGCGCAGGGGATCGCGGTCGCCCAGCGCGTAGCGGCTCAGCGGATTGGCAAACGGCATGCCTTGCGCATCGTAGGCCGCCAGCGACCAGAGCGCCGCGGCGGGCGGCAACTGGCCGCTCTCGAAATGCAGCGTGTAGCCGTGCGCGCCATCCAGCGGCGCGCCCTGGCTGTCGGCGGCCAGCAGCAGCACGCTCAGGTCTTCGGGCAGGCCCGCGCCCGGCTGCGCTTGCGCCGTCAGGGCGCGCCGCAGATAGGAATTGCCGTAGACGCCGAGGTTGGCGGTTTCCTGGTGCCAGCCGTTCACGCTGCGCACCGTGCCGCCGGCAGCGGCCGTCATCCGCTCGCGCGCCGTTCGCAGGCCGCGGCGCATGCCTTGTTTGGCGGGGTGGCCGAGTTGAGCGAAGTCGAACGGCCGGCCGGCGATGAGACCCGCACCGCGCAGCTTGGCCAGCATTGGCTGGTCGGTGGGATGCGGCGGATTCTTGCGCAGCAGCTCGGCCGCGTACTCGAAGTAGGCGTCGGTCGGCATGGATTCAACCTGCTCGCGCACGGGGATCCGCAGATTCAGGGAAGGATCGGATTTCACCCGCTGCGCCTGCGCGGGCAAATTCCATTGCGCCAGCGGCGTCAGCACGAAGCCGTCCTGCAAGCCGTGGACTGCGGGGTAGTCCGCTGGCCCGCCCGTCTGGATCAGGTTCTTGGCCCAGATATGGGCGGTAGGCGCGTCGATGCGCGCCATGCCAGAGGGCAGCACGCCGTTCCAGTCCGGGGGCACGATCACGGTATTGCCCTTGGCCGTGCCGGTGCTGCGCTTGCCCAGCGTGGCGAACACGTCGGTCCACATGTCCAGCAGCGTCAGCGTGTAGAGCCGGCCCTGGGTATCCGGCACTGACAGCACCACCGGCCCGGAAGTCAGGTCCAGCCAGGCGGCGCTGCGCAGCATGTCGGGATTGGCCCAGGGCGTTGCGGCGCCGGGCTGCGGCAGCGCGCGCCCGTGCCGGAAGGTATTGGCCGGGGCGCCCTCGGCGCCGCGCGACGGATGGGTGAACTGGCGGCGGGTCAGGTCCATCGTGACCAGCGGATAGAAGTAGAGATAGCCTTCCATCGCCGCCTGGTGGGCTGCTTCGGTGGCGGCGGCGGCCGGGGTCGGGGCGGAGGGCGCCGCCACGACGGGCGCGGCCGGCGCCAGCGCGGCGACAGCGGCGAAAGACAGGGCCAGGGCAACAAGGCGGCGCATCGGCGCTCCTACGGACATGCGGGGAGATAAGGGGGAGAGCAGGCCGGCGCGGCGCCCCCGCAGCGGGAGCCTGCCGGCCAGTCCAGGCAGCCGGGAATGGTAGCAGTCGCGGGATCATCCAAAATCTGCGAAAAAACCCGATTTGGCATCCAAATCTCAGACATAAGGACGGGCCAGTCTTAGGACTGATCTCATGGCGCGGCCGTCGCGCAAGGCCTATACTCGGGAAAATGTCCTTGGAAGTCGTAGGGCCTTTTCGCTTCGGCGGCCTTAAGGCTTTCTTCATTCACCAGGAGAGGAGTGTTTCATGGTCAACATGAATCGCCGCCAGTTCTTCAAGGTGACCGGTGCGACGCTGGCAGGCTCCAGCCTGGCTTTGCTGGGGGCTGCCCCCGGCACGGCCATGGCCGAAGTCCGCCAGTACAAGCTTGCGCGCATGACTGAAACGCGCAACACCTGTCCCTACTGTTCGGTCGCCTGTGGACTGCTGATGTACGGCTTGGGCGACGGCTCCAAGAACGCCCGTGCCAGCATCATGCACATCGAAGGCGACCCAGACCACCCCGTCAACCGCGGCACGCTCTGTCCGAAGGGCGCTGCCCTGATCGACTTCATCCATAGCCCCAACCGACTGAAGTACCCGGAATACCGGGCGCCAGGTTCGGACAAGTGGGTACGGATGTCGTGGGACGACGCCCTGACCCGCATCACCAAGCTCATGAAGGCCGACCGCGACGCGAACTTCGTCGAGAAGACCGCGGATGGCAAAACTGTCAACCGGTGGCTGACCACCGGCATGCTGGCGGCCTCGGCAAGCAGCAACGAGGTCGGCTACATCACGCACAAGACCGTGCGCAGCATGGGGATACTGGCATTCGACAACCAAGCCCGTGTCTGACATGGCCCGACGGTGGCAGGTCTTGCCCCGACGTTTGGCCGTGGAGCGATGACGAACCATTGGGTCGACATCAAGAACGCGGACGTAGTACTGATCATGGGCGGCAATGCCGCCGAGGCCCACCCTTGCGGGTTCAAATGGGTCACGGAAGCAAAAGCCCATAACAAGGCGAAGCTGATCGTCGTGGATCCGCGCTTCACGCGCTCGGCATCCGTGGCGGACTTCTACGCGCCCATACGCACCGGCACCGACATCATTTTCCTGGGCGGCGTCATCAAGTATCTGCTGGATAAGGACAAGATCCAGCACGAGTACGTGCGCAACTACACGGACTTTTCCTTCATCGTGCGCGAAGACTTCGCGTTCGACGCAGGCCTGTATTCCGGCTACGACGCCGAGAAGCGCACCTACAACAAGGCCAGCTGGGACTACGAGCGCGGCGACGACGGCTACGTCAAGACCGATCCGACGCTGGCGCACCCGCGCAGCGTCTACCAACTGCTGAAGAAGCACTATTCGCGCTACACCGAGGACATGGTCGAGCGCGTCTGCGGCACGCCCAAGGACAAGTTCCTGAAGGTGTGCGAGATGCTGGCTTCCACCGCCACCACCAACCGCGCCGCGACCATCCTCTACGCGCTGGGCTGGACGCAGCATTCCATCGGTTCGCAGATCATCCGCACCGGCGCCATGGTGCAGCTGCTGCTGGGCAACATCGGCATCGCCGGCGGCGGCATGAATGCGCTGCGCGGGCACTCGAACATCCAGGGCCTGACCGACCTGGGCCTGATGTCGAACCTGCTGCCCGGCTACATGACCTTGCCCAACGAGCCCGAACAGGACTACGGCAAGTACATCGAGTCGCGCACGCAGAAGCCCCTGCGGCCCAACCAGCTGAGCTACTGGCAGAACTACAGCAAGTTCCACGTGAGCCTGATGAAGGCCTGGTGGGGCAAGTCCGCCACGGCCGAAAACAACTGGGCGTTCGATTACCTGCCCAAGCTGGACAAGCTCTACGACATGCTGCAGGTCTACGAGCTCATGTTCCAGGGCAAGATGAACGGCTACCTTGCCCAGGGCTTCAATCCCCTGGCCGCCGCGCCCAACAAGGCCAAGCTGAATGCCGGCTTCGCCAAGCTGAAGTTCCTGGTCATCATGGACCCGCTGGTCACCGAGACCTCCGAGTTCTGGCGCAACGCGGGCGAAGCCAACGATGTGGATCCGTCCAAGATCCAGACCGAGGTCTTCCGCCTGCCGACCACCTGTTTTGCCGAGGAAGACGGCACGCTGGTGAACTCCGGCCGCTGGCTGCAATGGCACTGGAAGGGCGCCGAACCTCCGGGCGAGGCCAAGAGCGACATCGAGATCATGGCGCTGCTGTTCACGCGCCTGCGCAAGATGTACCAGGACGAAGGCGGCAAGTATCCCGACCCCATCGTCAACCTGTCCTGGCCGTATTCCAATCCGCAGAATCCCACTGCGGAAGAGTTGGCCAAGGAATACACGGGCAAGGCGCTAGTGGAACTGACGGATCCCAAGGATCCGTCCAAGGTGATGCGCAAGGCCGGCGAGCAATTGGCCGGCTTTGCGGAGTTGCGCGACGATGGTTCCACCATCAGCGGCTGTTGGATCTTCGCCGGCGCCTGGGGCCCCGGCGGCAACCTGATGGCGCGGCGCGACAACAGCGATCCGACCGGCATAGGCCAGACCCTGAACTGGGCCTGGGCCTGGCCGGCCAATCGCCGCGTCCTGTACAACCGCGCGTCCTGTGACCTGACGGGCAAGCCGTTCGACCCGCGCCGCAGCCTTGTTTCGTGGAACGGCAAGTTCTGGACCGGCGCCGACATCCCCGACTTCAAGGGCGACGAGAACCCCGACGGCGGCATGGGCCCGTTCATCATGAATCCCGAGGGCGTGGCGCGCTTCTTCGCGCGGGCGGGCATGGCCGAAGGGCCGTTCCCCGAACACTACGAACCCTTCGAGACGCCGCTGGGCTACAACCCGCTGTATCCGAAGGCCAAGGGGGTCACCAGCAATCCGGCTGCGCGGGTCTTCAAGGACGACCTGGCCGCGATGGGCACGGTGGACAAGTTCCCCTACGTGGCCACGACCTACCGCCTGACGGAGCACTTCCACTACTGGACCAAGCACGTCCGCATCAACGCGATCCTCCAGCCGGAGCAGTTCGTGGAGATCGGCGAGGCGCTGGCCAAGGAATTGGGCATCGCCAACGGTTCGCGCGTGAAGGTGTCGTCCAACCGCGGCTACATCAAGGCGGTCGCGCTGGTCACCAAGCGCCTGCGTGCGCTGACCGTCGAGGGCAAGACGGTGCATCACGTAGGCATCCCCATCCACTGGGGCTTCGTGGGCCTGGCCAAACCCGGCTTCCTCACCAATACCCTGACGCCGTTCGTGGGCGACGGGAATTCCCAGACGCCGGAATTCAAGTCGTTCCTGGTGCAGGTCGAGAAGGCTTAAGGAGACCGTCATGTCCATGCAATCCCTAGACATCAAGCGGCGGTCCGCCACCACCACGCCGCCGCCCGGCATCCGCGAGCCCATCACGGGCTCGGTGGCCAAGCTGATCGACGTCTCCAAGTGCATCGGCTGCAAAGCCTGCCAAAGCGCCTGTATGGAATGGAACGATCTGCGCGACGAGATCGGCACCAACGTGGGCGTCTATGACAATCCGGCCGACCTGACCGAGCATTCCTGGACGGTCATGCGCTTCTCCGAATACGAGAATCCGCAAGGCGACCTGGAATGGCTGATCCGCAAGGACGGCTGCATGCACTGCGAGGACCCAGGCTGCCTGAAGGCCTGTCCCTCGCCGGGCGCCATCATCCAGTACACCAACGGCATCGTGGATTTCCACGAAGAGAACTGCATCGGCTGCGGCTACTGCATCACCGGCTGTCCGTTCAACGTGCCGCGCATCTCCAAGAAGGACCACAAGGCGTACAAGTGCACCCTGTGTTCCGACCGCGTGGCCGTCGGCCAGGAACCGGCCTGCGTCAAGGCCTGTCCCACCGGCGCCATCGTCTTCGGCACCAAGGAAGACATGACGCAGCACGCCGAGGAACGGATCGTCGACCTCAAGTCACGCGGCTTCGACAAGGCAGGCTTGTACGACCCGCAGGGCGTGGGCGGCACCCACGTCATGTATGTGCTGCATCACGCCGACCAGCCGGGGCTGTATCACGGGCTGCCCAAGGACCCGCAGATCAGTCCTATGGTTTCGCTATGGAAGGGCCTGTCCAAACCCGTGGGCGTGGCCGTGATGGCCCTGACCGCGCTGGCGGGCTTCTTCCACTACGCCCGCGTTGGCCGCAACGAGGTGTCCGAGGAAGACGAACGCCGTGCCGAAGAGGAGGTGCGCCATGAGTGAAGACCGCCACTACCGCCGGATCAAGCGCTATACGCCGGGCGAACGCACCAACCACTGGATCATCGCTTTCACGTTCATCCTGTTGGCGCTGTCCGGGCTGGCGCTGTTCCATCCGTCCATGTACTGGCTGACCAACCTGTTCGGAGGCGGCCCCTGGACGCGCATCCTGCATCCCTTCATCGGGGTGGTGATGTTCGCCTGCTTCGTCGTGTTCGCCGGCCACATGTGGCGGCACAACCTCATGACGAAGGCCGACCGCCAGTGGATGCGGCAACTGAACGACGTGGTCGAGAACCGCGAGGAAAAGCTGCCCGAAGTCGGCAAGTACAATGCCGGCCAGAAGCTGCTGTTCTATGTGCTGATCCTGTGCATGCTGGGCCTGTTCGCCAGCGGCATCGTGATCTGGCGCGAGTACTTCGCGTTTTATTTCCCGATCTGGGTCGTCCGCGCCGCTTCGGTGCTGCATGCCGTCAGCGCACTGGTGCTGATCTGCGCCATCATCGTGCACATTTACGCGGCGATCTGGGTCAAGGGTTCCTTGACCGCGATGCTGCGCGGGTATGTCACGGCGGGCTGGGCGTGGAAGCATCACCGAGCCTGGTTCCGGGAACAAATCAGAAAATAAAAAGGGAAGAAGGGCCCCCACGGCACGCGCACTGCGTGCGTGCCGCTTGCTCTGCGGCAAATGGGGCCTTCTCCCGGCCCTCACATACCCGCCCAACGGCTGCTATCCTTCTCCTTGAAGGCTGGCAGCCGTGTTTTTTATCTGGAGACGCAAGTGCAGCGAATTCTTCCGCGCGGCGAGATCGAAGCGCTAGACCACAACCGCATCCCCCGTGTCAGCCTGCCGGAACGCGGGTCGGTGTTCGCCATGCGCGCGGCCCGGTTGCGGCAGCTGGCGGCGGACAGCCCGGTAGCCGACTACCTGCTGCTGATGGCGCATCTGGTCGACGCCCAGCACCGCGCCTTGCAGGATTGCGCAGCGCCCGAAGCGTCCGAAGAACGCATTTCGCTGGCGCAGGCGCATGGCATGCCGCCCCTGCAGGCGGTGGGCTGGCCGCGCGATCCCCTGTGGCGCGGCATACTGGGCCAACTGATAGACCACGTGGCCGGCGTCAAGGACGTGCCGGCTGAGGCCGTCGAGGTCTGCGCCACCTTGCGCCGCGCGCTGGCCGAGAACCCGGAGTCGCTGGAGGACTTGGCCGAGGCCGTGCTGTCCGAACAGGACCAGGGCGTCGACGGCGCCGCGGCGCCTTTCGTGATGGCGGCCTTGCAGGTCTATTGGACCGACCTGGCCAGCCGTTTCGATGAAAAGCAGCTGCCGGTGGCCAGTCCCTTCGGCGTCTGTCCGGTGTGCGCCAGCCTGCCGGTGGCCAGCGTGGTGCGCGTGGGCGGGCAGTTCGAAGGCTACCGCTACCTGTGCTGCAGCCTGTGCGCGACCCAATGGCACATGGTGCGGGTGAAGTGTTCGCACTGCGAAGACGTGGAGTCGGTGGCCTACCAGGCCATCGAAGGCCGCACGCCCGCCATCAAGGCCGAAACCTGCGACCACTGCCATACCTACCGCAAGATCTTCTACCAGGACAAGGACCTGCAGGTGGAGCCCGTGGCCGACGACCTGGCCAGCCTGATGCTGGACGTGCTGGTCGGCGAGGCCGGCTATTCGCGGGCCAGCGGCAATCCGCTGCTGTGGCACGGATCGGAGGAATAGCATGGCTGCGCATACGCCCGATGGCGGCGCGGCCGCGGTCTCCGACATTCCTTCCCTGGACCGGCTGCTGAACGCGCCGGGCATGCAAGCCGCGCTGGACCAGCATGGCAGGACCCAGGTGGTGGCGGCCCTGCGCCGCGACCTGGACGCGATGCGCGAGCGCGCGCGGGCCGGCGGGCTGCCGCGCCAGGAACTCGATGCCGATGCCGTGGCGTCGCGCGTGGCCGCGGCCTTGGCCCGCGCCGCCGAGCCGAAGTTGCGGGCGGTGTACAACCTGACCGGCACCGTGCTGCACACCAATCTGGGCCGGGCGCTGCTGCCCGACGAGGCGGTGGCCTCGGTGCTGCGCGCGCTCACGACTCCCGCCAATCTGGAATTCGATCTGGACACCGGCGGGCGCGGCGACCGCGACGACCTGATCGACGACCTGCTATGCGAACTGACGGGGGCCGAGGCCGCCACCGTCGTCAACAACAACGCCGCGGCCGTGCTGCTGATGTTGAACGCGCTGGCTGACCGGCGCGAAGTGGTGGTGTCGCGCGGCGAACTGGTCGAGATCGGCGGCGCGTTCCGCATCCCCGACATCATGAAGCGCGCCGGCGCCAAGCTGGTCGAAGTCGGCACCACCAATCGCACCCACGCCGCCGACTATGAAAATGCCATCGGCCCGCGCACGGCGATGCTGATGAAGGTGCATTGCAGCAACTATGCGGTCACCGGTTTCACCAAAAGCGTGAGCGTGGCCGAAGTGGCGGCCCTGGCGCATGCGCGCGGCCTGCCGGCCACCGTGGACCTGGGCAGCGGCACGCTGGTTGACCTGACGCAATTCGGCCTGCCCAAGGAAGACACCGTGCGCGAGACCATCGCGGCCGGCGCCGACCTGGTCACCTTCAGCGGCGACAAGCTGCTGGGCGGTCCGCAGGCTGGCTTGCTGGTGGGCAGCAAGGATCTGATCCGCAAGATCAAGAAGAACCCGCTGAAGCGCGCCTTGCGCGTCAGCAAGCTGACCCTGGCGGCGCTGGAGCCGGTGCTGGGCCTGTATCGCGCGCCGGAATTCCTGGCCCAGCGGCTGACCACGCTGCGCCTGCTGACCCGTCCGCAACGCGACATCCAGCCGCAGGCCGAACGTCTGCGCGGCGCTCTGGCGCACGCGGCGGGCGAGCCGTACGCGGTCGAAGCCGTGCCCATGTTCAGCCAGATCGGCAGCGGCGCCTTGCCGGTGGATCAATTGCCCAGCTACGGCTTGGCCGTGCGCTACACCGGCAGCGGCCGCGCGGGACGCCATCTGGACAAGCTGGAGACGCGGCTGCGCCGCCTGCCCGTGCCCGTGATCGGCCGCATCGCCGACGACGCCTTGTGGCTGGACCTGCGCTGCCTGGAAGCGCGCGACGAAGCGGACTTTGCCGCGCAGCTGGCGCATCTGGCGGAGCAGGCATGATCATCGGCACCGCCGGCCATATCGACCATGGCAAGACCACGCTGGTGCGGGCGCTGACCGGCGTCGACACCGACAGGCTCAAGGAAGAGAAAGCGCGCGGGATTTCGATCGAGCTGGGCTACGCCTACACGCCCTTGCCCAACGGCGACGTGCTGGGCTTCATCGACGTGCCTGGCCACGAGAAGCTGGTGCACACCATGGCGGCCGGCGCCAGCGGCATCGATTTCGGCCTGCTGGTGGTGGCGGCGGACGACGGCGTCATGCCGCAGACGCGCGAGCACCTGGCCATCCTGGCCTTGCTGGGCGTGGCGCGCGGCGCGGTGGCGCTGACCAAGACCGACCGAGCCGACGCCGCGCGGCTGCAGGCGGTGCGCGCCGAGATCGCGGAGCTTGCCGCTGGCACCTTTCTGCAGGACGCGCCGTTGTACGCGGTGTGCGCGTCGCAGTCTGGCGATGCGGGCGTGGCGGAACTGAAAGCGCACCTGGACGCCCAGGCGCAGACCATGCGCCGCCGTGATGGCGCCGGCCTGTTCCGACTGGCTGTCGACCGCGTGTTCACCCTCGCTGGCCACGGCACGGTAGTGACGGGCACGGCCCATGCCGGGCTGGCCCGCGCCGGCGACGAAGCGGCCGATCTGCGGCTGATGCCCGCCGGCACGCGCGTGCGGGTACGCAGCATCCACGCCCAGAACCAGCCCAGCGAGACCGGCGCGGCCGGCCAGCGCTGCGCCTTGAATCTCGCGGGCATGGACAAGAACGCCATTGCCCGCGGCGACTGGATCGCGGATGCGCGCTGCTTCCTGCCGTCGCGCCATGTCGATGTGGCGCTGACGCTGCTGGCATCTGCCGATGCGCCGGTGCGCGCCTGGGCGCCGCTGCACGTGCACATCGGCGCGGCGCGCCACGTCGCGCATGTGGTGCCGCTAAGCGCGGAGTCGTTGGCGCCGGGGCAGTCCGGCTGGGTGCAGCTGGTGTTCGACGAACCGGTCTGCGTCATGCCGGGCGACCGTTATATCGTGCGCAACGCGCAGGCCACGCGCACGGTGGGCGGCGGCCGGGTACTGGATCCGAACGCGCCAGACCGCAAGCGCCGTTCCGCCGCGCGCATGCAGTGGCTGCAGGCTATGTCGTCCATGCTGGACGGCGCCGGCCTGCATCCGGTGCTGGAGCATGCCGCGCTGGGCCTGGACGAAGACGCCTTGCAGCGACTGACCGGTCGGCCCATGGCTGAAATCCCCGCGCCGCATGGCGCGCTATGGCTGGAGGCGCGCACGCCGCAGGCGCCGCGTACCCTGATTCTTGCGGCCCATTGGGACGCAATGCGCGTCCGCGTGGAGCAGGCGCTGGCGGCGTTCCACCAAGGCGCGCCCGACGAGCCGGGGCCGGACGGCTCGCGCCTGCGCCGCATGGCCATGCCCGTCGGCCCGGATGCGCTGTGGCTGGCGGTGCTGGACGATCTGCAGCGCGACGGCCGCATCGTGCGCAACGGCCCCTGGCTGCATCTGCCCGGCCATACCGCGACCCTGGCGCCCGACGAGTCGGCGCTGGCCGAGCGCCTGCTGCCCCTGCTGGCGGCCGGCGCCTTCGACCCACCCTGGGTGCGCGACCTGGCCCGTACGCTGGGCGAGCCCGAGGACCGCGTGCGGCAGCTGCTGCGCAAGCTCTTGCGGCGCGGCGAAGTGGCCCAGGTGGTGAAGGACTTGTTCTATCACCGCGATCAGGTGGCCGGGCTGGCGGCGCTGGCGCAAGGCCTGACGGCGCAGCCGGCAGGCTTGAACGCCGCAGCGTTCCGTGACGCCACCGGCCTGGGCAGGAAACGCGCGATCCAGATCCTGGAGTTCTTCGACCGCGTGGGCTACACCCGGCGGGTGCGCGATGCGCACGTGCTGCGCCAGGAAAGCGCCTACGGCAGCACGCGCCTGACGCAGTAACCGGTATCATGAGCGGCCACCATGGAAGGCATTCGTGCCCGGTGGCACGGCTGGGCTTCAAACCCAGTTGGGGACGTCAGACGTTCCCAGGTAGGTTCGACTCCTGCTGCCTTCCGCCATCCTTCTCGCGGCGCCCGCGGGCTAGGCCCGCAGCAGCCCCGTCACCACGCCGCCCACGCGGTCCGATTTCCAGTCCAGTTGCCCCAGGTGCCAATATCGGATGGATCCGCCGCGATCCACCAGATAGTTCGCGGGCAGCCCGACCGCGTCCCATTGTTTCGACACCGTGCTGTTCCTGTCATGCAGCACGGTGCCGGCGACCGGCCACTTCGCCAGGAAGGTGCTGATCTTGGCCGCCGAATCGCCGACGTTCACCGCCACCAGGCGCAAGCCTTCCTCGCGATGGCGCTTGGCCATGGCGGACATGATGGGGATTTCGTCACGGCAGGGCTCGCACGAGGTGGCCCAGAAACTGACGATGAGCACATTGCCGCGCCAGGAGGAGAGCTTTTTCTCGCGGCCGGATAGGTCGGGCAAGGCCAGGGGCGGGGTGGCTGAGGTCCAGGGAGCCCAGTCCGGACCGGTGGCCTTCTTGAGCGCATCGTCGCTGGCGGCCCGGACAAACCAGGGCAGGGCCGCCAGCGACAGGCCGGACTGCAGGAGTAGGCGGCGGCTGATCATGGCGGGTCCCCTGGGTTGGACTCAGATGGCAATCGGCTTGGCGATGAGCTTGTAGCTGAAGCTGTCGGGATCCAGGCTGTCCAACCGGCCGGCCGCGGTTTCCCCGTTGGGATACATCAGGAAAGGCACGGGGCCATGGGCGGCGCCGGGCAGGACCACGTCGTGGCCATGGTTGTAGGCCACCCAGTTCATCTCCCAGGCGCCGAACAGCATGACGCGCGCGGCGCGCACCTTGGCGTTGGTCAGCGGCAGCTCGCCGGGAGGCTCTTCCAGCATGACCTTGCGCACGTCGGCCGGGTCCACGGGCACCCAGCCGTAGCCGGCGGCATAGAACTCGGCGCGGCAGTGCTGCGCCTTGGTGACGTCGCCCGCCTTGCCCAGGCTTTTGTAGCCGAACTCGGAGTCCGCCACGCGCAGGCCGTAGGCGTCGCGGGCGGGTATGCCGGCGGCGCGGGCCAGCGCGACGAACAGGGAGTTGATGTCGGCGCATTTGCCGTTCAGATCGTTGGCCGTGAGCATGTATCGCACGTCGCCCACGCCGCAGCCCCGGGTGGACGCGGTCCTGCAGGTCTTCTCGACGACCCATTCGTAGATGGCGCGGGCCTGCGCCAGATCGCCGCGATGGCCGCGGGTGATCTGGTCGGCAGTGCTCTTGACGATGCCGTCGGTGGGCAGCAACGCGGTGGGCTGCAGGAATTCGCGCAGCGCCGCCGCGCTTTCCTGCGGGATGCCGGCAGCGGGAGGCTGGCTCAGGTCCACCCGCCGGTTGCGGGTCTGGAAGCGGCTGGTGACGGTGACCCTGCGTGGCGCTTGCGCATCCGGCCATTGCACGGCCAGCATCTGCACGCCATAGCCGGGCGCCTGCGTCAGCTGCGCGCTGCCGCCGCCGCTGACCTGCCAGCTGCTTTGCGCGCCGCGCTGGTAGGCGGTGTCCGTGGCGTAGGGAACCGGAATCCAGATGCGCGCATGCGCGCCCGGGTCCTGCACGGTAATGTCGGTGGTCAGTTCGAAGGCGCGCCAGTCGGCGCTGACGGGGGCGAGATCCGCGCGCGCCGCCCTGGGCAGTGCCGCGTTGGCGGCGCACAGGGCGCCCGAGAAACGGAGAAAATGTCGGCGATCCATGTAGCCCTCACTCACGGTGAAGATTGGCTGTCGGTGCGCCCGGGGCCGGGCGGCCGTCCGTTGCTGCATGCTGCCGGATCATCATAGGGCCAATCCCGGGGGCGGTGCTATCCTTTTCCACTGACCAATGGAGATTCAGATGACCACCCAGGATGTTGCCAGCGCGGCAGTGCCGCGATTGACTTCGCTTTCGCACGGGGGCGGCTGCGGCTGCAAGATCGCGCCCGGCGTGCTGTCCGAGCTGCTCAAGCGCTTCGGCCCGGCGGTCAGCTATCCCGATCTGCTGGTGGGCACCGAGACCGCCGACGACGCGGCGGTCTACCGGCTGAACGACGAGCAGGCGCTGATCGCCACCACCGACTTCTTCATGCCCATCGTCGATGATCCCTACGATTTCGGCCGCATCGCCGCGACCAACGCGCTGTCGGACGTCTATGCGATGGGCGGCACGCCCATCATGGCGTTGGCCATCGTGGGCATGCCGATCAACGTGCTGCCGCACAGTGTCATCGCCGACATCCTGCGCGGTGGCGAAGCGGTCTGCAAGGACGCTGGCATACCCGTGGCCGGCGGCCATAGCATCGATTCCGTCGAACCCATCTACGGGCTGGCGGCGATGGGCCTGGTGCATCCCGGCCGCATCAAGCGCAATGCCGATGCGCGCGCCGGCGACGTGCTGATCCTGGGCAAGGCGCTGGGCGTGGGCATCCTGTCGGCCGCGCTGAAGAAGAACCGCCTGGACGACGCCGGCTACCGCGCCATGATCACCGAGACCACGCGCCTGAACCGGCCGGGTCCGGCGCTGGCCGCCATGGAAGGCGTGCACGCCATCACCGATGTGACCGGTTTCGGCCTGCTGGGACACACGCTGGAGATGGCGCGCGGCGCGCAACTGACCGCGCATGTGCGGCGCGATGCGCTGCCCTGGCTGCCCGGCGTGCAGGCGTTTGCCGCGGACGGCGTGATCACCGGCGCATCCGGCCGCAACTGGGCCTCCTATGGCGCGTCCGTGCGTCTGGGCGAGGGCGTGAGCGACACCGAGCGCGCCTTGCTGACCGACCCGCAAACCGCGGGCGGCCTGCTGGTGGCGTGTACGCCGGATGCCGCGCAGGCGGTGCTGGACCTGTTCCGCCAGCACGGTTTTGACCAGGCGGCCGTCATCGGCGACATGCGCGCGGGCGAACCGGAAGTGCGCGTCGATTGAAGCCTTGGCTTCCCATGGGCTAGCGCGCCTGGCCTGTGCGGCCCAGCTCCTGCACCTGGTAGTTGATCTGCCAGTGCAGCAGCCGCGGATAGGCGTTCAGCCGTACCTGCTCCGCCCATTGCTCGGCCGTAGCGTCCTGTTCTGCCTCCAGCGCCAGTCCCGACGGACCTGCCCAGGGCAAGATGCGGCCGGGCTTGTCCGGCCGGAACGCTCCTTCATCCGTCAGCATCACGTGCCCGTTGTTGAAGCCGAAGCACCAGGCCGGGTCGGGCCGCGCGGCCAGCAGGTTGCAACCGCTGCGGAAGTAGGGCGTCTGCGGCAGGCTCAGGTGATACAGCGTGGGCAGGATGTCCTTGTGGCTGCCCACGCGCGCCGGGTCGTAACGCGCCTGCGCTTGATAGGCCGGCGGCACGTACAGATAGAACGGCACGGCGCGCGCCAGCGCCGCGTCCTTCGGGTCCTGATAGTCGATGCCCAGGATGTTGTGGTCGCCGGTTACCGCGACGATGGTGCGTGACGCGTTGGCCGAGCCTTTCAGGCGCGTCAGGAAGCCGCCCAACTGGTCGTTGGCGTAGCGCAGCGTGTCGAAAGCGGCGGCCAGCGTATTCCAGCTTTTGAAATACGGCAGGCTGGCCACGTCATCCAGGGGCAGACCACCCCGCTGGCCGCCTTCCGGCACGATGAACGGGGGATGGTGGGTGGTGGACAAGGCCACGATGAATAGCGGCAGGCCATCCTCGGTGCCTTGCGCCAGCCGCTCCTCGATGTAGCGGAACATGTACTCGTCGGGCACGCCCCAGGTTCCGGTCGGTGCTTGGGGATAGCGCGCCCTGAGGGTTTGCTGGTCCACGAATTCGTGCGCGCCCAGTTTGGTGGCAAAGGTCCCGAGGTTGCGCCAGGTGGCCGCGCCGGACGTGACGAAGACGACCCGGTAGCCGCGTTGCAGAAAAGGCGTGAAGGCATTGCTGGCGAAGGGCGTATCCGCCGCCGACGATTGGCCGACGGCGGCAATCGGGCTGCGCACCAGCAGCAGGCTCAACGATTCGATGGTGCCGTTGCCTTCGGCCACGAAGCGCTCGAATACCCAGTCCTGGCGCCAGTGCGGCCGCAGCGCGCCGAGCAGGTCGCGGCCGGGACGGTCATAGGCGTTCAGATGCGCGCCCATGCTCTCCATGACCTGCAGCACCACGTGGGGCGGCTGCGCCGCGGCCGCCGGATTGGGGCCGGTTGCGGCCATGAAGGGCCGCAGGCCGTCGTCCGGCCAGCCCAGGAAGCGCTCGTAGAGCAGGCGTCCTTCGCGCGCGGTGACGGGTTCGAAGCGCTTGTCGTTGCCGCGATCCGACAGGGCCCAGGAAAAGGCCGATATGCCGTTGGGCGCAATATCGTTGAGCAGGCGCAGCGACGAAATGCTGGTGTCGTCCTTGTTGAGCGGAAACCTGCCCAGCGAGCCTCTACAGGCCAGCACGGTGACGGCGATGATCAGTACGAACCGGACCAGGCTGGGCGCGAATGGGCGACGCTTGAACCGCATGCGCTGCACCCGGCCGCGCCAGCGGCGGCCGAGCCACCAGGTGCCGGCCAGCACCGCCGCCAGCAGCAGGCCGGCCTGCGCCAGGGGATAGCCGTGCCACAGGGTCATCAGGATGGCGTGGGTGTCGTCGTCGACCAAACCGAACACGAAAATGTCGATCGAGCGCGAGAATGTGGCGAAGTAGAAGACGCTGACGATCGTGATGGCCGTGAACAGCATCGCCATGACCGCGCCCAGCCCCGGCAGACAGTGTTGCCAGCGCTGTTGCAAACCGGGTTTGGCGGCGGCCGCCATGGACAGCAGCAGCAGTGCCGCACAGGCAATGCTGGCGACCTTGATGTCGAACAGCAGCCCGGTCGTCAGGCTGCGCCGCACGTCCTGGGGCAGCGCGTCATAGGTCCCCGGCGCCGCATGGCGCAGCAGCAGGTAGCCGCGCCCGGCGCTTTGCGCGAGCACGCTGATCAGCCAGGGGGCCAGCAGGACCAGGCAGGAACGCTGAAAGTTGGCGAGCCAGTCTTGCCACCCCGACGCCGAACGGAAAAGCCTCATCAACATCTTGGGAGCAGGGTTACGGACACGCGCCGCAATCTACTGGAACAGCAGTCCCAAGTTATGAAGATCTGTATGGATTTTGTAGCGCGGCGTCCGGGGGGCGGGGGCGCCTACGCGGTCAGGTCGCGCGCGGTGGCTTGCGCCTGTTCCATCAGCCAGCGCGTGACGACGTCGGCGTCGGGCGTGGCGCGGCGCGTATTGCGCACCAGCCAGTAGGCGTGCTCGGTGGCGCTGGCGGCCTGGCCGCCGACGGCCTCCAGGCGCTGGTCCGCCAGCATCGGCGCGATCAGCGCCAGCCGTCCCAGCGCGATGCCGTGGCCCGCCAGTGCCGCGTGCACGATCTGGTCGTACTGGTTGAAGCGCAGCATGCCCCGGGCGGGTGCCCGGCCCAGCCCGCGTGCGTTCAGCCATTCCGACCATTGCAGCCAGGGACGCGTCGGGTCGTCGAATTCCAGCAGCACATGGCGCTGCAATTCTTCCGCATCCAGCAGGCGGGCCTTGAGCGAGGGGTGGGCCACCGGCACCACCGCTTCGCCGAACAGCCAGGCCGCGCTGTCCGGCACGCCGTCGCGCAGGCTGTAGCGGATGGCGATGTCCACGCTTTCGCGGTCGATGTCGATCAGCCGGTTGTCGGCCGCCACGCGCACGTCGATGTGCGGATACGCCGCCTGGAAGTCCCCCAGCCGCGGCAGCAGCCACAGCGAGGCCACGCCTATGGTGGTGGTGACGGTGACGGGCGTGCGGCGTTCGGGCGCGCGCAGCTGCTCGGTCAGGTCGCCCAGCTGGCTCAGCCAGACGTCGGCCATGCGGAACAGCTGCGCGCCTTCGGATGTGAACGACACGCTGCGGAAGCCGCGCACCAGCAACGGTACGCCCAGATGGGCCTCCAGCGCCCGGATCTGGCGGCTCACCGCCGACTGCGTCACATGCAGGTCCTGCGCGGCCAGCGTGATGCTCATGCGGCGGCCCACGGCCACGAAGCCTCGGACCAGATCAAGCGGCGGGAGTTTGGCCAGCGGATATGGCATTCGTAAAACTCATGCGTATCGGACGGAAATGTCGCTTGAGCAATAGTACCTCCCGGGCGTCCAATAAGACTCAGACGACGGGTAAGGGGCGCAGAGCCCCGCAATCCGCCGCGATCGCCGCCGCCGCGGCCCAGGGGTACGCCATGATCCAGGTATGTTGCACTGCGGGAATGTCATTCCGTCTGGCCGACGGCTCGACTATGCTGCTCAAACACGCTTTGGGCGTCCGCATCGTGTGTCACGCCGGCACCTTGTGGCTGTCCGAATACCAGCGCTTCGATGACAGCGTGCTTCAAGCCGGTGATTCCATCACCGTCGGCAGCGATCGCGATGTCGTTCTCAGCGGCCTGCCGGATGCGCAGGTCGCGCTAATTTCCCAGTAGCCTCGGAGCCCTAGTCATGACCGCGCCTCTGCCCGATACGCCCCGCATCGAGATGTGGTTCGATTTCGCCAGCCCGTACAGCTATCTGGCGATAGAGCGCATCGACGCCCTGGCGCAAGAGGCCGCGGTCCGGGTCGATCTGCGGCCCTTTCTGCTGGGCCCGATCTTCCAGGCCCAGGGCTGGAACGACACGCCGTTCCGGCTGTTCCCGGGCAAGGGCGCCTACATGATGCGCGATATCGCCCGCCTGGCCGAAAAGTACGGCCTGGTCTACAACCGTCCACGCCTGTTTCCGCGCATGAGCGTGCTGCCCGCGCGCATTGCGCTGCTGGGCCAGGACGAGCCCTGGGGCCGCGATTTCTGCGTGGCGGTGTTTCGCGCCAACTTCCAGCGCGACCTGGACATCCAGTCCGAGGACGTGGTGCACGGACTGCTGACGGACCTGGGCCTGGACGCCGATGCCCTGATCGCCCGCGGCAAGTCCGAAGCCGCCAAGGAAGCGCTGCGCGGCCAGGTAGACCAGGCGCGCAACCTGGGCCTGTTCGGCGCGCCGACTTTTTTCGTGGATGGCGAGATGTTCTGGGGCAACGACCGCCTAGAAGATGCGCTGGAATGGACTCGCCGCGTGGCGCCCGCCAGCGCCTGGACCTCGTCCGCCGCGCGCCCCTGAGCCGCCGCCCGCGCAAGTTTTTTCCTCACGCCACTTTCAGCAATGAAAAACGCCAGCAGTGCCTATCGCGGCGCGCCCATGCCGGGCGGCCGTTCGTTCACGCAATTCCGAGCCGCGCGCATCCGGCGCGTGTCGTTCCAGTGGAAACAGGCTGTCGATGCCGGCACGCCGGACAAGGGCAGTCCGCATAGAGGCTCGCGGGGCCGCTAGGGCCCCGCGCGCAATCTGCTCAGGGGGGGCAGGCTAGCCCCTGCTGACGGGCGCCACCCGCGCCCATTCCTCGTCCGAGTACAGCCGCGAACGCAGCAGGAAGCGTTTGCCTTCCGCGCTGTCCAGCGAGAAGGCGCCGCCCCGGCCGGGCACGGCGTCGATGATGAGCTGGGTGTGCTCCCAATAGGCGAACTGGTCCTCGCCCATGTAGAACGGGCAGCCCTCCAATTCGCCCAGCAGCACGTCCGAACCGCCCACCATGAATTCGCCCTGCGCGTAGCACATGGGCGAACTGCCGTCGCAGCAGCCGCCGGATTGGTGGAACATCAGCGGGCCATGCTTGGCGCACAGGGTCTCGATCAGGCTGCGCGCCTCATCGGTGGCGACCACGCGCGGCGTTTGCTCTGCCATGTCAGGCTCCTTTGAGGCGCGCCGGGCCTCGCGGCCCGGCGCCGGAACACAAGCAGGTCAGAAGAAACCCAGCTTCTTCGGCGAGTAGCTCACCAGCAGGTTCTTGGTCTGCTGATAGTGGTTGAGCATCATCTTGTGGTTCTCGCGCCCGATGCCGGATTGCTTGTAGCCGCCGAATGCCGCATGCGCCGGATAGGCGTGATAGCAGTTGGTCCATACGCGGCCCGCCTTGATCGCGCGTCCCATGCGGTAGCAGGTGTTGGCGTCGCGCGACCACACGCCCGCGCCCAGGCCGTAGAGCGTGTCGTTGGCCAGGGCCAGCGCGTCGTCGGCATCCTTGAAGGTCGTCACGGCCACCACCGGCCCGAAGATTTCCTCCTGGAACACGCGCATCTTGTTGTGGCCCTTGAACACCGTGGGTTGCACGTAATAGCCGCCCTCCAGCGCGCCCTGCATCTGCGCGCGCGAGCCGCCGGCCAGCACGTCGGCGCCTTCCTGTTTGCCGATGTCCAGGTACGACAGGATTTTCTCCAGCTGTTCGGTGGAAGCCTGCGCGCCCAGCATGGTGTCCGCGTCCAGCGGATTGCCCTGCTTGATCTCGGCCACGCGCTTCAGGGCGCGCTCCATGAACTTGTCGTACAGGGACTCCTGGATCAGCGCGCGGCTGGGGCAAGTGCAGACCTCGCCCTGGTTCAGCGCGAACATGACGAAGCCTTCGACCGCCTTGTCGAGGAAATCATCGTCCTGTGCGGCGACGTCGGCGAAGAAGATGTTGGGCGACTTGCCGCCCAGCTCCAGCGTCACCGGAATGATGTTCTGCGAGGCGTACTGCATGATGAGGCGGCCGGTGGTGGTCTCGCCGGTGAAGGCGATCTTGGCGATGCGCTTGTTCGAGGCCAGCGGCTTGCCGGCTTCCAGGCCGAAGCCCGTGACCACGTTGATCACGCCGGCGGGCAGGATGTCGCCGATCAGTTCCATCAGCAGCAGAATGCCCAGCGGCGTCTGTTCGGCGGGCTTGAGCACCACGCAATTGCCCGCGGCCAGGGCCGGCGCCAGCTTCCACGCCGCCATCAGGATGGGGAAGTTCCACGGAATGATCTGGCCGACCACGCCCAGCGGTTCATTGAAGTGGTAGGCCACCGTGTCGCTGTCGATCTCGGACAGTCCGCCTTCCTGGCTGCGGATGCAAGAAGCGAAATAGCGGAAGTGGTCGATCGCCAGCGGAATGTCGGCGGCGCGCGCTTCGCGGATGGGTTTGCCGTTGTCCCAGGTTTCGGCCGTGGCCAGGCGCTCCAGGTTCGCCTCCATCACATCGGCGATCTGCATCAGCATGTGGGCGCGCTGCGCGGCCGGGGTTGCACCCCATTTAGGCGCGGCGCGGTGCGCGGCGTCCAGCGCCAGTTCGATGTCGCGTTCCTTCGAGCGCGCATTGCGCGTCAGCACCTGGCCCGTGACCGGTGTGACGTTGTCGAAGTATTCGCCGTCGGCGGGCTTCTGCCACTTGCCGTCGATGAAGTTGTCGTACTGGGTCTTCAGGTCCAGGCGCGTGCCGTAGGAGTCGGGGGTGATGCGGGTCGCGATGTCCATGCTTGTCTCCGGTATTGTGGGATAGCGGCAGTCGGCTGCCTGTCCTGTATCAAGCAAGGAGCGTGCCAGTCGGGGCTTCCCCGCTGGACAGCCCGCGGCTTGCATGCGAAAGTAGGTTTCAGAACGGGCAATAGGCAGCAGAGCCCCTCGAGGGCCGGCCCGCCGCCGGGCCGTCCCAAGGCGGGCCAGCCCCCTTGGGGGGGCAGCAAGCCCGCGCAGCGGGTGCGGCGTGGGGGCCTTCCCTGTCGCTTTTTGCGACATCGTCGCGGAACAGGTGTCGCAGAACGCCTGTCCCAGGAGACATGCATGGCCACTCATTCCCGTCAGCACGCGCTGACGCAAGCGCGCCTGCTGTTCAACCAGCAAGGCGCGGTGCCCGGCGGCATGGTCGCCGAGCCCATCCTGCGATCGTGGCGGCGCTGCGCCGACCTGGGCTTCGACATGCGCGGGGTGCGCCGCGCCGAGCTCATGACCCAGGGCGAACTGCGCGAGGCCCAGCAGCGCAATGAGGCGCTGCGCCGGCTGTCCGAACCCGCCATGTCCATGTTGCGCCGCGAGGCCGGCGGTAGCGATGGCCTGGTGATCCTGTCCGACGCGCAAGGCCTGGTGCTGGATTCCGACGGCGACACCGGTTTCGCCCAGCGCGCGTCGCGCGTGGCGCTGATGCCCGGCGCGCCCTGGGACGAAGCGGCCGCAGGCACCAACGCCATCGGCACCGCGCTGGTGGAAGGCCGGCCCATCGCCGTGCATGGCGCGGAACACTATTTCGAACCCAACCGCATCCTGACCTGCGCCGCCGTCCCCATTACCGACAGCGAAGGCCGCACGCTGGGCGTGCTGGACCTGTCCAGCCCGGCCCGCGATCTCCGCCCCGACGTGCTGGAACTGGTGCGCGCCGCCGTGGACCTGATCGAGCACCGTTTATTTGAACAAGCCTACGAGCAGCACGCCGTGCTGCGGCTGCACGTGGACCATTCCGGACTGGGCGCGCCGGGCGAAGGCCTGCTCGCCTTCCAGGGCGACCTGCTGATCGGAGCCAACCGCCGCGCCTTGCAAGCGCTGGGCCTGGCGCCCACCGCCCTGGGCGTGTACCGCTACGCCGACGTGTTCGACGGCGAGATGGAGCGCTGCCCCGACGCGGCCGGCAGGGTGCTGACGCGATCGGGCGCCGTGTACCACGCGCGTCTGCGTTGGCCGCGCTCGCGCGCGCCGCAGGCGCCGGCACGGCCGCTGCTGCCGCCCGCCGCGGGCCCGCGCCCTGCCGCGCCGAATTTCGATGCCGCGACCCTGGGCGCGCTGGCGCGCGCCGTGCATCTATCGGACGCGGGCGTATCCATCCTGCTGCAGGGCGAAACCGGCGTGGGCAAGGAAGTGTTCGCGCGCCAGCTGCATGCGCGCAGCAAGCGGGCCTCCGGGCCGTTCGTGGCGGTGAACTGCGCGGCGCTGCCTGAAAGCCTGATCGAATCCGAACTATTCGGCTACGAAGACGGCGCCTTCACCGGCGCGCGCCGCCAGGGCAGCAAGGGGTTGCTGCGCCAGGCGCATGGCGGCGTGCTGTTCCTGGACGAGATCGGCGACATGCCGCTGATGCTGCAATCGCGCCTGTTGCGCGTGCTGCAGACGCGCGAAGTCTCGCCGCTGGGCGCGGCGCGGCCGGTGTCCGTGGACTTCGCGCTGGTGTGCGCGACCCACCGGCCGCTGGCGCACGAAGGGCCCGATGCGCCGGTGCGCCCGGACCTGTACTTCCGCATCGCCGAATACACCGTCACGCTGGAGCCGCTGCGCGCGCGCGCCGACCGCCTGGAGTTGCTGCGCGGCCTGTGGGCGGCGCAAGGTGCGGGGCCGGTCCTGCCGCCCGATATCGAAGCGATCCTGGTGGCGTACGCGTGGCCCGGCAACTACCGGCAATTGGTGGCCGTGCTGCGCACGCTGCACGTGCTGGCGGGGCCGGCGGGCATGGTTGACGCCGACATGCTGCCCGCCGACATACGCGGCGCGGCGGCTGCGCCGCAACCCGCGGGCGCAGAGGCTGATCCGGCAAATCTGCAAGCCATGACGGACGCTGCGATTCGCGACGCCCTGGCCGCTCACGGCGGCAACGTCAGCCGCGCGGCGCGCGCATTGGGCGTGCACCGCAGCACGCTGTACCGGCGCGCTGCGGCGCTGGCCTCGCCGCGCGCAAGATAGCTTTTTTGCCTAGCCCACCAGGCGCGCAAGTTCCGCGCCCGGATCCTTGGCGCGCATGAAGGCTTCGCCCACCAGGAAGGCATCGACCTTGTGCTGGCGCATCAGCTGCACGTCTTCGGGCTTGAGGATGCCGCTTTCGGTCACGACGCGCTTGCCCGCGGGAATCCGGGGCAGCAGGTCCAGCGTGTTCGACAGGCTGGTCTCGAAGGTGCGCAGGTTGCGGTTGTTGATGCCGAGCAGCGGCGTCTTCAGGGTCAGCGCGATGTCGAGTTCCTTGGCGTCGTGCACTTCCACCAGCACGTCCATGCCCAGCTCCATCGCCAGCGTTTCATAGTCGCGCAGTTGCGCGGGGCTGAGCGCGGCCACGATCAACAGCACGCAGTCCGCGCCCATGGCGCGCGCGGCGATGATCTGGTACGGGTCGATCACGAAGTCCTTGCGCAGCACCGGCAGCGAGCAAGCCGCGCGCGCCTGGCGCAGGTGGTCGTGGGAACCCTGGAAGAACTGCACGTCGGTCAGCACCGACAGGCAGGCTGCGCCGTGCACCGCATAGGTGGAGGCGATTTCCGGGGGATTGAAGGGGTCGCGCAGCACGCCCTTGGAGGGCGAGGCTTTCTTGATTTCAGCGATGACGCCGGCCTTGCCTTGCGAGATCTTGTCTTCGATGGCTTGGGCAAAGCCACGCACGTCCTGCCGCGCCTGTGCTTCGCGCAGGACTTCGGCTTCGCTGCGCATCTGGCGAGCGGCGGCGACTTCCTCGGCCTTGACGGCGAGGATCTTCGCGAGAATATCGTTCATTTCAGGAATTTCCGGGTATATGCGCAGAATTCTTCCAGCTTGGCTCGCGCCGCGCCGGTGGAGATCAATTCGAATGCTAGTGCTAAGGCTTCGGGAATGGAATCGGCTTTATTGCCAGCATAGATGGCGAGTCCCGCATTGAGCGCGACGATGTCGCGGGCGGTGCCCTCGACATTTTCGAGCGCCTCTATGACAAGCTCGCGCGATTGTTCGCGATTGGACACCTTGATGCTTCGGTTGGACATCATGGATAGCCCGTAGTCCTCGGGATGGATCTCATATTCGAGGATTTTTCCGTCCTTGAGTTCCCCGACCAGGGTGGCGCCGCCCAGCGAGGCCTCGTCCATGCCGTCCTTGCCGTGCACCACCAGCACGTGGCGCGAACCCAGGCGTTCCAGCACGCGCACCTGGATGCCGACCAGGTCGGGATGGAACACGCCCATCAGCTGGTTGGCGGCGCCGGCCGGATTGGTCAGCGGGCCCAGGATGTTGAAGATCGTCCGCACGCCCAGCTCCTTGCGCACGGCGGCCACGTTCTTCATGGCGCCATGGTGGGCGGGCGCGAACATGAAACCGATGCCGGTGGCCTGGATGCACTCGGCCACCTGCTCGGGCGTCAGCACCAGGTTGGCGCCCAGCGCTTCCAGCACGTCGGCGCTGCCGCTGGAGGACGAGGCGCTGCGGTTGCCGTGCTTGGCGATCGGCACGCCGGCGGCGGCCGCCACAAACATTGCTGTGGTGGAAATGTTGAAGGTATGGCTGCCGTCGCCGCCGGTACCGCACATGTCGAGCAGGTCGGCGGGGTTGGGCGTGACCACGGGCGTGGCGAACTCGCGCATGACCTGCGCGGCCGCGGTGATCTCGCCTATGGTCTCTTTCTTCACGCGCAGGCCCATCAGCAGGGCGCTTGCGATCTGCGGCGACATTTCGCCGCGCATCAGCATGCGCATGAGATGCAGCATTTCGTCGTGGAAAATTTCGCGGTGTTCTATGCAGCGCGTCAGCGCTTCGGCGGGGGAAATCGTCACGATGCGTCCTTCTTAGGCGAGGTTCAGGAAATTGCGGAGCAGGGCATGGCCGTGCTCGCTGAGCACCGACTCGGGATGGAACTGTACTCCGTATAGCGGCAGGGTCTTGTGGCGCACGCCCATGATGTCGCCGTCCGGCGCGGTCGCGGTCACGGCCAGGCAGTCGGGCAGGGTCGCGGGGTCTATGGTCAGCGAGTTGTAACGGATCACGGTGTACGGGGTGGGCAGATCGGTGAAGATGTCCGTGCCCGTATGCGAGATCCGCACGGTCTTGCCGTGCATGATCTGCTGCGCGCGCACGATGTCGCCGCCGTAGGCCGCGCCGATGGCCTGGTGGCCCAGGCACACGCCCAGGATGGGTTTCTTGCCGGCGAAGGCCTGGATCACGGGCACCGAGATGCCCGCCTCGGCGGGGGAGCAGGGGCCGGGCGACACGCAGATGCGGTCCGGATTCATGGCGGCGATCTCTTCCAGCGTGATCTGGTCGTTGCGCGCCACGCGCACGTCCTCGCCCAGTTCACCGAAGTACTGAACCAGGTTGTAGGTGAAAGAGTCGTAGTTGTCGATCATCAACAGCATTTAATTCTCCTCTAGGGCCGCCCGGCGGCCCGGATATGTCCGGTTGGGGGCGGGGCCTCAGATGGGCTCGTCCAGGCCGTGCTGCACCTGCTCCGCCGCGCGCAGCACCGCGCGGGCCTTGGCTTCGGTTTCGGCCCATTCGGCTTCGGGGTTGGAGTCGGCCACGATGCCGGCGGCGGCCTGCACGTACAGCGTGCCGTCCTTGATGACGCCGGTGCGGATGGCGATGGCCACGTCCATTTCGCCGCCGTAGCTCAGGTAGCCGGCCGCGCCGCCGTAGATGCCGCGGCGTACAGGTTCGAGTTCGTCGATGATCTTCATGGCCTCGACCTTGGGCGCGCCGGTCAGGGTGCCGGCGGGGAAGGAGGCGCGCAGCACGTCCATGCTGCTCATGCCCGGGTTCAGCGTGCCGGTGACGTTGGACACCAGGTGCATCACGTGCGAATAGCGTTCGATCACCATGGTGTCGCTGACCTTGACCGAGCCCACCTGGGCCACGCGGCCCACGTCGTTGCGCGCCAGGTCGATCAGCATCACGTGTTCGGCCACTTCCTTGGGGTCGGCCTTCAGTTCGGCGGCCAGGGCGGCGTCTTCCTCGGGGGTACCACCGCGCTTGCGGGTGCCGGCCAGGGGACGGATGGTGATCTGCGACTTGGGTTCGCCGTCTTCCACCACGCGCTCCTGGCGCACCAGGATCTCCGGCGACGCGCCGACCACCTGGAAGTCGCCGAAGTTCCAGAAGTACATGTAGGGGGAGGGATTGAGCGACCGCAGGGCGCGGTAGAGGGAGAGGGGGGAATCGCGGAAGGGCTTGGCGATGACCTGGCCGATCTGCACTTGCATCAGGTCGCCCGCGGCGATGTGTTCCTTGGCGCGGTGCACGGCGGCCAGATAGTCTTCCTTCTTGAAGTCGCGCCGCTCTTCGGTCTGCATGCTGGCGTGACTGTAGGGGATTTCCACGGGGCGTCGCAGGCGCGCGCGCAGGTCGTGCAGGCGCTGCTGGGCGCGGCTGTAAGACTCGGGCTGGCTCGGGTCGGCGTAGACCATCAGGTAGATGCGGCCGGCCAGGTTGTCGACGATGACCAGCTCGTCCACGTGCATCAGCATCAGGTCGGGCGTGCCGCCTTCCATGCCGGCGGGGAACGGCTTGACCGCGGGGCCCAGGCAGGGCTCGATGTGACGCACCGTGTCGTAGCCGAAATAGCCCGCCAGGCCGCCGCAGAAGCGCGGCATGCCCGGGCGCAGGGCGACCTTGAAGCGGCTCTGGTACTGCTCGATGAAGGCCAGCGGATCGCCGTCGTGGGTCTCGGCGACCTTGCCGTCATGCAGCACTTCGGTGCGGGTGCCGCTGGCGCGGATCACCGTGCGGGCCGGCAGGCCGATGAAGGAATAGCGGCCGAAGCGCTCGCCGCCCACCACCGATTCCATCAGGCAGGTCATGCGCCCGCCCTGGGGGCCGGCATGCGCCAGCTTCAGGTAGATGCCCAGCGGGGTGTCCAGGTCGGCATAGGTTTCGGCGACCAGCGGGATGCGGTTGTAGCCTTGTGCGGCGAGGGCCTTGAATTCGATTTCGGTCATGTCGGGTCTCGTGAGCGATTTATCTGCTTTCGGACCAGGCGCACAACAAAAAAGCCCGGTCCAGGTTACTGGTTCCGGGCTTGGCTCTGTGTTTTACACAGCTACGGCACTAGGCGGCATACGCGTCCAGGGCCGGGAGGGATCATCGCCACCCGGAAGACAAACGCCACCAGCGCCACGAGGCGCCGAGCATTTGGTTCTGGATGGAAACGTTCATTGAGCTTTGTTCAGTATTGAATTTGCGGTGAGCCGCCAGGTATTCAGGAGCCTGTTTTTGCCGCGTTCCGGTTTTGATTCCAGATCACGACCCACTCGGCGGCAGCGACTAGCGTGTCCACTATACCATCGACATCCAGCTCGCGCACGTCGCGGCCTTCGTTGTAGCCATAAGGCACCACCAGGACCTGGGTGCCCGCGCTGCGGCCCGCCTGGGCGTCATTGACCGAATCGCCGATGGTCACGGCTTCCTCCGCGGCAACGCCGAGCAAGTCGCAGGCATGCAACACCTGGTCGGGATCCGGCTTGCGGCGCTCGCAGGTGTCGCCGCAGACCACGGCGTCGAAAAAGCCCGCCAGGCCCGTGCGCTGCAGCAGCGGCAGAGTGAATTCGGTGGGCTTGTTGGTCACCACCGCCAGCTTCAGGCCCTGCTCGCGCATGAGCTTCAAGCCTTCGATGACGCCGGGGTAGATCTGCGCTTTCTCGCCGTTGGACAGGTGGTAATGGCGATAGAAGGCGGCGCGGGCGACATCGAACTCGGCGGCAGTGGGGTCGGCGGCGTCCAGGCTGCCGGCCAGGCTGCGGCGCACCAGGTTGTCCACACCCTTGCCGACGAAGGTGGCCACCACGTCTTCGCGCAGCGGCGACATGCCCAGCTCCACGCGCATGGCGTTGGCCGCGAAGGCCAGGTCGGGAATCGAATCCAGCAGGGTGCCGTCCAGGTCTAGCAGCGCGGCGCGAAAAGCGGTCATGTCGGTTCCCGAGGCTTAGATGGCGGTGGTTTCGCCGATGGCGATCTGGTCGCGCATGGACTTGATGATGCCGGCGTAGTCCGGCTTGCCGAAAATGGCGGAGCCGGCCACGAAGGTGTCGGCGCCGGCGCGGCGGATTTCGGCGATGTTGTCGATTTTCACCCCACCGTCCACTTGCAGCACGATTTCCTGGCCGCCGGCCTGCATCCAGGCGTCGATCCGGGCACGCGCCTCGCGCAGCTTGGTCAGCGCGCCGGGGATGAAGCTCTGGCCGCCAAAGCCTGGATTTACAGACATGATCAGGATCAGGTCGATTTTGTCCATCACGTAGTCCAGGTAGGACAGCGGGGTGGCGGGGTTGAACACCAGGCCGGCCTTACAGCCGTTTTCGCGGATCAGTGACAGCGTGCGGTCGACGTGGCGGCTGGCGTCCGGGTGGAAGCTGATGTAATCGGCGCCGGCCTTGGCGAACATCGGCACCAGGTCGTCCACCGGTTCCACCATCAGATGCACGTCAATCGGCACCTGGACGTGGGGGCGGATGGCCGCGCACACCATTGGGCCGATGGTCAGATTGGGGACATAGTGGTTGTCCATCACGTCCACGTGGATCCAGTCGGCGCCGGCGGCGACGACGTTGCGGACTTCCTCGCCCAGGCGGGCGAAGTCGGCCGACAGGATGCTGGGGGTGATGCGGGTGGAAGCCTGTTGGGTAGACATGATGTTCGGGATTGGGGAGGGCATAATGTGCCATTATTGCAGTTTGAGGCGCGGTACCGGGAATGGCCCGGCCCGGCGGGTCCGGGAATCGCGTCTTTTCCAGCGTCCGGCGCCGTACCACGGTGGCTTGCCAGCATCACACAGGGAAGGACTGTGAAACCTTACGACCTGAGCGTCTCTGTCTCTCCGCGCTTCGTGCCCGAACAGTCCGACCCTGCCGAACAGCAGTTCGTGTTCGCCTATACCGTCCGCATCACCAACACCGGCGAGCATCCCGCGCAGGTGATCAGTCGCCACTGGATCATCACCGACGGCAACCAGCGCGTGCAGGAAGTGCGCGGCCTGGGTATCGTTGGGCAGCAGCCCTTGCTGGCGCCCGGCGAAACCTTCGAATACACCAGCGGCTGTCCCCTGCCCACGCCGGTGGGCACGATGCGGGGCACCTATCACTGCGTCGGCGAGAACGGCATTCCGTTCGAAGTGTCGATCGCCGAATTCGTCCTGGCCATGCCGCGTACCCTGCATTGAATGGCCCGGCCACCCGTCGCACGTTTTTTTATTTGCTCATGAAGCGCATTCTCAGTCTGTCCGTGCTGTCCGTCTTGCTGGCGGCATGTTCCACCCCCTCCGATATCCCGCCCGACTCGGGCTCGTCCAGCATCCCCGGTCCGTCCGCGCCTGCCGCCGACGGCCCCCTGGTGGTGCCGTCGCTGGCATCCTTGCCGGACACCCCGCCGCGCGCGCTGGCCGGCAAGTACAAGGCGGCCAACTGGTCCGAGATGCCCGGCTGGAGCAATGATGACCTGTCGCGCTTCTGGCCCTTGTTTCTGCGCAATTGCCGCGGCCTGATGCGGCCGACCAGCGGCAACCTGGCCGCGCCCGCGCGCGCCACGCCGCGGGCTTGGCAACCGGTCTGCGCTGCTGCGGTCGATCCGGCCCGCGCGCCGGCTGCCGGCGACGGCGAGGGCGTGCGCCGCTTCCTCCAGACCTACTTGCAGCCCTGGCGCCTGAACGCCGCCGACGGCAAGCCGGCCACCAATACCGTGACGGGCTATTACGAACCTCTGGTGCGCGGCTCGCGCCGCCAGGGCGGCAGCCATCAATGGCCGCTGTACACCGTGCCCGCGGACCTGCTGACCATCGACCTGGGCTCGATCTATCCGGAACTGGCGGGCAAGCGCGTGCGCGGCAAGCTGGACGGCAAGCGCGTGGTGCCCTACGACTCGCGCGCCGCCATCGAGTCCTCGGGCCGCCGCCCGCCCGTGCTGGTGTGGGTGGACGACCCCGTCGACAACTTCTTCCTGCAGGTGCAGGGCTCCGGCCGCGTGCAGCTGACCGACGGCCCCGATTCCGGCAAGACCATCCGCGTGGCCTATGCCGACCATAACGGCCAACCCTACGCGTCCATCGGCCGCTGGCTGATCGACCGCGGCGAGCTGTCCGCCGACCAGGCCTCCATGCAGAACATCCGCGCCTGGGCCCAACGCAATCCCAAGCGCGTGCCGGAAATGCTCAACGCCAACCCGGCGGTGGTGTTCTTCCGCGAAGAAATGGTGGTTGATCCGGAACAAGGCCCCAAGGGCGCCTACGCCGTGCCGCTGGCCCCCATGCGTTCGATCGCGGTCGACGCGGGCTTCGTGCCGCTGGGCACGCCGGTGTTCCTGGCCACCACCTATCCGGCTTCCGACCGGCCGCTGCAACGCCTGGTGCTGGCTCAAGACACGGGCACGGCCATCCGCGGCGCCGCGCGCGCCGACTTCTACTGGGGCTACGGCGACGACGCCGGCCAGCAGGCTGGCCGCATGAAGCAGCGCGGCCAGATGTGGGTGCTGTGGCCGAAACAGGCCGGGGAGCCGAGCGCAAGATGAGCCATCAGATCGTCGTTTGCGGGGCCGGCATCGTCGGCCTGTCCACCGCCCTGGCGCTGGCCCGCCGCGGCCAGCGCGTGGCCGTGCTGGCGCCGCGCGCCAGCGTGCCGCCGGCCGATTCGGACCGCTACCACCCGCGCGTCTACGCCATTTCGCCCGCCAGCCAGCGCTTTCTGGCCGAACTCGGCGTGTGGGACGCCATGCCCGCGTCCCGGCTGACGCCGGTGACCGCCATGGAAATCCACGGCGACGCCGACGGCCAGGTGAACCTGAGCGCCTGGCAGGCGGCGCTGCCGCAGCTGGCGTGGATCGTCGAGTCCGGCGAAATCGAACGCGTGCTGATCCAGGCGGTCCGCATGTTCGGCATTCCCTGGCTGGAGGATCGCTGCACCGGCTACCGGGACGGCGCGATCGACACCGAAAGCGGTGCGCGCATCGAGGCCGAGCTGTTCGTAGGCGCCGATGGCGCCGCATCGCCGCTACGCGAGGCTGCCGGGCTGAAGCATGAGGCCGTGTCCTACGACGACACGGGCCTGGTGGTGCACCTGGACGCGGAGCGCCCGCACCAGGGCACCGCCTTCCAGTGGTTCCGCGACGACGGCGTGCTGGCGCTGCTGCCGCTGCCCGACACCTCGGCCGGTCCGCAGGTTTCCATGGTCTGGTCCATGCGCACCGAGCTGGCCCAGGCGCTGTTGGCCTTGCCGCCTGAGAAACAAGCCGCACGCCTGGAGACCCTGCTGGGCGATGCCGCCGAAGGCCGCCTGGGCAGGCTGAAGGTCCGCAGCAAGCTGCATGGCTTCCCCTTGACGCTGGAACGCGCCCAGATGGTCGCGCCCGGCATCGCGCTGGCGGGCGACGCGGCGCACCGCCTGCACCCGCTGGCGGGCCAGGGGCTGAATCTGGGCCTGGGCGATGTCGAGGCCCTGGCCCGGGTCGTCGCCGGCCGCGAAGCCTATCGCACGGCGGGCGACTTGCGCGTGCTGCACCGCTACCAGCGCGCGCGCGCCGAACCGGTGCTGGCCATGCGTCTGGCCACCGACGGTCTGCACAAGCTGTTCGCCTCGCGGGCGACGCCGCTGGTCTGGCTGCGCAATGCGGGCATGCACTGGGTGGAATGGGCGCCGCTGATCAAGCGCCGCCTGATTACCGGCGCCTCGGCCAATTAGGGCGGGATCCGCTCCGCGGAACCTAGCTCATAGGCGAACTGTCTGACCCATAGGGGGCGCCTGCCCGTGCAGGCCGGCTTGGCTGCAGTGCGGATCGGTTACCCTTTCCGCACAAGAACACGATAGATAAGTACAGGAGTACCGATGAATTTCCGCATATCCGCCACTCTGGCGGCTTGTTTCCTGGCCGCGGGCCTGGGCATGTCCGCCGGCGCAGCGGCTCAGGGCGACAAGTCTGTCTCCACCCAGTCCGTGGGCCAGCCCGGCAAGGGCGACAAGAGCTACTCCACCACCCAGGTGGCGCCGGCCGACCCCGTGGCGGACGCGGTCAAGGATCGCTTTCGCCAGCGTTTCGACGGCATGGACGTGACGGCCGTGCGCCGCACGCCTTACGGCCTGTTTGAAGTGCAGCTGGGCATGGACCTGATCTACACAGATGAAAAGGTGACCTGGGTCATGGAAGGTCCGTTGATCGACGCCATGACGCGCCGCGACGTCACCCGCGAAACGCAGGAGCGCCTGAGCGCCGTGTCATTCGATCAGCTGCCGCTGGACCTGGCCATCAAGCAGGTCAAGGGCGACGGCTCGCGCAAGGTCGCAATTTTCGAGGACCCCAATTGCGGCTACTGCAAGCAATTGCGCAAGACGCTGGAAGACGTCGACAACATCACCGTCTACACCTTCCTCTATCCCATCCTGTCGCCGGATTCCAAGGACAAGGTGCGCGACGTGTGGTGCTCCAAGGATCCTGGCGCCGCCTGGGACGACTGGATGCTGCGCGGCAAGAAGCCCGCCACCGCGAATTGCGACGTGCCCGAGGACAAGCTGCTGGCCCTGGGCCAGAAGCTGATGGTGCGCGGCACGCCGACCACCTTCTTTGCAGACGGCTCGCGCGTCAGTGGCGCCTTGCCCCTGGAGCAATTCAAAGCCCGCTTGAACTGACCGGCGCGTAGCGCCGGCCGGGAGGCTGGCGCCACAGGCGCCAAGCCCCCGGAGACAGCTCTTGAAAATCGCAATACTCGACGATTACCACGACGTAGCGAAGCGCTACGCGGATTGGACCTCGCTGGGCGGTGACGCCGAGGTGCGGATCTTCAATAATTTCATCCCGGAAGGGCAGGTCGAGCCATCGCTCGAATCCTTCGACGTGATCGTCGCCATGCGCGAACGCACGCCGTTCCCCGCCGAACGGATCCGCGCCCTGCCGAATCTGCGCCTGCTGGTCACCACGGGCATGCGCAACAACGCCATCGACATGCAGGCTTGCGCCGAGCAGGGCATCATCGTCTGCGGCGCGCCTGGCAGCGCCGACGCCAACACCGCCACGGCCGAGCTGGCCTGGGCGCACATCCTGGGCCTGTTCAAGCACCTCCCGGCCGAAGACGCAGCCATGCGCCGCGGCATGTGGCAGACGGCCATGCCCGAACCGCTGGCGGGCAAGCGCCTGGGCGTGCTGGGGCTGGGCAAGCTGGGCGCGGCGGTGGCCAAGGTGGGGCTGGCCTTCGGCATGGACGTGGTGGCCTGGAGCCCCAACCTGACCGACGAGCGCGCCGAGGCCGCAGGCGTGAAGCGGGTAGACAAGCACGAACTCTTCGCCACGTCCGACGTGGTCAGCCTGCACCTGATCCTGTCCGAACGCAGCCGCCACGTGGTCGACGCCGCCGCGCTGGCCGCGATGAAGCCGACCGCCTACCTGGTCAACACCTCGCGCGCCGGCCTAGTGGACCAGGAAGCCCTGATGGACGCGCTGGTGAAGTTCCGCATCGCGGGCGCCGGCCTGGACGTTTATCCCGAGGAACCGCTGTCGCCCACCGACACCGTGCGCGATCTGGACAACGTCATCCTGACCCCACACCTCGGCTACGTCAGCCGCGAGAATTTCGAAGCCTTCTATCAGAACGCGCTGGAAGCGGTGAAGGCATGGCATGCGGGCAAACCCATCCGCGTGCTGAACGCGTAGGCGTTGCGCCTGTAAAAGAAAAAGGCTGCACAAGCAGCCTTTTTCATTTCCGCGCAGTGTTCATCCGCGCGTGAACGTCACCTTCTTTTCGACGATGGCGCCCGGCTCCTGCGCTTGCGGCGCGTCGCCACAGGCTTCAGCGGAATCTTCCTGTGGATCCTCGGCGTCGAACGCCGTGTCGCCGTTGGCGTCCGGCACGCCGGTGGGCTTCAGGCCCACGAAGTCGAACAGGTCCCGGTCCATCAGGTGCGAAGGCACCACGCGCGACAGCGCGTTGAACACGTTCCACGAGCGACCCGGATGCTGCTTGTCCCATTCCTTGATCATGCGGCCCACTTCCTTGCGCTTCAGGTTCTGTTGCGAGCCGCAGAGATTGCAGGGAATGATGGGGAACTGCTTGAGTTCCGCATAGGCGATCAGGTCGGTCTCCGGCACATAGGCCAGGGGGCGGATCACCGTGTGGCGGCCGTCGTCGGACACCAGCTTGGGCGGCATGCCCTTGGCCTTGCCGCCGTAGAACAGGTTCAGGAAGAACGTGCCCAGGATGTCGTCGCGGTGGTGGCCCAGCGCGATCTTGGTGGCGCCCAGTTCGGAGGCGACACGGTACAGGATGCCGCGGCGCAAGCGCGAACAGAGCGAGCACATGGTCTTGCCTTCTTCCAGCACGCGCGTGACGATGGAATACGTGTCCTGCGTCTCGATGTGGAAGGGCACGCCCAGCGTCTTCAGATACTCGGGCAGGATATGGTCGGGAAAGCCCGGCTGCTTCTGGTCCAGGTTGACTGCGATCAGCTCGAACTTGAAAGGGGCGCGCTTCTGCAGCTGCAGCAGGATGTCCAGCATCGCATAGGAATCCTTGCCGCCTGACAGACAGACCATTACCCGGTCACCTTCCCCGATCATGTTGTAGTCGGACAGGGCGCGGGTGGTTTCGCGCGCCAGGCGCTTGGTCAGCTTGTTGCCTTCGTGGCGGGCCTTTTCTTCGGCCTCGGTGCGAAAGCGCACCTCGGGGGTAGCAATATCGTTCATGGTCAACGCGTGATCTGGATTTCCACGCCTACCGCCGCGCAGTCGGAAAAGGCCATGGGTTTGCTGATGCGCAGGCGCAGCGCGCGGATTTCCTGGAAGTCGGCCAGCAGGCGTGCCGCAACCTGCTCCGACAGGGTTTCGATCAGGTTCACGTGCGCCTGCGTGCATTCTTCCACGATGGCTTCGCGCAGCCGGCGGTAGTCCAGCACGCTGTGGATATCGTGATCGTCGACCGAGCGCTGGATGTCCACGTCGAATTCGGCGTCGACATGCAGGGGCTGGGTGGCGCGGCGCTCGTGCTCGAGGATGCCGATGCGGGCGTCGAGCGCCAGCCCGGAAAGAATGATACGGCGTGTAGGCATGATGAAAACCTGGGTGGGGTAGCCCGGAATTGTAAGGCGACAGCGGAACGAGGGCGGCGCGCTGGCTACAATCCGGCCATGTCCGGGCGTCCGCGAGGCGCTGGCGCAGTCAATAAGGGGTGAAATGCAACAGATGCACGATTCGGTCATTGTAGGCGGCGGCCCGGCCGGCGCCTCCTGCGCCCTGTGGTTGGCGCGGCTGGGCCTGTCCCCGCTACTGGTCGAGGCCGGCCCCCGACTCGGCGGGCTGGGCAATGACAACCCCTTCGCCGACGACTGGATTGCCGTGCTGCCGGGCGTCACCGGGCAGCAGGTGGCCGCCAATATCGACGCCAGCGTGCGTGCGGCCGGCGTGCCGCTGCGCCTGGAAACCCGCGTAACGGGGGTGCGTCCCTGCAAGGGCGGCATCGAGGCTACGCTGGCCGGCCCGGATGGCGCCCAATCCCTGGTGCGCGGGCGCACCCTGGTAATCGCCTCCGGCGTGCGCGCCAAGGGCCTGCCGGACCATGCACCGGGCGCATCCTGGCCGGGCGTGCTGATCGGTCCCGGCTCGCCCATCGTGGCGCAGGACTACTCGGGACTGTCGGTGGCGGTACTGGGCGGGGGCGACAACGCTTTCGAAAACTACGTCTATGTACGCAACCGCGGCGCCCGCAGCGTGCATCTCTATGCCCGCAGCGTCCGTGCCCAGCAGCAATGGGTGACGCGCGCCGGCCGCGAAGGCGTGCACATCGGCCCGTACAAGGTGGACCCCGCCAGCCGCAGCGTGGACGGCAGGCAATACGACCTGATCCTGGTCTTCTACGGCTGGGAGCCCCAGGCCGGCTTTGCCGACAGCCTGCATCTGGCCCGCGACGAGCGCGGCTACATCCGCACGGACTTCGCCACCGCCGAAACCAGCGTGCCGGACATCTATGCCGTGGGCGAGGTGGCGCACCGGATGCATCCCTGCGTGGTCACCTCCATGGCCGACGGCGTGGTCGCAGCCAAGGCCATCCAGCGCCGCTGGGAGCGCGGCGCGGAATAAGGCGGCTGGCTCAGGCCGCGAGCAGGAATTCCATCACCGCGGCTTCGAACGCCTCGGGCAATTCGATGTTGGCCAAGTGCACGGCCGGCAGCGTCAGCAGCCTGGCGCCGGGAATGGTCGCGGCGATCTGCTCGCCATGGCTGGCCGCAGTGACGGTGTCGTGCTGGCCGGCGATGACCAGTGTCGGATTGGGGACCAGGGCGATGGTCCGGCGCAGGTCGAAGTCCCGCACGGCCGCAAATGCGCCCGCCAGGCCGTGCTTGTCGGTGCTCAGCAGCATGGCGCGGAACGGTTCGACGGCAGGGTTGCCATCTCGTAACCAGGACGCGGGAAACCAGTTCTTCAGGAACGTTTCGGCTGTTTCCGACATGTCTTCCGCCCGCAGCGTGGCGGCGATGCGTTCGTCCCATTGCGGCGCCGGTCCCAGATAGGCCGAAGTGTTGCTCAGGATCAGGCGGCCGACGCGCTCGGGAGCATGCACCCCCAGCCACTGGCCGACGATGCCGCCCAGCGACAGTCCCAGGAAATGCGCGCGCTCGATGCCCAGCCCATCCAGCAGTTCCAGCACATCGCGGCCCAGGCGGTCCAGCGAATAGGGGCCTTGCGGCACGCTGGACGCGCCATGGCCGCGGTAGTCATAGCGCAGCACGCGGAAGTGGCGGGTCAGCGCGGGAATCTGCGCGTCCCACATGTGCAGCGTGGTGCCGATGGAGTTCGCCAGCACCAGCGTGGGCAGGTCCGCGTGGCCATCGTAACGGTAGGCGATGCGGGCGCCGTCGCCGGCGGTGTAGTGGGAGATATCTTGCATGATGGTTCGCCTCTCGGTGATGGGTGTGAGGCAAATCGTAGTTGCGCACCGTTCAAGAAAAAATTACAAAGTTCTCACAATCATTGTCGGAAAAACAGACATGAGCGAATTCACGCTGCACGATCTCCAGTGCTTCGACGCGGTGGCGCGCGCCGGCGGCTTCCAGGCGGCCGCGGTAACGCTGCACCGTTCGCACCCGGCGGTGTTCGCCGCCGTGGCCAAGCTGGAACGGCAGCTGGGCCTGGCCCTGCTGGACCGCAGCGGCTACCGCGTGAGCCTGACAGCCGCGGGGCAGTCCTTCCACGCCCGTGCGCAATCGCTGCTGCGCGAGCTGACCGCCTTGCGTGCGCACGCCGAACAACTGGCGATGGGCGAGGAAACCGAACTGCGGATCGTGATCGGCGATTTCTGCCCGCGGCCCTACGTGCTGGGCTTGTTGAGCCGTTTCTTCGCGGACTGTCCGGCCACGCGCCTGGACCTGCACTTCGAAGCCGTGTCCGGGCCGCTGGAACGCCTTTACGATGGCGAGGCCGACCTCATCCTGCATCGCGTCGACAAGAACGACGCCCGCATCGAATGGGTCGATTTGGTCAAAGTGCCTTTCGTGCCCGTCGTGGCGCCGGGCTTTCTGCGTGAGCCCGTGCCGCGCGCGATCAAGCCCGCGCTGCTGCGCGACTACACGCAATGCGTCATGCGCGATACCGCCACGCACTCGCCATCGCAAGACTATTTCACCGTCGAAGGCGCGCGCCAGTGCACGGTGGCTGACCAGTTGATGAAGAAGGAAATCATCCTGCAAGGCATGGGCTGGGGCCATATGCCGCGCTTTCTCATCGACGATGAACTGCGTGACGGCAGTCTGCTTTCCATTGCCAACCGCCATCTGCCCGGCAGCGTCGAAGAACTGGTGGCGGCGCGGCGCACGGACCGGGCGCAAGGCCCGGTGTCGAACCGCTTGTGGCAGTACCTGCAGGCTGCCGCGCCAGCCTTGCGCCGCGCCTTGGCATCGCGTCGCGGCCGCTAAGGGAAAATACGCATGGCATAGCGCCACACGCTTCTTCAGAATGCCTTCCAGACGCAAGTTCGTCTTCAAATTTTCGCCGACTGCCAGTGTTGCCAGTCAGGCGTAGGGCAAAAAGGCCCGAGCCGGAATTTCCGGCTCGGGCCTTTTCGTTTTCCGTTTGTCCATCGCTTCTCTTCGAATGGCGTTTCGCTGCGCCGTGGGCGCAGCTTTGCCTGAAGAAACGTGGACGCTGCGGGCGGACGGCAGTCGTCGTGATGTGGTGGGCAATGGCGCCTGTCCAATCCCGGGCAGTTCAGGGCTTGCGTGCAAGCCCCGGCCGGAGGCTTGCCTTCAGAAACGCACAGGAGCGCAACGATGAGCGTATACAACCGCCGCCGCTTTCTGCAGCACAGCGGCTCCATGGTCTTACTGAGTGCCGCATCGGGGATGGCAGCCTTGCCCCGCCAGGCTTACGCCCAAGACACCGTCAAACTGGGCCTGCTGCATTCCCTGTCCGGCACCATCGCCATCGCCGAGGCTTCGCTGGTGGACGCGGAAAAGCTGGCGATCGAAGAGATCAACGCCGCGGGCGGCGTGATGGGCCGCAAGATCGAACCCGTGGTCGAAGACGGCGCGAGCGAGAACGCGGTGTTCGCCGAGAAGGCGCGCAAGCTGCTCGACCGCGACAAGGTCGCGGCCATCGTGGGCTGCTATACCTCGGCCTCGCGCAAGGCCTTGCTGCCCGTGCTCTCGCGCAGCAAGGGCCTGCTTTACTACCCGACCTACTACGAGGGCCAGGAGCAGGATGCGCGGGTGTTCTACCCGTCGCAGGAAGCCACGCAGTCCGTGATCGCGGCGGTGGAGTGGATGGCGCGAGAAAAGGGCAAGACCTTCTTCCTGGTCGGCTCCGACTACATCTATCCGCGCACCTGCAACAAGATCGCCAAGCCGGCCATCGCGCGCATGAACGCCAAGGTGGTGGGAGAAGAGTACGCGCCGCTGGGGCACACGGAATTTTCTTCCATCATCAACAAGATCAAGGCGGCCAAGCCCGAGTGCATCTACAGCACCGTGGTGGGCGGTTCGAACGTGGCGTTCTACAAGCAGCTGCGCGCGGCCGGCCTGGACGGAACCCGCGTCGTGCTGCTGTCCACGGTGGTGTCCGAGAACGAGATCGAAGGCATAGGCAAGGACAACGCGGCGGGTTACTACGCCTGCATGGGTTATTTCCAGAGCCTGCAGAATCCGGCCAACGAAAAGTTCGTCAAAGCGTTCAAGGCCAAGTACGGCCAGGACCGCGTCATCGGCGACCCGATGGAGGTTGCCTACAACAGCGTGTACCTGTGGAAGCTCGGCGTGGAGAAGGCCGGTTCGTTCGATCCCGACAAGGTGATCGCGGCCTCGGCGGGTCTCACATTGCAAGCGCCGGAGGGCACCGTGCGCGTGCATGAAACCAACCATCACGTCTGGAAGAAGGTACGCGTGGGCAAGGCCCGGCCCGATGGGCAGTTCGACATCGTCTGGGAATCGGCGGACCTGATCGAACCCAATCCCTTCCCGAAGCTGTAGCGCGCGCTGGCGGATGCGCGCGAGCCCATGGCCGGCGGCGATGCCGCCGGCACAGCCTGGAACGTGACCATGAATCTCGACATTGCGGCAATGCAGTTTTTCAACGGGATCAGCCTCTTCAGCATTCTTCTGCTGATGGCGATCGGCCTGGCCGTCGTGTTCGGCCTGATGGGCGTCATCAATATGGCCCACGGCGAACTGATGGCCATGGGGGCCTACACGACCTATCTGGTCTCGGCGGCGTTCCAGCATTGGGCGCCGGGCTGGATGGACGTTTATCTGTTCGCGGCCATTCCGCTGGCGTTCCTGGTTACCTTCGCATTTGGCTATGTGCTTGAGCGCGGCTTCATACGCTGGTTCTACAACCGTCCGCTGGACACGCTGCTGGCGACCTGGGGCTTGAGCCTGATCCTGCAGCAAGCCTACCGCTCGATATTCGGCGCGCAGGAGGTCAGCGTGCCGCTGGCCTCCTGGCTCAGCGGCGCGTGGGAGCCCACGCCCGACCTGCAGTTCCCGCTGAACCGCATTTTCATCCTCGGCCTGACATTGCTGGTGGCCGTGGGCGTGTACCTGCTGCTTTATCGCAGCGCCTGGGGCCTGCGGGTGCGCGCCGTCACGCAGAACCGCGCGATGGCAGGCGCCGTCGGCATCAACACGCGGCGCGTGGACGCGCTGACCTTCGCGCTGGGTTCCGGCCTGGCGGGGATCGCCGGCTGTGTCTTCACCATGATCGGGTCGACCAACCCCGGCACCGGCCAGCTCTACATCGTCGACTCGTTCATCGTGGTGGTGTTCGGCGGCGTGCAGAGTCTGTTGGGAACGGCGTTTTCCGGCCTGGCCATCGCGCAGTCGCAGACCACGCTGGAATACCTGATGAGCGGCTCGATGGCCAAGGTCACGATCCTGGTCCTGGTGATCGTAGTGCTCTATTTCCGCCCAAACGGGCTGTTCGCCAATAAGACTCGGGGGTGATGCGATGAAGGCCCTGCACCGGAAAACCGAAGAGATCGCGATCCTGCTGGTCGCGGCGCTGATCCTGGCTGTGCTGCCCCTGTCGCTGGATCCGTTCCGGCTGAACCTGGTCGGCAAGTACATGGCGTTCGCCTTCGTGGCGATAGGCATCGTGCTGACCTGGGGCTACAGCGGCGTGTTGAGCCTGGGGCAAGGCATATTCTTCGGGCTGGGCGGCTACATGATGGCCATGTTCCTGAAGCTGGAGGCTTCCGCGCCGGAACTGCCCGACTTCATGGTGTGGAGCAGCGTGGATAGCCTGCCGGTCTGGTGGCAGCCGTTCCACTCGCTGACGCTGACGCTCTTGCTGATCGTGGTCCTGCCGGGCCTGGCCGCCTATCTGTTTTCCTTGGCCATTTTCCGCAAGCGGGTCAGCGGGGTGTACTTCGCCATCGTGACGCTGGCCCTGGCGATGACGCTGACTGTCCTCATCATCGGCCAGCAGGGAGACACGGGCGGGGCCAATGGCATTACCGACTTCCGCACGCTGCTGGGCTGGGACATCGTCGGCGACGATGGCAAGCAGGCGCTGTACTTCATCGAGGCTGGGGCGCTGATCGTGGCGATGTTGGCGGCGCTGGCGATCGTGCGCAGCCGGTTGGGCAAGATCCTGATCGCCATCCGCGACCGCGAGGACCGCGTGCGCTTCTCGGGCTACGACACGGCGCACGTGAAAGCCTGCATTTTCGCGGTGGCTGCGGTCCTTTCGTCCATCGGCGGCGCATTCTTCACCCTGCAGGTGGGCCTGATCTCCCCGGGAGCGATCGGCGTGGTGGCGTCGATCGAAATGGTGATCTATGCCGCGGTCGGCGGCCGCCTGTCGATTCCCGGAGCCGTGGTTGGCGCCTTGCTGATCGGCTTTCTCAAATCCTATCTGTCCGAGACCTTCCCGGAAGTGTGGCTGTACTTCCTGGGCGCCATCTTCATTGCGGTGGTCGTGATCATGCCCAACGGCCTGGCCGGCGTGTTCGGCCAGATCCAGGCGCGCCGCGCCGCGGGGAGCGCGCGATGAGCGCCACCCTGGACCTGCAGGAGCCCGCCAGCATGGACATGAGCAGCGACCGCCCGGCGCCGGGCGCCATCCTGAGCGTCGAGGATCTGACAGTCTCGTTCGACGGCTTTCGGGCCGTGGACGGGCTGAGCCTGCGCGTGGCGCAGGACGAACTGCGCGTCATCATCGGCCCCAACGGCGCAGGCAAGACCACGCTGCTGGACATCATCTGCGGCAAGACCCGGCCGTCCGCGGGCCGCGTGATGTTCCAGGGCCGCGACCTGGTGCGGATGGCGGAGTTCGACATTGTGCGCGCCGGCGTGGGGCGCAAGTTCCAGACGCCATCGGTCTACGAAGACCTGACCGTGCTGGAGAACTTCGAGATCTCGTTGCCCAACGCGCACGGCGTGGTCCGCTCGTTGCGGTTCCGGCGTACGGCCGACATCCGCGAGCGCATCCAGGACATGGCCGCACAAGTCTTTCTGCAGGACCGCCTGGCGGAGAAGGCGGGCCGCCTGAGCCACGGGCAGAAGCAATGGCTGGAGATCGGCATGCTGCTGATGCAGAGCCCGCAGCTGCTATTGCTGGATGAACCGGTGGCCGGCATGAGTCCGCGCGAACGCGAACAGACCGCCGAGCTGTTGGCGCGGATCTCGCGCGGCAAATCGATGGTCGTCATCGAGCACGACATGGATTTCGTCAAGCGCATCGCGCACAAAGTCACCGTGCTGCACCAGGGCCGGCTGCTGAGCGAAGGCACCGTGGCCGAGGTGCAAGCCGATCCGCGCGTGCTGGATGTGTACCTGGGCCATTGATAGGAGGGCGCGCCGTGTTCCAGATCGACAAGCTGAACGTGAGTTACGGGGAATCCCACGTCGTTCACGACGTGTGCTTCGACGTGGCGCCCCGGGAATCCGTGGCCATCATGGGCCGCAACGGCATGGGCAAGACCACCTTGCTCAAGGCGCTGATCGGCATGCTGCGGTCGGGCTCGGGCAGCATCCGGCTGGACGGCGTGGAACTGGCGGGCATGGAGAGCTACCAGCGTGTACGCAATGGGCTGGCCTTCGTGCCGCAGGGCAGGATGATCTTCCCGTTCCTGACCGTGGAGCAGAACATCCTGACGGGCGCCGAGCGCAGCGGGCTCAAGGCCGTGCCGGAATACCTGTACCGGTTTTTTCCGGTCCTGCATGAGATGCGCCGGCGCAAAGGCGGCAACCTGTCCGGCGGACAGCAGCAGCAATTGGCGATCGCCCGGGCGCTCATTTCCGATCCGCGCGTGCTGATCCTGGACGAGCCTACCGAGGGCATCCAGCCTTCCATTATCAAGGACATCGCGCGGGTCCTGAATGCGCTGCGCGAGGAACGCGGCTTCGCCATCGTCGTGTCGGAACAGATGTTGGGCTTCGCATTGGACCTGGCCGACCGCTTCCTGGTGATAGATCGGGGCCGCATCGTGCATGAGGCGTGCCGCGAGAACCTGGACCAGGAAAAAGTCAGATCTTTCCTGACGGTATGACCGTCAACCACCGAGGAGCATTGTCATGAGACATGGAGATATCTCCAGCAGCAACGATTGCGTGGGCGTGGCCGTCGTGAACTACAAGATGCCGCGGCTGCACACCCGCGCGGAGGTGATGGAGAACGCCCGCAAGATCGCCGACATGGTCGTGGGCATGAAGCGCGGCCTGCCCGGCATGGACCTGGTCATCTTCCCCGAGTACTCGACCCACGGCATCATGTACGACGCCAAGGAAATGTACGAAACCGCGTCGGCCATTCCGGGCGAAGAGACCGCGGTGTTCGCCGACGCCTGCCGCAAGGCCAACGTCTGGGGCGTGTTCTCGCTGACGGGGGAGCGCCACGAAGAGCACCCCAACAAGGCGCCCTACAACACGCTCATCCTGATGAACAACAAGGGCGAGATCGTACAGAAGTACCGCAAGATCATGCCCTGGGTGCCGATCGAAGGCTGGTATCCGGGCGATTGCACCTATGTGTCGGAAGGCCCCAAGGGCTTGAAGATCAGCCTCATCATTTGCGACGACGGCAATTACCCCGAGATCTGGCGCGATTGCGCCATGCGCGGCGCGGAACTGATCGTACGCTGCCAGGGCTATATGTACCCGGCCAAGGATCAGCAGGTCATGGTGTCCAAGGCCATGGCGTGGATGAACAACGTCTATGTGGCGGTGGCCAACGCCGCGGGTTTCGATGGCGTCTATTCCTACTTCGGCCATTCGGCCATCATCGGCTTCGACGGCCGCACGCTGGGCGAATGCGGCGAGGAAGACATGGGCGTGCAGTACGCCGAGCTGTCGACCAGCCTGATCCGCGACGCGCGCAAGAACATGCAGTCGCAGAACCACCTGTTCAAACTGGTGCATCGCGGCTACACCGGCAAGATCAATTCCGGCGAGGAGGCCACGGGCGTCGCGGCCTGCCCCTACAACTTCTACGCCAACTGGATCAACGATCCGGAGGGCACGCGCAAGATGGTCGAGTCCTTTACCCGGTCCACGGTGGGCACGCCGGAGTGCCCGATGGAAGGCATTCCCAACGAGGACGCAAAGCATCGCTAGGCGCGCCTGCCGATCATCCGGTCCGTCCGGCCTGCCGTGCCGGACGGACGCTTTCCGAGGACATGAACCGTGCCGTCTCCGCTCGATACCTACCGGATTGCGCAAGAACCCTTTTACCGCCCGACGGGGCGGGAAACCGCGTTGTACGAACATGCGTACGCGCATCGGCTGCCAATAATTCTGAAGGGTCCCACCGGCTGCGGCAAGACGCGGTTCGTGGAGTACATGGCCTGGAAGCTGGGCCGGCCGCTGGTCACGCTGGCGTGCAACGAGGACATGACGGCCTCTGATCTGGTGGGCCGCTACCTGTTGGACGCCGACGGCACCGCCTGGCATGACGGCCCACTGACGCTGGCGGTACGCCATGGCGGCATCTGCTACCTGGACGAGATCGTGGAGGCGCGCCAGGACACGACGGTCGTCATCCATCCGCTGACCGATGCGCGGCGCATCCTGCCCCTGGACAAGAAGGGCGAGGTGGTGCGAGCCCATCCGGATTTCCAGTTGGTGGTGTCCTACAACCCTGGCTACCAGAGCAGCGCCAAGGACCTCAAGCCCTCCACCCGGCAGCGTTTCGTGGCGCTGGATTTCGACTATCCGGAACCCGGGCACGAGGCCGAAATCGTGGCGCACGAGGCGGGCATAGCCGTCGGGCTGGCGGACCGGCTGGTGCGGATCGCGCACAGTTCGCGCGAGCTCAAGCGCCATGGGCTGGACGAGGGCGTGTCCACCCGCATGCTGATCTACGCCGGCATCCTGATCCGCGAAGGCGTCAGTCCCGCCGAGAGCTGCGACATGACGATGACGCGTGCGCTGACTGACGACCCCGACATGGCGGCCGCGCTGCGGGCGCTGGTCGATGCGAACCTGGAATGAACATGCGAGCCGTCCTGTCCGCGGGGGAGGGAGCCGGCGCCGGCGCACGCCTGGCAGGCACGCTGGACGACAAGTTGCGCCGCCTGGCCGCGCGCAGCGGCGAGGACCAGGCCGCGGCAGTGCGGCGCTGGATCGACTTGCTGCACGACGAAGACGCGGAGTGCGCCGCAGCCGTGGCGGAGCGGCTCGACCAGTTGATGGCGAAGCTGACGGCGGGCGGGCTGGGGCGCTGGATGCTGGCGGGCCTGCGGCGCTACGAACGCCAGCCCGCCTTGCTGCGCGCCTACTTCCAGTTGCGCGATGCCTATGCGCGCGAGGCCCTGAACGGCGAAGCGGGCGCGCAGGATCTGGAAGCCGCGCAGGCGCGGCTGTCATGGCTTCTGTGCGGCCTTTCGGGCAGAGCCATGGGGGTCGAAGCCTTGCGGCGTCCGGCGCTGGACGGTCCGCCTTCGCGCCCCATTCTCGCACCTACGCATCTGCTGGTGCCGGACAGCTACACCGTGCTGGACGGCGCCGACCGCTGGGCGCTGTACCGCGCGGCCGTGGCGCATGCGGCGGCCCATCTGCGCTATTCGCCGGCGGCGCAACCGGTCGCGAGCCTGAAGCCCATGGGCGTGGCAGTGGTGTCCGCCATTGAGGACGCGCGAGTGGAGCGGCTGCTGGCCGTGGACTATCCCGGCGTGCGCCGCTGGTTCCTACCGTTCGCGCCGCCGCCGCCCGATCCTGCGGACCTGGGGTTCGCGGCGCTGATCCAGCGCATGAGCCGTCTGCTGATGGACCCGTCGCTGCGCGACGACAACCACTGGGTGAACAAGGCGCGGGCATTGTTCGAGGCGCAGTCCGCCGACCTGCGGGACACGGCGGCCTTTCGCCGCCTGGCGTCGGTACTGGCGAACGACCTGGGCCAGATGCGGGTGCGCTTCAATCCGCAGCAATACGCCGTGCCGGTCCCTTACCGCGACGACAACGCCTACCTGTGGGACTACGGCGACGCGGCCGAACCGCCGCCTGAACTGACCCTGGGTTCGCAGGGGATGGCGCCCGAGCCCCGCGACGCGGCGCCGCAAGGGCAGGAAGACGTACAGCAAGCTGCCGACGAAACGGAACTGGGGCGCTATCGCTATCCGGAATGGGACTACAAGCTGGGCCGCAGCCGGCCGGACTGGTGCACCGTGATCGAGAAGCTGCCCGGCTGGAACGGCACGGCGCCGCCTGCGCCCGCCGCTCCTGTGCAACGCCTGGCCTTGCCGCAGTCGCGACGCCTGAGCCGCGCGCGCCGCCTGAGGCGGCAATGGGAGGGCGATGACATCGACCTGAACGCCGCGATCGAGGTCCTGATCGACCGGCGCCTGGATCTGGCGCCCGACGCCCGCTTCTTCATGCGGCCCGGCAGCCAGCCCTGCGCCAGCAGCACGCTGGTGCTGCTGGACCTGTCGGCTTCGGCCAACGACCTGGCATCCGACGCCGGGACGACGGTGCTGGATCTGGAGAAGCAGGCAGCGATGCTGCTGGCGCAGGCCACATCGGGCGAAGGCGACAGGATTGCCGTGCACGGCTTCTGTTCGGATACGCGGGCGGCGGTGTATTACTACCGGCTGCTGGAGCCCGGCGCTCCGGTGGCGACGGCGCTGGGCCGCATAGGCGCGGCCCAGGCCCGCTATTCGACGCGCCTGGGCGCGGCGCTGCGGCATGCAGGCGGGCTGGCGCTGCTCGTCCCGGGGGAGCGGCGCGCCATCATCGTCGTGACCGACGGCGAGCCTTCCGATGTCGACGCGCACGACCCGCGCTATCTGGTGGACGACGCGCGCGAGGCGGTGCTGGAATTGCGCGGGCGCGGCGTGAGCGTGCATTGCGTTGCGCTGGACGCCAAGGCCGAACCGCAGCTGCGCGCCATGTTCGGCTTTCGCGGCTACCGGATCGTGACGAACCCGGCGGCGCTGCCGCAGGCGCTGGTCCGCGTCTATGCCAGGGCGGCGCCGTGACGACCCCAGGAATCCACGTGTTGACGGCGGCTGCGGCTGTGCTGAAACTGATGAACTCGAAAAAGGATGGATGTCCGCGCCAGCGGGCCTCCCGATCATGGCAAACAAAGATCCCATCCGTGTAGGCGTGTTGTTCTCTGAAACGGGGGCCACATCGACCATAGGCCGTTCCCAGCTGCAAGGCACGCTGCTGGCCATCGACGAGATCAACGAGGCGGGCGGCGTCGACGGCCGTGAGATCGTGCCGGTGCGTTACGACCCGAGGTCGGACCCCGCCACCTACAGCGTGCTGGCCGAAAAGCTGATCACGCAAGACCGCGTAAACGTCATATTCGGCTGCTATATGTCCAGCAGCCGCAAGGCGGTGCTGCCGGTGGTCGAGAAGTGGAACCGGCTGCTGTTCTACCCGACGCTGTACGAAGGGTTCGAGTTCTCGAACAACATCATCTATACCGGCGCCGCGCCCAACCAGAACAGCGTGCAACTGGCGGAGTTCATGACCGCCAACTTCGGCGCCCGGGTCTACCTGATCGGCTCGGACTACATCTATCCCTACGAGTCCAACCGCATCATGGGCGAACTCGTGTTGCAGCGGCAGGATAGCGCCAAGCTCGGCGAGCGCTACGTGCCCTTGACCGCGACCGAGCGCGATTACCGGGAAATTCTGGACGACATCCGCAACAAGCGCCCGGACTTCATCTTCTCCACCGTGGTCGGCAACTCCACCGCTTGCCTGTACCGCGCCTACGCGGACGCGGGCTTCGATCCGAAGACCATGCCCATCGCCAGCCTGACGACCTCCGAAGCGGAGATCTCGCAGATGGAGCCCGAGGTCGCAGCCGGCCATTTCACCTCCGCGCCGTACTTCCAGTCCATCGATTCCGACATCAACCGGCGCTGCCTGGAACGCTTGCGGCGGCGCTTCGGCCACGACTGCGTGCCCAATCTTTGCTGGGAAGCGGCGTACTTCCAGATGCACATCTTCGCCAACGCCTTCCGCGACACTGGCACCGACGAGATCGCGCAAATTCTGCCGCGCGTGCTGCAAAGCGAATTCCAGGCGCCCCAGGGCCGGGTGCGCATCGATCCCACCAATCATCACACTTGCCTGTATCCGCGTGTCGGCCGGGTCAATGCCAAGGGCCAATTCACCATCGTGCGCGAGGCCACGCGGTCCGTGCATCCCGATCCGTACCTGGTCACCCATTCGCTGGGCGACTGGACGGCCACCCTGAGCTCGCTGGACATCTGATGGGCGATACCGCCAGCCGCCAGCGCGCGGAGCGCGCGACGCCTTCCCTGCTCAAGGACCTGCGCACGCTGCGGATCGCGGTCTATCATCCCGACGACGCCGACGGCCGCCAGTTGACGCAACAGCTTCAGCGCATCGGCTGTCAGGTCCAGACCTTCTGGCCGCCGGCGCCCACCCTGCCCGAAGGGCTGGACGCGGTATTCCTGGCCGTGCGGCCGGACGTGATCGACCTGGGCTTCGAATGGGCCAAGAGCGACGACGCGCCCATGGTCATTGCCATCGTCACCTACGAGAATCCGACCATCGTCGAGGCCGTGCTGCGCATCGGCGCGAAAGCGGTGCTGCCTTCGCCCGTGCGCTCATTCGGCCTGCTGTCTTCGCTGGTGGTGGCGCGCCAGGTCTATGACGACATCAAGTCGCATGCCCGGCGCCTGCGCAAGCTCGAGGGCAAGCTGCTGGGCGTGCGCCGTATCGCGGAGGCCAAGAGCATCCTCATGCGCACGCGCAACGTCACCGAGGACCAGGCCTACGACCTGATCCGCGAGCAGGCCATGAACAAGCGCGTCACCACCGAGGAAATCGCGGGCGCCATCGTCAACGCCAACGAGATCCTGTCGCTGGGCAAGTAGGGCGCCCCGCGCCGGCTCAGTACTTGCCGGTCAGCAGCTCGCCCGCGTTGGGCACGCGCGCTTCCAGGTCCAGCACCTTCAGCATCCGGTAGACCGTCGCTGCGGCGGCCGTCACCACCGGCAGGCCCAGGCGATCCTGTGTCGGCTGGATCGATGCCAAGGACGGCATCTGCACGCAGGCGGACAACACCACCGCGTCCACGCCGCGCGTGTTCAGGCGCTCCACATGGCTGGCAGGCGCCATCGGATCCTGCGCGCCGACCTTCAGATTGTCCGGGATCTCCAGCGACAGGCTGTCCTGCACCTCGATGCCTTCGTTTTCGATGTAGTCCACCACCAGCTTGGTCAGCGGCTTCATATAGGGCGTCAGGATCGAGACCTTGCGCGCGCCGATGGCGTGCAGGCCCTCCACCAGCGCGCCCGCGCTGGAGATCACCGGCGCCGGCGCGCCGTTGTCCACCGTGGCCTGGTGCAGGCGTTCCTGCGAGACGCGGTGATAACCCAGTCCCTGGCTCATGATCGCCACCAGGCAGGCATAGCCCAGCACGTCCACCCGCGCGTCGGACAGTTCCTGCGCGCAACGGTCCGATTCGCGGTCCATCGACGCCAGTTCCGCCGCCGTCACCTGCTTCATGCGCATGCGGCTGGAATGGAAGGTGAAACGTTCCGGCGCAATGGTCTCGCGCAGGCGCAGCATGGCCGGGATCTCGGTTTCCATGGTGGTGTTGGAACTGGGCACGATCTGGCCGATGCGCAGGGCGCGGGGGGAAGTGGTCATGGCGATGCTCCTCGAAAGGCGTAAGAGGGGCCGGCCCGCTGCGATGCGCGGGAGTTCGGCGATACGGAATGCGGATGTCAGCCGATGGCGGAGCCTGCGGCGGCTAGCGCCGGTCTCATGGCAGGTCCCCGGATGTGCTCGTGTGCTCTATCGGCAGGACTTATTCTGGTCGCCGGGAACGATATTTTCCAATATAGTTTTTATCTGGTTTGATATCTTTCCCAAATAACTGACCGCCATGGAAATCCGCCAACTCCGCTATTTCGCCGTGCTGGCCGAAGAACTCAACTTCACCCGCGCCGCCGCCCGCCTGCACATTTCGCAACCGCCGCTCAGCCTGCAGATCGCGCAGCTGGAGCGCGAACTAGAGGTCAAGCTGTTCGACCGCAACAACCGCCGCGTGACCCTGACCGAAGCCGGCGAAGCTTTCCTCAACGACGTGCGCGCGCTCCTCGCCAGCCTGAAGGACGCCACCGTGCGGGTCCGCGCCGTGGACCAGGGCCTGGCGGGCCGCATCGAAGTGGGCCTGTCCGGATCGCACTTCATGGGCCCAGTCCCCGCCCTGATCGCGCGCTACAAGGCGTCCCATCCCCAGGTCTCCGTGCTGCTCAATGAAATGAATCCCGCCGCGCAACTGGACGCGCTGCGCGGACACCGCATCGACGTCAGCATCTCCCGCACCGCCGTCGACGACGAGGAACTACAGTCCATGCCCCTATGGCCCGATCCCGTCGTGGCCGTGCTCCCCAAGGGCCACCCCCTCTCCGCTCGCAAGCGGCTGGAGCTGAAGGACCTGGCCGGCCAAGCCTTCGTCATGCTGCGCCAGGACACGTCGGCCTTCGCCCGCACCCTGGCCGAAACCTGCGCCCGCGCCGGCCTGCCCCTGTCCGCCGCCCAAACCGTCGCCGAAGTCCCGGCCCAACTGGCGCTCGTCGCCGCAGGCCTGGGCGTGGCCCTGGTTCCGCGTTCCACCTGCCGCCATGCCACCGACCGGGTCGCCATCTGCAGCCTGCCCGCCAATATCTCCCGCGCCATGGTCTACGCCGTCACCCGCAGGCTGGGCAGGAGACGCGCGTTGGATACGTTCTTGCAGACTGCGGCGCAGATGAAGGAGGAGTGAGGGCGTAATCGCTGACGGTCCAAAAATGTCGTGGCCATACTGATGCCAGACGCCGGAATCCCGGGAACCGTGCGAGGTGCGCCATAACATCCAACGCAACGGTGCCAACGAAGGGCAGTGACCGTCGCGCAGCGTCACCATCCGACGCAAGACTCCGCGTAAGCCCCAGAAGGCCGCCCGCGCGGCCGCCCTGGGGCGGACCCCGCAAGATCTTCGCCAAACCCCAGACCGAGGCCAGAACCCCAAGCACCCAGCTCGTCCCAGCGCCCGTAAAGATTCATACAACCGAGCCCGGCGCGGCGGCCCAGCCGGTGGCGCGGGGCGTCGATAAGCCCAAGGGAATCCGTAGGGAGCCGAAGGCGTACGAGGATGACGCAGGGGCAGTCCGGAGCGTAGGCTCCGGACCGCAATCGTTGCCCCGCGCCACCGGCTGGGCCGCCGCGCCGGGGAATGTCAGAAATTTTGTGTTTTAGGCATTGTTCTGACATTGCATTGTTTACTGGCTGCCCAGTTGCGGGTCGATACGGTTCCGGGTAAATCGGTCTTCGTAGAGGATGGCGAACTGCTGCATAGCCTCGGTCCAATGATGTGTGGCCGAACCCCATTTAACGGTGATGTTTCGCAGCGCCAACCAGAGCAGCTTAATCGCCGCGTCGTCGGTGGGGAAGTGGCCGCGTGTCTTGATGATTTTGCGTAGCTGCGCGTTCACGCTCTCTATCGCGTTCGTCGTGTAGATCACGCGTCGGATCGCAGGTGGGAACACGAAGAATGGGATGACGTGTTCCCAGGCGCCTTTCCAGGCCTTGACGATCAAGGGGTACTTCACGCCCCACGGGCTCTTGGCAAACTCATCGAGAGCCTGTTGTGCGGCCTCGGTGCTGACCGCAGCGTAGATCGGGCGCAACGCCGTGGCGATTGTCCGGCGTTCTTTCCAGCCTGCATAACCCAAGCTATTGCGGATCAGATGCACGATGCACGTCTGCAACGTGGTGGCCGGGAACACGACCTCCAGCGCCTGGGGCATCCCCTTTAAACCGTCAGTCACCGCGATCAGGATGTCCTGGACGCCTCGCGTTTTTAGGTCGTTGAACACCCGCATCCAGAACCTCGCGCCTTCGGTGGTCTCGATCCACAGGCCCAGAATCTCGCGTGTGCCATCGGGTAGCACACCCAACGCCAGATAGACGGCCTTGTTCTGCACCAAGCCCTCGTCGCGGATCTTGACCCGTAGCGCGTCGAAGAACACCACGGGGAACATCGGCTCCAGCGGCCGGTTCTGCCAGGTCTGCACTTCTTCCATGACCTCTTCGGTCACCGAACTGATGAACTCCGGCGACACGTCGGTGCCGTACTGTTCGTCCAGAAACGCCCGGATCTCGCGCACGCTCATGCCACGGGCGTACATCGCGATGATCTTGTCATCAAAACCGGTAAACCGGCGTGCGTGCTTGGGGATCAGGATCGGCGCAAAGGTGCCGTCCCGATCCCGGGGAATATCCAGCTTCAGCGGGCCGTCATCGGTCAGCACCGTCTTGCTGCTCTTGCCGTTGCGCTGGTTGGTCGACGCCTGCGGTCGAGTCTGGCCCGCCGGGTAGCCCAGGTGTCGGCCCAGTTCGGCACCCAGAGCTCTCTCGATCAGCGCCTTCTTCAACAGCATGAACGTGTCCTGCACCGCCTCGGCTGTCATCGGCCCGGTTACAAGTTCATCGAGCAACTGCTCTGCACTGGCCGGTAGCGCCGGCGGGCTGGACTGCTTCGCGGACTTCGGATTGCGTGCCATGAGCGGTCTCCTTGAAAACCATCATAGGCCTGCACACAAAAATCCTGACACTCCCGCCGCGCCGGGCGGCCTTAAGAATCCAAACCCGGCCGCCCAAAAAACAAGGACCGTCCCACAACACACGGCCCCAAAAAAACCGAGCGAAGTAAAAACACTCAACCCGTCAATACACAATCCAAAGCCTCAGGCGGACTCAATCTAACCCGGAACTCCCTCAACTCATCCCGCCGGAACACATGCACAGTAATCCGGTCCCCCGCCCGATACTGCGCCAGCAACAGCTCCAGCCCCGCCGGCGCATCCACCCGCAAGCCATCCACCGCCACCAGCACATCCCCGGCAGACAAGCCGCCCTTATGCCCCGCGCCGCCCTCCAGCACCGTCGCCAGCACCAGCGACTCCCCCTGCTTGCGCGTACGCACATCCAGCGAAGGAATATTGGCCGCCGTCTTCCATTGCAGCTTGATGCCCTGCGGCTCCAGCAATTCAGCCAGCGGCACATCCGCCGTCCCATAGGCATGGCGTGCAATGAAGAGCCGAGTATCAACGCCCGTGGCCTCGAGAATCAACGCCGGCAGCCCGTCCTCGGCCAAACCCTGCGGCTTGCCCTGATAAAAGTCACGCCCATAACGGCCCCACAGCAAACGCATCACATCATCCAGCGAGCGTGCCCCGTCCGTTTCCCGGCGGATCAGCAGATCCAGTCCCAACGCCACCAGCGCGCCCTTGGTGTAATAGCTGACCAGCGCATTCGGCGAATTCTCGTCCTGCTTGTAATAGCGCGTCCAGGCATCGAATGAACTCTCCGCCACCGACTGCTTCGTACGCCCCGGCGTGCGCGCCACGCTGGTGATGGTCTTGGCCAGCAGGCGCAGATAGTCGGGCTGCGTGATCGCGCCCGAACGCAGCAGCAGCAGATCGTCGTAATAGGAAGTGAAACCCTCGAACACCCACAGCAGGCGCGTCAGGTCAGGCTGCGAAAGATCGTAGGGAACAAAGGCTTCCGGCTTGATCCGCTTGACGTTCCAGGTATGGAAATACTCATGGCTCACCAGCCCCAGGAAACCGCGATAGCCCTCGCCCTGGCCCTGCTGGCCCATCACCGGCAAGTCCTTGCGCGCCGTCATCAGCGCCGTGCTGGCGCGATGCTCCAGCCCGCCATAGCCGTCGCCCGTGACCATCGTCATGAACACGTAGCGGTCCGAGCTATCCAGGAAAGGCGCGCGCTTGCTGCGCGGCTCGAAGAACGCGATCTGCGTTTCGCAGATCTTGCGTACGTCTTCCGTGATCCGCGCCAGATCCAGATTGGGCGCAACCCCGGTGAACACCAACTCGTGTTCCGCGCCATGCGCCACGAAACTCGACACCTGCGGCGTGCCCATCTCCACCGGATGATCGATCAGCGCGTCATAGTCGGGCGCCAGGTACAACCCGAAACCATGGCGGCGCGCGGCGCCCTTGTGGCCGCGCGCTTCAGGCAGGCTGGTGTAGACCTTCCAGCCCTGGATCGAACGCGGCGGAGCCAGGTCCACCAGGCACGGCAGATGGTCCTGGCCATGCACCCGCAGGAACACGCTGGTGCCATTGAAAAAGCCGTGAGTCTCATCCAGGTGCGCGCCGCGCACCGACAGGTCCCAGGCATAGACTTCGTACTCGACCCGCAGCGGACCCTCGCAGGGCGCGGCCTGCCAGGTGTGGTTGTCGATCTTCTCGACCGGTACGCGTCGCGAGCCCGAATAGGCCGCCAGCGATTCGATCTGGCGCGAGAAATCGCGGATCAGGTAGCTGCCCGGAATCCAGGCCGGCAGCGACAGGCGCTGGCCGCCGGGGGAGGGCGCTGCGATGCTTAGGGTTATCCGGTAGCGGTGTCCGGCCGGGTCGTGGGGCGCGAGGCGGTAAAGTAGCGGCAGAGCGTTGTCTTTTTCCATGGACATATCTTACTTTCATACTTATTCGGAGACATCAATGAGCGAGTCGTTTGTGCTGGTCGAAACCCGGGGCCGCGTCGGCCTGCTGACGCTGAACCGTCCCAAGGCCCTGAACGCCTTGAACGATCAACTGATGGATGAGCTCGGCGCGGCCCTGCTGGCGTTTGAAGCGGATGCCGGTATCGGCGCCGTGGTCATCACCGGCAGCGAAAAAGCCTTCGCCGCCGGCGCCGACATCGGCGCCATGAAAGACTGGTCGTACATGGACGTGTATGGCGGCGAGTACATCACGCGCAACTGGGAAACGCTCAAGCGCATCAAGAAGCCCGTGATCGCTGCCGTGGCCGGTTACGCCCTGGGCGGCGGTTGCGAACTGGCCATGATGTGCGACATCATCATTGCCGCCGACAACGCCAAGTTCGGCCAGCCCGAAATCAAGCTGGGCGTGATCCCGGGCGCCGGCGGCACCCAGCGCCTGCCGCGCGCGGTGGGCAAGGCCAAGGCCATGGACCTGGCGCTGACCGCCCGCATGATGGGCGCCGAGGAAGCGGAACGCGCCGGCCTGGTGTCGCGCGTGGTTGCGGCCGACAAGCTCATGGAAGAAGCCATGGACGCGGCCACCGTCATCGCCTCCATGTCGCTGCCTTCTGTCATGATGGCCAAGGAATGCGTCAACCGCGCCTTCGAAGGTTCGCTCAACGAAGGCCTGCTGTTCGAGCGCCGCGTGTTCCATTCGCTGTTCGCGACCGAAGACCAGAAGGAAGGCATGGCGGCTTTCACTGAAAAGCGCAAACCGGACTTCAAACACCGTTAATCCTTGTTACGCGCGGGCCTATGGTCCGAGCGCACCCGGATTCGCCCCTCGCGCCCACTCAGGGCGCGATTTTTTTGCATGCATGCTCTAGTGCGCGCCGTGTTGCGCCTTGAAACGCTTGGGCAGCACCTTGTTGCAGAGTTCGGTCCTATCCTGAAAAAGCGTCACCACGAGGTGCCGCGCCAGAGAGGCTTGCCCGAACTGGCAAGCCCGGCGCGGCGGCTCGCTTGCAGACAAAACCAAGAAGGAGCCTTGCATGCGTACATCTATCGCTACCCGCCGGTGGTCCGCCGCGGTTCTCGCCGGCGCGCTGAGCGCCTGCTTCGTTACCGCCGCGCAGGCGCAATCGCCACGTCCCTCCTTGCGGCTGGTGTCCGAGACGCCATATCCGGCCGCTTCCGCGCCCGCCGCGCAGATGAGCGAGCAAGAGCTGCGCGACATCGCCATCGACGCCTATGTCTACGCCTATCCAATGGTGCTGATGGAGCTGGCGCGCCGCAAGGCCACCGCCGTGCAGACGCCGCTGGACGGCAAGGCGCCGGTGAATCAATTCGGCCACAAGGCCGCCTTCCCGGATCCGCGCGCCGGCGACGTGCCGTGGCCCAGCGCCGATGCGCTCTATTCCAGCCTGTGGTTCGACGTGTCGCGCGCGCCGCTGATCGTGAACCTGCCCGCCACCGGCGACCGCTATATGGTGTTGTCGGCGCTGGACATGTGGAGCGACGTGTTCGCCTCGCGCGGCACGCGTACCAATGGCAACGGCGCCCAATCCTTCGCCATCGTCGGCCCCGGCTGGCAAGGCAGCGTGCCGCCCGGCATGGACGTGATCCACAGCCCCACCGCCACCGGCTGGCTGATCGGCTGGACCCAGGCGGGCGGCCCGCAAGACTACGCGGCCGTCAATCAGATCCAGGCCGGCATGACCGCCAGTCCGCTGGCCGCGTCCGCCACCGCTCGGCCCGCCGTCAACCGCGGCTCCCGCAGTGCATATCCGCAGACCGGTCCCGGCGTGGGTGCGGCGCCAATCGGCAGCGACCTGCCGCCGCCCATGCCCGTGACGGTACCCGACGGCACGCCGGCCGAGCAGGCCGCGGGCATGGATGCCGCCTCGTTCTTCACGCTGTTCTTCGACGTGATGCGCAACAACCCGTCGCACGCCAATGACACGCCCATCCTGGACCGCATGCGCCGCATCGGCCTGGACAGCCGCCAACCGTTCTCGTATGGCCGCCTGAATCCGGCTGTGCAGCAGGCGCTGGCGCAGGCCCAGCCGCTGGCCGGCCGGCGCATCGCCGATGGCGTGTCGCGCCTGGGCACGCCCATGAACGGCTGGAGCACCGTGCTGTCCGGCATCGGCACCTACGGCACCGACTACACGCGGCGTGCCGCCATCGCCTATGCCGGCCTGGGCGCGCCGACGCCCGAGGACGTGCTCTACCCGGTGACGGTGTCCGATTCCAAGGGCCGCGCGCTGAACTCCAACGAGGACTATGTGCTGCACTTCGACAAGGGCCAGTTGCCGCCGGCGAATGCCTTCTGGTCGCTGCACGTCTACGACGCGAACCACGGTTTTGCCGACAATCCGGCCAACCGCTACGTGCTGCGCAGCACCGACGGCCTGAAGTACAACGCCGACGGCTCGCTGGACATCTACATCCAGCGCCGCGACCCCGGCGAACGCAAGCGTTCGAACTGGATCGCCTCGCCGGCGGCCGATGCGCCGTTCCTGCTCAGCATGCGCCTGTATTCGCCCCAGGATACGGCGCTGGACGGTCTGTGGGCGCCGCCGCCGGTCAAGGAAGACTGACCTTGTTTTGATGGTATAAAGCGCGGCCTCCATTGCGGAGGCCGCGTTGCATGGCGCAGGGTTTGCGCACCGTGCGTTGCGGGCTGATTCGCGTCCCTAATTTCGTCGGATCCAAGCGTTGTTTGCACCTTACAAACGGCCGAAAGTTCATTTGCTAGGGTAAAAAGAATCACGCTATACTCTGCGGGTTTGACGCTTGCGGGATAAGAACACGTAGCGGCTGACAAGTAGCAGGCACGGCGTTGATGAGCCTTTTGAAATCAACGACTTGGCGCCGGCTATGGGAGGCAGCTACGGGCAGCGGGACGCGCCGGTTCTGATAGGGGCAAAGAAGCAAAGCGAGGAAGTTTGATGCAACAGAACTCCATGCAGCAGGAAGTGCGGCAGGGTCCGGTTGAAGGTCAGGGTCAGCAGCAAGCAATGTTTGACCACGACATGACGGATAAAGTTCTGGTTCTCAGTGACGCGGATCGCGCGGCGCTGAATGCTCAAGCAAGCCGCGGGCTCCTGTTGGCATTGGCAGCGCAAGGTGCCATGGGGCTCGCAGCAGCAGTGATAGCGGGGGTTGTCGGAGGGGCGGCGGCAGGTTGGTCGGCGCTGGCGGGGGCGGGAGCGTATTTCATTCCCAATGCGTTGTTCGCATTGCGCCTGGCTGTCAGCGTACGGGCCGGTAAGTCCAGTCCCTTTACCTTTCTCTCTGGTGAGTTGATCAAGTTGTTCGCAACGGCGTTGCTGTTGTGGCTGCTTTCGCGTGTGGCGCAGGACAGCCTCGTATGGCCTGCCGCGCTGCTCGGTCTGATACTCACATTGAAGGGCTATCTCTTGCTCTTGATGTTCCGCAAGTTGTCATAGCGCCGAGCAGGTTTGCGGCAAACGAAATCGTGGAATCGTCCGGTTCGCAAGGGCCGGGCACAGCAAATAGGGTAGGATTCAAATGGCTGCTGCCAGCGACGTGTCGCCTCAGTCCGCGTATATTCAGCACCACCTGGTGCATCTGAACAATACCGGTGAGAAACAGAGCGCTATTGCTCAGTTCGACATCATCAATTACGACTCGTTGTTCTGGTCCGGCCTGATGGGCCTGATCGTCATTTTCTTCCTCTGGCGCGCTGCGCGCCGCGCCACCAACGGCGTGCCGGGCCGCTTCCAGGCCTTCGTGGAAATGATCGTCGACATGGTCGACGACCAGGCCAAGGGCATCGTCCACAACGCCAAGAGCCGTCTCTTCATCGCCCCGCTGGCGCTCACCGTGTTCCTCTGGATCATCCTGATGAACGCGCTGGACCTGCTGCCCGTCGACTTGCTGCCCTCCATCTGGCGTCTGACCGGCCTGGGTGCCGAGCATGGCGACCCTCTCTACTACCACCGCATTCTGCCGACCGCCGACCTGAACGTGCCGATGGGCATGTCGCTGGGCGTGCTGCTGCTGATGTTCTACTACGGCATCAAGATCAAGCACCCGGGCGGCTTCGTCAAAGAACTGTTCACCGCGCCGTTCCATGCGCACGGCATCGGCGCCATTGTGCTGGCTCCGTTCAACCTGCTGCTGAACCTGATCGAATACGCCGCCAAGTCCGTCTCGCTGGGCATGCGGTTGTTCGGCAACATGTTCGCCGGCGAACTGATTTTCATGCTGATCGCCCTGCTGGGCGGCGCCTGGACCGGTTTCAACGGCGCCAGCATCGGCTTGGGCATCGGTCACATCCTGGCCGGTTCCATCTGGGCGATCTTCCACATCCTGATCGTTCTGCTGCAGGCCTTCATCTTCATGATGCTGACGCTGGTGTACCTCGGCCAGGCTCACGAAGGCCACTGATCCCCCGAATTTCCCGTGCTGGCCACCCGGCCAGCACGGGATAGCAAGATTATCTTGCATTGAGCAGTACCCCTTATTTTTCAATTTTTGACTTCAGATTTCTAACCAAGGAGTTGTCATGACCAACGTCGCTTTCGTTGCCCTCGCATGCGGTCTTATCATCGGTCTGGGCGCTATCGGCGCTTGCATCGGCATCGCACTGATGGGCGGCAAGTATCTGGAAGCCTCGGCTCGTCAGCCTGAACTGATGAACGCTCTGCAAACGAAGATGTTCCTGCTGGCTGGCCTGATCGACGCGGCATTCCTGATCGGCGTGGGTATCGCCATGCTGTTCGCCTTCGCCAACCCGTTCGTCGGCTAAGGCACCGCCCGCCGGCGAAAAGGCGGGTCATGACGCTGGCGGCGATGCGGGTGCAAGCTCCGTCGCCGCCTAGCAAAGTATCGAGTGCTCCGTGACGCCCCTTTCCGGGTGCGGTCGGAGCCGCAAGGTGTTAAAGGAACGACCGTGAATCTGAACGCGACGATCATTTTCCAGATGCTCGTGTTCTTCGTTCTGGGCTGGTTCACGATGAAATTCGTGTGGCCCCCCCTGACGAAGGCGATGGACGAGCGCCGCCAGAAAATCGCCGACGGCCTGGCCGCCGCCGAGAAGGGCAAAGCCGATCTGGCTCAAGCCCAGGCGCGCGTCAGTCTGATCGAGGCTTCTGCCAAGTCCGAAAACCACGCCCGCATCATCGAGGCCGAGAAGCAAGCCGCCTCCCTGATCGAGCAGGCCCGCCGTGAAGCGGAAGCCGAGCGCGCCCGCATCGTGGCGCAGGCTGCCCAGGATGCCGCGCAGGAAGTCCAGCGCGCCCGCGACCTGCTGCGCGACGACGTCGCTGCGCTGGCCGTCAAGGGTGCTGAACAGATCCTCAAGCGCGAGGTTGACGCCCGCGCACACGCCGAGCTGCTCAACCAGCTCCGCGCGCAGCTTTAATCCGGGACCGTCATGGCTGAACTTTCCACTGTTGCCCGGCCCTACGCTGAAGCGCTCTTCAGCGCGGCGCGCGACGACCGCGCCGGCTTGCCGGCCTGGTCCGACCTGGTCAGCGAACTGGCTCAGGTCGCCTCCAACCCCGACGTGCGCGAGGCCATGGCCGACCCGCGTCTGGGCGACAAGCAGCGCGTCGAGCTGTTCTCCGGCCTGGTAAAGGCCGAACTGCCTCAAGCCGCCCGCAATTTCATCGAGCTGCTGGTCGAAAACGACCGGTTGCTGCTGCTGCCCGACATCGCCGCGCAATTCGCGGTGCTGCGGAATCGTCACGACGGCACGGCGCAGGCGGAAATCACCAGCGCGTTCGAACTGAGCGATGCCCAGGTCAAAGAACTGGTTACCGCCCTCGAACAAAAATTTGGCCTCAAGCTCAAGCCCAGCGTCACCGTTGATCCGTCGCTGATCGGCGGCGTGCGCGTGGCCGTCGGTGACCAGGTGCTCGATACTTCCGTACAAGCCCAATTGGCCCGCATGCGCGATCAGCTCGCCGCTTAAGGCAACTAACAGGATTCCAGGAGTCAATATGCAACTCAATCCCTCCGAGATCAGCGAACTGCTCAAGAGCCGCATCGAGGGCCTGGGCGCTTCGGCTGATGTCCGTACTCAGGGCACCGTCGTGTCCGTGACCGACGGTATTACCCGCATCCACGGCTTGTCCGACGTGATGCAGGGCGAAATGCTCGAATTCCCCAACAACGTTTTCGGTCTGGCGCTCAACCTCGAGCGTGATTCCGTCGGCGCCGTTATTCTCGGCGACTACACCGGCGTTTCCGAAGGCGACCAGGTCAAGACGACCGGCCGCATTCTGGAAGTTCCGGTCGGTCCCGAACTGAAAGGCCGCGTGGTCAACACGCTGGGCGAGCCGATCGACGGCAAGGGCCCGGTCAACGCCAAGGCCACCGACATCATCGAAAAAGTGGCGCCTGGCGTTATCGCCCGCCGCTCGGTGTCGCAGCCGCTGCAAACCGGCATCAAGGCTATCGACTCGATGGTGCCGATCGGCCGCGGCCAGCGCGAACTGATCATTGGCGACCGCCAGACCGGCAAGACCGCCGTCGCTGTCGACACCATCATCAGCCAGAAGGGCAAGGGCGTCACCTGCGTGTACGTCGCTATCGGCCAGAAGGCTTCCACGATCAACAACGTGGTCCGCAAGCTGGAAGAGCACGGCGCGATGGAATACACCATCGTCGTGGCCGCTTCGGCCTCCGACTCGGCCGCCATGCAGTACCTGGCCGCCTACGCCGGCTGCACGATGGGCGAATACTTCCGCGATCGCGGCGAAGACGCCCTGATCGTTTATGACGACCTGACCAAGCAAGCCTGGGCCTATCGCCAGGTCTCGCTGCTGCTGCGCCGTCCGCCGGGCCGCGAAGCCTACCCGGGCGACGTGTTCTACCTGCACTCGCGCCTGCTGGAACGCGCTGCCCGCGTCAACGAAGAGTACGTCGAGAAGTTCACCAACGGCGCCGTCAAGGGCCAGACCGGTTCGCTGACCGCGCTGCCGATCATCGAAACCCAGGCAGGCGACGTGTCGGCCTTCGTTCCGACCAACGTGATCTCGATCACCGACGGCCAGATCTTCCTGGAAACCGACCTGTTCAACGCCGGTGTCCGCCCCGCAATCAACGCCGGTATTTCGGTGTCGCGTGTGGGTGGCGCTGCTCAGACCAAGGTCGTCAAGAAGCTGTCCGGCGGTATCCGTACCGACTTGGCGCAGTACCGTGAACTGGCCGCCTTCGCGCAGTTCGCTTCCGACCTGGACGACGCGACCCGTCGCCAGCTGGAACGCGGCAAGCGCGTGGTGGAACTGCTCAAGCAGCCGCAATACCAGCCGCTGCAAGTGTGGGAACTGGCCGTCACGCTGTACACGGTCAACAACGGCTACCTGGATGAAGTGGACGTGGCCCAAGTGCTGTCGTTCGAGAAGTCGCTGAAGGATCAACTGAAGGCCAAGCATGCGGCCCTGATCCAGCGCATCGAAGACACCAAGGAACTGTCCAAGGATGACGAGGCCGAACTGGCCGCCGCCATTCAGGAATTCAAGAAGCACGGTGCTTTTTAAGAAAGTGATGGGTTAGGCGTCCGCGACGCCTCACCCATCCTTCCCGGATGGATGAGGCGCCAGCGGAACCCATCGGCCAGTCTTCACAGGAAAGCGCAATGCCCGGAATTAAGGAAATCCGAACCAAGATCAAGAGCGTGCAAAACACGCGCAAGATCACCAAGGCGATGGAAATGGTCGCCGCATCCAAAATGCGCAAGGCGCAGGAGCGGATGCGTGCAGGCCGTCCGTACGCCACCAAGGTGCGCGAGATTGCTGCGCACCTGATGCAGGCCAACCCCGAATACAGCCACCCGTACCTGGTCGAACGCGAAATCAAAGCGGTCGGCGTGGTCATGGTGACGACCGACAAGGGTTTGTGCGGCGGCTTGAACACCAACATCACCCGCGTGACGTTGGGCAAGCTGAAAGAGTTCGAGAAGAACGGCATCGCCGTGCAAGCGACCGCTTTCGGCAACAAGGGCGTGGGCGTGCTGACGCGCATCGGCGCCAAACTGGTTTCCCAGGAAGTGCAACTGGGCGACAAGCCGCAACTCGACCGCCTGCTGGGCGCGATCAAGGTGCAGCTGGACGCCTACCTGGAAGGCCGCATCGACGCGCTGTACGTGGCTTCGACCCGCTTCGTCAACACGATGAAGCAGGAGCCGCTGTTCCTGCGTCTGCTGCCCCTGGCCAGCGGTTTGGATGATCCGTACCAGATGGGTGCCGAGAAGCTGGCCAAGACCTCGGAAGTGAAGTCGGACTACAGCTGGGATTACATCTACGAACCCGACGCCCGTAGCGTGATCGACGACCTGCTGCAGCGTTACGTTGAAGGCCTGCTGTACCAAGCCGTGGCCGAGAACATGGCTTCGGAGCAGTCGGCCCGGATGGTCGCCATGAAGGCGGCGTCGGACAACGCCAAGAAGGTCATCGGCGATCTGCAACTGGTCTACAACAAGACCCGTCAGGCCGCGATCACCAAAGAAATTTCGGAAATCGTAGGGGGCGCTGCCGCCGTTTGAGGCAGGCAGCATCCCGTCACAAGCTATCAAGCAAGGAATCGACATGAGCAACGGAACCATCGTTCAGTGCATCGGCGCCGTGGTGGATATTCAGTTCCCCCGCGATCACATGCCCAAGATTTACGAAGCGCTTACCCTGGCCGACGAGGGTTCCTCGTTCGCCGAAAAGGGTCTGACGCTGGAAGTGCAGCAACAGCTGGGCGACGGCGTGGTGCGTACCATTGCGCTGGGCTCCAGCGACGGCCTGCGCCGCGGCATGAAGGTCACGGGCACGGGCGCCCCGATCTCGGTGCCCGTCGGCACCGGCACGCTGGGCCGCATCATGGACGTGCTGGGTCGTCCCATTGACGAAGCCGGCCCCATTCAGCACGAAGAAAAGCGCGGCATTCACCAGCCGGCTCCCCGTTTCGACGAACTGTCGCCGTCGGTGGAACTGCTGGAAACCGGCATCAAGGTTATTGACCTGGTTTGCCCGTTCGCCAAGGGCGGCAAGGTCGGCCTGTTCGGCGGCGCCGGCGTGGGCAAGACCGTCAACATGATGGAACTGATCAACAACATCGCCAAGCAGCACAGCGGCTTGTCGGTGTTCGCCGGCGTGGGTGAGCGTACCCGCGAAGGCAACGACTTCTACCACGAAATGGAAGAGTCGAACGTTCTGGACAAGGTTGCGATGGTGTTCGGTCAGATGAACGAACCCCCGGGCAACCGTCTGCGCGTGGCGCTGACCGGCCTGACCATGGCCGAGAAGTTCCGCGACGAAGGCCGCGACATCCTGTTCTTCGTGGACAACATCTACCGCTACACCCTGGCCGGTACGGAAGTGTCCGCACTGCTGGGCCGTATGCCGTCGGCGGTGGGTTACCAGCCCACGCTGGCCGAAGAAATGGGCAAGCTGCAAGAGCGCATCACGTCGACCAAGACCGGCTCGATCACCTCGATCCAGGCCGTGTACGTCCCTGCGGACGACTTGACCGACCCGTCGCCTGCCACGACCTTCCAGCATTTGGACTCGACCGTCGTGCTGTCGCGTGACATCGCCGCTCTGGGTATCTACCCGGCCGTGGACCCGCTGGATTCGTCCAGCCGCCAGCTCGACCCGCAAGTCGTGGGCGAAGAGCACTACGCCGTTGCCCGTGGCGTGCAGCAAACGCTGCAGCGCTACAAGGAACTGCGCGACATCATCGCGATTCTGGGCATGGACGAACTGTCGCCGGAAGACAAGCAGGCCGTGGCCCGCGCTCGCAAGATCCAGCGCTTCCTGTCGCAGCCGTTCCACGTTGCTGAAGTGTTTACCGGTTCGCCCGGCAAGTACGTTCCGCTGGCCGAAACCATCCGTGGTTTCAAGATGATCGTGAACGGCGAGTGCGATGCACTGCCGGAACAGGCCTTCTACATGGTCGGCTCGATCGACGAGGCCTTCGAGAAGGCCAAGAAACTGCAATAAGGAACCGATATGGCTACCCTGCATGTGGATGTCGTCAGCGCAGAGGAAGCGATCTTCTCCGGTGAGGCGAAGTTCGTGGTGCTGCCTGGCGAAGCGGGTGAACTGGGCATTCTGCCCGGCCACACCCCGCTGATTTCGCGCATACGCCCCGGGACGGTCAAGATCGTTCGTGCCGACCAAGGCGAGGAAAACATCTTCGTCGCCGGGGGCATTCTGGAAGTGCAGCCGGGCAGCGTGACGGTTCTGGCCGACACGGCTATCCGTGCCGCCGACCTGGACGAAGCCCGCGCCCTGGAAGCGCGCCAGAAGGCCGAACAGGCCCTGGCCAACGCCAAGGACAAGGCGGACATCGCCGTGGTCGAAGCCGAACTCGCCATGCTGGCTGCGCAAGCCATCGCGGCGCGCAAGCTGCGCCAAGGCGGCCGTTCGCACTAAGCGGCGAAGCTGTGCCCCGGGGTACGCCCCGGACTCGAAGAAAGCGGCCTTTGGGCCGCTTTTTTCATGTCCGAGCCAAGGCTGCGGCATTCGCCTTTGTGCGAGCCGCAATGCGATCACTACGAATAGCTGGCTGGCGGCTGCAACAGTAGCCTTCAGTTTTGCCTAGTGAAGCGTAGGGGGAAAGCGTGCGAGAAGTCCTGGATTGCGGGGTTCTGCTGGCGCCGGGCCACGAAGGGGCGATGCGCGATCTGGTTGCGCAGCACCCGGCCAGGCAGATGCGTGTGCGGCTGCACCTGGTATCGCTGAGTCCGGTGCGTTATGCCGCCGCTGGCGCGGCGTCCCGCGATACGTCCGCAGATGCGGCGGCTGACGCCGTGCCTGAAGCCCCGGTCCCGGAAGCGGACGTGCAGGCGCTGGCGCGGTTGGCTGTGGCGCTCAGGCGCTATGACTGCTGCATCCTGCCCGTGGCACCGTCTTCGCTGGCCTGGACGCGCATGGCCTTGCAGCAGGCCGACGCCGTGTTGACTACCCCGTTGCTGTTGCTGATCTCGGACGTGAAGGCGCCCGCCATCGAAGACCTGCTGAGCCTGGGCGCATCGGATTTCGAGACGCAGCCCGCCTGCCGGGAGAGCCTGCGGGTGCGGCTCGGTCGCCTGGCCCGCGCCGCGCAGGGGCGCGGCACGGCGCGGGTAGAGATCCGTGAGCCCGCGACGATGTACCGCGAGGCGCGGCCTCAGGCAGGCGCGGGCGGATTACCTCGTCCCGCAGCCTTGCGCGCCCGGGTGGCGTCCGATCTTGTCGATCACGCCGTGCCCGGCCCGCGTCATCAACACCCGCGGCTCGCGCACGAATCCTTCCGGATCGCGAAGGCGCGGGTGGTGGACGGCTTCGAGCGCGACTACATCCGGCTTGCGCTGTCGCGTCATGGCGGCAACGTGGCGCAGGCGGCGCGGGCCTGCTGCAAGCACCGGCGGGCCTTCTGGGCGCTGATGCGCAAGCACGGCATCGAGGCGGCGCCGTACCGGCAGGCCGCGCAGGAGCAGGGTGCCTGAAGCGCCTGCGCGGCAGGCAGGACTGCTGGCGCGTCAGCTCCACCACCCGGGCGTCGCACGCGTCGTCCCGCGCGGAAAGCGCCGTACTTGCGCGCGGGCAAGCACGGGCCGGCGGCGGGCCGGGATTTGTCAGCCAGGGGAAGTAAAATCACGGCTTCCGATCATCGAGGATAGTCGTGTCTGCTTCCGTACTGAAGAACGATGTGTTCTTGCGCTCGCTGTTGCGCGAGCCCGTGCCCTACACCCCGATCTGGCTGATGCGCCAGGCCGGCCGCTACTTGCCCGAGTACCGCCAGACGCGGGCCCGTGCGGGTTCCTTCATGGGCCTCGCGCAGAATCCGGAGTACGCCTCGGAAGTCACGCTGCAGCCGCTGGAGCGTTTCGACCTGGACGCGGCCATCCTGTTCTCGGACATCCTGACGGTGCCGCACGCCATGGGCCTGGGCCTGGATTTCGCCGAAGGCGAGGGGCCGCGCTTCGCGCGTCCGGTGCGTACCGAGGAAGACGTGGCGCGCCTGGAAGTGCCGGACATGGACAAGCTGCGCTATGTCTTCGACGCCGTGCGCACGATCCGGCGCGACCTGGACGGCAAGGTCCCGCTGATCGGCTTTGCCGGCAGCCCCTGGACCATCGCCTGCTACATGGTGGAAGGCCAGGGCAGCGATGATTACCGCCTGATCAAGACCATGCTGTATGCGCGTCCCGACCTGCTGCACCGCATACTCGAGATCAACGCCGAAGCCACGCTGCAGTACCTGAACGCGCAGATCGACGCGGGCGCGCAAGCCGTGATGCTGTTCGACAGCTGGGGCGGCGTGCTGGCCGACGGCCTGTTCCAGCAGTTTTCGCTGGCCTACACCCGCAAGGTCGTGGCCGGCCTGAAGCGCGAACACGAAGGCCGCCGCGTGCCGGCCATTGTCTTCACCAAAGGCGGCGGCCAATGGCTGGAACAGATTGCCGCCTGCGGCGCCGACGCCGTGGGCCTGGACTGGACGGTGGATCTGGCCGCCGCGCGGCGCCGCACCGGGGACTCGGTGGCGTTCCAGGGCAACCTGGATCCCATGGCTTTGTTCGGCGGCGGACCCGCCATCCGGGCCGAGGCGCGGCGCGTGCTGGATGCCTTCGGACCGGTGGGCAAGGGCGGCCACGTGTTCAATCTGGGGCACGGAATTTCGCGCTTTACTCCGCCGGAAGCCGTAGCCGAATTGGTGGATGAAGTCCACCAGCACAGCCGTTCGCTGCGGGGGTAAGTGAGTGGACGCTTCGGTCTAAAGGGCCGGAGCAGGAGGGCCCCCGGGGACACTTGTGCACAGCAAGATTGCTCTCGGGGAAAACCCTTTAGATGCTAGTTTACAATCTGGGAAGCCATCATAAGTTATTGTTTTAAATAATGAATTGATGGTTTTCAAGAAGATTTCGCAAGTTTGCGCAATCTTGTCAAATTCCAATTTTCGATGTTGCTCCAGCCTTTTCCCCAAAGTTATCCACAGGCCGGGAACGGAGCACGCCGCCATCATCCGGGATCATCCTTCTACATGCACCGTCCTAGCCTCCATGTCTGAAGCGCAGCCAAATACGACCCCCGCGGTCTGCTGGGTGCGCGTGGCGCTGGACGTGCCCTTGCCCGGCCCGTTCGACTACCGCAGCGAGGCGCCGGTGACGGTCGGCCTGCGGGTCATCGTGCCGTTCGGCCGCCGCAAGCTGATCGGTGTGGTGGTGGAAAACCCGGCCGAACCGTCCTTCGACCCGAAGCAGATCCGGCCGATCGAAGAGGTGCTGGACGACTTGCCGCCGTTCGATGAGGACTGGCTGCGCCTGGCCCGGTTTGCTGCGGACTACTATCAGCGGCCACTGGGCGAGGTGATGCTGCCGACCTTGCCGCCGCCGCTGCGCAAGCCCACGGCCTATCAGGGCAAGCGCTCGGCCGGCGGACCGGTGGCGCGGCTGGACGGACGCAAGCGCAAGGCTGCGCGCACGCCGGCCCAGGCCGATCAGCCGCCGGAACTCAATGACGCCCAACGCGAGGCGGTGGACACCATAGGCGCGCTGAACGGGTTCAAGCCCGTGCTGCTGCACGGTGTGACGGGCAGCGGCAAGACCGAGGTCTACCTGCGGGCGGCCGAGAAGGTCCTGGCGGCAGGACGCCAAGTACTGCTGATGGTGCCCGAAATCAATCTGACGCCGCAGCTGGAAAGCGCGCTGCGCGCGCGTCTGGAGGCGCTGGTCGGGCCGGATGGCCTGGCGGTGATGCATAGCGGCCTGTCCGATGGCGAACGCCTGCAGGCCTGGGCCCGCGCCCAGCGCGGCGAGGCGCGCATGTTGCTGGGCACGCGCATGTCGGTGTTCGCGCCGCTGGGCCAGTTGGGCCTGATCGTGGTGGACGAGGAGCACGACGCGTCCTACAAGCAGCAGGACGGCCTGCGCTATTCGGCGCGCGATCTGGCGGTGTGGCGCGCCCATGACCTGGGCATCCCGGTGGTGCTGGGATCGGCCACGCCGTCGCTGGAGACCTGGCAGCATGCCGAGCGCGGCCGCTACCTGCGCCTGACCCTGCCGGGCCGGGCGCGCGCCAGCAGTCTGCCGTCGATGCGGCTGGTGGACACGCGCCGCCTGCAACTGAAGCATGGCATGTCGCCGCAGCTGCTGGACGCCCTTGCGCAGCGGCTGGAGCGCAAGGAGCAGTCACTCATCTTCCTGAACCGGCGCGGCTATTCGCCGGTGCTGCATTGCCAGTCCTGCGCCTGGGTCAGCAATTGCCCGCGTTGCACCGCGTTCACCGTGCTGCATCGCACCGATGGCCGTGGCCACCGGCTGCAATGCCATCACTGCGGCTATCAGGCCCCGGTGCCGCGCGCTTGTCCCGAATGCGGCGACCAGGACTTGGCGCCCATGGGGCGCGGCACGCAGCGCGTCGAAGAACACCTGGCGGAATTGTTTCCCGAAGCCCGCATCCTGCGCATCGACGCCGACAGCACGCGTAAGAAGGGCAGCGCCGAGGCGCTGTTTGCCTCGGTGCACGCGGGCGAGGTGGACATCCTGGTGGGCACGCAGATGGTGGCCAAGGGCCATGATTTCGCCCGCCTTGGACTGGTGGGCGTGCTGAATGCGGACTCGATGCTGTTCGCGCACGACTTCCGCGCGCCGGAGCGCCTGTTCGCGCAGCTGATGCAGGTGGCGGGCCGGGCCGGCCGCCACCAGGGCAACGGCGAGGTGCTGATACAGACCGGCTACCCCGAGCAGCCGGTCTATCAGGCGCTGCTGCGGCACGATTACGCGGGCTTCGCCCGCCATGCTCTGCACGAGCGCGAAAGCACCGGCTTGCCGCCTTTCGTCTACCAGGCGCTCCTGACCGCCGAGGCGCGCGAACTGAAGGTGGCCCAGGAGTTCCTGGAGCGGGCGCGAAGCTTGCCGGAAGGGGAGTGGGCGGCCGACTTTCCGGGCCTGGACGCCATCATGCTGTACGACCCGGTGCCGTTGCGGGTGGTGCGCGTCGCCAACATCGAGCGCGCCCAGCTGTTGGCGGAAAGCAGCAGCCGCCCGGCTTTGCAGGCCTTCCTGGCGTCCTGGTCGCACCACCTGCCGTACCTCGCCAATGAGGCGCGCGTGCGCTGGCAGCTGGAAGTCGATCCGCTGGAAATCTGATCGCTTGCGGTAAGGGCCGATGCACCGCCGATCCGATTGTTCTATGATCTTTCTCCTCTATCGCGCCGGCGCGGCAGGCCCGCTGCGGCGGCCGCGCCCGTCCCCTTTTTCTCGCGTATCACCGGCCCGCTGACGGGCGGCCGCAAGCCCCGTGCTTGCCGGCCGCATCTTCAATGCGGCCGCCGCGATGCATGATCACCTGACTCAAATGTCCGCCAGCGAACCTATAGCCCAAGGCATGAACCCCGCTCAACGCGAAGCGGTGCTGTACCTGGACGGCCCCTGCCTGGTGCTGGCCGGCGCCGGCAGCGGCAAGACCCGCGTGATCACGCAGAAGATCGCGTACCTGCTGCGCGAGTGCGGCTACATGGGCCGCAACGTGGTGGCGCTGACCTTCACCAACAAGGCCGCGCGCGAGATGGACGAGCGCGTCAAGACCTTGGTGGACCGCAAGCTGTCCAAAGGCTTGATCATCAGCACTTTCCATTCGCTGGGCGTGAAGATGCTGCGCGAGGAAGCGCGCAACGCGGGCCTGAAGCCGACCTTCTCCATCCTGGACGCCGACGATGCCATGGCCATCATCCAGGAACTGCTGAACACCACCGACAAGGGCCGGCTGCGCCACGTGCAGGGCATCATCTCGCTGTGGAAGAACGGGCTGATGGAGCCGGACGACGCCGCGCGCGAGGCCATCACGCCGGCGGACGTGGAAGCGGCCAACGTCTACCGCAGCTATGCGGCCACGCTGGCCGCCTACCAGGCGGTGGACTTCGACGACCTGATCCGCATCCCGGCGCTGTTGCTGGCCAACAATGAAGAAGTACGCACGCGCTGGCAGAACCGCGTGCGCTACCTGCTGGTGGACGAATACCAGGACACCAACGTCTGTCAGTACCGTCTGGTGCAGTTGCTGACGGGCTCGCGCGCCATGTTCACGGCGGTGGGCGACGACGACCAGGCAATCTACGCCTGGCGCGGCGCCACCATCGAAAACCTGGCCAAGCTGACCACCGACTACCCCAACATCAAGCTGATCAAGCTGGAGCAGAACTACCGTTCGGTGCAGCGCATCCTGGCGGCGGCGAACCAGGTGATCGAAAAGAACCCCAAGCTGTTCGACAAGAAACTCTGGTCCGATCTGGGCGTGGGCGAGCCCATCCTGGTGTCGGCCATGGACGGCGAGGAACAGGAGGCGGAATCCATCGCCATGAAGGTGTCGGCCTCGCGCTTCGAGCGCCAGGCGCAATGGAAGGACTTCGCCATCCTGTACCGCAGCAACCATCAGTCGCGCATCCTGGAGCAGGCGCTGCGCAACCTGAAGATTCCGTACACGATCTCGGGCGGCCAGAGCTTTTTCGACAAGACCGAAGTGCGCGACGTGCTGGCCTATCTGCGCATCCTGGCCAATGACGAAGACGATCCGGCCTTCATCCGCGCGGCCACCACGCCCAAGCGCGGCATCGGCCAGGCCACCTTGCAGACGTTGGGGCAGTACGCCGCCAGCCGCGAGCTGTCCCTGCTGGCGGCGGTCGCCGAGACCGGCCTGGAAAGCCAGTTGGCGCCGCGCCAGCTGGAGCCGCTGCGCACCTTCACCGAGTTCATCCGCCGCATGCAGTGGCGCGCCGGTCGCGGCGCGGCCTCGGGCAAGGACGCCGCGCCCGCCGAACCCGCGGGCGTGCTGCTGGACGATCTGCTGGAGGCCATCCAGTACGAGCGCTATCTGTACGAGCTGTTCGAGGAACGGCCCGCGCAGACGCGCTGGCAGAACGTGCTGGAGCTGACGGGCTGGCTCAAGCGCAAGGCCGAAGAGGACAACATGACGCTCTTCGACCTGGTGCAGCACGTGGCGCTGGTCACCATGCTGGAGCGCGGCGAGGAAGAAGAACCCGACGCGGTGAAGATGTCCACGCTGCACGCGTCCAAGGGCCTGGAGTATCCGCACGTATACCTGGCGGGCGTGGAAGAAGGCTTGCTGCCTCACCTGGGCAAGGACGACGAAGTCGGCGATCCGGCGCGCGCGGCCGAGAACCTGGCCTCGCGCATCCAGGAGGAACGCAGGCTGATGTACGTGGGCATCACGCGCGCGCAGCGCAGCCTGAACCTGAGCTGGTGCAAGCGCCGGCGCCGGGCGCGCGAGGACCTGGTGCGCGAGCCTTCGCGCTTCATCGAGGAAATGGGCCTGGGCGACGTGCGCGTGCAGGAAGACGAGGCCACCGCCGCGATGAATCCCAAAGAACGCATGGCCATGCTCAAGGCGCTGCTGAAGAAATAGGGGCGGGGCAGCGGCTTGTGAAAAGCCGCGGGCTGCTCCTACACTGGACTGCGCCCGTCCCGCGGTCCGGGGCGGCAACCCCGCGGATCGAAGGAGCGCGCCATGTGTCGCTGGCTGGCTTATACCGGTAGTCCAATACAGATGGAGAGCGTGCTGTTCAAGGCCAAGCACTCTCTGATCGACCAGAGCCTGCACTCGCGTCTGGGCGCCACCACTACCAATGGCGATGGCTTCGGCCTGGGCTGGTACAGCCGCCAGCGCGAAGGCCAACCGCTGGAGCCGCCATTCCGCTACCGCAGCGTCCATCCGGCCTGGAACGACCGCAATCTGCGAGAAGCGGCGCGCGCGATCCACGCGCCGCTGTTCGTGGCGCATATCCGCGCCGCCACCGACACGCCCGCCCAGGAAACCAACTGCCATCCGTTCCGTCACGGCCAATGGCTGTTCGTCCACAACGGCGTCATCCGCGACTATCCGCTGCTCCGGCGCGACCTGATGCTGATGATCGCGCCTGCGTACTTCGGCTCGCTGGAAGGGTCGACGGATTCCGAGGTGATGTTCCTGCTGGCGCTCAGCTTCGGCCTGGACGAAGATCCGCTGACGGCGCTGGCCCGCATGGTGGGCGCGGTGGAAGAGACCGGCAGGCGGCATGGCGTGGCGCAGCCCATCAACATGACGGTCTGCGCGCTGGACGGCCAGCGCCTGATCGCGGTGCGCTATTCCAGCGAGGCGGACTCGCGCACGCTGTTCCACAACACCTGCGTGCGCCATTTGCGCCAGCTGTATCCCGACAACCCGCAGATCGCGGCGCTGGACGATGACGCCTTCCTGCTGTTGTCGGAACCCTTGACCGAAATGCCCGGCGCCTGGGAGGAAGTGCCCGAATCCACCGCCATCATCGCGGGCGGCGGCACGGTGGCGCACTATCGGTTCGCGCCGGTGCCGCCGGGGGCGTGACTACAGCCGGGCAGGCCGGAATACCTGGAAAACGGGGTCATCAAGCACGTATCTCCTATATAAGGGAGAATACGGATCGCATGACTTTGCGACGTCCTGGGCCGCGAAAGCACCCTAATTCCAATAAGGAAGTTGCATGACCGATAGCAAAACCCCGCAAGCCTCTGTCGCGCTGGCGGTGTTTAACCACACGGGGAGCACCCCGGATTGTTTTGAACTGCACGAGCACGGCGTTGTCTGCCGGCAAGGCGACGTGCGCATCTACACCGCCTTCGCGGACATCCAGGACCTGTTCCTGTTCGCCTCCGGGCCGGACGACGGCCCTGGCCCGATCAATCATTTTGCCTACCGCACCGGTTCGGCGCAGCCTTGGACTCTGGTGCCCGCCGAGGTCGGCGAATTCAACAAGCTGATGGACGCATTCCGCGCGCGCTACGTGGCGCAGCGCCTGCCCGTGCTGGAAGAGAAGATCGCGGACGGCGCGCGAGTCGCGTTCCGCTACGTCCAGAGCGGCAATTTCCCGGACCTGCAGACGCAGGAGCTGGCTTTGTCGGCCGAGGGCCTGCATATCGGCGGCGCTACATGGCCGTACGAATCGCTCAAGCGCATCGACCTGAACCAATGGACCGAGACGATCAGCCTGCAGGACGAAAACGGCGAGACCGTGTTTTCGTGCCTGGCCGCAGACGTGCTGAGTTCGGACCTGTTCGTGAACTTGGTCTACGACCAATTGGGCCGGACGGCGGAATACGCCTGAGCAGGGCCGCTTGCGCGGCGCCCGGTCAATGCCCCGTGTGCAGATCGGGGTTCAGGGTGCCCCAGGCGGCGGTGCGCACCAGGCACTCCACGGCGCCGGTCTGCGAGTTGCGGCGGAACAGCAGGCCTTGCTGGCCCGCCAGCGAAGTGGCCTTGACCACTGCGCCTTCGGGGGTCAGCACGCGCGTGCCGGCGGTGATGTAGCAGCCGGCCTCCACCACGCAGTCGTCGCCCAGCGAAATGCCTATGCCCGAGTTGGCGCCCAGCAGGCAGCGCTTGCCGATGGACACCACCTGCTTGCCGCCGCCTGACATGGTGCCCATGATGGACGCGCCGCCACCGATATCGCTGCCGTCATCGACGATGACGCCCGCGCTGATGCGGCCTTCGACCATGGACGCGCCCAGCGTGCCGGCGTTGAAATTGCAGAAACCTTCATGCAGCACCGTGGTGCCCGGCGACAGATGCGCGCCCAGCCGCACGCGCGCGGTGTCGGCGATGCGCACGCCGGCGGGCATCACGTAATCGGTCATGCGGGGGATCTTGTCCACGCCGCGAATCTCCAGGATCTGCCCCGATGCGCGCAAGTGCCAGCGCAGCGTGTCCACCTGGTCTACCGCGCAGGGCCCGGCCGAGGTCCAGGCGACGTTGGCCAGCACATTGAACAGGCCATCGAGATTGGCGTCGTGCGGACGGATCAGCCGGTGGCTGAGCAGGTGCAGGCGCAGGTAGGCGTCGTGCGCGTCGACCGGCGGTTCGTCGAGCGACGCGATCGCGGTGCGTACCGCGACGATGTCCACCTTGCGGCGGGTGTCGCGGATCAGGGCGGTGGGCACGTGTTCGCCCAGCGCGGCGCGGGCTTCCTCGGGCGACAGGTGGCGGGTGCCGGTGGCCGGCGAGTTGTCGGCCAGCGAGGGGCGCGGATACCAGGTGTCCAGGATGGCGCCGTCGGCGGCCAGCGTGGCGACGCCATAGGCGATGGCGCTGAGGGGCGTGGGGGAATCGGCCATGATGAGAGAGAAAATGCGCAGTCTGAGTGCGTCATTCTAAGACGAAAGGGACGGATGGCGGAGGCGCCGGGCCGCAGTTTTCAGAGGCTGCCGAAGGCCCAGCGCAAGCTCAAGGATCCCGTGTGCTCGCGGTTGCCGCCGCCATACTGGCCGCCGTAGGCCAGGCCGATGACGGCCGAGCGCGACACGGCGACTTCCAGGCCCAGGCCCGCCAGTGCCGCGGATCGGGCGATGGGCGCGCCGGCCACGGTCAGCACGCTGCCGCCGTCCAGGACCAGGGTCGTTTCCGGCTGCACGTCGCCGAAGGCCCGGCGCCAGCCCAGCGTCGCATGCAGCCGACCCATGGTGGGGCCGAGCGCGAAGCCGGTCTGGCCGCGCAGGCCCAGTGTGGTCGTGGTTTGCCGGATGCGTCCCGCGTCGGCCGAGAGCGCGGTGGAACCGCCCGACTCGCTGAAGCTGCGGGTGCGCACGTTGCGCACGGCCACGCCTGCGAATGGCTCAAGGGTGGCGCCTGGCGACAGCGCCAGCTCGTAGCCGAGTTCCGAGAAGACCTGTGCGGTGTAGGCGCTGAAGTCGGCGGTCAGTGTCTGGCGGGGAATCCCGGGCATCTCGAAATGCCGGCGGGTGTCGATGTCGTGCCAGGAGTAGGAAGCGGCCGCCAGCAGGTTCAGCTTGCCGGGGCCGGCGCTGAACGACTTCTTGCCGTAGGCCCCCGCGGTATAGCTGTAGACGTCCAGCCGGGCGTCGGCTGCGTCGATGTTGACTCGGCTGCGGGTGGCGCCCAGCGCGCCGCCCAGCCGCCAGCCGGCGCCCGCTTCGAACTCGCCGCCGCCGTACACGCCGGTGGTGCGCTGCTTGATGCGGGCCACATTGGCGCCGCCCTCCAGCATCTGCCAATTGTCGACGGCGACGAGCCAGCCCGGCTGGGCCGGCGCGGGACTGGCCGGCCGGTCGGCCAGCAAGTCGCGGGTCTGTCCGGCGTGCGCGTGCGCCGCGCCCGCCGCAAACACGGCATGCGCGGCGAACGCCCGCGCCAGCAACTGCCGGCGGACGGCTATGGGAGGCGGCAAGGGCTGCTTACGCCAGTTCTTTCAGCAGCAGTTCCCAGAATTTCATGCGCTGTTCCAGCGTCGAAATCAGGATGTGCTCGTTCAAAGTGTGCGCGCCGTCGCCATCGGCGCCCAGGCCGTCCAGCGTGGGGATGCCCATGGCGGACGTGAAGTTGGCGTCGCTGCCGCCGCCCGTCATGGGCGCGTCTTCCAGCAGGAAGCCGGCGCGTTCGGCGTAGCCCTGCACCAGCGCCAGCAGGTCGGCGGCGGCTTCGGTCTTCACCATGGGCGGGCGGTTCAGTTCCACGTCGATGTCCAGTTCGACGTCCGGACCCACGGCGCACAGCTCGCGCATGCGGCGCAGCACGTCTTCGGCGGCGCCCATGTCGGGCACGCGGAAGTCGACCACGCAGCGGCACAGCGCCGGCACGGTGTTGGTCACGGTGCCGCCGGCGATGGTGCCGACGCTGACGGTGATGCCGCGGTCATAGTCGGTCATGGCTTCCAGCGCCAGCACCTGGTGGGCCATTTCGCGGATGGCGCTGCGGCCCTTCTCATGCTGCATGCCGGCGTGGGCTGGGCGGCCCTTGACGTTCAGGTTCAGCATGCCGGTGCCCTTGCGGGCCGTGACGCACTTGCCGCCATTGGGGCGAGCCGGTTCGCAGACCAGCGCGTACTTGGCGTTGGCGGCGAAGCGTTCGATGTGCGTGCGCGAGGCGTGGCTGCCGGTTTCTTCGTCGGGCACCACCAGGAAGTCCACCGGTAGCTGGGTCGCGCCGGGGCGCGCCAGGCCGGACAGGGCTGACAGCGCCAGGTAGATGCCGGCCTTCATGTCATAGCCGCCCGGGCCGTAGAGACGGTCGCCTTCGATGCGTACGGGGTTTTCGAGCAGCGTGCCTACCGGATGCACCGTGTCCATGTGCGCCAGGATCAGGATGCCGGGGCGCGTGTCGCCGGGGGCGCGGTTGGTCGCGTACAGCAGCGGACCCGTGGTCGGGCCCAGCGACGACAGCTCGACCGTCAGGCCGGCGGCGGCGGCGTAGTCGGCGATGATGCGCGCCATGGCGGCAATGCCTTCGGGAAAGTTGGAAGGCGATTCGCATTGCAGCCAGCTCTTGATGCCGGCGACGATCTGTTCAGTGCTCTGGGTGTTGGACATGGCGGTAACGGATATCTGCAGCGAAGAAAATGGGAGCGTTCAGGCGACCTGCTGGCCGGCCAGGCGGGCCAGCTCGGCGTCGTCGGGCATCTTGCCGTCGAACCAGAGGCTGGCGCACACGGCGGACATGGCGCGGCCGTCATGGCCGATGCCGGGCACGACTTGCAGCGTCCAGCCGAACGGCACGCCGCGGCGCTCCGCTTCCTTGCGGCCGAACTCGAAGTAGTTCTGGGCGCGCGCAAAACGGTGCGGACCCTGGCGCATGGCGGCGGGCTCGGACGGCAGGTTGGGATCGTCGGTGGCGATGTCCTGGTCGCCTGCCAGGATGGTCATCGGGTAGGCCAGCAGCTTCACCAGGTGCTCTTCCGTCAAGCCGACGCCGTCCATGCCTTCGGGGAAGGGATGGTCGAAGGTCGGCAGCGTGTACCAGCCCGGGTTGCCCGCGGCCACGGCCTTGAAGGGCGCGTGCGACTGGCTGCTCATCAGGCGGTGCACGAACTGGCCGCCCGCGGAATGGCCGAACAGGTAGATATTCTGGCCGTCGGTGATTTCACCGGCGATCAGGTCCTTGATGACGTTGCCCACCAGCGCGTAGGTCCAGCCGTCGATATGGCGCGGATTGCCGCCGGCCGAGAACACTCGGCCGTTGTTGTAGCTTTCCACGCCGGGCCAGATCTCGTTGGAGAAGGTCAGCGCCACGATCAGCAGCTTGTGCTTGTCGGCGGCTTCCACCCAGAAATCGCGGTACTCGTCGCCATTGCGCAGCACGCCGTGCTGCACGATGACCACCGGGCGGTCCGGCGTGTAGCCGTAGGGGCGGTAGGTCTGCAGCTTGAAGGGACGGTCGGAATTGCGGTCCTCGTCCACATACAGGATGGCGTTGCGGCCGGCATGGCCGAGCTCGATGGCGATGCGGTCGACGTTGGACATCTCGGAGGGTTTCATCAGGCGTTCGCCTCATTCAGGTGGCAGGCCGACCAGTGGCCCGCGGAGATTTCTTTCAGGACCGGCGCCTGCTCGCGGCAGCGCGGCATGGCGTGGGGGCAGCGGGGATTGAAGGTACAGCCCGGCGGCGGATTCAGCGGCGACGGGATCTCGCCTTTGATCGGCGTGAACTTGCGGCCGCGGCGGCCCACGTCCGGCACTTCGGCCATCAGGGCCTGGGTGTAGGGATGGTTGGCGCGCGCGAAGATCTCGGCCGACGTGGAGATTTCCACGATCTTGCCCAGGTACATGATCGCCACGCGGTCCGAGATGTGCTTGACCACGCCCAGGTCGTGGCTGATGAACAGGTAGGTGAAGCCGTGCTGTTCGCGCAGGTCCATGAACAGGTTGATCACCTGCGCCTGGATCGACACGTCCAGCGCGGCCACGGGCTCGTCGCAGACCAGGAATTTCGGCGCCACCATCAGCGCGCGGGCGATGCCGATGCGCTGGCGCTGGCCGCCCGAGATCTGGTGCGGGAAGCGGTCGCGGTATTCAGGGTCCAGGCCGACTTCCTTGAGCGCCTGGTCGATGCGCGCGGGAATCTGCGCGGCGGGCGCCAGCTTGTGGACCTTGAGCGATTCGCCCAGGATCTGGCGCAGGCGCTGGCGCGGGTTCAGCGAGGCTTGCGGATCCTGGAAAATCATCTGCACGCCCAGCGTATAGGCCAGCTTGTCGGCGCCACGCAGGCGGCGGGCTTCCTGGCCCTGGTACAGCAGCTGGCCTTCGGTCTGGCCGTGCAGGCCGGCGACGACGCGGCCCAGCGTCGACTTGCCGCAGCCGGACTCGCCGACCAGGCCGACGACTTCGCCGCGCTTGATGGACAAGTCCACGCCGTTGACCGCATACACGGTGCGGCGGTCGATGGGACGGCCGGTCAGGGCCAGGATGCGCTGGGCCAGGTCGGGCCGCTGCTCGAAGCGCTTGTGGACGTTCTTGAGCTCGATGACGGGAGTATCGGCTTGGCTCATACCGGCTGGGCCTCGCGGGTAATCGGCACGTAGCAGCGGTAGTTGCGCGCGCCTTCGGTGGTGACGGTGGGGGCTTGCTCGGTGCAGCGCGTGACCGCGCTGGTACAGCGCGGGCGGAACGGACAGCCCGAGGGACGGCCGGCCAGGCTGGGCGCCATGCCGTTGATCTGGTGCAGGCGCGCGCCGGGCTGAGTGGCGCCGGGCATGGAGTCCAGCAAGCCCTTGGTGTAGGGGTGGCGGGGCGCGTCCAGCACCTGCTCGACCGGACCGCTTTCGACGATGCGGCCGGCGTACATCACGGCCACGCGGTCGGCCAGTTCGGCCACCACGCCCAGGTCGTGGGTGATCCAGATCAGCGCCGTGTTGTGCTCGCGGCAGATCTCCTGCATGCGATAGAGGATCTGCCCCTGGATGGTGACGTCCAGCGCCGTGGTCGGCTCGTCGCAGATGATCAGGTCGGGCTTGTTCAGCATGGCGATCGCGATCGCCACGCGCTGGCGCATGCCGCCCGAAAATTCGTGCGGGTAGCTCTTCAGGCGCTTCTCGGGCGAAGGAATGCCGACCATGGCCAGCGCCTCGCGGCAGCGCTCTTCGGCTTCGGCGCGCGGCACGTCTTCGTGGGTCAGGATGGCTTCCATCATCTGCTCGCCGATGCGCAGCACCGGATTGAGCGTCATCAGGGGATCCTGGAAGATCATGGCGATGCGGTTGCCGCGCAGCTGGCGCATCTGCTCTTCGCTCAGCTTGCGCAGGTCCGTGCCCTTGAACTTCACTTCGCCGTCCACGACTTCCCCGGGCGGGTCGATCAGGCCCAACAGCGAGAAGCCGGTGACGGATTTGCCGGAACCCGATTCGCCGACCAGGCCGACGATCTCGCCGCGGCGCACGGTCAGGTCGACGCCGTCGACCGCCAGCCAGGCGCCGGCTTCGGTATGGAATGCGGTGCGCAGGCCGCGCACTTCAAGAATGTTTTCGCTCATTTCAGTTGCCCATTGCGCCAACCGCGGCGCATGTAATGGAGATAGCTCCATCGGGATGCCGCGGAGCCGGCTTTGCCGGTCCGCAGGCATGCCCCCTTGAGGGGGAAGCGCGCAGCGCTTCGGGGGTGGGCCTCATCTCTTCGGGTCCAGGCTTTCGCGCAGGCGGTCGCCCACGATATTAATAGAGAGGATCAGCACCAACAGTGCGATGCCCGGGAACAGGCTGATCCAGTAGTCGCCCGACAGCAGGTACTGGAAGCCGTTGGAAATCAGCAGGCCCAGCGAGGGTTCGGTAATGGGCACGCCCACACCCAGGAACGACAGCGTGGCTTCCAGGGCGATTGCGGTCGCGATCTGGATGGTGGCGAACACCATGACGGGGCCCAGGCAGTTGGGCAGCAGATGGAACAGCATGATGCGCCAGGCCGGGTAGCCCAGGTTGGCGGCGGCTTCGACGTATTCCTTGCGGCGTTCCTGCAGGGCGCGGCTGCGCATGATGCGCGCATAGTGTCCCCACTGCACCAGCACCAAAGCCAGGATCACCTTGTCGACCCCGCGCCCCAGCACCACCAGCAGCACCAGCGCTACCAGGATGGTCGGAAAGCCCAGGATGAAGTCGACGATGCGCATCAGCACCGTGTCGACCACACCGCCGACATAGGCGGCCACCAGGCCGATGGCGCCGCCCACGGCGGTGGCCAGCACCACGGCGGACAAGCCCACCATCAGGCTGATGCGCAGGCCATACAGGATGGCGCTGAGCATGTCGCGGCCCTGGTCGTCGGTGCCCAGCCAGGCGATGCTGCCGTCCATCAGCGCCTGGCGCGGCGCCAGGCGGCCGTCCATCAGCGAAAGGTTGGCGAGGTCGTAAGGGTTCTGCGGCGCGAAGTAGGGCGCGAAGACCACCAGCACGATCAGGATGGCCAGTGCGATCACGGAGCCGCGCAGCGTCGGGCGCGCGTGCAGTTTCTTCAGGATGGAGGCGCGCTGCGGCGTCTCAGCCAGGGGCTGGACGGTGCGGGTGCGGCCGGAATTGGGAGTTTGAGCCATGGCGGATTATTGAGCGGGAGTCACGAGCTGCACGCGCGGGTCGAGCGTGGCGTACAGGATGTCCACAACCAGGTTGATGATCACGAAGATCAGGGTGACCAGCATCACGTAGGCCACCACCACCGGGCGGTCCAGCTGGTAGACGCTGTCGATCAGCAGCTTGCCCATGCCGGGCCAGGCGAACACGGTTTCGGTGATGGTGGAGTAGGCGATGAGGGTGCCGAATTCCATGCCGATCACGGTGACCACGGGGATCAGGATGTTGCGCAGGATGTGGCGGCGCACGATGCGGCCGGGCTTGACGCCCTTGGCGCGCGCGAACTTCACATAGTCCTGGCTGCGGGCTTCGACCACGCCGGAGGCGGTCAGGCGCAGCACCAGGGCGATGTTGGCCAGCGCCAGGTTGATGGCCGGCATGATCAGGTGCGACCAGCCGTCGGCCGTGAGGATCGACAGGGGCACGCCCAACACCGTGACCGTATCGCCGCGGCCGGTGGCGGGCAGCCAGCCCAGCCATACCGCGAACAGCAGGATCAGCATCATGCCTTGCCAGAAGTTCGGCAGCGAAAAGCCCAGCACCGAGGACGCCATGATGCCGCGGCCCAGCGGCTGGTCGCGGTACAGGCCCGCGATCAGCCCCAGCGGAATGCCGAACACACAGGTCAGCATGATGGCCACGACCACCAGTTCGAACGTGGCGGGGATGCGCTGCACGATCAGTTCGATGGCTGGGATGCCGTGCACGAAAGAGGTGCCCAGATCGCCGTGCAGCGCGCGCCACAGGAATCCTGTGTATTGCTGCCATACCGGCAGGTCCAGGCCCAGGCGGGCGATCATCGCCTCGCGCGCGGCCTGGCTGGCTTCGGGGCTGACCAGCAGTTCGATCGGATCGCCCACGGCATAGACCGCGAAGAAGACCACGACCGATACGGCCAGCAGCACGAACAGACTCTGTATCAGTCTGCGTAGGATGAACAAGGCCACGAGATGATTTCCTTGGTGGGCTCAGGGGTTGCGGGCGCCGCGTAGGGGCTTACTTGGCGGGCTTGGCCGACATGGCCAGGGTGTACTGGTCGGCGCGGCCTTCGTAGGTCAGTCCCTTGCGGAACGCCCAGATGCTGCTTTCGAAATGCAGGGGAATGCTGGGCAGGTCGGCCAACGCCAGCGTCAGCGATTCCTGCAGCAGTTTTTCGCGCGTGGCCGGGTCCACGGTGACCAGCGCGCGCTTGAACACGCGGTCGAACTCAGGGTTGTCATAGCCGCCGTAGTTGCTGGTGCCCAGGCCGTGTTCCTTGTCGAACGCGCTGACCCAGTATTGCAGGAACGACGAGGCCTCGCCGGTTTCCGACGACCAGCCGCCCATGGCGAAGCTGAACTCGCGCTTGGCGCGCTTGGGGAAGTAGACCGAGCGCGTCATGGTGTCGACCGTGGTCTTGATGCCCACGCGCGACAGGTATTGCGCCACCGCCTGCGAGATCTGCGCGTCGTTGATGTAGCGGTCGTTGGTGGACGAGACCACCAGCTCGAAGCCGTCCGGGTAGCCGGCCTCGGCCAGCAGCTTCTTGGCGGCAGCCGGGTCGTACTTGAGTTCGGGCGGGTTGGGCAGGGTGCCGAACATGCCGTCCGGCAGGAACTGGTTGGCCGGCGTGGCCGCGCCGTCCATGATGCGGGCGGCGATGGTCTTGCGGTCGATGGCCAGCGACATGGCGCGGCGCACGCGTGCGTCCTGCAGCGGGTTCTTGCCGTCCGCCGCCTTGACGCCGGGGCTGGGGCTGCGCGCCACGTCGGGCTGGAAGTACACCACGCGCACCGAGGGCGTGATGACGTGGCCGAAGCCCGGCGTTTCCGAGATGCGCTTCACGTCGCGCGCGGCGGGATTCTCGATCAGGTCGAAGTCGCCGGCCAGGAGGCCGGTCAGGCGCGGGCCGGCGGCCGGCACCGGCACCAGCTTCACGTCCTTCCAGGCCGGCTTGGCGCCCCAGTAGGCGTCATTGCGCGTCAGTTCGATGGCGGTGCCCTTGACGTAGCTCTTCAGGGTGTAAGCCCCAGTGCCGATCACCGAGCGGCCGGTGTTGAAGTCGGCCACGGTGGGCCAGGCGCCGGTGACGCCGCACTTGTTCTGCAGGTCGAAGCTGATCGGGCCATGCTCGGCGATGCCGTTCCACAGCATGCCCATGCGGGTCAGGTCGTTGGGTAGCAGCGGATAGGGCTGGCGCGTCTTGATCACCAGCGTGTTGCCGTCGCGCACCTGCACGTCGGCGAACTTCTGCACGATGGCCGGGTACGAGCTGCTGATGGACTGCTCGTTGTTGACCACGCGGCAGAACGTGAACAGCACGTCCTGCGGTGTGAAGGGCTGGCCGTTGGAGAACTTGACGCCCTCGCGCAGCGTGAATTCCCAGGTCGTGTCGTCCACCGGCTTCCAGGCCGTGGCCAGGCGCGGGATCAGGTTCATCTTCGCGTCCTGCCCCACCAGCGTCTCGAACATGTGGGAGGTCATCGCGTCGTTCGGCGTGGCCTGGTGGTAGTGGGGATCCATCGACGTGGGCTCGGACGACAGGCCGATCCTCAGGGTGCCGGCGGCATCCTGCGCGATGGCCGCGCTGGTACAGGCGGCCATGGCGAAGGCCGTGAGCATGCTGCGATAGAGCGTCTGGGCAGACATGGATTTTGTCCCTTTGTTGTATTGGTCTTGTGGTGCTGGGTGGCGTCCTTGGCGGGCCGCCGCGAGTCTTCAGGCGATGGGCTGCGCCAGCCGGACGACGGTCACGCCGGGCCGCAGATTGGCCGTGGACGGCATGATCAGCACGCAATCGTCATAGGGCGTGACGACGGGCTCGCCTTCCGACCAGCCGATCAGGGTGCCGGCCGCGGCCAGCGTTTCCAGGCCCTTCCAGGGTTGGGCGAAGCGGAAATCGGCGCTCTTGGCGGCGACCGCATGCGTCACGCGCAGTGCGCGCTGTGCTGACGCCGCAGGGGCGAACCAGTCCGCCGGCAGATCGCCGCGGTCCACGGCGCCCGCTTCCAGCAGGAAGCGGGCCATCTGGTCGACGGCCACGCCGCGCGCCTCGGGGGCGCCATGGAAGCCGCATTCGATCAGCAGGGAACGGGTGCCGTTGTCGCCGGCTTCGCCAAAGCGGCCGTAATCGCGCATGCGCACGCCCGCGGCGTGGCCGGCATCGGCGATGATGGTGGCGGGATTGCCCAGTGCCAGCGCCAGGTCGATATTGCGCTGCTCCATGCCGGTCAGCTGCAGCGGCACGTCGGAATTGCTCATCGAATGGAAGTCCAGCAGCCAGTCGGCCTGCTCGACCCAGGGCCGCAGCTCGGCGGCGCGGCGTCGCTCCTGGCTGATGGGCACGGCGAGCTTATCGTCGCTCCAGACGCGGTTCATGTCTTCGTCGACGAAGCGCGCGGGCGCGTAATTGGCTGGGTCGAAGCGGTCGAACGCGGCCAGATTGCAGAAGGCCAGCGTCAGCGCGCCCCGGCGCGGCCGCAGGCCCGCCGCCAGCGCGTCCTTCAAAGCCCAGGCGCCGCAAAGTTCATTGCCGTGGATCAGCGCGCTCAGCATGACATGCTTGCCCGGCACGCCCGAATCGAAATGCCAGACCCCCGGGGTGTCCGTATTGCCGGCCCGCTCCGCCGACAAGTTCGGACAGGCAAGTAGAAATGGGCGCGGAATGGACGCGGGGGCGGACGTAGGCATGGGAACTCCGATGAAGCGACGGGATTGTATAGGCGATGGCGCTGGGGGGGCGGCTAGCGGCCGGAATGAGCGGGCGCCGCGGCGCGGAGGGCGCTGAAATGGGCTGCTAGCACGGGTTTTCCCTTATATATGGGGCGCATCAGACGCACGCCGCCTTCGAGTATTGGGCGAATTCTAGGAGCTTGGCTGCTTTCTCTACAATTAGAATATTTATCTTGAGCTTTGCAGAAAAGGCAAAGCTTGTTCCCCATTCCCATTCATTGAGAACCGCGAGGGGCTGGCATGCACGGCATTGCCCTGAAGTACTTTCTGGAAGTTGCCCAGGCGGGCAGCTTGAGCGGCGCGTCCGAGCGCCTGCATGTGGCGGTGTCGGCCATCAGCCGGCAGATCGCCAAGCTGGAGGAGGAGGCGGGGGCGCCGCTGTTCGAGCGCGCCGCGCGCGGCATGGTGCTGAGCGAAGCGGGCCAGCTGCTGCTGGCGCATGCCCGCCGCACCATGCTGGAAGCCGATTCCGTGCTGCAGGAGATCGCGGCCATCAAGGGCACCGCGCGCAACGAGATCCGGGTGGCGTCCGTCGAAGGCGTGGCGCGGATCTTCCTGCCCTCGGTGATGGCGCGCTTCCGGCGCGATTGGCCCAACATCCGCTTCGACCTCTATGTGGGGTCGCCGGCCGAAGTCAGCCGCCGCGTGGCCGAAGGCAGCGTGGAACTGGGCATGGTCTTCATCGCCGAGCGCATCGGCGGGGTCAGCCCGCGCTATTCGCGCCGCGCGCCGGTGCATGCGGTGATGGCGGCCGACCATCCGCTGGCGGGCCGCGCCAGCGTCAGCCTGCAGGATCTCAGCCAGTATCCGCTGGCCTTGACCGGGCCGGGCACCACCACGCGGCAGCTCTTCGAAATGGGCTGCGCGCTGGAATCGGTGCAGCTGGAGCCGGCGCTGACCTGCAATGATTCCTCGCCGCTGCATGGCTTTGTCTTCGGGTCGGACGCCATCATGCTCAGCGGCTACATCTCGGTGGCCTGGAGCCTGCGGCGCGACGAACTGGTCGCCGTGCCGATTTCCAATGCCGAGCTGCAATCGCGCACCCTGCAGATCCAGGTCATGCCCGGGCGGGTGCTGCCGCCCGCGGCGGAAGCCTTCGTTGAACTGCTGGCGCGGGAACTGGACGATGCGCTGCAGGGCAGGCCGGCGGCATAGCCTGGCAAGAACGAAAAGACCCTCAGGCCGCGGACGCCATGCGTGCTTGCTGCCTCCCAAGAGGCTCTTGCCTTGGATCGGTCGGGCAAAAAAAACGGCTGCCCTAAGGCAGCCGTTTGTTCATTCAGGCGAACCTGATTATTGCTTTTCGGGCGTGACCGAGGTGGCCAGCGTGTACTGGTCGCGGCGGCCTTCGTAGGTGATGCCCTTGCGGAAGGCCCAGATGCTGCTTTCGAAGTGCAGCGGGATCAGCGGCACGTTGTCCAGCGCGATCTGGGTGGATTCCTGCAGCAGCTTCTCGCGCTTGGGCGCGTCGACGGTCACGATGGCCTGCTTGTAGACCTTGTCGAAGTCGGCGTTGCTGAAGCCGCCGTAGTTGCTGGTACCCAGGCTGTTGGGGGAATCCAGGGAAGCCACCCACAGCTGGAACAGCGCCGAGGCTTCACCCGTTTCCGCCGGCCAGCCACCCATCGAGAAGCTGAACTCGCGCTTGGCGCGCTTGGGGAAGTAGATGGAGGCCGTCATGGCGTCCACATTGGTCTTGATGCCGACGCGGGCCAGGTACTGGGCCACGGCTTGCGCCACCTGGCCGTCGTTGACGTAGCGGTCGTTGGTGGACGACAGCGTCAGTTCAAAGCCGTTCGGGTAGCCGGCTTCGGCCAGCAGCTTCTTGGCGCCTTCCGGGTCGTACTTGATTTCCGGGGCCTTGGGCAGGGCGCCGAACATGCCGTCGGGCATGTACTGGAAGGCCGGGGTCGCCATGCCGTCCATGATGCGGGCGGTGATGGTCTTGCGGTCGATGGCCATGGAAATGGCCTTGCGCACGCGCAGGTCCTGCAGCGGGTTCTTGCCGTCGGCGCTCTTGACGAAGGGGCTGGGGTTGCGGCCCACGTCCGGCTGGAAGAACACCAGGCGGGTCGACGGGGTGGCGACGAAACCGAACTTGGGGTTGTCCTTCAGGCGCGGCAGGTCGCGGGCGGCGGGGTTTTCGATCATGTCGAAGTCGCCGGACAGCAGGCCGGTCAGGCGCGGGCCGGCGGACGGCACCGGCACGAACTTCACTTCCTTCCAGTAAGGCTTGGGACCCCAGTAGTTCTCATTGCGGACCAGCTCGATGCCGGTGCCCTTGACGTAGGACTTCAGGGTGTACGGACCGGTGCCGATGGCATCCTTGCCGTTGTTGAAGTCGGCCACCGTGGGCCAGGCGCCGGTCACGCCGCAACCCTTCTTGGGGTCGAACGTGAGCTTGCCGTGTTCGACGATGCCGTTCCAGACGATGGGCAGCGAACGCGCCAGTTCGGCGGGCATCAGGGGGAAGGGCTCGCCGGTCTTGATGATGACGGTGTGCGCGTCCGGCGTCTGCACGTCGGTGATGCGCTTGGTCATGTCCATATAGGACTGCGACACGTTGGTTTCGTTGTTCAGCGTGCGGCAGATGGTGAACAGCACGTCTTCGGACGTGAACGGCTTGCCGTTGGAGAACTTGACGTCGTCGCGCAGCTTGAATTCCCAGGTCTGGTCGTCCAGCGTCTTCCAGGAGGTGGCCAGGGCGGGCACCAGCTTCATGTCGGCGCTACGGCCCACCAGCGAACTGTAGACGTGCGCGGAGAACGCGTCGTTCTGCGTCATCTTGTGATAGTGGGGATCCGCCGAGGTGGGTTCGGCCGACAGGCCGATCTTCAGCGTCTGGGCTTGGGCGGCGGCCAAGGGGATGGCGGCGGCCGCAAGGGCCAGGGTAGTGCGCAACTTCATGGTGACAACTCCGGATGGGAAACGAACCGGATCGCGCCTGCGTGTAAACCGGCCTGCGCCAGCCGCGCGGGCGGCGTCGCCTGGAAGGGGCTCAGGGGGTTTTGGCGCCGGGCACGACGGCAAGGGGCCGATTATCGGTAGGGGCTTCGCGCACTGTCAATGCGCAATGGCAAGCGCGGCGCTAGGGAAAACGCGGAGAGGGAGGGAGAAAGAGCGCGCCGCGCTGCCTCGTCTGGAGGCCTGCGCGGCGCGATGGCGCCCGGGTGAGGGGCTGGGCGCCGAGGAACCGCCGCAAGGGGCGCCGGGAAACCGGCGGGCGTTGCGGCGGGGTCGCGCCAGGCTGAATCGCGGGAGATCGATCGCGACTCAGGCCGGCGCGGCAGGGCTTACCACTGCGAACCGGAGAAGCGCGAGCTGGCGGCGCGGGCCTTGTTCATCGACTCGTTCACTTCGTCGATGAAGGAGAACACGGCGGCAACAGCTGCCACTACGGCCTGGCCGGCTTTCTTCAGGCCGGTCAGGGGATGGGAATTCGGTTGGTTCTCGAGGGCGCCGCGGAGCAGATCGCGCTCCAGCGCATCGGTCAGGCGGGCAGTGTGGTTCAGGGTCAGTTCGCTCATGGTTTGCTCCAGTCCGTTTCGTCTTGGTGTAAACCATTATAGGGATAACCCTAGGCTCTATGCAATGCTATTTTTAGGGTAAACCCCTATATGTTGTAAAAATGTTTATTCCCCAGGGACTTAGCCGCAATTGCGCAGGGCGCGGGCGGCGTCCGCCAGCTCGCCGGCGGTCAGTCCGATGGGGCCGACACCCTGGGCCACCAGGGCGTCGGCCGCCGCGCCGTGCAGCCACACGGCTCCGGCTACGGCTTGTGCCAGAGGCAATTTCTGGGCGATCAGCGAGCCCAGCATGCCCGCCAGTACGTCCCCGGTTCCGGCGGTGGCTAGCCCCGGATTGCCGCTGGTATTGACCCGAAGATCGCCGTCCGGCGAGCAGACGACGGTGCCGGCGCCCTTCAACACGATCCAGGCCTGGTAGCGCTGCGCCAGTGTCCAGGCGGCGCCGGGGCGGTCGGCCTGCACCTCGGCCGCGCTGATGCCCAGCAGGCGGCCGGCCTCGGCCGGGTGCGGCGTCAGCACTACGGGACCGTCGCCCCAATTGGGCTGGATGTCGCCGCGCGCCAGCAGATTCAGTCCGTCCGCGTCCAGCACCAGCGGCGCCCCGCGCCGCAGCACGAACAATTCGGACAGCGCGTTGGCCGCCAGAGCGCCCGTTCCTATGCCGCAGCCAGCCACCCAGGCGGTGACGCCCCAGTCCTCTTCCAGCAGGGAACGGGCGTCACGCAGCATCAGTTCGGGCTGCAGCGGATCGCAGGCGAGCGGCGCGGCCTCCTGGGCGAAGCCGACCAGAACTTTGCCCGCGCCTGTCTTCAAGGCGGCGCGCGCGGCCAGCAGGGCTGCGCCCGTCATGCCGGGGCCGCCGCCCACCACGCCCACCGTGCCGAAACTGCCCTTGTGGGTGTCCTGGCTGCGCGGCGCGAACAGGGCAGGCAGGGCGGCGCGGTCGATGGTGCCGCCGGTGGACGGGGCGCTAGTGTTCATGGGCTGAGGCTCCTGGGGAAATCGGCATGGCGCGATGGCGCGTATCTACTATAGTGCGCCCAAACCGGCCGGCATCCGGCCCGGCCCCCAGACAAGACGACGTGGAGACAAACATGAGCGACATCACGCTGGAACACTATTCCGCCTATGAGTCCCTGAAGCTGCGCCGGCATCCCGGCGGGGTGCTGGAGGTGATCATGGGCGCCAAGGGCGGCAAGCCGGGCAAGCTGTCCACCGCCGACGACCGCATGCACCGCGAGCTGGCCGACATCTGGCGCGACATCGACACCGATCCCGACACCCGGGTGGTGGTGATCCGCGGCGAAGGCAAGGGCTTTTCCGGTGGCGGCGACCTGGACTTGGTGCAGCAGATGGCGGATGACTTCGACGTGCGTACCCGCGTCTGGCGCGAAGCCCGCGACCTGGTCTACAACATCATCAATTGCAACAAGCCCATCGTGTCCGCCATGCACGGCGCGGCCGTGGGCGCGGGCCTGGTGGCGGGCTTGCTGGCCGACATCTCCATCGCGGCGCGCGACGCGCGCATCATCGACGGCCATACCCGCCTGGGCGTGACGGCCGGCGACCATGCCGCCATCGTCTGGCCGCTGCTTTGCGGCATGGCGCGCGCCAAGTATTACCTGATGCTGTGCGAAACCGTGACCGGCGAAGAAGCCGAGCGCATCGGTCTGGTGTCGTTGTGCGTGGACGAGGCTGAACTGATCGGCCGCGCCTTCGAAGTCGCCAACAAGCTGGCCGCGGGTTCGCAGACCGCCATCCGCTGGACCAAGTATTCGCTGAACAACTGGCTGCGCATGGCGGGTCCCAGCTTCGATACTTCGCTGGCGCTGGAATTCATGGGCTTTGGCGGCCCGGACGTGCGCGAAGGGATCCAGTCCCTGCGCGAACGCCGCGCGCCGAACTTCCGGCCGGATTCGCCGTTCTGAGGTTGCGGATGGCGCGCCGGGGCAAGGCGCGCCATCCGGCTTCCCTACTTCTTGAAGAACTTCGCGAAGGCCGCCTGCGCTTCTTCGGATTGCAGGCGGATGCGGAACTGCTGGGCTTCGTAGTCCAGCGTGTCCTGGATCGCCTGGCGGTCCGGCCGGCGCAGCATGGCCTTGGTCAGGCGCAGGGCTGCCGGCGGCTGGCGCGCCAGGTCGGCGGCGGTGGCTTGCGCGGCGGCCAGCGCCTGGCCCTTGGGCGTGACTGACGTCGCCAGCCCGGCGTCGCAGGCGTCCTGCGCCGTGAACGCCTTGCCCTGCAACAGCCATTCAGCGGCGCGGCGGGTGCCGGCCAGGCGCGGCATCAGCAGGCTGGACGCGCCTTCCGGGCACAGGCCCAGCGCTACGAACGGCATGCGCAAGGTGGCGCCTTCGCCGATATGGACGAAATCGCAGTGTTGCAGCAGAGTCACGCCGATGCCGATCGCGTAGCCTTCGACCGCGGCGATGACCGGCACGTCCGCCATGGTCAGCGCGCGCAGGAACGTCAGGCCGGCGCTGTCGCCCGCGCCGCGCTCCGCCTGGAAGTCGCGCAAGTCGTTGCCGGCCGTGAAATGTTCGCCCGCGCCCGTCAGGATCACCGCCGCCAGCGCCGTGTCGGCGGAGGCCAGCGCAATCTGTTCGGTCAGTGCCGCATAGGTGGCGGTATCCAGCGCGTTGCGGCGGTCCGGACGATTGATGGTCAGCGTCAGCACCGCACCGTCGCGGTTGACTTGCAGCCCGCCGCTCATGCGCCGAACCCCTTGGCCAGGCGGCTCTTGGCGTCCGCGTACTCGCTGCGCAGCGTGTCCACGATCTGGCGCGTGGGCAGCACGCTGGCGATGCCGCCCACGCCCTGGCCCGCGCCCCAGATGTCCTTCCAGGGCTTGACCCGGCCGGAGCCGAAATTGGACGCGCCGCTGTCGGGCTGCGGCAGGTTGGCCGGGTCCAGCCCGGCGGCGGCGATGCTGGCCTTCAGGTAGTTGCCGGGGATGCCGGTGAAGAACGGGGTGTACAGGATGTCCGAGGCGCTGGCGTCGACGATGGCGGATTTGTAGCCCTCGCTGGCGTTGGCTTCCTCGCTGGCGATGAAGCGCGTGCCCATGTAGGCGAAGTCCGCGCCCATGGCCTGCGCGGCCAGGACGTGTGCGCCCGAGGTGATTGCGCCCGACAGGATCAGCGGGCCGTCATAGAAGCGGCGCACTTCGGACACCAGCGCGAAGGGGCTGAGCGTGCCCGCGTGGCCGCCGGCGCCGGCGCACACCAGGATAAGACCGTCCACGCCGGCTTCCAGCGCCTTTTCGGCGTGGCGGATCGTGGTCACGTCATGGAATACCTTGCCGCCCCAGTCATGCACGCCTTTGACCAGGTCGCCGGGCGCGCGCAGGCTGGTAATGATGAGCGGCACGCGGTGGCTGGCGCACACGGCCAGGTCTTGCTCCAGGCGGTCGTTGGACTGATGGATGATCTGGTTGACCGCGAACGGCGCCACGGTCGCGCCGGGATTGGCTTCGCGGTGCGAGGCCAGGCCAGCCTGGACCTCGTCCAGCCAGTCGCTCAGCAGGCTCTGCGGGCGCGCGTTCAGCGCCGGGAACGAACCCACGATGCCGCTGGTGCATTGCGCCACCACCAGCTTGGGATTGGACACGATGAACATGGGGGCGCAGATGACCGGCAGGGACATCTGGCCGTACAAATCAGTCACGAGAGAGTGGGGCATGGCGTCGTCGCGGAAAAAAGGTCAAAAGAGGGCTTGAGCATCGTAGTCGGGTGTGCCTATAATTACCTACCGACCGTCCGGTAATTAATTAATCCTTATTAAACGGCATGCGCCGAAGCGCTGTCAATGGAGGTTCGCAAGAGCCTCCGGCAGCGCCGGCGCGGCCCTTCCAAAGGCAGCCATGGCGACCTCCGCCCCTCCCACCCAGAAACGCGCCCGCGCCGGCCGCCCGCCCACCGTGGCGGCGCCGCGCGAACGGATCCTGGAAGAAGCCGCCAAGCTCTTCGCCCGCAGCGGCTACGACGGCAGCTCGGTGTCGGACCTGGCTGGAGCACTCGGCGTGTCCAAGGCCGCCATCTACCACTACTACACCACCAAGCAGGACATCTACGACGCCATCATCCTGGCCGTGCTGACCGGCCTGACCCAGGCCGTGGCCCAGGAAGTTGGCCGGGCCGAAGGCGCCACCGCCCGGTTGCGCGCCTTCATGGTGGGCCACGCGCGTTACTTCGAGCAGCACCATCCCGAATTCGTCACGATGCTGATCGGCTATTCCGGCATGGCCCTGACCGAGCGCGAAGACGCCGCCCGGCTGCGCGACGGGTACGAAAAGCGCCTGCGCGAACTGATTGCGCAGGGCGTTGCCGCCGGCGAATTCCGCGCGCTGGACGTGGCCGCGGCCGGCCGCGGCGTGCTGTCCATGCTGAATTGGATGGTGCGCTGGTACAAGCCGGGCCAGGGCGACAGCGCCGAAACCATCGCCGCCGGCTACTTCGATCTATTGGTCGGAGGCATGCGCGCCTGAGGCGCGGCTGTCCCCGGCTTGCCCCGCTTTTTTTTGAGACTCCCATCATGGCCCTCGATACCGAAACCCTGAACCTGCTGCTGGATGCCGTGCGCCGCTTCGTGCACGAACGCCTGATCCCCGCCGAAGACGAACTGGCCGAAAGCGGCCAGGTGCCGCCGGACATCGTCAACGAGATGCGCGAACTGGGCCTGTTCGGCCTGTCCATCTCGCCCGACCACGGCGGCCTGGGCCTGACCATGGAAGAGGAAGTGCGCGTGGTCTTCGAACTGGGGCAGACCTCGCCCGCGTTCCGCTCGCTGGCCGGCACCAACATCGGCATCGGTTCGCAAGCCATCGTGCTGGCCGGCACCGACGAGCAGCGCGCCAACTACCTGCCCAAGCTGGCCAGCGGCGAACTGATAGGCTCGTTCGCGCTGACCGAGCCCGACGCCGGCTCCGACGCCATGGCGCTGCGCCTGTCCGCCGTGCGCGACGGCGACAGCTATGTGCTCAACGGCACCAAGCGCTACATCACCAACGCGCCCATCGCCGGCCTGTTCTCGGTCATGGCGCGCACCGCGCCGGAACGCCGCGCCAATTCCATTTCGTGCTTCCTGGTCGAGGCCGGCACGCCGGGCCTGACCATCGGCAAGCCCGACAAGAAGATGGGCCAGGCCGGCGCCCTGACCAGCGACGTGGTGTTCGACAACTGCCGCGTCCCGGCCAGCGCGCTGCTGGGCGGGGAAGAGGGCAATGGCTTCCGCACCTCGATGCGGGTGTTGGACAAGGGTCGCCTGCATATCTCGGCGCTGTGCGTGGGCATCGCCGACCGCCTGCTGAGCGACGCCGTGAAGTACGCCATTGAGCGTAAGCAATTCGGCCAGCCCATCGCTGAATTCCAGCTGATCCAGGCCATGATCGCCGACAGCCAGGCCGAACTTTACGCCGCGCGCTGCATGGTGTTGGACGCCGCCCGCATGCGCGACCGCGGCGAGAACACCACCATGCAGGCCGCCTGCTGCAAGCTGTACGCCACCGAAATGGTGGGCCGCGTGGCCGACCGCGCGGTGCAGATCCACGGCGGCGCGGGCTACATGTCCGAGTACGCGGTCGAGCGCTTCTACCGCGACGTGCGCCTGTTCCGCATCTTCGAAGGCACCTCGCAGATCCAGCAGCTGGTGATCGCCCGCGAAACCATCAAGGCGCATTCCTGAGCGCGGACACGGCCCAAGAGGCTAATATCCTGCATGACTGACGGTGATCCGGCGGCGGCCCTGGGCCGCGCCGGAATATGACGCGCCAGCGGCCGCGCGCCGCCGGCATGACGGAATTCCAGTCTGGCTTGCGCACCGCCGCAAGCCGGACGTTTTCATTTCTCTTCCAGCGAAAAGATTACTAATGTCGCAACGTCCCGCTCCCCTTACCGGCATACGCGTGCTGGATCTCACCCGCGTCCTGGCGGGTCCCTGGTGCACCCAGAACCTTGCCGACCTCGGCGCCGAGGTGATCAAGATCGAACGCCCCGGCGCGGGCGACGACACGCGGGCCTGGGGGCCTCCGTACCTGAAGGACGAGGCGGGCAACGACACCACCGAGGCGGCCTATTACCTGTCCGCCAACCGCAACAAGCTGTCGGTGGCACTGGACATCGCCTCGCCGCGCGGCGCCGAGCTGGTGCGTGAACTGGCGCTGCAAAGCGACATCCTGGTGGAAAACTTCAAGGTCGGCGGCCTCTCCAAGTACGGCCTGGACTACGACAGCCTGAAGGAACTCAACCCGCGCCTGATCTACTGCTCCATTACCGGCTTCGGCCAAACCGGCCCCTACGCCAGCCGCCCCGGCTATGACTTCATGATCCAGGGCATGGGCGGCCTGATGAGCATCACCGGCGAACGCGACGACCTGCCCGGCGGCGGTCCGCAGAAGGCGGGGGTGGCGGTGACCGACCTGATGACGGGCATGTACTCCACGGTCGGCATCCTGGCCGCGCTGCACGAACGCTCGCGCAGCGGCCTGGGCCAGCACATCGACATGGCGCTGCTGGACTGCCAGGTCAGCATGCTGGCCAACCAGAACCTCAACTACATGACCTCGGGCGTGGCGCCCAAGCGTGCCGGCAACGCGCACCAGAACCTGGTGCCTTATCAGGTGTTCGCGGCCAGCGACGGCCACCTGATCGTGGCGGTCGGCAACGACAGCCAGTTCCGCAATTACTGCGGCGCGATCGGCCTGCCCGAGCTGTCGGCCGATCCGCGCTTCGCCACCAATCCGCAACGCGTGAAGAACCGCGCCGAACTGGTGCCGCTGCTGACCGAACGCATGGCCACCGGCGCGCGCGACCACTGGCTGGCCGCGTTGGAAGCCGTGGGCGTGCCGGCCGGCCCCATCAATACGCTGGACCAGGTCTACGAAGACCCGCAGGTCCTGGCGCGCGGCATGAAGCGTGAATTGCCGCATCCGACCGCAGGCACGGTGCCGATTGCCGCCAGCCCGCTGAAGTTCTCCGACAGCCCGGTCGAGTACCGCCGTCCGCCGCCCATGCTGGGCGAGCACACCGAGCAGGTGCTGTCCGAAAAACTGGGCCTGTCGGCCGAAGAAATCCTGGCGCTGGCGCAAAGCCGGGCCTGAACCCCATCCAATAAAAGCAGGAGAGTGGTGATGAAGGAGATTCAAACCATCGGCGTCGTCGGCGCCGGGGCCATGGGGCGCGGCATCGCGCAGATCGCGGCGCAAGCCGGGCTGCGCGTGCGCCTGTACGACACCAGCGCCGACGCCGTGGCGGCCGCGCGCGAGTCGCTGCGCCAGACCTGGGACAAGCTGGCCCAGAAGGGCAAGCTGAGCGCCGCCGACGCGCAGGCCGCGCTGGAACGCGTCGAATCCGCCACCGCGTTGACCGACATGTCGAACTGCCAGCTGGTGGTGGAAGCCATCGTCGAACGCCTGGACGTCAAGCGCGACCTGTTCGCCGCGCTGGAAGGCGTGGTGGCCGAAGATTGCATCCTGGCGTCGAACACCTCGTCGCTGTCCATCACCGCCATCGCCGCCGCCTGCAAGCATCCGCAGCGCGTGGCGGGCTACCACTTCTTCAACCCGGTCGCGCTGATGAAGGTGGTCGAAGTCATCGACGGCCTGCGCAGCGCGCCCGAAGTCGGCGACGCGCTGGCCGAGCTGGCCCACCGCATGGGCCATACGCCGGTGCGCGCCAAGGACATGCCGGGCTTCATCGTCAACCACGCCGGCCGCGGCATGAATACCGAAGGCCTGCGCGTGGCGCAGGAAGCCGTGGCGACCTTCGCCCAGGTCGATGCCGTGATGCGCGAGCAGGCCGGCTTCCGCATGGGGCCGTTCGAACTGCTGGACCTGACGGCGCTGGACGTGTCCCACCCGGTCATGGAATCCATCTACCGCCAGTTCTTCGATGAGCCGCGCTTCCGTCCGTCGCCCATCACTACCGTGCGCCTGGCCGGCGGCCTGATCGGCCGCAAGGCCGGTGAAGGCTTCTACGTCTACGCCGACGGCCAGAAGCAGGTGCCGGCCGAGCCGCCCGTGCCCGCGCTGCCCGAGAACCTGAAGGTCTGGGTCAGCCCCAGGCACGCCGAAGGGTACGCCCGCGCTGCCGCGCTGGTCGAAAAGCTGGGCGCCACGCTGGTGACCGGTTCCACGCCCGACGCCGACGCGCTCATCCTCGTCACGCCCTTCGGCGAAGACGTTTCCACCACGGTTTCCGCGCAAGGCCTGAACGCGGCCCGCACGGTCGGCCTGGATGCGCTCTATGCTTTCGACAGCGCCAAGCGCCGCACCATCATGGTGTCGCCCGCCACCGAAGCCAAGTGGCGCGACGCCGCGCATGCGCTGCTGGCCGCAGACGGCGTGCCGGTCACGGTGATCGAGGATTCGCCGGGCTTCATCGCCCAGCGCATCGTGGCCACCATCGTCAACATCGCCAGCGACATCGCGCAACAGCAGATCGCCACGCCCAAGGACATCGACCTGGCGGTGACGCTGGGCCTGGGCTATCCGGTGGGGCCGCTGGCCCTGGGCGACAAGCTGGGCGCCGACCGTATCCTGGAAATCCTGAAGAGCATGCAACGCGTGACCGGCGATCCGCGCTATCGCCCCAGCCTGTGGCTGCAGCGCCGCGTGCAGCTCGGCATGTCGCTGACGCAGGCGACTGGCGAACAGTGATGTGATGGCTATGCATGGCAGGGCACCGCCCTGACATGTACACAAAAGCCCGCAAGACTTCGTGTCTTGCGGGCTTTTTTTCCTGAAGGACCGGCCGCCTCAGTTGGCCGGCTTGACGCCGATCAGAGAGACCAGCGGCGTCCAGAGCGCGATGTCGTCGCGGATGCGGCGGGCGAACTTGTCCTTCACCTCGCCTGCGCGCGGCTGGCTGCCGGACGCGTCGAACTTGCTCAGCACGTCCGGGTCGCGCAGCATGACCTGCACGGCGTCGGCCAGTCGGTCCACTACTTCGGCGGGCGTGCCGGGCGGCGCGAACAGGCCGTTCCAGGTTTCGATCTCGTGCCCCGGGATGGTGTCGGCGATGGCTGGCACGCCCGGCAGCTGAGGCACGGGCTGGCGGCTGGACACGCCCAGGAAGCGGATGCGGCCGCTATCCTTGTAAGGCAGGATTTCGGAGATGTTGGCCGAATACAGGTCGGTGGTGCCGCCCATGGTGTCGAGCAAGGCCGGCGCGCCGCCCCGGTAGCCGATCAGCGTCGCCTCGATACCGGCGCGCTTCAGGAACACCAGCACCGACATGTGCGACATCGACCCTTCGCCGCCGTGCGCGACGGTCAACGCGCCGGGTTTGGCCCGGCCATACTCGATCAACTGCGCCAGGTTCTGGAAGCGCGAGCTGGACGGCACCGTGAGCACCAGCGGGTTGCTGGCGATGTTGGCCACTGGCACCAGATCGTTCAACGGGTCATAACGCACGTTGAACAGGAACCGGACCAGCGAAACCTGGCCGATGGACCCCACCATCAGCGTGTTGCCGTCGTTGCGGGAACGGATCAGCGCATCGGTGGCGATGGTTCCGCCCGCGCCCGCCTGGTTTTTCACCACCACTGACGACCCCAGCGTGCGGCGCAGCGAATCGGAGGTGATGCGCGCCACATAGTCGGTGTTGCCGCCCGGCGGGTAAGGCACGATCAGTGTGATGGCGGACCCTTCCTGGGCTTGGGCCAGCGCGGACAGCAGCAGCGGCGAGGTGGCCAGCAGCCGCGAGAACTGACGACGATTCATGATGTTTTCCCCTTGTGTCGTAGTGATGCGCGGCCGTGAACTCAACGGGTCGCGGCAGCCATCTGGCCGCTGCCCTTGGCGCCGACGACTTTTCCGTCCTCATACACCGTGGCGCCGCGCACCAGGGTGCGTACCGGCTTGCCCATGAGACGGCGGCCGGCATAGGGGCTCCAGCCCACCAGGCTGAGGACGTCTTCGTCGCGCACTTCGTATTCGGTCTCCAGGTCGACCAGGACCAGGTCGGCGTCCAGGCCCGCGCGTATTTCACCCTTTTCGCGCAGCCGGAACAATTCGGCGGGTTTGGCCGAGCAGGCCTCGGCCACCCGTTCCAGGCTGATCTTGCCTTCCTGCGCCGCGGTCAGGAACATGCTCAGGTAGAACTGGGTCGACGGCGTGCCGGTATGGGCTTTCCAGCCATCGGTCCAGCCCACTTCTTTCTCTTCGCGCGTGTGCGGGGCATGGTCGGTGGCAATGATATCGATGGTGCCGTCGTTGAGTCCTTCCCACAGGCCCGGCACGTTCTTCTCCGGCACCCAATACGACAGCGCATACGAGCCCAGGCGCTGGATCGCCGACCATTCGCAACCCAGGAACAGCGCCCAGGGATTGATCTCGCAGGTCACCTTCTGCCCCGCTGCCTTGGCTTCACGGATGAGCTGCACGCTGCCGGCGGTCTGCGTGTGCAGAATGTGCAGGTGGCAGCCGGCCGCCTTCTGCAGCCGCAGCAGGGTGGCGATGGCGGTTTCCCAGATCACGCCATCGTGGGCGGCATAGGCGCGCGCATAGGCCAGCGCGTCGCGTTCGCCGCGGTCCCAGTAGGTCTGTTCGATCACGTCCATCAAGGCCTGATCGTGCGGGTGCACCATCAATGGCACGTCCAGTTCTGCGCAGCGCTGCATGATGCGCAACAGCTTGCCGTGGTCATGCACGCCGATGCCGGGCATGTGCGGGTAGTCTCGCCCCGTGTCCACCACCATGAAGATCTTGAATGCCGCAATGCCGGTGGCGGTCATGGCCTCCATTTCCGACTCGATCGTCGGCGCCGGATTGAAGTTCCAGTCGACCACGGCGTCGCTGCGGTAGATGGCGAACTGCTTTTCCAGCAGGTCCAGCGAGTTGGGCGGCGGATTGACGTTGGGCATGCCCACGCTGGTGGTGACGCCGCCGGCGGCGCATTGCTGCGTGGCGGTGAGGATGGTGTCCTTGTACTCAAATCCCTTTTGCGAGCCCTGGCGGTGGTGCGAGTGCATGTCGATGGCGCCCGGCAGGACGGCCAGGCCGCTCGCATCGATGATGTTCCGCGCGTCGGGCTCGCTGCCGGCCTCGTACAGGCCGGCGATCTTGCCGTCGCGGATGCCGATGGAGGCGCGCACGCGGCCTTGCGGAGTGACCACCAGGCCGTTCTTGATCAAAGTGTCCATGCTGTCTTCCTTGTGATGGGGAATGCCAAAACGATCAGGCCGCGCGTGCGGCGGGCGGGAGGGCGCGCTGCCGCACCGCGTCCCAGACCTGCATGACGTAGTCTTTGCTCAGGCCTTTGGTAATGAAAACCATGCGGGATTGCCGGTCCGTGTCGGGCCAGTCCGGCAATTCGGTGGGGGGATGGAACAAGCGCTGCACGGCCTGCAGCACGATGGGCCGCTCGTGGCCGGCGATGTGCAGGATGCCTTTGACGCGCAGCAGCTCGTCCGGGTGCGCCATGACCAACGCATCCAGCCACGCGCTGACTTGCGGCCATTGCAAGGGGGCGGCGAAATCCAGGCAGAAGCTGTCGATGCGGGCATGGTCGTGGCCATGCGCGTGCGTGTGGTGCTTATGGGTGTGTTCATGCCCATGCCCACCATGCCCGTGTCCGTCCGTGTAAGGCGCGGCGTTGAGCCATTGCCGGGCCTGCTCCGGACGCACGTTCACGTCGTAGACATCGGGCCCGTCCAGCACCGTGGCATCCGGCCGCTCCGCAGGGTTGCACACCACGCGCGTTGCTCCCGGGTTGACGCGCGCCAGCGTGTCCACCAGCGCCGCGACTTGCGCGCCGGGCAGTTCGGTCTTGGTGACGATCAAGGCATCGGCGACGGCCGCCTGCTTGACGGCTTCCGGGTGCGCGGCCAGCGTGCCCGGCCCGTTGACGGCGTCCACCACGGTCAGCACGCGGTTCAAGCGGAACGAGCGCGCGACGGGAAACGTCATCAACGCCTGGATGACCGGCACCACGTCGGCCATGCCCGTGGTTTCGATCAGGACGCGATCAAAGGCAGCGATGGTTCCGGCGCTGCGCTTGGCGCGCAGGTCGCGCAGGGTCTCGACTAGGTCGCCTTGCACGGTGCAGCACAGGCAGCCGGTGGTCAGTTCGATGGTGTTGTCGTTGCTGCTGGCGATCAGCGCGTGGTCGATGCCGATCTCGCCAAACTCATTGACGATGACCGCCGCACCGGCCAGCGCCGGGTCGCGCAGCCAGTGATTCAGCAGGGTGGTCTTGCCGCTGCCCAGGAAGCCCGTCAGCAAAGTGACTGGAATACGCGTTTCGGAGGTCTCGCCGTTTGCCATGATCCACCTTTGCAAAAAATACTAAATTCGCAACCATTGCGATTAAATGAATTTTTGCATCGAGTTGACGCTTTGGCAAGCCCCCTCGTTTGGCGCCGCGCGCCTCGGCCCAGAGGGGGAAGACGACGCTGCTAGAATCGCGGAGAAATTAAATTTCGCAATGGATGCGAAATCACGCGCCGCACAGGCGTAACGATAGGGAGAGGTCGACGTGGCGGGTGATATCAGGACGCGCAACCGGATACTGCACATCCTGCAGCTCTATGACAGGAGCGCCGCATGGTCGGTTGAGGAAATCGCCGTCGAAATGGATGTCTCCGTCAGTTCGGCCTACCGCGACGTACAGGAACTGGTGCGCGCCGATTTCCTGACTCCGGTGATGGGCGCGCGCTATGTGCTGGGGCCGACCTTTGCTCATTTCGACTTGCTGATGCGCCACGGCGATCCCTTGTTGAAGGTGGCCGAGCCGCACATGCGCCGCCTGGTGGAGGCGACCACGCCCTCGTCGGCATCGGTGCTGACGCGCAGCTACCAGGACAAGGTCATGTGCATCCACCAGGAAATTGGCGACCCGGCCGCGCGCGTCGGACGCTATGAACGTGGCGCCACCATGCCGATGTTTCGCGGCGCGACCTCCAAGGTCATCCTGGCGCACCAGAGCCGCCGCGCCCTGGAGCGCATGTACCTGGCCCATGAAGAGGAAGCGCGTGCCATTTCGCACTGGAAGAGCCTGAAGGACCTGTGCCTGGAACTCGATGCCATCCGCGAGGCGGGCGTAGCGGTCAGTGATTCCGAGATCACGCCTGGGACCATAGGCATAGCCGCGCCCATCTTCCTGGAGCAGCGGGTGGTGGCCGGATTGAGCCTGATCGTGCGCGCCGAGCATTGCCGCCTCGAGCCTTTTCGCGCGGCGGTGATCGAGGCCGCCAGCCAGATCAGCAGCCAGTTGGCCGAAGTGGACGGCGCCTGGGTGGCGCGCGCCTGAGCACGGACCCCAGCCCGCTCAATCGGGTCGCGACTGGCGGTCCCGGCCCAGGCGGCGCAATTCATCCAGCGTTTGGCGCAGCAGCCCCGAGGGCTGGCTCTCCCGCCGGATATACATGCCGACGGAGCGCGAAAGCGCCTGCCGCAGGCGGGTCTTGCGCACGCCGCGCTGCGTTGCGTTGTCCAGCGACGACTCCGGCAACAGCGCAATGCCGCAGTTGTGCTGCACGAAGCGTGCGATGGTGTTCAGGTCCCGAAGGGAATAGACCGGATTGAAGGGTTGTGCCGCGGCCTGGAAGGCGCGTTCGGTCAGGACCCGCACGCTGGTCCCGGGCGGCATGCTGATCAAGGGCAGCCGGGCCAATTCCATGGGCATCCAGTGCCTGACGTCCGGCTTGATCTGGGCGCTGTGGAACAACACGAAGGGCTCGGTGAACAACTCCTGATAGACGAGGTCGGAGGCGCCTTCCTCGTTCATCGTGGTCACGGCGATGTCCACTCGCCGCTCGCGCAACAGTTGCAAGGCCTCGCTGGCGATGGGATCGTAGACCTCCACCCGTACCCGCGGGTGTTTGCGCGCAAGGCTTTGGATCAACAGGGGAATGAGCGACGCCGCAAGCGTGGGCAGGGCCGCGACGGCGACGCGGTTGTGGCGATCGCGCAGCCGTTGGTCCAGTTCCAGCATGCCTTTTTCATGCAGAGCGGTGATCCTGTGAGCAATCTCCAGGATGTCCTGGCCCTCGCGCGACAGGCGCACCATGCGGGTGGTGCGCTCGAAGAGTTTGACGCCCAGCGTCTCTTCCGTTTCCTTCAGCAGCTTGCTCAGCGTTGGCTGAGTTACGTGCAGCATCTCGGCCGTTCTCTGAAAACTCAGCGTTTCGGCCAGCAGCACGAAGATGCGCAGTTGTCTCGTCGTCAGATTCATTCTTTTTGTCTATCAATGCCGTTCAAATCGGAACTTAACCAGAAGACCTGGCTGCCTTAGCCTTTGCATCACGATCTCTCTCTGGAGCTGGGATGTTTCGTCTTGATGGAAAGGTAGCCCTGGTGACCGGTTGCGGCACGCTGGGCGCAGGTTGGGGAAATGGAAAGGCTGCTGCGGCGGTGCTTGCCAGGCAGGGCGCCGCGATTTTCGGTTGCGATCTGAACATCGACGCGGCGCGACAGTCCGCGCAGGCCGTGGCCGCGGAGGGCGGGAAGATCACGGTCCGGCAGTGCGACGTCACGGACGGCAGCCAGGTGGCGGAACTGGTGCGGGCGTGCATGGAGACGCATGGCCGCATCGATGTGCTGGTCAACAACGTGGGCCGCTCGGAACCGGGCGACCCGGTCTCCATGCCGGAGGATCTTTGGCACGATCAGATCCAGGTGAATCTGACCTCTGCCTTCCTGTGCTGCAAGCACGTCATCCCCCTCATGAAGAGCGCTGGTGGAGGATCGATTATCAACATTTCGTCCATCGCCGGGCTGCGTTATGCGGGCAAACCCCAGGTCGGCTATGCCGCCGCCAAGGCCGCCCTGATGCAGATGACGGCCACCACCGCGGTCATCTATGCGCAAGACGGCGTGCGGCTGAATTCGGTGGTGCCAGGACTGATGTTCACGCCCCTGGTGGAACGCCTGGCGCAGAAATACGCCAAGGGTGATTACGAGGGTTTTGTGGCGCACCGCCATGCCCAGGTGCCCGCGGGTCGCATGGGCGACGCCTGGGACGTGGCCCATGCCGTGGCTTTCCTGGCCAGCGATGAGAGCCGCTACATCACGGGGCAGCAGATCGTGGTGGATGGCGGCATCACCATGGCAACGCGTTGAGCGGGGATAGTCGCGATGAACGTGCATGAGCAAGCGGGCGCCGGACGCCTGGCGGGCAAGGTGGCCTTGATCTTCGGCGCGGGTTGCGTGGGACCGGGTTGGGGCAACGGAAGAGCGATCGCCGTGCGCTTCGCCCAGGAGGGGGCCGTGGTGGTCGCGGTGGACATACGGCCGGAGTCACTGCCCGAGACCCTGGAGTTGGCTGGACGCTACCGGTCCCGCATCGAAACCCAGATCTGCGATGTGGGCGACGCGGCCCAGGTCGCTGCGCTGGTCCAAGCCGTGGCGCGGCGTCACGGGCGGATCGACATTCTGGTCAATAACGTGGGAGGTCCCATTCCCGGCGGTGCGGCGGCGCTGACGCAAGCGGATTGGCGCAGGCAGCTCGACTTGAACCTGACCTCGGTGTTCACCACCTGCCAGCACGTCCTGCCCATCATGCAGGAGCAGGGCGCTGGCGCCGTGGTCAACGTGTCTTCGACCTCGGCCATACGCTGGACCGGCGCGCCGCAGGTCGGCTATGCGGCGGCCAAGGCCGGCGTAATGCAGTTCGGCCGTGTGGCCGCCGTGGAATACGCCGGCAAGGGGGTGCGCATCAACACCGTCCTGCCGGGCCAGCTCCATACGCCGCTGGTCGATGCCTTCCTCGCCGGCCAGCAGAGCGCGGGCGACATCGACGCCTTGCTAGAGCGGCGGCGCCGCCGCATTCCGTTGCCGCTTTCCGGCGATGGCCGGGACACGGCCAATGCCGTGCTCTTTCTCGCCTCGGACGAGGCGCGTTTCATCACCGGAACCGAACTGATCGTGGACGGGGGCATGAGCGCCCGCTGCGACTGAAAACCAAGCTGAGGAGAATCACGATGGCGCGAATTGAATATGCGGATATCGCCAGGCCGGAGATCCGGCCGCTGGTCGAACGCATCGAACGGGAGCGGTCCAGCCTGCCGAATCTCTATCGGATGCTGCTCAACAGCCCGCTGGTGGCGCAGGGCTGGCTGGCCTATCTCACGGCGATACGCCAGCACAGCGGGCTTGCGCCCAAACTGCGGGAGATGCTCATCCTGCGCGTCGCGGTGCTGAACCAGGCCGATTACGAGTTCGAGCAGCATCTGCCGATCGCCTTGAAAGCGGGCTGCAACGAAGACCAGGTGCAGGGCTTGAAGACCGGCGATTTCACATCGCTGGACGCGGGCGAGCGCGCGGCCATGGCGTATTGCGATGAGATGACGCGCGAGATCCGGGTCCGGGACGCTACGTTCGCCGCCGTCCGCGAGGCTTTCGATGCCCGCGCGATCGTTGAGATCACGGCCACGGTGGCCGCGTACAACATGGTGTCGCGCTTTCTGGAGGCCATACAGATCGACCATGAATGAACGGCTGGTCGTACAGCCGGTAAATAAAAACACAGGAGACATGCATGCATAGCTTCAAACGATTTGGTGGCGCGTTCGCCTCTCTTGCGCTGGGCCTGGCCCTGAGCGCGCCGGCACATGCCGGCTATCCGGCAAAGCCGGTGCAACTGATCATTCCGTTCGCGCCGGGCGATACCGACCAGATGCTGCGGCCCATCACCGAGAAGATGGGGCAATACCTGGGCCAGCCCATCGTGATGAACTACAAGCCCGGCGCGGGGGGAGGCATAGGCGCGGCATACACGGCCTCGGCGGCGCCCGACGGCTATACCATCGTGGGCAGTTCGCCGGGCGCGCTGGTCGTGGTTCCGCTGGCCAACAAGGAGATCAAGTACACGACGGAGTCCTTCGCGCCGGTCGCCGCCATATCCCTGGGCGGCATGATGATCGTCGCGCCCGGGAAGTCCAGGTACAAGACCCTGGCCGACGTGGTGGCCGATGCCAAGGCGCGTCCCGACGCCATCTCCTACGGCACCTCGGGCGCCATGGGCATCAGCCATCTGCTGGGCGAGACGTTCGCTTCCGAGGCCAAGGTCAAATTGCGCCACATCCCCTTCCAGGGCAGCACGCCGGCGGTCACCGCCTTGCTCGGTGGCCACACGGATATCGCCGTGTCCGCGGTGGGGCCGGCGCAGGCGCACATCCAGTCCGGCGGCCTGCGGCCGCTGGCCGTCTTCAGCAGCAAGCGGCTGGCGGCCTATCCGGACGTGCCGACTCTGCGGGAACTGGGCTATGAGGTCGGCAGCCCCACCATCTATGGGCTGATGGCGCCCAAGGGCACGCCGCCCCAGGTAGTCGATGCCTTGTACCAGGCCGCCCGCAAGGTCGTAGCGGAGCAGGGCGATGAGGTGAACAAGACCCTGGGCGGCATCGGCGCGGAAATCAGCGTGCTGAGCCCGCAGGAGTACGGCGCCTATCTGCAGGAGCAGCGGGCGTTGTTTTCCAAGGCGATCGGCCTGATCCGCGAATAACCGGCGCGCCAGCGCGCAAAGAAAAAGCCCCTTGATTGGCTCAAGGGGCTTTTTTCATCGTGGGCGGCGAGTCTTACTTGGCCGCATCCACCATGTACTGCACCGCTGCGCGGATATCGTCTTCCGAGGCGTTGGCCGCGCCGCCCTTCGGGGGCATCGGCGGCTTGCCTTGCATGGCGACCTTCACCATGGCGTCCATGCCGGTCTTGATGAACGGATCCCAGGCGGCCTTATCGCCGAACTTGGGAGCGTTGGCCACGCCGGTGGCATGGCAGGCGAAGCAGACGCTCTTGTACAGCTTTTCGCCGGCCGGATTGACCGCAGCCGCGGCTTGCGGGGCGGCGGCGGGAGCCGCCGGTGCGGGCGCCGCAGCGACCGGAGCCGGAGCCGCAGCAGCCGGGGCAGCAGCAGGCGCTGCGGGGGCGGCGGCAGGAGCGGCAGCCGCTTCCTTCTTGTCGCCTTCCGCGGCCGGAGCGGCGGGTTCGGGCAGGGACGCGCCAGACTTGTTGGCCATGTACACCACGGCGCGCGCGACTTCGTAGTCGGACAGCGTGGGGTTGCCGCCCTTGGCGGGCATGCCGCCCTTGCCGTGCAGGGCCACGTTCATCATGGCGTCGTAGCCTGCGGTGATGAAGGGCGCCCAGGCGGCGTTATCGCCCACCTTGGGTGCGCCAGCCACGCCGGCGGTATGACAGGCCGTACAGACGGCGGCGAAAACTTGTTCGCCGGTCTTGAAGACCTTGGGGGCATTCGCATCGACCAGTTCAAAACCCGCGACCGGGGCAATGCGCTTGGCGACGGCTTCTTGGGACAGTGTGTCCGAACCCGCTCCTGTCTTGTTGCCCGAGACCACCATGTTCACCAATAGGATGATGATGGCGATCGGGATCACGAAAGACAGGACGATCGTGACGATCAGTTGCTTCGGGGTCTTGATGGGGGAGGAGTGCTCTTCTATGTGTTCCTGCTCGTTGCTCATGACCAAATCCTGCTAACGGGTACCGGGGGCGCCTGGCGGCGGCAACAGAAAATCAGTACTGCACAAGTCGGCGGCATGGACGGCCCGCCTTGCAAGCAAACGCTGGATTATATAACGGTGTCATAGACACGCGTCCAATGCATCTGACCGGGTTTTCGCTGAGTTTGACGGAAGATTTGATCCTGTTCATGCAGTTCCGCGAAAACTGGGTACAATACCGCCTCCTTGCGCTGCGCCCGTAGTTCAATGGATAGAATGAGAGTTTCCGAAGCTCTTGATACAGGTTCGATTCCTGTCGGGCGCGCCACCAAATCAAAGGCTTACGTTTTTTGGGTCCGTTTTGGGACCAAAACGCGCAGATTAATGCGAGTTCTTTGAGCTTCCAATTACGGCTTCCGGGCAAGCAAATGCTCGGCACAGAGGGCCGCCATCTTCGCCTTTTCTCGTTGGTTCCCGGATGCCCAGCGCGGCCGGGCCCCGGTCTTGTTAGTCACGCTTAGGCCATTCGAATATCAAAAGAGCCTCATATTCCTTGATTGATATGACGGCCGGGTTTTTCGAAATCAGAAATCCACGCTGGCCGAAAGCATGAATGTGCGAGGCGCGCCCAGCCACAACTTGCCGGCGCCTCCCGCCGCCCAATACGCCTTGTTCGCAAGGTTCAGGACATTGGCGTTCAGAACCACGTCGTGGCCATCGATCGAAGTCCGATACTGCATGCCGGCATCGAAGATGGTTCGGCCTGCCGTTCTGAGTGAGTTGTCGCGGCTGTAGAACTGCCCGGTGATGGCCTGCACATTGCCGGTCGCGGTGAGGCCTGGAACGCCCGGCACATCCCATTCGACACCCAGCTTCGCTTGCCATTTGGGGCGTGCCATCACGAACCGTCCCTGATCCACGCCACCGGCCGTCTTGGTGAGTTCCGCATCCAGATAGGCCACACCGCCCATCAGGCGCAGGCCACTCGTGGGTTCACCGAAGAAGCCCAGTTCGAGGCCGCGATTGCGCTGCTCACCCTCGAAGGAAAACATGTTCGTCACAGGGTCGACATAGCTGCTGGGCAGTCTGATCTGATAGGCACTCAAGGTCGCCGCAAAGTCGCCGAGGTCCAGCTTCACACCCACTTCGTGCTGTTTGGTCTTGTAGGGCGCGAAGATCTCTCCGGCATTGCTTGCGCCAACCGGCGCGATGGCGCCTTCCCTGAGCCCTTCGGTGTAGTTTCCGTAGATGGATATCTGATTGGTGGCTTTCACCAGCAACGCGGCCGCTGGCGATGTGGCCGACTCGTCGTAGCGCGATGTGCGGGCACCGGTGGTTATGTTGAAAGACTCGGCGATCACATTCTGGCGCCGCAGGCCCGCCGTCAGCACCACACGATCACCGGCAAAGCTCATGGTGTCGGCAATACCTACGCTGGACAGGCGCGACAAGGCGGTCTTGGGGATGTCCGACTTGCCCAGCGGTCTGGCAGGCGCAGGCCCCCATTGCGGGTCATAAATGTTGGTGTACCAATCGGACGGTAATAGACCGAGCGCGATTGCGGATCGGACTTCCTGCTCGTAGTAGGAGCCGCTGACCGCTACTTCGTGCTTCACGCCGCCCGTGCGCAGACGCGCCATGACACCGACGTCGCCTGCCGTGCGATCCAGCGACTGTCGTTGCTGTCCAAAGTTGGTGCGATAGCGCCCATCGTTGTCGGTCACCCTAAAGACCACGCCGAGCACGCCGTTGTAGTCAGTCTTGGCTTTCCCGTAGTTTCCATAGACGATGATGTCATCGGTGACATCGGCCTCGCCTCGCAGTACAAAAGCCGAATCCTCTACATTGGAGAAAGTCCAATCCGGCTCCAGCGAGCGACGCGGATTCGGCACGTCCGGTCTTTGCAGTCCCGCGCCCACGGTGATACCCCGATTGACACTGCTGCCGTTATCCTTGTTTGCGTACAAGTCGGCCGCCAGCCGCACTCGTTCGTTGCGCCAGTCCAGGCCGAAGGCGCCCAGCGTGGTGCGTTTCGATTGCCCTTCGACCGACGTGCGGCCATCCTGATACAGCCCGTTGAACCGTATGCCCACCTGCTGGTCGTCGCCGAATCGTCGGCCCACATCCACGTGCGTACCGTATTGACCGTCGGACACGAACATGCCGGTCACCCGGGTCAGCGGCTTTTCGGTCGCCCGTTTCGGAACGAGGTTGATGCTCCCCCCGACAGACCCGCCCGGAGGCATGCCGTTGAGCATGGTGGAAGGTCCCTTGAGCACTTCGACGCGCTCCACCAGTTCCAGCGGTACCCGGGTGTAGGGCAGCAAACCATAAAGTCCGCCGAAGGCAATATCGCCAGAGTCCACATCGAACCCGCGGATGACGAACGCCTCGCGGACCGTGCCGCGCATGCCCAGGTCGTAAACCCCGGCATCGGTCGACCCGACAACCCGCGCAAGATCCTGAGCTTGACGTACAGCCTCCTCGGTATAGCCGATGGTGCTGAAGGGCGTCTCCATGAAATCCTTGTAGCCGAGCATACCCACGCGGATGCCGGTCGCCACCTTGCCTCCGGCGTACACAGGGGTCAGATCGCCACGGTACAGTCCCGTCACGATCACGGGGCTGAGCAGCGTGGCATCGCCGTCGCCTGCGGCTGACTGCCTGGGCGCGCCACTATCGCTTGGCGGAGCCTGGCGCAGCACGTAACGGCCAGCACCGTTGTCCAGCGCCTCGAATCCACTGTTGGCCAGCAGGTGTGCGAAGCCTTCGCGGATACTGTAGACGCCATCTAGCGGTCTGTTCTGCAGTCCGGCCAGACGCTGTGGGTCGTACGTCAGATACACACCCGAGAGGGCGGCGAACTCTGCCAGCACATCGCTCAACTTGCCGGACGGGATACGGTATTTTTTCTTTTGCTCGCTGCCCGGCGCCTCGCTGGCCGTCGCAACGCCGGGTGAAAGCAGCACGGCTGCGGGCAGACTTGTCAGGACACAACTCACCGCCAACGCGAGCAGATTGGCCTTTCGCCGGTACGGAGGTTGTTGGGGGGAGCGGCCTGATTGCGAAGTGCGGACACCGGCTGCCTTGTCGGCAGACGAGCGTGGAGGTGAGCGAAGCGCCATGCTATGGACCTTTCGTCAGTAGGGGTGAATACCTCGGACGCCCTCAATGGCGTCTTACAGCGGTACACCGAACGAGACGAAAAATATGCTCATTGCAAGATGTAAGTTCCGAATCGCCTTCGCTCGTGGCGAGCTTTGTCACGAACGGGCCAAAGAGGCATCAATCTCTTGCAAGCACTGTCACCCAGTATTTCGAGCGACTCTCTATCTTGAGCGGCAACGATTCGGCCAGCACGGCCAGGGCCGCATCGGTGTCGCCGATGGGCAGCGATCCCGATACGCGCAGATCGGCCACGGCCGGATCACAGCGCAACACGCCCGCACGATAGCGGGCAATTTCGGCAATGACGTCAGCCAGACGCATGCCCTTGACCAGCAAAATGCCCTTCTCCCACAGGCCGACGTGGTTTTCGATGCGGGCAATGCTGCCCACGCCCGTCCCATCGAACTCGGCTTGCTCGCCCTCACGCACAATGCGGGGCGTGCCTCCAAAGGGGCGGATCTCGACGGCGCTCTCCAACACGGCAACCCGAAACCTGTCGGAATCGATTTGCCGCACATTGAAGCGTGTGCCCAGCGCCCGCACGACGCCAGCCGGCGTATCCAGCAGAAACGGTCGCGGCGTGGCCACGCGGTCCTTCTGCGTGGAAATAAGCACCTCGCCCGCGACCAGACGGATCCGGCGTTCGGTATCGCTGAACTTGATATTGACCGCGCTGCGGGTGTTGAGCGCCAGATGCGACTCGTCGGGCAGCGTCAGTTGCTTGCGCTCGCCTGCTGTCGTGCTTACATCGGCGGTCCATTCCCGCCACGGTACGTAACGCAAAGCCAGCATGCCTAGCGGCGCAACCACCAGCAACATGCCCACCGTACGCAGGCTGCGGCGACGACCGTTGCTGCGTTGCAGGCTCTCCAGCGCCTCCGCTCCGATTTCGCGAGGAACCTCGTCGAAGACATGGAAGATGGCTTGCGTCCGCATCCAGGCGGCGGCGTGTGCTGGGCTCTTGCGACACCAGAGCTCAAGAGCTTGACGATCGGCGACTGAAGGTGATTCATACTGAAAGGTGATGGCCCAAGCCGCCGCCTCTTTCAGGATCCTGCTGTCGATGACGGCAGTGGTGGAAGACATGACGGTGTGTCCGGAGAGGCTCAGGCCACGGCCAGGCAGGCGAGCAAGGCTTTCTGGATATCGCGTCGCACGGTGATCAGCGACATCGTCATGTGTTCGGAGATCTGAGCCAGCGTCATACCGTGAAGCTGTGCCATCAGGAAGACCTGGCGGATGCGTGGCGTCATGCCGGCGAGCATGGTGTCGATGCGCACCAGCGCTTCTATGATGAGCAGGCGAGTTTCGGCAGAAGGTGCGTGCTGCGCGGGAAGCTGCGAGATGGCGTCCAGGTATGCCGTCTCGACCGCCTTTCTGCGCCAGTGATCGACCACCAGGCCCTTGGCGATGTGCGTGAGCAACGCACGTGGTTCGTTGCTGTAATGCTGATTGAACGCCTGAGATGACAGGATGCGCAGGAACGTATCGTGAGCGAGATCTGCGGCATCGTGCGCGTTGCCCAGTTTGCGGCGCAGCCAACCCTGCAACCATCTATGGTCGTTGCAATAGAGCGACTCAACATTCACGGCAGGCGATTGATCAGACAAAAAACTCATGCATCACTCTTGCGCATCGAAACAATAATAGGAAGCATTCTCGAATGTAAACTGGTTCGGGACCAGCTGGCAAGAGGCGCGAGGGCTGATCTTGCCCCCGTTTCACGGCCACCTCGATACGCGATTCAACATCGCAATCGAAGGCGAGCAAGATGACCAAGGACAAGGAAGACAGGCAGCGGCAGAGGCCAAGAGCGGCCAACAAAGCCGATCGGCGAAGCGCAGGCAGATGATGATGGGGCAGGCGATGCAGCAGTGCCGGATGCAGACGATCCTAAACACCGTCACGTTGCCACTGAAGCAAGCGCCTTGATGCGTCAGGTAGTGGTCTGCACATGCAGCCGGCTGGACTTGCAGCGGTGCAAGGCGCGGTAGTGTTCCAGCGGACGTCCGTTGGCGCCATAGGCGATGGACTCGATGCGCAGCAAGGGTTCGGGTTCTTTCATTCCCAGCAATTCGCAGGTCTCGGCGTCCGGTTGCACGGCGTCTATCCAACGTTCCGCGCGCACGATACGCAGGCCGTACTGCCTGCGCAGCACGTCGTAGAGCGAACGGTTTTCCAAACGGGTGCGGTGCAGGCCCGGCACCAGGTCCGCGGGCACGGCGGTTTCCACCAGCAATTGCAGTTCGCCATCGACGCTGCGCAGTCGCTTGAGCGCCACCACCTGGCCGTCTTCGGCCAGCCCCAGCGAACTGGCCTCGTGCGCCGTCGGCGCACGCAGTTCCTGTCGCAGCACCTGGGTGCGCACCGTGCGGCCCTTGCGTTCCATTTCGTCCGAAAATCCCAGCACGGTGGAAACGAAATCTTCGTCGCGTTCGCGCGCCGACACGAAGGCGCCTTGGCCGCGTATCTTGTAGATCAGGCCGTTGCGGACCAGGTCCGCCAGCGCTTCGCGCACGACGATGCGCGAAATGCCATATTGCTCGCCGAACTCCGCCTCGGTGGGCAGCTTGTCGCCCACGGCCAGTTCGCCTTGCAGGATCTTGCCGCGCACCACGTCGCGGAACTGCGCCCAGAGCGGGGCGCCGGCGCTGCGGTCCAATATGGCTTCGGTGGAGATGGGGCTGCTCATGTCGTCAAAGAGTTGGAAATCGAACCTGCGGTCAGGGCGGAATCGGCGGGCTTTGCCCAGGACGTCTCGTCCGCAGGAAGTTGAACACAATGCCGGTCCCGCAGCGTCGCGGTGCAGGCCCGTAACTCGGTCTGCCGGCGCTCGGCGTTCCAGCCCAGCTCGGCTGCGGCAATATCGGCCAATTCAGCCAGCAGCGCCGGGGTGACATGGCCGCGGATGGCCAGCAGGGTGCGCCGGATCACCAGATCGGTCAGGTGCTGCACGGCCGTTTCACGGCACAGATAGCGGATCTCGGCCGCGGAATGGTCCGGCGCGTGGCGCAAGGGCTTATCGCCCGCAGCCGCGAAATCCGCCGCCACGGCGCCCGCCCGTGAACCATAGCGCATGAACAGTTCGGTGACGCGCTCGCGGTCCAAGGCGGTGGCCGCCTGGATGCTGTCCAGAAAGCGTTGCCGCCCCGGAGCATCGGCGGGCATGCCCGCCCCGCCGCCGATCGCCACCTGCTCGGTTGACTGCCGCCGCGCGCGGCCCAGTTGTTGCAGCACCGCGTCGGCTGCCAATTGCGCCAGCGAACGGAAGGTGGTCCATTTTCCGCCCACCAGGCACACCATGGGGACCTCGCGCCGTGCGTTGGGCGGGTCGATCACCACCGCGTGATCGCGCGATATCTGTCCAGGCTTGTCGGCATCGGACTGGGCCAGCGGCCTGACTCCCACATAAGTGTAGACCACGTCATTGCGGCTGAAATCCAGGCGAGGAAACACCTCGCGCAGAACGCCAAGCAGGTAGTCGATCTCCGCCGGATCGGTTGCGGCAAGGTCCGGATCGTCCACCGGTATATCGGTGGAGCCCACCAGCACCCGGTCCAGGAAGGGGTAGACGATGCACACCCGGCCGTCGGACGCCTCGAAGTAAGCCATGCGGCCTTGAAGCGCCGAGCGCAGCGCGGGATGGTTCAGGATCAGGTGTGACCCCTTGGTGCCCATGACGCGTGAGCCGGCGCCTTGCAGCGCGCCGGCGGCGCGGTCCAGCCAGGCCCCCGTCGCATTGACCACCGTATCGGCGGTCACTTGCACGGATTGTCCGGTGAGCGCGTCGCGCAGCGTGATGGTGCGGCCCTGGCATGCCGTCACGCTGCAATAGTTCGATGCGACCGAGGCCGGATGGCCGCGATGGGCATCGTCGATCAGCTCCAGCACCAGCCATTCCGGATGCCGTATCCAGGCATCGTAGTAAGTGGCTGTCCAGCGTACGTCCGTGCCGAACAGTGCGCCGTCCGCCTGCGGTACGCGCTCGATGCGATGTTCCGGCATGATGCGCTGGCTGCGGCCCAGCCGGTCGTAGAGGCGCAAGCCCAGCCCCACCACGCACAGTCCCCGCGCGCCCGGCGAGGCGCTCAGGCCGGCAAAGCGCAACATGCTGCCCCACAAGCCGCCGAAGCGGCTGGATAGCGGCACCACGGTTTCCAGCGGATGCACCAGATGCGCCGCGTTGCGCAGCAGCAGATTGCGTTCGCGGGTGGCTTCCGCCACCAGCGAAAATGCGCCGCTTTCCAGGTAGCGCAAGCCGCCGTGGATCATGCGCGACGGCGCGCTGCTGGCGCCAGCAGCCACATCGTCCTTGTCCACGATCAGGCAGTCCACGCCTTGCAGCGACAGGTCGCGGAACACGCCAGCGCCGTTGATGCCCGCGCCGACGATCACCGTCGAAAAATGACGGCCCGCCAACGAGGCCGGACGCGCGAAGGTCGGTGTGTGCGGGGTCATCGGGCCGGTCCCGCCAGATGGCCGAAGGCGGGAGCCATGCTGTCCACCAAACCATGGAAGCTGGCGTAGAAATCGGCATGCGCCTGTGTCTCGGCGGCTAGCGGTTCGACCGTTTCGGATGGGGCCGGCAGCAAGTCGTCGCCGCCGGGGTTTTGCGATAGCGCGGCATACAAGGCGGCGCCACGCGCGCCGGTTTCGTCGTCGCCGCAGCGTTCCACGGCATGGCCCAGAAAGCCCGCCAGCAGACGCGCCAAGCGCAAGTCCCGAGCGCCGCCGCCCAGGGCGGCGACCCTGCCCGGCACGCCCAGCCCGAGCGCCGCCAAGCGTTTCAGATGCCACGCGTGCAACGCCACCACGGCGTCAATCACGGCGCGCGCCATATGCGCGCGGGTGTGATGCCCTTGCAGGCCGACGTAGCCCGCGCAGGCTCCCGCCGGCCAGCTGCCGCCGTTGATGAAGGGCAGAAAGCGCAGGCCGTCGGCGCCCAGGGGCACGCCCATCGCGCATTCCACCGCCGCGGCCGCGTCCGGGAACTGCAAGGTGCGCGCCAGCCAGGCCACGTTCGCCATCGACGACGGGCTGTTTTCCAGATAGAGCCTGCGGCCCGGATCGCCGAAGCTGACGATGGCGCCGACCTCCGGTTTCGGCTCGCGAATTGGCGCCACCACGGCATTCACGCACCAGGTGCCGAGCACGGCCACGGCATGGCCCTGGCGCTCCGCGTTCACCGCCTTCAGTGAGGCGAGCAGATCGATCGCGCCCAGTGCCACGGGCAGGCCGGCGGGCAAGCCGAAGGTGGCCGCCTGGGCCGGCCGCAGCCGGCCGATCACCGTGCCGCTGGGCGCGATGGGCGCCAGCGCCGTGGCCGCCAGGCCAGACAGGCCGGCGGCCTCGAAAGCCATCGTGGACCAAGCCCCGGCCTTGAGCGACAGCAGGCCCGCGGTGCTGGCGTCGCTGGCGTCCGTGGCGATCTCGCCGGTCAACAGGAACCCCAGATAGTCCTTGGCGAACAGCAGGTGGCGGATGCGAGAGAGCTGTCCGGCGTCCGCGCCGAAGAGCTCCGCGGCGATCAGCGACGACTGTCCCGCCCACGGCCGGCATCCCACTTCGTCATACAGCGCATTCCCCATGCTGCGGTCCAGCGCCCGGGCGCGGGCGGCGGCGCGCTGGTCGGTCGATGCCACCGCGCGGCCCTCCAGCAATTGGCCGCTCGCATCCAGCGCATACAAGCCTGCGCCATGGCCCGTGCAGCAGAGCGCGCGCACGTCCGCCACACGCCTGCCCAGTTGCGCTGCCACGCCTTGCAAGGCCAGCGCCAGCGCCGCCTCGATGGCGTCCGCGGACAGCTCGCAACCGCCTTGCGCCAACTGCCGGTAGGGCAGCGCGCCGCCCGATGCGGCCAGCGTGGCGCCGCTCCCGGCCTCGAAGGCGACCGCCTTCAGGCCCGTGGAGCCCATGTCTATGCCTAGGTAGATGTCTGTTTTCATGTCATAACATTGTCTACAGAAATTTCACGCAGGATAGCAGTGTTTCCCCTAGTAATCTAAAAATTTGCCGTGCAATATAGTTCGTCGATGTCATAACAACGATTCGACCCGGACAGGTTGAACTACAGGCACCGAGGGCTCCAGGGTTCTTGGATCTTTGCGAAAAAAAGGAGCGGAACATGAGACGAGATTTCTTGAAGACCGTAGCGGCGGCGGGCGCCAGCCTGGCGGGAGCCAACGTCTTTGCGCAGAACACTCCGCAAGCCCCCGGGCTGCGCGGCAACGCGAACGACGTCTACGTGATGAACGTGATGGTGTCCGGGGTGGAGTACTGGTTCCCTGTCTACGAAATGATGAAGCAGCTGGGCCATTCGCTCGGCGTGCGCACCCGCTATTCGGGCACGCCCGAATATGACGTCAACAAGCAGCTGGCCTCGTTCGAGCAGGAACTGGCGCGCAAGCCGGCCGGCATCCTGCTGCACCCCATGAATCCCGACCCCTTCATCGAACCCATCAACCGCGCCGCGGCCATGGGCATCCCGGTGGTGACCTTCGCGGCCGACTCTCCGAATTCCAAGCGCGTGTCCTTTGTCACGTCCGACAATGACCGCGAAGGCGCGCAGGCGGCCGATGCCATCGCGGCCGCGCTCAACGGCAAGGGCGAATACGCGGTGCTGGAAAATCCCGGCCAGGACAACCATGACCGCCGCGTCGCCGCCTTCATCAACCGCATGAAGACCCAGCATCCCGGAATGAAGCTGGTGGGCCGCGCGGCCAGCAACCAGGACCCGAACAAGGCCTACCAGGCCACGCTGAGCCTGGCCCAGGCCAACCCCGGCCTGGGCGCCCTGTTCATGCCCGAAGCCAATTCGGCGCTGGGCGCGGCACAGGCATCGATCGAAACCAAGAAGAACATCAAGGTCTTGTGCTGCGACGTGAACGCCAAGATCCTGGACATGATCAAGTCCGGCGAGGTCTTTGGCTCCGTCAACCCGAACCAGGGCGTGCAGGGCTACATGGGGATGATGCTGCTGTTCCTGGCCCGCAACCAGCAACTGATCGACCCGATGAACGACGCCAAGCGCAACGGCACCAACCCGATGGCGGTGCCGTTCCTGGACAACGGCCTGTCCATCGTCAGCAAGGCGAACGCCGACGACTTTTATTGGGACAAGTACCTGGCGCGTCGTGGCACCAAGGGCATCAACGAATGAACGCGACCGCAGCGCTGCTGGAACTGCAGGGCATCAGCAAGCAGTTCGGAGCGTCCAAAGCCCTGGCCGACGTGCGCTTCACGCTGCGCCGGGGCGAAATCCATGCCTTGTGCGGCGAGAACGGCGCCGGCAAGTCGACGTTGATGAAGATCATCGACGGCATCCACCAGCCGGATAGCGGCGATATCTATCTGGAAGGCGAGCGCGTGGTCATCAACGGGCCGGCCCATGCCATGCGCCTGGGCATCGGCCTGGTCCACCAGGAAATCGCGCTATGCGGCGACGCCACCGTGGCCGAGAACATTTTCATGCCCGCGATCAGCGCCGGCGCGCAGGCCTGGATGGACTATGCCAGCCTGAACCAGCGCGCTGCCGGCGTGCTGCGGCGGCTGGGCCAGGACATCGACCCGGGCTTGCGGGTGGATGCGCTGGGCATATCCAGCCAGCAGCTGGTCGAGATCGCCCGCGCCTTGACGCTGGACTGCAAGGTGCTGATCCTGGACGAACCCACGGCCGCGCTGACCGAAGTCGAGTCCGTGGCGCTGTTCCGCGTGTTGCACGACCTGAAAGCCCAAGGCATCGGTATTGTCTACATCAGCCACCGCATGGCCGAGATCTTCGAGCACTGCGACCGCGTCACGGTGCTGCGCGACGGCCGCGACGTGCACAGCGCCGATATCGCGGCGCTCTCTCCAGACGCGCTGGTGCGTTGCATGGTGGGACGCGACCTGGGCAACTATTACCCGCCCCGACAAGCTGCGGGCGATGCGCCTGCCGAGGTCTTGCTGGAAGTGGAGGACATCGCCGATGGCGCGAATGTCCACGGCATTTCGTTCACGCTGCGCCGGGGCGAAATCCTGGGCATCTCCGGCCTGATGGGCGCGGGCCGCAGCGAACTGGCCGAAACCGTGTGCGGCCTGCGGCGCGCACGGCGCGGCGCGGTGCGGCTGCGGGGCCGGCCTCTGCGGCTGCGCCGCTATGCCGACGCCCTGCGCCACGGCATTGCCTACCTGAGCGAAGACCGCAAGGCCGCCGGCCTGTTTCTGGACATGCCGATCGAACAGAGTGTGTCCTCCATGGCGCTGGGCCGCATCAGTTCGCGCTTCGGCCTGCTCAAGCGGGCAGCGGAACGCAGCCTGGCGGTCGAACTGGGCGCACGGCTCAAGCTCAAGTCCGACGGCGTGGCTATCGACGCCAGCTGCCTGTCGGGCGGCAACCAGCAAAAAGTGGCCATCGCCAAACTGCTGGCCACCCGCCCCTCGGTGCTGCTGATGGACGAACCCACGCGCGGCGTGGATGTCGGCGCCAAGTCCGAGATCCATCACCTCCTGCGCGAGCTGGCCAACCAAGGCGTGGGCGTGGTGGTGATCTCGTCCGAACTACCGGAGATCATCGGCCTGTGCGACCGGGCCCTGGTCATACGCAATGGCAGGCTCGCCGGAGAACTGGCGGCAAGCGACATGACGGAAGAAAGACTGCTGCGGCTGGCCTCGGGCCTGTCCGCCCAGGAGGCGACATGATGAGCGACCTGAAATCCCAACCCGCGGCGGAAGCGGTCCTGCCGCCTCCCGCCGCCAGCCTGCCGCCTGGCCCCCGCCTGGGGCGGCGGCTGGGCAGCTTCCGCGAAGCGGGGCTGCTGCTGATCATCGCCGCGCTGTGCGTGGTGATGAGCTTCGCGTCGCCGCATTTCCTGACCTGGGAAAACGTGCGCGCCATGCTGCTGTCGTTTTCCATCGAAGGCATCGTGGTGGTCGGCATGACCATCCTGGTCATTGTCGGCGGCATCGATCTGTCGGTGGGTTCAGTGGTCTGCCTGGCCATGGTCATTACCGGCAAGCTCTTCCTGATGGGACTGGACCCATGGACCGCCAGCCTGGCTGCGATCGCCGTGTGCACGATGGTGGGCGCGCTCATCGGCGGCTGCGTCACCCGCATCGGCCTCAGCCATTTCATCGCGTCGCTGGCGTTCATGGTGATCGTGCGCGGTCTGTGCCTGGCAATCACCCAAGGCACACCGCAATCGTTGTTCTCGCTGCCGCCGCAATTCAAGTTCATCGGCCAGGGATCCATCGGCGGCATTCCCGCCGTCATCCTGATCTTCGCCGTCATCGTCATCGTCAGCGACTTCGCATTGCGCCGCGCGGCCCTGTTGCGCAAGGTGTTCTACACCGGCAGCAATGAAAAGGCCGCGCTCTATGCCGGCATCCGCACCGGACGCGTGAAGTTCTGGGTCACGGTGCTGTGCTCGACCCTGGCCGGGGTCGCCGGCGTGGTCTACACGGCTCGCTTCGGCGCCGCCACGCCCAACTTCGGCGTGGGTATGGAGCTCAATGTGATCGCGGCGGTGGTAATCGGCGGCGCCAGCCTCAAAGGCGGCTCGGGCACCGTGCTGGGTGCGGTGCTGGGCCTGGCCTTGTTGTCGGTCGTCACCAGCTCGCTCATCCTGCTGGACGTGTCGCCCTACTGGCAAGACGTCGTCAAGGGGCTGATCCTGCTGGCCGCCGTCACCGTTGACCATCTCATGAACGTCAGAAAGGGTTCCCGATGAAGACTACAACACTGGGCGCGTCCGGCATCGCCTGCGAATCCGTCGGCCTGGGCACTTGGGCCATGGGCGGCTGGATGTGGGGCGGCGCGGACGACGCGGCCGCCATTGCCGCCATCCAGGCATCCGTCGACGCGGGCGTGCGGCTTATCGACACCGCACCCGCTTATGGCCTGGGGCACGCCGAAAGCCTGGTCGGCCAGGCGCTCAAGGGGCGCCGCCAGCAAGCGGTCATCGCCACCAAATGCGGACTGGTCTGGCACACGCGCCAAGGCGAACATTTCTTCGACGAGGACGGCCAGGCCGTGCATCGCCACCTGGGCCGCGCCTCCATCTTCCATGAGGTGGAACAAAGCCTGGCGCGCCTGCAGACGGATTACATCGACCTCTACATCACCCACTGGCAAGACGCCGGCACGCCCGTCGCCGAGACCATGGACGCCTTGCTGGATCTGAAGCGGCAAGGAAAGATCCGCGCCATCGGCGTCAGCAACGTGGATTCCGACACTCTGGCCGAGTACCTGCGCCACGGCCCGATCGACGCCATCCAGGAACGCTACAGCCTGATCGACCGCGAAATCGAATCGACGCTGATGCCGCTGTGCCGCAACCACAACGTCGGCATCCTCGGGTATTCCTCGCTGGCGCTCGGTCTGTTGGCCGGCCCCATCGACCCCGGCCGCCGCTTTACCGGCGACGATCAGCGCGCTGGCAACCCCCGCTTCAGCGTCGCCAACCGTGGCCGGCTGCAAGGCTTCTTCGCGGAACTGGAGCCCCTGCGCCAGCGGCTGGACTGCTCGGCTTCGCAGCTGATGATCGCCTGGACCACCCGGCCAGGCGGCGTGACCGTGGCGCTCTGTGGCGCACGCACGCCACAGCAGGCCACGCAGAACGCCGCCGCCGCCGCGCTGGCGCTCTCGCCTGAAGACCTTGCCGTCATCGACCAGGCGGCCGAGCGCCACCTGCAAACACTGGATTGAACAAGGAGTTCCCATGCTGTACAGAAAAGAAGCGCGCCTGAACCGGCTGCTGAGCAACGGCCGCTGCCTGGATATCGCCGTCGATCACGGCGTTTGCAATGAGCCCGGCTTTCTGTCGGGGTTGGAGGACATGCCGGCCGTGATGGAACAGCTGGCGGCGGCGCGCCCCGACGCCATCCAGCTGAACTACGGCCAGGCCGACCTGCTCCAGCAACGCCCCGGCCGAGACAAGCCCGCGCTGGTCATGCGCCTGGACATGGGCAATCCCTACAACGCCACCACCCATCGCGTGATGTGGGCCGTGCTGCAGAACGAACAAGACCCGGTGCTGCCCGCCGTCCAGATGGACGCGGCCTGCGTGGTGGTCAACTTGTTCATGCTGCCGGACGAACCCGACCTGTTCCGCCAGTGCGTCGCCAACATCGCCCGCGTGCGCGCGGACTGCGACCGCTACGGTATGCCGTTAATGATCGAGCCCCTGGTCATGGCGCCACACTCCGCGCGCGGCGGCTATATGGTCGATGGCGACGCCGAGAAGATCGTCACCCTGGTGAGGCTGGCGCGCGAAATGGGCGCCGATATCGTCAAGGCCGACCCCACGACTGCCACGCGCGATTTCCATCGCGTGGTGCAGGCGGCGCGCTGCCCCGTGCTGGTGCGCGGCGGCGGCCGGGAGGACTTGCGGCAGGTCTTTGAGCGGTCGCGCGAGTTGCTCGACGAGGGCGCAGTGGGGCTGGTGTACGGCCGAAACGTCTATCAGCACGCCGATCCGTCGTCAGTGGTGCGGGCACTGATGGCCATGATCCATGACAACGCCAGCGCCGGGCAGGCGTGGGACATGTATGAGGCAGGAGGCCGATAGGACGCGAGGCTCATTGGCCGAAATCCCTGACAGCCCAGCCAGATCCTAATGCTCTTCCTTGGCATGGTTGATCGTGTACTTGGGAATGGCGACGGTAAGGTCCATTTCGGCCACGATGGCCTGACAGCTCAGGCGGGACTGCGCTTCCAGCCCCCAGGCCCGGTCGAGCAGATCGTCCTCGGACTCATTCGCTTCGTTCAAGGAGTCGAAACCCTTGCGCACGATGCAGTGGCAGGTGGTACAGGCGGCACTCATGTCGCATGCATGTTCTATTTCAATGCCGTTGGCCAGCAAGGCTTCGCAGATCGTGGTGCCGGCCCGCACCTCGAGCTCGGCGCCTTCGGGCGCCAGCTCGGCATGCGGGAGTACGGTGATTTTGGGCATGTCTGATTCCTGTTCGTGGACGTCTCCCTGTTCAAGGGAAAACGTAGTGGCGTGAGAGAAGCCTGGGGCTTACCAACGTTGGAATGTCAAGGCCGCCAGAAAAGCGCGAGAACCCTGCGGAAATCCACACGATGGGTCTAAAATCCGCACACGTTCCGATCCGCGCCTGCGCAAGCAGCAGGTCCCTCGCACGTAGCATCCCACCCAATTGCAGCCCGCCATCGGCCCGACTTCCGCCTCTACGCCGCCAAGTTCGTCCTATGCCGCCCGCATCCGTCAGGTGCAGGTCGACGCATTGCGCCGAAGCTTTCCGTTCGCCCTGGCCGGGTCGTTGATCAGCGCCTGTTTTTCTGCGTTTGCCTTGGTCGGCGTGCTGCCCCTGCACGAGATCATGCTGTGGCTGGGCGCCACGCTGATGGTGGGCGTGCTGCGCTGGGCCGCGGTGGTGGCGTACGACCGCCGTCGCGCGGATCCGGCGGCGGCGCAGCGCTGGGTGCGGCGCATGCTGGCCGGCAATCTGTGTTCCGGCATTCTGTGGGGATTGCCGCTGGCCTACTGGACGTTTTTCGTCCCGCTGGAATACCAGCTGTTCTTCATCGTCATCCTGTTCGGGCTGGGCACGGGCGCCATCTATTCGAACTACATGCTGCTGCCGGTGATGTACGCGTTCGAGGTGCCGGCTTTCGCGCCGATGTTCATCGCGCTGGCGGCGCAGCCTTCCGCCATTCATCTGGCGCTGGTGACGGGCGGCCTGGCGTACCTGATCGCTACCCTGGCCTTCATCCATCGCATGAACCGCACCCACCTCGATGCGCTGCGGCTGGGGTATGAGAACCTCGCGCTGCTGGAACAGGTGCGCCAGGAGAAGATAGCCGCCGAACGCAGCGATCTGGAGAAGTCCCGTTTTTTGGCGGCGGCCAGCCACGACCTGCGCCAGCCCGTGCACGCGGTGAACCTGTTCCTGGGCCTGCTGGCCAATGAACCCTTGTCCCGGCACGGCCGCTATCTGGTCGACAACATCACCAGTGCGCTGTCCGCGATGGGCCATCTGTTCGACGCCTTGCTGAATCTTTCGCGGCTGGACGCCGGCGTCATCGAGCCTCGCTTCGAGACGTTCAGGATGCAGCCGCTGCTGGACCAGCTGAAGGCCGAGTATGCGCCGCAGGCCGGTGAGAAAGGCATGCGGTTGCGGGTACGTCCGTGCGCGGCCAGCGTGCGTTCGGATCCCGTGCTGCTGGAACGCATGCTGCGCAACCTGATCAGCAATGCCATCGTGCACTCAGACGGCGGGTGCGTTCTGGTGGGGTGCCGCCGGGTCGGGAATCGCTTGCGCGTCGAGGTCTGGGACAACGGCTCCGGGATCCCGAAGGCCGAGCAGGAGCGGGTCTTCTGGGAGTTCCATCAGCTGGCCAATCCCGAGCGCGACCGCAGCAAGGGCCTGGGTCTCGGCCTGGCCATCGTGCGCCGCACCGCCAGGCTGCTGGGCCACGAACTGGCGCTGCGCTCGGAAGCAGGCCGCAGCACGGTTTTCACGGTCACGGTGCCGGCTTCGGATCCCGCCGCGGCTGGTCTGTCCATCGGCGATGCCGGTGTGAGACTGCCTCGGGGGCCCGCAACCGAAGACAGCCTGCACGGCAAGCTGGCGCTGCTGGTGGACGACGATGCGCAGAACCTGGCGGGCCTGTCCATGTTGTTCGAAAGTTGGGGCTGCCGCGTCATCGCCGCGACCAGTGGCAATGCGCTGTTCGAGCGCGTGCTGCCGCTGGCCGAAACGCCTGCCCTGATCGTCACCGATTACCGGCTGCGCGAACACGAAACCGGCATCCATGTGATCGAACGGTTGCGCGAGGAATACAACGATCCCGATCTGCCTGCCTTGCTGGTCAGCGGGGACACGGACCCGGCGCGGCTGACCGAAGCCGCCGCTCGCGGCGTGCCGCTGCTGCACAAGCCCGTGCAAGTCCAGGCGCTGCGTGAGCACGTGACGAGCCTGCTGTACGCCAGGAAAGCAGTGCCCCTTACCGGAGACGCCGAATGACGGCAGTGTTATTGGTTGACGACCACGCCATGTTCCGCGAAGCGCTGGTCATGGCGCTGGGCCAGGCCATGCCCGGCATGACGATCCATCCCGCGGCCAGCGGCCAGGAAGCATTGGACGCGCTGGACCGGCAGACGGCGATCCAGCACGTCATCATGGATTTCTACCTGCCCGACATGGCCGGGGCCGAGCTGCTCAAGCGCTTGCGCCAGCGCCGCGCGCAACTGCGCATCCTGGTGCTGTCGGCTTCGCAGGATCCGGAGGACATGCGCCGGGCGTTGGAGGCCGGCGCGCAGGGCTTTCTGAACAAGTCCGCCAGTTGCCAGGAACTGGCAGCCGCGCTGGAAGCCGTCAGCGAGGCCCAGCCGGCGCATCGCAGCGTCTCCTCGTCTGCGCTGCTCGCGGGCGGTCAGGATGAGGCGGCCTTGCTGCGTGCGCTGACGCCGCGCCAGAACGAGGTGTTGTGCCTGATGTGCGACGGCCTGCGCAACAAGGAAATATCGGAACGCCTGAACATGACCGAGAAGACCGTCAAGACGCATGTGTCGGCCATCCTGGGCACCTTGGGCGTGCTCAATCGTACGCAGGCGACGCTAGTGGCGCGGCGCGGCGGCGTGTTCGGGAAGCCGGTTTAGGCCGCTGCCCGCTGTCGCTGGCCACCTTGCCGGCCGCCAGCGAGATCTCGCGTCCGGCCGCCGCAATCGTGTCGGGGCGGTGCGCCACGATCACCCGCGTCATGTTGAGCCTGGCGATCGCCGTGTTGACGATCCGTTCGCGTTCGATATCCAGATGGCTGGTGGCCTCGTCCAGGAACAGGATGGCGGGCTGCTTGTACAAGGCCCGCGCCAGCAGCACGCGCTGCTTCTGGCCGCCGGACAGCACCGTGCCCATGTCTCCCACCAGCGTGTTGTAGCCCATGGGCATGGCGCTGATGTCGTCGTGGATCGCGGCGATCCGGGCGCAGCGGCTGGCGCGCTCGGAGTCGTACTGAGGATCGAAGAAGCTGATGTTCTCGCCGATGGACCCGGCGAACAGGACGTCGTCCTGCAATACCGTGCCGGCGATGCGCCGCAGGGATGCCGCGCCGGCACCCCGCGCCGGCACGCCATCGATCAACACCTCGCCGTCGGTCGGCGCCAGAATTCCCAGCAGGATGTTGATCAGAGTCGTCTTGCCGCCGCCGGAAGGCCCCGTGATCGCGACCGATTCGCCGGGTTCGATCCTGAAACTGACGCCATCCAGCACATACGGCTCTTGCGGCCCATAGCGGAAGCGCAGGTTGCGAACTTCGATCGCGGGCGAGCGCTCCTGCGCGTCCTGGGTGCGCGGCATTTCGTCGACGGGCTCGGGCGTCTCGCGCACGATATCAGCCAGGCGCTCGCCTTGCAGCCGCAACATCTTTACTTCGACCAGCTTGTCCAGCAGGGCGGCCACGCGCTGGTCGAACAAGGTCTTGTAGACGATGAAAGCCAGCAGCGCGCCCACGGTGAACTGGCCGTCCAGCACCAGCCTTGCGCCCAGCCAGAGTATCGCGATGGAGGACAGGCCGAACAGCAAGCCATTGAAGGTGCGGAAGAACAGCGTCCACTTCTGCACGCGCAGGTCGGCGTTGATTTCGTTCACCAGCAGCGACAGCCAGCGGGAGCGCCGGTCGTCTTGGTGTTGGAACAGCTTGATCGCCTTGACGCCACGTACGGTTTCCAGGAAGTGCGATTGCTCCTTGGCCGCGTGCACGATGTGCTCTTCGGTTGCGTAGTGCAGCGGCGCATAGCCGGACCAGCGGGCCAGTCCATACAGCGCCATCGCACCCACCGCGATCCATGCGAGCGGCGGGCTGTACAGGAACATCAGCACCAGCGTGATCAGCATGACCAGGCCGTCCAGCACCGCCTCCAGGAAGGACGTCGTCACGGTGCGCTGTATGGCGTCGATGGCGCCGAAGCGCGACACCACGTCGCCCAGGTGACGCTTCTCGAAGTAGCCGACGGGCAGGCGCAGCAGATGGGTGAATACGTTGGTGCGCCATTGCAGGTTCAGTGTGGTGCCCAGGACCATCAGCATCCAGCTGCGCGCCACCGAGGTCAGCTGTTTCATGATCATCAGCAAGCCGAAGGCCAGCGCCAGCGTGGTCAGCAGATCGCGATCGCCGGTATTCAGGACATGGTCCACCACCCATTGCAGGAAAAAAGGCTGGACCACGGTGAGGATTTCCAGCGCCAGCGCCAGCAGCAGCACCTGCGAGAATGCGCCGCCCAAGCCCGATACCCGTCCGGTCAGTTCGCGCAGCCGCACGCGCTTGTAGTCGCGCGCTTCGGTGAAGTCTGGCGTGGGCCATAGTTCCAGCGCAACGCCGGTGAACGACGCGGACAGTTCGCCGATGGAGCACCTGCGCGTGCCGGACGCAGGGTCGATCAGCGTGGCTGAACGACCGTTGATGGCGGTCAGCACCACGAAGTGATTGAACTCCCAATGCAGGATGCAAGGCAGCTTCAGCTTGCTCAAGGCTCCCAGACTGACCTTGACCGGCCGCGACGCCAGCCCCAGTTGGCTGGCCACATGGATCAGCGTGGCCAGCGTCGCGCCCTTGAGCGATACGGGAAAGCGGCCGCGCAGGGTCGCAAGGCTTTGCTGATGGCCGTGGTAGCCCGCGATCATGCCCACGCAGGCCAGGCCGCATTCGGCGGCCTCGGTCTGCAGGAGCCTGGGTACCCGCCGTTTGACTCCCAGCGTCAGGCGTTCGAGCATGTTCACAGTTTCCCCGACAGCCGCTGGGCGGGATCGAACGCCCATTGGTACAGGCGGCGCGTCTGCTGCAGGATGTCCGCCTCCAGCCGCATGCCGGGCCGCAGCGCAAGCGTCTGCCCTTGCGGTCCGCGCGCCGGAGCGTCCAGCGACACCGTGATGCGGAACATATCCTCCTGGACGCCATTGTTTGCGGCGGCTTCATTCAATTGCCATTCCGGCGATGCGCTGCGCGTTACGGTCTGGACGATGCCGGCCTGCTGCCCGAACGTTTGATATGGGTAGGCCGCGAATCGCATCAGCACCCGATCGCCCGGCGCGACGAATCCCACTGCGCGGCTGGGCGCCAGCAGTTCGGCCTGCAGCCTGGCGCCGTCGGGAACGATGGTGGCCAGAGGCCGTTTGTTGTCCACGGCCTGTCCCGCGGCGGCGGCCACGGCGGTGACGAAGCCGGCCTGAGGCGCGCTGACCAGGATGCGGCGCCTGGCTTCGCTGCGCGTCAAGTCCACGGCGATGTCGGCCATGTCCCGGTCCAGCTGCGCCAGCTGGTTCTGCTGCCGCAGCGCCAGATCCGCCAGCGCGGCCTGCCGGTTGGACAGGTCGGTTGCCAGCCCGATGCGGTCGCGCAGCAGCGCTTGCAGCTGATTGCGCTGTTCCAGCAGCTCGGCGCGCTTCTGGTCGGCTTCCTCGGCGGAGAGATAGCCTTTTTCCATCAGGCCGCGATAGCGGTTCGCGCTGTCTTCGGCCAACTTGATGCGGGCGCGCTGCCCCGCGATCTGGTTGTCCATCGCCGCCAGTTGCGCCTTCAGGCTGGCGATGGCGGCGGTCTGGCTATCGTGCTCGCTCTGTTGCAGCAGCACTGTCTTCTGGCGCGCCAGCCTCAGACTTTCTTCGCGCTGCCGGATCTGGCCGCTGATGGCTTCCTGGGTCTCGCCCAGGGCGCTTTGTTGATCGCCGGACACCACGTAGAGCACGTCGCCAGCAGCAACATGCTGGCCTTCCTGGACCCGGCTTTCGAGCACGATGCCGGCCTGCGGCACGTAGAGCTTGATCAGCCCGGTGTCGGGCGCCAGCTGGCCGCTCACGGTCGCGCGCTTGGTGTACGAGCCGAACGCAAGAAACAGGCAGATGGTCAGCACGAAGCCCGCCAGCACGGCGGTGACCAGTGCGAACGACACTGGCCGGATCAGGACGATGTCGCCCAGCCCGACGGAGTGTTGCGCGGCAAGCGCCTTTTTGCGATAGAGCGTCACGGCGTTGGAAGCAGCCCAGGAAAACGTGGTGAGCAAAAGCCGGCCGGCATGGCGGAAAAAAAGCCGCGGCGAACGCGCCGCCGCGCTATGAAATCGGATGCCAGTTGGGGCATCCGTCCGATGTGGCCCGGATCCTTACTGACTACTTCGGCATGTAAAGCGTCTTGCCGGCGGGCCAGCCGCTTTTCTGGGGGGCAAAGGTGATATTGGTACGGTTCGGTCCCCAGCCGCCGCTGACCGCCCGGGTTTCCTCGGCGCTCAAGGGTCTGACCTGTTGTTCCGCGTCGCGCCGCTGATCGGGCTGTTCAGTTTTTTCCATCTTTATCTCCTGCTGCATGCTGACGAATGAAGCCGCGCCAGCGTCGGCCGAGCATCACCCGGAACCAGGTTCTCGCCGCGATGCGCTGCAGACGGGAAGCCCGGCTCCCAAACTGGCAATGCTCGGGGCGGACAGTAGCAGCGCACCGGTGCAGGCGCATCGGTCTTTAGTCGTAGGGATGGAAATTCCGCGTGGCTTCCGGATTGCCGTCGTGCCGGCTGCAAGGGGAGCGAATGCGCGTGCGGACCTACGACCAAAGACCGATTCGCCGCCGCCCGCCTCCTGCTACTTTCCGCATCGAGTCTTTCAATGGGTGGGGCGCCGACGCTCCTGTCCGCAGGGACGTGGACCAGTGTCGTCCCCCCTTGATACTCGGCCGACGCTGGCGCGGCTTACTTCGTCAGCACGAAGCGGGAGACGGACATGAAGAAAACGGAGCAAGCAGGGCAACAGGGTACGGTCGATCAACGGATCCGGCCCTTGAACGCCAAGGAAACCCACCAGGTCAGCGGGGGAGCCCTCGGGAAAAAGCCGGGCATTATTGGCCGGCCAGCGGCGCTCGGCAGTTCCAAGTCTGTGACCAAGGCGAATCGCTATCAGTGAGCGCAGTGAGCGGACGGCATGGCTGCCCGCCGTGCCGTCCTGTTTGGCGCCCGTCATCAGATGCTTGTGCGCCCCTCTCCCATGCGGGCGCCGGTCACCATCTCCGTCACCCAGTTGACCAGGATGGAGGTGTACGCACGTTGCGCGGGTTTTTCCGTCAACGCATGGTCGGCGCCGTCGATGATCCGGTGGGTCAAGGAGTGAGATCGGCGGAAGGCGGAGCGGTAGCTCATGATGGTGGAGTGGGGGATGTAGATATCGTTCTCCGCCTCCACCAGCAGCACGTCGCCGGAAAACTCGGTGCAGGCCTTCAAGGCGCGGTTTTCCTCCGGCGGCACGTAGGCGCTGCGGTAGGCGCGCAGCGTGTCGCGATTGAGCTGGTTCTTGGGCACCAACCATTCGTCATCGCGGTACAACGCGGGCACATGCAGCGCCAGCCAACGCACGCGGCGCAGGGTGCAGAGCAGGGCGGCCAGGTAGCCGCCATAGCTGCTGCCCACCACCGCGATCGAGCCGGAATCCAGCGACGGATGGAGCGACAGCCTGTCATAGGCTGCCACCACGTCGCGCAGATTGTTTTCGCGGGTCACCTGGAGTTGCTGGGCACGCGTACCGCCATGGCCGCGCAGATCGAAGGTGAGGCAGACGCAGCCCAGTGCGGCGATGCCTTTGGCGCGCGACAGGTCGAATTCCTGGCTGCCACCCCAGCCGTGGATGAACAGCACGCCGGGCACCTTGTCTTCTGGAGTGAGAAAGGTCGCCTCCAGCTTAACGTCATCAACCTCCAGAGCCGTCGGGGTGCTATGCGCCGCCATCTTCCGTCTCCACGATGCCTCCCGATTTGCTGATCTGGCCGATGGCGCTGTCTACGCCATGGAACACCAGCCGTTGCGCGATGGGCAGGGGTTCACCCGCGCCATAACGTTCGCGCGTTTCGGCGCGCACCTCCATCAACGCGGGCGAGAGCGCGAATGCCTGCATGGCCGCAAGCTCGGCCAGGCTGGCGCCGCCGGCGCGCCAGGATTGTTCCAGCACGCCGGCGCGCGCGGCGCCATCCGCAGTGCGTCCGATCGCCACGTCGTAATTGCGCCGCGACGCGATCAATTCCGGATAGGCCGCCCAGATCGCCGCGTCATATCGGCAGGCCAGGTCGATGGCGCGGCGCTCGTCGTCGCCGAGGTCCAGCGCGCGCAGAGCGTCGAAGCTGCCGCGCGCCACGCGCAATTCGGATCCGCCGTAGACCGGGCGGCCTTGGTTGTCGTCGGTCAGCGATTGCGTGCCGACGTAGGCGATTTCGATCTCGCCGACTTTGGCCCAGCCCACGCTGTAGGTGTCGACCTCTTCGAGATCTTCCTCAAGCACCAGGCCCAACCGTTCCATCACCCGCGGGGATTGTTCCGCCAGGGCTGCCCGCAGTGCGTCCAGGTCCCTGGCCACCACCTGTCCGCGCCCGGCCGTGGCGTCCACGGGCTTCACGCGTATCGGGCCGCGCTCGAGCAGGCGCTGGCCTGCCGCCAGGGCGTCTTCGGGGCAAAAGGCGGTATAGCCTTCCAGCACCACGCCGCGCAGCGCGTCTGCCAGCGTGGCAGCCCAGCCGGCCGGGCGCCGGGCCTGTGGTCCGACCAGCCCGTGGCTGATGGATTTCGTCGCCACGAACGCATGCGGCGCTACGCCGCCATACAGGTCCGCTTCGCCGGTGATGCCCAGGATGGCGGCGCGCGCCATTCCAACCAGACTGCGATCGGGCACATAATAGGGCGTGGGTCCACCCCGTTGGCGGCTGGGCCGGTAGTCAGGCACATACCGCCTGCCCAGCAGCGCGGCCACGCGGGAAGCCTGGGCGTCCAGCGAAGCCACTTCGTGTTCGGAGGCATGGGCGCGCCGGGGGAAGGCAGCCACGATGCCCGCCGTGCGGGGATGGGTTGCGGATGTCATGGCAGGCAGTCCAGCAAGCGGCGTGCCTGCGCGGGAAGGGCGTTCCGGGGAAACGGCGGTGCCGTGCATGGGCGCGGACGTGGCCCCGGGCATGGAAATTGCTGCTTCGAGTGTCTCGCCGGAGTCCTGGTTGCCAAGCCAGCATCTGGACCAAACGGCGAGGCCGCGCGCACATCACCAGGGAGTAATGCTCATGGCCACGCGTACCATCTGGAAAGGCGCGATCTCCTTCGGCCTGGTCCACATCCCCGTGGGCCTGCATACCGCCACGACGGAATCGGGCGTGGATTTCGACTGGCTCGACCGCAGGTCCATGGACCCCGTCGGCTACAAGCGCATCAACAAGCGCACGGGCAAGGAAATCGAATCCAAGGACATCGTAAAAGGGGTCGAGTACGAGGACGGCCAGTACGTCATCATCTCGCCCGACGAGATAGCGGACGCCTATCCGCGCACCACCCAGACCATTGAAATCCAGCAATTCGTCGAGGCGGCCGAAGTCTCGTTCGTCTACCTGGAACGTCCCTACTATGTCGCCCCGATCAACAAGGGCCAAAAGGTCTACGCGCTGCTGCGCGACACGCTGGTCCAGAGCGGCAAGATCGGCATCGCCAAGGTCGTGATCCAGACCAAGCAGCATCTGGCGGCGCTGATCCCGATGGGGGACGCGCTGGTCCTGAATCTGATGCGTTGGGGGGATGACGTGAAGTCCGTGGAGGGCCTGGACCTGCCCAAGGCCGGCGCCAAGAGCATGTCGCCCAGCGCGTCCGAACTGAAGATGGCCAAGATGCTGGTGGAAGAGATGTCGGCCGAGTGGGACCCGGCGGACTACCAGGACGAATTCAAGGCGGCCATCATGGGGTTGGTGGAGCAGAAGGTAAAGGCGGGCAAGACGGAAACCGTGATCGAGCCGCAGGAGGAAACGCCGGCGTATGCGGATAACGTGATCGACCTGACCGAGCTGCTGCAACGCAGCCTGCGCGGCGGGACGTCCAAGGGGCGTGCCAAGGCCGAGGCCAAGCCCGCGAAGAAATCTGCGCCGCGCAGCGCCGCTGTGAAGAAGGCGCCCGCGAAGAAGGCCGCTAAGAGCGCCAGGCAGGCGAAAAAGGCGGCCTAGCAATGGCGGACAGTCTCAAGAAATACCGCGAGAAGCGCAATTTCGCCGTCACGCCCGAACCGCCCGAGGGCGGCGAGTCCGGCGACGCAGGCCTGGTGTTCGTGATTCAGAAGCACTGGGCCAGCCATCTGCACTATGACTTCCGCCTGGAGCTGGACGGTGCGATGAAGAGTTGGGCGGTGCCGAAAGGGCCGTCATTCGATCCCTCCGTCAAGCGCATGGCCGTGCAGGTCGAAGACCATCCCATCGCCTACAACCAGTTCGAAGGCACCATCCCCAAGGGGCAGTATGGGGCCGGCAAGGTGATCATCTGGGACGAGGGGCGCTGGACTCCAATAGGCGATCCCCGGAAGGGCTACAAGGCGGGCCATCTGAAATTCACGCTCGAGGGCGTGAAACTGCGCGGGCGCTGGGCGCTGATCCGCATGAAGGGCAAAGAAAGTGATCGACAGCCGCCCTGGTTGTTGATCAAGGAGAGCGACGAATACGCGCGGGAGGACCAGGACTTCAGCGTCGTGGATGAGATGCCGGACAGCGTGGTGCCGCTGAGGGCGAAGAAGAAGGCGGAGGCTGCGCGCAGCAAGCCGCAAGCTCGCGCTGCCAAGGCGGTTGAAGCTGTCGCGGCCTTGCCCGGCAAGGCCGCTGTGCTGCCCGCGTCGCTCAAACCTCAACTGGCCACCCTGGTTGACGGTGTGCCGCGGGGCGCGGACGACTGGTCCTATGAAATGAAGTTCGACGGCTACCGGATCCTGGCCAGGCTGGAGGACGGAAGCGTGAAGCTGTACACGCGCAACGGCCACGACTGGACGGCCAGGATGCCGCGCCTGGCCCAGGAACTGGCGGCATTGGAGATTGCCAATGCCTGGATCGACGGAGAGATCGTGGTGCTGACGCGCGAAGGCGTGCCCAGCTTTCAGGCCTTGCAGAACGCCTTCGATGCCGCGGGTACCGCGGATATCGTGTTCTACGCCTTTGACCTGCCCTATGTGGCGGGGCGCGATCTGCGCGACGAGCCGCTCAGCTTGCGCCGGGATCTGCTGCGGCAGGTGATTGCCAGGTGCAAGGGCAAGCATGTGAAGTTCAGCGAGGCCTTTGACAAGCCGCCAGCGGACCTGGTCGCCTCGGCCTGCAAGCTGGGCCTGGAAGGAATCATCGGCAAGCGCCTGTCCGCGCCCTATGTGTCGCGCCGCACGGACGACTGGATCAAGCTCAAGTGCACCCAGCGGCAGGAGTTCGTCATCGTGGGCTATACCGAACCCAAGGGCAGCCGCAAGGGCTTTGGCGCGCTGCTGCTGGCGGTGCATGAGCCTGATGGAGCCCTGCGCTACGCCGGCAACGTAGGCACTGGTTTCGACGACAGGACTTTGCTCGACCTGCACCGCAAACTGGCCAGCATCGAGCAGAAAACCAGCGCCCTGACCCAAGGCAAGCCGCGCGCCCTCAAGCAGGTCCATTGGGTCCAGCCCACCTTGATCGGAGAGGTCTCTTTCGGGGAGTGGACCGGCGACGGCCATGTACGCCATTCGACTTTCCGGGGGTTGCGTACCGACAAACCACCGAAGAAGATCACTCGCGAGGTCGCCATGCCAGCCGAAAAGCTCTCCCCGCGCAACAGCACTGCCAAGGCCAAGGCAGGGGGCGCAGCAAAACCCTCGAAAGGAATGAAGCTATCGAATCCCGACCGCGTGATAGATCCATCCTCCGGGGCGACCAAGCTAGACCTGGCCCGCTACTACGGGCTTGTGGCGCCCCTGATGATGGAGCACCTGCGCGGCCGGCCGGTCTCCTTTGTCCGGGCGCCCGCGGGGATCCAGGGCGAGCATTTCTTCCAGCGGCATTCGGAATCCCCTATCCCGGGGGTGACCGCGCTGCCCGAACGTCTCTATCCGGGGCACCCCTCCCTGATGGAAATTTCGAACGTAGCGGCGATACTCGCGGCTGCCCAGCTGAACGTGGTGGAGTTCCACACCTGGAACGCGCTCAAGACCTCGATCGGCAAGCCGGATCGGATGCTGTTCGACCTGGACCCCGGGGAAGGGGTGGATTGGCCCACGGTCCAGCAGGGCGCGGAGTTGGTGCGCGTGCTGCTGCAGGAACTTGGCCTGCGCGGCTGGCTGAAGACCAGCGGCGGCAAGGGCCTGCATGTGGTCGTTCCCATCCGCAAGCAATACGGCTGGGATGCCGTGAAGGACTTTTCCGAAGCCATGGTGCGCCATCTGGCGCAAACCCTGCCAAAGCTGTTCGTCGCCAAAAGCGGCCCCAAGAATCGCGTGGGCAAGATATTCGCCGATTATCTGCGCAACGGCTTCGGCGCTACGACGGTGGCGGCCTGGTCGGCGCGCGCCCGGCCCGGCCTGGGCGTGTCCGTTCCCGTACGCTGGGATGAACTGGACGGGCTGAAAGGGTCGGCGCAATGGACCATCGCCAATATCCACACCCGCCTGGACGCGGGCAACGAGCCTTGGGACGACTACGCGCCGCAGGCGATCGGCCGGGCCATGAAGCAGCTCGGGGTCGAGCTGCGATCTTGAACTGAAGGACGGCAGTCCGCTGCTACAGACCATTGTTGCCATCGAGGCAACATCATGGTCCCCTTGGCAGGTCTTCTGCCGCTCTCCGCGCGGCCCTACGATTTGGGCGTAGTTCAGGCACGTACCGCACCCGGTCCAACCCAGCCTGCACCTGTCAACCAATCTAGGGAGTCACCATGAGTCAACGTCTGAACGCCTATGCGCAATCGCCCGAACTGTTCAAGAAATTCGTCGAGTTCGGCATGCTCTTGAAGTCCGGCGCGATCGAGCAGCCGATCCTGCGCCTGGTCGAAATTCGCGCCTCGCAGATCAATGGCTGCGGCTTCTGCCTGGACATGCACGTGAAGGACGCCAAGATCCACGGCGAGCAAGAACTGCGCCTGCACCATGTCGCGATCTGGCGAGAATCCGGCGAGTTTTCGCCGCGCGAGCGCGCCTGCCTGGCCTGGACCGAGGCGCTGACCACGCTGGGCGCGCAGGGCGTGCCCGACGACATCTATGAACGCGTGCGCTCGCAATTGTCCGAAAAGGAAATCTCGGACCTCAGCTTCGCGGTCATGGCCATCAATGGCTGGAACCGTCTCAACGTGGGCTTCCGCACCGTGCCCGGTTCGGCCGACAAGGCATACGGCCTGGATCGCGCCAAGTTCAACTAAGGAACCATCATGAAAATCCTGGTTATCGGCGGCACGGGCCTGATCGGCTCCAAACTCGTCAAACTGCTTAATGAGCGCGGCCATGAGGCGATAGCCGCATCGCCCGCCACCGGCGTCAACACCATGACTGGCGAAGGCCTGGATGCGGCGTTAGCCGGCGTCGACACGGTGGTCGACGTCGCCAACTCGCCGTCGTTCGAGGACCGCGCCGTGCTGGAGTTCTTCCAGACCTCGGGGCGCAATCTGCTGGCGGCGGAGGCCCGCGCCGGCGTGCGCCACCACGTCGCGCTGTCGGTGGTCGGGACGCAGCGTCTGGCCGAAAGCGGCTACTTCCGCGGCAAGATCGCGCAGGAAGCACTGATCGTGGCGGGCGGCATCCCCTATACCATCGTGCATAGCACGCAGTTCTTCGAATTCCTGGGCGGCATCGTGCAGTCGGGGACGGAAGGCACGGAAGTGCGGCTGTCGCCGGCCTTCGTCCAGCCGATCGCTTCCGACGACGTGGCGCTGGCCATGGCCGATGCCACGCTGGCGCCGCCGGTGAACGGCATCGTGGAAATCGCCGGCCCCGAGCGGGTGCGCCTGGCCGACCTGGTGCAACGCTACATGGCCAAGATCGGCGACACGCGCAGCGTGCGGGCAGACGCCGGCGCGCGCTATTTCGGCGCCCTGCTCGAAGATGAAACTCTGGTGCCGGGAGCTGGCCCGCGCCTGGGCAAGATCGACTTCGAAACCTGGTTCAGCCGTTCGGGCGCAAGAAAGTAGCGGCGAACACAAGGACGTTCATGAGCAAACTGCGGCCTCCTCCCCAGAGCCTCCTGGAAAAGTACCGAGGCGGGGACTTCCATCCCCTGTACACCACCAGCGTGACGGTGCGGGGTGGGGAGGCCGCCCATGGGCGAGCCTCCGGCATGGCCATCTCGGATGACGGCGAACTGATCGTGGAGCTGCGCTTGCCGGTCGAACTGGGCGGCACGGGCGGCGGCACCAATCCCGAGCAGCTGTTCGCCGCCGGCTATGCGGCATGCTTCCACGGCGCGCTCGCGATGCTGGCGGAACGCGCCGGGCTGGCCATCCCGGAAGCTTCGGTCACGGCCACCATCTCGTTCGGCCGCGACCCCGTCGACGGCCTGTTTGCGTTGACCGCGGACGTCAACATCCACCTGCCGGGCGTGCCCACGCCTATCGCCGAAGAGCTGGTGCGCAATACGGAACGCCTGTGCCCATACTCCAAGATGGCCCAGGGCGGGATCCACAGCGTGGTCGCCCTGACCCAATAGCGTTCAAGCCTGCTTCAACAGCAGGCTGTCGATGATCTGCAGGTCCTGCGCGCGGATGCGTTCGGTCATGAAATCGATGAAGACGCGCATGCGCGCCGGCAGGTGCTGGCGGCTGAGAAAGCACAGATAGTGGCCGCGGTCGTCGGGCGCGTATTGCGGCAGGCAAGCGACCAGCGTGCCGGCGCGCAGGTGTTCGCAGACCTGATAGCCCGCCATCTGCGCGATGCCATGGCCGTCCAGCACCGCCTGCAGGACGAGATCGGCATCGTTGAAGGTCAGCATGGCGGGCGGCGCGAACTTGCGCAGATGGCCGCCGACCTTGAATTCCCATTCGTATACGCGTCCCGATGCCAGCAGGAAATTCACGCAGCCGTGGCGCGAGAGTTCGTCGACGCTGAGAGGCAGTCCGTGCCTGGCGGCGTAGTCGGGCGACGCGCATAGCATCATCTGCATGGGAATCACCTTCTTGGCGATTACCTGGCTGTCTTCCATGCGGCCGTTGCGGAAGGATACGTCGACACGGTCCGTGGTGAAGTCGGTCGGGCCGTCATCCAGCAGCAGTTCCACCGAGATGTTCGGGTTGGCCTTGCGGAAGTCATTCAGCAGGGGCGCCACGACCTTGCGGCCGAAGCCCACGGTGGAACAGACGCGCACCAGGCCGGAAGGCGGGCCCTCGCGCAGCTCGCGCATGTCGTCCAGGGCCTGGATGATCCGCTCCACGCCAGGATGGCATTGCTCGTAGAAGCGCTGGCCCTCGGGGGTCAGCGAGGTGCTGCGCGTGGTGCGCACGAAGAGCCGGGTGCCCAGCTGGTCCTCGAGCTTCTGCACGCTGCGGCTGACTGCCGAACGGCCTATGCCCAGCCGGTCGCCGGCCTTGGCGAAGTTGCCTTCGACGGCGACGGCCATGAAGGCCATGACGCCGGCGTAGCTGGTGGCGAAGCTGTCGGCCAGCGAGTCCGGTCCGTTGGCGGGAGGGGTAACCGAGGGGGCTGGGAGGGATGTGGGCATGGTGGCAGCGCCGCGGAGTTGGTTGATCCTACCCTCTAAGACGTTGCGCGGGACGTTTTTGTGACGCGGCCCGGAAAAAATCTGGCCAGCCCCGGGCATGCTGTGTCCGGGACTGGCCAGGATGGAGCTTATGTCCGTCCCTTATTGAATGGGAATCAGGGCGGGGGCTCCCTTTTTCTTGATCAGCACGACCACGAACTTGGCCGGCTTGGTCTGGCTGGCGTTGCGGCCCACGGTGTGGATGTCGTCCGGCCCTTCGTAAAAGGTCTGGCCCGGGGTCAGCGTCACTTCCTTGCCGCCCTTGACCTGCATGACGATGCTGCCCTCGAGCACGTAGACGAAGGCCGAGGCGTCGTGGCGATGCAGGGGATCGGCCGCCCCGGGCGGATAGTCGACGACGAGCATCACCGCATCCCTGCCCGGGATGTCCGGCAGATCCTTGTTCATCACTTCGGTGACGATGGGATCGGCCGGCTTGCCGGCAGGCGCCCCGTGGTGCGATGCGGCATGGGCGGGTTGGCCCAGCAGCGCGCCGGCGGCGATGAAAGACAACGTGAGTTTGGTGAGGTTCGACATGGCCTGTCCTGGTCGGAGTGGTGACAGGCCCATCGTAGAAGCGCGGGCGGCGAGGCGGTAGGCCCGCGCCAGGGATCACCATGTTGCCCGCCATGCACCAAAGCCGGCGCAACCGGTGTCAGCGTTGCGCCAGGGCGGCCGCGATGCGCGCGAGCTTGTCTGGGTTGCGCTGCACCAGTACCCGGGTCAGGCGCTTGCCGTCCGTTTCGTAGGACTGCACGGATTCCAGATTGCCGTCGATGAAACGCAGCAGCGTCCATTGCCCGTTCACCTGGACCACCTCGGTGCGCAGCGCGTCGCGGTAGCGGCGCTTGCCGGCGTAGAACAGCTGCGCCAGCCGCTTGCCGCCCACCAGGCTGGCGAAGGCGCTGACCTTGGCGCCGCCGTCGCCGATGAGCTCGGCGTCGTCGCTCAGCAGCGCGTGCAGGCCGTGGAAGTCGCTGCGTTGCATCGCGTCGGCGAAGGCTTGCAGCAGCCGCTGCAGCGTTGCGCGCGGCACGGCCTCGCGCGGGCTACCCTGGCGCAATTGCTGTTTGGCGCGCCGCACCAGTTGCCGGACCGCGGCCTGGGTCTTGTCCAGGGTCTGCGCGATGTCCTCGTAGTCGGCGTCGAACACCTCACGCATCAGGAAGGCCGCGCGGGCGTCCGGCGACAGGCGCTCCAGCATGAACAGAAACGCTACTGAAACATCGTCGGCAAGTTCGTGGATCTGTTCGGGCGTGGATGGCGCGGCCATCAGCATGGGTTCCGGCAGCCAGACGCCCACGTAGTTCTCCCGTTCGGCCTTGGCGGCGCGCAGACTGTCGATGGACAGACGGGTAGTGACGGTGACGAGCCAGGCCTCGGGGTTCTCAAGCGAGGAGCGGTCGGCGCCATGCCAGCGCAGCCACGCGTCCTGCACCACGTCTTCCGCTTCCGCGACCGAACCCAGCATGCGGTAGGCGATCGCGTACAGGCGAGGACGATGGCGGTCGAACAGGGTCACGGAGCCGGTCATGGGGTAGGCCAACGCCTGGGGAGGAAGGGGGGCGGGAGGCAGGCTATTTTGCCGCAGCAGTCCAGGCAGGACAAGCGTGAAAATCGCCGGGCGGGCAGCTCCGGGCGGGCAGCTCCGCGCAGTCGGCGGCAGCGGGCTGCGCCGCCTACAGCGCGATCATCGCGACGGGCAGCGCCGGCAGATCGGCGTCGCCTGCCATCTGCGCCAGGTCGCGCTCTATCATCGCGCTCAGGCGGCTGATGGGCACATCGTTGGCGCTGCCTTCGAAGGGATTCTCCGTGCTTTCTCCGACCTGCTCAAGCGAGGTGTAGATCCACGAGATGATCACGCTGAACGGCACCGCCAGCCATGCCATCTGGCCTTGCATGATGCCGCCGGCATCCTGGCCGAGCAGGGCGAACTGGCCCGTCAGGCCAAACGGCAGCGCGACGCAGAAGGCGCGCACGAACAGGGTGTTGATGATGGCGTACTGGCGCGGATACGGAAAATTCTTGATGCGCTCTGCCTGCCCCTGGAGATCAAGGAGCTCGCGGATGCGGCTGTTGAGATCGGCGTATTCGGCTGCGGTGATGGCGCCTGCATCCAGCAAGCCGCGGGCGGCCCGGCCCTGCATGGCAAGCAGCTGCGCGGCCCTGTCATCGGCGTGCATCAAGACCGGGACGTCCTGCGCCGGCAGGTAGCGCGACAGTGCGGACTCCAAAGGCTCGGCGCGCTCCGGAATCACATACTGCTTGCGGTACTCGGCATTGGGGCGACTGGCCACGGTCTCCCATACGCGCGGCTCGCGCAGTTGGTAGCGTAGCGCCGTCAACCAGGCCAGATGCCGTTGCACCAATGCCGCGCCGCGCTCGGCGTCGCCGGCATAGTTGCGGCTGATCACGCCCCAATAGCGGCTGGCGCTGACGATGCTCATCCAGATCTTCTGCGCTTCGACCGTACGCGCATAGGTCTGCACGTTCTTGAAGCCGACGACAAAGGTGGTGGCGGTGCCCAGCAGCGATACCACCGACAAGGGCAGCGTCAGCCATTTCAGGCCGGCCACCTGGTAGAGCAGCGCAGGCGCGAGGCTCAGCGCGAGCAACACGTAGATTTTTCTGCGGGTCCAGATCACGAACTCGCCCAGGCGATAGGATTTTCCCAGATGCATGATGTCGGTCCCGCGCCCGTGGGCGTCCAGTCGGTGCGCGGCTGCTCGTCTGAGGCGCAGCCGCACGTCCAGAGATATGTGGGTGTAGCGATGCTAAGCGCGCCGTTCAAGAGGCGGTAGGGCCATGCAAGGACGCATGGTGTTGTCCGCGCGACACCAATCCGTTTGCAGGCTCCCCGGAGCGCCACGCCGACGCGCTGCCGATGGCGTGGCCGTGCCTGCGCGACGCGCACCGCCGCGCAGCGAGGCTCATTGGTGCGCGTCACACAACAGCGTGCTTCCGCTCGCGTGCCTACCGCGCACCTGGCCGCAGACCTAGCATGCCCTTACTTCGTCATCCACGCCGAAGCCGCCGCAACGCTCAATCCAACCGGAGCACCACCATGACCAGCAATACCTACATCACCAATGACGGTACGCAGATCTATTACAAGGACTGGGGCGACGGTCCCGTCGTCACGTTCTCTCACGGCTGGCCGCTGAACGCGGACGCCTGGGACGGGCAGATGCACTACTTGGCGAACAATGGCTTTCGCGTCATCGCGCACGACCGCCGCGGCCACGGACGTTCGTCGCAGCCGTCGTCCGGCAATGACATGAATGGCTACGCCGATGACCTGGCGCAACTGATCGAGGCGCTGGACCTGAAGCACATCACCATGGTGGGCCATTCCACCGGCGGCGGCGAAGTGGCGCGCTACATCGGCCGCCACGGCAGCAAGCGCGTGGCCCGCGCGGTGCTCATCGGCGCGGTGCCGCCAGTGATGCTGCAGTCCGCCGCCAATCCCGAAGGCTTGCCGCTCGAGGTCTTCGACGGCATTCGCGCCGGCGTGGCGAGCGACCGTTCGCAGTTCTACAAGGAGCTGGCCATCCCCTTCTATGGCGCCAACCGTCCCGACGCCAAGGTCTCGCAAGGCATGCTGGACCAGTTCTGGCTGTGGAGCATGCAAAGCGGCCAGAAGAACGCCTACGAATGCGTCAAGGCGTTTTCCGAGACCGACTTCACCGAGGACCTGAAGAATATCGACGTGCCGACCCTGTTCATGCACGGCGAAGACGACCAGATCGTGCCAGTGCACGATGCGGCGAAGAAAGCCGCGCGCCTGGTGAAAAACGCCAAGGAAATCTATTACCCCGGCGCGCCGCACGGCCTCACCGCCACCATGCAGGACCGCATCAACGCCGACCTGCTCGCCTTCATTCGCGCTACCGCTTGAGCGACGCACCTTTCTGGAGATACCGCCATGTTTGCCATAGAAAATGCCGAATCCATCGATCTGGTCCCGTCGCGCTACGCGGTGCAGATCGGCGACATCGACGCCCTGGTCGTGAGCGACGGCGTGCTGCCGCTGCCAACGTCAACGATGGCCACCAATGCCGACCCCGCCGATCTCGCGGCGTGGCTGGAGCACATGTTCATGCCTCCCGACGCGTTCGACTGGCCGCTGAACGTGATGGTGGCCCGCAGCGGCGATCAGACCATCCTCATCGATGCCGGGCTGGGCGGGCAGTTCGCAGGCTTTCCGCGCGCCGGCATGTTCCCCCAGCGGTTGGAGTCCGCGGGCATCGCGCTCGAATCCGTGACCGACGTGATCATCACCCACATGCACATGGATCACGTGGGCGGGCTGCTCGTGCCGGGCGTCAAGGAACGCTTGCGTCCCGACGTGCGCATCCATGTGTGCGCGACCGAAGTGGCGTTCTGGACCTCGCCGGATTTCTCGCACACCGTCATGCCCAAGCCGGTGCCCGCGGTGCTGAAGTCGACCGCCACCAGTTTTTACAACGAGTACCGCGACCAGCTGCGTCTCTTCGAGGACCGGCATGAGGTGGCGCCGGGCGTCATTGTGCGTATGACCGGCGGCCATACGCCGGGTCATAGCGTGGTCGATCTGGTCTCGGGCGGCGAGCGGTTGACCTTTGCCGGCGACGCGATGTTCCCGGTTGCATTCGACCATCCCGAATGGCAAAACGGCTTCGAACACGACCCCGAGGAATCGGCCCGCGTCCGTATCGGCCTGTTCCAGGAGCTGGCACGGAACCGCGGGCTGCTGGTTGCAGCGCACTTGCCGTTTCCCTCGGTGGGCCGCGTGGCGGTCGACGGCGACGCGTTTCGCTGGGTACCGGTCATCTGGGATTTCTGAGCGCGTCGATACGCGCGTATGCCAGACGACGCGTCATGCCGTGTCGTCTGGCGTCCATCTCCGCGAAGGAAAATCATGGGCAAACTACAGGGAAAGACCGCCGTCGTCACCGGCGGCAATAGCGGCATCGGCTACGCCGCGGCCGAAGCGTTCATCGCCGAAGGGGCGCGCGTTGCGATCCTTGGGCGCAGGCGGCAGGCCGTCGACGCGGCGGTGGCGCGACTTGGCGCGGCCGCCTTCGGCGTGGTGGGGGACGTTGCCGACCTGGCCACGCACGCCGCGCTGGCGGCGGAGGTCCGGGAACGGTTCGGCGCGGTCGACATCTACATGGCCAACGCCGGGATGAACAACATCGAACCCTCTGCGGCCGTGAGCGTAGGCAGCTATGACGCGCAGTTCGGCACCAACACGCGTGCTGTCTTCTTCGGCGTCACCGGCGTCCTGCCGCTGATGCGCGACGGCGGCTCCATCATCGTCACAAGTTCCATCGCCAGCGCCAAGGTGCTGGAAAACCATGCGGTCTACGCCGGCTCCAAGGCGGCCGTCGAAGCCTTTGCGCGTGCTTGGGCGCTGGAATTCAAGTCCAGGAGGATTCGCGTCAATGTACTGAGCCCAGGCCCTACCGATACGCCGATTCTGGAAAAGCTCGGCGTGGCCGAAGCGCATCGCCCCGCGTTCGAGCAGGGCATGGCCTCGTTGATTCCGCTCGGACGGCTGGCCCAGTCGTCCGAGCTCGCCCGCGCCGCGTTGTTTCTGGCGTCGGATGACAGCAGTTTCATTACTGGGGTAAATCTGCGCGTCGACGGCGGCATCGCGCTGACTTAGCAGGTCCATCAGCGCCACGCGGAGCAGGGTTTGGGCAACGGCAGACGCCGGTTCTGGATACGTTTGCTTGCCTGTGCGCGTGATGAATTTGGAATATAGGCCGCGTTTTTTTATTGCCGATTATTAAATATCGGGACAACGATTCCCGCTTGGCTGGCCTGGGAAACCATGCGGGCACGCGCAGGTAAATACATGATCCCACGCAGCATAAGCACGGTGGAGCAATAGCAATAACGTGGAATTTTGTTGCACCGAAGCATGCGGAGTATTGCACCTATCAAATTTTATAGTCTCAGTTCGATTGGCGCAGTGTCACAAGATCAAAGCACGCCGGAAAAACACGAAGTTTTGATAGGGGCTTTTACTGCGTAAAACTAAGAAAATTCGTTAAAATCAATCGCTTGGGATTATGAGCGGGAGCCTCGTCTCCCGCTTTGCATTCAGGCCTGCAGGCCAGTACCAGCGTCTGCGAGCCGTGAAGAAAAAAGGGGTTAAAGGCCCTTCCATTTCTTCCTGATTCAGCCCTCGCTCGGCAATCCGGTAGCGTGACGTGCTGCATCGCAGCAATGGAAGCCCAGTCCCCTTTTAGATTCTGACCATCCGTCCCGGGTCGGACCGGGATCGTCCTGGCGCAAGCTGCGGACTGGGTTGTGTCTCAGGCTTAGGATATCCACGCATGAATCTCCGGTTTCTCGAAACTTTTGTCCGCGCCGCGAGGCTCAAGAAAATGACATTGGCCGCGGAAGAACTCCACGCTTCGCAGGCGGCCGTCTCGGCTCGCATAGCGGCCTTCGAGGAAGAGCTGGGGGTCAGAGTATTTGTGCGGGAAAAAGGCAAGCAACTGAGTTTGACGCCCGTCGGCTTGGAAATGCTCGAGCCTGCGGAAGAACTGCTGGCTCATGCAAGAGCATTCACCGGCAGGTTCGCGACCACCGACGCCAGACTTTCCCAGATCAGCATCGGCCTTAGCGGGACAGTCGCGCAAGCGATCCTCGAACCCATGGTCGCGACGCTGGCCAGGCAATGGCCCAACGTCACGGTGCATTTGCAGTCGCTGACCAGCACCGACATTCGCCAGCAACTGCTTGAGGGGCAGCTCGACATAGGGCTGCTGTTGGGCAGCATCGAAGAGCCGACCGTGGTCAACCGGAAATTGCTCGAGCTCGAGTACAGCTGGGTCTACAGTCCCAGCCTGATGGCCCGCGATATCGAACCGTCGCTGGACCGGTTGAAGCAGTTGCCTCTGTTGTGCTATCCGGTGGATTCGCTGGCGTATTCCGCTATTGCCACGTACTTTGCAGCGCCCCAGATGCAAGGCTTCAAGCTGATCGTGGTGAGGTCGTTTTCGGTCATGTTGCGCCTGGTTCGCGCGGGCGCCGGATACGCGGTCTTGCCGATTGAACTCATTCGCGATGAACTCGATTCGGGCAAGCTGTTGCCGATCCCGTTCTCCAGGCCGTTTCCGAACCAGACCTACTTTGCTTCGTACATCGATCAGCCCTCGATTCCGCTGCGCGCCGCCATGGCCGAGTGCATCTGCGAGGTTGCGTGGCAGGTTTCGAACGGCTTGTTGAAAGATCCATCGCTTGCGGAATGACGAACCGGTCATGGATTCAGTGGCTGCGCGGCGTCAATCTTGTTCTGCGCGAGACGCCGCGATGATCTGCCGCCACACCAGGGCATCGTGCGCGATTGTCCGCGCAAACGCTTCGGGGCCTGCGCCTACCGATTCCACAATCTGCCTGGCGAGAGTTTCCAATAGCCCCGGTTCGGCCAAGGCCTGTTGCACGCTGCGGGCGACCTTGGCGGTGATCTCGGGCGGCGTATCGCGCGGCGCGCAAATGCCGACCCAGCCCATGAAGTTCAAGTCGTCCAGGCCCTGTTCGGCCAAAGTCGGTACGGACGGAAGCTGGGGCATGCGCTGAGCCATGCTGACGGCCAGTCCCTTGACGCGGCCAGACTCGACAAAGGGCAGCGCCGAAACAATGCTGTCCATCATCAGGTTCACTCGCCCCGTGGCGAGATCCCCATAAGCGGGCGTGGAGCCGCGGTAAGGCACATGCAGCATGTCCAGGCCATGGCGGGTTTTGACCGCCAAGCCGGCGAGGTGGGGCATGGTGTTCCTGCCGCCCGAGGCGAAGCTGTATTTGCCGGGAGCCTGCTTCGCCGCCGCGATGAATTCCTTGAGACTGGAAGCGGGCGCGCCGGGATCGGCGACCCATATCATGGGCGTATTGGCAATGTGGACGACGGGGACCAGATCGTCGACGCGATACGGCAGGTCGGGGTAGAGCGCCGTAGCCACGACCAGGCTGCTGGTGGAGCAGAGCAGCAGCGTATGGCCATCGGGGCGGGCCCGGGCGACGGCCGCGGAGCCTATGGTGCCTCCGGCTCCCGGCCGATTGTCGATGACCAGCGGTTGTCCCAGCGCCTGGCCGGTGGGACCCGCGATCTGGCGCGCAACGGCGTCATTGCCTCCGCCAGGAGGAAAAGGCACGACCAGCGTCACGGGCCTGGTGGGCCAGTCGGAGGGCTCGGCCGCCCGCGCCGCAGGCAGCAGGGCGCAAGCAACGGACAAGAGCCCGGCCATGGCGGAGCACCGCAAGGGAAGTCGGCGAATCATGCTGCTTCTTGGTGGGAAGAATGGGAAGGAAGACCGCTCGAAGGCATGAATCCTGCCGCATTGCTGTTCACCGGTGAAGCTAATAAAAGTTCATACCGACCAAGGAAAATCTATAGCCCGGCTTCCGCGATGAGGACGAGTGACGGTGAGCCGGGCGGCGTGCGGCCCGGCGGCGCATTGTGTTCAATCGTCCAGCGCCGGCACGGTTCCGATCTGCATGAGGATGCGCGGCGATTCCATGTCGCCGGTTTCCTTGTCGATCAGCACTTCGTAGGCGGCGACGCCCGCGAACTTGGAGGCCATGGAGTTTGCGATGCGTATGGCGCCGAACTCGCTGCTGGCGGGACGGATCTCGCCAGGGGCGACGCCATTGGCGGCGGCGCGGTAGGGAACGACGATGTACTGGACGAGATGGGCAGCTTCGGACACAGGGTTCTCCTGGACGACAGTTTTTAGGCGAGCGAAATGTATCACGTTGTACTGTGTTTTTGTACAGTATTGTTTGACGTCGCGCCAATAATTTTCAATCGCCCTGGGAAAACACCTAGCGCGCGCTCGTTGCCCGATTTGCGACTCACCTCTATTATTTTCGAAAATATTTATATTTTTATAAAAAGAGGCAAGGGATGGAAGCGAACCGCTATGACGCGTACCGCGAGGAGACCATAGGCCGCGCCAATGTGGCCGACTCGCCCGAGCTGATCGCCTATTACCAGGAGCTGGCGCGCCTGGAAACCGGCGCCCTCTGGACGGTGGCGAACAAGATCGAGCCCTGGGCGCCGCGTTCGGCCTCGGTGCCGGTGGTGTGGCGCTACCAGGACCTGCGCGGCCATGTGCTGCGCTCCTCCGAGCTGGTTTCGCCCGAAGAGGCCGGCCGCCGCGTGATCTATCTGAACAACCCGGGCCGGCGCGACGTGGCCGCCGCCGTGGGCTGGCTGTATTCGGGCTTGCAGGTGATGAAGCCGGGTGAGCTGGCTTCCGCCCACAAGCATTCGCATTCGGCGCTGCGCTTCATCATGGAAGGGCGGGGCGCGTTCACCGTGGTCGACGGCCACAAGATGACGCTGGGCGCGAACGATTTCGTGCTGACCCCCAACGGCACCTGGCACGAGCATGGCGTGGCCGAGGACGGCACCACCTGCATCTGGCAGGACGGCCTGGACATTCCGCTGGTCAATGCCATGGAAGCCGGCTTCTACGCCGTGCATCCCGACCTGAACCAGACCGTGACCTATCCGGTGGACGACACCACCGCCGCCTGGGCCAACGCGGCGCTGCGGCCCCAGGTGTCCGGTTGGACCAAGCCGTATTCGCCGCTCTTCAAGTACGAATGGGAGCCGACCTACGAGGCGCTGCGCCGCTATGCGCGCACCACCGCCGGCAGTCCCTACGACGGCATCCTGCTCGAATACGTCAATCCTGCCACGGGCGGTCCGGTCATGCCTACCATCGGCGCCAGCATGCAGCTGCTGCGGCCCGGCGAGCACACCAAGGCCCATCGCCACACCGGCAGCTTCATCTACCAGGTGGCCAAGGGCAGCGGCTACTCCATCATCGACGGCAAGCGCTATGACTGGACCGAGCGCGACATCTTCTGCGTGCCTTCCTGGGCCATCCACGAACACGTCAATCTCTCGTCCAACGACGACGCCTGTCTGTTCAGCTTCAACGACCTGCCCGTAATGCGCGCGCTGGCGCTCTACCGCGAAGAAGCGGTCAAGGAAAACGACGGCCACCAAGTGCTGATCTAGCGCTGCCCGTTCCCTATCGAATTTTTATCCGCCGCGCGGGCGCTGTCCGCGCGCCTGACTCAACTCGTTCTGAATCTATGGAGTTCCTATGCGCTTGGTGACTTTTCGCGCCCATCCCACCGCCGCTGCCCGCCTGGGCGCGCTGGCCGAAGGCTATGTGATCGACCTGGCCCTGCTGGGCCGCGCCGGCGGCGTGGACCTGCCCGACGACATGCTGGCCTTCATCGACCTGGGGCCCGTGGCCGTGGCGCAGGCCAGCAAGCTGATGGAAGCCTATCGCGGCAATTGGCCCGTGGGCAGCGCGCTGCCGCAAGAGAACGTCAAGCTGCTGGCGCCGATCCCGCGCCCGCGCAAGAACATCTTCGGCATCGGCCTGAACTACGTGGAGCATGTGGCGGAATCCAGCCGCACGCTGGATACCTCGGCCGACCTGCCCAAGCAGCCGGTGATCTTTTCCAAGCCGCCTACCACCGTCATCGGCCCGGGCGACGCCATCGAGCACAACGCCAAGATCACGCAGCAGCTGGATTGGGAAGTGGAGCTGGCCGTCATCATGGGCCGCCGCGCTTCGCGCGTGGCCGAGGCCGATGCGCTGTCCTATGTGTTCGGCTACAGCGTCATGCTGGACATGAGCGCGCGCGATTGCCGCCGAGCCGGCCAGTGGATCTATTCCAAGGGCCAGGACACCTACGCGCCCTTCGGCCCCTGCATCGTGACCGCCGACGAGATCCCGGATCCGCAGGTGCTGGACCTGTGGCTGACGGTCAACGGCGAGAAGAAGCAGGGTTCCAACACGCGCCACATGCTGTTCAAGGTGCCGTTCCTGATATCGGACATCAGCGCGGGCATCACGCTGGAGCCGGGCGACATCATCGCCACCGGCACGCCGGAGGGCGTGGGCGCGGGCCGCAAGCCGCAGGAATGGCTGTGGCCGGGCGACGTGGTGGTGGCTTGCGTGGAAGGCATCGGCACGCTGCGCCATCCGGTGGTGGCCGTTTAAAACACCCAGCCGCCGGGGCGGCGGGCAACGCAGTCTCCAAGGGGAAAACATGATCAAGAAACAGATACTGGGCGGCGCGTTGTCCGTCGCGCTGGGCGCCGCGGCGTCCATGGGGGCGGCCCAGGCCGCGGAACCGGTCAAGATCGGCTTCATCGCCACCTTGTCTACGCCGGCGGGCTACATCGGCGAAGACGAGCGCGATGCCTTCAACCTGGCCATCAAGCAGGGCGGCGGCAAGCTGGGCGGCGTGCCGGTGCAGCTGGTGATCGAGGACGACGGCCTGAAGCCCGCCAACGCCAAGCAGGCGGCCGACCGCCTGCTGCAATCGGGCGTCAAGCTCTATACCGGCGTGAACTTCTCCAACGTGTTGGCGGCGGTGGTGCCCAGCGTGGTGAAGTCGGGCGCGTTCTACGTCAGCCTGAATCCTGGCCCGTCGAATTTCGCGGGCGAAAAGTGCGATCCCAATTACTTCGTCGCGTCCTACCAGAACGACGCCTTCCACACGGCTGGCGGCGTAGCGGCCAACGAACTGGGCTATAAGAAGGTCGTGCTGCTGGCGCCCAACTACCAGGCGGGCCGCGATGCCATCGAAGGCTTCAAGCGCACCTACAAGGGCGAGGTGGTGGCCGAGATCTACACCAAGCTCGACCAATCGGACTTCTCGGTGGAATTGGCGCGCCTGCGCTCGCTGGCTCCCGACGCCATCTACCAGTTCCATCCGGGCGGCACGGGCATCAACTTCGTCAAGCAATATGCGGCGGCCGGGCTGAACAAGAGCATCCCGATGCTGATGCCCAGCTTCTCGATGGACGCGCGCATGATCAAGGCCACGGGCGACGCCTCGGCCGGCGCCTACATCACCGGCATCTGGTCGCAGGACTTCGACAACGCACAATCGAAAGCCTTCGTGCAGGCGTTCAAGGAAGCCTACGGCCGCGTGCCGACGGACTACGCCATGCAGGCCTACGACACCGCGCAGTTGATCGGCGCGGGCCTCAAGGCCACCGGCGGCGACCTGTCCAAGGCGGCGGAATTCCGCGCCGCGCTGCGCCAGCCCGAGTTCACGTCGCTGCGCGGCAAATTCAGCATGAACACCAACCAGCATCCGATCCAGGATCTTTATCTGATGCGCATCGAGAAGGGCACCGACGGCAGCCTGTCGCCGCACCTGGTCCGCAAGCTGGTGTCCGATGACAAGGACGCTTACGCGCAATTCTGCAAGATGCCGTCATGACGCTCCTGTTTGAACAGCTGCTCAACGGGCTGCAGTTCGGCGCCATGCTGTTCATGCTGGCGGCCGGACTGACGCTGATCTTCGGCATCATGGGGGTGGTCAACCTGACGCACGGCTCGTTCTACATGGTGGGGGCGTACTGCGCCGCGTACGCCATCGGCACCACCGGCTCGTTCCTCGCGGGCGTGCTGGCGGCGCTGCTGGGGGCGGGCCTGTACGGCATTTCGGTCGAAGTGCTGGTGATACGCAAGCTGTACAAGCGGGACCACCTGTATCAAGTCCTGGCCACCTTCGGCCTGCTGCTGTTCTCCAACGAAGCGGTCAGCCTGATCTTCGGCCGGCGCCCGCCGCTGGTGGGCATTCCCAGCTTCCTGGAAGGCGCGGTGACGCTGGCGCCGGGATTCCAGTATCCGCTGATCCGCCTGTCGTTCATCGCCATTGGCGCGTTGGTGGCGGTGGGCCTGTGGTGGCTGGTCAACCGCACGCGCATCGGCATGCTGATCCGGGCCGGCGCCGACGACCGCGAGATGGTCGACGCGCTGGGCATAGACATCCGCAAGCTCTACACGCTGGTGTTCGGCCTGGGCGCTCTGCTGTGCGGGTTGGCCGGCGTGATGGCCGCGCCGCTGCTGGCGGTGGAAATCGGCATGGGCGAACGCATCCTGATCACCACCTTCGTGGTCATCGTGATCGGCGGGGTCGGTTCGGTGCGCGGGGCCTTGGCCGGCGCCTTGCTGGTGGGCATGGTGGACAGCCTGGGGCGCGCGTTCCTGCCGCAACTGCTGTCGACCATGTTTTCGCCGGCCACGGCGGACCCGCTGGCCGCGGGCATGGCGTCGGCCAGCATCTATGTGTTGATGGCGATCGTGCTGATCGCCAAGCCGGGCGGGCTGTTCCCGGCGCGAGGATGAAGATGGCATACACACTTACGAACCGCGCCCGCTGGGGCCTGGGCGGCCTGGTGGTGCTGATCCTGCTGCCGGCCGCGGCGCTGGCATCGGGCTCGCCCTTTCTGATCGGCGTGGTGACGCGCTTTTTGATCTACGGCCTGGCCGCGGTCAGCCTGGACCTGGTGATCGGCTACGGCGCCATGGTCAGTTTCGGCCACGCCATGTTCTTCGGGCTGGGCGGCTACGCGGTGGGCATCATCGCCTTCCACACGGCCGAGGCCGGCCCGATCTTCGGCTGGGCCGGCAGCAACGCGGCGCTGGTGGTGTGGCCGATAGCGCTCATCGTGTGCGCGCTGGCCGGCTGGCTGTTCGGCTATCTGGCGCTGCGCACGCGCGGCGTGCAGTTCATCATGATCACGCTGGCGTTCGGCCAGATGGTGTACTTCGTGCTGGTGTCGTTGCAGTTCTACGGCGGCGACGACGGCCTGATGATTCCGCAGCGCAATGAGCTGCCGGGCATCAATCTGGAAAGCCCCATGGTTTTCTACTATGTGTGCCTGGCGCTGCTGACGCTCTGGACGCTGCTGTGCATCCGCGTGACCAACTCGCGTTTCGGCATGGTGCTGCAGGCGCTGCGCCAGAGCGAGCGGCGTTCCATCAACCTGGGCGTGGCGCCCACGCCATACCGGCTCAGCGCCTTCGTGCTGTCGGCGATGGGCACGGGCCTGGCCGGGGTGTTGTGGGCCAACTATGCCGGGCTGGTGACGCCGGACATGGCGGCCTGGACCAAGTCCGGCGAACTCATGGCCATCGTGATCCTGGGCGGGGTGGGCACCTTGCTGGGGCCGATCGCGGGCGCGGCGGTGTTCCTGGGGCTGGAGCAGATGCTGTCGTCCTTGACCGAGCATTGGCTGCTGTACATGGGACCCATCCTGGTGCTGGTGGTGCTGTGGGGCGAGAAGGGCCTGTTCGGCAAGTTGCTGGAGACACGCCATGCCGACTGATGCAAGCGCCAGCCTGTTGCGCCTGACGCAGCTGCGCAAGGCCTTCGACGCGGTGGTCGCGACCAATGGCGTGGACCTGGACGTGCGCGCCGGCGAGATTCACGCCATCATCGGCCCCAACGGCGCGGGCAAGTCCACCCTGATCGCGCAGATCTGCGGCGAGATCCGGCCGGACTCCGGCACCATCCATCTGGACGGACAGGACGTGACCGCGCTGCGCGCCTTTGAGCGCGCCCGCCTGGGGCTGGGACGTTCGTTCCAGATCACCGAGCTGTGCCAGGAGTACACCGCGCTGGAGAACGTGATCCTGTCGCGCATGCTCAAGAGCGGACGCGCCTTCCAGGCCTGGTCCAACCCGCGCCATGACGCCGCGTTGAAGACCGAGGCCATGCAGTGGCTGACGCACGTGGGGCTGGAGGACCGCCGCCACGTGCGTTCGGCCGACCTGGCGCACGGCGAGAAGCGGCAGCTGGAACTGGCGGTGGCGCTGGCGCGCGCGCCGCGCCTGCTGCTGCTGGACGAGCCCATGGCCGGCATGGGACCCGAGGAATCGGCGCGCATGACGCGGCTCTTGCAAGGCATGAAGGGCGACTACGGCATCCTGCTGGTGGAACACGACATGGACGCGGTCTTCGCGCTGGCCGACCGCATCAGCGTGCTGGTCTACGGCCGGGTGGTGTTCAGCGGCTCGCCCGAGGAGGTGCGCCGCCATCCGGAGGTGCGCGCCGCCTATCTGGGAGAAGAACATGTTGAAGGTTGAAGGGCTGACCGGCGGCTACGGTTCCAGCAAGGTCCTGTTCGGCATGTCGTTCGAGGCCAGCGAGGGCGAGGTGATCTCGCTGATCGGGCGCAACGGCATGGGCAAGACCACCACGATCAAGACCCTGATGGGCATGCTGCCCGCCACCGGCGGCGCGGTGCAGTTCCGCGGGCGCACGCTGGGCCGCGCCGCGCCCAGCAGCGTGGCGCGGCTGGGCGTGGGGCTGGTGCCGGAAGGCCGGAGGGTGTTCGGATCCTTGACGGTGCAGGAGAACCTGGTCGCGACTTCGCGTGCCGCGCCGGGCGGATGGGACCTGGAACGCGTCTACACGCTGTTCCCGCGCCTGAAGGAACGGCGCGGACAGTCGTCGCGGACCCTGTCCGGCGGCGAGCAGCAGATGCTGGTGGTGGGCCGCGCGCTCATGACCAATCCCAAGCTCCTGATCCTGGACGAAGCGACCGAGGGGCTGGCGCCGCTGATCCGGCAGGAGATCTGGCGCTGCCTGCGGGCGCTCAAGGGCGAAGGCCAGACCATCCTGGTCATCGACAAGAACCTGCCTGAAATGGCGACGCTGGTGGACCGCCACTACATCGTCGACAAGGGGCGGGTGGCCTGGTCGGGGCAGCCCGCGGAACTGTCCGCCCAGCCCGAGCTGGCGCAGCGTTACCTGGGCATATGAGCAGACCATGGAGCGTGGATCACGGCTCGGCAGCCGGGGACGGATACACGCCGCTGCCGGCCCGTTGGGCGCAGGTAGAATGGGCCGCCTGCGCGCGGATCCGCGCCCCGGCCGCTGAAATCTGGAGACCATCTTGAAGCCTAGAATCAAAGCTTCCCGCCAGGACGATCCCGGATCGGACGGGAGCGCGGGCGTGGAGGAAATCACGCTGTCGGAGCAGGTCTACCGCCTGTTGCGGCGCGACATCATGCGCGGCGCCTTCGCGCCGGGCCAGTCCTTGCGGCTGGAATTGCTGAAGCAGCGCTACGGCAGCAGCTTTTCCCCCATCCGCGAAGCCCTCAACCGCCTGCGCAGCGAACGCATGGTCATCAGCACCACCTCGCGCGGCTTCAGCATCGCGCCCCTGTCGGTCGAGGAAATGTGGGACGCCTGTGAAACCCGCATCCTGATCGATTGCGATGCGCTGCGCCGCTCGCTGGCCAATGCCGACGACGCCTGGGAAACGCGGCTGGTCGGCGCGTACCATGCGCTGACCCTGGCCGCGCAGCGCGCCGAGGCCGCCGCCCAGCCTTCGGAAGAGCTGGACGAGCTGCTGGAGGCGCGGCACCTGGAGTTCCACCACGCGCTGATTGGCGCCTGCCGTTCCCACTGGCTGCTGGACCTGTCCACCCAGCTCTATGCGCAGACTGAACGCTATCGGCGTCCGGCGCGCGCTGGCGCAACCGCCTACGGGCCGGAGCGCAGCGTCGACGACGAGCATCGCCAGCTGCTGGACGCCGCCATCTCGCGCGACGTGGAAGGCTCGGTCGCCATGCTGGCCGCGCACTACCGCAAGACCGCGCAGTTCATCGAACGCATCATTTCCCAGCCCCAATCGCAGCCCCAATCGCAGGCCAGGCATGCATAACTCCCACATCGACCTCTTCTTCCCCACCATCGCCGAGCGCGAGGTCCAGTACAACGCGCGCGAATCGGTGCCGGATTTCGACGCCTGCGTGCGCCGCTATGCCGAGTCCTCGGCCCGGGTGCGCACGCGTCGCCCCGGCGTGCTGGACCTGCATTACGGCATGGGCCAGGACGAAAGGCTGGATCTCTTCTTGCCTGCCGCCTCGCAGGCGCCGGCGCCGCTGTTCGTGTTCATCCACGGCGGCTACTGGCGCGCGCAGCGCAAGGAAGACGCACCCGTGATGGCCGAAGCCTTCAATGCCGCAGGCGCCGCCGTGGCGACGCTGGAATACACGCTGGTGCCCGAGGCTACCCTCGGCGAAGTGGTGCGCGAGGTGCGTTCCGCCGTGGCCTGGCTGTACCGCAACGTGGCGGCCTATGGCGTGGACCCTGAACGGATCTACGTCAGCGGCAGCTCGGCGGGTGGCCATCTGGCCGGCATGCTGGTCGCGCCCGGCTGGCCGGCGCGGTATGGCGTGCCGGACGACGTGATCAAGGGCACGCTGGCGCTCAGCGGGCTGTTCGATTTGCGGCCCCTATGCGACGTCCTGCCGAACACCTGGCTGCAGTTGACGCCCGAGCAGGCGGCGCATCAAAGCCCGATCTTCCATCTGCCGGAACGCGCGGGTCCGATGCTGCTGGCGGTGGGCGGGCTGGAGACCCAGGGCTTCAAGAACCAGACGGCGGCATACGAAGCCGCCTGGAATGCCGCGGGCCTGGCGTCCACCCGTATCCCGACGCCGCACTGCAATCACTTCGACCTGGTCAATGAACTGGAAGATCCGGACAGCGACCTGACCCGCGCCACCCTGGCGATGATGGGGCTGGGCGCCCGGTGACGCGCCGGCCGATGGCGTAAGCTTGACGCCCATGGCCGACCTGAAACTTCTTGAAGACCTGATTGCCCTGGCGCAGACCGGCAGCTTTGTGCGCGCGGCCGAGCTGCGCCACGTCACGCATCCGGCTTTCGGCCGGCGCATCCGCGCGCTGGAGGCCTGGGCCGGCGCGCCGCTGATTGAGCGCCAGCGCCTGCCCGTGGTCCTGACCGCCGAGGGCGAGGCTTTGCTGAAGACGGCGACCCAGGTGGTGGAGCAGATGGGACAGGTGCGCCACCGCATCCGCAGCTTCGGCGCGGGCGGCGAGGCCGTGCTGCGCATCGCCACCGGCCGCAGCCTGGCCCGCACGCTGGTGGCGGACTGGATCGCGCGACTGCGCCACCGCACGCCCAAAGTGCTGACCGAGGGCACGCAGGTCGAGCTGTCCACCGGCATGATGCAGGACATGGCGGCCCGGCTGGAGCAGGGCCGCGTGGACCTGCTGTGCTGCTACGAGCATCCGGCTCTGTCGGTGCAGCTGAGTCCGGGGCGCTACCGCTACATGACCTTGGGCACCGACAAGCTGGTGCCCGTCAGCCAGGCCGATTCCCGTGGCCGGCCGCGCTACGTGCTGCAGGAAGGCGGGCCGTCCGTGCCATTGATTACCTACGCCGGCGGCCTGGCGATGGAGCGCATCGTGGGCGACCGCCTGGAGGCCACGCCCTATGCCCTGGCGCCGTTCCTGCGCAGCGATTCGCTGGACGCGGCGCATGGCGCGGTCGCCAAGGGGCTGGGGGTGGCCTGGCTGCCCTGGTCCATGGTGGCGGCGGATTGCCGTCGCGGCGCGCTGGCCGCCCTGGGCGGCCGCAGCGAGGAAATCTCCTTCGAGGTGCGGCTGTACCGCTCGCGGGCGCGGCTGGCGGATCTGGCCGAAGCGGCCTGGGAAGCCACGGCCAGCCGCAAGGCCTGAAATCCGCCGGGCGCAGGGTGCACGCGTGCTGAATCCGCACCGGCATGTGCCGACTTGGCACGGGATGTCCCTGGTGTACGTCCGAGAATAGCTCCCGAAACATCAAATGAGACGGCGCCGCCGTCCGCCATAGCACCCCAGGGAGAAAACATGAAATCCGTCCTGCATCCGTTGCGCGCCACGCTAGCCGCGCTCTGTGCCGTCTCCGCGCTCGCCGCGGCGTCTTCCGCGCACGCCGATTATCCCGAGCGCGCCATCTCGCTGGTGGTCGGCTATCCGGCGGGCGGCAGCGTGGACCTGACCGCGCGCCTGTTCGGCGAAGAGCTGGCCAAGCGCCTGGGCCAGAGCGTGGTGGTCGAGAACGTGGGCGGCGCTGGCGGCACCATCGGCGCGCAGCGCGTGGCGCGGGCCACGCCCGACGGCTACACGCTGCTGCTGGGCTCCACCAATGAAATGGTCATCGCCAGCATGATCAACAACGCGGTCAAGTACGACAGCGTGAAAGACTTTGCGCCGCTGGGCGTGATCGCCTCGCAGCCCATGCTGCTGGCCGCCAGCAAGAATTCGGGCGTGAAGACCGCCGCCGAGTATCTGCAGAAGCTGCGCGCCTCCGCGCCGGGCAGCTTCAACTACGGTTCTTCCGGCGTGGGCACGACCCTGCACCTGGCCGGCGAGATGATCAACCAGTCGACCGGCACGCGCGCCGAGCACGTGCCGTACCGCGGCGTGGCGCCGCTGGTGACGGACCTGATGAGCGGCCAGCTGGACTACGGGATGCTGGTGCTGTCCTCGGGCTTGCCGCAAGTGCGCGGCGACAAGATCGTGGCGCTGGGCGTGACGGAGAAGAAGCGTTCGCCGGTGGCGCCGGATCTGCCGGCCCTGGCCGAGACGCCGGGATTCGAAGGCGTGGATATCAGCGTTTGGTTCGCGCTCTACGGTCCGGCCGGCCTGCCGGAGCCCGTGGCCGCCAAGCTGCGCGGCGCGCTGGCCGATACGCTGAAGTCGGAGCAGTTCCGCGCCAAGATGCAGGAAGCCGGCGGCGTGCTGTCGCAGCCGGGCCTGGATCCGGCGGCCTATCAGGCCGAGGAAACCAAGAAGTACGGCGCGCTGGTCAAGGCCGCCAAGATCGAAGCCCAGTAAGTCGAAGCCGAGTCATCGCAACACCCAAGCACCGCAGCGGACAATATCCATGGAATTCAAGCTTCCCGTACCCGACCTGAGCGCCGAGCGCGCCGGCAATACCGGCACCCCTGGCGTGTGGCATTTCGATTCAGGCCTTCCGGGGCGCGCGTTGATGCTGTCCGCGCTGGTGCATGGCAATGAGCTGTGCGGCGCCTGGGCCTTGAAGGACCTGCTGGCCGCGGGCCTGCGCCCGCGCCGCGGCAGCCTGACGCTGGCGTTCTGCAATCTGGAGGCGTTCGACCGTTTCGACCACGCCAACCACGATGCGTCGCGCTTCGCGGCCGAGGACATGAACCGCGTCTGGAGCGCCGAGCGCCTGGACCATCCCACGACGCCGGACCGCAAGCGCGGCGCCGAGCTGCGTCCCTGGGTGGAGCGCGCGGACTGGCTGCTGGACCTGCATTCCATGCATGAACCGGGCGCGCCCCTGCTGCTGACGGGCGTCCTGCCGCGCAACATCGCGCTGGCGCGCCGCCTGAAGGCGCCGCAGCACGTGATCGTAGACGCAGGCCACAAGGACGGCGTGCGCATGCGCGATTTCGGCCAGTTCGGCGATCCCGCCCGTGCCGACGCCTGCGCCTTGCTGATCGAATGCGGCTTCCATGGCGAATTGGCCGCGCGCGACGTGGCGCGTGACATGGTGGCGCGCATGCTGGTGGAGTCGGGCGTGGCCGATGCGGCGGATGTGCTGGCCGGCTGGCTGATGCCGGACGCAGCGAACCAGCGCGTGCTGGAAGTGACGGACGCGGTGGTCGCGCCGTCCATGGACCTGCGCTTCTCCGAGCCCTGGACGGGGCTGGAGACGTTCGAGCAGGCCGGTTCCATTCTGGGTTGGGCCGATGGCCAGCCCATCGTGACGCCTTACGATCGGTGTACGCTGGTCATGCCGTCGTTGCGGCAGCTGAAGCCAGGGGTGACGGTGGTGCGTCTGGCGCGGGATTACGCAGGGTAAGCGCCGCGGCGCATCCTATTTCTGCGGCGTGTACCGCAGTTCGTCCAGCTGGTAGCCCTGTGCCTTGGCGGCGTCCAAGGCCTTGTCCAGCTCTTCCTTGGGCAACTGCGGCGAGCGCGACAGGATCCACAGGTATTTCCGGTCCGGGGTGCCGACCACCGACCAGCGGTATTCCGGATCCAGGCCTATCACCCAGTAATCGCCCTTGAATGGCTTGAAGAACGAGACTTCGAGCTTGGCGTTGTTGCTGCCTTCCACCACCGTGGCGGTGCCGGATGCGGTGTCGATGTCGCCGTCCTTGGTGCGGCAGCGGTTGTTCACGCCGACCGTGCCGTCGGCATGCGCGGTGTATTCGGCGGTGGTGTCTCCCACGCAGTCGCGCTGGAAGAACATGGGGAAATTCGCGATCTCGTACCACATGCCGGCGTAGCGCTTCAGGTCCACCGATTCCACGGTCTGCATGGGCGGCGGCGCGGCATGGACTATCCCCGCCACGCTGGCGGCCAAGGCCAGCAGGAATGTTGCGGTGCGGCGCATGGGGAAAACCTCCTGAGGTGTCAGAGCGGTCCGCGCCGCCAGCAAGCGGCCGGCGCGGATCAAAACCTTAACGATACGCCTTATTTGCGCGGGGCCTTCAGCGCCGCGTGGTAGCGGGCCACATAGGTATCGAAATCCTCGGTGTCCGACTGCTCCAGGCGCTGTTGCTCCGCCGTGGACTGCGCGGCGGCCTGTTCATAGGCGGCTGCGAGGTCGGCGGGCAGGGCCTGCGCGCGCAGCGCGTCGGCGTGCTTGCGGCTGAGGTCCAGCGAATAGTCATGGAACGACAGGCGGCTCTCGGTCAGCGAGGCCAGCAGGCGCGCCGAAGGCGTGGAGTCGGGCTGGTCGAGCTTGGCGCGCTGGGCCGCCAGCGCTTCGGCGTAGGCGCTGCCGCCCAGGGCGGAGTCGAACAGCGCGGCGTAGGGCGCGATCTGGTCCAGCAGTTCGTGGCCCCACTGGGCCAGGCCGATGGACTGGCCTTCGCGGTCCAGCATCAGGCCGGGCTTGCGGCCTTCCTTGACGACGGCCGAGAAGTTGTCGGCGCTGCGCTGGCAATAGCCGTTGGCAGGGAAGAAGGGGCTGTCGGACGCGGTGCAGAACAGCAGGAAGGCGTCGACGAAGCGGCTGGTGGCGGCGTCGATGCCGACCGGCGAGTCCGGGTCGATGTCCAGGCAGCGGACTTCAACGTACTGCACGCCGCGCTCGGCCAGCGCCGTGATCGGGCGTTCGCAGCGGCCAGTGGCGCGCTTGGGGCGGATGCTGGAGTAGTACTCGTTTTCGATCTGCAGCACGTTGGTGTTGAGCTGGATCCATTCGCCGTCGCGGTGGGTGCCGATCTTCTGGTAATCGGGCCAGGGCTGGGTCACCGCCTCGTACAAGCGGCCCAGGAACGTGTCCAGGTCGTTGTAGCAGAGCTTGAGCTGCGACTGCGCCTTGTTCTGGTAGCCCAGGTCGCTCATGCGCAGGCTGGTGGCATAGGGCAGGTACAGCGTGCTGTCGCCCAGTTTTTGCAGCGGATGCTCGCGCCCGCGCAGGAAGTCGCTGGACAGCGCCGGCGCGGCGCCGAACAGGTACATCAGCAGCCAGGAATAACGCGTGAAGTTGCGGATCAGGCCAATGTAGCCGCGCGAACGGCGGTCCTGGATGCTGCCGGGCTGCGTGTCCAGCACGGACCACAGGTCTTCGGCCAGCGAGAAGTTGTAGTGCACGCCGGCGATGCACTGCATGGTCTTGCCGTAGCGCACGGCCAGGCCGCGGCGGTACACGTGCTTGAGCATGCCGGTGTTGGACTTGCCGTACCAGGCGATGGGAATGTCGGCTTCAGACGGCAGCGTGGCGGGCATGGACTGATTCCAGATCAGTTCATGGTCCAGCACGCTGTAGACGTGGCGATGGGTGTTGGTCAGTTCGGCCAGCAGCGAGTCCACGTCCTTGTGCGTGCCCGTGATGAGTTCGAGCAGGGATTCGGAATAGTCGGTGGTGACGTGTTCGTTGGTCAGCGCCGAGCCCAGGCCGGCGGGATGCGGCTTGCGGGACAGGACGCCTTGCTCGTCCACGCGCAGGCCTTCCTTTTCGATGCCCCGCAGGGTCTGGGTCAGCAGCGATCGGTTGGCCTCCAGGCGGGAGAGGCGGTTGGCGGCAGTATCAGTCACGGGTTCTTCTCGTTTGGGTCTGTCGCCGGATTTTACGGGGTGCCGGCCTCCTGTGCCGAGGGAGTCAATACTGGGGACAGGGACAATGCCTGGGCGGTGCGCGCCAGCCACTCGTCCAGGTCGGCGTAGACCGGGTCGGCGATGGGGGCGGTTTCGTTGAAAATCTCGTGCCAGGCGGTGTCGTACCAGCGCAGCGTCAGCAGTTCGGCGGGCGCGCGCTGGGCGAATTGGCGGCTGCCTTCGGCGGCGACGATGGAGTCGTCGCCCGCCACCATCAGCAGGGTACGACAGGCCAGGAGCGGGGCTTCGCGCAGGGATTCGCGGCCGCCTTCGTCCACGAAGCGGGCCAGCCGCCCGGTCATTTGGCGCCGTACCAGGGGATCGCTGCGGTAGGCCTTCACCACGGCGGGGTCATGGGAGATGCGGGCGGGCGCCAAGCCGTGAGGCACGCGCAAGTCGGGCGCATGCAGCGACATCCAGGTCAGCGTGCGCCGCACCCAGGGCGGCACATGCACCACGAAGGGGGGCGAACTGAGCACCAGGCCGTCGATCTCGACCATGCGGCGCAGGGCGATTCGCACCGCGACCAGGGCGCCCAGGCTGTGGCCCAGCAGGATGGGCGGGCGTCCGTGGGCGGCGGTCCAGGCCCGCAGCCGGTCGACCGCATCGACGACCAGGTCGTCCTCGTGGCTCAGGGTCGCGGGTCGGCCGCCGGAACGGCCATGGCCGCGGTGGTCGTGCGCGCCCACGGTCCAGCCGCGGGCGCTCAGCCAGCGCGCCAGACGGTCGTAGCGCCCGGCATGCTCGCTTAGTCCGTGCAGCAGGTAGATACTGGGAGTGCCTGGGCCGGCGATCGGCGGGGGCACATTTGGCGCGGCTGGCCAGACATAATTGGCCAAGGGCGTGCCGTCGGGCGCGGGGGTCATCGAAATCGGCGACAATTTCTGGCTTCCTCGAAATGAATAGACAGTCCAGGTCCTCGGGTAATGACGATTTCATCGCTGTTTCGTTTCATGTTCAAGAAAGCCGGCGCGATTGCCGCGCTGGCCCTGCTGATCACGGCCTGCTCGCCCAGTTACAACTGGCGCGAAGTCGACGTGGCCGATGGCCACGCGCGCGCGGCGTTTCCGGACCGGGTCACCACCGACACCCGCGACCTGAAGCTGGACGCCCATACCTTGCGTTTTACCCTGGCCAGCGCCACCGTGGGCGAGGCGGTCTTTGCCGTGGGTTCGGCGCCGCTGCCGCCCGACATCGCCAAGGACCCAGCGGCCAAGCAGGCGCTGGGCATGGCGCTGATGCATTCGCTCTACGCCAACATGCAGTCGCCGCCGCCCAATGAATGGCCTGCCTACGGGCAGGACATCGAGGTCCAGGGCAAGGCCATGGGCAAGCCGGGCTGGCTGCGGGCCCGGGTCTGGGTGACCGATACCATGCTGATCGAAGCCGTGGCGGCCGGCACCGTGGAAAGCCTGCCGGCCGAGCGGGCGCAAGAGTTCCTGCGTTCCGTCGTCATCAAGCCGTGACGGGTTCGATCAGGCCCAGCCTCAGCGCCGCGACCACCGCCGCGCGCCGGCCGCGCACGCCGAGCTTCTCGCAGGCGTTGCACAGGTGGAAATTCACCGTGCTTTCGCTGACGCCCAGGATGCGGGCGGTTTCCCAGCTGGTTTTGCCCAGGGCGGCCCAGTGCAGGCAACTGGCCTGGCGCTCCGACAGGGGCTTGATCGCCTGGGCCGGACTGGATGACGGATTCAAGGCTGAACCCATGGCTGGGGGAGTGGCCGGGTTCATGGCCGGGGGCGTGGCGGGGAGGGCGGTGGCTGACATGGCGAATGGGGGCGTAGGCCCGGCGATTGACGAGTTGCCTCATGCTGCCGTCCGGACGGGCCGCCCGGCAAGCGATGATGCCTTCACGCATCAATCCTCTTATCTCTAACGGAATAAGCGCATGTCCGCCGTCGTGCAGTTCTATTTTTCATCGATCGTGCTGATGCTGCCTTTGCTCTTCTGCGCGGGCATAGGGGTGTACTGGGGCAAGCGGGACCTGCCGTTCGGCGGCTCTTTCATCACCATGCTGGTGACCTCGGTGACCACGCCGGCCCTGGTGTTTCACACCTTCGTCACCACGCATCTGGACGACCGCGCGCTGGCCGACGTGGCGGTGGCGACCCTGCTGGCGCTGCTGCTGTGCGCGCTGGTCTGCGCGCTGCTGCTGAAGGCATGCAAGCTGCCCGTGCGCACGCTGCTGCCCACGGCCTTCCTCCCCAATGCCGGCAACCTGGGGCTGCCGATTTCGCAGATGGCTTTTGGCGACGCAGGCCTGTCGGTGGCGGTCGCGTTCTTCGCGGTCAGCTCCTTCGTCATGCACACGGTCGCCGTGCGCCTGTTGCCGGGGGTGAACACCAAAGGCAGCTGGAAGAGTCCGATTCTGCTGGCGTCCCTGGTCGCCGTGGCCCTGCGCCTCATGCATGTGCCGGTGCCTGCGTGGCTGATCGAGACCTCGCGCATGCTGGGCGCGGTGACGGTGCCGCTGATGCTGCTGAGCCTGGGCCACGCCCTGGCCTTGATTCCGTCCAACGGCCTGCGCGATGGCGCCAAGGTCGCCGCCATCCGCCTGGCCGTGGGCCTGGGCGCGGGGCTGGCAGTGGTATGGGCGCTGGACCTGGAACCGGTGCTGGCCGGCGCGCTCAGCCTGCAGATGGCCATGCCCTGCGCGGTGGTCAGCTACATGTACGTCAAGCGCTACACGACGCAGGGGGATACGGCGGCGGGCGCGGTATTGGTGTCGACCGTGGCGTTCCTGCTGCTGGCGCCGGTGATACTGTGGTTCAGCCGCGGAGTTTGAGATCGGGCTCAATTGTCGCGACGCTGTCGCGACAATTGAGCCGGCCGCATAGGGTCGTGCTCGAGTGCCCCCGCGTGCCGTGGAAAACGATCTACGCTGTGCCCGACATTGCCCGCAACTGCGCCATCAACGCGTCGGGAATGTCCACGCCATGCTTGAGCGCTTCGTCGCGCAGCTTGCGGCGGCGGTCGCCCGGCAGACGCACGCCGTCGTCTTCCAGCATGGCGTCGACCAGGACTTCGACACGGTCCAGATAGGTGTTGTTGCCGGCCAGCGCGCCGGGGTCGATCGCCATGAAGGCCTGGCCCAGCCGCGCCGGGCCGCCTGCGTCGACGAAGAAGGACTCGGTCTCGAAGCCGAAGTGCGAGCCGGTCAACGCGCAAGCCAGCAGTTCGACGATCAGCGCCAACATCGCGCCCTTGACGCCGCCCGCGGGCAGCATGCTGCCCGCCAGGCCGGCCTTGGGATCGGTGGTGGGCTGGCCGTCGGCGTCCAGCGCCCAGCCCAGCGGGATGGGCTGGTTGTCGCGGGCCGCGATCATGAGCTTGCCGCGCGCGACCTGCGACAGCGACAGATCGATCACCAGCCGCGCGCCGCCGCGCCGCGGAAACACGGCGGCGATGGGGTTGGTGCCGAACAGCGGCCGCTTGCCGCCCCAGGCGGGCATGGCGGCGGGCGAGTTGCTCAGCGCCAGCCCCACCATGCCCAGGTCGGCCAGGGCTTCCAGGTGGTAGCCGGCTTCGCCGAAGTGGTGGCTGTTGCCGACGCCGATGAAGGCCACGCCATGTTCGCGGGCGCGCAGGCCGGCCTGTTCGATCGCCATTGCGCAGGCGGGAAAGGCCAGTCCGGAACCGGCGTCGATCAGCGCCGCGCCGCCGCGTTCATGCACGATGCGCGGCACCGCCGAACCGATGGCGCGGCCAGCACGCAGGTGTCCGGCGTAGAAAGGCACGCGCGACAGGCCATGGGAGCTGAGCCCCTGGCTTTCGGCGAAGACCAGCGCGCGCGCCGTGCTGTCCGCCATGGCGGCATTGGCGCCGGCGGCGGCCAGGCCCGCCGCGGCCAGGAGTTGCAATTCGTCCAGATAGATGTGAGCCATATCCTTCTCTTCAAGGGCGGGCGCCGGGCCGTGTGGCTTCATCGGTCGCCGCCCGTAAGCGCCATTGTCACACCGGCGGCCACCATGTCGGAAACCCGGGTGTTGGCTTCCTGCGTCAGTCCGGCGATGTGCGGCGTCAGGATCAGGTTGGGCGCGTCCGCCAGCGGGCTGCCCGCAGGCAGCGGTTCCTGTTCGAACACGTCCAGCGCGGCGCCGCGCAAATGGCCCGTCCGCAGTGCGTCGGCCAGCGCGGCTTCGTCCACGATGCCGCCGCGCGAGGTGTTGATCAGCGCCGCGCCCGGACGCATGCGCGCGATGCGGCCGGCGTCCAGCAGCCGCCGCGTGCCGGGCGTGAGGGGCAGATGCAGGGTGACGGCATCGGCCTGGGCCAGCAGTTCGTCCAGCGGCATGGCGGTGACGCCGGTTTCCCGCCAGGCGGGATGGTCCGGCGGCAGCGCGGCGTCGCAGCCGGCCACGCGCATGTCCAGCCCTTGCGCCAGGCGGGCCGTCAGCCGGCCGATGCCGCCGAAGCCGACGATGCCCAGTGTGCGTCCGTGCGCTTCCAGGCCCTGCGAGAGCGCGTTGCGGGGCCATGCGCCCGCCGCGACCTCGGCTGTCGACGCATAGGCGCCGCGCAACAGCATCAGCACCGTGCCGACGACGTACTCGGCCACGGCGCGCGCATTGGCGCCGGTGGCGGGTATGACCGCAATGCCGCGCGCGGCGCAGGCCTCCAGGTCGATGTTGTCCAAGCCCACGCCCAGGCGGCCCACGGTCCGCAGCCGCGGAGCCGCCTGCAGCAGGGCGGCGTCCACCTTGCTGCGGTTGCGCACGATGAGGCCGTCGGCCTCGGCCACGGCCGCCAGCAGGGCGTCGCGCTGTTCCACCAGTTCAGGCGCGTACCGCACGTTGAACCGCTGGCGTAGCGCGTCGACCGCGGGCGCGTCCATGAACTCGGAGATGAGGATATGCATGGGCAGGGATTCCACTTTGGTCAGGCGATCTGGATGTTGGCGTCGCGGATGATCTTGGCCCAGCGGTCCACCTCGGATTTCAGGTAGGCGCCGAACTCCGCGGGGCCGCGCGGCTGCGGCACGAAGCCCAGCTGCAGCAGCGCCTGCTTAATGGCGGGTTGCGAGACCTGCCGCACGATGGCGTCGCCGATGCGTTGCACCAGTTCGGGCGGCGTGCCCGCCGGCGCCAACACGCCGGTGAAGTTCTCGACGATCAGGTCGGGCAGGCCGGCCTCCTTCACGGTGGGCACGTCGGGCAGATCGGCGCCGCGTTCGCGGGTAGTGATGGCAAGCGCCCGCAAGGAACCGTTCTTCACGTGCGCCAGCGATTCCGGATAGTTGGAGAACACCACGTCCAGGTGGCCGCCTATCAGGTCGGTGAGGGACGGTGCGCCACCCTTGTAGGGGATGTGCATCATCGGCACGCCGGTGAGCTTCTGGTAGAGCGCCAGCGTCAGGTGCGGCGGCGTGCCGTTGCCGCTGGACCCCGCCGACAGCGACTTCGAGCGGGCCGCCTTCGCCAGGTCGGCCATGCTCTTGATGTCGCTCTTGGCGTTGACCACCACCATGATGGGCGAGGACGCCAGTCCCGCCAGCGGCGTCAGGTCGCGGGTCAGGTCGTAGCCCGCCTTGCCGGCAAAGAGCGTGGCGTTGGCCGCGTGCGATAGCGTGATCGCCAGCCAGGTGTAGCCGTCGGGAGCCGCGTGCGAGACGTGGGCCGCGCCGATGTTGGCGCTGCCGCCAGGCTTGTTTTCCACCACCACGTTCCAGCGCTCGGCGTCGCTCAGGGCCTTGCCGACCTGGCGCGCGGCCACGTCGGTCAGGCCGCCGGGCGGGAAAGGCACCACATAGTTGATCGGCCGTTCCGGCCAGGCCTTCTGCGCCAGGGCGCGCTGCCACGGCGCCAGGGCACAGAGGCCGGCGGCGCCCAGGGCGGCGAGCAGGCGCCGGCGTTGCGCGGCGTCGGGATGGTAATCGTGTTCGCTGTTCATCTGTCTTCCTCCTTGGGTGGCGCCCGGGTAGGAATGCAACCGCCTGTGCTGCCGTGGCGGAATGCCGCCCGGGTTTGCTGGTGTTGTTTTGAGACGATGCTGCGGGGATGCTGGGCGGCAGGACGGCGCGTCCGCAATCCTGCTTGCGGACGCGCCGTTGCCAGGGACGACAGGCGCGATTAAGCGCTTTCGAAGATGCGGGTCAGGACGAATTCGCGGTGGCCCAGCGCTTCGGCCGCGGTCCAGCGGCCGTTGGCGGTGGCCAGCATGCATTCCAGCAACTTGTCGCCGGCCTGGTTCAGGTCGATTTCGCGTTGCAGCAGGCCGCTGGTGTCCACGTCTATGTGCTCGGACATGGTGCGCACCGTGCGCGGATTGGCGCAGATCTTGATGACCGGCAGGATGGGGTTGCCGATGACGTTGCCCTGGCCGGTGGGGAAGAAATGCACCGCGTAGCCCGAGGCCGCGCACAGGGTCACCATTTCGGCGGCGGCGGAGGACGAGTCCATGAACCACAGGCCGGGGCCGTCGGGGATCTCGGCCTTGTCGATCACGCCGTCCACGCGGCATTGCTTGCCGATCTTCTGGATATTGCCCAGGGCCTTTTCCTCGATGGTGGTCAGCCCGCCCGCGATATTGCCCTTGGTGGGCTGGGATTCCGACAGGTCGCTGGTCTTCCAGCGGTCGATCATGGCCTGGTAGCGGTTGAACATGAACATGAAGCGTTCGCGCACCGCGTCGTTGGCGCAGCGCTCAGCCACGATGTGTTCGCCGCCCGTCAGCTCCGAGGTTTCGCCGAAGACCAGTGTGGAGCCCAGCCCGTAGAGCTTGTCGAAGGCGTTGCCCACGGTGGGGTTGGCGCCACAGCCGGAGGTAGTGTCGGATTCGCCGCATTTGGTCGACACCCACAGGTCGGCGATGGGGCACTCGCTGCGCGTGAGCGCCGTGGCGTAGTGCACGAATTCCTTGGCGCAGCGCGAGGCGCGCATGATGGTGTCATGGTCGCCGTGCAGTTCGATGCTGAAGCCCATGACCGGCTTGCCGGTGGCGGCGATGCCGTCCACCACGCGCTTGGTCCAGCCTTCCTCGATGCCGATCACCACCACCGCCGCGACGTTGGGATTGCAGCCGGTGCCGATCAGGGTGCGGAAATGCAGTTCCAGGTCCTCGCCGAACTGCAGCCGGCCATAGGGATGAGGCAGGGCCAGCGTGCCCTTGATGTTGTTGGCCACGGCTTCGGCCGCGGCGTTGGAGATGTCGTCCACAGGCAGGACGATGACGTGGTTGCGGACGCCGACGCGGCCGTTGTCGCGGCGGTAGCCCTGGAAGGTGGTCGAAGCGTTGATGATGGACATGGTGGATTCCTGTGCGGGGTGGAGGGCTTACCAGCGCTTGGTCTTGATGTTGTGCACATGGGCGTGCTGGCCGGCCTGGATGGGCTCCACCACGCGGCCGATGTCGACGCCGTACTTGAAGACGGTGTCGCCCACGGCCATGTCCTTCATTGCCACCTTGTGGCCGATGGGGATGTCCTGCGAGGCGCGCACGTGGATGATCTTGTCTTCATCCATGATCCAGGCGTTGAGTTCCGTTCCGGCGGTGACTCCTTCCACCACGGCGACCGCCACCGTGTCCTTGGCATCGTGCAATACGGCGTGAATCATTTGTCTTCCTCTTTTGGGCTGGGAGCGCAGGGCGCGGATCACTACGGCCAGGAAATCTTAGGACCCGGCTTCGCTCATGTCAACTAAATCATATATATGAATTGTATGGCTTGAGCAGGTTCCGTCCCCGCCGCTACACTGTGGGCTCCTGATTGATGCGATGCACCCATGAATACCAGCCTGTCCTCGACTGTGCCTTTGGGCAGTCCCTTGTACGCGCAGGTCAAGCAGGCCGTGCTGGCCGCGCTGGCGCAGGGCGAATGGAAGCAGGGCGAGGCGATCCCGCCCGAGAAGCTGCTGGCGGAACGCTTCGGCGTATCCATCGGCACCTTGCGCAAGGCCATCGACGAATTGGCGGCCGAGAACATCCTGGTGCGCCATCAAGGCCGCGGCACCTACGTGGCCGTGCATACGCGCAATCACCATTTCTTCAAGTTCTTCCGCATCGTGCGCCAGGATGGCGACAAGTCCTATCCCGCGACCGAGCTGCTGCGCTTTCGCCGAGTGCGCGCGTCGGCCATCGCGCGCGAGAAGCTGAACCTGGCGGCCGGCGCCATGGTGTTCGAATTCCTCAATGTGCTGTCGCTCAATGGCGACGTGGTGATGATGGACGAGATCTGCCTGCCGGAGTCATGCTTTCCGGGCATGGCCGAGGAGCACCTGCGCGACCGCGCCAGCACGCTTTACGCGCTGTACCAGGACGTCTTCGGCGTGAATGTGATTGCGACCGACGAGCGGCTGCGCACCTGCGTGGCCGAACGCGCGCAGGCGCGGGCGCTGGGCGTGGCCGAAGGCAGCCCTCTGCTGGAGATCCGCCGCGTGGCGTTTTCCTACAAGCGGCAGGCGGTGGAATGGCGCATATCGCGGGTCAACACCGAGCGCTATGAGTACCTGGGCCAGGAGCCCTGGGAGGCTGGCGCCTGAAGGTCCGGCGCATGCGGCCGGCTGACCGGCGATGCCGCCCGCCATTGCGGCGCGCTTGAGCAGTGCTAGAATTCCTGCCGCAGTACCAAATTTTTCGGCGCCGATTTGCCTGATCCGCTTGCGGGCGCCTTCCAATAAATCCAGCTAAAGAGGTCCGTATGACCACTCCTGCCCAGAATTTGGCCGGTGATTCGGCCAGCGGGTTCATACCCGCACCCGTCACGACTTCCGATGCCGTTGATCCCGGTTCGGTCGGCCTCGTCGCTCCCACCTTCATCCGTTTCGATGAGCCGCTGCCTTTGCAGAGCGGCCAGTCGCTGGCCGCCTACGAACTGGCGGTCGAGACCTATGGCACGCTCAACGCCCAGCGCAGCAACGCGGTCCTGATCTGCCATGCGTTGAACGCCTCGCACCACGTAGCCGGCCAGGCGGCCGACAACCCCAGCGATGTGGGCTGGTGGGACAACATGGTGGGTCCCGGCAAGCCGGTGGACACCAACATCTACTTCGTGATCGGGGTCAATAACCTGGGCTCCTGCTTCGGCTCTACCGGCCCGGCCAGCATCAACCCGGAAAGCGGCAAGCCCTGGGGCGCCGCCTTCCCGGTGCTGACCGTGGAGGACTGGGTGCGGGCGCAGGCCAGGGTTGCCGACCATTTTGGCGTCGACCGTTTCGCGGCGGTGATGGGCGGATCGCTGGGCGGCATGCAGGCGCTCAGCTGGGCCATCACGCTGCCGGACCGCGTGGCCAATTGCGTGGTCATCGCCAGCACGCCGCGCCTGTCGGCGCAGAACATCGGCTTTAACGAGGTGGCGCGCCGCGCCATCATCACCGATCCGGATTTCCACGGCGGCGACTATTACGCGCAGGACACCGTGCCGCGCCGCGGCCTGTCGGTGGCGCGCATGCTCGGCCACATCACCTATCTGTCCGACGACGACATGGCCGAGAAATTCGGCCGCGCCCAGCGCGCCCCGGCCGAGAATGGCGCCTACCACTACGGCTACGACGTCGAGTTCGAGGTGGAGTCGTACCTGCGCTACCAGGGCGAGAAGTTCACCCGCTATTTCGACGCCAATACCTATCTGCTGATCACGCGCGCGCTGGACTACTTCGATCCCGCGCGCACCACCGGCGGCGACCTGGCCCGCGCACTGGCGCCGGCCAAGGCCGATTTCCTGCTGGTGTCGTTTTCGACCGACTGGCGCTTCCCGCCGGAACGCTCGCGCGAAATCGTGCGCGCGCTGCTGAAGAACGCCAGTCCGGTGACCTACGCCGAGATCGACGCGCCGCATGGCCATGATGCCTTCCTGCTGGAAGACGCCCGCTACCATGCCGTGGTTCGCGGCTATTACGAACGCATCGCGCGCGAGCTCGGCCTCGGCGATGCCGCCCAGACCGAAGGACGCGCCGCATGACGCCCGTGACTCCCCGCCCCGCGCTCAACGTCCTGCGGCCCGACCTGGCGCGCATCGCCAGCTGGATCGAGCCCGGCAGCCGTGTCCTGGACCTGGGCTGCGGCGACGGCGCGCTGCTGGCGCATCTGCGCGATCACCGCCAGGTGCGGGGCGCCGGCGTGGAACTGGACGACAACTGCGTCATCGCCTGCGTGCGGCGCGGCGTCGAAGTGATCCAGCAGAACCTGGAAGACGGGCTGGCGCTGTTCGACGACAAGCAGTTCGACACCGTGGTGTTGTCGCAGACCCTGCAGTCCATGCACCGCACCGAGCACATCCTGCGCGAAATGGCGCGGGTGGCGCGCTTCGGCGTGGTGTCGTTCCCCAACTTCGGCTACTGGCCGCACGGCTGGGCCATCCTGCGCGGCCGCATGCCGGTGACGGGCCAGATGCCCTACCAGTGGTACAACACGCCGAACATCCACCTGTGCACGCTGCGCGACTTCGAGCAATTGGCCGGCGAGGTGCGCCTGAGCATTCTTGAACGCGCCACCTTCAACGAAGGGCGCGAGGTGAAATTGCTGCCCAGCTGGCGCAGCACCTTGGCGGTGTACCGTTTCGCGTCGCCCTGACATTCCGACACGCATCCTGCCTGCAGCGCGGGCGCAGAGGCCCTAAAATGCCGCAAGCCCGCGGCCGCTAGCGGCGCGCGGGCGCGTTTCAGGAGATCGTCATTACCGCTGTATCCAACGTCTACACCAGCCCCCGCGTGGCCCCCTTGCTGGTCCTGGGCTTTGCCAGCGGATTGCCGTTGGCCCTGACCAGCGGCACCTTGCAGGCCTGGGCCACGGTGGAAAACGTGCCGCTGCAGCAAATCGGTTTCCTGACCCTGGTGGGCAGCGCCTATACCCTCAAGTTCCTGTGGGCCCCGCTGGTGGACCGCTATGCGCCGCCCCTGCTGGGCCGGCGCCGCGGCTGGATGCTGCTGACCCAGTTGCTGCTGGCCGTGGCCATCATGGCGATGGGCGCCTTGTCGCCGTCGTCGACGCTGCAGACCCTGGCCCTGCTGGCTGTGCTGGTGGCCTTTCTGTCGGCCACGCAGGACATCGCTTTCGACGCCTATTGCACCGACGTGCTGCGCAAGGATGAGCGCGGCGCTGGCGCAGCCATCAAAGTCATGGGCTACCGGCTGGCCATGATCGTGTCGGGCGGGCTGGCGCTGATCCTCGCGGACCAGTGGATAGGCTGGGGCAACACCTATGTGCTGATGGGCGGCCTGATGCTGCTGTGCGCGCTGGCGACGTTCTGGGCGCCCGAGCCCGAGCACGTCGCCCGCCCGCCGCGCACGCTGCGCGAGGCCGTGGGCGAGCCGCTGCGCGAGTTCTTCACGCGGCGCGGGGCGCTGGCGGTGCTGCTGCTGATCGTGCTGTACAAGCTGGGCGACGCCTTCGCCGGGGCGCTGTCCACCACCTTCCTGATCCGCGGCGCGGGCTTCACGCCGACGGAAGTGGGCACGGTGAACAAGGTGCTGGGCCTGGCCGCCACCATCATCGGCGCGCTGGCAGGCGGATCGCTGATGTCGCGCTGGGGGCTGTATCGCTCGCTGATGGCCTTCGGCCTTTTGCAGGCGGTATCGAACCTGGCGTACTGGCTGATTGCCGTCAGCCCCAAGAACCTCTGGCTGATGGCCGCGGGAGTGGGTATCGAGAACCTCTGCGGCGGACTCGGCACGGCGTCCTTCGTCGGCCTGCTGATGGCGCTGTGCCGCCAGCAGTTTTCGGCGACCCAGTTCGCGCTGCTGTCGGCGTTGTCCGCCGTGGGCCGCACCTATCTGGCGGGGCCGCTCACGCCGCCGCTGGTCGAGGCGATGGGCTGGCCAGGCTTCTTCCTGCTGACCGTGGTCATCGCGCTGCCCGGCCTGGTGCTGCTGCATCTGCTGCGTGGCACGATAGAAACCATGGAAAAGCAGGGCGAGGAAGCGTAGGGGCAAGCACAAGAGCCCCGCAAGCAAAAAAAACGGCGCCGAGGCGCCGTTTTTTTTATGCCCTGACCGGGTTACTCCTCGCCGAGCAGGCGGACGATCAGCACGTCGCTGGGCAGGGATTCCAGTAGCCGTTCGGCCACGCTGCCGATGGCGGTGCGCAGGATGCCGGTGCGGCCGTGGGTGCCGGTCACGACCAGGTCGGAACGGTGATTGAACGAATACTCCGACAGCACGGTTTCCGGCTGGCCGCATTCGAGCACCACCTTGGGGGCGGCAACCTGGGCCAGTTCGGGCGTTTCGGCGATGAACTCCTGGGCGCTCTGTTCGGCGGCGTGATAGAAGCTGCGCGTGATGGCATCTTCCGGCGCTTTCTTGCCCTGGAAGGGGATGTCATAGGAGTGGAACAGCGTCAGATCCGCATTCGGCACCAGTTGCAGCGCGGCGCGCAAGGCCTGGCGCGAACCGGCGGAGAAGTCGGTGGCGACCAGCACGTCGCGGTAGGGGCGGCGCGGACGGGTCTTGACCACCAGCACCGGTTGGCGCGCCTGGCGGGCCAGCTTTTCGACCGTGGTGCCCAACAGCAGGCGGCCCAGCGTTTCATCGCGGGCGGTGCCGGTGACGATCAGCGAGCAGCCGTAGCTGTCGGCGGTTTCCATGATGCGGACCAGCGGATCGCCGCTGACGACCACCACTTCGGTCGGCACGTCGGCCGCCGCCAGGTCTTCGGCCAGCTCGCGCTCGGCCAGCGCCTTGTGGTCCGTCGACAGGCGCCGCCATACCGGCGTGGTCAGGCGGGCCGGCGTGGCATGGGATTCCATGACATGCAGGACGATGAGCTTGGTGCCTAGTTCCTTGGCCAGTTGCAGGGCGCGGTCCAGGGCGCGGTCGCCGCGCGCGCTCAGGTCGGTCGCCAACAGGATGGGGCCAGTTTGCTGTGTCATACGTTCTCTCCCGGTTGTGGCCAGATCGCCGACTCCCGCATGCGCGCGTTCCAGCCGTTCCGCCCTAACGGGCTATATCCCCATTGTCCCGCGGCCTCGCGGATGGGGACTTGATAGATATCAACGCAAAGTCGAGGGTAAGGGATGGCGCGGATGCAGGCAATGGCCGCCGCGGCGTGCCGGCTTAATACAATGGGGGCCAGTCCAACTTTCCCGCGCCCCATGTTCCCGGATCTGTCGCCCACCCTGCTGCACACGCTGTACCTCGTCGCCATCGTGGCGGAAGCGATGACCGCAGCGCTTTCCGCCGGCCGCCGCGACATGGACTGGATGGGCGTCTGCATCATCGCCTGCGTGACGGCGCTGGGCGGGGGCTCGCTGCGCGATGTGCTGCTGGGGCACTACCCCCTGACCTGGGTGGTCCACCCGGAATACCTGTGGATGACGGCGGGCGCGGCGATCATCACCGCCTTGATCGCGCCGGTCATGCGGCGCCTGCGCAGCGTGTTCCTGCTGGCCGACGCGCTGGGCCTGGTGGCGTTCACGGTCATCGGCTGCCAGGTGGCGCAGGTGATGCAGCTGCCGGTCACCGTGGTGCTGATCAGCGGCATGATCACCGGCTGCGCCGGCGGGGTGCTGCGCGACGTGCTGTGCAACGAGGTGCCGCTGCTGTTCCGCAAGGAACTCTATGCCAGCGTGTCCTTCGTGACCGGCGGCCTGTACCTGGGTTCGCAGGCGCTGGGCCTGTCCGCCAATGCCGCGGTGCCGATTGCGCTGGCCGCGGGCTTGGCGGTGCGCCTGCTGGCCCTGCGCTTCAATTGGCAGATGCCGAAGTTCGTATATCGGGACGACTGGGACTGACAGCCGGGGCGGCATGGCGCTCTGCAACAATTTTCTTATTTATGTTTCAAGAAATTTCTAGTATCTTCACAATGTCTCATACCATGCATTGCGCAGTACAAGGGGAGCCGATTGGACATCAAAGCGCCCGCCACGATTCCGTATTTCCTGCAGGAACAGATTCGTGAATTGATCGTGGACGGCACCATCCGGCCCGGCCAGCCGCTGCGCGAACAGGAGCTGGAGCAGCGTTTCGGCACCAGCCGCAGCCCGATCCGCGAAGCGTTGCGCCTGCTGGAATTGAGCGGCCTGGTCACGCACATCCAGCGCAAGGGCTTCCGCGTCACTCTCTACACCGAAGCGCAGATCCGCCATCTGTACCTGTTACGTGCTGAGCTGGAAGCCTATTGCCTGCGCCAGGCGGCGGAGGTCGACGATCTGGCGCCGCTGCTGGCCGAGCAACGCGGTCATGACGCGGCCATCGCGGCGGCGCTGGCCGCGGGCGATGCGCAAGCGGCGATCGGGGCGGCGTGCGAGTTCTATCTGGCCGCGGCCCGCAGCACGGGCAATACCCCGCTGGCCAGCATGCTCAGCAAGCTTTACGAACAGATCGAGCCGCTGCGCTACCTGCTGGCCAGGCAAGCGATGCCGTTCAGCGGGATCCAGGTATGCACCCGCGGCGTGATCGAGGCGCTGGCCGTTCGCGATGTCGAGCGCGCGATCGACATGACGCGCAGCTATCTGGCGGATGTGCTGCCTGGCGTGCTGGAGGCTTATCGCCATGCCGCGCAGCAGGACGGGGAAGAGCCGGCGCCGCGCTACGGCCGCGCCTGAGCTGATCGCGCCTGAGCCGGCTGCGCCTATGCCGGCCACGCCTAGCCGGCCGCGCCTATGCCCTCGGGGGTGTGCGGACTTCGATGCCCGCCTGCTCCAGCGCCTTGCGGATGCCGTCGGCGAAGATCAGCGCGTTCGGCTGGTCGCCGTGGATGCAGAGCGTATCCGCCTGCACCGGCACGTCCTTGCCGTCGACCGAGCGCACCTTGCCTTCGCGCACCATGCGCACCACCTGCGCCACCGCCTGATCCAGGTCTTCGATCATCGCGCCCGCACGGCTGCGCGGCGTGAGCGAGCCGTCGTCCTGGTAGGAGCGGTCGGCAAAGACCTCATTGGCGGCGGCCAGGCCGATGGCGCGGGCCGCGTCGATCAGCTTGCTGCCCGCCAGCCCGTACAGGATCAGCGTGGCGTCCACGTCCTTGACGGCCTGGCAGATCGCGCGCGCCAGGCCTTCGTCCTTGGCGGCCATGTTGTAGAGGGCGCCGTGCGCCTTGACGTGGTGCAGGCGGGCGCCTTGCGAGGCGGCCACGCCGGCCAGCGCGCCGATCTGATAGACCACGATGTCGTAGGCTTCGTCGGGACTGATCTGGATGACACGGCGGCCGAATCCGGCCAGGTCCTGCAGGCTGGGATGGGCGCCCAGCGCCACGCCGCGCGCCAGCGCGGCGGCCACGGTCTTGCGCATGGTGGCCGGATCGCCGCCATGGAAGCCACAGGCGATGTTGGCGGAGCTGACGAACTGCAGCACCGCCGCGTCGTTGCCCATGGTCCAGGCGCCATAGCTTTCGCCCATGTCGCAGTTCATGTCGATGCGGGTGGTCATGGCAAATTCCTTTCTAGGCAAGGAGCGCGCGCAACGGCGTCAGCGCATCTTGCAATTGCGTGAAGGCGCGTTCGCGCTCGCCGTCCAGGCGCTGCGCTTCTTCCAGTTCGATCAGCTGGAAACGCAAGGTCTGGCCGGGCGCGCACTGCGCCAGGACCGGCAGGTCCACGGTGGCGATCTGCGCGATCTTGGGATAGCCGCCGGTGGTCTGGCGGTCGGCCATGAGGATGATGGCCTCGCCGCCCGAGGGCACCTGCACGGTGCCGAAGCAGGCCGCTTCCGACAGCATCTGGCGTGGCTGGCTCATGGACAGCGCCGGGCCCAGCAGGCGGTAGCCCATGCGGTCCGACTGCGGACTGATGCGGAATTCCGCGCCGCCGCCGAAGGCCTGGCGGGTGGCGCCGGAGAATTCCTCCCAGTGCATGCCCGGCAGGAAGCGGATGAACTCGCGGCGTTTGGCGCCCAGCGCCGCCGGCAGATACACGCGCTGGTTCCACAGCGCTTCCTGCAAGGCGTCCAGATCGCGGCTGGCGGCCAGCGGCGCATGCAGCGGCACCTGGTCGCCCTTGGCCAGCGCGCGCCCCTGGAAGCCGCCGAAGCCGCTGCGCAGGTAGGTGCTTTCACTGCCCATGACGCGCGGCAGCGCAAAGCCGCCGTGCAGCGCCAGATAGCCACGTACGCCCACGGCCGGCCTGGCGCCGAAGGCCAGCGTGTCGCCGGCCCGCGCCACCAGGGGGCGGTGGACCGGGATGTCCTGGCCGTTGAGCGTGGCGCCGAGGTCGGCGCCGGCCAGGGCGAAGCAGGCCGCCGCGTCAAAGCGCAGGGTCGGACCCGTCAGGGTCATTTCCAGCGTGGCGTGTTCGTCCTGGTTGCCGGCCAGGGCGTTGGCCAGGCGGTGCGCGCGCTCATCCATGGCGCCGGCAGCCGGGATGCCCTGGTGCTGGTAGCCCTCGCGGCCGCGGTCCTGGAAGCTGGACAGCATGCCGGGCTTGATCACGGTCAGGCTCATGGCCGGGCTCCCCGGATGCGGTCGAACTCCTCGGAGCTGATGGGCACGAAGCGGACCGAGTCGCCGGGTTGCAGCAAGGCGGCGGGTTCGCGGGCCGGGTCGAACATGGTGAGCGGGGTGGCGCCGATGATGTTCCAGCCGCCGGGAAGCCGGTTCGGGTAGATCACGGTCTGGCGGTTGGCGACCGCCACTGCGCCGGCAGGCACGGCGGTGCGCGGCGAGGCGCGGCGCGGGATATTCAGTTTTTCGTCGTGCACGCCCAGGTAGGCGTGGCCGGGCGCGAAGCCCAGCATGAAGACCATGCTGCGGGGCTGGCTGTGCAGCTGGATGACGCCTTCAGGGGTGAGGCCGGCGGCTTCGGCCACCTCGGCCAGGTCGGGGCCGTGTTCGCCGCCGTAGCAGACCGGGATGTCGATCTCGCGTCCGCCCAGGGTGTCCGCGGCGATGCCTGCGGACAGCAGTTGTCCGATGCGTTCGGCCAGTTGCGTGTACGTGGGGCCGCCGCTGGCGCCGGGACGGTAATGCACCGCCACCGCGACGAACGATGGCACCACGTCGGTCACGCCGGGAAGCCGCGCGTCGCGCAGCTTCCCGGCCGCGGCCAGACAGGTCCGGCCCACGGCCGCGTCGATCTGGTCGCCAAAGGAAATAATCAGGCAGCGGTCACCCTGAGGCAGGATGCGCCAGGAGGTTTCGGCCGGAGAAGGAGGTTCTGAAATTGCGTTCAACGACACGAAACCTGTAGAGACGGATTACTTGGCGAACAGGGAATCCATGTTCTTGAACGCCTTGAATTCCAGCGCGTTGCCCGACGGATCCAGGAAGAACATGGTGGCTTGTTCGCCCACTTCACCCTTGAAGCGGATGTAGGGCTCGATGACGAATTCGGTGCCGGCGTCGGTCAGCCGCTTTGCCATCGCTTCCCATTGTTCCATGGAAAGCACGGCGCCGAAATGGCGCACCGGCACATTGTGCGAATCCACGGCGCTGGTGGCCTTGTGGCCGCATTCGCTGGGCGCCAGGTGGGCGACGATCTGGTGGCCGTAGAAGTTGAAGTCGATCCATTCGGGCGAGCTGCGGCCCTCCGGACAGCCCAGCTTTTCGCCATAGAAGGCGCGGGCTTCGGCCAGGTCGCGGACCGGGAAGGCGAGGTGGAACGGTGGCAGGTTGGTTTGAGCGGTCATGGAAGGCTCCGGGTCGGGCAAAAGAAAATGATCAATCAGATTGCAGGCCATCGCAAGACTGCGCAGGCCTGGCATCAGCGCTTAGTTTAAGTATTGTTTTTTTGATTGAAAAACGATATTTTTCGTGTCTTAGCATCGAAATTATTGATCGTGATCAAAGAGTTCAAAACCTTTCTGGCTGTGGCGCGGGACGGCACTTTCACCGGTGCCGGCGCTCAATTGGGGCTGACCCAGTCGGCGGTCAGCGCCCAGATCAAGCGCCTGGAGGAATACCTGGGCGTGGCGCTGTTCGACCGCAGCGCCCGCGCGGCCGTGCTGAACCTCCATGGGCGCGAGATGCTGCCGCAGGCCGAGGAACTGGTGGCGATGGCCGAGCGCATGGCGGCCGCGGCCGGCGCAGGACATGTCAGCGGATCGCTGCGCATCGGCGCGATTGCCTCGGTGCAGCAGCATCTGTTGGCGCAGGCGCTGGGAGAGTTCCGGGCGGGCTATCCCGACGTGCGGGTGCGGATCGTGCCTGGCGTGTCGCTGTCGCTATTGGGGCAGGTGGACGCGGGCGAAGTGGATATGGCGCTGCTGATCCGGCCTCCGTTCGCCTTGCCACCAGAATTGGGCTGGCAGCCGCTGCTGCGCGAGGAAATGGTGCTGGCGATGCCGGAATCGATGGCGCGGGCTCCTTGGCGCGAGCTGCTGGCCACCCAGCCGTTCATCCGCTACGACCGGGCCTCGTTCGGCGGACGGGGGGTGGATCTGTTCCTGAAAAAGCAACGCATCACGGTGCACGAGGCGGTGGAACTCGACGAGATCGAGGCCATCGCCAACCTGGTGCGGCACGGCCTGGGGGTGGCGCTGCTGCCGCGCTTGTTGGGGCTGGATCTGGCGGGCTTGCGCCTGGTGTCCCTGGACGAGGCGGCCTTCCACCGCGAGATCGGCATCATCGGGCGGCTGCCGTTCGATGCCGCGAGCGTTAGGGGCAAGATGGCGGAATGCCTGGTCCGCGCGGCCTCGGCTGCCGATGGCGCGCATCGTCCGGCCCGCTAGTTTTTCTTACGCTTGCGCCATAGGTAGAGACCGCTGCCCAGGACCACGATCGTGATCAGGTCCAAGGCGGCCCAGATCAGCTTCAGCGGCAGGCCGGCGGTGTCGCCATAGTGCAGCGGCCGCGAGAATTGCAGTACGCGCAGGTACCAGGGCATCTCGAGCACCGCCGTCAATTGGCCCGTACGCGCGTCCACCAGGACACCGTCGAAGAGATGGGCGGCCAGCGGGGTTTCACCCTTGGCCCACAGCAGGTAGTGCTGCGGCAGGCCCAGGCCCGCGTCCGGGAAGCGCAGGGACTCCACCACGCGGCCGGGGACGGCAGCCCGCGCCGTAGCGTAGGCCTGTTGCGCCGAGGCCAATTGCGACGGGCCGGCGGGCGGATGGCCGTCGGTCGTCGCCACCGCGGCCTGGACGTCGTGGGACAGCCAGTAGCGGAAGAGCGGCACCGCCAGTTCGTGGATGGCGCCTGTGACGCCCATCATCAGCGCCCAGACCAGCGTGACGATTCCCAGGAGGTTGTGCAGGTCCAGCCACTTCAGGCGCTTGGCGCGCGTGGCGCGGACGGTGCCAAACGGGGTTTTCTTCATGTAGGGGTGATAGAGGACGGCGCCCGATATCACCGCCACCGAGAAGAGCAGGGCCATGAAGCCCAAAAACAGCTGGCCGGGCAGGAGCGCGTAGAGATCGATGTGCAAGCGCGTCATGATGGTCATGGCGCGCGTGCCCAGGCCTTCGTCGGCGCTGTCCACCGATTGCTGCAACAAGCCGCTGCGAGCGTCGTAGTGCAGCTGGATCGAGGATGTTCCGGACGGAGCCTGGTCGCCAGGGGCCAGCGCCAGGATGACGCGGGGCGAGCGGGCGGCCACTTCGACCTCGACGATGCGATGCGCCGGATGATGGTGGAGAGCCTGCGCGATCAGGCCGTCGAGGGCAGGCGCGGACGGGTCCGGCGCGACGCTGGGCCAGGGCGGCGGAGCGTCCAGCCATTCCACGATTTCGTCGTGGAAGATCAAGGGCAGGCCGGAGACGCAGACCACCAGCATGAAGAGGGTACAGACCAGGCTGGTCCATTTGTGGACCAGATACCAGGTCTTGCTGCGCACCGCCCGCGCGGGCGATGCGCTCCCTGCAAGCAGCCGCATCAGAACTCCGCGGTGACGGACAGCAGCAGCGTGCGTGGCGCGGCCACCGTCAGGCCTTCACGCGCGGCCGACAGCCAGTAGTGCTTGTTGAACACGTTCTCCACCGTCGCCCGCAAGGTGACCGGCGTGCGGTTGATATTCATCGCGTAACGCGCGCCCACGTCGAAGCGGGTCCAGGCGGGCAGCTGCTGTGTGTTCGCCGCATCGACATACTGGGTGCTGGTGCGCAGCACGCGCGCCATCAGGGTCAGGCCTTGCGCGAAAGGCGTATCCCATTCCGCCGAGGCGTTGAACTGCCAGCGCGGCACGGCAGGCGCGACGTTGCCGTCGTTGACGCCGCCTTCCGTCTTGGTCAGGACGCCAGCGGTGTAGGCCACGCCGCCCAAGAGCCGGACGTGGCGTGCCGGCTCGCCCTGGATCAGGAATTCCACGCCGCGATTGCGCTGCCTGCCGGATGCCTGGTAGCGCAAGGTAACCGGGTCCAGGTAAGCGCTGGGCTGCTCGATCTGGAACGCGCTCAAGGTGGTTGCGACGGTGCCGAAGTCGTACTTGGCGCCGACTTCATATTGCTTCGAGACGCCGGGCTTGAAGGTCTCGCCTGCGTTCACGGCCTCGGCCGGCGCGGTGCCGCCCTGGCTCAGACCCTCGATGTAGTTGCCGTACAGCGCCAGTTGCGTGGTCGGCCTCACCGTCAGCGCGAACGCCGGGGTGAGTGCGGATTTGCCGTAGTCCGATACGCGTTCGCCGGTCGCGGGGTTGTAGTTCACCGACTGCACGCGCTGCTGGCGCAGGCCGCCGGTCAGCTGCACCGCGCCGTCCATCGCCGAAAGCGTGTCGGCCAGCGCAACGCTGTACAACCGTGTTTCGCTGGTCTTGCCCAGATCGGTGGGCTTGGGGATGTTCGGTTTGGCCAGATCGGCCGGGTCGTACAGGTCGGAGAAAACCGTGGTGGTGGAACGCACGCGCGCCGACGAGTAATCGATGTCGAGGAAGCTGGCCGACAGCACCGGTTCGTGCTTGATCGGGCCGGTATTGAAGCGGCCGCGGATGCCGACCTCGCCGGTCTTGCTCAACAGCCTTTCGTTCAGGCGGGCGGGCACGGAGCCGATCATGCCCGCCGAGTCGAGCATCAGCCAGGTGGTCTGCAGACTTTCGAAGTCGTGCTTGCGCGCGCCCAAGGCGCCGTACACCGTCCAGTCGTCGGACAGGTCGTACTCGGCGCGCACGTCGCCGGTCCACTCTTTGGCTTTCCAGTAAGTCCAGTCGGGGAAGAAATTGCGCTTCGGGTCCGGTGCGTGGCCGATGTCCTCGCCCGAGGGTGGCGGGAACAGCAGGCCGCTACGCGCGTCGGTCACGCGGTTCTGGTAGTTGATGTCGCCTTCGATGCGGAAGCGGTTGCCGCGGTAGTCCAGGCCGAGGGAGATCGCGCCCATGTCCTCGCCGGCGCCGGAGATGTTCATGTCGCCGCCGCTGCGCAGCACATTCAGGCGTACGCCGGTGCGCTGGTCTTCGCCGAAACGGCGGGCGATATCCGCCTGCAGGCCGAACTGGCTGTTTTCGAGATAGGACAGCGTTACGCGGTTCAAGGGCTCGGCGTCGGCGCGCTTGGGCACCAGGTTGATCGAGCCGCCCACCGAGCCGTACGGCGCCATGCCGTTGAGCAGCGCGTTCGGACCGCGCAGCACCTCGACGCGCTCGATTCCTATCAGCGAGGTGGAGTTGCGGGGGGAAATGCCATAGAGGCCGTTGTAGGCGACGTCGTAGTTGAACAGCGTGAAGCCGCGGACATTGAATTCGTCCCGGCCCGCGCCGCGCGAGTAGGTATTGCGCACCGAGGGGTCGTTGAGCAGTACGTCACCGAGGTTCTGCGCTTGCTGGTCTTCGATCAGCTTGGACGTGTATGAGGTCACGCTGAAGGGCGTATCGAGAAAATCCCTGTCGCCGAGCAGGCCGATCTTGGCGCCGCGCGCGACCTCGCCGCCCGGGTAGGGCTCGTTATACGCCGCAGTGGCGGAACCGGTCACCAACACGGCGGGCAGGGTGGTTTCAGCGGATACGGGCGCGGGCCGCAGCGAGTAGCCGCCGTCGGCCTGGCGCACGGCTTCTAGGCCGGTGCCGTTGAGCAGCTGCCGGAACCCGCCATCGACCGTATGGGTGCCGCGTACCCCGGGACTGGTCTTGCCTGCCGTCATAGCTGCCGGCACGCTGAGAAGAATATTGGCCTGATCGGCATAGCGGCTCAATGCGCCCGCCAGAGGGCCGGCGGGGACGTCGTAGGCGCGGACCGAGGGGCTGGCGGCGGCGGGTCCGGCGGCTTGGGCATGGACCGTGCCGACGCCGGCGCCCGTCATCAGGATCGCGCCCAGCAAAGCCTTGCGCGCCACGGCGGCTGGGCGCGGCAATCGGGCAAGGGACGATACGGGGTAGGCAGGTGGCGGCAGGCGGCGCATGGAACGGCTTTCCTTGGAATGGAGTTGGGCAAGGAGAGGTCCACCGTTTACGGGCATGGGGCGTCGGCCGGCCGTCACGGACCGGTATTGCCGTAGGAATGCGGCAAAGGTCGGCGGAGTCCTCTTTCCCTGTTGATCGAACGAACAGGAGAAAAGCGAACCGCGCTGTGAAAATTTTTTCGGGGGTACGCTCACCGGGGGGCCAGCGTTACCCACCATGGCAGTGTGCGCTGGATGCGTATCGGCAGGTCACGGGCGAGCATGGCCAGCGTGCGATCCAAGTCATTGGCCGGGTAGCGGCCGACGACGCGCAGGCCGGCGATGCGGGGATCGACGCCGACATGCCCGAGGTGATAGCGGCCCAGTTCCGCGATGAGATCGGCGAGGGACAGGTTCTCCGCCAGGATCACGCCGCGCGACCAGGCTTCGCGCGCGGGATCGGCCGGGGCCGCCGCGGAGATATCGTCCCCGGTGTAGCGCCGTTGCTCCCCGGCCCGGACGAGCGCATTGCGGCCGGCAAGGTTCTGAATGCCCACCTGCCCGTCATAGACCGCCAACAGGACATCTTCGTCCGTCTGCCGCACCGTGAAACGGGTGCCCAAGGCCTGCGCGCGGCCATAGCGGGTATCGACGAAGAACGGCCGTCGCTGCGTGTCCTGGCCGGTTTCGACCAGGATTTCGCCATCGGCCAGCGTCAACAGACGGCGATCCTGGTTGAAATCGACATTGATGGCGCTGCGGGTATTGAGCCAGACGCGGGTATCGTCGGCCAGGACAATGTTGCGTTGTTCGCCGACGCCGGTGGCATAGTCGGAGCGCCAGGCGGTCACGATGGCGGGCAAAGGCGTGTGCCGCCAGGCGAGCCAACCCAGGATTCCCGCGCCGCCCAGCGCCAGGACGTGGCCGACGGCCCGGCGGCGCGACGATGGGCGGCGGGAGGCGACCTGTACTGCTTTCTCGGCGGCTTCGCGCTCACCGTCGTTGCGCAGCAGCGCAAAGCGCCGGCTGACCGCCATGACATGCGCCCAGGCGCGGTGGTGTTCCGGCCGAGCATCCAGCCAGCGCTGCCAGTCGACGTGCTGCCTGGAGCCGGCTTCGGCATCCTGCAAAACGGCATACCACTCGGCGGCCGCTTTCAGGCTTTCATAATCCGCTTGGACGGGAAGGGGGCCGTCTGCGAGGACCGGCCGGGGCGGCGCAGGCATGGTCAGGGCCTGCGGATACCGGAGGCAGCCAGCCCGGCGTCGATCAGCGCAAGATGCAGCATGGCCTGAGCCAGGTACTTCTGCACCATGCGCATGGACACGCCCATGTGGTCAGCGATCTCGCGGGTGGAAAGCCCATGTATCTGGGCCTGGATGAAGGCTGTGCGTACCTTTTCCGGCAGGCGTCCCAGCCATTCGCCGACTTCCATCAGGGTTTCGATGACCAGCGACTGGTGTTCCGGAGAGGGCGCATGGGCCATGGGTTGCGCGGCAAGGCTTTCCAGCCAGGCTTGCTCCACTTCCCGCCGTCGCCAGAGATCGGTGCACAAGCCTTGCGCCATGGCGCGCAGATAGGCGCGAGCGGCGCCCGCACTGGCAAATCCGTCGGGTGCCGGCCTGATGATCAGGCGCAGGAAGGCGTCGTGTGCCAGGTCGGCGGCGTCAGCGGCGTTGCCCAACTTGCGGCGCAGCCATCCCAGCAGCCAGCCGTGATGATCGCTGTATAGAGCGTGCAGGTCTTGATGCACGGGGAGATCGGCGGCGGACATCGGGCGGACCCAGGCGCGAAGGTGCGCCGTATTTAGCAGGATTGGGAATGGTTATCGTTTATAACTGAAGTCTGCCGCATTGCGCAATGCCGATACGCACGGGGATCTGGGTTGGTGTTGGGGCGCGGCAGCAAAAAGGGCCCGCTTGCGCGGGCCCCTTGTCATCTTGGCAACCTTACAGCCGGTCGCAGCGGACCGTGATCGGATGGTCGCGCAAGGTGGTCATGACGATGTCGTTGACTTCGCCTTCCACGTCGGTGATCACGTAGCCGATCTGGCCGCGGGTCTGCAGGGTCTGGCTGACGATGTTCAGGCCGTGCTGCGCCATCAGGTTGTCCAGCGTGCCGAGCGCGCCCGGGGCGTTGCGGTGCACGTGCAGGATGCGCGTGCCGCCGGCCGGCTCCAGATACGGCAGTTCGGGGAAGTTGACCGCGCCCTTGGTGGTGCCGGCCTGCAGGAAGCGCACCAGCTTCTCGGCCACTTCGCGGCCGATGTTCTCTTGCGATTCCTGTGTGCTGCCGCCGATGTGCGGGGTCAGGATCACGTTGGGCAGGCCGATCAGCGGACTGGCCAGCGGCTCGTCCGCGCCCTTGGGTTCGGTCGGGAACACGTCCAGCGCGGCGCCGGCCAGATGGCCGGACTTAAGCGCGGCGTGCAGCGCGTCGATATCCACCACCGTGCCGCGCGAGGCGTTGATCAGGATGGCGCCACGGCGCATGCGGCCGATGGTTTCCGCATTCATGATCTTTTCGGTGGTCTTGCCGCCCGGCACGTGCAGGGTCACCACGTCGGCCTGCTCCAGCAGATCGTTCAAGGTGGCGGCGGGCCGGGCATTGCCCAGCGGCAGCTTGGCTTCGACGTCGTGGTAGATGACGCGCATGCCCAGGCTTTCGGCCAGCGTGCTGATCTGCGAGCCGATGTTGCCGTAGCCCACGATGCCGAGCGTCTTGCCGCGGGTCTCGAAGGCCCCCGAAGCGCTCTTGTCCCAGTGGCCCTGGTGCACGCGGGCATTCTTTTCAGGAATGCGGCGCAGCAGCAGGATGGCTTCGCCCAGCACCAGTTCGGCAACCGAGCGGGTATTCGAGAACGGCGCGTTGAATACCGGAATGCCGCGCTGCATGGCCGCGTCCAGGTCGACCTGGTTGGTGCCGATGCAGAAGCAGCCCACGACGCGCAGGTCGAGGTTGCCGGAAAGCAGGGCGGCATCCAGGTGGGTGCGAGAACGGATCCCCGCCACCTGGGCGCCGCGCAGGGCGTCGCTCAGTTGCGACGCCGGCAAGGAGGCGGCGTGCGTGACGATGTCGGAGTAGCCGGCGGCTTCGAAGACGGCGCGGGCGCTCGGGTGGATGTTCTCGAACAGGACGATTTGTGCCATGACAGCCTGAGGGGTGGGTGAGGAATCCGTTTTATTGATTGTGGCCCATTTTTGCTGCAGTGCAAGGAGTAGCCATTGGGGCGGTGTGGATGAATTGTTTCAGGTGCGCAAACGACTCGGGCATCGCCCGAAAAGGAGCGATGCCCGAACAGGACGTCGAAAACTGCGCTTTAACGATAGGCCTGGAACACCTTGGCGCCGCCTTGCTTGTCGACCAGGACCACGTCGTGCGGCGTCTTGCGGCCGCCGTATTCGGGGCCGTCCATGCCGGGCGAGCCCAGCGGCATGCCGGGCGCGGCCAGGCCGGCAGCGTCGGGTTTTTCCAGCAGCAGGCGGCGCACGTCGCTGGCGGGCACGTGGCCTTCGATGGCGTAGCCTTCAACGGCCGCGGTGTGGCAGGAGCCGTAATTGGCCATGCCGGCGTTGCGGCGGATGGGGCCAGTGTCCTGGACGTCGTGGGTGGTGACGGCGAAGCCGCTGTCGCGCATGTGCTTGACCCAGTCTTCACAGCAGCCGCAGGTCGGGGTCTTCCAGACCTCTACCTTGACGGGCGTCTGGGCGGTGGCGAAAGCGGGGGCGCACAGGGCCGCGGCAAGGGCCAGGCGGCGCGTAAGACGGGAAAGATTCATGATGCTCCGTTGCGGGACGAGGTGAATTCAAGCGTACTGTAGAAGAACGGGAGTGACTCCATTCTGTCCTGCACATTACGTTTTTGTAATGTTGGCCGAGGACGCGTGGCCGTCCGGCGCGCGCAACGTGATGCCGACCACGGTGCCGTGCGCGCCCGAGGCCGCATCGACCTCGCCGCCGTGCATGCGCGCGATGGCGCGCACGATGGCCAGGCCCAGGCCGTGGCCTTCGCTGCGCGGTGTGCGCGCGTGGGTGGACCGGAAGAAGCGGTCGAAGATGCGGGGCAGGTCGGCGGACGGGATGGGCGCGCCGGGGTTGCGCACTTCCAGCCGGGCGCCTGCGGGCGAAGCCGAGCAGGCCAGCACGATCTCGCCGCCGCGAGGCGTGGCCTTGATGGCGTTGGAGATCAGGTTGGCCAACGCGCGCCGCACCAGGCCGGCGTTGGCGGCCACGGTGGCGTCGCCCACGCAGCGCAGGTGCACGCCGCTTTCTTCCAGCATGGCTTCGTAGTATTCGGCCACGCGCCGCGCTTCGGCGGCCAGCGATACCGGCGCCAGGTCCGCGGCCCGTTCGCCGCGGTCGGCGCGCGCCAGGAACAGCATGTCGTTGACCAGGGTCTTCAGGTCTTCCAGTTCTTCGAGGTTGGATTCCAGCGCATCGCGCAGTTCGGCCGCATCGCGCGGCGACGACAGCATGACCTGCGTGCCGTTGATCAGCGTGGCCAGCGGCGTGCGCAGCTCGTGCGCCACGTCGGCATTGAAGCCTTCCATCTGTTGATAGGCGGCCTGCAGGCGCTCCAGCGTGCGGTTGAAGGAGCGGACCAGATCATGCAGTTCGCGGTCGGTATCTTCCAGCGGCAGGCGCCGCGCCAGGTTGTCGGGCTGGATGCTGGCGGCCTGTTCGGACAGCCTGCGCGCCGGCGCCATGCTGCGGCGCACGGCCCAGGCCGCCAGCACCACCGTGGCGCCCACCCAAAGCGCGCAGATCAGCACCAGCGCGGTGCCGTAGGCATACAGGAACTGCGAGCTGGTGCGCGTGCTGACCGCCACGGTCAACTGCGCGCCGGGCAGGATGCGGTCGTTCATGGCCACCCGCAGGCCGCGCATGCGGCCGCCGTCGGCGGTTTGCAGCACGACCTGCCTGCCGTCGCTGGTCGCCAGCGTCTCGGGGGCGGGGCCGCCGTAAACGGAGCGGCCGTGCGCATCCACGATCCAGATGCCCAGCTGGCCTTGGCCCGTGCGCATCTCGTCGAAGGTGGCGGCCAGGTCGTTCAGGCCGCGGGCGTTGTTCTGCATGTCGATCAGGTGATCGATCAATTCCAGCTTGCCGCTGACCTCGGTGATTTCCTGGCGCTCCACTTCACGCTTGAGCGCCCAGAACAACGTGGCTCCCGCCAGGCTGGACACCAGCAGGGCGATGGCGCCCAGCAGCAGGGTCAGCCGCGCCTGCATCGAGCGCACGCGCAGCGGGTTCATGCGGGGCGGCCGTGGGCGGGGCGCGATTCCAGCACGTAGCCCATGCCGCGCACGGTGTGCAGCAACTTGGTGTCGTAGGGGTCGTCCAGCTTGCTGCGCAGCCGCCGCACCGCCACGTCGATGACGTTGGTGTCGCTGTCGAAGTTCATGTCCCAGACCTGCTCGGCCAGGGTGGTGCGCGACAGCACCTGGCCCTGGCGGCGTAGCAGCAAGGCCAGCAGATTGAATTCCTTGGCGGTCAGGTCCAGGCGACGGCCGCCGCGCTGGGCGCGGCGGCGGGCCAGGTCCAGTTCCAGGTCGGCCAGGCGCAGCAGGGTGGGCTCTTGCGAGCGTCCGCGGCGCAGCAGCGCCTGCACCCGCGCCAGCAGTTCCGAAAAGGCGAAGGGCTTGACCAGGTAGTCGTCGGCGCCGCCTTCCAGGCCGCGCACGCGGTCCTCGACCGCGTCGCGCGCGGTCAGCATCAGGATGGGGGTGTCTTTCTGTTCGCGCACCGCGGCCAGCACGCCGAAGCCGTCCACGCCCGGCAGCATCACGTCCAGCACGATCAGGTCGTAGACGCCTTCCAGCGCCAGGTGCAGGCCGTCCACGCCGTCGCGCGCCAGGTCCACGACATGGCTTTGCTCCGACAGCCCCTTCTTCAGGTAGTCGGCCAGTTTGGGTTCGTCTTCGATGACCAGGATGCGCATGGCCGGAAATTTACCATTCGCGCGGCACTTGGGCCTGTGCATGGCAAAGCTGCCTTGCACAGGCTCGGGTGGTTCAGGCCGGGCTGTCGATGGCGATCCGGTCGGGCGGAAAGCGCAGGGCGAACACGCTGCCCTTGCCGGGCTCGCTGGTGATCAGCAGTTCGGCGTCGTGGCGCATGGCGATGTGCTTGGTGATCGCCAAGCCCAGGCCGGTGCCGCCCACCGCGCGCGAGCGGCCGCGGTCGACGCGGTAGAAGCGTTCGGTCAGGCGGGGCAGGTGGCGCGCGGGGATGCCGATGCCGGTGTCCTGCACGCTGTAGCGCGCGCCGCCGTCTTCCTCGCGCTCCCAGCGCACGGTGATGGTGCCGCCGTCGGGCGTGTAGCGCACGGCGTTGGTCAGCAGATTCGACAACGCCGAGGTCAGCTCGGTTTCGGCGCCCAGCACGTCCAGGGATTCGTCGATGTGCCATTCCAGCACATGGCGGCCGCCCGAGAGCGCCTCGATCTGCTGGCGCGCCTTCTGCAGCAGCGCACCCATGTTGACGGCGCGCGGGTCGCTGCCTGGCGAGGACTCCAGCGTCGACAGGGTCAGCAGGTCTTCGACAATGGCCTGCATGCGCTGGGCCTGCTCGTGCATCATGTCGATGTATTGCTCGCGCTGTTCGGCGGGCAGGGCGTCGGCGGGCATGTCGCGCAGCGTTTCCAGAAAGCCCGCCAGCACCGTCAGCGGCGTGCGCAGTTCATGCGAGACGTTAGCCACGAAGTCGCGGCGGGTGGTCTCCAGGCGTTCGATCTGGGTCACGTCGCGCGTGATCAGCAGACGCTGATTGCTGGCGTAGGCGGTCAGCTGCATCATCATCAGCCGCTCCTGGCCCTGTTGGCCCAGGCGCACCAGGATGGGATCGGGCCAGGACGGGCGGTGCGCGTACTCCACGAATTCGGGCGCGCGCAGCAGGTTCAGCAGGTTGTGGCCGCGGTCGGCCGGCAGGCGCAGGCCCAGATGCTGGCGCGCCATGCGGTTGCACCAGTCGATCTGGAAATCCTCGTTCAGGGTCACCGCGCCGTCCGGCAGCGCTTGCGCGGCAGCCAGCATGCCCTGCATGGTGTTCTGGGTTTCGTTCAGTTCACGGGCGCGGGCGCGGGTGTAGCGGTACAGCGGGGCGAGGATGTCGTCCCAGGGACCGACCGACGCGGGCGGCGAGGTGTCCGGGTGGTTGGCCCAGTGGGACACCAGGTGCAGGCGCCAGCTGCGCCAGAGCAGCATGGCGGCCAGCGCGACGGAGAACAATATCCAGCCCGCCGGGTCTCCTATGAGCCATTGAGCCAATAATGCGGCGACCGCCCACAGGGCGACCAGGAAAAGAGTGCGCAGCCAGATCATCGTGCGGGAGTTTTACCGCGTCGGGAGCTGGGCCGTAAACCGGTAGCCGCTGCCGCGGACCGTTTCCACGTGCGCGTCGTGGCCGCTGGGTTCCAGCGCCTTGCGCAGGCGGCGGATGTGCACGTCGACCGTGCGCTCTTCCACGAAGACGTGGTCGCCCCAGACCTGGTCCAGCAGCTGCGAGCGCGAGAACACGCGTTCGGGGTGGGTCATGAAGAAATGCAGCAGGCGGAATTCGGTGGGGCCGATCTGCAGCGACTGGCTGTTGCCGGACAGGCGATGCGTCACCGGATCCAGCTTCAGGCCGCCCACGTCGATCACGTCGTCGGTCAGCTGGGGCGCGCGGCGGCGCAGCACCGCCTTGATGCGCGCCATCAGTTCCTTGGGCGAAAACGGCTTGGTGATGTAGTCGTCGGCGCCAGCTTCCAGGCCGTCGACCTTGTCCTGCTCGGAGCCCTTGGCGGTCAGCATGATGACCGGGACGGCGCGGGTGCGCTCGTCGTTGCGCAGCTTGCGCGCCATGGCCAGGCCGGAGGTGCCGGGCAGCATCCAATCCAGCAGGATCAGGTCGGGCAGCTCGGCGCGGATCAGGGTCTGGGCCTGGTCGGCGTCGAAGGCGCGCAGCACCTTGTGTCCGGCGAAGGACAGGTTGACGGCGATCAGTTCCTGGATGGCGGGTTCGTCTTCGACGACGAGGATGGTGCTGGACATGGCGGATTGGGCACACTTCTAAGCGCCGGCGCGGCGCGAACATTGCGATAGTATGGCCGCAATATTTCAGGTATGTGACCGCCGGGCGCCATAGTCCGCGTCCGCCGGCCTCCGCAGGGAGCCCGATAGGCTACCATTGAACGATATATCGGGAATTCACCATGCAAAACCCCTCCGAATCGCAACATTCCGCGGATTCCGCCTCGCAATCCACCCATTTCGGCTTCCAGACCGTGCCGGAAGGCGAAAAGGCCCGCAAAGTCGCCGAAGTGTTCCATTCGGTCGCGCAGCGCTACGACGTCATGAATGATTTCATGTCGGCCGGGCTGCACCGTGTCTGGAAAGCCTTCACCATCGGCCGCGCCGCCATCCGTCCGGGCATGAAAGTGCTGGACATCGCCGGCGGCACGGGCGATTTGGCCAAAGCCTTCGCCAAGCGCGCCGGCCCCACGGGCGAGGTCTGGCTCACCGACATCAACGACTCCATGCTGCGGGTGGGCCGCGACCGCCTGACGGACGCCGGTCTGCTGGTCCCCACCGCGGTGTGCGACGCCGAGCGCCTGCCGTTCCCCACGGGCCATTTCGACCGCGTCAGCGTGGCCTTCGGCCTGCGCAACATGACCCACAAGGACCGCGCCCTGGCCGAAATGACCCGGGTGCTGAAGCCGGGCGGCAAGCTGCTGGTGCTGGAATTCTCGCGCGTGGCCAAGCCTCTGGCGCCGGCTTACGACTGGTATTCCTTCAATGTGCTGCCCTGGCTGGGCAAGAAGGTCGCCAAGGACGAGGCCAGCTACCGCTACCTGGCGGAATCCATCCGCATGCACCCCGACCAGGAAACCCTGGCCGACATGCTGCGCACGGCCGGGCTGGACCGGGTGCAGTACTTCAACCTGACCGCCGGCATCGCCGCCCTGCACGAAGGCGTGAAACTGGGCTGATCCGCGCCGGCAATCTGGATATTTTCACCGTGCCTGCGGGAACTTGTGGGGCGGCGTCTTGTCCGTTATTCTTACGGTATTCAGATTAATGTAAGAAAAGTCGCGACTAAGGTCCCGCGGTCCGTGGGACTTCCTGCTGCTACGGGGCGGCAGGGGCGCGAGTACGAGGGAGCAAACCTATGTCCAAATTCTGTCTTTCGCGGTTTGTCGCCGCGGCGCTGATCGCCATCTCTGGCGCGGCACTGGTGACGGCGTCGTTTGACGCCGAAGCCCGCCGTGCCGGCGGCGGCAGCAGCGTCGGCCGCCAATCCTCCAACGTGACCCAGCAGCGCCAGGCGACCACGCCGCCGGCCGCCGCCAACAACACGGCTGGCGCCACCGCCGCCCCGGCAGCCGCCGGCGCGGCCACGGCCGGCGCCGCGGGCGCTGCCGCCAAGAGCGGCGCTTCGCGCTGGCTCGGCCCCATCGCCGGCATCGCCGCTGGCCTGGGTATCGCCGCCTTGCTGTCCAGCATGGGCCTGTCGGGCGCCTTCGCCGAATTCCTCGGCTCCGCGCTGCTGATCGCCGCCGTCGTGTTCGCCGTCATGTTCATCATCCGCCGCCTGCGCGGCGCCGGTCCGCGCACCGCCACGCAGGGCGCGTTCAACGGGTCCAACAACACCCCGGGCCAGCAACAGCAGCCGATGTGGCGCGAATCGCTGAAGCCGGCGGCTCCTGCCGCTGCGGCAGCGGTCGCCGCTCCGGTCGCCGCCGCTGCCCCGGCCGCGATGCCCAAGGCGGGCGACGACAACAACTGGTTCGTGCCGGGTGATTTCGACACGCCCAACTTCCTGAAGCAGGCCAAGGATCAGTTCGTGCGCATCCAGGCCGTGTGGGACAGCGGCAGCACCGATGGCCTGCGCGAGTTCCTGACCGACGACCTGATCACCGAGCTCAAGCCGCAGCTGGCCGAGCGCGGCGCGGCGCCCAACAAGACCGAAGTGGTCTTGCTGAACGCCGAAATGCTGGGCATCGAAACCGTTTCCGACGGCCACCTGGCCAGCGTGCGCTTCTCCGGCATGCTGCGCGAAGCCCCGGGCGCCGAGGCCTTCCGCTTCGAGGAAGTGTGGAATCTGTTCAAGCCTGCCAATGGCGGCTGGCTGCTGGCCGGCATCCAGCAGATCCCGGTGGATCTCGCCAGCTGAGCCTGGCCGGCCGGGTCCGAATCCCGCCTCCGTTGCGGATGCCGCAAGGCATCTGTTTGAACCGGCCCTTAAAGGGCCGGTTTTTCCATGTGCTTGCGCAAAACACCCATTCATCCAACCCGTTACACTCCCGATTTACCCATTAACTTCGGCAACCCCGGCAACCGGGGCCGTTGCAGACCGTCATGCTGCCTTTTCCGTTCCTGCCCACCCCCTCGCGACTGGCTGTAAGCGCGCTCAACGCCCTGTTGCGGCGCGAGGACTGGGCGCGCGAGCGCCTCGCCCGGCACGCCGGCAAGACCGTGCGTTTTGCGCTGGGCGGCTTCAGCCTGGGCCTGACCATAGACAGCGAAGGCCTGGCGGCCCAGGCCGATGCGGCCGTGGTGCCCGACGTGACCCTGACGGTCGCGCCTGAAAAGCTGCCGCTGCCGCGCCTGGGCGCGGACCGCGAGACGCCCGACTTCGCCGAGGCGACCCATATTTCGGGCGACGCGGCGCTGGCGCAAGTGGTGGCGGACCTGTCCAAGCAACTGCGCTGGGATCCGGAAGACGCGCTGGCCCGGGTGGTGGGCGACATTGCCGCGTTGCGCCTGGTGGGCGGCGCCCGCGCCGCGGCGGGCGGCGCGCGCACGGCCGGCCTGCGCCTGGCCGAGAACGTGTCGGAATACCTGTCCGAGGAAAGCGGCATGCTGGCAAGCCGCCCCGCGCTGGAGCAATGGCGCCTGGACCTGGCCGAACTGAATGCCCGCGCCGACGCGCTGGCCCGCTCGGCCGCCGCGCTGCAAACCCGTCTGGCATCCGCCAGCGCAAAGCGGGGCGTCTGATACATGTTTCCCCTGCTGCGCCTCTTCCGCATCATCCTGGTTTCGCTGCGCTACGGCCTGGACGAGTTGGTGCTCTCCAGCCTGAACCATCCGCTGGCCACCTGCCTCCTGCGCGTCATCCGCCTGGGCACGCGTCCGCGCAAGCCGCGGGGCTTGAGGCTGCGCCTGGCGCTGGAATCGCTGGGTCCGATCTTCGTCAAGTTCGGGCAGGTGCTGTCCACCCGCCGCGACCTGATCCCCGCCGACATCGCCGACGAACTGGCCTTGCTGCAGGACCGCGTGCCGCCGTTCCCCTCGGCCCAGGCCGCTGCCTGCATCGAAACGGCGCTGGGTGCGCCGCCCGAGAAGCTGTTCGCCCAGTTCGAAGTGGACCCGGTGGCCTCGGCCTCGATTGCCCAGGTGCACTTCGCCGTGCTGCACGACGGCCGCGAGGTCGCGGTCAAGGTGCTGCGTCCGGGCATGCTCAGCATCATCGAGAAAGACCTGTCGCTGCTGAAGGTGGTGGCGCGCATCATCGAGCGCCTGGGCGCCGACGGCCGCCGTCTGAAGCCGCGCGAAGTGGTGGCCGAGTTCGACAAGTACTTGCACGACGAGCTGGACCTGGTGCGCGAAGCCTCCAATTGCAGCCAGCTGCGCCGTAACTTCGGCCCCGAGTCCGGCCGCGGCGACATGCTGATCGTGCCTGAGGTGATCTGGGAATACACCGCATCCACCGTGTTCACCATGCAGCGCATGTACGGCATGCCGGTGGGCCAGGTGGAGCGCATGCGCCAGGCCGGCATCGACATCCCGACGCTGGCGCGCACCGGCGTGGAGATCTTCTTCACGCAGGTCTTCACCGACGGCTTTTTCCACGCCGACATGCACCCGGGCAACATCTACGTGTCGGATCGCCCGGATACGCTGGGCAGCTATATCGCCCTGGACTTCGGCATCGTCGGCTCGCTGTCCGAGTTCGACAAGAATTACCTGGCGCAGAACTTCCTGGCCTTCTTCCACCGCGACTATCGTCGCGTGGCGCAGTTGCACATCGAATCGGGCTGGGTGCCGCCCGATACGCGCGAAGAAGAGCTGGAGGGCGCGGTGCGCGCCGTCTGCGAACCTTACTTTGACCGGCCGTTGTCGGAGATCTCACTGGGGCAGGTGCTGCTGCGCTTGTTCCAGACCTCGCGCCGGTTCAATGTGGAGATCCAGCCGCAGCTGGTCCTGTTGCAGAAGACCTTGCTGAACGTCGAGGGATTGGGCCGCCAGCTCGATCCCAACCTGGATCTCTGGAAGACCGCCAAGCCCTATCTGGAACGCTGGATGCGTCAGCGTGTCGGATTCAAGGGGCTGCGGCAGAGCCTGGAAAAAGAAGCCGCGCAGTGGTCGCAAATGCTGCCCGCTTTGCCCAGGCTGGTCCATGACCACCTGAGCCGTCCGAATGTCTCGCCCGCCTTGCTGGCCGAGATGATCCAATTGCGGCGGGCGCAGGAACAGAACAACCGGCTGGTTGCAGCGCTGGTTGGGGTGGCGGCGGTCGCCATCGGGGTCGCGTTATGGGCCTTGACCCGATAGGCGGCGCGATGATCTAGACGGCATCTGTCATGTTTCATTCATGAAACGGTCATCATAGCTTCGCGGTATACGGCGAAAAATAGCGCTGCGGTGGATGAATGCAGCGCCCTCGCCGGCAAGGCGCGCGCCATTCATTAATTTCTATATCTATAGCCCCACTAGCGGGACGAATACAAGGGCAGACCATGCTTTATCCTGAACTCTTCAAGACCATGGAAGCTGTGCGCTGGAACATGGCGCATGACATACCCTGGGGTGATTTCGATCGCAGCAAGCTCTCGGACGAGCAAGCCCACACGATCAAGATGAATGCCATCACGGAATGGGCAGCCTTGCCGGCCACCGAAATGTTCCTGCGCGACAATCGTGGCGACAGCGATTTCTGCGCGTTCATGTCGGTGTGGTTCTTTGAAGAGCAGAAGCATTCGCTGGTGCTGATCGAATACCTGCGCCGCTTTTGCCCGGACCTGGTGCCCACCGAGGAAGAACTGCACAACGTGCGCTTCGAGTTCGATGCCGCGCCCGAACTTGAAACCCTGATGCTGCACTTTTGCGGCGAGGTCCGCCTGAACCACTGGTACCGCCGCGCCGCTGAATGGCACACGGAGCCGGTCATCAAGGCCATCTACAAGACAGTGGCCCAGGACGAGGCCCGCCACGCTGGCGCCTACCTGCAATACATGCGCCGCGCCCTGCACGACCGCGGCCAGGACACCAGCGAGCAGGCCCGCCTGGCGTTCTCCAAGATCGGTGTGCTGATGGCCTCGGCCGGCCGTACGCAGCAGGCCCTGCACCCGACCAACCTGCATGTGAACAAGGACCTGTTCCCCAACGACACGGTGCAGTCGCGCCTGCCGGAACCGGGTTGGCTGGAGCACTGGCTGGACACGCAGATCCGCTTTGACGGCGAGTGGGAGCAGAAGGTCGCCACGCGCATCCTGCACATCCTGTCCAAGCTGATGGACCGCAGCTTCGAAACGGTGAAGGACCTGAACCGCTACCGCAAGGAAATGACGGCCCTGATCGTGCCCAAGGAAAAGCAGATCATCCTGGGCGGCGCCTGAGGCGGGGCGATACAATCGCCGCATGCCTGCCGCCCGTTTCGAATCCAAGGTCCTGTCCCGCGACGAATGCGTCGCCGCCGTCGCCGCCGGCCGCTTGCCGCGGCCGCTGGTGTTCACCAACGGCGTCTTCGACATCCTGCACCGGGGCCACGCGACCTACCTCGACCAGGCCGCCCAGCTGGGCGCGACCCTGGTGGTGGCGGTCAACACCGACGAGTCGGTGCGCCGTCTGGGCAAGGGCGCCGAGCGCCCGCTGAACCGCATGGAAGACCGCGCCGCCTTGTTGGCCGCGCTGGGCTGCGTGACCGTGGTCACGTCTTTTCATGAAGACACGCCCGAGGCTCTGATCGGCCAGCTCAAGCCCGACCTGATCGTCAAGGGCGGCGACTACGACATGGAAAAGCTGCCCGAGACCGCCCTGGTCAAGTCCTGGGGCGGCCGCGCGGTGGCGATTCCGTTCGAGTTCGAGCGCTCGACCACGGCGCTCGTGAAGAAAATCCAGAGCCAGTAACCGCAGGCCCCCGCAGCGGGGTCAGCGCGGCTCGCGCAGCAAGCGGTTGATCGCTTCCAGGTCCGTTTCGGCCAGGATGCCGCTGGTGGCCTTCAGACGCAGGCTGGTGAGCACGGTGCTGTAGCGCGCCAGGGCCAGGTCGCGCTGGGTGGCGTAAAGCTGCTGCTGGGCGTTGAGCACGTCCAGGTTGATACGCACCCCGACCTCATAGCCGGTGCGATTGGCCTCGACCGCGGCGCGGCTGGATTTTTCGCCGGCCTCCAGGGCCTGGATCCGGGCCAGCCCGCTGGTCACGCCGGTGTAGTACTGGCGCGCGGACTGGACGGCCTGGCGGCGCGCCGCCTCGTAGTCGTGGCGAGCCTTTTGCTCCAGCTGGACCTTTTCGGTCACTTGCGACGAGACGCCGCCGCCGGAGTACAGCGGAATCGACAGCACCACTCCGATCGTGCTGTCTATCGGCTTGCCCGGCGCGGCATTGCGCATGACGGCGTCGCTGGCGCTGCCGCTGCTGGCGCGCAGGTTCAGGGTGGGGTAATGGCCGCTCTTGGCGATCTGGATCTCGCGGCCGGCGATGCGGGTCAAGAGTTGCGCGCGCAGCACGTCCAGGCTGGAAGCCTCGGCCTGGTTGCTCCAGTCGGCCACGCGGGCGGGCTGCGGCGCCGGCAGCTGCACGCCGTAGGGCAGTTCGGCCAGCGCGCCCGGCGCCGTGCCGATGATCTTGGCCAATTCGTCGCGGCGGACTTCCAGGTCGTTCTGCAGGCGCAGTTCCTGCGCCACCACCAGGTCGTAGCGCGACTGCGCCTCGTAGGTGTCGGTGATGGTGGCGTTGCCGAGTTCAAAGTTGCGCTTGGCGGACTCCAGCTGCCCGGCCACGGCGGCCTTTTCGGCTTCGGTGGCGGTCAGCGTGTCCTGGGCATAGAGCACATTGAAATAGGCGTCGGCCACGCGCAGCAGCAGGTCCTGGTAGGCCTGCTGCAGTTGCACTTCGACGTCGGCGACGATCAGCTTGGATTGTTCGAAGTTCTGCCAGCGGCCCCAGTCGAACAGCGGCTGGGTCAGGGACAGGTCCCAGACGCCGCGGCCGCCGCTGTAGGCCACGCCCAGGCCGCGGGTGCTGCGGGTTTCCTGGTAGGCGCCGCCGGCTTCGGCGGAGATCAGGGGCAGGAGCAGGGAACGGGCCTGGGGTTCTTTTTCCAGGCCGGCGCGGTAGTTGGCGCGCGCGGCGGCGTAGATCGGGTCATTGCCCAGCGCCGATTGCCAGATCTGGATCAGGTTCTGCGCGCGGACAAGCGATGGGCCGACGCTCGCGGCGCAGGTAAAAACCAGTAAAGCCGTTAGCAATCGGACACGCATGATGATCAACGATACGCCGGGTCGCCCGGGGCGCCGCTGCCCCGTCAGAGGGGCAGGCGCCCGGCTGCGGGGTTGGGGATCAGAACTTGAACTGCGAGACCGCGACGCCGCGCAGCGGCTTGATGACGGTTTCGAACAGGTTCACGGTTTCGAAGCTGGCCGCAGTGGTGCGGGTGATGCGACAGGCGGTCATGACGGGGGCCTGGCCCACGACCACGACCAGGCGGCCGCCCACGCGCAGCTGGTACTTCAGCGCGTCGGGGACGGTCGGCACGGAACCCGTGACGAGAATGGCGTCGTATTCGGTGGAGCCCCAGCCGTTGCGGGCATCGCCGGTTTCGACCTTGACGTTGGTGACGTTGCTCATCTGCAGGTTCTGCTGCGCGAACGTCACCAGGCGGCTGTCGATCTCGACCGAGGTGACCTGCTGCGCCAGGTAGCCCAGCAGCGCGGCCTGGTAGCCGGAGCCGGTGCCGATTTCCAGCACACAGTCGGACTTGGTCAGCAGCAGCTCTTGCGCCAGGCGGGCTTCCACCTTGGGCGCCAGCATGTTCTGGCGGGTGTTGACCGCGTTGATCTCAAGCGGCAGTTCCAGGTCGGAAAACGCCAGCGCGCGCAGGGCCGGCGGAACGAATTGTTCGCGGCGCACATCGAACAGCGCTTGCAGCACGTTGGCGTCCAGAACATCCCAGGGGCGGATCTGCTGTTCCACCATGTTGAAGCGGGCTTGTTCTACGTCGGGCAGGGTCGAAGCGTTCATGACGGTCAGAAAAAACAGAGGAATCAACAGACCATTGTACCGATTCGTAGCGTCCTGTGACGCCGCGCCCCGCCGACAGATGTTTCAGGCGCTGCCCGCGCCTACCACCAGGCGTGGAAGTGGTGCACCGGGCCGTGGCCGGAGCCCACCGACAGGCGCTCGGCGTGGCGGATGGCTTCCGTCAGGTAGGCCTTGGCGCGGCGCGCGGCCTCGGGCACGTCCCCGGTTTGCGGCAGCAGCGCGGCCAGCGCCGCCGACAAGGTGCAGCCGGTGCCGTGGGTGTTGACGGTTTCGATGCGGTGGCCGGGCAATTCGATCATGCGGTCGCCGTCGTGCAGCAGGTCGATGGTCTCGCTGCCGGGCAGGTGGCCGCCCTTGACCAGCACCCAGCGTTCGCCCGAGTGCGCCAGCTTGTTGCGCAGGCGCTCGGCCACGCGCCGCATTTCCTTGACCGTTTCCACCGGGCGCTCTTCCAGCAGCACGCCGGCCTCGGGCAGATTGGGCGTGAGCAGGGTGGCCTGGGGCAGCAAGGCCTCGCGCATGGCGCCCACGGCGTCGCGCTCCAGCAGCAGGTCGCCGCTCTTGGCCACCATGACCGGGTCCAGCACCACATGGGCCGGGGTCCATTTGGCGAGCTTCTCGGCCACCACCTGGATCACCGGCTGCTGGCCCAGCATGCCGATCTTGACCGCGTCGATGCGCACGTCCGCGAACAGCGTGTCGATCTGCTGGCCGACAAAGGCGGGCTGGACCGCCGAAATGCCGGTGACGCCCTGGGTGTTCTGCGCCGTCAGCGCCGCGATCACCGCGCAGCCGTAGGCGCCCAGCGCGCTCATGGCCTTGACGTCGGCCAGGATGCCGGCGCCGCCGGACGGGTCGACGCCGGCGATGGTCAGCGCGTTGGGGATGGGACGGCCGCTGGCGGCCTGCTGGCGGCTGCTCATTTGGGGGCGCCGGCGGTAATCAGCCCTTCGGTGGGCGAGCTGGGGGCGCCGCTGTACAGCTTCTTGGGCATGCGGCCGGCCAGGAAGGCCTCGCGGCCGGCTTCCACGCCCTTCTTCATGGCGCTGGCCATCAGGATGGGATCGCGCGCGCCGGCGATGGCGGTGTTCATCAGGACGGCGTCGCAGCCCAGTTCCATGGCGATGGCCGCGTCCGACGCGGTGCCCACGCCGGCGTCCACCACGATGGGCACGCGGGCCTGGTCGATGATGAGGCGCAGGTTCCAGGGGTTGAGGATGCCCATGCCCGAGCCGATCAGCGAGGCCAGCGGCATCACGGCCACCGCGCCCAGGTCTTCCAGCATGCGGCACTGGATGGGATCGTCGGTGCAATACACCATGACCTTGAAGCCGTCGTCCACCAGGGTCTTGGTGGCCTTGAGGGTTTCGGGCATGTTGGGGAACAGGGTCTGCGGGTCGCCCAGCACTTCCAGTTTCACCAGGTCGTGGCCGTCCAGCAGTTCGCGCGCCAGGCGCAGCGTGCGCACGGCGTCGTCGGCGCTATAGCAACCGGCGGTATTGGGCAGCAGCGTGAATTTCGACGGCGGGACGTAGTCCAGCAGGTTCGGTTCGCCGGGGTTCTGGCCGATATTGGTGCGGCGGATGGCGACCGTGACGATTTCGGTGCCGCTGGCATCCAGCGCCGCGCGGGTCTGTTCAAAGTCCTTGTACTTGCCGGTGCCGACGAGCAGGCGCGACGAGTAGGCGCGGCCGGCGATGGTGAGAGTGTCTTGAGTGGTCATGGCGGAGGTTCAAAGGGCGGGTGCGCACGATGCGAGGCCCGCGGGGACTGGCGATTCGTTGCTCGAATGATAAAGCACGACGCCGCACGGCAGAGGCGTCCGTTGAAATGCGGCGTTCCACTATTTGAAGATCGTGGCGTGCGCGGACCAAGATCAGCGCAACCGGTCCAGGTCGGCGCAGATCGTCTCGGCGGCGTCGATCAGGCGCGGACCCGGGCGGTACAGGGCGTCGGCGTCGACGCCGTACACATGGCCCAGTCGGGCCGCGGGCAGCCCCAGCGCCTGCCAGGCGGCCAGGTTGCGGGCGGCGTCCTGCGGGCGGGAGATGCCGGCCAGCACCGCCTCGGGCCGCGCCGCCAGCACGCTTTCCAGCGTGACCTGGGGCGCTACCACGGGCGCCTGGCCGAAGACGTTGACGCCGCCGCAGACGCGCAGGGCATCGCTGACGATGCTGCTGTTGTTCAAGGTGTAGATGGGATCCAGTCCCGCCTGCACGAACACGCGCACGGGGCGGCGGCCGGCATAGCGCGCGGCCAGGGCGTCCAGGCGCGCGCGCAGGGCCTGGGCCGCGGGCCGCGCCTGCGCCTCGGTGCCGAACAGCGTGCCCATGCGTTCGACCGCGTCGGGGATGGCGGCCAGGGTCTGTGGATCGCTGTAGAACACCGGCACGCCCAGCTTGTCCATCACGCGCGCCAGCGGCGCGGCGGCGGCGGGTTGCCAGGCGATCAGCAGGTCCGGGCGCACGGCCGCCACGCGTTCGGGATCGGGCTGGGTGCCGTCGCCGATCACGGGCAACTGGCGGGCGGCGGGCGGATAGTCGCTGCCGCGGATGGTGGCGGCGATGCGGTCGCCTGCGCCTGCCGCAAAAACGAGTTCGGTCGCGTGCGGCGCCAGGGTGACGGCGTGCCGGGCAGGAGCGGTCAGCGAGACCGCCCGGCCCTGGTCGTCGCGGACCTGGATGGCCGCGGCCGTGGCAGAGGCAGGCCCGGAAGCCGTCGCCGGACTTGCCGCGGAACCTGCAGCGGTCTGCGCCGCAGCTTGGCCGGCCGTGGCGCCGACCGCGCACAGCAGCGTACTCAGGGCCAGGAACAGCCCCGGAACGATGCGAGAGCGGGCGCTTGCGTGGGTCATGCAGGAAGCCGATATAGCCAGTGGGGAACGCCGACTATATCGGATGTCCGCGTTCAATAGCGCAGCGTGAGCGACGCGTAGAAGTTGCGGCCCGGCGCGGGGTACAGGCTGTAGTTGGCGACGGGGCCCAGCATCTCGAAGGACGCGTTGCCGCCGCGGATGCCGTAGGTGGCGTACTGGCGGTCGAAGATGTTGTTCACGCCGATGGCGCCTTCGATGTTGCGCGTGAACTTGTAGGCCACCTTGGTGTTGAACAGCACGTAGGCGTCCAGTTCCTTGGCGAACTGGTTGGCCTGGTCGTTGTCCATGCGCGACTTGCCCACGTATTGCGCCGTGACGTTCCACAGGAACGCATCGGTGGGGCGCCAGGTCACGCCGGCGTTCGCCAGCCACTTGGGCGCCAGCGGCACGGTCTTGCCCGCCAAGTCCACGCCGGCGTAGGTGCCGGAGCGGAACTGCGCTTCCATCCAGGTCAGGTTCGCGTCCAGCGAGACGCTGCTGGAAATCGCGGTGTGGCCTTCCAGTTCGATGCCTTGGCGGCGGGTCGGGTCCAGGTTGGTGTTGGCGCCGGTGCCCGGGCCCCAGATGCCATCGGCCAGCGGGTTGTACTGGATCTCGTTGGTCAGGTCGTAGCGGAAGTACGACAGGCGGGCGCTGCTGCTGGCCGACTGCCAGGTCACGCCGATTTCCTTGTCGGTCGACGTCTGCGGCGCCAGCGGGTTCTGCACCGACAGCAGTTCGTCTGCATTGGGCAGGCGGAAGCTGCGGCCGACCTTGCCGTACACGCCGAAGCCGGCGGGCAGGTCCTGGCGCACGCCCAACTGCCAGGCGGTCAGGTGGTTGCTGCGATCCGACGCCGTGCCCGAGCCGGAGATCACGTCCAGGTCGTCGGATGCGTACTGGCGGCGCACGCCGGCCGTCACGTAGGTGCTGTCGGTAGCGCGCACCTGGCCCTCGGCGAACAGGCCGTACTGGTGCTGGCGCGACTGCCACTTCGACGGCTGGAAGTCGTAATAGGCGTTCTGGTTGGCGGTGGTCTTGGCCTCTTGCCCGTCGGCGCCGAAGACGATGCTGTGGCCGCCGTTGATCGGCAGGCGGTAGCGCACGCTGGCGATGTTCTCTTCCAGCTTCTGATCGCGCTGGATGTCGCCGAAGCCGTCGTACGTCAGGCCGTCCAGCTTCTTCTCGCGGGTCGACAGGTCGGCGTACAGGGTGCCGGCGCCTATCGCCTGCTCAAGCTGCAGGCCGAAGGTGGTGGTGGTGGTCTTGACGAAGTCGATGTCGTTCTTCGAGCCGCGCGGGTCGTCCTGGTATTCGTTCAGGCCGGTGGTCGGATTGATCGTGCGCGGGCCGGGCAGTTCCAGCTTCTGCGTGGTGGTGCGGCCATACAGGCGGATCGAGCCGTCGTCATGGCGGAAGGTGATGCCGCCGCCGCCGCCTTCGCGGCGCTCGCCGCTGTGGTCGCGGTAGCCGTCGCTGTGCAGCGACTGCATATAGGCGTCGACGCCGACCTTCTCATTGTTCAGCGCCACGGCGGCGTCGTACTGGCGCAGGCCGTAGCTGCCGAAGGTGGCGGTGGCGCGGGCGGTGACCGGCTCCTTGGCGAAATCCGAACGCGTGATGATGTTGATCACACCGCCGGTGGTGCCGCCGCCGTATTGCACCGAGCCGCTGCCGCGCACGATTTCAATGCGTTCGACCTGGTCCAGCGGCACCACGCCCAGGCTGGGCGCCGACAGGTCGTTGGTGTTTTGCTTGACGCCGTCGATCAGGATCAGCGTGTTGCTGGCGCCGGTGATGCCGAAGCCGCGCAGGTCGACGATGGAGTTGTCGCTGGAGCTGCTGGTGTTGATCAGGTGGATGCCGGCCTGGGTCGACAGCACGTCCTGCATGGTGCGGGCGCTCGCTGCGGCGATGTCTTCGGCGGTGATGACCGAGATCGACACCGGCAGCGTACGGCCGTCGGTCGGCACGCGCTGGGCAGTGACGGTGACGGCGTCGAGCTGGGGAGTGGTGGAGGCGGTTTGCTGGGCGGCGGCGACGGCCGGGGCGGAGCAGAGCAGGGCGCCGGCATAGCGCCGGATGGAGCGGATTTTCATCTACGTAACCTCGATGCGACCCGCGACCCCGCAGGCCATACACGATGGGGAGGACGCCCACGCCGCAGCGGGCCGGTGAGGGCCTGGCGGTATTGCATGGACTTCCTTGCGATCGAACTGGCCGGTATCGGGCTGCCATGGGCGCGTCGCGCGCATGGGGACCGTTGCGGGGGCAGCACAGGCTGGAGCCAGGGTTGCCGGCGCCTTGTGGGGCCGCAGTCCTGGGAGGTTCTTCCTGTTTCCCGTTTACCTTTCGCGCGCGGCCGGCAAGTGTTGCGTTCTTGCCTGGCCCGTACGCCGAAAGCACCGGTTCGGGGCCGAAACTGTATCACCCGGAGGCGCGAACAGGCCCATTTTGTTACGATCAGGGCTTGTTTTTGCGGCGTTTTTCGCTTTTTCGCCACATAGCGTCGCTGTCGCCAACTCCATCCGGACCTGCCCGTGTCGTATCCCCGCCTGCCTTACCCGCCCGAAGCCTATACCCACGGCGGCGAATTCGCCCGCCTGCTGGGCAAGCGCATCCTGATCCTGGATGGGGCCATGGGCACCATGATCCAGCGCTACAAGCTGGGCGAGGCGGACTTCCGCGGCGAGCGCTTTGCCGCCCACGGCAAGGACGTCAAGGGCAACAACGAACTGCTGTCGCTGGTGCGGCCGGACGTGATCTCCGAGATCCACCGCCAGTACCTGGAAGCCGGCGCCGACGTCATCGAGACCAACACCTTTGGCGCCACCACCATCGCACAGGGCGATTACGAGCTGCCGGCACTGGCCTACGAACTGAACCTGGTGTCCGCCCGCCTGGCGCGCGAGGCCTGTGATGCCTACAGCACGCCCGACCGCCCGCGTTTCGTGGCCGGCGCGCTGGGTCCGCAGCCCAAGACAGCGTCCATCTCGCCGGATGTGAACGATCCGGGCGCCCGCAACGTCACCTTCGAGGAACTGCGCGTCGCCTATGTCGAGCAGCTCAATGGCCTGCTGGACGGCGGCATCGACATCGTCCTGATCGAAACCATCTTCGATACCCTCAACGCCAAGGCGGCGATCTTCGCCACCGAGGAAGTGTTCGAGGCGCGCGGCGTGCGCCTGCCGGTCATGATCTCGGGCACGGTGACCGACGCGTCGGGCCGCATCCTGTCCGGCCAGACCGTGGAAGCCTTCTGGAACTCGGTACGCCACGCGCGCCCCATCACCATCGGCCTGAACTGCGCCTTGGGCGCGGCGCTGATGCGGCCCTACGTGGCCGAGCTGGCCCGCATCTGCGATACCTACGTCTGCGTCTATCCCAACGCCGGCCTGCCCAACCCCATGGCCGAGACCGGCTTTGACGAAACGCCGGCCGATACCTCCGCGCTGCTGGAAGAATTCGCCCGCGCCGGGCTGGTGAACATGTCGGGCGGCTGTTGCGGCACTACGCCGGACCACATCCGCGAGATCGCGGCCAAGGTCATGTCGTTGACCCCGCGCGCCGTGCCGGACATTCCGGTCAAGACTCGCCTGTCGGGCCTGGAGCCGCTGAACATCGACGAAGACACGCTGTACGTCAACGTCGGCGAACGCACCAACGTGACGGGCAGCAAGATGTTCGCCCGCCTGATCCGCGAAGAAAAATACGACGAGGCGCTGGCGGTGGCCCGCCAGCAGGTCGAGAACGGCGCGCAGATCATCGACATCAACATGGACGAGGCCATGCTGGATTCGGTGGCCTGCATGCGCCGCTTCCTCAACTTGATCGCCTCCGAGCCCGACATCGCGCGCGTGCCGATCATGATCGACAGCTCCAAGTGGGAAGTCATCGAAGAAGGCCTGAAGTGCGTGCAGGGCAAGCCCGTGGTGAACTCGATCTCCATGAAGGAAGGGCTGGAGCCCTTCCGCCACCATGCGCGCCTGTGCCGCCGCTATGGCGCGGCCGTGGTGGTGATGGCCTTCGACGAGCTGGGCCAGGCCGACACGCTGGAGCGCCGCAAGGAAATCTGCGGCCGCGCCTACAAGATCCTGGTCGAGGAAGAAGGCTTCCCGCCCGAGGACATCATCTTCGATCCGAACGTCTTCGCGGTCGCCACCGGCATCGACGAGCACAACCACTACGCCGTGGACTTCATCGAAGGCACGCGCTGGATCCGCGAGAACCTGCCCCACGCCCGCATCTCGGGCGGCGTGTCCAACGTCAGCTTCTCGTTCCGCGGCAATGAGCCCATGCGCGAGGCCATCCACACGGTGTTCCTCTATTACGCCGTCAAGGAAGGCATGACGATGGGCATCGTCAACGCCGGCCAGCTGGGCGTGTACGCCGACCTGGACCCCAAGCTGCGCGACCTGGTCGAGGACGTGGTGCTGGACCGCGCCGAGCCCGTCGGCAAGACCGAAGCCGACGACGAGCGCACGCCGACCGAACGCCTGGTGCAGTTCGCCGACAGCGTGAAGGGTTCGGGCGCCAAGAAGGAAGAAGACCTGGCCTGGCGCGACGCTGAAGTGGAAAAGCGCCTGTCGCACGCGCTGGTGCACGGTATCACCACCTTCATCGTGGAAGACACGGAAGAAGTGCGCCAGAAGATCTTCGACCGCGGCGGCCGCCCCATCGAAGTGATCGAAGGCCCGCTGATGGACGGCATGAACGTGGTCGGCGACCTGTTCGGCGAGGGCAAGATGTTCCTGCCGCAGGTGGTGAAATCCGCCCGCGTCATGAAGCAGGCCGTGGCCCACCTGATTCCCTTCATCGAGGAAGAAAAGCGCCAGATCGCGGCCGCCGGCGGCGACGTGCGCGCCAAGGGCAAGATCGTCATCGCCACCGTCAAGGGCGACGTGCACGACATCGGCAAGAACATCGTGTCGGTGGTCCTGCAGTGCAATAACTTCGAAGTCGTGAACATGGGCGTGATGGTGCCCTGCGCCCAGATCCTGGAAAAGGCCAAGGAAGAGAACGCCGACATCGTCGGCCTGTCCGGCCTGATCACGCCCAGCCTGGAAGAAATGGCCTATGTGGCCAGCGAAATGCAGCGCGACGAGTACTTCCGCAGCCGCAAGCTGCCGCTGATGATAGGCGGCGCCACCACCAGCCGCGTGCACACCGCCGTGAAGATCGCGCCCAACTACGAAGGCCCGGTCATCTACGTGCCGGACGCCAGCCGTTCGGTGGGCGTGGCGACCAACCTGATGTCCGACCAGTCTGAAACGTACCTGGCCGAGCTGGCCGAGGAATACGAAGAGGTGCGCCGCCGCCACGCCAACCGCAAGGCCACGCCCATCCTGCCGCTGGCCGAAGCGCGCGCCTCGCGCCCCGCGATCGACTGGGACAACTACACGCCGCCGCGTCCCAAGTTCATCGGCCGCCGCACCTTCAAGAGCTACGACCTGGCCGAGATCGCCAAATACGTGGACTGGGGCCCGTTCTTCCAGACCTGGAGCCTGTTCGGCCCGTTCCCGGCCATCCTGGACGACAAGGTCGTGGGCGAGCAGGCGCGCAAGGTCTACGCCGACGGCCTGGCCATGATGAAGCGCATCATCGAAGGCCGCTGGCTCACCGCCAACGGCGTGGTGGGCTTCTATCCGGCCAACAGCATCAACGACGAAGACATCGAGGTCTACAAGGACGAGACCCGCAGCGAGGTGCTGTTCACCTACCGCAACCTGCGCCAGCAGGGCGCAAAGCGCGAGGGCGTCAGCAACAAGTCCCTGTCCGACTTCATCGCGCCCAAGTCCAGCGGCAAGCTGGACTACATCGGCATGTTCGCGGTCACGGCGGGCCTGGGCATCGAGAAGAAGGAAGCGGAATTCGAAAAGGCGCTGGACGATTACTCCAGCATCATGTTGAAGTCCCTGGCCGACCGCCTGGCCGAAGGCTTCGCGGAATGCCTGCATGCCCGCGTGCGCCAGGACCTGTGGGGCTATGCGCCCGACGAGGCCCTGTCCAACGAGGACATGATCGCCGAGAAATACGTGGGCATCCGCCCTGCGCCAGGCTACCCGGCCTGCCCGGAACACGTCATCAAGACCGACATGTTCCGCGTGCTGGACGGCGCCGACATCGGCATGATGCTGACCGACAGCTACGCCATGTACCCGGCTTCCAGCGTGTCCGGCTTCTACTTCAGCCACCCGCAGTCGCAGTATTTCAACGTGGGCGTGATCGGCGAAGACCAGCTGCAGGACTACGCCGCCCGCAGCGGCCGCAGCATCGAAGACCTGAAGCGCACCTTGGCGCCGAACCTGGGCTGACGGTTTGGGGGCGTCAGGCCTACATGCCTGTCAGCCCCCTGTCCTCCACGCGATTCTGCCCGCCAGGCGACCGCGCCGTCACGGCGGCTATTCGCCGTGGTGGGTCTTGCCCTTGCCCACGTAGGGAATGGCGTGATCGATGGTTTCCCAGATATAGCGCCCGGACGGGCTTTGCTGTTCCTCGGCCACGTGCGACACCAGGCCGGCCGCGCGCGAGATGACGGCGAAGCCGCGCATCAGTTCGGTCGGCACGCCGATCTCGCTGAGCAGCGCCGCCACCGCGCCGGTGGCGTTGATGGTGATGTGCTTGCCGTAGGTCTCGTCGATCGCGGCCGACAGCAGGCGCAGCGCCTTGAGCGAGTCGCCCTTGAGGTCCGGTTCGGCCCGGGCCAGCGCCAGCAGCTTGATCGAGCGCGGATCGTCGGGCTTGTGCAGATGGTGGCCGAAGCCGGGCAGGGCGCTGCGCGATGCGCGGAATTCGCGGGCGATCGTCAGCGCCTCCGCGTGGCCGTCATCGGCCTGGCGGATGCGGTCGAGCAGGCGCGAACAATTTTCCATGGTGCCGACGAACTGGCTGCCCACCGCCATCAGGCCGGACGCCACCGCGCCCTGCAGGTTCTCCGGCGCGCTCATGTAGATCAGCCGCGTGGCGATGGCGCTGGGCGTCAGGCCATGCTCCATCAAGGTGACCAGCACGGCGTCGACGATGCGCAGGTCCACCGGGCGCGCCTCGCGGCCCAGGATCTGCATGATCATGACTTCGGTGAACGTCTTCTTGCCGATCAGGTCCTCGACCAGATCCACGTCGCGGTAGGACATGCCGGTGAGGTGATGTGCGCAGAGGCGGGTTTCGGGCGTTTTCATGGGGTCTCCTTCTGGGCCGCGTCGCGCACGGCATTTTTCAGCACCTTGCCCACGCTGGAGCGCGGCAAGCTGTCATGGATGTGGAACTGCTTGGGCGTGGCCACGGGGCCGAGCAGGGCGCGCACGTGCGCCTTCAACTCGTCCGCGCTGGCCTGTGCGCCGGGATGGAACTGCACGGCGGCGTGGACCGCTTCGCCCCACTTGTCGTCGGGCAGTCCGAACACCGAGCACTCGTAGACGGCGGGATGCGCGGACAGCGCGTTCTCCACGTCCACTGGGTAGATGTTGAAGCCGCCTGTGATGATCACGTCGCGCAGCCGGTCCTTCAGGAACAGATAGCCGCGCGCATCGATCAGGCCGGTGTCGCCGGTATGCAACCAGCCGTCCAGCACCGTTTCGGCGGTCTTTTCGGGCAGGCGCCAGTAGCCCGACATGACCAGGTCGCCTTGCACCACGACCTCGCCGATCTCGCCGCGCGGCAGCAGCGCGCCGTCGGGCGCCATGATGGCCATGTCGGTGAGCCAGGTGACGCGCCCGACCGAGGCGCGGTTCTCCGGCGCTTCGAGGTCGGCGGGGCGCAGCGCAGTCACGATCTGCGGCGCCTCGGTCTGGCCGTAGGTGGTGCCCAGCACCGGGCCGAAGAATTCGCGCGCCCGGTCGATCTTTTCCACGGGCATGGGGGCGCCGCCGTAGATCAGGTTGCGCAGCCGCGGGAAGTCGGCGCGCGAGACGCCGGGCTGCGCCATGATCATGTAGATCAGCGTGGGCGGCATGAAGCTCAGCGTGCCGCCCCGTTCGCGGAAGGCGGCGGTGATGCTGGCCGGCGTCACGCCGTCCAGCAGCAGATGGGCGCCGCCGCGCGCCAGCACCGGCAACAGATAGGTGCCGGTGCCGTGCGTGATGGGGGCGGCCACCACATAGCGGTCTTCCTGCGTGAGGCCCCAACTGGCGATCTGGTTGATGATGCCCGCGTTCCACGCGTGGTACGGCTGCATCACGCCCTTGGGCAAGCCGGTGGTGCCGCCGGTGAACTTGATGGCCTGGGTGGCGTCGCGCGGCAGCGCGTGGCGTTGCGGATCGCGTCCGGCGCAGCGGGCCAGCAGTGCGTCCAGCGGCAGCGGCGCCGACGCATCGTCCAGATGGATGTGGCGGCGGTCTTGCGGCGCCTGGGCCGCGGGCGCCAGCGGCGCGCCTACGCTGTCCACGATCACGATGGACGGTTCGGTGGCGTCCAGGATGCGTCCGATCTCGCGTTCCGTGCTGCGGTAGTTGAGCGGTACCCACACCTTGCCGCTGGCCAGCACGGCCAGCAGCGCCAGGATGTGCCGCGCGGAGTTGCCGGCGCAGATCGCCACCCGCGTCTGCGGCGCGGGATCCAGTTCTTGCAAGGCCGCGGCCAGCGCCCGCGTATCGGCGGCCAATTGCGAGTAAGTGACCTGGCCTTCGGGGCCGTCCAGCGCGATGCGGTCCGGATACTGCTCGGCGGCGCGGAAGAAGAAATCTATCGGGTACATCCTGGTGTTCCTAGTTGGCTTTGAGGTTGGCGCTCTTGACGACCTTGCCCCATTTGTCGATCTCGCTGGCGATCTTCTGGGCGTAGGTCTCGGGGGTGTTGGGCTGCTGTGGCGCGTAGAAGCCGGACTGCTGGTAGGACGCCTGCAGCGCCGGGCTGGCCAGCGCCTTGTTGATGGCCTGGTTCAAGCGCTCGACGACGGGTTTGGGGGTGCCGGCCGGCGCCATCACGCCGAACCAGGATTCCACCTCGAAGCCGGGCAGGCCGGATTCGGCCAGCGTGGGCGTGTCGGGCGCGGAGGGCAGGCGCTGCGGCGAGGTCACGCCGATGGCGCGCAGCTTGCCGGCCTGCACGTGCGGCAGCGACGAGGGCAGGTTGTCGAACATGGAATCCACCTGGCCGCCCAGCAGGTCGGCCACGGCCGGGCCGCTGCCGCGGTATGGCACGTGCAGGATGTCGGTGCCGGTCTGCATCTTGAACAGCTCGCACGACAGGTGGATGGACGAGCCGCTGCCGGACGAGGCGCAGGTCAGCTTGCCGGGGTTCTTCTTGGCGTAGGCCACGTATTCCTGCACCGTCTTGACCGGCAGCTTGGGATTGACCACCAGAATGTTCGGAATGGTCGCCAGCAGGCCCACGGGCTCGAAGCCCTTCACGAAGTCATAGTTGAGCTGGCTGTACAGCGTGCGGTTGATGGTGTTGGCGATGGAACCCACATACAGCGTGTAGCCGTCTGGCGCGGCGCGCGCGACGATTTCCGCGCCTATGTTGCTGTTGGCGCCGGTCTTGTTCTCGACCACGATGGTCTGGCCCAGCTCTTCCGACAGGGACTTCGCCATCAGGCGCGCCACGATGTCGGTGGCGCCGCCCGCCGCGTAGCCGACCACCAGCGTCACGGGACGCTCGGGATAGGGCTTGGCCGCCAGGGCCGGGGCTGCGAGCAGCGCGCCCAGGGCGGCCGCCGCGGCGGCCCACCGCTTGCTTTGCATCTTCATTGTTGTCTCCGTCCTGTTTGTCTAATATTTGGACAACTCTGCGTCTGTCCAACTTCATATTGGGCTTTGATAGAGGCCTCATCAACGCAATCTGTCCAAAAATTGAACAAGCCAGAATCCGAAGGCTCGGGACCGCGCGTGTTGCGCCGCGGCTTGCGCGTGCTGGGCGTGCTGCGGCAGGCGGGCGCGGCGGGCATGCACGTGGTCGACATCGCGCGCGCGGCAGGCATGCAGCGGACCACGGCCTATCGCTATCTCGATGTGCTGGTGCAGGAGGGCTACGCCTTGCGCGAGTCCGAGGCGCCGCGCTGGCGCGTGGCCGAGCTGGGCGTGATGATGGCGGGCGATCCGCATGCGCAGGCGGTGCGCGGCCTGCGGCCGGTGCTGCGGCAGATCAGCGATGTCAGCGGCGATTCCGCTTTCCTCATCTGCCGCGCCGGCAACGATTCGCTCTGCCTGCACCGCGAGGTGGGCAACTATCCCGTGCAGGTGCTGGCGGTCACGGTGGGGCACCGGCAGCCGCTGGGCGTGGGGGCGGCCGGGCTGGCGCTATTGGCGGCATTGCCGCCGGACGAGTCGGAAGAGGTGATTGCGCAGAACGAGCAGGCGCTGCGCGCCTATGGCGGCATGACGGTGGCGCAGATGCGGCGCCTGGTGGAGAACACGCGGGGCCGCGGCTGGTCGGTGGTGGGCAATGCCGCGGTGCCCGGCGTGTTGGGGGTGGGCGTGGCCCTGTGCGACGCGGGCGGATATCCGCGCCTGGCCGTCAGCGTGTCCAGCCTGATCAGCCGCATGCAGGCGGCACGCCAGCGCAGTATTGCCGACCTGATCCGCGCCCAGTTGGCGCAAGATGAGGTCAGGGCGCAGCGCTGGGCGCTGCCGGGGTTTCCGGGCGGCTAGGCGGCCGCTGGCGCCGGCACCCGATAGGTTTTTTGATAGTGGACCGTGAAGGTCTTGAACGCGTCCAGCGCCTTGTGGGGATCATGGCCCGGCTTGACCAGGAAGCTGTCGAAGCCGACGCGCGCCTGGTAGTGGATGGTGTCGATCATCACGTCGCCTACCGCGCGCAATTCGCCCTGCCACTGGTAGCGCGTGCGCAGCAGCTGCGCCAGCGAATAGCCGCGGCCGTCGGTGTAGACCGGAAAGTCCACGGCGATGAAGGCGATGCCGGCGGGATCCAGCGTGCCGTCGGCTTCGGCCAGGTCGCGCAGGTCGGCGTCCGGGTCGAGCTGGACCGCGACCGGATGCTGGTGGCGGCGCAGCGTGGCGCGCGAGGTCTTCCAGACCGAAAGCGGCACGATCCAGCCCGGCGCGTCGCCAGGCACCTGGCCCTCGGCCGGGACTTCGGGCTCAGGCGTGAAGACGCGCCAGGCGTCGGCTTCCAGCCGGCCGTTGCGGATCAGGTGGGGGCCGGGGGCGTCGTGCGGATAGATTTCAGACATGGGCGGCCTCGGCGTGCTGCGCGGGTTTGGCGAAGGCGGGATCGGAGTACACGTCCTGCTTGAAGGGATCGATGCCGACGCGGTCCACCACGTCGATGAAGCGTTCCTCTTCGCTGTCGCGCAGGCCCAGATAGGTGCGGACCAGGCGGTCCACCACGCCCGCGACCTGGTCGCGTGCGAACGATGGACCGATGATGCGGCCGATCGCGGCGCCGCCGCCGCGCGTGGATTCGATGTCGGGCAGCGGCTTGGCGGCGCCGTTCTGGCGCCCGCCGATGGTGACCTGATACCACTCCTCGCCGGCCTTATCGACCCCGAGGATGCCGATGTGGCCCACGTGATGGTGGCCGCAGGAGTTGATGCAGCCCGAGATGTTCAGGTCCAGCTCGCCGATCTCGAACAGGTAGTCGAGGTTGTCGAACTGGCGCTGGATGGCTTCGGCCACGGGGATGGAGACGGCATTGGCCAGCGCGCAGAAATCCCCGCCCGGACAGGCGATGATGTTGGTCAGCAGCCCGATGTTGGGCGTGGCCAGGTTCAGCGTCTGCAGCGTGGTCCAGAGTTCATGCAGGCGCGCGCGGCGTACGTCGGCCAGGATCAGGTTCTGCTCGTGAGAGACGCGCAGCTCGCCGAAGCCGTAGTCGTCGGCCAGGTTGGCCACCGCGTCCATCTGGTCGGCGGTGATGTCGCCCGGCGGCACGCCGGTGGGCTTGAGCGATACGGTGACGGCGGCGTAGCCGGCCGCCTTGTGCGGATGCACGTTGGTGCGCAGCCAGCGCGCGAAGCGCGGATCGGCGGCGGCCAGCGCCGCGGTGTTGTCGACGTCCTGCGCGGCGGCGGCGTCATATTTCGGCCAGACGAAGCGGGTCCTGATGGTGTCGACGAATTCCTGAGTGATGGTGTCGGGGCCGCCCTTGATGAGCTGCCATTGTTCGTCCACCTGCTGCGCGTAGACTTCCGGCGTCAGGTCCTTCACCAGGATCTTGATGCGCGCCTTGTACTTGTTGTCGCGGCGGCCGTGCAGGTTGTAGACCCGCAGCGCGGCCTGCAGATAGGTCAGCAGGTCTTGCCATTCGACGAAGGGGTTGATCAGCTTGCCGACGATGGGCGTGCGGCCGAGGCCGCCGCCGATCCAGACGCGAAAGCCCAGCTTGCCGTCGCGTTCGACGGCTTGCAGCCCAATGTCGTGCACGCCCACGGCCGCGCGGTCCTGCACCGCGCCGCTGACCGCGATCTTGAACTTGCGCGGCAGGAAGGCGAATTCGGGGTGCAGCGTGGACCACTGGCGGATGATCTCGCACCACACCAGCGGATCCACCAGCTCGTCCGGCGCGACGCCGGCGAAATGGTCGGTGGTGGTGTTGCGGATGCAGTTGCCGCTGGTCTGGATGGCGTGCATCTGCACGGTGGCGAGCTCGGCCAGGATGGCTGGCACGTCTTCGAGCTTGGGCCAGTTGAACTGGATGTTCTGGCGGGTGCTGAAATGGCCGTAGCCGCGGTCCCACTTGCGCGCGATGTGCGCCAGCGTGCGCAATTGGCGCGACGCCAGGATGCCGTAGGGAATGGCGACGCGCAGCATGGGCGCGTGGCGCTGGATGTACAGGCCGTTCTGCAGACGCAAAACACGGAATTCATCTTCCGTTAGTTGGCCATCGAGGAAGCGGCGCGTCTGGTCGGAGAACTGCGCCACACGCTGCTCAACGAGTTGCTGGTCGACGGGGTCATACACGTACATGTCTACTGCCCTTGAAGTCTTCTCGGTCTGAATCCCTGCGCTCGCCTGGCGCAATGCGGCAGGGGAAAGGGGTTCATAACCGTAACAGGCAGCTGCGGCGACCGTCTAAGTCATTCTGGTAATAAGGTAATGGGGCCCCCACGCTGCGCGCGCTGGCACGCGCTTGCTGCCCCCGAGGGGGCTGTCCCGCCTTGGGCGGCCCGGCGGCGGGACGGCCCTTCTTGCGGGACGGCCGATTTACAACGCGGCGTTTACAGCCCAACGCGCTACCAGCACCAGGATGACTACCAGACAGGCCGCCATCAGCAGCCCGGTCAGAATCAGCGGGGCCGGCTTGTTGTTGGCGATGTCGGCATCGTAGCCCCGTCCGCGGCGCACGCCGAAGAATCCCCACAGCACGGATTTGACCGTGCGCAAGAAACTGAGCATGTTGTCTCTCCTGGCGTAGTGGCGGATGCCACCAATGTAGGCCGCCGCGCGCTGGGGAAACAGATGCAGATCTGGCTTACTCGACCGTATCAGGCATGGAACCGGCCGGCGCGCCGATGCCGCGCACGATATGCTCCAGCAGTTCGCGCGCGGCGGGCGAGACGTGGCGGCCGGCGCGGCTCAGCACGTGCAGGCTGCCCTGGTTGAGGATGGGGTTGGCCAGCGGCAGGCTGGCCAGGCGCTGAGCGCGCATGTCGGCCGTGACCGCGATGGGCGGCGTCAGCGCGTAGCCGATGCCGGCGGCGGCGAACTGCCACAGCGCCTTGAAGGACGAAGTGGTGAGCACATTGCGCAGCCGGACCTGTTCGCTGATTTCGGCGGCCTGGATATGCTGGCGCACGCCGAACCCTTCCTGCATGGATGCGCCGGGATAGTCGGCCAGGTCGGTCAAGAGCAGCGGGCGGCGCAGCCGGGTCAGCGGATGGTCGTCGCGGACGATGGCGCGGATCGGCTCGGGCCGCGAGTAATGGGTGCGCAGGCGAGCGTCGTTGGGCGGCTGGAACACCAGCCCTATGTAGGCGCGGTCGTCGACGATGCGCTGCACGATCTCGGAGGTGCGCGCCACGTCGATGTCCAGCGTGACTTCGGGGTGGCTGCGCCAGTAGCCGGGCAGCACGCGTTCGAACATCAGTTCCACGAAGCCTTCGCCCAGCACCAGGTCGATGTGTCCCCGCTCGGCCTTGCGCAGACTGTCGATCTCGGAGAAGAAGCTTTCCTGGATGTCCTGCTGGCGCTTGATGTAGCGCGCCAGGATATGTCCGGCATCCGTGGGCACCACGCCGCGTCCGCGGCGTTCGAACAGGGCGATGCCGCAATCGCGTTCCAGCGCGGCGATGGCGCGGCTGACGGCGGACGGGTCCATGTCCAGCACTTCGGCCGCGCCGCGCACCGAGCCGCGGCTCATGACCTGCATGAAGTAGTGGGTGCGGCGGGCGTCGAGTTTTTCGTCCATGGCGGGGCTCCGAGGGGGAGTGCGGCGGCAGATCCACAGATACAATCTAGGGTTTACCCTTGCATGACCCAAGATCATGCAAAATTTTCCCTGGAAAAGCCTTTCCGTTGCATTTTACGCAACGTTTATGCGCCAGCCCTGTCATGGTTGCATGCTGGGCCCCCGGCGAAAATCGGCCCTGCTGCGAGCGCCTCGCCGCCGCCGCGCCGCGATGCTCCTCTGGGGCGCCGGTCGGACGGGGTTGCGGCGGGCAGCCACGACGATTATTCACGTTCATCAGGGGAATCCGATGTCACACGCCAGCGCCAGCCTGGCCGCGCCCTCCATGCCGCTATCCGGGCGCATCCGCATGCTCGCCGCCATCTTGCTGGTGGTCGTCATTTCAGAAGCGATCGGCAGCGCCACCTTCAACGTCGGCCCGGGCAAGATCGTTCTGCAGCCGATGCTGTGGGCCATCTTCATCGGCGCCATCGTCGCCGCCTGTGGCCAGCGCCTGCCTGCCGGCCTGAACATCGACACCGCCATGCAGACCCGTATTAGCGGTTACCTGCAATACGCGCTGCTGCCCTTCCTGGCCAAGCTGGGCCTGATGGTGGGCGGCGCCTTGCCGCAGGTGCGCGAAGCCGGCTGGGCTCTGGTGTTCCAGGAGTTCGGCCACTTCTTTGGCACCATGGCCATCGGCCTGCCGCTGGCCCTGCTGCTGGGCATCAAGCGCGAAGCCATCGGCGCAACCTTCTCGGTGGGCCGCGAGCCCAGCCTGGCCATCATCGGCGAGCGCTACGGCATGAACTCGCCCGAAGGCCGCGGCGTGATGGCCGAGTACATCACCGGCACCGTGATCGGCGCGTTGTTCGTGGCGCTGATGGCCGGCTTCATCACCAGCTTGAACATCTTCGATCCGCGTTCGCTCGCCATGGGCGCCGGCGTGGGCTCGGGCAGCATGATGGCTGCCGGCGTGGGCGCGATCGCCTCCCAGCAGACTCCCGAAGTCGCGCACCAGGTGGCCGCGCTGGCCGCCGCCGCCAACCTGCTGACCACGGTGGTGGGCGTGTACTTCACGCTGTTCATCTCGCTGCCGACCACCATCTTCCTGTACGACAAGCTGGAGCCCGTACTGGGCCGCTTCTCGCGCGGCAAGGCCGAGACCGCTGCTGCCGCCGACGACGGCGCCGCGCAGGAAACGCCGGCGCATGGCGCCAAGATGGGCTTCGGCGACCGCTTGACCGCTTACGTCATCTGCGGACTGTTCGCGCTGGTGGGCAACCGCCTGGGCTACAACGTGCCGTTCGCCGACGCCTTGCCGGGCATGGGCATCATCATCCTGCTGGTCGTGATCGCCGACCTGGTGCTGCGCGTGGTGCCCAAGCTGCCGGCCGTGTTCGTGCTGTCGCTGATCGCCATGACCGCGGGCTGCCCGGGCGTGCTGCCGTACTCGGACCAGATCATCGCGATGGTCGGCAAGGTCAATTTCCTGCCGTTCACGACCGTGATCCTGGCCATGGCCGGCCTGTCCATCCTCAAGGACCTGCCTGCCTTCCGCAAGCTGGGCTGGAAGATCGTGGTGGTGTCCCTGGCCGCCAACGCGGGTACCTTCCTGGGTGCGACGATGATTGCGGAATTCTTCCACTGATCTCCGTCCGGTCCTGCATGAAAAACCGCCTGATGAAAGCGTCAGGCGGTTTTTTTTTGGTCAGGGTGTGTGGCCCGGCCGGTAGCGCGCCTGGTCCGTGACGTTCTCGGTCGCGCCGATATTGGCGACCTTGGGGATGCCCAGGCCTGCCGCCTTCATCGCCACTGTGGTCTGCAGTTCCTGGACCTGCGGGTTGCCCATGGCGACACGGTAGGCTTGCAGCGGCATCAGGCCTTCGATGGTGCCCAGGTCGTTGGCGGAACCGGCGTGCTGGGCAGTCGGGTCGGGTTGCGTGGTGAACGCCTCGAGCGCGCGGCGCATGCGCGATTCCGCGTGCAGGTCGCGCAGCGCGTCCGCATTGGAGGCGCCGATGACGGTCAGCGCGGGCGGCTGGTGGTCGCGTTCGCGGATGGTTGGCGCGGCGTGGCCCGCAGCCGCGGCCTTGGCGGCCCGGACATGGGCAATGCCTTGCGTTTCAAGGAATGGGCGCGTGGCGTCCAGCGCGGCGGAGCGCGCGGGGTAGGGCGCGTCAGCCCGGTGGATGGCGGAGATCGCAGCGACGTTCATGCTGGGCCCCTTTTTCTGATGACAGGCCGGCGGATCGGCCCGTCTGGCAATTTCACTGTAACAGCTGAGGGCGGTCGTGGCGAAAAAAAGGCCCCTGACGAGGTCAGGGGCCCTAGCGACGCGGCCCGCGGGCCGCGCCGTACTCAGGGCAGGTGATGGCCAGGGAGCCCGGCGGGTTCTCCCGGCCCTGCGCCTGCCCAAACCGGATCAGGGCTTGGTGGCCTGCATGGATGGCCGTTGGCTGAAGGTCTCGTACCAGGCGGCGGTGGCCGGGTGGCCGGCGCGCCAATCCAGGTCGGGGAAGCGGAAATCCAGATAGCCCAGCGCGCAGCCGATGGTGATGGTGCCGATGTCGAGGCGGCCGTTCAGCGAGGCGGCACTCTTCTCCACCAGCGCGAGGCCGTCGCGGACCTTGCCCAACTGGCCTTCGACCCAGCCGTCCCAGCGCAGCGCTTCGGGGCGCAGCACGGTTTCATAGCGGGCCAGCAGCGCCGCACCCAGCATGCCGTCGGCCATCGATTGCTCTGTCAGTACCTGCCAGCGGTCCTTGCCGGCCGGGAACAGCGCGCCGCCGCCCAGGTCGTTGAGGTATTCGCAGACCACGCGGCTGTCGTACAGCGCCTGGCCGTCGTCGGTGATGAAGGTAGGCACCTGGCCCAGCGGATTGCTGGGGATGATGCTCTGGTCGCGCGCGACGGGGCCGGCCGCGCTGGGCAGCCTTTCGATGCGGTCGGCCAGGCCTAGCTCATGGGCGATGACCATGCACTTGCGCACGAAGGGCGAGGCGGGCGAGTAAAAGATTTTCATGGGTATCCTTGTCGGTGGAGAGGCGTCAGTGTTGTGCATGCGCCAGATGTTGTCCAGCGATCCAGCCGAAGGTCAAGGCGGGACCGAGCGTGATGCCGGGGCCGGGATAGGCGCCGCCCATCACGGATTGCATGTCGTTGCCGGCGACGTAGAGGCCGGGGATCGGCGCGCCTGCGGCGTCCAGGGCCTGGGCGTCCCGGTTGGCGGCGATGCCGCAGGCCGTGCCGATGTCGCCGGGATAGACCTTGACCGCGTAATAGGGGCCGGGGCCCAGCGGCGCGAGGCAGGGATTGGGTTCGTGTTCCGGATCGCCCAGGTAGCGGTTGTAGGCGGTCGATCCCTTGCCGAAATCCGGGTCGCGGCCCTGCGCCGCGTGAGTGTTGTAGCGGTCCACGGTAGCTTGCAGCGCATCGCATGGCACGCCCAGCCGGGCCGCCAGCGCCGCCAGGGTGGCGCCTTGCAGCAGATAGCCCGCATCGATCAGATGCTGGCGCGGTCTCCCGCCAGGCAGCGCCAGACCCAGGCCCCAGGTGTCGATGAAGCGCTGGTCGCAGAGCAAGAAGGCGGGAACGCTGGGCGCCGCGCCGTTGTTGCGGTACATGGCCTGCACGAACTCATGGTACGAAGCCGATTCGTTGACGAAGCGCTGGCCGGCGCTGTTGAGCGCGATGAGGCCGGGCTTGGCCCGGTCCCACACCAGGTGCGGATAATGCAGGCGCTGGCCGTCCGCGGATTCCAGGACGGATACCGGCGCCCAGAATGCGGGGCTGGCGTGGCCCGTGCCGAGCGCGGCGCCGGCGGTTTCCGACAGGCGGATGCCGTCGCCCGTATTGTCCCGCGGCGACATGGACCAGAGGCCGGTGGGCTGAGGATAGGACTGCGCGCGGCGCTCCGGATCCCAGGGAAAGCCGCCCGTGGCCATCACCACGCCGCGCCGCGCACGGATGTTCAGCGTCTTGCCGCCGCGCGCGACGGCGGCGCCCAGCACACGGCCGCTGGCATCGCGGTGCAGCGCCAGCGCCGGCGTGTCGAGCCAGTATTCGATCCTGCGGGCCAGCAGGCCGTGGAACAGCTGCGCGGCCAGCGCATTGCCCAGCAACAGGCGGGTGCCGCGGTGATAACCGCGTGCGCGGTCGGCGGCATAGCGCAGCACCAGCTTCATGCTATGGCGCCAGGCCGTGAATGAGCGCGTGGCGCGCAGCAGATGGCGCACGTCGGTGATGTTGACCATCATGCCGCCCAGCACCGTGAATTCCTTCAGTGGATCGCGCAGCGTACGGAAGTCCTGGCCCAGCTTGCGGCCGTCGAACTCCAGCGGATCCAGCGAGCGGCCGCCCATCGCGGCGCCGGGCAGATCGGGGTAGTAATCGGGCGAGGCGGTGCGTGCGGCCACGTCCAGGATGCCGCGCGAGGCCAGGTAGTCCATCATGCGCGGGCCGGCCTCCAGGTAGGCGCGCTTCATGTCGTCCGGGGCCGCTGCGCCCACGGTCTGTTCCAGATAGGTCCACACCTTGTCGAAGCTGTCCGGATGGCCGGCGGCTTCCGTCTGCGCGTTCAGCGGTATCCACAGCGCGCCGCCGGAGATGGCGGTGGAGCCGCCAACGCGGCCGGTCTTCTCCACCAGCAGCACGTCCAGCCCTTCCTCGCGCGCCGTCAGCGCCGCGGCCATGCCGCCCGCGCCCGAGCCGACGACCAGCGCGTCGACTTCCTTGTTCCAAGTGATGCCTTCCATGCTGCCTATGCTCCCGAGCCGCCCAGCGATTTACCGCCGTCCACGAAGATGACCTGGCCTGTGATGAAGTCCATGTGCGGCGCGGCCAGGAAGGACACGGCATTGGCGATATCTTGCGGCTGGCCCGCGCGGCCGGTGGGCTGCAGGGCCAGTTGGGCCGCGAGGCGTTCGGGCGTGAGATTGCGCAAGAGCGGCGTGTCGATGAGGCCGGGGGCGATGGCGTTGACCAGGATGCCGCGCGCGGCGAGCTCCATGGCCGAGGCGCGCGTGTAGCCCACCAGGGCCGCTTTCGAGGCCACGTAGTGCGGGTGGTTCTTCGCGCCAAGGTAGGCGCGCGACGCGATATTGACGATCTTGGCGCCGGGCGCCATGTCGCGCGCCGCTTCCTGCGTCAGGGTCGCCGCCGCCAGCAGGTTGACGTCGAAGGCGCGGCGGTAGTCGGCGCTGTCGACCTCGAAGAACTTGCGCTCGTCGAACAGCCCCGCGTTGTTGACCAGCGCCGCCAGCGGCGCGAGCGAGCGGGCCAGCGCACGGGTGGCGGCCTCATCCGTCAGGTCCACCACGCGGTGTTCCACGTCCAGCCCTTGCGTCTGCAACGCCTGCGCCTCTTTTGCGGCCAGCTCCGCGTTGCGGTCGGCCAGCACGACGCGAAAACCGTCGTGCGCCAGCCGCTCCACGATCGCCAGGCCCATGCCGCTTGCCCCACCCGTGACCAATGCCGTGCCCAGATTCATGATGTTTCCCTATACGGCCAGGTAGCCGCCGTCCACGGGCAGCACCACGCCGTTCACGTAGCTGGCCATGTCCGAGGCCAGGAATAGAACCGGGCCCACGATCTCGTCGGCCCGTCCCGCGCGCGCCATGGGCGCGCGCTGCATGTACCAGTCCGTGCCCTGCGCTTGCGCGCGCTGGCCCACCGTCATCTCGGTTTCCATCAGACCGGGGGCCACGGCGTTCACGCGCACGCCGTGCGGTGCCAGGTCGCGCGCCAACACCTCGGTGAAGGAGCGCACGCCGCCCTTGGACACCACGTAGCCCGCAGTCGAAATGCTGCAGCCGTAGGCCACGATGGAACACAGGTTGACGATGGCGCCGCGCGTGGCCTTCAGCTGCTCGACGAAGGCGTGCGTGACGTTGAAGGTGCCCTGCAGGTTCACGCTCATCAGGCGCTCCCAGATCTCGGGCGTCTTGGGATCGTCGAACGGGGCTCGGGCGGAAATCCCGGCGTTGTTGATCAGGATGTCCAGATGGCCGTGTTCGGTGGCGGACCGCTCGGCAAAGGCGCGGACCGCGGCGGCGTCGGTCACGTCCAGCACTGCGTCCGCGGCCTTGCCGCCCGCTACGCGGATGGCCTGCGCCGTGGCGGCGGCCAGCGCCGCGTCCACGTCGGCGACGATCACGGCCGCGCCTTGGCGCGCAAAGCCCTGCGCGATGGCCGCGCCCAGGCCGCGGCCCGCGCCCGTGACGAGCACCCGCTTGTCTTGCATCGATATCATGGTCGGTCCTTTCGGCGCGCTAGGCGCCCAGATAGGCGCGCTGCACGCCTTCGTCGCTGGCGAGCGCGGCGGATTCGCCTTCCAGCGCGATTTCGCCGTTTTCCAAGATGTACGCGTAACTGGACACCGACAGCGCCAGCTTCACGTTCTGCTCCACCAGCAGGATGGTGATGCCTTGTTCGCGATTCAGCCGCAGCACGATGTCGAAGATCTGTTCGACCACCAGCGGCGACAGTCCCATCGACGGTTCATCCAGCAGGATCATGCGCGGCCGCGCCATCATGGCGCGGCCCGTGGCCAGCATTTGCTGTTCGCCGCCGGACAAGGTCGCGGCCTTTTGCTCGTAGCGTTCGCGCAGGCGCGGAAAGGTGTCGCAGACCATGTCCAGATCCTGCTTGACCGCCGGGCGGTCGGTGCGCAGGTAGGCGCCCATTTCCAGGTTCTCGCGCACGCTCATGTCGCGGAAGATCTCGCGGCCCTCCGGCACCTGCACGATGCCGCGTCCCACAATGGCGTCCGCCGCCAGGCGGTGTATGGGTTCGCCGGCGAAGCGCACGCTGCCCGCGGTGGGAGCCACCAGGCGCGAGATCACATTGAGCGTGGTGGACTTGCCCGCGCCGTTGGCGCCCAGCAGCGCCACGATGGCGCCCTGCGGCACTTTCAGCGATACGTCCTGCAACGCGCGGATATTGCCGTAGGCGGCCGATACCGCCTCGACTTCAAGCAGATATTCAGCCACCAGCGGCTCCCTTGCCCAGATAGGCTTCGATGACCCGGGGGTTGCTGCGCACTTCCGCGGGCGTGCCTTCGGCGATCTTCTCGCCGAAGGACATGACGGTGATGCGATCCGAGATCGACATCACCAGCTGCATGACGTGCTCCACCAGCAGCACCGTGATGCCGTCGCGTTCGCACAGCTCGGTCAGCAGGCGGTCCAGCGTTTCGATCTCGCGGTTGCGCAGGCCGGCCGCCGGTTCGTCCAGCAACAGCAGCTTGGGCGATATGGCCAGGGCGCGTGCCAGCTCCAGCATCTTCTGGCGGCCGAAGTCCAGGCTGCACGCCGGCGTGTCGAGGAAGTCGGCCAGCCCCACGCGTTCCAGCAGGTGCTCGACCCGCTCGCGCGTCTGCGCGGCGGCCGGACGCAGCAGCTTGCCGGCGCTGTCGGCGCCGTGCGCGTAGGTGCCGAGCAGTGCGTTTTCGCGCACGCTGAGCGCGCCGAACAGCTCCAGGTTCTGGAAGGTGCGGGCCACGCCCAGCGCCGCCATTTCGTGCGGCTTCTTGCGGGTGATGTCGACGCCGTCGAACTGGATGCTGCCGCTGCTGGGGCGGTAGTAGCGCGAGATGCAATTGAAGGTGGTGGACTTGCCCGCGCCGTTGGGGCCGATCAGCGCGTGGATGCGGCCGCGCTCGACCTGCATGGACAGGCCGTTGATGGCGGTGAGGCCGCCGAACTTCACGGTCAGACCCTGCACGTCCAGATAGGGATGGCTGCTCATGCCGCGCTCCTTTGGGTCGGTTTGGCCGCGGCCTTGTTGGGCGTGGAGGGGAGCGGCGTGGCGGGCGCCGGCGCGCGTCCGCGCGCGCCGCGGCCGGCGAACAGGCCCTTGGGCGCGAACATCATGAAGCCCATCAATATGACGCCGTAGATGATTTCCTGGAACGACAGCGCCTGGCGCAGCAACTCGGAAATGAGGCCGAAGGCCAGGGCGCCGGCAATGGCGCCGCGCACCGAGCCGATGCCGCCGACCACCACCATGGTCAGGATCAGGATGGTGGTCTGGAAGCCCAGGCTTTCCGGGTGGATGAAGGAAGCGAAGGTCGTGTACATGCCGCCCGCGATGCCGGCATAGGCGGCGGAAAGCGTGAAGGCGGTGCGCTTGATGGCGTTGACATTCACGCCCATGGCCTGCGCCGCCACATCGCTTTCGCGTACCGCGCGGAAGGCCGAACCGAGCTGCGAGCGGGACAGGGCTACCGTGGCCCAAAGCAGCAGCGCGGCGATCAGCACCACGAAGGGGTACGCCTTGGCGTCCGACACCAGTTCATAGCCGAACAGCGTGGCCGGCGAGATCCGGAAACCGTTCGAGCCATTGGTGACCGATTGCCAGTTCAGGAACACCCACTGCATCGCTTCGCCGAAGGCGAAGGTGGACAGCGCCAGGTAGATGTCGCGCATGCGCAGCGCCAGCGCGCCGATCACATAGCCCAGCGCGGCGGCCAGCAGCCCGCCCGCGACGATGGAAATGAAGAAGGGCGGATGCCATAGATTGTTGATGAGGCCGGCGGTATAGATGCCCACGCCGTAGAAAGCGGCATGGGACAGCGCAAACTGCCCGGTCTCGCCAATGACCAGGTGCAGGCCCAGCGCGAGCACTACGAACACCATCAGCAGGTTCACCACGTAGATGACATAGCCGCTGGCCGCGAAGGGCAGGATCGCCAGCACCACGGCCATCAGCGCCAGCAGCGCATGGTCGATTTTCTTGCTCATACTTTCTTCACCTGCAGTTTGCCGCCCAAGAGCCCTTGCGGACGCAGCAGCAGCACCACCATGATGGCCACGAAGGGCGCGACCACGATGGCATTGGTCGAAATGAACAGCCCCACCAGGTTCTCCGCCACGCCGATCACGAAGCCGCCGACCACCGCGCCGGGCAGGCTGGTGATGCCGCCGACGATGGCCGCGGCGTAGGCCAGGATGGCGATATGGCCGATGTCGGGCGTGATCAGGATCTTGGGCGTGATGAGCAGCGCCGCGACCGCCGATATCAGTCCGGCCAGCGCCCACACCAGCATGCGAATGCGGGTCAGGTTCACGCCCACCAGCCTCGCGGCCTTGGGGTTCATGCCCACGGCGCGCATCGCGCGGCCAACCCGGGTGTAGGTGAACATGCCGAAAAGCAGCAGCATCACCGCCACCGCGACGGCGAATATCACCAGGTCCAACTGGGTCAGCACCGCGTCGCCGATGATGATGGCGTCGGTCGAGGCCAGCGGCGGCAGCGAGCGCGGCGTGTCGCCCAGGCCGGTCTGGCGCACCAGGCCTTTCAGCGCATAGGCCAGGCCCAGGGTGGCGATCACCATCTGCACGCCCACGCCCTTGGAGGCGATGACGCGTTCCATGACGACGCGCTGGAACAGGCCCGACAGGACGGCCACGGCGAGGAGCGTGATGGGAATGACGACGAGATAGGGCCAGCCCATCACCAGGGTGAGGAACAAGGCGATGTAGCCGCCGACCATGAAGATCTCGCCCTGGGCGAAATTCGGCACGTCGGTGGTCTTGAAAATGATCACAACGGCGACCGCCAGCAGCGCGTACACGCTGCCCGTCACCAGTCCCGACAGCACCCCCTGCTGCAGGAACAGCCAGATATCGGCAAAGCTCATGATGTTTCTCCGGCAGCCCGCGCGCTGCTGCGCCAGCGCGCGGGCCCGGCCCGTGGCGGGCCGCTGGTTTACTTCTGGTACTGCCAGACGCTCTTGAAGGCGCCAGGCACGAGCGACATGTTGGTGCCGTCGAACTTGATGTAGATGGCGGATTCCTGGGCGGCGCGGTCGTTCGGGCCGAACTCGATCGGACCGGCCATGACGCCCGAATCGAACTTCATGGTTTCCAGCGCTTGCAGCACTTTCTCGCGGGTGGGCTGGGGGCCAGCGGCCTTCAGCGCGTTGACCACCGCCATCGCGGGCGGCAGACCGTAGGGCATGTAGGTCTGCGGATGGCCCGGCTTGGCGGCCAGGTCGGGGTAGGCCTGCTTGTACATGTCGTACACCCAGGTCAGCTTGGAGCCGCCCGGCACGTCGGACAGCACTTCCTGGATGTAGACGTTCTTGAAGGCGTCCTTGTTGCCCACGTTCTCGACCAGCTGCTTCAGGTCGGCGGTGCCGTTCACCGCCAGCACGATGGGCTTGTTCCAGCCCAGTTCCTGCGCCTTCTTGATGATGAGCGCGGCGGGGCGGGCATACGTGGTCAGCAGCAGCACGTCGGCGTTGGCGGCGCGGATCTTCAGCATGGGCGCGGTCACGTCGGTGATGTTCGGGTTCACCGACTGGACTTGCAGCGACGCGTCGCCCAGCTGTTTGACCTGGGCCTGCGCGGCCTCCAGGTTCCAGCCGCCGTAGGCGTCGTCATGGTTGATGTAGCCGATCTTCTTGGCCTTCAGGTGCTCGGCGGCGAACTGCACCATCGAGCCGCCCACGGCGTGCTGGGAGATGGAGAAGGCGCCGTAGATGTACTTGGATGGCGGATACAGCGCGCCGTCGCCCGAGGCGTTGAGCATCACGAGCGGGACCTTCTCGCGTTCGACATATTCGCGCGAGGCCACCACCGCGGCCGAGCAGGAGCCGCCGTTCAGCAGGAATACCTTGTCCTGCTCGTTCAGCTTCTTCACCGCGGCGACCAGGTCGTTGGCGTTGCAGCGGTCGTCCTCGATCACCAGCTCGATCTGGCGGCCATGCACCCCGCCTTCCTTGTTGACCTTGGCGTACCACATCTTGGCCGCGTTCAGCACGTCAAAGCCGTAGGCCATGCCGCTGCCGGACAAGGGCGCGAACAGGCCGATCTTGATGGTCTTGTCGGTGATGCCCGGCTCCTGTTGCGCCAGCGCGCCCGTGCTCAAGGCCCACGCGCATAGTGCAGCGGCGGCTGCGTAGCGACTGCTTTTCTTCATCTTTGTCTCCCGTTCTTTTTTGATGCGCGCCTTTGTTGGTGGATGGCGCTTTGCTGCGTTGCCGGCCTGGCCGCCGGATTGCCTTACTGCATGCGGTAGCCGCCGTTGACGTCGATGACGCTGCCGGTGATGTAGCCGGCTTCCTCCGACGCCAGGAAGCGCACGGCGGCGGCCACGTCGTCCACGGTGCCGATGCGGCCCAGCGGAATGGCTTGCGCCGCGGCGGCCAGCGCGCCGCTGCTGGTGACGGTGCTGCGCAGCATGTCGGTGTCGATGAGGCCCGGCGCGATGCCGTTGACCGTGACGCCCAGGTGTGCGGATTCGCGCGCCATGGCCTTGGTCAGGCCCAGCACCGCGGACTTGGCCGCGATGTACGAGGCGCTGGAGCGGTAGCCGCCCAACTGCGCCGCGACAGAGGTGAACGTGACGATGCGGCCGTGCGCCAGCGGCGCGGCCTCGCGCCGGCGCAGGTAGGCGCGGCCGCACAGGAACACGCCGCGGGCATTGACCGCGAAGCTGCGTTCCCAGATGTCCAGCGTGGTGTCCTTGATGAGCGGGCGTTCGCCGTTCTCCTGGAATAGCAGCAGTCCGGCGGCGCTGACGAGCACGGCGATGGGACCGTGCTGCGCTTCGATCTGCTCGAAGGCGTTGTCGACCGAGTGTTCGTCGCTGACGTCGAAGGCATGGGAGGCGTGCGGCGCGCCCAGTTCGTCGGCCACGCGGCGGGCGCGTGCGGCGTCCACGTCCGAGACGATGACGCGCAAGCCGGCGCTGGCCAGTTCCTGGCAGATGCGGGCGCCTATGCCGCCGCCGCCGCCCGTGACGAGCGCAAGGCGCGGGGCCGGACCCATGCCGGCCGGCGTGGATACATTGGACATGCTGTCTCCTGGTAGCGTGCTGTCCGCCTCGGGTGGGGACGTGGCCGCTGGTTTGAATTTTTTGCGATTATGTATACATGGCGTAGAGGCAGGTATAGGGGCTTACCCTAAATCATGTTTGATTTACATCGTGTTTTACAGAGATGTTCCGAAATTCGGAAGCGTGTCTGGCATCCTATGTATTCTTCATGTATACAATGCGGCTATGGACACGCTATCTCAACACGTTACCGACACGCTGCGGGACTGGGTGCTGCACGGCAAGTTCAGCCCGGGCGCCCGCCTGGAAGAAATCCCGCTGGCGGAAAAACTTGGGGTGTCGCGCACGCCGGTGCGCGCGGCGCTGGCGACGCTGGGCAATGAAGGCTTGCTGGAACATCTGCCCAAGCGCGGCTACACCGTGCGCGCCTATGACATCGGTGAAATCGTGGCGGCCTATGAGGTGCGCGCGGCGCTGGAAGGGCTGGCCTGTCGCCAGGCGGCCCTGCGCGGGCTATCCAACGATGCCGTGGCGGTGCTGAAGAATTGCCTGGACGAAGGGGACCGGATCCTGGGCAAGGGCGTCTTGCTGGCCGAGGACCATCTGCCGTACCAGCAGGTGAACATCACTCTGCACAATGGCATCCTGGAAGCGGCGGGCAACCCCTGGGTGCGGCGCTTCGCGACGCAGGCGCAGGCCATTCCCTACGCCTCGGACCGGATCATCCTGTGGGAAGACCACGGGATCATCCTGCGATCGCATGACGACCATCACCGCATCGTCAATGCGATCATCGCCCGCGACGGCGCGCGGGCCGAGGACCTGATGCGCGAGCACGTGTACTACGCGGGCATCATCCTGAAGAACAACTACGAAAGGCTGGCGCAGGCGTACCGGGTCTGAGGCACGCTTGCGAGTTGTGCGGGCTGGCGGGCTCCGTTTCCTGATGTTCCCTCAGACGGCCAGGTAGCCGCCGTCCACGGGCAGCACCACGCCGTTCACATAGCTGGCCATGTCGGAGGCCAGGAAAAGAACCGGGCCGACGATTTCCTCGGCCCGTCCGGCGCGCGCCATCGGGGTGCGCTGCGTGTACCAGTCCGTGCCCTGCGGGCGCCCACGCACGCCTGCGGTCATGTCGGTCTCCATCAGGCCCGGCGCGATGGCGTTCACGCGCACGCCATGCGGAGCCAGATCGCGCGCCAGGACTTCGGTGAACGAGCGCACGCCGCCCTTCGAGACGGTGTAGCTTGCAGGCGAGGTGCTGCAGCCATAGGCCACGACGGAGCACAGATTGATGATGACGCCGCGCGCGGCCTTCAACTGCTCGACGAAGGCATGCGTGACATTGAAAGTGCCCTGCAGGTTCACGCTCATCACGCGGTCCCAGGTTTCGGGAGTTTTCGGATCCTCGAAGCGCTCGAGGGCGCCGATGCCGGCGTTGTTGACCAGGATGTTCAGGTTGCCGTGGTCGGTGGCGAACCGCTGCGCAAATGCGCGGACCGCGGCGGCATCGGTCACGTCCAGCACCGCTTCTGCGGCCTTGTCGCCTGCGTCGCGGATAGCCTGCGCGGTGGCGGCGGCCGCATCCGCGTCCACGTCGGCCACGATCACGGTCGCGCCTTGCTGCGCGAAACCCCGCGCGATGGCCGCGCCCAAGCCGCGGCCGGCGCCGGTAACGAGGACCCACTTGTCTTGCATCGATATCATGGTCAGCCCCTTTGGCGGCTCAGGTTCTCAAATTATGGACGAAAGTCGTCCATAATTATGCACGAAGGGGTTTTTCTGGTCGAGGGAAGGGGTGGGAAATTTATGGCCTGGCGGTTTTGCGAGGGCGAGCGGGTCAAGCGGCCGCGGCGCGCAGGAACAACCAGGAAAGGCCGGCGCAGGCGTGCCGGGGCTACCGCACGCCTGCTACCGCGCCTTACGCCGCCGCGGGCGATTCCAGGCAGGGCTTGAATTCACCGGTCGCGGGATCGCGCAGGTACAGCAGGCCGGTGGCCACGCCGAAGTAGGTGCCGTGCAGTTCAAGGTCGCCCTTTTCCACGCGGCGGCGGATGGACGGGAAGGTCATCAGGTTGTTCAGGCTGTGTTCGACCGTGGCCAGTTCCAGGCGTTTCAGGTTGGCCTGGCGGTCGCCGGTGCCGGGGCCCAGGCGTTGGGCCACGGGTTCGATCTGCGACATCCACTTGCCGATGAAATCGCCCTTGGTCAGGGGCTTGGCGTCGTCGAAGAAGGAGCGGATGCCGCCGCAGGAGGCGTGGCCCAGCACCACGATGTGCTTGACGTTCAGGCCGTTGACCGCGAATTCGATCGCGGCGCTGGTGCCGTGGTACGAGGATTCCGAGTCAGGGTCACAGGGCGGGACCAGGTTCGCGACGTTGCGCACGACGAACATCTCGCCGGGGCCGGCGTCGAAGATGACTTCGGGCGACACGCGCGAGTCGCAGCACCCGATGATCAGGATTTCCGGGTTTTGTCCCGATTCGGCCAGCTTTTGATATCGGCTGCTTTCCGAAGGGAAACGGCCCCCCAGGAAAGATTGGTAGCCTTCGGTGAGTCTTTTTGGAAACATGATCTTTTCTTCCTCGTAGCTGGAGCCAGGCGTGCTGGCGCGTCGGCGCACGCAACAAGGGGCTTCGTGTGGAAGCCCCTTTTATTGAGTCGACAAACGCAATTTTCCCATATTTGACCTTGCGCCACGCTGTCTAAACCCCGTGCGAATCAGGGTTTTTTGCCGCCGGGCAACCGGGCTCGCGGCATGGGCGCCGTTCTGGTGCAGGCCGTAGGGGGGCCTAGCGGGCGTCGACGCCCAGCGCCGTGACGCGGGTGAACTGCAGCGGCGTGACGGCCCGGATCTGCTTGATCTGGCCGGGCGCCAGCGGGCCGACGACGTCGTCGCGCACTCGGCCGATCTCGCGGCCCTGCGCGTCGAACAGCACGAAGGTCAGCATGGCGCTGTTGACGTGCCGCGCGGACTGGTTGGAAAGCAGGCCGGTGATGGCCGACACGTTCTGGTTGACGTCGCGCACCGCCTGGACATTGCCCAGCGTGACGCCGTAGACCAGGCCCTGCGCGCCGGCGGCGCCAGACAGGCCGGCCAGCAGCGCGAACGAAGCAAGGGCAAGTTTCATTGTGGTCTCCTGAGCAGCCACGTGGCGGGCGCCATTTTCACCCGCAGGGCGGTCGTCGCCGCCTCTGGACTGGGGGCATGCTTATCTCACACCTTTCCCGTCTTGTACACAACGGGGCAAAGGGATGAATGGGTAACAGGGTGCTTGGATTGGTCGCAAATTCGCCTGCGTGGATGGCGTGTCCACGGGGAGGCCGCTGGCGGTTTCAGGGGCATGTCAGGCCTTGGCGATTCTTGACTTTCCGCACCCTTGCGCAGGGTTCGGGTTTGTTCGATCATGACCGGGCCGGCGATTGGGCCGGCGGACCGTGCGGCCCGCCTTTGCGACTGAATCCAGGCGCGCGGGCGCCAAGGGAGGAACCCATGCTTTCCCGTACCAGCCAATTGGCCTCGGCCTTTCTGTTGACCGCTTGTTTCGCCGGCGCGGCGTTTGCCCAGACCCCTGCGGCCCCCGCTCCCGCCAAGACGCCCACGCCGCAGCAGCAGCGCATGGCCGACTGCAACAAGTCGGCGGAAGGCAAGAAGGGCGACGAGCGCAAAACCTACATGAGCAGCTGCCTGAAGGGCGAAGCCGCCGCGCCCGCCAAGGAGCTCACGCCGCAGCAGCAGAAGATGAAGGACTGCAACGCCAAGGCTACCTCGCAGCAGCTGACAGGCGACAAGCGCAAGACGTTCATGAGCACCTGCCTGAAAGGCTAATGCCAACATAGCCCATCGCCTTGCCAAAAAAAACGCCAGCCCATGAAACAGGCTGGCGTTTTCTTTGCATGAAGCGCTTGTCAGCCGCCGGAGCGTCCCGGCCCTTGCAACCGCCCCAGCACGTTCTCCAGCATCAGTCCGACCGCCAGCACCTTGCGGTCCTCGCCCGGCAGTCCATCAACCTCCAATCCCACCGGTAGCCCGTCCGCCGACAAGCCCGCGGGCACGCTCAGCCCGGGCAGGCCGGCGTTGCTGCCCGGATCGACGTTGCGCGCCAGACGGCCGAAGCTTTCGAAGCTGCTGGCGTCCGGCGTGGCGGCCATCGGCTGGATCGGCACGGTGGGAAACAGCAGGCCGTCCAGCGCATGGTCCTGGAACGCGCGGCGATACACGTTGATGAGCTCGTCGCGATGCGTCGCCATGGCGCGTTCATAGAGAGGTTGCAGCGGCAGCACTTCGCCCGAGGGCAGGGGCAGCACGCCTGGCACGATCAGGCCGTCGAAGATCCCTTTCACGTCCGGGCTGGATATCTGCGCCACTACCTGCTCGAAGGTGACGCCGGTTTCGTAGCGTTCGAGATAGTCCGTCAGGTCTCCCTTCTGTTCATGCAGGCAGACGGGCATGCCGACCGCAGCGTTGCTGGCCTCCAGGCCGGGCATGTCCAGTTCCACCAACTGCACGCCGGCCGCGCGCAGCTTGGTCAGCGCGGCGTCCATCACGGCCTGCACCTGCGGATCCAGGCCTTGCCAGAAGTAGCCGCACAGGCCCAGGCGCATGCCAGCCGGGGGCAGTGCGGACAGCGGCTGCGGATCTCCGGCAAGCACCGCATCCAGCAGCACGATGTCGTCCATGCTGTTGGCTATCGGTCCCGGCGTGTCGCGGGTATGCGAGATGGGCGTGATGCCGGCGCCGTCGTAGCGCCCCACCGAAGGGCGGAAGCCGACCGCGCCGTTCACCGCCGCCGGCAGGCGCACCGACGCGCCCGTGTCCGTGCCCAGCGCGGCCGGCGTCAGGCGCGCGCCCACCGCTGCGCCACTGCCCGAGGAGGAGCCGCCCGCGATCAGGCTGGCGTCGTAGGCGTTGCGCGTGCCTTCGCCATGCGTGCCGGGAAAGGCGGTGTTGTAGCCCGACACGCCGAACGCCAGTTCGTGCATATTGGTCTTGCCGACGATGACGGCGCCGGCTTCGCGCAGCCGGCGCACCACCGGTGCGTCCTCGGCCGGACGGAAATGCTTCAAGGCGGGCGTGCCCGCCGTGTTGGGCAGACCGGCGACGTGGATGTTGTCCTTGATGGCGATAGGCACGCCAGCCAGCGGCAGCGCGGTCCCATCAGCCTGGCCGCCGGCGGCGTCACGGGCGCGGGCCTGGGCCAGCGCACCTGCGCGGTCCACGGTGATGAAGGCGTTGAGGTCCGCGCGGGCGTCGATGCGGTCCAGGCAGGCCTGGGTCAGCGCAACGCTGGTGAGCCTGCCTTGCCGGATCAGGGCCGCGGCCTCGGTGACGGTCAGGTCCACCGGGGACGCGGCGGGCAATGGCTGGTTGGACGTATCGGACATGGCGCTTCCTTACCTGTACGGGATTCTGTCGAACCCATACCTATACAGGTCGGAGCGGGCGCTGTCGAGCGGGTCCCGCCGCAGCGGAGGAATCAGCCCGGCTTTCTCACCACGATGGTGGCCGTGTCGCTGGTGAAGGACGCGTCGTCCTGCACCTCGAAGTGCGTGCGCACCACGTCAGGCGCGATGCCGAACATATGGCGCAATGCCGCCACCAGCGTGTCCGGCGTGCGCATGCGCACGACCCAGGACTGGAACTCCAGCGGCAGGCGGCGTGGCGCCAGGCCCTGCAGGGTGAAGCCGGCTTCGGTCAGCATGCGGGTCCACTCGGCAACCGAGTAGTCGCGCACGTGCGAAGTGTCGCGCAATACCTCGATGGTCTGCAGCCAGGTATCCAGCAACGGCTCGCCCGGCGACACCACGTCGGCGAACACGGCGATGCCGCCGGGTTTCAGAACGCGGAAGGCTTCGCGCAGGCCGCGTCCAGCATCCTGCCAGTGGTGGGTGGAATAGCGCGACATCACCAGGTCGAATTCGCCGTCGTCGAACGGCAGGTACTCCGCCTTGCCCTGACAGGTGGCCAGGTTGGCCAGCCCGCGCTTGGCGGCCTCGCCCGCGACCACGTCCAGCATCTGCTGCGACAGGTCATAGGCGGTGACGTGCTTGACGTGCGGCGCGACGTGAAAGCTGACGTGGCCGCCGCCACAGCCCAGGTCCAGCAGCCGGGCTTCGGGATGCTGCGCGGCGATGCCTGCCATTTGCAGCAGGTCTTCGCCCTGGGCGTGTACGGCGCTGGTCAGGTAGGCGGTCGCGCGCGGGCTGAATTGGCGGTCGACGGCGGCGTCATGGGTGCTGGCGGTCATGAGGAATCCTTGGGTGGCTGGGGCTGCCGCGGGGGCGGAAAGCGTTGGGAAGCGGTGGCCCAGGCGCTAAGATAGGCGGCTGCCCATACACGTACAAGTCCATTGCTCATCCTGGTATGACTACTTCCCCCCAAACCGGCGCCGCCGGCCATGAAGGCTCTCCCTTGCGCCGCCAGGCGCTGGGTGAATTCGTGCGCAGCGCCCGTTCCCGCATCACGCCCCAGATGGCCGGCTTGCCGGAAGGCATGCGCCGCCGCACGCCCGGGCTGCGGCGCGAGGAGGTCGCCCAACTGTGCGGCATCAGCGTCACCTGGTACACGTGGATCGAGCAGGGACGGGAGGTGTCGGTGTCGCCTTCGGTCTGGTCGCGCATCGCGGGCGTGCTGCAACTGGCCCGCGCCGAACGCGCCTATCTGTTCGACCTGGCCGACTGTGCCGACCCTCAGCACGGCCGCGACGATGCGGGCGCGCCTGGCCCCTTGCAGGAATGCGTGAACGCGATCAATGCGCCGGCCTACGTGCTGGACCGCGCCTGGAACGTGCTGGCGTACAACGAGCCGTTGCGCGAGCTGTTCGACAACTGGCCGGCGCGCGACGCCGAACCTAATCTGCTGCGCTACATCTTCCTGGACCCCGCCGCGCGCGAACTGGTGGTGGACTGGGACCAGCGCGCCCGCCGCGTGGTGGCGGAATTCCGCGCCGACGCCGGCGCGCATCTGGATGAGCCGGGCGTGCTGGCGCTGCTGGACAGCCTGAACCGCCAGAGTCCGGTGTTCGCCCACTGGTGGACGCGCCACGCGGTGGTGGAGCGCGAAGGCGGTTTGCGTGAATTCCAGCATCCGGGGCGCGGCAAGCTGGCCTACCAGCAGATCACATTCCGGTTGGCGACGCATCCGGATCTGAAGCTGGTGATGTTGCTGGGCGGGGGCGAGTAGCGGGGAAGCCTTGCTGCCGGACGCGGTCGGGTCTACTTCACCAGGCCGTGTTCCGTCAGATAGCGGATCAGGAATTCGCCATGGCCTTCGATATCGCGGCGGATCTCGCGCACTACCGCTTCCGTATCGGCGGCTTCCAGGCCCGCAATAATGCCCTCATGGGGATGCCCGTCGGGCAAGACCGGGAAAGGTGGCGTGTACAGGTAAGACAGATAGGATGCCGTCTGTACCCATAGGTTCTCGATGATGAACAGCAGGTGTGGCATCTGCGCAGCGGAATACAGCGCGAAGTGGAAATCGAAGTTGCGCGCCAGCACGGGAGCCATGAGCTGCTGATCGCGGCTGGCCATCAGGTTGGCGTGTATGCCGCGCAATTCGGCAATCAATGCCGGCGTGGCGTGCGGCACGGCGCGGCGCGCGGCGAAGCATTCGAGTTCCAGGCGGATGCTGCGCAGTTCCTGCAGTTGCGCCACGGTAAGTTCCGGCACCTTGACTGATTTGCCCGGGCTGAGCGTCAGTGCCCGTTCGGACACGAGTTGCAGCAGCGCCTCCCGCACGGGAGTCTGGCTCACACCCAAGGTGTCGGTGATCGAACGCAGGGTGATGGTGTCGCCGGGACGCAGCTCGCCCATCATGATCTTTTGCTTGATTTCCCGATAAATGCGAGCGGTCATGTTTTCCCGCTGCATCGGCGCCAAATTGATCGTCATCCTGTATTCCTGGTCGGCCGGGCCGCGAAGTTCAGCGCGAGGTTTCCTGCGCAGCCCGATTTTACCGTCCTCACATGGACCTTTTACATTTTATAAAAAATAAACTTATTGACCGTGAGATTGGCGCGGCCTATATTTTATAAAATATAAAAGGAGATGAAATGTCTGCGCTGCACCCCCTGGCTGCACCCGGCCTCACCCATCAAGGGACCGTGGCCCACCTGATCGCAAGGGCCCTGATCAGGCACGGCGTGACGCATGTGTTCGGGCAGAGCCTGCCCAGCATGCTGCATCTGGCTTGCGAGGAACTGGGGCTGACCCAGGTCGCGTATCGCAGCGAGAATGCGGGCGGCTACATGGCCGATGGCTATGCCCGAGTCACCGGCAAGCCCGCCATCGTGACCGCCCAAAACGGCCCGGCAGCCACCTTGCTGGTGCCGCCGCTGGCCGAAGCGCTGAAAGTGTCCATACCGGTGATCGCGCTGGTGCAGGACGTCAACCGCGATCAGACGGATAAGAACGCCTTCCAGGAGTTTGACCATATTGGCCTGTTTTCTTCCTGCACCAAGTGGGTACGCCGGGTGACCGAGGCATCCCGGGTCGAGGACTACGTGGACCAAGCTTTCGCCATGGCCTGCTCGGGCAGGCCGGGGCCGGTGGCGCTGATGTTGCCGGCCGATCTGCTCAACGAAGCCGCGGCCGCCACGCAGCGCCAGGCGAACCTGGGCTACTTTCCGCTCGACCGCAATGTGGCGGCGGATGAGGCGGTCCAGACCGCCGCCGACCTGCTGGCCGCGGCGCAGCGGCCAGTGGTAATCGCCGGCGGCGGCGTACATGTTTCCGGCGCTTGCCACGCCCTGGCTGCTCTGCAGGAATCGGCGCACCTGCCGGTAGGCACCACCGTAATGGGCAAAGGCAGCGTGGATGAGCGGCATCCGCTCTCCCTGGGAGTGGTCGGCTATTTCATGGGTCCGAACAGCGCCAGCCGCGATCTGCGCCCCTTGGTTGCCGATGCCGACGTGGTGCTGCTGGTCGGTTCGCGGACCAACCAGAACGCCACCGATTCCTGGAAGCTCTATCCGAAGAGTGCCCGCTACATCCATATCGATGTCGACGGCGGCGAGATCGGCCGCAATTACGAAGCCCTGCGCCTGGCGGGCGACGCGAGGGAAACGCTGCTGGCTTTGCAGCGCGCGCTTGCGAACCGCGACCTGTCGGCCGCGCAATCGCGCCGCGCCGGACTCGAGGCCGCCATCCAGGCCGGCCGCGCATCTTCGTGGGAAGCCTCGCGCGCGGTACGCCTGTCGGACCAGCAGCCGATCCGTCCTGAACGCCTGCTGGAGGAAATCCGGCAGGACGTGGACCAGGACACGATCGTGGTCGCGGATGCCAGCTATTCGTCGATCTGGATCGCTAACTATCTGACGTCCCTGGCGCCGGGCATGCGCTTCCTGACGCCGCGGGGTCTGGCCGGGTTGGGCTGGGGCTTCCCGATGGCCATGGGAGCCAAGGTGGCGCGGCCGCGCGCGCATGTGGTCTGCGTCGTGGGAGACGGCGGCTTCGGCCACGTCTGGTCGGAACTGGAAACCGCAAGGCGCATGGGCATCAAGGTGACGCTGGTGGTGATCAACAACGGCATCCTGGGCTTTCAGAAGCATGCCGAGAACGTGAAGTTCGGCGCCCATACTTCCGCCGTGCATTTCCACCCGGTGGATCATGCCGCGGTAGCGCGGGCAGCCGGCTGCCTGGGCGTGCGCATCGAATCGCCGTCCGATCTGGCGGGCGCGTTGCGAGAGGCCCGCCGCGCTGAACAGACCACCCTGGTCGAGGTTATGTGCGACGAAAACGCCTTTCCTCCCATCACCTTCTTCACAGCGGGGCAGGCATGAAAAAGGATCCGAGCAGAGTCGCGCTGGTGACCGGCGCCGGACGCGGGATAGGGCTGGAAGTCGTTCGCCAATTGCTGGCCAAGCATTACCGCGTCGTGGCGGTTAGCCGCGAGGGCGTTGATGCCGAAAAACTGGGCGGCTCTTGCGCGCAGCTGCGCACCGAGCGCGCCGATGTCACCGACTACGCATCGATGCAGGCGCTGGTTGAAAACGTGCGCGCGAAGTGGGGGCCGGTGTCGGTGCTGATGAATAACGCAGGCATTTCGCCCAAGCAGGCAAACGGCAATTCCTCGGGCATCTTGGACATCAATCCGCAGGAATGGGAGTCCGTGCTGCAGGTCAATCTCACCTCCATATTGCGGCTGTGTCAGATGGTGCTGCCCGCCATGCGAGACCAGGGTTGGGGGCGCATCGTCAATGTGTCCTCGCTGGCTGGCCGGGCCAAATCCCTGGTGGCGGGCGGCAGCTATATGGCGTCCAAGGCGGGCGTGCTGGGCTTGACCCGCGCGATCGCCGCGGAGATGGGGCCGCACGGCATCACGGCCAACGCAATCACGCCGGGCCGCATTCTGACCGAGATGGCGCAGCAGGCCGCGCCTTCGGTAAACGAGAACTATGCGGCACAGATTCCGGTGCGGCGCCTGGGTACGCCGGAGGAGGTGGCTGCCGCCATGGTGTTCCTGGCCGCGGAAGAGGCTGGTTTCATCAACGGTGCAATCCTCGATATCAACGGCGGCTTCTACATGCCTTGACCGGGCAGCCCGACATAAAAAACCTCAGGAGACAAGCATGAAAGGAGCATCAAAGCTGGCGGCGCTTGCCGCTGCGACTGCGCTGTGCGCCGCAGCGGCGCCGGCCTGGGCATGGCCCGACAAGGAGGTCACGCTGACCGTCAACTACGGCGCGGGGGGCAACACCGACGTCGCCAGTCGCGAGTTGGCGCGCGCGATGGAGGTGGACCTGGGACGCTCGGTAGTGGTATTCAATCGGCCGGGCGCATTGGGCACCATAGGCCCGGCCTATGTGGCCAAGCAGCCGGCCGACGGCTATAACGTGGGCGTCGTGACGCTGTCGTCCATCGCCATCATGCCCCACCTGATGACGATACCGTACGCTGCCCGTGACTTCGACTTCGTCGCGGCTTATGGCCGCTACCGCTATGGCGTGGTGGTGCGGGCGGATTCTCCTTACCAGACTGTCGCCGATCTGGTCGCGGCCGCCAAGCAAGGCCCGGGCATATTCTTTGGCGCGCCTTCCGCGCCCAACAATCTGGCCATGTTCGACCTGGGCCGCGTCACGGGCGCCAAGTTCGAGCAAGTGTCGTACAAATCGGGCAGCGAGACGGTCTCGGCCCTGCTGGGAAAACAGGTCGACGCCATCGTCCAGAACCCCTCGGACGTGACTAGTTACATCCAGTCCGGCCGTTTGCGCCTGCTGGCATCCGCGAGTCCGATCCGCTGGCCCGAATTCCCGGACGTGCCCACGCTGAAAGAGGCTGGCTACGACGTCGAGATCGATTCCTGGCTGGGCTTGGCGGTACCCAAGGGCACGCCCGAGTCGGTCCGAACCCGGCTGGAGCAGTCCACGAAAACGGCGGTGGCCTCGGATCGCCTGCGGCAAACCTATAAGCAACTGGGCGTGGATCCGGTGTGGTTGTCCGGGCAGGACTACGCCAATATGATCGGTACCACATACGAGCAGATGGGCCGGGCCATCAAGGCGGCCAACTTGCCGCGCATGACCAACTGAATCCGTTGCGTTGCCGCCGCTCAACCCTTGAAGAGGCTGTCCTGCATGCCCGCTTCGACCAGCCCCTGCAGCAGCTTCTTCACCGGCGCGGGCAGCGCCACCGACGCCAGTTCCTCCGCCTGCACCCAGCGTTCTGGCCTTGCCGATTCGCGCAGGCCGGCTGCGCGCACCGGCACCAGCCAGGGCCGGATGTGCAGGCGGTAGTGTGTGAAGGTGTGGGCAAAGGCGGCCAATTCGAAGCGCTGTTCCGGTTCCAGGCCCAGTGCGCGCGAGGCGCTGTCCGGGTCTTGCGATACGTCGAACTCGGGCAGGCTCCACAGCCCGCCCCAGATACCGGGCTCGGGCCGCTGTTGCAGCAGGAAGGCGCCTTCGTGCCGCAGGACCAGCATACAGGTCTCGCGTTCGGGGATCGCCTTGCGCGCCTTGGGCGTGGGCAGTTCGGCCTGGCGGCCTTCGCGCTTGGCCACGCAACTGTCCGCCGCCGGGCACGCATCGCAGGCGGGCTTGCCGCGCGTGCATAGCGTGGCGCCCAGATCCATCAGGCCTTGCGTGTAGGCGGCCATGTCCAGGCCGGGCGCGGCTTCGACCTGCGCATCCGCCAAGGCCCACAGTTTCTGTTCGACTTCCCGTTTGGTCGGGTCGCCGGCGATGCCGAAGTGCCGCGTGAACACCCGCTTGACGTTGCCGTCCAGGATGGGCGCGCGCTCGCCGTAGGCGAACGCGGCGATGGCCGCCGCGGTGGAGCGGCCGATGCCGGGCAGCGTGGCGATGGCTTCGGCCGTGGGCGGGAAGCGGCCGCTCCAATCTCGCGCGATCTCTTGCGCGCAGCGGTGCAGGTTGCGGGCGCGAGCGTAGTAGCCCAGTCCGGCCCAATAAGGCATTACGTCTTCCTGTGCGGCCGCGCCCAGCGCGGCCACGTCCGGGAAGCGCTGCAGGAAGCGTTCGTAATAGGGAATGACCGTCGCCACCTGCGTCTGCTGCAGCATGATCTCGGAGAGCCAGATGCGATAAGGATCCCGGGTGTTTTGCCAGGGGAGATCGTGGCGGCCGTGACGGCGCTGCCAGTCGACGATACGAGGGGCGAAGTCCATGGCGGCAATTATCGCATCGCCCTATTGCCGGGGGTGGGGCGAGCGGTTACAACCAATGGAAACAGAAGCGCGCCAGCGCCCGCAATTCACGTCCCTTGCTCGCCCGCGTGCGCTTCAAGAGGGTGTCGCGCGTTGCCGGCAGGGGTTCCTGGATCCCTTGGAGTCGACATGAACGCTCCTGCTTCGCCTGCCTTGCGTGCCGCGCTCGAATCCGTCCAGCTGGACGACAAGTACACCCTGGAATCCGGGCGCGCCTGGATGAGCGGCATCCACGCCCTGGTCCGCCTGCCCATGATGCAGCGGGTGCGCGATGCGCGCGCCGGCCTGAACACGGCGGGCTTCGTGTCCGGCTATCGCGGCTCTCCATTGGGCGGCGTCGACCAGAACATGTGGAAGGCGGCCAAATACCTGAAGGCCCACCACGTCGAGTTCCAGCCCGGCATCAACGAAGACCTGGCCGCTACCGCGGTGTGGGGCTCGCAGCAGGTCAATCTGTTTCCGGGCGCCAAGTACGACGGCGTCTTCGGCATGTGGTACGGCAAGGGGCCGGGCGTGGACCGCTGCGGCGACGTCTTCAAGCACGCCAACGCGGCCGGCACCTCGCGCCACGGCGGTGTGCTGGTGGTGGCGGGGGACGACCACCCGGCCAAGTCCTCGACCTTGCCGCACCAGAGCGACCACATCCTCAAGGCCTGCATGATTCCGGCGCTGTTTCCTTCCAGCGTGCAGGAGGTGCTGGACTACGGGCTGCATGGTTGGGCGATGAGCCGCTACGCGGGCGTCTGGGTGGGCATGAAGTGCATCACCGATATCGTCGAAGTCTCCGCCTCCGTCGACGTGGATCCGTGTCGCGTGGAGATCCTGCTGCCGCAGGACTTCCAGCTGCCGGCCGACGGCCTGAACATCCGGCTGCCCGACACGCCCTTGCAGCAGGAGGCCCGCCTGCTGGACTACAAGCTTTATGCCGCGTTGGCCTATGCCCGCGCCAACAAGCTCAACCGCGAACTCTGGCATGTGCCGCAACGCGACGCGCGCTTCGGCATCATGACGTCCGGCAAGGCCTATCTGGACACGCGCCAGGCGCTGTCCGACCTGGGCTTGTCCGAGGCCGTGTGCCAGCGCATCGGCCTGCGCCTGTTCAAGGTGGGCATGGTCTGGCCGCTGGAATCCACCGGCATGCAGCGCTTCGCCGAAGGCCTGGACGAGATCCTGGTCGTGGAGGAGAAGCGCCAGGTGCTGGAGTACCAGTTGAAGGAAGAGCTGTTCAGCTGGATCGGCAGCGGCAAGAAGATTCCGCGCGTGGTCGGCAAGTTCGACGACAAGGACGGCGGCGAATGGTCGGTGCCGCAAGGCAATTGGCTGCTGCCGGCGCACTACGAATTCTCGCCCGCCATGGTGGCGCGCGCCATCGCCGCGCGCCTGCTGCGTTTCGAGTTGCCTGCGGACGTGCGCGCCGGCATCGAGGCGCGCCTGGCCTTCATCAGCGGCCGCGAACAGGAGCTGGCGCGCCCGCGCGTGGTCGAAGAGCGCAAGCCCTGGTTCTGTTCGGGCTGTCCGCACAACACCTCGACCCGCCTGCCGGAAGGCTCGCGCGGGATGGCCGGCATCGGCTGCCACTACATGGTCAGGTGGATGGACCGCAGCACCGATGTGTTCACGCAAATGGGCGGCGAGGGCGTGCCCTGGGTGGGACAGGCGCCATTCACCGAGGAAAAGCATGTGTTCGCCAACCTGGGCGACGGCACCTACTTCCATTCGGGACTTTTGGCGATACGCGCGGCGGTGGCGGCCAAGGTGCCGATCACCTACAAGATCCTGTTCAACGATGCCGTGGCGATGACGGGCGGGCAGCCGGTGGATGGCCCCTTGAGCGTGCCGATGATCAGCCGCCAGATGGCCGCCGAGGGCATCGAGAAGATCGTGGTGGTCACCGACGAGCCTGGCAAGTACAAGCAGATCGAAGGCCTGGCGCCGGGCGTGCCGGTGCGGCACCGCGATGAGCTCGACGCGGTCATGCGCGAACTGCGCGAGCATCCCGCGGTATCGGTGCTGATCTATGACCAGACCTGCGCCACCGAGAAGCGGCGCCGGCGTAAGCGCAACGCCTATCCGGACCCGGCGCGCCGCGTGCTCATCAACGAGCGCGTGTGCGAGGGCTGCGGCGACTGTTCGCAGAAATCGCATTGCCTGTCGGTGGAACCCCTGGACACCGAGTTCGGCCGCAAGCGCACGATCAACCAGTCCAGCTGCAACAAGGATTTCTCCTGTCTGAAGGGCTTTTGCCCCAGCTTCGTAACTGTGGAGGGCGGCAAGCTCAAGAAGCCGGGGGCGTTGGAGCAGGACGGCGCCATCGACGAGGACGTGCCGCATCCGGCCGCGCGCGAATTACACCAGCCCTACGGTGTCTTCATCGCCGGCGTGGGCGGCACCGGCGTGGTCACCATAGGCCAGTTGCTGGGCATGGCCGCACACTTGGAGGGCAAGGGCTGTTCGGTGCTGGACATGGCGGGCCTGGCGCAGAAGGGCGGCGCCGTGTATTCGCACGTGGTGCTGGCGCAGACGCCGGACCACCTGCTCAACACGCGGGTCGCCATGGGCGAAGCCGACCTGCTGCTGGCCGGCGACTTGGTCGTGGCCACCAGCGCGGAATCGATGGCGCGGGTAAATCCGGACCGGACGCGCATCCTGTTCAACAGCGACACCGCGCCGACCGCCGCCTTCGTCAGCAATCCGGATTGGACGCTGCCGGGCGCCAATCTGATCGCCGACCTGGCGGCCGCCTGCGGCAAAGAGCACCTGGCCACCGTCGACGCCGCCGCGCTGGCAGTGGGCCTGCTGGGCGACGCGATCTATTCCAACCCGCTGATGATGGGCTACGCCTACCAGAAGGGCTGGATCCCGCTGTCGCAGGAGGCGCTCTTGCGCGCCATCGAACTGAACGGCCAGCAGGTACCGAACAACCTCTCCGCCTTCGCCTGGGGGCGCCGCGCGGCGCACGATCTGGCGGCCGTTAAACGCCTGATCGCCAACGGTGGCGCACCATCCCGGCCGGAAGGCATCATCGAACTCAAGCGCCCGCGCGCCGCCAGTCCGGTGCTGGAACTGAAGAAGCCCACAGGCGAGCTTGAGCAGTTGGTGGCGGTGCGCAAAGCCTTCCTGACCGATTACCAGAACGCGGCCTATGCCCGGCAATACACCGAATTGGTGGACAAGGTCGTGCGGGCCGAGCGCGAGGCCACGGGCACCAACCGGCTGGCGCTGGCGGTGGCGCGCTACTACTTCAAGCTGATGGCCTACAAGGACGAGTACGAAGTCGCGCGACTGTACTCAGACGGCGAGTTCGTCAAGCGCGTACGGGCGCAGTTCGAAGGCGACTGGAAGCTGCGCTTCCACCTGGCGCCGCCGCTGTTCGCGCGGCGCGACAAGAATGGCCACCTGATCAAGCGCAGTTACGGTCCGGGGATGTTGCGGGTTTTCCGTGTGCTGGCGAAGATGCGCGGCTTGCGCGGCACGAAGCTGGACCCGTTCGGCTACACGGCCGAGCGCCGCGCCGAACGCGAGCTGATCCGCGAATACGGGGAGACGATGACGGCGATCCTGTCGAAATTGAACCGCGGGAACCTGGAGCGCGCCGTGGCCTTGGCCAGTTTGCCCGAGGAGATCCGGGGATACGGGCATGTGAAGGACGCGGCGATGGAGCGGGTGGCTTTGCGGAGGGGGGAGTTGTTGAAGGGATTTAGTGCGAGTGTGGTTTCTATTGGTGGGGTTCGGGTGGCTTGATCTTGGCTTTATTGTGGCGGGGCTGGTTCTTGATGCGGGCGGGGCTGGGTTCTTGATGCAGACGGGGCTGGGTTCTTAAGGCGCCCGTCGCGTCGGCGGCCTGCGGGGCGCGGGGCAACGATTGCGGTCCGGAGCGTTCGCTCCGGACTTCCCCATCCTCATCCTCGTCACCGCCTGCGGCGGTTCCTTCGGATTCCGTCGGGCTTATCGACGCCCCGCGCCCCGTAGGCCGCCGACGCGACAGGCTCTGCTGGTTGAATCTTCACGGGCGCTGGGGCGGGTGGTGTGCTTGGCGTTCTGGCCACGGATAGTGGGTGGTGGCGTGTCTTGCGGGGCCCGCCCCAGGCCGGCCGCGCGGGCGGCCTTTTGGGGCTTACGCGGTGTCTTGCGTCGCGCGATGGGCGCTGCGCGCTGGTGGTGGGGTGTTCTCGTGGTGACGCCTATGCAAGTGAAAACCGGGTCCGGGTTTGGTGGGGCGCTGCGTTGGGGCGATGGTTAAGCGCGCGGGTCTGCCAGTAATCGTCACTCAACGCGGGCGCCGGATGGGTGGCGCGCGTCCAGGTCTGCAGGCGCAAGCGGTTGCCCGTCGCGCGCCACCCATCACCGCCCATCCCCCAATAGCTGGGGACCAATAGCAAACCATTCGTCGCATTCGCGCAAGCGAACACAATCGAAATTCAAGAAATCACGTATGTCATTATCGGCCGCCCGCGCGGCCGATAATGACGGGCAGTCCAAGACTCGTCCCTGACCACGGCTCTAGCGGCGCATCAGGCCAAGATGCACGTAGCCCATCGGCGCGGGCGCCTGAGGGGTGGGCAACCTCGATGCGCCCGAGGGAATCTGAAGGGAAGGCCGAAGGCCTGGACGAAGATGACGAAGGGGTAGTCCGGAGCGAACGCTCCGGACCGCAATCGTGGGCGCCCACCCCTCAGGCGCCCGCGCCGAGGGGCGGCCTACGAAAGCACTGGGACCATCGAAGTCCGAAGCCTCACCAACGAATCCCCACGGAAATCAACACCAGGCAGCCACATAGCCAGGAAGCTAAAAAATCCCGCCTACTTCCCAGCACTATCCGACCAGCCCTTGGACAACTCCACAGCCTGCCTCCACCGCTTCATCCGCGCAGCCCGCACAGACTCCGGCCAAGTCGGCTCGAACGTCCGTTCCGCCTGCCACTTCGAGGCAAACTCATCCAGTCCAGACCAGAAACCCACCGCCAGCCCCGCCAACCCCGCGGCCCCCAGCGCCGTCGATTCCGACACGCGTGGACGCACCACCGGGACGCCCAGCAGGTCCGCCTGCATCTGCATTAGCAAGTCGTTGCGCGCCGCGCCGCCGTCCACGCGCAGCTCGGTCAGCGCGATGCCGCTGTCGCCGTTCATGCAGGTCAGCAGTTCCGCGCTTTGCAGCGCGATGGATTCCAGCGTGGCGCGGGCGATGTGGGCGCGGGTGGTGCCGCGGGTCAGGCCCACCAGCGTGCCGCGCGCATAAGGGTCCCAGTGCGGCGCGCCCAGGCCGGCGAAGGCCGGGACCATGAAGACGTCGTCGGTGTCGGCCACGCTGGCGGCCAGGGATTCGATTTCTTCAGAGCGCTGGATGATGCCCAGCCCGTCGCGCAGCCATTGCACCGCGGCGCCGGCCACGAACACGCCGCCTTCCAGCATGTAGGTCGGGCGCCAGCCGCCATTGCCGGCCTGCGGCAGGCCCCAGCCTACCGTGGACAGCAGGTGGTTGCGGGATTGCACCGGCTTGTCGCCCACGTTCATCAGCATGAAGCAGCCGGTGCCGTAGGTGTTCTTGGCCATGCCCGGCGTGAAGCAGGCCTGGCCGAAGGTGGCGGCCTGCTGGTCGCCAGCCACGCCGGCGATGGGGATGGAGCCGCCCAGCCATTCGGGCAGAGCTTCGCCCACCACCGCGCTGCTGGGCGCGATTGCCGGCAGCACGCTGCGCGGAATCTTGAGCAGCGCCAGGATCTCGTCGTTCCAGTCCTGCGTGTGCAGGTCGAACAGCATGGTGCGCGACGCATTGCTGGGGTCGGTGCTGTGCACCGCGCCGCCGGTCAGTTGCCAGATCAGCCAGGTGTCCACGGTGCCGAAGGCCAGCTCGCCGCGTTCGGCCATCTGGCGCGCCCCGGGTACGTGGTCCAGCAGCCAGGCAAGCTTGGTGCCGGAGAAATAGGCGTCCAGCACCAGGCCGGTGCGCGATTGCAGGAAATCGGCGTGGCCGTCCTGGCGCAGCTGGTCGCACATCGGCGCTGTTCGGCGGTCCTGCCAGACGATGGCGCGGGCCAGAGGGCGGCCCGTGGCGCGTTCCCAGATCACGGTGGTTTCGCGCTGGTTGGTGATGCCGATGGCGGCAATGTCGGCGGCGGTCGCGCCGGCGTTGCGCAGAGCCTCGCGCGCCACGTCCAGCTGGCTGTGCCAGATCTCGCTGGCGTCGTGTTCGACCCAGCCCGGCCGCGGATAGTGCTGGCGGAATTCGCGCTGGCCTACGCCGCGCACCACGCCTTCGCGGTCGAACACGATTGCGCGGGAGCTGGTCGTGCCCTGGTCCAGGGCTAGGACAAATTCATTCGTCGTCACTTTGTTTGGCGCCGTTCAGGTGTGCCCCGGCCAGAGGTTCGAGGCGTCTAAAGGAGAAGGTCGAGGCCATGCACAGCACGCCGACGACGATGAAGCCCGCGACGACGTCGCGGATCGCCAGCGTTTCCGCGCCGCGCAAGGACATGCTGATGTTCAGCGTCACCGCGGCCACGCCCACGCCCAGGCTGATGCCGAGCTGTTGCGCCATGGCGGCGAAACTGCTGGCGCGGCTCATCTTGGACGGGGGGATGTCGGCATAGGTTAGCGTATTTACCCCGGTGAATTGCAGCGAACGGAAAAAGCCGCCGACCAGCAGGATGGCGATCATCAGCCACACCGGCGTGGTGGGCGTGAAGGCGCCGCAGATCACGATGAACGCGCCCGCCAGTACGGCGTTCACGGTCAACACCCGGCGAAAGCCGAAGTGCTTCACGATGGGGGTGGCCACGAACTTCATCAGCAGCGCGCCCGCCGCGCTGGCGAAGGTGATCAGGCCGGCCGCGAACGGCGTGAGGCCGAAGCCTACCTGCAGCAGCATGGCCAGCAGGAAGGGCGTTGCGCCCACAGCGAAGCGGCACAGGTTGCCGCCCAGCGTGGAAATGGCGAAGGTGGGGATCCGCATCAAGGACAGGTCGATGATGGGATGCTCCGTACGCTTGGCATGCCAGCCGTAGAGCAGGCCGCAGACGGTGCCCACGGCGATCAGCCCCAGCAGCATGGACAGCGGCATGACGTCGCGGCCGATGGCCTCGAAGCCGCTGACCAGGGTGGCCAGGCAGATCGCGCTGAGCAGGAAGCCCGGCCAATCCAGGCGCGGAGCGGATTCCTCGCGGATCTCCGCGACGTAGCGCAGCACCAGGAAAATGCCCAGGATCCCGATGGGGATATTGATCAGGAAGATCCAGTGCCAGGACATATAGGTGACCATGAAGCCGCCCAGCGGCGGTCCGATCACCGGGCCCAGCAGGGCCGGAATGGAAAGAAAGGACATGGCCTTCAGCAAGTCCTGCTTGGGCACGGTGCGCAGCAGGATGATCCGTCCCACCGGCACCATCATCGCGCCCGCCATCCCCTGGACGATGCGGGCCAGGACCAGCTGCGGCAGATCCTGGGACAGCGCACAGGCCACGGAGCTGAGCGTGAACAGGCCGATCGCCGCCACGAACACCCGCCGTGCCCCGTAGCGGTCGGCCGCCCAGCCGCTGACGGGCACGAAAACCGCCACCGAAAGCAGATAGGACGTAATGGCCACGTTCAGCCGCACGGGGGTGGATCCCAGGGCGCGGGCCATGGCCGGCAGGGCGGTGGCCACCACGGTGGCGTCCAGCATCTGCATGAACAGCGCACAGCCCACGATGAAGGGAATCATGCGCGCCGCGCGCGCTGCTTGCTCACTGGAAAGAGGAGCGGGACGGGCTGCTGCTGCGGATTCTGCGGACATGGCGGGAGGGGGCGATGGGTGCCGCGAGATTGTAACGCCGGGGGGGTGACCGCCGTGAAGTAAACTCCCTACATCCGAAACCCATTGAAATTGGTGCCATGGCGACCAACTACGAATCCGAGATCACCCTTTTCCTGAAAGACTTCAAGCAATCGCACCCTGGCACCGAAGAGCGCCAGCGCGAGGGCCGCGCCCGTCTTTGGGACAAACCGCAGGATTCGGAACTGCTGGAAGGCTTCCGCGCGGCCCGCGTGCCGCAAAGGCCGTACGTCTACCAGGCCGACTGAGCCCATTGCGGCAATCATGGCCCAACACGCTTCCGTCCCGGGCGACGCCCTGGCCGCGCTAGTGGAACCGCCCGTCGACAGCACCCCTGACACCATCGACAGCGTCGCGTTCGCGCGCCTGTATGGCGAGCCGCTGTTCCAGATGCCCACGGACCTGTACATCCCGCCGGATGCGCTGGAAGTGTTCCTGGAAGCGTTTGAAGGGCCGCTGGACCTGCTGCTCTACCTGATCCGCAAGCAGAACTTCAATGTGCTGGACATCCCCATGGCGGATGTCACGCGGCAGTACCTGTCGTATGTGGACCAGATCCGCATCCACAACCTGGAGCTGGCCGCCGAGTACCTGCTGATGGCGGCGATGCTCATCGAGATCAAGTCGCGCATGCTGCTGCCGGTCAAGAAGAGCGACACCGGCGAAGAGGCGGAAGATCCGCGCGCCGAACTGGTGCGCCGCCTGCTCGAATACGAGCAGATGAAGCTGGCGGCCAAGAAGCTGGACGCGATGCCGCAGCTGGGCCGCGACTTCGTCAGCAGCCAGGCGGTGGCCGACCTGAGCGTGGAACGCATGTTGCCCGAGGTCAGCGTGGACGATCTGCGCGCGGCCTGGGCCGACATCATGAAGCGGGCCAAGCTGAACCAGCATCACCACATCACGCGCGAACAGCTGTCCGTGCGCGATCACATGACGCACATCCTGCGGCGCCTGAACGACGTGCGCTTCATGGAATTCGGCGATCTGTTCATGGAGCGCGTGCGCGAAGGCGCGCCGGCGGCGGTGGTGGTCGTGCATTTCATCGCCATGCTGGAACTGGCCCGCGAATCCCTGCTGGAAATTACGCAGGCCGAGCCCTATGCTCCCATCTACGTGCGCCTGGCCTACACCAGCGTGGCGGCGGTCGCGGCCTGATCCTGACCGGGCTGCCCCCAACCCCGGAGAGACCCCTTGAAAGTCGTACATACCATCCAGGAACTGCGTGATCACCTGCGCGGCCAGAACCGCGTGTCGTTCGTGCCCACCATGGGCAACCTGCATGAAGGCCACCTGTCCCTGATGAAGCTGGCGCGCCAGCATGGCGACCCGGTGGTGGCCAGCATCTTCGTGAACCGCCTGCAATTCGGCCCCAACGAGGATTTCGACCAATATCCCCGCACGCTCGCCGCCGACATCGAGAAGCTCGAGCGCGAGCGCGACGTCTATGTGCTGTTCGCGCCGAACGAGCGCGAGATGTATCCCGAGCCGCAGAGCTTCCGCGTGCAGCCGCCCGACGACCTGGGCGACATCCTGGAAGGGGAGTTCCGCCCCGGCTTCTTCGAAGGCGTCAGCACCGTGGTGCTGAAGCTGTTTTCCTGCGTGCAGCCACGCGTGGCCGTGTTCGGCAAGAAGGACTATCAGCAGCTGATGGTGGTGCGCAACATGTGCCGCCAGTTCCAGCTGCCGGTGGATGTGCTGGCGCACGAGACCGTGCGTGCCGAGGACGGCCTGGCGCTGTCCTCGCGCAACCGCTATCTGAGCGAAGCCGACCGCGCCGAAGCGCCCGCGCTGTACGCCGCGTTGCAGCGCGCCGGCCAGCGCCTGGCCCAGGGCGAACGCGATGCCGCCGCCCTGGAGCGCGAAGCCACCGAGACCCTGACGCGGCGCGGCTGGCAGGTGGACTACGTGGCCTTGCGCCGCCAGCGCGACCTCAAGCGCCCCGAAGCCGCCGACCTGCAGGCCGGCGAACCGCTGGTGGCCCTGGCGGCCGCCAAGCTGGGCGCGACCCGCCTGATCGACAATCTGGAACTGGCCTATACGGCCTGAGACGGCAAGGTTTTGGGGGTGGCGTTCGTGTCCACCCCTGAAAGAACTGCCAGCTTACGTCGTGGCGGGCGGCGGATCAGACTCGACGCAATCCTACATTGCAAGCGAGCCGCCCCATGCAAGCTCCCCGTCCCGACCTGGAAGCCGTCCTTTCCTCGCTCACGCCCCGTGAACGGCAGATCGTCACCTACGTGGCCGCCGGCCGTCCCAACAAGGTCATCGCCATAGACCTGGGCATTTCGCTGCGTACGGTGGAAGCCCACCGCTCCCGCATTTTCACCAAGCTGCAAGTCCGCAACGCCATGCAATTGGCCTGCCGGCTGTGCGAGCACGGACGCTCCGGCGCGTCGCCCGTGCCGGGCGCGGCGGACACGGACCGCGAACATGCGCTGATTCCCATGCCTTTGGCGGGCAGCGCCAGTCCAAGCTATGTGCTGCATGAGGCGCCGGGGCCGGAATACGGCCGATGTCTGGCAAGCTCCGCGTCATCCTCATCCTCATCCTTTAGCTATCCCGGCGCGGATCCGGGGCGCGATACGGACTAGCCCAAAAGCACCGGGCCCGACGAACGCAATATTCGTCGGGCCCGGGGTTTGGGATGCTTGCACGGCGGCGCGTTCAATGGCCGCCGGCGGGTTTCAAGGGCACTTGGGCGCTGCGGCCTTGGCCAATTCGTCGATCGGATCCAGATCCGGCTGACGAGTCAGGTTGTAGTTCAGGTTGGGCGTCTGGCCATCGATGGAACGCACGCGCAGCACGTTGTTGGCTGCAACCACGAATTCCGCGCGGCCGTTGCCCTTGCCGTCCATCAGGATGACGCGCGGCGGGCGCTCTTCGGTGGCGTCCCAGCAGCCTTGCTCGGTGACTGGCGGGCCTTTCTTGGGGTCATTTTCCAGATAGGCCACGCGACCGCGCCAGCGGCCGTTAGGCGCCAGCGTCAGCGTCACGCGTTGCGCCGTGCACTGCATGGCGGGCGAGAAGCACGGCAAGGTGCCCATATAGGTTTGCGGTTGCGGCACCAGGCTTTGCACGGCCGCGTTGGGCGCGGCGGGGCTGGCTGCGACGGGCGCGCTCGCGGCTGATGCCGTGGTGGTGTGCTCGGTGTCGGCCGGAACAGCCTGGCCGTCTTCGGTGGTCTGGCCGCCGGCGGCAGCCTGGGCGGCCTGATTCTGGTTCTTGCGGGGGGCGTCCGGCTTGAGCGCGATCTGCACTTGCGACGGCGCGCGGATGATGCTGCGGTAACCCGCGCCCGATCCCTGGTACTGCGCGTCGGTCACGGTGCTTTCAGCCGGGGGGTCGTAATAGCCTTCGGTCTTCTGTTGGGCGCAGCCGGCCGCGCCCAATGCGGTGCCTGCGAGCAGCAGCCCCATGACGCTGAGTTTGCGGGAGCGGGTACCGATTTCTACGCGCGCGGTCATGGCAGCTTATCCGTATGTTGAGTCTGTCTCCGATTTTACGCACTTATGCGAAGATTCGATACGTTCCCCTTAGCCGCTCTTGGGCATCGTCAACACTTTATGCACTATTTACGACACGGCCGCTGCCGGCCTGCCACGCGCACTGACGCCCGCTTCTGGTGCGGCGCCGCTGCGGGTGTGCGTCGCGCGGGCGGATGACGGCGATGCGGCATGTCTTCGATCTGCCTCTGGGCGTCTTCATCGGCCTGGCGGCATTGGCCGGCCTGTTCGTCGGCAACTGGCTGACGGTGCTGACGCACCGGCTGCCGCGCATGATGGAACAGGAATGGCAGGCGCACTGTCAGGAGGCTGCGGGCAAGCCGCCTGCCGCGAGCCGTTATGGCCTGTGGTCGCCGGCCTCGCACTGCCGCGCTTGCGATACCCCGGTGGCTGGTTGGCGGCGGCTGCCGCTGCTGGGCTGGCTGCTGCTGCGGGGCCGCTGCGGCGCCTGCGGCGCGGCCATAGGCTGGCGCTACCCGGCCATCGAATTGCTGACCTGTGCGCTGTTCGCCGCTTGCGCCTGGCGTTTCGGCGCCACGCCGCTCGCCCTGTCCGCGATGGGCTTGTCGGCCGCGCTGGTGGCGCTGGCCTGGATCGATTTTGAATCGACGCTGCTGCCCGACGCGCTGACCCAACCGTTGCTCTGGGCCGGGTTGCTGGTCAATCTGTTCGACGCCTTTGCGAGCCTGCAGATGGCGGTAGTCGGGGCGGTGGCGGGCTACGTCTTTCTGTGGGTTATCTTTCATGTATTCCGCCTGCTGACGGGGCGCGAGGGCATGGGCTACGGCGACTTCAAGCTGCTTGCGGCCCTGGGCGCATGGTTCGGCGTGGAAGCCTTGCCGACGCTGCTGCTGAGCGCGTCGCTGCTGGGCGTGCTGATCGGCGGCGCGTTGACCTTGAGCGGCCGCGCTGGCCGCGGACAGCCCCTGCCGTTCGGCCCCTATCTTGCGCTGGCGGGCGTGGTGACGCTGCTGGTGGGCGGCGAACTTGGGTTGGGGCAGTTTTTGCAATAGGGCGGTTTGTGCCCTGCATGGGATGGGCGGTATGTTGAAAATAGGTCTGACGGGCGGCATCGGGTCGGGCAAGTCCCGGGTCGCGGACATGCTCGCGGAATGGGGCGCCACGCTGGTCGATACCGACGAGATCGCGCGTACGCTTACCGCCGCGGGCGGCGCAGCCATGCCCGCGATCGAACGCGAGTTCGGCCCGCGCGCGCTGACGCCGGACGGCGCGCTGGACCGCGCCTGGATGCGCGACCAGGCGTTCTCGGATCCGCAGGTGCGCTTGCGGCTGGAGGCCGTGCTGCATCCCGTCATCGGCCACGAGACCGAGCGCCAGGCCGATGCCGCGCGCGGCGTCTATCTGGTCTTCGTGGTGCCGCTGCTGGTGGAGTCGCTGCCGCGCTGGCGCTCGCGCCTGGACCGCATCTGCGTGGTGGACTGCGACCCCGACACGCAGGTGGCGCGGGTACGGCAGCGCAGCGGGCTGACGGAGCCAGCCATCCGGCGTATCATGGCGGCACAGGCTGCGCGGGCAAGCCGTCTGGAAGTCGCCGATGACGTCATCGTCAATGACGGCGGCACGACGCCGGATCAATTGCGCGCGCAGGCGAAGACCCTGCATGACCGCTGGCTTGCGCTGGCGAGCACGACGGGCCGGCAAGCCCCAGGCTAGGCTGGCACCCCTGAATAACATTGGCCAGCCGGCCAGACACAGATGGGCCTGTAAAGAAGCGTGATTGTTTACGAATACCCCTTCAATGAGCGCATCCGCGCTTATCTGCGGCTGGAATACCTGTTCGACAGGTTGTTCTTCTTTGCCCGCGAGGGGGACTCGCGCCTGCATCAGGTTGCCGTCACCTCCCTGTTCGACCTGCTCGACGCCTGCGAACGCACCGACGTGAAGGGCGCGGTCCTGCAAGACCTGGAGCGCCAGCGCATGGCGCTGGTCGGGCTGCGCGATCACCCCGGCGTGGCGCAGGACGCGCTCGAAGCCATGCTGCGCGAAATGGAAAAGGTGACCACGGCGCTGGCCGCGCCCGGCAAGACCGGCCAGTCCCTGCGCGAAAACGAATGGCTGACCAGCCTGCGCGGACGCTTGTCCGTGCCGGGTAGCGCCACGCAGGTCGACATGCCGTCGTACTTCGCCTGGCAGAACAAATCCGAGGCCGCCCGCTGCGCCGACCTGCAGGCCTGGGTCGCGCCCTTCATCCCTTTGTATGACGGCCTGACCCTGGCCCTGCGCCTGCTGCGCGAATCCGGCCGCAAGTCCGACGTCGTGGGCGAGCAGGGCGCTTACCAGCAGATGCTGGGCGGCAAGCAGTTCCAGCTGCTGCGGGTCTGGTTGGACCCGTCCCAGGGCGTATTCCCCGAGATCAGTGCCAATAAGTACATGATCTGGATACGTTTTTCGACCCAGGACGGGGAATTCAAGCCGCAGCAGGTCGCCCGCGACGTGCCCTTCCAGATGACCCTTTGCAGTTCGTAGGAAGGGTGTAGCGCGAGCGTCCCCGCGTAAGCACATCGTCGCTCAACGCGCGCAACCCTGCCCCTAACCCGTCAGGCAGCGCCAGCGCGGAACTGGGTCCGCCAAGCGCCAGGGGTAAGGCGGCTCCGCCTCCGTTCCGCCCAGATTCCTGTTGCTCCCAGTTTCAACTAAGGATCGCGGCGCTGGAAACCGGGACGGTCTGGTACACAATACGGCTTTCTCCGCCCGTGCCGGAACTGTTCCATGCCTGATAGCCGTCCCGTATCTCCGCCCACCCGTTGGACCCGCCGCCGCCTGCTTGGGCTGGCGTTGGTATTGCTAGTTGCGGCGGGCGTCGCCTGGCTGGTGTTGCGGCCCGCGGCCAAGCCGGGCGGGGCAGGCGGACCGGGAGCGCGCGGCGGCAGGCCGCCGGCGGGCGCCATGATGACGCCGGCGGTGCCGGTGCGCATTGCCACGGCCACCAAGCAGGACATCGACATCTACCTGAAGTCGCTGGGGACGGTCACCGCCTACAACACCGTTACCGTGCGCAGCCGCGTCAGCGGCGAACTGGTGGAAGTGGCGTTCCAGGAAGGTCAGCGCGTGAAGGCCGGCGACCTGCTGGCGCAGGTGGACCCGCGGGCGTTCCAGGTGGCGCTGGACCAGGCGCGCGGCACGCAGATGCAGAATCTGGCGCAGCTGGAGAACGCGCGGCGCGACCTGCAGCGCTATCAGGCCCTGTACAAGCAGGACTCGATCGCCAAGCAGCAAGTCGATACGCAGGCCGCACTGGTGCGCCAGTACGAAGGCACGGTCAAGAGCGACCAGGCCAATGTGGACAACGCCCGCCTGCAACTGGACTACGCGCGGATCACGGCGCCGATCAGCGGCCGCCTGGGCCTGCGCCAGGTGGACCGCGGCAATCTGGTGTCCAGCTCTGACACCAATGGCCTGGTGGTGATCACCCAGACCCAGCCGATTTCCGTGGTCTTCACGCTGCCCGAGACCCAACTGCCCGAGGTGCGCGCCGAGATCGCGGCCGGCAAGACGCTGGCCGTGGACGCCTACGACCGCGCCGACACCCGGCGCATCGCCACCGGCCAGCTGGAAACCATGGACAACCAGATCGACGTGACCACCGGTACCTTGAAGCTGAAGGCGCGCTTCGAAAACGCCGACGACGCGCTTTTCCCCAACCAGTTCGTTAACGTGCGCCTGCACGTGCTCACGCGCAAGGACGTGACCGCGATCCCCACCGCCGCCATCCAGCAAGGTTCGGCTGGCGCCTTCGTGTTCCTGGTGCAGCCGGATAACACCGTGCAGGTACGCCAGCTGAAGCTGGGCGCGGTCAACAATGGCATGGTGGCCGTCAACGAAGGCCTGCAGCCCGGCGACCGGGTGGTGGTCGAAGGCACCGACCGCCTGCGCGCGGGCGCCAAGGTGGAAGTGGCTGGCGGCTCGGACGTGATCCCCGCCGCCCGCGACAAGAACCTGGGCGCGGGCGCCCCGGCCGGCACCACGCCGCCGTCGAAATAAGCCGGGAAACATCGTGAGCCCGTCGCGCCTGTTCATCCTGCGTCCGGTGGCCACCACGCTGTCGATGGTGGCCATTCTGATCGCCGGCTTCATCGCCTACCGGCTGCTGCCCGTTTCGGCGCTGCCGGAAGTGGACTATCCGACGATCCAGGTGGTGACGCTGTATCCCGGCGCCAGCCCCGACGTGATGACCTCGCTGGTCACCTCGCCCTTGGAGCGGCAGTTCGGGCAGATGCCGGGCCTGAACCAGATGTCGTCCACCAGTTCGGGCGGCGCCTCGGTCATCACGTTGCAGTTCAACCTGACCCTGCCGCTGGACGTGGCCGAGCAGCAGGTGCAGGCAGCAATCAACGCGGCCTCCAACCTGCTGCCCAGCGACCTGCCGGTGCCGCCGACCTACAACAAGGTGAACCCGGCGGACGCGGCGGTGCTGACGTTGGCGATTACCTCGCCCACCATGCCCTTGCCGCAGGTGCGCGATCTGGTCGATACGCGGGTGGCGCAGAAGCTGTCGCAGATTCCCGGCGTGGGCCTGGTCAGCGTGGCGGGCGGGCAGCGCCCGGCGGTGCGGGTGCAGGTCAATCCGCAGGCGCTGGCGGCCAACGGCTTGTCGATGTCGGACCTGCGCACGGCCATCGTCGGCGCCAACGTCAACCAGCCCAAGGGCAACCTGGACGGGCCGCAGCGCTCCACCACCATCAATGCCAACGATCAGCTCAAGACGCCCACCGATTACAACGACCTGATCATCGCCTACAAGAACAACGCCCCGCTGCGCCTGTCCGACGTGGCGCGCGCGGTCGAAGGCGCCGAGGACACGCGCCAGGCGGCCTGGGCCGGCGACAAGCCCGCCATCCTGCTCAACATCCAGCGCCAGCCGGGCGCCAACGTGATCGACGTGGTCAACCGGATCCAGGCGCTGCTGCCGCAGTTGCGCGCCGCCTTGCCCGCGACCCTGGACGTGAGCGTGGTGTCCGACCGCACCCAGACCATCCGCGATTCGGTGGCCGACGTGCAGTTCGAGATGATGCTGGCCGTGGCCCTGGTGGTCATGGTGACCTTCGTGTTCCTGCGCAGCCTGACGGCCACGCTGATTCCCAGCGTGGTGGTGCCGCTGTCGCTGGTGGGCACCTTCGGCATCATGTATCTGGCCGGCTTCTCCATCAACAACCTGACCCTGATGGCGCTGACCATCGCCACCGGTTTCGTGGTGGACGACGCCATCGTCATGATCGAGAACATCGCCCGCCACATCGAGGAAGGCGAAACGCCGCTGCAGGCCGCGCTCAAGGGCGCTTCGCAGATCGGCTTCACGCTGATTTCGCTGACCTTTTCGCTGATCGCGGTGCTGATCCCGCTGCTCTTCATGACCGAAGTGGTGGGGCGGCTGTTCCGCGAGTTCGCCATCACGCTGGCAGTGTCCATCCTGATATCGCTGGTGGTGTCGCTGACCCTGACGCCCATGATGTGCGCGCGCCTCCTGCGCGCCGAGTCCGAGCAGAAGCATGGCCGCTTCCATCAGGCCACGGGCGCCTTCATCGACCGCGTCATCGCCGGCTACGACCGCTGGCTGCAGGTGGTGCTGCGCCACCAGCCGCTGACGCTGATCGTGGCGTTGGCGACTTTCGCGCTGACCGTGCTGCTTTACCTGGTGATTCCCAAGGGTTTCTTCCCGCAGCAGGACACCGGTCTGATCCAGGCCATCACCCAGGCGCCGCAATCGATCTCCTTCCCGGCCATGTCCGATCGCCAGCGCACGGCCGCGCGCCTGGTGCTGGAGGATCCCGACGTGCAGGCGGTGTCGTCCTTCATCGGGGTGGACGGCAGCAACGCCACCTTGAGCGCCGGCCGCATGCAGATCGCGCTCAAGCCGCAATCCGAGCGCAACGGCGACCTGCGCACGGTGATGGCGCGGCTGGAGCAGGCCCTGGCCAAGCAGGACGGCCTGACGGTCTACATGCAGCCGGTGCAGGACCTGACCATCGAAGACCGCGTGAGCCGCACGCAGTACCAGATGACCTTGTCCAATCCCGACCTGAAAGTCCTGAGCGAATGGACGCCCAAGCTGGTGAACCGTTTGCGGCAGGTGCCCGGCCTGAAGGACGTGACCGACGACCTGCAGGACGACGGCCTGCAAACCTGGGTCGAGATCGACCGCGACGCCGCGTCGCGGCTGGGCATCACGGCGGCGGTGATCGACGAGGCTTTGTATAACGCCTTCGGCCAGCGGCTGATTTCCACCATCTTCACCCAATCCAACCAGTACCGCGTGGTGCTGGAGGTCGAGCCGCAGTTCCAGGTGACGCCAGCCTCGCTGGGGCAGATCCATGTACCCACTTCGACCGGCGCGCAGGTGCCGCTGTCGTCGGTGGCGCATATCAGCGAGGGCAAGACCGTGCTGGCCGTGAACCGGCTGGACCAGTTCCCCATGGTGACGGTGTCCTTCAACCTGGCGCCGGGCGCCTCGCTGTCCGGCGCGGTGGAGGACATCATCGCGGCCGAGGCCGAGATCGGCCTGCCCACCGGCGTCGAGACGCGCTTCCAGGGCGCGGCGCTGGCGTTCCAGAATTCGCTGTCCAGCACCCTGTGGCTGATCCTGGCCGCGGTGGTGACGATGTACATCGTCTTGGGGGTGCTGTACGAGAGCTATATCCATCCCATCACCATCCTGTCGACCTTACCCTCGGCCGGTGTGGGGGCGCTGCTGGCCTTGCTGATCAGCGGCACTGAACTGGACATGATAGGCATCATCGGCATCATCCTGCTGATCGGCATCGTCAAGAAGAACGCCATCATGATGATCGACTTCGCGCTGGACGCGGAGCGCAAGCGCGGCCTGAGCCCGCGCGCGGCCATCCATGAGGCGGCGCTGCTGCGCTTCCGGCCCATCTTGATGACCACGCTGGCCGCGCTGTTCGGCGCGCTGCCGCTGATGCTGTCGACCGGCACGGGCGCGGAACTGCGTCAGCCGCTGGGCCTGGTGATGGTGGGCGGGCTGCTGCTGTCGCAGGTGCTGACGCTGTTCACCACGCCCGTCATCTACCTGATGTTCGACCGCATGTCGCGTCGCTGGCGCGGCGTGGAGCAGGCCCCGGCGGGGGATGCGTCATGATCCTGTCGGCACCTTTCATCGTCCGGCCGGTAGCGACCACGCTGCTGAGCCTGGCGGTTGTGCTGGCAGGCATGCTGTCGTTCTTCCTCTTGCCCGTGGCGCCGCTGCCGCAGGTGGACATCCCCACCATCTCGGTATCGGCGAGCCTGCCGGGCGCCAGTCCCGAAACCATGGCGTCCAGCGTGGCCACGCCGCTGGAACGTTCGCTGGGCAGCATCGCCGGCGTCACCGAGATGACTTCCAGCAGCTCGCAGGGTTCCACCCGCATCACGCTGCAATTCGATCTTTCGCGCGACATCAATGGCGCGGCGCGTGACGTGCAGGCCGCCATCAACGCGGCGCGCTCGCTGTTGCCGACCAGCCTGCGCAGCAATCCCACGTACCACAAGTCCAATCCTTCCGACGCGCCCATCATGACGCTGGCGCTGACGTCCGACACGCTCAGCCAGGGCCAGCTCTACGACATCGCCTCGACCATCGTGGCGCAGAAACTGTCGCAGGTGGACGGCGTGGGCGAGGTGACGGTGGGCGGCAGTTCGCTGCCGGCGGTGCGCGTCACCGTGCTGCCGGGCGCGCTGGCCAACCGCGGCGTGTCGCTGGACCAGCTGCGCGCCACGCTGGCCAATGCCAACGCCAACCGTCCCAAGGGCGTGCTGGAGAATGACCGCTACCACTGGCAGATCATGGCCAGCGACCAGCTCAGCCGCGCCGAGCAATACCGGCCGCTGATCGTCGCCTGGAAGGATGGCGCGCCGGTGCGCGTGTCCGACGTGGCCCGGGTCGAGGATTCGGTCGAGGACCTGTACCAGACCGGCTTCTACAACGACCGCAAGGCCATCCTGATGATCGTGCGGCGCCAGGCCGACGCCAACATCATCGAAGCGGTGGACGCGGTGCGCGCGCAGCTGCCCATCCTGCAGGCCCTGATGCCGGCGGACGCCCACATGACGGTGGCGCAGGACCGCACGCCCAGCATCCGCGCGTCGCTGCACGAAGCCGAGCTGACGCTGATCATCGCCGTGGGCCTAGTGGTGCTGGTGGTGCTGCTGTTCCTGCGGCGCTGGCGCGCGGCCATCATTCCCAGCGTGGCGGTGCCGGTATCGCTGATCGGCACCTTCTGCATCATGTACCTTAGCGGCTTCACGCTGAACACCATTTCGCTGATGGCGCTGATCGTGGCCACCGGTTTCGTGGTGGACGACGCCATCGTGGTGCTCGAAAACATCATGCGCCACGTGGAGCGGGGCATGTCGCCGATGCGCGCGGCGCTGCGCGGTTCGCGCGAAGTGGGCTTCACGGTGCTGTCGATGAGCCTGTCGCTGGTGGCGGTGTTCATCCCCATCCTGCTGATGGGCGGCGTGGTCGGGCGGCTGTTCCGCGAGTTCGCGGTGACGCTGTCGGCCGCCATCATAGTGTCGCTGGTGGTGTCGCTGACCTTGACGCCGATGATGTGCGCGCGCCTGTTGCGCCAGGAAGCGCCGGAAGAGAAGCCGCCCGGACGGCTGGCGCGCTGGTCCGAGCGTGGCTTTGAATCCATGCTGGACGGCTACCGCCGCAGCCTGCGCTGGGCGCTGACGCACAGCCGCCTGATGATGCTGATCCTGGCGGTCGCGGTGGGCCTGAACGTTTACCTGTACACCGTGGTGCCCAAGGGCTTCTTCCCGCAGCAGGACACGGGCCAGCTGCTGGGATTTTTCCGGGTGGACCAGGGCACCTCGTTCCAGGCCACGCTGCCCAAGCTGGAAGCGCTGCGCAAGGTGGTGTTGGCGGATCCGGCGGTGCAGAGCATGACGGGCTATGCCGGCGGACGGGGCGGCAGCAACAGCAGCTTCATGCAGATCCAGTTGAAGCCCCTGGAAGAGCGCCAGGTCTCGGCGGACGTGGTCATCAACCGGCTGCGCGGCAAGCTGCAGAACATGCCGGGCGCGCGCATGTTCCTGGTGTCGCAGCAGGACATCCGCATCGGCGGCCGCCAGAGTCAGGGCTCCTACGACTACACGCTGATGGCGGGCGACCTGCAATTGCTGCGTACCTGGATGCCCAAGGTGCAGCAGGCCATGGCGCAGATTCCCGAGATCACCGATGTGGATACCGATGTCGAGGACAAGGGCCGCCAGATCAACCTGGTGATCGATCGCGAGGCCGCGACCCGCCTGGGCGTGAGCATGTCCACGATCTCCACGGTGCTGAACAACTCCTTTAGCCAGCGCCAGGTGTCGGTGATGTACGGGCCGCTGAACCAGTACCACGTGGTGCTGGGCGTGGACCCGAAGTTCGCACAGGACATAGAATCGCTGCGGCAGGTCGAGGTCATCACCGCGGCCGGCGCGCGCGTGCCGCTGTCGGCTTTCACCCGCCTGGAAAATGCCAACGCGCCCCTCAGCGTGCAGCACCAGGGGCTGTTCGTGGCCGATACCATCTCGTTCAGCCTGGCGCCGGGCGTGTCGCTGGGCCAGGCCACCAGCGCCATCGATGCGGCAGTGGCGCGCATCGGCCTGCCATCGGACCAGATCCAGGCCGGCTTCCAGGGCACGGCTGCGGCCCTGCAGCAGACGCTGGCGCAGCAACCCTGGTTGATCCTGGCCGCGCTGGTCACCATGTACATCGTGCTGGGCATCCTGTACGAAAGCTTCGTACATCCGCTGACCATTCTGTCGACTCTGCCGTCGGCCGGACTGGGCGCGCTGCTGGCGCTGCTGCTGGTGCGCTACGACTTCACGCTGATCGCGCTGATCGGGGTGTTCCTGCTGATCGGCATCGTCAAGAAGAACGCCATCATGATGGTGGACTTTGCGCTGGACGCCGAACGCACCCAGGGCATGAGTCCGCGCGACGCCATCTTCCAGGCTTGCCTGACGCGTTTTCGCCCCATCATGATGACGACCATGGCCGCCATCTTCGGTGCGCTGCCGCTGGTGCTGGCCACCGGCGCCGGGGTCGAGATGCGCCAGCCGCTGGGCATTACCATAGTCGGCGGCCTGGTCCTGAGCCAGATCCTCACGCTGTACACCACGCCCGTGGTCTATCTTTACCTGGACCGCTTCCGCCTCTGGGCCGCGCGCAGGCGCGGGCCCAAGGGCGGGTCCTCCGCTTCCATAGAACCTACATGATGCGCATCGCCAAGCCTGTCCCGCCCCTGTTTCTTCCCCGCAGCATCGCCACGGCCGCGCTGTGCGCACTGCTGGGCGCTTGCGCGGTCGGCCCCGATTACCAGCGTCCGGCGCTGGACGTGGGCACGGCCTACAAGGAAGGCCAGGGCGAAGTCGAAGGCTGGAAGCCGGCCCGGCCGCTGGACCAGGCCGAGCGCGGCGCATGGTGGCAGGTCTATGACGACGCGACCCTGAACGGCCTGGTCGAACGCCTGAATGCCTCGAACCAGACCGTGGCCCAGGCCGAGGCCAACTACCGGCAGGCGCTGGGCCTGGTGCGTGGCGCGCGCGCCGGCTTCTTCCCGACAGTGGGCGCGGGCGCGGGCATGACGCGCTCGGGCAGCGGCGGCGGGCAGAACGGCTCCACGTCCTCGTCCGGCAGCAATGTCTCGAACCAGTATTCGCTGACCGGCAGCGTCAGCTGGGAAGTGGACCTGTGGGGCCGCGTGCGGCGTAGCGTGGAATCCTCGGAAGCCAGCGCCGCGGCCAGCCTGGCCGACCTGGGCGCCACGCGCCTGAGCGCGCAGGCCGCGCTGGTGCAGGCCTACCTGCAATTGCGCGTGTTGGACGAGCAGAAGCGCCTGCTGGACGCCACCGTGGCGGCCTACGAAAAATCCTTGCAGCTGACGCAGAACCGCTACGCCGTGGGCGTGGCCGGGCAGGCCGACGTGGCCGTGGCGCGCACGCAGGTGGAAAGCACGCGCGCCCAGTCCATCGACCTGGATTGGCAGCGCGGCCAGCTCGAACACGCCATTGCGGTGCTGATGGGCCAGGCGCCGTCGCAGTTCAGCTTGCCGCCCACGGTGTTCGCGCTGCAACTGCCGCAGATCCCGGTGGGCCTGCCCTCCGAACTGCTGGAGCGCCGACCCGATGTCGCGGCCGCCGAACGCCGCGCCGCCGCCGCCAATGCGCAGATCGGGGTGGCGCAGGCCGCGTGGTTCCCCAGCCTGACGCTGTCGGCCGACGGCGGTTTCCGCAACGGCCAGTTCGCGGAACTGCTGACGGCGCCGGCGCGCTTCTGGTCGCTGGGACCGGCGCTGGCGCTGACCATATTCGACGGCGGCGCGCGCGAAGCGCAAGTGGAACAGGCCCGCGCGTCCTACGACGCGCAGGCGGCCGCTTACCGTCAGGCGGCCTTGACCGGACTGCGCGAGGTCGAGGATTACCTGATCCAGCTGCGCGTCATGGAAAACGAACAGGTAGTGCAACGCCGCGCGCTGGAATCGGCGCGCGAATCGCTGCGCCTGACCCAGAATCAGTACAAGGCGGGGCTGGTCGACTACCTGAGCGTGGCGGTGGTGGACGCCACCGCGCTCAACAGCGAACGCAATGCGCTGAGCTTGCTGGGCAACCGCTTTGCGGCCAGCGTCAATCTGATCGTGGCGCTGGGCGGCGGCTGGGAGGGCTTGCCTCCCGCTGGGGCGCAGGCGCGCGCGGACAATCAGGCCGCGCCTGCGGCAGCAACGCCCGCGCAGCCCTGATGTCCCGCCGCGCGGATGCGTGAGGGCACACTGGCGTGGTCAACGCCAGCGGCGTCTCAGCCGCGCGGCATGAAGGCGACGACCAGCCAGGCCGCCGCCGCCGGCACCGCGAACACCAGCAGCAGGATGGGCAGCTCCTCGCGCACCGTGTAGCCGGCGCGCGTGACGCCGACCCACATGTTGACGACCGACATCAGCAGCCACGCGGGCAGGAACCATTTGGCGGCGGCAATCGAGCCGGCCGCGTCGCCGCCCCATTGCTTGCCGAACAGCGCAAACACGGCCAGCAGCAGCAGGCCTCCGACGATGGTCAACAGTACGTGCATGGCGCCGCTCCTATTTGGTGGTGTAGCCGCCGTTGATCAGGACCGTCTGTCCGGTGATCCACCAGCCGTCCGACACCAGGAAGCGGATGAAGGGCACCACGTCCTCGATATCGGTCAGCCCGGTTTTCGAGAACGGCGACAAGGCGGCCGCGGTCTTATGGTACGCCACGGCGTCGGCGCCCTCGGCCGGATAGAAGAACGGCGTGTCCATCGGGCCGGGGCCTACCGCCGTCACCGAAATGCCGCGCGCGCCGAATTCCTTGGAGGCGGCGCGGGTGTAGTGCTCCACCGGCGCCTTGGTGCCGGCATAGGCCGCGTAGAAGGGCGTGTAGGCGCCCAGCAGCGAGGTCACCAGCGTGCAGATCTTGCCGTTGTCGTTGACGTGGCGGCCGGCTTCCTTCAGGAAGAAGAAGGCGGACTTCGAGTTCACCGCGGTCATCTCGTCGTATTCCGCCTCCGTGATTTCGGTGAAGGGCTTCTTGAGCACCTTGCCGACGGTATTGATCGCAATGTCCGGCCGGCCTACCGCAGCCACTGCGTCGGCGAACAGCTTTTCCATTGCGCCGGCCGAACTCAGGTCGGCCTGCAAGGCGACGGCCTGCGCGCCGGCGGCCTGGACGGCGGCGACCGTCGCGTCCGCGTCGGCCTTGGTGCCCGCGCTGTTGTAGTGCACCGCCACCGCCCGCGCGCCTTGTTGCGCCAGGTCCCGCGCGATCAAGCCGCCCAGGTTTTTCGCGCCGCCCGCGATGATGACGGTTTTGCCTTTGATTCCGTGGTCTGCCATGGTCCTCTCCGCTCTCGGGCTGCCGGATGCGAGCCCTTGTGCAGACGATGATATATTCCAAGAAATCCGCACAAAACTGATATTTCTGGTATCTCTATCCAGAAATTACGAACAGTGAGGCCAGGCCTCGCAGGAGCCATCCACCCCATGGACCGCATAGACCTGTTCCGGGTTTACGCCCGCGTCGTCGAGTGCGCGAACTTCTCGCGCGCGGCGGATACGCTGGGCCTGCCGCGTTCCACCGTGTCCGCCGCCGTGCAGGAACTGGAGGGACGGCTGGGCGCGCGGCTGTTGAACCGCACCACGCGGCAAGTGGCGCCCACGCAGGAGGGCGCGGCCTTTTATGAACGCTGCCTGCGCCTGGTGGCCGACATGGAAGAGGCCGAGAACCTCTTCCGTCACGCGTCGGTGGGTCCCGGCGGCATGCTGCGCGTCGATGTGCCCGGACGCGTGGGCCGCCTGATCGTGGCGCCGGCGCTGCCGGCTTTCCTGGAAGCCTATCCGCAGATCGACGTCACGCTGGGCGTGACCGATCGCGCAGTCAATCTGATCGAAGAAGGGGTGGATTGCGTATTGCGGGTCGGCGTGCTGCCGGACTCTGGCCTGGTGGCGCGGCCGATAGGCATGCTGGGCCTGATCAATGTCGCCAGCCCGGCCTACCTGGCGCGCCATGGCGTGCCGTCGACGCCGGACGACCTGGCGGCGGGGCATTCCTGCGTGAACTACGCTTCGCCGTCCACTGGCCGGCTGGCACCATGGGAATGGCTGGACGGCGGCGTGTCCCGGACCGTGCCGCTACGCGGCCGGGTCACGGTCAACAGCGCCGAAGCGTACATTGCCAGCTGCGTCGCGGGTCTGGGCCTGATCCAGATTCCGGCCTATGACGTGCAGCCGCAGATCGCTGCGGGCGAGTTGGTCGAAGTCATGCCGGACCACCGCCCCGCGCCCATGCCGATGACGCTGCTCTATCCGCAGCGGCGGTCTCCATCGCGGCGGGTGCAGGTGTTCGCGGACTGGCTGGAGGCGCTGCTGCGGCCGGCTTGCGGCCTGGGTTGAACGAAAAAAAAGCCGGCCGTCGCGCTGACGGGCCGGCCTTGCTGGCGCCAGCACTGCGGGCGCGGGGTTTACAGCCGTCGGTTTACAACTGGATCGCAGACAGGTCCGGACGCCTCAGGTGCCAGTCCGTCGCCGCCTGGAATGCCATGCCGATACGGCCCAGCGCGTCTTCGCCGTTGGGCTTGCCCAGCAGTTGCACGCCGATGGGCATGCCGTCCGCCGAGAATCCGGCGGGCAGGGCCAGGCCCGAGGCGTTGACGTAATTGCCGGGGCGGGTGAATGCCGCCAGCGGCGTGGCGGCCTCGTCCACGTCTTCCAGCGGGCAGGCGGCAAACGGCAGGCAGGGCGCCAGGACCGCGTCATAGTCGCGCATCCAGTCCTGCCAGGCCTCGCAGGCGCGGGCATGGGCTTGCAGCGCCAACACGTAGTCGGCGGCGCTTGTCTGCTTGCCGCCCAGGATGCGGGCGCGCACGTAGCGGCCCAGAGGCAGGCTGTCGTCCTCGATGTAGTCGCGATGCTGGGCGTAGGCTTCGGCCGCGATGATGAGGCCGTTGCGCAGCATCATGTCGTGGAAATCGAAGGGGAAGGGCGCTTCCACGCATTCCGCGCCCAGGTCCGCCAACGCGCGCCGCGTATCGTCCAGCGCGTTCTGTACCGCCGCATCGATGGCGATGGGGTACTGTGCCTGCGGCATGAGAGCGATGCGCGTGCCGGCTAGCGGCTTTGCGCCCGCGCGCGGATCACGGTAGCGGTAAGCGGGCACGCCTCGCGTCACCGGATCGCGCGGATCAGGGCCGGACATGGCCGCGGTCAGCAGCAGCGAATCGCGTGTGTCGCGGGTCAGCGGGCCGATCGAATCCAGGGTGTGGGACAGGGCCACCGAGCCGTACAGGCTGATGAGTCCGCGCGTTGTTTTCAGTCCGGTGATGCCGTTGAGCGCGGCGGGAATCCGCACCGAGCCGCCGGTGTCCGAGCCTAGCGCGGCGGGCGCGAGGCCCGCGGCCACCGCCACGCCCGAGCCGCTGGAGGAGCCGCCGGGAATGCGGGCGCGCACCAGGTCCCAGGGATTGCGCGGGGTGCCCATGACGGGGTTGGTGCCCCAGCCGCCGAAGGCGAATTCCACCATATGCGTCTTGCCCAGCACCACCATGCCGGCGTCGACCAGGCGGGTCACGGGTGTGGCGGTGACTGTGCTGCGGCGCTCGCGCCAGGCTTGCGAACCGGCCGTGGTGACCTGGCCCTGGATGTCGCACAGGTCCTTGACGGCCACGGGCAGGCCGTCCAGCGGACCGAGCAGGCCATAGCCGGCGCGGCGGCGCGCGTCGGCGGCTTCGGCCAGGCGCAGCGCGCCCTCGCGGTCGACGCTGACGTAGGCGCCCAGCGCCGGATTGGCGCGGTCGATGCGGTCCAGGTAGTGCCGCGCCAGCTCCACCGAGCTGTAGCGGCCTTCGGCCAGGCCCTGCGCAAGTTCGCTGAGCGTGGCAAATGCAATGTCAGACATGTTTTCCTCGGGTGATGTCAGACCGGCGCGCGGCAGCCGCGCGCCGGTCTTCCTGCTTGCGCGCTCAGCGCTTGTTCCAGTCGGGGGCGGGGTAAACCGGCTTCTGCGTGGCGACGTCGGCAGGCCACACAGGCACCATGCCCTTGCCCGGCAGCAACTGCACTACGGGGAAGGGCATCAAGAGCTGCTTGCCCGTTTCGTCGATGGCGTAGGGGCCGGCCATGACGGTGAGCTTGCCCGACAGGTCCAGCGAGGCCTTCTTCAGCGCGGCCGCATCGGTGTTGCCGGCCTGCTTGACGATTTCCTCGGTCAGCGCGCCCGCGCCATAGGCCAGCGCGGTCTGGAAATCGGGCGGGAACTCGGCCTTGGGGAAGCGCTGGTCATAGGCGGCGGCGAACTGCTCGCGCGTCATGCCGGCGTTGACCTTCCAGTTGATCGCGGGGTGGTAGTTGGTGTGGCTGTAGATGTAGTTGGAATCCGCGCCGATGGCCTGGAATTGCGGGGTCGACGCATACACCATGAAGACATACGGGAAGTTGATGTCCAGCTGCTTCATCTGGCGCGTCATGCTGATCAGGTCGCCCTCGTACGAGGTCGGCACCAGCGCCTCGGCGCCGGCCGCGCGGGCCTTCTGCAGGATGGTGCTGAAGTCCTTCTGGCCCTTGGGGTACTTCTCGAACAGCACGACCTGCATGCCGTTCTTGGCGGCCTGTTCCTTGCCGCCTTCGGCCAGGCCGGCCGGGAACGGCTCGTCCGAATACAGGATGGCGACCTTCTTCACGCCCTGGTTGGCGGCCAGCTCCATGTTGGCGCGCAGCATGGCCGACACCGGCATTTGCGTGCCCGACACCATGTTCTTGAAACCCTGCTTGTACAGATCGTCGCTGGCGGCGGACCAGACCATCATGTACTTGCCCAGGCGCTCGGTGACGGTGGCGGCCGCGGCGGTCAGCGTGGAGCCGAAGGGCGCGAACACCAGATCCACTTTTTCATCGACAATCAGGCGTTCGTAAACGCGCGTCACCATCTGCTTGTCGCTGCGGTCGTCCAGCTTGACCAGTTCGACCGGGTACTTCTTGCCTTTGACTTCGATGCCGCCGCGGCGGTTGACGTCGTCGACCCACAGTTCGACGCCGCGCACGCCCGACTGCGAGGCCAGCGCGAAACTGCCGGTGGACGATACCGTCATGCCGACGCGGATCTTGTCCGAAGTCTGGGCGGCGCCCAGGGCAGGGGTCAGGGCGGCGACGGCGAGAGCCAGCGCCGGTAAGCGGGACAGCCAGGGTTTAGCGTGCATGGGAGGTCTCCTATCGTTTTTGGTATACGGCCCCGCATTCCGTGGCGGACCATCGGACAGAGGCCTGGTGCTGGGCAATGTTTGCTCAACACGCAAGATAGCGTATAACAAATAGGCATGGAGCGCACGCCTTGAATAAATTGAATTACCGACAGACCGAAATGTTGTGGGCCATCGTCATGGCCGGATCCATCAGCGGCGCCGCCCGGCTGCTGAATATTTCGCAGCCGGCGGTCAGCCGGATGCTGGCGCATACCGAGAAGGCCATGGGGGTGACGCTCTTCGAGCGGGTCCGCGGCAAGCTCCGGCCGACCTCGCAAGTGCAGAGCCTGTTTGAGGAAATCGAGAAAACGCAGCGTATGATGCAGCGCGTCAACGACTTGGCCGATGCGCTGGCGGAGCATGGCACGGGGGTGCTCCGGCTGGCGTCCATCCCCAGCCTGGCCCAGTTCCTGGTGCCGCGCGCCGTGGCGCGCTTCCAGCAGCGCCATCCCGAATTGCTGTTGCGGTTGAATACGACGGCGCTGCCCACTCTGATCACCGATGTGCTGCAGGGCGAGGCCGAGCTGGGGCTGGTGGTGATGCAAGCCGATCATCCCTTCCTCACGTCCCAGCCTCTGCATGTGGGACGCATGGTGGCCGCCATCCCCAAGGCGCATCCGCTGGCGGGCCGCGCCGAGGTAAGCCTGGCCGACCTGTCGCCCCATCCGCACATCGTGGTGGGCACCCGCATGCCCTTTGGCATGCTGGTGCTGGGCGCCTTCGAGCAGGCGGGCCTGCCGTGCCGCATGTGCGCCGACGTGCCCTGGAGTCAACTGGCCTGTGCCTTGGTGAATGCCGGGGTCGGCATTGCCATCGTCGACGAATTCACGGTCATGCAGAACACCATGCCGGACGTGGTCATCGTGCCGCTGGCCGAGCGCATTCCGCTGAATATCTCGGCTGTCTATGCCAGCAACCGCGAGCCCTCGGCCATAGCGCTGGAGTTCATCAAAGAGCTGCGCGGCGTGCTTGCCGAGGCCTTTCCAGCCGAAAATAAGGGTTAGTCCTTAACTTGCAGTTATGGTTTGAACTGGTCATAATCGCCTCCAAATAAAGCGGCCGTCCAACCCGGAAACGGCCCGGAGGAAGACATATGAGCAGCAGTCCCGTCCTGGCGGCGGGCGCCGCCTCGCATCGCGCGCAGGATCAGCGCGCAGTGCGGTTGCGCACCCGCATCGCCATCATCGTCTTTGCCGGCCTGGCCGCGGGCCTGGCCCTGATCCCGATGGCGACGTCGAACATCTCGTTCGCGTTCTATCTGATGCTGTGGATCACCATGGCCAGCGCCATGAACATCTGCGTCGGCTTCACTGGCTACCTGCCGTTCGGCTACGTGGTGTTCTACGGCGTGGGCTCCTACGCCACCGGCATCTGCTACAAGATCCTGGGCTGGCCCATCCTGCCGTCGCTGCTGGCGGCGGGCGGCGTGGGCGTGGCGATCGCGCTGCTGCTGGCGCCCACGCTGCGCCTGCGCGGGGTGTACTTCGGCATTGTGAGCCTGGCGCTGGCCACCATCGTCAAGCTCATCATCTCCAATCTGCCGCAGTCCTTCACCGGCGGCAGCATGGGCATCATCCTGTCCAATGCCAATAACCCGACGCACAGCTACTACGCCATGCTGGCGGTGATGGGCGCCACCCTGGCCACCGTCACCTGGCTGTCGGTGTCCAGCCTGGGCCGCGCGCTCAAGGCCATCCGCGACGACGACGGCGCCGCCGCCTGCGTCGGCATCCACGTGCCCAATACCCGGCTCAAGGCCTGGCTGCTGGCCGCGCTGTTCCCGGCGCTGGCTGGCGGCATCGAGGCCTGGTACACCAACGTGGTGGATCCGGAGTACGCCTTCCATGTGCTGATCACCGCCAAGAGCATCATCTACGCCATGGCGGGCGGCTTCGGCACCATCCTCGGGCCGGTCGTAGGCACGCTGGCGCTCTTGGGCATCGACCACGTGATCTGGCAGAAATTCCCGGTGGTGAACCTGCTGCTGCTGGGCCTGATCATCGTGCTGCTGATGCTGTTCCTGCCGCGCGGCATCGTCGGCAGCCTGATCAAACGCAAGCCGCAACTGCGCCGCTACATCGCCTGAGGAACCGCCATGACCGGACTGATTATCCAAGGGCTGATCAACGGCCTGATCCTGGGCGCCATCTACGGCCTGATCGGCGTGGGGCTGAACGTGATCTTCGGCGTGCTGCGCGTGGTCAACTTCGCGCACGGCGAATTCCTGGTGCTGGGCGCCTACTTCGCCTTCTATCTGATGGAGTACGCCGGCATCAACCCGCTGGTGGCGCTGCCGCTGGCCTTCGCCGCGTTCTTCCTGGCGGGCTACCTGCTTTACTTCGTGCTGATTCCGCGCCTGTCCAAGGCGGACGATCCCGAGATCAGTTCTCTGCTGCTGATGTTCGGCGTGTCCATCATGCTGGGCGCCATCATGCTGCTGGTGTTCGACGCGGACGCGCGCTCGCTGCCCTATGAGATCGAGCCCGTGTTCCTGAAATTCGGGCCGGTGCTGATCCCCACCGTGCGCCTCTTGGCGCTGGTCATCGCCCTGGCCATCATCGGCGCGCTGACGGTGTTCCTGTACCGCAGCCAGCTGGGCAAGGCGCTGCGCGCCATCATCATGAACCGCGACGCGGTGCGCATCGTGGGCATCAACGCCGAACGCCTGTCGGCCGTGGCCTTCGGGCTGGGCATAGGCCTGGCCGCCACCAGCGGCGTGCTGGTGGCGATGGTGTTCCCCGCGTTCTCGCCGTTCATGGGCAACGATTACACCTTGATCGGCTTCATCGTCATCGTGCTGGGCGGCCTGGGCCATCCGGTGGGGGCGCTGGTCGGGGCGCTGCTGTTCGGCGTCACGGAACAGGTGTCGGTGGTGTTCTTCAATCCTTCCATTGCCACCATCTGCGGCTTCGCACTCATGGTCGCCACCATCTTCATCCGGCCCAGCGGGCTCTTTGGCCGCCAGGCGTTGCGCTAACAGGAGCCGGAAATATGTTGAAAGTCAGCAATCTCAAGAAGCGCTTCGGCGGGCTGGTGGCCTTGCAGGGCGTGGACGTGGACGTGCCGCGGGGTTCCATCCTGGGCATCATCGGCATGAACGGGTCGGGCAAGACCACCATGCTCAATTGCATCAACGGCATCTACACCCCGGACGAAGGTCGTATCGAGCTCGACGGCCAGAACATCGCCGGCAAGCAGATCCACGAGGTCGCCCGCCTGGGTGTGGGACGTACTTTCCAGGTGCCGCGCATCTTCCGCCAACTGACCCTGCTGGACAACCTGGAAGTGGCGCAGCAGCAGACCGGCCGCAGCGCCGACGAGCGCTACGCGCAATCCGAGTACTGGCTGCACAAGGTGGAACTGCACCGGCTGCGCCACAACTACGCGGAAGAGCTGTCCGGCGGGCAGCAGAAGCTGGTGGAATTGGCGCGCATCATGGTGGCGCGGCCCAAGGTGGTGCTGCTGGACGAGCCCTTCGCCGGCGTCAATCCGGCACTGGCGCAACTGCTGATCTCGGTCATCCGCGAACTGCCGGGCGAGCACGATTGCTCGGTGGTGCTGGTGTCGCACGACCTGACCTCGATCTACCAGCTGTCCCACCACATCATCGTCATGAACGAAGGCGCCATCCTGAGCCAGGGCAACGCCGAGCAAGTGCGCGCCGACCCCCGCGTGGTCGAAGCCTATCTGGGAGCCTGACATGAGCACGTCGATACTCGCGCTGGAAGACGTGACCGTGGCCTACCACGGCGACATCACCATCCTCAACCACGTCAACATCCAGGCGCGCGCGGGCAAGGTGACCGGCGTCATCGGTCCCAACGGCGCCGGCAAGTCCACGGTGCTGAAGACCATGTTCGGCTTCCTGCCGCCGCGCACCGGCCGCATCACCTTGCGCGGCGCGGACATCAGCGCGCAGCCCTCGCACGAACGCGCCAGCCATGGCGTGGCTTTCGTGCCGCAGCACCGCAGCCTGTTCGGCGAACTGTCGGTGCACGACAATCTGCTGCTGGGCTGCTGGCCGTTCCGCAAGGACAAGGCGCGCGTGCGCCAGCGCATCGACTCGGTCTATGACCGCTTCCCGATCCTGGCGCAGAAGCGCGACGATCCTGTCTCCAGTATGAGCGGCGGACAGCAGCGCTTCGTGGAGTTCGGACGAGCCTTGCTGATCGAGCCCTCCGTCATCCTGCTGGACGAGCCCACCGCCATGCTGGCGCCCAAGATCTCCAAGGAGATCTACACGCTGATCCGCGGCTTCGCTGACGAGGGCATGACGGTGGTGCTGGTGGACCAGAACGTGCGCCGCTGCGCGGAGGTGTCGGACTACATGTACATCCTGGAGTTGGGCCGCAACAAGGCCGAGGGCGGACGCGAAGCCTTCGATGACGGCGGGGGCCTGCGGGAGATGGTTGCGTCGTGGATGGATTACAAGATTGACTGACGGCGAGGTTCGGTGCGGTATCGGACCGATTCCACGGGCTGTCCGCGGTCGTTGAGAAAGTCGGCCGTAGCTGGCTCGGCGGCGAACCAGGCGTCCCACGATTTGTCGGCTGGCGTCGGGACTTGTCGTTCGTCGATGGTGAGGCCATACCCCGGAGCCCGGCTGGCTGGCCGGGCAGTGCTGCTTCCTAGGCTGGCGGCGCGGCTATGGCGTGTTGTGTAGGCAAATGCTGGTTTCATGGAACGCTCCTTGGTACTTGCGTGGCGGATCTTTTATAGCGCGCCATGTGAAGTCTGCCTATGACGGCTTACCGCAGGGCGCAACCCGCCGTGCGCGGCATGCGCTTGGCTCACTGCCCGTGAGGTCGGTCTCCAGGCCCGGCAGAACCAGGCGCGTGGCGTCGCCGCCACGCCCGCTCGGCTTTGCATTATTTGACGGTTCGGCACGGCCTGCCTTGCGCTAATCTGGCTGCGCCACCATCACCAGCCACCCTATGCCATGACCTTCTTCGCAAGCGCCAACCTGCTGCGTCGCCGCGACGGGCACGAAGCTCGCGTCACCTACGTCGAGCTGTTCTTCGACCTGGTGTACGTTTTCGCGGTCACCCAAATATCCCACAGCCTGCTGCACGATCTGACCTTGATGGGCGCGCTCCATGCGCTGGTGCTGTGGTTCGCCGTCTGGCTGGGCTGGCAGTACACCTGCTGGGTCACCAACTGGTTCGACCCCGACGCGGTGCCGATGCGCGTCATGCTGTTCGCCGTGATGCTGGCCGGGCTGGTCTCTGGCGCGGCCTTGCCGGGCGCTTTCGGGGCCACCGGACTGGTGTTCGCGGTCAGCTACGTGCTGATCCAGGTGGGCCGCACGCTGTTCATCGTGCTGCACCTGGGACCCGCGCATCCACTGGCGCCCAACTTCCGCCGCATGCTGGCCTGGCTGTGCGTATCGGCGGTCTTGTGGGTCGCTGGCGGCCTGTCTCAGGACGGCACGCGGCTGGCGCTGTGGGCGCTGGCGGTGGCCTGCGAATACTTGTCGCCCATGATCGGCTTCCGCTTTCCCGGCCTGGGCCGTTCCAGCACGCGCGAATGGACGATCGAGGGTGGACACCTGGCCGAACGCTGCCAACTGTTCGTCATCGTCGCGCTGGGCGAAACCCTGCTCATCAGCGGCGCCACGCTGGCCGACCTGGAGCGCTGGAACGCGCCCGCGCTGATCGCGCTGCTGGCGGCCTTCCTGGGTACGGCCGCCATGTGGTGGGTGTATTTCGACACCAGCAGCCGCGACGGCAGCGAGGCCATCGTGCATTCCGATGATCCAGGCCGCATCGGCGCCTGGTTCCACTATGTGCACGTCATCCTGATCGCCGGCGTGATCGTGTCCGCTGTGGCCAACGAGTTGGTCATATTGCATCCGGACGGACGCATTGCCATGCCGGCGGCTGCCGCGCTGATCGGCGGCCCGGCGCTATACCTGGCGGGCAACGGTATCTACAAGACGGTGGTCTACGGCCGTTTCCCGCTGTCGCATGTAGTGGGGTTGGTGTTGCTGGCTGTGCTGGCGCCCGTGGCCTTTGTGACCGATAACCTCATGGTGGGCGGTTTGACCACCTTGATCATGATTCTGGTGGCGGCCTGGGAAAGCGTGTCGCGGCGCAGGGCGCATGCCAGCGCACCGCAAGGAATCGTGGAGTAGCGTCAATCGGTGAGGGCGGGGCTGGAGGCAGCCCCAGCCATGAGCCGTTGGATGCGCCCGTCGAGCAGGCAGGCGGCGGCTTTCGGCAAAGCCGCCGCGCGGCTCAGATCAGTCCGCGTATCCCGGCAATGCCGTGCGCGCCATGGCGCAGCGCCTGCGACACGGTCTGGGTGGACTGGCCGCCCAGCGCGAACACGGGAATGCCGGCATCGCGATTGCCTTCGACGAAGCCTTCCCAACCGAGCGTCGCCGCGCCGGGGTGGCTGGGTGTATCCAGCACGGGACCCAGCACCGCGAAGTCGGCGCCCAGTTCGCGCGCGTGGACGACCTGGGCGTTGTCGTGTGCGGATGCGCCGACCAGCGCGCCTGCGGGGAGTTCAGGGCGCGCCGTGAGCTTGGCGGCATCGGCCGCGCGCAGATGCACGCCGTCGGCTTCGCGCCACCAAGCCGCGGGATGGACGCTGTTGACCAGCACCCGGGCGCCCGCGGCGCGGCAGCGCTTCTGCACCTGCTGCAGCACTTCATGCAGCGAAGGGGAGGCCACGCCGTCCGGCCATTGCGGTTCGCGCAACTGCACCAGCTTCACGCCGCGCGCCAGCGCTGCTTCCAGCCGGCCCAGGAAAGCGGCCACGCCGGCCCGCGAACCCACGGAACTGATGCCGTAGGACGTGGGCAGCTGCAACCAACGCAGCGGGGGCAGGGTGGCAGGCAACAGATCGCCCACCGATGCTGCTTGCGCAGGGGCGACCCATTCCAGGCGCTGATTCTCCAGGCTGCGCGGTTCGCCTTCCCAGCCGGTGACATGGCAGAACGCCAGGCGTACCGTGGTGTGGGGATAGGCGTGCACATAGGTGACCCAGGGGCGCGACTGCGTGACGCGGATGCCGATTTCTTCCTGCAGTTCGCGCGCCAGCGCTTGCAGCACGGTTTCGCCCGGTTCGAGCTTGCCGCCGGGCAGCTCCCACCAGCCGGCCCAGGGCTTGCCTTCGGGGCGTTGCCCCAGCAGCAGCATGCCGTCCGGACGCAGGATCAGGCCGGCGGCGACGTCGACGATCTTTTCAGACATGGCGGGCCGCCCAGTCGCGCGCGAACTGGTACGCCACGCGGCCCGAACGCGAGCCGCGCTCGATGGTCCATTGCAGCGCCTCGGTGCGCGAGGGTTCGATCTGCGCTTCCGGGCAGCCCAGCTCGCGCAGCCAGTGGTAGACGATGTCCAGGTAGTCGTCCTGCTTGAAGGGGTAGAACGACAGCCACAGGCCGAAGCGCTCGGACAGCGAGATCTTTTCCTCGACCGTTTCGCCGGGGTGGATCTCGCCGTCGAGCTGGTGCTTGGCAGCCAGGTTCTCGCTCATGTATTCCGGCATCAGGTGGCGCCGGTTGGAGGTGGCGTAGATCAGCACGTTGTCGCCCGAGGCCGACACCGAACCGTCCAGCACCGACTTCAGCGCCTTGTAGCCGGCTTCGCCTTCCTCGAACGACAGGTCGTCGCAGAACACGATGAAGCGTTCGGGGCGGGCGGCGACCAGTTCGACGATATCGGCCAGATCGCCCAGATCCGACTTGTCCACTTCGATCAGGCGCAGCCCGCGATCGCCGTAGGCGGCCAGCATGGCCTTGACCAGCGAGCTCTTGCCGGTGCCGCGGGCGCCGGTCATGAGCACGTTGTTGGCGGGCTTCTTCTCGAGGAACTGCAGCGTGTTGCGGTCGATGATGCCCTTCTGGCGCTCGATATGCTGCAGGTCCGCCATGTCGATGCGCGCTACGTGGCGCACGGCGTCCAGCCAGCCGCGGGCGCCGCGCTTGCGCCAGCGGTAGGCGTGGGCGGTCCAGTCGATTTCGGGCGTTGCGGGCGGAAGCCAGGCTTCCAGCTGCGCCAGCACGCGCTCGGCGCGCTGGATAAGGGTGGAGAACTCGGTTGCGGTCACGTCTGCAGTCCAGGAAGTTGCGGATCAGGAGCGGTAGTCGGCGTTGATGGACACGTACTCGTGCGAGAAGTCGCAGGTGTAGACCGTGTCGCTGACCTGGCCGCGGCCCAGTGCGATGCGCACCTGGATCTCGGCCTGCTTCATCACGCGCTGGCCATCGGCTTCCTGGTAGGCGGGGTTGCGGCCGCCGTCCTTGGCCACCAGCACCTCGTCCAGCCACAGGCGGATATTGGAGACGTCCAGGTCGTCGATGCCGGCGTAGCCCACCGCGGCCAGGATGCGGCCCAGGTTGGGGTCCGAAGCGAAGAAGGCGGTCTTGACCAGCGGCGAGTGGGCCACGGCGTACGCCACCTTCAGCGCTTCCTCGGTATTGCCGGCTTCTTCCACGCGGATGGTCATGAACTTGGTCGCGCCTTCGGCGTCGCGCACGATCTTGGTGGCCAGTTCCAGCGCCGCGGCCGTCAGGGCTTCGCGCACGGCGGCGTAGGCCGGATCGGATTCGGCATTCACTTCGACGCCCGACTTGCCGGTGGCGGCGATGATGAATGAGTCGTTGGTGGAGGTGTCGCCGTCGACCGTGATGCGGTTGAACGAGGCGTCGGCGATTTCGCCGGCCAGCTTGGCCAGCAGCGGCTGGGCGATGCCGGCGTCGGTCGCCAGGAAGCTCAGCATGGTGGCCATGTTGGGCCGGATCATGCCGGCGCCCTTGCTGATGCCGGTGAAGGTGACGGTCTTGCCGCCGATCTGCACCTTGGCCGAAGCGATCTTCGGCAGGGTGTCGGTCGTCATGATGCCGTGGGCGGCGCTGAACCAGTGGTCGGCGCCCAGGTCGGCGATGGCGGCGGGCAGGCCTGCCACCAGGCGGTCCAGCGGCAGCGGTTCGAGGATGACGCCGGTGGAGAAGGGCAGGATTTCGGCGGCGGGCACGCCCAGCAGCTTGCCCAGCGCGGCGCAGGTGTCCTTGGCCTTCTGCAGGCCTTCCTCGCCGGTGCCGGCGTTGGCGTTGCCGGTGTTGATGACCAGGGCGCTGATCGGGCCGCCGGCGGCCAGATGCGTCTGGCAGACTTGCACGGGCGCGGCGCAGAAACGGTTGCGCGTGAACACGCCGGCCACGCTGGTGCCCGGCGCGAAGCGGAATACGGTCAGGTCGCGTCGGTTGGCTTTGCGGATGCCGGCCTCGGTAACGCCGATTTCAACGCCGGCAACAGGAAAAATTTCGGACTCGGAGGGGATCTGCAGATTAACGGCCATGACTTCGTCTCATGTATGAGCAGGACGGAATCGCCGCCAGGCGAGGCGGCGCGCGGGGGAAAGCTTCGTATTATCCCACCGGAATGGGACAGCGTCCGGTCAGGGGCCGATCCGCATGGCGGCTACGTCCAGCACGCCGGCCTCGCGGTTGCTCAGCACGCTGCGCACGGCGCCGTCCGGGGCCTGCAGCACCGACTTGCCCGCCGGCACGTCCTCGCCGCCGGCGCGGCGCGCCGAACGCCCGCGCGACGGCGAAAACAGCAGATCGCCCGGCTGGGCGCCCGGCAGGCGGAGGTTGGCGGCGAGCACTCGGGTGCCGGGCTGGTAGGTCATGTCGCCCAGCACGGTTTCGCGGGCCAGCAGGCCTTCGAAATCCAGCATGCGGCGCTGGCTGTCCAGCTGCATGTCCACCTTCAGCAAGGGCATGCGGGCCACCTCCAGCGCGTCGCTGCCTTCGGTGCGCAGCAGCCAGCGGGGTGCGTCGGCGGCGGGGGCGCCGTTGACGACCTTTAGCCAGGCGCCGGGCGGCACGGGCTGCTGGTTCAGGGTGTTGCCGATGGCCAGATGGCAGCTGGCGAAGCTCGGGCGGCCTTCGCGCAGCACGAATTCGAGGCGGTGTCCGTGCGCGCACAGCCACCCGTCCTGCGCCTGGTCGCGCGCGATCTCCACCGACAGGGTCTCGGCCTGCTTGCTGCTGGCTGGATAGCGGAACAGGCGCGTAGCCGCGACGCCCTGGATGGAGGCTGGGTGGGCTTCGGGAAAGACGGCGAGGTCGAACGAAGTCAGATCGCCCGGCTTGGCCAGGCTGAGCACGGTGCCGGCCGGCATCTCCAGTCCAGCCAACTGGGTCGGCTGGGCCAGCACGGTCTTGCGTTCTGCGTCGGACTGGGCGCTTTGCCGGGCCGAGAACCACAGGCTGAACTGCTGATAGGGAAAAATGGCGCCGATGATGGCGAGTAAGGCCATCACGATGGCGCCGCCGCGCCGGTGGCCACCCAGCCATGCCCGGGCACTGGAAGTGGTGGCCAGCACGGCCAGCCAGGTCAGCAGCGTGGCGAGGCAGGCCAGCGACGCTGCCATCAGCACGTAGAAATTACCGCCAGGAAGAGAAACCGGAATCATGGCGGCAATTATGCGCCAATCCGCAAGCGGACATCGGCGCGCACGGGCCTTCAGTTCTTGGCCGATTCCGAGCGGGTCGCCACCACTTGCAGCTTGAGTTCGCCCAAGGCCTGGAACAGCGCGTTGCGCGTGCCTTCGGGCAGGTCGCCGAACATGGACTTGACCCAGGATTCGTGGGCGCGGGCCATGCGGGCGAAGCTTTTCTTGCCCAGCGGCGTGAGCTTGATGAGCGAACTGCGGCGGTCGGACTCGACCTTGGTGCGCACCACCAGGCCTTCCTTTTCGAGCTGGTCGGTGATGCCGGTGATATTGCCGTTGGTGACCATCATGTGACGCGACAGTTCGCCCATCTTCATGCCCTTGGGCGCGCGCTGCAATTGCGCCATCAGATCGAAGCGCGGCAGCGTGGTGTCGAATTCGGTGCGCAGGCGGCTGCGGATCTCGCTTTCGACGAGATTGGCGCAGGTCAGCATGCGCAGCCACAGGCGCAACGCATGGTGGTCGTCGGGCGCGGCGCGCGATTCCAGGTCGGGGGTATCGGTCATGGCTATGGAAATTACCGGGAATGAGGGGCGGGCGCCAGATGCTGTTGAACGAGAATCGTCGGGCACGCCACGGCGTTGCCGGCGGCGCGCTTCTTGAGTATCGGCGGGATGTCGGGTACTGTCGCGCGAACGTCGTGCCGGGTAGCTGGCGCCGCGCTTTGATAGTTTTGGTGGAGGGTAGCCATGGCGGTAGCTTATTAGTAAAAACCCTTTGGTAAAAACCCTAGACTTGTTTTGCCGAATACTTTAAACCTAAACTATGAAGCACGCCAGCCTTGGCTGTGCAGCAAGAAGTCTTTCGAATCGCGATTCCAAAAAAGAACACCCTCTGCGCGGGCTCGCGCACGGAGCACACCACCATGCGTTTGATCACTTCCCTTCTGGCCGCCGCCGCCCTGGTGCCGGCACTGGCCAGCGCCGACACCATCAAAGTCGGCATCGCCAACGACATCTCCGGCCCGTTCTCGGCGCTGGGCGCCGAAGCCCGCGACGGCTTCAACCTGGCCATCAAGCAACTGGGCAGCAAGCTGGGCGGACAGCCCGCCGAATTCGTGCAGACCGACATGGGCGGCAACCCCGACCAGGCCCGCCAACTGGTGACGCGCTACATCCAGCGCGACAAGGTCGATTTCTTCACCGGCCCCATCGGCTCGAACGTGGCGCTGGCCGTCGGCCCCGCCCTGTTCGCGGCCAAGGTGCCGTACCTGTCGAACAACCCCGGCCCCAGCCAGTTCGCCGGCGCGCAGTGCAATGCGTACTGGTTCGGCACGTCCTACCAGAACGACGCCTTCCACGAAGCGGCCGGCAAGGTCGCGGCGGATCGCGGCTTCAAGAAGATGTTCATCATGGCCCCGGACTATCCGGCCGGCAAGGACGCCTTGAACGGCTTCAAGCGCGGCTACAAGACCGCCCCGGGCGACGAGGTCTACACCAAGCTCGGCCAGATCGACTACGCCGCCGAGCTGGCGCAGATCCGCGCCGCCAAGCCGGACGCGGTCTATATCTTCCTGCCGGGCGGCATGGGCATCAACTTCGTCAAGCAGTTCGTCTCGACCGGCCTGGCGCAGAGCGTCAAGCTGATCGGCCCGGGCTTCTCGGCCGACGAGGACGTGATCCAGGCCGTGGGCGAACCCATGCTGGGCATGTACAACACGGCGCAGTGGGCGCATGACCTGGACGTGCCGCAGAACAAGACCTTCGTCGAAGCCTTCCGCAAGGAATACAACGGCCGCTATCCCTCGGTGTACGCCGCCCAGGCTTATGACGTGATCATGGCCATGGACGCCGCCGTCAAGCAGGCCGGCGGCAAGGTCTCCGACCGCGAAGCCATCGTGCGCGCACTGGAAAAGGCCGACTACCCCTCGGTGCGCGGCAGCTTCACCTACGGCAAGAACCACTATCCCATCCAGTCCTACTACCTGCGCGTCGTCGACAAGGACGGCAGCGGCCGCATCACCAACAAGCTGGTGGGCAAGGTGTTCGACAAGTACCAGGACGTCTACGTCGGCGAGTGCAAGCTGTAGAGGGAAAGCCCACCCCCGAAGCGCTGCGCGCTTCCCCCTCAAGGGGGCATGCCTGCGGACCGGCGGAGCCGGATCCGCGGCATCTGGATCGGGTGGCACCGCAGCATGCGTCGTGCCTGGTGCGCGGACGCGATGCGCAATCAGATGGCTCTATTGATTAGGCCGCGAACCAGGCCATCGGCAATTCGCGGCAGGGGGAAGTTTTCATGACGTTTACGCTGATCGTCGAGCAATTGCTGAACGGTCTGCAGTTTGGGTTGATGTTGTTTTTGATCGCGGCCGGGCTGACCCTGGTGTTCGGCATCATGGACATCATGAATCTGGCTCACGGCTCGCTCTACATGGCCGGCGCCTATGTCGCCGCCGAGACCATGCAGCGCACAGGTTCATTCACCGCCGCCGTCCTGGTGGCGGCCGTCGCCACCGGCATCGTCGGCGTGGTGCTGGAACTCACGCTGATCCGCCGCCTTGCGCTGCGGGACCACCTGGCCCAGGTGCTGGGCACCTACGCCGTCATTCTCATCGCCAACGATCTGGTCAAGATGATCTGGGGGCCGGCGCCCGTCATGCTGAACATGCCGGCCGCGCTGTCCGGCCCGGTCCGGCTGCTGCCGGATCTGCTGTATCCCGCCTATCGCCTCATGATCATCGTGTTCGGCGTGGCCGCCGCCGCGGGCCTGTATTGGTTCGTGACGCGCACCCGCGCCGGCGTGCTGGTGCGGGCGGGCGCGTCCAACCGCCAGATGGCGACCCTGATGGGCGTGCGCGTGCCGCTGCTGTTCCTGGGCGTGTTCGTGCTGGGCGCCATGCTGGCCGCCGTGGCCGGCGCCCTGCTCGGTCCGATCACCTCGGTGCAGGTGGGCATGGGCGAGGAAATCCTGATCCTGGTGCTGGTGTGCATCGTCATCGGCGGCATCGGCTCGATCCGCGGCGCCTTTGTCGGCGCGCTGCTGGTGGGCATGGTGGACACGGCGGGGCGGGCCTTCCTGCCCATGTTGCTGCGCCAGGTCTTTTCCCCGGCCGTGGCTTCCAGTGTCGGACCGACGCTGGCCGCCATCGCCATTTACGTATTGATGGCGGCAGTGCTGGTGTTCCGGCCCTCCGGCTTGTTTCCGGCGCGGGGTTGAGCATGAAATCCATCATCTGGACCGTGGTCCTGCTGGCCGCGCTGGCCGTCTTCCCCCTGGTGGCGCCGGCGCTGGGCCTGGACTTCTATATTTCCTTCGTGCGGCGCGTGCTGATCTACGCGCTGGCTGCAACCAGCTTGAATCTGATCCTGGGTTATGGCGGCATGGTGGCGCTGGGGCATGCGGCTTTCTTCGGCGCGGGCGCCTACGCGGTCGGCATCCTGGCCATGTCGGGCGTCACTTCCGCGTTGATCGTCTGGCCGGCGGCCATGCTGCTGGCGGCGGTGCTGGCCTGCATCACCGGGGCGATTTCGCTGCGCACCCGCGGCGTGTACTTCATCATGATCACGCTGGCCTTCGCGCAGATGCTGTTCTATATCTTTATCTCGCTACGCCAGTATGGCGGCGAGGACGGGCTGAATCTGCCGGGCTATTCCACCCTGCCTGGCATCGACCTGGCGCATGACGTCAGCTTCTACTACCTGGTACTGGCGCTGTTCGCGCTGATCATGTGGGTATTCAGCCGTGTGGTGGCCTCGCGCTTTGGCACCGCCCTGCAAGGCATACGCGAAAACGAATCGCGCATGGAATCCATGGGGTATCCGGTCTATCGCATCAAGCTGATGGCCTTCACGCTGAGCGGCGCGGTGGCCGGCCTGGCCGGCGCGCTGCTGGCCAACCACAACCTCTTCATCTCGCCCAGCCTGATGCACTGGACCCAGTCGGCCAACCTGCTGATCATGGTGCTGGTGGGCGGCATCGGCTTGCGCTATGGCGGGGTGGCCGGCGCCGTGGTCATGTTGACCCTGGAAGAAGTGCTGCGCCTGTGGACCGAATACTGGCACCTGCCCCTGGGGGTGCTGCTGCTGTGCGTGGTGTTCGGCGCGCCGCGGGGCCTGGTCGGGCTGTTCGGCCCGCTGTTCAGCGGCCGCGCCGCTGCTCCCCAATCCGGCAAGGTGGGATCATGAACGCTGCCGTAACGCCGGCCTTGCAGGCTACGGGATTGGTGCGCCGCTTTGGCGCGCTGGTCGCCACCGACAATGTGTCGCTGTCCCTGAACCCGGGCGAAATCCACGCCCTGATCGGCCCCAACGGCGCGGGCAAGTCCACGCTGATCCACCTGCTGTCCGGCACCTTGACGGCGGATTCGGGCACGCTGAAAGTGGGCGGCCGCGACGTTACTGGCATGAACGCCCATCAGCGCGTGTCCGCCGGGCTGTCGCGGTCCTACCAAATCACCAATATCTTCAAGCAGTCCTCCGTGCTGGACAACCTGGTGCTGGCGGTGCAGGCGCACGCGGGCAGCAGCTTCCGCTTCTGGAAGCCGCGCGCCGCCGAATCGGCCCTGTACGAACAGGCGCGCGAATTGGCGCGGGAATGCGCCATCGACGCCAGCCTGCTGGAGCGCCCGGCCGGCACCTTGCCGCACGGCGAACAGCGCAAGGTCGAATTTGCGCTGGCCCTGGCCGCGCGGCCCGACGTGCTGCTGCTGGACGAGCCCATGGCGGGCATGGGGCCCGACGAAACCGTGCGCCTGACCGAATTGATCGAATCCATGCGCGGCCGCGCCGCCATGCTGCTGGTCGAACACGATATGCAGGCGGTGTTCCGCCTGGCCGACCGCCTGTCGGTGCTGGTGTACGGCCGCGTGATCGCGACCGGCACCCCTGATGAAATCCGCGCCAACCCGGAAGTGCGGCAAGCCTACCTGGGCGACGAGGAGACCGCGTGATGCTGACCATCGAATCCGCCAAGAGCGGCTACGGCGCCAGCCAGGTGCTGTTCGGCGTGGACCTGCAGATCGGCGCGGGCCAGGTCGTGACCCTGCTGGGCCGCAACGGCATGGGCAAGACCACGCTGCTGCGCACCCTGTTCGGCCAGTTGCCCCTGCGCGGCGGCAAGATCCAGTTCGCCGGCCAGGACATCAGCGGCTGGAGCCCGGACCGCATCGCGCGGGTCGGCGTGGCCATCGTGCCGGAAGGGCGGCAGTGCTTCCCCAACCTGACGGTGCGCGAGCACCTGACGGCCTTCGTCGCCGGCCGCAATCCGGACATCGGCGAACCCTGGACGCCGGAACGGGTCTTCGAACTCTTTCCGCGCCTGCACGAGCGTGCCCGCAACATGGGCAACCAGCTCTCGGGCGGCGAACAGCAGATGCTGGCCATCGGCCGGGCGCTGGTCACCAATCCCCGGCTGCTGATCCTGGACGAGGCCACCGAAGGCCTGGCGCCCAAGATCCGCGAGGAAATCTGGAATTGCCTGGCCCGCCTGCGCCAGGCCGGCCAGACCATCCTGGTCATCGACAAATATGTCGAACGGCTGCTGAGCCTGGCCGACCGCCACGTGATCCTGGAACGTGGCAAAGTGGTGTGGACCGGCGACTCCCAGGCCCTGGACGCCGACCGCGGCCTGTGGGAACGCTACCTGGGCGTGTAGCAAGAAAGCTGCAATGTAAACAGGCAAATGCCGTCAGTAGTGACATAAAAAGCAATAAATCGACATTTATATTGCAGTAATGCAACTTAGGGCGCGGGAACGTCTTACAAGCGTTTGCTCCTGTTTCAATTGGATCCACTGTTCTCTAAACTTGTCGCGCTGGACGTGCCGCGTGGGTACGCCCGCATCGGGCTCACGGCTGAACAGGCGGGGCAATCGCGCGGCAAGGGGCGGCTTACACGGCCAACGCCCATGTACGCGTCCCCTTTTCACGCACGTTACGTCTTATCTAGTTGTCAGGAAGACTTTGCATGGCGAAATGGGGTTTGCGCAGAAAATCGTTGATGGCGCTGTTGCTGGCGTGCGTGGTGGCGCTGGCGCCGGCCGCCTTGATCGGCTGGCAGGTGCTGGACGGCGTCCGGGAGCACTTCGGGCGCGCTTTCTCCGACAACTTCACGCAATTGAACCGCCAGCGCATCCTGGCGCCAGTGTCCCGCGAACTGGCCCTGTCGCTGCGGCTGGCGGATAGCGAGGTCACGCGCCGCTGGCTGCGCCACGAAGGCGATCCGGCCGCGCGCGAGCTGTTCTTCCGCGAAGCCGACGGCTACCGCCGCGATCTGCTGGGCCGCGCCTACTTCATCGCCAGCGCCGCCTCGGGCAACTATTACTTCAACGATGACCAGCCGCTGTCCGAGACGCCGCGCTACACCTTGAGCAAGAGCGCCGCCGATGACGCCTGGTTCTACCTGACGCTGGCGTCCGCGGCCAAGTACAACATCAACGTCAATCCGGACCTGAAGCTGCAGACCACCAAGGTCTGGATCAACGTCCAGGTGCGCGACGGCGACCGGGTCATCGGCCTGACCGGCTCCGGCCTGGACGTGGGCGGGTTCCTGCGCGAATTCGTCAATAGCGGGCAGCCGGGAGTCACGCCCATCATCGTCGACGAGGAAGGCGCGATCCAGGCGCACATGGACGCCTCGCTCATCGCCTACAACTCGGGCGCCGGCGGCGCGGGCGCCGGCCGCGGCACGGTGTTCAACCTGCTGGACGGCGGCGAGGGCCGCGCCGAGCTGGCCGCTGCCATGAAGGCGGCGCGGACCGACCCGCAGTCGGTGCAATCCGCCTGGATCAAGATGGATGGCATCCGGCAGCTGGTTTCGGTGGCCTACATGCCGGAACTGCACTGGCACGTGCTGACCGTGGTGGACCTGGGCGCGGCCCGGGTGCTGGACACGGATTGGCTCTGGCCCGCCGCCATCGGCCTGGTGGTGCTGTTCGCGGCCATGCTGCTGTGTTTCGGATACGCCATCGAACGCCTGATGCTGCGACCCTTGCGCCGCCTGCAGCAGTCGGCCCGGGCCATTGCCGACGGCAGCTACGACGTGCGCCTGCCGCCGGGCGGCCAGGACGAGATCGGCGACCTCAGCCGCGCCTTCGGCGTGATGGCGGACAAGGTGCGCCAGCACACGGCCGAACTCGAAACCAAGGTGCGCGAGCGCACCTCCGAGCTCGAGGACGCCAACCGCGCCATGGCCGCCGCGCACAAGAAGATCGACGACTCCATCGACTACGCCAGCCTGATCCAGCGCGCCATCCTCCCGGACCGCCAGTTGACCCAATCCCTGGGCGCGCACCATTTCGTGCTGTGGAAGCCGCGCGACGTGGTGGGCGGCGACTTTTACGTGTTCCGCTCCGACGGCGCCAACTGCCTGCTGGGCATCATGGATTGCGCCGGCCACGGCGTGCCCGGCGCGCTGATGACCATGCTGGCCCGCGCGGCCATAGACCTGGCGATCACCGAGGCGGGGCCGGCCGATCCGGCCGCCATCCTGACCCGCACCGACAACGCCATCCGCGCCATGCTTGCGGACGCGCAATTGCCCCGCGCGCTGGCCACCAACACGGATGCGGCCCTGGTATATATTGACCGCCAAGCCGGCACGCTGCGCTATGCCGGCGCCAAGATCAGCCTGTACGCAAGCAACGGCGAAGAGCTGCGCGAGGTGCCCGGCGGCAAGCGGGCGCTGGGGGACAAGCGTACCGAGATCTACGAAAACATCGAACTGCAGATGGAGCCCGGCTGGACCTTCTATCTGGTCACGGACGGGTTCCTGGACCAGGCGGGAGGCGAGCACGGTTTTGGCTTTGGCAATACCCGGTTCGCGGAAATGCTCAAGACACACGCGCGCCGGCCGTTAACCGAACAGGCGACCGCCTTCACCCAGGCGCTGGCCGAGTACCAAGGCGGCCAGCCGCAGCGTGATGACATCACCTTGCTGTCGTTCCGTTTCGAATAAACGTTATCAGGGCGGTTACCCCCATGAATGCCTCCGATCTTTACGCATTGGGCGAACGGTTCAACCAGAATCGCACCCTGTTGTGCTTCAACGGACCGATTTCCCGTAGCCTGATCGAGGAAATCGGCAACGCGCTCAAGAACTACCTGAATGCGGAGCACGCGCGTCCGGCCGAGGCCATGGACGTCTTCTCGGTCTACATCGAGATGATCCAGAACATCCGCCAGTACGCGGCGCAGCATGGCGACGTGGACGCCTCGGCCACGGTGGTGATCGGCCGCCGCGATGAAAGCCGCTATGTGGTGTCCGCCGGCAACCTGGTCAAGTCCGAGGACGGCCAGTCGCTGGTCGCCCGCATCCAGGAACTGGCGGCGCTGGACAAGGCGGCCCTGAAGGCCGAGTACAAGACGCAGCTGCACAAGCCGCGCGCCCAGGGCGTCGCTTCGGGCGCGGGCCTGGGGCTGATCGATATCGCTCGCCGGGCCGGCGCGCCGCTGGAGGCCAGCCTGACACCCGCCACGGCCCCCGGGCAGGCCTTCTTCAGCCTGAGCGTGGTGATCTGAACGCCCGCCCGGCCAAGAAATATATTTGGAGCAATTGATGAATGATTTGAATATTCCCGGGACCCAGTCCACGCCCGCCATCACCGCCGACACTGCTGCCGGCGTGCTGGCGATGCGTGGCGACTCCTATCCCGAGAATTCCTTCGAGCTGTTCGGCCCCGTCATCGAATGGGTCGAAGCCTACTTGCTGAGCAGCGCCGCGCCCCTGAAGCTGGAGCTCGAGCTGCTGTACCTGAATACCAGCAGCATCAAGTCCGTCATGGACATCTTCGATCTGCTGGAGGCTGCTCATGGCAAGGGCCGCGAGGTCAGCGTGACCTGGTTCTACGACATGCGCAACGAGCGCGTCGGCGAGCTGGCCGAGGAATTCAAGGAAGACTGCACCTTTCCCTTTTCAGTCATCGGCCGCCAATGAAATCCGACGCCGCCCAGCTGGACAAGCGCATCGCCGAATTGCTGGCGGACCCGGCCTATCAAGACCATCCGTTGCATGAAGCGCTGGACGCGCTCTGGCGGCACACGGCGGAGCAGATGGCGCGCATCGAGCGCGTGACCCAGCTGTCGGACGCCTACCAGAGCATGGCGCACGAACGCGAGCTGGGCCTGTGCGACCGTTTCGACCGGCAACTGCGCCGCCTGACCCGTATCGCGCGCATCTCGGACCACTATCAAAGCATGATGCGGGATCTGAATTCAGCGCTGCTGGAAACCTCCAACCGCGATGCCTTGACCGGACTGTTGAACCGGCGCGCCTTGATGGAGATGATCAAGCAGGAGGTCCTGCGCGTCTCCCGCGGCGGCTCGACCTTTGTCGTGGCGATGTTGGACGTGGATCATTTCAAGTCGGTCAACGACCGCTATGGCCATGAAACAGGCGACCGCGCGCTGGTCGAGCTGGCCGGCGCGCTGTGCAACAACCTGCGCGAATACGATCTGTGCGGCCGCTGGGGCGGCGAGGAATTCCTGGTGCTGCTGCCCAGCACCCAGCCCGAAGCCGCCCAGCGCGTCATGGACAGGCTGGTGGGCGCGGTGCGGGCCCTGGCAATCACGGTGGGGGATGGCGTCTTGGGATTGACGGTCAGCATAGGCATGGCATACCACCAATTGGGAGAAACCTTCTCTGAAACGCTCAGCCGCGCGGACCAGGCCTTGTACCTGGCCAAGCAGGACGGACGCGATCGCGTCGAACTCGGGTTTCCGAAGCGCTGAATGAAACCGGACCCGCTGTTATCCGGCATGGAGCCCCATATGCTTGATTCCTATCCAGGCGTCACCGACGAGCGTCCTCAAGGCGGCGCGTGGCACCCGGGCACTTACCTGGCGTCCATGGATCGGGCGCTGCTGCTGTTCGATTTCAACCCTGCGGGCTCCTTGTTGAACGCTAACGCGAACTTCCTCGCCTTGGTGGGCCATGTCCGCGAAGAGGCCCTGGCGCTGCGCCACGACATGCTGTGCGACAGCATGGACGAGGGCAAGGGCATCGTCGGCGGCGAACAGGTGTGGGCCCGGTTGCTGGGCGGCAAACACTTCACCGGCACCTGCCGCTATCGCAAGAGCGACGGCGGTTTCGTCTGGATTGAAGCCACCTACATGCCCATCGCCGACGAAGCCGGCGAAGTGGTCCGCATTTCCGTCATATCCCGCAAGTCCATCGCGGACGCCGACCGCCAGGAAGAGGTCCGCCTGCTGCTGCTGGGCATCAACGAAACCGGCAACGCCGTCGCGGTATCGGGCAAGGACGGCCGCATCGTCTATGTGAACGACGGCTTCCACCGCATGCTCGGCTTCGCCCGCGGCGACGCCGTGAACCAGGAGCTGGGCGAACTGCTGGCCGGCGGCCGGCAGGACGGCGGGACGCGCGAAGAGCTGGACCGCCGCATCGCCTGCCGCGAGGGCTACCACAAGGATGTGCTGGTTTACGACCGCGCCGGCCGGCCGCTGTGGGTCTCGGTAATGGCGAACTCCGTGTTCGATGAACGCGGCGCGCTGGTCAATATCGTGGACGTGCTGACGGACATCACGCCCACCAAGGTGCATGAAGTGCTGCAGCGCCGGGTGCTGCAGGCCATGGTCAACGAGGCCTCGGTGGTCGAGGTCATGAACATGGTGTGCCGCGAGGTCGAGCACCTGGCGCCCGAGGTGGCGGCCAGCGTGCTGCGCGTGGACGACGCCGGCCTGCTGCGGCCGCTGGCGGCGCCCAGCCTGCCGCAGGCCTTTGCCGACGCCCTGGACGGCGTGGCCATCGGTCCACAGGCAGGCGCCTGCGGCACCTCGGCCTTCCTGGGCCGGCCCGTGATCGTGCCGGACATCTCCACCGATCCGCTGTGGGACGATTACCGCCACCTGCCGCTGCCCGAGGACATAAAGGCCTGCTGGTCCTCACCCATCAAATCCAGCGATGGCCGGGTGATAGGCACCTTCGGCTTCTATTTCCGCGAACGGCGCCTGCCCGACGATTTCCATCACCGACTGGTGGACGTGTGCGTCTACCTGTGCGCGCTGGCGCTGGAACGCGAAGAGGCCCGCGCCCGCATTCGCCAACTGGCGTTCTACGACGAGCTGACGGGCCTGCCCAACCGCAACCTGCTGCTGGCGCAGGCCGAACAGGCCATCGCCCGCGCCGAACCCGAGCGCAAGCGTGTCGCCGTCCTGTTCCTGGACCTGGACCGCTTCAAGCAGGTCAACGACACGCTGGGCCATCCCATCGGCGACGCGCTGCTGCGCGACGTGGCGCAGCGCCTGCGCCGCCTGGCGCGCGCGGCTGACATCGTGGGCCGCTTGTCCGGCGACGAGTTCGTGATGCTGATGCCGGACTTCGAACACGGCCGCCTGACGGCCGCGGCCGAGCATGTGCTGGTGGCCCTGGCCCAGCCCTTTTCGGTGGGCGGCATCACCCTGAACCCTTCAGTCAGCATTGGTATCAGCGTGTTCCCGGAAAACGGGCGCGACATGGACACGCTGCTGCGCCATGCCGACATGGCGATGTACCAGGCCAAGACGGCAGGGCGTAATCGCATTTCCTTCTTCAGCGCCGAAATGAACCGCCAGGCGCAAGAGCGCCTGGCGCTGGAAGCCGCCTTGCGCGACGCGCTGGAGGCCAAGGCGCTGCGGCTGCACTATCAGCCGCAGGTGGGCCTGGAGAACGGCCACCTGTACGGCGTCGAGGCGCTGGCCCGCTGGCGCCATCCGACCCTGGGCGATATTTCGCCGGCGCGCTTCGTGCCGCTGGCCGAGGAGTGCGGCCTGATCGGCGACCTGGGCGACTGGGCCGTGCGCGAAGCGTGTTCGCAGCTGGCGGTCTGGCGCACCAAGGGCCTGCAGGTGCCGTCGGTGTCGGTGAACCTGTCGGCGACGAATTTCCACAACCTGAACCTGCCGCGGATGATCGAGGCGACGCTGACTGAATTCGGCTTGGCGGCGGCGGACCTGATGCTGGAGATCACCGAAGGCGTGGTGCTGGATGCAACCGCCGGCACCTTGCGGACCATCGCGGAGCTGCATCGCCTGGGCGTGCGCCTGTCGATGGACGATTTCGGCACCGGTTACTCCAGCCTGGGGCACTTGCGCCGTCTGATCGTGGATGAACTGAAACTGGACCGCAGTTTCGTGCAAGGCCTGGAGAGCGACGATGCGGCCCGGGCGTTGACCAGTGCGGTGATTCGCATCGGCGAGAGCCTGAGCTTGCCTGTGGTGGCCGAGGGCGTCGAGAACGAAGAGCAGCGGCGGTTCCTGATCGAGCAGGGGTGTGCGGCGGGACAGGGGTTCCTGTTTTCTCCGCCGTTGCCGGCGGGGGACCTTGAGGAATGGCTGCGGGGTAGGCCTTAGGCTTTCTGGCTGCTGCTGCTGCTGCTGCTGCTGTTGCTGTTGCTTTTGTCGGGTCCGTTGGTTCTTAAGACGCCTGTCGCGTCGGCGGCCTGCGGGGCGCGGGGCAACGATTGCGGTCCGGAGCGTTCGCTCCGGACTTCCCCATCCTCATCCTCGTCACCGCCTGCGGCGGTTCCTTCGGATTCCGTCGGGCTTATCGACGCCCCGCGCCCCGCAGGCCGCCGACGCGACAGGCTCTGCTGGTTGAATCTTCACGGGCGGTGGGGCGGGTGGTGTGCTTGGCGTTCTGGCCACGGATAGTGGGTGTTGGCGTGTCTTGCGGGGCCCGCCCCAGGCCGGCCGCGCGGGCGGCCTTTTGGGGCTTACGCGGTGTCTTGCGTCGCGCGATGGCGCTGCGCGCTGGTGGTGAGTGAATTTAGATGTCTCGGTTGCTGAAATGCGTAGGCCGATACGATCCTGGGCAGGCGGGATTGTGTCGTAGCGAGTCAGGCGACAAAGACGGCATAGACGACAAAGACGACAAAGACGGCAGTCAACCAACGATCGTCATTTGAACTCCAGTGCCGGATGGGTGGCGCGCGCGAGAAGCGCGTCATACGCAGTGCCGTCCATCGCGCGCCACCCATCACCGCCCACCCCCCAAAAGCTGGATACCACTAGCAAGCCGCCCATCGCACGCGCGCAAGCGCACACAATAGAAATCAACAAAATCACGTATGTCATTCTCGGCCGCCCGCGCGGCCGAGAATGACGGGCACTGCAAGAGTCGTCCCTGACCACGGCTCCAGCAGCGCAACAAGCCCAGACACCGTTAGCTCGTCGGCGCAGGCGGGGTGGCGGCTCGCAACCTCGATGCGCCCGACGGAATCCGAAGGCAGCCGCCGCAGGCGGCCACGAGGATGAGGCAGGGGCAGTCCGGAGCGAAGGCTCCGGACCGCAATCGTGGGCGCGAGCCGCCACCCCGCCTGCGCCGACGAGCGGCCTACGGGTAGCAACTGGCCATAGCAACAACGGCCCAAAGCGACAGTGGTCTCCCACAAAACCCTAGGCCTTCAGCAACGAACTTAATCCCGTCGCACACAGAAAGACCGTCCCCATTTACCCACCCCCAAGTATCTAGATACTTTCCCCATTTGCACCCCGCCACCTTCAGGTATATATTTCAAGCCTAAACTATCCAGGTTTAAATATCTGCGGCCCCAGCTCCAGGAATTCAGAGCGGTAGTCGCTTACCACGGAGCGTTACGGCAATGAAAATAGTCTGCATCGGCGGTGGCCCCGCCGGCCTGTATTTCGGTCTGCTCATGAAGCTGCAGGACCCCGCCAACGAAGTCACCGTGATCGAGCGCAACCGCCCTTACGACACCTTCGGCTGGGGCGTGGTGTTTTCCGACGCCACCATGCAGAACCTGCGCGAGGCCGATCCGGTTTCCGCCCAGACCATCGGCGACGCCTTCAACCACTGGGATGACATCGACATCAACTTCAAGGGCCGCAGCATCCGCAGCGGCGGCCACGGCTTCATCGGCATTGGCCGCAAGAAGCTGCTGAACATCCTGCAGGCGCGTTGCGAGGATGTGGGCGTGAAGCTGGTGTTCGAGAACTTCGTGCAGGACGACCAGGCCATTGCCCGCGAATACGACGCCGACCTGGTGATCGCCTCGGACGGCATCAACAGCCAGGTCCGCACGCGTTATGCGGACACTTTCCACCCGGATATCGACCAGCGCCGCTGCCGTTTCGTGTGGCTGGGCACCAAGAAGGTGTTCGACGCCTTCACCTTCGCTTTCGTGCAGACCGAGCACGGCTGGTTCCAGGCGCACGCCTATCGCTACGAAGACGGCATGTCCACCTTCATCGTGGAAACGCCCGAGGAAACCTGGCAGGCGGCCGGGATCGAGCAGATGAGCCAGGAAGAGGGCATTGCCTACTGCGAAAAGCTGTTCGCGCCCTGGCTGGATGGCAACCCGCTGATCAGCAACGCCACGCACTTGCGCGGTTCGGCCATCTGGATCCGATTCCCGCGCGTCATCTGCAATACCTGGGTGCACTGGAACACGCTGGACACCGCCCGCGGCGAGCGCCGCGTGCCCGTGGTGTTGATGGGCGACGCCGCCCACACTGCGCACTTCTCGATTGGCTCCGGCACCAAGCTGGCGCTGGAGGATTCCATCGAACTGGCGCGCTGCCTGAGCGGCGCAGAGGGCAGCGTGGAAGCTGGCCTGAAGCACTACGAAGAAGTGCGCAGCGTCGAAGTGCTGAAGATCCAGAACGCCGCCCGCAACTCCACCGAATGGTTCGAGAATGTCGAGCGCTATGCCGACCTGGAACCCGAGCAGTTCGCCTATTCGCTGCTGACCCGTTCGCAGCGGATCTCGCACGAGAATCTGCGGCTGCGCGATCCGGCCTGGCTGGAAGGCTTCGAGCGCTGGATCGCGGAACGTGCCGGCGCCGCCGGCGCGCCGGGCCAGCGGCCCGCGATTCCCATGCTGACGCCTTACCAGGCGCGAGGCGTGCGGCTGAAGAACCGCATCATGGTGTCGCCGATGGCCATGTATTCCTGCACCAACGGTGTGCCGGGGGACTTCCATCTGGTGCACCTGGGCGCGCGCGCCATGGGCGGCGCCGGCCTGGTCATGGTCGAGATGACCTGCGTGTCGCCGGACGGCCGCATCACGCCGGGCTGCCCGGGTCTGTGGAATGACGAACAGCGTGACGCGTTTGCCCGCATCGTCGGCTTTGTGCATGGCAACAGCGATGCCCGCATTGGTCTGCAGCTGGGCCACGCCGGCCGCAAGGGTTCCACGCAGCTGGGTTGGCAGAAGATCGATCATCCGCTGGCCGAGGGCAATTGGCCGCTGATGTCGGCGTCCGCCCTGCCGTATATCGAAGGCGTGTCGCAGACGCCGCAAGCCATGACGCGCGCCGACATGGACGACGTGCGCGACAACTTCGTCGCCGCCGCGCGCCGCGCCGAGCAGGCGGGTTTCGATTGGCTGGAGCTGCACTGCGCCCACGGCTACCTGCTGTCCAGCTTCATCTCGCCGCTGACGAATCATCGCATCGACGAATACGGCGGCAGCCTGGAGAACCGCCTGCGCTTTCCGCTGGAAGTGTTCCACGCGGTCCGCGCCGTCTGGCCCGAGACCAAGCCCATGTCGGTGCGGATTTCCGCCAGCGACTGGGTCGAGGGCGGCATCACCGCCGATGACGCGGTGGCGATCGCGCGTCATTTCAAGGACGCCGGCGCCGACATGATCGACTGCTCGTCCGGCCAGGTCAGCAAGGAAGAGAAGCCGGTCTACGGCCGCATGTTCCAGACCCCGTTCGCCGATCGCGTGCGCAACGAGGCCGGCATCCCGACCATCGCGGTGGGCGCCATCTTCGAGGCCGACCACGCCAACGGCATCATCGCCTCGGGCCGCGCCGACCTCTGCGCCCTGGCGCGTCCCCATTTGGCTGACGCCTCTTGGACGCTACGCGAAGCGGCGCGGGTGGGCTACCGTGATGTTTCGTGGCCGAGCCAGTACTTCGCCGGCAAGCGCCAACTGGAAACCAACTTCGAACGCGCCGCCGCCATGGCGCAACTGGACATCAAATGAACGCAACTCCGCTCCCGCTGGCCGGACGCCACGCCTTGGTGACGGGCGGCGCCCGCGGCATCGGGCTGGCCTGCGCCCGGGCGCTCTTGCAGCGCGGCGCGCGCGTCACGCTGCTGGGCCGCGACGGCGCGGCGCTGGACGCCGCCACCGACAGCCTGGCCAGCCTGGGCCAGGTGCAGGCCGTCAGCGCCGACATCGCCAACGAAGCCTCGGTGCGGGCGGCTTTCGCCCAGGCGGAGGCCGAGTTCGGTCCGGTGCTGGTGCTGGTGAACAACGCCGGCCAGGCGGTGAGCCAACGCTTTGACCGCACTGACGCGGCGCTGTGGCAGTCCATGCTGGACGTCAATCTGACCGGCACTTTCCATTGCATCCAGGCCGCCTTGCCCGGCATGCTGCAGGAAAAATGGGGTCGGGTAATTAACGTGGCCAGTACGGCCGGCCTGATCGGCTATGGCTACGTCAGCGCCTATTGCGCCGCCAAGCACGGTGTGATCGGCTTGACCCGTTCGCTGGCGCTGGAAACCGCGCAAAAGGGCGTCACGGTCAATGCTGTTTGCCCGGGCTACACGGAAACCGACATCGTGCGCGGCGCGGTCTCGAACATCGTCGACAAGACCGGCATGACCGCGGACGAGGCCCGCGCCAAGCTGGCGGAACGCAATCCCCAGGGCCGCCTGGTGCAGCCCGAGGAAGTGGCCGAGACGGTCGCCTGGCTGGCCTTGCCGGCCTCGGCCTCGGTCAACGGCCAGGCCATTGCCGTAGACGGCGGCGAAGTGATGACCGGCTGACGCCGGCGCCCCATCCACCCACCCAATTCACGAACGGAGACACCATGAGCACCCAGCCTGAAGAGCACACCATGAAGCACCACAAGCGTCCGTTTGCCGGCTACCAGGCCAAGACGTTCCTGTGGCAGGTGTCGGCCGACGGCAAGATCGGCACGGTGACGCTGAACCGCCCCGAGCGCAAGAATCCGCTGACGTTCGACTCCTACGCCGAACTGCGCGACCTGTTCCGCGCGCTGGTGTACGCCACCGACATCAAGGTTGTGGTGGTGACGGGCGCGGGCGGCAACTTCTGCTCCGGCGGTGACGTGCACGAGATCATCGGGCCGCTGACCAAGATGAGCATGCCCGAGCTGCTGGACTTCACCCGCATGACGGGCGACCTGGTCAAGGCCATGCGCGCCTGCCCGCAGCCCATCGTGGCGGCGGTCGACGGCATCTGCGCAGGCGCCGGCGCGATGGTGGCGCTGGCCTCGGACATGCGCCTGGGCACGCCCGCCGCGCGGACTGCCTTCCTGTTCACGCGCGTGGGTCTGGCCGGCGCCGACATGGGCGCTTGCACCCTGCTGCCGCGCATGATCGGCCAGGGCCGCGCTTCCGAACTGCTTTACACGGGCCGCGCCATGACGGCGGAAGAGGGCGCCAGCTGGGGCTTCTTCAACGCCGTGCATGAACCGGGCGCGCTGGCCGACGCCGCGCAGACGCTGGCCGCGCAATTGGCCGCGGGGCCGACCTTCGCCCACGGCGTGACCAAGAAGCTGTTGCACCAGGAATGGAACATGGGCGTGGACGAGGCCATCGAGGCCGAAGCCGAGGCCCAGGCCATCTGCATGCAGACGCGTGATTTCCGCCGCGCCTACGATGCCTTCGTGGCCAAGCAAAAGCCCGTCTTCCAAGGGGATTGAGCATGCGCGACGCAAGCTGGCTGGATTGGCCGTTTTTCGACGATGCGCACCGCAAGCTGGCGCACGAGGTCGACGCCTGGTGCGAGGCCTCCCTGGGCGACGTGGATCACCACGACGCCGATGGCGCCTGCAAGAAGCTGGTGCGCGCCATGGGCGAGGCCGGCTGGCTGCGCTACGCGGTCGCGGGCGGCCCTGGCGGCGCCTGGGGCGGCGCGCTGCCGGAAGTGGATTCGCGCGCCGTTTGCATCCTGCGCGAAACCCTGGCCCGCCACGAAGGGCTGGCTGATTTCGCCTTTGCGATGCAAGGCCTGGGCAGCGGCGCCATTTCGCTGATGGGCTCGGACGAGCTGCGCCAGCGCTATCTGCCGCGCGTGGCCCGCGGCGAAGCCATCGCGGCCTTCGCGCTGTCGGAACCCGACGCGGGCTCGGACGTGGCGGCGATGGCGTGCGAAGCCAAGCTGGACGGCGACCATTACGTGCTGAACGGCGCCAAGACCTGGATTTCCAACGGCGGCATCGCCGACTTCTATTGCGTGTTCGCGCGCACCGGCGAAGCCCCCGGCGCGCGCGGCATCAGCGCCTTCGTGGTGGATGCCGATACGCCGGGCTTCGAGGTCAGCGAACGCATCGAACTGATCGCGCCGCACCCGTTGGCCACCATTACGTTCGACAACTGCCGCATTCCGGTGTCGCACCGGCTGGGCGACGCGGGCCAGGGCTTCAAGCTGGCCATGATGACGCTGGACATCTTCCGTGCCTCGGTGGCGGCGGCGGCGCTGGGCTTTGCACGCCGGGCGCTGGACGAAGGGCTGGCGCGCTCCAAGTCGCGACGCATGTTTGGCCAGACCTTGTCGGACCTGCAATTGACGCAGGCCGCGCTGGGCGACATGGCGACCGCCATAGACGCTTCGGCGCTGCTGACATACCGCGCGGCCTGGATGCGCGATGTGCTGAAGCAGCGCACCACGCGCGAAGCGGCAATGGCCAAGATGACGGCCACGGAATCGGCTCAGACCGTGATCGACCGCGCCTTGCAGATGTTTGGCGGCGCGGGCGTGGTGTCGGGGATGCCGGTGGAAAAGCTTTACAGGGAAATACGCGCGCTGCGGATTTACGAAGGCGCGACCGAAGTGCAGAAGTTGATCATTGCCCGTGAACTGCTGAAGGCGTAAGGCAGCCATCGAGCTCCGTCGTCCCGGCACAGCAAAAACACCGCAATAGCAAGGGGAATTCCATGGAAGCATCCGCCCACATCGACACTTTCGCCCGGGACAATCTGCCCCCGGGCGAACAATGGCCAGAGTTCCTGCTCGACGGCCCCGACGTGGCCTATCCGAAACGCTTCAATTGCGCGGTCGAGCTGGTGGACGCCATGGTCGAACGCGGCCATGGCGAGCGCGTCGCGCTGCGCTGGAGCCAGGACGGCAAGCCGGCCACCATGACCTACCGCGAGCTGGCCGCGCTGACCAATCGAATTGCGCGCGTGCTGGCCGAGGACATGGGCCTGGTGCCGGGTAACCGCCTGCTGCTGCGCGGGCCGAACAATCCGATGATGGCCGCGTCCTGGTTGGCGGCGATCAAGGCGGGCTTGGTCACGGTGCCGACGATGCCGCTGCTGCGCGCCAAGGAACTCAAGCAGATCATCGACAAGGCGCAGATCCAGGCGGTGCTGTGCGATGCCCGCCTGAAGGACGAGGCGGAGTTCTGCACGCAGCCCAGCCATGAGCATCATTGCCCGGGCCTGACGAAGGTCATGTACTTCAACGATAATGCGCCGGATGCGCTGGACGCGTTGGCCGCGGCCAAGCCGGACGATTTCAAGGCTTGCGATACGGCGGCCGACGATGTCTGCCTGATCGCCTTCACCAGTGGCACGACCGGCGCGCCCAAGGGCTGCATGCACTTCCACCGCGACGTGCTGGCGATGTGCGACCTGTTTCCCAAGCATGTGATCAAGCCGGGGCCGGACGATATTTTCTGCGGCACGCCGCCGTTGGCTTTCACCTTCGGCCTGGGCGGACTGCTGTGCTTCCCGCTGCGGGTGGGCGCGAGCACGGTGCTGGCTGAGAAGCTGTCGCCGGAAAGCCTGCTGCAGCTGATCCAGGATTTCCGCGCCACCATCGTGTTCACGGCGCCGACGTTCTACCGCCAGATGGCGGCGCTGGTCGGCAAGTTCGACCTGTCGTCGCTGCGGAAGAGCGTGTCGGCGGGCGAGGCGCTGCCGGACGCGACGCGCCAGCTATGGAAGCAGGCCAGCGGCATTGAGATGATCGACGGCATCGGCGGCACGGAAATGATCCATGTGTTCGTGTCGAGCCCGCCAGAGTCGGTCAGGGCGGGGGCCATCGGCCGCGTGGTGCCGGGTTATGTGGCGCAGATCGTGGATGACGAGATGAAGCCGGTGCCGAATGGCACGGTGGGCCGGCTGGCGATCAAGGGTCCGACCGGCTGCCGCTATCTGGCGGACGAGCGCCAGCTGCGTTTCGTGCAGCAGGGTTGGAACCTGCCGGGGGATACCTTCCTGCAGGACGACGATGGCTACCTCTTTTACCAGGCGCGCAATGACGACATGATCGTTTCGGCCGGCTACAACATCGCTGGACCTGAGGTCGAGGACGCGCTGTTGCGTCACGAAGCCGTGGCGGAGTGCGGCGTGGTGGGCGCGGCGGACGATGAGCGCGGCCAGGTGGTGAAGGCGTTCGTGGTGCTGAAGCCGGGCTATGAGGCCGGCAATGAGCTGGTCGCGGCGCTGCAGCAGTTCGTGAAGGCCAATATCGCGCCCTACAAGTATCCCCGTGCCATCGAGTTTGTCGAGGCGCTGCCGCGCACCGAAACCGGCAAGCTGCAGCGGTTTGCGCTGCGCAAGATGGCCTGAACCGGCAACAAGGAAATTCCATGGCAGCCCCTTTCATCAGCCAGGTCGAAGTCCGCTTCCGTCATTGCGATCCGGCGGGCATTGTTTTCTACCCTCGCTATTTCGAGATGATCAATGACTTTGTCGAGGAGTGGTTCGACAAGGGCATGGGGTTGCCGTTTCATGCGCTGCACGTGGAGCGGCACATCGGTACGCCGATGGCGTCGGTGCAGTGCGATTTCAGCGCGCCCAGCCGCTGGCACGAGCGTTTGCGCCAGGTGCTGGAAGTGCAGCGCATCGGCGGCGCGTCGTTCAAGGCGCTGGTGCGTTTCGAGGGGCCGGATGGCCAGTTGCGTTTGTCGGCGACGCTGACGATCGTGACGGTGGATTTGCGGACGATGAAGTCCATGCCGCTGCCTGCGGATCTGCGGGAACGCATGCAGGCTTATCTGGTTCCCGCGGCGTAAGCGGCGGGGACCGTTTGCTTTTCTTAAATATAGGATGACGTTATGAAGATTCTGCAACCGCCGGATTGGATGGCGCCCCGGGGCTATTCGAATGGCGTGCTCACCGAGATGCAGGTGGGCAGCAAGCTCGTTTTTGTGGGCGGGCAGGTGGGGTGGAATGGCCAGCAGCAGTTCGAGTCGGACGATCTGGCCGATCAGGTGCGGCAGACGCTGGCGAACATCGTCGCGATTCTGGCCGAGGGCGGCGCGAAGCCTGAGCATATCGTCCGGATGACGTGGTACGTGACGGATAAGGACGAGTACGTGGCGGCTTATCCGGCTATCGGCAAGCATTACCGCGAGTACATCGGCCGGCATTTTCCGGCGATGACGGCGGTGGAAGTGGCGGATCTGGTTGAGGATCGGGCCAAGGTTGAGATCGAGGTTACTGCTGTGGTGCCGGCGTAGTAATTGCCGGTTGCTCCTGGGCGCCGAGGGTTGGTTGATTGCTGACCTTCGGTGCTTTTTTTGCGGTCTTTGAGTTCTTGAGATGGCCGGTTCTTCGGCACTGTCGCGTTCGGTGGCGGTTGCTGGTTCTTGAGACGCCCGGCGCGGCGGCGGCCCGGCATGCGCGGGGCTGCGATTGCGGTCCGGAGCCTTCGCTCCGGACTTCCCCTGCCTCATCCTCGTCCAGGCCTGCAGCCTTCCCTAGGGATTCCGTCGGGCTTATCGACGCCCCGCGCACGCCGGGCCGCCGCCGCGCCGGGCTTCGTCAATTGCTGTTGGCGTCAGCTGGGGCGGGTGGCGTTCTTGGGATTCTGTTCGGCGTTGCTTTAGTGCCGAAGATCTTGCGGTGCCCGCCTCAAGAGGCCGCCCGGGCGGCCTCTTGAGGCATACGCGAGGGCATGCGTGCCATGGTTTCGTTACTGGTGGTGCGCAGTCGTCTTTGCGTGTGCGCGCATTTCTATTTCACCCCATCACCCGCCGCGTCTCGCGCGGCAATTCTCCGAAACGTTCGCGGTAGTACTCCGAGAACCGTCCCAAATGTCCGAACCCTACTCCCAGCGCCACTTCCGTGACGCTGGCGGCTGTGCTCGTCCTTAACCGGCTCCTGGCTTCGTCCAGCCGCAGCGCCCGCAGCGCGTTCATCGGCGTGGTGTCGCGGTGTTCCTGGAACAGGCGCGTCAGCGCGCTGGCGCTGGCGCCGGCGTGGCGGGCGATGTCGGCCAGGGTAAGCGGGGCGGCGAGGTGGTCGCGCATATAGGTTTCGGCGGCGCTCAGCCGCCGCGGGACGGCGGGGGCGATGCCGGCGTGCGCCTGCCAGCTGTTGGGCTGGTTGTAGAGCAGGTGCAGCACCAAGGTGTCTTCCAGGTGTTCGAGCCAGGCGGCGGGCGGGCGCGGGGCGCCGTCGTCCAGGGTGGGCAGCAGGTGGATCAGGCTTTCGACCATGCTGCGCCAGACGGCGCCGACGGGATTGTCCAGGCGCAGGGCGGGGCTGAAGTCCAGCGGGCGGGTGGCGGCCTCGCCGAAGGCGCGCAGGCCGATGGCTTCGAGTTTGCCGCGGGGAATCTTGAGCAGCAGTTGTTCGCAGCCGGCCTCCCAATGCAGCTTCAGCGGGCGGTTGGGGGCGATGACGGCGGCGCAGTCGGGGTCGGCGTCGACGCGGTCGTTGCCGCACTCGATACAGGCGCGGCCGCGCAGGGGGACCTGGACCAGCATGAAGTCCTGCAGGCGGTCGGGTTCGATGTGGACTTCGGCGCCGTAGCGCAGCGTACAGACGGTCAGTGAGCCGAAGCGGCCGCGGTTCAGTTCGGCATCGACGCGGCCGCCTTTCCAGGTCAAGCGGTGTTCTTTCAGGGCTTCGGAGACGAGGGTGCGCGTCTCGTCCTGCTGGGTGGAGCTGAAGACGCGCCGTTTGAGCAGGGGCGCTAGCGTGAGTCGGGACCAGCCGTGCATGGATGCCTCCGGGACGGGAACGCTCCCGTGTTACTGCCGAGGGTAATTTAAACGTCAAGGACTTGGAATTAAGTGATTCCCGGATAAGGCTGACGGAATCCGGATAGAGCGGCCCCCGGGCGCGGCCTAATCTAGCCGGCAGGCCCTTCGCGTGTTGGTTGGAGGGCGGCGCCGCGACGCGTAAGCTGGCGGCGTTGTTCGGCAGCATGCGTAGTCCGACGGCAGACGGGTTCTGTCAGCTTTCCGCCGGCGTGGCCGGGCGGGGATAACGGGGTGGCTCATGAATCGAAATCTATGGAGCCGGCGCGCGCTGGCTGCGCTGGTGTGCATGACGGCGGCGGCGAGCGCCACGGCGGCGGACAAGGTCAAGGTGGGCTTGCTGACCACGCTGTCGGGGCCGGGCGCGGCGCTGGGCAACGAGATCCGCGACGGCTTCAATCTGGCGCTGCAGCATACGGGCGGCAAGCTGGGCGGGTTGCCGGCGGAAGTGGTGGTGGCGGACGATCAGCAGAAGGCGGACGCCGGCCGCCAGGCGGTGGAGCGGCTGTTGAAGCGCGACCGGGTGGACGTGATGACGGGCATCGTGTTCTCGAACGTGCTGCTGCCGGTGATGCCGGCGATCCTGCAGTCGGGCACCATCTACCTGAGCACCAATACGGGTCCGGAGAACTACGCGGGCGCGGGCTGTAATCCGAATTTCTTCGCGGTGGCTTGGCAGAACGAGGATATCCCGGCCGCGATGGGCAAGTACGCCAGCGACCAGGGCTACAAGAGCGTGGCGCTGATCGCGCCGGACTATCCGGGCGGGCGGGAGTCGCTCAATGGTTTCAAGCGCTTGTACAAGGGGGGGCTTTCCGAAGAGATCTACACCCAGCTCGGGCAGCTGGACTATGGCGTGGAGATCACGCGGCTGCGCGCCAGCAAGCCGGATGCGGTGTTCTTTTTTCTGCCGGGCGGCATGGGCGTGAACTTTATCAAGCAGTTCAATGGCGCCGGGCTGTCCAAGGAGATCGCGTTGCTGGCGCCGGGTTTCTCGGGCGACGAGGACACGATCGCGGCGGTGGGTGCGCCCATCGAGGGCATGCGCAATACCTCGCAGTGGGCGCTGGAACTGGACAATCCGGCCAACCGCAAGTTCGTCGAGGACTTCAAGAAGACCTATAACCGCAGCCCCACGCTGTATGCCTCGCAGGGCTATGACGCGGCCATGTTGCTGGATAGCGCGGTACGCCAGACGGGCGGCAAGCTGGAGGCTGACGCGCTGCGTCCGGCGCTGCGGCGCGCGGATTTCAAGTCGGTGCGGGGCGATTTCAAGTTCAACCGCAACCAGTATCCGGTGCAGAACTATTACCTGCGCATCGTCGAGGCGGGGGCGGGGGGCAAGCTGTCGAATAAGCTGTCGGGCACGGTGCTGACCCAGTACCAGGACCCTTTCGCCGCAGCCTGCCAGATGAAGTAGGGCGGACATCCGCAATAAGGAGATACGTATGACCCAGAACATTACGACGCGCGAAGTGACGGTGGCCTCGCATGACGGCAAGTCCTTTGGCGCCTATCTGGCCGTGCCGGCGTCCGGGCATGGCCCGGGCCTGGTGCTGTGCCAGGAGATATTCGGCGTGAACGACTTCATGCGGCGCGCGGCGCAGCTGCTGGCCGAGGAAGGTTATGTGGTGCTGGTGCCGGACCTGTTCTGGCGCCAGCAGCCGGGCATCCAGTTGACCGACGGCCCGGCCGACATGCCGCGCGCGTTCGAGCTCTACCAGGGCTTTGACGTTGAGCTGGGCTTGCAGGACATCGCGTCCACCATCGCCGCGCTGCGCGGGCTGCCCGAGAGGCAGGGCGGGGTGGGCGTGCTGGGCTATTGCCTGGGCGGCAAGCTGGCCTATCTGGCTGCCTGCCGCACCGATGTGGATGTGGCCATCGGCTACTACGGCGTGGGCATCGAGAACAGCCTGGACGAGGCATCGGAATTGCGCGGCCGGCTGGTGCTGCACATCGCCGAGCAGGATGGCTTCTGTCCGCCGGAAGCGCGCCAGCGCATCCTGGAGGCGCTGGGCAACAAGCCGGGAGTGCAGATCTACGTCTATCCGGGCATGGATCACGCGTTTGCGCGTACGGGCGGGGACCACTACGACAAGCCGTCGGCGCTGATGGCGCATCAACGCAGCATGGCCGCCTTGCAGCGCGCCATCGGGCCGGAGTTCGACTACTCCTACCTGTGGGACAAGCATTGCGAATACGAATTCGGCACGCGCGACGTGGCGGCGACGATGGCCACCATGGTGGCCGAGCCCTATGTGAACCATATCCCCACCATGACCGGGGGCGTGGGCCACAAGGAACTGAGCCGCTTCTACCAACACCATTTCGTCAACAGCAATCCGCCGGACACGCGCCTGGTGCCGCTGTCGCGCACGGTGGGCGCCACGCAGATCGTGGACGAACTGCTGTTCTGTTTCACGCACACCACCGAGATCGATTGGCTGCTACCGGGCGTGAAGCCCACCGGCAAGTATGTGGAGATCCCGCTCATCGCCATCGTCAAATTCCGCGGCGACAAGCTCTATCACGAGCACATCTATTGGGACCAGGCCAGCGTGCTGGTGCAGGTGGGCCTGCTGGACCCCAAGGGCCTGCCCGTGGCGGGCCGCGAGACCGCCGCCAAGCTGCTGGACGAGACCCTGCCGTCGAACACGCTGATGGCGCGCTGGAAAGAAAGCGAGAACAAGTAGGAGCCCGACATGTCATACACCGAAGAGCAATTGGCCGCGATGGTGCGCGGCGACAGCGTGCATCGCGGCGTTTATACCGACCCTGCCATCTTCGATCTGGAGATGCAGCGGATCTACGGCCGCGCCTGGATCTATGTGGGCCATGAAAGCCAGGTGCCGAAGACGGGCGACTATCACACCACGCGTCTGGGCGACCAGGACGTGCTGATGGTGCGCGCCACCGACGGCCGCGTGCACGTGCTGTACAACCGCTGCCCGCACAAGGGCGCCAAGGTGGTGGCCGACGGCGAAGGCTGTGTCGGCAAGTTCTTCCGCTGCCCCTACCATGCCTGGACCTTCAAGCTGGACGGCAGCCATCTGGGCGTGCCCTTGAAGCAGGGGCTGGAGGGTACTGCCTACGATCCCGCCGATCCGTCCTTTTCGATGCGCCGGGTGGCGCGGGTGGAAAGCTATCGCGGCTTTGTGTTCGCCAGCCAGGCCAAGGAAGGGCCGGCGCTGGAGGATTTCCTGGGCGGCGTGCGTTCGTCGATCGACAACCTCTGCGACCGTTCGCCGGTGGGCGAGGTGGAAGTCGCTGGCGGCATCTTCCGCGTCATGCAGCGCTCGAACTGGAAGGTGTTCTACGAGAACCTGCACGACACCATGCACGCGCGGGTCACGCACGAATCTTCCTATGCCGCGGCCCGCGACGAGGCCAAGGAAATGGGCGAGATGCCGCTGGAGCTGCACATCATGGACGGCAACGGCGAACCTTATGAGTTCTGGGAGAAACTGGAACTGCGCGCCTACGCCAACGGCCACGGCTACATGGAAGGCATTTTCAATCCGGGCGCGGCCGAGCGCGATCCGGTGTCGCGCGCGCATTTCGAAACGCTGACCGCGGCCTATGGCGAGACGCGCGCCCGCGAGATCCTGGGCATGAACCGGCACAACACGGTGATCTACGGCAGCGGCTCGCCCCACACGGTATTCCAGCAGTTCCGCGTGATCCGGCCGATCGCCGTGGACCGCACCATGATCGAGATCCAGACCTTCCGCTGCAAGGGCGCGCCGGACGGCGTGTTCAAGCGCGCCATGCTGTACGCCAACGTCATCAATTCGCCCTCGTCCAACGTCATGCCGGATGACATCGAACTCTACAACCGCTGCCAGGAAGGCAACGCCACGCGCGGCGGCGAATGGGTCAGCATGCATCGCTACCATGGCAGCGACCGCAGCGATAGCGAAGGCCTGGTGTCGGTCAACGGCACCAGCGAACTGCCCATGCGCAACCAGTTCGACGCCTGGAAGACCTATATGGAAGCCGGCCCCGCCGCTACCGAAGCCGCCGCCACCGGAGACCGCTCATGCTGCTAGACCTGGATTTCGACGTGAGCACCGAGGGACTGTCGCCGGCCGAGGTACCGGCCGACGCCTACCATCGCATCGCGCAGTTCCTGTACCGCGAGGCGCGCCTGCTGGACGAGCGCCGCTACGATGATTGGCAGGCGCTGTGGATGCCGGACGGCATGTACTGGATGCCGCGCGTGCCGGGCCAGCAAAGCCCTTACGACCATATCTCGCTGTTCTGGGAAGACCGCATGTTGCGCGACGTGCGCATCCGCCGGCTAGAGCATCCGCGCAACTGGTCGCAGCAACCGCCCACGCGCAGCGCGCGGCTGGTGGGCGCGGTGGAGATCGAGGGGGTAGATGCCGCCGGCAACCTGGTGGTGCACTCCACCTTCCAGATGACGGAATGGCGCAAGCGCCAGCCGCGCCAACTGGCGGGCCGCTACACCCACAAGCTGGCCGCCGAGGGCGATAGCTGGCGCATCCGCATGAAGCGGGTGGACCTGGTCAATTGCGACGACGTGCATGACGTGTTCGAGGTGTTCGTGTGACGGCGGCCGACGCCGCGGTGCTGGCGCTGCACTTCCAGAATGACGTGCTGCACCCCGAGGGCAAGATCCGTGTCGGCCTGGACGCGGACAGCGGGGCGCGCCAGCGCCTGCTGGACAACGCCGCGGCGCTGCTGGCCGGGGCGCGGGCCCATGATCTGCCCATCGTGCACGTGCGCATCGCGTTCCGTCCGGATTACGCCGACCTGATGGCCAACTGCCCCATTTTCCGCAACGTGGCCGCCATCGGCGCGGTGCCGGAAGGGCAGTGGGGCAGCGCCTTCTATGAAGGCCTGCAGCCACTGGCCGGGAGCGCGCGCGAGTTCGTGGTGAAGCACACCCGCATCAGCGCCTTCTATGGCACGCCGCTGGAAGAGACGCTGCGGCTATTGGGCGCGCGCCGGCTGGTGGTGGCGGGAGTCGCCACGCATTCGGTGGTGGAAGGCACGGTGCGGCACGCCGCCGACATTGGATTCGAGGTCATGGTGGCGCAGGACGCCTGTGCTTCCGCCGACCCGGCGGTGCACGACGCGTCGCTGGCCAGCATGCGCCTGATTGCGCAAACCGGGCCGGTGGCGGAAGCTGTGCGCTGGGCCGCCGCGCCGCATTGATCGAGGATTCATCATGGATTTCACAGGCTTTCCCGGACTGGCCGGCAAGACCGCCATCGTCACCGGCAGCACCCAGGGGTTGGGCGCGGACATCGCGCGCGGGCTGGCCGCGGCAGGCGCCAACGTGGTGCTGGTCGGGCGCAATGCCGAGGCCGGGCGCGCACTTGAAAAGGAACTGGACGGCCGCGCGCTGTACTGCGAAACCGACATTGGGCAGGATAGCCAGATACAGCGCTGCATCGACGCGGCGGTGACGCGCTTCGGGCGGCTGGACATCCTGGTCAACAACGCTTGCCAGTACGCGGACCGAGGCCTGGCTTCGTCGCGCGAGGAATGGCACAGCACGCTGGACACCAACCTGGTGTCGGCCGCCATCTTCACGCAGCTGGCCGCGCCCTTGCTGCGACGCGGCGGAGTGGTGGTGAACATGGGCAGCACGGGCGGCAAGTTCGGCGCGGCCGGACGCGCGCTTTATCCGGCGTCCAAGGCGGCGCTGCTGCAGATCACCAAGAACTTCGCGGTGGAGTTGGCGCCGGCTGGCGTGCGGGTGCTGGCGGTGTCGCCTGCCTGGACCTGGTCGCCGTCGGTGGAACAGTTGTCGGGAGGTTCGCGCCCGGCCGCGGACGCGGTGGGCGCGCATTTCCATCCGCTGGGGCGGGTAGGGTCGGGCGAGGAGATCGCCGCGGCCGTGTGCTTTGCCTGCTCCGACGCGGCGTCGTGGATGACGGGCGTGGATATACCCGTGGACGGCGGTTTTTCCATCCTGGGGCCGGACCGCGGCATTTCGCCGCGCACCTGGTTCAAGGAGCTGGCGCCCTGAGGGCGCCGGCGGGCGGGGTCAGCGGATGACGATCTGCCCTTCTTCCACGGCGGCCTTGCCGCCGATCTGGTCTTCCAGGAATTCCTGTACCTTGTTGCCCACCTGAATCGTCACGCCGCTGCAGAAGCGGCGCGCGGCCTGGATGGTGGCGCTGGCCAGGGGCTGCAGATCCAGCACCAGCTGGGCTTCCTCCGCGTCCAGCGCCAGCAGGTCCTGGCTGAGCTTGACGTGGGTATTGCGGGCGCGGTCGGCCACGTCGCCCGGGGCGCGCTGGGGATTGGCCTTCAGGAACATCAGCAGTTGTTCCAGCTTGGATTTTTCCTCGTGCATCTTCTGGCGCTTGCGCGCCAGCGCCGCGCGTTTGATGTCCGCGTGCGGGTCCAGGCCAGCCTGCACCAGCGTCGGAATGCCCGAGGGCGAGCCTATGGTGCCGGCGCGCACTGCCTGCATGGCGCGGGTCTGGCCGCCGGTGATGGCGCTTTGCTGGGTGTTGGGAGGGCCGACATTGACGCCGCCGCCGGCCGCGATGCTGCTCTGGCGGACCTCGCGTTCGACGTCCACATCCTTGCCCGCGCTGATGACGGCGTTCTCGATGAACTTGGCGCGCAGCGCGCCGCCACAGACGACGCGGGCGGTGCGCGCGGCGGCGGCGGCGTCCTGCAGGGCTTCGGCCAGGCCGATGATGCCGCCCTTGACCGTCACGTTGCCGCCGGCCTCGACCAACGCGGCCTCCATGGTGCCGTTGACGACTACGTCGCCCGTCACGTGGACTTCCATGGTGGCGGCGATGTCGCCGCGCACCAGCAGCGAGCCTTCGAAATGGATGTTGCCGGTGCTGAGGTTGACGGCGTCCACCTCGACCATGGGGTTGACCTGCACGCCGTGGCTGACCAGGGTGGGCGTGCCGGCGATGGCGGCGCGCAGCAGCAGCGGATCTTCGGGATCGACGACGGCGCCGGCCAGGTCGCTGGCGAACGGCGTGTCGGGCAGTTCATCGGGCAGGATAGGTTCGCCCAGCACGGTGGCGCCGTCCACGCCGGGCAGGGGCGGCGTGCGCCGCATCAGGGGCATGCCGGGCGTTACCAGCAACAGGCTGCCCAGGTCGCGGTAGTCCACTTGGGCAAGTTCGTCGATGTCCTGGCCGCGCGGCTTGAGGCGGTCCAGCAGGCTTTCGAAGCGGGTCGGCGTGCCGCGGGTGGGCGGCGTGCCGCGGGCGATCTGCGTGGTTTCGCGGCGGCCCTGTGTAACGGCGTCGATCAGTTCCTGTTCCAGGATGCCGTGGACGATGCCGCGCTCGGCCAGCACCTGGCGCACGGCTTCCAGGGTGACAGGCTTGCCGCCCTTGGGCGGGAGCAGGGTCAGCAGGGCGGACATGCGCGCGGCGTCCAGCTCCAGCTCGAGCGAGCCGTCGATGACCTGGCCTACCGGAGCCTGCACGGTTTCCGTGGCGTGGCGGCACAGGTCGATGAAGGTCAGGACGGCCTGGCTGTCGAGCGCTTCGGCGCCCCAGCCTTGAGCGACTGCTGCGGCCGCCAGGGTGTCCCAGCTGGGCAGGTCGGCATTGGCGTGGGGACGCGGCTCGGCGTCATCGTCGGCGACAGCGACGCTGGCCTCGGCATCGAGGGCGGCTGCGCCGTCGGTCTCGGCCGCGGCGGCTGGCGAGGCGGGCGCAAAGGCGGAATCTGCGGCTCCGGGACGCGCGGGCGGCGTGTAGACCGCCGTCAGGACGTTGGTCGTGGCGTCCAGCGTCAGCAGGAGCGTGTTTTCTGCGTCCATCTTGCCTCTCCAGCCTGACTTTTCCGTCAGGTGAAATTATTTGGTAATCATAGGAAATATTAAGTCATATTCTAGCCCAAGGGCATCAGGCTACTGGAAAGTAGGTGAGGCAAATTCCGCCGCATGCCCTAGTTCTGGCCCTGTTTGCCTTGGTTTTCTCCTGGGATGGCGACCGTCCGGCCAGGACTAGGACGTCGGTACTAGCGACAAAATGGCGTAGCCGCCGCAGCATAGGAACTCGATTACGGAGCCCGATCCCATGCACCGCCATCCCCGTCCCGTCCTGCCGGCCCTGCGCGCCCTTCTGGCGCGCGCCGGCAGCATGGCGGCGCTGGCGGCCGTCGTAGGGGGCGTGCTGGCGCTGGCGCCCGCCAGTCCCGCCCAGGCGGCCGACATCTATCGCTACAAGGATCCTTACGGCGTCTGGCGGTCGATGAAGGTACCCACGGGCTACGCCAAGTATTACAAGCGGGCGCAGGCCAGGACTGTCTGGCGCGGCAACAGCGTGAAGGTCTGTCTGGAATGCGAGCCCAAGTCCGGCGACGGCGCGCGCCTGGTGACGCTGTCCTCTGCCACCCGCGCGCAGCGCTGGGGCGACCTCAAGGTGCCGCAGGCGCACGACGGGCTGATTGCGCGCGCGGCCCGCGAGTCTGGCGTGGATCAGGCGTTGATAACAGCAGTGATCGCGATCGAATCGGGGTTTCGCAGCGATGCGCGCTCGCCCAAGGGGGCGCTGGGCCTGATGCAGCTGATGCCGGCCACGGCGGCGCCGCTGTTGTCGGTGACGGACGTGGAGACGGCGCTGGTGGATCCGGCCACCAATGTGAACGCGGGTTCGCGCCATTTGCGCCGGCTGATCGACCAGTACCCAGGCCGGCTGGATCTGGCGCTGGCGGCCTATAACGCGGGGGAAGGGGCGGTACGCAAGTACGACGCCGTGCCGCCCTATGCGGAAACCCAGGCATACGTCCGGGATGTGACGGCCTTGTACGAGCATTACAAGGCCCCGTGAGGGGAGCGGCCGCGGGCCGGCTCCCCGGCGTCGCTACATCGACGCGAAGACCTTTTCGGCGATATCCAGCGTGGACTTGATCACCGCGTCGTCGTGCGTGGCCGAAACGAAGCCCGCTTCGAAGGCGGACGGCGCGAAGTGCACGCCGTGGTCCAGCATGGCGTGGAAGAAGCGATTGAACGCCGCCGTGTCGCAGGCCGAGACCTCGGCGAACGAGGTCGGCACCTGGTCGCTGAAGTAGATGCCGAACATGCCGCCCACCGAATCGGCCGAGAAGGCCAGGCCGGCGGCGCGGGCGCGTTCCTGCAGGCCCTGGGCCAGCTTGGCGGTCTGGGTCGACAGCTTGTCGTAGAAGCCGGGAGCGCCGATCAGGCGCATCGTGGCCAGGCCCGCGGCCACGGCCACCGGGTTGCCCGACAGCGTGCCCGCCTGGTAGACGCCGCCCAGCGGCGCGATGTTCTTCATGATTTCGGCGCTGCCGCCAAAGGCGCCCACCGGCATGCCGCCGCCGATCACCTTGGCCAGCGTGGTGATGTCGGGCTGGACGCCGGTCAGGCCCTGCACGCCTTGCGGACCGACGCGGAAACCCGTCATCACTTCGTCGAAGATCAGCAACGCGCCGTGCTGCGTGCAGACTTCGCGCAGGCCTTCCAGGAAGCCCGGGGCCGGCTTGATCAAGTTCATGTTGCCGGCGACCGGCTCGACGATGATGCAGGCGATGTCGGCGCCGTGCTGGGCGAAGGCTTCGCGCACGGCGTCCAGGTTGTTGTATTCCAGGGTCAGCGTGTGCGAGACGAATTCCGGCGGCACGCCGGCCGAGCTGGGGTTGCCGAAGGTCAGCAGGCCCGAGCCGGCCTTGACCAGCAGGCTGTCCGAATGGCCGTGGTAGCAGCCTTCGAACTTCACGATCTTGGCGCGCCCGGTGGCGCCGCGGGCCAGGCGGATGGCCGTCATGGTCGCTTCCGTGCCCGAGCTGACCAGGCGCACCTGTTCCAGCGAGGGCAGGCGCGAGATCAGCACTTCGGCCAGTTCGATTTCCGCTTCGGTCGGAGCGCCGAAGGACAGGCCGTTGACGGCGGCTTCCTGCACCGCGCGCACCACTTCGGGATGCGAATGGCCGAGGATGGCGGGGCCCCAGGAACCCACATAATCGATGTACTGCTTGTCTTCCGCGTCCCACACGTACGGACCCTGCGCGCGCTTGATGAAGCGCGGCGTGCCGCCCACGGAGCGGAAGGCGCGCACGGGCGAATTGACGCCGCCGGGGATGCTGCGGCAGGCGCGTTCGAAAAGCTGAGCGTTACTGGACATGGCGTTCAAGGCTTGCGGTTGGGGTTGACGGAGTAGGGCGCGGAGCATGCGGCCGCGGCGGCCCGGATGCTGGGCGCCTCGAAAAGCGCGGTGATGACGGCGATGGCGTCGGCGCCGGCCTGCGCCACCAGCGGCGCGTTGTCGGGCGTGATGCCGCCGATGGCGACGACCGCGGGCCGGGGGGCATCGCAGTTGTCTGTGAGGCGGCGGGCTTCGGTCAGGACCGAGAGCGGCGCGCGCACGGTGTCGGGCTTGACGCTGGAGGCGTACATGGCGCCGAAGGCGATATAGTCCGCGCCCGCGGCCAGCAGTTCCTGCGCGCGGCCCAGGTCGTCGTAGCTGGAACCGCCCAGGATCAGGTCGGGGCCGGCCTCGGCGCGGATGCGCGCCAGGCTTTCGTCCTCGCGGCCGACGTGCGCGCCATCGGCGCCCACCTCCAGCGCCAGGCGCCAGTCGTCATTGATCAGGAACAGCACGCCGAGCTCGCGGCATAGCGGCGCCAGTGCGCGGGCCTGCGCGGCGCGCACGGCGTCGGGCACATTCTTGCGGCGCAACTGCAGCGAACGCATGCCGCCGTCGGCGGCCTGGCGCACCGCCAGCAGCAGGCGGTCGGTATCGTCCCATTCTGGGGTGACGCCGTACAGGCCGGTGGGGAAACGCAGCGCTTTCATTGGGCGGGAATCCGGTTGGGGATGCGCCGGCCCATGCCCGGCAGGAAGCTGGCGGCGACCGCGGTATCGGCATGCGCCAGGCCTTGGCGCACGGCTTCCGGCATTTCCAGGCCGCGCGCCAGCATGGCCGCGATGGCAGTGGCAGCTACGCCGCCGGCGTCGCCGTTGCGGTCCGGGGGCGCCTGCCAGGGCAGGGTGGCGGTTTGGCCGTTGGGGCCGAGCAGCATGTTGGCGTAGTGGCCGGGCCGCTGCGGACTGCCCAGGACCAGCACCCATTCCGCGCCCGCCGCGACCAGGGCGTGCATCGGCGTCGGTGCGTCCCCGATATCGATGTCGCCGTCGGCGTGCCACTGCGCCAGGCGCAGGTGCTCGATGACCAGCAGGTCGGTCTGCGGCAGCACCAGTTCGAGGGTGGCGGCCAGCAGGTCGTCGGCTTCGTCCTCGTCGGCGGCGTCGGCCGGCGGCTGGGCGCGCTGGCCCAGATGCAGGACCAGCGGCACCTGGCTGTAGTCGGCGGCGACCTGCGCCGCGACGCTGGCAGTTTCCGCGGTGTATAGTCCGCCCACCTTGATGGCCTGTACGGACATGTCCTCGAGCAGGCAGCGCGCCTGGTCGTCCAGCAGGTCGGGTGTAACGGGATGGATTTCTTCGATGCCGGCGGTGTCCCGCACGGTCAGCGCGGTTACGGCCGCCAGACCATGGCAGCCCAGGCCGGCGCAGGTGACGGCGTCTGCCGGCAAACCGTCGGAACCCGAGGGGTCGAGCGGACCGAAGACCAAAACGAGAGGGGGAGTAACGGGGGCCACGTGGACAGCGCTAGAGTAGGGGGCGCCCGGACTCATTTGCGGTGAATCAGGGGAACCCCTATTGGGTTTCGGTAAGATTGTCCCCATTCTAATGGAAGCCCCTCACCTTTGCCCTGACGCCGGGCAAGGGCCTGGAATTGATGTAAGAGAGAACTATGCGTACTTGGATGTGTTTGATTTGCGGCTGGGTCTACGATGAAGAGGCCGGCCTGCCCGACGAAGGCATTGCCCCCGGCACCCGCTGGGAAGACGTGCCGCCGAACTGGGTCTGTCCCGAATGCGGCGCCCGCAAAGAGGACTTCGAACTGATGGAAATCTGAGGCCGTAGCGCCGACTTATTCCGCCAAGGCTCGTAAGATGGGACTACGCCCCATCCTTCGCAACCGTGGGACGGACTGCCGCCAGGCATGATGCTTGCGGGGCAAGCGTGGCCTCCCCACGGTTCTTTCAGATTACCCATGTAGGGGTTGCCATGACGGAAAAACACCACGAAGACGCCACGACAGAGGCGGCCAACTTCGCCAACCAGTTCCTGATCGCCATGCCGGGCATGGTCGAGGGCAGCTTGGCGGGCTCGGTCATTTATGTCTGCGAGCACACCGAACGTGGCGCGCTGGGCCTGGTCATCAACCGGCCCACCGACCTGACGCTGGGCACCCTGTTCGAGCGCATCGACCTGACGCTCGAGATCGGTCCGGTGAAGGACACCCTGGTCTTCTTTGGCGGTCCGGTGCAGACCGACCGCGGTTTCGTGCTGCACGCGCCGGCTGGCGATTACAGCTCCAGCATCAAGCTGGGCGACATGGCGCTGACCACCTCGCGCGATGTGCTGCAGGCCGTGGCCGACGGCAAGGGCCCGGCCCGCATGCTGGTCACGCTGGGTTACGCCGGCTGGGGCGCGGGCCAGCTCGAAAGCGAGATGGCGCAGAATGCCTGGCTCAGCGTGGGCGCCGACGACAGCATCATCTTCGACGTCCCCCCCGAGGAACGCTATCCGGCCGCGCTGAAGCTGTTGGGCATCGACCCGGTGATGCTGGCGGGCGATGCCGGCCATGCCTGAAGAGACCCTGCTGGCCTTCGATTTCGGCGAGAAGAAGATCGGCATTGCCATTGGCAATACGCTGACGCGCCAGGCGCGTCCGCTGGAAATCATTTTCAGCGAAGTCCGCGAGGCGCGCTTCGGCCGCATCGCGGCGCTGTTGCAAGAGTGGCAGCCCCACCGCGTCGTGGTGGGGCTGGCGCTGGACGCGGAGGGCGGCGAACAGCCGGCCACCGCGCGCTGCCGCCGTTTCGCCAATCAACTGCACGGCCGCTTTGGCCTGGCCGTCGAACTGGTCGACGAACGCGGCTCCAGCATGGAGGCGCAGCGCCTGCTGGGCACCCATGCCGCCGACGACGCGATGGCGGCGGCCGTCATCCTGCAACGATACCTGGACACCCTGCCTGCGTCCTGAGGCGCGCGGTCCGGCCTGCCTATGCTCAATCCGCAACTCGATCGCCGCGGCGAACTGATACACCTGCTGACCACCGAAGGGCTGCCCCGCCGGCATGTCGAGCGGCTGCTGGACGCTGCGCGCGGCTTGGCGGCGGGCGCGGCGCCCGCCTGCCGGTCGTCCGCCGTGCCGGTGTTTTTGTGCCTGCCCGATGAGGCCGCGAAGGACCGCGACGCCTTTGCCGCCGCCGCGCAGCGCCTGTCGCTGTCGGCGGTGACGCTGGAACCGCAGGCCGGCGACGCGCTGGCCGAAACCGTTGCCCGGCTGGCCCCGGGCCTGCTGGTGTTGCGCCATGGCGCCAGCGGTGCGGCGCATTGCGCGGCCGCGCACGCGGCGCCGGGCCTGCGTATCCTCAACGCGGGCGACGGCTGCCACGCCGACCCCTTGCCGGCGCTGGCGCTGGTGCAGGCCATGCTCGACGCCCGGCAGGATCTGACCAACCTGGCCGTGACGCTGGTGGGCGATATCCGCCATTCGCGCGTGGCGCGTTCCATCATCCACGCCATGACCACGCTGGGCGTGCCAGAAGTCCGCGCCGCGGCGCCGCGCACTCTGTTGCCCGACGGCCTGCCGCAGCTCGGCGTGCGCGCCTGCGCCTCGCTGCGGGAAGGCTTGCAGGACGCGGATGTCGTCATCGTGCTGCCCTTGCGCGTGGAAGGGATCAGCGGCGCGCTGCTGCCGTCGGCCCGTGAATACGCGCATGCCTACGGCTTGACGCCGGATGCGCTGGCCGCCGCCCGCTCCGATGCGCTGCTGCTGCCCGCCGGCGTGCTGACGCCGGGCATCGAAACTGACGGCGACGTGTCGGCCAGCCTGACGCCCATCGAGGCGCAGCTGGCGGATATCGAACGGCATTTGCGCCTGGCCGCCCTGGACCTGCTGACCGGAGACGCGCCATGAGGCTGCATATCGCCAATGGCCGGCTGATCGATCCCGCCAACGCGGTGGACGGGCAGCACGACCTCTACGTTGCTGACGGCCACGTCGTCGCCGTGGGCCGCGAGCCCGACGGCTTTCACGCGGATCGGGTGCTGGACGCAAGCGGGTTGGCGCTGCTGCCGGGCTTGATCGATCTGTCCGCGCGGGTATCGCAGCCCGGCGCGGCGGCGTTCGCGCCTTCCGAGCTGCGCGCGGCCCTGGCCGGTGGCGTCACCCGGCTGGTGCTGCCGCCGGATCCTGCTGCGCCGCTGGATGAACCCGGCAAGGCCGAGGCGCTGATGCGCCATGCCGAGCCGGGGCAATGCCGGATCCATCCGCTGGGCGCGATGACGGTGGGACTGGCCGGCGAAACGCTGGCGGAGATGGGCTTGCTGGCCCAGGCGGGCTGCCTGGCCTATGCGCAGGGCGAGCAGGGCATCGCCGACACGCGCGTACTCTGGGGCGCGATGCGCTACGCCAGCGGCATGGGCCACGCCCTGTGGCTGCGGCCCCAAGACCCCTGGCTGGCGCGAGGCGCGGTTGTCGCCAGCGGCGCCTATGCCGAACGTCTCGGCCTGGAAGGGCTGCCGGCGCAGGCCGAAACCGTGGCGCTACACACCATTTTCGAACTGCAGCGCGCCACCGGGGCGCGCGTGCACCTGACGCGGCTGTCCACGGCTGCCGGGCTGGAACTGTTGCGCGCCGCCAGGCGCGAGGGCCTGCCGGTCACGGCCGACGTGTCCGCCCACAGCCTGCATCTGACCGACGTGGACATCGGCTTCTTCAATACGGACTTCCGCCTGAACCCGCCGCTGCGCGGCCAGCGCGACCGCGACGCGATCCAGGCGGCGCTGGCGGACGGCACGGTCGATGCGCTGTGCTCCGATCACACCCTGGTCGATGACGCCGCCAAAGCCGTGCCGTTCCCGGTGGCCACACCCGGCGCCACGGGGCTGGAACTGCTACTGTCCCTGGCCTTGAAGTGGTCGCGCGATTGCCGCCGGCCGCTAGCCGACGCGCTGGCGCGTGTCACCTGCGGCCCCGCCGCGGTGCTGGGCAAGATATCGCCGCAGGCCGCATTGGCCGGCCAGTTGGGCGTGGGAGCGCCAGCAGACCTCTGCCTGGCCGACCTGGACGCCGAATGGCTGGTGATGCCAGACGCCCTGCAAAGCCGCAGCGGCCACACCCCGTTCGCGGGTATGATGCTGCCCGGCCGTGTACGCGCCACCGTGGTAGGTGGCAGCCTGGCCTGGGAGACTCCAGTTTGAAGCTGCTGCGCTTTGTCCTTAGGCTGTTCCTCGTGGTGCCCTGGATTCTCTTTGGCCTGTTGTGCGTGGGCCTGGTGTATCCCTTGATCGGTCCCAAGTCGCGCGCCTGGCTGAACCGCCGCTGGTCGCGCTGCCTGATGGCCTTCTGTGGCCTGCGGGTCGTCCTCAAGGGCGAGCCGCGCCTGACCGGTCCGGTGCTGCTGGTGGCCAACCACGTCTCCTGGATCGACATCTTCGTGCTGAACTCGGCGCGCGCCACGTCCTTCGTCGCCAAGAGCGAGATCCGCAGCTGGCCGGTCATCGGCTGGCTGGTGGCCGGCGCCGGCACGCTCTTCATCGAACGCGGTCAGCGCCACGCGGTGCATGCGATGGGCGAATCCATGCAGGCCCGCTTCAAGCAAGGCGATGCGGTGGGACTGTTCCCGGAAGGCACGACGACTGAAGGTTTCGAGCTGCTGCCTTTCCACGCCAGCCTGTTCGAACCGGCGCGTTCGGCTGCCATCGAGATCCAGCCCGTGGCCTTGCGATTCCTGCAGCATGGCAAGCGCAGCGGCTATGCGGCGTTCGTGGGGGAGGAGTCCTTGGTGGCGAATCTCTGGCGGGTGCTGGGTGTGACGGGGTTGGCTGTCGAAGTGGTGTTCCTGCCGCCGCTGGCGGCGCGGCATCCGGACGGGAGTCTGCCTACGCGGCTGGAGTTGTCTCATCAGGCGCGAGATGCGATTTTGAGTGTGCTGTAGCTGTAGCGATAGCGCTTCGTAGGTCGTCCGTCGTCGCGGGCGGCTTTTGGGGCTTACGCGGTTTCTTGCGTCGCGTGTTGACGCTGCGCGCTGGTGGTGAGTGCAACTGGTGGTTGGTGAATTTGGGTACGTAGGGCGCCGAAGCGCGTCGGTCGGCCAACATCGTCATTTCAACGCCGGTGCCGGATGGGTGGCGCGCGTGATGGTCAGCATGAGTAAACGGCTCGCCATCGCGCGCCACCCATCACCGCCCATCCCCGTGAGCTGGCGACCATTAGCTAACGACTGACCGCATTCGCGCAAGCGAACACAACTGAAATTCAAGAAATCACGTATGTCATGTTTGGCCGCCCGCGCGGCCAAACATGGCGGGCAAACAACGACTCGCCCCTGACCACGGCTCCAGCGGCGCGACAGGCCAAGACCCAGGTAGCACGTCGGCGTGGACGGCTGGGTGGCGAGCAACCTCGATGCGCCCGAGGGAATCTGAAGGGAAGGCCGAAGGCCTGGACGAAGATGACGACGGGGAAGTCCGGAGCGAAGGCTCCGGACCGCAATCGTGGGCGCTCGCCACCCAGCCGTCCGCGCCGACGTGTGGCCTACGGAGCACTACGGCCCACGAAGCAATCAAACCGAACCGGAAAAAAGTCCCCGAAATCGCTACTCAGACAACGGATCCTGAAACTGCGAACACTTCACCTGCACCAGCTTCCGATCCTGCAACCGCAAAGCCGTCAGCGACCCGCCCCACACGCACCCCGTATCCAGGCAAATTACATCCGGCCGCTGCAGCAACCCCAGCGTCGACCAATGCCCGAACACGGTCGTGATGTTCCGCGTGGCGCGGTTGGGCACGTCGAACCAGGGCACCAGGCCGGTCGGCCAGGCGCCCGGCGTCACCTTGGTGGCGAATTCCATATGGCCATTGGGCGTGCACAGGCGGATCCGCGTCAGCGCATTGATGATGACCCGCATGCGCTTGCCGCCTTTGTGGTCTTCCTTCCAGGTGGCCGGTTCGTTGCCGTACATCTTCTGCAGCGCCTTTTGCCAGTTCGGCCCGCGCAGGGCGTCCTGGACTTCGCCCGCCAGGGCTAGCGTCTTGGCGACGTCCCATTTGGCCAGCGTGCCGGCGTGGACCAGCAGATGGTTCTGTTCAAAATGGGCCAGCGGGCGAAAGCGCAGCCAGTTGATCAGGTCGACCGCGTCCGGCGCGCGCAGGACGTCCTCGAGCGTGTCCGATTTGGAAGGCTTGCGTACTCCCGCCGCCGTGGCCAGCAGGTGCAGGTCATGGTTACCCAGCACCGTGGTCGCGCGGTCGCCCAGGTCGATGATGCGGCGCAGGGTTTCCAGCGACTGGGGGCCGCGGTTGACCAGGTCACCGGCGAACCAGAGACGCGACTGAGGATCGCCGACCAGTTCGGGGTGGGACAGCAAGCGATCCAGCGGCGAGCAGCAGCCCTGCACGTCGCCGATCATCCAGATACTGCCGTTCATGCGGGACTTTTGCTCCAAGGCCAACGTTGTTGCGCGATCCGCGTGATGGTGTGGCGATACTCCATGTAGCCCATCGCGCCCAGCGCCACGATCATGGCGCCGATATTCGGACCCAGGGCGGTCAGCCAGGCCGGCCATTTGCCCAGCATGCCGACGTTCAGGGCCAACTGGTTCAGCATGAAAAAGCCCACGCCCAGCAGGATGCCGATGAAGACCTTGGCGCCTACGCCGCCGCGGCGCGTCTGCATCAAGCCGATGGGAGCGGCAATGGTGATCATGACCAGCAGGGTGAACGGATATGCCAGTTTGCGCCACAAGGCGACGACCTGTCGACCATATTGCAGCTGGTTGTTGCGCAAATAATCCACATAGTCCAGCAGCGTGGCGATGGACATGCGTTCAGGCGTCAGCACCCGGGCCAGCAGGCGCTCGGCGCTGAGCGTGGTGTCGATATTGCGCTCGGGCAGCTTGACCACGGTGGCGGGCGGGTGCTTGGGCGGACGCGCGTTGGCCAGCGCTTCGGCAGCCTCGTCGTCCAGGCGCGTTTCGGTGACGTCCTTGAGCAGCAGGTCGCCCTGGGTGAACAGGCCGGTCGGTGCGGTGGACAGCGCGGACAGCGTCTGGTCCTTCTTGAATTCATAGAGGGTCACGGCGCTGACCTGACCGTCGCCCTTGAGTTCGCCGATGTTGATGATGCGGGTGCCGCCGTCGGCGGTGGGTTCCTTGAACCAGTAGCCGCTGTTCAGGCGGTCGCCGCCGGCCTTGCCGCGGAACAGCAGGTTGGCTTCGCCGGACTTGATTTCGGCCCAGGGCGTGACGTACTCGGACAACAGGCCCGCCCCTATCATCAGCGGGATCGTAACGATCCAGAGCATGCGCAGCAGCTTCATGCCGCTGACGCCGGACACGCGCAGGATGACCAGTTCGTTGCGCTGGGCCAGTCCCGCCAGCGCCAGGATGGCGCCGATCAGCAGGCCGATGGGCAGAAGGTCATAGAGACGGGTGGGAATCGCCAGGGCCTGCATGTACAGCAGGGCCATCATGGAGAACTTGTCGCCCACGTTGTCCAGATCGTCCACCAGCGCGAAGAACGTGAAAAGGCCCAGCAGGGCCATAAGGACCACTGCGCAAGAGCGATAGATCTCGCGGGCCAGGTAGCGACGTGCGGTGCGCATGAAAGAAAGGGGAAACGCCTAAACCCGAAAGCTTAACAAATCCCGCCGCTGAAGGTGGGGCCGGAGCGCTGGATCCGTGTCAGGGAATCTCGACCATCTGCATCCGCCGCGTCAGGACGCCGACCCGGGAGTTCAGATACCGGGTGTTGCGGTGGGCGTCGTAGAAGCGCGGGTTGGGCAGCATGGCCGCCAGCCGGGCCGACTGGCTGGCCCCCAGGTTGGCGGCGGTGGTGTTGAAATAATGCTTGGCGGCGGCCTGGGCGCCGAACACGCCCTCGCCCCATTCCGCCACGTTCAGATACAGCTCCAGGATCCGCTCCTTGCTCATGACATGTTCGATCATGTAGGTCAGGACGAGTTCCTGGCCCTTGCGGATGTAGCTGCGGGAACTGGACAGGAACAAGTTCTTGGCCAGTTGCTGGGTGATGGTGGAGCCGCCGCGCATCTTGCTGCGGCCGGCGTCCTGCTGTTTCTGATTGTATTCCCAGGCCTTGCGGATGGCATCCCATTCGACGCCGTCGTGCTCGGTGAAGTTGGAGTCCTCGGACGCCACGACCGCCCGCTTGAGGTTGCGGTTGATCTTGTCGTAGGGCACCCATTCGTACTTCAGCTCGAAATCGGGGTTGCCGTCGCTCAGGCGGGACCGTTCCTCGCGCATGATCGCGCTGCTGCCAGGGGGGCGGTAGTTGTACCAGACCACCTGGGCGAACAGCCAGAACTGATAGAGCAGCACCAGGCATACCAGCGCCATCAGCGCGCCGCTGATGATCCGGAACCAGGAGCGGCCCTTGCGCGTCGCCATGCCGCTTATTGCCCGGCCTGGAGCGCCTCGCGCAGCGCGACCAGCACCGGGGCGGGGTCGGGACGCACGCCATGCCAGATGTAGAAGCTTTCGGCTGCCTGGCCTACCAGCATGCCGAGGCCATCGGCCGTCAGGGCGGCGCCGTCGGCTTCGGCCTGCTTCATGAAGGCGGTGGGCCGGGCGCCGTACATCATGTCGTAGGCGGCTGCGCCGGCCGCGTAGAGGCCGGGGGGCAGGTCGGGGGCGGCGTTCTGCAGGCCGCTGGCGGTGGCGTTGATGACCAGGTTCCAGCCGCCGGCCTGGGCGGCGTCCGCCAGGCTGCCGCCCGTGACCGCCGTCTGCGGCGACACGCCGCTGTCGCGCCAGGAGGCGGCCAGTTCTTCCGCCTTGGAGGCGGTGCGGTTGACGATGTGGATGCGGCCGCAGCCGGCCTCGGCCAGGGGCTGCAGTACGCCTCGGGCCGCGCCGCCGGCGCCGACCAGCAGCACGGATGCTCCCGTGAGGCGCACGCCCAGGCGTAGCAGGTCGGACACCAGGCCCACGCCATCGGTATTGCAGCCGTGCCAGGCGCCGTCGCGCCAGGACAGGGTGTTGACCGCGCCGGCCAGGCGGGCGCGGCTGGACAGGCGGCCGGCGGCCAGGGCGTAGGCGTCCAGCTTGAAGGGCACCGTCACATTCAGGCCCAGCCCGCCCTCGGCCACGAAGGCGGCGACCGCATCGGCAAAGCCGTCCACCGGCGCCAGCAGGCGGTCATAGCGCAGCGGCTTGCCGGTCTGTTCGGCAAACATGGCGTGGATCTGAGGCGAGCGGCTGTGCGCGATGGGGTTGCCGATGACGGCGTATCGGGCAAGAGGGGGCGCCTCGGTCATGGGGCTTGGGTTTCCAGGGTGTCGTTGACGAAATGCCAGGTGCGGGTGATGACCAGCACGTCCGTGTCGCGCGCGATATCGGGCGGGAACGGGGGGAAGGGCGCGGCCAGCTGGACGATGCGGCGGGCCGCCTGATTCAGGACGGCGTGCGGCGAGGGTTGGTCGATCTCGACATCGGCGATGCTGCCGTCGGCGCGGACGGACACCGTGATGCGCAGCGAGCCATAGATGCGGCCGCGCGCCTCGTCCGGGTAGTGCTGGGTGCCGACCGCCTCGATGCGGGTGCGCCAGGCGTCCAGGTAGGCGGCATAGCGCGAGGCCTCGGCGGAGGGGGCCACGAATTGCTTGCGCGGTTCGGCGCTGTACTGCTGGACCCGCGCCGCCAGCGCGGCCACCTGGGCGCTCTGGATGAGGCTGGCCTGGTCCTCGGCGTCGCGGCCCAGGTCGGCGCCGTCGGGCCAGGGGTTGACGGCCTGGCGCTCGGCGCCGGCTTTGTCAGCGGCGCGCAGCTGGGTCATCAGGCGGGTCTGTTCGGCTTCCAGCTGCACCTGGCGGCGGCGCATGGCTTCAAGCACGATGGTCTCGGCCGATTCGCCCGTGCGTGGCAGCGGGGTAGTGGACATGCCGCGCTCGGCGTTGCCGCCGCCGCTCATCTGGTTCTGGGCCTGCGCGCGCGGAGTGTCCGGGGGCGTCTCGCTGCGGGCATTGAGCAGCACGACTTCCAGGCTGGTGACCGGCGGGCGCGAGAGCGCGGGCGCGCCAAAGCGCCACGCCAGGGCGCCGGCGTGCACCAACAGCGATATTGCGATGCCGATGCGCAGGTAATGCTGGGCGGGTGCGCCCAGCCACCGCAGGTAACGGCTCAGCGGGGAAGGGGAATCAGCGAGGCGTTGCACCAGCGCATTGTAGAGCGAGTCCAGGTCCGTCGGGCGTCAGGGGCGGTTCACACTGACAGCCTACGCCGCGTGCGCGGTAGCCCTGGGCCCCGGGCTTGTAACCGCCCGGGGTGGGCGCCAGGCGGCTCCTCAGGCGGCGCTGCGGGGAAAGACCCAGACCTTGCTGGCGGGCAGGGCCAGCCGGCAGGGGCCGGGTTCGCGACCTTCGGGGCCATAGGCGCGCAGGGCCAGGGTGTGGGCTGGGTCGGCGTCGGGAGTACGGAACAGGTACTCCCAGCGGTCGCCCAGATACATGCTGGTCAGCAGCGGCATGTCCAGGTGGTTGCCGTCAGGGTCGTCCGCCAGGCGCACCTGCTCCACCCGGATGACGGCGGTGGCGTCCTGGCCCTGGGCCAGGCCCGGGCTGGCCTTGCCCCACACAGAGAAGCCGCGGCCCTCGATGCGGGCCTGGCCGTCGCGCACTTCGGTCACCTTGCCGTCCAGACGATTGTTGCTGCCCATGAATTCAGCGGTGAACAGCGTGGAGGGGGACCCGTACATCTCTTGCGGCGTGCCCTGCTGTTCGATCTTGCCGTTGTTCAACAGCAGGATGCGGTCCGAAATCGCCATGGCTTCGCTCTGGTCATGCGTCACCATCAGCGCCGACAGGCCCAGGCGGATGATCAGCTCGCGCAGGAAGGCGCGGGCCTCTTCGCGCAGCTTGGCGTCCAGGTTGGACAGCGGCTCATCCAGCAGGATCACGGGCGGGCTGTACACCAGCGCCCGGCCGATGGCCACGCGCTGCTGCTGGCCGCCGGACAGGGCGTGCGGATGGCGCTGGCCCAGCTTGCCCAGGCCCAGTTGGTCCAGCACCGCCTGCACCCGTTCGCGCACCTCGGCGCCGGGCACTTTGCGCAGCTTCAGCGGGTAAGCCACGTTCTCGAACACGGTCTTGTGCGGCCACAGCGCATAGGACTGGAACACCAGGCCCAGGTTGCGCTCCTCGGCGGGAATCTCCTTCTTCGCCGCGCCGTCGTACACGACGCGGTCGCCGATGGTGATGCGGCCGCGCTTGGGGCCTTCCAGGCCGGCCACGGCGCGCAGCAGGGTGGTCTTGCCGCTGCCCGAGGGGCCCAGCAGCGACACCACTTCGCCCTGGCGTAGCTGCATCGACACGCCCTTGAGCACCGGGTTGTCGCCGTAATCCAGGTGCAGGTCTTCTACAGAAAGCTCAATCATGAAGTTTGACTCCGAATCGCAGGGCGATGCCCAGGCCGATCACGACCAGAACGATATTGATGAAGGAAAGCGCGGCCACGATGTCGATGGCGCCCGAGGCCCACAGCGACACCAGCATGGAGCCGATGGTCTCGGTGCCGGGCGACAGTAGGTAGACGCCGGTGGAGTACTCGCGCTCGAAGATCAGGAACATCAGCAGCCAGGAACCGATCAGGCCGTACTTGGCCAGCGGCACCGTGACGTGGCGGGTGACCTGGCCGCGGCGCGCGCCGGCGCTGCGGGCGGCCTCTTCCAGTTCGGGGCCTACCTGCAGCAGGGTCGAGGAGATCAGCCGCAGGCCATACGCCATCCATACCACCGTGTAGGCCAGCCACACGCTGAAGATGGTGCTGCGCATGGCGCGCAGCCATTCGATGAAGTTCTCGCGCAGCCATTCCGCGAAGGGCAGGGCCGACAGCCAGCCGCCTTCGTCCAGGGCATTGTCCAGCCACATCGGCACGAACAGGAATACCCACAGGAACGCCAGGCCGGCCAAGAGGCCAGGCACGGCGCGCGGCACCAGCACGCTGTAGTCCATGAAGCGCGTGATGTTGTCGGGCTTGCGGTGCATGGCCAGCCCCACGAACATGTAGCACATCACGGCCAGCGCGCCGCCGAACACGCCGATGGCCACCGAGTTGACGATGGCGCGCATCAGGTTGGGCTGCGCGAACACGGTGCGGAACGCGTCCAGCGACAGCACGTCGAACAGCGACACGCCCATGCCCCAGTTGGACACGAAGGCGCGCAGCAGCACGCCCAGCAGCGGCACCACGATGGTCACCAGCAGCCAGAACGCCACCACCGCGCCAGCCACCCAGCGCCACTTGCCCAGCGGCAGGGCGCGGGCCCGCGAGGCCTTGCCCTTGACGGTGACGAAGCGGTTGGCGGTGCGCATCAGGCGGCGCTGCAGCATCACCAGCGGGATCGTCATGCAGATCAGCACCACGGCCACGGCGGCCATCAGGTGATAGGACGGGATGCCCAGCTTGTTGGTGAGCTTGTACAGGTAGGTGGCCAGCACCAGGTTGCCTTCGGGGTCGCCCAGCACCAGCACCAGGCCGAACACTTCCAGGCCCAGGAAGAACAGCAGCACGGTCGCGTAGAGCATGGCCGGACGCACCATGGGCAGGCTGACCGACACCATCACGCGCAGCGGCGAGGCGCCGGCCACGCGGGCGGCTTCTTCAACATCGGAGCCCATGCTGCGCAGCGCCGACGAGATGTACAGGTAGGCGTGCGGTACGTGGGTCAGGCCGGCGATGACGACGATGCTGGTCAGCGAATAGACGTTCCAGGGCACGAAGCCCAGCAGGTTCTGCGCCCAGATCGAGAAAAAGCCCACGGGGCCCGCGGCCACCACATAGCCGAAGCCCAGCACCATGGGCGACACGAAAACCGGCACCAGGATCAGCGGCTCGATCCAGCGCCGGCCGGGGAGATCCGTGCGTATCATCAGGAAGGCCAGCATGCCGCCCAACGGGATGGCGATGACGGCCAGGCCGAAGGCCAGGATGAAGCCGCTTTTCAGGGCCTTGTAGAAATCGGGGTCCGCGAAGATGAAGCGGAACGCGTCCAGGCTGAAGGTCTTGGACGGGGCAAAGAAGGGCGCGGACAGAAAGCTCTGGATGATGATGAACGACAGCGGCACATAAATCGCCAAAGCCGTGATCAGCACCACCACGCCGCGGGGCAGGGACTGCCATTTCGAGCGCAATGACTGCATGGGGAATCCTGTGTTCTTGAATGGCGCGAAGGTCGCGCGGCCGGGTCGGAGGCGACCGCCCCGGCGGCGGTCAGGCGGACGGCGGCGCGCCGCCGTCCCCTACGCGCAAGGCGATCCGGAACCGTTGCATCGTTCCGGGCCGCGCGGCATTACTTGCCTGCCGCGGCGCGCCAATCCTTGATGAACTGCAGGCGCTTGTTCTGCTCCAGGTAGTCCAGCAGGGTTTCGTTGACCGGAATCGGCTTGAGCGAGGCGCCCAGCTTCTTGGTCATGCCGTCCACGTCGTTGTCGCCTTCGATGTCGTCGCGCACCGAGGCCAGATCGGCCTGGTTCGCCAGGATCGTCTGGCCCTTCTGCGACAGCAGGTAGTCCATCCACAGCTTGGCGGCGTTGCGGTTCTTGGCCTTCTTGCTGATGAACGCGACGCGCGACAGGACCAGCGCGTAATCGGTGGGATAGGCCACGCCCAGCGACGGGTCGTTCTTGGCGCGGGTTTCGGCGTACGAGCCCAGAATGTTGTAGCCGATCAGGTTTTCGCCGGACGACACGCGCTCCATCATGGTGCCGGTGGACGATTGCACGATCAGGCCGCCTGCGGCGATGCCCTTGAGCGTCTCGAAGTACTTGGGATCGTTGACCTTGTCCTGCACCGCCAGCATGAAGCCCACGGCCGACTTCTCGATGTCGTAGGTGGTGACCTTGTTCTTGAACTTGTCCGGCTGGCTCGCGATCAGCTTGGCCAGCGCGCCGTGCGTGGTCGGCACTTCGGCGGCGGGGATCAGGCGCTTGTTGTAGATGAACACGGCCGGCTCGTAGGTGGTGCCGTAGGCCGAATCCTTCCACACTGCCCAGGCCGGCAGCTTGCCGACTTCCGGCGACTTGTACTGCAGGGCGTAGTCGCTGGCCAGCTTCAGCGCCGAGTCCATCGACGAGCTCCAGACGATGTCGCCGCTGGTGCCGCCCGCGGCCTGCTCGCTGATGTAGCGGTTGTAGAGCTCGGTGCTGTTCATGTCGTTGTATTCGACCTTGATGCCCGGATACAGCGCTTCGAAGCCCTTGATGACGGGGCCGGCAGCCTTGGTGTCGGTGGTCGAATAGATGACGACCTTGCCTTCCTTCTTGGCGCCGTCCAGGATCTTCTGGTAGTCGGCCGGATAGCCGGCCGGCACTTGCTGTGCAAAGGCGCTGCCGGCGGCGAGGGCGAATGCAGCGGCGCAGGCGGCCGCCAGTTGGGACTTGGCAAGCATGGGTGTGTCTCCGATGAGTTATTGGTACGAGCGGGATCCGTGTCCAGCTTGCGGGCATCTTAGGAGCCGGCGTCTGTCGCCGTCCTGTCATGGCGACAGGTCGCGCCTAGGGGAAATCCCTTGCTGGCAAGGACGCCGCGCGTCCGCGACCGTCACGGCCGCGCCGGCGTATCCGTCACCAACCGGATCCAGTTCTGCACGAAGCGCGAATGGCGGCGCTGGTCCAGTCCGACCAGCAGGGCGGGGCTCAGCACCACCGGCTGCACGATGCCTTGCGAACGCGCCAGCACCGCTTCGGAGGTCCAGCGGCCAGGCGTGTCCTCCATGATGGAGCCCAGCGCCGCATGGCTGGACGCCACCTGCTGGCCGGCCGGCGAAAGCAGCCAGTCCACCAGTGCGCGGCCCAGTTCCGGGCTGGGCGCCTTGCGCGCGATCAGCACCGAACGCGCCAGCACCAGCACGTAGTCCTGCGGAAAGACCACGCCGATGGCTGCGCCCGCCGCCTGCCGCGACAGCGCGTAGGAGCCGAGGATGTTGTAGCCGATGTCGATCTGATCGTGCTCGATCGCGTCCAGGATCTCGGCGCTGGTGGCCGACAGGCGCACGCCGGCCTGGCCCATGGCATTGGCCAGTCCCCAGAAGTTCGACGACACCAGCTCGTCCTGTTCGGCCAGCAGATAGCCCACGCTGCTGGCCGCGATGTCATAGGTGCCGATGCGGCCGCGCAGCTTGGCGGAGTCGCGTTCCAGCAGGCGCAGCAGATCCTGGCGCGAACGCGGCACGGTGGCTTCGGTATAGCGCTTGGGGTTGTAGACGATGACGGCCGGCTCGAAGGTGAAGCCATATACCTCGTGGCGCCAGATGGCCCAGGACGGCAGCTTGGCGGCATAGGGCGACGAGTAGCTCAGCGCATAGCCGTCGTTAGCCAGCCGGATCTGCAGGTCCGAGGCCGAGCTCATCAGCACGTCCACGTCCTTCAACTGCCCGGCGATGGCGGCCTCGTAGAGTTCGCGGCTGCCCATCTCGCGGTACACCACGGTCACGTCCGGCCGTTGCGACTGGAAGCCCTGGATCAGCGGTGCAACCACCGGCGTATCCGTCGGGCCGGCGATGGTCAGGACGCGGGACGTGGGTTGCGGCGCGGGATAGCGGGTGACGATTTGCGGGATGTCGGCGGCGCGCGCGTCGTTGGAGGATGAGGCCAGCAGCAGGCCCGCCAGGCACAGCGCGCCCAGGCAGGCGGCGGCCGCGCGCCCCGGCGCGGAGCGCGCCAGCGGCAGGATCACGCGTGCCGTCAGGCCGCCGCCCGGGCGGTCCTGCAGCCACAGCGAGCCGCCGTGGGCGACGGCGACCGAGCGCACGATGGACAGCCCCAGCCCGGATCCGGGCAGCGTTTCGCCGGCCCGGCCGCGGGTGAAGCGCTGCTGCACGGCTTCTTTCTCGTCGTCGGCCACGCCCGGGCCGCGGTCGGACACGGTCAGCGCCACGCGGAAGCCCGCCACGGGCGTGGCCTGGATGTCCACGGGGCCGTCGGGTGCATAGCGCAGGGCGTTGTCCACCAGGTTGCGCAGCATCTCGCGCAAGGCGACCCGGTCGCCGGCGATGCGGGCGCGGCGGACCTCGGGCGCGATCTCGATGCGCAGGCGCTGTGCCTCCAGCGGGCCGATGCGGCGCCGCGTTTCGTTGACGGTCTCGGCCACGCCCACCAGGGTGCGCGAGCCCTTGCCCAGGCGATGCGTGATGGTGGCGTCCATCAGCAACTGGTTGATCAACTGGCTGGCATGCGTGGCGTTCAGGTGGATGCGTTCGAGGCGCGCATGCAGCCGCTGCGGATCGGTTTCGTCCAGCGCCACTTCCGCCTGCGCGCGCAGCGAGGCCAGCGGCGTGCGCACCTGGTGCGCGGCATCCGCCACCAGTGTGTTGAGCGTGCCCATGACGCCGGACAGGCGCTGCATGAAGGCGTTCAAGGCCTCGACCAGCCGCCGCACCTCGCGCGGCACGGGCGTCACCAGCGGCGCCAGATCGTCCGGCGCGCGGCTGCGCAATTCCCGTTCCACCACGCCCAGCGGCGCGAAGGCGCGCTGCACGCCGAACCACAGCAGACCCAGCGCCACCAGCGACACCACCACCAGCGGCAGCGCGGTGCGTCCCAGGATCTCGTCGGCCAGCGCCTCGCGCGATCCCAGCGTCTCGGCCACCCGCACCGTGACCCAGCCCGCATGCTGGCTGGCCGACACCAGCCGGCCCACCGTGGCAACGCGTACGGATTCGTCGTGATAGCGCAGGTAGGCGAATACCGGCGTGGCCGACTGCGCCAGCGGCAGGCCGGGCGCCAGGTCGTCGTAGCCGGTGATGAGGCGGCCGTTGGAAGTGCGGGCCTCGTAGAACACGCGTTCGCCGCCGGACAGCATGGCCAGCGAGGACACCGGCGGTTCGACGGTGACGTTGTTGTCCTCGATCTGCACGGAACCGGCAATGGTCAGCGCCGAGGCCGCCAGCAGGCGGTCGAAAGCCTGTTCCGCCGCGCGCTGCGCGTAGCCGCGCAGGAAGAACACCAGCCCGATCAGCGCGCAGGCCAGCAGCAGCACGCCCAGCGCGAAGACGCGGCGGCGGATGGAGAAATTTTCAGGGTTGTTCATGGCTGCGGGCCTGATAGCCGACGCCGCGCACAGTGACGATATCGATCGAGGCGCCCGCCAGCTTCTTGCGCAGCCGCGATATCAGCAGCTCCAGCGCATTGAGCGTGCCGTCGTCCAGGTCGAACAGCTGGTTCATCAACCGCTCCTTGGCGACGGTCTGGCCCAGCTTGCCGAGCAGGATCTCCAGCAGGCGGAATTCACGCCGTCCCAACTCCAGCGGCGCGCCGGCCACGCTGACGTTGCGGTTGGCGAGGTCCAGGCTGAGGTTGCCATAGACGGTGAGGCTGCTGGTCTGGCCGGCGGGGCGGCGCATCAGTGCGCGCAGCCGGGCTTCGAGTTCCCGCAGATCGAAGGGCTTGACCAGATAGTCGTCGGCGCCCAGGTCGAGCATGTCGATCTTGTCTTCGATTTCAGAGCGCGCGGTCATGACCAGCACGGGCGCCTCCAGCCCCGCGGCGCGCAGTTCGCGGATGACGGTAAATCCGTCCTTGCCGGGCAGGTTGATGTCCAGGACGAGCGCGTCCCAGGTTTCGTCCAACCCCCAACGCAACGCCGCCACGCCGTCGCGCACCCATTGCACGCTGTGGCCGGCGAAACGCAGCTTGCTTTCCACGGCATCGCCGAGATCGAGATTGTCCTCGACCAGCAAAATGCGCATGTGTTGTCTCCGTGTCTTTTGTGGCTTTCGGGGGAGTGTAAAGGGGTGTGAGGGTTCTGTGGGTCTTGATGCGGGCGCCGACGCGACAGGCTAGGCTGGTTGAATCTTTACGGGCGCTGGGGCGGGTGGTGTGCTTGGCGTTCTTGCCACGGATAGTGGGTGTTGGCGTGTCTTGCGGGGCCCGCCCCAGGCCGGCCGCGCGGGCGGCCTTTTGGGGCTTACGCGGTGTCTTGCGTCGCGTGATGGCGCTGCGCGCTGGTGGCGGGCGTTCTCGTGGTGATGCTTATGGCAATCGAGAATCGGGACTGAGTTTGGTAGGGCGCTTTTTTGGGGTGATGGCCAAGTGCGCGGGTCGGCCAGTAATCGTCACTCAACGCGGATGCCGGATGGGTGGCGCGCGTCCGGGTCTGCATGCGTAAGCGGCTGCCCGTCGCGCGCCACCCATCACCGCCCATCACCCCAGAGCTGGGGACCAATAGCAAACTATTCGTCGCATTCGCGCAAGCGAACACAATAGAAATTCAAGAAATCACGTATGTCATTCTCGGCCGCCCGCGCGGCCGAGAATGACGGGCAATGCAAGAGTCGTCCCTGACCACGGCTCCAGCAGCGCATCAGTCCAAGATTCAAGCAGCCCGTCGGCGCGGGCGCCTGAGGGGCGGGCAACCTCGATGCGCCCGAGGGAATCTGAAGGGAAGGCCGAAGGCCTGGACGAAGATGACGAAGGGGCAGTCCGGAGCGAACGCTCCGGACCGCAATCGTGGGCGCCCACCCCTCAGGCGCCCGCGCCGATGGGCGGCCTACGAAGAACTCGCAACGCACAGCCCCAAGACGCCGAGCAGAAGAAACCTACTCCTGCCCACCCACAGCAGGACTAATCTCCCCGATATACCGGCAATCCAGCTCCAGAGACAACTCATCCATCCCCAGAATATCGATCTCCACTGCAGTCCCGCGCTCCAGCTCCGGCATCCCCCCAACCCGAGTCACCAGCGGCGCATTCGCGAACCGCACCAGGTCATCGCGCAGCACGTGCGCCACGGTACGCGTCACGTTGTGCTGCTTCAGCCAGCGCAGGCACCAGTAGCGCTCCATCGCGCTCTGGAACTCCGCCCAGGCCGCGTATTGCGCGTCGAAGGCGCCGATGATGGCGAACAGGTCCGCGTCGCGCGGCTTGAACGGGGCGACCAGGCGGGCGGACACGCCGTGCTCGACTGCTGCGATCAGTTGCCACTGGTTGACCAGGTCCACGTAGCGGCGCAGCGGCGAGGTGCTCCAGGCGTATTGCGGCACCCCGATGGCCTCGTGCGGCAAGGCCTGGGTGCTCATGCGCACGCGGCCCGCCTGTTGCGAGCGGTAGATGCCCGGCACGCCATGCTGGTGCAGCAGGCCGCCCCAGAGGTTGTTCGCCAGGATCATGTATTCCGCCACCATGCGGTCCAACGGCGCGTTGCGCTGGCGCGGCACCAGGCGCACCGGCGTGTCGGGATCGTCGGGGTTGCCATCCAGGTAGAAGCTGTACTCCACCCGGGAATTGTTCTCCGGCTTGCCGCGCACGTTTTCGCGTTGCGCCGACAGGGCCTGCGCCAGCTTCCACAGCGGGCGCAGCCAATGGCCATAGGGCAGGTCGGCCGACGGATCGGACAGGCTGGCTTCCGTGACCTGAGCGTCCAGCATGTTGTGGCGCAGGTTCTCGCGCACCACGATACGTTCCAGGCGGGTTTCCGATTCGATGATTTCGCCGGTTTCCGGATCGGCCACGACGTACAGGGACAGCGCCGGCACTTCGCGGCCGGCGTCCAGCGAGAACGCCTGGATGATGCTGTCCGGCTGCATCGGGATCTTGTCGCCCGGCATGTAGACGGTGGACAGGCGGGCGCGCGCCAGCTTGTCGAAATCGCTGTCGCGGGTCACGGTGATGCCCGGCGCCGCCACGTGCACGCCGACGCGCAGACGGCCGTCGGGCAAGGTGGAGACGGACAGGGCGTCGTCGATTTCGGTGGTGGTGACGTCGTCCACCGAATAGATTTCGGCGTCGGACAGCGGCAGCTCGCGGTCGATGGGCGGCAGTTCCAGGTCCGGGAACGCCAATCCGCGCGGGAAATTCACCGCCAGGAAACGGCGCTTGTGCAGCGCCAGCGCGTGTGGCCAGGCGCCCAGTTCCAGCAGCAGGCGGTCGGGGCTCTTGCCCAGCTTGGCGCAGGCGGCGTCCAGCGCCTTCCATTGCTGCGAATTCTTGTCGGGGCGGATCAGGAGCGATTCCGCGGCCTGGGCGATGGGCTCGGGCAGGCGCCCCGCGGCCATTTCATCCACCCATTCCTGCTGCTGCTCGGCCTGGCGCTGTTTCTTTTCCAGCGCGGCCAGGGCGGCGGCCAGAATGTCGGGTGGCGCGGGGCGGTAGCTCCCCTTGCCGCGGCGGTGGAAATAGGCCGGCGCGCCGTGCAGGCGCATCAAGAGGGCGGCCTGTTCCACGGGCGTGGGGGCGTGGCCGAAGTAGTCGGCGGCCAGGGCGGGAGAGTCGAATTCTTCCTGCGGCGCGCATTCCCACAGGAATTGCAGGTCCAGCGTTTCGGCGGTCGCGGCCGCCTGGCTCATCAGCGCGGCCGGTTCGGGCGCCGCGAAGGTGAACAAGGTATTGGCGCGCTTGATCTTGCTGCGCTTGCCGGATTCCGATTCCACCTGCAGGCTGGCATCGGTCTCGGACAGGATATTGCCGGCCTTGAAGCTGCCGTCGTCTTCGTAAAACACATACATGGTGGGGATCGTCCTGGGCGGCGCGCACGCGCCGCCTTGCGCAGCTTTATAGAGTGTTGATGTTTGATACTGATTATTGGGGGCGAACCTGCTTGTCGCCAAGGGCGAATTCAAGCACTTCGGGCATCCATTCCACAAAATCGGACAGGCCGTGGTCGCTGCCTTGCACGATGCGCTGGCGGCAGCCCGCGTAGCGGTCACGCATTTCGCGCCAATCCAGCACCTCGTCGCCGGTGGCTGCCAATAGGAAGTAGCGGTCGGGCTGGGTGACGCGTGGGGCGTGGATGGCGGCCAGTTCGTCCACGTACTCGGGCAGGAAGACGAACGGCGCGTCGGAATGATACATGCGGTGCTCGCCGATCTGGGTGGCGAGGTCGCGGGCGGCCTCGACCGCCGGATTCAGCAACACCGCCTTGCAGCCCAGCTGTTCGGCCAGCCAGGTGGCATAGAAGCCGCCCAGCGAAGAGCCGATCACGGTCAGCACCCGGGGCGAGTCCGCCCCTTCCAACTGGCGCCGGGCGATGCCCATGGCCAGAGCGATGGCTTCGCGCGGGCTGGCGGGCAGTTGCGGGCAGGCCCAGGCCGCCGACAGGCCGCGCTCGGCCATGGCGTCGGCCATCATCCGGGCCTTGAGTGAGGTCGGCGAGGAACGGAAACCGTGCAGATAGAGAATCATGGCTCGCCTTTGCGGTGTCGTTGCCGGAATCAGGCGCGCGCCTGCAGCGCGTCCAGCAGCTTGCCGTGCACGCCGCCGAAACCGCCGTTGCTCATGACCAGAACCTGGTCGCCCGGCCGGGCGGCGCCCGCGACGGCGGCAACCAGCGCGCCGATGTCATCGTAGCTGGAAGCGCGGTCGCCCAGGGGCGCCAGCACTTCGGCCGGATTCCAGCCCAGGGCGTGCTTGCCGGCATGGGCGCCGAAGCAGAACACCAGGTCGGCGTCGGCCAGGGCCTCGGGCAGGCGGGCAGCCATGGTGCCCAGCTTCATGGTGTTGGAGCGCGGCTCCAGCACCGCCAGGATGCGGGCCGCGCCGACCTGGCGGCGCAGGCCTTCCAGGGTGGTGGCGATGGCCGTGGGGTGGTGCGCGAAGTCGTCGTAGACCTTGATGCCGTCGACCGTGCCGCGCAATTCCATGCGGCGTTTCACGCCCGCAAAGCGGGTCAGGGCATCGATGCCTTGCGCCGCCGGCACGCCCACATGTTCGGCGGCGGCCAGCGCCGCCAGCGCGTTCATGCGGTTGTGCTCGCCGCTCAGGTTCCAGCGCACGGTGCCAGCGGTCACGCCGCCGCGCAGCACGCTGAACGCGCCCTCGGCGTCCGGCGCCGTCGCCTGCCAGGCGCCATCGGCGCCGAACGTGACGGTTTCGGACCAGCATCCGCGCGCAATCACGCGGTCCAGCGCGGCGCAGTGCGCCGGGCGCACGATGCGGCCCGAGCCGGGTATGGTGCGGACCAGGTGGTGGAACTGGGTTTCGATCGCGGCCAGATCGGGGAAGATGTCGGCGTGATCGTATTCAAGATTATTCAGGATGGCCGTGCGCGGGCGGTAATGGACGAACTTAGAACGCTTGTCGAAGAAAGCCGTGTCATATTCGTCCGCCTCGATCACGAAGGGACGGCGCGACGGGTCGAAGCGCGCCGACACATGCAGGTCCTGCGCCACGCCGCCGATCAAAAAGTTGGGCGCCATGCCCGCGGCTTCCAGTACCCAGGCCAGCATCGAGCTGGTGGTGGTCTTGCCGTGGGTACCGGCCACCGCCAGCACGTGCTGGCCGGGCAGGATGTTGTCGCCCAGCCATTGCGGGCCGGACACGTAGCGCGCGCCGGATTCCAGGATGGCCTCCATCAGCGGATTGCCGCGGCTGACCACGTTGCCGATCACGTACAGATCGGGCTTGAGCGCCAGTTGTTCGGCGCCGAAACCTTCGATCAGCTCGATTCCTTGCTCGGACAGTTGCGTGCTCATGGGCGGGTACACGCCCGCGTCGCAACCGGTGACCTTGTGGCCGGCGGCGCGCGCGATCAGCGCCAAGCCGCCCATGAACGTACCGCAGATGCCAAGAATATGCAGGTGCATTGAAAACTCTCCTGTCCTGCATTGTATATATAGAGAGGCACCGGACTGCGGCGGGCGCGGCGCGAAACGGCGGCAGCGGTTATGATCGCGCCATGAATCGACGCCTACTTCTTTCCGCTGGCGTGGCCATAGCCGCCACGGTTGCGGGCGGCTATACCCTGATGGGCCGCAAGACCTCGACGCCCTCGGCCCCGGCCGACGCCGGCGATCCCGTCGCCGGCCTGATGCAGATGCCGCTCCCCGACCTGAACGGGGCGTCCCATACCCTGGCAGGCTGGAAAGGCCAGCCCATCGTGGTCAATTTCTGGGCAACCTGGTGCGCGCCATGCGTCCGAGAAATGCCCGAACTCGACGCCTTGCAGAAAAAATACCCGCATGTGCGATTTGTCGGCATTGGTGTCGATTCGGCCGCGAACATGCAAAAATTTGTCGAGAAAGTACAGGTTTCCTATCCCCTCTGGGTAATAGGCGCAGGTGCCATCGATACTCTGCGCAAGCTGGGAAATCCCAGCGGAGGCCTGCCTTTTACTATTGTTTTCAATGCAGATGGCGGTATTAACCGGAAGATATTGGGTGAAATCCAACCCGATGATCTGGACCGCACCCTGTCTGGTTTAAAGGCGTAAGTCTGTTGGACAAATAGTAGGAATTGGCGTAAAAAGCTGGTTTATCGGCTGTTTTGCCAACAATTGGCAAACCACTCATTGGCAAGCGCATGGCGCAAAACATACTGGTATTGCATGGCCCGAACCTGAACCTGCTCGGCACCCGGGAACCTCATATCTACGGCAGCCTCACGCTGCAACAGATCAACGAGGGCCTGGAGTTGCTCGCAGGAGAATTGGGCGCCACGCTGACAGCGTGGCAAGGCAATCACGAAGGCGCACTGGTTGACCGCATTCAGGCGGCCCGGCAAGACGGCACGGACTTCATCATCATCAACGCGGCGGCTTATACGCACACCAGCGTCGCAATTCGCGATGCGCTGGCTGGGGTCGCGATCCCATTTATTGAAGTACATTTGTCCAATCTGTATAAGCGAGAGCCCTTCAGGCATCACTCTTATCTGTCCGACTTGGCGGTAGGCCTCATCAGCGGCCTGGGCGCGGACGGCTACGAGGCGGCTCTGCGTTACGCAGTGCGGCACTGATCTCGCACCAAACCACAGCATTTACATCTTATACGGCGCGGACCCGACGCTGGGACGTCGCCGACACTATCTCGGGAAGCAGCTTCTATGGACCTCCGAAAACTCAAAACCCTGATCGACCTGGTGGCTGAATCGGGCATCGCCGAGCTGGAAATCACCGAAGGCGAAGGCAAGGTGAGGATCGTCAAGTTCTCGCAGACCTTGCAGCCGGTCGCCTACCACCACCCCGAAGCCGGCGTGCCGGCCGCGCCGGCGGCCCAGGCCGTGGCTCCGGCCGCACCCGCCGCGGAAGCCGCGCCGGTGATTCAGGGCCATGTCGTCAAGGCCCCCATGGTCGGCACGTTCTACCGCGCGCCGAACCCGGGTGCGGCGCCGTTCATCGACGTCGGCGCCACCGTCAAGGAAGGCGACCCGCTGTGCATCATTGAAGCCATGAAGCTGCTCAATGAGATCGAAGCCGACAAGTCCGGCGTCATCAAAGAAATCCTGGTCGAAAACGGCGAGCCCGTCGAGTACGGTCAACCCCTGTTCGTCATTGGCTGATAGCTGAAAATGTTCGAAAAAATCCTGATCGCCAATCGGGGCGAAATCGCCCTGCGCATTCAGCGCGCTTGCCGCGAGCTGGGCATCAAGACCGTGGTCGTGCACTCCGAGGCTGACCGCGAAGCCAAGTACGTGCGCCTGGCCGATGAATCTGTGTGCATCGGGCCCGCGCCGTCGCGTGAAAGCTACCTGAACATGCCGGCCATCATTTCGGCGGCCGAAGTCACGGATTCCGAGGCAATCCACCCGGGTTACGGGTTCTTGTCCGAAAATGCCGACTTCGCCGATCGCGTCGAAAAGAGCGGCTTCGTCTTCATCGGTCCGCGTCCGGACACCATTCGCCTGATGGGCGACAAGGTCAGCGCCAAGCGCGCCATGATCGAAGCCGGCGTGCCGGTGGTGCCGGGTTCGGAAGGCGCGTTGCCCGACGATCCGCAGGAAATCATCCGCATTGCGCGCGAAGTCGGCTATCCGGTCATCATCAAGGCGGCAGGCGGCGGCGGTGGCCGCGGCATGCGCGTGGTGTACACCGAGGCCGCGCTGCTGAACGCCGTCACCATGACGCGCTCGGAAGCGGGCGCCGCGTTCAACAACCCGGAAGTCTATATGGAGAAGTTCCTCGAGAACCCGCGCCATATCGAAATCCAGGTGCTGGCCGATGGCGGCCGCAACGCCGTCTGGCTGGGCGAGCGCGACTGCTCCATGCAGCGCCGCCACCAGAAAGTCATCGAAGAGGCGCCCGCGCCTGGCGTCGCGCGCCGGCTGATCGAGCGCATCGGCGACCGTTGCGCCGACGCCTGCCGCAAGATGGGCTACCGCGGCGCGGGCACGTTCGAGTTCCTGTATGAAAACGGCGAGTTCTATTTCATCGAAATGAACACCCGCATCCAGGTCGAACACCCGGTCACCGAACTGATCACCGGTATCGATCTGGTCCAGCAGCAGATCCTGATCGCCGCCGGCGAAAAGTTCACGCTGCGCCAGCGCGACATCGAATTCAAGGGCCACGCGATCGAATGCCGCATCAACGCGGAAGATCCGTTCCGCTTCGTGCCCAGCCCCGGCCGTATCACCAACTGGCATACGCCGGGCGGTCCGGGCGTGCGTATCGATTCGCATGCGTTCAACGGCTATTTCGTGCCGCCGAACTACGATTCGATGATCGCCAAGGTCATCACCTACGGCGATACGCGCGACCAGGCGCTGGCCCGTATGCGCACCGCGTTGTCGGAAATGGTGGTGGAAGGCATTTCCACCAACATCCCGCTGCATCGCGAAATGCTGCAGGACGCCCGCTTCATTGAAGGCGGCACCAGCATCCATTACCTGGAACACAAGTTGGCTCAGCGTCCCTGACCGCGATCCGGGAGCTTTCCGCTCCCGGTCCGCTCCTGTTTTGTTTTACGGTCAACGGGCCGCGGCGCAAGCCGCGGCCCGTTGACCAGATGGAAGAATCATCATGCGTGAACTCGTGCTCCATTGCCTGGAGGCGCAGGCCGAAGCCCTCTCGGACGCTCTGCTGGAAGCAGGCGTGCTGTCGGTATCCGTCGAAGATGCCGACCTGGGCACCGACGACGAGCGTCCTTTGTTCGGCGAACCGGGCACCGAGCCCGACGTGCAGGCCTGGGACCGCAACCGCGTTGTCGCGCTGCTGCCCGACGGGGCCGATCCCGCGCAGATCATGGAAGAGGCCGCCGCGGCCGGTGAACTGGACCCCGCCGTGTTCAAGGGCTGGAGCCTGCGCGACGTGCCCGACGCCGACTGGGTGCGACTGACGCAGTCGCAGTTCGGCCCCATCCATATCGCCGAACGCCTGTGGATCGTGCCCAGCTGGCATCGTGACAATCCCGATGTGCCGGCGTTCGAGCCGGATGCCGCCACCCAGGAGGGCGCGATCCACATCGAGCTGGATCCGGGCCTGGCATTCGGCACCGGCAGCCATCCCACGACCCATCTGTGCCTGGCCTGGCTGGAAGCCGAATTGCCGGCCGGCGCCACGCTGCTGGATTACGGCTGCGGCTCGGGCATCCTGGCGATCGCCGCGCGCAAGTTGGGCGCGGGTCCGACCCAGGCGGTGGATATCGACGCCCAGGCGGTGCAGAGCACGATTTTCAATGCCGAGGTCAACCACGTCGACCTGCAAGCCATGCTGCCCGACGCGCTGGCCGAAGGCACCTTCGAAGTGGTGGTGGCCAACATCCTGTCCAACCCTCTGAAGGTGTTGGCGCCTATGTTGGCCGGACGCGTCGCCGCGGGCGGCCATCTGGTGCTGTCCGGCGTGCTGGAGCGGCAGGCTGAGGAAGTGGCCGCCGCCTACGCGCCCTGGATCGCGATGTCGGTCTGGCGGGCGCGCGACGGCTGGGTGTGCCTGCACGGCCAGAAGGCCTGAGCGCCGCCGGCAGGATAGTGCCATGGCCTTGACCACCCGCTGCCCGCAGTGCGGCACCACCTTCAAGGTGGTGCCCGACCAGTTGCGGGTCCGTAATGGCCTGGTGCGCTGCGGCGCCTGCTCGACCGTGTTCGACGGGCGCGCCTGCCTGCTGCCGGCCGCGGGCGCGACGCCGCAATCCGTGCCGCCCGCTGCGCCGGCGATGCCGTTGACGCCGGCCGCCAGCCAGGCCGCGCCGGTCCTGGCGACGCCCGCAGCTCCCGTCGCGCCGCAAGCGCCCGCAGCAACGCAAGCTTCGCTTGCGCCCGCAGCTCCTATTGCGCCGCAGCCACCCGCCGCACCGCCGTTCCAGACCGCGCGGCCGGCTCCGCCTCCCGCGCCAGCGGTAGATTTTTCACAGACCGCGCCGTGGGACGATGAACCGGAACCCGCGCGCGCGCCCGTGGCGCCGCCTTACCGAGCGCCAGAGGGGCCACCCGCCGTGCTGCGCGGCCGCGACGACATCCGGCGGCGTGCGGAGCCTGCGCACGACGCGCACGAACGCGAGCAGGACGAAGACGACGATCTGGCCGATGATCCGGTCGATGACTGGGCCGAAGGCCCCGTGCAACACCGGACCGCTCATCGTCCGGCCGACGAGGTTATTGCGCAGGACGAAAATCCGCCGCGCTGGACCGTCCCCGCGACGACGCAGCCCGCCTATCGCCCCGATGCCGTCTCGCGCGGCGCGCACGCGGAGCCGGCCTTCACCATCGGCCGTGCTCGCGCCGACGTGCGCGACGAAGAGCGCGACGACGAATACGACAACGAGTACGCCGACGAGCACCGGGACCACGAGCGCGACGACTACAGCGACCATCACGGCCCGGACCGCGACGAATCCGGCGAACCGGTGCTGGGCGACACGCGCACGCGCTATTCCAGCGCCACCGACGTGGGCCGCGCGCCGCCTGAATTCCTCGACCAGGACCGCGAGGAGCGTCATGGTCTGTTGCGCAAGCTGTGGGGCTACGCTTGCCTGATCGGACTGATCGCGCTGGGCCTGCAACTGGTGTACGTGTATCGCACCGATATCGCCAATTCCGTGCCCCTTCTGCGGCCGGTGCTGGAGACCGCGTGCCAGCCGCTGGGCTGCACCGTGGGCTATGCGCGCCGCCTGGAACTCATCCACATTACCTCCTCGTCGCTGCAGCCGCCGACCGGCGCAGCGGCGATCGATGATGGACGCAGCCGCCTGGTGCTGACGGTGGTGATGCGCAACCGTCATGACAAGCCGCAGCACTGGCCCGCTCTGGTGCTGGATTTGAATGATCTGTCGGATACGGTGGTGGTGCGCCGCGCGCTCAAGCCCGAAGATTATCTGACGCCCGAGCAGTTGCGCGGTCCTTTCGCGCCCCAGGCCGAATTGAAGATTTCCGTGCCGATTGAAGTGACTGGCGTCCAGGTCAATGGCTTTCAACTCAATAAATTCTTTCCTTAAGGGATGACTAGCATGGCAACCCCAGTCCTGGTTTGCGGTTCGATGGCGTTCGACACCATCGCGGTGTTTGAAGGGCGTTTCAAGGAGCACATTCTTGCCGACCGTATCCAGTCGCTGAGCGTGTCGTTCCTGGTGCCCAGCATGCGCAAGGAATACGGCGGCTGCTCGGGCAATATCGCCTACAGCATGAATCTGCTGGGCGGCAAACCCGTGCCCGTGGCGACCGTGGGCGAAGATGCGGGCGAGTACATGGAGCGCATGGCCGGGCTGGGCATCGACGTCAGCCGCGTCAAGGTGATTCCGGACACGTTTACCGCGCAGTGCTTCATCACCACCGACCTGGACGACAACCAGATCACGGCTTTCCACCCCGGCGCCATGGCGCACGCGGCGGAAAATGACTTGAGCGACGCCGACGCAGCCTGGGCCATCGTCGCGCCCGATGCCAAGGAAGGCATGTTCGCCCACGCCGAGCGCCTGCATAAGCGCGGCATCCCGTTCATCTTCGACCTGGGCCAGGCCATGCCGCTGTTCGACGGCGCGGACCTGGAGCGCATGCTCAAGCTGGCGCAGGCGCTGACGGTGAACGACTACGAAGCCGGCGTGGTGGAACAGCGCACGGGCCGCAGCATGGAAGACATCGCCCGCTCGCTGCAGGCCGTGGTGGTGACGCGCGGCGCGGAAGGCGCCACGCTCTTGACCGAGGGCAAGACCATCCAGATCGCGCCGGTGCGCGCGGCCCAGGTGGTGGACCCGACCGGCTGCGGCGACGCGCAGCGTGGCGGCCTGCTTTACGGCTTGACCAGCGGCTGGAACTGGGAAGACAGCTGCCGCCTGGGCAACGTCATGGGCGCCATCAAGATCGCTTCGCGCGGACCGCAAAACCATGCTCCTTCGCGCGCCGAGATCGACGCCGTGCTGCACGCGACCTACGGCATCCACCTGCCTGTTTGAACTCATCGGGAACCCGGTAGTTGGGCCGCGGTCGAACCGTGGGAGAGGGGTGAAGGCGGCGAGTTCTAGCGCCTTTCCCAGCCGGGTTTTTCAGCTTCTGGCGGTGCGTTTCAGTGTGTTGCAGCATCGCTGGCCCCGATTCGGGGCCAGGGTATGATGAGTACATCGTCGGCAACGGCCGATCGAGGAGTCCAAATGAATCAAAGCAAAACTTTTTCCCTGGTGACGCCGCGCGCGGGGCGCTGGCTGGCGATCGCCGCCGTCGTGACCTCGATGGCGGTCCTGGGCGGCTGCGCCAACCGCAGCGCGTCCAGCGGCGTCTACAGCTATGACCAGGCGCAGCGCGAACAGATCGTCCGTACCGGCACGGTCACCGGCGTGCGTCCCATCGTGATCCAGAACGACAAGTCCAGCGGCGTCGGCATGGTGGCCGGCGGTGCGTTGGGCGGCGTGGCGGGCAACGCCATCGGCGGCGGCACCGGCCGCACCATCGCCACCGTGGGCGGCGTCATCCTGGGCGCGCTGGCGGGCAACGCCATCGAGAACCAGACCGGCAAGAACTCCGGCTACGAAATCACCGTGCGTCTGGACAACGGCGAAACCCGCGTCGTCGCGCAGGAAGCGGACGTGCCCATCAGCGTGGGCCAGCGCGTGCAGGTGATCAGCGGCTCCGGCCCGACCCGCGTCACGCCGATGTAAGTACTGGTCCAGCGCCGCTCGCGGCGCGATCAGACCAAGCCCCCGTCAGGGGGCTTTTTTATTGTCGACGCCTATGCGCCTATAACGGGGGCAGGGCTGGGTCAGCCCTGCAAGCGTAAGAATCTGTCGCTAAGCCGCAACGCGGTACCTGGGGAATTACCCGCGAACGTTACGTTTGCCAGCCTTTTCTCGCCATTTCCTCCATAAGTTCAATGGCGATTTGACGAGCGTGGTGCCATGATTGCGCCTGCGATCGACGTCGCATTGCGAAAATCATGTAACTGAGTGCATCTGAAACGTCGTTCGTTGGGGGGCTGAATGTTCAGCCCGGTTTCAGCCGTTTCTTTGTAATCTCTTCGTCCTGAATCCCGGGGCGGGGGATGTTTGGCCAACCAGGCCCGTAACGCCGCACTATCTATGCATACCGAGCAAGAACTCCACACCAAGATCGGCGAGATCGTCGAGTCGATCGTCATGAAGAAAGTCACCCCCGATACGCAGTTGATTGCCACTGGCCTGGTCGATTCGCTCGCCGCCGTGGACATCACGCTGGCGGTCGAGTCGGAGTACGGCTGCAGCATCCCGGCTCCCGAGATCGCGGAGCACCTACAGTCGGTTCGCACGCTTGCCGGCTATGTCGCTGCCCATACTTCGTAATACCCGGCTGTTGTCTCACGTCGCGGCTGCCGCGACGGCGGTGGCTCTGGCGGTGGGTACGTATTGCGGCGCGGACGATTTGCTCAGCCGCGTCGTCAATCCCATGTCGGCGCCTTCGGCTTCCGCAGCTGCCAAGAGCAACTACCTGCCCAACCTGGGCCCGGACTGGGGCACCCAGCACGTCAACCTGAACCGCCTGGGCAACGCCCTGAGCGACGGCACGCTGGTCGTGCTGGGCTCGTCCGAGTTGTCCAGCCATGACCTGCGTTTCGTGCCTTACCGCTTCTTTCCCGAAGAGCTGAAGGTGCCGACGCTGGCCTATGGCCACGCCATGTTCCAGTCCTACGGCATCGTCAGCGTGCTGGAGTCGGTGGCGGATTCGCTCACGCCCAATACGCGGCTGGTGATCATGCTGTCGCCGGCCTGGTTTGCCTCGGGCGGCCAGTTGCCGCGCAGCGCGTTCGCCGAGCACGTCACCGGACCGGTCTGGGACCGGCTTTGGGACCAGCCCAGCACGCGCGAGCAGATGCAGACCTGGATCAGCGACAACGCCAACTGGGGCCTGCTGTGGCTCATCGCCAATGGCCAGGTCGCGGAGCTGAAGGACAAGCTGGCGCTCTGGTGGCATGCGCGCAAGGAACCGGCGCCCGATCGTCCCCGCAGCAAGTTGTCCGTGCCCGCGCACCGCTATGTGTCCTGGCCGGCGGCCGCGCGCCTCGATCAGGGCCAGTGGGGGCGTCTGACGCATCAGGCGCGCGCGGTCGAGCAGGACCTGGGCGGGCACAATCCCTACGACGTGCGCGACGATTACTACAAGCAGTACCTGGCGCCGCTGTATTCGCCGGCCCGCAACGAATTCGCCGACGTCGATCCGATCACCCGCGCGGAACTCGGCGATCTGTCGCGCGTGATGGCCCTGCTGCAGAAGCGTAAGGTGCACGCCTACTTCGTCATCCAGCCCTTCAATCCCAAGCTCATTCTGGATGTAGAGCGCTTCGACCCGGTGGTGGCCGCCATCACCGGCATGTGCGAGCGCTACCAGATGGGCTGCCTGGATCTCTACAGCATCCCGTTCGAGCCGGGCATGCTGCGCGACGACATGCATCTGGCCGAACTCGGCTGGGCCATGGCCGATCAAGGCATTGCGGAGTACTTTTCCCGATGAACAAGACTCTTCCCGCGGCCGCGCCTGAAGCGGGCCGTGCCGACGACGCGCAGGATTCCCGCAAGGCGGCTGCCGCCTGGGGGCGCCGCTTCTTCTGGCATCTGTGCCTATATATCGGCTTGATCCTGGTGTTCGTGCTGCAGGCGCAGCCCACCACGGGCAGCGGCGGACCGATAAAAGTCGAATTCCAGTACCAACAGTTCTGAGCCCGCCATGGAATTGTTCGCAAGCTTGAGCTTTTTCGGCGGCGCCCTGTGCGGCGGCCTGGGCCTGCTGGCCTACCGCTCCTTCGGCATGCCGTTCCGCATCGGCTATCGCCACATCATCGGCGTGATCTGCCTTGGGGTGTGGATGGCGGTGTTCTGGGCGCGTCCCTACCAGCCCATCGCCTTGCTCGCCATTTCGGGCAGCGCGCTGTGGGCCATGCGCCGCAACTACATCCCCACCTGGCTGGCCGTGATCATCACCATGACGCCGCTGCTGCTGGTGAAGACGGGCGTTTCGCACCTGGGCGCCATGCTGGGGCTGTCCTTCGCCACGTTCCGCGCCATCGACGTGCTGCTGTTCGCGCAACGCAATGAACGCGTGTCGCCGCTGGACTACTTCATCTACCTGTTCTTTCCGCTCACGCTCCTGGCCGGTCCCATGTACCGCTGGCGCAATTTCCAGGCAGACCTGAAGCGCGGCTATGAAGGCGTGAACCTGAACACCTGGCTCAGCGGCCTGGAGCTCATCATGCTGGGCGTGATCCAGAAGTTCGGCGTGGCCGAACTGATCTGGCGCTACGGCCTGGCGACGCTGGACGCGCACGACTACTCCTTCACCGGGGTGGCGCTCAACGCCTCGCTCTACAGCGCTTATCTGTTCTTCGACTTTGCCGGCTATTCCACGATGGCGATCGGGATCGGCATGCTGTTCGGCTTCACCTTGCCGATCAACTTCCGCAATCCCCTGGCCACGCTCAACCCGCAGGATTTCTGGCGCCGCTGGCACATCAGCCTGTCGGAGTGGCTGCGCGACGTGGTGTTCATGCCCATCTATAAGGCGCTGAGCAAGACCAAGTTCTTCGGACGCCATCGCATGGCGGCGCAGAACATCGGCATCTTCGCGACTTTGCTGGCCATGGGCGTCTGGAACGGCCTGTCGCTGCACTACATCGTCAGCGGGCTTATGTTCGGCGCGTATTCGGTGGGCCACAACCTGCTGATCAACGCCGCCCGCACCCGTCCGGGCCTGCAGGCCGCGCTGGCGCAACCGGTCATGCGCTTTCTCGGGCGCGTGCTCACCCTGATTCTTGCTGCGCTGGCGCTTTACGTGTTCAGTGGCCGCAGCCCCATCTGACGCCGGGAGTTTCGGCATGCGTTTCGATCTGAAGTCTTTCCAGTTCATCGATTGCGAGCGCGCGCCCGATGCGCCCGCTGTCGTCGCCGCCGACCGCAGCCTGAGCTGGGCGCAACTGCGCGACGAGGCCGGCGCCTGGGCTGAAGAGGCGCGCAGGCATGGCGCGGCGCCGGATGTGCCGGTGACCATCTACGGTCACAAGGAAGCCTCGTTCTTCGTCGCCATGGTCGGCGCCCTGTTGATCGGGGCGCCGTTCGTGCCGGTGGACACGATCTATCCGCAGGAGCGCCTGCGCCGCATTGTCGAGATCGTGCGTGCCGCCGCCGTGTTCGATGCCGCCAGCGGCAGCTTCACGCCGGGCGAGGGCGCCATGCTGGCCGAGCGCGGCCTGGCTTACGTCATGTTCACGTCCGGCAGCACCGGCGATCCGAAGGGCGTGCAGATCGGCCGCGAAAGCGTCGGCCTGCTGGGCGACTGGATGCTGGGCAGCTTCGGCTTGGGCGAGGCGCCCGTGTTCATGAACCAGGCGCCGTTCAGCTTCGACCTGTCCATGTACGAAGTGTTCGCCACCCTGGCCGCAGGAGGCTGCTGCGTGCTGAATGCGCGTGAGCAGATCGCCGCGCCGGCAACCTGGATGGCCCGCCTGGCCGAGCACGGCGTTACCGCCTGGGTGTCCACGCCGTCATTCGCGCACCAGCAACTGGCCAACCGCGATTTCTCGCCAGCCGCCTTGCCCACGCTGCGCACCTTCCTGTTTTGCGGCGAACCGTTGCCGTCGGCGCTGGCCAAGAAACTGCGCCAGCGCTTCCCGGAGGCCGTCATTCTGAATACCTACGGCCCCACGGAAGCCACCGTGGCGACCACCTGGATCGAGGTCACCGACGCGGTCCTGGCCGCGCACGATCCGCTGCCGGTGGGGCATGCCAAGCCCGACAGCGTGCTGATCGTGGACGAGGGCGAGATCTGCATCGTGGGCGACCACGTCATGCGCGGCTATCTGAACCGCCCCGACCTGAACCAGGCCAAGCTCTACACCTACGCCGACGGCCGTCGCGCTTTTCGCACGGGGGACCTGGGCCAGATGGAGGGCGACGGCCTGCTGTTCTGCCGCGGCCGCATGGATGACCAGATCAAGCTGAACGGCTATCGCATCGAACTGGCCGAGATCGATGAAGCGCTGCACGGTCTGCCGGGCGTGGAGGGCGGCGCCTGCGCGGTGCTGCGCAGGCCTGACGGCACGGCGGTGCGATTGATCGGATTCGTGGCGGGGGTGGAGGCCGGGCAGGCGCCGTGCATGCTGGCGCCGGACGCGTTGGCGGGCTGGAAGGAGCGGCTGGCGCAGCGTCTGCCGCCTTACATGGTGCCGTCCGAGCTGGTGGCTTGTCCGGCGCTTCCCATGTCGAACAACCACAAGATCGACCGCAAGAAACTGGTCGAGATCTACGCCGGCATTTCGGCGTAAGCGCTTGCGGGGCCGCGTGCGGCCCCGCTGCTTTACAGGCCCATCATGCGCTGGCTGATGTTGGACAGCACCATCAGCAGCACCTGCGCGACGATCAGCAGCACCAGCGGCGAAAAGTCGATCGCGGTGCGCGGCAGCAGGCGGCGGATGGGGTCCAGCATGGGCGCGGTCAGCGCCTGCAGCAGCGGCATCATGGGCGCCATCGGGTTGACCCACGACAGCACGGCCTGGATCAGCGTCAGCCACACCACCAGATTCAGCGCCCATTTGATGGCCATGATCAAGGCCGAGCCCATGGCCTTGGGCAGGTATTCCACCGGAATCAGCGCGCCGATCGCCACCAGCCAGACCAGCACCAGATAGATCAGCGCGGACAGCCACACGGCGACCAGGCTGGTCCAGTCGATCTTGTTGCTGGCGGGAATGATCTTGCGCAGGGGCAGCACCAGCCAGTTGGTGACCTGGTAGATGAAGCGCGACAAGGGGTTGAAGGGGTGCAGCCGTATCGCGTGCATCCAGGCGCGGGCAATCAGCGCCGCGCCGAACAGCGTGAACACGATTTCGAGAAGGAAGCGCAAGATTTCATCGAGCATGGACACGGTCACCCTGAAAAAGAGGAGTCAATTGTCGCACGCCCAAGCGAAAAATCGCCGGCAGGCAGCGCGTGCTCGACGTCTGGGGGAGAGGCTGGCCGATTGCGGACCGGGCGGACATGAAAAAGCCGCCCGGCCTAGGCCAGGCGGCTCTGCGAAGCTAGCGCTTCGAACCGTCCGGATTAGGGACGGCCACCCGTCGGGAACGGCCACGACGCGGCGGGGTTCAGCGCGGTCTTCGCGCCCGGAGCGGCAGCCGTGGACGGCGGCGTTACGGGCTTCTTCGGAGCGGCTTTCTTCGCAGCGGGCTTCTTGGCGGCGGCAGGCTTCTTGGCAGCAGCAGGCTTGGCAGCAGCGGGAGCCTTCTTGGCAGCAGGCGCCTTCTTGGCGACGGCCTTCTTGGCAACCGCCTTCTTGGCAGCAGGCGCCTTCTTGGCGACGGCCTTCTTGGCTACCGCTTTCTTGGCGACGGCCTTCTTGGCGACGACTTTCTTGGCTACGGCTTTCTTGGCGACGGCCTTCTTGGCAACCGCCTTCTTGGCGACGGCTTTCTTGGCCACGGCCTTCTTGGCGACAACCTTCTTGGCTACCGCTTTCTTGGCCACGGCCTTCTTGGCGACGGCCTTCTTGGCTACCGCTTTCTTGGCTACCGCTTTCTTGGCGGCGACCTTCTTGACTGCCGGCTTCTTGGCGGCAACCTTCTTCACTGCCTGCTTCTTGGCAGCGACTTTCTTGACGGCTACCTTCTTGACGGCAGCTTTCTTGGCCGGTGCGGCCTTCTTCGCTACTGCCTTCTTGGCGGCGGGCTTCTTCACCGCTTTCTTTACGGCTTTCTTGGCTGTTGCCATGGTCATGCTCCTTAGGTTCAGGGGTCCCAGAACTTAAACCCGTGCCCCGATCCGCCAACGGCGCATCGTGCCCGGGCTATTCATCGGCGCAAGCCGCTGTTCTGTGCGAGCAACAGCTACTACGGTTTGCGCTAATGAATTCGGCACAGCCATTTGATATGGCCCCCGCTCCTATGGCGCGAGCCATTTCAAATGGCGCCGGCAGGCGACCTGATCACAGGCCGCCGACCGCTTGTTCTACGTGTTCGAAATGCCTCCACGCCGCGCCTTCGGCTCGCTGCCCCCGAGGGGGTGCGCTTTTCCTTGAGACGGCCCGGCGGCAAAACACCCTGACCAGGGAGAGCGTCATCAAGCCTGTTGCGAACGCGACGCTCCTTGCTTCTGGAGCGTGCCCGCGCCGGGCCTGATGACGTACTGCTTTTACTCCCAGCTCAGCGTGCCACCGGTTTGGTATTCGATCACGCGAGTTTCAAAAAAGTTGCGTTCCTTTTTAAGATCGATCATTTCCGCCATCCACGGGAAGGGGTTTTCTTCCTGGGGGTACAGCGGTTCGATACCGATTTGCTGGCAACGACGGTTGGCGATGAAGCGCAGATAGGATTTGAACATAGGTGCGTTCAAGCCCAACACGCCGCGCGGCATCGTGTCTTCGGCGTAAGCGTATTCGAGTTCGACCGCTTTGCGGAAGAGTTCTCGAATTTCTTCGCGGAATTCCGGCGTCCACAGATGCGGATTTTCCAGTTTGACGGTGTTGATCAGGTCGATGCCGAAATTGCAGTGCATGGATTCATCGCGCAGGATGTACATGTACTGTTCGGCGGCGCCGGTCATCTTGTTCTGGCGGCCCAGCGCCAGGATCTGCGTGAAGCCAACGTAGAAGAACAGGCCTTCCATCAGGCAAGCGAAGACGATCAGCGACTTCAGCAGCGTCTGGTCGGCTTCGGGAGTGCCCGTCTTGAAGTTGGGGTCCGCGATCGCGTCGATGAACGGGATCAGGAACTCGTCCTTGGCGCGGATGGACGGCACTTCGTTGTAAGCGTTGAAGATCTCCGCTTCGTCCAGGTCCAGGCTTTCGACGATGTATTGATAGGCGTGCGTGTGGATCGCTTCTTCAAACGCCTGGCGCAGCAGGAACTGGCGGCACTCGGGCGCCGTGATGTGGCGGTAGGTGCCCAGCACGATGTTGTTCGCGGCCAGCGAGTCGGCGGTGACGAAGAAACCCAGGTTGCGCTTGACGATGCGGCGCTCGTCCTCGGTGAGCCCGTTCGGGTTCTTCCAGAGGGCGATGTCGCGCGACATGTTGATCTCTTGCGGCATCCAGTGGTTGGCGCAAGTGGCCAGGTACTTTTCCCACGCCCACTTGTACTTGAACGGTACGAGCTGGTTGACGTCGGTCTGGCCGTTGATGATGCGCTTGTCGGCAACCTTCACGCGTTGCGAGGTGGCGGCGCCGCTGGCGGCCAGGCCGGCCGCGTGTTCAGGCGCGGCGGGCGTGGGCATGGCGGTGTCGCCGAAAACACCGGTCGCCGCCCGGACTTCGGGCGCAGCCTGCCCACCGGCCGCGGGTGCGGGCGATTGAGCAGCTTGCGTGGCGATGGTGTCGTCTTCCCAATTAATCATGATTCATTCTCCGGAGGCGGTTATTGGCAGGCTTCGCACTCTTCGAAGCCGGGGTCGCCCGGCCGCATGGTGCAAACCGCCCCGAGAACTTCGGGTTCCGGCAAAACAGGTGCAGCAGCGACAGCGGCGGACGTGGACTGGCCTCCTGCGGAAACGGCGTTCAATTCGCCGCCGCGTCCCGTGGACTTCTCGGCGCTGGTGGCGCCCAGGGTACGCAGGTAGTAGGTCGTCTTCAGGCCGCGCTTCCAAGCCAGCTTGTAGGTGTCGTCCAGTTTCTTGCCCGACGCGCCGGCCATGTAGATGTTCAGCGACTGTGCTTGATCGATCCACTTCTGGCGGCGCGACGCGCATTCAACCAGCCAGCTCGGTTCGACTTCGAACGCAGTGGCGTAGAGGTCGCGGAGTTCGGAAGGTACGCGATCGATGCGGGACAGGCTGCCGTCGAAGTACTTGAGGTCGGCGACCATGACTTCGTCCCAGAGACCGAGTTTCTTCAGGTCACGCACGAGGTAATCGTTAACGACCGTGAACTCGCCGGAGAGATTCGATTTGACGTACAAGTTCTGGAAAGTGGGTTCGATGCACGCAGATACGCCAATGATATTGGAAATAGTCGCGGTTGGGGCGATTGCGATGCAATTGGAGTTGCGCATGCCATGTTTTTTGATGCGCGCGCGCAACGTATCCCAATCGAGCGTGCTCGACTCATCAACTTCAACATGACCACCGCGTTCATCGCGCAGCATCTTCAACGTGTCTTGCGGCAAGATGCCGCGCGACCACAGCGAGCCTTCATACGATTGATAGCGGCCGCGCTCTTCAGCGAGCAGGCTCGAGGCCCAGTACGCGTGATAGCACACGGCTTCCATCGAACGGTCGGCGAATTCGACGGCGGACTGCGATGCGTAAGGCACGCGCATCATCTGCAGGCAATCCTGGAAGCCCATGATGCCCATGCCCACCGGACGATGGCGCGCGTTGGAATTGCGAGCCTTGTCGACGGCGTAGTAGTTGATGTCGATCACGTTGTCGAGCATGCGCATGGCGATGCTGACGGTGCGCTTGATCTTGTCGTGGTCGAGTTCGAAACCGCCGCCGGCAGCCGGCTTCATGTGCGCGACCAGGTTCACGGAACCCAGGTTGCACACCGCGATTTCGGATTCGTTGGTGTTCAGCGTGATCTCGGTGCACAGGTTCGAGCTGTGGACCACGCCCACGTGCTGCTGCGGCGAACGGATGTTGCAAGGATCCTTGAACGTGATCCAGGGGTGGCCGGTTTCGAACAGCATCGACAGCATCTTGCGCCACAGGTTCAGCGCCGGCATCTTCTTGAAGAGCTTGAGCTCGCCGCTGGCCACGCGCGCTTCGTAGCCCACGTAGGCTTCTTCAAAGGCGCGGCCGTACTTGTCGTGCAGGTCGGGGCAGTCGGACGGCGAGAACAGCGTCCACTCGCCGCCTTCCATGACGCGCTTCATGAACAGGTCGGGAATCCAGTTCGCCGTGTTCATGTCGTGCGTGCGGCGGCGCTCGTCGCCGGTGTTCTTGCGCAGTTCCAGGAATTCTTCGATGTCCAGGTGCCACGATTCCAGGTACGTGCAGACAGCGCCCTTGCGCTTGCCGCCCTGGTTGACCGCGACGGCGGTGTCGTTGACGACCTTCAGGAACGGCACGACGCCTTGGCTTTCGCCGTTGGTGCCCTTGATGTGGCTGCGCAGCGCGCGCACCGGGGTCCAGTCGTTGCCCAGGCCGCCGGCGTACTTGGCCAGCAGCGCGTTTTCCTTGATGGCGTCGTAGATGCCTTCCAGGTCGTCGGAGACGGTGGTGAGGTAGCACGACGACAGCTGCGAGTGCAGGGTGCCGGAGTTGAACAGCGTCGGCGTCGAGCTCATGAAGTCGAACGAGGACAGGATCTCGTAGAACTCGATGGCGCGGGTTTCGCGGTCGGCTTCGCGCAGCGCCAGGCCCATGGCCACGCGCATGAAGAACACCTGCGGCAGTTCGATGCGGGTGCCGCGGATGTGCAGGAAGTAGCGGTCGTACAGGGTCTGCAGGCCGAGGTAGCCGAATTGCAGATCGCGCTTGGCGTTCAGGGCGTGGCCCAGCTTGGTCAGGTCATAGCTGGCCAGGTCGGGCGACAGCAGGCCGCCTTCGATGCCGCGGGCGATGAAGGTGGGGAAGTATTCGGCGTAGCGGGCGGCCATGCCGTCCTGCGAGACTTCCTCGCCCAGCACTTCCTTGCGGATCGTGTGCAGCAGCAGACGTGCGGTGACCTGGCTGTAGGCCGGGTCCTTTTCGACCAGCGCGCGCGCGGACAGGATGGCGGACTTGAACACTTCGTCGACGGGAATGCCGTCGTACAGGTTCTTGACCGTTTCCTTCAGGATCGCTTCCGTGTCGATGAATTCGGCCAGGCCTTCGCCGGCGGCTTCGATGGTGGCGCGCAGTTCAGCCAGGTCCAGCGGGCGGCGCACGCCGGCGTCGGTCACGTTCAGCACGTGCTCCTGCGGGGCGGCGGCCTTCTCCTGGGTGTCGGCGGCGGCGGCGGCTGCGGCGCGTTCCTGCGTGCGCTTTTCGCGGTACAGCACGTAGGCGCGGGCAACGTCGTGTTCGCCCGAGCGCATCAGGGCCAGTTCGACCTGGTCCTGGATGTCTTCAATATGGAAGGTGCCGCCGTTGGGGCGGTTGCGCACCAGCGCATTGACGGCCTGGCCGGTCAGGTTCTCGACCAGCTCACGCACGCGCGCCGAGGCCGCGCCCTGGCCGCCGTTGACGGCCAGGAAGGCCTTGGTCATGGCGATGGCGATCTTGTTGGGTTCGAACCCGACCACCGAGCCATTGCGGCGAATGATGTTGTAGCTGGCCCATTGCCCGCCATTGGCGTCGGCAGGGGAATCGGTTTGCGAGGGCGGCACGGCCGTAGGCCGGGTCACAGAGGCGATCGTAGTCTGCATGGAAGCTCCTGTGCGAAAAGCGCGTAGATAGCGACATGACGACGTCATGTCAGGTACGAAATTGGATCTTTTGAGGGGGTCGCAACGTTCTGGACGGGCTAGTCCAAAAGGCGTGGCCGACGGGAATCAGCGCTTAGGCGACCACAACATGTAGTGTAGCACCCCTCGTTGGACACTAATTCTAGTGATCGAGTACGACAGGGACAAGAAGAAGATAAGACGAAGTTCACAAAAGATTGTTACCAAATGCACTAGGCGCGCCCAGCAAGGCGCGCCCAGGAAGGTGCCGCTCAGAGCGAATGTTTATGCGGTTTTCCGCAGGGGCATATCTTGCGGGGCAGGCGCCGTATAGGTTTGCATCAAGCGGCCTAACTCCGTCCGATACTTCTCGACGTTTGCAGCCTTCACGTGACCGAAGCCGCGGATGGTTTCTGCAAGGCCGGCGATTGTAGCCGCTTGGGCCAGCTTGTCGCGGGTCAACCCTGCGAGCAACTGGTCTATGGTCTGGCGGTACTCGCGCACCAGCGACCGTTCCATCTTGCGTTCAGCGGTGTGGCCGAAGGGATCGAACCAGGTGCCGCGCAAGCCCTTCAGGCGCGTCAGCATTTTCAGCGCGGTCATGGTGCGCGGGCCCAGCGTCATCTTGCGCGGCACGCCGGTGCGCGGATCCTTGCGCGCGAAGATGGGCGGCGCCATGTGGAAGCGCAGGCTGTAGTCGCCTTCGAACTGGCCCTTCAGCTGTGCCTGGAACGACTCGCCGGTGTAGAGCCGCGCGACTTCGTATTCGTCCTTGTAGGCCATGAGCTTGAACAGGCCGCGCGCGACCGCCAGCGCCAGGCGCGGGGTCTTGGCCTCGGGCGCGAGTTCGCGTTCGCGCGCCGCGACGGCTTCGACCACGTCCTGGAACTGGCGGGCATAGCCGGCGTCCTGGTAGGCGGTGAGGTCGTCGATGCGGCGGGCGACGGCGCGTTCGAACGACTCGGGCACATGCAGCTGCACCACCTGGGCGCGCGGCCGCAGCGCGCCTTCCAGCGCGTCGGGCTGGTGCGCCGCGAGGCGGCCGCTGTCGAATGCGGCCCGGTTGGCGGCCACCGCCACGCCGTTGAGTTCGATGGCGCGGTTGATGGCCGCTTGCGATAGCGGCACGCCGCCGCGCTGCCAGGCATAGCCCAGCATGAACATATTGGACAGGATGCTGTCGCCGAACAGGGCCAGCGCCGCTTCATGCGCGTCGATCGCGGCGGTGTTGGATTCGCCCGCCGCGTGGCGGATCTTGGCCAGCAGCGCTTCGGGCTGCATGGCCGCGTCCGGGTTGCGGGTGAAATCGGAGACCGGCGCGACGTAGCTGTTGACCGTGACCTGGGTATGGCCGCGGCGCAGCGCGCCCAGCGAGTCCGGCGCCACGGAGGCGACCGGGTCGCACAGGATCGCGGCGTCGGCCTGCTGCCAGTCCAGGCGCACCGGGCCTGCCGGCGCGCCGGCAGGCGCCAGACGGATGTGGCTGACCACCGTGCCGCCTTTCTGCGCCAGGCCGGTCAGGTCGAGCACCGCGGCGGACAGGCCTTCCAGATGCGCCGCCATCGACACGATGGCGCCGATGGTGATGACGCCGGTGCCGCCCATGCCGGCCACCAGCAGGCGGTAGGGATGGTCCAGCGCGGGCATGGCGGGCAGGGGCAATTGCGCGATCAGCTTCTGCAGGCGTTCCTGGTCGGCCTTGGGCGCCGCGCTTTTCTTGGGCTTGCCGCCCATCACGGAGACGAAGCTGGGGCAGAAGCCTTCGGCGCAGGAGTAGTCCTTGTTGCAGCTGGATTGGTCGATGGCGCGCTTGCGGCCATAGGGCGTTTCCAGCGGCACCACCGACAGGCAGTTCGATTGCACGCCGCAGTCGCCGCAGCCTTCGCAGACGGCGCTGTTGATCTGCATGCGGCGTGCCGGGTCGGGGAACTGGTTCTTCTTGCGGCGACGGCGCTTTTCGGCGGCGCAGGTCTGGTCGTGGATCAGCACGGTCACGCCGGGGATCTCGCGCAGCTCGCGCTGCAGCGCGTCGAGTTCGCGGCGGTGGTGCACCTTGATGCCGGCGCCCAGGTCCACGCCTTGGTACTTTTCGGGCTCGTCGGTGGTGACGACGATGCGCGTCACGTTCTCGCCGCGCAGCTGCTGGCAGATGCTGGGCACCGAGATCGGGCCGTCGATGGGCTGGCCGCCCGTCATGGCCGTGGCGTCGTTGAACAGGATCTTGTAGGTGATGTTGGCCTTGGCGGCCACGGCCTGGCGGATGGCGAGATAGCCGGAGTGGTAATAAGTGCCTTCTCCCATGTTCTGGAAGATGTGCGGCATCTTGGTGTAGCGCGACAGGCCGATCCAGTCCACGCCTTCGCCGCCCATCTGCGTCAGGCCGCCGGTGTCGCGGTCCATCCAGGCGGCCATGTAGTGGCAGCCCACGCCCGACAGGGCCTGGCTGCCTTCCGGCACCTTGGTCGAGGTGCTGTGCGGGCAGCCCGAACAGAAGTAGGGGCGGCGGCGCATGCCGTCGGCGTCGTTGGACAGCGGCGCCTGGCAGGCGAACGCGGACAGGTCCGCGGCCAGCGGCAGGCCGGCGGCGCGGCTGAGCCAGCTGGCCAGCGGCTGCGCCAGCAGCGAGGGGCGCAACTGGCCGGCCGAGGGCACCAGCGCTTCGCCGTCGAAGCCCTTTTTGCCGATGACCGAGGGGCGGTCCGGCAGGTTGAACAGCAGGTCCTTGATCTGGCTTTCGACCACCGCGCCCTTTTCCTCGATCACGAGAATGTGCGACAGGCCGCGCGCGAATTCCAGCAGGCGTTCGCTATCCAGCGGCCAGGTCAGGCCCGGCTTGTAGATGCGCACCGGCGCGTTGGCGGTGACGGTGTCCACGCCCAGGCGCGACAGCGCTTCCATGGTGTCCAGGTGCGCCTTGCCCACCGTGACGATGCCGACAGCGGCCTTGGGCGCCGGACAGGTCAGGCGGTCGATGCTGTGGCGGCGCGCGAACGCGGCCACGGCCTTCATGCGCAGGTTCATGCGCGTTTCGATCGCCAGCGACAGGAAGTCGCGCGCGGAGTATTCGAGCGATTCGGGCGGCATGTCCGGGTCCGCCGGCATGTCGTAGCGCTGGGCGGGGGCGGGGACGAAGGAATGCCCGCATTCGATGGTTTCAGACACGGCCTTGAAGGCGACCCAGGTGCCCGAGTAGCGTGACAGGGCCCAGCCCCAGAGCGCGAAGGTCTCGTATTCGTCGATGGAGGCGGGATGCACGATGGGCATCTGCCAGCCGATCAGCGAGGCCTCGCTGGCATGCGGGATCGAGGACGAGACGGCGGTGTGGTCGTCGCCCACCACCACCAGCACGCCACCGTTGCGCGATGCGCCCGCGGCGTTGCCGTGATGCAGCGCGTCGCCGGCGCGATCCACGCCCGGGCCCTTGCCGTACCACATGGCGTAGACGCCATCGACGTTGCGGTCGGCGCGCACGCCGGCCTGCTGCGTGCCCATGACGGCGGTGGCCGCCATGTCTTCATTGATGGCGGGCAGGAAGGTGATCTGGTTGGCGTCCAGCGCCTTTTGCGCCTTCCACATGGCCATGTCCACGCCGCCCAGCGGCGAGCCGCGGTAGCCCGAGACGAAGCCGGCCGTGTTCAGGCCGCGCTCGCGGTCCATCCGGGCCTGGGTGAGCATGATGCGCACCAGCGCCTGGGTGCCGGTCAGAAAGATGCGGCCGGAGCTGCGGGTGAGGTTGTCGGCGAGCTGGTACTCGAGGTCCAGCTGGGGTTCGGCGGCGGGGGTACCGTCCATGGTGAATACTCCTGGTTTCGGCACCATGATAGGTTCGCGAGCCATCAGGTTTATTGCGTTTTTGGATCGTGCTATCCCTATAATTCGCAATGAACATTTCGTGTACGACAAAAACCAGGAGACTAAGCGATGGACAAGACCGATATCGGCATCCTCAAGGCCTTGCAGGAGGACGGCCGGGCCTCGGCGCAGCAGCTTTCAGAGAAGGTGGGCCTGTCGGCCGCGCCGGTGTGGCGGCGGGTGAAAGCGATGGAAGCCAGCGGGGTGATCCAGGGCTATAGCGCCCAGGTGGACCGCAGCAAGGTGGGGCTGGGCTGCATGTTCGCGCAGATCAGCCTGGAGCGGCATTCTGCCAATACGGTCGAGAACTTCGAGCGCTCGGTGCGCGACGCGCCCGAGATCCTTGAGTGCTATGCGGTCACGGGGGATTCGGACTTCCTGCTGAAGATCCTGGTGGAAAGCCCGGAAGCCTACGACCGGTTCCTGCACCGTTTCCTGTTCAACATGCCGGGCATACGCCAGACGCGCACCATCGTCGCGCTGCGTGAAATCAAGCACGAGCAGCGCCTGCCGCTGTAGGCGCCGCGGTGCCCTCTCTATATAGATATAGGGAGGGCCGCGAGTTTATTGGGGTTGGATGCCGGAAATCCGGATCCATTCCTTCCAGCGCGCCGTGTCTTCCTTCACGAAGGCGTCGAAGCGGGCCACGTCCATCGATTCCGGCGTCAGGCCCAGGGCGCGCAGCTTCTTCGCGGTGGCTTCGTCCTTGACCGCCGCCTGCATGTGGGCGTTCATCTTTTCCACGATCTCGGGCGGCGTGCCCGCCGGCGCCGACAGGCCCAGCCAGCCGGCGACGACGAAATCCGGATAGTAGGTGGTCATGGTCGGCACGCTGGGCCAGGCCGCTTGCGGCTGGGCGCCGGTGACGGCGATGGGGACCAGCCCCTTGCCGTCGATCTGGCCCATCGCGGTGAGGTAGTCGACGAAGGCGAAGTTGATCTGCTTGCCGCGCAGGTCGGTGATGATCTGCGTGATGTTCTTGTAGGCCGCGCCGGTGATCTCGATGCCGGCGCGCTGCTTCAGGAGCTCGGACGGCACTTGCGAGGACGAGCTGTAGTAGCCGAAGAAGACCTGTCCGGGATGCTTCTTGGCGTAGTCGACCAGATCCGGCACCGTGCGGTACGGGCTGTCGGGAGAGACCACGCCGACCGTGCCGAAGGTGCCCAGCATGCCGACCTGGCGGAAGTCCTTCTGCGCGTCGTAGGGCAGGCTCTTGTACAGGAACTGGTTGGCGGAGTGGGTGGAATTGGTGGACAGCAGGAAGGTGTAGCCGTCGGCCGCCGCGTTCTTGGCGGCGTTGGTGCCGACGATGCCGCCGGCGCCGGGACGGTCCTCGACCACCACGGTCTGGCCGGTCTTCTCGCCCAGGTATTGCGCCAGCGTGCGCGCGGTGAGGTCGGCCGCGCCGCCCGCGGCGGACGGCACGATAAGGGTCACGGGCTTCTCGGGCCAGCCGGCGGCGTGCGCCGTTGCGGCCAGCAGCAGGCCGGCGCCGATCAGGGCTGGACGGATATAGCGGGGTATGGACATGGTTGTCTCCTGATGGCGCGGTTGCGCGTCGTTGTCGTTGTTGTGGTTGATCTGCGGGGCTCAGCCGAACTGGCCGCGGTGCCAATCCAGGATGGCGGCGGCGCTGACTTGCCACTGGTCCGCGTACATCATGCAATGCGGCTGCCCGGCAAGCACGGCGTGGGAAAAGCCGAAGCGGCGCGCGATCGCCAGGTCCTGGCCGGGCGGGTGGCGGTCATGCGTGTCCAGCCCGGCTTCCAGGCACAGGCCGGGCGCGCCGATGGCGGCGGCGTCGACAGGCACGCGCAACAGGTAGCGGTCGTTGAGCACTTGCGGGCTTTCGGCGCACAGGCGCTGCGATACCGGCGCGACGTCGCGGTCGGGCGAAGTCGCCAGAAAGCGGGCGCGGATTTCAGCGTCGTTCGGCGCGCGGCGAAGCATGCCCACGGGGACCGGCGGCAACGCTTGCGCGCCAGTCAGGTCGCCGGGCGGCGACGGCGCCAGCAGGATCACGCCAGCCACCGCGCGCTGGCTGGCGGCCAGCAGCGCCGGCAGCGCGCCCATGCTGTGGCCGACGACGACCGTGGGGCGCGCCAGCGCGTCCAGCGCGCTGATGACATCCTGGCCCAGGTCGGCGATGCCTGCCGACGTAAACGCGTCATCCTGCGGCAGGGCTCCATGGCCGCGCAAGTCCAGCGCCGCGCAGGCCAGGCCGGCGCGGGCGAAATAATCCAGGTAGTGCGCGTAGCACCAGGCGCCGTGGTAGGCGCCGGGCACCAACAGCAGGCCGGGCCTGCCGTCTTGCGGGGCGGCGCCGAGGATCAGGCGGCCCTGGCCGGCGGGGCGGTCGGGCAGCCGGTCGATCAGGCTGAAATCCAGCGGGTCGGTGCAGGCGTGCGGTGGGAACAGCAAGGAGTCGGCATTCATGATGCGGTCATCTTAGGGGGGGCGATTCGATCAGAAAACTTTATTTTTCATATGATTGGATAAGTTTGACTAATCGATGCCAGCCATGCGCCCCTTGCCTGAGATTTCCATCACGCACTATCGCCACTTCCTGCTGGTGGCCGAGCTGCGCAGTTTCCGCGCGGCGGCAGCCCGGGCCTTCCGCTCGCAGCCGGCGTTGTCGCTGTCCATCCGCGAAATGGAACAGCGCCTGGGGCAGCCGCTGTTCGAGCCGGGCAACCGCGGCACGCTCACGCGTTTCGGGCAGGACTGCCTGCCGCTGGCGCGCGAGCTGGTGCAGCACCACGACCGCGTGGCGGGGGCGCTGTCGGGACTGGCCAGTAACGAGGCCGGCACCTTGACCATGGCGTCGGTGGCTACCGTGGCCACGCATTGGCTGCCGGAACTGGTAGCTGTGTACCGCGAGCGCTATCCGGCGGTGGCGCTGCGCCTGTTCGACGACAACTCGGAAGGCGTGGAGCGCATGGTGCTGGCGGGCGAGGCGGAGCTGGGCGTATGCAGCCCGGTGTCGCAGGATCGGCGGCTGTCGTTCGAGCCCTTGCTGCGCGACGCTTTCGGCCTGGTGTGCCATCGCGGCCACTCGCTGGCCAGGCGCAAGTCGGTGACCTGGCGCGAGATCGAGGACCTGCCCCTGGTCGGCACCATCGCGCACCGCCAGCTTGCCGGCTATCCGCAGGCGGCCTTCATGCTGGACCGGCAGGTCTTCGTGTCCAACATGATGTCGCTGCTGGCCATGCTGGAACGCGGCGTCGGCGTCACGGTGTTGGCGCGGCTGGGCGTGCCGCCGGACTCGCGCGGCCTGGCCTTTGTGCCGCTGTCCGGACCGCGCATCGAGCGTGAATTGGGCATCACCCGGCTGGCCGGCCGCAGCCTGTCTCCGGCCGCCGCGCGCATGGAGGAAATGCTGCGCGCGAAGGCTGCCAAACGCGGCCGCACTGTCGCTTGAAACCAACGCATTTTTGCGATTTGCGGCCATAAAACAGGCCAATTCCGGGGGCGACTGTTGCGCAATTGCACGCGCTGCGGATCGCCGTTGATTCTTCGCAAACGGCTCTTTAGAGTGCGTGATGTTTGCTGCGCGAGGGATGTGCCGGGATGATCGGCGCGGCGCGTCGACAGACGTGTTGAGGAAGTCATGAGCAGTGTGTATTTGCGTACGGCGGGCATCGCCTGCGCCGTTCTGATCCTGGCCGGTTGCGCCGCCAGGAAACCCGCCACCATCACCGAGGCCCAGCCCGCGGAACCGCCCAAGCCGGTGGCCTGCGTGCCCGCCAAGGCCGGCGATCCGATGATAGGCACGTGGTTGTCGAACACCCGCCCGCGCGACGTCAGCGGCGATCTGCAATCGCTGATCGTGCTGTCCCCCGACGGCACCATGGCCTATGAATCCCTGCTGAAGATCGGCCGCAAGACGCGTCCCGCGCTGCGCGAGACCGGCTGCTGGAGCGTGGCGGACGGCATCTACACGATGCAGACCACCAAGTCCGCCGGTGAACTCGTGGACGCCAACGATCCTATCTACCTGAACCGCTACCGCGTCGAAAAGGTCGAGAAGACCCGCCTGACGATGCGCGAGCTGAAAAACGGCGGCCAGGTCATGACCGCGCGCCGCATGCCTGCGGGCTACCGCCTGCCTTACTGAGCGTTGCGCCGGGCGGACATTCTGCCCGGCGGCAAAGCCAGGATGGCCGGGCTGGGGTAAGGTGCGGTCTTCAGCCACCGCCCCGTCGCCGGTCATCCATGCCCGCCCTTTCCTCCGAAGCGCGCGCCATCGCGCTGCTTGCCCTGGCCGCCTTCGTCAGCGCCAGCGCGTTCCGCATCTGTGATCCCATGTTGCCGCAGCTCGCGGCGGAATTCGGCACCACCACGGGGCAGGCCGCGCGCGCGGTGACCGCGTTCGCCGTGGCCTATGGCGTGCTGCAGATGTTCTTCGGCCCCCTGGGCGACCGCTACGGCAAGTACCGCGTCGTCAGCATCGCGACCTTTGCCTGCGCCCTGGGCAGCGCCGGCGCCGTGATGGCCGGCTCGCTGGACGTGCTGGTGTTCTGCCGCGTCCTGTCCGGCGCCGCGGGGGCGGGCATCGTGCCGCTGTCCATGGCCTGGATCGGCGACAACGTTCCATATGAACGCCGCCAGGCGACCCTGGCGCGCTTCCTGACCGGCACCATCCTCGGCATGTCGGCCGGCCAGCTGGCTGGTGGCCTGTTCGCCGACACGGTGGGTTGGCGCTGGGCGTTCGCCGCGCTGGTCGGCGGCTACCTGATAGTGGGCGTGCTGCTATTGCTGGAAGTGCGGCGCCAGCAGGTCTCGGGCTTGGGCCGGGTGGACCCGGGCGCGGTGCGCCAGGGTTTCGTGGCGCAGGCGCGGCTGGTGCTGGGCACGCCCTGGGCCCGCATCGTGCTGGCGACCGTGTTCGTCGAAGGGTTGCTGGTCTTCGGCGCCTTGGCCTTCGCGCCTTCCTATCTGCATGAACGCTTCGATATTTCCTTGACCGCCGCGGGCGCGCTGGTGGCCGTGTACGCCGTGGGCGGCCTGATCTATACGGTGGTGGCCGGCCGCATCCTGAAGCGCCTGGGCGAACGCGGCCTGGCGATCGCCGGCGGGCTGGTGCTGGGCGTGGCGTTCCTGTCCTATCTGCTGGGGCCGGTCTGGATGTGGAGCTTGCTGGCCAGCGTGTTGGCGGGCTTCGGCTATTACTTGCTGCACGCCACCTTGCAGACCAACGCGACCCAGATGGTGCCCTCGGCACGCGGCACGGCGGTGGCGTGGTTCGCATCCTGCCTGTTCATGGGTCAGGCGGCTGGCGTGGCGCTGGCGGGCGCGGTGGTCGACGAGATCGGCCCCGGCGCGCTGTTCGGCGGTTCGGCCGCGCTGCTGCCCTTGCTGGGGGCGTTCTTCGCGCGTGCGTTGAAGGCGCGCGCGGCGATCCAGCAGGCCTGAGGGGTTGTCGCAAGCAAACAGGCAAACAGGCAGGCAGGCTGAAAACACCGCGGGCCTTGCTCATCCTGGAATGAGCAAGGCCCGCGGTGTTTTCGGCAGATGCGTTTAGATCGCTGCCAGGCGCTTGAGCACCGTCTGCTTGCCCAGCAGGGCCAGCACCGCGTCCACGGCCGGGGTCTGGGTCTGGCCGGTGACGGCGACGCGCAGCGGGATGGCCAGTTGCGGCATCTTCATGCCGCGATCGGCCAGCACGGCCTTGATCAGGGCGGACAGGGCTTCGCGAGTCCAGTCCGTGTCCTGGGCGCGCTGGGCGAAGTCGGCCAGCGCTTCGCGCGCGGGGGCGGTCAGGTGCTGCTCGGTCAGCTCGGCGGGCGCGCCCTTGAACTCGGCGCAGAACAGCATGGCGCCGTCGGCCAGTTGCTCCAGCGTTTCCGCGCGGTCCTTCAACAGGCCCATGACGCCCGGCAGGTCGATCTTTTCCGGATGGCCGCCGCGGTTCGCCACGCGCGGCGCCACGCGCTCGGCCAGTTCGGCGTTGTCCATCTGCTTGATGTAGTGGGCGTTGACCCAGTTCAGCTTCTTCGGATCCCACTGCGAGGCCGACTTGGACAGGTGCTTGGTGTCGAACCAAGACACCAGTTGTTCGCGCGAGAAGAGTTCGTCGTCGCCGTGGCTCCAGCCCAGGCGCGCCAGGTAGTTGACCATGGCCTCGGGCAGATAGCCCTCGTTGTCGTACTCCATGACGTTGACGGCGCCGTGGCGCTTGGACAGCTTTTCGCCGTCCGGGCCCAGGATCATGGGCACGTGGCCGTACTCGGGCAGGGCGGCGCCCAGCGCGCGCAGGATGTTGATCTGGCGCGGGGTGTTGTTGACGTGGTCATCGCCGCGCAGCACATGGGTGATGCCCATGTCCCAGTCGTCGACCACGACGCAGAAGTTGTAGGTGGGGGTGCCGTCCGGGCGCGCGATGATCAGGTCGTCGAGTTCGGTGTTGTCGAAGCTGATCGTGCCCTTGACCATGTCGTTCCAGGAGGTCGCGCCTTCCTGCGGGTTCTTGAAGCGCACCACGGGTTTGCGGCCTTCGGGGATGGCCGGCAGGGTCTTGCCGGGCTCGGGGCGCCAGGTGCCGTCGTAGCGCGGCTTGTCGCCGCGCGCGCGGGCGGCTTCGCGCATGGCTTCCACTTCCTCGGGCGAGCTATAGCAATGGTAGGCGGTGCCGGCGGCCAGCATCTGCGCGACCACTTCGCGGTAGCGGTCCATGCGCTGCATCTGATAGAAGGGGCCTTCATCGGGCTGCATGCCCAGCCAGTCCATGCTGTCCAGGATGGCCTGCACCGCTTCCGGCGTGGAGCGTTCGACGTCCGTGTCTTCGATGCGCAGCACGAAGGTGCCCTGATGGTGGCGCGCGAAGGCCCAGGAGAACAGCGCGGTGCGTGCGCCGCCCAGATGCAGGAAACCCGTGGGCGAAGGCGCGAAACGGGTACGAATGGGGGTAGAGGCGTTGGAAGTCATAGGTGGCAATGATAGCGGCTGCGGCGCCACAAATCGGCGTCAGGCTGGGCCCAAGTCAAACGTAGGGCGGGGTTGTCTTGTTACGATGAAGGGTATTTTAGATTAGGGCCTGCTAACACCATGTTGCGACACGCTCTCGCCCCGATGTTCGAGCCCGCCTCGCTGGTGATCGTCGCTGACCGGCCGCTGCCGGCGGCGGCTTCGCTGCCGCCCACGCTCAAGGGCAAGACCACGGTGGTTGCCTGCGAAGTCGGCGCCGCGCCGGATCTGCCGGACACGCTGCAAGGCCTGGCCCCGGGCGAGCGGCCTGATCTGGCCCTGGTTTGCGTGTCGCCGGCGGTCCTGCCGGAAACGCTGCGGCGGCTGTCGCCTCTGGCGCCGCGCTCGGTGATTCTGCTGCCGCATGAACTTCCGGATCCCTATCCGCGCGGCACGCTGGCGCTGTGCCGCGCCTGGGCCGAGGAGAACCGCTGCGAACTGCTGGGTCCGCGCTCTTTCGGCGCCCAACGGCCGCACGCCGGCCTGAACCTGAGCCAGCACCCGGTGCTGGCGCGCGCCGGCCGCGTGGCGCTGCTGGCGCAGTCGCGCTCCATCATGGCCGCGGTCATGGATTGGGCCGAGGACGTGCACATCGGCTTTTCCACCGCCGTGTCGCTGGGCGACGAGGCGGTGGTGGGCCTGTCCAAGGTGCTGGACTACCTGGCCAGCGATCCGCGCACGGACAGCATCGTGCTCTATCTGGAAGACGTGGGTCCGGCCCGCGAGTTCATGAGCACCTTGCGCGCCGCGGCCTCGGTCAAGCCCGTGATCGTGCTGAAGGCGGGGCGCGCCGACACCGATAGCGCCGACGCCATCTTCGACGCGGCCCTGCGCCGCGCGGGCGCGGTCCGTGTGCGCTACTTCGTGCAGCTGTTCTCGGCGGTCAAGGTGCTGGGCTATACGCGCCGCCCCAAGGGCCGGCGCGTGGCGCTGATCTCCAACGGCAGCGGGCCTCCGCAACTGGCAATGGACCTGATCGGCCCCGACGCCGCCGTGCTACGCGCCGAACTCGCACCGGCGACCCAGCGCGCGCTGGTGGCCATGCTTGAGCCGGACGCGGCCACGGCGAATCCCGTCATCACCTTCACGCCGCTGACGCCGGAGCGCATCCGCGCCATGTTGGACGCGGTGCTGGATGACGCTGGTGTGGACGGCGTGCTGGTGCTGCTGGCGCCCGACGCGCTGGCGGACATGCCGGCGGTGGCGCGCGAGCTGGCGCAGATCGCGCCCAAGGCGAAAAAGCCGGTGGTGACCTGTTTCATGGGCGACGCCGGCATGCGGCCGCTGCGGCGCATGCTGGACGACGCGGGCACCTCGGCGTTCCGCACGCCCGAATCGGCCGCGGACGCTTTCGGCGTGCTGGCGACCCATCACTACAACCAGCAACTGCTGCTGCAGACGCAGCCGCCGGAACCGGCCACCCACGTGCCGGACCTGACGGCCGCGCGCGAGATCCTGGCGCGCGTGCGCGCCGAGTGCCGGCGCGAGCTCAATACTTCCGAAATCCGCAGCCTGCTGGCCCTGTTCTACGTGCCGCTGCGCGACACGCCGATGGACGTGGCGGCCGCCGAGCCGGAATCCCGCCCCATGGCGATCCGGGTGCGGCGCGATCCGCAGTTCGGCCCGGTCATCCGTTTCGGCGCGGGCGGTCCCGACGCTGTGTTGTCCCAGTCCGACCGCGGCGTCGATTTGCCGCCGCTCAACGGCTTCCTGGCCCGCCAGCTGATCGAGCGCAGCCGGCTATGGCGCCGCGTGCTGGCGCCGCGCATCGGCCACATGGCCGCCGAGGCCTTGCAGCAGGCGGTGGTGCTGGTGTCCGAGCTGGTGTCGGAACTGCCCGATATCGAGTCCCTGGACATCGACCCGCTATATGCCGGCGAAACGCATCTGCGCGCCGGCGGACTGCGCATGACGCTGACCGAGAAGCCGGGTTGCGCAACCCCGCAAACTGCCGGCTATCCGCACATGGCGATCCACCCGTATCCGGCGCGGCTGGTGCAGGTGCGGCGCTTCGCGGACGGCATTCCCTGGGTGCTGCGTCCCATCCGTCCCGAGGACGCCGACCCGCTGCAGGAGTTCATCCGCGGCCTGTCCGAGCGTTCGCGCTACATGCGCTTCGTCTCCATGATGCGCGAGCTGACGCCGCGCATGGTGTCGCGCTACACGCAGGTGGACTACCACCGCGAGCTGGCCCTGGTGGCCGCCACGCAGGTGCCGAACCCGGCCAACCGCGGCCATCCGCGAGAGGTGCTGGTGGGTTTCGCGCATTACCTGCGCAATCCGGACGGCCGGGGGGCGGAATACGCCCTGGTGATCGGCGACGACTGGCAGCGGCGCGGCCTGGGCCGCCAGCTCATGACGGCGCTGATCGATGCGGCGCGCGAGCAGGGGCTGGAATACATCGACGGCCTGGTGCTGTCGACCAACCGGCCCATGCTGGCGCTGATGACCAGCCTGGGCTTCACCAACGACGCGGATCCGGAAGACCCGACCATGCGCCGGGTGTGGCTGGACCTGGCCTGATATCAGGCTCGTTCAGGCGGTCTTCCGGACCGTCTGGGCGGGCTTGAGCCGCGCGATCGATTCGTCCACCGACAGCACGTCGCCGAAGAACAGCATCCAGCCGTGCAGCGCGTGCTCGTGCTCGGCCGGCGTGACCGCGGCCAGCGCGTCGTCCACCATGATGGTGCGGAAGTCGCGCATCATGGCATCGCGGGCGGTGGATTCGCAGCACACGTTGGTGACCGTGCCGGCGATCAGCAGTGTATCCACGCCGCGCCCGCGCAAGAGCGGCTCCAGTTCGGAAGAGCCTGGCGCCATCGCACTGTAGAAGCGCTTGGTCACCCGCAGATCGCTGTCTTGCGCATGCAAGTCCGGGTGCAGTGCATAGCCGGGCGCGTCGCGGCGCAGCGTTTCCAGGCGCCGGGCGCTGCGCTCCGGCGTCAGCATCACGCGGTGGTGGTGCGACCAGAACAAGTCGGCATTGTCAGAGGCGGTCTGCACCCAGACGATGGTGCCGCCCGCGGCGCGCACTGCGTCGCACAGGCGGTTGATGGGCGCGATGATCTCGCGCGCCGGTGCGCATTCGCCCTGGTAGCCGGGCAGGGTGAAATACTGCTGCATGTCCACCACCACCACCGCCAGGCGCGCGGCCGGCAGTTCGTCATAGGGGTGCAGGCGGCCCTGGCGGGCGATCACGCGGTCCTGCACCCATTGCGGGAATTCCATGGCGGCTCCTTATCCGTAGCGCCGCGCGATGGCGGCTTCGATGCGGTAGACGATCAGGTACATCACGCTGGAGATCAGGGCCAGTATGGCGATGGCGGTCATGACGATGTTCAGCTTGAACACCTGGCTGCCGTTCATGATGAGAAAGCCCAGGCCGGAATCCGCAGACTGGAACTCGCCCACGATCACCCCCACCAGCGCCAGGCCGATGTTCATCTTCACGGCCGCGATCAGCGTGGGCACGCTGCCCGGCAGCACCACCTTGGTCAGCACCTGCCAGCGGCTGGCGCCGAAGGTATGGGCCAGCTTGACCTTGTTCAGGTCTATGCCGCGAAAGCCCGCATAGATCACCATGATGGTCACGAATACCGCGATCGCCACGGCCATGCCGTACACCGCGTAGTCCGAACCCAGCCAAAGATAGAAGATCGGCACGAAGGCGATCTTGGGCATGGCATTGGCCACCACCAGAAAGGGGTCCAGCACCTTGTAGAGGAAGTCCGACCACCACAGTGCGGCGGCCACCACGATGCCGATCGCCATGCTCAGGCCGAAGCCCACCAGCGTGGCGCTCAGCGTGGTCATGATGTGCTTGCCCAGTTGGCCGTTGTTCCAGAGCTCGATAAACGTCGGCCACAGCGCGCTGGGATAGCTGGTCAGGAGCGGGTTGAGGATATGCATGCGCGGCAGGATTTCCCAGGCGCACAGGAAGACCGCCAGTAGCAGCGCCTGCGCAATGCGGATATGCCTGCGCCGCGCGCGGTCGCGTTGCAGGTAGTTCAGGTATTTCTCGCTGGGTGCGCGTACGGCGCGCAGCGGAACGGTATTGGCGACGGGCGCGTTCATGGGTCAACCCTCCACGTGGACGTCCAGCTCGTCCCACAGCTGTTTGAAGTAGGTATTGAATTCAGGCCGCGAGCGCGCTTGGAACGGCGTCGGCCGGGTCCCGTCGCCATAGTGGATGCGGTACTGGCTCTTCAGGCGGCCGGGCCGGCGCGACAGCACGATGACGCGGTCCGTCATGGCGATGGCTTCGCCGATGTCGTGCGTGACCAGCACCACGGTCTTGCCTTCGCGCCGCAGGATGTCCACCACTTCATCGGAGATCGCCAGCCGCGTCTGCGAATCCAGCGCGGAGAAGGGCTCGTCCAGCAGGATCACATCGGGCTCGGTGACCAGGGTGCGGGCCAGCGCGGCGCGCTGCCGCATGCCGCCCGACAGCTGGCGCGGCGTGTGCGACAGGAAGGCGCCCAGCCCGCATTTTTCCAGCAGGTGCACGGCTCGCGCCTCGCTGCGCGCGTCGCGGCGGCCCTGGATTTCCGCGCCCAGCATGACGTTGTCCAGGATGGTGCGCCACTCGAACAGGTAGTCCTGCTGCAGCATGTAGCCGATACGCGGATTGGGCTTGGTCACGGCCTGGCCGTCTATCATCACCGCGCCCGAGGTGGGTGGAATCAGCCCGGCGATCAGGGACAGCAGCGTGCTCTTGCCGCAGCCGCTTTGCCCGATCAGGCTGACGAATTCGCCCGCCGCCAGCGTGAACGACACGTTGGCCAGCGCCTCGGTCTCGCCTTCCTGGGTGAAGTAGGAAAGACAGACCTCGCGCAGTTCGATCTTGGCCGTGGCGGGATCCGGCTTCAGGTTGTGGATGACGGCGCCCATCATTGGGCCTTCTTGGCGAAGTCGGTCACCACCACGTCCTCATATTTGACGCGGGCGTTGTCCTTCATGACCGCGCTGGCGATCAGCATGTCCTGCAGCTGGTTCATGGCCTCGGCCGTCACCAGCGGCGTGGTCTTCCAGATCTGGTATTGCTTGTAGCGCTCGATGGCTTCGGTCACCGCGGCCTGGTCCATGCCGGGGAAGTAAGTCATGATCTGCGGCGTCAGCGTGGCGGCGGGCGTGTCTTTCACATACTTTTCGGCCCGCGCCACCACATTGGTCCAGGCCTGGATGACCTTGGGGTTGTCGCGGATGTATTTGTCGGTGGCCGTGAATACGGTGTAGTCCACCTGGCCGACTTCATGACCCACCGAGGCGACGATGTAGCCCTTGCCGTTGCGCACCAGTTCGCCGGCCTCGGGTTCAAGAAAGATGCCGTATTCGCCCTGGCCGGCCATCCATGCCCCGGCGCGCGCCGGGATGCCGATGTTGTTCAGCAGCTTCACGTCCTTTTGCGGATCCACGCCATGCTTGCGCAGCGCCGTTTCCAGGAACACGATGGGATTGGACCCGGGCCGGAAGCCGATGACCTCCTTGCCTTTGAGCATGGACCAGTCGAACTTCTCCACCGGCTTGCGCGCCAGCAGGAAGAAGCCGTCGGTGGCGGTCAGTCCGGCGAAGATCTTGGGTTTGACCGGCGATTCGCTGTTGTGGACATAGATGGACGCCTCGGGGCCGATCAGCACGATGTCGGCGCTGCCGGACAGCAGGGCGGTCATGCCCTTGTCCGTGCCCTGCGAAGTCTTCATGGACACGTCCAGGCCGGCGTCCTTGAAGTAGCCCTGCGACAGGGCCACGTATTTCGGCACGTAAAGAATGGACCGCACCACTTCTTCGTAGCGGACCTTCACGGGGGGATTGAGGGCTTCGGCCTGGGCGGCCAGGGGGGCGAGCAGCGCGAGCAGCGCCGCAGCCGCCAGACGGGGCGATGGCAAGGATTTCACGGGACTTTCTCCTGCGTCTTGAATGCCACGCCGAAACCCGGCGCAACACGGCCAATGGAATGGATCGACAACAACAACAGGGAAGCCCGAACTGGTCGCCCGGGCCGGTAAGGCTTGGATCGAATACTATATTCAATAGAAAGAGGCGACAAGCATTTTGCAGTTGGCGTTTTTCTCTATGGACGAGAGAAGCTCAGCCCGCTAAAAATTCAGGCTGGAATGCCAATTGGTATACAAAATGAAATCGCAGGCCGCCAGGGCCTGCGATGGACCGGCAGGGCGCGCAGCGCCCATCCGCCGGGATCAGGGCCGCCGCGCGCGGCCCTGCGTGGTTTTCAGACCAGGACTTGGTTCAAGAACTTGGAGACGTCGGCCACTTCCTCGGCGCAAACCGAGTGCGGCATCGGGTAGGTGTGCCATTGCACGTCGTAGCCCAGCCGCTGCAGTTCGGCCAGCGAGGCCTGGGCGCGCGGCAGCGACACCACCGGATCGTACTGGCCGTGGGCCAGGAAGATGGGCGTGTCCTGGTTGGCGCCGTGGCGCTCGGCCTCGGCCGTATCCAGTAGCGGCAGGTAGCCCGACAAACCCATCATGCCCGCCAGCTTTTCCGGCAGGCGGATGCCGGTATGCAGGGTCATGGCGCAGCCCTGCGAAAAGCCCGCCAGCACGATCCTGGAAGTAGGAATGCCGCGGGCGTTCTCGCGCGCGATCAGCTTGTGGATGGCGGCTTCCGAGGCGCGGATGCCGTGGGCGTCCTCGACGCGCACCAGGTCCATGACCAGGATGTCGTACCAGGAGCGCATCGCCATGCCGTTATTGATCGTCACGCGCTGCACCGGCGCGTTCGGGAACACGAAGCGCACCGAAGCGCCGGCCGGCAGGTCCAGCTCCGGCACGATGGGCGCGAAGTCGTTGCCGTCGGCGCCCAGGCCGTGCAGCCAGATCACGGCATGCGTGGGATTGGGGGCGGTTTCGATTTCGATGCAATCGAGTAGGTCGGTCGGAGCGTTCATGGACGGCGGACGGTGAAAATCAAAGGGTGAGGGTCTTCAGGGCCTGGAACAGCGCGCGGTAGTGCTTTTTTTGCGGCTCCTGGCCTTGCAGCAGGGCGGCGTTGGCCTGCTTTTCCTTGCGGGCGGCGCGGATCAGTGCGCGCAGTTGCTGGACGTCGGCTTGCGGATTGCTGTTGAGCAACTTGGTCAAGGCCTCGTCGTCGTCCAGCAGGCGGTCGCGCAGCGTTTCCAGCCGGTGCATGGCGGCGGTTTCCTCGCGCGAGCCGTTTTCCCAGATGTCGAGCTGGGTGCGGATCTCGTCGGCCGGCGCGTCGCGCATCAGCTTGCCCACGAAGTGAACCTGGCGCCGCTTGCCCTCGCGCCCGGTGGTGCGCTGCGCCGTACGGATGGCCTCATAGAGGCGTTCCGCCAGGGGTAATTGCTTGAGGCGTTCAGGGGACAGTTCGATCAGCTGCTTGCCCAGGTCCAGCAGGGCGTGCATTTCGCGCTTGACCTGGGACTTGCTGGGACGGTCGTAGCCGTTCTCGTCGTAACCGTCGTCGACGGATTCTTCTTCAGTATGGGAATTCATGGAAAACTGCGCAATGACAGACTTGGCTATGATAACCGTCTCTGCAAATTGGACTGCAATGGTTAAAACCTCCTCATCCTTGCCGCTGGCGGCGAATCACGCGCGTTTTTCCGAACTCGTCGAACAAACCCTCGCCTATGCGCGCCAGATCGGCGCCTCCGACGCCGCGGCGGAAGTCTCGGAAAGCCTGGGCCTGTCGGTGTCCGTACGCAAGAACGACATCGAAACCGTCGAACAGACCCGCGACCGCTCCCTGGACCTGACGGTCTACGCCGGCCAGAGCCGCGGTTCCGCCTCCACCTCCGACTTTTCCGAAGCCGCGCTGCGCCAGACAGTCGAAGCCGCCTGGCATATCGCGCGCCACACCGCCGCCGATCCGGCCGCCGGCCTGCCCGACGCCGACCAGCTGGCCACCGAATTCCCCGACCTGGACCTGCACCGTGCCTGGAGCGTGTCCACCGAAGAGGCCGCCGAGCTGGCGCTGCGCGCCGAGCGCGCCGCCCGCGAGGTCGATGCGCGCATCACCAATACCGATGGCGCCACCGTGGGCACCTACGAAGGCCAATTCGTGATGGGCAACACGCGCGGTTTCCTGGGCGGCTATCCGTACTCCCGCCACAGCCTGTCGGTCGCGCCCATCGCCGGCCGTGGCAACGGCATGCAGCGCGACTACTGGTACAGCTCCGAGCGCGATCCGGCCAAGCTGGCATCGCCCGAAGCCATCGGCCGCTACGCCGCCGAGCGCACGCTGTCGCGCCTGTCGGCCCGCCGCATCCGCACCGGCAAGTTCCCGGTCCTGTTCGAAGCGCCGTTGGCGCTGGGGCTGGTGGGCGCGCTGACCCAGGCCGCCAACGGCGGCGCGCTGTATCGCAAGGCCAGCTTCCTGCTGGACGCGTTGGGCAAGCCCATCTTCCCTGACCACATCAACCTCACCGAAGACCCGCACATCCGCGGCGCCATGGGCAGCTCGCCCTTCGACGACGAAGGCGTGCGCACGCGTCGCCGCAACGTGGTGTCGGCCGGGGTGCTGGAAGGCTACTTCCTGTCTTCCTACACCGCCCGCAAACTGGGCATGGTCACCACCGGCAATGCCGGCGGCTCGCACAACCTGGTGTTCAGCTCCACCCGCACCCGCCGCGGCGACGACTTCGAAGCCATGCTCAAGAAGATGGGCACGGGCTTTCTCGTCACCGAACTGATCGGGCAGGGCGTCAACTACGTCACCGGTGACTACTCGCGCGGCGCGTTCGGCTACTGGGTGGAAAACGGCCAGATCCAGCACGCGGTGCAGGAAATCACCATTGCCGGCAATCTGGCCGACATGTTCAAGCAGATCGTGGCAATCGGCGCCGACACGATTTCGCGCGGCACCAAGACCACCGGTTCGATCCTGATCGAACAGATGGCCATTGCCGGAACCTGATCTCTCGGATGCAGCCGCGGCGCCATGCGCCGCGGCTGCCTTGAGATCCCCGCAGTCGTTCCGGTCTTTGCAATCCCTTACCTGATAGTGTGGCCAGGCAGGCCGATATCAGCGTGTAATATCCGCCGGGTATCGCTTGATGTCCCAGGTGTTGCTGTAAAGGAGCAAAGAGATGCAACGACGTTCGTTCTTGAAGCACGCCGGTCTCGGCGCCGTCGCTACCGGAGCCGCCGTCAGCGCGCCCGCGTTCGCGCAGGACATGCCGTCATTGAGCTGGCGCCTGTCGTCCGGCTTCCCCAGCATCCTGGATCTGCGCATCGGCGCCGGCGAAAGCTTCTGCAAGTTCGTCTCGGAAGCCACTGGCGGCAAATTCAACATCCGCCACTTTCCCGAAGGCGAGATCGTGCCCGCCGCGGACCTGATGGAAGCGGTATCCACCAAGAAGGTGGAGTGCGGTCACGCGTCGTCCCGCGCCTACTACGCCAAGAACCCCGTCTTCTGCTTCGACGCCGCCGTGCCCTTCGGGCTGAACGCCAGGCAGATGAATGCCTGGATGAACGAGGGCGGTGGCCTGCGGCTGACCCGCGAACTCTTCAAGCCCGAAAAAATCATCAACTTTCCGCTGGGCAATACCGGCGCCCAGATGGGTGGTTGGTACACCAAGGAAATCAAGCGTGCGGGCGACCTGAAAGACCTGAAAATGCGCGTCGGCGGCCTGGCCGGCGACGTGCTGGCCAAGCTGGGCGTGGCGCCGCAGCAGGCCGATCCCGCCAAGCTGGCCGAAGCCTTCGAGAAAGACGGTCTGCAGGCGGTGGCGGGCGCGGGTCCCTACGATGACGACAAGCTCGGGCTGAATAAGGTTGCTAAGTATTACTACGCACCCGGCTGGTGGGCGCCCGGCGAGCAGCTGTCGCTCTATATCAATGACGAGGCCTGGAACGCGCTCCCCAAGAACTACCAGGCCGTGGTCGACGCCGCTGCCCAGGCCGCACACGCCGCCACCATCGCCCGCTATGACGCCCGCAACGCGGCCGCGCTGGCCCAATTGACCGCAAACGGCGCCCAAATCCGGACATTCCCGAGGTCCATCATGGACCTGGCGTTCGAGGCCACGCAGCAGGTCTATAAGGACTTGGGCGCTAAAGACCCCAGATTCAAGGCGATGCACGATAGTTACATGGGTTTTCGCGACAGCGAAATGCCATGGTTCCGCCTGACCGAAAGCGCCTACGACCAGTACTTGGGCGTAGCGTTATCGGCCAGAACGTAGGACACTTACGCCTGCCGAATAACATTCGGCGAGTGTTAGGGTTTTTGCTAGTAACCACACGTTTTTTACAAAAAAATGGGCGGTTTGTAGGCTTTTGTTGAATGGCGTTCGAGTAGCCGCCTGATACAAAGGAGTAATATCCCGGGTCTTGACGCGCAAACATGACGCCTTTAGGCGCCATCCGACGTCAATCCGGCAGGATTACATCAGCCCGGATACCAATATTCCGAGACAGACTTTAAGGTGGTAACAACCATGCAATCCAAGACCAAGAAGCTGCTGGCCGCGCTGATCGCTGCCGGTATCGTCCCGGCTGCCCATGCGGCCGACATCAAGATCGGCGTGGCCGAAGCCCTGTCGGGCGGCGCCGCCCAGTACGGCGTGTCGATCCGCAACGGTTTCCAGCTGGCCGCTGATGAAATCAACGCCGCCGGCGGTATCAACGGCAACAAGATCGTGCTCGTGGTCGAGGACGAACAAGGCAAGAAAGAAGAAGCGATCAACGTCTTCAAGAAACTGATCTTCAAGGACAACGTCCTGATGGTCTTCGGCCCGACGCTGTCGAACTCGGCCCAGGCCGCCGACCCGATCGCCCAGGCTGCCAAGACGGTCGCCTTCGGCACCTCCAACACCGCCGACGGCATCACCTCCATCGGCAACTACGTGTTCCGCAACTCGGTTACCGAAGCCGACGTGCTGCCGGCCACCATCTCCACCGTCAAGGCCAAGACCGGCCTGAAGAACGTGGCGGTGCTCTACGGCAACGACGACGTCTTCACCAAGAGCGGCTACGACAACTTCAAGAAGGCCCTGGAAGACCAGAAGATCCCGGTCACCACGACCGAAACGTTCGCCAAGGGCGACGTGGACTTCAAGGCCCAGCTGACCAAGATCAAGGGCACCAACCCCGACGCCATCGTGCTGTCCGCACTGTTGGCCGAAGGCGCTCCGATCATGGTGCAGGCCCGTCAACTGGGCCTGAATGTGCCCGTCATCGGCGGCAATGGCATGAACTCGGTCAAGATTTTCGACCTGGCCCCCGGTGGCGCGTCGAACAATCTGTGGATCGGCAGCCCGTGGTCGATCGAGAACAAGGCGGCCGAGAACGTCAAGTTCATCGACGCCTACAAGGCCAAGTTCAACGGCGCGCCCGACCAGTTCGCGGCCCAGTCGTATGACGCCATGTACATCGCCGCCCAGGCGCTGAAGAACGTCAAGCTCTCTGGCGATCTGCCCAAGGATCGCACGGCCCTGCGCGACGCGCTGCCCTCCGTGACCTGGACCGGCGCTACCGGCCCGTTCAAGTTCCGCCAGGCCAATGACCGCGCCGGCAAGCCGGCCGGTTACGACGCCGACCAAGCCCCCATCGTCAGCGTGACGAAGGACGGCAAGTACGTCATCGAGAAGTAAGCGCTACGCATCCCCGCGCGGGGGGATGCGCCTTGCGGACGGCGCGGCTGTCCGCAAGGCGCTTTTTATCGCAGGGCCGTCACCCTAGAAAAAATGCCTCCCCGCCGGGAGGCTCAAGGCCATGCAGTGGGCGCTGCATGGGGCCCTCACAGCTTTGGAAAGTCCCATCATGTTCGAACAACAATTCGTCAATGCCTTGTCGCTGGGCTGTGTGTATGCACTGTTCGCGCTGGGCTTCACGCTGATCTTCGGCGTGCTCGGGGTGATCAACCTGGCGCATGGCGCCGTCTTCATGGTTGGCGCCTACGCGGCACTGTTCGTCGTGCAGCAATTCAGCCTGCCCCTGTGGGCCGGGCTGATGGCCGCGTTCTTCGTCGCCGGCTTCACCGGGGTCATCATCGACTACCTGGTGCTCAAGCCGCTGCGCAAGCGCAACGCGCCCCACCTGATCCCCATGATCGCCACCATTGGCGTAGGCATCATCCTGAACAACGGCGCCCAGAGCATCTTCGGCGCCAGCAACCTGCGCTTCCCGCACGGCACCGTGCCCGAGGAAGTGATCGAGGTCGCCGGTCTGCACCTGACCGTGATCGAGCTGGGCATCATCTTCCTGTCTTTCGCGCTGATGGCCGTGCTGATGTACGTCATGCGCCGCACGCAATTCGGTCGCGCCCTGCGCGCCATCGCCGAATCGCCCAAGGCCGCCTGGCTGCTGGGCATCAACGTCGAAAAGCTGTTCGTCACCACCTCGTTTGCCGCGGCTGCCCTGGGCGGCGTGGCCGGCGTGCTGATCGGCCTGTACTCCAATGCGCTGTTCCCCCTGATGGGCCAGCCGATGCTGCACAAGGGCATCGCGGTCATCATCCTGGGCGGCATGGGCGACATCCGCGGCGCCATGCTGGGCGGCCTGTTCCTGGGCTTCGCCGAGGTGCTGTCGGTGGCCTACATCGGCTCCACCATGCGCGATGCGGTGGCTTTCGGCCTGCTGTTCCTGATCCTGCTGGTGCGCCCGCAAGGTCTGTTCGGCAAAGTGGTTCAACGCAAGGCTTAAAGAATGAGCGGATTCGAAAACTTCTGGGCCATCTACGGCAACCTGGTGCTCACGCTGGGCACCAACGCCTTGCTGGCCCTCTCCATCTGGCTGACCCTGGCTTGCGGCATGCTGGCCATGGCCAACGCAGCCTTCATGGGCATCGGGGCGTACACCGCCGCGCTGCTCACCATGAACTATGACGCGCCGTTCTCGGTCGCGCTCGCCGGCGGCATGGCGGCGCCCGCGCTGGTGGCCGCCCTGATCGGCTTGCCGACCTTGCGGCTGTCCGGGGTCTACCTCGCCATGGCCACGCTGGGCTTTGGCGAAGTGGTCCGCGTGACCATCCTCAACACCGAATCCATCACCGGCGGCGCGCTGGGCCTCAATGGCATCCCGCAGCTGACGCAGTGGTGGCACGTGGTGTTGGCCGTGGTCATTGTGCTGTTCGTGCTGTGGCGCGTGCGCGCCTCCAAGATCGGGCGTTCGTTCGACGCCATCCGCGGCGACGAAACCGCGGCCGGCCTGATGGGCATCGACGTGCGCGCCAACAAGATGCTGGCCTTCGTGGCCGGCGCGATGATCGCGGGCCTGGCCGGCGCCTTGAATGCGCACCTGACCTTCTTCATCGGTCCCAACGAATACGGTTTCGACCGTGGCGTGGAAATCCTGACCATGGCGATCCTGGGCGGCATCGGCGGCCTGGCCGGTCCCGTGCTGGGCAGCTTCATCATTACCGTGCTGCCCGAAATGCTGCGCGGTTTTGCCGATCTGCGCCTGGTCGCGAACGGAGTGATTCTGGTGGTGATTGTGTTGTTCCTGCCGCAAGGCATCTGGGATCCGGCGCGCTTCAAGCGCTGGATGCGCCAAGGACGCCAGGGAGGCAAGCGCCATGCTTGAGCTTTCTTCCGTCTCCAAGAGCTTCGGCGGCCTGCATGTGTTGCATGACGTCAGCCTGTCCGTGCCCGAAGGCGCCATCTTCGGCTTGATCGGCCCCAACGGCGCCGGCAAGACCACGGTGTTCAACCTCATCACCGGCCTGTTGCCGCCCAGCGGCGGCACCATCACGTTCAACGGCCAGAGCGTCCTGGACAAGAAGCCGCACCGCATCACGCGCATGGGCATCGCCCGCACGTTCCAGAACATCCGTCTCTTCAAAGAGATGACGCTGCTGGAAAACGTGGTGGTCGGCGCCTATCGCCATATGAACTATGGCTTCCCCAGCCTGCTGCTGGGCCTGCCGGGCTACCGCGAGCACGAAAAGCGCGCCCGCGAGCGTGCGCACGAGTTGCTCACCTGGATGCGCCTGGATCACAAGGCCAACGACCTGGCCGACAACCTGTCCTACGGCGAGCAGCGCCGCCTGGAGCTGGCGCGCGCGCTGGCCACAGAGCCCAAGCTGCTGCTGCTGGACGAGCCGGTCGCGGGCATGAACACCGGCGAACGCGCCGAACTCATGCGCGAGATCCTGGCCATCCGCGACCGCGGCTACACCATCCTGATGATCGAGCACGACATGCGCTTCGTCATGGGCCTGTGCGAACGCATCGCGGTGCTGAACTTCGGCAAGATCATCGCTTGCGGCGGACCCGACGAGATCCGCAACAACGAACAGGTCATCGAAGCCTATCTGGGCCGCGAAGACGACGAAGACACCGAACAAGCGGAGGCCGCACAATGAGCGTCATGCTGGAAGTCCGCGGACTCGAGGTCAATTACGGCCACATCGAAGCCGTCCGCGGCATCGACCTGGACCTGAACGCCAAGGAAATCACCGCCCTGGTCGGCGCCAACGGCGCCGGCAAATCGACCACGCTGCTGGCGCTGTCGGGCCTGTTGCCCAAGGCGCGCGGCAAGATCACCTTCGAAGGCGAGGACATCACCAACCTGGCGCCGCACCAACTGGTGGCGCGCGGCATCGTCCAGGTGCCGGAAGGGCGGGCCATCCTCACCACCATGACCGTGCTCGAAAACCTGGAGCTGGGCGCCTACCGCCGCGGCCTCAAGAACGTCGACTCGGACCTGGAATACGTGTTCAACCTGTTCCCGCGCCTGAAGGAACGGATCACTGGCATCGCCGGCAACCTGTCCGGCGGCGAGCAACAGATGCTGGCGATCGGCCGGGCCCTGATGGCCAAGCCGCGCCTGCTGCTGCTGGATGAGCCCTCGATGGGCCTGGCGCCCATCGTGGTGCAGGAGATCTTCCGTTCGCTGCGCGCGATCAACGCCGACGGCCTGACCCTGTTCCTGGTCGAGCAGAACGTGCGCCAGGCGCTCAAGATCGCCCAGCACGGCTATGTGCTGGAAAATGGCGCCATGGCGCTGACCGGCACCGGCCGCGAACTGTTGGGTCATCCCCGCGTGCTGGAAGCCTATCTGGGCGCCTGACCGGCGGGCAGGCGGGGTTGCGTCCCCTGTTATTGGCATGGCTGGGCGGCGCCTTGGGGCGCCGCCTCTTCATTTCCTGCGGCCAATCAGTTGCCCACTTTTTGAGCAGCTGTGTTAGAATCGCAGGCTTTCCCTCGTTTTGGCTATTGCACGGGCGGGTAATAACGCTTAGGCGGGACGCTGATATCGGCTGAAGTCTGCTGGAAACCCAATAGGTTTTTCCGCAATTTCGGCCCAGTTCGGGGAAAGGAACTGGCTGGATGGTCCAGCCAGGGAAATTTTTATTCTTAGGAACCATCATGAAGACCTTTGTGGCCAAGCCGCATGAAGTCCAACGTGACTGGTTTGTGATCGACGCCAAGGGCAAAGTCCTCGGTCGTGTGGCCAGCGAAGTCGCACGTCGTCTGCGTGGCAAGCACAAACCTGAATTCACGCCGCACGTTGATACCGGTGACTACATCGTCATCGTCAACGCTGCCGATATCGTTGTTACGGGCGCCAAGGCGAAGGACAAGAAGTACTTCCGCCACACGACGTACCCGGGCGGTATCCGTGAAACGAACTTCGAGAAAATGCAAGAGCGTTTTCCCGGCCGCGCCATTCAGAAGGCTGTCAAGGGCATGCTGCCCAAGGGTCCTCTGGGCTACGCCATGATCAAGAAACTGAAGGTGTACGCCGGTGCCGAGCACCCGCACACCGCCCAGCAGCCCAAGACGCTGGATATCTAAGGAAACGCCATGATCGGTAACTGGAATTACGGAACCGGCCGTCGCAAAACCTCGGTGGCTCGCGTTTTCATCAAGAAGGGCACGGGTAAGATCGTTGTCAACGGCAAGCCCGTCGACGATTTCTTCGCCCGCGAAACTGGCCGCATGATCGTGCGCCAGCCGCTGGAACTGACCGGCCACCTGGAATCGTTCGACATCAAGGTCAACGTGCACGGCGGCGGTGAAACCGGCCAGGCCGGCGCAGTCCGTCACGGCATCACGCGTGCCCTGATCGACTACGACGCGACCCTGAAGCCCGCACTGTCGCAAGCTGGTTTTGTCACCCGCGATGCCCGCGAAGTCGAACGCAAGAAGGTCGGCTTCCGCAAGGCACGTCGGCGCAAGCAGTTCAGCAAGCGTTAATACGCTGCTCAAAAAGCCCGCTTCGGCGGGCTTTTTTTCGCACCTTTGGTTCCAGCGCCGGCGCTGCCCGGTTGCTGCGCGCCGCGCGCGGAACTCCGCGCATTCCGTCCGGTCGGAAAGAAGGACTGCGGTGCCATTTCGGGCTCTTAGCCGCAACACCCGCTTTCCCGAGCGATACAATCGATCCTCGTTCTACGAAGAGCACACATCATGGCCCAAGCATCGAACACCCGCATCAAGGTTGGTATCGTCGGCGGCACCGGTTACACCGGCGTCGAGCTGCTGCGCTTGCTGTCGCAGCATCCCAATGTGGAGTTGACCGCCATCACGTCCCGCAAGGAAGACGGGCTGCCGGTGGCTGACATGTATCCCAACCTGCGCGGCCGCGTGAACCTCGCGTTCTCGGCGCCGGAAAAGGCCTCGCTGACGGATTGCGACGTCGTGTTCTTCGCGACGCCCCACGGCGTGGCCATGGCCCAGGCCCAGGAACTGATCGCCGCGGGCACCCGCGTCATCGACCTGGCCGCGGACTTCCGCCTGCAAGACATCCCCACCTTCGAACGCTGGTACAAGATTCCCCATACCTGCCCGGACATCCTGGCCGAGTCCCAGTATGGCCTGGTGGAACTGAACCGCGAGGCCATCTCCAAGGCCCGCGTCATCGGTAACCCCGGCTGCTATCCCACCACCGTGCTGCTGGGCCTGGCGCCGCTGCTGGAAGGCGGCAAGAAGCTGGTCGACGCGCAAACCCTGATCGCCGACTGCAAGTCGGGCGTGTCGGGCGCCGGCCGCAAGGCCGAAGTGGGCTCGCTGTTCTCCGAAGCCTCCGACAACTTCAAGGCCTACGGCGTGGCCGGCCACCGCCACCACCCCGAAATCGTCGCGCAACTGGAAAAGATCGCCGGCGGCAAGGTCGGCCTGACCTTTGTGCCTCATCTCGTGCCGATGATCCGCGGCATGTTCTCCACGATCTACGCCCGCATCCTGCCCGAGGCCCGCGATACCGACTTCCAGGCCCTGTTCGAACAGCGCTACGCCGACGAACCCTTCGTCGATGTGATGCCTGCCGGCAGCCTGCCGGAAACCCGTTCGGTGCGCGCCTCGAACAACCTGCGCATCGCGCTCAGCCGCCCCGGCAATGGCGACCAGCTGATCGTCCTGGTGGTCCAGGACAACCTGGTCAAGGGCGCCGCCGGTCAGGCCGTCCAGAACATGAACCTGATGTTCGGCATCCCTGAATCGACCGGCCTGGATCAGGTCGCGATCCTGCCTTGATGTTTGCAGGCTTGCGGCCATGGGCCGCAAGCCGCTGCTCTTTATGCCCGCTGATTCCTCCATCACACCCAAACCTAGCCCTGCGGGCGGGCTGATGCGCGTATTCGCGGGCTTGCTGATCGGTGTGCTGCTGGGCGGTTCGGCCAGCTTTTTCTACGCCCGCAAGCTCTACCGGCCGCAGGACGCAGTAGTGATCAGCGCCCGGCAGGCCGAGGTCCAGGAAGAGGCGATGCGCCAACAGTCGACGCAGCTGCGCTATACGCAAGGTCAGCTCGACACCGCCGATGGCGAGCTGGTCATCGAACGCGCCGCGCGCCAGGAACTGGAAACGCAGTTGCGGACCGTCCAGGCCGAGGTCGGCAGGGTGCGCGATCAACTGGCGTTCTACGAACAATTGCTGCCGCCAGGGCCCGAGGGCTCGGTGGACATCCGCGGCGTCGAGATTGATCGCAGCGGCGGCGGCCTGCGCTACAAGGTCCTGCTGATGCGCAGCGGCCGTAATGGCAGTGCGCCGTTTTCGGGCGCACTGCGTTTCCAGGCCACCGGCGTCCTGAAGGGCGAGACCGTGAAGGTGGATCTGGCGCCCATGCAGGTCAAGGCCGAGTCCGGCTCGGTCGCCATCCCTGGCGACAACGTGCAGACCTCGCCCCTGGCCCTGCAGTTCGATCAATACCAGCGCAGCCAGGGCATCCTGGCGCTGCCCGAGGGATTTGTCCCCGAAAGCGTGACGGTCAGCGTCCTGGAGGGCGATACCGTCCGGGCGTCAAGAAGCGTCAAGCTCGAACTTTGAGTCTGCGCAAGCCCTGAGCTATAGTGACACCATGCGAGCGCCGTTGCCGCTCACCGAAATATGGCCGAACCGGCCAGGAGTGAACCATGAATGCAGTGACTGAAACCGTCGACCTGCAGGCCGCCCCGCCTGCTCCCCTGGTGTTTACCGATTCGGCTGCGGCCAAGGTGAAGGATCTGTTGGCCGAAGAAGGCAATCCCGAACTGAAGCTGCGCGTTTTCGTGCAGGGCGGAGGCTGTTCGGGTTTCCAGTACGGCTTCACCTTCGACGAAGTCGTGAACGATGACGACACCGTGCTGGACAAGGCTGGCGTGCAACTGCTCGTCGATCCGATGAGCTTCCAGTACCTGGTCGGCGCAGAGATCGACTACAAGGAAGACCTGGAAGGCGCGCAGTTCGTCATCCGCAATCCCAACGCCAGCACCACCTGCGGCTGCGGTTCCTCGTTCTCGGTGTAATCGCCCCGGCAGGAAATAAAAAGCCCTTCGGCGCGCCGAAGGGCTTTTTGCATTGGGGCACGGGCTTCAGGCGGGATACAGCGCGCCCAGGATACGGGGGCCGCGCGCGCCGGTGACGGCGGGCAGGCCCGCCGGCCTGCGCTGCACGAACGCCTGCGCCAGCCAGGCGAACGCCAGGGCCTCGACTTCCTGCGCTGGCACGCCTAGCGCATCCGTGGCGCGAACGGGGCGCTGCAAGCAATACGCCAGCTCGCGCATCAGGCCCGGGTTGCGCGCGCCGCCTCCGCACACGAACACTTCCTGCGTGCCCGCCGCGGCGGCGTCGACCGCATTGGCGACCGTGCGGGCGGTCAGGCGCTGCAAGGTGGCCTGCACGTCTTGCGGCGCGGGCTTGGGGCCGTCGAACGCCGCCAGGCGCTCATCCAGCCATTGCATATTGAACAGGTCGCGTCCGGTGGACTTGGGCGGCGGCAGGGCGAACCAGGGCTCGCTGGCGATTAATTGTTCCAGCAGCGCGGCCAGCACCTGACCGCTGGCGGCCCAGCGGCCGTCGGCGTCATAGGGCTGGCCCAGGTGGCGCTGGCACCAACCGTCCAGCAGAACGTTGGCGGGTCCGGTGTCGAAGCCGCGGGGCGCCTGTCCGGGCGTAAGCAGCGTCACGTTGGCGATGCCGCCCAGATTGAGTACGGCGCGGCCTTGCGGCGCACCGAAGATGGCGGCATGGAAGGGCGGCACCAGCGGCGCGCCCTGGCCGCCCGCCGCCACGTCGCGGCTACGGAAATCCGCCACCACGTCGATGCCGGTCAGTTCCGCCAGCAGGGCGGGGGCGTTGAGCTGCACGGTATAGCCCAGGTCCGGCCGGTGCCGCACGGTCTGGCCATGCGCGCCGATGGCGGTCACCTCGCCGGCCTGGACGCCGGCTTGCCGGAGCAGGGCGGCCACGGCCTGGGCGTACAGGCGGGCGAGCCCGTTCGCGGCCAGGGCGGCGCGGGCCAGCTCGTCGTCGCCGGACAGATTCAGCGCCAGCAATTCGCGTCGCAGGTCGGCCGGCATGGGCAGGCTGGCACTGGCCAGCACGGCCGGCGCCTGGCCGTCGTCCAGGCGCACCAGCACGCCGTCCACGCCGTCGACGCTGGTGCCCGACATCAGTCCGATGTAGAGCTGCGAGTCCTGGTGTTGCAAGGGGGCGGAGGAATTCACGAGAGCCTCGGCAAAGAAAAAGCGGCCGCGCAGCAGAACCTGCGGGGCCGCTTTGCGGGAGCGTTCGACCGGCTTTAGCGGCTGGCCACGTTGGTCAGCGCGTCGGGCAGGGTCTGCTGGAATTCGGTCAGCAACTGGATCTGCGCCTTGTACGGCGCCACGGCCTGGTTGAAGGCACGGACTTCGGCGGGCTCCAGGCTGCGGGCGACCGGCAGATCCACCGACAGCGGATCGATGGGCTGGTTGTCCACGCGGAATTCGTAGTGCAGGTGCGGGCCGGTGGCCCAGCCGGTGGCGCCAACATAGCCCAGCAGCTGGCCTTGCGAGATCTTCGAGCCCTTGGTGACGCCTTCGGCGATGCGGCTCTGGTGAGCGTACAGCGTCGAGTATTTGCCGTGGTGCTTGACGATGACGACGTTGCCGTAGCCGTTCTGCCAGCCGGAGAATTCCACAGTGCCATCGGCGGTGGAATGGATCGGCGTGCCCGAGGGCGCCGCGTAGTCCACGCCCTTGTGTCCCGTCCAGGTCTTATGGATGGGATGCATGCGCATGCCGAAGGTGGAGCTGATGCGGCTGAACTTCAGGGCGGTGCGCAGGAACGCGCCGCGCAGGCTGGTGCCGTCGAAGTCGTAGTACGAACCGCTCTTTTCGTCGGGGCTGAACCAGACCGCGTTGTAGGTCTTGTCGCCGTTGATGAATTCCAGGGCCAGCACGCGGCCGGCGCCGGCGTAGCGGCCGTCGTGCGAACGCACTTCGTAGACCACGCGGAATTTATCGCCCTGGCGCAGGTCGCGCAGGAAGTCGATCTTGGCGCTGAGGATGTCGGCCATTTGCATGGTGACCGAGTCCGGGATGCCGGCGGCGTCGGTGGCGCCGAACAGCGACGAGCGGATCGTGCCCACGGCGACGCGGGTCTGGCGCTCGGTGCTTTCGGTGATTTCCTCGGCCTTGTAGCTGTCGCCCGCGGGCGCGACGTGCAGCATGCGCGTCACGACCTGGCCATCCGCCTCGTTGCCGGGGGTGTGGATGTAACGCAGCCAGATCAGGTTGCCGGCCTCGTCCGTCGCGGCCTGTACCGAGCGGCCCGGGTACAGCTTGTAGATGCTGCGGGCGCTGGCTTCATGCGTCAGGAAGGTCTGCAGGCTGGGCGCGTCCAGTTCCAGGCGCTGCAGCACCGCGGCCAGCGTGTCGCCGGCGCGGATCCGGGTTTCGCTGATATAGGGCGCGGCGCTGGGCGTGCTGACTTCGACTTGCTCGGCGCTTAACGGCAGGACGCTGCTGATGATGCGCGAAGGGGGGAGTTCGGTGCGGTCGGGTTGCTGCACCATGCCGAGGGCGGCGGCGCCTGCGAACAGACCAATGGCGGTGACGAGAATAGTGCGGCGGAAAAGTCCCGAGCGCTGGGGCTTGGGCTCAACGGGCGCAAACAGGGCAGCAACTTTGCGCTTGATGCTACTCGCCAGTTCGTGGAGGCCACGATTCATCGTGAAGTTACCCTCTCAGGTGGCTTGAGCTCGCAGGGTGCGTGACACGAACTGCCCTCGCGCGCACATTTTCGGGGCAAGGGCTGGGCGCGGGGCGCATCTTGTGAACGACGGGGTGTAAACCGGACCGCAACTGCGTATATATGACAATTGCGTATGATTAGGGCGGTATCCTAGCTGATTCGGCTAGAATTTTCGATAGTTTTCGTCACTTTTTACACCTTTTTATCGGCTGAAGCCGAGTTGGTCCCCCTGCCATGTCATCCACAGAAGCCCCGATTACCCCCGAAGTCGAAGCAGACCTGCGTATAGCGAAGCGCGGCTGCGATGAGTTGCTGGTCGAGTCCGAATTCGCTCGCAAGCTTGCCAGGAGCCGCGCCACGGGCGTGCCCCTGCGCATCAAATTGGGGCTGGATCCGACCGCGCCGGACATCCACCTGGGCCATACCGTAGTGCTGAACAAGATGCGCCAGCTGCAGGACATGGGGCACAACGTCATCTTCCTGATCGGCGATTTCACCTCCACCATCGGCGATCCCAGCGGCCGCAACAACACCCGCCCGCCGCTCACGCGTGAGCAGATCGAGTCCAATGCCAAGACCTATTACGCCCAGGCCAGCCTGGTGCTGGACCCGGCCCGTACCGAGATCCGCTACAACTCCGAGTGGTGCGATCCGCTGGGCGCGCGCGGCATGATCCAGCTTGCGTCCCGTTATACGGTCGCACGCATGATGGAGCGCGAGGACTTCACCAAGCGCTTCAAGGGCGGCATTCCGATCTCGGTGCATGAATTCCTGTATCCGCTGATGCAGGGCTATGACTCGGTGGCGCTGAAGTCCGATCTGGAGCTGGGGGGCACCGATCAGAAGTTCAACCTGCTGGTCGGGCGCGAGCTGCAAAAGGAGTATGGCCAGGAGCCGCAGTGCATCTTGACGATGCCCTTGCTGGTGGGGACGGACGGCGTAGAGAAGATGTCCAAGTCCAAGGGCAACTACATCGGTATTTCGGAGTCGCCCGATTCGATGTTCGGCAAGCTCATGTCGATTTCCGACACGCTGATGTGGCGCTACTTCGAGCTGCTGTCGTTCCGCACGCTGGAAGATATTGCCGCGCTCAAGCAGGAGATCGACGGCGGCCGCAACCCGCGCGACGCCAAGGTCATGCTGGCCCAGGAAATCATCACGCGCTTCCATTCCGCCAAGGCCGCCGACGAGGCGCTGGCCTCGTTCGAGGCTCGTTTCCGCGACGGCGCGATCCCCGAGGACATGCCCGAGGTCAACATCGGCGGCGCGCCGGTAGGCATCCTCAAGCTGCTGCGCGAAGCCGGTCTGGTGGCTTCGGGTTCGGAAGCGCAGCGCAACGTGGAGCAGGGCGGCGTGCGCGTCAACGGCGACCGGGTGGAAGACAAATCGTTGCAATTGCCGGCGGGGACTTACGTCGTTCAGGTGGGCAAGCGCAAATTTGCGCGTGTTAACTTGAACCCATGATTGCGAAGTTTTGATACGCTGAGGGTACAGTCAGGGGCAGTGGGGCCTTTGCGGCACATCTAGGAGCACGACATGAAACTTTCGAGTTTGTCCTTTTCCGATAACGAGTCGATTCCCGAACGCTACGCCTTCGGCCGGATCGATGCGCAATCGCACGTCGCGCTGGCAGATAACTTCAACCCGCAGTTTTCCTGGGACGACGTTCCGGCGGGCACGCAGTCGTTTGCGCTGATCTGCCACGACCCCGATGTGCCCTCCGAGCCCGACGACGTCAACCAGGAAGGCCGCGAGGTGCCGGCCAGCCTGCCGCGCGTGGACTTCTTCCACTGGGTGCTGGTCGACCTGCCGGCCGACCTGCGCGACATCGAGGAAGGCACCTTTTCCAGCGGCATCACGCCGCGCGGCAAGGGCGGCCCGCTGGCGCCGATGGACGCGCGCCAGGGCATCAACTCGTACTCGTCATGGTTTGCCAACGACCACGACATGAGCGGCGACTACTTCGGCTATGACGGCCCATGCCCGCCCTGGAACGACGCGATCGTGCACCGCTACGTGTTCACCCTGTACGCGCTGGACGTACCCACGCTGAACCTGCAGGGTTCCTTCACGGGCGAGGACGCGCTGCGCGCCATCCAGAAGCACGTGCTGGCGCAGGCGTCGTTGACGGGCACCTATACGCTCAATCCCAAGCTGGCTCCCAAGCAGATCGGCGCCACCTCGGCCTGATCCGTCACGCCGCAGAAAGGCCGCAGTCTCGCAAACTGCGGCCTTTTCCATTTCCGAAAAGGTTCAGCCCATTGTGCGCTTGAGCCGCAACAACGCCAATCCGAAGGTAATGAAAATGGCGCCGACCAGGCGGTTGATCCAGGCCACGATGCGGGGCCGGCGCAGCAGGCGCCGGGCGCGGTGAGCCAGGGTGCCGTAGGCCAACAGAGACATCAGCGACATGGCCGTGAAGATGCCCGTCAGGATGAAGAACTGCGGCAGCAGCGGTTCGGCGGCGTTCAGGAACTGGGGAAACAGCGCCGTGAAGAACAGGATGGGTTTGGGGTTCAGCGTGGCGACCAGGGCGGCTTCCGAATAGAGCCGGCCAGCGCTGCGCGGCGCCAATGCGGCGGGGTCGGAAGGCGGTGCGATGTTCGAGCGGCCCAGCAAGTGGCGCAGGCCGATGTAGAGCAGGTAGGCGGCGCCTGCCACCTTGAGCAGCATGAACAGCATGGCGGACGATTGCAGTACCACGCCTAGCCCCAGCATGGCGGCGGCCGACAGCAGGAACAGGCCTGTCACATTGCCCAGGGTGGACGGCAGCACGGCCCGCAAGCCGCCTGCCGCGCCGTTGCGGATCGCCAGCATGGTGGCGGGCCCGGGGCTGACGACGCTGACCGCAGCTACCAGCGAGTAGGTTATGAGCGTGGCGCTTTGCATGAAAGTTTCTCAAGTCGGGTTGAGACGGGTTTTCGGCCGATGAAGGATGGCGTGGTTTTCACGCTCATCGAGGCAATTTTGCCCGGGTTCCAGGTATTTTGGGAGCAATTGATCCTCCCCGACGCGGTAAACTATCCGTCATTCTCCGGGTTTACCCACCCGGGCGCAGTTTTCTCCTCTCTTACCGCCTCAGGAACTCCCGTCATGTTTGACCGCAACCTCACCTTGTCCAAGGCTGACCCGGACGTTTGGGCCGCCATCCAGAAGGAAGACGTCCGCCAGGAACAGCATATCGAGCTGATCGCCTCGGAGAACTACGCCAGCCCGGCCGTCATGGAAGCCCAGGGCACGCAGCTCACCAACAAGTACGCCGAAGGCTATCCGGGCAAGCGCTACTACGGCGGTTGCGAGTACGTGGACGTGGTCGAGCAACTGGCCATCGACCGCCTGAAGCAGATCTTCGGCGCCGAAGCCGCCAACGTGCAGCCCAACTCGGGTTCGCAGGCCAACCAGGGCGTGTACATGGCCGTCCTGAAGCCGGGCGACACCGTGCTGGGCATGAGCCTGGCCGAAGGCGGCCACCTGACGCACGGCGCGTCGGTCAACGCCTCGGGCAAGCTGTACAACTTCATCTCCTACGGCCTGGACGCAAACGAAGTCCTGAACTACGACCAGGTCGAGCAACTGGCCAAAGAGCACAAGCCCAAGCTGATCGTGGCTGGCGCTTCCGCCTACGCCCTGCACATCGACTTCGAGCGCATGGCCCGCATCGCCCGTGAAAACGGCGCGCTGTTCATGGTCGACATCGCCCACTACGCCGGCCTGGTCGCCGGTGGCGCCTATCCCAACCCGGTCCCGCACGCCGACTTCGTCACCTCGACCACGCACAAGTCGCTGCGCGGCCCGCGCGGCGGCGTCATCATGATGAAGGCCGAGCACGAGAAGATCATCAACTCGGCGATCTTCCCCGGCATCCAGGGCGGTCCGCTGATGCATGTCATCGCCGGCAAGGCCGTGGCCTTCAAGGAAGCGCTGGAGCCCGGCTTCAAGGACTACGCGCAGCAAGTGGTCAAGAACGCCAAGGTGCTGGCCGACACGCTGGTCAAGCGCGGCCTGCGCATCGTTTCCGGCCGTACCGAAAGCCACGTCATGCTGGTGGACCTGCGTTCCAAGGGCATCACGGGCAAGGAAGCGGAAGCCGTGCTGGGCCAGGCCCACATCACGGTCAACAAGAACGCCATCCCGAACGATCCGGAAAAGCCTTTCGTGACCAGCGGCATCCGCCTGGGCACGCCGGCCATGACCACGCGCGGCTTCACCGAAGCGGAAGCCGAGCTGACCGCCAACCTGATCGCCGACGTGCTGGACAATCCGCGCGACGAAGCCAACATCGCCGCCGTGCGTGCCCGCGTCAATGAACTGACCTCGCGCCTGCCGGTCTACGGCAAGAAGTAAGCGAGCATCCCTGCGGCGGGCTGCGGCCCGGCCGTAGCGCTCCATGAGGGACGGCCCCGCAAGGCGCCGTCCCTTTGCTTTCGGGGCGGTACCCTGGCAAAAAATACGGGGGCGGATTAGCCCGTATTGGCGCTGGCGGCCCGGCGCCTCGTTACAATATGCTTAACTATTGCCCTCAGCGCCTTTAGGGATCACACATGCGGTGTCCATTTTGCGGCAATGCCGAAACGCAGGTCGTCGACAGCCGGGTCTCCGAAGAAGGCGACGCCATACGCCGTCGCCGCCGCTGCCTGTCCTGTGACAAGCGCTTCACGACCTATGAACGGGTGGAGCTGGCCATGCCTTCCATCGTGAAGCGCAACGGCAGCCGCAGCGACTACGATCCCGGCAAGCTGCGCGCCAGCCTGAGCCTGGCGCTGCGCAAGCGCCCCGTCAGCACGGAAGACGTGGACGCGGCGGTTGCCCGGATCGAAGAGCAGTTGCTGGCCAGCGGGCTGCGCGAAGTGCCCAGCGAACATATCGGCGAGCTGGTCATGAACGAACTGCGCAAGCTCGACAAGGTGGCGTACGTACGCTTCGCCTCGGTCTACAAGAGCTTCGAGGACATAGGCGAATTCGTCGAGGCCATCCGCGAGATGCAGGGCCCGCTGCTGCCGGGCAAGCTGCGCAAGGACTAGAGCAGGCTCCACGCCAACCGGTCCGAGGCCGCCCAGCGGCGCCGACGCAGAAAATGACGGCGCCGCGGCGCCGTCATTGCATGGTGGGCGCCGCGCGCGCTAGGCTGGGAGTAAGCGGTTGGAACTTGCGCCACACGCGGCGCATGTGCTGCGCCGAACCAAATCCCGATTTCTCGGCCACGCGCTCCAGATCCAGCCGGGTATCGCGCAGCAGGTCGCGCGCCAGCGCCACGCGTATCTGATAGAGGTAATCCATCGGCGTGCAGCCCGCGTGTTCGCGGAACAGCCGGGTCAGGTGGCGCGCGCTGGTATGCGCCTGGTCCGCCAACGATTGCGCCGACCAGGGCGCCGCCGGATCGCGAATGACCGCGTCCTGTACCCGGTGCACGCCCGGATGCAGGTGGCTGCGGTGGTCCAGCCAGGGCGATAGCGTCGAATCCGTGCCGGCGCGCCGCTGGTAGACGACCATGTCGCGTGCCGTTTCACTGGCCACCCGTGGTCCGCAATGGCGCGACACCATGTGCAGCGCCAGGTCGATGCCGGCGGTGATGCCCGCGCTGCTGACGAGCCTGCCGTCCTCGACAAAGATGCGGTTGTCATGCAGACGCGCGCTCGGGTCGATGCTGGCCAGCTGTGCCAGGCAGGTATGGTGAGTGGTGCAATCCCGTTGCCGTGTCAGGCCCGCGGCGGCGGCGAACAGCGCACCGGCGCATACCGTCATCAGCGTGAAGCCGTCCGCGGGATGGCGGACGGCCAGCCATTCGATGATGGCGCGCGAGTCTGGGTCTTCCAGGCGCGTGGGTTTGCCCACCACGCCGGAAATGATGACCAGGGCCTCGGGCGGCAGCGCGGCCGGCAGGGCCTGGATATGCGCCAGATGCAGGCCGGGCAGGCCGCTTTCGACCTCCCGCGACGGGCCGCAGAAATGCTGCTCGAAGGTGCCGGGACTCAGCTTGTTGGCCACGCGGAAGGCCTCCGCCGGACCCGCCACGTCCAGCAGCACGATGCCGCGCGTCAGCACGAAATAGACCGGGACCATACAGCCCTCCGCCAGCGCTAGGCCGCTAGCGCGTCGGCGGCGCGCGCGATGCGGGCGAAGCGTCCTTGCAGCACCAGCTCGGTCCGGTCGCGGATTTCGGCCGGGGTGTAATGCTGGCCGGACGGGCTCTGCATGGCGAAGGTCAGGGTGGCATCGGTGGGGAACACCACCTTGTAGCCGGCGTCGCTGGCGTGGCGCGAGGTGGTTTCGCAGCATTGTTCCGTGCGGATGCCGCTGACGATGATGCCTTCGATGCCATGCTTCACCAGCCAGTCCTGCAGGCTGGCGCCGTCCGCGTCCTTGGCATAGAGCGAGGAATGCACGGTCTTGTGGAACACGGCGGTGGGCGCGATGCGCAATTCCTTGAGCGTCTTGACGTGCCCGGAGGCCATCGAGAAGGGGTTGGCGGGGTCGTTCGACACGCTGGTGTGAAACACCTGCAGTACCGGAATGTCCTGGGCCTCGGCCGTGTCGATCAGGGACTGGATCTGTTCCACAAAGGCCGGATACTCGGTTTCATCCCAAAACGGACGTTGCCGGAAAGAGTCTTGTACATCGATGACGATCAGTGCTTGTTTCATGGTCCGGGCTCCTGGAGCGGAAATTGTAGAGGCGTGACGTCATTTTTACTGCAATCCAGCGCCGGGGTGAGCGCGGCGAAAGACGGCTGTCGGCCCAAAACGGACATGCGCGGCCGATGCCGCCGAGAGCCTGCGCCGGACCGTCTGCCCGCCGCGTGGCGGACATACAATCCTGATCATGATGATTCCCAGCGACAACGACGACATTTTCTGGATGCGGCGCGCCCTGGCGCTGGCGCAGACCGTCATGTACTCCACCGCGCCCAACCCCCGGGTCGGCTGCGTGATCGTGCGCGACGGCAGGGTGCTGGGCGAAGGCGCCACGCAGCCGCCGGGCGGCCCGCACGCGGAAGTCTGCGCCTTGCGCGACGTCCAGGCGCGCGGTGAGTCCGTGGAAGGCGCCACGCTCTATGTCACATTGGAGCCTTGCAGCCATTTCGGCCGCACGCCGCCCTGCGTGGACGCGGTGCTTGCGGCCCGGCCGGCGCGGGTGGTGGTGGCGATCGGCGATCCCAACCCGCTGGTCAATGGCCAGGGTCTGGCGCGTCTGCGCCTGGCGGGCATCGAGGTGACCACGGGCGTCTGCGGCGCAGAGGCGCTGGCCGTCAATGCGGGGTTCATCTCGCGCATGAGCCGCGGCTTGCCATGGGTGTGGCTGAAGATGGCGGCCTCGCTGGATGGGCGCAGCGCACTGCATAACGGTGTATCGCAATGGATCACCGGGCCCGAGGCCCGGGCTGACGGCCACCGCTGGCGCGCCCGCGCCTGCGTGGTCCTGACCGGCATGGGCACCGTGCTGAAGGACGATCCGCAGCTCAATGTCAGGGGCGTGGACACGCCGCGCCAGCCGCGCAAGGCCGTGGTGGACGGCCGTTTCGAGATCCCGGAAGACGCGAGGCTGTTCGACGGCGCCGAAGTCATCATCTTCACTGCCCGCGAAGATGCCGCCAAGACCGCGCGCCTGCAGGCCAAGAACGCCCGCGTGGTGCTGCTGCCGGGCGAGGCGGCCGGCCGGGTCGACCTGCCGGCGATGATCCGCTGGCTGGCCCAGGAACAATTCAACGAGGTCCACGTGGAGGCCGGCGCGGGCCTGAGCGGCGCGTTGGTGGCGGCGGGCTGCGTGGACGAACTGCTGCTGTATCTGGCGCCGGTGCTGCTGGGCGACGCGGCCGGCATGGTGCGCCTGCCCATGCTGGAACACCTGGACGGCGCCCGGCGCTATGAATTTATCGAGACCGCGCCCGTGGGCGCGGACCTGCGCGTGCGCACCAGGGTGGCGGAAACCTGGCGCCAACTGATGCAGCGGGTGGCGCTGCCAGAGTTGCCCTAGGGCCGGCTCCGGTCTTCTATTGGTCAGCGTGCACAGATCCTGACATTGCGCCGCGTCAGCTCCGCCTCTCGGTCCGGTTCGGACGCGCCGCGGTATAGCGCCAGGCCAGGACCGCGGCGCCGCCGCCGACCAGGGCCAGCAACGCGGCCGCAAGCAGCAGGCCCGGATGGTTGCGGCGCAGGCGCTCCCAGGATTTCTCGGCTTGCGTGTAGTGGAACCAGGCCGCTGCCTGGAAGTCCGGCGCGGCGCATTCGCGGCCGAAAGAGCCGCTGAACGGCACCTGCGCGCCTTGTTCTATATAGCGCCGGTAGATGGCGGAGGCCTGTTCGGGCGAGTCGTCGATGATGTAGCGGGTGCCCTGGCACAGCACCGCGGCGAATGCTTGGGAGCGGCGCGGCAACTCATCTGCGGCGCGCAACGCATGATTGGCCGCGATCTGGCGGTAATGGAAGCGGGTATAGGGCTGCGCTTCGCTTGCGGCGTAGCGCCGGCGTTCCTCTTCGGTGACGAAGGGGCCCGGCAGCGCGGCCGCGGCGCGCAGCGCTGGCGTGTCGGGCGGATCGGTGCCGTCAGCGGCCGTCGAGCCGGGGACCGCGCTGCGTCCCGCGCCATAGGCCGTGTTGCCGCCATAGGTCGCGAAATCCGGCTCCTGCTCGTAGCCCATGATCTCCATGCCGTCACGCCGCGCCAGCCGGGAGGCTCCGAACCAGGCTTCGGCCCGTGTCGTGCGGCCCCACGCGCTGCCGGCCTTGCGCAACGCGGCGCCGTACTCGGCGGCGAGCTGGCGGCTTCGTTGCTGCCGCAACTCCAATTTGCCGTCGACATAGTCCAGCGTGACGTAGCGGGCGTCCGAATCGGCGGGGAAATAGGGCAGCGCCTGCGCGATCGAGCCCTCGCGCACCAGGCGCCGCGCCAGCAGGAGGCGCAGGCGATCGGATGCGGTGACGGGATGCTCCTCTAGCCATTTGTAGAAATGCTGGGGATCTGGCGGCGCCGATCCGACGGCCGCGGCTGCGGCGGGAGCGTGCCGGTCCACATAAGCCTTGAGTTCGGGGGTCGTCAGCACGCGTTCAGCCACGTAGGCCGCGTCGTTCCAATACGGAGTGGATTGCCAGAAGCCTCCGACCGACCTGTCAGGCACGGTGGCGTGCAGCAGCTGGTCCAGCGCCTCGACGTACTGGCCTCGCGACAGCGTCAGCACGCCTTGTTCCCCCAGCAGGCGCGCCGCGCTCGGCCCTTCCACGCTGCCGTCGGCGCGCGGAAAGGCGCTGGCCGCCTGGGCATAGGCCTGGGCCGCCGCTTGCGTGTCGCCTTGCCGCAGCGCCAGTTTCGCGCGCACCCACCACGCCAGGCCCGTGTCCAGCCGCGCGGCCAGCGTTTGCGCCAGGTCATAACGGCCGATGCGGTAGGCCAGCGCCGCCACGCGGTCGGCGTCCAGCACCTGCTTCAGGTCCTGGGTTTCCAGCGCCGCAACCAGCGATTGCAGCGCTGGATTCGGCGTGACCTCATGTCCCTGTGCGGCGTCGGCAAACCCGGCCTGGCCGGTCGTGTCGTACGCGGCGTAGGGGTCGGTGGCGCTGTCGGGCCTGCCGTCCACGATGTCGCCGACCCGGGCCAGCGCGTAAGCCACCAGCAACCGTTGCGCGACTGGATCGTCGATCAGCTTGCGCGTGCGCGCCGGGTCGTCCAGGGCCCATTGCGCCAGCATGCGCAGCGAGGCATTGCCGCTGGCAGAGTCGCGCGCGGCCTGTTCGGCATACCGGCGCAGCGCATGCTTGAGCGAGGCGGCGGGGATGGCGTCCATGCAGGGCTCGGCGTTGACCAGTTCCATATAGCTGCATTGCCCCTGCGGTCCGGCCAGGAACAAGCGGGCCTCCTGACCGTAGCTGGCCACCGCCAGACCCAATGGATCCGGCGCGCCGTCGCGCGCCAGTTGCCGTGCACGGGCATAGGCCTGCGCTGCGGCCTGTCGCTGCGCGTCCGCGTCGCTGGCCGCCAGTTCTGCCTCGTCCCCGATTTCAGCCAGCATGTAGGCGGCCCATACGCTGCGCGCCGCCGCCTGTTGCGGCGGCAACTGGAGGATGGCGCGATAGCGCGCGCGCGCCTGCTCCAGCAGGCGGTCGGTATCCGCCCCGCGGGCGGCATGCGTGTCGACCGCGGCCGCGGTGTAAAGCCGCAGGGCTTCCGGCAAACCGGCGCCCAGGGCATAGGCCTGCTCGCCGTCGGGCTGCGCCCGCATCGCGCGCGTCGTGACCCGTTGTGCCGGCGTGAGCGCGGGATCACGGTCTTCCGGCAAGGCGTTCTGCTGATAGCTGCCGTCCGGCAATTCATAGGCTTCCTGGGCCTGCAGCGTATCGCTGGCGCCGACAAGGCGGGCAGCTTCGTAGCCGAAAGAGTTGGCCGGCGTGGCGCGCAGCGTGGCCGCGCGGTCGTCCAGCAATTGGGCGGGGAACTCCGGTCCGCAGGCGATGACGATGCCGGCGCCTGTCAACAGCAGCAGCGCCGCCAGCGATTTACGGTTGTACATGGAAGCTCGAAGGCCCATTTTCACAGCGTATCCAGCCTATATTGCGTTGGCCGCCGGCGTGCAGCAGGCCGTCTTGGGAGCGGCGCAGGAACGCGCCGCCGGAATCATGTTCGAGGGTATAGCCGTTGATGCCGTCGGCCGCGCGGCAGGCGCCGTCCCAGCGGATCGCGAAGGGCAGGGCCGCGTCGGCGTTGCCGCCGTTGGACAGTATCAGGTCCTGTGCGCCGTTGCCGCCCGTCGCGCGCGCCGTGACGGACAGCGTCGGCAGCAGGGGCTGGCGTGTCAGCACGGCGCGCCATGTGGTCGGGCTCCAGGCGCGTTCGTCGCGCGCGGTGGGCAGGCGGAACCAGACGATGCCCGCCAACCCAGGCGGGCGGGAACGGTGGATTTCGTCGACGAAAGCCGCCATCGACGCGGGCGTGGCTACCAGTTCGCTGGCGCGTCCGCCCGGCAGCAGCGCGGAACGCTCGCTTTCGACCGCGGCGATGCTGCCGTCGTCGTTCCAGCTCACGCGACTGCCGTAAGTCGCCAACGCCACACGCCACGGCCGCTGGGTTCGGTCAGCGAAAGCCGTCAGCCAGGCGCTTGCGCGCTTGGCGTTGAACAAACCCTGTTCCGGGCTCAGCACGGCATGGACTTGCAACACGGCTTCATCGGGAATCCGGAGCAGCTCATCGAGTCCGGAGCCGTTCAGCCATGTTGGCAGCGCGGTTATCGACAATGGCAGATCCGGACCCAGCCCTGGCTTCAAGGCCGCAAGGAATGCCGCGTAGGCGGGTAGTTTGGAGGTGGGACAGTCGTAGTCGATTTCGATGCCGGCCAAGGCGACGCCCGCGTCTCTCCATGCGCTGCGCGCGGCCGCAATCCGCGCCAGCACCTCCGCGGACGGCAGCGCATCGGCGCGGCCGTCCAGGCGCAGAACCATGATGACGGGACGCTTGGCCGCGGCCAACGCGGCCAGATCCGGCGCAGCAGTGAACCATCGCCCGTCCGGGTTCATCTCCCCCATCAGCACGCGCCATGCCCGCACGATGTCTGCGCTGTCGGCCAGCGCCTGGCTGACGGGCGGCGTCCATACCCGTTGCCAGACATAAGCGTCGCCGGGCAGATCGGCCTGCTTGCCGCAAGCGGCCAGGAGCAGCAGCAAGACGCTGAAAATCGCTGCGGAACAGCGTTTGGCAAGGGCATTCATGCGGCTGGCCAGGATCGGAAAAGCATGACGCGGCGGCGACGATGGGCGGATGGAATGAAGCGCAATGAATGCGCGGCGCATTGCGGATGCGTGATTCTATCGCTGCGCGCAGGGGTACTAGCACTCTGTGCTTGCGGCTGCCAATCGCGAACACGCCCGTAATCCGCGGCCTGCGGGCCAATGCGATGCGCAAGTGCTATCGATATGCCATCAAGTTTGCGCATGTCTGCTGCACGAATCTGGACGCGTGCGGCGTGACTATTTTTGGCATTGCGCTAAATGAATTGCCACAAAAACGTCAATTGGCTTTAGCATAGGCACATGACTTGGCGCCACGCACTGATGGACTACACCGTGCAATGCCACGCGCCCTCGTCACCACGGATCCTCGTGCCGCGTTATCGGCGTTTTTCACCACCGAACCGGCGCGCTGCTGAACGAAGACGCCATGCGCCGTTCAGACCGTCCGCTGCCATCGCACAGCGGGCGCATCGGGTTTTTACCCGCATCATAAAAATCCCTGGGACATCGCTCTTCCCTTCAAATCATTGCTGAGCATTTCACGTGCGACTGCATCATGCACGCGCGCATACAGCGATATGCTGAAACCGGACGAGTGAACTTATTCACTTAAGTTGCATTCCCTGACGGAACTTGTATCCGAAGAGTGCAGCCTAATTGGAAAGGGCCTGATCATGCCTTTGGTTGATGTGTGGCGAAAGCAACATACCATCCGGCCGACAGTGCTTATCGCGAGATTGTCTAGTAATGCGCGAGCGCTGAGGCACAATGGGGGCAGGTAGGGACGTATTGGATTTTTCGCGTGTTGTAGGAGGTTTCCGTGCAAAACATCGTCGAAGGCTTCAAGTCGCAGTATGCAAAAGAGCAGGAATCGGAACTCTCTCTCGAGGAGTACCTCAACCTGGCCAAAAGCGATCCCATGGCGTACGCCAGCCCCGCAGAGCGCATGCTGGCGGCGATAGGCGAACCCGAAATCGTGGACACGCGCAACGACCCACGTCTTTCCCGTTTGTTTTCCAACCGGACCATCCGACGCTATCCGGCGTTCCAGGAGTTCTACGGCATGGAGGACGTGATCGGACAGATCGTCGCGTTCTTCAAACACGCCGCGCAGGGACTGGAAGAGCGCAAGCAAATCCTCTATCTGCTGGGTCCCGTGGGCGGCGGCAAGTCGTCCATCGCGGAACGCCTCAAATCGCTGATGGAGGCCTATCCCATCTACGCGTTGAAGGGTTCGCCGGTGAACGAATCGCCGCTCGGGCTGTTCCATCCGGAACGCTTCGGCGACACGCTCGAAAAGGAATATGGCATTCCGCGGCGCTACCTGAGCGGCATCATGTCGCCGTGGGCCGTGAAGCGCCTGAAGGAATTCGACGGCGACATCTCGAAGTTCCGCGTCGTGCGCCTGAACCCCTCGGTGCTGCGCCAGATCGCCATCGCCAAGACCGAACCGGGCGACGAGAACAACCAGGACATCTCCTCGCTGGTGGGCAAGGTCGACATCCGCATGCTCGACCGCCACTCGCAGGACGACCCGGACGCCTACAGCTACTCCGGCGGCTTGTGCCTGGCCAATCAGGGGCTGCTGGAATTCGTGGAGATGTTCAAGGCCCCGATCAAGATGCTGCACCCCTTGCTGACGGCGACCCAGGAAGGCAACTTCAAGGGCACCGAGGGCTTTTCCGCGATCCCGTTCAATGGCGCCATCCTGGCCCACTCGAACGAATCGGAATGGCAGACCTTCCGCAACAACAAGCACAACGAGGCGTTCCTCGACCGTATCTATATCGTCAAGGTGCCTTACTGCCTGCAGGTGTCGGAAGAAGTCCGCATCTATGAAAAGCTGCTGCACCACAGTTCGCTGTCCACGGCGCCGTGCGCGCCGGGAACGCTGGACATGATGGCGCAGTTCTCGGTTCTGACGCGCCTGAAGGAACCCGAGAACTCCAGCATCTATTCGAAGCTGCGCGTCTACGACGGCGAAAGCCTGAAGGACGTGGATCCCAAGGCCAAGGCCTTGCAGGAATACAAGGACTATGCCGGCACGGACGAAGGCATGACTGGGGTGTCGACGCGTTTCGCGTACAAGATCCTGTCCAGCGTCTTCAACTACGACCAGACCGAAGTGGCCGCCAACCCGGTGCACCTGATGTACGTGCTCGAGCAGCGCATCGGCCGCGAGGACTATCCCGAGGAAATCCGCCGGCGCTATCTTGAATTCATCAAGGGCTTCCTGGCGCCGCGCTATGCCGAATTCATCGGCAAGGAAATCCAGACCGCCTACCTGGAGTCGTACTCGGAATACGGCCAGAACATCTTCGACCGTTACGTGACCTTTGCCGATTGCTGGATCCAGGACGAGGAATTCCGCGACCCGGAAACCGGCGAAAGCTTCGACCGCAGCGCGCTCAACGATGAACTGGAAAAAATCGAGAAGCCGGCCGGCATCGCCAACCCGAAGGACTTCCGCAACGAGATCGTCAACTTCGTGCTGCGGGCGCGCGCCAACAACAATGGCCGCAACCCGACCTGGACCAGCTATGAAAAGCTGCGCGAAGTGATCGAGAAGAAGATGTTCTCGAACACCGAAGACCTGCTGCCGGTGATCTCGTTCAACGCCAAGGCCTCGGCCGAGGACAAGTCCAAGCACCAAAGCTTCGTTGATCGCATGGTTGAAAAGGGCTACACGGAAAAGCAGGTCAGGCTGCTGTGCGAGTGGTATCTCCGTGTGAGGAAGTCTTCCTGAGCGAGGTGAATCATGAATTCACTTATCGATCGCCGTCTTAACGGGCGTAACAAAAGCGCCGTCAACCGGGAGCGTTTTCTCCGGCGTTACAAGGACCAGATCCGCAAGGCGGTACACGGGATGATCCGTGACCGCTCCATCCAGGACATGGACCAGGGCGGCGAGATCAACCTGCCTGCCCGCGACATTTCCGAGCCGACCTTTCATCACGGCCAGGGCGGCGACCGCGAGATGGTGCACCCCGGCAACCGCGAGTTTGCCAAGGGCGACACCTTCGACCGGCCGCAAGGCGGGCAGGGAGAAGGCGGGTCCGAGCCGGGCGAAGGCGAATCGGTCGACCAGTTCACCTTCAGCCTGTCGCGGGCCGAGTTCCTGAACCTGTTCTTCGAAGATCTGGAACTGCCGCACATGGCGCGCACCCAGTTGGGCGAGGTCAGCCAGAAGAAGTGGCAGCGTGCCGGCTACACGACCACCGGCTCGCCCAGCATGCTGAGCATCAGCCGCACGCTCAAATCGTCGCTGGCGCGCCGCGTCGCGCTCAGCGTGAAGGCGCGCGCGGATCTCGAGGATGCCGAGGAGCGCCTGGCCAAGGCCCGCGAGGCCGGCGCCTCTGCCGACGACATCAAGGCGCTGGAGCAGGATGTCGAGGATTGCCGCGAGCGCCTCGCCCGCGTGCCTTTCCTGGACGACCTGGACCTGCGCTACCGCAACCGCGTGTCGGTGGCCATCCCGATGGCGCGCGCCGTCATGTTCTGCCTGATGGACGTGTCGGGCTCCATGGACGAAAACAAGAAGGATCTGGCCAAGCGCTTCTTCTCGCTGCTCTACCTGTTCCTGTCGCGCAAGTACGAGCACGTGGATCTGGTCTTCATCCGCCACACCGACAACGCCGAGGAAGTCGACGAGCAAACCTTCTTCTACGATCCCAAGAGCGGCGGCACCATCGTGCTGTCGGCGCTGGAATTGATGCGCGAGATCCTGGAGAAGCGCTATCCGCCGACCGCGTGGAACGTGTACGCGGCGCAGGCCAGCGACGGCGATTCGTTCGGCGCCGACGCGGGCAAGAGCGCGCGCTTCCTGGCCGAGCACCTGTTGCCGGCCACGCGTTACTTCGCCTACATCGAAGTGCCCGACTCGCAGGAGGCGCGCAAGAGCAGCCTGTGGGCGGAATATGAACAGAAACTGGAGCCGCATTTCGTCATGCGGCGCATCTGCGAACGCGGCGAGATCTTCCCCGTGTTCCATGACCTGTTCAAAAAGGAAACCGCATGAATGCCATCGTGGGAGCGCTCGTGGAACCGGAGGCCGCCGGCAGCGCCCGGCCGATCTCCCAGGGTTCCGAATGGACCTTCGAACTGATCCAGTCCTATGACGACGCCATCTCCAAGATCGCCGCCGAATACGGGCTGGACACCTACCCGAACCAGATCGAGGTCATCACCTCGGAGCAGATGCTGGACGCCTACGCCTCGGCCGGGCTGCCCATTGGCTATCCGCACTGGTCGTACGGCAAGGAATTCATCCGCAACGAGCAGTTCTATCGCCGCGGCATGCAGGGGCTGGCGTACGAGATCGTCATCAACTCCAACCCTTGCATCTCCTATCTCATGGAAGAAAACTCCATGACGATGCAGGCGCTGGTGATTGCGCACGCCTGCTACGGCCACAACTCGTTCTTCAAGGGCAATTACCTGTTCCGCCAATGGACCGACGCGGACGGGGTTTTGGATTATCTGGTCTTCGCTCGCAAGTACGTGATGTCCTGCGAAGACCGTTATGGCATCGACGCGGTGGAAGCCCTGCTCGACTCCTGCCATGCGCTCTCGCACCATGGCGTGGACCGCTACAAGCGCCCGACGCCGATCTCCTACAAGGAAGAGGCCGCGCGCCAGGCCGAACGCCAGGAGCACGCGCGCCTGCAATACAACGATCTGTGGCGGACCCTGCCGCGCCTTGAAGCCGACAAGGACGCCCACGTCGAAGCCTCGGTTTTTCCGCCGGAGCCCGAAGAAAACCTGCTGTACTTCATCGAGAAATACTCGCCCAAGCTCGCGCCTTGGCAGAAAGAGCTGGTGCGCATCGTTCGCAAGATCGCGCAGTACTTCTATCCGCAGACCCAGACCAAGGTCATGAACGAAGGCTGGGCCACGTTCTGGCACTACACCATCCTGAATCGGCTGCACGAAAAGGGGCTGGTGAATGACGGCTTCATGATGGAGTTCCTGCAAAGCCACACCAACGTCGTCAGCCAGCGCGGCTTCGATGAGCGCGGCTACGGCGGCATCAACCCCTATGCGCTGGGCTTCGCCATGATGTCCGACATCCGCCGCATCTGCGAAGCGCCCACGCCCGAGGACCGGCGCTGGTTCCCCGACATCGCCGGCGGCGACTGGCTGAAGACGCTGGACTTCGCCATGCGCAACTTCAAGGACGAGTCCTTCATCTCGCAGTACCTGTCGCCCCGCCTGATCCGCGAGTTCCGCTTCTTCGCGATCTCCGACCATCAGGCCAACCCCAAGCTCGAAGTCGCCGCCATCCATGACGACGAAGGCTACCGCGACATCCGTCGCCTGCTGGCCGCGCAGCACAACCGCGACAACCAGGTGCCGGACATCCAGGTGGTCCGCTTCAACCGCGACTCCGACCGCTCGCTGGTGCTGCGCCACCTGAAGAGCCGGGGCCGCCCGCTGGCCGGCGACGACGCCGAGCAGGTGATGAAGCATCTGGCCCGGCTGTGGGGCTTCAAGGTGCGTCTGGAAGAGACCGAGCCGGACGGCACGGTCAGCTCCTACCGGGAACAGGACCCGCCGGCATCGGCCTAGTGTCCACGCAGGCAGAGGGGACGCATATGTCGTCCCCTTTTCTTTGCCTGCTTGTGGGCGGTGCGCAAAATCTGCTAGAATCGCGGATTCGCATTTTCTGCAGCGGCTTGCCCGTGGCAAAAATCGCAAATAGGACAGGTGGCCGAGCGGTTGAAGGCGCACGCCTGGAAAGCGTGTATACGTCAAAAGCGTATCGGGGGTTCGAATCCCCCTCTGTCCGCCAGGATTCGCACTGCAAAACAGTGCACAAAAAAACCCGCAAGCGCTCAAGCCTTGCGGGTTTTTTGTATTGGCGTGGCGTAAAAAAACGCCGCCCGGCGCAAGGTGCCGGGCGGCGTCTTCAACCAGAGCGCTTACGCGCCTACCGGCTTGCCATCAGTCCGGCGCACCACCACCGTCGCGGAGCGGGCGTCGCCGCCGCCTGCGCGCAGGGTGTTCCACGTCTTATCCGGGTGCTGGATGTTGATGAAGAACGTGGTCAGGTCCGGCGTGTAGGCGATACCGGTGATCTCGCAGCCCAGCGGGCCGACCAGGAAGCGCTTGGATTCGCCGGTCTTCTGGTCGATGTAGTACATCGAGTTATTGCCGAAGAAGTCCGTGGTTGAAGCGCTGGTGCCGGCGTCGGTCTGGACCCACAGGCGGCCCTTGGGGTCGACGCGGATGCCGTCGGGGCTGGAGAAGGTGTCGCCGTTGACGTTGCCGGTCAGGTTGGCGGCCACGCCGTCGGCCTTGTCGCGGCCGGCCAGCAGCAGCAGGTCCCACTCGAAGGTGGTGGCCAGCGGCGAATCGCCGCGCTCGTGCCAGCGGATGATGTGGCCGTGCGAGTTGCTGACGCGCGGGTTGGCGGCGCTGGTGCGCTTGCGGCTGCCGTTGTTGGTCAGCGTGCAGTACACGGTCTTGTCCACGCCCACCGTGATCCACTCGGGGCGGTCCATTAGCGTGGCGCCGGCGACGCGGGCGGCGGCCCCGGTATTGACCAGCACGTCGGCTTGCGTGTTGAAGTTGATGAGCTTGCCGGTGATCACGGTGCCGCTGGCGACCTGCGTGAAGTTGCCCGGGTCGGTGGCGCCGGCGGTCAGATTGTTCTTGCCCACCGTCAGTTCCACCCAATTGCCGCTGCCGTCGTCGTTGAAGCGCGCGGCGTACAGCGTGCCTTCGTCCAGCAGGCCCATGTTGGCGGCGCGGTTGGCCGGGTCGTAGGGCTTGGTGGGGATGAACTTGTAGATGCAGCCGGGCGTGGTGTCATCGCCCATGTAGAACGCGACGCGGTTGTTCTCGTCCAACATGAAGGCCGTGTTTTCGTGGCTGAAGCGGCCCATCGCGGTGCGCTTGACGGCGGTCGAGTCCGGGTTCTGCGGATCGATTTCCACCACCCAGCCGTAGCCTTCATCGGCCGGCTTGCCGGTGTCGCCGGTCTTGTAGTGGTAGTTGTTGAGCGTCTCTTCGCAGGTCAGGTAGGTGCCCCAGGGCGTGTCGCCGCTGGAACAGTTGTTCAGGGTGCCGACGACGGTGTCGCCGACAACCGATTTGGCCGGGCCGCTGACGTTGTAGACGGTGTTGCCGGTGTAGCGCTTGTTGTAGCGCGAGTCGGTCTTGACGGCCCATGCGCCGTTGGCGCTACGGGTGATTTCGACGACGGACACGCCGACGTTGGACAGGCGGGTCTTCACGCCTTCGACGCTCTGATCCAGGGTCTCATCGTCCAGCGCTTCGTGGTTCAGCACCAGCAGGCCGCCCTGATTGGGATCGACGCCGGGCAGGGCATAGAAGTGCATGCCGTCGTGCTGGCCGCCGGACTGGGTCTCGGTGGCGGGATAGGACTGCGGTACGCCAGCGTAGCCGGTCGAGCCGATCATGCACTTGTCGCCGGCGGAATACAGCACTTCGGCGACGTAGCCTGCGGGCACGGTGACGGTGTCGGCGACGATCTTGTCGGCCAGCGGGGTGAACGTGACGGAGTAGTCGGGGCCAGGGGGCGGCTTGGTTTCGCCGCCCTCGCCAGGCTGGGTGCCAGGGGAATCGTCGTCGTCATCGTCGCTGCCGCCACAGGCGGTCAGCAGGGTCGATGCGCCGAACACGGACAACATTGACAGGCCGAAGCTGTTCTTCAGCAAAGTGCGGCGCTGGGGATTCGCGGCGACGATCTCGTCGAACATCTGCCCGGGCACGGTGACCGCGTCCTGGGCTTCGCGATAGGGAGCGCGCAATTTATCAGTCAAGTAGGACATTCCAACCTCATAGTGTCGCGAACGAGTCGCTCAGTTGTCTGTAAGCAAAACGAAAGCGAGGTTAAAGGTCGGTCGTTACAAAGGGGTGACGATAGTGTGAAGTCCTTGCTGTGGTCTGTGTAGTCCGCCGCCTGGCGGAGTCGCGGCTTGACTCGCGGCCGAGGCGGCGGCTGGGCGTGGCTGGGCGTGGCTTAAGCGCGCGGTCCGACGATGGGCGTTACGTCCAGCACGTACATCTGGCGTTCGCCCTCATGCACGGAGTCGATGCAGACCTGCGTGCCGTCGCGGCTCCAGCGCGGATGCAGGTCGCAGCGGTTTTCCTTGGAGAGATGGGGATCGGCGTAGAAGCTGCCCAGCGCGTGGCGCAGGCCGGTCTGCATGTCGTAGAGGAACAGGATGCGTTCGTGCGTGGTCGAGTCCGGATAGGTGTCGCTCAGCAGCCAGCGCGTGTTCACCGGCGAGTAGGTCATGTGGCCGTTCTCGGTCAGCACGCCGTCGCCCACGGCCTGCACCGCGCCGCCGGGCGCGTCGCGGTAGAGGTGGTAATGGATGCTGCCGTCATGCGGCCCCCAGACGATGATCGTATGGTCATCGCGCCACAGCGGATGCGAGATCTGATATTCGGATTTCTCGTAATCGAAGGTGCCGACCGCGCTGGGATCGAAGTCGTCGGCCAGTTGCGGCAGCGGGTGGTCGGAGCATTCCAGCAGGCGCATGTCGCTGCCGTCCGCGTTCATGGTGATCAGGCGGTGCAGGAAGCAGGTCTCGTCCTTCACGCGCTCGGTCCAGCGGTGCAGGAACAGGATGCGCGAGGACGAGGGATTGATCTCGATATGGCTGACCCAGTGGATGGCGCGTTCCATCGAGTCGCGCGGATGGAAGTTGCGCAGGTCGGCATAGCTGACCAGCAGGCGGTGCGCGCCGCTCTCCAGATCCATGCCGTGGATGCCGTCGTCGGCTGGGGCGTTGCTCACCGGGCCGGGCGCGTGTTCGCTGTAGCCGATGGTCTCGTGCGTGATGTAGAGGCGACGGTAGTCCACGCAGAGCGCGTAGCGGCTGTTGGGCGCGGCCACGTAGATGGGCAGCGGCAGATAGCGGGTCTGGCCGGTGGCGACGTTGTGGACGGCGGAGCGAAAGCCCGGATAGAAGCCGCTGTCGTCGTCGCGGCGGCAGTTGTAGATCATCTGCGGCTCGGCCTCGCCGTCCAGCCATTGCAGCTGGCAGCCCATCTGCCAGTTCCAGGCCGTGGTGTTGCCCACGGCGTGGTAGCGGTCGCCATCCTGCAGGTCGAAGTAGCCCACTTCCGCGCTCAGTTCGGGCGTGAGCGGCGCGTCCTTGAATGGCGTGCGGTTGGCCAGCAGATAGCGGCCGTCGCGATGCCAGACGGTCTTGTTGTAGTAGCCGAAGAAATGGTGGTGCGGCGTGGCGCCCAGGCGGCGGCAGGCGATGGGCGTGGCGAGCATGCGGTTCATGGATGGCGGGGTAGAGATAAAGTCGGAAAGAAAAAGGGCGGCGCTGGCGCCGCCCCAGGCAGGCGTTCAGCCCGCGGTGATGTGTTCGGTCTCGATGACCTTGTTCCAGCGGGCCCGTTCGCGTTCGACGAACTCGCGCGCTTCGGCGGGGCTGTTGCCCACCGGCGTCATGCCCAGGCGTTCCAGGCCGTCGCGGAAGGCGGGGTCGGCGTAGATGCGGCGCAGGTCGGCGCTGATTTTTTCGACCAGCGCGTCCGGCACGTCCTTGCTGGCGGCCAACGTCGTCCACGAGGTGACCGTCAAGCCGGGCAGGCCGGCTTCGGCGGCGGTGGGCACATCGGGCAGGGCGGGCGAGCGGGTGGCGCCGGTAATGGCCAGCGCCTTCAGCTTCTTGGCCTGGATGTAGCCGATGGTGGTGGGCACGTTCTCGAACAGCAACTGGATCTGGCCGCCCAGCAGATCGTTGGTGGCGGCTGAACTGCCACGGTACGGGATGTGCACGATGGGCGCCTGCGCGGCCATCTTGTAGAGCTCGCCGACCATATGCACGGACGAACCCACGCCGGCCGAGCCGAAGTGCAGCGTTTCCGGCTTGGCCTTTGCCAGTGCGGTGAGTTCGGCCAGGGTGTTGGCTTCCAGCGCGGGATTGGCCACCACCACGTGCGGCATCTCGGCCACGATGGTGATCAGCTTCAAATCGCGGGCGGGCTGGTAGTTGAGGTTCTTGTAGACCCCGTAGGTGGCGTGCAGGCCGATGGAGCCGAGCAGCAGGGTATAGCCGTCCGGTCCGGAGTCGGCGACGAACTTGCCGCCGATATGGCCGCCGGCGCCGGGACGGTTTTCCACCACCACCGACTGGCCATAGAGTTTGCCCAGGTGCTCGGCCAGCAGGCGGCCCTGGATGTCGGAGCTGCCGCCCGCGGTGAAGGGCACGATGATGCGCACCGGCCGGTCGGGATAGTTGGCTTGCGCGTGCGCAGCCAGCGGCAGCGTCGCTGCCGTCACGCTCAGACACAGCGTTTGCAGGAGGTGGCGCCAGGAGCGGCGGAGGTTCATGTGGGTTCCCCTGGGAGGTTGGATAGTGCGGGGGCGCATCTGGCGGCGCCCTTGGGAAAACCAGTGTAGGAGTCTGCGGGTATTTGAAAAAATTCTTTTTTCAACATAGGCTATGCAGAATTGCCATACATTGCCCCTGCCCCTGCCCCTGCCCCTGCCCCTGCCCCTGCCCCTGCCCCTGCCCCTGCCCCTGCCCATGAGCCGACCGCTGAATTTCCGCCAGATCGAAGCCTTCCACGCGGTCATGCTGGCAGGCACCACTACGGGCGCCGCGCAGATGCTGCGCACCACCCAGCCTTCGGTCAGCCGCCTGCTGGCGCAGGTGCAGCAGGCCAGCGGCCTGAAGCTGTTCGACATGGAGCGCGGACGCTTGAGGCCCACGCGGGAGGCCAAGGACTTGTTCGATACCGTCCAGCGCCATTTCGTGGGGCTGGAGCGTATCGAGGATCGCGTCGCGGCGATGCGGCGCAGCGGCAGCGGCGTGCTGCGGTTGGCCTGCACCCCGGCGCTGGGCCTGGGCGTGCTGCCGGGCGCGATCGAAACCTTCGCGCAGCGCTATCCCGACGTGCACATCAATATGCAGACCGTGGGCAGCCAGTATCTGCGCGAAGGGCTGCTGCACGGCACCTACGATGTGGTGGTGACCACGGCGCCGCTGGACGGCGCGCAGTTGGAAATGCAAAGCCTGCACGAAAGCGCCGCCGTCTGCGTGATGCGGCCCGATCATCCGCTCGCCGCGCAGCCGTCCGTCGGCATCATGGACCTGGACGGGCGGCGTCTGCTGGTGTTGAACGCCGATGACGACGTCTATCTGCAACTGCGCGGCGCCATGCAGCAACACGAGGCGCAGCCCGCCTCGGAAATCGAGACCACGTATTCGTCCACCATCTGCGCGCTGGCCGCCGCCGGCAGCGGCCTGGGCGTGGTCAATCCCTACATCGCCGCCGTGTTCGCGGACCGCTTGGCGATACGGCCGTTCACGCCGCGCCTGCCGGTCCGCGTCAGCATGGCTTATCCGGCGCAGACCGCGCCGTCGTCGGTGACGGAGGCTTTTGTGGAGATCCTGGCGCGCGGATTCCAGGCGTTGCCCGGCGCGGCCTGAGCGCCGCGCGGGCGGCGTCCGGGCTCGCGTATCATCTTGCCATCGCGCCGGGAGGGCTTAGCTCTTGCGGTTCTCGTACGAAGTATCTAGCACGTCATCTTCCGGGGTGATGATGCCGGGTTCGCCGGGTTCCGCAATGGCGCGTCCGCGCCGCGGCATGCCGGCGACCTCCTTGCTGTGGTCCGCCATCGGCAGCACTTCGGTGCCTTTGCGCGGGTCGACGGCGACGGGTTGTTCCGTTTCGGCGGTTTTGGCCGCCTGCGGATCGGGGGCGGTTTTCAACATGATGTCTGCTCCGCTTGCGGGCGTCCCAGGATGGCGACGCGCCTGGTTGCCACTTCCATCTTAGGACGGCACGCAGGCCCGGGAGCAGGAATGGCTGTCACGTTTGCAAGGGGCTGTTGCAGGAGCCCGACCCTTATAATTTCCAGCGCCCTGCGGTTTGCCGCCAGCCGCCCGGTTTCTCACTTTTCCTACGCCTACCTTGACTGAATCCGTCGAACGCTCCGTCCATGCTGAACTCGTTGCCGTGCTGGTCGCCGTCACCAACGGCGAGCCGCGGGTGCTGACGACCGACGATGCGCGCGCCTTGCCGGCCGGTCCCTTCGAACTGTCGCACCGTTCCTTGCAGGCCGGCTTGCGCGCCTGGGTGGAGGAGCAGACTCATCACCCGCTGGGTTATGTGGAGCAGCTCTACACCTTCGCTGATGGCGACCGTTCCGATGAGTCGGGCGCGCGCGTCATGTCGGTCAGTTACCTGGGCCTGACGCGCGAGGCCGGCGAGACCGGCGTGGCGCAGGTCGGCTGGCAGGACTGGTATCGCTACTTCCCCTGGGAAGACCGGCGCGCGGGCACGCCCGCGCTGGTGGAGGAAATGATCGTGCCGCGCCTGGCCGCCTGGTGCGAAGACAGTTCCGATGCGGCCGTGCGCACGCGCCGCCGCCAGCGCGCCGCCATCACCTTCGGGCTGGACGGCTCGCCGTGGAACGAGGACATGGTGCTGCAGCGCTACGAGCTGCTGTTCGAGGCCGGGCTGGTGCCCGAAGCCGCGCGGCGCGGGAACAAGGGCGCCGTGGTGCCGGGCGAACCCATGCGCCACGACCATCGCCGCATCCTGGCCACCGGCATCGCCCGGCTGCGCGCCAAGATCAAATACCGGCCCGTGGTGTTCGAATTGATGCCGGTGCAGTTCACCTTGCTGCAATTGCAGTTGGCCGTGGAAGCGCTGGCCGGACGCGCCCTGCACAAGCAGAATTTCCGCCGCCTCATCGAGCAGCAGGCGCTGGTCGAAGAAACCGGTGAAATGGCCACCGGCACGGCCGGCAGGCCGGCCAAACTGTTCCGCTTCCGCCGCGACGTGCTGTTGGAGCGTGCTATTGCGGGGAGCAAATTGCCGCTGTCGCGGGCGATGTGAGGCTTGACAAGCTTTATGCTCGTCTCTAGCATAATTACTGCGCAATCCCTGCGCGCCTTTTTTTAATCATTAAATACTCAAAATGAGCATTAAAGCCGCAGCGCCTGTGACCGTCGCCCGACTGGCCGTTCCTCCCTTGCCGGAAGTCATGCTGGAGCCGCTGGTGCGCGCGGCCTTGCTCGAGGATCTGGGACGCGCCGGCGATCTGACTACCGATGCCATCGTGCCCGCCGACGCCACGGCGCAGACCCGCCTGGTCGCGCGCCAGGAAGGCGTGCTGGCCGGGCTGGACCTGGCGCGACTAGCGTTTCGCGCCATGGACCCGGACATCAAGTTCGAGGTCGCGCTGCGCGACGGCAGCGAGTTGCAGCCGGGGGCGGAAATCGCCCGCATCAGCGGCAATGCGCGCGCCATGCTGACGGCCGAGCGCGTGGCGCTGAACTTCCTGTGCCACCTGAGCGGCGTGGCCAGCGCCACCGCGTCCATCGCCCGCGCCATCGAAGGCTACGGCGCGCGCGTCACCTGCACCCGCAAGACCATGCCGGGCCTGCGCGCGGTGCAGAAGTACGCGGTGCGGGTGGGCGGCGGCAGCAATCACCGCCATGGCCTGGACGACGCGGTGCTGATCAAGGACAACCACATCGCGCTGGCAGGCGGGGTCGCGACGGCGGTCGAGCGGGCGCGCGCCGGTATCGGCCATATGGTCAAGATCGAACTGGAAGTGGACACGCTGGAGCAGCTGGAAACGGCGCTGTCGCTGGGCGTGGACGTGGTGCTGCTGGACAACATGAGCCTGGACGACCTGCGCCGCGCGGTCGCCATGGCGCGCGGCCGCGCCATCACCGAGGCCTCGGGCCGCATCACGCCCGAAACCGCCGCCGCGGTAGCGGCCACCGGCGTGGACCAGATCGCGGTGGGCTGGATTACCCATAGCGCCAAGGTGCTCGACATCGGCCTGGACGCCTGAGCCTGTTCGCCGGCTTCTAGCCGGCATCGCCCAAGTCCCTGCGCGCGCATGCCGCGCGGGGACGCTTGCAAGCCCGCATCATGAATCGCCTGCTTAGCTCCGTTCTTACGTTTCTGGTCCTGCCGCTGGCCGCCTGCGGCAATTCGCCTTCGGGCGAAGCGCCCAAGGACGCCGCGTATCCCTCCCATCCCATCACCATCGTGGTGACGTTTCCGCCGGGCGGCGGCACCGATCTGCTGGCGCGCCGCATCGGCGCCAGCCTGCAGGAGCAGTTCGGCATGGCGGTGGTAGTGGAAAACCGTCCTGGCGCCAGCGGCAATATCGGCGCGCGCGCCGTGGCCGAGGCGCCTGCCGACGGCTATACGCTGCTGATGGTCAACAGCTCCTTCGCGATCAATCCGGGCGTCTACGGCAACCTGGGTTTCGCGCCCAAGCAGGACTTCGCGGCGGTCATCAATGTGGCATTCGTGCCGTCGGTGTACGTGGTGCCGGCGGCGTCGCCCTGGCACAGCCTGGACCAGGCGCTGGCCGCCGCCGCGCCGGACCGGCCGCTGCCGTTCGCGTCTTGCGGCAATGGTACGCCGCAGCACCTGGCGGGCGAGATGCTGGCGCGCGCCACCGGCGCGTCTTTGCAGCATGTGCCGTACAAGGGCTGCGGCCCCGCGCTGACCGACGTGACAGCGGGCCAGGTGAGCATGGGCGTGGTGACCGCGTCCAGCGCCGCGCCGCTGATCGCGGCCGGCAAGCTGCGGGCCTTGGCGGTGACCTCGCCCGCTCGCTCGCCGTTGTTGCCTGCGGTGCCGACGGTGGCCGAGCAAGGAGTGCCTGGCTATGCGCTGGACCAATGGCATGGCCTTCTGGCGCCGGCGGCGACGCCGCCCGCGGTGGTAGCCAAGCTGAATGCGGCGGTGGCGAAGATCGTCCAGCGCCCGGCTGTGCAGGCGGCGCTGCGTGAACAGGGTTTTACGCCTGCCAGCAGCACGCCGCGCGAATTCCAGGCGATGATCGATGCGGATATCGACCGCTATACCGCCTTGACGCAGGCGATCGGCCTGCGCGCCGACTAAACGATGTGCAGGCCGCCCGGTCTCAGGCTGCGGCGGCCCGGGCGTGCTGTTCCAGCTGTTCCTTCAAGCCCGGTTGCAGCTTGAGCTGGCGCGCCAGTTCGTCCAGATAGGCGCGTTCCATATAGCTTTCTTCGTCCACCACCAAGAGGCTGGCCAGGTACATCTCGGCCGCCATTTCCGGCGTTTGCGCGGCTTGCGCGATGACGGAAGGATCCAGCGGGCGCGACAACTCGGCTTCGAGCCAGCGGCGGTCTTGCGCGTCCGAAGACAGCTTGGACAGTTCGGTTTCGAGCAGGCTGCGTTCTTCCGGGCCGATGTGGCCGTCGGCCTTGGCCGCGCCGATCATGGCGGTCAGCACCGCCGTGCTGTGCTGCTCGGCCTGGGGCGCGGGCAGGCGGTCCAGCGTCTGCGGTGGGGCCGCCGGCGCGCCGGACTGGCTGCGCTGCCAGTCGCCATAGGCGCGGTAGGCCAGGGCGCCCAGCGCCGCCATGCCGCCGTACATGGCGACCTTGCCACCGATCTTGCGGGCCTTCTTGCTGCCCAGCAGCAGTCCCAGGGCGCCCGCGCCCAGCGCGCCGCCGCCCAGGCCGGTCAGGAAGGACGAACCCTTGCCGCCCGTGGCGTTCTGCACGCGATTGGTGGTGTCGGACAGCAGCCCTTGCCCGGACTGCAGCAGTTGATCGAGTAGTTGTCTGGCGCTCATGCGGCCCCCTTAAGTGTGCTCAGGTATTGCGGATAGAGATATCCGACCGGCCCAGCGGCCAGAAGTTCAGCTTACAGTCAGTTGCTTGCGCTGGCGACGTACAGCGATCGTCGCCAGGTGATACAACGTGGTCTGGGGCGGCCGCGGCGGCCGCCCGCCAGCACCCGTTACCAGGAGACAGGACCCATGAGCATCCGCGTGCGCCAGAATGCGCCCAACTCGCTGCAATTCACCGCCACGGCCGAAGGCCACGATCTGCCGCTGGACATGCCCCAGCCGCAGGGCGCCGGCCCTGATCCGCACGACTATTTCGATACCGCGCTGGGCGGCTGCAAGGCCATGACCCTGATGGTCTACGCGCAGCGCAAGGGTCTGCCGCTGGAATCGGTGGGGGTGGAGGTAGTGCGCGATGCCGGCGAGGAGCGCAAGGGCATCTACCGCCTGACGGCCAAGCTGACGCTGAATGGCGAGCTGTCCGATGCGCAGATCGATGAACTGCTGGCGGTGGCCGAGAAGTGCCCGGTGCACAAGCTGATGACCGCAGTAGACGTGCAAGTGTCCACCGTGGTGGTGCAGCCGGCCTGAGCGGTCCGGCTGCCGCGGCTGGGGCCGTCGGCCCCGCCGCGCAGGGACTTAGTCTTCCATGCCCGGGACGATGGTCGAGAAGCCCGCGTCCACGTGGGTGATCTCGCCCGTCACGCCAGCGGCCAGGTCCGACAGCATGAAGGCGGCGACGTTGCCCACGTCTTCGATGGTGACGTTGCGGCGCAGGGGAGCCTGGGCTTCCACGAACTTCAGGATGGCCGAGAAGTCCTTGATGCCGCTGGCGGCCAGCGTCTTGATGGGGCCGGCGGAAATGCCGTTGGCGCGGATGCCGCGCGGACCCAGCGCCGTGGCCAGGTAGCGCACGCTGGCTTCCAGCGAAGCCTTGGCCAGGCCCATGGTGTTGTAGTTCGGGACCACGCGCTCGGCGCCCAGGTAGGTCAGCGTCAGCACGGAGCCGTTGCGGCCTTCCATCAGTGGCAGGGCCGCCTTGGCCATGGCGGCGAAGCTGTAGGCCGAGATGTCGTGGGCGATGCGGAAGCCTTCGCGCGACAGGCCGTCGAGGAAGTTGCCGGCGATGGCTTCGCGCGGCGCGAAGCCGATGGAGTGCACCAGGCCGTCCAGGCCGTCCCAGTGCTGGCCGAGTTCGGCGAAGGCGCCTTCGATCTGGCTGTCTTCGGCCACATCGCAGGGCAGCACGATCTTGCTGCCGAATTCGGCGGCGAATTCGCCCACGCGGTCTTTGAAACGGTCGCCCACGTAGGTGAACGCCAGTTCGGCGCCTTGCTGGTGACAGGCGCGCGCGATGCCGTAGGCGATGGATCGGTTGGAAAGCACCCCGGTGACCAGGATGCGCTTGCCGGCGAGAAAGCCCATATATCTATCCTTTGATTTTTTCCCTCTGGAGACCGCCTATTTTAAGGAGTTTGCGCGGTTTCGCGATATGAAAAACCCGGGGCCGGATCTGCCCGGATTGCGCTTCAGGACGGCTGCCCGGGCGGCGGGAACAGGCGCACGAAGCTGGCGAGCAGGGGATCGCGCTGGTCGGCGCGCCAGACCAGCTCCAGATCGAACGTCAGGTCTATGCCGCCGACCTCCTTGAAGACCACGCCAGCGGGGCCGTGCTGCATGAACGAGGCGGGAATGACGGCGCAGCCCAGCCCGGCCGACACCAGCCCCAGAATGGTGGGAAGATCGGTCGCCACGGCAGCCGGCCGGGTCATCGGAATGCCGGCGGCCCTGAGGATGCGCACCAGCGCGTCATAGTGCGAGGGCGACCCGGCGCGCGGGAACAGAATGAATTTCTGGCCGGCCAGATCCTTGAGCGTGCGGACGCTTCCCGCGCCGCGCGCCACCGCCGCGGGCATGGCCAGGATCATGCGGTCTTCATAGATTTTCAGCCCCTCTACTTCGCTGTCGAGCGGAGAGCGCCAAGCGACGATACCGGCGTCCAATTCATGGCGCTTGATCGCATCCAGCTGCCAGGCCGACAGGCCGGGTTCCACCATCACGTCGGTATCGGGCGAGGCGCGCGACAAGGCGGCGATCGCCCGTCCCAGGCCGGGCAGCCAGCTATAGCCGGGCATGACGCCGATCTTCAGCGAGCCGGCCTTGCCGTTGGCCGCCAGCGCGACCTGCGCCCGCAAGGCCTCGCTGCCCGCCAGCATCAGCTTCGCCTGGGCCAGCAGGGCCTCGCCGGCCCGCGTCAATGCCACGCCGCGCGGCAGCCGCACCAGCAGTTGCGCGCCCAGTTCCTCTTCCAGGGCCATCATCTGGCGGGATAGCGCGGGCTGGGCGATATGCAAAGCCTTGGCCGCGCCGGCGACACTGCCGGCCGCGCATACGGCCGCGAAATAACGCAACTGCCTCAACTCCATGCCATGCCTCCCAGGCATACGTAATGCTCAACAAAAGTATTTGTTTCGACGGCTACAAATACCTATATTTTCCGGTTGAATCCCATAACGTATACCCAAAAGGTCTATGAAAAAAGCCACCTTCCGCGATTCGCCGTCGTTGCGTGACCGGCGGGTCGCGCACCTGCCCGCGCGCAACCCGCAGTGCGCGACGGCCTTCACCGACATCGATCTCGACGCGCCGGGCCGGCAGGCGGGCTTTCTGCATATTCCGCAATCGCCTCACGACGACGCCTGGGGCACGGTGCGCATTCCCATGGCGGTACTGGCGAATGGCGACGGGCCCACGGTCATCCTGGAAGGCGGCAACCATGGCGACGAATACGAAGGGCAGATCGTGCTGGGCGAACTGATCCGCGACCTGCCGCTGGACCGTATCCGGGGCAGGTTGATCGTCATGCCCTCGCTCAATGCGCCGGCGGCCGAAGCCGGACTGCGCACGTCGCCGCTGGACGGCAAGAACCTGAACCGCACGTTTCCCGGCGACCATGCCGGCAGCATCACGGAGCAGATCGCCGCCTACGTCAGCGACCAGCTGTTCTCGCGCGGCGACGCGTTCCTGAGCCTGCACTCCGGCGGCTCGTCGCTGGACATCATTCCCAGCGCCCTGGTGCAGCCGTCGAAGGATGCGGAGCAGACCCAGCGCAATATCGACGCCGTGATGGCCTTTGGCGCGCCGTTCAACGTGCTGCTGGACACGCTGGGCGACACGCGCACCAGCGTCGCCACGGCGGTGGCCGCGGGACTCACCTGCGTCAGCACCGAGATGGCGGGGCGCGGCACCGTGACGGACAGCGCGCTCGCGCTATGCCGCGCCGGCGCCTTGCGCGTGCTGGCGCACTGGGGCGTGCTGGACCAGGCCTGTGCCCAGCCGCTGGCGGCGCAGCTCGCGCCCCTGTACAAGGTCAGTGGCGCGACGTCCTACGTCATCGCTTCGGAGCGGGGCGTGTTCGAGGCTTACCATCGGCATGGCGAGGCCGTCGAAGCCGGCCAGCCGGCGGGCCGCATCCACCAGACCTTCGATCCGCGGCGCGCGCCGGTCGAACTGCTTTACGGGACCAGCGGCGTCGTCTTCGCCAAGCGGCATCCTGGCATCGTCTTGCCCGGCAACGTCTGCTGCGTGGTGGCCAGCGCGGCGTGAGGCCGCAGCCCGATTCACTTTTTCAGAAATCAGAACATGGCAATCCATATCGAAACCCCGGCGCTCGCATCCCGCGCTTTCTCCCTGCGCAGCGGCAAGGACGTGCGCCTGAAGATGGAGGCGCTGCAGCCCAGCGGCTCGTTCAAGGCGCGCGGCATAGGCCATGCCTGCCAGATCTACAAATCCCGCGGCGCCCGGCGCTTCATTTCTTCGTCCGGCGGCAATGCCGGCTATGCGGTGGCCTACGCCGGCCGCATGCTCGCCACGCCGGTGACCGTGGTGGTGCCTGCTACGACCTCGGAACGCGCCAAGAGCCTGATCCGCTCCGAGGGCGCCGAAGTCATCGTGCATGGCGCCTCCTGGATGGAGGCCAACGCCCACGCACTCGAACTCATGACGCCGGCCGACGCGTTCCTGCATCCCTTCGATGATCCCTTGCTATGGGAGGGGCACGCGACCATGATCGACGAGCTGGCCCGGCAGGGCGGGCGGCCGGACGTGGTCATCTGCTCGGTGGGTGGCGGCGGGCTGCTGTGCGGCGTGGTCGAAGGCCTGCGGCGCAACGGCTGGGCCGAGGTGCCGGTGATCGCGGCCGAGACCACCGGCGCGGATTCCTACGCCCAGGCCCTGAGCGCGGGGGCGCCGGTGCTGTTGCCCGAGATCAGGTCGATTGCGACTTCATTGGGCGCGCGTCAGGTCTGCGACCGCGCGCTGGATCTGGAGAAAGAGCACCCCATCGAGAGCGTCGTCGTATCGGACGCCGCCGCGGTGGCGGCCTGCGAAGACGTGCTGCTGGAGCACCGCATCCTGGTCGAGCCCGCCTGCGGCGCATCGGTGGCGGCGCTGGACAGCGGTTCGGAGTTCCTGAAGAACGCCCGCTCGGTAGCGGTCATATTGTGCGGCGGCGTGGGGGTCACGGCGGACCAGCTGGCGCAATGGAGCGCGCAATTCGCGGCGCAGCCCCGCTAGCGGCCCGGGCCAGAGGTGACTCGTCGTGCGGCTCGGCCTTACTTGGGCAGAAGGCTCACGGGTTGCCGAAGAATGACCTTGCGTTTCGTGGGGGCGGTGCGAGTCCAATCATCAAGATAGATCTCGTGATACGGCCCTGACGGCGCCAAACCTTCTTGCGGCAGATGTTCTCCGTAGAGCTTTTCAAGCATGGCGGGCAGATCGTTGGTTGGGCCCACATGAAGAATCTGTACGCACTTTCCTTCGACCAGCGCCTCCCAGCGCGGCGTTGGCGCACCGTTCAGTTCGTGGCGCATTTGCGCGGCGGATTCCTCAAGGCACGCCGCATTCGCCCACACAGGCAAGGTTATCTGCGCGCGCCAACGCCAATTCTCGCGATGGCCTGCTGCGAAGTCGCGCATATCGTCTGCCCAATAGAGCAATTCCACCGGAGGCTCGACAAAGGCCTTTCCCAGGCGCTCACGAGCTTTGCGCCGTATGGGATAGATGGCGGTGTAAAGGCCCTTGATCGCTGCCGTGACGGACGACGGTTCGGGAGATCCTGCACCATCCCAGACTGCGAATGGCAGCTTGGGCACATCGATCATGCTGAATGCCCCCGTCGGGGGGGCGTAGAGCGCCCTGAGCATCGCTCTGTCGCGGATCAAATCGATCATTCCTTCGTCGGCCATGGCTTGCTCCTCATGTAATCCAGGGTGGTGGTGATCCACCCGCGCTCTGCAGCCAGTTGGCTCGCGGAAAAGTCAAAAAGGACTTCAATGTGATCAGGCATCGGCTGCCGCTGCCGGCGCATGAGTTCGAGCCGTTCTGCTTCTGCCATGACCGAAGACAGGCGGTTCTCCAACGCAGCCAGCGCTGACTCGCGCGACAGCGCTGGCCAATGAATCATTCCCAGCAAAAGGGATGAATGCGTGGGGCGATAGGCTCCAAGGGCAGAGATCGTTTGTTCCAGCAGCGCCTGATGGCCCGCGGCAGTCGCCGAAAACGTCTTGCGCGCCTTGGTTCCAGCGGGGGCTTCCGCCAAAACCAGTCCCGCTTTCTCCAACTTTCCAAGCACGAAATAGATCGAGGAAAAACCGATCTGGGTCCATTCACGCATGCCCCGGGTTTCGATGACTTGTTCAAGTTCATAGCCGTGCCGCGGCATCTCTGCGACGAGGCCTAGTAGCAAGAGCTCGGAGTCGGTCAGGTTCATTGTTTTATTCTAGTACTAGAATAAAAAGCCAGGCAAGCTGAAATAAAAAAAGGCGCGTCCCGCAAGGACGCGCCTCTTGTTGTTCCGGCGGCGTTCAGCCGCGGGCGTTGGTGCCCGGCACGCGTAGCTGCGAGCCCACCTTCAGGGCGCTGCCCTTGATGTTGTTGAGCGCGCGCAGCGCGTCGACCGAGGTGCCGTACTGCTTGGCCAGCGAGAACAGCGTGTCGCCCTGGCGCACCTTGTGGGTGCGGACATTGGGACGGGCGCTGGCGACGCGGGCGGCCGGCGCTTGCGCGGCGCGGCCGCGCGGGGCGGCGGCCTTGTTGTCCGACGGCGCCGAGTCCAGCGCGCCCACCGGGGCCGCCAGCGAGGCCAGTTGCACGCCGCCCGTGCCGGGTTCGCCCGGCACCAGCAACGATTGGCCGGAGGCCGATTTCTGGCGCGAGCCGATGTCGTTGGTCTGGCGCAGCGTGGCTTCGCTCACGCCGAAACGTTTGGCGATCGAGGCGTAGGATTCACCACGGCGCGAGTGGTAGATCTTCCAGGCGCTGAGGTCGCCCTTGTAGTTGGTCAGGTTGGCGTTGAAGATCTCGACGCGGTCGGCCGGCAGCAGCAGGGTCGGGCCGTGGTCGCCGCGGATCACCGGGCGGTTGAACGAGGGATTCAGCGCCTTGAATTCGTCCAGCGGCATTTCGGCCAGCTTGGCGGCGATTTCCAGGTCGATGTCGCTGTTCTTCTGGACCGTCACGAAGTAGGGCGTGTTGCCGACCGGGGGCAGGGCCACCGCATAACGCTGCGGATCGGCGATGATGTTCTTGATGGCCTGCAGCTTGGGTACGTAGTTGCGGGTTTCGTCGGGCATGTTCAGGGACAGGTAGTCCGTGCCCTGGCCGGCCGCTTCGTTCTTGGCCATGGCGCGCTGCACCGAGCCTTCGCCCCAGTTGTACGAGGCCAGCGCCAGGTACCAGTCGCCCTGCATTTCAAACAGCTTTTCCAGGTAGTCCAGCGCCGCGTTGGTCGAGGCGATGGGATCGCGGCGCTCGTCGCGCCACCAGTCCTGCTTCAGGTTGAAATGCTGGCCCGTGGCCGGCACGAACTGCCACAGGCCCGAGGCCTGGGCGCGCGACAGCGCGGTCGGGTTGTAGGCGCTTTCGACGAAGGGCAGCAGCGCCAGCTCGGTCGGCAGGCCGCGGCGGTTGATCTCGTCGACGATGAAATACAGGTACTTGCCGGCGCGTTCCGCCATGCGCTGCACCGACTCGGGGTGGGACGCGTAATAGTCGGTCCACTGCTGCGAGAGGTCGGTGTTCAGGTTGGGGATGGCGAAACCGCGGCGGATGCGGTCCCAGGCGTCGGCGGGCGGGTTGGTCAGATCCACCGTCCGGGACGTGTCGCGGGCGATGTATCGCCCTTGGGAATTGGTGGTGAGGTTCTTGCTATCGGGGGCTTTGGTTCCTGCGCAACCGGCGAGGACTGCCAGCATGAGCGGCAGAAGGAGTCGGGATAGATTCATCAGGCTGTCACTTGAAATCGTTCTTCCATTTACGAAGGGAGGCAAAAACCTCTACCGGCGTAGCGTGGCTGTGGCCGGCCCAGCGCTCTGCGGCGTGGACGACCTCAACTTCTTGCGTGCGCAAAAACGGATTGGCCGCGCGTTCCTGTCCAATCGTGGACGGAAGCGTGGGAAGACCTTCTGCTCGTAATTGCTGGGCCTGCTGGTGCCACTGTTGCAGGCTGCGGTTGGCCGGATCGACTGCCAAGGCCCAGCGCAAGTTCGCTAGAGTGTACTCGTGTGCGCAAAAAACCTGTGTATCTGGCGGTAAAACAGCAAATTTCCCTAAAGAATCATGCATTTGCGCCGGAGTGCCTTCGAAAAGACGGCCGCAGCCCCCCGCAAACAGGGTGTCGCCACAGAACAGAACCGGCTGCTGGCCGGCTGCCCGGCCGTAGTACGCGATGTGGCCGGCAGTGTGCCCGGGCACGTCCAGCACGGTCAGATCCAGGTCCAGTTCCGGGATCGCCACGCGGTCGCCTTCCGCCAGGCGCACGTCGCAGCGCGGCAGCTGTTCATGCGCGGGCCCGTATACGGTGATGCCCTCGATGCGGGACAATTCCGGAACACCGCCCACGTGGTCGCCGTGATGGTGCGTGAGTAGAATGGCGCGCAGTCTCAAGCCCGTCCGGTCCAGCCATTGCAGCACCGGGCCGGCATCGCCGGGATCCACCACGGCGGCTTCGCCGCCGTGGACGATGGCCCAGATGTAGTTGTCGTTGAAGGCGGGTAGAGGCAAGACCGCGGCGTTGCGATCGCGGCCGCCTGTGGGGGCGGTCATGGCTTGCATGGGATTCGAAGGAATAAAACGTGGCAGAAGATACTCCGCCGATTGTAGAACTGGCCGAATGGTTCCAGACGCCGCCGGGACAGTATGCCCTGGCCTGGGAGCGGGCGCAGTTCGACGCGGCTGTCGCGGACGTGTTCGGATATTACGCCTGGCAGGTCGGCCTGGCGGACATGAATCTGCTGCGCGCCAACCGCATGCCCTTCAAAGGTTACGTGGGTACCGAGATTCCGTCCGCGGAAAGCGCGGCCAGCTGGCAGTCGCGGGTGGTGCTGGCCGAGCCCGAGGCCCTGCCGTTCGAATCCCAGAGTGTGGACCTGCTGATCCTGCCGCACGCCTTCGAATGCGCCGAAGAACCCCACAACGTGCTGCGCGAGGTCGAACGCGTGCTGGTGCCGGAAGGGCGGGTCGTGATCTCGGGCTTCAATCCCTGGAGCATGTGGGGCGCGCGCACGCGCATGCCCGGCATGGAGCCCTGGCTGCCTCAGCCGCCGTCGTCCCAGGTGTCCTTGCCGCGGTTGAAGGACTGGTTCAAGCTGCTGTCGCTGGAGGTCGACGCCAGCCACTTCGGCTGCTACGCGCCGGCCTGCCGCAGCGAAAAATGGCTGCAGCGCTGGTCCTTCCTGGAGTCGGCGGGCGCCCGCTGGTGGAGCCTGGGCGGCGCGGTCTACGTGGTGTCGGCGGTCAAGCGGGTGGCCGGCATGCGTATCATTGGCCCAGCCTGGAAGAAGGCCAAGCCCAAGCGTGCCCGCGCTGCGTCGGTGGTGGTCAACCGCCAGGCGGACGACGGCTCCTGAAGGACATGGCTCCGCGCCGCGGAGCCGATTTTTTTAGCAAGGAATACCAGGCAGCACCATGCAGGACGACAAAGCGAACGAGCAGAAAGTGGAAATGTGGACCGACGGCGCCTGCAAGGGCAATCCCGGTCCGGGCGGCTGGGGCGTGCTGATGCGCGCCGGGGGCCACGAAAAGACGCTACATGGCGGCGAACTTCAGACCACCAATAACCGGATGGAACTGCTGGCGGTCATCCAGGGCCTGCGCGCGCTCAAGCGCCCGTGCAGGGTCATCATCCACACGGACTCCCAATATGTGATGAAGGGCATGACCGAGTGGTTGGCCAACTGGAAGCGGCGCGGCTGGATGACGGCCGACAAGAAGCCGGTCAAGAACGTCGAACTGTGGCAATTGCTGGACGAACAGGTGCAACGCCATACGGTGTCCTGGCGCTGGGTCCGCGGACACGCCGGCGATCCGGGCAACGAACGGGCCGACCAATTGGCCAATATGGGCGTGGAATCGGCCAAGCGGGGCTGATGGCATCGGGAAATACCCTCAAATCCGCCCTCAGGGGCGGATTTAGTTCTTTCATCCGGCTTCAGGATTGTTCCAGTATGTAAATTCGGGTGCTAAAGTGCCAACCCTCATTCCAGTTCCTGCGGCGCAGTCCGCGTGGGGGCATGCCTGGCCCGCGCCGCAATACCGCCACATTTGCGCATGAAAAAAGCAGTACTGCTCGCCGCCGTAGCGGCAGGGGTGGCCGCGGGGGCCGCGCTCGGCGTTTTTGTGCCGCGCTGGCTCGCCTTCGGAACCGTCAGTCCACCACCCGGCGCCGTCGAAGCGCCCCTGGTCACGCGCGCCGCGCCCGTCCGGGTCGAAGTGGCCGCCGTCGAAGAGATTCCTTTCGCGCGCGGCATCTCGGCCGTGGGCAGCCTGCGCTCCGACGAATCCGTGGTGCTGCGCCCGGAAGTGGCCGGCCGCATCCAGTCCATCGATTTCAAGGAAGGCCAGCCGGTCAAGCGCGGTGACGTGCTGATCCGCCTGGACGATTCCGTGCCGCGCGCGGAATTGGCCCAGGCGCGCGCCAATCTGACGCTGGCGCAAAGCCACTACCGGCGCTCCGTGGAGTTGCAGGGCAAGGGCTTCGTCAGCCAGCAGGCGCGCGACGAGTCCGCAAGCACGCTGAAGGTGCAGGAAGCCGCCGTGGCGCTGGCCCAGGCGCGGCTGGACAAGATGACGATCTCGGCGCCGTTCGGCGGCATTGTGGGCTTGCGCAGCGTGTCGGTGGGCGACTACGTCAATCAGGGCCAGGACTTGGCGCCGCTGGAGGCGATCGATCCGCTCAAGGTGGACTTCCGCGTTCCCGAAATGTATTTGAGCAAGGTGGGCGTGGGCCAGCAGTTGACGCTGCGCATGGATGCGCTGCCCGGCCAGGAGCGGCCGGGTACGGTTTACGCGGTCAGCCCGCTGGTCGATGCGGGTGGACGTTCCATCCTGCTGCGCGCCACGGTCGCCAACAAGGATGCGGTGCTGCGCCCGGGCATGTTCGCCCGCGTGCAGCTGCAGTTCAATCAGGACAAGGCGCTGGTCGCGCCGGAAGCCGCGTTGTCGCCCTCGGGCGCGACGCAGTATGTCTACCGGGTCAAGAACGGCGCGGCCGAGCGGCGCGAGGTCACCATCGGCGAGCGCCGCGAGGGCCGCGTCGAGATCCTGACCGGGGTGGCGGCGGGCGACCAGCTGGTGGTGTCGGGCCTGCAACGGGTGACGGACGGCGCCGCGGTGACCGTTCTGGCCAACGGCGCGTGACGCCGGCTTTTTTCCCTATCTGGCGGTAGCGCAATGCGTATCTCGGAAACCTGCATCAAGCGGCCGGTGTTCGCATCGGTCCTGTCGCTGATCATCGTGCTGATCGGCCTGATTTCGTATTCGCGCCTGACCGTGCGCGAGTATCCCAAGATCGATGAGCCCATCGTTTCGGTGGACACGACCTATAAGGGCGCCTCGCCCGAAGTGATCGAGTCGCAGGTGACCAAGCCGCTGGAAGACCAGCTGGCCGGCATCGAGGGCGTGGACGTGATGACCTCGCGCAGCCGGTCGGAACGCAGCCTCATCAACATCAAGTTCAATCTGTCGCGCAATCCGGACGCCGCGGCCGCGGAAGTCCGCGACAAGGTCTCGCGCGCGCGCCGCTTCCTGCCCGACGAGATCGATGAACCCATCATCGGCAAGGTCGAGGCGGACTCCCAGCCCATCATCTACATCGCGGTCGAGTCCGGTACGTATTCCGCGATCCAGACCTCGGACTACATCAACCGCTACATCAAGACCCGCCTGTCGGTGCTGCCCGGCGCGGCCGAGGTGCGCGTCTTCGGCGAACGCCTGCCGTCCATGCGCATCTACGTGGACCGTGACAAGCTCGCCGCCTACGGCCTGACCGTGCAGGACGTGGAGGCCGCGCTGCGCAGCCAGAACGTGGAGATTCCAGCCGGCCGCATCGAATCGCGCGCCCGCGAGTTCTCGGTGGTGTCTTCCACCGACCTGCAGACGCCGGCGCAGTTTGAGAACGTGATCGTCGCCAACGTCAAAGGCTACCCGGTGCGCATGCGCGACGTGGCCAATGTGGAGATCGCCGCCGCCAGCGACCGCGTGCTGTCGCGGTTCAACGGCAAGCCCGCCATCAACATCGGCGTGACGCGCCAGTCCACCGCCAACCCGCTGGAACTGTCCAAGGCCGCGCGCGAGGAAGTGGCGCGCCTCAACGAGAACCTGCCGGCCGGCATGAAGCTGAACATCGCGTACGACTCGTCGGTGTTCATCGAGCGCTCCATCGATTCCGTGTTCCACACCATCGGCGAAGCCATCGTCCTGGTGGTGCTGGTGATCTTCTTCTTCCTGCGCAACCTGCGCGCCAGCATCATCCCCATCGTCACCATCCCGGTATCGCTGGTGGGCGCCTGTGCGCTGATGTACCTGTTCGGTTTTTCCATCAACACGCTGACCCTGCTGGCCATGGTGCTGGCCATCGGCCTGGTGGTGGATGACGCCATCGTGGTGCTGGAAAATATCTTCCGCCACATCGAAGAGGGCATGCCGCGCAAAGAGGCCGCCCTGCGCGGTTCGCGCGAGATCGGCTTCGCGGTGGTCGCGATGACCATGACCCTGGTCACCGTGTACGCGCCGCTGGCCTTCGCCACCGGCCGCACCGGACGGCTGTTCATCGAGTTCGCGCTGGCGCTGGCCGGCGCGGTGCTGGTGTCGGGCTTCGTGGCGCTGACGCTTACGCCCATGATGTGCTCGGTGCTGCTGCGCCACCAGAGCAGCCACAGCCGCTGGTACAACATGATCGAAGGCTGGCTCAATGCCATGAGCAACGGCTACCGGCGCGCGCTTGGGGCCTCCTTGCGCCATCGCTGGCTAGTGGTGGTGATAGGCGTGGCGGTGGCGGCCGCGAGCGGGGTGCTGTTCAAGGTGGTCAAGAGCGAGCTGGCGCCCATCGAGGACCGCGGCGTGGTGTTCGGCATCGTCAGCTCGCCGGAAGGCGCCACGCTGAACTACACGCTGGAAAGCATGCTGGGCATCGAGAAGTTCTATTCCGAGATTCCGGAGGCCAGCGGCAGCCAGGTGACCGTGGGCTTCCCCACGGTGACGGACGGCACCGCCATCCTGCGCCTGAAGCCCTGGGAAGAACGCAGCCGCAAGCAGCAGGCCATCACGCAGCAGCTGCAGCCGCAGTTCGCCTCGCTGCCTGGGGTGCGGGCGTTTCCGACCAATCCGCCGTCGCTGGGCCAGTCGGCGCGCTCCAAGCCGGTTGAGTTCATCATCATGAGCCAGGCGTCGTACGCCGAGCTGTCGCGCCTGACCGAAGTCTTCCTGGCCGAACTGCGCAAGTATCCCGGCCTGATCAATCTGGACACGGACCTGCGCTTGAACACGCCCGAGTTGCGGGTGCGGGTGGACCGCGACAAGATGGCCGACGTGGGCGCCAATGTGGACACCGTGGGCCGCACCCTGGAATCGATGCTGGGCGGCCGCCAGGTCACCCGCTACAAGGACGAAGGCGAACAGTACGACGTGATCGTGCAGGTGACGCCGCGCGACCGCGCCAATCCCACCGACATTTCCGGCATCTATGTCCGGGCGCGCGACGGCAGCATGGTGCAGCTGGACAACCTGCTGGGCGTGCACGAAGGCGTGTCGCCGCAGTCGCTGAATCACTTCAACCGCCTGCGCGCCGTGAAGATCGACGGCGCGGTGGCGCCGGGCTACGCCTTGGGCGAAGTCCTGGCGCACATGCACCAGGTGGCGCGCGACGTGCTGCCCAACACCATCGTGACCGACCTGGACGGCCAGTCGCGCGAGTTCCGCGATTCCTCCGGCAGCATCTACCTGGTGTTCGCCATGGCGCTGGCCTTCATCTACCTGGTGCTGGCCGCGCAGTTCGAAAGCTGGCGCAATCCCTTCATCATCATGCTGTCGGTGCCGCTGTCCATGACCGGCGCGCTGCTGGCGCTGTGGCTGACCGGCGGCACCTTGTCCATCTACAGCCAGATTGGCCTGATCACGCTGGTGGGGCTGATCACCAAGCACGGCATCCTGATCGTCGAATTCACCAACCAGCTGCGCGACGAGGGCAAGGAATTGTTCGAGGCCGTGGTTGAGGCCAGCGTGCTGCGCCTGCGCCCCATCCTGATGACGACCGGCGCCATGGTGCTGGGCACCGTGCCGCTGGCACTGTCCACGGGCGCGGGGGCGGAATCGCGCCAGCAGATCGGCTGGGTTCTGGTGGGCGGGCTGATGCTGGGTACACTACTGACCTTGTTCGTCGTGCCGGTGGCCTATACCTTGATCGCCACCGCACGCAAGAAACCCGGCCAGGCCGGCAGCGCAGCGCATCATCCGGACCCCGCTCCGGCGCCGCACGCGCAGCCCGCCGCGCCTGCCCAAGCGTCGGAATAAGTTATGCGCCAGATCATCTTTGACACTGAAACCACCGGACTGGACCCTGCCCAGGGCCATCGCATCGTCGAGATCGGCTGCGTGGAAATGGTCAACCGGATGAGCACCGGCAACAACCTGCACATCTACCTGAACCCGGACCGCGACAGCGACCCCGAGGCTTTGGCGGTGCACGGCCTGACCACGGAGTTCCTGTCCGACAAGCCGCGCTTCGCCGATGTCGCGGACGAGTTCGTCAAGTTCATCCAGGGCGCCGAGCTGATCGCGCACAACGCGGCATTCGACGTCAAGTTCTTCAACGCCGAACTCGCCAAGACCGGGCGCGGCCCGGTCACCGACTACTGCGAGACGGTCACCGATTCGCTGTTGCACGCGCGCTCGCTGTTCCCGGGCAAGCGCAATTCGCTGGACGCGCTGTGCGACCGTTTCGGTATCTCCAACGCCCACCGCACGCTGCACGGCGCATTGCTGGACTCGCAGCTGTTGGCGGAAGTCTGGCTGGCCATGACCCGCGGCCAGGACGCGCTGCTGATCGACGTGGACGATGGCGCCAGCGCTGGCGGCAACGGCGTCGAACTGGCTCGCTTCGACGCGTCGGGCTTGCCCGTGATCAAAGCCAGCGAAGCGGAACTGGCCGAGCATGAAACCTATCTCGCGGCCCTGGACAAGTCCGTGGGCGGGGAGTGCACCTGGCGCAAGATCGACGCGCCGGTGGCGGCCGTCTAAAGTTTTTCGAGGCGACTTGCACACGTTCAAAAAAACGTGCTAATATTTCGCCTCTTTCGGGGTGGTTAGCTCAGTGGTAGAGCACTGCCTTCACACGGCAGGGGTCACTGGTTCGAACCCAGTACTACCCACCAAAGACCCTTGGAAGACAACGCAGGCCCCAGGTCCAACGTTGTCGGCGCCCCAAGGTTAAAAAGACGCAAAGCAAAAAGCCAGCCGCGAGGTTGGCTTTTTTGTTTTGCACGCGTCGAACATATCGAGCCCGCCTTCAAGCCCAAGTGCTTTGGCCCGGGGTGCTTTGCATATGGGACGCCAGCCATTGCGCGGAACCGTCCCTTTCATTACGCTTAGATTGATTTGACGCAAGCGGACTCTCATCGATTGAGCCGCATCGCATGCGAGCCTGACTATCATTGATAACAAAGGCTTTGGCCCGTGGGGCCAGGCGTAGGCGAACAGGAGAAGGTCATGTCCGAGCACACCACTACCATGTTGATCATCATCGGCGCTGGCGTGGCGCTCATGCTGATCGGCTTCGGGCTGCGCGACCGCAATCTCGGCATGGGGCTGATGGGCGTAGGCCTGATCACGGCCCTGGGCACGATTATCTACAAGGCCTACATCACCTTCTATTGACCGCCTGTCGCGGCCGCCGGGGACTCAGCCCTTCTGCGCGTTGCGCGCCGCGCGCGCCAGCAGGCTGTCCAGCTGGTTGGCGAAGGCCTTGCGGTCGGCCTGGCTGAACGATGCCGGGCCGCCGGTGTCTACGCCGCTGGCCCGCAATTCTTCCATCATGTCCCGCAGCGCCAGCCGTTCCCGGATGGTTTCCGGCGAATAGCGCTCGCCGCGCGGGTTCAGCGCCAGCGCGCCTTTTTCCAGGACCTCCGCGGCCAGCGGGATGTCGCCGGTGATGACTAGGTCGCCCGGCTCCGCGCGTTCGGCGATGTGGGCGTCGGCGACGTCGAAGCCGCGCGGCACCTGCACTGCGCGGATCAGCGGCGAGGGCGGGGTGTAAAGCATCTGGTTGGCCACCAGCGTCAGCGGCACCTGCCAGCGCTGGGCAGCGCGGAACAGGATGTCTTTGATGACCGCGGGGCAGGCGTCCGCATCGACCCAGATGTGCATGCGCTTATTTGTCCAGCGCGTTCTGCAGCACTTCGGCGACGATGTCGTTGGTGGACACGCCGCGTTCGGCCGCCAGGGCGCGCAGCTTGTCGGCGTGCGCCTGCGACAGCTTCAGCGGGAAGGGCACCAGGCCGGCGGCCTGGTCCAGCTTGCGCTGCTCGCGGCGGTCGGGCGCTTGCGAGGCGGTGCCGAAGCGGTCCGGCGTGGCGGCTTGCTTGAGTTGGCCGGCCAGCTTCAGGGCCTGGTTTTTCTGCAGATCGAGTTTATTCATGGGAATTCCTGGTAGGGAGCGCAATCATAAGCGCAACCGGCTTCATTGCGGTTTGGCCTGTTCCAGCTTGGCCAGCCCTTCCTGGGCGCCGTCGTGCAGCGGCACGGTCAGCCCGCGCCGGGCGGTCGCTATGCCGACCTGGGCGCCCTGGGCCGATCCTGCGGCCAGCAGGTCCTGTCCGGTCACGTAAACCGCGCGCACGATCACCAGGGCTTCATCGCGAGTCAGGTCGGCGGTGGTGAGCAGCAGCGCCGCCATGCCCAAGGTGGGGATTGCTTCGGTCTGGTTGGGGTAGGTGCCGGCGGCGATGTCCAGCGGCATCAGCGCGTTGTCCTCGGCCGCGGTCAGCGTCTTGATGGCGGCGGGGTCCAGCGGCAGCAGTTTCAAGCGGGCCTGGGTCAACGCGTCGCGCAGGGGCGTTGCGGGCACGCCGATGACCTGGGCGGCGGCGTCGACCGTGCCGGCGTTCAAGGCCGGCAGGGACTCGGTGAAGGGGGTGTCGGCCACCTTGTAGTCGCGGCCGGCCTGCAGGCCGTGGGCGGCCAGCACTGTTTCCAGCGTGGCGCGCACCGCCGAACCTTCCGGCCCGAGGGCGATGGTCTTGCCCTTGAGGTCGCGCACGCCGCGCAGGGCGGCATCGTCGCGCACCACGATATGGACCAGTTCCGGATACAGGCTGCCCAAGGCGCGCAGCCCGGTGAACGGACCCTGGCCCGCGAACGGCCCCTTGCCGTCGTAGGCGAGCCGCGCCGTGTCGGCCTGGGCCAGCCCGACCACGGCGTCGCCGCTACGCAGCAGCGCGATGTTCTCGGCGCCGCCGCCAGTGATCAGGGGCGAGACGCGGATCTGCTGCTTGCGCGCCACGTCGCTCAGGGCGCGCGCGAAGGCCACGTACTCGCCACGGTCCGGGCCGCCGGCCAGCGGGTAGCCCTGTTGCATGCGGGCCAGCCGGCCGTTGATGCGCGCGACCGAACGCTCCAGTTCCTGCTGCACCACGTGCTGCGCGGTGCTGGAGGCGCTATAGGAAACCGAATGGGTGATCTGGTCCAGCGTATCCAGCAACTGGCGCGTGACGGGCGGCGGCGCGCCGGTGTCCAGGTTGGGCGCCTCGGCTGCCTTGAAGCCGGCCGGGGTCACCAGTTTCCAGGTGTCGCCGTCCTTGCGGTAGATCGCGCTGGCGTGCGCAACGATGCGGTCGCCGGCCTGGTTGCCGCCGGATTTCACGCCGCTGATGCTGCGCGGGCCGGCCCCCAGCAGCGTGACCAGCGCGGCGGCGCCGGGCTGGTCCCAGGCGCCCAGGGTGACGTTGCGTCCCAGGTCCAGTTCGACGTCGTAATAGACCACGCGGCGGGTTTCGCCCGCGGGGGCGCTGTTGTCCGAGGCCGATCCCATGCGCTTGAGTTCGGCGATACGGAACAGGCCGGCGCCATAGGCGGTGGCCAGGCTGTGTTCGACGTCGGCGCGCAAGGCGTCGGTATCCGGCGCGCGGCCGCAGGCCGCCAGCAGCAGGCAGAGGCTCAGGATGACGAGGCGTTTGAACATGGTCACATACCCCCCACGAACGGCAAGGAGATCAGCGAGGTCAGCACGATCACGTTGAGGATGTCGACCAGGAAGGCGCCGGTGACCGGTACGACGATGAACGCTTCCGGCGCCGGGCCATGGCGCCGCGTCAGTGCCTGCATGTTGGCGATGGCAGTGGCCGTGGCGCCCAGCGCGAAGCCGCAGAACGCGGCCGACATGATGGCCGCCTCGTAGTCGCGCTTGAGCATGCGGAACACCACCCAGGCGGCGTACAGCGCGCAGACCAGGGTCTGCACCACCAGCATCATCGCCAGGGGACCGGCCAGGCGCGCCACGCTGGACAGGTCCAGCGTCATCATGGTCATGCCCAGGAACAGCGACAGGGAGATGGTGCCGATGATCTCGGTGGCGCGGTCGTCCAGCTTCAGGCCCAGCCGTTCGCCGCCGTTGCGGATCAGCACGCCCGTGGCCAGGCACCAAAGGAAGTTCGGCAGGCTGACCGGGGCGTCCTCGACCAGCGCGGCCAGGTAGCCGCCCACCACCAGGCAGACCAGCGCGGCGGTCAGGGACACGATGTAGGAGCCCGCTGTGGAGGTAGGCGCGTTTTCCATGAGGTCCGGGGCCTCGTGGCCGTCGCCCGGCGCATGGTCGAGGCTGCCGGCCAGCTTGTGGCGCCGCATCAGCCATTCGGCCACCGGTCCGCCCACCACGCCGCCCAGCACCAGCCCCAGGGTGGCGGAGGTCATCGCCAGCGCCATGACGTCCTGGATGTTGTTGAAGTCGGCGAAGCGCGTGGCATAGGCCGCGCCCGTGCCGTGTCCGCCCACCAGCGTGATGGTGCCGCCCAGCAGGCCCATCAGCGGATGCATGTCCAGCAGCCAGGCCATGCCCAGCCCCACGGCGTTCTGCAGCACCAGGAAGGGGATCAGGGCCAGCAGGAAGGCGATCAGCCTGGGGCCGCCCTTGGCCAGCAGCTTGAGGTTGGCGGTCAGGCCGATGCTGCCGAAGAACAGCAGCAGCAAGGTCGGCTTGATGCTGGTTTCCAGCGAGACGGAAACGCCGCCCCAGGTGGACAGCAGGTAGGCCAGCACGGCGAACAGCAGACCGCCCACGATGGGGTCGGGAATGCTGTAGCGGGCGAGGACGCCGATCCTGGTGGTGAGCACGCGTCCGATGACCAGGACGAGGCAGCATGCCAGCAGCGATTGAACGGGCGTAAGCGAGATCATAGGTACCTTTGCGCCCTGTCAGGGCACGGTGAACTTTCTGGCTGTTTGAACCCTGCCGCCTCACACGGACTGAGGCTTATGTTACGTCCGCCGCGATGGCGGTGTACATGGGGGCAGGGGAGCGGCGCGCGGCGCGGAGCCGGGCGGGCGGAGAGGCCGTGGCGGGAGGCCGCCGCGGCCGGGGCGGCTAGAGCGGAAACGCGCGCGACATGTACTGCGCGCGCGGCCCATAGCCGGCCAGTTTTTCGGCCAGGTCGGCGCTGTCTGCGCTGACCGGCTGATAGCCGTGGCGCTGCCAATAGCCCACGGCGGACTCCAGGGACACCAGGCTTGCCCGGCGCAAACCGCCTTCGTGTGCGCTGGCCGCGGCGGCGCGCAGCAGCGCCTGGCCGACGCCCAGTCCTTGCGCCGAAGGCGCCACGGCGCAGTCGTGCAGGAACCAATGGTCGGCACCGGCCGGCAACGCAGCCAGCGTGACGTCCAGGGCAGGGGGCAGTCCCGCGTCCCAGGGATAGGAGATCAGATAGCCCAGCAACCCGTCCAGATTGGCGGAAGCTTGCGCGACCCAGCAGTGCGTGGGGGCGAGCGTCAGGCGGTTCTGGAAGAAACCGGCGCTTTCCAGCAGGAAACCGGGGTAGGCCAGGGTCTGGAGGGCCAGGATGGCGTCCACGTCGCTGGCCCGCATGGGCCGGACTCGATATTGCATGACAACCTGCGAAAACAAGAACTCGGGCGCATTTTACCGATGCGCGCGCGGTCCCCGGCTTTACAGGCCTTCACAAATTGGGGACACAGGTTCACCGGACTTTATTGTTTTCAGGGATCGGGCTCCTAGAATTTGCCCTGGATTACCGGCTGATCGGGCTGCGGCGCATTTTATGAAAATTCAACGACCCGCTGCGCATACTGCTCGCCATAGTCCTGCAATCCGAGTCTAGAGCCATGCACATCCAGTTCCGGTCCGAACCCATCGTCCCGCAAGTCTTGACCAAATCGTTTCCCCTGGAATCGGTGTGGCCGGCGGCCGAGGCCAGCGTACCGTACGACACCTGCGTGACCTGCGTCATTCCCTGCCTGAATGAATGCGAGAACCTGCGGGTGCTGCTGCCGTTGCTGCGCAACCGTCTGGAGGCGCTGTGCACCAGCTGGGAAATCATCGTGGCCGACGACGGCAGTACCGACGGCACGGAAGCGCTGATGGCCGAATGGACCGAGCACGATGGCTTCCGCTACGTGCAGCTGTCGCGCAACTTCGGCAAGGAAGCCGCGATCAGCGCCGGCCTGGAAGCGGCCACCGGCAATGCAGTGATCTGCCTGGACGCCGATCTGCAGCACCCCCCCGCACTGATCGAGCAGATGCTGGCGCGCTGGGCGGCTGGCGCCGAGATGGTCTACGCCGTGCGCGAGACCCGCGCCGATGAATCCTGGGCCAAGCGCGCTGGCGCGCGCTGGTTCTACAAATTGCTCAGTGGCGCGCGCGGCGTGGACGTGCCGGCGCACGCCGGCGATTTCCGCCTGATGGACCGCAGCGTGGTGAACGCCTTGATTGCCTTGCCCGAACGCACCCGTTTCATGAAGGGCCTGTACGCCTGGGTCGGCTTCAAGGGCGAGGCCCTGACCTATACCCCCGACGAGCGCATGCATGGCGACAGCCGTTTTGGCAGCATGCGCCTCTTCCGGCTGGCGCTGGACGGCCTGACCGCCTTCACCACCTGGCCGTTGCGCCTGGTCAGTCTGGTCGGCGTGGCTTTCGCCATGCTGGCGCTGGCCTATGCGGCTTACTTGGTTGGCGAATACCTGTTCTTCGGCAACGAGGTCTCGGGCTGGACGACGATCGTGACGGCGGTGCTGTTCTTTGCCGGCGTGAATCTGATTTCGCTGGGCGTGGTGGGCGAATACGTGTCCCGGATCTTCGACGAAGTGAAGGGCCGGCCTCTGTTTGTCGTGCGCCGCCGCCAGGGCCGGGCTTCCCGGCCGGGCCAGGGTTTGAGCTGACATGTCCGCCACCACTTTCTGGCGGCGTTCCGATTGGACCCCGCCGGCGGGACGCTTCCTGCTCGCGATAGGCGCGTGGCTTGCCTTCCTGGCCTGGCTCAGGCCGCTGACCCTGCCGGACGAAGGGCGCTATGCCGGCGTGGCCTGGGACATGCTGCGCAGCGGCTCGCATGCGGTGCCCTTGTTGGACGGCATGCCGTACTTCCACAAGCCGCCGCTCTATTACTGGCTGACCGAGCTGTCCTTCTCGATCTTCGGCGTGCATCCCTGGGCGGCGCGAGTTCCTTCCTGGCTGGCCGCGTGGGGCGCCCTGGCGGCTCTGTACTGCTTCGTGCGGCGCTACCGCGATAGCGCGGCGGCCGCGCTGACCGTGCTGGTCCTCGCCACCATGCCGTTTTTCTATGGGGGCGCGCAGTTCGCGAATCTGGACATGCTGGTGGCCGGCCTGATCACGCTATGCGTGCTGGCCGCGGCGGACGCGGTGCTGCGCGTCGAGCAAGGCCAAGCGTGGCGCACGATGTCGGTGGCGGCCGCGGTGCTGGCGGCGTTGGCGGTACTGGCCAAGGGCCTGATCGGCTTGGCGTTGCCGGGCGCCATCCTGCTGATCTGGCTGCTGTGGGAGCGGCGCTGGCGCGGCCTGGCCGCGCTGTTCTGGCCGCCCGCGCTGTTGGCCTTCATCGCCATGGCGGCGCCGTGGTTCGTGCTGATGCAGCTGCGCTATCCCGGTTTTTACGACTATTTTTTCGTCTATCAGCATTTCCAGCGCTTCGCGGCCAGCGGCTTCAACAATGCGCAGCCGTTCTGGTTTTACTTGCCGGTGATCGTCGGGCTCAGCCTGCCCTGGTCGCTTTGGGGTGGCGGCATTCTGCGCAAGGCGTTCTGGGAAGGCCCCACGCGCAGCCTGCGGCGTCTGGCCTTGGCGTGGTTTGCAGTTGTGGTGGTGTTTTTTTCGCTGCCGAACTCCAAGCTTGTGGGCTATGTCCTGCCGGCGCTGGCGCCGCTGGCCTTTCTGCTGGCGGAAGTGATTCAGGGCGCCAGGCGCGCCGATGCTGAAGGCACCACGCGCCTGGTGCGTCTGAGCGCGGCCGTGGCGGCTGGCATCTGCGTCATCGCGGTGGGCATTGCGGCCAACAATGCGCGCGGCAGCGCCGCTCCCCTGGCCAAGGTGGTGCGCCAACAGGCGCAGCCGGAAGACACCTTCGTGTCGCTGCACACCTATCCTTTCGATCTGGCGCTGTACGCCAGAGCCGCGCGGCCCGCGTGGGTGGTGGACGACTGGCGCAACCCCGAGGTGCCGGTGCGGGACAACTGGCGCAAGGAGCTGTACGACGCCGCCCAGTTCGATCCCGAGACGGGCGCGGAGGTGCTGCTAAGCCCCACCGAGTTCACTGCGCGTCTGTGCCAGGCGGCGGAAGGCGCGCGTTTCTGGGTATGGGGTACCGCGGCGGACAACCCGGTCTATCCGCCGCTGCAGGGGCTGGCGCCCGTGGCCAGCAGCGTGAAGTACGTGATGTGGCGCGTCGACGTGGACGCGGCCTTCAGGCAGCGGGTTTGTGGCGGAATGCCCAGAACCGGCTGACGATGAAGGTCGCCACGGCGAGCCCGAGCAGGATCAGCGCGAGCAGGATGTCGTAGCGGATGGCGGTGTTGTGCAGCAGCCAGGCGTAAGCGGCTTCGTTGATGAGGAAGCCTATGGCTGACACAAAGAAGAAACGGCGCGCTGCTACCGTCCAGGGAGTTTTGGAATGTCGGAACGTCAGCCGGTAGTGGCCGGTGAAGGAAACCGCGAAGGCGATCAGCCACCCCACCAGGTTGGCGGCCAGGGGCGGCATGCGCAAGAGTTCGACGCAACCCACGGCGACAGCCCAATGGGTGGCTGCGGCGGCGCATCCGACAGCAATGAAGGTGCTTACTTGTTGCAGCAGGGCGCGCATGAAGGCTGTGATGAAAGGGAAGTCAAAGGTATAGCGATGAGCAAACGTATCGTGGTCTGCGGTGACGATTTTGGCATGAATGCCGACATCGATGAAGGCATGATTGCGCTGGCCGGCATGGGCCGCCTGAGCGCGGTCAGCTGCCTCGCGCTGGGCCCTTCGTTCGCGGCGAACGCAGGGCGGCTGGCGCAGATGAACGTGGATATCGGCCTGCACGTGAACTTCACCGAAGCGCTTGAACCCGGCGCTGAACCCATGCCCACGCTGAGCCGGCTGATCCTCAACGCCTACACGGGCAGGCTGGACGGCGCCTGGGTCGAGGCGCTACTGGAACGCCAGTTCGATGCCTTCGAGGCCGCGTTCGGTCGCGCGCCGGATTATGTCGATGGCCATCAGCACGTGCATCAGCTGCCCGGCATCCGCGAACGCCTGCTGCAGCTGCTCAAGCGGCGTTACGGAGCGCACATGCCGTGGCTGCGCCAGACGGCGCCAGGCATGCAGTTCGGCATACCCTTGAAGGAAGCCATCAAGGCGCGCGTCATCGGCGCGCTGGGCTCCGCGGCGCTGGCGCGCCAGGCGCGCCAGGACGGCATGCGCACCAATCGCCGGCTGCTGGGTGTTTACGGTTTCGAAGGCGGCAAGCGCCGCTACGCGGATCTGCTGCAGAACTGGCTGTTCAACGCGCGCGACTGCGACCTGCTCATGTGCCATCCGGCGATGGGCAGCCAGGACGGCTGCGCCATGTCGCGCCAGCGCCGCGCGGAATTCGACGTGCTGGCCAGCCCCAAGCTGGGCGACTGGCTCAACGCCAACGGCGTGCACATTTCGCGCTTGCCCGCCACGGCGCGCTGACCGGCTCCAGATCCTGTTGCGTGCGGCGCTAGCCGCCCGTCAGGCTCTGCAGCAGCCAGGCGCCCGCCGGCCCCAGCGCGCGGCGGCGCGACCAGACCGCATCGACGCGGATATGGCGCGGCCAGCCCGGCGCTTTCAACTCCACCAGCTGGTCCTGGCCGAAGCGCTGGATCATCCAGCGCGGCAGCTCGGTCCAGCCGAATCCGCGGCTGGCCATTTCCAGCAGCATCAGATAGCCGGGCGCAGACCAGGTGGCATAGGCTGGCTCGGCTTCCTTGTCGCCCAGTTCATACGTGCTCAGGCGCAGCGCGCGCTCGGATTTCAGCTGGTCTTCGGTGACTCGGGGCAGCTTGGCCAGCGCGTGGCCGCGGCCCACGCACAGAACGATCTCCGACAGCTCCGCCAGCGTGGCGTGCGCCACGTCGGGCGGATAGCTGTCCTGCGCGGCCATCAGTCCCAGGTGAGCGCGTCCCTGCTGCACCAGCGCCACCACGTCCTCGTATTCCGCGATCAGGCATTCGAAACGCAGCGCCGGATAGCGCTGATCGATCTGGCTGAGCATGGTATCGAAGGTCTCGGATTGGAAGGTGTCGGACAGTACCACCGTCAGCCGGGGCTCCAGGCCCTCAGCCAGTTGGCTGGCGCTGCGGTTCAGCCTGTCGTTCGCCGCCAGCACCTGCAGGGCCTGCCCCAGCAGCACCTGGCCAGCCTCGGTTAGCGTCGGCTGCCGCTGGCTGCGGTCGAACAGCGTGACGTTCAGGTCCACCTCCAGGTTGGCGACGGTCTCGCTGACGGTGGACTGGCTTTTGCCAAGCTTGCGGGCGGCGGCGGAAAACGTGCCTTCGGAGGCAACCTGGGCGAACGCTGCCAGGGATTCCAGGGAGTGGCGCATGCGGGCAGGCTCCGGGGTAGGGCTTATGGGTTATCGGTTTTTCCGATGAAAACCATCTTTATGGTAACGGAAATATCGTCGAAAATTCCTGCCACTGAGTATCAACCGACCGCAGGTGGGTCATGACGCAAGCCAAGAAATCCCTCAAAGAACGTTTCCTCCACGCCTTTCTGTTCGAAATCATCGCCATCGGCCTGTGCGCCCCGGCGGCCGCCTGGGCCATGGGCAAGTCCCTGTTTGAAATGGGCGTGTTGACCGCGGTGATCGCCTGGATCGCGCTGGTCTGGAACATGATCTACAACGCGGGCTTCGACCGCATCGAGAACAGCATGGGCTGGACCCGCACGCTGCGGTTGCGCGTGGTGCACGCCTTCGGTTTCGAATTGGGCCTGATCCTGATCGTGATTCCGCTGGCGGCCTGGTGGCTCAATATCAGCCTGTGGCAGGCCTTCGTGCTGGATATCGCGCTGGTGCTGTTCTATCTGCCCTACGCCTTCCTCTACAACCTGGCGTATGACCGTTCGCGGCCGCGGGTCTTGCAGTGGCTGGCCCGCCGCAATGGGCAGGCCGCGCCGGCCGTCACGCGTCAATCACCTTGCGCGTGAACATCTCCAGGTAGTCCATCAGCGAGTCCGCGCCCTTGATGGCCGCGGACTCGTTGCCGGTGGCGATGCCTTCGGCCATCAGCATGTGGCGGCGCGCGCCTTCGGCAATGTCGCCCTCGTGTTGGTAGGCGTACCAGAAGCGCCGGCACTGGATGATCAGCGGCGCCACCGCGTTTACGGCCGAGGCGTTGCGGCAGGCCTGGTGGCAGACGTGGTCCAGCAGCTGGTCGGCATGCATGTAGTCGTCGAGATTGCCGCCTTCCGCCGCGCGTATCATCTGCGCCGCGCAATCCACGATCTGGCTGCGCTGAGCCGGCGTGGCGCGGCGCGCGGCATTGGCGGCGATCAGCTGCTCCAGCGCCCGGCGGGTCTGGATCAGGTCCATGTGGTCGGCCAGCTGGATCATGGACACGCGCAGGCCGCGCCGCGGCTCCTGGCGTATCAGCCCGGCGGCGACCATGCGCAGCAGCGCCTCGCGCAGCGGCGTGCGCCCCAGGCCGGTCTTTTCGACCAGATCCGCCTCGACGACCGCGCTGCCCGGTTGCAATTGCAGCGTGGCGATCATGCTTTCGATCTGATCGTAGGCGACATCGGCGGCGCGCCGTTTGGATTCTGCTGCTACCATCAACTATTGTTTTCCTTCGTTTTGCGCCACTGCGCGTAGGCCAGCCATTCGCCGACGAATCCGCGCCGGAAGAACGACACGCACAACACGAAAATCAGTCCGATGACGATGGTGACGACGTCGCCCAGGGTGGCAAGGTAATTCTGCAAGCTGACGACCAGCGTCGCGCCGACCACTGGCCCCCATACCGTGCCGATGCCGCCCAAGAGCGTCATCAGCAGCACTTCCGTGGAGGTAGCGAGCGACACGTCGTTCAATGCAACCAGCTGGAGCACCAGCGCCTTCAGCGAACCGGCCAGGCCGGCGACCGCGGCCGACAGCACGAAGGCCAGCAGCTTGCACCGGTCTGTATCGTAACCTAGCGATATGGCGCGTGGCGCGTTGTCGCGGATGGTCTTGAGCACCTGGCCGAAGGGCGAATGGATCACCCGGTAGACGAACAGGAAGCCCAGTACAAACACCCCCAGCGCGAAGTAATACATGTTGGCGTCGACGCTCAAATCCACCAGGCCCAGGAACTTGCCGCGTGGAATGCCCTGCATGCCGTCTTCGCCGCGCGTCCAGCCCACCTGCACGGCCATGAAATACGCCACCTGCGACAGCGCCAGCGTGATCATCGCGAAGTAGATGCCGGTGCGCCGGATCGCCAGCCAGCCGATCGCGTAGCCGATGGCGGCGGCCATGGCCACGCCGCAGGCCATGGCGATCTCTGGCGGCAGGCCGCGGGCGCCAAACAGGATCATCATTTCGCCGGCCGCGTAGCCGGCCCAGCCGAAGAACGCGGCGTGGCCGAAGGACACCAGCCCGGTAAAGCCGGTCAGCAGGTTGAAGGCCAGCGCGAACAGCGCAAAGCACAACACCTTCATCACAAACACGGGGTAGACGATCTGCGGGAAGAACGGCACCAGCAGGGCCGGCACCAGCAGCAGCGCCAGGATGCGGATCGAGGAGGGTATGCGCTGCACCTTATTTCTCCTTGCCGAACAGGCCGGCCGGGCGCGTCAGCAGAACGATCGCCATCACGATGAAGACGACCACCGTCGAGGCTTCGGGATAGAACACTTTGGTCAGCCCTTCCAGCAAGCCCAGGGCCAGTCCGGTGACGATGGCGCCCATGATGGAACCCAGCCCCCCGATCACCACCACGGCGAACACGATGTTCAGCAGGTTCGACCCCATCAGGGGGTTGATCTGCATGACGGGCGCGGCCAGCACCCCGGCTACGCCGGCCAGCGCCACGCCGAAGCCGTAGGTCAGGGTGATCATCACCGGTACGTTGACGCCGAAGGCCTGCAGTAGCCTGGGATTTTCAGTGCCCGCGCGCAGCATGGCGCCCAGCCGGGTCCGCTCGAACAGATACCAGGTGGCCAGGCACAGCACCAGCGACGCCACCACCACGAACGCGCGGTAGGCCGGCAGGAACATGAAGCCCAGGTCGAAGCCGCCCTGCAGGATCTCGGGCGGTTCATAGCCCACGCCCGAGATGCCGTAGAAGTAGCGGAAGCCGCCTTCCATCATCAGCGCGATGCCGAAGGTCAGCAACAGGCCATACAAGTGGTCCAGGTGGTAGAGCCGCTTGAGCAGCGTCTTCTCGATCACGACGCCCACCAGCCCCACCAGCAGCGGCGCCACGATCAGCGCGGCCCAGAAGTTGATCTGCACGCCCGGACCCAGCAGCTGCGGCAGCTGCGTGAAGCCGATCCAGGCCAGGAACGCCGCCATCATGAATTGGGCGCCGTGGGTGAAATTGACGATGTTGAGCAGGCCGAAGATGATGGCCAGCCCCATGCTCAGGATGGCGTAGAAGCAGCCGTTGATCAGCCCCACCAGCAGTTGGGCGAGCAAGGCGGGAAGCGAGATGTCGAACATAGTAGGCGGCGGGCGGACAGGTGTCGCGTCGATTTCCGGGAAGCGCGCGGCGGTGCGCCGCGGCCAGGGCAGCCGGCGCCGCACGCCAGGCGTGCGGCGCGTGGCGGCTTTACGTCTTGTTCAACGAGCACGCGGCCTGGGGCTTGGGAAACACGTCCTCGCCCTTGAGCACCGACTTCACGTTGTAGTAGTCCCACGGCGCCTTGGATTCCTTGGGCGTCTTTACCTGCAGCAGGAGCATGTCGTGTACCAGTGCGCCGTCGGCGCGCAGCTTGCCGTTGCGGATCACGGCGTCGTTGATGGTCATTTCGCGCAGCTTGGCCATGACCGCCGGCGCATCGTCGGTGCCAGCGGCTTCGATCGCCTTCAGGTACGACAGCGTGGCCGAATACACGCCCGCCTGCGAGGCCGTCGGCATCTTCTTGGCCTTCTCGAAGAACTTCTTGGCCCATGCGCGCGAGGCGTCGTCATAGTCCCAGTAGAAGGCTTCGGTCAGGTACATGCCCTGCGCCTTGGCCAGGCCCATGCTGTGCACGTCCGAGATGTAGGTCAGTAGCGGCGCCACGATCTGCTTCTTGTTGATGCCGAACTCGTTGGCCTGCTTGACCGCGTTGACCGTGTCGTTGCCGGCGTTGGCCAGCGCGATGACATCCGCCTTCGAGGCCTGCGCCTTCAACAGGAACGAGGAAAAATCATTGCCGGGGAAGGGATGGCGCGACACGCCCACCACATTGCCGCCGTTTTCCTGGATGACTTCGGTGCCGTCCTTTTCCAGCGAGTGGCCGAAGGTGTAGTCGGCGGTGATGAAGTACCAGCTCTTCTTGCCCTCCTTGACCAGCGCGCGCGCGGTGCCGGCGGCCAGGGCATAGGTGTTGGTGGTCCACTGCGCGTTCAGCGGCGAGCATTTCTCGCCCAGGATGGCGGTGGACAGGCCGGCCGACGGCATGGTCACGCGGTTCTTCTGCTTGGCGATCTCCATCACCGCCAGCGCGGTGGACGCGGTGGGGAAGTCGGTGATCATGTCGACCTTGCCTTGGTCGAACCATTCGCGCGCCAGGTTGGCGGCGACGTCGGGCTTGTTCTGGTGGTCGGCCGAAACCACTTCCACCGGTTTGCCCAGCACCTTGTTGCCCATTTCCTCGGCGGCCATGCGCGCCGCGATCACGGAGCCGTTGCCGGCCAGGTCGGAATAGACGCCGGACAGGTCGGTCAGGACGCCGATCTTGACCACGTCGTCGCTGACCTTGGTCTGGGCCTGGGCGGCGCCGATCATGCCGACGGCGAACAGCGCTGCTGCGATTCGATTCAATTTCATCTGACTACGCTCCGTGTAGGAAGGGGACTGCGGTCGGAAGGAATGCGGCTGGAAAACTCAAATGCCGAGCAGGGCGTTCAGCCTGTCCTGCGATTGCCGGACCTCGGCGCGGTCGATCACCGCCACCACCTGGCCGTGCTCGATGACGTAATGGCGGTCGGCCAGGTGTTGGGCGAAACGGAAGTTCTGCTCGACCAGCACGGTGGTGTAGCCGCGCTCTTTCAATTGCCGGATCACGCGGCCCAGGGATTGCACGATGACGGGGGCCAGGCCTTCGGTGATTTCGTCCAGCAACAACAGGCGGGCGCCGGTGCGCAGGATGCGCGCCATCGCCAGCATCTGCTGTTCGCCGCCCGACAGCCGCGTGCCAGGGCTGTGGGCGCGCTCTTTCAGGTTGGGGAACATGTCGTAGATCTCCGCCACCGACATGCCGTCCGGTCCCACCGAGGGCAGCAGCATGAGGTTTTCCTCGGCGCTCAAGGACGCATAGATGCCGCGTTCCTCGGGGCAATAGCCGATGCCGCGGCGCGCGATCTTGTGGGGCGGCAGGCCGACGGTCTCCTGGCCCCGGATCTTGACGGAGCCGCTGCGCCGGCTCACCAGGCCCAGGATGGACTTCAGCGTGGAGCTGCGGCCCGCGCCGTTCCTGCCCAGCAGGGTCACGCATTCGCCCGGCTTCACGTCCAGGTCTATGCCGTGCAGGATGTGCGATTCGCCGTACCAGGCGTGCAGATTGCGGATCTCCAGCATGCTGGAGGTCGAGGCCGGGGCGGCTTCATTCATCTTCGGCTCCCATGTAGGCTTCGCGCACCGCCGGGTTTTCCGACACGGTTGCGTAGGGGCCTTCGGCCAGGATCTCGCCCCGCTGCAACACGGTGATGGTGTCGGAGATGTCTGCCACCACTTTCATGTTGTGTTCGACCATGAGGATGGTGCGGCCGGCAGAGACCTGCTTGATCAGGTGCTTGACCCGGTCTACATCTTCGTGGCCCATGCCCTGGGTGGGTTCGTCGAGCAGCAGCAGCTCGGGTTCCAGCGCCAGCGTGGTGGCGATTTCCAGCGTGCGCTTGCGGCCATAGGGCAGGTCGCCCGCGGCCACGTCCAGATGCGTGCGCAGGCCAACCTGGTCCAGCAGTTCCTCGACGCGGTGGTGCAGGCTTTCCAGCGTGCGTTCCGAACGCCAGAAGCAATAGTCCACGCCGAGTTTGCGCTGCAGGGCCACGCGCACGTTTTCGCGCACCGACAGCAGTGGGAACACGGCGGAAATCTGGAACGAGCGCACGATGCCGCGGCGGGCGGTCTGCGCCGGGCGTTCCTGCGTGATGTCCACGCCGTCGTACAGGATCTCGCCGCGCGTCGGGATGTGGAACTTGGTCAGCAGATTGAAGAAGGTGGTCTTGCCCGCGCCGTTGGGGCCGATGAGCGCGTGGATGGCGCCACGGCGCACGCTCATGTCGACGTTGTTGACCGCAACGAAGCCGCGGAATTCCTTGCTCAGGCCCCGGGTCTGAAGAATGATGTCGCTTTGCATGATGTCCGTTAGGCTTGCGGGAGGACAGGCCCTGGCGCGTCGCGGCTCCGCCACGCGCCAGGAGGTTCGTGCTTCTTCCGGAGCCCGGCCTTACTTCGACTGGTACTGCGCGGGGCGCTTGGCCAGCGAGGCCTGGATGATGGCGGCGCAGCGTTCGCGCTCGGCCCCGACCAGCGGCAGGCGCGGACGGCGCACGTGCTCGTTGCCCACCCCGGCCAGCGTCTCGGCCAGCTTGATGTTCTGCACCAGCTTGGTCGACACATCCAGGTGCAAGAGCGGCGTGAACCACTGGTACAGCGCCAGCGCTTCCTGCCACTTGCCGGCCTTCATCAGGTCGTACAGGGCCACGGTCTCGCGCGGAAAGGCGGTCACCAATCCCGCCAGCAGGCCGTCGGCGCCCAGCGCCAGCGCTTCGAACGACAGGTCGTCCACGCCGATGAACAGTTGGTAGCGGGTGCCCAGCGCGTTGCGCAGGTCGGTCAGGCGGCGCACGTCGTCGCTGCTTTCCTTGATGGCGACCAGCCACTTGCAGTCGGCCAGTTCGACCATGTGCTCGGTCTTCAGGTCCACGCGGTAGGCGACGGGGTTGTTGTAGATCATGCAGGGCTTCTGCGCCGCTTCGGCCATGGTGCGGATGCTCTGCATCGCTTCGCGCGCGTCCGCTACGTAGATCAGCGAAGGCATCAGCATGAAGCCGTCGACGCCCAGTTCCACGGCGGCCTTGATGAAACGCAGCGCCTCGCGGGTGCTGGTTTCCGATACGTTGGCCAGGACAGGAATGCGGCCCGCGCTGACTTCAACCGCGCAGCGCGTCACTTCCAGCTTTTCTTCCAGGGTCAGGGTGCTGGCTTCGCCCAGCGAGCCGCAGGTGACCAGGCCGTGTACGCCGTTATCGATCAGGAAGCCGAAGTGCTTGCGCATCGCCTCGAAGTCGAGGGTCTCGTCGGCATGGAACTTACTCGTTACGGCAGGAAAGACCCCCTGCCAAAGCACGTTACTCAACTGGCTTCTCCTCAAGATGCCGTCGCTTCAATGGCGGAGCGGCGAGCAGGAGCAAAGTCTAATATCTAGTAAATATATTTAGAAGATATTTTGATTTGGGGATTTCCCGGGGCGGGCCAACCCGGGGCGGGTCATCCCGGAGGGGGGGGAGGCCGGCCGGGGTGGGATTTCGCAAGGGGCGTATGTTCGGGGCGGAGCCTGCCCAGCGCGCGCATTTTCGCGGGATGGGCAGGTGTACGGGAAACGCGCTATTGGCGCGTGCGGGCAGGGCCGGCTAAGAGCCCGCCGCGCCGGTTCGGGCCGTCAGCCCGCCTTGCGCGGATACGCGCGGCTCGCGTCCTGCATGAAGGCCTTCACGGCGGTCTCATACTGCGCGCCGCTGCGGAAGGCTCCCGAGTGCGTGGCGCCTTCGATCTTGACCAGGCGCTTGAGCTCGGGCGCGACATTGCTGGCGGCGGCGTAGAGTTCATCGCTCATGGTGTGGGGCACCACGCGGTCGGCGGTGCCGTGCATGAACAGCATGGGGGTGCGCATGCGCGCCAGCTTTTCCACCGAGGCGAACGGCTGTGTGACCAGCAGACTGGCGCCCGGCACTTTGCCCCAACGCAGCGTGCCCAGCATCGCGCCGATGCTGGTGAAGCTGGACTCCACGATCAGGCCGGCGAACGCCGGCTGCTCAGGGCGCGCGGCCAGGTCGATCGCGATGGCGCCGCCCAGGCTGTGGCCGTAGATGAAGCGGCGAGACGGATCGGGCTGGATCCGGGCCAGTTCCTTCAGCCCGGCCACGGCATCTTCCAGCGCGCTGTCCTCGGACGGCAGGCGCGGCGTCGACGCGCCGAAGCCGCGGTAGTCGATGGCCAGCACGGAATAGCCCATGCGGGTCCAGCCGTCGATGCGAAAGGCGCTGCCGTTCAGGTTCCAGCGCGCGCCGTGCAGGTACAGCACGGTGGGCGCGCCGGCTTGCGGGCTTTGCCAGTACCAGGCGCGCACCTTGTCGCCGCCGGCCAGCGTCAGGTCGTAGACCTGGGTGCCGGCGGCGGGTTCGCGCCACCAGGTCTGCGGTTCGGACTGGGGAGAGAAAATCGTCTGCCGCTGCCAGGAATCGAGTTGGCTGCAGCCAACCACGCTGGCGCCGGCAAGCAGGGCAACGGCGAACAGGCGGCGGGGAGAGAGGCGGGGTAGGGCGGGCATGGAGTGTCTGACCCGGGCGAGGCGGCTGGGTTCCGGCATCAGCATACTTCGGGATGGACTTCTCGCGTCAAGGCCAGCCAGGCCTGGGCGGCATGCGACAGGTAGCCGCCGCGGCGCCAGACCAGCACCATTTCCCAGTCCGTGCCGGCATCGCGCAGCGGCACGCGCGCCACGCCCGCGTGCAGTTCTTCGCGGGCCTTCAGGCGCGGCAGGAAGGCCACGCCCAGGCCGGCCGCCACCAGCGCCACGATGAAATCGATCTGGCCGCTGCGCGCGGCAATGGTGGGCGCGAAGCCGGCGCGCTGGCAGGCGTCGTGGAGGATGCGGTTCAGGGCGAAGCCAGTCTCGAACAGGATGAACGGCGAGTCGCGCAGTTCGCCCAGTCCCACGGTTGCGGCGCGCGCCTTGGGATGGTCGGCGGGCATCAGCGCCACCAGCGGTTCGCGCGCCACCGGCTGCCACTCGAAAATGTCGGGCACCGGCTTGAGCGAACCCGCCAGCTCGATCTCGCCGGCCATCACCATTTCCTCCAGGCGGCGGCTGCCGTGTTCCACCAGGCTGATCTCGATCTGCGGGTAGCGGCTGCGAAAGCGCGCGAACATGGGCGCGAACAGGGTGCTGCTGCCCAGCGGCGGCAGGCCCAGCCGCAGCACGCCGCGCTTGAGCCCCTTCAATTCGTCGAGTTCGGCGTACAGGTCGTCGCGCTGCGTCAGCATGGCCACGGCGCGGCGGTAGACGATTTCGCCGGCGGCCGTCAGCCGCGGGGGCTGGGCGTGGCGGTCCAGCAAGGGCATGCCCAGCTCGTCTTCCAGCTGGCGCACCGCCTTGCTCACGGTGGGCTGGGTGGCGAAGACGGTCTTGGCCGCCTGGGAAAAGCCGCCTTGGCGCACGACCTCGACCAGGGCGCGCAGGGGACGCAGTTCCATGGTTATGCCTTTTTGGAATGGGATGGATTCGATGAATTCATTTTATCTATGGGCGGCCCGGGCGTAAAACATCTACTTGCCGCTGGAACTTCCATTCAATGTCTCGCCCACGCCTCATCATTCTTCTACGCAGCCGGCTGCGCCGCAGCCGCGTGCTGCAGATCTGCCTGCTGATCCTCTTTTCCCTGCTGGGCCAGGCGCTGGCCCAACTGCTGGGCCTGCCCGTGCCGGGCGGCGTCATCGGCATGGCGCTGGTGCTGCTACTGCTGGCCACGCGCCGCCTGCGGGTGCGCAATGTGCACCGCGGCGCCAGTTGGCTGCTGGGCGAGATGCTGTTGTTCTTCGTGCCCGCCGTCATGTCGCTGCTGGATCACCGCGAATTTCTCGGCCTGCTGGGGCTGAAGTTGCTGGCCGTCATCCTCCTGGGCACGGCCTTGGTGATGACCGGCACTGCGCTGACCATCGATCTCTGCTACCGATGGATGAACCGCCATGCCGGCTGATTTCAACCTGTGGTTCTGGCCCGCCGCGACCGTGCTGGCCTACGTCTGTGCGCGCCTGTTCTACCGACGCTTCGCCTGCTGGTGGACGTCGACACTGGTGGTGGCGCCCGCGTTGCTGCTGACGCTGGCGATTGCGTTGCACACCGGCTATCGGGAGTACATGGCGGGGTCCCACTGGCTGATGGCGATGCTGGGACCGGTGATCGTCGCGTTTGCGCTGCCCTTGTACGAGCAGCGCGCCTTGATCCGCCGCTACTGGCCGGTGCTGGTGGCTGGCGTGGCGGTCGGCAGCCTGATCGCGGGCGTCAGCGCCTGGATGCTGGGCAGCCTGCTGGGCTTGTCGCCGGACCTGCGCCTGAGCCTGCTGCCGCGCTCGGTGGCCACGCCGTTCGCGGTGGCGGTGTCGTCGCACGTGGGCGGGGTGCCGGATCTGACGGCTGTCTTCGTGATCGTCACGGGCGTATTCGGCGCGGCCATCGGCCAGCTGATGCGGCGCTGGCTGCCGCTGCGTTCGGCCTTGGCGCGCGGCGCGCTGTTCGGCATGGGCGCGCACGGCGCCGGAACGGCCAAGGCCCGCGAACTGGCGGCCGATGAAGGCGCCGTCGCGGGCCTGGTGATGGTGATGGCGGGCTTGTTCAACGTGCTGGTCACGCCCGCCGTGGTCGTGGGGCTGCTGGCCTGACGGCCGCGTCAGTGCAGCATTTCCAGCGCCACCGGATACAGCGAGGCCACCAGCAGCAGCGCCATGCCCACATTGAAGGCGCGGATCGCCCAGGGCTTGTGCAGCACGCGGCGCAGCGCCGTGCCGAAGGTCACCCAGATGCCGATGCTGGGCAGGTTGACGACGCCGCAGACGATGGTGGCGATGACCAGGTTGGCGAAGAAGCCGTTCTGCGGCGTGTAGGTCGCGATCACGCCCACGGCCATGACCCAGGCCTTGGGGTTGACCCACTGGAAGGCAGCGGCCTGCAGAAAAGTGAAGGGCTTGCCGCGCGCCTCGCCGTCGTCCATTTCGCCCGAATTCGCGATCTTCCAGGCCAGGTACAGCAGATAGGCCGCGCCGGCGTACTTCAGCACGGCGTACAACTGCGGCACCTGCTGGAACACCGAGCCCAGCCCGATGCCTACCAGGAAGATCATGAAGGTAAAGCCCAGGTTCACGCCCAGCAGGTGCGGCACGCTGCGGCGGAAACCGAAGTTCAGGCCGGAGGAGGCCAGCATCACGTTGTTGGGGCCGGGCGTAATCGAACTGACCAGCGCGAACATGGCCAGCGGGCCCAGCAAGGACAGGGACATCAGGGGCACGTCGGCCCAGTTGGAGGGGAACGGATTCATTTTTTGGTCCTGACGATGGCGCGGCGTCCGCCGGCGATAACGGCGATCACGGCAGCGGCGAAGACATACGTCGCCGGTTCCACGGATTCGCCAAACAGCATTGCGGCCGCCACCACCGTCAGGAACGGCTGCAGCAACTGCACCTGGCCGACCCGGGCGATGCCGCCCACGGCCAGGCCGCGATACCAGGCAAAAAAGCCCAGGAACATCGAACCCAGCGCCAGATAGGCGCAGGCATAGATTACCGAGGCCGTGGGCCAACTGGCCTGCTGCGCCGCCATCCAGCCGACAGGCGCCGCCACCACGGGTGCGCTGATCACCAGCGCCCAGCAGATGGTGCGCCCGCCGCCCAGCGTGCGGGAAGCGCGCGCGCCTTCGGCGTAGCCCATGCCGCCCAGCACCACGGCCAGCAGTAGCCAGAGGTAACCCGTCTCCAGCGTGCCGTTGCCTTGGCGCAAGGCGTAGGCCGTGACCAGGGCGGCGCCCAGTACAGCCCAGGCCCAGAAGCCGGGAGAAGGGCGTTCGCCGCTGCGCAACGCGGCAAACGCCGCGGTCGACAGCGGCAGCAAGCCATTGAACACCGCGCCCTGCGCAGCGGGTACGGTCTGCATGGCGAGCGAGGACGCCAGCGGCCAGCCCACCACGATCCCGAGCGCGGCCAGGATCACGCCAGGCCACTCCTGGCGGTTCGGCCTGCGTGCGCGGGTCAGCCAGAGCACGGCGACGGCTGGCACGGCCGCCAGCAGGGCGCGGCCCAGCCCTACCAGCAGCGGCGCCAATTCGGCGACCGCCAGGCGGGTCATGGGCAGCGTCAGGGAAAAGACCAGCACCCCCAGAAAACCATAGCCGTAGCCCTCCCAAAGCGCAGCGGGCGCGGCGGGCGCGCCTTGGGATGTCGGATAGAAAGCGGGACGGGTCATCACAGCCACCAGGGAATGGGAACGCCGCGGGCATCGCGCCCGTCCGCTCTTGCGGGTTTCCGGCATTGCTGTCACTCTACGCATAGTTATCGGTACAGTACCGGTACACTTTTGCATATCACTTTAATCACTGGCCTGGTGAAATTCCCATGACAGTTGCTTCCGCCGCGACCCCCTCCATGCCCTGGCAGCCCGTGCGCCAGGCCGACGCCACCCTGGTGGCGCAACTGGCCGACGGGCTGGCGCGCCGCATCGACGAACAGGGGCTGCGTCCCGGCACCCGGCTGCCGTCGATCCGCAAGATGGCGGAACAGTCAGGCGTCAGCCGCTTCACGGTGGTCGAGGCCTACGACCGGCTGGTGGCCAGTGGCCTGGTGCAATCGCGCCGCGGTGCAGGGTTCTTCGTGCGGGCGCGCAGCGGCCAGTTGGCGGCGGTCGCCAGCGCGGCGCCCGTGGCGCTGACGCCGCCTGCCCGCATCGACGTCGCCTGGCTGCTGCGCAGCATGTTCCGCGACACCAATCCCTCAGGCATGCCGGGCGGCGCGGGGCTGCTGCCGGCGGACTGGCTGGATCCGGAGATGGTGGCGGGGGCGGTGCGCGCGGTGGGGCGTTCGGTGCGCGGACACCTGGTCAGCTATGGACATCCGCAGGGCTTTGCGCCGCTGCGCCAGCAGATCGCCGCCTTCCTGCAGAACGACGGCGTGCCGGCGCACCCGGAACTCAATCTGCTCACCACCAACGGCGTCACGCACGGGCTGGACCTGATCGCGCGGCACCTGGTCAAGCCGGGCGACACCGTGCTGGTCGAAGATCCCGCCTGGTTCGTCATCTTCGGCCGCCTGGCTGCCTTCGGCGCGCGCCTGATCGGCGTGCCGCGCGGCCCCGACGGCCCCGACACGGCGCTGCTCGAACAGTTGGCGGCCCAGCACAAGCCCAAGCTCTTCATCATCAACAGCTCGGTGCACAATCCCACCGGCCACCGGTTGTCGGCCGGCGTCGCCTACGACATCCTGCGCATCGCCGAACGCCACGATTTCCTGGTGGTCGAAGACGACACCTACGGCGAACTGCACCCTGGCGGCGCCATGAAACTGGCCGCGCTGGACGGCCTGAAACGGGTGATCCTGGTAGGCGGCTATTCCAAGATGCTGGCCGCCAGCCTGCGCGTGGGCTACCTGGCCGCGAATCCCGAGATGCTGCAGAAGCTGGCGGACCTGAAGATGCTGGCCGGCCTGACCTCACCCGAACTGGGCGAGCGCGTCATCCACCGCGTGCTGATGGAAGGTCAATACCGCCGCCACATCGAGCGCGTGCGCCTGCGGGTGGACGACGCCCGCCAGCGTTGCCTGAAAGGGCTGCTGAAGCTGGGGCTGACCGTGCCGCACGAGCCGCATGCGGGAATGTTCGTCTGGGCTGACTATGGCCGCGATACCGAGGCGCTGGCGCGCGTGGCGGCGGATCACGGCATGTTATTGGCGCCGGGCACGCTATTTTCCCCGTCACAGGCGCCTTCGACCATGCTGCGCTTTTCGGTCACCATCGTCGATCATCGCGGCGTCTGGACCGATCTGGAAAAAATCTTCGCGCAAAACGCCTCCAGCAATTAATAATAGAGAGCTATCTCGTTGACGCCATTGAAGGAAACGCCATGTCCGCACCCATCAAGCCCCTGACCCAGAATTTCGCCGTCGCGCCGCAGCTCGGCCCGGACGACATGGCGGACGTCGCCGCCGCCGGCTACAAGAGCGTCATCATCAACCGTCCCGATTTCGAAGGCGGCCCGGACCAGCCCACCGCCGCGGACGTGTCCAAGGCCGCGCTGGCCGCCGGCCTGCAGATCGAGTACCAGCCCGTGGTGGGCAGCGCCATGACCTCCGCCGACGTGGTGCGCTTCGCCGAGTTGCTGCGCACCCTGCCGGGCCCGGTCCTGGCGTATTGCCGCACCGGCACGCGCTGCACCAATCTGTTCGCCGCTGCTCAGCAACTGGGCTGAACGCGCGCTTGACGCGCGTCAAGGCGCGCCGGGTTCCGTTGATGTGAACCTGGCGCGTTTCCGGTAGCATGGAGGTACCTCACAGACAGGAGCAGGCAAGATGTTCAAGAAGATCCTGATTCCCACCGACGGTTCTCCGCTCTCGGCCCAGGCCGCCAACGCCGGTATTTGCTTCGCGCGCTCCGTGGGCGCTGAAGTCGTCGCCCTCTACGTGACCCAGCCTTTCGCTGCCACTATCGGTTTCGACGGCATGGCCGCCGCTTACGCCATCACCGACGAAGACTACGAAAAGGCCTCCGCCGAGCAGGCCGACAAGTACCTCAAGCAGATCACCGATCGCGCCGACACCGCCGGCGTGAAGTCCGAATCGCGCGCCGTGTCCAACTTCAACGTGGCCGACGGCATCGTGCAAGCCGCCGCCGACGCCGGCTGCGACCTGATCTTCATCGGCAGCCACGGCCGCAGCGGCCTGTCGCGCCTGCTGCTGGGCAGCGTCACCGCCAAGGTCCTGTCGCTGGCCAGCACGGCAGTGCTGGTGTATCGCGTCAAGGAAGAAAAGAAGTAGCCTGCCCGCATCAGCCGCCGCGGAACGCTCTACGGAGTTGCCCCAGGCTGGCGCATGGCGAACGAGCCCCTCCTGATGGAGGGGCTTTTTTTATCCTTGGCCCTTGCAGGGACTAGGCTTGTTTCTTGCCGCGCCGCGCGTAATATTTGTGAATCAGTGCGGGCGCGATTTCGCCATTCTCAAGCACCCTACGCGGCATGGCGCCCGCCGCGGCAAGGCCCGGTCGGGCTTGCCGTCTTCGCCCGGTAGTTCACTGCAAGGGAAGAGGCCATGACTCGCAAGACGCGTATCGAGCTATACCGCAATATCGGCATCAGCGCCCATATCGACGCGGGCAAAACGACCACCACCGAGCGCATCCTCTTCTACACCGGCATCACTCATAAAATCGGCGAAGTGCACGACGGCGCCGCCGTGATGGACTGGATGGAGCAGGAGCAGGAACGCGGCATCACCATCACGTCGGCCGCCACCACCGCCTTCTGGAAGGGCATGGCGGGCAATTATCCCGAACACCGCATCAACATCATCGACACGCCGGGCCACGTCGACTTCACCATCGAGGTCGAGCGTTCCATGCGCGTGCTGGACGGCGCGGTCATGGTCTATGACGCCGTGGGCGGCGTGCAGCCGCAATCCGAAACCGTCTGGCGTCAGGCCAACAAGTACAAGGTGCCGCGCCTGGCCTTCGTCAACAAGATGGACCGGGTCGGCGCGGATTTCCTGCGCGTGCAGCGCCAGATCGCCGAACGCCTGAACGGCGACGCGGTGCCCATCCAACTGCCGGTGGGCGCCGAGGACCATTTCGAAGGCGTGATCGACCTGGTCAAAATGAAGGCCATCATCTGGGACGAGGACAGCCAGGGCGTGCGTTTCGAGTATCGCGACATTCCCGCCGACATGCAGGCGCAAGCCCAGGAATGGCACGACAAGATGGTGGAAAAGGCGGCGGAAGCCAACGAAACCCTACTGGAGAAATACCTGTCCGGCGAAGCGCTGACCGAGGACGAGATCAAGCAGGGCCTGCGCATGCGCACGGTCGCCAACGAAATCGTGCCCATGCTCTGTGGCAGCGCGTTCAAGAACAAGGGCGTGCAGGCCATGCTGGACGCGGTCATCGACTACATGCCTTCGCCCGTTGATGTGCCCGCGATCAAAGGCCACGACGTGCGCGACCACGAAATCGAACGCCATCCCACCGACAACGAACCGTTCTCGGCCCTGGCCTTCAAGATCATGACGGACCCCTTCGTCGGCCAGCTGGTGTTCTTCCGTGTCTATTCGGGCGTGGTGAAGTCGGGTGACTCCGTCTTCAATCCCATCAAGGAAAAGAAGGAGAGGCTAGGCCGCATCCTGCAGATGCACGCCAACGAGCGGCGCGAGATCACCGAGGTCTACGCGGGCGACATCGCCGCGGCCGTGGGCATCAAGGACGTCACCACCGGCGACACGCTGACCGATCCGGCCCACATCATCATCCTGGAACGCATGGTGTTTCCGGAGCCCGTGATTTCCCAGGCCGTGGAGCCCAAGACCAAGGCCGACCAGGAAAAAATGGGCATCGCGCTGGGCCGCCTGGCGCAAGAGGACCCGTCCTTCCGCGTGCGCACCGACGAGGAATCCGGGCAGACCATCATCTCCGGCATGGGCGAGCTGCACCTGGAAATCCTGGTCGACCGCATGAAGCGCGAGTTCGGCGTCGAGGCCACCGTGGGCAAGCCCCAGGTCGCGTACCGCGAAACCATACGCAAGGCCTGCAACGAGGTCGAAGGCAAGTTCGTCAAGCAATCGGGCGGGCGCGGCCAATACGGCCACGTGGTGCTCAAGCTGGAGCCGCAGGAACCCGGCAAGGGCTACGAATTCGTCGACGCCATCAAGGGCGGCGTGGTGCCGCGCGAATTCATCCCGGCGGTCGACAAGGGCATACGCGAAGCGCTGAATGCGGGCGTGCTGGCGGGTTACCCGGTGGTGGACGTGAAGGCGACGCTGTTCTTCGGGTCCTATCACGATGTGGACTCGAACGAGAACGCCTTCAAGATGGCGGGCTCGATGGCCTTCAAGGAAGGCATGCGCCGCGCGGATCCGGTGCTGCTGGAGCCCATGATGCACGTCGAAGTGGAAACGCCCGAGGACTTTACCGGCAACGTCATGGGCGACCTGTCGTCGCGGCGCGGCATGGTGCAGGGCATGGAGGACATCGCCGGCGGCAGCGGCAAGCTGGTGCGGGCCGAAGTGCCGCTGGCCGAGATGTTCGGCTATTCGACGTCGCTGCGTTCGCTGACCCAGGGGCGCGCGACCTACAGCATGGAGTTCAAGCACTATGCCGAGGCGCCGCGCCAGGTGGCGCAGGAAGTGATGGCGGCCCAGGGCGCCGGCCGCTGAGTCCGAGAGTCGTGCGTGTCAGGCGGGGGCGGCGGCCGTGGGCGCCGCCGCGCGCATGCGCGACGAAGCCAGTTTCACGCCCAGCAGGATCATCACAAAACCGTAGGCATGGAACAGCTGCGGGGCTTCGCCCAGCAGCGGCCAGGCCAGCAGCGCGGCATAGACCGGCACCAGGAACATCGATAGTCCCGCGGTGGCCGGGCCGGCCTGGCTGATCAGGCGGCCATACACGTAGTACGCGCCCAGGCTGGGCACCACCGCCAGGAACAGCAGCACTGCCGCCAGGCGCGGATCGCCCCAGGGCGGCGTGGCGCCAGCCGCGGCCTCGATGGCGGCGAAGGGCGCCAGCGCCAGCACGCCGCCCAGCATCAAGGTCGCGAGCCGCGCGCTGTCGGGCACCGCAGGCAGGCGCAGGCGCTTTTGCAGCACGGTATAGAGGGCCCAGCCGGTGGCGGCCAACAACACCCAGAGGTCGCCCTGGCCGAAAGCCAGCCGCGCTAATGTCTGCGCGTCGCCGCGCGCCAGCACCACCAGCACGCCGCCCAGGGCCAGCGCCAGTCCCGCGCCGCGCAGGGCGGACAGCGGCTTGCGCCAGATGACGGCCTCCAGCAGCGCCACCAGGATGGGGCTGCAAGAAAAGATCAGGGCGATGTTGGTCGCGCTGGTGCTCTGCGCGCCGATGTATTGCGGAGCCACCGCCACGCCCATGCCCAGCACCGCCAGGGGCGCCAGCGATGGCAAAGCGCGCCACAGCGTCTTGCGGTGCGCGCGCAGGGCGGGCGCGGCCAGCGGCAACAGGATCAGCAAGGCGATCAGCCAGCGGCCGAAAGCCAGGAAGACGGGGGGAAGGTTGGTGTCATGAGCCCAGCGGGCTGCCACCATGTTGGAGGCGAATAGCGCCGGAGCGGCGAAAAGCATGGCGGTGCCGGAGAGGCCCAGGCCGGTTCTTGCGGGTGCTGCTGCTGCGAGAGACATGGTTTCCTGCCGCGCGGATCGGCGCGCGGCGTGCTGCGTTGATGCTGCCGGCGCCTGCGCCGGGTTATGCCGCAGCGTGGACGCCGAAATCGGACGGCCGGGATAGGTGGCTGCCTTGCAGGAGAGTCTACGGGCAGGAAAGCAAAATAGGTTTCCTGATTCACGCCTTATTGGCGGAATTTGGAAAATATCTATCTTGTAAAATTGTTTTTTTAAGAGATATTATCTTCAGATCAAACCCGCCATGCCCACACCCCCCAAGATCGACGAAACCGACCGCAAGATCCTGCGCGCCTTGCGTGCGGACGGACGCCTTACCAATCTGAAGCTGGCCGAACAAGTGGGGCTGTCGCCCACGCCCTGCTGGAACCGGGTCAAGGCGCTGGAAGAGGCGGGCGTGATCGAGGGCTACGCGGCTCTGCTGAACCAGAAGGCGCTGGGTTTGCCGGACACCGTCATGATCGAGGTGACGCTGGAGCACCACGACGACGACACCCTGGCGCGTTTCGGCGAAGAAATCACGCGGCTGCCAGAAGTGGTCGAGGCCTTTCTCGTGACGGGCGAGTACGACTATCTGATCAAGGTGGCGGTGGCGGGAACCGAAGGCTACGAGGAATTCCTGCGCAAGCGGCTGTACAAGCTGCGTGGCGTGCGGCACAGCCGTTCTACCTTCGTGTTGCGGCGTCTGAAGCACACGCCTTCGGTCGAGCCCTAGCTCAACCCCCAAGCGTGCACCCTCGCTCGAGCCCTAACGCGACGCCCAAAAGCGCATTGTCGGACGCGCCCAGCCAGGCGCACTCTCGGCCGGACTCCGGCACTCGGCCGGGCACCGGCTCAGCCGCCGATGAACGTCTCGATGGCCCCGTTGAAGGCGCGGGGATTGCCCAGGTTCATGCCGTGCGACGATCCCGTGATCGTCACGCGCTGCGCTTGCGGCAGCCACTGCGACAGGGCGTCCAGCACGGCCGGGTAGGGCGCGGGGCTCAGGGCGCCGCCGATCAGCAGGGTCGGCAGCTTCAGCGTGCCGATCTGCGCCGGCGTCAGCGCTTCGGGCTTTTCCTCGGCCTGCCCGAACAGCGTGCCGACGTTATCGCGCACCATCTCCTTGAACCACGGCACCATGCGCTGCCAAGTGTCGGGTCCGGTCACGGTATCGACGAACAGCGCCAGGCCCGTTTCGATCTCGCCGTCGCGGATGAGGGCCAGCGCGCGCTGGCGAAAGCCGCCGCGCTGGTCGTCGTCGCCCGGCAGGGGCAGGCCGGGGTCGGCCAGGGTCAGGCTGCGTAGCGCGCCGGGCTGTTGCAGCGCCGCTTCCAGCGCCACGCGGCCGCCGCGGGAATGGCCCACCAGATGGGCCGGTCCGCCGGCCACGGTATCGATGAACTCCAGCACGTCATTGGCATGTTGCTCGATCGAAAAGCCTTCGCCCTCGCCGTCCCAGGTTTCGGGCCAGTAGCGGCGCAGGCACACCGCCAGCACGCGGAACGACTTGCCCAGCGGCGCCATCTGCGACTTCCAGTAGCGGCAGTCGGACAGGGAGCCATGCACCAGCACCATGGGCGCGCCGCTGCCGTACTCGGTGTAGGACATGGCGTAGCCGCCGATCAGCGCGGTTTGCAGGGGCAGGACGGGTTCGGAACGCATGGGTGTCGTATGGGAAAGCCAGGTCCGCATTCTAGCCCGCTGGCGTCTGCCGGCGGCGCTGATAAACTCGTTTCCGACCTGCCGGCGCGCTGTCCGCGCCGGCTTCGCACCACTACGGAGCCGCCCCGATGTCCCCTGAGTCGCTTGCCGCCTTGCCCGAATCCGCCCAGCGCGTCGCGCGCCTGCTGCTGGAGCTGGGCCATGACAAACCCGTGGTGGTCCTGCCGCAAACCGGCAAGACCTCGGCGGAAGCGGCGGCGGGGCTAGGCTGCGAGGTTGCGCAGATCGCCAAGTCCATCATCTTCCGGCGCGCCACGGACGACGCTCCGGTGCTGGTCATCGCCAGCGGCGCCAACCGCGTGGACGAGGCCAAGGTGGCCGCGCAGGTGGGCGCGCTGGCCAAGGCGGACGCGAAATTCGTGCGTGACATGACCGGCTATGCGATCGGCGGCGTATGTCCCATCGGCCATGCGGTCAAGCCGGTGATGCTGCTGGACGCGGACCTGTTCAACTACGACAGCCTGTGGGCCGCGGCGGGACATCCGCATGCGGTGTTCAACCTGACGCCGCGGCAACTGGCGGATATGACTGGCGCGCCGGTCGTGGATGTGGCCCTGCGCGGCTGAGTCCGCGCCCGCCACAATCAGTGCGGGTGCGTGTCCAGGCCGTCGATCAGCACTTGCCGCAAGCCGCGCGAGCAGGTCTCCACCCGCCCTTCGACGCCGTACACGGCCGCCAGCGAGGCCGGCGTGATCACGTCCGCCGGCAAGCCTGCGGCATGCAGCCCGCCTTTATGGATCATGACCGCGCGGTCGGCGTGCTGCAGCGCCACGTTCAGGTCATGCAGCACGATGACGCTGATCAAGCCATGCTCCCGGGTCTCCTGCCGCAGCAGCCGCATGACGTGGAACTGATAGTTCAGGTCCAGCGCCGACAGCGGTTCGTCCAGCAGCAGCACGCGCGGATGCCGGATCAGCGCCTGCGCCAGTCCCACCAGTTGCTTCTGTCCGCCGGATAGCGAATCCAGGTACTGCAAGGCCAGATGGGCAATGCCCAGCCGTTCCAGCAGGCGGTCTATGGCCTGCATGTCCACCGGCGTGGCCAGGCCGTCGCCGGCCTTGGCCGCCACCAGCACGGACTCGAATACCCGCAGGTGCACGGCGGCGGGCAGGCCCTGGGGCAGGTAGACCACATGACGCGCGCGCTCGCCGAAGCTCCGGCGGACCAGGTCCCGTCCATCCAGCGCCACGTCGCCAGCGCGCACGCGTATCAGGCCGGCCAGGGCCTTGAGCAGCGTCGATTTGCCGCTGCCGTTGGGGCCCAGCAAGGCGGTCACCTGGCCGGCTGCCAGTTCGGGCAGTGACAACTCATGCAGTACGTCCGCGCGGCCGTAGCCGGCCGTCAGGCCGCGCACGGCCAGGGCAGACGAGGGGGCAGTCTGGAGCGCGGTCATGGCATGCGCCGGCGCAGCACGACAGACGCGAAGAAGGGTATGCCGACCAGGGAGGTCACGATGCCGATCGGCACGATCACGCCGGGCATGAGATTCTTGGAAGCGATCGACGCCAGCGACAGGATCACGGCGCCCACCAATGCGCTACCCGGCAGGAAGAACCGGTGGTCCTCGCCGAACAGCCGTCGCGCAATGTGCGGCGCGACCAGCCCGATGAAGCCGATGGTGCCGACAAAAGCCACCGCCAGCGCCGACAGCAGGCTGACCCGGGCCAGCGCCGCAACGCGCACCCGGCGCACGTCCACGCCGAAACTCGCGGCGCGGTCCTCGCCCAGGCGCAGCGCCGTCAGTTTCCAGGATTGGCGCATGGCCAGCGGCAGCGCCAGGGCGAAGGCCGCCGCCAGCACGGCCACGGTGATCCAGCTGGAGCGCGACAGGCTGCCCATGGTCCAGAACACCAGGTTCTGCAGCGCTTCGGCGCTGGCCATGAACTGCACCAGCGATACCAGGGCATTGAAGGTGAACAGCATGGCGATGCCGAACAGCACCACGCCCGACGTGTTCATGCCGCCCCAGCGGGTTACCGCATCCAGCATCAAGGCCGCCAGCAAGGCGAACAGGAAGGCATTGCCCGCCACCAGCCAACCGGCGGGGATGCCGGGCACGCCGAGCTGCAGCACGATGGCCAGCGAGGCCCCGAAAGCGGCGGCTGAAGACACGCCAAGGGTGAACGGGCTGGCCAGCGGATTGTTCAGGATGGTCTGCATTTCGGCGCCCGCCATCCCCAGCGCCATGCCGACCAGCGCGGCCATCAGCGCGGACGGCAGACGGATGTCCCACACGATCACGCGGGTGGTCGGGTCGGCGGCGGCGGGGCGGGTGAGCGTCTGCCAGAGCTCGCCCCAGGGCAGGCCTGACGGACCCACCGTGAAGTCGGCCAGCAGCGCAATGAAAAGCGCCGCCAACAGCAGGGCGATAAGCCCTGCCCGGCGGCGCAGAATGTGCCGGTAGGCGGCAACCGCGTTCGCGGTTGGCGGCATTACTGCAGCAGCTGCAGACGGCTCTTGGCCGTGCTCGCGGCCGGCGTGGTCGGATAGTCGCGGACGATGCGTTGCAACGTGGTCTTGGCGCCGGCGCGGTTGTTCATTTCGATCTGGCTGCCGGCGATGACCAGCAGGGCGTCCGGCGCGCGCGCGTTGTCCGGGGCCTTCTGCACCATGGCGTTCAACTGTTCGATGGCGCCCTTGAAGTCCTTCAGCGCGTAGCGGCTGCTGCCCAGGTAAAACTGGGCGCTGGGCGCAAGCTGGCTGGCAGGGTACAGGGCGGTGAAGGCGGCCAGCGATTCGGACGCTTCCTTGTATTGGCCCTTGCGGAACAGGTCGATCGCGCCATCATAGGCCGCTTGCTCCTGGGGATCGCCGGCGGAGGCTCCCGGAGGATTGGCGCTGCCAGCAGCACCGCCCGGCTTGGCCGAAGGCTGCTGGCGCGACACCAGCTCCAACTGGTCGCGCAGTTGGGCGACTTCCTGCTGCAGAGCCTGAATCTGGTCGGCCAGTTGCAGCTTGGCGCGCTGGCTTTGTTCGTTCTGCTGCTGCACCTGTTGGCGCAAATCCAGGATGGCCCGGCGGGCTTCATCGTCGGAAAAAGCGTGGGCGGGCGCCGCCAGGGCCGCCAGTACCAAGCCGGTGGCCGCAATCAGAGGACGCAGGGACAGAACGTTATCGCGCATGAAAATTCCCGGGTATAAAAACAAACGTCGGGACGGCCGGTTGACCGTCCCGACGCGTGGTAGGGCTCTAGACTATACGAAAAAGCTTAGCGGCGATAAACGATATCGGCGCGGCGGTTTTCCGCAAAGTCGGCTTCCGACGTGCCAGTCGACTTCGGCTTTTCTTTACCGAAGCTGATGGTTTCGATCTGGTTGTCGCTGACGCCCAGCAGGGTCATCATGCGGCGCACGGCGTCGGCACGGCGCTGGCCCAGGGCCAGGTTGTATTCAGCGCCGCCGCGTTCGTCGGTGTTGCCTTCGATCTTGATGGTCTGCTGCTGATGCGAGGCCAGGTACTTGGCGTGGGTTTCGACCAAGCTGCGGTACTGGTCCGACACCGTGTAGCTGTCGAAGTCAAAGTACACCGAGCGCTGTTGCGCCAGGATGCTTTGGGGGTTGAAGGGATCAAGGATCTGGCCAGAGGCCGAGGATCCTTGGCCAGCGCCTCCGCCCTGACCCGCTTTATCGTCGAGAGGGACGGAGCTGCAAGCTGCCAGGGCGGCAGCCAGAGCGGCGATGGTTAGGCTTTTGGCAATGCGCGACTTCATGATAGTTCCTTTGCAAAGAGAGTCACACGTGTTATCGGGTAAATGGGCCCCAAGTCGGTTCACGTATTTCCCCATTCAGTACCGAAAGCGTCTGCCGTACGCGGCCATCGCTCGACACACCCGCAAGCACGCTACGTCCATTTTGGATGGCGGCGTAGAGGACTTGCATTCCATTTGGCGCAAAACTCGGGGACTGATCGTCACGACCATCAGTCAGCAAGGTCTCGGAGCCTGAGGACAGGTTCAGCGATGCGATACGAAACGCGCCGTCGCGTCTTGCAACGTACAGTAGCGTCGATCCATCGGGGGAAATTCGGGGTGATATGTTGTAACCACCATTAAACGTGAGGCGGCGAGCTTCGCCGCCACTCGAGCCGGTCTGATAGATTTGCGGCCCGCCGCTGCGGTCACTCGTAAAGATAATGGAAGCACCGTCTGGCGTAAAGCTCGGTTCGGTGTCAATCCCGGGAGAACGCGTAACTCGCGTCGGATTGGAGCCGTCCGTTGCGCCAACGATGTAAATTTGCGACAAACCATCGCGGGTCAGGGCCACGGCCAGCTTGCTGCCGTCGGGCGACCAGCCGGGTGCGCTGTTGTTGCCCTTGAAGTTGGCGACAGGCGAGCGGGCGCTGGTGGCCAGATTGTGCACGTAGACGACAGGTTTGCCGGATTCGAAGCTCACATAGGCGAGCTTGGAGCCATCGGGCGACCAGGACGGCGAGATGATGGGCTCGCGCGAACGCAGTGCCACCTGGGGATTCTGGCCGTCGGCGTCGGCCACCTGCAATTCGTAGGTGGCGCCCTTCTTCAGCACATACGCGATACGCGTCGAGAAGACGCCCTTAACGCCGGTGATCTTCTCGTAAATGCGGTCGGCGATCTGGTGCGCGACGCGGCGCAGTTCCTGCTCGGTGCCCGAGAACGCCACGCCATCCAGCTGGCTCTTCTTGACCGTGTCGGCCAAGCGGTAGCGGACGTCGTAGCGGCCGTCGCCGCCGCGCGTGATGCTGCCGTAAGCGATGAAATCGGCGCCCTTGCCGCGCCAGTCGTCATGGGCGATGGGGGAGTCCACATTCAGGCCGGAACCTGCGGCGTTGATCAGGCGGAACTGGCCCGTGCGGGTCAGGTCGGCGCGGATCACTTCGGCCAAGGCGCGGCCATGGGTGTCGTCAACCGCGAAATCGGCGATGGCCACGGGGTACTGGGTGGCGCCGGTGCCGGAAATGTCGACGCGCAGCTGCGCATGGGCGGGCTTGATGGCCATCAGGCAGGCCAGGGTCAGCATCAGCAGACCGAGTCCATACGATCGCCAGAGAGCGAGGGGGGGTACTCGTCGGCTATAAGCGGGAGTCATATTCATCAATCTCCTGTCAATCATACATTCTGTACACAACGTCAATAATGGGTTCGTAGCGGCCCGTCGAGGGCTTCGGGAACGGGTTGCAACGGCGGATGCCCGTCTCGACCGCGCGGTCGAAGCCGGCATTGCCCGAAGAACTGGTCAAAGTGACGCCATTGACCTTCCCGTCGGAACCTAACTGTACCCGGTATTGTGCCGTGGGATTTTCCGATCCGCTGCGGGCCGGGGGCGGATATGCCACCCCGGGTTGCACGCAGGCGCGGACCTTGGCGCCATAGCCGCTGTCGCGTCCGCCGCCCGCCTGGTTGCGGTCGGCCGTGCCGCCGGGGATGCCGGCGGCGCCCAGGGCGTCGTTGCGGAAGGCATCCTTCAGCGCCTTGTCGGCAGCGGCCTTCTTGGCGGCTTCTTCCTTGGCCTTCTTCTCGGCCGCAGCCTTTTTCTCGGCGGCGGCTTTCTCGGCGGCGGCCTTTTCAGCCTTTTCCTCGGCGGCCTTTTCGGCAGCGGCCTTCTCCGCCGCCGCCTTCTTGGCGGCGTCGTCCTTAGCCTTCTTTTCCGCGGCCGCCTTGTCGGCAGCAGCCTTTTCAGCCGCGGCCTTCTCGGCAGCAGCCTTGTCGGCGGCCTGGCGTTCCTGCTCCAGACGCTTCTTTTCCTTCAGTTCGGCCTGCTTGCGCTCTTCCTCGAGGCGCGCCTTTTCCTTGGCGGCTTCGGCCGCCTGGCGTGCCTTTTCTTCCTGCTCGCGCTTCTTCTTGGCTTCCTGCAGCGCGATTTCGGGGTCGACTTCCTCGGTCTTGGGCTGAGCTTCGGGCTCGGGCTTGGGAGGAGGAGGCGGCGGAGGAGGCGGCTCGGGCGCCTTTTCAGGCTCCGGCTTGGGTTCCGGTTTGGGCTGCGGCTTCGGCGGTTCGGGTTGCGGCGTGGGCGGCGGAGAGTCGGGCGAGTTGCCGTCAGCCCAGAGCTGGACCTGTACGGGGCCGGGGCTCTCGGAGCGCCAGTTCACGCCAAAGATCAAGACGATCAGCAGCAGCACGTGCACCGCCACGGCCAGAATCAATGCCTTCCGGTTGTCGTGGTTCGGCGGGGTGGCCGGGGGGCCGCTGCGGTGTCGGATTATGGGTGGCGTCATGAGCGTTGCATGCCGGCGGCGCCGGCGGAAGGCGTCGCGTTAGCGTTTTTTCGCGGGTGCGGGCTGGGAGCCGCCGGCGGACTGGTCCACCAGCAGGCCCAGGCGGGTGATGCCGTTGGTGCGAAGTTCATCCATGACCTTCACGACCGTCTCATAGGGCACCTTGCCGTCGGCGGCGATGACCACCGGGGTTTCCGCGGTAATGCGCGAACGCACTTGCGCCACCAGTTCGGGGCGCGCGATGTCCTGCATGGTGGCGCCGGGTTCGCGCATGCGCAGGGCAATCTTGCCGTCTTCCGAAATCTGGACTTCCAGCGGCTTGACCGGCACGTCCGAAGCCGCGCCGACCGAGGGCAGCTGGATCAGGCCGGGCGTGATGAGGGGCGCGGTCACCATGAAGATGACCAGCAGCACCAGCATCACGTCGATGTACGGCACCACGTTGATGTCGGCCTTCATGCGGCGGCCGGACCTGCCGCGTGAGCTTACCGAGGGCATTAGCGCACCTGCCGTTGCAGAATGTTCAGGAATTCATCGACGAAGCTGTCGAAACGGATCGAGATGCGATCGATGTCGTTCGTGAAGCGGTTGTAGGCGACCACGGCGGGAATTGCCGCGAACAGGCCGATGGCGGTGGCGATCAGCGCTTCCGCGATGCCGGGGGCCACCGAGGCCAGCGTGGCCTGCTGCATGTTCGACAGGCCGATGAAGGCGTGCATGATCCCCCAGACCGTGCCCAGCAGGCCGATATAAGGGGACACGGAGCCGGCCGAAGCCAGGAAGTTCAGGTGCGACTCCAGCGAATCCATCTCGCGCTGGTAGGCGGCGCGCATGGCGCGGCGCGGGCCGTCCAGCACGGCGGTGGCGTCACCTGCGGCATTGCCGCGGCGGGCTTTCAGGAATTCGGTCATGCCGGCGTCGAAGATGCGGGCCAGGGCGCCTTGCTCATCGCGGCGCGAGGCCACGGCCTGCTGCAGCATGGAGAGGTCGCCGCCCGACCAGAAATCGTCTTCGAAGCGGCGGGTCTGGGCGTGGGCCCGCTTGATCGCCAGCCGCTTGGCGAAAATGTAGGTCCAGGACATGATCGAAATGCCCAACAGCATCAGCATGATCAGCTGGACCGGCACGCTGGCGTGCGAAATCAGCGAAAGCAACGACATGTCGTTGGTGACTTGCATGGTTATTCCTGAATGAATTCCAGTTTGGCGCGAACGTCAGCCGGCAACTCCGCCGGCCGCATGTGAATGGCATCGACGCAGCAGACTTGGATGTTGCCTTCGGCAAGCAGTTCCCCGTCGCGTTCCGCGCGTTGCGCGAAGTGTATCGAAGCGCGGCCCAGTCGTGTGACTCGGCTGCGTATGGTAAGTAAATCGTCCAGCCTGGCCGGCTTGCGGTAGGACATGTCCAGGGAGCGGACAACGAACAGTCGTTGCTCGCTGACCGCCAGGTTGGACTGGTTGACCCCCAGGTTGCGCAGCCACTCGGTGCGTGCGCGTTCCAGGAATTTCAAGTAGTTGGCGTAGAAAACCACTCCGCCTGCATCCGTGTCTTCGTAGTAGACACGGACTTGCAGGACGGATTCGGCGGACTTCGGGTCGGTCACGATGGATGGCAAAGGGCGGTCGGGACGCGAAAAGTCCGTAGTTACTATAAGGTTTACAGCGTGTCGAGCTTCGTCAGCACGGCTTCAAGCGCGGACTCTACCGGAATCTTGGCCGCTTCGGTTTCCCGACGGGCCTGCAATTCCACCACACCATCGTTCAGGCCGCGTTCTCCAACTGTTACACGCAGCGGCGCGCCGATCAGCTCCCATTCAGCAAACATCACGCCCGGGCGGGCATCGCGGTCATCCAGGATGACGTCCACGCCGCGCGCCAGGAGCGATTCATAAAGTTTCTGCGCGGTGTCACGCACGGTTTCACTTTTGCCCCAGCCGACCGGGCAGATTACCACTTCGAAGGGGGCGATCGCGCGCGGCCAGATGATGCCGCGGGCATCGTGGTTCTGCTCGATGGCCGCGCCCACGATGCGGGTCACGCCGATGCCGTAGCAGCCCATTTCCAGGACGGCGGGTTTGCCGGTCTCGTCCAGGAAGGTGGCCTTGAGGGCTTCCGAGTACTTTTTGCCCAGGTAGAAGACGTGGCCCACTTCGATGCCGCGCTGGATCGACAGGGTGCCCTTGCCGTCCGGCGAGGGGTCGCCCGCGACCACGTTGCGCAGGTCGGCCACCAGTTCGGGCTCGGGCAGGTCGCGGCCCCAGTTCACGCCCTGGATGTGGAAGTCTTCCTTGTTCGCGCCGCAGACGAAATCGGCCATGTTGGCCACGGTGCGGTCGGCGATGACGTGCATCGGACGGACGGTCTTGACCGGGCCCAGGTAGCCGGGCTTGCAGCCGAAGGCCTCGACGATCTCGGTTTCCGTGGCGAAGCGGAAACCGGCCAGGCCGGGCAGCTTGCCGGCCTTGATTTCATTGAGTTCATGGTCGCCGCGCAGCAGCAGCAGCCAGATGTCGGCGCCCTTTTCGCCGTCGGTGGCCAGCACGATGGACTTGATGGTGCGCTCCAGCGGCAGGCCCAGCAGCTTGGCCACGTCCTCGCACTTGGCGGCGCCCGGCGTGGGCACGTCGGCCATGGCCTGGGCGGGTTCGGCGCGGGTGGGGTACAGGGCCACGGCCTCGGCCAGCTCGATGTTGGCGGCGTAGTCGGTGTCGGCGTTGTAGACCAGCAGGTCTTCGCCGGTGTCGGCGATCACCTGGAATTCGTGGCTGCGGGTGCCGCCGATCGAGCCCGTGTCAGCGGCCACGGCGCGGAATCCCAGGCCCAGACGGCCGAAAATGCGCATGTAGGCGTTGTACATGGTGTCGTAGCTGGCCTGCGCGCCAGCTTCGTCACGGTCGAAGGAGTAGGCGTCCTTCATGGTGAACTCGCGGCCACGCATCAGGCCGAAGCGCGGACGGCGCTCGTCCCGGAACTTGGTCTGGATGTGATAGAAGTTCACCGGCAACTGGCGATAGCTGTGGATTTCGTTGCGCGCGATGTCGGTGATGACTTCCTCGGACGTGGGCTGCAGCACGAAATCGCGCTGGTGCCGATCCTTGATGCGCAGCAACTCGGCGCCGTACTGCTCCCAGCGGCCCGACTCCTGCCAGAGCTCGGCCGGCTGGACCACCGGCATCAGCAGCTCGATCGCACCCGCGGCGTTCATTTCTTCGCGGACGATGGCTTCGACCTTGCGGATGACTTTCAGCCCCAGGGGCATGTAGGTGTAGATGCCGCCCGCGAGCTTGCGGATCATCCCGGCCCGGGTCATCAGCTGGTGGCTGGCGACTTCGGCTTCGGAAGGGGCTTCTTTGAGGGTGTTGATGTGGTAGTTGGATGCGCGCATGTTTAAAGGTGGCAGCAGATACGTATAATCGACCGTAATTGTATTGAATTCGGTGGGGGTGGCCCATGCTTGACCGCGAAGGCTACCGCCCCAATGTCGGCATCATTCTCGTCAACGGTAGAAACGAGGTCTTTTGGGGCAAGCGTATCAGGGAACATGCCTGGCAGTTCCCCCAAGGCGGCATCAAGTACGGCGAAAGCCCGGTGCAAGCCATGTATCGCGAACTCCATGAAGAGGTGGGCTTGAAGCCCGAGCATGTCCGTATTTTGGGGCGTACACGCGATTGGTTACGTTATAACGTGCCCGATCACTTCGTCCGGCGTGAGTGGCGCGGCCACTATAAAGGACAAAAGCAGATTTGGTTCTTGTTGCGCCTGGTAGGACGTGACAGCGATGTGTGCTTGCGCGCGACGCAGCATCCGGAATTCGATGCCTGGCGCTGGAGCCAGTATTGGGTGCCCCTGGATGCCGTGATCGAGTTCAAGCGCGATGTCTACACCCAGGCGCTGAACGAGTTGTCGGCTATCCTCTTCCGGCGCCATCACGAAACCCGCTACCTGCGCCAACGGGTGCACGGGCAACGGGCGGCAGACAATCTGCCCGAAGGAACGGACGGTCATGCGCATATTGTTGGTTGAAGACGAACGGGACATGGCGTCCTGGTTGATGCGCGCGCTCGCCCAGAGCGGATTCGTGCCGGACCACGCGGCCGACGCCCGTACCGCCGAAGCCTTCATGGCAGGCACCGAATACGACGCCATCGTCATGGACCTGCGCCTGCCCGACAAGCATGGGCTGGTGGTGCTGCGCGAAATGCGCAACCGCGACGACCGCACCCCCGTGCTGCTGCTCACCGCCCAGGGCGCCCTGCAGGATCGCGTGCGCGGCCTGAACCTGGGCGCGGACGACTTCCTGACCAAACCCTTCGCGCTCGAGGAACTGGAAGCGCGCCTCACGGCGCTGGTGCGCCGCAGCCGCGGCCGCCAGCATCCGCGGCTGCAATGCGGCTCGCTGTCCTACGACAGCGAAAGCCGCGCCTTCACCCTGGACGGCTCGCTGCTGTTCCTGACCCCGCGCGAACATGCCGCCCTGGCCGCCTTGTTGACCCGCAGCGGCTATCCGGTGGACAAGTCCCAATTGTTCGGCAAGGTCTTCACCCACGACAGCGAGGCCAATCCGGATGCCATCGAGGTCGTGCTGCACCGGCTGCGCAAGAAACTGACCGGCAGCGACGTGCGTATCGTCACCGTGCGCGGGCTGGGCTACATGCTGGAAAGCGTCGCCAGCGAGTCCGCGGAATCCTGAGTGAGGCTGCGGCTATCCGAGCTGCCGCGCGTGGGCATCCGCGCGCTGCTGATCATTCTGCTGCTGCCGGGCGTGATCATGCTCCTGGTGGTAGACAGCGTGAACGACTACCGCACCCTGGCCGAGATCACCAACGAAGCCTACGACAGCGCCCTGGTGGAGCCGGCCCGGGTGCTGGAAAGCAGCCTGGAATTCACGCCTGACGGCAATCTGCAGGTCGCCACGCCGCTGTACGCGCAGGTGATGCTCGAGTCCCGCGCGGGCCTGCGCAAGTACTTCCGCATCGAAGAGATCGACCCGCCCCTGCCGGACGGCGCCGCGGTGCCCACGGCCCCGGGCAAGACCCTGCTGGGCATGCCGGAAATGCCGCGTCCGCCCAGCTGGCCGCGATCCAACAGCCAGCCTATTTTCTACGACAGCGTCTATCGCAACGATCCCGTGCGGGTCGTCGCGGTGGTGCGGGATCTGTATTACCAGGGGCAGCACCGGCAGGTACTGGTGGTCGTGGCCGAAAGCACCGGCAAGCGTATCGAAGCCGAGAACAACGCGCGGCGCCAGGAAATCCTGCGCGACACGCGCATGCTGGCGCTGGTGGCGCTGCTGGTGTGGTGGGGCGTGTCGTGGGCGCTGAAGCCGCTACGCCGGCTGCGCAACGATATCCGTGCGCGCCGCCCGGATGACCTGACGCCGCTGGACGCCTCGCGCGTGCCCAGCGAAGTGGCGCCGCTGGTCGATGCGGTCAATCACCATATCGCCCGCTACCGTCGCGTCCTCGATGAACAATCGCAGTTCCTGGCCGATGCCTCGCATCAGCTGCGCACGCCGCTGGCCATCATGCTGACCCAGGCCCAGTACGCCCTGCGCGAGCGCGATCCGGCCCGCGCGCAGGAAGGCCTGCGCGGCATCGTCGACCAACTGGGCCGCACGCGCCGCCTGACCGAGCAGTTGCTGTCCCTGGCCCACGCCAATCAGGCCGATCAGCTGCCGCGGCAGTTGCTGGACATGAACGCCGTGTCGCGCGAGGTGGTGCTGCAATACCTGCCGCTGGCGCACGAAAAGCAGCAGGACCTGGGCTGGGTGCAGGCCGGCTCCGAAGAGGGGCTGGAGATCCCCGCACCGGTTTCGGGCAACGAGGCCGAACTGCACGAGGCGCTTTCGAACCTGGTGCACAACGCCATCCATTACGCCCCAGTTGGCGCGCGCATTACCGTATCGGTCTGCTGCCACGCCAACCGCGCCGAGGTTGCCGTGTCCGACAACGGGCCAGGGCTGGACCCGATACTGCGCCAGCGGGCCTTCGCGCGTTTCGAACGCGTCGGTACGGACAAACCGGTCGCCTCGTCTGGGTCGGGCCTGGGGCTGGCGATCGCCCGCGCCTATGCCCGCCGCAACGACGGCGACATCGAACTGCGCGACGGCGAACCGAACGCCCAGGGGGGCGTAGGACTGGCTTCCGTGCTGTGGTTGCCGCTCGCGTCCACCGTCTCGCAGTATCCGCGTCCGCTCGATGTCGAGCTCAAGGGCGATCAGTAACTTCTCCGCATTTCCGCTTTCATCCGCAGCTTCCGTTCAGGGATAACCCCCGAATTCAGGATCGCGACAGCGCACAGAAAGCGGATTAGCAGCTTCCTTCCGTAATCTGCGTCCGGGCCTGTCGCCAGGACCCGGGTCGCGCTCGCTTCGAGCGGCACATCCCCGGGCAGGCGCGCGGACCGCACCACGAAGGAGGATGAAGTGCAAAAGACAATCAATAGAAAGGACTATTACGGCGGAGCGCTGATGGTCCTCATCGGGCTGGGGGCAATCTACGGCGGGACCGACTATCACATCGGCTCCCTGAGCCACATGGGACCCGGCTTTTTCCCTGCGGCGCTCGGCGGTCTGCTGGCGCTGACCGGCGTGCTGATCGCTATCTCGGCGCGCTCGGGCGAATCGTCCGCGCCGCCACCCGGCGACGGCCACGGCCATGGACTGCCGGATTTCCGCGGCGGCGCCTGCATCCTGCTGGGCATCCTGGCTTTCCTGCTGCTGGGCCATTACGGCGGCTTGCTGCCCGCCACGTTCGCCATCGTATTCATTTCTGCGCTGGGCGACCGCAAGAACACGATCAAGCAGGCCATCCTGCTTTCGGTCGCCATGACCGCCATCGCGGTCGTCGTCTTCTGGTGGGCGCTGCAGCTGCAGCTTCCGCTGTTTCGCTGGGGTTGAAGCGCCATGATTTCGCAATCCTTGATGGACCTCTGGTACGGCTTCGGCGTTGCCTTCCAGTGGCATAACCTGATGTGGTCGTTCTTCGGCGTGCTGGTGGGCAACCTCATCGGCGTGCTGCCCGGCATGGGCGCGCTGTCAGCCATTTCCATTCTGCTGCCGCTGACCTACGTGATGCATCCAGTGCCCGCCATCCTGATGCTGGCCGGCATTTTCTATGGTTCGCAGTACGGCGGCGCCATTGGCGCGATCCTGCTGAATCTGCCTTCGCATCCGCCGCACGCGGTCACCTGCCTGGACGGCTATCCGCTGACCAAGCAGGGCAAGGGCGGAACAGCGTTGGGCATCACGATGATCTGTTCGTTCTTCGCCGCATCGGTGGGGATCATCGTCATGATCTTCGCCTCGCCGCTGCTGGTGGAAGTCGCGTTCAAGTTCGGTCCGACCGAGATTTTCTCGATCATGCTGCTGGGTCTGCTGGCAGGCGCCACGATGTCGCGCGGCTCGCCGCTCAAGGGCGTGGCAATGACCTTGTTCGGCCTGATGTGCGGCGTGGTGGGCACGGACGTGAACACCGGCACCATCCGCTTCTCCTTCGGTCTGCTGGACCTGTCCGACGGCCTGGAACTGGTGGCGATTTCGATGGGCCTGTTCGGCGTGGCCGACTTCCTGATGAGCGTCAACCGCATGACCATCATCGGCAGCGGCGCCAAGCTGCGCCTGCGCGACATGCGGCCCAGCAAGCAGGAACTCAAGACTGCTTTCTGGCCCATGGTCCGCGGCACGGCGGTGGGCACGCTGTTCGGCGCCATGCCCGGCACCGGTCCCACCATCACCACTTTCGTGGCCTATGCGCTGGAGCGCAAGATCTCCAAGACGCCCGAGAAGTTCGGCACCGGCATGATCGCCGGCGTGGCGTCGCCCGAAGCCTCTTCGCACTCCAAGACGCAGGTCGACTTCATCCCCACGATGAGCCTGGGCATTCCCGGCGACGCGGTGATGGCGCTGATCCTGGGCGCGCTGCTGATCCAGGGCATCCAGCCCGGCCCGCAGCTGATCACCGAGCATCCGGACATCTTCTGGGGCCTGATCGCCAGCTTCTGGGTGGGTAATGTGCTGCTCATGGTGCTGAACGTGCCGCTGATCGGCGTGTGGGTGAAACTGCTGCAGGTGCCGTACCGCTACCTGTTCCCGTCAGCGCTGTTCTTCATCGCGGTGGGCGTGTTCAGCACGCAGAACAGCCTCTTCCAGATATGGGAAGTGCTGGCGTTCGGCGTGATCGGCGCGATCCTGATGACGCTGGAGTTTTCCGTCGCGCCCATCCTGCTCGGCTTCGTGCTGGGGCCGATGGTCGAAGAGAACTTCCGCCGCGCGCTGTTGCTGTCCCGCGGCGATCTGGCGGTATTCGTGGAACGGCCGATCAGCGCCTGGTTCATTGGCGCAAGCGCCTTGCTGATCTTCCTGCAAGTGTGGGCATTCCTGCGCCGCAACAAGAACAAGGACAAGAGCAAGCCCGAGGTGCCGCAAGCGGCCTGAGCGCGGCAGCCCTCAGCCTGAACACGGCCCGGCAATCTGCCGGGCCGTTTGATTTGTGGGGCGGCATCCCTCATGCTTGAGCCTTCCCGAGCCTGCACTCAGAGCCATCATGCACATACTCTTTGCCTGCCCCCACCACGATCCCGCCGCCTGGGTTCCGCTCCTGGAAGCCGCCATGCCCGGCTGTCGCATCTCCGTGTGGAACCCTGACGGCCCGCCCTCGGGCGCGGAAGCCGCCTTGGTCTGGCGTCCGCCGGCAGAGCTCTTCGCGCACGAGACCGGCCTGAAGACGCTGTTCAATCTGGGCGCCGGCGTCGATGCCTTGCTGAAGATGCCCGAGATCCCGCCGCATGTGCGCATCGTCCGCCTGGAGGACGCGGGCATGTCGGTGCAGATGGCCGAGTACGCGCTGTACGCGCTGCTGCGCGTCTCGCGCGATTTCGAAGACTTCGATCATGCGCAGGCGCGCCAGCATTGGGACACTCGCGAAGGCTCGCGCCAGGCGGACTGGCCGGTCGGCGTGCTGGGGCTGGGGCAGGTGGGCGCGCGCGTGGCGCAGATCCTGGCCCAGTTTGGCTATCCCGTGGCCGGCTGGTCGCGTTCGCCGCGCGAGATCCCGGGCGTGGAGTCCTACGCGGGCGAAGCCGCCTTGCCGGCGTTCCTGGCCCGCACGCGCTTCCTGGTGAACGTGCTGCCGCTCACGCCGGACACGATCGGCATCCTCAATCGCGACACGCTGTCGCAGCTTCTGCCGCATGCGCATCTGGTCAACGTGGGCCGCGGCGAACATCTGGTCGAAGACGATCTGGTGCAGATGCTTGAAGAAGGCGAGATCGACGGCGCCACGCTGGACGTCTTCCACACCGAGCCCTTGCCCAAGGACCATGCGTTCTGGCGCGATGCGCGCGTGCACGTCACGCCGCATATCGCGGCGCGCACCTTGCGCGACGAAAGCATCCGGCAGATCGCGGACAAGGTTGCGCAACTGCAGCGCGGCGAATCCATCAGCGGCGTGGTGGACCGCTCGCGCGGCTACTGAGCCGGGGGCAGCGGGGCCTTTTCCAGCCGCTGGTACATGGCGGGCAGGCGCTCCGACAGGAAATCGAGCAGGGCGCGCACGGCGGGCATCATGCCCCGCCGCGACGGATAGATGCAATGCACGATGCCTTCGGGCGACTGCCACTGCGGCAGGACCTGCACCAGTTGGCCGCGCCGCAGCTGTTCGTGCGTGGCGATAGAAGGCAGCAGGGCGATGCCGCGGCCCCGCACCGCGGCCTCGGTCAGCACGATGAAGTCGTTGCAGGACAGCTGCGGCTTCAATTCAATGTGCACCTCTTCGCCCTTGTCGTTGCGCAACGGCCAGCGCACTTCGTTTTGCGGATCGCTGAAACTCAGCGTGGTATGCGTGGCGAGATCCTGCGGCGTATCGGGCGTGCCGTGGCGCTGCAGGTAGCTGGGGCTGGCGACCAGCGTGCCGCGCGCCGTGCCGAAGTGGCGCACGACCAGCTCGGCGTCCGTATCCAGCTTGGTGCGTACGCGCAGGGCCAGGTCCACGCCTTCGCGGATCAGGTCCACGCGGCGGTTGGTCACCAGCAATTGCACCGACACGGCGGGCCAGGCGTCCAGGAACTCGGGCAGCAGCGGCGACAGCACGTCCTGCGCGATGGACACCGGGCAGCTCACGATCACAGGGCCGGTGGGCTCCGCCTGCAACTGCCGCATGGCGTCGTCCGCCGCGCGCGCCGAGGCGGCCATTTCGCGGCAATAGTGCAAATAGCGTTCGCCAGCCGAGGTCAGGCGCAAGCGGCGCGTCGTGCGTTGCAACAAGCGTACGCCCAGGCTTTCCTCCAGGTGCGAGATCCGGCGCGACAAGCGGGATTTCGGAATGTCCAGCGCCCTGGCCGCCGCGCTGAAACCTCCCTGTTCGACCACCTGGGAGAAGTAATAGAGGTCATTGAGATCTTGCATGATTGTTCTATGCCTGGAACGAATAGTTCATCATAACCGTATTTATGTGAACAATTAAGCCGTCTACAGTGACGCCATGCACTCGGGATCTGATCAAAGCCTACGGATCCTGACCGCCCGCAGCGAGCGGGCCCTCACTGGAGAAATTTGCAATGAAGACCCTGGTTATCCTTTCCTCTATTCTCGGCGATCGTTCCAACAGCAAGCAATTGGCCGATCACCTGATCAACCGCGTCAAGGCGTCCAACCCGGCCGCGGCCATCAAGGTCCGTGACCTTGGCGCGCAACCCATCCCGTACTTCGACGGCAACACCGCCGGCGCGCTGTTTACCCCGGCGGATGCCCGCAGCGTGGAACAGCAACGCCTGGTTGAGATGAGTGACACGCTGGTCGCCGAAGTGATGGAGGCCGATCGCATCGTCTTCGCCGTTCCGGTCTACAACTTCAACATGCCGGCGCAGTTCAAGAGCTATCTCGACCATCTGGCGCGCGCCGGCATCACCTTCCGCTATACCGCCGAAGGCGTGCCGGAAGGTCTGGTCAAGGGCAAGCAGGTGTTTGTGCTGACCGCCCGCGGCGGCAAGGCCGAAGGCACGCCCTCGGATACGCTGACGCCTTATCTGCGCCAGATGCTCGCCTTCCTGGGCATGACCGACGTCAACTTCATCGCCGCCGAAGGCATGGCCATGGGCGAAGTGGCTGCGCTGGAAGGCATTGCGCAGGCCAAGCAGCGTATCGATGCGCTGCTGCCCGTCGCGCAACAGGACAGCCTGGCCGCGTAAGCGCAGGCCCCAAAAGCAAAGGCGAGCCTCATGGCTCGCCTTTTTTCTTGCCGCGGGGGCAGGGCTCAGTCGCGCAGGCGCTTGATCAGGCTGGACGTATCCCAGCGGCTGCCGCCCATCTTCTGGACGTCGCCATAGAACTGGTCCACCAGCGCCGTCAGGGGCAGGCGTGCGCCGTTGTGGCGGGCTTCGGCCAGCACCAGGCCCAGATCCTTGCGCATCCAGTCCACCGCGAAACCGAACTCGAACTTGTCGTCGACCATGGTCCCGCCGCGATTTTCCATCTGCCAGCTCTGCGCCGCGCCCTTGCTGATCACGTCCAGCACGAGTTTCATGTCCAGATCGGCCGCCTGGCCGAAAGCGATGGCTTCGGACAGGCCCTGCACCACGCCCGCGATGCAGATCTGGTTGACCATCTTGGCCAGTTGGCCAGCTCCCGGGGGGCCAACCAGCGTGACGGCGCGGCCGAAAGACTGTGCCACGGGCTTGATCGCATCGAACACGGCCTGTTCGCCGCCGCACATGATGGTCAGCACGCCATTGACCGCGCCCGCCTGTCCGCCCGACACCGGGGCGTCGATGAAATTCAGGCCCAGGTCCTTGGCTTGCGCGTAGAGCTCGCGCGCCACGTCGGCGGATGCGGTGGTGTGGTCGACGAAGACCGCGCCCGGCGCCATGCCGGCGAAGGCGCCGTCCGGTCCCAGCACCACGCTGCGCAGGTCATCGTCATTGCCCACGCAGGCGAACACGATCTGCGCGCCGGCCACGGCTTCGCGCGGCGTGGCCGCGCTCTTGCCGCCGAACTCGGCGACCCAGGCCTGCGCCTTGGCGGGCGAGCGGTTGTAGACCGTGACCTCGTGTCCCGCGCGCGCCAGATGGCCGGCCATGGGCAGGCCCATCACGCCCAAACCGAGGAAAGTGACTTTCTGGGCTACGACAGCGTCGTAGCTCTTGGTACCGATCGTTGCCATGCAGGGAACTCCGCTTTATGAAGTTAGGGGCATCAGGGGCGCTGGCGCCTGTTAACAGGCCCTAACCTTAACGCAATCAAAAGCCCGCGGCGAGTCCATCGCGCCGGCTGTCGCTGGCGCTGACATATCCGTCGACGGCCGGGTCGCCCAGGCGCCAGATGAATTGCCCCGATCCGAAATCCATGTAGGGATCGGCCATGCTTTCGAGCACGTGGCCGCGGGCGCGCAGTCCCTCGGCGACCGCCGGGGCCAGGCCGGCCTCTACATCCAATGACAGTCCGTGGTTCCATTTCCAGCGAGGCGCGTCGCAGGCGGCTTGCGGCTGCTGCCCATAGTCCAGCATCCGCACCAGCGCCTGCACCTGCCCCTGGGGCTGCATATTGCCTCCCATGACCCCGAAGCTCATGACGGGGGCGCCATTGCGCATCAGGAAACCGGGGATGATGGTGTGGAAAGGGCGCTTGCCGCCGGCCACCGCATTGGGGTGGCCGGGATCGGTACTGAAGCAATGACCGCGGTTCTGCAGGCTGACGCCGGTGCCCGGCACCACCACGCCGGAACCAAAACCCATGTAGTTCGACTGGATGAAGCTGACCATCATGCCGCACTTGTCGGCCGCGGTCAGGTAGACAGTGCCGCCGCGCGGCGCATGGCCGGCGGCAGGGGCCTGCGCCGCGTTGGGGTCAATCAGGTGTGCACGCTGCGCCAGATAGTCCGCGGCCAGCATCTGTTCGGGCGTGACGCGCATGTGGCGGGCATCGGCCACGTGATCGTAGACGTCGGCGAAGGCCAGTTTCATCGCCTCGATCAGCAGGTGCTGCGTCTCTGGATGATCTACCGGGCGGGCCGCCACGTCGAAGTTTTGCAGGATGCCCAGGGCGATCAGGGCGGCGATGCCCTGGCCATTGGGTGGAATCTGATGCAGTGTGTGGCCGCGATACGCCTGGCTGATAGGCGTGACCCATTGCGGCGCGTAATCGCGCAGATCAGCCAGCGTCAGGGCGGCGTCGTGGGCCTGGGCATGCGCCACCAGCTTGTGGGCGGTTTCGCCTTCGTAGAAGTCCCTGCCTCCGCTGGCCGCGATGCGCTTGAGGGTGGAGGCCGCGCCCTGCAGCACGAAGTGCTCGCCGACCTGCGGCGCGCGCCCGCGCGGCAGGAAATGCTCGGCGAAGCCCGGCTGCGGCTGCAGGACATCGGCTTGCGCCGCCCATTTCTCTTGCACGACGGGTGACACGGCAAAGCCGCGCTCGGCGTACTCGATGGCGGGCGCCAGCACGTCGGCAAAGGCCAGGCGGCCCAGTTTTTCATGCAGGGCGGCCCAGCCGGCCACGCAGCCCGGCACCGTCACGCTGTCCCAGCCCCGGGCCGGGATGGCGCCCTGATGCTTGCGCCGGAAGTAATCCATGTTCCACCCGGCCGGCGCCGTGCCCGAGGCATTCAGCCCATGCAGTTTGGAGCCGTCCCAGACGATGGCGAAACAGTCCGATCCCAGCCCGTTGCTGACCGGCTCCGTCAGGGCCAGCGTGGCGGCCGCGGCGATCGCCGCGTCGACGGCATTGCCGCCTTGCGCCAGGATCCGGAGGCCCGCCTGCGCGGCCAGCGGCTGCGAGGTGGCGACCACGTTGCGCGCGAACACCGGGCGCCGGATGGTGGGATAGGGGTTGTTCCAGTTGAAATTCATCTCGAATCGTCGCGTGGGGTAAACCCCTAGCTTAACGTACGCGAACTGCGTTTGAACATACTTCGTATTGAGTCGTATCGATCCGTAGCGTTTGTCGGACTGAATTCCGCGCGCACAAAGAAAAACCCCCGGGCGGAACCCGGGGGTTTTCAGGGCGAGACTGCCGCTGAGCGGCAGGCTGCGCTTTACTCTTCTTCGACGAAGGTCTCTTCGCGCTTCTTGCGGATCGCAGGCAGCGCCACCAGGATCACCAGGAAGACGGCGATGGCCAGCAGCGAGGCCGACAGCGGACGCGTCACGAAGGTCGTGAAGTCGCCGCGCGACAGCAGCAGGGCGCGACGGAAGTTCTCTTCCATCATGGGGCCCAGCACCAAGCCCAGCAGCAGCGGTGCACCTTCGCACTTCAGCTTGGACCAGACGTAGCCGATGATGCCGAAGATGGCGGTGGTGAAGATGTCGAACGTGTTGTAGTTCAACGAGTACACCCCGATCGTGCAGAACACCAGAATCGCCGGGAACAGGATGCGGTAGGGCACCTTCAGCAGCTTGACCCACAGGCCGATCAGCGGCAGGTTCAGCACCACCAGCATCAGGTTGCCGATCCACATCGAGGCGATCAGGCCCCAGAACAGCTCCGGGTGGCTCGTCATGACTTGCGGGCCGGGCTGGATGTTGTGGATGGTCATCGCGCCGACCATCAGCGCCATCACGGCGTTGCCCGGGATGCCCAGGGTCAGCAGCGGGATGAACGAGGTCTGGGCCGCAGCGTTGTTCGCCGATTCCGGGCCAGCCAGGCCGGCCGGGTGGCCCTTGCCGAAGCGTTCCGGGTTCTTCGAGATCTTCTTTTCCAGCGTGTAGGAAGCGAACGACGACAACACGGCGCCACCGCCCGGCAGGATGCCCAGGGCCGAACCCAGGGCCGTGCCGCGCAGCACGGCGGGAGCGGCTTCCTTGAATTCCTGCTTGTTGGGATACAGCGAGCCGATCTTGTCGGTGATGTCGACGCGGTTTTCCTTCTGCTCGAGGTTGGTCATGATTTCGGCGAAGCCGAACACGCCCATGGCCACGATGGCGAAGTCGATGCCGTCCTGCAGCTCGGGGATGCCGAAGTCGAAGCGGGCAACGCCCGAGTTCACGTCGGTGCCGACCATGCCCAGCAGCAGGCCCAGCAGGATCATCGCGATAGCCTTGGGCAGCGAACCCGAAGCCAGCACCACGGCGCCGACCAGGCCCAGGCACATCAGCGAGAAGTACTCGGCGGGGCCGAACTTGAACGCGACTTCAGCCAGCGGGGGCGCGAAGGCAGCCAGCAGCAGCGTGGCCACGCAGCCTGCGAAGAACGAACCCAGCGCGGCGATCGCCAGCGCGGCGCCAGCACGGCCGTTGCGGGCCATCTGGTGACCGTCCAGCACGGTCACCACCGCGGACGTTTCCCCTGGCAAAGCCACAAGAATTGCCGTCGTGGAGCCGCCGTATTGGGCGCCGTAGTAGATGCCTGCCAGCATGATCAGGCCGGCTACCGGGGGCAGCACGTACGTGATCGGCAGCAGCATGGCGATGGTCGGGACGGGGCCGATGCCCGGCAGCACGCCGATCAGCGTGCCCAGAATGCAGCCCAGCAGTGCGTAAAGCAGGTTCTCGGGCGTAAACGCCACCGAGAAGCCCAACATCAGGTTGTCAAACAATTCCATGACCGGGTGCTCCTTAGTTCATGCCCAGAAACGACGGCCACAGCGGGAAAATCAGCCCCAGCCCCTTGACGAATGCCAGATACGAGAACAGCACCAGGAAGATGCCGTTGGCGACGGCGACCTTCAGGCTGAACTCGTGGCTGGCCAGGCTGCTGACGACAACCAGGACGAATACCGAGATGTAGATGCCCAGCAGCTTGAGGATGAAGCCGTAGAGCACGACCGATCCGACCACCAGGAACACGATGCGCCAGTCGAACTTGTCGACGTGGGTGTCGTGCGCCTTCTTGGACATCGAGCCAAGCAGCACGATGGCGCCCAGCAATGCCAGAACAATGCCTAGCCAGAAAGGAAAATACCCTGGGCCCATTCGGGCGGCAGTACCCATTTGGTAGCTGCTGGCCTGCCAGGCGAATCCCAGTCCTAGGGCGATGAACATCACCCCCGACCAGAAGTCCTGTCGATTGCGTAGCTGCATGATTGGTTGGCTCCTGTTTACAGCATGTAGATAAAAAAGGTCTGTGGCCACTCCCGCCGACAGGCGAGTGACAGGCACAAAAAAGGCACTTCGGGGTGCCGTTTGTTCTTATGAAAGGTAAGGCTGGGATTCTTGAAAGGGCGAATGGTAATGGACGCCCGCCACGCTGCAAACCCTGTAAGGTCGGTGAAAGGCTGGGGTTTTCCCTAAAATTCGGGAACTCCCGACCCCGAGTTGTAACGGGTCAGGAAGTTTGAGGGCTTTTTGAAAGCTAAGTGAAAGTTTATAGAAAGAAAGGCGAAAGCAGGATCGGCCGGATGCGTGGCTTTCGTATGAGTGAGGGATAAATCCTACTGAATATTGCCGGGTTTCTCACCTTGCGTGAAGAGACCCCGTTCAACTCAGGATGGTTTACGATAGCGCCCATGCTGCAAGATCTAGACCAACTCGCCGCCCGCATCGGGCAACTGGTGCAACGCACCCGCCAACTCCACGCAGAGCGTGACGCGTTGCGCCAACGCCTGAACGACACCGAAGCCGAGCAGCGTGTGCTCAAGCAGCGCGCCGCCGAGCGCGAGGCCGAGATCGTCACGCTACAGAGCAAGCTTCAGGACAACGACGGGGCGGTCACCGCCATGCTCGAGCAAGCCCAGCAGGCTGAAGCCTCGCTGCGTGAGCAATTGGCTCGCGAAACTTCCGAGCGCCAATCGCTCGAATCGCGTTTCTCCGCCAGGGAAACCGAACTGCAGGGCAATCTGCAGACCCGCGACACCGAATTACAGCGCTTGCGCGTGGCTGCCGCATCGGCCCGCGAGCGTATTGACGCCGTGCTGGCCCGTCTGCCGGGCGCACCGTCTGGAGAGCAACACTGATGGAACGCGTAGATGTCACCATACTGGGGCGCGACTATTCCCTGGCATGTTCCGCCGAAGAGAAACCGACGCTGCTGGCCGCCGTGCGCCACGTGGACCAACTGATGCTGCGCATCCAGGGCACGGGCAAGGTCTCCAGCAACGAACGCATCGCCGTGATGGCCGCGCTGCAAGTCGCGGGCGAGCTGCTCGCCATGAAAGCGCCCGATGGTCCTCTGGGCGGTTTGGCGGTCGGCGACTTCAAGCGTAGAATCGAGGACATGAACGCAGTACTCGATGACGCCTTGTCGGGTCAGGAAAAACTGCTCTAACCGTTCATAAAGCAGTATTCAAGTATTTTCAGTTTGTCCCTGCCGTGTTCGTGACTAGGCCATACATTCTCTGAACCTATGTCTTTTGGCATATTGGTTGCGGGAGTGCAGAGCTGGAGTGATCGTCTCCCGTAGACGAACCCGACGCTCTTCGGAACGCGACCACCTTGAACCTCAGGGTTCGAGATGCCGGCCTTGACGGCACAGGCGGGGCATCTATCCCAGCGGGCCTGCCATAAGAGCAGGTCCGCCCCGGGCGCCTCACCACTCCCTCTTCGTCCTCCCTCCTAGGACCAGTCCATGTTCAAACACCCAGTTTTCTCGCTGACCAAACTCGGCGCGGCGTGCGCAACCGTGGCCGCTCTGAGCGCCGCGCCGCTCGCGCATGCGCAGACCCAGGCGCCCGCCGCCGCGGCCGAAGCGACGGCTAGCCGTGCGCCGGAACTGACTTTGCAGGCCAATGCGTCTTCCGAGGTCAAGCAGGACACCGTCCGCATTACGCTGTCCGTCGAAATCGAGGCGCCCGACCAGCCCGCCGCAGGCAAGAAGCTGAGCACGCTCCTGGACGACGTGGTCAAGCGTGCGCGCGACGTCAAGGGCGTGGAAGTGCGCACCGGCGGCTACAACGTCTGGCCGAGCACTTCCAGCAAGGGCAGGATCGGTTCCTGGCGCGGCCAGGGCGAAGTGATCTTGGAATCCAAAGACTTCGAAGCCGCGGCCGCGCTGGCCTCCAAGCTGTCCGACAAGACCGCCATCTCCCACATCAGCTTCCTGCTGTCGCGCGAAGCGCGCGAGGCCGAAGAACGCAAGCTGCTCAAGGAAGCCGCGCAAGCCTTCAAGGACCGCGCGCTGGCTGCGGCCAACGCCTTCGGTTTCTCGGGCTATCGCCTTTCCAAGTTGGAGTTGGGCGGCTCGGGCGGCCCGATGCCAATGCCGCGCACGATGGGCGCGGCGGCGATGGCCAAGGACGGTTCTGGCGGCTACAGTCCGGACGTGCCGCTGGAAGCGGGCAACGTCACGGTCAGCATCGCAGTCAACGGGACGATCGTTTTGCAGTAAGGCTGAACATGATGGCGCCCAGGGCGACCATCGGCACGGACAGCCACTGTCCCATGCTCAAACCGCCCGCGAGCAGGCCCAGGAAGTTGTCCGGCTCGCGGGTGAATTCCACCAGGAAGCGGAACGTTCCGTAGCCCATCAGGAAGAGCCCGCTCACCTGTCCCAGCGGGCGCGGCTTGCTCGAAAACCACCACAGCAGCGCAAACAGCACGATGCCTTCCAGGCCCAGTTCATAGAGCTGCGAAGGGTGGCGCGCCAGGCCGTCGCCGCTGCCAGGAAACACCATGGCCCACGGCACATCGGTGGGCCGGCCCCAGAGCTCGCCATTGATGAAGTTGCCCAGGCGGCCGAAGCCCAGCCCCAACGGAATCAGCGGTGCAATGAAATCGCTGACCGCAAAGAACGGCAGCTTCTTCTTGCGCGCGAACAGCAGCATCACCACGATCACGCCGATCAAGCCGCCATGGAACGACATGCCGCCCTGCCACAGGTACGCCACTTCCAGCGGATGGGACAGGTAATACGAAGGCTTGTAGAACAGTACATAGCCTAGCCGTCCGCCCACCACCACGCCCAGCACGCTATAGAAGATCAGGTCTTCCAGGTCCTTCACGTTCAGCGATGTGGTGTGGCCGCTGGTGATGCGCCGGCGTCCCAGCAGGTACACCAGGGCAAAGCCCACCAGGTACATCAGTCCGTACCAGTGGATGGCTAGCGGCCCGATCTGCAGGGCGACGGGATCAAATTGGGGATATTGCAGCATGTTCTGCCCGACACAATAAAGTTGAATGATAATAACCGGCGAACATTGAAGATTCGCGCGCAAGCGAGCCAGTTCCCCCGGGGCGGTCGCCATGTCCGAGCCCCGTCGGCCGACAGGAGACAGACCATGCCGCACAACGAACGTTCCCGCCATATCACCCACGGTGTCGCGCGCGCACCCAATCGCGCCATGTACTACGCGCTGGGCTATCAAGAGGCCGATTTCGAAAATCCCATGATCGGCGTGGCCAATGGCCATTCGACCATCACGCCTTGCAATAGCGGCCTGCAGCGCCTGGCCGATGCCGCCATCGACGCCATTCGCGCATCGCGCGCCAATCCCCAGGTGTTCGGCACGCCCACCATTTCCGACGGCATGTCCATGGGCACCGAGGGCATGAAGTACTCGCTGGTGTCCCGCGAAGTCATCGCCGACTGCATCGAGACCGCCGCGCAAGGGCAGTGGATGGACGGCGTGGTGGTGATCGGCGGCTGCGACAAGAACATGCCCGGCGGGATGATCGCGCTGGCGCGCACCAACGTGCCCGGCATCTATGTCTATGGCGGCACCATCAAACCCGGCCATTACAAGGGCAACGATCTCACCATCGTCTCCGTCTTCGAAGCGGTGGGCGAATACACCATGGGCCGCATGCCCGAAGAGGACTTCAAGCAAATAGAGAAATGCGCGATTCCGGGCTCGGGGTCCTGTGGCGGCATGTACACCGCCAACACCATGAGCTCCGCGTTCGAAGCCATGGGCATGAGCCTGCCGTACTCCAGCACCATGGCCAACGAGGACGAGGAAAAGGTCGCTTCCGCGGCGGAGTCGGCTCGGGTGCTGGTCGAGGCGGTCAGGAAAGGGCTGCGCCCGCGCGACATCATCACGCGCGAGTCCATCGAAAATGCGGTGTCCGTCATCATGGCTACGGGCGGCTCCACCAATGCCGTGCTGCACTTCCTGGCAATTGCGCATGCCGCGGAAGTGCCCTGGACCATCGACGACTTTGAACGCATCCGCAAGCGCGTGCCGGTGCTGTGCGACCTGAAACCGTCCGGCAAATACGTCGCCACCGATCTGCATCGCGCCGGCGGCATTCCGCAGGTCATGAAGCTGCTGCTCAATGCGGGCTTGCTGCATGCGGACTGCATCACCATCACCGGCAAGACCATCGCCGAGACCTTGGCCGGCGTGCCCAATGCGCCCAGGGCGGACCAGGACGTCATCATGCCGCTCGACCGCGCGCTCTATCCGCAGGGGCATCTGGCCATCTTGAAGGGCAATCTCTCGCCTGAAGGCTGTGTCGCCAAGATCACCGGCCTGAAGAATCCCGTCATCACGGGCCCGGCGCGCGTCTTCGATTCCGAGGATGACGCCATGACCGCCATCATGGCGCGCGAGATCCGTGATGGCGATGTGGTGGTCATCCGCTACGAAGGCCCCAAGGGCGGTCCCGGCATGCGCGAAATGCTCGCGCCTACCTCCGCGCTGGTCGGCCAGGGGCTGGGCGAAACCGTGGGGCTGATCACCGATGGACGCTTTTCCGGCGGCACCTGGGGCATGGTCGTGGGCCACGTTGCGCCGGAAGCCTTCGTGGGCGGTCCCATCGCGCTGATCCGCGAGGGCGATTCGGTTACCATCGATGCCCATAAGCTGCTGTTGCAGCTCAATATCAGCGACGAAGAAATGGCGGCTCGTCGCCAGGCCTGGGTGCAGCCCCGGCCGCGTTATACACGCGGTGTGCTTGCCAAATTCGGCAAGCTCGCCAGCACCGCGAGCCGTGGGGCAGTTACCGATGCATTTGAAGAGTAGTCTGTTGTTGGTCGCCGCCTGCGTGCTGGGCGCGGGGGCGGCGCAAGCGCAAACCACCGGCTTGGATCTGGCCAAGAACAAGGCCTGTATGGCCTGCCACCAGGTCGAAGCCAAACGCGTGGGGCCGCCGCTCAAGAGCGTGGCCGAACGCTATGCGGGCCAGGGCGACGCCATGGTCGACTACCTGGCAGGCAAGATCCGCGGCGGCGGCCGTGGCGCCTGGGGCGCCGTGCCCATGCCCGCGCAAACCCAGGTCAGCCCGGACGACGCCCGCGCGCTCGCCGAATGGATCTTGTCGCTGGCTCCGCCCAAGCAGTAGTCTTATTCTCTCGCGTCCCGCGCGTAAGCTGGGGCGCTTGGCCGCAGTCCGCGGCCGCCTATCAGGAAGGAATCGTCATGGCAGAACAACCCTCCCCGGGCAATGAAGTCGCCGTACTCGGCGGCGGCTGCTTCTGGTGCGTCGAAGCGGTGTTCACCGAGCTGCGTGGTGTCAAGAGCGTGCTGCCCGGTTACAGCGGCGGCCATGTGGACAACCCCAGCTACGAGCAGGTCTGCGGGAAGGCCACGGGCCACATCGAAGTGGCCCGCGTCGAGTTCGACCCCGCCGAATTGTCTTACAGCGATTTGCTGCGCGTGTTCTTCGCGACCCACGACCCCACCACCCCGGGCCGCCAGGGCAACGACGTCGGCCCACAATACGAGTCCGCCATCTTCTGGCAGAACGAAACGCAGCGCGAGCAGGCGCAAGCGGTCATTGCGGAGGTCGAAGCCCAGAAAATCTACGATGCGCCTATCGTGACGCACGTGTTGCCGCCCGCCACCTTCTGGCAAGCCGAGGACTATCACAGCAACTACTTCGCCCTGCATCCCGAGCAAGGCTACTGCCAGTTCGTGATCGCGCCCAAGGTCGCCAAGTTCCGCAAGCAGTTCCAGGACCGGCTGCAGAAGTAGCAGGCGAAAAAAAACCTCACCAAAGGTGAGGTTTCAAAGCCAGCGCCGATGCCTGGGCACCGGGCGCTGGCGGGGGAAGTCTTTACTCGACGGTCTTAACCACGCCGCGGCGCATCTGGTCCAGCTCGATCGATTCGAACAGGGCCTTGAAATTGCCTTCGCCGAAGCCGTCGTTGCCCTTGCGCTGAATGATCTCGAAGAAGATCGGGCCGATCTGGTTTTCGGTGAAGATCTGCAGCAGCAGGCCGCCGCCGGGGGCGCCATCCAGCAGGATGCGGTTCTTCTGCAGGCGCGCCACGTCCTCGCCGTGATTCGGCAGGCGGCGATCCAGCAGTTCATAGTAGGTTTCCGGCGTATCCAGGAACACCACGCCGTTCTGGCGCAGCGCTTCGATGGTGCTGTAGATGTCTTCCGTGGCCATGGCGATGTGCTGGATGCCCTCGCCGCGGTACAGGTCCAGGTATTCCTGGATCTGGCCCTTCTCTTCCGTGCCTTCCTCATTGATAGGAATGCGGATGTTGCCGCAAGGCGAGGTCATGGCCTTGGACTTCACGCCCGTCACTTTGCCCTCGATGTCGAAGTAGCGCACTTCGCGGAAATTAAAGAGGCGTTCGTAGAATTCGGCCCACTCGGCCATGCGGCCCTTGTGCACGTTGTGCGTCAGGTGGTCCACCAGCGTCAGACCGGCGCCGCGGTGATGCAGATCGGCCTGGGCGTTCTGCGGATCCACGGGCACGAAGTCCACGTCATAGATGCTGATGTCGCCGATGCCGCCGTGGCCGTCCTTGCCGCTCCAGCGATCCACCAGATAAATCAGCGAATCGCCGATGCCCTTGATCGCCGGGATGTTCAGCTCCATCGGGCCGCTATGCGAGTCGAAACCCCATGCGCCCAGCTCCAGCGCGCGCTTGTAGGCGGCATTGGCGTCCTGCACACGGAAGCCGATCGCACAGATCGACGGGCCATGCAGGCGGGCGAAACGTTGGGCGAAGGAATCCGGTTCGGCGTTGATCAGGAAGTTCACGCCGCCCTGACGGTACAGCGTCACGTCCTTGTGGCGGTGCTTGGCGATGGCCTTGAAGCCCAGCAGTTCGAACACCTTGCGCAGCGCGGCGGGGTCCGGCGCGGCATATTCAATGAACTCGAACCCGGCGGTACCCATCGGGTTGTCCCAGGGTTGGAAAGCGCTGCTCATAAGTCTGCTCCCTTGCATCGTTTTTAAGGACGACTTGTTCTTCAAGTCTAGACGGAGATTGTAGGAAGGAACGACGGGCAGACAATTGCAAACATGTCGCGAAAGCCGCTAGGTTGAGCAATAATATTGCTGTACAGAAAACATTCAGGGCTGAAAATGTCTGACATTGAGCTAGATAGGACAGATATACGGATTTTGGCTGAGCTGCAGCGAGATGGCCGCCTGAGCAACCAGGAACTGGCCGACCGGGTGTCGCTCTCTCCCAGTCCCTGCCTGCGCCGGGTTCGCCGGCTCGAAGAGAAGGGGTTCATCAAGAAGTACGTCGCGTTGATCGACGCGGGGAAGGTCGGCCTCGGCCTGCTCGCCTACGTGAATATCCGCCTGAACAAGCACAGCGGCTCCAGTCATGCCCCAATGAGCGATTTCGCACGCGACGTGCAACTCTGGCCGGAGGTGGTCGAGTGCTACGCCATGTCTGGTGACATGGACTACCTGCTGCGCATACAGGTCGCCGACCTGGCGCATTTCTCCCGGTTCGCCATGGACACGCTGATGCGGCATCCCGCCGTGGTCGACATGCGCTCATTCTTCGCGCTTCAGCAGATCAAGGAAACCACGGAGCTTAGGCTGTAGCTGCCGCGCCTTACTGCCCTCTATATATAGGCGTGGGCGGCTGGATCGTTTCAGATGCTTTAGTACGTCCCCTAAAAACTTCATCTTCTTGAAAAAAGGGTGCCACCTCCGCAGCATAGGAAAAATTCCGTGCTATAGTCTCGCTCCTTCGCGATTCGGCAGTTTTGAAGCGCGAAGCCAAGCAAGCACACAGGCCAGCATGGGTAACCAAGCCGACCTGCCGCCAGGCGATCAGAAATGGAAGCTCAGCGGTTATTGCAAGAATTGCGGCAAATCAGGCAGAAGCCGGTTGCGCAATTCGCAAAAATCGTGCTATAGTCTTGGGCTTGGCTGGTTATTTTGTTTAAGGGTTTTCCCTTGCTTCCCAGCCACCCAGTGCGGTGACCGATCCCTGGATTCCGGGGCCAAGGCTGAGGCGAAAGTCGAGCTGAGGGGTTGCAAGATAGGGTGCAAATTAGGCAAAAGCCAGTTGCACGATCTGCAAAAATCGTGTTATAGTCTTGGGCTTGGTAGTTGCCGAAAACTTAGGGTTAACCCTGATATTTCGATAGCTGCTAAAGAGAGGCGGACCTGAAGAGGTCACAGGCAAGAAAGCGTAACGATGGATGTGACGCTGACTTGACAAGCGATAAAAATTTCTTCATAATCTCGTTTCTCTGCTGCAAACAACGCGGCGCCAGCGAAAGCGGCGTAGCGAAGCGAGCAGGCAGTAAGTAGTACCGAATTTAGCAGTACCGCTCTTTAACAATTAAACAACCGATAAGTGTGGGCGCTTGATGCGAGTGCAGTGTGATTGGGTTTTAAACCCCGGCCACAAGCACAATGAAATCAAGTGCTCACTAGAAGTGAAGTACCTTAGACGTCAAGTTTAAGAACATACCTCACTTCCTTTGAGTAGCGACGTATGACCTGGTTTGGATTTATTCAGACCAAGAATACGAAACAAATACAGAGATTAAACTGAAGAGTTTGATCCTGGCTCAGATTGAACGCTAGCGGGATGCCTTACACATGCAAGTCGAACGGCAGCACGGACTTCGGTCTGGTGGCGAGTGGCGAACGGGTGAGTAATGTATCGGAACGTGCCTAGTAGCGGGGGATAACTACGCGAAAGCGTAGCTAATACCGCATACGCCCTACGGGGGAAAGCAGGGGATCGCAAGACCTTGCACTATTAGAGCGGCCGATATCGGATTAGCTAGTTGGTGGGGTAACGGCTCACCAAGGCGACGATCCGTAGCTGGTTTGAGAGGACGACCAGCCACACTGGGACTGAGACACGGCCCAGACTCCTACGGGAGGCAGCAGTGGGGAATTTTGGACAATGGGGGAAACCCTGATCCAGCCATCCCGCGTGTGCGATGAAGGCCTTCGGGTTGTAAAGCACTTTTGGCAGGAAAGAAACGTCATGGGCTAATACCCCGTGAAACTGACGGTACCTGCAGAATAAGCACCGGCTAACTACGTGCCAGCAGCCGCGGTAATACGTAGGGTGCAAGCGTTAATCGGAATTACTGGGCGTAAAGCGTGCGCAGGCGGTTCGGAAAGAAAGATGTGAAATCCCAGAGCTCAACTTTGGAACTGCATTTTTAACTACCGGGCTAGAGTGTGTCAGAGGGAGGTGGAATTCCGCGTGTAGCAGTGAAATGCGTAGATATGCGGAGGAACACCGATGGCGAAGGCAGCCTCCTGGGATAACACTGACGCTCATGCACGAAAGCGTGGGGAGCAAACAGGATTAGATACCCTGGTAGTCCACGCCCTAAACGATGTCAACTAGCTGTTGGGGCCTTCGGGCCTTAGTAGCGCAGCTAACGCGTGAAGTTGACCGCCTGGGGAGTACGGTCGCAAGATTAAAACTCAAAGGAATTGACGGGGACCCGCACAAGCGGTGGATGATGTGGATTAATTCGATGCAACGCGAAAAACCTTACCTACCCTTGACATGTCTGGAATTCCGAAGAGATTTGGAAGTGCTCGCAAGAGAACCGGAACACAGGTGCTGCATGGCTGTCGTCAGCTCGTGTCGTGAGATGTTGGGTTAAGTCCCGCAACGAGCGCAACCCTTGTCATTAGTTGCTACGAAAGGGCACTCTAATGAGACTGCCGGTGACAAACCGGAGGAAGGTGGGGATGACGTCAAGTCCTCATGGCCCTTATGGGTAGGGCTTCACACGTCATACAATGGTCGGGACAGAGGGTCGCCAACCCGCGAGGGGGAGCCAATCCCAGAAACCCGATCGTAGTCCGGATCGCAGTCTGCAACTCGACTGCGTGAAGTCGGAATCGCTAGTAATCGCGGATCAGCATGTCGCGGTGAATACGTTCCCGGGTCTTGTACACACCGCCCGTCACACCATGGGAGTGGGTTTTACCAGAAGTAGTTAGCCTAACCGTAAGGGGGGCGATTACCACGGTAGGATTCATGACTGGGGTGAAGTCGTAACAAGGTAGCCGTATCGGAAGGTGCGGCTGGATCACCTCCTTTCAGAGCTTAGTGCTCGTGTTAAGCGTCCACTCTTATCGGTTGTTTGATATAGCTGGGATCAGTTGTAGGCTTGGGTCGAGGGAATCTTCCCTGGGTCTCCAACTACCTGACTGCTGATCCGAGAAGGTTTTGGGTCTGTAGCTCAGTCGGTTAGAGCACCGTCTTGATAAGGCGGGGGTCGTTGGTTCGAATCCAACCAGACCCACCAAGTATTCTACGCATGCGGGATATGGGGGTGTAGCTCAGCTGGGAGAGCGCCTGCTTTGCAAGCAGGATGTCATCGGTTCGATCCCGTTCACCTCCACCATTGATTCTCAAAACTCACCTGGTGGTGATGTAGAGGCTAACTCATAGTGTCGTGGAAACGGCGTTATGAGTTAGGTTTTACCTGAACAGCTATATTTGTTCTTTAACAATCTGGAAGAAGCACAACGAAAATGTACTTATCAAGTACTCGACGCAAGTCGATGAAGATAGGTACGGGTTGTGATTGCATTAATTTTGTTCCAAGTTCTCAAGACTGGGGTGAATAACCTCAGACTGCTTTGAAACTTATGAACGGCACAAACGCTAATACTCAGGTCCTATAGCCTACAGCGTTATAGGATCAAGCGACTAAGTGCATATGGTGGATGCCTTGGCGATCACAGGCGATGAAGGACGTAGTAGCCTGCGAAAAGCTACGGGGAGCTGGCAAACAAGCTTTGATCCGTAGATGTCCGAATGGGGAAACCCACCGCAGCAATGCGGTATCCCTGGCTGAATACATAGGCCAGTGGAAGCGAACCGGGTGAACTGAAACATCTCAGTAGCTCGAGGAAAAGAAATCAACCGAGATTCCGAAAGTAGTGGCGAGCGAAATCGGAAGAGCCTTTACGTTTTAGCATGCAAGATAGTCGAACGGAATGGAAAGTCCGGCCGTAGCAGGTGATAGCCCTGTAGGCGAAATCTTGTGTGTGGAACTAAGCGTAAGACAAGTAGGGCGGGACACGTGAAATCCTGTTTGAAGATGGGGGGACCATCCTCCAAGGCTAAATACTCGTGATCGACCGATAGTGAACCAGTACCGTGAGGGAAAGGCGAAAAGAACCCCGGAAGGGGAGTGAAATAGATCCTGAAACCGTATGCATACAAACAGTAGGAGCCTCCTTGTGGGGTGACTGCGTACCTTTTGTATAATGGGTCAGCGACTTACATTCAGTGGCAAGGTTAACCGAATAGGGAAGCCGTAGCGAAAGCGAGTCCGAATAGGGCGATTCAGTCGCTGGGTGTAGACCCGAAACCAGATGATCTATCCATGGCCAGGTTGAAGGCACGGTAACACGTGCTGGAGGACCGAACCCACTAATGTTGAAAAATTAGGGGATGAGCTGTGGATAGGGGTGAAAGGCTAAACAAATCTGGAAATAGCTGGTTCTCTCCGAAAACTATTTAGGTAGTGCCTCAAGTATTACTGCGGGGGGTAGAGCACTGTTATAGCTAGGGGGTCATGGCGACTTACCAAACTATGGCAAACTCCGAATACCCGCAAGTACAGCTTGGGAGACAGAGCACCGGGTGCTAACGTCCGGACTCAAGAGGGAAACAACCCAGACCGCCAGCTAAGGTCCCGAATTATCGCTAAGTGGGAAACGAAGTGGGAAGGCATAGACAGTCAGGAGGTTGGCTTAGAAGCAGCCATCCTTTAAAGAAAGCGTAATAGCTCACTGATCGAGTCGTCCTGCGCGGAAGATGTAACGGGGCTAAGCGATAAACCGAAGCTGCGGGTGTGCACTTTTAGTGCACGCGGTAGGAGAGCGTTCTGTAAGCCTGCGAAGGTGGCTTGTAAAGGCTGCTGGAGGTATCAGAAGTGCGAATGCTGACATGAGTAGCGATAAAGGGGGTGAAAAGCCCCCTCGCCGTAAGTCCAAGGTTTCCTGCGCAACGTTCATCGGCGCAGGGTGAGTCGGCCCCTAAGGCGAGGCAGAGATGCGTAGCTGATGGGAAACTGGTTAATATTCCAGTACCGTCGTACAGTGCGATGGGGGGACGGATCGCGGAAGATCATCAGGGTGTTGGATGTCCCTGTTGCTGTATCGAAGATGGCGCTTAGGCAAATCCGGGCGCGTAAATCAAGGGTATGGCACGAGCGAGCATTGCTTGCGAAGTGATTGGAAGTGGTTCCAAGAAAAGCCTCTAAGCTTCAGCTGTACGAGACCGTACCGCAAACCGACACAGGTGGACGGGATGAATATTCCAAGGCGCTTGAGAGAACTCAGGAGAAGGAACTCGGCAAATTGATACCGTAACTTCGGGAGAAGGTATACCCCGGTAGTGTGAAGCGCCTGCGCGCTTAGCATGATGGGGTCGCAGAGAATCGGTGGCTGCGACTGTTTATTAAAAACACAGCACTCTGCAAAGACGAAAGTCGACGTATAGGGTGTGACGCCTGCCCGGTGCCGGAAGGTTAAGTGATGGGGTGCAAGCTCTTGATCGAAGCCCCGGTAAACGGCGGCCGTAACTATAACGGTCCTAAGGTAGCGAAATTCCTTGTCGGGTAAGTTCCGACCTGCACGAATGGCGTAACGATGGCCACACTGTCTCCTCCTGAGACTCAGCGAAGTTGAAGTGTTTGTGATGATGCAATCTACCCGCGGCTAGACGGAAAGACCCCATGAACCTTTACTGTAGCTTTGCATTGATCTGTGAACCGGCCTGTGTAGGATAGGTGGGAGGCTTTGAAGCGTAGTCGCTAGATTACGTGGAGCCATCCTTGAAATACCACCCTGGTTTGTTTGCGGTTCTAACCTTGGTCCGTTATCCGGATCGGGGACAGTGCATGGTGGGCAGTTTGACTGGGGCGGTCTCCTCCCAAAGTGTAACGGAGGAGTTCGAAGGTACGCTAGGTACGGTCGGAAATCGTGCTGATAGTGCAATGGCATAAGCGTGCTTGACTGTGAGACTGACAAGTCGAACAGGTGCGAAAGCAGGACATAGTGATCCGGTGGTTCTGAATGGAAGGGCCATCGCTCAACGGATAAAAGGTACTCTGGGGATAACAGGCTGATACCGCCCAAGAGTTCATATCGACGGCGGTGTTTGGCACCTCGATGTCGGCTCATCTCATCCTGGGGCTGTAGCCGGTCCCAAGGGTATGGCTGTTCGCCATTTAAAGAGGTACGTGAGCTGGGTTTAAAACGTCGTGAGACAGTTTGGTCCCTATCTGCCGTGGGCGTTGGATACTTGACGGAGCCTGCTCCTAGTACGAGAGGACCGGAGTGGACGTACCTCTGGTGTACCGGTTGTCATGCCAATGGCATTGCCGGGTAGCTAAGTACGGAAGAGATAACCGCTGAAGGCATCTAAGCGGGAAACTCGTCTGAAGATAAGGTATCCCGGGGACTTGATCCCCCTGAAGGGTCGTTCGAGACCAGGACGTTGATAGGTCGGGTGTGGAAGCGCAGTAATGCGTTAAGCTAACCGATACTAATTGCCCGTGAGGCTTGATCCTATAACACTGATGGTTATGACCTGGTGATGTAGCGTTCCAAGTGTCGTTCAATACAAAATCTGGCTGCACCGTCGGCAGCCAGCCAACACCAATTACACCCCCCCGTGCGTGATCATCGAGTCTGACTCTGATCCCCCACGCGTTGTGTTTCTTCCAAGATTGGAGCAGTTGCCTCGCGGCAGCCGCTCAACCAGTTACGCTTGACGACCATAGCGAGTTGGTCCCACTCCTTCCCATCCCGAACAGGACAGTGAAACGACTTTGCGCCGATGATAGTGGACGGACGTCTGTGAAAGTAGGTCATCGTCAAGCTTTTATTCCGCAAAACCCCACAGGTAACCCCTGTGGGGTTTTGTCTTTGTGAGAGCCCATGGCGGCCGCCTGTCGAGACTTGCTCCAGGCGCATTCATCGGTCTCTCGACAGGATTGGAGCGTTTGCCCAGGCAGGGCAGGCACTCAAGCAGTTACGCCTGACAACCATAGCAAGGTGGTCCCACTCCTTCCCATCCCGAACAGGACAGTGAAACGCCTTTGCGCCGATGATAGTGGACGGACGTCCGTGAAAGTAGGTCATTGTCAGGCTTTGATTCCAGAAACCCCGCAGCTCGCGCTGCGGGGTTTTTTCTTTGTCGCGGGCGCTGCGGCAGGCGTACACACTGTCTGACGGTGGCAGACGCGTGAGCGCGTGGCACGGGCTTTTGCTTGGTGCTTGCGCACCGTCAATCAGGCTGCAAGCCGCGCCAGCATTGAATGTGCACAAATAACAACGGCCGTGGGCGGGGTGGCTTTGTGCGGTAAGATTGACCGAGTCAATTCGTTGGAGCGTTATCGTGAGTGATCCCCAGACCCCCGTGCCCGGAACGACGTTAGACCTGCGCACGCTGACCCACGTGGCCTATGGCTTGTACGCCCTGGGCTTCCTGACGAGTGGATTCCTGGGCATCGCCACGCTGGCGGCCGTTGTGCTGATGTATTTGAAGCGCTCGGACGCCGCAGGCACCGTCTATGCCGCTCATTTTGACTGGCTGCTGCGTACTTTCTGGTGGGCCTTGCTGTGGCTGGCCATCAGCGGTATTGCGACCTTGATCTTCATCGGCTGGATCGGCTTGGCCGCGACCGTGATCTGGGTGCTGTATCGCTTGATCAAGGGCTGGCTGTCGCTGCTGGAAGGCTCCGCGCCGACCACCTACGCCTGAAGGCGTGCGTTCAAGCAAAAGGCCGGCACATGCCGGCCTTTTGTTTTGTTGGGCTCGCACCACGGCTGCGCGCCTATCGTGCGCGTGCGTGCAGCAGCGAACAAGAGACAGGCGCGCGGTTCAGGACCTTGCGTGAGCCTGCAGGCGCAGGAGCTTGCCCGTGCATGGCGCCGCGCCATGTGGATGCTCGTGACGCCGCCGAGCCTGGGGTTGTTCGTGCAGCTACCAGCCGCTAGATGCGAGTTTGCAAGAAGCGTTGCCAACTGCCTGAAGAGGCGCGCCAGGCTTGGCTTTCGGGGAATGCTGGTGTGGGGAATCGGGCCTTGCCGGTGAGGTGGCGGCGTGGCTGTCGCGATGCTTGAAAGCTGCGCTGGGGAGGCGAGCTCGCCCAGGAATGAACCGGGGCGTCGCGACGATATGTAGGCAGGGACGTACGGGGTACGCCCTTTGCCTGCTTACTTCAGATGTGCGTTGACCAGCTTGGTCAATTCGAACATCGTGACCTGATCTTTGCCGAAGATCGGGCGCAGCTTGGCATCGGCGTTGATGTTGCGCTTGTTGCTGGCATCTTGCAGGTTGTGCTTCTTGATGTATTCCCAGATCTTTTTGGTGACCTCGGTACGCGGCACGGCTTCCGAGCCGATGACAGCAGCCAGTTCGGCGCTGGGGGTCAGGGGCTTCATGAATGCAGCGTTCGGCTTGCGCGCGGTCGCGGGTTTGGAGGTTGTGGCCATAATGCGGCGCTCCTTCTCTGGCTGTTGGAAAAATTGTCCTGCGGCCGGAGCATAACGTGTCTCTCCCGTAAAGACAAAGGCATTTATCCTCTGTAGCAACTAAAATGCACGGACTGTCCTCCCTACATCGTCATTCTGTAACCTCCTATGTACGCACGATCTCCTTTGGAATCAATTCGCCTTTTTCATGACGAATTGACGGCGCTGCGGCGCGATTTGCACGCGCACCCCGAACTGGGCTTCGAGGAGGTACGGACTTCCGGCATCGTGGCCGGCGCGCTGGAGGCGCTGGGGATCGAGGTGCATCGCGGCATCGGCAAGACTGGCGTGGTGGGTGTCATCCGCGGCAAACGCTGCGACAGCGGGCGCATGATAGGCCTGCGCGCCGACATGGATGCCTTGCCCATGACCGAGGACAACGACTTCGGCCACAAGTCGACCAAGCCCGGTCTGATGCACGGCTGCGGCCACGACGGCCACACCGCGGTGCTTATTGGCGCGGCCAAGTACCTGTCGCAGACGCGCAATTTCGACGGAACGGCAGTGCTGATTTTCCAGCCCGCCGAAGAGGGCCGCGGCGGCGCGCGCGCCATGCTGGAAGACGGACTGTTCGATACCTTTCCGTGCGATGCGATCTATGCGCTGCACAACTGGCCGGGCTTGAAGCCGGGCACGATAGGCATCAATCCCGGGCCGATGATGGCCGCGGCGGATCGCTTCGAGATCCTGATCACCGGGCGCGGCGGCCACGGCGCGCATCCTTACCAGACTATCGATCCCGTCACGATCGCCGGGCAGATCATCACGGCCTTGCAGACCATCGTGTCGCGCAACGTGAATCCGCTGGATTCGGCGGTGGTGTCTATTGGATCCTTGCAGGCGGGCCATCCCGGCGCGATGAGCGTGATTCCGCGCGAAGCGCGGATGGTGGGCACGGTGCGCACCTTCCGCAAATCCGTCCAGGAAATGGTGGAGAGCCGCATGCGCGAACTGGTGTCAGCTATCGCGAGCGCCTTCGGCGGCAGCGCCGAGGTGACTTACGAACGGATCTATCCGGCGACCTTGAACACGCCGCAGCATGCCAATCTGGTGGCCGACATCGCCACCGAGATGATAGGCAAGGAGAACGTCGTGCGCGATCTGACGCCATCGATGGGCTCCGAGGATTTCTCTTTCATGTTGCAGAGCAAGCCTGGCGCATACTTCCGGCTGGGCCAGGGCGGAGCCGATTCCGGCTGCGTGCTGCACAACTCGCATTTCGATTTCAACGATGCCGTCATTCCCTTGGGCAGCGCGATGTTCAGCGCGCTGGCCGAACGGGGCATGCCGCTGGCAGATTAAGAAGCCTAACCATGTCTACTCAAAATACGACTCAGCTCACCATTACTCGCCCGGACGACTGGCATCTGCACCTGCGCGACGGCGCTGCCCTGGAGGCCGTGGTGGCGGACAGCGCGCGCCAGTTCGCGCGGGCCATCATCATGCCCAACCTGAAGCCGCCGGTCACGACCACCGAGCAGGCGCTGGCCTATCGCGGCCGCATCCTGGAGGCCTTGAAGAAGGCGGGTGGCAACCCCGACGCCTTCACGCCGCTGATGACGCTGTACCTGACCGACAACACCACGTCGGAAGAGATCTTCCGCGCTTACGAGTCGGGCCAGGTCTACGCCGTGAAGCTCTATCCCGCAGGCGCCACCACCAACTCGGACGCCGGCGTGACCGATCTGCTGGGCAAGTGCGCCAAGGCGCTGGAAGCGCTTGAAAAATGCGGCATGCCGTTGTTGGTGCATGGCGAGGTCACGGACCCGTCGATCGACCTGTTTGACCGTGAGGCGATCTTCGTCGAGCGCGTGATGAAACCTCTGCGCCGCGCCTTTCCCGCCTTGAAAGTGGTGTTCGAACACATCACGACGAAAGAGGGTGCCGAGTACGTGCGAGACGCCGAAGGCCCGATTGCCGCCACTATCACGCCGCAGCACTTGCTGTACAACCGCAACGCGATTTTCCAGGGCGGGGTGCGGCCGCACTTCTACTGTCTGCCCGTCCTCAAGCGCGAAACCCACCGCCTCGCTCTGGTCCAAGCGGCCACTAGCGGGAGCCCGCGCTTTTTCCTGGGAACCGACAGCGCCCCGCATGCGCGCGGCCTGAAGGAGCATGCCTGCGGCTGCGCCGGCTGCTATACGGGCTTGCATGCCATGGAGCTGTACGCGACGGCTTTCGACGCCGTCGGCAAGCTGGACAAGCTGGAAGGTTTCGCCAGTTTCCATGGCCCGGACTTTTACGGCCTGCCGCGCAACACCGGCACGCTGACGCTGGTGCGCGAGGCCTATGTGGTGCCCGAGGAGATCCCGTTCGGCAATACGACGCTGGTTCCGCTGGCGGCAGGCGAGGCGCTGGCCTGGCGCGCACGCGGCTAGGCGGCTGCGCCGCGGCCCAGGCGGCAGGTCCGAGACGTGAAAATGCCCCCGAATTTTCGGGGGCATTTTTTACGCGCCTCTATATGTATATAGAGACAAGCTGATTACAGCGCGCCTTCGCGCCGTGCTTCCAGCAATTCCCAGCGGGCGAAGCGCTCTTCGAGTTCGCTTTCCAGCTTGGCCAGTTCGCCGTTGATGCGTTCGACCTCGGCCGGCGCGTCGCGGTACAGGCTGCCGTCGGCGAGCTTGCCGGCGAGCTCGGCCTGCTGCGCCTCGAGCGCGGCGATGGCGTCGGGCAGCCCCTCCAGTTCGCGCAGTTCCCAGGAGTTCATCTTGGAGGACTTAGGGGGTTTGGGCCGGGCTGCCTTGGCGCGCGCGGCGGCGTCATCGGCAGGCCGGGCGGCAGGGGCGGTCTCTTCGGCGGGGGCCGCCGGCGCGGGCCGCTGGGCGACCCACTCGTCGTAGCCGCCTACGTAGTCGCGCCAGCGGCCGTCACCTTCGTAGGCGATGGTTTGCGTGACGACGTTGTTCAGGAAGGCGCGGTCGTGGCTGACCAGCAGCACCGTGCCTTGGTATTCTTGCAGCAACTCTTCCAGCAGTTCCAGCGTTTCGATGTCGAGATCGTTGGTGGGTTCGTCCAGCACCAGCACGTTGGCGGGGCGGGCGAACAGCCGTGCCAGCAGCAGGCGCGCGCGCTCGCCGCCGGACAGGCTGCGCACCGGCGAGCCGGCGCGGGCGGGCGAGAACAGGAAGTCGCCCAGGTAGCTCATGACGTGCTTGCGTGCGCCGCCGATTTCGACCCATTCGCTGCCCGGGCTGATGATGTCGACGAGCGTGGCGTTTTCATCCAGCTGCGCGCGCATCTGGTCGAAATACGCGACCGCGACATTGGTGCCCAGGCGGGTCGTACCGCTGTCCGGCTGCATTTCGCCCAGGATCAGTTTGAGCAGGGTGGTCTTGCCGGCGCCGTTGGGGCCGATGATGCCGATGCGGTCGCCGCGCAGGATGGTGGTGGAGTAGTCGTCCACCACGATCTTGTCGCCAAAGGCCTTGTTCACATGATCGAGTTCCGCGACCAGCTTGCCGGAGCGTTGGCCTTCGGCAAGCGCGAGCGAGACGTCGCCGACGCGTTCGCGGCGTTCGGCGCGATCGACGCGCAGCTGTTCAAGGCGGCGCACGCGGCCTTCATTGCGGGTGCGGCGGGCTTCGACACCCTTGCGGATCCAGATTTCTTCCTGCGCCAGCAGCTTATCGAAGCGGGCTTGTTCCAGGCGCTCGGATTCCAGCCACTGGGCCTTGCGCTCCTGCCACTGCGAGAAGTTGCCGGGGAAACTCAGCAGCCGCCCGCGGTCGAGTTCCACGATGCGGGTGGCGACGGAATCCAGGAAGCGGCGGTCGTGGGTGATGATGACCGCAGCGCCTTTCCAGGAGCGCAGCATGTCCTCCAGCCAGGCAATGCCTTCGAAGTCCAGGTGGTTGGTGGGTTCGTCCAGCAGCAGCAGATCCGGCTCATCGACCAGGGCGCGCGCCAGCGCGACCCGCTTGCGGGTGCCGCCAGACAAGCCGGCGATCTGCACGTCGGCAGGCAGGCCGAGTTTTTCGAGCACCGAGCGTACGCGCGACGGGCGTTGCCAGTCTTCATGATCGCCCTCGACATTGCAGACGACATCGAAGACGGTGGCGTTTTCGTCCAGCTCAGGTTCCTGCTCGACGGTGGCCACGCGCAGTCCGGAGCTGCGGGCGATATCGCCGTCGTCCGGCTGGGTCCTGCCGTCCAGCAGTCTCAGCAGCGAGGACTTGCCGGCGCCATTGCGGCCGATGAGGCCGATGCGCTCGCCGGCCTGGATGGCGAAATCGGCGTGATCCAGCAGCGGATGGTGGCCATAGGCCAGCTGGATGTCGGTAAGGGTGATGAGCGTAGCAAGGGCCATGTGATGGGTAGTGTCTGCGGCGTCTGACTGAATCAAGGCGTATTGTCGCAGGAACCCCGCGACGCCGTTTACACGGCGCGCGCCGCAGCCGCTTCGGGGACAGAGCCGGCGGGTGTAATAGAATACGGACCGCAAGGCGGGTCGGGCGATCGCGGTGGATGCGAATCCATCGAGGAAGGTCCGGACTCCACAGGGCAGGGTAACGGCTAACGGCCGTCCGGCCGCGTCTTCGGGCACGGTTGAGGAATAGGGCCACAGAGACGAGTCTGCGGGGTGGGCGCGCATCGCGCGCACAGATACGGCCATCTCCGTATCGCGCCGTCCGGCAACGGGCGGCGGCATCGCAGGGTGAAACGCGGCAACCTCTACCCGGAGCAACATCAAATAGGCATGCGTGCGGTCTTCGGATCGCGAAGGGCGGCTCCGTCCGAGCATGCGGGTAGATGGCTAGAGCGGCTCAGCAATGATCCGCGCAGAGGAATGATCGTCCGCCAGGGAAACCTGGTGTACAGAATCCGGCCTATAGACCCGTCTTGCAACTCATTCTCAACGCGAGCGAGGTTCGAACCGGAGCCTGGCATCGCGTGGGCCGGGTCGGCCACTTTTTCGATCGTCACAATCCCGGAGTCCGGCGGAAAGCCTCGCCAACCGGAGCAATCGACCGATCGTAAAACAATGCAAAGCCATTGTTAGCTGCCACTTCTGAAGAAGGACTTTTAGATAGTGCCGCAACCTCCTGATTTATTGGGAGGTTTTTCTTTTTGCGGATTTACATATTGATCTAAGTCCTTGTTGTGATTGAAAAAATTGCAACCACGCGCTTGACCGCCCTGATCCCATACCGTAGAGTGGGAAATAGTAGGAAATTGTGCAATTAAGTGGGGTAAAAGTGGTGTTTCAGGGAAGCAGCGCGCTCACGCTGGATGCCAAGGGACGGATCTCGATTCCGACCCGGCATCGTGACGCGCTCATGTCGCAGGCCGATGGCCGGCTGACCCTGACACGCCACCCTGACGGCTGCTTGCTGGTCTACCCGCGGCCGGAGTGGGAAAAGAAGCGCGAGCAGATTGCCGCCTTTCCCATGACGGCGCGCGCGTTGCAGCGGCTGTTGCTGGGCAACGCTCAGGACGTGGAACTGGACGGCTCCGGCCGGGTCCTGATCGCTCCTGAACTGCGCAACGCTTCCGGTATGACGCGCGATGTGATGCTGCTCGGTCTGGGCGCGCACTTCGAGCTGTGGGACGCCGCTACCCTGGCCAGCCGCGAGGCTGAGGACCTGGCCAAGGGTATGCCGGATGTGTTGAATCAGTTTTCGTTCTGAAAAAGTTATGGAATTCGAACATCGGCCCGTTCTGCTGGAGCCGACGGTGGACGCGTTATTGCTGCCCGACTTCGGCGGCAAGGGCGCGACACGGTCGCATCAGCAGGCCGGGCCGGCTACGGCTACGCGAGCGGAGGACGGCGTCTTCGTCGACGGCACCTTCGGGCGTGGCGGGCACAGCCGCGAACTTTTGGGCCGTCTGGGCAAGGCTGCCAGGCTGGTGGTGTTCGACAAGGACCCGGAGGCGATCGCCGTAGCCAATGCGTTGGCGGCAGCGGACCCGAGGGTCACCGTGGTGCATGGCGGCTTTGCCACCATGGCCGAAGAATTGGAGCAGCTCGGTATCGGCAAGGTCGATGGCGTGATGCTGGATCTGGGCGTTTCCTCGCCTCAGATCGACGATGCCGAGCGCGGTTTCTCGTTCATGCGAGACGGCCCGCTCGATATGCGGATGGACACCACTCGTGGTCCCACGGTGGCGGATTGGCTGGCGCAAGCCAGTGTGGATGAGATGCGGGAGGTCATAGCGGATTATGGCGAAGAACGGTTTGCTTTTCAGGTTGCAAAGGCGATTGCTGCTCGCCGCGCAACAAGGCCGCTGCGCACCACGCTCGAACTTGCCGAGTGCGTCGCCAGCGCCGTCCGCACGCGCGAAAAGGGGCAGCATCCGGCCACACGCACCTTTCAAGCTCTACGGATTTACATCAATCGGGAACTCGAAGAGCTCGCGCGCACCCTCGCGGCAGCTCTAGACCTGCTCGCCCCGGGAGGGAGGTTGGCGGTGATCAGCTTTCATTCGCTTGAAGACCGCATGGTCAAGCAGTGCATCGCGGCGGCGGCTCGTCCGGCTGCCGCGCATGCGCGCCTGCCCCTGCGGGAAAGCGAAATGCCGCAGCCGGTCCTGCGTTCCCTGGGGCGCGTGCTGGCCGAAGACGATGAGGTCTCGGCCAACGCCCGTGCCCGCTCCGCCGTCCTGCGCGTTGCCGAACGCACCGAAACGCCGCTGCCCGCCGAGGGCGGCTTTGCGTTCGTGAAGATCGGCTCGCTGCCGGGCAGCGACCTGGCTCCTGCGCCGCGCCGCGGCAAGGGGGGGCGTCGCTAATGGGTCGCGTCAACCTGATCGTTGCGGCTTTACTGATGCTGTCGGCCATTTCCCTGGTCACCAGCCGGTATCAGTCGCGCCAGCTCTTTATCGAGCTGGGCCGCGATCAGGCGCACGCACGCGACCTTGAAACCAGTTGGCGGCGTCTGCAGCTGGACCGCGCCGAACTCGCCCGCAACGCGCGGGTGGACGCTATTGCGCGTGAGGGCCTGAAGATGATTTCCATCGTTCCGGACCGCACGCTGTACATGAATCAGGCGCCTGTCTCCGCCAGCGGAGGCGCGCAATGAAACGCGTCCCCTTCTTCGACAACCCCGTGCTGCGCGGGCAATTGCCCACGTGGCGCGCGCGCCTGGTGCTGATCCTGCTGTTCGGCGGGTTCACCGTGCTGGCCGGCCGCGCGCTGTTCCTGCAGGGGCTGTCCACCGAATTCCTGCAGCAGCAGGGCGAGCGGCGCTATGAGCGCACGCTGACCCTGGCCGCCACGCGCGGCAAGATCATGGACCGCAATGGCGCGGTGCTGGCCTCCAGCGTGCCGGCGCGCGCCATCTGGGCGATTCCCGAAGACGCCAAGCAGGCCACCCCGGCGCAGATGGATACCTTGGCGAAGCTGCTGGAAACGCCCTTGGCCGATCTGCGCCACCGCCTGGTCGACGAAGACAAGAACTTCGTCTACCTGAAGCGCCAGGTCTCGATGGACGTGGCCGACAAGATCAAGCAATTGGGCATGCCGGGCGTGCACCAGCAGCCGGAGACCCGCCGTTATTACCCGGACGGCGACGTGATGGCCCATGTGGTGGGCTTCAACAGCGTCGAGGACCAGGGACAGGAAGGCGTCGAATTGACGTTCAACCAGCAGTTGTCCGGCCGCCCCGGCAGCCGCCGCGTCATCAAGGACCGGCTGGGCCGCGTGATCGAGGACGTGCAGGCCGTGACCCTGCCAGTGGATGGCCGCGACCTGCGCCTGTCCATCGACACGCGCTTGCAGTACCTGGTGTTCAAGGCTCTGAAGGACGCCATGGACAAGCACCAGGCCAAGGGCGCGACCGCCGTGGTGGTGGACGTGCACACGGGCGAGATCCTGGCCCTGGCCAACGTGCCTACCTTCGATCCGAACAAGCGCGAAACCTTTCATGGTTCCAAGCTGCGCAACCAGGCCATTACCGACACGTTCGAACCTGGCTCGATCATGAAGCCCTTCACCGCCGCGCTGGCGCTGGACCTGGGTCGCATCAGCACCAAGACGCTGTTTGAAACCGGCAATGGCCGCTTCCAATACCAAGGCAGCACGATCAGTGACGTGAGCCGCAACGGCACGCTGGACGTGGCCGGCGTACTGCGCAAGTCCAGCAACATCGGCATGACCATGATCTCCGAGAAGCTGGAATCCCGCGAGATGTGGGACCGCTTCACCGAATTGGGCCTGGGCCAGGCGCCCCAGGTGGGATTTCCCGGCGCGGCGCCCGGCCGCCTGCGCCCCTGGGACCGCTGGCGCCTGATCGAAAAGGCCACGATGGCCTACGGCTACGGCCTGTCGGTGTCGCTGCTGCAGGTGGCGCGCGCCTATACCGTTTTCGCCCGCAATGGCGACATGGTGTCGCTGACGCTGGTCAAGCGCGACAGCGACCCTACCAGCGTCAAGATCTATACGCCCAAGACCACCGAAATGGTGCGCGGCATGCTGGAAGCCGCCGCTGGTCCTGAAGGCACCAAGGCTGCCCAGGTGCAGGGCTATCGCGTGGCCGGCAAGAGCGGCACGGCGCGCAAGATCGTCGACGGCAAGTACAGCATGCAGCGCTATCGGAGCTCCTACGTGGGCTTCGCTCCGGTGTCGGATCCGAAGATCGTCGTGGCCGTGTCCATCGACGAGCCGACGGTTGGCGGCTATTACGGCGGCGCTATCGCCGCGCCCGTGTTCTCCCAGATCGTGGGGGGGAGCTTGCGGCTGATGGGGGTGCGCCCGGACGCGCCCTTCGAATCCACAATTGTTGCTGGTCTTAAGGAGCCAGGCAGATGAGCGCCAAAGGCTTCCTCTTCAACCCTGTCGCCACGGTTGCCGAAACCGTGGCGTGGTTGCATTCGCGCGTGTCGTTGACCGCGCACCTCAAGCTGGACTCCCGCGATATCGAGCCGGGCGATGTTTTCGTCGCCTGCCCGGGTCTGTCCAGCGACGGACGTCTCTATATAGAGAAGGCGTTGGCGCTGGGCGCCAGCGCGGTGTTGTTCGAAGCCCCCGCCAACGATGCCGTCGCGGCCGTGGCGGACCAGGCCCCGATGCTGCCGGTGACCGGCCTGCGCGCCCTGTTGGGCGAGCTGGCCGACACCTGGTATGGCCGGCCTTCGGCCGAGCTGGCAGTCGTGGCGGTGACTGGCACCAACGGCAAGACCTCATCGGTGCAGTGGATCGCCCACGCGCTGAGCCGCAATGACAAGCCTTGCGGCACCATCGGCACCCTGGGCGCCGTGCTGCCCGACGGGCGCACGCTGGGCGGCGACCTGACCACGCCTGACGTGCTGACCGTGCATCGCACGCTGGCCGCCATGCGCGACGCCGGCGCCAAGGCCGTGGCGATGGAGGCATCCTCCATCGGCATCGAGCAGGGCCGGATGGACGGCGTGCGCGTTGCGCTGGCCGCCTTCACCAACCTGACCCGCGACCATCTCGATTATCACGGCACCATGGAGCGGTACGAGGCCGCCAAGGCGCGCCTGTTCCGTTGGCCGGGGCTGACCGCCGCCGTGATCAACGCCGACGACGAAGCCGGACGCCGCCTGATCGCCGGTCTGCCCGCGGGCATGGCGATGGGCTACAGCCTGAGCGCCGACCCGGAGATTCCCGCCGGCATGCGCGCGCGCGATCTCCAGGCCACTGCCCAGGGCCAGATCTTCACGTTGGTGTCGCCGCATGGCGAGGCCCAGATCGTGACCCGCCTGCTGGGCGCGCACAACGTGTCGAACCTGCTGTTGGTGGCGGGTGTGCTGTATCAACTGGGCCTGCCGTTTGCGCAGATCGCGCGCGAACTGGCCGCGACGGATCCCGTCGACGGCCGCCTGCAGACCGTCGAGCCGGTGGCGCACAGCACCCAGGCCGCCACGGGCCGCGGCGCGCTGGTGGTGGTGGACTATGCACATACGCCCGACGCGCTGGCGCGGGCGCTGTCCGCCCTGCGCGCCGTCGCGACCGCACGCTCGGGCCGCCTGATCTGCCTGTTCGGTTGCGGCGGCGAGCGTGATCCGGGCAAGCGTCCCGAGATGGGCCGTATCGCCGCGGACCTGGCCGACCACGTGGTCGTATCCAGCGACAACCCGCGTACCGAATCGCCCGAAGCCATCGTCGAACAGATCCTGGCCGGCATTCCCGACAGCGTGCGCCCCGACGTGCAGGTGGACCGCGCGCGCGCCATCATGCAGACCATCTGGGCGGCAGCACCCGATGACGTGGTGCTGCTGGCCGGCAAGGGACATGAAACCTATCAGGACATCGGAGGCGAGAAGCTGCCCTTCGATGACCGCGAATGGGCGCGGCTGGCGCTGCTGGTGCCGCAGATCAAGGGCGTGTCCACCGACACGCGTCGCATCGGCCAGGGCGAACTGTTCGTGGCGCTGGTGGGCGAGAACTTCGACGCTCACAACTATCTGGACCAGGCCGAGGCGCGCGGCGCCTGCGCGGCCGTGGTGGCGCATGCCGTGCCCGATGCCAAGCTGCCGCAACTGGTGCTGGGCGACACGCGCATCGCGTTGATGCGCATCGGCGCCGCCTGGCGTGCGCAGTTCGCGTTGCCCGTGGTGGCGGTGACCGGCAGCAACGGCAAGACCACCACCAAGGAAATGATCTCGGCCATGCTGGCCGAGTGGCAGGGCGAGGCGGGCCGCCTGGCGACCGCCGGCAACCTGAACAACGACATCGGCGTGCCGCTGACTCTGCTGCGCCTGCGGCCGGAGCACCGCGCAGCCGTATTCGAGCTGGGCATGAACCACCCCGGCGAGATCGCGCAATTGGCCGCCATCGCCGCGCCCACGGTGGCGCTGGTGACCAACGCCCAGCGCGAGCACCAGGAATTCATGCACAGCGTGGAAGCCGTGGCCCATGAGAACGGCGCGGCCATCGCGGCGCTGCCCGAGGATGGTGTCGCGGTTTATCCCGGCGACGAACCCTATTCGGCGATTTGGGACGCCTTGGCCGAGCCGCGCCGTGTGCTGCGCTTCGGCCTGCAACCCGGCCTGGACGTGTATGCCGAACAGATCCTCGCGGACGTGCACGCCACGCGGTGCCGCGTGGTCACGCCGATGGGCGTCGCCGACTTGACGCTGCCGGTGCCGGGCCTGCACAACCTGCGCAACGCGCTGGCGGCCATCGCCAGCGCGATCGCCGCGGGGGCGCCGCTGGAAGGCGCGGTGCGCGCCCTGTCCGGATTCAGCCCGGTCGCGGGCCGCATGCAGCACAAGCATATGAGTGACGGAACGTTGCTCATCGATGACACCTACAATGCCAACCCCGACTCGGTGCGCGTGGCCGTGGACGTGCTGGCCCGCATGGCCGGCAAGCGCGTCCTGGTGCTGGGCGACATGGGCGAGGTCGGGGACAACGGCCCCGCCATGCATGTCGAGGTGGGCAATTACGCGCGCGAGCAAGGGCTCGACGCGTTCATCACGCTAGGCGAAGCCAGCCGGGCGGCCGCGGCCGCATTCGGAGTGGGCGCGCACGCCTGCGCATCGGTAGACGAAGTGGTTGCCGCCTTGCGCGGCTTGCGCGCGTCCTGCGTATTGATAAAGGGATCGCGCTTTATGCGCATGGAGCGGGTAGTGACGGCTTTTTCTACGAATGAAGGTGTGACGGCCAAGGGGCAGGGAGAGCAGAATGCTGCTTGAAATCGCCCGCATGCTGTCTGACGATGTGCGCGCGCTGGGGGTGTTCGAATACATCACCTTGCGCGCCGTGCTGGCGTGCGCGACCGCGCTTTTGATCGGCCTGGTGGCCGGTCCGCGCGTGATCCGCAAACTGACCGAGATGAAGATCGGCCAGGCCGTGCGTTCCTACGGTCCGGAAACCCATCTGGTCAAGACTGGCACGCCCACCATGGGCGGCGTGCTGATCCTTATCTCCATCGCCATCAGCACGCTGCTGTGGGCGGATTGGACCAACCGCTTCGTGTGGGTGGTGCTGCTGGTGACCTTCGGCTTCGGCTGGATCGGCTGGATGGACGATTACCGCAAGGTGGTTTATCGCGATCCGGAAGGCATGCCCGCGCGGCAGAAATTCTTCTGGCAGGCGACCATCGGCATCGTGGCGGCGGTGTATCTGGCGTTCGCCGTGTCGGCGCCGGCCAATACCGAACTGTGGCCCCTGTTCAAGGCCTGGGTCGGCAGCGGCTTCACGATGCCCCTGCCGACGCGCGCCGACCTGATCGTTCCGTTCTTCAAGAGCGTGAGCTACCCGTTGGGCGTGCTGGGCTTCGTGGCGCTGACCTGGGCTGTCATCGTCGGCACCAGCAATGCCGTGAACCTGACCGACGGCCTGGACGGCCTGGCCATCATGCCCACCGTCATGGTGGGCAGCGCGCTGGGCATCTTCGCGTACGTGGTCGGCCGCGTGGACTATTCCAAGTACCTGTTATTCCCCTATATCCCGGGCGCATCGGAATTGATGGTGCTGTGCGCCGCGATCGGCGGCGCCGGCCTGGCGTTTTTGTGGTTCAACGCGTATCCGGCGCAGGTCTTCATGGGCGACGTCGGCGCGCTGGCGCTGGGCGGCGCATTGGGCACCATCGCGGTCATCGTGCGCCAGGAAATCGTGCTGTTCATCATGGGCGGCGTGTTCGTGGTCGAGACCCTTTCCGTGATGATGCAAGTGACTTGGTTCAAGTACACCAAGCGACGTTATGGAACAGGTAGACGCATTTTCCGCATGGCCCCGTTGCATCATCACTTTGAAGTGGGTGGCTGGAAAGAAACCCAGGTGGTCGTGCGTTTCTGGATCATCAGCATGATGCTGGTGCTGATTGGCCTCTCTACCCTGAAGTTGCGATGAATACGATGGAAACCTCCCGCGCAGACGCGCCGCTCGTCCTGATCCTCGGATTGGGCGAGACGGGTGTCGCCGCCGCTCGCTGGTGCGCCCGCCTGGGCGCCCGCTTGCGCGTGGCTGACACGCGCGCTGAACCGGGTGGGCTGGCCGCGCTGCGCGAAGCGCTGGCGCAAAGCGAAGTGGAATACCGCCTGGGCTGCGATCAGTCCTTCGACACCGCGCTGCTGGATGGCGTGAGCCAACTGGTGCTGAGCCCCGGCCTGGCGCCCGCTCAGCCTCCCGCGGCCGATCTGCTGCGTGAGGCCGAGGCCCGCGGCATCGAGATTGTTGGCGAAATCGAATTGTTTGCGCGCGCGCTGGCCGACCTGGCCGAAACGCGCGAGTACCGGCCGCGCCTGTTGACCGTGACCGGCACCAACGGCAAGACCACCGTCACTGCGCTGACGCGTCAACTGATCGAGGCCAGCGGCCTGTCGGTCGTGGCGGCGGGCAACATCAGCCCCGCGGCGCTGGCCGCGCTGATGGATGCGCTGGATGCGGAATCGCTGCCACAAGTCTGGGTGCTGGAGCTGTCCAGTTTCCAGCTGGAAACCACGCACTCGCTGATGGCCGACGCAGGTGTCGTGCTGAACGTCACCCAGGATCACCTGGACTGGCATGGCAGCATGGAGGCCTACGCTCAGGCCAAGGCCCGTCTGCTGAAGATGGCGCGCGTGGCCATCGTCAACCGCGACGATCCCTATACCGTGGACATGGTCGCCACCCTGAACGCGCTGAACGTGCGCAGCTTCGGCCGCGACGTGCCGGAGCTGGTCGGCGACATGGGCCTGGAACTGGGCCAGGGCGTGGCCTGGCTGGTGGCCTGCGAACCCAATGATTTCGATGAGCCCGCGCCGCCGGTGCGCCGCAAGAAGGACGCGCCTGAACCTGTGCGCGCCAAGGGCCGCATGAGCCGCCTGATGCCGGTGGACGCCTTGCGCATCCGCGGCATCCACAATGCCCTGAACGCGCTGGCCGCGTTGCAACTGGCCCGTTGCCTGGACCTGGGCTGGGGCGCGATGTTGCGCGCGCTGCGCGAATACGCCGGCGAACCGCATCGCGCGGCCTTTGTGCGCACGATCGGTGGCGTCGACTACATCAATGACAGCAAGGGCACCAACGTGGGCGCCACTGTCGCCGCGCTGGAGGGCCTGGGCCAGCAGGTCGTGCTGATCGCCGGCGGCCAGGGCAAGGGCCAGGATTTCGCGCCGCTGATTCCGGGGGTGACGCAGCATGCGCGCGCCGTGATGCTGATCGGCCAGGACGGTCCCGAGATCGGCCGCGTGCTGGCGTCGACCGGGGTGCAGTGCGTCATGGCTGAAACGTTGCGCGACGCGGTGCGCGGCGCCGCCGAACTGGCCCAGCCCGGCGATGCCGTGCTGCTGTCGCCCGCCTGCGCCAGCCTGGACATGTTCCGCAACTATCCGCATCGCGGACAGGTGTTCGTGGAAGAGGTCGAAGACCTGGCCCGCGACCGTGGAGAGGTCGCATGAGCCTGATCGCCGATCTCACCGCCAGCGTCAACGCCGTACGGCCCGGCCGTACCCGCATGCGCAATTTCGATCTGCCGCTGGTCATCGCGGCGTCGACCTTGCTGCTGCTCGGCCTGCTGATGGTGTACTCGGCATCGATCGCGCTGGCCGACGGCCCGCGCTACGCGTCCTATGGCCGCTACTACTTCGTGATCCGCCACGGCCTGTTCATCAGTGCCGGGCTGCTTGCCGCCGCCGTGGTGCTGGCGGTGCCGATCCGCGTGTGGCAGCGTCTGGCCGTGCCCCTGTTCGTGGTCGCCAACGTGCTGCTGGTGGCCGTGCTGATTCCCGGCATCGGCCGCGAAGTCAACGGCGCGCACCGCTGGATTCCGCTGGGTCCGCTCAACTTCCAGCCTTCCGAGCTGATGAAGCTGGCCGCGCTGCTCTACGCCGCCGATTACACCGTGCGCAAGCAGGAACATATGCAGGCGTTCGCGCGGGGCTTCCTGCCCATGGCGTTCGCGCTGGCCGGCGTCGGCATGCTGCTGCTGCTCGAGCCCGACCTGGGCGCTTTCATGGTGATCGTGGCGATCGCCATCGGCATCCTGTTCCTGGGTGGCATCAACGGCAAGTACTTCAGCAGCCTGCTGGCGGTGCTGGTCAGCACGTTTCTGATGCTGATCTGGCTGTCGCCGTGGCGCCGCGCACGTCTGTTCGCCTACCTGGATCCCTGGAACGAAGACAATGCCTACGGCAGCGCCTACCAGTTGTCGCATTCGCTGATTGCCCTGGGCCGCGGCGAATGGCTGGGCGTGGGCCTGGGCGCCAGCGTCGAAAAGTTGCACTACCTGCCCGAAGCGCACACCGACTTCCTGATGGCGGTGGTGGGAGAGGAACTGGGCTTTGCCGGCGTGATGCTGGTCATCACCTTGTTCGCCATCATCGTCTACCGCGGATTCGACATCGGCCGCCAGGCCATCGCCATGGAACGCACCTTCGCGGGCCTGGTGGCGCACGGCGTGGCGATGTGGTTCGGCGTGCAGGCCTTCATCAATATGGGCGTCTGCCTGGGCCTGCTGCCCACCAAGGGCCTGACCCTGCCCCTGATGAGCTACGGCGGTTCGGGCGTGGTGATGAACCTGTGCGCCCTGGCCATGTTGATCCGGGTCGACGTGGAAAACCGCATCATGATGCGTGGGGGGCGGGTATGACGGCCTCGCGCACCATCCTGATCATGGCCGGCGGCACCGGCGGCCACATCATGCCGGGCCTGGCGGTGGCCGATGTGCTGCGCGAGCGCGGCTGGCGCGTGCTGTGGCTGGGCAATCCCGAAAAGATGGAAGGCCGGCTGGTGCCGCCGCGCGGCATCGAGCTGGTTCCGTTGCGCTTTCAGGGCGTGCGCGGCAAGGGCGCCTCGGCGCTTCTGAAGCTGCCGTTCCTGCTGCTGCGCGCGTTCGGGCAAGCCTGGTCGCGTTTGTCCGACGTGCGGCCCGACGTGGTGCTGGGCATGGGCGGCTACGTGGCTTTCCCGGGCGGCGTCATCGCGGCGCTGCGCGGCACGCCGCTGGTCGTGCATGAACAGAATGCCGTGGCAGGCACCGCGAACAAATGGCTGGCCCGGATGGCCCGCCGCGTGCTCAGCGGCTTTCCCGGCGTATTGCCCAAGGGCGAGGCCATGGGCAATCCGGTGCGCGCGGACCTGTGCGCGCTGCCGGACCCGGCGGCGCGTTACGCAGGCCGCAGCGGTCCGCTGCGGGTGCTGATCGTGGGCGGCAGCCTGGGCGCCCAGGCGCTGAACACGACTTTGCCGCAGGCGCTCGCGCGCCTGCCGCAGGAAAGCCGGCCGATGGTGGTACACCAGGCCGGCGAACAACATTTGCCCGCGCTGCAGCAGGCCTACGCCCAGGCGGGCGTGGAAGCCGACTGCCGCGCATTCATCGATGACATGGCGGGCGCCATGGGCGATGCCGACCTGCTGATCTGCCGCGCGGGCGCCATGACGGTGTCCGAAGTGGCCGCGGCAGGCGTGGCGGCCTTGTTCGTGCCGTTCCCGCATGCCATCGATGACCACCAGACCGCCAACGCGCGCTTCCTGAGCGATGCGCAGGCCGCCTGGCTGCAGCCGCAGACCGGCCTGACGCCCGAATGGCTGGCGCAGTGGCTGGGCCAGCGCTCCCGACAAGAACTCCAAGCCGTGGCCGAACGGGCCCGCGCGCATGCGCGTCCCGAAGCCGCGGCTCATATCGCCGACGTCTGTGAACAAGCAGCGGGGCGTTCATCATGAAACACAGAATTCAACACATCCATTTCGTAGGCATAGGCGGCTCGGGCATGAGCGGCATTGCCGAGGTGCTGCTCAACCTGGGCTACACCATCAGCGGTTCCGACCTGAACGAGTCGGCGGTGACGCGCCGCCTGGCCGGCCTGGGCATGAAGATCGCGATCGGCCACGTCGCCAGCAACGTCACCGGCGCCGCCGCCATCGTCACGTCCACGGCAGTGGCGGGCGACAACCCTGAAGTGATCGCCGCCCGCGCGGCGCGCATTCCGGTGGTGCCGCGCGCCCTCATGCTGGCCGAGCTGATGCGCCTGAAGCGCGGCATCGCCGTTGCCGGCACGCATGGCAAGACGACCACGACCAGCCTGGTGGCCAGCGTGCTCGCCGCCGGCGACCTGGATCCGACCTTCGTGATCGGCGGCCGCCTGAATTCCGCGGGCGCAAATGCGCGCCTGGGGCAGGGCGACTACATCGTGGTCGAAGCCGACGAATCCGACGCCTCGTTCCTGAATCTGCTGCCGGTGATGGCCATCGTGACCAACATCGATGCCGATCACATGGACACCTACGGGCACGACGTGGCGCGCCTGAAGAGCGCCTTCATCGAGTTCACGCAGCGCCTGCCGTTCTACGGCAGCGCCGTGCTGTGCTCGGACGACGCCAATGTGCGTGAAATCATGCCCTTCGTGTCGCGGCCGATCACGACCTATGGCCTGAACGAAGAGGCGCAGGTGCGCGCCTACGAAGTGCAGCCGGCGGGCACGCGCATGCGCTTCAACGTGCAGCGCACGCATCGCGACACCCTGTTGCCGCCGCTGCAGGTCGAACTGAACCTGCCGGGCCTGCACAACGTGCGCAACGCGCTGGCCGCGATCGCCGTGGCGACCGAGCTGGGCGTGGCCGACGAGGCCATCTGCGAGGCATTGTCTTCCTTCCACGGCGTGGGCCGTCGTTTCACGCAAACGGGCGATTTCCCCGTGCCGGCCAACCATGGCGGCGGCACCTTCACGGTGATCGACGACTACGGCCATCACCCGGTGGAAATGGCTGCCACGCTGGCCGCCGCGCGCGGCGCCTGGCCCGACCGCCGCATCGTGCTGGCGTTCCAGCCGCATCGCTACACCCGGACTCGGGATTGTTTTGAAGACTTCGTGCGCGTGCTGGGCACCGCCGATGCCGTGTTGCTGACCGAGGTCTACGCCGCGGGCGAACCGCCTTTGGTGGCGGCGGACGGCCGGGCCTTGTCGCGCGCCTTGCGTGTGGCCGGCAAGGTCGAGCCGGTGTTCGTCGAGGACGTGGCGGAGCTGCCGCAGGCCGTGGTCGATTTCGTGCGCGACGGCGACGTGGTGATTGTTATGGGAGCGGGTTCGATCAGCAAGGTCCCCGCCCAAGTTGGAGAACTGGCATGAGCACGCAATTCGGCAAAGTGGGTGTGTTGTACGGCGGGCGCTCCGCCGAACGCGAAGTGTCCTTGATGTCGGGCGCGGGCGTGCACCAGGCGCTGCTCAGCGCCGGCGTGGACGCGCACCTGTTCGACACGGGCGAGCGCAGCCTGTCCGAGCTGGCCGCCCAAGGCTTCGACCGCGTGTTCATCGCTTTGCACGGCCGCTATGGCGAAGACGGCACCATCCAGGGGGCGCTGGAACTGCTGGGCATCCCCTACACCGGCAGCGGCCCGCTGGCGTCCGCGCTCGCCATGGACAAGACCATGACCAAGCGCGTGTGGCTGCAGCACGGCCTGCCCACGCCCGACTTTGAATTGCTGGATGCGGACACCGAACTGCGCCTGGTGCCGGACCGCCTGAGCCTGCCGCTGATCATCAAGCCGCCGCACGAAGGATCGACGGTGGGCATTACCAAGGTGGTGGGCTATTCCGACATGAAGGAAGCCTACGCCGCAGCGGCCCGTTTCGACGCCGAAGTGCTGGCCGAGCAGTTCATCACCGGCCGCGAGCTGACCGTGGCGGTGCTGGGCGGCGGCAAGACCGCGCGCGCGCTGCCCGTCATCGAGATCGCCGCGCCTGGCGGCAATTACGACTACGAGCACAAGTACTTCTCCGACGACACGCAGTACTTCTGCCCGGCCACCTTGCCGCCCGAAGTGGCCGCGGAAGTCGCCGAGATCGCGGTCCAGGCTTACCAGGCGCTGGGCTGCGAAGGCTGGGGCCGCGCCGATTTCATCCTCGACCGCGACAACCGGCCGTGGCTGCTTGAAATGAATACCTCGCCTGGCATGACCAGCCATTCACTCGTTCCCATGGCCGCCAAGGCGGTGGGAATCAGCTACGCCGACCTGTGCGTGGCGATCTTGTCCGAGGCCGCGTGCAAAGTGCGCAGCCCGGCCCGTAACGCTTGACCCGGATACTCTGTGTGGAACGACGCTCGCACCACCAACCTGATCGCCAACACGCTGGCCGTGCTGGCGGTTTGCGCCATGCTCGTCGCGGGCGTGGTGTGGGTGGTGCAACGCCCGTTCTTCACGCTCTCGGCCATCGAGCTGGAATCGATGCCGGACACCGAGCTGCACTACGTCTCCACGGGGGCGGTGCGGTCGGCGATCGCGGGCCGCTTCAAGGGCAATTTCTTCACGGTCGACCTGGACGACGCGCGCGAGATCTTCGAGTCGGTGCCGTGGGTCCGGCACGCCACCGTGCGGCGGATCTGGCCCAATGTGCTGCGCGTGCGGATCGAGGAACAGCAGCCTCTGGCGCTGTGGAACGAGAACCAGATGATCAACACCTGGGGCGAAGCGTTCACGGCCAATACGGGCGAGGTGGACGACGAGACCGTGCTGCCGCAGTTCTCCGGTCCGGAGGGCACCGAATCGCTCGTCGTGCAACGCTACGCCGAACTGGCCCGCTGGTTCGCGCCGCTCGATATGCACGTGACGCAGCTGGATCTGAGTCCGCGCTACGCCTGGCGCGTGGTGCTGTCCAACGGCATGTCGCTGGACCTGGGCCGAGATCCGGGCGCGGACGCGCCGGATCCGCATGGCCTGCCGGGCGCTCTGCCGTTCGCGGCCCGAATTCAACGTTTTGTGCAGGCGTGGCCCGCCGTGTCGGGGCGCCTGGAAGGGCGCACCGTGACGCAGGCCGACCTGCGTTATCCCAATGGTTTCGCCCTGGCGCTGGCCCCGTTGCCGCCGTCGGAAACCAAATCCAAATCCATACCGAAACCTCCCAAGAAACGCTAACGCCATGACCCGTGACATCAAGGACCTTATCGTCGCCCTCGATATCGGCACCAGCAAGGTGGTGGCTGTGGTGGCTGAAATTTTGCCTGAAGGGCGATTCGAAGTGCTAGGCCTGGGCCAGCACGAATCGCGCGGCATGCGCAAGGGCGTGGTCGTCAACATCGAGACCACTGTGAATTCCATCCAGCGCGCGCTTGAAGAAGCCGAGCTGATGGCAGATTGCAAGATTCGCGACGTCTACACCGGCATTGCCGGCAGCCATATCCGCAGCTTCAACTCCAGCGGCATGGTCGCCGTGAAAGACAAGGAAGTCACCGCCACCGACGTTGCCCGCGTCATCGAGACCGCCAAGGCGGTGAACATCCCGACCGACCAGCAGGTGCTGCACGTGCTGACGCAGGAGTTCATCGTCGACGGCCAGGAAGACATCCGCGAGCCCATCGGCATGAGCGGCCTGCGCCTGGAAGTGCGCGTGCACATCGTGACGGGCGCGGTCAGCGCCGCCCAGAACATCGTCAAGTGCGTGCGCCGCTGCGGCCTGGAAGTGCAAGACCTGATCCTGCAGCCCCTGGCGTCCAGCCTGGCCGTGCTGACCGCCGATGAAAAAGAACTCGGCGTGGTGCTGGTCGACATCGGCGGCGGCACCACCGACGTTGCCATCTTCACCGGCGGCGCGATCCGTCACACCGCCGTCCTGCCGATTGCCGGCGACCAGATCACCAACGACATCGCCGCGATGCTGCGCACGCCCACGCCCGATGCCGAGGAAATCAAGCTGCGCTACGGCGTGGCCAAGCAGGTGCTGGCCAGCCCGGACGAGTCCGTGGAAGTGCCGGGCCTGGGCGACCGCGGTCCGCGCCAGGTCAAGCGCCAGGCGCTGGGCGCCGTGATCGAACCGCGCGTGGAAGAACTGTTCACGCTGGTGCAGCAGGTCGTGCGCGATTCCGGCTACGAGGACCTGCTGGCGTCCGGCGTGGTCCTGACCGGCGGATCGGCGCAACTGCCCGGCATGATCGAACTGGCCGAGGACGTGTTCCTCAAGCCGGTGCGCGTGGCGGTGCCCGAATACGAAGGCAGCCTGGCCGACGTGATGCGCAATCCGCGCTTCTCGACGGTGATGGGCTTGTTGCAGGAAGCACGGATGCAGCGCGTGCGCGGCCGCAAGGTCGCCGCCCAGACCGGCAATTTCAAGAGCCTGCTGGCGCGCATGAAGGAATGGTTCATGAACTGAGTTTCAAGGGGCAGGTTGGGGCCTGTCCTTGGTGCGGTTCGCAGCAGTAACGCGGGCCGGGCCAGAAGAGGGGAGGCGCTTCAAACCCGTTGCGGGCCCGTCCGGCGACGAGTTTGAGGCGATTCACAAAACATAGGTTGGTTGGGGAATTTTTGTGATTTGCGAAATCGGACTTGTGAGGGAGTCATCATGATGAACTTTGAGATGCTTGAGAACAACACCAAAGGGACCGTTATCAAGGTCGTTGGTGTGGGCGGTGCGGGCGGCAATGCCGTGGCGCACATGATTCGCAGCGGTGTGCACGGGGTGGATTTCATCTGCGCCAACACCGATGCGCAGGCACTGGCGGCGACCAACGCCCCGGTGCAGATCCGTCTGGGCCGTACCGGCCTGGGCGCGGGCGCCAAGCCCGAGCAGGGACGTGCGTCGGCTGAAACCGCGCGCGAGGAGATCCGTGCCGCGCTGAATGGCGCGCATATGGTCTTCATCACCGCCGGCATGGGTGGTGGCACCGGCACCGGCGCAGGTCCGGTCGTGGCCGAAGTCGCGAAGGAACTGGGCATTCTGACGGTGGGCGTGGTCACCAAGCCTTTCACCTTCGAAGGCAACAAGCGCCTGAAGATGGCCGAGGACGGTATCTCGGAACTGGCCAAGCACGTGCATTCGCTCATCGTGGTGCTCAACGAGAACCTCTATGAACTGATGGACGAGGACGCGACGCAGGAAGACTGCTTCCGTTCGGCCGACGACATCCTGCACAACGCTTGCGCGGGCATCGCCGAAATCATCAACGTCGAAGGCAACGTCAACGTCGACTTCGAAGACGTCAAGACGATCATGGGCGAGCAGGGCCAGGCCATGATGGGCACGGCGTCGGCTTCGGGTGCGGACCGCGCCCGCGTGGCCGCCGAGCACGCCATTGCTTGCCCGCTGCTGGAAGGCGTGGACCTGAACGGCGCTCGCGGCGTGCTGGTCAACATTACCGCCAGCCGCTCGCTGAAGATGCGCGAAACGCGCGAAATCATGGAAACGATCCGCAGCTACGCTTCGGACGACGCGACCGTGATCTTCGGCACCGCCTACGACGAATCCATGGGCGAAAACCTGCGCGTGACCGTGGTGGCAACTGGCCTGGGCCGTGCGCAAGCGCGTCCGCAGCTGGTGCAGAACACCGCTGAAGTGCTGCGTACCGGCACCGACAACATGCCCATGGGCACGATGCCGGCTGGCGGTCAAGGCGATTACCGCAACCTGGACATGCCGTCTGTCATGCGCAACCCGCGCAGCCAGGCGTCGGCCCAGGTGCGTGCTCTGGAAAGCTCGGGCATGGATCATTTCGACATCCCGGCATTCCTGCGCAAGCAAGCGGATTGAACCTAGGAGCCGATTTCTGGCTCTAATTGCACTCCCTCATCTCCGGCCTGCCTGTCCCCACAGGCAAGCCGGAGGCAGAGCGGTCCGTGTTTCCCTTGCACGGTTTCAATAAGGGACGGAGGTATCGGTCGATCCGGACGCCAAATGGCGCCAGGGATCGGACAGAGTTACAATACGTCAGTTACGCCGGCAATCTGCTTGTCTTCTTGCCGGCTTCCTGGCTCAAAACACCCAAGTCTCATGTTCCGACAGCGCAGCATTCAGAATCTCGTCCGCACGACAGGCGTCGGCGTCCACTCCGGACGGCGGGTCGAGCTCACCTTGCGCCCGGCACAACCGAATACGGGCATCGTGTTCCATCGCGTCGATCTGCCGCAGGTCGTGGATCTGCCCGCGCAGGCCACCGGCGTGGGCGATACGCGCATGGCATCGGTGTTGCAGCAGGGCAATGTCCGCGTGTCCACGGTGGAACACCTGATGTCGGCGCTGGCCGGCCTGGGTATCGACAACCTGCATATCGACCTCACTGCCGAAGAAGTCCCCATCATGGACGGCAGTGCGGCCACGTTTGTCTATCTGCTGCGCTCGGCAGGCATCGTTGAACAGAACGCGCCCAAGCAATTCATCCGCGTGTTGAAGCCGGTGGAAGTGCGCGAAGGCGAAGGCCGCAACGAGAAATGGGCCCGTCTCGAACCCCATGAGGGCTACGCGCTGGCGTTCTCGATCGATTTCCGCCACCCTGCCATCGACTCCACGGCCAATTTTGCCGAGATCGATTTCGCTACGCACTCGTATGTGCGTGAAATCGCTCGCGCGCGCACCTTCGGTTTCGTCAATGAAGTCGAGGCCTTGCGCTCCATGGGCCTGGCCCGCGGCGGCAGCCTGGACAACGCCATCGTCATGGACGAGTACCGCGTGCTCAATAGCGACGGACTGCGCTACGACGACGAATTTGTAAAACACAAGATCCTGGACGCCATCGGCGACCTGTATCTGCTGGGCAAGCCCCTGGTGGCGCGCTACGTCGCGTGCAAGTCGGGCCACGGCCTGAACAACCAGCTGGCCCGTGCGCTGCTGGAGCAGCGCGACGCCTGGGAACTGATTACCTACGAATCGCAGGCTGAAGCGCCACAGGCGTTCCGCCAAGAGTGGCAGCTGGCCTAGAGCCAGGCCCACTCCCTACCCGCTGACGCGGGCCCCCTCCAGGGGCGACGTCTGCGGACCGGCAAAGCCGGCTCCGCGACGTCCGCGCTATCATCTTGCGCGGCTAGGTCCCTGAGGACTCCCAGAGGATGTGACGGCCGTCATCCTCTAGCGCTTTAGGCGCAAACCGGCGGCAAACCATAGGATGGATCCGTCCGAGAACTTGGTTTCGCTTCGTTTCCGGGAGGCCCGGATCACGGACAACCCGGCTGGCTTCAGCTACTCTTGTGGTGCTTCAGCAGCTTGGCGACCGCGTCGGCCAGAGGGCCTGGCCGCAGGTTGTCGTGCAGGGTCTCGAACGCGCCCAGGGCGGTGTCGCCCAGTGGTTGCGCCTCTTTGGGAGGGCGCGGCTGGCGGGCGCCAGGTTTGGGCAAACCCGCTTGTACCTTGACGGCGATTTCGTTAAGGTTCCAGCCTTGGTCTGCCAAGGTCCGCGCGATGCGCGGTGCCAATTGACGCATCTTGGCCGCATGCGCGGCACTCGGCACCACCAGGTGCAGGCACTGGTTTTCCAGCTTGCCCACCTGGCATACGGCGCCCAGCGGGGCGGGCAGAACCGCCGCCACCGCGTACTGGATTTGCAAGTGCTTGCGGGCGGTCGCCAGAACGCCGGCGCCCCGCATGTCATGACCCAGCCATCCCAGGGCGGTATCTTCTTTCCGCCGGCTGGAACTGGAACGTTGACGGTATGAAGTGGGTCTATTCATGCCGGCTCTAAGAATTAGGAAGCAAACCTTGAAAATCGTGATTATGCACGCCCGCGACGGGCGGGACGGGCATTTCACCCTGGGCGGCGCGCGCCTCGCGCTGTTTCTGGGGGGCGCCTTGATCACGGCCGCCATCTTTGGCGCCGCGTTACAACGATACCTTACTCCGATCCTGCCGGCCGTACATACCGTGGGCTGGCCGCTGGCGGGCCAACCCGGGCGCGACGCCGATTTCCTGCGCGGAAACATGAATCTGCTGGCCGCCAAGGTGGGGGCGCTGCAGGCCAAGCTGGTAAGCATCGACGGCCTGGGCCAGCGCGTGGCCAAGGTGGCCGGCGTGGCTTACACCGATCCCGAGTTGGCCAAGCAACTGGCCGTGGCGCAGCCCGAGGCGCTGACCCAGCCCGAAGCCACCCAGGTCATGGACGATCTGTTCACCGACCACCCGCCGCCCAGCGCGGCCTCGGCCGAGGCGCTAGGCCGCCAGCTCGACGAGATCCAGGCCAGGCTGGCCCAGCAGTCGGACAATCTGAAGCTGCTGGACGCGGCGCTGACCAAGCGGTCGGCGGACCAGGCGCGCATGCCGACCGCCATGCCCATCACCGATTACCCCTATCTCAGTTCCTCGTACGGTTGGCGCCGCAACCCCGTGACCGGCCGCAGCGCCATGCACGAGGGCCTGGACTTCGCCGCGCCTCCGGGTACGCCCATCCTCGCGGCCTCGGGCGGGGTGGTGCTGGAGTCCAAGTTCCAGCCGGGCTACGGCAATATGGTCGAGATCGATCATGGGGACGGTTTGATCACCCGTTATGCCCACGCTTCCTCCCTGATGGTGAAGCAGGGGCAACTGGTCGAACGCGGCCAGCAGGTGGCCCGCGTAGGCAGTTCCGGCCGTTCCACCGGCCCGCATCTGCACTTCGAGGTCCGCTTGGCCGGGCAGCCGCTGGACCCGCGCCTGTTCCTGGGACCGCATCAGACCGCGCCGCCTTCCGCGGTGGCCCACGCCGGGCAGTGAACCTGGGCGGTCCGCGCCGGTCAAACCGGCCGGCAGTGCTACCCTGTCCATAGGTTCAGGCTATTGCGCTCCAGGTGCGTTAAACTGGTTCGTTTTCCAGCGGACCCCCGCTCAACCAATAACATCAAGTCACGGGTGACGCTGCTCCGGCCTTTTGCGGGCGCGGCGTGGCTCGTGCGGCCGACATACGCATGGTTTCTCTGCTCAAAAAACTCATAGGCAGCCGCAACGACCGGCTGCTTAAGCAGTATCGCAAGCTGGTAACCCAGATCAATGGGCTCGAACCCAAGATCTCCGCGCTCTCCGATGCGGAGCTGGCGGCCAAAACCGAGGAATTCCGTTCCCGCCACGCCCAGGGCACATCCCTGGACGATCTGCTGCCCGAAGCGTTCGCGGTTGTGCGCGAAGCGGGCAAGCGGGTGTTCGGCATGCGCCACTTCGACGTGCAGATGCTGGGCGGCATCGCCCTGCACAGCGGCAAGATCGCCGAAATGCGCACGGGCGAAGGCAAGACGCTCATGGCGACCTTGCCGGTCTACCTGAATGCGATCGCCGGCAAGGGCGTGCACGTGGTCACGGTGAACGACTACCTGGCCCGCCGCGACGCCGAATGGATGGGACGCCTGTACCACTTCCTGGGCTTGAGCACGGGCGTGGTGGTGCCGCAGCAGCCCAACGAGGAAAAGAAGGCGGCTTACCTCGCCGACATCACCTACGGCACCAACAACGAATTCGGCTTCGACTACCTGCGCGACAACATGGAATACCGTGTTGAAGACCGTCGCCAGCGCGGGCTGTTCTACGCCATCGTCGACGAAGTGGACTCGATCCTGATCGACGAAGCTCGCACGCCGCTGATCATCTCCGGCCAGGCCGAAGACCACACCGAACTCTACGTCCGCATGAATGCGGTGCCGCCGCTGCTCAAGCGCATGGCCCACGAGCCCAAGCCGCAGGAGCCGGAACCCGAAGGCGACTACTGGGTCGACGAAAAGAGCCAGCAGGTCTACCTGTCCGAAGCCGGGCACGAGAACGCCGAAGGCATCCTGTCGCGCCTGGGTATCCTGCCCGAGGGCGAATCGCTGTACGACCCGCGCCATATCGCGCTGATGCACCACCTGATGGTGGCGCTGCGCGCCAACACGCTGTTCTTCCGCGACCAGCAGTACGTGGTGCAGGACGGCGAAGTGGTGATCGTCGACGAATTCACCGGCCGCCTGATGGTGGGCCGCCGCTGGTCCGATGGCCTGCACCAGGCGGTCGAGGCCAAGGAAGGCGTGAAGATCCAGCACGAGAACCAGACGCTGGCGTCGATCACGTTCCAGAACTACTTCCGCATGTACGAAAAGCTGTCCGGCATGACCGGCACGGCCGATACGGAAGCCTACGAATTCCAGGAAATCTACGGGCTCGAAACGGTCATCATCCCGACCAACAAGCCCATGGTCCGCAAGGATCAGAACGACCAGGTCTTCAAGACCGACGGCGAAAAGTACAACGCCATTCTCGAAGACATCCGCGACTGCCACGAACGCGGCCAGCCGGTGCTGGTGGGTACCACCAGCATCGAAAACTCCGAGCTGCTGTCGGGCCTGCTGAAGAAGGCCAAGCTGCCGCACGAAGTGCTGAACGCCAAGCAGCACGCCCGCGAAGCCGAGATCGTCGCCGAAGCCGGCAAGCCTGGCCACATCACCATCGCCACCAACATGGCGGGCCGCGGCACCGACATCGTGCTGGGCGGCAGCGTCGACAAGCAGGTCGACCTGATCCGCGCCGACGAGTCGCTGTCCGAAGCCGAAAAGGACGCCCGCATCGCGAAGGTGCGCGCCGACTGGAAGCCGCTGAACGAGCAGGTCAAGGCCGCCGGCGGCCTGCGCATCATCGGCACCGAACGCCACGAATCGCGCCGTATCGACAACCAGTTGCGCGGCCGTGCCGGCCGCCAGGGCGATCCGGGCTCGTCGCGCTTCTATTTGTCGCTGGAAGACTCGCTGATGCGCATCTTCGCGGGCGACCGCGTGCGCGCCATCATGGAACGCCTGAAGCTGCCCGAGGGCGAGCCCATCGAGGCCGGCATGGTGACGCGTTCGATCGAGACCGCGCAGCGCAAGGTGGAAGGCCGCAACTTCGACATCCGTAAGCAATTGCTGGAGTACGACGACGTCGCCAACGACCAGCGCAAGGTGCTGTATTCGCAGCGCAATGACGTGCTGGAAGCCGCCAGCGTGGGCGCCACCGTGCAGAACCTGCGCGATGCCGCCGTGGCCGAGATGGTCAACACCTACGTGCCGCCGGAATCGGTGGAAGAACAGTGGGACGTGCCGGCGCTGCAAAAGGCGCTGGAAGCCGACTGGCACGTGCAGTTGCCGCTGACCGAAATGCTGGAAAAGGAAGCCAGCCTGACCGACGACGACCTGCGCGAGCGTGTTGTTGGCGCGGCGCGCGACGCCTACCAGGCCAAGGTCGACCAGGTGGGCACGGAATCGTGGTCGCAGTTCGAGCGTTCGATCATGCTGCAGGCGATCGACACGCATTGGCGCGAGCACCTGTCGGCGCTGGATTACCTGCGCCAGGGCATCCATCTGCGCGGCTATGCGCAGAAGAATCCCAAGCAGGAGTACAAGCGCGAAGCCTTCGAACTGTTCTCGGGCATGCTGGACCGCATCCGCGACGACGTGGTCCGGGTGCTGATGACGGTGCGCGTGCAGTCGCAGGAACAGGTCGAACAGGCCGAGGCCGAAGCGGCGCAGCCGCACGTGCAGAACGTGCAGTATCACCATTCCGATTACGACGAAGCGCTGGCCCAGTCCGAACCGGAAGGCGGCGCCCAGCCCGTGCGCAATGCCTTGCCCAAGGTCGGCCGCAACGACCCGTGCCCTTGCGGCAGCGGCAAGAAGTACAAGCAGTGCCACGGCAAGCTCGTCTGATCCAGGAGCCATCATGCTGCATTCCGTCGGCCGCACTGAATTCGACCATGCCGTGGTCATGGTGCGCGACCGGCTGGATGCGCTGGCCCCGCATTTCGAACGCCAGGGGTTCCACCTCAGCGACAAGGCGGTGCACAACCTGGGGTCGTGCAACCGGCTGATCGTGCTGGAAGGCACGTATGTCGAACTGCTGGGCTGGCCGCCCGGCGCGCCGCCCGCCCGCAAGGAAATCGCCGATTCGCCATTTGGGCTGGAAGCGCTGGTGTTCCGCACCTATGATGCCGAAGCCACTCGCGAGCGCCTGCTGGCCGCTGGGTTTGCCGTCAACCCGGTCCAGGAACTGAGCCGTCCCGCCATGCTGGACGGCCAGGAAGTCCAGGCCCGTTTCCATACCGTGCGCTTCGCCGAGCAGCCCTTGCCCGGCATCCGCATGTATTTCTGCCGCCATCTGACGCCCGAGTGCGTGTGGTCGCCTGAACTCATGGCGCACCCCAACGGCGCCCGCAGCCTGGTGCGCATCGATGCCCGGGCGCAGGATGCGCGCGCGGTCGCACAGCAGCTGGCGCTGGTGGCCGGCGTGGACGCCGAAGCCGCAAGCGGCGGCTGGGACGTGCCGCTGGCGAATCTGCGCATCCATGTGAGCCAGGATGCGGCGGCGGGACCCACGCTTTCGACGCTGACCCTGGAAAACAAGGACGGCGCCCACTACACGCTGGATACCGGCCTGTAAGCGCCAGGCGGCAGGCGCCGCCGCAAGAACAAACTGCCCGCAACGTTCCGCGTTGCGGGCTTTTTTTTTCGTCTCGCATGTGCCGATCAGGCGTCGTACAGCACGACCTGTGCCCCGTAGGCCGCGATCTGGGCATCACGCGCAGTCAACGGTGCTTCGTGCGTGGGACGCTTCGCCCATCGGGCATTCGGCCAACGCACGCAGTTGCTGCGCGTCTAGATGATCCAGGGATGCGGTACTCATGCCCGCTCTGCTGGGCGCCTGATCACCGCGCGGCGCGACAGGTTCTGCAGCTGGACCTCAATTTCCTTTTTCAGCCCAGAGCCCAGATATGCGAGCGACGATTCCGAGCGAGCATATCGAGGGTCGCGCTGCGCGCTGAACCAGTTGAATGACCCGACGCAATAGTAGGTGCCGTCCGCGATCACAAGCTTGCTATGCACTCGGTTCACCACCACCGGCTCGACGCCATGTTGGCTTAGCTTCGCCAATTGCTGATCAAAGTCCAGTTGCTTCACTTTTCGCCTGCTGGAATCCTGGTCGTGCGTATTGGAAAAGCCATCCGCATACACCTTCACTTGAACGCCACGCCGGACTGCGTCTGCCATGGCTTCGAGCGCACCGGCTTCCTCCATGCAGCCTGGCCGGATCCAAGGCGTGACGATATGCACCTCCAGCTTGGCATTCTGCAGAACCATCTTTAGGTAGGGATCGTGTTCAGGGGCATCCAGCAATTGCTGCAACGAAGTACCCACTGTTGTCAGGTCCGCTCGGGCTGGTGTTGCGAATTCCAGGGCGTTCGTCCCCTCGGCAAACAGCATATCGGCAAGTAGACCTCGCGGGGTCGTCGATGCCGCCAGGGACAGTACATCCATATCGCCGAACACCAGGAACGCGTCCTTCGCACGCGATACAGCGACGTTCAGCAGGCTGGGGTCCTTGTCGATGAATTGACCGTCCGCGTGCTTGGAGTAGACCGGCGAAAACAGAACTACGGGGCGCGCGGCGCCTTGCAAGGCGTGGACCGTGCCAATTGTCAGTCCATCATCACCCTCAACAGCAATGCCTCTTTGCTGGCAAGCCTGGCGGATGGCGCGAACCTGTCCAGCAAAGGGAGATATGACCCCAACGACTTGACTTAGAGGTTTGCCATAGCGAGCCTCCAGCCGTTCCCGATGCTCAGCAAGCCACGCGGCGATGGTGTCGGCCTCCAGCTGATTGCAGCGGCTGCCGCCATTCCCCTTCACTGCAATGCCATCGATGTGCAGATAGCCCATGGACGGCAATGGCAGCGCCTGCTCCTCCTCGGGCGAGCGCCGCAGCCGCAGCCCTCGCATGGGAATGAGCTTGCCGTGATAGCACAAGCGGTTGCTGTAGCTGATGATTTCGTCGAAGCAACGCCGATGCTCCGACAAGAACATGCCCCGGGCCATATCAGGCGCAGAGTGCCAACGGCTGGCAACCTGCGCGACACGCATTACGCTGCCGGACGCGGCCAACTTGCCCTTGGTGGCAAGCAGCTCGTAGGCCGCCGCCGTATCGCCCGCGCGATCGAGCAGACCTGCCTCGTGCAGATTCCCAACGTCGACCGCGCGGGGAATGGACCAGATAGGCGGAATCTGCAGCGTATCGCCGATGACGAGTCCCTGCCTGGCCAGAGCGAATGATGCGCCGGCTACTTCCGGGAGCACCTGGCCTGCCTCGTCCACGATCAGCAGGTCGGCAAAATCATAGAGGTAGTTGTCAACAAAACCACCTGCCGTGGCCTTGCTTGTCTTCATCTCTGCAGGCAGTCTGAAGCAGGTCATCACCACGCAAGGCGTTAGCATCATTCGGCGCTGCCAGCGCTTTTCCATCGCAGCCCGGCCGTTCTTTCTCTTCTCCGACTGCAGATCGCCCAGAGCAGAAATGGCCGATAGCCAGCGGCCCTCCCAATAGTGAACCGCCAATTGGAAGATCGGAAAGCGCACAGAGCGGTCACTCCAGTTGTCGACATCTGGCAAGGTGGCTTGGTGTACATCTCCCTCGAAGCCCAGCTTGGTCAGTAAATCACGCCACCGAGCCTCCGCGTCCGCCAGATTCTGTACGACGAGACCGTAGTTCATCGTCAGCTTTTGCGCTTCGTCGCGGGCTTTCTTTGTCCGATTGAACAACGCCGTCACGTCGGAGCCGATGTCGTCCAGGGTTCTCCAGCGCTCGGTTGGTGCGTCGCCAGGCCAGTGCTGCAGAATGTGGTACTGCGCTGCGGCCATTCTGGAGCGATGAATTCCAGGCAAGAACCCAAGCAGGCTCTTCAGCCAGTGTTCCTCGGCAAGAAACCGAAGCCAGGCTGCGCGCACCGCTTCTGCCGCGGCAAAATCGTTCTTCGCCTGGTGTAGTCTTAGCTCCATCTCCTGCGGTGAAGCACTGGCAATTTTCACCAACTGTTGCCGAATGGTCTCGCAGTCCGTCCAGGCACTTCCCAGTCTTGCCAGGGAGGCCGCGTGCTCCCCCAGCCGTCGCCGCAGGGCGGCGATGACGCTGTCGACGTCCAAGGATTCGAGTTCAGGCAGGGCCAGATTCGCCGCGTCAAGGTAGTTGACCCGGGCCCGCTCGATGTACTCCTCGGATTCGACAGCTTCGAAGAATTCCTTGAGTTGATATTTGCCAGGAGGGAGCTTTTCCGCGGCCGCCTTCGATGGAAAGTAAGCACCATAGCTCTTGATGTCCGGTAGCCAGCGATCGGCGAACGGGCCACTGCCTTTGGCAAACTCATCTTCGAACGCGTCGAGAATGTTGGTTACCGCCTGGTTGTTGGTCGAAGTTGCCAAGATCACGGGAGGAGCGTCGTCGTTAAGCGCGGCCTTGGCCCAGAGCGTAGCGACAACCGACAGCACCAGGGTCGTCTTGCCGGTGCCAGGCGGCCCGTTCACGGCGAGAATGTCGCCATGCTTCCCAGCCAAGAAATGACTCAGAGCCTCCCTCTGCGACGGTGCCAGCGGGTATTTGTCGCTGGAATGTGCCAAGCGCTCGGCGAACTGCCCGTTGGCCGGAAGGCGCGGCTCGACTTCCAGTTCGCTCTCACTGGCGAACCGCTCGAACAGTGGCACCGTAGGGGCGGAGCTCCGCATATGGTCGTACAGCTGACGTATGTGGTAGCTGAAGCCGCGGATCGATGTCGACTTCTCCCAGAAGCCATAGTCCATCCTCGCGAAATCGGCTTGCCCCGACTCGGGCCAATCGGGGCAGACTTGCCCAAGCAGCGCGTTAGATCCGGCCAGGTAGTCCGTCCACAGCTGAACAAAGGCTTCCTCGTTTGCATCCTCCAAGGCGGCAGGCAGGTCTTCTGCACCAGGAACTCCACTCTCGGTCAGGAACTGATCGAGTTCCGCCAATTCGCCAATGGTGTAGATGTTCTTATCCTGCGGCTCCAGCAGGTCGCGGGGTACGACCGTTCCGGGCAGCGGGAACAGCCGGCCGTCGCGCGCGAGCGCGACTGGGGTGGTCAAGGGGGTCAGGACTTCCGGCAGCCCATCGGATTTGGACACCCCGTGTTCGACCCGCCGCCTGTAGACGAAGGGCCGAATCAGCAACTCGACGGTGACGACATCCTCCGGCTCATCGGCAAAGCAGGTTTTGACAACACTCTCGTCGATCAGCCCAGGTTTGCCATTGCGCCATTGGAAAGGCTCGAGCGCCTCGGCATGGCGCTTGGACAACGCTCCCTTTCCAAGCTCTGCGTCGGACAGCGAGTTTCGCCAGTAGCGGGCATAAGCGGCGGCATGGGCCGGTGTTCTTGTTTGCATCTAACCTCGCTTGAAATCAAAGAGCCGGGTGTGCCAGCGATTCAATGCCTACCTCAGGGCCTGCCTGCCGCCGTTCGGCACGGACAGTGGTCGGGCCCCCGATGAAGCCAGCTTCGCAATATGGTGTTTGCGCCGTAAGGCAGCACTATTGAAGTGCCGTCATCGCCAATATCCGACAAGATCTGCTGTGCTCCTGCTCATGTCATCTATTCAACATCTCGCGTTGCGCGTGCGCAGCACGCCCGCCGGTACAGGAGCTGAGTCATGCCGAATGAGTTTCCATGGTTGATGCACTTCGAAGAAGTTGTTCGTGCCTCGCGAGAGCAATGCGCCGTCATCCGAATAGTGCGACGCAGCGAGACGAATGAATGAAGCATCCATGCTAGTAGTTTCACTTAATTTGGAAAATGAGAACCATCTGATCTACCTATCAGATATTTTCCTGCCTAGCGGTATTCGCTGTTTAGTGCAAAAGCTAAAGATAGGATTGCCGGGCGATTACGGGCTTGCAGTAGCCAGCGTCCGGGGAAACCCGGGTTGTTGCGCCAACTGTATGCACTTTAGTATGCATTTCATTCCCGGCCATCCAACCGAGCGCAGGTGAGCAGGCATGACCCAATCCTCAATCGCAATCCGGCCCGCGGCGCGCACCAAGGAAGCGCAGGCGGAGCTGTATAACGCGGTCAAGGCGATGGCAGTGCGCTTTGACTTCAAACCGGGCGAACGCATCAACGAGGTGGAGTTGGCCCGCAGGCTGAACGTCAGCCGCACGCCGCTGCGCGAAGTCCTGAACCAGCTGATGGTCGAGGGCTTCCTGACCCGCTCGGTCAATCGCGGTTTCATTGCCCGCCTGCTCGACGCCAAGCAGATTCACAGTCTCTACGAGTACCGCGCCGTGCTGGAGGCGGGCATCGTGCGCGCGGCCTGCGAGCGCGCCAGCGACGAAGAGCTGGCCAGCCTGCGGGAGTTCGTCGAGCGGTCCCGCGACCTGCCCGAGGACAGCGACGCCACCCGCCTGCTGGAACTCGATGAGGCTTTCCATCTGACGCTGGCGCGCTACTCGCGCAACGAGGAGTTCGTGCGCGCGCTGGAAAGCGTCAACGCCCGCATCCACTTCGTGCGCTGGATCGACATGCAGCAGGGGCGTCGCAGCCACACGCAGAGCGAGCACCTTCGCATCGTCGAGGCGCTGGAACGGCGCGACATCGCTGCCTTGCCGGACCTGATGGGCGCGCATATCGGCCGCCGCCTGGATCAGATCACCGACGTCATACGCACCGGTTTTTCCACGATCTACATGCGGGACCAGGTCGAACCCGCCACGGCAGCGCCGGCCAACACCATACAAGCAGGGGAAAATCTATGAATCACGGGATCAAGCGCGGACTGGCTGCGCTATGCATGTTGTCCGCCACGGCAGGTGCTTTCGTCACGTCGCCGGCTACCGCCGCAGAGGAACGGCCGCTGATACTGGTCGTGCCGTATCCCCCTGGAGGCAGTACCGACATCCTGGCGCGCATTCTGCAGCCGCGCCTGTCGCAGCAATTGGGCGGCCGCGCGGTGGTGGTCGAAAACCGGCCGGGGGCGGCCAGCCAGATCGCCACCGCCTTCGTGGCGCGCGCCGAACCCGACGGCAACACCTTGCTGGTCAGCTTCGACAACCACGGCATCAATCCCGCCGTGAAGCCCAAGCTGCCCTACGACACGTTCAAGGACTTTGTCGCCATTTCGCAGACGGTGCGCTTCCCGCTGGTGCTGGGCGCCAATCCCAGCGTGCCTGGGGATAACCTGAAGGAATTCCTCGCCGCCGCGGCCAAGCAGCCGCCCAACAAGTTCAACTACGCCTCGACCGGCGTGGGCTCGTTGAACCATTTGGCGCCCGAAGAGCTCAAGCGCCTGTCGAAGGTCGAACTGCTGCATGTGCCGTACGGCGGCGGCGGACCGGCCATCCAGGCGGTGGTGGGCGGACAGGCCAGCATGACCTGGTTGAGCTTCGCCGCCCTGCGCGGCCAGATCCAGGCCGGCAAGATCAAGCCGCTGGCGGTGGCGGGCGACAAGCGCCTGGCCGATCTGCCCAATGTGCCGACGGTGGCGGAATCCGGCTTCCCGGGCTTTGTCGCCTATTCCTGGAGCGGCATGTTTGCGCCCAAGGGCACGCCGGACGCAACGGTAAAAAAGCTGACCGCTGATTTCAAGGCCGTGCTGGCCGATCCGGAAATCCGCAAGAAGGTCACGGACGCGGGCTTCGAGATCGTGGCCTCCGACGGTCCGGCGCTGGACGCCTACGTGAAGTCGGAATACGACCGCTGGAGCGCCTTCATCAAGAGCAGCAACATCAATCTGGACAACTGAACCACGCGCGGCCGGCGGAGTGCCGCCCGGCCGCGGCGCGTGCAACACAAGTGGAGATGACATGGAAAACATGACCGGCGCCGAAGCCATGGTGCGCATGCTGCAGCACAACGGCGTCAAGCACATATTCGGCCTGTGCGGCGATACCAGCCTGCCGTTCTACGACGCGCTGTACCGGCTGGACCACGGCATGCAGCACATCCTGACGCGCGATGAGCGCAGCGCCGGCTACATGGCGGACGCCTATGCCCGCGTGACCGGCAAGGTCGGCGTGTGCGAAGGCCCCAGCGGCGGCGGCGCAACCTATCTGCTGCCCGGCCTGGTGGAGGCCAACGAATCGTCGATCCCGGTGCTGGGCATTACCTCGGACGTGGCGGTGGGCTCGCGCGGCAAGTATCCGCTGACCGAACTGGACCAGGAAGCGCTGTACCGTCCGCTGACCAAATGGAACCGCACCATCGACCGCGCGGATCAGATTCCCGGTATGGTGCGCGCCGCCTTCCGCGCCATGACGACCGGCAAGCCCGGCGCCGCCCATCTGTGCTTTCCGTATGACGTGATGAAGCAGCAGGTGGAGGCGTCCGATGTCTGGGCCCAGCCCGAGCACGGACGGTTCCCGGCCATGCGCTATGCGCCGGATCCGCTGGATGTCGCGCGCGCCGCGCAGCGGCTGGTCAGCGCGCGGGCGCCGGTGATCATCTGCGGCGGCGGCGTGGTCATCGCCGGCGCCAGCGGCGCCTTGCAGGAATTGGCCGAATCGCTCAAGGCCGCGGTCTGCGTGACCGTGAGCGGGCAGGGCAGCCTGGCCGACAACCATCCCTTGAACGCGGGCGTGGTCGGCTCCAACGGCGGTGTGATGGCGACGCGCGACGTGGTGGCCGCGGCCGACGTGGTGCTGTTCGTCGGCTGCCGCGCCGGTTCGACCTCCACCGAGCACTGGCGCTTTCCGAACCGCGACGTGCCCATCCTGCATATCGACATCGATCCCATGGTGATCGGCGCCAACTACCTGACCGAAGTCGGCATGGTGGGCGACGCCAAGCTGGCGCTGGAGGCCCTGGGCGTGGAGGTCGCGGCCCGCCTGGCGCACCGTCCCGCGGATGCCGCCGACGGCGCGGTGCTGGCTGGCCGCGCCAAGGAGGCTCGCCGGGCGCAGCTGGAGCCGCTGGCCCACAGCCTGGACGCACCCATCCGCCCGGAGCGCGTGGTGCAGTCCCTGAACCGCCTGCTGCCGGACGACGCGGTGGTCTGCGCCGACCCCGGCACGCCTTGCCCGTATTTCTCCGCCTACTACGACGTGTCGCGCCCCGGCCGTCATTTCATCACCAACCGCGCGCATGGCGCGCTGGGCTTCTCCATGTCGGCCGCGCTGGGCGCCTGGGTCGGCCGGCCGCAGTCCAAGTGCGTGTCGGTGATGGGCGACGGCAGCTTCGGCTTCACCGTGGGCGAACTGGAAACCATTGTGCGGCACAAGGCGCCGCTGCTGATGGTGGTGTTCTCCAACTCGGTCTATGGCTGGATCAAGGCCAGCCAGAAGGCGGGCTACGACAAGCGCTACTACAGCGTGGACTTCAACCGCACCGACCATGCCCGCATCGCCGAAGCCTATGGCGTCAAGGCCTGGCGCGTGGAGGATCCGGCCAAGCTGGACGCCGCCATCAAGGCGGCAATGGAGCATGACGGCCCGGCGCTGATCGACGTGGTGGCGCAGCCCTTGCAGGATGCGGCGGCGCCGGTCAGCCAGTGGATGGGCTGATACAGCAGTCCTATACTGGTCCGCTTTGGCGGAGTGCTCCGCCAAAGCGCAATGACAGGAGAGTCGGGCATGGATCTGGGGATCGGCGGCAAGACGGCACTGGTATTCGGCGGCAGCCGCGGCATGGGTCGGGCGTGCGCTCTGCAATTGGCACGGGAAGGCGTGGCGGTCACGATAGCCGCCCGCAACCCGGCCACGCTGGAGCAGGCCGCGGCCGAGATATCGCATGAAACCGGAATCGGGGTGGGCTGGGTGTCGGCCGACCTGACGCAGGCGCCGGGCCGGGACGCGGCCATGGCCGCCTGTCCGCATCCCGACATCCTGATCAACAACGCGGACGGCCCGCTGCCGGGCGACTTCCGCAACTGGAGCCATGACGACTGGATCGCCGCGCTGGACGCCATGATGCTGGGCCCCATCGACATGATCCGCCGGGTGGTGGACGGGATGATGGAGCGGCGCTTCGGGCGCATCGTGAACATCGTGTCGCGCAGCGTCAAGGCGCCGCATGCCGAGCTTGGCCTGTCCAATGGCGCGCGTTCGGGCCTGATCGGCTTCGTCAGCGGACTCGCGCGGCAGACCGTGCGCCACAACGTCACCATCAACAACCTGCTGCCCGGCGCCTTCGCCACGGATGCGCAGGTCAGGCACATACAAGGCATGCTGGATCAGTCCGGCGGCAAGAGCTTCGAGCAGCTCTGGGACGAGCGCGGACGCGCGAATCCAGCCGGCCGCTACGGCCAGCCCGAGGAGCTGGGCGCGCTATGCGCCTATGTCTGTTCCGCGCAGGCCGGCTACATGACGGCGCAGAACATCCTGATCGACGGCGGCGGCTACCCCGGGACCTACTGAAGTCCGGCGCCCGGCGGGCGCAAGCTGGACGCGGGCAGGCGGAACAGGCAACATTGGGGCCGATCCAGCCGAGGAAACCCATGGACCAGACGGACATCAAGATACTGGCCTTGCTGCAGAAGGACGCCACCTGTTCGGTCGCCGAAATCGCCGAGCAGGTGCACCTGTCCGTCACGCCCTGCTGGCGCCGCATCCAGAAGCTGAAGGATGACGGCGTCATCGCCCGCAATGCCATCTTGCTGGATCCCTGCGCGCTGGGCCTGAACCTGACGGTCTTCGTGTCCATCAAGACCAGCCAGCACAACGAAAAATGGACCCAGAGCCTGATTAACGCCGTGATGGCCCTGCCCAACGTGGTGGAGTTCCACCGCATGGCGGGTGACGTCGATTATCTGCTCAAGGTCGTGGTCGAGGACATGGCGGCCTATGACCGCTTCTACCGCCGCCTGATCGGTGCCGTGGACCTGCTGGACGTCAGCGCCAGCTTCTCGATGGAAGTCATCAAAAGCACCACCGAATTGCCGCTGGACGCGGTGTAGGCGGGCGCGCGCAATTTTTTTTCCATGGCGGGGGCTGCCGGGGATGCAAATTCCATTCGGCCCGCCGGCCGGCCTCCATCACGCAATTCTTTTGCGCGGGCTACGGCGTAGGATATCCCCACTCCCATTATGGGATGAATCGGGATATCAGAGGACCCTATGTCGTTGGCAGTACCCGCCGGCTGCGCCGGTACGGAAACTTCGCGGCGCGCGCTTTCGGTGGATGACCTGCTGGTCGGCTGGAACGGCGTCGACGATCTGTGGGTGTTCGCCTATGGATCCCTGATATGGCACCCCGGCTTCACCTGGCGCGAGCGCCGGCTGGCGACGGTGCGCGGCTACCACCGGTCCCTGTGTCTGTGGTCGCACGATCATCGCGGTTCGCCCGACAATCCCGGCCTGGTGTTTGGCCTGGACCGCGGCGGCTGCTGCCGCGGCGTGGCTTTCCAGATAGCCGCCTGCGACGTGCCCGCGGTATTCCAGGCGCTATGGCGCCGCGAGATGATCACGGGCGCGTACTCGCCGCGCTGGCTCACCTGCCATACCGAAGCCGCGCCGGTGCGCGGGCTGGTGTTCCTGTTGAACCGGGCTTGCCAGGAGTACGCGGCAGGCCTCAGCGACGATCGTCTGCTGGCGTCGGTGCGCAATGCCGTCGGCCATTCGGGGCCTTGCCTGGACTATGTCGTGGAGACCGAGCGTGCGCTGCGTGCGCACGGCATCGACGACTGGCGCTTGGGCGATCTGGTGCGCAGGCTGGGCCAGGCCTTCTGAGGCCTGCGAGCGCTTCAGAAGCTCCAGCGGCCGAACATGAACAGCACGTTGCCCGCGCCGGCGGAACCCGGGATGTAGGTCGCGTATAGCATCGCGTCCTTGTAGCCCGCGCTCACCAGCGGCAGGATGCCCGGAAACGGCACGTAGCTCATGATGTCGTGGCGCGCCGTCAGGAAGACGGTATAGCCCGCGCCCAGGCGAAAGTTCTCGCTGACCCGCCCGATCTTCAGGAAGCCGTAGCCGGCGATCGGTTCGACCTTGCTATGCGAATCGAGAAAGGCCATGGCGTACAGGCCCTGCCAGTCGCCGTCTTCGTCGTAGATGCTGCGGCCGTAGCCGCCGCCCCAGGCCAGCTCGTTGAAGCTGTCGATCTTCTCTTTGCTGTAGGTGGCCCGGTTGTGCCACGAGTAGCCGGTGAAGTACAGGTCGTTGCCGCCCTCGTTCCAGATCTGGTCAAGGCGGTTGCAGGCCGACTGGGCCCATGAGGGCATGCTGTCACAGGCTTGGGCGGTGGCGGCGAAGGTGGCGAGCAGCAGGCAAAGAATTGCCGCCCGGAATCTTGCAGTCATTGTGGATGCAGAAAGGGTAGAGATGACAATTCCATTACTGTAATGGAACGATCGTTATCTACCCTGTCAGCTAGCTGTCAACCGGGCGCCGCCAGAGGGAAGCCGGTTTTCTTGACCGTTGTATCCGGGCTACAGCAGGAAAATCGTCGCCAGGCCCAGAAAGATGAAGAACCCCAACGAATCGGTGGCAAAGGTCAGGAGCACCGACGAGCCCATCGCCGGATCCTTGCCGAAGCGGGCGCGCACCATCGGCACCAGCACGCCCACCGACGCGCCGACCAGCATATTGCAGATCATGGCGGCCATCATCACCAGCGCGATGGACAGCGAATGCGAAATCGCCCAGGCGAACAATGCGGCGACCAGGCTGCCGCACAGCCCCACCATCAGGGTGACGAGGAGTTCGCGCTTGACCAGCTGCCACAGATTGCGGCCGGTGATCCGCCCCATGGCCAGGGCCCGGATGATCAGGGTCATGGTCTGGTTGCCGGAGTTGCCGCCGATGCCGGCCACGATGGACATCAGGAACGCCAGGATGACGATCTGGCTGACCGTGCCCTCGAACTGGGAGGCCACGAAGGACGCCGTGGCGGCGGTACAGAGGTTGAACAGCAGCCAGGGGGCGCGGTTGCGCAGGGCCGTGGCGACGGGCGCAAAAATGTCTTCTTCCTGCAGGCCGGCGCGCGACAGCGCCTGTTCCTGGGAGTCTTCGCGCATCACGTCCACCACGTCGGCAATGGTGACCCGCCCGATCAGGCGGCCTTGGTCGTCCATGACCGGCGCAGAAACCAGGTCGTAGCGTTCGAAGGCGCCGGCGGCATCGGCGTCGGAATCCAGCGGGTTGAGCGCCAGGAAATCCGAGTTCATGACCGCGCTCACTTCGGTTTCGGGCTCGCTGACCAGCAGCTTGGACAGGGGCAGGATGCCTTGCAGCTTGTCCTGGCGGTCCACCACGAAGATCTGGTCGGTGTGGTCGGGTAGTTCGTGCAGCCGGCGCAGATAGCGCAGCACCACTTCCAGCGTCACGTCCTCGCGCACCCGGACCATCTCGAAGTCCATGATCGCGCCCACGCTGTCTTCTGGATAGCCCATGGCTTCCAGCAGCTGCGCGCGTTCCTCTTCGGTCAGGCCCTTCTGGACTTCCGCCACCACGTCGGGCGGCAAGTCGGGCGCCAGGTCGGCCAGCTCGTCGGCGTCCATGTTGCCGGTGGCGGCAACCAGGTCCTGGCGGTCCATCGCCTCGATCAGCGATTCCCGCACCCAGTCTTCGACTTCCAGCAGCACGTCCGCGTCGTGCTCGGGGCTGACCAGTTTCCAGATGGCCTGCCGTTCGTCCTTGGGCAGCGATTCCAGGATGAAGGCGATGTCGGCCGGATGCAGGCCGTCCAGCAGGGTCTTGAGTTCGGCTTCGTGCTGGCGGTGCACCAGGTCCTCGACCAGCGAGGCCTTGGAGTCGCCTTCTTCCTGGCGATGCACCAGGTCGGCGACCAGTTGCTGGCGGCGCAGGCGTTCCTGCACTTCCGCCAGCGCGTGTTGGGCGTCTTCCGGGTCGAGGCGGCCGGGCGTCGCGGGCGGTTTCTGCGCGGCGGCGGACTGCGTCATGCGTTACGGCTCAAAGAGTAGGAAGGGGACGGCGCCGGCGGGCTTCGTCGGTGGCGACGTAGGTCAGCGTGGCCTCGGTGACCTTGACGATCTCGGCGTCCAGCCGCTGACGCTCCGCGTAGACCTCGACGGACACCGTGACCGAGGTCGTGCCGGTCTTGGTGATGGCTGCGTAGAAACTGAGCAAATCGCCCACGAACACCGGCTCTTTGAACTGGAAGGCATTGACCGCGACGGTGGCCACGCGCCCGGCGGCGCGGCGCGCGGCGGGGATCGATCCGGCGATGTCGACCTGGGACATGATCCAGCCGCCAAAGACGTCCCCGTGGATATTCGCGTCCGCCGGCATCGGCATGACGCGCAACACCGCGTCGCGATCGGCGGGCAAAGTCGTAAACGGGGTTTTGGTGCTGGAGGTCATGCGGCCGACTCCACTGCTAGGGAACCAGCCGATTATGCAGGAAAAACGCGACAGCGGCGTGCATGCGCAAAGCCCGCCGCGCCTCTGGGCGCGGCGGGCCGGGGATCAGGACGCCAGCTTGACGATGCCGTAGCCGCCGACCAGCAGCCAGAGGTACAGGATCAGGCCCAGCGCCATCACCCGGGGACCGGCCTTGCGGATCTGGGCGAAGCGGGTTTCGATGCCCAGCGCGGTCATGGCCATGGTCAGGGCGAAGACGTCCAGGCGGCGGATGGCGGCCACCGCGTCGGCGGGGATGATGTTCAGCGAATTGATGATGGCCAGCACCAGGAAGCCCACCGCGAACCAGGGGATCGGCAGCTTGCCGCCTTTGCCCTGGCCGCCGGCATGCGAGGCGGCGCTGCGCAGATACATGCCCAGGATCAGCAGGACCGGCACCAGCAGGGCCACGCGGGTCATCTTCACGATGGTGGCGACTTCGGTGGTGGCGGGGTCGACGTTGCTGGCCGCGCCGACGACCTGGGCCACTTCATGGATGGTGCCGCCGATATAGATGCCCAGGGCCTGGGTGTCGAAGTTCAGCCAGCCCGCGTGGTAGAGCACCGGGTACAGGAACATGGACAGGGTGCCGAACAGCACCACGGTGGCCACGGCCACCGCGCTCTTGTGGGGAGCGGCCCGCAACGTGGGTTCGAAGGCCAGCACGGCGGCGGCGCCGCAGATGGCGCTGCCGGCGGCCGTCAGCATGGCGGTGTCGCGGTCCAGGCCCAACAGACGCTGGCCCACCACCGTGCCGAGCACCAGGGTGCCCACCACCACCGCCACCGAGACCGCCAGCCCGGGCAGGCCCACGGCGGCGATCTGCTGGATGCTGATGTTCAGGCCGTAGAAGGCCACGGCGATGCGCAGCAGGCGCCGCGCGGTGAAATTCACGCCCGCGCTCCAGTCAGCGGGCATGGTGCCGCGCAGGAAGTTGCCGTAGAGCATGCCGCAGACGATGCCCACGACCAGCGGCGAGAAACCCAGCTGGCGGATGGCGGGCAGGTCCGCGAGCTGCATCACCGCGGCGGCCATCAGGCCGACGAACAGCACGCCGTTGAGCTTGTCGCGCCAGGGTGTGGCGGCGGGAGACGCCGTCGGCGTGGCGGGGAGGGGGACGGCGGTGCTGGTAGATGTACTCATGGCTGGCCTTTTGGGGGAGGCATATCTAAATAACTTCCCGAAATATTAATTTCCCGCCTACTATTTGAAAAATCTTTATTTCAGATATGTAATATCAGGAATTCTGATATTTAGGCGATCATGACTCCCGATCAGCTGCTTACCTTCGCCAGCGTGGCCGATGCCGGCAATATCAGCCGCGCCGCGCAGCTGCTGAACCTGTCCCAGCCCGCCGTCTCCGGCCAGCTACGGATGTTGCAGGAATGGTTCGGCGAACCCCTGTACCGCCGCAGCGGCCACGGCATCGCGCTGACCGAAGCCGGTGAGCGCCTGGCCGAGCAGGCCCGCCAGTTGCGCCAGGTGTACCGGCAGGCGCAGGCGGTGCGCGAATCCTGGCGCGGACTGGAAACCGGCGATCTGCGCCTGGGCGCCAGCACCACCCCCGCCAGCTATCTGCTGCCCAGCCTGGTGGCCGATTTCCGCCATGCCTTTCCGGCGGTCAGCCTGCATCTGTCCGATGGCAACACGCGTGAGATCGTCGAGCGCCTGCCGGCCCTGGATCTGGCGTTCATCGAAGGCGACGTGCCTACGGGCTTGCCCGCGGACACGGCCGTGCATGCCTGGCGCCAGGACGAAGTGGTGGCGGTGGTGCGCGCGGACCACGCGCTGGCGGGAAAAGGGGCGGTGACGCTGCGCGACCTGGCGGCGTCAGCGCTGATCATGCGCGAACCCGGTTCGGGCGTGCGCCGGCTGGTGGAGCGCGCTTTCGCGGACGCCGGCCTGGCGCCGTCGGTGGGCCTGGAGCTGGCCGGCGTGGAGGGGGTGAAGCAGGCGGTGCGGGCCGGACTGGGCGTGGGCTTCGTGTCGGTCATGTCGATGCGGCACGAGGATGGCGCCCTGGCGGCCTTGCGCCTCTTGCCCAGGCCGCTGACGCGGACCCTGAGCATCCTGGTGCCGCATGCCGACGCGGCCGCCCGCGCCGCCGAACGCTTCCTGGCGATGTGCCTGGCGGTCGGGACGGCGGACGGCGTTTGAGGGTCAGGCCTTGGCCAGGCGCTTGAGCGCCAGCTGGACCCAGTAGGTGCCGCCCAGCGGCAGCAGTTCGTCGTTGAAGTCGTAGCTGCCGTTATGCAGCATGCAGGGGCCCAGGCCGTGGCCGCTGTCGCGATGGTCGCCGGTGCCGTTGCCGATCCAGACATAACAGCCCGGCAGTTCCTGCAGCATGAAGGCGAAGTCTTCCGCGCCCATGGTGGGTTGCACGTGGTCGTTGACGTTGGCCTCGCCCACGATGTCGCGCAGCACGTCGGCGCAGAACGCGGCTTCCTCGGCGTGATTGATGGTGGGCGGGTAGTTGCGCTGGAACGTGAATTCGACCTCGCAGTCCATCGCCGCGCAGGTGTGGCGCGCGATCTCTTCCATACGGCGTTCGATCAGGTCCAGCACGTCCAGCGTGAAGGTGCGCACGGTGCCGCGCAATTCGGCATGGTTGGGCACGACGTTGTCGGCGCTACCGGCGTGGATCTGCGTGATGCTGAGCACGGCCGCGTCCAGCGGATTGCGGTTGCGCGTGATGATGGTCTGCAGCGATTGCGCCAGTTGCACGGCCGCCATGACCGGATCGATGCCCAGGTTGGGCATGCCGGCGTGTGTGCCCTTGCCCTTCACGATGATGGAGAACTCGTTGCTGGAGGCCATGATGGGGCCGGCGGTCAGGCCGAACTGGCCGGGCTTCATGCCGGGCCAGTTGTGCATGCCGAACACCGCTTCCATGGGAAAGCGTTTGAACAGGCCGTCGTCGATCATGCGCTTGGCGCCGCCGCCGCCTTCTTCCGCGGGCTGGAAGATCACGTAGACCGTGCCGGCGTAATCGCGGTGCTGCGACAGGTATTGCGCGGCCGCCAGCAGCATGGCCGTGTGGCCGTCGTGGCCGCAGGCGTGCATCTTGCCGGCGTTGGTGCTGGCGTGCGCGAAGGTGTTGACCTCCTGCATGGGCAGCGCGTCCATGTCGGCGCGCAGGCCCACGGCGCGGTCGCCCGGCAGATTGCCGCGGATGATGCCGACCACGCCGGTGCCACCCAGGCCCCGGTCGATTTCAATGCCCCATTCCTCGAGTTTCGCGGCCACTACGTCGGCGGTGCGGAACTCTTCGAAAGCCAGTTCGGGATGCGCGTGGATGTCGCGGCGGATCTTGGAAATGTCGTGATGCCACGCGACGATGGGTTCGAGCAGTTTCATGGAGCTCTCGGGCGAAAAAAGGGAACGCAACAAGGGTATCATCAATCAAAAACCAATTTAATGGAGACAAATACCATGACGCGTCCGTGGCTTGCCCATTATCCGCAGGGGGTTCCGGCGGAGATATCCACAGAGGGTTATGCCTCCCTGACTGACTTGCTGGATCGGGCCTGCAAGCAGTACGCCTCGCGCATCGCCTGCACCGCGATGGGCAGCAACATTACCTATGCGCAGCTCGACGCCCATGCGCAAGCGTTCGCCGGCTGGCTGCAAAGCATGGGCCTGGCCAAGGGCGAGCGGGTGGCATTGATGATGCCGAACGTGCCTGCCTATCTGGTCAGCATGCTGGGCACGCTGCGCGCGGGTCTGGTCGTGGTGAACGTGAATCCGCTTTACACCGCTGAAGAGCTGCAGCGACAGCTGCAGGACAGCGGCGCGTCGGCCATCGTCATCCTGGAAAATTTCGCGCACACCTTGCAGCGCGTCACGGACCGCGGACAGCTCAAGCACATCATCGTGACCGGCCCCGGCGATCTGCTCGGCGGGCTGAAGGCGCCGCTGGTGAATCTGGCTGCGCGCTACGTCAAGAAGATCGTGCCCGCATGGCAGATCGATGGCGCCCGCATGCTGCCCGACGTGCTGCGCGACGGCGCGCGCCAGCGCTTTGCGCCGCCGCCGCTGTCGATGGACGACGTGGCGGTGCTGCAATACACCGGCGGCACCACCGGCGTGCCCAAGGGCGCGATGCTGTCGCATCGCAATCTGGTGGCCAATGTGCTGCAGACGGAAGCGGTGGCCCAGCCCGTGGTGCATGACCTCGCGGACCAGCAGCTCACCATCATCAGCGCGCTGCCGCTCTACCACGTGTTCGCGATGACCGTGTGCGGGCTGTATGGGCTGCATGCCGGCATGCGCAACGTGCTTATCATCAACCCGCGCGACCAGCCTTCGCTCATCAACGCGTGGCGCAAGGTGCCGATCAATGTGTTCCCCGGCGTTAATACGCTGTTTAACGCACTGGCGCACAACGACGACTTCGCCCGCCTGGACTTTTCTGCCTTGCGGCTGACCTTGGGCGGCGGCATGGCGGTGCAGCAGCAGGTCGCCGAACGTTGGCTGAAGATTACGGGCAGGCCGCTGATCGAAGGCTATGGCCTGTCGGAAACCTCGCCGGTGGCGACCGTGAATCCCACCAACGCGACCGCGTACTCCGGCTCCATCGGCCTGCCGCTGCCGTCCACCGACGTGGCCATCCTGGACGACGAAGGCCATGAAGTGCCGCTGGGCGAGCGTGGCGAAGTGGGTATCCGCGGGCCGCAGGTCATGCTGGGATACTGGCAGAAGCCCGAGGAAACCCGCCACTCCATGACCGCCGACGGCTACTTCCGCACCGGCGACATCGGCATCATGGACGAGCAGGGCTATACCCGCATCGTCGATCGCAAGAAAGACATGATCGCGGTGTCGGGCTTCAAGGTCTATCCGAACGAGGTCGAGGCCGCAGTGGCGCAGCACCCCGGCGTGCTGGAATGCGCGGCGATCGGCGTGCCGGACGAGCACTCGGGCGAGGCCGTCAAGGTGTTCGTGGTGCGGCGGGACCCGACGCTGACTGAAGCGCAGATCCAGGATTGGTGCCGCGAAAAGCTCACGGGCTACAAGCGTCCGCGCTACGTGGAATTCCGCGACGAGCTGCCCAAGAGCAACGTGGGCAAGATACTGCGCCGGGAGCTGCGTCCCGATGCGGTTGCGGGTGCGCCCACGGGCACCGCGGCGTAAGGGCCGTCAGTCCTTCTTGTCCAGGTGCGGCGCGATCATTTCGTGCAAGGCGCGCTCGATGGCCTTGTTGCCGGCCACGACGCGCCCGCCGATGGGCCAGGGATCCTGCCGGTGCATGTCCGAACACGCGCCGCCCGCTTCGCGCAGGATCAGCGTGCCGGCAGCCACGTCCCAGGGCGCCAGGCCCATTTCCCAATAGCCGTCATAGCGGCCGCAGGCGGTCCATGCCAGGTCCAACGCAGCCGCGCCCATGCGGCGCACACCGCGGGCGCGGTTGATGGCGTCGTGCAGCATGGGCATATATTGCGCGGCGAATGAAAAGTCGCGGAACGGAAACCCGGTGGCCAGAACGGCGTCTTCGATGGTCGGCGTGCGCGAACACTTGATGCGCCGGCCGTTGAGCCAGGCGCCCAGGCCGTGGACCGCGGTAAAGAGTTCCTCGCGGCAGGGGTCGTACACCACGCCGACCACGGGCGTGTCCTCGGCCAGCGTTTCGGTGGCTGATATGGCGGTGCCGGCGTGCGCGATCAGCGCGATCGACACCGCGTAATGCGGAATGTCGTGCAGGAAGTTGGTGGTGCCGTCCAGCGGATCGATATACCAGGTGGCGCTGCCCTGCGGCTTGCCGCCGGTCTCTTCGGCGACGATGCCGAATTTGGGCGTGCGCGCTTGCAGCTCCTGGATAATGGCAGCCTCCGCCTCGCGGTCCGCCTGGGACACGAGATCGTTGCGCGCCTTGCGGTCGATCACGAGATCCGCGCGGTGATGCGCGTAGGATTGCAGTATGGCCGCGCCGGCATGGGCCGCCGTGACTGCCGCGTCGATCGCGGCGCACAGGTCGATGGGCGAGGTCTGCGAGCGGGGCTGATCGTAGGTATCCATGAAACCAGTGTAAGCCCATGTATGCGTCAACTCCGTGGCTGCGCCCCTAAACCGCCGCGCCGCGTGTGGCGTCCGCCCAACGCAGCCGCATCCGATAATCCGCGCTGAGTCCCATTCTCCATTTCGTCCGCCGTCGCCGTTTCCATGTCCTCTAGCTATGCTCCCCTGATCCCCGCCAAGGCTGAGTTCGACGCCGACGGCCGGCTCTACAGTCCCGCTTATGGCGATGTCTACCATTCGCCATCGGGTGCGTTGGGCCAGGCGGAACACGTGTTCCTGCGAGGCAACGGCCTGCCCGAGCGTTGGCGTGGTCGCCGCGGTTTCACCGTTTGCGAAACGGGCTTCGGGTTGGGGCTGAACTTCCTGGCCCTCTGGAAAGCATGGCGCGACGATCCCCTGCGCAGCGCCGCGCTGCACGTGGTGTCGCTTGAAGGGCATCCCTTCGAACGCGAAGACCTGGCGGCTTTGCTGGCCCGCTACGCGCCCGAGTCCCTGGCCGGCCTGGGACGGCAGCTGGCAGAGCGATGGCCGGTCCTGTTGCCCGGATTGCATCGCCTGGAGTTCGAGGGCGGCGCCGTCACGCTGACGCTGGGCTTCGGCGATGCCCAGGTCCTGGCGCCCCGCCTGAACGCGAGCGTGGACGCATTCTTCCTGGACGGCTTCGCGCCGGAGCGCAATCCGCGGATGTGGGAGCTTTCCCTGCTGCGCGACCTGGCCACGCTGGCCGCACCCGGCGCCACGCTGGCTACCTGGGCCTGCACCGGCGAATTGCGCCAGACCTTGCGGACGGCGGGTTTCGAGGCGCGGCGGGCGCCCGGCTACGGCGGCAAATGGCATATGACCGTGGCGGCTGCCATCGCGCCGGGCTGCGCGGCCCCGAGCGCCCCGGACGAGGATTCCCGCCACGCCGTGGTGGTGGGGGCGGGGCTGGCGGGCGCAGGCATTGCCCAGGCATTGGCCGCGCGCGGGTGGCGTGTGACGGTGCTCGACGCAGGCCTGGCGCAGGGCGCGCCATCGCATGCCGGGCATGTCGCGGCGGCTTTGACTCCGGTGGTGGCGCGCGATGACAACGCGCGGGCGCGTCTGTCGCGCGCGGGCAGTCTGCGCGCGTTGGCGCGATGGCAAAGCCTGCCCGAAGGCGCGGCGCCGCTGGTCTGCGGCACCGTGCAGTTGGAGCGCGACGAAGGCCGGTCCGCGGCGCTGGCCGGCACCCTGGAGACCTTGGCCTTTCCCGGGCACTGGGTGCGCCAGGTGAACCGCGACGAAGCCAGCGCCCTGGCCGGCCTGCCGCTGGCGCGGGGCGGGGTGTATTTCGGACAGGGCATGTTGCTGCAGCCTGGCAGGCTGATAGAGGCGCTGCTGGCGGCGGACGGCGTGACGGTCCTGCCCGGCAAGGTGGCCAGTGTCGACCGCAACGGCGCGGGCTGGAGCGTGCGCGATCTGGCCGGCGCCGAGCTGGCGCGCGCCGATACCGTCATCCTGGCCAATGCGTTCGGCGCGCGCGCCGTGCTGGCCGATAGCGGTCTGCTGGATCCCTTGCCCCGTGTGGCGCAGATGCATGCGCTCGCGGGCGAGGTAACGCTGGTGCCAGCCCGGGCACTGCACGGCGGTCCGCGCTGCATCGTCGGCGGCGAGGGCTATCTGCTGCCCGATGTGGGCACCGGTTGCGTGGCCGGCAGCACTTACGTGCATGGCGCGGCCGAAGCGCGGGTCGGCGCCGAAGGTCAGCGTGTCACCCTGGACAAGGCTGCGGGCCTGCTGGGCGGCGGCTTTCCGGACTTTGATTCCCTGGAGCCTGGCAGCCTGCCGGGTTGGGCCGGCTGGCGGGCCGTGCTGCCGGGGCGGCTGCCGGCCGTGGGCGAGCTTCCTCAGGCCCCGGGTCTGTGGCTGGCCGTCGGTTACGCGTCGCGCGGCCTTTCATGGTCGGCGCTGATGGGCGACCTGATCGCCGCGCGCCTGGCCGGCGAGCCGTCGCCCCTGGAAACAGATCTGGCGCAACTTATTTCGCCACGTTGAAAAAAAGCCGGGAAGGGGGAACGGGGGCATCCCGCAGGTGGCGTAGAATGGCAGGAATTGCCAGGATTTGGCGCCAAATTGGCCTGAGTTGGCCGCGAACCTGGCGTTTTGGCGGGTCGAAGGCCGCTCCTTTTGGGGGCGCTGGCCGAAGGCTTTAGACCCCTTTTATGGATGAGTTCGCAATCCAAAAGAGGGACCGAGTTTATTTCAAAGCCCAAATCCGTCAAAATAGCGTCTTTTGATGGTTTTTGGCTTAAGCCGGGGGATGCTCTGTGCCGCCCAAGTTCGACTTTGCCCATACTACCCAGCTCGACAATGTCGAGCTGTTGACGTCCCGCCCCAGTCGCATCGATTTCGACGCGGGCGATGGGTTGCACCTGGTAGTCGAGGCGCATGCGCCTGGTGTTTTTCGCCTGCGCTGCGGCGAGGCGAATCACCTTAATGATGACAAGCCCGGCGCGCGTGCTCGCGCCGTGGCGGAAATGCTGCTCGCGCGCCAAGAGGCCGTGGGCGAAGCCGTTATCGCTCCGCGCGACGACGGGGAAGGCTGGCGGATCACCCAGGGCGACGTCTCCCTGGAAATCCTGTCCAACCCCGTGCGGGTCGCGATCTACCGCAACGACGAGCGGGTGTTCGAGTCCGAGGTCTCCGCGCATACGCCCGCATTCGGGCACAACGCGCTGGATCAGGCCGACGACGCCGTCTGGACGGCGGGCTTTACGCTGCAGTCCGATGAGCGCGTGTACGGACTGGGCGAAACTCCGGGCGACCTGAACCGCCGCGAAGAATCCGTGGTTTCCGACGATCCCGAGCACCGCGCCTTGCCTTTGGCATGGAGTCCGCGCGGCTGGGGCGTCTACGTCAACACGATGCGCCGCGTGGAGCATTCGGTGGGCGTGGCGCCCGCGGATTCCGCCTACGTGCTGACCGTGGACGACGTCGTGCTGGACGTGTTCCTGTTCGCTGGCGAACCCGGTGAAATCCTCAATCAGTACACCGCCCTGACCGGCCGCGCCGGCCAACCCTCGCTGTGGGCGATGGGAGCATGGCTGCAGCAGGCCCCGGGCGAGATGCCCACGGATACCGTGGCCCTGGTAGCCCGCATGCGCGAAAACCAGATTCCGGTTGATGCCGTGACGCTGGCGCAGCCGGCGGCCTGGGGCTTCCAGTCGGACAAGACGGTTTTCGAATGGGATGCCCAGCGCTTCCCCGACGCCAAGCAGATGCTGGCGCTGTTCCACAAGCACCATGTGCATGTCGCCGCTTCCGGCTTCCCCGGCGTGCTGAAGACCAGCCCGCTGTTCGAAGAACTCGAAGACCGTGGCTGGCTGCTGGCCAAGGACGATGGTTCGGCGCAGGTGTTCGACGGCAACGCCGCTACCTCGGGACAGCCCTATGGCCTGCTGGACCTGACCTACCGCGACATCTACAACCTGTGGGTGGAGCGCCATCGCCAACTGGTCGAAGACGGCCTGGACGCGCCCGCGTGCGACGCCCAGATCGCCATCCCTGACGGCGTCACCGCCCGCAACGGCGAAACCGGCCCCGCGCTGCGCAGCATGTATCCGCTGCTGGTGCGCCGCGCGCTGTTCGACGCGGTCGCCGGCCTGAAGGTCCCGCCGGAAGGGGTGGTGCCCAGCTCCGACCTGTTCCCCGCTGCCCAGCGTCTGCCGTGGCAGGTTGGGCCGCAGGCTGAAAACACCTGGGAAGGGCTGCGCCACACCCTGCGCACCGCCTTGTCGATCGGCGCCAGCGGCTTGCCCGTCCAGGTGCACGGCATCGGCTCGGCCGCGCGCGACCGCGCCAGCATGACGCCGGAACTGTATCTGCGTTGGCTGACCGCCGGCGTGTTCTCGTCGAACTTCGCCTTCCAGGGCGTGGACGGCCTGATGCCCTGGGACTTCGGCGAAGAAACCCTGGCGCACGCCAAGACCTGGATGCAGTGGCGCTATCGCCTGGTGCCTTATGTGCTGGGCGCCATCGAGGACTCGGCGCGCACCGGCCTGCCGGTGCAGCGGTCCATGGCCATGTCGTTCCCGAACGATCCCGTCTCGCATGATTGGGACTTGCAGTACCTGCTGGGCCCGGCCCTGCTGGTAGCGCCCATCACGGAACCGGGTAAGCAAGTGCGCGTCTACCTGCCCAAGGGCGAAGCCTGGTGGGACCTGAATACGGGGCACCGCTATGAAGGCGGCACCACCTGGACCATCGATTGCGAATTGGGCCAGTTCCCCGTGTTCGGCCGCGAAGGGCACATGCTCTGTCTGGGGCCGGCGGCGCAGCATACGGGCGAGTTCAACTCGGCCCGCATCCTGGACGAGGTCTGGATGTTCGGCATGCCGGTGCACAACCCGGTTGTCATGCGCAACAAGATCCGCGTGATGCAGATGCAGGGCTCCAGCTACATCAAGGGGCTGGAAGGCCTGCGCATTTCTCCGTCCGAGGGCCTGGAGGTCAAGCGCCGCGGCGCGGAAGTCCGCATCTCGCGCGCACGCTGAACCAACCGGCTGCGGCCGGTCCGGCAAAAACTGGGCAGTCAGGAAGGCTTTCCTTCCTGACTGCCCTTTCCGCGTTATGGCATGTGCTCCATAGGGACGCAACAAGGCGCGGGCGCAGGCTTTTATATTACTTGTAGTTATAAAAAATGAAAGAAACAGTCGTTCTCTGTAGAAGAGAAAAGATACAAAATCGCTTGCCATGATTCAGATCGAGAACCTATCCAAGACCTACGCCACGCCGCACGGAGAATTCCAGGCGCTGCGCGGCATCAACCTGCACATCCAGCAGGGCGAGGTCTTCGGCATCATCGGCCCCAGCGGGGCCGGCAAAAGCACGCTGGTCCAGTGCATCAACCTGCTGGAGCGGCCCAATGAAGGCTCGATCGCGATCGGCGGCCAGTCCCTGACCGGCCTGAACGAGGCGCAGCTGCGGCAGCAGCGCCGCCGCATCGGCATGGTGTTCCAGGGCTTCAACCTGCTGTCGCGCCGCACGGTGTACGGCAACGTTGCGCTGCCGCTGGAAATCGCCGGCGTGGCCAAGGCCGAGATTCCTGCCCGCGTCGAGCGCCTGCTGGCGCTGGTGGGCCTGGAGCATCTGCGCGACCGCTATCCCAGCCAGATCAGCGGCGGCCAGAAGCAGCGCGTCGGCATTGCCCGCGCCCTGGCCAACAATCCTGACGTGCTGCTCAGCGACGAAGCCACGTCCGCGCTGGACCCGGAAACCACGCACAACATCCTGGCCTTGCTGCGCGATATCAACCGCAAGACCGGCGTGACCGTGGTCATGATCACGCACCAGATGGAAGTCGTGCGCGAGGTCTGCGACCGCGTGGCCGTGCTGTCGCAGGGCGAAGTGGTCGAAATGGGCAGCACGCGCGAAGTGTTCGCGCAGCCGCGCCACGAAGTGACTCGCGCCATGGTGTCGGCCGCCACCGCGTCCGACCTGACCGACGCCACGCTGGCGGCGGTCAAGGAACGCATCCAGGCGCTCGTGGCGGCCAAGCCGGGCCAGGCGGTGCGCCTGCTGCGCCTGTCGTTGACCGGCACCGACGCGTCGGGGTCCTTCCTGTCCGACCTGTACAAGCAGTTCTCCCTGGACGTGGGCCTGATCCAGGCGCGCGTCGAAGACATCCAGGGCGTGGCTGTCGGCACGATGTTCGTGCTGGCCCAAGGCGCGCCCGCTTCGGTCAAGGACGCGATTGCCGCGCTGGCCGCCCGTGACATTACCGTTGAAGAAATAGCTCATGAGTCCGCAACTGATCGACCTGCTTATTACGTCGCTGCTTGACACCCTGCTGATGGTGGGCGTGGCCAGCGCCATCGCGGTGGTGGTCGGCATTCCGCTGGGCGTGATCCTGACGGTGACCGCCCGCGGCAACATGCTCGAGAACCAGTCCGTCAACCACGTGCTGGGGGCGGTGATCAATGCCACGCGTTCGGTGCCGTTCGTCATCTTGATGGTCGCGATCATTCCGTTCACGCGCCTGGTGGCCCAGACCTCCATCGGCACCACCGCCGCCATCGTGCCCCTGTCGGTCGCCGCGATTCCGTTCATGGCCCGTATCGCCGAAAACGCCATGCGCGAAGTCGACCCGGGCCTGATCACCGCCGCGCGCGCCATGGGCGCATCGCCGATGCAGATCATCATGAAGGTGTTGCTGCCCGAGTCCTTGCCTGGCCTCATCGCCGCCACCGTCGTTACCGTCGTCAGCCTGATCGGCTACTCGGCCATGGCCGGCGCCATCGGCGGCGGCGGCCTGGGCGACCTGGCCATCCGCTACGGCTACCAACGCTTCCAATCCGACGTGATGGCCGCCGTGGTCATCGTGCTGATCGTCCTGGTCCAGGTGATCCAGAGCCTGGGCGACCGCTACGTGCGCCGCATCTCGCATCGCTGATCTCGCGCCCGCCGCACCATTTTCTTCTCACTTCCGACATTCGGGATATCGCAACATGAGCATCAAGGTTTTGAAGTCGCTGGCCGCGTTCGCACTCGGCGCCGCCGTTTTCGCCCAGCCCGCGCTGGCCCAGGACAAGCCGCTGAAGATCGGCGTGACCGCCGGCCCGCACGCCCAGATCTTTGATGTGGTGAAGCAGGAAGCCGCCAAGCAGGGCCTGAACATCCAGGTCATCGAATTCACCGATTACGTGCAGCCCAACGTCGCGCTGTCCGCGGGCGACCTCGACGCCAACAGCTACCAGCATCAGCCTTACCTGGACAATGCCAATGCGGACCGCGGCTACAAGCTGGTCAGCATCGCCAAGACGGTCATCTTCCCCATCGGCATCTACAGCAAGAAGATCAAGTCGCTGTCCGAGCTGAAGGAAGGCGCGCGCATCGCGCTGCCGAACGACCCGACCAACGGCGGCCGCGCCCTGTTGCTGCTGCAGGCCAATGGCTTGATCAAGCTGCGTCCCGACGTGGGCCTGAAGGCGACCCCGATCGACGTGGTCGAGAACCCCAAGAAGCTGCGTTTCATCGAACTGGACGCTGCTCAGCTGCCGCGCTCGCTGGACGACACCGATGCGTCCGCCGTGAACACCAACTTCGCGCTGGAAGCGGGTCTCAACCCCGCCAAGGATGCCATCGCCCAGGAATCGCCCGACTCGCCTTACGCCAACGTACTGGTCGTGCGTGAAAAGGACAAGGACCGTCCCGAGTTCGCCAAGCTGATCAGCATCTACCACAGCCCGGCCGTGAAGCAGTTCATCGAGACCAAGTACAAGGGCGCCGTGGTGGCCGCCTGGTAAGTCCAAGCGCCTGCCCGAAGTTCCCAGAACGGCCGCCGCGAGCGGCCGTTTTCATTGTGGGATGGGGGCCTTGCGCAGGGCTGTTGCGTCGAATTTTGACAAACCGCCCCAAATCGGCCATAATTTCTGGCTTCGGTCGGGTTGTTAGCTCAGTCGGTAGAGCAGCGGACTTTTAATCCGTTGGTCGCGAGTTCGAGTCTCGCACAACCCACCACCCCAATTCCCGCAGTACGCAGCAGCGCCGTCCAAGCATTGCTGACCAAGAAGAAACGCCGCTATCTCTAGCGGCGTTTTTCGTTGGTGGCTGGGTTATTGAACCAGTTGGGGCGGGAGTGGCTGAAAGCGGCGCGTGTCGCGATCGGCCCCCCTGCAATTCTCCTACGTCGACGCCGCGAACGCGATAAGCGCGGGCTCGGCCATCGGTACAGGCCGCGAGGTGACGGACGATGCGGTCTTGAACACTTCGACCGCCTGCAGCAGATCCCGCGCCTGTTCAGCCATGGAAAGCGCCGCCGCCGCGGATTCCTCGACCAAGGCCGCATTCTGCTGCGTCACGGAATCCAGCTGGGCGATGGCCACGTTGACCTGTTCAATGCCGATGGCCTGTTCGCGCGAGGCTGTCGCGATCTCTCCGGTTATTGTCTTCATGCGCATGACCGACGTGACGACGTCCTCCATGTCTTGGCCTGCCCGTACGGCGAGGTCCCGGCCCGCCTGGACCACGGAAGTCGAGGTCTCGATCAGATCCTTGATTTCCCTGGCGGAGGTGGCGCTGCGCTGGGCCAGCGCGCGGACTTCGCCGGCCACCACGGCGAAGCCCCGACCCTGGTCCCCGGCTCTTGCGGCTTCCACTGCCGCGTTCAGCGCAAGTATGTTCGTCTGAAAGGCGATGCTCTCGATCAGCGACACGATCTGCCCGACCTTTTCGGAATTGGTGGAGATCTCTGTCATGGCCGCCAGCATTTCGGATACGACCCCGCCCGCTTTCTCCGCAGCCCTGGCGCCTTCGGAGGCCAGTTCATCGCCGCTGGCCGCATTGTCCTGATTCAGCCGCACGGTGGACGTCAGCTGTTCGATGCTGGCCGCGGTCTCTTCCAACGACGCTGCCTGCTCTTCAGTGCGGTGCGACAGGTCGGCATTGCCTTGGGCAATCTGACCTGCCGCCGTCGAGATGGACGCGGCGGAAGATTTGATCGCATCGACGATTCTGGACAGGCGCGATCGCATGGTTTCCAGCCCGTGCATCAGGCTGTGGTCATAGCGGGGATCGAGCTGCAGCCGGCTGCTCAGATCGCCATCGGCGATGTTCACCGCCAGAAGCTGCGCATCGCCAGGATCGCCACCCAATTGGCGCAGGATGCTGCGCGCCGTGAGACAGGCAGCAGCCACGCCAAGCAACAGCGCGACCACGACGGTTATTCCCACCGCCCACTGCAATTGGTTCGCGAGGGTCCGGGTATCCGCCGCACGCGCGTCATTGATCTGCGTCTCGAGCGCGGCGAGCGTGGACAGTGTCTCTTGGAGCACGCGCTGCTTGGGCCGCAATTCATCCTCCAATAGGTGCTGCGCGGCCTGCCGGTCACCGTTCATGCCTTCTTCCTGCACGCGAACGAACAGCGAGCGCATGTCTTGTTGTGCGGCCCCAGCGGCGGCGAACAGACGTGATTCCTCGCTGGTGGTATTGGAGCGGCTCGAGAACATGCCGCCCAGCCGATTTCGCGATTCGTTGTAGAGCTTCTCGGCTTCATTCGCCCGCAGCACTTCGGCCTGCAGCACTTTCGGATCTGTGAGGACCAGGATGTTGCGGATCGCGATGGCCTGTTCCTGGACCTGGTAGCGCATATCGATGGCCAGGCGCCGCTGTTCATTGTTGATGGCGGTGATCTGGTAGACATCCTGCTCCAACGCCCGGATGCCGAACGTGCCCAGCACGCCAGACACCAACAGCGCCACCATGATCATTGCAAAGCCCATGGCGAGGCGGGTACGCATCTTCAGGTTTGACGGTTTCATTGCTCTTTCGCTTTCAAAATGGAATTTCTGTATTCGGCTTACTCCGTCCGGACTATACGGATGGGCTGCACGCAGAAAAAGACAGAAATTTTTTTCCACCGAGTACTTTTTTCTATCTTGTGAAAGACCGAGGACCGATGCGTGCGGCGCGTTCGCGCCGCTGTGCGAAAGCACTCAAGCGTCTTCGGATTGCGTAATGACGCAGTTGCGGCCAGAGGCCTTGGCGCGATAGAGCAGCTCGTCTGCTTGCTTCAGCAGGGCATCGATATCGTGGATTTCATCCGCCGGCGCGCAGACCACGCCAAAACTGCTGGTGATGGACTCTATGGTCTTGCCGTCCAGCGGTACCGACAGACGCTCGACGCGGCGGCGCATGCTCTGCGCCATTGCGCTGGCCTGCGCGGTGCTGCGGACCGTGCACAGCACGGCGAATTCCTCACCGCCGATGCGCGCCACGATGTCCGAGCGGCGCCATGTCTGGTGGCATGCTTGCGCCACGGCCACCAGCACGTTGTCGCCGCCGGCGTGGCCGTAGGAATCGTTGATCCGCTTGAAATGGTCGATGTCGAAGACGATCAGCGTCAGCATCTGCCCTGGCTCATCCAGGCTGGCGCACAAGGCTTCGGCGCGCGCATGAAACGCGCGCCGGTTGAGCAATCCCGTGAGGAAGTCTGTCTCCGCCAACGCGGCCAGGTCGGCGATGAGCCGCTCGCGCTCATGTTCCGTGCGGGACTTGGCGATGGCGTTGTCCTTCAATGTCTGTATGGCATCGAACAGACCGCGGACCTCCTTGCGATAGCCGGCGGCAGAGATCGGCGCGGGGGCGTTGTCGTTGAGTGAGTTGATGATCTCGGTGGCCACGACGAATGGGCGTATCAGACGCCAGCGGAACTTGGTGAATCCCCAGGTGGCGGCCAGCAGCAGCACGATCGCGACCGTCGTGGTGGTGACCAGTTCCGTCAGCGCATTGACGCGTTGGCGTTCCAGCAGCTTTTGCAATACGTTCAGCACTTCATCGCGGAAGTCGAGAATGGATTGCATCAGGGGAACGTAACGTTCCTGCATGCCAGCCTCGTGAGGCGGCGAGTGGGCTAGTGCAGGTGGCGCGTGGCGCAGCGCTGCGATGTACTCCAGGCCCGCGCCAAAGTACTCGTATTGAACCCGCGGATACGCTCGGGTTTCAAGGTCCGCATGGGTGGAAAGCTGTACTTCGAGCAGCGCGCGCAATTGGGCGACGCGGCCCAGTTGTTGCTCGATACGCTGCGTTTCCTCGTCGCTTAAAGGGCGGCGCTGAACCTGTGCAGGCATGAAGGCGGAACCAAGCAGGCCGGCCTGCTCGCGCAGGCCCGCCGCCAGCAAGGCAATGGTCATGAGGCCGGGGCTTTCTACTTCATGGCGGATCACAACGGCGGAGTTGTCGAGCGCGGTTTCCTCAAGCGCGGGAATGAGCCCGGCCATGATCACCACCACGTCGTTGAGCTCCTCGGCACTGATCAGCGTACGTCGCCTGGCAATGAGCCGATCTGCCAGGGCGCGGTGTTGGACCAGGGTTCGCGCGATATGCTGGATGGTGCCTTGCGCGTCCCTGCAGCCGTCGCAGTTGCGAGTCTGGTGCAGCGCCAGCAGCTCGGCGATTCTGCCGTCGCTGGCGCTGCGCGCGAGCTGCAACTCCTGCTGCCTGGCCTCGGATACGGGCTGGCCTTCTATCAGTGCGGCATTCATCGACCCGCGCTCCATCAGGACGGCAGCCATCGCGTCCAGCGTGCCCTGGACGACGCACAGGCTCGACCTGGCATCGCGCGCCGCCGTATGGGCGTGCCAGCTATGGGTCAGTTGGATGCCGATCAGCGCACTGACCGGGATCAGAACGCCGATGACATATGCCACCGTGTAGCGATTCAGGGATTTCAAAAGAACAGTGAAGACGAAGAGATTTCAACGTGCGGAAGGCGTCGGAAAGGAGGCGCTGCGTCGCGTACGCTTTATTCCTTTGCCCCGAGCGTGTCTTGCAGTATGACCTTGTTGAGCGCCAGGATGGCGATCAAGCGCTCTAGGCGATTGCACTCGTTCTCGAGTTTGTTCAACAGTTTCAGTTCGTAGGACGCCAGCCCGTCGTAGTGCACTTTCCATGCGTGGAAAGTGGCTTCGCTCACGCCCATGCGCGTGCAGATATCGGATATCGGCGTGCCTAGCGTTGCCTGCCTCAACGCGTGCCTGATCTGTTCTTCCGTAAAGCCCGACCGGTCCATGTGATGCACCTCCGTATCTTGAGATGAAGCCAACACCTGCCGCGGGGACGGAAGCGTCGGCGCAATCCTTTCGGTTTTCTGTGTCAAGCCGCCTGCAAGCCGCGCAGCGCCTGCAGAACCGCCACCCGGGTCTGCCCCAGCACCATGCCGTGCCAGTTTTCCTCGTTGCAATAAAACGCTTCCAGTGTGGTTTGCAGGATGGTTCTTCGTAACTCCTGGGAGGCCTCGGGATGCGCGTGCAGCCAGTTCCGGCCGCATAGCGCATGCACCATCGCGTCGAAGCGTACCGCCCCGAACACGATGGCCATCGAGGTCGGCAAGGACAACGGGCAGGCTTGATAGATCAGATCGGCGAGCTGGCCGGAGATATCGACTGACACCGAGTTGCCCTGGTAGGGGACGGTAATGTCGCTGCCCCACCATTGGCGCGCGCGGGATACCTCGGCATCGTCGTGGCGGCCGGCATAGAGCTTTTCGCCATGGCCGCGAGGCCCCCAACCGGTATGCACGTCGATCCAGCCGATATGGGTGCGTGTGCGCGCATGCTCGTGCAGGATGCGGCGCAGGTTCAATAGCGATGCCGCGGGGCGGTCGCCTCCGTAGAACAGGCCGTCGGCGTGCGTATACTGGCCGCGCGAGACAGCCTGCGCGAAGGCGGACTGCCCGTGCTCGGCGATGAATTGAGCGATCTGTTGCTGGTTTGATGGCGTGGGAGGCCATTCCTCAGGCAGCAGCAGGTCGTGTATCCGCGCATACTCAGGGTTCGCGGGCAGCGGCCGCCCATCGAAGGGCAGTCCATTGCGGTTCAGGTCTATATTGCATTCGTCGGTGCGCGCGATCCACGAATAACCGTAAGGATTGACCGCGTGCACTAGCAGCAAGGCCACGCCAGCCTCGCGTGCCCGGCTCAGCATGACGCTATCGTCCAGTAACGCCAGTTGGCAGCCCGAACCGCAGAAACCTTCCACTCCCAATACCGCGGAAGTCATGATGAGGATACGGTCGGCATCGGGATCGCCGATGTAGGCGACATCCGTGGCCAGCGCTTCGCCTTCCCTACCGGCGTGGTCGATGCCGTAGGAATGGAACGAATCGGCAAGCGGCCTGGCTGCCAGCGCAAAGCGCTCGCGCGCCTGGGCGTAGCTGCGGGAGAAGTAGCTGGCGCTGGTTCGCATCAAGCCTCCTGCAGACCGGAGAGAGCCTGCAGCACGGCGACGCGACTCTGGCCCAGGATCATGCCGTGCCAATCGGCGGCGTTGCAGTAGAACGCTTCCAGCGTGGCGTTCAGGATGGCGTCGCGCTTGGCGTCGTCGGCCCCAGGATGCGCAAGCAGCCAGTTGCGGCCGCGCAGCGCTTCGATCATGTCTTCAAAAGGCAGAGTGCCGAATTCCAGTGCCATCGGCGTGTGCTGGGCGTCGGGGCAGGTCTGGTAGATCAGGCCGGCCAACTGGCCGGTAATGTCCGCGGAAGCGGAGCTGCCTTCGTAGGGAACCGCGATATCGCTGCCCCACCATTGGCGCGCGCGTGCGACAGCGGCGGCGTCGCGGCGCCCCGCGTATATTTTTTCGCCGTGCCCGCGCGGCCCCAAGCCTGTATGCACATCGATCCAGCCGATATGCTTGCTACGGCTGCCGTGCTGCTGAAGGATATGGCGCAGGTTCAGCAGCGATGCCGTAAGGTGCGTGCCGCCGTAGAACAGGCCGTCGGCATGCGTGTACTGCCCGCGGGTCACGACCTGCGCGAACGCCGACCGGCCATGCTCGGCGATATAGGCATCGATCCGCGAGGCGTTCGCAGCCGTGGCTGGCCATTCCGCAGGCAGCAGCAGGTCATGTATCCCCGCGTATCCGGGGTTCTGGGGCAGGGGGCGTCCGTCGAAGGACTGGTCGTTGCGGTTCAGGTCGACATTGTCTTCGTTCGTGCGCGCCAGCCAGGAAAACCCATACGGGTTGATGGCGTGCACGAGCAGCACGGCCACGCCGGCTCTGCGGGCGCGCTCCAGCATGGCGGCATCGTCCAGCAGGGCGAGTTGACAGCCCGAGCCGCAGAAGCCCTCCACGCCATGTGTGGCGGAGGTCATTATCAGCAGCCGTTCAGCGTCGGTCGGGCCGATCAGCGCGACGTCGGTCGCCAGGGCTTCGCCGTGGCGGCCGGCGGGTTCGATGACATAGGATTGAAACTGTGTGGCCAGGGGTTTGGCCGCCAGCACGAAGCGATGGCGCGCTTCTTCGTAGCTGCGGGAAAAGTAGCTGGAACCGTGCTGCATTAGGCCTCCTGGCCGTCGATGTCGTCGTGGGTGCGGTCGTCAATCCAGAACAGCACCACCGTGGAGAGGGCTATGGCCACCATCAGGAACCACGCCGGCGCCATGGAATTTCCGGTCACGTGCAGCAGCCAGGTCACGAAGAACTGCGCAAAGCCGCCGAACACGGATATGCCCAATCCATACACGACGGACATGCCGGTCGTGCGCACGGCCTTGGGGAAGAGTTCGGGAAGCATCGTGAATGCGGGCGCCGACTGCAGGGCCACCAGCAGCGCGAACAGGGCGACGAGCAGCATCAGCCGCTCGGTGCTGGGCGCGGCCATCAGCCATTGGAAGCAGGGGAGCAGGACGATCAGGGTGGCGAGGCGCGACCAGAAGATCACGCGCTTGCGGCCGTAGCGGTCGGCCAGCATGCCGACGAACGGGGCAATCAGGAAGCCGACCGCGCCGAACACGACGCTGGCCGATAGCGTGGACGTGGCCGGCAAGCCCAGTTCCCGGTTGGCGTACGCCGGCATGTAGAAGCTGAGGATCTGCGTGCTGACCATGCCACCGATCAACAGCAGGATGCCCTTCAATATGGTGACCTTGTACTCGGCAAAGATGCGGCGCAACGGCTGGTGAGGGGTGGCACGGCGTAGTGCCGCAGGCTGGGGTTTGCCGGAGTCCGGGGGCGAGCTCGTCAGTGTTTCCTCAAGGTTGCGGCGGATGTAGGCGCCGACGGGCACGGTCAGGATGCCGATGACGAACGGCACGCGCCAGCCCCAGGCGTGCATCTGCTCGGTGGTCAACCCCATGGTCAGCAGCGTCACGACCAGCGCCCCAAGCATCACGCCTAGCGACTGGCTGCCGAACTGCCAGCTGGAATAGAAGCCGCGCTTGCCGCGCGGCGCGTGTTCGACCAGCAGGGTGGTCGAGGCTCCGACCTCGCCGCCGGCGGCGAAGCCCTGGATCAGGCGGGCCAACACCATCATGACCGGGCCGACCATGCCCAATTGTGCATAGGTGGGCGCCACGGCGATCAGGGCACAGCCCAGGCCCATCAGCCACAGTGTCAGCGTCATGGCCGCGCGGCGGCCGTGGCGGTCGGCATAGGAGCCGATCAGCATGCCGCCCACGGGCCGCATCAGGAACCCCACGCCGAAAGTGGCGGTGGTCAACAGCAATTGGCCGTAGCCCGAGGCGGCCGGAAAGAACAGTGGACCCAGCACCAGCATCAGGAAAGTGAAAACGGTGAAGTCGAAGAATTCGAGTGCGTTGCCGATGGTGGTGCCGGCGATGACGCGCCGGCGCATGGACGGCGTATGTAGTGAGTTGGTCGCAGCTGCTGCGATTGCGATAGACATGGTTTCCCCTGGTGTCTGTTTGAGGAGGAGCTGATCCGTGGTCCCGGGCCTTGGGCCACTCCCCGAAGGGCACTATACGGATGCCCTGAGATAAGAAAAAGACAGAAAATTTGTTTTGGTGCTCACATTTTTATATAGTGCGGCCCCCTTTTTTTTTGCACCAAATTTCCCTGATGCCGTTGGCAGTCCGATGGATGGATTGGACCTTGCATTGCATGTGCCTCGGGCTGCGTGGGCAGGATGGCTCTCAGGTTGTCGTGGGCTGCCTCTGGCCCTGCAGCGTCCATTCCCGTTGCAACTTGTCGTCGCGCAGATGGTCGCGCGGCCGGGTCTCAGGCATGGCCATGAATGTGTCGGAGGTGACGGCGCCGATGTCCTGAAGCGCGCGGTACGCCGTTGACTCACGCCAGGCGGCGGCAGCCTGGGGAGTGGGCCAGTGGGTGATCAGCAAATAGACAACACCGCCGGTTTCCGGCGGGGCGTCGTCGGGGCCGATGAGCTGGTAGGGACGGGCTTCGTACTCCCCCGTCAGGGTTTCCAAGGGGGAGGCGCCAATATCGGCCAGACAGGTCAGGATTTCTGTCAAGGCGCGGAGTTGCGCGTCGGCCAGGGGGATGGGGACAGTCAGACGAGTTTCGGTCATGACTTTTCCGGTCATGGCTTCACCGGGTGCGGGTTCGCGCCATTTGCGCATATAGACCGCTGTCCACCAACGGTCGTATGCTGCCTTCTGGGCAGCCTTGTGCCGCGGGTGGTTATGCCAGGCGTCCATTTGTTCGGCGCTGGCGAAGCGCACGCCTACATACCGCCAGGCTGAATCAAGGATTGCCCCGCCATACACCGATTCAAAGCCATCCTGGCTGACCGCGACAGGATGCAGTGCATCGTTGAAACGGGCGAAACCGTCCTCTTTGCCGGGAACGATCTTGAAGCCGCTCTCCAGCACGGTTCGCGTGGACTGCACGGGTGATTTCGTCATGTGATCCTCAATGTTGAAGGGAAATTCGGGCTTTACGGACTCACGCTGCCTGCGCGTCGATGTCGTCATGGGTGCGGTCGTCTATCCAGAACAGCACCAGCGTTGAAAGCGCCGTTGTCACCATCAGGAACCACGCTGGAGACATGGGGTTTTCAGTGGCATGCAGCAGCCAGGTCACGAAGAATTGCGCGAAGCCGCCGAACACGGAGATGCCCAGTCCGTACACCACCGACATGCCGGTCGTGCGCACGGATTTTGGGAAGAGTTCAGGCAGCATCGTGAAGGCCGGCGCCGACTGGAGGGCCACCAACAGGGCGAAGGCGGCGGTGAGCAGCATCAGCCGTTCGGTGCTGGGCGCGGCCATCAGCCAATGGAAACCGGGCAGCAGGATGGCAAGCGTTGTGACGCGAGACCAGAAGATCACGCGCTTGCGGCCGTAGCGGTCGGCCAGCATGCCGATGAAGGGGGCGCCTGCGAAGCCGAGAGCGCCGAAAACGACGCTGGCCGACAGCGTGGAGGTGGCAGGCAGACCCAGTTCCCGGTGGGCGTAGGTTGGAATGTAGAAGTTGAGGATCTGCGTGCTGACCATGCCGCCGATTACCAGCAGCATGCCTTTGAGTACGCTTGCTTTATGCTCGGTGAATATCCGGCGCAGGGGCTGATGCGTGGCGGTGCGACGCAAGCCCTTGGTGTGCGCCGGCTTGGCGGCCGGGGGCTCGACAGTCAGGGTTTCTTCCAGATTGCGGCGGATGTAGGCGCCTATCGGCACGGTCAGGATGCCGATGAAGAACGGGACCCGCCAGCCCCAGGCCTGCATCTGCTCCGTGGTCAGCCCCATGTTGAGCAGCATCACGACCACTGCTCCGAGCGTGACGCCGAGGGCCTGGCTGCCGTATTGCCAGCTGGAATAGAAGCCACGCTTGCCGCGCGGCGCGTGTTCGACCAGCAGGGTGGTCGAGGCCCCGACCTCGCCGCCGGCGGCGAAGCCCTGGATCAGGCGGGCCAGCACCATCATGACCGGGCCGACCATGCCCAATTGCGCATAGGTGGGCGCCACGGCGATCATGGCACAGCCCAGGCCCATCAGCCACAGCGTCAGGGTCATGGCCGCGCGGCGGCCGTGGCGGTCGGCATAGGAGCCGATCAGCATGCCACCCACGGGCCGCATCAGGAACCCCACGCCGAAAGTGGCGGTGGTCAACAGCAATTGGCCGTAGCCCGAGGCGGCCGGAAAGAACAGTGGGCCCAGCACCAGCATCAGGAAAGTGAAGACGGTGAAGTCGAAGAATTCGAGTGCGTTGCCGATGGTGGTGCCGGCGATGACGCGCCGGCGCATGGATGGCGTATGTAGCGCGCTGGGCGCGGCTGCGGCGATTGCGATAGACATGGTGTCCCCTCGTGTCTGTTGAGAGGGGTCGGCTCGTGATTCCGGGCCTTCGACTCCTCTTCGAGGGCACTATAAGGACGCCTTGGAATAAGAAAAAGACAGAATTTAAGTTCTAATGAATACTTTTTTTTATAGGGTAAATTACCCAGGAAATTCAGTGCAGATACCGGGGCGAGTGGCGTTTCTACCCCTGGGGACGCCGTGGCTGCCTAGCCGAGGCGGCGCTTCTGCCGCAGGCCGGCCTTGACTTCGGACCCGGGACTTCCGCTCGCAGGCGCCATACGGTTGCCATAGAATCAAAAAGACAGAAATCGGGTGCTGCGATCCGTTTTTTTTATATCTCCACAAATCCGCCGGAGCCGAACGCATGAACCTACGTCAATTGCGCGCCTTCACGCTGATTGCCGAGCATGGCAGCATCCGCGCCGCGGCACGCGCGCTCTCAGTAACGCAGCCTGCCGCGACACGCAGCTTGCGCGAACTGGAGCAGAGCGTGGGTGTCGAGCTGGTACGCCGCAGCGTCAAGGGCGTGGAACTGACGACCTACGGCGAAGCGTTGTACAAGCGGGCCATCGTCATCATGCAGGAGGCCCGGCGGGCTCGCGAGGAAATCGGACAGATGCGCGATGGCGAGGGCGGCACGTTGAACTTGGCCGTGAGCTCGGCGGCGCTGGTGGTCGTGCCGGACGCGCTGGTCGCTTTTCGCGCACGCATGCCGCGCGTGGCGGTTTCGTTCAATGAAGTGGCGCCGCCCTACAGCCATGAGCAGCTGGAGTCGGGCCGCTACGATTTTCTCGTGCAGACCGAGTACGACGGGGAGATCAGCGACGGCTTCGCGCACCGGCCGCTGTTCACGCTGCCGCTCGCGGTCGGTGCGCGTCTGGGCCACCCGTTGCGCAGGGCGCGCAGTCTGGCGGAACTGCATGACGCGCCTTGGCTGGTGCCAGGCAATTCGGAAGCTCCTGCAAATCTGTTGAGGATGGCCTTCGCCGCGCACGGCCTGTCCCTGCCGCGCGACACCATATCCTGTCATTCGGTGGCGGTTGCGTTGGCCATCATGGCCAAAAGCGATGCGCTGGGCATCTTCGTGCGCCCATTGTTCGAGCACGATCTCCTGCCGTCGAACATGCGCATGATGGCATTGGCGCACGAGCTTCCCTCTGCCCGGATCTCGATCCTGGCGAGGAAGGAATCGCCGCCCACGCCAGCCGCCGAGTGCTTTATCGATTGCCTGATCGCCACTCGGGACGCCATGGCCACCTCCAGCAAGGAAGGCCGTCCGGCGCGCAAGAATCCGGTCTACATGGACCTCGCGGAACCTGTTCGTCCATGAGACCGGCATGCGGGGCGCGGGTCAACGCGCCGCCCTGCTGCGTTTGGGCATGCTCGCGCCCAGCAGCACCATGAGTTCCCGATGGTTGCGTACGCCCAGGTGCTGGAACGCCCGGTAGCGATACGTCAGCGCGGTGGTCTCCGATACGCCCATTTCGCGAGCGGCCTCCCGGGTGGTCAGGCCGTCCAGCACATGCGTGACCAGTTGCCGTTCGCGGCCCGATAGCTTGGTCATGAGCTGTACCTGCAGCGGCTGGTCAGCGGGCGCGCGCCGGGTCACCTGGACATGGCGCATGACGGCCGCCGCAATCAGGGGAGCGTGCTGCGACATGCGCTCGAAATCCTTGGGGCCATAGTCGGGATATGAGAAATTCCGGTGCAGGCTGACCGCCACCCGATAGCCGTCGGGAAACACGGCCAGCAGCGACATGCGCTCGCGGATGCCGGGGTCGTCGTAGCAGACGCGGCGGTAGTGCGCATCCGCGACCTCTGCCGCGAACTGGTGCCCGATCCACAGCTGGCGCGCTTTCGCCGGCTTGCGCCTGGACAGCCAGATCATGTTTGAGTCCTGCTTGTCGAAGCCCAGGCGCATGTATTCGATGGCGGTCAAGGTCGCCACTTCGCCGATGGCGCTGGCGCTGGAAACGGCTTCCACGCGGCCGCTGCTGCGCAGCGCGAATACCGTGCAATGGCTGGCGGGCACCGTAGCGCCCAATGCGTCCAGCACCTCGGCGGCGAAGTTCTCGGCGCCGATGGCATTCATCAGCGCGACACTCAGATCCTGGCCGGGAGGCGGGGGGCGCGGCGGCAGCGGCAGCAGTTTCATAGCGGGTTAGCCTGTCCTGATTAATTAGGACATATTAACGAGTCCGCCCCAGCAGAATATGACGCAAGCCAATACGGTTGTTTGATGACACGATCAGGACTTGCGCATGCCCCTAGAAAGAATCGGACCCTTCGAGTACCGGCGCTTCCCGCCCTCGCTTCCCCCGCTCGCGCCGCCAGGCGAGGAGGCCCGGCATCATCGCGTGCTGATCGCAGGCGGTGGTCCGGTGGGGCTGGCGGCAGCGTTGGGATTGGCCAGGCTGGGCATAGACAGTGTCGTGATCGAGGCCGACGACTCGGTCTGCGAGGGCAGCCGCGCAGCCTGTATTTCGCGCCGCAGCCTTGAAATCCTGGAGCGTCTGGGCGTGGCGCCGGCCTTCATGGAAAAGGGCCTGGCCTGGACGCGGGGCCGCAGCTATTACGGCACCGAGGAAGTGCTGGTGTTCGATATGCCGTCGTCGCAGGGCGACAAGTACCCGCCGATGATCAATCTGCAGCAGTACTACATCGAACAGTTCCTGCTGGATGCCATCGACGAAATCAACCGCCGTTTCCCGGGACGGGTGGATATCCGCTGGGCCAGCAAGGTGTCCGAATGCAGGCCCGACGCGGCCGGCGTGACGCTGCGGATCGAAAATCCGCTGGGAAGCTACGACACACGCGCCGATTGGCTGCTGGCCTGCGATGGCGGCCAGAGCTTCATACGCGCCAGCCTGGGCCTGGAGCTGAAAGGCACCGGCTACCAAGGCCGCTATGCAATCGTCGATATCGAACTGGCGAGCGAGCATCCGGCGGAGCGCCGCGCCTGGTTCGATCCGCCCTGGGCGCGCGGAACCACCATATTGATGCACCGTCAGCCGGACAACATCTGGCGCGTGGACTACCAATTGAAGGCCGGCGCGGACGCAGCGCAAGCCTTGCAGCCGGACCCGGTGCGCGCCTTTGTGCAGACCCATCTGGATGCCATCGGCGAAGGGCATCTGCCGTGGGCGCCCGTGTGGACTTCGGTCTACCGCGCTGGCGCGATGACGCTGGATGCCTATCGTCATGGTCGCATCCTGTTCGCGGGCAACGCCGCGCATGCCATGCCGATTTTCGGCGTGCGCGGGCTGAACTCGGGCTTTGACGACGCCGACAACCTGGTCTGGAAACTCGCTGCCGTGTTGCAAGGGAAGGGCACGGAAGCCCTGCTGGACAGCTATTGCAGCGAGCGGCGGCAGGCCTTCCACATCAACGCCGAGAACGCCATGCGCAGCACCGAATTCATGTCGCCGCCACATCGGGGTTTCGATCTGATGCGCGAGGCCAGCCTGTCGTTGGCCGGCCGGCATCCGGGGATTGCGCGCGTGGTCAATCCGCGGCAGACGCAAGCCCTCGCCTATGCGCATTCGCCGCTGTCGACGGAAGACGAGGGTGGCGGCGCATGGGCGCCTGGCGCGCCGTTGGTGGATGGCCAGACTGCGGATGGCCGACACCTGACCGATCTGCTGACACCTGGCGGTTTTACTTTGCTGGTGTTCGCGTCATGGCCGGAGCAGCACGCGCTGGAAGCGATGACGGCCTCGGCGGCGTGGCGATTCCTGCCTTGCCACTGCGTCGCGTTTGCGGCCGCCGATGCGATGTGGCCCGGGTCCGAGGCCGGCATGGCCTACCTCCTGAGGCCTGACGGCCATGTTTGCGGCCGGTGGCGTTCGCCGTCGCTGGACACGGTGCTATCCGCCATCCAACGCGCCTGCGGCGCACCAGGAGCCATCCAATGATTGAAGACGCCGCGGTCCAGGATCGCATCTACGCCCGTTGCAGCAACGCCATCGCTACCGCGGGGCGCGGACGCGAGTCCCTGTTTTTGGCACGCCTGGCCTTGCTGCTGTTCGAGCAGGTCCAGGACGAGCAGCGTTGCCTGGACGCCATCGAGCAAGCCTTGCGCGATTTGCCCAACCCTTCGCTTTCAGCCGATTGACCGGCGACGACCATTCCAAAGGAGACAGACTTGAATCGACGCCATTTCCTCGAGGCGCTGGCGGCCACGGCCTTGACCGCTGCCGCGCCGCTGGCCCGCGCCCAGGGCAAGTATCCAGAACAATTGATCAAGTGGGTGGTGCCGTATCCCGCTGGCGGCGGCACCGACAATCTTGCGCGCACGCTGGCGGAGTCCATGCGCGCCGCGTTGGGGCAGCAGATCATCATCGACAACCGGCCGGGCGCCGCGACCAACATCGGCGCGGAGCAGGTCGCGAACGCCAAGCCCGATGGCTATACCGTCATGTCGGCGGATAACGGTGTGTTGGCCTTCAATGAGCACTTGTTCCGGAAACTGGCTTTCAGTCCGGAAAAGGATTTCACCTACATCGGCGCCATCGGCAAGTTTCCGCTGGTGCTGGTGGTGCACCCGGCGTTTCCCGCCGCGGACTTCAAAGCCTTCATGGCGCGCGTGCAGGCCGAGCCAGGCAAGGTGGACTATGCCTCGGTCGGCAACGGCTCGCCGCATCATCTGGCCATGGAACTGTTCCAGAGCCGCACCGGGGCGCGCCTGACGCACGTGCCTTACCGCGGCGCCGCCCCGGCCATGCAGGATGTGATGGGCGGGCAGGTCCCGGTGATGTTCCTGGACCTGGCTTCGGGAGCGTCCATCATCAAGGCCGGCAAGGTCAGGCCGCTGGCCATCGGTTCGCAGGTCCGTTCGCCGCTGCTGCCGGACGTGCCGACGCTGGCCGAACTGGGCGTGCCGGACGCGGAGGTTTTCGCATTTCAGGGCATGCTCGGCCCCAAGGGGATGCCGGCGCCAGCGGTCGCGCGCCTGAACCAGGAACTGAACGCCGCCCTGGCCAACCCCAACGTGGTCAAGCGTTTTGCCGAGTTCGGCTTTGAACCCCTGCCTGGAACGCCCGATGAATTCAGGGCGCTGGCGCGCGCCGAATCGGCCCGTTGGGGCGAAGTCATCCGCGCCAACAAGATCTCGCTCGATTGAGGAACCCTATGGACCATACTGCCGCCCGTCCCGTGCAGGGACTGCATCATTTCGCCTGGCGCTGCCGGGATGCCGAGGAAACCCGGCGCTTCTACGAGGACTTGCTGGGCTTGCCGCTGGTGCATGTCATCAAGAAGGACTCCGTACCCAGCACCGGGGAATTCTGCCCGTACGTGCACATCTTTTTCCGCATGCGCGACGGCTCCTGCATCGCGTTCTTCGACCTGGGCGACCAGACCGCGGCGCTGCCGTCGCCGAACACGCCGGGGTGGGTCAACCACATCGCCCTGCGGGTGCCGGAGCGCGACGATCTGCTGGCGATGAAGGCGCGGCTCGAAGCCCATGGCGTGGAGGTAGTCGGCGTTACGGACCACGATAGCTACATCGAATCGATCTACTTCTTCGATCCCAATGGCTTGCGGCTGGAGCTGACGGTCGAAGTGGCGGCGCCGGAAGTTGTCGAGGGTTACGTGCGCGAGGCCCGTGCGGCGCTGGACCTCTGGACCCAGGATAAGCGCGGTCTTGCGGCGGCGCCGGGGAGGCTGGCATGACGCAGGCGGCTTTGCCATTGCGCGTGGCGACGCGCAGGGACGGTACGCGCGACGGGGAACTGATGCTGGTGAGCGCTTGCGGGCAGCGCTGGGCGTCCGCCGGGCCCGGCGCCGCCACGTTGCAGGTCCTGCTGGATGATTGGGATGCGTTGGCGCCGCAGCTCGTCCGCCGCAGTCAGGAACTCGACACGAGCGAGTGGGCCGGCGCCGGTGCGTTCGATGGGGGCCAATGCATGGCCCCGCTGCCGCGGGCCTACCAGTGGGCGGATGCCTCGGTCTACCGGAATCATGCGCGGCTGATCTACCAGTGGCGCCGGGAGCCCATTCCGCCGCGCTATGAGGAGGAGCCGCTGGTGTACCAGGGCGGGTCGGACGTGATGCTCGGGCCGGAAGAGCCCATCGTGGCGGTCGACGAGGCCCATCTGATCGACCTGGAAGCCGAGGTTGCGGTGATTACCAAGGATGTGCCCATGGGCGCCAGCGCGGCGCAGGCAGCCGGTCTGATTGCCCTGGTGGTCCTGCTCAACGACGTTTCCCTGCGTGGGCTGATCCCGGGTGAACTTGCCAAGGGTTTCGGCTTCTATCAGAGCAAGCCCGCGACCAGCTTCGCGCCCATCGCGGTGACGCCGGACGCACTGGGCAGCGCCTGGAAGGACTGCATGCTGGACCTGCCCGTGCGTATAGAGATCAATGGCGAGCGTTTCGGCGAGCCGCATGCCAATAGCGAGATCGTCTTCAATTTCGCCCAGATCATCGCGCACCTGGCCAGGACGCGCAGCCTGGCGGCGGGCAGCATCGTCGGCGCGGGGACCATCAGCAATGCGGATCCTGCCGCGGGCAGCGCCTGCATCACCGAAGCGCGGGTCCGCGGCCAGCTCGACGGCATGCCTGAAGAGCGCCTGCCGCCCTATCTGCGGCGCGACGACCGGGTCCGCATCTACGCGCGCGGGCCGGATGGCGGCATGCCCTTCGGCGCCATCGACCAGCGCGTGGAAATCGCAGGGGGAGGGCGCTGACGGGGGATGTCAGGACAGGGTGCGGGCCGGCATGGCCGAGAGATCGTGCAGGCTCAGGCCGCAGCTGCGGGCGCGTTCCGCCATCAATTCGCTATGCGCCAGGGCGCGCCGACTTTCCTCCAGCAGCACGTCGAGCTGTTCCTGCAGGCTGGCCGCCATGGTCCAGGCGCGCTCGGCGAACAGGGCCGAGAAGGTGTCGGCGCAAGCCTTGCAGATGGCTGCGCCGTTCTTTTCGAGCAGCGGGGCGCCTTGCGCAAGCGTCGATTGGCAAAAAATGCAGGCGAGAGCGCGGTTCATGCAGGGCGGCCGGTCCTGAGGTTGGAGGGGCGCGCTACCCGGCGGGTACTTGCGCCATCACATCAATGGACTACGGCGCTGGCGGCCGACTCTTAAATCGACGGGCACCTTAGTCCACGATGAAGCCCCCCGGGCCCGACTGGCCCAGCAGTTCGCGGGCGCACTGCGCGGCCTGGCCGACGGTGGCCACGGCCAGGAATGGCACGCCGAAGGCGCGGGTCATTTTTTCGCCGCGCTTGCGGATCTTGTCCAGCGCTTCGGCGTCGCCTTCCACCGCGATGAATGCGCGGCAGCGGGCCTTCAGGCGCGGCATGTTGGCGGTCTGCCATTCGATCATGGCCTTGCGGTCGGCTTGGCCGGCTTCCTGTCGCATGTCGGGCACCACCATGACGAAGTGCCGGGGGTTGTCCACCAGCATCTCCATTTCGCGTATCCAGCTGGCGGAATAGCCGTCGGGCGCGCCGCCATGCCTGGCGGTGACGATGGGAAACTGGGATAGGTCGTGGAAGAAAAACTGTTCGTGGTTCATTCGAATTCTCCGTGAGGAAGGGCGGCGGCGTCTTTGCCGCAGCCGCAGTGGCCGTAAAGCACCAGGCTGTAGGAGTCCAGCAGAAAGCCGCTGTGCTTGGCGATCTTCCTGACCAACTGGCCCATGGCCGGGTCGCTGGACTCCAGGACCCGTCCGCAATCGGTGCAGACCAGATGGTCGTGGTGCCCCTTGTCATTGAGCTCGTACACCGTGGTGTGGGCGTCGAGCTGAGTACGTTTGAGCAGGCCGGCGCCTTCAAGTTGCGTGATGACGCGATAAACCGTGGCCAGGCCGATGTTGCTGTGGTCCGAGAGCAGGTGGCGGTATATGTCGGCCGGGCTCATGTGCAGGCCGGCGTGCTGATAGAAGAGATCCAGGATCTTCATCCGCGGGAAGGTGGCCTTGATGCCGGCATGGCGCAGCCTTGAGTGGTCCATGGGGGTTCTCCTTGCGGGGCTGATATCCAGGTGAGAATGATGTACATTTCCAACTGGATCCGCTCGCCGGAAACCGTCAACCTGTAGCTCAAACCTGCCAACCATGCTTCATGTGGCCGTGGCGCCTCCCCTGCCGGACGTATTGCTGACGCCGTTCAGCGTCCAGGGGCGGCGCGAATCCAAAGGTATTGCCGTGCCCTCTCATGTTCATGACGAGGGCATGCTGGTGCTGGTGCACGAGGGGCTGGTGGTGGTGCAGGCGGGCGCTCAGGTCTGGACGGTGATGCCGGGCAGCCTGGGCTGGATTCCGCCGGGCGTGCAGCATGGAGCACGCTGGTTCGGCGAGGCGCGCGGTTCGTTCCTGTACGTGCGCCGCGATGCCTGCGGGCGCCTGCCGGACCGCTGCCGGTCCTGGCCCGCGTCCCGGTTGATCGAAGCCTTGATGGAGCGCTTTACCTCGGTCCAGCCGAACACCGCGTTGTCTCCCGCCTACCAGCAGCAGCTGTTCGACGTGCTGCTGGAAGAGCTCAAGCAGCGCGAGCATGAGCCCGTGCTGCTGCCGATGCCCGCCGATGCGCGCTTGCAGGATCTGGCGAATACCTTGCTGGACCGGCCCGACGACACTGCCGGCATCGACGAATGGGCGCAGCGGCTGAACATGTCCTCGCGCACGCTGATGCGCCGCTTCCGCCAGGAAACCGGCGTCACGCTGGGACAGTGGCGCCAGCAGGCCCGCCTGCTGCGCGCCCTGGAACTGCTGTGCCGCGGCGGCTCGGTCACCGAGGCCGGCTTGTCGGTGGGCTACGAGAGCACCAGTGCCTTCATCGGCAGCTTCCGCGCCGCATTCGGCGTGACGCCCACGCGCTACCTGGCCGAACGCGAGTAGGGTGGCCCCTGCTGCGCGCTTTACGGATCTTCACGGTTCTCCGACAGTTTTGCCGATCTTCCCGAGCACCCCTTGCCTAGTATGACGCCAGGGTTGGACAGGACTTTTCGTCCTGCCCGCCATGCATCAGGGGTGTTTCATGAATGACTTGTTTTTTCTTGCGTTGGCGCCGGCCAGGAGCGCGCCGTGAGCCAGCAACGCGTCGGCGCACTGCTCATCCACGGCTTGGGCGGCACCGAATTCGACATGGGCGCCATGCACAAGGTGCTGGCGCGCGCCGGGATCGAGCCCCACGGCGTGACCTTGCCCGGCCATGCCGGTTGTCCGGAAGACCTGCTTGATGTGCGGGTCGAGGACTGGATGGCGGTGGTCACGCAGCGCTATCGCGAACTCTGCGCGCAGTACGAGGTGCTGCACGTCATCGGGATGTGCCTGGGCGCCTTGCTGGCGGTGGAACTGTGCAAGCGCGAATCGCACACGCGGGGCGCGCTGGTGTCGCTGTCCGCGCCGGTATTCCTGGATGGGTGGAGCACGCCCTGGTATCGGGCCTTGCGTTATCTGGTGTACCGCCTGCCGGGCCTGCCGCGCCGGATGCGGGTGCGCGAAGAGGATCCATACGGCGTGAAGAGCGAGCTGGTGCGCGCTTTCATCAAGGCGGGCTTTGCGCGCGGCGACGGCTTCCATTATCAATGGGTGCCGCTGGCTTGCGTGCGCCAGGTGGACCGGCTGCGCGGCATGGTCCAGCGGGGGCTGGAGCGCATGCGCTGTCCCACCTTGATCATGCACGCGGAAGAGGATGAACTGACCAGTCCGCGTTCAGCCCGTTTCCTGGCGCGGCGCATACCGGAGGCGACGGTGGTGATGCTGCAGGACAGCTACCACATGATCTGTGTGGATCAGGAACGCGAGCGCGTGATGCGCAACGTCCTGGGATTTTTGGGCAAGGACCCGGACATCGTCCGGATGCGCAGACGTTCGCGCGTGCCCGACGCCGATACCCATCCCACGCCGGCCATGCTGGCGCAAGCCAGCCATTCCTGCGCGGGCTGAAAGCTGTTGCCTCAGGCTGCGGCGGGCTGGTCGGGGTGCATGGGGCCTTGCGGGTCGTTCTCGGCGTCCGGCCGCGGCGGCACCGGGGACAGCCCCAGCGTCAGCCGCAGACGTTGGCAATCGGGGTTGGGCGAACCGTCGGGCATCCAGATGTCGAATTCCCGGCAAGGCGTGGGGCGGTTCTCGTAAATGGCGCAATGGATGCCGGGCTGGCCGAGTTCGCCGCGCAGCGAGATGCAGCGGCCGCCGCCGGTTTCCGTGCCCTTCATGCAGGCGCGCAACGGACTCATCTGGGTGACCAGCTCTACCGGCACGTGGCCGCCGTTTTCGCCGGCCAATTCGCCGCAATAGAACGACACCCTGAAATGCGCGCAGCATGCCCCGCAGTCCAGACAGGGGTTGGCGGCCGGATCGTCGCCTGCCAGCACGGCGGGGGAGACGAAGGAGATGAGCGAGGACTCTAGCAGGGTCATGGAGCGCGGAAGGCTGAAAACCTGTCCAGGCCCCGGCAAGCTCGCAAAACGGGCCGCGTGTCGCGGACCCCCATACAGCGCCGGGACGCGCGTGGACAGGGCCGGCGCGGGATCAGGGCTGCAAATATTAGCGGGATATGATCGGCGGCCGCCATGATTTTTTTGCCCTTTTATCGGGGACGTTGCTGCGGTAGCATCGGTAGCCCCGATAGCGGCCAGGAGCCTGCCCTTGAACGCCAAAACCGAATCCCCCGACGGCCTGGTCCGTTGCGGCTGGGTGGACACGTCCGCCGAATACATGGCCTACCACGATACCGAATGGGGCTACCCCGAGGGCGACGACCGGGCGCTGTTCGAGCAGCTCTGCCTGGAGGGGTTCCAGTCGGGCTTGAGCTGGCGCACCATCCTGTCCAAGCGCGACGCGTTCCGCCGCGGTTTCGCCAACTTCGAACCCGCCAAGGTGGCGCGTTTCGGCGAAAAAGAGGTGCTGAGGCTGCTGGGCGACGCGGGCATCGTGCGCCATCGCGGCAAGATCGAAGCCGTGATCAACAATGCCGCCCGCGCGCTGGAGATGATCGAGCGGGAGGGCTCGCTGGGCGCCTACCTGTGGCGCTTCGAAGCGCCAAAAGGGGCGCCGTCCACGCGTGGCGCCTCGACTTCGGCGCAATCCGAGGCCCTGTCCAAGGCGTTGAAGAAACTGGGCTGGAAGTTCGTCGGGCCCACCACGGTCTACGCCTTCATGCAGTCGGTGGGCATGGTGAATGACCACAGCCCCGATTGCCATTGCCACGCCGCCAGCGAAAAGGCCCGCAAGGCGTTCAAGCGGCCGGCGTAGCGGCCGCCGGGCGGGGGTTCAGGCGGCCGGCTTTTCGCTGGAGCCGGACGATTCGGCAGCCTGGCCTGGCAGGCTGTAGCGGCCTTCGCGATAGGCCCAGCTGGGCCACAGCGCATGCGCCAGCGCTTCGGCGGCCAGATCCGGATCCAGCGGCATGGGCGCGTATTCCTCGGGCGCCGTATAGCGGTACTGCAGCGGCGTCTTGTTGGGCGCCATCACCAGCAGCTCGTCTTCCTTCAGGTAGCCGTAGGTGCTGTCGTATTGCATGATGGCCCGGCCCGGCGTGCTGCGGGTGAGGTCATGGCCGATCATCGGATGCTCTGTGTCCACGCCTATCAGCGACAGCAGGGTCGGCGCCAGGTCGATCTGGCTGATCAGGCGGTCGTCGCGCCGCGGCTCGATGCCGGCGCCCAGGATGACGGCCGGAATGTGGAAGTGGCGCACGGGCACCAGGCTGGCGCCGAAGACGCGGGAATCGTGGTCAGCCGCTACCAGGAACACGGTGTTCTCCCAGTACGGCGAGGCCTTGGCGCGTTCGAAGAACCGGCCCAGCGCCCAGTCGGCGTAGCGCACGGTGTTTTCCACGGTGGCCGGGTTGCCGTCGGTCTGGATGCGGCCCGCCGGGTACTCCCAGGGCGAATGGTTGGACACGCTGAAGGCCAGCGTGAAGGTGGGCTGGTCGCCGTCTTCGCGCAGCAGCCGGTCCAGCTGGTTGAACATGTCCTCGTCCGAGGCGCCCCAGGTGCCGACGAAGGCCGGATCCACGAAGTCGGAGCGGTCCACGATCTGCTTGAAGCCGTTGCCCAGGAAGAAGCCCTTCATATTGTCGAAGTGCGATTCGCCGCCATAGATGAAGCGCGAGTGGTAGCCATGGCGTCCGAGCAGGTCGGCTAGCGAGAAGAAGCCGCGCTGCGAGCGCGGCAGCTTCAGCACCGCCTGGGCGGGGGTGGGCAGAAAGCCGGTGACCACCGCTTCCAGTCCACGCACCGAGCGGGTGCCCGTGGCGTAGGCGCGGGTGAAGGTCCAGGCCTCGCGCGCCAGGGCGTCCAGCTCCGGCGTCAGGTCGGCGCCACCCAGGCCGGCGCAATACTGCGCGCCCAGGCTTTCTTCCAGGATGATCACCAGGTTGAGCGGCCGCGCCGTCTTGCGGCTGGCCGGCTGGCGGTGCAGGCTGGGGTAGTCCGGGTTGGCGGGCGGGTTGGGCAGGCCGGCCTGCGCCAGCACCAGCCCGTGCATCTTGTCGTCGTCCATGCCGCCGTACACGGCCGAGGCGGACTTTTCGTTCTTCATGCTGTAGACGGCGTAGAACACGTTGTAGAGCGAGTTCAGCGCCAGCGTGTTGAGCATGCCGTCCGAGCTGTAGGCGACCGAGGACGGGTTGATGGGGCGATGGCCCAGCGTGCCGCGGATGGCGAGGATGACGATGGCCAGGATCGCCAGGCTGGCCAGCGGCATCTGCCACCAGCTCAGCGGCGCGTCGGGCTGGGCGTGGCCGAACAGGCCGTAGGCGCCCCAGCCGATCAGCGCCACGACCGCCAGGCCGCCCACCAGCGCGCCCTTGTAGCCGCGCCAGAGCATGCCGGAGACTTCGCGGGGATGTTTCAGATACTCGACGAACAGCCGGTTGGGGCGGGAGTCGTATTCGATGATGAAGGGCGGCGTGGCCACTTCCAGGAAGGCCAGCAGGATGAAAGCGACCAGGTACCAGTAGCCGGCCAGGGTGGCGGCCAGCGGGATGTGGCCGAACAAAGGCGACAGCACGGCCGGCAGCGCCGCCAGCACGGCGATCTGGTGCGCATCGATGCGCAGTCCGCCCAGCAGCAGGGGGATCAGCCCCCCGGCATCGCGCACGCGCTTGGACTGCCAGGCGGCCAGCGCCAGGCGGCTGAGCGTCAGCAGCGCAAACGCCGCCACCACGAAAATCAAGGTCGAATGCCGCATCGGGCCTCCAGGTTGTTCTGCTGCCCGGTCCGATGGGCCGGGGTCTGTCGTTCAGGCATTTGAGCGGTGCCGGCGTCGAAAATTCGGTAGGCGCCGGTGCTCGGGTCACATTTCGCAGCGCGCAGCCATTTCGTTTTGTAACTGGCTGCTGCGCGGCCAGGCACGCGCCATGCTGGGCAAACCCCGGGCGACGCGTGCCGAGCGGCTTCGCGGGGGCGTCGAGCCTGGAAAAATCCGCACACATTATGGGGCCGGCAACGCCGGACCAAGCCGCGGGCCGCGATACCCTGGGAGGTAACAGGAGCCGGCAGCGGTACGCCGGCCGCAATGCCAAGGATAATAACCATGACGCGCTCTGGAAAAATAGCGATCGGGATTGTAGGGGGAGCGGCGCTCCTCGTGGCGGTACTGGTGGTGGTGATCGCCACCTTCGACTGGAACCGCGCCAAGCCCTTCATTAACGAGCGGGCCAGCGCCGCGATCGGACGCCCCTTCGCCATCAACGGCGATCTCAGCGTTGAATGGGGGCGTGATTCCGACGGGGGCGGCTGGCGCGCCTGGGTGCCATGGCCGCACATCATCGCCAACGACATATCGGTGGGCAACGCGCCCTGGGCCAAGGCGCCGCAGTTCGCGACCCTCAAGCGCGGGGAGCTCAGCCTGGCGCTACTGCCGCTGCTGCGCCAGCGCGTCGTCATCCGCCGCATCCAGCTGACCGAACCCGCCGCCGACCTGCAGCGGCTGGCGGACGGCCGCGCCAACTGGGAGTTCACCCTGCCGGAAACCGGCGAACCGTCGCCCTGGGTGCTGGATATCAACGAGATCGGCTTCGACAAGGGCCGCGTGGGGCTGGTGGACGAGGTCCTCAAGGCAGACCTGACCGTGCTGGTGGATCCCCTGGGCAAGCCGGTGCCGTTCGCGGACGTGGCCGGCGCGGCCTTCGCGGCGGAAGAGGGCGGCGCCGCGCCGTCGCCGCGCGACTATGTGTTCGGCTGGAAGCTGGACGGCAAGTACAAGGGCCTGGCCACCAAGGGCGAAGGCAAGGTCGGCGGCATGCTGGCCCTGCAGGACGCCAGGCAACCCTTTCCGGTGCAGGCGGACGTGGCTATCGGCGGCACCCGGGCGTCGGTGGCCGGCACCCTGACCGACCCGGTCAACCTTGGCGCGCTGGACCTGCGGCTGAAGCTGTCGGGCGCGTCGATGGCGCAGCTGTATCCGCTAACCGGGGTCACCCTGCCGGACACGCCGCCGTATTCCACCGACGGCCATCTGGTGGCCAAGCTGCGTAATCCCGGTGGCGCGGTGTTCGACTACAAGGGCTTCAACGGCAAGGTGGGCAATAGCGATCTGCATGGCGACATCAGCTTCGCGCTAGGCATGCCGCGGCCCAAGCTGACCGGCAAGCTTTCCTCCAAGCAGTTGCGCATGGAGGACTTGGGGCCGCTGATCGGCGTGCCGTCGGGCAAGGTCGCGGGCGCGGCAACGGACCAGGCCAAGGATGCGCCGGCCAAGCCCAAGGGCGGCAAGGTGCTGCCTACCCAGGCCTTTCGAACCGACCGCTGGCGCGACATGGACGCCGACGTCTCGCTGGATGCGGGCCGCATCGTGCACGACAGCAAGTTGCCGCTGTCGGACCTGTCCGTGCATCTGGTGTTGCAGGATGGCAAGCTGGCCCTGGAGCCCCTGCGCTTCGGGATGGCCGGGGGCAACATCAACTCCACCATACGCCTGGATGGCTCCGGCGCGACCCTGACCGGGCGCGTCGACATCAGCGCGCGCCGCCTGCGGCTCAAGCAGCTCTTTCCCGGCACCGCCGCCATGCAGAAAACGCTGGGCGAGCTGAATGGCGACATGGCGGTGAGCGGCGCAGGGAATTCGGTCGCCACCTTGTTGGGCACGGCGACGGGCGATGTGAAGATGTTGGTCAATGACGGCGTGATCAGCCGCAGCCTGATGGAGATCGCGGGGCTCAACGTGGGTAACTACGTCGTTTCCAAGCTGTTCGGCGACGACGAGGTGAAGATCAACTGCGGCGCGGCCGACCTGGAAATGAAGAGCGGCGTCATGACGCCGCGGGTGTTCGTGTTTGATACCGAGAACGCGCTCATCAGCATTACCGGCACGGCCGACTTCAAGAACGAGAAGCTGGACATGGACATTACTCCGGACAGCAAGGGCTTCCGTATCTTCTCGCTGCGCTCTCCCTTGTACGTCCGCGGTACCTTCGGCTCGCCGGACGTGGGCGTGCACGTGCTGCCTCTAGCCGCGCGCGGCGCGGGCATGGTCGCTTTGGGGGTGTTGCTGACGCCGGCTGCCGGTCTGTTGGCCCTGGTGGCGCCCAGCACCACGGACGAGAACGCCTGCGGCCCCTTGCTCGAACAGATGCGCAAGCCGCCCAAGGCGTCCGCGCCCGCCGCGGCGAAAGGCAAATAGGCGATTCAGCCCGGCGACGCCATGCGCGCGCCGGCCTGGACGTTGTCGTCCGCGACGCAGACCGCGTTGCGGCCATGGTTCTTGGCGTAATAGAGGGCCTGATCCGCGCGTTGCAGGGCGGCGTCGAGCGTCGCGCCGTGTTCCGGGTAGGCCGCGACGCCGGCCGAAATAGTGAGCGGAATGGCGATCACACCGGGCTCGGCTGCGATACGCAGGCGCAGCCGTTCCACCAGACCGATCGCAGCCTCCAGCGGCGCGCCGGGCAGCAGCATGACGAATTCCTCGCCGCCTGCGCGCGCAAGGGTGTCACCGCTGCGCGATCCTTCACTCATCAATTGCGCCAGCTCGCGCAGCGCGCGATCGCCCGCCGCGTGGCCATGGCGGTCATTGATGTGCTTGAAGTGGTCGATATCGATGGCCACGATCGCCACCGGCTGTTCCTCGGCCTGCAGCAGCGCCAGGGCTTCGTTCAGGCCGCGCCGGTTCAACAAGCCGGTCAAGGTGTCCGTGGTGGTCTCGCGGCGCAGGTCGCGGATCTTGTGGTGGATCGAGGCCAGCCCCATCAGTAGCGCGCGCTTTAGCTGCGCGACTTCCGAGTACCACGAGCGCACATGGCGGATGCGGTCCGCCGAGTCCGGGTTCTGCATATGCGTGGCGATGCTGGCCAGTTCCCCCAGCGGCCGGGCGATCCAGCGCGACAACAGCCAGATGGACGCCAGCGACAGCAGCAGCAGCGGCAAGGTCTGGCGGGCCGTGGCCAGCAGCAGATCGCTCAGGGGCTGCAAGGTGGCATCCACCGGGCGTTGAGCGATGATGCTCCAGCCCATGCTGGGCACGGGTGCATAGCCTGCAAGCATTTCGCGGCCATGTTCATCCGTGTAGCGCATTTCACCAGTTTCGCCGCGCAGGGCGGCGGCGAAGTCGCTTGGCGAAGGGACGATCTGCCCCAGGCTGCTGCGGTCGGAATGGTAGATCTGCGCGCCATTGCGATCCAGGACGTACAGGGAGGACTCGCCACGATAGAAATGCTGATTCAGCAGATGGTCCAGCGCATTGTGCTCATGCAGGTAGAACGCGCCGCCGAAAAAGCCCAGGTAGCGGGCGTCGGCCGAAAAAATCGGGTGGGTGTAGAGAATCATCCAGCGGTTCTGGCGGCCTATGTAGGCGGCGCCGACAGTCGGGCGCTGATTGGCTATCGCCTCTTTGGTCGCTTCGCTGCGCAGCTGCTGCCCCAGCAAATCCTGGCCCGACGTCGATGTCGCCAACACCTTGCCTTGAGGCGAGACGATAAAGGTGGAGTTGAAGTGGGCCAACTGCCGTTCCTGCCGCAGTATCTCGGTCGTCATGTGTTCGGGATGGGTCTCCATGTCAGCCAGCATTTCGGCGCTATATGACAGATAGCGCCTCAGATCTGTCAGGAAAATCTCGGTCGTGGATGCCAGCTTGGAGGCATAGGCCCGGTTGAGTTCCAGTGCGGTATGCAGCAGCAGGTCGCGCTGCACCACGTAGCTCGCGTGCAGGCTGCCGACCAGCGCCAGGGCGACCGAAAAAAGACAGATCCACAGGATGAGACGCCGCAGATCGATCCGGAACATGACGCGATCCATCAGGCGCGGACCCGGCCTTGCGGCAAGCCGGAGGACGGCGGGCTCGCGGTCAGCGCATCCCAGGCGCACATCGCCTGTCTGGCCACGGCTTGCAGGGTTTTGCGGGTGGCGCCGTCGCGCGCCTGGATCGACATGCCGTGCAGCACGGTGGTGTAGAAGGCGGCCAGGCTCTTGAGGTCGGTGCCTGTCGGCAGTTCGCCCTCGGATGCGCCGGCCTGGAGACGGGCCAGGATGCGGCTTTGCATTTCGCGGCGGTTGTCGCCCAGGAAATCGCCCACGCCGGTCTGATTCATGCAGCCTGCCGGCGCGCCCAGCACGATCATGCAGCCAGACGGCGTGCCGGGAGCGGTAAAGCGTTCTGCCGATGCCAGCAGCATGGACAGAATGGCTTCGCGGGCGGTGGGCGCATCTTGCAGCGCGCGCCGCGCCGCGCCGCCCTCGGTTTCGCGGTAGAGCTCCACCGCTTCGCGGAATAGTCCTTCCTTTGAGCCGAATGCCCCATAGAGGCTGGGCGAATTGATGCCCATCGCCGCCGTGAGGTCGGTCAGCGATGCTCCGTCATATCCCTTCGACCAGAAGACGTCCATGGCCTTGTGCAAGGCCTGGGCCCGGTCGAAGTTCCGGGGGCGCCCACGTTCTGCCATGGGCGTGATTTTACCCGGCAGGGATTTTTGTGGTGATTGATAAAAAAATAGTTGACGGACGTTGGCTGGCTCGGCGAATATATTTGTACTGATCACTACAAATATGGGTGTGCCAATGTCGAATCTGACTGGGAAAGTTGCTTTTGTCACCGGCGGAAGCCGGGGTATCGGCGCCGCCATCGTGCGCCGCCTGGCGGCCGACGGGGCCGACGTGGCTTTCACCTACGTGAGCGCTTCCTCGGCCGCCACCGCGCAGGCGCTGGCGCGCGAATTGTCCGCGGACGGGCGCCGCGCGCTGGCCATCCAGGCGGACGCCGCGGATGCCGCCGCCGTCCGGGTCGCGGTCGAACGGGCCATTGCCGAGCTCGGGCCTATCGACGTGCTGGTCAACAATGCCGGCATCTTTCTCACCGGCGCCATCGGCGAGACCAGCCTCGACGACTACGAGCGCACCATGGACATCAACGTGCGGGCGCCCTTCGTCGCCATCCAGGCGGCGCAGGCGTCCATGCCGGACGGCGGACGCATCATCAACATCGGCAGCTGCCTGGCCGGCCGCGCCGGCCGCGCCGGCGTCGCGCTGTATGCCGCCAGCAAGTCCGCGCTGGTCGGCCTGACCCAGGGCCTGGCGCGCGACCTGGGCGCACGCGGCATCACCGCCAACGTGGTGCACCCCGGCCCCATCGACACCGACATGAATCCCGCCGACGGCGCGCATGCGGCAGATCTGGTGGCTGTGCTGTCCCTGCCGCACTACGGCGAAGCTCGCGACATCGCCGGCATGGTGGCGTTCCTGGCCGGGCCGGAAGGGCGCTACGTCACGGGCGCGAGCCTGTCGGTGGACGGCGGCTACGCCGCTTGATGCGGCCTGTTTGAAAGTTTTTTCGGGGCGACTTGCACAAACCAAAAAAGCTGCATATAATCTTGCTTCTTCGCACTACACACGTAACGAAGCGCAGCGGCGGCGGACTAAAAAACGCGCAGCAAAGCGGACGAGACTGAGTGAAGTTGCAGGGCTGTTAGCTCAGTTGGTAGAGCAGCGGACTCTTAATCCGTAGGTCGAGTGTTCGAGCCACTCACAGCCCACCAGAATTCCCAAAGGCCGTTGACGTCACCGTCAACGGCCTTTTTGTTTTTTCTGTTCAAGCGCGCGGCGGCAGGCTGTGCGGCTCGCGGGAGCCATGAAAAATGCATGCGCTGCGCCATTGAGAAAAGCGGGATGGCGGGACACGGACTTTTGATATGATTGCTAATCATTCTTATTTCCAAATCCCGACGCGCGTGCCATGTCCGCTCCCGATACTGCCCGCCACGCGGCCTTGTTGACCTGGTACAGCGATCATCACGGTTGGCTGGTCGGATGGCTGCGCCGCAAGCTGGGCTCGCCCTGCGACGCGGCCGACTTTGCGCAGGATACCTTTGTGCGGCTGATCGGCCGCGACGATCTGGCGGCGATCAGGACGCCGCGCGCCTATCTCACAACGACCGCAACCCGCCTGGTGATCGACGACGCGCGCCGGCGCAAGCTCGAGGCGGTGTGCCTGGAGAGCTGGGCCATCCTGCATGGCGGCGAGGCGGCGCCCGCGCCTGAGCAGTTGCTCGAAACCGTGGAGATCCTGGCGGCGTTGGCGCGCATGCTCGATACCTTGCCCGCCAAGCCGCGCAGCGCCTTCCTGCTGCACAGGCTGGAAGGGCGGAACTACGGCGAGATCGCCGCCGAACTGGGCGTATCCACCAGCATGGTGAAGCAGTATGTTGCGCGCGCGCTTGCTCATTGCTACCTGGCGATGGAGGCGGCGTGAAGACCGGTGCCGTTCCTGCCATCGTGGAGCACGCCGCGCAATGGATGGCCACGCTGCGCGATGAGGGCGCCAGCGACGCCGACCGCGAGGCCTGTCGGCGGTGGCGGGCGGCGGATCCGCAGCACGAGAAGGTCTACCGCCGGCTTGAGGATCTTTGGGGCAGTTTCGACCAGGCGGCAGCCTTTGATTCTCCCGCGGTGGCCCGGCGCATCCTGGAGCAGTCCAGCCGCAAGCCGCGGACTGGCCGCCGCGCCCTGGGGGCGGCGGCGCTGGCTCTGCTGATCTGCGGTGCCGCGCTCTGGCGCATGGCGCCGCCGGCCTGGCTGTTGGCCGATCACCGCAGCGGAGTCGGCGAGTGGCGCGTCATTGAACTGGACGACCATAGCCGCATCACCCTGAACAGCGATTCGGCCATCGACGTGCGCTTCGATGCCCGCGAGCGTCTGATCACCTTGCGGCAAGGCGAAATCCTGGTCGATGTGGCGCACGAGGCCGCGGGACGGCCCTTCGTGGTGCGGACGCCGGACGGCACCGCGCAGGCGCTGGGCACCCGCTATGCCGTGCGGCGCGGCGAGGGACATACCGACGTCATCGTGCAGCAATCCCGCGTGCGGGCCTGCGCCCAGACGTCCGCACCGGTTTGCGCCGACCTGGCGGCCGGGCAGCGCGTGCGCATGGGCGGCGGTCAGGTCGGCGAGGTCGAATCCGTCGATCCGGAGCAGGCGCTGGCCTGGACGCGGCGCAGCCTGGTGGTGGACAACCAGCCGCTGGCCGACGTGCTGGCGGAGCTGGGCCGCTACCGCAAGGGGCGGCTGCAATACGACGCAGGCGCGCTCGACGGCTTGCGCGTGTCGGGGGTGTTCCCGCTGGAAGCGCCTGATCAGGCGCTGGCCTCGCTGGCGGCCAGCCTCCCCATTACGGTCAGCCGATACACCTCTTGGCTGGTGCTGGTGCAGCGCCGTTGAAAAAAAATCCTGCATTCCGCTGTCCCTGGCGCGGTTTGCTTCGTCATGACTCATGAGTAGCCATCAATCTGGAGAGGGTCGTCCGCTCATGAGTCATTCCAAGTCTGCTGCGCGCGCCTTGCGCGCGCTGTCCGCCGCGGCCGCGTTGGCCGCGTTTCATCCTGTCTGGGCGCAGCCGCTGGCAGCGCCATCCGCGACGGCCGCCCGCGCGGTCGATGTGCCGCCCGGCCCGTTGGCGCCAGCGCTGAACCGTTATGCCGAACAGGCTGGCCTGATCCTGTCGTTCGATCCGGCGTTGACCGCCGGGCTGCAAAGCCCGGGCCTGTCCGGCACGGTGGCGCCCCGCGAGGCGTTCGCTGGGCTGTTGGCCGGCACCGGCCTGGAGGCGGTTGCGCGCGGCCAGGCCGGATACACCATCAGGCGCGCGCCCGGCGCCTCCACCAGCACGCTGGAGCCGATCACCGTGCATGGCAGCGGCGAGCAGGCCTGGGGGCCGGTCGACGGTTATGTCGCGCGCAAGAGCGCGACAGCCACCAAGACCGATACGCCGTTGATCGAGACGCCGCAGTCGATCAGCGTCATCACGCAGGCGCAGATGGCGGCGCAGGGCGTCAGCCGCGTGGACGAGGCTTTGCGCTACAGCGCGGGCGTGCGTACCGAGCCCATCTATGACACGCGCCGCGGCACTTACTACGTGCGTGGCTTCAATGTCGCCAACAACGGGCAGTATCTCGACGGCCTGAAGCTGGCCTACTCAGGCGGCTACGGTGGCTGGGAAGTCGATCCCTACACGCTGGAACGCCTGGAAGTCCTGCGCGGCCCCTCGTCCGTGTTGTACGGGCAGACCGTGCCCGGCGGTCTCGTCAACCAGGTCAGCAAGCGTCCGCTGGAGACGCGCAGTGGCGAACTGGCGGTGCAGTACGGCAGCTTTGATCGGAAGCAGCTCTCGGGCGACTTCACCGGCCCGCTGGACGATGCGGGCCATTGGCTCTACCGTCTGACGGCGGTGGGGCGCGAGGGTGGCACGCAGACCAATCACGTCGACGACGACCGCGTCCTGCTGGCGCCGTCGCTGACCTGGAAGCCGAGCGCGGCGACCTCGATCACGCTGCTGGCGCAGTACCAGCACGACCGCACAGGCAATACGGCCAACTTCCTGCCGGCGGCAGGCACGCTCTGGCCTGTTGCCAACGGCCATATCCCCGTGGACTTCTTCACGGGCGACCCGACCTTTGACCAGACCGACCGGCGCAAGGCGCAAATCGGCTACCTGGCCGAGCACCGGGTCAACGATCAGCTGACGCTGCGCCAGAACCTGCGCTATTCCACGCTGGACGTCGATTACCGCAGCCTGGGGGCGAACGGCGGCTGGGTGCAGACGCGCGAGCCCTACACGGACCTGCGCCGGATTTCGCTGGTCAGCAAAGAGGGCTTCCATTTGTTCACGCTGGACAACCAGGCGCAGTTCAACCTGTCTCATGGACCAGTGGCGCACACATTGTTGTTGGGCGCGGATTACCAGGAATCGCGCTTCGACCGGCTTTACGGCTTGCGCACGGCCGCGGTGGACCCGATCAATGTGTGGAACCCGGCGTATGGCCGGCCGTTTCCCGGCGCGACGCCGCAGGCGTCCAACGACACCAACCAGGTGCGCCGGCAGTTCGGTCTGTATGCGCAGGACCAGATCAAGTTCTACGACAAATTGGTGCTGCAGTTGGCCGGCCGCTACGATTGGGCGCGTTCCACCACCGGTGAGACGATCCTGCGTACCGGCGTGGAAACCACGACGCGCACCAATGATGAACAGTTCAGCGGCAAGGTCGGGCTGGTCTATCTGGCCGACAACGGTCTCGCGCCCTACGCGTCGTACACCGAGTCCTTCGAGCCGGTGGCGGGCGCGGGCTACGGCGGCACGCCATTCGAACCCACGCGCGGCAAGCAGTATGAGATCGGCCTGAAGTATCAGCCGGCCGGCGCCCGCAGCTTCGCGCAAGTCTCGCTCTTCGATCTGCGCCAGACCAATGTGTCGACGGCGGACCTGGCCCATCCCGGCTTCAGCGTGCAGACCGGTGAAATCCGTTCGCGCGGCATCGAGTTGGAAGGCACCTGGGAAGTCACGCCGCAGTTGAACCTGCTCGCGTCCTATACATACAGTGACGTCAAGGTGACCAAGGCGGCGCGGACCGCGGTCAACCTGGGCAAGCGTCCGCCCTACATTCCCGATCACATGGCGTCGCTGTGGGCTGATTACCGCCTGTCGGCCACGGGACCGCTGGCCGGCTTGTGGTTTGGCGCGGGTGTGCGCTACATGGGGGCGACCAATGACATCCCGGATGCAGTGCGCGTGCCTGCCTACACGCTGGTGGACGCCGCGCTGCGCTATGACATGGGGAGCTACCAGTTCTCGTTGAACGCCAGCAACCTGTTCGACAAGCGCTATGTGGCGGCGTGCGACAGCGTGACCAACTGCTATTACGGCCTGGAGCGGACTGTCATGGCGCGGGTGGCTTACCGCTGGTAGGGCGATTAAGTTCAGGCTTAATGGTGGGTAAACGCAGGTTGAATCACAGCGGCTCCGATGCTCTTTATAGTGGCTCCGTACCCGTCCGAGAGAGCCGCGCATGTCCAGTACCGTCCATTTACCCGCCTATCCCCGCGCCGTGTTGTTCGACCTGCTGACGGCCTTGCTCGACTCCTGGACCGTATGGAACCGCGCCGCCGGCTCCGAGGCCGCCGGGCGGGCCTGGCGCGCGGAGTACCTGCGCCGCACCTATGGCTGCGGCGCCTATCAACCCTATGAGCGCCTGGTGCAGGAGGCCGCGTCCGCGGTCGGCTTGCCGGCGGCGGCGCCGGCCGCGCTGGAAGCGGGCTGGGACGAACTGCCTGCATGGGACGGCGCCCGAGAACTGTTGCAGGCCTTGCGGCCGCATTGCCGTCTGGCCGTGGTCACCAACTGTTCCGCCCGCCTGGGGCGGCGCGCCGCTGGCTTGCTGGGGGTGGATTGGGACGTAGTGGTGACGTCGGAGGAAGCAGGTTTCTACAAGCCCGACCCGCGCCCCTATGAACTGGCATTGGCGCAATTGCAGGTGCAGCCCTCCCAGGCCGCATTCGTCGCCGGGTCCGGTTATGACATGTTCGGCACCAGCAAGGTGGGCCTGCGCACGTATTGGCACAACCGGGTGGGACTGACGTTGCCGGAAGGCGCGGCGCGGCCTGAAGTGGAGTCCGCGCGGCTGGATGCGGCGCTGCCCTGGCTGGAACGGTTCGGCGCAGGCTGACGGCGAGCAATGCCTGGGGGCATGCCGCGCTTTGCCGGCCTGTTCCCGGCATCATCCCGCCGGCAACGAAATCGCATCTCCCAACCCTTTGACCTCCTTCAGCACGAAGGAGGTGTAGACCTCCTTCACGCCCGGCAAGGCGCCAAGTACGTAGCGCGCCAGATCGCCGAAGGCGTCCAAATCGCGGGCGATCACCGTCAACTGGTGATCGTAGCGGCCCGACACGCAATGGCATGTCAGTACTTCCGGCACGTCCTTGATGGCGTCCTCGAACGCCTTGACGTGCTCCGCACCCTTCATGTCCAGCGAAATCCAGACGAACGCGGTCACGCCGAAGCCCAGCTTCTTGACGTCGACCTCGGCCCGGTAGCCGCGGATCACGCCCTCGTCTTCCAGGCGCTTGACGCGCCGCCAGCAAGGGGAGGGAGTGAGCGAAACGCGTTCGGCCAGATCGGCGCTGGACAGCCGTCCGTCGACCTGCAAGGCGGCCAGGATCTGCAGGTCTGTGGGGTCGAAATTCTTGTTTTGCACGATTTTTCCAAGAAATCCAGGATTTCGCCAATTTCAATCCAAAATATTACACGTTGACGTCAAAAATTCGGAAATATTCGCGATTCGGCTCCGGTATCTTTGTTTGGCTGTTTGAGGGGGCGTCGACACGATGAATGCTCCCGGTTTGAACACTATGGAGCAGACATGAAAGATTCGAATCCGATACGCAAGGCACTCCTGGCCCTGGAGCCTTCCGAGGGCTGCTGGCTGACTTTGGCGAGCCCGGCCGTGGCCGAGGCGATTGCGCATTGCGGCTTCGATTGGCTGGTCGTCGACATGGAGCATGCGCCCAATGATGTGGCGGGCCTGACGGCGCAATTGCAGGCCATCGATGCGGCGCGCGCGCATGGCGCGGCGGCGTATCCGATCGTGCGCGTGACGGTTAACGATGCGGCGCTGGTCAAGCGCGCCATGGACTGCGGCGCCAAGACGATCATTTTCCCGAACATCGACACGGTCGAGGACGCGCGCCGCGCCGTCGCAGCCATGCGCTTTCCCTTCGAAGGCAATGGCGGCGTGCGCGGGGTGGCGGGGCTGGTGCGGGCCGGCATGTATGGGCAAGACCCGTCCTACGTCAAGCTGGCCAATGAGCAGGCCTGCGCGGTCCTGCAGATCGAATCGGCGCAGGCGGTGCGCAACGTGGAAGCCATTGCCGCCCTGCCTGGGGCGGATTGCCTGTTCGTCGGCACGGCCGATCTGGCGGCCAGCCTTGGCCGCCTGGGCGACATGGCCCACGCCGAGCTGCGCGAGGCCGTGAGCCGCGTGATTGAGGCCGGCAAGGCGGCGGGCAAGGCGGTCGGCATTTTCGCCAACGATCCCGAAGAGGCGGCGCGCTACCGCAAGCTGGGGGTGCAGTTCATCGCCTTGCACTCCGACGTGGCCTGGCTGGCCCGGGGCGCCCGTCAGGCGCGCGCGCAGTTCGACGCGGCGTGCCGCTGAGCGGGCGGCGCGATCTCTTTCTTCTGGCAAGACAGGAACAGGCATGAACACAGCAGTATCTTCCGGCGGCTTCAGCGCCACCGCGCGCGCTAGCGTGCAGACCTTGCGTTCGTCGCAAATCCGCGAAGTCGCCAATGCAGGCATGGGCCGCGCCGACGTGCTGCCGTTCTGGTTCGGCGAGCCCGACGAGCAGACGCCGGCAGCATTCCGCGACGCGGCGATCGCCCATATCGCTTCCGGGCAGACGTTCTACGTCCAGACCCTGGGTGTGCCGGCGTTGCGTGAACGCCTGGCCACGTATGTGAGCGGCCTGCACGGCCAGCGCGACGTGGACAACATCGCGGTGACCAGTTCGGGCACGTCGGCGCTGATGACCGCCGTGCAGGCCGTCGTGGGCGCGGGCGATCACGTGGTTGCCGTGACGCCGCTGTGGCCCAACCTGGTGGAAATGCCCAAGGTGCTGGGCGCGCGGGTGACGACCGTGGCGCTGTCGTTCTCGGAGAGCGGCTGGCGCCTGGATCTGGACGCCTTGCTCAGCGCCTTGACGCCGGATGTGCGGGCGCTTTTGGTGAACTCGCCGAACAATCCCACGGGCTGGGTGATGACCGCCGAGCAGCAGCGCGCGGTGCTGGAGCATTGCCGCAAGCACGGCATCTGGATCATCTCCGACGATGTCTATGAACGCTACTACTACGAAGGCGCGGTGGCGCCCACGTTCCTCGACATCGCCGCGCCGGATGATCGCGTGGTCAGCTGCAACTCGTTCTCGAAGGCCTGGCTGATGACGGGCTGGCGCGTGGGCTGGGTGGTGATGCCACGCGGACTGCTGCCGGAGATCGGCAAGCTGATCGAATACAGCAACACCTGCACGCCCGGCTTTGTGCAAACCGCCGCCTTGTGCGCGCTGGAACAGGGCGAGCCTGTCATCGCGCGCACGGTGCAGCGGCTGCGCTTGGCGCGCGACCATCTGGCAGCGAGGCTGGGCGAGGTGCCTGGGGTCGAGCTGGCCGGCGCGGCGCCGGGCGCGATGTACACCTTCTTCCGCGTCCGCGGCGTCTCGGACAGCCTGGCGTTCTGCAAGGACCTGGTGGTGCGCGGCGGCCTGGGCCTGGCGCCGGGCGTGGCTTTCGGTCCCGAGGGCGAGGGCTATCTGCGCTGGTGCTACGCCAGCGCGCACGAGCGCCTGGATGAAGGCGTGGCTAGACTATCGCGCTTTCTGGACGCGGCCCGGGGCCAGCCAGCCTGAGCGCCGGCGCCGGACCTCAACATTAGGGCAAGAGCCATGAATACTCCTGAGCTTCCCCGTTCCCTGGAATGGATAGAACGGCTGGTGCGCTTCGATACGACCAGCCGGCTGTCGAACCTGGGCCTGATCGAAACGGTGCGCGACCACGTGGCTGCGGCCGGGCTTGCGCCCAGGCTGATCTACAACGCCGACGGCAAGAAGGCCAACCTCTTCGTGACCGTCCCCGCGGCCGACGGCGGCACTCAGGGCGGGGTGGTGCTTTCGGGCCATACCGACGTCGTGCCGGTGGACGGCCAGGCCTGGAGCAGCGATCCGTTCGCGCCCGAAGTGCGCGATGGCCGGCTGTACGGACGCGGCACCTGCGACATGAAGGGTTTCATAGGGACGGCGCTGGCCATGCTGCCCTCGTTCACGTCGCGGCGCCTGCGCGTGCCGCTGCATCTGGCGCTGAGCTATGACGAGGAGGTCGGCTGCCTGGGCGCGGACGCCATGCTGCGCGAGCTGGCGAAGCTGGAGATCCGGCCCGATAGCTGCATCGTGGGCGAGCCGACCGAAATGCGCGTGATCTCGGCGCACAAGAGCAGCAATCTGTACCGCTGCACCGTGCATGGGCATGCCGCGCATTCTTCGCTGACGCCGCGTGGCGTCAACGCGATCGAATATGCGGCGCGCGCCATCTGCCACATCCGCGATATGGCCGACAGCCATCGCCAGAACGGACCGTTCGACCAGGACTTCGAGGTTCCGTACACCACCGCGAACACCGGCACGATCTCGGGCGGCCTGTCCGTCAACACGATCCCGGACCGTTGCCAGTTCGAGTTCGAATTCCGCACCATTCCGGGCGTGCTGGCGCCGGACGTGATCGGCGGCCTGCGCCGCTACATCACCGGCGAACTGCGCGACCGCATCAAGGCGGAGCACCCACAGGCCGACATCGAGCTGGAGGCGATGGCAGAAGTGCCGGGTTTCGATACCGCCGCGACCGCCGAGATCGCGCGGCTGGCGCAGGCGCTGACCGGTATGCGCGGCACCGAGAAGGTGGCGTATTGCACCGAGGCGGGCTTGTTTCAGCGGGCAGGAATGACGGCCGTGATTTGCGGTCCGGGCAATCTGCAGCAGGCGCACCGGCCCGATGAGTATGTGGCGCTGTCGCAGATCGGCCTGTGCGAACAGTTCATGGAAAAGCTGGCGGGCCATCTTGCGATAGCCCGTCCATAAGTTGATCGATAGTTAATTCTTCAAAAAAACAGAGGGAAAAATGGCTTACTCGGAGAAGACAACGTGGAATGCGGCGGCCGCTGCCCGCGACAAGGCGGCGCCATCAGGCGACCGGCGCGCCCAGGCGCGGCGCGCGGTGATCGCCGCGTCCATCGGCAATGCGCTCGAATGGTTCGACATGATCGCGTACGGCACCTTCGCGCTGATCATTGCCAAGCTGTACTTTCCGTCCGCCAGTGAGAGTTCCTCGCTGCTGCTGGCGCTGGCCACGTTCGGCGTGTCGTTCCTGATGCGGCCGCTGGGCGCCATCGTGCTGGGAAGCTATGCCGACCGGGCCGGGCGCAAGGCGGCGCTGACGGCTTCCATTTTCCTGATGATGATAGGCACGCTGATCATCGTGGTGGTGCCCACGCACGCGCAGATCGGCGTTGCCGCGTCGGTCATCATCCTGGTCGCACGGTTGATCCAGGGCTTTTCGGCGGGCGGAGAGTTCGGCAGCGCGACGGCCTTCCTCATCGAATATGCGCCGGATCGGCGCGCCTACTATGCCAGCTGGCAGGTCGCCAGCCAGGGCGCCGCGATCCTGCTGGCGGCGCTGTTCGGCGCCGTGCTCAACGCGACCTTGACCCAGGCGCAGCTGGAAAGCTGGGGCTGGCGCATTCCGTTCGTGTTCGGCCTGCTGATTGCGCCGGTGGGCTACTACATCCGCCATCACATGGATGAGACGCCAGAATTCAGCGCGGCGCAGGCTTCGGCTTCGCCCCTGAGCGACATGTTTGCGGGACAGAAACTGCGGCTGCTGGTGACGGTGGGCTTCGTGGCGCTGGGCTCGGTGGGCAACTACCTGGCGCTGTATATGCCCACGTACTCGATTCGCCAGCTGGGCCTGCCGCCGACCATCGGCTTTCTGGCGACGCTGGTCACGGGCGTCATCATGACGGTAGGCGCGCCTTTTGTGGGCGCGCTGGCTGACCGGATCGGACCCGCGCGCATCATGACGGCCGCGGCCCTGTTGACCGCAGTGCTGTGCTATCCCTTGTTCTATCTGCTGGTGTCGTATCCGACGGTGGGCGTGCTGATGATCGTCCAGGTCATTCTGGGCTTGTTGGCGACGCTGTACTTTGCGCCCATGCCGGCGCTGATGTCCGCGATTTTCCCGGTGCAGGTGCGCACCACGGGCCTGTCATTGGGCTACAACATCGCGGTGACGATCTTCGGCGGCTTCGCGCCGTTCATCCTGACCTGGCTGATCGCGACCACCGATTCCAAGCTGTCGCCGAGCTACTACCTGCTGGCCATCGCGCTCATGGCCATGGTGTCGCTGAACGTGGCGCGCCGGACGTTCCAGCAGCGCTAGGCGCCAGGCGCCGGCCTTCGCCTTGAAGGCCGGCCCGCGCTGGGCGGAATGTAGCCCATTGTTGCGGGATTGCGCGCCTTTTCGCTCCGGCTGGGGCCGCGCCGTACAGCGCGGCCGCGCTATCTTCAGGACCCTGCTGATAGTACAAAATGTTGCCTGCCTCCCGTCCCGCGCTTGCTAGCATGGTCTGGCCGGAATGATCCGGCACACCGACGGAATAAGTGGAGGTTGCCATGAGCTCAAGAACAATATTCAACCGGATCGCAGTTGTCGCGGCCACGGGTGCCTTGCTGGCGGGATGCGCCACGCAGCAGCAGACCAACACGGCCGTGGGTACGGGCGCCGGGGCGGCCATCGGCGCCGGCATCGGCGCCTTGATCGGCCACGGCAAGGGCGCGGCCATCGGCGCCGGCATCGGCGCGGTGGCGGGTGGCCTGGTGGGCTACAACTGGAAAGTGGTCAAGGAAGACGTGCAGAAGTCGGGCGCTTCATCGTTGGGTATCGACGTGGTGGAAATGCCCGATGGCAGCCTGAAGGTCAACATTCCCAGCGGCGTGTCGTTCGATACCGACAAGACGCAGCTCAAGCCCGCGTTGCTGCCGGTGCTGGACAGCGTGGCGCGTTCGCTCAACCAGCATCCTGAATTGCGGGCCAAGGTGGTCGGCCATACCGACAGCACGGGCGCGTTGGCGCACAACCAGACGCTGTCGGTCAATCGCGCCAAGAGCGTCACGGACTACCTCGGCAAGCAGGGCGTGGCAGCCGGCCGCCTGACGGTCGAAGGCCGCGGACCGAACGATCCGATCGGCGACAATGCGACCGCCGAAGGCCGCGCGCTGAACCGCCGCGTGGAAATCTACCTGTACGCGGTCCAGCAGTAAGCCTGGGCCAGCCCAGTGTCCGAGGCGGCTGGCGCAACGCGCCGCCGCCTTTTTTTTCCGGAGTCCGTCATGAGCATGTTTCCTCCCGCCCGCGTCGGCACCGATACCGCCGTGGCCGCTTTGTCAGGTTGGCAGGCGGTTGCGATGCGCGACGCCATCGAAAAGCGCTTCCGCTTTCCCAATTTCAATGCGGCATTCGGCTTCATGGCGCGCGTCGCCATGTTCGCGGAGAAGCTGAACCATCATCCCGAATGGACCAACGTCTATAACCGTGTGGACGTGACCCTGACCACGCATGACGCTGGCGGCGTGACCGAATTGGACGTGCGCATGGCGCAGTTCATGGATGAAGCGGCTGCGCAACTGGGCGCGACCGCGCCTAAGGGCTAGGGCCTGAGCGAGTTGCAATCGCGGCTGTGGGCTAGTCTTCCGCCCCGTCCGCGTCCGGCTGCAGATGGCCGATCACGCGGTCCAGCATGTCGCCCAGCAGGCGTTGCTCGTCGTCGCTGAGGCAGTTGAAGATCTCCTCATTGCGGCGGGCGATCAGGTCGATGACGCGCTGGTATTGCGCCAGGCCGGCCGGGGTCGGCGCCAGCACCACGCCGCGCCCGTCGGAGGCGGACATGGTTTTTTCGACCAGTCCGCGTTCCACCAGCGCCTGCGCCGAGCGGCTGGCCTGGCCTTTGTTCAGATTGGCCGCGCGCGCCAGGTCGTTGACCGACAGGGGCGCGTAGCGGCCGATGGCCGCCAGGCAGCGCGCCTCGCCTAGCGGAATGCCGCAGTCTTCCAGATAGGCGCGATTCGTGTCCCTGTCCGTGATCTTGTTGAGCACGTGCAGGCGGTAGGTCAGGAATCGTTCGAGGGCGGGCGGGTTCACGTCGGACTGGCAGAAGCAGAGGCGGGACAGTGTGCCACAGGGGCGTTGGCCAGGCAGGCGGCTTCCGCCTGGGCCAGCAGCGCGGCGGCGTCGCGCGCATCGCTTAAGCGGGCCAGCAGCGACAGGCTCAGGATCGACAGGAAGAGCGACGCTTGCTCTTCGCCGACGCGCGTCAGGGCTTGCGCCATGGCGGTATAGGTCTGGTCCAGTTCATCGTTGTTCATGCTTGGTCTTCCTTGGGCGCATCCAGGGCGATCGAGGGGTAGTAGGGCCGGAGGGCGGCGCGCAGGGTGGCGGCCGCGGGGGTGATCCAGCGGCCCAGTACGTAGCCGTCCGGCCGCAGCAGGTAGACGGCGCTGCCTTGGGCGCCATAGCGCTGGCGCAGTTGCCCGTGCGTGTCCTGCAAGGCGTCGGCGCCCGTCTTCAGCACGCGCAGCGGCTGGGGGGCATCGCGAGTGGCAGCGGCCAAGGCCTCCAGTTCCGCTGCCAGCCTGGCGTCGGGTTCGAGCGCCAACGCCACGAAGCCTGCGCCGAAGCACGCGCTGAGATGCAGCGGCGCGCCGCGATCCTGCAGCAGCGCTTCGGGCGCGGGCTGGCCGGGCGCGGCGGCGGCGCCGGCTTGCGGCGCGCCGTCAGCCAGATTCAAGGGCGAGGCATCGTAGGAGATGGGCGCCGACTGCCGCGGGTTGATCAACTGGCGCACTCGCTCGTCCGAGAGGGCCAGACGCAGGGCGGCCTCGCGCATCAGGCGGAAGCCGAAATCCGGCGGAGCCATGAATTCGGTGCTCTTGGCGCCGTAGGCCAGGTTCTGGCGGGTGGCGTGGACGCGCTCCACGCTGTAGCTGTCCAGCAGGCTGTCGGGGGCTTGGCCTTGCAGCACCCAGGCCAGCTTCCAGGCCAGGTTGCCCGCGTCGTCCAGCCCCGAGTTCAGGCCCCGCACGCCGAAGATCGGCACCAGGTGGGCGGCGTCCCCGGCGAACAGCACGCGTCCGTGGCGGTAGCTGTCCAGCGTCAGGCACTTGGCGTTGTAGATGGAGATCCACAGCGGCTTCCAGGGCGCGCTCTCGCCGATCATGTCCAGATGGCTCTGCACGCGCGGCAGCACGTTCTCCGGCTTGACGGCCTCCTCGGGATCTTCGTCGTCGCGGATCTGGTAATCCACGCGCCAGACATTGCCGGGCTGGCGATGCATGAGCAGGGTGGAACCGGGATTGGACGGCGGATCGAACCAGGCCAGGCGCTCCACCGGACGGCTGGATGCCTGTTCGATGTCGACGATGACGTAGCGCCCTTCGTACTGCATGCCTGTCAGCTTCAGGCCCATGGCTTCGCGCACGGTGCTGCGGCCGCCATCGCAGGCGATCAGCCAGTCGGCGCGCACGGTGTGGCGGCCGCCTTCGGCTTCCACTTCGGCCGTGACGCCGTCCGCGTCCGTCTGCAGGCCTGCAAGCCGCGCCGACCAGCGCAGCGCGGCCCGTTCCGGATGGCGCTGCATGGCCTGGTGGGCGTACTCCTCGACGGCGTACTGCTGGATATTGACCATGGGGGCGTAGCGTTGCAGCGGGTCGTGCGGCATTTCGAAGTGCAGCACCTCGCTGTTGCGGTAGTAGCTGCGGCCTCCGGTCCAGGCCAAGCCGGTGGCGGTCAGGGGGCGGTCGGCGCCGACCCAGCCCATGATTTCCTGTGACCGCCGCGAAATGCAGATGGCGCGGCTGCCGCTGCAGTAGTCGTCGTCCGCCTCCAGGGTCAGCGTAGCGATGCCGTATTCGGCCAGCAGGGCGGCCAGCGTCAGGCCGACGGGGCCGCCGCCGGCGATCAGGACGGGAACGTGCGCGGGTAGCGGCATGCTGTCTCCGGATATTGGTTGTTTGCGCAACTATATTCTCAAAAAGGTTGTACGCGCAACCATATTGTTGGGGCAAAAAAAACCCGCCGGATCAGGGCGGGTCGTCGGGCTGTAGGGGCGTTTCAGTTGCGCACGTAATAGATACGCATCGCCTGCTGTTTCTGCGCGCCGTCCAGTACGCGCAGCACCACGACCTTGGCCGTGAAACCATCGGGCAGCTTCAGCTGGCCCAGCGCGTAGTCGTAACGGTCGACGTTCAGGGCAGGGCCTTCCGGCGTGACGGTGGCGGCGCGGCCATTGGGATAGGTGCCGTCGATGGAGAAGGTCAGCGTGCCCTTGAACGGGGCTCCCTGGCGCTCTTCGCGCATGACCAGCACCTGGTAATCCAGCAGGCCGGGCGCGCGCTTGAAGGTGGCGGAGCGGATACCCAGGTTGCCGCCGCGCGGGTCGGCCGGCATGGCGTCCTGGAACAGCACCAGTTCCTTGTTCAGCGTGTCGATCTTGCTGCGGGCGTCAGAAAGGTCGGCGGTCAGTTTTTCGTGGCCGGACTTGTTGGCGTCGCGCTGCTGGGTGGCTTCCTCGAGCTGGCTTTGCAGGCGCTGGCGCTCAAGATTTGCCGTGCTGAGTTCGCTGTGCAATTGCTCGGACTGTTCCACGGTCAGGCGTTGCGGACCGTAGTTGGTCTGCAGGAAGAGCACGCCGCCGGCGCCCAGGGCGATGCCCACCAGCAGCAGGACCAGCCAGCGCGGCATGCGGCGCGTGCGTTGGCCGGGCTGGTACACGGAGGGCTTGAACACAGCCCGTTGCGATCTTCCGAACATCCCCATTCCTAGAAAACTTCCTGTATGTTTGCTCGCCCGCGCGCAGCGCGCGCAGGTCAAAGCGCTAGAGAATACCCCGTTAGCCGGGGCGGTTGGGTGCGCGGACAAGCCTGGTTGCGCACCTTGATATTGTGAAATATGTGGACATCAGCGGCCCTGTCCGTTGAGTTCGGCATCCAGGTCCGCCAGCCGCTGCGGCGTGCCGACATCCGTCCATTTGCCCGCATGGCGCGCGCCGCGCACCAGGCCTCGGGCCATGGCCTGCCGCAGCAAGGGAGCCAGGGGCGCCGCCGCGCCCCGGGGGACGTCGGCGAACAACGAGGGATGGTAGACGCCGATGCCCGCAAAGGTCAAACGAGGTTCGCCCTGGGCATGGACGCTGCCGTCGGCCTCAAGCCGGAAATCGCCGGCCGGGTGCTGCGGCGGATTGTCCGACAGCAGCAGCCAGGCGCCGCCGTCGGGGAGGACGCTTGCCAGATCGTTCGCCGCAGCGGGATCCCAGTCGCACCACACGTCGCCGTTGACGACCAGGAAAGGCTCGCCGCCCAGCAGGGGCAGCGCCTGGGCGATGCCGCCAGCGGTTTCCAGCGCGGTCGCTTCCGCCGAATAGCGGATCCGCACGCCGTGCGCGGCGCCATCGCCCAGCGCCCGCTCGATCTCGTGGCCGAGCCAGGCATGGTTGATGACGACGTCGCGGATGCCGGCGGCCGCCAGCCGGCGCAGGTGCCAGACGATCAGCGGCTGGCCGCCCACGGCCAGCAGGGGCTTGGGCAGGCGGTCGGTCAGCGGGCGCATGCGTTCGCCGCGCCCCGCCGCGAGGATCATGGCCCGCATCAGAACGTGTACCCGACGCTGACCTGGCGGTCGTCCAGCTTGTCCAGCAGGCGCAGCAACGGCGTGAAGACGCTGTAGCGCTGGGCCACCTGGCGCACGTAGCCGTTCATGCGCGGCATGTGGGCCAGGTAGTGCGCCTTGCCGTCGCGGTGGTTCAGGCGGGCGAACACGCCCAGGATGCGCAGGTTGCGCTGCAGGCCCATCCATTCATAAGCGCGGTGGAATTCGGCGAAATCCGGATCCACCGGCAAGCCCGCCGTCCGCGCCATTTCCCAGTAGCGGATGGCCCAATCCAGTTGCTGGGGCTCTTCCCATGTGGTGCGGGCGTCGGTCACCAGCGAGGCCAGATCGTAGGTGATGGGACCGATGAGCGCATCCTGGAAGTCGATGATGCCGGGATTGGGGCCGTATTGCGGCTGGTCGCAGACCATCAGGTTGGGCGAGTGGTAATCGCGGTGCACCAGCACCTGGGCCTGTCCGCCATTGCTGGTGGACAACAGCGCGAAGATCTTTTCCAGCGCGTTCGCGGTCTTGTCGTCCAGCGTCACCCCGTGGTGCTTTTGCACGTACCACTCGGGGAACAGCTTGAGCTCGTCGGCCAGACGGGTGGTGTCGTAGGTGCCCAGGCTAGTGGTGGATGCCTGCTGCAGGCGGACCAGCGCGGCCAGGGCCTCGCGGTACAGCGTCTGCAGTTCGCTGTCCGGCAGTCCCGCCTGGATTCGCTGGTAATAGGTCTGTTCGCCCAGGTCGGACAGCAGCAGCAGGCCCTGGTCCAGGTCCTGTTCCAGCACGGCGGGCACGTTCAGCCCGACGTCCGCCAGCAGGCGGTCCACGTGCAGGAAGGGGCGGCAATCCTCGTGCGCGGGCGGGGCGTCCATGACTATCAGGGTGCGCTCGCCGGCGTCCAGCCTGAAATAGCGGCGGAAGCTGGCGTCGGCCGACGCCGGACGCAGCGTGTCGATGGCCAGGTTCAGGCTGGCGGGCAGGCTGCCCAGCCAGTTGCGGATCAGCTCCAGGCGGGGGTCGTGATCGTTTTTCAAGGAAGATCCGTGTCAGAAAGGCAATATTGCTGAGAATTGTGTTCCGAGCACATAAGTCTGGGCCTATGGCGCGGCTTCTCTATAATACCGGCTCGTTTCCGTTAGCATTGGCCCTCCGTGGGTGCCGGTGTCGCGTTCCCACCATCGTCAAAAAGGGCTGTTTTCACTCGTGCGCAAGGTTCGATGGTTGATCCTCTCTGCTGTCAGTGTCGCCGCCGGAGCCGTCCAGGCCCAGGGTAGCCAGGGCAGCGTTCCCGCCGCGTCGTCGACCTCGGCGACCCCCGTGTTGCGCACTTCGCCGGGCTTGCGGATGCACCGCCTGCCGGACGACAGCATTCCCGCCTTCATGGAGGCGGACTCCATCGACGGCGATCCGGACTCCGACCTGACCCTGACCGGCAACGCCCAGGTGCGCCGCATCGACAGCGTGATCAAGGGCGATCGCATCAACTACCGCAAGGACACGGGCGAAGTCGACGTCCAGGGCAGCGCGCGCATGATGCGCGACGGCACCCTGGTGATCGGGCCGAACGCCAAGTTCAACGTGGACAAGTCCTCGGGCGAGATTGAAAAGCCGAATTTCTGGATGGGCGCCAACGGCGGCTTCGCCGTCGCCGAGCATGCGGACATCTTCAGCCGGTCGCAGATGCGGATGCACACAGTGACTTATAGCGGCTGCGCCTGCGAAACGCCGTCCTGGTACATCAAGGCCAAGACCGTCGACATCGACTACGACGAGAACGAAGGCGTGGCGCGCAGCGGCGTGCTGTATTTCAAGGACGTGCCCATTCTGGCGTCGCCCTACATGACCTTCCCGGTCAAGAAGGAGCGCAAGTCGGGCTTTCTGATGCCGACTTACGGCACGACCAGCCAGGGCGGCTTCGATTTTTCGATTCCGTATTACCTGAATCTGGCGCCGAACTATGACATGACCGTGCAGCCGCGCTACTTCTCCAAGCGCGGGCTGCAGATGGGCGGGGAGTTCCGTTATCTCGGCAGCACCTATAGCGGCATCCTGGATGGCACCTACCTGCCCAATGACAAGCTGACCGACAGCGACCGTTGGATGTACTGGTGGCGCCACCAGCAGATGCTGCCCTACGGGTTCTATGCGGACTGGGATATCGCGAAGGTGTCGGATGACAACTACTTCCGCGACATTTCGCAGCTGGGCCTGAACCAGGCCTCGACGACCTATTTGCCGCAACGCGCGCGGGTGGGCTGGACGTCTGCGTCCGGCTATTGGAGCGGCTATGTGCAGGTCCACAAGTATCAGACGCTGCAGGATCCCGATGCTCCGCTGGCGCCGCCGTATGACAAGGAGCCGGAACTCGCCTTCCGCGGCGCCCGCTATGACTGGGGCGGTTTTGACGTCGACTGGACTTCGACGGCCGTGCGCTTCCGCAGGTCGTTGTTCGACGGCCAGCGCTTGGGACCCGATGGCAACCGCTTCCAGACCTATCCCACGGTTTCCTACCCCATCGTCAAGCCGGGCTGGTTCATCGTGCCCAAGGCGGGCGTCAATTACACGCAATACGACACCGACTGGTACAACCTGAGCCCAGGTACTCCGCGCTCCCAATCCCGTACGGTGCCGATCATGTCTCTGGATTCGGGGCTGATCTTCGAGCGCGATACTTCGCTGTTCGGCAAGGCTTCCACGCAGACCTTGGAGCCGCGCCTGTACTACCTGTACGTGCCCTACCGCGACCAGTCCAAGCTACCCGTCTACGATACCTCCCTGGCCGATTTCAGCTTCTCGCAGGCGTTCGATGAGAACATCTATACCGGCGGGTGGGACCGTATCGCGAATGCAAACCAGCTGACCGCGGCGTTGACCACGCGCTGGCTCGATGCCGATACCGGCTTCGAACGTTTGTCGCTGGCAGTGGCGCAGCGGTTCTATTTCGCGGACCAGAAGGTCACGCTACCCTACGAGACACCGCGCGAAAACGTGCGCTCCGACTTTTTGGTTGGGGCTAGCGCAGCCTTGACCGATACGCTCAGCACGGAAGTCGCGGCCCAATACAACCCCTATGACAACAACTGGTCACGCGGTTTGATCAGCGCGCGTTGGTCCCCCCAACGTCTGACCACGGTCGCCTTGTCCTATCGCTATCAGCGTGACCCCCAGCCGGGTGTCGCTTATCAACCCCAAGGCCAGAACCAGGTCAGCATGGCGGTCCAATGGCCGTTCAGCAAGCGTTGGTACGGTGTCGGACGGGTGGACTATTCCTTGCGTTCCGGACCGTCGAGCACGATCGCCAATACGACGGACTCTCCGCGGGTGACGCAGGCCATCGCTGGCCTGGAGTACAAGGGCGATTGCTGCTGGGTGGGCCGCGTGGTCTACCAGCGGTACGCTATTTCCGCCACGGACGCCAACTCCGCAGTGTTCTTCCAGCTTGAGCTGACCGGCCTGGGTTCCCTCGGAACCGACCCGATGAACCTGCTGAACAGAAGTATCCCCGGCTACTCGCGCATTACGCCGCCAGTGCCCACCGGGACCACATTTGAAAGGTATGAATGATGCGTAGGTTGCACTCTTTGCGCCGCCTCTCCGGCAATGCGCTGCTGCTGGCCGTGTGCGCCGGCTTGCCCATGGCCCATGCGGCCGAGCAGGGTGGCAAGGCCGCGAGCAATGGCGCCAAGCCGAATCCCGCCGCGCAGAAGAATGCCGCGCCGGCGCCCGCGCCGCAGCGCGAGCAGTTCGTCGACGGCATTGCCGCCGTGGTGGACAAGGACGTGATTACATTGCGTGAATTGCGCGATGCGTCCCTGCGTATTTCAGGCGAGTTGAAGTCCCGCGGCATCCAGGTGCCCGATGACCAGACCCTGCAGCATCAGGTGCTGCAACGCCTGATCATGGAGCGCGTGCAACGCCATGAAGCAGACCGCCTGGGCATACGGGTGGATGATGCGCAAGTCGATCAGGCCATCCAGACCATCGCCGCCCGCAACAAGATCACCGTGGCCCAGTTGCGCCAGGAGATCGAAAAATCCGGCACGCATTGGGATGGCTACCGCAAGTCGTTGCGCGATGAGATCCGCACCGACCGCCTGCGCCAGCGCGCGGTGGACTCCACGATCGTGATTTCCGATGCCGAAGTCGATGCCTTCCTGAAGGACCAGCGCCGCAATCCGGCGTTCGGCGCGGCGCCGCAGGCGGCCCCGCAGCCGCAGCCGCAGGCCCAGCCGCAACCCGAGCCCCAGCAGGCCGCCGCGCCGTCGGGCCCGATGCTTTACGCCCTGGCCCAGATCCTGGTGCGGGTGCCTGAAGGCTCGTCGCCCGAGCAACTGGCCGCACTGCGCAAGAAGGCCGAAGGCCTGCTGGCGCAAGCCAAGCGCGGCGACGACTTCGCCAGCCTGGCTGCCGCGGCCTCGGACGGTCCCGAAGCCTTGCAGGGCGGCGTCATGGGCGTGCGCCCGCTGGACGGCTGGCCCGACCTGTTCGTGCAGGCCGTCAGCAATCTGCAGAAAGGGCAGGTCAGCAGCCTGATCCAAAGCGGCAACGGCTTTCACATCATCAAGGTGATGGACCGCGGCACCGCCCAGCCCGCGCCTGCCCGCACGGCCCGCGCCCCGGCGCCGGCCCAGGCGCCGCAGCCCGCCGCCGCGCCCGCGCAGGCGCCTGCGCACCAGGGCCCGGTGGAAGTGATGCAGACCCGCGCCCGCCACATCCTGATCAAGACCTCCACCGTTATGAGCGACGAACTGGCGCGTCAGCGCCTGGAGCAGGTCCGTCAGCGCCTGGTGAGCGGCGGCGCCAAGTTCGAGGACATGGCGCGCCAGTATTCGCAGGACGCCACCGCCCCGCAAGGCGGCGAACTGGGCTGGCTGAACCCGGGCGAAACCGTGCCGCCGTTCGAGGCCGCCATGAACGCCTTGAAGCCGGGCGAGATCAGCCAACCGGTGCAATCGCCCTTTGGCTGGCACCTGATCGAAGTGGAAGAGCGCCGCCAGCACGACGCCACCGACGACATGGCCCGCATGAAGGCTCGCCAGATCCTGTTCGAACGCCGCGCCCAGCCCGCGTTCGAAGATTGGCTGGAGCAGCTGCGCGCCCAGGCCTACATCGACAACCGCCTGGAAAAGCAGCAGAAGATCCAGCAGAACAACCGTTAAACGCATTACAGGCTTTACATGTCACAGCACCAGGCGCGCAAGCGTTTCGGCCAGAACTTCCTGACCGACGAGAGCGTGGTCGAGTCCATCGTCCGGGCGGTTTCGCCCGCCCGCGACGACACCGTGGTCGAGATCGGCCCGGGCTTGTCCGCGCTTACCCGGCCGCTGCTCGAACGTCTGGATCATCTGACGGCGGTCGAGATCGATCGCGACCTGGCGGCGCGACTGCGCAAGCAGTTCGACGCCAGCCGCCTGACCGTGGTCGAGGCCGATGCGCTGACAGTGGATTTTTCCCAGTTCGGACCGGCGCTGCGGGTGGTGGGCAATCTGCCTTACAACATCTCCAGCCCGTTGCTGTTCCATCTGATGACCTGGGCCGGGCACGTCCGCGACCAGCATTTCATGCTGCAGCGGGAAGTGATCGACCGCATGGTCGCGCAACCTGGTTCAGGCGACTTCAGCCGCCTGTCGGTGATGCTGCAATCGCGCTACCGCATGCACAAGCTGTTCGACGTGCCGCCGGAAGCCTTCGATCCGCCTCCCAAGGTGGTGTCGGCGATCGTGCGCATGGTGCCCTTGCCGGCGGACCGCTTGCGTCCGGTCAGCGAGCGGGCCTTTGAAACAGTGGTGGCGCGCGCGTTTTCACAGCGGCGCAAGATGTTGCGCCGGGTGCTGGCGGACTGGGCTGCGCAAGTGCCTTGGGAAGCCCTGGATATCGCGCCCACGGCACGCGCCGAGGATATTTCGGTGGATCGCTATATTCGCCTGGCGGATGCACTGGTGGCGGCAGGAGTGCTGCAGGCCGGTTGAAGCTGGACCCCAAAAATCTAAAAGCCCGCTACTGAACTGACCCCCAGAAGTTGGATGATCAGAAGCTAAAGCCCGAAGGCCTGAGCTCGGTACTGCACCGGACTCAGGCCTTTTAGCTTGAGTTTGATGCGTTCGTGATTGTAATAACGGATGTACTGGCGGATGCCCGCCTGTAACTGCGCGACGTTTTCGAAGCGATTCAGGTGGAAGAATTCGGACTTCAACGTGCCAAAGAAGCTCTCCATGGCGGCGTTGTCCAGACAATTTCCCCTGCGCGACATGCTTTGGGTAAGCGACCGATCTGCCAGCATGCGGCGGTATTGGGGATGTTGATACTGCCAGCCCTGGTCTGAGTGCAGGATGGGGCTGTCGGTGGGCTTGAGCCGCGCCAGCGCTTTCTTCACCATGGTGCCAATAAGCTTGAACACTGGCCGTTGGCTGGTCTCATAGGCCACGATCTCACCGTTATACAGGTCCATGACCGGCGACAGATACAGCTTTTCGCCTCGTACCTTGAACTCGGTCACATCGGTAACCCACTTTTGGTTCGGCCGCTCAGCAACGAAGTCGCGCGCCAGCACGTTGGCCGCCACGTGATGCGACTGGCCTCGGTAAGAGCGGTACTTTTTGACTCGCACCAACGACTTCAGGCCCAGCCTCTGCATCAGCTTCTGTACCGTTTTGTGATTCACTAATTCCCCCGCCTGGCGTAACGCGGCCGTGATCCGGCGATAGCCGTAGCGGCCCTTGTGGCGTGCATAGACCGCACTGATGCGTGCCTTCAAATCAGCGTACTGATCGGCAGCGCCCTGCGCCTTCAGGTGATAGTAGAACGTGCTGCGCGACAGTTTGGCTGCGCGCAGCAACCGTTCCAGCGGATGCTTATGCCTCAATTCTTGGACCACTTGCGCTTTGCAACGAGCGCTTGGGTCTTTTCCGCTTCGATCAAGGCATCGAGCTTTTTTAGGTAGTCCAGCTCCGCTCGCAGGTTCGCGACCTCTTCGCGTAGCTCCTCCTCGGTCATGTCTTTGGGCACTGGCTCGGGGGGATACTTATGTGGCATGGCGCGTTGTCCTCTCGGCTGGGGCTCCAACGCCCCAATACCATGCTTATGATACTGAGCGCGCCATTGGCCTATCGAACCCGCTGACCGAATATCGTAGAGCGCGACCACCTCTCGGTCTGACAGCCCCTCCCGCTCGGCGTGCTTCAACACCCTCAGCTTGAACTGCGCGTCATAGTGACCGGACTTCTTGGCCAAGGCCGCGCGCCCATGGATCTGAAAACCCGACACCCAACGCCGCAGCATCGAGTAGTCGACCTGCAGTTCAGCAGCAATCAACTCAATACTGTGTTGCCCTGATAAACATTTCTTGACCGCGCGCAGCTTAAAGCGCTCGTCGTACTTCGTCATGTAAAAACCCCCGAAGGTTGGATCTACGTCCAACTTTCGGGGGTCAGTTCATACAGCGGGCTTTTTTCAATTCAGTGCCTACAGCATGCGTTTTTGCGCGGTCATCCAGAGTTGCATGACGTCGCGGGCGCGGTCGGCCAGCAGTTTTTCGGCATCGGTGAGCGCCTGTTGCAGCGTGATGGGGCCGGGGGCCAGGCTGAAGGCCGCGCTGATGCCGCAGGCATGCAGCGCTTCGTAGCCTTCGCCTAGCGATCCGGCCAGCGCCACGACCGGCACGCCCGCGCGCTGCGCGATCTTCGCCACGCCAGCGGGGGTCTTGCCGCGCAGGGTCTGCGCATCCATGCGGCCTTCGCCGGTGAACACCAGGGTAGCGCCCTCGATCGCCTGAGCCAGGCCGCCCAGTTCCGCGACAATCTCCACCCCGGGGCGGAAACTGGCGTTGAGGAAGGCCTTGGCCGCAAAGCCCAGGCCGCCCGCGGCGCCCGCGCCGGGTTGGCCGCGGTGGTCGGCGCCCAGGTGCTTCGCGCACACGTCGGCGAAGTTCGTCAGCATCTGGTCCAGGATCTGCACTTGTTCGGGTGTCGCGCCCTTTTGCGGGCCGAACACGTGCGAAGCGCCCTGAGGGCCGCACAAGGGGTTGTCCACGTCCGAGGCAATGTCGATGCGGATCTCGGCCAGGCGCGGATCCAGGCCGCGCGTATCGATGCTGGCCAGCTTGCCGAGCGCGCCGCCGCCAGGCGGCAGGCTGCGGCCATCCGCATCCAGCAGGCGCACGCCCAGGGCCGTCAACATGCCGGCGCCGGCATCGTTGGTGGCCGAGCCGCCCAGGCCCAGGATGATGCGCTTGGCGCCCGCGTTCACGGCGGCCAGTATCAGTTCGCCCACGCCATGGCTGCTGGCGCGCATCGGATCGCGCTTGGAGGGCGCGATGAGTTCGAGGCCCGCCGCCGCGGCCATTTCGATCACCGCCGTGCCATCGTCCAGCAGCCCCCACACGGCGTCGACCTTGTAGCCCAATGCGTCGTTCACCGTCAGCTGCTGTTCCTTGCCACCGGTTGCGGCGAGCACGGCTTCCACCGTGCCTTCGCCGCCGTCGGCCATCGGAATACAGACCGTATGGGCGCCGGGGATTGCGGCCTTCACGCCGCGCGCAATGGCTGCCGCGGCATCGGGCGCGGACACGCTTTCTTTGAAAGAGTCGGGGGCGATGACGATTTTCACGGGTTCAGTCGAGCTCGTTTTTCGGTTGGGATGATGCCCATGATACCTGCGTGAGCGCGGCCGGCGTACCATAGCGTTTTTGTCGTTTTAGCGAGAGTGGATCGTCATGCCCGTATTGCGCCGCACCAAAATTGTCGCCACCCTGGGACCCTCGACTTCGACGCCCGAACGCATTGAAGCGCTGATCCGCGCGGGCCTGGACGTGGCCCGCCTGAACTTTTCGCACGGCAGCCCGGACGACCACCGCGAGCGCGCTCGCATGGTGCGCGAGATCGCCGCCAAGCAGGGCCGCTTCGTCGCCATCATGGGCGACCTGCAGGGGCCCAAGATCCGTATCGCGCGCTTCACGGACAAGCTGGTCCAACTGCAGGTCGGACAGCCGTTCACGCTGTCGCGCGTGCATCCCAAAGAGGCCGGCACGGCCAGCATCGTCGGCATCGATTACCCCGAACTGGTGCAGGATTGCCGTGTCGGCGACGAGCTGCTGCTGGATGACGGCCGCGTGGTGCTGGTGGTGGACAGCGTCGAAGGCGACGAGGTCCACACCACCGTGACAGTGGGCGGCCCGTTGTCGAACAACAAGGGCATCAACCGCCGCGGCGGCGGCCTCTCCGCGCCCAGCCTGACCGACAAGGACCGCGTCGACATCAAACTGGCCGCGGAAATGAATCTGGAATACGTGGCCGTGTCGTTCCCGCGTTACGGCAGCGACATCGACGAGGCCCGCACGCTGCTGGCGGCAGCCGGCAGCCAGGCCTGGATCATCGCCAAGATCGAGCGCGCGGAAGCCGTGGCCGACGATGAAGCGCTGGATGCCCTGATCCGCGCCAGCGACGGTGTGATGGTGGCGCGCGGCGACCTGGGCGTGGAAGTGGGCGATGCCGAACTGGTGGGCATCCAGAAGCGCATCATCCAGCACGCGCGCACCCTGAACAAGGTCGTCATTACCGCGACGCAGATGATGGAGTCCATGATCTCCAGCCCCATGCCCACGCGTGCCGAAGTGTCCGACGTGGCCAACGCGGTGCTCGACTACACCGACGCGGTCATGCTGTCGGCGGAGAGCGCATCGGGCCAGTATCCGGTGGAAACCGTGCAGGCCATGGCTCGCGTCTGCCTGGGCGCGGAAAAGCACCCTACCTCGACCAAGTCGCATCATCGCCTGGGCGAGACCTTCACGCGTTGCGACGAGACTATCGCGCTGGCGGCCATGTACGCGGCCAATCATTTTCCAGGCGTCAAGGCCATCATCGCGCTGACGGAAAGCGGCCATACGCCGCTGATCATGTCGCGCATCCGTTCGGGCGTGCCGATCTATTGCTACAGCCCGCATAGCGCCACGCAGAACCGGGTGGCGATGTTCCGCGGGGTCTACACCGTGCCGTTCTCGCCGTCGGACTACGAGCCCGCCGACCTGAGCAACGCCGCCATCGACGAACTGCGCAAGCGCAATCTGGTGCAGACCGGCGATTGGGTGATCCTGACCAAGGGCGACTTCTACCGCGACAGCGGCGGCACCAATGGGATGAAGATCCTGCTGGTGGATTGATGCGAGGAGGGCAGGGGCGCCATGCCGGCGTTTCCTGCCGCCCCGACGAGTCTCAGCCGAAGAACCAGTAGCACACGCCGATGGCCGCCAGCACGCCGGCCAGGTCGGCGATCAGGGCGCAGCCCACCGCATGGCGGGCCCGCAGGATGCCCACCGATCCGAAGTACACCGCCAGCACGTAGAAGGTGGTTTCGGTGCTGCCCTGGACCACTGCGGCCAGCAACGCCGGAAAACTGTCCACGCCGAAATGCGCCATGGTTTCCAGCATCATCGCGCGCGCCGCGCTGCCCGAGAAGGGCTTGACCAGGGCGGTGGGCAGGGCGTCCACGAAGCGCGTGTCCCAGCCTGCCTGCACCGCCAGCCAGCGGATGCCGTCGAGCAGGAAATCCAGCGCGCCCGAGGCGCGCAGCACGCCCACCGCGCACAGCATCGCGACCAGATAAGGCAGCAGGCTCTTGGCGATGTCGAAACCTTCCTTGGCGCCTTCGATGAAGGCCTCGTAGACCGGCACCTTCTTCCAGGCGCCCGCGATCAGGAAGGCCAGCAGGATGCCGAACAGCGTCAGATTGCCCAGCAGCGACGACAGCGAGGCGATGGCGGCGGCCGACATGCTGGCCAGCAGCGCCATGAAGCCGCCCATGAGCAGCGCCGCACCGCCCAGCCACAGCATGACGACGGGATCGATCAGGCGCAGCCGCTGGCAGGCCGCCACGGCCAGAAAGCCCGCCAGGGTCGATGCGCTGGTGGCCAGCAGGATGGGCAGGAACACCAGCGTCGGGTCCGCCGCGCCCTGCTGCGCGCGGAACATGAACAGCGTCACGGGCAGCAGGGTCAGCGACGAGGCATTCAGCACCAGGAACAGGATCTGCGCGTTGCTGGCGGTTTCGGGCGTGGGATTCAACGACTGCAGTTCGCGCATGGCGCGCAGCCCGATGGGCGTGGCGGCATTGTCCAGCCCCAGCCCGTTGGCGGCGAAGTTCAGCGTGATCAGGCCGATGGCGGGATGGTTGCGCGGCACCTCGGGCATCAGGCGCGCGAACAGCGGCCCCAGCACGCGCGCCAGCCTTTCCACCAGCCCGGCACCCTCGGCGATGCGCAGAAAGCCCAGCCACAGCGTCAGCGTGCCGAACAGCAGCACCATCACTTCCACCGACACGCGGGCCATGTCGAACAGGCTGGCCACCATCAGGCGGAAAACCTCGGGGTCGCCGATGATCAGCCAGCGGTACAGCGCCGCCGCGGCCGCGGTAAGGAAAAAGCCCAGCCAAAGTTTGTTCAGCATGCGGAGACTGCCCGGATAGCGATGGATTGCGCGCTGCGCGCCGTCGCCCATTGTCGCAGAGTCGGTAGGCCGCAGCTTGGCCCGGCGCCGCCAATTCTGGTACTTTGACCTGATACGCCCTGAGGCCTGGGGCCATAACAGTGAGGAAAACTCATGGACTTCAATGCCTGGCGCCGCCGCCGCATCTCGGAACCCGCTTATCGCTGGGCGCGCAACGCGCTGCCGGCCATGTCGGCCACGGAGCGCGAGGCCATCGAAGCCGGAGACACCTGGTGGGACGCGGACCTGTTCACCGGCAACCCCAATTGGCGCAAGCTGCTGGACGTGCCCGCCGCCACGCTGACCGCGGACGAGCAGCGCTTCATCGAGGGCCCGCTGGCGCGGCTCTGCGCCATGCTGGACGAATGGGACATCACCTGGAACCGCCGCGACCTGCCGCCGGAAGTATGGGATTTCCTGAAGGCCGAACGCTTCTTCGGCATGATCATTCCGCGGCGCTACGGCGGCCTGGGTTTTTCGCCCTATGCGCACTCCGAGGTCGTGCGGCGCATCTCGGCCTATTCCATCACCGCGGGCGTCACCGTCATGGTGCCCAATTCGCTGGGGCCGGGCGAATTGCTGATGCAGTTCGGCACGCCGGCGCAGCGCGATTATTGGCTGCCGCGGCTGGCGGACGGCCGCGAGGTGCCGTGCTTCGGCCTGACCAGTCCCGAGGCCGGTTCGGACGCCGCGTCCATGGTGGATACCGGCGTGGTCTGCCGCCAGGTGGTCGATGGGCGCGAACTGATCGGCATCCGGCTGAACTGGCACAAGCGCTACATCACGCTGGGACCGGTGGCGACGGTGCTGGGCCTGGCCTTCAAGATGTCGGACCCGGACGGCATCCTGGGCGGTCCCAAAGACATCGGCATATCGGTCGCGCTGGTGCCGACCGAAGCGCCGGGCGTGGAGATCGGACGCCGCCATCTGCCCGCCATGCAGGTCTTCCAGAACGGCCCCAACCGCGGGCGCGACGTGTTCGTGCCGCTGGACGCGCTGATCGGCGGCGCCGAGCGCGCCGGACACGGCTGGCAGATGCTGATGAGCGCGCTGGCGGCGGGCCGCGGTATTTCGTTGCCTTCGCTGTCGGCCGCCGCCGCCGCGATGTGCGCGCATACCACTGGCATGTATGCCCGCGTGCGCGAGCAGTTCGGCATCCCGGTGGGCAAGTTCGAGGGCGTGCAGGAAGGCCTGGCGCGGCTGGCGGGCAATGCCTACCTGGTCGAAGCGGCCCGGCGCCTGACCTGCGCCGCGCTGAACCAGGGCGTCAAGCCGGCGGTGGTCTCGGGCATCATGAAGTACCACGCCACCGAGCGCATGCGCGGCTCGGTCAACGACGCGATGGATATCCATGCCGGCCGCGCCGTCATCGACGGCCCCAGCAACTACCTGGGCGCGCTCTACCGCGCCGTACCCATCGCCATCACGGTCGAGGGCGCCAACATCCTGACGCGCAACCTGATCATCTTCGGCCAGGGCGCGATCCGCGCCCATCCCTACCTGATGCCGGAAATCCTGGCGCTGGGCAATCCCGACGAAGAACGCGGCATGGAGGTCTTCCACGACGTGTTCTGGCGCCACCTGCGCCACACCGGACTCAACGCGCTGCGCGCCATCGGCCGCGCATGGACTGGCGGGATGCTGGCGCCCGCGCCTTCATCCGGTCCCGTGGCCGGGCACTACCGGCGGCTGGGGCGCTATGCCTCGGGCTTCGCGCTGCTGGCCGATGCCACGCTGGCGCAGCTGGGCGGCGGCCTGAAGCGCCGTGAGATGATCTCCGCGCGCCTCGGCGACATCCTGTCCGAGCTGTACCTGCTGTCGGCGGTGCTCAAGCGCTGGGAGGACGAGGGCCGCAAGCATGATGACCTGCCGCTGGTTCGGTGGTGCATGGAGCAGGGCTACGCCAGCATCGAGAAAAGCATGGACCAGGTCCTGCGCAATTTGCCGGGCCGCGTATTGTCATGGGGGCTGCGCGTCGCCATCCTGCCGCTGCGCCTGGCCAAGGGACCGGATGACGCCCTGACCCGGGAATGCGCGGAACTGCTGCTCAAGCCGTCGCCCACGCATGTGCGCCTGGCGGCCGACCTGCACCGCGAGGCCGGCGCGGCCGGTGACGATCCAGTGGGCCTCTTGACCCGCGCGTTCGCGCTGGCGGACGCCGTGCAGCCGCTGCGCGACCGGGTGCGTCAGTCCGGCGTGCGTGATTGGCGCGAAGCCCACCAGCGCGGCGCCATCACCGACGCGCAGGCGGCCGAATTGGAACAGGCCGAGGCCTTGGTGTCGCGAGTGCTGCAGGTGGACGATTTCGCGCCCGAGGAGCTGTCGCCGCAGGCCGCCAAGGCGGACCCGGGCGAGGCTTAGGCTAGAGACGCAGGCTCCCGCAACGCGGGAGCGAGGCCTCAGTCGTCCTGGTTCGGATCCATGTCCGGGAACAGGATCTCGGTGAATCCGAACTTGCTGAAGTCCTGGATGCGCGACGGATAGAGCCGGCCGATCAGGTGGTCGCATTCGTGCTGCACCACCCGGGCATGGAAGCCGTCGGCTTCGCGCTCGATGAGCTGGCCGTAAGGGTCGCGTCCGCTGTAGCGGATGCGGCGGTAGCGCGGCACCAGGCCGCGCAGGCCCGGCACTGACAGGCAGCCTTCCCAGCCGTCTTCCATCTCGTCGGACAGCGGCGTGATGACGGGATTGCACAGGATGGTCTGCGGCACGGCGGGCGCGTCGGGATAGCGTTCGTTGCGGTCGAAGCCGAAGATCACCAGTTGCAGGTCCACGCCGATCTGCGGTGCGGCCAGGCCCACCCCTTGCGCGGCGGCCATGGTTTCGAACATGTCGTCGATCAGCGCGTGCAGCTCGGGGGTGTCGAAGCGTTCCACGGGCGCGGCCACGCGCAGCAGCCGCGGATCGCCCATTTTCAGGATGGTGTGGATCATGGGGTGTCTTCCTGGCGTCAGCCGCGCGGGGCTCAGTCCTGGCGGCCTTTCTTCTGGATGAATTCGATCTTGTAGCCGTCGGGGTCCTCGACAAAGGCGATGACCGTCTTGCCGTGCTTCATCGGGCCGGCTTCGCGCGTGACCTTGCCGCCTTTTTCCTTGACCTTGTCACAGGCTTCGTAGGCGTTGTCCACTTCCAGGGCGATGTGGCCGTAGCCGGTGCCCAGGTCGTACTTGTCCGTGTCCCAGTTGTGGGTCAGTTCGATGACGGCGCCTTCGGTTTCGTCCTGGTAGCCGACGAAGGCCAGCGTGAACTTGCCGTCGGGGTAGTCGTTGCGGCGCAGGACGCGCATGCCGAGCACGTTGGTATAGAAGTCGATGGACTTGTCGAGGTTGCCGACTCGCAGCATGGTGTGGAGCATACGCATGGGATGTTTTCCTTAAGCGGTGAGGGGGAGCGGGAAGAATGCGCCGTTGCCGGCGGCTTCCCGGGTGATGCCGATGTCGCGCAGCGCGCCGCCCATGGCGTCGACTGCTTGCCGCATCTGGTCGGGCCCGAAGGCGCCGATGCAGCCGACCCGGAACGAAGGTTGTTCGGTGTTGTAGAAGTTGCTGAGCACGTAGCCGCGGCGCTTGAGGGCGTCCACGAACAATTGCAGGTTCCAGGTCGGGGCGTCCGGGGCGCGGACGTTGACGACGATGGGGCCCTGCAAGGCAGGCGGCAGGTACGGGGTCAGGCCCAGCTCCCTGACGCCATCATATAGCGTGCGCATATTGCCCGTGTAGCGCGCCAGGCGCGCCTCGCGGCCTTCCTCAAGGTGCAGCGCCAGCGCCACGGCCAGCGCGGCCAGCGTGGGCGCGGGCGGCGTGAAGCGCGGGCCGGCGTTGGGCTGCAGGCTTTGCTGATAGATGTCCGCCAGGTCCAGCGACCAGCTGCCGGCGACGCCGCGCGCGGCTTCCAGGCTGTCGCGCCGGGCCACCACGAAGGCGGCGCCGGGCATGCCTTCCAGGCACTTGTTGGCCGTCAGCACCACCGCTTCCACGGCGGGCAGGGCACGCAAGTCCAGGGGCAGCGCGCCGAAGGCGGACACGGCGTCGACGATAACGCGGCGGCCCAGCGTGTGCGCGATGCGCGCCAGTTCAGGCACGTCGTGGCAGATGCCGCTGCCGGTTTCGCTGTAGACCAGGGCCAGGTGCGTGAGCGTGGGGTCTTGTTCCAGCGCCTTGGCGACTGCTTGCGGATCGATCCGCTCGGTGGCGCCCACGGACAAGGGTACGGCCACACGGCCCGCGTCGCCGGCCAGTTTCTGCAGGCGGGCGGCATAGGCGCCGGTGGAGGGCGCCAGCAGGCGGCCGCCGGCGGGGATGAAGCTGCGGATTGCGGCTTCCACCGCGAAGTGGCCGCAGCCCGGCAGCGCCAGCGCGGCGTGCTCGTCGGGGGACGCCTGCGCCGCGTGCAGCACGCCGTCGCAGACCTGCCGGTAGGTCTGGCGGAAATCGTTGTCCCACGGCGCATAGTCTTGCGCCATGGCGGCCTTCACCCGCGCGTCGGTCGTGACCGGGCCCGGAATCAGCAGCAACATTTTCGTGTCTCCTGGATGCCTCAGAACTGAGGCAAGGATGCGGGGTCGTGGCGCCGCAGGATGTTCTTGGCGTCTTCGAAGTCGGGCAGGATCTGCCCCACTTCGCGCCAGAAGTCCTGACTGTGGTTCATTTCGCGCAAATGGGCAAGCTCGTGCGCGATGACGTAGTCGATGATGGCGGGCGCGAAATGGATCAGGCGCCAGTTCAGCATGATGTTGCCGTCGCTGGTGCAGGAGCCCCAGCGGGTGGCGGCCGACGACAGGCGCCAGCGCTGGATCTTCAGTCCGCTGATCTGCAGGAAATGGGCCAGGCGGGCGCCGAACCAGGCGCCGGCGCGCTGCTGCAACCAGGCTTGGGCCGAATCGCGGATACGGCCCTGGTCCGCCGAGGACGGCAACGCCAACCAGAGGGTGTCGCCATCCTGGGGGGCGTCCGCATCGCCGGACAGGTTGGCCTGGCGGCTGTCGCCGCCCACGCCGATGACGATGCGCTTGCCCAGATAGGGCAGCTCGCCGCCGGGCTGCCAGCGCGTATGCGCCATGGCCAGCTGCTGCTTGCGGGCGTGCCATTCGCGCAGCTTGGCCAGGATCCAGCGGGCCTTTTCGCGCACGGCGTCGTCCACCTGCGTCAACGTGACCCAGTTGGGGGCCGTGACGCGCAGGCCGTCGTCGGTGATCACGAAGCCGATGCTGCGGCGGCGCGAGCGCAGCAGCACGAAGCCTATGGGTTGTTGCTCGGTCGAAACCTCGCGCCAGCGCGCGCCGGGCGGCAGCGGATCGGGGCAGGGCGTGGGGACGCGCGCCGCCGCGTTGGGCGAGGGCGTTAGCAAAGGTTCGCTCGTGGCCGCGGTGGCTGGCGGCAGATCGGGGAAGAGGGGCTTGGGCGGCGTTGCCCGGGGCGGGGCCGGCGGCTTGGGCGCGGCGCTCAGCGGCGACGCGCCTGCGGGCGCGTCGTGCTGCTGTTCATCGAACAGGAGTTCGAGCTGATCAGTGCTGGCCATACCTTTCTGGATTGAGACGCCGCATTTCCCCTTCGATCCAGTCCTGAACCTTCTGGTTCAGTTCGTCGGGGGAGAGTCCCTTGGATTCTATCGCGGGACCGATGGAGACGGTAACCATGCCGGGATACTTTATGAAAGCGTTGCGGCGCCAGCATTCGCCGGCATTGTGCGCCACCGGGATGACGACCGCGCCGGTGCGCGATGCCAGCAGCGCGCCGCCCATCTTGAAGCGGCCGGTCTTGCCGGGCGGGACCCGGGTGCCCTCGGGAAACAGCAGGGGCCAGCGGCCTTCGTCCAGGCGGGTCTGGCCCTGCTTGACCACCTGCTCGAAGGCGTCGCGGCCTTTGGCGCGGTCGATCGGGATCATGCGCAGCAGCGCCAGGCCCCAGCCGAAGAACGGCACCATGTGCAGCTCCCGCTTGTAGACGAAGCAGACTTCGCGCGGCATGTAGGCCGGGAAGAACAGCGTTTCCCAGGCCGACTGGTGCTTGGACAGCAGCACCGCGGGGCCGTCGGGCAGGTTTTCCCAGCCCTTGACCTGCCAGCGGATGCCGCAGAAGAAGCGCGCGCCCCAGATGGCCAGGCGCGGCCAGCCCACGGTCAGCTTGTAGCGCCAATGCAGCGGCAGCGGCGCCCACAGAATGCAGGCGAAGGCGTAGGGAATGACCGTGACGGCCAGGAACAGGAAGTACAGCAGCGAACGTAGCCGGGCCATCGGATCAATGGTCCTGCAGCAAGGTATCGACCACGGCCGACAGATCGTCGCTCACGCGGGTGTTGTCGGGCAGGCCACCCTTGGCCAATGTTTTCTTGCCATTGCCGGTCAGCACCAGCCAGGGCGAGCAGCCGACCGACGACGAGGCTTGCAGGTCGCGCAGCGAATCGCCCACCGCCGGCACGCCGGCCAGGTCGACGTCGTAGCGGTGCCCGATCTGTTCGAACATGCCGGGCTTGGGCTTGCGGCAGGAGCAGTTGTCGTCCGGGCCGTGCGGGCACATGAAGACCGCGTCGATGCTGCCGCCCGCGGCGGCCAGCTCGCGCCGCATCTTGGTGTGGATGGCGGTCAGCGTGTCCATGTCGAACAGGCCGCGCGCCAGGCCCGACTGGTTGGTGGCGACCACCACCTTCCAGCCCGCCTGCGTCAGCCGGGCGATGGCGTGCAGGCTGCCGGGCAGGGCGATCCATTCGTCGGGATTCTTGACGAACGAATCGCTGTCCTGATTGATGACGCCGTCGCGGTCTAGGATGATGAGTTTCACTGTGCCAGCCTGGAGATGTCAGCGACCTGGTTCATCAGGCCATGCAGCTGGCTCAGCAGGGCCAGCCGGTTGGCGCGCACGGCCGGGTCTTCGGCCATGACCATGACGTCGGCGAAGAAGGCGTCCACGGGCTCGCGGACCTGGGCCAGCGTGCTCAGGCTGCCGGCGAAATCGCCAGCGGCCAGTTGCGCCTCGGCCTTCGGGCGCAGCGCGGACACGGCGGCGGCCAGGGCCTTTTCGGCCGGTTCCACCAGCGCGGCGTCGTTCACGGCGCCGATCTCGCCTTCGGCCTTCTTGAGCAGGTTGCCGATACGTTTGTTGGCGGCGGCCAGGCTGGCGGCCTCGGGCAGTTGCGCGAACGCGGCGGCGGCGCGCACGCGCTCGGCCACCTGGTGCAGCGGCGGGGTCAGCGCGACCACGGCTTCGACGGCATTGCGGTCGAACTCGTTGATCAGCTGGTTGCGGTAGCGCTCATAGATGAAGGCGCGGACTTCGGGCAGCGTGTCGGCAGGGATCTTGCCGGCGGGGAAGGTACCCGCCGCCAGTTCCAGCAGGCCGTCCAGCGACAGCGGGCCAGCCTCGCTGATCTTGAGCCAGCCGCCCGCGGCCAGTTGCTCGAAGGCGCTGATCAGGCCCAGCGCGGCGCGGCGCAGGCCGAAGGGGTCGCGTTCGCCGGTGGGTGCCAGGCCGATGGCCCAGATGCCGACCATGGTTTCCACGCGCTCGGCGACGAACAGGACGGCGGCGGTCAGCGTGTCGGCGGTGACGGGCGCGTCGTAGCGGTTGCGGTACTGCGTGCGCAGGGCCTGCACCACGCTGTCGGGCTCGCCGTCGCCGGCCGCGTAGTAGGCGCCCATGACGCCTTGCAGCTCGGGGAATTCGCCCACCATGTTGGAGCCCAGGTCGGCCTTGGCCAGCATGGCCGCGCGGTCGGCGGCGGAGACGTCGCCGCCCAGCAGCTCGGCCACGCCGCGGGCAATGGCGCGCACGCGCTCCACGCGTTCCAGCTGGGTGCCCAGCTTGTTGTGATAGACGATGGAACCCAATTGCTCGACGCGCGCCGCCAGCGGGGTCTTGCGGTCGGTTTCGAAGAAGAACTGCGCATCCGCCAGGCGCGGGCGCACCACGCGCTGGTTGCCTTCGACAATGTTCACCGGATTGTCGGTGTGCATGTTGCTGACGATCAGGAAGCGGTGCGTCAGGCGGCCGCTGGCCGGATCGAACAGCGGGAAGTACTTCTGGTTCAGGCGCATGGTCAGGATCAGGCATTCCTGCGGCACTTGCAGGAACTGCTCTTCGAACTGGCCCACGTAGACGGTGGGGTGTTCGACCAGGGCCGTGACTTCGTCCAGCAGCGCGGCCACTTCGGGATCGTCGCCCAGCGTGGCGTTGAGGCGGCCGGCATGGTCCAGCAACTGGCGCTGGATCTCGTCGCGGCGGCCTTCGAATGAGGCCATCACGCGGCCCTTTTCGGCCAAGGTGGCGGCATAGGCGTCGGCGTCGGCGAAGGACACGGGACCCGCGCTCATGAAGCGGTGGCCCAGCGTGTCGCGGCCGGCGGCCAGCCCCAGCGCGGACACCGGCACCACGTCGGCGCCGAACAGCGCGACCAGGCCGTGCGCCGGGCGCACGAACTTGACGGAGGTGACGCCGTCGGCCAATTGGTAGCGCATGACCTTGGGGATGGGCAGGCCGTTGATGGCGGCATCGATGCCTTCCTGCAGGCCGGCGGCCAACTGGGCGCCGGCGGCGGTGCCGCGCGCGACCAGGTAGTCCTGCTTGCCGTCGGACTCGCGTTCCAGGGTTGCCAGGTCGATGTTTTCCAGGCCCTTCGCGGCCAGCTTCTTTTGCAGCGCGGGCGTGGCCTTGCCGTCATCGGTCAGGCCGATCTTCACCGGCATCAGCTTTTCGGCATAGGGCTGGTCCGGCGCCTGCGCCAGCACGGCGGACAGGTGCACGGCCAGGCGGCGCGGCGTGGAATAGGCGGTCATGGCGCAGCCGGCGGCCAGCAGGCCGTGGCGCTCCAGCGTGGCGCGCACGCCTTCGGCAAAGGCCTGGCCCAGCTTTTGCAGGGCCTTGGGCGGAAGTTCTTCGGTCAGCAGTTCGACCAGCAGCGGGCGGATGTTCGTCGTCATTTATGCTGCCTCCCCGGCGGCCTTGTCGCGGCCCAGCATGGGAAAGCCCAGTCGTTCGCGGGAATCGTAATAGGCCTGCGCGACGGCGCGCGACAGGTTGCGGATGCGGCCGATGTAGGCGGCGCGCTCGGTGACGCTGATCGCGCCGCGCGCGTCCAGCATGTTGAACGTGTGCGCGGCCTTCAGCGCGGCCTCGTAGGCGGGCAGCGCCAGCGGCACTTCCATCAGGCGCTTGGCCTCGGCTTCGTAGTCATTGAAGTGCGAGAACAGCATCTCGGCCGACGAATGTTCGAAGTTGTAGGTGGACTGTTCCACTTCGTTCTGGTGGAACACGTCGCGGTACAGCACGCGGTTGCCGTTGGCGCCTTCGGTCCAGACCAGGTCGTAGACGCTTTCGACGTCCTGCAGGTACATGGCCAGGCGTTCCAGGCCGTAGGTGATTTCGCCGGTGGTCGGCGTGCAGTCCAGGCCGCCCACTTGCTGGAAGTAGGTGAACTGGGTGACTTCCATGCCGTTGAGCCAGACTTCCCAGCCCAGGCCCCAGGCGCCGAGCGTGGGGTTTTCCCAGTCGTCCTCGACGAAGCGGATGTCGTGCTGGGCCGGGTCGATGCCCAAGGCTTTGAGCGAACCGATGTACAGGTCCAGGATTTCCGGGGGCGCAGGCTTGAGCACGACCTGGTATTGGTAGTAGTGCTGCAGGCGGTTGGGGTTTTCGCCGTAGCGGCCGTCCTTGGGGCGGCGCGAGGGCTGCACATAGGCCGCGCGCCAGGGCTCCGGGCCGATCGCGCGCAGGAACGTGGCGGTATGCGAGGTACCGGCGCCGACTTCCATGTCGTAGGGCTGCAGCAGGGCGCAACCCTGCTTGTCCCAGTATTCCTGGAGCGTAAGGATGATTTGCTGAAAGGTGAGCATAGGATTCTTGGAATTCGGCCGCCGGGCCAGGCTTGCCCTGGGCGTGGGAAACCCGGCATTTTAACTGGCCTGGGGCGCGCCGGCTTCCGAAGGCGGGGCGGACGGTTACATCTAGGCCTGCGGGGCGGCTCGTTGGGGGACAGTGTGCCGCTGGTGGACGCCTCGCGGGCCTCGCCCTGCGCCTGCAAACCAATGATCGTATGATTCCAGGTTGCGTACCAAGTCTTATATAAAACCCGGAACCCGATTCCGAGAATTCCCGGAAGGAGCAGTCCCATGTCAGACCTGATCAAGGTAGAAGTCACCGACGGCATCCAGATCATCACGATCAACCGTCCCGAGGCCAAGAACGCCATCAACCTGGAAACCGCGCAGGCCCTGGCCGCGGCGCTGGACCAGCTGGACAGCCGCGACGACATCCGCATCGGCATCCTGACGGGCGGCGGCGGCACGTTTTCGTCGGGCATGGACTTGAAGGCCTTCGCCAAGTCGGGGCAGCGTCCCTACGTGGAAGGCCGCGGTTTCGCCGGCCTGAACGAACGGCCTCCCAAGAAGCCGCTGATCGCCGCGGTGGAAGGCTATGCGCTGGCCGGCGGCTGCGAAATGGCGCTGGCGTCCGACCTGATCGTGGCGGCCAGCAATGCCAAGTTCGGCCTGCCGGAAGTCAAGCGCGGCCTGGTGGCCGGCGCTGGCGGCATGCTGCGCCTGCCGCGCCGCCTGCCGTACCACATCGCCATGGAAGTGATCCTGACGGGCGAAATGCTGACGGCCGAGCGCGCCTATTCCTTCGGCCTGGTCAACCGCATCACCGAGCCGGGCGCTGCCCTGGCCGGCGCGCTGGAACTGGCCCGCGCCATCGTCGAGAACGGCCCGCTGGCGGTGCAGACCGCCAAGAGCGTAGTTGCGCAGTCGGGCGACTGGGACCAGGCCAGCATGTTCGACCAGCAGCGTCCGCTGATTGCGCACATTTTTTCGTCGGCCGACGCCAAGGAAGGCGCCACGGCTTTCGCCGAGAAGCGCAAGCCCGTCTGGCAAGGGAAATAAAATAGGCTTCAAGCACCCGCGCGCGGCCGGTTCTGCCGGCCGCGTTTTCACGTTATCCATCTACACCCGCATATCGCCATGTCCGTCATCATTAAAGAAGAAGACTTCATCCAGTCGATAGCCGATGGCATCCAGTTCATCAGCTACTACCACCCTGTCGACTACATCCGTCATTTGGCGCGCGCCTACGAGCGCGAGGAAAGCCCCGCCGCGCGCGACGCGATGGCGCAGATCCTGACCAACTCGCGCATGTGCGCCGAGGGCAAGCGTCCGCTGTGCCAGGACACGGGCATCGTCAACGTGTTCCTGAAGGTCGGCATGGGCGTGCGTTTCGAGACCAAGCGCACGCTGCAGGAGCTCTGTGATGAAGGTGTGCGCCGCGGTTATCTGAACCCGGACAATCCTTTGCGCGCCTCGGTGCTGGACGATCCGCTGTTCGCGCGCAAGAACACGCGCGACAACACGCCCTGTATCCTGCACGTCGAGCTTGTCCCGGGTGACAAGGTCGACGTGCAAGTGGCTTCGAAGGGCGGCGGTTCGGAAAACAAGTCCAAGTTTGCGATGCTGAACCCGAGCGATTCGCTGGTGGATTGGGTGCTGAAGACGGTCCCGACGATGGGCGCCGGCTGGTGCCCGCCGGGCATGCTGGGCATAGGCGTCGGCGGCACGGCCGAGAAGGCCATGCTGATGGCGAAGCAGTCGTTGATGGAAGACATCGATATGTATGAGCTGCTGGCGCGCGGCCCGCAGAGCAAGCTGGAAGAGCTGCGCATCGAGCTGTATGAGAAGGTCAACGCGCTGGGTATCGGCGCGCAGGGCCTGGGCGGCTTGACGACGGTGCTGGACGTGAAGATCAGCACGTTCCCGACGCATGCGGCCTCGAAACCCGTGGCGATGATTCCGAACTGTGCGGCTACGCGTCATGCGCATTTCGAGCTGGACGGCTCGGGCCCGGCGCGCCTGGATCCGCCGTCGCTGTCGGAGTGGCCGGAAGTGCATTGGGCGCCTGACTACAACAAGTCCAAGCAGGTGGACCTGAATACGCTGACGAAGGAAGAAGTGGCCAGCTGGAAGCCGGGCCAGACTTTGCTGCTGTCGGGCAAGATGTTGACGGGCCGCGATGCGGCTCACAAGCGTATCCAGGATATGCTGGCCAAGGGCGAGCCGCTGCCGGTGGATTTCAAGAACCGGGTCATCTATTACGTGGGGCCGGTGGATCCGGTGCGCGATGAAGTGGTTGGCCCGGCGGGTCCCACGACGGCCACGCGCATGGACAAGTTCACGGACATGATGCTGGAGCAGACCGGGCTGATCGCGATGATCGGCAAGTCGGAGCGCGGGCCGGTGGCGATCGAGTCGATCAAGAAGCACAACTCGGCTTATCTGATGGCTGTGGGCGGCGCGGCTTACCTGGTGTCGAAGGCGATTCGTGGCGCGAAGGTGCTGGGTTTTGCGGACCTGGGCATGGAAGCCATCTATGAGTTCGACGTGAAGGACATGCCGGTGACGGTGGCGGTTGACGCTCAGGGCACTTCTGTCCACACCACGGGGCCTAAGGAATGGCAGGCGAAGATCGGGAAGATTCCGGTCGCTGTGGCTTGATTTCTGTAGGCTGTGGGAAAAACGGCTGCCAGGGGACTGGTGGCCGTTTTTTTTTGGTTTCGGAGGGCGTTTGGCTGTGCTTCGTAGGCCGCCCGCGACGACGGGCTACTTGTGTCTTGGTCTGGTGCGCTGCTGGAGTTGTGGTCAGGGACGACGTTCTTGTTGCCCGCCATTTTCGGCCGCGCGGGCGGCCGGAAATGACATACGTGATTAATTTGAATTTGATGGTGCTTGTAGCTGAGCGCGGAACGCGGCGATCTCCTCCGCCGTCTTGCCCAGCACCTCGCGCAGCACCTCTTCCGTGTGCTCCCCCAGCAGCGGCGGCGCGCGACGGTACTCCACCGGCGAGGCCGATAGCCGCAACGGGCTGGCTGTCACCGCCGCCATGCCGCCCGCCGGATGCGGCAAATCGCGCCGCAGCTGCCGCGCCAACGCTTGCGGATGTGCCTGGGCCTGGGCGATATCGTTGATCGGCCCGCAGGGCACGCCCACGGCCTCCAGTTTGGCGATCCAGTCGTCGCGTTTGCCCTGGCGCATGATCTCGGTCAGCAGGCCGACCAGCACCTCGCGGTTGGCCAGGCGCATGCGGTTGGTGGCAAAACGCGGGTCGTCGCCCAGCTCGGGTGCGCCGATGGCGCGGCAGTACGCGCGGTACTGCGATTCGTTGCCGGTGGCGACGATCAGGTGGCCGTTGCTGGCGGCGAACACTTGGTAGGGCACGACGTTCTGGTGCGCGTTGCCGGCGCGCTGGGGCGCGACGCCGGAGTTGAAGTAGTTGGAGTTCTGGTTGGCCAGCATGGCGACGTGGCTGTCCAGCAGGGCGATGTCCAGGTGCTGGCCCAGGCCGCTGTTGTGGCGTTCCTGCAAGGCGGCCAGGATCGCGACGGTGGCGTACATGCCGGTGATGATGTCGGTCACCGCCACGCCGGCCTTCTGCGGGCCGCCGCCGGGCAGGTCGTCGCGTTCGCCGGTGATGCTCATCAGGCCGCCCAGGCCCTGGATCATGAAGTCGTAGCCGGGGTGCTGCGCGTAGGGGCCGTCCTGGCCGAAGCCGGTGACCGAGCAATAGATCAGGCGCGGGTTGATCTGTTTGAGGCTGTCATAGTCCAGGCCGTATTTGGCGAGGCCGCCGACCTTGAAGTTCTCGACCAGGATGTCGCTGGCGGCCGCCAGTTCGCGGATCAGCGCGGCGCCTTGGGGGGTGGCCATGTCGGCCTCTACTGAGCGCTTGTTGCGGTTCGCGCTGAGGTAGTAGGCGGATTCTTCGGTGTCGCGGCCGTCGCCGTCTTTCAGGAAGGGCGGGCCCCAGGCGCGCGTGTCGTCGCCTACGCGGGGACGTTCGATCTTGATGACGTCGGCGCCCAGGTCGGCGAGGTTTTGCGTGCACCAGGGGCCGGCCAGGATGCGCGAGAGGTCCAGCACCCGGATGCCGGTCAAGGCGGGCGGGCGCGTCATGGTTTCAGCTCCGCGGTGCCGTGGCTCAACACGGTTATCTTGCGTTCGAGTGCACGGGCCAGGAAGCGGATCTGGCCGTCGGGCAGGCGCCAGATGCCGCATTGCAGGGTTTCGCCGGGGTAGACCGGCGCCGAGAAGCGCGTGTTCAGGCTGACGAGGCGCGAGGCGTCGTAGCCGCAGCAGCTTTTGACGATGGCGTGGGCCACTACGCCGTAGGTGCACAGCCCGTGCAGGATGGGTTTGGGATAGCCGGCCTGGCGCGCGACCTCGGGGTCCGCGTGCAGCGGATTGCGGTCGGCGTTCAGCCGGTACAGCAGGGCCGCGTTGGCGGGAATGCGGATCTCGCAGCGCAGGTCTGGTTCGCCGTCGGGCGCGGCGGGCAGGGCGGCGGGGCTGTCGTCTCCTGGTCCGAAGCCGCCGTCGCCGCGGCAGAAGGTGCTTTGCCGCAAGGTGGCCAGGCAGGTGCCGTCCTCGTCGTGCAGGGTACGCTCGGTGATGACGATGGCGCCCTTGTCGGCGCCTTTGTCGATCACATGCGTGTTGCGGGTCTTGCCCGTGACCACGCCCGCCGGCGGCAAGGGCGCATGCATGGTCAGCCGCTGTTCGCCGTGCACCACGCGGACCCAGTCGATGCCGGCGCGCGGATCCTGGACCCAGAAGCCGGGATAACCGAGCACCACGCTCATGGTGGGGAAGGACTGCAGGCCCTTTTCGTACACGTAGCGCAGCTGGCCGGCGTCTTCGGGATCCTGCCCCAGGCCTATGCCCAGGGCGTACAGCATGGTGTCTTTCTCGTCGTAACGCTGGCGCACCTCGTCGAAGCGCCAGTTCTTTACGGTTGCGTAGTCCAGGGGCATGGCGGCCTCAGATGGGGTCCCAGTCGATCACGTCGGGCGAACGCTCCAACGCGTAGAAGTGCTTGCGCATGGCGGGCACCGCGATCTCGGCGATGCGCTCTGGCGTCCAGCCGTCGCCGTGATGCACGGTGCGCAGCGGACGCGGCTGGCTCATCAGCATGATCTCGTTGGCGCGCACCGCGAAGATCTGCGCGGTGACCTCGCTGGCGGCGTCGCTGGCCAGGTAGACGGCCATGGGCGCGACCTTGCCGGCTTCCATCTTCTTCAGCTTTTCGACGCGGGCCTTTTCCTCATCCGTTTCGGCCGGAATGGAGCTGGTCATGCGGCTCCAGGCGAACGGCGCAATGCAGTTGGAGCGAACGTTGTAGCGCGCCATGTCCAGCGCGATGGATTTCGACAGGGCCACAATGCCCAGCTTGGCCGCGGCGTAGTTGGCCTGGCCAAAGTTTCCGATCAGTCCGGACGTGGACGTCATGTGCACGAATGCGCCGGACTCCTGTTCGCGGAAGTAGGGCGCCGCCGCGCGGCTCATGAAGAAGGAGCCGTTCAGGTGCACGCCCAGCACCTGGCTCCATTCCTCTTCGCTCATCTTGTGGAAAACCCGGTCGCGCAGATTGCCGGCGTTGTTGACCACGGCGTCGATGCGGCCGAAGGCGTCGATCGCCGTCTGCACGCAGCGGCTGGCGCTGTCGTAGGCGGCCACGCTGTCGGTGTTGGCGACGGCCTGGCCGCCCGCCGCGATGATCTCCTTGACGACCGCTTGCGCGGGGCCTTCCGCGCCGCCTTCGCCGGTGAGCGATACGCCGATGTCGTTCACGACCACCTTGGCGCCGGCCTGCGCCATGGCTAGCGCAATGCTGCGGCCGATGCCGCCGCCCGCGCCGGTAACGATCACTACTTTTCCGGAAACCATGCCGCTCATTGAAGTTGACTCCTGTGCTGCGGCGCGCGCGCCGTGTGGAAAACAGTTCCGCATCAAACGCTCTGGTTCGAGGGGATGCACCATGGTAGATTCGACGAGGCATGCGAAGAATTCAAAATTAGATATGCCCCCCTTCTGCGTGGTGGAACATGAGACACGATCTGACGGACCTGCGTTTGTTTCTGAACGTGGGGGAAACACTCAATCTGACCCGGGCTGCCGAGCGCACCTTCCTATCCCTGCCGGCGGCGAGCGCGCGGGTGAAGAACATGGAAGAGGCCTTCAAGGCCAGGCTGCTGGTGCGCATGGCCACAGGCGTGGCGCTGACGCCGGCGGGCGAAGTGCTGCTCAAGCATGCGAATGCCGTATTCCGGCAGCTGGAATGCCTGAACGCGGATCTGCAGCCCTATGCCAGCGGCCTGAAGGGACGCCTGCGCCTATTGGCCAACACCACGGCCACCAATTCCTTCCTGGCCGATGCGCTGTCCACGTTTCTTGCGGAAAACCCTGATGTGGACGTGGAGCTGGAAGAAAAAATTTCCGGCGATATCGTCATTGCCATACGCGCAGGTCAGGGAGATCTGGGACTGGTGGCGGGCAATATCGATGTGTCCGGCCTGGACGTCACGCCGCTGTTCCGCGATGAGCTCACCGTGGTGACGTCACTGGACCATCCGCTGGCTGCCTCCGAGTCCGCGCATTTCGCTGACCTGCTGGACGCGTACCAGTTCGTCGGCATTCATCCCGACAGCGCCATCCAGACCTTTCTGGAAGATATCGCCAGCGGCCTGGGCAAGCGCATCTGCCAGCGGGTGCACGTGGGCAGCTTCGAGGCCGTGTGCCGCATGGTGGAGGCGGGCGCGGGGATCGCGGTGGTGCCGCGCGCCTGCGCCGCGCGCTACAGCCGCCCGGATGCGCTGCACGTGCTCAAGCTGGACGACCCCTGGGCGCTGCGCGACCGCCTGCTGTGCCGTCAGCGCGGACGCGATCTGCCCAGTTTCGCGGAATGCTTCATCGGACACGTGCAGCGCGCGGCGCGCGGCCTGTAGCGCGTCCCGAAGAGGGGCTTTTGCAAATATGTAGCGGCGGCTCCGCCGGTTCGGCAAATAATAAAAAAGGCGTCAGGCAGCAGTCCTAGAGCTTGGCCGCCCATAAAACCGAGAACCAGGAGACTGCCGTGACCGATCTACTACGCCGCCGCGCCATTGCGGGGCTGGGCGCCGCGTGCGCCGCCGCCGCGCTGCCTGCGCTGTTCCCCGCCATCGCCCGCGCCGCCGCCTGGCCGGCGCATGCCGTGAACTTCATCGTGCCATTCCCCGCGGGCGGGCCCGTGGACACGACCGCGCGCTTTACCACGCAGCCGCTGGGCCAGCTGTGGTCGGTGCCTACGGTGGTGGACAACAAGTCGGGCGCCGGCGGCATTGTGGGCGCGCAGTTTGCGGCCAAGGCCGAGCCCGACGGCTACAACTACTTCTTCGCTTCCATCCACCACGCGGTGCTGCCCAGCCTGCGGGGCAATCTCAGCTACGACATCACCCGGGACTTCGTGCCGGTCGGCATGGCGGCCGTCTTCCCCATCGTACTGGTGGTGAACGCGGCGCTGCCGGTGAATTCGGTGAGCGAACTGATCGCCTACGCCAAGGCGAACCCGGGCAAGCTGTCGTTCAGCTCGTCGGGCACGGGCGGCGGCACGCATCTGGCCGGCGAGCTCTTCAATGCCATGGCAGGCGTGCGCATCCAGCACGTGCCATATCGCGGCAGCGCGCCCGCCATGCAGGACCTGCTGGGCGGACAGGTGCAGGTGATGTTCGCCGACGGTCCTTCCGCCGTGCCGCATCTGAAGGGCGGCAAGGTACGCGCCTTGGGCGTGGGCAATCCAACGCGTTCCAGCATGCTGCCGGACGTGCCGACCATCGCCGAGGCGGGCCTGCCGGGCTACGAGGCCTACTCGTGGAGCGGCGTGATGGCGCCCAAGGGCACGCCGCCCGATATTGTGAAGCGCGTGAATGCGGACCTGGTGCGGGTGCTGTCGGATCAGGCCACCGCGCAGGGCATGATCGCCGCGGGGGCCGAGCCCAAGCCTGGCACCCCCGAGCAGTTCGGCGATTTTGTGCGCGACGAAATCGCGAAGTGGCGCGACGTCATCAAGACGGCCAACATCAAGCTGGATTAGCGTCGAAGCAGGGCCTCGCGCGCGCCGTGGTATTCGGCTTCCAGCTGATCCACCAGCATCGCGATCGGCAGGACCTCCTGCGCGGCGCCCACGCCCTGGCCCGCGCTCCACACATCTTTCCAGGCCTTGGGCCGGGAACTCTTGTCCATGTTGGCGGGCGGGGCGATGCCGTTCCTGGCGAGCTCCAGCGGGTCCAGGCCCGCGGCCTGGATGCTGGCCGACAGATAGTTCGCGGGCACGCCCGAGAAGTAGGGGGTGTAGGTGACGTCCGCGGCTTGCGCCTGCAGCACCATTTCGCGGTAGGCGTCGCCTGCCAATGATTCCTGGGTGGCGATGAAGCGCGTGCCCATGTAGGCGAAGTCGCAGCCCAGCACTTGCGCGGCCAGGATGTCCTTGCCGTGGCTGATACAGCCAGACAGCGCCAGCGGGCCGTCGTAGAAGGCGCGAATCTCGTTGACCAGCGCGATCGGATTGATCTGGCCGGCATGGCCGCCTGCGCCTGCCGCCACCAGGATCAGGCCGTCGACGCCGGCGTCCAGCGCGCGCTGGGCATGCCGCACGTTGGTGACGTCATGGAACACCAGCCCGCCGTAGCCGTGCGCGGCTGCCACCACGGCTTCGGGCGCATGCAGCGAGGTGATGATGAGCGGCACGCGCCGTTCGGCGCAGATGGCCAGATCACCCTGCCAGCGCGGATTGCTGGGGTGGACGATCAGGTTGACGCCGTAGGGCGCGATGCGAGCGCCGGGCGCGGCCTGGCGCCTGGCGGCGAGGCCGTCTTCGATGCGGGTAAGCCAGTCGTGCAGCTGTTCCTGCGGACGGGCGTTAAGCGAGGGGAAGGTGCCGATGATCCCCGCCGCGCATTGCGCCACCACCAGGTCCGGGCCGGAAACCAGGAACATGGGGGCGCCGATGACGGGCAGGCGGGTTTGGGTGTGCAGCGCGAGCGGGGGATTCATCTGGATGCTCCGGGGGGTCAGTTGGCCTGGATATTGGCGCTTTGGATGACGTCGGACCACAGGGCGTATTCACGGTCGATGCGTGATTGCAGCGCCTTGGAGTCGCCGGTGTTGATGGTGTAGCCGCCGTCGGTCATGGCCTGGCGGAAGGCGGGATCGCTGGAGACCTCGTTCAGCGCGCGGGTCAGGCGGGCAGCGACGGCGTCGGGCAGCTTCTTCGGACCCACCAGCGCGTACCAGCCCACCACCTCGTAGTCCTTCATGCCGGCTTCGACCATGGTGGGCACGTCGGGCAGTTCGGGGTTGCGGGTCTTGGAGGTGACCGCCAGGGCGCGGGCCTTGCCGCTTTTGATGAACGGTATGGCCGTGCTGGTGATGTCGAACATGAAGGTGATCTTGCCGCTGATCACGTCGACCATGGCCGGCGAGTTGCCCCTGTAGGGGACGTGCAGCATGGGCGCGCCTGCCTGCTTTTTCAGCAGTTCCGCCGACAGGTGATTGGAGGCGCCGATGCCGGCCGAGCCGAAGGACACGGCGTCAGGATGGGCGCGGGCGTAGGTGACCAGTTCGCTGACGTTCTTGGCGGGAATCTGCGGGCCGATCAGCAGGACGTTGGCGTAGTCCACCACCAGTCCTATCAGCGAGAAGTCCTTGCGCGGATCGAACAGCGTGCTGCGCTGGACCAGCGGCGACATGGTGAGGGTGGGGCTGGCGGCGAAGCCCAGCATGTAGCCGTCCGGCGGGGCCTTGGCGGTGGCGTCCGAGGCGATCATACCGCTCGCGCCGGCGCGGTTCTCCACCACCACGGGCTGGCCCAGCTTGTCGCCCAGGTACTTGGCGAAGACGCGGGCGGTGGTGTCCACGGGGCCGCCGGGGGCATAGCCCACCAGCAGCCGGATGGGGCGTTCGGGATAGGCGTCCGCCTGGGCGCTAGCGGCCGTGGCGAGCGCCGCCGCGGCGGCGGCTGCGGTGAGCAGGGTCTTGATGTTCACGCTGTTGTCTCCTTGTGGGTAAGTGGCGGGTCGTGCAGCGGAACAGCGGGGCCGCGGCTACGCCAGCCTTTCTTTCAGCGGCTGCTTGAGGATCTTGCCGCTGACGGTCGTGGGAATGGTGTCGATGGGGATGATGCGGGCGGGCCGCTTGTACGGCGCCAGTTGCGCGCGCAGATGCAGCATCAGCAGGTTGGTGTCCACCGTGGCGCCGGGCAGGGGCTCGACGAAGGCGATGACTTCCTCGTTCTGGTCGGCGGTGGCGCGGCCCACCACGGCCGACAGGCGCACGCCGGGGAAGGCGTTGATGACCGATTCGACTTCCAGCGGATAGACGTTGAAGCCGGAGCGGATGATCAGGTCCTTGGAGCGGCCCGCGATGTACAGCGCGCCGTGCTCGTCGACGTAGCCGATGTCGCCGGTGTTGAGCCAGCCGCCGGGCAGCAGCGCCTGCGCGGTCTGTTCAGGGCTGCGGTAGTAGCCCAGCATGACGCCCGGGCCGCGGATCAGGATGTCGCCGCGCTCGCCGGGCGCGGGCGTGCCGCTGTCCGGACTGCCGATGCGCATCTCCACGCCTTCGACCGCGTGGCCGGCCGAGCAGTCGCCGCGCGGCGCATCGATGCGGGTGACGAACATGGAGCCCGCGTATTCGGTGATGCCGTAGCCGTGATGCATGGCGACGCCGAAATAGCGCTCGGCGTCGCGCTTGAGCGTGGGGTCCAATGCGGCGCCGCCCGTGTACAGATAGCGCAGGGCCGGCGCCCGCAGCTCCGCGCGCGGCGGCGCCACGGCCATCATGCGGCTGAACATGGTCGGCACGCCTTGGAGGATGCTGACGCCGGGATGGGCCAGGGCCTTGAAAGCGTCCGCGGCGTCGAAGCGGCTGCGCAGCACCAGGCTGGCGCCGGCATGCACCGTGGCCATCAGCACGGTGGCGATGCCGAAGATGTGCGACATGGGCAACGCGGCGTAGCCGATGTCCTGCGGCGTCAGGCGGCGCGAGGCCGCGGAGACGCGCGCGAAATGCAGCAGGCCGCGATGCGGCACCAGGACGCCCTTGGGCGCGCCCGTGGTGCCGGACGTGTAGATCACGGTGGCCACTTCAGCGGCCGTATCTCCTGTCTCGGCCTGCGTGGGGCCGTCCGCCCTGGCAGCCTGCACGCCTGGTCCCCAGACGTCCGGATCGGCGTCAGCGGCGCCCGCGTGTTCGGCGTGAGCCGCGGCGGCGGGCGAGATGCCGCTGGTGTAGAGCAGCAGTTCAGGCTGCGCATGGCTGCGGATGGCGTCGATCTCGCGCGTGGACAGGCGCGCATTGACGCCCACCGGCCAGGCGCCCGTCAAGCTGCAGGCAAACAACGCGGCGATCATGGCCGCGCAGTTTTCTCCCGCGATCAGCACGCGGTGTCCGGGACGCACGCCCTGGCTTTCCAGCCAGGCGGCCGCGGCTTGCACGCGGCGCAAAAACTGCGCGTAGCTCAGCTTGCCGCCGCCTTCCTCGTGCAGGAAGGTGGCGTCAGGCCGCAGGCCGGCTTGCTGCGCCAGCAATTGATGGATGCGGGTAAGAGGGGCTGCCGGGGACATGGTTGCGTCGTTCAAAGCGTAGCCTGGGTGCCCAGGATGGCGGTGGATTGGCTGGACAGGGTGCCGCCGTTGCCGTGCACCAGGGCCAGGTGAGCATCGGCGACCTGGCGCGCGCCGCATTCGCGGCGCAGTTGGCGGACGGCCTCGATCATGATGAAGACGCCGTACATGCCGGGATGCACGCAGCACAGCCCGCCGCCGTTGGTGTTGACCGGCAGCGTGCCACCCGGAGCGATGGCGCCGCCGGCGATGAAATCCTTGCTTTCGCCCTTGGCGCAGAAGCCCAGGTCTTCCAGGAACAGCAGGGTGTTGATGGTGAAGGCGTCGTACAGCTCCACCACGTCGATGTCCTGGGGCGCCACGCCTGCCATGTCGAAGGCCCGTTTGCCGGACTCGGCCGCGGCGGTCACGGTCAGGTCTTCCATGGACGATATCTGGCGGTTCCAGACCGCGGTGGCATTGCCCAGCACGTAGACCGGCGGGCGCGGCAGGTCGCGGGCGCGCTCGGCGCGCACCAGCACATAGGCGCCCGCGCCGTCGGTCACCAGGCAGCAGTCGCGCACGCTGAGCGGGTCGGACACCATGCGGGCCGAGAGGATTTGCTCCAGCGTGGCGGGCTCGCGCAATTGCGCTTCGGGGTTCAGTTGGGCCCATTGGTTGGCGGCCAGTGCCACCTGCGCCAGGTGCTCGCGGCGCGTGCCGTACTGATGCATGTGGCGCGCGGCGGCCAAGGCATAGGACGACAGGGGACTCAGCGGTTCGTAAGGCGTTTCGTAGGGCTGCGGATCGAACTGCTTGCGGACCCGGCCGATCTCGGCGCGGCTCAAGGTGGAGGTGCGCTGCGTGCTGCCGTAGCAGACCAGCACCGCGTTGCACTGGCCGGAGGCCAGCGCATGCAGCGCCGGCAGCAGGTGCGCGACGAAGCTGGAGCCGCCCAGCATGGTGCTGTCGATGAATGTCGGACGGATGCCCAGATGTTCGATCACCGGCATGGCCCACATGGGCGCGGCCACGCTGGCGGTGCAGATGCCGTCGATGTCGCGCATGCTGAGGCCGGCGTCCGCTACCGCGCGCTGCGCGGCCTGCACCAGGATTTCCATTTCGGTGTAGCCCGTGGCCTGGCCCAGGCCCGCGTGGCCGACGCCCGCTACCGCCACGGCGCCGCGCAGATCGTTCAGCGTCATGGCGCCTCCTTGTTGGGAATGAAGACCACCAGGCCGTGACCGGCCTGCTGTGTTACCTGCGCGCGCACCTGCATGCCGATATGCACGGCGTCTGGCGCCACGCCCTCGACCCGGCTCATCAGCCTGACGCCTTCCCGCAGGTCGATCAGTGCCACGTTGTAGTCGCCGCCTGCCTCGGGCTTGCGGCGCACCACGGTGGTGGAATAGACCTCGCCGCGCCCGTCGGGCGTGGCCCAGGCGAGCTTGTCCGCGCCGCAGTGGGGGCAGATCATGCGGGGATAGAACACCGCGCGGTCACAGCCCGCGCAATGCTGGATGAGGAAGCGGCCTTGGTCCAGCGCCTGGCGGTACTGCGCTTCGACGCCTTGCGGCGCGGCAGCCTGGTGATCGGGAACGGTCATGATGCCTACGGGTTCCAGTGGATGACGCTTGCAAGTGTCGGCACTGGCGGCGGGTTCGGCCATTCTTCATTGCTGAAGCTGGCCTTCTGCCGGCCCGTAGTGGGGCGCCCTATGTCCAGCGCGAAGCCCGTCTTCGGAAGAGGCAGATTGTCCGGTGCGCCGGGCCGTGGCTAGATAGCGGAAAAGGAGCCCGACCATGAATCTGACCTGGACGCCGCAGGAGCGGCTATTCCGCGAAGAAGTGCGCGCCTTCGCCACGGACAAGCTGCCGCAGGACATCCGCGACAAGGTGCTGCGGCACCAGCGGCTGGAGCGCGATGACTATGTGCGCTGGCACAACATCCTGGCCGACCAGGGCTGGGGCGCGCCGAACTGGCCCGTCGAACATGGCGGCACTGGCTGGAACGCCTTGCAGCGGCTGATTTTCGAGGTGGAATGCTTCAAGGCCGGCGCACCGCGCCTGTTGCCCTTCGGCTTGTCCATGATCGGCCCGGTCCTGATGAAGTACGGCAGCGCCGAGCAGCAGGCCAGCCTCCTGCCGCGCATCATCCGCGTCGAGGACTGGTGGTGCCAGGGCTACTCCGAGCCCGGCTCGGGGTCCGATCTTGCTTCGCTCTCGACCCGCGCGGTGCGCGATGGCGACGCCTACATCGTCAACGGCCAGAAGACCTGGACCACGCTGGCACAGTACGCCGACTGGATGTTCTGCCTGGTCCGCACCGATCCCGAGGCCCGCGCGCAGCGCGGTATTTCGATGCTGCTGCTGGACATGCGTACGCCGGGCGTGACCGTGCGTCCCATCCGTACGCTGGACGGCGGACACGACGTGAACGAGGTCTGGCTGGAAAACGTGCGCGTGCCGGCGGCCAATCTGGTGGGCGTGGAGAACCAGGGCTGGACTTATGCCAAGTACCTGCTGGGCCATGAACGCACCGGCATCGCGGGCCTGGGCCATTGTCACCGTGAGCTGGGCATCCTCAAGCGCATGGCTGCGGACGCGAGTTCCCGCGGCAAACCGCTGCTTTCGGACAGCCGGTTCCGCGACCGCATTTCGCGCATCGAGGTCGACATCATGGCGCTGGAAATGCTGCTGCTGCGCGTGGCGTCCAGCAACGACGGCACGCCGGGGCCGGAAGCCTCGGTGTTGAAGATCCGCGGCTCCGAGATCCAGCAGGACCTGGCCATGTTGCAGATGGAGGTGGCGGGGCCGGACGCCTGGCCCTACGACCCCGATTGGCTGGAGGCCGGCAACGGCTACGGCGGCCCGGGACCCGAAATGGCGGCCGCGGCCGGCGCGGGCTATGCCGATATGCGCAAGACCTCGATCTACGGCGGCACCACCGAAGTGCAGAAGGGCATCATCGCCCGCCTGGTGCTGGGCCTGTAGGCCCGGTCTCGCGCAACCCGACAGGAATACGACGCATGGATTTCATCTATACCGAAGAACAGCGCATGCTGGCCGACAGCCTGCGGCGCCTGGTGGACCAGGAATGGACGCACGCGCGCCGCCGCGCCCGCCAGGCTGCGGGCAAGCTGGATGCCGACGCGTGGGCCGCGCTGGCGGAGCTGGGCGTGCTGGGCCTGACCATTCCGCAGGATTTCGGCGGGTTCGGCGAAGTGCCGGCCAGCCTGCTGCCGGTGCATGTGGAACTGGGCCGCGGGCTGGTGTCCGAGCCGGTCATCCCCAGCGCGGTCATGGGCGCGGCGCTGCTGGACGCCTGCGGCGGCGAGGCGCGCGGCCTGTGGCTGCCGGCCATCGCCTCGGGCGACGCCATCGTCAGCGTGGCGTACCAGGAACCCGGCCGCCGCTATGAGGCCGATCCGCGCGATTGCCGCGCCGCCAAGATCGCCGAAGGCTGGCGCCTGGACGGCGTCAAGCATCTGGTCTGGCACGGCGCCGCGGCCACGGCATGGCTGGTCAGCGCGCGCGGCGATGATGGCCAGTCCTTGCTGCTGGCGGTGCCGGCCGGCACGGCGGGTGTGCAGCTCACCGATACGCCCACGCTGGACGGCGCGCGCTGCGCCCGGCTGGATCTGAAGTCGGTCAGCCTGCCGCCCGACGCCTTGCTGGCCGAAGGCGCCGCCGCGGACGAGGCCCTGGCCCAGGCGCTGCAGTGGGGCACGGCCGCGCTGTGCGCGCATGCGGCGGGCGCAATGGAACGGCTGCTGGAGATCACCGTCGACTATCTCAAGGCGCGCAAGCAGTTCGGCCAGCCGCTGGCCTCGTTCCAGGCCTTGCAGCATCGCCTGGCGGAGATGCTGGTGGCCAAGGAGCTGGCTTTGTCCATGGCCTATGTGGCGGTGGCGGCCCTGACCGAAACCGACGCTGCCCAGCGCCGCCGCATGATCGCGTCGGCCAAGCTGGAGGCCGCGCGCGCCGGCCGCCTGGTGGCGCAGATGGCGGTACAGCTGCATGGCGGCATGGGCATGACCGACGAACTGGACGTGGGCGACTACTTCAAGCGGCTTACCGTGGTGGACCAGTTGCTGGGCGATACCGCCGAGCAACTGGCCGTGCTGGAGGAACTGGCATGAGCGCGGCGGCGACCCAGGCCGACGGCGGCTATACCCAGATCCGCTTCACGCTGGAACGGGGCGTGGGCGTCATCACCCTGAACCGGCCCGACCGGCTGAATAGTTTCACGGAAGTGATGCATGCCGAACTGGCGCGAGCGCTGGACGTGATGGAGTCCGACAGTGGCCTGCGTGGCCTGATCATCACCGGCGCGGGGCGGGGTTTTTGCGCGGGCCAGGATCTCGGCGAGCGCAAGCCGGCCGAGGACGGCGAGCGCCGCGATCTGAGCCTGATCCTGGAAAAATGCTATCGGCCCCTGATCACCCGGTTGCGCGCCTTGCCCGTGCCCGTGGTGTGCGTGATGAACGGCGTCGCGGCCGGCGCCGGCGCCAGCCTGGCGCTGGCCTGCGACGTGGTGTTCGCGGTGGAGTCGGCGCGCTTCATCCAGGCCTTCAGCAAGATCGGCTTGCTGCCGGATGCCGGCGGCACCTGGTTCCTGCCGCGCCTGGTGGGCTCCGCCCGGGCCATGGGCGCGGCGCTGTTTGGTGAAGCGCTCAGCGCCCGGCAGGCGGAAGCATGGGGGCTGATCTGGCGCGTGGTGCCGGACGAGGCGCTGGCGGCGACGCTGGCGGAAGTCAACGATACGCTGGCGGCCGGTCCTAGCCGCGCCTATGCGGCCACCAAGGCCGCGCTGCACGCTTCCAGCGGCAATACGCTGGCGCAGCAGTTCGATCTCGAATGCCGCTTGCAGCGCGAACTGGGCTACACCGACGACTACCTGGAAGGCATGCGGGCGTTCGCGCAAAAGCGCCCGCCGGCATTCACCGGCACCTGAGGCTTGCGGGCGGCCTTCAGGGCGCCCGCGGCGCCTGAATCTGTTCGATGAGTTCGCGCGCGCAGCCCGGCAGGGCGTCGATGTCGCGCACCAGCAACTTGCGTTCGCGCACCACCCAGGGTTCGTCCAGCTCGACCACGCGCAGTTTCATGTCGGCGCCATAGCGCCGCGCCGCGGAGTCGGGGATGACGCCGATGCCCACGCCTGCCTGCACCATCCGGCAGATGGAATCGAAGCTGTAGAGCTGGATGCGCTGGGGCAGGCGCTGGCCGACCTGGTCCAGCTGGTCGCGCAGGAAGGCGACCAGGGTGGAGCCTTCGTGCATGGTGATGAAGGGATAGCGCACCGCCTCGGCCAGCTTGATCTTTTCCTGGTCCTGCAGCGGATGGCCGTTGGGCACCACCAGCACCAGCTTGTCGGTGCTGAAGTGGATGGTCTGCAAATCGGGGGCGTCCACCGGGCCGGCCACGATGCCCAGGTCGGTGGTGCCGTCCAGCACGCCGCGCACGATATCGCGGGTCAGGCGTTCCTGCAGGTCCACGGTGACGCCGGGGTGGGCGGACAGGAATTGCGCCAGGATGTCTGGCATGAATTCCGTGACTGCCGTGGTGTTGGCGAAGATGCGAATGTGGCCGGCGTCGCCGTCGGCCTGTTCCTGGAAGTCATGTTTCAGGTGGTCCACCTGGCGCATGATGACCCGCGCGTGCTGCAGCAGCTTCTGGCCCGCAGGCGTGATTTCCACGCCGCGGCTGTCGCGGTACAGGAGGCGGGTATTGAGTTGGTTCTCCAGCGCCTTGATGCGCACGCTGACGGCCGCCAGGGACAGGTGCGCCCGCTTGGCCGCCTGGGTCAGGCTGGGGGATTCGGCGATGTGGATGAACAGGCGTAGGTCGGCGAGGTCGAAGTGCATGGGCCATATATTACGGCGCGCGGCGGCGGGCCGGGAGGCGGACGCCCGATTCAGGCGGCGCAAACCCCGCCTTGAGCAAAAACGAATTCACAAGCGGGACGGCTTGCGGGCATGCTTCAGTCTGTAAAAACCCCAGCAGAGGATATCGGCATGACATCTACAGATCCGGCCGCATGGATCGGCAGCGGTGAACGCAAGACGGACGCCATGGACCCCGGCCATGCCGCGCGCATCGCGGCCACGCTGGGCGGCCCCGCACCGGCCCAGGGCGATGCCTTGCCTCCGCTGTGGCAATGGGCGTTCTTCATTTCCACGGTGGACATGGACGGGCTGGGGACAGATGGCCATCCGGCGCGCGGCGGCTTCCTGCCGCCGGCCCAGGACCGCAACCGCATGTGGGCGGGCGGCCGGGTGGAGTTCCGCCAGCCGCTGAAGGTTGGCGTGCCCGCGGAACGCGAGTCCACCGTGATCGACGTCAAGGAAAAAGCGGGGCGCACCGGCGCGCTGCTGTTCGTGACGGTGCGGCATGAGTTCCGCCAGGAAGGCGTAGTGGCCATCCACGAAGAACAGGACATCGTCTACCGTCAGCCGACCCCGCCCAAGCTCAGCGGCAGCGAGCCCGCGCCGCAGGCCCAATGGCGCGATACCGTCGAGCCGTCGCCGGTGCTGCTGTTCCGCTATTCGGCGGTGACCTTCAACGGCCATCGCATCCATTACGACCATCCCTACGTGACCGGGACCGAGGGCTATCCCGGGCTGGTGGTGCACGGTCCGCTGATCGCCACGGAGATGGTCGCCGCCTTTACCCGGGCCCACCCGCAGGCGCGCCTGACCCATCTGGCGTATCGCGGCCTGCGTCCGCTGATTGCGCCCACGCCCTTCCAGGTGGCTGGCCGCTTGACCGAACCGGGCGTGGCCCAGCTCTGGGCCGAGCAGGACGGCACGCTGGCCCACCAAGCTGAACTGAGGTTTACCGAATGAGCATCGAGGCCCCCCGTCCCCTGGACGGCATCACCGTCGTCAGCCTGGAACACGCCATTGCCGCGCCGTTCTGCACCCGCCAGCTGGCGGACATGGGCGCGCGCGTCATCAAGATCGAACGCCCCGGTGGCGGCGACTTCGCCCGCGGCTACGACGAGCGCGTGCGCGGCCTGTCCTCGCATTTCGTCTGGACCAACCGGTCCAAGGAAAGCCTGACGCTGGACCTCAAGCGCGAGGAGGCGGGCGGCGTGATGGAGCGCCTGCTGGAGACGGCCGACGTGCTGGTGCAGAATCTGGCGCCAGGCGCCGCCGCGCGCCTGGGCCTGTCTTTTGATGCCCTGCACAAAAAGTACCCGCGCCTGATCGTCTGCGACATCTCGGGCTACGGCGAGGGCGGGCCCTACCAGGACAAGAAGGCCTACGACCTGCTGATCCAGAGCGAAAGCGGCTTCCTGTCGGTGACCGGCACCAAGGACGATCCGGTCAAGGCCGGCTGTTCCATCGCCGACATCTCCGCCGGCATGTACGCCTATTCCGCGATCCTGAACGCCTTGCTGCTGCGACAGAAAACGGGCCTGGGCAGCCGCCTGGACGTCTCCATGCTGGAAAGCATGGTCGAGTGGATGGGATTCCCCATGTATTACGCGTTCGAGGGCGGCACGCCGCCTGTGCGCGCGGGCGCGGCGCACGCGTCCATCTATCCCTACGGCCCGTTCCCCGTGGGCGACGGCGCCACCATCATGCTGGGCCTGCAGAACGAGCGCGAGTGGCGCGTGTTCTGCGCCCAGGTGCTGCGCCAGGCGGAACTGGCGGAAGACCCGCGCTTCATCTCCAATTCGCTGCGTACCGCCAACCGCGATGACTTGCGCGCGCTGATCGTGGCTGCGTTCGCCGACTTGTCCATTGAACAGGTGACGCAGCGGCTGGAAGACGCGCAGATCGCCAACGCGCGCGTCAACGACATGGCCGGCGTCTGGGCGCACCCGCAGCTACAGGCCCGCGGCCGCTGGAGCCAGGTCGACAGCCCCGCAGGCGTTCTGCCCGCGCTGCTGCCCCCGGCCAGCAGCAACGCCTTCGCGCCGCGTATGGCGGCGGTGCCCGCGGTGGGCCAAAATACCGATGCGGTGCTAGCATCATTGGGATACGCGCCCGATCAGGTGGCGCAGTTCCATGCATCGGAGGTCGTGTGACGCATCCCGTTGTCCGTAGCGCGCTGTTCGTGCCGGCTTCGCGCCCCGAGCGCATTCCCAAGGCGCTGGCCGCCGGGGCCGACGCCGTCATTGTCGATCTGGAAGATGCGGTGGAGCATCTGGCCAAGGCCTCCGCGCGGGAAGCGCTGTGCGATTTCCTGGGAACGAATCCCGGCGCGCGGCTGTGGGTGCGGATCAACGATGCCTCCACTTCCTGGCACGACGACGACCTCAAGGCCTGCCGCGGCAAGCCCGGGGTGGCCGGCGTGCTGCTGCCCAAGGCCGAAAGCCTGGCGCAGGTGCGCCACGTGGTCCAGGCGGGTCTGCGCGTGATTCCCATTCTGGAAAGCGCCCAGGGCATACTCAATGTTGCTGAAGTCGCCGCCACCCCCGGGGTCGAGCGCCTGGCGTTCGGCAGCCTGGATTACGGCCTGGACTTGGGATTGACACCCGATACGCCGGGCGCGGAGACGGTGCTGGACCAGGCGCGCGTGCAGGTGCTGCTGCACAGCCGCGCCGCCGGCCTGGCGCCGGCCCTGGACGGCGTGTTCCCGGGCGTCCAGGATCAGTCCGGGCTGGCGCACGCCGCGGCTCGCGCGCAGCAGATGGGGTTCGGCGGCATGCTGTGCATCCATCCCACGCAGGTGCCGGTGATCCATGCGGCCTTCGTGCCTGCGGCGCAGGAACTGGCATGGGCGCGCCGCGTCATCGCCACGCACCGCGACACCTCGGCCGGCACCTTCATGCTGGACGGCAAGATGGTCGACGCGCCCGTCATCGCGCGCGCGCGGCTGGTGCTGGCGCAGGCGGGCGAAACCACCGGTTTCTAGGCCGGTTCCGATCACTTCTTTCCGGCAGGTCTATGAGCGAAGCGCTCTTCATCGGACATACTTATATCGACGTCACCGTGCTGGCGGACGAGTGGCCCACGGGCGATGAAAAAAGCGTGGCGCGCGACTACGCCGTGTCTTTCGGCGGCAATGCGGTGACGGCGGCGTTTGCCTGCGCGCGGCTGGGCACGCCGCCCGATCTGATCTGCTCGCTGGCTTCGGATTGGCTGGGCCACATGTACACGGACATGGCGGCGGCGCACGGGGTCTCGCTGCATGCGCGCAAGGTGGGCCGGTCGTCCCTGTCCTTCATCATGCCCAATCACGGCAAGCGCGCCATCGTGCGCGCGCGCGACGTGGATTACCTGAACGATTTTCCCAGGCTGGACATCGGCGGCTATCGCGCCCTGCACCTGGACGGCCATCAACCGGACGCCGCCCTGCACTACGCGCAGGCCTGCAGGCAGGCGGGCGTGCTGACCTCGCTGGATGGCGGGGGTGTGCGCGAGAACACCGATGAATTGCTGCGCTATATCGACGTGGCGGTCTGCGCGGAGCGCATGTGCGAACAGTTGGGGCTCACGCCGCAGGGGCTGCTGGATCTGCTGAAGGCCCGCGGCTGCCGCATAGGCGCCGTGACCATGGGCGAGCACGGCATGCTCTGGTACGACGAGACGGGGACGGTGGCAGTCCTGCCCGCGCTGGAGGTGCCGGCCGCCAGCATCGTCGATACCTCGGGGGCCGGGGACGTGTTCCACGGCGCCTACGTCTGGTCCTATCTGAACCGTCCGGAGCTGCCCTGGGCGGAGCACTTCACGTTCGCGCGCGCCGCCTCGTCCCATAAGATCCAGCATCTGGGCAATGAAGCGGGCCTGCCGCGGGTCGAGGACGTGGAGCGCGCGCTGATGGCCTACGCGCCGAAGGAGTAGCGGGCGCTCAGTCCGCGATGCGTGCTATCGGCTGGTCGTGGATCGTGCCGATCCAGTGGTCGATGAGCTTGCCTTGCAGCGACAGCCCGGGAGCAAGATCGCGCAAGGGCATCAGCACGAAGGCGCGCAGGTGCATGCGGGGATGCGGCAGAACCAGCCGCTCATGGTCCAGCGCGGTGTCGCCATACAGCAGCAGGTCCAGGTCCAGCGTGCGCGGCGCGTTCTTGTAGGGCCGCTCGCGGCCATGCAGATTTTCCAGCGCCTGCAACGCGTCCAGCAGGGCCAGCGGCGCCAGGCGCGTGTCCAGCGCTGCCACGGCATTGGTGAAATCCGGTCCAGAGGCTTCCACCGGCGCGGTGCGATAGAACGGCGATGCTGTCACCGCCACGATGCCGTCGGTTTCCTTCAATTCGGCCAAGACACGGCGCAGGGTTGCTGCGCCGTCGCCCAGATTGGCGCCCAGGCCGACATAGGCGCGGACGAGGGCTGTTGCGGACATGGCTCAGTCGGCGCTGGGCGTGCCGCGCGACGGCGAACGGCGCGGGCGGCGGCGCTTGCGCGGGGCGGCGGCCGGCGCATCGCCGGCTTCGCGCGGCTGGCGGGCCACTTCTTCGATCATCTCGCTGCGGGTGACGTCGTCGGCGTTGGCCAGGTCCATCCACCATTGCGCCAGCACGCTGTCGAATTCGCCGGCGGCGGCGCGCAACTGCAGGAAATCGCAGGCGGCGCGGAAGCGCGGCTGCTCGATCATGCGGTAGATGGTCTTGCCCATGCGGCGTTCGAAACGCGGCTGCATGAACCAGATCTCGCGCATGTCCGACGAGAAGCGGCGCTGGATGGCGAGCTTTTCGGTCTGTTCGTCCAGCACCGAATCGGCGGCCTGCGACAGCGCGGGAATGGTGTGTTCGCCCTGCGCCCGCAGCTGCTTCCAGCGCGCCTCGACCTGCTGCCATAGCAGCGCGGCAAACAGGAAGCTGGGGCTGATGGTCTTGCCGGAGCGCACGCGCGCGTCGGTGCGTTCCAGCGCCAACTCCACGAAATGTTCGCCGCCGGGCTGCTCCAGCACCACGTCCAGCAGGGGCAGGAGGCCCTTGTGCAGGCCGTCGGCGCGCAGCTGGCGCAGGCAGTCCATGGCATGGCCGCAGGTCAGCAGCTTGAGCATTTCGTCGAACAGGCGCGAGGCCGGCACGTTGTCGATGAGCTCGGCCATGGTGCTGATAGGCTGGCGCGTGGCCGGGTCTATCGTGCCGTTGAGCTTGGCGGCGAAGCGCACGGCGCGCAGCATGCGGACCGGGTCTTCGCGATAGCGCTTGGCCGGGTCGCCGATGATGCGGACCTGGCGCTTCTTGAGGTCGGCCACGCCGTTGTGGAAGTCGATGACTTCCTCGTTGTGCGGGTCGTAATAGAGCGCGTTCATGGTGAAGTCGCGGCGCGCCGCGTCTTCTTCGTGCGAGCCGAACACGTTGTCGCGCAGGATGCGGCCGTGCTCGTCGGTCTCCTGGTCTTCCGAGGCGGGCGCGCGGAAGGTGGAGGTTTCGATGATTTCCTGGCCGAAGACCACGTGCACCAGCTGGAAGCGGCGGCCGATGATGCGGGCGCGGCGGAACAGCGGGCGGATCTGCTCGGGCGTGGCGTTGGTGGCCACGTCGAAGTCCTTGGGCTCCAGGCCCACGATCAGGTCACGCACGGCGCCGCCGACGATGTAGGCGTCATAGCCATGCTGGCGCAGCACCTCGCAGACCTTGATCGCGTGGCGCGAGACGTTGCGGCGGTCGATGCCGTGTTTGTCGCGCGCGATGCGCAACGGCCCCCGGGGTGCCGGCGCGAACAGTCGGCCGACGAATTTTTTTATGGTTTCAGTGATCATTTAGGACTTCGAATCTTCCATGTGGTCGAACAAGTCGATCACTTGCCAGCCGCGTTCCTGGGCGATGCCGCGCAGGGTGGGGCTGGGGTTGGCGGCGATCGGACGGGTCACTTTTTCCAGCAGCGGTACATCGTTGACCGAATCGCTATAGAAAAACGATTCCGAAAAATCCGCAAGCCCCAATCCCATGCCGGCCAGCCAGTCGTTGACGCGCACCACCTTGCCTTCCTTGAAGCTGGGCGTGCCCAGGATGCGGCCGGTGTAGCGCCCGCGCAGGTATTCCGCGTCGGTGGCCACGAGGTGGGGCACGCCGAAGGCGCGTGCGATGGGGGCGGTGACGAAGCTGTTGGTGGCCGTGACCACCGCGCACAGGTCGCCGGCTTCCAGGTGCGATTGCACCAGGTCGCGCGCGGCGGGCGTCATGGACGGGCGGATCACTTCTTCCATGAAGGCTTCGTGCCAGGCCGCCAGGTCATAGGGCGTGTGCGCGGCCAGCAGTCCGAGCATGAACTCGGCGGCCTGCTCGGCGGTGAGCTCGCCGCGGTTGTAGCGATCCATCAGATCGTCGTTTTGGCGGCGGGCTTCGGCGGGATCCCCGGCGCGGCCCGTGCGTGCCAGATAGTCGGCCCATTGGTAGTCGCTATCCAGCGGCAACAGGGTGTGATCCAGGTCGAACAGGGCGAGACGTCGGGAGGTCATGTGCGTTGTGAATCAGGGTCTGCGAGCATGGCCCGCAACAGAGGCAGGGTGATGGGACGGCCGGTGGCCAGGGAATAACGGTCCAGCGCGTCGATCAGCTCCGCCAGCTTGCGGATGTCGCGCTCGTGGTGCGTGAGCATCCAGTTGATGATTTCGGGCGCCAGGTGCATGCCACGTTCGGCCGCCTGGGCCGACAGGGCGGCCAGCTTGTCGGCGTCGGACAGCGGGTCCAGGCGGAACACCAGGTCCCAGCCCAGGCGCGTGCGCAGGTCCTCGCGCAGCGGCATCGACAGCGGGGCGCGGTCGCCCGCCAGCGCCAGGGCGAAGGCGCGGCCGGTGGCGGCGGATTCGCGCCAGCGGTTGTAGAGCGCGAACAGGGCGGCCTGGCGGCTGTCGTTCATACGGTGCACGTCGTCAACCGCGACGAACTTGGGCATGGGCGACTTGGAATCGGCTTCGGCCAGGCGGCGCAGCATGTTTTCGCCCGTTTCGGCGTCGATATAGACGGCGTCGGGGCGGGCGGTCAGCGCGCGCAGCAGATGGGTGCGGCCGCAGCCCGCGGCGCCCCAGATGTACAGGGCGCGGCCCGGAATCAGCGCGCGCACCGCCGCCAGCGCTTCCCCGTTGGGGCCGGCGATATAGTTGTTCAGCGATGGCGCTGGCGCGGGAAGAACGTCGAGCAGCAGCTGGCGGTTCATGGAAGCTTACAGGGTGCCGAAACGAGGCGGGTAGTACTGGTCAATACAGCTATGGGTCAATACAGCAAATCAAGACAGGCTGGCCGGGCCCGACGCCTGTGGAGTCGTTAAAACCCTTGGGGTCAAAACCTCCGGGTCAAAACCTCCGGGTCAAAACCTCCGGGTCAAAACCTCCGGGTCAAAACCTCCGGGTCAAAACCTCCGGGTCAAAACCTCATACACTGGCAAAATCAATACCGGCCAACCCTACACTTTAAACCACCTCGGGTTACGGTGTCGCGTCCAGGGCCCTGGACTGGCTTGGGTTTGCGCCGATTCCGCCCTTCTTGCCGGTCTGGCCGGGCGCGCCTGGGTTCGTTCCGGTCCGAAGCGCTTTCACGGCGCCCCGGCGGGGACGATCCCTGCTTGCGCCCGCAACATCGTAAAATGCAGGGCGTTCCACCCAAATCCCAGCAATTGTTACATACCCCACGGCATTTCTCATGACGAATCAACCTACCGCCCCTCTGACCTACCGCGATGCCGGTGTCGACATCGACGCAGGCGACGCCCTGGTCGACCGTATCAAACCGCTTGCGGCGCGCACCATGCGTCCCGGGGTGCTGGCCGGTATCGGCGGCTTTGGCGGCCTGTTCGAAGTGCCGAAGTCGTACAAGGAACCCGTGCTGGTCTCGGGTACCGACGGCGTGGGCACCAAGCTGCGCCTGGCGTTCGACTGGAACCGCCACGACACCGTGGGTATCGACCTGGTCGCCATGAGCGTCAACGACATCCTGGTGCAAGGCGCGGAACCGCTGTTCTTCCTGGACTATTTCGGCTGCGGCAAGCTGTCGGTGGATACGGCGGCCGCGGTGGTGGGCGGCATCGCCAAGGGCTGCGAGCTGTCGGGCTGCGCGCTGATCGGCGGTGAAACCGCCGAAATGCCGGGCATGTACCCGGACGGCGAGTACGACCTGGCCGGTTTCGCGGTGGGCGCGGTCGAAAAGTCCGCCATCATCACCGGCCAGTCGATCAAGACGGGCGACGTGGTGCTGGGCCTGGCTTCCAGCGGCGCGCACTCCAACGGCTATTCGCTGCTGCGCAAGATCCTCGAACGCGCCAACGCCAAGCCCGACGACGATTTCCACGGCCAGCCGCTGGTCGACGTGGTCATGGCGCCGACCCGCATTTACGTGAAGCAGGTGCTGGCCGCGCTGGCCAAGCACGGCGCAGCCATCAAGGGCCTGGCCCACATCACCGGCGGCGGCCTGCTGGACAACGTGCCGCGCATCCTGCAGCCCGGCCTGTCGGCCCAACTGCACCGCGCCAACTGGGAAATGCCCAAGCTGTTCCAGTGGCTGCAACAGCAGGGCCAGGTCGAGGACACCGAGATGTATCGCGTCTTCAACTGCGGCATCGGCATGGTGCTGGTGGTGGATCCGGCACAGGCCGAAGCCATCGCGGCCACGTTGCGCGAGCAGGGCGAGACCGTCAGCACGCTGGGCGAAATCGTCGAGCAGAAGGAAGGCATGGCGCAGACCTTCGTGGTGTAAGCCTGGGTCTGCTCAACGAAAAACCGCGCCACGGCGCGGTTTTTTTGTGCCTGCCGGCTGGCTAGGCCCGTTCCGCCAGGGCGATGGCCATCGCGTCTATGGTCTGCGCCACGGCATCCGCCGCCAGGCAGTCGACGATGACGCGCTCGGGTTGCGCGCGCAGCCAGGTGATCTGGCGCTTGGCCAGCTGGCGCGTGGCGGCGATGCCTTGTTCGCGGGCCGTGGCCAGGTCGACCTCGCCATCCAGGTGGGACCACATCTGCCGGTAGCCCACGCAGCGCACGGAAGGCAGACCGGTGTGCAGATCGCCCCGGGCGCGCAGGGCGCGCACTTCATCGAGCAGGCCGCGGTCCAGCATGGCGTCGAAGCGTTGCTCGATGCGGGCATGCAGGGCGGCGCGGTCGGAGGGTTCCAGGCTGATGGTGAGGTACTGGTTGCCCTGGTCGGCGCGCGGGCGCTGGCCGCGCAGCAGCAGGGCGGACATGGGCTGGCCGGACAGCATGCAGATTTCCAGCGCGCGCTGGATGCGCTGGCTGTCGTTGGGCGCCAGGCGCGCGGCGGTGGGCGGGTCCAGCAGCGCCAGTTCGGCGTGCAGCGCGGGCCAGCCCTGGGTGGTGGCGCGCGCTTCGAGCTCGGCGCGCAGCGCCGGATCGGCCTGGGGCAGATCGTCCAGGCCGTCGCGCAGCGCCTTGTAGTACATCATGGTGCCGCCCGCCAGCAGCGGGATGCGCCCGCGTGCGCGGATCTCGTCGATCAGGCGCAGCGCATCGGCGACGAAGTCGGCGGCGGAGTACGACTGGATGGGATCGAGGATGTCCAGCAGATGCTGCGGCACCAGCGCCTGTTCTTCTGGCGAGGGCTTGGCCGTACCGATGTCCATGCCGCGATAGATCGTGGCCGAATCGACGTTGACGATTTCCAGCGGCCAGCGTTCGGCCAGCGCCAGGGTGGAGGCGCTTTTGCCGGCCGCGGTAGGGCCGGCCAGGCAGATCACCAGCGGCGCCGCGTTGGGGGAGGAGGACGGCGACAAGCTTATTGCCCGCGCAGGAAGAGCTTGTCCAGGTCGGACACCGACCACTGGATCCAGGTTGGGCGGCCGTGGTTGCACTGGTCGGCGCGTTCGGTGGCTTCCATCTGGCGCAGCAGGCCGTTCATCTCTTCGATGGTGAGCTTGCGGTTGGCGCGCACGGAGCCGTGGCAGGCCATGGTGGACAGCAGTTCATTGCGCTGTTCGGTCAGCAAGCGGGAAACGCCCACCGCGCCGAGATCGCGCAGCACGGCGCGGGCCAGCGTTTCGATGTCGCCGCGGGCCAGGATGGCCGGCACGGAGCGCACGGCGATCGAGGTGGGGCCGGACGGACGCATTTCGAAGCCGAGTTCGTTCAACTGATCTTCGAATTCCTCGACCAGCGCCACGTCCTTTTCCTGGGCGTGGAACACCACGGGCACCAGCAGGTCCTGGCGCGGCAGGCTGCGCGCGTCCAGGGCGTGCTTGAGCTGTTCGTAGACCACCCGCTCATGCGCGGCGTGCATGTCCACCAGCACGATGCCGCGGCGCGTCTGCGCCAGGATGTAGATGCCGTGCAGCTGCGCCAGCGCCATGCCCAGCGGATGTTCCTCGTCGGCGGGCAGGGCGGTGGCGGGAGCGGGCGCGGGTTCGCGCAGCGGCGCCGTCTTGGCGGCCGAGTCCTCATCGAGCGGCCGGTAGAGCGATTGCCAGTCGGCGGCCGGGATGCCGGCGGGTTCGGCATGCAGGCGGAACGGGACCTGGGTGTGTGCGCGCTGCGGCGCGGGCGAGGGCCGCAAGCCGTAGGACGACGATAAGCCGCCGCCGTTGTAGGCGGGCCTGGGCGTGTCCGCCATGGGGCTGGCGGCGGGCGCGTAGGGCGCGGCCTGCGGGGCGGCGCCCTCGGCTGAGGCGGCGGGCCTTGCCACGGTTTCGAAGCCGGCATCGTCGGCGTCGTCGTTCTGCGCCGGAGCTACAACGGCGGACGCGCCGCCGGTCTGCGCCAGCGTCTGGCCGACCGCGTGGGAAACGAACCGATGCACCGCGCCGCTGTCGCGGAAGCGGACCTCGTGCTTGGCCGGGTGCACGTTCACGTCCACGGCGGCCGGGTCGATGTCCAGGAACAGCACGTAGGCGGGCTGGCGGTCGCCATGCAGCACGTCCGCGTAGGCGGCGCGCAGGGCATGGCTGACGGTGCGGTCGCGCACGTAGCGGCCGTTGACGTAGAGATACTGGCGGTCCGCGCGCGCGCGGGCCGCGGTGGGGCGCGTGATCATGCCCGCCAGGCTGACCGTGCCGACCGAGTGCGACAGTAGCAGGCCGTGCTCGGCGAACTCCGCGCCCAGCACGTCGCGGATGCGCTGCGGCGGTTCGGCGGGCAGCCATTGGCGCTGCGCGCGGTCATGGTGGAACAGGCGGAAGGCGATCTGCGGGTGCGCCAGCGCGATGCGCTCCATGGCGTCGACGCAATGGCCGAATTCGGTGGCTTCGGAACGCAGGAACTTGCGGCGCGCCGGCACGGCGTCGAACAGCTGGCGCACGTCGACGGTGGTGCCCGGCGGGCCCGAGGCGGGGCTGACCTGCATGCTGCCGGCATCGATCTGCCAGGCGTGCTCGCCGTCGCGGGTACGGGAAATGATGGTGACCTGGGCCACCGAGGCGATGGAGGCCAGGGCTTCGCCGCGGAACCCCATGGACGCCACCGATTCCAGCTCGTTCAGGGAGCGGATCTTGCTGGTGGCGTGGCGCGCCAGCGCCAGCGGCAGTTCCTCGGGCGGAATGCCGCCGCCGTCATCGGTCACCGCGATGCGGCGTATGCCGCCGCCTTCCAGGCGCACTTCGATGGCGCGTCCGCCGGCGTCGATGGCGTTTTCAAGGATTTCCTTGAGCACGGACGCCGGCCGTTCGATCACCTCGCCGGCGGCGATCTGGCTGATCAGCAGGTCGGGAAGCGCAAGAATGGAGCGGCGTTCGGTCATGTGGCTGGCGTTCAGGTATGGCTATGTGGATGATTTTAGCGTCATGGGCGGGTGGGCTATAGTCGCGGACTGATATCCCATTCCGCTGGCAGGGTTGCTTCAATGCTCGAATTTTTCAATATGGTGCTCCACATCGACAAGACGCTGGGCGTCTGGGTCGCGCAGTACGGCGTGTGGGTGTACCTGGTGCTGTTCCTGATTGTTTTCGCCGAGACCGGGCTGGTCGTGTTGCCGTTCCTGCCGGGGGATTCGCTGCTGTTCATCGCGGGGGCGTTCGGTGCCACCGGGCACATCGACCCGTTCCTGATGGGGGGGCTGCTGATCGTCGCGGCCATCACCGGCAATACGCTGAACTACGCCATTGGACGCTATATCGGGCCGCGCGTGTTTTCGATGAACCTGCGCTTCCTGGACCGCGGCGCGTTGATGCGCACGCACGCGTTCTATGAGAAGCACGGCGGCAAGACTATCGTGATGTCGCGCTTCATCCCCGTGGTGCGCACCTTCGCGCCTTTCGTCGCGGGGGTGGCCGACATGCCGCTGTCGCGCTTCCAGCTGTTCAACATCCTGGGCGCGCTGCTGTGGGTGGTGAGCCTGGTGGCCGCGGGTTATTTCTTCGGCAATATCCCGCTGGTGCGCGAACACCTGAACACCATCGTGCTGCTGGGTCTGGCCGCCGCCATCGTGCCGGTGATCGGGGCGGGCGTGTTCAAGCTGATCAAGGCCAGGCGCGGCGCCTGAGAGCGCGGCGGTGCGCGCCACCGCTCCAGTAACAGGCAAGTAAAAGGGCGTTGCGCCGTAAAGCGCAACGCCCTTTTTTCATGCGTCCTGCTGCCGCTGCTTCAGCTCACGTCGCCCAGCCGCGCCAGCGGCGGATTGGCGGTGAAGTAGCGCTGGATGCCCGTCATCATGGCCTGCGCCAGCTTGTCCTGGTGCGATGTGCTGCGCAGCAGGGCTTCTTCCTGCGGGTTGCTGATGAAGGCGGTCTCGACCAGCACCGAGGGAATGTCCGGCGCCTTCAGCACGGCGAAGCCGGCCTGTTCGACGCTGTTCTTGTGCAGGCGGTTGATCTTCTTGATTTCGTCCAGGAAGGCGTTGCCGACCTTGAGCGAATCGTTGATCTGCGCGGTGGTGGACAGGTCCAGCAGCACCTTGGCCACCTGGCGGTCGTGGCTGCCGAGGTTGACGCCGCCGATCAGGTCGGCCGCGTTTTCCTTGTCCGCCATCCAGCGCGCCTGGGCGCTGGTCGCGCCGCGCTGCGACAGCGCGAACACCGACGAGCCGTTGGCCGAGGGCTTGACCCAGGCGTCCGCGTGGATGGAGATGAACAGGTCGGCGTGCACGCGGCGCGCCTTCTGCACGCGCACATGCAGCGGCACGAAGTAATCGTCGTCGCGCGTGAGGTAGGCGCGCATGTAGGGCTGGCTGTCGATCAGCGCCTTCAGGCGCCGGGCGATGCGCAGCACCACGTCTTTTTCGCGCAGGCCGCTGCTGCCGATGGCGCCCGGGTCCTCGCCGCCGTGACCGGGGTCCAGTGCGATGGTCAGCATGCGCTGCTTGCCGCGGCTGGCCGTGGCGGGCGGGGGTTTGGGCGCCGTGGGTAGCGGGGGCGCCGGCTGCTGGCCGCGCACGCGCGGCGGTTCGGGCGGATCGGCGCGGGCCACCGGGTTGCGCTGGATATCTTCCAGGATGCGCGCCAGCGGGTCGTCCACGTCGGGGCCGCTCTGCTTGTTCAGGATCGCGATCAGCGGGTCCTGGGCGATCTTCGGATACAGGTCCAGCACCAGACGATATTGATAGTCGGCCACCGGCTTGAGCGTGAACACCTGGGGCGCCACGGGCTGCTTCAGGTCGAACACCAGGCGCACCACGTTGGGGCGGTTCTGCGCCACCCGCAGGCTCTGGATGTAGGGGTCGTCCGGCCGGACCTTGGAAACCAGGTCGTTCAGCGCCGCGCTGATGGTCAGTCCCTCAATGTCCACCACCAGGCGATGGGGATTTTCGAGCGTGAACTGTTCAGCCTTGAGCTCGCTGTCGAGCTCCAGCGTGACGCGGGTGTATTCATCGGCCGGCCAGGTGCGCACGGCCAGGATCGTTGCCGCCTGCGCCAGGCGCGGCAGAACCGGCAAGACGAGCAGAGTGGCGGCGACGCTGATCAGGCGGCGCCGGGTGGCGCCTGCCGAGGGGAGGGCGCCGACTGGGGCGGGGGGACAATCGCGTTCAACCATGTTTGTCCTCGAGCGGTGTACGCGGTCAGGGTGGCGTCGCGTCCGTCGCCTGCATAGGCTAGGGAAATCAGCAGGTCGGGAGGGGGCAAAAGGCCCCCGGCCCGCTCCGGCCATTCGATCAAAACGACCGCTTCGTCACGCAGTAAATCCCGGAATCCTGCGTCCAACCATTCGCGCGAATCACTAAATCTATAAAAATCAAGATGATAGAAGTATAAGTTAGAAACTTTATAGGATTCAAGCAGCGCGTAGCTTGGACTTTTGATCCGGCCGGTGATGCCGCATTCCCGCAACAGGGCCCGCGTGAAGGCTGTTTTCCCCGCGCCCAGGTCTCCCTGGAGATGTATGTGTCCCCCGGCCGGACCGGTCTGGCCGCCGGAAACCAGGGGCGCGAGCTGCCGCGCCAGCGATTCCGTGGCGGCTTCGTCGGGCAGGTGCAAGTTCAGGCTGCAAAGAGGGGCGGACATGGCGCGGGGCGAGTGGTAAAAACGGTGAAGGAGCACGGATGTTTGCGCAATTATAGGAATGCGGGTTTCTGCTAACCTAGAATTGATTGTCATTCTCAACTTTCTCGCGACTGGCGCGCCGCCGCCAGCCGAAACCGACGTCGCCACGGAGTAGCACGCGCCATGAAGACCCGCATTGAAAAAGACACCTTTGGTCCCATCGAAGTCCCGGAAGATCACCTCTGGGGCGCCCAGACGCAGCGTTCGCTGCATTTTTTCGCGATTTCCACCGAAAAGATGCCGGTTCCGCTGGTCGAGGCGATGGCGCGGCTCAAGCGCGCGGCTGCCAAGGTCAATGCCGACCTGGGCGAGCTGGATCCGAAGATCGCCGACGGCATCGTCCGCGCCGCCGACGAAGTGATCGCCGGCAAGTGGCCCAATGAGTTCCCGCTGTCGGTCTGGCAGACCGGGTCGGGCACGCAAAGCAATATGAACATGAACGAGGTGCTGGCCAACCGCGCCTCGGAGCTGCTGGGCGGCGTGCGCGGCGAAGAGCGCAAGGTTCACCCGAACGACCACGTCAACCGCGGGCAGTCGTCCAACGACACCTTCCCGACCGCCATGCACGTGGCGGCCGCGGTGCAGGTCGAACATCATCTGTTGCCCTCGCTGAAGGCCCTGCGCGCGACGCTGGCGGCCAAGAGCGCCGAGTTCTACGACATCGTCAAGATCGGCCGCACCCACCTGCAGGACGCCACGCCCCTGACCCTGGGCCAGGAGCTGTCGGGCTATGTGGCCCAGCTGGACTTGGCCGAGCAGCAGATCCGCGCCACCTTGCCGGGCCTGCACCAGCTGGCCATCGGCGGCACGGCGGTGGGCACGGGCCTGAATGCGCATCCGCAGTTCAGCGCCAAGGTCTCGGCGGAACTGGCGCATGCCACGGGCACCGCCTTCGTGTCGGCGCCCAACAAGTTCCAGGGTCTGGCCTCGCACGAAGCGCTGCTGTTCGCGCATGGCGCGCTGAAGTCGCTGGCCGCCGGCCTGATGAAGATCGCCAACGACGTGCGCTGGCTGTCCAGCGGCCCGCGCTCCGGTCTGGGCGAGATCAGCATCCCCGAGAACGAGCCGGGCAGCTCTATCATGCCGGGCAAGGTCAACCCGACCCAATGCGAAGCCATCACGATGCTGGCCGCGCAGGTGCTGGGCAACGACGTGGCCATCAATATCGGCGGCGCCAGCGGCAATTTCGAACTCAACGTGTTCAAGCCGCTGGTGATCCACAACTTCCTGCAATCGGTGCGTCTCCTGACCGACGGCATGGCCAGCTTCAACGAGCATTGCGCCGCGGGCATCGAGCCCAATCTCGAGCGCATCGCCGAACTGGTCGACCGTTCGCTGATGCTGGTGACGGCGCTGAATCCGCATATCGGCTACGACAAGGCCGCGCAGATCGCCAAGAAGGCGCACAAGGAAGGCCTGTCGCTGAAGGAATCGGCGCTGGCGCTGGGCTATGTGACCGAAGCGCAGTTCGCCGAATGGGTGGTGCCGGCTTCCATGACCAACGCGCACAAGTCCTCGTAAAGGGCCGCCATGCGCATGAAAAAGACCGCCTCGGCGGTCTTTTTTGCGTTGGAGAGGGAGACGTCTCAACCGCCCGTGAGCATCAGCCACAGCGGTATCGTCAGCACCGACAACAGCGTGCCCAGCGATATCAGCAGCGCCACCATGCGGCCGTCGCCGCCCATGCGCATGGCCAGCACGTAGGCCGCGGACGCGGTGGGCAAGGCCGCGAACAGCAGCAGCATCTGCGATTCCAGCGGCGGCAGCGCCAGCACATGCGCCACCAGCAGGGCCACGGCGGGCAGCGCCGCCAGCTTGACCGCGAGCATCCAGGCGATCAGCGCGCCATGGCCCTTGCCGCCCTCCCAGGAGAGGCTGGCGCCCACGCAGATGATGCCCAGCGCGATGGCCGCCGCGCCCAGCCGCGCGAGAGCCGTGTCCAGCGGGCCCGGCAGGTGCAGGCCGGCAAGGTTGCAGGCCAGGCCGGCCAACGTGGAAATGACCAAGGGATTGCGGGCCAGTTCGCGCAGCAGGTTGCCGCCGCTATGGCGGGCCAGGCCGTAGACCGCGGCCATGTTGGCCATGGGCACGGCGAAGCCGACGATCAGCGCCATAACCGTCTGGCCTTGGGCGCCGCCCAGGCTGGCCGACAGCGCCAGGCCCAGATAGGTGTTGAAGCGGTAGCCGCATTGCGCGGACGAAGCCAGGCTCAGCGAGGATGGCCGCAGCACCCAGCGCGCCAGCCACGTCAGCGCGACGCCGGCCGCGATGATGGCCGCGGAGGCCTGCAGCAGCACAGCGGCGTTGCCGACGGTGATGGGGGTGCGCAGGATGGACTGGAACAGCAGCGCGGGGAGCAGGACGAAGTAGACCAGCCGCTCGGTGCCGGCGAAGAATTCGCGGGAGAAATTCAGTTTGTGACGCAGCGCCCAACCCAGCGCAACCAGCATGAAATCAGGGAAAACCAGAAGGGCTACCGACATGGACAAGTACGTATTTGATGCGCGTCAGACGGGGATCGCTGCGCTATGCGTCTGTAAGTATTTGCTGCTATTCTCCGTCATTCTGGCGGGCGCGTGTGCCACAAGCAACCTATAAAAAGTGCTCTCCCTGCGCACAGAGCATGCGTCCACCACCGTTAATTGCGGACCTGTCCACAGGCAGGCGCATCACACAACGGTCCGTATACACACGGGCTCGCATATTGGAGGAAACACACCTATGAATAAAGTCCGCTCCCTGGCTGTGGCGATCGCCCTGGCCACCGGCGCTGCCGGCACCCTCGGCGCCTCCGCCGCCCTCGCTGCCGACAAGTACCCGAGCAAGCCGATCCGCGTCATTGTTCCGTTCGCGCCCGGCGGTTCCACCGACATCATCGCGCGCCTGGTGACGCAGCGCATGAGCCAGGAACTGGGCCAACCCATGGTTGTGGAAAACAAGGGCGGCGCTGGCGGCGCCATCGGCGCATCCGAAGCCGCGCGCGCCGATGCCGACGGCTACACGCTCTCCATCGCCACCGTGTCGACGATGGCCGTGAACCCGGCTTGCCGTCCCAACGACCTGCCCTACGATCCGATCAAGGATTTCCAGCCGGTCACCAACTTCGCCAACACCGCCAATGTGGTGGCCGTGAACCCGAAGTTCCCCGCCAAGGACTTCAAGGGCTTCCTGGAAGAACTGAAGAAGAATCCGGGCAAGTACTCCTACGGCAGTTCGGGCACCTGCGGCGTGCTGCACCTGATGGGCGAATCGTTCAAGATGGCGACTGGCACGGACATCGTGCACGTGCCGTACAAGGGTTCGGGCCCGGCCGTGGCTGACGCCGTCGGCGGCCAGATCGAAATCCTGTTCGACAACCTGCCCTCGTCGATGCCGCAAATCCAGGCGGGCAAGCTGCGCGCCATGGCCATCGCGTGGCCGACCAACATCGATGCCATCAAGGACGTGCCGACCTTCAAGGACGCCGGTTTCCCGGTGCTGAACCAGCCGGTCTGGTACGGTCTGCTGGCGCCCAAGGGCACCCCGATGGAAGTCGTGAACAAGCTGCGCGACGCTGCCGTCGTGGCCCTGAAGGACCCCAAGGTCATCAAGGCGCTGGACGATCAGGGCTCGGCGCCGTCGGGCAATACGCCGGAAGAATTCGCCAAGGAAATCAAAGAGCAGTATGACTGGGCGAAGGACGTCGTGAAGAAGCAGAACATCAAGCTGGACTGATGTTGCACGGGGCGGGCGTTGCCTGCCCCCGTCTGCAAATGATGACGGGCGCCTTCGGGCGCCCGTCGTGTTTTGTGCACAAGCCGCGCGTCAGGCCGCGGCGTCGAGCCCGGCCTGCAGCGCCTCGCAAGCGGCGCGCAGGCGCTCGATGAGGTCGCGGTGCAGCGCGGAAAGCGGATCCTGGTTGCGCACCATGATGCTGATCGGCACGCGCAACGCGGGGTCCAGCCGGCGCAGGTTCATGCCGGGGCGCAGCATCGCCTGCCCGGTGATCGCGTCCACGATGGCGTCGCCGCAGCCCGCGTCGACCAGCGCGCAGGCCACGTAGTGCGTCTGCACCTGGATGGCGACCTGCGGATCCAGGCCCTGCGCGTCCAGCGCCATCTGCAACAGGGCGCCGGAGGCATCGGCCGCGTCCAGCACGATCAGCGTATCGCCCGCCATGGACGTCAGCTCCGCCAACGGCAGCGGACCCGTGCCGGGCTTGCGACTCAGGTGCACCAGTTCGGTGTGGCCCAGCCCCATGCGGGTCAGGCCCGGATAGTCGTTGGTGTCGAAGGTGATGGCCAGGTCCAGTTCCCGCGTCAGCAGCCCCTGCACCAGCTCGCTGCTGTGATGCGTGTGGATGTCGAAGGTGATGCCAGGCTGCGCCGCGCGGCTGTCGCGCACCACGCCGGGTAGCAGTCCCAGGCCCAGCGCCGGCGCGCAGCCCACGCGCAGGTGGCCGTTGGGATGGTCGCGCAGGCTGGCGGCCAGCCTGCGCACGCTGTTGAGGTCCTGGTTCAGGCGCGCGACCTCGGGCGTGAGGATCTCGGCTTCGCGGGTGGCGACGAGCCGGCCCTTCACGCGCTCGAACAGCTTGAAGCCCAGTTGCGCCTCGGCATGCGCCAGCAGCTTGCTGGCTGCGGGCTGCGAGATATGCAGCGCGGCCGCGGCCTCGGTCAGGGATCCGGTACGGCGGATCGCTTCGAAAATCTCGATGTGGCGCAAACGCATGGCACGGTGGGGACGGTGGGCGGAAACCGCGATTCTAAGCCGGATGCGGCATATGGGCGGGAGCTGCGCCGCGACAGCCGCCGGCGCCTTGACTATCATGAACCCCTGCCGGACAGCCGGCGCACACCGGAGCCCTCCATGCGAGCACCTCGTCATGCCGCCGCCCTCCTGCTTGCCGCCGCGCTCGCGGCCATGCCTGCCGCATGGGCGCGCACGCCGCAAGCCGTCGAAGATCTGAACCCCGAAGCCGCCAGCGGCACGCAGACGCGTCAGCTGGTGCGGGCGCCGCACTTCATGATGGCCTCGGCCAATCCGCTGGCGACGCAGGCCGGCGACGCGATGCTGCGCCGGGGCGGCAGCGCGGTGGATGCGGCTATCGCTAGCCAACTGGTGCTGAACCTGGTGGAGCCGCAATCGTCCGGCATAGGCGGCGGCGCCTTCATGGTGGCGTATTCGGCCCAGAGCGGCCGCATCCAGACCTATGACAGCCGCGAGACCGCGCCCGCGGCGGCCCAGCCGCAGCGTTTCCTGGATCCGGACGGCAAGCCGGTACCCTTTGCCCGCGCAGTGAATAGCGGCCTGGCGGTGGGCGTGCCGGGCCTGCTGCGCGGGCTGGAGTTGGCGCACAAGGAGCAGGGCGTGTTGCCCTGGGCCGACCTGTTCCAGCCGGCGATCCGGCTGGCCGAGCAGGGCTTCCCCGTGTCGCCTCGCCTGCACAAGCTGCTGGCAGGCAACAAGGAGCTGCGCGCGCAAGCCGCGGCCGCAGCCTATTTCTACGCGCCTGACGGCACCCCGTGGCCGGTGGGCCATGTGCTGAAGAACCCCGAATTCGCGCGTACGCTGCGCGCAGTGGCCGAACAGGGCGCGGATGCGTTCTATCAGGGCGACATCGCCGCGGACATCGTCGCCGCCGTGCGCGGCCATGCCGTGCCGGGCGACCTGACCCTGGCTGACCTGGCCGGCTATCGCGCCAAGACGCGCGATCCCGTCTGCGGCGCCTATCGCGGCTATCAGCTGTGCGGCATGGGACCGCCCAGCAGCGGCCCGATCGCCGTGTTGCAGATGCTGGGCGAACTGGAACAGTTTCCGCTCGCCAGCTACAAGCCCGGCAGCCTGGAGGCGGTGCATTACTTCTCCGAGGCCGGCCGGCTGGCGTTCGCCGACCGCGACTTCTATGTGGCCGATCCGGACTTCGTGCGGGTGCCGGTGCGCGCCATGCTGGACCCGGCTTATCTGCGCGCGCGCGGCGCCTTGATCCAGCCGGACCGCAGCATGAAGGTGGCGCTGCCCGGCGATCCGGAAGGCAAGCTGCTGTCGCTGGGCAAGGACGATGCGCTGGCATTGCCCTCGACCAGCCATCTGGTGGCGGTGGACGCGCAGGGCAATGCCTTGAGCATGACAACTACCATCGAGAACGAGTTCGGCAGCAAGATCTTCGTGCGCGGCTTTTTGCTGAACAACGAGATGACGGACTTTTCCTCGTCGTACAAGGATCCCGAGGGCCGTCTCGTCGCCAACCGTATCGAGCCGGGCAAGCGCCCGCGCAGTTCGATGGCGCCGATGATCGTGCTGCGCGATGGCAAGCCCTATCTGCTGGTGGGGTCGCCGGGCGGCAGCGCCATCATCAACTACGTGGCCAAGACCATCGTGGGCGTGCTGGACTGGGGGCTGGACATCCAGGCGGCCATCGATCTGCCCAACATGGGCAGCCGCAACAAGGAAACCGAACTGGAGAAGGGCACCGCCCTGGAGGCGCTGGCGCCTGAGCTCGAGCGCATGGGGCACCCGGTGCGGATACTCGAGTTTCCCAGCGGCATCCACGGCATCGTGATCGACGCCGGCGGCTTGCAGGGCGGCGCCGACCCGCGCCGCGAAGGCGTCGCCCAGGGCGGTTGAGGCCGCGCGGCTTTACTCGCTGGCGTCGGCGGAGCGCAGCGCCGGCGGCAGCTTGCGCAGCGTGGCCGGGGTGCGCGACAGCTTGATCGGCGAGCCCACGCCACGATAGTCGCCTTGCTCCAACACCATGCCGCGATGGCGGGTGTGCGGATGCGCCAGCGCCTGGTCCACGGTCTGCACGGCGGCCGCGGGCACGCCGCAACGTAGCAGGCGGTCGGCCAACGCGGCGGCGTCGTGGTTCGCGAGCAGCGCGGACAGGTCGTCGCGCAGGGCCTGGCGGTTGCGCAGGCGGTCGGCGTTGGTGCCATAGCGCGCATCCTCGGCCAGCCCCGGCGCCTCCAGCGTCTGCGCCAGTTGCGCGAACTGGCGGTTGTTGCCGACCGCCAGGAAGATCGGGCCGCTGGCGGTGGGCAGCGTTTCGTAGGGCGCGATGTTCGGATGCGCGTTGCCGCTGCGCGCGGGCACCTTGCCGCTGTAGAAGTAATTGGGCGCGTGCGGATGCAGCAGCGACAAGGCGCAGTCGTACAGCGTGATGTCCAGGAATTGCCCCAGGCCGCTGCGTGTGCGCTCATTCAAGGCCAGCAGGATGGCCACGGCCGCATTCAGGCCGGTCACCATGTCCACCACCGGCAGGCCGACGCGGGTGGCGTCGCCGTCCGCGTCGCCGTTCACGCTCATCAGGCCGCACATGGCCTGGGCGCAGGCGTCGTAGCCGGGCAGGCCGCCCAGCGGCCCGTCCGCGCCGAAGCCGCTGACCCGGCAATGGATCAGCGCGGGGAAGTCGCGGCTCAGCGTGTCGTATCCCAGACCCCATTTCTCCAGCGTGCCGGGCTTGAAGTTCTCCACCAGCACGTCGGCATCGGCCAGCAGATGGCGCAGCAGTTCCTGCCCCGCGGCCTGCGACAGGTCCAGCGTCATGCCGTCCTTGTTGCGGTTCACGCCGATGAAATAGGACGCCGTGTCGCCCAGGAAGGGCGGCCCCCAGCCCCGCGTCTCGTCGCCGCCGGGCGGCTCGATCTTCAGCACGTCGGCGCCGTGGTCGGCCAGGATCTGCGTGCAATAGGGGCCGCCCAGCACGCGCGACAGGTCTATCACTTTGCAGCCGGCCAGGGCGCCGGCGTTGGGCAGGGTTGCAGCCATGTGGGGTCCGTTCAGTCGATGGAAACGTGGGCGCTCTTGATCAGGTCGCGCCATTTGGGCACTTCGGCCGAGATGAAGGTGGCCAGGCCCTGCGGCGTCTGGTCCTGGGCCTCGACGATGCCCTGGCTGCGCAGCGTCTGCGCGACCTCGGGATCGGACAGCGCGGTCTTGAAGGCGCGGTTCAAAGTGTCCACCACATCAGGGGGCGTGCCCTTGGGCGCCACGATGCCGAAGAACACGCTGACGTCGTAGCCCTTGAGTCCCTGCTCGGAAAGCGTGGCCAGGTCAGGCAACGCATCCGAGCGCTGGGCGCTGGCCAGGCCGATGGCGCGCAGCTTGCCCGCCTTGATGTAGGGCAGCGCGGTGAGGATGTCGGTGAACGACATCGACACCTGCCCGCCCAGCAGGTCATTGAGCGCCGGACCCGTGCCCTTGTAGGGAATGTGCATGATCTGGGTGCCGGCCATGTTGTTGAAAAGGATGCCGGCCAGATGCGACGAGGCGCCGTTGCCCGAAGAGGCGTAGCTCAGCTTGTCCGGGTTCTTCTTGGCGTAGGCAATGAGCTCCTGCGCGTTGTTGGCCGGCACCGACGGGTTCACCACCAGGATGTTGGGCAGGTGGCCGATGCGGATGATGGGCGCGAAGCTGGTCTCGGGGTTGTAGCCCTGCTTCTTGTACAGGCTGACGTTGATCGCCAGCGGGCCGGAGGTGCCGAACAGCAGGGTGTAGCCGTCGGGCTTGGCCGTGGCGACGTATTCGGAACCGATGTTGCCGCCTGCGCCGGCGCGGTTTTCGACGATGACGTTCTGGTTCAGCGGCTGGCGCAGCTTGTCGGCCAGCCGGCGCGCCAGGGCGTCGGTGGGGCCGCCGGGCGGGAAGGGCACGATCAGCGTCACGGGCCGCGCCGAAGGGTAGGCCTCCGCGGCCAGTGCGGGCGCGGTCGGGGCGATGGCGGCGGCGGCCGCGGCCGCCAGCAGCCAGGGGGCGAGGGTTCGGGTCATGGTTGTCTCCAGTGGGTTGCGCGCCGGCTGTGCCGTCGGCGTCGGTTTTTACAGCGCGTATTGCAGGATGGTCCGGCACGCCACGCTTTCGTCGGCCGGGATGGCATAGGGATCGCGCGGGCCGAGGCGGTGCTGTAGCACCTGGTCGGCCAGCAGCGCGCGGCTTTCGAGGCCGGGTTCGGTGGCTTCCCAGCGCAGGGCGGCCATGGATACCGCGTGGTACAGCAGCGAAGCCGCCTGGCGCGCCAGTTCGGGACGGTCGGCCTGCGCGGCGTGCTCGGCCAGCGCATAGGTCTGTTCCAGGGCGCGCGCTTGCAGCTCGGCCAGCTCGGGCGGGCAGGGACGGCCCTCGGCCAGCAGGCTGTCGATGTGGCTGCGCAGCGCCGGCAGCGAGTTTTCCTTGTTGATCGCGCGCAGCACGTCCAGCGCCACGATATTGCTGGTGCCTTCCCAGATGGAGCCCAGATGGGCATCGCGCACCAGCCGCGGTTCGGTCCATTCCTCGATGTAGCCGCAGCCGCCGCGCACTTCCATGGCGTCGCCGGTCACCTTGCGGGCATCGCGGCAGGCGCGGAACTTGATCAGCGGCGTGAGGATGCGCGCCAGCGCCGGATCAGCCACGCCCTGGTCCGCGCCGGCCAGGGCGCGCGCCGTCTGGAACATCACGCTGCGGGCCTGTTCGGCCCAGACCGTCATCTTGACCAGCTGGCGCTGCATCAGCGGCATGTCGATCAGGCGTTTGCCGAAGGCGCGCCGGTGCTGCGAGACGTAGACCGCCTCGGTCACGGCGCGGCGCATCAGGCCGGCGGCGCGCATGCCGTTGGACAGGCGCGAGTTGTTGATCATGTCGGCCATGTGCTTGAAGCCGCGGCCGCGTTCGCCCACCAGCCAGGCTACCGCGCCTTCCAGGCGGATTTCGCCGCTGGCCATCGAGCGCGTGCCCAGCTTGTCCTTCAGGCGCAGGATGCGGTAGTGGTTGTGGCTGCCGTCGGCCAGGTCGCGCGGCAGCAGGAACAGCGACACGCCCTTCAGGCCGGGCTGGGCTTCGCTACGCGCCAGCACCATGGCGTAGCCCGCGTCCGGGTTGGAGCAGAACCACTTGTCGCCGTGGATCAGCCAGGTGCCGTCGTCCTGCGCGGTGGCGGTGACCTCGGTGGCGCTGACATCCGAACCCGCGCCCTGTTCAGTCATGAACATGGCGCCCTGGCGCAGCGTGTCGAAATCCTGCGAGGTCACCTCGGGCAGGACCCGCTCGACCAGCTCCGGGTCGCCGAACTTGCGCAGGGTGCGGGCCAGCGAATCGGTCATGCTGACCGGGCAGCACAGGCCGAACTCCGCTTGCACGAACAGATGGCTGAGGGCGTATTTGGCGGCCGCGGGCATGGGCTCGGGCCAGCCCAGCACGCCGCCGCGGTGCGACAGCGCGGCCAGGCCGAACTCGCTGTAGGCCAGGCGTTCCAGTTCGACATAGGCGGGGTGCTTGTCGATGCGCGACTCGTCGGTGCCGGCGCGGCTGCGCACGGACAGGGTGGGCGGGTGCTTGTCGGCGGTGGCGGCCAGTTCGTCCATGACGCCGCCGGCCAGCGCGCCCAGGCGCTCCAGGTGGGGCAGCAAATGGGCATGCAGCGCGGCCGGCAGATAGCGCCGGCTCAGCGCCTCGGCATAAGGGTCCGCGCTGAACAGATTCTGTCCGCGCGAATCCGGGACGGGAGTGGCGGCGGGGGGCGCGGTCTTGACGGGGGTATCCATGGCGGCATCCTGCTGAAGACGGGAACGATGCCTGTGATGGTGCTGGCATGGATTAATCTATACAAATACTGTTTGTGTGTAGAACAATCCAAAAAAAGTATGGATTGAAGTCGCGGGGGAGACAAATGGACCTGGATCCGCGCTTGTTGCGCTATTTCATTGCCGTGGCCGAAGAGCGCCATTTCAGCCGCGCGGCCACGCGGCTGCACATTTCCCAGCCGCCGCTCAGCTACGCCATTCGGCAGCTGGAGGACAACGTCGGCGCCCGCCTGCTGACGCGCACCAGCCGCCACGTGGAGCTGACCGACGCCGGCCAGGTGCTGTATCGCGAAGCCTTGACGCTGCTGCGCCAGGCGGAAGAGGTGCGCACGCTGGTGCAACGCGTGGACGCGGGCCTGCGCGGCCGGCTGCGCATCGGTTTCGTGGGCTCCATGCTGTACCGCGGCCTGCCGGCGCTGCTCAACGCCATGCGCGCCGAACTGCCGGACGTGGAGCACGTGCTGACCGAGCTGAATTCCCATGACCAGATCGAGGCCGTGCGCCGCGGCGAGCAGGACCTGGGCTTCATCCACGCCAATCCGGTGCCCAACGGCGTGCTGGCGCGCGACCTGATGGCCGAGCCTTTCGTGGTGTGCCTGCCGCAGGCGCATCCGCTGGCTGGCCGCAACTCCTTGCGGCTGGCGGAGCTGGCGACGGACGATTTCGTCTTTTTCGCCCGGGCCGCTTCGCCCAGCTATTACGAGACGGTGCTGTCCATGTGCGTGTCGGCGGGCTTCATGCCCGTGATCCGGCACGAGGTGCGGCATTGGCTGAGCGTGGCGTCGCTGGTGTCGCAGGGGCTGGGCGTGTCCATCGTGCCGGCCTGCCTGTCGCGCAGCGGGCTGGCGGGGACGCGCTTCATCGCTTTCGAGCACGAGGCCCGCTCGCTCAGCCAGATGATCTGGCGCGAGGCCGCGCGCACGCCGCTGCAGGAAAAAGCGGTGGAAATGGCGGCGCGGCATGACTGGGATAGCCTCGAAACGCCATGAAGCGCGCATTGCGGGTAGGCAGAACCCGCCCGAAGGCTTATCGTTAGCGGTATCCCGGCGCCGCCAGTATCCGGCCAGGGATGGAACCGTTTGCACACGAACGAACGCGAATTCCGGGTTTTAGCCATGTCCTACCGACCAGTCCTGCCGCTGACGCGCCGCAGGCGTTTCATCACCAGGCTGCGCCACTGCGGCCCTCCGGCGAAGTACTGAACCCCACAGCAGGGCGTTTCGGTTCCACTTCTCCGGAGTCTTTCGTGGAAATTCCTTTTTCGTTTCGTCCGCGTCTTTTTGACGCGTTGCGCGGTTACGACCGTGTCCGCTTCGCGCAGGACCTGGGCGCGGGCCTTACCGTGGCCGTGGTCGCGCTGCCGCTTGCCATGGCGTTCGCCATCGGGTCGGGCCTCAAGCCCGAGGCCGGCCTCTTCACTTCCATCATCGCGGGCTTCCTGGTCGCCTTGCTCGGCGGCAGCCGGGTGCAGATCGGCGGGCCGGCGGGCGCCTTCATCGTCATCGTCTACGACATCGTGCAGCAGTACGGCGTGGCCAATCTGATCATCGCCACGGCGCTGTCCGGCGTGCTGCTGTTTGTGATGGGGCTGCTCAGGCTGGGCACGCTGGTGCGTTTCATCCCGGTGGCGGTGATCATCGGCTTCACCAATGGCATCGCGGTGCTGATCGCGCTGTCGCAGGTCAAGGATTTCCTGGGCCTTGCGATTCCCAAGATGCCGGGCGACTTCTTCGGCATCCTGGGCGCGCTGGGCAGCCATCTGTCCACGCTCAACCCCTGGGCCGCCGGCGTGGCGCTGCTGTCGCTGGCCGTGATCGTCGGCTGGCAGCGCTGGCTGCCGGCATGGGGCGGCCGGCGGATGGCCGGGCTGGCCCGCGTGCCGGGCTCCATCGTCGCGCTGGTGCTGGCGACCGCGGCGGTGGCCGTATTCGGCCTGCCGGTGGAAACCATAGGCAGCCGCTTCGGCGGCATACCGGCGGCGCTGCCGGACTTCACCTTGCCGGCGTTCAGTTGGGAATCGGCCCGCTTCCTGCTCATGCCCACCATCACGCTGGCGGCGCTGGGCGCCATCGAGTCGCTGCTGTGCGCGCGGGTGGCCGACGGCATGATAGGCGACCGGCACGATCCCAATCAGGAGCTGATGGCCCAGGGCATCGCCAACTTCGTCACGCCTTTCTTCGGCGGCATGCCGGCCACGGGCACCATTGCGCGCACCGTGACCAATGTGAAAAGCGGCGCCACCAGCCCAGTCGCCGGCATGGCGCATGCGCTGGTGCTGCTTGCGGTGATGTTGGCGGCCGCGCCCTTGGCGGCCTCGATACCACTCGCGACGCTGGCGGCCATCCTGATGTTCGTGGCCTGGAACATGGGCGAATGGCGCGAGTTCGCCCGGCTCAAGACCTACCGCTTGCCGTACCGGGTCACGCTGGTGTCGGTGTTCCTGCTGACGGTGGTCTTCGATCTGACGGTGGCGGTGGAGTTCGGCATCTTCGCGGCCTGCCTGACCTTCATCTACCGCATCTCCAGCCTGTCGCGCGCCGAACGCATCACGGCCGCGGAGCAGCCCCTGCTCGCCGGCCAGGACGGCAAGATCGCGGTCTGGCGCCTATACGGCACGGTCTTTTTCGGCGCCACCAAGCTGGTGGAATCGCTGGAAGACCGCCTGCCGGCCCGCGCGCTGGTACTCGATCTGAAGAACGTGATCTACGTCGATTCGACCGGCGCCGAAGCGCTCGAAGGACTCAACAAGGCGTGCGAGACGCGAGGGGTGACGCTGATCGTTTCAGGCTTGATGGGGCAGCCGATGGACATCGTGCGCCGCATCGGCCTGTACCAGCGGCTGCAGGGCCATCTGCAACCCGACGTGGCGAGCGCCACGGCGGCCGCCCTGGCCGTGGCGCAGGCGGAGGAGAGGTCCTAGGCGGCGCGCGCGCCGCCCTTGTCGCGAAGGGTCGCCTGACGGCGGCCCCCTGCCTTTAGCGGAAGACGACGGTCTTGTTGCGGTTGAGCAGGATGCGGTGCTCGACGTGGCTGCGCACGGCGCGCGACAGCACCAGGGACTCGATGTCGCTGCCCACCTGGGTCAGGTCCTGCGCGGTCATCGTGTGGTCCACGCGCTCGATGTCCTGGTCGATGATGGGGCCTTCGTCCAGGTCCGAGGTGACGTAGTGGGCGGTGGCGCCGATGATCTTGACCCCGCGCGCATGCGCCTGGTGGTAGGGGCGCGCGCCCTTGAAGCTGGGCAGGAAGCTGTGGTGGATGTTGATGGCGCGGCCATTCAGCGCGCGGCACATGTCTTCCGACAGGATCTGCATGTAGCGGGCCAACACCACCAGGTCGATGCCTTCCTTCTCGACCAGGGCCAGCACCTGCTGTTCCTGCTGCGCCTTGGTGTCGGCGGTAACCGGCAGGTGGTGGAACGGGATGCCGTAGGACGCCGCCAGGCTGGCATAGTCGTTGTGGTTCGACACGATGGCGGCTACTTCGGCGTGCAGATGGCCGCTGTGCACGCGGAACAGCAGGTCGTTCAAGCAGTGGCCTTGCTTGCTGACCATGATCAGCAGGCGTTCCTTGCGGCGGGCGTCATGCAGCTTCAGCTCCATGCCGTACTCGGCGGACATGCCATCCAGCCGTGCGCGCAGGTCGTCCGCGGACACGGCGGCGGGCACGTCGAAGTGCACGCGCAGGAAGAAGCGGCCGGTCTCCTCATCGCCGAACTGCTGCGAATCCAGGATGTTGCAGCCCAATTCGAACAACAGGCCGCTGACGCGGTACACGATGCCCGTGCGGTCGGGGCAGGACAGGGTCAGGATGTAGTCGTTGTGCTGCATGGTTCAGGGAAGAGGAGAGAAGGAGAAAAGGGTGATGGCAGTGTAGAGCCCTCCCGCCGGGCCGCCCCAAGGGAGGGCAGCCCCCTCGGGGGGCAGCAAGCACGCGCAGCGTGTGCGGCGTGGGGGCTATCCGGCCTATCCATTCAGGCGGGCCAGCGTCTCTTCGGCCAGGGCCAGGCTGGAGGTCAGCCCGGGGGATTCTATGCCGAACAGGTTCACCAGGCCGGGCACGCCATGCGCGGCCGGACCGGCGATGACGAAGTCGGCCGCCGGTTCGTGAGGGCCGGAGATCTTGGGCCGGATGCCGGTGTAGCCCGGCGCCAGGGCGTCGTCCGGCAGGGCCGGCCAATAGCTGCGCACGGCCTCGTAGAAGACCTCGGCGCGAGCCGGGTCCAGCGTGTAGTCTTCGGTGCCGACCCATTCGGTGTCGGGGCCGAACTTGGCCTGGCCGCCTAGATCCAGCGTCAGGTGCACGCCCAGGCCCGCATGCTGCGGCACCGGGTAGATCAGGCGCGAGAACGGCGCGCGGCCGGACAGCGTGAAATAGCTGCCCTTGCACAGGTAATCGGTGGGGATGCTGGATGCCGGCAGGCCGTCGATGCGGCGCGCCAGCGCCGGCGCGTGCAGGCCGGCCGAATTGATCAGCACGTTACAGCTCAGGGTCATGCCTTCATCGCCGCCGAACTGCAGCTCGAAGCCGCCCTCGGGGCGAACCCGGCCGGACACCAGCGGCGTGTGGAAGACGCACTGGGCGCCCGCGTTCTCGGCGTCGCCCTGGAACGCCAGCATCAGCGCATGGCTGTCGACGATGCCGGTGGACGGCGAGGACAGCGCCGCGGTGCAGCGCAGCGCCGGCTCCAGGCGCATGGCGTCCTCGCCGGAGATGAACTGCAGGTCGTCCACGCCGTTGGCGCGGGCGCGCTGGGCGATGCCCTCCAGCTGCGCGGCCTGTTCCGTGGTGGTGGCGACGATGAGCTTGCCCAGCCGCTTATAGGGCACGCCGCGCTCGGCGCAATAGGAATACAGCAGGTGCTTGCCGCGCACGCAGAGGCGAGCCTTGAGGCTGCCCGCAGGGTAATAGATGCCAGCGTGTATGACTTCCGAATTGCGCGAACTGGTGCCGGTGCCGATAGCCTCGGTGGCTTCCGCCACCAGCACCTCGCGTCCGGACTGGGCCAGCGCGCGCGCGACCGCCAGGCCGACCACGCCCGCTCCGATGACGACGCAATCCACATCCACGCTCATGGTGTTTTCCTTTCCGAACGCGCGCCGGCCGGGGTCAGGTCGAAACCGCCGGCATGGAACACCAGCGGCGGCTCGCCGCTATGGCCGCAGCGTTCCACTTCGCCCACCATGATGACGTGGTCGCCCTCGACATAGCGGCTGCGGTTGTGGCATTCGAACCAGGCGGCGCAATGGCCGTCCAGCATGGGCGTGCCGCCCGGCGCGTGATGCACCGTCAGCCCGGCGTAGCGGTCCGGCGTCTTGCCGGTGGCGAAGCGGCGCGCCAGCGCGATCTGCTCCGAACCCAGCACGTTGACGACATAGCGCTCGCACTGCTCGAAGGCGGCCAGCGACGACGAGCTGCGCGACAGGCTCCACAGCACCAGCGGCGGATTCAGCGACACGGAGTTGAAGGAGCTGACCGTCAGCCCGATGGGCGCGCCATCGAGGTCGGCGGCCGTGACGACGGTCACGCCCGTGGCGTAACGGCCCAGCGCGGTGCGGAAAAAGGCAGCGTCAAAATCAGGGGAGGAGGCGGTCATGCAATCGTTGGTTGGGGGCGGGCGCGCGCGGCGCCCGGCATCAAGGCGACAGACGTTCGATCTTCCAGCCCTGGCCGTCCGCGACATAGCGCAGGCGGTCATGCAGGCGTGAAGGCCTGCCTTGCCAGAATTCGAAGGCGGTGGGCTTCAGGCGGTAGCCGCCCCAGTGCGGCGGGCGCGGCGGCTGTTCGCCGAAGCGCTCGCGGAACTCCTGTTCGCGGGCTTCCAGCTCTTCACGGGTGATGGGCTGGCTCTGGCGCGAGGCCCAGGCGCCGATGCGCGAACCGGCGGGCCGGCTGTGGTAGTAGGCGTCCGACTCGTCGTCGGCCACTTTTTCGACCACGCCCTCGATCCGGACCTGGCGTTCCAGCGGCTGCCAGAAGAACAGCAGGCCGGCGCGGGGCTCGGCCTGCAGGTCCAGGCCCTTGCGGGATTCGTAATTGGTGAAGAACGTGAACCCGCGCTCGTCAAAGCCCTTGATCAGGACGATGCGCGCACTGGGCTGGCCGCTGGCGTCCACCGTGGCCAAGGTCATGGCGTTGGGCTCGGGCACCTTGGCGGCTAGGGCCTCGTCGAACCAGCGGGTGAATTGCTCGAACGGGGAGGCCGCGGCCTGGCCTTCGAGCAGCACGTTCTTGTCGTAGCTTTGACGCAGATCAGAGACGGACATGGGGCTAGTAGTTCAGCGTTGATAACAAGGAGTTTATACCGCCTGGGAGGCGGTACCCTTATTGACCCCGCTCAGGGCGCAGGCAAGATTTTTCGGGCGCGCGCCTCAGGCGCCTTCCGGCAGGACATGCCCGTCCAGCTCCAGCCGGCGCGCGATGGCGTCCAGGCGGGCGTCATGGATGCCCGCGGCGCGTAGCGCCTGGGCGGTCTGCACCACGTATTCGGTGCAGGGGCCGTAGCGTCCTGCGGCCCGGCGCACGATGGCCAGCAGCTCGGGCTCGGGCAGGGCGCGGATGTAGGCCGGGTTGTCCCGGTTCATGATGAAGACCAGCGCCCGGACGGTGCCGGTCTCGGTGCTGCAATTGATCCAGCGCGGCAGGTAGGCGCCGGTGGACATTTCCCGCTCCCAGAGCGCGGGGAAATAAGTCGGCACCTGCTGGCCCGCCAGGCGGTAGACCACCCCCCGGCAGGAGCCGCCCCGGTCCAGGCCGAACACCAGGCCCGGGCATTCCGGCGTGCCGCGGTTGACTCGCGACCACAGGCACAGCGCCCGATGGTGGCCGCGCAGGGTCGCCAGCCGGCGCTCCACGAAGTCGAAATCGGGGCGCCAGATCAGGGAGCCGTAGCCGTATACCCACACGTCTTCGCCGGATTGCCAGTGGCGCAGGGCCTCGTCCAGCGATTCCTGCCGCTCTTGCGGAGTCCAGAGGCGAAAGGGCAGGCTGGCGCCGGCGTTGCCGGCGGCGGGAGGAGAGGACTGCATGTTCACGGCTACGGTTTACGGTCGGATTCGATCGGGGGATTGCGGTTGGCCCAGCCTCCGGCCATCAGGGCCACGGAATAGGCCCAGAAGAGAGGGGCAACGCCAATTACCGCACCGAGCGCGCCGAAGGTCAACGGCAGGGAGACTTGCGAACCGTTGATCAAGGCCATCCGCAGGCCCACGGCCTCGGCGGCCCGGCCCGGCGGGGAGTGCTGGTGCAGCAGGGAGAGCATGCTCGGCTGGCAGCAGCCCAGGGCCAGGCCGAGGATGAAAGACAGCACGATCAGGACGTTAACGTCGGTGAACAGCGGATAAAGCATGAAATCGATGGCGGCCGTCGCCATCGCTACCCGCACCAGCGTCCAGGACCGCACGCGGCGCTGAATGAAGGGCAATATCAGGCGGATAACGAAAGTAGCCGCCGCGAAGGACGCAAGAATGATGCCGATCGTGGTCGCCGACAGGCCGATGGCGACGCCGAAAATGGGCACGACGAACAAATGGGTGTCCCATGCGCCGGACAAAATCGTGTTGACCATCAAGATGCGGCGCAATGCCGGCACTTCCAGCAATTCAGTAACGCGCCGCTTTTCAGCCTCTTTTTTGCCTGACAGCTGCGAATCGACTGCCTTCAATTGGTGACGCAAGGCATAAAGTCCGCCCGCCGAAAGCAGTGGACCCATGGTCAGCAGGCCGAACGCCATGCGCGTGCCCAGATGGTCGATCGCCAGGCCGGCGATCAATGGTCCCGAAAATCCGGATCCCGCCAGCGCCAGCGACATGAAGGAGAAATTGCGCAGCCGTTGCGCCGGTTCGGCATGGCCCAGCAGGTCTTGCGTGGCGACCTGATGCAGCATGAAGCCGATGCCGATGCAACAGGACGCAATAAGCAGGGCGAACTGGGTCTGGGAGATGAAGGGCAGCGCGGTACCCGCAGCGACCAGGGAAGTGCCGATGACCAGAGGCCGCACGATACCGACCCGGTCGACCCAGCGGCCGGCGCGGACCGAAAACAGCATGGGCAGCACGGCGAACACCGCGACCAGCGTGCCGACCTTGAAGGTCGACAGCCCCATTTGCAGCGCGGTGAGCGAGACAGTGATCCGTCCCCCTGTCAGCGCCACATGATTCATCATGGCCAGGAGGCACAAAAGCACCGCCCCGGAAAACTCCGGGGAACCAGGTGGCGAAGAGGGGGATCTATGAGAAGTGGACACGGATACGGCTTAACTGCGTTCATTCTGGCCATATCGTCGCCCTATGTCGAGGCAAGGCTGTTCCGCAGCGCCGCAAACAGATATTGGCGCCAATCGCACGATAGCGGCCATCTAGGGGCGAAGTCGCATGCTTATTGCGCAAGATGGCGGCACGTTCGCCGCATCTGCGGACTAGGGGTTTGATGGGCGCCGGACAAAGCGTTGTATCGTTCATGCAACGGAACAATCGGGCGGGCCTTGACGTTCCGCCCCGCTTTACTGTTTTTCACCGTTTCGCCACAGATCGTCGATGGTTCTGGCGGGCGAGACGTTTAGGATGAGCAGGCATCGTGGGCAAGATCGCTTGCCTGGTCCGCAATTCGCAATACCGGCGCCGGTCCCGAGAGACGGCGCCACATCCGGCAGGTTCAATGAAAAAGTCCCGCAGCAAGTTCAAGCGCTACTCCCTGATCGCTGTTTTGCTCCTGTTAGCCGTGTTCGGCGTGCGCGCCGCGTTTTTTTCCGCGCCGCCGCCGCCCACTTTCGCCGTGGCCGAAGTCACCCGCGCCAATCTTGAGGATAGTGTCCTGGCCAGCGGCACCATCGACGCCATTGAGCGCGTCAGTGTGGGCGCGCAGGCCACCGGCCAGTTGAAATCCCTGAAAGTGGCGTTGGGCGACCGCGTCAAGAAGGGCCAACTGGTCGCCGAGATCGACGACATGACCCAGCAGAACGAACTGCGCAACGCCGAGGCCGCCCTGCAGACCCGGCGCGCCGAGCGGGCCGCCAAGGTCGCCATGCTGAAGCAGGCCGAGCTTGCCTTCCGCCGCCAGCGGCAGATGCTGGCGGCCGACGCCAGCTCGCGCGAGTCCTATGAGAGCGCCGAGGCCACGCTGGGGGTGACCCGCGCCGAAATCGCGTCGTTGGACGCGCAGATCGCGCAAGCCGAGATCCAGGTCGACACCGCCCGCGTCAATCTGGGCTACACCCGCATCGTCTCGCCCATCGACGGCATGGTGGTGGCGGTGGTCACCAAGGAAGGCCAGACCGTCAACTCGATCCAGAGCGCACCCACCATCATCAAGGTGGCCCAGGTCGACACCATGACCATCAAGGCGCAGATCTCGGAGGCCGATGTGACCCGCGTGAAGCCGGGCCTGCCGGTGTACTTCACCATCCTGGGCGAGCCCGACGAGCGCTACCGCGCGCAGCTGCGCGCGGTGGAACCGGCGCCGGACTCGGTGCAGAAAGACGACGCGACGGCTTCCCTGACCGGTTCGGCCAGCGGCAGCTCCACCACCGCCGCGGTCTACTACAACGGCCTGTTCGACGTGCCCAACCCGGACGAGAAGCTGCGCATCTCCATGACCGCCCAGGTCTTCATCGTGCTGGGCGAAGCCAAGGACACCGTCGTGGTGCCGTCCTCGGCGCTGGGCAAGCGCGGCGAGGACGGCCGCTACGCCGTGCGCGTGGTCCTGAAGGACAACAAGACCGAAACGCGCCAGGTCCGGATCGGCATGAACAACAACGTCCAGGCGCAGGTGCTGGAAGGGCTGGAGGTGGGCGAGCGCGTTGTGGCGGCGGACGCCGCGCCGGCCGTGGCGCCGGGAGCCTGACATGAGCGGGCCTCTGATCTCGCTGACGGGCGTACGCCGCGAGTTTCCCGCGGGCGAGCAGACCATCGCGGTCCTGAAGGACATCAACCTGACCATCGAGGCCGGCGAGATGGTGGCGATCGTGGGCGCGTCCGGTTCGGGCAAGTCCACGCTCATGAACATCCTGGGCTGCCTGGACCGCCCGACCCGCGGCGAGTACCGGGTCGACGGGCGCAGCACGGGCGAGCTGGATCCGGACGAACTGGCTGAATTGCGCCGCGAACATTTCGGCTTCATCTTCCAGCGCTATCACCTGCTGTCGGACCTGACGGCGCAGGGCAACGTCGAGGTGCCGGCCGTCTACGCCGGCAAGCGGCGCGAGGCGCGCCTGGCGCGTGCCGACGAACTGCTCAAGCGGCTGGGCTTGGGCGACAGGTCCAGGCACCGTCCCGGCCAGCTGTCCGGCGGCCAGCAGCAGCGCGTGAGCATCGCGCGGGCGCTGATGAACGGCGGCGACATCATCCTGGCCGACGAGCCGACCGGGGCGCTGGATACGCACACCGGCCAGGAAGTGCTGCGCATCCTGGAGGAGTTGAACGCCGCCGGCCACACCATCATCATCGTCACGCACGATATGAACGTGGCCCGCCATGCCCAGCGCATCATCGAGATCAGCGACGGCGAGATCGTCGCCGACAAGCGCAACCCCGATGCGCCGCGGACCGAACGCATCAAGGAAGACGCGCCGGCGCTGGCCGCGCGGCCTGTCTGGCAGGCCTATCTGGACCGTTGCCGCGAGGCGCTGCGCATGGCGCTCCTGGCCATGAACGCGCACCGGCTGCGCACCTCGCTGACGATGCTGGGCATCATCATCGGCATCGCGGCCGTGGTGTCGGTGGTGGCCCTGGGCGAGGGCTCGCGCCGCAAGATCCTGGACGACATCAGCGAAATCGGCACCAACACGGTGGAGATCTTTCCCGGCAAGGACTTCGGCGACGAGAAGGCCGTCAACATCCGTACGCTGGTGCCAGCCGACGCCGATGCCCTGGCGCGAGAATCCTATGTGGACAGCGTGACGCCGGAAGTTTCCACCAGCAACACGCTGCGCTACCGCAACGTGTCGGTGAACGGCGTGATACAGGGCGTGGGCGAGCAGTATTTCCGCGTGCGCGCCATCAAGCTGGCCCAGGGCAAGTTCTTCGACGAAACCAGCGTGTTGCGGCGCGCGCAGGAAGTGGTGATCGACGACGCCACCCGACGCAAGCTGTTCGGCTCGCATACCGAGCCCATCGGGCAGGTGGTGTTCCTGGGATCGATGCCGGCGCGCGTGATCGGGGTGACGCAGAAGAAGGACACCGTCTTCGGCAGCAACGACACGCTGAACGTGTGGGTCCCCTATACCACCGCGCTGTCGCGCGTGCTGGGCCAGCAGCATCTGAAGAGCATCACGGTGCGCGTCAATGACGCTTCGCCGCCCGCCGCGGCGGAGCAGGCCATCGTGCGCGTGCTGACGCGGCGCCACGTGACCAAGGATTTCTTCGTGTTCAACACGGATGCGATCCGCAAGACGATTGAACGCACCACCGCCACCATGACCTTGCTGGTGTCCATGATCGCGCTGATTTCGCTGATGGTGGGCGGCATCGGCGTGATGAACATCATGCTGGTATCGGTGACCGAGCGCACCCGCGAGATCGGCGTGCGCATGGCGGTGGGCGCGCGGCGCAGCGACATCATGCAGCAGTTCCTGATCGAAGCGGTGCTGGTGTGCCTGATTGGCGGCGCCATCGGCATCGTCCTGTCCTTGGGGCTGGGCGTGCTGGTGTCCAAGGCCACGCGCGGTTCGTTCCAGATGGTTTATTCCACGGCATCGATGGTGGCGGCATTCAGCTGCTCGACCTTGATCGGTGTGCTTTTTGGCTATTTGCCGGCGCGCAATGCGGCGCGCCTGGATCCCGTCGAGGCCTTGGCCCGGGAATGAGGAAGATGAAAGCGGTTTCCCCGATCTGCAAACCCGCCGTCTTGGCCTTGCTGCTGGCCCTGGGCGGCTGCGGCAGCCTGCTGCACACCGACTTCGAGCCGCCGTTGACCTCCACGCCCGCGGCCTGGTCTCATGCGCCGGCTGGCAGCGCCCAGCCTGAGCCGCTGGCCGATGGCGGCGAGTGGTGGCGCAACTTCAGCGATCCTACGCTCAACGGTCTGGTCGATGCCGCACTGGCGCGCAACAACGATCTGGCCGCCGCCGCGATCCGGGTGCGCCGGGCCCAATACCAGGCAGGGATTACCGAGGACAAGCTGTTGCCGCAACTGGGCGGCAGCGCCGATGTGACGCGCAACCGCAACCTGTACGGCGATCGAGCTATCTCCCGGACCAATGCGGCGCAGCTCACCGTCAGCTACGAAGTAGACCTGTGGGGCAAGCTGTCCAGCCAGCGCGACGCGGCGCAATGGGACGCGCTGGCGACCGAGCAGGACCGCCAGAGCGCCGCGTTGTCGCTGGTGGGCACCACCGCCACGCTGTACTGGCAGACCGCCTTCATCAACCAGCGTATCGCCAGCAGCGCCGAGAGCATCGCCTACGCGCGCAAGACGCAGGACCTGGTGCGGGCGCAATACGCGGCGGGCGGCGCGTCGGCGCTGGAAATGGCCGAGGCCGAACAGACCGTAGCCAGCCAGGAAGCCGCGCACGCGCTGCTGGTGCAGCAGCGGGTGGAATACGCGAATGCGCTGGCCATTCTGTTCGACGGCCCGCCGGACCGCATGATGGCCGATCCCGCACGGCTGCCGCAGTATCCGCTGCCGCAAGCCCGCGCCGGCGTGCCAGCGGAACTGCTGGGCCGCCGCCCCGATCTGCGCGCCGCCGAGCTGCGGCTGCGCCAGTCCCTGTCCACGGTCGACGCGACCCGCGCCAGCTTCTACCCGCCGTTGACGCTGACCGGCGCGTTGGGAAGTTCGAGCCCGACGCTGTCCGATGTACTCAAGAACCCGGTCGGTTCGCTGGGCGCGGCGCTGACGCTGCCGTTCCTGCAATGGAACCAGATGCAGCTCAACATCAAGATCTCCAAGGCCGACTACGAGGAGCGCGTGGTGAACTTCCGGCAGGCGCTGTACCAGGCGATGGCGGATGTCGAGAACGCCTTGTCGAACCGCACCCAGCTGCGCTTGCAGGGCGAGCAGCTGGACGCGTCGTTGAAGGCGGCGCGCGAGGCTGAGCGGCTGTACGAAGTGCGCTATCGGGCGGGGGCGGTGCCGTTGAAGGACTGGCTGGATGCGCAGGAGAAGCGGCGGGTGGCTGAGGTTTCCCGGGATGAGAATATGTTGAATCGGTTGGTGAATCAGGTGACGGTTTATCAGGCGCTTGGTGGGGATGATGATGGTCGAGGCGGTTCGGGAGTTGCTGCTGGCGTTGCGGCGGGTTCTTGAGCCGTCTGGCGCGTCGGGGGCCTGGGGCGCGCGGGGCAACGATTGCGGTCCGGAGCCTTCGCTCCGGACTGCCCCATCGTCATCCTCGTCCTCGCCTTCGGCGACTCCTACGGATTCCCTCGGGCTTATCGACGCCCCGCGCGCCCCAGGCCCCCGACGCGCCAGACTCCACTTTTGAAACTTGACGTCAACTGGGTCGGGCTGGTCTTCGTAGGGTTCTCGCCGACGGTGGGGATGGGCGGGGATCTTGCGGTGCCCGCCCCAGGCCGGCCGCCCGGGCGGCCTCTTGGGGCTTACGCGGTATCTTGCGGCGGGCGCTGCCGTTGCCGCTGCTAGTGATGTGGGCTCGTCTGGAGATTGGCGGCGACTAGCTGGCGCGGCCAGCTAGTTCGGCCTCGATCTGCGTGACTGCGTCGGTGAGGTAGCCGGCAACCAAAGTGCTGCGATTCTGGTCCAGGCGGGCTGCGATCGCCGTGACGCTGATCGCGCCGACCGGGGCGCCATCCGGTTGGCGTATCGGGACGGCCACCGTTCTGACGCCGGGGATCTCGAGCGCGTCCTTGATGACGTATCCGCGTGCGCGCGCTTCAGCCAGATCGCGCTGCAGTTCCTCGGGGCTGTAGCGCGGGAACCGTTCTTTACTGCGGGCGTCATTGATATCGCAGATTCTTTGCGCTTCGGACTCGGACAGGGCGGACAGGATCGCCAGGCTGCCGCCGCCCACCGTAAGCGGTCGGCGGCGGCCGACATCCAGGATCAGGGCCTTGATCGGAAAGCTTCCCTCGGCTCGATCCATGCAGACGCCGTCGAACTTGGAGCGCTCGATGAGAAAGACCGTATCGCCGGTCTGTTCCGCCAACACTCTCAAGTACGGATGGCATACGTCTCGAACGGCCATTCGCGGCGCGGCGGCAAGGCCCATTTCGTACATGGCGGCGCCAAGAAAATAGCGCTTGCTGGCGGCGTCCTGCCGCAGCATTCCTTCACTGAGCAAGCCTTGCAGGATGCGATGGACAGTGGGCTTCTCGATCTCACTCATTCTGTGCAGGTCGGTCAGTCGCAATCCCGTCCGGTTGTGCGTCGTGATCAGGCGCAGCAGCGCCATGGCGCGCCGAAGGGCCTGCGTGCCTGTGGCCGACTCGCGATCAGAAGGGGGCGGTTTTGGCATTTTCAATATATGGACCAAATTCCAAAGGCCAAGCATACCCAATCCACGAGGTACTGCGTAGAGTCTGCTCGTCCGCTCGTTAATGATGAGTCCAATATATGGAAAATAGAATTTCTAGGCAGACGGCCTTGCAAGGGCTGCGCGTCCTGGACTTCTGCACGCATGCGACGCAGTACTGCGGGAAGCTGTTAGCCCAACTCGGAGCAGAAGTGATCCTCGTCGAGCCTCCGGCCGGGTCTGCAACCAGGCGCAACGGGCCGTTCATCGGCGATGAGCCTCACACGGAACGCAGCTTGTCGTACGCGTACCTCAACCAGGGCAAGAAGAGCGTCTGCCTGGACCTCTCCCGGCCAGAAGGCCGTGATCTGGCGCTGCGGCTGGCCCAGACTGCCGACATCATGATTGAGGACCAGGGCGTAGGCGTGCTGGAGCGCTTCGATCTGGGCTATGCAGACCTCTGCGCGGTACGCCCCAGCCTGGTTCTGACCCGCATCAGCCCTTACGGCCTGACAGGGCCGTATGCCGCGTATGCCGGCGATGACCTCTCCACCTTGGCTATGGGCGGATTGCTGTATCTGGGCGGCTATCCCGATACGGAACCGCTAGCCGCATACGGGCAGCAAGCCTACCTGGCGGCGGCGCAATTCGCTGCGGTGGGTTCCTTGATCGCACTGTGGGAATGCGAAACCCATAGTGGCAGCGGACAGTTGGTCGACGTGTCGATACAAGAGTGCGTATCGATGGCCTTGGAGAATGCGGCACAGTTCGTCGACCTTGAAGAGACCGTGCGGCGCCGGAATGGCGGCCAGCAACGCCAGGCGGGCACCGGCGTATTTTCGTGCCGCGACGGCATGGTCTACCTGATGGCGGGCGGAATCGCCGCCAATCGTTTTTGGGCCGCCACGGCCAAATGGCTCATGGATGCCGGCGCTCCCGGCGCTGCCTCGCTGCTGGAGCCCCAGTGGCAGGATCCCGAGTTTCTTGCGAGTGACGGCGCCAAGGAAAAATTCGAGCAAATCTTCCTGCCGTACGCCGCCACCAGAACAAAGGCGGAACTGTACGCGGACGGGCAGCAGAGACGAATTCCCATTTGCCCGGTCAGCACCAGCGCGGACCTCTTGGTCAATCCGCAACTCCGGCATCGGCATTTCTTCCAGATGACGGCACACCCGTACACGGGCGCGTCCTTCGCCGTGCCTGGCGCTCCCTATCGCCTGACTGAAACGCCGTGGCAGCTGGGCGCTCCAGCTCCCCGCCTCGGAGAACACACGGCATCGATCTTGAGTGAACTTGGAATTGAATTCATGGACCAGGAAATCTTGCTGCTTTCGGGGGTCACTGCGTGATGAGCGATAGCAAATCAGCGGGGCCGCTGAGCGGCATCACCATCATCGATTTCACCTGGATAGGCGCGGGCTCCTTCACCACCAAGCTGTTTGCGGATTTCGGCGCCGATGTCATCAAGATCGAGAGCGCCGATCGCCTGGACTCGTTGCGGCAAGCCAAACCATTCAAGGACGGCCTGCCGGGCGTGAATCGCAGCGGCTACTTCGCCGACCGCAACTCCAGCAAGCGCAGCATCACCTTGAACCTCAAGTCTCCAGAGGCCTTGTCGGTGGTGCTGGAGCTGATCAAGGGCGCCGATGTCGTCGCCAACAACTTCACCCCTGGCGCCATGGACCGTTTGGGCCTGGGATACTCCGCGGTACGCGACTGCAACCCATCCATCATTTACCTGGCAATGTCGATGCAGGGCGATGAAGGGCCGCAGGCCAGCTACCTGGGTTACGGCCTGACCATGGGGGCGCTAACCGGCCTGCAGCACTTGTGCGGCCTGCCCGGCCGTCCGCCCGCGGGAACCGGCACCAACTTTCCCGACCATATTCCCAACCCCACACACGCCGCCGTCGCCGTGCTATCGGCATTGCGCCATCGCCGCCGCACAGGCCAGGGACAGTACATCGACCTCGCGCAGATCGAACCCACGATCGCGCTTCTTGGCACCGCGGTCGCCGAATACTCCGCCAATGGCCGGGTCGCGGCTGCACGCGGCAATCTGCACGAGCCGTTTTCTCCGCACGGAGTCTATCCATGCGCGGGAAAAGATCGCTGGATCGCCTTGTCCGCCAAGAACGATCGCCAGTGGCATGGACTACAGACCGCGCTGGGCAACCCCGTCGCGCTGCAAAACGCCGACTACGGGACGCCTGGCCTGCGCCTGCGCCATCGTTCCCAACTGGACCAGGACATCGCCCGCCTGACCAGAGGCGAGGCCGGCCACGCCCTGATGGAACGAGCGCAGGCGCAAGGGGTACATGCCGGACTGGTCCAAGACGCGGCGGACGTTCTACGCAACGACCCCCAACTCGCGCATCGCGGCCATTGGCGCTGGCTGGATCATCTTGAGATGGGCGTGTCCGTCTACAGCGCGCCGCCCATGAAGCTTTCCCGGACGCCTGGTGATGCGAGGTCTCCAGCGCCTTTGCTGGGACAGCACACAGACCAGGTCTTGAAAGAGCGGCTCAGGCTGAGCGACGCCAGGATTGCCGAATTGCGCGGCATCGGAGCGCTGCGATGAATCCGGCACGGAAGGCGCCGGCCTACGCCGCGAATTGCATTGGAAAGCGGCTGCCGTCCAGGCCAGGAACAGAGGATGCATCATGACAGTACATACCCATGTGGACGACGGCGTCGCAACCATCACGCTTGATCGCCCGGAGGCGATGAACGCCATAGACCCCGAGACGCGGGCAGAGCTCCGCACGGCATTGGCAGACATCTCCAACGATGACACGATCCGTGTGGTGATCTTGACCGGGGCTGGCGACAAGGCTTTCAGCACGGGCTCCGATCTGAAGAAGACCATGCCCCCAAAAGAAAGCTTCGCGGAGCTGACTTTCGGCCGCAATCAATCCGACTCCATCATTGCCGCCATGAAAATCGCACAGCCGATCATCTGCGCCATCAACGGCCATGCGATTGGAGGAGGGCTGGAGCTCGCGCTCGCTTGCGACATCCGCATCGCTTCAAGAGACGCCAGCTTCGGATTGTCCGAAGTCCGCATCGGCAGCATACCCAGCGGCGGCGGAACGCAGCGTCTGCCACGGGCCATCGGATTATCCAGCGCAATGCTCCTGCTACTTACCGGTGACCGCATCGACGCCGACGAAGCGCTGAGAATAGGACTGGTCAGTCGTATCGCCCCGGCCGAGGACCTTCTGCCCATGGCTCAGGCCATAGCCCGCCGTATTGCATCGAACGCGCCGCTCGCCGTTCGAGCCGTCAAGCGATTGGTCCGGGAAGGCATGGAAATGCCGCTCGATGGCGCGATCGAACTTGAACGCTACGCCTTCGGCGTGCTGCGGGACACGCAAGACCGCATCGAGGGGCGACGCGCATTTCAAGAGAAGCGGGCGCCGCAATATCGCGGACGCTAAGCCATCACTTGGCCCCATCTGCTTCGAATGCCAGGCCCGCCCGTAGCACCCCCCCACATCTCCAAAGACACCCGCACAACACCCATATGCCAAAGCAGGCCGCCCGCGCGGCCGTCTTTGGCGTCCCTGCAAGATCTTTTTCTCTCCCCAACCGGGGAGAAGAATGCCAAGAACACCGCCCGCCCCAGCGGCCGGCAAGATTCAAAAGCGGAGCCTGGCGCGGCGGCGCCCTGGGTGGCGCGGGGCGTCGATAAGCCCGAGGGAATCTGAAGGAAAGGCCGCAGGCCTTGACGAAGATGACGACGGGGCAGTCCGGAGCGAAGGCTCCGGACCGCAATCGTTGCCCCGCGCCACCCAGGGCGCCGCCGTGCCAGGCGTCTTAAGAACCCGACCGTCCGCCTGCAATAAAATACGTCCCCATGAACACCCCAGAATCCCAAGCCGACCTCGACCGCCGCTTCGGCAGCCTTTCCCGCCTGTACGGCCCCGAAGCCCCGACCCGCCTGCGTAACGCCCACGTGGCAATAGCAGGCCTGGGCGGCGTAGGTTCCTGGACCGTCGAAGCCCTGGCGCGCTGCGGGGTAGGTGCGCTGACGCTCATCGACCTGGACCATATCGCCGAATCCAACGTCAACCGCCAGATCCACGCGCTGACCGAGACGCTCGGCCAGTCCAAGGTCGATGCCATGGCCGAGCGCGTGCTGGCGATCAATCCGGAATGCCGGCTGACGCGGGTGGATGACTTTGTTTCGCCCGAGAACGTCGCCGAGGTCCTGCCCGGCCCGTACTCCGTCATCATCGACTGCACCGACCAGGCCGTGGCCAAGATCGCGATGATCCTGCATGCGCGCGAAATCGGCGTGCCCATGCTGTTATGCGGCGGCGCCGGCGGCAAGACCGATCCGCTAGCCCTGCGCGCCGGCGACCTGTCCGCCGCGGTCAACGACGCCCTGCTGTCCAAGCTGCGCAACAAACTGCGCCGCGAACATGGTTTTCCGCGGGCCTCCGACCAGAATGGCAAAGCCTTGAAGCGCGTGCCGAAGATGGGCATCCACGCCCTGTGGTTCGACCAGCCCGCCATCCTGCCCGACGCCTGGACCCGCCCCACCGAAGGCGAGGACGACATGGGCGCCTCGGGCCAGGCCCTGGCGCCGCAAGGCCTGTCCTGCGCCGGTTATGGCTCGGTCGTGACCGTCACGGCCGCCATGGGCATGGCGGCAGCCAACGAAGCCCTGCGCCTGGCCGTCTGAACCGCTGCCCTACAACGCCACGAACACCACGCCGTCCTCGATCCTGACCGGATAAGTGGCAATGTTCTCGCGCAGCGGCGAACAGAGCGCGCGTCCATCGCGCACGTCGAAGCGTCCCTGATGCAGCGGGCATTCGATTTCATGGCCCATCAGGAAGCCATCGCACAGCCGCGCATTGCCGTGCGTACAGAGGTTGGCGGTGGCGTAGACCTCGCCGTCCACGCCATACAGCGCGATTTCGCGGCCGCCGGCCTGCACGGCGATGACGTCTTCCTCAGGCACTTCATCCCGCGCGATGGCCTTGATCCATTGCGTGCTCATAGCTGTCATGTCCTTGGTCAGATGGGATAGATAAGCGAATTCGGCACCAGCTCGCTGTCGAAGATGCACAACCGCGATTCGAACTTGAGCCCGTCCGGGCCGCGCCGAACCACGTCCAGGTAACGGCCCACGTTGAACACCGTGGTCAGCTGGCTGGGCTTGGTGCGGAACACGGCGTAGTTGGCCTCGGACTCGATCCGGTCGCCCTGCACCGACAGCACGCGCGGCGCGCCGACCACGTGGCGCTGGTAGTAGGGATCGTGGAAAATGGTGTCGGTGGCGCCGTAGATGCGGTCCTTCAGCATGCCGCGGCTTTCGAACGCCATGGTTGCCAGCGGATAGCCGCGCTCGTGGTTCTCGCGCGGCAGCACCTTGTACACGCAGTCCTCCAGGAAGAACTCGGGCCACTTCTCCCATTCCTCCGCGTCCAGCGCGGCGGCGTAGTCGTTGTACAGGCAGGTCAGTTGGTAGTAGAGGGAAAAGTCCAGCATCGTCAGGCCTCCATGACCCGCCGCCAATACGCGTACATGCCGCGGATCAGCGTTTCCGTGACCATGTGGTCGGTGTTCTCGGCGGTCTTGCCGCCCAGTTCCGCCACGCTGCGGTGCCAGGGCTTTTGTTCAAAGCCCGATTGCGAGAATTCGATGACCTCGCCATCGTCCGCCGACACGAAGCCCGCCGGGCCGAACAGATTGGCCTGGCGCAGGCGGCGGCGCGTCATCTCGGGCGCGTCCTCGGCGAAGCCGAAATGCGTCCAGACGAAGTCGAAGGCGTCGTGGCCCACCGGCTGGATGTGGCGCGTGGACAGCGAGTTCACCTGCTGTTGGATGATGACGCTGGGAAACAGCGTCATCAGCACGGCGGTGGGGCCGTTCCACCAGGGTTCCGGCACGATGTCCAGGAAGCGGTCGTCGTTCAGCGACATCTGTTCCTTGAAGCTGGACACGCCGCTGGTCACGCTGCCCTTGCCGCCCTGGCCGCGCGTCGAGATCATGGCGGCGTGGCGCAAGTGCTGGTCCATCTTCAACTCGGAGCGGTTGTCCGCCCGCCACAGGCCGAAGGTGACGAACCAGGTGTGCAGCAGGCCAGGATGATAAGGATCCTTGATGTTCTCCTGCATCAGCTTCCAGTTGCCCGGGATGCGCTGGCGGCTGTAGCCATGGATCACCAGTTCGCGGCCATCGAAGACGCGGTCGAAGTAATGCAGGATGTCCGGACCCAGATAGTCCTCCAGCGGCTCCACGTCGTGGTCGAACGAGGCGAACACCACGCCGTTGCGGCAGGCCACGGCCAGCTTGGTCAGGCCGTGCTCTTCCGGCTTGAAGTCGGGCGGCATGCCGCCATTGACCTTGCCGTCCTGCTTGACGCCGCGGCGGAACGGCACGCCGATCAGGTTGCCCTGCAGGTCGTAGTTCCACTGGTGGTACGGACAGACGAATTCGCTGCGGTTGCCGGAACGCTCGCGGCAGAACTGCACGCCGCGGTGGGCGCACACGTTCTCCACCACGCGCACCTGGCCGTCGTTGTCGCGCAGCAGGATGACCGAGCGTTCGCCCACGGCCGTGCGCTTGAAATCGCCCGGGTTGGGGATCTCGGCTTCCAGGCCCACATAGCTCCAGTGCGCGCGATAGAAGAACCGCTCCATTTCCCGCTGGTGCAGGGCGGCGTCGGTGTAGACGCCGAAGGGGATGCGGTGGGATCCGTCGGTTTGCCAGCGCGGGGCGAATTCGATCGGTTGCTCGGGGGCATTCATGATCCGCTCCGGCGACAGGGCGCGGCGGCGGGCAGCGTACAGGCACGCATGGCAGTCTCCTTGGTTCGGCGGACCGCGGGGGCGGTCCGGCAGAGCCGGCGCGGCATGGGCGCTGGCGTTTGTTGCATCATCGGGCAGGCTGTGAAATAAATAAATAGAATCTGCATGATGAGATAAATCACCAGAATCAATATTGGTGGAGACAAGCCGATGAACCTGCAAGACGTGGACCTGAACCTGCTGGTGGTCTTCAATGAACTATGGAAGCACGGCCGGGTGTCCGCCGTGGCCGAGAGCCTGGGCATCTCGCAACCCGGCGTCAGCAATGCGCTGGGCCGGCTGCGCAAGCTGCTGGGCGACGAGTTGTTCCTGCGGACCTCGCGCGGCATGGTGCCCACGCCCTATGCGCAGGACCTGGCGCAGCCCATCGCCGCCGCGTTGGAAGCGCTGCACAGCACCCTGAACGCCCGCGCTGCGTTCGACCCGGCGCACAGCGGACGCGCCTTTGTGATCGGCGTGAACGACGTGGGCGAAAGCTACTTCCTGCCGCGGTTGATGCGCGCGCTGGACCGCGCCGCGCCGAATGTCACGGTGCGCACCGTGCGCACCACCTCGATCGACGTAAAGGACGAAATGGAGCGCGGCCGCATCGACTTGGCCATGGGCTTCCTGCCCGACCTGAATAGCGGCTTCTTCCAGCGCCTGCTGTTCCGCCAGCCCTATGTGTGCATCTTTCGTCGCGATCATCCCCTGGCGCGCACCGGCGTATCGGCCCGCCAGTTCCGTGCGGCCGAGCACGTGGCCATCGCATCGGAAGGCACGGGTCACGGCGTGGTGGATCAGGTGATAGGGCAGGCCGGCATCCGCCGGCGCCTGCGCCTGACGGTGCCGCACTTCATCGCGGTGGGGCCGGTGCTGGCCGCCACCGACATGATCGCCGTGGTGCCGCAGCGTTTTGCCGACTGCGCCTGCGGCCCGTTCGGCCTGGCGACCGCGCCCTGTCCGGTGAAGATCCCGGAGTCGGTCATCAATGTGTTCTGGCACGCCCGCAACCACCGCGAGCCGGCCAACCAGTGGCTGCGGCAGGTGGTGGTCGACGAGTTCGCGGACTAAGCCTCGCGCAGCGTGACGGGAAGCCAGCCGCGCAGCGCGTTGGAGAGGCGGATTTCCTCGGCGGCGTGCAGGTCGGCCAGGGTCAGCACGCGTTCCTCCACCTGGCCCGTTTCCAGCAGTTCGGCGCGCTGCACGCCCGGCAGGCAGCCGCTGTCCACGGGCGGCGTGTACCAGTCGCCGTCCAGGCGCAGATAGACGTTGCTGCGGCTGCCTTCGCAGAGTTCACCGCGTTCGTTCAGATACAGCAGGTCGAAGATGTGAGGATGCGAGGGCAGCCATTCGATGGTCTTGGTGTACCAGGGGCGGTAGGTGGTCTTGTAGCGCAGCAGCGGCTCGGAAGAGCGCAGCGCTTCGGGCGCCAGCATGGCTTCCTGCACGGCCGGCAGGGGTGGCAGCGGCGCGGTCTGGATGTTGCGGCTGCCGTCGCGCGCCACCAGCAGGCGCAGCCGGTACGGCCCGGGGGTGGACAGGCCCAGCGCGGTGATCATGATGTCGGCCTCGACGGCCCGGCCGCCCCAGCCATAGCCCAGGGCCTTGCAGGAGGTTTCCAGGCGCTTGAGGTGGCGCGCCAGCAGCGGCACGCGGCGTTCGGCATCGACCAGGATGGTCTCGATCAGTTCGGGTTGCATGGGAGTCTCCTGGTGTGTAGATGCCGCGGGCGCGCTCTATCCTACTACCGATGTCCGCGCCGGTGGCGCGGGCGCCAGGGCAGGCGGCTTCAGGTCCGCAGGATTCGGGCTTTCCAATGGCATTCCTGCCATTCTTCGGCCGGGTCGGAATCGTGCACGATTCCGCCGCCCACGCTGTAGATCCCATGTCCGGCCTGGTCCAGCACCAAGGTGCGGATCGCGACGTTCAGCGAGAAGTCGCCGTCGGGCGCCAGCCAGCCGATGCTGCCGCAATACAGGCCGCGCGGCGCCGTCTCCATCTGGCGGATGCGGCGCATGGCCGCCACCTTGGGGGCGCCGGTGATGGAGCCGCAGGGAAACAGCGCGCGCAGCACGTCTGCAAGCGTAGCCCGCGGCGCCAGCGCCGATACTGTGGAGGTCATGGTCCAGACCGTGGGGTAGCGCTCCAGCGAGAATAGGGCGTCGACCCGCACCGAGCCCGGCTCGGCCAGCCGGCCCAGGTCGTTGCGCAGCAGGTCCACGATCATCAGGTTTTCGGCGCGGTTCTTTTCGCTGGCGAGCAGCGCCTGGCCCAGCCGTTCGTCCTCGGCCGGATCGGCGTGGCGCGGGGCCGTGCCTTTCATCGGCCGCGTGGTCAGGCGCGGGCCGTCGCGGCGCACGAACAGTTCGGGCGAAAACGACAGTACCGTGCGCTCGCCATCTTCGATGTAGGCGCCGTGCGCCACCGGGTTGCGGGCCGCGATGCGCCGGTACAGCATGGCTGCGTCGCCCTGGAACTGCAGGTCCAGCGGCTGGGTGTAGTTCACCTGATACAGCTCGCCGTCGCCGATCAGGCCGCGGATGGCGTCGATCTGGCGCACGTAGTCGGCCTCGGTCATGCGCGGCGCGGGCAGGCTGAGGGCGGCGGGCGCACTGCCGGATTGCGGCGCGTCCCAGGGCGCTTCGTCCTGCTTGCGTTCGAACACCAGCGCCGTCAGGCGTGGATTGCCGTCATCGCGCGGCGGCGTCCAGGGGCCGGCGGGCGGCGCCATGGCGGCCTCGGGCAGCAGCCATTCGCCCAGTTCGTAATCCAGCAAGAGGGCGATCCAGCGGCCCTGCCGCCGCTGCGCCTCGATGGCGGCCAGGGCGGGGGCGACCTCGGCGGCGCAGCGCGCCTCGATCCGCGAGCACAAGCCCTCGAACCGCAGCGCGCGGCCGGCCAGCCGGTCTTCAAAACGACATTGCATGCTTCTTACTGCTGTTGATGTGCCAGGAATTCCTTCAGGACCCGTCCGGTATGGGAGTGGTCGCTCAGGGTCATGACGTGTTCGGGCGAGCCTTCGCCCACCAGCTTGCCGCCGCCCGTGCCGCCTTCGGGGCCCAGGTCCAGCAGCCAGTCGGCCTCGGCGATCACGTCCAGGTTGTGCTCGATCACCACCACGGTATTGCCGGCTTCCACCAGGCGGTGCAGCACGTGGATCAGCTTCTCCACGTCGGCCATCGACAGGCCCACGGTGGGCTCGTCCAGCACGTAGAGCGTGTGCGGGATGCGCGAGGCGCGGCCGGTCTTGATCAGGCCGTCGGTCAGGCGGGCCTTGGACAGCTCGGTCACCAGCTTGATGCGCTGCGCTTCGCCGCCCGACAGCGTGGGCGAGGGCTGTCCCAGCGTCAGGTAGCCCAGGCCCACGTCCTGCATCAGCTGCAGCGGGCGGTGGATCTTGGGATGCGCCGCGAAGTAGCCGATGGCGTCGTCCACTTCCATGGACAGCAGCTCGCCGGCATTCTTGCCGCGCATCTGTGTGCTGAGCGTGTCGTGGTTGAAGCGCGCGCCGTTGCAGGCGTCGCAAGGCACCTTCACGTCCGGCAGGAAGTTCATCTCGATGGTGCGCATGCCCTGGCCTTCGCAGATCGGGCAGCGGCCGTCGCCGGTGTTGAACGAGAAGCGCGCCGCCGTCCAGCCGCGCATGCGCGCTTCACGGGTGTCGGCGAACTGCTTGCGCACGTCGTCCCAGAAGCCCACGTAGGTGGCCGGGCAGGAGCGTGGCGTCTTGCCGATGGGCGTCTGGTCCACTTCCAGCACACGGTCGATGGCTTCCCAGCCCTTGATGCTGTCGCAGCCCGCCCAGCCCGGCGACTTGCCTTGCGAGACGGCCTGCATCAAGTTGTCCAGCAGCACTTCGCGCGCCAGCGTGGACTTGCCCGAGCCCGACACGCCGGTCACCACGCTCAGGCGGCCCACTGGAATCTTCGCGTCCACGCTGCGCAGATTGTGCAGGCGGGCGCCCTTGATCTCGATCATGGGCGTGTCGGCCTCGACCGGCCGGCGGCCTTGCAGCGGATGCTGCAAGGGTTTGGCCAGATAGCGGCCGGTGACCGATTCGGGCGCGTCGATCAGATCCTGCGCGCTGCCCTGGGCCACTACGCGGCCGCCGCGGATGCCCGCACCCGGGCCGATGTCGATGATGTGCGAGGCGCGGCGGATGGTGTCGTCGTCGTGTTCCACCACCACCAGCGTATTGCCGTTGCCTTCCAGGCGCGCCAGCGCGTCCAGCAGGATGCGGTTGTCGCGCGGGTGCAGGCCGATGGTGGGCTCGTCCAGCACGTAGCAGACGCCCTGCAGATTGGAGCCCAGCTGCGCGGCCAGGCGGATGCGCTGAGCCTCGCCGCCGGACAGCGTGGGCGCGGCCCGGTCCAGCGCCAGGTAGTTCAGCCCCACTTCTTGCATGAAGTTCAGGCGTCCGCGGATTTCCGTGAGGATGTCGCGGGCGATCTCGCCTTCGCGGCCGCGCGCGACCAACCCCGTGAAGAAGGTATGCGCGTCCGACACCGGCAGCGAGGCCAGTTCGGCGATGGACTTGTCGCGCCAGCGCACGGCGCGGGCCACCCGGTTCAGGCGCTCTCCGTCGCATTGCGTGCAGGCTTTGGCCTCGCCTTCGTACCAGGCGTTCCAGGCGGTTTCCTCGCCGGTCTGCTCTTCGTCGAAGCCTTGCAGTTGCAGGCCCGTGCCGAAGCAGCCGGTGCACCAGCCATGCTTGGAGTTGTACGAGAACAGGCGCGGATCCGGCTCGGGGAAGCTGGTGCCGCAGGACGGGCAGGCGCGCTTGACCGAGAAGTGTTGCTGCTGCAGGTCGCTGTCCAGCGCCTCGTGCAGCTTGTTCACCGGCCAGACCACCGACATGACGCCTTGGCCGTTCTCAAGTGCGCTCTTGACCGCGGCGCGCAGCTCGGCCTCATTGGCGGGGTCCACCACCACGTCTGCTACCGGCAGTTCGATGGTGTGTTCCTTGTAGCGGTCCAGGCGCGGCCAGGGGGTAACGGGAATGAACTCGCCGTCCACGCGCAAGTGCGAGTGGCCCTTGGATCCGGCCCATTTGGCCAGGTCCGTGTAGTAGCCCTTGCGGGCCGTGACCAGCGGCGCCAGCAGGCCGATGTGCACGCCCCTGTGCTCGCGCAGCAGGCGCGCCACGATCTGGTCCGTGTTCTGCGGTTCCACCGCCACGTTGCAGTCGGGGCAGTACTGCGTGCCCAGCTTGACGTACAGCAGGCGCAGGAAGTGATGGATTTCGGTCATCGTGGCCACGGTGGACTTGCGTCCGCCGCGGCTGGTGCGCTGTTCGATGGCGACCGTGGGCGGGATGCCGAAGATGGCGTCCACGTCCGGCTTGCCGGCCGGCTGCACGATGGCGCGGGCATAGGCGTTGAGCGATTCCAGATAGCGGCGCTGCCCTTCGTTGAACAGGATGTCGAAGGCCAGCGTGGACTTGCCGGAACCGGACACGCCGGTGATGACGGTGAACTTGTCGCGCGGAATCTCCACGCTGACGTTCTTCAGGTTGTGCTCGCGGGCGTTGCGGATCTCGATCGCCATATTGGCTTGGCGGCGTTCGCGCATGAGGGACTGCAGCGGGCGGCCCACGTCCGCGGCGTAGGCTTCGCCCGGCTCGGCGATGCGGGCCGTCAGCCCGGCCTGTTCGACCTCCTGCGCATCGGCGTCGCTGCTCACGACCACGTCGGCCGGCAGGATGCTGACCTCGTAGTCGCGCAGGGCGGCGCCGGTGTGCGACTTGGGGTTGTCCATCAGGTCCTGCGGCGTGCCGGTGCCGATGACCAGGCCGCCGGCGTCGCCGCCTTCGGGGCCCAGGTCGATCAGCCAGTCGGCCGCGCGGATCACGTCCAGGTTGTGCTCGATTACCAGCAAGGTGTGGCCGGCGGCCAGCAGCTTGCGGAAGGCGCGCATCAGCCGCGCCACGTCGTCGAAGTGCAGGCCGGTGGTGGGTTCGTCGAACAGGAACAGGCTGCCCTTCTTGGCGACCTTGGCGGTCGAGATGCCGCTGCGCGCCGCTTCGGCCAGGTGGCCGGCCAGCTTCAGGCGCTGCGCCTCGCCGCCAGACAGGGTGGGCACGGGCTGGCCCAGCCGCACGTATTCCAGGCCCACGTCGGCCAGCGGCGCAAGACCGGTCTGCACGTCGCGCAGGCCCTTGAAGAAGTCCAGCGCCTCGCTGACGGTCATCTCCAGCACTTCGTCGATCGACGCGCTCTTGCCCAGGTGTTCGACGCGCACCTCCAGCACTTCGGGGCGGAAGCGCTTGCCGTCGCAGTCCGGGCAGCGCAGGTACACGTCGGACAGGAACTGCATCTCCACGTGCTCGAAGCCGGTGCCGCCGCAAGTGGGGCAGCGGCCGTCGCCGCCGTTGAAGCTGAAGGTGCCTGCGGTGTAGGCGCGCTCGCGTGCCAGCGGGGCTTGGGCGAACAGCTTGCGGATCGCGTCGAACGCGCCCACGTAGCTGGCGGGGTTGGAGCGGGCCGTCTTGCCGATGGGGGTCTGGTCCACCATGACCACGTCGGCGATCTGCTCCGCGCCCAGCAGGCGGTCGAAGGCGCCGGGCGCTTCCGAGGGCTTGCCTTTCTGCTTCAGCAGGGCGGGGTAGAGCACGTCCTGCACCAGCGTGGACTTGCCCGAACCGGACACGCCGGTCACGCACACCAGGCGGCCCAGCGGCAGTTCGACCGAGACGTTCTTCAGGTTGTGCGCGCTGACGCCTTCCAGCAGCAGGCGCGGCGTGTTCGCCGCCACCGGCATGGGCCGCGGCGCTTCCACGCGCTGGCGGCCGCCCAGGTAGTCGCCTGTCAGCGTGCGCGCCGCGCGCAGCTGGGCCGGCGTGCCGTCGAAGACGATCTGGCCGCCGCGTTCGCCGGGGCCGGGTCCGATGTCGATGATGCGGTCCGCGGCCACCATGACCTGCGGATCGTGCTCGACCACCACCAGCGTGTTGCCGGCGTTGCGCAGGCGGTGCATGACTTCGACGACGCGGTGCATGTCGCGCGGGTGCAGGCCGATGGACGGCTCGTCCAGCACGAACAGCGTGTTCACCAGCGAGGTGCCCAGCGCCGTGGTCAGGTTGATGCGCTGCACTTCGCCGCCCGACAGCGTGCGGCTCTGGCGGTCCAGCGTCAGATAGCCCAGGCCCACGTCGCACAGGAACTTGAGCCGCGCGCGCACTTCGGTCATGAGCAGGTCGGTGGCGGCGTCCAGCGCGCCCGAGAACGACAGCGTGTCGAAGAAGATCCGCACGCGTTCGATGGGCAGCAGCATCACGTCATGGATGGACAGGCCGCCCAGGCCTTCGAGCTGCTCGCGGCTCCAGTTGGCGCCCACGGGCATGAAACGCTTGTAGCGGCCGTCTGCCGGCGGCAGCACGGTGTCGGCTTCTTCCTTGGTGCCCAGGCGCCAGAGCAGCGCATCGGGCTTGAGCCGCGCGCCGTTGCAGGTGGGGCAGGGCGTGTAGCTGCGGTACTTCGACAGCAGCACGCGCACGTGCATCTTGTAGGCCTTGGTTTCCAGCCAGTCGAAAAAGCGCTGCACGCCGTACCACTGGTGCTTCCAGGCGTCGTTGCCGCCCTTCCAGTCGGGCGTGCCGTAGAGCACCCAGCGCTTGTGCTCCTCGCTCATGCTCTTCCATGGCACGCCTAGCGGGATGCCGGCCTTGGGCGCGTACTTTTGCAGTTCGTCCTGGCATTCCTTGTACGACGGCGTGGTCCAGGGCTTGATGGCGCCTTCCAGCAGGGTCTTGTTTTCATCCGGGATGACCAGGCCGAAGTCGATGCCGATCACGCGGCCGAAGCCGCGGCAGGCTTCGCACGCGCCCAGGGGCGAGTTGAACGAGAAGCTGCTGGGCAGGGGATCGGTGTATTCGATGTCGCAATCGGCGCAATGCAGGCGGTCGCTGTACTTCCAGATGTGGGCGTTGCCGCCTTCGGCGTCCATCACATAGACCGCGAGGTGGCCGGCGCCCATGCGCAGCGCGGTGTCCAGCGCTTCCATCACGCGTTCGCGCTCGGTGCCGGCGAAGCGGAAGCGGTCCTGGATCACGTGCAGGATGCGGCGCGATTCGGTGCTGCCCTTCGCGGCCTTGGACTTCTTGGCGCCCTTGGCCGGGGCGGCCGCGCGCGGCGCCGCGGTTTCCTCGGCGTGCACGCGGGTGTAGCCCTGTTGCTCCAGGAAGCCGCGCACCTCTTCTTCGGTGAAGTTGGAGGGGACGGCGATGGGGAATGTCACCACCAGCCGCGGGTCGCCCGCGGCGGCGGCGCGCTCGGCCAGCGAGTGGTAGACGGAATCCGGCGTGTCGCGCCGCACCACCTTGCCGCAGCCGCGGCAATACAGCTTGGCGCCGCGCGCGAACAGCAGCTTCAGATGGTCGTTCAGTTCCGTCATCGTGCCGACCGTGCTGCGCGAACTGCGCACCGGGTTGGTCTGGTCGATGGCGATGGCGGGCAGGATGCCCTCGATGCGGTCCACCTGCGGCTTGTCCATGCGGTCCAGGAACTGGCGCGCATAGGGCGAAAAGGTTTCCACATAACGCCGCTGGCCCTCGGCGTACAGAGTGTCAAAGGCCAGCGAACTTTTGCCGGACCCCGACACGCCGGTCACGACGACCAGTTCGCCGGTGGCGATGGTCAGGTCCAGGTTCTTGAGATTGTTCTGGCGGGCGCCAACGATGCGAATTTGGGAGCTCATGGACGGTATCGTAGCCTGAGGGGAGAGGCCTGCCCGAGCGACAACCCATCGCTGGTTCCGAGCGCGGCGATATGGAATAATTGACTATATTGTGAGTCATGTGTCCAACATATGGACAGCCTTGGTGCTCACTAGCTGTACAAATAAACAGTATCGCAGATTCGTCTGACATTCGCGCTGTTCGGCTTGCACATTCTGCTGATTCATTGCTAAAGGCTTGCCGCCCTTAGTTGGAGACATACTTGCTGGAAACCAAGGTCCCGGGCGCCGCGGCGTTCGCCAAGTTCATGACGGTGCTGCAGGCGGTGGCGGATGCGCCCCAACCGCCCACGGCCGCGTCGCTGGCGCGCAGCTGCGGCTATCCCCGGCCCACGGTTTACCGCATCGTCGCCGCCCTGGCCGAGCAGGGCATGGTGGCCGAAACTGGCGGCGCCTACCGCCTGGGGCCGCGCCTGATGTCGCTGGCCAGCCGGGCCTGGTCGCAGTTCGACCTGCGCGCGGCGCTGGCGCCCGACCTGCAGGCGCTGCGCGACGAAACCGGCGAAACCGTGCACCTGGCCGTGCCTGCCGGGCTGGAAATGACCTATATCGACAAGCTGGAAAGCCCCGGCCCGGTGCGTATGGCCTCGCGCGTCGGGGCCTCCGTGGCGCTGCACTCCAGCGCCGTCGGCAAGGCCTACCTGGCGGCGCTGGACGCCGCCGCGCGCGAGCGCCTGCTGCACGATCTGCCCCTGACCGCCCGCATGCCCGGCACCGTGACCAGCCTGCCCGAACTCCGCGCCCTGCTGGACCTGGCCGCCACGCGCGGCTACGCCACCGACGACGAGGAAAACGAGCCCGGCATCGTCTGCTATGGCGTGGCCTTGTGCGACGCGGCCGGGCGGCCCGTCGCCGGCGTCAGCGTCAGCACCTTGTTGTTCCGGCGGCGCGACGACCCGCAAGCCGCCTATATCGAACCCTTGCTGCGGCTGCGCGATGCCGCCGCGGCCAAACTCGCCGTCCTGCCGGTATCGCCCGGCGGCGCCTGACCGTCTGCCTCCAAGGAATGCCATGACCGCAACCGCAGCCCCTCTCGCCTCCAAGCTCTCCACCCTGTTGGCCGCCCGGGTCGTCCCCGTGCTGCGCTACACGGACGCCGCCACCGCCGCCTATGCGGCCGAAGTCGCCGTGGCCGCCGGCTGCACCACGCTGGAGCTGACCTGGACCATCCCCGGCGTCACCGATCTGCTGCGGGCGCTGCGCGACAAGCACGGCAGCGCGCTGCTGTTGGGCGTGGGCACGGTGCTGGACGAGCAGCAGGCGCGCGAGGCCCTGGTCGCGGGCGCGGACTTCCTGGTGTCGCCGGCGCTGGCCACCGACATCGTCGACCTGGCGCACGCGGCCGACGCGCTCTGCCTGCTGGGCGCCTTCACGCCCACCGAAGTGCTGGCGGCGCGCCGCGCCGGCGTGGACGTGGTGAAGATCTTCCCCGCGGATACGGGCGGCCCCAAGCACCTGGCGGCGCTGAAGTCCGTCTACCCGGACACCATCTTCTGCCCCACGGGCGGCGTCACCCAGGACAACATGGGCGCGTACTTCGCCGCCGGCGCCGCCATCGTCGGCATCGGCAGCAACCTCTATGACAAGGCGGCCTTCGCCGCCCGCGACACCGCCGCGCTGGTGGCGCAGATCGGCCGTACCCGGGAGGCCGCCCATGGCTGATTTCGATATCGTCGCGCTGGGCGAGCCGCTGGTCGAACTGAACCAGACACACCAGGACCAGCGGCAATACCTGCAGGGCTTCGGCGGCGACACCTCCAACGCCGTGATCGCCGCGGCGCGGCAGGGCGCAAGCTGCGCCTATCTGACGCGTGTCGGCAACGACGCCTTCGGCCAGCAGTTCCTGGACTTGTGGCGGGCCGAGGGCGTGGACACCTCGGGCGTGCAGGTGGACGAGCAGGCGCATACCGGCCTGTATTTCGTGCAGCACGGCCCGGACGGCCATGCCTTCAGTTATTTGCGCCGCGGTTCGGCTGCGAGCCTGATGACGCCGGCCAGCCTGGACTCGGGCCTGATCGAACGCGCCCGCTACCTGCACGTGTCGGGCATCAGCCTGGCGATCAGCACCAGCGCCTGCGACACTGTCTTCGCCGCCATCGAGCGCGCGCATGCGGCCGGGGTCCAGGTCAGCCTGGATTCGAACCTGCGGCTGCGCTTGTGGCCGGTGGACCGCGCCCGCGCCGTGCTGCGCGAGACCATGCGCACGGCCGACCTGTTCCTGCCCAGCATGGACGACATGCAGCACCTGACCGGCAACGACGACCCGGAACGCACGCTGGACTGGATCCGTGACGCCGGCGCCACTGGCGTGGTGGTGCTGAAGCTGGGCAAGGACGGGTCCATCATCGACGACGGCCGCCAGCGTATCCCGGTGGCGGCCTTGCGCGTGGAAGCGGTGGACGCGACCGGTGCGGGCGACTGCTTTGCGGGCAGCCTGCTGGCGCGCCGCTGCCAGGGCGATTCCTGGGAGGATGCGGTGCGTTATGCCAACGCGGCTGCGGCCCTGTCCACCCTGGGATACGGCGCGGTGGATCCGCTGCCGCGCAAGGAGCAGGTCCTGGAACGGCTGAAGAGCATTTCGGGCTGACCAGGATGCGGTCTGGGCAGGGCTGCTGCTTGCCCAGGGCGGTAGGGGGGAGATGCGCCCCTTATTTCATCGCGCGGGGCGGAAGCGTGGCGGAAACGCTGCATTTTCGCGCCATTGGCGCGGCCCGCGCATTTCAGGCTAAAATGCCAAGTTACCCGAATTTTCCGCCAGCCCAGTATCCGGTTGTGCGGGCTTCACTACCGCAAATTCAACAGGAGAATCAACATGGCTGAACGCAAACGCGTGCGTCGCAACACCCTGGAACGTCGTTGCCTGGGCAAGGCTTTCAAGCGCTTGTTCGTCAAGTCGCCCAAGGGTGTGTTCAAGATGCTGGAAAAGATCAAGCGCGTCTAATCGACGTGTCCGGCCGGGGCCAGCCCCGGCCCGATCGAAAAAACCCGCCGGTGCGCCGCGCGGGTTTTTTTTCGTCTTGCTCCCGGTTCTGGCCCGGGGCTTGCCGCAAGCGCCGATCCTGCTTATTTCTTGTCCTGCGGCGGACCGAGCTTGGGCCGGATGAAATCCATGAAGGCCCGGGTCTTGGCAGGCTGGATGCTGGAAGGGTAGACCACGAAGATCGAGATTGGATCCACCGACCAGCCCGGCAGCACCCGCTTGAGCGAATTGCGCTCGATGATGGGTTCCAGCGCCAGGCAGTGCGGCATGCGCGTAATGGCCAGGTCCAGGCCGGCCAGCGTGCCCGCGATGCTCATATTGTTGGCCGCCAGATGGCCGCTGACCGGCACGCGTTCGCTGACCGCGCCGCGCCGCAGAGTCCAGTGCGAATGCGCCTCGTCGATGGTGGTGCGCAGGCATTGGTGCTGGGTCAGATCGGCCGGGGTCTTGGGTTCGCCATGGCGTTCCAGGTAGCGGTCAGAGGCATACAGGAAGTTGTCCAGGGAGACCAGTTCCTGCACCACCGCCCCGCCATGCAGGCCGCGGTTGCCGTTGAGGTCGGCCGCGCCAGCCGTCGCCAGCGGATAGTCGGCGTTGCTGCCGAAGCGCAGCACGATGTCGAACGGCGTGCCCTGCGCGTCGGAGGCCGTCATCATGCTCAGATCGAACTCGCACTCCACTTCGGGATAGCGATCCGTGAAGTCATTGATGGTTTCCGGCAACAGCCAGATCGCCAGGCTGTAAGGCATGGATACCCGCAGGTTGCCGGACGGACCGCCGGACAGCGATTGCAGTTGCTCATGCGCCAGGCGGGCCTCGTCGATCAGGCCCTGGCAGCGCCGCATATAGGCGGCGCCGGCTTCCGTGAGATCCAGGCGGCGCGTGTTGCGGTTGATCAGACGCAAGCCGATGGCGCGTTCCAACTCATTGATCCGACGCGACAAAGTCGAGGTCGGCATATTCAGCGCGCGCGCAGCCAGACTGAAGCTTTTACGCTTGGCAACCTCGACGAACAAGGCGATGTCATTGAGCTGGACGGTCGACGCTTCCATGGGCATTCCGGTTTTGGCCGCCCGAGTGTACGCCACTACGGAACGCGTTCCCAAGATTGGCGCGGCTCCCGATGTTGTACGAATCTCGGTTTTGTCAGATTTGATTGCAAATTTGAGCGTCTCGGGGCCGGTTCGCGCGGGCATATCCCCTAAACTTCAGGCGAAAACACCAAAACCAAGACCGCAGCGCTTGCATGACGCATCGCAAAGGGGCTCAGTGGGCATGACCGACACACCAACTTTTTTCACTGTTTTAACGCCCACCTACAACCGGGCGGGCACGCTCCATCGGGTATATGAATCCCTTTCCCGGCAGACGTTCCGGGATTTCGAATGGGTGGTGGTGGACGACGGTTCCACCGACAATACCCACGAGTCCATCCTGGAGTGGCAGGCGCGCGCCGATTTTCCGATCCGTTATTTCTGGCAGAACAACCGCCACAAGAAAACCGCCTTCAACCGCGGCGTGCGCGAGGCGCACGGCGAACTCATCGTCGGCCTGGACAGCGACGACGAAATGCCGCCCGACGCCCTGGCCACGTTCAAGGCGGCCTGGGACAGCATTCCGCCGGCACGGCGCGAATCCTACGTGGCCGTGACCGGCCTGTGCGCGCGTCCTGACGGCAGCATCGTCGGCGACCGCTACCCGCAGGACGTGTTCGACAGCACGGCCGTGGACGTCTATTTCCGCTATCGCATCAAGGGCGAGAAGTTCGGCTGTATGCGCACCGACATTCTCAGGAAATATCCCTTCCCCGAGGATGTCGCCGGCTTCGTGCCCGAAAGCCTGGTGTGGTGGGCAATCGCGCGAGCGGGTTATCTCAGCCGCTTCATCAACCGCGTGGTGCGTACCTACCACGACACGCCTGGCGGCCTGAGCCAGGGCGCGGTCTCGGTGGGCAACAATGCCCAGGGCCTGTACCTGCTGGCCTGGGACATGCTGCAGCACCATCTGGAATTCTTCCGCTACCGGCCGCGCGAGTTCATCATGGCCGCAGCGCGCTATACCCGCTTCCGGCTGCATCTGAAGCACTCCGGGGTGGCGACGGCGGTGCAGGCCTACAAGCTGACCAACCCTGCGGCGAAGTTCATGGTGGCGGCCATGTGGCCGCTGGGTTACGCCCTGTACCGTCGCGACCGGCGCCGCGGCGTCGCCTAGGGGCCGCCGCGCAGGCAAGCCCCCGCAGGCGTTGCATTACGCAGGCGCCGCGGCGGACGCCCCATGCCCCAGTCCCAGATACACCTCGACCACGCGCGGATCCTCCGCCACCTGGGCGGCCGGGCCTTCCAGCGTGACGGCGCCGGTTTCCAGTACATAGGCGTAATCGGCCACCTGTAGCGCGGCGCGGGCGTTCTGTTCGATCAGCAAGATCGACACGCCCATTTCGCGCAGGCGCGCGACGATGCGGAACACTTCGCGCACGATGCGCGGCGCCAGGCCCAGGCTGGGCTCGTCCAGCATCAGCAGCTTGGGCTTGGCCATCAGCGCGCGGCCCACCGCCAGCATCTGGCGTTCGCCGCCGGACAGCGTGCCTGACAGCTGGGCGCGGCGTTCCTTCAAGCGCGGAAACAGCTCATAGACTTCGGCCAGCGTCTGGTCCTGGTCGCGCAAGCCGCAGCGGAAACGATGGAACGCGCCCAGCATCAGGTTGTCTTCCACCGTCATCTCGGCAAACAGTTCGCGCTTTTCGGGCACCAGGTTCATGCCGGCCGCCACCATTTCCTCGATCTCGGCGTGCTCCTGCGGCTTGCCGCCGAAGACGATCTGGCCGCTGGACGGCAGCACGCCCATGATGGCCGACAGCAGGGTGGTCTTGCCGGCGCCGTTGGGGCCGATCACGGTCACGATCTGGCCCTCGCCCACTGCCAGGCTGACGCCCGATATGGCTTCGATCTTGTCGTAGGCCACGCGCAGGTCGCGCACTTCCAGCAAATTCGCGCTCATCATTCCACTCCGCCCAGATAGGCTTCAAGCACCGCGGGGTTGTTCTGGATCTCGCCGGGCAGGCCCTCGGCGATTTTTTCGCCGAAGTCCATGACCACCACGCGGTCCACCAGCCCCATCACGAAGTCCATGTCGTGCTCAACCAGCAGGATGGCCATGCCCTCGGCGCGCAGCTTCTTCAGCAATTCGGCCAGCTCGCATTTTTCCTGGTAGCGCAGGCCGGCGGCCGGCTCGTCCAGCAACAGGATGCAGGGATCGGACGCCAGCGCGCGGGCGATTTCCAGGATGCGCTGCTGCCCCAGGGCCAGCGAACCGGCCTCATCGTGCAGATGCTTGCCCAGGCCCACGCGCTCGACCTGGCGCGCGGCTTCGGCCAGCAGGCGCGCCTCTTCGGCGCGGTCCAGCCGCCACGCGGCCGGCAGCACGCCGCGGTGGCCGCGCAGGTGCGCGCCGATGGCCACGTTTTCCAGCACGCTCATGCGGCCCAGCAGGCGCACGTGCTGGAAGGTGCGCGACAGGCCCAGCCGCGCGATGCGGCGCGCGCCGGCGCCGGCCACGGAATGGCCCAGCAGCGTCACCGTGCCCGAGGTCGGCGTGTCCACGCCGGAGATCTGGTTGAACATGGTGCTCTTGCCGGCGCCGTTGGGGCCGATCAACGCCAGGATTTCGCCGGCGCGGATTTCCAGGTTCATGGCGTTGTTGGCGACCAGGCCGCCGAACTTGCGGGTCACGTCCACGGCCTTGAGCACCACTTCGCCGCGTGGCGGCATGGGCTTGCGCGGCAGCGGCTCTGCGTTCAGGTCCAGCTTGCGCTGCTGCTTCTTCACTGGCACGCAGCGGGTCAGCACCGGCCACAGCCCGCTGCGGGCGCGATGCAACAGCAGCACCATGCCGAAGCCGAACACGATGACCTCGAAGTTGCCGGTCTGGCCCAGCAGCTTGGGCATCCAGTCCTGCAGCCATTGCTTGAGCACGGTGAACACGCCCGCGCCGACCAGCGCGCCCCAGACCTGTCCCGCGCCGCCGATGACGGTCATGAACAGGTACTCGATGCCCATCTGCAAGCCGAAGGGGTTGGGGTTCACGAAGCGCTGCATGTGCGCATACAGCCAGCCCGAGGCGCAGGCTTGCAGCGCCGCGATGATGAAGATCACCATGCGCGAGCGGGCGGTGTCCACGCCCATGGACTCGGCCATCACGCGGCCGCCCTTGAGCGCGCGGATGGCGCGGCCCTCGCGCGAATCCAGCAGGTTCTGCGTCGACCACACGGCCACCAGCAGGAAGGCCCAGATCAGGTAGTAGATGTTGTCGCCCTGGTTCAGCGTCCAGCCGAACAGGCTGATGGCGGGAATGTCCGGAATGCCGGTATGGCCGCCCAGGCCCTCGACCGAGCCGAAGACGAAGTACAGCGACAGGCCCCAGGCGATCGTGCCCAGCGGCAGGAAATGGCCCGACAGCTTCAGCGTGATCGCGCCCAGCAAGTAGGCAATGACCACGGTCAGCGCCAGTCCGGCCAGCAAGGTCAGCCACGGCGATGCGCCCAGCCAGGCCAGCCAGGACGGCAGCGTGTCCGCGCGGGTGGTCAGCAGTGCGGTGGTGTAGGCGCCCACGCCCACGAAGGCGGCCTGCCCGAAGCTGGTCAGGCCGCCGACGCCGGTCAGCAGCACCAGGCCCAGCGCCACCATGGCGTACAGGCCGATGTAGTTCAGCAGCGTGACGTAGAACGGCGGCAGCGCCAGCGGCGCCAAGGCCAGCAGCGCCAGGAAGGCGAGGAGGATGTGGCGCGGGTTCATTCGTCTTCTTCCTCGACGTGATGGCTTTTCAGTGAACGCCAGAGCAGCACGGGGATGATCAGCGTGAACACGATGATTTCTTTGTAGGCGCTGGCCCAGAACGAGGAGAAGGCTTCGATCAGGCCGACCAGGATGGCGCCGGCCGCAGCCAGCGGATAACTCACCAGGCCGCCGATGATGGCGCCCACGAAGCCTTTCAGGCTGACCATGAAGCCGGAGTCGAAATACATGGTGGTGATGGGGGCGATCAGGATGCCCGAGACCGTGCCGATCAGCGCGGCCAGGAAGAACGTAGCCTTGCCGGCGAAGATCGGCGAGATGCCCATCAGCCGCGCGCCCAGCCGGTTGAAGGCAGCCGCGCGCAGCGCTTTGCCGTACATCGAGCGTTCGAAGAACTGGTAGAGCACGATGATGAGCAGGGCCGACACCGCCACCACCCACAGCGCCTGGCTATTGACGTTCAACGGTCCTAGCGCCAGGCTGGCGTCGCTGAACGGCGCGGTGCGGGCGCCTTCCGCGCCGAAGGCCAGCAGCCCCAGGCCGACCAGCGCCAGGTGCACGGCAATGGAGACGATCAGCAGCACCAGCGTCGAGGCCGACGCGATGGGCTGGTAGAACAAGCGGTATAGCTGGGGGCCCATCGGCACCAGCAACAGCAGCGTCAGCAGTGCCTGCACCGCCATCGGCAGCTGGGCCAGCGGCAGCTTATAGAACAGCGCGGCCAGCACCAGCGGATAGGCCAGCTTGACCGCCATGCGCCAGGCACCGCGGTTGCGGCCGGGCCGCTTGCGCCGCGCCAGCAGATCGGCGCCGACTTCGGCCACTGCGAAGGCGAACAGCAGCCACACCAGCAGCACCGGCTTGCCGGCCTGCAGCGCGGCCATGGTCAGCGCGCCGAACGCGACGAACTCGCCTTGCGGGATGAACAGCACGCGGGTGACGGTAAAGACCAGCAGGATGGACAAGGCCAGCAGCGCATAGATGGCGCCGTTGGTGATGCCGTCCTGCCCGAGTATCAGGGCAATCTGAGCATTCATGCGAAATTCCGGGTAAGACAGACAAGCACGCCAGGCACCTCACCCCCTATCCACGCGCGCCCGCCAGGTTGCTACGGAGCAGACTCTGCGCACCCCATCGGGATGCCGCGGAGCCGGCTCTGCCGGTCCGCAGGCATGCCCCCTTGGGGGGAAGCGCGCAGCGCTTCGGGGGGAGCCCACCTTGCGGAGCCGGCTTTGCCGGTCCGCAGGCATGCCCCCCTGGGGGGGAAGCGCGCAGCGCTTCGGGGGGGAACTACTTCACCAGTGTCCAGGCCCCGTCCTTGACGGTGATGAGTTCGCGGCCGCGGTCGTCGAAGCCGCTGTGGTCGGCGGCCGTCATGTTGTAGACGCCCTGGGTGCCCACCAGCTCCTTGGTCTGTTCCAGCGCATCGCGCAACGCGTTGCGGAACTCCTTGGTGCCCGGCTTGCCAGCCTTCTCGGCGATCGGCACGGCCTTTTCCAGCAGCAGGCCGGCGTCGTAGACGTTGGCGCCGAAGGTGGCCGGCTTGGAGCCGTTGAGCTTCTCGTAGGCCGCGATGTAGTCGGCCGCGACCTTCTTGGACGGATTGCTGTCCGGCATTTCCGGCAGCACCAGCATCAGGCTGGCGGCCAGCACCGTACCTTCGACCTTCTTGCCGCCCAGCTTCAGGAAGTCGGGCAGGGCCGCGCCGTGGGTCTGGTAGAACTTGCCCTTGTAGCCCTGATCGAACAGGGTGGTCTGCGGCAGCACGCTGGCGGCGCCGGGGGCGGCCACCAGCACGGCGTCCGGCTTGGCGGCCAGGATCTTCAGCGCTTGGCCGGTGACCGAGCTGTCGAAGCGCAGGTAACGCTCGTTGGCCGTGATCTTGATGCCCTTTTCAGCGGCCAGGCCCGCGAAGACCTTGGACCAGTTCTCGCCGTAGGGATCGTTCAGGCCGATGAAGCCGACCGTCTTGATGCCGGTCTTGACCATGTGGTCGACCAGCGCGCGCGCGATGATGTCGTCGTTCTGGGTGGTCTTGAAGACCCACTTCTTCTGTTCGTTCATGGGCAGCACGACCGCGGCGGTGCCTACCGGCGCCAGCATCGGCACGCCGGCCTCGGCCGCGAACTGGATCACGCCCATGGCGTTGGGCGAACCCGACGGCCCGATCAGCGCGTCGACGTTCTGCTCCGAGATCAGCTTCTTGAAGGCCGTCACGGAGTTGGTGGAATCGCTGGCGTCATCCAGCGAGATGTATTCCACGGTCAGGTCGCCGATTTTCTTCGGCAGCAGCGGCACGGTGTTCTTCTGCGGAATCCCCACCAGGGCCGTGGGGCCGGTGGACGAGGTGACGACGCCGACCTTGACTTGGGCCAGGGCGGGCAGGGCGAACAGCGCGGCTACCGCGGCGGCAGCGGCCAGGGGGAGTTTCTTCGACAGCATGGCAAAACCTCCGGATAGGGAGCAGGGTGGGGGTGCGGCTGGAAAACGGAGAAAACGGGTGCTTCTGTGCTTGCTTGATTTGCTTTAATACTTGTTGCTTAAACTTTCTGTGCGCAGGCTACGCACTGTAGACCCGGTCCGCAGTGCTTACCTATCCGTCAAAACCCGAAGCGTGTTCAGATGGTGATGGAGCTGACGCTGGCGCCGCCGCAGACGAACAGCGTCTGGCCGGTGACGAAGCTGTTGGCCGGATCCGAGAAGAACATGACGGCGCGCGCGACGTCGTCCGAACGGCCCAGGCGCTTGACCGGGATGCCGGCGGCCAGCTGCTTTTCGCGTTCGCTGCCGGGCTCGATCACTTCGTAGAACATATCGGTCTGGATCGGGCCGGGGGCCACCACGTTGACCGTGATCCCATAAGGCGCCAGCTCCAGCGACCAGGTGCGCGCCATGCCCACCATGCCGGCCTTGGTGGCCGAATACGCCGTGCGGGTCGGCAGGCCCAAAGCGCCGCGCGAGGACATCATCACGATGCGGCCGAACTTGCGTTCCTGCATGCCGGGCAGGGCGGCCTGCACCAGGCTGATGGCCGCGCCCAGGTGGATCTGGGTCAGGCCGTGCAGCTCTTCCTGCGTGACCTGCGGCAGCAGGTTGGGCCAGATGACGCCGGCGTTGTGGATGACGTGGCTGACGGGAAACCTGGCGGCGGCTTCGGCGCCCGCTTGCGCGGTGGCCTCGGCGTCCAGCAGGTCCACCTGCACGTTGTGCAGGCGCGGGTGGCTGAAGTCGGCGGCGCGGCGCGCCATGGAAATCACTTCGTAGCCCGCGTCCAGCATGCTGCGGCAGATTTCGGCGCCGATGCCGGCGCTGCCGCCGGTGACGATGGCGACGTTGGTGTGCGTCATGGATATCCCCCTGTTGTCGTTGTGGTGCGGCCGGCTCAGGTGCGGCCGGCTCAGGCCTTCGGCGCCAGCGCCAGCACGCGCAGCGGGCTGCCCGAGCCGCTGCGGATCTTGAGCGGCGCCGAGAAGATCACCGCGCCGGTGGGCGGCAACTGGTCCAGGTTGGTCATGCATTGCAGGCCGTAGCGGTTGTTGCCGTGCATGTAGTAGTGGCAGGGATAGGGGGGATCCAGGTGTTGCGCCTGGCCCGCGTCGGTGCCGACCGACTCGGTGCCGAAACCGTGCACGTCGCGTTCCTTGATCAGCCAGGGCACCACTTCAGCGTCCGGGCCGGGCGAGTGCGCGCCGTCTTCCTGCAGGTTCAGGTAGTCGGCGGGCTTGGCGCGCTTGGACCAGTCGGTGCGCATCAGCACCCAGGAACGCGCGGGGATGCGGCCGTGCCGCTCTTCCCATTTCTTCACGAAATCTATGGTCAGCAGGAAGTCCGGGTTGTCGCGGGATTCGGCCGAGCAGTCGATGACGCACGCGCTGGCGATGAAGGCCTCGACCGGAATGGTGTCGACGGTGTTGTCAGGCTGGTCTTTGCCCGTGACCCAGTGGGCCGGCGCGTCGAAGTGGGTGCCGGTGTGCTCGGAACACGAGAAGTTGTTCCAGTACCAGGCCGGTCCGCGTTCGTCGTAGCGCGAGATCTCTTCGATGCGGAACGGCCAGGCCTGGCCGAATTCCGGCGGTAGCACGATGGTCGGGAATTCCGGCGTCAGCGTTTCGGTCAGGTCCACCACGCGGATGCGGCCGGACATCAGTTCGGCCATGAATTGGGCAAGAATGTTTTGGCTCATGTGCTGTTCCTCTAGGTTCGTGCGTTGTCGAGGCGGGGCGGGCCGTCAGGCTCCCAGCTCCCGTTCCAGTCCCTTGGGGTTTTCCGCCAGCCGGGCGCGGAATTCCTGCGCGACATCGCCGACATAGACGTCCTCGATGCCTTCCTTCAGTGCGCGCACAATGGCGGCGGCGATCGCCGCAGGCGCCACGCGCGGGGGCGGCGTGCGCTGCTCCCATTCGTGGTCCACCGGCCCGGGGAACACGTTCACTACCCGCACGCCCGCGCCGCGCATCTCGGCGCGCAGGCATTGCGCCAGGGACAGCGCGGCCGCCTTGGACGCCGACCACATGCCGCGCGAGGGCAGGTTCATGTGGGCGTAGATGGACAGTACGTTGACCCAGGCGGTGGCGTTGTTGACGCCGTCCGCGGCGCGGCCGCACAGCGCCGGGCCGAAACTCTGCGCCAGGCGCATCAGCCCCAGCACGTTCACGTCCATGGCGTCGCGCGCCGTGTTCACGTCCTTGCGGTTCAGCAGCCCGCCTTCGCGTTCCAGGTCGGCGGTGTTGACCAGGATCTCGACCTTGCCGCCGATGGAGGCGGCGACCCGCTCGACCGAATCGGTATCGGTCACGTCCAGCACCACCGCCTGCACCCGTGGGTCGGCTACCAGAGCCTCGAAAGCGGCGTCGCGCTTCCAGGCTTGCGGGTCGCCCAGGAACACGCTGGGGCAGCCCGCGTCCAGCAGGGCGCGCGCCACGGCCTGGCCCACCGCCGACTTGCCGTCGGTGACCAGCGCGCGGCGGAATTTCGGATCGCACGAGGTTTCGCGCAGGGTCTTGTCGTCTTCCATGTTCGGCGTGCTCCTTTCAGGCAGGGCGATCATCACGGCCTGGCCGCTGCGGTCCAGCTTCAGCGCCAGGCGCACGCGGGCGCCGTCGGCGCAGTCTTGGTGCACGTGCGCCACCACCGAGGGGCCGGCGGTCATGCGCACCGTGCCCACGCGCCAGGGCAGGCGTTCGCGGAAATACAGGTCGTTGCTGTGATGCAGGGTGGTGCTGACCAGCAGTACGCCGCTCGGATCGGCGGGGCGCCAGGGCAAGCGCTCGGACAGGCAGTGGCCGCAGACCTCGCGCGGCGGGTACTGGACCGCGCCGCAATCGGCGCAGGTCTGCAGATCGAAGCGGCCCTCGGCGGCGGCGGCGGTCAGGCCTAGCGCGCTGCGGCTGCGCCAGCCCGGCGGCAGGGTCGGCTGGCGGGTGCGGGCAATCGGATTCTTGCGGGGCGGCTTGGCCAAGGGTTCGGTCATGCGTCGCTCCTAGCCAGGATGGCCGCGGCGGTGCACAGGCCGCGGTCGTAATTGATCATGCCGAAGCCGCTGACCATGCCGAGGCGGGCATCAGCCACCTGCGTGCCGCCGGCCGTGCCGCTCAGCTGGCGCAGCGCTTCGATCAGCCCCAGATAGCCGCCGGCCGCGCCGGCCTGGCCCACCGACAGCTGGCCGCCATTGGTGTTGAAGGGAAAGCTGCCGTCCACGGTGAAGGTGTTGCTGCGCACGAATTCGGGAGCCGCGCCTTTCTGGCAGAAACCCAGGTCTTCCATCTGCATCAGATTGATGACCGGATAGTCGTCATAGGCTTGCAGGAAATCCATGTCGGCCGGCTGGGCGTTGGCCTGGCCATACAGCTCGTCCAGATCCATGGTCCAGCCGCCGCGGGTCTGGATCGGGTCTTCGATCCAGGCGTTGTGGCGTTCGATGGTGGAGAGGATGCGCGCGTAGGGCAGGTTCAGTGCGCGCGCCCGATCCTCGCTCATGACCAGGAAGCCGTCGGCGCCGGCGCAGGGCATCACGCAATCGAACAGATGGATCGGATCGGTGATGACGCGGGCCTCCAGATACTGGGCCAAGGTCAGCGGCTTTTTCATCAGCGCGTGCGGATAGCGCAGGGCGTTGTCGCGCTGCGCCACGCACAGCTTGCCGAAGTCTTCACGGGTGGCGCCGGTCGTGCGCATGTAGTTGGCGGTCAGCAGCGCGAAGCTGGCATTGGGGCCGCCTGCGCCGTAGGGGTAGACCGCGTCCTGCGCGAAGCGCGAGAACTGGCTGACGGTGTTGCGGAACGAGTCCACGTGGTTGGTGTCGCCCGCGATGCAGGCCACGATGTTCGCGTCGCCGGCCTGCACCGCGCGGGCCGCGCGGCGCAAGGCCGCTACGCCGCTGGCGCCGCCCATGGGGATGTGGTCCAGCCAGCGCGGGCTCATGCCCAGGTGCTGCACTAGGCCGACGGCGGTGTCGGGCGCCAGGGTGAAGCTGGACACGCAGAGCCCGTCGACGTCGGTCTTGGCGATGCCGGCCTGGCGGATCAGCGCGCCCAGCGCGCGTCCCAGCCACCAGTGCGCGGCATGGGTGGAATAGCGTTCGTACGGAATCGTGACGGGCAGGGCCGCCACCACGCCGTCGTAGCCCAGGCGGCTCATCGCGCGGGCTCCTGGCGCTTCTTCATGTGGCCGGTGTCCACGCAGCGGGCCGTGCCGGGCAGGGTGGGCGCCAGGGCTTTCATTTCGCCGCGCTGGATCTTGTTGGTGGTCGTCAGCGGCAGGCTGTCGACGAAGGCCACGTAGCCGGGCGCTTTGTAATAGGCCAGCTGTTCCAGGCTCCATTGCACGATGCTGCGCGCGGCCTCGGCCATTGCGGCGCCCTCGGCCGGCAAGCTCTCGGGCACCACGCAGGCCAGCACTTCGTCGCCGCGCACCGCGTCGGGCACGGCGGCGACCGCCACGGCCTTGACCAGCGGATGCTGCAACAGCACGCTTTCCACCTCCACCGCGGAGATGTTTTCGCCGCTGCGGCGGATGACGTTCTTCTTGCGGTCCACGAAGCGCAGCGCGCCGTCGGCGTCGCGGCGCACGATGTCGCCGGTATGGAACCAGCCGTCTTCCCAGGCCTGGGTAGTGGCTTCCTCGTCCTTCAGATAGCCAGCAAAAAAGCCGTAGCGCGAATCGGCGCCGGCATGGCGCACCAGCAGTTCGCCCGGTTCGCCCGCCGCGGCCTCGGCGCCCGTGTCGGCGACGATGCGCACCAATACGTCATCTTCCTCGCGGCCGAAGCAACTGCTGCCGATGTGGCGCGGTTCGTGGTTGGCGATGATGACCGCGCCCGCGCCGGTCTCGGTCATGGCCCAGGCTTCCAGCAGCGGAAAGCCGAAGCGCTCTTCAAAGGGCTGGTGCAGCTTGCGGTCCACGCCGGCGCCGAAGCCGAAGCGGATGGCGGGCTGCTTGTCCCGTGCGGAGGGTTCGGCCTTCATCAGGATGGCGGGCATGACGCCCAGGTAGTGCAGCACCGTCGCGCCGGAGTCGCGCACGCTGTCCCACCAGGTCTTGGGATGGAAGCGGTCTAGCGGGATCAGGCAGCCGCCGGTCAGCACCATGGCCATGGCCGAATACGCCATGGCGTTCATGTGGACCAGGGGCAGCGGCGTCAGCATGCGTTCCTGGCCGGGGCGCAGTTCGCACAGGCCGCCGATGCGGGCGTACCAGCCGCCGGCGTGCAGGAAATAGCGGTTGGGCAGGATGCAGCCCTTGGGCCGTCCGGTGGTGCCGGACGTGTAGAGCAGGGCGCATTCGGTCAGGACATCGGGTTCTCTGTCCGCCCGCGGCGCCGCGAAGGGCGCGGCGGGCGGCGCATCGTCCGGTCCCATCACGCGCAGTTCGCGGCCGGCGCGTTGCGCGGCGGCCAGCAGGTCGGCATGGCGTTCGGGCAGCGCCACGGCCAGCGCGATTTCGGAGTGCCCCGTCAGGTATTCGAGTTCGGCCGCGCGCAGGTCGGGATTGATGGGCACCACCGACACGCCCAGCGCGTTCAGCGCGAACCAGTGCAGGAAGAAGGCGGGGCGGTTCTCCAGCAGCAGGCCGGCGCGGTGGCCGTGGCCGTAGCCGGCGCGGGCATAGGCCGCGCGCAGCGTTTCGATGGCCTCGTTTGCTTGGGCGTAGCTCAGTTCGCCGGCGGCGATGCCGTAGGCCTGCGCCGTTTCCGGCAGGATGCACAGAAAGGGCTGTGCGCCGTAGCGGGCCGCGGTATCGCGGAAAGCCTGATGGACCGTGGTGCTCACAAGCCGCTCCTACATGAACAATTGGATATTGCCGAAGGCCGAATCGCAGTTGACGAGGTCGACGCGCTTCAAACGGATGCGCAAGACGCCATCCTGTTCCACCAGGTGGTGGGTGGCCCAGCCGGCGTACAGCGTCTGCGTGTCCTGCCGCGTTTCGACGTAATGGAAGGCGGTGCGGACCACGTGGCGGCCTTCGGCGGGGGCGGCGTCGGGATGGCCGTGCTCTACCGTGGGCGCTTGCAGCAGGTGATGGCAGCGGCTCTTGGGCTGCTGCGAGAAGGTGCGCAGGCCGGCCAGGCGCTCCACGCGCACGCGCAGCAGCAGCTTGTCTTCGTACATGAGCGAGGCGTGCAGCTTGGGATCGGTCTGGCCATGGGCCAGCGGCATCCAGTAATAGCCGTCTTCGGTGTACAGGTTCAGCCAGTCCTCGAAGCGCAGCTCGTCCAGCATGCGCGCCTCGGCGTAGACAAAATCGATCAACTCGCGGTCGCTTGCGCTCATACCGACTCCGGTCCGGTCATGTAGCGGCCCCATGCGCGGTACTGGTTGCGCATCTGCCATTCATTGGTGCCATTGGTGGCGACGTTCTTCTGGCCGAGCTCGTCGGGCGAGTACAGCCGGCCCACGTTGACCCAGTCCCGCGCGCGCGATTGCAGGCCGTCCTGGGCGCGCTCGTACATTTCCAGGTCATCGTGTCCGACCACAGACGTCGGGGCGTTGATCAGGCGGTTGTACATGAGTGTGCGTTCCAGCAGCAGGTCGGGCGCGCCCACCAGGCGGAAGGTCCAGGACTCCACCAGGGTGCGATCCGCGGCGATGGGCTTGAAGATGCGCAGCGTCTGGATCGGGCCCTTGACCATGATGTTGGGGAAGTACACGGTGTTGTGGCGCACGTCGCCCAGGATCTGCTTGGCGCGCTCTTCGCCGTAGGCGGCGACCATGGAATCCCAGTAGCCCGGCACGCCCGAGTACGAGGCATGGATGGAATCCGCCACGCCGGTATGGCCGTGGCCGTTCTCCCACACGCGTATGCCCATGTTCTCGAAGAATTCATAGGGCGAGATGAAGGGCGCGAACAGTTCCACCGCCATGGGCTTGGGCGTGCCTTCCGGCGCCTGTTCCCAGACCTTGACGGCCGTGCCTGCGGAAGATTCGTGTGCCACCATCGGGTGGCAGGTGTCGGTCTGGTTGTCGACCAGCATCTTCCAGTTGCAGCGGTGCATGTAGCGCAGCACGCCGCCAGCGACTTCCAGCCGGCCTTCGGGCGAGCGGTCCACCATGTTGTCCAGGGTGGACAGCGATTCGCCGAAGAAGTCCTCGAAGGACTGGCCTTCCGGGTTCAGGCGGCAGAACACGAAGCCGCGATGGTTCTTCACGTCCTTCACGGCGGCCATGCCCTGGCTGGCTTCGCAGTTTTCCAGGCCGGTGTTCTCGTAGCCCTTCTTCAGCGGGATGGACAGCAGGCTGCCGTCGGTCTTGAAAGTCCAGGCGTGATAGGGGCAGCGGAAGAACTTGCCGGTATTGCCGCAGGCATCGCCCGCCACCATGGTGCCCTTGTGCGGGCAGCGGTTGTGCAGCACCCGCACCGAGCGGTCGCTGTGGCGCACCATCACCACCGGCTGGTTGCCGACCGTGGTGGTGACGTAGTCGCCCGGGTTGGGCACCTGGCTGTCGTGGCCGACATAGGCCCAGGTGTTGGCGTACAGGCGTTCCATCTCCAGCTCGAACAGCTCCTGGTCGATGAACAGGTCCTTGTGCACCTCGGTGTCGCGCAGCAGGGCGCGGATGGCGTCGGGATTGTCGCGGTATTTGGCCATGATGGCGCTTCCTTGCGTCGGGCTACAGGTCCAGCACCAGGCGCGCCGATTTCGCGCGCGAGATGCAGATCTGGATGATCTTGCCGCTGGCTTTCTCGGTGTCCGAGAGGTAGTAGTCGCGGTGGTCGGGTTCGCCTTCCAGCACGGTGGCCTGGCAGACGCCGCATTCGCCGCGCTTGCAGTCGTACATCGGGTCGCAGCCTTCTTCTTCCATCACGTCGATGATGGTCTTGTCGGCGGGGATGGTCAGCACCCGGCCGGATTGGCGCAGCTCGACTTCGAAGGGCTGGTCGCCGGCCTGCGGCGCGGCGGTGGCGAAGAGTTCGAAATGGATATGGGCATCGGGCCAGTGGCGCGCGTGGGCGCCCTGGATGACGGCGTCGATCAGGCCCTTGGGGCCGCAGACGTACAGGTGCTGGCGCGGCGACGATGATTCCAGCAGCGCCTGCAGGTCGAAGCGACAGGACGGATCGTCGTCGGCGTGCAGGCTCAGGCTGTCTCCGGCCAGGGCCTGCAGCTCGGGCAGGAAGGCCAGCTGGTCCTTGCTGCGGCCGCAATAGTGCAGATGGAAGGCGCGGCCGGCGGCCTTGAGCGCGGCCGCCATGGACGCCACCGGCGTGATGCCGATGCCGCCCGCGATCAGCACCACCGGCTCGTCGCCGGCGGGCGATTCGTGCAGCGGGAAATCATTCTTTGGACCTTCGACCGTGAGCGTGTCGCCCGCGGCCAGCGCGTGCATGTGGCGCGATCCGCCCTGGCTGGTTTCTTCCAGACGCACGCCGAGCCGGTATTCGGCCGGCTGGGCGAACTTGCCGGCTTCGGGCGCCAGTTGCACCAGCGAATAGCAGCGCGGCTCGCGCAGGCCCGGCACCGTCACCTTCAGATGCGCGCCCGGTCCGAAGGCGGGCAGGGGGCCGGCGTCCTCGCGCGCCAGCCGGAACGAACGGATCAGCGGCGATTCCTGCCGGACTTCCCGGACGATGAGTTTCAGTGTCTGCACGGCGTTTGTCCCTATCTTGACTTGTCTCAGGCCGCCAGCTTGTCAGCCAGCTGGCGTTCCATGGGGCCGCATTTTTCATTGGCCAGCGCGGTTTCGCGCAGCGCGCGCAGCGTTTCGGCGGCGTCGGGCCGGCCGGCCAGCTGTTCCGCCGCGGCGAGCAACTGGCGGTACTTGCCGCCGCCGCGCACGTGCGTGTCGCTATAGCCCTTGACCAGGCGGCGGCAATTCACGGTTTCGACGGCCAGCGCGTAGTCGCGCGGGGCCAGCCTGGCGATCAGGTCCAGCCACTGTTCCAGGCCGGCGGCTTCGGTCTGGTGGCGCAGCGTGCTGCGGCGGAAGCGCCGCATGCCGGCCAGCGTGTACAGCATCAGGAAGCCGCCCAGCGTGCCGCTCTGCATGCGGCGGCCGTGGCCCAGGCGGCGTTCGACGAAGCCGCCGACGGCCTTGGAGTTTTCGAGCCAGCGGCCCAGCCCGGCGGGCAAGGTGCCGCAGATCTCTTCCAGGCGCGGGTGCATGAATTCCGTGGTGTAGACCAGCTGGTCCGGGCGCGCGCCCACTTCCTGGCGCACGCGGTCAAAGCGGGTGGCGCGGGTCTTCAGGTCGGCGACGCGGATCACGTCGTCGTAGGCCATGGCCGTGGCCACGTAGCGCGCGGAGGCACAGGTCAGCGCCCATTGCCGGGCCTCGCCGCCGTGGGCGGCGTCCAGGTCGCGGATGGCCTTCATGCGGCGCAGGTATTCGGTGGCGTAGGCCAGGTCCTGGAATTCGATCTGGCGGCGCACGCCCACGGCCAGCATGGGCTGGGCACAGGCGGGGAAGTCGCGCTTGATCGTGTCCAGCAGGGCTTGCGCCTTGGGGCTGGCGGCGCGTTCGGGCACGGCGGGCACGGGGCGCGCCAGATCGATGGGGGCCGGTTGCGCGGGCGCCTGGTCGGCGGATTCGTAGCCCAGCGCAAAGGCGCGCAAGCTGGCTTCCACTCCCAGTCCGGCACGGCGCACCGTGGCTTCGAAATCGTCGCGCGAAAAGGGCAGGGCGCCGCTGCCGGCCACCGCGCCGAACAGGCTGGCGCTGATGACGCTGCCGGCGCGGTCGGCCAGGTCCTGCAGGTCGAAGCAGAGGAAGCGCTTGGCCGCGGCGCGGCCGGCTTCCAGCACTTTGTTCGGATCGGCGATGCCATTGCCGGGCGCGGATTTTTCGCTGACCGCGTAGCTGCGGTGGGAAGAAGTCAGCAGCACCGTGCGTTCCGGCGTGACCAGTCCGCGCTGGATGGCGCGGCCGCCTTCCATCAGTTCGGCGGCCACCACCAGGTCGACGTCGCCCGGGGTCGGCATCAGCGCCAGGGCGGGTTGCCGTCCGGCGCGTTGCACCTCCGATTCGGGCAGCAGCTCCAGGTAATAGATGGTGGCGCCGGTACGCTGGGCCACGCCCGGCACCGAAGTGGTCTGGGCCCACCAGCCGGCGTGCTCGGCCATGTCGACGATCCAGTCGGCCAGTACGCCGCCGCCCTGACCGCCCATGGCCAGGATGGCGATCTTGATCGGGTTGGCTTGTTGCATAGCGGCCGGGTTCATGGAACGGTTGTCCTCAGAGGGCGTAGTGGGCCAGGCGCGCGGCGCGGCGGCGTTGCAGGAAGCCGATGACGGCGGTGCGCATGCGCGCCAGGAAGCGGTCGCGGCCGGTCGGGTTGTGGACGATGTCGGCGCGGTAGAAGGATGGGCAGAGCACCGCGGCATGGGCGACTTCGCCGCAATTGCCGCAGCCCACGCAGCTGCTTTCCACGTGCGCCACCGGGTCTTCCTTCAAGGGGTCGCCGCTATCCTTGACCGTCAGCGACGGGCAGCCCGACAGGCGGATGCAGGCGTGGTCGCCGGTGCAGACGTCCGGGTCCACGCCGAAGCGTTCCTTCACCACGCGCTTGCCTTCCTTGACTGCCTTGTTGAACAGCGGCTTGATGCGGCGCTGCTTGTTCAGCATGCATTCCGACTGCGCGATGATGACCTTGGGGCCCTTGATGTCGGTGGTCAGCGCTTCCTCGATGGTGGCGCGCACCTTGGCCACGTCATAGGTGCGGTCCAGCGTGCGCACCCATTTCACGCCCACGCCGCGCACGGCCTGGTCGATCGGGTTGTTGGTGGAGCGGTCCGGATTTTCGGCGCGCGAGGACAGGATGTCCTGGCCGCCCGTGGCCGAGGCGTAGAAGTTGTCGACGATGACGATGACGCCGTCGTACTTGTTGAACACCGCGTTGCCGATGCCCGAGGACAGCCCGTTATGCCAGAAGCCGCCGTCGCCCATGATGGAGATGGGACGCTTGGCGGCCGGCACGTTGAAGGCTGCCGCGCTGGACGCGCCCAGGCCGTAGCCCATGGTGGTGGCGCCCAGGTTGAACGGCGGCAGGATGGAGAACAGGTGGCAGCCGATGTCGCAGGAGATGTGGTGCTGGCCCAGTGTCTCCTGCGCCAGCGTCAGGGCCGAGAAGATCGGCCGTTCCGGACAGCCCGTACAGAAGCCGGCGGGGCGCGGCGGCACCACGGCGGCCAGGCCCTCGACGTGCTTGTGGAAGGTGATGGGTTGTTCGGCCGGGCGGGCGGGCTTGGGCCGCGCCACCTCGGTGATCTGGAGCTGGCTGGCGGCAGCTTCGGCGTCGGCCGCGGCGGCGGGATGCGTCTGCAGCGATTCCGGACGCTGACGCTTGAGGAATTCACGCAGGCCGTCGCGCATGACCTGGGTGGTGTATTCGCCCGCCATCGGCAGCACGTCCTTGCCGGACAGCTTGGTGTCGATGCCGGCGCGGCGCAGCACGGCGTGCAGGTTCTGTTCGATGTAGTCGGGCTGGCCTTCTTCCAGCAGCAGCACGGCGCGCTTGCCGCGGCAGAAGGCTATGACCTCGTCCTCGATGACGGGGTAGGTCACGTTCATGACGTACAGCGGGATGCGGCTGTTGCCGAAGTTGTCGGCCAGGCCCAGCAGTTGCAGGGCGCGGATCACGCCGTTGTAGAGGCCGCCTTGCAGGATCAGTCCGATATCGTCCTGGTCGCCGTCGAAGTGCTCGTTGAGCTTGTGTTCCTTGATGTAGCGGATGGCAGCGGGCCAGCGTTCCTTGATCTTTTCCTGCTCGTGCAGGAAGGAGGCGGGCGGCAGCACGATGCGGCTGGTGTCGCGCGCCGGGCTTTCCAGCGCCTGCGCCAGCGAGAAGGCGGGACGCTTGTTTTCCTTGGCGATGAAGCGGCCGTGCACGTGGCAGCCGCGGATGCGCAGTTGCAGCATTACAGGTGTCTTGCTGGCCTCGGACAGCTCGAAGCCGTCTTCCACGGCCTTGACCATGCTTTCCAGATTGGGGCGCGGATCCAGCAGCCAGATCTGCGACTTCATGGCGAACGCGTGCGAGCGTTCCTGCATGATGGACGAGCCTTCGCCGTAGTCCTCGCCCACGATCACGAGCGAGCCGCCCGTGACGCCGCCGGAAGCCAGGTTGGCCAGCGCGTCGGACGCGACGTTGGTGCCCACCGTGGATTTCCAGGTGACGGCGCCGCGAATGGGGTACATGACCGACGCGGCCAGGGTGGCCGCCGCGGTGGCTTCGGAGGCGCTGGCCTCGAAGTGTACGCCCAGTTCCTGGAGGATGTCGTTGGCGTCGGCCAGCACGTCCATCAGGTGCGAGATCGGCGAACCCTGGTAACCCGCGACGTAGCCCACGCCGGATTGCAGCAAGGCCTTGGTGACCGCAAGAATGCCTTCTCCGCGGAACTCTTCGCCCGCGCCGATGCGCAATTGCTGGACTTCTTTTTTGAAAGACCTTTCAGCCATCTGGCACTCCTTCGCGGCCCGGCCTGCGGGTCCTCAATGGTTGCTGCTGCGCAGCATCGTCACGTCAGGAAATTCTCGTCTTAAAAATACTTTAGGAGTCAACGTTTTAGCTGTCAACAAAAAAGATGAAATTTCATGGAAAACAAAAAATATCACGCTAAAACAATGACGTATATACTCGTTGTTCTCTAGTTCGCAGCGCGATTCAGGCGCTGCGATGGTGCAAAAACGGGTTGCGATTCCGGGTATACCCTGTGCTGCGCAACAGCATTGCGGCACATCATGGCGCGTGGTTGCGCCAGCGTGGTGCAATGCGCATTTCGTCGGGCCGGCGCAGGCCCTGGATTCCGGTGCGTGGGAGCAAAGCAACATGCGGTTGGACAAGCAGCGGGACACGGACGCGGCGGCGCACAAGGCCCGCTTCGTCGATGGTTATCTGGCCTATCTGCTGGCGCAGGCCAGCCAGCGCATTTCTGCGGAATTCCATCTGCAGGTGAATTCGGCCGGCCTGTCGGTGACCGAATGGCGGGTACTGGCCAGCCTGCAGGGCAGCCCGGGCGAAACCATAGGCATGCTGGCGGTGCTGGCCATCACCAAGCAGCCGACCTTGAGCAAGGTGGTGCAGCGCATGGAGGCCGAAGGCCTGGTGGCGCGCACCGGCGTGCGCGCCGACCGGCGCCAGACCCGGGTCTGCATCACCGCCAAGGGCAGCAACCTGATCGCCGCGCTGTGCGATCAGGCCTTGCAGCACCAGAAGGCCGTGCTCGCGCCTTTCGGCGAGGAAAAAGCCGCGATGCTGATCGACATGCTCGAGGTACTGATGACGGAGCACGTGCCGCTGGAACTGTCGGTGCCGGACGACGAATAGCTGGGCGGACGCCCCCCGGACATACCCAACGCTGTTTGCTTCGATTATTTTGTTACAAGCTTATGTGTCCCCAATAGGTTTTCCCTCTGTGAAAACCCCCTACGGTACGCATAAACCCTCAATTGACGGAGGTCTTGCGGCTAGGCAATATCGCGCCGGTATTCAGACTACAGTCAGGAGTTGAACCTATGCGCCGCACTTTGATTGCTATCGCGATCGCCGCCGCCGTCGCCTTGCCCACGATCGGGCAGGCCAAGACCTTCCGCTGGGCCGCCCAGGGCGACATCCTCACCTTCGATCCGCACTCGCAGAACGAAGGCATGACGATCGCCGCCAACAGCTATGTCTACGAACCGCTGGTGGACTACGACAAGTCCTTCAAGATCAACCCGCGTCTGGCCACGGAATGGGAGCAGGTGTCGCCCACGCTGTACCGCTTCAAGTTGCGCCCCGGCGTGAAGTTCCATGACGGCGCCGCCTTTACCGCCGACGACGTGGTGTTCTCGATCCACCGCGCCATGGCGCCCACCTCGAACTACAAGGCCTACACCACCGGCATCAAGGAAGCGCGCAAGGTCGACGACCTGACGGTCGAGATCGAAACCTCGGCGCCCAATCCCGTGCTGCTGCGCCAGCTGACCAACGTGTTCATCATGAACAAGGCCTGGTCGGAAAAGAACAACGCCGCCAAGCCGCAGGACTTCGTCAACAAGGAAGAGACCTACGCCGCGCGCAACACCAACGGCACCGGCCCCTACAAGCTGAAGTCGCGCGAAGTGGACGTGCGCACGGTGTTCGAGGAAAACAAGGACTGGTGGAACAAGGCCGGCAAGGTCGGCAACGTGACCGAGGTCGTGTTCACGCCGATCAAGCAGAACGCCACGCGCACCGCGGCGCTGCTGTCGGGCGAAATCGACTTCGTGCTGGATCCGGCGGCCCAGGACCTGGAGCGCCTGCGCCAGTCGGCCAAGGTCGTGGAAGGCAACGAGTACCGCACCATCTACCTGGGCCTGGACCAGAAGCGTCCGGAACTCCAGTACTCCAACATCAAGGGCAAGAACCCGTTCCAGGACATCCGCGTGCGGGAAGCGCTGTACCGCGCCATCGACGTGGACGCGATCAAGCGCGCCGTGATGCGCGGCCTGTCCGCGCCCACCGGCACGATGATCGCGCCGCAGGTGCATGGCTGGGCCCAGTCGCTGCAGGCGCGCGTGCCCTACGATCCGGAAAAGTCGCGCGCCCTGCTGAAGGAAGCCGGCTATGACGGCACGCTGAACTTCACGCTGGACTGCCCGAACAACCGCTACATCAACGACGAAGCCATCTGCCAGGCGGTCGTCGGCATGTGGGCCAAGGTCGGCGTCAAGGCCACCATGAACGCCATGCCGCGCTCCACCTATTTCCCCAAGGTGCAGTCGTTCGACACCAGCGCCTTCCTGTTCGGCTGGGGCGTGCCCACGTTCGACGCCATGTACACGCTGCAGAACCTGATCCGCACCAAGGGTGAGGGCGCGGACGGCATGTACAACCTGGGCAACTACAGCAACAAGGAACTGGACGTCATCATCGACCGGATCAAGACCGAAACCGATCCGGCCAAGCGCGACGCCGACATCATCACCGTGCTGCAAGGGCACGCCAAGGACTTCGGCCACATCCCGCTGCACGACCAGGTCATTCCCTGGGCCATGCGCAAGAACGTCACGGTCGTCCACCGTGCCGACAATCGCCTCGTTGCCGATTGGGTCAAGGTTGACTGATCCAGGCTAATCAAACGGCGCAGCCCGCCGGCCTGTTCATGCTGAACAGGCCGGCGGGCTTTCGCTGTTACGCCTTTTCCGCCTATGTTTGCTTTCATACTGCGTCGCCTGTTGCAGGCCGTAGCGGTGATGCTCACCGTCGCGCTACTGGCCTTTGTGCTTTTTCAATACGTCGGCGACCCTGTCACCATCATGCTGGGACAGGACGCCACCGATGCCGAGCGCATCGAACTGCGTGAGCGCCTGGGGCTGAACGAGCCCGCCATCGTCCAATTCGGCCACTTCGTGGCCAACGCCCTGCAGGGCAATTTCGGCATATCCCTGCGCCAGAGCGAACCGGTTTCCACCTTGCTGAAATCCCGCCTGCCGGCCACGCTGGAACTGTCGATGGTGGCTGCCTTGCTGGCGCTGCTGGTGGGCGTGCCGCTGGGTGTGTACACCGCGCTCAAGCGCAACAGCCTGGTGTCGCAGTTGTTGCTGGCCGGCTCCTTGCTGGGGGTGTCGCTGCCCACCTTCCTGATCGGCATCCTGCTGATCCTGGTGTTCTCTGTGCAACTGGGCTGGCTGCCCAGCTACGGGCGGGGCGACACCGTCAGCGTGGGTTGGTGGTCCTCGGGACTATTCACCGCCACGGGCTGGAAGCACCTGATCCTGCCGTCCATCACCTTGTCGCTGTTCCAGATGACCCTGGTGCTGCGGCTGGTGCGTTCGGAAATGCTGGAGGTGCTGCGTTCGGACTACATCAAGTTCGCTCGCGCCCGCGGGCTGAAGCGCCGCGCCATCCACTTCGGCCATGCGCTGAAGAACACGATGGTGCCAGTCATCACCATCACCGGCCTGCAGCTGGGCGGCATCATCGCTTTCGCCATCGTCACGGAAACCGTGTTCCAGTGGCCGGGCATGGGGTTGCTGTTCATCCAGGCGGTGCAGTTTGCCGATGTGCCGGTCATGGCGGCCTACCTGTGCCTGATCGCGCTGGTATTCGTGGTGATCAACCTGATCGTCGATCTTTTGTATTTTGTCGTGGACCCGCGCCTGCGTTCCGGGCTGACCCGCGGCGGGGGGGCTCACTGATGCGCGCCGTACTCAAACGCTGCTGGGACAGCGACATCGCCTGGGCCTGGCGCCGGGCGCCCGTGGCCATCATCGCCACCGTGATGCTGGCGCTGCTGCTGATCGGCTCCTTCGGGGCCGGCTGGGTGGCGCCGCACAACCCGTTCGACCTGACCAAGGTGGAACTGCTGGACGCGCTGCTGCCGCCGGCATGGGAGGCCAACGGCCTGCCGACCTATCTGCTGGGCACCGACAGCCAGGGCCGCGACCTGTATTCGGCCATCCTGTATGGCACTCGCGTGTCGCTCTTGATCGGCCTGGCCTCGGTGCTGCTGTCCATGCTGATCGGCATCGTGCTGGGGCTGATTTCGGGTTACGCGGGCGGGCGCATCGACGCCTTCATCATGCGTATCGCCGACGTGCAGCTGTCGTTTCCTGCGATCCTGATCGCGTTGCTGATCGACGGCGTGGCGCGGGCGGCTGTGCCGCGCGAGCTGCACGAGCTGATCGCGTTCCCGGTGCTGATCGGCGCGATCGCGTTGGCGGGCTGGCCGCAGTACGCGCGCACGGTGCGCGGCTCTACCCTGGTGGAGAAGAACCGCGAGTACGTGCAGGCGGCGCGCGTGATCGGCGTGGCCTCGCCCGTCATCATGTTCCGCCACGTGCTGCCCAATGTGCTGGGACCGGTGCTGGTGCTGGCCACGGTGCATCTGGCCACGGCCATCATCACCGAAGCCACGCTGTCGTTCCTGGGCGTGGGGGTGCCGCCGACGGCGCCGTCGCTGGGCACGCTGATCCGCATCGGCAACGACTTCCTGTTTTCAGGGGAATGGTGGATCACCATCTTCCCCGGCGCGGCGCTGGTGCTGCTGGTGCTGTCGGTCAACCTGCTGGGCGACTGGCTGCGCGATGCGCTCAACCCGCGTCTGAATTGAGGTTTACATGAGCGCACTTCTAGAAGTCCGCAATCTGCGCGTGGAATTTCCCACGCGCCGCGGCACGCTGCGCGCCCTGGACGACGTGTCCTTTTCCATCCAGGCTGGCGAAGTCCTGGGCGTAGTGGGCGAATCCGGCGCCGGCAAATCCTTGACCGGCGCATCCATCATCGGTCTGCTGGAGCCTCCCGGCCGCATCGCCGCGGGCGAGATCCTCCTGGCGGGCCGCCGTATCGACAACCTGCCCGACGAACAGATGCGCCGCGTGCGCGGCCGCGAAATCGGCGCGGTGTTCCAGGACCCGCTGACCTCGCTGAACCCGCTGTACACGGTAGGCCGGCAATTGGCGGAAACCATCGTGACCCACCTGGACCTGAGCTGGTCCCAGGCGCGCGCGCGCGCGGTGGAGCTGCTGGCATCGACCGGCATCCCGGCCGCGCGCGAGCGCATCGACCACTACCCGCACCAGTTTTCCGGCGGCATGCGGCAGCGCGTGGTGATCGCGCTGGCGCTTGCGGCCGAACCCAAGCTGGTGGTGGCGGACGAACCCACGACCGCGCTGGACGTGTCGATCCAGGCGCAGATCATCGAGCTGCTCAAGCGCCTGTGCCGCGAAAACGGCACGGCGGTGATGCTGATCACGCACGACATGGGTGTGATTGCCGAAACCGCCGACCGCGTGGCGGTGATGTACGCGGGCCGCGTGGCCGAGATCGGCCCGGTGGCGGACGTGATTCACAAGCCGCGCCATCCCTACACGACAGGACTGATGGGATCGATCCCGTCGCTGGAAGGGCATGCTGAAAGACTGGTGCAGATCGACGGCAGCATGCCGCGCCTGAACGCCATTCCGCCGGGCTGTGCCTTCAATCCGCGCTGCGGCCAGCGTCTGCCGCGTTGCGGCGTGGAGCGGCCGGAGCTGATGGCGGCCGGCACCTCGCGCGCGGCCTGTTGGCTGCACGACAACAACGATAAGGTGGCCGCATGACGACGCCCTTGGTAGAAGTAAAGGACGCCGCGCGCTGGTTCGATGTGTCGCCGCCGTGGCTGGAGCGCAAGCTCGCGGGCAAGCCGCGCGTGATGCTGCGCGCCGTGGACGGGGTCTCGTTCGAGATCGCGCGCGGCGAAACGCTGGCGCTGGTGGGCGAATCGGGCTGCGGCAAGTCGACCGTGGCGCGCATGCTGGTGGGCCTGTACGGCCTGACCCGCGGCGACATTCGCTTTGACGGACAGCCCTTGTCGCGCATGTCGGAGCCGGGCGGCCGCGCCCTGCGCAAGCGCCTGCAAATGATTTTCCAGGATCCCTATGCCAGCCTGAATCCGCGCTGGCGCGTGGGCCGCATCATCGCCGAGCCCATGCTGACCCACACCGCCATGACGGCCGACGAGCGCAGCGCGCGCGTCGGCGAACTGCTCAAGCAGGTGGGCCTGGATCCGGCCGACCAGGGCCGCTATCCGCACCAGTTTTCAGGCGGCCAGCGCCAGCGCATTTCGATTGCGCGGGCGCTGGCGGTGAATCCCGAGTTCCTGGTGTGCGACGAGCCGACCTCGGCGCTGGACGTGTCGGTGCAGGCGCAGGTGCTGAACCTGATGAAGGACCTGCAGCGCAACCTGGGGCTGACCTATCTGTTCATTTCCCACAACCTGGCGGTGGTGCACCACGTGGCCGACCGGGTAGGGGTGATGTACCTGGGCCGCATGGTGGAAGTGGCGCCGCGCGACGAGTTGTTCGCGCGACCGCGCCATCCGTACACGCGCATGCTGCTGGAAGCCATTCCCGACATCAACGGCGCGGGCAAGCCGCGCACCGCGGTGGCGGGCGAAGTGCCCAATCCCTTGAACCCGCCTTCGGGCTGCACCTTCCATCCGCGCTGCCCGCATGCGAATGAGCGCTGCAAGGCCGAGGCGCCAGCGGCGATGGCGGCGGGAGTGTCGGTGGTGGCCTGCCACGCCGTGCAGGAAGGGCGGATCTCCGTCTGATCCGTGGACGGCGCGGTTGCCTGGCGCCAGGCCAGCCGCAACGCGCCGTCCGGCGCCGCTTCAGTGGCGGTGGTTGTGGTCGTGAGGGTGATCGTGGTCGTGGCCGTCCGCCTCGTCCTCATCGTCCTCGTCTTCCTCGTCCTCGTCATCCTCCGCGTCCGGATCCTCCGGCACGGGCTCTTCCGTCAGGGCGAACGGCAGCACATCTTCCAGATTGTCGGACCAGGCGGACTCTTCGCCGTCGTGGTCCAGCTTGATGAAGCGCTCGCCTTCGTTCAGCGATATCTCGACGGCCCAGAGGTATAGGCAATCGTAAGTGTCGTCGTCGGACTGGGGCAGGCCGCCGCGATTGCCCAGCAGGCGGGCGCCCGGGCCGCCCAGTTGGACGTGGGTCTGGTCTTCGTCGGGCTTGGCGTTTTCATCCATGGGCACGCCATAGGTCACCCATTCGGTGCCGTCATCGCCCAGCACCACTTCGGCCAGCACGGGCTTGCCCAGATAGGCGCTCAAGGCGTCGGCGGTCTTGGCCAGCATGTCCAGTTCGGCGGTACTGAAATGGGTCAAGGAGGCGGGGGGAGTGGCGGAGGCAGACATGAAGAGGGTTCCTGGGCGCGATGAAGCCGCGACGGCACGGCAAGATACGGGCCCGCTACAGGCCCTGGCTACAGCCGTATTGTCTCGCGATCGGCCGCGCCTTGCATCAGGCGCTTGGATGACGCGGTTTCCCGGGGTCATGGCGCGGGCGCGCCGCCCTGGCTGCGCCTGCGCGCGTTGTCGGGCGATTCACCCGTAAGCCGCTGGAACATGGCGATGAAGGCCGAGGGCGTGCTGTAGCCCAGCTCGCGCGCGACGGCCTGTACCGGCCGGCCCGCGTCCAGCATGCCCAGGGCGCTGACCACGCGCAGCCGCAGGCGCCATTCATTGAATGACATGCCCAGGTGCTGCTGGCAGTGGCGCAGCAGCGTGCGCTCAGTGATGTTCGCGGTGGCGGCCCAGTGCGCGGCGCCGCGCTTGTCGCCCGGGCTGTGCTGCAGCGCCGACAGGATGGGCGCGAGCAGCGGATCGGAGGTGGCGGGCAGGTAACTGGCGTAGGCCCGCGCCTGGCGCGCCTGGTCGATGACGATCTGCGCCATGCGCCGGTCTTCAGGCGTATCCGGATAGCTGATGCCGCGCCGCTCGAAGTCGCCCAGGATGGCGCGCATGACCGGGCTGATCTCCAGCGTGCACGGTTCCTTCGGCAGGCCGGCACAGGCCGCGGCGGGGATGTCGATACAGGCGTAGTGCACCTCGCCCTCGTTCTGGCAGCAATGCTCGACATGCGGCGGTATCCAGATGGCGTACTGCGGCGGCGACAGATAGGTGATGTCGCCTATGCCGATTTCCATGATGCCGGAGATGGCGAGGTTCAGTTCCGCCCAGGGCGAGCTGTGGCGCTTCATGCGCGAGTTCGGCGTGAAATGCAGGATGCGGCAGGCCAGCGGATAGGGCAGGTGGCTGGCCAGGGCGGGCGCGGAATCGGCGGCTGACATGTCGGAACTTCGTCTGGTTTTGTCTGTTTTTCATTATATACATCGAGTCGGACAGAACCTACACTGCTCTCCTCTTCTCCTTGCCTGTGCATTGCCCTTATGACGCGCGTCTCCACCCCGCATATTCCTGCCCGTTATCTGCTGTACCCGCTGCTGGCAGCCCTGATCTGGTCGGTCAACATGATCGTCACCAAGATGGCGGCCAGCGCCATCGCGCCGGCCGCCATCGGCTTCTACCGCTGGGCCCTGGCCGGCGTGGCGCTGACGCCCTTCGTGCTGCCGGGCGTCTGGGCGCAGCGCCGCCAGATCCTGCCCCACCTGCCCAAGCTGGCGGTGCTGGGCGGGCTGGGCATGGCGCTGTACCAGGGCCTGGCCTATGTGGCGGCGGCCAGCACCACGGCCACCAATATGGGCATCATCACCGCGATGATTCCGCTGATGACCATAGCGGTGGTGGCGCTGCTGCTGCGCGAACTGCCCTCGGTCATGGCCATGCTGGGCGGCCTGCTATCGCTGGCGGGCCTGGCCCTGCTGATCGGCGAGGGCGATCCCGCGCGCCTGTTGGAAGTGGGCGCCAACCGTGGCGACCTGCTGATGGGCATAGGCGCGCTGGCCTACGCGCTGTACGGGGTGCTGCTGCGCCGCTGGGCCTTGCCGGTGGGGCCGTGGCAGTCGCTGTATGTGCAGGTGGCTTTCGGCGTGCTGTTCCAGCTGCCGGCCTTCCTGATGGCGCCGCCTTCGCCGCTCAATGGCGACAACCTGCCGCTGGTGCTGTATGCGGCGGTGTTTCCGTCGCTGTTCGCGCCCTTCCTGTGGATGCAGGGCGTGAAGCACCTGGGACCCAACCGCGCCAGCATCTTCCTGAATGTCATGCCGGTGGCCACGGTGGCGATCGCGGCCGTGTTCCTGGACGAAAAGCCGCATCTGTTCCACATCGTCGGCGGGGCGATGGCGCTGGCCGGGGTGATGCTGGCGCAGACGGGTACGGGGGCCAGGGCGGCGCGCCCCAAGGTCGCTTGAAGGCCGGGACAGGCGACGCAGGCCGGGTATCCGGCCACGGACACACGCGGGTCAGGGTTCCGGCCTACAATCAACGGTTCATCAGCTATATCACTCCTACGAGCCCATGGCCCAATACGTCTACACCATGAACCGCGTCGGCAAGATCGTGCCGCCCAAGCGGCAGATCCTGCGCGATATCTCGCTTTCGTTTTTTCCTGGCGCCAAGATCGGCGTGCTGGGCCTGAACGGCTCGGGCAAGTCGACGCTGCTGAAGATCATGGCCGGCGTCGATAAGGAAATCGAGGGCGAAGCCATCCCCATGCCGGGCCTGAATATCGGCTACCTGCCGCAGGAACCGCAGCTCAACCCCGAGCACACGGTGCGCCAGTCGGTGGAAGAGGGCCTGGGCGCCGTCGTCACCGCCAAGAAGCGCCTGGACGAGGTCTATGCCGCCTACGCCGAGCCGGACGCCGATTTCGACGCGCTGGCCGCTGAGCAGGCCGAGCTCGAAGCCATCATCGCCGCCGCAGCCTCCAGCGGCGCGGACGATATCGAACACCAGATGGAAATCGCGGCCGACGCGCTGCGCCTGCCGCCCTGGGACGCCATCGTCGGCAAGCTGTCCGGCGGCGAAAAGCGCCGCGTGGCGCTGTGCCGCCTGCTGCTGTCCAAGCCCGACATGCTGCTGCTGGACGAACCCACCAACCATCTGGACGCCGAAAGCGTGGAATGGCTGGAGCAGTTCCTGCACAAGTTCCCGGGGACCGTGGTGGGCGTGACCCACGACCGCTACTTCCTGGACAACGCGGCCGAATGGATCCTGGAACTGGACCGCGGCTACGGTATTCCCTGGAAGGGCAACTACAGCTCGTGGCTGGAGCAGAAGGAAGACCGCCTGAAGCAGGAAGAGTCGTCCGAATCCGCCCGCCAGAAGACCATCAAGAAGGAATTGGAGTGGGTGCGCCAGAACCCGAAGGGCCGCCAGGCCAAGGCCAAGGCGCGCCTGGCCCGCTTCGAGGAACTGTCGTCCTACGAATACCAGAAGCGCAACGAAACCCAGGAAATCTTCATTCCGGTGGGCGAGCGCCTGGGCAACGAGGTCATCGAATTCAATAACGTCAGCAAGGCCTACGGCGACCGCCTGCTGATCGACAACCTCAGCTTCAAGGTGCCGCCTGGCGCCATCGTCGGCATCATCGGCGCCAACGGCGCCGGTAAGTCGACGCTGTTCCGCATGATCGCGGGCCGCGAGCAGCCCGATTCGGGCGAGGTCAACATCGGCCAGACCGTCAAGCTGGCCTACGTGGACCAGTCGCGCGATGCGCTGGAAGACAAGAAGACCGTGTTCGACGCGGTGGCCGACGGCGCCGACCTGCTCACCGTGGGCAAGTTCGAAATGTCGTCGCGCGCCTATCTGGGCCGCTTCAACTTCAAGGGCGGCGACCAGAACAAGGTCGTGGGCCAGTTGTCCGGCGGTGAACGCGGCCGCCTGCACATGGCCAAGACGCTGATCGCCGGCGGCAACGTGCTGCTGCTGGACGAACCGTCCAACGACCTCGACGTCGAAACGCTGCGCGCGCTGGAAGACGCGCTGCTGGAGTTCCCCGGCAGCGTCATGGTCATCAGCCACGATCGCTGGTTCCTGGACCGCATCGCCACGCACATCCTGGCCTTCGAAGGCGACTCGCAAGTCGTGTTCTTCGACGGCAACTACCAGGAATACGAGGCCGACAAGAAGCGCCGCCTGGGCGAAGAGGGCGCCAAGCCCAAGCGCCTGCGCTACAAGGCGCTGAAGTAATCAGCGCCTGACAAGAATCCCGGCTCCGCGCCGGGATTTTTTTTTGCCGGCGTTATGCTAGAGACTTCTTCCAGGAGTTCCACGCCATGCTGCTGTCCGCTACCGATTCCACCCTGCTGATCGTCGACATGCAGGGCCGCCTGATGCCCGTCATCCATGACCATGAGGCAGTGCTCAACGCCGCCCACAAGCTGGCGCAGGCCGCGCGCTTGCTGGATGTGCCGGTGGCCGCCACCGAGCATCACGCCAAGATGCTGGGCGCGACCGTGGAGCCGCTGCGCGAGCAGATCCAGACCACTTTCCAGAAGATGCATTTCTCGTCGGCGCTGGAGCCGGGCTTCGAGGCCTGGCTGCCGGCCGCGCGCAAGACCATCCTGGTGGCGGGCTGCGAGGCGCATATCTGCGTGCTGCAGACCGTGATCGGTTTGATCGACCTGGGCTATCACGCGGTGCTGGTGTCGGATGCGGCCGGCTCGCGCAAGCCCGCCGATCATCACGCGGCGCTGCGCCGCGCGCGTGCGCATGGCGCTGAAATCGTCACGTCCGAGATGGCGATATTCGAGTGGATGCGTACTTGCGAACACCCGCGCTTTCGCGAGGTGTTACGTCTGGTCAAATAGCGGCAGCGTGCTGCAACAATGTCCCTGGGGCGCGCAAAGATTAACTCGCCCTTTGACACAATTCATGGGCAAACTTCACAGCCAGGGCAAGAATATTTTGCGATCCTGAAGGTTCCAGGCCCATATGGGTACCGCGCGCTCGCATCCAGTTTCATGCGCGGTTCTCGGGTACGAGAATAGGAACCACAAATATGAAAATCGCATCCCTCTCCAAAATCTGTGTTGCGTTGGTAATGACCGCCGCGATGGCTGGCTGCTCTTCCTGGGACGGCATGAGCCATCGCCAGAAGAGCACAGTCGGTGGCGCCGCCTTGGGCGGCGTGGCAGGCGCCGTGATCACCAACGGCGGCATCCTCGGAACGGTGGGCGGAGCGGCGATCGGCGGCGTCATCGGCGACCAGGTCGGCAAACGTTAAGGCTTGCGCTGCTCCAGAAACCAAATGCCCGGCATCGCCGGGCATTTTTTTGACCATGGTGCACGCCAGTGATGGCGCACAGCCGCATCAGGTCTCGTTCTGCGGCATTTCGATCTTTACCTCCAGGACCTCCAGCGTGTCCTGGCGTTCCAGGTGCACCTTGATGTCCTCGGGGTTGATCTTCACGTACTTCGAAATGACGGCGATAAGCTCCTGCTGCAGCTGCGGCAGGTAATCGGGCGAGTCGCCACGGCCCCGCTCGTGGGCCAGGATGATCTGCAACCGTTCCTTGGCGACGGATGCGGAGGTCTTCTTTTGACCAAGCAGAAACGACAGGAAGGACATTGCTTACTTGCCTCCGAACAGGCGTTTCAGGAAACCGGGCTTTTCGTAGTCGGTAAAGCGCAGGGCCTTGTCTTCGCCAAGGTAGCGGGCCACGACGTCTTTGTACGCTTCGGAGACGTCGGTGTCTCGCAGGTGGATGGCCGGCAGGCCTTGATTCGATGCCTGCAGCACCGCTTCCGATTCGGGGATCACGCCGATCAGCTTGATGCGCAGGATGTCCTCGATATCGCCCAGCGACAGCATTTCGCCGTCGACCACGCGCTTGGGGCTGTAGCGCGTCAGCAGCAGGTATTCCTTGACCGGCTCGTCGCCTTCCACGGCGCGCTTGGACTTGGCGGCCAGGATGCCCAGGATGCGGTCGGAGTCGCGCACCGACGAGACTTCCGGGTTGGTCACGACCAGCGCGTCGTCGGCGAAGTAGGCGGCCATCAGCGCGCCCGTTTCGATGCCGGCGGGCGAGTCGCAGACGATGTAGTCAAAGCCCATGCCCTTGAGGTCGTTGATGACCTTTTCCACGCCTTCCTGAGTCAGCGCGTCTTTGTCGCGCGTTTGCGAGGCGGGCAGGATGAACAGGTTTTCGAGCTGCTTGTCCTTGATGAGAGCCTGGTTTAGCGTGGCTTCGCCCTGGATCACGTTGACGAAGTCGTACACGACGCGACGTTCGCAGCCCATGATCAGGTCGAGGTTGCGCAGGCCGACATCGAAGTCGATGACAGCGGTCTTGTGGCCCCGCATCGCGAGTCCTGCAGAAAAACTGGCGCTGGTCGTGGTTTTGCCCACGCCGCCTTTGCCGGAAGTCACCACAACAATGCGTGTCATGACGATCAAACCCTTATGTTCGAATAAATCGCGTTATCGTAAAGCAAAAAGCCCTTGTAAGGCTTCTTACAGGATGTGTTGAAATTTGCGCGGGTGTCTGCGCGAGCGCAGCGGCCGCCGCGGGCGGCCTGGCGCCGGATCTCAGGCCTTGAGGGCTTCGATGCGCAGCGTCTCGCCATCCAGGCGGACCAGCGCGGGCTGGTTGTGCAGGGTGCGGTCCAGCTTGTCCTCGACCACGCGGTACACGCCGGCCACGGCCAGCAGTTCAGCATCCAGGTGGGTCGTGAAGATGCGCGCCGAGGTGTCGCCGCGAGCGCCTGCCATGGCTTTGCCGCGCAACGGGCCGTAGACATGGATGTTGCCGTCGGCGATGACCTCCGCGCCCTGGCTCACCATGCCGATCACCACCAGGTCCGTGTGGCGCGCATAGACGCGCTGGCCGGAACGCAGCGGCTTGGTGATGACCAGCGCCGACGACGAGTGCGGCGCGGCGGGCGTGGGACTGGCGGCGGAGGTAGTGTTGCTGGCCGCGCGCGCCGGCAGCGGTTCGGCCGCGGGTTTGTCGGCGGGCGCTTCCGGCTCGGTGGACACTTCGGTGGGCGCGGGCGCGGTTTCGACCGCGGCGGCGGGCACGGATGGCACCGGGGTGGAGACGTCGTTGGGCGGCGCGGTGTCGATTACCGGCGCGGGCCGGGCCGCGGGCGTGGACAATTCCACCGGGGCCAGGCCCGCGGCGCGCGCGGCTTCCAGGTTGGCGCCTTCGGCCACCACGCCGATGGGGGGCAGGTTGTGGCCGCGCAATGCCGCCACCAGGGCGGTCCAATCGATTTTCTCTTCGACGCGGCTGGCGTCGACGACCACGGGTTCGTTTTCAAAGAAGCTGCCGGCATCGGCCATGCGCTTGGCCAGGGCGGCGTTCAGGCGTTCGGGGTCGGCGCTGTGCAGGACCACCCGGATGGCATAGAGGGTGGCGCTTTTGAAGTCCAGGGCTAGGGATTCAGTGTTCATCTTGATTGTGGCTGGCGGTCCCGGCGCCGGGAAACGGCGCGCTCGACCGGCTGCGGGGTTCGGGGGATGATAACCCGCCCAGGGGCGGCATGCGCAGGGGGTGGACCCAAAGAAAAAGGCGCCTTTCGGCGCCTTTTTCCGGCAATGCGGACGCGGCGCGTCAGCCTTGCGCCCAGGAATCGCGCAGGGTCACGATGCGGTTGAGCACCGGCGCTTCGGCAGTGGATTCCTTGAGGTCGGCCGTGAAGTAGCCCAGGCGCTCGAACTGCCAGGTGGCGCCCGGCGTGGCGACGGTGCCCGGTTCCAGCCAGGCCGTGACGGTCAGCTTGGAGTTGGGGTTCAGGCAGGCCAGGAAGTCCTTGTCGCCGCCGTCGGGACGCGCATCGGCGAACAGTCGGTCGTACAGGTGGATCTGGGCGGGCACCGCGTGGGCCGCGCTGACCCAGGTGATGTTGCCCTTGACCTTGACGCTGTCGGCGCCCGGCGTGCCGCTCCTGGTTTCCGGCAGGTATTCGGCCTGGACCTCGACGACCTCGCCGGCCTCGTTCTTGGTGAAGCCGGTGCAGCGCACCACGTAGCCGTACTTCAGGCGCACGGTGTTGCCGGGGAACAGGCGGAAGTACTTCTTGGGCGCTTCTTCGCGGAAGTCGTCGCGTTCGATCCAGAGTTCGCGTGACAGCGGGAATTCGCGCACGCCGGCTTCGGGATCGTGCGGGTTGCGCGGCGCGGTGCAGATCTCGGTCTGGCCTTCCGGGTAGTTGGTGATGACCAGCTTGAGCGGGTCCAGCACGGCCACCGAGCGCGGCGCGACCGGGTCCAGATCGTCGCGCACCGCCTGCTCGAGCAGGCTGTAGTCGATGCGGGAATCGGACTTGGACACGGCGGTGCGGTCGCAGAACAGGCGGATCGAGGACGGCGTGTAGCCGCGCCGGCGCAGGCCGAAGAGGGTCGGCATGCGCGGATCGTCCCAGCCGTCCACGTGGCCTTCGCGCACCAGCTGCAGCAGCTTGCGCTTGCTGGTGACGACGTAGCTCACGTTCAGGCGCGCGAATTCGTACTGGTGCGGCAGCGGCTGCGCCAGCTTGCCGAGTTCGGCCAGGCGCGCCAGGATCCAGTCGTAGAACGGGCGCTGGTCTTCGAATTCCAGCGTGCAGACGCTGTGCGTGATGCCTTCCAGCGCGTCTTCGACCGGGTGCGCCCAGCTGTACATCGGGTAGATGCACCACTGGTCGCCGGTGCGGTGGTGGTGGGCGTGGCGCACGCGGTACATGACCGGGTCGCGCAGGTTGATGTTGGGCGAAGCCATGTTGATCTTCGCGCGCAGCACCAGGCTGCCGTCCGGATGCTTGCCGTCGCGCATTTCGCGCAGCAGCGTCAGCGACTCGGCGGCCGGGCGGTTGCGCCAGGGCGAGTCGGTGCCGGGTTCGGTCAGCGTGCCGCGGTTGGCGCGGATCTCTTCGGGGCTTTGCTCGTCCACGTAGGCGTGGCCGGCCTCGACCAGCGCCTCGGCGAACTCGTACATATAGCCGAAGTAGTCGCTGGCGAAGTACAGGTTGTCATTGCCGTCGGCCTTCCAGTCGAAGCCCAGCCAGTGCACGGCCTCGATGATGGCGTCGACGTACTCCTGGTCTTCCTTTTCCGGATTGGTGTCGTCGAAGCGCAGATGGCAGACGCCGCCGAAGTCGCGGGCCAGCCCGAAGTTCACGCAGATGCTCTTGGCGTGGCCGAGGTGCAGGTAGCCGTTGGGCTCCGGCGGAAAGCGCGTGCGGATGCGGGCCGAATCCAGTCCGCCCTGCTCTTGCAAGGCCGCCGGGCCAGGCTTGCCCGCCCAACGCTTGCCTGCGAAGCGCTGGGCTTCGAGGTCGTCTTGAACGATGTTGAGCAGGAAATTGGATGCGGCGGGGGTCGGCGTCGTGGCGGAGGTCATTCTTGAAAGAATAGGAAAAAGCAGCGACAAAGAGTCAATTTTGCCACGTTCCGCAGGCGAGGCCTTTTGGCGGCCCGTGCAACCGGTTTCAAACTGTCCCCACGGTCATGTAACTGGCTCTACACTACGGGCCATCATGGACATATCCACGTTATCCCTGGCCCGCGCGCAGTTCGTGGCCAGCCTGAGCTTCCTGGCGTTTTTCCTGGCCTTCTCCCTGGCGCTCGCCTGGGTGCTGCTGTTCTTCAAGATCAGGGCGCGCTGGTCCGGGCAGGGCGGCTGGACGGCCGCCTACCGCTTCTGGGTGCGGATTTTCGCGCTGGCCTTCGTGCTGACCCTGGCGGCCAGCGTGCCGGTGCTGATCCAGCTGGGCAGCCTGTGGGCGGGCCTGATGGACAAGATCGGCAACGTGGCCGGCCCCTTGCTGGGCTACGGCATCCTCTCGGTCTTCATCCTCAAGTCCTGTTTCCTGGGCGTCATGCTGTTCGGCCAGCGCCGCGTGTCGGATGGCGCCCATACGCTGGCCGTGCTGATGGTGGCGGTGGGGCAGCTGGTGGCGGTGTTCTGGGTGCTGGCCCTGCAATCCTGGATGCAGACGCCGGACGGCGCGCTGCTGGTCGACGGCCGCTACCAGGTCTATGACTGGGTGGCCGTGGTGCTGAATCCGTCGGTGGGGTGGCGCATGGCGGTGGTGATGGTGGGCGCGGCCCTGGCCTCGGCCTTCCTGATGATGGGCGTGACCGCGCTGCAAGCCTTGCGGCGCCCGCTGGGCGATGGCGAACGCAATGCGTTCAAGACCGCGCTGGTGGTCGCCGTGGTGGCGGCCTTCATGCAGTTGCCGGTCGCGACCGGCGCCGGGCAGATGATCGCCAAGCTGCAGCCCGCCAAGGCCGCCGCCGCCGCGGGCTACTGGGAAAGCGGCGCGCAGCCGCAGCTGGTGCTGTTCGCCTGGCCCGATGCTCGCTCGCATTCCAATGTGGCCGACCTGACCCTGCACAACATGGGCGGGATGTGGCTGCATCGCAACCAGGACGGCACCTACCGCGGCCTGGACAAGTATTCGGGCATGCTGCCGCCGGTGGCGCTGACCTTCTGGTCGCTGCGCGTGGCGGCCGGACTGGGCCTGTTGATGCTGGTCGTGGCCTGCGTGACCTTCCTGTGGACGTTCCGGCGCGGACTGGATCCGTCCACGCTGCCGCAGTGGTGGCAGCGGGTCCTGTGCGGCATGATGTTTTCCGGCGCCATCGCCGTCGTGGCCGGATGGTGGGTATCCATCCTGGGGCTGCAGCCGTTCGCGGTGAACGGCACCATCACGCAATCCGAGGTGCTGGGCATCGTGGCCTCCAGCACCGTGCTGTATGGCTTGATCGCCTATGGCGTGCTGTACCTGCTGCTGTTCGCGGCCTTTGTCGGCATGCTGTTCCACGCGGCGCGCTACGGCGTCGTGCCTGTGCGCAAACTGGGCGGGGGGACGCCATGATCGCCATGCTGGCTGCCTCTCAAGGCCTGAACCCCGACGATCCTTCGTTCTGGATGCCGCTGGCCTTCATGGCCCTGCTGTTCGTGGTGATCGCCGCGGGCATGGTGCTGGACGGCTTCGACCTGGGCGTGGGCATTCTGCTGCAGCTGGCGCCGGAGCACGAGCGCGGCCGCATGATGAGCCTGCTCAGCCCGTGGCGCGACGCCAATGAATTCTGGCTGCTGCTGGGCATGGGCCTGTTCGCGGCGGCGTTCCCGTTCGCCTGGGGCGCGGTGCTGGGCAAGCTCTACGGGCCGCTCACCTGCATGGTGCTGGGCGTGGTGCTGCGTAGCGTTTCGTTCGAATTCCGCATCCGCGCGCGCAACGACATGAAGCCGCGCTGGATCTTCGGTTTCTGGGCGGGGTCGCTGATCGCAGCCTTCGGCCAGGGCATGCTGCTGGGCCGCATTGCGACCGGCTACCAGTCCGATGCCGGCTATGGCTGGTTCTCCATGTTCGTGGGCCTGTGCGCGGTGGCGGCCTACGTGCTGCTGGGCGCGTCCTGGCTGGTCATGCGGGTGGACGGCGATTTGCAGCGCCGCGCCGCCAACTGGGCCCGCCACGCCATCCGCTGGACGGCGGTGGGCATGGTGGCCATCGCGGTCACGCTGGGCCTGGCCAACGCGGGCATCTTCTACAAGTGGAGCAACATCGCCCACCTGAGCCTGGCGGCCACGGTCTGGGTGCTGATGCTGGCGGGCTTCGTGGCGGCCGAAATGCTGTTGGCGCGGCTGCCCGGCAAGGCCGACCGCTTCAGCTGGCTGCCGTTCGTGCTGTGCGTGGCCCTGTTCCTGCTGATGCTCAGCGGCCTGGCCTACAGCCTGTTCCCCTACCTGATCCTGGACGACATGACACTGTGGGACGGGGCGGGCGCGCTGGGCTCGATGCGCCTGGTGCTGGCCGGCGCGGTGGTAGGCGTGCCGGTGGTGCTGGTGTTCAACATCCTGGCCTACCGTTCGGTGTTCGGCAAGGAGCGCGCGCCGGTGCCGCTGCTGCCGCCGCCGGGCTGATCCGGCCCGGCTGATCCGGCCGGGATGCCCGGCCGGGGCCGGCTTCACAAGACCGGCTTGGCCACGCGCTGCAGGATTTCTTCGCCGTAGGCTTCCAGCTTGCGGGCGCCCACGCCGCTGATGTGACTCAGGTCGTCCATTGATTCGGGCTGGGCCAGCGCGATCTCGCGCAGCGTGGCGTCGTGGAAGATGACGTAGGCCGGCACGCCATGGCTCTTGGCCACTTCGCCGCGCCAGGCGCGCAGGGCCTCGAATACGGGTTGCAGTTCGGCCGGCAGGTCGATGGCCGCCGCCTTGGGGCGGCCGCTGCCGGTCTTGCCCGAACGCGGTTTCTTTTCGGATTCCCGACGCAGCATCAGTTGCCGTTCACCCTTGAGCACGGCCCGGCTGCCTTCGGTCAGGGCCAGGGTGCCGTAGCCTTCGTGGTCCACCGTCAGCAGGCCTTGCGCCAGCAATTGGCGCAGCACGCCGCGCCAGGCGGTGTCGCTCAGGTCCGCGCCCACGCCGAATACGCTCAGCGTTTCGTGGCCGTGCTGCTTGGTGCGGTCGGTGATCTTGCCGCGCAGGATGTCGATGATGTGCCCCGCGCCATAGCGCTGGCCGCGTTCCTTCCATAGTCGGTAGACGGCGGACAGTACCTTTTGCGCCGCGACCGTGCCGTCCCAGGCCTGGGGCGGCTCCAGGCAGACGTCGCAATTGCCGCAGGCCGTGATCTGCTGGCCGAAGTAGGCCAGCAGGCGCACGCGCCGGCATTCCACCGTTTCGCACAGCCCCAGCATGGCGTCCAGCTGCTGGCCCAGGCGCCTGCGGTAGGACTCGTCGCCGGGCGATTCATCGATCATGCGGCGCTGCTGCACCACGTCTTGCAAGCCGTAGGCCAGCCAGGCCGTGGCCGGCAGGCCGTCGCGGCCGGCGCGGCCGGTTTCCTGGTAATAGCCTTCCACGGACTTGGGCAGGTCGATGTGCGCCACGAAGCGCACGTCGGGCTTGTCGATGCCCATGCCGAAGGCGATGGTGGCCACCATGACCACGGCGTCCTCGCGCAGGAAGCGCGACTGGTTGGCGGCGCGCACCTGCGCGCTGAGGCCCGCGTGATAGGGCATCGCGTCGATGCCCTGGTTGCACAGGAACTCAGCGGTTTCTTCGACGCGGGCCCGCGACAGGCAGTAGACCACGCCGGATTCGCCCTCGTGATCGGTCTGGATCATGTCCAGCAACTGCTTGCGCACCTCGTTCTTTTCGATGATGCGGTAGCGGATGTTGGGGCGGTCGAAGCTGGAAACGAAGTGGCGCGCGTCGTCCAGCGACAGGCGCTGGGCGATCTCGCTGCGCGTGTCGGCGGTGGCGGTGGCGGTGAGCGCGATGCGCGGCACGTCGGGCCAGCGCTCGTGCAGCATCGACAGGCCCAGGTATTCGGGACGGAAGTCGTGACCCCATTGGGACACGCAGTGGGCCTCGTCGATGGCGAACAGCGCGATGCGGCCGCGTTCCAGCAGTTGCAGGCAGCGGTCGGTCAGCAGGCGTTCGGGCGCCACGTACAGCAGGTCCAGCTCGCCGGCCAGGAAGGCCTGCTCGACGTCGCGGGCGACCCGCCACTCCTGGGTGGAATTCAGGAAGGCCGCGCGAACGCCCAGTTCGGTCAGGGCGTCGACCTGGTCCTGCATCAGCGCGATCAGCGGCGATACGACAATGCCGGTACCTTCGCGCACCAGCGAGGGAATCTGGTAACAGAGCGACTTGCCGCCGCCGGTAGGCATGAGGACCAGCGCGTCGCCGCCGTCGATCACCTGTTCGACAATGGCTTGCTGGTCGCCGCGGAAGGATTCGTAACCGAAAACGCGCTGCAACACGCCGAGGGCGCGCGCGTCAGACATGGGGGTAGGCCGGGAGCATCATGGCAGGGATTTTAAGCCGCAATTCCGGCGGCCCCTTTCCAGGGGGAGATTTCCGTCCCTGCCGCGGCCAGCCTACCAGCTCAGCCAGGTGCCGCGCATGAAGGTATCCACCGGCATGCTCAGGTTGGCGCGCCATTCGTAGTTGCCGGAAATGATGTCGCGGTCCGCGCCCACCGCCAGCTTGACCTTGGGTGCCACGAACATGCTGTGCGACAGGCCCACGCGCTGTTCGGCCAGCTCGGAGCCTTCGCGCAGCCCCGAATAGGTGCCGCTGAGCACGCCCCAGCCGGTGATGGGGACGCCGGCCGACAGCGTGTTGCGGGTGTGCGCGGCCGAGGCTCCGCCGCCCGCGTAGCTGGACAGGTCGCCATAGCCCGCGCCGACCTGCTCGTTGGAATAGCCCAGGTTGACGGCGTCGGCCACGGCCACGTTGTAGTCGAAGCGGTAGCGCCAGGCGCTGGCCGCGTCGAACGAGCTTTGCGTGGCCCCGGCGCGGAAGGTGCCGTACTCGCCCGCGGCATAGGTGGTGCCCATGCCGCGCGTCGTGAGCGAGGGCGCGCTCTGCACCTGGCCCTCCACGGTCAGCGCAGGCGTGAGCCCGTAGCGCACGCTGCCGCTGCCTACCGTGTCGCCGTAGTCCACCGCGCCGGAATTGGCTGCCGGGTCCATGCGGTTGAGCCGGCCCAGCGATGAGGAATAGCCGAAGCTGCCTTCCGGCGCCGTGGCGCCGGACCCGGCCCAGTTCGATATCTGCAACCCGCCCACCGGCGCGCTGCTGCCCCAGGCGGGCGCCCTGGCGTCGATGTTGCCGACGGCGACGGACGGACCCGAGGTGTTGCGGTAGACCCAGTTGCGGCTGCCGCCGTAGCGCAGGCCGTCCTGGCTGCTGGCGGAGGCGAACCACGGGCGGGAGGCGCGCGACACGCCGGAAATCATGACCACGGGCACGCGCGGCAGATCTCCGTCCTGGAGGACGAAGGAGTAGTCCGGTGCGGGTTCTTCGGGCGTGGCGAGCACGCCGCAGTCCAGGGGGACCGGGGTGGGCTGGGCGTCGCCGGATAGCCCCAGTCCGGTGCCGGGGATCAAGTCCGCGTCGGCCGCTCCGTGCACACTGGTGTCCAGCGCCGGTTCCATGGTCTGCATGTCGCAAGGGGACGGGTCGAGCGGCACCGCGCGCGACTCCAGGGACGCAGCGGGGCGCACGGGGATGGGTTGAACCGTGGATAGCACCCCGATGCCGCGCGCCGAGGGCGGGGCCGGCATATACGGGGACGCAGCAAGCGGATCGCCCAGGGCCGGGGCGATCGGGCAGGCCATGGCGGCCGCGAGCGCGGCGCGCGACAGCCGGTTTCGCCAGATGAATGCAGGGGCGATCATAGATACAGTGTAGAGAGGGGGCCCTGCCTTGCCTGTAAACGATTTTTAGCAAAGCGGACAGAAGGCGGGCCGGATTCCATTTTAGGGCCAGTCCGGACCGCCGCGGCGTCGCGGCGGGAAAGCGCTGGCAAACACGCTCAACATCGTGCAACAGGTATATTTCAGTTGATTTCCCGCCTCTTGCGGCGGGGCCCGCCGGGCCGCACTATGGCATCCATGGACAATCCCCACACCAAGCTGCTGGTCGTCGACGACGATCCTGCCTTACGGCAATTGCTGGCCGATTACCTGAACCGGCACGGCTACGACACCCTGCTGGCGCCGGACGCCACCGACCTGTCATCCCGCATCACCCGCTACGCGCCCGACCTGCTGGTGCTGGACCGCATGCTGCCCGGCGGCGATGGCGCGGACGCCTGCCGCCGCCTGCGCGAGCAGGGCGAGGACATCCCCGTCATCCTGCTGACCGCCCGCGACGAGGCGGTGGACCGCATCATCGGCCTGGAGGCCGGCGCCGACGATTACGTCGGCAAGCCCTTCGACCCGCGCGAACTGCTGGCCCGCATCGAGGCCGTGCTGCGCCGCAAGCGCGGCCCGTCGGCGCTGACCAAGGACGCGCCGGTCTCGTTCGGCCCCTTCGTATTCGATCCTTCCACGCGCCAGTTGTCGCGCGAGGGCACGGTGGTCAAGCTGACCGGTGGCGAGATCAATCTGCTGGAAGCGCTGGTGCGCAACGCCGGCAAGCCGCTGTCGCGCGAACGCCTGCTGGCGCTGGCGCGCGACGACGACGCCGGCGAACGCAACGACCGCGCCATCGACATCGCCATCCTGCGGCTGCGCCGGGTCATCGAAGAAGATCCCAAGCAGCCGCGTTGGATCCAGACCGTCTGGGGCATCGGTTACCGGTTCTCGCCCTGATGCGCTTTGCTCCTGGTTTCCTGGTGCCGCGGTCGCTGCGGGCAAGGCTGATCCTGCTGATCCTGGGTTCGGTCCTGCTGACGCAGGCGGCCACGCTGGTGACGGTGTCGTACTTCCGGCACAAGTTCATGGAAGACGTGGCCATCGGCTACATCGTCACCACCATCCGCACCTTGCGCGCCGCCGTGTCGCAGGTGCCGGCGGAGGAACGCGCCGACTTCGTGCGCACGGCCTCGCAGAACCAGTGGCGGCTATGGTCGCGGGTGCTGCCCGCCGAGGCCAAGCTGCAGCGCTTCAATGGCCGCCGTCCCCCGCCGAAGACCGCTCCGAAGCCGCCACCGCCGCGGCCGCCCGCGGACATGCAGATCCACGGCCCGCCAGCGCCGCCACCCCCGGAAGTGCGCGACGAGGAGCACGGCGATGAACGCGCCAGCGCGCGGGAAGGCGAGCGCGCGCGCGATCGCGAGGAGCACAGCCGCCGCTACCAGCCCGAACCGGACGACATCCGCCGCGACCTGCGGGTGCTGGTGCAACAGCTCAATGAGCGCCTGAACGACGGCACGCGCGTGGCGCTGTCGCGCGGGCCCACGCCGGAAATCTTCATTTCGCTGGCGCCCAATCCCGCCAGCGAGGATGCGCCGCGCCTGCGCGAATGGCTGGTCATTCCGCTGGACCGCCTGGACCCGCCGGTCGCCACGCCCTTCATCGCCGCCTGGCTGGGCGGCCTGGGGCTGCTGCTGTTGCTGGCGGTGGGTTTCTCCTGGCATATCACGCGTCCGATCACCCGACTGGCCGACGCAGCCGACCGGCTGGCGGCGGGGCAGCCGCAGCGGGTCGAGCCCTCGGGCCCGCATGAAACGCGGGTGCTGGGCGTGCGTTTCAACGCCATGCTGGATGCGCTGGCCGAATCCGATTCGGTGCGCCGCACCCTGTTGTCGGGCCTGCCGCACGACTTGAAGGGGCCGCTGTCGCGGATGTGGCTGCGCATCGAACTGGCCGACGACTCCAAGCTGAAAGAGGGGCTGCGCGCGGACTTGCAGGACATGCAGCACATGGTCGACCAGTTCATCGGCTTCGTGCGCGGCACGGATCCGGCCGCCTACCGCTACGCCTCTATGATCCTGTCTGACTGGCTGACCGAGCGCGTGGGTGCCTGGCAGGGTGCCGGCACCGACATCAGCCTGCGGGCCGGCGACGACGTCGCGGCCCTGGTGGTGCAGGCGGACGCGGTGGCGCTGGGCCGCCTGCTGGACAACCTGATCGGCAATGCGCTGAATCATGGCGCGCCGCCGGTCGAGGTCAGCCTGCGGCACGAGGGCCGCCACGCGGTGCTGGACGTGGCCGACCACGGTTCCGGCATCGTGCCGGAGCGGCGCCAGGAAGCATTGCGGCCGTTCAGCCGCCTGGACGATGCGCGCACGCGCACCGGCAGCGTGGGCCTGGGCCTGGCGCTGGCCGAGGCCATCGCGCGCGCCCACGGCGGGTCGTTGGAGCTGTTGCAAGCGGAATCCGGCGGGCTGTGCGTGCGGGTCAGGCTGCCGCTGTCGGAAACGCCTTAGGACCGTCCGGGCAAGGGCGGCCGCCCCCCGGGGCGGGCCGCCCTACGGTACGATGCATCCTGCTCAGTACTTTGTTGTTTCCGCACCATGGCCATCCAGTCCGATTCGCTTTCCTCCCGTCCCGACGCCCCCCGTATCGTGGCGCCGCAGCCGGTGTCGCCCAACGAGGAGTCGATCGAACGCGCCCTGCGGCCCAAGGCGCTGCAGGAGTATGTCGGCCAGCACCGCGCCCGCGAACAGCTAGAGATCTTCATCGCCGCGGCCAAGAAACGCGGCGAAGCCCTGGACCACGTGCTGCTGTTCGGTCCCCCAGGCCTGGGCAAGACCACGCTGGCCCACATCATTGCGCATGAAATGGGCGTGCAGCTGCGCCAGACTTCCGGCCCGGTGCTGGAACGTCCGGGCGACCTGGCGGCACTCTTGACCAACCTGGAAAAGAACGACGTCCTGTTCATCGACGAAATCCACCGCCTGTCGCCCGTGGTCGAGGAAATCCTCTATCCGGCGCTGGAGGATTTCCAGATCGACATCCTGATCGGCGAAGGGCCCGCAGCGCGCAGCGTGAAGCTGGACCTGCAGCCCTTCACCCTGGTCGGCGCCACCACCCGCGCCGGCATGCTGACCAATCCCTTGCGCGACCGCTTCGGCATCGTGTCGCGCCTGGAGTTCTATAACGCCGCCGATCTCGGCCACATCGTCACTCGCAGCGCCGGCCTTTTGAACGCCGCCATCACGCCGGAGGGCGCGGCGGAAGTCGCGCGGCGCGCCCGCGGCACGCCGCGCATCGCCAACCGGCTGCTGCGCCGGGTGCGCGACTACGCCGAGGTCAAGGCCGGCGGCACCATCGACGCCGAGGTCGCCGGCCGCGCGCTGGCCATGCTGGAGGTGGATCCGCAGGGTCTGGACCTGATGGACCGCAAGCTGCTCGAGGCCATCATCCACAAGTTTGACGGTGGCCCGGTCGGCGTCGACAGCCTGGCCGCCGCCATCGGCGAAGAGCGCGACACCATCGAAGACGTGATCGAGCCCTATCTGATCCAGCACGGCTATCTGCAACGCACGCCGCGCGGCCGCACCGCCACGCTGACTACCTGGCGCCATCTGGGGCTGACCCCGCCCGCAGGCACCACGACAGGCTCCGGCGACCTCTTCGGCAAGTAGGCGACGGGCCTCGATCGGACAGGGCGCGCGCGTCGAACGGCGCCCAATCGGCGCCGGGACTGCGCTACGGGTTTATCATCCGAAGGTTTTGATTTCCCTTCGCGATCAAAGGACCCCCATCCCATGCAGCCCGAATTGCCCACCTATGATGATGTCGTGCGCGCCAGCGAGCGCCTGGCCGGCAACGCGCACCGCACGCCCGTACTGACCTCGGCCACCGCCGACGCGATCAGCGGCGCGTCGGTCTTCTTCAAGTGCGAGAACTTCCAGCGCATGGGCGCCTTCAAGTTCCGCGGCGGCTACAACGCCATTGCGCGCCTGACGCCTGAACAGCGCGCCGCGGGCGTGGTGACGTTCTCGTCGGGCAACCATGCGCAGGCCATCGCCCTGGCCTCCAAGTTGCAGGGCGTGCAGGCCACCATCATCATGCCGCTGGATGCGCCGGCCGCCAAGCGCGCGGCCACCGAGGGCTACGGCGGCAAGATCGTCACCTATGACCGATACACCGAGGACCGCGAAGCAATCGCCCGCCGCATCCAGGCGGAAACCGGCGCCGCCCTGATCCCGCCCTACGATCACGAAGACGTGATCGCCGGCCAGGGCACCGCCGCCAAGGAACTGTTCGAGGAAGTGGGCGAGCTGGACTACCTGTTCGTCTGCCTGGGCGGCGGCGGCCTGCTGTCGGGATCGGCGCTGTCCGCCTACGCGCTGAGCCCGCGCTGCCTGGTCTACGGCGTCGAGCCCGAGGCGGGCAACGACGGCCAGCAGTCCTTGCGCAAGGGTGAAATCGTCCGAATTCCTGCGCCCAAGACCCTGGCCGACGGCGCCGCCACGACGCACTTGGGTAACCTGACCTTCCCGCTCATCCAGAAGCATGTGCGCGACATCGTCACGGTGACCGACGAACAGTTGGTCACCACCATGCGTTTCTTCGCCGAACGGATGAAGATGGTGGTCGAACCCACCGGCTGCCTGGGCGCGGCCGCCGTCATGCAGAACGTGGTGCCGGTGCGCGGTGCGCGGGTCGGCGTCATCATCAGCGGCGGCAACGTCGATCTTCCGGTCTACGCCAAGCTGCTGGCGGCCTGATACCGGCGGGCGGTCCCATTCCGGGGCCGCCGATGCGCGCTTGCGGTTGTCGCGTGTGCAAGGCAGAATCGGGACTGAATCCTGACGAACAGGGGCTGCGACATGCGTATCCTTGTCATCGGCGGCACCGGTTTCATCGGCCGTCATCTGGTAGCGCGGCTTTCCGCGGATCAACATCAGATCGTCGTGCCCACCCGGCTCTACAGCCGCGGGCGCGACCTGCAGATTCTCCCCACCGTTACCCTGCTCGAATGCGACGTGCATGACGACGCCACGCTGGACAGCCTGGCGCAAGGTTGCGACGCGGTCGTCAACCTGGTCGGCATTCTGCACGGCAACGCCGGCCGGCCCTATGGCTCGGCCTTTGCGCGGGCGCACGTGCTGCTGCCGCAGCGCATCGCGCAAGCCTGCCGCCGGCAGGGCGTGCGCCGCTTGCTGCACGTCAGCGCGCTGGGCGCCGATTCCAATGGCGACAGCATGTACCAGCGCTCCAAGGGCGACGGTGAAGCCGCCATCAAGCAGGAATTGCAGGGCTGGCAGGACGGCGGCTGGACCATATTCCGGCCTTCGGTGGTCTTCGGCCCCGACGACAAATTCACCAATATGTTCGCCGGCCTGGCGCGCTGGCTGCCGGCGCTGCCGCTGGCGGGCGCGCACGTGCGCATGCAGCCGGTCTATGTGGGCGATGTGGTCGCCGCCATCGTGTCGGCGCTGGGCAATACGCATACCTGCGGCAAGACCTACGAACTGGGCGGCCCCCAGGTCTACACGCTGGGCGAGATCGCCCGGCTGTGCGCCGCCTGGGGCGGCCATCCCCGCCCGGTCGTCAGCATGCCGATGGGCGTGGGCCGCATGCAGGCCCGGCTGTTCGAGTGTCTGCCCGGCACGCCGCTGATGTCGCGCGACAACCTGGATTCCCTGCGCCGCGACAACATCTGTACCGGACCGATAGCGCCCGAACTGCATGTGGTGCCGACCGGCCTGGAAGCCGTGGCGCCGCGCTACCTGTAAGCCTGGCTCAGCGCACCAGCGCCTTCAAGGCCTGCTTGATGCCGTCGGACACGCCCACGCCTTCCGGCAGGGTCTTCAGCGCCGACAGCGATTCCTTCTCTGAGTAGCCCAGCGCCAGCAGCGCGTTCAGGATGTCCGACTGGTTGTCGGGCGCCGCGTGCGGCGACGCACCGATGTCCGCGCCCAGCTTGCCGCGCATTTCCAGCAGCAGGCGTTCGGCGGTCTTCTTGCCGATGCCGGGCACGCGCGTCAGGCGGCCCGATTCCTGCAAGGTGATGGCCTGGGCCAGATCCGCCACCGACAGGCCCGACAGCACCGACAACGCGGTGCGCGCGCCGATGCCGCTGACCTTGATCAGTTCGCGGAATGCGCTGCGCTCGCCGGCCGACGCGAAGCCATACAGGATGTGGGCGTCTTCGCGCACCGTCAGGTGCGTGTAGAGCGTGACGCGGGCGCCGGTGTCGGGCAGCGAATACAGCGTGCTCATGGGCACGTCGATGTCATAGCCCAGACCGCCCACGTCCACACAGATGGTGGGCGGGAGTTTTTCGATCAGGGTTCCGGTGATGCGTCCGATCATGGTGATGGTGGCCTGGCAATGGTGAGACCGCTGAATGCGCGGCGGATGCGGGGATTCTATACGCGCGGGCGCGCAATCGGCGGGAACCGGTCCCGCCCTGCGGCAAATCGCGGTGAATCAGGCGGTCAGCCGACCAGGCGGCCGTTGCGGATGCGGGTCTTGCCGCCCATGCGCAAGCTCGCGCCCAGGCGTTCCAGCTTGTCCTGCATGGGGCCGACGTGGGCATGGCAGATGGCGCAGGCCAGCGCGTCGGCCGAGTCTGGCGCGGGCGCGCCGTCCAGCGCCAGCAGGTGCTGCACCATCATCTGCACCTGCTCCTTGGCAGCGCGGCCGGTGCCGACCACGGCTTTCTTGATCTGCAGGGCGGTGTACTCGTGCACGGACAGCGAGCTGTCGGCCAGCGCGCACAGCGCGGCGCCGCGCGCCTGGCCCAGCAGCAGGGTAGAAGCGGGGTTGGTGTTCAGGAAGATGATTTCCAGCGCGGCCACGTCGGGTTGCGTGTCGCGCGCCACCTGGCGCAGATTGTCCAGGATGACTTTGAGGCGTTCGGACAGCGCCAGCGCCGGCGGGACCACGATGGTCCCGCTGGCCACATAGCGCAGCCGCGGGCCGTCGGCATCGATCACACCGAAGCCGGTGCGGCGCAAGCCGGGATCGATGCCGAGGACGCGCATCAGTGGCGGAAGTGACGGGTGCCGGTCAGCACCATGGCGATGCCGTGCTCGTCGGCCGCGGCGATGACTTCGTCGTCGCGCATGCTGCCGCCCGGCTGGATCACGCAGGTCGCGCCCGCCGCCACCACTACGTCCAGGCCGTCGCGGAACGGGAAGAAGGCATCCGACGCCACGGCCGAGCCCTTCAGGGTCAGGCCGGCGTTCTCCGCCTTGATCGAGGCGATGCGGGCCGAATCGATGCGGCTCATCTGGCCGGCGCCCACGCCCAGGGTCATGCCGCCGCCCACGAACACGATGGCGTTGGATTTGACGTACTTGGCGACCTTCCAGGCGAATGCCAGGTCGTTCATTTCAGCTTCAGTGGGCTGGCGCTTGCTGACCACCTTGAGCGCGTCGCGCGGCACGTTGTAGGCGTCCGGGCTCTGCACCAGCCAGCCGCCGCCCACGCGCTTGATGTCGAAGGCGTTCTGTCCCGTGCCCATCGGCACTTCCAGCACGCGCACGTTCTTCTTGGCGGCCAGGATGGCCAGCGCCGCGCCGTCATAGGCGGGCGCCAGCAGCACTTCCAGGAACTGCGCGCTGACGGCTTCGGCCGTGGCGGCGTCGACCGGACGGTTGAAGGCGATGATGCCGCCGAAGGCCGAGGTCGGGTCGGTCTTGAAGGCTTGCTGGTAGGCGCCCAGCGTGTCGGCCGCGACCGCCACGCCGCAGGGGTTGGCGTGCTTGACGATGACGCAGGCGGGCGCTTCGAAGCTGCGCGCGCATTCCCAGGCGGCGTCGGCGTCCGCGATGTTGTTGTAGGACAGTTCCTTGCCCTGCAACTGGCGGTAGTTGCCCAGCAGGCCGGCCTGACGCTGCGCGTCGACGTAGAAGGCGGCGGTCTGGTGCGGGTTCTCGCCGTAGCGCAGGGCCTGCTCCTGCTTGACCTGCAGGGTCAGGGTGCCGGGCCATTCGTTGCGGGCCGGCACGGCTTCCTGCTTGGGCTCGGCGTCGACCAGGCTGGTCAGGTAGGCGGCGATGGCGCCGTCGTAGGCGGCGGTGTGGGCGTAGACCTTGGAGGCCAGCGCCAGGCGCAGGCCGTAGGAGGTGTTGCCGCCCTTGTCCATTTCCGACAGCACGCGCGAGTAGTCCACGGGGTCGATCACCACCGTGACGCCGCCGGCTTCGGTGCCGTGGTTCTTGGCCGCCGCGCGCAGCATGGCCGGGCCGCCGATGTCGATGTTTTCGACGGCGTCGGCGAAGGTGCAGTCCGGCTTGGCCACGGTTTCGCGGAACGGATACAGGTTGACCACCAGCATGTCGATACGGTCGATGCCCGCCGCCTTGATGGTGTCCATGTGCTCGGCGCTGTCGCGGCGCGCCAGCAGGCCGCCATGGATCTTCGGGTGCAGCGTCTTGACGCGGCCATCGAGAATTTCGGGCGAACCCGTGTGGGCCGCCACTTCGGTGACGGTCAGGCCGGAGTCGGCCAGCAGCTTGGCGGTGCCGCCGGTGGACAGCAGGCGCACGCCGCGCGCGGCCAGGGCGCGGGCAAATTCAACGATGCCGGTCTTGTCGGACACCGAAAGCAGGGCGGTTTCGATTTTCATGGTGAGGGACGGGAGTGGGGCGGGAGCGCCTTTCTCGTTCAGGTCGGATGGGAAATCTGGGGGGAGCGGGCGGCGCGATGCGCCTGCCGCCCGCGCGCGAAAGCTATACCTGGATATTGTGCGCCAGCAACTTCTTGCGCAGGGTGTTGCGAGTGATGCCCAGCATTTCGGATGCCCGCGACTGGTTGCCGCCCGAGCGTTCCAGCGCCACTTCCAGCACCGGGCGCTCCACGCAGCGCATCACCATGTCCCACATGTCGTGGGGTTCGGATTCGCCCAAGTCTTCGAAATAGCGCTCCAGGCTGGCGCGCACGCATTCTTCCAGGACATCTTTCTTGCTCATTTGAGTACAGATATTTTTATGTTGGTGTTGAGGCGGTTATGCCGCCAGCAGGGCTTCTGCGACTGGCGCCGGATGGGGTCCGCCGTCGCGCGAGATGAGATCGAACCAGTCCGACACGGCCCGCCACTGGTCGCGGGTGTTGTCGATCAGATTCATGCGGGCGCAGAACGAATCCGCGCCCGGCAGGCCGTCCAGATACCAGCCTATGTGCTTGCGCGCCGTGCGTACGCCGGTGTGCTCGCCATAGAACCGGTAGTGGTCGTCGAGATGTTCGAGCAGCAGCTCGCGCATTTCCCCATAGGAGGGAGGGGCCAGTGTTTCGCCCGTGCGCAGGTAGTGGTCGATTTCGCGGAAAATCCAGGGACGGCCTTGAGCCGCCCGGCCGATCATGACCGCGTCGGCGCCAGTGTAATCCAGGACGTGCTTGGCTTTTTCGGGCGTCGTGATATCTCCGTTGGCGACAACGGGGATTTTCAGCTCGGCCTTGACGGCGCGGATAGTGTCATATTCCGCCTCCCCCGTATAGAGGTCGGCGCGGGTGCGCCCATGCAGGGTCAGGGCAGCGATGCCGGCGTTTTCAGCCATTTTCGCCACCCGCAAAGCATTGCGGCTTTCGCGGTCCCAGCCGGTACGGGTCTTCAGCGTCACTGGCACGTCCAGGGGCGCGCAGGCGCCCACCACCGCGTCCAGGATGCGGGCGATCTGGTCTTCATGGCGCAGCAGCGCCGACCCGGAGGCCACGTTGCAGACCTTCTTGACCGGGCAGCCCATGTTGATGTCGATGATCCGGGCGCCCTTGCTGGCGTTGAACACCGCCGCCTCCGCCATCATGGCGGGGTCGGCGCCGGCGATCTGCACGGAAATGGGGGCGATCTCGCCGTCGTGGTTCAGGCGCCGGGAGGTTTTGACGCTATCCCATAGCTTGGGATTGCTGGCGGCCATTTCCGACACGGCATAGCCCGCCCCCAGCTTCTTGCAAAGCTGGCGGAAAGGACGGTCCGTCACGCCCGCCATGGGCGCGACCAGCACGTTGTTGGGTAGGGTCCATTGACCTATGCGCATGCTCACATTTTAACCGGCTCGATCGCACCCCCTTTGTCACCGGGAGAACAATTCGTAACAGAGGAAGGCGAAAACAGACAATCCGCCCCTTTTATCGGGACGGAACGGGTGGAATTCAGGCGCGAAAACCCTGCAGCAAATGCTGCGCCAGCGGCGCGCGCAGAGGGGACGCCAGATCCATCCCCAATAAGGCCAGGCCGCAGGCGTGCTCTACCGGCGCCAGGCCGGTCGAAAAGATGCGGGGCATCAGATCGGTCAGGCCGGCGGTGATGAAGCGGTCCAGGTGGCGCGCGCCGGCGAATTCCGCCAGGGCGGCCCCGGGATTGGCGTCGGGATGGGCCAGCCAGCCGCCCAGGGTCTGGGCCAGGCGGGCCGCGTCGCGCAGGCCCAGGTTCAGGCCCTGGCCCGCGACCGGATGCAGGGTCTGCGCCGCATTGCCGATAGCCGCCACGCGGCCGTGCACCTGGGCGCGGCGGGCGCTGAGCGCCAGCGGAAAGACATGCCGCGGCGCCTGGCTGGACAGCCGTCCCAGGCGGTCGCCGAACGCTGCGGACAGCGCCCGCGAAAAGGCGGCGTTGTCCAGCGCGGCCAGTTCGGCGGCGCGTTCGGGGGCGCTGCACCAGACCACCGAATAGGCGTCCGGGGTCTGCGGGTGCGGCAGCAGCGCCAACGGCCCTTCGGCGGTGAAGCGTTCCCAGGCCCAGCCGCGGCGCGGCAGGGTGGCGTGGGCGGTGGTCAGCACGGCGTGCTGGTCGTAGTCGCGGCGCAGGTCGGTCGCGCCCGCGCCGTCGGATTGCACGGCGACCTGGCACAGCAGCGTCGCGTCGCCTTGTTCGACGCGCACGCCGTCCGCATCCTGCCGGCCGATCCGGGCGGGCGGGCCCTGCAGCACGGTGACGCCACAGGCGGCCACGCATTCATCCAGCTTGGCGTGCAGGCCGGAATAGGCGACCACGCTGCCCAGCTGCGGCACGCCGAAATCGGTGTTCTGGATCAGGGTGCGTCCGAGCCTGCCGCGTTGCGACACATGGATGTTGCGGATGTCGGCCGAGCGCTCGGGCCAGGCATGCAGCGATTCCAGCAGCACCCGGCTGCCGTGGTTCATGGCCAGTACGCGGGGATCCGTGGCGGGCACCGCCGCCGACGGCGCGGCCGGAGCGGGCGCGCTGCTTGCAAGCAGCGCGATGCGCGCCGGGTCCGGCGCCACGCGGGCCAGCATCAGGGCCAGCACCCGGCCCACCGGGCCCGCGCCGAGTATCGCTATGTCGAAGGCGGATGAAGTCATGCCCGGATTTTAACCGTCCACTACAATCCGCAGCAGCCGGCGCGTCTTGGCGCCGTGGTTCCCTTTCCGGTCGATCGATATGACGCAGCTCCAGGCTTCCTCTCCGCTGTCCGCCGTTACCGCCCGCCGCCCGCGCGGCAAAGTCGCGGTAGGGCTGCTGGCCTGCCTGTTCGGGGCGGTGGGGGCGCATTGGTGGTATCTGGGCCGGCGCCACGCCTGGCTGGTGACCGCGTACACCTTGGTCAGCCTGTTCTGCGCGTTCAGTTTCTATCCCGTCTGGTACGACAACCCCGCTTTCTTCCTGGTGTTCATTCCCATGGTCGACGGCTTCATCGAGAGCGCGGTGTTCTCGCTGATGCCGGACGAGAAATTCGACCGTCTCTATAACGACGGCCTGGGCAGGCCGACCCGGACCGGCTGGGGGCCGGTGCTGGTCGCCATCCTGGCCTGCCTGGTCGGCGCCATCGTCTCGATGTTCGCCATCGCCATGGTGGTGGTCTATACCTGGATCGCCATGGGCTGGCTGGACGGCTACGTCTTCTAGCGCGGGCCAGGCGCGTTGCCTGCCTATTCGCGCATCAGCGCTTCGATTTCCCCGGCCTGCACCGGCACGCCGCGGGTGATGAGTTCACAGCCTTCGTCGGTGACCAGCGCATCGTCCTCGGTACGGATACCGATGTTCCAGTACGCCTCGGGAACGTCGTCGGCGGGCCGCACGTAGATGCCGGGCTCGATCGTCAGCATCATGCCCGCTTCCAGCTTGCGCCAGGGCCGTTCGGCGCCATGGGCCGGGCCGGGCTGGCGGTAGTCGCCCACGTCGTGCACGTCCAGGCCCAGCCAGTGGCCGGTGCGGTGCATGTAGAAGCGGCTGTAGTCGCCGGATTCCAGCACGCCGTCCAGGGAACCCTTCAAGAGCTTCAGGTCCAGCATGCCTTGCGCCAGCACCCGCAGGGCGGCCTGGTGGCTGTCGTTGAAGCTGCGGCCCGGCGCCGTGGCTTGGGCGGCGGCATCCTGCGCGGCCACCGTCAGATCGTACAGGGCGCGTTGCGGACCGCTGTAGCGGCCGTTCACGGGAAAGGTCCGGGTGATGTCGCTGGCATAGCTGTCGACCTCGCAGCCCGCGTCGATCAGCACCAGATCGCCGTCGCGCAGCGTCGCCTCGCCAGCCGGGTAATGCAGCACGCAGGCGTTGGCGCCCGCGGCCACGATGCTGTTGTAGGCGACCGATTGCGCGCCGTGGCGGCGGAACTCGTACAGCAGTTCGGCTTCGATCTCGTACTCCCGCATGCCGGCACGGGCGACGCGCATCGCGCGCACATGCGCGCCGGCGGAGATCTTGGCCGCGCGCCGCATCGCCGCGATTTCGGTGGCGTCCTTGATCAGCCGCATTTCGGCCAGCAGGGCGCGGACGTCCTGCTGGCGGGAGGGCGGCGCATGGCCGCCGCGGCTGGCTTCGCGCGCCGCGGCCAGCCAGCGGTGCAGGCGGCCGTCGCTGCGCTTGTCGCCCGCCAAGGGCGCGTACAGGGTGGCGTGGTCCTGCAGCAGCGCGGGCATCAGCTCGTCCAGCGCATCGAGCGGATGCGCGTCGTCAAAGCCGAAATGCGCTGCCGCCGCTTCGGGGCCGAAACGCTTGCCTTCCCAGATTTCATGTTCGATGTGACGCGGGCGGCAGAACAGTATGGCGCGGTCGGTCGCACCCGCGCTCAGCACCAGCCAGGCACCGGGTTCGGTGAACCCGGTCAGGTAGAAAAAATCGCTGTCGTGCCGGTACGGATACTCCGCGTCGCGGTTGCGCGTGGCCTCTGGGGCGGTCGCCAGTATGGCGATGCCGCCGCCATCGGCGCGCATCTGCTCCATCAGGCGTTGGCGCCGTGCGGCGTAGGGGGCAATGTCGTCGGGAGGCAGGCTCATGGCGGACTGGGGCGCGAACCCCGGCAGGGTGAGGATGCCGTTTACTTTACCCGCCATCCCCCGGATGCAACAGCCCACGCGGCCTGCGCGGAATTCACTGGATACCGATGGGCAAGCTGCTACAATCGCCGCTCTGTCATTGGGGAGTAGCCATCCTTTGTCCCCTCAAAGGAGCTAGCGTCAACAGACTTGGTGGTTCAGCGCTGCGCAGCAGCCGCTAGAACTCCATGGCGCTAGTAGCGGTTCCATGCATGTCGGCAAGCCCGCCGCATGGACCAGCCAGGCGAGACCTTTGGCCGCGTTGCGTTCACCCCAGCCGGGCGAGCCGCGACGTCGCGCCAATTGGTTTCTGCTCGTCCGGCTCGCCTATATGTTTCTCACCCTGTTCCTGTTTTTCCTGTCAGCGGCAGTGATCTACTTCGCCTGCGAATATTTCGTAAATGGCGTTGAATGGGTCGGCCATCGCTTTCAGCTCGGCGCCACCGCCACCGGCACCGTGCTTGCCGCGTTCGGCACCGCCTTGCCGGAAAGCGCGGTGACCTTCATGGCCGTCGTGTTCGGCGAAACCCCTGAGCAAAAAGACATAGGCGTCGGCGCGGCCATGGGCGGCCCGCTGGTGCTGGCGACACTGGCGTACGCGGTGGTCGGCCTGGCCCTGTGGCGCGCTCGGCGCGGGCAGGCCACGCAGGCGGACTGTATCAACGCGGACCAGCGCCGGCTGGCCCGCGACCAAGCCTGGTTCATGGGCATCTTCATCTTCAAGGTGGGCCTGGGTCTGCTGGCCTTTGCCTGGAAGCCCTGGCTGGGCATCCTGTTCCTGGCCACCTACGGCCTCTACGTCAAGCGCGAACTCAGCCGCGACGAGGCCAGCCTGGATGCCGAGGAACTGGAACCGCTGAAGCTGCGCCCCCGCGATGAAGACCCGGCCATGTTTTGGGCAGTCGCGCAGACGCTGCTGGCCTTGGTGGTCATCGCCGGCGCATCGCATGTGTTCGTGAATCAGATCGAGTTGTTGGGCGTAGCCATGGGCGCGTCGCCGCACGTTGCCGCCCTGTTGCTGGCGCCGGTGGCGACCGAGTTGCCGGAAATCATGAACGCGCTGATCTGGGTGCGCCAGGGCAAGGAGCGGCTGGCGCTGGCCAACATCTCGGGCGCCATGATGATCCAGGCGACCATTCCCAGCGCGCTGGGGATTTTCATGACGCCGTGGCTGCTGGACGCGCCCTTGCTGGCGGCTGGTCTGTTCACGATGTTGTCTATCGGTCTCCTGTGGTTGCGTTTCCGCCGTTCAGCCATGAGCGTGCCGGCTTTGTCGGCGGTGGGCGGGTTGTATGCGGTGTTCGCCGCCTATCTGGGCTGGCATTTCTACGTCTGACAGTGGTTTGCGCGCGGGGCTGCGGCCCCGCGCCGGTTTTTGCGGCATTCAAGTCCGATTTAGCGGCAAAAACCTTGTCCATAAGTGGAAACCCGCGTAAAATCCTGCCTGTTATCCATCCCAGGAGCAGTCTTCGTGAATACCGATTCCGGCGAAAGTAGTCGATCTTGCATCGACGTCGCTGTTTAACAGGTCCACGCAGAACTCCGTCTGCCGCAGCCTGTTGAACAGGTTGCGGTTGTATCCCAAGCTCCAGGCGCAAGCCCGGGCAATCGCGCAAGCCAGCGGCTTGCCGGGAACCTCCCCAACGTAAACCGCCAGAACCGCCGCCATCCGCAGCGTCAGCGTTCGTGCACGTTTGCCCGTGCCAGTCCGCCGAGCGCCGCGCGAGTGCGCGCGTATTCGCGATCACGCTCCCCATTCTTGCAATGGAGGTCGTTATGCGTTTCTTCGACTTGTTCCTACGCCGCGCCGGCGTGGACCGCGCCACCGCCCTGGGCCGCCGCCGCGGCACTTCGCGCCTGACGGTCATCTGTCCGCGCGACGAGCTGGGCGCCTTGCGCAAGCAGATCTGCCTGGACTTCAGCGCCGCCGGCCTGGATGTCTCGCAAGTGCAGATCGACCAGGGCCGGGATCCTGGCATGGCATCGGCCTGCATCACCGTCAATTGCCCGCCGGAGCTGCGCGGCGAATTGATGTCGCAGGCGCGCCGCCTGAGCGCCAATCCCGCCGTGCGCCACGTCCATTTCGGCGCGCAAGCCACGCAAGCCGCCGCGCAAGCCGCGCTGGCCTGACGGCAGCCGATTCATTCCACAGGAGAGATCATGCCTAGTGCCTTAGACCCCGAGCCTCGATTGCGCCCAGTGCGCGGCGCCGGCATGCCTGTCTGATCTGTCTACTCGCTGCGAGCCGACAGGCAGGATAGTCATCCTGGCCCGTACGGAGTCCGCAGCCAAGAATCCCCGGCCTGGCCCACACCTTGTGCGCCCTTGCCGCCGGTATCGATTCCCCCGCTAGCTCCCTTCCGTTTTCCGCACCCGGCGCATTTCATGCGATCCGGACACCGGCAACATTGCTCCGGCGCCTGCGCACGCCTGTACGCGGCGGCTTGACGGCTTTCTGCGCGAAAGCCGCGGCCTGCTGCTGCCTGCGCGCGGGCGCGGCGGGCAGGGTCGTCCGTGTCTCCGACAACGATACGTACAACCGGAGCACTCCCATGTTCAAGTTCCTCAAGTCCTTCTTTACGTCCGCGGCCGGCCTGCGGCAAACCGCAAGGCACTTCCGCCGCTCGCCCCTGCCGGAACAAGGCGCGGCGGCCGCCGCCGCAGCCTCCGACACCGCGCGCCACGCCAACCGCCAGATGCTGGACCTGTCGCGCATGGACTTCGGCGCCGTGTTCGCGCTGTTCGGCAGCAGCCGCGGCGGGCTGTCGGAAGCCCAGGCACAGGCCGCGCGCGAACGCTACGGCGCCAACGAGGTCGACCATGAAAAGCCGCTCTCCTGGCCTGCCCATCTCTGGCTGTCCTACCGCAATCCGTTCAACCTGCTCCTGACCGCGCTGGCGGCGCTGTCCTGGCTTACCGACGTGCACATGGCCGTCCCGGACGACCAGTCCTGGACGGCGGTGTTCATCATCGGCGCCATGGTGCTCATCTCCACCGTGTTGCGCTTTGCGCAGGAGCAGCGCTCCAGCCGCGCCGCCGAGTCGCTCAAGGCCATGGTGCAGAACACCGCCACCGTGCTGCGCAGCGATCCCGCCACCCAGGCCGAAGGCGACGCCCGCCGCTTTTTTGGCGTGACGCTGCATGTCAGCGGCTCGCGCCAGGTGGAGGCGCCGCTGACGGAACTGGTGCCGGGCGACGTGGTGCTCCTGTCCGCCGGCGACATGATTCCCGCCGACTGCCGCATCCTGGGCGCCAAGGACCTGTTCATCGCGCAAGCCGCGCTGACGGGCGAATCCCTGCCCGTCGAAAAATACGCCACGCAGCGCACGGACACCGCCAACGCGCTGGAACTGGAGAACATGGCGTTCATGGGCACCAACGTGGTCAGCGGCTCCGGCAGCGCCATGGTGGTGGCCACCGGCTCGCGCACCTATTTCGGCCAGCTGGCCGGGCGCGTCACGCAGACCAGCCGAGCCCCGACCCAGTTCCAGCAAGGCATCAACCGGGTGAGCTGGGTGCTGATCCGCTTCATGCTGGTCATGGCACCCATCGTCATGCTGATCAACGGCTTTACCAAAGGCGACTGGATGGAGGCATTGTTGTTCGCGCTGGCCATCGCCGTGGGCCTGACGCCCGAAATGCTGCCCATGATCGTCACGGCCACGCTGGCCAAGGGGGCGGTGCGCATGTCGCGCCGCAAGGTGGTGGTCAAGCGGCTGGATGCCATCCAGAACCTGGGCGCGATGAACGTGCTGTGCACCGACAAAACCGGCACCCTGACCCAGGATCGCATCGTGCTGGAACGCCACACGGATGTGTATGGCGCCAGCAGCGACGATGTGCTGGCCTACGCCTATCTCAACAGCTACTACCAGACCGGCTTGAAGAACCTGCTGGACGTGGCGGTGCTGCAGCACGCCGAGGTCGAGCGCAAGCTCGATCTGGCGGCGAAGTACCGCAAGGTCGACGAAATCCCCTTCGACTTTTCCCGGCGCCGCATGTCGGTGGTGGTGAACGAGACCGAGAACGGCCGCGAGCACCACGAACTGATCTGCAAGGGCGCGCTGGAAGAAATGCTGTCGGCCTGCACCCGCCTGCGCGTGGGCCACGAAGAACATCTGCTGACCGATGCCCGCCGGGCCGATATCCGCCGCGTGACGGCGGACCTGAACCGTGACGGCCTGCGCGTCATCGCGGTAGGGGTCAAGGAAATGCCGCCGACCCAGCAAACCTATGGCGTGGCCGACGAGTCCGACCTGGTGCTGGTCGGCTACATGGCTTTCCTGGATCCTCCCAAGGAATCCACCGCTCCCGCGCTCAAGGCGCTCAGGAACTCCGGCATCGAAGTAAAGGTGCTGACGGGCGACGTCGAGCTGGTAACCCAGAAGGTCTGCCGCGAGGTGGATTTCGAGGTGCGCAAGGTCTACCTGGGCGCCGAGATCGAGGCGATGGACGAGGCGCAACTGGCCGCGGCCGTGCGCGAGGCCAATGTGTTCGCGCGCCTGACGCCAGCCCACAAGGAGCGCATCGTGCACAGCCTGCGGGCCCAGGGCAACACCGTGGGCTTCATGGGCGACGGCATCAACGATGCCCCGGCCCTGCGGGCGGCGGACGTGGGCATTTCGGTGGATTCGGCGGTCGATATCTCGAAAGAGGCGGCCGACATCATCCTGCTGGAAAAGAGCCTGATGGTGCTGGAGGACGGCGTCATCGAAGGCCGCAAGACCTTCTGCAACATGCTCAAGTACCTGAAGATGACGGCCAGCTCGAACTTCGGCAACGTTTTCTCGGTCCTGGTGGCCAGCGCCTTCCTGCCGTTTCTGCCGATGCTGCCCATCCATCTGCTGGTGCAGAACTTGATGTACGACATTTCCCAGACGGCGATTCCGTTCGACAATGTCGACGAAGAGCTGTTGAAGCAGCCCCAGCAGTGGGACCCTGACGGCCTGGGCCGCTTCATGGTGTTTTTCGGTCCGATCAGTTCCATATTCGATATCGCTACGTATGCGCTCATGTGGTACGTATTTCAGGCCAATGCACCGGAACACCAGACCCTGTTCCAGTCGGGCTGGTTCGTCGAAGGCTTGCTGTCGCAGACGCTCATCGTCCATATGATCCGCACGCGCAAGATCCCGTTCCTGCAAAGCCGCGCCGCCTGGCCGCTGATGGGCATGACTTTGATGGTGGTGGCGATGGGGCTGCTGCTGCCGTTCTCGCCGCTGGCGGAATACCTCCAGCTGCAGCCGCTGCCATGGAGCTATTTCCCCTGGCTGGTGGGCATCCTGTTGGCCTACTGCACGCTGACGCAGTTGTTGAAGGGAATCTGGGTCCGCCGTTATGGCTGGCAATAAGTAGATGAGGACCGCGGCGGGCGCATGCCCGCCGCGCAATCAGGAGAAACGCATGAGAATCGCTACTTTTGCCGCGCTGATGGCGGCCGGCCTGGCTCTTCCCCTGGCGGCGCGCGGCGCCGATACCGCACAGGGGCTGTCGTTGTACGGTGTGGTCGACGCGGGCGTGGCCGTCACCAAGGTGTCGGGGCAGGGCAGCCATAGCGGGCTGCTCAACGGCGGCTTGACCGACTCGCTGTGGGGCATGACGGGGGCGGAAGACATGGGCGGCGGCTGGAACGCCCGCTTCCAGCTGGAAAGCGGCTTCGATCCCTCGTCGGGCAAGCGGGCCGACGATGATCGCCTCTTCAACTACGCCGCCTGGGTGGGCCTGGCCCATGACAGCTACGGCGACTTGCGGCTGGGTCGTCAGCACACCATAGGCCAGGTCTACGGCAATTCCCTGGAAATCGCCTCCTGGAAGGAAATGGGGATGGGCGCCACGTTCAAGGCGTCCGACAACTACCAGTTCAGTAACCTGGTCAATTACTACACGCCGGTCTGGCAGGGCTTTCAGGCCGGCATCGGCTATTCCTTCGACGCCGACGACCGCAGCCGCTTCCGTACCGCCAACAATAACCGCGCCCTCAGCCTGGGGCTGAAATATGAGGACGGCCCCTTGCTGGCGGTCGCCACCTGGGACCAATTGCGCCTGGCCGAAGCCCCGCCGGGCAGCAATGGCCGGCCGCAGGCGGTGCAGTTGGGCGCCTCGTATGATTTCGAGGTGCTGAAGCTGTCCCTGGCCTGGTCGCGCCAACGCAACGGCGACGTCGGGCTGGACGGCGGCGATCCGGACGGCCTGGGCATGGGCCTGGGACCGGCCGCCTTCGTGCGCGGCGGCACGGTCAACGCCTGGCTGGTCGGCGCCAGCGTGCCGGTGGGGCCGGGCACGGTGCTGCTGCAATGGTCGCTGGCGCGGCCGGACTGGCATTGGGACAACGGCATGACGGCGCGCAATGCGCAGGTGATGACTCTGGGCTATACCTACGGCCTGTCCCCGCGCACGACGCTCTATGCCTTTACCGGCTATGTGTCGAACTACACGCTGGACGACCAGTTCGATCCTGCCCATTCCCACACCACGCGCGTGGGCACGGGCATTTCACACCGTTTCTGAGCGCCGGGGCAGGGCGGGCCGGGGTCAACTACAATCGGCGGGTGCGGCGCATGGCGCCCGTCCTCGTACAGCCCCGACGTTTTCCGGATGGTTTGCATGGATAGTCTCGAATGGCTCATACCCTGGGAGTTCTCTCCCACGCTGGTGGCCTCCTTCCTGGTGGCCATCGCACTGTTCGTGCGCGGCCAAAAAGTCCATCACGTGACCGTCGCCCGCCGCATCCTGTTCTGGACCGGCATGGTGCTGCTGTACCTGTCCATGCATACCCGGCTGGACTACTACGCCGAGCGCATGTTCTTCATCCATCGCATCCAGCATCTGGTGCTGCACCATCTGGGGCCGCTGCTGGTCATGGCGGCTTTCCCGGGGCAGGTGATGCGGGCGGGGCTGCCCATGAGCTGGCGCATCCGCCTGCGCGACTTCCTGCGCACCGGCGCCGGTCGCGCCACGGTGACGCTGCTGACCCACAAGATCTTCGTGCCGGCGCTATTCGTCTTCCTGGTGATCGTCTGGCTGATCCCGTCGGTGCAGTTCTATTCCATGCTGGACTGGCGCCTGTATCGCCTGATGAACTGGTCGGTGGTGATCAGCGGCTTCATGTACTGGAACCTGATCCTGGACCGCAGGCCCGCGCCGCCGGCGGCCATGACGCCGGGCGGCCGCGTCATTTCGCCCGTGCTGACGATGCTGCCGCAGATGGTGGCGGGGGCCATCATCGCCTTTACTGAAAGCGATATCTACCCGCTGTTCGAGCTGTGCGGCCGGGCCATCGCCATGTCGGCCCAGACCGATCAGACCATAGGCGGCCTGACCATGTGGATTCCGGCTGCGCTGGTCGAAGTGATCGGCCTGATGGTGGCCCTGGGAACCTTGATGCGCCTGTCGGCCAAGGGACGCCTGCGCAAGGCGGACCGCGATGCCCAGGCGCGGGCCAGGGCTCGCGCGCGCGCCGCTTCAGCCTAGGGCTTCATGATGGGGCGCTGCCCTGCGGGCTTCAGAAGCTCTTCGGCGTGTTGACCCAGAACAGTTCCACGGGTTCCTCGCCGACGACTTTCCACGAGTGAGGCCGTGCGCTCAGGAACGAAATGCTGTCTCCGGCATGCAGTGTCACGGGCGCAGACAGATCCACCGTAATGCTGAATTCGCCGCGGAGGACGTGTATGCACTCCTCTCCATGGTGTGCGTAGGCGCCCTCGCTGCGGGCGCCTGGCGCCAGGATCCATTTCTGGCAGTCGAGCGAGGGCAGGCTGGTAGCCAGTTGCAGGATCTGGATGCCGGCGCCGAAAGACGGAGCTTGCGCTTCGTGGCCCCGGCGCACCACCTCCGCCGCGTTGCGCGATGGCTTGGGCGACGCTTCCGACAAGGCGGTCAACGAGGTGCCATAACAGGTGGCCAACAGCTTCAGGCTCGCGACGGTGGCGCCGCGCCCGGTCCGTTCAAAGGTGGAAATGAAGGATACCGGCAGACTGGTTTCGTCCGACGCTTCTTTCAGCGACAGATCCGCGTGTCGACGCGCGGCGCGAAAGCGCAGTCCGAGCGCGACGGCGTCAGCCATTTCGCGGGCCTGAGGCGCGGCGGCGGCCGCACCAGCGGATGGCGGCGGCGCCACGGCCCCGGCCGCGGCCTGCGATTCTTCCAGGACGCGGCGGATTGCAGGCATGTTGAGGCCGTTGATCTGCCGCAGACGAACAATGTGGGATACGCGCGCCAGATCCGCATCTGAATAGATGCGCTGCCCCGTTTCGGTGCGCGCCGGGACGAGGAGTCCGTGTTGCTCCCACAGCCGCAGCGTCGAGATGTTCGTACCCGTGAGACGCGCGACGTCGCCGATTCGATATTCAGACATGCAGTGAGTTCCTATGCAGGGCGCGGGGACCCTTGGCCAGCGTGGCGGACCCGCTGGCATCGTAAGACATACAGAATATATATAGATAAATTATATAAACCTCGTCCTTCATGAATGGACCGTAGGTATAAGGGAAAGCCCCTATTTTTCGTGAAAATCAGCTTGGATAGGATCGCAACCTACAGAAAATATGTAGATATATTTTCCTAAACGATAGTCGGATAGGGACGCTTCGCTCATGCTTACTCCACGCCGTTCAAGGCCTGCCTTGCTCCCTCTGCAACGCAGCTTCTGGATGCAGGAGGCCGAACCCGCCTTGCAGGCGTGCGCGCCCCTGACCGGCAGCCAGGCTGCCGACATCGTGATTGTCGGCGGCGGCTATGTCGGTCTGTGGACGGCGTTGACCATCAAGGAGGTCAGTCCTCAGTCCAAAGTCGTCGTCCTGGAGCAGGACGTCTGCGGGGGCGGGGCTTCAGGACGCAATGGCGGCATGGCCATGTCCTGGTGGCCCAAAATCGCAACGCTGCTCGCTTTCGCCGACGTCGACGATGCCTTGTTCCTGGCCCGGGCTTCGGCGCGCGCCATCGATGACATCGAACAGTTCTGCGGCAGGCATGGCATCGACGCGCACTTTCGCCGCGGCGGATGGCTCTGGACTGCCACGTCCGACGCGCAACGCGAGTCATGGGAAGGCACCGTCCGGGCCTGCGCGCGGGTCGGTGCGCATCCCTTCGAGGCCATGCTGCCGGAGGACGTCGCGCGTCGCACCGGGTCCCGCTTGCACAGGGCGGGCGTATTCGAACGCGGCAACGCCACGGTGCAGCCGGCACGGCTGGTACGAGGCATGCGCCGGGTGGCCCTTGAACGCGGCATCGTGATTCACGAACACACACCCGTACTGGAATGGAGTCAGGGTCGCCCTTCGGTGATTCGTAGCGCCCGCGGCACCATCCTGGCAAAAAGCGTCGTGCTGGCGACCAACGCGTGGGCGGCCTCCATCCCCGGAATTGCACGGCTGATCGTGCCCGTCAACAGTTCCATCGTCGTGACGCAGGCCATTCCCGGCCGCCTGGCCTCCCTGGGCTGGACCGGCGGGGAAGCCATCACCGATTCCCAGTTGATGGTCGGGTACTACCGAACCACAAGAGACGGGCGAATCGTATACGGCAAGGGCACGGGGGCGCTCTCCTGGGGTGGCGCCATTGACGACACCTTCAGCCGCCACGAAGCAAGCTGCCGGATGGCGGAGCAGGATTTCCGCCGCGCCTATCCCACGCTTGCCGACGTACGCGTCTCTCATGCGTGGTCGGGTCCGATCGATCGGACCTATGACAGCCTGCCCGTTTTCGGCACCTTGGCGGGCACCGAGCATATCCATTACGGCGTGGGCTGGAGCGGCAATGGCGTCGCGCCCAGCCTGTTGGGCGGCAGGATCCTGGCCAGCCTTGCGCTGGATCGCCACGATGAGTGGCGCCGCTGCGCCCTGGTCGGCCGCAAGGCCAAGCGATTTCCGCCCGAACCCATCAAGTATCTGGGCGGCTCGCTGGTCCGCAACGCCGTGCGCCGAAAGGAGTGGCGTGAAGCGCGGGATCTTGCGCCGCGCCGAATCGACGTGATGCTCGCGGGGCTGGCTCCCGCTGGCCTTGAAGACAAGGCTTGAGCGTCGCCATCCATCGGGCCTGCCGTGCGGCCCGCCCCGGAAAAATCAAAAAAACGCGCCCCATGCCGGGGCTGCGGTCTAAGGAGAAAGCATGTCTAAGGGTGAGGGACTCAAAGGTGGGCTGCAATCGCGTCATATGACGATGATTTCCATCGCGGGCGTGATCGGCGCAGCCTTGTTTGTCGGGTCCGGCAAGCAAATCGCGCTGGCCGGACCCGCGGTGATCCTGGCCTATCTGGGGGGCGGGATCCTGGTATTTCTGGTGATGCGCATGCTGGGCGAGATGGCCGTGGCCCAGCCAGATACCGGTTCATTTTCGACTTACGCGGACCGGGCCATCGGACGCTGGGCGGGTTTCACCATCGGCTGGCTGTACTGGTACTTCTGGGCGTTGCTGATGGGTTGGGAAGCCTATGTCGCGGGACAGATTCTGCACGGCTGGTTTCCCGCGGCGCCCGATTGGGTCTACGCCTTGCTCCTGACGCTTGGGCTGATCGGCGTCAACTTCATGAACGTCAGGAACTACGGGGAATTCGAGTTCTGGTTTGGCCTGATCAAAGTCGTCGCCATCGTGTTGTTTCTGGCGATCGGAACCTTGGCGGTCGCGCATCTGTGGCCCTTGGGCGATGCCGGCGGGATGTCCAACCTGACCGATAGGGGCTTCATGCCCAATGGACCCAGCGCCGTGGTCACCGCCTTGCTAGGCATCATGTTCGCCATGATGGGCGCGGAAGTCGTCACGGTGGCGGCGGGCGAAACCTCCGAGCCCGGCGGCCAGATCGTGAAAGCCATCCGGTCGGTGGTCTGGCGGATCTGCCTGTTCTATGTGGGGTCCATCTTCCTGGTGGTATGCCTGGTGCCTTATGACACTCCGGCCCTGGTCGATCCCACGCGCGGCAGCTACAACGTGGTCCTGGACGCAATGGGCATTCCCTACGCGCAATGGATCGTCAACGCCATTGTGCTGACCTCCGTCTGCAGCTGCTTCAACTCGGCGCTGTATGTCTCGTCGCGCATGCTCTATTCATTGGCCCGCCGCGGCGACGCCCATCGCATCATGGCGGTGACTGGCGTCTCCACCGGCGCGCCGTACGTGGGCGTGGTCATATCCAGCGTGTTCGCATTCGTTGCCGTCTACATGATGGCAACGTCTTCGATGGACCTGTACGACATCCTCATGCAAACCACCGGTTGCGTGGCGCTGTTTGTCTACCTGACCATCGCATTCTGCCAACTGCGCATGCGGCAGCGCCTGCAGGCTCAAGGCGTCGAACTGAAGTTCAAGATGTGGCTGTTCCCATGGCTGACCTGGGCGGTCATCCTGTTCATCTGCGCAGCCTTGGCGACGATGGTGGTGGAGGGAACGTATCGCCAGGAAGTGCTGTACACGTCCGCGCTGGGCGCCGTGATCGTCCTGATGGGCGCACTGGCGCAGCGTTATGGCATAGGCGGGCCAAAAGGCCGGGATCAGACGGTCCGGAAGGCCCTGGAACAAGGCTTGAGCAGCCCGAGGGAGGCCGCGGCGCTCAAGCCTTGATGGACCATGAACGGCCGCAGGCTTGCGGCTATTCCGGCAGCAGGCCGTGGTACTTCTTGCCCAGCGCCACGGTGGCCTGGAACATGCCGGCCTTGCTGCCGCAGTCATAACGCACGCCTTCATAGCGGTGCGCATACACGGCGCGCTCGCGCATCAGCGAGGCAATGCCGTCGGTCAGCTGGATCTCGTTGCCAGCGCCCATCTTGGTCGAACGCAGGTGGTCGAAAATCGCCGCTTCCAGCACATAGCGGCCCACCACGGCCAGCGTCGACGGCGCGGCTTCGGGATCCGGTTTTTCCACGATATGGGTGACGCGTTCGGTGCGGCCGTGGGCGCTGGCATCCCCCTGGCGGGTGGCCACGATGCCGTACTTGCGGGTATCGGCGCGCGGCACGTCCTGCACGCCCAGCACACTGGCGTTCTGCGCCACGGCCACCTCGATCAGCTGCTTCAGCGCGGGCTGGTCGGAGTCGATCAGGTCGTCGGCCAGCAGCACGGCAAAGGGTTCGTCGCCCACGGCGGGCGCGGCGGACAGCACCGCATGGCCCAAGCCCAGCGGCGCCGATTGGCGGATATAGAGGCAATTCACATGCGCGGGTAGAATGCCCCGCACCATGGCCAGAAGCTCATGCTTGCCCTTGCTTTCCAGGTCCGATTCGAGTTCCGGCGCGGAATCGAAGTGGTCTTCGATGGCGCGCTTATTGCGCCCCGTCACGAAGATAAGGTCCGTGATTCCGGCGGCCACGGCTTCTTCCACGGCATATTGGATCAGCGGCTTGTCGACCACGGGCAGCATTTCCTTGGGCATCGCCTTGGTGGCGGGCAGGAAGCGCGTGCCCATGCCGGCGACAGGGAAAACAGCTTTACGGACAGGACGCATTGAAACCTCGTTGGGCTATCGATGAAACATTTTAAGCGCATCGCTATCATAGGCTTATGAACCGCAGGAAAATGCCATCCATTTGCTCGATTGCGAAACGGGGTGCAATCGTCGGGCTGTCCGTGGCCCTGACCGTGCCCGCTCTCCCCATTGCTGCCTGGGCGCAGCCCGTGGGCCTGCCCTCCATGGGGGCGGCGTCCGCGGCCGAACTGTCCCCCATGCTGGAGCGCAGCCTGGGCGAGGCCATCATGGCCCAGGGGCGGCGCGACCCGACCTACGTGGACGATTCCGAGCTCAGCCAGTACCTCACTACCATGGGGCGCAAGCTGGCGGCGTTCGCGCCCGGCGCGGTCCCCGAGGTCGAGATGTTCGGCGTGCGCGACCCCGAGATCAACGCCTTCGCCATGCCTGGGGGCTTCATCGGCGTCAATACGGGGCTGATCGTGGCTTCCGCCAGCGAGTCCGAGCTGGCCGCAGTGCTGGCGCACGAAATCGGCCACGTCGTGCAGCGCCACATCGCCCGCGGCATGACCCAGCAGAACCAGAACAGCATGGTGATGCTGGCCAGCCTCGCCGGCGCGCTGCTGGCGGCCCTGGCCGGGGGCGGCGGCAATCTGGCGGTGGGCGTGGCGGCTTTCGGCCAAGCCGCGGCCATCAACCGTCAACTGGGCTTTTCCCGTGATGCGGAACGCGAGGCCGACCGGGCCGGGCTGCAGATGCTGACCAAGGCGGGGTACGACGCCGAAGGCATGGCGCAGATGTTCGGGCGCCTGATGAACGCTTCGCGCCTGAATGAAGGCGCCGGCGGCGGCTCATGGGCCAGCACCCACCCGCTCTCCATCGAGCGCATGTCGGACGTGCAGAATCGGGTGCGCAACCAGTCTCCCGTGACGCGCCACGTGGACAGCGACGATTTCTGGTACATCCGCGCCAAGATGCGCGTGGTGCAGGGCCGCGACGCGGTCAGCCTGCGCACCGCCGGCCAGCAGTTGCAGGACGAGGCCCAGGCGCTGTCGGGCGTGCGCAAGTCGGCCGCCTACTACGGCCTGGCGCTGCAGGCGTTCCAGCGCAACAACCTGGCGGAGGCCGAGCGCAACTGGAATCTGGCGTCGGCGGACGGCCGCAGCTCGGCCCAGTTGGCCAAACTCAGCGTGGATATCGCCCTGGCGCGCAAGGAGTACCCCCGGGCGCTGGAGCTGGCCCAGGCCGGCACCAAGCGCTGGCCCGGCCACCGGGCCCTGGGCATCGCCTACGCCCAGGCGATGCAAAGCATCGGCCGCCACACGGACGCGCAGGAGTACCTGCGGGCCAGGATCAAGCAGTGGGGCAGCGACGAGCCCAGCCTCTACCAGATGCTGGCGCAGAGCGAAGACCGCAACGGCAAGCCGGTGGCGGCCCGCCGCGACCAGGCCCGCTACTACGTCATGACGGGCGCCTACGCAGCCGCGGAATCGCAGCTGCAGCAGGCGCGCAACATGTCCACCGATTTCTACGAGCAGTCGCAGATCGACGTGCAGATCAAGGAAGTCAAGGACAAGCTGGCCGAAGAGCGCCAGTTGCTCGAACGCTTCAAATCGGGCTGAGCGCCGGGCCGGGCGGGGTAGGGCGCAGGCGCCCTACTGGCCGGTTTCGAAGAAGCGTCCCAGCCGCTGCGGCAGCCAGTTCAGATGAGCCGGGAAGCTGCCCGTCGGAAAACCGGCATGGCCGCCGTCCGTGGGCTGGTGCAGCAGTATGGCGGGCGAGCAATCCTCGGGTGTCGGCAGCGACGCGGCCGGCACGAACGGATCGTTGCGCGCATTGAGCACCAGCGTCGGCACGGATATCTTCGGCAGCCAGGGCTTGCTGGACGCGCGCGTCCAGTAGTCCAGCGCATTGCGGAAACCATGCATGGGCGCGGTGTAGGTGTCGTCGAATTCGCGCAGGTCGTGCGCATGCGCAATGCGCATGACGTCGACGGCGCCAGGATAGCGATGCGCCTTCTCCAGCACCTTGTGCTTGAGCGTCTTCAGGAAATGAGCGGTGTAGACCCGGCGGTTGAACATGCCGGTGGATAGCGTCTTGCCGCAAGCCACCAGGTCCAGCGGCACGGACACGCCCGCGCAGGCGGTCAGCCAGCCGGTGTCTTCCTGGTGCTCGCCCAGGTACTTGAGCAGGGCGTTGCCGCCCAGCGATACGCCGACCGCATGCCAGCGCGCATGCGGGATGCGCTGGCGCACGGTTTCCAGCATGAAGCCGACCTCGGCCGAATCGCCGGAGTAATAGGCGCGGGCCAGGCGGTTCGGCACGCCGGAACAACCGCGGAAATGCGCGATCACCACGATCCAGCCGCGCGCGCGGAAATGATGCGCGATAGATTGCGCGTAGCGGCTGTTGCTGCCGCCTTCCAGGCCATGGAACAGAATCAGGGCGGGGGTGTCAGGCGTATGCGGCAGGGACTTCCAGTCCGCGTCCGTCATCCACCTGGCCGCGGCAGTCTTGCCATTCGCGACCGGGCGCTGGCCGCTGACGGGCGCGCCGTCGGCGGACTTGTGCGGGAACAGGCCGGGGCCGGTCCAGTCGAAGTCGACGAAGTCGGTATCGGGCGTGTCCACCCGTTCGCGCACGAACGCGATGCGGTGGTACTGCGCGAACAGGGCGGCATAAACCGTCTGGCTGTCGCCTCCGGGCAACCAGGAGGGAACGGGACAGGGCGTTGTATCAAGACGAGCAGCGGCCAACTAAAAATCCACCCGATTCAATGCAGCATGTCGGGTACGTCGTGCAAGTCGAGCACCCCGGCTTCCGTGGGCGCCGGCGAGGCATGGTGCATGACCATGCGCCAGCCGGTGGGGCCCTTGTGGTAGATGTTGGTGGCATAGCAATTGGCGAATTGCGTGCCTTCCCGCGTCTGTACCGCCACCTGTTCCACCAGCACGTGCACCGCGCACATCATGCTCAGCATGACCAGCGGGCGCAGGGGCCGCACGTGCAGCGGGCCGTTGGTCAGCACCTGCTGCCAGGAGTCGTGCACCGCCGAATGGCCGACGATGCGCAGGCCCCCCGGATGGATGCAGACGACTTCCTCGTCGTCCGCCCACACTTGCATCAGGCGCACGACGTCCGCCTGCTCGAGGGCTTCGTAGAACGCGTGCTCTGCTTCTTCGGGCGTGGCGAACATGATGGCGGATACGGGTCGACGTTGTAGAGCGGGTGACTCAGTGCCCGTGGCCGTGCAGCACGGTGCCGGGCTTCAGACGGTACTCGGCGCCGCAGTAGGCGCAGCTGGCCGAGCCGCTGCGGGCCACGTCCAGGAACACGCGCGGGTGCATGCTCCAGAGCGGCGCCTTGGGGCCCGGACAGAACACGGGCAGGTCGTCGGCGCCGACCTCGATGACTTCGTGGGGGTGGGGGACGGCGGCCGGAGCAGCAGCGGTCATGGATATTCCTGAAAAAAAAACCGGTAAACGGCAGGTTGGGGCAATGATGCGGCCTGGTCGGGGACCGGGCCGCGCGGATCAGACTTTACTCAGCCAGTGATGGTACTTCGGGTTGCGGCCATTCACCACGTCAAAAAATGCTTTCTGCAGCTTCTCCGTGATCGGGCCGCGCCGGCCAGTGCCGATCTGGCGGTTGTCCACTTCGCGGATGGGCGTTACCTCGGCGGCGGTGCCGGTGAAGAACGCCTCGTCGGCGATATAGACGTCGTCGCGCGTCAGGCGCTTGGTCACCACGCGCAGGCCCAGGTCGGCGGCCAGCGCATGGATGGTGGAGCGGGTAATGCCGGTCAGGGCGGACGCGATCTCCGGTTCGCAGAGCACGCCGTCCTTGACGATGAAGAGGTTTTCGCCCGAGCCCTCGGCCACGAAGCCTTCGGTGTCCAGCAGCAGGGCTTCGTCGTAGCCGTCCTGCAGGGCCTCGGTATTGGCCAGGATCGAGTTGGCGTAGGTGGTGGCGACCTTGGCGCGCGGCATGGTGACGTTCACGTGCTGGCGCGCGAACGACGATACCTTGACGCGGATGCCCGCGGACAGCGCCTCTTCGCCCAGGTAGGCGCCCCAGGGCCAGGCGGCGATAGCCACGTGCACCCGGGCGCCCTTGGGCGACACACCCATCTTCTCGGGGCCGTAGAACACCAGGGGGCGCAGGTAGCCGGCTTCCAGCTGGTTCTCGCGCACGACCGTCCGCTGCGCCTGGTTGATCGTGTCGCGATCGAAGGGCATGGGGATCTGGTAGATGTGCGCCGAATTGAACAGGCGGTTGGTATGGTCTTCGAGGCGGAAGATGGCGGTGCCGATCTCGGAGCGGTAGGCGCGCACGCCTTCGAATACCGACAGGCCGTAGTGCAGGGAGTGCGTCAGGACGTGCGTGGTCGCGTCTCGCCACGGTACGAGCTTGCCGTCATACCAGATGAAGCCGTCGCGGTCTGCCATCGACATGGTCTACTCCCAAGAGCCCAAGAATCTCGAGGCCCGTATTGTATCAAGCAGCGAGGTTACAATACGCGCCTATTCGCGCCCCGGCGCGGCGCCGCCAGGCCCGCGCGCAGTGATCCCGGCGGGCGAACGGGTTGTCGTGCGTTCCTTTTCCTTAGAGTTTCCATGTCGTCCTGTCCGAATCGCCAGGGGCCTGCCGTTGTCCTCTGAATCTGCGCTTCCTGAAACCGAAGACCCCATTGCGGTCCGCCAGGAACGCGTCACCGCCTTCCGCGCTGGCGTCCACGCCATCGTGCCCGCCCTGATTGCCACCGCCACCTGGGGGCTGGTCACCGGGGTGGCCATGGTCAAGTCCGGCCTGACGGAGACCATGGCGCTGGCCATGACCCTGCTGCTGTACGCCGGTTCTGCCCAGCTGACATCCCTGCCGCTCATCGCCACCGGCGCGCCGCTCTGGCTGATCTTCGCCGCCGGTTGTGTCGTCAATCTGCGCTTCCTCATTTTCGGCGCGGCGCTGCATCCCTATTTCCGCCACCTGTCCTGGCCCAAGCGGCTGGGGCTGGGCTATTTCACGACCGACATGGGTTTCGTGCTGTTCATGCCGCGCTACGGCGATGCGGCCGTGCGCGGTACGCGCGAACAGCTTTGGTTCTTCCTGGGCGCCATCGCGCCGGGCTGGTTCGTCTGGCAGACGTCCTCCATTGTCGGCATCTATCTGGGCACCATGGTGCCGACGGGCTGGTCGCTGGACTTCGCCGCGGTGCTGGCGCTGCTGGCCATTACGGTGCCGCTGGCCAACACCAAGCCCATGCTGATTTCCATGTTGGCCGCCGGCGTCGTCGCCTGGACGGGCCAGGTCCTGCCGCTGCGCCTCGGCCTGGCGGCCGCCGTCGTGGCGGGCGTGGTCGCCGGCATCTGGGCGGAACGCTACTTCAAGGCCCGCGCATGACCCTCTGGCCCGCCGAAATCTATGTCTATTCCGCCATCCTGCTGCTGGCGCTGTGCAGCGTGCTGACGCGCGCCGGCTTCATGCTGTTCGGCGACTACATCCCCCTGCCGGAGGGCGTGCGGCGCGCCTTGCGCTATGCGCCGGCCGCCGCCCTGACCGCCATCATCGTGCCGGACTTGCTGCCCTGGAAGGCTGGCCTGGGGCCGGTGTTCGACTACAAGCTGGTCGCGGGCGTGGTCGCCATCCTGGTTTTCCTGCGCACGCGCAGCGCGGTGCTGGTCATCATCGTGGGCATGCTGGCCCTGTGGGGCCTGCGCTGGCTAGCTGGTTGACGGGTTTTTTTCGAAACGTCCATCCAGTGGACGCTGCTGGTATGCCCGGCGGGCGCTTTCTGGCGGCTGCCGGAAGGCGTTTGCAATGCCTTTCGAACGCGGACCGAACCGTGTGGTAATGCGGCTGCGCTAAAATCATGTTATCCACAGCAATCCGGGCCTGGTACTGCCCTCATAAGTATCGAATCCAGAATGCGCCGCCTGCCCTGCAAGGCAGGATGCTGATTGCGCGTGTTCAGGTTGTTCCGATGCATATGTAGTGCAGTGCGCGTAGCACTCTCGTTTTGTTCTTTTTCACTGGTCCCGGTATCTGCCTAACCCTGATGACTGAATCCACTCAATCCGTAGCACCCGCCGCTGACGCGCCCGCGCCGACGTTCACTGATTTCGGTCTGCATCCCCTGCTGCTGCAGTCCATCGCCGAAACCGGCTACACCACCCCCACGCCCATCCAGGCCCAGGCCATCCCCGTCGTGGTGGAAGGGCGCGACGTCATGGGCGCGGCCCAGACCGGCACCGGCAAGACGGCCGCTTTCACGCTGCCCATCCTGCACCGCCTCATGCCGCTGGCCAACACCAGCGCATCGCCCGCGCGCCATCCGGTGCGCGCGCTGATCCTGACGCCCACGCGCGAGCTGGCTGACCAGGTCTACGAAAGCGTCAAGCGCTACAGCAAGCAGACGCCGCTGCGTTCGGCGGTGGTGTTCGGCGGCGTGGATATCGGTCCGCAGAAGGAAGCCCTGCGCCGTGGTTGCGAAGTGCTGGTGGCCACGCCCGGCCGCCTGCTCGACCACGTCGAGCAAAAGAACGTGAACCTGAGCCAGGTCGGCATCCTGGTGCTGGACGAAGCCGACCGCATGCTGGACATGGGCTTCCTGCCCGACCTGGAACGCATCATCCGCCTGCTGCCCGCGCAGCGCCAGGGCCTGCTGTTCTCCGCGACGTTCAGCAATGAAATCCGCAAGCTCGGCCGCTCGTACCTGAATCATCCGGTCGAAATCGAAGTCGCGGCGCGCAACGCCACCGCCAACACGATCACCCAGATCGCCTACAAGATGCCCAGCGACGCCAAGCGCGCCGCGGTCGTGCACCTGGTGAAGTCGCGCGGCCTGAACCAGGTCATCGTGTTCTCCAACACCAAGATCGGCACGGCGCGGCTGGCCCGCGACCTGGAACGCGATGGCGTCAAGGCCGAGTCGATCCATGGCGACAAGACGCAGGCCGACCGCATGAAGGCGCTGGAAGCCTTCAAGGCCGGCGAACTGGAAGTGCTGGTGGCCACCGACGTGGCCGCGCGCGGCCTGGACGTGGCCGGCGTGCCCTGCGTCATCAACTATGACCTGCCGTACAACGCCGAAGACTACGTGCACCGTATCGGCCGTACCGGCCGTGCCGGCGCCTCGGGCGAGGCCATCGCCTTGTTCACGCCCGACGAAGAGCGTTTCCTGCTCGACATCGAAAAACTCATCAAGCGCGAAGTGCCGCGCGGCACCCTCGACGTGCCGGCCGAACTGGTCGCGCGCAGCCACCGCCGCAGCGACGAGCACCGCGGTTCGTCCTCGCGTGAAGGTCGTGAAGGTCGTGAAGGCCGCGACAGCCGTGGTGATCGCGGCCGTTCGTCCGACCGCCGCTCCGGCTACTCGTCCGGGGCGTCGCGCCAGCCCGTGGACGATTTCTTCCTCAAGCCCTACGAGCCCTCGGCCCCGTCCGCACCGGCCGACGAGCCGGCGCCCAGGAGCAACGGCGCATCCGCCGGGCCGAAGCGCCAGATCGCCGTCTTGCTCGGCGGCAGCCGCAAGCCCTGAACCGGGTCCGCATGAAAAAACCCGCAAGCCTTTGGGCGTTGCGGGTTTTTTTATGGCTGGCGCGCGTAGCGTGCCAGAGCGCTACTGCTCAGGCTGCCAGCAAGCGCGGCAGGTCCGGCAATGCCGCGGCGACGGCGGGACTATTTTCATTCAGGCTTTCGAGCAGGCGTTCCAGGTGGCCGATATGCGGCAGCATCGGGCCGTAGAACACCACTCGCGCGCCGATCTGCACCAGCAGCGTGGGGAAATTCTCGACGTCTTCGTCGCCCAGCAGTTCGGCGTGGTCTTCGATATCGATCCAGGCGAAGACGTGTTGGGGCAGGGCGTCGGCCAGCGCTTGCAGCTTGGGCTTGTATTGCTCACAGGTATCGCACCAGGCCGCGCAGAAGCAGGCTACCAGCCAGGCGTCGGGCGATGAGCCCAGCCGCGCGCGCAGCGCGGCCAGATCGGTATCGGGTACAAGTAGAGACATGTGGGCAGATCGAGGCGTGTTTGACTATCATACCCGGGATGTCTACCCCCTCATTCCTCGTCCATGACCGCTTTGCGCACTGATTCCGTCCCGCCTGAAAACGGCCGATTTTCCGCTGCCGGATCCGGCGCCGTCAGCGTGGGCCAGGCGTTCAAACGCGCCCTGGTGTCCCAATGCCACCCCACCATGCTGTTCGCGGTGCTGCTGCCATTCCTGATTGCGCTGGTGGGGGCCCTGTTGTTGCTGTACCTGTTCTGGACGCCGCTCAATGAATGGCTGGCGGCCGAGGCGGCTCGCTGGGACTTCGTCAATCGGGCCGAGGACTGGATGCTGGCGATGGGGCTGTTCTCGCTCAAGGTCTACATGATCCCCGTGATCGCAGTGGCCATCCTGTTGCCGGTATCGGGCATCCTGGGCCTGGCGATTGCCGCCGTCTTCGTGATGCCGCTGGTGCTGCGTCACGTCAGCAAGCGTGAATACGTGAGCGTCACGCCGCAAGGCAAGCACGCGACCGCGGTCAGCGTGTGGAACGCAATCTGGGTGTCGCTGGCGTTTGCCGCGGGCTGGTTGCTGACGCTGCCGCTATGGCTGGTGCCGCCCATGGCCATCGCCTTGTCGATCTTCTGGTGGGCCTTCGCGTTTTCGCGCATGATGCGGGTGGACGCCATCGTCGAACATGCCAGCCCCGCCGAGCGCAAGCTCATCCTGGAGCGCAACAACGGCGGCTTCTGGACCATAGGCCTGATCTGCTCGTTGCTGAACCTGTTGCCGCCCGCATGGGTCATCCTGCCGGTGTTTTCGGCCCTGGTTTATGCCCACTACGGTCTGGAAGCGCTCAAGCGCTTGCGCGAGGACCGCGTCATCGACGTCTGACCAGCGTCACCCCTCTCAACTTCTGGAATCGGACATGGCCGCAGAATCCGCCGCCCGCCGCATCGGCCTCATCATCGTGGGGGACGAGATCCTCTCGGGCCGCCGTCAGGACAAGCATTTTTCCAAGGTCGTCGAGCTTCTGGGCGCGCGCGGCATGCAGCTGAGCTGGGCCGAAATCGTGCCCGACGACCGCGGCACGCTCATCGCCACCTACAAGCGCAGCTTCGCCACCGGGGACGTGGTGTTTTCCTGTGGCGGCATCGGCGGCACGCCCGACGACCACACCCGCCAGGCCGCCGCGGCCGCGCTGGGCCTGCCGCTGGCGCTGCATCCCGAGGCCGAGCAGGCCATCGCCTTGCGCACGGCCGAGATGGCTGCCAAGGGGCAGGGCACCGCCGACATGAGCGCGCCGGAAAACCAGCAGCGCCTGCAGATGGGCGTGTTTCCGCAAGGCTGCGAAGTCGTGCCAAACCCCTATAACCGCATCCCCGGCTTCTTCATCAAGGACCATACCTTCGTGCCGGGCTTCCCCGTCATGGCCTGGCCCATGCTCGAATGGACGCTGGATACGCGCTATCGTGCGCTGCAGCATGTGCGCGCCCATGCGGAGCATTCCTTCCTGGTGTTCAGCATGCCCGAATCGCGCATCACGCCGGCCATGCAGGCCGTGGAAACGCGCTGGCCGGGCGTGCGAGCGTTCAGCCTGCCCAGCGTGGGCGAGGCTGGCGGCACGCCGCATATCGACCTCGGCGTGAAGGGCGAGCCGGCCGCGGCCGCTGAAGCGCTGGAGTATTTGCGGGCCGAGGTGCTGCGCCTGGGCGGCAAGCTGGCGCCCCCTCCAGCAGCGTGAAGCCAGGGCCGCCCACTATGCGCGGCCCTTTTTTTGATACAAAAACCGGTTGCCAAACGCGCCAGTAAATTTCACAATACGGGAAAGAACTGTTTGCTGCGATGCCGCAAGTCCGGTTCCCGAAGGTGGGGCCCTACAGGCGGCGCGGCTGTCCTCGCCCCCCTTTCCATGTCCCGTCTCCCCACTACCCGCAATGCCCTGGACGCCGAGACCGAAGGCGCCTCCGCCCATCCCATCGCCATCCAGGTGATCGAACGCGCCATGCGCCTGCTCGACGCCCTGGCCGCGCAGCCGGATCCGGTAACGCTCAAGGAACTGTCCGCGACCACGGGTCTGCATGCGTCCACTGCGCACCGCATCCTGAATGACCTGGTCGTGGGCCGCTACGTTGAACGCGTCGACAACGGCCTGTATCAATTGGGCATGCGTCTGCTGGAGCTGGGTTCGCTGGTCAAGGGACGCCTGAACGTGCGCGAGGCAGCCATTTCCGCCATGCGCTCGCTGCACAAGCTGACCGGGCAGACCATCAACCTGTCGGTGCAGCAGGGCGATGAGATCGTCTACATCGAACGGGCCTGGAGCGAGCGTTCGGGCATGCAGGTGGTCCGCGCCATCGGTGGCCGCGCGCCGCTGCACCTGACCTCCACCGGCAAGCTGTTTCTGTCCACTGCCGATGCGCGCCAGGTCCGCGCCTACGCGTTGCGCACCGGCCTGGCCGGCCACACGCGCAACAGCCTGACCGACCTGGACCGCCTGGAACGCGAACTGGCGCTGGTGCGGCGCCACGGCTATGCGCGCGACAACGAGGAACTCGAACTCGGCGTGCGCTGTATCGCCGCCGGCATTTTCGACGACACCGGCAAGCTGGTCGCGGGCCTGTCCATCTCGGCCCCGGCCGAACGACTGCAGGACGACTGGATCAAGGCCCTGGTCGACACCGCCGCCAGCATTTCCGAAGCGTTGGGCTACGAGCCCTCGGTATCCTCCGGCTTCAACGGCCTGGGCATGGCGGCAGAGGCCCTGCGCCCGTAATCCAAGGCGCCCGGCCAAAAAAGAAAAGCCCCTGATGGGGCTTTTCTTCGATGTGCGCCGTACAGGCGCCCGTTCGGATTACTGCTGTTCGACGCCAGCCTTCTTGAACAGCTCGCCCCACTGCGGAACTTGCTGCTTGACCTTGGCATCCAGGGATTGCGGATTGGCTTCGGACGTCAGCACCGTGGCGCCCAGCTGCTTCATGCGGTCCTGGAACTTGGGATCGGCCAGACCGGCCTGCAGGCTCTTGATCAGCTTGTCCACGACCGGCTTGGGCGTGCCCTTCGGCACCCACATGCCATGCCAGATGCCCACTTCAAAACCCTTGTAGCCGGATTCGTCCATGGTCGGCAGGTTCGGCAGCGTGGGGACGCGCTTCAGGCTGGTGACGGCGTAGGCCTTCACCTTGCCGCTGTCGATCTGCTGGGTGGTGTTGGTGGTCTGGTCGCACAGCAGGTCCACCTGCTTGCCCAGCAGGTCGTTCATGGCCGGCGCGGTGCCCTTGTAGGGGATGGTCAGCAGTTGCACGCCCAGCGCTTCGACCAGCATGGTGCCGCACAGATGGCTGGCGGCGCCGATGCCGGCGTTGGCCAGGGACACCTTGTCCTTGTTCTGTTTGACGTACTCGGCCAGTTCCTTGATGTTGTTGGGCGGGAAGTCGGAGCGCGCGATGATGGTCATCGGCACGTCGACCACCAGGCCGATAGGCTCGAAGCTCTTGTAGGGGTCGTACCCCGGATTCTTGTACAGCGAGGGCGCGGTCGAGAAGCCGGCGTGCATCAACAGGACGGAATAGCCGTCAGGCTGCGCGCGCGCCACCTGGGTGGTGCCGATGGTGCCACCGGCGCCGCCCTTGTTCTCGACCACGACCGTCTGGCCCAGGCTCGGCCGCATGGCTTCCGCGAGCGAACGCGCGACGTTGTCCGTCGGGCCGCCAGCGGCGAACGGCACCACCATATTGATGGGGCGATCCGGATATTCGGCTTGGGCGGCGCCGGCTGCGAGCATGGCGCTGGCCGCGAGCAAGGCCGAAAGCGTGCGGGGGATGAGGGTCATGGAGTCTCCAATTGCAGGGTTTTGCTGCTGCGATTTCATTGTTGCGCGCTGACTTGTGGGTTTATTTGTCTGTCATCAGCGTGAAAGCAGTTTAGAAAACAATTGATACGTCGTCACTTCGGGTATTTCCTGAATCCTGGGAAATCTTTGTGCTGGATCAAGCCCGTATGAGGCGTGCACCGTCGAAGTGCAATTCTTTGTTGCGTTGCACAAAAACTCCTTGACAAGTTTTTTTGCCAGTCTAGAATGTGAATTGTGCAGTGCATCAAACGGGCCGGCGGTAGCTTGTAGTACCAGTTTCCGCGCACGTTTCTCTAGTTCGTCGCAGACAACCATCCTTACTTGCCGGACAGCCTCCGGCTACCCCTAAAGGAGCATTCTATGAGCGCTATTCCGCAACAAGTCCTGGACCGTCAAAAGGCCAGCATCAACACCATCGTGGCCGCCCAGACCGCTGTTTTCGCCGGCTTCGAAAAGCTGGTCGAACTGAACCTGAAGGTCGTCCGCGCCACGCTGGACGAAGTCGCCCAGAAGTCGCAGCAAGCCGCTGAAGTCAAGGATCCGCAGGAAGCCGCCGCTTTCGCCTCGGGCCTGCTGCAGCCGGGCGCCGAAAAGGCCATGGCCTACACCAAGCATGTGTACGACATCGTCGCCGGCGTGCAGACCAGCCTGGTCAAGCTGACCGAGGAACAGATCGCCGAAGGCCAGCAGCAGCTGAGCGAAGCCGTCGACCAGTTCTCCAAGAACGCCCCGACCGGCTCCGAAAGCGCCGTTGCCCTGATCAAGTCCTCGCTGGCCACCGCGACCAGCGCCTACGATTCCATGACCAAGGCTGCCAAGCAGGCTGCTGAAGTCGCCGAATCGAACCTGAATGCCGCCGCCAACGCGACCTTCAAGGCTGCCTCGGATGCTGCCGACGCCGCCACCAAGGTTGCCAGCCGCAGCCGCCGCAGCGCCTAAGTTTTTGGCGCGCAGTGCTGCGCAAACCGCAGTTATGTAGTACTGTTGAGTGACAGAGCAGAGCTGGAATTAGGGCCACCCACCGGGTGGCCCCTTTTTTTGCCTGCTTTTTTGTCCTTATCGCCGCGGTGGATGCCGGCGCCGTTTCCGGTCAGCGCGCCACGGCGCGCACGCACTCGCCCACCAGGGCCGGACCGCGGTAGATCAGGCCGGTATAGAGCTGCACGGCGTCGGCGCCCGCGTCCATTTTCTCGCGCGCCTGGCGGCCCGACATGACCCCGCCCACGCCGATGATGGCCAGGCTGCCGCCCAGCCTTTCCTTCAGGCGGCGGATGACTGCCAGCGACAATTCATGCACCGGGGCGCCCGACAGGCCGCCGGCTTCCTCGGCATGCGGCTGGCCGGTGACGGCATCCCGCGAGAGGGTGGTGTTGGTGGCGATGACGCCGTCGATGCCATGGCGCGGCAGCGTTTCCGCGATGGAGTCGATCTGCTCATGCGTCAGGTCGGGAGCGATCTTCACCGCCATGGGCACGCGCCGCTGGTGTTTGTCTTCCAGGGCGCGGCGCTTGTCCGCCAACTGCGCCAGCAGGGCCGACAGCTCGTCGCCGCCTTGCAGCGCGCGCAGGTTCTTGGTGTTGGGCGAGGAAATGTTCACCGTCACGTAGTCGGCATGCGGATACACGCCTTCCAGCCCGATCAGGTAGTCGTCTGCGGCGCGCTCGATGGGCGTGTCCGCGTTCTTGCCGATGTTCAGCCCCAGGATGCCGCCTTGCTTGCGCCAGGCGCTGCGCTGCACATTGGCCAGGAAGGCGTCCAGTCCCTGGTTGTTGAAGCCCAGCCGGTTGATCAGCGCGTTGGCGCGCGGCAGCCGGAACATGCGCGGCTTGGGGTTGCCGGGCTGGGCGCGCGGAGTCACCGTGCCTACCTCGATAAAGCCGAATCCCAGATTGCCCAGCGCGTCGATATAGGCGCCGTTCTTGTCCAGGCCCGCGGCCAGCCCGATCGGGTTGGCCAGTTGCAAACCCATCAGCGTGCTCGGCGCCTTCGGCTGCGCATGCATGAGCTTGCGCGTCGCCCCGCACTCATAGGCGCGTTGCAGGCCCGACAGGGTGACTTCGTGGGCGGTTTCCGCGTCCATGGCGAACAGCGCCGGGCGGGCCAGGGGATAGGCGTGGAAGAGGATAGACATGGGGCGGAATTGTAGAGCGAATTTTGCCGGCCCTGCGCCGCGCCGGGCGCCCCAGGCGAGACCAGAATCAGGCGGGCGGCGGGGCGGGCTGCTCGCCCCACGCGCCGTCGACCAGGAACTGGGCCGGGTGGAAGCTCGATTTGTAAGACATCTTGCGGCTGTCGGCGATCCAATAGCCCAGGTACAGCCAGGGCAGGTTCAGCGTGCGGCATTGCTCGATCTGCCACAGGATGCTGTAGGTGCCCAGGCTGCCGGCAAGGTCCGGATCGTAGAAGGTGTAGACGGAGGACAGGCCGTCGTCCAGCACGTCGATGATGGACACCATGACCAGCGCGCCCGTTTCATCGCGAAATTCGACCAGGCGGGTGTTGACGCGGCTGGTGAGCAGGAATTGCGCATACTGCGTACGGCTGTCCTCGTCCATGCCGCCGCCCGGATGGCGGCCCTGCTGGTAACGCGTGTACAGCCGGTAGTGTTCGGGCGACCAGGCCAGCTCCGCCACGAACGATTGCAGGCCCTGGTGGTCGCGCCAGGCGCGGCGCTGGCTGCGATTGGGCGCGAAGCCTGCCGTATCCACGCGCACGGGGATGCAGGCATGGCAGTTGTCGCAATGCGGCCGGTAGGTAAACAACCCGCTGCGCCGGAAGCCTTGCTCCACCAGTTGCGAATACGTGCCCGCGTTGATCAGGTGGCCGGGCGCGGCGACCTGCGACCGTGCCTGGCGACCCGGCAGATAGCTGCAAGGGTAGGGAGCGGTGGCGTAGAACTGCAGGGTGGAGAAAGGGAGTTCTTTGAGCTGGCTCATCGGAGGTCCCGCGTTGCGGCGGCAGGCCCGCAAGGGGCTGGCTACATATTAACGCCGAACCCCGCGCCCGATGCTGTGTCGGGATGCAAGCGGCCGGCGCTGTCCAGCGTACCGCGGGCCCACGCGATGGCGGGCAGCGCCGTGGCTGCCCGCACATGCTGCAGGAACGCGGCGCGCGGGATGGGGCGCGCGCCCAGGCTGGCCAGATGGCGCGTCTGCTGCTGGCAGTCGATGCGCTCCACGCCTTGCGCCGCCAGGTAGCGCACCAGATAGGACAGGGCGATCTTGGAGGCGTTGGGCGCGCGGGTGAACATGGATTCGCCGAAGAACATGCGGCCCAGGCTGATGCCGTAGAGGCCGCCGGCCAGTTCGCCGTCGATCCAGGTTTCGATGCTGTGCACGTAGCCGGCCTCATGCCAGGCGCGATAGGCCTGCTGCATGGCGGCGGTGATCCAGGTGCCCGGCTGGCCGTCGCGCGGCGCGGCGCATTGCGCCATCACTTCGGCAAAGGCCGTGTCCACTCGCACCTGCACGCGCGGCGCGGCGGCATGCTCCTGGCTGGCGACCTGCCGCAGCAGCTTGCGCAGCGAATGCGAGGGCGCGAAGTCCTTGATGCTCAGCACCATGCGCGGATCGGGACTCCACCACAGAATCGGCTCGCCCTCGGAGTACCACGGGAAGATGCCGTTGGAGTAGGCCTCGATCAGCCTGGCGGTCGACAAGTCCGCGCCCGCAGCGAGCAGGCCGTCGGGATCCGCTAGCGCAAACTCCGCGGGCGGAAAGGGGGTGTCGACGGCTAGCCAGGGTAGTTTCAACGGTGCGATTCTAGGGTGTAGTGATGAGGGGGAAACACGCCCTGCTTGCGGTCGTCGAAGTAGTGGCGCAGCGTCGTGGCCACGGTGCGGAACGCCAGATCATCCCAGGGGATCTCGGATTCGTCGTAATACCGGGCTTCCAGGCTTTCGGGGCCCGGGTCGAGCTCGGCCGACAGCGCCTCGGCCAGGTAGAACACGTGCACCTGATCGATCTGGGGCAGGTCGATGACGGTATAGAGTTCGCCCAGCTTGATGCGGGCGCCGGATTCTTCCAGCGTTTCGCGGGCGGCGCCCTGCGCCGTGCTTTCGCCCAGTTCCATGAAGCCGGCCGGCAGGGTCCAGGTGTTGTAGCGCGGTTCGATGGCGCGCCGGCACAGCAGAACCCGGTTTTCCCAGACCGGCAGGGTACCGACCACCAGCCTCGGATTCTGGTAATGGATTGCGCCGCAGTGATCGCAGATGTCGCGTTCGCGGTTGTCGCCTTCGGGAACCCGGCGGCTGATGGGCGAGCCGCATTGGCTGCAGAAATGCGAACGGCGCGGCGCGGGGAAGTATTCGAGGGGCGATTTTGCGGTCATGGGTACGATTCTAACGGCTGCGGCGGGGGCTGGCGCGCCGGCCTGGGACGGCCGGGGAGGGGGCGCCGAAGCGGCCCTCCAGATGCTCCACGAAGGATCGTACCTTGGGCGACAGGAAGCGCCGGTGCGGGTAGACGGCATACATGGAGATCGAGGTGTGGGTGTAATCGGTCAGCAGCGCCACCAGGCGGTGGGCGCGGATGTCGTCGCCCACCAGGAAATCGGGCTGCAGGATGATGCCGTGGCCGGCCAGCGCCGCGGTCCGCAGCACGTCGCCGTTATTGGCCCGCAGGGCCGCGTTGACGCGCACCAGATGGGTCACGCCGTCCTTCTCGAAATGCCATTCGTTGCCGGTGCTGGCGTAGGCGTAATGCAGGCAGCGGTGCTGCTTCAGTTCTTCCGGCGTCTGCGGCGTGCCGTGGCGTCGCAGGTATTCGGGGGCGGCGCAGACCAGCAGCTGCTGCGGCGCCAGCGGCCGCGCGACCAGCGAGGAATCCTGCAGCGGGCCGATGCGCACGGCAACGTCGTAGCCGTCTTCCACCAGGTCCACCACGCGGTCGTTCAGGTCCAGGTCGATGATCACGTCGGGATAGCGCTGCAGGTACTCGGCAATGGCCGGTCCCAGGTGCAGGATCCCGAACGACACCGGCGCGCTCACCCGCAGGCGGCCGCTGGGCCGCTGGCCCTCGGCTTGCAGCGACAGTTCCAGGTCCGCCACCTCGGCCAGGATGGGCCGCACGCGTTCATAGAAGGCGCGTCCGGCGTCGGTCATGCTCAGCTTGCGCGTGGTTCGGTTCAGGAGGCGCACGCCGTACTTCTGTTCCAGATAGGCGATCTGGCGCGTGACCACGGAGCGGGCCTGGCCCATCTTGTCGGCTGCGGCTGCGAACGAACCCAATTCCACGACCTTGGCGTAGGTCTGCATGGCGGTATGCGTGTCCAAGATTGTTTCCTATCGGGGAACAATAATTTGCAATTCTGCATGTTTATCTTTGTTTTTGGAATCGCAAGAATAGCGCTCATCAAGAATCTTCCCATCCTGGGCGATTCCCCACCGCTCTAGGAGAGTGCAATGGTTGATATCCGTACCGCGCCCTATGCCGCGCTGCTGCTGCGCGTGGCGCTCGGCGTCATGTTCCTGGCCCATGGCCTGACCAAGCTGCTGGTGTTCACGCTGCCCGGCACCGCGCAGTTCTTCGCCAAGATCGGCTTCGCCGGCTGGCTGGCGTATCCGGTGACGTTCTTCGAGGTCGGCGCCGGCGTGCTGCTGATCCTGGGCATCGTGCCGCGCTGGGTCGCCGCCATTGCCGTGGTGCAGTTGTTCGTGGCTTCCACGGTGCATTTCCCCAATGGCTGGGGCTTCGGCAATGCCGGCGGCGGCTGGGAATATCCGATCTTCCTGACCGTGGCGGCCGCCGTGCTGGCGCTGCTGGGCGACGGCAAGTACGCGCTGGTCAAGAGCGGCCGCGGCTGATCGCTGCGCGCACCAGTCTGTCTACCGCCACGGACGTGGCCGACAGGACGGCCGGACCCTAGAATGGCCCGGCCGTTTTCCATTTCTGGAGTTCCCATGTCCTTCCCGAAGTCGTACTTCAAGCGCGCCGCCGCCGCAGCCATGCTGGCCCTGGCCTTGTCTCCCGCCGTCCATGCGTCCGCTGAACAGGAGGCCGCCAACAAGGCGGCCGTGCTGGCCTTCTATGAGAAGGGCCTGAACCAGAAGGACGCGGATGCGGCGCTGAAATACGTGGGCGACCGCTATGTGCAGCACAATCCCAATGCGGCCGATGGCCCCGAGGGTTTCCGTAAATTCATCGCCTTCCTGCGCGACAAGTTTCCGCAATCGCGCAGCGAGATCAAACGCGTCTTCATCGACGGCGACTATGTGATCCTGCACGTGCACGCGGTGCGCCAACCCGGCGACCGCGGCAGCGCCATCATCGACATCTTCCGCCTGGAGCAGGGCAAGATTGTGGAGCACTGGGACGCGGTGCAGCCCATCCCCGAGCAGTCCGCCAATCCCAACGGCATGTTCTGAACTTGCCGGTCAGGCGTGGGGATCCGGGTCGAAGCCGAATTCCCGCGCCACATCTTTTTGCGCGATCAGCGCCAGCGGCGCGGCGGCATAGGTTCCGGGCAGGACGGCCTGTATCGTGCCGCCGGGTGCGAGTTCCGTCAGGGCGTCCAGCAACGGCTCTCCGTCCGCCGTGGTCATCCTTTCCAGCAGCGGCGGCAGATCGCGGTCCAGCACGATGCCCGCTCCCAGGGGCGTCATCGCATACAGCTGACCCGCATCATCCAGCTTCCACGCGGCGACCGAATCGACCGTCTGGTTCGTGTGCGTGAGCAGGCCACTGTTGTCATCGCTCAAGCGCAACACATACGGCGCCGCGTCCAGGCGCAGGAATACGCGCTGGGGACCGTTCTGGAAAAACCAGCGCCCCGCGTCGTCGTGTTCATAGTTGCGGTTGATGAATTCCAGGATCTGCGTGTTGGTGATGGACTCGCCCGGACCGCCCGCGGCCGATTGGCCTTGCGGGTGCAGGCGCCAGCGGCCGCGCGCGTCCAGCGACAGCCAGCCGTACACCGCCGGCACGTCGGGCCAGCGCGCGAGCGCGTCCTTCACCGATTGATCCATGTTCAGGGCCGGATGATGATGGGAGGAGGGTTGATGATGATGGCGGGCGCCGGCATCGCGGGCACCACCACCGGCTGCGGCATTTGCACGTAGCCGTGGCGGTAGTCATCCCGGCATTTGCGCTTTTCCTGGTAGTCGCCGTTGCGCTTCCATTTGCGCTCGACCTTACAGGCGCCGTCCCAATACTGTTCTTTATACTCGCGGCCGTGGCGATGGCGGTGCTTGTCCGAATCCGCCTGCGCCGCAAGCGGGGCCAGCGTGAGCAATGCCGCGGCGGACAGCGTCAGCAACGCGGAGGAAGAGTGGGCTCGGGAGTTCGGAAGCGTGCGCATGGGATCGTCGTCAGTGGCAAACGGCGTCACCATAGCAATCATTTGGTTGACCGCGCGTAGTGATGCGTAACGAGATGCAGGCCGCAATCGTACATGAGATCCTCATCTTCGATCTCGGGCGCCTCAACCAGATGCTTGCGTTTGCGGCTCATACGCAGTTAAACATGATGAATGTTCAGTTGGTGGCGCCATGAACGCATCCCTGGAACGTCTCGCGAAACAGCTCGATCTGGACGCCAAGCGCAACGAACGCCTACGTCTGGCATTCGGTCATGCCTGTGCGCTTCGGGTCGAGCATCTGCTTGAAGAGCAGGAAGTCGTGGATTGCCTGGCGATTCTTGGCCGGTATTTGGACGGCGCTATCGGCCATGAACAGTTGCAGCAGGTTTGCACTCAAGCCTCGCACCTGGCGAACCGGCATCAGGGGTCAAAATCCATCGATGGCTGCGGCCATGCCGCTGTGTCCGCGACCTATGCCGTGGCCAGCGCCTTGGCCGGCAAGGCGCTCCGCGCGGCCGAATATGCGGCTTACGCCGCAGTCTACGGTCAGGGCGGCTATGGCGCTGTTTCAGATCCCGAGTCGTTCGAGCCGGAGTTCGCCTGGCAAGCGGAATGTCTGGCTGCGTTGGCTACCCGCGAGGCCGAATCGCATCCTGCGCCATAGTTGACCGCTCCGGAAAACAAAAAACCCGCAGAGTTTTATCTGCGGGTTTTGAGAAATCACTGGAGGCGCAAGCCGGAATCGAACCGACGTACACGGATTTGCAATCCGCTGCATAACCACTCTGCCATTGCGCCAGCACTTGCAAGAAAAAAGGAAGCGCGGTGTAGGCCGTTGCTTCCTTTTTGTATTTGGAGCGGGAGACGAGTCTCGAACTCGCGACCTCAACCTTGGCAAGGTTGCGCTCTACCAACTGAGCTACTCCCGCGGGGGTACTGCGTTTTTGGTGTGATTTCTGATTTGGTTTTCAGAAGGCCGTGTCCACCAAAGACAGCGATTATACACAGAAATTAAGGCTTGTGTAGCCCGGTTGCGCGGGGAAGGTGAAAAATCCCTGCACAGCCGGGTTGTGTGGTGCCGTCAGGGGGTGTCGCTGGACACCGGCGCGGTGGCCGTGGACTCGGGCGCGGATTCCGGAGCGGGCGCGTCGACGGGCGCATCAGCAGGCGCGGCCGTAGGCGAGGACGCCGGCGCGGCAGCCTTCTTCGCGGGACGGGCCTTGCCGGCCGGCCGGCGCGAGGCCTGGCGGCGGGCATAGGCGGCTTGTTCCGCCGTCACCGTGCCCGCGGGCTCGCCCTGCAGGTCGACGCGCGTGGCGTCCGCCACCATGCTGCCCCAGTAGCGGCTGCCCTTGCACCAGGTGGCGATGGCCTGCTTGAGCTGTTCTTCCGTCATGCCCAGCTTTTCCAGATGCTGGGCCGCGTCGGCCAGGATGCCCTGCTTGAGCGGCAGCTTGGGCGCGGGATTCTTGGGGAAAGCCTGGGGGAAGTGCTTCTGCAGGCGCCAGATGGCCTCGACCGCGGGGTCGACGGGCTCGCGCTTTTGCTGCGGGCGGGCGGCAGCCTTCGCTTGACCAGACTCGCGCTTTTGCTGCGGCCGCGCCGTAGCGTTCGCTTGATCAGGCTCCCGCTTCTTTGTCCGGCCTGCCGCCTTCGGTTGGACCGGCACCGCCTTTTGAGCCTGTGCCCGCAGCTGCTCGCGCAGGTCGGCAAGTTTTTCAAAACCCATTGTTATTTCCAACACCTCAGATTTGTTCAGGCTGAAGGTTACCGCAAGTGCGCGAATGCAGCACTGCCGAAGGGGCGTGTGTGTGGCGTCGGCGCCATGGCCGTTGGCGCCGCCCGGCGCGGATTTGGCGGGAATCAGCGCCCGGAGGGAGGGCAGGATGGCTGGCCGGGAACCAATATCGCGCGGCCTTTCAGCAGAATGGGCGTACCCGGATAGACGTTGAATGGATCCACCGGCCGGCCATCGACGACGGCGTCCTTGACCTGATAGCGCACGTTGCCCGACGCTGCGAGCCAGGCGCCTTCCGGCTCGCAGCGCAGCGACAGTTCCGAGGTTTCGCTCGGCGGCAGCAGCCTGACCAGCGTGCTGAACGCAAGGGTGACGACCACATTGCCGGTGGTACCTTGTCCCGCCCGATCCAGCAGGTTGACGAGGGGCTTGATATCCAGCCGGTAGACCTGCTCCTGATCCACTTCGGCCAGCGGCTTGAGGGTGATGGTCTTGCTCTGCCCCGAGCCTAGCGAGAGCTTGAACGGGTAGACGTAGAGCGCAGGCTGCTCCGTTTGCACGACAGGTTCCAGGCGCTCCTGTTCAGGTTCGACGCCCGGGTTGAGCAGGCGTGACAGGGTAACGGACACGTACTCCGCGCGATCGCCCTGGTTGACGATATGGACCGACGCCGGCTTGCCTTGCACGACGGCGAGCTTGGGCGTCACGTCGATATGTGCGAAGGCAGGCGCGGCAAGCCAGGACGCGAGAAGCAACAGCAGACAACCGGAGGATTTCATCCGCATCTCCGCGAAATTCGGCCGCGTATGGTGCATCAGGGGATCCGAGCGGAGGGTTCAAAGACCAGCGACAGCTCGCCGACATAGCTGCCTGCCGTCTCCTTGAAATTGCCTTCCGGCGGATAAGCCGAAATCGCCAGCCCGTAGTAGCCGATGGAGTCCTCGCCTGCAACCGGCGCAAACGGATTCTGGAATTTCACGTCCAGGCCTACTTCCAGGGTTTTCTGCTCCCCGTCTTCCGCGGCCAGGGAAACCTTGGGCCGACGGAACACCAGGGCCGCGTTGGCCGTGTTGCGGATTTCGAGCGGCCGATCCATGCGCACCTGAAACGCGCCGCTCGAGGACACGATGCGCAAGCGTGCCTGCGTTTCATAGGGAGATTCCCATCCGCGCAGCTGCTGCATGGCCAAGCCCTGGTCGAACCAGCCGCCCTTGTCGTCCGTGACCAGCAGCCTGTTGGCGGCCCTGACCGTGGCGGTGATCCTGCTAGTGGTATCGCCGGTCAGGACGATATCCACGGCGGAAGCTGCGACAGGGAGCATTCCCAGGGCCAGCATCAGGCACGCGCGGATTGAGATTCTGTTCATGTCCGGGTTCTCATGGGTTTCAAGGCTGAGCGTGCTCGGCGATCTGATAGATCAGAACGCCGTACGCCATGTTGATGATCAGGGGCGCGCTGCCATCGGCCTCGCCGCCGTTCAGAATCACCCGCTCCCTGGGCCGGAAGGTGATGCGCCAGACTTGCGTGCGGGCAGGCGCATGCAAGACGCGCACGCTCATCCGGTACTTTTGTCCCGGCGCCAGAATCAGGCGCTTAGGGGTGACCAGCAAGCTGGGTCGCTCTGTTTCGCCAACTGGCGCCAGCACCTCCGGCGTCAATCCGGGATTGAGGAGCAGATGCTGTTCCACATCCAGATAGAGGGGGCTGTCGCCACGGTTTTCCGCCAGCAGTTCGCTCGGCGCTCGACCGGGTTCCAGGCGCAGTTCCGCTCTCGGCAGGTGCAGGATGCCGGCCCCCTGGCCGTGCTGGGGCCAGAGCAGGACGAGTGCTGCGACGACAAACGCGGTGCGGCGGGCGAATTGCCGGGGAAAGACATGAACGCTCATGGCATGAGCTAAGGCCGTGCGACGACCGTGAAGGTGAGCACGTCGCTGTAGTCGCCTTCCTTCGCCGCCTTGGGCGTGTCAGCCGTGAACGTGGGGATGAAGCAGTCGCGTCCGCTGTTGCCCAAGGCGGAAACCATGTTGCTGGTGTTGGGCAGCGCGACCTCGGTACTGGTCGTCGCGTTCCGCAGCACGACTCGGTACGGCACTGTGTCGGAAGGCGAGGTCAGGTGCTTGAGTTGGTACCAGCCATTGCCCGACAGGCCGTTCTGGTTGGTCGCGTTGATGGCGTAGCGCAATCCTGTCCATTTGAGGTGGTCGTAGGTGAAGCACAATTCTTCGCCGGCGCCAGAAAATGGCCTTTCCGCCGGCGCTCCGGGCAGCAACTCTCCGAGGTTCCAGTCCGGCGCGGTCATGTGGATCTTGGGAGCCACAGGTGGGGGCGGAATCTTCGGCTCGGTGATCACATTGCAGTTGCCCGTTGAGCTGTCTGCGCCAATATAGGCCAGTCCGGTTACTTCGACGATGTCGTTCTTTTGCGTGACATTCGCTGCTCTTACCCCAATGGCAGGCCACGGTGCAAGGTGCTTGTTATCGACAACGACCGTTACCCGCACGACTCTCGCGGATGTATCGCGCCAGGTCGTGGCGTAACGGGAATCACTGTTATCGTAGACCATGTAGTCAATGCCGCTTGTTTTACCCCAGTCCCGAACGCCATCCATGTAGACAGCACTGGCATAGTGACCAGACTGCTGCAGTTTGCCGTCTTTCTCATAGGTGTATATAAGGATTCCTCGGCTCAGGAACGGCCCGCTATGCCTGCCTAGGTGACCTTGAATGTTCTTATAGCTGATGGTCACGCCCAGCGTGCTGGTGCCATTGCCATTGTTTTGGTAGGTGCAATCGCTATAGCCGTTGCTCAGGTCGCTGTAGTAGATGCCCCGCCATGCCAAGGCGTCACTACTGGAGATCATCGCGCTTGTTGCCAGTACGGCAGCAACTGGTCGCGGCATCATCCATCCTTTGAAATTCGGCAATCTCATGGTTGGTCCCTCGTACATAGCGCCATGCTCATCCGCGGCAATCGAAACCCTGCGGCGCATCGCCGATCAGCATCGTGAGCTTCTTGCCCTCGAAACGCCGCGACGCGCCAGGAAACAACACCACCCGGTTCTGCTCCAGCCTGCGGTCAGACGATGCGATATCCGCAAGGACCAGCGACACATTGCCGGTATTCTCCAGCCTCACACCCGCGTCTTCGCAGCGATACGACCAGCCCGACCGTTGCTGACCTGGAGGAGGCATGTGCTGGACCAGCACGCCATAACCTATGGAAACTGACATGGGCGCGCTGATCTTGTCCTGGGGCGCCTCTTCGACCTGCATCGCCCTCACTGGCACGACGTACAGGCGGTACATCTCTTCCGCGGTGGGCACGGATAGCGACTTCAGGCTGATCGCGCGGCTTTGGCCCGGCCCCAGCGTCAATTTGTCCGGACTGGCGAGCAGGCCGGGATGCTCGAGCTGGCTCAGCGGCACCTGCTCCTCGGGGTCGAAGCCGGGATTCTTCACCTTCTGCAGCGTGGCCGACAGGTAGAGCGGCGCGTCGCCAACGTTCTTGACGGTGACGCCGTAGTCGTGGCCGTTGAAGACCTTGATCCGGGCCGGCATCACCAGCAGCTCGCCTTCGGCTTGCGCCGGCGGCGCGGCCAGCAGCATCGAAGCGAATAGCGTGAGCAGGGTCTTGCGTGGCATCGTGGTTCCTTGTCGGATGTCCGATTATTGGCAGCGGTAGTAGCTGCCGTTGATGGCGTTGCCGAGGTCGCAGGTGTAGTTCCTGCCGGGCTGCCGCAGCGTGATCTTGGTAAGCACCGTCTTGCTGGCGATGGAGAACAGTCCGTTGGGGTACGCCGTGTCGCCAGTTTCCTGGATGGTTCCGCCCAGGGGCTTGCCGGACGGATCCATCAGGATGCCGCTGTAGACCATGTTGATCGCCACCTTGGCTTGCGCCGCATACACCTGGCCAGGATGGGCGCGCACGACGTTGGCAGGGACTTCGATACTCATGTCCATGTGCTCGCTGTTGCTCAGGACGCGGGCGAAGGGAACGTCGCGGTATTGGCCTAGCGGTACGGCGTAGGTGCCGCCGCCGCCCACCGGATGGCCTTCCACGCTGAATCCGTAGGCGGTGCCGTCGATGGCGGGCGTGTCCAGCAGCATGGCGCTGCCGCTGCTGCTGTAGCGTCCTACCGCTATGCCCTTGGCGCTGGCCGCCAGCATGCCGCGGTAGTTGAAATCCGCGTTGCTGCCGAAGTCGCTGTGGCCCAGGTTGAGGGAGGTATCGCCACGAGTGCCGGAGCGGCTGCCGTAAATGTTGACGCTGTTGCTTGTGCTGCTCCGGTTGACCGTGACGCCAGCCATCGAGGTGCCGTAGCTGTCCTCGAAATCCTTGCGATAGTCGCCGCTGAGTTGCGTTTCGCCGCCCTGGCGGGCAGCGCGGAAGCTGGCTTGCGTCTTGTCCAGGGTCCAGCTCATGTTGAAGTACACGGCGTAGCCGTCGTCGCCCCGACCGTACCCGCCCTTTTGCACGCCCAGGGAAAAGGTCGACCACAGGCCGTTGGGGCGGTAGTGCCAGCGTGCTTCGGCTTGCTGTATTTCGCCGCGGCTGTGCTTGTTGTAGTTATAGCCCAGCATGACATCGCCCACGCTTCTGCTGTATGAAAAGCTGGTGCTGGGCGCGCCCCAATAGAAGCGCGATACGTCTGAAATCTGATAGCGGCTGGCCGAGAGGCTGCCCAGCAAGGGATCGTTCATCGACAGGTTGAAATAGCCGCCCGCGCCGCGTTCGCCGCCTAGGACGCCCACTGTGGGAGTGAGGTCAGCCGTGCCGATGCGGGAGGGGCGCGTGATGTTCAGCTCGCCCGCCCAGCGGGACTGGTCGCCGCTGATGAACGAGGCGTTCAGGTAGAACTGGCTCAGGTTGCGGCTGACGGCAGCTTGAAGCAGCTGGCCGCCTGCGCCCATTTCCTTGCCCGCGGTCATGTGCCAGGAATTGCCGCCGCCGCCGTTGAAGTTCAGGTTGTTGATGTCGCGAGTTTCGCGGTTGATCAGATTGCCGTTGCGGTCCACCAGCCGGATCTCCACCGGGTAGTAGCCGCCAGGCAGGTCGATGAAGCTGATTTCATTGCGGCCGAGTATGGCGGGCCGCTTCAGGATGAGACGTCCGTTGCGGTAGAACTCGTAGTTTCCTTCGGCGGTGGAATACAGCACCAGCGAACCCGTATCGCGGTCGGCCCGCAAATGGTTCTGGCTGCCGATGGTGACGAACTGATCGAAGCTGGGCGACAGCATCGTGCTGACCGAGCCCGAGGCGTAGTCGAGGCTGTTCTGCTTGCCTGCCCGCACGTAGGTGCTGTGAAAATTCTTCTGCAGGAAGTAAGAGGAGATCCCTTGATCGCCATTGCTGCGGCCGCGCATGCGGTTGCGGCTGCCGTACCAGCTCATGTAGCCGAAGCTGCGCAGCGGCAGGCCCAGCCATGTCGTGCCGCTGACGTTCATGGCGCGATAGCTGTCGGAGGATCCGCGCAAGTCCAGCGACTGATTGTTGATCAGCCCCCAGGTGGTCGCGGGAGACAGGTAGTCGTCGCGCGAGCTTCTGATCTGCAATGTGCGGCGGATCTTGTCGATGGTGACGTAGTGCTCCGCCACGCGCAGGTCGCAGCCGTTGATGCATTGCTTGTAGTCGATCGTGGAAACCACCCGGCGGATGGCTTCTATTTCTTCCTCCGTCACGCCGTTTTCCGCGTACTTGACGGGATCGAACGCGAGTCGGTTCTGTTCCAAAGAATAGGCAATCAATCCCGGCAGCGTCCTGCCGTTGAAGCTGGACACGTAGCTTGCGCTGTTGTCCATTTCAACCGCGCTGAAGCCTTCCGGGATGCCGTAGGAAATCTTCACTTGCGCGAAGGCCTGGGTGGAGGACGCAGCAAGAACGCACGGCAGGATTTTTTTGAGGCAAAAGGAAACCCAATGAGCGTGCATGCCCTGCAGTCCAAAAGGGGAAGGAAGAGCCCCGGACGGGGCCTTGGAGAAAGGTGCTCGAGCGAGGCTTAAGGGGCCGGTTCGAAGACCATGACCAGATTGCCGCTGTAGCTGCCGTTGGGGGTCTGGCCGTTGGTTTGCTGGGGGCTATCTACACTGATTTCCAGATTGTGGATTTCGTCGTAGCCACCGTTGCCCTGCACGACCTGGGAAATCTTGTTGGGTTTGTCGTATTCCAGGACTTGGTCGCCTGCGGCGTGGGTCAAGATCACCTGTGCGTTGGTCATCTCGAGGTGTCCGTTGGACATTTTCAGAGGTTGGGCGAGCTTGACGTTAATCCCAGGGGCCTTCGAAAATATGCGGATCGGCAGCGTCTTGGAGAATGTCAGCTGCCTGTAGTCTGCCGGTTCGAGCTCCTCGGTGCCGTACCAGGTGGAGCCGTCGGGCTTGGACACGAAAATCGCGTCGTTGATCTGGGCCGTCAGGGTGATGCTCTTGGTGACGCTTTTGCTTGTCTCCGCAGGGGTAGCCGCATGCGCCATGCCGGCAAACGCGCCGGCTAATCCCATCACGATCAGGATCTTGTTCAGTTTCATATGAAAACCTGGAGTTGATGTTGAATGAATGCCTTCGAAGGTTGTTGAAGGCGGGGCTGTGTAGCGGACGCCTCGTGTGCGTCCGACCCCATGCATCATCCTTGTTCAACGCTGCCCCAGGGCTGAGAAATTTCTTGTTCTGATGCCGAGGAATTCCAGCTCATGCGCGCCTATCGCGCACGGCCCCCCACCTTGAAGTCCCGCCATCGGTCGCCTCCCATCGTCAGCAGCAATTCCAGGCTGTCCGCGCCGATGCGGGTGGACAGCAGATCTCCCTGGAACGTCAGGTTGGGAAACGACCGCATCCAATGAAAATCGGTGGCGTCGTTGATGCCCATCACCAGCACTGGCAGCTTGAACGCCTGCGCGCGCTGCAAAAGCGTGAAGAACCTTCCATGCAGCATGGGATGCGTCGAGAGCCGCTCGGGGATCTTCAGGTGCAGGCCCACGACGCGCAGCACGCCGTGCGGGACCGGCCGACCTTCTACCAGCGTCGGGCTGATCCTTACCCTCAAGCCGGTATTGAAATCGTGCCGGCTCTTGTGGAGTTCGGCATCCGGCAGCAGATCCCATGTCATGGGGATGTTGAGCGTGACCAGCGATGCCGGATAGCTCGGACCCGTCGCGCCGTCTTCGGCTTGGCCGGACTGCAAGCGCAGGTGGTTTTTATCCAGCGCCAGGTTCAGCTCCGCGCACAGGCTCTGCGCCGACCAAGGGAAGCCGGCGGTATCGCGCGCATAGGTGAGTGACAGAGGTATGCCTTGATTGCCCTGCCGGAAGAGGTGTAGCGCGTGCTGGAGTTCGTGCTCGGCGGGATGGCTGTCGAGTCGTGGGAATGATTGGTCTGGCGGCAGATCGGGCAATGCGTATTCGCATACCCGGCCATCTGCGGAAAAGACGGGTTGATAACCGGCTTGTGCCGATGATCGAAATGCTGGGCGGGAATCGGCGCCGCCGCCGGGAAGAGATTCCATTGTTTTGGGCGCAGGTCAGCGCGCTGCCGGCCAGGATGGCGACGACGTGTGTGCGCATGGCATGCATTCTGTTTTTCAGCGTGTGATTCTAGAAATCACTGGGAGTGGGGGCCATGGGAATATTCTTAATTGCTTCGAATGGCATGCATCCGATCCCGCCGCCGTTGCAGAAATTCGGCGCTGGATGGGTCAACCGTTGCTTTCTTTCGCGATTTCTCGCATCTTGCCGCGCAGCTGCGCGATGAGCGCGGCGAGCTGCTGGGGCATCGTGCCGCCCACGCCCTCCTTGCGCAGCAGGGCGGCAAGATCGTCCGCCAGGTTCAGCAGAGGGGCCATGTGCACGGCGGCCAGCCCCCCGCGTATCCGGTGCAGCAAGGCGCGGACATCCGTGCTGTCGCCGTTCTTCATCGCGGTTTCCAGACGCACGAGATCCTTATCCATGGTTTCCAGAAAGATGGCCTTGTATTTGGCGGGGACCCCTGGCGTGCCGGTCCGTGGCGATTCCGTTGCAATCCGCGGCGTCGCGGCCGGGATCTCGGGCTTGCGGGGAGCGGCGGCGTATGCCTGGAGCCGCTGCCTGAGCGCACGCAAGCCTATGGGCTTGGCGAGCCAGCCGTTCATGCCGGCCGCCTCGCACCGCTGTTCCTCCGCATGGGTCGCGCTCATGACCAGGGCAATGATGGGAGCTATGGCGCCCTGGGCGCGCAGGGCCCTGGCGAGCGCATAGCCGCTCATGCCGGGCATGTCTGCATCCGTCATGACCAGATCGAAGGGACGTATGTTCCACAATGCCAGTCCTTCGGCTCCGTCCGCCGCGAGCGTGATGTGGCAACCCAGGCGCATGAGCTGGTCGTGCAGCGTGGCCCGGTTGATGAGATTGCCCTCCACGACCAGGATCCGAAGATTGAGGAGGCCATGGATCGGTGACAGGGTGTCTGGCCCTGGACCGGACTCGCCCCGCATCAGATTCTGCACGGCATAGCCTATCTGGCGCGCGGAATGGCGGTCCACCAGGGCGGCGCTGCCGCCGCTGCCCGCGGTCCCCGCTACGATGCGCGGGCCTTTCCATGGCGCATGTTCGGCATTCTTGTCCAACGCCAGGTCGATCAGCATGCCGTCCCCGTCGCCGGTAGCGACGATGCCGGCAGGCACTGTCCTCGACTGGGCGCCCCAGTGCCGCAGCCATTGGGCCACGCTCTCGCCCGCTTCCTTGCGCGCGCAGCGCACCAGCACGTGCAGGCCCTGCAACTGGGGGGCCGCGCCGGAGGGTTCGTCCGCCTGTTCCAGCACGAAGGAAACGGAAAAGCTGCTGCCCAGCCCCGGTTCGCTGATGACTTGGATACGGGTCCCCATGAACGCCGCCAGGCGGGCGCACAGGAACAGGCCCAGGCCGAGGCCCGCGCCGCGCTCAGCCCGAGGGCCGGCGCCGGCCTGATGGAAAGGCTTGAACAGCATGGCCTGTTCGGACGGGGAGATGCCGATGCCGCTATCGGCAATCTGCAGGTCTAGACGTACTCTGGCGTCGGGCATTGCCTGGGCTCGCAGCCTGGCGACGACGTGACCGGAATCCGTGAACTTGATGGCGTTGCTCAGCAGATTGCTCAGGATTTGCCGGATGCGGCCGGCGTCGCCGTGGACGCAATCCGGCACCGCGGTGTCCAGGCAGCCGTAGATGATCAGTCCCTTCTGTTCGGCCATCGGGGCATGGGCCGCCAGCGTGCTTTCGACCAGCTCGCGCGGGTCGAACGCGCCGGCCTCCCGGGCGAACTGGCCGGACTCTATCCTGGCGATGTCGAGCAGGTCGCCGATGAGCTGTTCGAGTACGAGGGAGGCGTTCTGGATGCGGCCGACGTGCTGCCGTTGCTCCGCGTCAAGTGCGGTCATGCCCAGCACTTCGAGAGTACCCAGCAGCCCGTACAGCGGCGCGCGGATCTCGCGGGTGATGTTGGACAGGATACCGGCCCCGGATTCGTGGACCTTATCGGCCTGGGCCTTGGCGAGGCCAAGCAGATGCTCCATCTCGGCGCGCGCGCTGGTGTCGGCGAAGGCGCACAGCACCACATCCTGCCTGCGGTACTGCGTGGGGGCATAGGCTACCGCCAGCGAGCGGCCGTCATGGGCGTTGAACGCCTCGATGTTGCCTGGCTCCGTTGCAACCAGGGCTTGCTGCAACAGGCGTCTGGCATCGGGCGTATCCGGCAGAGCCTGGCCAGCGCCCGCTCCCAGCCATTGCAGCGCCAGGGCGTTGCTGAAGACCAGCCGGCCGTTGGCGCGGGAGAGCGCGCATAGCGCGCAGGGCACCGTGGCGAGCATCGTCCGGCTGAGCGCCTCGCATTCGGCGAGCGCCTGCCGCGCCGCATTCGCTGGTTGGACGACGCAACGGCTGCACCAGTACCAGAAGATGGCGCACACATAGAGTCCGGCCGCGAGCAGCAGCAAGGCGCAGGCGAAAAGCCAGGCATTAGTGTGCACGAGCGTCGGGAGGTCGAGCCTCAGCAATTCTGCATGCCGCCGCTGGACTTGTTGTTGTCCACAGTAGAGCGCGGCGGCGCAGAGCAGGGCGAGGGGAAGGGCGCAGAGGAACGCGATACTCAGGCGGCGCAGGCCGCGGCTTTTCTTCTTCAGCGGCATATCCAGTGTTGGAGTGGTGACGGCAGGCCCAGCCTTAGTGGGGCGGGGACAGAGGGGTGAAATAGGAACTGGGCTCGTAGGCCAGCAACTCGCAGAAGGTCGCGACATTGACCGCGGCGGAGATCAGGAATCCTTGAGCGACATCGCAGCCGATACGCCGCAGCAATTGCAGATCCTCCAGCGTTTCCACGCCCTCGGCCGTTACTTGCAGGCCGAGTTGCCGTCCCAGTTGGATAGAGGCCACCAGGGCGGCCGCCAGTACCTCGTCCGTTGCGGCGCCGCTGACGAACGCACGATCGATCTTCACCTCGGTGAAGGGCGTGGAGATGAGGCTGTACATTGAGCTGTAGCCCTTGCCGAAGTCATCCTGCGACAGGCCGAAACCCTTCAGGCGCAGGCGGCTTGCCCCCATGTGGAATTGGCCCGCGAGTGTCGGCATCGCGTCTTCCAGCAGTTCGAAGGTCACGTCCGAGGCGGGAACGCCCAGCCGGGCGACCATGGCATGGAGTTCGTCTGGCAGTTGCGGAAGGTCCAGCAGGCTGGCGGAAAGATTGATCGAAATGGGGATGCGGTGGCCCCGCTCGCGCCAGATGGAATAGGCTTTCAGGCCATCGTCCAGCATGCGCAGGAGCAGTTCGTGATCCATGTCGTAGGCGCGCAGCGACGCCAGGAACGAGGACGGCAGCATCAGGCCCAGCTCCCTGTGTTGCCAGCGGACCAGCGCCTCGGCGCCGACGATGTTGCCGGAGACGAGTGATTTCTTCGGTTGGAACCAGGCGTGGATGCTGCCGTCGCGCAGCGCGCTTTCAAGCAGGCGCCGATCAAGCAGCGGCCGGGCGGGGTTGGCGCAGGCGTGGGGCTGCGCGGGTGGCTGCGCGAGCGGCTTTCTCAACAGGCCCACCGCGAGGCTGCCGATCTGCTCCTGGGTCACGGGCTTGATGAATGTGCCCAGCACGGCGAACCCACGCTCTTTTGCCATGAGGCCGATGCTGTTGCTCATGCGGCGGGAACATCCCGTGACGATCGCCAGTATCGGATTCAGATTGCGACAAGCGAGTTCATGGATGAACTGCGCGCCGTCCATGCCGGGCATGTCTACGTCCATGAGCACCAGCTGATGGCCTTCCCTTCGTATCCGCTCCAGGGCATCTTGCGCGTCCAGCGTCGTGTCGACGTGCACGAAGCCCGCCTCTTCGAGCATGTCTTTCAGCAGGACGCACTGGTAGGCGTGATCGTCCAGTACCAGTACCTTGAGTTTGGACAGCATTTTGTTTTCAGCCTTCTGCGTATGCATGCAGGGTTGCGGTCAGGGCCAGGATGGGCAGGGGTTTCAGCAACACCTGGTTCATTCCGGCTTCCAGCCCCTTGGTGATGGTTTCGGGCGCCGCGCTGGCGGTCACGCCCAGTATGGTTCCCTGGTAGCCGAGCTCGCGCAGGGCGCGCGCCAGTTCGTAGCCATCCAGGATCGGCATGTTGATATCGGTGATGACGGCGTCGAATTTGTCAGGGTCCCAGCGCTGCAACGCCTCGCGGCCATTGAAGACGATGGTGGCCGAACACCCCAGATGTTCGAGCTGCTCCCGCAGGATGAGCTGGTTGATCGCGTTGTCTTCCACCACCAGGATCCGTTGTCCCAGCGACAGGCGTGGCGCGCAGGGAGGGGGCAGCAAGGTCTGTTCGCGGCCGTGCTGGGCCATCCCTACCGCCACGCCGATGCTGAACGGATTGCCCTGGCTCGCGATGCCGAGGCGGCCGCCGCGCGCTGCGATGGAAGCATGGTCCGCGCCTGGGACGAGCACGCGGACCTTGCTTCCGGTCCAGGACGCCTCAGACTGTCCGGGCGGCCAGGTCTGCAGCAGGACGGCGTTGTCGGCTTCCGGCACATGGCCCTGTCCTCGATACGGTATGGCAATGGCGCCCCATTTGTTCAGCCATGCGCATGCATTCGCCACGACCTCGGGAATGGCGCCGCTGACGTAGACGGCGCTGCGCCGCAGCTGTATGGGCGATGCCGGATCCATCTCGGTTACATCCAGCGTGATGGCGAATGTGATGCTGGTACCCAGGCCGACCTCGCTGACCAGGGACAGGCTGCCGCCCATCAGATCGACCAGGCGCCGGCTGATGGCCAGGCCCAGACCGGTGCCGGCCGCGTCCTGGACCTGGCCGGAATGCGCCCGGAAATAGGGTTCAAACAGCTGGGTTTGCGATTCCGCGCGTATGCCCACGCCGGTATCCGCGACCTGGAAGCGCAGCGTCGCCTTGCCCGCTGCGACCGCGCTTGTGGTCGCACGCAGCACGACGCGGCCCGCCTCGGTGAATTTGACGGAGTTGCTCACCAGGTTGTTGAGGATCTGCTGCAGCCTGGTCGGGTCTCCCCGCACCATTGCCGGCATGCCGGTGCCGGCGATCGCAAATATCTGCAGTCCCTTGCCCTGGGCGCGGGCGGCATAATTGGCCACGACGCCTTCCAGCATCTCCGTGGGGGAGAACTCCGACAGGATCAGGTCCTCGTGGCCGGCCTCCATGCGTGACAGGTCCAGCGTGTCGTTGATGGTGCGCAACAAGGTCGAGGACGACTGCTGCATGGTGTGCAGGTATTGCTGCTGCTGGGTCGTCATGGGCGTGAGCGCGAGCAGCTCGAGCGTGCCGAGAATGCCGTACAGCGGTGTGCGGATTTCGTGGCTGATCGTGGCGAAGAACAAGGTCTTCGCGTCGTTCGCCTGATCGGCGGCCTGCTTGGCATTGCGCAGGGTGCGCTCCACTTCCTTCTGGGCGGAAATGTCGCTGATGGCGCATATCACCACATTCTCGGATTGGTAGTTGGTCGCGGCGTACGTCAGGCTGACCGTGCGCCCGTCGCCGAGCTGATATTCGTGCCGGCCGGTCTGGTCGCCTGCGGCGCGCGTGTCTTCACGCCAGCTGTCGTGCGCATCCAGCAGATGGCGCGCGGCCTCGTTCGATATGACCTGGGTGCCGTCGGCGGGGCGGACCAGGCTGAGTCCGATCGGTGCGACTTCGATGATCTTCCGGTTCAAGGCGAGGCTATCGATGAGCGCCGTCTGATGCCTCATCGCCGGCGAAACCAGTTTGTCCCTGATGTGGCGTACGCCCAGCAGGACCACCGCGCTCAAGCAGGCCGCGACGGCGCCGACGGCCCAGAGGGCGGATGCGCCATGCCGCAGCACATCCTGCGTCGGCACGTAGTAGATCAGCCGCCAGCCGGCCTCGCCGACGGCCTTGCTCAGCGCCAGGCTATGGGGCAGCCAGCTTTGGCCCTGGAAGCCGAAGGAATCGCGCGCCAGCCGTGCCGATATCGAGTTGCTGGCGGTCGGCTCGGATCCGCCTTGCAAAGCCACCCGGCTGTCGCTGTCGTAAAGCGCATAGCTTGCGCCGTCGCTGGCGTGCTCCGCAGCGATCACGGATGCGATGTCGTCAACCTCCAGCCCGACCCAGGTCTGCTCGCGCCCGGTCGTGTCCAGCGGGGTATAGAGAAACAGATGATCGTGGGAGTCCGTCAGGGGCCGGATCCAGACGACGGGCGCGCGGCCGTCCTCAGGATTCGGCGTGGCGTGGCGCGCGGCCAGGGTTTCGTAGAGCCACTTCTCGGTGTCCCTCGAGAGGGCGTGGCTGCTGCGCCGTGTGTCGTCCAACGCCAGATGCGTCGAGCCGGGTTCGGCCAGCGTGGTGTAGACAATGCGCGCATTGGCGGCCGCCACGTCCGCCCGATTGCGGCGGGTGAGGATCAGCGCCCACTCGTAGGCGTCCGCCCCGTTGGTCAGCGGGATCACGTTGATCTGTCCGGTCTGGCCGAAAGTCCTGGGTGTTTGCTGGGCCGGTATGCGGTCGGTGTTGCGTACCGACGAGCCGGCCACGGCCCGGAGCAGCGTTTCGCGCTGGTCGAAGAAGATCTGCGCCCGGTCGGCGGCGGCGTTCATGCGGCGGCGGTAACTGGAGACCTCGTCGCTGAAGGACCAATACATGGACAGCATCGTCCCGACGAGTATGCATGCCAGCAGCGCCATGGCGAGCAGGTGCAGCAGGATCATCGGCAATCTGCTTGCCGGCATGTATCCGTCGGGGAGGCTGGGGGCGGCCATCATGCAAGCGATGGTATGGGCCGGGCCGATCTGGACGGATAAGAAAATTCTGGAAGCTGGGCCGCGCATTGCGCCCTGCGCATACAGCCCGGCTATGTCAATTTGTTTCCCGAGTGCACTGAAAAGCCGCTGGAAGCATCTCTGGTTTGCTTATCCGGATGGTATCCGTTTTAGAAAAATAATCAATTTGGATATTGTCCAATTTAATTAATTTTCAAAAATGGATGGTATCCAAGTTTGTTTATTTAATTATTGGATGGTATCCATATCATTGATTTAAATAATAAAGATGGTATCTATTAATTAATTTTTGGTATTGAAAAAAAAGGGGTATAAATTGCCTCCTTTTTTCGAGAAACATGTTTCGCCCATTTGGATTGCCCGGTTACTTAATAATACTTTTATAGCGATCCGGTAATGCCTTGGGTTTATCAAATTAATTAATCGACATAGGGAGGATTTACGTTGATACATGACACGAAGAAATGGCTGACGGCGACGCTCGCACTGAGCGCGTCCTACTGCGGTGGCGTCACGGCTGCGGACTTGACGGTGACGTCGGGCAATACGCAGGTGTTCGACGGCTCGGCCAATTTCCCCGGGGGGGTGGATGTCAACGGCGGCACGCTGGTGATCGGCGGCAACGGCGGCGGCTCGGGCGTCACGCTCGGCGGCAACGTCAATGCGAATTCGAACGGGACCGTCGCGGGCTTTGGCTCGATCAATGGCGATCTCAACGTATCCGGCGCGCGTGTGGCGCCCGGGTATGAAGTTGGCACGCCGACGGGGGTCTCCAACGGCAATCTGGTCGTCAACGGCAACCTGTCGATGAACAACGCCGTGTTCAATTTCGAGACCGGCTATGCGGGGCTGCCGATCACGCAACCCGGCACTGGCGACAACATCACCGTGCGCGGCAATGCCGCCATCAACAACACCACGCTGAACGTCACGGTCAATACCTTGGGCGTCAATGCCGGCTACTACCGGATCCTGTCGTATGGCGGCTCGATGAGCGGCAACGGCCTGACGCTGGGTTCGGTCTCGGGCGATTCCGCGCCTGCAGCCACCATCCAGAACCTGACCGGCGACAAGCAGATCAATCTCATCCTGGGCCCCAGCACCACCAACTTGTGGAACGGCAACGGCGCGGCATCCGCGACGCGGTCGGGCGGCGGCAACGGCACCTGGAGCGCGGCCGGCACGAACTGGAACAGCCCGAGCAATGCCACCGGCGCGCTGCCCGATGGTGGCTACGCGATCTTCACTGGCGCGGCCGGCACGGTGACCGTGGACGGCAGCGCAGGTCCGGTGCGCGTGTCGGGCATCCAGTTCGCCACCGACCGCTATCGCCTGCAGGGCGCGCCCATCACCCTGGTTGGCAGCGGCGGCAATCCGCCCGCAATCGTGGTCGGCGATGGCACCTATGCTTCGGGCCAATTCGTCGACACCATCGACAATCCCTTGCAAGGCACGCAGGGCTTCGTCAAGACCGGCCCGGGGTCGGTGATCCTGACGGCCGACAGTAGCGGCCTCACCGGTCCCATCCTGATCGCCGACGGCGCGCTGGAGATCGACGGCAAGCTGAACGGTCCGATGGACATCGGCCGCGAGGTCGTGCTGGCAGGTGTTGGCCAGGTGGGCAGCACCAATCTGTACCCCACCGCAGTCATCTCTCCCGGCAACGATGGCACGCCCATGGGCACGCTCACGGTCAACGGCAACCTGACCTTTGGCCAGAACACCATCTACCGCGTGCATGCCGATCCGGCCAGCACCCTCAGCGACCGCATCCACGTCACCGGCGTTGCCTATCTCGACGGCACCGTGGCGCACGTGGGTCCCGACGGCAACTACGCGCCGCGCACGACCTACAACATCCTGACGGCGGATGGCGGCATCCAGGGTCAGTTCACTGGCGCTTCGAGCGCTTATGCCTTCCTGACGCCCACGCTCAGCTATGACCCGAAGAATGCGTACATGACGCTGACGCGCAATGATGTGCCTATCGGCAGCATCGGCGGCTCGGGCAACGAGAGCAGCGTGGGCGGAGCGCTGGACAAAGAGGAACCGCCCGCGACGGGCAATGGTTCGTCTTCGACCAGCAACGGCTCTTCGTCGACGGGGAATGGTTCGTCTTCGACCGGCAACGGCTCTTCGTCGACGGGGAATGGTTCGTCTTCGACGGGCAACGGCTCTTCGTCGACGGGCGACGGTTCGTCTTCGACGGGTAACGGCTCCACGTCGACGGGCAACGGTTCGTCCTCGGCGGGCAATGGCTCGACCTCGACCGGCAACGGCTCGTCCAGCGCCGGCAACGAAACGCCGCCCACCGGCAGCGGCTCTTCCCTGGTCGACAGCGGCATCGCCGCGGGCAAGAACACAGGCGCCAGCCAGGTGGCTAATGCCGTGCTCGCCATGACTCCGAACGAAGCGCGATCGGCCCTGAGGATGCTCTCGGGCGAAGTCTACGGCAGCACCGCGAGCGTACTGCTGAGCCAGGGCGACACCGTGCGCACGCTGCCGCTCTCGCATCTGCGCGGCAACCTCGACGCGCCGGTGTTGGCCGGACGTCCCACCGCCCAACTGGGCGCCCCGTCGTCCGACGCCATGCCGCAAAGCGGCGCATCGCCGGTCTGGGCGCAAGCGTTCGGCAACTGGAGCAAGTTCGACGGCGACAGCAACGCGTCCAGCCTGAGCCAATCGTCGGGCGGCCTGTTCGTCGGCGGCGATGGCGCGGTGGGCGGCGGCTGGCGTTTGGGCGGCGCGGTCGGCTACATCGGCAGCCACAACTCGATCGACGACACGTCCTCGCGCACCAATGTCGACAGCTATACGGCGACCCTGTTCGGCGGGCGGAATTTCCAGGCCGGTCCCGGCCACATCCGCTTCATGGCCGGCGCGGCCTACACCTGGCATGACATCGACGCGAAACGCGACGTGGCGGCCGGCAGCCTGAACCAGCGGCTCGAGTCGTCGTATCACGCCTCGTCGACGCAGGTGTTCACCGAGCTCGGCTACAACCTGCCGCTGGGCGACGCCTACACCATCGAACCGTTTGCGGGCCTGGCGTGGAACCAGCTGCGCACGCGCGGCTTCGAGGAGTCCGGCGGCACGGCGGCCCTGCACGGGTCCAGCAATTCCGACGACGTGACCAGCACCACGCTGGGACTGCGTGGCTCTTGGGAGTTCGGTTCCGACCGCGCGCCTGGCCGCCTGACCGCGTCGCTGGGCTGGCGCCATGCCATGGGCGATGTGCAGCCCAAGCAGCAGTTGGCCTTCGAAGGCGGCAGCACGTTCTCGGTGACGGGCGTGCCGATCGCGCGCAACGCCGCGGTGTTGGGCCTGGGCGCCGAGATGGCCATCACGCGCAACACGACGGCGGGCATTGCCTATGATGCGCAGTTCGGCGGCGGCAACCGGCAGCAGTCGGGCGTGCTCAAGCTGGCCGTGCGCTTCTGATCAGGCGCCGACAGGCGCAGCAAGGGTCGCGTTCATGACGCTTGCTGCGCCAGCGCCGGGCTGGAATCGAGAACAAATGAAAAAGGGGCGAATCGAAAGATTCGCCCCTTTTTCAAGGACTTGCTCAAGAATGCTCGCTGAGCGGGGCCAGAACGGACGAGGCGCCGTTGGTCTTAGTGTTTATCGTCCCCCTGCCATCGCAGATAAGCCGAGCGGGTAACAGCAGACACTGAATCCAGGACTTTCCGGTGATTGACCTGATGCCGCAGCATCAGCCGTGCATCGGCCACGGCGCGGGATTTGCAGAACCAATGGCAACTGTGCTGCAGCAGATACAACTCCGCCGAGAGGTGGTACGCGCGCTCTCTTGCGTCCCAGTGGCCTTCGTTGTCCACGACATGGCGCAAGCCGAGTGCATGGATGTGCAGCAGCTCACGAAAATCCCGTGTCATCGCGGGAAGAAAGCGCTCGATGTATGGCACGCAGAACGAGAGCGTGGACACGCGGGTGGCCTGTGGACTTTCCTTTTGCATGGCATCGGCCAGCGACTGCACTTGTGCCGCCACGGCGCGTTCGGTCTGGGCGAAGGTTTCCAGTACCTGTAGCTGGCGGTTCTCGGTGTCTTCGCGGATGGCGCGGGTGTAGCCTTGCGTCAGTGTTTCCATGTGGCGCTCCAGCTGCAAACCGCCCAGATGACGCCCCAGCAACGCAATGCGGGCGCGCTGATAGCGCACGCGCAGCACCTGCCATGCCGCGATAAGCACCAGCAGGATCAATGCAATATCCATTGCCCGTGTTCCTTCATTTCCCAAGCGGCACAAGCCGGAATGAAAAAAGGGCCCGAAGGCCCTTTTTCAAGGATTTCCAGAACTCCGCGAAGGAGGTTGAAAATCAAAATTTGGAGCGGGAGACGAGACAGGCACTAGGGCGCTAAATCCTTGTTTCCCAATCACTTTCTCCGCCGCCGTGAGCAGCGAAGGCCTGAATTATAGCCTTGTTTTTCGCCCTCGGCAACAGAGTTCATCCAACAACTTCCATCAGCGTCCAAGGACTGCCATCCATCCGCTGACACCGGACGCAGAACACATCGCTGCCAGAGCCCCGCCGCTGCAACGCCGTTGGCACGCCCAGGTCTTCTTGCGTCAGGAATGGCATCAGCATCGAGCGTTGAGACCGCGCTTGGTTTGTTGATGCAGTGCGCACCACAGCCCAAGGCTGGTCGTGATGAAGGTCATGCGGCGAGCGAAGAAAGATGGGGCGCATGTTCACATCGCCTGGTCGGCTGGCGACCGTGTGGGAGCGACGCGCAACAGCCTCAAACTAGCCACAGCCCATGATCGCTGGATGCTATGTCGATATATCAGGATGCCGGAACAAGCATCACACGCGTGGTTTTCTCTACGTCACTCTGGACGTTGAGCAACGACGGCGACCGCAGCGCGACTTGTGAAACCGTAGGGATATCAGACCATAGCCAATCGGTCTTGATGGGCTTGACGCACCCCATGACGCTGGCACCGTGAGCGCCATTGTCGAGCGTGCTTCTTCCTTGTTACTCGACGGGCCGGCAACTGGTCGATTCTTGCACATCGAGCAAGAGAGGACCACCTGTGCGGATGCCATGATTTCTTCCGCCCACGTTCCAGGGCATGGTCCCAGGCATCCGCCACAGGCATAACGACACAACAGCCCTTGGCAGGGCAAGAAAGGAGCCGGTGATGTAGCGCTTCCGAAAGGAGACGAAAACATGCACAAGGAGCCACCATTATCAAAGGTGTTCTATCGTCCCATCGAAGCTGCCATACGGTGGGCTGGGTTGCTGCGGTACAAGGCTTCGATTCTCGCGTCGATCGCATCACCGCGGTGCCTGCCGCAGATGTTGGACTGCCCTCGATGGAACGAGTGTCGGCTGTACTCGGAACGCATCTACGACGGCATCCTCAACTCGGAGCTGCCCTTCGGCAAGGACGGGATCACGATCAATGACCCCGAACTGGTGAGTTCACCCGATCTGACCGTCCGCCATGTCGATCTGAAGCGCTGGATGCGCACCCACTATCCCGAGCATCGGCCGGGATTCCTGTTCAGCCGTGGCGAGCGCATGGCGCATCCCTTCATCACCTTGGAAACAGGGCAGGCGCTTCTACTGGAACGGCTGGCTCTGCAGGCTGCGCTGGACCATAGCCGGCGTGAGACACGCGAACTGCAAGCGCAGCACGAAGCCTTGCTCAAGCAGTCGGCGGTCCTGCTGGCGTCTCAGCAGTGCACGATCAGTGATCGAGCAGAGACCACATACCTGAACATCATCGGCGGGATGCTGACGCTGATGCTGGGCCATTCCCCATCGGGCGTGCCGTACTCCAGCTTCAAGACGCAGGAGGCCATCGTCACTGCATTGCTCGCCCACTATGGCGGCACCATGGGCATCACGGAGCGAACCTTGAACGGCAAGTTCGCCAATGCCAGGAAGAATGTGCGTAGCGCAGCCGCGTGAATTCTTCCATCTTGTATGTGCAGTCGCGGAGATTGCATTTGCAATGTCTTTCCGCAGCCATGTCTATTGAATAGAGGTCACGCCAACAAACGCCACTGAGCGTTCAGGAGTGACCGCCATGTCGCAAGCACCTGTACTGCCCCCTTACGAGCGCCGCATCCTGCGGCTCGATGAAGTTGAAGCGAAGTCCGGCTTCAAACGCGCCCACATCTACAACCTGATGAAGAAGCGCCAGTTTCCACAGGCGCTGCGCCTGGGTGTGCGCGCCGTGGGCTGGGATTCGGTCGAGATCGACCAGTGGATCGCCGAACGCCTCAACAACCGCACCTGACCCGCTCCCCCTCGGATTTCCCATCGCCAAACGGAGAGCGCCATGCAGGTCGTATCCATCATTTCAACGAAAGGTGGCGTCGGCAAGACGACGACGGCCGCCAACCTCGGCGGGCTCGCCGCGGACGCGGGGCTGCGCGTGCTGCTGCTCGATCTCGACGTGCAACCCACCTTGTCCTCTTACTACGAGCTTGCCCACCGTGCGCCCGGCGGCATCTACGAGCTGCTGGCATTCAACGAGCGCGCCGTCGACCAGCTCGTGTCCCGCACCATCGTCGCGGGCCTGGACCTGGTGCTCTCGAACGATCACCGGGGTGAACTGAACACGTTGCTACTGCACGCGCCAGACGGACGCCTGAGACTGCGGCACCTGCTGCCGGCGCTGGCGCCGCTCTATGACCTGGTGCTGATCGACACCCAGGGCGCGCGCTCGGTGCTGCTGGAGATGGCGGTACTCGCCTCCGGCCTGGCGCTATCGCCCGTGACCCCGGAAATCCTCGCGGCCCGCGAACTGCGGCGCGGCACCATGCAATTGCTGGAGGACATCGCGCCGTACCGGCACCTCGGCATCGAACCGCCACCGCTGGACCTGCTCATCAATCGCGTCCACCCCGTGTCCGCGAATGCACGGATGATCCAGCAGGCGCTGCGCGACCTGTTCCAGGACCATGCCGGCATCCGCGTGCTGGGCACCGACGTGCCGGCCATCGAAGCCTATCCGCGCGCTGCGACCCGCGGCCTGCCGGTGCATCGCGTCGAGTATCGACAGCCACCAGGCAGAGTTGCGCCCGCCGCGCTCGACACCATGCGCGCGCTTGCTGGCGAATTGTTCCCTCAGTGGCAAGACAGATTCGCCCTCGTGTCCGGCCGTCCTCCACGTTCTTTTGAAACCGGGAGGCCCCATGGCGAACGCACATGAGCTTGCCCGTGGCCACAAGCGGCTGCGCGCTCTGATCGAGTTTGCGGTGAGCGAAGGCTGGCACGTCAAACGCACCCGGGGTGGACACCTCAAATTCACCAAGACCGGCTGCGCCGCCATCTACACCAGCTCGACCGCGAGCGATTACCGGGCAGACCTCAACGCCCGTGCGCAGATTCGCCGAGCCGAGCGCGAGGCCCGCATGGCCCGGCCCGCCAACGCCGAGGGATGCGGCCATGGCTGAGATGACCTCCCAGGACATGGCCGGCAAGCTGCTTGCTGCCGGGTTCGAGCGCGGTGGGCCATCGGCCACGGCCTTGAGCGACCCGATCGCCGACACACCGATGGTCGTGACGCTGGACCAGTTGCGGCCCTACGACCACGACCCCCGCAAAAAGCGCAACTCGGCCTACGATGAAATCAAGGCCTCCATCCGCGAGCGCGGCCTGGATGCGGCGCCCGCCATCACACGCCGTCCTGGCGAGGCGCACTACATCATCCGCAACGGCGGCAACACCAGGCTGGCGATCCTGCGTGAACTCTGGGCGGAGACCAAGGACGAGCGCTTTTTCCGCATATCGTGCCTGTTCCGGCCCTGGCCTGCGCGCGGGGAGATCGTCGCCCTGACTGGGCATCTCGCCGAGAACGAACTGCGCGGCGGCCTCACGTTCATCGAGCGCGCCTTGGGCGTCGAGAAGGCGCGCGAGTTCTATGAAGCGGAAAGCAGCACGACCTTGAGCCAGTCCGAGCTGGCCCGTCGCTTGGGCGCCGACGGCTTCCCCGTGCAGCAGTCGCACATCAGCCGCATGGCCGATGCGGTGCGCTACCTGCTGCCGGCGATCCCAACCGTGCTCTATGGTGGCCTCGGTCGCCACCAGGTCGAGCGGCTGTCGGTCATGCGCAAGGCCAGTGAGCGCACGTGGGAGCAGTATGCCAAGGGCCGCTCCCTGCCGCTGGACTTCGACAGTTTCTTCCAAGAAGTGCTGTCGCAGTTCGATATCCAGGCCGACGAGTTTTCGCCGCAGCGTGTGCAGGACGAGTTGATCGGTCAGATGTCCGAGCTGCTGGGCATCGACTACGACGTGCTCGCCCTGGACCTGACCGAATCCGAGAGCCGCCACCGCGCCCTGGTCAGCGACCCAACCCCGCCATCGGCGCCGCCGACATTGCCTGAGCCTGGGGCCATTGCGCGGGCGCCGATCGAACCAGCACCATCCCCCGCTACAGCAGCACCTTCTGCAGGCCACCCTGCGGCCGCGCCGACGAGGCCCGAGGACGATGCGGCCCCGAGCGAGGCATCCGCGGCCAGCCCTGCGGCAGCGGCTGGCGGTCTGCTTGACGAGCACATCATCTCTCCGGCACCCACGACGGAACGTCTCCAGTCCATCCAGCGCATGGTCGCCGACCAGTTGGGCGATGTGCTGCCGCCCGACTTCTCGGCCAACGTATTGCAGTCGATTCCCGTGCAGGCCGGGGGCCTCTATCCCATCTCGGACATCTGGCATATCGACCCTGGCCTCGACACACCCGACCGCCTGCGCATCCACATCGCGCAGTTCGCGCGCGAGATCGCGGGCGAGGCCGACCTGGACGCATGTGTCGAGGATCGTTCTGACGGCATCGGGTTCGCGTGTCGTGCCCCGGCCCAGGTTTCGTCGCCGCTCGCACGTGCCGTGCTCGCGCTGCTGGTTTCCCTGGCCGGTCAGCAGCCGGCCGACGTCGGCTTGGACGTCGGGCACTTCGTCACCGACCTGCCAGCGCTGTTGCATGGCCAGGGCCAACGTCATGACGACGGGGCCCGGCGATTGAGCGACAACACGCTGGTCAAGCTGTTTCGGCTGCTGCGGCTGGCCCGGCGCCTGCTGGATCTGGAAGCCGGCGCTGTCGGCTCTGGGACCTGAGCGAGGGAGACCAGCATGTCCGCACCGAACCCACTCAACCAGGCCGTCATCGCGCAGGCGCTCTACGATCTGCGCAACGGGCAACTGCGCCGCTGCAAGGCGATGGGATTCGGTGAGGAAGAACTGGATGCGCTCAAGCATCCGGCGCTGATCAGCGTGCTGGCCAATGCCAACGTCTCGTGGTGCTCTGTCTCGGTGAACCGGGAAGTGCTCCGGCGATTGCTCAAACAGGCGCAGGACGTGGAGAAGGAGATCGCCACCGTCGATCGCATGCTGCGCCTGGGCGCCAGCACCGAAATGGTGAGCCGCTTCTACGGACTGACGCACCAGGAAGTCGCGCTACGGCGTGAAGTTCTCGGCCTGCCCAAACGCAAGGGGCGCCATCCGGTTCTGGACGAGGAGCAGGACACCGAGCTGTGGCGGCGCTGGAAGGCCGTGACCAGCAGCAGGACTGTCGAGCAGGAGGATGAGACCTCGGTTCTTGATGCGGCAATGGATCTCGCCGAAGGCATGGAACTGCCGCTGTCGGTGGTCTGGGCTGCGATCAAGAACTGGATCGATCAGGGGTTGGGTTGAATCATGGCCGTGGACGACGCTGCACCACGAGCACCACGCCAAGGCCCGGTCGCCCTCGCTGATCTGTTCGACAGCGCGCTGAAAGACCTTGCACCGAAACCTCACCCGCCCGCGCCCGAGCCGGCTCCCGCATCCGCGACGGCTCCTGTGTCTGCAACCGGCGACGGTTTCCTGTTCAGTGGCAATCGGCACGAGAGCGTGCCGCGACGGCTGTTCCTGGACCGACGCCTGACGCCGCTGGAACGCAATGCCTGGCAAGTCTTCCGGATGATGCTCAACGAGGATGGCGTCACGGCGTTTCCGACGTATGAGCAACTTCGCCCGTGGCTCGCGTCAATGCCTTGCGCCGGACAAGCCTCCCACGAGACCGTGGCACGGGCGCTGACGCTGTTGCGCCTGACGCGCTGGTTGAGTCTCGTGCGTCGCAGGCGCGACCCCAAGACCGGGCGCATCCTCGGCAACCTCTACGTCCTGCATGATGAGCCCCTGACCCCGTTCGAGGCGATGCAGCTCGACCCGGACTACTTGCAGCTCGTCAGCCAAGCCCTGGGCCATTCGGCCAGGGCCGTTCAGGTCGTGGGCTTGCACACGCTCAAGGAGATCGCCGAAGACCCGTTGCTGTCTGGCCGCATGCTGCCCTCGCGGCTGCAGGTCCTTGCCGAACGCCTCGCAAGCCAGGGCATTGGGGCGCAGGAGAGTTATCCACAGGAGGACACGGTTCACGATTCCGAAGAAGGGGCGCCGAGCCTTCTTCGGAATTCTGATGACCCCTCTTCGGATTCCGAAGCAGGGCCGAAACCCGCGTCAGATGGCACTCTTCGGAATCCGAAGCAGGACCGTACTGTACGTAGTAGTCGTATTAATGAAGTACGTACTACCGCGCGTGAGCGTGGGCAGGTGCGCGCGATGCCGGGAGTTCGTCTGCCTGATCGCTTCCTCGGCTTGAAGGAAGAGCAGCAGGCCGGAGCCATGGTGGCATTGCAGCAGGTCGATGCCCCGCTACGCCAGGCCGTACTGGACGAATGGGCGGATCGCTGTCGCGGCAGCACCATCCGCAACCCGGCAGGCTACCTGTTTGGCATCATCCAGCGCGCCATCCGTGGCGAGTTCAACGCATGGGCCAAACAAACTGGGTCAGCATCGCCACCTGCCACTGCACGAGATGCACCGCCTGAACCACCGCGCAATGTGGTTCCGCCCGAGGTGGCCCGGCAGCACATCAGCCGGCTGCGCGACCTTCTGCGCAGTAGCTGAGCGCGATGAGCGACAAGGGCGTGAAGCAGACGTCCATGGCCGTCAGTAGAGCTATCCCCAGGGGATAGATGTACTACAAGCTGTAACGCCGACCGGCGCGGCCTGGTACATCCGTCCACGGGGCCGTAATGGCGTCGGTTTCATGAGCAGCCCGCACCATCTGCGCGAGCAACGCTCCATGGCGGTTGATGGAGCTATCCCCTGGGGATAGCTCGCGATACGGGCCGCCACTGCCACGACAACCGGGGACTGGTTCATTTCGGTTTGTTGACTGACTGCCTTCCGCTGCGTGCCGATCCTGACCGCTCCTTTCCCCAAGCGAGCGGACACCATGGCAACCAACGAACCTCTGCAACTCAATCTCGGCTCATTGCGCAGCGCGATGTCGCTGACGCTTCACACCCACCACGCCTCGCGCATCTGGCATGGCCGCGCCGCCGCCGAGGGGCGACCCGGCATCGTCGGCCTGAACGGCTACATCGCCGTGATGAACAAGATGAAGCGCGGCTCGGAGCAGGACGATCCGTACAGCGACTGGTGGATGTTGCGCATCGAGGAGAAGCTCGACCAGACCAAGGCCACGTTGCAATCGCTGCGCGGGCAGGTTGACCAGGCACTGGCCGGCGTGCCTGCGGCGTTGAGCCTGGGCGAGAACCTCAACGTGCAGCCGGTGAAGCTCCCCTTGTTCGTGAACGCGCAGCTCGGCTTTGCCGCCGTCTATCTGCTGGCCGACTACGACGACATCGCCCGCAAGCTGATCCTCGCCCATCACACCGCGCTGATCGATCGCTCGACATTGGAGCGCTGGCTCAATGAAGGTGCCCACGCGCTGCGCAGCCTGTTCAGCCTGGCGCAGCAATACCGCTACTCGGGCTGCACCCGCGACGACTTCGCGGCCAAGAACGCCGCAGCTCGGGCAGCATTGGAGAAGTTCGGCGAACTGCCGCAGGACGTGCTCGAAGGCATGCGCCGCTCGAAGTTTGCGCCGCCCATCGCACGCCGCGGGCTGCAACAGCGCGGTGATAGCGCTGCCGCAGCCGCACCTCCCAGCGACGAAGGCGCTGCCGCCGATTCGGCCGAGGCCAGGTCCACAGCCGCCGGCGAGGACGAACAGGCATGAGCGACCCGAACCGCGAACCGCGCTACTTCCGTCGTCTGGAACAGCCAGCCTTCATGCGGCTGGAACACGCGGCCTCTCTAAAAGGCCTTTTAAAGCCTTTTAAAGGTAAAGGGGACTTGGAGGCCTGGGCCAGCCAGTGCTTCGCCATGCGCGACGAGTTGATCGGCCTGGCGCAGCGACAAGTGCTGCAACAGGCCAGTGGGCATCCCTTCCACCTGCTGCCCGTGGAACTGGCCCAGCAGACCACTGGCGCGGGAACGACGTTCCTGCGCTGGCGCAGGCACGACCGCTCGGCCATGGGCGTGGCCCTGTGGCAGGAGCTGATGGCGAGCACCAGCACGCCGGTCAACCTGCTGGCCGACCTGCACGCGATCGAGCTGCAGCGCATCACGCTGAACATGCAGATCAGCCTGTTGCACACCCTGGGCAGGCAGGCCCAGGAGTGCGCCAGCAAGGCCGCCGAGGCGGAAGACGCCTACCTGCGCCGGCTCGCGTCCATACCCCCCGCAGTGCGCGATCGGTGATCGCGTCGGGCACCCCAGCACGCGCCCGGCGGCAGTGAGGCGCGGGTATTTCAACCACCACGGAGATCACACCATGAGCACGCATTTTTCCGGCGAAGGCAACATCGGCTCGCCCCCCGAGTACCGGGAGTTCCCCAACGGCAACGACGAACCGCGGCGCTTGCTGCGGCTGAACGTCTATTTCGACAACCCCGTTCCCACCAAGGGCGGCGACTATGAGGATCGCGGCGGCTTCTGGGCGCCGGTGGAAATCTGGCACCGCGACGCCGCGCATTGGAAGGACCTCTACCAGAAGGGCATGCGCGTGCTGGTCGTCGGCCGCATGGAGCGCGAACCCTGGACCGACAACGAGGAGCAGCCGCGCGAGACCTGGCAGATCAACGCGCGCAGCGTCGGCATCCTGCCGTTCCGCATCGAGTCCGTCGTCCTCAGCCCCAAACCGCAGGAGACCGCGCAGGACGCGCAGCCCAAGCCCCAGCCCGCCCAGGAACCGGCTGCGCCGAAGGAGACCAAGAGCAGGAAGTGACCCAGCATGGGGGCGGCCGCGGCTCTTCGCCGCCCCCCATGTCCTCGCGAGCTATCCCCTGGGGATAGCTCCACCGACGTCCACCGGCTTCCACGCGCTCCCGAACATCGCGGCTCCCGGCCAGCACACCACCGGCTGCACGCCATCCCCGCCGCAGCCATCCCATCTCGTGAAAGCGGTCGCCACCGCATGCGGCTTGTTTGCTGCTGCTTCCGCAGGCGCTCGGCATCCTCGATCCCGGCAACTCCATGAACAACGGGAAGCGGATGGACGGACATGCGGCTGTTTCTGTGCGAGAAGCCCTCCCAGGGCAAAGACATCGGCCGGATTCTCGGCGCCACCCAGCGCGGTGAAGGCTGCCTCAATGGCTCCGGCGTCACGGTCACCTGGTGCATCGGCCATCTCGTCGAAGCAGCAGCACCCGAGGTCTATGACGCGGCGCTCAAGCGCTGGTCGCTGGAGCAGTTGCCCATCATTCCCCAGCAGTGGCGGGTCGAGGTCAAGCCGAAGACCGCCACGCAGTTCAAGGTCGTCAAGGCGCTTCTGGCGAAGGCGACCCACCTTGTCATTGCCACCGACGCCGACCGCGAGGGCGAGCTGATCGCCCGCGAGATCATCGACCTGTGCGGCTACCGCGGTCCCATCGAACGCCTGTGGCTGTCGGCGCTCAACGATGCGTCCATCCGCACCGCGCTCGCCAAGCTGCGGCCCTCGGCCGAGACACTGCCGATGTATTACTCGGCGCTGGCGCGCTCGCGCGCCGACTGGCTTGTGGGCATGAACCTCAGCCGGCTGTTCACCGTGCTCGGGCGGCAAGCCGGCTACGACGGCGTGCTGTCGGTCGGGCGTGTACAGACCCCGACGCTCAAACTCGTGGTGGACCGTGACCGAGAGATCGCGGCCTTCGTGTCCGTGCCGTACTGGGCCATCGACGTGTCCTTGTCCGCAGGCGGTCAGACGTTCACCGCGCAGTGGGTGGCACCCGATGCCAGCGCCGACGACGCCGGCCGCTGCCTGCAGCAGCCCATCGCACAGCAGGCCGCGCAGCAGATCCGCGCCGCGGGCAGTGCCCAGGTGGTGTCGGTCGAAACCGAGCGCGTGCGCGAAGGCCCGCCGCTGCTGTTCGACCTGGGCACCTTGCAGGAAGTCTGTTCCAAGCAGCTTGGGCTGGACGTGCAGGAGACACTGGAAATTGCCCAGGCCCTGTACGAGACGCACAAGGCCACGACGTACCCGCGCTCGGATTCGGGCTACCTCCCCGAAAGCATGTTCGCCGAGGTGCCCACGGTCCTGGACAGCCTGCTAAAGACCGATCCCACGCTGGCCCCGATCATGGGCCAGCTCGACCGCACCCAGCGCTCGCGCGCCTGGAACGACAGCAAGGTGACGGCGCACCACGGCATCATCCCGACGCTCGAACCCGCGAACCTCTCCGCCATGAGCGAGAAGGAGCAGGCGGTGTACCGGCTGATCCGGGCGCATTACCTGGCCCAGTTCCTCCCGCACCACGAGTTCGACCGCACCGTGGCGGACCTCTCCTGCGGCCAGCAGAAGCTGGTGGCCACGGGCAAGCAGGTCGTCGTCAAGGGCTGGCGCCTGGTGCTGGCCGAGCCAGAACGTGAAGGCAGCGCCGACGAGGACGGCGATGCCCCGCGCAGCCAGGTGCTGCCCGCATTGCGCGACGGGATGGCATGTCAGGTCGCCGGGGCCGACATCAAGGCCCTCAAGACGATGCCGCCCAAGCCCTATACCCAGGGCGAACTGGTCAAGGCGATGAAGGGCGTTGCGCGTTTCGTGACCGACCCGCGCCTGAAGCAGAAGCTCAAGGACACGACGGGCATCGGCACCGAGGCGACGCGGGCCAACATCATCAGCGGGCTGATCGCCCGCGGCTACATCGTGAAGAAGGGACGCTCCATCCGCGCATCGGATGCGGCGCTCACGCTGATAGACGCCGTGCCCGCGGCGATTGCCGACCCCGGCACCACCGCCGTCTGGGAACAGGCGCTGGACATGATCGAGGCCGGACAACTCACCCTGGATGTGTTCATCGGCAAGCAGGCTGCATGGATTTCGCAGTTGATCGCGCAGTACGGCAGCACGTCCCTGTCCATCAAGGTTCCCCAAGGACCGGCTTGTCCGCAGTGCGGCGCACCCACGCGCCAGCGCACCGGCAAGAGCGGCCCGTTCTGGTCGTGCAGTCGCTACCCCGCCTGCAAAGGCACGCTGCCGGTGGCAACCGGCACGTCCAGGCGTGGTGCCTCGCGTCCACGCCGTACCAGTGGCGGTGGCTGCAAAGGCGCCTGACCGCCCCCGTTCCCCGTGAGCCATGCCCGCCATCGGCGGCGTGGCCCGTGTCCCGCATGCCCTGCGGGACGCCCCAGCGCGCAACGCCTTCTTGCTCCGTGTGCGCGTCCCGTCCGGCCGTCCCCGGCCGCGGGACCTGAAGGTGGCTTCTCCGCGAACCGCACCCCGCGCGTTCTCCTCGTCTGCATTCCTTCCGCCGCTGCGAAGGGTCCCCCGATGGCTTGCCTGTGCGAGCCATCCGGAGACCCTTCGCGGTCAGCGGTATTCGGTGCCGGTGCCCGCCGGCGCAAAAACGGGCTCCCTTTGTGCGCGGATGTGCGCCAGACGATGCCGGCCCCAGCCACGACATGGGCCGGGTGTGATTGCTTGATGAGCAGACGGTTCTAGCGACGACCGGGCCTGCCAATCAGCCCACGGGTGGTTCTTCTTTCCTCCCGAGCCGAAGGCCCCTGGGGCCTTCGGCGCCTTTCTCCTGCCTTTCAACGCCCCGGCCAGGGCGATGGCCCTGCGCCATACGAACAGGAGACCGACATGCACCCGAATCTTTGCGCACCGCCGCGCAACACGCCGCTGCTCTACGGCAGCGTCTGCAGCGGCATCGAGGCCGTGAGCCTCGCCTGGCAACCGCTCGACCTCGAAGCCGCGTGGTTCGCCGAGATCGAGCCGTTCCCGAGCGCCGTGCTCGCCCACCGTTACCCCCGCGTGCCTAACCTGGGCGACATGACCGCGATCGCCCGCCAGGTCCGCGCCGGCACCGTGCCAGCGCCCGACATCCTGGTCGGCGGCACGCCGTGCCAGTCGTTCAGCGTGGCCGGCGCGCGCCAGGGGCTGAACGACCCACGTGGTGCCTTGACCCTTGCCTATGTGGAGCTTGCAAATGCCATCGACCAAACCCGCCACCAAGACCGCCGCCCGGCGGCAACGCTCGTCTGGGAAAACGTCCCCGGCGTCCTCAGCGACCGCAGCAACGCCTTCGGGCACTTCCTGGGAGCACTGGCTGGAGAAAGCCGTGCGCTCGAACCGCCAGGGCAAAAATGGGCGCACGCAGGTTGTGTGTCTGGACCCCGGCGCCGCATCGCCTGGCGCGTGCTCGATGCTCAATATTTCGGCGTCGCCCAACGGCGCCGTCGCGTGTTTCTTGTGGCAAGTGGTGGAGGTGGCGTCGATCCCGCCGAGGTACTTTTTGAGCGCGACGGCGTGCGCGGGGATTCTTCGCCGGGCTTCGTGCCGTGGCAAGACGCTGCCGGCGCTGCTGGATCGGGCGCTGCGGCAGCAGGCGGGTACTCGGGATATGCAGGACTGAAGCAGCCCTACGGCAAGGCCACGGTGACGTTCGGATTCGGCGGGGGCAACACCGCAGGCCCCATTGACGTCGCGGCCTGCCTGACCGCGGCACCTGGCCCGAAGAACGACTTCGAGGTCGAGACCTTCGTGGCGCAGTCCATCGCGGGCAGCATCAGCCACACGCTCAGCACCGCCAACGGCGGCAAGGGCTGCAGCGAGGACGGCACCGGCAAGGGTGTGCCGATCATCGCCTTCACCGCCCAGGGCTGCGGAGCCGATGCAACGATGGCCTGGGCACCGACGCTGCGCGCGGGCGGGCATCGCCTCAGCCACGCGAATGCCGGCGTCGTGCCGGCCATCGCGTTCGCGCAGAACTCGCGCGGCGAGCTGCGGCTGGAATCCGGCCACGGCCAGCTTGCCGGGACGCTCTCCACGGGTGGCGGCAAGCCGGGCCAGGGCCGGCCGATGGTGATCGGCGTGGCGCTGCGCGGTCGCACCGAAGGCCTGGCCGCTGAACTGGGCGATGGCGTCTCGACCGCGCTGCGCACCAGCAGCGGCGGTGCCGACAAGCCCCATGTGCTGGCACCGGACTTCGAGGCACATTTCCGCTACGACTGGAACGACCCCGGCCCGGGCGACTGGTCGCAGTGGCGGGTACGTCGGCTGATGCCTGTGGAGTGCGAGCGGCTGCAAGGCATGCCCGACGACTACACGCTGGTGCCGTACCGCGGCAAGCCCGCCGCCGACGCGCCCCGCTACAAGGCGATCGGCAACTCCATGGCCGTGCCGTGTGTCGCGTGGCTGGGCCAGCGGCTGTTGCAGTGCCCGCACAAGACGGGATCGAGCGCTTCGGATTGATGCACGACGCGGCCGGCGGGCCGCGTGATCCTCCCTCCTGCATTGCCGACGCATCGGCAACAGCCAGCAGCCAGGGTGTCAAGGCTGCCGTGGGTTCCTCCCACGCCACCCGCCAGTTCGCCCCGGCATCTCTCCGGCGAACGCTGCCCACCGGGCATCGATGCCACCTTCCTCCAACCCACGGGATGTATGCCGCGTCCCGTCAGGGGCGTGTCGTCAACCCGGTCGATAACAGGACTTCCTATGGACACCATCACCCGACAAGACCGCATCACGCTCAAGAACCTCAAGGTCGCGGATTTCGCGAGCGAGGAAACGCTGTGCTTCACCGCCACCGTCATGTTCGACGGCAGGCCCATCGCCGAAGCCCGCAATGACGGACACGGCGGCTCGACGTTCGTGCGCCCGCTGCAAGGCCAGGCCGCGCTGCTGGCCCAGGCCGAGGAATTCGCCAAGAGCCTGCCGCCGGCATCGCTCGACGTCGAACGCGAGGACGACGAGCCGCTTCTCATCGACATGACGCTCGACTTCCTCGTGGACCAGTTGGCCGATGCCATGCATGCGGAGCGCAAGCTGCGCACCGCGTTCAACCGCGACATCGGCAACAAGGTGCTGTTCATCAAGGACGGCCGGCTGCTGTTCCTCAAGGGCATCAAGCTCAAGGCCATTGCCGACCGCGCGGCGTATTTCGCAAAGCTGCGCAGCCGACAGGACCAGCCCATCATCATCCTGGCCGAGCTGCCAGCGGACGAGGCATTCGCCATCTGGAAGCAGCATGTCCTGGGTGACAAGCCCCGCTGATCCAGCCTCACCGCACCGTCATGACCGCCCCGCACTCGTTGCGGGGCTTTTCTTTGTCCTGCGCACATCAATCGGGGCTGGACCAGATGCCGATTTCCAACTGACGTGGCGCGGCACCCTCACGAAGCTGTCCGCATGTCCGCTGATTCGTCAGCACATGCCAGCAGCCAGGGTTTCAGGCTGCCGCGGGGTTCTCTCCGCGCAACCCACCAGTCCGCATCGCATCCATTGCGCGGACGCGCGTTCCCAAGACGCTGATGCTTTTTTTTCAACCGCGTGCGGGAGCTGCCATCCCGTGAGGGACAGGGCCCCGCTTTTCCAAGGAGCCCATCCATGTCCCAGCAAGCCTCTTTCGGCCGATTCGGTCAATTGGCCTTGACCTACTGCGGCAAGTTCCTGCCGCTCGAAGTCCTGCACAGCGCCGCCGGCCACTACATCGGCACGCGCGATACCGAAGGTCCCGTTTCGCGGGAATCTCGTGAGTACTTCCGCAGCCATGCTGCGGCTCAACGTGCCCTCGAAAGAGGCGGCTGGTCCCAGCTCGCCATTCCCTGATCCAACTGGAGGAATCACGTCATGAACCAGCTACTGCCGCAGGAAGTCGTCGATCAGATCGTTCGGGAAGAACGGCATTTCAGCGCTGCGCCCCAAGCCTTTTTTGAGGCCTGGAAGCGTGGTGTCGAAATCGCCGGCCCGCAATGGTTTGGCGATGGCACCCGTGAAGGTCTGAACCAGGCCAAGAGCAAGTGGGATCTGCGTCCCGACATGCTGCGGCTCAACGACGCCCTCGGCGTCCTGAGCAGCGGGGAACGCATGTTCCTGTCCGCGATGGTCAGCTTCTACAACGCGCGCGAGGGCGGTGCCATGCTCAAGCGCTGCCACTTCAACGGGTTGTCGGACTTCGACGGCCTCGATCTGCCACGTCGCCAGGTGATCGCCGACCTGCTGCTGAACTACAGCGGTTGGTGAGCCGGTCCCTGGCACACCTTCATCACTGCGTTCACGGGACCCCATGAGGGACATGCGCCTCGTTCGAGGCCATGTCCCTCGCGTTTTCTCCCCGCCCAGCGCCATCCGGCATCAGGCGGTTTCCCCTGCGGATGCCATCGTCCGCAAGGGCTGGCTCCGTTCATTCATCGAAAGGAGCCTTCATGGCCAACAACTACTACGAAGCCACCGGCGTTCTCGTGCTCGACCGTGTGACGCCCGTCATCCAGGCGCTGTTCGGCGCCTTCGCGCTGGACGAGAGCCACCCCGGCAACGGGCAGGCCTACATCGCCCAGATCGCCGAGACCACCAATCCGCAATGGCCGGACGTGCTCGATGGCCTGGAAGACCTGGCCACGCAACTCGGTATTCCGATGCCGGACGACGAAGGGCTGTCGATCCCGCCGCTGCTCGAACTGCTCGCCGTGCACTTCCGTGCCGATGAGGACGAAGAGCTGGGGAACTTGATCGACCGTCATTCGTTCGAGGACACCGCCGATCTCGACGCATTGTTTCTGATCGCCACCCGGTTCGATGACGGGCACCACCTGACCGCCATCCAGTTCGAGGGCTGCTGGTACTGCAGCAAGCCGCGGCTGTTCGAGTTCGGCGGCAACGGCTGCTACCTGAGCCGCGAGGTCCGCTTCATCAGCTCCTCCTCCCAGGCCCTCCAGCTCGGCGACCAATTGCGCAAGACCATTGTGGCCGCCGACATCGAAGAGGCTTCGGCCCTGATCGCGCTGGAGACCATCAATCTGCTGGCGGGCGTCAGCGACGAGCCATTCCGCATGAATTTGCGCCGGCGCGTCGCCGAGCGATTGGCCCAAACGCCAACGATCAGCGTCACCTGACGCTGTTTCCTTTCTTTCCACCCACCGGGGTCAATTCCCGGTGGCGGGGATTTGCTCCATCATTATTCTGTTGGAGAAATCCCATGTCCCAGAATCCCAATCCCTTTCTACGCGGCTACTGGAATCTGAAAATCGTCCGCACGCTGTCCATCAGCTACGAGGACGGAAGCCCGCATGTTTGGCGAAACATCCACCCGAGCCAGCAGCACCTCTGCGACGCGGCGCTGGTTTCTTCTCCTTGCATCATCACCAGCGACTTCGCGGTGGTCAGGACTGGCACCGAACCTGTCGGCGCCGCACTGATCGCCGAATGCGACGCGGCTGAAGGGGGCAGCGGCGAAGGCATGGTGGGTGCCGTGGTGTACGCGATCCACGGCGACGACTTCGACGGCCGCCCCGTCCACATTGGCGACACCTATTCGGCCGAGGCCGCACGGGAAGTCGTGCAGCGGTTGAGCTTCGAGACCGGCTACTACAGCCGGTGCTGGGAAATCAGCAGCGCGCACATCAGCCGCGAAACCGGCCAGTACCTGGCCAACCTGGCTGACCTCGCGACGCCGGAGGCCTTTTTGTTCATCGCGTTCCGGATTCCCTACAGCCCGGCGATCGGCGTCAAGCTGATCTCCACGCCCTGGACGGACCAGCACCTGCAGGACGTCGAGGGGATCGCCGCCGAGCAGCTTCGGCAGGAGCACCGCAGCAAGGGCATGCCGGACGAGCTGGCACAGATCCTTGAACTGGCCGGCCAGGCCGACGTGCGCATCCTCATCCTCGATGCCGACGCACCCGTGTTGCCGGGCCTATCGCTGGCCGGCGAATAGCTGCCACACACATCCCCGGCCTTCCTTGTCCTCACCGCATGCCGGCCCGGTCTCCCGCCAGAGAGCCGGGCCGGCGCACTTTCACAGGAGCGATCCCATGTTCCCCGACCTCATCACACCCGCATCCGACTTCGAGCACCAACTCGGAGCCTGCGTCAACGCCATGAGCCAGGAAGATGCCATCGGCCAGATCCTGGTATTCGAGCGCATGAGCGGCACGCTGCACATGCGCCATATCGCCAGCGCCGACCTGGTGGACACCGACGTGGACGACTACGAAATGGTCGTCTTCGACGGTGGCAACACAAGCGGCGACACGTGGAAACACGTGTTCTTTCCGCGTCAGCGCGAGCACTACTTCGTGTACCAAGCCTGATTCCTCCAGCCCCTTTCGAGGGGCTTTTTCTTGCCCGCAGCACAGGAAAACGGTTGTGGTGCGGTGCCGTTTCCTGCGGGCAGGCAGACCGCCCCAGGGCCATGCTTGCCCCATGTTCGTCGGCGTTGCCGGCACATGCCCAGGCAGTCGAGACCTTCGAGGCTGCAAGCGCGGGAAACCGTGCTGGTCGTTTCTTCCTACGGACCTACCGCGTCCATCCACGCCACCCACAAGGGACCTCTCCCTTGCGGGCGGGGAATCCCTTGTTTTTCCTCAAGGAGTTTCCCCATGGATCGTTCCCTCATCAAATCCATGATGCCTTCGCTGGTCGCAGGCCATGTGCCCCGCAACGTGCGGTCGTTCAAGTACCGCGTGTTCGATGATCAGCCGCTGTCCTCAACGCTGGGCTTCGCCATCGACCCCCAACCCTTCGACGGCAAGGTGGTCGCCGCGACCGACGATGCCATCGTCGTCAAGCTCAAGCCTTCCGAGTTCGCGGTGCTCGATCCCAGCCTGGTGACCACGGTTCCTGCCGAAGGCGCCAAGGTGCATGTCCAACCCTATGCCCGTCGTCGCTTCGACGGACTGCGCGCGGACACGCCGGAGGTCATCACCGAGGAGACTTCGGACGGCACGCCGTACACCATCACGAGGCACATCCTCGGCTCGGCGCCGGCCAAGCTGCCCATTCCCACGCCGCAGTGCATGGAGTTGGGCCAGCTCATCGAGCAGTTGGAGGAGATGCCGGCCCCCGATCGCTTCCGGCGCATCACCCACATGCTGGTGGATGCCGGTGCCCGCGACTTCACCTGGGTCGATCCCACGCCCTCCAAGATCATCGAGACCCCGCCGGCGATCAGCTTCACGGTCTCGACCGCGAAGTTCGAGGGCCGGGTGACGATCCTCTACGACCGCGGCGGAGACACCTACGTGGTGGAACTGCACCGTCAGAACGGTGAATCGGTCGAACTGGTCGATCGGCACGACGAGGTGTATTTCGACATGCTCGGCGAAGTGCTGGAGAGGCTCATCGACGACGGGCGCTGGCGCCAGATCGACGTGAGCATCCTCGACGCGAAAGCGGCCCGCAAGCGCCAGGCCGTCCCGGCATGACGCCCCGCAGCGAAACCGGGCGGTCCTGCGGCTGACCCGAGGCATCCGCCACGGCGTTCCAGCCGTTCCGGCCGCGTGCACTACAGGCCCTTCATCCCATCGGATGGAGGCCTTTCTCATTCTTCCACACAGGAGATTTCATCCATGTCACTGCGATTCAAAGGCGCTGACCTGCGCCCCGTGCTGACCGAAGCCATCGCCAATCAGGGGTCGTCTCAGAAAACGGAAAAAAATCGTACGCTAAGAGCCGAAGTGGGCCCTTTAGCAGCAATGCAAAGCTGCGATCAACGGGCAGGAAACATTGCCATGGTGCGCGTTGCACTCTCTCACTAGCGTCGACAGGGCCTCTTCCATCCGCGTGAGGTCCGCCATGCGTGCGCGCACATCGGCCAGCCGGTGAGCAGCCAGTTCGGCCGCCTCGCTGCAATGGGTGCCGTCCTCCAGTTTCAGGAGCTGGCCGACTTCATCCAGGCTGAATCCCAGGCGCTGGGCTGACTTCACGAACTTCACCCGCGCCACGTCCGCCTGCCCGTAGCGGCGGATGCGACCGTAGGGCCGCTCCGGCTGGGGTAGCAAGCCCTTGAGCTGATAGAAGCGGATCGTCTCCACGTTGACCCGGGCTGCCTTGGCGAAGGCCCCGATGGTCAGATTCTCTTGAGCGTTCTCCATGGCGCTTGACTCCGTAGTTGACTACGGAAGTAACGTTACAGCATCAAGCGAAGTCCCGGAAGGAGAACCTTATGTCGGAACCCAAGAACGGCTGCGGCGCACTGGCGACCGGCGGCGTCGCGGCCGTCCTCGCCTCGGCCTGCTGCCTCGGCCCCCTTGTCCTGGTCGCGCTCGGCTTCTCTGGCGCGTGGATCGGCAACCTGACCGTGCTGGAGCCGTATCGGCCGATCTTCATCGGCGCAGCGCTCATCGCGCTGTTCTTCGCCTGGCGCAGCATCTTCCGACCAGCCCATGCCTGCAAGCCCGGCGACGTTTGCGCCGTGCCCCAAGTGCGGACTGCCTACAAGGTGATCTTCTGGATCGTGGCCGCCCTGGTTCTGGTTGCCCTCGCGTTTCCCTACGTCCTGCCGCTGTTCTACTGAAAGGAGATCACCATGAAGAAACTCACCACCCTCACCACCCTCATCGCCCTGGCCGCCGCTCTAAGCGCGCCCGCCTGGGCTGCCACCAAGACCGTCACCCTGTCGGTGCCCGGCATGACCTGCGCCGCGTGCCCGATCACGGTCAAGACGGCTCTGTCCAAGGTCGCCGGCGTCGAGAAGGCCGAAGTCAGCTTCGAGAAGCGGGAGGCCGTCGTCACCTTCGACGAGGCCAAGACCAATGCCGACGCCTTGACCAAGGCCACCGCAAACGCGGGTTACCCGTCCAGCGTCAAGCAGTGAGGGCGTAATCATGGCCGAGGCGATCACCCTCCACATCGAAGGCATGACCTGCACGTCGTGCGCCGAGCACGTCCAGCAGGCTTTGACGAACGTGCCCGGCGTGCGCGCGGCCTCGGTGTCCTATCCGCAGCGGCAGGCCGAAATCGAGGCGGATGCAGGCGTGAGCGTGGCCCCGCTGGTTGCCGCAGTGGCCACGCTCGGCTATCGCGCACGGCTTACCGACACGCCGAACAAGCCTGCCGGCCTGCTAGACAAGGCGCTGGGCTGGCTCGGTGGCGAAACGAAGCATGTTGGCGGTGAACAAGCGCTGCACGTGGCTGTGATAGGCAGCGGCGGCGCGGCGATGGCGGCTGCCTTGAAGGCCGTGGAGCAAGGCGCCCGCGTCACGCTGATCGAGCGCGGCACCATCGGCGGCACCTGCGTCAATGTCGGCTGCGTGCCGTCCAAGATCATGATCCGCGCCGCGCACATCGTCCACCTGCGCCGCGAAAGCCCGTTCGATGCTGGCCTGCCGGCCGCAGCGCCCGCTGTACTGCGCGAGCGGCTGCTGGCCCAGCAACAAGGCCGCGTCGAGGAGCTGCGCCATGCCAAGTACGAAGGCATCCTGGCAAGCACTCCGGCCATCACCGTGCTGCGCGGCGAGGCCCGGTTCAGGGACACGCGCACGCTGACCGTGGCGACCGCTGACGGCGGCACGCACGAGGTGAACTTCGACCGCTGCCTGATTGCCACCGGCGCGAGCCCGGCGCTTCCGCCAATCCCGGGCCTTGCGGACACACCCCACTGGACCTCCACCGAGGCGCTGGAAAGCAGCTCGCTCCCCGAGCGGCTGGCCGTGATTGGTTCCTCCGTGGTGGCGGTCGAGTTGGCGCAAGCCTTCGCCCGGCTGGGCAGCCAGGTCACGATCCTGGCGCGCAGCACGCTGTTCTTCCGAGAAGACCCGGCCATCGGGGAAGCCGTAACAGACGCCTTCCGCGCCGAGGGCATCGAGGTGCTGGACCACACCCAGGCGAGCCACGTTGCCTATGCGGGCGGGGAATTCGTGCTCACCACCGGGCAGGGGGAAGTGCGCGCCGACAAGCTGCTGGTCGCCACCGGTCGCGCGCCGAACACGCGCAGCCTGAACCTTGAAGCGGCAGGCGTCGAAGTCAATGCGCAGGGAGCCATCGTCATCGACCGCGCCATGCGCACGAGCGCACCGCACATCTTTGCTGCCGGCGACTGCACCGACCAGCCGCAGTTCGTCTATGTGGCGGCGGCGGCCGGCACGCGCGCCGCGATCAACATGACCGGCGGCGACGCGGCGCTGGACCTGACGGCGATGCCGGCGGTGGTGTTCACCGATCCGCAGGTGGCGACCGTGGGCTACAGCGAGGCGGAAGCGCACCACGACGGCATCGAGACCGACAGCCGGCTGCTGACGCTCGACAACGTGCCGAGGGCGCTCGCCAACTTCGACACGCGCGGCTTCATCAAGCTGGTGGCGGAAGCTGGCTCAGGGCGGCTGATCGGCGTACAGGCGGTCGCGCCGGAAGCGGGCGAACTGATCCAGACGGCCGCGCTGGCGATCCGCCACCGGATGACCGTGCAGGAGCTGGCCGACCAGTTGTTCCCCTACCTGACCATGGTCGAGGGACTGAAGCTCGCGGCGCAGACCTTCAACAAGGACGTGAAGCAACTGTCCTGTTGCGCCGGATGAGGAAAAGGGAGGTGTTCGATGAACGCCTACAGCCGCGCCAACCGCCGCATCTACGCGGCCTTGTCCGATCCCCTGTCGGCCACCCACCGGCACCGCCTCGACGATCTGCTCAAGCGCCACGACAACGGCAAGACGACCTGGCTGGCCTGGCTGCGCCAGTCGCCCGTCAAGCCGAACTCGCGCCACATACTCGAACACATCGAGCGCCTCAAAGCCTGGCAGGCGCTCGACCTGCCTTCCGGCATCGAGCGGTCGGTGCACCAGAACCGCCTGCTCAAGATCGCCCGCGAAGGCGGCCAGATGACGCCCGCCGATCTGGCCAAGTTCGAGGCACAGCGCCGCTACGCGACCCTGGTGCGCTCGCCATCGAGGGCATGGCCACCGTCACCGACGAAATCATCGACCTGCACGACCGCATCCTGGGCAAGCTGTTCAACGCTGCCAAGCACAAGCATCAGCAGCAGTTCCAGGCGTCCGGCAAGGCGATCAACGCCAAGGTGCGGCTGGCCACCTCGATCAAGCAGGGCACGGTGACGGCCTCGCTGATGCTCAGGAAACTCGGCAGCTACCCGCGCCAGAACGGCCTGGCCGTGGCGCTGCGCGAGCTGGGCCGCATCGAGCGAACGCTGTTCATCCTGGACTGGCTGCAAAGCGTCGAGCTGCGCCGCCGCGTGCATGCCGGACTGAACAAGGGCGAAGCCCGCAACGCGCTAGCCCGCGCCGTGTTCTTCAACCGGCTGGGCGAAATCCGCGACCGCAGTTTCGAGCAGCAGCGCTACCGGGCCAGCGGCCTCAACCTGGTGACGGCGGCCATAGTGTTGTGGAACACGGTCTATCTGGAACGGGCCTCAAACGCCTTACGCGGTCACGGCCAGACTGTCGATGACGCCCTGTTGCAGTACCTGTCGCCGCTGGGCTGGGAGCACATCAACCTGACCGGCGATTACCTCTGGCGCAGCAGCGCCAAGATCGGCGCGGGCAAGTTCAGGCCGCTACGACCGCTGCAACCGGCTTAGCGTACGATTTTTTCCGTTTTCTGAGACGTCCCCAATCAGTGCCGCATTGTCCTGGTCAAGGATCAGGGCGTGTACTTCCTCGCCGAGCGTGGGGAGCGTCGCCCGGATGGGCGCCAGGCACTGCTCGCCTACGCCGTCGGATGCAACCCGGACACCGACCCGTTCGATGACTGGTGGCACCTCGCCGGCCGCGAGCTGGGCGGCGATGACTTCGCGGAGTATTTCGACCCGAAGGACGGCCTGTTCACGCGCCTCCAGCACTCGGCGGACGATCTCGTGCTTTCCGCCACCGCCACGCACCTGTCCTTAGCAGTGGTGCCTCCCGCCTGACGCGGCAACCGCCTCGCAGCCCCCGCATCGGGGGCCTTCTTTTGTTCGCACCGCCGCCATCGCCGCGCGTGCGCGTTTGTCTCCAGCCGCCGAGGCACGCCCCGCCGGCCACAACGCCGGCATGCCACCGGAGACAACCGCATGAACACGCCATCGACCTCGCCGAGGCTGCACCTCCTACCGGTGTCGCTGCGCACGGCCAATGCATTCGTTCTGTCGCACCATCGCCACCACCGCCCGGTCCAGGGCGCGAAGTTCGCCCTGGCCGTCACGCTGAGCGACAGCGACCTGATCCACGGCGTGGCCATTGTCGGCCGCCCGGTCGCGCGGCACCTGGACGCTGGAAGTCACGCGGCTGTGCACCGACGGCACACCCAGCGCCTGCAGCAAGCTCTACGGCGCGGCCTGGCAGGCGGCAAGGGCGCTGGGCTACATACGCCTGCTCACCTACACCATGCCCGACGAAGGTGGCGCCAGCCTGCGCGCCGCCGGCTGGCGGCTGATCGGCGCGCGCGGTGGCGGCGCCTGGAGCCGTCCCGGCCGTCCGCGCGCCGATACCCCCGAGCACCTGCGCGGCGCCAAGTGCCTGTGACAGGCGCCGGGTGGCGCGGACAAAGGGAAGCGCCCGGGTGCCGATTGATTGCTGCCGCGCGCGCGAGGCCCCGCCATGCTGGCCCCATGCCTGCTGACGTCGTCAGCGACATGCCAGGCAACCATCGGTCTTCGAGGTTGCGGCGCAGTTCCCACTGCGTGACCGAGCCAGCTCGCACCGCATCCTTCCGCGAGCGGCCACCAGCCTCTGGTGGCGGATGCTTTCGCCTTATCAACCCACCGCGGGGTCACGCACCTTCCCCGCATGCGTGGGCCGGTGTGTCTCCGCTTCATCCCAATGGAGATTCACCATGAACACCACGTCCAACGAGAAATCGTATTTCGACCTCCACACCTCGGGCATCGGCTACATCCAGCGTGTCCGTGAAGTGCCCGTCCGGGGCGGCCGCCGTGCGCAGCCTTTCCTGGCATGCACCATCGCCGCGCTGGTCGGCCCCGCCCGGGACCCCAGCTACCGCTACTTCGACGTCAAGGTCTCGGGTGCCGAGGCCAAGAAGCTCGTTCAGCGCTACATCGGCGTTGACGATCCCAAGCAGCGCCCGCTGGTGCGCTTTCGCCTCGGTGACCTGTGGGGCGATGTGTACATCCGCGACAAGGGTGAGCAGAAGGGTCAGGCCGCCGCGTCCCTCAAGGCGCGACTGCTCAAGGCCGAACTGATCGACCGGGCCGAACTGGCTTCGATCGAGCAGCACGAGTTGATCACCCGCGGCATCGGCTATCTCAATCGTGTGAAGGACGTCACCCCAAAAGCTGGCGACTCGTTCCTCTCTTGCACCGTCGCGGCACTGGCCGGGCCTGTCGATGAACCGGAGTATCGGTACTTCGACACCATCGTCGCCACCCCGGAAGCCGAGCACCTGGTTCGCCGGTGCGTTCAGGCCGTCGAGGGTGACCGCAAGGTGCTGATCGCCTTCCGTCTGAACGACATGAAGATCGATCCGTACATCCGCACCAAGGGTGAGCACGCCGGGGAACCGGCCGCCAGCCTGGAATCGACGCTGGTCCACATCGGTCTCATCAAGATCGACGGCACCCAGGTCTATCCGACGAGCCAGGCGCAAGCCGAGGCGCCGCCGGCCGAAGACGCATCCGCGTCCGAAGCCGACGATGCCATCGACACGGCCACCGAGCCCGCCGAGCGCGAGCCCGAGGCGCAAGTCCAGGAGCAGGAGCCGGCATTGGCTGCTTCGTTCTGATCCGGCACGGCCTCTCACGGGGCCTTGTCGCTTTTCCTCCCCACGTACGCCGCGTCCCCAGGACGCGTGCTTGCGCATTTCATCCCCCGAGTTCCGCGTGGTCTCACGGCCACGCGGTTGTCGAATTTCTCAAAGGAGATCAGCCATGTCTCTGGTATCCCGCTTTGCTCCGCAATCCCCGATCCTGCGCTCTGATCGCCCACTCTCGGACGACCGCATTCGTGCCGTCGTTCCGTCGATCTTCGCCGACGCTCCACATGGGAGCCGGTCCGATCGGTATGCCTACATACCGACCTCGACCGTGCTGACCAAGCTGCGCCAGGAGGGCTTCGAGCCCTTCATGGTGTGTCAGACGCGCGTGCGCAACGAAGACCGGCGCGAGTACACGAAGCACCTCATCCGACTTCGCCATGCAAGCCAGATCAACGGCGACGAGGCGAACGAGATCATCCTGCTCAACAGCCATGACGGCACGAGCAGCTATCAGATGCTCGCCGGCATGTTCCGGTTCGTCTGCCACAACGGCCTGGTTTGCGGTGACACCACCGCAGACATCCGCGTTCCCCACAAGGGCGACGTGGCCAGCCAGGTGATCGAAGGTGCCTACGGAGTCCTCGAAGGTTTCGAGCGCGTGCAGAACGCGCGCGATGCGATGCGCACCATCACCCTCGATGAGGGCGAAGCGGAGGTCTTTGCGAACTCTGCGCTCGCACTCAAGTACGACGATCCGGCCAAGTCCACGCCTGTCACCGAGAGCCAACTGCTGGCCCCTCGGCGATGGGACGACCGCAAGAACGACCTGTGGGCCGTCTTCAACCGCGTCCAGGAGAACCTAGTCAAAGGGGGCCTGAACGGACGCACGGCCAACGGCCGCAATCAGCGCACCCGTCCGGTGCAAGGCATCGACCAGAACCTGCGCCTGAACCGGGCGTTGTGGCTGCTGGCCGAAGGCATGCGCCAGCTCAAGGCGTGATGCCACGCGGACCTCGCCCACCTCGGGCGAGGCCATTTCCTCTCATCCACCGGGTGCCGTCGGCGGCCCGTCATTCATCATCAGGAGAACCATCATGGCAACCCCATCGGCTTCCGAGAAATCTGTTGCGCCCATCGTCGTCCCCGGCCAGCTCACGCTGCGTACCATCCGCGGCAAGAACGGCCCGTTCACGGTTGGCCGCCTCGCGACGCACCTCGGTACTTTCGAGGTCAAAGACCCGGAGCTGGAGCAGTACCCCGAAGGCAAGTACGACGGGGAATTCATCATCAGGTACATCTTCCCGAAGTCCTATCCGGTCGGCGGCGGCATGCGGTTCGAGATCCGTGCCAGCCTCGACGGCATGACGCTCAACGGCATCGACAAACTCAGCCGCGACGAAGCCCGCAGCTTCGCCACCCAGGACGTCGATCCGCTCGATGAAGAGCAAGGGGCGCAGCCTGCGGCAACGCCGGCCAAGCCCACCAAAGCGTCCAGGCCCGCCAAGCCCGCACCCGTGCAGGCGTCCGCGGACCCGCTGGTCGATACCACGCCCTTCGGCGTGGATGCGCCACCGCCTGCTACGGCCGCTGCCCCCGGCAGCACCGAAGACGGTGACGCCGCGCTCTTCGGCCTGCTGTGGCCGCTGGGCGAGTCCGTGAAACTGGATTCGACCATCGACCGCCGCACCCTGCGCGCGCAGATCGCCCGCCTGGGCGAGCTGGGCTACGCGCTGGACTTCAAGACGCAGGAGTGGAGCCGCCAGGCCGAACCAAAACCTGCGTGATCGCAGACGCCGCATGCGCGGTGTTCTTCATCCACCCGCCGGGGTTCCTTTCCCATGCGGGGGAGGCCCTGGCCATTTTCTGGAGGTCTCCATCATGTCCACCATCGCTTGCGATACCCCGCGTTCAACGCTGGATGAACCCGCGTGGCGGGACCTTTGCAAAGCGGCCGCCGCACACGCCCAGCGCGGTTGCGGCTTGTCCTACGACCACTACGTGACGCTCTTCAGTTCGGCGATCGACGCACAGGCCAATCGTTTGCCGGATGAGCAACGTGCTCAGGCTCTCGAAATCGCGGCCCAGGAATGGGACTACGCAACACCTGCCGAACGGCAGGAAACCCAGGACTGGAATGCGGAGCATGGCTATTGCTCGCACGGGATCGAGTTCGGCTACTGCCCGGCCGGTTGTGATCGAGACGATGACGACTGGGATTGAGGGCGACGCATAGGTTCCTTCGCCGCAGATGCGGCATTCCATCACCCGCTGGGGGTTCTTCCCCACGGGGAGGCCTTCAGCTCAACTTTTCGAGGAGGCCTCTCATGGGCTGGTATTTCTCAAACCAATCGCGGTCCGAACTGATCGCGGAACTGATCGCACCGCAAGAGACCGAGCGCGCCAGCGTCAAGGTCATCGCTCACACCCTGCGCGGCAACGTGCTGTGGTCCGTCGCCGAAGTGACCGCCAAGGTCGAAGGCGTGCATCGTGATCTCGCACCGGGCCAGTCCCTGCGCTACATCCGCTGCGATCTGCTTGAACGAAGCGGCGGCCAGTGGGGCTACAAGTCCTTGGACGAGTCCATGCACCCGTACTACTACACGTGCCCGCTGTCCTATCTGGACCTCGCACCGGAGCAGTCCGCCGACTGGCGTGCAGGCGTTCGCGCCTACCACGCCCGGCGGCGCACACCCACGGCATCCGCGGCATCCGCCGCGGCGTCGATGGCCTGAGCCAGGAGGAACCGACATGGACCCGATCCTGGCAACGCTTCCGCCCTCGTTGCTGGCACTCGTTGAAGGGAGTTTGTCCAACGACGAAGTGTCCTCCGACGAGGAAATGCTGGCGTACTTCATCGACAACGGCCTCACCGAGGACCAGGCACGGCAGGCACTGACCTACCGCGACCAGTACCTCAACAACATCTACCTGGAAGGCTTCACGCCGATCACTTCGGCGGACGAGCCGCTTCACTTCAACCCGCACACCCGGCAGTTCGAGCCGGACTGAGCGGTTTTCTTCCACCCCCTGGGGCAGTACTTGCCCCAGCGGGCGGTGCTGTTCCCGTTCATCCGAGGACACCACCATGCCCGCAAACACTTCTTCCACGCTGTACCGCATCGACGAATGCCCGGACGTGATGGCCGACGCCTGCGTCGGCGATGACCAGGGCAACCTGATCTTCCTGTCCATCTGGGCGCGGGACACCGCCGTCCAGCAGTTCCTCGCTCGCCTGACCCTCGGGCGCGACGAGCAGGGACTGGACCAGTTCCACGTCATCACCGACCAGGGCGGCAGCGTCCCGGTATTCATCGGCAACGTCGATCGCCTGGAAAAGCGCATCACGCGCGCGTACCGGCGGACGCTGTTCGGCTCGCTGTCCAACGTGTGGCTGTTCGACCGGCGCTGCGTCAAGCCCGACAAGGCCAACGCCAGCGCATTGGCACTGCTGCCACGCGACAGCGCCCACAGGCTTGACCGCCTGTGGATGCTGGTGCGGGACACCTGCCCGTTGCCGCTGCTCGATCACTGGCGCGAGACCGTGCTGGAACTGCTGCAAACCCGCGAGATGCTGGCCCGCCTTCCGTTCGCCCTCGGGCCGCTGGAAGGCCATCGGCTCGCCATCGACGTGCCGGCGCTGACCCTGGCGCTCGGCTCCCTGATCCGCAGCGACGCGCTCACCGCCTATCCGTATCCGGCCAAGATTTGGACGCCGGAAGCGGTAGCGGCTTGACCCACCCTCGGAGGCACGCCTTGGCGTACTTCCGTGTTTCATCCCCGCCAACCAGGAGACTTCCATGGCCCTCATGTTCCCGCGGCTCGCCCGCAATTTCGTCAAGAACGGATATTTCCCGACCGACGAACCCACGCTCGAAAGAGCGCTCAACGCACTGATGCCCAGCGACGGGCCGATGTGCATCCTCGATCCCTGCGCCGGCGAAGGCGTGGCGATCGCCGAAGCCGCCCATGCCCTCGGGCGCGAGCAGGCAAAGGCGTTCGCCGTCGAGTTCGACGCGGAGCGGGCGCGCCATGCCCGCGGCCTGGTCGATCACTGCCTGCACGCGGACCTGATGGACACGATGGTCTCCAAGCAGTCCTTCGGGCTGCTCTGGCTCAACCCGCCGTATGGGGACCTGTCCAAGGACGTCAACGGCAACATCGGCTATCAGGGCCAGGGCCGTGCCCGCCTTGAAAAGCTGTTCTACCAGCGCACGCTCTCGCTGCTGCAATACGGCGGCGTGCTGGTTTTCATCGTCCCCGGCTACGTGCTCGACGCGGAGTTGGTCGGCTGGCTGACGCGCCACTACACGGACCTGCGCATCTACCGAGCGGTGGAGACGCAGTTCAAGCAGGTGGTGATCTTCGGACGCCGGGTGCGCCAGCGCGAGCAGGTGCCCGATGGCGTCAAGGCCGTGCGCAATCTGCTGTTGCAGGTAGGGCAAGGCGAAGTCGAAGCCGAGGAACTGCCGAGCGAGTGGCCGTTCCTGCCGTACATCGTCCCCGCCAGCCCGGCCGAGCCAGAGCATTTCTTCCGCGTGACGATGGAGCCCGAGCAGTTCGCCGATGAGGTTGGCAGGCTGCAAGGCTTGTGGCCATCGCAGGACACGCACCTGGGGGCTGCGCAGCAATCGCTGCGTCCACCGGCGCGGGCCTTGTCCCGCTGGCATCTCGCCCTGGCTCTGGCCGCGGGTGCGATCTCGGGGGTTGTGCGCTCCAAGACCGGGCGCGTGCTCGTCGTCAAAGGTGACACCCACAAGGACAAGACGCTCCAGCGGGAGTTCACCGAACGCGAAGACGGCTCCATCGCCGAGACCCGCATCCTCACCGACAAGTTCGTTCCCGTCATCCGCGCGTGGGACATGACACCTGGCTCCGCGACACGGGGCGAGGTGTTGACCATTCGCTGATCCACCGGACGCGCTGCCGTCCTGCTGTACCAACTCGAAGGAGAAACACCATGATCCCCAATCCGTTCAAGCGGCCTGCGCCGCACAAGCAACCGTTGTTCGCACCGAGTACGTTGAAGTTGAGCGAGAAGGTGCATTGGCTGGCCCGGCGAGGCCTGATCGACCCCTTGGCCTATGTCCAGCGCCATGTGCGCGGGGACTGGGGCGAGATCGATGAGGCCACACGCCAAGCCAACGACGTGGCGATCCAACAGGACAACCTAATGATCTCGCAGTTCAGGATCACGCCGGACCTGGCGCTGATCGTCAAGACCAGCGAGGACCACCAGACCACGGTGGTCCAGCTTCCCGAAGAGCGGGACCTGATCTGAGGCCCCACATCGTCATCCTCATCCACCTGACGGAGCCACTTCACTCCGGCAGGGGTGTCGTGGCTCAATGACTCATCAAGGAGGAGCCCATGGCATCGCATCGCATCGAAACCTACTGCCAGCGGCTGGCGTTCCCCATCGGGGCGCTCATCTTCAGCAGAGGTGTAGACCGCCTGGTCCGCGCGGGTCGCCTGGACCCGATCCCGTACTTCAGGCGCCACACCCGTGGCGACTGGGGCGACGTCAACATCCAGCAATGGCAGACGAACAGCAGCGCGCTTCAATCGGGCGCGTCGCTGGAATCGCACTACGTGATCCATCCGGGGCTCGCCATTCGCATCGTCACCGATTCGCAGCGCTGCGCAACCGTCATCGTGCTTCCGTCCGAAGACTGAGCACGGTTCACCTGCGGGCCGCCCAGGCCAGCACCTTCAACCACCCTCAGCCACGCGTCGATTCTCTTCCCACCACGGGGCATGCCATTGCCCCGCTGGGGGTGGTGCATGCCCCATTTTTCTTTGGAGCATCACCATGTCCCTCGATCTCGAAACCACTGCCGCTGAATCCGCGCCCGTACAGGGCGAACTGCTCGACGCGGAATCTTCCCCTCTGACCCTGAGCCTTCAGGATTTTGTCGGCGAGTTCGGCGACGAACTACTCGACGCCCTCAACAGCGCTAATCCGCCGGTCTATACCGGCCAACCGCAGGCGCACCGGCAACTGGTGGTCGCCAGCCTCAAGCGCAAGCTGTTCCCAGCCCAGGCCGAAGTCGTCCACGCCGCCGCCGAGCTGCTGATCGACCGTGGCGAACGTGCTGCGATCGTCAATGGCGAGATGGGCTGCGGCAAGACGACCGTCGGCATTGCCACGGCCGCCGTGCTCAACGCCGAAGGCTATCGCCGCACTCTGGTGCTGTCGCCGCCCCACCTGGTTTACAAGTGGCGGCGCGAGATCCAGGAGACGGTGGCCGGTGCCAAGGTGTGGGTACTCAACGGGCCGGATACGCTCGTCAAGCTCATCAAGCTGCGCGAGCAGTTGGGCGTGCAGCCCACGGGCCAGGAGTTCTTCGTCCTGGGGCGCGTCAGGATGCGGATGGGCTTTCACTGGAAGCCTGTCTTCACCACGCGGCGCACCCGCCACGGCGACGTGGCGGCCTGCCCGGACTGCGGCACGGTCATCACCGACCTCGACGGCGAGCCGGTCAACCCGATCGCGCTCCAAGCCGAGGAGTGCCGCAGGAAGTGCGGCCACTGCGCCGCGCCCCTGTGGACACTGATCCGCCCGCGCAGTCTGTCCGGCAGCGACCAGTCCTCGGCCGTGCTCAAAGCCTTAAAGCGCATACCGACCATCGGAGAGGTCACCGCGCAGAAGCTGATGCAAAAGTTCGGTGACGGGTTCCTGGCGTCGATGCTCGGCGACAACATCCATGAGTTCATCAACCTCATGGATGGCAACGGCGAGCTGGTGTTTTCCGACCGTCAGGCCACGCGCATGGAACGTGCGATGGCCAACATGGAGTTCGGCTTTGGCGAGGGCGGCTATCAGCCGTCCGAGTTCATCAAACGCTACCTGCCGCAAGGCACGTTCGACCTGCTCATCGCCGATGAGGCACATGAGTACAAGAACGGGGGCAGTGCCCAGGGCCAGGCCATGGGCGTGCTGGCGGCGAAGGCTCGCAAGACCTTGCTGCTGACCGGCACGTTGATGGGCGGCTACGGGGACGACCTGTTCCACCTGCTGTTCCGAGCCCTTCCGGGGCGGATGATCGAAGACGGCTACCGCCCGACCACGAGCGGCAGCATGACCTCGGCTGCGATGGCGTTCATGCGCGATCACGGGGTGTTGAAGGACATCTACTCCGAGAGCACCGGCACGGCGCACAAGACGGCCAAGGGCACCAAGGTATCGGTGCGCACGGTCAAGGCCCCGGGGTTTGGCCCCAAGGGCGTGCTGCGCTGCATCCTGCCGTTCACGATCTTTCTCAAGCTCAAGGACATCGGTGGCAACGTCCTGCCGCCGTATGACGAGGAGTTCCGTGAAGTCGCGATGGACACGGCGCAAGCCGCGGCCTACCGCGATCTGGCGGGTCGGCTGACCGCGGAGCTGAAACAGGCTCTGGCGCGACGCGATACGACCTTGCTGGGTGTGGTCCTCAACGTGCTGCTGGCCTGGCCGGATTGCTGCTTCCGGTCGGAGACCGTGGTGCATCCGCGCACGCGCAACACCTTGGCGTTTGTCCCGGCTCAGTTCAACGAGTTCGAGATCAGCCCCAAGGAGCGTGAGCTGATCGACATCTGCAAAGCGGAGAAGGCGCAGGGCCGCAAGGTTCTGGCCTACACGGTCTATACCGGCACGCGGGACACCACGTCGCGCCTGAAGGTGCTGCTGGAGCAAGAAGGCTTCAAGGTGGCGGTGCTGCGCGCAAGCGTGGATGCCAGCCGCCGCGAAGACTGGATCGCTGAGCAACTGGATCGTGGCATCGACGTGCTCATCACCAATCCCGAGCTGGTCAAGACGGGATTGGACTTGCTGGAGTTTCCGACGATCGTGTTCATGCAGTCGGGCTACAACGTGTACTCGCTCCAGCAGGCGGCACGCCGCTCCTGGCGCATCGGGCAGAAGTTGCCGGTGCGCGTGATCTACCTCGGCTACGCCGGTTCTTCGCAGATGACCTGCCTGGAACTGATGGCCAAGAAGATCATGGTCTCGCAGTCCACCTCGGGCGACGTGCCCGAATCGGGGCTGGATGTCCTGAACCAGGATGGTGATTCCGTCGAGGTCGCACTGGCCCGGCAACTGGTCGCCGCCTGAACTTCACGCAATGCCGACGACCGAGAGGTCGTCGGCTCTTTTTTCAGCGCCTCGCAGCGTCAAATTGCACCTTGCCGTACACGCCTGGACAGTGATTCAGCGCTTTCCTTGCGCTCGCTGTAACGATCCACCAGATACGGCGCCACGTCGCGCGTGAGCAGCGTGAACTTCATCAGTTCTTCCATCACGTCCACCACGCGGTCGTAGTAGGCCGAGGGCTTCATGCGTCCGGCCTCGTCGAACTCCTGGTACGCCTTGGCGACCGAGGACTGGTTCGGGATGGTCAGCATCCGCATCCAGCGGCCCAGCACGCGCATCTGGTTGACGGCGTTGAACGACTGCGAGCCGCCCGATACCTGCATCACCGCCAGCGTCTTGCCCTGGGTCGGGCGCACCGCGCCGACCGACAGCGGAATCCAGTCGATTTGGGTCTTCATCAGGCCGGTCATCGCGCCGTGGCGCTCCGGCGAACTCCACACCATGCCCTCGGCCCATTGCACCAGTTCGTGCAGTTCCTTGACCTTCGGGTGATCGGCCGGCGCATCGTCCACCAGAGGCAGCCCGGACGGATTGAACAATCGGGTCTCGCCGCCCAGCGCCCGCAAGATGCGTGCGGCTTCTTCGGCTGCGAGGCGGCTGAACGAGCGTTCGCGCAGCGAACCATAGAGCAGCAGGAAGCGCGGCGCGTGCGTGGCCCGTGCCGGCGCGAACAGATGTTCGGTGTCCGGTTGCTGGAACAGCGCCGTGTCGATGTTCGGCAGGTCGAGACGAGATTCAGACACGGCGGCCGTCCTGATCGACCACCGGCTCGCCGTCTTCCTTGTTGAACGCGCCGCGCTGCGGCTGCGGCAGCAGGTCGAGCACGGCTTCCGAAGGCCGGCACAGGCGCGTGCCTAGCGGCGTGACCACGATAGGCCGGTTGATGAGGATGGGATGCTGGAGCATGAAGCCGATCAGGTCGTCGTCGCTCCACTTCGGGTTGCCCAGGTCGAGGTCGGCATAGGGCGTGCCTTTCTCGCGCAGCACGTCTCGCACCGGCACGCCCATCGCCGCGATCAGCGCCTGGAGCGTGTCGCGGTCGGGCGGCGTTTTCAGGTACTCGATGATGGTCGGTTCCTCGCCGCTGTTGCGGATCAGGCCCAGCACGTTGCGCGAGGTGCCGCAGGCTGGGTTGTGGTAGATCGTGATGGTGCTCATGGATGCCTCTTGGAGGTTACGAAGTGGTCGCGCGGCGTTCGTACCAGCCGCGTGAGCGATTGACCACGCGCACCACCAGCAGCATGACCGGCACCTCGATGAGCACGCCGACCACTGTTGCGAGTGCTGCGCCGGAATGGAAGCCGAACAGGCTGATGGCGGCGGCCACGGCCAGCTCGAAGAAGTTGCTGGCACCAATCAACGCGGATGGCCCAGCGACGCAGTGCTTTTCGCCCACCTGGCGGTTGAGCCAGTACGCCAGACCGGAATTGAAGAACACCTGGATCAGGATCGGCACCGCCAGCATGGCGATCACCAGCGGCTGCCGGATGATGGCCTCGCCCTGGAAGGCGAACAGCAGCACCAGCGTCAGCAACAGCGCGGCGATGGACAATGGGCCGATGCGTTCCAGTGCCCTGTCGAACACGGCCTGCCCCTTGCGCAGCAGCGCCCGGCGCCAGAGCTGGGCCAGGATGACCGGAATGACGATGTACAAACCCACCGACACCAGCAAGGTGTCCCACGGCACCGTGATCGACGACAGGCCCAGCAGCAGGCCGACGATGGGTGCGAAGGCGAACACCATGATGGTGTCGTTCAAGGCCACTTGCGACAGCGTAAATACCGGATCACCGCCAGTCAGCCGACTCCAAACGAAAACCATTGCGGTACACGGTGCAGCAGCCAGCAGGATCAGGCCGGCGATATAGCTGTCGAGCTGATCGGCGGGCAGCCAGTCGGCAAAGACGTGGCGGATGAAGATCCACGCCAGCAACGCCATTGAGAACGGCTTGACGGCCCAATTGATGAACAGCGTGACCCCCATGCCCCGCCAATGCTGGCGCACCTGGCCAAGCGCGGCGAAGTCCACCTTCAGCAGCATGGGGATGATCATTACCCAGATCAGCAGGCCGACCGGCAGGTTGACCTTGGCAATCTCCATGCGGCCGATGGCCTGGAATGCGGCGGGCGCGAACTGGCCCAGAGCGATCCCCGCGATGATGCACACCGCCACCCATAGCGTCAGGTAACGCTCAAAGCCGCTCATGGCGGAGTTTGCTGGCGCGGGGCCGGCAGTATCGGTTGCGCTCATCGGGCGGGCCTCACTGGCGGCCGATGTCGCGCAGTTCACGCTGCAACGACATGGCATCGAGACTCTTGATCGGAAGCGACAGGAACAACTCGATACGTCGGCGCAGCGTCATGGCGGTATCGAAGAACGCCTTGCTTTGTCGTTCCAGGGTGCCTTCCACGGCTGCCGGGTCAGGCACGCCCCAATGCGCCGACACCGGCTTGCCCGGCCACAGCGGACACGCCTCGCCGGCTGCGTTGTCGCAGACGGTGAAGATGAAATCGAACACCGGCGCATCGGGCTTCACGAACTCGTCCCAGCTCTTGCTGCGGTAGCCCGTTGTCGGAAGGTGCAGCCGCTCCAGCGTGGCGAGTGCCAGCGGGTGAACTTCGCCTTTCGGATGGCTACCTGCCGACCAGGCGTGAAACCGCCCTTGGCCCATGTCGTTGAGGATGCCTTCGGCGAGGATGGAGCGGGCCGAATTGCCCGTACAGATGAACAAGGCGTTGTAAGTGGTATCGGTCATGGTCAGCAGCAGGTCTTGGATGGAGAAACCTCGCATACGCCACCTTGGCAGCAATGCTCGGTCAGGTAACCGATCAGACCGTCCATGCGGCCGTACTCGGCGCGATAAATCAGGTTGCGGCCCTGCTGCTCGATGCTGACGAGGCCAGCATGGGCCAGTTCCTTCAAGTGGAAGGACAAGGTGTTGCGGGCCACGTCGAGCTGGTCAGCTAGCGTGCTCGGCGTCAGTCCGCCCGGGCCAGCAACGACCAAGGCGCGGAACACGCGCAGGCGCTGGGTGTGAGCCAGGGCGTTTAAGGCGGAAATGGCTTGATCCTCTTTCATGATTCGATAATACAACATTTATAGAATTAATGTGCAAACCACAGTTGGATTTGCGGGTTGCGCTATGTGTTGGACTGCAAAAGCGGGCACCCCCCAGTTCGCATTTCTGACTGACCGCGCAGCCGCGCGCAGCCAAGGTATCGGCATCGCAACAGAAGAGCCGATGCCATGCCTGCAATCCATGTATCCCGGTGTCTGGTCGGTACCAGCCTCCTGGCCGCAGCCTTGGCCAGCGGCTGCGCGACCACGCCACCGCCGCTGGCCGCCAGCACCGTCGAGGACGTCCCACCCGCGCCCGAGGCTGCACCGCCCGAGTTCATTCCCGTCGTGCGCTATGGCCGCTACACCCTGGTGGAGCTGGCGCCGATGGCGGCGCAGCGCGATCTGCTGGTGCAGACCATCGACGTGTCCATGCCCGAGGAGGTCCGCGCCACGGTCGGCGACGGGCTGCGGCATGTGCTCAAACGCAGCGGCTACCAGCTTTGCGAGACCCCGCATGCGGTGATCGAGCTGTACGCGCTGCCGCTGCCGGCGGCGCACTTGCATCTCGGCCCCATGACCTTGCGCGATGCACTGCTCACCCTGGCCGGTCCGGCTTGGGAACTGCACGCCGATGACCGGACGCGGCAGGTCTGCTTCGAGCGGCCTGGTCGCGACACCGGTGCCGAGCCGGTGTCCGAGCCGCCTGCTGCCGAGGCCGTGCAGACGTTCCCCTTTGCGGGAGGCCAGCCATGAACGCGGCACAGCCGCTCCGGCGCCCGACCGCCGCCGTGGTGTTGCAAAGCCTGCTCTGGCTTTGGCTGCTGGGTCTCAGTGTCTTCGCGATCCTGGGCCACCAGACGATGACCGATCAGGCCGACCAGCAGCAGCTCGATGTCCGGTTGCAGCGCCTCGAAGCCCAGGTGACCGGGCTGGCCGAGACCACGCGGGCCTTGCAGCAGCAGCCCGCAGCCGCCACCGCCGCAGGCCTGCAAGACGCTCGGCAGGCAATGGAGGCGCGCATCGTTCAAGCCGAACAGGCGCTGGGTGGCTATGCCACCGCCGAGGACGTTCAGGCGCTGCGTACCGAAGTCGAGCAGATCAAGGTGCGCCAAGCGACTGCGCGTGCAGCGGCGCCTACCCAGCGGCGCACCCCGAGCCAACCGGCCACCGCCAAGTCCGAACCGCCGCCGCTGCCATTTCGTGTCGTCGGCGCTGAGCTGCGCGCGGGTCAGCGCAGCGTGTCCGTCGCCCCGAGTGCCGGAGATTTCACGCCCGATCAGCTCCAGGTGCTGCTGCCGGGTGATGCGCTGGGTCCGTGGCGCCTGCAGGCGATCGAGGGCAATGCCGCGGTGTTCCAGGCCGGCGACCAGACCCGTCGCGTGGCGATTCCTTGACCGGAGCCCACCACATGAAGCCGTCGATCATCCTGTACGCGTTCCTGCTGGGCTCCATGCAGTTGCCCGCCTGGGCGCAGCAGCCCGCCACGACCCCCGCCCGCAATGCGCAGAGCCAGGAGCGCCCGCTGGCCGCCCGCATCCTGGACGACCGGGTGGCAGGCGAATGGGGCCTGCAACCGCAGGAATGGGCGCGCTATCGCGACTTGATGGATGGGCCGCTGGGCATCTACTCGCCAAATCTGGACCCGCTGTCCGCCCTGGGCATCGAGGCGCGCACCGACGAAGAACGGCGGCGCTACGCAGAGCTGCAGGTGCAAGTCGAAGCGCGCCGCGTGGAGAAGCTGCTCGCGTACCAGCGCGCCTACGACGAGGCCTGGCAGCGCCTGAACCCCGGCATGCAGCGGGTGAACCTGTCTGACGAGAGGCCAGGCGCCGCCGCTGCGCGGGGCAGCGGTCGCACGGCAGTGTTCATCAAGGACGGCTGCGCGGCTTGCGGGCAACTCGTCCAACGCCTGCAATCCTCGGGTGCCGAGTTCGACCTTTACATGGTCGGCAGCCGCCAGGACGATGCGCGCATCCGCGACTGGGCCAAGCGCGCCCAGATCGACCCGGCCCGGGTGCGCAGCGGCGGCATCACGCTCAACCACGACGGCGGCCGCTGGCTGTCGCTGAGCCTGCCCGGCGATTTGCCTGCGGTTGTGCGCGAAGTGAACGGCCAATGGCAACGCCAGCCGTAACGGCGCTGCTGCGCGCACTGGCGCTCACTGCGGGCCTGTTCGCCTGCGCCGCCCATGCCCAGGAGGTTCCGCCACCGGCCTACCAGCTTGCCGCACAGCGCGCGGGCATTCCCTCGACGGTGCTCTACGCCGTGGCCTTGCAGGAGAGCGGCATGCGACGCAATGGACGCATCGTCCCATGGCCGTGGACCCTGAATGTCGCCGGCCAGTCGCGGCGCTTCGCCACCCGTGCCGATGCCTGCGCCGGTTTGCAGCAGGCGATGCGATCTACGCCACCCACGCGCATCGACGCGGGCCTGGGCCAGATCAACCTGGGCTACCACCCGCACCGCTACACCCATGCCTGCGACTTGTTGGACCCGTACCGCAATCTCGCCAGCGCCGCCGAGATCCTCAAGGAGCAGTACACCCCCGGTGAAGACTGGCTGCTGGCCATGGGCCGCTACCACCGGCCCGCGGGCGGTGAGCCTGCCGCCCGCTATCGACGCAGCGTATCCCGACACCTCGCCCGCGTGCAGGGCACGCACTCAATCGCCACGGCGCGAGCCGTGCGTCAGGAGTCGACCCCATGACGAAACCGCTCTGGACCCTGCGGGGCCTGCTCGCGCTGCTGGCGGCGCTGCCGTTGGTCGCGCATGCCGCCGAACCGCTGATCGTGGTCGAGGACCGCGGCGGCGCGTCGGCGCTGCCGTACTACGAAGCGCTTAACCTGCAGCCACGCGCCAACAGCGCGTTGCGGCCTCCCATTCCGACGCCGCAGATTCCCGCCACCCCCGCTGACGAGGCAGCGATGCTGCCGGTACGCAGCGCGAAGCTGATGCCCGGCTTCGTCGCGCGGCGCGTGATCGAGGCACCGGGCCTGCGGCCTTTCGTGGTCATCGGCGACGATGAGACCTCGCAAGCCTGGCTGCGCCGTCACGCGGCGTCGCTGCACGACCGCGGCGCGGTCGGCCTGGTGGTCAATGTCGAGACCGCGCAGGCTTTGGCGCGGTTGCGCGCACTGGCGCCTGGCGTGCCGATGGCCCCCGTGGCCGGCGATGATCTGGCCGAACGCCTGGGCCTGCGGCACTACCCGGCGCTGATCACGGCGACCGGCATCGAGCAATGAGGCCATGTCGGGGAAACAGCCCGTCGAAGTCCTGTTGCGCCCAGCGGTGGAGCTATACACCGTCGCGGCATGTGCGGGCGCCGCGTTTCTGTCCCTGGTGGCCCCGTGGTCGCTCGCGCTGAGCCCAGCCATGGGCGTCGGTGCCGCACTGGCGTTCGGCGCCTATGGCGCGATCCGCTACCGCGATGCGCGGGTGATCCTGCGCTACCGCCGCAACATCCGGCGCCTGCCGCGCTACGTGATGACGAGCAGGGACGTGCCGGTCAGCCAGCAGCGCCTGTTCGTGGGGCGCGGTTTCCTGTGGGAACAGAAGCACACCCACAGGCTGATGCAGACGTACCGGCCGGAATTTCGCCGCTACGTCGAGCCAACACCGGCATACCGGCTGGCGCGACGCCTGGAGGAGCGGCTGGAGTTCGCACCGTTTCCACTGTCTCGCCTCGTACGGCTCACGGGCTGGGATGTGTCATTCAACCCCGTGCGGCCACTGCCACCGGTAGGCGGCCTGCCGCGATTGCACGGCATCGAACCCGACGAGGTCGACGTCAGCCTGCCACTGGGTGAGCGCGTCGGCCATTCGCTGGTGCTGGGCACCACGCGCGTGGGGAAGACGCGGCTGGCCGAGTTGTTCGTCACCCAGGACATCCGTCGCACGAATGCAGACGGTGAGCATGAGGTCGTGATCGTCATCGACCCCAAGGGCGACGCGGATCTCTTGAAACGCATGTACGTCGAAGCCAAGCGAGCGGGTCGCGAGGGCGAGTTCTACGTCTTTCACCTCGGCTGGCCCGAGTTCTCTGCACGCTACAACGCGGTGGGGCGCTTCGGACGCATCAGTGAAGTCGCCACGCGCATTGCCGGGCAACTCTCCGGCGAGGGCAACAGTGCAGCGTTCCGCGAGTTCGCATGGCGCTTCGTCAACATCATTGCGCGCGCATTGGTGGAACTGGGGCAGCGCCCGGACTACATGCTGATCCAGCGGCACGTAATCAACATCGACGCGCTGTTCATGGAGTACGCCCAACACTACTTCGCCAAGACCGAGCCCAAGACCTGGGAGGTGATCGTCCAGATCGAGGCCAAGCTCAACGAGAAGAACATCCCAAGGAACATGATCGGGCGCGAGAAGCGTGTGGTGGCGCTGGAGCAATACCTCTCCCAGGCGCGCAACTACGACCCTGTGCTCGATGGCCTGCGCTCGGCGGTGCGCTACGACAAGACCTACTTCGACAAGATCGTTGCATCGCTGCTGCCGCTGCTGGAAAAGCTCACCAGCGGCAAGATCGCCCAACTCCTGGCGCCGAATTACTCCGACCTGTCTGACGCGCGCCCGATCTTCGACTGGATGCAAGTCATCAGGAAGCGCGCCGTGGTCTATGTCGGCCTGGATGCGCTGTCGGATGCTGAAGTCGCCGCGGCGGTCGGCAACTCCATGTTCTCCGACCTGGTGTCGGTAGCCGGGCACATCTACAAGCACGGGATCGACGACGGCCTGCCGGGTGCCTCGGCTGGCACGCGCATTCCCATCAACGTCCATGCCGACGAGTTCAACGAACTGATGGGCGACGAGTTCATCCCCCTTATCAACAAGGGCGGCGGTGCCGGGCTGCAGGTGACCGCGTATACGCAGACGCTCTCGGACATCGAGGCCCGCATCGGCAACCGCGCGAAGGCCGGCCAGGTGATCGGCAACTTCAACAACCTGTTCATGCTGCGGGTTCGGGAAACCGCCACCGCGGAATTGTTGACCCGTCAATTGCCCAAGGTGGAGGTCTATACCACCACCATCGTCTCCGGCGCGACCGATGCCTCGGACATCCGCGGGACGACGGACTTCACCAGCAACACGCAAGACCGCATCAGCATGTCGAGCGTGCCGATGATCGAGCCATCCCACGTCGTCGGCCTGCCCAAAGGCCAATGCTTCGCGCTGCTGCAGGGTGGTCAGCTCTGGAAGGTCCGGATGCCACTGCCAGCGCCTGACCCCGATGAAGTGATGCCGGCGGACTTGCAGCAACTGGCTGGGTACATGCGTCAGAGCTACAGCGAGGCCACGCAATGGTGGGAGTTCACCAGTTCCCCAGCCTTGCAGGAGGCTGCCTTGCCCGACGACCTGCTGGATGACGCCGCTCCGGCCGAGCCTGACGCGGTGGCCACCGGCGCCGACGACAGCACCGGCGAGGCCGCACCATGAAGGATGCCGCCTCGACCGCGCAGCGGGAGCAGAACCAGCGCCAGGGGCTGATCGTCGGCACCATCACCTTGCCGTTCAGGCTGCTCGGGGTGCTGATCGGTTCGCTGCTGTTCTCGATCGTGGTGGAGTGCGTCGGCATGCACCTGTTCTGGAAGGACCAGGGCTGGCGCCACTCCCAGCAGATGCTGCAGTACGAACTCGGGCACCTGTCGAACCACTTCACGCGCAGCGTGGTGGTGCAGGAGCCCGGGCGCACGGCGCACGAGCTGGTGGATACCGGGTACGGGTGGGTGTTCGTGCGCTCGGGGTTGCTGGAGCGCATGAGCCAGACCGCCGAGCGCGCCCGTGCGCCCAGCCGCGAGCCGACGCGCAACTTCCGCTATTACATCAGCCAGGCCTATGTCTGGGCCGAGAGCTACCTGATCGCCGCGGCCTTCACGACGCTCACGTTCCTCGTGCGCCTGCTGGTCCTGGTGCTCACGCTGCCGCTGATCCTCACTGCGGCATTCGTCGGCCTGATCGACGGCCTGGTGCGGCGGGACGTGCGGCGGTTCGGCGCGGGCCGGGAATCCGGCTTCATCTACCACCGCGCGAAAGCGAGCCTGATGCCGCTGGCCGTGCTGCCCTGGATCACCTACCTCGCGCTGCCGATCTCGGTGCATCCGCTGCTGATCCTGCTGCCCAGCGCAGCCTTGCTGGGACTGGCCGTGAGCCTGACCGCGGGCAGCTTCAAAAAGTACCTCTAGGCCATCAATCCGGTCGCTTCCGGGTTCCTATTGTTTGCGGCCTGAAACAGCCCTGATCTCCACGATCAACCCATTGCTGATCACACAGGAATGGCGCGATGTTGGCTTCGATCTGGCTGCGCGCCGCGCATCGCGGCGTGCCCACTTTTCTCGTGACGGCCCTCGTGCTGGGCCGGTCCCCGATGGCCTTGGCCGAGTCCCCGGCGCAGCGCCAGGAGTTGGTCGCCGCGCTGCGCCAGCTCGACGCGCTGGAACGCACCGTCGCGGACAGCGCCGCGCATACCCCCATCACACCGGGCGAGCGCTACCACTTCGATTACCCGCGGCTCCAGGCTGACTTGGCGCGCGTGCGCGCCGGCATCCAATTTCACCTGACGCCATCGCGCGCTCAACCGCGCGCCCCCTCCGAACTGGCCGGCGAATACCGCACCGAACGGGCGACCGAGCCGCTGCCGGCGACGACTGCGGAGGGCAAGCAATGAACGGCGCCCAGGTCTCGGCATTTCAAGCCAACAGCGGTATCGCGCCTTCCGCGATGGCGACCGTTCTGGTCGGCGTCGTGTTCGCGGTCCTGCTCGTGTGGGGCGTCTGGGCCATCCGAACGGCCTACGTGGGGTGGTCCGAGAGCCGCCTCAACCAGCGCCAGTTCCTCGGCGTCTGCATCCGCTTCGTCGCGATGTACCTCGTCCTGAGTTTCTTCCTTCTGTCCTGACCTGAAAGGCCCGACCATGCACAACCGCAACCTCACTTCCCGTTTTGCCCAGCGCGCCGCCGTGGCCCTGGGCGCCGCCGCGCTGCCGGCGCTGTCGTTCGCGCAAGGTCTGCCGCAATTGGAGAACCCCACGCGCGGCACCGGCAACGGCATCATGGAGACGATCCGCAACTACGGCTACGACATCATCATGCTCGTGGCCCTGCTGGTGGTGGCGTCGATGTTCATCGGCGTCTGCTACCACGCCTACGGGACCTACGCGGAGATCCACACCGGCCGCAAGACGTGGGGCCAGTTCGGCCTCACGGTCGCTATCGGCGCCGTGCTGCTTGTGATCGGCATCTGGCTGCTCACCGAAGCCACCGGCATCCTGTAAGCGAGGCCGGTATGTCCGAGCAGCAGCACGTCCGTGCGGACGGAACGGTCACCTTCCTTCCGCACCGGCTCAACCGCCATCCCGTTGTGGTGCGCGGCCTCACCGCTGACGAACTCTGGATTTGCTGCGGCCTGTCCGGTGCCGCCGGCCTGCTGGTCGGCGCGCCGCTGTCCTGGGTGTTCCGCACGATCGCGCTGGCGCCGACCTTCGTCGTCCTGGGCGTGGCGCTCGGCGTCTTCATCGGCGGCGGCATCCTGCGCCGCCTCAAGCGTGGGCGTCCCGACACCTGGCTGTATCGGCAACTGCAATGGCGCATCGCCACGCGCCATCCGCTGATGGCCGGCTGGGTGGGTGGCCATGTGCTGATCTCGCGCTCGGGCTTCTGGTCCACCCGCAGGAGCATGCGATGAGCCGCTTCAAAAACGAGATCACCCACCTGCAGGCGCACATCAAGACCTTGCGGCTGGCCGCGGGCGCGCTGGTCGTCGTCGCCCTGGTCATGGGCGGCGGCTGGTGGAGCGCGCCGCGCGACCTGACCATCCACGTCCCGCCCGACCTGCGCTCTGGCAGTACCCGCAAGTGGTGGGAAGTGCCGCCCGAATCGGTCTATGCGTTCACGTTCTACGTGTTCCAGACGCTGAACCGCTGGCCAACCAATGGCGAGGAAGACTACTCGCGCAACCTCCACACGCTCTCGCCGTACCTCACCCCGTCCTGCCAGGCCTTCCTGCGGGCGGACTATGACTACCGCCGCTCCACGGGCGAGCTGCGTCAGCGCGTGCGCGGCATCTACGAGATTCCCGGCCGCGGCTATGGCGACGACCCCACGGCGCGCGTGCGCACCGTGTCCGATCGCGACTGGGTGGTGACGCTGGACATCACGGCGGACGAGTACTACGGCGCCGAGCAGGTCAAGCGCGCCCTGGTGCGCTATCCGATCAAGGTCACGCGGGTGGACGTCGATCCCGCCCGTAACCCGTTCGGCCTGGCGCTGGACTGCTACGACGGCGCGCCCCAGCGCATCAGTGCACCGGAGCCGACGCGCCCGGCGCCGAGTGGCCTGTCTCCGCAAGCGCCTCAAGGAGGAAACACCCCATGAAGCACCCTGTACTCGCGCTGCTGGGGCTACTGGCCGTGGCCGCGGCACCCGTCGCCCATGCAGTGGAAATCCTGCGCTGGGAACGCATGCCACTGGCAGTGCCGCTGAAGGTCGGTCAGGAACGCATCGTGTTCATCGACCGCAACGTGCGCGTGGGCGTGCCCGCGGGCGTGGGCGAACGCCTGCGCGTGCAGAGTGCGGGGGGCGCGGTGTACCTGCGCGCCAGCGAGCCGATCGAGCCCACGCGGTTGCAACTGCAGGACGCCGACACGGGCGCGCTGATCCTGCTGGACATCGCAGCCGAACCACCCAAGGACGGGGAAGCCGAGCTGGAGCCGGTGCGCATCGTCGAGGGTGACAGCGCACCGGGACGCTATGGCGAGCAGGCCGACAGTGCCGAGGCCCCGGCACGCGCCCAGGGCCAAGCAGGTGCGCGGACCGCGCGGCGCGAAACTCCGGTCCCTGTCGTGCTGACGCGCTTCGCCGCGCAGAACCTCTACGCACCGCTGCGCACCGTCGAGCCGCTTCCGGGCGTCATGCGGGTCAACCTGCCCCGCGACCTCGACCTGGACACACTGATGCCAACGCTGCCCGTGCGCGCGGTCGCACTCGCGTCGTGGCGCCTGGAGGACCAGTGGGTCACTGCCGTGCGCCTAACCAACGGCAGCGGCGGCTGGATCACGCTCGACCCGCGCGTGCTGCAAGGCGATTTCCTCACCGCCACCTTCCAGCACGAGGCGCTGGGCCCGCGCGGCACGCCCGAGGACACGACCGTCCTGTACCTGGTCACGCGCGGCCGCGGTCTCGCGCAGTCGCTGCTGCCGGCGATTCACCGCTTCGACCCGGCCGTGCATCTGCCGCAGCCGGACGGCGACGAGAACACCAAGGAGGCCCGCCATGCGCAGTAACGGCCTGCTCAAGTGGCTGATGATCCCTGTTGCCATCCTGGTGCTGTTCGTCGGTATCCGGCTGTTCTCGGGTGGAGGCAGCACGGCGCCACCCGCGGCGGACAACGGCGCCCAGCTCACGCCCGATGAAATGAAGGCGCTGGGCATCGAAGGCGACACCCCGCGCGACACCGTGGCGACGCTCGTTGCCCAAGTGAAGCAGTTGCGCACCGAGCTTCAGACCGCGCTCTCGGACAACAAGTCGCAGCGTGAAGAGAACCAGCGACTGCGCCAGCGCGAGAACTCCATCGACCAGCGCATCAACTCGGCGCTCGAATCCGAGCGGTCCAACCTGCGCCGCGACCAAGAGCAGGCGGCCAGCGCGCGCCAGCAGACCGAAGGGCTGCTCGCCGACCTGCAGCGGCGTCTGGACAGCATCGGCGGGCGCGGCGGCGGCCATGCGGACCTGCCCGTGGGCCTGGGGCTGCAGGGCGGCGACGAGGCAGGCATGGAGGGCGGCGTGCGGTGGGTCGAGCCGGACGACGCAAAGCCCGCCGAGGGGCGCAACGGGGGGCGTGGCGCGAGCGGCGGCATGAGCTTCCCCACGAGCTTCGGCCCGGCGCAGAGCACGCTCGAAACCACTGCGGAAACCGTGGCCAACGCGGGCGCCCGCGCCGCCGGGGTCAAGAGTGCCAAGCCGGTCTACACCGTGCCGACCAACTCCACGCTCATGGGTTCGGTCGCCATGACAGCGCTGATCGGCCGCGTGCCGATCGACGGCACGGTCAACGATCCCTATCCGTTCAAAGTTCTGGTCGGGCCGGACAACCTGACCGCCAATGGCATCGACATTCCCGACGTGGCCGGCGCCGTGTTCAGCGGCACCGCTTCGGGCGACTGGACGCTCTCGTGCGTGCGCGGCCAGGTGCGCAGCATCACGTTCGTCTTCCACGACGGCACGATTCGCACGATCCCCGAAGACCGCGAGGGCAACCAGCAGAACAACCAACAGCGCGATGGCTTGGGCTGGATCAGCGATCCCCACGGCATTCCTTGCGTCAGCGGCGAGCGGCGCAGCAACGCCCAGCAATACCTCGGCTCGCAGGCCCTGATCACCGCGGCCGGCGCCGGTGTGGCCTCACTCATCGAGAGCGACAGCGGCCGCATGTCCTATGTCGGCTCGGACGGCTCCATCGGCACCGTGGGCATCACCGGCCAGGAAGCGGTCGGCCAGATTCTGGCGGGCGGCGTGCGGGACATGTCGGCCTGGGTCAACAAGTTGTACGGCCAGGCGTTCGCCGCCGTCTATGTCCAGCCCGGCGCCAAGGTTGCCGTCCACCTCGAAAAGCCGCTCGCCATCGACTTCGATCCCGAAGGCCGCAAGGTCGATCACCGCGCAGGAGAAAGCCATGCACTCGAACTTGACTAACCTGGCCCGTGGCCTGGCACTGGCCCTCGCCGTCGCGGTGCTTGGCGGCTGCGCCACCAGCAAGGAAAAGCTGCTGACCCACGGTGACCGCACGATGATGGACATCTGGCAGCAGGAGGCCGGCGACGGCGGTGGCGCAGCCGGACGGAACGCCGGCCGCCAGCTGCTCGATGCGCGCCAGAGCCTGCGTCGGCCCCTGACCGACGCCGACGTGCAGGTCGCACCCGTCGAGCAGATGCGCTACACGCGCACCGCGCGCAATGAGGTCCACCGCCAGTTCCAGCGTCTGCCCAATCCCGATCTCGTCATGTACGTGTATCCGCACCTGGCGGGCACGGACCCCGTGCCGGTGCCGGGCTACACGACGGTCTTCCCGCTCAACCAGCGCATCCAGTACGCCATGCCAGGCGAGCGCGTGGAGGCCTACTGATGCGGTGGAAACTTCCCTGGCCTAAGCCGGCCGCGCCGAAGCTGGCCGCATCCGGCGCTGGTGATGATGAGCAGCCGGACGGCTGGCAGCGCCACGTCGAGGCCTTGCGGCAGGTCGGCATCCCCGAACCCGGCTCGGCAGTCCGGGGCCGCAAGCCGGCGACGGAGGCCGACGAGCAGGCGCTGTACGACGTCGCACCGTCCTTCGTGGAACTGCTGCCCTGGGTGGAGTTCTTGCCCGAGTCGAAATCGATGCTCCTGGAGGACGGCCAATCGGTGGCCGCCTTCTTCGAGCTGGTGCCGCTGGGGACCGAGGGCCGGGAACCCGGCTGGCTCGCGCACGCCCGCGACGCCTTAGAAAACGCGCTCCAGGACAGCTTCGATGAACTGGACGAGAACCCCTGGGTGTTGCAGCTCTACGCCCAGGACGAACCGAGCTTCGACCAGTACATGCAGACGTTGCGCGACTACGTGCAGCCGCGCGCCCGTGGCACGGTGTTCACGGAGTTCTACCTGCGGTTCTTTGCCCACCATCTGCGCGCGGTGGCCAAGCCCGGTGGCTTGTTCCAGGACACGGTGGTCACACGCTTGCGCTGGCGCGGCCAGACGAGGCGTGTGCGCATGGTCGTCTATCGCCGCGTGACCGGACAAGGACAGGGCCAGGCAAACCGCCGGGGCCAGACACCCGAGCAGATGCTGAACATCGTCTGCGACCGCCTGTGCGGCGGGCTGGCGAACGCCGGCATCCAGGCTCGCCGCCTGGGTGCGGCAGACGTCCATGACTGGCTGCTGCGCTGGTTCAACCCGCGTCCGACGCTGCTCGGGCCTGGGGTCGAGGACCGGGAGCGCTTCTATGCGTTCGCGCGCTACCCCGCCGACACCGAGGCTGGCGAGATCGAACTGGCGAGCGGGCGGGATTTTAGCCAGCGGCTTTTCTTCAGCCAGCCACGCTCGGACGTGGAGCATGGCACCTGGCACTTCGACGGCATACCGCACCGTGTGTTGGTCACTGACCGGCTGCGCATGCCGCCCGGAACGGGACACCTGACTGGCGAAACCCGCAAGGGCGATGCGATCAACACGCTGTTCGATCAGATGCCCGAGGACACGACGATGTGTCTGACCATGGTGGCGACGCCCCAGGACATTCTCGAATCGCACCTGAACCACCTGGCGAAGAAGGCAGTCGGCGAAACACTGGCATCGGAGCAGACGCTCAAGGACGTGCAGGAGGCGCGCTCGCTCATCGGCAGCGCGCACAAACTCTACCGCGGCACGCTGGCCTTCTATCTGCGCGGACGCGACGAAGCCGAGCTTGACCGGCGCGGTCTGGACCTCGCCAACGTGATGCTCAACGCGGGGTTGCAGCCCGTTCGCGAGGACGATGAAGTCGCGCCGCTCAACAGCTATCTGCGCTGGCTACCGTGCTGCTACAACCCCGCGCAGGATCGGCGAAACTGGTTCACCCAACTGATGTTCGCCCAGCATGTGGCGAATCTCTCGCCGGCGTGGGGTCGCAGCCAGGGTACGGGCCATCCGGGCAACACGTTCTTCAACCGCGGTGGCGGGCCGATCACGTTTGATCCGCTGAACCGCTTAGACAGGCAGATGAATGCCCATCTATTCCTGTTCGGCCCCACCGGCTCGGGCAAGAGCGCCACGCTCAACAACCTGCTGAACCAGGTCACGGCCATCTACCGGCCGCGCCTCTTCATCGTGGAAGCCGGCAACAGCTTCGGGCTGTTCAGCGACTTCGCCAGGCGCCTGGGCCTGACGGTGAACCGGGTCAAGCTGGCCCCCGGATCGGGCATCAGCCTGGCACCGTTCGCGGATGCCCGCCGGCTGATCGAAACACCCAGCGACGTGCAGACGCTCGATGCCGATGCGTTGGACGAAGACCTGCCACCGGATGCCTCGGTCATGGAGGCAGACGAACAGCGTGACGTGTTGGGCGAGTTGGAGATCACGGCACGGCTGATGATCACCGGCGGCGAGGACAAGGAGGAAGCCCGGATGACGCGGGCCGACCGTTCGCTGATCCGCCAGTGCATCCTCGACGCCGCCGAACACTGCGTGGCTGAGAAGCGCACGGTGCTCACTCGCGACGTGCGCAACGCGCTGCGCGCCCGCGGTCAGGACTCGACGCTTCCCGAGATGCGGCGCATGCGGCTGCTGGAGATGGCGGACGCGATGGACATGTTCTGCCAAGGCACCGATGGCGAGATGTTCGACCGCGATGGCACGCCGTGGCCCGAGGCCGACATCACGCTGGTGGATCTGGCGACCTATGCCCGCGAGGGCTACAACGCGCAGCTCTCCATCGCCTACATCAGCCTGATCAGCACGGTGAACAACATCGCCGAGCGCGACCAGTACCTGGGTCGTCCGATCATCAATGTGACCGACGAAGGCCACATCATCACGAAGAACCCGTTGCTCGCGCCCTACGTCGTGAAAATTACCAAGATGTGGCGCAAATTGGGCGCCTGGTTCTGGCTGGCGACCCAGAACATCGACGACCTGCCGCGTGCCGCAGAGCCCATGCTCAACATGATTGAGTGGTGGATCTGCCTGTCGATGCCGCCCGATGAGGTCGAGAAGATTGCACGCTTCCGTGAACTCTCACCAGCGCAGAAAGCGCTGATGCTTTCTGCGCGCAAGGAGGGGGGGAAATTCACCGAGGGCGTGATCCTGTCGAAGTCGATGGAAGTGTTGTTCCGCGCGGTGCCGCCGAGCCTTTACCTCGCGCTTGCGCAGACCGAACCCGAGGAGAAGGCCGAGCGCTACCAGCTCATGCAGCAATACGGCTGCACCGAGCTGGAAGCCGCCTTCAAGGTGGCCGAGAAGATCGACCAGGCACGCGGCATCGAGTCGCCCGCCTTGGAACTGTCGTAAGCCGGAGAACGCCATGGAACACAAACATCCTTCCATCCCGATGCAGGTGCAGGCGTTCCGCCGTCGGCGCTGGGGGACCCGCTGGCCGTGGGCGTTGGCTGCAGTGCTGGTTGCGCTGCTGCTGATCTGGCTCGTGTCCCGTTCGCCAGGCGGGTCCACACCTCAGACTTCGGCGCCAGTCAGCGAGACACAGGTGGCAGGGCCTCCGTGGCAGATGGGCAATCCGGAAGGTCGTTTCACACTGACGCTGTACGCGGACCTCGAATGCCCGTTCTGCCGGTCCTATTTCCCTGTGCTCAAACGTTGGGTGGCCGGCAATGCCGACGTGGCCTTGCAATGGCACCACCTGCCGTTGGCCGCACATGAACCGGCCGCTTCTGCCGAAGCGCGTCTGGCGGAATGCGCCGGCGAAGCCGGCGGGCATGCCACCTTCTGGCAAGCCGTCGAGTGGGTATATGCCCACACGCGCAGCGACGGCCAGGGCTTGCCCGAGGACCTGCGCTACCCCGACCTGACGCCAGCCATCGAGCAGTGCATCGCGAGCGAGCGGCCCGACGCGGCGATTCGTACCCAAACTGCGGAAGCCACGAACAGCGGCGTGACCGCCACGCCGTCGCTGCGGCTGCACGATCGCGAAAGCGGCAAGGCGATCCTGCTGCAGGGTCCGATCGAGGGCGATGCCTTGCTGTCAGCCATGGACATGCTCGCCGCCGGCGATCCCGCCACCACACCCACATCGGAAATGCCTGCCGACGTCGTCGGCGACATGCCCAGGTAGCCCCGGTCTTCAAGGCTACGGCGCAGTCCGCTGCGCTGACCGCAACCCGTTCGCCTCGCGTCCTGGCCGCGAACGATCACCGCTACCGCGGTGATGGATGCACCTTGTTCGTTCCCCAGGAGGGCTTGCCCTCCCAGGGCGCGCGCCCTCCGATCTCACCGTCTGGAGGTTCGCCATGTCTTTCGTCGTCAATGACTCCTACCTGGAGTCGCTTTCCGCCATCGCTACCCAACACGAGGACTGGATCATCCAGCAAGCCATCGTGCTGCTGGAGAGACGGATCTTCAAAGCTGGACCGTGCCTCAGCCGACCGGCCGCTGTGCGGGACTACCTGCGTCTGAAACTGGTCGCTGAGCCCAATGAGATATTCGCCGCTGTGTTCCTGGACAGCATGCACCAGGTGCTGGCCTACGAGCCGTTGTTCAGGGGCACGATCAACTCGACATCGGTCTATCCGCGTGTCGTCGCGCAGCGTGTGCTGGAGTTGAATGCCGCCGCGGTGGTCTTCAGCCACCAGCACCCCTCGGGCATCTCCGAACCGTCGAGCGCGGATCGCATGCTGACCCAGCAACTGCAGGTCGCGCTGGCGCTCATCGATGTGCGGGTACTGGACCACATCATCGTCGGCCAGGGTGCCCCGTTCTCCTTTGCGGAGTCCGGCCTGCTGTAAAGGTTGCACTGCTTCGTTGATCAGCGCGGAGGCTTCGGCCTCCGCTTTTTCTTCGCAGCGACGCAAGCAGGTATGCGGGGTGGCCGCGATGCGCATTGTTTGTTGGGGCCGCGTGGGGTTCGGCGTTTGACTATGGCCCTGATCAACTTCCGGGGCGCATGACATGCCAGCAGCTTTTACCCGGTTCGCACCAGGCTGGCGAACCCTTGGCCTGGCCGTGGCGCTGCCGGCATCTCTGGCCGTGTTCAGCCCGGCCACCTTCGCCGCCGACGTGGTGGTCGTCACCGACAGCCGCCACCCGGTCAAGACCGCCGGCGGCGAGCGGCTGATCGAGTTGGACGAAGCGCCCCGGATCGAGGCCGAGCTTTCCGCGGATCTGCCGGCCGACCCCGAGCGGGCAGCAGCCATCGTCCGGCAACGACTGAACCAAGGCGGCACCGATCTTCAGCGCCGCATCGGCACCGCCTACCAGGGCGTCGCCGATGCATGGAGCCTGGGCGTCGCCGCCATCCCGGCCGTCGTGGTAGATCAACGCTATGTGGTCTATGGCGAGCCGGACGTGGCCCGGGCGGTGTCCCGCATCGAGCAGTACCGGAGGACGCAGCCGTGACCCATCGCCCATTCGACTTGCTGCGCCGCCTGCGCGTCGCCGTGGCCTCGCTGCTGTTGGTCAGCGCCACCGGCAGCTACGCCCTGAACACCGCCACCATCGTGTCCTCCGTCATGTCGCCGGACTGCCTGGAATACCGGGTGGTGGGCATCTGCTACTGGCTCTACTGCACCTGGACGGGCTGCACGGTGCGCACGTCCACCAAGGTCCGGCACTACGTGCCCGATGCGGTCGTCTCCAGCTACAGCAACACCGGGGAGAACCCCTGGGTCGAAGTGCAGGCGATGAGCACGCCCAACCCATCCGCACAGGCAGGTGGGGATGGGACCACGAACGAAGACCACGAAAACAACCTCGCCAAATTCAAGAACAGCGATGTCATCGGCCATCCTGGCGGCGAGGTATTCAACCAGTTCGCATCGTCGTCGGGCTATTTCTGCCAAGGCGCGGGCACGGCCTTCATGCCGTATCTACTCAGCACGCTGGACACGCTGGCTTGGCGCTACAACGTGCCTGAAATGGCCTACCCGGAGGCGTTGATTCCGGGCATGCGCGAGGTCGGTGCGCGCACCACGATGAATCTCTGGGGCAACGTCTATCCGCGCGGCGGCTTCCTGCACCAGACCGACGACCAAAAATCCGGGGCTGTGGTGGCCCAGCGCGCGGGCGATGTCGTCACGCGCCGCGGGCAGATCCACGTGTACCAGCCGCTGCTTGCCAACGCCCGCGACGGCTACTGGCCGGCCGGCGAGCTGATGGAGGGTGATGCCTCTACGGGCAAGTGGCAGGAGCTGACGCCGCGCCTGTCCAACACCTGCGTGGTGTTCCCGCACAGCGGCACGCTGACCCAGGCCCAGCAAGGCGACTACGCCTGGGCGCTGTGGCGTCCCTATGCGTGCTGCGAACGCCGCGGTCAGGTGTTCCTGGGCAGCGTCGATTTCCTCTGAGGTGCCACGATGAAGCGTCCTGAACCGATGAACCTTTCCGCCAAGGCGTGCCGCCTGCTGCGCCCGACGGCGCTGGCCGGCACGCTCGCTCTGGTCTGCGGCATGGCGTGGGCGCAGGTCGGATACCAGAACAGCGGCCCCGTCCTCGGCGATGACGTCATGTACTCGATCGGCGGTGGCAGTGCGGTGTCCATGGGCCGCGCGGCCGGCATGCGTTCCATCGGGGTCGGCGTGGGGTGGAACAGCAACCTGATCTGCGGCGACATGAGCATCCAGACCACGCTGCGCAATCAGCTTAACGGCATCACGAACGGCTTTCAGCAGATCATGAGCAACGTGATCCAGAGCGCGACCAGCGCGGTTGCATCGCTGCCGGCGCTGATCATTCAGCGCGCCGATCCGGGCCTGTACAACCTGCTGACTAACGGCGTGCTGCAGGCGCGGCTGGACTTCGACCGCTCCAAGCTGACGTGCCGCGCCATGGCGGAGAAGATGGCCGAGACGGCGGGTGGCCAGCTTGGCTGGAGCCAGATGGCCGAAGGCATGGCCCTGCGTGACGCGGTTGGCAGCAACGATGCCGTATCGGCCGTCGAGCAGGCCGAGACGCGCCGCGGCAACGACGGCGTGCCCTGGGTGGGCGGCAGCAATGCCGGTGGCGCGGGCCAGTCCGCCATCCGGGTGGTCGGCGACGTCACCCGCGCGGGCTACAACCTGGTCAACGGTCGCGGCGTGACGGACACCTCCTCCATCGCGTCCACCAGTTGCGCGAGCCTGTCCTGCCAGACCTGGACGTCGCCGCAGCAGGCGACCGAATGGGCCACGCGCGCCCTCGGAGAGCAGGTGCAGCGCACGTGCGACTCCTGCACTAAGACCGAGACGGTGCCCGGCGTCGGGCTGACGCCGCTGATCCAGGAGGAGTACGAAGCCAAGCTGGAGGTCTTGCAGGAGCTGGTTTCCGGCACGCGTAATACCACCTTCGAGAACTTGCGCGAGGCCGGCAGCACGTCGCTGCCGATCACCCGCGGCGTGATCGAGGCGCTGCGCGACGAGCCGGACCAGGACCTGCTGGCGCGGCGCCTCGCGTCCGAAGTGGCGCTGTCATCGGTGCTGGAGAAGGCGCTCCTGCTCCAACGCACGCTGCTCACGGGCAAGAAGGAGCCCAACGTCGCAGCCAACGAACTTGCGGTGCAGGCCGTGAACCATGAGAGCGACACGCTCGACCGGGAGATCCGCAACCTGAAGACGGAATTGGAGCTGCGGCGCGAACTGGCGAACAACTCGCCGATGGCCATCATCCAGCGCCACGGCACGCGGGCGGCCGGCTCGCGCGGCATCTACGAGGGCGATCCGGTACCCGACCGCCTTGACCAGTTGCAGAAGGGCAATCCCGGAGCCAGGCCATGAACGCGGAGCGCATGGCCTGGCGCCCCTTGCGCTGGCTCTTCAGCCGGCGCGCGGCGACGGCGCTGCTGTGGGCGGTGGTGCTCGTCGCCGCTGCGGTGGGTGCCAACATCGCCGGCATCTACCTGGTCGGCAGCGTGGCCGGATGGGAGCGGTGGCTCGCGGCCGCATCGGGCTACTTCTTCGTGTGGCGGCTGTGTCTGTACGGGGCCACGGTTTACGGGTGGCTCTGGATGCGCCGCCGGCTGCTGGCGCGCGAAGACCAGGACGGGGCAGATGGGCAGGCACGGCGCCGCCTGATGCGCAGCGAGATCGCGGGCGTCGTCGCCATCGTCGTGCTGGAAGCCAGCTTGTTGATGCAGGCCGCTTGAGGGGATCGAGGCCATGACGCTTTTCACGACCGACTACCTGGAGTACTACCTCACACTCGTTTCCTGGATCGTCAACAACGGCATCTGGGCGGCCCTCGTATCCAGCGGGGTATTCGCGCTGCCTTTCGTCGCCATCGTCGTGCAGGAGTGGTTGAAAGCTCGTGCTGAAGGCGCCGACGAGGGCAATAAAGGCGTGCTGAGCGCCGCCCGCATCGAGAACCGGGTCTTCGTCGCCATCGTGGTGGTGATGTTCGCCGGCATTCCGTTCATCGACGTGGACCTAAACACCATCCAGTACGACAGCTCGCGCTCGGCCCAGTGCCAGGTCAGCGTGGCGCAGCCCGCGGATACCGGCTGGTCGCAGTCCTTCAGCACCATCAACAACCAGTCGGCGAAGGTGCCGGTGTGGTGGGCGTTCATGCACGCGCTCTCGCGCGCCGTCACGGGCGCTTCGGTGGCGGCAATCCCGTGCGGCACGGACCTGCGGCAGATGCGCATGGAGATCGACGCCACGCGCATCGATGATCCGGTGCTGGCTCAGGAAGTAGCGGATTTCTCTCGGGATTGCTATGGGCCTGCACGGGCCAAATTGTTCATGCAGCGCCCTCAACTTGATGAGCAGCAGATGCACGACGTGACCTGGATCGGATCGCGGTTCTTCACCGACACGAACGGGTACTACGACACGTATCGCTCCAGCACGCCGCGCGATGACTGGCCCTATGACAGCAACCGCGACGCTGGGCTGGCCCAGGTATCCAGTGGCGGTGGCTACCCGACCTGCAGGCAATGGTGGGCTGATGGCAGCAATGGCCTGCGGGCACGGCTGCTGGGACAGGTGGACCCGAGCCTGCTCAATCGCCTGGCGGGCTGGGCTGGCTTCCTGAGCCGGGCCGAGGTGGACAATTCGGTGATCCGCGCGATCGCGTCACCGCGGCAGCAGAAGCTGAACCAAGGCAGCGTCTATACCGACTACGGCGGCCAGATCGACAAGACCTTGCCAAACATCGTGACGCGGGCTACGGGAGACGTTGGAATGGCAGTTGGCGCGATTGCCTCGTTTCCCGCGATGGACGTCGTGCGGCAGGCGCTGCCGATGGTGCTCGCCTTGCTCAAGATGGCATTGGTAATCTGCATCCCGCTCGTGCTGGTCGTGGGCACCTATGACTTGAAGACGGTCGTCACGGTCAGCGTCGTGCAGTTCGCGCTGTTCTTCACGGATTTCTGGTTTCAGCTTGCGCGCTGGATCGATTCGACGATCCTGGACGCACTTTATGGCTGGGGGTTCGGCTGGAACCGGCCGCACACCAACTTCGACCCGCTGGTGGGGCTGAACAACGCCTTCGGCGACATGCTCCTGATGTTCGTCACAGGCACGATGTTTCTGGTCCTGCCGACGTTTTGGGTCGCTGCTTTGGGGTGGGTCGGAGTTAAGGCTGGGGTGATTGCTCAGAACCTTGCTGTCGGCTCCAAGGAAGCGCGTGATAGCGCCGGGTCAGGTGTAAACAAGGTAGCCGGCAAGGTTCTGTGACAAACAGGCCAAACCTCAGTCATCGAACGGATCGTTCGGGTCGTGAGGGTCGAGCCGCTGGCCATTGGAAGAATACAGGCCAAAGCCCGCCTCGCCATTGCGCAATTCATCCTGTTGCGTCCAGCGGTCTTCATCTCTAGCCGAATTGCCAGCCATCCATACCGCCGCAACGCCCAGCAGTAGCAACACCGCCAGCCAGAAGGTGGTGTACAGCAGCACCCCGAGCGCAACCAGCTTGACCACCCACACGAGCGCGGTGGCACCGGCCGCCGCCCCCCCCTTTGACACCAACCAGCTCGATGCCCGGCGTTCGCCGCGCACGTAGGCACGCCATCCGCGACCCAAGGTGCGGCCGAGTCGTTCTGCGGTACGGATGCGTGTCGTGGTGTTCATGGTCGTCTCCTGCTATTGAGCGATGCCTATTCCAGTTTGCTCCAATCCTGCTTGCTTGCCTGTATCAGCGCATGCCAGTCGTCTGGTGGGTTCCCGCGCCCGAGCATCTTCTCGAACACGACATACGGGTCCGATTTGCTACCCGAAGACCGCAGGGTCTGTTCATCGTTGACCCAGGCGTACACGATGACCTTCGCCTTCGAGTCATACCGGAAGAACAGCCGGAACCGCCGTCCGATCTTGGCCCTTCGCCAGTGGCGGTGGGCAGGTCCCAAGGTGTTGCCCTGGCGGTACTCGTCGCGTGCCGGATCGCCTGGCACCACATCCAAGATCAACTGGCTCAAGGCCCGGAAGAGCTTGACGTTGGCATTGGACTCGAAGCCCGTCGGGTCGTTCTCCTGCGCGCGCCTCGCGGTCGCATGCAGTTTCTGCAACTGCTCGATCACGCAGTCGTGGAAGAGCAGCGTCCAGCCATGCCGTTGCATCAGAGTTCCACTTTCCCGTCGATCTCCTCGTCCAGGTCCAGACCGTGGCCAGCATGCTCCAGCATGGCGCGGGCCAGATCCTCGGGCAGGCCCTGGACGTTCCGGCCAGCTTCGATGTCGCGGGCCAGCAGGCTCAGGAATGCGCCGATGGCGGGGTCCTCATGCTCGGCATCGACGCGGGTGACGACGACTTCGCTGCCCCGCAGATCGAACGCGAGCTTGCCACCGGCATCGACGCCGAGCGCCTGCCGGATGGGCTTGGGCAGCGTGATCTGGCCTTTGGAGGTCAGCGTGGCAACTTCGTGGATGGCAGGCATGGCGGCTCTCCTGATTGCGATACCCGCATGGTAAGGAAATTTCCTTACTTTGTCAACGTGAAGCCTCACGGCGTTCTCCGAGTCCAAGAATCGGCCCATCGTAGGGCGTGAACAGCCAGCCTTCCTGCATCAATCCGGCCCTGCTGCAACCCGCATTGGCGGTGGACGGTCAGCACCCGTCGCCCTATACCCAAAGGCTGTAAAGGGTCGAAATGGCAAGGGAATGGGGTGCAAGGGGAAAGGCTCTATCCCGAAAAGGCAAAAAGGCCTCCCCGCTCGGCCCGCGACAGGACACCCGCATGCTCTCTCTGTTCCAGCGAAAACGGCCCGCGGTTGCTGCTGCTCCGACGCCACCATCGGTCACCGACCTCCCGAAAGGGTTGATGCGGCCCGAGTCGGCCGCATCGCTGCTGGCCACCCCGCGCCGGCAGAAGCTGCTGGAGCACATCTGGCAGCGCACGTCGCTCTCACGTAAGCAGTTCGCCACCTTGTACCGGGCGCCACTGGAACGCTACGCCGAGCTGGTCCAGGCTTTCCCGGCTTCCGAGGCGCATCATCACGCTTACCCCGGCGGCATGCTGGACCATGGCCTGGAAATCGTCGCCTACAGTCTGAAGCTGCGGCAGTCCCATCTGCTTCCCATCGGCGCAAGCCCCGAGGACCAGGCTGCGCAGGCTGAGGCCTGGACTGCTGCAGTCGCCTATGCCGCGTTGTTGCACGACATCGGCAAGATCGCCGTCGATCTGCACGTCGAACTGGCCGATGGCTCGCTGTGGCACCCGTGGTACGGTCCGCTGCACCAGCCGTACCGCTTCCGCTACCGCGACGATCGCGAATACCACCTGCACAGCGCGGCGACGGGCTTGCTCTACCGCCAACTGTTGGACACCCAACTCCTGGACTGGCTCAGTGGCTATCCCGACCTGTGGGGACCGCTGCTCTACGTCCTGGCCGGCCAGTACGAGCACGCCGGTGTGCTGGGCGAACTGGTCGTGCAGGCCGACCGCGCTTCCGTGGCCCAGGAACTGGGCGGCGATCCGGCGCGCGCCATGGCCGCTCCCAAGCACGCGCTGCAACGCAAGCTGCTCGACGGGCTGCGCTACCTGCTCAAGGAACAGTTGAAGCTGAACCAGCCGGAAGCCTCCGATGGCTGGCTCACCGAGGACGCGCTGTGGCTGGTGAGCAAGACGGTATCGGACAAACTGCGTGCGCACCTGCTGTCCCAAGGCGTTGACGGCATTCCTGCGAACAACACCGCGGTGTTCAACGTCCTCCAGGATCACGGCATGTTGCAGCCGACGCCCGACGGCAAGGCGATCTGGCGCGCGACCGTGACCAGTTCCACCGGCTGGTGTCACTCGTTCACGCTGTTGCGCCTCGGGCCCGCGCTGATCTGGGAGCCAAGCGAGAGGCCGGCGCTGTTCGCCGGCACAGTGGCGATCGACGCGGCGGCCACGGACAAAGGGCCCGATGTGTCAGCCACTACTCCGCCGGCCGGAGCGCAGTCAGCCTCGGAGGGCCAAGAGGTTCCGCCATGGGAGGGAGGTAACCCCTCTCGTCCAGCGAAAGGTGAACCGCTGCCCGACGCCATGGAAGACATGCTTTCGATGGTGGGCATGGTGAATTCACCCGCAACCCGGCAGGACGCTGAAGCACCTTCGGAGCCGGTGTCTGCCGCGCGTACTGAAGCGACGACCTTGACCGCACCTCAGCGTTCGTCCCCAGCGCCCAAGCCCACGACAGCGCCATCCGGAGAGCACTTCATGGCGTGGCTGAAACAAGGCATCGCTTCCCGCCGGCTCATCATCAACGACGCGAAAGCGCTCGTGCATACCGCGAGCGGCACCGCCTACCTGGTCAGCCCCGGCGTATTCCAGCGCTATGCGCAGGAGCGTCCGCAAGTCAGCGCGCTGGCCAAGCAGGAGAGCCAGCAAGACTGGCAGTGGATACAAAAGCGCTTCGAGAGGCTGCAGCTGCATCGCAAGCAACCGAACGGCCTGAACATCTGGACCTGTGAAGTAACCGGGCCTAGAAAATCCCGCCGTCTGCATGGATACCTTCTGGAAGATCCGAGCCTGCTTTTCTCGGAAACGCCTCCGAGCAATCCCTATCTATCCCTGTTGGGTGAGACCAGACACTGCGAACAGACTTCAGGAAAGCAAGGGGCGTCAACATGACCTCCTCAATTTCGCCGGGGCAGTCTATTGCCGCCAAAGCGCACCTTTATTCAGACAGAGCCAAAGGCCCGATGAGCGCAGCGATGATGGAACAAGGCAGCGCCTCTCCCGTCTCTGGGCTGCACTACGCCGGCAAGAAGCATAAGGTCATCGCTCCCGACCGGGAGATTGTCTTCGAGTTCTCGCAGGACTGTCTGGACTCGGGCCGATTCGCTCCTTGACACCACAAATACAGCTAACAGGAAAGAGCATTCATGAAGTCGATCAACGTTGAAGTCGGAGGGCTTGTATCGAGCCTGAGCGGTGAGGGAGTGCGCCGCAAGCTGCTGTATCTTCACGGCGTCCATAATGCGGATGCCAACTATGTTGCGGGAAGCGCAACGATTCATCTCGACGAGCGATGCCTCAGGGTCAAGGATCTGCGCCATTGCATCTCCGAATGCGGCTATCCGGCACCGAAGCTCACCCGGACTACTGCCGCAGATGGGGCAGTGCCAAGTCAAATCTTGTGACAAGCTCGCTGGAGGTCACGGCAACAGAACCACCATGCGCCTCCGCAATCGATTTCACGATGGCAAGGCCAAGACCGGCGCCCGCCGTATTTCGTTGCCGTGCCGGATCAACTCGGTAGAATCGATTGAAGAGCTTTGGTAGATCGGGCTCAGGAATTTTCTCACCGGGATTGACCACACTGATCGTTGTCCACTGCTCATCCTGCGAGAGCAAGACCGTGATGCTCTTCCCGCGAGGAGTGTGTCGAATTGCGTTCGAGAGAAGATTGTTCAGCGCCCGGGTGAGCATTTCCCGATCCGCCGCTATGCTGCCGATCGCCCCTTTAACGCCAAGCGTAATGCCGCTATCTTCTGCCAGCGCCTCGAAATAGTCGAACAGACTCCGCACCAATTCGGACAGATCAATTGTAGACAAGCGCAAGTTGCGGGGATCATTTTCCGTTTGGGCAAGAAACAGCATGTCTCCAATCATGCGTCCCATCCGATCAAACTCTTCCAAATTTGAATAGAGGATTTCTCTGTATTCCTCGTTGCTGCGCGGCTGGCCAAGCGCTACGTGAGTCTGCGTGACCAGGTTGGTGACGGGCGTGCGCAACTCGTGCGCTATGTCTGCGGAAAAGTGTGATAGCCGGGTGAAGCCTTCCTCGATTCTCGCCAACATATCGTTGAAGGCAAATACCAGTTCCGCCAGTTCGATCGGCACATCCCGAGGATCCAACCTCACATCCAGCTTTGAAGAGCGAATCGCCCGAATCTCTTCATTGACCTTGCGAATCGGCAGATGGCCCCACTGCACCGCCAGCCAAGCCACACCGAGCGCCAGACACATGACCAAGCCGGTTGCCCACCAAAGCATGCGCTTGAACTCCGCCAGGAAGTCGAGATGAAAGCCGATGTCCATGGCGGCGACGATGCGGTAGCCGGACGCCGCTGAATCGTCAGCAGGCAGTTGTACCACCACACCTCGATATGACCTCTGATCCTCGTGCCACACGATCAAATCGTCAGCGGTGATGCGGTTCACCAACTTTTTGTTACTGTCAAGTTTCGACAGGTCAGGACCGGGCGTGGCATAGATGCTATTGCCAGACCCATCGTAGACGCCGTACGTCATCCCATGATGTCCTGCGACTGCGTTGGCCAAGTGTTGCTTCAGTTCGTCGCTTGCGATGTCACTTGCAAGCTGGTGCAAGGGCTGAGCCAAAGCGGCTGTCACTGCCTCCAGTTCGTGGGCATCCTGTTGAGCAAAGTGGTGCTCCAACGACCGGAGAATGACCCAGTTGAACACAAGAAACACCAAGGTCGTGGCGATACCAACCAGGGCCGTGACCCTCAATGCAAGCGACGCTGGACGGCTTTGCCGCGGCTTATGGCGCAGGGGCATCATCGGGCGCATCGAGCGTGTATCCCATTCCACGCACGGTGTGGATGAGCTTCGGATTGAACGCATCGTCTATCTTCGCGCGTAGGCGGCGGATGGCTACATCGATGACGTTGCTGTCGCTGTCGAAATTCATGTCCCATACCTGCGACGCGATCAGAGAACGTGGAAGGACTTCCCCCTGGCGACGGGCCAGGAGCTCAAGCAACGCGAACTCCTTGCTGGTGAGATTGATGCGTTGGCCAGCGCGCGTTGCACGTCGGCGCGCCAAGTCCAGTACCAAATCGGCAACCTGGATGCGATCAGGCTGGCTCGGAGCGCTTCCGCGTCGCAGCAGCGTCCGCACCCGCGCCAGCAACTCAGAGAAGGCGAATGGCTTGACGAGGTAGTCGTCCGCTCCCAGTTCCAATCCCTTGACACGGTCGTCCACACCGCCACGCGCCGTCAGAAAGAGTACAGGGACCTGTTTACCGGCATCTCGAAGGGCACGCACGATGCGCCAGCCATCGACATCCGGCAGCATGACATCCAAGACCACCAGATCGTATGTCTCGCCCATGGCCAGGTGGTGTCCGTCCAATCCGTTGCGCGCCAGATCCACTACGAATCCCGCCTCCATGAGACCTTGGCGGACGTAATCCGCCGTCTTGTTCTCGTCTTCAACGACCAGCAGTTTCATCGCATGTCCCATGAAATCGCTGCGGCGCAGAAAAATAGCCGCTCACGATGTACGCATTCATCCACTTCAATCAGCAATTTACTGGTTGCCAGCTTCCACGAACATGACACGAACATTACATGAATGTAATTCAAGGGTCATTCGGTGGAAAGTGCCCAACCCATAGCATGACCTGCATTGCGTCGAACTGTGCCGCTCAGGATGGGGTGGCGTTTAGAACGACTTCCGAGTCATCTATGGAGGATTTCAGGCCATGCCGCCTCGTTCACCCTTTTTTATCGTGCCCCCACAGGGCCTTTCTCGTCGGCGTTTCGTCCAAGGGTTAGCCGCCGGCGGCGTTCTCGCTGGGCTGTCCACGCCGGCGTTCAAGGCATTTGCCCAGCAAGGCTCCGCGACGCGCGGTGCCGCCCCTGTGCTAAAAGGCACCGAGTTCGACTTGGTGATCGCCGAATCGCCCGTGAACTTCACGGGCAAGCCAGGCGTGGCTACGACCATCAACGGCTCGCTGCCGGCACCGACATTGCGTTGGCGCGAGGGTGACACCGTCACAATCCGTGTGACCAACAAGCTGCGTGAAGCCACATCCATCCACTGGCACGGGATCATCCTGCCGTATCAGATGGATGGCGTGCCGGGCATTAGCTTCAAAGGCATCGCTCCCGGCGAGACCTTCACGTACCGCTTCAAGGTTCAGCAAAGCGGCTCCTACTGGTACCACTCGCACTCCGGCTTCCAGGAACTCACGGGCATGTACGGGGCGATCATCATCGACCCCGCTGGCGCCGAGACCATCCGCGCCGACCGTGACCACGTGCTGCTGTTCTCGGATTGGACCGACGAAGACCCGATGCGGGTGTTCACCAAGCTCAAGTCCCAAAGCGACTACTACAACTACAACCAACCTACCGTCTTCGACTTCTTCCGGGACGCCTCGCGCGACGGCATGGCCGCTGCGATCGACAAGCGCAAGATGTGGAACGAGATGCGGATGAATCCGACGGATCTCGCCGATCTGTCCGCCGCCACGCTGACCTATCTGGCCAACGGCGTCACCCCCGCCGGCAATTGGACGGCGTTGTTCCGACCGGGGGAGCGCGTGCGGCTGCGCATGGTCAACGGTGCGGGCAACACCTTCTACGACGTACGCATTCCCGGACTGAAACTCACGGTGGTGCACGTCGATGGTGTTGACGTGGAGCCGGTGACGGTCGATGAGTTCCGATTCGGTCCGGGCGAAACCGTCGATGTGATCGTCCAGCCACGGGATGACGCTTACACGATCTTCGCCCAGGCGATGGACCGGACAGGCTACGCGCGTGCCACGCTGGCCGTGCGTGAAGGTCTTCAAGCTCCCGTGCCTGCCCTCGATCCGGTCGAATGGCTGACCATGAACGACATGATGGGCGGCATGATGGGGGGCATGGACCATGGCGGGTCCGGCCAGGCCATGGAGATGACCGGGATGACGGGCATGACGGGCATGACGGGCATGACCGGGATGACCGGGATGACCGGGATGGGCTCGGGTTCGATGTCCGGGATGGATCATGGGGCGATGGCTGGCATGAACCACGGTGGCATGGCGATGGATCACAGCCAACACGCCGCGGCTGCGGGGGGACTGGCCGTGCCCAGCACTACTGCCCGCCACGCTCGCACCGAGTATGGTGCCAGCACGGACATGCGCGTTGACATGGCGCGCACCAACCTCGATGACCCCGGCATTGGACTGCGCAACAACGGTCGGCGCGTGTTGACCCTCGCGGATCTGCATACCCCGTCGGGGCCGCTGGACAAGAGAGGCCCTGGCCGGGAGGTCGAATTGCACCTCACGGGCAACATGGAACGCTACGCATGGTCCCTGGACGGGCTGGAGTTCGGAAAGTCCACGCCGGTGCACTTCAAACACGGCGAGCGGCTGCGGGTCATTCTGCACAACGACACCATGATGACCCATCCCATGCACCTGCACGGCATGTGGAGCGAGCTGGAAAGCCCCGACGGTCGCTTCCTTGCGCGCCGCCACACCCTGCCGGTGCAGCCGGCACAACGCATCAGCTTCCTGGTGACAGCCGACGCGCTCGGCCGCTGGGCGTGGCACTGCCACCTGATGTTCCACATGGATGCCGGCATGTTCCGCGAAGTCGTGGTGTCTTGAACCCAGCGCACAAGGAAGACCAAGAATGTCCAAAGCACTCCCCACTCGCGCACTGGCCACGACGCTACTGGCCCTGGTAAGCGTCGCCGCACAGGCACAAGCACAGAACGACCATGCTGCGCACGGCCAGGCCGACTCTCAAACGGCCGCGCCATCCACTCAGACCGTGGCTCCTGCCGCCGACCCGCACGCGGGTCACGCGGCGTCGGCGAGCGGCTCGACCGCGGCCCCGGCCATGGATCACGGCAACATGCAGATGCAGGGCGGGTCGGCGCCTCCTGACGCCCGCGATCCGCATGGCTACTCCAATGGCCTGACATTGGGATCGGGCGACTACGCCGTACCCGGTGTGCCGCGGCTGATGCTGGCCGACGAACACAGGTTCTTCTCGTTGCGCGGCGAAACCCTGGAACGCCGCTTCACGCGCAAAGGGGACGATTCCACGGCCTACGACCTCCAGGCGTGGTATGGGACGACCTACAACAAGGCCGTCGTGAAGGCCGAAGGCGATATCGCCAAAGGAAAGCTCGAAGAATCGCGTACCGAGCTTCTCTGGGGGCACGCCGTCGCACCGTACTGGGACACCCAGCTCGGCATTCGGGTGGATAACGGCGAAGGCCCGAGCCGTCAATGGTTGGCTTTCGGCATCCAGGGCCTCGCCCCCTACTGGTTCGAGCTGGAGGCGACGGGCTACGTGGGAAGTGGCGGACGTACGGCGCTGCGTGTCGAAGGCAGCTACGAGCTGCTGCTGACCCAGCGACTGATTCTGGAGCCTCGCGCCGAGTTGCAGTTCTATGGCAAGGACGACCCGGAACGCGGTATCGGCAAGGGCTTGGCCGAAGCGTCTGCTGGCTTGCGCCTGCGCTATGAATTCAGTCGCCAGTTCGCCCCCTATATCGGCGTGGAACGGGCGGGCAGCTTCGGACGCACCGCGGACTATGTGCGTGCCGAAGGCGGCCGCGCGCAGCAGACGCGCTGGGTGGCTGGCGTGCGATTCTGGTTCTAGAACCTAGCGGGTTTGATCATCTGATGAGAGGCAATCTATGAACATGCACTACGACAGAAGCCAGGGCAAAGTGCCGAGACGCCAGGCATTGATCGCTGGCTTGTTGGTGATGGCACTCGCAGGACCGAGCCTGGCGCAGAGCCGACCGATTGCCAAGGTCTGGAAGGACCCGAGCTGCGGATGCTGCAAGGACTGGGTCTCACACCTGCAAGGCGCAGGCTTCGATGTGCAGGTTCTCGACACCGGGAACACGGCAGCGCGCACGCGGCTGGGCATCCCGCAGAAGTACGGTTCGTGCCACACGGCGCAGATCGGCAGCTATGCCATCGAGGGTCATGTGCCTGCCTCGGACATTCAACGCTTGCTGCGCGAAGCCCCGCAGGCCATCGGCCTTGCGGCGCCCGGCATGCCGGTCGGTTCGCCCGGCATGGATGGTCCGGCCTATGGTGGACGCAAGGACGCCTACGACGTGCTGCTGATCGGGAAAAACGGTAGCAGCACGGTCTATCAGTCGCATCGCTGACCATCCATCAACCCTTCTCCGTGGAGATATGCCATGCAGCATCAGCACACACATACCCCCAGCGATCGTCCCCGGTTCTGGCGATCGCGCTACGGCGTGGCGTTCCTCATCATCGCCGCTGTCGCCGCGTATTTCCTGCTCAAGGAGCACACGGCACATGTTGCCGGCTATCTCCCCTTCCTGCTGCTGGCGGCTTGTCCGCTGATGCACCTGTTCATGCACCGTGGTCACGGCCACGGCGGACACGATCATGCCGCGCGTCAGGGTGAGGAAGGTGCCGCAGCCTCCAAGGAGCAGAAGCAATGAGTCGAGGCACTCGCACCGTGCGAGCACGCGACGCCGCGCTTGTCTCCTTGCGCGCGTGCGGCCTGCTGCGATCACCAGACACCAACGGTTAACGGCGGAGGGCACTTGTCACTATGAATTCACCCAGCAAGTCTTCAGGACATGAGCACGCAGGCATGGCGGCGGGTGCCACAACGTCCGGCACGCATACCCACCACCATCACGCCAGCCATGCTGGAAGTGACGATGCGGGCGGGCCCTCAAGCCACTCGCAGCCCGATGCCTCGACACGAGATCCGGTGTGTGGGATGGCGGTCACGGCGGCGTCGGAGCACCGCTCCACGCACTTGGGGAACACGTACCTGTTTTGCAGCACCGGATGCAAGGCCAAATTCGACGCCGATCCGGCGCGATATGCCAGCGGTGGCGCGGGCATAGGCACAGGCAGCGGCCATGCACCGCATCACCATGCCAGCACCGCGATTTCACCGGCCCCGGCGGCATCGCCAACCGCACCCGGAACAATCTACACCTGCCCGATGCACCCGGAGATCCGCCAGGATCATCCGGGAATCTGCCCCAAGTGCGGGATGACGCTGGAGCCTCTGCTGCCCGACCTCGACGACGACAACCCGGAGTTGCGTGACTTCTCGCGTCGCTTCTGGTGGACCTTGCCGTTGACGCTCGTGGTCCTGGCGCTGGCGATGCTGGGCGAGCGGCTACACCTGATGGACATGGCTACACAGAGCTGGGTCGAGTTGGTGCTGTCGTTGCCGATCGTGCTGTGGGCCGGCTGGCCCTTCTTCTCCCGCGGCTGGCTGTCCGTGGTCAACCGCAGCCCGAACATGTGGACACTGATCGGCCTGGGAACGGGTGCGGCATTCATCTACAGCGTCGTGGCAACCGTTGCGCCGGAAGTGTTTCCAGCTTCCTTCATGTCCATGGGACGGGTCGGCGTGTATTTCGAGGCCGCCGCCGTCATCATCTCGCTGACACTGCTCGGCCAGGTGCTGGAACTCAAGGCGCGCTCCCAGACTTCGGCGGCCATCAAGTCGCTGCTGGGGCTGGCGCCCAAGACCGCGCGGCGCATCAATGCGGACGGCAGCGAGGAAGACGTGCCGCTCAGCCATGTGCACGTCGGCGATCTGCTGCGCATCCGACCCGGCGAGAAGGTGCCGGTGGATGGCATCGTGCACGAGGGCAGCAGCTCGATTGACGAATCCATGCTGACCGGCGAACCGCTGCCCGTAAGCAAGCGCGCGGGCGACAAGGTCATCGGGGCCACACTCAACACCAGCGGCGCGCTGGTCATGCGTTCGGAGCGGATCGGCTCGGACACCGTTCTGTCGCAGATCGTCCAGATGGTCGCCCAGGCGCAGCGTTCCAAGGCGCCGATGCAACGCATGGCCGATGTCGTTGCCGGCTACTTCGTGATGGCCGTCGTTGCCATTGCGGTCACGACGCTCTTTGTATGGGGATTCTTCGGGCCGCAGCCCACCTGGGTCTATGGACTCATCAATGCGGTGGCCGTTCTGATCATCGCCTGCCCGTGCGCGCTGGGTCTGGCCACGCCGATGTCGATCATGGTCGCAACGGGCCGTGGCGCCACGCAGGGCGTGCTATTCCGCGATGCCGCGGCGATCGAGAATCTTCGCAAGGTCGATACCCTCGTCATCGACAAGACAGGAACCCTGACCGAAGGCCGACCTGCTTTCGATCAGGTCGTCGCAGCACCCGGCTTTACGAACGATGAGGTGCTGCGTCTTGCGGCCAGCCTGGACCAGGGCAGTGAACACCCCCTGGCCGACGCCATCGTGCAGGCCGCGCGTGCCCAGGGCCTCCAACTCGTGAAGCCTCAGAGCTTTGAATCGGGAACCGGCATCGGCGTGCGCGGAAAGGTTGAGCACCGGCAACTCGCGTTGGGCAACACAGTGCTGATGGAACAGTCTGGCGTATCGGTGGAACCGCTCGTACCCCAGGCCGAAGCTCTGCGCGGCGAAGGGGCAAGCGTCATGTACTTGGCTGTGGACGGGCAGCTCGCGGGCTTGCTCGCCGTATCCGATCCGGTCAAGGGCAGCACCCCCGAGGCCCTGGCCGCGTTGAAGGCTGCGGGCCTGCGGGTCATCATGGCCACCGGGGACGGGCAGACCACCGCCAAAGCCGTCGGTGCACGCCTAGGCATCGACGAGGTGCATGGTGAGGTCAAGCCGGCGGACAAGCTCATGTTGATCGAGCGGCTGCAGAAAGAAGGACGCATCGTCGCCATGGCCGGAGACGGCATCAACGACGCGCCGGCCTTGGCGAAGGCAGACGTGGGCATCGCCATGGGAACGGGGACCGACGTGGCGATGAACAGCGCCCAGGTCACGCTGGTCAAGGGCGACCTGCGTGGCATCGCTGTCGCTCGCACGCTCTCGGTGAGTACCGTGCGCAACATGAAGCAGAACCTCATGTTCGCCTTCCTCTACAACGCGCTGGGCATCCCCATCGCCGCCGGGGTTCTCTATCCCCTCACGGGCTGGCTGCTGTCGCCGCTGATCGCAGCATTGGCGATGAGCCTGAGTTCGGCGTCGGTCGTTGGCAACGCCTTGCGCCTGAGAGCGAGCCGACTGTGACCGGATTTTCTTTCTGAACCTACAGGAGCCTGCTATCGCCCAGCGAACCGTTTCTTTCGTTCCACGCCGTTGCGAAGGTGCAAGCCTTATCTCGGCACTTCGTTCTTAAACCACTCCTCACACATCAAGGTAGAAATCTCTATGACCCGTTCACATTTCATCGCCAAGCTCGTCGCGCCGATCGCTGCTGGTCTGTTCGCCACCGCCGCATTCGCGCATCCTTCGCTGGTGTCTTCAACGCCAGCCGACAAGTCGCAGGTTTCCGCGCCAGCCACCATCGAGCTGAAGTTCTCCGAAACGCTGGTGCCGCAGTTCTCCGCCGCGAGCCTTGTCATGACTGGCATGCCGGGAATGGCGAGCCATGGCCCGATGAAGATCAACGCCAGCGTCGCGGGTGCCGGCGACGGCAAGACCATGGTCATCACGCCAGCACAGGCGCTCCAGCCCGGCGACTATCGCGTCGAATGGCGTGCCGTCTCCTCGGACACGCATCCGATCACGGGTAACGTCACCTTCAAGGTGAAGTAAGCCCATGGCCGGGGATTGGTTGACCATCGTCCTGCGCCTGGCGCTTTATCTGGACCTGGCGGCGGCGTTTGGCGTCGCCATGTTCGGACTCTATGCTTTGGGCAACGACGAGCGATCCTCGACGATCTCGCGCCGCTATCGCGTCCTCATTGGCGCATCCGCTGCCATCGGCATTGCCCTGTCGATGTGGGGCATGACGGACATGGCCAAGGCCATGTCCGGCGCCCAAAGCTACGCGGAGCTGTCAACGCACGTTTTCGACATGCTCATTACGGGCACGCACATGGGCATCGCCTGGTGCATTCGCATCCTCGCGCTGTTGGTGTGTGTGCTCGTCGCAATGTTGAAATTGAACGCTACCTTGCGATTTGCAGTGATGGCGCTCTCCACCGGCGTGGCGCTGGCGACCCTTGCGTGGGCAGGCCACGGCGCCATGGACGACGGCGTTCGCGGCTACATCCATCTTGCGTCGGATATCACCCACCTCTGGGCAGCGGGCGCTTGGGTGGGCGCATTGTTGGCGTTCTTGATGCTGGCATCCCACAAGCGGGATGTCGCGCAAGACCCGGTAGCGGTCCTCAGTCGGACGTCGAATGGCTTTGCTCGCATAGGTACAGCGATCGTGGCTGCACTCGTCGTGAGTGGAACTCTCAATTACCTGTTGATCGCCGGACCATCGTTTGATCCGCTCATCTCGACGCTGTATGGCCGGCTGCTGATGGTAAAGCTCCTGCTTTTCGCAGGCATGCTGGCGTTGGCTGCTGCCAATCGGTATCGGTTGAGCCCGAGCCTGGAGGCAGCTTTGAAGGCAGGCAATCGCGCACAGGCAGTCATCAAGCTTAGGCAGAGTCTGTTCACGGAGGCAACCTTGGCCGTTTTGGTTCTGGCGAGCGTTGCATGGCTTGGCATCTTGTCTCCCACTGGAACCTAATCCTTCATGGGCGGCAGATGACAGCGCATGAATTGAATGTAATGCACGGGTAAGCCCTCTGTAGACCGCCTGCTTCTACATTTAACGACGCGGCGCAAGTTGTCGTCGTTTTTACAAAGGAGTCGATCATGAAATCGCAAATTGTCATTGCCGCCCTGTTGAGCGCTCTCTCCGTGCCAGCCTTCGCCGGTCATGCAGCAGCCCAAGCAGCCAAGGAGATGGTTCCCTTGGCTGACGGGGGAACGCTGTACATCTTCAAGGACGGAAAGATGGCACAGGAAAGCCGCTTCGGGCGCGCCGTCTATCTCAATGTCGGGGCTTCGGTGTCGACGAAGGATGGGCGCAACATCGCGATCACCAGCAATGAAGTCGCTCGCCTCGGCTCGCTGCTACAAAAAGAGCACGGCGGATGACGCCGCGGGTGTGCGGTGCTTTTCAAAGCTTCTGCACAGTGTGACAGAGACGCGCGCCCCGATTGGGCGCGCGCGATTGGGACGCGTCACGAGCAACCACGAGCGCTCAAGATGCCAGTTTTTGCGATGTCAAGCGCATCAACTTCCCTGGAATGGATCCAGCCTCCACATCCACCGTGATTCGTCCACGGGACATCTTGCGCGAATGAGAACCTGCGAGGAGCCCGATTTATGGAGTTGCGTCATCTACGATGCTTTGTCGTCTTGGCAGAGGAGTTGCATTTCACGCGGGCGGCCGAGAGGCTGCATATAGAGCAACCCCCCTTGTCTCGCGCGATCAAGGAATTGGAAGATGAGCTTGGGGTCACGCTGTTTGACCGCGACCGCAGGGGTACACGGCTGACCGTGGCGGGGGCGGCATTCTTGCAGGACACCCGCCGACTCTTCACTGTCCTGGAGCAAGCGCGTGAGAATGCCAGAGCCATTGCCGCGGGCCTGAGGGGCAGCCTGCGCATTGCAATTTCCGATGGTGCGATGGACCCACGACTATCGGCGTTCCTAGCTCGTTGCCGCGCGGAAGAGCCCGAGGTCGAGATACGTCTCTCCGAGGTACCGCTGACCGAGCAGATACGGGGCCTACGGTCTGGCGACTTCACGATCGGATTTGCACACGCGGCGGATGTTGGCGAAGGCATCGTGGCTGAACCGATCTGGCGAGACCCGATTGTGATCGCCGTGCCAGCGCGGCACTCGCTTCTTGCGCACAAGCAAGTTCCGCTCAACGAACTTCAGGGTCACCCACTGGTTCTGTGCGACAAACTGGCCTGCGAAGGCTACTGCCGAGAACTAAATCGGCTGCTACAGGTTCTGGAACACAGGCTCAACGTTGTCGAAGAAGTGTCGTCGCTGGACATGATGCTAACGCTGGTCGGCGCAGGCTATGGGATTGGTTTCATGACAGCGACCAAGATTCCCATCAGCCAGAGGCCGGACGTGGTGATTCGCCCTCTGGCGCAGGACACGGCGGTAATCACAACCTATCTGCTTCGGCCAGAAAGCAGCAACTCATCGGTTTCGCTGGATCGCTTCATGGAACGTCTGCGAGGACCTCCGGATGACTAAAGCGTCAATGCCCATCTGAATCGTGCGCCGCAGCACGAAGATTGCGTTCGGCTGCGCTGACGAGTTCCGCAGCACTAAGCTTGAGTCCGGCGGCGATTCTTAAGATCAGAGCGAGAGTGGGCATGTGCTCCCCACGCTCTATTTTGCCCATGTGCGATCGCTCGATCCCTGCTTTCGCAGCCAGTTCTTCCTGAGCAATACCTTGCGTCAGGCGGGCGACACGAACGGCCGCTCCGAATGCCAACGCTGGCTCGGCGTCGAAAGTGGTAGTGCCTGGGGGACGGCCTCGTCGGACAGTTCGCTTCTCCATCCTTGGAAGCGTCGAACAGTCCCGACAATTTAACCACGTTAAGTTTAACTCAAACTAGCTATCATGAAGACTTTCCATCCTTGTCTTATCGCTTCTTGGGGCCTCTCATGCACGACGCCACCAGCCCACGCCCACAGCTCAGGCTCGCCATAGCGCCTGGTGTGGCCTCTTCGAACCTAGCTGCATTGCTTGCCCTGCAGCGCGCGGAGGAGCCCGAAGTTTTTATGGAATTTAATGAGGTTACGACGAGCGATCTCATTACAGGCCTCTACAAACGGCGCTTCGACGTCGGCCTTTCTCTGAAGCAGGTGAGCGATTCTTCGCTGAAGAGTCTTTCTCTTTGGTTTGAGGCGACAGCTCTTGCCACGCCGCTGGGATACCCACTGCTCCGGCAGCAGTCAATCAGAATAGACGAACTTAAGGAGCACTCCGTGTTTCGATGGAAGGCCGAATATTCTCCTTCGCTGGACCAGTACCTGTCCTCCATGTCATCAACGGAAAGGCCGAATGTCCAGCATGTCAGTTCTTTTGAGATGTTGTTGCTCTGGGTCGCAGCTGGATATGGCGTAGGGATTTCTTCGCGATCACGCATCGAAACCGCTAGCCAGTGCGGAATCTGCACGCGTCCAATAGCCGATGGCCCCTACGAGGTCATTACGCACCTGCAGCGACTCTCGGGACAGACGAATCTTGTAGCTGATCGATTTGAGCTTAGAGCCTTGCGAGTTGCCGAGGCGCGTAAAGCATGACAGCCACGTGCGGTGCCCGCCCTTGCCGGTGGATTTGCAGTGGATGCCGGTTCGGGCCAAGGCGCCGTCCAGACGCATCAATTCATCCTGGAAACTGACCTTGATCAATTCAACTCCCCACAACTTCCAATAGTATGTCCACATGATCGGCTTAAGGCGCCTTCTCGCAAGATGGAGCCGCTGGATTACCAGCGGCCTAGTCGTAACCTTGCTTTTCTCGCAGGTTGCGATGGCGATGTACGTCTGTCCCAAGCCAGACCCGAGGGCATCTGTGGAAACCACGCAAATGCGTGCCACGATCTCGATGCAGCAGGCTGACAAGTTGCCAATGTCGGATTGCACCGGCATGCCTGATTCCATGGACAGCGAAGCGCCACAGTTGTGCCACGCTCATTGCAGTGGCGATCGGGAGTCGGCGCTTTCATGGCAGGGGCTGGACATTCAGTTTCTCGCGGCGCACGTGATGTGGCTCGCCAACTCGCTGCCCGGGTTGGTTCTCGACCGGGTAGCCCTCAGGCGGCACGTTACCTACATTCCTCCCAATCCCCGCGCGGGCTTTCCGCCGATCTACCTCACGTTCCAAGTCCTGCGGAATTGATTTATGTGTCCGTGCTCGCCGCGCACCGATGCGGCAGACCACGTGATTTCGTGAACACCAATTCCGAGGACAACCATGTTTACTCCCTTTTTTGGCGCCCCCGAGGGATGCTCTGAACAATTCCTCGGCGACAATAGCGCAAGGTTCGACGGATGACGACGATGCAGCTGAGCTTCGGGGACGCGGAACACACGGGCAAGCGGAAGAAGACGCGACGCGAGATCTTCCTGGCGGAGATGGAGCAGGTTGTGCCGTGGAACGCATTGCTGGCGCTGATCGCACCGCACTACCCGAAGATGGGCCAGCGTGGCCGGCAGCCGTACGCGCTGGCGACGATGCTGCGCATCCACTTCCTGCAGCAGTGGTACGCGCTCAGTGACCCGGCCATGGAAGAGGCGCTGTACGACACGGCGGTGATGCGCCGCTTCGCCCGCCTCAGCGGGCTGGACAACATTCCGGACGAGACCACGATCTTCAGCTTCCGCCGGCTGCTGGAGACGCATGATCTGGCGCCGCAGCTCCTGGAGCGCGTGAACGCGCACCTGGCGCGCAAGGGCCAGAGCTTGAAGGCCGGCACGATCGTGGACGCCACGATCATCGCGGCGCCGAGTTCGACCAAGAACAGGGACGGCAAGCGCGATCCGGAGATGCACCAGACGAAGAAGGGCAACCAGTGGCACTTCGGGATGAAGGCGCACATTGGCGTGGACGAGGAGTCGGGCCTGGTGCACCACGTGGAGTGCACGGCGGCGAACGTCAACGACGTGACGCAGGTGCACAAGCTGCTGCACGGCAAGGAAGACACAATCTGCGGCGACAGCGGCTACACGGGCGCGGACAAGCGCGAGGAGCTGCAAGGCGTGGAGGCTGCGTTCTGGATCGCGGAGAAGCCGTCGAAGCTTCGTGCGATGAAGAACAAGCGTGATCGCAAATACGCCGAACGCTGGGAGCACTTCAAGGCCAGCCTGCGGGCGAAGGTGGAGCATCCGTTCCGAGTGGTGAAGCGGCAGTTCGGTTACACCAAGGTGCGCTATCGCGGGTTGGCGAAGAACACGGCGCAGGTGTTGACGCTGTTCGCGCTGTCGAATCTGTGGATGGCGCGGCGACGTCTGTTGCTGCCGACGGGGTAAATCCGTCTGTTGGACGGGGAAAGCCGTCGAAAAGCGTCAGAAACGGCGCAAAATCCATCATATCGAGGTCGACTTGGCGCCTTGACGCTGAAATCCAAGCATCAGAGCGCTTTGATCAGACCTTCCCGAGGGGCGCCCGTCAGCGTACGGCCGAGGCACAACGCCGGCCTCGATGCGATTGCATCGTCTGAAAGCTATCAGCATCGCGTTGGCAGGCAGTGCGCTTGTTTCGCCTGTGGCCTACGCCCTCGATTTTGCTGAGGCACGCCTTATCGCGGAGCAGCAGAGCCCGCGCATAAGCGCGCAGCAGTTGCAGGTCAACGTCGCCGAATCCGTGCAGAAGGCAGCAGGCTCGCTGCCCGACCCCAAGCTCTCGCTCGGCATCGAAAACTATCCCATCAGCGGCATGGATCGCTGGAGCATGACGCGCGAATCCATGACGATGCAGCGCCTGGCGCTCATGCAGGAAGTGCCCAACAGGGCCAAGCGCGACGCCCAGGTCGCCAGTGCGCAGGCGCGTGTGGATCGAGAGCGCGCGGCGCTGGTTTTGCAGCGATTGCAGATCCGCCAGGAACTCAGCCTGGCGTGGATCGCCGCGCAGGCGGTGGAGCAACGGGAGATACTGCTGACGGAACTGCTCGCGGAGAACCAGCGCCTGCAAGACAGTCTCCCCGCTCGCGTCGCCGGCGGCACGGCCCAGACTGGCGACCTGTTGGTCGCGCAACAGGAGGCGCTGACACTCACGGACCGCCGTGACGATCTACAGCGGGACCGGGCCAAGGCCAGGGCCGCATTGCGGCGCTGGGTGGGCTCCAGGGCCGACGAAGCACTGCAAGGCGATCCAGGCCCGCTCACTCACCCCGTCGCGCAACTGCGCACAGAACTGGCGAATCACGCGGAGCTTGAACTCTATCCGGCGATGCAAAGCATGGCCCGGGCCGAGTCCCGCGAAGCCCAATCAGAGACCCGCGGCGATTGGGCCTGGGAGATTGCCTATAGCCGGCGGGATCGCCGATGGGGCGACATGGTGTCATTCCAGGTGACATTCGATCTGCCATGGCAGAAGGATCGACGCCAAGTGCCCATGATCGAGGCAAAACGGCACGAGTTGGAGCGTCTGGACGCCGAACGCGAAGACGTGGCGCGGCGTCATTTGCAGGAGCTGGACGACAGCGCCGCCGAACTCCAAGCGTTGAACAGCCAGATCGACCGCCTGCAGACCGCAGGCTTGCAGCTGGTACGGAACCGAGCGGCGCTTGCGTTGAGCAACTACCGATCCGCCAAGGGGGACCTGAGCGCTGTGCTCAGTGCACGCGCCCAGGTACTGGAGACGCGCATGCGTCTGATCGACCTCGGAGCGCAGCGCGACAGCCTCGTCGCCCGACTGAACAGCCTGATCGCGGACTGAGTGGAGACCCTCGCCATGAACACCTCTTCGAGAAACATCCTTGCCGGCTTGACGCTGATTGCTGCCGGTATTGCCGTTGGATGGAGCGTCGCCCAATGGCGCGCCGGCCACCTCAGCGGCTCCCCCGCTGCCACCATTGCAAGTGCTCCGACCGAGCGCAAGGTGCTGTATTGGTACGACCCGATGGTGCCGGCCCAGAAGTTCGACAAGCCCGGCAAATCGCCCTACATGGACATGGCGTTGATGCCGAAGTACGCAGATGAAGACACTCAGGACAGCACGGGCCTGAGCGTGTCGGCGCAAGCGGTGCAAGCCCTGGGCCTGCGTACAACCGAAGTCGTGCAAGGCAAGATCGGCGCAGATGTGAACGTCGTGGGCACCGTGCTGCTCAACGACCGCGACGTCAGCATCGTGCAGGCGCGGACCGCTGGCTTCGTCGAGCGTGTCTACGCACGGGCTGCGGGCGACGTGATCGCAGCAGGGGCACCGCTGCCTGACCTATTGCTGCCGGAGTGGATCGCCGCACAGCGCGAGTTTCTCTCGGTTCGCGCGATGGGCGACGCACCGTTGACCGCAGCTGCCCGCCAACGGCTGCTGCTGCTCGGCATGCCGCAAGCCCTGATCGCCCAGGTGGAGCGCACAGGCGAGCCCAAGGGGCTGTACACGGTCACAACACCTCAAGGCGGCTTGGTGGCCGAACTGATGGTGCGTCAGGGCATGACGGTTTCCGCCGGGGAAAGCCTGGCCCGGGTGAATGGCTTGGCCACGGTGTGGATCGAAGCGGCTGTCCCCGAAGCACAAAGCGGGCCATTGCAGGTCGGCCAAACGGCGCAGGTCCGGCTGGCGGCGTTTCCCGGTGAAGTGCTCCAGGCGCGCATCGTGAGCATCCTGCCCGAAGCCAACCGCGACACCCGTACGGTGCGAGTGCGGCTTGAAATGGCCAATCCCGGCCAGCGCCTGAAGGCCGGCATGTCCGGCCAGATCGCGCTCAAAGGCAACGAACAGCCCGCGCTGCTTGTTCCCAGCGAGGCGGTCATCCGCACCGGCAAGCGCGCACTGGCCTATGTGGTCGATGGACCCGGCAAGTTCCATCCCGTGGAGGTCCAGGTGGGCGCGGAGGTAGGCGATCAACTGGTGGTCAACGGCGGGCTCGCGGCGGGACAGCAGGTGGTGGCCTCGGCGCAGTTCCTGATCGATTCGGAAGCCAGCCTGCGGGGCGTGCTGCCTGCAGGTGCCGCGGCGTCCGCGCCTGCATCGCCGCACAACGGGCACGGCACCTCGTCGCCACCGGCCGCGGCCACCAACGCTTTCGTGGTGCGCGGCGTGATCGAGGAGATGTCGCCCACCGAGCTGACGCTGGCGCACGAGGCCGTGCCAGCCCTCCAATGGCCGGCCATGACCATGGGCTTCAAGCTGAGCAGCCCGCAGCTCGCCGCGGGTCTTTCGGTTCGGCAGCAGGTGCGATTCACCTTCTCCAAGCAAGGTGAGGACTACGTGATCACCGCCATCGAAAAGGTGCAGCCATGATCGCCAAACTGATTCGATGGTCGGTGGCCAATCGCTTCCTGGTGCTGCTGGCCACCGCCATGCTCACGGCATGGGGCGTGTGGGGCGTTCGCAGCACGCCCGTGGATGCGCTGCCGGACTTGTCAGACGTGCAGGTCATCATTCGCACCAACTACCCAGGACAGGCGCCGCAGATCGTCGAGAACCAGGTCACCTACCCGTTGGCCACCACCATGCTGTCGGTGCCAGGGGCCAAGACCGTGCGCGGCTTCTCGTTCTTTGGCGACTCGTTCGTCTATGTCTTGTTCGAGGACGGAACCGACCTGTACTGGGCCCGCTCACGGGTACTGGAATACCTGAACCAGGTCCAGGGCCGATTGCCCGCCACGGCGAAGCCGGCCCTGGGTCCGGACGCCACAGGCGTCGGCTGGATCTTCCAGTACGCGCTCGTGGATCGCACGGGCAAGAACGATCTGGCGCAACTGCGTGCGTTGCAGGACTGGTTCCTGAAGTTCGAACTCAAGAGCCTGCCCAACGTGGCCGAAGTGGCATCGGTGGGGGGCATGGTCAAGCAGTACCAGGTCGTGCTCGACCCGATCAAGTTGGCGTCCTATGGCCTCAGTCAGGCTCAAGTCCGCGATGCCCTGATGGGGGCCAACCAGGAGACCGGCGGCTCCGTCCTGGAATTGTCAGGCGCGGAGTACATGGTCCGCGCGAGCGGATACCTCAAGACCCTGGACGAGTTCCGGGAGATCCCCTTGACGGCACGCGGCGGTGTGCCGGTGCGGCTGGGGGATGTGGCGACGCTCCAGATAGGCCCGGAGATGCGGCGTGGCATTGCCGAACTCGACGGAGAAGGCGAGGTCGCCGGCGGCGTGGTGGTGCTGCGCTCCGGCAAGAATGCCCAGGAGACGATCGCTGCCGTCAAGGCCAAGCTCGCGGAGCTGCAGGGCAGCCTGCCGCCGGGCGTCGAGATCGTCACCAGCTACGACCGCAGCGCGCTGATCGAGCGGGCCATTCGCAATCTCACGACCAAGCTGGGCGAAGAGTTTCTGGTGGTGGCGCTGGTCTGCGCACTGTTCCTTTGGCATCTTCGTTCTGCGCTGGTGGCCATCATCTCGCTACCTCTGGGCGTGATGACGGCGTTCCTGGTCATGCGCTACCAGGGCATCAACGCCAACATCATGTCGCTGGGGGGGATTGCCATCGCCGTGGGGGCGATGGTGGATGCAGCGGTGGTGATGATCGAGAACGCCCACAAGAAGCTGGAGGCTTGGCAGCACGCGCACCCGGATCAACGACTGCAGGGCAAGGAACGGTGGGACGTGATCACACAGGCCGCAGAGGAAGTCGGTCCTGCGCTCTTCTTCTCGCTGCTCATCATCACGCTCTCGTTCATCCCGGTCTTCACCCTAGAAGCGCAGGAAGGCCGGCTGTTCGGCCCGCTGGCGTTCACCAAGACCTACGCGATGGCCGCGGCCGCAGGGCTGTCAGTGACGCTGATTCCCGTACTCATGGGCTACTGGATTCGCGGGCGTATCCCGGATGAGCAGAAGAACCCCATCACCCGCATCCTGATTGCAGCCTACCGGCCACTGGAGTGGGTACTGCGCCGGCCTAAGGCGACGCTGCTGATCGCCGTGCTGGCCTTGGCGACCACGGCCTGGCCCTTGGCGCGGCTCGGCGGTGAGTTTCTGCCGAGGTTGGACGAAGGGGACCTGCTCTACATGCCCTCGGCCCTGCCGGGACTCTCGGCGCAGCGCGCCACGGAGTTGCTGCAGCTGAGCAACCGCATGATCAAGACCGTACCTGAAGTGGACAAGGTGTTCGGCAAGGCAGGACGGGCCGAAACTGCGACCGATCCGGCGCCCCTTGAGATGTTCGAGACCACGGTGAAGCTCAAGCCCAGGGAACAATGGCGTCCAGGCATGACGCCCGAGAAGCTCGTGGAAGAGCTGGATCGTGCCGTGAAGATCCCGGGCCTGTCCAATATCTGGATTCCCCCTATCCGCAATCGCATCGACATGCTGGCTACCGGCATCAAGAGCCCGATCGGGGTGAAGGTGACCGGCAACGACCTGGGCGTGATCGATCGCATCGCTGCAGAGGTCGAGCAGGTCGCCAAGGGCATTCCCGGCGTGACGTCATCCCTCGCGGAGCGCTTGACGGGCGGGCGCTACGTGGATGTTCAGATCGACCGCGTAGCCGCCGGTCGCTACGGCCTGAACATCGCCGATGTCCAGGCCGTCATCGCCGGCGCGGTGGGTGGCGAAAACGTCTCGGAAACGGTCGAGGGGCTTGCCCGCTTTCCGATCAATCTGCGCTACGCGCGAGAATGGCGTGATTCACCACAACGGCTGGCAGAACTACCCATCTTCACGCCGATGGGTCAGCAGATCACGTTGGGGACCGTGGCACGCATCGCGATCACCGATGGGCCGCCCATGCTCAAGAGCGAGAACGCACGGCCCTCCGGTTGGGTCTATGTCGATGTGCGCGGCCGTGATCTAGCCTCGGTGGCCAACGAACTGCGCGATGCCATCGGGCAGCAGGTCAAGCTGGAGCCGGGTGTGAGCATCACCTACTCCGGGCAGTTCGAATACATGGAGCGGGCCAATGCACGCCTGAAGGTTGTGGTGCCTGCCACCCTGTTGATCATCTTCGTTCTGTTGTACCTGACCTTCGCGCGTGTGGACGAAGCGGGCTTGATCATGGCGACCTTGCCCTTCGCGCTCACGGGGGGCATCTGGTTCCTGTACCTGCTGAACTACAACCTGTCCATCGCCACCGGCGTGGGATTCATCGCGCTGGCAGGTGTGGCGGCGGAGTTCGGCGTGGTGATGCTCATCTATCTGAAGCAGGCCTTGGCGGAACGTTGCCCCGATGGACGCGACCCGACGCGAGAAGAACTGCTCGATGCGATCCGGGAGGGTGCCGTGCTGCGCGTGCGGCCCAAGGCGATGACCGTCGCCGTCATCCTGGCGGGCCTGGTACCCATTGTCTGGAGCAGCGGTACGGGCTCGGAGGTCATGAGCCGCATCGCAGCCCCGATGCTTGGAGGGATGGTGACCGCTCCGTTGCTGTCGCTCTTCGTGATTCCGGCTGCCTACATGCTGATGCGTAAGCCGCGCTAACGTTGCAACGCGGCAGGGTCTCATAACCAAGGCCCTGCCGTTTCCGGTGCGGCCTATCGGCACCCGAGCGAATAACCATTCGACACATGCGCTTTAGCCGGCGTAAGAACTGGCCGAAGGCGCGGAGGCACGACTAACCGCTTGGCAGTGACGAGCCATATCAGGGAACAAAACCTGACCCCGGCCGTTCAGACAGAATCGTCAGCATTTCTATGACAGCCCGAACCTTGGGCTGCAGGTAACGCGATTGCGGCCACACTGCATGGATAGGCATCTCACCACCTGCCCAGTCCGGCAGCAAGGGGATCAAGCGCCCCTGCCGTATATCTTCGGCCACCAGCCATGTCGGCATCTGCATGATGCCGCAGCCGGCCAGACCCGCCGCCAACATTGCTTCACCATCACTGAATTCATGGCGCGGATAGATTTCCTGCCGACGTACGCGCTGGTCCGATACGCGGAGCAACCAAGTGGGTCTCTGCCGTCCCCGAGGACCAGTGATGCAGTCCCGATGCCTTACCCCATTACTTCTCGGTAATTACTGCGGCGCGCTCACTAATACGACCACTACATTCTGGGACGACGTAGGGGCTGACTCAGTCCGGTTGTAGGCGCTCAGAAGGCTATGGCCTTCAGGATGGCCGCACGCCTCATCGCGCCGCGCCGTATGCGCTGCGGACTGCAAAGGCCCGCATCCTGTAGCTCACTTCCGACGGCCAAAGCATCCATCTTTGGCCGTCGGCCAGCGTCAGGCACTTTCGAGCATTGCCGCATCATTTAGCAACCGTTGAATGCGCTGGCGAATCTCCTCTGGAATACCTTGCGCAGACGAATCAGGTCCGGGCCTGTTTGGCTGCTGCTGGGTGCCCGCGATGACCCGCACGACCATGCCCAAATTTCCGGGTGTCACGATGTCGATGGCCGCGCGATCACCCAGATCCGGGTGTACGCGGGTCAGCATCCGGTACAAGTCCCACGAATCCGCGTGCGGACACTGGTTCATGAGCACCTGGGCCAGTTTGTGCTTGAGCGGCACCAGTTGCCAGTCGGGCACACGTTGCCCGCGATTGCCCAAGCTGATGGACAGCAGTTTGCCCGCCTTCAGCTCGCGGTTTATCTGGTCCTTGGACTTTCCGGCCAGCTTACCGAACAGCGGAACCGGCAAACTGCTCGGCGATTCGTAGATGGCGAGCATTTCCTCGCGCTCGCGCTGGATGGCGGATACTTCCGGCGCCGGCGCCGGCGCACGCGTCGGGGGCGGTGGCACCTGCGACAGCCGCTGGAAGGTGATTCCCGCGTCGTTTGGCGTCACGACAATGGGGGTGACCACCACGGGCGGAGCCGAAGCCGCAGAAGTGCCTGCAACGATGGCGTCGGGGTTGTCCTCCCCTGCGATGGCTGGCACGCCCTCGATATGGATGGTGAGGTGGGCGCTGGCCGCTTCGACCTGGCCCTGTTCGAGTAAGTCGAGGCGATCCGCCCAGTCCTGCATCATCCGACGGCGCGGCTCAACATACTTGGCGTGGTTGTAGGCCGAACTCACCTTGTTCGGGTCCGAGTGCGAAAGCTGCGCGTCCACCCAAATCTTGGGATAGCCGATCTCGTTGAGCGCCGTCGAGATGGTTCCGCGGATGCCGTGCCCGGTCAGTTGATCCTCGTAGCCCATTCGTTTCAAGGCCGCGTTGAGGGTGTTCTCGCTGATGCGCTTCTTGAGTTCGCTGCGGTGCGTGAGCAGATGGACCTGGGCCGGCTTCATCACACCCAACAGGTAGCGCACGATCTCGATGGCCTGCACGGACAACGGCACGATGTAGGGCGGAACGTCCTGCGGGCGCTTGCCGGCCTTGCGCATCTCGTCCTGGAGTTGCTTGACGATCTGCGGCGGGATGATCCACAGGCCACGGTCGAGATCGAACTGGTCCGGGGTCGCCAGCCGCAGCTCGCCGGTACGCACGCCGGTCAGGAACAGCAGCCGGATGCCCAGTTGGGTCTGCCAACCACGAGGGTTGTAGAGCCTGAGCTTGTGCAGGAAATCGGGAAGCTCCGGAAGATGCAGGTAGGGGTTGTGGTTCACCGGGGGCTTGGGCTCGGCCACCACGTCCAGGTCGGAGGCCGGATTGGCTTCCAGCCCCTCCACGATGACGAGGGCATAGCGGAACAACTGCCCCAGCCAGGTGCGGACCTTCTCGGCAGTGGTGAACGCCTTGCGCTCCTCGATCCTCGCCAGGACGCCCAGGAGTTGGGGCCGGCGAATGTCGTAGATCGACATCTGCTTGAGGCTAGGCAGCACGTCCTTGTTGAAGATCCGCAGGATCTGCGACAGCGTGCTGTTCCTGCCCTCCTTGATTTCCTTGCGGCGATGCTCGACCCACGCATCGAAGACGGCCTTGAAGGTGTAGTCGGCCGCAAGCTTGACCGCGTGTCGCTTCTGTTTCCGATCGGTATGGGGGTTGACGCCCTTTGCCAGAAGCGCCCGGGCTTCGTCGCGCAAGGTGCGCGCTTCGCGCAAACCGATCTCGGGGTAGTTCCCCAGGGAGATGCGCTTTTGCTTGCCGAGCCAGTAATAGCGCAAATGCCACGACTTGCCGCCGGTGCGGGCGACCACCAGGCCGAGGCCATCGGTGTCGGGGATGCTGTAGGTTTTCTCGGCGGCCTTGGCTTGCCGCACGGTCAGATCAGAGAGTGTCATCATCAAGCTCCTAAGTCTTGGACTTAGGCCCGATGCTGCTTGTCATCCCGATCCAACCCCAGCAACAACCCGGAACCGGCACGACCCGCATTCTTTGGCCTTGTTTTTGGCCTCAAAAATGGTGGCTGTCAGTGGACTTCCGTGGCTTTCGCTGGAATGAAAAAAGGAGCCGAAGCTCCTCTTTTCAATGACTTACAGACGTCAGTGGAAGTCTGTAGATCATAAATTGGAGCGGGAGACGAGTCTCGAACTCGCGACCTCAACCTTGGCAAGGTTGCGCTCTACCAACTGAGCTACTCCCGCATTTGCGTGCCTTGCGCGATCCGCGATCGTTGCGATCTGGGACTGTGCCGGCAAGCGAGGGCGAAGTATACCGAATTTTTCAAAAGATGCTTCTTAGGGCGATTGAGCCCTGCCCACCTGCCTCGGTTCCTGCCCGACAGCGGTCCTGTTGCGTCCAGTGATCGCCATCCATTGAAGATGCCGCGGCGCGGCAGTCGCCGGATCGCACGGCGCACCCTCTGGGCGGGCCGAAAATAACTTCAAAAAATATCAACCAAATCCATGTTGCTTCACTCATACGCGAGATCCAGAATTCTGTTCATGGACGCAAGGTGTCGTCCGAGGGCGGAAAATGGATACCAAGAACTCCACGAATCAGAGACAACTCACGGTCCGCATCTCGCGGGGAACCGAGGACGGAAGCTATTCCACTTATTCGGTGCCGTGGCGCGAGAACCAGACGGTTCTGGATGTGGTGACCGAAGTGCAGCGCACCCAGGAGCCGAACCTTTCGTACCGCTACGCCTGTCGCGTCGGCGTCTGCGGGTCCTGTGCCATGACGGTCAACGGCAAGCCCCGCTGGACCTGCCGCACCCACGTCAGCCGGGTGGAAGAGGGGGGCGTGATCGTGATCGAACCCTTGCGCAACATGCCGCGGATCAAGGATCTGGTCGTCGACATGAGCGAGTTCTTTCAGAAGTGGGCGCGCGCCGGCAATACCTTCGTCGGCACGGCCACGCGCAATGATCCGCCGGCACTGGTGTCGCCTCAGAGCAAGAAGCGCAAGCAGGCCGACGCCGCCATCGAGTGCATCAACTGCGGCGTGTGCTACGCGGCCTGTGACGTGGTGTCCTGGGATAAGGACTACCTGGGCCCGGCCGCCCTGAACCGGGCGTGGACGCTGTTCAACGACGAACGGCACGCAGACCCCAAGGACGTGCTGCGCAAGGCCACCTCCGGCAGCGGCTGCAACTCCTGTCATACCCAGGGCAGCTGCATGAAGCACTGTCCGGTAAGCCTCAGCCCCACGGGCAGCATTGCGGGATTGAAGCGCAGCGCCATCTTCAGCCTGCTCAAGGGGGGCTGACATGGAAGCTCGTCTTTTCGCGCTCCAGCGCCTGACGGCGATGGTGATGGCGCCGTTTGTCCTGGTGCACGTGGGCCTGGTCATCTACGCGGTGCGTGGCGGGCTGACCGCGGGCGAGATTCTCTCGCGCACGCAGGGCAACTGGTTCTGGATCGTCTTCTACGGCCTGTTCGTGCTGAGCGTGTCGGTCCACGTGCCGATCGGCGTGCGCAACATCCTGATCGAGTGGCTGCGGCTGGGCCGCGGCGCCGCGTCCGTGGTCGGGCTGGCGTTCGGTTTGGGACTGCTCATCCTGGGCGTGCGCGCCGTCGCGGCGGTGGGAGGGCTGATGCCATGAGATCCGCGCGCAACCATCAGGCCTACTGGGCCTTCCTCGGGCATCGCCTCTCCGGCCTGGCGCTGGCCCTGTTCCTGCCCGCCCACTTCTACGTGCTGGCGATGGCGCTGGACCAGGCGCGGCTGGACGGATTCCTCAAGCTTGCCGACATGCCGGCGATGAAGTTCGGCGAATGGGGGCTGGTGCTGCTGCTGACCCTGCACATGTTTTTCGGGCTGCGCCTGCTAGCGCTGGAGCTGTTGCCCTGGAAGTCGCCGCGGGATGCGCGCGTCGCCTGGATCGGGTGGGGCTTTGCGGTCTCCATGGCGACGGGCCTGGTTTTCATCGCGGGAGTGATCTGAGATGCGGATCGAGAACATCAAGACGGACATTCTGGTGCTGGGCACCGGGGGCGCGGGCCTGTTCGCGGCGCTGCACGCCAAGAAGGCAAATCCGTCGCTGCAGGTGACGGTGACGGTGAAAGGCCTGCTGGGCAAGTGCGGCTGTACCCGCATGGTCCAGGGCGGCTACAACGTCGCGCTGGCCGCTGGCGACTCGGTGGAGCGCCACTTCATGGACACCATCGAGGGCGGCAAGTGGCTGCCGCGCCAGGACCTGGCGTGGCGCCTGGTCGAAGGCGCCGTCGAACGGGTGCGCGAGCTGGAGAACGAGATCGGCTGTTTCTTCGACCGCAATCCCGATGGCACGCTGCATTCCAAGGCGTTCGCCGGCCAGAGCTTCGACCGCACCGTGCACAAGGCCGATTTGACCGGCATCGAGATCATCAACCGCTTGATGGAGCAGGTGCGGGCGCTGGACGTCGATGAATTGGAAGAGCATCGCGCCATCGAGCTGATTCCGGCCGCCGACGGCTCCGGCATCTCGGGCGTATTGTTCATCGACATGCGGACCGGCGCCTATCGGTTCATCCAGGCCAAGGCCGTGCTGCTGGCCACCGGGGCCGGGCCGACGATGTACCGCTATCACACGCCCTCCGGCGACAAGACCTGTGACGGATTGGCCATGGCCTTGCGCTACGGCTTGAAGCTGCGGGACATGGAGATGGTGCAGTTCCATCCCACGGGCCTGCTGGGCGGGCCGGATACGCGCATGACCGGAACGGTGTTGGAGGAAGGGCTGCGCGGGGCGGGCGGCTATCTGCTCAACGGCGACGGCGAGCGCTTCATGGCCAACTACGACAAGCGCGGCGAACGCGCCACGCGCGACGTGGTCAGCCGCGGCATCTACGCCGAAATGCGCGCCGGGCGCACGGGCCCGATGGGCGGGGTCTATATCCAGATGAGTCATCTGGGTCCGGACAAGGTGGCCAAGACCTTTCCCGGCATGGTCAACCGCTGCAAGGATTGCGGCTTTGACCTGGCGGGCGGCAAGGTAGAGGTGGTGCCGACCGCCCATTACCTGATGGGCGGCGTCGAATTCAACGTGGACGGCTCGACGGCCTCGCCGGGGCTGTACGCGGCGGGCGAGGACTGCGGTGGAGTGCACGGCGCCAATCGCCTGGGCGGAAACGGCGTGGCCAATTCCACGGTGTTCGGCGGCATCGCGGGCGACGCGATGGCGGCCTATGTCGCCAAGTCCGGCCAGTGGCGCGACCCGGACCCGCGCATCATCGCGCGCGGCATCGAGCGCGCCGAGTTCCCGTTTTCCCGGCCAACTGGGCGCATCCACGAGTTGCGCGACGCGCTTTCGCAAACCATGTGGGACGACGTCGGCGTGCTGCGCCGCCGCGAGGCTATGGAGCATGGCCTGGACGCCATCGCCGGCCACCGCGCCGCCTTGCGCGACATTGGCGTGGCGGACGGCGACCGCCGCTACAACCTCACCTGGCACGACTGGCTCAATATGGAAAGCCTGGTCGACATTTCCAAGGTCATCACGGTCTCGGCGCTGGCGCGCGAGAACAGCCGCGGCGCACATTACCGCGAGGACTTTCCTGAAGCCGGAGATCTGCACACCAGCCGCTACACGCGCGTGAGCGCGCAGGACGGCGAGGTGGCGCTGGAGATGGTTCCGGTTTCCTTCGACATCGTAAAACCCGGCGAATCGCTCATCGAGGGCGAGGCGGGCATTCCCCAGAACTAAGGCACATCCCACCATGAGCATCCCTGTACAGAAAGTTGAAGAGGCGGCGCTGGAGATCATGCGCCGCGCGGCCATCGAGATTCCGGCCGACTACAAGCAAGGCATCCAGGAACTGCAGAAGAAGGAAACCGGCAAGCTGCCGCGCTTCGTCATCCATGCCATGGTGGACAACTGGGAGGCCGCCGACCAGGACCGGCGGCCCATGTGCGCCGACACCGGCCTGCCGCGCTACTACGTCAAGGTGGGCAACAACGCCTCGGTCGACAGCGGCTTCGTCGCGGTGGAGCGCGCGCTGCGCCACGCCACGGCCGAGGCCACGCTCAGCATTCCGCTGCGGCCCAACCGCGTGCATCCGCTCTGGCGCACCGACCACAACAACAACGTCGGCATCAACGCGCCCGAGGTCGAATGGTCGTTCGAGCCCGATACCGACTGGATCGAAATCACGACCGTGCACAAGGGCGGCCTGTTCGGCACCGACTACCGCATGCTGTTTCCCGGCGATGGCATAGACGGCATCAAGCGCTTCGTGCTGGACACGTTGATCGCCTTCGGCAAGCGCGGGCTGGCCTGTCAGCCGGCCATCGTCGGCATCGGGCTGGGCGGCTCCAAGGACACCTGCATGCAGCTGGGCAAACAGGCCGCCTGTCTGCGCACGGTAGGGGACCGCAACCCGGACCCCAAGGTGGCGGAACTGGAACTCGAGCTGATGCAGCTGGGAAATTCCATCGGCATGGGCGCCATGGGCTTCGTCGGTTCCGGCATGGTGGTCGACTGCCATATCGAGTGCGGCTACACCCATACCGGAGGCATGCCCATCAGCCTGCACACCTTTTGCCTGTCTTCGCGCCGCGCCACCGCGCGGATCCATGCCAACGGGAAGATCGAGTACCGCACCGATCCCCAGTGGTTCACGCCCTACCTGCGCCGGGAGACGGTCGAATGGTAAGCAACGACGACGACATCAAGGTCTTTCACCTGGACCTGCCCGCCAAGCGCGAGGACCTCGCCAAGCTCGAACTCGGCGCGGCCGTGTATCTGAATGGCGTGGTCTACACGGCCCGCGAAGGCGTCTACAAGAAGGTGCTGGACCAGGGCCTGCCGCTGCCGGTGGACCTGCGCTCCCTCAGCAACGTCAACTTCCATTGCTCGCCGGCCGCGGCGCCGGACGGCCACGGCGGCTACAACGTGGGCGCCGTCACCGCCACGGCTTCGTTCCGCTTCTCCAAGTGGATACCCCGCTGGCTGGAGGAGACCGGCTGCCGCATCCTGATTGGCAAGGGCGGCATGCCCGCCGACGACTACAAGCAGGTGCTGGCGCCGGGCGGCGCGATCTACCTGACCACCGTGGGTTATGGCACCGGCGCCTTGCTGGGCCGCGGCATCAAGCGGGTGCGCGAAGTGCATTGGCTGGATGAGTTGGGGATCGCGCAGGCGATGTGGCTGTTCGAGGTCGAGAACTTCGGGCCCTTCATCGTCGAGAGCGACCTCGAGGGCAACTCGCTCTTTGCCCAGCACGCCGAAGTCATCAATGCGGGCATCGAGAAGCTTTATGCCGGCTTGAAGCCGCCCGCTCTGCACCGCTATGGCGAGACGGACGACCGCAAGGATGAAGTGATGTAGGCGCGGCAGCGCGCCAGACCCGGCAACCGTGCACCTGACAGGGATACTTTGATGATCATCGACTTTAGGCTGCGGCCGCCCGTGGGCGGCTTTCTGGACACGCTGATGTACTCGGCGGGAGAACGCCGCGACGGCTTTACCCGGACGGTGGGCTTCGAGCCCTCGGCTGCGGCGCAGCAGCAGTCGATGGCGCTGTTGCTCAAGGAGATGGACGCGGCGAGGATAGACCGCGGCGTGGTCGTGGGACGCCTGGCAGGCGTGCTGGGCAGCGTATCCAACGAGGATGTGCGCGGCATCGTCGCCGAGCACCCGGGCCGCTTCATCGGCGCCGCCTCCATCGACCCCACCGACAGGCGGCGCGCATGCCAGACCATCAGTCAGGCGGTCGAGGACGGCTTCAAGCTGATCAATATCGAGCCCGGTTCCTACCCGGTGCCGATGTACGCCGACGACCGGCGGCTCTATCCGATCTACGGCCATTGCGAGGACCTGAGCGTTCCGGTGATCATGATGGTCGGAGGCACGGCGGGCCCCGACCTGAGCTATTCGGACCCGATACGGACCGACCGGGTGCTGGCGGATTTCCCCGGCCTGAACGTCGTGGTCGCGCATGGCGGGTGGCCCTGGGTCAACGAGATCCTGCATCTGGCATTCCGGCGGCAGAATCTGTGGCTGTCGCCCGATATGTATTTTTCCCGCATGCCGGGTTGGGAGGAGTATGTGAAGGCGGCCGACGGCTTTCTTGCGGACAGGATGCTCTACGCCAGCTCGTTCCCGTTTTGTCCCGTGCAGGGGTACAAAGAATGGTTCGAGACCTTGCCGATCCGGGAAGATAATCTCAGGAAAGTCATGGGGGGCAATGCGCGGCGGCTGCTAGGCATCTGACGCGGCATACTCCTCCTTCCCATAACGCTCGCCTACACCAGGAACCCCCCTTGCATGGACATCCGGACGCTCTACACGCTGATCGCGATTGCAGACCACGGCAGCTTCGCCGAGGCCGGCAATACCATCGGCTTGTCGCTGTCTGCGGTGAGCATGCAGGTCCGCGCGCTCGAGGATGAACTTGGCATCACGATCTTCGATCGCAGCCGGCGTCCGCCGATCCTCACGGACACGGGCCTGGCGCTGGTGCACCGGGCGCGCGACCTGATCGCCCACTGGGAAAGCATGAGCGCCGCGCTGAAGAAGGGCACCTCCTCGGGATTGCTCAGGCTGGGCAGCGTCCATACCTGTGTGTCGGGCGTGCTGCCGCTGGCCCTGCGCCACTTGCAGAAGCAGGGGCATGGACTGGAAGTCCACGTCACCACCGGGCTTACGCATGACCTGGAACGTGCCATCTACCACCGCCAGCTGGACGTGGCGATCGTGACCGAACCCGATGCGCCGCGCTCGGGGCTGGATTTCCTGCCGTTCGTGGAGGAACAGCTGGTCGTCATCGCGCACCGTTCGGTAAAGGGCGCCAGCGACCAGGAGATCCTGGAGCAGAACCCTTATGTCCGCTTCAACCGCTCGGCGCGCGTGGGGCATCTGGTGCAGGAAGAGATGGTGCGCAGGCGCATCACGGTGCGTTCGGCCATGGAGATCGACAACCTGGAGGGCGTGATCGCCATGGTGGCCAATGGCCTGGGCGCCTCGGTGGTGCCGGCCTGCCGCGGCAGGAACGAGTTTCCGCCGGGCATCCGCGTTATTCCGTTCGGCTCGCCGACGGTCACGCGCCGGCTGGGCATCCTGGCGCCGAAGGAGAACCCGCGAGCCCATCTTACGCAGTTGTTGCTCGATGCATTGAAGTCAGTCTGCGCCGGCCAGCGCGACGGCACGGAGCAGGCCGGTCCCGGCCAGTAGTTCTTAGTCTGGTAGTTCTGTAGTTCAGCAGCCTAGTAGTCCGCAGAAAAACACCGCAACGCCCCAAAAAAATCGAGCCATCGGCCCGAGGGTCAGTTGCTGCCTGGCGAATCGTCAGCCGGCCGAGAACCGGCAGGCTTCGCCGTCCCGCGAACTGAAGGAGACAAAACCATGAAAGACGAATTTCAACCCAATAACGCCCGCCGCCGCATCGTCAAGACGCTGGGCTGTGGCCTCGCGCTTACGCCGTTTCTGGCCCTGCCGGCGCGAGCCGAATGGCCATCTGACAAGGTCATACGCATGGTCGTTCCGTTTTCGGCGGGCGGCGCCACCGACTTGCTGGGCCGCGCGCTGGCGGCCGAACTGGGCAAGGGCCTGAAGCAAAGCGTGATCGTCGAGAACCGGGCGGGCGCCGGCGGCAGCGTGGGTGCGCAGGCTGTCGCCAGCGCGCCGGCGGACGGCTACACGCTGTTGCTCGCATCGGGCAGCATGTTCACGGTCAACCAGTTCATCTACAGCAAGCTGCCTTACTCGCTGGCTGACTTCAGCCCTATCGGCAAGGTGGCCAACGGACCCATGGTGCTCACGGTCAATGCCAATCTGCCCGTCAAGAACACGCGGGAGCTTATCGAATACGCCCGCGCCAGGCCGGGCAAGCTCAGCTTTTCGTCCGCGGGCGTGGGCAGCCAGACGCATATGGCGGGGGAAGCCTTCAGCGACGCGGCCGGGATCGAGCTCATGCACGTCCCCTACAAGGGCGAAGGCCCGGCCTACACGGATCTGATGGCAGGCGTGATCGAAGTCGCCGTGGGCAACATCAATGCCATCGTGCCCCTGCTCAAGGGCGGGCGCCTGCGGGCGCTTTCGGTGACGGGAAAGGAGCGCTCAGCGCTGCTGCCGGACGTGCCCACCACGGCGGAGGACGGCGTGCCGGGTTTCGAGTTCACTGGCTGGTTCGCGTTGCTGGCGCCGGCAGGCACGCCACAGACGTCCGTCGACCGGCTGCTGGCCGATGCCAGGACGGCGGTCGAACAGCCGAACATGCAGCGCTATCTGGCTGACCAGGGCATGTCCGCGACCATAGTGCCGCCCGCCCAGCTCAGGGACGAGATCGCCAGGGAGTCGGCCAAGTGGAAGGCGCTGGTGGAGAAAAAGAAGATCACCGCCAGCTGAGGCTACGTTGCGGGCCTGTGGCGTTCACTGGCTCGCCCTTATTTTTCATGCTCACCTTGCACGCATCATGCCGCCCGATTCCCTTGTTGTCGCCGCTCCCGTCGTCTTGGCCGCCTACGTCGTCTTCGGGATGACAGGATTCGGCGCGGCCATGGTGGCCGTGCCGGTCCTGGTCCAGTTCATGCCGCTGCAGTTTGCGGTGCCGCTGGTGGTGCTGTTCGACCTGGCCTGCACCGCGCTGGTGGGCGGCAGCAACTGGCGGCGGGTGTCCCTGGTCGAGCTCAAGCGGCTGTTTCCCTGGCTGCTGCTAGGGATAGGCCTGGGCGTCACGCTGCTGCACAACGCCGGCGCCCGCTGGCCCTTGATACTGCTGGGCAGCTTCGTGCTGGCCGTGTGCATCAAGGGCCTGCGCGGCGCGCGGGCGAAGGCGGCGGCGCCGTTGAACACTTTTTGGGCGTTGCCGTTCGGCGTGTTCGGCGGCATCTTCAGCGCGCTGTTCGGGACCGGGGGGCCTATCTACACCATCTATCTGTCGCGCCGGCTGGACGCGCTGGATCAGTTCCGCGCCACGATCTCGGTGGTCATCCTGGCCAGCGGCCTCATCCGGGCGGCGGCGTTCGGCGCCGCCGGACTGTACGCGCAGCCGGAAATCCTGTCTGCCGCCGCCGTACTGCTGCCGGTAGCCCTGATCGGCCTTTATGGCGGTTCCCGCCTCAGAGCCCGGGTGTCTCCGGAACTGCTGAAGCGGGCCATCTTTCTCTTACTCGCGATAGCTGGCGCGGGCGCCATCTATCGCGGCTGGGTCTCGCCTTCGTGATGCGGACGCCTGCTACTTGGCCGTCGGCATGGCGAACTCGGCGCCCTTGCCGATGCTCTCCGGCCAGCGCTGCATGATGGACTTCTGCCGGGTGTAGAAGCGCACGCCTTCCTCGCCATAGGCGTGCATGTCGCCGAACAGGCTGCGCTTCCAGCCGCCGAATCCATGCCAGGCCATGGGCACAGGAATGGGCACATTGATGCCCACCATGCCGACTTCGATGCGCCGGCCGAACTCGCGCGCGACGTTGCCGTCGCGGGTGAAGCAGGCCACGCCGTTGCCGAATTCGTGGGCGTTGATGAGATCCACTGCCTCTTTCAGGTCCTTCACGCGCACGCAGCCCAGCACCGGGCCGAAGATTTCTTCCTTGTAGATACGCATGTCGGGCGTGACGTGGTCGAACAGCGTGCCGCCCATCCAGAAGCCGTCGCCGCAGCCTGCGCCCGCTTGCGAGCCCTGGAAAACGCGGCCGTCCACCAGCAATTGCGCGCCTTCCTGCACGCCTAGGTCGATGTAGCCGCTGATGCGTTCGTGAGCGGCCCGGGTCACGATGGGACCCATCTCGGCCGCGGGGTTCTCGCCGTCCAGCACCTTCAGCGTCCTGGTGCGCTCGATCAACCGGGGCAGCAACCGGTCGGCCACGTCGCCCACCAGCACCGCCACGCTGATCGCCATGCAGCGCTCGCCGGCCGAGCCGTAGCCGGCGCCGACCAGGGCATCGACCGCCTGGTCGATGTCGGCGTCCGGCATCACGACCATATGATTCTTGGCGCCGCCCAGGGCCTGCACGCGCTTGCCATGGCGGGCGCCGGTCTCGTAGATGTAGTTGGCGATAGGCGTGGAGCCCACGAAGCTGATCGCCTTCACGTCCGGGTGTTCCAGCAGCGCGTCCACCGCCACCTTGTCGCCCTGCACCACGTTGAACACGCCGTCGGGCAGACCGGCCTCGCTCAGCAGCTCGGCGATGCGCAGGGAGGCGCTGGGATCGGTGGGGCTGGGCTTGAGCACGAAGGTATTGCCCGCCGCGATGGCCACGGGGAACATCCACATGGGCACCATCACCGGGAAGTTGAACGGCGTGATGCCCGCCACCACGCCCAGCGGCTGGCGCAGCGTCCAGTTGTCGATACCGGTGGAAACCTGCTCCGTGTGGGCGCCTTTCAGGAGCTGGGGGACGCCGCAAGCGAACTCCACGATGTCGATGCCGCGGGTGACTTCGCCTTGCGCATCGCTGAAAACCTTGCCATGCTCGGCGGTGATCAGGTGGGCCAGTTCGTCGCGATGCTTGTTCATCAGTTCAAGAAACCTGAACAGCACGCGGGCGCGGCGGATAGGAGGAGTGTCCGCCCATTGCGGAAATGCCGCCCGGGCGCTGGCAACGGCACGGTTCACCTCGTCTGGCGTGGCCAGGGCCACTTGCTTGGCGACGACGCCCGTGGCCGGGTTGTAGACGGGCTGGCGGTTGCCTGTCCCCTCGACGAGGCTGCCGCCGATATAGTGTCCGGCATCGCGGGATTGGGCGCTGGCATTGCTTGCGGTCATGGCTGACTCCTGGGCTTGAGCATGGTGTTCTGGAACTGGCAATGTCGCGCATAGGCGCGCGGCCGTCGAGACCAGAGGGCTGGAATCAGTGTTTGGCATTTCGAACAATGGAGCAGGGCATGACGAAAACCAGGCGTCTGGAAGATCTGTGGTCGCATATTCATTGCCTTGGGGTGCTGGCCGATACCGGCAGCTACACGGCGGCCGCGCGCCGCCTGCAGATCAGCAAGGCCTCGGTGAGCCAGCGCATCGTGGAGCTGGAGCAGGCGGCTGGAGTGCCCCTGGTGCGCCGCACCACCCGCAGCGTCGGCCTGACCGAGGCGGGGCAGAGCCTGGTCGACCAGACCGCGGCGGCTTTCCTGCGCATCGAGGAAGGCTTCTCGGCCGTGCGGGATCTGTCCGAGGGGCCGCGCGGCGTGCTGTCCGTGACCGCGCCCGTGGCCCTGGGGCGTCAGGTCATTGCGCCGCTGATACCGGAATTCCTGAAGCGCTTTCCCGACGTGCGGATCCAGCTGGAACTCAGCGACCATCTGGCGTCCCTGGCGACCGAAGGTTTCGACCTGGCGATCCGGCACGTGGCCGGCGTGCCGGACACGCATGTTGCCTCGGTCATCTGCGAGACGCGCTCCGTACTGGTTGCCACCCCGGAATACCTGGCGCGGAACGGCACGCCGAAGATACCAATGGATCTGGCGGCCCACAATTGCCTGCATTACCTGCGGCGCAGCGGCAGCGCCACGTGGTCGTTCGAGTCGCGTGACGGGGACAAGCGCGTGGCGGTGCCGGTGCGCGGCAGCTTCACGGCCAACAACAGCGAAGTGCTGAGAGAGGTGGCGGCCGGATCCCTGGGAATCGCGCTGCTGCCGGATTTCAGCGCCAACCAGGCCTTGCGCAGCGGAGCCCTGGTCGAAGTACTGCACGGCTGGCGGGTGGTGGGCGACTACGCGGAGCGGCTATACGCGGTCAGGCCCTACACGCCGCGCGTGCCCCTGACCGTATCCTCGTTCGTCGGTTACCTGCGCGAGGCGATCCCGGCGTCCGCTGGACTAGGCGGGCCGCCAGGAGCGGGGAGCGAGGCAGGCTAATTGACCTGCAGCCCGGCCTTGGCCACCAGGTCGGCGTAGATCGCGGCGCCCTGGTTGACGTACCTTTCCGTCTCGGCGGGCGACAGGACGTGGGGGATGCCGCCGAAGTTGGCGTTGCCGGCGATCCATTTCGGATCCTGCGAGATCTGCTTGAGCACGGCGGCCCATTTGGCCACGGCCTCGGAATTCATGTCGGGCGGCCCGAACAGTCCGCTCCAGCCTATGACCGCTTCGAGCTGAGGCAGCCCCAGCTCGCGGGCGGTCGGTATGTCGGGAAATTGTGTCAGGCGTTCAGGCGTGGTCGTCAGCAGGGCGCGCAGCTTGCCGCTGGCGAGTATGCCTGTCATTGAACTCAGGTTGTTGCAGGCGAAGTCGGCGTCCTTGCTGAGGACCGCCAGCGCGACCTCATTGCCGCCCTTGTACGGCACGCTGACCACGGCATCGGGCTTCAGGCCAAGGCTGCTCAGCAGCAGCTGGGGCGCGAGGTTCTGCACCGTAGCCGGGCCGGAATGGCTGTAGTTGAGCTTGCCGGGCTGCGCCTTCATCGCCTGCGCCAGGTCGCGGATCGTCTTGTAGGGACTGTCCGGGTGGACGACACAGACCACCGGATTCAACTCCAGCAAGCCGATGAAGGTGAAATCCTTCGAGGTATAGGGCGTGGTCTTGGGCTGCAGCGCGGGCAACAGGACCTGGGAGCCTATCCGGCCCATCAGCAGCGTGTAGCCGTCGGGGGCGGCGTTCTTCACGGCGGCCGAGCCGATAGCGCCGTTCGCCCCGGCCTTGTTGACCACGACGATGGGCTGGCCGAGCACGCCTTGCGCGGCCGCGGACAGATTGCGGGCCGCCATGTCGGCGTCGCCGCCGGCGCTGAACGGAACGATGAGCTGGATCGGTTTGGCGGGATAGGCCTGGGCGTTCGCCAGGCCGGGAAGCGTGGCAAGCATGCAAATCGCGGCGCGAGCGAACGCGCCCGGCCAACGGCCGGTAGGGCTGATCATGGGAAGTCTCCTGTCGTGCTAAGGGACGTAACCGGACTGCAGCTGTGCTCGATGCCTCGAGGTCAATGACCGGTCGCGGACTGCGTTGATGCGCTGAAAACCGGGGCGGGCTCGCCCGCCAGGGAAACGTTGATGCAGGCGGGCAGCCCGCTGTTCGCCGCCATGCCCAGCGCGGTGGCCAGACCGTCGCTGTCCTGCGCGGCAAAGCCTGCCCCGCCGAGCGCTGCGGCGACGTCGTGGTAGCGCGCAGTCGGCGCAAGTTCGCAGCCGATCAGCCTGTTCGGACCATAGGTGCGCATCTGGATCAGATGTTCCGCGTTCCAGCGCAGGTCGTTGCCGATCACGGCGATGATCGCGGCCTGTTCGCGCACCGCCGTGTCCAGCTCCATCAGGTGGAAGCCTGCGGTGCCATCGCCCATGAGGACCACCACGGTCGCATCGGGCTGCGCGATCTTGGCGGCGATCGCGTAGCAGATGCCCGCGCCAATTGCGCCGGACATGCCGTTGATGATGCGCACCGGCGCCTGGCAGTAGGCCTGCGCCCACTGGCCGAACTCGCCGCCGTCGCAGACCAGGATGGGATTCGGGGCGGAGGCGAGAAACGCCTGGACCGTCTCGCAAAGCGCGCGCGGTCCCAATGCGCCGGCGGCGGACGCGGCGGCATTCAGTGTGGTCCGGTTGCGCAGCGCTTCGTCCACGCGCGCGCGCCATGGGGGGCGCTCGGCCGGAGCTGGTGTGGCACGCATCGCGGACAGTGCGGCATAGGGATCGCCCTGTAAAGCCAGGGCCAGTCGTTCGCCCAACAGGCGGCTCGCGCGTTCCAGCATGGCGGGATCCGGGTCGATCGCTACGACTTGGGCAGTCTTGCCCAGCGCGCCCGTGCCGCCGAAGCCCAGCGTGAAGTCCAGGGACTTGCCTGCCAGCACGATGAGGTCCGCCTGTGGCATGAGCGCGGCCAGGGAACCGAGCGAAGGATCCTTCAGGCCGCGCGGGCTTTCCATGGGGATGACGCGCATTGCAAGCGCTTCTTCCAGCATCTCGCGGACGGCACGCATGTGGGCGCGCGCGCCTGTGGGGCCGGCCAGCATCATGGGGTGCTGCGCGGTATTCACCAGCGCGGCGAGCTTTTCCATGCCGGCTGCGTCCGCTGGGACGGCCTCGCGGCTCTGCGCTGCGGCGGGAAGCTCCGCCAAGCCGGTCTCGGCGGTCATCAGGTCGAAGGGCAGGGCCAGATGCACCGGCCCGCGCCGGGGCGCAAGCGCCTGCGCCACCGCGCTTTCGAGCGCGGGGTAGAGTTCCTGCGCGGTCCGCGGACGCAGCGAAAGCTTGGTCAGCGGACGAGTGATGCCGACCTGGTCCAGTTCCTGGAAGGCGCCCATGCCGTCCTCGGCAACGGAGGAGTCGCCGGAGATGAGCAGGATGGGGCTTTCCGCCTGCGACGCGGAATACAGCGGCGCCAGGCCGTTGGTGATGCCCGGCGCCGCAGTCAGCATCGCGACGCCGAGTTCGCCGGTGATCTGGGACCAGGCGTCCGCCATGAAGACGGCGGCCGCCTCATGCCGCACGTGGATGATGCGGATGCCTGCGTCGATACAGGCATCGTAGAGCGGCATGATCTGATTGCCGGACAGGCTGAAGATGGTCTTGACGCCCAGGCGATGCAGCGTACGGATAATCAACTGGGATCCAAGCACCTGAGTCTCCGAGGGCCGCGCTGGTAAACGCCGCGCGCCTGTTTTTATACCGGCTATGGGAGAGTTCAGTGTATCGGCTATCCGTGGCGTGTTGGTTGATGTTTTTTGAACCTAGGGGGCGGCTCGCGGGCCGTCCAAATCAGTCTGCGCCGCGATCGCCTCGCGCACGCCTTGCCCGTACGCCGGATCGGCCTGGGCACAGTTGGCGATGTGGCGCTCGATGATTTCCCCGGACGCGCCGCGGATCGCGCGGGAGGTGTTCTCGAACAGCCTTTGTTTTTCGTCCGCGGCCATCAGGCGGAACAGGTCGCCGGGCTGGGAGAAATAGTCGGCATCTTCCCGGTGGTTCCAACGGGCCGCGGCGCCGCTCAGGTCCAGTGGCGGTTCGGAGTAGTCCGGCTGCGCCTGCAGGGCGCCATGGCTGTTGGGCGTGTACGCGGGCGCGCTGCCGCCGTTGCCATCCACGCGCATGGCCCCGTCGCGGTGGTAGCTATGGAACGGACAGCGGGGCGCGTTGACCGGGATCTGCGGATAGTTCACGCCCAAGCGATGGCGTTGCGTGTCGCCATACGAGAACAGACGGCCTTGCAGCATCTTGTCCGGTGAGAACCCGATGCCGGGCACGATCACCGCGGGGCTGAACGCGGCCTGTTCGACCTCGGCGAAGAAATTCTCCGGATTCCGGTTGAGCTCCAGGACGCCGACCTCGATCAGCGGATAGTCCTTGTGCGGCCAGACCTTGGTCAGGTCGAAGGGATTGAGATGATAGGTATTGGCCTCGGCCTCGGGCATGATTTGCACGTACAGGGTCCAGCGCGGGAATTCGCCCCGTTCGATCGCTTCGTACAGGTCGCGCTGGTTGCTTTCGCGGTCCGCTGCGATGACCTGGCCGGCTTCGGCGTCCGTCAGGTTCTGGATGCCTTGCTGGGTCTTGAAGGTGAACTTGACCCAGAACCGCTGGTTGGCGGCGTTGATGAAACTATAGGTGTGGCTGCCGAACCCGTGCATATGGCGATAGCTCTTCGGAATGCCGCGGTCGCCCATGATGAGCGTCACCTGGTGCAGGGTCTCGGGCAGCAGGGTCCAGTAATCCCAGTTGTTCTGCGGGCTGCGCATGCCCGTGCGTGGATCGCGCTTGACGGCCCGGTTCAGGTCGGAAAACTTTAGCGGATCGCGCACGAAGAAGACAGGCGTGTTGTTGCCGACCAGATCCCAATTGCCCTCTTCGGTGTAGAACTTGAGGGCAAAGCCGCGGATGTCGCGCTCGGCATCGGCCGCGCCGCGTTCTCCGGCCACGGTGGAGAATCGCGCGAACATGTCGGTCCGCTTGCCGACCTGGCTGAAGATCCTGGCCTTGGTGTAGCGCGTGATGTCATGGGTCACGGTGAACGTGCCGAAGGCGCCTGAGCCCTTGGCGTGCATGCGCCGCTCCGGTATCACCTCGCGGTCGAAGTGCGCCATCTTCTCCAGGAACCAGACGTCCTGCAAAAGCGCAGGCCCGCGCGGACCGGCGGTCATGGTGTTGTCGTCGTCGGGAACGGGGGCGCCGAATGCGGTGGTGAGTTTGCTCATGATGGGCTCCTTGCGTTGTTGACGTGGCAGCGGCCTTCAAGAGCGGGTGCATCGCAGCGGGCCCGGATCCGGCCACGTGGGGTTCAGGCGTAGTGCTCGATGGGGGAGTGGTCTTCCAGGCGCAGCACGCGGCCGTCGATGACGAGGGACGGCAGGCGGGTGATGCCCAGGGCGCGGGCCCGTGCGGCGTGTTCGGGTTGCCGCGCGAGGTCGAACGATTCGTAGCGATGCTGTGGCGTCGTGAACACCGCCGCTATATTGCGATCGATGCTCAGGCAGAGGTTGCAGCCGTCGTGGAACAGGGTGACTTGAATCAAGGCGATCTCCTTCGTATGCCGCCAGGGCGGATGCCCTGGCGATTCCGGCTTGAAGGGGAGAATCGCCAGGCCGATCTTGGAGGCGCGGGCTGGAATCGAACCAACCTCAGGAGATTTGCAATCTGCCGCATGACCACTCTGCCACCGCGCCATCTTATTTGTCCTAGGACGTAATGCATGGTACGCAAGCGGAGCGAGGCGTGGACTTCCGCGAATCCACGAATATTGTCCTAACGTCCAGGATGAATGACGCAGGACATAGATATGTACGTCATAGGCCGCAGAGGAGCGCGGACTCTTGGGGGGGGGCGGGGAGGGCGCGGCGGCGCTGTGCGGGAAGGTGCCCGATGCGGGCGCGGAAATGAAAAAAGGACCCGAAGGCCCTTTCTCAAGGATTTCCAGAAAGGATCTGGAAATCAAAATTTGGAGCGGGAGACGAGTCTCGAACTCGCGACCTCAACCTTGGCAAGGTTGCGCTCTACCAACTGAGCTACTCCCGCATGGGTTCTGCACTTGAAACAGCCAGAACCTGTTTTCTTATTCACTCTGATCAACTTGGTTATCGATCAGAAGGCGCGCATCTTACATGATTTTTTTGAGCTTGTCTTGGCCTGTGCTTTTTGGCTTTGTTCACTGCGAGCAGCTTTCGAACAAGACCCGAAACTCAGGGCAAGCACTCAATCAAGTAATATGAGCGAAGACAGAAACTATAGCAATCCGCAGCATCCATGTCAAATTCGCCCGTCCCAGCCCATCCGTCCCCCGCCTTGTTCCCCGTCAGCCAGGATCTCACCCGGCTGAACACGCTGGGGCTGGAGTCGCGGGCCGGGGCCTTTGTGGCCCTGGAGGATCCGGCGCAGTTGCCAGCGCTAACGGAACTGGCGCGCGCGGCGTCCTCCCTGCTGGTGCTGGGCGGCGGCAGCAATCTGGTGCTGCCGCGCCAGGTGCAGGGGCTGGTGGCGCGGGTCGCCTTCAAGGGCGTGCGCCTGTTGGAAGCCCGGTCCGATGCCTGGCTGGTCGAGGCGGCAGGCGGCGAGACCTGGCACGGCTTTGTCGAAAGCTGCGTAAAGCAGGGCTGGGACGGGCTGGAGAACCTGGCGCTGATTCCGGGCACGGTGGGCGCGGCCCCAGTGCAGAACATCGGCGCCTACGGTGTCGAGCTGCAGGAGCGCTTCCATGGCCTGACCGCCTGGGATGTGCGCGCGGGCCGTCTGGTCGAAATGAGCGCGGCCGATTGCCGTTTTTCCTATCGCGACAGCGTGTTCAAGCACGATGAACCGGGACGGTGGGTCATCGTCAGCGTGCGTTTCGCCTTGCCGCGGCCCTGGCGGCCGGTGCTGGCTTACCCCGACCTGCAGCGCCATGCGCGGTTGGCAGAAGGCGCGCCGATTGCGCGCGATATCTTCGACGCGGTATGCGAGATCCGCCGCGCCAAGCTGCCCGATCCGGCGGTGACGGGCAATGCGGGCAGCTTTTTCAAGAATCCCATCGTATCGTCCGAGGTGCGCGACGCCTTGCTCGGCCGTTTTCCCGGCCTGGTGTCATACGCCCAGCCGGATGGCGGCTACAAGCTGGCGGCTGGCTGGCTGATCGACCAGTGCGGCTGGAAGGGCCGCACGCTGGGGGCTGCGGGTGTGCACGAGCGCCAGGCCCTGGTACTGGTCAACCGCGGCGGGGCGACGGCAGCCGATATCATGGACTTGGCGCATGCCATCCAGGAAGCGGTGTCCGAGCGCTATGGCGTGCGGCTGGAGCCGGAACCCGTGGTGGTGTGAGGCTGTTTCGGCCTGGCAAGAAAAAGGACCCCGCGGGGTCCTTTTTTTGTCGGGGAGGGCGGCTCAGAAGCCCAGCACGGACTGCATGTCGTACAGGCCGTTGTGCTTGCCTTCCAGGAAGCGGGCGGCGCGCAGGGCGCCTTCCGCGTAGGTGGCGCGGCTGGCCGAGCGGTGCGTGATCTCGATGCGTTCGCCGATGCCGCAGAAGGACACGGTGTGGTCGCCGACGATGTCGCCGCCGCGCAGTACGGAGAAACCGATGGTGCCGGGTTTGCGCACGCCGGTATCGCCGTGCCGGCTCCAGGTGGCGACGTCCGGCAGGGCCACGTTCCAGGCCGAAGCGATGGTTTCGCCCATTTTCAGCGCGGTGCCCGAGGGCGCGTCGACCTTATTGCGGTGGTGCGCTTCGAACACTTCGACGTCGTAGCCGGAGTTCAGGATGCGCGCGGCCATGTCCAGCAGCTTGAGCGTGGCGTTGACGCCCACGCTCATGTTGGGCGCGAAGACGATGCCGATCTTCTGGGCGGCGACTTCGATCTCGGCGCGGCCGTTGTCGTCGAAACCGGTGGTGCCGATGACGGCGTTCACGCCGTGCTTGACGCAGGCCTGCAGGTGTTCGAGCGTGCCTTCCGGACGGGTGAAGTCGATCAGGCAGTCGGCCTGGGCCAGTGCGTCGAGATCATCGGTGATGGCCACGCCGGTCTGCTTGCCCAAGGGCGCGCCGGCATCCTGGCCCAGCGCGGCCGAGCCCTGGCGGTCGAGCGCCACGGCGAGCTGCAGCCCGGAGGCGTTCAGGACGGCTTCGATCAGCATCTGGCCCATCCGGCCGCTGGCGCCGGCAATTGCAATACGCATGGATAGTCCTTGGTGTTACTTGAGCGGCTCGGGGGCGTTGCCCGGCTGGCCAGGATACTGGTTGAGAGGGCTGACCGGTGCGGCGGCGTCGCGCTTGCGCTGGTCTTCCTCTTCCTTCTGGCGGGCTTCGTCCTCCGTGAGGCGCTTGTCCGCCTTTTCGTCGGCGACGGCGTTGGGCGTATTGATCTGGTATGGCTGCAGGTCAGGCTGCTTGTCGCCTTCCCAGCGGGTCAGGCGGTCGTTTTCGAACCAGACCGTGAATTTGCGCTCCTGGGCGTCGCCGTAACCGGGCTTGTAGTAGTAGGGGTAGTCCCAGCGGTTGGCGTGCAGCACGCTGGTCAGCGTCGGGCTGCCGAGGGCGAAGCGCACCTGTTCGCGCGTCATGCCGGGCTGCAGCAGGGCCACCTGCTCCTGGGTGATCCAGTTTCCTTGCTGGACGCCGGCTTTGTAGGGGAAGCCCCACTTGTCCCCCGAGCATCCGGCCAGGGCGACGGCCAGGGCGGCCACCGCCAGGCCGGTCTTCAGCGAGCGGGAGGGAATTCGTGCAATCATGGACACTACGCGCCCCTATTATTTGGAAGCAGACAAAACCGTTATCATAAAGGTTTCATAAGGATAGTTCCGCGTGGCGGCATGATTTCGGTGAGCCGGCTCGCGGTGAACCTATCCTGCCCATGCCAACGCGGACGGAGAGCGATTACACCATGAGCGACCAAAGCGAACTGAAGAACATGGGTTTGAAGGCGACGTTCCCCCGCCTGAAAATTCTTGATATTTTCCGGAAATCGGATCAACGGCACCTGAGCGCCGAAGACGTCTATCGCGCCCTGATCGGCGAAAACGTCGAAATCGGGCTGGCCACCGTCTACCGCGTCCTGACCCAGTTCGAACAGGCCGGCATTCTTGCCCGCAGCCAGTTCGACAGCGGCAAGGCGGTGTTCGAGCTCAACGACGGCGATCATCACGATCACCTGATCTGCACGAACTGCGGCAAGGTGGTCGAGTTTTCGGACCCCGAGATCGAAAAGCGTCAGCAAAAGATTGCCAAGGACAACGCCTTCGCGCTGGAAAGCCACGCCATGGTGTTGTACGGCATTTGCGGCAGCTGCATGAAGGGCCGCTGATCCCGGCCCGGTAGTCCAGCCCGCGGCTACGCTCGCAGCGGGTATGCGAGATCCAAAGCCCCTTCAGGTTGAAGGGGCTTTTTTTGTGTGCGAGATGAAATCAGACCCGCCCCGGCGTTGTTGGCGGGAGCGGAGGGAGCCTTTCAGTCCTGTCCGAAGCCTGCCAGCATTTCGCGGGCATGTTCGCGGGTGGTCGCGGTGAGCTTGATGCCGCCCAGCATGCGCGCGATTTCCTCGACGCGGGCGGGGGCGTCCAGCTCTTCGATGCTGGAACGGGTCGCGCCGCGCGATTCGGCCTTGCTGACCAGGAACTGGTTGTTGGCGCAGGCCGCGACCTGGGGCAGATGGGTCACGCACAGGACCTGATGGCGTTCGCCGAGTTCGCGCAGCAGCTTGCCGACGGCCTCGGCCACCGCGCCGCCGACGCCGCTGTCGACTTCGTCGAAGATCAGCGTGGGCACGCGCGCGGCGCGGCTGGCGATGACGGACAGCGCCAGCGAGATCCGCGACAGTTCGCCGCCTGAGGCCACCTTGGCGAGCGGGCGCGGCGTGGTGCCGGCATGGCCGGCCACCAGGAATTCGACCTGCTCGTTGCCATGCGCGGAGGGCGCCGATGCGGCCAGGGTGGGCTCGAACTTGCCGCCCTGCATGGCCAGCGTCTGCATGGCCTGCGTGACCTGCTTGCCCAGGTCCTTGGCGACCTTGCGGCGCGCCGTCGTCAATTTCGCCGCGCCGGCGTCGTACTGCGCCTGCGCGGCCTGTGCCTGGGCGCGCAGGGCATCGATGTCGCCCGCGGCCTGCAGCGCCTTGAGCTGCGCATGCAGCGTGTCGCGCAGCTCGCAAAGCGCGTCGGGCTCGACACGGAATTTGCGGGCGGTTTCGAACACCAGGCCCAGGCGCGCCTCGACAGCCACAAGTCTCTGCGGATCGAGGTCGACGCGGCTGACGTAGTTGTTCAGGTCCGACACGGCCTCGCTGATGGCGATGCGCGCCGATTCCAGTTCATCGTGCACGCCTTGCAGGCCGGGGTCATGGCGCAGCATCTGCTGGATGCGGTGGTTGGCAGACGTGAGCCGGTGGTGCGCGGAGTCGCCTTCGCCGTCGAGGGCGTCAATGATCTGCGTGGCGCCGTCCAGCAGCGATTGCGAGTGCGACAGGCGCGTGTGTTCGGACTGCAGCGCGTCCCATTCGTCGGGGCCGAGGTTCAACTGGTCGAGTTCGTCGACTTGCCATTGCAGGCGGTCGCGTTCGGTGGCCAGGCTGGCGGCGTCCTTTTCTGCGGCTTCCAGCTGGCGCGCCAGCGCGCGCCATTGCTTCCAGGCCTGGCCGACCGCGTTGCGCAGTTCGCCATGGCCGCCGTGGGCGTCCAGCAGGTCGCGCTGGGCGTCGGCGCGCATCAGGCTTTGGTGCGCATGCTGGCCGTGGATGTCGACCAGGCTGTCGCCCAGTTCGCGCAATTGCGCCACGGTGGCCGGCGTGCCGTTGATGTAGGCGCGGCTGCGGCCCTGGGCGTCGATGACGCGGCGCAGCGACAGCTCAGCGTCGGCGTCGATCTCGCGCTCTTGCAGCCACGCGACCAGCCCCTTGGGCGTGTCGAAGACCGCGGTGATGTCGGCGCGCGGCGCGCCTTCGCGCAGCATGCTGGCGTCGCCGCGTTCGCCCAGCGCGAGCGCCAGCGCGTCCACCAGTATGGATTTGCCCGCGCCGGTTTCGCCGGAAAAGACGCTGAAGCCGGGGCCGAAATGGATCTCGGTCTGTTCGACGATGACGAAGTCGCGGATATGCAGGGTGCGCAGCATGTCGGGGCGCTTACTACTCTACGTTGTCGGAGGCTTCGGGCATCAGGTTCCAGTGCAGCTTGCGGCGCAGGGTGGAGAAGAAACTGTAGCCTTCGGGATGCACGAAGCGGATGGTATAGGGGGCGCGCTGCACGACGATACGGTCGCCCGGCTGCAGGTCGGACCAGGTCTGCATGTCGAAATGCACGCTGGCCCCGACTTCGACGCGGCCCATGGCCGTGAGCGTCATGTTCAGCACGCCGGAATCGGGAATGACGATGGGGCGGTTGGACAGCGTTTGCGGCGCCACGGGCACCAGCACCATGGCATTCATGCCGGGATGCAGGATGGGGCCGTTGGCCGACAGCGCGTACGCGGTGGAGCCCGTGGGCGTGGCGATGATCAGGCCGTCGGCGCGCTGCGTGTACATGAAGGCGCCGTCCAGCTCCACCCGCACTTCGATCATGCCGCCGCGTCCCGCGCGGTTCAGCACCACGTCGTTCAGGGCGGATGCGGAATACATCTTCTGGTCGCCGCGCCACACGCTGCCTTCCAGCAGCATGCGTTCTTCGATCTGGAAGCTGCCTTCGAGCACGCGCGCCAGTGCAGCGTGCGCGTCCTGCAGCGCGATGTCGGTGATGAAACCCAGGCGGCCGTGGTTGATGCCGACCAGCGGCATGCCGTAGGGCGCGAGGTGGCGGCTTGCGCCCAGCACGGTACCATCGCCGCCCATGACCACGGCCAGCGACGCGGTCTTGCCGATTTCCTCGAGCGTAGCGACGGGGTATTCGGTCAATCCGGTATTGCGCGCCGTGTCCGCATCGATGAGCACTTGCCGGCCCGCTTGCGTCAGCGCGTGGGCCAGTGCTCTCAGCGGTGTGTCCAGGCCGGTGTCCTGGTATCTGCCGATCAGGGCTACGGTAGGAAAATGCATGGCTGCTTGCGTATCAAAAAAGGCCGGACCAGAAGCCGAAACCTGCCCGGAATGGGCGGTTTAGCCGATTATATGGGGCCGCATATGTGCTTGCGGGACAAAAATCGCCTCAATTGAAAAAGATTCCCTAAAATACTTGTTATGGATGACCGCGCACGCGCACTACTGAAAGCGTTGATCGAACGCTATATCGCCGATGGGCAGCCAGTCGGCTCGCGGACGCTATCGAAAGTATTCGACTTGTCCCCGGCCACGATCCGCAATGTGATGTCGGATCTCGAAGAACTGGGACTGATCCACAGCCCGCACACCTCGGCCGGCCGCGTTCCCACGCCGCGGGGTTACCGCATGTTCGTCGATTCGCTGCTGGCGGTGCAGTCCTACCAGCTCGAGCCGCACAACATGGGCGAGATGCTGGCGGCCGCCGAACCCACCCGGGCCGTCAACGCGGCGGCGGCGCTGCTGTCCAACCTGACCCAGTTCGCGGGGGTGGTGTTGACGCCCAAGCGCGCCCAGGTGTTCCGCCAGATCGAATTCATCCGCCTGTCCGACAAGCGCGTGCTGCTCATCATCGTCACGCCCGACGGCGACGTCCAGAACCGCATTCTTTTCGTCCAGCGCGACTACGCCGAGGCGGAATTGCTGGAAGCCGGCAATTTCTTCAACATGCACTTCGCCGGCAAGTCCTTCAATGCGGTGCGGCAGACGCTGTCGACCGAACTGGCGCAGCTGCGCGAAGATATCTCGCGGCTGATGCAGGCCGCGGTCGAAGCCAGCGCGGAAGCCGCCGAGGACGGCGACGCCATGGTCATCTCCGGCGAGCGCAAGCTGCTGGACGTGACCGACATCGCGTCCGACATGGACCGCCTGCGCAAGATGTTCTCGCTGTTCGAGAAAAAGACCGACCTGTTGCAGCTGCTGGACGTGTCCACCCGCGCCCAGGGCGTGCAGATCTACATCGGCGGCGATTCGCAGCTGGTGCCGATGGAAGAGGTCTCGGTCATCACCGCGCCTTATGGCGTGGACGGCAAGGTCGTGGGCACGCTGGGCGTCATCGGCCCCACCCGCATGTCCTATGAACGCGTCATTCCCATCGTGGATATCACGGCGCGCTTGCTGTCCAACGCCCTCAGCCATAACCAGTAGGTCTATCCGAAGCTACGTCCTCCTCGCGGAGGAAGGGGAGTGTTTGTGTTTCTTCGCCTGTTCAAGTACCTGTGGCCTGAGCGTTATCTGCCGGAACCCGAGCAGGAGGATCCCTTCGACGAAGACCCCGCGCCGCGCGGGCCGGGCAAGGTCGGTGTGCTGCTGGTGAACCTGGGCACGCCAGACAGCCCGGGCAAGCAGGACATACGCAAGTATCTGGGCGAGTTCCTGTCGGACCCGCGCGTGATCGAGATCCCGCGCTATCTGTGGAAGCCCATCCTGCATTGCCTGGTCCTGACCTCGCGGCCCAAGAAGCTGGAGCCGCGCTACGCCGGCGTCTGGCTAAAGGAAGGTTCGCCGCTGATGGTGTACAGCCAGCGCCAGGCCGACGGCGTGCGCGCCGCCCTGGCCGAGGCCGGCATCGACGCCGTGGTGGAGCTGGGCATGCGCTACGGCAATCCTTCGATCCCCGACGCCATCTCGCGCCTGCGCAAGCAGGGCTGCGAACGCATTCTGACCGTACCGCTCTATCCCCAGTACGCCGCCAGCACCACCGCCACGGTGGTGGACGCGGTCACCCGCCACGCCGGCCGCTTGCGCGACCAGCCCGAACTGCGCTTCATCAAGCGCTTCCACGAAGAACCGGCCTACCTGGACGCGCTGGCCGGCCGGATCGAGCGCTATTGGCAGGAACACGGCAAGCCGCAGAAGCTGGTCATGAGCTTCCATGGCCTGCCGCGTTATTCGATCGAATTGGGCGACCCGTACTACCGCGATTGCATGGAGACCGCGCGCCTGCTGGGCCAGCGCCTGTCGCTGCCGCGTGAGCAGATCGAGGTGACCTTCCAGAGCCGCTTCGGCACCGCCCGTTGGCTGGAGCCTTACACCGAACCCACCCTGAAGGCGCTGGCCGCGGCAGGCGTGACCGAGGTCGATGTGGTGTGTCCGGGTTTTGTGGCAGACTGTCTGGAAACCCTGGAAGAGATCAGCCTGGAGTGCCGCGACGCCTTTATCGGGGCCGGCGGCAAGCGCTTCCGCTACATCCCGGCGATCAACGACGATCCGGCCTGGATCGCAGGGCTGGCCGACCTGGTGGCACGCCACTTGCAGGGGTGGCCCACGCAAATCACGGACTTGAAGGAGAAGGCGCATGCACCATGATCCCAAGACTGGCAAGATCGTTAAAAAGGGGCAGGTCAGCACCCCTGTGGACGAAGATCAGGTGGAACACGAACTGGACGAGGCGCTCGCCGAGACTTTTCCCGCCAGCGATCCCATCGCGATCAGCCCCGAGCCCGACGAGGATCGGGCCGTGGACCGCGCCCTGAAGGACAGCTTTCCCGCCAGCGACCCGGTCGCGCCCGCGCAACCGCACAAGAAGTGAAGTAGCTAGCCGCGGCAGGTGTCCGCCGTTTGCCGGATGGCGGTGGAAAACGCCGAATCTATGCTTGCAGTCTTAGATTTGACGGCATTTGGCGGAAATTGGGCGGGTTTTTGAGTACATTCAGACTGCCTCTGCTGCCCGGTGCCGTCAGGGAATATTTGCTTTCCCGGGCTTGAAATAGGGGTATTGGCCCCCATTCATGTCTGCGAAAGCCATTCTTTTTGGAGGATTCCCCATGACGGCACCCAACGAGCCTGTAGACCAGACGCCCGAAGTCGGCCAGAACGCCGATGCGGCCTCCGCCGCCGAGGACGCCATGCAGGCCGAGCTGAACGAGTTGCGCGCCCAGCTGGACGCCGCCCAGGCTACCGTCAACGAGCAGCAGGACCAGCTTCTGCGCATCCGGGCCGAAGCCGAGAACGTGCGCCGCCGCGCCCAGGAAGACGTGTCCAAGGCGCGCAAGTTCGGCATCGAGTCTTTCGCCGAAAGCCTGGTCCCGGTCAAGGACAGCCTGGAAGCCGCGCTGGCCCAGCCTGACCAGACCGTTGAAACGCTGCGCGAGGGCGTGGAAGTGACGCTCAAGCAATTGACGGCCGGCTTCGAGCGCAATCTGCTCAAGGAAATCGCGCCGGTGCAGGGCGACAAGTTCGACCCGCACCAGCATCAGGCCATTTCGTCCATACCCGCCGAGCAGCCCGCCAATACCGTGGTGCAGCTGCTGCAGAAGGGTTATGCCATCGCCGACCGGACCCTGCGCCCGGCCTTGGTGGTGGTGTCCGCCGGCCAGGGCTGAACAGGCCGCGCGCCATGACGGATCCCCGGTTCGACCCCGCCCAGGTTTTCCAGGTGTTCGGCATGCGTCATGTCGACACCGCGGGATTCGACGAGGCGGTGGTTCAGGCGCCGGGGACGGATCTGCGCTGCGTGTTTCTGTGGGGCCAGGATTGCTACAACTGCAATCTTTTCAAGCAGGCGGCCCTGCTGCATCAGGAAACGCTGCTGGGACTGGGCCTGACCTGGTTCGAGGCGGACGTCTACGCGGACGAAGCGCTGGGAAGGCGCTTTTCCCTGCATGGCGTCCCCACTTTTGTGCTGTACCGCGCCGGGAAGCGGCTGGGCCGAATCACGGGCTGGCCTGGCTTGCCGCAGTTCACGGCGGCCATGCGCCGCTTGCAGGAGCCGGCTGCAGAAAATTCCGGCCAGGCGTCTTGAAAAACCCTGCGGACAGCCCCAGTTATGTGGGGACAAGAAGTTTCTCCCTATTTTCATAGATTCAATCAAGGTAACCGACCATGAGCAAGATTATTGGCATTGACCTGGGCACGACCAACAGCTGCGTGGCTGTCATGGACGGCGGGCAGGTCAAAATCATTGAAAACGCGGAAGGCGCTCGCACCACCCCCTCCATCGTCGCCTACATGGACGATGGCGAGACCCTGGTCGGCGCGCCGGCCAAGCGCCAGGCTGTGACCAACCCGCGCAACACCCTGTACGCGGTGAAGCGCCTGATCGGCCGCAAGTTCGAAGAAAAGGCGGTGCAGAAGGACATCAACCTGATGCCCTATGCCATCGTCAAGGCCGACAACGGCGACGCCTGGGTGGAAGTGCGCGGCAAGAAGATGGCGCCTCCCCAAGTGTCGGCCGACGTGCTGCGCAAGATGAAGAAGACCGCCGAGGACTACCTGGGCGAAGAAGTGACCGAGGCCGTCATTACCGTGCCCGCCTACTTCAACGACAGCCAGCGCCAGGCCACCAAGGACGCCGGCCGCATCGCTGGTCTGGAAGTCAAGCGCATCATCAACGAACCCACCGCCGCGGCGCTGGCGTTCGGCCTGGACAAGACCGAAAAGGGCGACCGCAAGATCGCTGTGTATGACCTGGGCGGCGGCACGTTCGACGTGTCCATCATCGAAATCGCCGATGTGGATGGCGAAAAGCAGTTCGAAGTGCTGTCGACCAACGGCGACACCTTCCTGGGCGGCGAAGACTTCGACCAGCGCATCATCGACTACATCATTGCCGAGTTCAAGAAGGAACAAGGCGTTGATCTGTCCAAGGACGTGCTGGCCCTGCAGCGCCTGAAGGAAGCGGCCGAAAAGGCCAAGATCGAGCTGTCCTCGACGCAACAGACCGAAATCAACCTGCCGTACATCACGGCGGACGCCTCGGGTCCGAAGCACCTGAACCTGAAGATCACCCGCGCCAAGCTGGAAGCGCTGGTCGAAGAGCTGGTCGAACGCACGATCGAGCCTTGCCGCGTGGCCATCAAGGACGCCGGCGTGAAGGTTTCCGACATCGACGACGTGATCCTGGTCGGCGGCATGACCCGCATGCCCAAGGTCCAGGAAAAGGTGAAGGAATTCTTCGGCAAGGATCCGCGCAAGGACGTGAACCCCGATGAAGCCGTCGCCGCTGGCGCCGCCATTCAAGGTTCCGTGCTGTCGGGCGACCGCAAGGACGTGCTGCTGCTGGACGTCACCCCCCTGTCCCTGGGCATCGAAACCCTGGGCGGCGTGATGACCAAGATGATCCAGAAGAACACGACCATCCCGACCCGGTTCTCGCAGACCTTCTCGACCGCTGACGACAACCAGCCGGCCGTGACGATCAAGGTGTTCCAGGGCGAGCGCGAAATTGCCGCGGGCAACAAGGCCCTGGGCGAGTTCAACCTCGAAGGGATCCCGCCGTCGCCCCGCGGCATGCCGCAGATCGAAGTCACGTTCGACATCGACGCCAACGGCATCCTGCACGTGTCCGCCAAGGACAAGGGCACCGGCAAGGAAAACAAGATCACCATCAAGGCCAACTCGGGTCTGTCGGAAGACGAGATCCAGCGTATGGTCAAGGATGCCGAGGCCAACGCCGAGGAAGATCACCGCGTCGCCGAACTGGCTCAGTCGCGCAACCAGGCCGATGCGCTGGTGCATGCCACCCGCAAGTCGTTGACCGAGTATGGCGACAAGCTCGAGGCTTCCGAAAAGGAAGGCATCGAAGCCGCCATCAAGGAACTGGAAGACACGCTGAAGGACGGCGACAAGGCCGCGATCGACGCCAAGGTGGAAGCCCTGTCGACGGTTTCGCAGAAGCTGGGCGAAAAGATGTACGCCGACATGCAGGCGCAGCAAGCCGCCGGCCAGCAGCAAGCGGCCGATAACGCGAAGCCGGTGGACGACAATGTCGTCGACGCCGACTTCAAGGAAGTCAAGCGCGACCAATAATGGCCGGGCGCTGACCTGCCTCTGCCGCCCGGTAGCCGGAGAAATCCGCCTACCGGGCGTACTCATTCTGTAGCACTGAAAAGAAGGCTCGTTTTCGAGCCCACGGATCATGGCAAAACGTGACTATTACGAAGTCTTGGGCGTTGCGAAGAACGCTTCGGACGACGACCTCAAGAAGGCCTATCGAAAGCTGGCCATGAAGTACCATCCGGACCGCAACCCGGACAGCAAAGAAGCCGAAGAGAAGTTCAAGGAAGCCAAGGAAGCCTACGAGGTCCTGGGTGACGATCAGAAGCGCGCCGCCTACGACCGCTACGGCCATGCGGGCGTGGACCCCAACTCCGCCGGCATGGGCGGGGGCATGGGCGGCGGTTTCGCCGACGCCTTCGGCGACATCTTTGGTGAAATCTTCGGCGGCGGCGGTGGCGGTGGCCGCCGTGGCGGCGGCCCGCAGGTCTACCGCGGCGCCGACCTGAAGTACGCGCTGGAAATCACGCTGGAGCAGGCCGCGGCCGGCTTCGACACCGAGATCCGCGTGCCCAGCTGGGAACACTGCGACACCTGCCACGGTTCCGGCGCCAAGGCCGGCACCTCGCCCAAGACCTGCCGCACTTGCGGCGGCTCCGGCGCCGTGCGCATGCAGCAGGGTTTCTTCAGCGTGCAGCAGACCTGCCCGACCTGCCACGGCAACGGCAAGGAAATCACCGATCCGTGCCCTGCCTGCGATGGCGTGGGCCGCATCCGCCGCAACAAGACGCTGCAGGTCAAGATTCCGGCCGGCATCGACGACGGCATGCGCATCCGCTCCAGCGGCAACGGCGAGCCGGGCATCAACGGCGGCCCTCCGGGCGACCTGTATGTGGAAATCCACATCAAGCAGCACAAGATCTTCCAGCGCGACGGCGACGACCTGCACTGCGAACTGACCATCCCGTTCACGTCGGCGGCGTTGGGCGGCGAGCTTCAGGTGCCGACGCTGGGCGGCAAGGCCGAGATCTCGATCCCCGAAGGCACGCAGTCCGGCAAGACCTTCCGCCTGCGCGGCAAGGGCATCCGCGGCGTGCGCGGCAGCTACCCGGGCGATCTCTACTGCCATGTGGTGGTGGAAACGCCGGTGCGCCTGAGCGACGACCAGAAGAACATCCTGCGCCAGTTCGAGGCTTCGCTGAACGATGGCGGCGACCGCCATTCGCCGCAAAGCAAGTCCTGGACCGACCGGGTGAAGGAATTCTTCAGCTGAATCGCCTGATGCAAGCAAGAAGGCCGCGACGTTGTCGCGGCCTTTTTTTCGTCTTGGGATAAAGCAAAGGCGCCGTTGCGGGAAGATGGCGTGCGCAAATGAAAAGACCGCGGCGCGAGCCGCGGTCCTGGTGCTGCTACTACAACTGCGATCACTGCTATTGCTACTGCGGTTACTGCAACTGCTGCATCAACTTCAACTTCAAACTTCAGCTTCTACCGCTACTTCTACTGCTACATCGACCGCTGCTGTCGCCGGTAAAAAACCGGCCTCAAACCATGATGCCGTCCGAGGCCGGCCGGGCCACAGCAAGCAGCTCACCGGGTGATCGGCGGGTACTCGAGTTCGCCGAACGTGTATTGGCCGCTGGCCTTGGCTTGCGCCAGTTCCTGCTGGACGTCAGCGCGCGTCATGGCGCTGGCGGGGGCGGACACAGCCGCCGGGTATTCCAGTTCGCCAAACGTGTATTGGCCGCTGATCTTGGCTTGTTGCAGCTGGGCTTGCACTTCCTGCGAGCTCAGGCTGGTGGTCTGGGGCAGGGCGGGCGGATAGTCCAGCTCGCCGAAGGTGTACTGGCCGCTGATCTTGGCTTGCTGCAGTTCGGTGGCGACCTGGGCGCTGCTCTTGGCTTGTTCCGCGCCGGCGGCTTGGGCGCCAACGCCAACCAGGGCCAGGGATAGCAGCAGGGTGGTGGTTAGGGTTTTCATGGTGGACCTCCAATTCGTCTTGGTTTGGGACCGAATCCGGCGGCCTTCCGTCGTGGTTCGTTGTTTGTTCCCGATGACTGAATTCTGCTCGTTATCTCACCTGGGATAAACCCGTATATCTTGAAAACATCTTTCCAAATAATCGAGTAATCATGTTCGCTTTTATGATTTCGTCCATTTTTGGCATAGTCGAGGGGTGTCCCTGTGAGTTTTGGTGAACTGACTCAGGGCGGCCAGGCGAAAAAAGCCCCGCCGTAGCGGGGCTTTGCAGGGAAACGGGGAGGCTCAGGGTGCGGTCTTCTTCTTGAAGTCGCCGGCAACCGCCGTGCTGAAACCGTCCGCGCGCAGGCTCTTGCGCATGGCCGCATTGACCGATTCGGCGGTCAGCGCGGAGATCTTCTTGTCCATCTCGGCCGACCAGGCGAAAGTGCGGCCGCGTTGCATGTAGTCCAGCCAGGTGCTTGCCAGCACGTCATCCTGGGCGCGGGCCAGGTTGCGGTAGTTCAGCAGGGCCGTGATGCCATCCGAGATCTCCTTGTCCGAGAAACCGTCCTTCAGTACCCGCGCCAGTTCCTCGCCGATCGCCTTTTCCAGGCGCTCGCGGTTTTGCGGGGCGTAGATGGCGTACATGGTCCAGCTGGCGGAGGGTTCGAACGACGAGACCGACAGCGAGCTGCGCACGTTGTACGACAGGCCTTCGGTTTCGCGCACGCGGTTCCACAGGCGCGAGGTTTCGGAGGCGCCGAACAGGTAGTTGGCCAGGTACAGCGCGGCGTAGTCCGCGTCCGTGTCCTGCAGCTTCAGCGGCATGCGCGAGATGTAGAAGGCATTGGCCTTGTCCGGCGTTTCGATGTCGAACTGCTTGGCGGGAATGTCGCGGTACGGGTTGGGCACGCGGGTGTAGGCGGGCGCCTTCTTCCAGCCGGCCAGTCCGGTCTTGAGCGCGTTTTCCACCGCCGCCGGCTCGAAATCGCCCACTGCCGAATACTCGATGTCGCCGGCGCCGTAGAACTTGGAGTGGAACTTGACCAGGGCGTCGCGGTTCAGTCCGCGTATGCCCGCCAGCGATTCCTCGAAGGTCGGCACGTAGCGCAGGTCATTGGCGGGCCACGGGTTGTCCTGGCGCGCCAGCGCGCGGCCGGCCAAGGCCGAAGGTTCGGTCATGGCGTTCTGGATCGAGGTTTCGAGCTGGCGCTGGTATTCCTCGAGCTGTTCCTTGGGGAAGTTGGCGTTGCGCACGATGTCCAGCGCCAGGGCGGTGAGTTCGGGCAGGTTTTCGCCCTTGGTCGACATGGCAATCTTGAGCGTGGTGCCGCCGCCGCTGAAGCCCAGTTCCGCCTGCAGCTTGTCCAGGCGGTCCTGGATGTCCTGGCGCGACAGCTTGGCCGTGCCGCGGGTCAGCAGGTCGGCCACGGCGCTGGAGTTCACGCGTTGGCCGAGCAGGTCTTTTTCATTGCCGAACTGGATCAGCATCTGCGCCTGCACCCGGTTGCCGCGGGTGGCCTTGGGCAGGAGCGCCAGCTGGACCGTACCGTTGGACAGGTCCAGCTTCTTGCGTTGCGTCAGCTTGTCGATGTTCTCGGGCGTGGGATCGAAGGCCGAGGCGGCCTTGAAGTCGGGGTCGCCCTTGTAGTCTTTGAAGACGGCCGTCAGATCCACGCGCTGCTCCTGCGGCGCGCGCAGCGGCTTTTCGGTCGGAATGTAGCGGCCTTCGATGCTGTTGCTCTGGACCAGATAGGTGGTCGCGGCGCGCTGCACGTCGGCCAGCGTGGCCTTGCGGGCGCGGTCGCGCTGCAGGAAGAACAGGCGCCAGTCGCCGGCGGCGATGGCCTCGGACAGCGCCACGCCGACCTGTTCAGGATCGCTGTAGGTCTGTTCCCAGGCGGTCAGCCACTTGCTGCGGGCGCGGTCCAGCTCCTGCTGGGTGAACGGCTTCTTGCCCAGGGATTCCAGCGTGCCGGTCAGCGCCTTCATGGCGGCGTCCAGGCTCTTGCCCGGCGTCAGCTGGGCGGCGAACATCGCCAGGCCCGGATCCAGGTTTTCCATGGTGAAGCCGAACACGCCGGAGGCCAGCTTGGTCGGGACCAGGGCGTGGTAGAGACGGCCCGAGGGCGTGTCGGCCAGGATGGTGGCGGCCAGGTCCAGCGGCACGAAATCGGCGCTGCCGGCGGCCGGGATGTGGTACATCGCCGCGACCAGCGGCGTGCCGCCAGTGCGGCGCAGGGTCACGGAACGCTCGCCGTCCTGAGCGGGTTCGACGGTGTACTCGGGCGGCAGCTTGCGCTCGGGCTTGGGCAGCTTGCCCAGCGTTTCCTCGATATCGGCCAGCGTCGCCTGCGGGTCGAACTTGCCCGCCACGATCAGCACGGCGTTATCGGGCTGGTAGTACTCATGATAGAAGGCGCGCAACTGGCCGATGTCCACATTCTCGACGTCGGAGCGGGCGCCGATGGTGTTCTTGCCGTAGCTGTGCCACTGGAAGGCCGCCGACTGCATCTTCTGCATCAGGATGCGGAAGGGACTGTTTTCGCCGCTTTCCATTTCATTGCGGACCACGGTCATTTCCGAGTCCAGGTCTTCCTTGGCGATCAGGGAATTGACCATGGCGTCGGCCTGCCAGCCCAGGTACCACTTGAGGGTTTCGGGGTTGGCGGCGAAGCTGGCGAAATAGTTGGTGCGGTCGCTGGAGGTCGAACCGTTGGCCTGCAAGCCGCGGCGCGAGAACTCGCCCATGGCGTTGCGGGTGGTGGAGGTGCCCTTGAACAGCATGTGCTCCAGCAGGTGCGCCATGCCGGTCTGGCCGTAGTTCTCGTTGCGCGAGCCCACCAGGTAGGTCATGTTGACGGTGGTGGACGGCTTGGATTCGTCGGGAACCAGCAGCACTCTCAGGCCGTTGGCCAGGCGGTATTCGGTGATGCCTTCAATCGAGGCGGCCTCCGAGACGCCGGCCGGCAGGCTGGCGGCGCCGGCCTGAAAGGCCAGGAAGGAGGAAAACAGCAGCACGCCCAGCGGGCGCGGCAGCTTCGATAGGGACAGGCGCATGGCAGACAATTCCTTTGGCATGGCAGAATCCGTTGGAGTGTATACGTTGGCAATGGTTCAGGGGCTGCGGGGCGGCTTTCTCCGCGACGCATGGCCCGGGACCGCAAGCAAGGATGTCCGTCATGTCTCTATCCCTGGAAGTCGAAACGCCGCGCCTGGTGCTGCGCCAATGGCGTGCCGCCGACCGCGAACCTTTCGCGGCGCTGAACCAGGATCCTCGCGTCACCGAGTACCTGTTGCCGCTGAGCGCACAGGAAAGCGATGCGCTCGCCGACCGGCTGGCTGCTGGCATCGACGAGCACGGCTGGGGCTTCTGGGCCGTGGAGGCGCCGGAGGTGGCTCCCTTTATCGGCTTTGTCGGCATCAAGCCGCTGGCGCCCACTCTGCCATTCGCGCCTGGCGTGGAGATAGGCTGGCGCCTGGCGCAGCGGCACTGGGGCAAGGGCTACGCCAGCGAGGCGGCCGAGGCAGCTTTGCGGGCGGGGTTCGAGCAGGTGGGGCTGGACCAGATCGTGGCCTTCACGGCCACGGGCAACCTGCGCTCGCGCGCGGTGATGGACCGCCTGGGCATGAAGGAAGATCCGGATGGTTTCGACCATCCTGCCGTCCCGCCGGGACATCCGCTGTGCCGGCATGTGCTGTACCGGATTGGTCGCGAGGACTGGCGTGGACGAAAAAATGGTGACGCAGATGCAGGCGCCACGCCGGTCGCGGCGGCATAAAGCGCTGGAAGCGCCGTCAATCCGAAATGCTGCATTGCAGCATGGCGAATTGCCGGGCTGATTTGGGGTATGCCGGCCCGCGGGTGTAAGCTTTTCAGGACGCAGTACCAGTTGCTGACGGGATGCGCGACAGCCCGCCCACAGGCTTCCCGTCCAACGCCAGACGCCGTCTCTTACGCGGCGTCGGTGCTTGTCGTTCGCGCCTTCGCCGCCGGCATCGTGCCGGCGCATTTACCGGAGGAACGACCCATGCTGACCGAGATCGTCACGCGTGCCTTGTCCCAATTGACCGGCAGCTCCTTGAGCGGCGACGGGATCAAAGGACAGTTTCAGTACGCCTATGCCAGTGATGACGGCCAATTCGTGGCCATACTGACCCATGACATGACCACCTATGTGGTGGACTTGAGCACACAACGATATTTTGCGGAGTGCGGTGGCTCGCCACGGGGCTTTGCCGGGCATGTGCTGGAAATGGAAGGCGCGGCGGCTCGCAGCCATCCCTGGCCCGCCGCCAACGACCTGTTCGATCTGGACATGGATGCGGACGAGCTCGCCTGGCGTCAGTGTCCTGGCCTGCGCCGCGAACCGGCCGCCAATCGATCTGCGGAGAGCCGCGCCGCCTGAGAGTGGCCAGAAGCGGCAACACCTACCTGAACCGGCGGCTTCGCCGGTTTTTTTTGCCTGGAGCGGCCGCCAACCCAATAGCCGCAGGGCCCTGCGGCTCGCTACAATTTGCGCCATGACTACGCACGCCGAAACCCGCGCGCCGGATGGCGCAACCCTGGTCGATTGCACGCATGAACGTCATGCCGACCAGATCCTGGCCATACTCAACGAAGCCATCGTCAATTCCACCGCGCTGTACGACTACAAGCCGCGGCCGCGCGAGGCGATGCAAGGCTGGTTCCAGGCCAAGCAGCAGGGCGGTTTCCCGGTGGTGGGGTACGAGAACGCCGCCGGCGAACTGATGGCCTTCGCCAGCTACGGCACCTTCCGCGCCTGGCCCGCCTTCAAGTACTCGGTGGAACACTCCGTGTATGTGGACGGACGCTTTCGCGGACTGGGTTTGGGCGAGGCGCTGATGCAGGTGCTGATCCAGCGGGCACGCGCCAATCAGGTGCACGTGCTGGTCGGCGGCATCGATGCGAGCAACCAGGGCAGCATCCGCCTGCACGAGAAGCTGGGCTTCAAGCATGCAGGCACCATCCGCGAGGCCGGCTTCAAGTTCGGGCGCTGGCTGGACCTGGCGTTTTATCAGCTGACACTGGATACGCCTGAGCAGCCTGTCGACGGCTGAACCCTCGCCGCCGGGCCTTCCTACTTCGATAGCACGCGCATGGCCTGTTCCAGGCCGGCGACCGTCACGGGATACATGCGGCCCTGCATGATGTCGCGCATCAGCGCGATCGACTGGCGGTACTGCCAGGAGGCGGTAGGCTCGGGATTGAGCCAGACCGATTTGGGCCACGCGTCCAGCAGGCGGCGCATCCATTCGGCGCCGGGCTCCTTGTTGTAGTGCTCTACCGAGCCGCCCGGCTGCAGGATTTCGTAGGGGCTCATGGTGGCGTCGCCGACGATGATCAGGCGCCAGTCGGGGTTGTACTTGCGCAGCACGTCCCAGGTATCGAAGCGCTCGTTCTGGCGTCGGCGGTTGCTTTGCCACAGGCTTTCGTACGGGCAGTTGTGGAAGTAGTAGACCTCCAGATTGCGGAACTCGCTGCGCGCCGCGGAGAACAGTTCCTCGACGCGCCCGATGTGGTCGTCCATGCTGCCGCCCACGTCCAGCAGCATCAGCACCTTCACGGTGTTGTGGCGTTCCGGCACCATGCGCAGGTCCAGGTGGCCGGCATTGCGCGCGGTGCTGGCGATGGTGTCGTCCAGGTCCAGCTCCATTTCCGCGCCTTGCCTTGCGAAGCGCCGCAGGCGGCGCAGCGCCACCTTGAAGTTGCGCGTGCCCAGTTCGACCTGATCGTCGTAGTCCTTGAACTGGCGCATGTCCCAGACCTTGACCGCGCTGCGGTTGCCGGCCGAATCGCCGCCCACGCGGATGCCCTCGGGGTGGTAGCCGCCGTTGCCGAAAGGCGAGGTGCCGCCGGTGCCGATCCATTTGCTGCCGCCGGCATGGCGCTCCTTCTGTTCTTCCAGGCGCTCCTTGAAGAGCTCCATCAGCTTGTCCCAGCCGTGCTTTTCGATCGCGGCCTTTTCTTCCGGAGTCAGGCTTTTCTCGAACTGCTTGATGAGCCAGTCCAGCGGGATTTCCTTGCCCGGGGGCAGGGCGGCCGCGATGCCTTTGTAGTAGGCGCCGAAGGCCTTGTCGTAGCGGTCGTAGAGCGCCTCGTCCTTGACCAGCGTGGCGCGCGCCAGGAAGTAGAACTCGTCCAGCGTGGGCGCCATGAGGTCCTGGCGCAGGGCGTCCACCAGGGTCAGGTATTCCTTGACCGAGACAGGCAGCTTGTGCGCCCGGAGGTGGTAGAAGAAGTCGATCAGCATTTGCGGGCCGCCGGTGGTTGCTGGCGGATCAGCGGCGCTGGCCGCCGCGCGTCATGGCCGCCAGGCGTTCCAGCAGGTGCACATCCTGCTCGTTCTTGAGCAGCGCGCCGGCCATCAGCGGCACGGCGGTGGCCGTGTGCGCGTCGATTTCGGCGGCGGTCGAGCCTTCTGCCAGCAGCAGGCGCAGCCAGTCCAGCAATTCGGAGGTGGACGGTTTTTTCTTCAGGCCCGGCGCGTCGCGCAGCGCGAAGAAAGTGTCCAGCGCGGCGCGCAGCACTTCCTGCTTCAGGTGCGGATAGTGCACGGCCACGATGTCGCGCATGGTCTCGCGGTCGGGGAAGCGGATGTAGTGGAAGAAGCAGCGGCGCAGGAAGGCGTCAGGCAGGTCTTTCTCGTTGTTGGACGTGATGATGACCAGCGGACGATGCCGCGCCGAGATGGTCTCGCGCGTTTCGTAAACGTGGAATTCCATACGGTCCAGCTCGCGCAGCAGGTCGTTGGGGAATTCGATGTCGGCCTTGTCGATCTCGTCGATCAGCAGCACTACCGGCTCTGGCGACTGGAAGGCCTGCCACAGCGTGCCCTGCACGATGTAGTTGCGGATGTCGCGGACTTTTTCGTCGCCCAGCTGCGAGTCGCGCAGGCGCGACACCGCGTCGTACTCGTACAGGCCCTGATGGGCTTTGGTGGTGGACTTGATGTGCCATTGCAGCAGCGGCCACCCCAGCGCGCGCGCCACTTCCTCGGCCAGCATGGTCTTGCCGGTGCCGGGTTCGCCCTTGATCAGGAGCGGGCGCTGCAAGGTGAGGGCGGCGTTGACGGCGAGTTTCAGGTCATCGGTGGCGACATAGTTGTCGGTCCCGTCGAAGCGGTCTGGCGAGGCGGAAGTAGCGGACTGGGCTGCGGACATGGTCTGATGGCTTCTGAGGTTTGACGGTGATCAATACCATCGTAAGGTATTAATCCTGAGCAATTATCGTACAATCAGGCGGTTTTGCTTTGGGTTCGACCCGCAACGTGTTTGCCGAGGGCCTTTTCGTGTGAGCAGGCCCTAGTCCTTAGCCATACCAAGAAGAGCCATTCCAATGAAGTTGCGAACCTCTCTGAAGTACACGGTATCCGTGTTGGCCGCGATGGCATCCTGTGCGATCGCCGGCCAGTCTGTTGCTGCAGACGCAGCAGTGGTCGGTAATGTCCAGAATGCCCGCGACAAGGTTTCCATGTGCATCGGTTGCCACGGCATCGAAGGCTACAAGGCGACATTTCCCGAGCTGTACCACGTGCCGATGATCGCTGGGCAGAATGCCAAGTACATCGAAACCGCCCTCAACGAGTACAAGAAAGGCGCGCGCAGCCATCCCACGATGGACGCCATCGCCGGCAGCCTGTCCGACCAGGACATCGCCGACCTCGCCGCGTACTACTCGAATCTCAAGTAAGGGGGCAAACACATGAATCGCTACATGCTTGCCCTTGCGGGCGCGACCCTGGCCATGACGGGCGTTGCCGCCCAGGCGCAGGACCTGGCGGCCGGCAAGGCCGTCTTCGACAAATTCAATTGCGCTTCCTGCCATGGCGCGGACGCCAAGACGGCCGTGGATCCGGCCTACCCGACCCTGGCCGGCCAGCACGCGGACTACCTGGTCCACGCCCTGAAGGCCTACAAGCGCGGCGCTTCCGGCAGCGCGGCCACCGCCAACGTGCGCAAGAACCCCATCATGGGCGCTTTCGCGACCCAGCTGTCGGACCAGGACATCTCCAACGTGGCGGCATGGCTGTCGGCGCAGCCCAGCGACCTGGGCGTGCGCAAGTAAGCCGTCCTGGCGTGTCCCGAAAACAAGAAAGCCCTCGATCGAGGGCTTTTCTTCGTTGGGCGGACGCCGCGCTCAGCGGCTGGCGCGCTGGCGGATCAGATCGATGTAGGTGTCGCTGTCCAGAGGGGTGCCCAGGCGCTGCGCTTCCCAGACCACCTGGCCCAGGCATTCCATGATTTCATGCGCCGCGTGGTGGGCGTCGCTGCGCGCCACCAGTTGCTGGTAGGCGTTCCGGATCCCGGGCGGATGATCGATGGACAGCTGCTCGGCGATGGCCAGATGCATGGAAAGGTGCAGAAAGGGGTTGGTGCGGCCCTTTTCCACCGAGTACTCGGCCGTCATGGCCTCGGGACTTTCCAGGTCGCCGTGGTACTCGGGATGCTCGATGATCCAGTCCAGCGCGATGGCTTCGAGCGGCGTCAGCACTTCGGCAGCGCGGTGTTTGCGCCAAGTTTCGATAAAGAATTCGCGGACTTGGTCGCGGGAAGGATTGAACATCTGAGGGGGCGGAATTCGGGCTGGAGATGCATTATTTTACCGCCGCACGCGGCCCGTCAGGCGCGCAGGCCTTTTTGCGATATAGAATTGGTTGCTATCGGCCATCCAGTGCGCGGTTCCCGTGGGCGATCTTCCCCGCCGGAACGGACACTTCCCGATGCCGGCGCGTGCAGAAAAACCACTCGGAGCAAATGGAGCATTCATGTCCTACCAACATATCAAGGTTCCCGCTGGCGGCCAGAAGATCACGGTCAATGCTGATTTCTCGCTGAATGTGCCCGATCAGCCCATCGTCCCCTACATCGAAGGCGACGGCACGGGCGCCGACATCACCCCGGTGATGATCAAGGTCGTCGACGCGGCGGTGCAGAAGGCCTATGGCGGCAAACGCAAGATCCACTGGATGGAAGTCTATGCCGGCGAGAAGGCCACCAAGGTCTACGGCCCGGACGTGTGGCTGCCCGATGAGACCCTGGAAGTCGTCAAGGATTACGTGGTGTCCATCAAGGGTCCGCTGACCACGCCCGTGGGCGGCGGCATCCGTTCGCTCAACGTGGCCCTGCGCCAGCAGCTGGACCTGTACGTCTGCCTGCGTCCGGTGGCGTACTTCAAGGGCGTGCCTTCGCCGGTGCGCGAGCCCGAAAAGACCAACATGGTGATCTTCCGCGAGAACTCGGAAGACATCTACGCCGGCATTGAATACATGGCCGAAAGCGAGCAGGCCAAGGAACTGATCCAGTTCCTGCAGACCAAGCTCGGCGTGAAGAAGATCCGCTTCCCGAACACCTCGTCCATCGGCATCAAGCCGGTGTCGCGCGAAGGCACCGAGCGCCTGGTGCGCAAGGCCGCGCAGTACGTCATCGACAATGACCGCACGTCGCTGACCCTGGTGCACAAGGGCAACATCATGAAGTTCACGGAAGGCGGCTTCCGCGACTGGGGCTACGCGCTGCTGCAGAAGGAATTCGGCGCCACACTGATCGATGGCGGCCCGTGGTGCAAGTTCAAGAACCCGAAGACGGGCCGCGAGATCATCGTCAAGGACGTGATCGCCGACGCCTTCTTGCAGCAGATCCTGCTGCGCCCGGCCGAGTATGACGTAATCGCCACCCTGAACCTGAACGGCGACTACATCTCCGACGCGCTCGCCGCGCAAGTAGGCGGCATCGGCATCGCCCCGGGCGCCAACCTGTCCGACTCGGTCGCCATGTTCGAAGCCACCCACGGCACCGCGCCGAAGTACGCCGGCAAGGACTACGTGAACCCCGGTTCCGAAATCCTGTCGGCCGAAATGATGCTGCGCCACATGGGCTGGACCGAAGCCGCCGACCTGATCATCTCCAGCATGGAGAAATCCATCCTGTCCAAGAAGGTCACGTACGACTTCGCCCGCTTGCTCGAAGGTGCGACTCAGGTGTCGTGCTCGGGCTTTGGCCAGGTGATGATCGATAATATGTAATTGGCGGCTTGCCGCCAGTACTTTCCTTGAACCCGCCCGCCGTCAAGGCGGGCGGGTTTTGTGTAACTAGCCAAACGGCATGATGCATGCCGCATTAGTCTTTCTCAGGTTGAGTGTTGTGCCCCGACAGTATGTTTCCTTAGCCATGTGGCTGACGTTATTGGTTCCTGCTCTGGCTTTGACCAGTGCCACGGGAGGTCCGGCGATTATCTATTCGGCAGGTTTGATTGCACTGATCGCGCTGACCGTCAATGTGATCAAGCGTTACGAGCCCATGGATTTCCGCGCCATATGGCCCATGGCGCTGGCATTGTTGTTGCCCTTGGCCTGTCTATTTATTACGTCCTTCGCGCGAGGGGTCTGGAGCGGCTCCGAATTGGAGAAAACGCTTCGGTTTGCCCTGGCGGTGCCGGTACTCTGGTTATTGCTCAGAGCGCCGCAAGAATGGTTGAAGCAGATCCAGTGGAGCATCCTGGCCGGTGCGCTGGCGGGGGCGGGAATTCTGATAGTGACCATGGCGTTCTGGGACAGAGGCGCAGTGGTCGATATCGGCGGCCGTTACAACGCCGTCGCCTTCGCCAACATGACCCTGCTGTTCGGCTCGATGTCCTTGTTGTCGATTGGTTGGGGCGCCACGACGCGCTGGCCGCGTGCGGAAAATGGGCTCAAGGTGCTGGCTTTCGCTTTGAGTGTATGGGCTACCTGGTTGTCGCAAACCCGTAGTAGCTGGATGCTTCTTCCCATACTGGCCCTGGTGTTCTTGCTGGGACTGCATGGCTGGAGCCGGCGCCACAAGGTGTATTGCACTGTTGCGCTCAGCGTGGTTCTGGCCGTTAGCGCAGTCGGAATCTGGAACTTCAGCAGTCGCATGAAAGAGGTCGTGACGGATTTGCAGAGCTTCTCTACGTCGGGCGACCGCGATACCTCGTTTGGCATCCGCCTGCAACTCTGGCATGCATCCGTCCTCATGTTCCAAAAAAGCCCTGTCGTAGGCGTGGGTCCGAGCAATTTCCGCGGTGAATTGTTGGAACTGGAAAAGCAAGGCGTGGTGTCGCGCGAGGTCGTCGAGGGTTATGGCGAACCCCACAACGACCTGCTCGCCGCCCTGTCCGGATACGGGCTGTTGGGCCTGTTGAGCATACTCGCGCTGTATTTGGTGCCGGCCTACATTTTTCTGCGCCGCCTGGCCAGCGATGATCGTGTCATACGCGTCGGCGCGCAAATGGGCTTGCTGTTCTGCCTGGGCTATTGCGCATTCAGCCTGACTGAAATGATGTTCCGAAATATGCGCAGCGTACCGACGTATTCCTTGATCGTGGTGGCCCTGATCGCGCTGACCACGCCGCGCTCCGCAGGCGCCCCCCGGGCGCCGGCCTAGGAAAGCGCTGTACGAAAAGCGGAATGAACCGCCACTACAAAAAAACGCAAGGCAAGCGCGCCTTGCGTTTTTTTTATGGGCCTTGCGCTAGATCAATCAATCCGTGCAGCCCTGGCGAAAACCCTGATGCTGTCCCTTATTCTGACGAAATAACTACATAAATCGTCACATTCAGCCTTGATTGGTTTCATGACCGGATGAACAGGATAAGAGGACTATGAAAAATTCCAGCTTGCGCAGGGAGCTGCTGTGGTTCGTGTTCGCGATCGGCGTGGCCGTACTGGCTTTGGGCGGCTGGGACGCCTGGGAGCGCCGCGCCGAGATGGTGGCCGAGCGCAAGACCGAATTGCGCCACGTCCTCGATCTGGCATCCAGCATCGTGCGCAACGGCAAGCAAAGCGTGCGCGAGGGCATGCCTCTGGATGAGGCCCAGCGCAATGTGACGCGACGGCTGGCGCAACTGCGCTATGGCGAGGACGGTTACGTGGGCGCCTTCGGCGACGGCTACGACCTGCTGGTGCACCCCGATCCCAAGCTGGTCGGTACCAATGTCCGGTCCGTCAAGGACAGCGCAGGGCAGCCGATCTTTGAAAACCTCTACGCCCAGGGCAAGGCCGGCGGCGGCTATACGCGCTACCAATTCCCGCGGCCGGGAACGGAACAGGCGCTGCCCAAGATCAGTTACGCCGCCTACGACGCCGACTGGGGCTGGCTGTTGTTCACAGGCCTGTACGTGGATGACGTCGATCAGGCGTTCTATGCCACCTTGTGGCGGCAGGGCGGCGTGACGCTTGGCCTCTTGGTGCTGCTGTTGGCGGCGGCGTTGCGCTTTTTCCGCTCGCACGTCCTTCGTCCGCTGGACCAGGCCGTCGCGGTATGCGAACGCGTGGCCAATGGCGATCTGTCCGGCAGCGTGCCGCGCAACCAGCGCGGCGAGATCGGCCGCCTGTTCGACGCCCTGGCGCGGATGCAGGAACGCCTGGACGGGGCGGTGCGCAGCATCGTGCATTCCACCACCTCGATCGCCGCGGCCTCGCGGCAGATCGCGGCGGGCAGCATGGACCTGTCGGACCGTACCGAGAAACAGGCCGCCGCGTTGGAGCAGACCGCCGCCAGCGTGGAGCAGATTACCGCGACCGCGCAGCAGAGCGCGCAACACGTGCGCGAGGTCAGCGCGCTGGCCGGCCAGGCAGCGCAACTGGCCCGGCAGGGCAGTGATGAAACGCAGCATGCCATCGACGCCATGCGCGAGATTTCACATAGCTCGCAGCGCATCGACGAGATCATCCGGCTGATCGACGAGATCGCGTTCCAGACCAACATCCTGGCGCTGAACGCCGCCGTGGAAGCCGCAAGGGCCGGAGAGCAGGGCCGAGGCTTCGCGGTGGTGGCGGGCGAGGTGCGCGCGCTGGCTCAGCGCTCGGCCACCGCCGCCAAGGAAATCAAGACGCTGATCGAAGCGTCGGCGGATTCGGTGGCGCGTGGCAGCCAGCGCGTGGAGCAGGCCAGCGCGACGATGGGCAACGTGCTGGAGTCGGCCGCCACCAGCGCGCCGCTGATGGGTGAGATCGCCACGGCCTCGGCCGAGCAGAGCGTGGGTATCGAGCAGATCAACCAGGCCGTGACGCATCTGGACGGCGTGACGCAGCAGAACGCCGCGCTGGTGGAAGAGTTCGCCGCGTCGGCTGCGGCCCTGCGCGACCAGGCGGGCGAACTGGCGAACGCGGTGTCCGTCTTCAGGCTGTCTGCAGCCGGCTAGGCGAGCCCTGCACCGCGCTCATGGCCCGTTGCAGGCGTTGTCCAAGCTCGCGGCTGGCGCTGGTCATGGGCATGCGCAGCTCGTCGGCGATCAGCCCCTGCAGGGCCAGGGCGCGTTTGATCGGCGCGGGATTGGGTTCGGCAAACAGCAGTCGGATCAGGCCGCGCAGCGGCTCGAACAGTTCGCGCGCGGCTTCCGCGTGGCCGTCGCGGGCCAGCTGCATGACCTCGACATAGCGCTCGGGATAGATATGCGCGGCCGCCGGGATGGCGCCGCGGCCGCCGGCCAGGAAGTGGTCCAGCAGCGCGATGTCGTCGCCGCATAGCGGGGCCAGCGCGCTGCGCCGGTTCAGCGCCGACAGCACCGAGGGATTGCATTCCTTGACGGCGCTGAAGTTGGGTAGCGCGGCCAGCGCCTCCATGGTTTCGACCGTCATCGTCACCCCGGCGCGCTTGGGGATGTTGTACAGAATGATGGGCCGTTCCGTGGCCCAGGCGATCTGACGATAGTGCCACAGTATGCCGGCCTGCGACGGTCCCAGGTAGTAGGGCGGCGGCACCAGATACCCGGCCGGCCGATACTTGTCCAGGCGCCGGATCGCGGTTGCCACGCCGCGCGTGTCGACGCCGCCCGCGCCGAACACTAGCGGCAAGGCGTGCGGATCGCTGGATATGGCTTCTATCATGCCGATCTTTTCCGGCATGCTGAGCAGATTGCCTTCGCCGGTGGATCCGAACAGCACCAGGCCGGCGATGCCCGCGTTGCGGTAGTAGCGGGCCAGCGCCTGGGCGGCGTCCAGGTCCACATAGCCGCCGCGCATCGGCGTGACCATGGGTAGCCAGAGGCCCTCGAATGCGGTCTTGCGTGGCATGTCCATGGCTTATTGCACCGTCATCGCAGGGGCCGGACGCACCGCGCCGAACTCGGCGCGAGGCAGGCCGGACATCACTGCGTGCATCAAGGCATCCAGCTGTCCGCGTTCGCATTGCAGCTGCAGCACGCTTTGCGCATGGGCGTGATCCACCGACAGCACGTAGACGCCGATGCGATCGTCCAGCGCGCGGTGCAGCGCCAGCCGCACGTTCAGCGCGTCCAGCGTGTCTATCCTGATGGTCAGCGCGACCAGGTCGGCACGGGTTTGCGCGCGCTGCGCGGGCAGGATGCCGGGCATGGGGGAAGGGCGGGCTTGCAGTCGGGGGATCATGGCGGGGGAGCGGGGCGGAGACGCCGCTTGCGGCATTCCGGGGATCCGGTTGGTTGATGACGGTTCCACTATAGGAAGCGCGCCATAAATCCCGCCGATAAAAGCGGACGCGGCGCGTAAAAAACGCGTCAACGTCCGGTTGCGGTCAGAAAGTCTTGGTCAGTGACAGCAGGCCCGTCGCCCGACCCATGTCGCGGCCGCGGGTATTGGTGTAGACGGCGCGGTCGGCATTGGTGTCCAGATAGGCCAGCGATACCGACAGGCCTTGGCCGAAGTCCTTCGTCAGCCCCAGTTTCCAGTCCGTGTAGTTGGCGTGGTCGACGTTGCGCACCAGTTGCCGGCCGAGGTGGGCGTTGAGCGTCAGGCCCCACACGCCCGTATCGAAGTTGCCGGACAGGTCGAAGTACTGGCTGTGCTTGCTGTCCGCGAAACCGAACAGATTGGTCATGGCGATGGAGTACTTGAACATCAGAGGTCCATAGCCGATGCCAGCGTACAGCTCGGTGGTGTCAGGGCTGGTGTAGCCCGACGGATAGTCGCCGGGGTAGTAGTACTGCAGGACGCCCAGGTCTACCGGTACGTCCTGCGCGAGGTTGCCCTTGTAGCCGCCGTAGAAGTCCATTTCGACGGGGGCGGAGACTTCGCTGTTGCTGTCGTTGAGCCAGCTGATGCTGGAGTTCCAGTTGCCCAGGTAGAAGCCGCTGGAATGAACCAGATCGAATCCGCCCTGGATGGCCGGCTTGTTATTGCTTTGCATCAGGCCGCGGTAGCGGTACTGGCTGGCCAACGTGAGATTGGCCGTCAGCGTGAAATCGGAAGCAGACGGCGCTGGATCCGTGGGCACGTCGGCGGCCAGCGCGTTGCCGGCATGAGCGGCGGACAGGGTCAGCAGCGCGAACGCGGCCAGGGTGTGGCGGGGCATGGGAGGGCTCCTGGTGTTGGATGGGATCGCAACAATAGGAGGAACGGCATAAAGGCCGAGACAAGACTTGCGGGCTGCGCGTAAACGCGGCGTCAATGCGCGTCCGCGGCGCGCGGCTCAGCCCGCGAAGCGATAGCCCACGCCGATCTCGGTCAGCAGGTAGACGGGCTGGGCCGGGTCGGCTTCCAGCTTCTGGCGCAGATGGCCCATGTAGATGCGCAGGTAATGGTTGCTCTCGACGTGCGACGGCCCCCACACTTCGCGCAGCAGTTCGCGGTGCGTCATGACCTTGCCGCGATGCGCCAGCAGCGCCGCCAGCAGCCGGTACTCCATCGCGGTCAGGTGCACGTGCAGGCCGCCGCGCTCGACCACGCGCTTGGCGAAGTCCACGCGCACGTCGCCGAAGCTGATTTCGGATGCGTTGCCGGCGCCGCCCCTGGCGTGCCGCCGCAGCAGCACGCGCAGGCGCGCCAGCAATTCGCTGACGCCGAAAGGCTTGGTCAGGTAATCGTCCGCCCCTGCATCCAGCGCGGCGACCTTGTCGGCCTCGGCGCTGCGCGCGGACAGCACCAGCACCGGTACTTCGGTCCAGCCGCGCAGCTCGCGGATCAGGGTCATGCCGTCCTCGTCCGGCAGGCCCAGGTCCAGCACCACCGCGTCGGGCTGTCGGGTGCCGGCCTCGATCAAGCCGCGCTTGACGGTATCGGCCTCGTGCACGGCGCAGCCCTCGCTTTCCAGGGCCTGGCGCACGAAGCGCCGGATGTTGGCGTCGTCTTCAATGATCAGGACGGTAGGCTGGTAATCGAACATGCGTGGCGGCGTTCAAGGGGTTTCGGATTGGATCGGGGGCGGCGTGCCCAGGGGTAGGGTGAAGACGAACTGCGCGCCGGATTCCTGGCCAGGCGCATGCTCGACCCAGATTTTCCCATGGTGGGCGGCGATGATGGCTTCGCATACGGCCAGGCCCAGGCCGACGCCCGGCGTGGCGGACTCGCGATCGCCGCGCGTGAATTTCTCGAAGATGCGGCGTTCCGCGCCCGGCGGCACGCCCGGTCCGTTGTCGCTGACGGCCACTCGCAGTTCGCCTTCGTGCACGTCCGCATGCACGCGCAGGGTGCTGCCGGCGGGCGTGTACTTGGCCGCGTTCTCCAGCAGATTGCACAGCACGCGCTCGATCAGCACGCCGTCGCATTCCACCAGCGGCAGCTGCGACAGGCTGTCCACGGCGACGCGGTGCGCGGCCAGCGGTTCGCGCATGGCGGCAAGCGAGGCGCCGACCAGTTCTTCGATGGATTGCCATTCCAGGCGCAGCGGCGTGTCGCGGTTCTGCAGCCGCGCCATATCCAGCAGGTTGACGACCAGCGCATGCATGCGCTGGGCCTGGTCGCGCATGGCGCGGATGGTGTCGTGGATGCCGGGCGGCAATGCCGCCTGCTGGCGCATCAGCGTGTCCGTCATGCCGACCAGGCTGGTCAGCGGGGTGCGCAGATCGTGCGATACCGCCGCCAGCAGCGAGTTGCGCAGCTTCTCGGATTCCATGCTGACCAGCGCCTGCTGCGCCACTTCCACGTAGTGCAGCCGCTCCAGCGCGATGGCGATGAGGGTGGCGTAGGCTTCGATCTGGCGGCGCGAGTCGGGATTCGAGAACAGGCTGCGGCGCGGGGCCGCCAGCGCCAGCACGCCGCGCGTGCGCATGGGCGCTTTCAGCGGCAGGTACAGCAGCTCGCTGTTGGACAGGGTGGCGGTGCCTGCGCCCGCAGGCTGCCCGTGGTCGTAGACCCATTGGGCCAGCGCCGATTCCAGCGGCGGCATGTCGTCCGCGGCGGGAGACGCCAGCTTCAGCCTGTCGTCCATGCCCAGGATGTACAGCGCGCAGCGCGAGCCGAAGGTGGCATGCACGAAGGCCCCGGCCAGAGTGACGATCTGCTCAGGCAGCAGCGCGGACGACAGTTCGCGCGCGAATTCGTAGAGGCTGCGCGCATCGGCTTCGCGCTTGACCGAGGCTTGCGCCTGCAGCCGCAGGCCGGCTGTGAGCTGGCCGATCAGCAGGCCCACGGACAGCAGCACGCCGAAGGTCAGCAGGTACTGCACGTCCGACACGGCGAACGACGCCAGCGGTTGCACGAAGAAGAAATCGAACAGCCCGACGCTGATGACCGAGGCTAGCGCGGCTGGCCCGCGCCCGTGGCGCAGCGCCACGGCCACCACCGCCAGCAGGAACAGCATGACGATATTGGTCTGGTGCAGGGCCGGGAAGGCCAGCGCGGACAGCGCCGTGGCGGCGGCGCAGTAGCACAGCGCCCAGGCATAGCCCGCCAGCGGCCGCGGATTGCGCTCGTCGGCGCCCAGGCGCGCCCGCTGGCCCAGCGTGAGCGGGTCGCGTCCGGGCGCTGCGGCGGCGGGCAGGGGCGGCGCGCCCAGGCGGATGATGTCGATCTCTGGGCAGCCCGCGGCCAGCATGTCGGCGAAGCTGTGGCGGCGCCACAGCCAGCCCGGTGAGATGGCTGCGGTCAGCACCGCGGACAGCGACAGGCGCAGGCGCTGCAGGCCGCTGGCGCGGGTCCGGCCGATGATGGCCTTGGTAATGTTGTGGCGGCGCACGTAGCGCACCACGGCGTCGACCATGTCGCCGCCGGCCAGGGTTTCGCTGCGCGCGCCCAGCGCATCGGCCAGGGCCAGGCTGCGCTGGATGCGTTCCTGTTCGGCCTGGGGCGGCGGCGCCGCGCGCGGCGTGTCGATGGTGACCACATGCAGATCGCATTCCAGTTGCTGGCTCAGGCGGTGCGCACTGCGGATGACGTACTCGGCGTCCACGTCCGGGCCGATGCAGGCGACCACGGCCTCGCGCGTGCGCCACACGGGCTCGATGGCGCGGTCGCGGCGATAGGCCTGGACGTCGTCGTCGACATGGTCGGCGGTGCGGCGCAGCGCCAGCTCGCGCAGCGCGATCAGGTTGCCCTTGCGGAAGAAATTGCGGGTGGCGTGGCGGGCCTGCTCGGGCAGGTAGACCTTGCCTTCCTTCAAGCGGCGCAGCAGCTCATCGGCCGACAGATCCACCAGAATGACTTCGTCGGCCGCGTCGAAGACCTCGTCGGGTACGGTCTCCCAGACGCGCACGCCAGTGATGCTGCCTACCGCTTCGTTCAGACTGTCCAGGTGCTGCACGTTCAGCGTGGTCCAGACGTCGATGCCGGCGGCCAGCAGTTCCTGGATGTCCTGCCAGCGCTTGGCGTGGCGCGAACCGGGCGCGTTCGAGTGGGCCAGCTCGTCCACCAGCACCAGGTCCGGGTGGCGGGCCAGCGCGCCGTCCAGGTCGAATTCCTTCAGCACGTGGCTGCGGTACGGCACGTCCTGCAGCGGCAGGACGGGCAGGCCCTCCAGCAGTGTGGCGGTTTCGCGCCGGCCGTGGGTTTCGACGATGCCGGCCAGCACCTCGACGCCCTGGGCGGCCTGCGCGCGGGCCGCCACCAGCATGGCGTAGGTCTTGCCCACGCCGGCTGAAGACCCGAAGTAGACGCGCAGCTTGCCGCGCACCGCCTGGCGCGCGGCGTCGTCCAGGGTCTTCAAGAGCGCGTCGGGATCGGGACGCTCGCCAGCGATATCAGCCATGAACGCGCAATAGGTGGGAGGGAACGGCTGGCAATACTATACGCCGCGGCATCAGCGCGCCGGTCGCAGTTGGTCCAGCGCCAGGTTCAGCGTCAGCACGTTGACCGCGGCGTCGCCCAGCACGCCCAGCCAGGGCCTTTCGGTATGGGCCTGGATCAGGGCGTCGACCTGCGCGCGCGGCAGGTTGCGGGCGCGCGCGACGCGCTCCGCCTGATAAGCCGCGGCAGCCGGGCTGATGTGCGGATCCAGCCCGCTGCCGGAGGCGGTGACCAGGTCCACCGGCACGGGCACGGGGTTGGCGGGATCGGCCGCCTTCAGCGCGGCGATGCGGGCCTGGATGGCGTCGGCCAGCGCCGGATTGCGCGGCCCCAGGTTCGAACCGCCGGAGCCGGCGCCGTTGTACGGCATGGGCGCGGTGGCGGACGGACGGCCCCAGAAGTAGCCGGGCGAACTGAACGACTGGCCGATCAGTTCGGAGCCCACGACGCGTTCGCCCTGCTTGATCAGCGAGCCGGCCGCTTCGTGGGGGAATACGGCGGCGGCGATGCCCGTGGTCAGGAAGGGGTAGGCCAGGCCGGTCACCAGCGACAGCGCGGCGAAGACGACCAGCGCCGGGCGCAGGATGCCGCCTTGGCGCGGCAGGGTAGCGAAATTTTTCATGATGAGTTCCTTGCAGTGTGGGGCTCAGGCCCAGCCCAGGGCGGCCAGCACCATGTCGACCAGCTTGATGCCGGCAAACGGCACCAGCAGGCCGCCCAGGCCATAGATCAGCAGATTGCGGCGCAACAGCACGGCCGCGCCCAGCGCCCGGTAGCGCACGCCCTTGAGCGCCAGCGGGATCAGCACCACGATGATCAGCGCGTTGAAGATCACGGCCGACAGGATGGCCGAGGCCGGCGTGGCCAGGCCCATGATGTTGAGCACGTTGAGCTGCGGATAGACGGTGGCGAAGGCGGCCGGAATGATGGCGAAATACTTGGCCACGTCGTTGGCCACGCTGAAGGTCGTCAGCGCGCCGCGGGTCATCAGCATCTGCTTGCCGATTTCGACGATCTCGATCAGCTTGGTGGGGTTGGAATCCAGATCCACCATATTGCCCGCCTCCTTGGCGGCCTGGGTGCCCGAGTTCATCGCCACCGCGACGTCGGCTTGCGCCAGCGCGGGCGCATCGTTGGTGCCGTCGCCCGTCATGGCAACCAGCCGGCCTTCGGCCTGATAGGCGCGGATCAGCTTGAGCTTGGCCTCGGGCGTGGCTTCGGCCAGGAAATCGTCCACGCCGGCCTCGGCGGCGATGGAGGCGGCCGTGAGCTTGTTGTCGCCCGTGATCATCACGGTCTTGATGCCCATGCGGCGCAGTTCCGCGAAGCGCGACTGGATGTCCGGCTTGACGATGTCTTTCAGTTCGACCACGCCGAGCGCGCGGTTGCCGTCGCTGACCATCAGCGGCGTGCTGCCGCGGCGCGCCACGTCTTCGGCCAGGCGCAGGGCCTGCTCCGGCACCGTCGCGTCTTGCGCGGCCAGCCAGGCCTGCACGGCGTCGACCGCGCCCTTGCGGATCATGCGGCCGTTCAGGTTCACGCCGCTCATGCGCGACTGCGCGGTGAAGGGCACGAACTCGGCGTGCGCCATGGCCGGAGCCGGGGCGTGGATGGACTTGTCGGCCAGTGCGACGATGCTGCGGCCTTCCGGCGTTTCGTCGGCCAGCGAGGCCAGGCGCGCGGCATCGGCCAGTTCGCGCGCGGACACGCCGGGCGCCGGCAGGAAGGTCGAAGCCTGGCGGTTGCCGAAGGTGATGGTGCCGGTCTTGTCGAGCAACAGCACGTCCACGTCGCCCGCGGCTTCGACCGCGCGGCCCGAGGTGGCGATGACGTTGGCGCCCATCATGCGGCTCATGCCCGCCACGCCGATGGCTGACAGCAGGCCGCCGATGGTGGTGGGAATCAGGCAGACCAGCAGCGCGACCAGCACCGTCACCGTGACGGCGGAGCCGCCACCGGCGGCGTTGACCGCGTAGATCGAGAACGGCATCAGGGTCACGACCACCAGCAGGAACACCACGGTCAGGCCGACCAGCAGGATGGTGAGGGCCAGTTCGTTCGGCGTCTTCTGGCGCTTGGCGCCTTCGACCATGGAAATCATGCGATCCAGGAAGCTCTCGCCCGGATCGGCGGCGATACGCACGAAGATCCAGTCCGACAGCACGCGGGTGCCGCCAGTGACCGACGAGAAGTCGCCGCCGGATTCGCGGATCACGGGCGCGGATTCGCCGGTGATGGCGCTTTCATCCACCGATGCCACGCCGGCGATGACCTGGCCGTCGCCGGGGATGGTTTCGCCCGCTTCGACCAGCACCACGTCGCCCCGGCGCAGCAGGCCCGAGGGCTGGCTGACGGTTCGGCTACGCCACTCGCCCGGCTGCGCCGTGCTGGCGTCGACGTCGCGAAAGCCCTTGAGCAGGCGGGCATCGATGGTGGTGCGCAAGCCACGCAGCGTGGCCGCCTGTTGCTTGCCGCGGCCTTCGGCCAGGGCTTCGGCGAAGTTCGCGAACAGCACCGTGAACCACAGCCACACGCTGATCGCCAGGATGAACCCGGCGGGCGCCTCGGCCTGGCCGCGCAGGGCCATGATCCACAGCACCGTGGTCAGGATGCTGCCCACGTAGACCACGAACATCACGGGATTCTTCAACTGCGCGGCGGGCGAGAGTTTGCGCAGACTGTCCAGCACGGCGGGGCCGACCAGGGCGCGTGACCACATGCCGAACTGGCGTTCATGGGCGCTGCTAGCCGCGGCGCGGGCGGCGCCGCCGCCGGCGCCAGTAGTAGAGGTTTCAATCTTGGCCATTTTCATTCCTAGCCTTTCAATTGCAGGTGTTCCGCGACCGGACCCAGAGCGAGCGCGGGCACGTATGTCAGGGCGCCTACCAGCAGCACCGCACCGATCAGCAGCACCACGAAGAGGGGGCCGGTGGTGGGCATGCTGCCGGGGCCGGCGGGATGCCGGCGCTTGGCGGCCAGCGAACCCGCCATCGCCAGGATGGCGACGATGATGGCAAAGCGGCCGAACCACATGGCGATGCCCAGCAGCACGTTGTAGAACGGCGTGTTGGCGGACAGTCCGGCGAAGGCGCTGCCGTTGTTGTTGGCGGCGGACGTCAGGGCATAGAGGATTTCGGAGAAACCGTGGATGCCGGGGTTGAGCACGCCGGCCTGGCCGGCCGCCACCGAGACCGCCAGGGCCGTGCCGCAAAGCACCAGCAGCGGCGTGGCCAGGATGACGATGGAGACCATCTTCATGTCGTAGGCCTCGATCTTCTTGCCCAGGTATTCCGGGGTGCGGCCTATCATCAGCCCGGCGATGAAGACGCCCAGGATGGCGAAGGCCAGCATGCCGTACAGGCCCGAGCCCACGCCGCCGAACACGACCTCGCCCAACTGCATCAGCAACATCGGCGTCAGTCCGCCCATGGCGTTGAGCGAATCGTGCATGCCGTTGACCGCGCCGCAGGAGGCCGCCGTGGTGACGGTGGCGAACAGCGAGGTGGCGGCGATGCCGAAGCGGGTCTCCTTGCCCTCCATGTTGCCGCCGGGGGAGAAGGCGCTGAGCGTGCTGTCTGCGCTCGCCTGGGCCGCCATCGGGTTGGGCTGCTGCTCGAAGTAGGCGGCGGACAGCGCGAATACCGCGAACAGCACCGTCATGGCCGCCAGGATCGCGATGCCCTGGCGCCGGCTGCCGACCATCTCGCCGAACGAGAAGCACAGCGCGGCGGGGATCGCCAGGATGGCCAGCATCTCCAGGAAGTTCGCCAGCGGCGTGGGGTTCTCGAAGGGGTGCGCGGAGTTGGCGTTGAAGAAGCCACCGCCATTGGTGCCCAGCAGCTTGATCGATTCCTGAGACGCTACCGGTCCCATGGCCAGGGTCTGGGTCTTGCTGACGGCGGGGTCGGTCACGGCCTGCCCCTTGGCGTCGAGCACGGGCTGGCCCTGGGCGTCCATGCGGGGCTGATCGTAGTGCACAGCCTCGACGGTCTGGACTTCCTGGTAGGGGCTGAAGTTCTGGACTACGCCCTGGCTGACCAGCGCCAGCGCCAGCACCAGGGACAGCGGCAGCAACACATACAGCGTGCTGCGCACCATGTCGGTCCAGAAATTGCCGACGGTGGCCGAGCAATGGCGCGACAGGCCGCGGATCAGCGCGAACACCACCGCAATGCCGGTGGCGGCCGAGACGAAGTTCTGCACCGTCAACGCCAGCATCTGCGTCAGGTAGCTCATGGTCGATTCGCCGCCGTAGCCCTGCCAGTTGGTGTTGGTGACGAAGCTGATGGCGGTGTTCAGGGCGGAGTCCGGCGACACCGCGCCCATGCCGGCGGGATTGAGCGGCAGCACGCCCTGCAGGCGCTGCAAGGCGTAGACCGCGGCGATACCGATGATGTTGAAGGCCAGCACCGCCACGGCGTAACGCTTCCAGCCCATCTCGGCCTGCGGGTCTATGCCCGCCAGCCGGTAGATGCCGCGCTCTATCGGGCGGCCCCAGGCGGTCAGCCGCGACTGCCCGTTTTCCATGGCGATGCGGATATAGCGCCCGAGCAGGGGCGCGATCGCTAGCAGGACTGCCAGGTACACGACCAGCAATCCGATGAATTCGGCGGTCATCAGAATTTCTCCGGTTTGAACAGCGCGACCAGCAGGTACACGAACAACAGGGCGGCCGTCAGGCCGCTCAGCCAGTAGAGCCAGTTCATGGTTGCTCTCCCGAAGACAAGGCTTCGCAGAATCGGAGCAGGGCGAAGATCAGCCCGGCCATGACGGCGAAGACGGCGATATAAATGGCATCCACGTATTTCCTCCCGGGAGCGGCGCTCCCTTCGAACGACGGGCCTGCGCGGCGGATAGGGATGCGCGCCGGGCAGGCGTATTGACCAATCAGGACACCGGCAGGTTACGGAGCAGGGGGTAAAAACGGGGTATACGTTTGGGAGAGGGATATAAATGAAACGTAAACGCCCGCATTCAGGCCGTCGCTGCCTGAATGCGGGCGTGACGCACACACCGTTATGGATCAGACCCAGGCGGCGTGGCGGAGGGGAGTGCAGCGGTGGAGAGGCGTGTGCCGTACCGACTCTAGGGCGTTCTAAAAATCCCAGTATTTAGAACATGCAACCCAAGGTGCACCAATTTGGTGCAGAAAATATGTAAATGAATGCTCCTTCTTAGGGCATTCCCCTAGTGTGACAATCCCGCTTCTGGTGCAGAATCTCATCCCATGCAGGTGAGGAGACAAAGCCCTGCATGGGCAAATACCGGCGGCACCGGTACATAAAAAAAGTAAAGCAGTACCCAAAAAAAGCAAAACGCACAGCGGCTGGCACCAGGTAGTGCCAGCCGTTGTCGCATAAAAAGCCGGCATTTGAAGTACCCGGGCTTTTCAAGCGCCGCGTTTCGCGATAATCAGACAGGGTCCGCTCACCCAGCTATGCCGGAATCGCGCCTTTCCTCCCCAAAGCCAGCCACGACTCTCTATTGGCGCCGCAACCTGCGGCTGATCCTGGTGTTGCTTGTCGTCTGGGCCGCGCTGACCTTCATTCCCGCCTATTTCGCCCGCAACCTGAACTTCGACTTCATCGGCTGGCCGTTCGCGTTCTGGATGGCGGCCTACGGCGCGCCGCTGGCATACCTGATCATCATCGGCATTTACGCCCGGGTCATGAACCGCGCCGATGAACACTCCGAAGACGCCGGGGGACACCGCTGATGCCGTTTTTCAGCGGAGATACGCCCCAGCAATTCAGAGTCCGGCTGCGCCGCATCTACGTGCTGTATACGGCAGGCTTCGCGTTGATGATCCTGTTGATGGCGCTGGCCGAGATCCTGGGCATGCCGCGCAACTGGATCGGCTATGTGTTCCTGCTGGTCACGGTCAGCCTGTACGCCGGCATCGGCATCGTCTGCCGGACCTCGGACCAGGTCGAGTACTACGTGGCCGGCCGGCGCGTGCCGGCAATCTACAACGGCATGGCCACGGCCGCCGACTGGATGTCGGTGGCGTCCTTCATCGGTGTTGCCGGCACGCTCTACCTGACGGGCTATGGCGGGCTGGCCTACATCATGGGCTGGACCGGCGGCTATGTGCTGGTGGCCATGTTGCTGGCGCCCTACTTGCGCCGCTTCGGCCAATACACCATTCCCGACTTCATGGGCGCGCGCTATGGCGGCAACATGCCGCGCCTGGCGGGCGTGGCCTGCGCCATTCTCTGTTCCTTCACCTATCTGGTGGCGCAGATCTACGGCGTGGGCATCATCACCACCCGCATGACCGGGATTTCGTTCGAGCTAGGCATCTTCGTGGCTCTGGGCGGCATGCTGGTCTGTTCGTTCCTGGGGGGCATGCGCGCGGTCACCTGGACGCAGGTGGGGCAGTACATCATCCTGGTGATCGCCTACCTGGTGCCGGTGGTGTGGCTGTCGATCAAGCACACCAATATGCCCGTGCCGCAGCTGTCGGCGGGCGTGGTGCTGCAGCAGGTCACTGAAAAAGAGGTGTACCTGCAGAACGATCCCTCCGAAATCGAGGCGCGCCGGCTTTGGCAAGAGCGCGCCAACGAGATGGGCCACCGGGTGGCGGCATTGCCCGAATCCTGGACGCTGGAAAAGGACAAGCTGCGCAGCCGGCTGGCCCAGCTCAACGCCACCGATGCGCCCATGGTCGAGATCCGCTCGGCGGAGCGCGAGCTGTCCAGCTACCCCGGCAGCGTGGAAGAGGCGCGCATTGCATGGTCGCAGTCCAAAGCCACTTTCGAAGCGCGGGCCGCGCCGGCCACGCCGCATGCGGAACCCTTTCCCTCCAAGGACCCGGAAGAGCAGCGCAACATGCGCATCAACTTCCTGGCGATGGTGCTCTGTCTGATGCTGGGCACTGCGGGCATGCCGCATATCCTGATGCGCTCATACACCACGCCTTCGGTCGTCGAGGCGCGCAAGTCGGTATGCTGGTCGCTGCTGTTCATCCTGCTGCTGTACTTCATGGCGCCGGCGCTGGCGTTGCTGGTGAAGTACGAGGTCTATACCCAGGTGGTGGGATCCAGCTTCCTCAGCCTGCCCAATTGGGTGCATGCCTGGAGCGCCGTCGACAGCAATCTGCTGGACGTGACCGACGTCAACCGCGACGGCATCGTGCAGCTCAGCGAGATCAGCATGGGCGCCGACGTGGTGGTGCTGGCCATGCCGGAAATCGGCGGCTTGCCTTACGTGATTTCGGCCCTGGTGGCGGCGGGCGGCCTGGCCGCGGCGCTATCCACCGCCGACGGCTTGTTGCTGACGCTGTCCAACTCCCTGTCGCACGACATGTGGTATCGCATGGTGTCGCCGCGCATGTCGGCGGCGCGCCGCGTGATGGTGTCCAAGATCCTGTTGCTGCTGGTGGCTTTTGGCGCCGCCTGGGTGGCCGCGCGAAAGCCGGCGGACATACTCTTCATGGTGTCGGCCGCGTTTTCCTTCGCGGCTTCGTCCTTTTTCCCGGCGCTGGTCATGGGCGTGTTCTGGCGCCGCGCCAACAAATGGGGCGCGACGCTGGGCATGGCGGCGGGGCTGGCGGTGACGTTCGCCTACATGACGCACACGCATCCGTGGCTGCGCGAATGGGTGCTGGGCATATCGCGCACACAGCCGGTGGACCTGTGGTGGGGCATCCAGCCGATCGCGGCGGGCGTGTTCGGTGCGCCGGTGGCTTTCCTGACGATCATCGTGGTGTCGCTGCTGACGCCGCCGCCCGACCGCGCCACGCTGGCGCTGGTGGACTATCTGCGCCATCCGGGCGCGTCCAAGCCGCAGGGGGAGCGCGCCTAAGGCGTGCCGCAGGCGTCGGCCTTCCGGTTTTCCGGGTCGATGCAGGACGCCCACTGCGCCGCGGGCATGGCCTGCAGCAAGGTATAGGTCTGGCCGGGCGCCCATAGCCATTGCACGCCGCCCGGCGTCCGGCCGGCGGCGTCCCAGATCCGCTTGCGTTGCGCGGCGCTCATGAGGAACTGTCCGTTGCTGTCGCTGGTGCCTTTTGCCAGGACCTGGGCGGGGTCGCGCTTGGCGGCATAGATGCTGGCCGTGCCCTCGGCCGTCTTCCGGGGCTGCACGACGGTCCAGTCGTAGTGGTACGAGTCCAGCGCGGGCGCTTGCCAGGCCGGGCCGGGCAGTACCAGCACGGCGTACGGGTTCGGGCTGGCGCGGTAGGGCAGCCCCAGCACGGGGGTCTCGTCCGACCATGTCTTCCGTTGGCGTAAATAGCGCTGTGCCTCGCGGCCTTGGACATCGTGCGTCACGACTTCGAACGCGTCGTCGGATTTTTCTTGATACGAAATGGTGCGCAGGAGCCGGCCCGCTTCGTCATGCACGTAGCGGGTCACAGGCCGGGACGCTGCGGCGCAATCGTTGGCGCCCAGTTCGGCCAGCCAGCCGTGGGCGTCGTAGCGCAGGCAGAATCGCGCTGGCGGGTTGCGGCGGCCGTCCCAAGCGCGCGAGCGTTCTTCGTAGCCCGTCAAGCGGCCGCTGGCGTCATAGTAGAAGCGCGTTTCCGCGTGCGGCGCGGGTAGCGCGGCCACGCCCGATTCCCGGGCTTCCTGCACGGCGCTGGCGCTGTAGCGGGCAATGCCGCATAAATGCCGACGGCCGTCCGCGCCGCTTTCCCAGCGCAGCATGGTGACGCCGATGCGGGCGTCGGGCGCGGCCGCGTAGACCGACCAGTCCACGCGTTCTGCCCAGATGATGGCGGTGGCGCGGGCGCCCGTGTCGATGGCCACGCCAGGCAGCCACGAGCGGATGCGCGAACCGTCCAGCGCCAGCAAGGTGTTCGCGTCGTCCAGCGAAACGTCCATCACTCCGGTTGTGCGCTGCGCGGACGCGGCCAGCGGTTCGCAGAGCGCGCTCGCCAGCCCGGGCATCATGGACAGCGCCGTCAGCGCCAGCAGCCGCAGCGCGGAATCAGAGCGTGGCATTGTGCAGGTAGGCGATCAGCCCCCAGAGTTCGCTGCTGACGCCGCCCAGGCGCAGGGCGCCATCGCGCGTGTCCATCAGCAGGAAGGGGTAGGCGTTGCGCTCCAGCTTGCCGGGAGGCGGCAGCCGGTAAGGCGTGAAGTGTTCGCCCGATAGCAGGTAGGTATTGCTCATGTCGCCGACATCCACATGCAGGTACCAGACGGTCAGGTCCGTGACGTTGAGAGCCGGGTCCGCTTCGGGGTATATGCCGCCCTGGCCGGCAGGGATGGCGCTGTCCAGCACGGCCATGAGCACGGCGCGCGGGCCGGGTCTTGGAAAGTAGCCGCCTTCGCCGCCGCGCTGCGTGAAGGCCTGGCGGATGAACCCCGCGCCGCGCGTGCCAGGCGTCACCGTGCGGGTGAACAGCGCGTCCAGCTCGGTTTCCGAGAGCGGGCGGGGCGTGGCGGACAGCCGGTCCAGGTCTTGCTTGAAAGCGGTGAACCAGGCGCGGTAGCGCACGAGTTCGGCGGCGCGGTTGAAGTCCTGGGCCCAGGCGTTGCTTGCCGTCAGAAGGCCCAGGCCGCCCAGGCACAGAGCCGCTGTCAGCCAGCGGCGGATGCGGAAGTACACCGTCGGCTGGGCGCGGGGCTTCAATGCGAGACGGATTTCGAGAAGACGTTCATCACCACCACGCCGGCGATGATGAGTCCGATGCCGATCAGCGCGGGCGTGTCCAGGTGTTGCTTGAACAGCACCGCGCCCACGATGGAAATCAACACGATGCCCACGCCGGACCAGATCGCGTAGGCGATGCCCACGGGAATTTCGCGCAACGTCAGCGACAGGAAATAGAACGAGATCAGGTAGCCGACCACCGTGATGATGGACGGCGTCAGGCGCGTGAAGCCTTCGGATCCCTTGAGCGCGCTGGTCGCGAAGATCTCGGCGATGATGGCCACACCCAGGTACAGCCACTTCATTTGCGCGATCCTTCGGATTGCCGCAGCAGCACCAGCAGGGCGCCGGCGCCGCCTTCGCGTTCGGGGGCCTCGGAAAATGCCAGCACTTCGCTTTTCTGCACCAGCCAGGTGCGGGCCTTGTCCTTCAATACCGGCTCCAGCCCCTGCGAACCGTAGCCCTTGCCGTGCACCACGCGCACGCAGCGGATACCGTGTTCCTGGCATTCGTCCAGGAACGACAGCAGGGCGTGGCGGGCCTGTTCCACCCGCAGGCCGTGCAGGTCCAGTTCGGCGCCGGCGCGCCATTGGCCGCGGCGCAGGTTGCGGGCGGTATCGGGCGCGGCGTCGCTGCGCACGAAGGCGGTGCCGCCTTCGGACAGCAGGTGCGTGATTTCACCGCCATCGGAGACGCCGGCGTCGGCGCGTGCGGGCGTTTCGCCCAAGGCATTGGCGCGGCGCAGCGCGGGCGCGGGTTCCGCCACGGGCTTGTGTTCCACCCGGGCGGCCTGCTTGATCGGCGTGACCGACTTCATGGTGCGCTTGAACGCCGCCATGTCGTCCACGGGGGCGGTTTCGGGCTTTTTCAGCACCGCCACCCGCTGGGCGAGGGCGGCGCGCTCGCGTTCGGCCTGCAGGTCTTTCTTCAGGCGTTTCAGGTCGGCCAGGCCGACCTTACTGCCCCGCATTCTCCAGCCACCGTTGTGCGTCCAGCGCGGCCATGCAGCCCGTGCCGGCGCTGGTGATGGCTTGGCGGTAGACGTGGTCCTGCACGTCGCCGGCGGCGAACACGCCCGGGACCGAGGTCATGGTGGCCATGCCGGACAGGCCGCTCTTGGTGACGATGTAGCCGTCCTTCATTTCCAGCTGGCCCTGGAAGATTTCGGTGTTGGGCTGGTGGCCGATGGCAATGAAGGCGCCGGTGACCGTCATGTCCTCGGTGGCGCCGGTGTCCACGTGGCGTACACGCACGCCGGTCACGCCGCTGTCGTCGCCCAGCACTTCTTCCAGGGTATGGAACAGCTTCAGTTCCATGTTGCCGTTCTCGACCTTGCTCATGAGCTTGTCGACCAGGATGGGTTCGGCGCGGAACTTGTCGCGGCGGTGGATCAGGGTGACCTTGCGGCAGATGTTCGACAGGTACAGCGCTTCTTCCACGGCGGTATTGCCGCCGCCGACCACGACCACGTCCTGGTTGCGGTAGAAGAAGCCGTCGCAAGTGGCGCAGCCGGACACGCCGCGGCCCATGAAGGCCTCTTCCGAGGGCAGGCCGAGGTACTTGGCCGAGGCGCCGGTGGCGATGATCAGGGCGTCGCAGGTGTAAACCTTGCCGGTGTCGCCCGTAAGGGTGAACGGGCGCTTGGACACATCGACCTTGGCAATGTGGTCGAAGATCATTTCGGTGTTGAAGCGTTCGGCGTGCTTCTGGAAGCGCTGCATCAGGTCCGGACCCTGCACGCCATCGGCGTCGGCCGGCCAGTTGTCGACGTCCGTGGTGGTCATGAGCTGGCCGCCTTGGGCCAGACCTGTAACAAGAACAGGGCTCAGATTGGCGCGTGCCGCATAGACGGCCGCCGTGTAACCGGCAGGGCCGGAACCGAGTATCAAAACTTTAGCGTGCGTAGGCGTGGACATGGGCGGGTATCTTTAGGTTAACGCCCAATTATAATGAGCCGCATGCCGCGTATCTCGACTGCTTCTCCGCGCGCTTCGCGCAACACCCGTAACGGGCCTTCCCCCCTGCAGACGCGCTTGTCCGCGCTGCTGCGTGAAGCCCGTTGGATCCTCTTCGCCGCCCTGGCGGCCTGGCTGACGCTGGTGCTGGCCACCTGGAACGCCGCCGACCCGGGCTGGTCGCATTCCGTCCCCGCCGGCGCCATCCACAACCGGGGCGGGACCCTGGGCGCCTATCTGGCGGACATCCTGCTCTATCTGTTCGGTTTTTCCGCCTGGTGGTGGGTAATTCTGCTGTTGCACCGAGTGCGGGCGGGCTATCGCCGCCTGGCCAGTCACCTTCGCGTTACCAATAGTAAGCAGCCGGAAGTGTTGCCCCGCGTCCACTGGGAAGAGGGTATCGGTTTCTTCCTGCTGCTGGTGGGTTCGCTGGGCATGGAAGCCCTGCGCCTGGCCAGCCGCGGCACGCACCTGCCGGGCGCCTCGGAAAATACCAGCGGCGCGGGCGGCGTGATCGGCCAGACGCTGGCCGACCTGATCGGCCGCAGCATCGGCTTCACCGGCAGCACCCTGGCCTTCCTGGTCATGCTGGCCATCGGCCTGAGCCTGTTCTTCTCGTTCTCGTGGCTGTCCATCGCCGAACGCGTGGGCTCCTGGCTGGAAGGCCTGGTGCGCCGCGTCCGCGATTCCTATGCCGCGCGCGAAGACCGCAAGGTCGGCGAGGTCGCCAAGGCCGTGCGCACCGAACAGGTCGTGGCCAAGCAGGAAAAACTGGTGCATGAGCAGCCGGTCCGGATCGAACCGGCGATTACCGTGGTGCCCAAGTCCGAACGGGTCGAAAAGGAAAAGCAGCAGTCGCTGTTCTTCGCGCCCTCGGGCGGCGCCGAAGGCGACCTGCCGGCCATCAGCCTGCTGGATCCGCCCTTGGCCAACCAGGAAACGGTGTCGGCCGAGACCATCGAATTCACCTCGCGCCTGATCGAAAAGAAACTGGCCGACTTCGGCGTGTCGGTCACCGTGGTGGCGGCGCAGGCCGGTCCGGTCATTACGCGCTACGAAATCGAGCCCGCCACGGGCGTGAAGGGCAGCCAGATCGTCAACCTGGCCAAGGACCTGGCGCGCGCGCTCAGTTTGGTCAGCATCCGGGTGGTGGAAACCATCCCGGGCAAGAATCTGATGGGCCTGGAACTGCCCAACCCGCGCCGCCAGATGGTGCGCCTGTCCGAGATCCTGGGTTCGCAGACCTATCACGCCAGCCATTCCGTCGTGACGATGGCGCTGGGCAAGGACATCGCCGGCAACCCGGTGGTGGCTGACCTGGCCAAGATGCCCCACCTGCTGGTGGCGGGTACGACGGGTTCGGGCAAGTCGGTGGGGATCAACGCCATGATCCTGTCGCTGTTGTACAAGGCGGACGCGTCCCATACCCGGCTGATCCTGATCGATCCGAAGATGCTCGAAATGAGCGTCTACGAAGGCATTCCGCACTTGCTGGCGCCGGTGGTCACCGACATGCGCCATGCTTCCAACGCGCTGAACTGGTGCGTGGGCGAAATGGAAAAGCGCTACCGCCTCATGAGCAAGATGGGCGTGCGCAACCTGGCGGGCTACAACACCAAGATCCGCGACGCGATCAAGCGCGAGGAACCCATCCCCAATCCGTTCTCGCTGACTCCGGACGCACCCGAGCCGCTGTCGCCGCTGCCCACCATCGTGGTGGTCATCGACGAACTCGCCGACCTGATGATGGTGGTCGGCAAGAAGATCGAAGAACTGATCGCCCGCCTGGCGCAGAAGGCGCGCGCCGCCGGCATCCACCTGATCCTGGCCACGCAGCGTCCCAGCGTGGACGTGATCACCGGCCTGATCAAGGCCAACATCCCGACGCGCATCGCGTTCCAGGTGTCGTCCAAGATCGACTCGCGCACCATTCTGGACCAGATGGGTGCTGAAACCCTGCTGGGCCAGGGTGACATGCTCTACATGCCGCCGGGCACCGGCCTGCCGGTGCGCGTGCACGGCGCGTTCTGCAGCGACGACGAAGTGCATCGCGTGGTGGAAAGCCTCAAGGCGCAGGGCGAACCCAACTACATCGAAGGCCTGCTGGAAGGCGGCTTGGACGGTGACGGCGGCGAAGGCGCCAGCAGCGTCACCGGCATCGGCGGCGACGCCGAATCGGATCCGATGTACGACCAGGCGTGCGAAGTGGTGCTCAAACACCGCCGCGCCTCCATCTCGCTGGTGCAGCGCCACCTGCGCATTGGTTACAACCGTGCTGCCCGGTTACTGGAGCAGATGGAGCAATCGGGTATGGTGTCGGCGATGCAGTCCAATGGCAACCGCGAGATCCTCGTTCCCGCAGCCGCCGCCGCCCGAGAGGAAGCTTGATGAAGATGTTTCGCCAACTGGCCGCCGTCGCGGCCCTGAGCCTGGCGCCCGCCCTGGCGTTCGCCGCCAGCGCGCAGGAGCAGTTGCGCGCCTTCGTGGCCACGGTGACCTCCGCCACCGGCTCCTTCTCGCAGTACACGGTGAACAACCAGGGCCGCACGCAGCCTGCCCAGACCGGCGTGTTTTCGTTCCAGCGTCCCGGCAAGTTCAAGTGGGCGGTGCAGAAGCCGTATGAACAGTTGGTGGTGTCGGACGGTCGTCAGGTGTTCCAGTTCGATCCGGACCTGGCCCAGGTGACCGAACGCAAGGTCGACGCCGCCATCGGCACCTCGCCCGCGGCCATCCTGTTCGGCTCGGGTTCGCTGGAGCAGTCGTTCGACGTTTCGGCCCTGCCGTCCGAGGACGGGATCGACTGGCTGCGCGCCAAGCCGCGCACCGCCGATGCGGGCTTTTCGCGCGTCGACATCGGCATGAAGGACAACCTGCCGGTGCGCGTGGAACTGCTGGATTCGTTCGGACAAACCACCCGCGTGGATCTGTCCGGTATCGCCGCCAATCCGCAGCTGCCGGCGAAGGAATTCCAGTTCGTCGCGCCGAAGGGCGTGGATGTGGTGAAGATGTGAAAAAAAAGCCTGGCAACGCCAGGCTTTTTCTTGCGTGGTGTCCGCTTAGGGACGCTTATACGCAATACAGTCGACCTCTACCTTGGCGTCGACCACCAGCGACGATTGCACGCAGGCCCGCGCCGGCGGATTCTCTCCAAAGTACTCCTTGAACACCTTGTTGAACGACGCGAAGTCGCGCGCGTCGTCCAGCCATACGCCGCAGCGCACCACGTGTTCGGGGCCGTAGCCCGCTTCTTTCAGGATCGCCAGCACCTGCTGAATGGCCTTGTGCGATTGGGTCACGATGCCGCCTTCGACGACTTCGCCATTGTCCATCGGCACCTGGCCGGACACGTGCAGCCAGCCGTCGGCCGCGACCGCGCGGGCGAAGGGCATGTGCGAGCCGCCCTGGCCGGTGCCGCCGGCGACGCCGTAGCGGGTGATGCCGTTGTTGTCGGCGGTGGGAGCAGTGCTCATGGTTCTCTCCTTGGAATGAGGGTCGGTCTGGCGCAGGGCGCCTATTGGAAGTTCTTGCGCAGGTCGCCGCTGCGAGGCAGCCAGCGGCCGGCGCGGTCGCCGGTGGCCTCGCCCTGGCGGTAGGACAGGGCGCCATTGACCCAGACCGCCTCGATGCCGGCGGCGGTCTGCACCGGGGCGGCGAAGGTGGCGCGGTCGATGACCGTGGCCGGATCGAACAGCACCAGGTCCGCGTGGTAGCCCTCGCGCACCAGGCCGCGCTCGGCCAGGCCGAAGCGCGCGGCGGACAGGCCCGTCATCTTGTGCACGGCCTCGGTCAGCGGGAACAGCCCCACGTCGCGGCTGTAGTGCCCCAGCACGCGCGGGAACGCGCCCCACAGCCGCGGGTGCGGCATGGGATCGTTGGGCAGGCCGTCGGAGCCCACCATGGTAAGCCGGTGCGACAGCACGCGGCGCACGTCGTCTTCGTGCATGTTGTGGTACACAGCGCCCGCCGGCTGCAGACGCGCCGCCGCTTCCAGCAAGGGCAGGCCCCAGTCGGCGGCAATGTCCGCCAGCTTGCGGCGGGCCTGCTCCGGATGCGGCACGGACCAGGTGATGTCGATGTCGAATTCGTCCGTGACCTGCTTCAGATCCAGCGTGGACGAGCTGGCGGAATAGGGATAGCAGTCGCAGCCTACGTGTTGCAGGCGGCCCGCGGTTTCCAGCGTGGCCAGGACTTCCTTCGTGCGGCCCCAGTTGCCGGCCCCGGCGCACTTCAGGTGCGAGACCACCACCGGCACGCGGGCATGTTGGGCGATGTCGAAGGCTTCCTGCATGGCTTCCAGGATGGTCGCGAATTCCGAGCGCAGGTGGGTGGTGTAGAGCGCGCCGAATTCGTCCAGGGCCTCGGCCAGCAGCTTGACCTCGTCGGTATCGGCGTCGAAGGCGGAGGCATAGGCCAGTCCGGTGCTCAGGCCGACGGCGCCGTGCGCCAGCGCATCGCGCAGCTGTGCGCGCATGGCCAGAACTTCGTCGCGCGTGGCGGCGCGGTCGAGCCGGTCCATGTGGTTGCTGCGCAGGGCGGTGTGGCCGACCAGCGCCGCCACGTTCACGGCGGGCTGCGCGGCCTCGATGGCGCGGGTGTAGTCGGCAAAGGTGGGATAGCTGAAGTCGGCGCGGGACCCCAGCAGGTTCATCGGATCCGGCGGTTCGCCGCGCAAGGCCACGGGCGAGGCGCTGATGCCGCAGTTGCCCACCACCACGGTGGTAACCCCCTGGGACAGCTTGGGCAGCATGTCCGGCGTGCGGATGACGTTGGTGTCGTCATGCGTGTGCACGTCGATGAAGCCCGGGGCCAGCGCCAGGCGGGTGCCGTCGAAAAGATGGCGGGCGGACGCGCCGGGCAGGTCGCCGATGGCGGCGATGCGGCCGTCGGCCAGCGCCACGCTGGCGCGGTAGGCGGGTTCGCCGGTGCCGTCCAGGACCAGCACATTGCCTATGAGGGTGTCGTACATCTTGTGTTCCAGTTCAATCGCCCAGCGGCAGGCGGTTCGGGCCGCCGCGGTGTTCGTCCAGCGCCAGTTTGATGCGGCGCAGGCGCTCCCGGTTTTCTTCCTGGTTCAACATGGCCAGTTCGGTCGAGAGCAGGTCTATGGCCAGCATCAACGCGTAGCGCGACGCCGAGGGTTTGTAGATGAAGTCGGTTTCGTCGGTGCGGATGGGCAGGACTACGTCGGCCAGTTCGGCCAGCGCCGAGGTCGCGTCGGTGATGGCGACGATGCGCGCCTGGTACTGCTTGACGATGCGGGCCGCGCCCACGATTTCCGGCGTCAGGCCTGACGCCGACAGGATCAGTACGGCATCGCGCTCGTCCAGGGTGGCCGCGACCATGCGCAGCAGCACCGCGTCGCTGTAGACGGCGATGGGGTAGCCCAGCCGCACCAGGCGCGACTGCACTTCCTGCGCCAGCACGGCCGACGCGCCGCCCATGCCGAACACGTAGATCATGCGCGCGCCGTCGACGATGCCGGCGGCCGCTTCGAACAACTGCTCGGTAAAGTTGGGCAGATGCGCGCGCAGCGTGCTTTCGATGTCGGCGTAGATGCGGGCGTAGAAGGTGCTTTCCTCGGGCGCCGCGCTGGGGTCGAGAAAGCGGCTGCCCACGGTGCTGGCCTGGGCCAGCTTCAGCTTCAGGTCGCGCGTGTCGTCGCAGCCGACCGTGCGCGCGAAGCGCGAGATGGTGGCGATGCTGACGCCGGCCTTGGCGGCCAGCTGGTCGACGGTGGCGCTGGCGCCCCAGATGATGTTGTCCAGAATGGCGTCGGCGACTTTGCGTTCGGTCACGCTCAGCGAGTCCCGTCGACTGCGTATCTGGAAGACGATGTCGCGGATGATGTTCATGTGGGCTTCCTGGGTCTGGTCTGGACAGGGCGGCGATCAGGCGGCCAGTTCGGCATCGCCGATGCGCGAACAAGCCACATAGTGGCCCGGACCGACGTTGGCGGCCTGCGCCTCGGTGGTCGCGCAGCTTTCGATGGCGTACGGGCAGCGGGTGCGGAACACGCAACCGGAAGGCGGATTGACCGGGCTGGGGATGTCGCCCTTTAGCAGGATACGCGAGCGCGGCGCGCGCGGGTCCGGCACCGGCGCGGCGGACAGCAGCGCGCGGGTATAGGGATGGCGGGGGCGGGCATAGACCTCGCTGGTGGGGCCGCGTTCCATGACGCGGCCCAGGTACATCACCACGACCTCATCGCACAGATAGTCCACCACCGCCAGGTCGTGGGCCACGAACAGCATGGTCAGCCCCAGGTCGCGCTGCAGGTCCTGCAGCAGGTTCAGCACCTGAGCCTGCACCGAGACGTCCAAGGCCGAGACCGGCTCGTCGGCCACGATGAAGTCGGGCTCGACCGCCAGGGCTCGGGCGATGCCGATGCGCTGGCGCTGGCCGCCCGAGAACTCGTGCGGATAGCGGCGGCTGTGGTCGGCGTTCAGTCCCACGCGTTCCAGCAGCTCGCCGATGCGGGCCATGCGGCGGTTCTGCGCCAGGCGGTGCGTGTCCAGCGCCTCGCCCAGGATCTCGGCCACGGTCATGCGCGGGTTGAGGCTGGCGTAGGGGTCCTGGAACACGATCTGCATGCGGCGGCGCCAGGGCAGCATCTGTTTTTCGGACAGCTTGGTGATGTCCTGGCCGTCGAACAGGATGCGTCCGGCGGTGGGCGCGAACAGGCGCAGCAGGGCGCGGCCCGTGGTGGTCTTGCCGGAGCCGGACTCTCCGACCAGACCGACGATGGTGTTGCGCGGCACGTCGAAGCTGACGCCGTCCACGGCCTTCACCACGGGGGCGTTGCGCGCCTGCGAGGTGGGGAAGTGGACTTTCAGGTCCTGGATCCGCACCAGCGGCTCTTCGGCGCGGATGGGAATGGGGCTAGTCGTCATATCGGATTCACCTTGATGCAGCGCGCGCGGTGTTCGGTCTGCACCGGCATGAGTTCAGGCACGGCGGCGCGGCAGTCGTCGGCGGCCAGCGGGCAGCGCGGCGCGAAGGTACAGCCGGGCGGCAGCGACAGCACGCTGGGCACGTTGCCGGGAATGGCGCGCAGCCGTTCGCCGGAGGCCAGCAGGGCGGCGGTGGGAATGCAGGACAGCAAACCGCGGGTGTAGGGATGCGTGGGCTTTTCGAACAGGTCGTAGACGCCGGCGTCCTCGACCACGCGGCCCGCGTACATGACCGCCACGCGATGCGCGATCTCGGCCACCACGCCCAGGTTGTGCGTGATGAACAGGATGCTCATGTTCATCTCGGCCTGCAGCCGGCGCAGCAGGTCCAGGATCTGCGCCTGCACGGTCACGTCCAGCGCGGTGGTGGGCTCGTCGGCGATCAGCACGGCGGGGTTGCAGGCCAGGGCCAAAGCGATCATCACGCGCTGGCGCATGCCGCCCGACATCTGGTGCGGGTACTCGTTGACGCGGCGGTCGGCCGCCGGGATTTCCACGCGCTCCAGCATTTCGCGGGCGCGTCGGAGCGCGGCGTCATAGGAGCCGCCTTCGTGCTGCAGCACGGCTTCGGCGATCTGGTCGCCCACCGTGTACAGCGGGTTCAGGCTGGTCATGGGCTCCTGGAAGATCATGGCGATTTCGGCCCCGCGGATCTTGCGCAGGGTGGCCGGCGTGGCCTGAGCCAGATCGTGCTGCGCGCCCTGGCGGTCGCGGTACAGGATCCTGCCGGCCTCGATGCGACCCGCCGGTTTGGGCAGCAGGCCCATGATGGACAGGCTGGTCACGGACTTGCCGGAACCGGACTCGCCGACGATGGCCAGCGTTTCGCCGCGGGCCAGGTCGAAGGTCACGCCATCCACCGATTTGGCGATGCCGTCGCGGCTGTGGAACCAGGTCTTCAGTCCTTCCACGGAAAGCACGACGTCTCGGGTGCTTGCGGTCATGATTACAGCTCCTTGCGCAGGCGCGGATCGAGGACGTCGCGCAGGCCGTCGCCGACCAGTTGCAGCGACAGCACGGACAACACGATGGCGATGCCGGGGAAAATCATGATCCAGTCGGCCGAACCCATGTACTGCTGGCCGGCGTTGATCATGGTGCCCCAGGTCGGGATGTCGGGCGACACGCCCACGCCCAGGAAGGACAGGCCGGCTTCGGCCAGGATCGCGTAGGCGAAGATGAACGTGCCCTGCACCAGGATGGGCGACACCAGGTTGCGCAGCACGTGCACGGTGACGATGCGCCAGGTGGGCACGCCCAGCGCGCGGGCCGCTTCAACAAAGGGCAGTTCGCGGATCACCAGGGTCGAGGCGCGCACGATGCGGGCCAGGCGCGGCGTGTAGACGATGCCCAGCGCGATCACCACGTTGACCAGCGAGGGACCCAGCGCGGCCACCAGCGAGATTGCCAGCAGGATGTCGGGGAAGGCCATCATGGCGTCGATCAGGCGCGACACGAACTTGTCCGCCGTGCGGAAGAAGCCGGCGATCAGGCCCAATGCGATGCCCAGGATGCTGGACACGATGACGACGGAGAAGCCCACCATCAGCGACAGGCGGCCGCCATAGATGACGCGGCTGAACACGTCGCGGCCGAAGTCGTCGGTGCCGAACCAGTGCGCGGCGCCCGGCGCCTTGAGCCGGTTCATGATGGACAGCTTGAACGGATCGTAGGGGCTGAGCCAGGGCGCCAGCAGCGCGGCGGCCACCAGCACGATGATCACGATCAGGCTGATCAGCACGGTCTTGCGCGACACCAGCAGGCGCAGGACCTGCCAGCGGTCGGCACCAGCGGCGGAGTTTGCGGAAGTTGCGATAGCCATATCAGTAGCGCACCCGGGGGTCGACCAGCAGATAGAGCAGATCGATGATGAGATTGATCAGGACATAGATGGCCGCGATGATCAGCAGCGCGCCCTGGATGACGGGGTAGTCGCGGCGCAGCACCGCCGATACCACCAGGCTGCCTACGCCGGGCAGCCCGAACACGGTTTCGGTCACGACCGCGCCGCTGATCAGCAGCGCCGTGGTCAGGCCCAGCACCGTCAGGATGGGGATCAGCGCGTTGCGCACGGCGTGCTTCAGGATCACCTTGCTTTCCGGCAGGCCCTTGGCGCGCGCGGTACGCACATAGTCGTCGCGCAGCACGTCCAGCATGCTGGCGCGGATAAAGCGCGTGATCAGCGCCGAGTTCACCAGGCCCAGCACCACGGCGGGCAGGATCAGGTGCGACAGCCGGGTCATGAGCGAGGCGTCCGGTCCGCCGTAGCCGGCCACCGGCAGCCATCCCAGCTTGACCGAGAACACCTGCATCAGCAGCAGCCCCAGCCAGAAGCTGGGCACGCTGGAGGTGAACATCGAGAACGACAGCACCGACTGGTCCAGCGTGGTGCCGCGCTTGACCGCGGACAGGATCCCCACGGGGAGCGCGATGGCGCTGGCGATCAAGAGCGACATGAGCGTCAGCAGGATGGTGGGCTCGGCGCGGTCGGCCAGCGCCGACAGCACCGGCTTGTTCATGAAGATGGATTGGCCCAGGTCGCCTTGGGCCAGCTTGCCCAGCCACGACAGGTATTGCACGACCATGGGCTGGTCCAGCCCCAGCTGGGTGCGCAGCGCGGCGATGTCCTGCTGGCTGGCCTGCGGACCCAGCATCACGGCGGCCGGATCGCCAGGCGTGACGCGGATGATCACGAACACGATGGTCGCGACGATGAACATCACGGCCACCAGCCCGACCAGCCGGTTTAAGAGATAACGCAACACGATGGATGTCCTAAAAAAGCGTCGTATCGTGGGGAGGGGGCGGCGCGCTTGTTGGAAGGGCGCGCTCTGCGGGGCATGCGCTGATGCGTCGCGCGCGGCAGGAGGGCTGGATTACGCCTTTGCCCTGCCGCGCTACGCCATTTACTTCGACTTCCAGGCGTTCCAGAAGTAGGGCCACGGCACGGCCTTGGTGCCTTGCAGCGACGGCGAGCGTGCCGCTTGGGCGTTGAAGTCGCCGACCTTGATGAAGGGCACTTCGTCGTACACGGCCTGCTGCACGTCAGCCCAGCGCTTGACGCGTTCCTCCTGGCTGCCGGCCTGGTTGAAGGCGTCCAGCGTCTGGTTGCGGCGCGGCGTGTCCCACCAGCCCGGCGCGTCCTTGGACGGGAAGTCGATCAGGGCCGGTTCGGGCAGGAAGGGGCTGTGGGTAATGAAGACGTCCCACAGCGCCGGATCCTGGCGGCGTTGCGTCAGCGTGGCCCAGTCCACCACCTGCATGTCGACGGTGAAGCCGGCGGCCTTCAGGTATTCGGCGGCCACCAGGGCCATCTTGTAGTGGAACTCGTACTGCTGGCTGGTCAGGATGCGGATCTTGCGGTCCTGCACGTTGGCGCCGTCCACCAGTTTCTTGGCGCCGGCGGCGTCGCCCTTGTTGTAGACCTTGCCGCCCAGCGAGGTGGCCCAGGGATAGCCCTCGGGATAGAGGTCGCCGTTGAGCTTGTAGAAGTTCTTGTCGCCGAAGGCGGCGTACAGCATGTCTTCTTCGTTCAGCGCCAGCTGTACGGCCTGGCGGACCGCCAGGTTCGACATGATGCCCTGCTTGGTGTTGAGCACCAGGCGCGGCCAGCCGAAGGGCTTGAGCATGACGGGGTCGGAGCGGCCGTTCTTGAGCTTGGGCAGCGATTCCACCGGCAGCGAATCGACGTAGTCGAACTGGCCGGCCACCGCGCTTTCGACGCGGGTATTGGCATTGCTGACCGGCACGAAGCGGATCTCGTCCAGGTACTGTTTGCGCGCGCCGCCAAAACCGTCGGGCTCGCCTTCGCGCTGCTTGTAGCCTTCGAAGCGGACCAGTTGGATGTACTGGTCGGGCACGCGCGCCTTCAACTGGTACGGGCCGGTGCCGACGAATTCGGTCAGGGCCGGAGCGATCTTGCCCTTGGGCATGATGACGGCGGCGCTGTTGTTCATGGCCAGCAATGCCGTCAGCGGCGCATAGGGCTGCTTGAGCGTGATGCGGATGGTGTTGGCGTCAGGCGCTTCCATGCCGGTGATGATCTTGGCGGCCATCTTGCCGCGCGTGGCGGTCTCGGTCCAACGCTTGAGCGAGGCCAGCACGTCGGACGAATCCATCTTGGAGCCGTCGTGGAAGGTGATGCCCTGGCGCAGCGGGATCGTATAGATCAGCCCGTCAGCCGAGACTTCCGGCAGCTTGTCGGCCAAGAGCGGGGTCAGGTTCCACTTGCCGTCGAAGGTGTACAGCGTTTCGAAGAAATGCTGGGTCAGGATGCCGACCAGGTCAGCCGTGCTGGTCATCGGATCCAGCGTGGGCGGCTCGCCTATGGTGGCGACCGAGATCGTGCCTCCCTTGATCGGCGTGGCACAGAGGGCGGGGGACGACAATGCGGTCAAGCCAATTGCGCCGGCCAGCAGCAGGCTATTGAGCCCACCGCCTCGCCGGGAGGTACGGAAGTTCATGATTCTCTCTCCAGAGGGTCAAAAACGGGTTTTGCTTGTAGTTAGATGAGTGCGCCGGGGTCCCGCGATGCTTCCTGCCCCCGCTCCGGCGCGGCGGGCAGGGACGTTCAGAAGAAGGTTTCGGCCACGTCGGTGACGCGATATTGCTCGTCCACCAGCAGCACTTGGCGCCACTTGTCGAAGGTCAGGCAGGGGTGGGAGATGTCGAAGGCAATCATGTCGCCGACCTGGATGTCGTCGCCTGCGCCGATCTGCATGAAGGCGTGCTGGTCCATCATCGCGCTCAGCTTCCAGTGCGCGGGGGCCTGGCCGGGCGCGGTGTCGCGGCCGGGGCGGAACAGCGCGGCGGGCGTGGGCAGGCCGGCGTCGAAGGCGGCGTCGCGCTTGCCCATGGCGACGATGGCGCGGCCCGGTTCGGGCAGCGACTGCACATAGGCCCAGACCTGCAAGGCCGGCTGCAGGCCGGGTTCCATTTTCTGGGCGACCGGGTTGTGGGCGTTGATGCGCTCGGCGGCCGAGCGGTAGATGCCGACGTCGTGCGACAGGTAGCAGCCGGGGCGCAGCACGATTTCCAGCGGCGCGCCGATATCCAGCTGCGAGAATTCCTCGGCCACTACGTCGAACCAGGCCGAACCGGCGCCCGAGATCAAGGCCGGGCCGTTCTTGCGCAGGCGGCCGGCGGCGGCCAGGCTGCGCAGAGAGTCGGTGGCGCGGCGCAGGAAGGCGCGGATCGCGTTTTCTTCCTGCAGCACGCCTTCATAGACTTCGATGCCGGCCAGGGCCAGGCCGGGCCATTTGCCGATCTCTTCGACCAGCGCCTGCAATTGGGCATCGTCGCGCACGCCGGTGCGGCCGCCCTGCGGGCCCAGTTCGATCAGCACCGGCAAGATCAGCCCCTGTTCGCCGAAGTAGGCGCCCAGCTGGGCCGCGTTGGTGGGGGAGTCCACGATGCAGAAAAAGGTGAAAGCCGGGTCGCGCAGCAGGCGGGCGATGATGGCCATGTTGGCGCGGCCCACCAGCTGATTGGCCATCAGCACCCGGCGGATGCCGTGCTGGTAGGCCGCCTGGACCTGCGGCGCGGTCGCCAGTGTGATGCCCCAGGCGCCGCCCTCGATCTGGCGCCGGAACAGCGCCGGGCTCATGGTGGTCTTGCCGTGCGGCGCCAGCTTGACTTTGTACGCTTCCATGAAGCGTTGCATCCATTGCAGGTTGTGGCGCACGCGGGTCTCGTACAGCACCGCCACGGGCAGGCTGACGTCCTCATTGAGCAGATTCCAGTTCAGCGCGGCCACACCCGCGGTGGTACAGGATTCCGGAAAGGCGCCCAGGCCTTTGCCGTTCGCGTCCAAGGGGGCTGCGGGGGAGGAGGAATTCGTCATGGGGCCGCCTGCTATGGAAAATATTTACGTCAAATCTGGTTTTTTTCATTATCGTGAAAAGAATTTACAAGCGGGAGCTAGGAGTTTCCCGTAGTCGGCGTTGTCCGGCGGTTGGCGCGACAATAGGAAAATCCTCCGACACAAGGAAAGCGTCATGCTGAAAGTTGCTTTGGGCCAGTTCGCCGTCAGCCGCGTCTGGGAAGAAAACGCCCAGGTCTGCATAGACTTGATGGAACGCGCCCGCGCTGGCGGCGCCGGCTTGCTGGTCCTGCCTGAAGGCATCCTGGCCCGCGACATCACCGATCCGCAGATCGTCCTGAAGGCGGCCCAGCCGCTGGACGGCCCCTTCATGAGCCGCCTGCTGGAAGCCAGCCGCGGCTCGCAGCTGGCGACCATGATGTGCGTGCACGTGCCGACAGGTGAAGGGCGCGTCTGGAACACGCTGGTGACGCTGCGCGACGGCCAGATCCTGTCGCAATACCGCAAGCTGCACCTGTACGACGCCTTCAATATGAAGGAATCCACCAACGTCACGCCCGGCATCGACATCCCGCCGCTGCTGGACATCGGCGGCCTGCGCGTCGGCCTGATGACCTGCTATGACGTGCGTTTTCCCGAACTGGCGCGGCGCCTGGCGCTGGACGGCGCGGATCTGCTGGTGCTGCCGTCGGCCTGGGTCCGCGGCCCGTTGAAGGAAATGCACTGGGAAGTGCTGGTCACGGCCCGGGCGCTGGAAAACACCTGTTATGTGGCGGCCACCGGCGAATGCGGCGAACGCAACATCGGCTGCAGCATGGTGGTGGACCCGCTGGGCGTGGTGACGGCGCGCGCGGGCGAGGCGCCGGCGCTGGTGTTCGCCGACATCGACCCCGAACGCCTGGCCCATGCCCGCAAGGTGCTGCCGGTGCTGGCGAACCGGCGCTTCGGGCTGCCGGGGCTGGCCTAGGGCCATACTGGGGAGGCGCGGGCCGTTGCCATGGTGTAATGCTGACTTGAATTACTTGCTGTCTCCCCTCATCTCCTGCCAATGAGCAACGATCTCTTCGCGGCCGATCCTGCGCATCGGCCCTATGTGCCCCTGGCCGAACGGCTGCGCCCGCGTACGCTGTCCGACGTGGTCGGGCAGTCGCACCTGCTGGGGCCGGACAAGCCGCTGCGCGTCGCGTTCGAGTCGGGGCGCCCGCACTCCATGATCTTCTGGGGGCCGCCGGGCGTGGGCAAGACCACGCTGGCGCGGCTGATGGCCGACGGCTTCGACGCGCAGTTCATCGCCATCTCGGCGGTGTTGGGCGGGGTCAAGGACATCCGCGACGCCGTCACGGTGGCCCAGGTGGCGCAAGGCCAGGGGCGCCGCACCATCCTGTTCGTCGACGAGGTGCACCGCTTCAACAAGGCGCAGCAGGATGCGTTCCTGCCCTACGTGGAAAGCGGGCTGTTCACCTTCATCGGCGCCACCACCGAAAATCCTTCGTTCGAGGTCAATTCGGCGCTGTTGTCGCGGGCCCGGGTGTACGTGCTGCAATCGCTCACCGCCGAGGAACTGCAGCAGCTGGTTGACCGCGCGGTGCAGGCCCTGAACGACGGGCTGGAAGAGGGCGAGCGCATCCATGTCGATGCAGACGCGCGCGAACAGCTGGCGGCCTGGGCCGACGGCGACGCGCGCCGCCTGATCAGCGCGGTCGAAGTCGTGGCCGAATCGGCGCAGGCCGCCGGCCGGGACACGGTGGACGCGGCCTGGCTGGAGATCTCGCTGTCGCAGAACCTGCGCCGCTTCGACAAGGGCGGCGATGCGTTCTACGACCAGATCAGCGCGCTGCACAAGTCGGTGCGCGGTTCCAATCCCGACGCCGCGCTGTACTGGTTCTGCCGCATGATCGACGGCGGCGCCGACCCCAAGTACCTGTCGCGCCGCCTGGTGCGCATGGCGGTGGAAGACATCGGCCTGGCCGATCCCCGCGCCACCGACCTGGCCGTGAATGGCGCCGACATTTATGAACGCCTGGGCTCGCCGGAAGGCGAGCTGGCGTTGGCGCAGGCGGTGGTCTACATGGCCTGCGCCGCCAAGTCGAACGCCGTCTACAACGCCTACAACCAGGCGCGCAAGTTCGCGGCCGAGCACGGCAGCGCGCCGGTGCCTATCCACCTGCGCAACGCGCCCACCAAATTGATGAAGCAGCTGGGCCACGGCAAGGCCTACCGCTACGCGCACGACGAGCCGCATGGCTACGCTGCCGCCGAGCAATATTTCCCCGATGGACTCAATCCCTCCTTCTATCGGCCGACCGATCGCGGCCTGGAGGCTAAAATCCAGCAAAAGCTGGCATTCCTGCGCGAGCTGGACGCCCAGGAACGCGCCAAGAAACGGTAACGGGCCGCGCCCGTTGCTTCACGCAACCTCACCGATATCACCATGCTAGACCCGATACTGCTGCGCAAAGACCTGCAAACCGTCGTCGACCGCCTCAAAAGCCGTGGCGTGTCCTTCGACACGGAACGGTTCAATGAGCTGGAATCCCGCCGCAAGGCCGTCCAGACCGAAACCGAGTCCCTGCAAGCCCGCCGCAACGCGCTGGCCAAGCAGATCGGCCAGCTCAAGGCCAAGGGCGAGGACGCCAGCGCCGTCATGGCGGAATCCCAGGCCGTGCCTGTGCGCCTGAAGCAGCTGGAAGAAGAGTTGGCCGCCTTGCAGCAGCCGCTCAACGAATTGCTGATGTCGGTGCCCAATCTGCCGCACGCCAGCGTGCCGCTGGGCGAGTCCGCCGACGACAACGTCGAGGTGCGCCGTTGGCTGCCCGGCGCTGCGGGGGCCGACGGCAACCCGCCCGCCCTGGCGTTCGAGGCGCGCGACCACGTCGCCATCGGCGAACCCCTAGGGCTGGATTTCGACATGGCCGCCAAGCTGTCCGGCGCCCGCTTCTCGTTCATGCGCGGCCCCATCGCGCGCCTGCACCGCGCGCTGTCGCAGTTCATGCTGGACTTGCAGACCGGCACGCACGGCTATACCGAGTGCTACACGCCCTACATCGTCAATGCCTCGACGCTGTATGGCACGGGCCAGTTGCCGAAGTTCAAGGACGACATGTTCGCCGTGTCCAAGGGCGGCGGCGACGACGATCCCAAGGTCGACGACCAGGGCAAGCCTTATGTGCGTGAAGACCAGTACCTGATCTCCACCTCGGAAATCACCCTGACCAGCGTGGCGCGCGACACCATCCAGGCCGCCGCCGACCTGCCGCTCAAGCTCACCGCTCACACCCCGTGCTTCCGTTCGGAAGCTGGCAGCGGCGGCCGGGATACCCGCGGCATGATCCGCCAGCACCAGTTCGACAAGGTCGAAATGGTGCAGATCACGCAGCCCGATCAGTCCTACGAGGCGCTGGAAGACATGGTCGGCCACGCCGAGCGCGTGTTGCAGCTGCTGGGCCTGCCGTACCGCGTGGTGCTGCTGTGCACCGGCGACATGGGTTTCGGCTCGGCCAAGACCTATGACCTGGAAGTATGGCTGCCGGCGCAGAACACCTGGCGCGAGATTTCCTCGGTATCGAACTGCGAGACCTTCCAGGCCCGCCGCATGCAGGCGCGTTTCCGCAATGCCCAGGGCAAGCCGGAATACGTCCACACGCTCAATGGTTCGGGCCTGGCCGTGGGCCGCGCACTGGTCGCCGTGCTGGAAAATCACCAGCAAGCCGACGGTAGCGTGCTGATTCCGCAAGCGCTGCAACCTTATATGGGCGGCCTGACGGTATTGAATCCGGCGGCGCAAGCCTGACGCGACATAGCCTGTCCATCCGTCATTTGGCGGAGTAAAAGACGGAGCCTTTGGGGCTCCGTTTTTTTATTATCAATACATATTCCTGTCGCTTCAGGTCATTAACCTGCGGGCGAGAGCGCTTGATTATGATGTGAGCAATTGTGTATTCCAATAAAAGGGCCGGATAGTTACGGCACAATACGCCCCGTGTGCTACACGCTTCATTCACTTAAATAACAAGGAGTTGCCCATGACTTCAAGAATGATTGGAGATTTTCGTGTGAGATGCTCCGTGGCTCAGGAAGACGAGCAGGGCTACCGTGTGCAGATATGGACCCGCCGCGTCGGCGGTACCGCGCCGGAAAAATGCTGGACCGTGCCCGGGCAGGCGCCGTTTTCGAGCCTGCACGAAGCCGAGCAGGAAAGCCGGCAGTTGTTCCAGGGCATCAACGGGGTGCGTTTCAACGGTGAACCGGAGTTTGCCCATGCGTCCGCATAATGGCTGGTGGCGGTCGTCGAGCGAGCCCCGCCGTTGGATCGATCTCGTTCAGGAAGCGCCGCGGTGGGCCGATGACAAGGCCAGCAAAACCCCGCAGCAACCGGCCGTGCTGGCCGGCAAACCCGTGCAGGCCCCTACGGCCTGAGGCACCTCCGCGCGGCACCGGATATTGCCGCGCAGAAAAAAGGCCACTCTTGCGAGTGGCCTTTGTCTTTTCCGGAGTTATCAGGCCTGCGCCTGGCGACCGTCCCGCGGTTTAATCGTCGCGGTCATGTCCGCGGCCGCGGCCGTGGTGATGGTCGTGTCCGCGTCCGCGGCCATAGTAATAACCGCGGTCATAGTAGCGGCCGCCGCCGCGATAATAAACCGGCGCCGGGTAGACCACCGGCGGCGCGACATACACCGGCGCCGGGCGGTAATAGACGGGGGGCGGGGGCGCCACGTAAACCGGCTGGGGCGCGACGTAGACCGGCGCGGGGTACACGACGCCCGGGATGCCGATCGAGATGCCGACGTCCACGCGAGCCAGGGCGACGCTGGAGATCAGCAGACCAGCGGCACCAGCACCAGCGATAAGCCATTTTTTCATGTTGCACCTGCCTGCCGCATGACGCAGCAAAGTTGAGTATTCGTTGATGCCATTTTCGGTTTTTTTGATCAGGCAGACGTAAGCGGGCCGGCGTCAATCGCGACAATCCGCAACCGTCCCCGCAAACGCGGCATGCGGCTTGCTGCCATGCAGCAGCAATTGCCCGCTCTGGAGCGGCCGCGATTGAAATCGATTGAAATCGCCTGGAATCAGGTGAAGTCGGGCGGGCAGGTTACAGGCGGTCACCATCCGCCCCTGTTTCCCGGTAACGGCGTTGCGCGGACGCAGCAGTTTCTGGGCTGCGAGCGCAAGCCGCGCTAGGCGTCCGGCTCGTCGTCGGCCTGCTGGCGGCGGAATTCGACGACCCATACCCAGGGGTTGGCGGCCCAGGCATGTGAGCCGTAGCGCTCGCACCAGGTCAATGCAAACGCTGTTTGCAGCGGCACGCCCGGCAGCAGGGCGGAGCTTTGATACAGGGCCTGCGTGCCTTCGGCGCGGGCATCGGCCTCGGACAGCGTTTGCAGGCGTTGGACCCGCACCCCGACGATCACTGCGGTGGCGAAGGTATTGCCGACTTCATCGGTCAATTCGATGCTGTCGCCGGATTTTCCATAAGGGCACCTGACCCAGCTGGAGGTCTTGCGCAGTTCGGTTGGATGATCCAGCGAAGGGCCCATGGCCACCCATCTGCCGGAATCGGCGGCATCCGCATACCAGACCGTGGTCAGCTTGGTGGGCTGCGGCTTCAGGATGCGCCGGCTCTGTACTTTGTGGCCGTCCAAAACAGCTTGTTTAAGCGGCTCGCTGAATTGAAGAGACTGCCTTTTCATACGCTCGCGGTTCCTCTCACGATCAAAGCATATGCGCCCATGCGGCGACTGCCGGGTCGACGCATGCCAACGGTGCGGGCGGTTTGGGCCTGGAATCGGGAAGTATGCCGCCTCATGACCATCATGTCAGGCATAGCCTGGGTTTTTGTGTCTTTTTGAATACGGCGCGGGGATGTTTGTATACTCGAAACATGACTACAAACCTGCATGATCTCAAGCCGGGTTACTACTGGTACACCATGGCGAACGACCCGCTGGCCATCATTCATATCCACGAGGATGGCGGCGCCACGCTGATGGGCACGGACTACCGCATCGGCGCCGAAGGCGTGGCCGACATGGTCCGCCAGGGCGAACGTTTTTTCTGGATAGAACCGCCTCAAGCCTGAGTCGACGGCGCGTGCCGCCTGGTCTGTGCAAGGCCGGCCGCCACGCGCGGCGCCTGGAAGCCTGCCATGACTGATCTGTTGTTGAAGAATGTCCGCGCGCCGCAAGGCGCCGCGGTGGATGTGCTGGTGCGCGACGGACTCATCCAGAGTATCGGGCCCGGCCTCGCCGCCGAGTCCGGCGTGCCTGTCGAGGACGGCTTGGGCGCCTTGCTGCTGCCGGGCCTGGTCGAAGGCCATACGCATCTGGACAAGACCACCTGGGACTCGCCCTGGTACGTGAACGAGGTGGGGCCGGCGCTGACCGACCGCATCGAGAACGAGCGGGCTTGGCGTGCCCGCAGCGGCCATGATGCGGCCAGCCATTCGCGCGCCTTGGCGCTGGCCTTCCTGCGCGAAGGCACGACCCGCATCCGCAGTCATGTGGACATCGATACCGACGCCGGACTGCGCCACCTGGAAGGCGTGCATGCCACGCGCCAGGAGCTGGCCGGACGCGTCGAGATCCAGACCGTGGCCTTTCCCCAATCGGGCTTGTTGATCCGGCCCGGCACGGCCGAACTGCTCGACCAGGCCCTGGCGCAGGGCGCGGACGTGCTGGGCGGCCTGGATCCGTCGGCCATAGACCGCGATCCGGCGAGGTCGCTCGACGTGTTGTTCGGCATCGCCGGCAAGCATGGCAAACCTATCGATATCCATTTGCACGAACCGGGCGAACTGGGCGCATTCACGCTGGACCTGATCCTGGACCGGGTCCAGGCGCTGGGCATGCAGGGCAAGGTCGTCATCAGCCACGCCTTCTGCCTTGGCGGCGTGGACGCGAAGCGGCTGGACGGCCTGCTGCGGCGGCTGGCCGCGTTGGATGTGGCCTTGTTGACCACGGCGCCGCCATCGCGTCCCGTGCCGGCCGTGCGCGCCTGCCGCGAAGCAGGGGTGACGATCTTCGGCGGCAACGACGGCATCCGCGACACCTGGACCCCTTACGGCAGCCCCGATATGCTGGCGCGCGCCATGCTGATTGGCCTGCGCAACGACCTGCGGCGCGACGATGAGGTCGAGTGGGCTTTCGATTACGTGACCGCCGCCGCAGCCCGCGCCTGTGGTTTCGCGGACTATGGCCTGGCGCCGGGCGCCCGCGCCGACCTGGTATTGGTCGACGCCAGTTGCGTCGCGCAGGCCGTGGCGACACGGGCGCCGCGCCGATTGGTGGTGTCCGGCGGCGTGGTCGTGGCTCGCGATGGCCGCGACGCGGACCCGCAGCGCTGATCTTCCGCGCTTAGCCCAGGCCGAGCTGAGCCTCGGCCATTTCCACGAACGCCTGCATCAGCGCCGAACGTACGCCCGACCGCAGCCATATCGCGCCCACCGTGCGCACCGGGCAAGGCGGCGGCAGCGGCCAGCGCCTGACGCGGGCTGGCGGTTCGCCCGTGGTCGCCCAGTCGGGCAGCAGCGCCACGCCCAATCCTTCCGACACGAGCTTGGCGATGGAGTCGATGCCATCGAGCTCGAAGCGCACATGCGGCCGCAAGCTGCGCGCGCGCAGGTAGTCGTCGGCCATTTTGCCGCCCACCACGCTGCGGTCATAGCAGATGTAGGGTTCGCGCGCGATGACCGCCAGCGGATCGCGCACCTTCATGTCGGCCGGCGTGACCAGCACCAGGGGCTCCTGCCACAGGTCGCGCCAGGCGCAGGTCTTGGGGATGGCGAACAGCGGATGCACCAGCAGTGCGCCGTCCAGTTCTCCCGACAGCACCTTGCCGTAGAGCAGGGTGGTGGGTGCAGGTTCTATGTAGATTTCGATGTGGGGATGGCGCGCGGTCCAGGTGCGCAGCACGGGCGGCATGATGCCGGTCAGCGCGGTGGGGGTGGCGCCCAGGCGCAGCGGCCCGGCGGGCAGTTCGGTGTCGGACGCGGCGGAACGCAGGTCGCGCACGTCGCGCAGGATGGCGCGGGCGCGCTCCAGAATCCGCAGGCCCGCCTGCGTGGGTTTCACGGTGCGGCCGGAGCGCGCGATCAAGGCGCTGCCCATGTCCGCTTCCAGCGCGCGCAAGCGCTGCTGCACCGTGGCGGGCGTCAGCCCCTGGTGACGCGCGGCCTGGGCGATGGAGCCCAGCTCCACCACGTGCACATAGGTTTGCAGAAAGCGCGAATCCACCGGCGCCGCCCTCCTTAAAAGATGTTTTTTTCATATTCTAAAGATGGATGAAGATAATTGTTGTTTTCTTTGGCCGCGGCAAGAATACAGACAGAGCGTTGAGGCCGCGCACGCCGCGCCGGCCCCGCCCGACCATCCCGCTTACCAAGGAGCCAGTTGTGCCCATCATTGAATCCATAGACGTGTGCGCCGCCGCGGTGCCCCTGGACAAGGTCACCTCGTTTTCGAACCGCAGCGTGTCGACGCGCCACTACGGCCTGGTGAAGGTCCGCTCCTCCGACGGCGTGGAAGGCATCGGCTTCTGCTACGTGGGCAGCGCGGGCGGCGCCATCTTCGAGGCCGCGGTGCGGGATCTGCTGGGGCCCGTGCTGCTGGGTAAGGATTCACTCGCCGTCGAAGGCCTGTGGCAGGCGATGTATCAGGAAGCCCTGCTGCAAGGCCGGCAAGGCACCGTGATGCGGGCGCTGAGCGCCCTGGACATCGCGCTGTGGGACCTGAACGCCAAGACCGTCGGCCTGCCGCTGCACAAGTACCTGGGCGCGGTTGAACTGGAAACCGTGCCGGCCTACGCCAGCGGCGGCTATTACCTGGACGGCAAGACCCCCCAGCACCTGGGCGAGGAAATGGCGAGCTATGTGGACAAGGGCTTCCGCGCCGTGAAGATGAAGACCGGCCGCCTGTCCCCGGCCGAGGAAGAGGCCCGTTTGAAGGCCGCGCGCGAGGCCATCGGACCCGACGTCGAACTGATGATGGACTGCAACAACGCCTGGCAGGACGTGACCCAGGCCATGCAATACATTCGACGCTTCGAACAGTACGATCCGTACTTCATCGAAGAACCCTTCGGCCCCGACGACATCGACAGCCATGCCAAGCTTGCGCGCCTGACGCGCTTGCCCATCGCCACCGCCGAGATCGGCTATGGCCGCTGGTATCACAAGGAGTTGCTGGACAAGGGCGCGGCCGGCATCCTGCAGACCGACGCAGCCGTCTGCGGCGGCATCACCGAATGGAAGCGCATCGCCGCCACCGCCGCCAGCTACGGCGTGGTGGTCTGCCCGCACTGGTTCCATGATGTGCACGCGCCGCTGGTTGCCGCCACGCCCAATGCGCGCTATGTCGAATTCTTCTGGGACGACCAGGTGCTGAATTTCCGCAGGCTGGTGGATCGCCAACTGACCCACAAGCAGGGGCGCGTGGTGCTGCACCAGGAACCCGGCCTGGGCTTCGGTTTCGATGAGCGCATGGTCGAACGCTACGGCAAGTGGAGCCGCGTCGGCAAATAATGGCCGGAACGCGGTCGGTCGGCATCGCCGCCGACTGGCCGCGACGAGCCGCGCAGGAGCGCCGCAGCCAGGTCGCGCAAGACGGCCGGAGGCGGTGAATGCTGGCAGTGTTTCGATAACCAGTCGCCGGCCATCGGACCGGCGCGCGAGGAGACAGCAATGCAACGTAGGCAATTCATGACCGGCGCCGCTGCGCTGGGGGCCGCGCTGGTCCTGCCGGCGGCGGCGCGGGCGCAAGACCTGCCGCAGGGGCCGGTCAAGATCGTGGTGGGTTTTCCGGCTGGCGGCGGCACCGACGTGCTGGCGCGCCTGCTGGGGCAGAAGCTGGGCGTGATGTGGAACATTCCCGTCATCGTCGAAAACCGCGCCGGCGCGGCCGGCATCATCGCCGCCGAGCAGGTGGCGCGCCAGCCCAACGACGGCAACACGCTGTTGATGGCGCACGTCAACAGCCACGGCATCGCGCCGGGTCTGCAGCCCAAGCTGGCCTATTCCGTGGAGCGCGATTTCACGCCCATCGCGCTGGTCGGCAAGACCCCTACCATCCTGATGGGCGGCGCCGCGCAGCCCGCCAAGACGCTGCCCGAACTGGTCGCGCTGTGCAAGGCGCAGCCGGGCAAAATCGTTTTCGGTTCGGCCGGCAGCGGTTCGGCGCAACACCTGGCGCTGGAAATCTTCAAGGCTCGCGCCGGCATCGACGTGCTGCACGTGCCTTACAAAGGTTCGGCGCCCCTGATGAACGACCTGTTGGGCGGCCACGTGCAGTATTGCTTCGAAGGCATGACCACTGCCACGCCGCTGGTGCAATCCGGCAAGGTGATCGCGCTGGCGCAGACACTGCTGCAGCGCTCCAAGAGCCACCCCAATGTGCCGACCGTGGCCGAGCAGGGCTATCCCGGCTTCGAGGCCAGCATCTGGTTCGGCATGGTCGGTCCGGGCAAGATGCCCGCCGCCATGGTCCAGCGCATGAACCAGGACATCGACCGCGTCCTGGCGATGGCCGATGTGCAGGAAAAGCTGGCGCAGGTGGGAGCGGAGGACGGCGGCGGCAGCGTCCAGCGCTTCGCTGACTTCATGAAGCAGGAGCAGCAGAAGTACGCCCAGACCATCCGCGACGCGAAGATCGTGGCTGAAGGCTGAGGCGCCGCCGGCGGGCGGAAATTGATGGAGACACTGGCCCCCCAAAAAGTGTAAAAAGATATAACCTCGCCTGCCGGCGATTCCTGGGGACGGCCTCGATGCCGCGCAAGTTAGTAATCGGCATCGCCATCGCTCTCGCCGCCGCAGCGGCGCTGCTGCCCATCGGCTTCGCACTGCATATGTCCTGGTCCCGCGCCGTCGCGGGCGAACAGCGCTACCTGGATGACCAGGCCCAGCGCATCCTGACGGAAACCCAGGACCTGCTGGACCAGACCGTGGCCACGCTGCGCGACTTGGACGGCCTGGCGTTCGATCCCTGTTCACCGCAGCACATCCGCCATATGCGGGCCCTGGCCCTGCGGGACCGGGCCGTGGACGACCTGGCCTATGTGGCGGGCGGAGTCGTCCTATGCACTACCTGGGGCGTGCCCAGCTACGAGGAGCCGCTGGTTCCGGCCCAGGTCGAACTGGCCAACGGCGCACGTCTGCTGCTGGACGCGGTGCCTGTACTGAGCCCCGGCATCAGGATGGTTGCCGTGCGCCATGGCGATTACAGCGCCTTGTTCGAACCGGGCCGGTTCACCGAAAAGGCGGCTACCGACGGCGCCCAGCTCGCCGTGGTCCTGCCGGGCGTGGGCATGCTCGGCACGCGCAATGACCCCGACCTGGTGCTGGTGTCGCAGGCGCTCAACGGCGGCAAGCTGGACATCGACGAGGCCTATCTCAGCGCCGTCGCGCGCAATGCGGACCTGGCCGTCGTCCTGCTCGAACCACAAACCGAAGCGTTGGACATGTTGCCGCGCGAACGCCTGTTCTGGCTGCCCATCGGCGCGCTGGTCGCCGGTGTCATGATCGCGCTGGTGGTCTGGCTGTCGCGCCGGCGCCTGTCCATCGCGGGCGAACTGGCCGCCGGCATCAGGCGGCGGGAGTTCGCCGTGCACTACCAGCCCATCATCGATCTGCGCACCGGCCGCTGCATCGGCGCGGAGGCGCTGGTCCGATGGACAAGGCGCTGCGGCAATACGTTGCGGCCCGACCTGTTCATCTCCATCGCCGAAGACAACGGGTTGATGACCCGCATCACCGAAGAAGTGTTCCGCCTGGTCATTCGGGACATGGAGGATCTGCTCGGTGAGGACCGCGGGGCGCACATCTCCGTCAACCTGAGCGCCAGCGATCTCAAGGACGGGCGGGCGCTGCGGGTGCTGCAGCGCATGCTCGAAGGGACGGCCATCGACCCCCGGCAGATCTGGCTGGAAGCCACCGAGCGCGGCTTCATGGATGTGGACAAGGCCTGCAGCGTCATCGAGCAGGCCCGCGCGCAAGGCCATGCCGTGGCCATCGACGACTTCGGCACGGGCTACTCCAGCCTGTCCTATCTCCAACGGCTGCCGCTGGATTCGCTGAAGATCGACAAGTCCTTCGTCGACACCATCGGCACCGATTCCGCCACCCACAAGGTGACGGACCACATCATCGACATGGCGAAGTCGCTGAACCTGCTGACCGTGGCCGAAGGCATCGAGCGCCAGGAGCAGGAAGACCACCTGAAAGCGCGCGAGGTGGATTTCGGCCAGGGCTGGTTGTATGGCAAACCCATGCCGGCACCGGAGTTCATCGCCTACTACAAGAAAAACGTGGCCAGCACGCCGCCGCCCAGCCGGATGCCCGACGCGCGGGCTTGAGGCGAGGGGCGATACGCCCTGAAGTGCCAGCAGATCCCGTGTCGCTTTGGCGAATACGGGAAACCTCGCATTGTTCCCGGCGCGTGCCCTTCTTAATAATAGAATCAGAATTCAAATTCTAAATAAAGAGCCACGGTAGCTTGAGAGGCGGCGTAGGTGGAGAAGGGCCGTTGCAGGCGTTGTCGACGTGGCTCGTCACAACAAACCTGAGGAGACACTTGTGGGTCAGGAAGTCGCTATTCGTCGGGACGAGCCGCCATGCCGGCCGGATTCATCAACGTTGCGGGTTTCGGGCGGCATCTCTCGCCTGCTTTCGCGCTTGAGTGTGGGCGTCATAGCCCTGCTGTCGTGCGCGACCGGGGGCGACTCGATAGCGGCGACCCTGCAGTTCTATGGTCTTATCGATACCTTCGTGATGTACGCCCACAATGGTGGCGCTTCTCACTTCAGGATGGGTAGCGACAGCGGCGTGTTCGAACGCAAATACGCGACCGCCACCGATTCGTTCTGGGGCCTTCTGGGGACTGAAGACTTGGGGGATGGGGTGCAAGTCCAATTCCGTCTGGAAGGCGGCGTGCACATGACCAACGGCGCGACGCGCTATCCAGACACTCTCTTCAACCGCGAGGCAAACCTGGCCGTCGGTTCGGCATCCTGGGGGACGCTCAAGTTGGGCAGACAGTACCCGGCGGTGGTGTCCCATACCGCCGATCCGTTCTTCTTTTCCGAAGCGTTCTCACCCGCGGCCTCGGCTTCTCAAATGATGATGGATCTTGGGGAGGGCGCCGCAAGGATACAGGTGCGGGTCAACGACGCCATTTCATATCAGACGCCGTCGATGAACGGGCTGGTCATCCACGCGCTATATGCCCCGCAGCAGCGCAAGAAGCTGTTCGCGATGAATGGAGATAACGCCAGCGGGCCCACCGAGGGCGACACCGGCGCCCTGGCGACCTACACCAGTGGGCAGTGGGTGCTGGGCGGCTCCTACAATGCGTTGCGGTCGGAGTCGTTGCACGGATCATTCCGTACCGATCTGTTTGTCGCCAGCACCGCGTATACGACTGGCGCGCTGCAATCCTCCATCGTGTACACCCTGGTGCGGCCCAAGGCGCCGGGCACCATTTCCGCACAGATCATGACCTTGAACTCCTTATGGCAGCAGGGCCCGCACATGTTGCGCGGCACGCTGCTCTACCGGGCGCTCAATGGCCGATCGGACCACACGATAGGCGGCTTGCTCGGCTACGACTACGCGCTGTCGAAGCGGTCCAGCGTCTACACGCGGGCGGGGGGGTTCAAGAACACTTCCAGGGCCTTCTATGGGCTCGGCGCCAGCGTGCCAATGCAGGCGGGCGCCAGTTCCACTGTTCTCGCGCTCGGCATCATGCACCGGTTCTGACGCCGGCCGGCAGGACTTGCCGGACCCTTTGGGCCGCAGCGCCTAGCGCGCCTGCGGTTCCACCCAACCCGCCGTGGCCGAAATCGAGCGCGCTTTTTCACTGAGCAGCCGCGCTGTATCGGATTGCAGATCATCGTCGATGGCGCCCACGGGGCCCATCAGCGTGATGGCCGCCTTCATCTCGCCCAGCATGTCGAAAATGGGCGCCGACAGCGACGTGAAGTGCGGCAGCAGCGCATCGCGGCAGCGGCTGAGGTGGTGCTGGAGCACTTCCTCGCGGATGGCCTGTACGTCTTTCTGGGTGTAGGGCCTGCCGGCAACGCCATATGCGTCTGCCCCGGCCGTGGCCATTTCCTGCTCCAGCAGTTCGCGCGTGCTGGCTTCCGGCAAGTGGGCCAGGAAGTTGCGGCCCAGCGCGGATGACAGCAACGGCAGCACGCTGCCCACGCGCAGTTCCAGCAGGGGGCGGCTGCGGGCGCCTTCGACGCGGTAGACGATGGTCGGGCCCTTGTTGCCCCACACGCCAAGGAACACGGTGTGGCCGGTGATCGCGGCCACTTCGGCCATGATGGGCCGGGCGGTGGTGAACACGTCGAACTGCTCCAGGGCCGCCAGACCCAGCCGCAAGGCATAAGGTCCCAGGCCGTAGTGGCCGGTATCCGCGTGCTGCTGCACCACGCCCACCTTCTGGAAGCTGACCAGGTAGTAGTGGACGTTGGGTACCGTCAATTCACAGGCGTCGGCGATTTCCTTCAGGGGCAGGGGGCGGCCGGCCTTGCGGATGACGTCCAGGATCCGGAACCCCACTTCGATCGACTGGATGCCCCTGCGCGCGGCGGCAGGCGCCTGTTCCGCGTTCTTTTCTACCTTGCCGGCGGGCCTTGCCATTGCTGCCTCCACTGATTTTCTGGCGGGAGTTTAGCAGCGGGGCGTGCCGCTTCCGCCAGGGCCCAACGGCCGTCGCGCCGGGTTTTCCCTAGTTTTTCATGCCCTGATTTAAGTTTGATAATAGTTAATGACTACAGCATTATCAATCTAAAGCGATTGGGGAAAGCAGGCATGGAAGCGAATGTGGCAATGCAGCGGATCGACGCGGGTCCGACGCTCAGCAGGAAGGAGGAACGCCAGGTGGTGGTGGCCTCGACCCTGGGCACCTTGTTCGAGTGGTACGACTTTTTCATCTACGGGACCCTGGCCGTATTCATGAGCCAGGTGCTGTTCCCGCAGGACAACCCCACGGTGGCGCTGCTGGCCGCGCTGGGCGCGCTGGCGGTGGGCTTCATCATCCGGCCGCTGGGCGCGGTGATGTTCGGCTACCTGGGCGACAAGCTGGGCCGCAAGTACACCTTCCTGATCACCGTGGTCATGATGGGCGGCGCAACCGTGCTGATCGGCTGCCTGCCCACCTATGAGTCGGCCGGCCACCTGTCGTGGATCCTGCTGCTGACCCTGCGCGTGGTGCAGGGCCTGGCGGTGGGCGGCGAGTACGGCGGCGCGGTCATCTATGTGGCCGAGCACTGCGAGCCCAAGCGTCGCGGACTGCTGACGGGCTGGATCCAGATCACCTCGTCGGCGGGCCTGATCCTGTCCCTGATCGTGATCCTGTGCACGCAAGCCGCGATGAGCGCCGAGGATTTCCGCCAGTGGGGCTGGCGCCTGCCGTTCATCCTGTCGATTGTGATGTTGGCGATTTCGATCTACGTGCGCGCCAAGCTGCATGAGTCGCCCGTGTTCACGCGCATGAAGCAGCAGAACCGCCTGTCCAAGAACCCGGTCAAGGAAACCTTCGGCCAATGGTCCAGCCTGCGGCTGGTGCTGCTGGCGCTGATCGGCGTGACCGCCGGCCAGGGCGCGACTTATTTCACCGGCCAGTTCTACGTCATGATCTTCCTGCAGCAGGCCGTGCAGCTGGACCAGACCAGCGTCTACACACTGATCCTGATCGGCTTCATCATCGGCGCGCCGACCTTCGTGCTGTTCGGCTGGCTGTCGGACCGCATCGGCCGCAAGTGGATCATGATGGTCGGCCTGTTCGTTGCCGCCATCGGCTACCACTCCATGTTCGAGGTGCTGCTCAAGGCTGGCAATCCGGCGCTGGCCCAGGCCATGCAGAGCACGCCGGTGCGCGTGCATGCCGACACCAGCGGCGGCGCCTGCGACTTCGGCCTGCAGGCGGCAATGATAGGCAGCCATGCCGACCACAAGAAGGTCTGCGTGCAGGCCAAGAAATTCCTGGTCGGCAAGGGCATCAACTTCGAATACGCCGCGCCGCTGCCCGGCCAGAGCATCGCCATGAGCGTGGGCGGCACGACCGTCAACGGCTTTGACCGCGCCGCATACACCAGCGCGCTGACGGCCGCCGGCTATCCGGAGCGCGCCGATCCCGCGCGCGTCGACCGCACGACCATCATCCTGATCCTGGTGCTGATGACCGCCGTCGTCGCCATGGTCTACGGCCCGGTGGCGTCCTATCTGGTCGAACTGTTCCCGGCCCGCATCCGCTATACGGCGCTATCCTTCCCGTATCACATCGGCGCCGGCATCTTCGGCGGTATCGTGCCGTTTACCGCCACCTACCTGGCCCAGGCCAGCGGCAATATCTTTGGCGGCCTGATGTATCCGGTCGTCGTGACCGCGGTGGTCGGCGTCATCGGCAGCCTGTTCCTGCCGAATACCCGCGCCCGCGCCATCGACGAAGACACCGCGCACTGAGAAAAAAGGAGAGACATGTCCATGCAACAGAGCTTCAAGGCTGCCGTCATCCAGGCGGCCTCCATTCCGACCGACAGCATCGCCTGCGCCGAGAAGGCGGCGTCCCTGATCCGCCAGGCGGCGGAGCAGGGCGCCCGCGTGCTGGTGTTCCCCGAGGCCTTCCTCGGCGGCTACCCCAAGGGCAACTCCTTCGGCGCGCCCATCGGCATGCGCAAGCCCGAAGGCCGCGACGCCTTCGCCAGCTATCACCGCCAGGCCATCCGCCTGGACGGCGAGGAAGTCGCGCTGGTGGCCCAGGCCGCGGCCGACACCGACAGCTTCGTGGTCATGGGCTGCATCGAGGCCGATGGCGGCACGCTGTACTGCACCGTGCTGTACTTCAACGGCCGCGAAGGACTGGCGGGCAAGCACCGCAAGCTCATGCCCACCGCCGGCGAACGCTTGATCTGGGGCTTTGGCGACGGCTCCACCATGCCCGTCTTCGACACCCCCTACGGCAAGATCGGCGCCGTCATCTGCTGGGAAAACTACATGCCCATGCTGCGCATGTACATGTACAGCCAGGGCGTGGCGCTATATTGCGCGCCGACCGCCGACGACCGCGATTCCTGGATTCCCAGCATGCGCCACATCGCGCTGGAAGGCCGCTGCTACGTCCTTACCGCCTGCCAGCACCTGCGCCGCGACGCCTATCCCGACGACTTCGAATGCGCGCTGGGCGATGCGCCCGACACCGTGTTGATGCGCGGCGGCAGCGCCATCATCGATCCGCTGGGCGAAGTGCTGGCCGGCCCGGATTTCTCCGCCGAGACCATTCTGTACGCGGACATCAATCCCAACCAGATCCTGCGCGGCAAGTACGACTTCGACGTCTCCGGCCATTACGCTCGTCCGGACGTGTTCCAGTTGCAGGTCGACACGCGCGAAAAGCGCGCCGTCTCGGCGCTGAACGGCGGCCAGAAACAGGAGGCTTGAGTCATGCATTTTGATTTCAGCGCCTTGCCGACGCAGACGGTCTACAACGTGCTGACCTCGACCGTCACGCCGCGCCCGATCGCGTGGCTCACCACGATTTCCGGCACAGGCGTTGTCAACGCGGCTCCTTTCAGCTTCTTCAATGTCATGGGGCCTCAGCCGCCGACGGTTGCCATCGGGCTGATGCGCCATGCCAGCGGCGAACTGAAGGATTCCGGCGCCAACATCATCGAGAACGGCGAGTTCGTGGTGAACCTTGTGCCGGAGTCGCTGGTCGCGCAGATGAACCAGACCTGCGCCGATTATCCGGCGGACGTGGATGAACTGGCGGCGGCCGGCTTGACCGCGCTGCCGGCAACCCATGTGCGTCCCCCGCTGATCAAGGGCTCTCCGGTGTCGCTGGAATGCGTCAGCCAGGCGACCATCGTGACCGGTCCGCGCCAACTCGTGGTGATCGGCCGGGTGCTGGGCGCGCACGTCGACGACGCCTATGTGCAGGACGCCGAGCGTGGTTACATGGACACGCCGGCCATGGGGCTGATTGCGCGCATGCATGGCGGCGGCTGGTACGCGCGCAGCACGGACCTGTTCCAGTTGGCGCGGCCGACGGCGCCGTTGTGATAGTCAGGCGGGGGCGGCCTGCGCACTTGCCATATGGTGCCAAAGTGACATGGGTCCATAGGTGGGGCTGCGCTTCGGATCCCTCTGCCCGGCCCCGGCTCACGGCCTCTGCTCATGAACGGGGTCCAAACCCAACGCATTAGGCGACTGCCAGCCGAGGACCCCGGAGCCATCCGAAGCGCAGCCCCAGCGGGGCGAGCATCGGAATGGCGCAGGGCAGCCTCGGCGGCTTAAGAACCCCGACATCCGCAAGCCCGAAGCCCTGCCGCCCCGCACTTCGGTTTTGAAAGGCTGGGGTTCTTGAACCGCCGGCGTCCGGACTGCGGGATTCCGATGCTCGCCCCGGTGGGGCTGCGCTTCGGATCCCTCCGCCCGGCCCCCGGCTCACGGCATCTACCCGTGAGCGGGGTCCAAACCACCGCATTAAGCGACTGCCAGCCGAGGACCCCGGAGCCATCCGAAGCGCAGCCCTGCCGGGGCGAGCAGCGGAATGGCGCAGGGCAGCCTACACGCAAGCCGGCGCGCGCTGAGCCTGTGCGTTTTTAGTTTTTATGAAGTCCGAAGGAAAAAGAAAAAGGCCAATCCCGAGGGATTGGCCTTTTTTGCAATACTTGGCGGAGAGGGTGGGATTCGAACCCACGGTACGGGGATACCGTACGCCTGATTTCGAGTCAGGTACATTCGACCACTCTGCCACCTCTCCGTGGCTGGGTTTCGTAACGGCGGTTGTCCTGGATGGGTTGCCCCATAGCCGGGTCTTCCACTAAAGATCCCTGGTCGGAAGGATCTTCGTTGTCGAAGCAGCGAAGCCCGCAATTCTACAGGATTTTTTTTGTTTGTGTAAAGAGGGTGATTGAAAGTCCCCTACAGCGGGTTTCAACCGGCTTTCGGAGGCGGCGTTCTTTGCCCAGAATTCCGGTATGCCTGACGTTCCTGCCCAGGCATCCATCCGTCTCGGCGTTCATCCCGGAACCGCTAGTCCCATGGATCTGATCCTCATTCTCCTACTTGCGGCCGTGCTGTGCGTGCCCCTGACCCAGCTGCTGGGCCTGGGCGCCATCCCGGGCTACCTGCTGGCCGGCGTGCTGGTGGGGCCGTCCTGCCTCAGGCTCGTCACCAATGTGGACACCATGATCAACGTGTCTCAATGGGGCGTGGTGATGATGCTGTTCATCATCGGGCTGGAGCTGTCGCCCAAGCGCCTGTGGGCCATGCGCAACGAAGTCTTCGTGCTGGGTTCCTTGCAGATGCTGGCTTGCGGCCTGCTGCTGGCGGTGGTGTTTGGCGCGGCGCTGCGGCATCTGGCCGGCATGGAGTGGCAGGCGGCGATCCTGTGCGGCCTGTCGCTGGCCTTGTCGTCCACCGCAGTGGCCTTGCGGCTGCTGGACGAGCGCGTGCTGACGCGCACGCCATTGGGCAGATCGGCGCTGGGCATATTGCTGTTCCAGGACATGGCGGCGATCCCGATGCTGGTGGCGGCGGGCCTGCTGGGTTCCGATGGTGCGTCGGCGCCTTCCTTTAAAGAGGCGCTGATTGCCGTGCTGGTGGTGGCAGCCGCCTACCGGCTGAGGCTGCTGGGATGGGCGGCCAAGGCGCAATTGAACGAATTGTTCACCGCCGCCGCGCTGTTGATGGTGGTGGGCGCAGCCCAATTGTTCGACTTTGCCGGCTTGTCCGCCGGCCTGGGCGGATTCCTGGTGGGCGTGCTGATGGCCGAATCCCGCTACCGGCACGATCTGGAAAAGGCGATCGACCCGTTCAAGGGCTTGCTGCTGGGCCTGTTCTTCGTGGCCATCGGCATGTCCGTGAATTTGAAGGTGGTGGCCAACCACTGGCCGTTCATCTTCGTGGGCGTGTTCGCGTTGCTGCTGGTCAAGGCCTTGATCTTGTACGGTTTTTCGCGCTTTCTGGGCTTGCCGCGCTATCACCGCCTGCTGTTTGCCCTGGCGCTGGCGCAGGGCGGCGAGTTCAGCTTCGCCATCTTCAATGAAGCCTGGGACAACCACCTGATGAACCTGGAACAGCGCGACCTGCTGTCGGTCATCGTGGCGATTTCAATGGGCGTGGTGCCTGTGTTGATCAAGCTGCTGGAACGCATCCCCGAGAACCGCGGCGGCATGGCCGATCTCCCGACGGCGGAACCCGCCAAAGACGAGGCGTCCCAGCCGCCCGCGCCGCGCGATCCTCCTCCCGCTGCTTGACCCTGCGCAGCGTACGGGCATGGCATGATTGCCGTCTTGCCGGGCAGCTACACTTGACGCCTGCTTTGCCCGCCCAACGTGCCCGACCACAGGAGAATGCTCATGCTTAAAGGAAAAGTCGCCCTTGTCACCGGTTCCACCAGCGGCATCGGCCTGGGTATCGCCACCGCCTTTGCCCAGCAAGGCGCCGATATCGTCTTGAATGGTTTCGGCGATGCCGCCGAGATCGAAAAGGTCCGCGCAGGCCTGGCCGACAAGCATGGCGTCAAGGTGATCTACGACGGCGCCGACTTGTCCAAGGGCGCCGCTGTGCGCGAGCTGGTCGAGAGCGCGGTGCGCCAGATGGGCCGCATCGACATCCTGGTCAACAACGCCGGCATCCAGCACACCGCCCTGATCGAGGATTTCCCCGCCGAAAAGTGGGACGCGATCCTGGCGCTGAACCTGTCGGCCGTGTTCCACGGCACCGCCGCCGCCTTGCCGCACATGAAGAAGCAGGGCTTCGGCCGCATCATCAACATCGCCTCGGCCCACGGCCTGGTGGCCTCGGCCAACAAGTCGGCCTACGTGGCGGCCAAGCACGGCGTGGTCGGCTTCACGAAGGTCACCGCGCTGGAGACGGCGGGCCAAGGCATTACCGCCAACGCCATCTGCCCCGGCTGGGTCCGCACCCCGCTGGTTGAAAAGCAGATCACCGCGCTGGCGGAAAAGGACGGCGTCGACCAGGAAGCCGCCGCCCGCGAACTGCTGAGCGAAAAGCAGCCGTCGCTGCAATTCGTGACGCCGGAGCAACTGGGGGGCACCGCCGTGTTCCTGGCTTCGGACGCCGCTGCGCAAATCACAGGTACGTCCGTCTCGGTCGATGGCGGCTGGACGGCACGCTAAAAAGGAATACCCGAATGCTGTTTCTGCTTTCTCCCGCCAAGAAGCTGGACTACGACTCGCCGCTGCACATCGAGACGCATACCCAGCCGCTGTTCGTGGACCAGGCCGCCGGCCTGATCAAGGTGCTGAAGACCAAATCGGCTGAGGACATCTCCGAGCTCATGAGCCTGAGCCCGGCGCTGTCCGAGCTGAACGTGCAGCGCTACGCCCACTGGAAGCGCAGCTTCACCCAGGCCAATTCGCGCCAGGCGGTGCTGGCCTTCAACGGCGACGTCTACGAAGGGCTGGAGGCCTCGACCCTGTCGGCCAAGCAGCTGGACTGGGCGCAAGAGCACGTGGCCATCCTGAGCGGCCTGTATGGCGTGCTGCGCCCGCTGGACCTGATGCAGCCCTACCGCCTGGAAATGGGCACGCGCCTGGCTACGCCCAAGGGCAAGAACCTGTACGAGTACTGGGGCCCGGCCATCGCCGGCTACCTGAACGAACGGCAGGCCGGCCAGAAAGCGCCCGTGATCATCAACCTGGCGTCCGAGGAGTACTTCAAGTCGGTCGACCTGAAGGCTCTCAAGGCGCGCGTGGTGCAATGCGTGTTCCAGGACTGGAAGAACGGCGCCTGGAAGGTCATCAGCTTCCACGCCAAGCGCGCGCGTGGCCTGATGGCGCGTTATGCGATCCTGCACAAGGTGTCCAAGCCGGAAGGCCTGCAGGGTTTTGACCTGGAAGGCTACAAGTTCGACGCCTATGCTTCGTCGGACGACAAGCTGGTCTTCCGCCGCAAGGTCTGACCCGGTCCCGGGCCTTGCGCCCGGGACGTCCCGATTTCGCCTGATCAATCCAGGGTAGTCACGCTGCCGCCGCCACTGGCGGCGCGTGCGTGGGATCGGCCAACGCGTGCAGTTCCTGGCGGATCATGTGCGCGGCCTTCAGCATTTGTTTGACCGGATAGACCAGCGCGGCCTGCTCGCCTTCGGTCTCGAACTGGTTCGGCAGGCCGGTAGGCGCCTGCGCCCGGTTTTCGTCCAGCAGGTCCACCATGCCGGCCAGCGCCCGCTGCACGGCCTCGGGCGTGGCGGGCAGGGCGGCCAGCATGGGTATGGCCGCCGTGATCTGCGAGGCCAGTATGTGGTTCTGGATCAGCAGGTTGTTCAGCTCGGGCACGCTCACTTGGTGCGAGGTGGGCTCGCTCATCATGCGGTAGAAGGCCTCGGCGAAATTGCTGAACGAGATGTGCACGTTCTTGCGCGCCAGCCGCCACGCCAGGTCGGCGTCGGTCACTGCCGGGGTCTCGCCCGCCGCGGCGCCCACGGGCGCGCCGTGGGCCTGCATGGCCTCGACGTAGCGCAGGCCCGCGATCAGGTACTCGCGGTTGGCGCGCGTGGCCGCGGCCGCCAGCGGCTTCAGGTAGCGGGCCTCCCACCAGGGCAGGATATAGCTGCAGATCAGCGCCAGCGCGCAGCCGATCAGCGTGTCGATGGCGCGTTCGCCGATCACCGACATGGACACTGTGCCTGGGGATACGAAGTGGAACACCAGCACCACGAACAGCGTATTGAAGGTGGCGCTGGCCATATAGTTCAGCTGCACCAGACTGTTGCCCATGATGCAGGCGCCGAGCAGCGCCGCGAACAGCAGTTCCGGGCGGTCGGTCAGGTTGAACAGCAACAGGGCCAGGATGCAGCCGATCAGCGTGCCGGTCAGGCGCCAGCTATTGCGCTGGCGCGTCAGCGCGAAGCCCGGCTTCATGATGATGACGATCGTCAGCATGATCCAGTAGTTGTGCGCGGAAAATGCCGGCGACAGCCACTGGCTGGCCAGGGTCATGGCGATGGCCGCGGCGGCCGTCACCCGCAGCGCGTAGCGGAAGTGCGGCGAATCCAGGCGCAGATTGCTGGTCAAGAGTCCCACGCGGAATTCCTGGCGCGAAATGAAGCGCGTCAGCGACTTGTTGATGCGCAGCACGTCGGTGGGCTTGGCATCGGGCGAGGCGGCGGTGTGGTCGGCCAGGCGGTCGACGATGCGCGCCGAATTGCGCAGCCTGCGCAGCACCTGGACGATCAGCGCCAGCATCTCGGGCTCGCGCTCGCCCAGGCCCTGCTGCTTGAGCTGTTCGATTTCGTACTCGATGGCGCGCAGCTCGGCCTTGGCGCTGCTGCGGTACTGCACCTTGCGTCCGCGCGACACGTCCAGCGCGATGCGGTTGAGCTCCAGCGACATCTTCACCAGCGCGTCGCGCATGAACATCAGGCAGTCGCTGCCGGCCAGCGCGCGGCGCAGCGCCGCGTAGTCGGTATGCGTGGCCACCAGCGTGTCCAGCAGCTGCAGCATGTCGACGAACATGTTCCAGATCATCACGCGCTGGCGGTCGCCCAGGCCCTTGCCGCGGGGCAGGGCGCGCAGCACCATGTCGCGCGCCGCCTGGTGCTTTTCCGTCATGACGGACTGGCGTTGGATCAGTTCGCGGTAGGCGTCGTCCAGGTCGGCGGTTTCATCGTAGAAGGCGGCGCGGGCCGCCACGTAGTCGGCGGTGGCGAACAGCGCCACCGACATGGCCTGTTGCTCCTCGCGCAGCCAGAACAGGCGCGAGAACCCCAGGCTGAACGCGACGTAGAACAGCGCCCCGCCCAGCGTGGCCGCGGCGTGCGCCAGCACCTCGTGGGGCGCCAGCGGCGAATGCATGGTCAAGGTCATCAGCAGCAGGCCGGCAAAGCCGATCAGGCCGCCGCGCTTGCCGAATACCGTGAACATCGAATAGACGAAGCACTGCGCAATGACCGCCAGCCAGATCAGCACGGGATACGAGGAAGCGAACCCGGTGATGATGACGGTCAGGGTACCCAGCGCGGCGCCGCCCAGCATCTCGTTGGTGCGATGGCGCTGCGGCCCGCCCGGCTGGTCGATGATGGCCAGGCACTGCGCGCCGAAGGTCGCGACCAGCCCCGTGGTGTAGTTGCCGAAGACGCCGCCCAGCACCAGCACCGGCAACAGCATCCCCACCCCCTGGCGCACCCCTCCGAAGAAGTAGTGGCTGTAGAGGAAGCGGCGAATGCTGGCAATGCGCAAATCCATGGGTGGGGGCTCGGTTCTGGACGACAAAACAAGTATAGAGATGCTGCTCAATTTTTTGGGGCCAGATAGTTACCGAACCTTCCCTGCAACGGTCCGCGAAAGGCCGATTTGCCACCTTTGACGCAACGCGGTAAATTGCTCCACTTGCGCCGGTCTGCCTATCCGAAACCGGTGCGTTGAGGCGGATTGCCAGGGTCACCTCCCAGCCATCCCGCAGCAGTTACACCTGCCGTTGGCCGCGCCACAAGCGTGTGTTGCCAAGGCTTCCATTTCGACCTCCAGCGTCCCCCAGGGGCGTTTGCACTGCGTTCTGTCGAGCGTGTGCCGGGTCGGCAAGGTGTCCGGGTGGCGTGGCTCCGTGAGCCGCAAAGCGCCGGATCATGTTGTCGGAACCGGTATGGGTTCAGTTGCCGCCGTATCCGGGCGAGCAGCAGTCAGGGTTGCAGGGCCGGTACTGAAAGGAAAGACAACATGGAACTGAATGGCGCCGATATCGTCGTGCGCTGCCTGGCCGATGAAGGCGTGGAACACGTTTTCGGCTACCCCGGCGGCGCGGTGCTTTACATCTACGACGCGATTTTCAAGCAAGACAAATTCCAGCATATCCTGGTTCGTCACGAGCAGGCCGCCGTGCACGCCGCCGATGCCTATTCGCGCTCGTCGCAAAAGGTCGGCGTCTGCCTCGTGACCAGCGGACCGGGCGTGACCAATGCCGTCACCGGCATCGCCACCGCCTATATGGATTCCATCCCCATGGTCATCATCAGCGGGCAGGTGCCCACTGCGGCCATTGGCGAGGACGCCTTCCAGGAATGTGACACCGTCGGCATCACGCGTCCCTGCGTCAAGCACAACTTCCTCGTGCGCGACGTCAAGGACCTGGCCGAAACCATGCGCCGCGCGTTCTACATCGCGCGCACCGGCCGTCCCGGCCCGGTGCTGGTGGATATCCCCAAGGACATCACCATCGCGCAGTGCAAGTACACGCCGCCCAAGGGCGAAATCTCGATGCGTTCCTATGCGCCCGTCAACAAGGGCCACCAGGGGCAGATCAAGAAAGCCGTGCAGATGCTGCTGGCCGCCGAGCGGCCCATGATCTACACGGGCGGCGGGGTCATCCTGTCGAACGCCGCGCCCGAGCTGAACAAGCTCGTGTCGCAACTGGGCGCGCCCTGCACCAGCACCCTGATGGGCCTGGGCGGCTACCCGGCCAGCAGCGGCCAGTTCGTCGGCATGCCCGGGATGCACGGCACCTACGAAGCCAATATGGCGATGCAGCATTGTGACGTGCTGCTGGCCATCGGCGCCCGTTTCGATGACCGCGTGATCGGCAACCCCAAGCACTTCGCCCAGAACGCCCGCAAGATCATCCATATCGATATCGATCCCTCGTCGATCTCCAAGCGCGTGCGCGTGGACGTCCCGATCGTCGGTAACGTCAAGGACGTCCTGGCCGACCTCAGCGCGCAGTACGACATCGCCGCGGCCGAGCACAAGCCCGCCCCGATCACCAAGTGGTGGGAGCAGGTCGAGTCCTGGCGCGGCAAGGAATGCCTGAAGTTCACCAACTCGGACGAGGTCATCAAGCCGCAATACGTGGTGGAAAAGCTCTGGGAAGTGACCGGCGGCGACGCCTTCGTCACCTCCGACGTGGGCCAGCACCAGATGTGGGCCGCGCAGTACTACAAGTTCGACAAGCCGCGCCGCTGGATCAACTCCGGCGGCCTGGGCACCATGGGCGTGGGCCTGCCGTACGCCATGGGCGTGCAGATGGCCAATCCTGGGCACGACGTCGCTGTCATCACCGGCGAAGGGTCGATCCAGATGAACATCCAGGAACTGTCGACCTGCCACCAGTACCGCCTGACGCCCAAGATCATCTGCCTGAACAACCGCTTCCTGGGCATGGTCCGGCAGTGGCAGCAGATCGACTACGGTTCGCGCTATTCCGAGTCCTACATGGATTCGCTGCCCGATTTCGTCAAGGTGGCCGAGGCCTATGGCCACGTGGGTCTGCGCATCGAACGCCCGGCGGACGTCGAGCCGGCGCTGCGCGAAGCGTTCAAGAAGCACAAGGACCGCCTGGTCTTCCTGGACTTCATCACCGACCGCACCGAGAACGTGTGGCCGATGGTCAAGGCCGGCCGCGGGCTGACCGAAATGCTGCTTGGCTCTGAAGACCTGTAAGGAGGCCACCCATGAAGCACGTGATTTCCGTCCTCCTCGAAAACGAACCCGGCGCGCTGTCGCGCGTGGTGGGCCTGTTTTCCGCGCGGGGCTACAACATCGAGACCCTGACGGTGGCGCCCACCGAGGACTCCACGCTGTCGCGCATGACCATCGTGACTACCGGTTCGGACGAGGTGATCGAGCAGATCACCAAGCACCTGAACCGCCTGGTGGACGTGGTCAAGGTCGTCGACCTGACCGAAGGCGCGCACATCGAGCGCGAGCTGATGCTCGTCAAGGTGCGCGCGGTCGGCAAGGAACGCGAGGAAATGAAGCGCATGGCGGACATCTTCCGCGGCCGCATCATCGACGTCACCGACAAGTCCTACACCATCGAACTGACGGGGGTGCAGGAAAAAGTACAGGCCTTCCTGGAGGCCCTGGACCGCAGTGCAATCCTTGAAACCGTGCGCACCGGCGTGTCCGGCATCGGACGCGGTGAACGGATTTTGAAGATTTGACCGGCCTTCCAGGCCAAGCCGCACCCTACATCTGAATTAAACAAATATCCAAAATACTGGAATCTGGAGCACAACCATGAAAGTTTTCTACGACAAAGACTGCGATCTCTCCCTCGTCAAGGGCAAGACTGTTGCCATCATCGGCTACGGCTCGCAAGGCCACGCGCACGCGCAGAACCTGCATGAGTCCGGCGTGAAGGTCGTGGTCGGCCTGCGCAAGGGCGGCGCCTCGTGGAACAAGGCCGCCAATGCCGGCCTGGAAGTCAAGGAAGTCGCCGACGCCGTCAAGTCCGCCGACATCGTCATGATGCTGCTGCCCGACGAGAACATCGCCTCGGTCTACAACAAGGAAGTGCACGCCAACATCAAGCCCGGCGCCGCCCTGGCGTTCGCTCACGGCTTCAACGTGCACTACGGCCAGGTCGTGCCGCGCGAAGACATCGACGTCATCATGATCGCCCCGAAGGCCCCGGGCCACACGGTGCGCAACACGTACAAGCAAGGTGGCGGCGTGCCCCACCTGGTGGCCGTGTACCAGGACAAGTCGGGCGCCGCGCGTGACGTGGCCCTGTCGTACGCCAGCGCCAACGGCGGCGGCCGTGCCGGCATCATCGAAACCAACTTCCGCGAAGAAACCGAAACCGACCTGTTCGGCGAACAGGCCGTGCTGTGCGGCGGTACCGTCGAACTGATCAAGGCCGGTTTCGACACGCTGGTGGAAGCCGGCTACGCGCCCGAAATGGCGTACTTCGAGTGCCTGCACGAACTGAAGCTGATCGTCGACCTGATCTATGAAGGCGGCATCGCCAACATGAACTACTCGATCTCGAACAACGCCGAGTTCGGCGAGTACGAAACGGGTCCGAAGATCGTCACCGACGAAACCCGCAAGGCCATGCGCCAGTGCTTGACGGACATCCAGACCGGCGAATACGCCAAGAAGTTCATCCTGGAAAACACCGCCGGCGCTCCGACGCTGACCTCGCGCCGCCGCATCAACGCGGAATCGCAGATCGAGCAAGTGGGCGGCAAGCTGCGCGCCATGATGCCCTGGATCGCCGCCAACAAGCTGGTGGACAAGTCCAAGAACTGATCCACGCCTGCGCGGGGCCAGCCCCCGCGCAATCAGGGTCGAAGCGGCATGCCTGCGAGGGCATGCCGCTTTTTTTGCTGGCGTTCCCGTCGATTGGCCGGGCACGCAGCTTGCTCCGCTCCGCAAGCGGGGCCAGATGGGTTAACCTTTCAGTGTTCGTTGTAAGTTATTGAGACCATGCCCAATTTTTCCATGCGCGATTCCGAGAACCGCCACCGCAGCATCTACCTGCTGCCGAACGCGTTCACCACCGCGGCACTGTTCGCGGGCTTCTATGCCGTCGTACAGGCCATGAACGACCGCTTCGAAGTCGCCGCCATCGCCATTTTCGCGGCCATGGTGCTGGACGGCATGGATGGCCGGGTCGCCCGCCTGACCAACACGCAGTCCGCCTTCGGCGAGCAGTACGACTCCTTGTCCGACATGACCTCCTTCGGCGTTGCGCCGGCACTTGTCATGTACGAATGGATCCTGAACGACCTGGGCCGCTGGGGCTGGCTCGCCGCCTTCGTCTACGTGGCTGGCGCCGCGCTGCGCCTGGCCCGCTTCAACACCAATATCGCCGTGGTCGACAAGCGCTACTTCCAGGGCCTGCCCAGTCCGGCCGCGGGTGCCCTGGTAGCGGGCTTCGTCTGGCTGGCGGTGGACAACAAGCTGCCCATCCATGACAGCCTGATGGCCTGGGCGGCGTTCACGCTGACCATGTATGCAGGCATTTCCATGGTGTCGAACGCGCCGTTCTTCAGTGGCAAGAGCTTCGCCCTGGGCCGCAGCGTGCCGTTCTGGGGCATCCTGCTGGTGGTGGCGGTATTCGTGTTCGTGTCCAGCGATCCTCCGGTCGTGCTGTTCGGCCTGTTCGTGCTGTATGGCCTGTCGGGCTGGATCATGTGGGCCTGGCGCTGGAACCGCGCGCGCCGCCTGACGCAGGAACGCCGCAGCCAATCCTCCTGACCCGCGGCAGCCTTGCCGCCCAAAACAAAACCCGCCGGATGGCGGGTTTTTTTTCTGGGGCGCAGGAATCAATGCCACATGAGCCGGTCGTCGTCGTACATGGGGTCCGGGCCGGGATGGAAGTGCGTCAGTCTGTTGCCGTCGCGGCTCATGTACACGTACATCAGCGAGTTCCAGACGCCGTTTTCCTTGTAGCGGTATGACCAGACCACCTCGCGTTTTTCACCCAGGCCGGCTTCCTCGATCTTGGCGGGCGGGCCGAATTCGCAGCGCACGCGGTCGGGGCCCCATTCGCCTTCGCTCAGGACCTTGAAGTGCGCGTCCGTCAGCAGCGGCACTACCGGACCCACGCGGCCGTCGGCGCCGACATTGGTGCCCCAGGCGTACTGGCCCATGGGCTGCTGGGTCCAGATCACGCGCCGCCCGCCATTGGCTTGCGGGCACTCGAAGTTGGGCCGGCCGAACTGGGCCTGCACGTCGGCGTAGGGAGTGCCGGGCGGAATCTGGGCCATGTTCGCGCACGCCGCCAGGGTGGCCAGCGCGGCGGCGGCCAGCGCGATGCGGGCGCCTCTGTAATATTTAGACATGCTTCTCTCCTGATGTCGGATTGCGGCCCGCAGCGGGGCGGGCACCCGTCACTGGGGTAATTTTATCGAATCGGCTATAATCATCGAGCTTTATCAAGTGTATTGATTTTGCAACATCCTTTGCGCTGGCCGCAGAGCGGGTCCAGGTATCAGGTCCCGGTGTCGAAACACCGCGTCCACAACCGGGTTCCAGGCTTCTGTTTGAGTCATCAATGGCAGCAGTGAGAAAGCGAATTCAGCCAGGTTCGCGCAAAATTTTTTCCAAACCACGTCAGGGCGCCTCGGCCCTGTCGCATGTCCGAAGAGGTCATAAATGTCTGTAGCTGACATCAAGAAATCCGATATCGTCGCGCAATTCCAACGCGCTCAAGGCGATACCGGCTCCCCCGAAGTTCAGGTGGCTCTGCTCACCGCCCGTATCAACGAACTGACCGGTCACTTCAAAGAACACATGAAGGACCATCACTCGCGCCGCGGTCTGCTGCGTATGGTCAGCCGTCGCCGCAAGCTGCTCGACTATCTCAAGGGCCGCAATCCCGATTCGTACCGCGCACTGATCGAAAAACTCGGTCTGCGCAAGTGATCGACGGGGCTGGCTCCCCATGACGCAATAACCGTGGTCGGTGCGACGCATGTCGCGACGGCCACGGTTTTTCATTTGTAAGGAATAATCGTCATGTTCAATAAAGTGACAAAATCGTTCCAGTACGGCCAGCACACGGTCGTCCTGGAAACTGGCGAAATCGCTCGCCAGGCCTCCGGCGCCGTGGTGGTGTCGATCGAGGACACCGTCGTCCTGGCCACCGTCGTGGCTTCCAAGAAGGCCAAGCCGGGTCAAACGTTTTTCCCGCTGACCGTTGACTACATCGAGAAGACCTACGCCGCCGGCCGTATTCCGGGCGGGTTCTTCAAGCGCGAAGGCAAGCCCTCCGAGAAGGAAACGCTGACCTCGCGCCTGATCGATCGTCCCCTGCGTCCGCTGTTCCCCGAAGACTTCTACAACGAAGTCCAGGTGGTCATCCACACGCTGTCGGTCAATCCCGAGATCGATCCCGACATCGCCGCCATGATCGGCGCCTCGGCCGCGCTGGCCATTTCGGGCATCCCGTTCAACGGCCCGATCGGCGCCGCGCGCGTGGGTTACATCGATGGCCAGTACGCCATCAACCCGACCGCCTCGCAACTGAAGTCGTCCAAGCTGGACCTGGTTGTCGCCGGTACCGAAAACGCCGTGCTGATGGTGGAATCGGAAGCCGACCAGCTGTCCGAAGAAATCATGCTGGGTGGCGTGGTCTACGGCCACCAGCAAATGCAGGCCGTCATCAACGCCATCCACGAACTGGTCAAGGACGCCGGCAAGCCCGATTGGGACTGGCAAGCTCCTGCCAAGGACGAGGCCCTGATCGCCGCGGTCACCGCCGCTGCCCAGGAAGGCCTGAACGCCGCCTACCAGATCCGCGAAAAGCAGGCCCGCACCACCAAGCTGCGCGAAGTGTCGGCTGACGTGTCGGCCAAGCTGGCTGCCGCCGCCGCCGAAAAGGGCGAAGCGCTGCCGGACGCCGTGACCGTCGACAACATCATGTTCTCGCTGGAATCGGCCATCGTCCGCGGCCAGATCCTGAATGGCGAGCCGCGCATCGACGGCCGCGACACCCGCACCGTGCGCCCCATCAGCGTGCGTCTGGGCGTGCTGCCCCGCGCACACGGCAGCGCGCTGTTCACCCGTGGTGAAACGCAAGCGCTGGTCGTGGCCACGCTGGGCACCAAGCAAGACGAACAGATCATCGACGCGCTCATGGGCGAGTACCGCGACCGCTTCATGATGCACTACAACATGCCTCCGTTCGCCACCGGCGAAACGGGCCGCATCGGCGTGCCCAAGCGCCGCGAAATCGGCCACGGCCGCCTCGCCAAGCGTTCGCTGATCCCGCTGCTGCCGGCTCCGGAAGACTTCCAGTACACGATCCGTATCGTGTCGGAAATCACCGAGTCCAACGGCTCGTCGTCGATGGCTTCGGTCTGCGGCGGCTCGCTGGCCATGATGGACGCCGGCGTGCCGGTCAAGGATCACGTGGCCGGCGTGGCCATGGGCCTGATCCTGGACGGCGGCAAGTTCGCCGTGCTGACGGACATCCTGGGCGACGAAGATCACCTGGGCGACATGGACTTCAAGGTTGCGGGCACCGAGAACGGCGTCACCGCACTGCAGATGGACATCAAGATCCAGGGCATCACCAAGGAAATCATGCAAGTGGCGCTGGCTCAAGCCCGCGAAGGCCGCCTGCACATCCTGGGCAAGATGAAGGAAGCGCTGGACGGTTCGCGTGGCGAGCTGTCGGCTTTCGCTCCCCGCATGCTGACCATCAAGATCAACCCCGAGAAGATCCGCGACGTGATCGGCAAGGGCGGCGCCACCATCCGCGCGCTGACCGAAGAAACCGGCACGCAGATCGACATCTCCGACGACGGCACGATCGTGATTGCCAGCGTCGACGAAGCGCAGGCCAAGGAAGCCCAGCGCCGCATCGTCGAGCTGACCGCCGACGTCGAAGTGGGCCAGATCTACGAAGGCGCCGTGCTGCGCCTGCTGGATTTCGGCGCCATCGTGCAAGTGCTGCCGGGCCGCGACGGTCTGCTGCACATCTCGGAAATCGCCAACTACCGCATCGCCAACATCAACGATGTGCTGAAGGTCGGCCAGCAAGTCCGCGTCAAGGTCATCGAGGCCGACGACAAGGGCCGCCTGCGCCTGTCCATCAAGGCCATCGGCGGCATCGAGCAGCAGCAAGCCGCTGCGGCTCCCGAAGCTGCCCCGCAATCGGAACCGCAAGCTGAATAAGCCTGCTTGACCGACAGCATGAGACGGCGCCTTCGGGCGCCGTTTTTCATGGACCGGCAGCGGCCGCGGTGGCCATGCCCGATTCATCTTCTTGCTTCTTCAGGCCCCGGACATCTCCCAACTGCGGCTACCTTCCTGTAAAGTCTTGCGCGAGAGCGCAGCCCCCCGATTGCGGAGGACGGCATGCGCGACGTGGCAAAAGGGGGAAACGGATGGGCAAGGCATGACGGCGTGGGCCAGACCCGCCTGTGCCGCGGCGCTGCTTGCGGCGCTGCTGAGCGGCTGCATGAGCAGCCCCGGACCGGGGCAGGGCAGTCCCAAGAGCGAAGACATGTCCGCCGACCAGTTCGGCCAGACGGACTTCAACCGCACCGTCACGCTGGAGGTGCGCGACAACCTGGCCAGCCTGTACGTCCTGCTGGACAAGCTCTACCGCCGCAATCCGCGCGAATGGCGCAAGACTGGCGCGCCTGACCTGGCCAAGGCGGTGTTGCTGGTCAAGCATTCCATCGAGGTCCGCATCCCGCCCAAGGACCTGGCGGGCCTGCGCGACATCCAGATCCTGGCGGTAGCCCTGGACCCCAACTATTCTGGCGACCGGGTCGGTGCCTTCATCTACGGCCTGGCCGACACCATCATCGCGGCGCACAACGGCAAGACCCGCCTCTACGCCACCGACGCGCTGGATGGGCAGCGGGTCTACAATGCCGCACGGAACGTCGAGGCAGCCGCCTGGCTGTTGGCGTCGCGCCGCAACGCCCAGGGCGAACCCTTGCTGCTGGCCAATGAAATGTCCCAGAACGCCACCAACCTTAGCTTTGAACGCGAATTCGGCGCCATCATCGGCCGCCTGGATCTGATCGCCAATCTGCTCGGTGAGAACACGCGGCGTATCGGGATCAACTACGCGCAGGGCCTGCTGCTGTTCAATTTCCTGCCGGTGCGCTAACAGGATTTCCACCGTGATCGATATCGCCTCCATTCAGACCGCCCGCGAAAACTTGCGCGGCCAGGTGCTGAAGACCCCGTTTACCCTGTCCCGCACGCTGTCCGATATCTTCGGCGCCGAGATCTGGCTGAAGTTCGAGAACCTGCAGTTCACGGCTTCGTTCAAGGAGCGCGGCGCGCTCAACCGGATGCTGACGCTGTCGGAAGCAGAACGCGCCAAGGGCGTGATCGCCGTGTCGGCTGGCAACCACGCGCAGGGCGTGGCCTACCATGCCCAGCGCATGGGCGTGCCCGCCGTGATCGTGATGCCGCGCTTCACGCCTACCGTCAAGGTCGCCAACACCCGCCGCTTCGGCGCGGAGGTGGTGCTGGCCGGCGATACCTTCGACGACGCCAAGGCGCGCGGCTACGAGCTGGCGCAGGAGCGCGGCCTGATCATGATCCACCCCTATGACGACGAGGCCGTCATTTCGGGGCAGGGCACGGTAGCGCTGGAAATGCTGGAAGACCAGCCGCAGCTGGACACCCTGGTCATCGCTATCGGCGGCGGCGGCCTGATTTCCGGTATCGCCACCGCGGCCAAGGCGCTCAAGCCCGGCATCGAGATCATCGGCGTGCAGACCGAGCGTTTCCCCTCCATGTACGCGGCAGTCAAGGGCGTGACCATGCCGCAGGGCGCATACACCATCGCCGAAGGCATCGCGGTGAAGTCGCCGGGCGCGCTGACCCAGCCCATCGTGACGCAGTTGGTCGACCGCCTGGAACTGGTCAGCGAAAGCGATATCGAGCACGCCATCGTGGTGCTGCTGGAAATTGAAAAATCGGTGGTCGAAGGGGCGGGCGCCGCAGGCCTCGCCGCGCTGCTGCGCGCGAAGGAGGAAGGCAGCGACCGCTACCAGGGCAAGCGCATCGGCCTGGTTCTGACCGGCGGCAACATCGATCCCTTGATGCTGGGCGAACTGATCGAGCGCGGCATGGTGCGCGCCGGCCGGCTGGCCCGCATCCGGGTCGACCTGCGCGATCTGCCGGGCGCGCTGGCGCATGCCACCAAGCTCATCGCCGATGCCCAGGCCAACATCACCGAAGTGCACCACCAGCGCGCCTTCACCTCATTGCCGGTGCGCAATGTCGAAGTGGATTTCGTGCTGCAGACGCGCGGCCATGAGCACATCCAGGAAGTGATCGAAGTGCTGAACGCGGCGGGCTTCGCCGCCAGCAATCACGACCACTGAGGCAGCGTGCGCGGTTCAGGCGGCGCCGCTCTGCGCGGCGTCGCGCGCCAGCAGGTTCTTCAGGCCGTACAGCCGCTCGCGGTGCAGCGTGGCCGATAGCGGCTCCGGCTCGCGGCCGAGGGCCACGTAGTCCGCGGGCACCTGCGCCGCCGCCGCGCGGATGGCGTCGGGAGCGGCCTGCCACCACTGCGTCAGCATGCGGTCGGGGTTGTAGACATCCAGCCCCTGGCGGCGCAGTTCGGAACGGTTGAAATCCTTCAGGTTCCAGGTCAGCACCTGCACCACCGGCGGCTGCTGCAAGCCGCAGCGCGCGCGCCGCGCCAGGCCGGCTGCGATCACGTGGAAATCCTTGGGGTCGCTGTAGCGCAAGGAGGCCTCGTACACCTGCGTGTCCGCTTCGCGGGCGGCGGGGAGACGGGCATTCATGTCGTCCCACATTTCCATCATCACTTCTGGCGGGATTTCCCAGATGCGCGAGGCGTTGCGGCGCCATTCCTCGCCGATGCGCTCGGTCCAGACCGGCGTGTACACGCCGGCCTCGGCCAGCCTGAGCAGCAGGCGGCGCAGGATGCCGGACATAAGGACGCAGGCGTCGAGGACGATGAAGGGAGGGGAGGCGGGAGCGGCGGTCAAGTGAGGTCTGAAGCCCTGCCTATGGAGGCTGCGCCGTAAGGAGATCGGGGCGGCGGGCAGGGCGGGAAAAAGAAAAACGAGGCGCAAGAATAACGTTTTTGGGGGCAGCCGGGGTGGGGGACGGGATACGGCAGGTCCACGCCTGGCGCCTTTCAGCGTCGCCAGGCGGTCCTCCTAACCCAGTTCGGCGCGCACGGCGTTGCAGTGGCTCACCAGATTGCGCCGCGACACCAGGCATTGCTTGAGCGGGGTGTCGATGGCGTAGAAATAGATATTGGCGAGAAAACCGTACAGGCCCGCATCCACGCTGCCGGGATTGGCGCCGAACATGAAACCGTTGTCTCCCAGCAGGCTGGATATGACCTCCAGATCGGCGACGCCGCGGGCGTAGGCGTCCTCGGGCGCATAGCGGCCGATGCCCTGGTAGTGGTAGCGCTGGAAATTGTATTGGCGGGCGGCTTCCAGTTGCTCGGGCGTGACGTCCGGATGGGTGTCCAGCAGCGCCTTGCGGAAGGTCGGCCAATAGCGGTCGTCGCGCCAGCGTGAATAGGACATGACCCAGTACAGGTCGTCCAGCGCGCGGCGGACCAGCAGATCCTGCCGCTGCTGCACCGGCGTGAGGGAGCCGTCGATGGTCAGGTCGTACTGGCGCTTCAGGTACGCGACGATGGCGTCGCTGTCGCCGATGCGCAGATCGCCATCGGCGATGTAGGGCAGTTGGCCGCGCGGAGCGGACTGCACGTCGAGCGTATGCCGGTGGTCGAACGGCAGCCGGCACAGCTTCAGGAAGGCGTAGATCTTCAGGCCGTAGGGGTTGTTGTCTTCCAGCCCATAGAGTCCGGGGTACGAGTAGAGGGTGATCATGGCGCGCTCCCTGGTTACCGGTCTAGCTTAGAACGGCCGAGGGATTTTTGCGCGCATCAGTTTGGCGAGGCAGGCGGTTCGCCGGCTTGCGACGAAGGGAGGACGCCTTGCCTGTTGCGGGTGGTGCCCGAGACCGGAATCGAACCGGTACGGCCGCGAGGCCGAGGGATTTTCTTACCACTTCGGCTTTCGCCGCCAGCGCGGTTGCGCTGTTCGTGGTCTGGAGCACGCCTTCACCTTAGCCTTCTGGCCTTAGGTGCCCGCCGTCTGCTCTCTACACCTTCCCCGGTCATGCAACCAGGGCTTGGCTCGGCGTTGGCTCGGAACGGGTCCAGGGCATTCGCCGAGTTTGACGGGCTACACCTTTGGAGTTTCCCCCAAAGGGCTCAAATTAGTTCAAGTCCCTTGTGTCTACCAATTTCACCACTCGGGCGTTGCGCGGCCCTGGAAGGGCCGGCAGCGGGCGAGACTATACCATCCCGGCGCCAGGGAACCGGAATGCGGGCCCCTGGGCGCTGGCGCTCAGGAGACGAAGCGCACGGCAGGGCGCGGGCGTTCATCCACCGTCAGCGCGAAGACATCGGGGCGCGAATAGTGGCCGACCACGTCGAAGTCGTAGCGGGCGCGTACCAGTTCCCCCGTGTCGATCTGGGCGGTCAGCAGGCCGGCCTTGCCGCGCAAGGGACCCGCCAGCACGTCGCCCAGCGGGCCGACGATGACCGAGCCGCCGTTGATCAGCGGCCGGTTGGCGTCCCAGCCCGGCACGTCCTGGCCCAGCTCGGCGGGCGAGGGCTGCACCTGGCAGGCGCTGACCACGAAGCAGCGGCCTTCATGGGCAATGTGGCGCATCGAGCATTGCCAGATGTCGCGCTCGTCCACGGTGGGGGCGCACCAGATTTCCACGCCCTTGGCGTACATGGCAGTGCGCAGCAGCGGCATGTGGTTTTCCCAGCAGATGGCGCCGCCGATGCGGCCGGCCCCGCTGTCGACCACCGGCAGGGTCGAGCCGTCGCCCTGGCCCCAGATCAGGCGTTCGGTGCCAGTGGGCATGAGCTTGCGGTGCTTGGCGGCCAGGCCGGTGGCGGGTTCGAAGAACAGGGCAGTGCAGTACAGCGTGTTGCCGCCGCGTTCGATCACGCCCACGACCAGGCTGGCGCCGGTGCGCTGCGACAGGGCGGCCAGCGCCTCGGTTTCGGGGCCGGGCACGTCGATGGCGTTTTCGTAATAGCGGGCAAAGGCTTCCCGGCCTTCGGGCAGGCGGTAGCCCAGGCGGGTGCCGAAGATCTCGCCCTTGGGATAGCCGCCCAGCAGCGCTTCGGGCATGACCACGAGCGAGGCGCCCGAGGCGGCGATTTCGCTTTCGTAGGCCAGGATGTCTTCCAGGGTGCGGGCGCGGCCTGCGGGCGAGGAGCCGATCTGCAATGCGGCGACGGTTTTCGTGGTCATAGTGGGGGCTCGGGTGGGGTAGGAACAGGCTTCAGTGTCGGACCGGCTCTAAAATCAATCAATCCTGGTCAGAGATAAATGATATGAACCAGATTGATATCGAATCGGCGGACCTGAACCTGCTCAAGGTCTTCGAGGCCATCTACGACGAGGGCGGAGCCGGGCGCGCCGCGCTGCGCCTGGGCGTGACGCAGTCGGCCGTCAGCGCGGCGCTGGGGCGCCTGCGCGGTCTCTATGGCGATCCGCTGTTCACGCGCACGGGCCGGGGGCTGACGCCCAGCCTGCGGGCGCGCGAGTTGCGGCCCGTTATCGGCGAGGCGCTGGACAAGTGCCGACAGAGCCTGTCGCTGGCGCGTCCAGGCGCGGCGGGCTTTGCTGGCAGGTCAGTCACGCTGGGGCTGTCGGATGATTTCGAGATTGCCCTGGGCCGAGACGCGATCCGCGCGCTGGCGCAAAGCGCGCCCGGCCTGCGCATCATCTTCCGGCAGACCCACAGCCGGCTGGCGGCCGACATGCTGATGGCACGAGAGGCTGATCTGGTGATCGCCTCGGGCGGACTGGCCGCGCATGCCTTGCAGCGCGTGACGGTCGGACAGGGGGGCTATGCCTGCCTGCTGGATCCCGCCAGCCTGGCCCCGGGGCAGACGACCCTGTCGCTGGAGGAATTCGTCCGCCGCCAGCACGTGCTGGTGTCGTCCGGTGGATTCATCGGCGTGGTGGATGAAGTGCTGCACGGGCTGGGACTGACGCGGCGGGTGCAGGCCTCAACCACACATTTCGCGGCGTTGGCGTTCCTGCTGCCGGGCAGCGATGCCCTGTCGACCCTGCCCGCGCATGCGGCGCGCGGTTTGGCCGCGGCGTCCGGCTTGCGCATGCTGCCTTGCCCGGTAGCCATGCCGGGGTACGCCATCGAAATGGGCTGGCGTCCCGACGCCTTGCGCGACGAGGCGGTGGCGGCGGCGAGGCGCGGCTTGCTGGGCTTGTTGAACGGCTATGAATGGGAGTGCGCGGCGTAGGCGCGCGGCCTACTTGCGCCCGAACAGCCGGCCCAGCAGGCCGCGCGGCGCGGCGGCGGCCTGTTCCGCGGCCAGGGCATTGTTCAAGGACAACTCCTGGTACTGCGGCTTGCCATTCTGTTGATAGGCTGCGGCGGCCTGGCGATAGGCCATGGCGGACTCCGCGTGACGCTTCATTTCGCCATAGGCCTGGCCGCGCGAAAACAGCGCCCAGCTGCGGTACTCCGGATCCATCGCGATCAGGCGGTCGCAGGCCGCCAGCGCTTCGTCGTGGCGCTTGGCCGCGATCAGCGCGTTGATGCGCTCGGCGTGCAGGGCGCCGTCATCGGGCCAGCGTGCCATGGCGCGGTCGGCGTCGGCCACCGCCTCGTCCGCCCGGCCCAGATGGGTCAGCGCTTCGATGCGGGCGCGGCGCCACTTGAGCCAGTCCGGATCCAGCGAGATCGCCACCTCAGAAAGCGGCAGGGCTTCGTCGTGACGCTCCAGCCGGTTCAGCATGTCAGCCGCATTGCCGGGTAGGAAGTCGTTGTCGGGCGCCAGCTCGTAGCCCTGCAGGTAGTACGCCAGCGCCTCGTCCCAGTTGCGCTGGTCGCGCTGGGCGTTGCCGGCCACGAATAGCAGTTGGGCATCGCCGCTGGTCATCGGATCCAGCCCTTGCAGCGCCTGTTCGGCCAGTTCCGGATCGCGGCTGCGCACGTACTCGCGGGCCTGTTCCCTGCGGCCTTCCCAGCCGCTGTCCGAGAGCGCGTCCAGATGCCGCCATAGCGGCACGGCTTCGTCCGCGCGGCCCAGCCGGTGCAGGGAACGCGCCTTGCCCTCCAGAGGCCATTCCCAGTCGGGCTCGCGGCGCAGCAGGCTGGTCCATTCCTCGACCGCGTCCGCGTGGCGTTCCAGCGCTTGCAGGCACGAGGCGCGGTTGTGCTGGATGGCGTTCTGCTCGCCCAGAATCGCGCGGGCGCGGTCGAACATCGCGATGGCGTTGCGCAGGTCGCCCAGGCTGCGATAGGTATTGCCGGCGTCGTACAGGAACATGCCGTTGCCCGGCGCCAGCGAGGTCGCGCGCCGGAAATGGGGTTCGGCCTCGGCGTGGCGTCCGGCATTGGCCAGGTTGGACGCGATGTAGCAATGCGGCGCGCCGGCGGATGGACGCAATTGCGCGGCGCGGGTCCAGCATGCGATGGCCTCGTCCAGGCGGCGGTCGTTGATCAGCAGATAGGCCTGCGCCATCAGCAGCCCGAAGTGCGAGGGTGCGCGCTGCTGGGCGTCGCGCAGGATGCGCCAGGCTTCCTGCCGTTCGCCCGCGTTGTAGAGCACGGTGCACTGGACGCGGATGGCGTCGCCGCAATGCGGGTCCAGCGCCAACGCCCGGTCCAGATCGGCCTGGCGCGCGGCATGGGCGTTGCGCTTGTCGTGATAGCGGGCGCGCAGCGCCCACATGAGGGCGGAGGCGGGCTGTTCGCGCAGTCCCTGTTCGCACAGCGCCAGCATTTGCGCGTGCTCGTCGCCGTCGTCGGCGCGATGGATGGATTCGATCAGGCTGGACATGCGCGGGATTCCGTGTCGGGACTAGGGTGCCGAGGCGCCGGCTTCGTGGCGGCAGCTGTAGGGGCGGTCGGCGCGCGGGATGTCGTCGCTGCCGCATTGCCAGCGGCGGATGCCGCCGCCCTTCTTTTCCGAGCGCAGTTCGGGCAGGTAGACCAGGTGCTTGCCGCCCAGCGCGGGGGTGTCGGCGGTGCCGGGCTCTCCGGCGATGGTGAAGCGCAGCACGCCGTTGACCGGATTCAGGCTCAGCGCGCTGAAGCCGCTGCTTTTCAACGATTCCGGAGTGACGCCAAGCGCCGCCATGTCCGGGGCGTAGGCCCCGGTGCGCCGGTAATGGTTCTCGGCCAGCATGCGCACCGGTTGCGATACTAGGTCCAGGTGGATCACCTCGGCGCGCAAGGGGTTGTCTTCCTGCTTCGAGTCCATGACGATGGCGCCGATGATCATGCCGCCCGCGACCAGCGCCAGCACGCCCAGCACGGCGAAGATGAACTTGCCCGCGCCCGTGATGGAGCGGGTCTTGGCGATGGCGGGCCGGATGGCTCGCGGGTCCGCCTGGCTGGAGACCACATAGCTGCCCGAGATCCAGTTATGCATGGCGCGGTCGCCGAAGATGGTGCGCTGGATGCGGTAGAAGATACCGGGCAGGGCAAGATTCAGCACGTATTTCATCAAGTGGCGCCAACTGGCGCGCAGGACGCCGGGATTGTCGCCATTGCGGTTCACGACGCGCAGCTTCAGCAGCCGCTTGCCCGGGGACCCGCCGCCCCAGGCGTCCATCAGCGCCGGCAGCATCAGGCCGATGAAGCCAGCGGCCATCGCCAACAGGACGGGGCGCGGATCGCCGGCCAGCGATTCGTAGGTCAGGTTGGCAGCCGTGCTGAACCCAATCATGGCCGCCACCATCACGGCGGCGTCGATTGCGGTGGCGCCCAGCCGCGGCCAGATGCCGGGGAAGACGGGCGCATTGCCGGCGCGGGCCGGGGCGGGCTTGGCCGTTTTCGCCGTCTTCGCAGCAGGCGCGGCCGCAGCCGGGGCGGCCAGCGGCGCGTTGCAGCTGAAGCACAGGGTATTGGAGGCCGGATTCTGCCAGTTGCAGCGGGGGCATTGCATGGGCGGCGGTGGCGGCGCGAGAAAGCCGCATGAGCGTGGGGAGTGCGGATGTTACCGGGAAAACCCCGATCCCTGGGCGGGCGCAAAGCACGACACTTCCGGGCATGAAATCCGTCCAGCCCCCTTTGCAGCATCCCCGCGATATCGATCCCGTCTCTCTGCGCCTGTTCCTGGCGGCGCTGGAAGAGGGCAGCCTGGCGCGCGCCGCCGCCCGCGAGAACATCGTTCCTTCCGCCGTCAGCAAGCGCATGTCGGAAATGGAGGACGCCTTCGGGGTGCCGCTGCTGGAACGCGGGGTCAAGGGCGTGCAGCCCACGCCGGCGGGCAATGCCCTGGCCACGCATGTGCGCATGGTGTTGCAGAGCATGGACCGTATGCGTCGCGAGATGGCGGGCTTTGCCACTGGCGTGCGCGGCAGCATCCGGCTGGCCGTCAGTGTGGCGGCCCTGTCTGGCGAACTGCCGGCGCAGATCCAGTCCTTCCGCCGGGCCTATCCCCAGATCGACATTTCGCTGGAAGAGGGCACCACCCAGGAAGTGTTCCGCGCGGTGCTGGACGGGCAGGCCGACGTGGCGGTGGGTTCCGACTTCGGCCATGACGGCTTGCAGGTCTTTGCTTGCGGCCGCTGCGATCTGGCGGCGGTGGTGCCCGGGCAGCATCTGCTGGCCGACCGCGACACGCTGGACTACGCGCAGCTATTGCCCTTCGAGCAGATCGAGCTGAACCGCGACAATGGCATCAGCGCGGTGTTCCAGCAGGCGGCGCAGGATGCGGGCGTGGCGCGGCGCATCAGCGCCCGGGTCAGCTCGCATGAAACCATCTGCATGCTGGTGGCGCGCGGCATGGGCGTGGCCGTGGTGCCCATGTATCTCAAGGCGCGGCACGCCAATCTGGACATCCGCTTCATTCCGCTCTCCGGAGCCTGGTCCAGCACTTCCTTGTGCATTGCCGTGCTGGGGCTGGAGGCCTTGCCGCCTGCTGCCCGCGTGCTGCTGGCGCACCTAGGCGTGGCCGACGCAGCCTGATTGTCGCGGGGCTCAGGGCTTTCCCGGACGTTCCCAAACGAGAATGCCCCGGTGCTGAAAGACCGCTACCCGCTGGCCCGGCTTGCCGCCGATGATGGAGGAATAGGGGCATCGGCTCACTCCGCCGCCCGTTTTTCATCGCGTCAGGCCCAAGGATATGCAGATGGCAGCAACACCGGCTTCACCCTTCATGGACCACACCGAATTGCCGCTGCGCGGCATCAAGGTGCTGGAGCTGTCCCACATGATCATGGGCCCGGCGGCCGGACTGGCGCTGGCGGACCTGGGCGCCGAAGTCATCAAGGTGGAACCGATAGAAGGCGACCGCACCCGTCGGCTGAAAGGCTCGGGCAGCGGTTATTTCCCGGTCTTCAACCGCAACAAGCAGAGCCTGGCGATCGACCTGAAGACCCGCGAAGGGCAGGCCGTGGTGCGCGAGCTGGCCTTGCAGGCCGATATGGTGGTGGAGAATTTCCGCGACGGCAGCCTGGCCCAGTACGGGCTGGACTACGAGTCGTTGTCCGCCGAGAACCCCGGGCTGATCTACGTGTCGCTCAAGGGTTTTCTGTCCGGCCCCTACAAGCAGCGTACCGCGCTGGACGAAGTGGTGCAGATGATGGGCGGGCTGGCCTACATCAACGGCGGGGCGGATACGCCGCAGCGCGTCGCGGCCTCGGTCAACGACATCCTGGGTGGCACCTTCGGCGTGGTGGGCGCGCTGGCGGCGCTGCACGACCGCCACGCCACCGGGCGCGGCCGGCACGTGCGCTCCGGTCTGTTCGAGAACAACTTGCTGCTGGTCGCGCAGTTCATCGCGCAGTTCCAATTGACCGGCGCGGCGCCCAAGCCCATGGGCGCGGAACGTCGGCCGCCCTGGGGCGTGTACGACGTGTTCGAGACCGCGGACGGACGGGTGTTCGTCGCCGTGGTCGGCGATGCGCAGTGGCGCAACTTCGCCCAGAAATTCCTGCCGCCCGAGTGGGCCGCGGATCCGCGCCTGGCCACCGCCGTCGACCGCGAGTCCGCGCGACCCTGGTTGGTGCCGGGCGTGGGCGAGATCCTGAAGACCTGGAAGACCGACGAGCTATGCGCGGCGCTGGAGGCCGCCGGACTGTCTTACGGTCCGATACGCCAGCCGCACGACCTGCTGGACGACGCGCATCTGAACGCCGGCGGCGCGCTGCTGAAGACCCGGCTGCCAGACGGCGGCGAGATTTCCGCGGCCGCGCTGCCCATCGAGTTCGACGGCCTGAAGGCCGGCAAGCGTTCCGATCCGCCGCGGCAAGGCGGCGATACGCAGGCCATCCTGCAGGGGCTGGGTTGGGATGCCGCGCGCATCGAGGCCCTGCGCACCGCCGGAGTGATTGCATAAGAGGGCTTTAGCGCCCGATATCGGTCGAGGCGGCGCAGACCGCCAAGACATTCATCCAAGAGGAGACAAGATGATCCGCAAACTATTCGCGGTGGCTGCGTTGGCCGCGGCCTGTGCCGCGCATGCGCAGGACTACCCCAGCAAGCCCATCCGCATCATCATCCCGTCCACGCCGGGCGGAGGCACCGACTATATCGGGCGCCTGATGAGCACCAAGCTGCATGAACTCAACGGCTGGTCGGTCATCCCCGAGAACAAGCCGGGCGCGGGCACGGCGCTGGGTCTGGCCGAGGCCGCGCGTTCGCCGGCGCAGGGCTATGACCTGGTGATCGGCCAGTCCGACAACGTCACCTTGATTCCGCTGCTGATGAAGGTGGCGTACGACCCGGTCAAGGACCTGGCCCCGGTGGCGCTGGTGGCCACCACGCCGATGGTGCTGCTGGTGTCGGAGAACTCGCCATACAAGACCTTGCCCGAAGTCATCGACGCCGCAAAGAAGGATCCCAACAAGATCTCCTACGGCACCTCGGGCACGGGCGGGGGCGTGCACATCGCTATCGAAATGCTGCAGCATGCGGCCGGCTTCAAAATGCAGCACGTGCCGTACAAGGGCTCGGCCCCGGCGCTGGCGGACCTCATGGGCGGGCATTTGCAGTTCGCGGGTTCCTCGATCTCGTCGGCGGCCACGCTCATCAAGTCTGGCAAGGTGCGCGCGCTGGCGGTGACTTCGCCCAAGCGCAACCCGGCGCTGCCGGAAGTGCCCACGGTGGCGGAGCTGGGCTACAAGGATTTCAGCGTGGTGACCTATTACGGCGTGCTGGCCCCGGCCAAGACGCCGCCGGCCATCGTGTCGCGCCTGAACAGCGACTTCAACAAGCTGCTGGCGCGCAAGGACGTGCAGGAGGCGCTGGCGGCGCAGGGACTGGAAACCGATCCAGTATCCACCGAGCAGTTCGCCGCGCTGATCCAGTCGGACATCGGCAAGGCACGCCAGACCATCGAGAGCGCGGGCATCGTGGTGCAGCAGTAAACAGGATAGGACAGCACATGAACCAGGAAATCAGGCTTTGCGAAGTGGGTCCGCGCGACGGGCTGCAAATGGCCAAGGGCATGATGTCGGCGGCCGACAAGCTGCGCTGGATCCGGCAGCTGGCCGACGCCGGCCTGCGCGAGATCGAGGCGGGCAGCTTCGTGTCGCCGCGGCTGGTGCCGCAGATGGCCGATACCGGCGCCGTCCTGCCCGAAGTCCTGAAGATCGACGGCCTGACCGTGGTCGCGCTGGTCTGCAACCTCAAGGGCGCCATCGCTGCCTACGAGGCCGGCGCGCACGCGCTGTCGTTTCCCGTTTCGGTCAGCGACACGCATAGCCGCGCCAACGTGGGCAAGGGCACCGACGCGCAAGTGGACGTGCTGGCGTCGATTGTCGATTGGGCGCGGGCGCAGCCGCGGCCCATGCGCATCGACGCGGCGGTCGCCACGGCCTTTGGTTGTTCTCTTGAAGGCGCGGTGCCGGTGGGCCGGGTGGCGCAGGTGGCCGCGGCCACCGCGCTGGCGGGCGCCGATGAGATCGCGCTGGCCGATACCGTGGGCTACGCCCATCCAGCACTGGTGCGCGACGCGGTGCGCGCCACGCAGGACGCCGTGGGCGCGCGGCTGGTCAAGCTGCACCTGCACGACACGATGGGGCTGGGCCTGGCCAACGCGCTGGCCGGCCTGAACGAGGGCATCCGCGCTTTTGATTCCTGCCTGGGCGGCCTGGGCGGCTGTCCCTTCGCGCCCGGCGCGTCGGGCAACATCGTCACCGAAGACCTGGTCTTCATGCTGGAAAGCATGGGGTACCGGACGGGCGTCGATCTGCCGCGGCTGCTGGCGGCGCGCACCTTGCTGGCAGCGGCACTGCCGCACGAACATCTGCGCAGCGGCGTGGCGGCCGCCGGCATTCCCAAGACCTACGGAGCACTGGCCGCGGCATAGCGCTGGGACGCGCGAGACGCCCGCCTCAGCGGTAGACAATCACCGGCAGCGTCGAATGCGCCATTACCTTTTGCGTCTGGCTGCCCAGCAGCACGGCCGCCAGCCCGCCGTGGCCGCGCGAGGCCATGGCGATCAGGTCGCAGCCTTGCGTCATGGCGACGTCGATGATGGTTTGCGCCGGGTTGTTGCTTTCACGCATTTCGGTGGTGCAGGGCACGCCCGCCGCATCGGCCTGCGCGGCGGCTTGCGACAAGTACGACCTGGCTGATTCCGTGGCCTCGCGTTCATACTCCGTGTGCACGCCTTCCAGATGCACGGTTTCCATGGAAGTCGGGCGGAAGGCGCTATACACCGTCAGTACGGTGACGCTGGCGCCCAGGGCGCTGGCCAGGCCCAGTCCTTGCGCCAGGCCGGCATAGGCCCGTGCGGAACCGTCGATGGGGATGAGTATGTGCTTGTACATGACGACCTCCTGAGGGTGTGGAGGGCGGCGCGAGTCCGCGCGGCCCTAGGAGCGTGAACAGCAGCTATCCTCATACTACGCCTTGCGGTGGCATTCGGCGAACCGCGAGGGGAACGCGGCGCTTGCGGCCGGCACACGCATGGCGCTTGCGCGGGCGGTACCTGCTGCATCGGTATTCCGTATGTGCTGCTATCTGACTGAAGACAAGACAGGAGTTTGGAATGGAATTCCCGCCCACACCGACGGACGCTGAGAATGCGCCGCTGCAGCGCGCCTTGCAGCTGTTCGATGACTACAACCGGCGTGATCCCAACCAGCTTTCCTGGGATGGCGCGATGCAGCCGCGCGAATGGCTGCACGCCCAATTCCTCCACGGCTGGGTGCTGAAGTTGGCGCCGCAGGCCGGCACCGCCTTGCGTCTGGCCGCCCGCTGCCAGCACATCGGCCGTTGGGAGGTGCCGCGCGAGGCCTGTCCTGCCGGCAGGGCGGGCTATCTGCAATGGCGCAATACGCTCAAGGAGCATCACGCAGGCATCGCCGCAAGACTGCTCGCGAGCGCGGGCCATGACGCGGAAACCGTGCAGGCGGTGCTGAGGATCGTGCGCAAGCAGGGCATCAAGCGCGATGCCGATGTGCAATGCATGGAAAACGCGCTGTGCCTGGTGTTCCTGGAACACCAGTATGAGGAATTCTGTGACCGTTATCCGGACAAGGTCGTCGCGGTACTGCAGAAGACCTGGAGCAAGATGGACGACGCCGGCAGACACGCGGCGGCGTCGCTGTCCTTCAGCGAACGGGGCCGGGCGTATCTGGAGGCTGCGCTGGCGGGCGCGGAGCCAGTCGTCTAACCCATTGAACTTCATGGGTGTTCTGGCGGAAGCGGTGAGATTCGAACTCACGAACGGTTGCCCGTTGCCGGTTTTCAAGACCGGTGCAATCGACCACTCTGCCACGCTTCCGGGGATTGCTCTGCTGCTGACTGGATGCAGCTTTGACGGCGTATTGTCCTGCGCGGCGGCCATCAGGCAAACAATCTGCCCGGGCGAAAGCGCGATACGCCGTAAAGGGCGCAATAATAATCTATTTGCTGCAAAGGAGGCACGCGATGCACGCCGTAGAAATCTCTCGCCCTGGTGGCCCCGAGGTCCTGGTCCCCGTGGAACGCCCCACGCCGGATGCCGGCGCGGGTGAAGTCCTGATCAAAGTGAGCGCCGCGGGCGTCAACCGCCCCGACGTGTTCCAGCGCAAAGGCAACTACGCGCCGCCGCGCGGCGCCTCGGACCTGCCGGGCCTGGAAGTGGCCGGCGAGATCGTCGGCGGCGACCTGGCCGGCAGCGGCTACGCGCTGGGCGACAAGGTCTGCGCCCTGGTGGCGGGCGGCGGCTATGCAGAATACTGTGTCGCGCCCGCGGCGCAATGCCTGCCCATCCCCAAGGGCTTGTCCGACATCGAGGCCGCCGGCCTGCCGGAGACCTACTTCACCGTCTGGAGCAATGTGTTCGACCGCGGCCGCCTGTCCGAAGGCGAAGCCCTGCTGGTGCACGGCGGCGCCAGCGGCATCGGCACCACGGCTATCCAGTTGGCCCGCGCCATGGGCCATAAGGTCTATGCCACGGTCGGCAGCGACGACCGGGCCCGCGCGGTGGAAGCGCTGGGCGCCGAGCGCGGCATCAACTACAAGACCGAGGATTTCGTGAAGGAAGTGCTGGACGCCACCGGCGGACGCGGCGTGGACGTGATCCTGGACATGGTGGCCGGCGATTACATCGGCCGCGACATGCAGTGCCTGGCCGACGACGGCCGCATCGTCATCATCGCCCAGTTGGGCGGCGCGCACGCCAATGTCGATACGGCCCAGGTCATGCGCCGCCGCCTGACCATCACCGGCTCCACCTTGCGTCCCCGTCCGGTCGCCTTCAAGGGCGCCATCGCCCGCGCGCTGCGCGAGCAGGCCTGGCCCCTGCTGGAAAAAGGGGCCATCAAGCCCATCGTGCACGCCACCTTCCCGCTGGCCGAGGCTTCGCGCGCCCATGCCATGATGGAAAGCGGTGAAAACATCGGCAAAATCATCCTGACCATGTAAGAAATGGGGGGGCGCCCGGCGTAGCGCCCCGCAACAGGATACAATCACGGGTTTCGCCTGGAGTTTTTTTCCAGGCAGACCTGTGGGCGGTTGCTAAGCAGCCTTCTGGCTCGCCCCAGTCCAACCGTTACATATACCTCGCCATGACTTCAGTCGAAAACCGCGCCCGCCTCGTGCTGGGCAACTGGAAGATGCACGGCAACCTGGCCGAGAACGCCGCGTTGCTGACCGAGTTGCGCGCCGCGGATGCTGCGAGGCACTGCGAAATCGGCATCTGTGTGCCGTTTCCCTATCTCGCGCAGGCGGCGTCGGCCCTGACCGGCAGCAGCGTGTCGTGGGGCGCGCAAGACGTCAGCGCCCATGACAAGGGCGCCTACACCGGGGAAGTGTCCGGCGCCATGCTGAAGGAATTCGGCTGCCGCTGGGCCCTGGCCGGCCATTCCGAGCGCCGCGTGCTGCATGGAGAGACCGACGAAATCGTCGCCGCCAAGGCCCAGGCCGCGCTGGCCGCCGGCCTGACCCCGGTCGTGTGCGTGGGCGAATCCCTGGCCGACCGTGAAGCCGGCAACACGCTGACCGTGATCGAACGCCAGTTGAAGCCCGTGCTGGCGCTGGGCGCCGAGGCGGTATCGCGCGTGGTCCTGGCCTATGAACCCGTCTGGGCCATCGGCACCGGCCGCACCGCCAGCCCCGAGCAGGCGCAAGAAGTCCATGGCGCGATCCGCGCCGCCCTGCGCGCGCTGGGCGCGGCGCAGGTGCAAGTGTTGTACGGCGGCAGCGTCAAGGCTGCCAATGCCGCCAGTTTGTTCGCCATGACCGATATCGACGGGGCCCTGGTCGGTGGCGCGTCGCTCGTGGCCGAAGAATTTTTGCGAATCGCCGCTATCTAAGTTTCCGTTCCGGAGTCTGTAATGCCCTTGATGCTCAAAATCCTGCTGGCCGTCCAAGTGATCTCGGCGCTGGCTATCATCGTCCTGGTCCTGCTTCAGCAGGGCAAAGGCGCCGACATGGGGTCCGCTTTCGGTAGCGGCTCGGCCGGCAGCCTGTTCGGCGCCACCGGCGCGGCGAACTTCCTGTCGCGCGCGACCAAGTGGGCCGCCGTGGTCTTCTTCGCGTCCACCGCTGGCCTGGCTTATGTCAGTCACAAGGGCACCAGCGGCCCGGCCGTCGATTCCGGCGTGATGCAAAGCTTCCCGGCCGACCGCTCGGTGCCGCAAGTGCCGGGCGCGGCGCCCGCTCCCGCCGGCTCGTCGGTTCCAGGCGCGTCCTCGGTCCCTGGCGCCGGTTCGGCGCCCGCGGCTCCGGCCAACCCCGACACCTCGGTGCCCTCGGCCCCGGCCACGCCCACCACCCCGGCCGCTCCGGCCACTCCGGCCACTCCGGCCGCAGGCGAAACGCCCGCAACGCCGGCGAGGTAAGCCGCAGCACACGGAAAGGCCGGCGCATGCCGGCCTTTTTCATGGGTGGCTTGCGGCTGCCCGGACATCCTGTCATCAGCGGCCGGTAGCATGCGCCATCGCCGCGCCGGCAGCGGGTAGAGTATCGTTGCCTTCGCATCCGGTTTCCGTCCCCCAGACCCCGCCATGGCCACATCCAAACGCTCCCCCCGAACGCCGTCCGCCGCCGATCCGCAGCGGGGCTCGCCCCAGGCCATGCTGGCGCGCATCCAGAGCCTGTTGCCGTCGATGGGGGCGGCCTCGCAGCGCATCGGCGAATTCGTCATAAGCCATCCCGCGGACGTGGTGCACATGTCGGTCAGTGAAGTGGCGGAACGCACCCAATGCAGCGAAGGCAGCGTGGTGGGCTTCTGCAAGCTGCTGGGCGCCACCGGCTTTCAACAGCTGAAGATCGCGCTGGCGCAGCAGATCGTGCAGCCCGTGCAGTACATCCACGAAGACCTGGCTGCCAAGGACACGCCCGAGCAGGTCGTCAGCAAGATCTTCCACAGCAACATCCAGACCCTGCAGGAAACCGAATCGGTGCTGGACGTGGCCGCGCTGAGGGCGGCGGTGGAGCTGATCCGCCGCGCCCGCCGCGTGGAAATCTACGGCATCGGCAGCTCGGCCGTGATCGCGCACGACGCGCACTACCGCATGTTGCGCATCGGCCTGCATGCCACGGCAGTGACCGATTCCCACGTGCAAGCCATCAGTGCATCGCTGACCGGGCCGGACGTCGCCGTGCTGACTATTTCGCACTCGGGCAGCACGCACGAAACCGTGCTGGCGACGCGGCTGGCGAAAGAAGCCGGCGCGCGCACCATTTGCATCACCAATTTTGGCAAATCGCCCATCCAGGAGCACGCGGACGTGGTGCTGCACACCATGTCGCGCGAGACTCGATTCCGCACCGAGGCGATGACCAGCCGGCTGGCCCAATTGGCCATCATCGACACACTCATCGCCTGCCTGGCCCTGTCCGACTACGACAAGGCCGTCTCTACCCTGCGCAGCACTTTCGACGTGCTGTCGAACAAGCGCTACTGATCGCCTTCGATGCCCGCCGGCAGCGCATGCCTGCGCGGGCATGCGCTATCCAGCAGCCCGGCCACGTCCGGCGCATCCGCGTAGGGCGCATTCCCAACCAGCAGATAACCCATGCCCAGGCGCACCGCGCCCAGGCCATCCGTGCGCACGTTGTCGCCGATGACCGTGGTGTCCGCTGGCGTCAGGCCCAGCCGGCGCAATCCTTCCTCCAGCAGCATGGCCCCGGGCTTGCCGAGTATGCGCGGGCGCACACCGGGCGCGCAGGCCAGCACCGACTGCAGCAGCGCGCCCGTCTCCGGGACGATGGCGCCTTGCGGGCCCGGGTGGGTGAGATCGCCGTTGCTGACCATCAATGCCGCGCCTCGGGCGAGTTCCCTTGCCAGGCTCTGCAGCGTCCCATAGCCGAAGGCGAGATCGCGCGCCAGCAGCACGATGTCCGCATCGCGCTCCACCAGCGCCAGCCCCAGGCCTGCGGCGCAGGCCCGCAGCGCGTCCGAGGCGCAAAGCAGCAGCCTGGCGCGCGGGTGCTGGCGGGCGATATGGCGCAAGGCCTGCTCGCCGGCCAGGACCAGCGTGTCGGCTTCTACCGGCAGGCCCATTGCCCGTAAGCGTGGCGCCAGGCCCGCCGCGGTATCGGTGGAATTATTGGACACGATGACGCAGCGCCCCGCCCAGCGGGTCAGCAGTTCGCTGGCGCCGGGTATCACCTCATACCCGCGTATCAAGGTCCCGTCCAGGTCCAGGATCAGTCCGCGCGAGCGGACGGTCCAAGGCGATTCGGCCGTCGGGGCTTGGGGGGAGTCGGAGACGGGAGTGCAGGCAATGCGGGTCATGGATCGGCGGTTGGGCGTCGAAGCGCGTGCAAGGTTGAAGGAGTGGGCGTCCGCTGTGATTCGGGGTACCCGGCGGCTGTGATTCTATCTGAACAAAATTCAAAAATTCATTTTTTTGATTTGAGAAATTTTCATTTGCCTGTCATGTGCGGTGACTAATCTGCGTTCCGGAATCAGGGCCAAGCACGTTGCGCCCCGATGGCAACCTCATCAAGACTAGGAACAACGAAATGAAGATCCGCACCTGCGCGCCTGCCCTGGCGCTCGTTTCCCTGCTGGCCGCCGCGCCTCTCGCGCAAGCCCAATCCCTGGCCGATGGTTCGCAGCAGCGTCCGCTGCGCGTGCTGCTCATCCCCGCCGATGGCGGCACGGAATCGGGCACCAAGGCCGACTACGCCCCGATCTTCAACGCGATCACGCGCAGCACCGGCCTGCATTTCCAGCTAACGGTGGGCCAGTCCTATGGCGCCGTGGTCGAAGGCATGTGCAACCAGTTGGCCGAGGTCGCGTTCCTGGGGCCGGTTTCCTACGTGCAGGCGCATGAGCGCCAATGCGCACAATTGCTGGCCGTGGGCGTGCAGAAGGGCGAGTCCGCCTATTACGCAGCGATGTTCGCCAAGGCCGATTCGCCCATCAATACGCTCGCCGACCTGAAGGGCAAGCGCGCCGCGTTTGGCGATGTGAATTCGGCCTCCAGCTTCACCTTCCAGGTGGCGTCCATGATCAAGGACGGCATGGACCCGGCCAAGGACCTGGCGGCGCTGCAACTGACCGGCAGCCACGCCAGCAGCCTGGCTGCGCTGGTGCAAGGCCAGGTCGACGCGGCCGCGCTGTCGTTCGACTCCTTCGACAAGGCGGTGCGCCAGGGCGCGGTGGATCCGAAGTCCGTGAAGGTGATCTTCAAGAGCGAGCCCATCCCGTATCCGCCGCTGGCCATGAACACCAAGCTGCCCGAGACGCTGAAGACCACGCTCAAGCAAGCCTTTGCCTCGGTGCACCAGGCGCCCGGAGTGACGCCGGACATGGTGCGCGGCTACGGCGGCGCCAAGCTGGATCGTTTCGATACCGAGTTCTCGGAGGCGCAGTTCGCGGGCCCGGCTTCGAAAATGGCTCTGCTGACCGATGAGATCAAGGGCGAAATCCTGCAGAAGGCGGCCCAGCGGTGATCGCCGGAGCAAGCGGAATGGACATGTTGCGCTACGACGCCGTGGGCATGCGCTACGCCGACGGGACCGCGGCGCTGAACTCGGTGTCGCTGCAGGTGCCGCGCGGCCAGTTCTGCGTGATCCTGGGCGCTTCGGGCGCGGGCAAATCGACCTTGCTGCGCATGGCCAACGGACTGACCACGCCGACCCAGGGCGACGTGTGGGTCGATGGCACGCAGGTGCAGCCGTCGACGCTGGCGGCGGTACGGCCCCGGATTGGCATGGTGCATCAGCACTTCAACCTGGTGTCGCGCGCCACGGTGGCGACCAACGTGCTGTCGGGCGCGCTGCCCGGTCTGCCGGCATGGCGTACCTATCTGATGCGCTTTCCCGCGGAATTGCGCGAGCGCGCCTGCCGGTTGGTGCGCGAAGTCGGCCTGCAGCCCGAACACCTGCAACGCCGCGTGAGCGAATTGTCGGGCGGCCAGCAGCAGCGCGTGGGCATCGCCCGCGCTTTCATGCTGGCGCCCGCCTTGCTGCTGGCCGACGAGCCGGTGGCCAGCCTGGATCCGCGCATCAGCCGCGACATCCTGGCGCTGTTGCGCAATCAGGCGCGGGAACGCGGCGCCACCGTGCTGTGCAGTCTGCATCAGGTCGACCTGGCGCGGGAGTTCGCCGACCGCATCGTGGCCTTGCGCCATGGCGTCATGGTGTTCGACGGGCCGGCCGGCGCGTTCGATGAGGCCACAGCCCGTGCGCTCTATCAGGCCCCGCAGTCGGAGAGCGGCATGGCTGCCGTCGATCTTGCGGGCCGCGGCCATGCCGAGCCGCGCACGGCCAGGCCGATCCGGCCCGCGCTGTTGTCGGCAGGAGGCGCGCAATGAATACGCACGCATTGAAGACGACGGCCGATAACGCCGGATGGCGCCTGGATCCGCCCTATGGCGCTCGTGCGCTGCTGATCGTGATCGCCGCGCTGATGCTGTTTCTCTACACCGGCCAGCGGGTCGAGATGGGCCGCATGGCGGCGCTGACCCTGGACGGCGCGTTGGCCGCGGTCGGCCTGAAGGAGCAGTCCCAGGTCACGTCCGGCCTGGGCGCCCTGGCCGACAGCCTGTTCCCGCTGCAAATCTCGTATCGCACCGAGACCTCGCGCATCGAGGGCTTCGATCCGGACAAGCTGCCGTGGCTGGCGCGCGTGGAAACGTTGCAGGTGACCGAGAGCCGGCTGAATCCGCACACGCTGAAGATGGAAGACGAGGTGTCCACGCAGACCTACCTGGTCGAGCCGCTGGGCTATCTGTGGCGGGTGGCGGTCAAGATGGTGGAAACCTTCGAGATCGCGATCTGGGCGACCCTGCTGGCCGTGTTGGGCAGCGTGCCGCTGGCCTATTGCAGCGCCCGCAACTATGCGCCCAACCGGCTGCTGTACGTGGCGGCGCGGGCCATCGTCAGCATGTTCCGCGCCATGCCCGAACTGATCTGCGCGCTGTTCCTGGTGCTGGCCTACGGCTTCGGCCCGATTGCCGGGGTGCTGGCGTTGGCCATCCATTCGATGGGCTTCCTCGGCAAGTTCTACGCCGAGGACATCGAGACGGCCGACACCAAGCCGCAAGAGGCGCTGGCGGCGATCGGCGCCAGCAAGCCGCGCGTGCTGGCCTATGCCGTGTTGCCGCAGGTCATGCCCAAGTTCACCGGCTACACCCTGTACATCCTGGACCGCAACGTGCGCATGGCCACGGTGGTGGGCCTGGTGGGCGCGGGCGGCATCGGGCAGGAGCTGAAAGGCCGCTACGACATGTACCAGTACGCCCACGTCGGGACCATTCTCGTCGTGATCTTCATCACCGTGTTCTTGCTGGACCAGGTTGCCGCCCGGCTGCGGCGCCGCTTGAGCTGAGCCGGCGCGGCGGCCCGCCGGGCCGCCGCGCCCCGATAGGTTTTCTGCCGGACGAACCCGGCAACGTTCCCCGACCAGGAGTTTTCATGACCCCGTACTTTGCACTGGGCCGCGCCCTTGTTGCGGCCATCGCCCTGAGCCTGACCCTTGCCGCCTGCGGCGGCGACGACGACTCGGACGACGGCGCGACCTCGCCGCCCGAGACCGGACAGCCCGAGCCGCAGCCGCCCGCGCCGCAATTGCGCTGCGCGCCCTGAACGCTCGTTCCGCCCAACCCAACGCAAGAGTAGCCCCATGACCAAGACCTATTCCTCGCCTTCCGCCAGCGTGTCCCCGGCTTTGCCGGGCCGCCGGCAGTTCTTCCGCGCCTCGGCCCAGGCCGCCGGCGCCCTGTCGGCGATGGCCTTGCTGCCCGCCTCGATCCAGCGCGCGCTGGCGGTTCCCGCCGCGGTCGACAGCGGCACGATCAAGGACATCAAGCACATCGTGATCCTGATGCAGGAGAACCGTTCGTTTGACCACTATTTCGGCACCATGCGCGGCGTGCGCGGCTTCGGCGACCGTTTCCCGATTCCGCTGGCCAGCGGCAAATCGGTGTTCTTCCAGCCTGATCCCAAGGGCGGCCAGGACATCCAGCCCTTCCGCCGCGACTCCAGGACCAGCAACGCGCTGATCGGCTCCGGCACCCCGCACAATTTCCCCGATCAGCAGGCGGCCTGGAACCAGGGCAAGATGGACCAGTGGATCCAGTTCAAGAACCAGGCCACCATGGGCTTCTTCATGCGCGAGGACATTCCGTACCAGTTCGCGCTGGCCGACGCCTTCACGGTCTGCGACGGCTACCACTGTTCCATCCTGACCGGCACCGACCCGAACCGCATCGTGTTCTGGTCGGGCGCCAACGCCAATCCCGAACTGCGCAAACTGGGGGTGAACAGCACGGACACCGATTCGGAACCCGTCAACTCGCGCTGCTGGCCGAGCCCGTCCAACTGGGTCGCGGGCCGGGCGCAGCTGACCGACGGTTCAGGCCAGATCGACCCCGCGACCGGCGCCTACAACTACAAGTACAAGAACAGCGCCTTCAAGTGGGACACCTTGCCCGATCTGCTGCAGCGCGCCGGCGTCAGCTGGCATATCTACCAGAACATGAACAACAACTGGACCGGCGCCATGCACGGCTGCCTGGCCTTCAAGAGCTTCCGTACCGCGCAGCCGGGCTCGCCGATCTATGAGCACGGCCTGACGGGCGGCCCGGAGAAGAACGACGGCGCCGTCAATTTCCTCGCGCAGCTCAAGCAGGACGTGGCCAATGGCACCTTGCCGCAAGTTTCGTGGGTGCTGCCCACGCAGGCCTTGGCCGAGCATCCGGGCAGCAGCGAAGGCGTGGCCGGCGCGGCCGACTTCATCGCCGACGTGCTGGACGCGCTGACCTCCAATCCCGAAGTCTGGAGCAAGACCGCGCTGTTCGTGACCTTCGACGAGAACGACGGCTTCTTCGACCACGCGGCCATGCCGGCGGTGCCGTCCTATGACGCCAACGGCGTGCTGATGGGCAAGTCCACCGTGCCGCTGGAAGGCGAGTACTTCGATGCTTCCGTGGGCAACTACCTGAAGGCCGAGGACAAGATCACCGGCAACATCCGTCCGTGGGGCCTGAGTTCGCGCGTGCCGATGTACGTGGTGTCGCCGTGGAGCAAGGGCGGCTGGGTCAACTCGCAGGTGTTCGACCACACCTCGGTGGGTCGCTTCCTGGAGCAGCGATTCGACATCAAGGTCGACGCCATCAGCCCGTGGAGCCGCGCGGTCTGCGGCGACCTGACCACCTGCTTCGACTTCGTCAGCCCCAACGATCCGCGCGTGCCCACGCTGCCCGACACTAGCAACTTTCCCGCGGTCAATGCGGCGCAGAAGCTCCTGCCCACCACCGCGGTGACGCAGGCGCCCGCCATCCCGCAGCCGCTGTTCCAGGAGACCGGCACGCGGCTGTCGCGCGCGCTGCCCTATGAGCTGCACACCAGCGCCCGGCTGGGCGTGGACGGCTCGGTCGAATTGCTGTTCAGCAATACAGGCGAAGCCGGCGCCGTGTTCCATGTGTACGACAAACGCAACCTGGACCTGATCCCGCGACGCTACACCGTTGAAGCGGGCAAGACGCTGTCCGACACCTGGACCGGCGGCGACTATGACCTGTGGGTCTACAGCAGCAACGGCTTCGTGCGGACCTTTTCCGGCAACACCCAGCGCGGCGCGGCGCTGGAAGTGCAGGTCTGCTACGAGCCCGCCGGCAGCGCGCTGTACGTGAAGGTCTCCAACCGCGGCACGGCCCGCTTGCAGGCATCGCTGCAATCCAACGCCTACCGCACGGATGGCCCCTGGACCCTGGCGGTCGAGCCGGGCGCGGTGGCGGAACACCATTGGTCCATCAAGGACAGCGGCAATTGGTACGACTTCACCATTACCGCCGAGGGTTTCGAGCGGCGCTTCGCTGGCCGCATGGAGAACGGTCGCAACAGCGTCAGCGATCCCGCCATGGCGCTGCATCTGTGATGGTCCAGGCATGAGCGGGCCGGGCGCGCATCGGGGTGCGCGTCCGGCCGGTCCGCAATAAAAAACTACCAACATGATCATGAAAAACATATACGCAATTTTGGCCGCCAACGGTTTGTCGGTGGCGGTCCTGGTGGGCGCGCTGGCCGGGGGATCGGCCGCGCAGGCGCAGACCGCGCCGCCCGTAAAGTGGGACGGCAGCAACCTCGGTTACGGCTCAGGCGCCGGCCAGGGCGTGACCGGCAAGAGCAATCAAGCGATAGGCAAGAGCGCCGGCACCAACGTGACCGGCAGCAACAACATCGGCCTGGGCAACGGCGCGGGCAAGGACGTGAGCACCAACTGGAACGTCGCCATTGGCGAGGGCGCGGGTTCCAAGGTCGGCGGCAAGAACGCCAACCAGGCCATCGGCTACTACGCCGGCACCAATGTGCAAGGCGGCTGGAACCAGTCGTTCGGCCGCAGCGCCGGCCAGAACGTCACGGGCGACTACAACGATGCCTATGGCTTCTGGGCTGGCACCGACACGGTGGGCAACAACAATGCCGCCTATGGCACCAATGCGGGGCGCAACGTCACCGGCAACGGCAACTCGGCCTTCGGCCAGGAAGCCGGCCGCAATGTCGTCGGAGACGGCAATCTGGCGCTGGGCCAGAACGCGGGCCAGAACGTGGAAGGCGAAGGCAATCTGGCGCAGGGCAAGAATGCCGGGCAGAACGTGACCGGCGCCAACAACCTGGCCGCCGGCGCCTACGCGGGCTATGGGGTGCAGGGCGACGGCAATACGGCAAGCGGCCTGGCCGCCGGCCGCGAGGTCGTCGGCAACAACAACGTGGCGCAGGGCACGGCCGCGGGTTCGGGCGTGCGCGGCAGCGACAACGTATCGATCGGCTCGAATGCCGGGCGCGGTTCGGAGGCGGATCGCAGCGTGTCGGTGGGCGCGGAATCGTCCGCGGCCACCCAGAGCGTCGCGGTGGGCGCCGGCGCGGTCGCGGCGGCGCCCAACAGCGTGGCGCTGGGGGCCGGTTCCACCGCAGCGCGCGGCGCGCAGGAAAACTACGCGGCCTATGGCATGGCGCAGCCCCAAAGCTCGACAGGCGAGGTGAACGTGGGCGGGCGCCAGATGACGGGCGTGGCGGCAGGCAGCGAGGACTCCGACGCCGTCAACGTGGGGCAGCTGCGTGCCGCCAGCAGCGCGAGCGAAGCGCGAGTGGGCGCCGTCGAACACTCCTTGCAGAACCTGCGCAGCGACCTGGATTCCCAGGAGCGCATGCTGAGCGCGGGCGTGGCCGCCGCCATGGCGACGGCCTCCCTGCCGCAAGCCTACTTGCCGGGGCGCAACATGCTGTCCCTGGCCGGCGGCACCTGGAACGGCGAGTCCGGCTATGCCATGGGGCTGTCGCGGGTATCCAGCGGCGGGCGCTGGGTCTACAAGGTATCCGCCAACGGCACCTCCCGCGGCGACTTCGGCGGCGCGGCGGGAGTCGGATACCAGTGGTGAGTCCGGGCCTGCGATAATGCCGCAAGCGCGGCGGCCGGCGATGGGACGCAGGCTGCCGCCAGCACAGGCATACCCGGATCGGCCCCATGGAAAAGCGTTTGATGCCATCGATGATGGCGCTGCAATGTTTCGAGGCGGTGGCGCGGCACATGAGCTTCACGCGCGCCGCCGAGGAACTGCATATGACCCAGAGCGCGATCAGCAAGCAGATCGCGCAGCTGGAGGCGCTGCTGCGCAATCCGCTGTTCCTGCGCGTGCGGCGGCGCCTGCAACTGACGCCCGCCGGGGCTTTGTACCAGTCCGAGGTCAGGGCCATCCTGAACCAGGTGGACATGTCATCGCGCTACATCCTGACCTACGGCAGCGAGACCCAGGTGCTCACCATTGGCACCCAGCCCACCTTCGGCGCGCGCTGGCTGATCCCGCGCCTGCAAGGCTTCATGGCCGCGCATCCGGACATCCAGGTCAAGGTGCGCAGCGAAACCCGGCCCTTCGACCTGATGCAGGCCAAGATCGACATCTCCTTTTTCTTCGGCCACGGCACCCTGCCGGGGGCGCAGTGCCGCGAACTGTTCGAGGCCGAGGTGGTGCCGGTGTGCGCGCCCGGCTTTCTGCCAGGCGACAGGGTCGACAGCCTGGAAGCATTGAGCGCGCAGGCGCTGATCCAGTGCGCCTCGCGCCCGGAGGCCTGGCACGACTACTTCTCGCGCCAGCAATTCCAGTCCGACCGCAGCTACCACGGTCCCCGCTTCGATACCTTCTACATGTGCGTGCGCGCCGCCGAAGGGGGTTGCGGCGTGGCGCTGACGCCGCGCCTGCTGGCCGAAGAAGAGCTGCAGGCCGGCAAACTGGTGATTCCCTGGGATTACGTGCAACCCAGTGATGGCGCGTACTTCGTGGCGTATTCCGAGCACTCGGCCGAAGTGCCCAAGATCAAGCAGTTCGTCGCCTGGGTGGAAGGTGAAGCCGCGCGCAAGCGCGAGCGCGACGCCCAGCGGACGCGATCCATGAAAAAACGGACTGATTAAGCCAATTTTTTTCATTTGATTGCGGTCGCGGCGCATGATGTCATGCGGGCCATCCTTGTTTACCGATGTGCCGAGCCCGCCATGAGTCAGAATTTCGTCAATCCGGATCAGATCCGCGCCTGGTTCTCCCGCGCCATGTCCGACATGTACAAGTCGGAAGTGCCGCTGTACGACACGCTGCTGGACCTGGTGGCCCAGGTCAACGCCCAAACCCTGGCAGCACAACCCGAACTGGCCGCGCAACTGGCGCGCACCGGCGAGATCGAGCGCCTGGACGTCGAGCGCCACGGCGCGATCCGCGTCGGCACCGCGCAGGAACTGGCCAATATGCGGCGCGTGTTCGCCGTGATGGGCATGCAGCCGGTAGGCTACTACGACCTGTCGCCGGCCGGCGTGCCGGTGCATTCGACCGCTTTCCGCGCCACCCACGAAGCCTCGCTGCAGGCCAGCCCGTTCCGCGTCTTCACCTCGCTGCTGCGGCTAGAACTGATCGATGACGCGGTGCTGCGCGCGAAGGCCGCCCGCATCCTGGCCGCGCGCCAGATCTTCACCGCGCGCGCGCTGGAACTAGCCGCCCGCTTCGAGGCGCAGGGCGGGCTGGAAGAAGCCGATGCCCGCGAGTTCGTGGCCGAAGCCCTGCACACCTTCCGCTGGCACAGCGAGGCGACCGTCAGCCTGGACGACTACCATGAACTGCACGGCCTGCATCGCCTGATCGCCGACGTGGTGGCCTTCAAGGGGCCGCACATCAACCACCTGACGCCGCGCACGCTGGACATCGACGAGGCCCAGGCCGAGATGCCGCGCCGCGGCGTGTCCGCCAAGGCCGTGATCGAAGGCCCGCCGCCGCGCAAATGCCCGATCCTGTTGCGCCAGACCAGCTTCAAGGCGCTGGAGGAAGCGGTCCTGTTCGCCGGCGCCGACGGCCAGTCCGCCGCCGGCAGCCACACGGCACGCTTCGGCGAGATCGAGCAGCGCGGCGTGGCGCTGACCCGTAAGGGCCGGGCCTTGTACGACCAACTGCTGGACCTGGCCCGCAGCCGCATCAGCGGCGCGCCCAACGAAGGCAACGCCGCTGCCTACATGCAGAACCTGCAGGACTGCTTTGCCGCGTTCCCGGACGACTACGAGCAACTGCATGCGCAAGGGTTGGCGTACTTCCGCTATTTCCTGACCGGCAAGGAGGGCGGGGATCCCGACGCCGGCCTGCAAGACCTGATAGCCCAAGGCCATATCCGCTTCGAGCCGCTGGTGTACGAGGATTTCCTGCCCGTCAGCGCCGCCGGCATCTTCCAATCCAATCTGGGCGACAAGGCCCAGGCCGAGTACGCACAGAACGCCAGCCAGGCCGCCTTCGAGCAGGCCCTGGGCGCCCAGGTGCAGGACGAGCTGGCGCTCTACCAGGACACACAGGACCGTTCGCTGGATGCCTGCATGCAGGCGCTGCGCGCGCAAGCCGGCTCGCCGGTGGCTGCATGAGCCGTCTGGACCGCTGCCTGTCCGTGCGCGACTTCGAGCGCGCAGCGCGGCGCATCATGCCGCGCTGCGTCGAAGGCTACGTGTGTGGCGGCACCGAGGACGGCGCTTCGCTGACCGAGAGCGTGCGGGCGCTGGGCGACGTGGGCTTTCGGCCACGCGGCCTGCGCGTGGTCGACCAGCGCAGCAGCCAGGTCGAACTCTACGGCCAGAGCTACGCCATGCCGCTGGGATTCGCGCCCACCGGGTTTTCCGCCATCGTTATGCACGAGTGCGACCTGGCGTTGGCGCAGGCGGCCCAGCAGGCCGGGATTCCGTTCATCATCAGCGGCGCTTCCAGCGTGCCGCTGGAACGTTTGCAGCAGGCCACCGGCAAGCGCTGCTGGTACCAGGCCTATCTGCCGGGCAACACCGAGCGCATCGGCAAGCTTATGGCGCGCTTGCGCCAGGCCGAGATCCCGGTGCTGGTGGTGACCATCGACACCTGCGTCGGCGCCAACCGCGAAAACCTGCAGAAGCTGTCCTTCACCGTGCCCTTCAAGATGAGCCCCAGCGTCATGCTGGACGGCATGCGGCATCCGCGCTGGAGCTTCAATGTCTTCCTGCGCACGCTGCTGGGCAACGGCATCCCCAGGTTCTCGAACCTGTACGAGGAAATCGGTCCGCCCATCACCCAGGACCCGCCCAACGGCTTTCGCGGCGAACGCGACAAGCTCTCGTGGGAACACATTCGCTGGATCCGCGAGAACTGGCCCGGCAAGCTGGTGCTCAAGGGCGTGATGCATCCCGACGATGCGAGGCTGGCCTGCGCGGCGGGCGCCGACGGCGTGATCGTGTCGAACCACGGCGGACGCCAGCTCGACGGCTGCATTTCGCCCTTGCAGGCGCTGCCCGATGTGGTGGCCGCGGTGCCGTCCGGTTTCCCAGTCATGGTGGACGGCGGCTTTCGCCGCGGTTCCGACGTACTCAAGGCCGTGGCCCTGGGCGCGCGCATGGTCTTCACCGGCCGGCCCCAGTTGTTCGGCGCGGCCGTGGCCGGCAGCGCCGGCATCCGCAAGGTCGCGGAGATATTCCGCAGCGAGATTTCGACCAACATGGCGCTGCTGGGCTGCGCCACGCTGGCCGACCTCACCCCGGACCTGATCGCACCCTTGCGGCCCGCAGGCTCCGCCTGACCTGGGCGGCGCCGCCGCGCCGGGCAGGGCTGCCCGCACAACAACAAAAAAGACGGTGCGCATGCCCATGCGCGCCCACTCGTTTTCGACAGGAGGAAACATGAAGAAGATCTATACCAAACTGGCCGGCGCGGCTGCGGTGCTGGCGTGCGTCGCCAGCGGCCCGGCGCAGGCCCAGGCCGGCGCCTATCCGACCAAGCCGGTGCGGCTGGTCGTGGGCTACGCCCCGGGCGGCACTACCGACATCAGCGCCCGCATGATCGCCGACGTGCTGGGCAAGGAATTCGGCCAGACCTTCGTGGTGGAGAACAAGCCTGGCGCCAACAGCAACATCGGCGCCGAGTCCGTCGCCCGTTCGGCGCCCGACGGCTACACCCTGTTCGTGGGATCGATTTCCACCGCGATCAACCAGTCGCTCTATTCCAAGATGTCCTATGACGCGCTCAAGGACCTGGACGCCGTCGCCTTGCTGAACGTGGTGCCCAACATCCTGGCCGTCAACGCCAGCGTGCCGGTCAAGTCGGTGCAGGAATACATCGCCTACGCCAAGAAGAATCCGGGCAAGCTGACTTGCGCCTCGCCCGGCAACGGCTCGTCCGCCCACCTGGGCTGCGAACTCTTCAAGATGAAGACCGGCATCGACATCCTGCACGTCCCGTACCGCGGTAGCGGCCCGGCCGTGGCCGACCTGCTGGGCGGACAAGTCGACTCCATCTTCGACAACCTGCCGCCGCTGTTGCCGCACGTGCGCGCCGGCAAGCTGACCGGCCTGGCCGTCACCACTGGCAGCCGCGTGCCGTTCGCCCCGGAGATTCCCACCATCGCCGAATCGGGCGTGGAAGGCTTCGACGTGGCGGCCTGGTTTGGCGTGTTTGCGCCCGCCGGCACGCCGCCGGAAATCGTCCAGAAGGTCAACGCCGCCATCAACAAGGCCCTGACCTCCGACGCCGCCCTGGCCGCCAGCTACCAGACCAACGGCTTCCTGATGCCCCCGCCGCCCAACACGCCGCAAGCGTTCAAGGCCTTCATGGAAAGCGAAACCCGCAAGTGGGGCGAAGTCGTCAAGGCGACCAACCTGCAGATCAACTGATAGGCGAGGGGAGGGGCGGTCCGCGGCCCCTTTGGAGCATTCTTGGGGACGGATTGGTGGCGTCGCGGCGACATAGCGGTACGGAACCACCCGATTCCCGATTTGCGTGATAGAATGTTCGACTTTCCAGGAAAGCACGCTTTTCTGGCTGAAGTTAGCCGACGTGGTGAAATTGGTAGACACGCTATCTTGAGGGGGTAGTGGCGAAAGCTGTGCGAGTTCGAGTCTCGCCGTCGGCACCAAGAATTCGATGCTCCAGCGTTATTGCGAGCATCTGCAAAAAAACCCGCATTCTCACCAGAGTTGCGGGTTTTTTGCATTCGGCCTGGGGCAAGCTGCCCGCCTATCCCGTCATTCCTTCTTGTACGCCAGGTAATCCAGATGGATGCCGATATGGTCGGCGATGTAGCGGGCGTCGTGCCAAACCCCCCAGATGAAGGAAGAGCTGCGGTTGGTGAGGTTGGGCAGGCCGAGGAAGTAGATGCCTTTTTCGGCCGAGATGCCACGCTTGTGGATGGGGTAGCCGTTTTCGTCGAAGGTGTCGACGTCGATCCAGCTGAAGTCGACCTTGAAGCCGGTCGCCCACAGGATGGTCTTGATGCCGGCCTCGGCCAGGTTCAGGCTCAGGATGGGGTAGGTAAGGCACTCCGGATCGGGCAGCAGTTTCCAGGCATCGGGCTCGAGCGGCAGGTCCAGGCCGTTCTGCTCGATGTAGGCGTCGGCTTCGCGCAGGACTTCGAAGTAGTCGGCGTCGCCCTGGGCGACGTCGCGGCCGAGGTTGTCGGCGAAGTGCAGCACGCCGTTTTCGTAGGAGGTCGTGATGCCGACGAGCTGGATGCCGTCGCGGGCCAGGCGCCGGAAGTCGACGGTCTTGCCGTTTTCATAGCCGCTCACGGCGAAGGCGACGTGTTCGCGCTTGGGCTTTTTCTTGACTTCATCCCACATGCCCAGCGCGCCCAGCCACCAGCAGTAGTCGCGTTCACGGTAGGAGCGCGGCGGACGGTAGTGTTCGCCCACCGACAGGTAGACGGTGCGGCCGGCCTGGCGCAGTTCTTCGGCGATCTGTGAGCCGGAGGCCCCGGCGCCGACCACGAGCACGGCGCCGTCGGCCAGTTGGCCCGGGTTCTTGTAGGCCGAGGAATGCAGCTGCTGGATGCCGGCGCTTTCCGGCACGATTTTCGGGAAGGTGGGGACCTGGAAGGGGCCGGTCGCGGCGACCACGTGCTGGGCCTCGATAGTGCCTTCGGAGGTGGTGACGGTGAAGCCTGGGCGCTTGTCATTGCGCTTGACGCGCAGGACTTCGACGCCGGTGCGCACCGGCGCCTTGAGCATCTTGGCGTAGTCCTCGAAGTACTGGGCCATGCGCTCCTTGGGCGGAAAGACGTCGGGCCCGACGTCATCGAATTTCAAGCCGGGAAAGCGGTCGTGCCAGGCGGGGCCGTTGGCGACCAGCGAGTCCCAGCGTTCGGAGCGCCAGCGTTCGGCGATCCGCTTGCGTTCCAGCACGATATGCGGAACCCCCATGGCGCCAAGGTGCTCGCTCATCGCGATGCCAGCCTGGCCGGCGCCGATCACCAGCGTATTGGTTTTTTCAATTGACATTGCAAGATCCTAAGAAATACCGAGACCCTGGTGCGTCTCGATGCTGACACGAAGATCAAGGACAAGAAGGCCGACGAACCGCGCGCAGGCTTCAGATGCGCACTGAACGATAGGCACGCAGTGTGATCTCGAAGCGCCGAGTTGATAACTTCGTTTTTCGGACGGCTGACTTAGGAAAAAGCAAAGGTGCTGGTTTACGTGGGCGGTGAGGGCCGTCACGCCTGCGCCATCGCGATTTCGTTTTTCCGATGGCCCCCATCAGCATCGGCAACGCACTGCAAAAAGGGCTTTGCCGTATTCTTGAATCCACCAAAACGCTGACGTTGCACCCTTGCGTGCCATGCGGCCACCGCCTGTTTTTCCCGGGATTTTTGCGTCGGGAGACTGAACTCCATGAGTGCAGCAGCCATGCCGAATCGCCCCTTTGCCTCCGATAGCTCCAGCGCGGTCAGCCTGGAGGGAGTGGTCAAGAAGTACCGTGATCACACGGTGCTGCAACAGGTGTCCCTGAACATCGAGCGCGGCGAGTTCCTGACGCTGCTGGGTCCGTCGGGCTGCGGCAAGACCACCTTGTTGAACCTGATCGCGGGCTTTGCCGACGCGGACGGCGGCGAGATCTTCATCGACGGCAGGCCGGTCACGGCACTGCCGCCGTATCAGCGCCAGATCGGCATCGTGTTCCAGAACTACGCGCTGTTCCCGCACATGACGGTGGAACGCAACATTGCTTATGGCCTGCGGATGCGGCGTGTGCCGGCCGCCGAGATCGAGCAGCGGGTGCGCGAAGCCATGGCCCTGGTCAAGCTGGACGGATTGGGCGAGCGCAAACCGCGCGAGCTGTCCGGCGGGCAGCAGCAGCGGGTGGCGCTGGCGCGGGCGCTGGTGATCCGTCCCAAGGTGCTGTTGCTCGACGAGCCGTTCTCCGCGCTGGACAAAGGCCTGCGCGGCGCCATGCAGGTGGAGATCCGCGATATCCAGCGCAAGTTGGGTGTCACGACGATATTCGTCACCCATGACCAGGGCGAAGCCCTGAGCATGTCGGACCGCATTGCGGTCATGAGCCAGGGAGTGATCCGGCAGGTCGCAGCCCCCGACGAGCTGTATCGCAATCCGCAGGATCCTTTCGTGGCGTCGTTCCTGGGCGACGTCAACATCCTGCCGGCGCACTATCACGGCTCCAGCGCCGAAACCATCCAGTTGCGCCTGGGCGGGGGGCTGACGCATATTCCCCGCCACCGCCTGGTGGGCGGCTCGCACGAGGGGCACCGGCTCGATCTCTACGTGCGGCCCGAACATATCAAGCTGGAAAACCTGCATAGCGGGTCGGTCCTGAGCGGCACGGTCGTCAATCACGTGTTCCAGGGCGACCACGTGGATCTGTACCTGGAGGTGCATATCCCCGTGGAAGGACGCCAGCACGTCATGGTGCGCACCTCCGATCTGAATTGCATCCATGAATGGCCCGTGGGCGCCGTGGCGGGGCTTGCGCTGCCCGGCCACGGGGTCAGCGTCTTCAAGGCATCGTCCTGAAGACAGGGTTATCGCACGAGGTTCCACCCTTCCTGGCGGCCGCGCCTGCGCGGCCGCCTAGTTTCCATTCGTCCGCGAGGCACCACGCCATGAATCAGATCCCTGTTGAAATGCAAGCCGTCATCGCCCGCGAGCCCGGCGATGCCACGGTGTTGACGCTGGCAGACCGGCCGGTACCCGCGCCGGGGCCTGGCGAAGTGCTGCTGCGCGTGCATTCGGCCGGCATCAACAGGCCCGACATCATGCAGCGCCAGGGCTTGAGCAAGCCGGCGCCGGGCGTGACCGACGTGCTCGGACTGGAGGCCTGCGGCGAGGTGGCCGCCTGCGGCCCCGGCGTGCCGGAGTCCTTGCGTGGGCAGCGTCTCATGAGCCTGCTGGCGGGCGGCGGCTATGCGCCGTGGTGCGTGGCGCGGGTGGATCATTCCCTGCCTGCGCCTCAGGGGCTGGACGACGCGGAGGCGAGCGCCCTGCCGGAAGGGCTGTTCACCGTCTGGCACAACCTGTTCGAGCTGGGCCGCTTGCGCATGGGCGAGACTGTGCTGATCCACGGCGGAGGCGGCGGCATCGGCACGCTGGCCATCCAGATGGCGCACGCCGCCGGCGCGCGGGTGGTCGTGACCGATGGCGAACGTGACCGCTTCGACGCCCTGCGCGAGCTCGGCGCCGCCGAGGTGATCTGCTTTCACGACACGGATTTTGTGGCGGCCTGCGACACCCTCACTGAAGGCCGTGGCGTCGACGTGGTGCTGGATATCGTCGGCGGCGACTATGTGCGGCGCAATCTGCAGGCGCTGGCATTTGGCGGACGTCACGTGAGCCTTTCCTTCCTGCAGGGATCGGCCGTCAACGTGGAACTGCTGACCCTGATGCAAAAGCAGTTGAGCCTGCATTCCTCGACCATGCGCCCGCAGACCGATGCCGAGAAAGCCCGCATGGCCGCCGCGCTCAGGCGTCACGTGCTGCCCTTGGTGGCCGCCGGCCGCATCCGACCCAAGATGTCGCAAAGCCTGCCCCTGGCCGATGCCGTGCGCGCGCACCAGTTGCTGGAGAGCGGCAAGGTGTTCGGCAAGCTGGTCCTCAAACCCTGACCTCCGGAGACTGGATTGAAACTACTCTATGCCCCGACGTCCCCCTTCGTGCGCAAGGTGATGGCTTGCGCGCACCTGACCGGCCAGGCTGAACGGATCGAATGGCTGGCCAGCGCTGCGCATCCGGTGAACCGCGATGCGCGCATCGCCGCCCACAATCCGCTGGCCAAGGTGCCGACCCTGATCCTGCCAGACGGCAGGGCGCTCTACGACAGCCGTGTGATCTGCGAATACCTGGCCGGTGCCGCCGGCGACACGCAGCTGTTTCCGGCTGGCGAGGCGCGCTGGCTGGCATTAACGCGCCAGGCCCTGGGCGACGGCCTGCTTGATGCCGCGCTGCTGGCGCGCTACGAACATACGGCCCGGCCGGCCGAAATCCAATGGCCGCAGTGGCGCGAGGCGCAGCTGGTCAAGGTGCAGGCCTGCCTGGCGGAAATCGAGGCGCAGGCCGACAGTCTGCCGCAAGCGCATCCGAGCATCGGCGACCTGACCATCGGCTGCGCCTTGGGATATCTGGATTTCCGCTTTCCCGAGCTGGACTGGCGCGCTGCGCATCCACGCGCCGCAGCGTGGTTCGCCGAGTTCAACCAATTGCCTGCCATGCAGGCGACCCTTCCCCACGAAACCTGAGACAGCCGCCATGACGACGCCGAGCGCGACCCCATCATCCTCCACCGTCTGGTTCCTCAACGGGCCGAACGCCAATCTCTACGGACTGGATGCCAACAAGACCTACGGTTCGGACAGCTTTCCCGTGTTGCAGCAACGCTGCGAAAGCAAGGCTGCCTCGTTGGGCATCCAGCTGAACTTCGTCCAGTCCAACCACGAAGGCCAGCTGGTCGACTGGATACAGGAAGCCCGCGGCAGCGCGCAGGGCGTCATCATCAACGCGGCCGGCCTGACCTATTCATCGGTGCCCATCCTCGATGCCTTGCTATCCTTCCCGGGCAGGATCATCGAGGTCCACATGAGCAATATCTGGCGGCGCGAGGCCTTCCGCCATCATTCGTATATTTCCAAGGCCGCCGATGGCGTCATCGCGGGGCTGGGCGGCGATGGCTATGAACTGGCCATCGAGGCCATGTCCCGCCTGATAAACCGCAGTACCTGAGGTAGACCGCCCATGCATGCATCCTCCCGCCCCACCGTGTCGGGCGCCATGATCTTCTACAGCGAATTCGACGACTACACGGCCTGGCGCGACGCCATGCAGGCGCGCCTGCCGGACCTGCGCATGGTGCATGGCAGCGAAGCGCATGATCCGGCCAGCATCCATTACGCGCTGGCCTGGAAGGCGCCGCAGGGCTTCTTCGATCGTATGAAGAACCTGCGCCTTATCGTGAATCTGGGCGCGGGCGTGGATTCGCTGGTGGGCCGCGAGGACCTGCCGGCCGGCGTGCCCATCACCCGCATCACCGATCCCAATATGGCGCGCATGATGGCGGGCTATGTGCTGTTCGCCGCGTTGCGCTATGCGCGCGACATTCCATATTTCGAAGCGGCGCAGCGCCGGGGCGAGTGGGCCTACCGCCATCCGCGTTCGCCCGAGGACGTGCGCGTGGCGGTGCTGGGCCTGGGCGAGCTGGGCGCCTGCGCGGCGCAGGAGCTGCGCCGCCAGGGGCTGACGGTGCTGGGCTGGTCGCGCAGTCCACGCAACATCGAGGGCATCGAGTGCCACAGCGGCATGGAATCGCTGGACACGGTGCTGTCGCGCGCCGACATACTGGTGGTGATGCTTCCGCTGACGCCGCAGACTCGCGGCCTGCTGGATCGCGAGCGCTTGCAGCGTCTGCCCCGCGGAGCGGCCCTGATCAATGTGGCCCGGGGCGCGCTGGTGGACCAGGCCGCCTTGACCGATCTGCTGCGCAGCGGTCATCTGGGCGGCGCGACGCTGGACGTGTTCGAGCGCGAGCCCCTGCCAGCTGGCGACCCGCTCTGGGCGATGGACAACGTGCTGATCACGCCGCACCTGGCTTCGGTGGCCATTCCAGCATCGGCCGCCGGACAGATTGCCGACAACATACTGCGCGTCAGCCAGGGCCTGGAGCCCGCCAATCGCGTCGATCCCGCGCGCGGCTATTAAGGTTGGGCCTTGCGGAGGTCAGGGTTCTTTAGCCGCCGAGGCTGCCCTGCGCCATTCCGATGCTCGCCCCGGTGGGGCTGCGCTTCGGATGGCTCCGGGGTCCTCGGCTGGCAGTCGCCCAATGCGTTGGTTTTGGATCTTGTTCATGGGCAGATGCCGTGAGCCGGTGGCCGGGCGGAGGGATCCGAAGCGCAGCCCCACTGGGGCGAGCATCGGAATCCCGCAGTCCGGACGGCGGCGGCTCAAGAGCGCTGCCTCCCAAAATCGAAGTGCAGGGGCGATAGGGCTTCGAGCTTGCGGATGTCAGGGTTCTTAAGCCGCCGAGGCTGCCCTGCGCCATTCCGATGCTCGCCCCAGTGGGGCTGCGCTTCGGATGGCTCCGGGGTCCTCGGCTGGTAGGCGCCTAATGCGTTGGTTTTGGAACCCGTTCATGGGTAGATGCCGTGAGCCGGTGGCCGGGCGGAGGGATCCGAAGCGCAGCCCCACCGGGGCGAGCATCGGAATCCCGCAGTCCGGACGCCGGCGGCCCAAGAACCTGACCTCACAAAGCCAATCGGCAACATTCCACCCAGAACTATCTAGTGGTTGTCCTCGATATTGAGGATCCTGCCCAGCCCCAGGAATCGATTGGCGAAGATCAACAGGGTGGCGGTCACCACGATGTACACCACCGACAGCGCGGCCAGGGTCGGATCGGCGAACTCGCGCACATAGTTGTACATGGTCACCGGCAGGGTCTGCGTGTTCTGGGTGGTCACGAACAGCGACGCGGTGAACTCGCTGAACGACATGATGGCCGCGAACAGCCACCCGCCGAACAGACCGGGCGCCAGCAAGGGCACCGTGATCGTGAACAGCACCCGCACCGGCGAGGCGCCCAGGCTGGCGGCGCTCTGCTCCAGGCGCTCATCCAGGTTCTCCATCGAAACATAGACGCTGCGCAGCACGAAAGGCAGGACGAGCATGACGTGGCACAGGATCACAATGCCGTAGCCGCGGTCCACGTTCAGCTGCGCCGCCAGGATCAGCAGGCCCAGCCCCACCGTGAAATGCGGAATCACCAGCGGCGAAAGCAGGATGGCTTGCAGGATGTTCTTGCCGGGGAACGCCATGCGCTTTACCGCGATCGCCAGGCCGGTCCCGATGATCAGCGCCAGCACCGATGACCAGAGCGTAACTACCATGCTGGCGTGAAAGCCGTCACGGAAATCGGAGTAGGTGAACACGCGCTCGAACCAGCGCCAGGACCAGGCCTGCGGCGGAAAGGTGAGCAAGGCCTTGTCATTGAACGAGGCCAGCACCACAACCACGACCGGCAGCAGCACGAAGGCAAGGATGAGCGTGATCAGGACGGGCGCCCCGACTCGCAGCCACAGGGGCAGGGATTTGCGGATACTCATGTCAGTGTCCTCCGATGGCCTTGAGGCGGCGCGTGACGCGGCCGAGCAGCATTAGCGAGATCGCCGTCAGGCCCAGGCCCATGACGCTCAGGCTGGCCGCCAAGGGAAAGTTCATGGATGAGAATCCCAACTGGTAGACCAGCGTGGAGACGGTCGGCACGCGGCCCCCGCCTATCATCTGCGGCGTGGCGAAGGCGCTGAAGGTCCAGGCGAAGGACGTAGTGATGCTGGCCAGGATGCCTGGCATGGACAGCGGCAGGGTAATGGTCAGGAAGGTGCGCACCGGCCCCGCGCCCAGGCTTTCGGCGGCCTTTTCGTAATCGCGGTCGATGTGCGAGATGGCGGTGGCCAGCATCAACACGACCACGGGGATGGTGACATGCACCAGCGCCACCAGCACGCCGAGGTGGCTGAACATCAGCGTCAGCGGCGTGTCTATCATGCCCAGCTTGAGCAGCATCGAATTGATGAATCCGGTGCTGCCCAGCACGATGATCCAGGAATAGGTGCGCACGATCTCGCCCAGGAAGAGCGGCGTGATGGAAACGATCAGGATGAAAGACTTGATATAGCGGTTGCGTACCCTGACCAGGGCGTACGCCAGCGGATAGGCCACGAGCAGGGAGCAGACCGTGGTTTCGACGCTCAGGCGCAGGGTGTTGGTAAAGGCGTCGAGATAGATCTGCTTCCCCAGGCCCGAGAAGTTATTCAGCGTCAGGCCGCCGACATCCAAGGAGCCGGGAATGAAGGTGCGCAAGCTGTACTGCAGCACGGCCGCCATGGCGACGCAGATGCACAGCGCGATGAAGCTTGCCGGGGAGATCAGCCATCCCCTCAGTGTGGAACGCGCATCCATGGTGTACCCATCCATCGTGTACGGTGAGAACGAGGGGGAGGCCGCGGACCGTGAGGCCGCGGCGTCCGGCAATCAGTTCATGATGTTCTCGGTGAACCACTTGCGCCACTCGGCGGTCTTCTCGGCGCGCAGCTTGTCGTCGATGACGATGGCTTGGGTATCCCATTGCTGCTTGGTCGTGAATACGCCCGGCAGCGCGGCGTCTTCGGGCGAGACCTTGGCGTCGTCGACCACCGGGCTGGCTTTCTTGGCGGCCACGATCTTGGCCTGCACCTCTGGCGACAGGGCGATGTTCATGAACTTGTAGGCGAGGTCGGTTTTGGCGCTGCCTTTCATGATGGCCATGGTGTCCACGCCCAGCACCGCGCCTTCCTTGGGCATCGCCACCTTGATCGGCACGCCTTGGCCGATCATGTAGTACGCATTCATGGACAGCACGATCTGCACCGGTGTCTCGCCGGCGGCGATCAGTTGCTGGCTGTTGGCGTCGTTGGTGTAGAAGGCCTTGAAGTTGGGTTTCAGGGCCTTGAGCTTGTCCTGGCCTTTTTCCCAAGTGCGGGCGTCGCCGCCAGAGAGCAAGGCTGAAATGTCGATGATGTGGCTGGGGTCGAAATCCGGCGCCGACAGCTTGTTTTTCAGAGCCGGATTCCAGAGGTCGTTCCAGCTGTTGAAGGTGATGCCGGGTGGAATCAGGTCGGGGCGATAGCCGATGGTGTACACATACGCCCAGCTGCCGATGTGGTACGGGCTGATCCTGGCCCGGTCGACCAGGTGCGAGTAATTGGGAATCTTGCTCAGGTCGAGCTTCTCGTACAGGCCGGCATTGACATAAAGCCAGCCGATGTGCGACGTGGTGAAGGTGATGTCGCTTTCCGGCTTGGTGGCGAGTTTGGCTTTGTTCAGGCGGTCTATGGTGCCGCCCGTGATGTACTTCACCGGCACGCCGGTCTGCCGTGTGAACTCCTTGCCGATGCTCTCGTCGATGAGATCGCGGAAGCTTCCGCCCCAGGTGCTTACCACCAGGGCATCCTGCGCTTGCGCCGTGCCGGCGAGAGCCGCGCCGGCAAGCATGCCCGCGCAAATGAGTCTTTTGATCATGACAACCCCTTGTCTATGTGGCCGACTACAAAACCTGCTCCAGGAAATTCCTCAGGCGCTCGCTCCTGGGCGAGGCAAAGAACTGTTCGGCGGGCGCCGTCTCGATGATTTCGCCCCGCTCCATGAAGACGCAGCGGTCAGCGACTTTGCGGGCGAAGCCGATCTCGTGGGTGACGCAGATCATGGTGATCCCGGTCTGCGCCAGGTCCTCCATGATGCGCAGCACGGAGCCGACCGATTCTGGATCGAGCGCCGATGTCGGTTCGTCGAAAAGCATGATGCGCGGACGCAGGCAAAGGGCGCGGGCGATGGCCACGCGCTGCTGCTGTCCGCCAGAAAGCTGGATCGGATACTTGTCGGCCTGTTCGATCACATTGACCTTGGCGAGGTACTCGCGTGCCGTCTGTTCGGCCTCGGGCGTGGACATCTTCAAGGCGACCTTCAGCGCGAAGGTGCAATTGGCCAGCACCGTCATGTGCGGAAAAAGATTGAAGTTCTGGAACACCATGCCCAGTTGGCGCCGGACTTTTTCCACGTCCTGGGGGTGGCGGGTCAGCGCGGTGCCATTGACGTGGATGTCGCCGGAGTCATGCTGCTCCAGATGGTTGATGCAGCGGATGAGCGATGACTTCCCGGATCCGGAAGGCCCGCAAAGAATGACGATTTCGCCATTGGACACCTCGAGGTGGATATCCCGCAGGGCGTGGAAGGCGCCGTAGAACTTGTTCACTCCCGAGATGGATACCGCGGGCGCGCAGTCGGCAAGGGCGGAGGAGTAAGACGGCGTGATGCTGGACAGGATGGCAGTCATGATGATTCGCGCTCTGGTGGACGGTCGGCCGGGGCGGTTCAGATTCTGACGAGATAGCGGTTCAGCCTGCGATCCGCGATCGAGAACCCAAGACGTATGCTGTTGGTGATGCACCAATAAATGGCCGCCGCCGTGATCAAGGGCGTGAACGGGTCATAGGTATAGTCGAATACGGTGTTGGCGGCCGCGGTAAGGTCGACCAGCGTGATGGCGCTGACGGCCGCCGTGCTCTTCACCATGATCAGCAACTCATTCTGATAGGCGCGCAGCACGTAGCGCGCGACGAGGGGGATGCGCAGGCGGAACAGGATTTGCGCAGGCTTCAGGCCCAGTGTCTGCGCGGCTTCGATGGTGCCCTTGGGAATCGCCGCCAGCCCGCCACGGATGATCTCGGCCATGAAGCCCGAGTGGGTCAGCGCCAGGCCCAGCCAGGCGCAGACATAGGCGTTGGAAAAGACGTTCCAAAGAAAGGTGTCGCGCACAATGGAGAACTGGGGCAGTCCGCTGTAGATCAGATACAGCAGCACCAGGCTGGGCACGCCGCGGAAGAAGCCGATGTAGCTGCTGGCGAAGAGGGCGCGCGGGCCTGGCCGGAAGCTCGCCAGGGCGACCGGCAGCGCCAGCAGCAGGCCGATGACCAGCACAGGCAGCAGCACGGCGAATGTGGTGCCGGCGCCAGCCAGCAATTTGGGCAAGCTGTCCCAGGCTACCTGGAAGTCAAAGTGCATGCGAGGCTCCCTTGGTCACGACGGGATGGAAGCCGCGCGCCGCCCATGTTTCGACGCGGCGGGCCACGTAATAGGTGAGCCAGGTCATCGTGAGGAAGAAGGCGGCGGCGAGCAGGTAGTAGACGAAGGGTTCCTTGGTCACGCCGGACGCGAGCTTGGCGTAGGCCATGATTTCCTTCAGGCCGATCAAGGAGATGAGGGCGGTGTCCTTGAGCACGACGATCCACATATTGGTCATGCCGGGCAGGGCCAGGCGCAGCATCTGCGGCAGGATCACCTTCAGCCAGATGGTGGTGCGCGGCACCAGCAGCACCCGTGCGGCTTCGAACTGTCCGTGGGGCACGTTCTGGATCGCGCTGCGTATCAGGTCGGCCAGGTAGGCGCCGTAGACCATGCCCAGCGCCGCCACCGCGGCCATGAAGGGCGTGATCTCGACACGCTGGCCGACGCCGAACGGCGCGAGCAGGCTGGCGACAATCTCCGAGCCGCCGTAGTAGAACAGGAAGCCGACCAGCAGCGAGGGCACGCCCGTGAAGATGGAGGCGTACGGAATCCAGATGATCCTGGCCAGCAGTGTTGGCCGCAGCGTGATCAGGGCAAAGAACGTTCCGATCGCGAGCGCCAGCAGATAGGCGCAGACGGCGACCTGGATCGTCATCAGCGCGCCGGTCGCGAGTTGCTGCACGAAACCCATCGAAGGCATGAGGCAGTCCTTGCAAGCGTATGAAGAATTCCGCCCAGGCCCCGGCGGTCTGACGCCGGAGGCCCTGGCGGTGTGCGCGGATCCGGCTAGCGGCAGGCCGCCTCTTCGGGCAGGAGCTCCACTTCCATGTAGGGTTTGCGCAGCTTGGTGAAGGTGCAGTCCTTGATGATGGCGTCGACCGTGGCGCTCATGCGGTTGAGCAGTTCGCCGCTGTCCTTGCGGGCGATCCAGCTCGAGCCGGCTTCGCCGCCGCCGGTCCACAGGTCGCCGCCGGCGAATTTCCAGCCCTTGCCCTGGGGCTTGGACAGGAACTCGTTGGTCCAGCTGATCTTGGGGCCGAGACTCATATCCAGCCGGCCATTGGCCAGGTCGAGCCGGATCTGGTCGGGGTTGTCGTAGAACACGATCTGCACCGCGTTGCCGAATGTCTCGCCCACGTACTTGGCTTGCGCCGATCCGCGTTGCAGGCCGATGCGCACACCTTTGAGGCCTTCAGGCGTGAAGGTGTAGTTCTTCGCTTCTGGCACCACATAGGAGTCCGGGTTGAACAGCACCGGACGTCCGAACAGCACTTTTTCCTTGCGCTCCGGCAACGGTTTGGTCTGGCTGACCACGGCATCCAGCTTCTTCTGCAGCAGCGCCGGGATCAGGGCCTTGAAGTCCATCACCACGATTTCGCAATCGGCTTTCATCCGCTTGCACATCTCGCGCGCCAGATCGGGTTCGAAGCCCGTCAGGCGGCCCGAGGGGTCGACCATGCTGAACGGCGGATAGCTCCCCTCGTTGCCCAGCACCAGTTTCTCGGCCTGGGCGGGCGCCAGGGCGAACAGCGAGGCGCCCGCGAGCGTCAGCACCGTGATGGTTTTTTGAAGATGCATTTTTATTCCCCTTGTTTATTGGTCATGCACTTCGGCGAAGTGCTTACATCGTGTTGTCCCTGGACAGGTTGGCGTTGAACAGTGACCCGTAGCCGGGCTTGGCGCCTGCCGCGCCGGTGAGATCCAGGCAGTGCCAGAACGAGGCCTGGATGGCCGAGATCACCGGCTTGCCGAGCTTCTGCTCCAGCGCCTCGATGGCCCCGACGGTCCTGAAGTTGGTGCACGAGACGAAGATGGCCGTCGCGTCGGGGTGGTCGACCGAGAGCACGTGGTCGTAGACTTTCTCCAGCGATACTTCGGCCAGCGCGTGGTCATCCGAGATGCCGAGGCAGGCGCTCTTGACGACCTCGTGGCCGTTTTCCTGCAGGAAGCGGATGGCGCGTTCGTGGATCTCCGGGAGGTAGGGCGTGGCCAGCGCAACCTTGCCGGCCTTGACCTTCTTCAACGCTGCGAGCGTGGCGGTGGAGGCCGTGGTGATCATCGGCCCCGGCACCCATTGCCGCAGCTTCTGGATCAGAGCCTGGTCGTAGGCCGTGCCATGCAGAAAGGAGGCGCTGGTCCCGCCGAACAGCAGCACGTCGATCGGGGCGGCGCCGGCCAGGCGAGCGGCCTGTTCGAGCTCGGGGGCGTTCATCATCTCCTCGATGCCCTGCACGGTGACCTTGGGCAGCTTGATGCGCGCCGTATGGGTGGACACGCCGCGGGCGGACATGGCCCACATTTCTTCTTCCATCACGACGCTGGAGGCGATGTAGATCAGCCCGATGCGGGCAAGGTCGCCAGAACCGTCGTAGCGGAATCGGGGATAGGCGGCTTGCGCGGGAGTTGAGGCGGTGTTCATCCGGATCCTCTGTAAGGTGAGGTTGCTTCAGATGGCGTCGGTCATCGATCCGGGGCCGGGCATCGCCGCGACTGCCGCACCGGCCGCGCCAGCGAAAGCCAATAATGAGAGAGACGATCCGAGGGACCAAGTCGCCTTTTCCGTTGGCATGAATAGATTTTCCTGATGGCCTGGTGAGGCCCCCGAAGGCATGGTGAGGCTCATCGTCGCGAGCGTCGCCCGCGTCAGGATTTCCGAGACGGGACACCAGAAAAAACAAATAGGCTGCGGCCCCGCTTGGGCAGACCATCAGCGGGCAGGTCAAGGCCTTGGGCCATGCTGTTAGCCAGGCAGGCGTGGGGTCTCCGGATAAACCCTAATACTGATACGAGCCATGAAGCATAAGCGCATACGCACCTTCAATACCAAGGCGACCTACCCCGAACAGAAACTCGACAACGATCTGTGCCAGGCCGTCGTCGCGCGCGGCAGCACTGTCTTCTTGCGCGGGCAGATCGGCCAGAACCTGGACACGTCCGAGAGCGTCTGCATCGGCGATGCCGCAGGCCAGACCGAGCAGGCGATGAAGAACATCGACATGTTGCTCAAGGAGGCCGGCGGCGAACTGCAGGACATCTGCAAGATCACGATCTACATCATCGACCCCCGTTATCGCGAGGAGGTCTATCGCGTGGTTGGAAAATGGCTCAAGGGCGTGTTCCCGGTATCCACCGGCATCGTGGTATCGGCGCTGGCGCGTCCCGAATGGCTGGTGGAAATCGACGCGACTGCCGTTATTCCGGATTGACGCCACAGGAGGCCCAGGTCATGACTTTCTCCATCATTGCCCGCTGTCCGGCCACCGGCCAATTCGGCGCGGCCGTTTCGTCCTCTTCGCCCGCGGTCGCGGCGCGCTGCATCCGCGCGCGAGCGGGAGTGGGCGCGGCGGTCAGCCAGAACATCACCGATCCCGCCCTGGGGCCGCTCATCCTTGATGCAATGGGCCAGGGCCACTCGCCCCAGCGCGCCTTGCAAGCCCTGGCCGAACGCCCCTTTATCAGCTACCGGCAATTGATGGCGATCGACGCCACGCAGGCGCCGGCCATCTTCACGGGCGCGAACGCGTTGGGCCGGCTGGCCAGTGCGCAGGGCGAGCACGCCGCGTGCGCCGGCAATATGCTGGCGTCGCTGGATGTGCCCGCTGCCATGCTGGCGGCATTCGAGCAAGCGTCGGGCTCGCTGGCCGAGCGCCTGATGCAGGCCATGTTGGCGGGCCAGGCTGCTGGCGGCGAAGAGGGGCCGGTGCATTCGGCCGGGCTGCTGGTGGTGGCGGACCTGGACTGGCCCATTGTCGACCTGCGCATGGACTGGGTGGAGCAATGTCCAGTCGAAACGCTTTACGAGGCCTGGAAGGTCTACGAGCCGCAGATCCAGGATTACATCACCCGCGCCAGGGACCCGCGCGCCGCGCCGAGTTTCGGCGTGCCAGGCAATCTGTGACCGCTTGCGCCAGCCGGCTAGTGCGAGAAAACCCGAGGAGCGCCATGCCCCCTTATCCGGGCATAGTGGATACACTTTTGCTCGGTGCGGCTGATGCCAGCGCCGGGCCACGGTGGCGGCCCGCAAGGCGGAACGCCACCTCCCTCCAGCCTGCTCCAGTTTTCTCACTTCGGACTATGCTCAATCGCATTTCGCTGCGCCAGATGGAGTACTTCGTTGCCACGGCCAAGCATGGCAGTATCGCCGCGGCATCCAGCCAGATCCACATCTCGGCGCCTTCGATTTCGGCCGCCATCGCGCATGTCGAAACCGAGCTGGACGTGCAGTTGTTCGTGCGGCATCCGTCCAAGGGCCTGGCCCTGACGGTGCTCGGCCAGCAGGTCATGAGCGAATGCGAAGACCTGCTCGAGCGCGCGTCGCGTCTCTACAAGATCGCGTCGGTCTCCAGCAATACCATCCAGGGCACCTTGCGCGTGGGCTGCTTCCAGTCGCTCACGGCCATGATCGCGCCCGAGGTGATCTTCGGCTTTTCGCGGGCATTCGCCAAAGTCGAGTTGCACATGACCGAAGGCGACCAGCAGTTGCTGATCGACAAGCTGCACTCGCTGGAGATCGACGTTGCGCTGAGTTACGACCTGAGGCTGGGCGACGAAATATCGTTCGAGGCGCTGGCGCGCCTGCCGCCGCATGTGGTGGTCAGCGAACTGCATCCGCTGTCGCAGCAGATCGCGGTGACGCTGGAAGAGCTGGCCCGCTTGCCCATGGTGTTGCTGGACCTGCCCTTGAGCCGCGACTACTTCATGTCGCTATTCGCGAAGTTCGGCCTGGAGCCGAACATCGTGGCGCGCTCACGCTCGGAGGAAGTGGTGCGGTCCATGGTCGCCAACGGAATCGGCTATGCCTTATTCAACGTGCGGCCGAAGTCCACGCAAGCGCTGGATGGCAAGCGGCTGGTGCGGCTGCGCCTGGTGGGTGAACACCGCCCCATGCTGCTGGGCCTCACCACTTACAAGCCGATGAAGCCGTCGCGCCTGACGGAGGTGTTCATGCAGCGCTGCCGCGCCTATATCTCCGATCAGTACATTCCAGGCATGAGCGAAGGCAGTTTCTTCGACCCTTACGTGCCTCCTGAAAGCAAATGAACCGGCGGCGCGCTCGTGCGCCGCCCGCCTCCTGCAGGTCCATGCCATGAGCACACCGACCCCCGACAACAGTCCAGACCTATTGCGCGAGCTGCTCGCGTTTCAATCCGTCACGTTGACGCCCAATATCGAACTGATCGAGCGCGTGCGGGAGCTGCTGGCGCAGGCCGGCATCGCGTCCACGCTGGCGGCGGACCCGCAGGACGCCCGGCGGAGCAATCTGTTCGCGTCCGTCGGCCCCTTGGATGTACCCGGCATCCTGCTCTCCGGCCACACCGACGTGGTCCCCGTGGCAGGCCAGCCCTGGACCTCGCCGCCTTTCGAGGCGACCGTGCGCGATGGGCGCATCTATGGGCGGGGCAGCGCGGATATGAAGGGCTTCGTGGCCTGCGCCGTGATGGCCATGATCCGCGCGGCCCATCAGCCTCTTGCGCGGCCCTTGCATCTGGCGCTGTCGTTCGATGAGGAAATCGGCTGCGTGGGGGTGCGCCATCTGCTGCGCGCGCTGGAACACATGAAGCCGGCTCCGCTGCTCTGCGTGGTGGGCGAGCCCACGCTGATGAAGATCGGCACCGGCAACAAAGGCAAGGCGGCCTATCGGGCCCTGTGCTGCGGCCAGGCGGGCCACTCCGGGCTGGCGCCGTTTTTCGTCAATGCCATCCATACGGCCAGCGATCTGATCGGCGCGCTGCGCGACGTGCAGCAGGACCTTGCCGAACACGGTCCGCGCGAAGCCGGCTATGACGTGCCGTACACGACGGTGCATGCAGGCACCATCAAGGGCGGCACGGCGCTCAACATCGTGCCGGCGGAATGCGAAGTCAATTTCGAGATCCGCAACGTCGCGCAGGATGACCCGAACCTGATCCTGGCGCGGGTGCTGGAGTTGACCAGGGCGAAAATGCGCGCCGCGGGCGCGCGGGCGGATGCCGCCCCGCCTCGGATCGAGCTGGTCAACAGCTATCCTGGCCTTGCCACGGCGGACGATTCGGCGGCCGTCGCGCTGCTGGCCTCATGGCTGCCGCCAGACACGCCGCTCACCAAGGCCGCCTTCGGCACCGAAGGCGGGCTGTTCCAGCAGCTATGGGCGCAAACTTCGGTGCTGATCTGTGGGCCTGGCAGCATCGAGGTGGCGCACAAGGCCGATGAGTACGTCGAGCTTTCGCAGCTGGAGGCCTGCGACGCCATGCTGGAGAAGTTGACGCAGTATCTGGCGATTTGATCCGCTTACAAATCACGACGCGGCTCGCACCTGGCGGCCGGCAACGTTTCGAAGCAATTGCCCGTGGAACCCTGAATTCAAGAGCCTGCTATAAAGTCGGCTACAGCTTTTCTGTAGGGCCAGGAAATGTCCATTCAAATGTTGAGCCGCTGGGGTGTGGCGATTTTTGCGGCTGCGCTGATGGCCGGCTGCTCTTCGAGCGGTCCCAAGACGTCGGATCAAGGTTCCAAATCGTATTCCTCCACCGCCCGCGCCGAAGGCGAGTGTGCGAAGCGCAGCAAGTGCATCTATAAAGGCGCGTACGAATCAGGCGAACGCAACTACGCCGAAGCGGAAGCCAAGCGCCTGAACATCGCCGAACTGGAGCGCCTGCGCCGCGCTTTCGGCAATTGAAGCTGGCAGAAAACCGGCGCGCGCCCACGCCCGAAGAAATCATGCGGCACTACGACGCGGACCCGGACGAGGATCCCTGGGTTCGGGGCAAGCCTGCGCCGGAACTGGTCGCGGTCGTACCCTATGACCCTGATTGGCCGGTCCGCTATGGCCGGCTTGAGTCGCAGGTGCGCGAGGCATTGGGACCGGTCGCGCTGGCGGTCGAGCATATGGGTTCGACGGCGGTGCCGGGCCTGCCGGCCAAGCCGGTGATAGATATCGATCTGACGGTAGCCGACCCCGTGCAGGAGGACGCTTATGTCCCCGCCCTGGAGGCGGCGGGTTACCTGCTGGTCTTGCGGGAGCCGTCCTGGCACCAGCACCGCGTGCTGCAGTTGGCCGCTCCGCGCGTGAACCTGCACGTGTTTGGTCCGGATTGCCCCGAGAACATCCGGCACCGGATGTTCCGCGACTGGCTGCGCCAGCATGATGCCGACCGCGATCTGTACGCCCAGGCCAAGCGCGAGGCGGCGGCCGGGGTGATGCAGGTCATGGAGTACAACAAGCGCAAGGAGGCGGTCCTGCGCCAGATCTACGAGCGCATGTTCCGCGCCGCCGGCTTCATCTGAGGCGCGGCGGCCCGGATCATCCCTGTCCGCTTCAGTAGTGGCTCTTGAGTGGTACGGCCGGGTCGGCCAGCACGTCACGGGGCGGGTTCAGCCCCAGTTCCAGCAACTTGCGCGCGGCCAGGTGGTCCATCGGCGCGTTGATCGATTCGACGCAGACCAGATGGCCGTCGGCGAAGTGCAGAATCGAGAAGCTGCCGGGCTTGGCGCCCGGACGCAGGACGCGTTCGGTATCCGGCGGCGCCAGGCCGGCGATCTGCAGGCGCAAAGCGCCTTGATCGGACCAGAACCAGGGCAGGGCGTGATATGGCGTCTTCGTGCCGAGCAGGACGCCGGCCAGGGTGCGGGCCTGGTCGTTGGCGTTCTGCACCGATTCCAGCCGCAGGGTCTTGCCCCAACGTGCATACGGAAAGGACGTGCAGTCGCCGATGGCGTAGATGCCCGGCGCCGAGGTCTGCATCAGTCCGTCGACCACGATGCCGTTCAGGCAGTCCAGGCCAGCGGCTTGCGCCAGCGTGATCTCGGGCACGGCGCCGATGCCGGCGACCAGCAGGTCCACGGGATGTTCCACGTCATTGACCACGACGCTGCGCACGCGGCCGTTTTCCGTGCGGATGTGTTGCAGGTCGGAGGATAGGCGCAGGTCGACGCCGGAATCGTGCAGCACGCGGGCGACGTGTTCCGAGGCTTCGGGCGATACGGAGCGCGCCAGCAGGCGCGGCGCGGATTCGAAGACGGTGACCGGGCGGCCCAGGGCACCGGCCGTGGCGGCGATTTCCAGGCCGATGAAACCACCGCCCACGACCGTGACCGAAGGCGCATCCGCGATCGCGGCGCGCAGGCGCGCGGCGTCGTCGGCGTTGCGCAGGTAGATCAGATTCTGCAGTTCGTCGGGGACGTCCGGCAGGCGCCGCGCGCGCGTGCCGGTGGCCAGCACCAGTGCGTCATAGTCGAGTTGCTTGCCTGAAGCCAGCGTCAGCCGGCGCGCGTCGCGGTCGATGCCGACCGCGGGGTCCGCCAGCAGGACTTGCACGCCGGCGTCGGCGTAGACCGCCTCGGCGCGCAGCAGCTGGATCGGAGCTTCCGGATCCTTGATGTAGGTCTTGGAGAGCGGCGGCCGGTGGTAGGGCAGCGAGGCCTCTTCGCACACCAGCGTCAGGCTGCCGGGAAAGCCGCCTTCTATCAGGCTGGCGCACAATTGCGCCGCCGCGTGGCCGCCGCCCACGATTACCACCTTCTCCATGCATGACTCCTGTTCTGCCTGGCCCGGTTTCGGGCCGAATCGGCAATCCTACCGCAGGTGGCGGCGGGAAGGGCTGCATGAAGGCGGAGGCGGGCGTTGCGTGTCTTGGGGAAGGATCAGGCCGTGGCGTTCGGCGCGGTTTTTGGGGACAGGATCAAGCGCCCGGGAACATGTAGCGGGCGGAAACAGCCAGGATGCGCTGGGCCGATTCGCGCAGCCTGCGGGCTTCGCGGTGGGCGTTGAGGGAAACCACGGCGTCATAGCGGCGCGCGCTGAGCGGACCGGCCAGCAGCACCGGACGGCGGGTAAGGATGGGGGATATCAAGCGTTGCATGTGGAGCATTCCTGCGGGCGCCAGGCCCAGTCGATGCCAGCTATCGTAAGGCGGCCAGGGGCGGCGGCCAACGAATTACCTTTTATATGAATATCCGGCGCGGTCCTGGAAGTCAGGCGGGCTGGCGGATATCCGAACGGCAGTATCGCCCGCGAGTGTGACAGCCATATGCCAATGCTCCGCCACGTTCCAGGCGCGGCCGGAGCCGGGGCTTGTCAGTTCTAATACTACGCGGTAGCATTAAAAAAACGAATGCTGGATCGGAGACAAAAATGGCATTGCCCCTGGAAGGTCTGCTGGTGATCGCTGTGGAGCAGGCAGCTGCAGCGCCGTATGCCTCGTCGCGGCTGGCTGATGCCGGCGCGCGCGTCATCAAGATCGAACGCGCGGCCGGCGATTTCGCGCGCGGCTATGACGGGGCGGTCATGGGCGACAGCACATATTTCGTCTGGCTCAATCGGGGCAAGGAATCAATCGTTCTCGATTTCTCGCAGCCTGAGGATCTGGCGCTGCTGCGCACGCTGATCTTGCAGGCTGACGTGCTGATCCAGAACCTGGGCCCGGGCGCGGCGGAACGCGCCGGCTTCGGCTGGAAGGAAATGCGGGCCGCCAATCCCCGGCTGATTACCTGCGACATCACGGGTTACGGCGAGTCGGGCCCCTATGCGGAGATGCGCGCCTACGACCTGCTGGTGCAGGCCGAATCGGGCATCGCGTCGGTGACTGGCACGCCGGAGGCCCCGGGCAGGGTGGGCATATCCGCCTGCGATATCGGCACCGGCATGTATGCGCACGCGGCCATCCTGGAGGCGCTGCTGCAGCGCGAGCGGACAGGGCAGGGCAGCGCCCTGCACGTGTCGCTGTTCGACGCCATGGCCGACTGGATGACCGTGCCCCTGCTGCACTACGACTACGCCGGCACGGTGTGGCCGCGCGTAGGCCTCGGACATCCGACCATCGCTCCCTATGGCGCCTTCGCCTGCCAGGGCGGCCAGTCGCTCCTGATCGGCGTGCAGAACGACGGCGAATGGCGCCGCTTCGCTTGCGATGTGCTGCTGAAGCCCGAATGGGTCGACGACGAGCGCTACCGCAGCAATCGCGACCGCGTGCTGCATGCCGAGGAATTGAAAGCCGCAATCGAAGCTGTGCTGAGTACGGTGGCGCTGGAGGAATTGCGGCGGCGTCTGACGCTGGCGAAGATTGCCTATGCGTCAGTCAACGGCGTCAAGGAATTGTCGGCGCATCCGCACCTGCGCCGCTCGGAGGTGCGCACCGCGCACGGGGTGGCGTCCATCGTGGCGCCGCCAGTCCAGATCCGGGGCGAGCCGCGCCGCTTGGGCGAAGTGCCCGCCATAGGCGCCCATACGCAGGCGGTCCGCGATGAGTTCGCGGGCGCCGGCCGGCAGGCCTGAGGGTAGAATTTCGCGTTTATTTCCGCCACAGCAAGGACATTATGGGACGGCCCAGCCTGATAGACAGCACGGAAGGGATCGAGAAGCGGCTCGCCATTCTCGATGCGGCCGCGTCCGTGTTCATGAACCTGGGCTTTTCAGCGGCGTCGCTGGACGACATCAGCGTGGCCTACGGCGCGACCAAAGGCATCATCTATTACTACTACCGCAATAAATCGGCGCTGTTCTTCGCCGTGCAGCGGCGCGCGATGGAACTGACCCGCGAAGCGATCGAGCCGCATGCGCTGTCGGCCGAACGGCCGGCCGTCAAGCTGCGGAAGATGGCGCATGACCATACCGTGCTGATGATGGAGCATCTGGCCTACCTGCGCGTCGCGGCGCAAGGGTTGGAACTGCATCTGACGGGGCGCACCACCGCGTCCGAACGTGCCGAACTGGAGGAAATCCTCAAGTTGCGGGCGGCGAATGAAGCCTTGTATATGCGTGTAATCGAGGAAGGCGTGCAGTGCGGCGATTTCCGCGCCATGGACGCCAAGCTGCTGGTCAAGCCGCTGCTGGGGGCTTTGAACTGGACTTCGCGCTGGTATCACCCGCGCAAGAACGAAACCGCCAAGGACCGCGAGCGCGTTGCCAGCGAACTGGCCGGCTTTGCGGTCAGCGCCTTGTTGCCGCATCCGCAGTAAAGCCGGGCCGCGCGAACGGACCGTTCCGCGCGGCTTTTTTTCTAATCATTTTAATACTGCTTGGTATTATTCAAACTACAGGACGACAGCGATTCATGGCTCCGAAAATCCTGGTGGAACGCGCCGGTTTTGTGACCACGGTAATCATCAACCGGCCCGAGGTGCGCAATGCGTTGGATCGCGAGGCGGCCTCCGAACTGGCGCGAGCGCTGCGCGAATTCGATGCGGACGAACAGGCCCGGGTGGCCGTGCTGTGCGGCGCCGGCGGCGCCTTCTGTTCAGGCGCTGATCTGAAGGAATTGGCGGGAGGCACCGACTACGAGCCCTGGGCAGGCAGCCCGGACGGCCCTTTGCATGCGCCGCTGTCCAAGCCCGTCATCGCGGCGGTGGCGGGACATGCCTGCGCGGGCGGGTTGGGCGTGGCGCTGTGGTGCGATCTGCGCGTCGCGGAGGAAAGCGCCTCGTTCGCCGTCCTGTCGCGCCGTTGGGGCGTGCCGATGAGCGATGGCACGACCGTGCGGCTGCCACGCCTGATAGGCATGAGCCGCGCCCTGGACATGTTGCTGACCGCCCGTATTGTGCTGGCTCCGGAAGCCGAGCGCTTCGGGCTGGTCAACCGAGTGGTGCCGGACGGACAAGCGCGTGCCGAGGCCGAGGCGTTGGCACGTCAGATGGCGCAATTCCCGCAGATCGCGATGCGCTCGGACCGGCAATCGGCCTATGCCCAGATCGCCTTGTCCGAGCGGGATGCGGTGGCTGCGGAGATGGCCTACGCCGCCGCCGCGCGAAAACTGGAGGCGCGCGCTGGCGCGCAACGTTTCGAGCAGGGTGCGGGGCGTCATGGCGCCTTGCCCGAAGCCGATTAGGAGAGAACCATGCGAGCCGTCATCTGCCGCGGGCTGGACGATCCCAGCCAAGTCAGCGTCGAGACCTGCGCCGCGCCGCCTTTGCCGGCGGACAGCGTGCGCATCGAAGTGCATTCCTGCGGCGTGAGCTTCGCCAACCTGCTGGTGTTGCAGGGCAAGCACCAGAACCGGCCGCCGCTACCCCTGACGCCAGGCACCGAGGTGGCGGGCATCGTGCGGGAATGCGCCGCGGGCGTGACGCTGTTCCGTCCGGGCGACCGGGTGGTGGCCGGCGTGCAATCGGGCGGCTTTGCCAGCGAAGTGGTGGCGCCGGTCGACACGACATTCGCTCTGCCCGACGGGGTGGATTTCGATAGCGCCGTACAGTTTCCAACCATCTACGCCACGGCCTATGGCGCGCTGCGCTGGCGCGCGCATCTGCAGCCGGGCGAGACGGTGCTGGTGCACGGGGCCAGCGGCGGCAGCGGGCTGGCGGCCATCGAGATCGCCAAGCGGCTGGGCGCGCGCGTGATCGCGTGCGCCAGCACCCAGGCCAAGCTCGACGCGGCGCGGGCGCACGGCGCCGACCACGGGCACAACTACCGGGAAGGCGGCTTCCGCGACGCGGTGCTGGCCCTGACCGATGGGCGCGGCGCCGATGTGATCTTCGATCCGGTGGGCGGCAAGGTGTTCGAGGAGTCGTTGCGTTGTGTCGCGCCTGAAGGGCGCTTGATTCCGATGGGATTCGCTGGCGGCGACATTCCGCAGATTCCCGCCAACATCCTGCTGGTCAAGAACGCCACCGCGATCGGCATCTATTGGGGCTACTACATGGGCTGGGGCAGGGTGCCCGTCCCGCCCGAGCGCAGGGCGGCGGTGCGCGCCGCCTTCGCCACGATGTTCGATTGGGTCGTCGAAGGGGCGCTGAAACCCTACACCCAGCAGACCTACCCGTTGGAGGCATACGCGGCAGCATTGGCCGCGCTGGCCTCCCGCGAGGTCATCGGACGGGTCGCCTTGCATCCGCAGTCATCTTCCTGACCGCGAAACGCTGGCGCCCGCAATTCCAAAAGACAACAGAGCACACAAAGGAGTTGGAGACATGAAGCGATTGACCACCTTGCTCGCAGGCGCCGTGCTGGCGCTGGGCGCCCAGATCAGCCATGCATTTCCAGACAAGCCGATCCGGCTGATCGTCCCGTATCCCCCCGGCACGGGTACCGATACGCTGGCGCGCTACACCGCGCGCCAGTTGGAGGCCAAGCTGGGCCAGCCCGTGATCGCCGAGAACCGCCCAGGCGCGAGCGGCATTATCGCGACCCAGGCCGTCGTGTCGGCGGCGCCCGATGGCTACACGCTGCTGCTGGCGGCCAATGCGCCCGTGGCGACCAACGTCGCGGCGTTCGCCAAGCTGCCCTATGACCCCTTGGTCGACCTGGCGCCGGTGGCGGTGCTGGCGCAGGCGCCCATGGGCTTTTATGTTTACCAGGATTCGCCCTACAAGACGGTCGCGGACCTGGTGGCGGCCGCCAGGAAGGACCCGAAGAAGCTGAACTACGGGGCGGGCAGCGCCACCTACCAGATTGCCAGCGAATGGTTCCTGTCGCTGGCGCAGGCCAGCGCCAACGGCATTTCCTACAAGGGCGCGGGGCCGGCCTTGAATGATCTGGCGGGCAAGCAAGTTGACTTCGTGATCGCTGAGTACAGCGGCGCGCAGGCCCTGGTGCAGGCGGGCAAGCTGCGCTTGCTGGCCGTGACGACCGATAAGCGATTGGCCAGCGCGCCGGACGTGCCTACCTTGCAGGAACTGGGCTACAAGGACTTCTTCAAGGTGGCGTGGTGGGCCATGTTCGCGCCGGCCAAGACGCCCGCGCCGGTCGTGAAGACCCTGCAGGACGCGCTGCTGGAGATCTACGCCGATCCCAAGACGCAAGCCTTCCTGGCGCAGAGCAATTTCATCTCCTTCATTGGCGACGCAGCCGCGCTGGCCAAGTTCCAGAGGAAAGAGATCGAGCTTGAGATTGCCACGGCCCAGAGCGCCAACATCCCCAAGCAATAGCGCCCAGCCCACACGACAGGACGCTTCTCCATGAACATGCAAGCTACGCTCGCGTGGCCGTTCTTCGAGCCCCGGCATCGGGACCTGCTGCGGCAGGCCGACGCCTGGCTGGAGGCAAGGCCCGCCTGGACCGCACCGCAAAGCCGGGCGGAGATGGACGAGCAATGCCGGCGCCTGGTGGCCGGCATGGGCCAGGCGGGCCTGCTGGCTCACGCCGTGCCCGACCCGTTCGACGCCAGCGCCCGCATCGACACGCGCGCGGTCTGCCTGCTGCGCGACCGGCTGGCGCAACATGGGGCGCTGTTCGACTTCGCGTTCGCGATGCAGGGCCTGGGTTCGGCCGCCATTGCGCTGGACGGTACGCCCGCGCAGCGGCAACGGTATCTGGCTCCCGCCCGGGCAGGTCGCCGCATTGCGGCGTTCGCGCTGTCGGAGGCGCAGGCGGGTTCCGACGTGGGCGCCTTGTCGTGCGCGGCCAGGCAGGATGGCGACGCCTATGTCCTGGACGGCGAGAAAACCTGGATTTCCAACGGCGGCATCGCCGACCATTACGTCGTCTTTGCGCGCGATCCGCGCAGCGCCGGCGCCAAGGGGATATCGGCTTTCATCGTGGACGCGGATACGCCGGGACTGGAGATCGCGGAGCGCATCGACGTCCTATCCCCGCATCCGCTGGCCACCCTGAAGTTCACCGCCTGCCGTGTCGCGGGCGGGCAATCGCTGGGCGAGCCGGGGCAGGGCTTCAAGCTCGCGATGCGCACGCTGGATATCTTCCGGACCTCGGTGGGCGCGGCGGCGCTGGGCTTTTCGCGCCGGGCGCTGCAAGAGGCCACGCAGCATGCGCTGCAACGCGAGATGTTCGGCAAGACGCTGGCCGATTTCCAGCTGACCCAGGCCAGGTTGAGCCAGATGGCAACCCAGACCGACGCCTCGGCGCTGCTGGTCTATCGCGCCGCCTGGGCCCGCGATGCGGGGCAGGGTTCGTCGCGCGATGCGGCCATGGCAAAGCTGGCCGCCACCGAGCATGCGCAGCAGGTGGTGGATGCCGCCTTGCAGATGCATGGCGGGTTGGGCGTGCGGACCGGGCACATCATAGAGCAGTTGTACCGCGACGTGCGGGCGCTGCGCATCTACGAAGGCGCGACCGAGGTCCAGCATCTGATCATTGGACGCGATCTGTTGCGCGAGGCGCGCGAGCGGTCCGCGCCGGCGGCAGCCCTCCCATCCACTCCAGGCCCGAACAGGGCAACCCCTAACCAGGAACGAGCATGACAGGCCCTTTGTCCGGTATGCGCGTCATAGACGCCAGTAACTTCGTGTTTGGACCGATGGCGACCCAGTTGCTTGCCGACATGGGCGCCGATGTGATCAAGGTCGAGCCGCCGCAGGGCGACCCGATGCGCATGGTCGGCAAGTCGCGCAACGCCAGGATGGGATCGTTCTTCCTGAACCTGAACCGCGGCAAGCGCAGCGTGGTCCTGGACCTGAAAAATGCCGCCGATGTGGCGCGGCTGGACACATTGCTGGCCAGCGCCGACGTCTTCGTGCACAACATGCGGCCCGCGGCCGCCAGGCGCCTGGGCATAGACTACAACAGCCTGGCGCAGCGCCATCCGCGGCTGGTCTATGCCGTGGCTCTCGGTTTTCACCAGGACGGCCGCTACGCCGAGCGCCCTGCGTATGACGACGTGATCCAGGGCATGAGCGGCGTGGCCGGCCTGCATGCCAGGATGTATGGCGAGCCGGGCTTCATTCCGATGCTGTTCACCGACAAGCTCTGCGGCGTCTATCTGGCGGGCGCCATCGCGTCGGCGCTGGTGGCGCGAGCCGCCAGCGGGAAAGGGCAGCAGGTGGAGGTTCCCATGTTCGAAACCATGGCCTCTTTCAATCTGGTCGAACATCTGGCCGACAGCATCTTCAGCGGCTCGGAGACGGCGGCCGCGCCGCGCGGCTATGAGCGGGTCTTCAGTCGCTACCACCGGCCCTTGAAGACCCGCGAGGGCCATGTCTGCCTGGTCGCCAACACGGACGCGCAGTGGCAGCGCCTGTTCGCCTTGCTGGATCGGCCTGATTTGGCCGCCGACCCGCGGTTCCTGACCATGGGGGACCGCATCCGCCACGCCGAACCCTTGTACGAGGAAGTCAGCCGCAGCCTGCTGGAACGCGACGCGGCGGAATGGCTGGCGCTGTTCCTGGCGCACGACATTCCTGCGGGACCGGCCAACAATCTGGACGACTTGCTGCGCGATCCGCATCTGGCTGACGTAGGCTTCTTCGAGACCGTCGAGCACCCGACGGAAGGGGCGCTGCTTTGCGCGGCCACGCCGCTGCGGTTTTCGGCGAGCCCCAGAGCGTCCGCCGGCGCCGCGCCCGGGCTGGGCGAGCACAGCGCCGAACTGCTGGGCTAGGGGCCGCGCAGCGCTAAATCACGGATCATTCGGGCGGCTTCAGCCGCGACGGCACCTCGCCCACGTCGCTGCAGACCGCCAGCACTTCCGCGGGCTTCCTGCTCATCGACAGGTACACATGGCCGATGCTGCTGTCGAAGTAGGCGGTCTCCAGCTTGCCCAGCACGACGCTGTCGCCGTTCTCGAACTGGATGCGGACCTTGCCCGACAGCACCACCGCGAATTCCTGGCCCGGATGCCGGATGTAGTCCTCGAACTCGACCACCTTGCGCGAGTCGATGAGCGCCAGCATGGGCGTCATCTTCTTGCCGGGGTACTCGCCCATCAGCAGGCGGTAGTGGTAGTTCTCGGTGACGTAGTCGCGGGCGTCGCTGAGCTTGTTCTTGACGAAGGTGGGGGCGACGGCGGCCTGCGAGGCGTCCGGCAGCATGAACATGCGGGTCATGTCTATGCCCAGCGCGCCCGCCAGCGCGGCGAATTTCTCGTAGCTCAGGGCGATCTGCCCGAGCTCTGCTTTCGACAGCGTCGACACCGCGATGCCGCTGGCGCGGGACAGCGCCTGCAAGGTCATCTTGCGCGCCTTGCGCTCGGCCCGCAGGCGAGCGCCCATTTCTTCCTTGCCCACGATCTCGGGCGGGGATGTAGTGCCGGGTAGGGCCATGTAGCGATCTGGCAGGTAGGAGTTGGTTGGGGGCAGGGCCCGCAAGCCCCGCCGCGTATGCCGGATTGTAAGGGCTGGCGGGGCTCAGGCTGCCGTCCGGTTGAGGACGCGGCCGGCGTGCTGGCCGGTGAAGGACTGGTCCTCCCAGACGGGCGCGCCGTTGACGTAGACCGAGTGGATGCCCGCGGCGCGCTCGGTGGGGCGCTCGAAGGTGGCCGAGTCGGCCACGGTGGCGGGGTCGAAGACCACCAGGTCGGCGTAGTAGCCGGGCTGCACCTGGCCGCGCTCGGCCAGGCCGAACTTGGCGGCGGTCAGGCCGGTCATCTTCCAAACCGCGGTCTCCAGCGGGAACAGGCCCAGGTCGCGCGAGTAGTGCCCAAGCACGCGGGGGAAGGTGCCCCACAGGCGCGGGTGGGGGCGTTCGTCGTGGGGCAGGCCGTCGGACCCGATCATGGTGGGGCCGAACGCCAGGATGCGCTGCACGTCGGGTTCGTCCATCATGAAGTAGATGGCGCCGGCGGGTTGCAGCTCCGGCACCACGTCGTACTTGGACTTGCCGCGTTCGGCGGCGATTTCTTCCAGGTCGCGTCCGCTCAGCTCGGGATAAGGCTTGCACCAGGTAATCAGCGTGCGGCCCGCCAGCAGCACGCGGTCCTGCTTGAGCATGGTGGAGCCGGCCACGTAGGGATAGGCGTCCAGCGACACGTCCTGGCTGGCCATGGCGGCCTCGATCAGGGCCAGCGTCTCTTTGGAGCGGCCGAAGTTGGGCTTACCCATGACCTTGTGGTGCGAAATCACGACCGGCACGTCCAGTTCGCGGCCGATGCGGAAGGTTTCTTCCAGCGCCTCCACGATGTGCTCGCCTTCATCGCGCATGTGGGTGGCGTAGACGCCGCCATGCGTGCCCAGCGGGCGGCAGACCTCGATGATTTCCTCGGTGCTGGCATGGGCGGCGGGCGGGTAGAACGCGCCGGTGGAGATGCCTATCGCGCCACTGGCCAAAGCGTCGTCGGCCAGCGCTTGCATGGCCTGGATCTCTTCGGCCGTGGCTTCCCGCTTCAGGTCGGGCATGACGGCGGCGCGCAGGGTGGAATGGCCCACCATGCAGGCGGCGTTGACGGCCGCCGGCGTGGTGCGCAAGGCTTCCAGGTAGTCGGAGAAGCGCCCGAAGCGGAACGAGCCGCCCTCGTCCAGCAGGTCCAGCGGCGCGGGCGGGCTGGCGTGCGCCAACGGCGCCAGGCTGATGCCGCAGTTGCCGGTGACCACGGTGGTGACGCCCTGCGAGATCTTGGGCGTCATGTCACGATGCCTGAGCAGATAGTTGTCGTCGTGCGTGTGCGAGTCGATGAAGCCCGGCGACACCACTTTGCCCGCCACGTCGATGCGGCGGCGGGTGCTGCTGGTGCTCAGGTTGCCGACGGCGGCGATCCGGTCGCCGCGCACGCCTACGTCGGCAAGCCGGCCCGGCGAGTTGGTGCCGTCGATGACGGTGCCGCCGGCAAGGATGTAGTCGAACGGGGTGGCGTCGGTCTGGGACATGGGTATCTCCGGCTAGGCGTGGATGGCGAAATGGCAGGCGACCTGCTGTTCGGGGGCGATCTGGCGGGGTTGCGGCGTCTCTTCGGCGCAGCGTGGCTGCGCCAGCGGGCAGCGGGTGCGGAAGGCGCAACCCGAGGGCGGCGACAGCGGGCTGGGGATCTCGCCCTTGAGGACTTCCACGGGCTTGCGTTCGCCCTGGCGGGCCGATGGCACCGCGGCCAGCAGGGCGCGGGTATAGGGGTGGGCGGGGCGTTCGAAGATGGCTTCGCGCGTGCCGGTCTCGACGATCTTGCCCAGGTACATCACGGCGACACGGTGGCTGATGTGCCGCACCACGCTCAGGTCGTGCGAAATGAACACGTAGGTCAGCCCCAGGTCGCGTTGCAGGTCCATCAGCAGGTTGATGACTTGCGCCTGCACCGACACGTCCAGCGCCGACACCGGTTCGTCGCAGACGATCAGGCCCGGGTCCAGCGCCAGTGCGCGGGCGATAACGATGCGCTGGCGCTGGCCGCCGGAGAACTCGTGGGGATAGCGGTCGGCGGCATCCGGGCGCAGGCTGACGCGCGCCAGCAGCTGCGCGACGCGGTCGCGGATGGCGGCGCGGCCGTGGCCGAAGGCACGCAGCGGCTCGCCGATGATGTCGCGTACCCGCATGCGCGGGTTCATCGACGAGAACGGATCCTGGAAGATGAACTGCATGCGTTGGCGCATGGCGCGCAGTTCGCGGCTGTTCATGGCGGCCAGGTCGCGGCCTTCCAGCAGGATGCGGCCCTCGGTGGGATCGGTCAGGCGGATCAGGCATTTGCCGGTGGTGGACTTGCCGCAGCCGGATTCGCCCACCAGGCTCAGCGTCTGGCCGCGCGGCACCGACAGGGACACGCCGTCGACCGCGCGCAGCACCTTGGCGCCGCTGCCGCTGTCCACGGGGTAGTGCTTCTTCAAGCCGATGACTTCCAGCATGGGCGCAGCCTCGGCGGCGGGCGCGGCTACGGCGCTCGAAAGAGGAATGTCGTGCAGGTTCATGGCGGGCCTCAGGCGGTCAGGGCGGCGGGGGCGGGTTCGGCCGCGCGGGCCCAGCACCAGACGCGGTGGCGGCTGCCGGCGTCGGCGGCGGGCGGCGCCTGCTCGGTGCAGCGCGGCTGCGCTTCCGGGCAGCGCGCCGCGAAGGCGCAACCACGCGACTCGGGCGTCATGACCGGCACGATGCCGGGCAACTCGGCCAGCCGCGCCGTGTGGTCCTGGCCTGCGGCAAAGTCGGGGAGGGAGCGGATCAGCGCCTGGGTGTAAGGATGCTGGGCGTGGTCCAGGATGTCGTCGACGCTGCCTTCCTCTACTTTGCGCCCGGCGTACATCACGATGACGCGCTGGCATATCTGCGCCACCACGCCCAGGTCATGGGTGATCAGCACGATGGAGGTGCCCAGCCGTTGCTGGATTTCCCGCAGCAGGTGCAGGATTTGAGCCTGAATGGTGACGTCCAGCGCGGTGGTGGGCTCGTCGGCGATCAGGACCTTGGGCTGGCACGCCAGCGCCATGGCGATCATGGCGCGTTGGCGCATGCCGCCGGACAGCTGATAGGGATACTCGCGCACGCGGCGCGCCGGGTCGGATATCTGCACCAGCTCCAGCAGCGATTCGGCCTGCGCCATGGCCTCGCGCCGCGACAGACCCTGGTGCAGCATGAGCGATTCGCTGATCTGCTTACCCACCGTGAACACGGGGTTCAGCGAGGTCATGGGTTCCTGGAAAATCATCGAGATCTGGTTGCCGCGGATCGCGCGCATGGCTTTTTCAGAAAGCCCCAGCAGATCCTGGCCGTCGAACTCGATGCGGCCGCCGGCCACGCGTCCGGGGGCGCGCAAGAGGCGCATGATGGACAGGGACGTGACGCTCTTGCCGCAGCCGGATTCGCCGACCAGGCCCAGGGTTTCGCCGGGCATCAGGTCGAAGGAGAGCCGGTCCACGGCGACTACCGTGGTTTCGTCGCCGTCGAAACAGGTGGTGAGGTCATGCACGCGCAAGACAGGTTGAGTTTGCATGTGCGCTCCTACAGTTTCTTGGCCAGGCGGGGATCGAGCATGTCGCGCAGCCCGTCGCCCACCAGATTGACGGCCAGGACGGCCACGCCCAGGAACAGGCCTGGATACAGGATGATGTGGAAGGCCACGGCCACGAAGTTGCGGCCTTCGGCCATGATGTTGCCCCAGCTGGGGATGTGGGGCGGTATGCCCACGCCCAGGAAGCTCAATACGGCTTCGGTCAGGATGGCGGATGCCGCGATGAAGGTGGCCTGCACCATCAGCGGCGCGAACAGGTTGGGCAGGATGTGGCGCAGCAGGATCGCGGGCACGCGCGTTCCGGACGAAATCGCGGCCTCGATATAAGGCTGCTCGCGTATCGTCAGCACCAGCGCCCGCACCAGCCGCACCACGCGCGGCACTTCCGGGATGACGATGGCAATGATCACGGTGCCCAGGCCGCCCTTCAGGGTGGCCATCAGGGCGATGGCCAGCAGTACCCCGGGTATGGCCATCAGGCCGTCCATGATGCGCATGATGAAGGCGTCGATGCGGCGGAAGTAGCCCGCCGCCATGCCCAGGGCCACGCCGGCGACGGTGGAGACCACCGCCACCACGATGCCGACCACCAGCGAGACGCGGGCGCCCCAGACGGTGCGGGAATAGACGTCGCGGCCCAGCGCGTCGGTGCCGAAGAAGTGTTCGGACGAAGGCGGCTTCATGCGCGCCAGCGGATTGATGTCCTGCGGGTCGACGGTGGCCAGCCAGGGCGCAGCCAGCGCGATCGCGGCCAGGGCCAGCAGGATGGCGCCGCCGATATACAGCATGGGATGGCGGCGCAGCGCGCGCAGGATGCGGCGGTGGCGCGGCCGCCGCGCGGGCAGGGACAGGGTATCGGTAGTCATGCGTAGCCCCGGTTCAATAGCGGATGCGCGGATCGAAGAGCCGGTAGCTCAGGTCGACCAGCAGGTTGATCAGGACATAGATGCCCGAGGCCACCAGCAGCACGCCCTGGATGACGGGGTAGTCATGGCGCAGCACGGCATCGATGGTGAGGCGGCCCAGGCCGGGAATCGCGAACACGGTTTCCGTGACCACCACGCCGCCGATCAGCAGGGCCACGCCCACGCCGATGGTCGTGACGATGGGATTGGCGGCATTCTTCAGCGCATGCCACACGATGGGGCCCGCCGCCAGGCCCTTGGCGCGGGCAGTGCGGATGTAGTCCTCGGACAGGGCTTCCAGCATGGTGGCGCGCGTCATGCGCGTGAGCAGCGCCATATAGACCAGGCCCAGGGACAGACAGGGCAGCACCAGATGGCGCAGGTAGGGCACCACGCCGTCCGCCAGCGGCTTGTAGCCCTGCACCGGCAGCCAGCCCAGCTTGATCGAAAACCCATAGACCAGGCTGTAGCCGATCAGGAACACTGGCACCGAGAACGCGCAGACCGCGCCTATCATGACCAGCCGGTCCAGCCAGCGCCCCGCGTGCCAGGCCGCCAGCACGCCCAGCGGAATCGCCACGATCACCGCGAACAGCATCGTGAAGATGGCGATGGACAGCGTCGGCCCCATGCGCTGGCCGATCAGCTGCGAGACCGGCATCTGCGTCGACATGGACGTACCCAGGTCACCGGTGGCGATGTGGCTGACCCAGATGCCGAACTGCTGAAGCAGCGGCTTGTCCAGCCCCAGGTTCTGGCGGATCTTCTCCACGTCGTCGGCGGTGGCGTTGTCGCCCGCGATCACGGCCGCGGGATCGCCCGGCGACAGATGGATCAGCAGGAACACCACGACCGCGACCACGGCCATGACAGGAATGACGGCCGCGATGCGGCGCAATATGTATTTCACGCTGGTTTCCCCCCGGCTTGCGGCCGGACGCAAGCGGCGTCCGGCCCCTGCCTTACGGCTTCTCGATGTTCCACATCACCGGGATGCCGGTCTTCAGCAGCTCGGTGTGCGTGAGGCCGCGGAACGCGGACACGGGCTTGAACTCGCCCCACATGACGTAGGGCACGCTTTGGTAGGCGCGCGCCTGCATCTGCGCGGCGATGTCCTTGCGCTTGGCCGGGTCCGTTTCGCGGATCCAGCTGGTGCGCAGCGCGTCGAGCTCCTTGTCGCAGGGCCAGCCGGGCAGGCTGTTGCCGCAAGCGGCCGACATCCAGGGGTTGGTCACCGGCGTGCTGGCGTCGTAATAGCCGCCCCAGGTCAGGAACACGTTCCAGCCGCCTTGCGCCGGCGGATCCTTCTTCAGGCGGCGTCCGGCCAGCGAGGCCCAGTCCATGGATTGCAGGTCGACGTTGATGCCGGCCTTCTTCATGTTCTGCGTCAGCACCATGACGGCGGGCGCGCTCAGGTGGTCCGTGGGATACAGGATCACGACCTTCTCGCCCTTGTAGCCGGCCTCCTGCAGCAACTGCTTGGCGCGCGCCGGATCGGTCTTGGCGTAGGGCGCCGCGCCCGCGTCGCTGGCCAGGGGCGAGCCGCAGACGAAGAGGCTGGGGCAATAGTCGACGCGGTATTTCTCCGGGTAACCCATGGCCGACAGCATTTCTTTCTGGTTCACCAGGTGGTACAGCGCCTGGCGCGCAAGCGGGTTGTCGAACGGCGGATGCAGCGAATTTAGGATGACCATGCCCTGCGTCGCGACAGACGTGTTCAGGGTGATGTCCTTATTGGTTTCCAGGACGGGCAGGAAGTCGGGCGTGGTCTGTTCGATCATGTCGACTTCGCCGTTCATCAGGGCGGCGGTGGCCGTGTTGCCGTCGGGGATGTAGACCCATTCGACCCGGTCCACCTTGACGTTCTTGCCGCCCGCCAGGCCGTCGGCCGGTTCGGCGCGCGGCACGTAGGCCGGGTTCTTCACGTACACGACCTTGTTGCCCGGCACCCATTCGTCGCGCTTGAAGAGGAAGGGACCCGAGCCGACCATTTCGGTGACCTGGGTGTTCGGGTCCGTCATGGCCAGGCGCTTGGGCATGATGAAGGGAGGCATGCCGGAAGGCTTGGACAAGGCGTCCAGCACCAGGCCGAACGGCTCCTTGAGCGTCAGGGTGAAGGTGTTGTCGCCGGTGGCGGCGAGTTCGGCGCCGGCGGCCATCATGGCTTGGCCCAGCGTGTCCTTCTTGGCCCAGCGCTGGATCGACGCCACGCAGTCCTCGGCCTTGACCGGCGTGCCGTCGTTGAACTTCAGGCCGGCACGCAAGGTGAAGGTCCAGGTCTTGCCGTCCTCGGACGTGGTCCAGCTATCCACCATCTGCGGCTTGACCTGGCCGCGGCTGTCCTGCGAGAACAGGGTGTCGAACACCATGTAGCCGTGGTTGCGCGTGATGTAGGCCGTATTGAACAGCGGGTCCAGCGTCTTGAGGTCCGCGTGCGGCACCAGGCGCAGGGTCTTGGTCTGCGCCAGCGCGCCGGTGGCGGCTCCCATGGCCAGCAGGGCGGCTGCGCCCAGCAAACTGAAACGTCTGATCATTGTTATCCCCTTGGTTATTCCTGCGCCCATGCCGGGCGGTGATGGATCGCGCCTCAGGCCGTGAACGGCCACTTCGGCAATTTGCGCTTGGTGTAGGGCAGCGCGTTGTAGTCGGTCGTGATGGCGCCCGGCGTCTCCACGTAGATGACGTGGCGGCCAACCTTCGAATACGAGGCGTAGAAGTGCTGCGACGATTTCACGATGACGAGCTTCATGGCCTGCAGGTCCACGCCGAACTGCGTGAACAGGTCGGTGCCCATGGCCTGGGTGCGGTTGGTGGTCAGCGCGAGGGTCACGCCCTGGCTGCGCACGATGGCGGTGTCGCCCAGCAGCGCGGGCGTGCCGGCCAGTCCAGTCATGACGGCATCGCGCTTGAGCGCCAGGATTTCGCAGTCCAGGTCCAGCGGCTGGCCGGACACTGGCGCGACCTTGCCGCCGATGCGCAGCTGGATGCGCGCGCCCGCGCCGGCCTCGAAACAGAGCTGCACGGCCACCGGGTCCCAGAACGGGCCGGTTGCGACGTCGCTGATGCCGCGCGCCAGCACGCGCTCCAGGATGAAGGTGGCGTCGCTGGGCGCGCCGCCGCCGGCGTTGTCGGCGGAATCCGCCAGCACCACCGGAAAGTCGTTCAGCGCCAGCGCCTGGTCCAGCGCTTCGTCGGCGCCGGGATAAGGCGGCGCCAATTGTTCGCGAAAGCCGATGATCTCTTCGCCCAGCGCGCGTGCCAGGGCTTCGGCCTGGGCCTGGTCGCCGTCGGTGTAGACCAGCACCTTGGAACCCATGTCGGGCGTGTCGCCCCAGGGGAAGCCATGCGCGATGGATACCGACAGCACGCCTTCCTTGCCCTCCATGGCGAGCAGGCGGTCCACGAAGCTGCGCATGGGTTCGCGGCTGGTGTGCATGATGGAAATCATCTCGCAGTCGTATACGGCGCGCGTGGGTTTGATGCGGCCTTCGGCCCGGGCCACGCACAGGTCCACTAGGTCGTAGGCGCGTTCCAGGATGTCGGTGTGCGGATACTCCTTGAAGCAGACCAGGAAGTCGGCGCTTTCCACCATGTCTGCCGTCATGTGGCAATGCGGATCCAGTTCGGCGCCGATCACGGCATCGGGACCGACGATCTCGCGCGCGCGGCGCAGCAGGTCGCCTTCGCAATCGTCATAGCCGTCGGCCACCATGGCGCCGTGCAGGCCGAACAGGGCGATGTCGACCTTGCCCGCGCGGCGCAAATCGTCCAGCAGTTCGTCGCGCAGGGTTTCGTAGGCGTGGCGGGTGGTGATGCCGGCTGGCGTCGCGCCCGCGGTCAGACCCTCTATCAGGGTCCAGTCCTTGCCCTGCGCGCGCTGGCGCGCCGCCCACAGCGGTCCCGAGAACATCTGCATGCGGTCCGGATGCTGGCCCGCGGGGTAATAGCCGCGAGCCCGGTAGGCGGACAGCCCGGTCGGGATGGGAGAGAAGGTGTTCGTCTCGGTCGCCAGGGACCCGGAAAATATTTTCATGCTGCCGCTCCGCGTAAGGGTGTGCTCAGGGGGGCGCAGGCGTTGCCGCGAGCGCGAGGGAAAGGCCGCACCGCCCGGCGTCGGCCCGGCGGCGTCAAGCAATCGAACCGGCCCGCGTTGCGGGCTCAGGCTTCGGACACTGGGCCCGGCGTGTAGCCGCCGTGGGTCGCCGCCGCGCCCAGCCAGGCCTGCACTTCGATCTCCACGTCCACGCCCATGGCCAGCTTGGCCTCGACCGTCGAGCGCGAGGGGAAGTCAGAGGAAAAATGGCTGCGGTAGGCGTCGTTGAACTGTGCGAACAGTTCCAGGTCCGTCAGCCACACCGTGACGCGCACCACGTCCTTGAGCGTGGCGCCGGCCAAGGCCAGCGTTTCCTTGATGCGCTCGATGGCGGCATGGGTCTGGACGGTGATGTCGCCGCGCACGACCTGGCCGTTGGCGTCCATCGGGATCTGGCCCGACAGGAACAAAAAGCCGCCGGCCTGGGTGGCGCGGGAGAACGGCAGGGGCAGGGGGCTGGGATAACGGGCTATGGTGGTCATGATGGACTCTCGCAGGCAAGGGGGAGGTTCAGCGCAGGCGCGCGGGACGCACGGCTTCGGCATCCACGCCGTGCGCATGCAGATGGGCCGGCAGCGGCTGGCGCGTGAGCAGCGCAGCGGCCAGTTCGGAGGTCGCCGCAGCCGTCTGGATACCATAGCCGCCTTGCGCCGCCAGCCAGAAGAAGGCGGGCGCATCGGCGTCCCAGCCGACCACGAAATCGCCGTCGCGCACAAAGGAGCGCAGGCCGGCCCAGGTGTGCTTGGGGCGGCGGATGGTGAGCGAGGTCGCGGTTTCGATGCGGTAGATGCCGGTGGCCACGTCCAGTTCTTCCGGCACCACGTCGTGCGCGGCGACCGGATCGGCGTTGGCCGGAGAACCCAGCAACTGGCCGGCGTCGGGCTTGAAGTAATAGCTTTCGTCGACCCCGACCACCGCCGGCCAATGGGCAAAGTCCACGTCCGGCGGACCGGAGAACGTAAAGGCGGTGCGCCGGCACGGCTGCAGGCCGACCGGCGAGGCGCCGCAGAGGGCCGCGGCGTGGTCCGCCCAGGCACCGGCGGCGTTGACCAGCGCCCGCGCCCGCAGGCTGCGGCCGTCGGACAAGGTCAGCGTCCAGACGCCGTCCGCGTGCGCGGCCGACACGACTTCGGCTTGGTTGTGCAGCACCGCGCCCTGGCGCGTCATGCCGCGCAGGAACCCCTGATGCAGGGCATGCACGTCGATGTCGCGGGCGTCCGGTTCCTCGATGGCGCCGCAGATCTGCTCGCCGCGCAGGCAGGGCACGCGTTCGACGGCCTGGGCGGCGTCGATCAGCGTCACATTGGGCGATTGGCTGCGGAAATCGTCGTACACCTCGCGTAGCAGGTCCTGCTGCTCGGGCGTGGCGATGTACAGCACGCCGCGCGGGCTGAGCAGCGGATGCTCGCTGAAGCCCTGCGGCGGATTTTCATAGAAGGCGCGGCTGGCGCGGGTGAGCGCCTTGATCTGGGCCGTGCCGTAGGTTTCCATGAACATGGCCGCGGACCGGCCGGTGGAGTGGTAGCCCGGCTGGGCCTCGCGTTCCAACACGGCGACCGAGGCCGTGGCGCTCAGGCGGTAGGCCACGGAAGCGCCGGCGATGCCGGCGCCGATCACGGCGTAATCGTATAGGGGTTCTGCTGTCATTTTGTCGGAAGCGAGAATTCTCTTATTTGATAATTCTCGAATACGATAGTTTTTTGACGGCAGACAAGTAATAGGGGAAAGCCCCGATAGAGGAGCTCAGGGGGTCAGGTCAAGCGCGTGCCATTGGGAACCTGGTCGTCCGGCACCGCCAGCACGATGCCGCCGGTTTCGTCCGCGAAACCCAGCACCAGCACCTCGGATTTCATTGGCCCGATCTGGCGCGGCGGGAAATTCACCACCGCCATGACCCGCTTGCCGGCCAGTTCTTCCAACGTGTAGCGCGCCGTGATCTGCGCCGAACTTTTCCGGATGCCCACGCCCGCGCCGAAATCTATCGTCAGTTTGTAGGCGGGTTTGCGCGCCTCGGGAAAGGCCTGCGCCGATTGGATGGTGCCGATGCGGATGTCGACCTTGAGGAAGTCGTCAAAGCCGATGTCCGCGGCGGCTGGGCTGTTCGGGTCCTGGATGTAGTGCACGCTGAGTCCTTTATTTGGGCTGTCTCTTGTCTGGCACCGAGCCGATTTGGTTCATGAACAGAACAGTTTGTTCTGCTTGATAGGGTGTTTTTTTGGCTCTGGTACGTATTCGGAACAATCGTGGGTCGTTAGAATTCCTCAAGCATTTTCCCCTATCTACTCGTCGGAAGGCCATATCGCCATGAGCAACGCTTATCTGGACGCCCTCAAGCAGCGTCGCACGCAGTATTCGCTGGGCCGCAACCTGTCGATCTCCAAGGAGGAACTGACCTCCCTGATCCAGGACGCAATCAAGCACAGCCCCTCGTCGTTCAATTCGCAAAGCTCGCGCGCCGTGATCCTGTTCGGCGCCGAGAGCGAAAAGCTCTGGAACATCGCCATCGAAGAAGTGCGCAAGGTTGCGCCGGCCGAGAGCTTTGCCCAGACCGAAGCCAAGCTCAAGAGCTTCGCCGCGGGCGTGGGTACCGTGCTGTTCTACGAAGACCAGGGCGTGGTGCAGGGCCTGCAGGAAAAATTCGCGTTGTACGCGGACAACTTCCCGGTCTGGTCCGAGCAGGCGGGCGGCATGGCCCAACTGTCGGTCTGGAGCACCCTGGCCAACGCCGGCGTGGGCGCCAGCCTGCAGCACTACAACCCGCTGATCGACGGCCCTGTCGCGCGTGAATGGAACGTTCCGGCCTACTGGAAGCTGCGCGCGCAGATGCCGTTCGGCTCCAACGAAAACGGCTTCGGCGAAAAGGCGTTCATGGACGACGCCGAGCGTTTCCGCGTAGCCGGCTGAGGTGTTGGCGCGCCCTCAACGGCGCCCAAATGAAAAGCCCGCATTTCCCATCGGGAAATGCGGGCTTTGTTTTTCGGCGCGCCTGCAGCCGGGTTCGTCCGCAGGAGCGATGGAGGACGTCAGAGAATGACGCCTCCCGCCGAATCTATCTTCTGATCGGACTTCGGCGGCGCGGCTCGTTTGGGCGGTGTTTTCTTGGCCGGCTGGGCGGGCGGGGCGGCCATGCGGGCAATCGAGCCCTTGGCAATGGATTCCAATTGGCCGTTTACCACGGCGCCATAGGCCACTTTCGCCTTGATTTCGCCGATCTTGATCGAGGCCACCTTTTCTTCGGTTGCGCCGAGTTTCTCGCCGGTGTCGGGATCGACCAGTTCCTCGCCAGTGGCGTAGATGTCGTAGACCTGACCTTCGTTCACGCTGCCCATGCCGCGGTTGATGATCACGCGGCCGTTCTGCACTGCCACGACTTTGGCCGGGTTCACGATCTCAATGATGTCGCCAACCATCTTGCCTTGGAATTGTTCCATTGCCGCGCTGATCTTGTTGCCGCCCGAGGCAAACGAGGCCGAGTCCGACCACTTCACGGCGCGGGTCGCAGCCTCGACCAGGGTGTAGCGTACTGAGGCGCGCGTGGCTTGCGAGACTTCGCGGGTGGATTCGCCGGTGAGCTCGACGTTGTTTTCCTGGACCCGCGTCGAAACGCTGGCTTGCGTCAGGTCGATGATCAACAGGAAATCCGCCCCTGCCGCCTGGCCCAGACGGGCGCGCTGCTGGTCGGATACGTTGTCGCTGGCCAGGAAGTCGTTTTCCTTTTCGAAGGCGGCGTCATTGCTGCGGTCCAGAACGGTGAAGCGTCCGCTCTTGACCAGCTTGTCGGTAACCGATTGGCGCATGTCCGCCGACAGGGCGCTGCGGCGCAACTTGCCGGTCGTGACGATGGCGATGCTGTCGCGTTCCAGCTTGGGAGATTTTGCCTGGTACTCGAACTTCTCGATCGTTACCGACAATTCGACCATGCAGCCTTTGCTGCCGCCGCACTCCTGCTTGGTCACCGAGTAACCTTTCACCTTGCCCTGCGCGCGCACGTCATTCGTGCTGCCGACGCCTGCCTCGACCGTCGTCTTGCTGGACGCCTGGGCTTGCGCCGAGGCGCTGGCATTCAGGGTCTGCTCGTTGTTGGTGACCGTATCCTTGATCAAGCCGCTGTCCGTGTTCTGCTCGGTGCGCTTGGCGTCGAGTTCAGCCGAGGCTTGGCCTTCGGCATCCCGTTTGACCTGTACGTAGGCTTTCGGGCTGGCCGAGCGCGTTGCAACGGCGGCGCCATTGACTTGCTTGATGGCATTGCCCAGGGCCGATTCGACGGCCTGCTCGAAGGTGTCGCCGTACCCGACCGCGGGCACCGTGACATCTTCGGCGCTTGCCGCGTGGGCGACGCAGAACACTGCCGCGCCCAAAATCCATTTCTTCATCATGAATCTGCTCTTGAAAAAAAGACCGCCTGCTGCAGGCAGGCGGCCTATTCGTCCATGACCCTTACCAGGTCACCGTGCGGTTGTCGCCGCGCTTGATGATTGCTTCTTCGCCTTCCCAGTAAGCCAGACCGTTGTCCAGGTTGGTGAGCGTCAGCTGGAAGTAGTAATCGACTTGCTGCGTGCGGCTATCGACGCGGTTGTTGCGCTGCAGGATCTTGCCCGACAGCGAAAAGTCCGGGGCGACCACGCGGCCGTCCTTCTTCACGGTGGCCTGATTGACCATCTTCGAGCCCTTCAACGCGCGCGATTTTGCGGTCATTGCGTCTTCGGGACCGTTCAGGCCGACAGCCGTCGTGATGACGAAGCGGCCAGAGTTGAGCAGGCTCACGCGAATCTTCTTGGTCAACTGGTCGGTGTCGATGCGTTGCGCCGTGTCGTTGGTGAGATTGGACATCGCGATCACGAAACGTCCGCCCTGGGCAGCCTTCGGGTGCACCATCAATGGCGAGTTCAGCATGTCGTTGACCATCTTGTTGGCCGCCGATTCGAAGTCCTTGTAGTCCAGCCCCATCACCGCGACGTTATCGGTCTTCTGGTTGACGTATTGGGTCGTGGGTGCGCAGCCCGCCAGCGTTGCCGCCAGCAAGGCGGCCGTAAGAGAAAGCTTTACGCTCATGGTGTTCCTAGTAGATCGTTATTTGGAGGCCAGAATGTCGACGCGAGGCGGAATAGCGGCATTCAGGGCTCGCACATACACGACTACCGGTCTTTTTTCCTGGGGTAGATCGACCACGATGTCTTCATGGCCGGGGACGCCCAGCGTCAGCTGGTTCGACTGGGGATAAGGCACGTTCATCAGCTGGAAGTTGTGCGGCAGCGTCGACCACGAACGCAGGTCGGCTTGCGTCGAAATAGCCTGCGCTATCCCGGCCAACGTCCCCAGTAGCGGGCTGGAGTCGTTCAGCTGCTTCTGCAGCACGGTCTTGGCCGTGGCGCGCGCGATTTCCTTGATCAGGATGGCGTTGAAACGGGTCTTGAATTCGCCGCGGATGATGGTGTCCATGTCCGCCAGGACTTGCGTTTGTTGACGTCCAGCGCTCAGGTAAGGGTAGGCGGGCGTGCCTTCGCGCATGACCGGAAGGGCAATGCCGGTGTACTTGATGTTGCCGCTTACCAGGAACAGGGGCAGGTCGATCCGCAATTGCTCCTTGTGCGCAGCCGTGCCGTTCTCGAAGACGATCCAGACCGCGGGCTTGAGCTTGCCGCCCTTGGACTGGGCTGCCGCAGCGTCGATCTTGACCTGCGTATTCTTGGTCAGCGCATACGCGCGCTCCAGGCTGGTGCGTGCCTTATCGGCATCAGCCTGCCCTTCGCCGTTGATCAGAAAGTACAGGCCATGCAGGTAGAGCGCGGCCGGGTTGACGTAACCGGCGTAAGGCGTCCACTGGGACAAGTCGACGCCGGCCTTGAGCAGGGTCTCGTCCGTGCCGGACAGGCTGCGGTTGACCAGGTCGGAGTTTTCGCCCTCTTTCAGCTCATCGCGCTGCTTGCTGATTTCGGCCTCGAAATGTTCAGCTGCGCGACGCTGGCGGTCATCGCTGCGGTTCCATTCGACACGCGCGTTGGCATGGTCGCCCAACTGCCAGAAATTCAAAGCCTTGTAGGTATTGAGCATGACCGTGTCGTACACGGCCGGAGCGTAGGGCAGTACGTTGTCATTGGCCACGAGCGACAGGGCATGATTGCCGACACTGGCCGCCACATTGCGCGTGTCGTCGTCCTTCATCAACTCTTCGGCGCCGTCCAGCATTTGCGTGGACCGCTCGGGCAGGCCGCTTTGCCGCAAGAGGGTTCCGGCTTCCAGGGCCCAAGGCAGATCCGTCGGAGCGGCGCCTTCGGGACCTGCCGCCAGCACCGCGTTACTGGTGGCTGCAGGCAGATTGCCGCCAGCCAGATCCCGTGAAAAGTCCTTTCGTGCTTGAGGGTTGGCGCAACCCGCCAACACCACGGCCAAGCCTGCAACAGCAGCCCACTTCATTGCTTCTCCACAAGTGTGATTAAATATTATTAGTTGTGAAATTGTTATTCATTTATTCACATTTAATCACAATGTAAACATATTAGCAATTTTGTGACTATTTTTGTTTTATTTTGTCTTATTTTTGGGCGTCATTATCAATAGTCGTCGTAGTTCCAACGCCGACGGCGGTTTAGCCGGTAGTGCGATCGATGAAGGCAAGCAAGGAGAGTCCGCTCCCAGGCGATCAAGGCGATGCGGGAGCGGATTATCTAGAGATTCGGAAGGCCGCGGTTTCCGGGAGACCGAAGGACGCGGTGCCTTATGTATTTGCCGTCAGGCAGTCCGGCCTCAATCCGTTTTCCAACCCCACTTCTTGAAGATCGCCCGGCCTTCGGGCGCGGTCAGGAAGTCGACAAAGGCCTGCGCCTGGGCATTGCCCTTGCCTTTTTTGGTGACGACGGCGCCCGCGTCGCGATAGATGCGGTATGGCTCTTCCACCTCGACCACGCCGGCCAGTTCCGGGTTCGACACTTGCCAGATGTTCCAGATCAGCCAGGCGTCTATGGTCTTGTCCTCGGTCCATTGGGTACGCGCCTGGGCGCTGTTGCCGGCTTCGGGCAGCACCAGGTTGGCGCGGAAGGCACGCACGGTCTCGATGTCGCCCAACCGGCCCGCCACGTCTTCCCATAGTCCGGTCTGTCCCGCACCGGACACAGCCATGACCTTGACGCCCGGTTTGAGCAGATCCTTGAAGCCCTTGATGGCCTTGGGATTGCCCGGGCGCACCAGGATGGCCGAGGGCCTCAGGTACAGCGTGCGGGCCTCGCGCAATTCGAACACGCCCGGCAGCGCCGTTGCGAAGCCGCTCATCATGTTCTCGGCGCCGCTGTAGATCACGTCGGCGTCCTGCTTGGCCTTGTCGGCCCAGGCGGGCGTCGGGCCTGCGGTGACGGCAACGTCGATGCCGTGCAGCTTGCCGAACGCCGCAGCCGCTTCCTTCATCGCTGGTGCGGGCCCGCCCGGTCCGTACACGTTCAGGCCGGGAGCGGCCCAGGCACTGCCGGCCGCGGTGCAAGCCAGGGCAATGCCGCAGGCAAGGGATCTGATCGACTTCATATCAATACTTCCGTTCTGCGCCGTGAGGCCGGTTGCGATAACCGGCGTGATCGGCTGGTTGATCCATAGCGCGCCGCGAGGTTTCCAATGCGGCTCGCCACCCGGTAGACGCGCAACAGAAGGGGAATATTCCGGCGAGGACGTTGCAGAGGGTAGAACTCTGTTTCCAGTCTGTTAAAAAGTCCCGTGCAAAATTGCAGCCTTGCCGCCGCCTCGCGATGGACGACGACACAGTCTTCAGGCATCAAGACAATGCGAGGCGCATCCTCACGAGAAACTTCACATGAAATCTGGAATCACCGCAGGCCGCTTGTTGTGCGTGGCGGGGCTGTTCGCGCTTGCCGCGCCCGCATACGCGATCGATTGCGCGAAAGCCGCAAGCGCCGTGGAAAAGCTGATCTGCTCGGACCGTAAGACCGTGTCGGCGGATGCCGAGCTGAACCGCGCTTACGCCGCCCTACTGAAGCAGGCGCCTGATGGCGATATCCGCGCCATGCTGGCGCACAACCAGAAGCGCTGGATCGCGGCGCGCGACGAGGCGCTCGCGAACCTGATCCAGGATCCGGGCGCGGTTCCAGAGGGCAAGACGGCTGCCGCAGTCGCCCGCGAGCTGATCCGTGACCGCACGGCCGAACTCCAGACCACGCGCAAGGGCGCTGCGCTGCCGGACCTCATCAGCCGCGCGGTCAGCCAGCAGCAGTTCCAGGCGCAATTCACCGGCGGCGCTTACGCCGGCTACTCGACTTCATGCGACTTCTTGCCGGGCGAACACGCCTACTATGGCTGCTTCGCGACGCGGCATTACCAGAACAAGGACCGCATCTGCTCCGTCGACGAGTACTGGGCCACGGGCAGCGTCTATACCAAGCGCTATGTCGCCAACGTGGTGGATGGCAAGCCCCAGTTGGCGGCGTCGTGCTCGTTCAGCAGCTCGGACGAGGCATGCTCCGATACCATGGGCGAGACCAAATGGAACATGAAGCCGCAACAGCCGGACTTTTCCTATCCCGCCAAGCCGCTGCCCAAGATCGATGGAGAGATCATGGGCGACGACGATTACGAATGGGCCCGGGCGTGCCTGACCGGCGCGGCCTATCCGCAAGCCAATTAAGCGCGGAGTGCCTCGCAAGGGCGGCAGGCCGGATGCCGGCGAGATTTCATGATGATTTCCGCACTTTGCCGGCAGGAAGGGGTGGTGTTCGCAATACTTGCAGTATTTTGCGGGTAATGTGTCGAATGGTAATGTCTGGGTGAGGGCCGCGGACACCCGCCTGCGGGCCGCAGCCGCGCCTGTTGCAGGAGAGGAAATCCGGTCGTGCGCGCGTCGTTTATCGCGTTTTTCAGGCCGGATCTACCGCAAGATTTTGAAACCGACTGGACGGCGCCGAGTCCAAAACGTCCATTCTGCGAACGTAGAATCCGCTTTTCATCAGTGCCATCCGGCTGACAGGAACGAATCATGAAGAAAACCATCCTCCTTGCGTCCGTATGCGCCGCGCTGCTGCAAGCTTGCGCTCCGACCTCCTCTCCCCGTGAAGGATCGTCCTCCATGCCCACTACCGCCACTACGCCCGCCAGTTCCGACGTGAATCTGCCCGCCTATTACTGGCGCCTGGCTTCCGCCACCGACGCGGCTGGCAAGCCCATTGCCGCGCTCCAGGCCGGCGTCGAACACCAGTTGCGCCTGTCGTTCTCGCAGGACGCCCTGAACATCCGCGGCGGCTGCAATGCGCAGTTTGGCGGCTACACCTACAAGAACGGCGTGCTGCAGGTGGCCAACCTTGCGTCGACCATGAAGGCCTGCGACCAAAGCTTGATGCGCCTGGACGCCGAAATCGGCCAGCGCATGAAGGGCGAATTGCGCGCCACGTTCAGTGGACACGCCTCCGAACCCGGGTTGGAGCTGGTCGCGCAGGACGGCAGCGTCCTGAAGTTTGTCGGTGAACCCACGCCCGAGACCCTGTACGGCAGCGCTGGCGAAATCATGTTCCTGGAAGTGGCCGCGAAGAAGACCGAGTGCAGCCATCCGCTGATTCCCAACTATCAATGCCTGATGGTGCGCGAACGCCGCTACAACGAAGCCGGCGTGCAGCAGCCGACCAAGGACAAGTGGCATCCGCTGTATCAGTCCATCGAAGGCTTCCAGCACCAGGACGGCGTGCGCACCGTGCTGCGCGTGAAGCGCTACGACTGGAAGAACCCGCCGGCGGACGCGCCCAAGCAGGTGTATGTGCTGGACATGGTGGTGGAGCAGGACGCGTCGAAGAAGTAAGACGCCAGCTCCACCTGGATAGCCCGATTGCGCCCGGCCCCTGGAGACAGCGGCCGGGCGCAGTCATTTCACCCGGCGCGGGCACAATATTGTAAATTATAGTTATTCTCATTTATAACCGTGCGTCTTCATGGCCGCCTCCGACCCCTCTCCGCGGCACCCCCTGCACACGCTGTACCAGGAACATCAAGGCTGGCTGCAGGGCTGGCTGCGTAAAAAGTTGGGATGCGCCTTCGACGCCGCCGACCTGGTGCACGACACCTACCTGCGTGTACTGGCCCGCCGTGAACCTGGCGACATCCGCGAGCCGCGCTCCTATCTGGCGACCATCGCGCACGGCCTCATGGTCAACCACCTGCGGCGCAGGGATCTCGAACGCGCCTATCTGGAAACGCTGGCGCACCTGCCCGAAGCGCAGTCGCCGTCGCCCGAGTCGCGCGCCATGGCGCTTGAAGCCTTGTGCGAGATCGATGCCATGCTGGACGGCTTGCCCGTCGCGGTGCGGCGCGCATTTCTGCTTTGCCAGCTTGAAGGCCTGACACACGCGGACATCGCCAAGACCTTGGGGGTGTCGGTCGGCTCGGTGCGGCTGTACATCGCCCGCGCCCTGAGGCAATGCCTGGAATTCGCGCCATGAGCGCCGGCGAAGCAGGGCGCATCGACCCGCAAGCGCTGGACGGCGCGGTGGAATGGTTTCTGCGGCTGACCTCGGGCGCCGTCAGCCAGGCAGACCGGGAAGCATGGCAGGCCTGGCGCCAGGCCGATCCCGAACACGAGCGCGCCTGGCAGCGCACCGAAGCCTTGACGCGCCGTTTCGAGGCGTTGCCCAAGGGCATGCTGCCGGTGCTGGGGCGACCGCGCTCATCCGCCCGCCGGGCTGCGCTGGGCAAGCTGCTGGTGCTGATCGGCGCCGGGGGGGCTATCGGTTACGCCCAGGTCGATGAGGCCTGGCGCGGCTGGGTGGCGCAGTACCGCACGCCGGTCGGCGCGCGGCGCGAGGTGCTGTTGGCGGACCATAGCCGCGTAGTGCTCAATGCCGCCACGGCCATGGACGTGCTGTTCGATGCGCAGCAGCGGCTGATTGCCTTGCACGGCGGCGAAATCCTGATCGAAACGTCTCCAGACCCGCAGCAGGTTGCGCGGCCCTTCATCGTGCGTACCCGCGAAGGCAGCATCACCGCGCTGGGCACGCGCTTCGTGGTCAGACGCGACGACGGCGTATCGGCGGTGCAGGTGCTGGAAGGCGCCGTGCGCGTGGCGCTGCCAGGGGCGCCAGCGGATGCGGCGCGCATCGTGCCGGCGGGCATGGGCTTGCGCTTCACCAGCGGGCATATCGACGGCGCCGAAGCGCTGGTTGGCGATCCCTCGGCTTGGCAGCGCGGCATGCTGCAGGTCGACAGCATGCCCTTGAGTGAATTCCTGCGCGAATTGCAACGCTACCGCAAGGGCTGGATCGATTGCGCGCCCGAAGTGGCGCATCTGCCCATTTCCGGCGCTTTCCCGCTGGCCGAACCCGACCGGGTGCTGGCCACGGTGGCTGACACCCTGCAGCTCGGCCTGCGCTATCGCACCCGTTACTGGGTGTCGCTAGTGCCGCGCGGCGAGACTATTTTGTAACGGCGACTAGCACTTTCTGCGTCTTATCTGGCTACGAGGATAAGACCAATATCTGGAGTGCATGTCATGCCCCGTCAGCTTCCCCCGTTGCGCACAAGCGTTTCCCTTCCTGCACTGCTCGCGGCTGGCGCGTTCGCGCTGCCGTTGGCCGGGGTAGTGTCGCCTGCTCATGCGCAGGCGCCTGCCGGGCAGATCAGCGTGGCCATCGAGCCCGGACCGCTCAGCGCGGCGCTTTCGGCCTACGCCGCCCAGGCCGGCGTCCTGCTGTCGTTCGATCCCGCCCTGACGCGCGACCTGCAATCGCCCGGACTGCGCGGCAGCTATGGCTTCGAGGACGGGCTGCGCCAGTTGCTGGCCGGCAGCGGCCTGGAGCCGGCGCGCCGCGCCGACGGCGGCTATACCCTGCGCAAACTGCCGCAGAGCGAGGTCACGGCCTTGCCCGCCGTGACCGTCACCGGCGCGGGCGACGAAGGTCCCTCCGAAGGCACGGGCTCCTACACGGTGCCGGCGACCAGCGCCGCCACCCGCATGCCGCTGTCGCTGCGCGAAACCCCGCAATCCATCAGCGTCGTCACGCGCCAGCAGATGGACGACCAGAACCTGAACACGCTGGACGAGGTGCTGCGCCAGACGCCCGGCATCGCCGTCGACCGGCTGGATGAGCGCGTGCAATTCACTTCGCGCGGCTTCGCGTTGAACACCATGCTCGATGGCGTACCCACGCTGTCGTTCAAAACGCCGTCCGCCGAAGCGGGCATGATCAACACCGCCATCTATGACCGGGTGGAAGTCGTGCGCGGCGCGGCGGGCCTGCTCAACGGCGTGGGCGAGCCTGGCGGTTCGGTGAATCTGGTGCGCAAGCGCCCCACATCGGAATTCGCGGGGCATGTCACCGCCGGCGTCGGCCGCTGGAACAGCTACAACGCGGAAGTGGACCTGGGCGGCCCGCTGAACAGCGCCGGCACGCTGCGCGCCAGGGTAGTTGCCGCCCGCACTGCGGGCGACAGCTTCATCGACTACAAGAAGCGGTCCGACGATGTCTTCTATGGCATTCTGGAAGCCGACATCCTGCCGGGCACCACGGTCAGCCTGGGCTACGAGCACCAGAAGACCGCCATCGACGGCGCCAATTTCGGCCAGGCGCCACTGTTCTACAGCGACGGCACGCGCACCAACCTTCCCCGGTCCTTCAATCCCGTGACGCCCTGGAGCCAATGGGACATGTACACGGACCGGATATTCGCCACCCTGGACCATCGCTTCAGCAGCGGCTGGCACATCAAGATGGATGCCAGCCGCTTGAAGAATGAAAGAAGAGCGGCCTGGGGCTATCTGCTGGCGTACCGGCCCATAGATCCGTCGGGTGCCTCCACCATCGAACTGCGCGACAACCCGGCAGACTCGACCAACAAATCCTTCGACATCTACGCCGAAGGGCCATTCCAGGCGTTTGGCAGGGAACACCGCGCCGTGTTGGGGATGAGCTACAACCGCTACACCAGCGAACTCAATCTGAATTCGGCAAACCCTGCCGGCTGGGACCGCCGCCCCGTGAATTTCTACGAGCTGCGCGACGTCCCCAAGCCGTCCATGCCCTACACCTTCTTCAACACTTTCCTGGATGCGAAGGAAACCGCCATCTATGGTTCGGCGCGGCTGAAGGTTGCGGACCCGGTGTCGGTGATACTCGGCGCCCGGACTACGTGGTACGAAGAAAATTCATCGTCCTACAACGGCCCCGCCAATCTCTGGACCACCAACCCGACCGCCAAGGAAAACGGCGTCTTCACGCCCTATGCCGGCGTGGTCGTGGACGTAAGCAAGGACTTCTCCGCCTACGCCAGCTATACCCGGATCTTCATTCCCACCACGTCGCGGGACGCCAGCAATGTGGTGCTGCCGCCGCAGACCGGGCAGAACTATGAAATCGGCCTGAAGGGCGAACACCTGGACGGCAAACTGAACTCCAGCTTCGCGATCTTCCGTACCCAGGAGGAAAACGTCGCGGTCGAGGACCCGTCGAGCCCACCGCTGCCGGACGGGAGCACGCCCTACCGCGCGGTCAAGGGCGCGCGCAGCAAGGGTTTCGAGCTGACCTTGGCCGGCGAAGTGGCGCCCGGCTTGCAGCTGATGGGCGGCTATACCTACTTTGCCAAGCGCGACGCCGAAGGCGGCTTGCTGCTGCCCAGCACGCCCCAGCGGCTGTTCCGCCTTGCTGCCAGCTACCGGCTGCCGGGCGAGTGGAACAAGCTTACGGTCGGCGGCAACGTCAGCTACCAGAGCAGCATCTACTACGACGAGGCCAGCGGCCTGGGACGCGCCACCCAGGGCGGCGTCACCTTGTTTGGCCTGATGGCGCGCTATGACTTCAATAAGCATGTTTCCGCTTCCGTCAACGTGGAAAACCTGACCGACAAGTACTACTACAGTGGCTTGGGGGGCTACAACGGCTACAACTACGGGACGCCCCGCAACGTCTGGATGAAGGTGAGCTACAAGTTCTGAACGGGGCTGCGGGGGCGGTGAGAGTCAGGCGTCGGGGGAGCGTCCCGTGCCAGCAGGGGACGTTTGATGTTTGTCATGTTGCAGCGAACGGCGCGGATGAGACAATCCTGACTGATGGTCTTTCCCACACGCAGCCATGAACACCTACCCCTTGCTGCTCATTCTGCACCTGCTCGCCGCCTTCCTGTTTGTCGGCACCGTCACCTTCGAGGTGCTGTTCCTGGAGCCCGTGCACAAGCGCCTGTCGCCTGACGTGCGCCGTGCGCTGGGCAGCCAGTTGGCGCCGCGCGTGCGTGCCGTGCTGCCTTGGTCGGTGGTGGTGCTGTATCTGGCCGGCCTGGGCCTGGCCTGGCAGTATCGCAGCGCGCTGGCCGATCCGTTCGCCTCGTCCTTCGGCCTCTTGCTGTCGCTGAAGATCGCGCTGGCCTTGAGCGTGCTGGTCCATGTCGCCACCGCCCTGACGCTGGCGCGGCGCCAGCGCCTTACCGGGGCCTTGAGCCGGCGCATGCATGTCAGCGTGTTCTGCCACATGGTGCTGATCGTGGTGCTGGCCAAGGCCATGTTCTATGTGACCTGGTGAGCGCGGTTCGCGCTGGCGACGAGCTGTACGCCCGATAAGGGCAGCCGACGCAGCCTATGCCGGCAATACCAGCGGCTCGCGCGTTCCGTAGCCTTCTTCCCCATACGCCAGCCCGGGCAGCGGCGAACGGCCCTGGCCGCTGGCTGCCCACAGTTCCGCCACCCACTGCATCGCCGTGTCGACGATGACGTCCTGCACGTTGAAGCCAGCTTCGTCCGACGCGAACAGGGGCACCTCGGGTTCGATGCCGTCTTCCGTATGGCGGACGTCGAACAGGTAGCGGTGACCTTCGATGGCCTTGTTGAGCACGAACAGGTCCGGACCTTCCAGACTGGCAACCACGGAAAACGTGCCTTCGCCGTCCTGGTCTGGGAACACCACGAAGTGGATCTCGCGCGCTTTGGGCGGCAGGGCGGCGATCAGCGCCGCCAGCGTGGCGTTGGCCGCGGCGCCGTGGGCGCGCAGGATGCGCAGCAGTTCGATCTGGTATTCGGATTGGGTCATGGAAATTTCCGTTCAGGGCCGGCCGTGCGCCGGCGCGTCCGCCATTGGATCCGCGGCGGCGAGTCCCGTGAATTATCTGCCATTTTCCATGACGGTCACCGCGCCAGCCGCATGCACTCCATGAAGTACGCCGCATGCTCCGATGCCAGCGCGGCATCGCGCCACACCATGCCTGTGATCCCCCGGCTGCGCATCGGCAGCGGCAGTACCTTGATCATGTGCTGCTTCGCGAAATGCCGTGCCAGCCGCTCCGAGATCGGCAGCACCAGGTCCGATCCCTCCAGCAGCGCCACATTGACCAGTACCGACGACGATTCCACCTGATGCCAGGGCGTGGGCTGGCCGGCCAGCGCCAGTTCGTAATCGATGCGGATCCGCATGGGCGTCGAGTCGCCGGGCGCGATCCAGGGATACTCCTGCACATCCTGCCAAGTCACTTTGCGCCTTTTCGCCAGCGGGTGCGCTGTACCCACGGCCAGGCAGATGGGCTCGCCGTACAGCTCTTCGTAGTGCAGGTTGCGCGGCAGCGAGTGCTGCTCCAGACGCCCCACCAGTACATCGAAGGTGCCTTCCTGCATCAAGGGCAGCAGGTAGTCCAGCGTGTTCTCTGCCAGGCGCAGCAGCACACGGGGATAGCGTTCGCGGAAGCGCTGGATGCTGGGCGGCAGCAGCACCGGCGCGATGTTGGGCGTGACGCCGACCGCCAGCGTGCCGGTGGCGCCGCGGGCCAATTGCGCCATGGTGTCCTGGGCGCGTCCCAGCTTGCCCAGGATCTCGCGTGCGTGAGTGCGCAATTCCAGGCCGTAGTGCGTGGGCTCGATGCCGCGTGCGTGACGGTCGAACAGCGTCAGGCCGATGTCTTCTTCCAGGTCCTTGAGCCACTTCGACAACGCGGGCTGCGTGATGTTGAGTTCCGCGGCGACCTGGCTCAGGTTGCGGGTTTCGCACAGGCGCACCAGGATGGCCAGGTGGCGCAGGCGGATGCGGTGGGTCCAGTCCATGCGTGCGTCCTTTAGACATAAATTCACGGTTATGGCTCGGTAATATTAATTCATTATCAATTTATGTCTCCCCTGCACATAATGGCCTGACAACAGAGCCAAGCCGGCGCAAAGCCGGCGGCGAGGAGACACGATGCAGCCGAATTTCCTGCTATTCATCACGGATCAGCAGCGCGCGGACCATCTGGGCAGCTATGGCAATGCCATGCTGCGCACGCCGGAACTGGACGCGCTGGCGGGGCAGGGCTGGTCAGCGGACCGCTTCTATGTGGCGTCGCCCATCTGCATGCCCAACCGCGCCACCCTGATGACCGGCCGCATGCCCTCGGTGCATGGCGTGCGCCACAACGGCATTCCGCTGTCGCAGCGCGCCACCACCTTCGTTGACCGCCTGCGCGGCGCGGGCTATGCCACCGCGCTGATCGGCAAGTCGCATTTGCAGAACATGACCGGCAAGCCCGCCATCTGGCCGCCGGCGGGTGATGGCGCTCGCGGCGAGGCCTGGACCGCCGAGCCCGGCAACTACGACCAGGAATGGGGGCCGCTATGGCGCACGGATCCCAGGCATGACCTTGACATGCCGTTCTATGGCTTCGAGCGCGTGGCGCTGGCGGTGGACCACGGTGACCAGGTTTGGGGCCACTACGAGCGCTGGCTGGCGTGGGAACACCCCGAAGCGCGGCGTCTGTGGGGCCCTGAACACGCCTTGCCCGCACCTGGCTTTGTGCTGACGGAACATCACCAGGCCTGGCGCACCCGCGTGCCTGAGGAATGCTCCACCACCGCGTACGTCGGCGACCAGACCATCGCGCAACTGCGCGAGCATGCCGCCAGCGGCAAGCCTTTCTTCATTCAGTGCTCATTTCCCGATCCGCACCATCCCTACACGCCCCACGGCAAATACTGGGACATGTACCAGCCTGACGACGTGATCCTGCCGGAGTCCTTCCATGCCAGCGCCGCGCCGGGCCATCATCCGCCGCCGCACGTGGCCTGGATGCACCAGCAGCGCGACCAGGGCAAGGCCGTCAAGCACACGCCTGCGATCTTTGCCTGCACCGAGCGCGAGGCGCGCGAGGCGATTGCGCTGAACTACGGTTCCATCAGCCATATCGACGCCACGATAGGCCGCGTTATGCAGGCGCTGCGCGAGAACGGGCTGGACGACAACACCGTCGTCATCTTCACCAGCGACCATGGCGATTACTTCGGCGACCACCAATTGCTGCTCAAGGGGCCGATCCACTATCAGAGCCTGATACGCACGCCGTTCATCTGGCGCGATCCGCAGGCAGCTCCGGTCTCGCCGCGCAGCCAGGCGCTGTGCTCCACGGCCGACATCGCTGCCACCGTGCTGGCGCGCGCCGGCCTGCCGGCCTACAACGGCATGCAGGGCGCGTCCCTGCTGCCCCTCATGTCTGGCGAGGCCGACACCGTGCGCGATGCGGTGCTGATCGAGGAAGAAGGCCAGCGCACCATGTTCGGCTTTCCCGGCCGCACCCGCATGCGCACCTTGCAGACCGCGCGCCACCGTCTCAGCGTCTATGCCGATGCGGCCTGGGGCGAACTCTATGACCTGAGCGAAGATCCCCACGAGCTGCGCAATCTGTGGGACGACCCCGCCGCCAGCGCGCTGCGCGCCGAATTGCTGCTGGAGCTGTCGCGCAGCATGATCCGCCACGCCGAGACCAGTCCGCATCCCAGCGCCATTGCCTGATGCCCCGCAACGGTGCCGGCCTCGGGGTCGGCGCCACCCAGGAGAAAGCATGATCAAGTCCTTGCTGTTCTGTACGGCGCTGCTTGCGGCCGGAACCTCGGTTGCCATGGCGTCCGACTACCCCGCGCGTCCCGTCCGCCTCATTGTCAACTTCCCGCCCGCCGGTCCGCTGGACCTCGAAGCCCGCGCCATCGCCCAGCACGCGGGCAAGATCCTGGGCCAGACCATCGTCGTGGAAAACCGCTCTGGCGCTTCCGGCAATATTGGCGCCCAGTCCGTGGCCCAGGCAGCACCAGACGGCTACACGCTGCTGATGACGCTGGACACGCTGATGACCGTCAATCCCTACATCTTCAAGGGCCTGGACAAGGACGTCACCCAACGGCTGGAACCGCTGAGCCTGGCCGGCTCCTTTGGCCTGGCCCTGGCGGTTCGTCCCGAGCTCGGCATCAACACGCTGGACGAATTCCTGCGCTACGCCAAAGCCAATCGCATCACCTATGCCTCCGCCGGCTATGGCAGTCCCGGCAACCTCGCCTTCGAAAAGCTCAGGCTCGCAGCTGGCATGGAAGTCGCGCACGTGCCGTATCGCGGCAACGCTCCGGCTGTGAATGCCTTGCTGGGCGACCAGATACAGGCCGCCTTTCTCGCCACGCCAGGGGTTCTGCCGCATGTGCGGGCGGGCAAGCTGAAAGCGCTGGCGGTATCGGGCAAGGAACGCGACGCCGACCTGCCTGAAGTCCCCACCGCGGCGCAATCGGGCGTGGCCGGGCTGAAGAACTATGACGTGTCGTTTGCATTCCTGGTGATGGCGCCCAAGGGGACGTCCAAGGAAATCGCGCGGGTCTGGGAAGATACGCTGGCCAAGGTCTATGCCATGCCGGAGTTCCAGCAGAGCATGGCCGTGCTGGGCATGCGCGGACCGTTCGCGGGCAAGGCGCAGGCCGCGGCGTGGGTGGACAGAGAGGCGAAAGGTTGGAAGGAGGTGATCGAGAAGGCGGGGATACGCGGGGAATAGCGCTGTAACACACCGGTCGGCAGGCTCTGCTAGACTGCCTTTACTCTTTGGGGAGTAGCCTCCCCGCGGCCAGTTCCGCGGGGGCTTGCGTCAACATTCTTGGCTACTCCGGCCATGGCGCAAGCGGCATTCACGCTTGGCGAGACCACGGATTTTTCGCGCGACGCTGGGCGGCGCGGAGGATCCGTGCCGTTTCCGCCCAGTTGGATCTTTCCTCAAATGAATGCCATCGCCATCATCGTTCTCGCGTTCGCCATGTCCACGGACGCCTTCGCCGCGGCCATCAGCAAAGGCGCCGCGCTGCATAAACCCCGATTTCCGGAAGCCCTGCGCACCGGGCTGATCTTCGGTGTGATCGAAGCCATCACGCCAGTGATAGGCTGGGCGCTGGGCTCCGTTGCGGCCAGGTATGTGGTTGCCTGGGACCATTGGATCGCCTTCGCGATGCTCTGTATTCTGGGCTTGCTGATGATACGCAACGGCCTCAAGCAAGAGGACGAAGATGCCGAACCCGTCACCCGCCATTCTTTCTGGCTGCTTGCCGCAACCGGCTTCGCCACCAGCATCGACGCCATGGCCGTGGGCGTGGGGCTGGCATTCGTCGACGTGAACATCGTGGTCGCAGCCATTGCCATCGGACTGGCCACTACCCTGATGGTGACGATAGGCGTGATGCTGGGACGCGTGCTGGGCAGCGTCGCGGGCAAGCGGGCCGAGATCCTGGGCGGGATGGCGCTGATGGGGATAGGGGCGGCGATTCTCTATGAACATTTGAGCGCCGCAGCCGCCTGAAGAAAAGGGAGCCCGGAAGAGTGCGGCGCGGTGGCGCCGCCTCTGCGATTCCGGTCAGGCGGCGTCTTCCGGGCCGTCCGCTCGGCAGAACGTGATCTGAAAGCTGCCCGGTAGTTCGAACGCCACATGGTGCCGCACCTGCGGCTCTATCAGCACTTGCTGCCCGGCCGTCAGCACCGCTACGGCGTGCGGCGGATCATCCAGCGTATAGCGCAGCACGCCGGCGTGCACCTTCAACAAGCCCCACGTGCCGGCCTTGGTCGTGTGCGCGGTGCGCAAGCCGGCCGGCAGGTTGTCGGGCGTGAACACCGGACTGTCGCGGTAGGGCCGCACGCCTTCAGGCAGCGAGTCGGGCAGGCTCGGCAGATCTTGGCGCTGCTGCCACACGCTCCACAGCTTGGCCGCGATGCGTTCGGCCATGGCGTCGGCCTGGGCTTGCAAGGCCGGCCGGCCGAGCCCGCCGGTGACTCCATGGAACAGGGCCAGCCAGCGCTGGAACAGAGGCCATGAAAGATCCGGGATGCGCGCATGCGCGGGAATAGGCGCGCCCTTGAAGCGGCGCGTGCCCAGCAGCAGCGCCGACCAGAAATCGCACAACAGGTCCAGGTGGTGGTCCCAGTCCGCCACGCGGGAATTGAATATCGGACCCAGCGTTTGGTCCCGGCGCACTTGCGCATAGAAGCGGTGCACCAGTTGCCGGATGTCTGCTTCGGTGATCGGGGGGGCAGCCGGAACAGGCGCAGGGGGAGGAACGGATTCGGACATGGGAGCAGGGGAGAGGATCTGCCCGCATTGTCCGACGCGCACCGCCGCGGCGCCGATGACGAAAGTCATTGGCGCCGCGGCTGGAATCATCACAGGCCACTGCGCGGCGCCGGCCCAGCCCGGCCAACCGTTAGAACGGCCGCTTCGCCGTCGTCGCCAGCCTGGCCAGAGGCGCTGAGTCATGCACTGCCCATTGGCGGCGCTTGCCGCTGATGTAGCCCTGCGTCTGCCAGTCGTTGAGCAGGCGGCTCAAGGTTTCGGCGCGGATGCCCAGGTGAGCGGCAAGCTGGCGTTGGTTCAGCGGCAGCGTCAGCGCGGCGCCCTGGCGCTCATGCAGGCCCATGAGGTAGTTGGCCAGCCGCTCGGGCGCCGAGCTGGAAGTCATCCAGTCGACCTTGTTCACCTGGTCGTACAGGCTCTTGCTGAGCGCGGCCAGCAGCTTGAGCGCCAGATCCGGCCAGCGGCGGCAAGCATCGTGCAACTGTCGCCGGCCCAGGCGCCAACCCAGCAGGGCGCTGCGGGCGCGAGCCTGCATGGGGTAGCGGCCGTGAGGCATGAACATGGCCGCTTCCGCCATCAACTGGCCCGGCTCGAAGACCCGGAATACGCGTTCGTCGCCGTTGTAGCTGTAGCGCATGACCTCGGCCTGGCCGCTTTCTATCAGCACGTAGCTGGAGGCTTCGTCGCCTTCGCCAAACAGGATCTGCCCTGCCTCGGCCCGCAGCGGACTGGCGCCGCGCAGCAGGTCGGCCGCGACTTCCTGGTCCATGCCTGGGGGCAGGCCGTGCAGCAGCGGATGTCTTGCCAGCAATGCCACTACGGCCGCGCCGGCCAGATTGATATTTGTCATTCTGGGTCTTTCAGTGTGAATGGGAGAATCTTAAACGATAACAATTCTTATTTGAAACTCAATGAACGACTTGCACATGCGCCGCCGCTTCTGCGCGGCTGCCCTGGGAACTGCGCTTTTGCCCGCGACGGGAACCCTGCGTGCGGCATTGCCGGATCGCCGCACCGTCCTGACGCTGGCAGGCCCCGGCGCCGTGGTCAGCTATCCCCTGATGCACATGGCGGCCACCGGCGCGCTGGCGGATCACGCCGGGCAGCTACGTTTCCGCCTGTGGCAGACGCCGGATCAACTGCGCACGCTGCTGGTGAACGGCGAGCTGGACTTCAGCGCCGCTCCCAGCACGCTGCCGGCCTTGCTGCACAACCGCGGCATGCCTGTGCGCCTGTTGAATATCTCCGTATGGGGCATTCTGTGGCTGGTCAGCCGCGATCCGGCCGTGCGGACCTTCGACGATCTGGCCGGCCGCGAACTGGTGGCGCCGTTTCAACGCGATCTGCCGGCCGTACTGCTGGATACTCTGCTGGAAGCGCATGCCGCGCGCGGCCTGGCGCCGGTCGCCTTGCGCCGTACCCGCGATGGACAGGACGCCATCGCGCTGATGCTCAATGGCCAGGCAGGGCAGGCGCTGCTGGTCGAGCCCATGGCCTCGCTGCTGTTGTGGCGGGCTGAACAGACCGCAGGGGCGCCGGCGCTGCATCGCGGCCAAAGCCTGGAACAGGCTTGGAGCGCCGCCTTTCCCGCGCAGCCCACGCTGCCGCAGGCCGGCGTCATGGCGGCGGCCCGCGTGGCGGGCGATGCGGCTTTATGCCGCGCCGTGGACCAGGCCTACGCGGCCTCCGCGCGCTGGTGCGTCGAGCATCCCGCCGACTGCGCCGCGCTGGTGCGCGAGCATCTGCCGCATCTGCCCCTGGCGGCGATCGAGACCGCCATTCGCGGCACGCGCCTGCAGAGCCGCAGCGCCCGCGACGCGCGCCCCGAACTGGAGGCACTGTACCGCCTGCTGGCCGGCCGTTTTCCGCAAGCCATCGGGGGTGGCCTGCCACCCGTTGGCTTCTACGGACCATGAGGGTCCGATGACAACCTATTCCAAAGGTCCCGCCGCCGGTGCATCTGCGCGGACCTCGCGCGCTTGGAGCGCGGCCGGCGTGCTGCTGCTTTTACTCGCCTGGCACGTGGCTGCACGGCAGCTCGGTCCGCTGCTCATGGCCACGCCATGGGAAGCGCTGCGCGCTGTCGTTCCGCTGGTGCGCAGCCCACAGTTCTTCGCCAACGCAGGCGTCAGCCTGATACGCATCGGCATAGGAGTGCTGGCGGGTGCGTCCATCGGCTTCGCGCTGGGCGTGCTGGCCGGACATAGCGCGCGCTTGCGCGGTTTGATTGAACCGCTGCGCTGGCTGCTGATGGCCATGCCGCCGGTGGTGGTCGTGGTGCTGGCCATGCTGTGGTTCGGCCTGGGGTCGCCCATGGTGATCTTCATTACGACGCTGATGATGGCGCCCGGCATGTACGTCAATACGGTCAAGGGCATGCTGCACGTGGACCGCAAGCTGATCGAGATGACCCACGTCTACCGTTATGGCCCCTGGCTGCGCCTGCGCCATCTGTATCTGCCGGCGCTCAGCGCGCCGCTGCTGGCGGCTCTGCTGATCGCTGCCTGCGGCGGCGTGCGGCTGGTGGTGATGGCCGAAGTGCTGGGCGCGGAGAATGGCGTGGGCTATGCGCTGGCCAACGCCCGCAGCACCTTCGACACCGCTGAACTGTTCGCCTGGGTCCTGCTGATCCTGGGCCTGGTGGCCTTGCTGGAATTCGCCTTCCTGCAACCCTTGCAGCGCCGGTTGGGCCGCTGGATGGAGCCTAGCCATGCTTGAGATGCAATCGCTGTCGCTGCGCTACGGCGCGCAGACCGTGCTGCAGGACGTGAACCTGCGCCTGCGCCCCGGCGAACGGTTGGGGCTGATCGGCCCCAGCGGCGCCGGCAAGAGCAGCCTGCTGCGCCTGGCGGCCGGCCTGGTCCGGCCCAGCGGCGGAACCTTGCGCAATGGCTTTCGCCATCCCCTGCTGATGTTCCAGGAACCGCGCCTGTTGCCGTGGCGGCACGCGCTGGACAACGTCGCCTTGCCGCTGCGCGGGGCCGGACACGCGCCGCGCCAGGCTCGCGCCCTGGCCGCGCAATGGCTGGCTCGGGTGGGGCTGGACGCCGCCATGCAGTCCTGGCCGGGCGAGCTGTCCGGCGGCATGGCGCAGCGCGTCGCGCTGGCCCGCGCCCTGGCGCTGACCCCAGACCTGCTGATGCTGGACGAGCCCTTCAGCGCGCTGGACCCGGCGTTGCGCCGCCAGCTCGCCGCTTGCTGCGGCGAGGAACTGGCCCGCAGCGGCGCGGCCTTGCTGTGCATCAGCCACGACCCAGGGGAACTGCTGGGGCTGGTCGACCGTTGCGTCATGGTGCATCGGGGGAACGTCACGCCCATCGCTTTGGAGAGTCCGCTGGAGTCTTCCGGCAATGGCGCGCCGGGCGGCATTCCCAACACCGACGCGGAACGCTTGCGCGAGCTGCTGCTGGCGGCGGGCGGGCAGCCCTGAAGCATGCGTCCAACCCGATTTCCTGTTTTTCGATAGCGGACTCTCCATGAATACCTATCCTTTTCTGCTCGTCTTGCACCTGTGCGCCGCCTTCGTCTTCGTGGGCACCGTGACCTTCGAGGTGCTGTTTCTGGAACCGGTGCAAAAGCGCCTGCCTGCCGACGTGCGCCGCGCGCTGGGCGGCCAGCTTGGCCCGCGCGTGCGCGCCGTGGTGCCCTGGGCGGTAGCCGTGCTGTACCTGGCTGGCCTGGGCATGGCCTGGCAGTACCGCGGCGCGCTTGCCAGCCCCGGTAGTTCGCCCTTCGGCCTGCTGTTGTCGATCAAGATCGCGCTCGCCGCCAGCGTGCTGGTCCATGTGGTCACGGCCATGACGCTGGCGCGGCGCCAGCGTCTGCACAGCGCGCTGCGCCGGCGCGTGCACCTCAGCGTCTTCTGTCACATGGCCGGCATCGTCTTGCTGGCCAAAGCCATGTTCCATCTGTCCTGGTAACCCAGCCCATTCAGCTCTACGCGGAAGTACTCCCATGACGTCCCCCGTCCTGCGCCAACTGGCGTCCAGCCTCACTCTCAGCGCCCTCGGCCTGTCCACCGCCCTTGGCCAGGAAGCCGGCCAGCTCCGCGTGGCCCCGGCCAACCAAGTCGTCCCCTCGCTGGCGCCTGTGGTTGTATCGGGACAATCCCTGACGCGCGCCCTCGACCCCGGTCCGCAGCAGGCCGAGGCCGAACTGCAGACCGTGCCCGGCGGCACCAATCTGGCCCAGCCGCAGCAGGAGGTACGCCTGATTACCCTGCGCGACGCGCTGGACTATCAGCCCGGCGTCATCGTGCAGGAATTCTTCGGCGGGCTGGATCAGCCGCGCCTGAACATCCGCGGTTCGGGCATCCAGAGCAATCCCTTGAGTCGCGGCATCCTGTTGATGCAGGACAGCCTGCCGCTCAACGATGCCGACGGTTCCTTCATCATCAGCCTGCTGGAACCGCGCAACGCCGCCCTGGTCACGGTGCGGCGCGGCGCCAACGCGCTGTCGCCGGGCGCGACCACGCTGGGCGGGGAGGTCGATTTCCAGTCTCTCACCGGCACCCAGAGCGACGTCATCCGCCTGGGAACCGGCAGCTTCGGCACCCGCAATCTCACGCTATCCAAGGGCTTTGAAGGCGAGCGCATGGATGGCCGCTTCAGTTTCGGCTATGACAAGTCCGACGGCTACCGCCACCATTCTTCGTCCGAGCGCTCAAGCTTCCAGGGCAACCTGGGCTTTCGCCGCGGCACCTTTGAAAACCGCACCTACCTGTCCTACACGGACCTCAAGTTCGATATTCCCCAACCCGTGCCCAAGGCCCGCATGCTTCAGGATCCGCGCAGCGTGCTGGGCGACGGCACTACGCCGCTGGACCTGGCCAACAATGTGTACAAGCGCGATCCGCACCGCGACACCAGCCAGTTCCGCATCGCCAACCGCAGCTATTGGGGCACGGACGCGCTCAACCAGACCGCGGGCATCTATTGGCAACGCACCAACGATGACTTCACCAATCCCCAGGTCGCCAACGTCACGGACGGCGATACCTACGGCCTGGTTTGGCAATTGGCCGGCAAGGCCGGCAGCGTGGATTACCGCGTCGCGCTCGATTGGCAGCGCAGCGACATGGACCGCGACTTCTACGCCATACGACCCGCCGACGGCCGCCGTCTGCAACGCTTCGGCGCCTATGACCTCAAGGCCGAGAACCGCAGCGCGCTGGTTGGCCTGGATTGGCATGTGACCGAACAGTTGAGCCTGATCGGCGACCTCAAGTACACCCAGGCCGTGCGCGACGCGCGCGAACGCAACAGCGGCAAGACCCTGGATCAGGACTGGAACTACGCCACGCCGCGCCTGGGCATTATCTGGCAGCCTGCCGCCGCCCAGCGCTGGTACGCCAACATCAGCCGCAGCAACGAAGCTCCCACCTTCTGGGAAATCGTCAATGGCGAAGTGCCCGCGCCCATGAACCCGGCCACCGCGGTCACGTCCATGAGCAAGCTCGACCTGCAGCGCGCGCTGACCTATGAAATCGGCGGAGACGGCACGGTCCTCGTCGCTGGCCGCGACCTGAACTGGACCGTGTCCCTGTACCGCAGCAACGTCGAAGACGAACTCATGTCCGTCACCAACGCCAACGGCACGCCGGCAGGCACTTACAACTACGCCGGCCGCACCCGCCACCAGGGCATCGAAGCCGGCATCAACGGCAGTTTGCCCGCGCCGGGCGAAGGCCTGTTCGATTACCGCATCGCCTACACCTTCAGCGACTTCCGCTTCCGCAGTGGCGAGTACCAGGGCAACCGCATCGCCGGCGTGCCGCGTCACCTGCTCAGCGCGGAGGTGATGTACCGTCTGGGCGGCTGGCGCTTCGGTCCCAATCTGCGCTGGTTGATGAGCGACACCGAAACCAATCACGCCAATGCGCCGGGCACGCAGCAGAACGCCTACGCGCTGTTGGGCTTCAAGGTCGCCTACGAGCACGATGCGCACTGGAGCGGGTACGTGCAGGCCGACAATCTGACGGACAAGACCTATGCCAGCAGCTACGCCATCCGCAATACGGCGACGCCCGCGATGCCGATCTTCCTGCCCGGCAACGGCAGGTCGTTCAGCGCAGGCGTGGCGTATCGCTTCTGAGCGGAGAGCTACCCGCGGGCGCACCCGATCAGCGCCGAGCGCTGGTCGTCGAAGTTGCGGCACTCGGATTTGAGCCAGTCGGAAAAGATCCGGGTGCGCCGCTCTTCAGGCCGGCGCGACAGCAGCACATAGCGCGCCGGCGCGTGCGCGTGCTTGCCGAACACGTCGACCAGCCGTCCGCTGCGGATCTCGTCGTAGACCATTGCGCTGCGCCCGATAGCCACGCCCTGATGATTCAGCGCGGCGCCGATGGCCAGGCTGGCCAGGTTGAACTGAGGGCCCTCCAGGTGGCGGATCCATCCGGGCCGGTGCGCCTGCATCCAGGTGCGCCACTCGATGAACTCCGCAGCCCCGACCCAAGGCGAGGCGTCGTGCAGGAACTCGACGCCATCGATGGACTTGCCGGCGCGAAACGCCGGGTGCGCGGCCAGGTACTCGGGCGTCGCGACCACCAGCAGATACTCGTCCAGCAAGGCATCCGCTTGCACATGGCTGTAGTGCGCCGGGTCATAGCGGATGGCGATGTCTATGTCTTCCTCCTCCATCAGCTTGCGGTCCAGCGGCTGGAACTCCGCCTTCAGCCGCACCGACACATCCGGCTGCAATCGATGAAATTCCGTCAGGCGCGGCATCAACCATTGCAGCGCGAAGGACGGCAGGCAATTGACCTGCAGCGCGGACGCCGGCAGGCCCAGCCGCTCGATTTCCTGCTGGATATCGGCAAGCGCGCGGCTGACCGTCGCGAATAGCGTTTCGCCCTTGGACGTGAACTTCAGCCCGCGCTGCTGGCGCACGAACAGCAGGTAGCCCAGGCGGTCTTCCAACTGACGGATCTGCTGGCTCACCGCGCTTTGCGTGAGATTCATGGCCGCCGCCGCCCGGGTGAAGCTGAGATGGCGGCCGGCCATGTCAAAGCAGCGCAGGGCGCCCAGCAGCGTGGAGTCGAAATGGGCAGGCATAAGTCAAGCTAATGGCTGAATTAGAAATGATCGCTATTCTTGCACGCCTGCGGAATCTACGATTTGCGCCGAACCATCAACCCGCAAGTCCACGATGACCGCCGATTTCGATCCCCAGCTATTAGAAAATCTTCAATCAAGAACGCCTTTGCTATGGCTCAACCCCGCAAGGGGCGGGCCGTTGCCCGCATCGGCGCCATCGCTGGACCTGATCGACGAGGCGGAAAGCCGCCTGGCGCGTTGCGCGCCGCTGCTGGCCGCGCTGTTTCCCGAGCTGGCCGCATCAGGCGGGCAGATCGAGTCCCGGCTGATGTCCGCCCAGCCGCTGCAACAGGCGCTGGGCGGCGCTGCCGCGTCGGGCAGCTGGTATCTCAAGCGTGATGACGAGCTGCCTGTCGCCGGATCGATCAAGGCGCGTGGCGGTTTTCACGAGGTATTGGCCATTGCCGAATCCATTGCGCTGGAGCATGGCTTGCTCAAGGACGCGGCGACGGACCGGCGCGTCCTGGCGACGCCGCAGGCCCGCGCGGTGTTCAGCCAGTATGCCGTGACCGTGGGCAGCACCGGCAACCTGGGCATGAGCATCGGCGTCATGGCGGCCGCGCTGGGATTCGATGCCGTGGTCCACATGTCCGCCGATGCGAAGGAATGGAAGAAAGATCGGCTGCGCAAGCGCGGCGTGCGCGTGGTGGAACACGCTGGCGACTACGCCGAGGCGGTCGCGGCAGGGCGGGCGCAGGCATTGGCCGCGCCGCGCAGCCATTTCGTCGACGACGAACAATCCGAGCTGCTGTTCTTCGGCTATGCCGCCGCGGCTCGCGGATTGGCCAGACAATTGGCCGAAGCGGGCCGCGAGGTCGACGCCGAACACCCGCTGTTCGTATACATCCCCTGCGGCGTGGGCGGCGCGCCCGGCGGCATCAGTCATGGCCTGAAGGCTTTGCTCGGGTCTCACGTGCATTGCTTCTTTGCCGAGCCTGTCGCGTCGCCTTGCTTTCTGGTGCAGCTTGCGTCGGAAGCGGACGGCCCCGTGTCGGTGTACGACATCGGCCTGGACAACCGCACCGAAGCCGACGGCCTGGCTGTCGGCCAGGCATCGGAATTGGTGGCTTCGCTGATGCGGCCCCAGCTCGGCGGCGTCTTCACCGTGTCGGATGACGAACTCTACCTGAACCTGCTTGCGCTCAAGGACACCCTGGGCGTCGAGGTCGAACCGTCGGCCGCCGCCGCGGTTTCAGGACCAGGCTGGCTCGACGGCTCCGCCGCTGGACGGGCCTATGCCCAAGGCATCGACATGTCTGGAGCCACGCACGTGATCTGGGCCACCGGCGGATCGCTGGTGCCGCCTGAAGCGCTGCGCGGCTTCCAGAACCACGCCAGGCTGCTGAGCCAGCGTCGCGCGGCCTGAGCCGCAGCACACAAAAACCAAATACCGAGGAGAAAACCTGTGAGCGGAAGTGCAACCATCCACGCCGGCCGCGCCGCGCGCCCGGACCAGCAAGCCTTTGAAGACGCGACCTACAGAAAGGTCGCGCTGCGGTTCATACCCTTTCTGATGCTCTGCTACGTGGTCGCGTACCTGGACCGCATCAACATCGGCATCGCCAAGCTGAACATGCTGGCCGATCTGCAGTTCAGCGAGGCCGCCTATGGCCTGGGCGCGGGATTGTTCTTCATAGGCTACATGTTGTTCGAAGTGCCCAGCAACCTGATCATGCACCGCGTGGGCGCGCGCCTCTGGATCGCGCGGATCATGATTTCCTGGGGCATCCTGTCCGGCATCATGGCCTTCGTCACCGCGCCCTGGCAGTTCTATACGGTGCGCTTTCTGCTGGGCGTGGCCGAAGCCGGTTTCTACCCCGGCGTGATCCTCTACCTGACCTACTGGTTTCCCAATCGCCGCCGCGCCAAGATGACGGCCATTTTCCAGGCCGGCATTCCGGTGGCCGGCCTCATCGGCAACCCGCTGTCGGGCTGGATCATGGAGCGATTCCATCTGGTCGGCGGGCACCCCGGCTGGCAATGGCTGTTCGTGCTGGAAGCCTTGCCCACCATTCCGCTGGCCATCGGGGTGCTGCTGATCCTGACCAACCGCGTCCAGGATGCCGCGTGGCTCACGCCGGAACAGCGCAAGCTGATCGAACACGACATCGCCGCCGACAACGCGGGCCGCGAGCACATGCCGCTGTTGCAGGCGCTGCGCGACGCGCGCATCTGGAAAATCGTTGCCATGACCTTTCCGGCAATGATGGCGCTATACACCCTGGGCTTCTATCTGCCCACCTTGATCAAGGACGCCGGCGCCGAAGGCGGCCTGCGCATCGGCCTGCTGAGCGCGATTCCCTATCTGGTCGCCATGGTGGCCATGATCCTGGTCGGGCGCAGCTCGGACCTGCGCCGCGAACGCCGCTGGCACCTGGTCTTCATCCTGGTCCTGGGCGCGGCGGGACTGGTCGCCAGCGTATCCGCGGGCACCAACTTGACGCTGGCCGTCATCTCGCTTTCTGTGGCCGCCGCCGGGATCATCAGCTTCTCGCCGATCATGTGGACGCTGCCCACCGCCTTCCTGGGCGGCGCCACCGCGGCCGCCTCGATCGGCATCATCAACAGCCTGGCCAATCTGGGCGGTTTCGTCAGTCCCTACCTGATAGGCTGGATCCGCGATATCTATCACAGCACCGCGCCCGCCATCTACATCATCGCCGGCTCGCTCCTGGTCAGCGCCCTGATCGCGCTGAGCTTCGACCCCAAGAAAGTCAATCGCTGAAGGCAAGGCACACATACCATGGCACGCACTCAAGCCACTGCGCCGCGACTCGCCGTCGCCGGCCTGATCCATGAAACCAACACCTATGCCGCCGAGTTCGCCGGCCAGACGCCATTGCGCGCGTTTGAGCAATACGGCAAGGACGAGATACTGCAAGCCTTCGACAAATCGAATCACCAGGTCGGCGGCTTCATCGAAGGCGCCAGGCAGACCGGCGCCGAGCTGGTCTACACCTTCGTCGGCCAGGCCACGCCCTCGGGCACGATCGAGGCCCAGGCCTATGCCGAGATGAAACGCAGGATCCTGGACGGCATCCACGCCGTCTTGCCGGTGGACGGCGTGCTGCTGGCGCTGCACGGCGCCGGCGTTGCCGACGGCATCGAGGATATCGAGGGCGACCTGTGCCTGGCGGTCCGCCGACTGGTCGGCGCCGATGTGCCCATCGCCGCCGTCTACGACCTGCATGGCAACATGACCGAGGCCATGCGGCAGGCGTGCGACCTGACCTTGCCCTGCAAACTGTATCCGCATACCGACTTTCACGACCGGGCGGTCGAAGCGGTGGGGCTGCTGCTCGATATCATCGGCGGCCGGCTGAAGCCGGTAACCGTCATGCGCCGCCTGCCCATGCTGCCCTACATCGTCACGACGCAGGAAGGCTTTATTCCGGCCGAGGTCAACGCCGTCTGCGCCAGGCTGGCCGCGCTACCGGGCGTCATCGACTGTTCGTGGTTCCACGGCTTTCCCCTTGCGGATATCGCCGCGCCGTGCCCGGCCGTGGTCTGCACCACGGCGGGCGACCAGGAACTGGCCGAGCGCTGCGCGGACGAAGTCGCGCAATGGATCTGGGAGCACCGGGAGGCGTTCCGGCCATCGTTTCCAAGCCCGGAGCAGGGCGTCGCCATGGCGCTGGCCGCCGGACGCGGTCCCGTCGTCGTCAACGAGTATGCGGACAACCCAGGCGGCGGCACGCCTGGCGACGGCACCTATCTGTTGCGCGCCATCCTGGACGCCAAACCCACGCCCGGCACCTGCTGCTTCGCGTCCATCAACGATGCGTCCGTGGTCGAGCAAGCCCGCCAGGCCGGCGTCGGCGCGACCATCAGCGTGTCATTGGGCGCCAAGCAGGGCCGCTTCCAAGGACAGCCGCTGCGCGTGCATGCCTATGTAAAGGCTATCACCGACGGCCGCTTCGTCAATCGCGCGGGCTCGATGTTCGAAGGCGTGAAGTTTGACCTGGGCGCCATGTGCCGCCTGGTCATCCAGGGCGTGGACGTGATCGTCGCCTCGCGTGCCGAACAGATCTACGACGAAGAGCCATTCTTTTTGCATGGTGTCGACGTGACTGCGTACAAGCTGATCGCCATCAAGGGCGCCAACCATTTCCGCGCGGGCTATCGCCGGCTTGCGACGCAGATCATTTCTGTGGATAGCGTGGGCCTGAGCACTGCCGACATCACCTCGTTTCCGCGGGAGCGGTTGGCAGGCGAATACTGGCCGCTGGCGGACATTGCCGGCTACGCGCCGTATTCCAGCGCGTAGCGGCTCTGCACGAAGCCGAAATTACCTGCCGAAGTACTTCTTGAACCATGGCTGCTCTTCGTATGGCGATTGCTGGCCGCTGCTTATCCGGCAAAGCTTCGAGGGGTTGGCATCGCCGGCCCTGCTCTTGCCAACCAGCGTCCAGCTCTTCGATTCGGGATTGTTGAAGACCTCCATCTCCCATTGGGCATTTGTTGCTGTGAGACCCGTCGGCACTTGCTTTGCGATATTGACGAGAGCGCTCTTGACGCGAAAGCCATAGTCGCACACCGGTTCCTTGTAGAAGCCGATCTCATCGCGTTCGCGTTCCCATTCAGCGGCAAGGGCGGAGTTCCCGGCGACAAGAGTGCTGAGCGTCATGGCGAACGCGGCGGATCTGCAGAGTGGTATCGGCATCGCTATGCACTCCTGGCGTTGCAATCGTCGTGTGATTCTTGCCACCGGGCGCGCCGGTGGTCAAGAATCCTTAGGGATGAATCCAAAGGATTGAACTGTTGGCTTTGACTGTCGGCCAAGGGAGAGCGCGGGCTTGCGCGTGTGGCGCTGGCATGCATACGATGGTTCAGGCCGGCGGGGGGCTCGCGGCACGGTAGTAGTGCCCTCTCTTTGCCGCCCGACTGATATCCGGACGTCCGCCCATGAATACCTGTTGCCGACTCATCACGTCCCTTATGGCCGCGGCGCTCGCCGTGCCAGCTTTCGGCGCTTCTCCCGGGAAGCCCAACCTGGACGAGTACGGACTGGAGAGGGAGCCTCTCTGCAGCTACGCCTTGCCTGAATCGCTGAAGGCGCTACAAAAGGAATTGCCGTCGGGCGAATACGTGCAGACGGCGGGTTGGAAGGCCGAGATATATGTCAATCGGGACAGGCGAACCTGGACGCTGGTTGGAACACGGCTGGGACCGGATGAGGACCCAGACGAGATGTGCCCTCTCGCGCGTGGCGTGGGGGACTACAGGACGCAGAAGTGGTATCAGGCGTACTTCGCGCAGCGCAAGTAGGGCGGTCCAGCCGTGTTTGATCCGAGGCTGGGCAAGCGCACCAGCCTCCGTCCCATTCAGTCGGAAACCAGATACGCCTGTCCGCCCGGCTTCAGATAAGGCGCCAAGGCCTTGAACGGCAGGCTGGCGTGCGTGCCCAGGCAAGCGCCCGCCGAGTGTCCGACTCCGGACACGGACAGGCTCAGCGCACCGGGCGCCTGGACTCCCAGCGCCAGATAGTCGGGCCAGAGGTCCGCGCAGTCTTCCAGATTGGGATGGTCCTCGGACTGTGGGGCCTCCGTTCCCGCCTTGACGGCCTGTTGCACCAGCCCGAGCAGGGCAGCACTCTTTTCCCCGCCAAAGCTGCGCTTGCCCGGCACATAGGCGTCGAACACGCGATTCCAGTCCAGGTACTCGCCGCGCAGCAGATCGAAGGTATAGGGCTCGAAATGGTTGTAGGGATGCGCTCCGCCGCAGTCCAGGCTGCCCGACTCGGTCACCGTCATCAGCGCGGCGGACAGCCAGGTGACGTTCACCGCTTCCTCATCGAAGCCGCCCAGCGTGCCAGCGCCGGGATTGCCGCTGGTGTAGGCCGACGCCATGCAGTCCAGCGCGCCCAGGCTCTTCTGCCAATGGCGCTGTTCCAGCAGATAGTTGGTGCGTTGCAGGACCTGCGCGTCGGGATGGCGCGTCAGCCGGGGATACGTGAACTTGGTGCGCGGGTCGCGCCACATGCGATAGGCCACTACGCCGTGGCCGATTTCCTTGCCAACGGGCTGGGCGTGTCCCGCCAGCTTCAGCGTTTCGTACGGCGCGCGAACGGCATTGATGCCTGCCTGGACATCGACATCGCCAAGATTGAACTGACTGGCGCGGGCCTGCTTTCGGTCCTTCTCCAGTTGCGTCGTGTCGTATTGGGCGACCTGCTTCAGGTCGAAGCGGCGTTGCTTGCCGGTGTGGACGTCGGTCCAGAGACCGCGGTAGCCGTCGGCGTCGCGCGTGCCTTGCCAGCTTGCGGCTTGATCCGCTGGCTTGGAAGCCGACGTGCCTCCTTGGAGGGGCTTGGGCTCGAAGAGTTCCTCGCTTTTGCCTTGCAGAGGGATGTCCACGCCGCGTTTTGCGTAGAAGTAGCGGCCGGTCAATTCGCCATTGGCCGCCGCGTCGGTGTCCAGCTCCAGCACGATGTCGCCAGCGCCTTGCAGTGTTCCGGCGTAGACGGTGCGGGGCGTGGCGGCGGCCTGGGTGGCCGAAAGGGACAGGACGGCAAGCGCAAGCACGGCGCGGCAGTTACGGTGCATACGAAACGGTGAGCGAAGCATCGAGGGGCCTGGGAACCAAGGGAGGGAGTCGGCTGAATATACCGGAACTGTCAGCCCAGCAGTGCAGCCGCCTCGCCGTCCGCAAGCATCTGTTCAAACAGGTCATCAAGACTGCTGGCCACCTCGCTGACCGCCTCGAACTCCGGTTCGACTCCATGTACGATCCGGCCCGAGATCCGGTCGATCGCGAGAAACTCGTAATCGTCGCCCACGCTCATGAAGATTGGCACATGGCGCGCCCAGAAAACGTCGATCTCTTGCCGGTCGGCATCGCCGAGGGCGGCCTCCAGGCTCATCTGGCGAAAGGCGTCTTGCCCGAAGGCGCTGTCGGTGGTTCCGGCATAGTCGGCCGCGCTCAGGAACCAGCGCGTGTCGTCCGCGCTGCTCAGCTGTGTGTACAAAGACAGGAACAGCGCGTGTTCAGTGCTGCCAGCCGGCGCAGCCATGGGAGCGGAGACAGACTCGGAAGGCAATACGGTCCAGCCGCGCGCGGCAAGGAAGTCCAGGAAACGTCTGTGCAGGATGCTCATCAGGCCCGCCATTGCTATCGCGTCGCCGCGATGTTGGCGCGCCGCAAGCGCCCATTCAAGGTTTGCGCCAACTCGCCCAAGCCCACATCGCCGCAGCCGACCAGCGTCAGCTCCTGCAAGCGGGTCAGCTCTTCCAGCACGCCGATGTCCGCAATCCGCTTGCAGTACTGAATATCCAGCTGCTCCAAGCCTGCAAGTGCGGCAATCGGACCTATCGTCTCCAGCGCACCCTGGTTCTTCAACCGCAAGGAGCGCAATCCGGCGAGTTGCTCGATACCGGACAGGGTCTTCAATCCGCGACCCGCCAGCAGCCCTAACGCTAAAAGCGGCAGCCCCGCGATGCGATCGAACACCGACGAATCGAACGGCACGTTCCACAGATTCAGCTCCTGGAGCGGCAGGCTCAAGACGCGGTCCAGCAGCGCGCCGCGCCGGTCTGGGACCATGGACAGCGACATCAATGCCGGGAAGTCTTCCGGATCGAACCGCAGTGTGGCGCCCACCGTCAGCGCTTCCAGCCTGGGCAGCGGGCCGGCCTGCCAGGTGTACGTGCCGGGTTCGGGATGGATGGAAAGATGGCGCAGGCTGTCTGGGAGCATGTCGGCGCGCAATCCGGTAAGAACGCTGCCTGGGACGGCGCCGGGACCGACGGACAGATGGAGCAGCGACGGCAGCCGGGCGATGAGCTCGGGCAACTCGTGCAGCGGGTCGCCATGAGGCGCCCATAGATGCGCGTCTTCGATCTTGGCCAGGGTGGCTTCGTCCGGCGGGGCATCGTAAAACACAATGCGTTCATCCGAGCCTGCGAATTGCGAGCGCTGGCGGCTGTGCATGAAGCGCCAGATCTGGGCGCGGGCGGGGAGGGGGGCCGAAAACGGGACGAAGGACATGTGGCTTGCCGACAGGCCGTTGGGAGGTCAGCTTGCTGCGCTCAACATGTCGATTCGACGCTGATGGCGCGATCCGTCAAAGGGAGTGTCCAGGAAAGCGCTGACACATTCGCGCGCGACCTCGATTCCTATGATTCTGCTTCCAAGCGCCAATACGTTCGCGTCGTTGTGTTGGCGGCTCAAGCGAGCCATGGTGGCGTTTGTGCACAAGGCGGCTCTTGCGGCAGGGAAACGATTGACGGCAATCGAAATGCCTATGCCCGAGCCGCAAATCACGACGCCTTTTTGGACTCGGCCGTCCGTGATGGCTTGTCCCATTGCAAAACCAAAAGCGGGGTAGTCAACCGAGTCTGCGCTGTGGGTTCCGAGGTCTAGCCACTCTACATTCTCGAAGGCCTTCTTCAGTATTTCCTTGAGTTCGAATCCGGCGTGGTCGGAGGCAATGGCGATTTGCATGCTATTTCACTTATGCGGAATGGTCGGCGCGAGGCTTGGGACGGATCGGAGAAATGGCGTCGCAGTGAAAACTGTCGAGCGGAATTGTAGTTTGCCAACAAGCCGCACAGCATAGTTGTCCCGGAGTAGCCTCTTCGTAACTTGATAGATGAAAATTAAGTGGTTACATTGTGGGTGGAGAATCTCATGACTGCCACTACGCTCAAGCCCGACTTCCGCCTGCTCGGCGATGACGTGGCGCTGGATCTGATCAACACCATCGAGCAATCCGACGATGGCCCTCGGGACCGCCTGCAATCGGACGACGATGTGCGGGCGTGGCTGGACGCCGCGGGCTTTGCGCCGGCCCAGCGCAAGGCGCCCAAGGGCCTGCTCGATTCCGCGCGAACATTGCGCGAGACCGTGCGCGCTTTGGTAGCCCAACGAAAGGCAGGGTTGCCGCTCAAGCTAAGTGCGCTCAACCAGGCGCTCGCAGCCGGCGGCAGTCATCTCGAGCTTACCGTTGTGGCGGGCGCGCCCAGCTTGGCACGCCGCTATGACGCGGCCACCCCCGATCAATGGCTGCTTCCCGCCGCGGAGGCCGCCGCGGAGTTGCTCGTGCACGGCGACTTCGAGCTGGTGCGCAAATGCGAAAGCCCGCTCTGTTCCCTCTGGTTCTACGATCGCACGCGATCGCATCGTCGCAGGTGGTGCAGCATGTCGCTTTGCGGCAATCGGCACAAGGTGGCGGCCTTTCGCCAAAGGGAAGCCCAGGACGCGGCTTCGTGAGCGCTTGCTTGCTCACCCATCCGGCCGCTTGGCCGGATTTTTTTTGGATGAACCTCTCCTGGCAATAGTCCCTCTCTATTTGAGTAACCGTTAAAACTTAAATTGACAGGTTACTTAAAACGAGAAAAAATGGCGTAAAAGGCCTGTAGGAATCCGGCCGTTGATCCAGTCCCTGACCACGGAGATCGTCATGTCCAGTACCCCTGAAAGCCAGATCCAAACGCGTCGCGTGCAAGCCGATGGCCTGAATTTTTTCTATCGTGCAGCAGGCGATCCCAATGCGCCCGTGCTGCTGCTTCTGCATGGGTTCCCCAGTTCCTCTCATCAATTCCGCAACCTGATCCCGCTTCTGGCCACGCGCTTTCACGTGATTGCCCCGGATCTGCCCGGCTTTGGCTTCACGGAAGTTCCCGAGGAGCGCCGGTACCGGTACACGTTCGACGACCTGGCCGTATCGCTCGGCGCTTTCGTCGATGCGCTGGGCCTGAAGCGCTATGCGATGTTCGTCTTCGACTATGGCGCGCCCGTCGGGCTGCGCCTGGCGCTTGCCCACCCAGAGCGGGTGACCGGCCTGGTCTCGCAGAATGGCAACGCTTATCTCGAAGGCCTGGGCGATGCCTGGGCGCCAGTCCGTGCCTACTGGGCGGAGCCGACCGCGGCCAACCGGCAGGTTATCGCGGATGCCGTGCTGAACTTCGAGGGGACCAAATGGCAATACGTGCATGGCGTCGCCAATCCGGACGACGTGGCGCCGGAAAGCTACACGCTCGATGCCGCGCTGCTTGAGCGGCCGGGTAACAAGGACATCCAGCTCGATCTATTTCTGGACTATGCCAATAACCTGAAGCGGTATCCGGATTTCCAGGCCTTCTTCCGCGCGGCGAAAATCCCGACGCTGGCCATCTGGGGCCGCAACGATCCATTCTTCATTCCGCCTGGGGCCGAGGCGTACAAGCGGGACAATCCGGACGCGCAGGTTGAGTTGCTGGATACCGGGCACTTTGCGCTTGAGACGCATGCGGCGTATATCGGGCGCCGGATCATCGAGGTGCTGGCGCCTTGATGGGTTTCGATAGGGGCGCGTCGAGTGCGGCCTTGTCATTCGGCGCATCTCTTGGCTCCCACCACATAAACCACCGCAGCCGGAGTCATATCAGCATCGTCTAGAGTCGCTGACGGGTTCAGGCTAAAGTGGCTGGTTCATGTGGATCAAGGGTGGATTGAGTATGTCCGACGAAAGCACGCTTCTTGATGGCAACGCGGTGTACAGGACCTTGCTGGAGTCGACCAAGGCGATTCCCTGGAAGATCGATTGGGCCACGAAGAAGTTCGCCTATATCGGTCCGCAGATCGAGGCGTTGCTGGGCTGGACCGTAGCAAGCTGGGTGAGCGTGGAGGACTGGGCCATGCGTATGCACCCGGACGACCGCGATTCCGTGGTGAATTTTTGCGTCAGCCAATCCCAGGCCGGCGTCGACCATGAGGCAGACTACCGGGCCTTGACCAAGGACAATGGCTATGTGTGGATCCGCGACGTCGTGCACGTCATGCGCGATGACAGAGGCGAAGTTCAAGCGCTGATTGGCTTCATGTTCGACATCACCGAACGCAAGAAGACCGAGGAAAAGCTGCTGACCTTGCAAAAGGAGTTGGAGGCGCTGTCCTTCAAGGACGGCTTGACGAATATTGCCAACCGGCGTCGCTTCGACAGTGGTTTCGAACTGGAATGGGCGCGCGCGGACAGCGAACGAAAACCCCTGTCCGTATTGTTGCTCGACGTTGACTTTTTCAAGCAGTACAACGATTTGTATGGCCACACCCAGGGCGACCAGTGCCTGGTGGATATCGCGCAGACCTTGAACCTTGCGCTGGACGGCCCGCGCGATCTGGTTGCGCGATACGGCGGGGAAGAGTTTGTCGTGCTGCTGCCCGAAGCCGATGCCGAAGTCGCGCGGAAGGTTGCTGACCGTTGCCAGCGGTTGCTTCAGAAGAAGGCTATCGTGCACGCGCTGTCACCGCATGGCAGGCGCGTTACCGTCAGCATCGGAGCAGGCACGGTGGTGCCAGACGGGAAGACAGACCGTGCTGGTTTCGTCAAGGCCGTTGATCAGCAACTGTACGCGGCCAAGAACAACGGGCGAAACCGCATTGAGCACGTGGATCTATGACCCGTCCGTGTGTAGGAAATAGGTGCCCGGCTACAATTTGCCTGCCCAGACGCTGCGAAATTGTAGTCTGACACCGTTATCCTGCCGAGGAATCAGCCCGTTCATGCATATCGAAGAACGTATCCAAATCGCAGTGCCTCCCATGGTCATCGACCATATTTGGAGCGAAGTCGACCGATGGCACCTTTGGGACCCGGACACCAAGCAAGCCCAATTGAACGGGCCATTCGTAGTTGGAACAAGGGGCCGGATAGTTCCCCGCAAGGGCATGGGCGTGCCCATGGTTGTCACAGAGCGATCAGAGGGCCGATCGTTCACCGTAGAGGGCTACATCCCTCTGTTCCGCATGCACTTCGAGCACACCGTTTCGCCGGTGGATGGCGGCTCGGAAGTCGCTCACCGCGTATGGTTCTCTGGCGCCCTTGCTGTTATTTTCGGGCCACGTGTTGCCAAGCAGATTCGGGAGGGGCTTCCTCAAACCATGCAATCACTTAAAGCATACGCTGAGCAACGCCAAGCGCCTCGTCACTAACCATGGGTCAGTCAGGGATATGGCGTCAGCTTCACACTTATCCGCCAGCCCTACGCGTACCGCTTTGCACCCGCCACGCAAACCACCGCCGCCAGCGTCACGACCAGCATCGTCCAGCTGACATTCTCATGCAGTAGCAGCGCCGCCAAGCCCAGGCCCATGAACGGTTGGAACAGTTGCAGCTGTCCCACGGCTGCAATTCCGCCCTGCGCCAGTCCGCGATACCAGAACACGAACCCGATAAGCATGCTGAACAGCGACACATAGGCGAAGCCTATCCACGCAGGCGTGCTGACGTGTTCGAACGAAGCGGGCATGGTCAGCAGCGCGATGGGCAGCATGACGGGCAGGGACAGCGCCAGCGCCCAGCTGATGACCTGCCAGCCGCCCAGCTTGCGGGATAGCTTGGCGCCTTCGGCGTAGCCCAGGCCGCAGACGATGATGGCGGCGAGCATGAGCAGATCGCCCGTGGGCGAGGCCTCCAGGCCGCCCCAGGCGGTATAGCCTGCAACACAGGCGGCTCCGACGATGGAGAACATCCAGAACGGCGGGCGCGGGCGTTCGCCGCCGCGTATCACCGCGAAGATGGCGGTGCTGAGCGGCAGCAGGCCCAGGAAGACGATGGAATGGGCCGAGGTGACGTGCTGCAGAGCCAGGGCCGTCAGCAGGGGGAAGCCGACGACCACGCCCAATGCGGTCAGCGCCAGGGAGGGGGTGTCGGACAGAGAGGGCCGGGGTTGGCGCAGCAGCATCAGGAGCGCCAGACCGAGCAGACCGGCGATGGCGGCCCGCGCGCAGGTCAGGAAGATGGGATCCAGGTCCGCCACGGCGACCCGGGTGGCGGGCAGGGAGCCCGCGAAGATCACTACACCGATAAAACCGTTTACCCAGCCGCTGGTGGCCTTGTCCATCTGAAGCTCCTTGATACCGGGCGTCAGTACAGCACGGCGACTGCGACGAGTCCACGCACAATCCAGTACAATTTTTAGAAACTGTTATGTATTGAAAGCCAGTACGGTGGAGAATTTCATGGCGCGCGACGGTACTCTCATCAAGCAGGTCATGGGCGAGATCCAGGGGCGGATTGCGGCGCGCACGGCTTTGCCTGGCGCTCGCCTGCCCTCAGTGAGAGTGCAGGCCAAGGCGCTGGATGTGTCGGTGTCCACGGTGGTGGAAGCCTACGAGCGGCTGGCGGCCGAGGGTGTGCTGCTGTCGCGTCCCGGATCGGGGTTCTATGTGGCCGGGCCCGTGGCGCCGTTGGCGCTGACCGAGATGGGGCCGAAGCTGGACCGGGAAGTCGATCCGCTCTGGGTATCGCGCCAGTCGCTGGCGGCGGATGCGGACAGCCTGCGGCCGGGCTGCGGGTGGCTGCCGGTCAGCTGGATGTACGAGGAAGGGCTGCGGCGCGCCATGCGCGGCATGGCGCGGGCCGAAGCCGCGGAACTGACCGAGTATGGGACGCCCTTGGGCCACGCGCCCTTGAGGCAACTGCTGGCGCGGCGGATGGCGGGCATGGGGATAGAGGCCGGGCCGGAGCAGATCATGCTGACCGATTCCGGAACCCAGTCGATCGACCTGATCCTGCGCTTTCTGCTGGAACCGGGAGACACGGTGCTGGTGGACGATCCTTGCTATTTCAATTTCCATGCGCTGTTGAAGGCGCATCGCGTCAAGGCGGTGGGGGTGCCCTATACGCCGAACGGTCCGGACGTCCGGGCGTTTGAAGTGGCGCTGCGCGAGCATTCTCCGCGGCTCTACATCACGAATTCCGGCATACACAATCCGACGGGGGCAACGTTGTCGCCCTTGGTCGCGCATCGTCTGTTGAAGCTGGCGGACGATTCGGAGCTGGTGATCGTCGAGGACGACATCTTCGCCGACTTCGAGAACACGCCTGCGCCGCGCCTGGCGGCGTTCGACGGGCTGTCCCGGGTCATACACATCGGCAGCTTTTCGAAGACGGTGTCGGCGTCGGTGCGCTGTGGATACATCGCGCTGAGGTCCGACTGGGTGGAAAGCCTGACCGACCTGAAAGTCGCCACGACCTTTGGCGGCAGCCGGCTGGCGGCCGACATCGTTTTCCGGACGCTGACGGGCAGCGGCTACCGCAGGCACATGGAGGCCACCCGGCTGCGCCTGGCACAACAGATGGAAAAGACCGCCTCCAGGCTTCAGAAGCTGGGCATCAAGCCCTGGCTGACGCCCCGCGCGGGGATGTTCCTGTGGTGCCGTTTGCCGGAGGGCAAGGATGCCGCCACCGTCGCCCGGTCATGCCTCAAGGAGGGCGTGGTGGTGGCGCCTGGCAACGCGTTCAGCCAATCCCTGGCTGCCGGGGACTTTCTGCGGTTCAACGTTGCGCAATCCACGGACGAGCGGGTATTCACGGTGCTGGCGAAGGCCTTGAGCGCCGCTTGATCATGGTGCGATGCTGGTTGCGGCAAACCGCAGCCAGTCTGCATTCCAAAAAATCTTTTCCTGCCCCCTGATACCTTTTGCTTTCTCAACTGGCATAGCAACTATCCACCCCAGTTCGAGAGGCTATTTGCATGCGTTCCCCCTCCATCAGGCGCCGCCGCGCGATTTCCATGGCTGTGCTGGCCGGCACCTTGACCGCGGGCGCGGTCCACGGGCAGGGCGCTCCCGCAGCCGCCGCTGTACAGGCGCGCCAGGTTTATGACATTCCGCCCGGTCCGCTGGGCAAGACCATTGCAAGCTTCGCGCTGGCGTCGGGGATTTCGCTGGCGTTCGAGCCGTCCTGGACGGATGGCCTGCAAAGCCCCGGCGTCTCCGGGGATTTGAGCCGGGCCGAGGCGGCGCGGCGCGTGTTGGCCGGCAGCGGGCTGGAGATGGTGCCGCGCGCCGATGGCAGCTACACCTTGCGCAAGGCGGTGTCGGACGCGGCGACGTTGCCGGCGATCACGGTGACGGGCGCGGCGGGTTACTCGGGCGCGAATCCGTATCTGGTCGGCAATGCGACTTCCGCGACCAAGACGGCGACGCCCTTGATGGAGACGACGCAGTCGATTTCCGTGGTGACGCAGGAGCGCATGGCGGTGCAGGGCGTGCAGACGGTGAGCGATGCGCTGAGCTACACGGCGGGCGTCTATGCCAACGTGGCGGGGGACAACCCCACCGACAATACGCTGATGGTGCGCGGCTTCCAGCAGATTTCGACCAATGCCTACACGGACGGCTTGCGCAACAGCAATACCGGGTATTTCGCGCCGGAGCCTTATGGAATGGACCGTATCGAGGTACTGAAGGGACCCTCGTCGGTGATGTACGGGCAGGGCTCGCCGGGCGGCATCATCAATTTCGTGTCGAAGCGCCCCTTGTTCGAATCGCATCGGGAAGTCGGACTGTCCACGGGCAGCCATGACCGGGTCCAGGGTTCGATGGACATCGGCGACGTGATCGATGAGCCGGGCACGCTGGCTTACCGGCTGGTCGCCCTGGGCCGCAACGCCGACAGCAGTATCGACGGCGTGCCGGACGACCGCATATACGTGGCGCCCAGCCTGACCTGGGCGCCCAGCGCGCGCACCTCGGTGACGCTGCTGGCTTCGTACCAGCGCAACCGCAACCTGTTCACCAGCAACCTGCCTTATTCGTTGCTGGACGGCTCCAACCCCAATGGCCGGGTGCCGCGGCATCGCTCGCTGAACCAGCCCGGCTTCGACAAGGAGCAGGGCGAACTCACCAATATCGGTTACGAGCTCAGCCACGCGTTTTCCGACACGTGGACCTTCCAGCAGAATTTCCGCTATGGCCATTTCAAGGGCTACGAGGATCAGCTGTTCCGCAACAGCGGCGTGATCAATGGCACGGACATTGCGCGCTACTACCAGCTGCGCGACTACGACAGCGACACGTACTCGGCGGACAACCGGCTGGTGGGCAAGTTCGCGACGGGCGCGCTGGACCATACCTTGCTGGTCGGACTGGATTATCAGTACAGCAAACGCACCGCGGATACGCAAACGGGCAATGCGCCGCCGATCAATATCTATCACCCGGTGCGGGTCAGCATCGACACCTCGCGCTATACCTCGCTGCTCAGCACGGACGAGAGCAGCCGCCAGTTGGGCGTGTACCTGCAGGACCAGGTCAAGCTGGACCAGTGGGTAGCCACGCTGGCCGGCCGCTATGACTGGGTCAACCAGCGCACCACCGATGTGCTGCGGGACGTGCGCAAGGATACGGCGGCGGAGGACTTCACGGGCCGCGCCGGCTTGGGCTATGCCTTCGAGAGCGGCTTCTTTCCCTATGTGAGCTATAGCGAGTCGTTCTCACCGCTGACGGGCACGGACATCAGCGGCGCCCAGTTCAAGCCCGAGAAGGCCAAGCAGTACGAAGTAGGCGTGAAGTACCAGGCGCCGGGCTCGGACAGCTATGTGACGCTGGCGGCGTTCGATCTGCGGCGCCAGAATGTGCTGACGACCAATCCGCAGAACACCTCGTTCAGCGTGCAGGAAGGGGAGGTGACGTCGCGCGGCATCGAACTGGAGGGCGTGCTGCGCCCGGTGCGCGGGCTGAACGTGATCGCCTCCTACACCTACAACGACGTGGAAGTGACCAAGGACAATCCCAATTTCGCGGGCCTGAGCAACAAGGGCAAGGCCCCGGTGCGCGTGCCCAGGCATCTGTTGTCCTTGTGGACCGACTACACCTTGTCCAGCGGCGCGCTCGAAGGCCTGACGTTGGGGGCAGGGGTGCGCTATACGGGTTCCAGCTATGGCGACGCGCAGAACACCTTCAAGGTGCCGGCCTACACCCTGGTGGACGCCATGGTGGGCTACGACTTCGGCCGCGCCAATCCGTCCTTGAGGGGTTTGAGCGCGTCGGTCAATGTGCGGAACCTGACGGACAAGTACTACGTGGCGGGCTGCTTCCTGAACAATGCCTGCTTGCTGGGTGCAGGGCGCAGCGTGATTGCCAACGTGTCGTACAAGTGGTGAAGGGCCAAGCGGCGGGACGCGTTCTGCGTCCCGTCGGTCTCAGGCCGGACCTACCGTGATCCAGTAGCCGCCCAGCCGCGAGGCGATTGCCACCGGATAGGTGGCGGCCAGCATGGCCAGTGAGCGGTCGGTGTCTGCTAGCGGGAAGGTGCCGGACACGCGCAAGGCGGCGACGGCTGGATCGCACCGCGTCACGCCCTTGTGGTAGCGCGCCAGTTCGGCCACCAGCAGGCCCAGCGGCATGCCGTCGGCCAAAAGCATGCCGCGCGTCCAGGCGATGGCGCCTGGATCCAGCTGGGTAGCGGCGTCGATGCGGCGCGCCGAGAAGGTAGTCTGCTGGCCGGCGTTCAGGACCAGCGTGTCGTGTCCAGTGGCGATGCGCACCGCGCCTTCCTGTACTGCAAGGCGCGTCCCGTCCTGCTGCAGCCGCACCGTGTAGCGGGTGCCCAGCGCCCGCAGTCTGCCATCGCGCGTGTGGACCTCGAAGGGGCGTGGATCGGCGGCTGTCTCGATGTAGATATCCCCGGCGCGCAGCAGGACGATGCGCTGGTTGGCGTCATAGCGCACGTCGACCGCGGAGACGGTGTTCAGTGTCAGCCGCGTGCCGTCATCGAGGCGGATCTCGCGGCGTTCGCCGGTGGCGCTGCGGTAGTCGGCGGTCCAGCCCTCGGCTTCCGACCAGCGCCAGGCGCCCCAGGCTGCGGGCGCCACCGCCAGCAGGGCGGCCAGCTTGGCCAGGGCCGCGCGGCGGGAGCCAGGACGGTCCAGCGCCGGCATGGCCAGCGCGGGGGGCAGGTCGCCTAGCGTGCCCAGCAGCCGCTCGGCGCGCAGCCAGGCTTGTTCATGCGCGGCACTGCGCGCACGCCAGTCCATCCAGGCGCGGCGGTCGTCGGCCGACACGGCGCCGGCGTGCATGACGACCAGCCATTCGGCGGCCTGGTCGAGGATGGAGTCGTCCACGGCGCTCATCGGCGATTCACTCCATGCACGCCAGGCATAGGCGGAAGGCGCGCGCCATATAGCGCTTCACGGTGATGAGCGATACCCCGATCCTGTCGGCGATCGCTTCGTACGTCAGTCCTTCTATCTGCGACAGCAGGAAAGCGCGCCGCACCGGCGTCGGCAAGGCGTCCAGCATGGCGTCGATTTCGTGCAGGGTCTGCAGGACGATCAACTGGCGTTCCGGCGAGGGCGCTTGGTCCTCGGGCAGTTGCGCCAATGCCTCCAGATAGGCCTGCTCCAGCGCGCGGCGCTGATACCAGTTGACCAGGATGCCGCGGGCCACCGTGGTCAGATAGGCGCGAGGTTCATGCAGCACCGCGGGCAGGCGCGAATCGAGGATGCGCGCGAAGGTGTCATGCGCCAGGTCTGCGGCGTCGCCCACATTGCCCAGCCGGCGGCGCAGCCAATGCTGCAACCATGCGTGATGGTCGCGGTACAGCGTGCCGACTTGCTGGCGCGGATCGCAGTTGTCAGCCTCCATGGGCTTCTCCCCTGGGCTGACGGTAGCAGCCTAAATGCAAATAAGATTGTTTCGCATTTTATGGCAAGGGTGAAGCGCAGGCAATCCGGCAGCGCGCACGGCCGCCAGATTGCGGGCACTGATGACTACAGGTAGGCGAGCGTGACGATGTAGCCCTGGGCATCTTTCTGCCCAGGCTGCGACGCCTTGAGGGACACGGGCTGCACGTCGACCTGCACGCGGCTGGCGCTTACGCGGTCGCGGGCAGGCTTGCCGGCGGCGCGGGCGCGTTCGGCATCGCATTCCAGGCGGACCGCTACTTTTCGGGATTGAACCTGCGGCATGCACGAAGCCGCCTCGACGATGGCTCCCTGGAAGTGGATGGTTCCATCCGCGGCGTGGGCAGCGGGGAGGATGCTGGAGGCGGACAGCAAAAGCAGGGAAAGGCGATATTGGAGCTTGGACATGACAGCAACTCCTTGCGACTGGGAACGGAGGGGATAGCTATGTCTGTCTTCACTTCATTTACGGCATCCGACGGCGAAAATTAACCGCAAGCCGTCGGTGGCCGTGTTCGAGTGCGCGAGCCGATGCCGGCTTGCAGCCGTGACGCAGGCGCGTCAGTCCACTCGGCGAAATGCCGGGGCGGCCGAAACTCGGCGTATGGACTACTACCTGGTGCGGGGGAAGGACCGGCTCGCTACGCGAACGGAGGGGAGGAGTATCGGCGGCATCGTGGGCTCCTTTGAGCGCGCGTTGGAAGGCGCGGAGGCGGTCAGGGACCAGGAACGGATTGTCGGCCAAGAGGTAATACGGTAATGCGTGATTTCATTGTGGCAGGTCGTTGAGAAAAATCAATACCTAGCGGCTGATGTTTATGCGGGGTCCATCGCGGCGCGTGCGCAGGCCGTAGGTCTGGGCCAGCATGCCGACGGCCAGTGGCAGGTCGTTGATGGGGAAGGCGCCAGAGACCCGCAGGGGGCGCAGAGACGTATCGCATTCGATGCGCTCGTCGCCGTAGCGCATCAGTTCTTCCGCCCATTGCCGCACGGGCATGTCGTCCGCCACCAGCAGCCCCTTGCGCCAGGCCAGGGCGTTGGCGTTCGCTGCTTCGATTGCGCCCAGACTATCGCGGTCGAACCGGACCTGATGGCCGGATTCGATGATGCTGGCGCCGGGTCTGGCGCCGGCGCCGTCCAGGTGAATCTGCACGGCGCCTTGGTACACGGTCAGGAGCGTGCAGTCCGTGAACTGGCGCACGGTGAAGCGCGTTCCCAGCGCCAGCATCAGGCCATGATCGCTCTGCACCAGGAAGGGGCGCGGCGGACGCTGTGTGTCTGTCGCGGTGGCGATATGGATTTCACCCCGGCGCAGGCGTAGCAGCCGTTGCCGCTCGTCGTAGCGTATGTCCAGCGCGGTGTCGGTGTTCAGTGCGATCTGCGCGCCGTCCTCCAGCTTGATGTCCAGACGTTCGCCCACCGCCGTGACGTAGTCGGCCGCCAACCATTCGCGCCAGGCTTGATGCCGCCACGCCAGCCAGCCCATGGGCGCCGCCGCCAGCAGGACGACCAGGCTGCGCAGCATGGCGCGCCTGCCCGCGTGCGCGGGGCGCTGCAGCGTGGGTTTCGCCAGGACGGGCGGCAGGGCGCCCATGCGGACAAGGAGCCGTTCGGCGCGCTTCCAGGCGCGCTGATGATCGCTGCTGCTGCCGCGCCAGCGTTCGAATTCGGCCTGCTGGGCGGGCGCGAGCGGCGCGTCCTGCATCAGCAGCAGCCAAGTGGCGGCTTCCTCGAGGATGTGCGGAGCGAGGGCGGCGTCATTCATCGGGGATCAGGCTCAGGCACGCCAGATAGGCTTTGTGGATGTAGCCCTTGACGGTGGGTACGGCCACCTTCAGCGCCCGCGCGATCTCCTGCTGCTTCATGCCATCCAGCGTCGCCATCAGGAAAGCCTGTTTGATGCGGGGCTTGAGCGTGTCGAGCATGGCGTCGATCTCGTGCAGGGCCTCCAGGATGATGCTCTGCCGTTCGGGCGATGGGTGCTGCGGCTGGGGCAGCGCGGCCAGCGCTTCCAGCCAGGCGCGTTCCAGCGTCTGGCGGCGCATCCAGCTGAACAACACGCCCTTGGCCACGGTGGTGAGGTAGGCGCGCGGCTGCTGGATGGACTCGCGCCGCGCATCGCTGCGGCTGGCCAGGATGCGGACGAAGGTGTCGTGAGCCAGGTCGTCCGCCATGCCCGCGCCCCAGGAGTGCAGCCGGTAGGCCAGCCAGTTGCGCAGCCAGGCGTGGTTCTCGATGTATAGGGCGGCGATGCTGTCGCGCTGTGGGGCGGCGAACGATGGACTTGGGGTGGTCATCACGGGGACGGGCGATTCAGGCAGCGCCAGGAAGGGACCTGACCGAATGCAGTATTGGCAATTGAATAAAAACAATTATCATTCAGGTTTTGGCGCTTCGCAATATTCAGGGGGCGATGTGAAGTCAGCAAGCAACAGCGCAAGCCCTGTTTCCATGGCTGGATCAGACGATTTCGATGGCGGCGATCCGCGCGGTCGGCTACGCGCGAAAAATAATTCCGCAAAAAACATATCCCTTTTCCGATCTCGTGCGGCAAGGGGTCTGAGAACTCGCGCCAGGCGCGGGACCCAGACCCCACGAGTTAGGAAAAGCATGCATCGAGTACGCCGTTCTTCCCCCGGACCTCAATCCCCATGGCGCTTGCGCCCGGCTGCGTTTGCGCTGCGTTGCGCACTGATCGGCCTGCCTGCTGCTACCGTCGCCGCTCCCGTGCAGAAAGCGCAGGCAGCCGCTCCCGCCGCGCCGGCAAGCGCCGCCGCGAGGTTGGACGATCCCACGCCGCGCAATTACGACATTGCCGCTGGATCGCTGGGCGCGGCGCTGGGCAGTTTCGCCAGCCAGTCGGGACTGCTCTTGTCGTTCGACCCGGCGTTGACGCGCGGCTTGACGGCGCCTGCCTTGGCGGGGCGCTACACGGTGCGCAGCGCCTTGCAATCGCTGCTGGCGGGCACGCAGTTGCGGCTAGTGCCGCGGCAGGACGGCAGCTACGCGCTGGCGCCTGCGCAGGGGGCGTCCGCCGGTGCATTCGCCTTGCCTTCGGTGCTGATAGCCGCCGACGCCCTGCCCGAGAAAGAGGTCTACCTCGCACCGCGTTCCTCCGTGTACCTGTCGAGCGAAGACATCGACCGCTTTGGCCGCGTTTCGGCTGGGGACCTGTTGAAAGGCGTGCCCGGCGTGCAGGTGGGCGACAGCCGCAACGGCGGCGGGCTGGACGTGAACATCCGGGGCATCCAGGGGCAAAGCCGCGTGGCGGTGCGGGTGGACGGTTCGGAACAGGCGCTGGACGTGTACCGGGGCTATGCGGGTACGCAGCAGCGCAGTTACATCGACGCCGACCTCATCAGCAGCGTCACGATCAACAAGGGCCCCTCGATCAAGTCCGGCGCCATAGGCGGTTCGGTGGAGATGCAGACCATCGGGATCCAGGACATCCTGGTGGATGGCAATACGTTCGGCGTGCGCCTGACGGGCGATGCGTGGAACAACGGCGTCGCGCCCGCCTATCGCGACCCGAACGCCCGCAAGGGGAGCCTGGCGTCTCCGCCGCACGACAGCCGGGGCAGCCTGTTAGGGTCGCGGGCGGAGTCCGGCAGCATCGCGTTGGGGTACACGAATGACAAGCTGGATCTGGTTGCCGCCTATGCGCGCCGCAACCAGGGCAATTACTTCAGCGGCAAGAACGGGCAGGACCGCTATCGCGTCTACGACAAATATGGCGACGAGCAGGACAGCGTCGCCACCGTGTACAACGCGGGGGAAGAAATACTGAATTCCTCGGCCGACACCGAGTCGATCTTGCTGAAGGCGACGATACGCCCGGCCGACGGCCATACGCTGAAGCTGGGCTATCGCAGCTTCGACGGACGCATGGGTGAGATCATGCCGTCGGACATCTTTCGCATGGGGACCGCGGGCATCTATCAGTACCCCTTGAGCGACACCAAGATCGATACCTACACGGCGCGCTACGACTTTCAACCGGCGGGCAATCCACTGGTCGACCTGACGGCCAACCTGTGGATGACCGATGCCAAGACCAGCCAACTGACTTCGGTGCTTGCGCCGGCTTCGCAGGCGTACCGTTCGGACCGCAACTGGACCCGGCAGGCAGACCGCCGCATAGGCGGCGACCTGGGCAATACCTCGCGGTTCCAGACAGGCGTGGGCGACTTCAAGCTGGCTCTGGGCGGATCGTTCCAGATCGAAGACATCCGCCCGCAGAAAGGCGTGGTCACCACGCAGCACGATATCAACTCCAACCGCATGCTGCGCGACGCCTCCAGGCAGGAGTTCAGCTTCAGCGGGCAGCTGGACTACAAGCCGACCGACAAGTTGACCCTGTGGGGCGGCGGCCGCTACAGCCACTACACCAACAAGGACAATGGCGTTTACGCGAGCGCGCGGCGCGAGGAGCGCGAGCTGCGCTACGTGTCCGTGTCCAAGCCGGGAGGCTGGGGCAACATGATGTGGTTCCCTGACCAGAACGGGCAGTACACCGACGCCACGGATCCCCGGCTCAATAACGGAATCGTATTCGGCAACACCAACAATCCTTATGAAGGCGTGCGGTTCGACGAATTCGGCGCGACCGAGACCCGCGCCTACCCGTCGCAAATCTCGGAGGTGGTCACGGGCTTCGGCTATTCCGGCAAGCAGCGCAGTAGCGGCGGCGGCTTTGCGCCGTCGGCGGGCTTCAATTTCGAGCTGGTGCCGGATACCTTCGTCTATGCGTCCTACACGCAGGGCCTGCGCCTGCCGTCCTTGTTCGAGACGAGCCGCGGAGTGCTGCAGACCGATCCGGGCAAGGGCCTGAAGCCCGAACGCTCGAACAGCTGGGAGGTCGGCGCCAGCACGCTGCGCGGCAATGTGCTGACGGACGGCGATTCGGCGGCCGTCAAGCTGGCGTACTTCAACAACAATATCAAGAACTACATCACCCGCTACTACGATCCCTCGCCAGGCATGAACGGCCTGATGCGGTTCAGCAACGCCGATAGCTACAAGACCAGCGGCCTGGAGCTGCAATCGCGCTACGACGCCGGACGCGTGTTTGCAGACCTGTCGGCCACTTACTACCTGAAGACCGAGACCTGCGATGCGGCGTTCGCGGCGCGCCTGCGGGCAGCTGCGAACAGATACCAGAAGACCGGCGATACGCCGAACTGCACGCCCGGCAGCTTCATGGGTTCCTATACGAACACGCAGAACCCGCCGAGACTGGCGGTGAACCTGACGACCGGCCTGCGCTTTTTCAATGAAACGCTGACCGTGGGCGGCCGCATGACCTACACCTCGGGCCCCACAGCCAAGGCCGATAAACCCTGGCAGACGGGAGCAACCACGCCGCAATTGGTCTACCACCAGGTCACGCTGTTCGACCTGTTCCTGAACTACAAGCTGCGCGAGCACACCGTTGTGAATGTCTCGCTGCAGAACCTGACCGACCGCTACTACCTGGATCCGCTGGCCATGAGCTTCATGCCCGCGCCCGGCCGCACGCTGCGCGTGGGGCTGCAGACCAGGTTCTAACCCGAGGAGCCAGCCATGACACAAGCATCCCCCACCCTTGCCGACCGGGCCCGGCGCCTGAAGGCGCTCACGACGTCCACGCACGATACCTTGGACCGCCGCATCATGGACGCCGGCATCTTCGACAGCCGCGAGCGGTATGCAGGTTTCTTGCGCGTGCAGTACCGGTTCATGCGCGATGTCGACGCGCTTTATGCGCGGGCCGACCTGGCGGCGTTGCTGCCCGATCTGAGCGAGCGGCGCCGCCTGGATCGGGTCGCACAGGACCTGGCGGACCTGGGCGCCGCCGCGCCGTCCGCGCCATCAGTCACCGGCGCCGCCACGCCCCTGCCGCATGCGCTGGGATGGTTGTACGTGTCCGAAGGCTCGACCTTGGGCGCGGCCGTTCTTTACAAGCTGGCCGGTAGCCGGCTGGGTCTGGACCGGGATTTTGGCGCGCGCCATCTGGACGGACATGCCGAAGGCGTGGCCCGGCATTGGCGCGGGTTCGCGGCGGCCCTGGACGCGGTGCCGCTGACGCCGGAACAGGAGCAACTCGTCGTAACGGGCGCCCAGGCTGCATTCGGGACAGTGCGCGGCTATGTCGAGCAGGAATTCGCGTGAGCCGCGCCTGGGCGCGTTGCGGCGCGCGCCCGCAGCGCGTCAGCCGTAGCGGGCCGGTGCGCGCCGCGTGGATGCTGCTGGGATTCCTGATGGTGGCGCTGGGCGTGATCGGCGCCCTGTTGCCCGTCATGCCGACGACCATCTTCCTGATCCTGGCGGCGGCATGCTTTGCGCGGTCCTCGCCGCGGCTGGAACGCTGGCTGCTGACGCATCCGCGCTTCGGCGCCACGCTCAGGCTATGGCGTGAACAAGGCGCGATCAGCCGCAAGGGCAAGCGCTACGCGGTGGCCGGCATGGCGCTGGGCTACGCCGGCTTTGCCTGGGGCGCGCATCCCGCCTGGTGGCTGGCCTTGGGCGTGGGGCTGGGCATGCTGGCGTGCGCCGGCTGGGTGCTGTCGCGTCCGGAGCCGCTTCAGTAAACTCCGGGCTGCCGCAAGGCGAACGCCGCTATTTTCATGCCTGCCCATCTCCATGCCCGCTTCCGACACGACATTCTCCGCTGCGCTTTGCACTCCGGTCACCGCCGCCGATGATCTGGACCCTCTGGAGCAGTTTTTCCAGCGCCCCGAAGTCAGCGCCTTTCTTGCCCAGGCCCGCAGGCCGGGGCAGGCTACCGCCAGCCTGCGGACCTGCGCCGGTCTGTTGCCCGCGCTGCACCCCGGCCGCGCTGCCGCCGTGGCCTTGATGTGCGGTTCGCTGGTGGAAGACGGCGCCGACCCGGCGATTCTCTTTCCCGTCCTGCAAGACCTGTTGCGGCAGTGGCTGCAAACGCTGAGCCCATATTGCGCACAGGAAGTCGAGGATGACGACGATGAGGTGGAGGAGGCCGACCGCAGGGCCTGGCTGGACGCCCGGTCAAGAATGGCCGATGTGCCGGCGGACCGGCGCTGGGAAGTGGAAGCCCTGCATCAGGCGGCGGACCTGCTGGTGCTGCCGATGATGACCATGGCGCTGCGCGACCGGGGCAATCACGCCGGCTTGGTGTCCGACACGGACCTGATGGCGCTGTTGCATCCCATGGCCACCAGCAACGACAGCCTGCCGTTCGAGAACCTGCACTATCTATGGCTGGCCTCGCAGCTGGGCTACGAGGACGAACTGGTGGTGCTGCTGCCGGCTTCCATGACGGGCTTTGTCGCGCGGGCGCATGCCGTCAACAACAACTTCCACGCGTTCACGCTGCTGCAGATCATCATCGGCGAGCACGCGCAGGCGCTGGGCGTGCAGCGCGAGATCGCGGCGCGCGAGCCGGACCAGGACGGCGATACCGCGGATTTCCAATGGCTGCAGGCCGATGCCTACGCCAATGGCGAACTGGTCGACGCCATGCGCTTTGCCTGGGGTGAGGCGTCGCTGCGCCACAACGCATCGCGCCATGGCAAGCGGGTGCTGATCGCGCTGGAGACGGATCAAGGCATGAAGCGCAACTGGTCGGGCTTCAACGGCGCCATGCACGAGGCGCAGCAGCCGTCCATGACGTTCACGCGCTATCTCACGCGTGCCGAGGTCGCGTCATACCTGGCCTGACGGCGCGACTGCCGCATCAAACCCCAAGATAGGCGCGGCGCAGCCCTTCATCGGCCAGGAGTTCGGCGCCAGGCCCCGACATGACGATCTCGCCATGCTCCAGCACATAGCCGCGCGCGGCCATGCTGAGCGAACGGTGCACGTCCTGTTCCACCAGCAGAATGGTGATGCCGCGCGCGTTGATCAGCGGCAGCTTGTCGAAGATGTCCTTGACCATGATGGGCGCCAGTCCGATGGACGGCTCGTCCAGCAGCAGGAGCTTGGGCGAAGTCATCAGCGCGCGGCCGATGGCCAGCATCTGCTGTTCGCCGCCGCTGAATGAGCGCGCGAGCTGCCGGCGCCGTTCGCGCAGGCGCGGGAACAGTTGATAGACCCAATCCAGATTGTCGCGGCTGCGGCGTTTGTCGCGGAGTACGTCCGCGCCGACCAGCAGGTTGTCCTCGACGTCCATGTGGCCGAACAGGCGGCGGCCTTCCATGACCTGGGCCATGCCCAGGCGCGCCACCATATGCGCGGGCAGGCCGCTGATGCGCTCGCCCAGGAAACGGACTTCGCCGGCCAGCGCGGGCAGGGATCCCATGACGGTGCGGATCAGCGTGCTCTTGCCGGCGCCATTGGCGCCGACCAGGCTGACGATTTCGCCTTCGCCCACGTCCATGTCCACGCCGCGCAGCACTTGCACATCGCCGTAGCCGGCGTCCAGTTGACGGATTTCCAGCATCAGGCGGCCTCCCCCAGATAGGCGCGCACCACCAGCGGATCGTTGGCGACCGCTAGCGGCAGGCCGTCGGCGATCTTGCGCCCCTGCTGGATGACAACGATCCGATCGGAGAGCTGCATGATGGCCTTCATATTGTGTTCGATCACCAAGACGCTGATACCGTCGCCGCGCAGCGACAGGATCAGCGCCACCATTTCCGCGGTCTCCACCGGCGTCAGGCCCGCCATCACCTCGTCCAGCAGCAGCAGGCGAGGCTGGGTGGCCAGGGCCTTGGCGACTTCGAGCCGCTTGCGGCCCGACAGGGTGAGCGTGCGGGCGACCTGATGCTCGCGTCCGGCCAGGCCGACGCGGGCCAGCACCGCTTGCGCGATTTTCTCGGCCTGGGCCGGGGCGCGGTGACGCAGGAAGGCGCCGATCATGGCGTTCTCCAGCACGGTCATATCGCCGAAGGGCTTGACGATCTGGAAAGTGCGCGCGAGCCCGGCGGCGCAGATGCGTGCGGGACCCTGGCCGTTGATGCGGGCGCCGTTGAAGCGGATCTCGCCGCTGCTGGGCGGTACGAAGCCGGAGGCCATGGCAAACAGGGTGGTCTTGCCGGCGCCATTGGGGCCGATCAGACCGACGATTTCGTCGGCGCCGACCGTGAAGCTGACCTCGTCCGAGGCGCGCACGCCGCCGAAGTTGCGACTGACACTGTGGAATTCGAGCAGGTTCATGGCGTGCCTCCCATGGCGGGGCCGGCAGCTTTCACTGGCGGGTCGGCACGGCGCCGCGGCGCACGGGCGCGGGCCAGTATCGCCATCAGGCCGCGCGGCTCCAGTCGGATGACGATCATCAGCAGGAGGCCGTACAACATCATGTCGGCCCCCACCATGCCGCCGGTCAGGGAGCGCGCCAGTTCTTCGCCGGGCAGGAGCAACAGGGCTCCCAGAACCGGACCCCATAGCGTTCCGCGTCCGCCGATGATGCAGACCACGGCGATGATGACGCTGAGGTTGGCGCCGAAGACCTTGTCCGGGCTGATGTAGAGCACGAACTGGGCATAGAAGGTGCCGCCCAGCGCGGTCATGGCCGCGCTCAGCATGGCGGCCGTGAGCTTGTAGCGTCGCACCGGCACGCCCAGCGCCATCGCTGCGTCCTGGTCATTGCGCACCGCCGTCAGACAGTAGCCGAAGCGGCTGCGCAGCACGTGGCGGTTGACCAGCAGCGCGGCGACGGTGAACGCCAGCGCCACCAGGTAATAGAAGGCCTTGCCGGTGTGCTGGAAGTACAGCGGCGCGTCGCGCAGCAGCGTGACTTCCATGCCGCGCGGTCCGCCCAGCAGGGTGTCGGCGTTCTCCACCAGGGTCTTGAGCACCATGCAGGAGGCAATCGTGGCCAGCGCGAAGTAAGCGCCGCGCAGTTGCAGGCAGGACAGCCCCACGACCAGCGCGGCGCCCATGGCCACGACGGCGCCCGCCCACATGCCCAGCCAGGGACTGATGCCCAGGTTCACGAACAGCCAGGTCGAGGTGTAGGCGCCTAGCCCGAAGTAGGCGGCGTGGCCGAGCGAAAGCTGGCCGGCGATGCCGCCCAGGATGTTCCACGACAGCGCCAGGTAGGCATACAGCAGCGTCATGGCGCCTACCGACAACAGGTACTGGTTGCCGCTGGCCAGCGGCAGCAGCGCCAGCACGCCCAGGGCGGCGATGGCGGCTGCCGAAGTCATTTTTTTCTTGGCCATCATTCGTTCTCCACGCCGAACAGCCCGCTGGGCCGGAAATACATGGTGGCGAGAAACAGCAGGAAGATGAGCGCCTCGGCATAGGTGATGGGGATCAGCTGGCTGCCGACCGATTCCAGCACCCCGACCAGGATGCCGCCCCAGAACGCGCCCGCCACCGAGCCTATGCCGCCTAGCACCACGATGACGAAGGCGCGCAGGCCGAAGATGTCGCCAACGAAGGGGTTGACCGGATAGAGCGGCAGCAGTAGCGCGCCGGCCGCGCCCAGCACCAGGAGGCCGATGGCGAACGAAAGCCGGTAGACGCGGGTGCTGTCTATGCCCAGCACGCTGGCGGCCTCGCGGTCCTGGCCGGTGGCGCGGATGGCGCGGCCGGTGCGGGTGTGGCGCAGGAACAGCACCAAGGCCGCCGTGATCAGGCAGGCGAAGAACAGGCCGGCGATCTGCGGATAGGTGAAGATCAGATCGCCAGGCATCCACACCTCGTTGGCCCAAGGCGCATCGATGGTGCGGCTGTCGGGTCCGGCCAGCGCCAGGAAGGCATTGTCCAGGAATATCCACAGGCCGGTGGTGAAGATCAGCACGCCGATCGGCTCGCGCGAGCTTTCCTTGCGGTAGATGCCGTCGATCAGCCAGCGCTGGCAGGCATAACCGACCGCGAACAGCGCCAGGGCCGTCAGCGGCATGGCGGCCAGCGGGTGCAGGCCAAAGTGGCTGGTCAGCGCGAAGCAGACGTACATGGACATCATCAGGAAGGCGCCATGGGCGAAGTTGATGATCTTCATGACGCCGAACTGCAGGCTCAGGCCCAGCGCGATCAGGCCGTAGACGGCGCCGCTGGCGATACCGCCCAGCAGCGCCTGGAGTAGGGTAGTGGTCAAGGAAGAGCTCCTAGCGATAACGGGGCGCCGCCGCGCCGGGTCGGTCAGGGCTGGGCGGCGGGCCAGACCATCTTGTACGACTTGGAAGCCAGGTTCTCCGGCCATACGGTGCGGTATTGGCCGTCGGGCGTGATCTGCTGCATGACGTAGCGCTTTTCGGGGTTCTGGCCCTTGGCGTCGATCACGATGTCGTAGCCCACCAGCTTGTTCAGATCGGTGCCTTGCAGCTTGGTCCGGGCCAGGGCGTCGCGGATGGCTTCGGGATCGGCGCGGCCGGCGCGTTCCAGCGCATCCTTGATGACCCAGACCGCGGCGTAGGCGCTGACCGAAAGCTCGTTGGGATCGACCTTGTAGGCGGCGACAAAGTCATCCCAGAATTTCTTGGCGAACGGGGTGGTGATGGACGACTCGTAGCCAGCCCAGCCGTTGGTGGTGTAGACATTACCCGCGATGTCCTTGCCGACCAGCGGGATGAAGGTGCTGTCGATCTGGCCGGCCGCGCTGCCCACGTAGGTCGAGCCGACCCGCATCTGCGCCAGCAGCTTGTGCAGTTGCACGGCATCGGCGCCGTAGGAGGTCACGGTGACGACGTCGGGCTTCTTGCCCTTGATCTTGAGCACCAGCGGACGCAGGTCCGGCGAGTTGGGCGGATAGCCCTCGTCCAGCACCAAGTCGATGCCAGCCGCCTTGAACTTGGCGCGCAGCGTATTGGCCATGTCCTGGCCCCAGTCGGTGTTCTCGTAGACCATGGCCACCGTCTTGGCGGGTTTGCCGGTGGTCTTGCCGGCATAGTCGATGAAGTCCGCCATGCTCTCTGCATTGCCCGAGGCGGGAATCTGCGTGGGGCGGAACACATACTTGAAGCCGCGCTCGGTGATGTCGGCCTTGGCGGCCAGGTCCACCACCCATGGCACGCGGTTCTTTTCCGCGACGGCGGTAGCGGGGAAGGTCACTCCGCTCTGGAAGGCGCCCAGCAACACCGGCGTTTTCTCGCGCGTGATGAGGCGTTCGACTTCGGTCATGGCGACCTTGGCGTCGCCGCGGGTGTCCACTTCGACCAGTTGCAGTTGCGCGCCGCCCAGCGCCTGGATGCCGCCGGCGTCGTTGATGTGCTTGACGGCGAGATGCGTGGCGCGCGACATGTCCTTGCCGATGGAGGCGGTCGCGCTGCCCGAGAGCGGAATCAGGTAGCCGATCTTGACGGGCTCCGCGGCTATGGCCGCGCCATGGACCAGCAGGGTGGCGCCGGCCGCGGCGAACAGGTGCCGCAGGGCGGCCGGGCGATAGGGAAAGTTCGTGCTCATGAGGATTTGTCTCCAGTATTTTTGTGATTTGTTTGTGCCGCGTCGCAATCAGCCAGGCGAACCGCCGATTGCGGCATGCGTCGCACGCACCAGGCGGTGCGCGCGTTCATCGAGCAGCACCGTGCGGCCCATGCGGTTCATGGTGTAGGCAAATGAAAGCCGGCGCTGCGGCCAGGCGAAAGCCAGCGATCCGCCAGCGCCCGTATGGCCATAGGCCTGGTCGCCGAAGCAGGCGCTGTCCAGGCCTAGCGCGCGGTTGTCCATCTGGCGCATGAAGCCGCAGGCATAGCGCGAGGGCACGCGCAGGCAGGCGTCGTCATCGGTCCGCGCTGACAGGGCGGTGGCCGTGACCAGGGTGTCCTCGCGCAGCAGGCGCACGCCGTCGCGCGCGCCGCCCAGCGCCAGCGTGCCGTACAAGCGCGCCAGGCTGCGCCCGTTGCCAATACCGCCTGCGGCGCACAGCCCGGCGGCGTGGCCGGCGCGGCTATTGAAGCCGGACGGACGCCAGCCGCCAGTGTTCTTGGCGTACAGCGCGGTAGGGCTGTCGGGCTCGTCCTTCAGCGACTGCTCGAAGGGGCTGAACGGCGCTTGCGGTGCGGGCGGCGGCACGATCGGCGCGACCCGCGCTTCCTCGGCTTCCGGCAAGCCTATCCAGAAGTCCAGGTCCAGCGGCTGCGCGATGTGGCGGCGGAAGAAATCGCCTGGCATGCAGCCCCCCAATCTGCGTATCAGCTCGCCAACCAGCCAGCCGTAGGTCAGGCCGTGGTACGCCACGCGTTCGCCCGGGGTCCAGAAGGGCGCGGCGGCGGCCAGCCGGCCGGTCATGCCCTCCCAGTCGAAAGCGGCATCCGCGGGCAAGGGCTCGCGCAGCGCAGGCAGGCCCGCGGTGTGGTTGAGCAGCATGCGCGGGGTGGTGTCGCCCTTGCCGGCCGCGGCATATTCGGGCCAGTAACGGGAAACCGGCGCGTCCAGGTCCAGTTCGCCTGCTTCGGCCAGCATATGGGCGCACAACGCTGTGGCCGGCTTGGTGTTGGAGAACACGATACAGACCGTGTCGCGTTGCCAAGGTCGATTGCGCTCCGGGTCCGTCCATCCGGCCCACAGATCGACCACCGGATAACCGTCGACCTCGATGGCGACGGAGGCGCCCAGTTCGCCGTCATCCTGAAAGTTGCGCGCGAAGGCCTCGCGCACCGGCTCGAACGCGGGATCGCAATAGCCGTGGATGGCCGGGGCCACGCCGTCTGGCGCTTGGGGCAAGGTGGCGGTGGCCATGTTCAGCGCGTCAACGGCGCGCGCGCGCCGTAGCCCAGCAGGTAGCGCGCCTCGTTGGATAGGGTGGCGGCGACGCCTGCTGGCAGCGTGCTGGTGAAATCCGCGAAGCCGCGCAGCCAGGAAACGTTGTAGTTGCAGAGTATGGCGCGACGCTCGCGGCCGGTATGGTTCGGGCCGGAGCGGTGCCAGGTATTGGACAGCCAGATCGCGACCGAGCCGGCGGGAGCAGTCAGCGTGACTTCGCCGTCCAGCGGGCCGCTGCCCCAGGGCGGCGACTTGCGCAGCTTGTGGCTGCGCGGCATGACGCGGGTGGCGCCGTTGTCGGCGGTGAAGTCGTCCAGCATCCAGACGTTCTGCAGGGTCAGCGGGAATTCCGGCAGCGGCTCGGCGATCTGGCCCAGCGGCGCGTCCACGTGCCAGGCGCCGCCGCCCGTGCCGGGGCCGATGCTGGTGGCCTGGAAATCGTGCAGGTTGCAGTCCTGGCCCATCACGCTGCGCACCATGGGCAGCACCACCGGGTGCTCGATCAGCGGAATCATGTCGGGCGCCTTGTTCAACAGGTTCCAGACGCGTTGCGACTTGTCGTCGTCGAACAGGGTGGGCAAGTGCAGGAAGTTCTTCGACACTTTGTTGATGGGAACCGGCCAGCGCGTGTTTTCGTTATCGCGGCGGTACTGGTGCACGCGCGCCACCATGCGCCGCGCTTCCATGTCGCTCACCGTGTAGTGGCGCTTATAGTAGGCCAGGATGTCGTCGTCGTCTTCGTGCCGTTCATCGTCCAGCGGGAATGGATCGGCGCGTTCGGCGGCCATCAGGCTGGCTACGCGTTCGCGCGCCTGTTCCAGCTGTCCGGCGTCCAGCACGTTTTCAATGACGGCATAGCCTTCTTCGGCGAGCTGGTGTTGCAGCGCCTGCATATCGAGTTGCTTCATGTTCCTCCCCTTGTGTTGGATGTCACTGCGAAATCGGGCTGGGCGCGGCCACGGGGGCCAATGCGCTGCGCGCGAGCTTGCCCACGCTGGTGCGCGGCAAGGCTTGCGCCGCGCCGATGCAGCGCGGCACCTTGTAGCCGGCCAGATGCGTGGCGCAATGGGCCTGCAGGGCGTTCGTGTCCAGGCTCTGGCCGGGTGCGGGCGTGACCCAGGCGTGCACCACCTGTCCCAGCCGCTCGTCGGGCACGCCGAAGGCGGCGGCTTCGCCAACCTCGGGACGCGACAACAGCACTTGCTCCACTTCCAGCGGATAGACCTTGAAGCCGCCCACGTTGATGCAGTCGTGCCGTCTGCCTTGCAGATGGAGATAGCCTTCGTCGTCCAGAACCGCGACATCGCCGGTGTAGAACCAGCCTTCGCACAGGGCTCGCGCTGCGTCCGGAGCGGGCTGGCGGTAGCCCGCCATCACATGGGGACCGCGTACGCGGATTTCGCCGGGCTGGCCGGGCGGCAGCAGCCGCTCGCCGTGGTCCAGGTCCACGATCTGCAGTTCGCCGCCCGGCACGGGCAGGCCCACTGAACCCGGTTTGCGTGGGCGGTGCATGGGATTGAACGCCAGGCATGGACCGGCTTCGCTCATGCCGTAGCCTTCGTAGATGGGGCAGCCGGCGCGCTGCTCGAAGCGTGCCAGGGTCTCGCGCGGCAGCGGCGCGGCGCCGGAGAAACAGGCGCGCAGGCTGGCCAGGCGTTCCAGGCTCAGGGCCGGGCTCAGCAGCAGATCATGGAAAATGGCGGGCGCGCCCGGCAGCAGCGTGACACGGTGCGTGGCGATGGCCTCTATGGTGCGGGCGGCGTCGAAGCGCCGCATCACCACCAGCTCACCGCGGGCGTGCAGACTGAGGTAGAGCGACATCGAGACTGCCGACACATGGAACAGGGGCATCACGCAGAGCACCACTTCGGCCTCGCGCCGCGTTGGCAGCCAGGCTTCGCGCTGTGCGATGTTGTACGCGATCTGCCGGTGCAGGATATTCACGCCCTTGGGGCGGCCGGTCGTGCCGCCGGTGTATTGCAGCGTGGCCAAGTCCTCGTGCCGCGGCAGGTCTGCGGGCAGCGCGCAGGCTTGCGGCAACATGCCGAGCAGGCCGGCGCCGTTGCCGGTGCAGAGGATGGCGCCGGCATCCAGGGCGGGACACAGGGCGCCCGGGTCCAGCTTCACGCTGTCGTCATGCAGCAGCATGCGGGGCGCGGCGTCTTCCAGCATATAGGCCAGTTCGCGTTCGCGGTAGCCGGGGTTGAGTGGCACCGCCTGGGCGCGCAGCGCATGCACGGCGAAGGTGGCGACCGCCAGGTCCAGAGAGTTCTGCATCAGCAGCGCGACCCGGTCGCCGGGCCGGACGCGTTCGCCCAGACGGCGCGCCAGCGCTCCGGCCAGGCCGGCGTATTGCGCGTAGTTCAGGCGCGAGCCTTCGAAGGACAGGGCGGGAAGATCGGGCGTTTCGCGGGCGGCGTCGCGCAGCAAGTGGACCACCGAATCCGGGACCGCGGGCAGGGAGGGAACGTTCATGTCTTGCGCTCTGCGGCCTTGCGGGCGGCCTTGGCATCGCTGGCCTGCCACACAGTGGGCCGGCCTTCGCCGCCCAGCAGGGTGATGGGATCGGCGTTGTCGATATGGCCGTACTGCCCTTTGTAGATGCTGTAGCCGCACAGTTCCTGCAGACGGCGCGGGAATCGCCGCACCATGTCGGCCGGGATGCCGAGCTGCAGGTTTTCCTGCTGGCGTATCCAGCCGGCGCAGTAGTAGCAAGACAGCGCGTAGCGGCGCGCATTGCTGTTGTTGGCGCCGCCTTTGTGCCACAGGGCGCTGTCAAACAGCATGACGCTACCGGCCTTCATGGTGGCCTGCGCGGTCTCTATGTCCTGCGCGCCGTAGGGCGGTGAAGAGTCGTAGCGATGGCTGCCGGGCACGATGTGGGTGGCGCCGTTTTCTGCGGTGAAATCGCTCAGCGCCCAGATGGCGTTGACCGCCAGCGGCGGGCGCGGCCGCGGCAGGGCCAGCTGCTGGGTGTCTTCGTGCAGGGGCTGGGCGCCTTGCCCGGGCGCCAGCGTCAACGAGCACAGCGAGGACAGCAGCAGTTCGCGGTCCAGCAGACGTTCGGCCAGGGCCAGCACCTCGGGTTGCAGCGGCACGTCCCAGAAGCACGGATCGTAGACCAGCAGGTTATTGATGCGCACCGTCTTGCGGCCTTCGAACGAGGTCTGGGCGTAGCCGAGGTTGTGCTCGGCTTCGATCCGGATCAGGGCTTCCTGCAACTGGCTGACCTGCTCGGGTGGAATGATCCCGGGCAACACCACGAAGCCGTCGCGTTCAAAGGCTGCGATCCGCTCGTCGAGCGGTTCGGGCGTGGTCATCTTTTGTCTCCTGATGGGGCCTGGATTCGAGTCCGGCGATATAGGTCTGTGCGTATAATCGGCCGGTAGTCTTCGCCCTGCCAGCGCGTAGCGTCCACGGCAGTGGCGCAAAGCGTCCATCCCCTAGAAGATGGCGGCCCCCGTCGGCATGATCCGGTACTCAAGATGAGCGCGCAGGCCTACCACCACACCACCGATGTCATAGCGCCGCAGGACCAGTTCGCGTATTGGCGCGACGCGATCTGCGATGCCTACGTGCCGCTCGAACCCGAGCGCGATGCCGCGCGCAGTTTCCGCGGCCAGATCGACGGCCTGCTGCTGCCGGACCTTCATGGCTCGACCGTCACGGCGCAATCCCATGTGGTCAGATTGTCCGCGGCCGGCCTTTCGGCCCGCACGCAATCGCCTTTTTTCGCCAACCTGCTGTGTGCCGGCGAGGCCATGGTCTCGCAGGACGGAAGCGCCATGCGCGCGCGCGCCGGTGACGTCTACGTGGTGGATTGCGCTTCGCCCTGGGAAGTCGACTTTCGCACCGATTTCCGCATGTTCTGCATAGAAATTCCGGAAGGCCTGCTGCGGCCGCAGCTGGGGCGGCGCGGACGGCTGGCCACGCCGGTGCTGGACGGGAGTTCAGGGGCAGGACGGGTGTTGGCTAGCTACATGCGGCTGGTGAGCGAATTGCCGGCGAATGAACTGCAGCAGGTGCAGGCGCTGATGGTCAGGCATTGCAGCGAACTGCTATCGCGGACCCAGCTCGAAGGAACGGACGCCGGCGCGCAGGCCGCCGAACGGGTGAGGCATGACGTCCTGGATCGCATCCTGGCGCTGGTGCAGCGCCGTCTGGCCGACCGCGGCTTGACGCCGGCCTCGGCCAGCGAGGAACTCGGCATTTCGCGCAGTTATCTGTTCAAGATCCTGGCCGAGCACGGCTTGAGCTTCAGCGCCTACGTGCGGCAGTGCCGGTTGGAGAAATGCCGGCAGGCTATCGAAACCCAGCCTGGCCGCTCCATCGCGGATATCGCCGCCAGCTGGGGATTCGAGGAAGTTTCCACATTCAATCGGGCGTACCGCACGCACTATGGCCGCTCGCCAGGCAGCGGGCGCGGCGGTGCGCCCTCGCGGGCAGGGTAGCGGCGCATCACCACTTGCTCTGGCCCTGCGACTGCTGCATCTGCGGGGCGTTGGCAGGCCTGACTGTGTCCACGTACTTCTTGTAGGCGGCAACATACTCTGGGCTGCTAATGTCCGGGGTGCTGTCGCTGTCCCAGTTTCTTTCAACGCCGGATTGCTTCCAGGCAGCGAGATCCCGTTCGACCTGATCGCGGCTGAGCTGGACGTCGGACGGGGGCGCCGCGGTGGTGGGCGCGGCGGACATTTGCGCGACGGCGGGGCCGGAGAGCAGGGCGCAGGCTGCCAGGACGAGGGGAATCGCGGCGCGGACGGTTAGGGCAGTGTTCATGAAATGCTCCTGATGACGTGAGTGACCGCAGCATTGGAAACCGGTGTCCCTGGGGGCTTGCGGCAATGCAGCCCGGGGCAGGAACAGCTGCGCGACCGGATTGGCGCATTGGTGTTTTTCTTGGGCAGACCGGCCCGGTCCGCGGCGGGCGCGAACACGCTCCCGGCGCGGAGCCACGCCGCCAGGTTTGCGACTCGGGCCGGATCGGGCGTCCGGGCCTCATGCCTTCGTGCTCATCGTAGGACGGCGCAGGTGGACGCCACATACTCAATATTGAGTACGTCATGCCAGCGGGGGAGCGCGCTTAGAGCAGCGAAGCCAGCCTGACGAGTTCGGACTGGCGGTTACATTCCATCTTGTTGAGCAGGGACGCCACCTGCTTGCGCACCGTCAGCACGGAGGCATGGCGCAGGGTGGCGACCTCCTCCACGCTATGGCCCATTGCGAGTCCGGCCAGCACCGCCGCTTCGGCGCGGGTGATGGCGAATACGGCTTCCAGCCGGTCGACGTCGGGTTGGGCGAAGGCGCTCTTGCGCCGCATGCGCACCAACAGCATGCGGTTGCCGATCAGGCTCAGCGCTTGCGGGGCCGCGCTGATGTCGATCCAGGTCAATTCGCCCCAGCCGGCGGCCGCCGCCAGCGATCGCGCCTTGCCGTCGCGCGCAACCGCCTGGCAATAGGCGTCGAACAGAGCCTGTATTTTTGCGTCCGGATGGAGCAGCTTGCCGCCCCGCACGTTCCAGCCGCGCGCGTCGTCCAGATACCGCACGGCGAGCGCGGACATCTTGTCCACGATTGCATCGCGGCTGACCAGCAGCACCGCTTCGCCGACATCGGTGAGCGCGCTTTCGATGGCTGTCCAACCGATGGCGAGCGTTTTTTCGCGCTGAGCCAGCTCGCGGGCGCTCGGCAGGACGTCATGCCAGTGCGGATCGGGACTGGCCAGGTGGTCCAGCGCTTCGATCGCGCTCTGGACGGCAATCTGGTGTTCAGCCATTTGGTGCCTCCAACTCTGGTTCAGACGCAAACGCTGTCACGCATCACAGATCGTTGTAGAGGTGGCTCCGGCCAGATTGGGAGGAGCGCTGCGCGGCCGTGGTCTGGCGGCGCTTAGGCAAGACGGGGCCGGTCTGATTGCCGGCGCGGTTTTTCCCTAAGGAAATTATCCTCGCAAAATCCCGGGCCAGATGAAAAAAATGGGTACTGGGCGGGCATGAAAAGGGTCCGGATCCATAACCGCGCGCCCCATGGTCCGGGAAGGGGTGCGAGCGCACCGGGCCATGCTTACCAGCGCGCCGGGAAACAGGGGTCAGGGCTGTGCGCTGCCGCCGGGCGGATGGACCGCCGCGCGCCACAGGTCGAGGAAATGCCGCTTCTTGAGCGGGTCCAGATACACCAGCAGTCCCACGCCCAGTCCCACCGGCCGCACGCCTGCTTCCGGATTGACCGAAGCGCTCACCGGCCGCATGCCGGACTGGCGGGCGACCATTTCCTGGCCGCGCGGCGACAACAGGTAGTCCAGGAACATCGCGCCCAAGTCTGCGCGCGGCGCCTGCCTGGGAATGATGGCGGAGCGCGACAGCATCAGCGTGTAGTCCTGAGGGTATACGATGGCCAGCGCCGCGCCCTGGTCGATGCGGTGCCGGGTATAGGACTCCAGCAGGTTATAGGCCAGCGTGATCTCGCCGCGTTCGAGCTTGTCCAGCGCGTCTTCCGTGGATGCGTGCACGGTGACGCGGTTGCGGCCCAGCTCGGCCAGCAGGGCGCCGGCCATGCTGTCCAGGCGCGTGTCTTGTGTCGCCGCCAGGTAGCCGATGCCGCTGCCTTCGACATCGTAGGTGGAGATGGCGCCAGCCAGGGGCTGGTCCGGCGCCTGCAGCAGCGACAGCAGCTCGCGCCGGGTGCGCGGCGCCCGTGCGGGGGCAAGCTTGCCGGTGTTGTAGACCATGACGATAGGGTCGGTGCCGATGCTGAAGACTTCATCGCGCCAGTTGGCCCAGGCGGGCAGGGCGCGGGTCTCTGGCGAGATGTGGGCTTGCGCGTAGCCGTCGTTGACCAGCTTGGTTTGCAGGTCCATGGCGCTGCTGATGACGATGTCCGGGCCGGACCTGGACGCTGGCGTCCGCGCGGCGCGGGCGACGGTCTCGGCGTATAGCTCCTGTGTGGAAAGTTCGGTGTATTCCAGGCGCAGACCAGGGTTGAGCCTGCTGAAGTCCTCCAGGACGCCGCGGAACACTTGCACGCTGTTGGAGGCGTGCACGACCAGCACGTTCTTGCTGTCGGCAGGCCCCAGCGTCAGGCCCTCGGCGCTGGTTTCCGCGGCATGACCGGCCACGGCCGGCAGCAGGGCGGCCAGCGCCGCCAGCAGGCGCAGGGGTCTCAGGAGATCAAGCTTCATGGGGGCGGGCCGGCAGCGTGACCACGGCGTCCAGGCCGCCGCCGACGCGGTTGCTCAGGGCCAATCGGCCCTGATGGATGTCGACCACGCGCTTGATGATGGACAGGCCCAGGCCGGCGCCGGGCGCGCGCGGATTCGGTCCACGCACGAAGCGCTCGAAGGCGGCGTTGGCCAGCGCCGGCGGAATGCCTGGCCCCTGGTCGGATACGGCAATGCGCCAGCCATCGTCCTGCGGCTCCAGCCGTACGTCGATGTGGCCGTCTTCCGTGGCGCCGTGGCGCAGGGCGTTGTCGATGAGATTCTTGAAGGCTTCGCGCAGCATCAGGCTGTCGCCCAGAATGGTGGGGGGACTGCCAGGCGCATGGGCAGGCAGGTGCAGGCGGACGTCGGGTTGGGGATCGGCTTGCGGGACCGTGTCGTACACCGCCTGGCGCAACAGTTCGGCCAGATCCACCGGCTGGAACTGGCGCACGTTGCTGCGGTGGATGACGCTGGCGTCGCTCAACAACTGGTTGACCAGGCGCGAGAGCTTTTCGGCGTTGCGCAGCACGGCCAGCAGGCTGCGGCGCTGTTCGGCGGGATCTTCTTCGTCCAGCGCGACTTCCATCTGCGCATGCAGCGCGGCCAGCGGCGTGCGCAGCTGGTGCGCGGCCTCGGCGATGAAGAGGCGCAGGGTGTCCAGGTTTTCCGACAGGCGCGCCATGAAGCCGTCCAGCGAGTGCACCAGCGTGTCGAGTTCCTCGGGTACCGGGGCGGCGATGGGATGCAGATCGGATGCGCTGCGGGCCGCCAGTTCGCGTTCGATGCGGCGTATGGGGGAGAGCGAACGCAGCAGGCCCCAATAGGCCAGCGCCAGCGCCGCGGCGGTGAAGCCGATCAGCGCCAGCGTGCCTTGCCAGAGGATGCCCGCCGCCAGCGCATTGCGAGCTTCGCGAGTTTGCGCGACCTGGATGAGCGCGGTCTCGGCGTTGCGGGGGCCGGCGATCTTGCGCTCCATCCAGGCGATGCGTACCGGCTCGCCTTGGTAGCTGGCGTCGTACAGGCGGGGCGTGTACGCCGGCCCGTCCTTACCGCGGCTGGGCGGCGCGGGAAGGTCCGCGTAGCCGGAGATCAGCGCGCCGCCGGCGTCGCCGACACGGTAGAACACGCGGTCGCGCGGCGCCTGCTCCAGCAGCGCCAGCGAGGCATAGGGCATGTCCATGCGCCATTCGCCCTGCACCAACTGCAGGCTGTCGGCGATGGACAGCACCGAGGAGCGCAGCAGCTGGTCGTAGGTGGTGTCGGCAGTCTGATTCGCATAGCCGCGCACCAGCAGGTAGAGCGTGGCCAAGGCGACGACGAACAGCGCCAGCAGCATGGCCAGCAGGCGGCGCTTGATCGAGATGCGGCCCTGCGCGGCGGCGGGCCGGGCGGGTTCAGTCCCGGCCGGAGCCGGACGCGGCGGGGCTGTCGTGGTCATCGGTGGCGGTCAGGAGGTAGCCAGTGCCGCGCTGCGTTTCGATGCGCAGGGGCGAGCCTTCGAGCTTGCGGCGCAGCCGGGCGATATAGACCTCGATGGCGTTGGGAGCCGCATCGTCGTCGAAGGCGAACAGCTTGTGGGCGATTTCGGTCTTGCTGACGGCGCGGTTCATGCCGGCCAGCAGGATCTCCAGCAGGCTGTATTCGCGCTTGGGCAATTCGATGCGCTGGCCGGCCAGCGTGACCTGGCGCGCCGCGCTGTCGATGACCAGTTCGCCAAAGCGCAGCACGCCGGCGGCCTGGGCGCTGGGGCGTCGCAGCAGGGCGCGGCAGCGGGCTTCCAGTTCGCGGAAATCGAAGGGTTTGGCCAGGTAGTCGTCGGCGCCGGTATCCAGGGCGTGGACGCGGTCTTCGATGTCGATGCGGGCGGTCAGCGCCAGCACCGGCGTCTTGCTGCCGCGGTCGCGCAGCCGATGCAGGATGTCGAAGCCCGACATACGGGGCAGGCCGATGTCCAGGATGACGAGGTCGAAGGTTTCGTACTGCAGCACGCCGTCGGCGCTGAGGCCGTCGTTCTGGCAGTCGACGGCATGGCCGAGACGGCGCAGCCGGCGCACGAGTGCGTCGGCAAGGTCCGCGTCGTCTTCGATCACCAGTATGCGCATGGGGCGATTGTCGCATGGCTGGACCAGCCTCCCCACGCCGCACTCGCATTCAAAAAACGACAGGTTGCCGACAGCTTTTATTTCTAGTCTTGCGGTCGCGCTTCCCCCAGCCGGAGGCGCGACACACGCATAACAACGACTAGCCGGAGATAACCCTCATGCTTCTGACCCTGCTTGGCTTCGGCATGGTGATCACGTTCATGACGCTGATCATGACCAAGCGCCTGTCGCCGTTGGTGGCGCTGATCCTTGTCCCCATTATTTTCGCCCTGCTGGGCGGGTTCGGCTCGGGCATCGACAAGATGATGCTGGACGGCATCCGCAAGATCGCGCCTACCGGCGTGATGCTGATGTTCGCCATCCTGTACTTCGGGGTCATGATCGACGCCGGCCTGTTCGATCCCATCGTGGGCCGCATCCTGCGCGCGGTGAAGGGCGATCCGCTGAAGATCGTGGTGGGCACGACCGTGCTGGCGCTGGTGATCTCGCTGGACGGCGACGGTTCGACCACCTACATGATCGTGGTGGCGTCGATGCTGCCGCTGTACCGTCGCCTGAAGATGAACGCGCTGTCGATGACCTGTCTGGCGATGCTGGCCAGCGGCGTCATGAACCTGACGCCCTGGGGCGGCCCGACGGCGCGCGCCGCAAGCGCCTTGCACGTGGACGCGGGCGATATCTTCGTGCCGCTGGTGCCGGTGATGGGCGTGGCCATCGTGTCGATTCTGATCCTGGCCTTCTTCCTGGGCCTGCGCGAACGCCGCCGCCTGGGCGTGCTGTCGCTGCCGGACGGCGCCTCGCTGCACGCGGGCTACGACGAGGACGGTCCCAAGAACCTGCCCGAGATCGAGGTCGACCAGGACCTGCGCCGCCCCAAGCTGCTGTGGGTGAACGCCGGCCTGACGCTGGCGCTGATGGTGAGCCTGGTGCTGGGCGTGCTGCCGCTGCCGGTGTTGTTCATGATTGCCTTCGCGATTGCGCTGGTCATCAACTATCCCGACCTGGCCGAACAGCGCCGCCGCGTCGCGCAGCACGCGGGCAATGTGTTGTCGGTGGTGTCGCTGATTTTCGCCGCGGGGATCTTTACCGGCATCCTGTCTGGCACCGGCATGGTCGAGGCCATGTCGCGCAGCCTGCTGGCCGTGATTCCGGATGCCATGGGTCCGTACCTGGCCGGCATTACCGCGCTGGTCAGTCTGCCGTTCACCTTCTTCATGTCCAACGACGCCTTCTACTTCGGCGTGCTGCCCATCCTGAGCGAAGCGGCCCAGGGCTACGGCATTTCGCCCGTCGAGATGGCGCGCGCCTCGCTGATCGGCCAGCCGGTGCATTTGCTGAGTCCGCTGGTGCCGTCGACCTACCTGCTGGTCGGCCTGGCCGGCGTGGATTTTGGCGACCACCAGCGCTATGCGCTGAAGTGGGCCACGATGGTCTGCCTGGTGATGCTGGCCGCGGCGCTGGCGTTCGGCTTGTTCCCGCTGGTCGGCCAGGTGGCCTGAGCGGCGGCGCGATACCGTCTTTTCAAAAGGGGAAGTACATGGCTTTGCGCATTGCTTACGTCACCAGCGGAATGGGCCACACGGGCACCGCGATCTGCCAGGCGTTGCACAACGCGGGACACCGCGTGGTGGCAGGCTGCGGGCCGCGCTCCTCGCGCAAGGACCACTGGCTGAAGGAACAGAAGTCCCTGGGCTACGACTTCATCGCGTCCGAGGGCGACGCCACGGATTGGGCCTCGACCGAGGCGGCCTTCGCCAAGGTGCGGCGCGAAGTCGGCGAGATCGACGTGCTGGTCAACAATGCCGGCGCCATGCTGGACATGCGGTTCCGCCAGATGAGCCACGCGGACTGGTCGGCGGTGCTGCGCAGCAATCTGGACACGCTGTTCAACACCACCAAGCAGGTGGTCGACAGCATGGCCGACCGCGGCTGGGGTCGCATCATCAACATCGGCTCCGTCGCGGCGGAGAAAGGCCAGATCGGCCAGATCAACTACGCCACCGCCAAGGGCGCGGTGATCGGCTTCACGCGTTCACTGGCGCAGGAAGTGGCGGCGCGCGGCGTGACCGTCAACCTGGCGTCGCCGGGCTTCATCGCCGACGATACCGTGAAGGCGTTTCCGCCGGCCCTGCTGGACCGCATCATTGAAAGCGTGCCGGTGGGCCGTCTCGGCACGGCCAAGGATCTGGCGGGGCTGTGCGCCTGGCTGGCATCGGACGAGGCGGCGTTCGTGACGGGGGCGAACTACGCGATCAATGGCGGCGTGTATATGAGTTGAGGGCGGGGCGGCGAGGCCGCCTCGCACTTACACGTCGATCTGGTCGAAATGCACGCCCAGGGCGGCCGCAATGCGCTCGCGAGTGCTTCTCCTGGGATTTGCATCGGCGGACTCCATCGCCGCGTAACTAGGCTGACGTATGCCTAGGCGTGCCGCCATGTCGACCTGGGTGATCCCCAGATATTCGCGCCATGCGCGCACGATGCTCCAGCCGTTGCTGGTCATCAGCGTGACGACTTCATGTGGAATCGCGCCATCGGCGGGAATGCGCGGCGGCCGCCGGGAAATGGCTGCCGGTGCTCCAGTCAAGGCGAGATACTCCGAATAGGGCAAGACGACGAATGCGGGCTTGCCGTCCGATTCGAGTATGGTGGGATGCAGGCGCATGGGGGCGTTTTCTGGCTCAGCTCAATAGGTATGGTCGTCGCGCCGTTTCACTTCCTGGATCTCGATGATACGGACGACCGCAGCAACGTCGAACAGCACCCGATACTGGCCTATACGTAGACGAAACCCATATTGGTGATTGGTCAGTGCTTTGACATTGCGCGACGCGGGAAACATCTCCAGTTCAGCGACCTCCTCAACGATCCGGCTTTGGTCGACGGGAGAGATTTTCCTTAACTGCTTGACCGCTGTTTTGGTCCAGTTGATCGAGAACATTCGGCATTCGCATACGGTTATAGCTTAAGCTATATAGCTTTTCAAGCCTTCCCATTGCTTTGCAAGAAGAAATGATCAGGCGCCCTCTCCCTTCTAAGATTTTTGATGAGGGCCGATCAAGCTCTTGAGGCTACTTCAGGACGAATGCCGATTTATTGCCGCGCTCAATTCGCCAGCTTCACCGCCCCGCTATCAATCAGCTTCTGCCACTTGGCGCTGTCCGCCTGGATGAACGACTGCAATTCATCCCGCGAGCCGCCGCCGGCGATCATGCCGGCGTTCTCAAGGGCGGCCTTGAACTCCGGCGTGGCCACGGCGGCGCGTAGCGCGGCGTTGACCTGATCCAGCTGCGCGGCCGGGATGTCCTTGCTGGCCGCGACCGAGAACCACTGAGTGGCGGCGTAACCCTTGAAGCCGGTTTCTTCCACCGTGGGTACGTCGGGCAGGCTGTCCAGGCGGTAGGGCGTGGTGACGGCGTAGGCCTTGAGCACGCCGGCCTTGATCTGCGGCATGACCGGCGCCGAGCCCAGGATGGCCAGGGGGATCTGGCCGCCGGCCACGTCGGCCACCGCCTGGCCGCCGCCCTTGTAGGGCACGTGCACGATGCGGGTGCCGGCATACTGGTTGAGCAGTTCACCCGCCAGGTTCTGGGACGTGCCGTTGCCGGAGCTGCCGTAGCTCCAGGCTTCGGGCCGTTGGCGGGCGTCGGCCAGCACCTCCTGCAAGGACGGCTTGGCGCCCTTGGCGGGGCCGACGATGACCATGGGGCCTTGGGCCATCAGGATGACGGGCGCCAGTTCACGGCCGATTTCGGGCTGGGGCGTGGGGTAGATCAACGGACCGGGCACCGTCAGCAGATAGCCGTCGCTGGCCTTGCTGCGCGCCACCAGTTGCAGCGCGATGGCGCCTGCCGCGCCGGGGCGGTTTTCGACGATGACGTTCAGGCCGCTGCGCCGGGCCAGTTCCTGGGCGGCGAGGCGGGTCAGTACGTCGGCGGTGCCGCCTGGGACGAAGCCGATCACCCAGGTGATCTGCTTGCCGGGCCATTCCAGCTTGGCGTCCGCCGCGCTGGCGGTGGCGGTCAGCGCGGCGCCCAGCAGCAGCGCGCAGCAGCGGATAGCGAATTTCATGTTTTCCCCTTGATGTTCTTTTGCTCAGGCCGCCGCGCGTTTCAGCTCGGGTCCGGCTTGCCGGGCGGCGTATTCGGATGCGCGGCGCAGGATTGGTTGAAGGACTGCACCATTTTCAGGATAGGGCCCAGCACCCAGGTATTGAAGATGAGGATGTCGCTTTCTTCCTTGGGGTCCTGCTTCAGGTTGAACAGGTACGGCGACTCCAGTTTGCCCTTGCCTTCGTTGACCTCGGGCTCCCAGTAGAAATGCAGCTTCCAGTCGCGCCATTTGACTGCGCGCAGGTCGTTCTTGATGTAGAACAGGAAGCCCTCGCGCGCCGACGCCGGACTGGCGCCGGTGAAAAAGTCGGTCTGGTCGATGCCGTCGATGGGGCGGTCCTGCGGAATGGACGCGCCGCCGATGCGTGACAGCGTGGTGTACAGGTCGGTGACGTGCACGATCTCGTTCGAGACCCGGCCAGGCTGGACCTGACCGGGCCAGCGGATCATGAAGGGCACGCGCAGGCTGCCTTCCATGGCGGTGTGGTAGGTGCCCGTCCAGGGGCCGGCCGTGCCGCGGTAGGGCTTGCGGAATTCCGGGCCGTTGTCGCTGCAGAAGATGAACACGGTGTCATCGCGCAGATTCAGCTCGTCCACCGCCTGCACGATCTGGCCGACGCGGTGGTCCATTTCCACCATGGAGTCGGCGAAGTCGCCGGCGCCGGTGCGCCCCGAGAAGTCTGGGTGCGGCAATGTGGGAAAGTGCAGGTGCACCAGCGGCAGGTACAGGAAGAAGGGGCGGCTGGCCTCGGCGTGCTTGCGCATGAAGCCGATGGACCGGTCGACCAGTTCGGCGTCGATGCCGCGGCGGGTCTCCAGATCGTAGACCTTGACGTTTTCGGAAGGCGCACCGGCCTGGCCCTGCATGATGTGCGGGATGTCGGCGACCGAGGGATCGAAGCCGATGGACGAGGTGAACTGGCTTTCGTCGGTGGTGCGCGGAATGCCGTACCACTCGTCGAAGCCGCGATCGGACGGATAGCGGCCGGGGATGTCGCCCAGATGCCATTTGCCGTAATGCGCCGTGGCGTAGCCCTGGCCCGACAACTGCTGGGCCAGGGTGATTTCGTCACGCGCCAGTCCTTGCGGCAGGCCGGGAGGCACGGATTGCAGGCAGCCGGTGCGGATGGGGTGGCGGCCGCTCATCAGCGCCGAGCGTGTGGGCACGCAATCGCTTTCCACGTTGAAGTTCTGTAGCAGCAATCCTTCGGAGGCCAACCGATCGATATTGGGGGTGGGCGCGCCGCGCAAGGCGCCGCCGCCGTAGCAGCCCAACTCGCCCCATCCCAGGTTGTCGGCCACGATCAATACGATATTGGGCTTCTTGTCCACGTGCTGCGTCTCCTGTCGGTCCTCGGGTTTATCCAGGGATTCTAGGAGCGCGGGCTCGGCTTAATATTCCTGAAGCTGAGTCTATGCATAACCATTGATTATGAATTTGTCGCTGCGTGACATCGAATACTTCCTGGCCGTGGTGGAGCACGGCAACCTGGACCGCGCGGCGGCCGCCTGCGGCGTCAGCCAGCCGGCGCTGTCGAAGTCATTGCAGCGGCTGGAAGCCGATACCGGGCTGGCCCTGCTGGACCGAGGTGGTCGCGGATTGCGCCTGACTTCGGCGGGCCTGGCGTTTCGCGAGCATGCGCAGCGGCTGTGGGCGGAATACCGCGACGCCGTGCGCAATGCGATGGAGCTGCGCCTGGGCGAGGCCGGGCTGCTGCGCATCGGCGCCACCGGCGCCACGGTCGACAGCGTGGTGATGCCGGCGCTGCGCCGCCTGTTGCCGCGCCGGCCGGCGCTACGGGTGCAGCTGACCCAAGGGCAATCGGACGATCTCAACGATCAGGTCGCGGGCGGCAAGCTGGACCTGGCGGTGACGCCGATCTATGCCGACGTGCCGGGTTCACTGCACCAGGAACCGATCCGCGAGGACGGATTGTGCGTGGCCGCCAGCCGCAAGCATGCGCTGGCCTCGCGGCGCAAGCTGGCCTTGCGCGACCTGGCAGGCCAGCGTTGGATTCTGCCGATGCCGGGTTCGGTGGCGCGCCATGCGTTGGAGGCCCGCTATGCCGAGGCAGGCCTGGCACAGCCTTCGGCGGCGCTGGAGGTGCAGCATTTTTCCGGAGGCGCGTTGGCGCTGTTGGCGGCCTCGGACCTGTTGGCGCTGATGCCGCAGAGCGCGCTGGGTCCGGACATCGCGGAGTTGCCGGTGGCGCTGGGCCGGCCCCTGCGGCGCAGCATGGCGCTGGTCACGCGCCATGGCACTACCTGGTCGCCGCTGATGCAGGAGTTCCGCGCGGCGGTGCTGGACGCCGCCGCTTAGCGCTCCGATTCCACCTGCCTGTTGATCCGCCGTATCGGCGGTTCTTACCCCTCGCAGCCCCTAGGGGAATTCCCTAGCGGGCGATCCTGAGCGTCAAACGCAAACGCAGCCAGGGCAACGCTTTCCTCGATGATTCTAATTAAGGCAATGGTTTTTTAAGAATATTGATATGGTTGGAATGCTCCCTGCTATCTAGAATCCGCCGCTAGTCGCCCTGCGCCCACGCGCGGCGCGGCGTTCGGGATCACGGCCAGGCATCGCACCGGGCCGCGGCATCACTAGACAAGGGGAATCAATGCTCTCGTACACATTGCGACGGCTGCTCATGACGCTGCCCGTCATGCTGTTCGTCGCGCTGTTCGTATTCGGCCTGCTGGATCTGGCGCCGGGCGACCCGGCAGCGCTGCTGGCCGGCGAAGACGCCACGCCGCAGGACATCGCGCGCATCCGCGCCACGCTGGGCCTGGACCAGCCGTTCCTGCATCGCTTCGGCGAATGGGGCTGGAACGTACTGCATGGCGACCTGGGCACGTCGCTGTTCACCGGCCTGCCGGTCAGCCACATGATCGGCCAGCGGCTGGTGCCGACGTTTTCGCTGATGGTGATGACGCTGATCGTGTCGGTGGCCGTGGCCATCCCGATCGGCGCGCTGGCGGCCTGGAAGCACAACCGCTTGCAGGACCGCGGCATCATGGTCCTGGCGGTGTTCAGCTTCTCCGTGCCTTCCTTTGCGGTGGGTTATCTGCTGGCCTGGATCTTCGGCCTGCAACTGCGCTGGTTCCCGGTGCAGGGCTATGTGCCGCTCGCCACCGGCTTCTGGGCCTCGGTGCATACGCTGGTGCTGCCGGCGCTGGCGCTGGGCAGCGTCTACGTGGCGCTGATCACGCGCATCACGCGCGCCACGCTGCTGGAAACGCTGAGCCAGGACTATGTGCGCACCGCGCGCGCCAAGGGCGTGGGCAACCGCGGCCTGCTGTTCCGCCATGCCTTGAAGAACGCGGCGGTGCCCATCATCACCGTCATCGGCAGCGGCGTGGCCCTGTTGATCAGCGGCACGGTCGTGACCGAGACGGTGTTCTCCATCCCCGGCCTGGGCCGCCTGGTGGTCGACGCCATCCTGCGGCGCGACTACCCCGTCATCCAGGGCGTGATCCTGCTGTTCAGCTTCATGTACGTGCTGGTCAACCTTCTGGTCGATCTGCTTTATCGCGCCTTTGACCCGAGGATCAAGTACTGATGAATACCTTTACCGGCTTTCTCAAGCGGCATCCGACGACCGCCGTGGGCGGCGCGCTGTTGCTCCTGTTGTTCCTGGTGGCGCTGTGCGCGCCCTGGCTGGGCACCGTGGATCCGACCGCGCTGTCTCCCATACACCGCACGCGCTCGCCGAATGCGCAGTTCTGGTTCGGCACCGACCTGCTGGGGCGCGACGTCTACTCGCGGGTGATTTACGGCGCGCGCGTTTCGCTGATCGTGGGCTTCACCGTGGCCGCGCTGTCCACTGTGATCGGCGTGCTGATCGGGCTGGCGGCGGGCTTTGTGCGCTGGGTGGATGCGGTGGTGATGCGGATCATGGACGGCTTCATGTCCATTCCCACCATCCTGCTGGCCATCGCGCTGATCGCGCTGACCCGCGCATCGCTGCAGAACGTGATCATCGCGATCACCATCGCCGAGGTGCCGCGCGTGGTGCGCCTGGTGCGCGGCCTGGTGCTGTCGCTGCGCGAACAGCCCTATGTGGAGGCGGCCGTGGCGGCCGGCGCCAGCCGCTTGCGCATCGTCCTGCGGCATATTTTCCCGAACACGCTGGCGGCGCTGATGGTGCAGGCCACCTACATCTGCGGCGTGGCCATCCTGGCCGAGGCCAGCCTGTCGTTCATCGGCGCGGGCGTGCCGCCGTCGGTGCCGTCGTGGGGCAACATCATGGCCGAAGGGCGCGCGCTGTGGCAGATCAAGCCGCACCTGATCGCCTTCCCGGCAGTGTTCCTGTCCATCACGATCCTGGCAATCAACATGCTGGGCGACGGTTTGCGCGACGCGGTGGATCCGCGCATGGCCAAGAGGATCTGATCCATGAATACGACGATACAGAACCGGCGCGTGCTGGAAATCGAAGACCTGTCGATCGCCTTCGGCCGTGGCGAAAATACGTTCCGCGCAGTGAAGTCGCTGAGCCTGCACGTGGACCGCGGCGAGACGCTGGCCATCGTGGGCGAATCCGGATCGGGCAAGTCGGTGACCTCGCTGGCCGTCATGCGGCTGGTGGAGTTCGGCGGCGGCCGGATCGAAAGCGGACGCATGACCTTCCATCGCGGGGCTGGTCAGACCGTGGACCTGATTGCGGCCTCCGAGGACAGCATGCGCGCCATGCGCGGCAACGACCTGGGCATGATCTTCCAGGAACCCATGACCTCGCTGAACCCGGTGTTCACGGTGGGGTCGCAGATCGTCGAAGCGATCCGGCTGCACCAGCCGGGCGACGCCAGGTCGGCGCAAGCCGCCGCCCGGCGCATCCTCGACCAGGTGCGCATCCCGGACGCTGGCGCCATCATGGGTCGCTATCCGCATGAGCTGTCGGGCGGCATGCGCCAGCGCGTGATGATCGCGATGGCGCTGGCCTGCAAGCCGGCGCTGCTGATAGCGGATGAGCCCACCACGGCGCTGGACGTCACCATCCAGGCGCAGATCCTGCAACTGATCCGCGAGCTGCAGCACGAGATGGACATGGGCGTCATCTTCATCACGCACGACATGGGCGTGGTGGCAGAGGTGGCGGACCGCGTCATGGTCATGCGCAAGGGCGACGTGGTCGAGCACAACGACGTGCAGGGGCTATTCAAGGCGCCACAGCATCCGTATACCCAGGCCTTGATGGCCGCCGTGCCCCGCTTGGGTGCGATGCGGGGCACCACGCTGCCGGCGCGCTTCCCCTTGCTGTCGGACAGCGCGGCGGGACAGGCGGCCGAGCCTGCGGCGGTGCCCGCCCAGGACGAGGTGGTGCTGAGCGTGCGCGGCCTGGTCACGCGCTTTGACGTGCGCGGCGGCGTGTTTGCCCGGGTCAAGAAGCGGGTGCACGCGGTGGAACAGGTCAGTTTCGATTTGCACGCGGGCGAAACCCTGGCGCTGGTGGGCGAGTCGGGTTGCGGCAAGACTTCGACGGGGCGTTCGCTGCTGCGGCTGGCCAAGACCACGCGCGGCACCATCGCGTTCCAGGGCAAGCCGGTAAGCCAGGATGATCCCGCGTCACTGCTGGCGCTGCGCAGGAACATGCAGTTCGTGTTCCAGGACCCGTTCGCCTCGCTGAATCCGCGCATGCGGGTGGGGGAATGCGTCAAGGAGCCGATGCTGATCCACAGCTTGCATAGCGGCGCGGCGGCCGATCGGCGCGCGGCGGAACTGTTTGAGCGGGTGGGGCTGGATGCGTCGATGATGCGGCGCTGGCCGCACGAGTTTTCCGGCGGCCAACGCCAGCGCATCTGCATCGCGCGGGCGCTCTCGGTGGATCCCAAGGTGCTGATTGCCGACGAGTCGGTGTCCGCGCTGGACGTGTCGATCCAGGCGCAGATCGTGAACCTGCTGATCGACCTGCAACGCGACCTGGGCGTGAGCTACCTGTTCATCTCGCACGACATGGCGGTGGTGGAGCGCATCAGCCACCGGGTCGCGGTGATGTACCTGGGCCAGATCGTGGAGATCGGCCCGCGCCAGGCGATTTTCGAGAATCCGCAGCACGCCTACACCCGCAAGCTGATGCAGGCCGTGCCTATCGCGGATCCTGCGGCGCGACGCCGCGCCGCACTGGAATTGAGTGAATTGCCCAGTCCGGCGCGCGCGGTGGGCGATGAGCCCGTGGTACAGCCGCTGGTGCAGGTGGGTGATGGGCATTTCGTGGCGCGGCATCGTATCGGCGGCGCGTACTGAGTTTTTCCTTTTTATCCCGGAGATAGAAAATGGATCGTAGGAATTTCCTGTTGGCTTCTTCCGCTTCGGCGGCCGCCTGGGCCTTGCCCGGCATGTCCTGGGCCGCGCCCGCCAAGACCTCGTTCCGCTGGGTACCCCAGGCGGACCTGACCTTGCTGGACCCCATGTTCACCACCGTGGCCATGACCCAGGTCCACGCCCAATTGGTGTTCGACACGCTGTACGGGCTGGACGAGCAATACCAGCCCAGCCCGCAGATGGCCGCCGGCCACGTCAGCGAGAACGACGGACTGCTGTGGAAGATCACCCTGCGCGACGGTCTGGCGTTCCATGACGGCGCGCCGGTGCGCGCGCAGGACGCGGTCGCCAGCATCCAGCGCTGGGCCAAGAAAGACCTGATGGGCCGGTCGCTGATGCAGGCCACGGAATCGCTCTCCGCACCGGACGACAAGACCATCCAGTTCCAGCTCAAGAAGCCGTTCCCGCTGATCCTGCACGCACTGGGCCGCCAATCCGGCAACATGGCCTGCATCATGCCCGAGCGTCTGGCCAAACAGCCCGAGACCGAGGCCGTGAAGGAAATGGTCGGCAGCGGCCCGTTCACCTTCGCCGCCAGCAAGTGGGTGTCCGGCTCGCGCGTGGTGTACGAGAAGTTCGCCGGCTATGCGCCGCGCAAGGAAGACCGCAAGCCGGTCTTCACCGCCGGTCCCAAACTGGCGCACGTGGACGAAGTGCATTGGCACATCATCCCGGACCGCGCCACCGCGATCGCGGCGTTGCAGGCCAACGAGGTCGACGGCGTCGAGATGGTGGACAGCGACTTCCTGCCCATCCTGAGCCAGGACCCGAACATCAAGCTGGTCAAGCGCAGCCTGCCCACCATCGGCGTGATGCGCTTCAACCATCTGCACGCGCCGTTCGACAACCCGGCCATCCGCCGCGCGGTGCTCAGCGCCGTCAACCAGACCGAATACATGACGGCCATGAACGGCGCCGACTTCCCGGAATACTGGAGCGACCGCTGCGGCGTGTTCGTGCCGGGTTCGCCCATGGACAGCGATGCCGGCATGGACAAGCTGACCGGCAAGCGCGACATCGACGCGGCGCGCGCGGCGATCAAGGCGGCCGGCTACAAGGGCGAAACCGTGGTGCTGCTGGATCCGGTGGACTTCCCGACCTGGCACGCCGCGGCCCTGGTGACAGCGGACCTGTTCAAGCGCCTAGGCTTCAAGGTGGACCTGCAGACCATGGACTGGGGCACCGCCGTGCAGCGCCGCAACAACCAGGAAGCCCCCACCGCGGGCGGCTGGAGCGTGGCGTTCACCGGCAACACCGGCCCCAACAACCTGGACCCGGCCGGCCATCTGGCGCTGCGCGGCAACGGCAAGCAGGCCTGGTTCGGCTGGCCCACCAGTGAACGCCTGGAACAGCTGCGGCTGGACTGGTTCAACGCCGCCGACCTGGACGCGCAGAAGAAGATCTGCCGCGAGATCCAGCTGCAGGTGTTCGAGGACGTGCCCTACATTCCGCTGGGCGCGAGCTATCCGGTCAGTGCGCTGCGCAGCAACTGGAAGGATTTCCAGCCGCAGATGTCGCTGTTCTACACGTTGCACAAAGCCTGAGGATTGGGGAGTTCCGTATGAGCAGCAAGGCCCCAAAGGTCGCCATTCTTGGCTTTCACCTGGAATCCAATGCGTTCTGCCCGCCCTCGGTGGAAGCGGACTTCCTGGCGCAGTGCTGGGAAGCCGGCGACACCATCAGCGAATTGGTGCGCGGCCCCAGCCGCCTGCCCAGCGAGGTGGCCGGTTTTTATGACCGCATGAACCAGCTGGGCAACTGGACCCCCGCGCCGCTGATCGTGATCGGCGCGCCGCCCGGCGGCCCGGCCAGCGCCGGCGTCTGGGCCGCCTTCCTGGCCGAGGCGGAGCAGCGCCTGCGTGCCGCCATGCCGGTGGACGCGATCTACGTGGCCAACCATGGGGCCTCGTCCGCGGAAGGCGAGAACGATACCGAAGGGGCGCTGATGCGCCTGCTGCGGGCGATGGTCGGCCCCGACGTGCCCATCGTGGCCACGCACGACCTGCACTGCAATGTGTCGGCCGAAACCGTGGATGCGCTGGACGGCCTGATCGCCTACCGCACCAATCCGCACGTGGATCAGCGCGAGCGCGCCGCCGAGGCCGCCGACATGATCCGCGAGATCCTGGACGGCACGCGCATGGTGACCGCCTACGTTCGCCTGCCGCTGACGCCGCCCTCCGTGACGCTGTCGACCGCCAGCGGACCTTATGCGGATCTGGTGGCGTTGGGGGCGTCGCTGACGCAGCGGCGCGGCGCAGGGCCGATTGCCAATGTGGCGGTGTGCGCGGGCTTCGTATTCTCCGACCTGCCCAAGTGCGGCGTGACCATCACGGTGACCGCGCGCGGCGATCTGCAGGCGGCGCGCCGCACGGCCTTGCAGGTGGCGCGCGCCGGCTGGGCCGATCGCGCACGCTACGTGGCCAATACCGTCGACGTGGCGCGCGCGGTGGCGCTGGCGCGCGAGGCCAGTCAGCCGTTGCTGTTCGCCGACGTTGCCGACAATCCTGGCGGCGGCGGCCGGGGCAACACCACCTGGCTGCTCAAGGCGTTTGACGAGGCGCGCATTGCGGGCGTGGTGATGGGGGTGTTCGTCGATCCGGACCTGGTCGCGCAGGCCGCGCAACTGGGAGTAGGCGCGGAATTCGAGGCGGTCTTCAACCGGGTAGAGAGCGAGTATTCGCGGCGCTATGCGGCAAGAGCCCGGGTGCTGAAGCTGACGGATGGCGAAGGCATGGGCCGGCGCGGCATTCTGCGCGGGCGCAAGTTCTCGATGGGCGCGACCTGCCTGCTGGAGCTTGCGGAGTCGGGCATGAAAGTGGTGGTGGGCAGCCTGCGCCGCCAGTTGGCCGAGCCGGCCATGCTGGAGATGCACGGCATCGACATCGCCCAGGCGGGCCACGTGATCGTCAAGAGCCGCGGCCACTACCGCGCGGGCTTCGACGAGTTCTTCCCGAACGAGCGGATCCACGACGTGGACAGCCCGGGCCTGACCACGCCGAACCTGCGGCAGATCGCGTTCAAGGGCCTGCCACGGCCCGTCTGCCCGCTGGACGCCGACGCTGCCTGGCGTGAGCCCGACTGGGCTGCGGACCTGGCTGCCTAGGGCGGCAGGCCCGCCAGCGGACCCGCCCTAGCGGGCGGCGTCCGGCCCCGCCGCCATCCACGCGGGGTGGGCATAGGCGGCGTTGATCTGCGCGCCCAGCGCTTCCACGAAGCGGGTGACGCTGGCCGGCAGTTGGCGGCCGGCCATGGTCTGGATGTGCATGTTGCGCTGGTGCAGTTCGGGGTTGGACATGGGGATGGTGATCAGCTCGCCGCGTTCGGTCGAGGTCATGACCGTGAGGTCGCCGGAAAAGCTGATCGCGCCCCAGCGCTGGCAACTGGTCTGGATCGCGCCCTGGTTATTGCAGGTCATCGCCACGTTGAGTTCGATCTTCTCGTGCATGCAGCACAGGTCGATGATGAAGCGGATCGTGCTGCCCGGCCCCATCAGCGCCACGGGATACTGGCCAATGTCGCGCATGGAAAGCGTCTTGCGGTCCGCCAGCGGATGGTCGGGCGCCATCACGGCAAACACCGGCATGCGGCGCGCATACTGCACGTGCACCCCTTGGGGCGGCGACAGGTTGTAGCTCATGCCGATGTCGTCCTCGCCTTCGCGCACGCGGCGGTTGATTTCCGAGGACTGCAGGATGTTCAGTTCGAACCGCAGCGAGGGCTCGACCGCGAGGAATTCACCGATCACGCGCGGCAGCAACTCGCGTCCGAAGGCCTGGTTGGCCGAAATGCGGATCAGCTTCTGGCCGATCTGGCTCAGGTCGCGGATTTCGGCGCGGGCGCGCTCGGCCTCCAGCGAGGCGCGGCGCGCGTAGGCCTTCAGCAACTGGCCTGCTTCGGTCAGGACCATGCCGCGGGCATGGCGGTCGAACAGCAGGGTCTGGTGTTCTTCCTCCAGCTTGCGCACCATCCGACTGACCGCCGACGGCGCCACGTGCAGCTTCTGCGCGGCGACCGTGAGCGAGCCCGAATCCACGACTTCCAGGAAATAGCGCAAGGCGGTGTTGAGCATGACGGCGGGTAGTGTTGCGGCGCGCTCAATACTAACGGAAAACCGCGGCGATGCCGGCCCTCAAGTGGCTTGCGGAAAGCCCCCGTAGGGCGCCCACCCCGATCCCGCGATGACGCCGCCGTCGCACGGGATGGTGGCGCCGGTGACTACCGCGGCCGCGGGGGAAAGCAGGAAGAACACGACTTCGGCGATCTCTCGCGGCTGCATCAGGCGGCCCAGCGGCGTGGCGTTCAGGATCGGCGTCATGTCGCGCTCCCCCTGCCGCTCCTTGGGCTTGAGAAAGGGCGTGTCGGTCCAGCCCGGCGCGATGGCGTTGACGCGCACTCCGCGCCGCGCCCAGTGCACGGCAAGAGCCTCGGTCAGGTTCACGACCGCGGCCTTGGCCGGGCCGTAGGCCAGCACCGGTCCGGGACGGAACGACAGCACGGACGCCACGTTGACGACCGCCCCGCAGCCGCGCGCGGCCATGGCGCTGCCGAACACGCGGCAGGATGTGTAGGTGCCCTTCAGATGGGAATCCACCACCCGTTCCCAGGCCTCGACCGGATAGTCCTCGATGGCGGTGGGAACCTGGGCGATGCCGGCGCAGTTCACCAGTCCCGTGACCGGCGGCAGGAGGGCGGCCAGCTGTTCCTCCGCAGTCCGCAGCCCGGCCTCGTCCAGCACGTCGCCCGGGGCCGCCACGGCGCGCGGGCCGAGTTCCTGCGCCAGCGCCTGCGCGGCTTCCAGGTTCAGGTCCAGGATGGCGACGTGGCCGCCCGCCTGCACCACGCGCCTGCACACCGCCGCGCCGATGCCGCTGGCGCCGCCGGTAACGATGACCGACAGGGTCGGGTCCGTTGTGGAATCATCCATTCATCTTCCCCAGCGCGCCTTCAGGCGCTGTTCGAACAGGCGCAGGGCAAGGTCGATGCCTATGCCGACGATGCCGATGGCGATCATGCCGGCCATGACGATATTGGTGGCGACGTTGAGCTGCCCCTGCACCATCATGTAGCCGATGCCGTTGCCCACCACGATCAGTTCCGCGCCCACCAGCGATTGCCAGCCGATGCCGGCGCTGACCCGCAGGCCGGCCAGGATGGACGGCAGAGAGGCCGGCAGCAGCACTTCGGCGACGATGCGCGGGCCGCTCGCGCCCAGCGTGCGCGAGGCTTCGAGCAGGCGCGTGTCGACGAACTTGGCGCCGCGGTAGGCACTGATCAGGCAGGGCGGGAAGGCGCCCGCGAAGATGATCAGGGTGGGGCCGCCTATGCCGGTGCCGAACCACAGGCCGGCGAAGGGCACCCAGGCGATCGGCGCCACGAAGCGCAGCGCATCGAAGAACGGGCTGACCACGTCGTCCAGCCAGCGGTACCAGCCCATCAGCAGGCCTAGCGGAATGCCTACCGCCGCGGCCAGCAGGAAGCCGCAGGCGAAGCGGTAGAGGCTGGCGCCCAGGTGCGTCCACAGCGTGGCGCCGGAATAGGGCTCGTTGCTGTAATGCACGATGGTCCGCAGCACGGTCAGCGGGCCAGGCAGGTAGTTGGGCGGAAAGACCCCGCCCACGCTCAACAGGTGCCAGGCCATGAAGAATCCGGCCAGCCCCAGGCACGACAGGCCGAAGGTGAAGGCGGGCGAGTCGCCCGAGGCGCGTGTCAGCGTAGCCATGGCAATGCCCTCTTTTCGATCCATTCCAGTCCCCGGGTCATCACCGCGCCCAGCAGGCCCACCCAGACCATGGCGTAGAGGATCATGCCGGGCCGGATGTCCAGCGCCGCGGTGTCCAGCACCTTGCCCAGTCCGATGAAGGCGCCGATGAGTTCCGCTGCCACCAGGGTCATCCACGCGGTCTGCAGCGACAGGCGCAGGCCGGTGAAGATCATGGGCATGGAACCGGGGATCAGCACGTCGCGCAGCATGCGCAGCGGATTGCCCGCGCCATGCACGCGCGCGGCTTCGATCAGCGTGGGATCGATGTTGCGCACGCCGGCATAGGTGTTGATCACGGCCGGCGTGAACGAGGACACCCAGATCAGGAAGATCTTCGCCGGGTCGCCCAGCCCCAGCCAAAGGATGGCCAGCGGAATCCAGGCCAGCGGCGGAATCGGGCGCAGCAGCGAGAACACCGGCCCGACCAGCGCGTCGATGCGTTTGCTGAATCCCATCAGCAGGCCCAGCGGCACGCCGGTGCCGATGGCGACCAGAAAGCCCAGGAACACCAGCCGCAGGCTGTGGCCGATGTGCTGGAACAGCGTGCCGCCGGCGTAGCCGGAGTCGCGCGACAGCTGCACGGCGGCCTGCCAGGTCGTCAGCGGCGTGGGAAAGCGCGCGCCGTTGACCAGACCCAGCGCCGACACGATCCACCAGGCGGCGAAGGCCACGGCGACGGCGGCCACGCCCACGGTAATTCTGCGGCGCGAGGCGCGCGGCCGCCGCGCGGGCAGGGTGGCGATGTGTTCACTCATGGCCGGACCTCGCGGCGTCGCGCTCCAGATGGGCCACGTCTTCCAGCAGCAGCAACATGGCGGTGCAGTCCTGCTCCTGCCGGCCCCAGGATTTGGCCAGCGCGAACATCTCGCGGGCGTAGCCGCCCAGGCCCAGCGGCGCGCCCACCGAGGCGGCCAGGTTCATGGCCAGGTTGATGTCCTTGTAGCCCATGCGCATGGGGAAGTCGGGACTGATGTCGCCCGCCAGCACCTTGCCGGGGAAATTGGTCAGGAGCTGTCCGCGTCCGGCAGTGGTGTTGGACAACACCTTGACGACGGTGGCGCGGTCCAGCCCGAGCTTGGCGGCGAACATCAGCGCTTCGCCCGTCAGCACCATGCCGACCATGGACATGTAGTTGTTGACCAGCTTGAGCCGGATGCCCGAACCGAAAGGACCGACATGCACGATCTCGTCGGCCATGGCGGCGAAGATGGGCGCGGCCTGGTCGAAGTCGGCCTGCGCGCCGCCAGCCATGATCAGCGCCTTGCCCTGCGCCGCCTCGCGCGGCGTGCGCCCCACGGGGGCGTCGATGCAGCGCAGGCCCAGGCCCGCGAGGTCGGCGGCGATGCGGTCTGTCTCGACCGCGTCGCCCGTGCTCATTTCGATGACCAGGGCGCCCGGATTCAAGCCCGCGGCCGCGCCGTCGGCGCCGAAGAGGGCATCGCGGACATGCGCGGAAGTGGGCAGCATGGTGATCGCCACGTCGCAGCCGCGGGCGGCGTCCAGCGGCGTGGCGGCGCGCCGGAAACCCGTGTCGGCCAAGCGCTCCATGGCCGCGGGCACGACGTCGTAGCCTGATACTTCATACCCCTGCGCGGCCAGGTTGCGCAGCATCGCGCTCCCCATGACGCCCAGGCCCAGGAATGCGATGCGGGGTGATTCGGTGTGTTCCATGGGGCTTGCTCCGGTGTGGTCAGCTGCCTAGCCGCGCACTGGTGCTGCTGCGCGGCGGCGCGGTGGTGTCGCGGACGATCAGTTCCAGTTCGATGCAGACGTTCTCGGGCGGCGTGTCGGCGTCGGCCGCCAGCAGAATGCTGGCAGCGCGCTGGCCCAGCTCGAAGGCCGGCACGTTCAGGGTGGTGATGCCTGGCCGGCAATGGGCGGCCATTTCGATGTTGTCGAAGCCCGTGATCGAAATCTGCTCGGGCACGCGCAGGTTTTGCCACAGGCACTCCTGCAGCGCGCCGTAGGCCAGGATGTCGTTGCCGCACATGACCGCGGTGGGCGGCTCGGGCAGGCGCAGTAGCGCGGCCATGGCGCGCCGCGCTTCCGGCACGGTGTAGGGCTTTTCGATGACGTACTGCGGCGGCAGGTCGATGCCGCGGCGCTTGAGCGCGCGCGTGAAGCCGGCCACGCGGTCGGCGGCGCGGTCGTTGTCCTTGGAAATACCGGCGATCACGCCGAGGCGGCGGTGGCCGATGTCCAGCAAGTAGTCGGCGATGCGCTGCGCCGCGGCGGCGTTGTCCCAGCCCACCATCGGCCAGGCGTCGGCGGCGTCGTAATGGCAGGTGGTGACGAAGGGGATGCCCTTGGACTGCAGCAGTTCGTAGATCTCGGGGTCGCGGCTGCGACCGACCAGCATCATGGCGTCCACGCCGCGCTCGATCAGCGCCCGCACTTCGCCGGCTTCGCGCGCCGGGCTGTAGTTGGTGCTGGCCAGCAGCAGCTGGTAGCCGTGTTCATGGATGGTCTGCTGCATGCCGTCGACCAGCTTGGCGAACAGCGCACTGTCCACGGTGGGAATGATGGCGCCCATGGTGCGGGTCTTGCGCGACGCCAGCGAACGGGCAGCGCCGTGCGGCACGTAGCCAGCTTCCGCCAGCAGCGCCATGGCGCGGGCGCGCAGGTCCGGCCGCACTTGTTCGGGGTGGTTCAGCACCCGCGACAAGGTGGCCGAGGAGATGCCGCCGCTGGCGGCAATCGACTTCAGAGTGTCCCCGGATAGGGGCGCGGACTTTCGCTTCATTTTTTGAAAGCGCTTTCAGAAATTGGATGATGTAAATATACAGTTATTGAAACGCTGTGGGCGATTTCTAGGGTTTTCTCGGGGTTGAATGAGATGGCTGCGAGCTTATTCTCTGTATGCGCTTTCAAAAAACCGAGCCCAGACGCAGATCCGGGCCTGCTATCCGGGGAATGCCGCGGCAGCTCGCGCATGCAGACCGGAATCCACTATCTGGAGACTAAGCATGTCGAGAATCCCCCGCATCCTGGGTCTGTGCCTGGCGCCGCTGGGCGCCTTGCTGTTGAGCCCGTCCGTGTCGGCCCAGGCGCCGACGCCCATCAAGGTCAGCTACCAGATCGCCTATTGGGCGCTGCCGATCTACATCGCCACGGAAAAAAACTGGTGGGCCGAAGCGGGCCTGAAGCCGGAATTCGTGGTGTATCCCGCGGGCGCGCAGCAGATCGCCGGCTCCGCCTCAAAGTCCTGGGACGTGGGCGGCACGGGGTCGCCGCCGGCGGTGCTGGGCGCGCAGCGCTACGGCATCGTGACGCTGGGCGTCACCAATGATGAATCCACCGCCAACGGCGTCATGGCGCGCAAAGAGAACGCCGCGGCCGTGCGCAGCAATGCGGCCAAGGAAGTGAAGGGCAAGCAGATCCTGCTCAGCCCCAACTCCACGGGCGAGTACGCGACCATGGCCTGCCTGAAGAAGTGGGGCATGCAGCGCAGCGACGTCAGCGTGGTGACGCTTGCTCCGGCGCAATTGGTGTCCGCCTTCACCGGCGGCAACGGCATGCTGGCCGGCACCTGGGCGCCCAACTTCTACACGCTCAATGAGCAGATCGGCGCCGAAGTCGTATGCAGCGGCAAGGACGCCGGAGTGATGATCCCGGGCGCGCTGGTGGCGCGCGGCGAATTCGCGCAGCAGAATCCGGACGCGGTCGCCAAGTTCCTGGCGGTGTACCTGCGAGCCGTCAGCTTCGAGAAGAACAACAAGGCGGAAGCCATGGGCTACCTGCGCAAGTTGTTCCAGGCCAACGGCATCAAGCTCAACGACGGCTATCTGGGGCAGGAATTGGATCGGCCGATCTTCACGCTGGACGAGCAGCTCAAGCTGATGTCGCGCGCCGGCGGCAAGTCCACGCTGGACAACGCCTATGAAGCCCTGTCGGGCTACCTGAAGGGCGTGGGCACCATCACCGAGGTGCCGGATCCCAAGACCTATATCACGGACGACTACATGAAGCGCGTCGACCAGACCCCGGCGCTCAAGACCTTCGCCAACAAGACCAACTGAGCTTCATCCTTCTTCCGCGAGGCCACACCATGGCAGTAAGCAAGCTCAAATCCGCGGCCAAACAGCCCCAGGGCAATGAGGCCGCCGCACGCGAAGTCGCCGCCGAGATGCTGGCGAACATCAAGTCCGGCGGCGAGGCCGCGGTGCGCGACTACGCCCGTCGGCTGGACAAATGGGAGGGGGATATCCTGGTCGGCGCCGCCGAAATCGAACGGCGTACCGCAGCCATACCCGACGGCATCAAGCGCGACATCGAGTTCGCCGCCGGCCAGGTGCGCAAGTTCGCGCAGGCGCAGATGGCTTCAGTGCGCGAGTTCGAACTGGAGCTGGCGCCGGGCCTGGTCGCCGGGCAGCGGCTGATACCTGTCAACGTGGCGGGTTGCTACGTGCCCACGGGGCGTTATGCGCACATCGCGTCGGCCTACATGAGCATCGCTACCGCCAAGGCGGCCGGGGTGCCCACGGTCATCGCCTGCTCCACGCCCTACCGCGGCGAGGGCATACATCCGCAGGTGCTGTACGCCATGAAGGTGGCAGGGGTGGACGCCGTGATGACGCTGGGGGGCGTACAGGCGATCGCCGCCATGGCCTACGGCCTGTTCACCGGCAAGCCGGCCGACATCATTGTCGGGCCGGGCAACAAATTCGTGGCGGAGGCCAAGCGTATGCTGTTCGGCAGCGTAGGCATCGACGTCTTCGCCGGCCCGTCGGAGGTCTGCATCATCGCCGACGCCTCGGCGGATCCGGCTATCGTCGCCTCCGACCTGGTGGGGCAGGCCGAGCACGGACACGAGTCGCCGGCCTGGCTGATTACCACCGACCGTGCCCTAGCCGAATCCGTGCTGCAGCGGGTGCCCGCGCTGATCGAGTCCTTGCCGCCCACCGCGCGGGACGCGGCCGGCGCCGCCTGGCGCGACTATGGCGAGGTGGTGCTGTGCGATACCCGCGAAGAGGCAGTGGCGGTCTCGGACCGCTACGCCAGCGAACACCTGGAGGTCCATTGCGAGGATCTGGACTGGTGGTTCCGGCACCTGACCTGCTATGGCTCGCTGTTCCTGGGCGAGGAAACCACGGTGGCGTTCGGCGACAAGGCCAGCGGCACCAACCACATCCTGCCTACCAAGGGCGCGGCGCGCTATTCGGGCGGCCTGTCGGTGCATAAGTTCATCAAGACGGTCACCTGGCAGCGCATGACGCGCCAGGCCAGCCGCGATACCGCCCAGGTGACTGCACGGATCTCGCGCCTGGAAGGCATGGAGGCGCATGCGCGCACGGCGGACGACCGCCTGGCCAAGTACTTCCCCCAGGAATCCTTCGAACTGGGCGAACCCGTGCGGGAGTGAGGCCATCATGCAGAACGACATGTCCCGCCTGTTCGACCTGGATGGCCGCGTCGCCTTGGTAAGCGGCGGCAGTTCCGGCATCGGCAAGGCCATCGGCCTGGCGCTGGCGCGGGCCGGCGCCAGCGTGGTGCTGGTGGCGCGGCGCGAGCAGGAGCTGGCTTTTGCCGCAGGCGAGTTCGAAGACGAAGGGCTGCACGCGCGCGCCTTGCCCTGCGATCTGGCCGACCGTGATGCGCTAAGCGGTTTTGCCGCCCGCGCGGCCCGGCCGTTCGGCGCGCCCGACATCCTGGTCAACGCCTCGGGCATCAATGTGCGCAAGCCCTTCGAGGACACCGCCGACGAGGACTGGGACCGTTCGCTGGCGATCAACCTGACCGCGCCGTTCCTGCTGACCCGCGCGCTGGCGCCTGCCATGCGCGAGCGCGGCTGGGGCCGCATCATCAACATCACCTCGCTGCAGTGCGTGCGCGCCTTTCCGGACAGCGCGCCCTATGGCGCGTCCAAGGGCGGCCTGATGCAGCTGACCCGCGCCATCGCCGAGTACTGGTCGCGCCACGGCGTCACCTGCAATGCGATCGCCCCGGGCTTTTTCGAGACGCCGCTGACCGCGCCGGTAATGGGCGATCCGGCCCGCGTGCAGGCGCTGGCTGCCAGCACCATGATCGGACGCAACGGCCGGCTGGAGGACCTGCACGGCGCGGCCGTGTTCCTGGCGAGCGAGGCCTCGGCCTACATCACCGGGCAGACCCTGTTCATAGACGGCGGCTTTTCGGCCCGCTGACCGGCATCTCCGTGGAGTCCCGCCATGAAAGCCCTTGTCTACACCGCGCCCAGCCAGCTGACGTACCGCGAGGAACCCGATCCGGTGCAGGTGGACGGCGACGCGCTGCTGCGCATCGAGGCCGTGGGCATTTGCGGCTCCGACATGCACGCCTATCACGGGCATGACCCGCGCCGCAATCCGCCGCTGATCCTGGGGCACGAGTTCGTCGGCACGCGGGTGGGCGGCAGCCGCGCTGGCCAGCGGGTCACCGGCAACCCGCTGATCCATTGCGGCCACTGCGATTTCTGCGTGCAGGGCCGCAACAATCTGTGCCGCAACCGCGGCATGGTGGGCATGACGCGTCCCGGTGCGTTCGCCGAATTCATGGCCATCCCCGAACGCTGCCTGATTCCCGTGCCGCAGGACATGCCGGCCGCCGCCGCCGCGCTGACCGAGCCGGCGGCCACCGCCTTGCATGGCGTGGCGCTGGCGCAGCGGGCACTGTTCCGTCCGCTGGCCGAAGCCCGGGCGCTGGTCGTGGGCGGCGGCGCCATCGGCCTGCTGACGGCGCTGCTGCTGCGCAGCCAGGGTTGCCGCGTCAGCCTGGCCGAAACCAACCCGCTGCGGCGCGCCTCGGCGCAGCAGCATGCCGGCTGCATGGCCTTCGACCCGCGCCAGACTGCTCCGGCGCAGGGCGCCTATGAACTGGTGGTGGACGCCGTGGGCGGCAAGCTCACGCGTCCGGCCGCGCTGGCCGCGGTTCAACCAGGCGGCGTCATGCTGCACATCGGCCTGCAGGACTGGGCCAGCGAGATCGACATGCGGCGGCTGACGCTGGACGAGATCACCTTGATCGGCGCCTACACCTACACCAGCGCCGACCTGTGGGCGACCGTGGACGCGCTGCACCGGGGCGTCTTTGGCGATCTGTCCTGGGTCGAGGAGCGCGAGCTGGGCGTGGGCGCACAGGCCTTCTCCGACCTGGACGGCGGCCGCGCGGCGTCGGCCAAGATCGTGCTGAGGACGCATTGACATGGCCCGGCATCCCCTGTCCCCCCGCGCCGTCGCCGGCGCCCTGGCTCTGCTCGACCGGAGCGCTGCCATGACCGTCGTCAGCCCCCCCGCCCATCCACCCGCGCCGGTACGTCGGCGCCTGTCCCTGCGTTGGCTGGTCAGCGGCGCATCGGTTGCGGTGTTGCTGCTGGCCTGGTATCTGGCCACGGGTCCGCTGGAACTCCTGAGCGCGGTGCAACTGCCGTCACCCGTTGATGCCTGGGATGCCTTGCTGGAGATCGCCGGCGAGGGCTATGCCGATGGCACGCTGCTGCAGCACATCACGTCCAGCACCGGGCTGGTGCTGTACGGCTTCGCCGCGGCGGCGCTGACCGGCGTGCCACTAGGCATCCTGATGGGGCAGAGCCGGCTGGTCGAAGCCTACGTCAACCCGGTGTTCCAGATCGTCCGGCCGATCGCGCCGATTGCCTGGATTCCGCTGACCATCCTGTGGTTCGGACTGGGCACCAGCGCCAAGGTTTTCGTGATCTGGCTGGCGGCCTTCGCGCCCACCGTGATCAACACCTATACCGGCGTGCGCAACATCGACGACACGCTGATCCAGGCGGCGCGCGTCAATGGCGCCGTCGGCCGCCGCATGCTGCTGGATGTCATCGTGCCTGGCGCATTGCCCGCCATCTTCACGGGGCTGCGGACTTCGCTGCAGGCCTGCTGGATGGTGCTGGTGGCCGCGGAACTGGTCGGCTCTTTCATCGGTCTGGGCCATGTGCTGATCATCGCCACCCGCGACCTGAACTCGGGAATGATCGTGGTGGCCATGGCTGCCGTGGCCGGCATGGGCATGCTGATGTCGGCGCTGCTGGCGCAAATCGAACGCAGGGTGATGCCATGGAAAGCATGAACAGGGCACTCCGTGGCAGCGGCCACGCCATCGTCTCGCGCCGGGTGTTGGAACGCTGGCTGATGCCGGCTCTGGGCATCGCCACGCTGTTTGGCGGCTGGGCGCTGCTCTCCGGCCTGGGGCTGGTGTCGCCGGCCTTCCTGCCGGGGCCGCTGACGGTGTTGCGCAGCATGGCCGAACACACGCGCGAGCCCTATGCGGGTTCGGTGCTGCAGATGCATCTGCTGGCCAGCCTGGAGAAATTCCTGATCAGCTTCTCCCTCGCGGTCCTGTTGGGCGTGCCGCTGGGGCTGTTCATGGGGCGTTTCAAGGCCCTGGACTGGGCGGTGGCGCCGGTGTTCGAGGCGTTCCGCTTCATTCCTCCCATTGCCTGGGTGCCGTTCGCGATCTTCTGGTTCGGCACCGGCTTCCTGTCGCCCACGCTGGTGATCTTTGCCGGGGCTTTCGCGCCTTGCGTGCTGAACGCCTACCGCGGCGCCAAGCAGATCGATCGCGCCCTGATCGAGGCCGGCCAGATGCTGGGGGCCGGGCGCTGGGCGACGCTGACCGAGATCCTGCTGCCGGCATCGCTGGCGCACATCGTCGCCGGCATCCGGGTCGGCGCGGGGTTCGGCTGGCAGTCATTGATCGGCGCGGAACTCATCGTGGGGTCCACCGGGCTGGGCTACATGATCGTGCAGGGCGGCAGCAATCTGGAGCCCGCCATCGTGATCAGCGGAATGATCACCATCGGCCTGATAGGCGCGGGCATCGACTACGGCATGCGCGCCTTGCAGCGCCGGGTGCAGCGCAATTGGTCGCGGTGATCCACAAGAGGAGGGCGTAGAGGCAGGCGGTGCAGTTGGCGGCATTCCATACTGGAGAGAGACAGATGAAACACTACAAAGGCCTCAAGGCCTTGGCAGCGCTCGTGATCGGGTGCTGGCTGGGGGGACCCGGACAGGCGGCGGCCCAGGCCGCGCCCGCGGGCGCAGAGTTGTTCACCATCCGCATCGGCCAGCAGCCGCAGCGGTGGGCGCTGGAGTGGTACATCGCCAGCGAGAAAGGCTGGTGGCAAGAGGTGGGCCTGAAGCCGGAGATCTCGACCTTCGCCTCCGGCGCATTGGAGATCGCGGCGGGCGCGTCCGGATCATGGGACGTGGGCGGGGCGGGCAATATTCCGTCGCTGCTGGGGGCGTCGAAGTACGGCTTGCAGACCATAGGCATCGCCGACGGCGAGGCCGCCATCATCACGCTGATGGCCACCAAGGACCGGGCCGACGAATACCTGAAGAATCCGGCGCTGCTCAAGGGCAAGACCATTCCCGTCACCAGCAACTCCACCGGCCAGTGGGGCGCGGCGGAATGCCTGTCCAGGAAGTTCGGGCTCAAGCCCGAGGACTATCGCTTCGTCAATCTGTCTCCGCCCGACATCAACGCGGCGGTAATGAGCGGCAAGTACGACATTTCTTCGGTATGGGCGCCCAACACCTACATCCTGCAAGAGGCCATAGGCGCAAAAGTGATCTGCACCGGCGCCGAACTGAAGATGCCGATCCACAGCTACCTGTTCACGACGCCGGCATTCGCCAAGCAGCATCCGGACAAGGTTGCCCGCTTCCTGGCGGTCTACTTGCGCGCGGTGGCCTGGCAGCGGGCCCATCCCGAAGAGGCGAGGGCCTACCTGAAAGCCTTCTTCGGCAGCGTGGGCGTGAAGTTCCCGGACAAGTACCTGGAGCAGGAACTGCGCGACCGGCCCGCCTTCGACCTGGCGGAGCAGACCAAGCTGTTCGCGCCCGGCCCGGGCGGTACCTCGGAGATGGTCGGCTGGTGGAACAGCGTGGGGGAATTCATGGTGTCCGCGGGCGTGGTCAAGAAGATCCCCGATCCCAAGACCATGGTGACGGGCAAGTATCTGCAGATGATCCAGGACGATCCCAAGCTCAGGGCCTTCGTCGCCGATGTCGCGAAGTAGGCCTGCGGCCGCGGCTCTCAATAAAGGAACGCAAGCATGAGTCAGATTACTTTCGAACGGGTGCAGCGCACGTTCAGCCGTGGCGGGGAAAGCTTCCTGGCCCTGGATGACGTGAGTTTCGAGGTGGGCGAGCGGGAATTCGTTTCCATCGTCGGGCCGTCGGGCTGCGGCAAGACCACGCTGATGCGCATGGCGGCCGGCCTGGAGTTTCCCTCGGCCGGCAGCGTGCGTGTGGGCGGCAAGGAAGTCGAGGAACCTGGCCCGGACCGCGCCGTCGTGTTCCAGCAGTTCGCCTTGTTTCCCTGGAAGACCGTGACCGAGAACATCGGCTTCGGCCTGAAGTGCAAGGGCGCTACGCGCGAGGCGCGGGCCAAGACGGTGGCGCGCTACATAGAACTGATGGGCCTGTCGGGTTATGAGCAGGCCTATCCGCACCAGCTGTCCGGCGGCATGCAGCAACGCGTGGCCATCGCCCGCAGCTATGCCCTGGACCCCGACGTGCTGCTGATGGACGAGCCCTTCGGCGCGCTGGACGCCCAGACCCGCGTGGTCATGCAGGAAGAACTGGTCAAGCTGTCGCGGCTCAATCCGCGCACCGTGCTGTTCATCACCCACAGCGTGGAAGAAGCGGTGTACCTGTCCGACCGCGTGGTGGTGCTGACGGGCCGCCCCGGGCAGATCAAGGAAATCATCAACGTGGCCGACGTGCGCAAGCGCGAGGCCTGGGACAGCATGGAGCGCATCGAGGACGTGATGGACATGGAGGCGTTCGTGCATTTGCGCACGCACATCTGGAAGCTGCTGCGCGCGCAGGAGACCGAACCGCTGGACGCCGCCCTGGCCGCGGCCCACTGAAGGGAAGCATCGATGAAGCATATCAATGAAGGCGCGGCGCCCGCCGCGAAGACCTCGCGGCTTGCCGCCTTGCATACCGACACGCCCTGGTGGCGGCTAAGCGCCACCGCCGCGGACGCGCAGGCCATCGAGCCGCGCGAAATGGTCCGCATGCTGGAGCAGCTGATACTGATCCGGCGCTTCGAGGAAAAACTCTTGAAGCTGAGCGTGGCCGGCATCCTGCATGGTCCGGCGCATTCCAGCATCGGCCAGGATGGGGCGGCCGTGGGCGTCATGTCTATGCTGGAGTCGGCGGACAAGATCAACGGCACCCATCGCATGCACCACCAGTTCCTGGCCAAGGCGCTGAACCACGCCACGCCGGCGGATTATTCGCCGCTGGCCTCGGATACGCTGGACGCGCACCGCGACGTGGTTTATCGGACCTATGCCGAGATCCTGGGCCTGACGCCAGGCTATTGCGGCGGGCGCGGCGGCTCCATGCACCTGCGCTATCCCGAGGCGGGCATCTATGGCTCCAATGCCATCGTGGGCGGCAACCCTTCGCACGCGGTGGGCTACGCCTTCGCCGACAAGCTGCGCGGGCGCGATCACGTGTCCGTGGCCTTCTTCGGCGACGGCGCCATGCAGAGCGGCGCGGCCTACGAGGCCATGAACCTGGCGGCGCTCTACAACACGCCCACTATTTTCTTCGTGGAAAACAATCTGTACGCGGTGTCCACGCACGTGTCGGAGCAGACCCGCGAGACCCGCCTGTCGGCGCGCGGCCTGTCCCTGGGCGTGCCGGCCATCGAGTTCGACGGCATGGATGTCGTCGCGGCGCGCCTGGCCATGCAGGAGGCCCGCGCCATCATCCGCCGCGACCGCGGGCCGGTGTTGCTGGAAGCGCAGACCTACCGCTACCTGCACCAATCTGGCGCCCTGAAGGGCAGCGCTTTCCGCTACCGCGACAAGGACGAGGAAGAGGCCTGGGGCGCGCGTGATCCCATTTCGACTTTCCCGGCGCAGCTGAAGTCGCTCGGCCTGATCGACGACCCCGGCATGGCCCGCCTGGAACGCCGCGCCGACGAGTTGATAGACGGCGCGCTGGATCGGCTGCTGGAGAACTATGGCGACGAGGCCGCGCAGCGTATCCGCCCCGAGCTGTGGCCGGACCCGGCCAGCGTGGACAGCGGCATCCGCGGCGACCTGAGCGAGCTCAAGGGTCTGCGTGCCGTCGAGCTGGAGGAGCAGGCGCCGGCCGATCTGGCGGACGCCAAGTTCCAGGACGTGATCTCGCGCGCCATGCTGCTGAATATGCAGCGCGACGACGGCATCTTCATCCTGGGCGAGGACGTGCATCGCCTGAAAGGAGGCACGGCCGGCGCCACCAAGGATATCGGCGACCATTTTCCGGACCGCCTTATCGGCACGCCGATCTGCGAGAACGGCTTCACCGGCCTGGCGCTGGGGGCGGCCTTGAACGGCATGCGCCCGGTGGTGGAGATCATGTATCCCGACTTCGCGCTGGTGGCGGCGGACCAGTTGTTCAACCAGATCGCCAAGGTGCGGCACATGTTCGGCGGCAAGTTCGCGGTGCCCGTGCTGGTGCGCAGCCGGGTCACGGCCGGCACCGGTTACGGCTCGCAGCATTCCATGGACGCCAGCGGCTTGTTCGCGCAATACCCGGGATGGCGCATCCTGGCGCCGTCGCGGCCTTACGACTACATCGGGCTGCTCAACGCCGCGCTGCGCTGCGACGATCCGGTCCTGATGGTGGAATACAACGACCTGTTCAAGCAGGTGGACAAGGTGCCGGCCGCGGACTGGGACTACATCGTGCCCATCGGGCGGGCCCGCGTCGCGCGCGACGGCGCACGCTGCACCATCCTGACCTACGGCGTCATGGTAGATATCTGCTGCCAGGCCGCGGAGCGGACCGGCATCGATGCCCAGGTGATAGACCTGCGCACGCTGGATCCGCTAGGCATCGATTGGGAAACCATCGCGGCAGGCGTCAAGCGCACCCAGGCGCTGATGATCGTGGAGCAGACCACGCGCGGTACTTCGATCGGCTCGCGGGTGGCGAGCGAGGCGCAGTCCCGGCTGTTCGACTGGTTGGACCACGAGATCGTGCACGTCACGGGCGCCAATTCCTCGCCCGTGGTTTCCAAGGTGCTGGAGCGCGCGGCGCTGGCGGATGCGCAGGCCGTGGAGACGGCGCTGCGGTCCCTGGATAGCCGCCGCGGCGGCTCACGCTGAGGCAGGCGCCTGCGCCTGGGAGAGACAAATGCTCAAAGACAAATTGCTTGCCACGCACCATACGGCTGTCTGCGTCAATGATTTCGAGCGCGCGCGGAATTTCTACACCGGTTTCCTCGGTTTCGAGCTGGAGGGGGAAATGGACCACCGCTGCGAGCCCGCGCTGGGCGAAGTGGTCGGCCTGCCGGGCGCGACCATACGCTGGGCCATGCTGCGCCACGGCGGGTACCGGGTCGAGCTGTTCAAGTACTACACGCCCGACGGCGACAAGCAGCCGCGCCGCCAATGCGATTTCGGCTACAGCCACATGGCTTTCGAGGTGGCGGATGTGGATGCGGTGTATGAGCAGGCGACGCAGGCCGGCTACGAAAGCGTGTCCTCGCCGCGCGTCATGCGGCAAGGACGTACCAAGGTGTTCTATCTGATGGAGCCTGAAGGAGCCATTACCGAGTTCATCCAGTTCATGAACCCGGCCGCCTGACGCCGCGCTGGCACAAGGCGCTCCGAATACTTGAGGGGCGCATCGGATTTCGAAGGAACAAGCATGACGAGAACGCTGGATATGGTCGTCCCGCCGACGGGCGAGGCCCTGGACGCGGCCCGCCTGGTCGCCTGGATCGTGACGCCGGGCCAGGCCTTCAAGGCAGGCGACGTGTTGGTCGAGATCGAAACGGACAAGTCCATCATCGAGGTGCCCGCGCATGATGACGGGGTCATGGTGGAGCATCTCGTCGCCGTGGACGGCATCGTGAACGCGGATACGGTGATAGCAAGAATCCAGATGGAAGGCGAGGGGACGCCAGTGCCGGCTCCGCGTGCTGCCGTGGCGGCGCAGCCTACTTCCGCCAAGCCCGCAGGGGCTGCGCAGGCGGATGCGCCCGCTGCCACGCAGGTGCCGCCGGTGTCGAAACCAGCACCGCAGCCGGCGGAGGTCTCGCCGCCAGCAGCGCGCAAGTTTGCCACTCCCGCCGCCCGCCGCGTTGCGGCCGAGCGAGGCATCGCGCTGGACGGGGTGCAAGGGTCGGGCCCGAACGGCCGTGTGACCGTGGCGGACGTCGGGCAGGCAGGCATTGATGGACAGGACCGCATGCAGGCCCGAGGGGCGCCGGGAGAAAAGCGTGAGGTTTGGGCTTCCACACGCCACGGCGATGTTCGCGTGACCCTGTGGGAAGGAAGCCGTGCCGGCAGCCAGACCGCCGTGCTCATCCACGGCATGTTCGGCGACCGCGACGCCTGGGCCAGCCTGGCGCACGCGCTCAGCCGCGCCGGACTGCGGGTGCTGGCCATGGATCTGCCTTGCCACGGCGCCACGCGCTCGCAGGCGACGCGCTTCGAGCATGTGGTGGATGCAGTGGCCGATACGGTCACGGCCCAATGCAACGGTTCCGTGACGCTGATCGGCCATTCCTTCGGCGCCGCCGTGGCAGCCCGGGCCGCGTCCCGGCCCGGGATGGCCGTGGACGGCCTGATCCTGATCGCGCCGGTCGGACTGGGCACGGAGATCGATCAGAGCTTTCTCACGGGCATGACGCATGCCGGCACCAACGAGGCCGCGCAGCGCGAACTGCAGAAGCTCACCGTCTCCGGCATGACGCCCTCGGGCAACTTCATCGACGCCTTGCGGCAAAGCACCCAGGCGCGCCGCGAATCGCTGATCGAACTGTGCAGGGAAGTCGGCTGGAACGGCGTGCAGCAACTGAGCATCGTCGCGGACCTGGCCAATCTCGCATGCCGCTGCACGCTGATTCACGGCCGGCGCGACGCCGTCATTCCGTGGCGTCACGCCCTCAACGCGCCGCCGAGGACCGCGCTGCATCTGCTGCCGGACGCCGGCCACATGCCGCAATGGGAAGCCGGCAAGCTGGTGGCGGATATCGTGTTGGATGCGGTGGCGGCGACGCGCTGAACCGCCGCGCTGGTCTTCCCGGCCTAGCGCGCGAACTTCAGCGACACGTCGACATGCGTGCCGCGGTCCAGATCGGCTCCAGGGGAGAAAGTGGATTCCGGCAGGCTCATCAGTTCCTGCCCGGTGTCCCCGGCCTCTATCCGCCGCGCGATGTCGTCCAGCAGAAGCGTGCGCGTGGCAAAGCCGTGGCCTCGCAGGTTCCTCGCGTACAACCGGTAAGTCAGGTTGGGCTCGGACCCTTTCATCACGCCCAGGTCGAGCACCGCGCCCTGTTCGTCACGCAGCAGCAAGCGTCCCGGCCGGGCGTAAATGCGGTAAATGCGCCAAGGCGATGAGATGGCTGCGCGCGAGGGTTGGAAATCCGTGTGCGCATTGTTTTTGCGTCCCCCTCTAGCCGGCGCCGAACTGTGGGGAAGAAACTTGACGCATGCATGGGCCAGGCGTGCGAAGGTTTTTTTTACTGCGCTCACGCGCTGCATGCCGGTTGAACTTTCATAGCCGTACTCCATTATGGCGATACGGCGAGGCGACGCGCGTTCAAAGCACCATTCGCGCAGCATACGCGTTCAATCCTTGACGGCGTGGGAAAAAGGCAAAGGCGTTACGTAATTGGGATGCTCGTTACGTATCAGCGGGAAATAGGCGGAAAGCCGGAAGTTAATGCTGCTGAAAATACCCGGAGTATCGGCCTATGTGTTAACGGGGTGGTAATTGGAAACGCGCATTGACTTTCGCCGACCCTGCACCCATAGTGGGTTTGAAGCTTTTCGAGCATCGAGATTTTCGTCCGGTCTTGCTCCCTTTCCGGGGCGCTTCATTGTTCGCGGTCCTTTCCTTGACTGGCTTATCCACCGTCGCGGGCGCAGCCCCGCATTTAAAAGGAAGGACTCATGGAAACCGGCATAGTCAAATGGTTCAACGACGCCAAGGGCTTCGGCTTCATCATGCCCGAAAACGGCGGCAAGGATCTGTTCGCGCATTTCTCCGAAATCGTCAGCGACGGCCACAAGGTGCTGGTCGAGAATCAGCGCGTCAGTTATGTGACCGCGCAGGGCGCCAAAGGGCCTCACGCCACGCAGATCCGCGCTTTATGAGTAAAGGGCCGCAAGGCCCTTTTATCAAGTAGGGGGTTTCATGTTTCACAACAATATGGTCTACAAGGGCTATCGGCTGACAGCCAGCGTGTCGCGGATTTCAGTCGGAGGCTCTGGCCGGCCTGCGTTTACCGCCACGGTGGCCGTGGAGCTCGCGGGCAACCAGGACAAAACGGGCGTATCCCACGCCGTGCCTTTGTTTGCTTCGGGCGGCTTCGTTTCCAGTCCGGGCATGGCGGTGGACGCCGCGATCCATCATGGCCGCGTCGTCGTTGACGCGCACGCCCGGCCTGCGTGAGCCGCCAGCCGCGCCTCAGCCCTTCAGCCCGATGCGCCGCGCCAGCTTGTGCAGGTTGCTGGCATCCACGCCCAGCGCGCGCGCGGCGTGGGCCCAATTACCTTGATGCGACTCCAACGCCCGGCGGATGGCCTGCCGTTGGCAGGCATCGACCGCTTCCCGTAGCGTCTGGTCTGGCCCGACGGACGCGTCGGCATTGTCCTGCGGCGCCGCCACGGGCATGTCGCCATCGGACAAGTCCAGCAGCTTGGCGCCCAGCGTCACGATCTCGTTGCGCGTGGCGCCATGGCTGACGGCCTTGATGGCGGCGCGGCTGATGACGTGTTCCAGTTCGCGCACATTGCCGGGCCAGCGGTAGCGGCGCAGCATGTCCTCGGCTTCGGGCGACAGCCGGAGGCTGCGCAGGCCCAGGCGCGCGCGGTTCAGTTCCAGGTAGCGGCCGGCCAGCAGCAGCACGTCGTTGCCGCGGTCGCGCAGCGGCGGGATGGGGATGGGATAGACGGACAGCCGGTGATAGAGGTCGGCGCGGAAATCGCCCGCGCGCACCAGGTCGCGCAAGCTGCGGTTGGTGGCGGCCAGGATGCGCACGTCCACGCGGCGCGGGCGGTCGTCGCCCAGGCGCTGGATTTCGCCGTTCTGCAGGGTGCGCAACAGCTTGGCCTGCACCAGCAGCGGCAGTTCGCCCACTTCGTCCAGGAACAGCGTGCCGCCGTTGGCGGCCTCGAAGCGGCCTGGGCGGTCCGCGACCGCGCCTGAGAACGCGCCCTTGGCGTGGCCGAACAATTCGCTTTCGGCCAGCGATTCGGGCAGGGCGGCGCAGTTCACATGCACCAGCGGCTTGTCGCGGCGGCGTGACAGGCGGTGCACGCGATGCGCGAACAGTTCCTTGCCCACGCCGGTTTCCCCCAGCAGCAGGATAGGCAGTTCCGAGTCCGCCACCACCTGGATTTCGTGCAGCAGGCGGCCGATGGCTTCGCTTTGCCCCAGGATCTCGTTGTTGTCGGCGACGGCGCTGTCGGCCGGTTCGGCGCCGCGCGCCACGCGCAGCGCCCGGATTTCCGCTTCCAGGCGAGTGGTGCGCAAGGCGGCTTCCAGCAGCACGATGTAATCGCGCAGATCGGACTGGGCCTCGGCGTCGAAGGTGCCCACTTCCAGCGCGTCCAGCGTCAGCACGCCCCAGGGCCGGCCCTCGATGTGCAGGCTGGTGCCCATGCAATCGTGCACCGGCAGCGGTTCGCCGGCCATGCCGTTGATCAGGCCGTCATAGGGATCGGGCAGGGTGCTGTCGTGGTGAAAACAGGTGACGCCGCGCCGCGCCAGGATGGCCGCCAGCCGTGGATGCTGCTGCACGGCGAAGCGGCGGCCCAGGGCGTCCTGCGTCAGGCCGTCCACCGCGATGGGGCGCAAGTGGTCTTCTTCCAGTTGCAGCAGGGCCACGGCGCCGCAGCGGAAGTGGGTGCGCAGGCTGGACACCAGCCGCTGCAGACGGACTGCGGGAGGGAGATCGGCGACCAGATCGGCAAGCAGCAGGTTTTGCATGGGTGAATTTTACCGTCCCGGGGTGGTTTGAACCGTGGCTTTCCAGGGTCATATTCACCCTTTAATTTGCAATTCATTGATAAATAGCAAGTTTTTCCTGGCACGGTTTTCGCATTAGCTCCAGTACCCGTCACGAACTATGGAGAGACGCGATGAGCATGGTTGAGCAATCCTTGGGGCAATTGGCCCGCAGCATCCCTGGCGCCACGCAGGTATTTCATGAGTACCAGCTGGATTTCTGCTGTGGCGGCAAGAAGAGCCTGGCCGAGGCGGCAGCCCAGCGTTCGCTGGACGCGGCGCAGATCGAGGCGCGCCTGATGGAACTGGCGCGCACTCCGTCGCAGGAAACGGATTGGGGCCTGGCTACGCCGGCCGAACTGGTGGACCACATCCTGGCGCGCTACCACGAGGTGCATCGCCAGCAATTGCCCGAATTGATCCGGCTGGCGCTGAAGGTGGAGCAGGTGCACGCCGACAGCCCCGACTGCCCGACCGGCCTGGCCGACCACCTGCGCGTGATGCAGCAGGAACTGGAAAGCCATATGCAGAAAGAGGAACAGGTGCTGTTCCCGATGCTGGCCCGCGGCCATGGCGCCATGGCGACCATGCCCATCATGGTCATGCGCACGGAGCATGACGACCATGGCGTGGCGCTGGAACGGCTGCTGGCGCTGACCAACGACATCACGCTGCCGCGCGCCGCCTGCAACACCTGGCGGGCGCTATACCTGGGCCTGCGCACCTTCAAGGAAGACTTGATGGCGCACATCCACCTGGAAAACAACATCCTGTTCGAGAACGCGGCCAATCCCACGGCGCATGCGCGCAATTGAACGGGGCTGCGGACGATTCCGCAGCAAACCGCGAGCGGGGCGTCGGCCCCGCTGCTTCCGTACGGAAATCCAGGCATGAACATCGATAAATTCAAGCAGCAGCATGTGGACATCCTGCAGGGCATTGCGTCCCTGCGCCGGTTGGCGCATGCGGGCGTGGCCCGCAACGCGGCCGAAATCGCGCGCGGCATTGTGTCCATGAGCGCCACGATCAAGCTGCACCTGGCGGTCGAGGACCGGGCGCTGTATCCGGCGCTGGCGCGCAGCGACGATACTGACCTGGCACAAGCGGGCCGCGCATTCCAGCAGGAAATGGATGCGATCGCGCGCAGCTACGAGGCATTTGCGCGGCGCTGGAACAATGCCGGCAGCCTGGAGCTGGACGAAGCCGGCTTCCGGGCTGACGCCAATACGGTGCTGCGCCGCGTCCATGAACGCATGCAGCGCGAGAACCGCGATCTCTATCCCCGCATCGAGGCGCTGTAGCGGCTAGCGGCGTTCCGGCGGAATGCCGTCCAGGCTGCGCCGCAGCGCCTCGTGCGCGGCCAGGTCGACCGGGCGATGCTTGCGCTCCGCGCTGGCCGGGTACTTGCCCAGGAAATTCCCGCCCTTGCGGTCGCTGGCGGGACGGACCGGGCGGGGCGTGAAGCCGCCGCCGCAATTGGGGCAGACGTTGCCCAGCAGCCCCTCGGCGCAAGCGGCGCAGAAGGTGCATTCAAGGCTGCATATCCGGGCGGCGGCGGAGTCTGGCGGCAGCGCCGTATCACAGTGTTCGCAACTGGGTCGCAAGGCAAGCATATGGGCTCCTGGGGCAAGAGACGGGTCCAGGCGCCAGGGTAGGCCGGGACGTCCGGCGGCGCCATCGGGGTTACGGACAGAAAAGAAGTGAAAACGGCCAGGCGCACAGCGTTTGGCGGACGGTGGCCGCCTGTACACTCGAAAATCCTTTTGAGGGACAGGGGATACTTGATGGCCGGAAGCAGCTTCTTCGCACTGTTCGACGATATCGCGACCATATTGGACGACGTGTCCGTGATGACCAAGGTGGCGGCCAAGAAAACGGCCGGCGTGCTGGGCGACGACCTGGCGTTGAACGCCCAGCAGGTCAGCGGCGTGCCGGTCAACCGGGAACTGCCCGTCGTCTGGGCGGTGGCCAAGGGCTCCTTCATCAATAAGCTGATCCTGGTGCCGGCGGCGCTGCTGATCAGCGTGTTCGCGCCTTGGGCGGTGACGCCCTTGCTGATGCTGGGGGGCGCATTCCTTTGCTATGAGGGCGTCGAGAAGCTGGCGCATAAGTTCCTGCCGCACGGCGATTCGGACGAGGGCAATCACGCGGCGCGCGCCGAAGCCCTGCAGGATGCGTCGGTGGACATGGTGGCCTTCGAGCGCGACAAGATCAAAGGCGCGATACGCACGGACTTCATCCTGTCGGCGGAAATCATCGTCATCAGCATGGAGGCGGTAGCTGACGCGGATTTCACCCGCCAGGTGCTGGTGCTGTCGATCATCGCCATCGCGATGACGGTCGGGGTCTACGGCCTGGTGGCCGGCATCGTCAAGCTGGACGACCTGGGCCTCTACCTCAGCCAGAAGTCGTCCCAGGCCACGGCCTGGCTGGGCCGGCGCATCGTGGGCGCGGCGCCCTATCTGATGAAGACGCTGTCGGTGGTGGGCACCGCCGCCATGTTCATGGTGGGCGGCGCCATCCTGACCCACGGCATCCCGCCGGTGCAGGCCGCCGTCGACCAGGCCGCCGCCGCAGTGGGCGGGGGCGGGGTGGTGCAGGCGCTGACGGCCACGCTGCTCAACGCCTTGTTCGGCATCGTGGCCGGGGCCGTGGTGCTGGGGGTGGTCAGTCTGGCCAAGCGGCTGTTCAAGAAGGGCTGAAGCGAGGAAAGGTTGAAACGCGCAGGCGCCGCCCCGCAGAGCGGGCCGTGCCTGCGGCATCCAGGGAGCGCCGAGGCGCTCTTTTTTACGCCCCTAGGGAATCCCCTGCCTTGTTGCGCCGGAATACGTGCGCCTAAAATTGGCGCCAATTTATGTGATCATTATTTCGACCACCGGCATAAACCATGCGTCCGCCCGCGCGGCCATGGAAACGAGGAAACCATGCAGTCCAACGCAGCACTCGCCATCCAGCCCGACGCCGCCCGCGCGCGGGCCATGTACGACCTGGGCCACAGCACCGTCTTTGCCGCCCGCTCCGACCCGCGCTTTTCCTATTGCACCTATGTGCCGCCGCACATCGACAGCGCCAGGCATCCGATGCAGCTGGTGGTGATCATGCACGGCACCGGCCGCGCCTTCGTGGAATACCGCGACGCGTTCGCGGAGTTCGCCCGCTGGAACGACTGCATCGTGCTGTGCCCGCTGTTCCCCGTGAGCCCGCTGGGCGACGGCAACCGCGACGGCTTCAAGCAATTGCGCGAAGGCGACATCCGCTATGACGAGATCCTGCTCGACATGGTGGCGGAAGTGGGCGAGAAGTTCGGCTGCGATTTCTCGCGCTTCGGCTTGTTCGGCTACTCGGGCGGCGGCCAGTTCGTGAACCGTTACGCCTACCTGCACCCGGAAAGCCTGTGGGCGGTGTCGATCGGCGCGCCGGGCTCGGTCACGCTGCTGGATCCCAGCCAGGATTGGTGGGTGGGCGTGCGCGACGCGGAGGCCCGTTTCGGCAAACGCATCGACATCGAAGCGCTCAAGCAGGTGGCGGTGCACATGATCGTGGGCAAGGCCGACCTGGAAACCTGGGAAATCACCCATCGCGAAGGCGGCAAGTTCTTCATGCCCGGCGCGAACTCGGCGGGCAACACGCGCCCTGAGCGTCTTGAGTCGCTGCGCCGTTCGTTCGAAGCCCAGGGCGTGAACGCGGTGCTGGACGTGGTGGAAAACGTGCCGCACGACGGCTTGAAATGCGTGGGCCAGGTGCAGGACTTCCTGGCCGCCGCCTTGCGCAAGCTGCGACATGAAGGCAACTGAGACCGGCGGACGCGGCGCTTGCGGGCATCCGCGGGTCCGCGACCAGGAATAGGAGAGGGGCATGCTGCGTTTCGCGCTATCCCGTATCGTCATGGCCATACCGACACTGCTGATCGTGGCGGTGGCGGTGTTCGTGATGATCCGGCTCATACCGGGCGATCCTGCCCAACTGCTGCTGGGAGACCTGGCAACGCCGGCCGCGCTGGCCGACCTGCGGGCGCGGCTGGGGCTGGACCAGACCTGGCTGACCCAGTTCGGCATCTGGTTCGGCAATATGCTGCACGGGGATCTGGGTTCGTCCATCAACACCGGCCAGCCGGTGTTGCCGCTGGTGTGGGACCGCTTCCTGATCAGCGGCCGCGTGGTGCTGGTAGCGGTGCTGTTCGCCGCGCTGGTAGCGGTACCGGCCGGCATGATCGCCGCCTGGAAGCAGAACAAGGCGCCGGACCTGTTCCTGGTGGGCGCGGCCACGCTGCTGGTGTCCATTCCGACCTTCTGGCTGGGCCTGCTGCTGCTGATCTTCTTCGGCCTCAAGCTGCAATGGCTGCCGGTGGTGGGCTATGTCTCCATCGGCGAGGACTGGAAGGCCGGCCTGCTGTACCTGGCCATGCCCATCCTGACCCTGTTCCTGCATGAGATCGGCGTGCTGATGCGCATGGCGCGGGCCAGCACGCTGGAAGTGCTGCGGCTGGACTACATCACCCATGCGCGCGCCAAGGGCCTGTCGGAATCCGCGGTGCTGATGCGCCATGCGTTCCGCAACGCCTTCGGCCCGACCTGGACGCTGATCGGCCTGGTGCTGGGCAACCTGCTGGGCGGCATTGCGGTGGTGGAGACCGTGTTCACCATTCCCGGGCTGGGACGCCTGCTGGTGGACTCCATCTTTGCCCGCGATTACCCCGTGATCCAGGGCTGTCTGTTGTTCGTGGGCGTGGTCTACGTGATCGTGAACCTGTTCATCGACCTTTGCTATCCCCTCTTTGACCCGAGAGTGACCGCCGAATGAAAAAGCGAATTGCAGCCAACGCGCTACTGGGCGGCGCGATCGTGGCGCTGATGATAGTGGCGGCCGTCATGGGCGCTTTCTGGACGCCGCATGATCCGCTCAAGATCAACTTCGTGGCGCGGCTCAAGCCGCCCGGAGGCGAATTCCTGCTGGGCACGGACGAGTTCGGGCGCGACGAGCTGTCTCGCCTGCTGGCTGGGGCGTCCAGCAGCGTCTGGATCAGCCTGCTGACCGTGACCTTCGCCATCGTCGCGGGCACCCTCATCGGCACGCTCACGGGCTTTGTGCGGGGCTGGACCGACCGCATCATCATGGCCTTCAACAATGCGCTGCTGGCATTCCCGGGGCTGCTGCTGGCCTTGGGCCTGCTGGCGGTGGTGGGCGCCAACAAGTACGGCATCATCCTGGCGCTGGGCCTGGCTTACACGCCTTCGGTGACGCGCATCGTGCGCGGCACGGTGCTGTCGCTGCGCGAGAAGGAGTTCATCGAATCCTCGCGCGTGCTGGGCAATTCCGAGCTCTACACCATGTTCCGCCACGTGCTGCCGAATTGCGTGGCGCCGCTGACGGTGCTGGCGACCTCCATGTTCGGCTGGGTCATCCTGGCGGAAAGCGCGCTGTCCTTCCTGGGCCTGGGCGTGCCGCCTCCCGCACCCACCTGGGGCAATATGCTGGCCGCCGCCCGGCCGTTCATGGCGCAGGCTTCCTATCTTTCCATTCTTCCCGGCCTGGCCATCGCGCTCGCGCTGCTGGGAATCAATCTGCTGGGCGATGCGGTGCGAGACCGTTTCGATCCCCGCATGAGGGGCGTGCAATGAGCGCACTGGTATCGGTATCGAATCTGTCGCTGACCGTCGGCCACGGCGGCCGCGAGATCGTCAGCGGGGTGTCCTTCGAGGTGGCTCCCGGCGAGATGGTCGGCATCGTCGGCGAATCCGGCAGCGGCAAGACCCAGGCCGCCCGCGCCATCATGGGCCTGACGCCATCGCCGCTAGTAGTGGCGGGCGGCTCCATCAAGTTCGAAGGCGTGGAGGTGACCCAGGCGTCGCCCGCTGCGCTGCGCAAGCTGCGCGGCGCGCGCATCGGCATGGTGTTCCAGGAGCCGATGACTTCGCTGAATCCGTCCATGCCCATCGGCCGGCAACTGGACGAGGGCTTGAGGCTGCACCGCAAGGACCTTTCTACCGCAGCACGCCGCGAACGCATCCTGGAAATGCTGCGCCGGGTTGGCATCCGCGACCCCAAGGGTGCGATGGAAGCTTGGCCGCACGAGTTCTCCGGCGGCATGCGCCAGCGCATGATGCTGGCCTCCGTGATGCTGCTGGAGCCGGCGCTGCTGATCGCGGACGAGCCCACCACGGCGCTGGACGCGGTGGTGCAGCGCGACGTGCTGGAACTGATGGTGGACCTGACGCGCGAACACCATACCGCGGTGCTGATGATCAGCCACGACCTGCCGATGGTGGCGCGCTACACCGAACGCATGGTGGTGATGCAGCACGGCAAGGTGCTGGAAACCGGCGCCACGGCCGCCATCCTGGAACGGCCGCAACATCCCTACACGCGCAAGCTGCTGGACGCCATGCCGCGCCGGTTGCCGGCGCGACAGCTGGGCAAGGAGGCGCCCATCGTCGAGGTCAAGAACCTGGTGGTGGACTACGCCGGGCACCAGCGCTTGTTCTCGCGCACCGGCGCCAAGCGCGCGCTCAACGGCATCGACCTGCACGTCAAGCCGCGCGAAGTGGTGGCGGTGGTGGGCGGTTCGGGTTCGGGCAAGACCACGCTGGGCCGGGCCATTGCCGGATTGCTGGCGCCTACCTCCGGTCAGATCCTGTTCCGCGGCCAGCCCGTGAACCGCCGCTCGGCCTCCTGGCGCGACTACCGGCTGAATTGCCAGATGGTGTTCCAGGACCCGTACTCCTCGCTGGACCCGCGCATGACCATCGGCCAGCTGGTGGGCGAGGGCCTGCGCATGCTGGACGACATGCCCGCGGCAGACAAGCGCCGCCGGGTGGACGAGGTGCTGGCCGAAGTGGGCCTGGGCTCCGAATACGCCAAGCGCTATCCCCACGAAATGTCGGGCGGGCAGCGCCAGCGCGTGGCGATCGCCCGCGCCATCGTGCGCCGTCCGGCCTTCGTCATTGCCGACGAACCGGTGTCCGCGCTGGACGTGACTGTGCGCGCGCAGGTGCTGGACCTGTTCGCCGACCTGCAGGAGCGCCACGGCTTTTCCTGCCTGTTCATCAGCCATGACCTGGGCGTGGTGGAGCAGGTGGCCGATCGCGTGGTGGTGATGCGCGACGGCGGCATCGTCGAGCAGGGCTCGCGCGACGCCGTGTTCGACCAGCCGCAGGAGGAATACACCCGCAGCCTGCTGTCGGCGATTCCGGCGCTGGAATCCACCGAAACCGGTGGCGTGCGGCTGCGTTGGCGGCTGGACCAGCAGGAGCCGTTGCGGGCCAGTGCCTGAGGGGCGGGTTTCCCAGGGGGCGCTGGCGCCGACCCCCGGGATACTTACGCATAAAATACGCGCTTCGGATTTGATAGACGGGAGTGGTCCATGCCGAAATCGGCAACGGCACAGCCCGGCCTGGTTGATCGCATCGCCCACGATATTCAGGCGGGTGTGTACGGTCCCGGCGCCTGGCTGAAACAGATCGACCTGCAGGAACGCTACGACGCCAAGCGTCTGGACGTCCGGCGGGCGCTAGACCAATTGGCCGCCAAGCGGCTGATCGCGCACATCCCGAACCGGGGCTATCACGTCTACGCCATGGATCCGGACCAGCACTTGCAGATCCGCGACATCCGCATCCTGCTGGAAACGGGCGCGGCGGCGGACCTGATGCCCAACGTCACGGCGGCCAAGGTGCGGGCCTTGCGCACCCTGGCCGAACGCTTCGCCAAGCTGCTGCAGGATGGCACGCTGCTGGAGCAGTACGAGGTCAACCTGGCTTTCCATGCGGGCATGTATGACATGTGCCGCAACCGGGAATTGACCGCGCTGATCCAGGAAACCCGGGCCCGCGGCCCCGCGGCGCCGGCCAAGGAATGGGTGACGCGCTCGCGCATCGAGATTTCCGCGCGCGAGCACTTCGACATGGTCGACGCGCTGGAAGCGCGCGACGTCAAGCGCCTGCAGAAAATCATTGCCCAGCACGTGGGGCAGGACATCTCCTGAGACGTTTTCCGCGACTCGCGCTACGCACATGCGGCGGCCTCTTGAAACAGGGCCGCCGTTTTTCATTCCGGCGGCGCTTTCAGGGATACCCCCGATAGCGGCGTGGCGCATTCCGCCCATAATGAGCAGCTAATTTTGGCGCCAATATATGCGTGAATTTTGCGCCGCACGCCGGGGAGTCTTTGCATGCACCACGTTTTCGTACCCAGAGCGCTCGCGCTCAGCCTGGCGCTGGCCGCCGCCGGTTCGGCCCAGGCCGCGCTGCTCACCATTGCCCAGCCGGCCGACATCCGCTCGACCAACCCCGGCGTCAACCGCGACAACACCACCGACGGCGTGGTGCTGAACATCGTGGAAGGTCTGGTCGGCTACCGCGAAAACGGCACCGTGGGCCCCTTGCTGGCCAAATCCGTGGATCTGTCGGAAGACGGCCTGACCTATACCTTCAAGCTGCGCGACGGCGTCAAGTTCCACAACGGCGCCACGCTGACCTCGGCCGACGTGATCTGGAACTGGCAGCGCTACATGGATCCCAAGACGGATTGGCGCTGCCGCAGCGACTTCGACGGCCGCAACGGTCTGAAGGTGACGGACGTCTCCGCGCCCGACGCGCAGACCGTGGTGATGAAGGTGGACCGCAAGTCGGCCGTGTTCCTGGATTCGCTGGCCCGTACCGACTGCGGCATGACGGCCATCATCTCCAAGGATTCGGTGGCGGCCGACGGTTCCTGGATCAAGCCGGTGGGTACGGGCCCCTACATGTTCAAGGACTGGAAGCGCGGCGAATACACCTTGCTGTCCGCCTTCAAGGATTACGCCTCGCCTGGGGGCGACAAGCCGGACGGCTACGTCGGCTCCAAGCGTCCGCTGGTGGAGGAAGTGAAGTTCCTGGTCGTTCCCGATCCTTCGACCTCGAAGGCCGGCCTGCTGTCGGGCGCCATCGACGCCGCGCAGATCACCAACACCGACGTGGGCGAACTGAAAAGCGCGAAGAACCTGGCGGTGTTCAGCCCGCATGACGCCGTCAAGCACGTGCTGCTGTTCCAGACCGAGGATCCGGTGCTGAAGAACGTCAAGATCCGCCAGGCCATCGCCGCGTCGCTGGATATCCCCCAGGTTGTGGCCGCGGCTTCCGAAGGCCTGGGCCAGCTGAACAACTCCGCCGTCTACGCGGGTTCGGCCTATTACAAGGATGCGGAAAAACGCGGCTACAAATACGATCCGGCGCGCGCGCAGCAATTGCTGAAGGAAGCCGGCTATAAGGGCGAGCCCGTGGTCATCTACGCGAACAAGCGCGCCCACGTGCCCAGCTACCAGGTGGCGGTGATCGCGCAGGCCATGATGCAGTCCGTGGGCATCAACGCCAAGATCGAGGTGCTGGAATGGGCCACGCAGCTGGACCGCTACAACACCGGCAAGTACCAGATCAGCTCGTTCTCGTTCTCGTCGCGCCTGGACCCCTCGCTGAGCTTCGAGCAGTTCTCGGGCGACAAGGCCAAGCAGCCGCGCAAGGTCTGGGACGATCCCGCGGCGCAGAAGCTGATCGATGAGAGCTTCCTGGAATCCGATCCGGCCAAGCGCCAGGCGCTGTTCGACCAGCTGCATGCCCTGATGCTGGAACAGACGCCGATGCTGATGCTGTACAACGGCGCGGACGCCTGGGCTTCCAGCAAGCGCGTCGAAGGATTCTCGGTCTGGGAAGGCAAGCCGCGGGCCTGGGAGACCAAGGTCCGGGACGGCAAGTAAGGCGATTGTCCGCAAGGAGGAACGATATCGGCCCTGAGCGTGAACTCAGGGCCGATGTCATGCGGACGGCGCGCGCGGATCTGGATTCCGCGGGGACTGCCCTCAGTCGAGCTTGACGCCCGCCTGCTTGATCACGGCGGCCCAATCCCGGACTTCGGCGCCCAGGAACGTGCTCAGCTCGGCCTGCGTGGACGGCGCCAGGATCAGGCCCTCGTCGGCAAAGCGCTTGCGCAGCTCGGCGTTGGTCAGCACTTTCTCCAGCGCGGGTTGCAGGCGCTGCACCACTTCCGCGGGCACGCCCGCAGGCGCCATCAGGCTGTACCAGGTGGTGGCTTCCAGCCCCTTCACGCCCTGCGAGGCCGCGGTCGTCACTTCAGGCAGGGCCGGCGACTTTTCCTTGCCCGTCACTGCGGCGGCGCCGACCCGGCCGCCCTTGTACTGCGGCAGCATTTCCACCACCTGCGTCACGCCCATGCTCAATTCGCCCGAGGCCACCGCCAGCAGCACCGGCGCGCTGCCCTTGTAGGGCACGTGCACCAGCTTGCCGCCCGTGGCCAGGTTCAAGACTTCGCCCGTCAGGTGGGTGATGCTGCCCGCGCCGGAAGAACCGAAGGTCAGCTTGCCCGGATCCTTGTTCGCCAGCGCGATCAGCTCTGGCAGGTTCTTCGCCTGCAGGCCCGGATTGACCGCGAACACCAGCGGACTCTTGCCCACCAGCGTGATGGGCGTGAAATCCTTCACCGGGTCGTAGTTCAGGTTCGGATACAGGCTGGGCGCGATCGCCAGCGTCGACACGTTGCCCAGCAGCAGCGTGTAGCCGTCCGGCTCCGCGCGCGCCACCGCATTGGTGCCGATGGTGCCGCCCGCGCCGGCGCGGTTTTCCACGATGACCTGCTTGCCCAGCGTGTCGTTCAGCTGCTGCGACAGCGCGCGCGCCAAGGTGTCGGCCGCGCCGCCGGGCGGGAAGGGCACGACGATGCGGATGGGTTTGCTGGGATAGGCCTCGGCTTGCGCTGCCGGGCTCAGGCCCAGCGCCAGCAACCCGGCCAGGGCCGTGGCCAGCAGGCCGCGGCGATTGATTTTCTGGTACTTCGACATGCTGCTCTCCTGATGAGAAAACGGGGGCGATGCAGAAAACGAATCAGCGCGCGGCGCCTTGGGCGGCCGGATGGTGCGCATGCCAGTGGCGCGCGATGTCGGCGCGGCGGCAGACCCAGACGTCGCTGTGCGCCGCCACGTGGTCCAGGAAGCGCGCCAGGCCTGCCGCGCGTCCGGGCTGGCCGACCAGCCGCAGATGCAGTCCCACGGACATCATCTTGGGAGCCGTGGCGCCTTCCTCGTACAGCATGTCGAAAGCATCGCGCAGGTACTCGAACAGGTCCTGCCCCGTGGCCATGCCGCCGCGGATGAACTTGGCGTCGTTGTTGGCCAGGCCGTAAGGCACCAGCAGGTGGGGCTTGCCGCCGACCTGGGTCCAGTAGGGCAGCTCGTCGTTGTAGGTATCGGAGTCGTAGAGGAAACCGCCTTCCTCGGCCAGCAGCGCGCGGGTGTTCAGGCTGGGGCCGTAGCGGCAATACCAGCCCAGCGGCCTGGAACCGACCGTGCGGGTCATCGATTCCACCGTGCGGCGGATGCGCTCGCGTTCCTCTTCCAGCGTCAGGTTCTGGTGCCGTTCCCAGCGCCAGCCGTGCGCACAGACGTCATAGTCCGCTGCCTTGATGGCCTCGCAGACTTCGGGATTGCGCTCCAGCGCCAGGCCGCAGCCCAGTATCGTGGCCGCCATGCCGCGTTCCTGCAGCAGGCGGTGCACGCGCCAGAAGCCGATCCGGCTGCCGTACTCGAACATCGATTCGGCCGCCAGGTCGCGCCCCGCGAAGCCGCCCGCGCCGCCCTCGGTCAGCCCGGTTTCGGATTCAGCATCGCCGTCCGGCACCGAAGGCTCGCCGCCTTCCTCGTAGTTGATGCACAGGTTCAGCGCCAGGCGCGCGCCGCCCGGCCATTTGGGATCGGGCGGGTTAGCGCCGTAGCCGACAAAGTCGCGGCGCAAGTGCGGATGATCGGTAGTCATAGCGGGGCTAGCCATCGGTGAGGAATCAATCGGAAAGCGAAACCAGGGCGTGCGGAGCCGGCGCCTGCCAGAACTCGTCGTCATCGCCGCGGCCGGTCTGGCCCATCAGGACCAGGAACTCCGCCGGCCCCTGCAACACGGTCAGGCCGTGATGCCAGGCACCCACGCGGTAGCACACGCCCTGGCTGCCGGTCGCGAGAAACGCTTCCAGCCGCGCCATGTCGGGCAGATCGTCGGCCCCGGTAGGCGCCACCACCACCAGATAGGGCGAGTCCGTCAACGGCACGAAACTCTGCGCCGCATAGCGATGGCGTTCCATCAGCCGGATCTCGACCGGCCCCGGCGGCGCCGCCTGCACCCGGCTGACCCAGCTTGCGTGCCGCACGACCTCGGGTCCATGCCGCATCGGCTCGGTCAGATAGTGACGACGCTCCGCGCCCTGATGCGCAATTACCTCCCCATACGGCGCGAACGCCTCGGGCGTCAGCCGCCGCGGGCGGATCATGCGCGGCGAACCGCCAAGGTCAGGCGCCATGGCTCAGATACCCCAGCGAATTCACATAGCTGCGCCGCACGTTCTCCAGATGCGCCGCCATCGCCTGCCGCGCGCGGGCCGATTCGCCCGACAACAGCGCCTGCACGATCGCCAGATGTTCTTCCCGCGCCTGCACCTGCCGCTGCGGCAAGCGCTCCACATCGCACATCCGCACCTGCCGCCGCGTCGCCGTGATCATGGTCGCCAGATTCCGGTTGCCGCAATACGCCGCCACCAGATCGTGCAGCGCGTTATCGACCTCCCAATCCGACTTCTCATCCGCCGTCTTCGCATCCAGCAAGGCCTGCAGCCGCGCCCGCAGCCCCTCCAGAGGCTCCGCCGGAATCCGCCCGGTCGCCATCGCCGCCGCTTCGCTCTCCAGCAGGCTGCGGATCTGCAGCAGTTCCAGCAGATCCGTCACGCCGAACGAGCGCACCACGATGGACCCGTTGGACAGCCGCTCCAGCATCCCTTCGCCCAGCAGCCGGTTCATGGCCGCGCGCAAAGGCGTACGCGACACCTCCAGCTCATCCGCCAGCCGCCTTTCCTCCAACACTTCCCCCGCCGGAATCCGGCGCGAAACGATCTGGTCCAGCAGGGTTTGATAGGTACGTTGTGTAGCGTTCATGTGGGTTGCAGCGTAAGAAAAAGGCGCGAACGACAGAGACTCCCAATTGCCGTCCCGCGCAATGGATGAGAAGGTACCCCACTGGTATCCCAAAGAGATACCAGTAGTATCCCTAATGGTTATTACCAGCCGGCCGGCGCTAGCCCAGGTGGCGACGGAGTCGAAAAGCGGGACAGGGAAGGAAGAACTGCCCAGGGTAGAGGGCAGGCCGCGCGTGAATGCGCGAATGGCAAATGCGAACGGAAGTCCGAGGGAGGTACAACGAAGAGGAACAACGAACGCGGAATGACGAAGAACGGGAAAAAGACAGAATCAACACCCGCGCGCAAGCGCAAATCACCACGACGCCCCACCACCACGTAAGCTGCTTGCGGCCGCCTGCGCGGCCGCAAGCAGCGGGCCCCGCAAATCTCTCCACCACCCACCGGCCTGACGGCGCGACAAGCCAAGATGAAGGCAGCCCGGCGGCGCGGGCCCTGAGGCTGCGAGCAACCTCGATGCGCCCGAGGGAATCGGAAGGAGCCGCCGCAGGCGGTGACGACGATGACGACGGGGCAGTCCGGAGCGAAGGCTCCGGACCGCAATCGTGGGCGCGAGCAGCCTCAGGGCCCGCGCCGCCGGGCGACCTACGAAGACAACACCTGCCGCAGCAAAAACAGCAAAGACAACGAAGGGGAATGTCAGAAATTTTGTGTTTTAGGCATTGTTCTGACATTGCATTGTTTACTGGCTGCCCAGTTGCGGGTCGATACGGTTCCGGGTAAATCGGTCTTCGTAGAGGATGGCGAACTGCTGCATAGCCTCGGTCCAATGATGTGTGGCCGAACCCCATTTAACGGTGATGTTTCGCAGCGCCAACCAGAGCAGCTTAATCGCCGCGTCGTCGGTGGGGAAGTGGCCGCGTGTCTTGATGATTTTGCGTAGCTGCGCGTTCACGCTCTCTATCGCGTTCGTCGTGTAGATCACGCGTCGGATCGCAGGTGGGAACACGAAGAATGGGATGACGTGTTCCCAGGCGCCTTTCCAGGCCTTGACGATCAAGGGGTACTTCACGCCCCACGGGCTCTTGGCAAACTCATCGAGAGCCTGTTGTGCGGCCTCGGTGCTGACCGCAGCGTAGATCGGGCGCAACGCCGTGGCGATTGTCCGGCGTTCTTTCCAGCCTGCATAACCCAAGCTATTGCGGATCAGATGCACGATGCACGTCTGCAACGTGGTGGCCGGGAACACGACCTCCAGCGCCTGGGGCATCCCCTTTAAACCGTCAGTCACCGCGATCAGGATGTCCTGGACGCCTCGCGTTTTTAGGTCGTTGAACACCCGCATCCAGAACCTCGCGCCTTCGGTGGTCTCGATCCACAGGCCCAGAATCTCGCGTGTGCCATCGGGTAGCACACCCAACGCCAGATAGACGGCCTTGTTCTGCACCAAGCCCTCGTCGCGGATCTTGACCCGTAGCGCGTCGAAGAACACCACGGGGAACATCGGCTCCAGCGGCCGGTTCTGCCAGGTCTGCACTTCTTCCATGACCTCTTCGGTCACCGAACTGATGAACTCCGGCGACACGTCGGTGCCGTACTGTTCGTCCAGAAACGCCCGGATCTCGCGCACGCTCATGCCACGGGCGTACATCGCGATGATCTTGTCATCAAAACCGGTAAACCGGCGTGCGTGCTTGGGGATCAGGATCGGCGCAAAGGTGCCGTCCCGATCCCGGGGAATATCCAGCTTCAGCGGGCCGTCATCGGTCAGCACCGTCTTGCTGCTCTTGCCGTTGCGCTGGTTGGTCGACGCCTGCGGTCGAGTCTGGCCCGCCGGGTAGCCCAGGTGTCGGCCCAGTTCGGCACCCAGAGCTCTCTCGATCAGCGCCTTCTTCAACAGCATGAACGTGTCCTGCACCGCCTCGGCTGTCATCGGCCCGGTTACAAGTTCATCGAGCAACTGCTCTGCACTGGCCGGTAGCGCCGGCGGGCTGGACTGCTTCGCGGACTTCGGATTGCGTGCCATGAGCGGTCTCCTTGAAAACCATCATAGGCCTGCACACAAAAATCCTGACACTCCCCAACGAAGACAATATCAAGGCGCCGCCACCCGCTCCACCTCCCATGCCCGCGGCTTCTTAACCGCCCAAGGCTGATACCCCCTGATATCCGCCCGATAAGCCCCAATATCCAACCCGTTATACAAAGGAATACTAGGCACATCCGCCAGGAACAGCTTATGCAGCTGGTCAAACGAAGCCTGCCGCTTCGCATGATCCGTATCCGACGCCGCCGCCTCGATCAGCTTCTGCGCCTCCGGGTTGTCCCAAACCTTGCGCGGCTGCTTCGCCTTATCCCCCGTCACCATCTCGTAATTCAGCGCCGCATCCAGCCGCGCAGAATAAGGGAAGGTCATCATCTGGTAAGTGCCCGCGTTATAGCGGTCCAGCTGTGTCGCCCACTCCACCACCGACAACTGCGCATTGATGCCAACCGCCTGCAGCATCGCCTGAATGATGACCGCGGAGTTATACGACTGCGGATAGCGCTTGGTCGTCAGGATCGCAAGTTCCTGCCCCTTGTATCCGGCTTCCTTCAGCAGCTTCTGCGACTGGGCCGGATCGTAATTCCAGCCCTGCTTCTGCGCCGCGTCGTAGTAGGGCGACACCAGCGGCACAATCGAATTGTTCGGCTGCGCCAGGCCTTCCGTCACCGCCGCCGCCAACTGCTGGTAATCGATCGCGTGGGCCAACGCCTGGCGCATCTTGGGATTGGCCAGCACCGGATCCTTGGTCTGCATCAGCAGCGCCGTCATGCTCATCACCGGCGCATGCGCCACCTTGACGTTCGGCGTGCCTTGCAACACCGGCACGTCGCTATTGGACACGTCCTCGATGATGTCGATATTGCCCCGCTGCAAGGCCGCCTTGGCGGTGGAATCGTCCGGCACGATCAGGAAGCGTACCTCGTCCACCAGCGGCCGCTTCGATCCCGTGTAGCCGTCGCGCTTGCCGTCCAGGTTTGAATAGCCCGCGAACTTGGTCAGGCGTATGTACTCGCCGCGCTTCCATTCCGCCAGCTCGAACGGACCGGTGCCGATGGGCTTGTCCCAAGCGCCGTCCGCGCGCACCGAATCCTTGGACAGGATGCCGGTGCCGCCGCAGTCGGCGCGCGCCAGCGTCGCCAGGAACAGGCTGCTGGGCTTTTCGATGTGGTAGACCACCGTCTGCGCGTCCGGCGCTTCCACGCCCGTGACCTTGACCGTGCCACGTCCGTCGAATTCGCTGGCGCAGCGCCAGCCCGAATTGGCCGCGGTGTAGTGCTGCCAGGTCCACAGCACGTCGGCCGAGGTCATGGGCTTGCCGTTATGGAACTTGATGCCTTCGCGCAGCTTGAAGGTATAGGTCTTGCCGTCCGGGCTGATGTCCACCGACTTGGCCAGCAGCGGGCGGACCTCGGCGTCCTCGCCATAGGCCACCAGGCCCTCGACGATGTGCAGCACCACCGCGTCGCTATTGCTGTCGCGGTTGACGCCGGGTTCGGTGGAGCGGATGTCGGCCGTGAGCGAGATGCGCAGCGGCGGGGCGGATTGCGCCCAGGCCGCGCCGGCCACGGCGCCCAGCGCCAGCGCAACCGCGGCGCTCAATAGATTTTTATTCATCGATACGTCTTCCTGGGGTTGCGCGGGCGCGCCGCGTCAGGCGGCAGCCAGCAGTTCGGGTTCGGCGCTCAGGCTGTAGCGGGTGAAGCTGCGGTTCAGCGCCGGCAGCGGCGCGACTTCCATCAGGCCGGCCTCGGGCTCCATGATCACCATCGCCACCGTGGCCGACAGGTTGTCGTGGCTGCCGGGGCGCGGCGGACGGCAGACGGAATAGGGTGCGCCGAAGTCGTCGAACAGCGCGCGCTTCAAGTCTTCGCGCGTCAGCTTGGACTGCTCGTTCAGCAGCCGGCGCACGCGCCAGTCGCGATAGGCGCTTTCCGGCGTGCTGGCGCGGCCGGTGTCGCGCAGCTTGGTCAGGGCCACGTCGCTGACCCAGTGGTTGGCGTGGACGATCAGATCGTCGCTACCCGGGTAGATGGGGAAGGCTTCGTCGGTGGTGCATTCATAGTCCACGCCGAAGCCCGCGGCCATGCCGATCATGATGTTGTTGGAGCAGGACTTGGGCGTGGTCGCCACGGCCTTGATCGCCAGCGCGAAGTGTTCCTGTTCCAGCACCTTGCGGCGGATCAGCGACAGCGGCACGCCCAGCTGGCGGAAGTCGCGGTCGGATTCCAGGTAGTTGGCGGTGATTGATACGCCGGCGCTGTTCAGGCCGCTGCGCGCCAGGCCGCCGGCTTCGACGAAGGTCAGGATGTCGGGGCCGTTGTCGTTCCGCACGCGAAGCACGATGGCGGTCTCGGCGCATTCCGCGCGCCAGTCCCAGTTCTGCCCATGGATCAGGCGGCCATTGGCCGAACGCGTCGGCAGGATCAGCGCGCCGGTGCAGCCGTCGCCCGGCTCCAGTTCGGCGGCCTTCTTCTTTTCGGCGCGGGCCTTGGCGATGACTTCCGTGCGCGCGTTCACCATCACGATGTCTTCGAAAGGCACGTCGGCGCCTGCCGCAATGCCGCGCATTTCTTCCAGGTAATGCGGCGCGAAGTTCTCGATCTCGCGGGCGAAGCCGTTGATCAGCTGGGTGCGCGCCATGGCGTCATAGCCCAGGTCGACCAGGGTCTGGCCGTACATCTTGGCGCTCTTGCGCACGCGATCAGCGGCTTGCTGGCCGTAGGAGCGGCCGCGGGCCTCGGGCGCGCCCGAAACCGATACGAAGGGAAATTGGGTGATCTGGGTCATGGACATAGGGCGGCGCGCCGCGCCGCAATCTGGGGTGGGAATTGGATGGCGAAAAAATGTTAGCTTATTTTGGCGCCAATATTGCTCAGGGTTTACCAGTGCAAGGACGCCATGGGCGTCCTGCGTTCAGCGCGTATGGGGGGAGGCGGCGGCCAGGTCGGCGCAGGTCTTGAAGTTTGCGCCCGCGGCGCGGAAGCGCTCCAGCAGTTGCTCGACTTTCAGCAGCCTTGCCGCGCGGCCGACGCCGTTGTCGGCGCGCGGATGCAGGGTCAGGCAGGCATAGCCTTCGGCCGCAAGCAGCGCGTCGCCCTGTTCCACCCAGTGCGCGTAGGCCCGGTCCTGCGTCACGCGGCGGCTGAAATGGGTGGCGTCGCACAGGCCTTCGCTCCAGGGCAGCTCCACCATGCCGGGCCCGCCGTCCGCGTCCAGCATGTAGGGGGCGTCGTCGTCGATCGCGCTGCTGTCGTAGCGGTAGCCGAGCTGGTGCAAGAGCGGCACGGTGTTGGCGGTGAACCCGCTGGCGTAGCGGAAGCCTTGCGGCGCCGAGCCGGTCAGTGCGGCCAGCCGGTCTCGGGCCCGTTCCAGCACTTCGCCTTCGCGTTCGCCCAGCGCCGGCAGGTCTTCGTAGGCATTGCCCTGCGAGGCCGCTTCGTGGCCGTCGCGCAGGCTTTGCTCCAGCAGGCCGCGGCAGCGCTCGGCTTCGAACACCGGCCAGAACAGCGTGGCGCGGATGCCCTGGCGGCGCAACATGTCCAGCACGCGCGCCAGGCCGCCGCCATAGGTGTAGCGGCCATGCGCATCGCGGCCGTGCAGCGAGGCTTCGGGCTGGGTCGCGGCTTCGGGGCCGATGCCCTGCACGTTGATGGTGACCAGCAAGGTTTTGTCGGCGCTCATGCGCTTCTCCAGGCGTCGGGGCGGGCAAGGCAGTGGCGCGCCAACGCTTCCAGCGTCATGACGTGCACATCGGGTTGGGCGGCCAGATAGGCCAGGAACCGGTCCAGCGCCGCGGCGCGGGCCGGGGTGCCCGAACCGCCGGCGGCCTTGGGATGCACGGTCAGGTGCACATAACCTTCGGCCTGACGCAGCGCCTCGAACTCCTGCACCCAGTTGTCGTAGGCTTCCGCCGCGAGGCTGTGGCCCGAGAAATAAAAGGGGTAGTCGTCCAGCGACACCGTGTTGTTGGGCAGCATGATGAAGTCCGCCGCGTCCGCCGGCAGGTAGGGGCGGTCCTGGTCCTTCTCGCTGGCGTCGTAGCAATAGCCCAGCCGCCGCAGCGCGGGCAGGGTGCGGTGGCTTTTGCGGCCCGAGGGCGAGCACCAGCCCACCGGCGTCACGCCCAGCTCGCGCTGGATGATGCGGTGGGTCTGCTCCAGCAGCGCGGGCTCGTCCTCGCCCAGGTCCCAGGCTTCATGCAGATAGCCATGCGCGGCGATCTCGTGGCCTGCTTGCAGGATGGCGTGGAAGGTGGTCGGGTAGCGCTCGACGTCGTAGCCGCAGGCGAAGAAGGTGGCGGGCATGCCATGGCGCGCCAGGATCTCCAGGTGCCGCGGCACGCCGCGGCGGATGGCATAGCGGCCGGCGGTGTGGGGACCGGCCGGGAACTGCTTGCGGCCGACCTCGACGGCCGGGCCGTCCACGTGGACGGTGACGCACACCACCGCGCGCACCGGTACTGCGCCCGCGGCGCGCAGGCCCTGCGCGCGCAGCTCGCGGTCCAGCGGTAGCCAGGGATTGGAGCGGGCGTCCAGCGGGACGCCATAAGGTATGCGTTGCATCAGGTGGCCTTGATGTTGGCGGTCTTGATCAGCGTGCGCCATTTCTCGCTTTCGGTGGCGACGAAGCGGCTCAATTCCTGCGGCGTGCTGCCGTGCAGTTCCAGTCCGTTCTGCGTCAGTTGCTCCATGGCGGGCTGCTTGAGCGCGCTTTGCACGGCGCCGTTCAGCGTCTGGATGATGGCGGCGGACGTGCCCGCGGGCGCGAACACGCCGTTCCAGCCTATGGCCTGATAGCCGGGAAAGCCCGACTCCGCCACGGTGGGCACGTCGGGCAGGGCCTGCGCGCGCTGCGCCGAGGTCACCGCCAGCGGCCGTGATTTACCGCCCCGGATGAATTGCTGCTGGTTGATCACCACGTCCATCAGGATGGGGAACTGCCCACCCAGGAAGTCGTTGACGGCTGCCGCCGCGCCCTTGTACGGCACGCCGGGCAGGTCCAGTCCGGCGGTGGCCTTGAGCAATTCCATGGCCAGATGCGCGGAGCTGCCGTTCTGCGTGATGCCATAGAAATACTTGCCCGGATTGGCTTTGATCAGGGCGACCAGCTCTTGCAGCGAGCGCGCAGGAAACGACGGATGTACCACCAGCACGTTGTTGTAGTAGCAGACCATGGACACTGGTTCGAAGTCCTTGACCGGGTCGTAGCCGATGTTCTCGTACAAGCTCTGGTTCACCGTATGGGTGCCAGTGGATCCCAGTGCGATGGTGTAGCCGTCGGGCGCCGAACGCGCGGCCTGCTGCGTGCCGATGTTGCCGGCCGCTCCGCCCTTGTTGATGACGACCACGCTTTGCTTGAGCGCCACGCCTATGCCCTGGGCCAGCGGGCGGGCCACCAGGTCGGTGCCGCCGCCGGCCGGGAAGGGCACGATGAACTGGAGGGCGCGTTCGGCCGGATAGCCGGCCGCCCAGGCGCGGCCGGGCCGGGCCAATGCCGCGCTGGCCAAGGTCGCGGCCGAAGCCCCCAGGAAATGCCGGCGGCTGATGCCGCCCTTGGTGCCGCAAGACTGCTTCATGGATATTCCCCTTGTGTTTTCCGCAGGCGCAGAAGCGTGCTGGTGCCGTCCTGTGCCTTGCTTGAATATCATTATTCGATAAAAAATAATTCAATCCAATTAGTTTTTATCTATAAATGATAAAAAATGGAAAAACGATAGTTTGGGCCTTGTTCGACTGCTGGCACCAATAGGCATCGCCAATGACACAGGCGCAGACCGCGTACCCCTGTGATACGCTGCGCCCGATCCCGCGTTGTTCCCTGCCCACCCGCCATGTCCACCCTGAAGCGAGCCCTAGCGATACTTGACCTCTTCAGCCTCGAAACCCCGGTGCTGTCGGCGGAAGAGATCATTTCGCGCCTGTCGTATTCGGCGCCCACGGGCTACCGCTACATCCGCGACCTGACGGACCTGGGCTATCTGCTGCGCGTGACCGGCGAGGGCTACAAGCTGGGGCCGCGCATCATCGAACTGGACCACCTCATCATCGACGGCGATCCGGTGCTGGGAGTGGCGCGGCCGATCATGCGCGAGGTGGTGGACCAGGTAGGCGGCGACGTGCTGCTCAGCGTGATCCATGGCCTGCGCATCCTCAACATCCATCACGAGCGCGGGCCGGACGAACTGGGCATTCCGCACGGCCGCGGCCGCGCCCATCCGCTGTTTCGCGGCGCCACGGCCAAGACCATCGTGGCATTCCTGCCGCGCAAGGACCAGCGCCGCTTGTACGAAGCGCATGCGGACGAGATCCGCCAGCTGGGCCTGGGGGAAACGCAGGCCGAGTTCACCGGCAAGCTGGATCAGATCCGGGTGCAGGGTTTTTATCTGGGAGTCGGCGAGATCTCGCCGGAGCGGGCGGGCATCGCGGTGCCGGTGTTCCAGGAAGACCGCCGCGTATTCGGCGCGCTGACCGTCACCTTCCTGGCGGCCCGGCTCAACACCATTGCGCAGGACAAGACCACGGCCTTGCTGCAGTCGGCCGCCCGCCGCATCGAGTCGCTGGCGCTGGCCACGCGCATGAAGGAACAAGCCCCCGCGCCGTGAGCGCGAGGGCTTGCGTGCCGGTCTGCCGCGGTCAGGACGGCATGCCGCCCGATTCAGGCTACTGCTGCGCGGCGCGCGTGGGCGACCCCATGGCCTGGAACAGCGCGGCCGTTTCGGTCAGGCGCGCATTGGCGTACTCGATCTCGCGCAGGCGGGCCGCCACGTAATGCTGCTCGGCGGCATATTCGGTGTAAGGCGCCAGCGCGCCCAGGCGCACGCGGCTGGCGGTGTTGCGGTAGGACTGCTCCGCGGCGCGGCGCGAGGCTTCGGCCGAGGCCAGCGCCTGCCCGTCGGCGTCCAGCCGCGACAGCGTGTCGGCCACGTCGCGGAAGGCCGTCAGCACGGTTTGCTTGTATTGCAGCAGTGCGGCCTCGTAGCGTTCCTTGGCCGCGCTGCGCTCGGCCAGCAGTGCGCCGCCATGGAAGATGGGTTGTGTGAGCGAGGCGCCGATCGCCCAGATGGCGCCGGCGCCCGACATCGCCGCCGGCCAGTTGAAGCCGCTCTTGCCCATGGACGCCGACAAGGACAAGCTGGGGAACAGCTGCGCGGTGGCCACGCCCACGTCGGCCGCGGCCGCCTGCACCACCGCATCGGCGAACAGGATGTCCGGGCGCGCCGCCAGCAGTTCGGACGGCACTACCACCGGCACCTGTTGCGGCACGGCCAGCATGCCGAAAGCCAGGTCGGGCGGAGCCTGGTCGGGATTGCGGCCCAGCAGCACCGCCAACGCATGGCGCGTGGCATGCCAGCTTGCGCGCAGGCCGGGCAGGGACGCTTCCAGCGTGGCGGCGTCCTGGTCCGCGTCCAGCGCATCGTTCTGCGAGGCCGAACCCAGTTCATAGCGACGCTGCGTATCGCGCGCCACCTGCCGCGCCAGCACCACCTGTTTTTCGGTCAGCGCCACGCGTTCCGCCAGCGCCGCCGCGGTGATGGCGCCGGTGACGATATTGCTGGCGAGCGAACGTCGGGCCGACTCCAGCTGGAAAGCCTGCTGTTCGACTTGGGCCGCCAGCGAGGCGTTGGCGAAGCGCGCCGCGCCGAACAGGTCCAGGTCGTATTTGGCGTGGACCTGGCCGGTGAAGACGTTGTATTGGGCGGTCGGCTCAGGCAGGTTCGGCATGGTCAGCGCGCGCCGCCGGGAGACGTCGGCGCCCGCGTCGACCGAGGGCAGCAAAGACGAATTCACCTGGCCGCGCAATTGCTCGCGCGCGCCGGCCAGATTGCGTTCGGCGGCGGCCAGGTCCGGGCTGTTGGCCAAACCTTCGGCCACCAACGCGTTCAGCGCTTCGGAGCCGTAGCGCTTCCACCATTCCGGCACGGGCCGCGCGCCTTGTTCGAAGCGCTGCGCCACGCCCTGGGCGGTAGCGCCCGCGGCGGGCGTGGCTTCGACGCCGTACTGCGCCGGTTGCGCAATGGCGGGCGGCTTGTTGCTGGGGGCGAAGGCGCAGGCGCCCAGCGCCAGCGTCAAGGGCAGGGCTGCCAGGCGTAAGGAAAGTCTGCTCATTGTCATGCTCCCCGTTCCACCGTGTCGCCGGCGTGGGCGCCGGGTGGCACGCCTTCGGGCTCGTCGCGTTCGTCGTGGCGCACGCGGAACCACGCCGCGTACAAGGCCGGCAGGAAGAACAGCGTCAGCACGGTGGCGATGGTGATGCCGCCCATCAGGGCGGTAGCCATGGGGCCGAAGAAATTGCTGCGCAATAGCGGGATCAGCGCCAGCACGGCGGCCGCGGCCGTCAGCGTGATGGGCCGGAAGCGCCGCACGGTGGCGCCGACGATGGCGTCCACGCGTTTGTGGCCGGCGCCGATGTCCTGCTCGATCTGGTCCACCAGGATCACCGAGTTGCGCATGATGATGCCGAACATCGCAATCACGCCCAGCATGGCCACGAAGCCGAACGGCTTGCCGAACAGCAGCAGCGCCGCGACCACGCCTATCAGTCCCAGCGGCGCGGTCAGCACCACCATCAGCACGCGGGCGAAGCTTTGCAGCTGCAGCATCAGCAGGGTCAGCACGGCCACCGCCATCAGCGGCATCTGCGCGTTGATGGAAGACTGGCCCTTGGCGCTTTCCTCTACCGGGCCGCCTACCTCGATGCGGTAGCCGACAGGCAATTCGGCGCGCAGGGCCTTGAGCTTGGCGTCGATGGCGTGGGTGACGTCTATGCCTTGCGCGCCGGCGTTGACGTCCGCCTGCACCGTGATGGTGGGCTGGCGGTCGCGTTCCCAGATGACCCCGTACTCCAGGCCGTAACGCACGTGGCCCAGGCTGCCCAGCGGCACCGCGCCGTTGGGCGTGGGCATGGCCAGGGTGGCCAGGCGCGCGGGATCGATCCGTTCTTCCTGCGGCGCGCGCAGGCTGACGGTGATGAGCTTGTCGCGTTCGCGGTACTGCGTGACCGCGTAGCCCGACAAGGTCATGGCCAGGAAGTCCGAAATGTCGTTGGAACTGACGCCCAGTTCGCGTGCCTTCTGCTGGTCGATCTCGAAGCGCACCGAACGTTCGGACGGCTCGTCCCAGTCGAACTGCACATTGGTCGAACGCGGATCGGCGCGGACCTCGGCGGCCACTTTCTCGGCCACCGCGCGCACCTCGGCAATCTTGTCGCCGCTGACGCGGAACTGCACCTGGAAGCCCACCGGCGGGCCGTTTTCCAGGCGCGACAATCGGCTGCGGATGGCCGGGAACTGCTCGCGCAGCACGGGCTGCAGCCACCGGGCCAGCTTTTCGCGGTCCTCGACGGAATGCGTGGTGATGACCAGCTGGGCGAAGTTCGGGGTGGCGAGCTGCTGGTCCAGCGGCAGGTAGAAGCGCGGCGCGCCGGTGCCGACGAAGCTGACCGAGTGGTCGATTTCGGGACGGCCTTCCAGCGCCTTTTCCAAACGTTCGACCTGGCGCAGCGTGGAGGCGAACGATGCGCCTTCCTGCAGGCGCACGTCCACCAGCAGTTCGCTGCGGTCGGAGCTGGGGAAGAATTGCTGCGGCACGAAGCGGAAGCAGGCCATGGCCACCACGAACACCAGCACCGTGCCGCCCAACACCAGATAGCGGCGGTCCACGCACCAGCCCACCCAGCCGCGCAGGCGCTGGTAGAAGCGGGTGTCGTAGATGTCGTGCTCATGGTCGTCGGGCAGATGGGCTTCGCGTTTGCGTTCCGGCAGCATGCGGTAGCCCAGCAGCGGAATCAGCACCACGGCGGCGAACCAGGAGGTGATCAGCGCGATGGCGGACACCTGGAAGATGGAACGCGTGTATTCGCCCGTGCTGGACTTGGCCAGCGCGATCGGCAGAAAGCCTGCCACCGTGACCAGGGTGCCGGTCAGCATGGGGAAAGCGGTACTGGTGTAGGCAAACGCCGCCGCGCGCGCCCGGCTCCAGCCCTGTTCCAGCTTCACGGCCATCATCTCGACCGCGATGATGGCGTCGTCCACCAGCAGGCCCAGCGCCAGCACCAGGGTGCCCAGCGAGACCTTGTGCAGGCCGATGCCGAACATGTCCATGAATAGCGCGGTGACCGCCAGCACCACCGGGATAGAGATGACCACCACCATGCCGGTGCGGAAACCGAGAGACACCAGGCTGACGGCCAGCACGATGGCGACGGCCTCGGCCACCGAGCGCAGGAAGTCGTCGACCGAGTGCGACACTGCCTTGGGCATGCTGGAGACTTCCTGCAGCGTCAGGCCGGCTGGCAACTGGGCCTTGAGCTCATCGAACTTGGCGCCCAAGGCGCGGCCCAGGTGCACCACGTCGCGCCCGGGCTGCATGGTGATGCCTATGCCCAGCACAGGGCCACCGCCCAGCCGCATCTGTTCGATCACCGGATCTTCGTAGCCACGGCGGATGGTGGCGATGTCGCCCAGCCGGATCGATTTGCCGTTGACCCGGATCAGCGTGTCCGCCAGGGCCCGGCTGTTGGCGTACTGGCCACTGGGCCGCACGAAGATGCGGTCGTCGGCGGTGGTCAGCGTGCCGGCGCCGGCCACGGCGTTCTGGCTGTTGATGGCCTGGGCGATCTGCTGGGGCGACACGCCCAGCCGCGTCAGCTGGGTGTTGGAGATTTCTACATAGATGTGCTCGGGCTGGTCGCCGAAGTAGTCCACCTTGGCCACGCCTGGCACGCGCAGCAGCACGGTGCGCAGCCTGTCGGCGTAGTCGTGCAGCTGGGCCGGCGAAAAGCCGTCGCCCTGCAGCGTGTAGATGTTGGTGTAGACGTCGCCGAACTCGTCGTTGAAGAAGGGACCCTGTACGCCGGGGGGCAGCGTGGCCGAGATGTCGCCGACCTTCTTGCGCACCTGGTACCACTGTTCGGCCACGGTGCTGGCGGGCGCGGAATCCTTCATGGTGTAGAAGATCAGCGATTCGCCGGGCCGCGAATAGCTGCGCATGAAGTCGGTGTTGGGGGCTTCCTGCAGCTTCTTGGCGATGCGGTCGGTGACCTGTTCCTGCACCTGCTGCGCGGTGGCGCCGGGCCAGAGGGTCTTGATGACCATGACGCGAAAGGTGAAGGGCGGATCTTCCGATTGCGCCAGCTTCGAGTACGACAGCACGCCGAACAGCGTGATCAGCGTGATGATGAAGATGACCAGGGGCTGGTGCCGCAACGCCCAGGCGGACAGGTTGAAGCGGCCTTCCTCGTGGCGCTGCGCCTGGGTCGGAGCGTCGTGTTGCGGGCCGTTCATGAGGCGAAATCCTCGGGATGCAGCGGCGGCACGGCGCGGACTTTCTCGCCGGCGGCCACGGTGTGCACGCCTTGCCACACCACGCGTTCGCCCGCCTGCAATCCCTTGGACAGGGTGACGGTGCGGGCGTCATAGCGCAGCACTTCGACGCGGCGCAGTTCCAGGGTGTCCGCGTCCGGCTTGACGATCCATACCGCGGGCGCGGGGCCGTCATGGAACAGCGCGGTGGCCGGCACGGTGTAGGTCGTCAGGCTTTCGGCTGCGCGGTTGTCGAAGCTGATGTTGGCCGTCATGCCCAGGCGCACATCCGCGCCCGGCGCCTCCAGCGTGAGCTTGGCGCGATAGGTGCGGCTTTGCGGATCCGCGGCCGGCGCGATCTCGCGCAGCACGGCGGCAAACGTCTGGCCGGGCAGGGGGCCGAGCGTGACGCTGGCGCGCTGGCCGATGGCCAGGCCCGCCAGCACGCTTTCCGGCACGTCGCAGATGGCGTCGATATCGCCCGACCAGGCCAGGTTGTAGACCGGATCGCCCGCGGCCACGTTCTGCCCGGTGTCCGCCTGCTCCGCGGTGATGACGCCGGCATGGTCGGCCTGCAGCGTGGTGTATTTGAGCTGGTCGGCCGCCAGCGCGGCCTGCTGCTGCGCCTGGTCGCGTTGCGCCAGCGCGGCGGCGTAGGCGTTGCGGGTTTGCTCCAGCTGAGTCGCGGCGATCAGGTTTTCGCGCGCCTGGGCGCGGTCGCGGTCCAGCTGCTGGCGGGCGTAGTCCAGCTGGTGCTGGGCCGCCGTCAACTGCGCGCGAGCGCTGGCCGCGTTCTTGGCGGCGTCGGCCGGATCCAGTTTGGCGACGATCTGTCCGGGGGTGACGGCATCGCCCAGTCGGACCTGGCGCTCGATGATCTTGCCGCCCACGCGGAACGACAGCGGCGTGCTGTAGCGCGCCTGCACTTCGCCCGGCAGGGTCCAGGCCGGCAGGCGCTCATCCGCCTGGGCGGGCATGGCGACCACGGGACGCGGCGCGGCCGGCGGCGCTTCGTTGCGGCCGCAGGCGGCGAGCAGCAAGGCAATGGCCGCGGCGGCCGGCAGCGACAGCAGGCGCGGCCATTGGCGGGAGCGGGGGGGAGGCGGCGCCGCGTCGGCGGCAAGGTTGTGCGCGGCAGGGCGCGCGCAAGGGCCAGGGCAATTCACGTAACACCTCGCGGCGCTGAAAGTGGCGGAAACGGGCCGGATCCGGCCCCGTACGGCCTGGATTCTAATACAGGTATGAATTCGGATTCAATGGTGAATCTGAAATGCCGGCCAGTGCTAAACTCGCGCCATGTCAAAAGTCCGCCTTACGCGAGAGCAAAGCCGTGATCAGACGCGTCAGCGTCTGCTCGACGCTGCGCAATCGATCTTTGTAGCGAAAGGGTTTGTGGCGACCAGCGTGGAGGACATCGCCGAGCAGGCGGGCTACACGCGCGGGGCCTTCTATTCCAACTTCAGCAGCAAGTCCGAACTGTTCCTGCAGTTGCTCAGACGCGACCACGAAACCGTGATGAACGACATGCGCGCCATCTTCGAGGAAGGGGCCTCGCGCCCGCAGATGGAAGCGCGCGTGCTCGAGCACTATTCCACGCACTTTCATCAGAACGACTGTTTCCTGCTGTGGATGGAAGGCAAGCTGCAAGCGGTGCGCGATCCCGATTTCCGTGTGGGCTTCCTGGCGTGCATGCGGGAATTGCGCGCCGCCGTCACGGACTACGTGCGGCAGTTCTCGGCCCGGGTCGGCACGCCGCTGCGCATGCCGGCCGAACAGATGGCGCTGGGCCTGCTGGCCTTGTCGGACGGCATGCAGTTCAACTATGCCTTCGATCCGCAGGCCGTCACGCCGGAAATGACCGAGGCGGTGCTGGCCGGTTTCTTCCGCAGCGTGGTCTTCGGCGAACCCAAGCCCGAATAACGCGGCCCGCGCCTGGCCTCAGGCCAGCAGTTCCGAGATTTCGATGAGATTCAGATCCGGGTCGCGCAGGTAGACCGAGCGGATCTTGCCGGTGGCGCCGGTGCGCGGCACTGGCCCTTCGATGATGCGGGCGCCTGCGCGGTTCAGCTGGGCGATCACTTCCTCCAGGGGACGGTCGGCGATGAAGCACAGGTCCAGCGCGCCCGGCACGGGCAGGTGGGCCTTGGGTTCGAACTCGCGCCCGCGCACGTGCAGATTGATCTTCTGGTTGCCGAAGCGCAGCGCCTGGCGGCCCTCGCCAAAGGTCTCCAGGCGCATGCCCAGGATCCGGGTGTAGAAGTCCACCGTGGCGTCGGGGTCGGTGCAGGTCAGGACCAGATGGTCCAGGTGATCGATCATGGGATATCTCTCCTGAGGCCGGCCCGGCTTGAGGTTTCAGATTGTCAGACGGCCCGTGGCCGTGATAGTAATACCTGCGGCGCGGCCGGACTGAGGGGGGCCGCCGCCGGAATTTCCAACCCTTGGGCGAAAGGAGAGGCAGCATGACTTCAGAAACCCGACCATCCACCATCAATCGCCCAGTGTTTATCCCAGCGGCCGTGTTCACGCTGCTGCTGGTCGGATTCGCGATCCTGGCGCCCAAGGCGGCGCAAAGCCTGTTCGAGTCCGTGCAGGGCTGGATACTGGGCAATGCCAGCTGGTTCTACATCCTGGTCGTGGCCATCATCCTGCTTGCAGTGGTGTTCCTGGCGGTCAGCCGCTACGGCGACATCAAGCTGGGGCCCGACCACAGCGAGCCCGACTACCGCAATTTCACCTGGTTCGCGATGCTGTTCTCCGCGGGCATGGGGATCGGCCTGATGTTCTTCGGCGTGGCCGAGCCCGTGATGCACTTCATGGCGCCGCCGGTGGGCGAGGGCGGCAGCGTCGCCGCGGCCCGCGAAGCCATGAAGATCACATTCTTCCACTGGGGCCTGCATGCCTGGGCCATCTATGCGGTGGTGGCGCTGATCCTGGCCTTTTTCAGCTATCGCCATGGCTTGCCGCTGACCCTGCGTTCGGCGCTTTATCCCCTGATCGGCAATCGCATCCATGGCCCCATCGGGCATGCCGTGGACATCTTCGCCATCATCGGCACGGTGCTGGGCGTGGCCACATCGCTGGGCCTGGGCGTGGCGCAGATCAACAGCGGGCTCAACCACCTGTTCGGCGTTCCGGTGGGCGTGACGGCGCAGATCATCCTGATTGTGGTGACCTGCGGCCTGGCGACCCTGTCGGTGGCCAGCGGCCTGGATAAGGGCATCCGCATCCTGTCCGAGACCAACCTGGTGCTGGCGGCGGTGCTGCTGCTGTTTGTGCTGGTGGTCGGTCCCACAGTGTTCCTGTTCCAGACCTTTGTGCAGAACACCGGCGCCTATCTGTCGGACATCGTCAACAAGACCTTCAATCTCTACGCCTACGAACCCACCGACTGGATCGGCGGCTGGACGCTGTTCTACTGGGGCTGGTGGATCGCCTGGTCGCCCTTCGTGGGCCTGTTCATCGCGCGCATCTCGCGCGGCCGCACCATCCGCGAATTCGTCACCGGCGTGCTGCTGGTGCCGGCCGGTTTCACCCTGTTCTGGATGACCGTGTTCGGCGATACCGCCATCCACATGATCCTGGTCGACAAGGTGCAGGGCTTCGCGGAGGTGGTACAGGCCGATTCCTCACTGGCGCTGTTCGCGTTCCTGGAGCAATTGCCCTGGAGCGGGGTGCTGTCCATCGTTGCGATCGCGATGGTGGCCGTGTTCTTCGTCACCTCGGCCGACTCGGGCGCGCTGGTGGTGGACTTGCTGGCGTCCGGCGGCTCGGACCGCACGCCCGTGTGGCAGCGCATCTTCTGGTCGCTGCTGATGGGCGCGGTGGCGATCGCGCTGCTGCTGGCCGATGGGCTGACCGCGCTGCAGACCGCCACCATCGCCAGCGCCTTGCCGTTCTCGGTGATCCTGCTGCTATCCCTGTGGGGCTTGTTCAAGGCGCTGAAGCTGGACGCCACCAAGCGTGGCATCCGCTACCAGTCGCTGACGCTGTCGCGCCCCACGCGCGGCGGGCAGTCATGGGAGCGGCGCTTGCGCAACATGGTCATGATGCCGCGTCGCGCCCATGTGCAGCGCTTCATCGGCGACGTGGTGCGGCCCGCGCTGGAAGACGTGGCTGACGAGCTGCGCAAGCAGGGTTATGAAGTGGCTGTGCGCGAGCACGGCAACGACGAGGGCGTGATCATGGAAGTCTCGCATGGCGAGCACCTGGATTTTTCCTATGCGGTGCAGCCTGAAGCCTTCGTGCGTCCCAGCCTGACGCCGGAAGAAGCCGCCGACGAGGAGGAGCGCAAGTACTTCCGCGCTGAAGTGCATCTGCGCGAAGGCGGGCAGGACTACGACATCATGGGCTGGAGCCGCGACGCCGTCATCGGCGACATCCTGGACCAGTACGAGCGCCACCGCCACTACCTGCATATGGTGCGGACCTAGCGCCCTGCCCCGCAGATACGCCCGCACCTCCCGAAACCGCCAGCCTGCTGGCGGTTTTTTCATGCCCACACGCCGCGCAGGGGCTTGTACGCCATAGTCCGGCGCTATGCCAGTAATTGGATTAACCCTTTTGACGAAATGCCCGATATCGTGGATTATCCAAGAACATTCTTTGATAAATAGCGAGTCGATCATGAAGGCGAATTCAGGAGCGTGGGCCGTTGGGGCCGTGGCGCTGGCGGTGGCGCTGGCGGGCGGCGGGCTGTACTGGAAGTACGGCGGCGCACAGCAACAGGGCGGCTGGGCCATGGCGCCGGCCAAAGTCGCGGTGGCCACCGCCCGGCAGGCGGATTTCCCCGTGACCCTGAGCGGCATCGGTTCGCTGGAGGCGGCCCGCCAGGTGCAGGTGGCGGCTGAAGTGGACGGCCGGGTCGATCGGATCCTGTTCGCGTCGGGCGCGCAGGTCCAGGCCGGTCAGTTGCTGGTGCAGCTGAACGATGCCCCCGAGCAGGGCGAACTGGCCAGGCTGCAGGCCCAGGCGCGCAACGCGCGCGCCTTGCTGGAGCGCACCCGCCGCCTGCTGCCGCAGCAGGCCGCCACGCGTGAACAGCTGGACCAGGCACAGGCCGACTACGACCAGGCCGCGGGCGACATCAAGCGGGTACAGGCGCTGATTGAACAGAAGCGCGTCAAGGCGCCGTTTGACGGCGTGCTGGGCGTGCGCCGGGTGAACCTGGGGCAGTTCGCCCGCGCCGGCGATGCGCTGGTGTCGTTGACCGACGCCTCCGCCGTGTACGCCAACATCACCCTGCCCGAGCAGGCCATGGGCGCGCTGCGCGCGGGCCAGCCGGTGACCGTAACGGTGGATGCCCATGCCGGACGCGTCTTCGAAGGCAAAATCACCACGGTGGAGCCGCAGGTCGACGCGGGTTCGCGCACCGTGCGTGTGCAGGCGACCTTGCCCAACGCCGACGGCGCCCTGGCGGCCGGCATGTACGCCCAGGGCCAGATCGGTCTGCCTGCGCGCCCGGGCGTGATCACCGTGCCGGAAACCGCGGTCAGCTACAGCGCCTACGGCGATTCGGTCTATGTGGTGACGCCGCCCAAAGAGGGCGGACAGGCCGGCACGACGGTGCGGCAAGCCTATGTGAAGACGGCGGAACGCGTGCGCGGCCGCGTCGTCGTGACCGAAGGACTGCAGGCGGGCGAGCAGGTCGTGACTTCGGGCCAGCTGCGCCTGCATAACGGCGCGGCGGTCGAGGTCGGCGCCGAGGACACCGTGGCGCTGGACGCCGCGCAGCAAACCCTGGCGCAGGTCCGGTGAGAGCGCGGAGCAGAACATGAAATTCACCGATCTCTTCGTGCGCCGGCCTGTGCTGGCGCTGGTGGTCAGCACCCTGATCCTGCTGCTGGGCATCAAGGCCCTGAGCGGCCTGCCGGTGCGGCAGTATCCGCTGACCGAAAGCACTACCATCACCATCACCACCCAATACCCGGGCGCCTCGCCCGACCTGATGCAGGGCTTCGTCACCCAACCCATCGCGCAATCCGTGGCCACGGTGGAAGGCATCGACTACCTGTCGTCCTCGTCGACCCAGGGCCGCAGCGTGATCACGGTGCGGATGAAGCTGAACGCCGATTCCAACAAGGCCATGACCGAGGTGATGGCCAAGGTCAACGAGGTCAAGTACCGCTTGCCGCAGGACGTCTACGACCCGGTGCTGGTCAAGTCCGCCGGCGAGGCGACGGCCGTGGCTTATGTGGGCTTCTCCAGCAGCACTTTGTCCCTGGCCGCCTTGACTGACTATCTGTCGCGGGTGGTGCAGCCGCAGCTGTCGTCCATCGACGGCGTGGCCAGCGTGGAACTCTACGGCGGGCAGAAGCTCGCCATGCGGGTATGGCTGGACCCCAACCGGATGGCGGCGCGCGGCATTTCCGCGGGCGAGCTGGCCGACGCGCTGCGCGACAACAACGTGCAGGCGGCGCCGGGACAGGCCAAGGGCCTGTACGTGGTGTCCAACATCCAGGTCAACACGGACTTGGTCAACGTCGCGGAATTCCGCGACATGGTGGTCAAGCGCGAGGGCGACGCGATCGTGCGCCTGGGCGACGTGGCCACGGTCGAACTGGGCGCCGCGTCCACCGATTCCAGCGGCCTGATGGATGGCGAGCCGGCGGTGTATTTCGGGCTGAACGCCACGCCGGTGGGCAATCCGCTGGTGATCGTCAAGCGCCTGAACGAGCTGCTGCCTAACATCAAGCAGAACCTGCCGCCGGGCACCAGCGTGCAGGTGCCGTTCGAACTGGCCCGCTTCATCAGCGCGTCCATCGACGGCGTGGTGCAGACGCTGATCGAGGCCATCGCCATCGTGGTGGTGGTGATCTTCCTGTGCCTGGGCTCCCTGCGCGCCGTGCTGATCCCGGTGCTGACCATTCCCCTGTCCATGCTGGGCGGGGCGGCCATCATGGCGCTGTTCGGCTTCAGCGTGAACCTGCTGACCTTGCTGGCCATGGTGCTGGCCATCGGCCTGGTGGTGGACGACGCCATCGTCGTGGTCGAAAACGTGCATCGCCACATCGAAGAGGGCAAATCGCCGGTGCGCGCGGCCCTCATCGGCGCGCGCGAAGTGGCGGGGCCGGTGATCGCGATGACCATCACGCTGGCGGCGGTCTACGCGCCCATCGGCCTGATGGGCGGGCTTACCGGTTCGCTCTTCAAGGAATTCGCCTTCACCCTGGCGGGCTCCGTGGTGGTGTCGGGCGTCATTGCGCTGACCTTGTCGCCCGTGATGAGCTCGTTCCTGCTGAATAGCCGCGTGTCCGAAGGCTGGATGGCGCGTCGCGCCGAGCATTTCTTTGAAGGCCTGGGGAACGCCTATGGCCGCGTGCTTGACGTATCGCTGCATCATCGCTGGGTGACCGGCCTGATCGCCGTGGCGGTACTCGCCAGCCTGCCGTTCCTGTACAACGCCGCGCAAAGCGAGCTGGCGCCGGTCGAGGACCAATCCACCGTGCTGACCGCGATCAAGTCGCCGCAGCACGCCAATATCGACTATGTGGAGAAGTTTGGCCGCAAATGGGACGACGTGATGAAGACCCTGCCTGAACAGCAGGGGCGCTGGCTGATCAACGGTTCCGACGGCGTGTCCAACAGCATTGGCGGCGTGGACTTCGTGTCCTGGGAAAAGCGCCACCGTTCGGCCGACCAGATCCAGGCCGACATGCAGGCCATGGCGAACCAGGTCGAAGGCAGCAACATCTTCGCCTTCCAGCTGCCGTCCCTGCCCGGTTCCACCGGCGGGCTGCCGGTGCAGATGACGCTCATGAGCGCCTCGGACTATCCGGTGGTCTACGAGGCCATGGAAGGCCTGAAGAAGGCCGCGCGCGAAAGCGGCTTGTTCATGGTGGTCGACAGCGACCTGGACTACAACAATCCGGTGGTGCAGCTGAAGGTGGACCGCGCCAAGGCCAACAGCCTGGGCGTCACCATGAAGGCCATCGGCGATACGCTGGCCGTGCTGGTGGGCGAGAACTACGTGAACCGCTTCGGCATGGACGGTCGCTCCTATGACGTGATTCCGCAGAGCCTGCGCGAACAGCGCATCTCGCCCGAATCGCTGGCGCGCTACTACGTCAAGAGCGCCAGCGGCGCGCAGGTGCCGCTGTCCAACCTCGTGACCGTGTCCATGGGCGTGGAGCCCAACAAGCTGACCCAGTTCAACCAGCTCAATGCCGCCACCTTCCAGGCCATACCGATGCCGGGCGTCACCATGGGCGACGCGGTGCAATTCCTGACCGAGCAGGCCAAGTTCCTGCCCGCCGGCTTCAGCTACGACTGGCAGTCGGATGCGCGTCAGTACAGCCAGGAAGGTTCGGCGCTGATGATCACCTTCATCTTCGCCATCATCGTGATCTACCTGGTGCTGGCGGCGCAATACGAGAGCCTGCGCGATCCCTTCATCATCCTGGTGAGCGTGCCCATGTCGATCTGCGGCGCGCTGATCCCGCTGGCGCTGGGCATGGCCACCGTCAACATCTATACCCAGATCGGGCTGGTGACGCTGATCGGCCTGATCAGCAAGCACGGCATCCTGATGGTGGAGTTCGCCAACGAAATGCAGCTCAGCCACGGGCTGGACCGGCGCGCCGCCATGGAGCAGGCCGCCCGCATCCGGTTGCGCCCCATCCTGATGACGACCGCCGCCATGGTCATGGGTCTGATCCCGCTGCTGTTCGCCACCGGCGCTGGCGCGCACAGCCGCTACAGCCTGGGCCTGGTCATTGTGGTGGGCCTGCTGGTCGGCACGCTGTTCACGCTGTTCGTGTTGCCCACCGTCTACACCGTATTCGCCCGCGATCACCGCGCGGCGCACGATACGCCGCGCGCCCGCGAGCTGGCGCTGGCCCAGGCCGAGGACGCCGCAGCGCCCGGTGTCTCGGCCTAGCCCAAGGAAACCATCATGAAGCATCCACAACTTTCCCTACGCTTGCGCCGCGGCGCGACCGTACTGCTGGCCGCGTTGGCCACCGCCGGCTGCGCCGTCGGTCCCGATTACCAGAAACCCCAGGTCGCGCCAGTGACGCTGGCCAGCCCCGAACAGGCCCTGTTCTCCACCGACCAGCTGCAGCGCGACTGGTGGAAGCAATTGCAGGATCCCCAGCTGGACCGGCTGATCGATCTGGCGCTGTCCCGCAACCTGGACATCCGCATCGCGCAGTCGCGCCTGGCCGAATCGCGCGCGGTGCTGGACGAGAAGGAACTGGACCAGCTGCCGGCCGTCACCCTGGGCGGCGGCTATGAGCGCAGCCTGTCGCAGGCCAATGCCGGCGCCAGCGGCCAGCGCAACCTGGCGCAGAGCTACCGGGCGGGCTTCGACGCCACCTGGGAGCTGGACCTGTTCGGGCGTCTGCGCCGGGCGGCCGAGGGCGCGGCCGCCCGCAGCGAGGCGCAGGCCGCGGATCTGGCCCAGACCCGCATCGTGGTGGCGGCCGAAGTGGCGCGCAATTACTTCGAACTGCGCGGCGCCGAACAGCGCCTGGCCGTGGCGCGCGCCAACCTGGAGAGCCAGCGCGACAGCCTGCGCGTGATCCAGGCCATGGTATCGGCGGGCCGCGGCGACGAAGGCGACCTGGCCAGCGCGCGCGCCGAACTGGAGACTGTGCAGGCCAGCGTCCCGGTGCAGATCGCCGCGCGGCGGCTGGCGCAGTACCGGATTGCGGTGCTGGCGGGCCTGCGCCCGGTGGAGCTGGGCGAATTGGACGCGGGCAAGGCGCTGGCCCCCCTGGACACTCGCCTGCCGATCGGCGACGTGAGCGCCTTGCTGTCGCGCCGCCCCGACGTGCTGGCGGCTGAACGCGGCATGGCTGCCGCCAACGCCGACGTGGGCGTGGCGACCGCGGAACTGTATCCGCGCATCGACCTGGGCGGATTCCTGGGTTTCGTCGCCTTGCGCGGCGCGGATTTCGGCTCATCGGCCAGCCGCGCTTTCAGCGTGGCGGCCAATGCCAACTGGCCCGCCTTCCACCTGCCCACGGCGCTGGCGCGCAAGCGCGGCGCGGTGGCGCGCGCGGACGGCGCGGTCGCGAGCTATGAGCTGACCGTGCTGCGTGCGGTCGAGGAACTGGAATCGGCGCTGACGGAATACGGCCAGACGCAGCAGCGCCTGGGCAGCCTGGCGCAGGCGGCCGCGCACAGCGGCAGGGCGGCGGAACTGGCGCAGCTGCGCTACCGGGAAGGCAGCACCCCGTATTTGACGGTGTTGGACGCCCAGCGTACGCTTTTGCGCGCCCAGGACGCCGTAGCCGTGGCCGAAACCGAGTCCTACACCCGTCTGATCGCGCTGTACAAGGCGCTGGGAGGCGGATGGGAAGCGCCAGCGGCGGACTCGCAGGTGGCTTCCGGCTGACCGCCAGGCGCGGTTCGTGGCACCATAGGCATACATCCGGAGAATCCACATCCATGTCTGACAGTCCGTCTCATCCCGTCGCCTGGGAGCATCAGCCCGCGGATCGCGTGCTCATGGCCTTGAAGACGCGCGGCCCGCAGTCCGTCGCCGTCATTGCCAAGGCCATGGACGTGACCGCCGAAGCCGTGCGCCAGCAGATGACCCGCTTGCATGCGGAAGGACTGGTGGATTCCGAAAGCCATAGCGCGGGCCGGGGCCGGCCCACGCAGATCTGGTTCCTGACCGCTGCCGGACATGGCCGATTTCCCGACACGCATGCCGAAATGACGGTGCAGATGATAGGCGCCATCCGCCAGGCGTTCGGCGAAGAGGGCGTCGAAAAGCTGATCGAAGTGCGCGAGGCCGCCATGCTCAGCGGCTATCGCCAGGCCATGCAGGGCGCCCGCAGCCTGAAGGAACGGCTGGAGCGGCTGGTGGAAGTCCGCTCCGCCGAAGGCTACATGGCCGAGTTGCGCAAGGACGGCCCGGACTACCTCTTCATCGAGAACCATTGCCCGATCTGTTCCGCGGCAAAGGCCTGTATGGGCTTTTGCCGCAGCGAGCTGGAACTCTTCAACAAGGTGCTGGGAGCAGAGGTCCGGGTGCGGCGCGAAGAGCACATCCTCACGGGCGCGCGCCGCTGCGCCTACCGCATCGACAAGGCCGGCTGACCGGTCATGAGCCGGGCTGCTCCCAGCCGCCCAGTGCCTTGTACAACTCCACCGCGTTGACCAGCCGGCGCTGTTGCAGCCGGATGAACTCCTGTTCGGATTCGAACAAGCTGCGCTGCGCCTCCAGCATCTCCAGGTAGCTGGCCACGCCGCGTTCGTAGCGCCTTTCGGTCAGGCGCTGGCGGTCGCGGTCGGCGTCGCGCACCTTGCGCTGGGCGTCGATCTGCGCGCGCAGCGTGTCGCGGGCGGACAGCGCGTCGGCCACTTCGCGGAAGGCCTGCTGGATGCTGCCTTCGTATTGGGCTACCGCGATGTCCTTGCGGGCCTCGGCCAGCGACAGGTTGGCGCTGTTGCGACCAGCATTGAAGATGGGCAGCGTCAGCTTGGGCGCGAAGGTCCAGGTGCCCGTGCCCGAACCGAACAGGTCCGAGAAACTGCCGGCCGTGGTGCCGATGTCGGTCGTCAGCTGCACCGACGGGAAGAACGCCGCGCGCGCCGCGCCGATATCGGCATTGGCGGCTCGCAGCGTGTCCTCGGCCTGGCGCAGGTCCGGACGACGGATCAGCAGGGCGGAAGGCAGGCCCGCGGCCAGCGGCGTCAGGCTCTGGCTTTCCAGCGTGACGGCATCGGTGTCGGGCGGCAGCGAAAAGTCGCCCGCCAGTAAGCCCAGCGTGTGGACGGACTGGCGGTATTCCCGGCTCAGTTCGGCGTGCGTGGCGCGCGAGGATTCCACCAGCATCTGCGCCGTGCGCAGTCCCACGGCCGTTTCCAGCCCTGCGTCGTAGCGGCGTTGGGTGAGTTTGAGCGAGGCCTCGCGCAACGCCAGCGTGCTCTCGGTCAGACGCAGCTGCTCCGCCAGTGAACGCTGGTTGAAGTAGGCCGCAGCGGTCTCCGACACCAGCGACAGCGTGGCGGCGCGGTGCGCCTCCTCGCTGGCCAGGTAGCGCGATAGCGCGGCGTCGCTCAGGCTTTTCACGCGGCCGAAGAAATCCAGTTCGAACGCGGCGATGCCGACGGCCGCGCGATAGCGGTCCGCCACCGGCATGCGCGGTTGGCCGGGCTCGGCGCCGCGTCCGCGGCTGAATTCGCCCGTGCCATCGATGGACGGCAGGCGGTCGGCCTGTTGCACGCCGTACAGCGCCCGGGCTTCCTGGATGCGCAGCGCCGCCACCCGCAGGTTGCGGTTGTTTTCCAGCGCGGCGGCGATCCAGGCCTGCAGCGCCGGGTCGTTGAAGTAGTCGCGCCAATCCTGCGGCACGGCGGCCTGCCCGTCGGCGGCCGGCGTGTCGTAGGCGTGCGGCACGGGCGCGGCAGGGCGTTCATAGGTAGGGGCCAGCGAGCAGCCGGCCAGGGCCAGCGCAAGCAGGGTCATGGCCATAGCCTTCATGGCGTGGTCTCCAGCGTTTCGCGGCCTTGCGGACGCGCGGGGCGCACGCGCATGCCCAGCACGCGGCCCACGATAAGAAAGAAAAGCGGCACCAGGAAGATGGCCAGCACCGTCGCGGTGATGATGCCGCCCAGCACGCCCGTGCCGATCGCGGCCTGGGCGCCCGAGGCCGCGCCGGTGGCCAGCGCCAGGGGCAGCACCCCCACGCCGAAGGCCAGCGAGGTCATCACGATGGGCCGCAGCCGGAGCCTGGCGGCCTCCAGCGTGGCGGACACGATGCCCTGGCCATCGCGCACCAGGTCCTTGGCCACTTCCACGATCAGGATCGCGTTCTTGGCCGACAGTCCGATGGTGGCGATGAGGCCGACCTTGAAGTAGATGTCGTTGGGCATGCCGCGCAGCGTCACGCCCAGCACCGCGCCGATCACGCCCAGCGGTACCACCAGGATCACCGCCAGCGGGATGGACCAGCTTTCGTACAGCGCGGCCAGCGCCAGGAACACGACCAGCACCGACAGCGCGAACAGGATGGGCGCCTGGTTGCCGGACAGCCGTTCCTCATAGGACTGTCCCGACCAGTCGAAGCCGATGCCGCGCGGCAGCTCCGCCGCCAGCGCTTCCATGGCGCGCATGGCCTCGCCGCTGCTGTGCCCGGGGGCCGCCGCGCCGTTGATGGTGAACGAGGGGAAGCCGTTGTAGCGGTTGAGCTGCGGCGGACCCATGGACCATTTCAGGGTGGTGAAGGCGGACAGCGGCACCATCTGGCCCTGCAGGTTGCGCACGTGCAGGCGCGATACGTCCGCCATGTCGACGCGGCTCTTGCCGTCGGCCTGCACGGTCACGCGCCGCACCTGGCCATTGAGCATGAAATCGCCGATGTAGTCCGATCCGTACATCACCGCCAGCGCGGTGTTGATCTCGTCCACCGATACGCCCATGGCCTGGGCCTTGTCGCGGTCGACGCGCAGCTCCAGCTGCGGCGCTTCTTCCTGGCCCGCGAACACCACTTCCGCCAGCGCGGGATGGCTCGAGGCCGCCGCCAGCAACTGCTGGCGCGCCTGGGCCAGGGCCTCATAGCCCAGTCCGCCGCGGTCTTGCAGGCGGAAGTCGAAGCCCGAGGTCGAGCCCAGGTCCGGCAGCGGCGGGGAATTCAGCGCGTGCACCATGACGTTCTTGCGGTCGGCGAACGCGGCGTTGATGCGTTCCACCACCGCGTTCACGTGCAGGTCGGCGGCGCCGCGCTGCTTCCAGTCCTTCAGCGTGACGAAGAACATGGCCGAGTTCGGTCCGCTGCCGTAGTTGCTGAAGCCGTTGACCGAATACACATATTCGACGGGCTCGTGCTCCAGCATGTAGCGTTCGACGTCCTTCACCATCGCCATGGTCTCGGCTTGCGGCGAGCCCTGGGGCAGGATGACCATGGCCATGAAGCTGCCCTGGTCTTCGTCCGGCAGGAAGGAAGAGGGCAGCCGCGCGAACAGCAATGCCACTGCGGCGATCACGGCTAGATAGGCCAGGCCGAAGCGCACCGGACGGGCCAGCACGCCGGACACCCGCGTGGTGTAGCGCGCGGTCAGGCGCGTGAAGGCCCGGTTGAACCAGCCGAAGAAGCCGCGCTTCTCGTGGTGGCCCGCGGCGATGGGCTTGAGCAGGCTGGCGCACAGCGCGGGCGTTAACGACAGCGCCAGGAAGGCCGAGAAGGCGATCGACACGGCCAGCGTCACGGCGAACTGGCGATAGATGTTGCCCACCGCGCCGTCGAAGAACGCCATGGGCACGAACACCGACACCAGCACCACCGTGATGCCGACGATGGCGCCGCTGATCTGGCCCATGGCCTTGACCGTGGCCTCGCGCGGCGGCAGGCCTTCCTCGGCCATGATGCGTTCGACGTTCTCCACCACCACGATGGCGTCGTCCACCAGGATGCCGATGGCCAGCACCATGCCGAACATCGTCAGCACGTTGATGGAATAGCCCAGCCACAGCATCACGCCCAGCGTGCCCAGCAGCGCCACCGGCACCACCAGCGTGGGGATCAGCGTGGCGCGGAAGTTCTGCATGAACAGGTACATCACGCAGAACACCAGGGCCACGGCTTCCAGCAGGGTCATCAGCACCTTCTTGATCGAGATTTCGACGAAGGTGGAGGTCTCGTACGGAATGTCCCAGGTCACGCCCGGCGGGAAATACTGGGCCAGCTCCTGCATGGTGGCGCGGATGCGTTTGGTGGTCTCGACTGCGTTCGATCCCGGCGCCAGCTTGATGCCCAGGCCCGTGCCGGTCATGCCGTTCACGCGCGACAGGTACATGTAGTCGGTGCCGCCCAGTTCGACCCGGGCCACGTCCTTCAGGCGCAGAGTGGCGCCGTCTGACTGCGCGCGCAGCGGAATGTTGCCGAACTGCTCGGGCGTGTGCAGGGATTCGCCGGCGACGATGCTGGCGTTCAGCGGGGCGTCCTTGGGCACGGCCTGGTTGCCCAGTTCGCCGATGGTGACCCGCGCGTTATGGCTGCGCAGGGCCGAGACGATGTCGCCCGGGGTCAGGGCCATGGCCGTCAGCTTGGCCGGATCCGGCCAGATGCGCATGGCGGCTTCGGCGCCGAAGGATTGCACCTTGCCCACGCCTTCCACGCGGCGCAGGGCCTGTAGCACGTTGGAGGCGGCCAGCTCGCCCAGTTGCATGTCGTCCAGGCCGCCGTCCGACTTCAGCGACACCACCAGCTGGATGTTGTCGGCCGCCTTTTCGACGCGCACGCCGTCGCGACGCACCGATTCGGGCAGGCGCGGCTCCACCGCCTTCAGGCGGTTCTGCACTTCCACGGCCGCCAGGTCGGGATTGGTGCCCTGCTTGAAGGTCAGGTTGATGCTGGCCCAGCCCGTCGAGTCGCTGCTGGACGAGGTATACATCAGCCCGGGGGCGCCGTTCATCTCGCGTTCGATGATGGCGGTGACGGCCTCTTCGACCACCTTGGCCGAGGCGCCGGGATAGCTGGCGCCGACGTTGACCACCGGCGGAGCGATGTCGGGATACTGCGCCACCGGCAGCGCGCGAATCGACAGAATGCCGACCAGCACGATCAGCAGCGAGATCACCCAGGCGAAGACCGGGCGATCAATAAAAAAACGCGCCATTGCGGTTTATCCTTTTTGGCCCGCGGCGGGCGTCCTTGCCTGGACGCCGGCCTCCGGGTTGCCGGCGGTGGGGGCCTGCGCGCTCGGCGCGGCCCGCTCCACCGGTTTGATTTTCTGGCCCGCCGCCAATTGGGCGGCGTTCTCGACGACGATGCGCTCGCCGCCCGCCAGTCCCTGCGTGACGATCCAGTACGGGCCTTGCAGCCGCTGCGCGGTGACGGCGATCTTCTTCAGCTCGCCGTCCGGGCCCGCGGCCAGCACGTGCGCGCCTTCGGCGTTGCGCAGCAGGGCGTTGCGCGGCACCAGGTAGGTGTCGCGGTTGATCGCCTGCTCCAGCCGCACGCGCACATACATGCCCGGCAGCAGGTCGCGGCCCGGATTCTCGAACAGCGCCCGCATGGTGACGTTGTCGGTGCCCGGATCCACCGCCAGGTCGGCGAACGACAGCGTTCCGCCGCGCCCGTACTCGGAACCGTCGGGCAGCAGCAGCCGCACCTGCACCTGGTCCGGCGCCACGCCTTCCAGGGCTCCGGCGCGGATCTGCTTCTGCAACTGCATCACCTCGGCGGCGGGCTGGGCGAAGTTCACATAGATCGGGTCGATCTGCTGTACCACGGTCAGCGGCGTGGCCTGGCCTTCGCCCACCAGCGCGCCTTCGGTGACCAGCGCGCGCCGCGCCCGGCCGTCGATGGGCGAGGTGACCCGCGCGTAGTCCAGCTTCAGCTTGGCGCTTTGCAGGTTGGCGCGGGCCAGGGCGACCTCGGCCCGGGCCTGGCGTTCTTGCGCCACGCTTTCGGCGTGGTCGCGTTCGCTGATGGCGCGGTCCGACACCAGGTCGGCGTAACGGCGCAGCTTGTCGGCGGCGGCGGACAGGTTCGCCTGCGCGCGCGCCAGGTTCGCGGCTTCGGAATCGTAGGCGGCCTGCAAGGGCGCGGGATCGATCTGGAACAGCGCGGCGCCGCGCGCCACGTCCTGGCCTTCCTCGTACAGGCGCGCGGTAACGATGCCGGCCACGCGCGCGCGCACCTCGGCCTCGCGGTAGGGCTCCAGCCGGCCCGGCAATTCGGTGGCGACGCTGGTGGGCGTGGCCGCCGCGACGATGACGCCGACTTCGGCGGGCGCCTCGGCGGCTGTTTGGGCTTCCGGTTTCGAGCAACCGGTAATAAGAATTACTACGGAAAAAAGGGCGAGCGTGCGTAGAGAGACTCTTTGCTTCATTTTTAAAGTTGTCTGATGGGGCCGCAGAGGGCTGAGGTGGGGAAAGGCGCCGACTTTCCCGCGTGGGGAAGCGAGTCTATCATTTAATCCGTCACGCTTGATTAATTATTTTGTTCGGAAGTATGCTCCCCGCTACACAATTATTCACAGTGTGTGGAGAGGGCGGCTTCCGGTGTGGAAGCCGCCGTTTTTTTGCCACCGTTTTTTTAAGTAGGAGGTCCCCGCATGGCCCGCAAGACGAAAGAAGAGTCCCAACGCACCCGCGACCGCATCCTGGACGCCGCGGAGCACGTGTTCCTGTCCAAAGGGGTGGCCGCCACCACCATGAGCGATATTGCGGACTATGCGGGCGTGTCCCGGGGCGCCGTCTACGGCCATTACAAGAACAAGATCGACGTCTGCATCGCCATGTGCGACCGCGCGCTGGGCGAGGCCGCGCCGCTGACCCAGGTGTCGACCGAGGGCGAGGCGCTGGAATCGCTCTACTCCTCCATGCGGCAGTACATCCAGATCTACGCGCAGGAAGGTTCGGTGCAGCGGGTGCTGGAGATCCTGTACCTGAAATGCGAACGCAGCGACGAGAACGCACCCTTGCTGCGCCGCCGCGACCTGTGGGAGCGCCATGCCTTGCGCACCTCGGAGAAACTGCTGCGCGCCGCCGTCAAGCGCGAAGATCTGCCGCGCGCGCTGGACGTGCGCCTGTCCAACCTCTATCTGCACGCCCTGGTCGACGGGGTGTTTGACAGCATCTGCTGGTCCGATCGCCTCAAGGGCGATATCTGGCCGCGCGTCGAGCGCATGCTCCGCGCCGCCATCGATACCCTCCGGTTTTCCGCGCACTTGCTGACGCCGAAAGCCGCTTGATTCAGCCGGGACCATATGCCGGGCGCCTCGGGACCGCGCGCCCCTGAGCCGCGCGCGGCTGAGCCGGGCGCCTCTACAATCCCGGCATGACCCTCAAGCAACTCGAAGCCTTCTACTGGGCCGCCACCTGCGCAAGTTTCGCCGTGGCGGCCGAGCGCCTGCACCTGTCGGTGTCGTCGCTGTCCAAGCGCATCACCGAGCTCGAGGAAGGCCTGGGCCTATCGCTCTTCGACCGCAGCGGCCACAAGGCGGTGCTGACCGACGCCGGCCAACGCCTGCTGCCGCAGGCGCGCGACCTGCTGGCCTCGGCCGAACAGATCCGGGCGTCGCTGGCGCAAAGCGCGGGCCTCAGCGGCCGTTGCCGCTTCGGCGTGGGCGAGTTGACCGCGCTGACCTGGTTGCCGCGGCTGATCAGGGGCGTGCGCGCCGCCTATCCGGACCTGGTGCTGGAACCCTATGTGGATATCGGCCAGGTGCTGGAGCAGCGCGTGGCCGACGGTGAATTGGACTTCGCCGTGATCGCCGGCCGTTCCTCGCGGCCCAATATCGCTTCCAGTTCCATAGGCCAGGCGGACTTCTCCTGGGCCGCCGCGCCTGCCGTGCTGGAGGGCGCCACGCGCATGACGCCCGCGCTGCTGGAACGCCTGCCGCTGGTCACGTTGCCGGCGGGGGCCGGCACCACGCGCATCATCGACGACTGGCTGGCGGGCCGCGAGGCCGGCGGAGAACGTCTCTGCTGCAACAACTGGGGGGCGGTGGTCGGCCTGCTCATAGAAGGCACCGGCGTGGGCCTCTTGCCCAGCCATTGGGCCAGCGCGCTGCAGGCCGAAGGCAGTCTGCGCGTGCTGGAAGGGGATAGGCCCCTGGCGGCCTTGCCCTACGCCTTCCAGCATCGCCGCGACGATACCCGGCCGCTGGTCGCCAAGCTGCGCGCCGAGGTCCAGGCCGCCGTGGATTTCGCGGCGCCTTGCCGCATTCCCTGAAAGCGCGTCCGCAAGGCGGCCGCCCGGCGGGCATTTAGGCTTACGACAGCCGCCGCTCTATACAATCGCCGCGCGCCTGGCGCAGAATCCAACAAGAACGTGCGCAGCGGGGGATGGACCCGGCGATGCAGCACGGCTCGGGTCTGTTCCCTCATGCCAGGCGGCGCGTCCGCGCGGGGAACCAGGCCGACCTGAACCGACGGAGATCTTTCATGCGTAAACTTTGCCTCGCCATGGCCATGGCGGGAATGCTGGCCAGCGGATTGGCGCAAGCCCAGTCCACCCTGCGTATCGGCCTGCAGGACGACCCCGATGTGCTGGACCCGGTGCGCGCGCGTACCTTCGTGGGCCGCATCGTCTTCGCTTCCCTGTGCGACAAGCTGGTCGAGATCACCCCGGACCTGAAGATCGTGCCGCAGCTGGCGCAATCCTGGACCATCAGCCCGGACCACAAGGTGCTGACCTTCAAACTGCGCACGGATGCCGTGTTCCATGACGGTACGCCGGTGGACGCCGCGGCCGTCAAGGCCAATCTGGACCGCGCCCGCACCTTGCCCGACAGCAACCGCAAGAGCGAACTGGCCACGGTCGCCAGCGTCGAGGCCCCGGACGCCAGCACCGTGGTGCTGAACCTGTCCGAACCCGACGCCTCGCTGCTGTCGCAACTGTCCGATCGTGCCGGGATGATGATGTCGCCCGCCAGCTTCGACAAGGACCCCGGCGGCAAGCCGGTATGCTCTGGGCCTTACCAGTTCAAGGAGCGCGTGCAGAACGACCGCATCGTGCTCGAGAAATTTCCCAAGTACTGGGATGCGGCCAACTATCACTTCGACCGCCTGGTCTACACCCCGATCCCCGACAACACCGTGCGCCTGAACAACCTGCGCGCGGGCGACCTGGACATCATCGAGCGCGTGGCGCCCAGCGATGCCAAGGCCGTGAAGGACGACAAGAACCTGACCCTGGCGCCGGTGACCGGCCTGGGCTTCCAGGCCATTTCGGTGAACCTGGCCAATGGCGCGCGCGCCAACAACCCGCTGGCCAAGGACAAGCGCGTGCGCCAGGCCTTGGATCTTGCGATCGACCGCGACGTGCTCAACCAGGTGATCGGCGAAGGCATGTTCCAGCCCGCCTATCAGCCGTTCCCGCCGGCCAGCTTCGCCTACAACACCGCCTTCGAGCACAAGGGCCGCGATCCCAAGAAAGCGCAGGCCCTGCTGAAGGAGGCGGGCTATGACCGCGTCAAATTCGAGATCACCTTCGGCAACAACACCACCATGCAGCAGGTGTTCGAGCTGGTGCAGGCCATGGGCGCCGAAGCGGGCTTCGACATCACCCTGCGTCCGGTGGAGTTCGCCTCCCTGCAATCCTCGCTTGCGCGCGGCGACTTCGAAGTAGGGCAGAGCGGCTGGTCGGGCCGGGTCGATCCCAGCGGCAACATCCATCAGTACCTGAGCTGCAAGGGCAACCTGAACGACGGCAAGTTCTGCGACGCCGGCGTCGACAAGCTGCTCAACGACGCTCGCGCCGAATCCGACACCGCCAAGCGCCGCGCCATGTATGACCAGGTGCTGGCGACCATGCAGGACCAGCGTCCCATCGTCTACCTGTTCTACCTGCCGTGGACCTTTGGCGTGCAGAAGAAGTTGGAAGGCTTCGTGCCTTACCCCGACGGCCTGATCCGTCTGAAGGGCGTCACTTTGGCCAAGAAGTAAGCTCCCCCCTACCCGCTGGCGCGGGTCCCCCAGGGGGCGGCGCTGGCGGACCGGCGGAGCCGGATCCGCGGCGCCCCGGCTGGCGGCGTCCGCGGGCCTCTCCAGCGTGCCTATTCTTTTGATCGCCAGGCGCCCGCCGTACAGGAATTGTTCCGCGTTTCAGCGGCAGCCCTATAGGAATCATCATGTTTACGACTCGCCCGGAAATCCTTGGCACCTTCGGTGTCGTGACCTCCACCCATTGGCTGGCCAGCGCGGCCGGCATGTCGCTGTTGGAGCGCGGCGGCAACGCTTTCGACGCCTGCGTCGCCTCGGCCTTCGTGCTGCAAGTGGTCGAACCCCATCTGGTCGGCCCCGCCGGCGAAGTGCCCGCGGTGTTCTACTCCGCGCGCACCGGCCGCGTCGAGGTGCTGTGCGGCCAGGGCACCACGCCCGCGGCCGCCACGCTCGAACGCTACCGCGCCGAAGGCCTCAAGCTCATCCCCGGCAACGGCTTGCTGGCTACCGTCATCCCGGGCGCCTTCGACGCCTGGATGCTGCTGCTGCGCGACCACGGCAGCATGCGCGTGCGCGACGTGCTGGAGCACGCCATCTATTACGCGGAGCACGGCCACGCGTTGATGCCGCGCATCTCCAACACCATCGCCGGCCTCAAGGATTTCTTCCAGACGCATTGGCCGACCACCGCCGAACTCTATGTGCCAGGCGGCAAGGTACCCGAGGCCCGCAAGCTGTTCCGCAATCCGGCGCTGGCTCGCACCTGGACCCGCGTGGTGCAGCAGGCCGAAAGCGCCGGCGCGGATCGCGAGCGCCAGATCGAGGCGGCGCGCGACGCCTTCTACCGTGGCTTCATTGCGGAGGAAATCGACAAGTTTGCGCGCAACACCGATGTCATGGACGAGAGCGGTTCCACCCACCGGGGTGTTATCACCGCCGACGACCTGGCGGGCTGGTCGGCTAGTTATGATAAGCCGGTCACCTACGACTACCACGGCTACACAGTGGCCAAGGCCGGTTCCTGGAGCCAGGGTCCTGTCTTCCTGCAGACCCTTGCCCTGCTCAAGGACATGGACCTGGCCGGCGTCAGCCCGACCAGCGCCGAATTCGTGCACCGCGTGACCGAGGCCATGAAGCTGGCCTTTGCCGACCGCGAGGCCTATTACGGCGATCCGGCTTTCGTCGATGTGCCGCTGGACCATCTGCTGTCCGACGCCTACAACGCCGAGCGCCGCGCGCTGATCGGCGAGTCGGCCTCGCAGGAGCTGCTGCCCGGCCAGGTGCCCGGTTTCGAGGCGCAGGTGAAGCGCGTCATGGACACGCTGGAACGCCTGTCCAAGGTCTCCGCGCCCGGCAGCGCCACCAACGAGCCCACGCTGGCCGACATGCGCGCCTCCGCCAAGCGCGGCGATACCACCCACGTGGACGTTATCGACCGTTGGGGCAACATGATCTCGGCCACGCCTTCGGGCGGCTGGTTCCAGTCCTCGCCAGTGATCCCGGAACTGGGCTTCGGGCTCAACACGCGCGCGCAGATGTTCTGGCTGGAGGAAGGACTGCCCGGCACGCTGGCGCCCGGCAAGCGTCCGCGCACCACGCTGACGCCTTCGCTGGCGCTGCGCGACGGCAAGCCCTATCTGGCCTTCGGCACCCCCGGCGGAGACCAGCAGGAGCAATGGCAATTGCTGTTCTTCCTGCGCCACGTGCATCACGGCCTGAACCTGCAGGAAGCGATCGACCTGCCCATGTCCCACACCATGCACTTCCCTACGTCCTTCTATCCGCGGGACCGCAAGCCGGGACATCTGGCGGTGGAGGCGAGCTTCGGCGCCGAGGTCATCGCGGCGCTGCGCCAGCGCGGGCACCAGATTGAGGAAGTGCCCGAGTGGTCGGTGGGCAGGTTGACCGCGGCTTCGCGCGATGCCGACGGCCTGCTGCATGCAGCGGCCACGCCGCGGCTGATGCAGGCCTACGCCATCGGCCGTTGAACGGCAGCGGCGGGCGCGCCTGGCGCCGCCCGCCGCCAGCCTTGTTGCGGCGTTTTGCCGGCATGGGGTATGTTTGTCGCATGACGCCTCCCCAGCAGAACCCGGCAGCCGCCGCTCATTCCCTGACGGGACAAGAACCCCTTTTCATCGTCCTCAACACCGGATCGGGACGCGGCGACGCGCAGATCCTGCAGGACATGATCCGCCGCATACTCGACGAGGCCGGGCGCCGCTACGAACTGATGCCCGTGCAGGATCCGTCGCGCCTGACCGATACGGCCGAGGCTGCCGTCAGGCGTGCACAAGAGCAGCAAGGCGTGGTCATCGCGGCGGGCGGCGACGGCACGCTCAACGCGGTTGCCGGCGTCGTGCTGGGCAAAGGGGTGCCGTTCGGCATCCTGCCCCAGGGCACATTCAACTACTTTGGACGCAGCTACGGCATCTCGCAGGACACGGAAGTGGCCTTGCGCGGTTTCCTGCAAGGCCAGCCCAGGCCGGTGCAGGTCGGCATGCTCAACGGCCGGCTGTTCCTGGTCAATGCCAGCCTGGGCCTGTATCCGCAACTGCTCGAAGACCGCGAAGCCTACAAGCAGAAGTACGGTCGCAGCCGATGGGTGGCGCTATGGTCGGGCCTGGTCACGCTGCTGCGCGCGCCGCGTCAGCTGAGCCTGCTGCTGGATCATGGCGGACAGGCCCGTAACCTGCGTTCGCCCACGCTGGTGGTGGGCAACAACAAGCTCCAGCTGGAGCACATCGGCATCGAGTCAGCGGAACTGGACCAGAACCGCCTGATCGCCATGGCGGCGCGGCCCGTCGGCACCCTGGCGCTCTACGGCCTGCTGCTGCGCGGCCTGTTCAGTCGGCTGGGGGAAGCCGAGCATGTGGTCAGCTTCGCCTTCGACCGCCTGACGGTGGCCGTGCGCGGACGCCGGCGCGTCAAGGTGGCGATGGACGGCGAAATTTCCTGGATGGATACGCCGCTGGAATTCAAAGTGGCCGACGAACGGCTGCCGCTGGTGGTGCCGGCGGACTCGCAATACCTGGACCGTTCATGACCCGTATCCTGCATTTTTCCGACACCCACTTCGGCACGGAACGCAAACCCGTGGTCGAAGCCGCGCTGGACCTGGCGTGCACCCTCGCGCCCGACCTGGTGGTGCTCAGCGGCGACATCACGCAACGCGCGCGGCGCGGCCAGTTCGCTGCCGCCCGCAAATTCATCGAACGCCTGTCGCTGCCGGTGCTGACCGTGCCGGGCAATCACGACATTCCGCTGTTCAACGTGTTTGCGCGCGCGCTGAATCCCTACGGCAACTACAAGCGGGCCTTGGGCCCCGTGCTGGAACCCGTGTTCGAGAACGCCGGCCTGCTTGCCATCGGCGTCAACACGACGCGCCCGCGCCGCCGCAAGGACGGCGAGATATCCGGCTCGCAGATCGCCCGGGTCGCCGAGCGGCTGCGCCAGGCCAAGCCGGGGCAGCTGCGCATCGTGGTCGCGCACCACCCCGTGCGCGCCAAGGTGGAGTCGGATCTCTCCAACCTCCTGATCGGGCGCGAGCGCGCGCTTGAAGCCTGGGCGCAGGCGGGCGTCGACCTGGTCCTGGGCGGGCATATCCACCTGCCTTATGTGCTGCCGCTGAATCCCGCGTCAGCTTCCGGCGGCTGGGTCGTGCAGGCCGGAACTACCTGTTCGCGCCGCGTGCGCGGCAATGTGCCCAATTCGGTCAATGTCATCACTAGCGACGGGCGGGGCGATTGCCAGATCGAACGTTGGGACTACGCCGCCGGGGCGCATGCGTTCGCACCGGTAGACAAGACCCTGGTCGCGTTGTATTGAAGGGAAGCGGAAATTTCATCGTGACGGGCGCCTATTCATGACGGATGCGTATGCGGCGTGGGCCGCGGCCCATGCCTTGCAGCTATTCATCGTATTGCCATTGCTGGCCGGCGGCGCGGCGCTCCTGTTTGCGCGCTGCGGTCTGAGCTTGCGTGGCCGCCGTCGCGCCGTTTTCTTTACGACGGGCGCCTGCGCCGCGCTGGCGGTCTTCCTGGTCCTGGCTTTCGCGATAGAAAGCGAGGGGGCGGTGGTGGCCTTTGACAGGGCCCTGGCCAGTTCCCTGAGCATGTCCATGTCCACGCCGCTGCTGTGGCTGCTGTCCTGGTTCACCTATCTGGGCGACCGGAAATTCCTGACCGGGATCAGCGTGCTGATGACGCTGTTCCTGCTGTGGCGCGGGGATTGGCGGCTGGCGCTGGTCTGCGCCGTTGCCACCGGTGTGGGTGGCGCGCTCAACTGGCTGCTCAAGCATGCCTTCCAACGGGTGCGGCCGGAGCACGATCATGGCTACGCCAGCGTGGCGGGGTGGAGCTTTCCCAGCGGCCATTCCTCGGCCGCGATGGCCGTCTACGGCATGGCCTGCTATCTGTTGTGGCGTCTGGCGCCGCCTGCCTGGCGCCTGCCCGGCATCGCGCTGCTGGCGGCGTTGATCATGGCGATCGGACTCAGCCGCATCCTGCTGCAGGTCCATTTCGCCAGCGACGTGCTGGCGGGCTTCGCGGTCAGCCTGGCCTGGCTGGCGCTGTGCGTGGCGGCGGCGCAGCGCCTGCGGCCGTCATCCGCCCAGGGCCAGGGCATTCAGTAGGCGCGCCTCCGCGCCTGGGGCGTCCGCCGTCGCGCGCAGGGGCGCGCAGGTGTAGCGGCCGCCCGCCGCGACGATGGCCTGATCCAGGCTGTGCGCACGCTCGGCGCACGGCGGTTCCAGGTCCACGATCAGCTTGCCCGCTACCGGTGCCGTCACGTTGCCGTCGCTGAAACGCTCCAGCGTGCGGTCGATCTCGCGCTCGCGCGGCAGGGCCAGCACGATGGTGTCGGATTCCTCCAGGGCCTCGCGCGCCGAGGTCGCCAGCGTGGCGCTGCCGCGGAAGTCCTCGCAACGCCCGGGCTCGATGTCGTAGAGGGTTAGCGCGATGTCCGGGTCGGCCGCCAGGAGGCGCTGCGCGGCCAGCGTGCCGGTCTTGCCCATGCCGACGATGCTGACGCGCATGCTCATGGCTTGGGCACGGACCACGTGCTCACGATATGGGCGAGAGGCTCGTCCGAGCCTTCGCCGGTCAGGATGACTTCGCCGGCCGACAGCCGGCCGACTTTCAGCAGCCGGGCGTCCGCATAGATGGCGCCCGCCGGGCTCTTGCGCAGGAAATTGATCGTCAGGCTGGCCGTCACCGCGTGCGCCTGACCGGTGGCGCCCACCACCGCGGCGTACATGGTCAGGTCGGCCAGGCCCATCAGCATCGGCCCGGCAACGATGCCGCCCAGCCGCTGGTGGGCGTCGCGCGCCGGCAGCACCGCGCGCGCCGTGCCGCGGCCGATGCGCAGCACGTCTATGCCCAGCAGCAGGGAAAAGGGATGCTGGTCGGCCAGCAGGATGTGGAAATCGGCCAGGCTGATCAGCGGGGCGTCGGCCGGGGTGTCCAGGTCGGTTGCGGTCATCGTTGCTCCAGGGCGAGGCAATAGTTGTCCAGCAGCGCTTGCGCGCGCTGGCCCAGGGATTTCAAGCGGCGGGTGTGCAGCAGCAGCAACAGTCCCATCAGATAAGTGAAGAGATTCATCTGTTCGACCGCGACCACGGCAGGCTCCCAGGATTTGGTCCGGGCCAGCGCGACGCCCAGCAGATCTATGCATTGGCGCAGGCGGGTGTTTAGCCGTTCGTCCATTTCCCGGCCCAGCCCGCGCGGCCCCAATCCCTGGAACAGGTACATGCCCAGGGAAAAATCGGTCCGCCGTTCGGCGTAGTAGCCGAAGAAGGCGTGGATGGCATCGCGCGCGGCGGCGGGGCCGGGCCCGGAGGTGGCTGCCTCGGCCAGGTGCGCGTGCAGGCGCTCCAGCGATTCCTCCAGCAGCGCGCCATAGATGGTTTCCTTGCCGGCGAACCAGGGATAGATGGCGCCGGTGGTGCAGCCAGCCTCCTTGGCGATCGCGCGGATCGTAGTCTTCTCCAGGCCGTCGCGTTCGAACACACGCTGCGCGGCGTCGAGCACCAGTTGGCGCCGCAACGCATTCAGTCGTTCGGAACGGTCGGCACGGGAGGAGGGTGGGAGCATGTGGTTCGGCTCAGAAATCGACGATTCGATCATATCGACGATTTTTAGAAATAACAATGTTATTGATAGTGGACGATAAGGCCTGTTTCTGCTGCGCGGGTCTCGATGGCTAATGCGGAGTTCCGGCGTCGGCATCCGGCCCCAACGGCGTCGGAAAGAGCCATGTATTAGGTGACGGGGATGGTATCCGGGGTAGTCGAATAATTAGGGGCAGGGCTGAAAGTCGCATGAATAGGTGCTCGGACTTAAAACCGAGGGTAAGCCCTAGTGCGACCGGCCAGGCTGCGCTGAGTTGTTGCAATATCCCAACAAGGCTGTCGTAAACCTGCACTTTTCTGGCGCCGACCATAGCCAGCCCCCCTGATTTTTGATGCAATAGCGTCAACTTCCCTTCGCGGAGTTAGGGGGGCGGCAGGCTGGTTTGCTGGATTGCTGCTCTTGTCACTCAAATCAACGGAGATTTCTTAAATGAAAAAGACTCTGCTCGCTGCCGCCCTGCTCGCCGGTTTTGCCGGTGTCGCCCAGGCAGAAACGTCTGTCACCCTGTACGGTATCATCGACACGGGTATCGGCTACAACAAGATCAGCGGTGGTCCCGATGCCATGAACGGCAGCCGTTTCGGCATGATCAACGGCGTCCAGAACGGTTCGCGCTGGGGTCTGCGTGGTTCGGAAGACCTGGGTGACGGCCTGCGCGCTGTTTTCCAGCTGGAATCCGGCTTTGATTCGGGTAACGGCAAGTCGGCCCAAGGTGGCCGCCTGTTCGGTCGTCAAGCCACCATCGGTCTGGCCAGCGACAGCTGGGGCCAACTGGACTTCGGTCGTCAAACCAACATCGCGTCGAAGTACTTCGGCTCGATCGATCCGTTCGGCGCTGGCTTCGGTCAAGCCAACATCGGCGTTTCGATGAGCGCTGCCAACACGCAACGCTACGACAACATGGTCATGTATCAGACCCCGTCGTTCAGCGGCTTCCAGTTCGGCATCGGCTACTCGTTCAACGCCGACGACAACAACGCGGATCAAACCGGCTGGCGCACGGCTGACAACACCCGCGCCATCACGACCGGTCTGCGTTACGTGAACGGCCCCCTGAACGTGGCCCTGACGTACGACCAGCTGAACGCTTCGAACAAGGCGCTGTTCGCTGATCAAGACGCTACCCCGCGTATGTACGCCATCGGCGGTTCGTACGACTTCGAAGTCGTGAAGCTGGCCTTGGCCTACGCTCGCACGACCGACGGCTGGTTCGCTGGCCAAGGCGTGAACACCGGTTCGGGCTCCCTGAGCATCGGCACCAACATCTTTGCTGACGGCTTCAAGGCCAACTCGTACATGGTCGGCCTGTCCGCCCCGATCGGCGGCGCAAGCAAGCTGTTCGGTTCGTGGCAAATGGTTGACCCCAGCAACGACCGTATCAACGGTGCTGAGACGATGAACGTCTTCTCGCTGGGCTACACCTACGACCTGTCCAAGCGCACCAACCTGTACGCTTACGGTTCGTACGCCAAGAACTACGCCTTCATGGAAGACGTCAAGTCGACCGCCGTCGGCGTCGGTATCCGTCACCGCTTCTAATCCTAAGCAGGGCGCAAGTCCTGCCTGGATTTAAAGTGCGCGAACGGGCTTCGGCCCGTTCGTATAAAACCACCCTTCGGGGTGGTTTTTTTCGTTTATGCGCCTGTGTTTTTGCGTGTGTTTGTGCGTGCATCGGCAGGCTGCTGTATGCTTGCGCACCGGTGCTGAAAACAGCCATTGTTCCATTTGAGGAATGCTGTCTTTCACCTGCTGTTCGAGCTACAGAGTTCAGCCAGAAGTAACCGCGCGAATGCTACAATCCTAAGGTTTGCGCATTTGACGGACGCCTGAATGAACCTGCAACAGTATTTTCCCGTCCTGCTGTTTATCGTAGTGGCCACCCTTATCGGGTTCGCGCTTCTAACGGCCGGCTCCCTCCTTGGTCCGCGGCGTCCCTACGCCGAGAAGCTCTCGCCGTACGAATGCGGTTTTGAGGCCTTCGAAGACGCCCGCATGAAGTTTGACGTGCGCTACTACCTCGTGGCGATCCTGTTCATTCTTTTCGACCTGGAAATCGCGTTCCTGTTCCCGTGGGCCATTGCCCAGGGCACGGTCGGCCTCCTCGGTTTCTGGACGGTCATGGTATTCCTGGCCGTGCTGACGGTCGGCTTCATCTACGAATGGAAAAAGGGCGCGCTGGACTGGGAATAACCCGCCGGGTTTTTCCACAGCACGCTATCAGAGACGAATATGGCTATAGACGGCATTCTCAAGCAAGGGTTCATCACAACCAGCGCGGACAAGTTCCTTAATTGGGCGAAGACCGGCTCCATGTGGCCCATGACCTTCGGTCTGGCCTGTTGCGCGGTTGAAATGATGCACGCGGGCGCGGCCCGCTACGACCTGGACCAATTCGGCATCATCTTCCGGCCCAGCCCGCGCCAGTCCGATCTGATGATCGTGGCCGGCACGCTGTGCAACAAGATGGCGCCGGCGCTGCGCAAGGTCTATGACCAGATGCCCGAGCCGCGTTGGGTGGTTTCCATGGGCTCCTGTGCCAACGGCGGCGGTTACTACCACTACTCGTATTCGGTGGTCCGCGGCTGCGATCGCATCGTACCGGTAGACGTCTACGTGCCGGGCTGCCCGCCCACGGCCGAGGCGCTGGTCTACGGCTTGCTGCAAATGCAGAACAAGATCCGTCTGACCAACACGATTGCGCGCTGAGCTTCGCCGCGCCAGGCAGCAGTCCGCTGCAGCCGGCCCCTCGAAACCAGCGTATCGGTTCACCTAAGCGTACAAGATGATGACCAGGCTCGAAACCCTGAAAAACAATTTGCAGACCACCCTCGGCGCGGATATCGCCCTGACCGAGGCGTTGGGCGAGCTGACGCTCGAAGTGCCCGCGCAGCAGTGGTTCTCCGTCTGCAACAAGCTGCGCACCGAAGCCGGCCTGCGCTTCGAAACCTGTATCGACCTGTGCGGCGTCGACTACCTGACCTGGGGCAACGGCACGCGCCAGATGCCCGAGGAAACCGCCGCCAAGATCCACCGCGCGCGCTTCGCCGTGGTGGTGCACCTGGTCTCGATCGAGCACAACTGGCGCCTGCGCGTGCGCACCTGGGCCGAGGATGACGAGTTCCCGATGGTCGCGTCGTTGATGGAATGCTGGCCGACCGTGGGCTGGTTCGAGCGCGAAGCCTTCGACCTGTACGGCATCGTCTTCGAAGGCCATCCGGACCTGCGCCGCATCCTCACTGATTACGGCTTCATCGGCCATCCCTTCCGCAAGGACTTCCCGCTGTCCGGCACCGTCGAAATGCGTTACGACCCGGAACAACGGCGCGTCATTTACCAGCCGGTCACGATCGATCCGCGCGAGATCACGCCGCGCGTGGTCCGCGAAGACTCCTACGGCTTGGGGCGTTAAATCATGGCAGAAATCAAGAACTACACGCTCAACTTCGGCCCCCAGCACCCGGCCGCGCACGGTGTGCTGCGCCTGGTGCTCGAGCTCGACGGCGAAGTGATCCAGCGCGCCGACCCGCACATCGGCCTGCTGCACCGCGCCACCGAAAAACTGGCCGAACACAAGACCTACATCCAGGCGCTGCCCTACATGGACCGCCTGGACTACGTGTCCATGATGTGCAACGAGCACGCCTATGTCATGGCCATCGAAAAGCTGCTGGGCGTGGAAGCCCCGCTGCGCGCGCAGTACATCCGCGTGATGTTCGACGAGATCACCCGTCTGCTGAACCACTTGATGTCGCTGGGTTCGCACGCGCTGGACGTGGGCGCCATGGCGGTGTTCCTGTACGCCTTCCGTGAACGCGAAGACCTGATGGACTGCTACGAAGCAGTCTCGGGCGCGCGCATGCACGCGGCCTACTACCGTCCGGGCGGCGTCTATCGCGACCTGCCGGACTCGATGCCGCAATACGGCGACACCAGCAAGTACCGCGGCGACAAGGAAATGCGCGTCATGAACGATGCGCGTTCGGGCTCGCTGCTGGATTTCATCGAAGACTTCACCAACCGCTTCCCGGGTTGCGTCGACGAGTACGAAACGCTCCTGACCGACAACCGCATCTGGAAGCAGCGTCTGGTCGGCATCGGCGTGGTCGACCCGGAACGCGCCAAGGCGCTGGGCTTCACCGGCCCGATGCTGCGCGGTTCGGGCGTGGCCTGGGACCTGCGCAAGATGCAGCCCTACGAAGTCTACGATCTGCTCGATTTCGACATCCCCGTGGGTGTCAACGGCGACTGCTATGACCGCTACCTGGTCCGTATCGCCGAAATGCGTGAAAGCAACCGCATCATCCGCCAGTGCGTGGAGTGGCTGCGCAACAACCCGGGCCCGGTCATGATCGAGAACCACAAGATCGCCCCGCCCAAGCGCACCGCCATGAAGACCAACATGGAAGAGCTGATCCATCACTTCAAGCTCTTCACTGAAGGTTTCCACGTGCCTCCCGGTGAAGCGTACGCCTCGGTGGAACACCCCAAGGGCGAATTCGGCATCTACGCGGTGTCGGACGGCGCCAACAAGCCTTACCGCCTGAAGATTCGGGCCCCCGGCTTTGTCCACCTGCAAGCGCTGGATGAAATGTCGCGCGGTCACATGATCGCCGACGCCGTCACCATCATTGGCACGCAGGACATCGTTTTCGGCGAAATCGATCGCTGATCCGCCCAGACAGTCACGAGCACGCCCGCATAACCCGGATTCAAACTATGCTGCTTTCCGAACAGGCCTACCAGAAAATCGACCGAGAACTCGCGAAGTTCCCGGCCGACCAGCGGCAGTCCGCCATCATGGCCTCGCTTGCCATCGCGCAAGAAGAGAAGGGCTGGTTGGCTACCGAAATCATTGAAGATGTGGCCAACTACATTGGCGTTCCGCCCATCGCGGTCCAGGAAGTCGCCACCTTCTACAACATGTTCGACGTCAAGCCCGTCGGCAAGAACAAGATCGCTGTCTGCACCAACTTGCCCTGTGCCTTGCGCGACGGCGAACGCGCCGGCGACTACCTCAAGCGCAAGCTGGGCGTCGACTACCGCGGCACCACTCCCGACGGCCAGTTCACCCTGGTGGAAGGCGAGTGCATGGGCGCCTGCGGCGACTCGCCCGTGCTGATCGTGAACAACAAGCATATGTGCGTGCGCATGACCGAAGAGAAGCTGGACGCGCTGGTCGCGGCCCTCAAGGTGCAAGGAGAGTCGGCATGAACGCGCCCGACCTGTACAAGCAGTTCGCGCAGGGGCTGGACCCCAATCCGCTGAACGACGTTTCCAATTCGATGTGCCTGCACGGCCGGCACATCCAGCCGCAGATCATGGCGGATGTCGACGGCGCCAACTGGCGCCTGGCCGACTACGTCAAGCGCGGTGGCTATGAAGCCCTGAAGAAGATCCTGACCACCGGCATGAAGCCGGAAGACGTGATCGCCGAGGTCAAGGCCTCGGGTCTGCGCGGCCGCGGCGGCGCGGGCTTCCCGACCGGCCTGAAGTGGAGCTTCATGCCGCGCGCCTTCCCCGGCCAGAAGTACCTGGTCTGCAACTCCGACGAAGGCGAGCCCGGCACGTTCAAGGACCGCGACATCCTGCGCTTCAATCCGCACATCGTGATTGAAGGCATGGCGATCGCGGCCTACGCCATGGGCATCAGCGTTGGCTACAACTATATCCACGGCGAAATCTTCGAAGTCTACGAGCGCTTCGAGGAAGCGCTGGAAGAGGCGCGCGCCGCCGGCTTCCTGGGCGACAAGATCCTGGGTTCGGATTACAGCTTCCAGCTGCACGCGTTCCATGGCTACGGCGCCTACATCTGCGGCGAAGAAACCGCGTTGCTGGAATCGCTGGAAGGCAAGAAGGGTCAGCCGCGCTTCAAGCCGCCGTTCCCGGCCAGCTTCGGCCTGTACGGCAAGCCCACCACCATCAACAACACCGAAACCTTCGCGGCGGTGCCCTGGATCATCCGCAACAGCGGCCAGGCCTACCTCGAAGTCGGCAAGCCGAACAACGGCGGCACCAAGCTATTCTCGATCACCGGCGACGTCGAGCGTCCCGGCAACTACGAGATCCCGCTGGGCACCCCGTTCTCGACCCTGCTGGAACTGGCGGGCGGCATGCGCGGCGGCAAGAAGCTGAAGGCCGTGATCCCTGGCGGATCTAGCGCCCCGGTGCTGCCGGCCGACGTCATCATGGAATGCACGATGGACTATGACTCCATCGCCAAGGCCGGCTCGATGCTGGGCTCCGGCGCCGTGATCGTCATGGACGAAACGCGCTGCATGGTGAAGTCGCTGTTGCGCCTGTCGTACTTCTATTTCGAGGAAAGCTGCGGCCAGTGCACGCCGTGCCGCGAAGGCACCGGCTGGCTCTACCGCATGGTGCATCGCATCGAAAACGGTCACGGCCGTCCGGAAGATCTGGACTTGCTGGACAACGTGGCGGGCAACATCATGGGCCGCACCATCTGCGCCCTGGGTGACGCCGCCGCCATGCCCGTCCGTGGCTTTCTCAAGCATTTTCGCGACGAATTCGCGCACCACATCGAGCATAAGTCTTGTGTGGTCCCGCAATATCTGTAGGTCTCAGGAACAGCAATGGTTGAACTAACCGTCGACGGCAACAAGGTCGAAGTGCCCGAAGGCAGCATGGTCATGCATGCCGCCCAGAAAGTCGGGCTTTACGTGCCGCATTTCTGCTACCACAAGAAACTGTCCATCGCGGCCAACTGCCGCATGTGCCTGGTTGAAGTGGAAAAAGCGCCCAAGGCGCTGCCCGCCTGCGCCACGCCCGTGACCAACGGCATGGTCGTCCACACCTGCTCCGAGAAGGCTCGCGCCGCTCAGAAGTCGGTGATGGAATTCTTGCTCATCAATCACCCGCTCGACTGCCCGATCTGCGATCAGGGCGGCGAATGCCAGTTGCAGGACCTGGCCGTGGGCTACGGCGGCTCTTCCTCGCGTTACCAGGAAGAAAAGCGCGTGGTCTTCCATAAGGACCTGGGTCCGCTGGTTTCCGCCGAGGAAATGAGCCGCTGCATCCACTGCACCCGCTGTGTGCGCTTCGGCCAGGAAATCGCCGGCGTCATGGAACTGGGCATGCTGGGCCGTGGCGAACACTCCGAGATCACGACCTTCGTCGGCCGCTCGATCGAGTCCGAACTGTCGGGCAACATGATCGACATCTGTCCGGTGGGCGCGCTGACCTCCAAGCCCTTCCGTTACAGCGCGCGCACCTGGGAACTGGCTCGCCGCCGTTCGGTCAGCCCGCACGACAGCCTGGGCGCCAACCTGGTGGTCCAGGTCAAGGGCGACCGCGTCATGCGCGTGGTTCCCTTCGAAGACGAAGCCGTCAACGAATGCTGGATCAGCGACCGCGACCGTTTCTCGTACGAAGGCCTGAACAGCGAAGACCGCCTGTCGGCCCCGATGATCAAGGGCACCGACGGCAAGTGGCAGGAAGCTTCCTGGAGCGACGCGCTTGCCGCCGTGGCCCAAGGCCTGTCCCGCGTGCGCGACAGCTTCGGCGCCGGCCAGATCGGCGCCCTGGCGTCCGAATACGCCACCACCGAGGAATACGCGCTGCTGGGCCGCCTGGTCCGTTCGCTGGGTTCCGAGAACATCGACTTCCGCCTGCGCCAGACGGATGCGGCCTTTGACGCCGCCCTGACCGGCGCGCCTTGGCTGGGCATGCCGATCGCCGAACTCGACAACCTGGACCGCGTTCTGGTGGTCGGTTCGTTCCTGCGCAAGGATCATCCGCTGATGGCGCAGCGTCTGCGTCAGGCCGCCAAGCGCGGCACCCAGATCCTGATGGTCGACAGCGCCGCTGACGATCCCCTGATGCCCATCGCTGCCCGCATTACCGTGGCGCCGTCCGAGCTGGCGCGCGCGCTCGCCGAAGTGGCAGTCGCCTTGGCCCAGGCCAAGGAACAGGCCGTGCCGGCCGAGTTCGCCTCGGTCACGCCTGGCGAAAACGCCAAGCTCATCGCCGCCAGCCTGGCTTCCGGCGCCAACACCGCCGTGCTGATGGGCAACCTGGCCGTGGCCAGCGCCCAGGCTTCGACCCTGGCCGCCAACGGCCGCGCCGTGGCGCAACTGGCCGGCGGCAAGTTCGGCTTCCTGACCTCCGGCGGCAATACCGTCGGCGGTTACCTGGCTGGCGCCATTCCGGGCAAGGGCGGCAAGAATGCCGCCGCCATGCTGGCCGAGCCGCTGAAGGCCTACGTGGTCCTGCACGCCGAACCGCTGCTGGACGCCGACAACGGCCAGCAAGCCATCGCCGCGCTGCGCGGCGCGCAGTTCGCGGTGGCCTTGACGCCTTACCGTTCGGCAGCCGCTGAATGGGCCGACGTCATGCTACCGGTGTCGCCGTTCACTGAAACCTCGGGTACCTACGTCAACGCGCAAGGCCTGGCCCAGAGCTTCAAGGGTACGGTCACGCCGTTCGGCCAGACCCGTCCGGGCTGGAAGGTCCTGCGCGTGCTGGGCAACGTCCTGCACTTGGCCGGCTTCGACGACGAGACCTCCGAGTCCGTGCGCGACGCCGCGCTGGCGGGCGGCATCGAAGGCCGCCTGTCCAACGAGATCAAGGCCCCGCTGGGCCTGGGCCAGGCCGGCACCGGCCTGGAGCGCGTCGCCGACGTGCCGATCTACCGCACCGACGCCATGGTCCGCCGTTCGGAGCCGCTGCAAGCGGCCCCGGCCTCGAAGAAGCCGGCTGCCGCCATGAACGGCCGCACGCTCACCAGCCTGGGCCTGACGGCCGGGGTCAAGGTGCGCGTGTCGGGCGCGCAGGGCGCCGTCGAACTCGAAACCGTGCAGGACGATGCCGTGGCCGACCGTGCCGTGCGCATCTCCGCAGCCTTTGAAAACACCGCAGCCCTGGGTGGCGCATTCGGTCAAATCAGCGTGGAGCGTGCCTGATGGAATGGCTTAATGTTCTTGAGAGCCAGGGTACGGCATTGCTGGGCCCGACGGTCTGGCTGGTCCTCTGGACCCTCATCAAGATTGTGGTCATCGCCGTGCCCATCATTCTGTGCGTGGCTTACCTGACCTACTGGGAACGCAAGATGATCGGCGCCATGCACGTGCGCATGGGTCCGAACCGCGTCGGCTTCAAGGGGCTGCTGCAGCCGTTCGCCGACGTGTTCAAGCTGCTGACCAAGGAAGTGGTGGTTCCGTCGCAGGCCAACAAGGTGCTGTTCATCGTGGCCCCCGTGGTCACGCTGATGCCCGCCCTGGCCGCCTGGGCGGTGGTGCCGTTCGGCCCCGACGTGGTCCTGGCCAACGTCAACGCCGGTCTGCTGTACATCATGGCCATCACGTCCATCGGCGTGTACGGCGTGATCGTGGCGGGTTGGGCGTCCAACTCCAAGTACGCCTTCCTGGGCGCGCTGCGCGCTTCGGCGCAGATGCTGTCGTATGAACTGGCCATCGGCTTCGTGCTGGTGACGGTGCTGCTGGTGTCGGGCAGCCTGAACATGTCCGAGATCGTGCATGTTCAGAACCGCGGCTGGTTTGCCGACAAGGGGCTGACGTTCATGTCGTGGAACTGGCTGCCGCTGTTGCCGCTGTTCGTGATCTACGTGATCTCGGCCGTGGCCGAAACCAACCGCCACCCGTTCGACGTGGTCGAAGGCGAATCCGAAATCGTGGCCGGCCACATGGTCGAATACTCGGGCATGGCGTTCGCGCTGTTCTTCCTGGGCGAATACGCCAACATGATTTTGCTGTCCTGCATGGCCTCGATCATGTTCCTGGGCGGCTGGGCTTCGCCGATCGACATCGCGCCGCTGACCTGGATTCCGGGTTGGATCTGGCTGGGTCTCAAGACGTTTTTCGTGGTCTCGTTGTTCGTGTGGTTCCGTGCGTCGTTCCCGCGCTACCGCTATGACCAGATCATGCGCTTGGGTTGGAAAATCTTCATCCCGCTGACCGGCGTTTGGCTGGTCGTGGTGGCGATCTGGATGCAGACGCCCTGGAACATTTGGCGCTAAGCCGCCAGGCAGAGGCAGGATATGGAAGCGATCAAGGATTTCTTCGGCAGCCTGATGCTGACCGAGTTGCTCAAGGGCATGCGCCTGACGGGCAAGTATTTCTTCAAGCGCAAGGTCACCTTGCGCTACCCCCAGGAAAAGACGCCTGCGTCGCCGCGTTTCCGCGGCCTGCACGCGCTGCGCCGCTACCCCAACGGGGAAGAGCGCTGCATCGCGTGCAAGCTGTGTGAAGCCGTGTGCCCCGCGCTGGCGATCACGATCGAGTCGGACCAGCGCGATGACGGCACCCGCCGCACCACGCGCTACGACATCGACCTGACCAAGTGCATTTTCTGCGGCTTCTGTGAGGAAAGCTGCCCCGTGGACTCCATCGTGGAAACGCATATCCACGAATACCACGGCGAAAAGCGCGGCGACCTGTATTTCACCAAAGACATGCTGCTCGCCGTGGGCGACCGCTATGAAGCCGATATCGCCCGCCGCCGGGCCGAAGACGCTCCCTACCGTTGAAGCCCAGGACCTGATCCATGACTTTTACTACTGTCCTGTTCTACATACTGGCCGCCGTGCTGGTGATCGCGGCGTTCCGCGTGATCACCGCGCGCAGCCCGGTCACCGCCGTCCTGCACCTGATCCTGGCGTTCTCCAACGCGGCCATGCTGTGGATGCTGCTGGGCGCCGAGTTCCTCGCGCTGCTGCTGGTGCTGGTGTACGTGGGCGCCGTGATGGTGCTCTTCCTCTTCGTCGTGATGATGCTGGACATCCGCATGGATGCCCTGCGCCAAGGCATGAAGACCTACCTGCCGCTGGGCCTGATCATCGGCCTGGTGATGGTGCTGGAAATGGCCTTCGTGCTGGGTTCGACCTGGTACGGCGCGGGCCCGCAAGCCCCGGTTGCCGGCGACTACAACAACGCCCGCGCGCTGGGCGAAGCCATGTACACGCAGTACGTCTACGCCATTGAAGTGGGCGCCGCGCTGCTGCTGGTGGGCATGGTCGCCGCCATCGCGCTGACCCTGCGCCGCCGCCGCGACGTGAAGTACAACGACCCGGTGGCCGCCGTCCGCGTGCGTGCGAAGGACCGTTTCCGTCTGGTGAGCATGCCCGCCCAGAGCGAGCGCGCCCAGGCGCACAACGGCACCCCGACCGCCGCCGCGCCCCAAGGAGAACAAAAATGACGCTGACGCTGGCCCACTACCTGATCCTCGGGGCGATCCTGTTCGCCATCGGGATCTTCGGCATCTTCCTGAACCGCCGCAACCTGATCATTCTCCTGATGTCCATCGAGCTGGTGCTCCTGGCCGTCAACATGAACTTCGTGGCGTTCTCCAGCTGGTTCGGCGACACCGCCGGCCAGGTGTTCGTGTTCTTCATCCTGACCGTGGCCGCCGCTGAAGCGGCGATCGGCCTGGCCATCCTGGTGCTGCTGTTCCGCAACCTGAACACGATCAACGTTGACGAACTCGATCGCCTGAAGGGCTGAACGGGGTATTGGAAGAAAATGTCTAGCTCACCCAATCTCTACTTGCTCATCGCGCTGGCTCCGCTGGCCGGGGCAATTCTCGCGGGCCTCTTCGGCACCGGGTTCCTGGGCCGTCCCATCGGCCGCCGTGCGTCGCACATGATCACCATCCTGGGCGTGCTCATCTCCACCATCGGTTCGGTGGTGGTGCTGAACGACGTGCTCAACGGCCTGCGCTTTGACGGCGCGGTCTACACCTGGAGCCTGATCGGCCAGACCAAGCTGGAAATCGGCTTCCTGATCGATCCGCTGTCGGCCATGATGATGGTCGTGGTGACTTCGGTGTCGCTGATGGTGCACATCTACACCATCGGCTACATGGCGGATGATCCCGGCTACCAGCGCTTCTTCTCCTACATCTCGCTGTTCACGTTCTCCATGCTGATGCTGGTGATGTCGAACAACATGGTGCAGCTGTTCTTCGGCTGGGAAGCGGTGGGCCTGGTGTCGTACCTGCTGATCGGCTTCTGGTACACCCGTCCCACGGCGATCTTCGCCAACATGAAGGCGTTCCTGATCAACCGCGTCGGCGACTTCGGCTTCGTGCTGGGCATCGGCCTGCTGTTCGCCTACGCTGGCACCATGCACTACGGCGAAGTCTTCGCCCAGGCCGACAAGCTGGCCACCCTGACGCTGCCCGGTTCCGACTGGATGCTGCTGACGGTCGCCTGCATCTGCCTGTTCATCGGCGCCATGGGCAAATCGGCCCAGGTTCCGCTGCACGCCTGGTTGCCCGACTCGATGGAAGGCCCGACCCCGATCTCCGCGCTGATCCACGCCGCCACCATGGTGACGGCCGGCATCTTCATGGTTGCCCGCTTCTCGCCGCTGTTCGAACTGTCCGACGTGGCGCTGTCCTTCATCATCGTGATCGGCGCCATCGGCGCGCTGTTCCTGGGCATCCTGGGCATCATCCAGAACGACATCAAGCGCGTGGTCGCGTACTCCACGCTGTCGCAGCTGGGCTACATGACGGTCGCGCTGGGCGCGTCGGCCTATTCGGTCGCGATCTTCCACCTGATGACGCACGCGTTCTTCAAGGCGCTGCTGTTCCTGGGCGCGGGCTCCGTCATCATCGGCATGCACCATGACCAGGACATCCGCAACATGGGCGGCCTGCGCAAGTACATGCCCATCACCTGGATCACCTTCCTGCTGGGCACGCTGGCCCTGGTCGGCACGCCGTTCTTCTCGGGCTTCTACTCGAAGGAACACATCATCGAGGCCGCCGGCGCCGCGAACGTCTGGGGCGCGAACTTCGCGTACTACTCGACGCTGATCGGCGTGTTCGTGACCTCGCTGTACTCGTTCCGCGTGTACTTCCTGGTCTTCCACGGCAAGGAACGCTTCGATACCACCGGTCATGGCCACGGCCACGATGATCATCACGCAGCCGACGTCGACCACGAGCCGGACGGCCATGGCCATCATGGCACGCCTCACGAGTCGCCCTGGGTGGTCACGCTGCCGCTGGTGCTGCTGGCGATCCCGTCGGTCATCATCGGCGCCCTGGTGGTCGACCCGATGCTGTTCGGCAAGTTCTTCGACGGCGTCATCAAGGTCCTGCCGCAGCATCCGGCGATGCACGAGCTGCACGAAGAGTGGCACGGTTGGGTGGCCTTCGGCCTGCACGCCTTCCAGACGGTTCCGTTCTGGCTGGTCGTGGCTGGCGCCGTCACCGCCTGGTACTGCTACCTGATCAATCCCAAGGTTCCGGCCAAGATCAAGTCCAGCCTGTCCGGCATCAACAAGGTGCTTGAGAACAAGTACTACGTGGATTGGGTCAACGAGCAGATCATCGCCCGCGGCCTGCGCTGCCTGGGCCGTGGCCTGTGGCAGACCGGCGACCGCGGCATCATCGATGGCCTGTTGATCAACGGCAGCGCCCGTGTGGTGGGCTGGGTGGCAGCGGTCAGCCGTCACCTGCAGTCCGGCTTCATCTATCACTACGCGTTCGCGATGATCATCGGCATCATGGCGCTGGTGACTTTCTTTGTGCTGATTCCCCAATGATGGCAAGCGAGATGGCATCCAACACTTTCCCCTGGCTCACGCTTGCGATCTTTGTCCCGATCGTATTCGGCCTGCTGGTGCTGGCGGTGGGCCGTGACGACCGTCCCGGCCTGACGCGCGGCCTGTCGCTCGTCGGCGCAATCGCCGGTTTCCTCGTCACTATCCCGCTCTACACCGGTTTCGACTCCACCACGGCCAAGATGCAGTTCGTGGAGAAGACCTCCTGGATCGAGGCTTTCAACGTCAACTACCACCTGGGTATCGACGGCATCTCGATGTGGTTCGTGCTGCTGACGGCCTTCATCACCATCATCGTGGTGCTGGCCGGCTGGGAAGTCATCACCAGCCGCGTCGCCCAGTACATGGCCGCCTTCCTGATCCTGTCGGGTCTGATGGTGGGCGTGTTCTGCGCGCTGGACGGCATGCTGTTCTACGTGTTCTTCGAAGCCACGCTGATCCCGATGTACATCATCATCGGCGTCTGGGGCGGCCCGAACCGCGTTTACGCAGCGTTCAAGTTCTTCCTGTACACGCTGATGGGCTCGCTGCTGACGCTGGTCGCCTTCGTGTACCTGTGGAACGTGTCGGGCGGTTCGTTCGACATCCTGACCTGGCAGCAGACCAAGCTGGGCTACACCCCGCAGATCCTGATCTTCGTGGCCTTGCTGGCGGCCTTCGCCGTCAAGGTGCCGATGTGGCCGGTCCACACGTGGTTGCCCGACGCCCACGTCGAAGCCCCCACGGGCGGCTCCATCGTGCTGGCCGCGATCATGCTGAAGCTGGGCGCGTACGGCTTCCTGCGCTTCTCGCTGCCGATCGCTCCTGACGCCTCGCACAGCCTGGCCGGCATGATGATCACGCTGTCGCTGATTGCCGTGATCTACATCGGCCTGGTCGCTATCGTCCAGGACGACATGAAGAAGCTGGTGGCCTATTCGTCGGTGGCCCACATGGGCTTCGTGACGCTGGGCTTCTTCATCTTCAACACGGCCGGCGTCGAAGGCGCCATCGTGCAGATGATTTCGCACGGCTTCGTGTCGGGCGCCATGTTCATGTGTATTGGCGTGCTCTATGACCGCATGCACTCGCGCCGCATCGCCGATTACGGCGGCGTGGTCAACGTCATGCCGCGTTTCGCCACCTTCTTCATCCTGTTCTCGATGGCCAACAGCGGCCTGCCGGCCACCAGCGGTTTCGTCGGCGAGTTCATGGTGATCATGGGCGCGGTCGAGCACAACTTCTGGATCGGCCTGCTGGCGGCTACCGCCCTGATCCTGGGCGCTTCGTATTCGCTGTGGATGGTCAAGCGCGTGGTCCTGGGCGACGTCGCCAACGACCACGTGCGCGAGCTGACCGATATCAACCGCCGCGAGTTTGTGATTCTTGGCGTGATGGCGATCGCCGTGTTGTACATGGGGATCTATCCCAAGCCCTTTACCGACGTGATGCACGTTTCGGTGGAGGCCCTGCTGCAACACGTTGCCGTCTCGAAACTGTAAGACAAGACAATGATGCAATCCCAAATCGATTTCGCCCTGGCGACACCGGAAATCCTCCTGCTGGTTTTCGGCCTGGCTATCCTGCTCGTCGACGCGGTCAGCAATCACCCCGAGCGCAAGCCGACGTTCTTGCTGACCATGCTTGCATTGGGCGTGCTGACCGTCGTGTCGGCCCTGCAATGGAAGAACGGCGTTGTTGGTTCGACCTTCAACGGCCTGTACGTCACCGACGAACTGTCGCATCTGCTCAAGATCGCGTCCTATATCGCTGTCGCCGCGACGCTTGTGTACGGCCGTGTCTACGCGCAAGTACGTGACATGATGCGGGGCGGCGAACTCTACGTCCTGACGCTGTTCGCGCTGCTGGGCCAGATGGTCATGATCTCCTCCGGGAACCTGATCTCCATCTACCTGGGTCTGGAACTGATGTCGCTGGCGCTCTACGCGCTGATCGCGCTGCGCCGCGACGATGTCGTCGCCACCGAAGCCGCCATGAAGTACTTCGTGCTGGGCGCGCTGGCTTCGGGCTTCCTGCTGTACGGCATGTCGATGATCTACGGCGCCACGGGCCACCTGGATCTGGCCGAAGTGTCCAAGGTCATCGCCGCGGGCAAGGCCGAGAAGCTGGCCCTGGTGTTCGGCATCGTGTTCCTGGTGTCGGGTCTGGCGTTCAAGCTCGGCGCCGTGCCGTTCCACATGTGGGTTCCCGACGTCTACCAGGGTTCGCCCACCGCCGTGACGCTGATCCTGGGCGCCGCGCCCAAGCTGGCTGCCTTCGCCATCACGCTGCGCCTGCTGGTCGACGGCCTGCACGGCTTGGCCGCCGACTGGCAGCCGATGCTGATGATCCTGGCGGTGCTGTCGCTGGCCATCGGTAACCTGACCGCCATCGCGCAGACCAACTTCAAGCGCATGCTGGCCTACTCGACCATCTCGCACATGGGCTTCGTGCTGCTGGGCCTGATGTCGGGTTCGGTCGCGGGCAAGCCGGAACTGTCGTCCGCCGCCTACGGCGCCTCGCTGTTCTACATGCTGACCTACGTGCTGACCACGCTGGCCAGCTTCGGCATCGTGCTGCTGCTGTCGCGCCAGGGCTTCGAGTGCGAGCACATCGACGACCTGAAGGGCCTGAACCGCCGCAGCCCGTGGCACGCCGCCATCGTCCTGCTGCTGATGTTCTCGCTGGCCGGCATTCCGCCGCTGGTGGGCTTCTACGCCAAGCTGGCCGTGTTGCAGGCGCTGATCAGCGCCGGCCACGTGACGCTGGCCGTGATCGCGGTGCTGTTCTCGCTGATCGGCGCGTTCTACTACCTGCGCGTGGTCAAGGTCGTGTACTTCGACGAGCCGGCCGCCGATGCCGCCCCGATGGTCGCCACCTGCGGCCAGCGCGGCGTGCTGTCGGTCAACGGCGCGCTGATCCTGATCCTGGGCATCCTGCCGGGCGGCCTGATGGCCCTGTGCGTGCAGGCCATCCGCAGCTCGCTCAGCCTGTAAGCGGAAAACGGGGCCATGAACCAGACTCTGGCGGTATGGCTGTTGATCGCGCTGGCCCTGGTCAGCGCGAATCTCCCGTTCCTGACGGAGCGGGTCTTTGCCGTCATGCCCTGGAAACAGGGCGGGGTGGCTGCGGTCAAGCCGTTCTGGATGCGCCTGATCGAAGTGCTGGTGTTCTACGCCATCGTCGGCGCCTTGGGTTTCGCGTTCGAATCGACCCTGGGCAACCGCTTTTCCCAGACTTGGGAGTTCTACGCGATCACCTTGAGCCTGTATCTGGTGCTGGCTTATCCGGGGTTCGTGTACCGTTATCTGTTCAAGCGGCATCCCCGGCTGCGCGCCTGAAGGCAGTCCGGAAGCTTGAAGAACGCCCCTTTGGGGCGTTTTTTTTACGGGCACACGCAAGTGCCTGCTAGCGTAATCGAAGCTCCCTGACGGTCCTGCTGGCCCTTGCTTGGGCATGCGGAGCGGGGGACCTCCAGCGCTGCCGTTCAGGGAATTTGTCCGAGAGCGCGAGTGTGGCGCGGCCTGGGGATAACCCGCCTATGGTGTTGTTTTTTCATCTTTTAGATGAGTTTGGGTCTTTCATTCAGGTTTCATTCAGGCCCTGAGTTCAGAATCGCAAACGTTAAAAAAACAAGAATCGTTGCTATTCACATTCGGAGAAGCTGGTTTGAAGCCCCAAGATACGTATTCGCTGAATACGCTCACGACCTCCCTGGCCGCCGCTATTGCGGTCCCCGCGCTGTTTATCAGCCCTTACGCCGCCGCCCAATCCGCGGATTCGGGCGTGACGCAACTTGCGCCCGTGCGCGTGGAGGGTGAGGGGTCGTCGTACCAGACCTCTACGGCACAGTCGCCCAAGTTCACGGCGCCTTTGCTGGACACTCCGCGCACCGTCCAAGTCGTGCCCAAGCAAGTGATCCAGGACCAGGCTGCGTCCACGCTGCAGGATGTGCTGCGCAACTCCCCCGGCATCACGTTCGGCGCGGGCGAAGGCGGCCGGCCGGGCGGCGACCTGCCCATCATCCGCGGCCAGAACTCCGCCGGCAGCATTTTCCTGGACGGCATCCGCGACTCCAGCACGCAGGTGCGCGATACCTTCAACCTGGAACAGGTCGAAGTCATCAAGGGGCCGGACTCGGTCTATTCCGGCCGCGGCGGCGCGGGCGGCAGCATCAACATGGTCAGCAAGACGCCCAAGGCCACCGACTTCACTGAAGCCACGGCGCAGATCGGCACGGACAACAACTACCGCGCGACGATCGACAGCAACTGGCGCCTGGCCGACAAGGCCGCTTTCCGCCTGAATGTCATGGGCAACAAGGGCGACGCGCCCGGCCGTGACGACGCGGTGGACTTCGAGCGTTGGGGCGTGGCGCCGTCGCTGACGCTGGGCGTGGGTACGCCGACCCGCATCACGCTGAGCTACTACCACTACCAAGACGACAGCATGCCGGATTACTCCATCCCGTATGACCCGAAGACGGGCCAGCCGGTGACGGAGACCATGGGTGTAAGCCGCAAGAGCTTCTACGGGCTGACCGGCCGCGACTTCATGAAGACGCGCGACGACGTGGCGACCGTGGATTTCCAGCACGACTTCTCGGACAAGCTGCAGCTGCGCAACGTCACCCGTTATGGCCGCGGCACGACCGACTTTGCCGCTACCAACCCTGACGACAGCAAGGGCAACATCCCGAACGGCTTGGTGTACCGGGCGCTCAAGTCGGGCTACTACGTCACCAAGAGCTTTGCCAACCAGACCAACCTGACCGGCGAATTCGATACCGGTAGCCTGAAGCACTCGTTCGACCTGGGCTTCGAGTACAGCAACATCAAGCAGGACAAGGACAGCTACACCGAGTCGGGCGTTCCTGCCGGAACCAGCGGTTGCGTGACCGGCACGGCGAACGGCAAGAATACCTACGCCAACCCGGCGCTCTGCGCCTCGTTGTGGGATCCGGATCCGGGTACCTACTACCCTGGCCATCTGCAACGCAACAACAATCCGGCTCGCTACAACACGGATACGGTCGCGCTCTACGGCTTCGACACGATCAAGTTCAACGAGCAATGGCAGGCCAGCCTGGGCCTGCGCTGGGATAACTACCGCACCAGCGGCAGCAACATCGCCAAGGGCCGCAACGACCCGGCCAGCACGCCGGCGTTCTACAGCACCAGCCGCGAGGACAATCTCTTCAACTACCAGGTCGGCCTGGCCTACAAGCCGGCGCCCAATGGCACGATCTACGCCACCTACGGCACCTCTTCCACGCCGTCGGCCATCGCCTCCAGCGCGATCAGCGACGCCGTGTCGGTCACGAGCCAGTCGCTCGAGCCGGAAAAGAGCCGCACGGTGGAACTGGGCACGAAGTGGCAGGTGTTCGATGACCGCCTGACGCTGTCGGCGGCGGCCTTCCAGGACATCCGCAAGAACACCAGCGTCGCCGTTTCGGCCACCGAGACCGCGCAGGTCGGCGAAGCCAAGGTGCGCGGCATCGAACTGGGCTTCTCGGGCAGCATCACGCCCAAGTGGAACGTGTTCGGCGGCTACACCTTCATGAACAGCGAGATGACCAAGGGCGCCTACAACAGCGGCGCCGTGGGCCAGGACTTGCCCAACACCCCGCGCAATGCCTTCAGCCTGTGGACCACCTACAAGGTGCTGCCCAAGCTGACGGTCGGTGGCGGCGCGTACTACGTGGACAAGGTGTACGGCAACTCGGACGCGACCAAGAACGCGGACGGCACCCCCAAGGCGCGCTGGGTGCCTTCCTACTGGCGCTTCGACGCCATGGCGGCGTACGAATTCAACGACCACATGTCGGCGCAGTTGAACGTGCTGAACATTTTCGACGAAACGTATTACACCAAGGCCTATGCCGCGCACTACGCGGCGCTGGGCACGGGCCGGGCTGCGCTGCTCTCGCTGCGCGTGCGGTACTGATACCTTGCTGCAATGAAGAAAGCCACCGCGAGGTGGCTTTTTTCATGTCTGGGTCCGGGGCTGGCGCCCGGTGTGGTCTGATCAGCTTTCGAACCAGTTCAGCACCCCATCCAACCCAGACACATTGAGCGCGTAGCGCGTCTGTTGACGGACCAGCGGCTTGGCGTGGTAGGCGACCGGGAAGCCGGCGATGCCCAGCATCTTCAGGTCGTTGGCGCCGTCGCCCATGGCGATGATCTGTTCCTGGGAGGCGCCGTGCTGGCGGGCGAACTCGCGCAGATGGGCTTCCTTGGCGTCGGCGTCCAGGATGTCGCCCAAGACTTTGCCGGTCAGCACGCCGTTGGCGATTTCCAGGGTGTTGGCGTGCGCGCTGTCGAGGTTCAGGCGTTGGCGCAGGCGTTCGGTGAAGAAAGTGAAGCCGCCAGAGACCAGCAGCACCTTGATGCCGGCCGCCTGGGCCGTGGTGATCAGGCGTTCGGCGCCGGGGTTCAGACGCAGTTTGTCCGCATAGACCTGTTCCAGCGCATCGGCCGGCACGCCTTCGAGCAGGGCGACGCGGCGGCGCAGGCTTTCCGAGAAGTCCTTGATCTCGCCGCGCATGGCGGCTTCGGTGATTTCGGAGACCTTGTCCTTCAGGCCCGCGACGCCGGCGATCTCGTCGATGCATTCGATGTTGATCAGCGTGGAATCCATGTCCATGGCCAACACCTTGCAGCTCGACAGCTTCAGGCCCGCGGGCAGGAAGGCAGAGTCGACGCCGTGGCGCTCGGCCCAGCCGACGACTTCGGCGCGGGTGGCATCGTCGTGCTGCACGTCGAGCAGGCGGGCGGCGGTGGCGCTGATGCGGGCCACGCCCTGCGCCTGGGCCAGGGCCGCCAGCTGTTCCGCGTGTTCCACGGTCAGGCCGGGGGATTGGACGACAAGGTGATGGGTAGTCATAAAAATCAGTGTGGTTGGACGGTTACTTCAGGGCGCGCAGCACGGCGCGGACGGCGTCGGCGCGGGCCGGGATCTGCGCGGCCTTGATCTCAACCCGCAATTTATCCTGTCCCGCCAGTTTGATGTGGCGTTGGCGCTGCACCAGTTCGATGATCTTGGCCGGATCGACCGAGGTCTTGGGGCCGAATTGCAGCAGCGCCTGGGTTTCGCTGGCGTCGATCTTGACGATGCCCAGGGGCTGGGCGGCCAGGCGCAAGCGGTGCGTGGCCAGCAGCGTCTGCGCGGCTTCGGGCAGCTTGCCGAAGCGGTCGATCAGTTCTTCCTGGATGTGGATCAGGTCGTCTTCGTCCGCGGCGTGCGCCAGGCGCTTGTAGATGCCCAGGCGGGCGTGGACATCGGCGCAATAGTCGGACGGCAGCAGCGCCGGGGCGTGCAGGTTGACTTCGCAGGCCAGGTTGAAGGGGGCATCCAGGTCGGGCTCTTCGCCGGCGCGCAGTGCGCGGACGGCTTCGTTGAGCATCTCGTTGTACATCGAGAAACCCACTTCCTGGATGTTGCCCGACTGCGAATCCCCCAGCACCTCGCCCGTGCCCCGGATCTCCAGGTCGTGCATGGCCAGGTAGAAGCCGGAGCCCAGCTCTTCCATGGCCTGGATGGCTTCCAGGCGCTTCTTGGCGTTGTTGGTGATGGCGTCTTCGCCCGGCGTCAGCAAGTAGGCATAGGCCTGGTGATGGGAGCGCCCGACCCGGCCGCGCAACTGGTGCAGCTGGGCCAGCCCGAAGCGGTCCGCCCGGTGGATCACGATGGTGTTGGCGCTGGGCACGTCGATGCCGGTTTCGATGATGGTGGTGCACAACAGCACGTTGTAGCGCTGCTGATAGAAGCCCTTCATCACCTGTTCCAGCTCGCGCTCGGGCATCTGGCCGTGCGCCACCGCGATGCGGGCCTCGGGCACCAGTTCTTCCAGTCGGGCGCGGCGGTTGTGGATGGTCTCGACTTCGTTGTGCAGGAAGTAGCACTGGCCGCCGCGCTTGAGTTCGCGCAAGAGCGCTTCGCGCAGGGTGCTGCCGTCTTCGCGCCGCACGAAAGTCTTGATGGCCAGGCGCTTCTGCGGCGCGGTGGCGATGACGGAGAAGTCGCGTATGCCTTCCAGCGACATGCCCAGCGTGCGCGGGATGGGCGTGGCGGTCAGGGTCAGCACGTCGACCTCGGCCCGCAGCGCCTTCAGCGCTTCCTTCTGGCGCACGCCGAAGCGGTGTTCCTCGTCGATGATGACCAGGCCCAGGCGCTTGAACTTCACGTCCTTGGACAGGATCTTGTGGGTGCCGATGACGATGTCCACGCGGCCGTCGTTGATGCCTTCGACGGCGGCGGACACTTCCTTGGCCGAGCGGAAGCGCGACAGCTCCACCACCTTCACGGGCCAGTCGGCGAAGCGGTCGGAGAAGGTCTGGGCGTGCTGCTCGGCCAGCAGCGTGGTGGGGCAGAGCAGGGCGACCTGCTTGCCGTTGGCCACGGCCAGGAAGGCGGCGCGCAGGGCGACCTCGGTCTTGCCGAAGCCCACGTCGCCGCAGACCAGGCGGTCCATGGGGCGGCCGGAGGTCATGTCGGCGATGACGGCTTCGATGGCGGCGGCCTGGTCGACCGTTTCCTCGAAGCCGAAGCCTTCGGCGAAAGCCTGGTAGTCGTTGAGCGGCAGATTGAAGGCGTAGCCCTCGCGCGCGGCGCGCTGGGCATACAGGGCCAGCAGTTCGGCCGCGGTGTCGCGGACCTGGCGGGCGGCCTTGCGGCGCGCCTTGTCCCATTGGCCGGAGCCCAGCTGGTGCAGGGGCGCGGCCTCCGGATCGGCGCCGCTGTAGCGGGCGATCACGTGCAGCTGCGACACCGGCACGTACAGGGTGCTGCCGTTGGCGTATTCGAGATGGAGGAATTCCATCCCGCCTTCGCCCATGTCCATGTTGACCAGGCCGTGGTAGCGGCCGATGCCGTGCTGCGCATGAACCACGGGGTCGCCCGCGCGCAGCTCGGACAGGTCGCGCACCATGGCTTCGACGTTGCTGGCGCGTTCCTGGTCGCGCTTGCCGCGGCGGCCGGTGGTGGCCAGGCCGGGGTACAGGTCGTTTTCGGTGAGGAAGGCCAGATTGGCCTGGGGCAGTCCGAAGCCGGTGGACAGCGGCGCGGCGACGATGCCGAAATGGGCGTCCGAGGCCAGGAAGGCTTCGATGCTGTCGGGCTGCGCGTCCGGGGTGACGCCGAACTCGTTCAGCATCTGCACCAGGGTCTCGCGCCGGCCGGCGGAGTCGGCGCACAGCAGCACGCGCGTCTGGCCGCCTTGCACCAGCGCGCGCAGCTTGGCGATGGGATCCTCGGAGCGGCGCGCCACGCTCACGTCGGGCGCGGCGCGGAAGTCGGGGTGCGGCTGGCCGGCAGTGAGCGACAGCCGGCGGAAGTCCTTCAGCCGGGCGTAGAGCGTCTCGTTGTCCAGGAACAGCTCGGACGGCGGCAGCACCGGCCGTTCGCGGTCGCTTTTCAGGAAGCCGTAGCGGCTCGAAGTGTCCTGGTTGAAGCGCTGGATGGCGTCGTCGATGTCGCCCACGGTGACGGTGACCGTGCCTTGTGTCAGGTAGTCGAACAGGGTCGCCGTTTCTTCGAAGAAGAGCGGCAGGTAGTACTCGACGCCGGCGAACGGGATGCCGTTGCCGATGTCCTTGTAGGGCAGGGCGCGCGACGGATCGCCCTCGAAGACCTCGCGGAAGCGCGCCCGGAAACGGTTGCGCGCGTCCTCGTCCATGGGGAACTCGCGGCCGGGCAGGAGCTGCACTTCGCGCACCGGATACAGGCTGCGCTGCGTGTCCACATCGAAGCTGCGGATGGTCTCGATTTCGTCGTCGAACAGGTCCAGGCGGTAGGGCACTACCGAACCCATGGGGAACAGGTCGATCAGTCCGCCGCGCAGGCAGAACTCGCCCGGCGCGGTCACCTGAGTGACATGGTTGTAGTTGGCCAGCGTCAACTGGGCGCGCAGTGCGGCTTCGTTGAGCTTGTCCTTCTGCTTGAAGGAAAAGGTGTAGGCCGCCAGGAACGAGGGCGGCGCCAGCCGGTACAGCGCTGTGGTAACCGGCACCGTCAGCACGTCCACCGACTTCGTCATCAGTGAGTGCAGTGTGTGCAGGCGCTCCGAAATCAGGTCCTGGTGCGGCGAGAAAGCGTCGTAGGGCAGCGTTTCCCAGTCGGGCAACTGGCGCACCCGCAGGTCCGGGGCGAACAGCTGGATTTCCTCGGCCAGACGCTGGGCCTCGACGGGCTCGGCCGTCAGGATCACCAGCGGCGCCGACGCTTGCCGCGCCAGGTCCGCCAGCAGCCAGGCGTCGCCGGAGCCCGGCGGGCGCGGCTGGGCATAGCGCGCGCCGGCCTTCAGCGCGGACAGGGTAGGGGCCGTCGCGGGGACGGGAGGCGCGGCTGGGGCGGAGGTAGAGGGGGCGGGCATCAGGCTGGAAGCAGGCATCAAGCGGAAGATTATAAAATCACCGCACCATGTCTGCCTCTCTCATTGCAATCGTGCCCGCTGCGGGCGTAGGGGCCCGCGCCAGCCGGCCCGGGCATGAAACCGTGCCCAAGCAATACCGTCCGCTGGCCGGACAGCCCATGCTGCGCCACGCGGTATGTGCGCTGCTGGCCGACGAGCGCATCTCGCAGGTGCGCGTGGCCGTGACGCCCGGCGACGGCTGGGTGGATGCGGCCCTGGCCGGCCTGCCGCGCACCGTGTGGCGAGCCTGCGGTGGGGCGACCCGCGCGGATACCGTGGCCGGCGCGCTGGCCGACAGCGGCGTGGCCGACGACGCCTGGGTGCTGGTGCACGACGCCGCGCGCCCCGGCTTGCCGATGGCTGCCCTGGGCCGGCTGATCGACGCCTGCCTGGCTGATCCCGTGGGCGGCCTGTTGGCGCTGCCCGTGGCGGACACCGTCAAGGGCGGCCATGAGCGCGTAGAGCGCACGTTGGACCGCAATGGCCTGTGGCTGGCGCAGACCCCGCAGATGTTCCGAGCCGGCGTGCTGCGCGATGCGCTGACGGCAGCTTCCGTGAGCGGCGCGGCGGTCACCGACGAGGCCTCGGCCATCGAGGCCGCCGGCTACGCACCACTGCTGGTGCCCGGCGCCATGCGCAATTTCAAGGTGACATGGCCGGACGATTTCGAACTGATGGAAAAATGGCTATGAGTATTCCTTTCCGCGTCGGCCAGGGTTTCGACGTGCATGCGCTGGTCGAGGGCCGTCCGCTGATCATCGGCGGCGTCACGATTCCCCACTCGCATGGCCTGCTTGGGCATTCGGATGCGGACGTGCTGCTGCACGCCATTACCGATGCGTTGCTGGGCGCCGCCGGCCTGGGCGACATCGGCCGCCACTTTCCGGATACCGATCCGGCCTTCAAGGGCGCAGACAGCCGCGTGCTGCTGCGCGAGGCCATGGCGCGCGTGCGCGCCGCGGGCTGGGAACCGGTGAACATCGACGCCACGCTGCACGCGCAGGCGCCCAAGATCGGTCCGCACGCGCCGGCCATGGTGAAGAACATCGCCGCCGACACCGGCCTGGCCGAAACCGAGGTCAACATCAAGGCCAAGACCAATGAGGGCCTGGGCTACCTGGGCCGCAAGGAAGGCATTGCGGCGACGGTAGTGGCCTTGCTGGCGCGCGCGGCTTCCTAGTTTGCGCGAGGGCTCCGCGCAACACGACCGAAGGCGCTTTTCCGCTGCTCATTTAGTTTGGATACATCTTTAACAAATGAATAAGCGGGTCGAATTGATCTGGCATATTCTGCGCTACTTCAATTCGACTACTGAGACATTCGGATGCATTTACGTGGCATCGCCCTGGCTTCCATCTTCAGCGCGGTAAGCCTGCCCGCGCATGCGCAGTACGAGCAGCAGCTGGGCCCGCTGGCCGGCGCGGTCAAGCAGCAGATGCTGGAGGGCTGGACCGCTGGCGTGCAGGATGGCTGGTTCACCCTGCACAATGCGAACAAGGCCGACAGCGAACAGACCCTGTACATGAATGTCGGGCCGGCGCCGGAATCGGGCCGGGTGACCGACGTCAATGTGGTCGTCAAGTCTCCGAATCCGAAAGCGTCCATCGGTGTGGCGCTGAGCAACCGCGCCAACAAGAGCCTGTGCCTGCTCGAACTCACGGCCGACAAGAACACGCTGCTGTTCTGTCTGCAGGGCCAGAATCGCCGCGACATCGCGTCGCTGCCCAACATAGCGAAGCTGGACGGTACCGACCGCATCAGAGTGGTCGAACTGCCCGGCGCGGCCCGTTTCATCGTGAACGGCCAGCAGATCGGCGATGTCAGCAATGAGCCCGCCACGGGCGCCGAGTTGGGCATCATGGCCTACGACGTAGGCACCTTCGGCGTTGCCGACTTCAAGGTCACGATGACCGGCGGCCAATCCGGCGCGGCGCCGGCGGCCGGCACCTTGCCCGCGCGCGGCGGCAACGCAGGCGGGGGCACGGCGCAAAAACCCCAGGCGCCGGCTCCGGCCGCTGGACAGGGCGGCGGCGACTACAACCCGGCCTTGCCGGGGGAAGGCCCCTATCCGCGTTTTGGCGGCGACACCATGCGCATCGTGTCGGTGTACATCGGCATCATGCGCAGCATCTTCATGCACGAGTTCGGGCACGCGCTGATCGGCGAGCTGGAGCTGCCCTCGACGGGGGCGGAAGAGGACGCGGTCGACATCTACTCGGCGCTGCAGATCGTCGAGCCGACCATGTATCCGTCGGACAACAAGGAAGTGAACACGATGGCGCAGGACGCGGCGAAGTACGCGGCCTTGCAGTGGTACTACAGCGGCAAAGTGGCCGAACGCAGGGGGGCCGACGCCTCCTCGGCCTGGCAAGACGAGCACACTGGCGACCTGAAGCGCTTTCGCAACATGCTCTGCATCATGTACGGCGGCAACCCTGCCGTGTTCGAGTCCATTGCCAAACACGTCGGGCTGGAGGACCGGACCCGGGCGCGTTGCGCGGATGAATTCAACAAGCAGAATCGCGCCTGGAACAAGATCCTGGCGCCTCACACACGCGTGGGCACCTGGACGCCCGAAGGCCAGCAGCCGGCGAATGCGCCCGGTGCGCCGGTGAAGGTGGTGTTCCAGCCGTCCAAGCGCAAGATCGGCAACTTGTTTGCGAATAATCTGTCCGAAGCGATCTCGAACAACATCAAGCTGCTGGGCGAACGCTACGTGCTGCCGCGCCCGATCAACGTGGTGTTCAAGGACTGTGGCCAGCTCAATGCCTGGTACAGCCCGCGCGAAGGCTCGATCACCATGTGCTATGAGCTGATCGAAAACATCGCGGTGATGATTTCCGACATCGAGATGGGCACCGTGGGCGGCGAGGTCGCGGCCCAGGGCGGCGGCGCCCCAGGCTCGGCCGCGCCGCGTCAGCAGCCAGCGGCGGCGCCGGGGCAGGGCCTGCCTGCCAGCGCCATCGACGAACTGAAAGACTTTGGCGTGCCTGCCACGACCATGCTGTTCACCGCGCCGTACAAGGGTCCGACGCCTAACAAGATCTACCGCGCCCAGGTGATCACGACCGCCGATCTGGTCGGGATGATCAAGAAGGACAAGAACCTCCTGATCGTCGACACCAGCGGGCTGCGCGACACGGTGCCCATCGGCTATCCGCTGGCGGATGCGGGTTCGGATGGCAGCGTCACGGATCACCTGCAACAAGGCTTCGACGCTTGGCTGTTGAAGAACAACGGCGGCGATCGCAAGGCGCCCGTCGTGATCCTGGGCGCGGGCATGAACGATCGTTCCGCCTACAACGCGGCGCTGCGCGCCGGCACGCTGGGCTGGACCGTGTACTGGTACCGCGGCGGCGTCGAGGCCTGGGCCGCGAACGGCCTGCCCACCACGTCGAGCATGCCGAAGAAATAAGCGATCGACGGTCCTGCATAACAAAAACCCGCCTGCGCATGTATCGCAGGCGGGTTTTTTATTGCGCGAGGCTGTTTACTTGCCTTGGGCCGCCAGCGCCAGGGCGGCGGCGTTGACCACGGCGGCGATGCGGCCGGCGTCACGCAGCTGTTCGGTCGACAGGCCGTCGTTCTTCAGGTTCTCGTAGTGCGAAGCCACGCAGAAATGGCACTTGCCGATGATGGAGGCCACCAGCGCGAACAGCTCAAAGCGCTTCTTGTCCACGCCGCCGTGGGTGGCGTAGGCGTTCATGCGCAGCTGGGCCGGCAGGCTCTTCAATTGGGCGTCGCCGGTCATTTCGACGTAGGGATACCAGGTGTTGTTCATGCCCATGAGGGCCGAGGCCGTCAGCGCGGCGTTGGCGTCGCCTTCCGACAGGCCGCTCTTGAAGGCTTCGACCAGCACCGGGCTGCGCGCGGCGTAGGCGGCGGACAGGGCGGCGCCGACGGCATCTTCGGGAGCCAGGGTCGAACGGGCGATCACGGCGTCCAGATTCAGGCGGATATCCTTGGCCCAATCCGGCAGTTGTTCCTTAATGGTCGTAAGAAATTCCATAGCTTTTACCTATAATCTAGAGCAGTTAAAGCCCAGCGCAGGACCCGCTAGCGGGTCCCGGGCCGGGCTGGAAATTACAGCGTAGCGCCGCCAACCGTACGGTTGCACGGGCACAGCTCGTCGGTTTGCAGACCGTCGAGCAGACGCAGAACTTCTTCCGGGTTACGGCCGACGTTCAGGTTGTTCACCGAAACGTGCTGGATCGTGTTGTCCGGATCAACGATGAAGGTGGCGCGCAGGGCAACGCCAGCACCCTTTTCACGCACGCCCAGCTGGTCGATCAGGGCGCCGGTGGTGTCGCCGAATTGGTAGTGACCCAGCTTGTTCAGGTCCGGGTGCTCACGGCGCCAAGCCAGCTTGACGAATTCGTTGTCGCTCGAACCGCCCAGCAGGACGGCGTCGCGGTCTTCGAAATCCTTGGCCAGCTTGTTGAAGCCGACGATTTCGGTCGGGCAAACAAACGTGAAGTCTTTCGGGTAGAAGTAGATGACCTTCCACTTGCCGGGGAACGAGCTTTCGGTGATGTCTTCAAACGCCGACACGCCGTTTTCTTCGTGCTGGTTGAAGCCGGGCTTGACGCCGGTGACCTTGAAGGGCTCGAGTTTGTCGCCAACAGTTTTCATGTTTACTCCCAGTTGTTGGTGGAATTAAGGCTGTGCCTCAAACCATAAATTCTACGCTATGGATTATCGTTGTCTAATTGATAATTCCTAAACTTCGCTTTGGGCAACTCTATCCTTGCGGTCAGGCCGCCGCCTTCGCGGGGCAGCATCCGCAGTGAGCCGCCCACGTGCTTGAGCAGGCGTTCGACGATGGCCAGGCCCAGTCCCGCGCCGCTGACGCCGGTGCGTGCCGCCTCGCCGCGCGAGAACGGCCGCAGCAGGCGATCGACGTCCTCGGGGGCGATGCCGGGACCGCGGTCGGATACCTCGATCGCGATCATGGAGCCTTCAGCTTGCAGTGTCATGACGAGATGCGCCATGCCGTCGCTGGAACGGCCGTAGCGGCGGGCGTTCTCGATCAGATTGCTGACCACGCGCTTGAGGTCCAGCGCCGTGATGCGGGCGCGCAGGCCAGGTTCAAGCGTGGCGTCCAGCTCTCCGCCCAGCGATGCGGTATGGCTGCGTTCACGTTCGTAGAGTTCCGCCAGCACCGCGGAGATGTCCGTGGCCAGTTGCGGCAGCGTGCCGGCGGGGCGCGCGTACTCCATCAATTGGCCGATGCTGTGGTCGATCTGGCCCAGATCTTCGTCGATGGCCTGGCGGGCGTCCTCGGACACCCCGCTCAGCTCGATTTCCAGCCGCATGCGCGCCAGCGGCGTGCGCAGATCGTGCGAGATCCCCGCCAGCATCAGTTCGCGGTCGGCCTCGGCCTGCCTCAGGTCCTTGGCCATGCGGTTGAACGAGGCGTTCAGGTCGCGGATCTCCAGCGGCCCCTGTTCCGGCAGGGGCGCGGGGTTTTCGCCCCGCGACAGCACCTGGGCGGCCCGGGCCAGCCGCGACAGCGGCCGGTTGACGAAGCCCACGCTGACCGCGGCTCCCACCAGGGACAGCAGCAGCGCCGTGGCGCCCCAGCCCAGCCATTCGATCCCGCCCGTGAGGCCGATCTGCTCGCGCTCGAACACCAGCCAGTAGAGGTCTTTTTCTATCTGGAAACTGACCCAGAAGCCGGGCACCTGGTTGACGCCCCAGGCGATCTGCGTTTCCGGGCCGAAGCGCGTGCGGATGTGCTGGGCAACGCGTTGCCAGTAATCGTCGTCGGGGAGAGCTTCGGCGAAGTCGGTGACCTCGCGCGGATAGACCTGGATGCCTTCGTTGGTGGCCAGGTCCAGCAGGAGCTTGCTGCGTTCGTCGTTATGCGAATAGATCAGCGCGGTGCGCGTGATATTGACGGCCGTGATCACCCGCTGCGCCATTTGATTGGCGCGCGGTCCCAGCTCCATGCTGAAAAATACTTGTAGCCACGCGCCCAGGGAGACGAGCATCAGCGCGGCGAGCAACAGGAACGTGCGGCCGAACAAGCCGAGCCGCAAACGTGATGTCAGGTTCCTGAAGGTTCTGCGCAAGCGGGGCACGAGGCTGCGCTCCTGCCCGGGGCGGGCGAGTCGGTCAGCTACCACCGTCCGGCACAAACACGTATCCGAGACCCCAGACGGTCTGGATGAATACGGGCTTGGACGGGTTCGGCTCGATCAGCTTGCGCAGGCGCGAGATTTGCACGTCCAGGCTGCGATCGAAGGCTTCGTATTCGCGGCCGCGCGCCAGTTCCATGAGCTTGTCGCGCGACAGCGGGATCTTGGGATGGCGGGCGAACACCTTCAGCACCGAGAATTCGCCGGTGGTGATCGGCACCTGTTCGCCGTTGCGCGTGAGCGTGCGGGTGGACAGGTTCAGCGTGTAGGGGCCGAAGGCGATGGATTCGTTTTCCTGGCTGGGGGCGCCGGGATGTTCCTCGGTGCCGCGGCGGCGCAGGATCGCGTTGATCCGCGCCAGCAGTTCCCGGGGATTGAACGGTTTGGACAGGTAATCGTCCGCGCCCATTTCCAGGCCGACGATGCGGTCGATTTCTTCCGCCTTGGCCGTCAGCATGATGATGGGGGTATTGTCGTGACCACCGCGCAGCCGGCGACAGATGGACAGGCCATCTTCCCCGGGCAGCATCAGATCCAGCACGAGCAGGTCGAAATGCTCGCGTTGCCAGAGTTTGCCCATCTCTTTGGCGTCTTCGGCAACGAAAACGTTGAATCCCTGCTCGGATAAATACCGACGCAGCAAATCGCGCAAGCGCGGATCATCGTCGACGACGAGGATTTTTCGGGTGGGAGTGGTGTTTTGCGTATTCATGGCCGGAAATGTAACAGTGGCGAGAACCAGCGGCTAGTGGGCGTTCACAAGATATTACACATTGCGAACCATGGTTGAAATCCCCCCGGCATCAGCCTGATAACCGGGGGCGGACTCACGGTATTTCGTACAATCTGCATCTATGGAACTAAACCTGCTGGCTTTGGAAACCTCTTCGTCCCGTTGCGGCGTGGCCCTGTTGCGGGCGGTCGATGGCCGCCTGGAGGTCAGCGTCAGGGAGCATGAAGGTTCCCAGGAGCACGCGGAACGGCTCTTGCCCATGGCCAACGAGCTGCTGGCGGAGTCCGGACTGGCGCCTGCCGCCTTGCATGCGGTGGCTTTTGGCCAGGGTCCGGGCGGATTCACCGGCCTGCGGGTGGCCTGCGGAGTGGCTCAAGGCATGGGCCTGGGCCTGGGCATCCCGGTACTTCCCATTGTCTCTCATCAGGCGGTCGCCGCACAGGTGGAGGCGACGCCGGCGGATGCGATCGTGGTGGCGCTGGATGCCCGCATGAACGAAGTCTATCTGGCCGTCTACCGCCAGGCGGGCGTTGCGGACGGTGAAATCTCGTGGGAAGTCCTGCAGGCGCCCCTGCTTATCGCCGCGGCCGAAGTCGTGCCCTGGACTGCCCATCATCTGCCGGCCTGGTCGGCCGCTGCGGGCCAGCCGCTGGAACTGCTGCTGGCTGGCGACGCATGGGATGCCTACGCGTCCGACATGGAGCATCCCGCAGAGTGGCGCCGCGCGGACAGCGCGCGGCGGCCGGAAGCGGCTAGCGTCGCCCGCCTGGCGCGGCAGGGCTGGATGCGGGGCGAGGCCGTGGCGCCCGAGCTGGCCGCGCCGCTCTATGTGCGCGACAAGGTGGCGTTCACCACCGCCGAGCGCATGCGCGGGGAGGGCGGCAATCCCAAGGCCCAGCCGTCGTTGGCGCCCTGGGTGCCCCAGCCGATGACCGATGCCGATCTGGACGAGGTCGTGGCGCTGGAGGCGCACGTGCAGGCCTTTCCCTGGACCCGCGGCAATTTCGCTGATGCCCTGGCGGCCGGCTATGGCGCCTGGGTGCTGCGGCGCGAAGGCAAGCTGGCGGGGTTCTGCGTCCTCATGTTCGCGCCCGACGTGGCGCACCTGCTGGTGATCGCCGTGGCTAAGCCGCTGCACCGCCAGGGCCTGGGCGGCGTGCTGCTCGGCTGGTGCGAGCAGCAGGCGCGTGAACGCGGCATGGAGGGCGTGCTGTTGGAAGTGCGCCCCTCCAACGAGTCGGCCATCAATTTCTACAAGCGGCACGGGTATTTGCAGATCGGCGTGCGGCGGGGCTATTACCCGGCCGAAAAAGGCGGCAGGGAAGACGCCCTGGTCATGCAGAAGCGTTTCGCGACGGACGGAGCGGCGGCATGAGCCAGCCCACAGCAGCGTCGCCATCGGCCGCGCCTCGCGTCAACCCGCTGCAGCGCATCTGGCTGCGCGAGATCGGCATGGAGCGGCTGTGGCTGCGCCCGGCGCCCGCGCCCAGTCGGCCCGCAGTTGAACCGCAAGTCCCTGTTTCCAAGGAAGTTTTGACGGAAGGTGCGCAGGCGCCCGCGGTCGGCTCGCCGCCGCTTGCGCCGCCATCCGCTGAGGCACCAATGCCGGCAGCAGTTGCACCGGCCGCCGCGGCGCCAGTTTCTGAAGCGCCGGCTCCCGCAGCATCGGCTCCAGCCGCGCCTGCTTCCGGCCGTCCCGGCATACCGGCTTCGATCCTGAACCGCAGCGGCCCGCCGCCGCGTCCTGTGCCCAAGGCGGCGGAGGAGGCTGCGCCCCCGCCACCGGTACCCGTGGCCGAAGCGATCCGCAATGCCACGCTGGAAGAAATGCACGAACAGGTCGTCGCCTGCGCTGCCTGTGGCCTGTGCAAGGGCCGCCGCAACGCGGTCTTCGGCCATGGCGGCCAGCCCACGCGCTGGCTGGTGGTGGGCGAGGCGCCGGGCGAACAAGAGGACCGACAAGGGCAGCCCTTCGTGGGCCGCTCGGGCCAGTTGCTGGACGCCATGCTGTCGTCGGTGTCCATGAGCCGCGAGCGCGACGTGTTCATTACCAACGTCATCAAGTGCCGCCCGCCCGGCAACCGTAATCCCAAGCCGGAGGAAATCGCGGCTTGCAGCCCCTACCTGATGCGCCAGATCGCGCTGCTCAAGCCTGAGCGGATCCTGGTGCTGGGCCGTTTCGCCGCCCAGACGCTGCTGGGCACGGACGCCACGATAGGCAGCTTGCGCGGGCGCATCCATCAGTTGAAGACGGACGAGGGTGTGGAGATTCCGGTGGTCGTCAGCTACCACCCGGCCTATTTGCTGCGTAGTCCCAGCGAGAAGGCGCGCGCCTGGCAGGATCTGCGCCTGACGGTGGCGCGGCTGGGCTGAGCCCGGCGCACTGAAAGGCGGGCAACGAAAAACCGGGCCTCGGCCCGGTTTTTCGTTGCTGCGGAACCGCTGCGCCGACCTAGTGCGAGGAATCCAGCGCGCGGCCGTGGCCTTCCTGGCCGATCTGGTCGTGCAGTTCGGGGTTGGCCTGCAGGTTGCGCTTGCTCCAGCGCATGAAGACCACCATCAGCACGGCGACCACGGTGCCGAAGATGACGATGATGATGTTGATGGGCAGCTGCAGCCACAGCAGCAGCGTGTACATGGCGACCATCAGCAGGATGTTGAGCTGTTCGTTGAAGTTCTGCACGGCGATGGAATGGCCGGCCGACAGCAGCACGTGGCCGCGATGCTGCAGCAGCGCATTCATCGGCACCACGAAGAAGCCGGCCAGGCCGCCCGTGATCAGCAGCAGCAGGTAGACGCTCCAGGGCGAGTAGACCAGCGGCATCAGCAGCACGACCAGGCCCATCGCGGCGCCGACCGGCAGCACGGCCAGCGCGCGCCGCAGCGGAATGCGGCCCGCCAGGATGGAGCCGACCACCGTGCCCAGCGCAGCCACGCCCATCAGCATCGAGGCCTTGTCCAGTTGGTATCCCAGGTGGCTGCGGCCCCATTCGATGACGATCAGCTGCAGGGTGGCGCCGGCGCCCCAGAACAGGGTGGTGACGGCCAGCGAGATCTGGCCCAGCTTGTCTTTCCAGAGCACACAGACATAGCCCCAGAACGTGCGGATGAGCCGCACCGGGTTCTTCTGCTGCGGCGGGTAGCGCACGTGGGTATGCGGAATCAGCAGATTGCACAGCGCCGCCAGCAGGTAGACGAAGGCGATGACCAGGATCGCGGCTTCGGCCGGGGTGTGGACCAGCTTGCCGATGAAGGAATGGCTGAGCAGGGCGCTGGAGACAGAGGACGAAATCAGCACGCCGCCCAGCACCGTGCCCAGGATGATGGAGAAGACCGTCAGGCCCTCGATCCAGCTATTGCCCTTGACCAGCATGGTCGGGGGCAGCATTTCGGTGACGATTCCGTACTTGGCGGGGGAATAGGCCGCGGCGCCGATGCCGACAATGGCGTATGCCGCGCAGATCAGGTAGGTCTGGTACTGGGGGGCGACGCCGATGCTGGCATACGAGAACATCAGCATGCAGCCGACCACCTTCAGCGCGTTGGTGGAGAACATCACGCGGCCCTTGGGGAAGGAATCCGCCAGCGCCCCGACGAAGGCGGCCAGGACCACATAGGCCAGCGCGAACGACCACTTCATCATGGGCGCCATCCAGTCCGGCCCATGCAGCTCCTGTATCAAGGCGATGGCTGCAATGAACAGCGCGTTGTCCGCCAATGACGAGAAGGCCTGCGCGGCCATGACCAGATAGAAACCACGTTTCAAGAATGTCCCCGTTCTCAGGCCTGGCCCCGGCCAGTCCGCGTGAAAATTTATGTGTCGCGCAAAAAAGTGTCAGGGAGTATAGCCGGACCTCAGGTGGCGGCCATTGAGCGTTTGCCCGCGGGTTGACCGCCGGCAAGCCTCAGGGACAACTCGTCTTGACCCTTGCTGACGTTTGGGGACAGACTGCCTGCGGTATCATACGACCCATGTGTAAGCCGGCCCTCCAGGGGCCGGTTTGCAATCTGTGCGGCAGGTCCGTTAACGCCTTTCGTTCAACCCACCCCGTCGTCATCGTATTGTGCGTCTTACTCAGCTAAAACTCGCCGGCTTCAAGTCCTTCGTCGATCCCACCGTGATTCCCGTGCCCAGCCAACTGGTGGGTGTGGTGGGTCCCAATGGCTGCGGAAAATCGAACATCATTGATGCCGTGCGCTGGGTGCTGGGCGAGGCCAAGGCCTCGGAACTGCGCGGCGAGTCCATGCAGGACGTCATTTTCAACGGCTCCGGCAACCGCAAGCCGGCGGCGCGGGCCTCGGTGGAAATGGTGTTCGACAACAGCGAGGGGCGCGCCGCCGGCCAGTGGAGCACCTACGCGGAAATCGCGGTGCGCCGCGTGCTGACCCGCGACGGCACCAGCAGCTACTTCGTCAACAACCAGCAGGTCCGCCGCCGCGACATCCACGACATCTTCCTGGGCACCGGCCTGGGCGCCCGCGGCTACGCCATCATCGGCCAGGGCATGATCAACCGCCTGATCGAGGCGCGCCCCGAAGAACTGCGGGTGTTCCTGGAAGAGGCGGCCGGGGTGTCGCGCTACAAGGAACGGCGCCGCGAGACCGAAAACCGCCTGTCCGACACGCGCGAGAACCTGACCCGCGTCGAAGACATCCTGCGCGAACTCAACAGCCAGCTGGAAAAGCTGGAGGCGCAGGCCGAAGTGGCCACGCGCTACCGCGAGCTCCAGGCCGACGGTGAAAAGAAGCAGCACGCGCTGTGGTTCCTGAAGGAAACCGGGGCGCGCGAAGAACGCGCCAAGAAGGCCCAGGAGATGGCGCAGGCCCAGAACGAGCTGGAAGCCGCCATCGCCGGCCTGCGGGCGGGCGAAGCTGCGCTGGAGTCCCGCCGCCAGGCCCATTACGCCGCCAGCGACGCGGTGCATACCGCCCAGGGCGGGCTGTACGAGGCCAACGCGCAGGTCAGCCGCCTGGAAGCCGAAATCCGCCACGTGGTCGATTCCCGCAACCGCCTGCAGGCGCGCCGCGACCAGCTGCAGCAGCAGATCGGCGAGTGGACCGCCCAGCGCGAACATTGCACCGAACAGATCGCCCAGGCCGAGGAAGACCTGGCCGCGGGCGCCGCCCGCACCGAAGAGGCGCGGGCCAAGGCCGAGGACGCCCAGGCCGCGCTGCCGGCCGTGGAGCAGCGGGTGCGCGAAGCCGCCTCGGGGCGCGACGAGATGCGCGCCGCGCTGGCCCGCGTCGAACAGAATCTGGCCCTGGTGGCCCAGTCGCAGCGCGACGCCGACCGCCAGATGCAGGCGCTGGACCAGCGCCGCGAGCGCCTGCAGCAGGAATTGCGTGAACTGCACAGCCCTGATCCGGTGCGCCTGGAGCAACTGGCCGGCGACCGTGTCGCCGGCGAGGACCAGCTCGAGGAAGCCCAGGAAGCGCTGGCCACCCTGGAAGGCCGCGTGCCGGAAGCGGATGCCGAGCGCAGCCGCGCCCAGGCCGCCGCCCAGACCGACGTGCAGAACCTGGCGCGCCTGGAGGCCCGCCTGTCGGCCCTGGTGAAGCTGCAGGAAGACGTGCAGAAGCAGGGGGCGCTGGAACCCTGGCTGGCCAAGCATGAGCTGGCCGGGCTGTCGCGCCTGTGGCAGAAGCTGCACATCGAACCCGGTTGGGAAACCGCCCTGGAAGCCGCCCTGCGCGAGCGCATGGCCTCCATGGAAGTGCGCAACCTGGATTGGGCCCGCGCCTTCGCCGAGGATGCGCCGCCAGCCCGTCTGGCCTTCTACCAGTTGCCGGTCGCGGCGCCGGCGCCCGCCGCGCCTGCCGGCCTGACGTCCTTGGCCAGCCTGCTGCGCATCACCGATCCCGACCTGCGCACACTACTCAACGAGTGGCTGGGCGGCATCTACACGGCCACCGACGTGACCCAGGCCCTGGCCATGCGCGCCAGTCTGCCCGCGGGCGGTGCCTGCGTGGTCAAGGCCGGCCACCTGGTCGACGCCCACAGCGTGCGCTTCTACGCGCCGGATTCCGAGCAGGCCGGCCTGTTGGCGCGCCAGCAGGAAATCGAGAACCTGCAGCGCGAGATCAAGGCGCAGCAGCTGATTGCCGACCAGGCGCGCGCCGCGGTCGCCCGCGCCGAAGTCGCCTGGCAGCAGGTGTCCCAGGCCATTGCCCCGGCGCGCCAGCGCGTGGCGGAAGTCACTCGCCGGGTGCATGACATCCAGCTGGAGCACTCGCGCCTGCAGCAGCAGGCCGAGCAATCCGGCGAGCGCGCCTCGCGACTGCGCCAGGACCTGGAAGAAATCAAGGTCCAGGAAGAGGACCTGCGCGCTGCCCGCGAAGAGGCCGAGGCCCGCTTCGAGGCTCTGGACGAAGAGCTGGCCGAACACCAATCCCGTTTCGCCGATGCCGAGATCGACGGCGAAACCCTGGCGGCCCAGGCCGAAGCGGCCCGCGCCGGCCTGCGCGAACTCGAACGCGCCGCCCAGGAAGCCGAATTCGCCGAACGCGGCATCCAGGTCCGCATCACCGACCTGCAGCGCAACCAGCAATTGGCCGCCGACCAGAGCCAACGCGGCAGCGTCGAATTGGAGCAGTTGCTGGTGGACCTGGCCGAGCTGGACGCCTCGGCCTCCCAAGCCGGCCTGCAGGACGCCCTGGAAGCGCGCGCCGAGCGCGAGGAAGCGCTGTCGCGCGCGCGCCAGGAACTCGAAAACCTGGCGGCCCTGCTGCGCGGCGCGGACGAAGACCGCCTGCAGCAGGAACAGACGCTGGAACCGCGGCGCGCCCGCATCATGGAATTGCAGTTGCAGGAACAGGCCGCCCGCCTGGCCGAGGAGCAGTTCACCGAACAGCTGAATGCGCGCGAAGTCGACCGCGAGGCATTGGCCCAGGACCTGGCCAACCAGTCCGACGAATGGCGCCGCGCCAGCTGGCTGCAGTCCGAAGTGGGCCGCATTTCGCGCCAGATCGAATCCCTGGGCTCGGTCAACCTGGCCGCGCTGGACGAATTGAACACCTCGCGCGAGCGCAAGGGCTTCCTGGATTCGCAAAACCAGGACCTGATGAGCGCCATCGAGACCCTCGAGGACGCCATCCGCAAGATCGACCGCGAGACGCGCGAGCTGTTGCAAGAGACCTTCAACGTCGTCAACGGCCACTTCGGCGAGCTGTTCCCCAAGCTGTTCGGCGGCGGCGAGGCCAAGCTGAGCATGACGGGCGAGGAAATCCTCGACGCCGGCGTGCAGGTCATGGCCCAGCCTCCGGGCAAGCGCAACAGCACCATCCACCTGCTGTCCGGCGGCGAAAAGGCCCTGACCGCGACCGCCCTGGTGTTCGCGCTGTTCAAGCTCAACCCCGCGCCGTTCTGCCTGCTGGACGAGGTGGACGCGCCGCTGGACGACGCCAACACGGAACGCTACGCGAATCTGGTCGCCAACATGAGCGAGCAGACCCAGTTCCTGTTCATCTCGCACAACAAGATCGCGATGCAGATGGCCAAGCAACTGATCGGTGTAACCATGCAAGAGCAAGGGGTTTCGCGTATCGTTGCGGTAGACATAGACTCGGCCGTCCAGATGATGGCCTCCGAAGCGGCATAAACCCAATATTCAGAAGGGCGTCGGGGTTTCGGCGCGGGATTTATACATGAGTGATTTGCAGATCGGGCTGATAGCCCTGGGCGTATTGCTGATACTGCTGGTGCTGGGATTCAACTGGTGGCAGGACCGGCGTGTCCGGCGCAAGATGCAGACCCATTTCCCCTCCACCGAACAGGATCCGCTGTTGGGGGCGGGCGCGGCAACCGGCGCTGCGTCGGCTGCGGGCGCCGCGGCGGCGCGCCGCGAACCCGGCATGGGCGGCGAGACCCCTCGTGCCCAGCCCGGCCAGCCGGCGCCGGTCGATCCCGGCAGCGATGCCGACGATACCGAAGAACCCGATCCCGCCTGCGAAGTGGTCATCGAGATCAACTTCGCCGACACCGTGCGCGGCGCCGACTTGCTGCCCTACATGCAAAGCCTGCGCCACGTCGGCCGCAAGCCCATGCGCGTGTTCGCGGAAACCGACCAGCGCCGCCACCGTGCGCGTGTCCATGCCGGCGAATCCTATGCGTCCATGCAACTGGCCGTGCTGCTGGCCAACCGCAGCGGTCCGCTGACCGCCATCGAATGGTCCCAAGCCTGGGCCCGCGCCCAGGACATGGCCGAGCGCTTCGACGCCACCATTGAAGGTCCGGACCAGCAGGCCGTGCTGGAGCAAGGCGCCCGCCTGGACGACACCTGCGCCGCCCTGGATACCCAGGTCGGCCTGACCTTGTTGCTGGGCACGGCCCAACCCGCCGCCGAAGTGCTGTCGGTGGCGCGCGACCTCGGTTTCGTCTCGGACGGCAGCCGCCTGGCCTGGCCGGCGGAAAATGGCGTGGCCCGCTTCACCCTGGCGCGCGGCGACGGCGCGGCGTTCGATGCCGGCATGGGCGGAATCGAACGCCTGTACCTGCTGCTGGACGTGCCCTGCAGCCCGGCGGACGAGCGCGCTTTCGGCCGCATGGTCGATGTGGGCCGCGACCTGGCTGCCCGCCTGCGCGCGGACCTGGTCGACGATCAGGGCAAGCCGCTGGCCGATGGTTCGGAAACGGTCATCGACGAGCGCCTCCAGGTGCTGTTCGGCCAGCTTGAACAAGCGGGCCTGCCCGCCGGCAGCGAGCGCGCCCTAAGGGTGTTTGCGTAAATGAACAGCACGTCTGGCGGTGAAAGCGCGGCGCAGGCCGCGGCGCGCTTGCGCGCCGAAATCGAACAGCACAACGTTCGCTATTACGTCTACGACGAACCGTCGATCTCGGATGCCGAGTACGACGGACTGATGCGCGAACTGCAGGCCCTGGAGGCCGAGCATCCGGAACTGGTGACGCCGGAGTCGCCCACGCAGCGCGTGGGCGCGGCGCCCGTCTCCGCCTTTGGCAGCGTGCGCCACGTGGTGCCGATGCTGTCGCTGGGCAACGCCTTCGACGAAGAGGACGTGGCGGCTTTCGACCGCCGCGTCACCGACACGCTGCGCGGCGCGGGCCTGCTGGGTCCGGCGCAGCAAGCCGATTACTTCTGCGAACTCAAGCTGGACGGGCTGGCGATCAGCCTGCGCTACGAGGATGGCCGCCTGGTGCAGGCCGCCACCCGCGGCGACGGCCAGACCGGCGAGGATGTCACCTCGAATATCCGCACCATCAAGGCGATCCCGCTGCAGCTCAAGGGGACCTTCCCCAAGGTGCTGGAAGTCCGCGGCGAAGTCCTGATGAACCGCGCCGACTTCGAAAAACTGAACCAGGCCCAGGCCAAGCGCGACGAAAAAGTCTTCGTCAATCCGCGCAATGCCGCCGCGGGCAGCCTGCGCCAGCTGGATCCGCGCATCACCGCCAAGCGGCCGCTGCGTTTCTTTGCCTATGGCTGGGGTGAGGTGCAGGGCTTGGCGGGCACGCAAGGCGGCCTGTTCGCCGAAGCGTCGGCGGGCGCGGCCGAGGCCTCGCAGTTGCCCGAGAAATCCCATGGCGCCATGCTGGATTGGCTGGCCTCGCTGGGCCTGCCGGTCAACGTCAAGCACAACCACCGCGCCAGCGGCGCCGAGGGCCTGATGGCCTTCTACGCAAAGGTCGGCAAGCTGCGGCCCGAGTTGCCCTACGACATCGACGGCGTGGTCTACAAGGTGGACTCGCTGCCGGCGCAAAAGGTGCTGGGCTTCGTGGCGCGTGCGCCGCGCTTTGCGCTGGCGCACAAGTTCGCCGCGGAAGAGGCCACCACCACCTTGCTCGATATCGAGGTGCAGGTGGGCCGCACCGGCGCCATCACGCCGGTCGCGCGCCTGAAGCCGGTGTTCGTGGGCGGGGTCACCGTCACCAACGCTACGCTGCACAACGAAGACGAGATCCGCCGCAAGGACGTGCGCATCGGCGATACGGTCATCGTGCGCCGCGCGGGCGACGTGATTCCCGAAGTGTTGGGCCCGGTGCTGGAAAAGCGGCCAGACGACGCGCGCGAATTCGTCATGCCCACGGCCTGTCCGATTTGCGGCTCCGCCATCGAACGCCTGGAAGACGAGACCATCGCGCGCTGCACCGGCGGCCTGTTCTGCGGCGCGCAGCGCAAGCAGACGCTCTGGCATGCCGCCAGCCGCAAGGCGCTGGATATCGAAGGCCTGGGCGAGAAGCTGGTGGACCAGCTGGTCGACAGCGGCCGGGTCAAGACCCTGGCTGACCTGTACAGCCTGCGCCCGCTGGAGTTGGTGGGGCTGGACCGCATGGGCCAGAAGTCCGCCGACAATCTGGTGGCCGCCATCGACAAGGCGCGCGCGCCGGCCTTGAACCGCCTGCTGTACGCGCTGGGCATCCGCCACGTGGGCGAGACCACGGCGCGCGACGTGGCGCGCCATTTCGGCAGCATCGACGCCATCATGGACGCCGATGAGGACGCCTTGTCCTCCGTGCCCGATGTGGGTCCGGTGGTGGCGGCCTCGATCCGCCGCTTCTTCGCCGAGCAGCACAACCGCGACGTGATCGAACAGCTCAAGGCGCAGGGCGTGAATCCCGTGGCCGAGGCGGCGCCGCAAGCGACCACCCTGGCCGGCAAGACCTTCGTGCTGACCGGCACCCTGCCCAACTGGACGCGCGAAGAAGCCTCGATGCGCATCCAGGCCGCCGGCGGCAAGGTCAGCGGTTCGGTGTCCAAGAAGACGGCCTATCTGGTGGCCGGCGAAGATTCCGGCAGCAAGCTCGCCAAGGCGCAAGAATTGGGCGTGACGGTGCTGGATGAAGACGGACTGAAAACCTTGCTGGGCGAGCAGGGCGGCTGAGGCCGTCCTGCCGCCCGATCCAGATCAGATGGTGCTGCGCGGCATCATGTCGCGGATGGCGGCGGCCGCGCGCTGCAAGGCCGGCAGATGCTGCCGCTTCAATTCCTCGGGTTCGCGCGATCCGAGCACCATGCTGACGCTCAGGCCCGCCACGGCCTTGCCTTCGTGGTTGTAGAGCGGCACGGCCACGCCCGCAAAACCGTCCACCAATTCGCTGACCGAAATGCAGTAGCCGTCCTGGCGCACCTGCCGGATCAGCTTGCGCAAGGCGCTGCGCGACACCGTCGTGTAGGGCGTCAGGCGCTTGAGGTCCGCGTTCTCCAGGTACTCGTCGAGCGCTTCGTCATCCAGCGTGGATAGCAGCGTGCGGCCCAGCGAATGGGCGTAGGCGGGCAGGCGGCTGCCTACCGACAGGTCCAGCTTGAGCAGCTTGGGGCCTTCCTCGCGCGCCAGGAATACGACGTGTTGCCGGTCCAGCACGCCCAGCGAGCAGGTTTCGCCCACGGTCTGCGCGACTTCGCGCATGGTCGCGCGGGTCAGCTTGGGCAGGCTGAGCGAAGCGAAATAGGCGTATCCCAGGTCCATGACCTTGGGCGTGGGCGAGAAATCCCTGCCGTCCTGGCGCACATAGCCCAGCTTTTCCAGCGTCAGCAGGATGCGCCGCGATGCCGCGCGCGTCACGTCCAGCTGTTCGGCAGCTTCCTGCACGGTCACGCTGGCCACGCCCGTGGCGTAGATCTGCAGCAATTGCAGGCCATTGGCCAGGCTGTCCAGAAACTCCTCTTTCCTTTCTTTCGGTTCCGGCAATGTCGTGTCCATGTATCGGCGGTCTTGTCGTTGGAAGTTCGATTGTAGTTTGACATCCGCCGCAATCCCCATAAAATGCCAATTAGCGAACAATTGTTCGTTAATTAGATGGGTCGACCAGGGCACACGCCTGGTACGTCCCGCAACAACGGAGACATGCCATGTGCAGGAGACTACTGAGCGCCTTGGGCGCATGCGCCCTGGCGGCGGGAATGGCGGCCACTTCCGCCGCCAGCGCGGCCGAGGCCTATCCCAGCAAACCGATCCGCTTCGTGGTGCCCGCCGCGGCCGGCGGGCCCACTGAGATCGTCACCCGCCTGCTGGCCGAACGCATGACCCAGAGCATGGGCGTGTCGGTCATCGTCGAGGCCAAGCCCGGAGCGGGCGGCAACATCGGCGCGGACGCCGTGGCCAAGGCGGCCCCGGACGGCTACACCATCCTGATGGGCACGATAGGCACCAATGCCATCAACCAGACCCTGTACAAGTCCATGCCGTTCCAGCCGCTGAAGGACTTCGCGGCGGTAACGCAGGTCGTGTCGTATCCACTGGTCGTGGTGGTCAACCCCAAGCTGCCCATCTACTCGGTGGCGGACCTGATCGCCTACGCCAAAGCCAACCCCGGCAAGCTCAACCGCGCCTCGGGCGGCAGCGGCACTTCGATGCACATGTCCGGCGAGCTGTTCAACGAGATGGCGGGCGTGCAGATGCAGCACATCCCTTACAAGGGCAGCCTGCCCGCGCTCACCGACGTGATCGGTGGGCAGGCCGACCTGGCCTTCGACAGCCTGGTCATCGCCCAGCCCCTGATCAAGGCCGGCAAGCTGCGCGCCATCGCCGTGACCGGTCCGCAGCGTTCCCCGGCCGCGCCCGACGTGCCGACCGTGGCCGAAACCCTGCCTGGCTACGCCATGACGTCCTGGATAGGCGTGTTCGCGCCCGCAGGCACGCCGCGCCCCATCGTCGAACGCCTGCAGCAGGAAATCGCCCGGGCGCTGGCCGATCCCCGCGTGCGGGAGCAATTGGTGTCTCAGGCCGCCGACCCTGTAGCCAGCAAGCCCGACGACTTCGCCCGCTTCACCGCCGACGAAACCGAGAAATGGGCGCCCGTGGTCAAGGCTTCCGGCGCATCGGTTTCCTGAATCCCCAAAGAGGAGTGACACATGCAGTCCATCGATTTTCAGGCCCGCCGCAAGCGCGTCGCCCAGCACGCGCGCGAACTCGGCTTTGACGCCTACCTGGGCACCCGCCAGGGCGCGCTGCATTACCTGAGCGGCGCGTTCATGCCCTGGCGCGGCGCCGTGCTGGTCACCGCCGACGGGCATTGCGAGTTCATCTACTGGGCCATGGACGCCTCGCGCGTGCGGGCCGAAGGCCATCAGATGGAGATGTACGAGTTCGAGTTCTCGGACTTTCCGCAACTGATACGCCAGCGTCTGGAGCACCACGGGTTGACGCGGGGCAAGGTCGCGCTGGACCTGTCGCACCCGGGGGCGGCGCAGGTGGCGCCGGGCATGCTGACGGCCGCCGAATACTTCGACCTGACCAGCCATTTGCCCGACATCAAGTTCGAGAATGGCGTGGACGTGATCGACGACGTCATGCTGATCAAGGACGCGGCCGAGATCGAGCGCCTGCGCCATGCGGCGGAGGTATCGGACTACGGCTTCGAGCAGGGCATGAACGCGGTGCGGGCCGGGGCGACCGAGAACGAGATCGCCGGCGAGATCGAGCGTGCAATCCGGCGGCGGGGCAGCACCTGGTCTTGGGCCGTGACGGGCGGCACCGAAGTCGGCGCGGGCGAGCGCACGGGCTTCCTGCGGGGCGTCACCCAGCAGGCGACGGACCGCGCGATCCGGCCGAACGAATTCGTGATCCTGGACCTGCATCCGCTGCTGGATCTCTATATGGCCGATACCGCCTTGCCCGTGTTCCTGGGCAAGCCGGACCCGGCGCAGAGCAAGCTGATCGATTGTTGGGAAGAAACCGTACAGACCATGTTGGCGTCCCTGACGCCCGGCAGGCCGATAGCGGAGTGTGCCAGCCGTGGCATCGCCGTGTTCGAAAAGCATGGCTTGAGCGAGTTCGGCCTGCCCCTGTTCGGCCATGGCCTGGGCACCTGCGCGCGTACCCGGCCCTTCATCAACCTGCGCAGCCGCGACCTCGTCACGCCCGGCATGGTGGTGGCGCTGGGCACGCACCTGTACCGCCCGGGCCTGGGCGGCATGCGGCTGGAGTACCCGGTGTTGATCGGCGAGCACGGCGCGGAGCCGCTGGTGCGCACCGAGGCCCGCGTGCACCGTCTTCCCTGAACCTAGGCAGGAGCCCCATGATGAATGCGATACCCCTGAGCCCGCTGATCGGCGCGGCCGTGCATGACGTGGATCTGGAAACGCTGGACGACGCGGCGTTCGAGGATGTGAACGCGCTGTTCCTGCGCCATCAGTTGCTGGTTTTCAAGAACCAGCGCCTGTCGCCCGAAGGCCAGTTGCGCTTCAGCCGTCGCCTGGGCGAGCTGGATATTCACGTGCTGGCCCAGTACAACCACGCTGAGTATCCCGAGATATTCGTGCTGTCCAACGAGGTCAAGAACGGCGTGCCGGCAGGCATCGCCGACGGCGGTTCGTACTGGCATTCGGATTTCGCCTTCCGCGAATGTCCGGCCAAGGCCACCATCCTCAATGCCCAACTGATACCGCCGGAAGGCGGCAACACCTTGTTCATCAATATGTACCGGGCCTACGAGGAACTGGACGGCGCCGTCCAATCCCAGCTGGCGGGCCTGCAGGCAGTGCACCGCTACCGGCCCAAGAACACCAGGGCCGAGGAGGGCACCCAGGTGAAGATGGACGCCAGCCAACTGGCAGGCACGCCCGACGTGGAACACCCCATCGTGCGCACGCATCCGGAGACGGGTCGCAAGGCGCTGTATGTGCACCCTGGCATGACCGCCGAAGTATCCGGCTGGGGCGAGGCGGACAGCCAGGAACTGCTGGAACGCTTGTTCGCGCATTGCACGCAGGAGAAGTACCAGTACGCGCTGCAATGGGAACCGGGCGACGTGGTCATGTGGGACAACCGCTGCGTGATGCACAAGGCCACCACCCGCGAACTGCCAGCCAGCATGCGGCGCACGATCTACCGCACGACGGTCATGGGCGAGCGTCCCGTCTAGGAGCCGCCGGTGGCCGCAAACCAGCTCATCGATCATGCCGCTGGCGTGGCGCAGGTCGACTCCCTGCCGCTGGACAGTGGCGAGGCCTTGGCGCCAGCCCGGCTGGCCTGGGCCCGCTACGGCCCGCCGCCAGAGCGCGCGCGTGCCGTGGTGTTGCTGCTGCATGGCATATCGGGCAGCCAGCAGGCCTTGAGGACGGACGAGGGGGAGGTCTATCCCGATGCCGGCTGGGCCAGCCCCTGGTTGGGGCCGGGGGCGGCGCTGGACACGCGCGACACCTGCGTGCTGGCGCCCAACGCACTGGGATCGTGCTTTGGCAGCAGCGCGCCGACCGGCGCCGCGGCCAGCGCGTTTCCAGCCGTATCGATCGCCGATGGCGTGCGCCTGCAGGGGGAATGGCTGCGCGCGATCGGCGTCGAACGGCTGGATGCCGTGGTGGGCTATTCCTTTGGCGGTTACCAAGCTTTCCAGTGGGCGGTGGCCGCGCCGCTATCCGTCGGACGGGTCGTGGCGCTGGCCTCGGCGCCGCGCGGCGGCGGCAGCATGGCGGACGCGCAGCGCCTGCGGCGACTCGCTGCTGCGATTGACTCGGACGATGCGGATGCGTGGAACGAATGGGTCGAACTGCGCTGTGCGACCTTGCGCCGCTACGGCTATGCCCGGTGGCTGGCCGACGCTGGCGAGTCCGACGTGGCGCCGCGCTTGCGGGCCGAGGCTGGGGCCTGGGCGGCGAGCTTCTCGCCTTGGTCCATGGCGGCGCTCAGGACGTCGGCCTGCCGCTACGACGCGCGCGGCGCGCTGCTGGAGTCGGCCACACCCATGCGCTGGCTGCGTTGCGCGTCGGACGAGCTGTTCGCGCCGGATGATCCGGCCGCCCAGGCGCAGCTCCCGTATCCCGGCAATGTCGTTCAGGTGAGTGTGGCGGGGCGCTACGGTCACCTGTCACCGCTGCTGGAGGGGCCTCTCTGGAATGCCCATCTGAGGCAGGCGCTGGCCTAGCGGGCGGGGAGCCGGCCCGGCCCAGGAAATGCAGGCGAAAAAATGCCCGCTTGCGCGGGCATTTTTCATCTGTGCGGCAAGGCTTACTGGATCTTGGCCTTTTCGCGCAGTTCCTTCTGGTAGTCGGCCAGGGTTTGCTGGCGCAGCATTTCTTCCAGCTGCGGGCGCACCTGGTCGAGCGGCGGGAATTCCACCGGACGGGTGTCGTCGACCATGATGATGTGCCAGCCGAACTGGGTTTGCACCGGCTTGTCGACCAGTTCGCCCTTCTTCAGCTGCGTCACGGCTTGCGCGAACGGCTGGACGTAGTTGGTCGGGGGAGCCCAACCCAGGTCGCCACCCTTTTCGGCGCTGCCGGGGTCCTTGGAATTCTTCTTGGCCAAGTCGTTGAACTTGCTCTTGTTGCTCTTGATCTGGGCCAGCAGGTCGTTCGCCGTCTTCTCGTCTTCGACGAGGATGTGGCGGACCTTGTATTCCATCTTGCCGGCCTGTTCCTTCTTGATCTTCTCGTACTCAGCCGTGACCTTGGCGTCCGACACCGGGTGCTTGGCCAGGTAGTCGGCCATCAGGGCGCGGACCAGGATGCCTTGGCGGGCCAGCTCGACTTCGGTCTGGACGTCGGCCTGCTTGGCGATGCCGCTGGCTTCGGCGGCTTGCACGAAGATCTGGCGGTTGATCATTTCCTGCTTGACCTGTTCGCGCAGTTGCGGCGAATCGGTGGCGCCCTGGCTGACCAGCAGCTTGACGAATTGATCCAGGCTCTTTTGCGGAATGGCCTTGCCGTTGACGGTAGCCACGTTCTGAGCGAAAGCCGGCACGGCGATGACGCAGGCTGCAGCCAGCATGACGATGCGTTTCATGAATATCCTTTTACTTTCTATTTGGGAGCCTGGGCATCTAGCGCAAGCGCATGAATCGGATAGGGGATCAAATCTTGCAAATGATGATACACCAGCCTATGCCGCGCAACGGCCGAGAGCCCCGCAAAGCAAGGCGCTACGATGATCACGCGATAGTGGCCGGCGCCGTTTTTACTGCCTTCGTGGCCGGCATGCAAATGCGAGTCGTCCAGGATGTCCAGGCTGACGGGTTCCAGGACGGCTAGCCGCTCCCGGATCAGGGAAATGCGGTCGGTGGTGTCTGACATGGAGGTATAGGTTTAGTTCCGGCGCGGGCAGGGGGCGCGGGCCGGGGAATCGGACGGCTTCAGGGCTGGCGGGGCGGGGTGTCGGAGGAGGGGGCCTGATCCTCCGTCTGGATGTGCTTGCCCAGCCAGATCGACTGGCCGATCACGAAGACCACCATCAGGCCCATCAGGCCGAAGGCCTTGAAGCTGACCCATTGAGATTCGGTGAAATGGCCGGAAAACGCCACGTACAGGTTGAGCGCGCCCGCGATCAGGAAGAAGCCGGCCCAGACCAGGTTCAGCCGCTCCCAGGCGGCGTCAGGCAGCTGGATCTGCTTTTCCATCAGGCGGCGGATCAGGTTGCGGCCGAACAGCAGGCGCGCAAACACCAGCGCGCCGCCGAATAGCCAATACAGCACCGTGGGCTTCCACTTGATGAAGACGTCGCTGTGCAGCCAGATCGTGGCCCCGCCGAATACCAGGATGACGGTCAGGTTGATCCAGTGCATGGCCTCGGTGGCGCGGCCCGTCGCCTTCAGCCAGACGATCTGCAGCACGGCCGCGGCCATGGCGACGCCCGTGGCGATGAAAATGTCCGTGTACCGATAGGCAATGAAGAACAGGAACAGCGGAAACAGGTCGAACAGGAACTTCTTCATTCAGTCTTCTATGGGTTCAAACGTCATCGACAGGGAATTGATGCAATAGCGCAGTCCGGTGGGCTCGGGGCCGTCGGGGAAGACGTGTCCCAGGTGCGAGTCGCAGACGTTGCACAGCACTTCGGTGCGGACCATGCCGTGGGTGGTGTCGCGTTCTTCGCGCACCAGTTCCGGATCCAGCGCCTGGAAATAGCTGGGCCAGCCGCAGCCGGCATCGAATTTGGTGTCGGAAGCGAACAGCGCCGTGCCACAGCCCACGCAGCGGTAGATGCCGTGGCTGAACGTATTCCAGTAGCGCCCGGTGAAGGCCCGTTCGGTACCCTTTTCACGGGTGACGACGTATTCTTCGGGGGAAAGCTGGGCACGCCATTCGGCGTCGGATTTTCGTACTTTGTCCATATGAGCTCTTGGAGTCCCGATGCCCGAAATGGTTCGGGCATAATCCCGCCCCATGTTAATCGAGTTTGACCAGGCGGTTGTTTCCACGCCCCAGGCGCAAGTGCTGAATGGGGTGAGCCTGACGCTGGCCGAACGCCGCATCGGCATCGTCGGTCCCAATGGCGCCGGCAAGAGCACGCTGGCGCGGCTGATCAACGGCTTGGTGCTGCCTTCCGCTGGCAGCGTCAGGGTGGGCGGGCTGGACACCCGCCGCGACCTGAAGGCTGTCCGTCGTCAGGTCGGTTTCGTATTCCAGAATCCCGAAAATCAGATTGTCTTCCCCATCGTCCGCGAGGACCTGGCGTTCGGCCTGAAGCATCTGGCCCCGGACCGGCAGCAACGCGAAGCCCGCATCGACGCCCAATTGGGCCACCTGGGCGTGGGCCATCTGGCGGACCGGACCAGCCACACGCTGTCCGGCGGCGAACGCCAACTGGTGGCGCTGGCCGCGGTGCTGGTGATGGAGCCGGCGCTGATCGTGTTCGACGAACCCACTACCCAGCTGGATCTGCGCAACCGTAATCGTGTGCGCGATGCCATTGCGGGCCTGCCCCATGACGCCATCGTCGTCAGCCACGATCTGGAGCTGCTGGAGGATTTCGACCGGGTCGTGGTGGTGCGCGACGGCAATATCGCGGCCGACGACAAGCCGGCCGCCGCGCTGCGCTGGTACCGGGAGCACTGCGCATGATGGAACCGCTGTACGTCGCGGGCGACTCCTTCCTGCACCGGCTGCCGGCGTGGCTGAAGCTGTTGGCCCTGATGGCGGCGGGCGCGGGCCTGTTCCTGTTGCGTGACCCGCGTTGGCTGGCGCCAGCCTTCCTGGCGGCGGCCGCGCTGGTCTGGTCCACGGGCGTGGCCGCAGCCACGGTCTGGCGCCAGGTAAAAGGATTGGCATGGGTGCTATTGGCCGTGGGCGCGTTCACCGCCTGGTTCCAGGGCGGGATGGAGGCGCTGGCCGTGCTGCTGCGCGTCGCTGCGATGGTCGGGCTGGCATTGGCTGTCACGCTCGCCACCCGCACGTCCGATCTGATCGCCGTCTGCGAAAAGGCGCTGATGCCGCTTGAACGCATGCGGCTGGTGGATGCCGGCAAGGTCGCGCTGGCCCTGGCGCTGGCCCTGCGTTTCGTGCCCGAGATCTGGCGCAATTTCCAGGAAATCCGCGAAGCGCAGGCGGCCCGCGGGCTGGGCGCCAATCCGGTGGCGCTGATCGTGCCCCTGATCGTGCTGACGCTGAAAAGGGCGCAGGAAGTATCCGAAGCAATAGACGCGCGCAGCCACTGAGGGCTGCGCGCCCTGTTCCATCTCCCAAAGGGGAAAAACCGTGAAATCCAGTAATACCGTGCTGATTGCGCTGTTCGCGGCGCTGATCGTGGTCCTGAGTCTGATTCCGCCGATTCCGCTGCCGGCCATCCCGGTGCCGGTGACGCTGCAGACCCTGGGGGCCATGCTGGCGGGCGCGATGCTCGGACCCGTCCGCGGCGCGCTGGCCTGCCTGCTGTACCTGGCGCTGGCGGCGGTCGGGCTGCCCGTGCTGCCGGGCGGCCGGGGAGGGCTGGGCGCCTTCTTTGGGCCAACGGGCGGCTTCCTTGTCGGCTTGGTAGTGGGCGCCTTCGTGACGGGCTGGCTGGCGCGCAGCCTCGCGGGACGCGCCGTCGGCGGCTGGGCGAAGTTCGCCGGCTATGTGGTCGCATGCGTGGTCGGCGGCATCGCCGTGGTCTACGCCTGCGGCGTGCCATGGCTGGCCGCGGTGACGAAGATGGGCCTGGCCAAGGCGGCGATGGCGGTAGCCGTATTCCTGCCCGGCGACTTGGCCAAGGCCGTGGTCGCGGCCTGGGTAGCGTCGCGGGTTGAGCGCGTGTGGCCGATGTTGGGGCGCTGAGACGCGCGCCGCTTTCCAAGGGAATCCCCCAACTGACGGCTGGCGAACTTATCTAGTACAAGTTCGCCATTAACGAATGCGTTTGCTAAAACGTGTTTCGGGTAGCACATCAGGGAATTACCGGAGTTGCGCATCGTCATCTGATACTGTTTTAACCCTATAATATTTTTTTCTGTATAACTTTAACTAGGCTCGCCTTAGCCTCGACCGAGGCGCCCAAGAGCCACCACAGGAGACAAAAATATGCGCAAGCACTTCGGCTTGTCCGCGGCGGCTGCCGCCATTGCCCTGGCCCTGCCGCTACTGGCGAGCGCCCAGGTCAAGGTTGGCGTGACCGTGTCCAGCACCGGCCCCGCCGCGTCGCTGGGTATCCCCGAGCGCAACACCGTGGCCCTCCTGCCCAAGGAAGTGGCCGGCCAGAAGATCGAATGGATCGTCCTGGACGACGCTACCGACACGACGCAAGCCGTCAAGAACTCGCGCAAACTGGCCACCGACGACAAGGTCGACGTGCTGATCGGCACCTCGGTCACGCCGGGCTCGCTGGCCATGGTCGACGTGGCCGCCGAAGCCAAGGTGCCGATGATCAGCGTGGCCGCCAGCGCCAAGATCGTCGAGCCCGTGGACGACAAGCGCCGCTGGGTCTTCAAGACCCCGCAGAACGACGCGCTGATGGCCGGCGCCCTGGCTGACGCCATGGCCAAGTCCAAGGTCAAGACCCTGGGCTTCATCGGCTTTGCCGACGCCTACGGCGACGGCTGGCTGGACGTGATGCAAAAGGCCGCCAAGGCCAAGGGCATCGAAATCGTCGCTATCGAGAAGTACAGCCGCACCGACACCAGCGTGACGGGCCAGGTGCTCAAGCTGGTCGGCGCCAAGCCTGACGCCATCCTGATCGCGGGCGCCGGCACCCCCTCGGCCCTGCCGCAGAAGGAACTGAAGGCCCGCAACTACGGCGGCACCATCTACCAGACCCACGGCGCCGCCAACAACGACGTGCTGCGCGTTTGCGGCAAGGACTGCGACGGCATGCTGCTGCCCGCCGGCCCGCTGCTGGTCGCGGCTCAGTTGCCGGACAGCAACCAGGTCAAGAAATCGGCCCTGGCCTATGTGGAAGCCTACGAAAAGGCCAACGGCGCCGGTTCCACCAACACGTTCGGCGGCCACATGTGGGACGCCGGTCAGTTGGTCGTGGCCGCACTGCCGGTGGCGTTGAAGTCGGGCGCCAAGCCCGGCACGCCGGAGTTCCGCGCCGCCATGCGCGACGCCCTGGAAGGCGTGAAGGACCTGGCCGCCTCGCAAGGCGTATTCAACATGTCGCCGACGGACCACGCCGGCTTTGACGAGCGCTCGCGCGTGATGGTCAAGGTGGAAGGCGGCAAGTGGGTCTACCAGCCCGGCCTGTAATCCCCAGGATCGCCCGATCCAAGGGTGCATAAAGCGCGGCGGCGCCCGCCGCGCGGCACCCCAGCAATGCTTCGCACCGGCCTTTCCGGCCGGTGTGTCGTATCAGTGTCCCGGGTGCGGCCGGAACACCAGAATAAATAAGGTTGTTAGATGGATTCCACAATTGCGCTGATCCTGCTGCAAGACGGTGTCGTCAACGGCGCCATCTATGCCCTCCTGGGCATGGCTCTGGTGCTGGTATTCGCCGTTACGCGCGTCATTTTCATTCCCCAGGGCGAGTTCGTGGCGTTCGGCGCCCTGACCCTGGCCATGCTGGTGGACGGCAAAGTGCCGGGCACCGCCTATCTCCTGCCGCTGCTGGGCGTCGTCTGCCTGGCGCTCGAGCTGCTGCGCGCACTGCGCACCCGTAGCGCCGCCGCGCTGCCCAAGGCCATCGCCACCTGTGTGGTCCTGCCGCTGGCGCTGCTGTGGCTGACCGTGACCTACACCGCACCCGGCAATTCGCTGTGGCTGAACATGCTGCTGACGCTGCTGCTGGTGATCCCTATGGGTCCGATGGTCTACCGCATCGTCTACCAGCCGCTGGCCGAAGCCACCGTGCTGGTGCTGCTGATCGTTTCCGTGGCCGTGCACTTCGCGCTCACCGGCCTGGCGCTGGTGTTCTTTGGCGCCGAAGGCTGGCGCACTCCCGCCTTCGTCAGCGGACAGATCGACCTGGGCTTCATGACCTGGTCGGCGCAAAGCCTGTTCGTGGTGGCGACCTGCGCCATCCTGATCATCGGCCTGTGGCTGTTCTTCGGCAAGACGCTGTATGGCCGCGCGCTGCGCGCCACGGCGGTCAATCGCCGCGGCGCCCGCCTGGTCGGCATCAGCACCACCATGTCCGGCAGTCTGACCTTCACGCTGGCGGTTGCCATCGGCGCCATGTCCGGCATGCTGATCGCGCCCATCACTACGGTGTATTACGACACCGGCTTCCTGATCGGCCTGAAGGGCTTCGTCGGCGCCATCATCGGCGGTCTGGCCAGCTACCCCGTGGCCGCCGCGGGCTCGCTGCTGGTGGGCGTGCTGGAATCCTTCTCGTCCTTCTGGGCCAGCGCCTATAAGGAAGTGATTGTCTTCACCCTGATTATCCCGGTTCTGGTGTGGCGTTCGTTCAGCACCCATCACGTGGACGAAGAGGAATAAACGTCATGAACCGCATTTTGCTCGTCCTCTTTCTCGTCGTCCTGGCGGGCCTGCCGCTGGTGTCGGCCACGCCCGAATTCTGGGTGACGCAACTCAACTACATCGGGCTGGCCAGCCTGGTGGTGCTGGGACTGGTGCTCCTGACCGGCGTGGGCGGCCTGACCTCGTTCGGCCAGGCCGCGTTCGTGGGCCTGGGCGCCTACACCACCGCCTTCCTGACCACGCAATACGATGTCTCGCCCTGGCTGGCGCTGCCGGCCGGGCTGGTCCTGACGGCCGTCGTGGCCTACCTGCTGGGCGCCATCACCCTGCGCCTGTCGGGCCACTACCTGCCGCTGGGCACCATCGCCTGGGGCCTGTCGCTGTACTTCCTGTTCGGCAACATCGACTGGCTGGGCAAGCATGACGGCATCGCCGGCATCGAGCCCATCAGCATCTTCGGCATGTCGCTGGCCAGCGGCCGCCACATCTATTACCTGATCTGGGTGTTCGTGCTGCTGGCGCTGTGGGCGACCCGCAACCTGCTGAACTCGCGTCCCGGGCGCGCCATCCGCGCGCTCAAGAGCGGCGCCGGCATGGCCGAATCCATGGGCGTGAACACCGCTGCCTACAAGGTCGTGATCTTCGTCTGGGCGGCATTGCTGGCCTGCGTGTCCGGCTGGCTCTATGCGCACATGCAGCGCGCCGTCAGCCCCAGCCCGTTCGGCATCAACTACGGCATCGAATACCTGTTCATGGCGGTGGTCGGTGGCGCCGGCTACGTCTGGGGCGCCTTGCTGGGCTCCAGCGTCATCCTGGTGCTGAAGGACCAGTTGCAGAACCTGTTGCCCAAGCTGCTCGATACCAACGCCAACTTCGAGATGATCGTCTTCGGCGTGCTGCTGATCCTGATGCTGCAATACGCCCGCAACGGCCTGTGGCCGATCCTGGCGGGCTGGTGGGGCAGCATCACCGGCGCCGACGGATCGCGCCGGAACCTGGCGCCGCCCGCGCCGGCGCCGGCCCTGCCGACGCGCGCGCGTCCGCAAGCGGGCCAGGTGGTGCTCGAAGTGGATGCCATCCGCAAGGAGTTCGGCGGCCTGGTCGCGGTCAACGACATTTCCTTCAAGGTCGCCTCCGGCGAAATCATGGGCCTGATCGGCCCGAACGGCGCTGGCAAGAGCACGACCTTCAACCTGATCAGCGGCGTGCTGCCGGTGACGCGCGGCAAGGTCACCTTCATGGGCCAGCGCATCGACAGCCGTTCGGCGCGCGAGATTGCCAAGCTGGGCGTGGGCCGCACCTTCCAGCACGTGCAACTGCTGCCGGGCATGACGGTGCTGGAGAACGTGGCGCTGGGCGCGCACCTGCGCTCGGACGTCGGCGTGCTGGCGGGCGCCTTGCATTCGGATCGCGCCCGCGAGGCGCAGCTGTTGCACGAAGCCGCCGAACAGATCAAGCGCGTCGGCCTGGGCGAGTACCTGTACGAGCAGGCGGGCAACCTGGCGCTGGGCCAGCAACGCATCCTGGAAATTGCGCGCGCCCTGGCCTCCGACCCGGTATTGCTGCTGCTGGACGAACCCGCCGCCGGCCTGCGCTACAAGGAAAAGCAGGACCTGGCGCGCGTGCTGGAACAGTTGCGCGCCGAGGGCATGAGCATTCTGCTCGTCGAACACGATATGGATTTTGTGATGCGTCTGACCAACCACCTCGTGGTGATGGATTTCGGCACCAAGCTGGCTGAAGGCGTGCCGGCCGACGTGCAAAAGAACCCGGCGGTGCTGGAAGCCTACCTGGGCGGCATCGATGACGACCTGCCCGAAGCGGACCAGGCCAAACCCGTGTCGGCAGGAGGCGTGTGATGAGCGCTCCCGTACTCGAAGTCACCAACCTGTCCGCCCGCTACGGTAAGGTGGGCGCGCTGGTGGGCGCCTCGCTCACCGTGCCCGCTGGCAGCATCGTTACCGTGATCGGCGCCAACGGCGCCGGCAAGTCCACCATGCTGAACGCCATGATGGGTGCGCTGCCGCAGACCGGCCACGCGGCCGGTACCGTGCAGTACGCCGGCACCGACGTGTCGGGCTGGCAGGTCGAACGCCGCGTCGCGGCCGGCATGTCGCTGGTGCCCGAGCGCCGCGAACTGTTCGGCACCATGTCGGTGGAAGACAACTTGCTGCTGGGCGGCTTCCGTCGCTACCGCGCCCGCGAAAGCGGCTGGCGCGACACGCTGAACGAAGTGTTCGACCTGTTCCCGCGGCTGCGCGAGCGCCGTGCGCAGCAGGCCGGCACCCTGTCGGGCGGCGAACGCCAGATGCTGGCCGTCGGCCGCGCGCTGATGGCCAAGCCCAACCTGTTGATGCTCGACGAGCCCAGCCTGGGCCTGGCGCCGCGCATCGTGCGCGAGATCTTCCACATCATCGCGCGCCTGCGCGAGACCGGCGTGGCGATCCTGCTGGTCGAACAGAATGCACGCGCGGCGCTGCAAGTGGCCGACTACGGCTACGTGCTGGAAACCGGCGAAGTCATCCTGCACGGTCCGGCGCGCGAACTGGCCGGCGATCCCAAGGTCATCGAAAGCTATCTGGGCCTGGGCAAGGGCGGCGAGCAAGGCTGATCGACCTCGTGCGCACGAAGGGCCGGACGCCGCAAGGCATCCGGCTTTTTTTATCGCTCGAAGACTTCGACCACCCGGAAGCGTTCGCATGCCAGCATCATGTCCGGCGCATAGCCGCCGTTGCGGTCGAAGTAGGCGATGTGCGCGTCGCGCCAGGCCTCGTAGGGGCCTTCCCCTTCGGCCAGCGCGAACGCTTCATCGACCTGGTCGAAGCGCTGGATCAATACGCTGAGCGTCTCGATCACGCAGGCGGGGCGGCCCAGGCCGTCCAGCACCACGTCGCGCCGGCCGGCCTGGGGCACGGGTTCCTGTTCATTGAAGTCGCGCAGCGCGCCGCAGGTGGCCGTTTTCGTGCCGGCCAGCACCAGCGCCAGCAACTCGTCGGCCAGTTCGGGCGAATCGCCGAACTGGAAGGTCACGGCGTTTTCATAGGGGGCGGGCGGTTTCATGCCAGCGGGGTCCATTGCAGTATCAGCTCCTGTCCCATCGCGGGATCGGAAGTGGAAGGGGCGCCGGTTTCGATGCGGCCGGCCAGGCGGCGAGTGTAGGCGGGGTCGCCGTTGTCGCGCACCGTCAGGTCATACCAGCCTGCGCTGCGGGTCAGGTCCCAGGCCAGGCTGACCGCCTCGCCCGCAGCGAGCGTGGCGTCGTCTTCGCGGGGATAGCCATACGCGTTGGCCTCCACCCGGAACGAGCGGGCCTGCGAGGTGGGATTATGCAGTGTCAGTTGCAGCGACGCGCCTGGCCCCTGGTAGTTGGCCCTGACTTCCAGGGATGGCGGGCCAGCGCGGCCCGTGCAATGGCGGTGGAAGCCGTTGGGCCCCAGCACCCATAGATCGTAGCGACCCTCGTCGGCGGCGGTCTGCCATGTGCCTTCGAGCTGCTTGCCGGCTTCCACGGTGTAGCGGCGGGGGCCGCGCTTCAGATGCAGCCGGTCGTACACATGCAGCACCGCGCCCGCCGCGCCGGTGTTTTCGAAGCGCAGCGTCACGCTCTTTCCATCCGCAACCGCATGGACCTGCAGCGCGTAGGGCAGAGGACGCGATGGGCGCGTGCCAGTCTGCTGCCGCGCCAGCCCCGGCTGCAGCGGCGCGGGTGGCGTGACCGTGCCGGGCAGCGCCGATGCCAGTCCGGCGCGTTCGGTCGTGGCTGGCAAGCCGCTGGGCAGGCCAGCGCCGTCTGGCGCGGCGAAGTCGAAGATCGATGTGAGGTCGCCGCAGACGGCGCGGCGCCACGGCGAGATATTGGGCTCGGCCACGCCGAAGCGCTGCTCGATGAAACGCAGCACGGAAGTGTGGTCGAACACCTGGGAATTGACCCAGCCGCCCGTGGTCCAGGGCGACAGCACATACATGGGTACGCGAGGGCCCAGGCCGTAGACGCCGTGCAGGTGGGCGAGGGTATCGTCCTTTTCCGCGCCGGCGACGATCTCGTGATACTCGCCGCGGGTATCCGCCGTGGAGGCTCCGGCCAGCGCGCCCGAGGCATCGCGCGAGGGCGGCGCGGGCGGCGGCATATGGTCGAAGAAGCCGTCGTTCTCGTCGAACATCAGCAGCAGGACGGTCTTGCTCCAGACCTCGGGGTTGGCCGTCAGCGCATCCAGCACGCGGGCCGTGTAGTCGGCGCCCTGGGCCGGGCTGGACGGGCTGGGGTGCTCGGAGCCGGCCTTGGTCGCACAGATCCAGGACACTTGCGGCAGGGTGCCGTCCAGCACGTCCTGGCGCAGCAGGTCCAGGTCGCGGGTGGTGAGCGCCTTGTCCTTCAACGCGGCCACTGACCCGGGCAGGCCTTGATAGGCATCGCGGTAGGCCTTGAACCCGGCGGTGGGGTTCAATGAATAGTTGTCCGCCATGTTCTGGTAGATGCGCCAACTGACGCCGGCCGCCTCCAGCCGCTCGGGATAGGTCGTCCAGGTATAGGCGCGCGCCGGATCGCCGCCGGTGAGCTTGTTGTAGGTATTGCCCAAGGCCGGACCGTTGCCGCGGCCCAGGCCGTCGTTGGTGCCCGTCCAGACGAACAGCCGGTTGGTATTGGTGCCGCCGGTGAACGAGCAGTGGTAGGCGTCGCAGACCGTGAAGGCGCGCGCCATGGCGTACTGGAAGGGCATGTCCTCGGCTGAGAAGTACGCCATCGAGTGGTTCTTCTTGGCGGCCGGCCAGTTGCCCATGCGGCCTGCGTCCCACGCGTCCTGGGCGTTGGACCAGGTGTGCGGCGTGCTGGCCACGCGCATGGTCTCGAAAGCTTCGCGCGTATCCAGGTGGAAGGGCAGCACCGTGCGCGGCGCGCCTTCATCGGGTTTGTCGTTGTACTGCGCCCAGACGGTGCGACGGCGCGCGTCCGGGCTGTCCGGCACGGGTATGGGAAAGCGGTCGCCGAACCCGCGCACGCCCGCCAGTCCGCCGAAATAATGGTCGAACGAGCGGTTCTCCTGCATGAAGACGACGATGTGCTCCACGTCGCGGATCGTGCCCGTGCGGCGCGCGGCCGGGATCGCGAGCGCGCGGCGGATGGAGGCGGGCAGCAGGGCCAGGGCGCTGCCGGCGCCGGCCAGCGAGGCGCCGCTGCGGAGAAAGTCACGTCGGGTCTGCATGAGGCATTCCTGAGAACGAAACTGCCCGCACAGGGGCGGGCAGTTTGGATGGGCGGCTAGGGCGGCGGTGATCCTACTTCGCGCCGGTGCTTTCCGCGTAGTCCATGTACAGCTTATGCGCGCGGCGGGCCATCGGGCCGTATTCCAGCTTGCGGTCTTCCACGCGATTCACGTGCACCACCTTGCCGTAGTTGCCGGACGAGAACACTTCGTCGGCTTGTTCGATGTCGGCGCGGGTCAGGCTGCGTTCCTGCACGTCGACGCCGTCGGCCTTCAGCAGGGCCAGCACGCGGCGGCGCGTGATGCCATTGAGGAAGGTGCCGTTGTCGGCCGGCGTGGACACCACGCCGTCCTTCGCGATCCACAGATTGCTGGTGGCGAATTCGGCGATATTGCCCGCGCCGTCCAGCATGATGGCGTTGTCGAAGCCCTTCTCGGCGGCTTCGCGGATGGCGCGTTGGCCGTTGGGGTAGAGGCAGGACGCCTTGGCGTCGGTCGGCGCCATATTGGGCCAGGAACGCGCAAAGCTGGAGAAGCAGGCGGAGAAGCCCTGGTCGCCCGGCATCGGCACCTTGAACACATGCAGCACGAACTGGGTCTTGTCGGCGTCCGGCAGCAGGAAGCCGTCGGCGCAATAGAACATGGGCTTGATGTAGAGCTCGGTGCCTTGCGGGAATTTCGCGACTGCCTGCAGGCACAGCTGCTGGATTTCTTCCCAGCCGAGCTGGGGCTTCATCAGCATCTTTTCGGCCGAGCGCACCACGCGCTGGCAGTGCAGGTCCAGGTCCGGCGTCAGGCCGCGGAATGCGCGCGCGCCGTCGAACACCATGCTGGCCATCCAGAAGGCGTGGTCGGCCGGGCCGAGCAGTTTGGGGTTTTCAGTGGTCCAGTGACCGTTGTGCCAGAACAAGGCATCCATGGTTGTCTTCCTTCACTTGAATCGGGTTGGCGCTATCGGCGCGCCGAAACGTCAGGATACATGAGGCGGCGGCCGGGTTCCGGTTGTCATTCGCGAGCCAGCGCCGCCTGCACGCGGTCGGCCGCCTGCGCCGGCATCCATTGCCGCCAGACGGGGCCATACTGCTTGAGGAAATAGCGCGCGGCGTCCTCGGGTTCCTTGCCTTCGTTTTCCAGCCAGCCCAGCGTGGCGTCGATGGCGTCGCTGGGCACGGTCAGCTTGCCCAGGAACTCGGCGAGCTGCGGCGCCTGCTTGGCGAACTGCGCATTCACACCGGTGACCACGGGGTTGGGCTTGAACTCGGTGGCCACGGGATTGGCGCACTTGGGATCGGTCATGCAGGTGTAGGCGGCCTGGTCGAAGGCGGGCAGTTCCAGCTTCACCAGGTCCAGCGCCCCGACCAGCGAGGTGGGCGTCCAGTAGTAGAAGACGATGTCGCGCTTGCGCTTGTACGCGGAGACGATAGCGGCCTTCTGCGCAGCGCCGGAACCGGGCGCGAACATGGCGTAGTCCTTTTCAAGCTTCAAGGCGCGCAGCAGGTTCTCGTTCAGGGTGCCGCAGGCCCAGCCTGCGGGGCAGCCGTAGATGCGACCGCGGCCGGGCTCCTCGGGATCGGCGAAGACTTCCTTGAAGCGGGCCAGGTCGGCCGCGGATTTCAAATCGGGGTGACGTTCGACGGTGTAGCGCGGCACGTACCAGCCTTCGCCAGCGTCGTACACGTGGCCCACGCCCAGCACCTTGCCGCTGGCCAAAGCCTTCTTCCATGCGCCTTCGATCTGGCCGGGCCAGACTTCCGGGGTGACGTCGACGTCGCCGCGTTGCAGCGCGGCCAGCATGGGCAGGGTCTCGCCGATCTCGACCGTGGTCTTGCAGCCGTAGCCGTGTTCCAGCACGTAGCGTTCGATACCGGCCAGGACCAGGTTGGATTCCCAGTTCAGGCCGCTGAAGCGGACCGGCCGGTTGATTTCGCAGACGGGAGCGGCGGGATCGGCGGCTTGCGCGGCGGCAGGGATGAGGGCGGCTGCCAGCGCCAGGGCGCCAAGGACGGGGGCGAGCGGATGCGGGTTGCGCATGGTCAGGCACCTGTTGGGTTGGGTGCCGTTCATTGTACGGGTGCCAGCGGGCGCGCCAAATGAAACGGGGCCGCGGATGGCGGCCCCGTGCGACTTGCGTTGCCTGGATCAGGCGCGGGCGCTGCGCCGGCGGTTGATCAGGGCGCCAATCTCGCCCACGATGCCGCGGCGGAAGGCCAGCACGCAGATCACGAAGATCAGACCGATCACGATGGTGACCGATTCACCCAGGCGCAGGAACCAGTCCACGCCGGTCAGGTTGGCCATCATCTGACCGAAGTCGCCCACCTTGTTTTCCATCAGCACCACGATGAAGGCGCCGAGGATGGGGCCGGTCAAGGTGCCCAGTCCGCCGATCAGCGTCATCAGGATGACCAGGCCGGACATCTGCCAGGTGGCGTCGGACAAGGTGGCCGACACGAAGACCAGGGTCTTGGTGGCGCCCGCCAGGCCAGCCAGCGCGGCCGACAGCACGAAGGCCAGCAGCTTGAAGCGGTCGACGTCGTAGCCCAGCGAGATGGCGCGCGGCTCATTCTCGCGCAGCGCCTGCAGCACCTGGCCGAAGGGCGAGTTCACCGTGCGCCAGATGATGAAGTAGCCAATGATGAAGATGGCCATCACCACGTAGTACAGGTTCAGGTCCTTGGACAGGTCGATCAGGCCGAACAGGGTGCCGCGCGGCACGCTTTGCAGGCCGTCCTCGCCGCCCGTGAACTTCGCCTGGAGGAAGAAGAAGAACACCATCTGCGACAGCGCCAGGGTGATCATGGCGAAGTAGATGCCGCTGCGGCGGATGGCAAGGGCGCCCATCGCCAGGCCCAGCAGCGCCGCCACGGCTACGCCGAACAGCAAGCCGATCTCGGTGGGGAAGCCCCACACCTTGAGCGCGTGGCCGGTCGCGTAGGCCGCGCTGCCCAGGAAGGCGGCATGTCCGAACGACAGGAGACCAGTGAAGCCCAGCAGCAGGTTGAATGCGCACGCGAAGAGCGCGTAGCACATGATCTTCATGGCGAAGATCGGATACACCCCGACAAAGGGGAGCATGGCCACCACGACGGCCAGTACCGCATAGCCCAGGAATTGACGATTCATTTTTCTTTTCCGAACAGCCCGGCCGGGCGGATCAACAGAACGATGGCCATGATGATGAACACGACCGTGCTGGAGGCCTCGGGCCAGAACACCTTGGTCAGTCCTTCAATCACGCCCAGGCCCAGACCGGTCACGATGGCGCCCATGATGGACCCCATGCCCCCGATCACGACCACGGCGAACACGACGATGATGAGGTTGGAGCCCATCAACGGAGAAATCTGCAGCACGGGCGCGGCCAGCACGCCAGCAAAGCCCGCCAACGCCACGCCGAAGCCATAGGTCAGCGTGATCATGCGCGGCACGTTGACGCCAAAGGCCTCCACCAGCCGCGGGTTCTCGGTGCCGGCGCGCAGCAGGGCGCCCAGGCGGGTGCGTTCAATGACGAACCAGGTTGCCAGGCACACCACCAGGGAGGCCACCACGACCCAGCCGCGGTAGTTCGGCAGGACCATGAAGCCCAGGTTGGTGGCCCCGCGCAGCGCGTCGGGCGTGGGATAAGGTTGGCCCGAGACGCCGTAGAAGCTGCGGAACAGGCCTTCTATGAGCAGCGTCAGGCCGAAGGTGAGCAGCAGGCCGTACAGGTGATCGAGCTTGTACAGATGCCGCAGCAACAGCTTTTCTATGATGATGCCGAACAGCCCGACGATCAGCGGCGCCAGGATCAGCATGACCCAGTAGTTCAACCCCAGGTACGACAGCCCCATCCAGGCGACGAACGCGCCCAGCATGTAGAGCGCGCCGTGCGCGAAGTTGATGACGTTCAGCAGCCCGAAGATGACGGCCAGCCCGAGCGACAGCATGGCGTAGAAGGAGCCGTTGACCAGGCCTAGCAACAGCTGGCCGAACAAGGCCTGTATGGGGATGCCGAAAATGTCAGTCATCTTGTGAAAATCCTGCGCGTACGAATGGAAGCGAGCTAGTCAATACCTGATCCGGTCAGAATGCGACCCGGCGCGAAACAAGACCCTGTCAAAAACGCGGCCCGGCGCTTGGATTCGCCGGGTCGCGTCTGGGGGCACTGGGGCTGGTTTACTTCTTGACCAGCTTGCAGGTGGACTCGGACAACTTGGTGTAGACCTCGTCGCCAGGGAGCGTCGCCACGACCTTGTAGTAGTCCCACGGGGCCTTGGATTCGGCTGGCGTCTTGACCTGCATCAGGTACATGTCGTGGATCATGCGGCCGTCTTCGCGCACGTAACCGCCTTGCGCGAAGAAGTCGTTGACCTTGTTCGACTTCATCCACTTCATGACGGCGTCGCCGTCGTCCGTGCCGGTGGACTTGATGGCGTTCAGGTAGAAGGCCGTGGCCGAGTAGTCGCCCGCCTGCAGCATGGAAGGCTTGCGGCCGACCTTGGCTTCGAACTTCTTGGACCAGGCGCGCGAGGCGTCGGATTGGTCCCAGTACCAGCCGTCGGTCAGGTACATGCCCTGGGTGGCTTGCAGGCCCAGCGCGTGCACGTCGTTGATGAAGACCAGCAGGCCGGCCATCTTCATGGTCTTGGTCACGCCGAATTCATTGGCGGCCTTGATCGAGTTGATGGTGTCGCCGCCGGCATTGGCCAGGCCCAGGATCTGCGCCTTGGAGGCTTGCGCCTGCAGCAGGAAGGACGAGAAGTCCGAGGCGCCCAGCGGCGCGCGCACCTGGCCCTTGACCTCGCCGCCAGCAGCCTTGACCACGGCCATGGTGTCACGTTCCAGCGCGTGGCCGAAGGCGTAGTCCGCGGTCAGGAAGAACCAACTCTTGCCGCCGTCCTTCACCACGGCGGAACCGGTGCCGCGCGCCAGGGCCACGGTGTCGTAGGCGTAGTGCACGGTATAGGGCGAGCATTGGGCGTTGGTCAGGTCCGACGCGCCCGCGCCGATCGCCATGAAGGGCTTCTTCTTCGCGGCGGCCACGCCGGCCATGGCCAGGCTGGTCGACGAGTTGGTGCCGGCGATGATGACGTCCACCTTCTGCTCGTCGAACCATTCGCGCACGCGCGCCGAGGCGACGTCGGCTTTGTTCTGGTGGTCGGCCGACACGACTTCGATCTTCTTGCCGTTGATCGAACCGCCGGCGTCCTCGATTGCCATGCGCACGGCTTCCAGACCGGCCTTGCCGTCGATGTCGGAATACACGCCCGACATGTCAGTGATGAAGCCGATGCGGATGACATCGTCGGAGATACCTTGCGCGTGGGCGGTTGCCCCAGCAAATCCCAGGCCCGCCATGGCCAGTGCAGCAGTGATGGTGTGCAGCTTCATGGGATGACTCCTCTCTTCCCTACGGTGTAGTGTTGCCGGATTTCCGGCGGATGACACAGGTTCTAGACGCCCAGCAGTTCGTTGAGCGTGTCCTGTTTTTCTGAAAGTTCTGCGGCTTCGAAGTGCTCGACGATCTGGCCGTGCTCCATGACATAGAAGCGGTCGGCCAAGGGCGCGGCAAAGCGGAAGTTCTGCTCCACCATGACGATGGTGTAGCCGCGCTGCTTCAGCGCCGTGATCATGCGCGCCAGCGCCTGCACGATGACAGGGGCGAGGCCTTCGGAGATTTCGTCGAGCAGCAGCAGGTTGGCGCCGGTGCGCAGGATGCGCGCCACGGCCAGCATCTGTTGTTCGCCGCCCGACAGGCGCGTGCCAGGAGAATTCCGGCGCTCCTGCAGGTTGGGGAACATGTCGTAGATTTCGGCCAGCGACATGCCGCCGCCCAGCGAGCCGACGACCGGCGGCAGCAGCAGGTTTTCTTCGCAGGACAGGCTGGCGAAGATGCCGCGTTCCTCGGGGCAATAGCCCACGCCCAGGTGGGCGATCTTGTAGGTGGGCAGGTCGATGGCTTCGGTGCCGTGGATGCGTACCGAACCCTTGCGCGAACCCGTCAGGCCGAGGATGGCCCGCAGGGTCGTGGTGCGCCCGGCGCCATTGCGTCCTAGCAGCGTGACCACTTCGCCTTGTCCAACGCGCATATCCACGCCGTGCAGGATATGCGATTCCCCGTACCAGGCCTGCAGGCCCGAAATTTCCAGTGCCGGGGTGCTCATGCGTGCGCTCCTTGAAGTTCGCCCTCGGTGGTGCCCATGTAAGCCTGCATCACGGCCGGATGGCGGGAGACTTCGGCGTACGATCCTTCGGCCAGCACGCTGCCGCGCGCCAGCACAGTAATGGTGTTGGCGATGGAGGACACGACATTCATGTTGTGTTCCACCATCAGGATGGTGCGCCCGGCGCTGACGCGCTTGATCAGCTGCGTGACGCGGTCCACGTCCTCGTGGCCCATGCCCTGTGTGGGTTCGTCCAGCAGCATCAGCTCGGGTTCCATCGCCAGCGTGGTGGCGATTTCGAGCGCGCGCTTGCGGCCATAGGGCAGGTTTACGGTGGTCTCGTCGGCGAAGGCGCCCAGGTCGACCTGTTCCAGCAGCGCGCGGGCGGGCTCGTTCAGCGCCGCCAGCTGCTTGTCGCTTTTCCAGAAGTGGAACGACAGGCCGGTCTTGCGCTGCAGGCCGATGCGCACGTTTTCCAGCACGGTCAGGTGCGGGAACACCGCCGAGATCTGGAAGGAGCGGATCACGCCGCGCCGCGCGATCTGCGCGGGACGCTCGCCGGTAATGTCGATACCGTTGAACTTGATGGTTCCCGACGTGGGAGAGAGAAACTTGGTAAGCAGGTTGAAGCAAGTGGTCTTGCCCGCGCCGTTAGGCCCGATCAAGGCATGAATCTCGCCCCGCTTGATACGCAAATCGACCCCATTGACCGCGACGAATCCGCGGAATTCCTTGGTGAGGCCTTTTGTCTCCAGGATCGTGTCGTCCATGTTCGCTGCACCGGCGTTGTATTTATTTCGGTCTCCACCTGCCGTCGTTGCGCCAGGCCCCCGCAGGGTCCGGAAAACTGGCGAAGCCTCGCCGTTTTCTTATGAGTTGCCGGCGAGTATGCGCACCTATTTATCAAAATTCCATGAGGGTTTGTCATAGGTTTTGCAGTGCGGAATGGGCAATTGTCGGCAGGCCGACAATGCTTGCGCCACAAGGGAAGAGAGCCTTTCCATAATGGAAATGCAATGCAGCAAATATGCGTTGATCGTCATCAACGCGTCATGGATTTCATAGCGAGGGAAAACCCGGTTTGCGGCGCGCCGGATGCCGTGTCGGCGCACCAGCGCAATGCGCTGTTCAGGCGGGCGTTTTCTGCTTGAATTCGCAGAGATCGGAAATGCCGCATTGAGGGCATTTGGGTTTGCGCGCCACGCAGATGTAGCGGCCCAGCAGGATCAGCCAGTGATGCGCGTCCTGCATGTATTCGCGCGGCACGAACTTTTCGAGTTTCTGTTCGACTTCCAGCACGTTCTTGCCGGGCGCGATGCCGGTGCGGTTCGACACGCGGAAGATGTGCGTGTCGACCGCCATCGTGGGCTGGCCGAACGCGGTGTTGAGCACCACGTTGGCGGTCTTGCGTCCAACGCCGGGCAGGGCTTCGAGCGCCTCGCGGGTTTGCGGCACTTCGCCGCCATGCTGCTCGATCAGGATCTTGCAGGTGGCGATGGTGTTCTTCGCCTTGGTGCGGTACAGCCCGATGGTCTTGATGTAGTCGGCCAGGCCTGCTTCGCCCAGCGCCAGCAGGGCCTGCGGCGTGCCGTAAGCCGGGAAGAACTTGCGCGTGGCGATGTTGACCGATTTGTCGGTCGCCTGCGCCGACAGCAGCACCGCGATCAGCAGCTGGAACGGCGTGTCGTACTCGAGCTCGGTGGTGGGGTGCGGGTTGGCGGCCTGCAGGCGGGCGAAGATCTCACGGCGTTTGGCTGCGTTCATGATTGCGTGGGGTTGCGGCGGGCCCGGGCGCGGGCCAGCGCGGATTCAATGGCGGAACGCTTGCGGTCCTCGTCGCGCGCCTCGTCCACGGCGGGCGTGGGGGGGCTGATGGCAGCGGCCGTTTCGGGCGCCATCAGGCGCGCATTGTCGGCGGCCAGGCGCTCGACCCGCGCCAGGTGGCTGCGATGGCGCTGGCGGCTGATGGCGGCATCCTGCGCGCTCCAGGCGCGGCCCGCCGGCACCATCTGGATGCAATCGACCGGACAGGGCGCCACGCACAGGTCGCAGCCGGTGCACCAGTCGGCCAACACGGTATGCATGTGCTTGTTGGCGCCCACGATGGCGTCCACCGGACAGGCCTGGATGCACAGCGTACAGCCGATGCAATGCGCTTCGTCGATGCGTGCGACCAGCAGCGGCCCGGGTTCGCCGCGCGTGGCGTCCAGGGGCAGGACGGGGGTGTCGAGCAGGGCCGCCAGCGCGGCGATGCCTTCATCGCCTCCGGGCGGGCAACGGTTGATCGGGGCGGCGCCGTCCGCGATGGCGTCGGCATAGGGCCGGCAGCCGGTGTATCCGCACTTGGTGCATTGCGTCTGAGGCAGCAAGGCATCGATGCGGTCGGCTAGTGAGCGACAGGACATGGATGTGAAGAAGAACCCGTGGGGCGGGGCGCGAAAAGACAGAAGCCGGGGGCTTGAATGCAGATCGCGCGCAACCCATCAAACAACAGTGGTATTACCAGCCACCGTTGTTTGATGGGTTGCGCGCGTCGGAGGTCCGGGTTCTAGTCCCGCTTGACTCGCGCAGCACCCATCCTACGCAGATTGCCGGATGAATTCGGCAATTTTAGGACAGATCATTTCGCGCCAGCGGCGGCCAGAGAAAATGCCGTAGTGGCCGCAGTTCGGCGCCGTGTAGTGCGTCTTGCGCTCGGCCGGGATGTTCTTGCACAGCTTGATGGCGGCGCGCGTCTGGCCCTGGCCCGAAATGTCATCCAGCTCGCCTTCGATGGTGAGGAGGGCGACCTTCTTGATGTCAGCCGGACGCACCAGCTTGCCGTCCACTTCCCAGGTGCCGTTGGGCAGCTGGAACTCCTGGAACACCATGCGGATCGTGTCCAGGTAGAACTCGGCGGGCATATCCAGCACGGCGTTGTATTCGTCGTAGAAGCGGCGGTGCGCTTCGGCGTCGCTATCGTCGCCACGCAGCAGGTCCAGGTAGAAGTCGTAATGCGACTTCATGTGGCGGTCGGGGTTCATGGCCATGAAGCCCGCGTGCTGCAGAAAGCCCGGATAGACCTTGCGGCCGGCGCCCGGATAGCGTGGCGGCACCGGATGGATGACCTGGTTCTCGAACCAGGAGTAGGGCTTGGTGGTGGCCAGGCGGTTCACCTGCGTGGGCGACTGGCGCGGATCGATGGGGCCGCCCATCATCACCATGCTGCGCGGCTGGCAGGGATCGTTGGCGGAGGCCATCAGCGAGACGGCGGCCAGTACCGGCACCGTGGGCTGGCACACGGAAATGACGTGCACGTCGGGGCCCAGGTGGCGGATGAAGTCCTGCACGTAGCGCACGTAGTCGTTCAAGTGGAACGGGCCGGCCGACAGCGGCACCATGCGGGCGTCGACCCAGTCCGTGACATAGACGTCGTGGGCCGGCAGCAGGGCGCGCACGGTATCGCGCAGCAGGGTGGCGTGGTGGCCGGACAGCGGCGCGACCAGCAGGACCTTGGGATCGTCCTGGCCCGCGTGGCGGACGTCGCGCTGGAAGTGCAGCAGGCGGCAGAACGGCTTGTCCATGGCCACGCCTTCGATGACACGGACCGACTTGCCCTTGATCTCGGTGGTGGGCAAGTTCCAGGCAGGCTTCTGGTATTCCTTGCCGATGCGGGTCATCAGCTCATACCCGGCTGCCATCTGGCGGGAGATCGGGGTATAGGCGAGAGGGCTGTAGGGACTGGAAAACAGCTGGGAACCGGCGTCCGTGAATGCTGCAAACGGAGTCAGGAAGGCGCGCTGCATTTCGTGCAATTGATACAGCATTTGAGAAAAGTCCTTCTGGGTCGTGCGTGTGTCCCGATTATTGCTCCGGGCACTAACGATATTTCTAAACAGCCTGAAGAAACGCCGACAAAAAAAGCAAATCTGTTGCTAAAAAGCGACCCAATGCCCATTGAGCACCAGTTTAGGGCGCTTTTTACACCGTGCTGTCATACCAAAAGGAGGGTTTATGCACTAAGTCGGACGAACCGAAGCTACCAGTAGTTTTCCACTGCCAGGTTGCCGGGGACGCCGCGGCGTCCGGGCTTGAAGCCGCGTTCGCCCAGCAGCTTGCGGGCGTCCGCCAGCATGTCCGGGTTGCCGCAAAGCATGATCTTGGCCTGATCGGGATCCAGCGGCTGGCCTGCCAGTTGCTCCAGGCGGCCGTCGGCGATCAAGGTGGTCAGGCGTTCCTGCGGCATGCCGGGCAGGGCTTCGCGGGTGGCGATGGGCAGGTAGACCAGCTTCTGCGGATCCGCCGCGAAGAATTCGGCCAGGGCCGGCTCGGCGCGCCAGGATTCGATTTCGCCGCGGTAGGCGAGCTCCGCGGCGGTGCGCACGCCGTGCACCAGGATGATGCGGCGGTAGGCGCGCCAGACGGCGGGGTCGCGCAGGATGGAAAGATAGGCCGACAGGCCGGTGCCCGAGGCCAGCAGCCAGAGATCGCCGCCGGGCGCAAAGCGCTCCAGGGTCAGGAAGCCGTAGGGCGTCTTTTCCACATAGAGGTCGTCGCCGGGCTGCAGCCGCGCCATGCGCGGACTGAACTGGCCTTCGGGGACCACGATGGAATAGAACTCCAGCCAGGGTTCGTGCGGCGCCGACACCATGGAATAGGCGCGCCACAACGTGGGTTCGCCTCCGGCGGCGCCCGCTTCCGGCAGACCGACCCGGGCGAACTGGCCCGGCAGGAACGTATACGCGTCGTCGCGCGTCACGCGCACGGAGAACAGCTTGTCAGGCACCCAGGTGTGGACGTGGGTTACGGTCTGGCGCGTGTATTTGGAGTCGTCGGTCATCGGCACATCGCGCGAGGCCGGCCGCCAGGCTGGGGCCGGCGTTCGCGGATTATTTTTCGAGGTATTGCAGCTTGTCCTGCTTGCCGTTCCATTCGTCGGCGTCGGGCAGGGGCTTCTTGGCGCGGCTGATGCTGGCGAATTCGGGCGAGAGTTCGGCGTTCAGCGCGATGAAATTCATTTGGTCCTGCGGCACATCTTCTTCGGCGTAGATGGCATTGGCCGGGCATTCCGGGATGCAGACGGCGCAGTCGATGCATTCGTCGGGATCGATCACGAGGAAGTTCGGACCCTCACGAAAACAGTCCACCGGGCACACGTCTACGCAGTCGGTGTACTTGCACTTGATACAGTTTTCGGTGACAACGTGGGTCATTCAGGAACTCCGGGAGCGGCGGCTTTTGTGTCTTGTTGGGCGGATTTTACCCAATGCCGCGCCGATGTGCCGGCAATACCCGTATTGACATAGTGGCCCTTCGCCCTTAACAGCCGGGGCTCTATGCTATGGTGTCGCGAAACGAAACGCGCCATCATGATAATCACTTCGCTGCTCGACACCGATCTGTATAAATTCAGCATGATGCAGGTGGTTCTGCATCAGTTTCCAGCTGCCCAGGTCGAGTACCGTTACAAATGCCGCACGCCCGGGGTCGACCTGCGTCCCTATCTGGATGAAATCCGCGAGGAAGTGCGCCAGCTATGCCAGCTGCGCTTCACCGAGGACGAGCTTAAATATCTGGGTGGCTTGCGCTTTATCAAAAGCGACTTCATCGATTTCCTGGAACTGTTCCACCTGCCGGAGCGCTGCATCCATATAGCGGAAGGCGAGGGGCCGGGCGAAATCAGCATCGAGGTCAAGGGCCCCTGGCTGCACACGATCCTGTTCGAGATCCCCGTGCTGGCCATCGTCAACGAGGTCTATTTCCGCAACACGCGCAAGAATCCCGATTGGGAAGAAGGCCGCAAGCGCCTGCAGTCCAAGATGCACCTGGTGCTGGACGATCCCGCGCTGGCTGACTTCCGCGTGGCCGAATACGGCACGCGCCGCCGCTTCTCCAAGGTCTGGCACGAGGAGATCGTGTCCACCATGAAGGCGCAGATGGGCGAGCATTTCGCCGGCACCAGTAATGTGCTGCTGGCCAAGCAGCACGAAGTCCTGCCGCTGGGCACCATGGGCCACGAATACCTGCAGGCCTGCCAGGCGCTGGGTCCGCGCCTGCGCGATTCGCAGGTGTACGCGCTGGAAGTCTGGGCCAAGGAATACCGCGGCGACCTGGGTATCGCGCTGTCGGACGTCTACGGCATGGATGCCTTCCTGCGCGATTTCGACATGTATTTCTGCAAGCTGTTCGATGGCGCGCGCCATGACTCGGGCGATCCCTTCGTCTGGGGCGAACGCCTGCTTGAGCACTACCGCAAGAACCGCGTGGATCCGCGCGCCAAGACGCTGGTGTTCTCGGATTCGCTGACCTTCCCGCGCGCCATCGAACTGGCCCGCCAGTTTTCCGGGCGCTGCAAGGTGTCCTTCGGCATCGGCACTAATCTGACCAACGACCTGGGCCATGAACCCTTGCAGATCGTCATGAAGATGGTCCGCTGCAATGGCCAGCCGGTGGCCAAGGTGTCCGACGCGCCGGAAAAAACCATGTGCGACGATCCGGCTTACCTGGCCTATCTGCGCCAGGTGTTCCAGTTGCCGCCCGCCTGAGGGCGGCTCGGGGTAAATTGCGGGTTCTTCTGCATTGTTCCACCCAACCCACTCGAATCTAGGGGACTATTCATGAGCAGCATCAAGCGCTTCCACGTGGCCAAGCGCCTGTCCGACATGGCCGTGTACAACGGCGTCGCGTACCTGGCCGGCCAAGTGCCGGACGATTCCACGCTGGACATCACCGGCCAGACCGAACAGGTGCTCGCCACGATCGACCGCCTGCTGGCCGAAGCCGGCACCGACAAGACCAAGATCCTGATGGCCCAGATCTATGTGGCCAACATGAAGGAATTCGATGGCATGAACAAGGCCTGGGACGCCTGGGTCGCTGACGGCAATTCGCCTCCGCGCGCCACCGTCGAGGCCCGCCTGGCCAATCCGGATTTCAAGGTCGAAATCGTTGTGACGGCTGCCGTCTAAGACGCTTCCCCGCGCCGGGCGCTATCGGCGCCTGGCCGGTGGCGGACTTTCGCGTCCGCCACCATCTTTCTCCCTACGCGTGCGCCGGCTACTGCCCGAGCAACAGCGTCGCGGCCAGCAGGCCGCCCAATTCCTCGCATCTTGCAAGATCCGCGCCGGCCACGGTCTTGGGCGCCAGGATCTGCTGCGCGGTCTGCGCACCCATGTTGACGATGAGCGGCGGCGCCAGGGCGCTGAGCCGCCAGCCGGTGCAGATGCGCTCTACCTGCCGCGCCGCGCCCGCGCCATCGCTGCCCGCGCTGATGGCGCAGGCATAGGGCAGCCCCTGTATCCGGTCCAGCACCGCGTAGTAGTTGCGGTCGAAGAATTCCTTCATTTCGCCGCTCAGCGAGCCCAGGTTCTCGGGGGCGCAGAACAGATAGGCCTGACTGGCGAGCAGCGCTTCGGCCTGGGTGTCCGCGGCTCGTTGCAGAACCACGTTCAGATCGGTCGCCTGCTCCAGCTGTGCGGCGGCCGCCCGCGCTCCGCGCGCCGCAGCGTCGGCCATCTGTTGCGCGGCGCCGGTGCGCGAATGCCACACGATCAGCAGCTGTTTCATGCGTAGCGTTCCAGGGGATCCTGCCGGTAGTAAGCCCGCAGCAGCCCATACCATTGCGGCAGCGCTTCGTGCATGGGGTGGGGATCCACGAAGAAGTGTTCCGAGCTGACCGCGAAGAATTCCGCCTCGTCGGTGGCGGCATAAGGGTCCATGGGCAGTTGGCCGTACCAGGCGTCGGCGGCCTCGCTTTCCGGATCCACATCGTGCGGGATGGCGGCTTCGACCGCCTCCACGGCCGCGATGAAGCGGTCCAGGTTGTCGTCCAGGATGCGGCGCCAGGCCTGGGGCTTGAGTTCGGGGTGCGCGGCCAGCGAGGGCATGCCGTCGGCGTAGCCCGAGCGCAGGTCCAGCTTGTGGGCGAACTCGTGGATGACCACGTTGAAGCCGCCATCGGAGAGCTGGGTGTCTTCCCAGGACAGCACCAGCGGCCCGCCTTCCCAGGCTTCTCCGGCCGCGTCCTCCATGTATTCGTGCACCACGCCGTCATCGTCCTGGCTGGAGCGCGGGATGCGGAAACTGGCCGGGTACACGATGATCTCGTCCCAGCCTTCATACAGTTCGGGCGCGAGGTTGAGGATGGGCAGGCTGGCCTGGGCCGCGATGCTCAGGCGCATGAAATCCGAGACCTCCAGTCCCTGCGCGCCATTGATGTTCTTGCTGGCCAGCAACCAGGCGGAACGCGCCTGCAGCTGAGCCGCTTCTTCGGTGTTCAAGGCCGCCAGGAACGGGTGGGCCTCCAGTACCTGTTGCCACAGTTCCGGCGAGATGCGGGCCTGCATTTCGGCCACCGCGGAGGGGCGGGCGCCCCGGCCCTTGAGCCAGCGCAACATAAGCTTCAGTTCCTTCCATATGCCGGGGCTAGCGGCTGCTTTTGGTGTCTACAAACCCTAGTGTAGAGTGTCGGGATATCAAACTACATCCGCCTGCCGTCCGTCATGTCCGCCCCGCCTGTTCCCGACGCGCCTACGCCTTTCGACGCTACCTGGCGCCAGGAGGTAGGCGCCGGCCTGGATGCCGACGGCATGGCGCTGATCGACCAGGCCGTGGCCTGGGCCGAACCGCGTTTCGAAGGACAACAGGCGCTGACCGGCGAACCGCTGGCCGGGCACGGCGCGGGCGTGGTCCGCATCCTGGCGGCCCTGCATACCGATGCCGCCACCCGCGCGGCGGCGCTGCTGGCCGCCTTGCCGACCGATCTGATGGCCCCCGCGCCGTCACTGCGCAACGACCCGGTTGCGGCCACTTTTGGCGCCGAGATCGCGCGGCTGGTGCAGGGCACGCGCGCGCTGCTGCGGTTGGGCGTGGTGGCGCGGCAGGCGAGCGACGCCGCGGCCGAAAGCGGTTCGCAAAAGGAAATGCAGCGCAAGATGCTGCTGGCCATGGCGGCCGACCTGCGCATCGTGCTGATGCGGCTGGCGTCGCGCTTGCGCACCTTGCGTTGGCACGCGGAAAGCAAGGCGCCGTGCTCCACCGATTTCGCCCGGGAAACCCTGGACCTGTACGCGCCGCTGGCGAATCGCCTGGGGATCTGGCAGATCAAGTGGGAAATGGAAGACCTGGCGTTCCGCTTCCTGGAGCCTGAAAAATACAAGCAGATCGCCCGGCTGCTGGAAGAGAAACGAGCGGAGCGCGAAGCCTTCATCGCCGGCGCCATCGAGCGCCTGCAGACCGGATTGGCCAAGGCGGGGGTCGAAGCCGAGGTCAGCGGCCGGCCCAAGCACATCTACAGCATCTGGAACAAGATGCGGGTGAAGCGGCTGGATTTCTCGCAGATGTACGACCTGCGCGCGCTGCGCATCATCGTGGACGACGTGCGCGGCTGCTATACGGCGCTGGGCATGGTGCACGAAATGTGGACGCCGATCTCAGAAGAATTCGACGACTATATTTCGCGGCCCAAGCCCAACGGCTACCGGTCGCTGCACACGGTGGTGGCCGACGACGACGGCCGTCCGTTCGAGGTGCAGATCCGCACGCGCGAAATGCACCAGTTCGCCGAGTACGGCATGGCCGCGCACTGGCGCTACAAGGAAGCGGGCGCCAAGGGCGGCCAGGTGGCGGCCTCCAGCGAATACGACCGGCAGTTGGCGTGGATGCGCCAGCTGCTGGCCTGGAACAGTGATGTCGAGGGTGGCGGCGAACCCGCCAAGCCCGCGCCCGCCAAGCCGGCATCGGGCAAGCAGCGCGGCCCGGCGACGCCGCCGCCGCATACCGACGAGCGCATCTACGTGCTGACGCCGCAGGCGCGCGTGATCGAGTTGCCGGCCGGCGCCACGCCGGTGGATTTCGCCTATCACCTGCATACCGATCTGGGCCACCGCTGCCGCGGCGCGCGGGTCGATGGGCAGATGGTGCCCTTGCAGACCCATTTATCCACCGGCCAGACCGTGGAGATCATCTCCGCCAAGTCCGGCGGGCCGTCGCGCGACTGGCTCAATCCGCAGCTGGGCTTCCTGGCCAGCCCGCGGGCCCGTGCCAAGGTGCGCATGTGGTTCAACGCGATCGAACTGCAGCAGCGCATTACCCAGGGCCAGGCCCTGGTCGAAAAGGAATTGCAGCGTCTGGGCAAGACCGCCGTCAATCTGGAGCAGTTGGCGCAGAACCTGGGATTCGCCCGCGCCGACGATTTGTACGTGGCGGCGGCCAAGGAAGAATTCAGCCTGCGGCAGATCGATACGCTGTTCCAGCAGCCCGGGCCGGCCGTCGAACCGCAGCCGGCCGCCTTGCGCCATGCCAGCGCCGGCAGCGCCGAGAAAAGCGGCAAGAGCGGCGTGTTGGTGGTGGGCGTGGGATCGCTGTTGACGCAGTTGGCGCGTTGCTGCCGTCCGGCGCCGCCGGACCTCATTGCTGGCTTCGTTACGCGCGGGCGCGGCGTGTCCATTCACCGCAGCGACTGCCACAGCTATCTGGCGCTGGCCGCGCGCGAACCCGAGCGCGTCATCGAGGTGGCTTGGGGCGAGACCGCCGACACCTTCTATCCGGTGGATATCAGCGTGCGCGCGCACGACCGTTCCGGCCTGCTGCGCGACCTGTCCGAAGTCTTTGCGCGGCTGCGCCTGAACGTGGTGGGCGTGAACACGCAGAGCAAGCAGTCGCTGGCTCATATGGTGTTCACGGTGGAAGTGCGCGGCGGGGAATCGCTGTCGCGCGCGCTGGACGCCCTGGCTGAAGTGCAGGGCGTGTCGTCGGCGACGCGTCGCTAGGCGGAAAACCCGGGCCGGGCGGCCCGGGCGCAAACGGGACTCAGTCGTCCAGCTGCTCGTGCGCGCGGTCGCGCATGTAGAAGGCTGCGATCAGGCCCAGCGCCACGCCGAACATCACGTAATAGGCGGGCGCCATCGGCGAACCGGTGGTCTTGATCAGCCAGGTCACGATGAACTGCGCGAAGCCGCCGAAAATCATCACGGCCACGTTGTAGGCCAGGGACAGGCCCACCGAACGCACGCGCGCCGGGAATAGCTCCGCCATCACCGTGCTGAACACGCCGAAGAATGCCGACACGAACAGGCAGACCACGACCTGCACGGCCAGCAGGCGGCCGATGGACGGCGCGTCCGACAGCCAGTAGTACAGCGGGTACAGCACGATCAGGTAGCCGATGAGCGAGCCGATCACGATGGGGCGGCGGCCGACGCGGTCGGACCAGGCGCCCATGAAGGGCGTCAGCAACACCATCAGCGCCGCGCCCGCCATCTGCACCAGGAAGGTCTGGTTCAGCGGCAGCTTCAGGATCTGCGTGGAGTAGGTCACCAGATACGTGAAGGTGATGTAGATGGACACCGTCGCGGTCACGACCAGGCCCACGCCGATCAGGGTTTCGCGGGTATGCGTCTTCAGCATCTGGCCCAGACTCAGGCGCTGCACTTCGCCGCGCGCGGCGGCCTGGCGCTCTTCTTCCTTGAGCTGCTTGAAGGCGTCGGTTTCATCGACGTTGCGGCGGATATAGATGGCGATGGGGACAATTACCAGGCCGAAGGCGAACGGCAGGCGCCAGGCCCAATCGGCGATTTCCTGGGGCGTGAAGAATTCGGTGATGAGCGTGCCGCAGGCCGCGCCGATCAGCAGGGCCAGCATCTGGCCGGCCATCTGCCAGGAACCATAGAAGCCGCGCTTGCCGTTGGGCGCCATTTCGATCAGCAGCGCGGTCGAGGTGCCGAATTCGCCGCCGGCGGAGAAGCCCTGCAGCAGGCGCGCGATCAGGATGAAGATCGGCGCCAGGATGCCGGCCGCGTGGTAGGTGGGGGCGACGGTGATCAGGGCGATCGACACGGCCATCAGCGAGGTCACCATGACCATGGCCGCCTTGCGGCCCTTCTTGTCGCCATACAGGCCGAAGATGATGCCGCCGACCGGACGCATGAAGAAGCCGACGCCGAAGATGGCGGTGGTCATCAGGATCGCGTTCAGCTCGCTGCCGGGTACGCTGGGGTCGGTCGGGAAGAACAACTTCGAGATGATCGGCGTCATGAACGCGAACACCAGGAAGTCATACCATTCGAGGGCGTTGCCTATGACTGCCGCCACGATGTTGCGCGTGGGAACTGCTTTGTGCTGCACGGTTTCTCCTTGGGGGTTTGCCTAACCGGGCGACATTCTAGGCGCTTGCGTGCCGGGCTTCGTTCGAGACGCGGATGCGCGCTGGCCTTACACTCCTCTTTTTCCCCAAGAGAGTAGTGACATGAACGCGCGCACCTGGCTGGAAACGCTGGTTGGCTTTGACACCACCAGCCGCAATTCCAATCTTGCCCTGATCGAAACCGTCCGGGATTGGCTCAAGGGCCAGGGCGTCGACGCATGGCTGGCGCACAATCCGGAGCGCACCAAGGCCAACCTGTTCGCCACCTTGCCCGCCCAGGATGGCGGCATGCAGGGCGGCATTGTGCTGTCCGGCCACACCGACGTGGTGCCCGTGGATGGCCAGGACTGGAGCACGGATCCGTTCAAGCTCATCGAAAAAGACGGGCTGCTCTATGGGCGCGGCAGCTGCGACATGAAGGGCTTCATCGCCAGCTCGCTGGCGCTGGTGCCGGAATTCCTGGCCATGCCGCGCAAGAAGCCGATGCACCTGGCGTTCTCGTACGACGAGGAAGTCGGCTGCGCCGGCGCGCCTTATATGCTGGCCGATCTGCACGAGCGCGGCATCCGCCCCGAAGGCTGCGTGGTGGGCGAGCCCACTGGCATGCAGGTGGTGGTGGCGCACAAGGGCATCAATCTGTTCCGCTGCAAGGTGCACGGCAAGGCGGCGCACTCGTCGCTGACCCCGCGCGGCTGCAACGCCATTGAATACGCCGCGCGCCTGATTTGCCGCATCCGCGACCTGGCCGACAGCTTCAAGGCCAATGGCCCCTACGACCAGTTCTACGACGTGCCATTTTCCACGATGACCACCAACCAGATCCGGGGCGGCATCGCGGTCAACACCATCCCCGAACTGTGCGAATTCACCTACGAGTTCCGCAACCTGCCGGGCATGCAGCCCGACCAGATCCAGGCAGAAGTCGAAAAATACGTGCGCGAAGAGCTCCTGCCGCGCATGCAGGCCGAGTTCGACGGCGCCAGCATCGAAATCGAGACCGGCGCGGCCGCGCCCGCGCTTGAGGCGTCCGAGGAGGCCGCCATCACCCAGCTGGTGCGCGCCCTGACCGAAGACCGCGCCACCCGCAAGGTCGCCTACGGCACCGAGGCCGGCCTGTTCCAGGGCATCGGCATTCCCACGGTGGTCTGCGGCCCCGGCCATATCGAACAGGCCCACAAGCCTGACGAGTACGTCGCGCTGGACCAGTTGGCCGCCTGCGACACCTTCCTGCGCCGCCTGGGGCAGTCGCTCTGAGGGCAAGCCGACGATTGCCGGGGCGGCCAGGGCGTAGCGCCCGGCCGCTGCCGGCGTCAGGTAAAATGACGGGTTGCAAACCGGATTTGCGGCCGGCAGTGGCCGCCGCGATACCCGGGGGAGATGCTTGGTGAAACCTTACGACTTTCCGGATGCCCAGGGCCATTTCGGCCCTTATGGCGGTGTTTTCGTGGCGGAAACGCTGATGCACGCGCTCGACGAGCTGCGCGCGGCCTATGACCATTACCGTGTCGACCCCGCCTTCCAGGAAGAGTTCAACTACGAACTCAAGCATTTCGTGGGCCGTCCCAGCCCGGTCTACCATGCCCGCCGCTGGTCGGAAATGGTGGGCGGCGCCCAGATCTGGTTCAAGCGCGAAGACCTGAACCACACCGGCGCCCACAAGGTCAACAACTGCATCGGCCAGGCATTGCTGGCCAAGCGCATGGGCAAGCCCCGCGTCATCGCCGAAACCGGCGCTGGCCAGCACGGCGTGGCCACCGCCACGGTGGCGGCCCGCTACGGCATGGAATGCGTGGTCTACATGGGCAGCGAAGACGTCCGCCGCCAGGCGTCGAACGTCTACCGCATGAAGCTGCTGGGCGCCACGGTGGTGCCGGTCAACTCCGGCTCGCGCACCCTGAAGGACGCGCTCAACGAAGCCATGCGCGACTGGGTCACCAACATTGAAAACACCTTCTACATCATCGGCACGGTGGCGGGTCCCGACCCCTATCCCCGCATGGTGCGCGATTTCCAGACCGTCATCGGCAACGAATGCCTGACGCAGATGCCTGAAGCCGCTGGCCGCCAGCCCGACTACGTCGTGGCGGCGGTGGGCGGCGGCTCCAACGCCATGGGCATCTTCCATCCCTATATTCCCTACGAAAACGTGCGCCTGATCGGCGTCGAGGCGGCGGGCGAGGGCATGGACAGCGGCCGCCACGCCGCTTCCCTGGCCGCGGGCCAGGTGGGCGTGCTGCATGGCAACCGCACCTACGTCATGCAGGACGCCGACGGCCAGGTCCAGGAAACCCATTCGGTCTCCGCCGGCCTGGACTATCCCGGCGTCGGTCCGGAACATGCCTGGCTGAAGGACTCCGGCCGCGCCGAATACGTCGGCATCACCGACGCGGAAGCCCTCAAGGCCTTCCACGACTGCTGCCGCATCGAAGGCATCATGCCTGCGCTGGAGTCGTCGCACGCCATCGCGCAAGCCGTGAAGATGGCCGCCACGCTGCCGCGCGACGCCGTCATCCTGGTCAACTTGTCGGGCCGTGGCGACAAAGACATGCATACCGTGGCCGAACAGGCCGGCATCGAGCTCTGAGGCCCTGTCCATGACCACTCGCACCGACCGCATCGCCGCCGCTTTTGCGCGCACCGCCGAATCCGGCCGCGCCGCGGCGCTGATTCCCTACATTGCCGCGGGCGATCCCTCGCCCGCCGCCACCGTTCCCCTGATGCACGCGCTGGTCGAGGCCGGCGCCGACGTCATCGAACTGGGCGTACCGTTCTCCGATCCCATGGCCGACGGCCCGGTGATCCAGCGCGCCGCCGACCGCGCCATCGCGCAGGGCGTGGGCCTGGCCCGCGTGCTGGACCTGGTGGCCGAGTTCCGTCAGCGCGACACCGCCACGCCGGTGGTGCTGATGGGTTACGCCAACCCGATAGAACGCATGGGCCAGGCCGAGTTCGCGCGCCGCGCCGAGCAGGCTGGCGTGGACGGCGTGCTGGTGGTGGACTATCCGCCCGAAGAAGTCGTCGAGTTCGCGGCCACGCTGGGCGAGCATGGCATCGCCCCGATCTTCCTTTTGGCGCCCACGTCCACGGAAGCGCGCATCAAGGCCGTAGCCGCGGTCGCCCGCGGCTACGTGTACTACGTGTCGCTCAAGGGCGTCACGGGTTCGGGCTCGCTCAATACCGATGACGTGGCCGAGCGTTTGGCCGTGATCCGCCGCCACGTGCGCGATATTCCGGTAGGCGTGGGCTTCGGCATCCGCGACGCCGAAAGCGCCCAGCGCGTGGCGCGCGCGGCCGACGCCGTCGTGATCGGCAGCAAACTGATTGAAACCATGGAGCAGGCGGCGGCGGACGCCCCCGCGGCCCAGAAAACCGACGCCGCAGTCACCGCCGCCAGCGGCTGGCTGCGCACCATCCGGCAAGCGCTGGATCAAGTAAAACGAGCAAGCGCGTCGGCCTGAGTGGCGGGCGTGACCTCATACGGGATGAATAATCAATGAGCTGGATCGAAAAACTCCTGCCTCCTCGCATCAACAAAACCAGCGAAAGCGGCCCGCGCCGCGTTCCCGAAGGCCTTTGGGTGAAATGCCCGTCGTGCGAATCGGTGCTGTACAGCGAAGACTTGGCGGCCAACCTGCACGTCTGCCCCAAGTGCGACCACCACATGCGCATCGGGGCTCGCGCCCGCATCGATTCGCTGCTGGATGTCGAGGGCCGGGTCGAAATCGGCCAGACCACGCGTTCGGTCGACACGCTGAAGTTCAAGGACACGCGCAAGTATCCCGAGCGTCTGCAGGAAGCGGTCAAGCAAACCGGTGAAACCGACGCCATGGTGGTCATGAGCGGCTCGATCCGCGGCGTGTCCGCAACCCTGGCCTGCTTTGAATTCGAATTCATGGGCGGCTCCATGGGCTCGGTGGTGGGCGAGCGCTTTGCGCGCGGCGCCCAGGCCGCCCTGGACAACCGGACGCCGTTCATCTGCGTGGCCGCCTCGGGCGGCGCGCGCATGCAGGAAAGCCTGCTGTCGCTGATGCAGATGGCCAAGACCAACGCCATGCTGACCCGCCTGTCGGCGGCCGGCCTGCCGTTCATCAGCGTGTTGACCGACCCCACCATGGGCGGCGTGTCGGCCAGCTTTGCCTTCATGGGCGACGTGGTCATCGCCGAGCCCAAGGCGCTGATCGGCTTTGCCGGCCCGCGCGTGATCGAACAGACCGTGCGCGAAAAGCTGCCGGAAGGCTTCCAGCGCGCCGAGTTCCTGCTGCAGAAGGGCGCCATCGACATGGTCGTGGATCGCCGCCAGCTGCGCGAGGAAATCGCCCGCCTGCTGGCCTTGCTGACCAATCAGCCCGCGGATGTGGTGACGGCCTGAATCTTGCCTCCATCCTGCCGGCCTTTTCGGGCGGACTGGATGGGCGGTGATCGGATGCCGCCGGCAGCCTCGGGCTCCCGGCGGCATTCTCGTTTAGGGAGTTTGTCAGGAGGCATCTGAAGGACGTTATTCGGAACAGTCTTTTCCATCCGCGATGTTGCCTGCCTGCGACAGAAATCAAGTCGTCCGGCCCGGATTTTGCTATGTTGCGTACTAGGTTTGAAATCTACGGAGTTTTCCAATGCAGTTGACCAAGAAGAAGATGCTTACCGGCCTTGTGGGACTTGCCCTGGCTGCAACCGCGTCGCTGGCAAGCGCCCAATCGTCCGAAGGCACCCAGGGCGGCGTCAGCATGCATTACGGCATTGGAGACCACTATCAGCGCCTGACGCTGAACTACGAAACGCCATCTGTCTGGACCTACCAGTTCGGCGGCAACTGGGGTCGCCTGGACCTGACGCCTGAACTCGGCGTGTCGTACTGGAAGGCTAGCGGTTCGCGTTCGCCCAGCCATGTCTGGCAGCTCAACGCCATCCCGATGTTCCGCTGGTGGACTGGCGAACGCTTCTACATCGAAGCGGGTATCGGCGCCACGCTGTTCTCCAGCACGCGCTTCGCCGACGAGAACATAAGCACCGCCTTCCAGTTTGGCGACCACATCGGCATGGGCTTTCTGGTGACGCCGAACAATCGCATCGGCCTGCGCTATTCGCACTTCTCCAATGCCAGCATCAAGCGCCCGAACCCGGGCCTGGACGTGGTGCAGCTGACCTACACCTACCAGTTCTGATTCCGCCTTGCGCGAGCCTGGCGCGGCCCCAGGGCGCGCCAAACAGAAAGATCCACCCTCAGGGGTGGATTTTTTTTGGGCTGCCGCGCTGCGTGGCTTTCCGCTCAATCTAAAACAACAAAAATATTATGTTCTGACGCTGCGTACACATACTTGTTGGTAAGGAGTGCAATGGCCAGAATGCCCAGGCACCGCACAACACACAATGAGCCGCCGCGCGGCCCCTGATTCTCCGCAGCACGCATGGCCGCGCCAGGCGAGGGGACGCGACGACGACAAACGGAGACCAACGCATGAACTACCCCTGTACGCCCGCGCGTCTGCTGACGCGCATGGCCACCGCTATTGGCCTGGCCCTCGCGCTGTCCTGCGGCGCATCCGCCGCATCGGCCGAGGAGTTTCCGAACAAGCCGCTGCGCATGGTCGTGGGTTTCGCTCCTGGCGGCGGCGCGGACATCGTGGCGCGCCTGGTGGGCGCCAAGATGGCCGAAAGCCTGGGCCAGCAGGTGGTGGTGGAGAACCGGGCCGGCGCCACCGGCACCATCGCCGCCGACAACGTGGCCCGTTCGCCTGCCGACGGCTATTCGCTGTTCCTGGGCTCGCAGTCCACCATGGTGGTCGCCCCTTCCTTGTTCCCGTCCCTGCCGTTCAAACCTGAAAAGGACTTCGCGCCGGTGTCGCAGGTGGTGACCATGCCTCTGATCCTGGTGGTCAATCCGGCGTTGGTGGACGCGAAGACCGTGCAGGAGCTCACCGAGCACATCCGCAAGGCGGGCGACGGCGCCATGAGCTACGCCTCGTCGGGCCAGGGCGGTCCGCAGCACATTGCCGGGGAACTGTACGCGCACATGGTGGGCACTAAGGTGACGCACGTGCCCTACAAGGGCGAATCGGCCGCCATGGCGGATGTGCTGGGCGGGCACGTGCCGTACATGTTCGCCAATCTTCCTGTGGCCTTGCCGCACATCAATTCGGGCAAGGTCCGGCCGCTGGCCATTACCAGCCTGAAGCGCGATCCCAAGGCGCCGCAGATTCCGACCCTGGCTGAATCGGGCTTCAAGGACTTTGAAGTGTCGACCTGGTACGGCGTGTTTGCGCCGGCCAATACGCCCAAGCCCGTGGTGGGCAAGCTTGCCGATTCCATCCGCGCGGCCCTGCAACAGAGTGACATGCAGGCCAAGCTGAGCGAGCAGGGTTTCACGGTGGTGGGTAGCGATTCCGAGACCTTCACACGCTTCGTGGGGGCGGAGTTGCCGCGCTGGTCCGTGCTGATCCGCGACATAGGCATCAAACCCGAATAGCCGGCCTGCCCGCGCCAGGGCATCCGCGGCCGGGCGTTTCCTTCATTCCTGCGAGACCAAAATATGATCGACTTAAGCGAAAAGCGCGCTGCCGGCCCCGTCATCCGCCTGCACTCCGCGGACAACGTGGTGGTGGCGCGCGTACCCATCGGCATAGGCGCGGCCGTGCCTTCCGAGGGCATCGTCAGCCGCAGCCAGATTCCGGCCGGCCACAAGATCGCGGCGCGCGACCTGCGCGCCGGCGAGCCCATCCTCAAGTACAACGTCTGCATCGGTTTTGCGGCCAGCGACATTCCGGCGGGCACCTACGTCCACTCGCACAATATGGACTTCCAGGAGTTCGACCGCGACTACGCGCACGCCCGCGACTACGTGCCTACGCCGGTCTTGCCCGAGTCCGAGCAGGCGCGCTTTCTCGGCATCGTGCGCGCCAATGGGCAGGTGGCCACGCGCAATTACATAGGCGTCATGGCGACGGTCAACTGTTCGGCGACGGTGGTGCATCGTATTGCCGAGGCTTTCACCCCGGAACTGATGGCGGCCTATCCCAACGTGGATGGCGTGGTGGCGCTGAGCCATGGCATGGGTTGCGGCATGGAGATGTCGGGCGAACCCATGGACCTGTTGCGCCGGACGATGGGCGGCTATGCCTGCCATGCCAACTTCGCCGCTGTGCTGATCGTCGGGCTGGGCTGCGAACGCAACCAGCTGGATGCCTTGCTCAAGGATCAGGGGCTGGAGGCGGGCGCGCGGCTGAAGACCTTCATCATGCAGGAGACCGGCGGCACGCGTAAAACCATCGAGGCCGGCGTCGCCGCGGTGCAAGCCCTGCTGCCGCAGGCCAATGAGGTCGAGCGCGTGCCGTTGCCGGCGCGGCACCTGACGGTGGGGCTGCAATGCGGCGGGTCGGACGGCTTTTCGTCCATCACCGCCAATCCGGCGCTGGGCGCGGCCATGGACATCCTGGTGCGCCACGGCGGCACCGCCATCCTGTCCGAAACGCCGGAGATCTACGGCGTGGAGCACACGCTGACGTCGCGTGCCCGCAACCGCGAGGTCGGCGAGAAGCTGGTGCAGCGTATCCGTTGGTGGAAGGAAGAGTATTCGCCCGGGCGCGACGTGCAGATCAACGGCAAGGTCAGCCCGGGCAACCAGATGGGCGGCCTCGCCAATATCTTCGAGAAATCGCTGGGTTCTTCGATGAAGGGCGGCACCACCGCGCTGATGGAGGTCTACCGCTACGCGGAGCCGGTGCGCCAACCCGGCATGGTATTCATGGATACGCCCGGCTTCGATCCTGTCTCGGCGACCGGGCAGATTGCCGGCGGGGCCAACATGATCTGTTTCACGACCGGGCGCGGCTCGATGTTCGGCGCCAAACCCGTGCCGTCGATCAAGCTGGCGACCAACACGCCGATGTATGAAAGGCTGACGGAAGATATGGACGTCAATTGCGGCGCCATCCTGGACGGCACCGCGACGTTGCAGGAAGTTGCGCAGCGCATCTTCGAGGAAATCCTGCTGGTGGCTTCCGGCACGCGCAGCAAGAGCGAACTGCTGGGGCTGGGCGACCACGAGTTCGTGCCCTGGAATATCGGCGTGGTGAGCTGAGGCGCGCAGCCGCATACGCAAAAAAACGCCCCCGCGGACGGCCATCCAGGACCGTGCGCGGGGGCGTTTTTTTGCCGCGGATGTGCCGCTGTGTTGTGCGATTCCGCAGGCGGCGGCGCGCCTGCGGGACTGGCGATTAGTTGTCCGCCAGCGCTTGCGCGCCCGGCATGTCGAAGCCGTTGTCATCCAGGGCGGCCTGCAAGGCGGTGCGCTGTTCGGCGTTCAGTTCCACCAGGGGCGGGCGTACCGTCGCCCAGGCGGGGTCGCCGGACTTCCAGGCGATGGCGGCCTTCATCGCGGGGATCATGGGGAATTTGCCGAACACGTTGCGGGTCGCGTTCAGTCCGGCCTGGCGGGCGTCGGCGTCGGCTTCCTGCCAACGCTGTTGCAGCGCGACGATCGGGCCCGGGTTGACGTTGCCGGTGGCCGTGATGCAGCCCACGCCGCCGGCGCGCAGCGTCTGCAGCAGGAAAGCCTCGCTGCCCGCGTAGACCCGGAAGCCGCGCGGCGCAAAACGCTCGATCATGGCCGCCGTGTTATTCCAGTCGCCGCCGCTGTCCTTCACGCCCGCGACCTGGCCGGGGTAGCGGTCCAGCAGGCGGTCTATCAGGTCCAGGCTGAGCGGCACCTGGCTCACGGGCGGGATGTGGTACAGGTACATGCGCAGCCGGTCGTCGCCCACGCCTTCGATCAGTTCGGCGTAGTAGCGGAACAGGCCCTCGTCGCTCACGCCCTTGTAGTAGAAGGGCGGCAGGACCAGCACGCCCATGCTGCCGCTGCGCACGGCGTGGCGGGTCAGCTCGATCGCGTCGGGCAGCGCGCAGGCGCCGGTGCCGGGCATCAGTGCGGACGGCTCCACGCCAGCTTCCAGCAGCGCGTCCAGCAGGCTGCGTTTTTCAGACAGGGCCAGCGAGTTGGCTTCTGAGTTGGTGCCGAATATGGCCAGGCCGACGGATTGCTCGCGCAGCCAGCGGCAGTGTTTCACGTAGCGTCCCAAGGCCGGGCGATAGGCTGCGTCGAATGGCGTCAGGACCGGAGAAAAAACGCCGGGAATGCTGGCTTGGGTGCTCATTGTCTCTACTCGTTGTCTGATGAATGAAAAGGGCGCGCCAGGCGGCGCGACGGCAACGTCTGATTCTGGCACCGAACCAGCCGATGAACATCTGCTGTTTAATTGCTTCAATCCATAAAATTGTTGTGGTTTGCCCTGGCGCAAACCGAGCATACAGAAAAAAGGGGACGTTTTGGATACGCGATATGTGCAGAGTTTTGTGTCAGTGGTCGAATGCGGATCACTGGCGGAGGCGGCGCGCCGGCTGGACCTGACGCCTGCCGCCATCGCGGCACGGGTGCGCACCCTGGAAGAGGAATTGGGCGCCACGCTCATCAAGCGCGTCGGCCGCAGCGTCAAGGCTACCGAGGCGGGCCTGAAAGTGCTGGAGCGCGCCCGCGGCGTGCTGCGCGAGGTGCGGGATCTGCGCGCCAGCGCCAGCGACGATGCGCCTTTGGGCGAACTGCGCCTGGGCGTGTCGGTGTCGGCGCTGACGGGCATCATGCCCATCGTGCTGGCGCGCCTGTACCGGCGCCTGCCCAAACTTGCCGTCTTCATCGAGCCGGGCACGTCCAATCACCTGTATCACCGGGTGATCAACGGCGACCTGGATGCGGCCTTCATCGTCAAGCCCCAGTTCAACCTGTCCAAGGGCTATGCCTGGAAACTGGTGGCGGAAGAGCCGCTGGTGGTGCTGGCGCCGCCCGACACCGCGAGCAACGACGCCCATGACCTGATGAGCACGCAGCCCTTCATCCGCTACGACCGCAACGTCTGGGGCGGCCGCCTGGCGGACCAGTACCTGCGCCAGCACGGCATCGTACCGCGCGAGCGCCTGGAGGTCGACGGCCTGATGGGCATCGCCTGCATGGTGTCGGAAGGATTGGGGGTGTCGCTGGTGCCCGACTGGGCGCCGGATTGGCTGGACAGCCGGCGCGTCAAGCGCGTGCCGCTGCCGGGGCGGGCGCCGCTGCGCCGCATGGGGATCCTCTGGGCCCGGCACATGCCGCATTCGGCGCTGGCGGAAGCGTTCGTGGAAGAAGCCGGGCTGGCCTTGAACCTGCCTGCGGAGCGGATAGAAGGCGATTGAGAGGCGCGGGGCGCCGGCGAGTCGCATGGGGCCTGGCGCACCGGGGATGGGCCGCGTCAGCATGACCGCGCATCGGGTCCACCATGAAAAACACCCCGGAAACTGGATCGAGATCCAGCTCCCGGGGTGCGGGGTATTGCGCGTCGCAAGCCTTTGCGGGCTTGCGGCTTAGTGGCGCGTTTCGACCTGAACCAGCGGCTCGTTGGAAACGGACGCGACCGGCTTGCGCTCGCGGCCCAGGCGGACCGGCGTATGCGCCGCGGCGATGCGCAGCTGGGTCTGTGCGTGGCGGTCCGGATCGGTTTCCACCCACTGCAGGCCAGCAGCGTTGACCACGTCATGCAGGGCTTGGGCCTTGGCCGACGGAGCAACTGCCGGCACCACGATGGGCTGGCTGGCTACGGGCGCGGCGGCAGGCGCCGGGGCCACCGTTTCCTGGACCACCGGCGCGGCAGGGGCGACGGGGGCGGCAGGGGCGGGCGTGAGCACGGGTTCGACGGCAGCGGCTTCCACCGGTGTCTGTTCGGACGCTGCGGGGGCGGAAGCCTCGCTCGCGGCTTGCACGGAAACCGGCTGCGTTACCTCGGAGGCCACCGTCTGCACGGGCTGGGCCACGGCTTCAGCGGCTTGCACGGGTTCGACCTGTTGGGCTGCAACCGGAGTGGCGGCAACCTTGGCGGGTTCAGCCGGTGCGGCTGCAGCCTCTTGGACTTGCACCGGAGCGGCTTCGACTTGCTGAGGCTGGGCCGGAGCGGCTGCGACCTGCTGGACCGGGGCCGGCTCCACGGCTTGCGCGGCGCTCACGGCGGGCTGGGCAGCGGAGTCTTCCGATTGCTCGGCGCCGTCATCGTCGGCGCCATCTTCGAGCTGCTCATCGCTGCCGGCCAGACCTGCTTCGTCCGGGCTGCGGCGGCCACGGCGGCTGCGGCGGCGGCGGCGCTTGCGCTCGGGATCGGCCGCGCCTTCGGCGCCTTCGATGCCGGGCAGGCCATCGGCGGCCTGTTCGACGGTTTCGGAGGTTTCGGCGACCAGCTCGGCAGCTTCAGGGGCAGGCTTGGTTTCGGGCAGGGCGGTGGCAACCGTCTGCGCCAGGGCGGCGACCATGCTTTCCTGTTCGCTCATCGGCGCGTCGGACTGGCCTTCCTCGCGGCGGTTGCGGCCGCGGCCGCGACGGCGGTTGCGACCGACGCCGGCATCTTCGCCGCCGGCTTCCACGGCTTGCTCGGGACGGTTGGACGCCAGGGCCGCTTGCGTGGCCTGGGTGTCGCGTTCGCCGCGGGCTTCGTTGCGGTTGTGGCGATCGCCGCGTTCCTGGCGTTCGCCTTCGGGGCGGCGGTTGCCGCGCACGTGATGGCGGCCGCCCTCGCTGCCTTCGGCGCCTTCGGCGCGCGACTCGCCGCGGCGGTTGCGGTTGCGGTCCGAACCATGGCGTTCGCCACGGCGTTCCTGGCCGTCATGGCCGCTGCGGCCCTTGCCGCGGCCGGAGCTGGCCCGCTTGGCGCTGTCTTCCTGGACGGCGGGAGCGGGCTTGGCCGCCTCGGAGCTGCCTCCCAGCCAGCCGAACAGGCGCTTGAACAGGCCGCCCAGGCCGCCGGCTGCTGCCGGAGCGGGAGCCGCGGCGGCGGGAGCCGGGGTCGAAACCGGAGCGGGCTGCGAAGGCGTGATGCCCTTGACCAGCGCTTCCGGACGGGACTTGATCTCGTGCTCGCGCGGCTGCCAGGGGGCGTCCGTGGCCGGAGCTTCAACCAGTTCGAAGCTGGTCTTCAGTTCTTCCAGGCGCGGATCGTCGTGGCGCAGGCGCTCGATGTGGTGGTGCGGCGTTTCCAGATGCTTGTTGGGGATCAGCATCAGGTTGACCTTGAGGCGGGCTTCCATCTTGGTGATGTCGGCGCGCTTTTCGTTCAGCAGGTAGGTAGCCACGTCGACCGGCACTTGGGCGTGCACGGCGGCGGTGTTTTCCTTCATGGCTTCTTCTTGCAGCAGGCGCAGCACGTGCAGGGCGCTGGACTCGGCGTCGCGGATCACGCCGGTGCCGTTGCAGCGCGGGCAGGTGATGTGCGAGCCTTCGTTCAGGGCCGGGCGCAGGCGCTGGCGCGACAGTTCCATCAGGCCGAAGCGCGAAATCTTGCCCATCTGGACGCGGGCGCGGTCGAAATGGAGGGCGTCACGCAGGCGCTGTTCGACGGCGCGCTGGTTCTTGCTGTCCTCCATGTCGATGAAGTCGATGACGATCAGGCCGCCCAGGTCGCGCAAACGCAACTGGCGGGCCACTTCGTCGGCGGCTTCCGAGTTGGTGCGCAGCGCGGTTTCCTCGATGTCGGCGCCGCGCGTGGAGCGGGCCGAGTTGACGTCCACGGAAACCAGGGCTTCGGTGTGGTCGATGACGATGGCGCCGCCCGAAGGCAGCGTCACCGTGCGCGAGTAGGCCGTTTCGATCTGGTGTTCGATCTGGAAGCGGGAGAACAGCGGGATATCGTCGCGGTAGCGTTTGACGCGCTGGACGTTGTCCGGCATCACCACGCTCATAAAGGCCGTGGCCTGATCGGCGATCTCGTCGGTATCGATGAGGATCTCACCGATTTCCGGGGAGAAGTAGTCGCGGATGGCCCGGATGACCAGGCTGGATTCCAGGTAGATCAGGATGGGCGCGGAGTTGTCGCGCGCGGCGCCATCGATGGCCGTCCAGAGCTGCAACAGATAGGACAGGTCCCACTGGAGTTCTTCGACGTTGCGGCCGATGCCGGCGGTACGGGCGATGATGCTCATGCCCTGGGGCAGATCGAGCTGCTCCATGGTGTCGCGCAGTTCCTGGCGGTCCTCGCCCTCGACGCGGCGCGAAACACCGCCGCCGCGGGGGTTGTTGGGCATCAGGACCAGGTAGCGGCCAGCCAGCGAGATGAACGTGGTCAGGGCGGCGCCCTTGTTGCCGCGCTCTTCCTTTTCAACCTGGACGATCAGTTCCTGGCCTTCGCGCAGGGCGTCCTGGATGCGGGCGCTGCGGACGTCCACGCCTTCCTTGAAGAAGCTGCGGGCTACTTCCTTGAAGGGCAGGAAGCCGTGGCGGTCTTCGCCGTAGTTGACGAAGCAAGCCTCGAGGCCGGGTTCGATCCGGGTGATGACACCTTTGTAGATGTTGCCTTTGCGTTGTTCGCGGCCGGCAGTCTCGATGTCGAGGTCGATGAGTTTTTGCCCATCGACGATAGCGACGCGTAATTCTTCCTGATGCGTCGCATTGAACAGCATGCGCTTCATGAGAGGGGTTCTCCGTTGTCATGACGCGCCGATATCGGCGCGTGACCTCGGGTCACTCGGGCTGCGGCTGAAGCGGGCAAGAAATGCGGACCGTACCTGGGCGGCGCCCAGGCGTATCCGCCGCGGGTCAGGCGGGCACGTCGAGCCGTGGGGCTCGGGGTTCTGTCAGCAGGAGGGTCAGCTTCACTGAATGTGGTTTGACGGAAAAGTGCTGTGAACGGCAGTTGCGGTCGGATTGGTTGCCCACGCGCAGCTGGTGCTTTAAATATGCGACGATTCTTGCGGTGCTTCAGAGCCGCTTGCGGCATGCAACGGACCTGCTGGGACAGCGGGCAAAATGAATGCCACACCACTATCCGGCAGGGCGCGGTTGCGCCGGCGACCAAATGACCCCAGGGGTTGAATGAGCAGGCAGTACAATGGCGGCCCGCGCGCTCGACGGAGTTGCGTAACGTTGCATCTCTACGTCAGGCGGCTAGTTCAGCCCCTTTAGGCTGTCCCGATTATATGTCGCTTTCCGCAATGCGCAAAGAAACTTCCTCCTCGAAAACCCTCTCTAAAGCTCCCCCCGCCGTCCGCATGGTGGAGGTCGACGCCGAGCAGGCCGGCCAGCGCCTGGACAACTTTCTGGCCAGACTGTGCAAGGGCGTCCCCAAAACCCACATATACAAGGCCATCCGCGGCGGCGAGGTGCGGATAAATAAGGGACGTACTTCGGCCGACTACAGGGTCGCCGAAGGCGATGTGGTGCGTATTCCGCCCTTGCGCTTGCCCGATCCCGGCAAGCCCCGTCCGGTGCCCGGCGCAGAGTTCCCGGTGGTGTTCGAGGACGAGGCCCTGCTGGTGGTGGACAAGCCCGCTGGCGTGGCGGTCCATGGCGGCAGCGGCGTGTCCTTTGGCGTGATCGAGCAATTGCGGGCAGCCCGGCCCGGCGCAAAATTCCTGGAGCTGGTCCACCGCCTGGACCGGGAAACCTCTGGCCTTTTGATGGTGGCCAAGAAGCGCAGCGCCTTGCTGGCGCTGCACGCCATGCTGCGCGAAGGAAAAGGGGATAAGCACTACCTGGCCCTGGTCGAGGGCGATTGGGTCAATGACCGCCAGCACATCAAGCTGGGCCTGTCCAAGTGGACCACCCAGTCCGGCGAACGCCGGGTAAAGGTCGATCCAGACGGCCAGTCGGCGCACACCATCGTCACACTCAAGCAGCGGCTGGGTGGCTATAGTCTGGTCGACGCTGAATTGCGCACCGGCCGTACCCACCAGATCCGGGTGCATCTGGCCGCCAGCGGCTTTCCCATCGTCGGTGATGATAAATACGGTCGCGATGAGGTGCGGGCGGAGTTCGCTCGCATGGGCTTTGGCAGGATGTTCCTGCATGCCCATCAATTGACCTTGGCCCACCCGGTGACGGGCGAGCCCCTCACGCTTACCGCCGAGCTGCCCCCCGCCTGCCGGCAAATACTGAAACAACTGGAGTCGGTCTGATTATGTCGTATTCGCTGGTCGTTTTTGACTGGGATGGCACCCTGATGGATTCCACGCACAGCATCGTGGCAGCCATCCAGGGCGCCTGCCGCGACCTGGAACTGGCGGTGCCGTCGGCATCCGACGCCAGCTGGGTGATAGGCCTGTCCCTGGAAAGCGCCTTGCGCCGCGCGGTGCCGGACCTGACGCAGGCGATGCTGCCGCGCTTCCTGGAGCGCTACCGCACGCATTACCTGCTGCGCGACCCGGAGTTGCGCCTGTTCGAGGGTGTGCAGGAACTGCTGGCCGAACTGGCGGGGCAGAACGTGCGCCTGGCGGTGGCGACCGGCAAGAGCCGCGTGGGCCTGACCCGCGCGCTGGCCGCAACTGGCCTGGGGCCGCTGTTCGACGCCACCCGTACCGCTGACGAGACTTTCAGCAAGCCGCATCCCGCCATGCTGCATGAACTGATGCAGGAGTTGGACGTGGATCCGGATCGCGTGGTGATGGTGGGTGACACCTCGCACGATCTGCAGATGGCGATCAATGCCGGCGTGCACGGCCTGGGCGTGACCTATGGCGCGCATACCCTGAAGGAACTTGAGGGTTGCTCGCCCCAAGCTGTGCTCGACAGCGTGCCGAAGGTGCGCGAGTGGCTGTTGCCGCGGGTCTAGCCGCTGTCTGTCGCCCGGGTTTCCCCGGGCGCGGAACGCCTGCCGCCGGCTCGGGTCTATAGGAAATACCCGCAAGCGCCGCCTGCCGCGGAATATCATGGGGCGGCGCGGCGTCCATGGCTTGCGCAGGGCGCGCCCATGATCCTGCGGGCGCTACACCGGAGACCATGATGCTGATACGCAAGCCCGACGATTTTCTTCCGTCCGAGATCACCTCCGAGGCCGTCTGGCGTTCGCGCCGCGAACTGATGTTGCGCGCCGGGGTGGTTGCCGCCGCCGCGGGCCTGCCAGGCTGGGCCACGCGCAGCGCGCATGCCCAGGAGGCCGGCGCGCTGCCGGGCAAGGCCAACGCCGCCCTGAGCGTCATGGACAAGCAGACCTCGCTGGCCGACATCACCTCGTACAACAACTATTACGAGTTCGGCATGGATAAGGATGATCCAGCCGCCAACGCCGGCAAATTGCAGACCCGTCCCTGGAGCGTGAGTGTCGAGGGCGAAGTCGGCAAGCCGCGCACGTTTTCCATAGAGGAACTGCTGAAGCTGGCGCCGATGGAAGATCGCGTCTATCGGCTGCGCTGCGTCGAGGGCTGGTCCATGGTGATCCCCTGGGTGGGGTATTCGCTGTCGGCGCTGCTCAAGCAGACGGAACCCACGGGCAACGCCAAGTACGTGGAATTCGTGACCGCCGTGCAGCGCGAGAACATGCCCGGCGTGCGCTCCGGCGTCCTGGATTGGCCCTACGTGGAGGGCCTGCGTATCGATGAGGCCATGAATCCCCTGGCCATGCTGGTGTTCGGCGTCTACGGCCGCGTGCTGCCGAACCAGAACGGTGCGCCGCTCCGTTTGGCCGTGCCCTGGAAGTACGGTTTCAAGTCGGCCAAGTCCCTGGTGAAGATCCGTCTGGTGGAAAAGCTGCCCGTGTCGTCCTGGATCAAGGCGGCGCCGCAGGAGTATGGCTTCTACGCCAATGTGAACCCGGACGTGCCCCATCCACGCTGGAGCCAGGCCACCGAGCGCCGTATCGGCGAGGACGGCCTGTTCTCGCCCAAGCGCAAGACCTTGATGTTCAACGGTTATGGCGAGCAGGTGGCGGCGCTCTACCAGGGCATGGATCTAAAGGCGAACTATTGAGGCGTTCGTATGCCTGATGGCACTCCGCAGGCGGTTCCCGCTGCGCCGCCACGCAAGACACAGCTTTCTGCCAAGGCGGTAGGGCGTTTCAAGCCGTTCCTGTTCCTGCTTGGGCTGACGCCTTTCGCGCGCTGGATCTGGCTGGGCGTGAACAACGGGCTGACGGCGAATCCCGTCGAGTTCCTGACCCGTTCCTCGGGCACCTGGACCTTGGTCTGCCTGCTCGTGACGCTGGCCATCACGCCGCTGCGCCGGCTGACCGGCCAGCCCGCCCTGGTGCGCTTGCGCCGCATGTGCGGCCTGTTCGCGTTCTTCTATGGGTCCATGCATTTCATGGCCTGGGTCTGGTGGGACCGCGGTTTCGATCCGGCGGGCATGCTGCGGGATATCGGCGAACGTCCCTTCATCATGGTGGGATTCGCGGCGTTCGTGCTGATGGCCGCGCTGGCGGCCACCTCGACGCAATGGGCCATGCGCAAGCTGGGCAAGCGCTGGCAGAGCCTGCATCGCGCCATCTATGCCATCGGGCTGCTGGCGGTGCTGCATTACTGGTGGCACAAGGCAGGCAAGAACGACCTGACTCAACCCGCGCTCTACGCCGCCGTGCTGGCCCTGCTGCTGGGCTGGCGGCTGTTCGCGTGGCTACGCGCGCGGCGCTGAGGCTGGCCGGTTCTACAACATCGCCAGCATGATGGCGGCGGTTTCGGCGTCGGGCTGGCCGTCGTACAGCGCCGGCCGGTAGTGCATCTGGAAGGCGGCCAGTGCGCCGATCGTGGCTGGATCCAGCGCGCCGTCCTGCGGGCAGGCGTAGCCCAACCGCGTCAACTGCTTCTGGAACCACGCCACGTCGGGGGCGCCCTGGATCTGCAGGCGCGCAAGGTGCTCGGCGGCGCCGGTTTCGTCATACCAGCGCCCGATTCCCGACGCGGCCAGGGCTTTCCAGGGGAAAAGGGGGCCAGGGTCGACCTTGCGCTGCGGGGCGATGTCGCTGTGGCCCACGATGTTTTCGGGCGCGATGCCGTGGCGCTGCGCAATATCGCGTACGAGTATGGTCAGCGCGCGCAATTGCCGGTCGTTATAGGGGTGCCAGACGGGCTTGCCGTCCGTGCCCTCCGTCCAGCCTGGATTGACGATTTCTATGCCGATGGACGTGCTGTTCATGGCGATGTTGCCGTACCAGGAGCTGGCGCCGGCGTGCCAGGCGGCGCGGCTCTCGTCCACCAGCCGGTAGACGTGTCCAGCGTCGTTGACCAGATAATGGGAGCTGACCTTGCCCTTGGAGAGCAATTCCATCGAACGGGCGTCGTCGACGCTGGTGTAGTGCAGCACGATGCTGCGTACCCGGCTGGCCTGGCTGACCGCGGTGATCGAAGTGTCCAGGTCCAGGCCGGCGGGGCCGCGCGCGGCGCACCCTGCCAGGATGGCCGCGGCAAGCGGCGCAAGAATCAGGCGGCGCATGGGTCAGCGCGCCAGGAAGAGGAACAGCGTGGGCAGCTTGTCGAGCTGGGGCGCTGGCTGCTTTTTCCAGTCGGCCACGCTGCGGGTGACGATCCATTCGTCGACGGTCGTGACCGAGCGCGCCACGCACAGCTTGGTGTCGCCTTTCAGGCTGGCCAGCAGCGTGGCGAACATGGCGGCGTTGCGATAGGGGGTTTCGATCAGCAGTTGGGTCTGGTTGTGCTTGGCCGAGTGCTGTTCCCAGGCGCGCAGCTGCTTGGCGCGTTCCGCCGGATCCACAGGCGCGTAGCCATGGAAGGCGAAGCGCTGGCCGTCCAGTCCGCTGGCCATCAGGCCCAGCAGGATGGAGGATGGGCCGACCCAGGGCTTGACGGCGATGCCCAGGCGGTGAGCGGCGTCCGCGACCTTGGCCCCCGGATCCGCGACGGCGGGGCAGCCGGCCTCGGAAACCAGGCCGATTTCCGCGCCCTTGAGCGCAGGCTCCAGCCAGGCCTTGATCTGGGCGGCGTCGACCTTGTCGTTCAGGGTGTGGATGGTGATTTCCTGCAGCGGCCGGACGGTGCCGATCAGCTTGAGGAAGGCGCGGGCGGTCTTGGCGTTTTCGGCGATATAGGTGTCCAGCCGGCCCGCCAGGGTGCGGACCTCGGCGGGTAGCCAGCGCTCGGGCGGGGCTTCGCCCAGGCCGACCGGGATCAGGTGCAGCGCGCCGCTCATGCGGCGGCTCCAGGGGCGTCCAGCGGATCCAGGCCGAACTGCGTCAGCATGCGAGTTAGTGCGATCAGCGGCAGGCCGATGATGGCGGTGGGGTCGTCGCTCTGGATGCTCTCCATAAGCGCGATGCCCAGGCTTTCCGCCTTGGCGCTGCCTGCGGTATCGTAGGGTTCCTCGGCGCGCAGATAGGCCTCGATGGCGCCGTCCGTCAAATGGCGGAAACGGCAGCGCGTGACAATGTCGGCTTTTTCCACCCGTTGGCCGTCGGTGACGGCCAGGGCGCTGTGGAATTCCACGATTTGACCCGACAAGGCCCGCAATTGCGCCAGGGCGCGCGGGAAATCCCCCGGCTTGCCTATGGGCTGTCCGTCCACGGTGGCCACCTGGTCCGAGCCGATCACGATGCTGCCGGGATGCTTGGCTGCGACCGCCATGGCCTTGGCCACGGACAGGCGCAGCGCCAGGGCTTCCGGCGTTTCGCCGGACTGTGGCGTTTCGTCTACATCGGGGGAAATCGCCGTGAAGGGCAGGCGCAGGCGGGACAGCAGTTCTTTGCGGTAACGCGAGCTGGACGCGAGGATCAGGCTAGGCTTTGAAGGCATGCGATATTTGACGTTAATGCGTAAGTCACAGTATTATCTAACGTTTTGCGGGATTTTTGCATGGCTGGGCGTTAAGCCCGCTGCGGCGGGTGGTTAAACCCACTGCATACAGGCGCATGCACAACCCCGCGAATGCAAAGGACTGAACATCAAGCGCATCGATGCATACGCATTTGCCCACATGGGCAAGGAAGCGCAAGGAACCATACCTCTTGTGCGGTTTACGCGCGCGGTTGACGGGCTACCCGAACAACCGCTGGGCGAGGCCGGGCTGGTGACGTGGTCCGTGCGCGGCGAAATGGGTAAATCCGGCCTCTTGCTGGGCCGGCCGCTGCTGCATGTCCATGTTCAGGCGAATCCGGTTCTGGTGTGCCAGCGGTGCAATGAACCGTTTGTGTATCCGATCGACAGCGAAGTCCTCTTGCAGCTGGTCAAGTCCGAAGCCGATCTCGACGACGATGCTTCCTATGGGGAGTCATCCGGCGAGGACGACGAGGACGAAGAAGGAAATGGTTTTGTGTCCAACCTGCCTGAAAAGGTGGTGGGTTCGCATCATTTTGATCTGCTGGCCCAGATCGAAGATGAGCTCATTCTGAGCGTTCCGTATGTGCCCAAGCATGATGTATGCCCGGGCGCGCTGGCCAAGGTCAGCGAAGCTTCTCCCGAGGAGCCCGCTGTCAAGCGTCCGTCGCCGTTTGCGGTGCTGGAACAACTGAAGCACAAAGATTGAGATCAACATCGGGCCGCATCGCGTACAATGCGCCCCGTTTCTAGGAGTCATCATGGCCGTTCAACAAAACAAGAAGTCCCCGTCCAAGCGCGGTATGCACCGCTCGCACGATTTTCTGGTGAACCCGCCGACGGCGATCGAACCCAACACGGGCGAAGCGCATCTGCGTCACCACATCAGCCCCAACGGCTTCTACCGCGGCCGCAAGGTCCTGAAGACCAAGGCCGACGAATAAGGCCCCCGGGCCGAACTCGTACTCGGACCATTTCGGCTGAGCGCTGATACCTGGCACCCGTGATACGCATCGCCATAGACTGTATGGGCGGAGACTTCGGTCTGCCCGTCACGATTCCGGCTGCGATCGAGTTCGCCCGGCAATTTCCGGATACCCGGCTATTGCTGGTCGGGCTTCCCGACGCTATTGAAGCGGCGCTCTCCGAGCACCGTGGGGTAGCGCGCGATCGCATTGAAATCGTGGCGGCTTCCGAAGTCGTCACCATGGACGACCCGGTTGAGGTCGCCCTGCGCCGCAAAAAAGACTCCTCCATGCGCCTGGCCGCCCAGTCCGTCAAGGACGGGCGCGCCGACGCCTGCGTTTCCGCGGGCAATACCGGCGCGTGGATGGCCATTTCACGCTATGTGCTCAAGACGCTGGACGGCATAGACCGCCCCGCGATCGCCACGTCCATTCCGAACCAGACGGGCCGCGCCACCACGGTGCTGGACCTGGGTGCGAATGTGGACTGCACGGCCGAGCACCTGCTCCAATTCGCCATCATGGGCGCCGCGCTGTCGCAGGCGGTGGACCATCGCGAGCGTCCCTCCGTGGGCTTGCTCAATATCGGCGAAGAGGTCATCAAGGGCAACGAAGTCGTCAAGGAAGCCGCTGAGCTTCTTCGAAGCAGCCCGCTCAACTTCTACGGCAACGTGGAAGGCAATGACATATTCAAGGGCACGGTCGACGTCGTCGTCTGCGACGGTTTCGTCGGCAACGTCGTGCTCAAGTCCGTCGAAGGGCTGGCGAAGATGTTGTCCAGCGTCATTCGCGAAGAGTTCAAACGCAATCTGATCACGCTGCTGGCCGGCGCGGTGGCCAAGCCGGTGCTCAACCGCCTGCGCACCCGCGTCGACAACCGCCGCTATAACGGCGCCGCCTTGTTGGGCCTGCGCGGCGTGGTCATCAAGAGCCATGGTTCCGCGGACGTCTACGCCTATGGATTTGCGTTGCAGCGCGCCCGCGAAGCCGTAGTGAGTAAACTGCTGGAGCGCACCGCCGAGACGGTCGCTCAGATTACCAAGCGCGTTCAGTCTGGCGAGGGCCCAACGGCATCGCCGCCGAACGTGGCTGGGGACACCGCTTGATGGATACCGCAATGAAATATTCCGTGATCGCGGGCACCGGCAGCTTCCTGCCGGAACGCGTGGTTTCGAATGACGAACTGGCGGCGGAACTGGCGACGCGCGACATCGCCACTTCCGACGAATGGATCGTCGAGCGCACCGGCATCCGCCAGCGCCACCTGGCCGAACGCGGCGTGACCACCAGCCAGCTTGCCACCGAGGCCTCGCGCCGCGCGCTGGCCGACGCGGGCGTGGACGCGTCCGAGGTCGACCTGATCGTGCTGGCCACGTCGACTCCTGATTTCGTGTTCCCGAGCACCGCCTGCATCGTGCAGGCCAATCTCGGCGCCAAGGGTTCGGCGGCATTTGACGTGCAGGCCGTGTGCAGCGGTTTCGTCTACGCCATGACCACCGCCGACAGCTTCATCCGCGCCGGCCGCGCGCGCTGCGCGCTGGTCATTGGCGCCGAAGTCTTCTCGCGCATCCTGGACTGGAACGACCGCGGCACCTGCGTGCTGTTCGGCGACGGCGCCGGCGCCGTGGTGCTCAAGGCGTCCGACAAGCCCGGCATCCTGGCCGCGCAATTGCACGCCGACGGCAGCCAGGCCAAGATCCTGAACGCCGCGGGCAACGTCGCCTATGGCGACGTGACCGGCGATCCGTTCCTGCGCATGGACGGACAGGCTGTGTTCAAGCAGGCCGTCACGGTGCTGGACCGTTCCGCGCGCGATACCTGCGCCGAAGCGGGCGTCGAGATCGCCGACGTCGATTGGCTGATCCCGCACCAGGCCAACGTGCGCATCCTGAATTTCCTGGCGCGCAAGCTTGCCGTGCCGGTCGAGAAGGTCGTCGTCACCGTCGACAGCCACGCCAACACCTCGGCGGCCAGCGTGCCGCTGGCCCTGGATGCCGCGCGCCGCGACGGCCGCGTCAAGCCGGGCCAGTTGATCCTGATGCAAGGCGTGGGCGGCGGATTCACCTGGGGCTCGGTACTGGCCCGCATGTAAGGGCGCGCTCCGGCGTGGCGTGGCGCATGCGCCGCGGCCGCCGGAACGATGTGCCTGGCATTCCACACAGACACTGAATCAATCCATACGGTCCATCATGAAAATCGCTTTTGTCTTTCCTGGCCAAGGTTCCCAAGCTGTCGGCATGCTGGACGCCTGGTCCGGCGTCGCGGCCGTCACGGACACCGTGGCGCGGGCCAGCCAGGCGCTGGGGCAGGATCTGGGCGCGCTGATCGCGCAGGGTCCCGCAGAACAGCTCAACCTGACCACCAATACCCAGCCCGCCATGCTGACCGCCGGTGTCGCGATGTACGCGGCCTGGTGTGCCGCGGGCGGCCGCAAGCCCGATGTCGTGGCCGGCCACAGCCTGGGCGAGTACGCCGCATTGACGGCCGCAGGCTCGCTCGCGCTCGAAGACGCCGTGCGCCTGGTGCGAGTGCGCGCTGATGCCATGCAGGCTGCCGTACCGGTGGGCACCGGCGCCATGGCCGCCATCCTGGGCTTGGACGACGACGCCGTGCGCGCTGCCTGCGAGGCTGCTGCCCAGGGCGAGGTCGTCGAGGCCGTAAACTTCAACGCGCCTGCGCAGGTCGTGATCGCAGGCCACAAGGCCGCGGTCGAACGCGCCTGCGAACTGGCCAAGGCGGCGGGCGCCAAGCGCGCGCTGTTGCTGCCGGTGTCCGCACCGTTCCATTCCAGCCTGCTCAAGCCCGCCGCCGAAGTGCTGGCCGGCGCGCTGGCTGGCGTGACGGTGTCCGCGCCGCAAGTGCAAGTGATCAACAACGTCGACGTGGCTTCGCCTGTCGAACCCGGGGCAATCCGGGATGCGCTGGTGCGCCAGGCATGGCATCCTGTGCGCTGGGTTGAAACCCTGCGCGCGATGAAGGCGCAGGGCGTCACGCACATCATCGAATGCGGTCCCGGCAAGGTGCTGGCCGGCCTGACCAAGCGCATCGACCCCGAACTCACGGGCATGGCCATTACCGATCCTGCTTCGCTGGAAGCCGCGTTGGCCGCCGTCAACGGAAATTAAGAACATGGACAACACCTCGATCGAACTGCAGGGCAAGATCGCGCTGGTGACCGGCGCCACGCGCGGCATCGGCCGCGCCATTGCCCAGGAACTGGCTGCGCGCGGCGCCACGGTCGTCGGCACCGCCACCTCCGAATCGGGCGCTGCCGCCATTACCGAAGCGCTGGCGCCGTTGGGCGGCCGCGGCGTGGTGCTGGACGTGACCGACGCCGCTGCCTGCGATGCGCTGATCGATGCGCTGGGCAAGGAAGGCGGCGGTCCCCATATCCTCGTCAATAACGCCGGCATCACCCGTGATACGCTGGCAATGCGCATGAAGGACGAGGACTGGTTGGCGGTCATCGACACCAATCTGGCGTCAGTTTTCCGCCTGTCGCGCGCCGTGCTGCGCAATATGATGAAGGCCCGCTGGGGACGCATCATCAACGTCACGTCGGTGGTGGGTTCCAGCGGCAACCCCGGCCAGGCCAACTACGCGGCCGCCAAGGCCGGCGTGGCTGGCATGTCGCGCGCCCTGGCGCGCGAGCTGGGCAGCCGCAACATCACCGTGAACTGCGTCGCGCCCGGTTTCATCGATACCGACATGACGCGCGCGTTGGGCGAAAATCAGACTGCGGCCCTGTTGCAGCAGATTCCGCTCGGCCGCCTGGGTTCGCCCGCCGACATCGCCCACGCAGTGGCGTTTTTGTCCGGACCGCAGGCGGGTTACATTACCGGCACCACCCTGCACGTCAACGGCGGGATGTACATGCAATAAGTCACGAATCGCGCGTAGGCGGCCAGTTCCGCCGCGCCGCCGCCGGACTCGATCGGCGCGGCAACGCGAGATTCAACCGGAAACGCCGCACACCGGTTTCCTGCGCCACTCCCGGCGACAGATCAAGTGCGCGGTGTTATTTTTCTCACGGCCAGGCGTCGCAAAACTCAGCGCTTGGCTATAATTCGCGGGATTTTTCCCATTTGGAGATCTGCATGGAAAGCATCGAACAGCGCGTCAAGAAGATCGTCGCTGAACAACTTGGCGTCAACGAAGCCGAGATCAAGAACGAATCCTCCTTCCTTGACGACCTCGGTGCCGATTCGCTCGACATGGTCGAACTGGTCATGGCGCTCGAAGACGAATTCGAGACCGAGATCCCCGACGAAGAGGCCGAAAAGATCACGACCGTGCAACAAGCGATTGACTACATCAATTCGCACGGCAAGCAGTAAGCTGGGCTTTTACCCTTCTGGTTGCCTCGCGACATCCGTCGCAGCCAACCGGGAAATCGGGGCGGTTTCAGGAATTTGCCGTGCGGTCCGCATGCGGGAAGGGCGTAGTCAAGCCCGACCCGCTTTCGTGTGGACCGCACGTGCAGCGCATCCCGAAAACCGCCTTTCTTTTGTCTGTTTGAGGAGTCATCCGTGAAGCGACGTGTCGTCATCACTGGCCTGGGTATCGTTTCTCCCGTCGGGAACGACTTGACCACCGCTTGGGACAATATCGTCAACGGACGTTCTGGCATCAGCCGCATCACCCGTTTCGATCCCTCGGCCATCACCACGCATATTGCCGGCGAAGTCAAAGACTTCGACATCAGCACCTATATCTCGGCCAAGGAAGCCCGCCAGATGGATACCTTCATCCATTACGGCCTGGCCGCCGGGATGCAGGCATGGCGCGATTGCGGCCTGGAAGTCACCGAAGCCAACGCAGAACGCATCGGCGTGATCGTGGGTTCCGGCATTGGCGGCCTGCCGCGCATCGAGGAAACCCAGGTCGAATACCTGGCCAAGGGTCCGCGCCGCATTTCGCCGTTCTTCGTGCCCGGTTCGCTGATCAACTTGATCTCCGGCCATCTGTCCATTACCTATGGCATGAAGGGTCCGAGCTACGCCGTGGTGTCGGCTTGCACCACCGGTCTGCATTGCATTGGCGATGCCGCGCGCCTGATCGAGTACGGCGATGCCGACGTCATGGTGGCTGGCGGCGCCGAATCGACCGTGTCGCCGCTGGGCATCGGCGGTTTCGCCGCCATGCGCGCCTTGTCGACCCGCAATGACGATCCTGAAACGGCTTCGCGTCCCTGGGACCGCGACCGCGACGGCTTCGTGCTGGGCGAGGGCGCAGGCGTACTGGTGCTGGAAGAGTACGAACACGCCAAAAAACGCGGCGCGCGCATCTACGGTGAGCTCGCGGGCTATGGCATGAGCTCGGACGCGCACCACATCACGGCTCCCGACAAGGACGGCCCGCGCCGCGGCGTGTTGAACGCGCTGCGCAACGGCGGCTTGAACGCGGAAGACATCCAGTACGTCAACGCCCACGGCACCTCGACGCCCCTGGGCGACAAGAACGAGACCGATGCGCTGAAGCTGGCTTTCGGCGACCACGCCAAGAAGCTGGTGGTCAATTCGACCAAGTCCATGACCGGGCACCTGCTCGGCGCGGCCGGCGGCATCGAGGCGGTGTTCACCACCCTGGCGGTCTACAACCAGGTGTCGCCGCCCACGATCAACATCTTCAATCAAGATCCGGAATGCGATCTGGATTACTGCGCCAACGAGGCGCGGCAGATGAAGATCGACGTCGGCCTGTCCAACTCGTTCGGCTTCGGCGGCACCAACGGCTCGATGGCCGTTCGCCGGGTCTGATTTGGACGAGCCGTTCGGGGGGCGCTGGGCGTTGCGCGTGCCTGTCCTGCGGCCAAAAAGCGCCACGGCGCTTTTTGGCCTGGCGCTGGCCGCCGCTGGCGGCAGCGCGCTAATGGCCGCGTCCTGGCACGGCATGGCATGGGCGGCGGGCACGGCGATCGCGCTGCTGCTGGTCCTGGCCGGGCTGTTACACTCGGCACGGAGCAGCCTGTCCCCTGTATCCGCCTTGCGCGCGGCAGCCGGGGCAGGGCGCTGGCAGGTGCGCCTGCCGCAAGGCTGGCAGGACGCGAGGCTGTTGCAAGAACAGCGCGGTCCGAGCTGGCTGACGCTCACTTTGCAGCCCTTGCCCACCGGGAGTACGGCCTTTACCAACAGCACAATTACCCTCACCGTCTGGCAGCGGACCTCGCGACCTGAGTCCTGGCGGCGCCTGTGCCTGCTGGCTGGCGCGGCGCGTCCCGCCCGTCCGGCGGCCCGCCTGCGGGAGGCGTCATGAGCGAGCGCGAAGTCGACGCTGAGCTTGTCGCGCGCGTCCAGCGGGGCGACAAGAAGGCTTTCGACCTGTTGGTGCTCAAGTACCAGCGCAAGATTCTCCGCCTCTTGGCCCGCATGATCCGCGACCCCTCGGAGATCGAGGACGTGGCCCAGGAGGCCTTCATCAAGGCCTACCGCGCTTTGCCCCAGTTTCGGGGCGAGAGCGCCTTTTACACTTGGTTGTACCGGATCGCCATCAATACGGCGCGCAACTGGCTGGCCTCGCAGGGCCGGCGCCCCAGCGCGCCCAATGCGATAGAAACGGAAGACGGTGAAACTTTTAACGAAACCGACAACCTAACCGATATAAGCACGCCGGAATCCATGGTCGCCAGCCGCGAAATCGCCGAGACGGTGAACGCGGCTATCGAGGAATTGCCTGAAGAATTGCGCACCGCAATTGTCCTGCGTGAAATCGAAGGTATGAGTTACGAAGACATCGCCCAAAGCATGGATTGCCCTATCGGTACGGTGCGCTCCCGCATTTTTCGTGCGCGTGAAGCCATTGCCGTCAAGTTGCGTCCGTTGCTAGGCACCGATGCCGAGCGTCGCTGGTAAGGAGTGGCAGTCATGCAAACAGCAGCCAAATCCGTTGTGATCGCCGAGGCCTCCTGGGAGGAATCGGTTTCCGCCTGGATGGACGGAGAAGAATCCGACGACATATTTCCCGGTTTGTTGTCCCGCGAGGGGCGCGAGACCTGGGACACCTATCATCTGATCGGTGATTCCCTGCGCAACGCCGATCTGGCGCTGACCCCCAGCGCGGCCTTCCAGGCCCGCCTGGCACGGGCGCTGGACGCGGAATTGCCCATTGTTGCGGCGCCTCGGCGCCGCTCGCCATTGCGGGTCGGCCTGTCCGGCCTGGCCGTGGCAGCGGCGGTCGCGACCGTTGCCTGGGTGGCGCAGCCTTACCTGACCGGCGAACCGGCCACTGAGGTGCGCGTGCTGGCTGATGCCAGCACTACGCCGGCTGCGAGCGCCGAGGATACGGGCCTGCGCGACTATCTGGAGGCGCATCGCCAGATGGCCGGCCCCAGCGCCGTGCGCCAGGTGTCCTTCGACACCGGAGTGGGGCGCTGATGGCGTTGGTGCTTCCCTCGCGTTGGCCGGTGCTGGGTCGGGCCGCCACGCTGCAGGCCCACCGCGCCGGCTGGTTTGCCGCCACGCTCCTGACCGCTTTCCTGGCCGCGCATGAACCCGCGCGCGCGGCCGATGCCGCGCCTGCGGCCGCCGACGACGTGGTCCAGCTGCTGACCCGTATCCAACAAGCCGCCCGCAAGCAGGACTACGCGGGCGTCTTCATGTACCAGCAGGGCGAAACGATCCAGTCCTCGCGCCTGGTGCACGTCATGGACGGCACCGGCGAGCGTGAACGCCTGGAAATCCTCGACGGCCAGCCGCGCGAGTACCTGCGCCACAACGAAGACGTGCAGTGCCTGATCCCCGAGCGCAAGACCGTGCTGCTGGAGCGCCGCCGCGGCGACCGCTTCCCCGGCCTGCTGCTGGGAGAAGCGGCGAATCTGTCCGAGTTCTACAAGATCCGCGCCGAATCCGCGCTGCACCGCGTGGCCGGGCGGGAGTGCCGCCTGATCACGATTGAACCGCTGGACAAGCTGCGCTACGGTTACCGGCTGTGCGCGGATGTCGAAACCAATCTGCTGCTCAAGGCCCAGACGCTGAATGCGGCCCGGGGCGTGGTCGAACAAGTCTCGTTCACCTCGCTGCGGTTGGGCCCGGAAGTCGATCCCCAGTTGCTGACCTCGCGCTGGAGCACGCGCGACTGGAAGGTGCTGGAACCCTCGATGAAGCCCGTGGACCTGGCCGCCCAAGGCTGGCGCATTCCGGCGCCCAAGGGTTTCAAGCCGGTCATGCAGGTGGCGCGTTCGATGGGCAAGGGCGTTACGGTCAACCAGATGGTATTGTCCGATGGACTGGCGGCCATTTCCGTGTTCATCGAGCCCTACGACAGCCAGCGCGGCCACCGTCCTCCCCACGGCGCCGCGCAACGCGGGGCGATCACCGTCTATGGCACGCGCATCGCTGATTTCTGGCTGACCGCCGTGGGCGAAGTGCCCGTCGCGACGCTGGAACAGCTGGCGCAAGCCACTGAATATGTGCCCGCCGCGCCTGCGGCAGCAACGCCCCCAGCTGAGCCCAAGTGATCGGCCAGCTGCGGCAAGCAGCAATTTCGGAGTAACACTTATGAAAGCAATGACAGTGTCGAATGCATTTTTCCGGCGCTTTCTGGTGGCGGCCGCGGCCAGCGTCATGATGGCCGGCGCCTACGTGCCTGCTGCTGTCGCTCAGGCGTCGGCGGCGACGCTGCCTGATTTCACGAGCATTGTCGAAAAGGCCGACCCCGCGGTCGTCAACATCCGCACCACGGCCACGGTGCCGGTGCGCGGCATGGGGCCTGGCGGCGGCAATGATCCCTACGAACTGTTCCGCTGGTTCTTCGGCCCCGAATTCCAGCCTCCCGGCGGCGGCCAACCCGGCCCGTCGCAACGCCAGCGTCCGCAGCCTTCCCAGCCCGAAGAGCGCACCGTGCCGCGCGGCGTGGGTTCCGGCTTCTTCATTTCGGACGACGGCTACATCCTGACCAACAACCACGTGGTGGTGGACGCGACGGACATCTACGTCACGCTGACCGACGGCCGCGAGTTCAAGGCCAAGGTCATCGGCACGGATGAACGCACCGACGTCGCGCTGATCAAGATCGAAGCCAAGGACATGACGCCGCTGGTCATCGGCGATCCCAAGAAGCTCAAGAAGGGGCAGTGGGTGCTGGCCATCGGTTCGCCGTTTGGCCTGGATTCCACCGTGACCTCCGGCATCGTCAGCGCCATCGGCCGCGATACCGGCGAATACCTGCCCTTCATCCAGACTGACGTGGCGGTCAACCCGGGCAACTCGGGCGGTCCGCTGATCAATCTGCAGGGCGAGGTGGTGGGCATCAACTCCCAGATCATTTCGCGCAGCGGCGGCTTCATGGGCATTTCGCTGGCCATCCCGATCGACGAAGCCATGCGCGTCGTGGACCAGCTGCGGGCTACCGGCAAGGTCACGCGCGGCCGCGTCGGCGTGCAGATCGGCGAAGTGGGCAAGGACGTGGCCGAAGCCATCGGTCTGCCCAAGGCCGAGGGCGCGCTGGTCAGCAGCGTGGAAGCCGAAGGTCCCGCCGAGCAGGCTGGCGTGCAGCCGGGCGACGTGATCCTCAAGTTCAACGGCGAACCCATCAAGCGCTGGTCCGATCTGCCGCGCATCGTGGGTGAAACCAAGCCCGGCACGCGCGCCGACATGGAAGTGTGGCGCAAGGGCAAGAACCTGACCCTGTCGGTCAAGGTCGGCGAAATCCCGACCGAAAAGGCCGCCAACGCCAGCAAGAAGGGCGCGGCGCCGGTGCCGGAAGTCACCAATGCGCTGGGCCTGGGCGTGGTCGACGTGCCGGCCGACGTGCAGAAGAAGCTGCGCATCAAGGGCGGCGTCCAGGTCAAGGTGGCCGAAGGCGCTGCCGGCAAGGCCGGCCTGCAGGAAGGCGACATCGTGTTGGCCCTGAACGACACCGACGTCACGGGCGCCAAGCAGTTCGGCGAACTCGTGGCCAAGCTGGACAAGGGCCGCGCGGCCGGCCTGCTGGTGCGCCGCGGCGACCAGACGCAGTGGGTGGCGGTGCCGGCATCGAAGTAATGCCGGGCCCGTCCCCCGAGTTCGCAGAAAAAAGGCTCAAGACCGGCTAAAATGGCTGGTTGCCGCAAGAGGGGGCGCATGGCGCCCCCTTGTTTTGCCCGGGCCAGGCCCGTTGGCACCCTCCTCGTCAGCCGTGCGTATTCCGGCGGCGGTGTCTTCCGGCCCCGTGCCGAGTGTTCCGTCCCTTATAACTTCAAGCATGCAGCATATTCGCAACTTCTCCATCATTGCCCACATCGATCACGGCAAATCGACCCTGGCCGATCGCCTGATCCAGCGCTGCGGCGGATTGGCGGATCGCGAGATGTCGGCGCAGGTCCTCGATTCCATGGAAATCGAGCGCGAACGCGGCATCACCATCAAGGCCCAGACCGCGGCCCTGCACTACAAGGCGCAGGACGGCAAGGTCTACAACCTGAACCTGATCGACACCCCGGGACACGTGGACTTCTCGTATGAAGTCAGCCGTTCCCTGTCGGCGTGCGAAGGCGCGCTGCTGGTGGTGGATGCCTCGCAGGGCGTCGAAGCGCAGACCGTGGCCAATTGCTACACCGCCATCGAACTGGGCGTGGAAGTGCTGCCCGTGCTGAACAAGATGGACCTGCCGCAGGCCGATCCCGATGGCGCGCGCCAGGAAGTCGAGGACGTGATCGGCATCGACGCGTCGCAGGCGGTGCTGGCCAGCGCCAAGACCGGCATGGGCATCGACGAGATCCTGGAAATGGTCGTCGCCCGCGTGCCGCCCCCCAAGGGCGATCCGGACGCGCCGCTGCAGGCGCTCATCATCGATTCGTGGTTCGACAACTACGTGGGCGTGGTGATGCTGGTGCGCATCATCAACGGCGTGCTCAAGCCCAAGGACAAGATCCTGCTGATGGCCTCGGGCGCGACCCACCTGTGCGAACAGACTGGCGTGTTCACGCCGAAGTCGCAGCAGCGTCCGCACCTGTCGGCGGGCGAGGTCGGTTTCATCATCGCCGGCATCAAGCAGCTGGAAGACGCCAAGGTGGGCGATACCGTCACCCTGGCCAACAAGCCTGCCGCCACGCCGCTGCCCGGTTTCAAGGAAGTGAAGCCGCAGGTGTTCGCGGGCCTGTATCCGGTGGAAAGCTCCGAGTACGACCAACTGCGCGATTCGCTCGACAAGCTCAAGCTGAATGACGCCGCCCTGATGTTCGAGCCGGAAGTGTCGCAGGCCTTGGGCTTCGGCTTCCGTTGCGGCTTCCTGGGCCTCTTGCACATGGAAATCGTGCAGGAACGCCTGGAGCGCGAATTCGACATGGACATCATCACCACCGCGCCGTCGGTGGTGTATGAGGTCGAGCAGCGCGACGGTTCGGTGATCACGGTGGAAAGCCCGTCGCGCATGCCTGAAGTGGGCAAGATCGCAGACATCCGCGAACCCATCGTGAAGGTCACGCTGTTCATGCCGCAGGACTACGTGGGTCCTGTGATGACGCTGTGCAATAACAAGCGCGGCTCGCAAGTCAACATGAGCTACCACGGTCGCCAGGTGCACCTGGTGTACGAGATCCCGCTGGCCGAGATCGTGCTGGACTTCTTCGACAAGCTGAAGTCGGTGTCGCGCGGCTATGCCTCGATGGACTACGAGTTCCTGGAGTACCGCTCGGCCGACGTGGTGCGGGTGGACCTGCTGATCAACAACGACCGCGTCGATGCGCTGGCCGTGATCGTCCACCGCAGCAACGCGCGCCATCGCGCCCGCGACGTGGTCACGCGCATGCGTGGCCTGATTCCGCGCCAGATGTTCGACGTGGTCATCCAGGCCGCCATCGGCGCTGAAATCATCGCGCGCGAAAACGTCAAGGCGTTGCGCAAGAACGTGCTGGCCAAGTGCTACGGCGGCGACATCTCGCGCAAGAAGAAGCTGCTGGAAAAGCAGAAGGCCGGCAAGAAGCGCATGAAGCAGGTGGGCAGCGTGGAAATTCCGCAGGAGGCGTTCCTCGCCATCCTGCAAGTGGAAGACAAATAGAACCCGAAAAGGCGGTTAGCTGATGAGTTGGAACTTTGCCCTGATTCTTTTTGTTTTGCTGGTGTTGACCGGCATTATCTGGGTGCTTGATCTGGCAGTGCTGCGCAAGGGCCGCGAACGCCGGGCCCAGGCGGCAATGGCGCAATACGATACGGCCCTGGTCGGCGACGCCCAGGAAGCCGAGCGCCTGCGCCGCGAAGCCGGCGACGCCGCGCGCCGCATGCCGTGGTGGATCGAATACGCCGTCAGCTTCTTCCCGGTGATCCTGTTCGTGTTCATGCTGCGCTCGTTCGTGGTCGAGCCGTTCCGCATCCCGTCGGGTTCCATGCTGCCGACCCTGCAGTCGGGCGACTTGATCCTGGTGAACAAGTTCAGCTACGGCCTGCGCCTGCCGGTCATCGACAAGAAGGTCATCGAGGTAGGCAAGCCCCAGCGCGGCGACGTGTTCGTGTTCCGCTACCCCGTGGATCCGGACGTCGACTACATCAAGCGTGTGGTTGGCCTGCCGGGCGACGAGATCGCCTACCTGGACAAAAAGCTCTACATCAATGGCGAATTGGTGCCGCATATACGCGACGGCGACTACTTCGAACCGGATCGTGTCTCGTATATTGCACAATATAAAGAGAAGTTGGGCGAAGTTGAGCACAAAATCCTGCTGGATGAGGGAAAGCCGCAGGAGTACAACGCGATGTGGCAATTTCCCAACCGCCAGAACTGCCAATACAGCCGTAATGGGGTACGCTGCAAAGTACCCGAGGGGCAGTTCTTCGCCATGGGCGATAATCGGGATAACAGCGCCGACAGCCGATACTGGGGCTTCGTTCCGGAATCCAATATCGTCGGGCGCGCGTTCTTCATCTGGATGAATTTCAGCGATCTCAGCCGCATCGGCCGCTTCAACTGATTATGTCGCTAGCCACGCTAGAAAACCGCCTGGATCACCACTTCAGTGATCCGGCATTGCTCGAACAGGCGCTGACGCATCGCAGCCACGGCGCGCGCCACAACGAGCGCCTGGAATTCCTGGGGGATTCCGTGCTGAACTTCGTCGTTGCGGCGATGCTGTTCGAGCGCTATTCCAAAATCGACGAAGGCGATCTGTCGCGCCTGCGCGCCAATCTGGTCAAGCAGGCCTCGCTGGCGGACATCGCCCAGCGGCTGGAGCTGTCGCAGTACCTGCGCCTGGGCGAAGGCGAATTGAAGAGCGGCGGTTTCCGCCGTCCTTCCATTCTGGCGGACACGGTCGAGGCCCTGTTCGGCGCCGTGTTCCTGGACGCGGGCTTCGACGCCGCGCGCCGCGTGATCGTGCGCCAGTACCAACCGGTGCTGGCCTCCGTCGATCCCAAGACCCTGGGCAAGGACGCCAAGACCTTGCTGCAGGAATTCCTGCAGGGCCGCAAGCTGGCGCTGCCGCTGTACACGGTGGTGGCCACGCATGGCGCGGCCCACAGCCAGCAATTCGAAGTCGAGTGCGCCATTCCGGCGCTCGAGATCAAGGTGATGGCGCCCGGCGCCAGCCGCCGCGCCGCCGAGCAATCGGCGGCCAAGCTGGCGCTGGAGGCCGCATTGGCCGTCAGCCCGGCGACCAAGGCTGCCCGCAAGTCGGGCAAGGCGCGCAAAACCGCGCAATTGTCGCTGCCGGTGGCAGTGGCTCAAGAGACTAAATGAGCGATACCCCTTTTCGTACCGGCTTCGTCGCCATCGTGGGCCGCCCCAATGTGGGCAAGTCCACCCTGACGAATGCCCTGATCGGTTCCAAGATTTCCATCGTGTCGCGCAAGGCGCAGACCACGCGCCACCGCATCCACGGTGTGCTGACGCGCGAGCACGAGCAGTTCGTGTTCGTCGACACCCCCGGTTTCCAGACCCGCCACGGCGGCGCCATGAACCGCATGATGAACCGCGTGGTCACGCAGGCCCTGGCCGATGTGGACGTGGTGGTGCATGTGGTGGAAGCCGGCAAATGGTCCGAAGGCGACGCCAAGCTGCTGCCGCTGCTGCCCGCGCCCGAACGCACCATCCTGGTCGTGTCCAAGATCGACGCATTGAAGAACCGCGACGACCTGTTCGCCTTCGTGTCCAAGATCATGGCGCTGCATCCCTACGGTGCGGTGGTGCCGGTCAGCGCCACCAAGAAGCAGCAGCTGGATCAGTTGTTGGAAGAGATCGCGTCGCGTCTGCCGGAAGGCGAGGCGATGTTCGAGGAAGACACGCTGACCGACCGCCCCATGCGCTTCATCGCCGCCGAACTGGTGCGCGAGAAGATCTTCCGCCTGGTCGGCGACGAGCTGCCCTACGGCTGTACCGTCGTCATCGAACAATGGGAAGAGACCGCCAAGGGCGCCAGCATCAACGCCTGCGTGGTGGTCGAACGCGACAGCCACAAGCCCATTCTGTTGGGCACGGGCGGCATGCACATGAAGCGCATCGCCACGGAGGCGCGGCAGGACATCGCCAAGCTGCTGGACAAGCCGGTGCACCTGGAGGTCTACATCAAGGTGCGCAAGGGCTGGTCCGACCGCGAGGGTGCGCTCCGCGATCTGGGCTATGAGTAGAAGGGCGCCTCGCGTCCAGGATCGCCCCGGATATATGTTGCACGCCACCGCGTGGCGTGAGACTTCCCTTATCGTTCAGACTTTCTCGCGCGATCATGGCTGTGTGGCCATGGTCGCCAAGGGCGCCAAGCGCCCGTACTCCGTGCTGCGTCCGGTGCTGTCCGCGTTCCAGCCGCTGCTGCTGTCGTGGACCGGCAACGGCGAGGTCAAGACCCTGACCCGCGCCGAGATCGCCGGCATCCGGCCGCTGACCGGCACCGCGCTGATGTCGGCCTGGTACCTGAACGAGCTGCTGCTGCGGCTGCTGCCGCGCGAAGACGCCCATCCGCTGCTCTACGACGCCTACGACTTCGCCTTGCAACAGCTGTCCGGCGGCACCCGCGCGGCAGGCGCGCTGCGCCGCTTCGAATGGACTTTGCTGCGCGAAACCGGCTATGGCGTGGACGAAGCGCCGCCCGATTTCGACGACCCAGCGATCGAGCCGGCGCTACGTCGCGACCTGCGCGAACGGCTGGCCGAAATCCTGGCGGGCCGGCCCTTGTCGACCCGCCGCGTGTTGATGGACCTGCAGCGCATCTGAGCGCATCGCGACCCGGCCATGACCTTCACGCTCAAGCAGGTCGAGACCTTCCGCACCGTCTATGAAACGGAAAGCGTCACCGCCGCCGCCAGGCGGCTGGACGTGTCGCCCGCCACCGTCAGCGCGACCCTGGCGGCGCTCGAAGCCAGCATCGAGCTGCGCCTGTTCGAGCGCGTGCGCCAGCGCATGCAGCGCACGCCTGAAGCGACCTTGCTCTATGAAGAAATCCGCCGCTTGAACGTCGGCCTGGAAAGCCTGGGCCGCAAGATCCGCGCGATCCGCGGCGCGGCGCAGCCACGGTTGCGCGTCGGCTGCATCCATGCCTACAGCGGCGCGATCATCAGCGACACGATTGCGCGCTTCCGGACCCGCTATCCGGACACCGGGCTGTATCTGCAGATCCGCGACTCCAACACCTTGCGCGACATGGTGGTGTCGGGCGAACTCGATCTGGCGGCAGTCGCCGACGAGTCCGAGCTGGAAGGCTTGCGCGGGCACCGGCTGGCCAGCCTGCGCGCCGTGGCGGTCTTTCCCAAGGGCCATCCACTGGCGAGGCTGGAACAGGTGGAGTTTTCGCATCTGGCTGATGCGGACGTGATCGCCCTGAATGCCGAGGACGGCTCGCGCAAACGCCTGGACGCGCTGCTGGCGCAGGCGGGGCAGAGCCTGAAGGTGGCCATCGAGACGCCATACTCCAGCACGGTGTGCCAATTGGCGCTGGCAGGGCACGGCGTGGGCATCGCCAATCCGGCCACGGCGGTCGGCATGGCGGCGGCTGGCCTGAGCTATCGCCCGCTGGCCGCGCCGGTGCATTTCGAATGCCACATGATTCTGCACGGCAGCCGCCCCTTGTCCGAAGCCGGCAAGTTCTGGGCGACCTGCCTGCGCGGCGCGTTGGCGCCGCTGGTGGACAGCTTCGGCGTCTAGCGTCCTGTGCCGGGACGCTAGCCGCGGCGTCCGTCCGAGGTCACGATCAGCACGACCGAAGATTCCGCGTCCAGCAGGCCCGAGCGCCGCAGCCGCGACACGGCAGCCAGCGCCGCGGCCGACGATAGCTCGGTCGCCAGACCCATGCGTTCCAGCCGCTGCTGCGCTTGCGCGGCCGCCGCGTCTGAGACTTCCACGGGCGTGCCGCCGGATCGCGACAGAGCTTCCAGCGACTGCAGCGTGCTGGTGCTGCCCGCGATCGAATACTGGTCCGTCACGCCGTCCCATTGCTTGCGCGCGTCGCCTGTCGCGCGGGCGCGCGACAGGCGGGCGTACGGTTCCACTGCATGCAGCCGGGGCAGGCGGGCGATGCGTCCGCTTTGCAGCAGATGCTGCCAGCCCAGGAAGATGCCCCACAGCAGGTCGCCGCGCGCGGTAGGGACGACGATGTCGCTGGGTACGCCGCAGGCTTCCAGGATTTCCAGCGCGATGGGCTTGTAGCCTTCCACGCCGTAGGGGTGGGTGCCGACGGGCGGATTCAGATAGTTGGTGCCGGCGAAGGCGCCGTGATTGCGGCACAGGTCCTCGACATGGGGCCAGCGGCTCAGGCTGTCCTCGAAGGCGGTCAGCCGGGCGCCGAAGCGCTGCATGGCCTCACGCTGCAAGGGCGGGCAGTTGGTGGTGATGGCGATGTCGGCCTCCAGCCGCGCGGCGGCGCAATAGGCGGCCAGCGAGACCCCGGCATTGCCGCTGGACGCGGCCGCCACGCGGGTGGCGTCCGCCAGGCGCGCGCGCGACACCAGTTGGGCCGCCATGCGGTCCTTGTGGCTGCCGGTGGGATTGGCGCTTTCGCATTTCAGCCAGAGCTGGCCTACGCCCTCGGTCTGCGCCAGCGCGGGCATGGCTAGGCAGGGTGTGGCGCCTTCGCCCAGCGTGACGGCGTCCAGCACCGGCAGGGGCATGGCGTCGTCCGTGGATGGTTCGTAGAGGCATTCCAGGCCGGCGGGGTGGCCGGCTTCCAGGCAGCTGGGGCAGCCTTCGGGGTAATCGGCGGGCGGCCACAGGCTGGCGCAACGGATGCAGCGCAGGCCGGACAAGCTAGGGTTCATCTGCATGTGTCAGTATTTCGAAGCGAGGGAATCGAGGGGCAGGGCGGGCGCGACCTGCAGCAGGCAATCGCCGTCGTCGCTGCGGGCGATGGCGCGCAGGCAGACCACGGTGCCGGCCTGCGGACTGGTCAGGGCTCGCGGCGGCAGGTCGGGGCGGGCGGGTTCGATCAGTTGGCCGATGCGCTGGCGCGCGCCGACCATTTGCCCCAGTCCGATGGCAGGCACGAACACGCCGGCTTCGCTGGCGCGCACGGTGGCGGCGGGAGCGTCCAGGTCGTAGAGGCGGACTTCGGGGTTTAACGCCGGGGGCCGGTCTGGCAGGAGGCCCAGTTCGCCCAGGCAGCCCAGCAGGCCGTCGCGGCAGCGGTCGACCAGCGCCTGGCTGGTTTCGCGCCCGCCGCCGATCTCGGCGCTCAGGCGCAACACTCCATGGCGGCTGGCGGCGGCCGGCATCGAGCCGGACTCGGTGCCGCGGAAGAACATGCAATCGGGCAGCCCGAAGGCGCGCGCCAGGGCGGGCAGGCGTTCATCATAGGCATCGTTGCCGTAACGCGTGATCACCGAGGACGGCAGGTAGCGCAGCGACGCGCCGCCGCTGTGCACGTCCACCAGCGCCTGTATGCGGGGCAAGAGCCGGGCCTCCAGCGCGGCCGCCACGCTTTCGGTGTAGCCGCGCGCGGGGGCGCCCAGGAAGGCGCGATTCAGATTGCCGTCGTCCGAGGGCGACAGGCGCGTGCCGGCCAGCGAGGCTTCGGCGTTGGCCGCGGGCAGCAGATAGACCGTGCCGCGCCGCAGGATGCCGGGCAGCAGGCGCCATAGTTCCAGGATGGCGGCCTGGCCTTCCCATTCGTCGCCATGCACGCCCGCCATCAAGGCGACGGCGGGGCCTGGCCCCGCCTCGATCCGCAGCATCGGAATGGTGACGCGCCGGTAGGCCGAGGCGTTGGTCGCGGCGGCGCAGGAGAAGTCCTCGCGGCTTACCGTGGCCATGCGGTGGCTCCTGCGGATGTCGAGATCCGGCTCAGTCCAGCGTGGTGCCGGCGGCCTTGATGATGCCTTCCCATTTGGGCAGCTCCTTGCGTATCTGGTTTTGTACGTCCTGCGGCGTGCCGCCTAGCGGTTCCTGGGAGCGGCTGCGCAGTTCCTTGCTGACGTTGTCCGAGCGCAGCGCCGCGTTCATCGCCGCGTTCAGCCGCGCGATGACCTCGGGTGGCGTGCCGGCGGGTGCGACCAGCGCGCTCCAGGCCGACTGCTCGTAGTCGGGATAGCCTTGTTCCGCCACCGTGGGCACGTCCGGATTGGAGGCGGCGCGGGTCCGGGTGGTGACCGCCAGCGCGCGCAGGCGGCCGTCCTTCAGGTTGCCGATCAGCGGCGGCAGGTTTTCCATCATGGAATCGACGTGGCCGCCCAGCAGGTCGGACAGCTGCGCGGCCGTCGCCTTGTACGGGATCTGGCGCACGGCGGCGCCGGTCTGGGCGATGAAGAGCTTGACGCCGACCTCGCTGGTGGTGCCCGGGTCGGCCGAGGTCATCGTCAGGCGTTGCGGCTGGGCGCGGCTGGCTTCGATGAATCCCTTCAGATCGCGATAGGGCGAGGACGCATTCACCACGATGACGTTGGGCGTTTCGGCGACCAGGCCGATGGCGGCGATGTCGCGGTCCAGGTCATAGAGCTGTTGCTTGAACAGGAAACGATGCAGCACCAGGGTGCCGACGTGGGCATAGCCGATGGTGTAGCCGTCGGCCGCCGCGCGCGCCAGGGCCTGGGTGCCGATGCGGCCGCCCGCGCCGACGCGGTTTTCCACCACCACGGGCTGGCCCAATTGGCGGCTCATTTCCTGGCCCACCAGGCGTGCGGTGATATCAGCGTTGCCGCCGGCCGCGGCCGGCACGATCAGCGTGATGGCGCGCTCCGGATAGGCAGCCTGCGCGGCGGGCGCGGCCAGGCTGAGCAACAGGGCGGCAAGACAGGCGGTGCGTTTCATGACGTTTCCCCAGGCATTGAGAGCTGCGCCATTGTGCGGTCGGGGCTTGGGGAATACGTTTGGTTAAATGAGATGGATGTTCAATAAAACCTAAGATTTATCCTCGTTGCGCCGGTCCGCGGTCCGCCCCAGGCCATGCCCTACCGCGGCGGCGGCCAGCGCGCAGATTGCGCCCAGCGCGGCAACCAGGGCCACGCCGTAGCCCAGCGTGTCCACGCCGGCCTTGACCCAGCCGCTGGCCGCATCGCCCGCACGGTAGACCACGGTGTCGATGACGTTCTTGGTCTTGTACTTGTCCTCGGGCGGGACCGCCGTGAACAGCATTTCGCGCCCCGGCCGGATCAGCGCGTACTCGCCGACGCGGCGCACGATCATGGCCGCGGCCAGCACGCCGAACACGGGAAAGGCCGCCAGGGCCAGGAACGCGACCGTCATGGTCAGCGGCACGGCGGTCAGCAGGAAGCGCAGTCCCAGGCGGGTGGCGACGCGGCCGGTGATGAAGATCTGCGACGCCAGCGACAAGGCCTGCACCGTGAAGTCCAGCGCGCTGAAGACGCGGATGCGTTGGGCCGTGTCGGCAAAGGCATGCGCCACCAGCCGGGCCTGCTCCATGTAGAGAAAGGTGTTGAGCGTGGCCAGCAGGATGACCAGCAGTGAAATTCCCAGCAGGTAGGGGGACTGGAAGATGCGCGAGATGCCTGCCAGGATCGAACCTTCGATCGGCTGTCGCATGTCGTCCGGCGCCGCGTCCTCGCGGTTGGCCGCGCGCCAGCGCAGCAGCCAGCGCTTGAGCGGCAAGGTGGCGGTCAACAGCAGCGCAGACAGCAGCAGCAGGCCGGCCGGCCCCAGCGCGCCGGCCAGCAAGCCGCCCAACAGCGGGCCCGCCAGCCCGCCGGCGCTCGCTCCCGCCGCGATCAGCGCGAACAGGCGCTTGGCGGATTCCATGCGGAACACATCGGCCATCAGGCTCCAGGCGATGGAGACGACGAACAGGTTGAACACCGACAGCCAGACGTAGAAGCTGCGCGCGGCCCAGACGCTGCCGGGCCGCAGATACAGCAGGGCGGCGAAAGCGGCCATGCTGAGCGCGAAGACGGCGTAGACCCAGGTCACCAGCATGGCGCGGGGCACGCGCGCCGAGAGCCAGCCGAACAGCGGCACTACCGCCAGCATGGCGACGAAGGTCGCGGTGAACAGCCACTGCAACTGGTCGACGCCAGCCTGGATACCCATGGTCTCGCGTATCGGCCGCAGCATGAAATAGCCGCAGAACAGGAAGAAGAAAAACGCGAAGCCGCAGGCCGCCGGCGCCAGTTCTTCCCGAGGAAGGCCCAAGGCCTGCGCGGCGCGGCCTGGCAAGCTGCCGGGGGCGGGCGCCATGGCGTCAGGCCAGCAGGGCGGCGATGCGTTCCCGCATGGCGGCATCCGGCATCCGCCCGAAGCCGGCCTGCGCGTTGTCCGCCATATTGGCCGGCTTGGAGGTCGCGGGGATCACTGCGGTGACCGCGGGATGGCCGATGATGAACTTCAGGAAAACCTGGGCCCAGGACTCGCAATCGATCTCGGCGGCCAGCTTGGGCAGCGCCATGCCCTTGACCCGGCGGAACAGCGCGCCGTCCTGGAAGGGGCGGTTGATCAGCACCGCGACGCCATGAGCCTGGCAAGCGGGCAATAGCCTTTTTTCGGCGTTGCGGTCGGCCACGGACAGGTTGACCTGGAGGAAGTCGGGCTTTTCCCGTTCCACCAGTTCGGTCAGCTCATCATGGGCGTGGTCGGTGTAGTGGGTGATGCCGACATAGCGGATCACGCCTTGCTGCTTCAGCTCGCGCAGCAGCGCCAGCTGATTGACGGTGTCGATCAGGTTGTGCACCTGGACCAGGTCGAGCTTGTCGCTGCTCAGCGCCTGCTGCGATTGGCGCAACTGGCGCATGGCCGATTCATGGCCCTGCGTGCTGATCTTGGTTGCCAGGAACGTCCTGGCGCGCAGGCCGCCGTCGCGGGCCAGCAGCGCGCCGGTGACCGCTTCCGCCTGCCCATAGCTGGGGGCGGTGTCGATCAGCTTGCCGCCCTTTTGCAGCAGCGTGTCCAGCACCTGGGCCAACGGCGCCATGGCGGCCTTGTCCGTGGGCGAAACGTTGAAGGTGTCGGCGGTGCCCAGCCCGATGACGGGCAGCGCCTCGCCGGATACGGGTATGGTCCGGGACCACATCGGCGTCACCACGCTGAGCGCGCGGGCCGGCCAAGCGGATCCGATCAGGGCGCTGGCTGCGGCGGTCTGGAGAAAGCGGCGGCGATCAGGCATGGCGTGGCTCCGGCAGAAAGGCGCCCGGCGGGGCAAAGAAAAAGGGCCTACACGTGAATGTAGGCCCTTTGTGCCGGTTTGGCTGCGTTGCGATTATTCGCGGTTGCCGCCGAAGATGCCCAGCAGCATCAGCAGGTTCGAGAAGACGTTATAGACGTCCAGGTAGATGGCCAGCGTGGCGGACACGTAGTTGGTTTCGCCGCCGTTGACCACGCGCTGCAGGTCGACCAGCATGAAGGCCGAGAAGATGACGATGGCCAGGACCGAGATGGTCAGCATCAGCGCGGGCAGCTGCAGGAAGATGTTGGCCAGGGCCGCCACCAGGATCACGACTGCGCCGATGAACAGGAATTTCTGCAGTCCCGACAGGTCGCGCTTGATGGTGGTGGCCAGCGTGGCCATCGTGCCGAACACGATCGCGGTGCCGCCGAAGGCCGTCATGACCAACTGCGAGCCGTTGCTCATGCCCATGACGAAGCCCAGCAGGCGCGACAGCATCACGCCCATGAAGAACGTGAAGGCCAGCAGCAGGACCACGCCCAGCGAGCTGTTCTTGTTCTTTTCGATCGCGAACATCAGGCCGAACGCGCCCACCAGGAACACGATGGCGGACAGTCCGGGGCTGGCGCCCATGACGCGGTTGATGCCGGTGTACATGCCCACGGCAGCGCCCAGCACGGTCGGGATCAGCGAGAGCGCCAGGAGCCAATAGGTGTTGCGCAAGACCTGATTGCGCGCGACCTCGCCCGGCGCGCCGGCTACGGCGCCGGAACGGTTAAAGGGGGACGGACGATATTCGTTCATGGAGAACTCCTGTGTACGGCAGAGTAATGGTTGCCTAGAAGGCTTAGAGGGGTAGGATACCTTACAGTTCCCTGAAGAATCCAGTTCTGCCTAGGATTAGACCAGAGGCGGGAAATAGGTTCCAGACGGGTCAACCCGGCCTGACATCCTGCAGCACCCTGGCGACGATGCGCGGCAGTTCCGCGTCCATGCGCGCCTGGATTTGTTCAATGGCCTGGGCCAGGGCCTCGCGCATCAGCTGCTCGACTTCAGCTTGCAGACGGGCGCTCAGCACCGTGGCGTCGGGCAGCCCGGCGCGCGAGGCCGGGACTGGCGTTTCCAGTATAGCGGTATCGAGGGACGTATCGCTGCTGTCCGCCAGGTCCGTCAGCAGCGGAAAGGCGTCGTCGTCATGGGCCGCTGCCGTGTCGTCGGCCAGTTCGGTCAACAGGGGCGCGTCTGCGTCGTCCTCGGCCGAGGGCGGATAGAGCGAGGGCTCGGCCCGTTGGGTCAAGGTAGGAATGCCGTGGTCGGCGGGGCGAGAGGGCATGGGTGGCTCCCGGATGTCGAGATGGCGCGCCGTACGGTCGGGGCGCTCAGCCGTCCGGCTGCTGGCGGCTGAGGTCGTGGCTTTGCGGCGTGTGGCCCGCGGTCAGGTAGGTCCGCCAGCGCTGGCGGGCCGCCTGTTTGTCCTCGGGGTCGTCGGAGACGATTTCAAGCAGGCGCTCGAAAGCCTCGAAGCCGGGAGGGCAGTCGCTGTCCAGATTCAGCAGCCAGGACGGCTGGGGCTGTCCGCCCTGACCGGCCGCAGCGGCGGCCTGCTGGGGATCTCCGGCGGTGAGGACCACCGGCGTTTCGGCGGCCAGCGGATCGTTGGCCAGCACGTGCGGCACGAAAGACGTGTCATCGAATGCCCAGAGCATGCGATCGAACGCGGCCAGGCGCGAGCCATCCCTACAGTACACCACCAGCCGCTGCCCGGCCAGGTAGCGCTTGCGCACCACCTGGCAGGCGGTGCGCAAGCGGTCGGGCGCGCCGAAGGCGAAGTCGATGCGCGTCATGCCGGCTTCCGTTGCTGCGGTTTCAAGCCTGGTCCAGCAGGTACTGCATCAGCAGCGGCACGGGGCGGCCGGTGGCGCCCTTGTCCTTGCCGCCGCGCCAGGCGGTGCCGGCGATGTCCAGGTGGGCCCAGCGGTACGAGGTGGCGAAGCGCGAGAGGAAGCAGGCCGCCGTGACCGCGCCCGCCGGCGGGCCGCCGATGTTGGCGAGGTCGGCGAAGTTGGACTTGAGCTGTTCCTGGTAGGCGTCGTCCATCGGCATGCGCCATGCCGTGTCCAACGACTGGCGGCCGGCGGCGGCCAGCGCGTCGGCCAGGGCGTCGTCCTTGGAGAACAGGCCGCTGTTGACGTTGCCCAGGGCCACCACGCAAGCGCCGGTCAGCGTGGCGATGTCGATGACGGCGGACGGCTTGAAGCGTTCGGCGTAGGTCAGCGCGTCGCACAGCACCAGGCGGCCTTCCGCGTCCGTGTTCAGGATTTCAATGGTCAGGCCGGCCATGCTGGTGACCACGTCGCCCGGCTTGTTGGCCTTGCCGCTGGGCAGGTTTTCGCAAGCGGGGATCAGGCCGACCACGTCCAGCGGCAGCTCCAGTTCGGCCAGGGCCCGGAACGAACCCAGCACGCTGGCGGCGCCGCACATGTCGTACTTCATTTCGTCCATGGTGGCGGCGGGCTTGAGCGAAATGCCGCCAGCATCGAAGGTGATGCCCTTGCCGACCAGCACGATGGGACCTTGCGCGGCCTTGGCGGCTTTCTTGGCGGTCTTGTTGCCGGCGTAGCGCAGCACGATGAAGCGCAGCGCTTCCTCGGAGCCGCGCGCGACCGACAGGAACGAGCCCATGCCCAGCGCTTCGACCTGCTTGCGGTCCAGCACTTCCACCTTCAGCGACTTGAATTCGCGGGCCAGGCGCTTGGCGGTTTCGCCCAGGTAGGTCGGCGTGCAGATATTGCCGGGCAGGTTGCCCAGCGTGCGGGTCAGGTCCATGCCGTTGGCGATGGCGCCGCCTTCGCGCAGGCCCTTCTGGGCCTGGGCCGCGTCGGCGCGCTCGACGACCTGGACGATCTTCTTGAGCTTGGGGCGGGCGTCGCGGTCGGGCTTGCCGAAGCTAGCGTCGTAATGATAGGTGGCGCTGCCGGCCGCGATGGCGGCGCTGCGCGCGCGGGCGATGACGGCCACGTCGGCGATCGGGTTGGCGACCAGCGTGGACACGCCCTCGGTCAACTGGGCCGACACGCAGGCTGCGGCGAAGGCTTGCTCGGCCGAAGCGTGGGCGCGGGCCGAATACTCTTCCTGCTTGCCCAGGCCGACCAGCACCACGCGCTGCGCGGACACGCCGGGCAGGTTGCGCAGGGTCAGCGTGGAGCCGGCGCGGCCGCGGAACTCGGCCTTGACCACCGAACGCACGGCGCCATTGGAGGCGCGGTCGATGAGGTCGGCGGCGGGGCTCAACACGCCTTCGGCATACACCCCGACAGCCAGGGCGGCGGTTTTGACTTGGTGCAGGGAAGCAGTGGTCTGTGTGCTAAATTCCATGAGGGTTTCCCGTGTACGTCTGTGTAGAATGCGGTCGATTATCCCGCATATTCTCCCATGTCTCTATTCAAACGCTCTGTCGTCAGCGAGATCACCAGTCACGCTGGCGTTGTCTTTTCCACGTTGCTCATCGTGTGGCTCAGCGTGCTGCTCGTGCGCCTGCTCGGTGAAGCCGCTGGCGGCAACATCGGAGCCGACGTCGTGGTGGTGCTGGCCGCGCTGTCGACCATTACCGCCTTGCCGACCATCCTCGCGGTCTCCGTCTTCATCGCGGTCCTGACCACCGTCACGCGCAATTACCGTGAATCCGAAATGGTGGTGTGGTTCGCCAGCGGCCTGTCGCTGGCCGATTGGCTCCGCCCGGTGCTGCGCGTCGCCATCCCCGTGGCGCTGGCGGTGGCGGGCTTGACGCTGGTGGCGGCGCCCTGGGCGTACCGCCAGATCGGTGAATACCACGAACGCTTCGAGCAGCGGTCCGACCTGTCCAAAGTCACGGCAGGCCAGTTCGCGGAATCGTCCGGCGGCAACCGCGTGTTCTTCGCCGAAGATCCCCTTACGCCCAGCGATGAACTGGGCAATGTGTTCGCGCGCGAAAACGGCCCCGAATGGCTCAGCGTGCTGACCGCAAGCAAGGCGCACAGCGAAACCATGCCCAACGGCGACCGCTTCCTGGTGCTGGGCGAAGGCCATCGCTACGACCTGAAGCCGGGCACCCCCGAGATCCGCCTGGTGCACTTCGACAAGTACGGCCTGCGCCTGGAAAGCAAGTCGGGCGGCGATCCCGTGGCGGAAGCGCGCGCCAATGCGGAGCGCTCGGCCAAGGCGCGCACCACGCCCCAACTGATCGCCGACAACACCAACAGCAGCTGGTCGCAAGTCATGTGGCGCATCTCGCTGCCATTGGCCGCGCTGAACCTGGCGCTGCTGGCGATTCCCCTGGGCGCCGTCAATCCGCGTCTGGGACGATCGGGCGACCTGCTCATCGCCGGCCTGGTGGGCCTGCTGTACATGAACCTGATCAACCTGTCGCGCGCCTGGATCTCCAACGGCAAACTCAGCTTCGGCCTGGGCGTGTGGGCGATCCACGCCGCGGTGGCGGCGCTGACGGTCTTCCTGCTGATGCGGCGCCTGCGCGTGAAGGCGCCCAAGAACAGCGCTTGACGCCACCAGACCCGACGCCTTGCGGCCCGCCCAGAGCGGGCCGCGGCGTTTTCAGGGCAGGTACTTCATCGTGCCGCCCTTGCCGGCCAGCAGGTCGGCGTTCTTCAGCACCGACTTGCGGATGAAATCCCATAGGGCCGTCACGCGCTTGAGCTTGCGCAGGTCTTCATGGCAGTACATCCAGAACGAGCGCGTGATCTCGACCTCATCCGCCAGCACCGGCGTCAGCCGCGGATCCTGCGCGGCGATGAAGCAGGGCAGGATCGCCAGCGACTGGCCCTGCAACGCGGCGTGGTATTGCGCCACCACGCTGGTGCTGCGCAACACCACCTTGCTGGCGGGCAGCAGGTCTTCCAGATAGCGCAGCCGCTCGCTGAACAGCAGTTCGTCGACGTAGCCGATGAAGCTGTGCTCGGCCAGGTCCGCGCGCTCCCTGATCGGCGGATGGCGGGCCAGATAGCCGGGCGTGCCGTACAGGCGCAGCGTGTAGTCGCACAGCTTGCTGCACACATAGGGGCCGCGCTGGGGGCGCTCGATGGTGATGGCCAGATCGGCCTCGCGCTTGGACAGGCTGACGAAGCGCGGCACCGGCAGGATGTCCAGGGTGATGTGCGGGTAGCGGCGCTGGAAGTCCGCCGCCAGCGGCGTCAGCACATAGCTGCCGAAGCCCTCGGTGGCGCCGATGCGCAAATGGCCCGACAGCGCCTGGCCGATGCCCGACAGGTTTTCACGGGCGGAGTGCACGGTGCTTTCCATCTGCTCGGCATGGACGAACAGGCGCTGGCCGTCCTCGGTCAGCACGAAGCCCGCGCTGCGCGACTTCTCGAACAGCAGCGTGTCCAGCTCGGCTTCCAGTGCGCGGATGCGCCGCGACACCGTGGTGTGTTCGACCCCGAGCTTGCGTGCGGCGGCGCTGACCCGCTGGGTGCGGGCCACTTCCAGGAAATATCTCAGGCTGTCCCAATCAAGCACTTTCCGGCTCTCCCAGGCCGGCCGCGCAGCGCGCCGCCGGCCAAATTCCACTTGTGCATGAATGCACAAGGAATGTGCATTTCTAGTGTTGCTTGTTGATTTTCACACATCTACACTGGGTCGGCGGGCTCAGAGCCTGACGACAGGCTCTCCGGGGCTCAAGCCCTGGGACCGCAGGCCGCGCAGACGGCGCCATAACGCATAAAACTCAGGAGACAAATCCATGAAATTGCACGCACGCGGGCTGGCCGTAGGCTTGTGTCTGGGCGCCGCATTGGTCGGCCAGGCTCAGGCGGCGGACAAGCCGCCAGTGAAGATCGGCATTCTGACTGACATGTCTGGCACCTACGCCGGCATGGGGGGACCAGGTTCGGTGGCGGCGGCGCAACTGGCGATCGACGACTGCCTGGCGGCGGAATGCAAGGGCATGAAGATCGAACTGGTGTCCGCGGACAACCAGAACAAGGCCGACGTGGGCGCGGCCAAGGCGCGCGAATGGTTCGACCGCGACGGCGTTACCGCCATCGCCGACTTGACCAACTCCGCGGTGGCGCTGGCGGTGCAGGGCATCGCGCGCGAAAAGAACAAGGTGGTGATGTTCTCCGGTCCCGCGACCACGGCGCTGACCAACAAGGAATGCTCGCCTGTGGGCTTCCACTGGATGTTCGACACCTATTCGCAATCCGCCGGCGGTGCCAAGGCCACGGTGAGGGCCGGCGGCAAGTCCTGGTATTTCATTACCGTGGACTACGCCTTCGGGCACTCGCTGGAAGCCGATACCGCCAAGGCCGTGCAGGCGCTGGGCGGCACGGTGACAGGCAGCGTGCGCCATCCCCTGAACGCGCCGGACTTCGCCTCCTACCTGCTGCAGGCGCAGGCTTCCAAGGCCCAGGTCGTGGCGCTGGCCAATGGCGGCCAGGACACGGTCAACGCGGTCAAGCAGGCGCGTGAATTCGGCATCGTGGCCGGGGGCCAGCGCCTGGTGTCGCTGCTGATCTTCCTGTCCGACCTGCGCGCGCTGGGCCTGGAAAGCGCCCAGGGCCTGTCGTACGTGGACGGCTTCTACTGGGACTACGACGACGCCACGCGCCAGTGGTCCACGCGCTTCGAGAAGGCCTTCCGCGGCCTGAAGCCCACCATGACGCAGGCCGGCGTGTATTCCAGCGTGCGGCACTACCTGCGTTCGGTCGCGGCTTCCGGCAGCACCGACGGCAAGGTGGTGGCCGACAAGATGCGCGCGCTGCCCATCGAGGATCCGATCATGCGCAACGCGTCCATCCGTCCCGATGGCCGCGTGATCCACGACATGTACCTGTATGAAGTGAAAAAGCCGGCAGAGTCCAAGGGCGGCTGGGACTATTCCAAGCTGGTGGCCACCATCCCGGCCGCCGAGGCCTTCCAGCCCCTGGCGGATTCGAGCTGCCCGCTGGTCAAGAAGTAAACCCTGGGGCGCCGGCAGGCCATGGCCGCCGGCGCGCCTGAAGATCCATGACGCGGATTCCATCCGCATCGACTACGCAGTGTGAGGAGCATCAAATGAGTGAAGTCCCCCGCGTTCCGCTATTGATCGGCGGCAAGCTCGTGCAGTCCAAAACCACCGAATGGCGGGACGTGATCAATCCCGCTACCCAGGAGGTCGTCGCCAAGGTGCCCTTCGCCACGCGCGAAGAACTGGACCTGGCCATCTCCAACGCCAAGGAGGCTTTCAAGACCTGGCGCAACAGCGGGCAGGGCGCTCGCATGCGCGTCATGCTGAAGTTCCAGGAACTGCTGCGCGCCAACTCCGGCAAGCTGGCCGAAATGATCACCCGCGAGCACGGCAAGACCCTGCCGGACGCCGAGGGCGAAGTCGGCCGCGGCCTGGAAGTCGTGGAGCACGCCTGCTCCATCGCCAACCTGCAACTGGGCGAGTACGCCGAAAATGCCGCGTCCGGCATCGACGTCTACACGCTGATCCAGCCGCTGGGCGTGTGTGCGGGCATCACCGCGTTCAATTTCCCGGTCATGCTGCCTTGCTTCATGTTCCCGATCGCCGTGGCCTGCGGCAACACCTTCATCCTCAAGCCCTCCGAGCAGGACCCGACCTCCTCGCTGTTCCTGGCGCAGCTGGCGCTGGAAGCCGGCCTGCCGCCTGGCGTGCTGAACGTGGTGCATGGCGGCCCGGAAACCGCCAACGGCCTGTGCGAACACCCGGACATCAAGGCGGTCTCGTTCATCGGCTCGACCCGCGTCGGCACCGAGATCTACAACCGCGCCTCGGCCGCCGGCAAGCGCTGCCAGTCCATGATGGGCGCCAAGAACCACTGCGTGATCCTGCCGGACGCCGATCCCGAGGTCGCGCTGAACCAGCTGGTGGGCGCCGCCTTCGGCGCGGCCGGCCAGCGCTGCATGGCCTCGTCCGTGGCCGTGCTGGTGGGCGAAGCCCGCAACTGGCTGCCCGACTTCGTCGAGCGCTCCAAGAAGCTCAAGGTCAATTCCGGCATGGACCGCGAAGCGGACCTCGGCCCCCTGGTTTCGCCCAACGCCAAGAAGCGCGTCGAAAGCTTGATCCAGAAGGGCGTGGACGAAGGCGCCAAGCTGCTGCTGGACGGCCGCAGCCTGAAGGTCGCCGGCTTCGAGCAGGGCAACTTCGTGGGCCCGACGATTTTCGACGGCGTCACCGAAAACATGACCATCTACACCGAGGAAATCTTCGGACCGGTCCTGTGCGTGGTAGGCGTGGAAACGCTGGAGGACGCGGTGGCGTTCATCAACCGCAACCCCAACGGCAACGGCGTGGCGTTGTTCACCCAGGATGGCGGCGCGGCGCGCTACTTCCAGAACAACATCGACGTCGGCCAGGTCGGCATCAACGTGCCGATCCCCGTGCCGGTGGCGTGGTTCAGCTTCACCGGTTCGCGTGGTTCCAAGCTGGGCGACCTGGGCCCCAACGGCAAGCAGGCGGTGCAGTTCTGGACGCAGACCAAGACCGTCACTGCGCGCTGGTCGGCCCATGCCAAGAGCGTGAACACCACGATCTCGATGCGCTGAAGTGGGGACGCCTCGCATGTAAGCTTATATAAATAAGTTATATAACGAGGTGTCCTTATTACTTATAATTGGCCCGTCTATCAGGGGCCAATTCATGAACCTGCAGCAATTTCGTTTTGTGCGTGAAACCATCCGGCGCGACTTCAACCTGACCGAAGCCGCCCGGATGCTCTACACCTCACAGCCCGGCGTCTCCAAGGCGATCATCGAGTTCGAGGACGAACTGGGCATCAAGATCTTCGAACGGCACGGCAAGCGCATCAAGGGGCTGACCAAGCCCGGCCTGGCGGTGTCGCAGGTCATCGATCGCATCATGCGAGAAGTCGACAACTTGAAGAAGGTCAGCGACGAATTCGCACGCCGCGACGAGGGCGGCCTGGTCATTGCCTGCACCCACACCCAGGCGCGTTACCTGCTGCCGCGCGTGATTCCCGCGTTCCGCAAGCAATTTCCCAAGGTGCACCTCTCGCTGGCGGAAGGCAGTCCCGCGCAACTGGCCGAAATGGTGCTGCACGAGCAGGCCGACCTGGCCTTGGCGACGGAATCGCTGGCCTTGACGCCCGGCCTGGCAACCTTGCCGGTCTATGCCTGGGAACACACCGTGGTGGTGCGTCCGGATCATCCCCTGGCCGAATTGACCTCCAGCGCCGCCAAGCGCCTGTCGCTGGCGCAATTGGCCGAGTTTCCCATCGTCACCTATGACCGCGCCTTCACCGGCCGCAGCACCATAGACGAAATCTTCGCCAACCAGGGCATCCATCCGGACATCGTGCTGGAGGCCATCGACGCCGACGTCATCAAGACCTACGTAGACGTGGGCCTGGGCATCGGCATCATCGCGGGCGTGGCCTACGATCCGCGCCGCGACGGCAATCTGGTGGGCCTGCCCGTGGGCCATCTGTTCGGCACGCATACGACCCGGGTGGGCGTGAAAGCAGGGGTGTTTCTGCGCGACTACGTCTACACCTTCCTGGAAATGCTGGCGCCTTCGCTGACCCGCGCGGTGGTAACCGAGGCGGTGCAGGGCACGCCCAAGTAGCAGCCCGGTTCCCTGCGGACTGAAGGCGCGGCGCCATTGGGCGGCGCGCCTTTTTTCTTGGTGCGTCGCGGTCCGCGCTATCCCCTTTGATAGGCTCATAAAAATAATTAAATAAGAACTGATCTCATTTGAGTTGACTAAAAAATAGGAATCATTATCATTACATCCAGTCTCAACGACCCAGTGAGGTTCATCATGACGGCAGGATTAAGTGCAGTGGTAGTGGGCGCCGACCGCCTCGGCAACATCCCGGATCTGCTCAAAGGACACAATATTTCGATCACGCACCACATCAGCGGCCGTGATCCCTCGCATCAAAAGAAGACGTTGCAACTGCCCTCGGGCACCCAGCTGGTCATCCTGCTGACCGACTTCCTGGGCCACAACGTCATGAAAACCTTCCGCAACGCCGCGCAACGCGGCGGCATCCGCGTCGTGGCTTGTCGGCGTTCGGTGTGCAGCATGCAACAGGCCCTGCAGCAATGCGGCCTGTGCCCGCGTTCGGGCTCGGTGCACTGACAGCGCGGTCTGCCGCCGCCAAACAAAAAACTGGGGAGGCCGAAACGGCCTGCGGCCCCTGGGCCGCGAAGAGAGATGAAAAACGCCGCCGGACTGGAAAGTCCGGCGGCGTTTTGCTTGTGGCGAGGAGAGCCTGGCGGCTATCCTGGAAAGGTGTCAGTTGGCTGCGCGGGCGGACGCCATCAGGCTGTTGTCCAGGCGGCGCGCGCCGTTGTAGCGCTTGGACCAATAGGCCATGGTCATGTTTTCGACGCGGACCACGCCGCCGGCGCTGGGCGAGTGCACGAAGCGGTCATCGCCCAGGTAGATGCCCACGTGCGAATAGCGGCGGCCCAGCGTGTTGAAGAAGACCAGGTCGCCGGCCTTGAGTTCGTTCTTGGCGACCGAGACGCCTTGTTGCGCCATTTCGGCGGCGTTGCGGGGCAGCTTCAGGCCCAGCGAACGTTCGGCCGTGTAGGTGACCAGGCCGCTGCAATCGAATCCGGTATCGGGGGAATTGCCGCCGAAGCGGTAGCGGATGCCCAGGTGGTTCAGGGCTTCGCTGACCAAGGCGTTGTCGCTGTTGACGCCCGAATGGGTCTTCTGGCGTTCACGCTTGAATTTCTGGCTTACCAGCACGCCGATGGGATCATCGGTGGTGGCTACCCATTCCGTTTCGTAGGGATCGATCTCGGACGTATGGGCGGTTGACTTTTGATTTGTAGCGGCACAACCTGCCAGACCCACCACGCATGCAACCAACGCCAGCAAACGCAGACCGCGAGTTGCCTGGCCGGAGGAAGGATTCAGTCTCGCGTGGTTGGAGTGTCGATGCATGCGCCTGGGGGTGACTTGCAGATAACGGCAAAAAACACGGAATTCGCCGTGAATGTGGCCGAGATGTCAGCAAAATCAACATTGTTCTACAACTTCGCGGGGATTCTACCAAACTTTTAAGACCAGTTCGTTACGAAACCGGCGTTAATGTCCATGCAGCGTGGACATTTGGCAGAACATTTTGACTTGCGGCAAGCCTCGTGCAAGGTTTGCCTACCAGAATGACCGAATGATGCGAGAAGAAATCAATCAGCCTTAAGGCGTAAGAAAGATAACAGGAGACATAAATGCAAAAAACCCGGGATTTCCATTACCGCTCGATCCATGACCGCGACGTGTTCTGGCGGGAAGAGGCCAGCCGCATCCACTGGGAGACGCCTTTCGAGTCCGTGCTGGACTTTTCCCGGCCGCCCTTCGCCAAATGGTTCACGGGCGGGCGCACCAATCTCTGCTACAACGCCGTCGACCGCTGGCTGCCGACCCAGGCCGACGCGCCGGCCCTGATCTGGGTGTCCACCGAGGTGGAGCGCGAGCGCGTCTACACCCGCCAGGAAACGTACGAAGAGGTCAACGCCGCGGCCGCCATGCTCAAGGAACTTGGGGTGGGGCGTGGCGACCGGGTGCTGCTTTACATGCCCATGGTGCCGGAAGCCGTGTTCACCATGTTGGCGTGCGCGCGGATCGGCGCAGTGCACTCGGTGGTGTTCGGCGGCTTCGCCTCGGTCAACCTGGCCCAGCGCATCGACGATGCGGCCCCCAAGGTGGTGGTTTGCACCGACGGCGGTTCGCGCGGCGGCAAGGTCGTGCCCTATAAACCTCTGCTGGACCGCGCCTTGGCGCTGGCCAAGACGCCACCGGCCTCGGTGGTGGTGTTCGACCGCGGCCTGGCGCCGTTCGAACCCGTGGCGGGGCGCGACCTGGACTACGCGACCCTGCGCCAGCGCCATCTGGGCGCGCGGGTGCCGGTGGAGTGGCTGGAGTCGTCCGAGCCCAGCTACATCCTCTATACCTCCGGCACCACGGGCAAGCCCAAGGGCGTGCAGCGCGATACCGGCGGCTATGCCGTGGCGCTGGCCTCCTCCATGGAATACCTGTTTGACGGCCGCGCCGGCGAAACCTTCTTCTGCACCAGCGACATCGGCTGGGTGGTGGGCCACTCCTACATCATCTACGGCCCGCTGATCGGCGGACAGGCGACGGTGCTGTATGAAGGCACGCCGGTGCGCCCCGACGGCGCCATCCTGTGGAAGCTGGTGGAGCAGTTCGGCGTCAACACCCTGTTTTCGGCGCCGACCGCGGTGCGGGTGCTCAAGCGCCAGGACCCGGAGCTGCTCAAGCGCCACGACCTGTCCTCGCTGCGCGCGGTCTACCTGGCGGGCGAGCCGCTGGACGAACCCACGGCGCAATGGATCTCTGGCGGCCTAGGCAAGCCCATCATCGACAATTACTGGCAGACGGAATCGGGCTGGCCCATCCTGTCGGCCCAGCCGGGCGTGGAAAAAGTGCCGACCCGTTTCGGCAGCCCGTCGTTCCCGGTGTACGGCTTCGATGCGCGCATCGTCAGCGAGTCCACCGGCGAAGACCTGGGCCCCGACCAGAAGGGCGTGGTGGCCATCGTGCCGCCGCTGCCGCCGGGCGCCATGTCCACCATCTGGGGCGACGACGAGCGTTTCGTGCAGACCTATTTCACCTCCATTCCCGGCCGCCAGGTGTATTCCACCTTTGACTGGGGGCTGGTGGATGCCGATGGCTATTGGTTCATCCTGGGCCGCACCGACGATGTGATCAACGTGGCGGGCCATCGGCTGGGCACGCGCGAGATCGAGGAATCCGTCAACAGCCACAACGCGATCGCCGAATGCGCGGTGGTGGGCGTGGCGGACTCGCTCAAGGGGCAGGTGGCGATGGCGTTCGCGGTGCTCAAGAATCCCGCCGGCGCCGAAACCGAGGAAGGGGCAAAGCGCCTGGAAGGCGATATCATGCGGCTGGTGGAAGATCAGCTGGGAGCCGTGGCGAGGCCCGCCAGGATCCGGTTCGTGGGCGCGCTGCCCAAGACCCGTTCCGGCAAGGTCCTGCGCCGCGCGATCGTCGCGGTATGCGAAGGACGCGATCCCGGCGACCTGACCACCATAGAAGATCCATCCGCCCTGGAACAAATAAAGGAGTCGCTGCAATGAATACCAAGCCCGTGCTGAGCGCCGAAGACGTCAAGAAGATTTTGGCTGCGGCCGAAGCACACGCCCTGCAGAACAAGTGGGCGGTCGCCATCGCCGTCGTTGACGACGGCGGGCACCTGATGGGCATGCTGCGCCTGGACGGCGTTGCGCCGATTTCCTCCCACATTGCGCCGGCCAAGGCCAAGACGGCAGCCATGGGCTGCCGCGAATCGCGCATCTACGAAGAAATCATCAACAACGGGCGCTATTCGTTCCTGTCGGCGCCGCATCTCGAGGGCATGTTGGAAGGCGGCGTGCCGATCGTGGCCAATGGCCATGTGGTGGGTGCGGTCGGCGTGTCGGGCGTGAAATCGACCGAAGACGCGCTGATCGCGCAAGCTGGCATCGCCGCACTGGGCCTATGAGCCAAGGCGAGCCGTCGGAAGCGCCGGCCGGCGCTTCCGCGCAGAACGCTGGAGCAGGGGGCGACGGCCCCCTGAATCCCGGCGTGGCTAAACGCGAGGTCTGGGCCTGGGCCATGTACGACTTCGCCAATTCCGGCTACACCACCGTGATCCTCACGGCGGTGTTCAGCACATATTTCGTCGGTGTGGTCGGCGGGCGCGCGCCCTGGGCCACGCTGGCCTGGACCGCGGCGCTGTCGCTGTCTTATCTGCTCATCATGCTGACCATGCCCACCCTGGGCGCCCGCGCCGATGCGCGTGCCAGCAAGCGCCGCCTGCTTTTCACCAGCACGGTGGGCTGCGTGGCCGCCACGCTGGTGCTGACGCAGGCCGGGCCTGGCGACGTCTGGCTGGCGCTGGCCGCCATCGTCATTTCCAACTACTGCTACTGCGTCGGCGAATCGGTGGTCGCGGCCTTCCTGCCGGAACTCGCCCGGCCCTCGGCGCTGGGACGCGTCTCGGGCTGGGGCTGGAGCTTCGGCTATTGCGGCGGCATGCTCACGCTGGGTCTGTCGCTGGTCGTGGTGACCTTGGCCGAGGCGCGCGGCGTAACCGCCGAGCATTTCGTGCCTTGGGTCATCGTCGTCACCTGCACGGTGTTCGCGCTGGCGGCGCTGCCGTCGTTCTTTCTGCTGCGCGAACGCGCCAAGCCGCAGGCCGGCAAGCAGGAAGCCCTGCACATGCTCAAGCGCCTGGCCTATGCCTGGCGCGAAACCGGCCAGCACTTTCCGGAATTCCGCCGCCTGCTGATGTGCATCGCCTGCTATCAGGCGGGGATCTCGGTGGTGATCACGCTGGCTGCGGTCTATGCCTCGGAGGTCATGGGCTTCACCACGCCGCAGATCATGCTGCTGGTGTTCACCGTGAACATCGGCGCGGCGGCCGGCGCGTTCTCTTTCGGCTACGTGCAGGACCGCATCGGCCACAAGCCGGCGCTGGCCGTGACGCTGTGCGGCTGGATCGTGATGGTGCTGGTGGCCTACGCCGCGGTGACGGCGCCCGTGTTCTGGGTGGCCGCCACGCTGGCGGGGCTGTGCATGGGCACCACGCAGAGCGCGGGCCGCGCCATGACCGGCGCGCTGGCTCCCGCCGGCCGGCTGGCCGAGTTCTACTCGCTGTGGACCTTCGCGGTGCAGTTGGCCGCCGTGATCGGTCCGCTCACCTACGGCCTGGTGACCTGGGCCACGCATGGCAATCACCGCCTCGCGATCCTGGTGACCGGCCTGTTCTTCGTGGGCGGCCTCATCCTTTTGTCGCGCGTGGACGTGAAGCGCGGGCTGGCGCGGCGCGCGGCTTGAGGCTTGCGGTTCGCCCAGGCCGCGCCGGCTGCTATCCTTATAGACTGTCCGGTGACGCCGCTACGATTGGCGGCGGCACGCCTTGATTGCCCGGCGCCGGCCTCGCGCCGCGGGCTCCGGCCCGCATTTTGCGTAAGGTGCCCGTAAGAGCGTGGCGATACGGTTGCGGTTGGGTAATGAACAAGCGGCACAAACAAACAGAATTACCGATTGGAGACAAAGATCATGTCGAACGCTATTGAGTCCGTACTGGTGGAAACCCGGGTGTTCCCGCCGCCCGAGCGCGCCGCGCAAGGCGCCGCGATCCCCAGCATGGAGGCCTACAACGCGCTGTGCGCGCAGGTCGAGAACGATTTCGACGGATTCTGGGCCGGGCAGGCGCGCGACAACCTGCAATGGACCAAGCCGTTCACGCAGGTGCTGGACGAATCGGACGCGCCGTTCTACCGCTGGTTCGGCGACGGCGAACTGAACGTGTCGGCCAACTGTCTGGACGTGCACCTGACCAACGGCAACGCCGACAAGACCGCCATCATCTTTGAAACCGACGACGGCAAGGTCGACAAGGTCAGCTACCGCGAACTGCTGGCGCGCGTCTGCCGCTTCGCCAACGGCCTGGCGGCGCTGGGCTACAAGAAGGGCGACCGCGCCATCATCTACATGCCCATGTCGATCGAAGCCGTGGTGGCCATGCAGGCCTGCGCGCGCCTGGGCGTGACGCACTCGGTGGTGTTCGGCGGCTTCTCGGCCAAGAGCCTGCAGGAGCGCATCATGGACGTGGGCGCGTCGCTGGTCATCACCGCCGACGAACAGGTGCGCGGCGGCAAGACCATCCCGCTCAAGCCCGCCGTGGAAGAAGCCTTCACCATGGGCGGCTGCGAGGCCGTGACCAAGGTCATCGTCTACCGCCGTACCGGCGGCAAGGTGCAATGGAACGAAGGCCGCGACCTCTGGATGCACGACGTCGAGGCCGGCCAGCCCGACACCTGCGAGCCCGTGCCGGTCAACGCCGAGCACCCGCTCTTCATCCTCTACACCTCCGGTTCCACCGGCAAGCCCAAGGGCGTGCAGCATTCCTCGGCGGGCTACCTGCTGTGGGCGCTGCTGACGGTGAAGTGGACCTTCGACGCCCGCAAGGACGACGTCTACTGGTGCACGGCCGACGTGGGCTGGGTTACCGGCCACACCTACATCACCTATGGCCCGCTGGCGGCCGGCCTGACGCAGGTCGTGTTCGAAGGCGTGCCGACCTATCCCAACGCCGGCCGCTTCTGGGACATGATCGCGCGCCACAAGGTCACCACCTTCTACACCGCGCCCACCGCGATCCGCTCGCTGATCAAGGCCGCCGAGGCCGCGCCCGAAGCGCATCCGCAGAACTACGACCTGGACAGCCTGCGCATCATCGGCACGGTGGGCGAACCCATCAATCCCGAAGCCTGGATGTGGTACCACAAGAACATCGGCCGCGAGCGCTGCCCCATTGTGGACACCTGGTGGCAGACCGAGACCGGCGGCCACATGATCACGCCGCTGCCGGGCGCCACGCCGACCAAGCCTGGTTCCTGCACCTTGCCGCTGCCGGGCATCGCCGCCGCCATCGTCGATGAGACGGGTGGCGATGTGGAGCAGGGCAATGGCGGCTTCCTGGTCATCAAGCGTCCCTGGCCCGCCATGATCCGCAACATCTGGGGCGACCCGGAGCGTTTCAAGAAGAGCTACTTCCCGCCCGAATTGCGCGGCTACTACCTGGCTGGCGACGGCGCGCAGCGCGATGCTGACGGCTACTTCTGGATCATGGGCCGTATCGACGACGTGCTGAACGTGTCGGGCCACCGCCTGGGCACGATGGAGGTCGAGTCGGCCCTGGTGGCGCACGAACTGGTGGCGGAAGCCGCCGTGGTGGGCCGTCCCGACGACACCACCGGCGAAGCCGTGGTGGCCTTCGTGGTGCTCAAGCGTTCGCGTCCCGAAGGCGACGAGGCGCAAGCCATCGCCAAGGTGCTGCGCGACTGGGTGGCCAAGGAAATCGGCCCCATCGCCAAGCCCAAGGACATCCGCTTTGGCGACAACCTGCCCAAGACGCGCTCGGGCAAGATCATGCGCCGCCTGTTGCGCGTGGTCGCCAAGGGCGAGGAAATCACGCAGGACGTGTCCACGCTGGAGAACCCGGCCATCCTGGAACAGCTGGCCAAGTCCTTGTGATCGTTCCCGTCCGCATGATGGACGGGAATGGCCCGCCTGTGACCGCCCTGGCGGGTAAGGCAGGCGCATAATGTCATACGCCCGTATCGGAACCGCCGGTACGGGCGTATTTGCTTTTCCGCGTCCAGCATTCATTCCCACGGAGCCGTGCCAGTGAGCCGCAGCAGTTTTGATCGTGCAGGGCTAGCCCTGATGTTCAGCACCATCCTGGTCTGGGCGGGCAGCTGGATCGCGATGAAACTGATCGTCCCGTATATCGGCCCGTTCGACTTCGTGGCGCTGCGCTATGTATCGGGCGGCGTGGTGCTGTTCGCGCTGGCCATCGCGATGCGGCGTCCGCTGGCGATGCCGCCCTGGAAGCTGACCTTGCTGATCGGCCTGACGCAAACGGCCGGATTCCAGGGCTTTGTACAGACGGCGCTGGTATCGGGCGGCGTGGGCAAGGTCTCGCTCATGGCCTACACGATGCCGTTCTGGGTGATCCTGTTCGCGTGGTGGTTCCTGGGCGAACGCCCCACGGCGCGGCATGGTCTGGGCATCGCCATGGCCGCCATCGGGCTGGTCTGTTTCGTCGAACCCTGGAACGGCCTGGGCGATATCCGCCCCGTGTTGCTGGGGCTGGGCAGCGGTTTGTGCTGGGGCGTGGGCACGGTGTTGTCCAAGCGCATGTTCGAGCGGCACGCGCCGGATGTGATGACTTTCACGGCCTGGCAGATGCTGCTGGGCGGACTGGTCATGACGCCTGTCGCCTTTCTGGTGCCGCAGATGCCCGCGATATGGGGCTGGCAGCTTTGGACCGGCATGGCCTACATCGTGCTGATCGCGACGGCCGCGGGCTGGCTGTTGTGGCTGCTGGTGGTGCGCCTGGTGCCGGCTTCGATCGCGGGACTGTCCAGCCTGGGCGTGCCCGTCGTCGCCATGTTGTTCGCCTGGGCGCTGTTGTCCGAACAACCCAGTCCTGCCGAGCTGAGTGGCATGGCGCTGATTCTGGCCGGCATCTGGGTGGTGAGCCGCGCGGCGCCGGCCGTGCGCGCCGACTAATCTTTTTCAGAATTCCTTTTCCATACCAGGATTTTCCATGATCGATCTGCGTAGCGACACCGTCACCCGGCCATCCGCGGCCATGCTGCAAGCCATGGTATCCGCGCCCCTGGGCGATGACGTGATGGGCGACGACCCGACCGTGATCCGTCTGCAGGAGGCGGTTGCCGAACGCACCGGCAAGGCGGCGGGCCTGTTCTTTCCGTCCGGCACGCAAAGCAATCTGGGGGCGCTGATGGCCCACTGCGAGCGCGGCGACGAGTATCTGGTGGGCCAGCTCGCGCACACCTACAAGTATGAAGGGGGCGGCGCGGCCGTGCTGGGCAGCATCCAGCCGCAGCCGATCGAGCACGCGGAGGACGGCTCCCTGCCGCAGGAAAAGCTGGCCGCGGCGCTCAAGCCCGAGGGCGATGCGCACTTCGCCCGCACCCGCCTGCTGGCGCTGGAAAACACCTTCCACGGCAAGCTGATCCCCGCCGACTACGTGCAGGCTGCGACCGACTGGGCGCGCCAGCACGGACTGGCCACCCATCTGGACGGCGCCCGCGTGTTCAATGCCGCGGTGGCCAGTGGCAAGCCGGTGGCGGACCTGTGCCAGCCCTTCGATTCGGTGTCCCTCTGCTTTTCGAAAGGCTTGGGCGCGCCGGTGGGTTCGGTGCTGGTGGGCAGCACCGAGCTGATCGCCCGCGCCCGCCGCTGGCGCAAGATGCTGGGCGGCGGCCTGCGCCAGGCTGGCGTGCTGGCCGCGGCCTGCCTGTATGCGTTGGAGCACAACGTGGAGCGCCTGGCCGATGACCACGAGAACGCCCGCCTGCTGGCGGAGGGGCTGCGCGGCATTCCGGGCGTCAAGGTATTGAGCCAGGACACCAACATGGTGTTCGCTGAATTCGAGCCTGCGCGTTGCGAGGAACTCACGGCCAAACTGGCCGCCGACGGCATCCAGATGCGGGCCGTCTACGGCGGCCCGACGCGCCTGGTCACGCACCTGGACGTGTCCGCCGCGGACGTGCGGCAGGTGGTTCAGGCGGTGGCGCGGCACCTGGCATAGGCAGTGCCGGCGCTCAGGCGTCCGCGCGCAGCACGTCCGACAACACCGAGAACAACTCGTCGATCTGCGCGCGCTCAATGATGAGCGGGGGCGACAGCAGCATGGTGTCGCCCGCCGAACGGATCAGGCAGCCGCGCTCCAGGCAGGCCTGGTGCACGGCATAGGCCCGCTGGCCGGGCTTGCCGTCCAAGGGCTCCAACTCGATGGCGGCCAGCAGGCCGATGTTGCGGATGTCCACCACGTGCGGCAGTCCTTTCAGGCTATGTGCGGCGTCCTCCCAATAGCGCCAGAGTTCGCGGCTGCGCTGGAACAGACCCTCGCGGCGGCAGATGTCCAGGGTCGCCAGGCCGGCGGCGCAGGCCACCGGATGGCCGGAATAGGTATAGCCGTGGGCCAGTTCGATGGCGCTGTCCGGTCCTTGCATGAAGGCATCGTAGACATGCTGCTGCACCAGCGTCGCGCCCATGGGGATGGCGCCGTTGGTCAGCCCCTTGGCGCTGGTGATGATGTCGGGCGTGACGCCGAAGTGCGATGAGGCGAAGGCGCCGTCGATACGGCCGAAGGCGCAGATCACTTCGTCGAAGATCAGCAGGATGCCGTGCGCGTCACAGATCTGCCGCAGCTTCTGCAGGTAGCCTTTGGGCGGCACCAGCACGCCGGTCGAGCCCGCCACCGGCTCCACGATGACGGCGGCGATGGTGGACGCGTCATGCAGCGCGACGATGCGCTCCAGCGTATCGGCCAAGTGGGCGCCCCAATCGGGTTGGCCGCGCGTATACGCCATCTGGCTGCGGTCATAGGTATGCGGCAGGTGGTCCACGTAGGGCAGCAGATTGCCGAAGGGCTTGCGGTGGCCGGCGATGCCCGACACCGACAGGCCGCCGAAGCCCACGCCGTGGTACGAGCGCTCGCGTCCGATCAGGCGCACCCGCTGCCCCTGGCCGCGCGCCCGGTGATAGCCCAGCGCGATCTTCAGCGCGGTGTCCACCGCTTCGGAGCCGGAGTTCGAGAAAAACACATTGGAGAATCCAGCGGGCGCCTCCTGGCGCAAGGCCTCGGCCAATTCGAAGGCCAGGGGATGGCTCATCTGGAACGAGGGCGCGTAGTCCAGTTCGTGGGCGGTGCGGGCGATGGCATCGACGATTTCTGGGCGGCGGTGGCCGGCGTTCACGCACCACAGGCCCGCAATACCGTCGAGCACGCGGCGTCCGTCCGGCCGGATGTAGTGCATGCCCTCGGCTGCGTTGAACAGCACCGGCGCGCGCTTGTAGCGCCGATTCGCGGTGAAGGGCATCCAATAGGCTTCGGCGTTGATGGCGGGTGTGGGATGAGGCGTTGACGATGGCATGGGGGTTCCGGCGTGGATGGATTTGGGGTTCCTATTTTGTATTAATAGATTGATAAATACAATACAAGAAGGACCGAATGCAATCCACAGCGCGGATGCCATGCGTACTCGAGATCCGCCAGGGCGTGCTGGCGGATGAGTGAAAGCGGAGAGGTGGTCAGGAAACTTGCAGCGAGGTCTTCAAGTGGCGCCGCATGAGCTGGGAAGCCCATTCCTGGTCGCCGGCTTCGAGCGCGTCGATGATCTGCAGGTGTTCGCTGCTGGAATTGATGAAGCGCGCGTCGCGGTAGAACGCGGCGTGCTCTTCCAGCCGGCGCAACTGGTTCTGCTGCTGCACCGCCTGCAGGATGTAGCGGTTGCCCGAGAAGCGGGCCAGCATCTCGTGGAACGAGGCGTTGAGATTGAAGAATTCAGTGGCCGAGATGTCGGCGTCGCTGCGCACGGCCAGCGCTTCATGCGCGGCGCGCATGCGCGCCAGCGCTTCGCGGTCCAGGCGGAACGTCGGTTCCAGCAGGCCCGCGCATTCGATGGTCATGCGGAACCGGTAGCTCTCGTTGAGCGCGTCGCGGTTCTCCAGCGACGGCGAAAACTGCCAGCCGTGTCCCTTGCGCTTTTCGATCAGGCCGTCCGCCGACAACTGCAGCAGGGTCTTGGTCAGCACGCTGCGCGGCGCCGGATAGCGCTGCTGAAGATCGCGCTCGGTAAAGGTTTCCGGCAGCGCGCGCGAGGCGCGGTCATCGATCAAGCGGCGGTACAGCTCGTCTTGCGTGGGGCCGGCGCCCGCGATGGCGGGCGGCGCGGCGGCGGGATGGGCCGCCACCGTGTAGCCGCTGTTGGGGCGATGCGTGATGAGGCCCTGCGCGGCCAGCAGCTTGAGCGCGCCGCGCACCGGCGTGCGCGACACCTCGTAGTTCGCCGCCAGCGTTTCCTCCGACAGGTGGTCGCCGGGCGCGTAGCGCCGGGCCACGATGTCTTCCGCGATATGGCGCGCCAGGTCGACTTGCAGCGGAGTGGGGCGGGCAGGGGCGGCGTTGGACATGAGGGCTGGGCGCGAAAGGCGGCGGAGTCGGAATGGTACCGGAGAGCCTCGGGCGAGAACGCCGCAGGCATGGCTCGGTGGAAACCCTTATATTGAACTTTTTCATATATTAGTACAAAATTTGCCCGTCTATGAATCTCGCTCCGGAGTCTTGAGCCGTGACTTTGCCTACCCCTTTCCCCCTGGTCGACGTGCAGGGCAGCCCCTATGAGCGCGGTCGCCAGCACGGCGCCGCCGTGCCTGAACGCGTGGCGCGCAGCGTGGCCCTCTACCGCGGGCAGCTGGAGCGGCGCGGCGTCGCCGCGGATCGCCTGAAGCAATTGGCCGCCGCCATGGTGCCGGTGGTGGGCGACTATGACGCGGCCTACCTGGAAGAGCTGCGCGGCATCGCCGATGGATCGGGCCAGGCCCTGGAGGACGTGGTGGTCATCAACTGCCGCACCGAAATGATGTTCGGTCATGCCGAGTTGGGCCGCGCGCGCAAAGGGCTGGACGATGGCTGCACCGGCCTGATCGTGCTGCCCGAGGCCGCCGCCGGCGGCAAGCTCATGCATGCCCACAACTGGGATTGGCGCGAGGAGTGCGTGGACACCGGCATCGTGCTGCGCATGCGGCGCGAGGACGGTCCCGATCTCTTGATGTTCACCGAGGCGGGCAGTCTGGCGCGCCACGGCTTCAATAGCGCGGGCGTGTCCCTGTCCGGCAACTTCCTGTCCTGCGAGCACGATTACCAGCGTCCCGCCGAGGTGCCGCTGGTGCTGGTGCGGCGCAAGATGCTGGAAGCCACCAACATCTGCAACGCCATGAAGGTGCTGTGGGCGTCGCGGCGTTTCTGCTCCAACAACCTGATGCTGGCGCAGGCGCAGGGCGAGGCGGTGGACCTGGAGTGCTCGCCCGACGAGATCTTCTGGATCACGCCCGAGGATGGCCTGCTGGTCCACGCCAACCATTGGATCAGCCCGCCCGCGCGCGCCAAGCTGTTCGACAAAGGCCTGGCCGCCAATCCGGATTCGATCTACCGCCAGCGCCGCGTGCAGGACATGCTGGCGTGCGCGGCCGGCGGCATCGACTGGGACACGGTCAAGCGCATCCTGGCCGACGACTTCGCCGCCCCGGACGGCGTGCTGCGCTCGCCCAAGCCGGCCAGCTTCGACAGCATCTCGGCCACGGTGGCCACGACCTTGATGGAACCGGCCAGTGGCGTGATGTGGATCGCCCGCAAGCCCTACGAAGGACGCAACTTCGCTGAGTACCGGCTCTTCTGATCCGGCCCCGGACCCGTATGCGGCTAGCGCCGCCCATGGAGTGACCCCCTATGAATTCGCATGGTTCGCGCGTCAAGAACGCGCTGCTGTTGACCGCCGCGCTGGCTGGCGCCATGGCCGGCATGCCCGCCGCGGTGTGGGCGCAGGCCGCCGTTCCTGAAATCCGCTACGCCGAAGGTTCGGGCACGCCGACCACGCTGCCCGGCGGGCGTTCCCGCAACACCTCCACCGACAACGTGCTGGCCCACGTGGTGGAGTCCCTGGTGGCGCTGCGCGCCGACATGAGCGTGGCCCCCATGCTGGCCGACAGCTGGACGCTGTCCGACGATAAGCGCGCCTACACCTTCAAGCTGCGCCAGGGTGTCACCTTCCACGACGGCTCGCCGATGACCTCGGCCGACGTCAAGTGGACCTACGACTATCTCAACGGCGCCCAGTCCGAGTATTCCTGCAAGAACCTCTACGACGGCAGCAAGGGCGCCAAGGTCGTGGCGGTGGAAACGCCGGATCCGGCCACCGTGGTATTCAGGCTGGAGCAGCCCTACGCGCTGTTCCTGGACCAGATGGCCAGCGTCCAATGCCCGATGCCGGTGCTGAGCGCCAAGAGCGTCGATGCCGAGGGCAAGTGGGCCAAGCCCATAGGCACCGGCCCCTACGTCCTGGCGGAATGGAAGAAGGAGCAGTACCTGCTGTTGACGCCGTACGCGGGCTACAAGCCGCGCGAGGAAGCGCCCAGCGGCATGGCCGGGAAGAAAACTGCGCAGGCCAATGTGCGCTTCGTTGTGATTCCGGACGCTGCGGCGCAAAAGGCGGCCCTGATGGCGGGGCAGGTCGACGCCTACAACGCGGACGAAGACAATCTGCCGGTCAAAGATCCGCGCTGGAACATCGTCACCGAGCAGGGGCTGGATACCGTCAATCTGCTGATGCAGACGCGCGCGCCCTTGCTGTCGGATGTGAACATGCGCCGGGCCATCGCGCTGGCGCTGGATTTTCCCGGCATCGCCCGGGCGCTGAACAACGGCCAGGCCGCCTACAACCCGTCCCTGGTGCCGGCCGCCAGCGCCTACTACTCCGAAGCCGACCGCGCCGGTTACGAGAAGAACCTGAAAGAGGTCAAGCGTCTGCTCGACGCCGCGGGCTATCGTGGCGAACCCTTGAAGCTGCAGGCCAACAAGCGCTATCCCTATCTGTACCGGGTCGCGGTGGTGACGCAGCAGTTGCTGGGCAAGGCCGGCATCAAGGCCGAACTGGACATGCTGGAGTGGGGTACCCAGGTGACCAACTTCCGCGAAGGAAAATTCCAGCTGATGGCATTCGCCTACTCGGCGCGCACCGAGCCCGCGCTGATGTTCCGCGACGTGATCGGCGACAAGTCCAAGACGCCCATGGCCCAATGGGAAAGTCCTGAAGCCGCCGCCATTCTGGAAGGCATCGAGGCCGAGTCCGATCCCGCCGTGCGCAAGCAGGCGTTCGACAAGCTGCATGCCTTGATGCTGCGCGACACCCCGCTGCTGATGTACTACAACAAGCCGGGCTATGTCGTGGTCTCCAGCAAGCTGCAGGGCTTCACGGGCTGGCCGCTGCGCAAGCCGCGTTTCTTCAACGTGACCAAGAACTGAGGCGCCGTGCTGGGCTATCTACTCAAGCGCATCGCGGCGTCGGTGCCCACCGTGATCGTGGTCACGGTGCTGGTGTTCGCGCTGATACGCGCGATTCCGGGCGATCCGGCCTCGCTGATGCTGGGCGATATCGACAACCCGGCGCTGCTGGCGGAAATGCGCCACGCGCTGGGGCTGGACCGCCCCGTCGGCGAGCAGTTCCTGATCTGGGTGGGCAACGCGCTGCAGGGCGACCTGGGCATGTCCATCGCGCGGCGCGAACCGGTGATGCATCTGGTGCTGACGCATTTTGCGGTGACGGCCCAGGTAGTGCTGACGGCGACGCTGCTGGCCTGCCTGGTGGCGGTGCCCGCCGGTATGGTCGCCGCCTGGCGCCAGAACCGCCGCGCCGATACCGCCATCGTGTCGACCTCGATCCTGTTCGTGTCCATGCCCAGCTTCTGGGTCGGCATCCTGTTGATCTGGCTGTTCGGCGTGAAGCTGAACTGGCTGCCGGTGTACGGCTTTGAATCCATCGCCCAGGGCGGCCTGGGCGCGGCGCGTTATCTGGTGCTGCCGGTATGCGCCATCGTGCTGACGGAGATCGCCGCCATCACGCGCATGATGCGCGCCAGCACCATCGAGACGCTGCGGCTGGAATACGTGGCGCACGCGCGCGCCAAGGGCCTGCCGGAAAAACGCGTCATGCTGCGCCACGTGCTGCCCAATTCATTCGGTCCCACCCTGACGGTGATCGGCTTGATGCTGGGCCATCTGCTGTCGGGCGCCGCGGTGATCGAGACCGTGTTCACGTTGCCGGGCATCGGCCGCCTGCTGGTCGAAAGCATCTATGCGCGGGACTACCCGGTGGTGCAGGGCTGCCTGCTGTTCATCGCGCTGTTGTACGTGGCGGTCAACCTGGTGGTGGATCTGCTGTATCCGCTGTTCGACCCGCGCGTGAAGCTTCAATAGGATCATCATGGGTTTCAAACATACCAATGCCGTCCTGGGCGGCGCGCTGGTCGGGGGCGTTGTGCTGCTGGCCCTGGTGGGGCTGGTGTATACGCCGCACGATCCGCTGGAAGGCGATCTGCTGGCGCGCTTTTCGCCGCCGTCGGCGGAGTACTGGCTGGGCACCGACGAGTTCGGCCGCGACGTGTTGTCGCGGCTGATGGCGGGGGCCGGCGTCAGCGTGGCGGTCAGCGTGTTCTCCGTGCTGCTGGCGCTGCTGCTGGGTACGACCATCGGCGTCACGGCGGGCTATGCGGGCGGCTGGGTCGACCGTGGCATCACGGTACTGGTGGAATCGCTGATGGCGTTTCCCGGCCTGCTGCTGGCGCTCGGCATCATGACTGTGCTGGGTCCGTCCAAGTGGGGCGTGGTGCTGGCGTTGGGGTTGGCGTATTCGCCGTCGGTGGCGCGCATCGCGCGCGGCGCCGCGCTGTCGCTGCGCCAGCGCGATTTCGTCATCGCCTCGCGCGCCACCGGACACAGCGGCTTGTGGACGGTGCTCCGCCACGTGCTGCCCAATTGCTTTCCGCCTCTGCTGATCTTCGCGACCTCCATCTTCGGTTCCGCCCTGCTCGCCGAGAGCGCGCTGAGCTTTCTCGGCCTGGGCGTGCCGCCGCCGCTGGCCACCTGGGGCGGCATGCTGTCCGAGAGCCGCAACGCCATGGATCAGGCGATCTGGCTGGCGGTGTTTCCGGGCGCCATGATCTCGCTGAGCCTGTTGGGCATCAACCTGCTCGGCGACGCGGTGCGCGACCTGCTGGATCCGCGCATGCGGGGGGTGATGGCATGAACCTGGCCCAACCCTTGCTGTCGGTACGCGATCTGGAGATCCGCTTTCCCGGCAAGCGCGACGCCGCGCCCGTGGTGAACCGCGTGTCGTTCGACCTGCACGCCGGCGAATCGCTGTCCATCGTCGGGGAATCCGGCAGCGGCAAGACGCTGATCGGCAAGACCTTGCTGGGCCTGTTGCCTGACTCGGCCCGCATCACCGGCGGACAAGCCCTGTTTGAAGGCCAGGACCTGCTGCGGCAGGCGCCGCGCGACTGGCTGGCGAAGCGCGGCACCGGCATCGGCATGGTGTTCCAGGAGCCGATGGTGTCGCTCAACCCGGCTTTCCGCGTGGGCGAGCAACTGATCGAGGCGCTGGTGCTGCGCCGTGGCATGACGCGCCGCGCGGCCTGGGACGAGGCCGTGCGGATGCTGGAGCGGGTGCGGGTGCGCGATGCGCAGGATTGCATGAAGCGCTACCCGCATGAATTTTCCGGCGGCATGCGCCAGCGCATCCTGCTGGCGGGGGTGATGCTGCTCAAGCCGCGTCTCCTGATCGCGGACGAGCCCACCACGGCGCTGGACTGCGTGGTGCAGAAGGAAGTGCTGGACCTGATGTGCGAATTGACGCGCGAAGAGGGCACGGCGCTGATCTTCATCAGCCACAACCTGGCCCTGGTGGCCGCCTACACGCAGCGCGTGCTGGTCATGTGCCGCGGCCGGGCGGTCGAGACCGGGCCGGTGGCCGAGGTGCTGTCGCGGCCGGCGGACCCCTACACGCTCAGCCTGCTGGACGCGCTGCCCAAGCGCGGTTTGGCCCGCCCCGCCGTGGAAGGGCCGCCCATCCTGCAGGTTGATGGGTTGGCGATCGATTACTCGGTCCGCGAGGGCTGGTTCCGCAAGCGCGCGGTGCGCGCCGTGCACCGCGCGACCTTCGCGGTGGCGCCAGGAGAAACGCTGGCCATCGTCGGCGAATCGGGCAGCGGCAAGACCACGGTCATGATGTCTATCCTGGGACTGGTGCCGCAAGCCCAGGGGCGCATCGAGCTGGACGGCCAGGCTTTGCCCGCGGGCGGCTCCGGCCAGGCCTGGCAGGCGGCGCGCCGGCGTGTGCAGATGGTGTTCCAGGATCCGTATTCATCGCTGGATCCGCGCATGACCATCGGCGACCTGGTGGGCGAGGGCCTGCGGCTGGAGGCCGGCATGACGTCCGAGGTCCGGCGCACGCGCGTGGCGCAGGCGCTGCGCGACGTAGGGCTGGGCGACGACTACGCGGAACGCTATGCGCATGAGCTGTCCGGCGGGCAGCGGCAGCGCGTGGCGATCGCCCGGGCGCTGGTGCTGCGGCCCGAGGTGATCATCGCGGACGAGCCGGTGTCGGCGCTCGACGTCACCGTGCAGAAGCAGGTGCTGGAGACCCTGATGTCGCTGCAGCGCTCCCACGGCTTCGCCTGCCTGCTGATTTCGCACGATCTGGGCGTGGTGGAGCAGATCGCCGACCGCGTGGTGGTAATGCTGCGCGGCCATATCGTCGAAGAGGGCACGCGCGACGAAGTATTCGACCGGCCCACGCATCCCTACACGCGCCGCTTGCTGCAAGCGGTGCCGGAACTGCGCGGCAGCCGGGCCGAAGGCTTTCGCGTGGAGGTGCGCGACTTGCCCGCGGGGCAAGGACGCGACGAGGCCGACTACTTCGATCCATCGGCCGCGCAGGGCCTGCCATCGATGACGGCGGTGTTGGAATCCGGCGCCACCCATCGGGTGGCCTTGGCCGCGGCGGCAGCCGGGGCCTGAAGTACAGGCTTCAGCCGTGGCGGTCGCGGCTGTCGGCGGGCGCCGCGTCGCGCTGGTTCATGCCGTAGTCGCGTAGCACTTGCGCCACGCGCAGGCGATAGTTGGCGAAGACGCCGCCGCGCCCGGCTTCCTGGGCCCGGCGGTGCGACTCCAGCGTGCGCCAGCGCTTGACCGATTCTTCGTCTCGCCAGAAGGATAGCGACAGGAGCTTGCCCGGCTCGGTCAGACTCTGGAAGCGTTCTACCGAGATGAAGCCATCCATGGCCTTCAGTTCATCGATCAGGCCGGCGGCAATATGCAGATAGGGGGTGGGGTCGCCATGGGCGGGTTCGACTTCGAATATCACTGCGATCATGGTGCGGGTTCCTCGGAAAAATCAAATTGGGGCACGCGTGCATTCGGCAGCGGCCGGTAGCGGAAACGGGCCGCGAGCGCGGCAGCGTCGATGCCTGCGCGCAGCAGGTGGCTGAGCGCACCCGCCGCATGCTGGCGGGCAGGCAGGCGGCCGGGGCAGGCATGCCCGTGCGCGCCAAAAGTCCAGTGCGCCTCGGGCTGTACCGTGGCCGCCGCGGCCAGCACCAGCAGCACGGTCTGGCCCGCTGCGATGCGTTGGCCGCCAATGTCGATGTCGGCGGCGAGAAACCGCCGCGTGTTGTGCAGCGGCGGGTCGCTGCGTTCGACTTCATCCATCAAGGCCAGCGCTGCGTCTTCCGTGGGATCCGCGGGCAGGCCGCGCCGCCCGGCCAGGATGATCGCGTTGCCGAGCAGGCCCGCGCCCGCCTCGCAGGACTGGAATAGCAGGCCGGCCAGATTGGCGGCCAGCAGCGCGGGGACTATGCCCGCCCGCGCGCCGTCTTCGCGCAGCCTGCGCAAGGCAGGGGCGGCATCAGGGGCCTGCAGATGTGATTCGAGGCGGGTTTGCAGGCGCATCGCGGCGGCGTGTCCCGCCTCGATGCGATCCGCCGTGGCGGTGGCGGGCAGCGCCGACAGAAATGCCGCGATGTCCGCCGCGCAATCGGCGTACAGGTCCGGCGGCAAGCCCAGGAATGCGGCTTGCGCGTGCACCGGCGCGGCGCTCAGGTAGCGGTCGACGGCCATGGCGTTCAGCGGCCCCGGATCCGGCCACGCTGGCGGACAGGTCTGGGCGCCCTGCTCGCGGATGAAAGCGCTCAGCAAGGTCTTCACTTGCTGGTGGATCCTGCTGTCGTTCATGCGCACGAAGCGGCCGAACAGGTCGGCCGCCGGACCGGTTCCCAATCCTTTCGGCACCGGCTCCGCCACGGGACGCACGCGCGCGGCAGGGTGCCGCATGATGGCCGCTATCGTGTCCGGATGGCTGGCTACCCATAAGTCCAGCGCCGCTTCGCGATACAGCGGCCGCTCGCGCGCCAGCGCGGCATAGTAGGGATAGGGGTCAGGATGCGTGACTGCCTGCAGGGGATGGGCGGGATGCATGGCGATGGCCGGTGGTGAATCCGGCTGCCAGTATCGTCCAGCCTGGACGACCACGATTCGATGGGCGGCGAACTATGCCTGCGTGGCTTCGGGGTCGCCAGCGCCGGTGGTGGCCAGCAGCGCGGCATAGCCGAGCCGCGAGTCCGGCCATTGCAGCGTGAAGCCGCTGGCGCGTAGCCGGGCATTGCTGAGCTTCTTGCTGCCGACGTTGGCAGGCGCGGGCGCCTCGCGCGGCGCAGGGGCGCCGATCAGTCTGGCCAGGTCGGCGTATAGCTCATGCAGGGGCAGGGGCGTATCGTCGCAGCCTACGTAGACCGGCGCCGCTTCGGGCAGGAGCGCGAGGTGCACCACGGCCGCGGCGGCGTCATCGATGTGGATCCGGTTGGCCCAGTGTGCGGGCTGGGTCGGCGCGCCCGCTGCGCCCTGGCGCAGGCGCTCGATCAATTGCAGGCGTCCGGGGCCGTAAAGCCCGGCCAGTCGCAAGGCGGTGGACGGCAGGCCATAAGTCGCCAGTGCGGTTTCGGCTTCGAGCAGCACCCGCCCGTTGACGCCCAGCGGCGCGGGCGGGGTGTCTTCGTCGACCCAGCCGCCTTCATGTTCGCCATAGACCGCGCTGGACGAGATGAACACGACGCGCTTGAGCTGCGTCGTGTCCAGCGCGTCCAGCACGTGCTTCAGGCCGTCGACGAACACCGCGCGGTACGCGGCGGCCTCGCGCGCGCCGGGCGCGGGCAGGTGGATGAGCCGCGTCACGCCGCGGGGCAGGGCGGGCAGTCCGTCCGGGCGGGAGATGTCGCCTTGCAGCCAGCGTATGCCGTCCGCGCCACCGGCAGGCGGGTTGCGGCGCAGCGCGTAGACGTCGTCGCCGCGCGCGAGAAAGCGCCGGGCCACGCGCTGGCCCAGGTCGCCGCAGCCGATGAGAAGTACGCGTTCGGTCATGGAATAGTCCTGCTCGTCGAAAAAAAAAGGCGCCCTGTGGGGCGCCTTAGGTGGCCGGGCGCTGGCGTCCGGCTGCTTTACATGCCGCTGTAGACGGGGCCTTCGCCGCCTTGCGGGGCGACCCAGACGATGTTCTGGGTCGGGTCCTTGATGTCGCAGGTCTTGCAGTGCACGCAGTTCTGCGCGTTGATCTGCAAGCGGTCTTCGCCGTGGTCGTCCTTGACGAACTCGTACACGCCCGCCGGGCAGTAGCGCGATTCCGGGCCGCCATACTTGGCCAGGTTGACCTGTACCGGTATCGACGGATCCTTCAGCGTCAGGTGGATGGGCTCGTTTTCGTCATGGTTGGTGTTCGAGATGAACACCGAGCTGAGCTTGTCGAAGGTGAGCTTGCCGTCGGGCTTGGGGTAGTCGATGCGCGCGCATTGCGATGCGGGTTGCAGACAGGCATGGTCAGGCTTGTTGTGGCGCAGGCTCCAGGGCATCTTGCCCTTGAGCAGCAGTTGCTCGACGCCGGTCATCAAGGTGGCGATGGTGCGGCCCTTCTTGAACCATTGCTTGAAGTTGCGCGCCTTGTTCAGTTCCGCGTGCAGCCAGGATGCCTCGAAAGCGGCCGGATAGGCGGCCAGCTCGTCCTGGCGGCGGTCGGCGACCAGCGCGTCGAACGCGGCTTCGGCGGCCAGCTTGCCGGATTTGATGGCGGCGTGGCTGCCCTTGATGCGGGAGGCGTTGAGGAACCCGGCCTCGCAGCCGACCAGCACGCCGCCCGGGAAGGTCAGCTTGGGCAGGGCCAGCAGGCCGCCCGCGGTGATGGCGCGCGCGCCGTAGGCGATGCGCTTGCCGCCTTCGAAGGTGCCGCGGATGGCGGGGTGCGTCTTGTAGCGCTGGAATTCGTCGAACGGCGACAGCCAGGGGTTGGCGTAGTCCAGGCCCACGACCATGCCCACGGCCACCAGGTTGTTGTCCAGGTGGTAGAGGAACGAGCCGCCGTAGGTATCGGAGTCCAGCGGCCAGCCGCCGGTATGGATGACCAGGCCCGGCTTGGACTGGGCCGGATCGACTTCCCACATTTCCTTGATGCCGATGCCGTAGGACTGCGGATTGCGGCCGTCGTCCAGCTTGTAGCGTTCGATCAGCTGGCGGCCCAACTGGCCGCGCGCGCCTTCGGCGAACACGGTGTAGCGGGCATGCAGTTCCATGCCGGGCTGGTAGTGGTCGGTGTGCGAGCCGTCGCGGGCCACGCCCATGTCGCCGGTGGCCACGCCGCGGACGGCGCCGTTCTCGTCGTACAGCAGTTCCACGGCGGCAAAGCCCGGGAAGATGTCCACGCCCAGCGCCTCGGCCTGTTCACCCATCCACTTGACGACGTCGCCCAGGCGGACGATGTAGTTGCCTTCGTTGTGGAAACAGGGCGGCAGCAGCCAGTTGGGGGTGGTGCGCGCGCCGGTTTCGGACAGGAACATGAACTTGTCATGCGTCACAGGCACGTTCAGCGGCGCGCCTTTTTCCTTCCAGTCGGGGATGAGCTCGGTCAACGCCAGCGGGTCCATGACGGCGCCGGACAGGATGTGCGCACCCAGTTCCGCACCCTTCTCAAGTACGCAGACGCCGATTTCCTGATTCTTTTCAGCGGCTAGCTGCTTAAGACGGATAGCAGTGGCCAGGCCGGCGGGTCCACCGCCAACCACGACCACGTCATATTCCATCGACTCGCGTTCAGACATTGCAAAGCTCCCCGTATGTATTCCATATTTGGCTGGAAGTATTATCGGCGATTGTATTGCAGGCGGAGGCCATGTATGCCTTCGTATTTCTTTTAGCCATAGGGAGTAATTGGTGAACGCGGACAAAACCTCAGCGCGGATACTGGCCGTGGGAGATATCCATCAAGTCGAACTGCCCCTGCGGTGGGGCGATTCGGACGCTCTGAACCATCTGAACAACGCCATGTACTTCCGCCTCATGGAAGAGGCCCGGATACAGATACTCTATGGCGCGGGCTTTGCGCTGCCCTCCGATCAGGGGCTCATCCTGGCGCATGCGTCCTGCGATTTCCTGCGGCCCCTGACCTATCCCGCCAACGTGCTCGTGACCCACAAACTCACGCGCATCGGCCGCTCCAGCGCAGAATTCGAATTGCTGCTGGAGAAGGTAGGCGACGAAGGCGGTCCGTATGCCCGCGCGCGCAACGTGCTAGTCTGGATGGACTATACGGTCAATGCGTCCGCTCCGTGGCCGCAAGAGGTGCTGTCCAAACTGGGCGCCATGTTCAAGCCCGCGGCTTGATGCAGCGTCTTCGGACGGCCCCGCCAAAATAGCGCGTGCTTTGGCCGGGCATGCCGGTAAAATCTAGCGCAAAATCAAAAAAGCAATATGGGCGCGCCACCCTCGGCGCCAGCCGCCACAGGGCACCGGACGGTGCTGCTGGGACCGGCGCCGGCAGCCGCGCCCTCTTCGGTTAGACCTTAACTAGGAGTTGGAGCGATGGACAAGGTTTTTGCAAGCGCCCAGGAGGCGCTGGCAGGCATCGTCAAGGACGGTCAGATGATCGCCGTGGGCGGTTTCGGCCTTTGCGGCATTCCCGAGGCCCTGATCGCCGCGCTGCGCGATTCGGGCGTCAAGGACCTCACTTGCATCAGCAACAACGCGGGCGTCGACGGCTTCGGCCTGGGCCAGCTGCTCAATACGCGTCAGGTCCGCAAGATGATCGCGTCCTACGTGGGCGAGAACAAGGAATTCGAACGCCAGTTCCTGTCCGGCGAACTCGAGCTCGAGTTCACGCCGCAGGGCACGCTGGCCGAGAAGCTGCGCGCCGGCGGCGCCGGCATTCCGGCCTTCTTCACCCGCACGGGCGTGGGCACCATCGTGGCCGACGGCAAGGAAATCCGCGAATTCGACGGCCAGCAATACGTGATGGAGCGTTCGCTGGTGCCCGACGTGTCGCTGGTCAAGGCGCACATCGCCGACCGCAGCGGCAACCTGGTATTCCGCAAGACCGCCCGCAACTTCAATCCGAACGTCGCCATGGCGGGCAAGTTCACGGTGGTCGAAGTCGAGGAAATCGTTGATACCGGCAGCCTGGATCCCGATCAGATCCACCTGCCCGGCATCTATGTGCAACGGATCGTGCTGAACGCCACGCCCGAAAAGCGCATCGAACAACGCACCACTCGCCCGGCCTAAGGAGAACAGACATGGCATGGTCCCGCGATGAAATGGCGGCGCGCGCCGCGCGCGAGCTGCAAGACGGCTTTTATGTGAACCTGGGCATCGGCTTGCCGACCCTGGTGGCCAACCACGTGCCCAAGGGCATGGAAGTGTGGCTGCAATCCGAGAACGGCCTGCTGGGCATCGGCCCGTTCCCCACCGACGATGAAGTCGACGCCGACCTCATCAACGCAGGCAAGCAGACGGTCACGACCTTGCCCGGCTCCTCGATCTTCTCGTCGGCGGATTCGTTCGCGATGATCCGTGGCGGCAAGATCAACCTGGCCATCCTCGGCGCCATGCAGGTGTCCGAAAAAGGCGACCTGGCCAACTGGATGATTCCGGGCAAGATGGTCAAGGGCATGGGCGGCGCCATGGACCTGGTGGCGGGCGTGGGCCGCGTCGTGGTCCTGATGGAGCACGTGGCCAAGAAAAAGGACGGCACCGAAGACGTCAAGCTGCTGGCGGAATGCAACCTGCCGCTGACGGGCGTGGGCGTGGTCGACCTGATCATCACCGACCTGGGCGTGATGGAAGTCACCGAAAACGGCCTCAAGCTGCTGGAAACGGCGCCGGGCGTGACGGTGGACGAGATCAAGTCCAAGACGCAAGCCAAGCTGGACGTGTCGGCGGTCAAGTAATCCGCCAAGCGCCACATCCATGAAAACGCCCCGCAAGGGGCGTTTTTTTATGCCGTTTCAGCTAACCGCATTCCCACGTGCGGGATGCCGTCTTCCATGTATTCCTCGGTGACCTGCACAAAGCCGTGGCCGCCGTAGTAATTGCGCAAACGGGCCTGGGCGCCCAGATACATGGCGCGGCCGGGCCAGCGCTGGCGCACTTCCTGCATCGCGTGGCGGATCAGTTCGTGGCCCAGGCCCTGGCCGCGAGTCCAGGGCGCGGTGATGACGCGTCCGATCTCGATCTGGCCATCCTTCAGCGCAGGGTCCAGGATGCGGCAGTAGGCCGCGAGCTTGCCGTCCTGCCAGGCCATCAGGTGGGACGTCTGGCCGACCAGATCCTTGCCGTCCATGTCCTGGAAGATGCAATTCTGTTCAATGACAAAGACTTCCGTGCGCAGCCGCAGGATCGCGTAGATCTCGGTCACGGTCAGGTCCTGGTGGGCTTTGCAGATCCAATCGGGCATTGCGTCAATCCGGTGAGGCTGGGAAAGGGGAGCGCGCTTAGCGTAACTCAAACCGGCCCCGTTTCTTTTGAAGCACTGTTACATATATTCACGGGTATACCCTTAGTATGAAAATCTATTTTCTTATCTAAAATTTGCTTGTAAACAGATTTACATAAACCCCAGCTACACCTCCCCACTCGATGAACAAGGCCGCACTCACGATTGCTGACCGGATCGCCCGGGCCCAGCCCGCGCTGAGCCGTACTCAGCACAAGATGGCCGAGTACGTGCTGGCGCACCAGTTCCGCGCCGCCACCATGACCATCGACGAGTTCGCGGCGGCGGTGGGGGTGTCGGTGGCCACGGCCAACCGCTTCGCGCGCGCCCTGGACCTGCCGGGCTATCCGCAATTCCGCGCCGAACTGGCGCGTGGCTTCGAGGCGGCGCTGGAACCCGTTGAAAAGCTGCGCACCGAGCTGGCGCATTCCGCCAGCGCCGTGCAGATCTTCGCCGCCACGCTGGAAGAAGACATCCGCAACGCCCAGCGCAACCTGCAGTCGCTGGACGCCGCCGCCTGCGAGCAGGCAGTAGAGGCCATCCTGGCCGCCGACCGCGTGTTCATCATCGGTTTCGGCGCCAGCGGTTTCCTGGCCGGCCTCTTGCAGCGCGGCCTGTGCATGCACCTGCATTCCGTCGAATCGCTGGCCGGTCCCGGCGGCGTGTCGCACGCGGCGCGCCAGATGGCGCGCATGACGGCCAAGGACCTGGTGATCGCCATTGGCTTTCCGCGTTACCTGGCCGACACGGTGACCCTGGCCGGCGCGGCCAAGCAGGCCGGCGTGCCGGTGCTGGTGCTGACCGACAAGCCCACGTCGCCGCTGGCGCCCACGGCTTCCGTGGTGTTGTACGCGTATTCCGCGCGCCAGCTGATTCCCAATTCTGAAACCGCCGCGCTGGGGCTGATCGAAGCCCTGTCCTCGGCGGTGGCCTATCGGGCCAAGAATTCCGTCGCGGCCGCCGCTGGGGTGACCCAGTCCGTGATGCCGTGGCTCATCCATGGAGTAGGTAAACGATGAATCAACCCGTGATCGCGATTCACGGTGGCGCCGGCGCGATGTCCCGCGCGGCCATGTCGCCCGAGAAAGAACAGGAGTACCTGAGCGCGCTGGAATCCATCCTGACCGCCGGCCAGGCCGTGCTGGCCCGGGGCGGCAGCGCCCTGGACGCCGTGACCGAAGCCGTGCGCCTGCTGGAAGACTGTCCGCTGTTCAACGCCGGCCATGGCGCTGTGTTCACCAGCGCCGCCACCCACGAGCTGGACGCCGCCATCATGGACGGCGCCACCTTGCGCTCGGGCGCGATCGCCGGCGTGCACCGCGTGCGCAATCCGATCTTCGCCGCGCGCAAGGTCATGGAAAACAGCAAGCACGTGTTCTTCGTGGGCGAGGGCGCCGAAGCCTTTGCCAAGGAAGAGGGCGTGGAACTGGTCGATCCTTCCTACTTCTCCACCGAAGCCCGTCGTGAGCAGCTGCTGCGCGTGCAGCGCGAAACGCCGGAAGCGGCGGTGCTGGACCACGACGGCCAAGCGCTGGTCGCACGCGGCCAGCCGGCGCCGGCCGATCCGCTGGATGCGGACAAGAAGTTCGGCACGGTGGGCGCGGTGGCGGTGGATGCGCAGGGCAACCTGGCCGCGGCCACCTCGACCGGCGGCATCACCAACAAGCAGGTCGGCCGCGTGGGCGATGCGCCGCTGATCGGCGCCGGCACCTATGCCAGCAACAAGACCTGCGCGGTGTCCACCACGGGCACCGGCGAAATGTTCATCCGCATGGTTGCCGCCTATGACGTGGCGGCCCAGATGGAATATTGCGGCGCGTCGCTGGAAGCGGCTGCGGACCGCGTCGTGCATGAAAAGCTGCCCACCATCGACGGCAAGGGCGGCCTGGTGGCCGTTGACGCCCAGGGCAACGTGGCCTTGCCGTTCAATACGGAAGGCATGTATCGGGGTTACGCCCGTGTCGGCGAGAAGCCGGTCACCGCTATCTACCGATAAGCGGCGGCGGGTTCGTTTTTTCAGTATTTGGGGAATCAAAAGAGATGGTTGATCGCGCAAACAGCCTGGCGCTGCCGGAAAACCGCGTGGTCCAGGTCGACGACCTGACGGTGCGCTTCGTGGGATCGGAGCGCACGGTCGAAGCCGTGCGCAATCTGTCGTTCCATGTGGACCGGGGCGAGACCCTGGCCATCGTGGGCGAATCGGGTTCGGGCAAATCGGTGACGTCCCTGGCGCTCATGCGTCTGGTGGAACATGGCGGCGGGCGCATCGCCCAGGGCAACATGGCCCTGCGGCGGCGCAACGGCTCCGTGATCGACCTGGCCGGATCGAGCCAACGCGTCATGCGCAATGTGCGCGGCGCGGACATGGCCATGATCTTCCAGGAGCCGATGACCTCCTTGAATCCGGTCTTCACCGCCGGCGACCAGATCGCCGAATCGATCCGCCAGCACCAGGGCAAGGACGCCGCGGCCGCTCGCGCCGAGGCGCTGCGCATGCTGGAGCAGGTGCGCATTCCGGAAGCCAAGTCGGTGCTGGACCGCTACCCGCACCAGTTGTCGGGCGGCATGCGCCAGCGCGTGATGATCGCCATGGCGCTGGCCTGCAAGCCCGCGCTGCTGATCGCCGACGAACCCACCACCGCGCTGGACGTCACCATCCAGGCGCAGATCCTGCAACTGATCCGCCAACTGCAGGAAGAAATGCACATGGGCGTGGTGTTCATCACCCACGACATGGGCGTGGTCGCCGAAGTGGCCGACCGCGTGCTGGTCATGTACCGCGGCGACAAGGTCGAAGAAGGCCCGTCCGAGCAGGTGTTCGCTTCGCCGCAGCACCGCTACACCAAGGCGCTGCTGTCGGCCGTGCCGAAGCTGGGCGCCATGCAGGGCACCGACCTGCCGGCACGCTTTCCGCTGCTGCAGGCCGAAGGCCAGGCCCAGCCCGAAGCCGCTCCCGTCAGCGCGCAGCCCGCGCCGGACGCCAAGCGCGAACCCATCCTGAGCGTACGCAAGCTGGTCACCCGCTTCGACCTGCGCGGCGGCATCATGAGCCGCGTGCAGCGCCGCGTGCACGCCGTGGAGCAGGTCAGCTTTGACCTGTACCCCGGCGAGACGCTGTCGCTGGTGGGCGAATCCGGTTGCGGCAAGTCCACCACCGGCCGTTCGCTGCTGCGTCTGGTCGACAGCCAGGGCGGAGAGATCCGCTTCGGCGGCCGCGACATCGTGCGCCTGAAGAACACGGAGCTTCAATCCCTGCGCCGCGACATCCAGTTCGTGTTCCAGGACCCGTTCGCCTCGCTGGACCCGCGCGTGACGGTCGGCTTCTCCATCATGGAACCGCTGCTGGTGCACGGGGTGGCCCGTGGCCGCGATGCCGAGCGCCGCGTGGCCGAACTGCTGGAGCGCGTAGGCCTGCCGGCGGAAATGGCGCAGCGCTATCCGCACGAATTCTCGGGCGGCCAGCGCCAGCGCATCTGCATCGCGCGCGCCCTGGCGCTGACCCCCAAGGTCGTGATCGCGGACGAATCGGTGTCGGCGCTGGACGTGTCGATCCAGGCCCAGATCGTGAACCTGCTGATCGACCTGCAGCGCGACATGGGCATTTCCTTCCTGTTCATTTCGCATGACATGGCCGTGGTCGAGCGCGTCAGCCACCGCGTGGCCGTGATGTACCTGGGCCAGATCGTGGAGATCGGTCCGCGCCGCGCCATTTTCGAGAATCCGCAGCACCCTTACACCAAGAAGCTGATGTCCGCCGTGCCGATCGCCGATCCGGCCCGCCGCCACATGAAGCGCACGCTGTTGTCCGACGAAATCCCCAGCCCCATCCGCAAGCTCAATGACGAGCCGGTGGTGCAGCCGCTGGTGCAGGTCGGAACGGATCACTTCGTCGCCCGGCATCCGGTCGGCGGAGCGTATTGAGTCAGTTGACGTACTTGTTTTTCTTCCACCAAACCCCCTAATTCCTTACGGAACCAGGAGTTGCAATGATGAAAGTTCTGCGCCCCACCAAACTGATGGCCGCCGCCGCGCTGGCCTTCGGCGTGATCGCGTCGCCGCTGGCGCATGCCGCCAAGGACGTGACGTTCGCCGTCTCCATCGCGCTGGAAACGCTCGATCCGTACAACACCAACAGCACGCTGAACCAGGCGGCCGGCAAGGCCTACTACGAAGGCCTGTTCGAATTCGACAAGGACCTGAAGGTCCAGAAGGTGCTGGCCACCGACTACACCGTCAGCGAAGACGGCCTGGTCTACACCTTCAAGCTGCGTCCCGGCGTGAAGTTCCACGACGGCACCGATTTCAACGCCGAAGCCGTCAAGATCAACTTCGACCGTCCGGCCAATCCGGACAACCGCCTGTCGCGCTACATCCAGTTCAGCGTCATCGAAAAGACCGAAGTGGTCGACCCGATGACCATCAAGATCACGCTGAAGAAGCCGTTCTCGGCCTTCATCAACGCGCTGGCCCACCCGGCCGCCATGATGATCTCGCCCGCCGCGCTGGCCAAGTACGGCAAGGAAATCGGTTTCCACCCCGTGGGCACCGGTCCCTTCGAATTCGTCGAATGGAAGCCGGCTGAATACCTGAAGGTCAAGAAGTTCGACGGCTACTGGAAGAAGGGCTACCCCAAGGTCGACACGCTGACCTTCCGCACCGTGACCGACAACAACACCCGCGCCGCCGTGGTGCAGACGGGCGAGGCGCAGTTCGCCTTCCCGGTGCCGTTCGAGCAGGCCGCCGTGCTGAAGAAGAACGACAAGCTGGACGTGGTCGACCACCAGAACTCGATCATGGCGCGCTACCTGTCGATGAACACGCAGCAAAAGCCGTTCGACAACGTCAAGGTGCGTGAAGCCATCAACTACGCCATCAACAAGGAAGCCCTGGCCAAGGTCGCTTTCTCGGGCTACGCCACCATTGTGGACGGCGTCGTGCCGACGGGCGTGGACTTCGCCCACAAGACCGGTCCGTGGCCCTACGACATCAAGAAGGCCAAGGCCCTGCTGGCCGAAGCCGGCTACCCCAACGGCTTCGAAAGCCAGCTGTGGTCCGCCTATAACGACGGCACCTCGGTGAAGGTGGTCCAGTTCCTGCAGCAGCAACTGGCACAAGTCGGCATCAAGGTGTCGGTCGAAGTGCTGGAGTCCGGCCAGCGCGTGCAGCGCGTGCAACAGGTGCAGAAGCCTGAAGACGCCAAGGTCCGCATGTACTACGCCGGCTGGTCGTCCTCGACCGGCGAAGCCGACTGGGGCCTGCGTCCGCTGCTGACCACCGCCGCTTTCCCGCCGGTGCTCAACAACGTGTCGTACTACTCGAACAAGTCGGTGGACGACGGCATCCAGCAAGCCCTGGCCACGACCGACCGCGCCAAGAAGACCGAAATCTACAAGAACGTTCAGGAAACCATCTGGAAGGACGCCCCCTGGGCCTTCCTGGTGACCCAGAACAACCTGTACGTGAAGTCGAAGAACCTGTCGGGCGTGTATGTTGAGCCGGACACCTCGTTCTGGTTCGGCGACATCGATCTGAAGCAGTAAATCTGGCGGTAACTCTCGGGGCCTGCGCGCCCCTGTAAGGCCACATACGGCGGGGGCGCGGTGTCCCCGCCGATGTTGCAGGAATTTCAATGCTGACCTACATCGTCAAACGTCTTTTGGGCATGATCCCCACGCTGCTGCTGGTGGCCGTGGTCGTGTTCCTGTTTGTGCACATGCTTCCGGGCGACCCGGCGCGACTGGCCGCGGGCCAGGAGGCCGACCAGCAAACCGTCGAACTCGTGCGCAAGGAACTGGGACTGGATCTGCCCCTGCCGCAGCAGTTCGTGCGCTACTTCAGCCACATGCTGCAAGGCGACCTGGGTACCTCGTTGCGTACCAAGCGCCCCGTCTCTACCGAAATCGCCGACCGCTTCATGCCCACGCTGTGGCTGACGCTCGCCAGCATGGTCTGGTCAGTGACCTTCGGCATGATCATCGGCATCGTGTCGGCGGTATGGCGCAATCGCTGGCCCGACCGTCTCGGCATGACGCTGGCGGTGTCCGGCATCTCGTTCCCCGCGTTCGCGCTGGGCATGATGCTGATGCAGGTGTTCTCCGTGAATCTGGGCTGGCTGCCGACCGTGGGCGCCTCGACCTGGCAACACTACATTCTTCCGTCCATCACCCTGGGCGCCGCAGTGGCGGCCGTGATGGCGCGCTTCACCCGGGCTTCCTTCGTGGAAGTCATCCAGGAAGACTTCGTGCGGACCGCCCGCGCCAAGGGCCTGACCGAGCGCCGCGTCGTGATCAAGCACGCGCTGCGCAATGCGCTGATTCCCGTGGTCACCATGATGGGCCTGCAGTTCGGCTTCCTGCTGGGCGGCTCGATCGTGGTGGAGACCGTGTTCAACTGGCCCGGCCTCGGCCGCCTGCTGGTGGACGCCGTGACCCAGCGCGACTATCCGGTGATCCAGGGCCTGGTGCTGCTGTTCTCGCTGGAATTCATCCTGATCAACCTGATTGTCGACGTGCTCTATGGCGTCATCAATCCCAGCATCCGTTACAAGTGAGGCGGCCATGAGCAATACGACACCCGCCACGACCATCGCCGCCGCTCCCAAGAGCGACGTGCGCACGCCCGCCACCGAGTTCTGGCGCAAATTCAAGAAGCAGAAGCTCGCCGTCGGCGCGGGCATCTTCGTCCTGCTGCTGGTCGTCGTCGCGATCTTCGCGCCGTGGATCGTGCCGTTCGATGCGGAGAACTTCTTTGACTACGACGCGCTGAACGCCGGACCTTCCTCCACGCACTGGCTGGGCGTGGATTCGCTGGGCCGCGACATCTTCAGCCGCATCATCATGGGCGCGCGCATCTCGCTGGCCGCGGGCTTTCTGTCGGTCGCCATGGGCGCCATTGTCGGCACCTTCATGGGCCTGATGGCGGGCTACTACGAAGGCTGGTGGGAACGCATCACGATGCGTATCTCCGACGTGCTGCTGGCGTTCCCCGGCATGCTGCTGGCCATCGGCGTGGTCGCCATCCTCGGTTCCAGCATGATCAACGTGATCGTGGCCGTGGCCGTGTTCAGCGTGCCGGCGTTTGCCCGCCTGGTGCGCGGCAATACCTTGTCGATCAAGCAGATGACCTACGTCGAGGCCGTCAAGAGCGTGGGCGCGTCCGACTGGACCATCATCATGCGCCACATCCTGCCCGGCACGATCTCGCCCATCGTGGTCTATGGCACGATGCGCATCGGCACCTCCATCATCACCGCGGCCAGCCTGTCGTTCCTGGGCATGGGCGCATCGCCTCCCACGCCGGAGTGGGGCGCGATGCTGAACGAAGCGCGCGCCGACATGGTGATCGCCCCGCACGTGGCGATCTTCCCGGCGCTGGCGATCTTCTTCACGGTGCTCGCGTTCAACCTGCTGGGCGACGGCCTGCGCGACGCGCTCGATCCCAAGATCGACCGCAAGTAAGCCTGCCGCCGGACCTCTACGGAGGGCCGGCATGGAGGGCGGTTATTTCCGCCGCCGCCCCAGTCCGCGACACGCGCTACCAAGTGCGCGCAGCGGACACAGGGCGGCGGCGTTTTGCATTCTGGAGCGTGGCGACACGTAGCGAACATGGACAAACAAGCGCTGGACATTCCCCGCATCGGCGTACTGCCCTCGGGACCGCTGGATTCGATCTGCGACGTGGCCGAGGTCACCGTCGGCCATCGCACGCTGGCCGACGGCCCGCTGCAAACCGGCGTGACCGTGGTGCGTCCGCATGGCGGCGACCCCTATCTGGACAAGGTGCCGGCCGCCGCCACCGTGCTGAACGGCTTCGGCAAGAGCACCGGCCTGGTCCAGGTGCAGGAGCTGGGCGTGCTGGAAACGCCTATCGCGCTGACCAACACCTTTGGCGTGGGAACGGTGGCCAATGCGCAGATCCGCGCGGCGGTCGCGGCCAACCCCGGCATCGGCCGCGGCATGGCTACCGTCAATCCGCTGGTCTTCGAATGCAACGATGGCTATCTGAACGACATCCAGGCGCTGGCGGTGCAGGAATCGCACTACGCTGACGCGCTGGCCGCCGCGGACAAGTCATTCGAGCAGGGCGCGGTCGGCGCCGGCCGGGGCATGTCCTGCTTTTCGTTCAAGGGCGGCATCGGTTCTGCCTCGCGCGTCGCGTCCATCGTGGAGGGGCCGCGCTACACGGTCGGGGCGCTGGTGCTGTCAAACTTCGGCCGGCTGCCCAATCTGACCGTGGCGGGCCGGCCTTTCGGCCGTCGGCTGGCGCAGCAGCTGGACAACGGCCTGGCGCAGGCTGGCGAGAACGCCGCCATCGTGCCGGAGAAGGGTTCCATCATCCTGCTGCTGGCCACCGACGCGCCGCTGGACGCGCGCCAGTTGCGCCGCCTGTCGCTGCGGGCGGGGGCGGGACTGGCCCGCACCGGCTCGGTCTACGGCCATGGCAGCGGGGATATCGCGCTGGCGTTTTCCACCGCCTACACGGTGCCGCAACTGCCCGAGCAGCCCATGCCGGCGGTGGCGATGCTGCATGAAGCCCGTATCGATCCCCTGTTCGAAGCCGCTGCCGAGGCTTGCGAGCAGGCCATCATTTCCGCGCTCTGGCATGCCGAGGGCGTGACGGGGCGCGACGGCAACCACCGCGCCGCGATCCGCGACGCGGCGCCGCAGTGGCGCCAGTGGCTGTCCGACACTGAACTCTGAAATTCTCCGAGGCTGATTCCATGAAGATCCTGATTTCCACCGATATCGAAGGCGTCGCCGGCGTCTTCCATTCCGAACAAGTGCGCGCCGGCAACGGCGAATACGAGCGCGCCCGCGCCTGGATGACCGCCGAGGCCAATGCGGCCGTGCAGGGCGCGATTGCCGGCGGCGCCGAAGAAATTCTGGTCAACGATTCGCACGGCGGCTTTCGCAATCTGTTGCCGGACGGCCTGGACGAGCGCGCCCGCCTGGTGCTGGGCAAGCCGCGCTACCTTGGCATGATGGGCGGCCTGGAAGAGGGCTGCGACGCCGTCTTCATGATCGGCTACCACTCGCGCTCGCAAGGCCGCGGCATCCTGGCCCACACCATCAACAGCTTCGCGTTTGCCCGCGTGCTTATCAACGGCATGGAGCTGGGCGAGGCCGGCCTCTATGGTGCGCTGGCGGGCGAGATGGGCGTGCCCGTCATTCTGGGGACTGGGGACGACGCCTTCATCGCTGAAACCCGCGACACCTTCCCGGGCGCCGAATGGGTGCAGACCAAAGTGGCGCACGGGCAGGGCAGCGGCGTGACCCTGTCGCCGGCGGCCTCGCGCCGCGCGATCGCGGCTGCCGCTGAAACCGCCGTGCGTAATCTGAAGAAGGGCGTCGCAGTTCCTTTCCGCATTCCCGCCCCTATAGAATGCCGGTTGCAGACGCAGAGCTCGGCATTGGCCGACCTGTTCTGCATGTGGCCCACGCTGGAACGCGTGGACGGCGTGACCTTGCGATTCACCACGGATAGCATGCAGTCCGCCGTCCGCACGCTGAACAGCCTGGCCGCCATGTCTTTCATGTTGCGCTAAGGATCCCATCCCCCATGTCTAGCACCGACGCCCGTATCGCCCAATTGCGGCAGGCCATGCGCCGCCGCGGCCTGTCCGCCTATGTCGTTCCGTCCTCGGACCCGCACTTGTCCGAGTATCTGCCCGCGCGCTGGCAGGGGCGGCGCTGGCTGTCCGGCTTCACGGGGTCGGTCGGCACGCTGGTGGTCACGGCCGATTTCGCCGGCCTGTGGGTGGACAGCCGCTACTGGGTGCAGGCCGAGGCGCAATTGGCCGGCACCGGCGTGCAGCTGATGAAGATCGCGCTGGCGACCACGCCAGGCCACGTGGACTGGCTGGCCGCCAATACCAAGGCGGGCGAGGTCATCGGGGTGGACGGGCAGGTGTTGGGCCTGGGCGCATTCCGCGCCCTGTCGGCCGCAGCGGCCGCCGCCGGCGCCATCCTGGAAATTCGCGAGGACCTGCTGGATGAAGTCTGGACGGACCGCGCCGGCCTGCCTGGCGCCGCCATCTATGAACACGTGGCCCCCGAGGCCTGCGTGACCCGCGCCGACAAGCTGGCGCAGGTGCGCGAGGCCATGCGCGCGCATGGCGCCGACGTGCACTTCATCAGCACCCTGGACGACATCGCCTGGCTCTTCAACCTGCGCGGCGCCGACGTGGACTACAACCCGGTGTTCGTCGGCCACGCGCTGATCGGCCTGGACCACGCCACGCTGTTTGTGGCCGACGGCAAGATCGACGGCGCGCTGCGTGCCGTCCTGGCGGCCGACGGCGTGGAAGTAGCCGGTTATGCCCAGGCCGCCGACGCGCTGGCCTCGCTGGAACTGGACCAGAAGCTGCTGATCGATCCGGCCCGTGTGACCTGCGGCGTATTCCACGCCATGGATCCAGCCGTGCCGCGCATCGAGGCCATCAACCCGTCCACCTTGCTGAAGTCGCGCAAGACCGACGCCGAATTGGCGAATGTGCGCCAGGCCATGGCGCAGGACGGCGCCGCGCTCTGTGAGTTCTTCGCCTGGTTCGAAGGCGCGCTGGGCAATGCAACCATCACCGAACTGACCATCGACGAGCAGATCACCGCCGCGCGCGCGCGCCGGCCCGCCTACGTCTGCCCCAGCTTCGCCACCATCGCCGGCTTCAACGCCAACGGCGCCATGCCGCACTACCGCGCCACCCAGCAATCGCACGCCACCATCGAAGGCGATGGCCTGTTGCTGATCGACTCGGGCGGCCAGTACCTGGGCGGCACCACCGACATCACCCGCGTGGTCGCGGTGGGCACGCCCAGCGCCGACCAGAAGGTGGACTTCACGCTGGTGCTCAAGGGCATGATCGCGCTGTCGCGCGCCTCGTTCCCGCGTGGCACGCCTTCGCCCATGCTGGACGCCATCGCGCGCGCTCCCATCTGGGAAGGCGGCGCGGAATACGGCCACGGCACGGGCCATGGCGTGGGCTACTTCCTGAACGTGCACGAAGGCCCGCAGGTCATTTCCTACCGCGCAATGCCCGGACCGCACACCGCGATGGAGCCGGGCATGATCACCTCCAACGAGCCGGGCATCTACCGGCCCGGCCGCTGGGGCGTGCGCATCGAGAACCTGGTCGCCAACCGCAGCTGGCTGACTTCCGAACTCGGCGAATTCCTGTGCTTTGAAACGCTGACGCTGTGCCCGATCGACACGCGTTGCATCGAACCGTCGCTGCTGCGCGCCGACGAAATCGCCTGGCTCAACGACTATCACAAGACGGTGTTCGAGCGCCTGTCGCCGCTGGTCGAAGGCGAGGCGCTGGCCTGGCTGGAGCGCCGCACCGCGGCGATCTGATTCACTGCGCGAGCGCATGAAAAAGGCCGCGGGCGTGATGCCCGCGGCCTTTTTTGTGGGCGAGGCGGGCTCAGCCTTGCGGCGTGGCGGCCTTGGCGCCGCGGTACAGCGCAAGGCGGCCTATCAGGCAGCCCAGGACCAGCAGCGCACCGTAGGCCAACAGCGTCATGGCGGCGGCCGCATGGGATTCCGAGGCGCGGATCAACTGGCCCCAGGTCATCGCCCGGACGACCAGGAATCCTATGCCTATGCCCAGCGCCTGGGCCAACCAGAATGCGATGGTGCCGTGGGCGACGGCCCGTCCAAACCGGGCCGTGCCAATTGGATGCGGCAGGGTTTTCAGGCAGACCAGGGCGCACAGCGCCAGCAGGGCCGCGGGCAGGACCAGGTAGCCCAGTGCGAATTCGGTCCAGCCTGCACCCGGGGCCTGCATCTGCAGGAAACTGCCCACCGAGATGGAAACGGTCAGTTGCCAGACCAGCACGGTCAGCGCGGTCACCCAGGCGGCGTGGCGCCGTTCGTAGGCGGGGCCGCCGGCAGGGCCAGCGGGCTGCACGGTCCAGGCGGCAATGCGCACGATGACGCAGATGCCGATGATCTCCAGCACGATGGTCACGAGCTTGGTGATGGTGTTCAGGGCCAGAAACTGCCCGATCATGCCGAAGCCGAGCCGTTCTTGCAGCACGTCGCGGTGGTCCATGACGAAGCGCATCAGCGTGTTCTGCAGGAAGGCCATGCCCGCCGCCACGGCCAGGGTATAGAGCAGGAACAAGGCAATGAAGGTGCCGTACAGCTTGCGGGGTTCGTCAACCGCCGTGGTGTCATGGCGCGCCAGCCAGCCGCGCATGGCCCCCCAGGTGGTCAAGCCGGCGATCGCCGCGCCCGCGACGATATGGGCCAGGAGCGGCGCCAGGAACTGGGGTTGGCTATACATGTCCTGCAAGTGCTCGTAGCGGGGCAGGGCGAGCAGGCTATAGGACTGGACCAGCGCGGAGTAGGCCAGCCGCAGGAAAACGGCGGTCAGCGCGAGGCGCCAGGCGAGCGAGTACGAGGATCGGGCGGGATCGGTCATCGGCGGAGAGAGGAAGTGTTGAGAAAAAACAGCAGCCGGAAAAATAGGGATCGAACATAGCACGGCGCTGCGCCGCGCCACACAACGTGATGGCCCTTGCGGCAATTCGAGTGCTGCCAAATGTTACGCCCTGGAGCTAGGGGAAAACCCAAATAAGCTCCGCCTCCCGGCTATAATCCAAATTTCCCGCACGCGCCCGCTCGTCCCGGGTGCTCATTACGATGACCAAATACGTATTTGTCACCGGCGGTGTGGTGTCTTCCCTGGGCAAAGGCATCGCCGCTGCGTCGCTCGCCGCCATCCTCGAGTCGCGTGGCCTGCAAGTCACCATGCTGAAGCTCGACCCGTACATCAACGTCGATCCGGGCACCATGAGCCCGTTCCAGCATGGCGAGGTGTTCGTCACGGAAGACGGCGCCGAAACCGACCTGGACCTTGGCCACTACGAGCGTTTCATTTCCGCTCGCATGCACAAGGTGAACAACTTCACCACCGGCCAGATCTACGAATCCGTGCTCCGCAAGGAGCGCCGCGGCGACTACCTGGGCAAGACTGTCCAGGTCATTCCGCACATCACCAACGAAATCCAGGACTTCATCGCCCGTGGCGCCGAAGCCGGCTGGAACGGCAACACCGACGTCGCGATCGTTGAGATCGGCGGCACGGTCGGCGACATCGAGTCCCTGCCGTTCCTGGAAGCCGCGCGCCAGATGAGCCTGCGCATGGGCCGCAACAATGCCGCCTTTGTGCACCTGACGCTGGTGCCCTTCATCGCGTCGGCCGGTGAACTCAAGACCAAGCCGACCCAGCACTCGGTGCAGAAGCTGCGTGAAATCGGCATCTACCCGAATGCGCTGCTGTGCCGCGCCGACCGCCGCATCCCGGACGACGAGCGCGCCAAGATCTCGATGTTCTCCAACGTGCCCCTGGACGCGGTCATCTCCGTCTGGGACGCTGACTCGATCTACAAGATCCCGGCCATGCTGCACAAGCAGGGCGTGGACAACATCGTCTGCGAAGCGCTGGGCCTGACCCCGCCGCCGGCCGATTTGTCCATGTGGGACAACCTGGTCGAGGCGCTGGAGCACCCGCAGCACCAGCTCACCATCGGCATGGTCGGCAAGTACGTCGACCTGACCGAGTCGTACAAGTCGCTGACGGAAGCGCTGGTCCACGCCGGCATCCACACGCGCTCGAAGATCAACATCGAGTACATCGACTCGGAAGACATCGAAACCCGCGGCACCGACCAGCTCAAGCACCTGGACGCCATCCTGGTTCCGGGCGGTTTCGGCAAGCGCGGCACTGAAGGCAAGATTGCCGCGATCCGCTACGCCCGTGAAAATGGCGTGCCTTACCTGGGCATCTGCCTGGGCATGCAGTTGGCCGTCATCGAGTTCGCGCGCCACGTCGCCGGCCTGGGCGGCGCCAACAGCACGGAATTCGACCCCTCGGCGCCGCACCCCGTGGTGGCCCTGATCACCGAGTGGATGGACCGCGAAGGCAAGGTCGAAAAGCGCGACAACTCGTCCGACCTGGGCGGCACGATGCGCAAGGGCGCGCAGCGCGTGCCGATCAAGCCGGGCACCCGCGCGCAGACCATCTATGGCGACGAAGTGAACGAGCGTCACCGCCATCGCTACGAGGTCAACAACGTCTACGTGCCGCGCCTGGAAGAGGCCGGCATGGTGATCAGCGCCCGCACGCCGACCGAGAACCTGCCGGAAATGATGGAATTGCCCGATCACCCTTGGTTCGTGGGCGTGCAGTTCCACCCCGAGTTCACGTCCACTCCGCGTGACGGCCACCCGTTGTTCAGCAGCTATATCCGCGCCGCCATCGAGCAGAAGGCTCGCCGCGGCCAGGAGGCGTAATGCGCGCCTGCGGTCTGGAGTTCCGTAAGCGGATCTTCGGGACCGCGGGCCGCCGCCCCAGCGCCGCCCTGTACGGCGGCGCTGCTTTCGGATACAACCAATTAGCATCGGATATGCGTCGCCCGGCCGCCTTGCGCGACACTGGCGGCGTCGCCGTATCCGGCGTCAGACCGAAACCAACGCAACTGCTCTGAAGGAACCCCATGAGTGCCTACCTCATCGCCGACGTCTCAGTGACCAAGCCCGCGCAGTACGAGGATTACAAGCGTCTGTCCACGCTCGCGATGCGCGCGTACGATGCGAAGATCCTGGTGCGCGGCGGCGATTCCCGGCACCTCGAGGGCCGTGAGCCTGGCCGTACCGTCGTCATGGAATTTCCGTCCATGACCGCGGCCCAGGCTTTCTACGACTCCTGGCAGTACCGCCGCGCCCGCAATGCCCGCGAAGGCGCGGCTGTCATGAATATGTTTATCGTTCAGGGAATGTAAAGTCATGAGTGCTATCGTCGATATCATCGGCCGCGAGATTCTGGATTCGCGCGGCAACCCCACCGTCGAATGCGATGTGCTGCTGGAGTCCGGCGCCATGGGCCGCGCGGCCGTGCCATCGGGCGCGTCCACCGGCGCGCGCGAAGCCATCGAGCTGCGCGACGGCGACAAGAGCCGTTATCTGGGCAAGGGCGTGCTGCGCGCCGTCGAGAACCTGAATACGGAAATCTCGGAAGCCCTGATGGGCCTGGACGCCCAGGAACAGACCTTCGTCGATCGCACCCTGATCGAGCTGGACGGCACCGAATCCAAGGAACGCCTGGGCGCCAACGCGATCCTGGCCGCCTCCATGGCCGTGGCCCGCGCCGCCGCCGACGAATCGGGCCTGTCCCTGTACCGCTATTTTGGCGGCAGCGGCCCCATGAGCATGCCCGTGCCGATGATGAACGTCATCAACGGCGGCGCGCACGCCAACAACACGCTGGACCTGCAGGAACTGATGATTCTGCCGGTGGGCGCGGGCAGCTTCCGCGAAGCCCTGCGCTGGGGCGCCGAAGTCTTCCACATGCTCAAGAAGCTGATCCACGGCCAGGGCATGTCCACGGCCGTGGGCGACGAGGGCGGTTTCGCGCCCAACGTGCCCAGCCATGAGGCCGCCATCCAGCTGATCCTGAAGGCCATCACCGAAGCCGGCTACGAGCCGGGCACGCAGATCGCCCTGGGCCTGGATTGCGCCAGCTCCGAGTTCTACCGCGACGGCAAGTACACGCTGGCCGGCGAAGGCGGCATCTCGCTGTCCTCGCAGGAATTCACCAACCTGCTGGCCACCTGGTGCGACAAGTACCCCATCATCTCGATCGAAGACGGCATGGCCGAAAACGATTGGGAAGGCTGGAAGCTCTTGACCGACCAGTTGGGCAAGAAGGTGCAACTGGTGGGCGACGACCTGTTCGTCACCAACACCAAGATCCTGCGCGAAGGCATCCAGAAGGGCGTGGCCAACTCGATCCTCATCAAGATCAACCAGATCGGCACCCTGACCGAGACCTTCGCCGCCATCGAAATGGCCAAGCGCGCCGGCTACACCGCCGTGGTGTCGCACCGTTCGGGCGAAACCGAGGACTCCACCATCGCCGACATCGCCGTGGCGACCAACGCGATGCAGATCAAGACGGGTTCGCTGTCCCGTTCGGACCGCATGGCCAAGTACAACCAGCTCCTGCGCATCGAGGAAGAGCTGGCTGAAGTCGCGTCGTATCCGGGCCTGGAAGCTTTTTACAACCTGCGTTGATGAGAAGCGCGGCTCCAGGCGCAAGCCCGGGGCCGCATCCACGCCACGACTGCTGAGGGTTCCCGCGTATGCGCCTGTTGTTCCTGGTGCTGTTCGTGCTGCTAGGCCTGATCCAATACCCGCTGTGGCTGGGTAAGGGCGGGTGGTTCAAGGTCTGGGATCTGCAACGCCAGGTGGCGGAGCAACGCGAGACCAACGAAGGCCTGCGCGCGCGCAATGCCGCATTGGAAGCGGAAGTGCGCGACCTCGAAGGCGGCTCCGGCGCCATCGAGGAGCGCGCCCGCGGCGAACTGGGCATGATGCGCGACGGCGAGGTGTTCGTGCACATCCTGCCGCAGAACACCCCGGCTCCGGCGGGCGGCGCCTCGCTGGCTGCCGATGCCGCGGCCAAGCCGGCCACGCCCGCGCGCGCCAGCGCGCCGGCTACCCGTCCGGCGACTGCGGCTCCCAAGCCCGCCAATCAGGCCAACGCCCGGCACTGAGCGCCGGCCGCCGTTCCTGTTCATCCCCCATTTGGTTCAGCCGCAGCGCATGCTGCGGCAATCGCCGTACACGATGCCGGCGGGTTGCGGCGTTCTGCGCGCCCAATCCGCCGGGTGCGAGTGCATCTCCATTTCCAGCTCCATGCGCAAGGGCAGCAGGCCCCTGGCCTGCGCGTTGCCGGCGTAGCTGTCAACGTCGGAGCCCAGCGCGGCCAGCAACGCCCGCAAGGGCGGCAGCAGCGGCTTGTGCAGATAGGTCAGGCGCAACTTCAAGGTATTGGCCTGGAAGATGCTCTGGCCGCCTGGGCGCTGCGGACGACGCGCATGCTGCAGGTCCTGGTAGCCGTTGTCGATGGCGCGCAGGCCTTCCGCCGTGGGCACTTTGAGGTCCGGGCGGGTGTGTTCGCGGAACGATTGTTCGTCGGGCAGCAGGACTTCGATGCGCCAGGGATGGGTGCCTGAAATGGCTGTCAGTTCAGCCAGCGCGTCGTTTTGGCGGCGTCGGGCGCCGGCCTGGCCGTGGGCATCGGCGTGCAGCGGCAGCAGGGCCTGCAGAAAGGCCGTCCGCATGCGCGCCGGATCGCCGTGCGCGGTGGCGCCAGCGCGCGCAGCCTCCATCAGTGCCAGATAGGCCATCTGGCGCACGCCTTGCCAGCGGGCGACCTCGATCGCCAGCAGGCCCAGCAGCAGCACCAGCGCGGCCGCCACTGCGAATTCGATGGCGGCCGCGCCGCGTTGCCGGCAGGAGGGAGCATGAAAAAAGGCGGTCATGGCTGCGCAGTCTGGCGCAGGCATGACCGCCTGTCGATGAGGATAAGCCGGCGTGATGGAAACGTCCCGGCGGCCAGGCCGCCGGCATGGATCAGTGCACCGTGGGTGGTTCGTCCGCGGCGGGCGCCGCGCTGGACGAGAACAAAGTGGCGCAGTCGACGGAATCGAACTTATACGGCTTGCCGCAGAAGTCGCAGGACACCTCGACCTGGCCGCGTTCGGCCAGGATGCTGTCGACCTCTTCCTGGCCCAGCGTGCGCAGCATGCTGGCTACGCGTTCGCGGGTGCAGGGGCAGTGCCAGCGCACGGCCAGCGGGTCGAACGCCACCAGGGTTTCTTCCCAGAACAGGCGATGGATCAGCGTGTCGATGTCGGTGGCCAGCAGTTCGTCGTGCTTGATGGTGCCGGCCAGGGCGCAGGCGCGGTCCCAGGTTTCGGCGGCGTTCTGCTCGGTAAGGGTGGGCGCGTCCGAACCGCCGTGGTACGGCAGGCGCTGGATCAGCATGCCCGTGGCGTGGTCGGCGTTGGCGGCCAGCCAGAGGCGGGTGTCCAGTTGCTCGGAGGCCTTCATGTAGTGTTGCAGCGCCTCGGCCACGGTGTCGCCCTGCAGGGGCACGATACCCTGATATGCCTGCTGGCCCGGCAGCTTGCGCTGCGGGTCCAGCACTACGATGAAACGGCCATTGCCACCCGGGTTCAGCAGGCTTTGCATGTTGCCGTCGCTGGGTACTTCGTGGCCTTCGCGCATCTTGACGGTGGCGCGCAGGCTCAGGTCGTTGCGGCACTCCACCACCAGCAGGGCGATGGGGCCGTCGCCCTGGATCTGCAGCACCAGCGAGCCGTCGAACTTGATGTTGGCGGCCAGCAGGGTGGATGCCGCCACCAGTTCGCCCAGCAGGTGGGTGATGGCGGGGGGATAGTCGTGATTGGCCTGCACGGCCTTCCAGGTCGCCTCCAGGCGCACGGCCTGGATGCGGACGCTGCGGTCTTCGGTAAGGTATTTCTTGAGCTGATCGGTCATGGAGGAATGTTAGCCGATCGGGCCGGTCTATTCCCCCTGCCGCCAGCAGGGTCGAAGCGTCGCGCTGGGGCGCTCAGCCGATCCGTTTCAGGGCCGTCTTGTAGTGTTGGCCGCGCGCCACGTAATGGGCGGTGTTCTTGTGCAGATTGGCGATTTCCTCGTCCGAGAGTTGGCGGACGATCTTGCCGATGCCGATGACCAGGGAATTGTCGGGAATGATGCGGTCTTCGGGAATGATGGCGCCGGCGCCGATCAGGCAATTGCGGCCGATGACGGCGTTGTTCAGCACGATGGCCTGCATGCCCACCAGGGCGCCCTCATGGATGGTACAGCCGTGCAGCATGGCCTGATGGCCCACCGTCACATTGGGGCCGATGGTCATGGGACAGCCGTCGTCCACGTGCAGCACGCTGCCTTCCTGGATATTGGTGCCGCTCTGGATCAGGATGGCGTCGTTGTCGCCGCGGATCGACACGTTGGACCAGATGCTGACGCCTGCCTCCAGCGTGACGTTGCCGATGATGTCGGCGCTGTCGGCCACATAGGCGGCCGGGTCGATGTTGGGGATCAGGTCGTCGAGCTGGTAAATGGGCATGCCTAGTTCTCCGGTTGCAGCGTCAGGCCTTGGGCGCCTGCTGCGTCTCTGTCTGCGGCGCGTGCGTTGGCTGTGCGTCTGCCATACCTGCGGTCGCCCGCGAGCGCTCTTCTTCGCGCAGGCGCAGGATGCGGCGCTGGATTTTACCGGTGGTCGTCATGGGCAGTTCGTCGACGAATTCGATCTCCTTGGGGTATTCATACGGGGCCAGGCGCTCGCGCACGTGTTCCTGCAGGTTCTCGATGATGTCATTGCGGTCGCGCTGCGCGAACTCCGGCGTCAGCACCACATAGGCCTTGACCAGGGCGCCGCGCTCGGCATCCGGCTTGGGCACGACGGCCGCGTTGGCCACGGCCGGGTGCCCGATCAGGCAGCTTTCGATTTCTCCGGGGCCGATCCGGTAGCCGGCGGATTTGAACACGTCGTCCGCGCGGCCCGCGTACCAGAGGTAGCCGTCGGCGTCGACCGTTGCCAGGTCGCCCGTCAGGCACCAGTCGCCCTTGAACTTGGCCTGGGTGGCGGCTTCGTTGCGCCAGTAGCCCAGGAACATCACCGGGTCGGGATAGCCATGGATGTCGAGGCGGTTGACGGCGATCTCGCCGGTGGCGCCTGGCGCGACCGGCTTGCCGTCTTCATCCAGCACCGCGACGTTGTGGCCCGGGTATGGTCGGCCCATGCTGCCCGGCTTGGCGGGCCAGCGCTTCTGGCTGTTGCCGACCACATAGTTCATTTCCGTCTGGCCGAACATTTCGTTGGGCGTCACGCCCAATGCCGACTGGCACCATTCGAAGACCGTTTCGCCCACGCTTTCCCCGGCGCTCATGATGGAACGCAAGGCCAGCTGATAGTGGTTGCGGGGCTCCGGCACCGCTTTCATCATCATCTTGAGCGCGGTGGGGAAGAGGAAGGTGTTGGTGACCTGGTAGCGCTCCAGGAGTTCGAAGGCGCGTTCGACCGAGAAGCGGCCGCGCGTGCCGACGATGGGGTGTCCGAAGTACAGGGTGGGCAGCAGGGCATCCATCATGCCGCCGGTCCAGGCCCAGTCGGCGGGCGACCAGAACACGTCGGCGGGCTTGGGGAACCAGTCCTGGGAGGCCACGAAGCCCGGCAGGTTGCCGATCAGCACGCTATGCGGCAGCAGCGCGCCCTTGGGGGCGCCGGTGGTGCCGGAGGTATAGAGCAGGATGGCCGGATCCGAGGAGCGGGTCTGGACCATCTTGAATTCGCTGGGCTGGCGCGCCAGCAGGCTGCGCCAGGGCAATACGCGCTCGTCGGCGAAGCCGATGCCGATGATCTGCTGCAGATTGGGACAGTTGTCGCTCACGGCCAGCAGATTGGCGCTGGACGCGTAATCCACGATGGCGACGCGGGTTTCGGAATCGCGCAGGCGGCTTTCCAGGGCTTCCGGGCCGAACAGGGCGGACAGCGGCAGCACCACCGCGCCGACGCTGTAGATGGCCATATGGGCCACCACGGTTTCGGGGCGTTGTCCCAGCACCACACCGACCCGGTCGCCGCGGCCCACGCCCATTTTCACCAGGCCGTTGGCTAGCTGATTGGCCGCTTCCGCCAGGCGGGCATAGGTCCAGACCTCGCGGTTGCCGGATTCATCTTCGTAGTAGATGGCAATGCGCCGCGCATCCGGACTGCTGGATGCCCAGCGGTGGCAGCACGCTTCCGCGATGTTGAACTGGGTGGGTACCAGCCAGCGGAATGTTTGGTAGAGCGCCTGATATTGGTCGTTCATGGCCCTATGTTGTAAGCATGTTGCAGCGTGAACGGGTCAAGTTCGCCCGTTGCCCCAGATGCAAGCATGACCTAGAGGGCCGTGAACTGCAACATCCCCGTTGCGTAACGGGGACGCATACGGGTTATCACGGGTGTTTGCCTTGGCGGCGCAGCGCGGATGGCAGGGCCGGCAGCGTCAGCGAGCGGGGCGGACGGGCGCCGGGGTCGGCCTCGCGTTCCGCCGTGATGGCGGCCCAGTCCAGCAGCTGGAGTTGGCCGTCGTGGGTCTCCGCCAAGGCAGAGAGGCTCTCCACCCAGTCGCCGTCGTTGCAGTAGAGGATTTCGCCCACGTAGCGCAGTTCGGCCTTGTGGATATGGCCGCAGACCACGCCGTCCAGCCCTCGGCGCCGGGCTTCGCCCGCCAGCGCTTCCTCGAAGTCGGTGATGAAGGACACGGCGTTCTTGACCTTGTGCTTCAGGTATTGCGACAGGGACCAGTAATGCAGTCCCAGGCGATGGCGCAGCCGGTTGAAATGATGGTTGATCCACAGCGCCAGCTGGTAGAGCCCGTCGCCCAGGTGCGCCAGCCAGCGGCTGTGCTGGATCACGCCGTCGAATTGGTCGCCGTGCAGCACCAGCAGGCGCTGTCCCTTGGCGGTGACGTGCACGTCCTCGTCCAGGATTTCGATGTCGCCGAAGGCGTAGCCGGCGAACTCGCGCGCGAATTCGTCGTGATTGCCCGGGATGAACACGACCCGGGTGCCATTGCGGGCCTTGCGCAGGATGCGCTGGATGACGTCGTTGTGCGCCCGGGGCCAGTGCCAGTGCTTGCGCAACTGCCAGCCGTCGACGATGTCCCCCACCAGGTAAAGCGTGTCGGAATCGTTGTGGTCGAGGAAGTCGAGGAGGAATTCCGCCTTGCACCCGGCGGTACCCAGGTGAATATCGGAAATCCAGAGGGCGCGCCAGTGCGCGGGGCGGATCTCGTTCACGGTAGCTTTCCCAGGGGCTGTGCTCATGCCTGGGAATGAAACCATCCGGCGATGACCGGAACATGAACGCCATGTGACGCTGTTGTGACGACCTGAGGTCGCCCGGTGCGGCGGCGCACGGCGGCAGGCCGTGCGCTGGACTTCGGGAGGTGAGCGGCCGGAGCCGCTTTCATGGCCGGCGGTCAGGGCTGCTGCTGGTTGGCCTTCTTGGCGCGCAGGCGCTTCCACAGGCCGCCGCCCAGCGCGGCCGCGGCCAGCACGCCGACCTTGGCGAACTTTGCCAGGAAGGCGGCGATCACGGCGAACAGGCCCAGCTTCTTGGCGGCCACGCCAGCCACCAGGGCGGCCAGGCCATATTCGGCAACCTTGTCGGTCGACGAGTTGAAGTCGGCGTAGCGCTTGCCTTCGACGTAATCCAGCTTGTCCAGCAGGGTCAGCACGGCCGTCTTGTCCTTGGGCACCATGCTCTTCTGCGTGATCAGGTCCAGCGTGATGTAGCCGTCGCGGCCCAGCGCGTAGGTGTTGTAGTTGACGGTGGGGTTTTCGGTGGCGCTTTCGCCCTTGTGCTTGACGGCGACCGACCAGACCAGGCGCTGCGTATTGCTGTCGTACTTCGGCGCTTCGACCCAGCCGTCCATGATCAGCTCGGGGAAACCGCGCTGCTTGCGCTCTTCATTGGACTGCTCGGTGCCTTCGCGCAGGCTGTCCAGCAATTCGTTGACGTTCCAGTTCTTGGCGTCGTCGTCCTTGATGTAGCCGGCCTTGTCGAAATTGACAGTGATGACCCAGTCGTCATCGTCGCTCTTGGGCATCACCACGCCGAGCAGGGAAGGATCCTTGCCATTGCCGTAGGCGGCCATCAGCCGGTCGGCCTGCAGGCGCGGCACGAAGAACATGGTTTCGGGCAGATGGACGATTGCCTGGTCGCCCAGCTTGACGTCGGCCGGCCCTTCCTGGGCCGCGGCAAAGGCGGCTTTCGTGGCTGCTTCGATTTCCTGCTGGGCGGCCGCGTTCTGCGCAAGGGCGCCGGCGGGCAGCAGGAACAGGGCGCTGGCGGCAGCCAGCGCAACACGGGAAAGAAAAGCGCGCATGATGGTTCGGGGCGTCTGAAAAAAAAGGGGCCCCATTGTCTTTGCGGTCGACTTTCAACTTTCTGAAAGCAAACCGCCAAATCGCCGCATGATGTTGCTGTTTGTCGCAGGATGTGTGCGACACGCCCATCGGCGCGCCGGGATCCCGGTCTATCGGGCCTTTTTGCGCTGCGGCGCGTTGCGCAGCCGGGTGCCGAGGATGCGGTCGTGCAGGAACTGCCCGTCGGGGTCGAACCAGGACCAGATGAAGATCGTGAAAGGCGCGGCGACGATGAACATGTCCATCGAGGGCCAGCCGGTAGCGCTGGCGGCCGCCCAGACGGCTGCCGCGCCGACCAGCACCAGGGGCCAGACCAGGACATAGCGCAGCATCAGCCGGGCAGTCGAGGGGGTATTGCCGTCGCGGTCGACCAGGCGGATGTTCCAGGTCTTCATGGGCAGCGTCTGGCCGCGGCGGCGCCAGCACAGCACGAAATACGCGCCGATGGCGACGAACAGCCAAGCCTGCCGGGCGCCGCGCAATTCCAGCGCGTTCTTGCTCTGGGTCAGCGTATCCAGCAGGTAGCCCGCCAGGAAGACCACGCCAAACAGCAGCACGGCTTCGTACATCATGCAGGCGAACCGGCGCAGCCGGTTGGGAGTCTGGTCGAGGAGGGCGTCGGTCGTCATGGGTCGCTATTATCCGACAAAGCCGGGTTTTGGCGACCTGGCCTGTGCGCTTGCGGCGACTTTCGCAGGATGTCTTGCCGGGGGCGTTCCAGGCAAAAAAAAACCCGTCGGTAAGGGCGGGTCTTAAAAGGGGCTGTGCAGCCCCCAAGGGGAAAACTGTTCAGGCCATGAGCCTGGGCCTTGCTCAGGCGGCGGAGTGCGCGTTCTTGGCGCTCGTCTTGCCAGCCAGGGCACGGATGCCGTGGGCCAGCTTACGCAGGCCGGCGGCCAACGCCCGCATCGGGTGCGGACGGAATTGTTCTTCAATAGCCTGGAGCATCAGTTGGCGCTCGAGTTCGTCGGTCAGGCGGATGGTGTTGTTCGGGTTGATCACAATAGCCTCCACGGGCTTGCACTGTTTGTTTAGCTACTAGGGATAACCCGAATTATAGGGGTTAACCCTGAACTTGTGCAAGTGGCCGGTGCGTATTGGCAACACCTTGGTGCGATGATGCTCCCAAACGGGGCGGGGGGACACCATAAGCAAAGATACGCGCAGCATGTTGCTGCGCGTTTACAACGTACTGCCCCAGAGGGAAAAAGGGGCGCGCCGGGGACCGCAGCCGCCCGGGGCGCGAGGCGTCCTCAGGCGTCGCGGTAGCCGGCGGCGACTAGCTCAAAACCGAACAGGCGGCAATCCAGCGAACCGTTGTGCAGCGGCACGCGGCGCTTGGGTTTCAAACGCATCTGGTTGGGCAAGGTCAGGTCGCTGGTGATGACATGCAACTGCCAGCCGGCGAAATTGCGCTTCAGGCAGGTGGCCCAGTCGCGCCACAGATCCGCGTCCTGTTCCGTCCCCATGCGTTCGCCATAGGGCGGGTTGGTGACGATCCAGCCATGATCCGCGGGCGCCGTGACATGGCGCGCATCGCCCACCTCGAAGCGGATGGAGTCTTCCGTCAGCCAGGCGCGTTCGGCGTTGTTGCGGGCGAATTCGATGGCTTGCGGGTCCAGGTCGTAGCCGACCAGCGGCGCGTCCAGCTGCGGCAGGATGCGCGAGCGCGCGTCGTCCTTCAGGTCGCGCCAGCGGTAGGCGTCGTGCCCGCGCAGGCGCTCGAAGCCGAACGGGCGCGAGATGCCCGGGGGCACGCCCAGCGCGATCCAGGCGGCTTCGATCAGGATGGTGCCCGATCCGCAGAACGGATCCAGCAGCGGCGCGGCCGGGTCCCAGCCCGCCAGCGCCAGCATGCCGGCGGCCAGGTTCTCGCGCAGCGGCGCTTCGCCCTTGTCCAGGCGCCAGCCGCGCTTGAACAGGGATTCGCCCGAGGTATCGAGGTACAGCGTGGCGGTGTGCCCGGTCAGGAACAGGTGCACGCGGGCATCCGGACGCACCGTGTCGATGCTGGGGCGTTCGCCTTCCAGTTCGCGCAGGCGGTCGCAGATGCCGTCCTTGGCGCGCAGATTGCAGTACTGCAGGCTTTGCACCGGGCTCTTGATGGCCGAGGTGTCCACGCGCAGGGTCTGCTCGGCGCCGAACCAGCGTTCCCAGGGGGTGTCGCGGGCCAGGTCCAGGATGTCGTCTTCGTGCGAAATCTCGGCATGGGCCACTTGCACCAGGATGCGGGTGGCCAGGCGGGAATACAGGTTGGCGCGTTGCACGCCCGCCCAGTCGGCGGTGAAGGAACAGCCGGCGCGGCCGGCCTGCGCGTCCTCGAAGCCCAGCGCCTGCATTTCCGCCGTCAGCGCCTCTTCCAGCCCCTGGGGGCAGGGGGCGAAGATGGGAAACACTTCCGCCTGGCGGGTTTCGCGCGGGCGGCGGCTGCGGGTTTCTACGGCGGGCTCGCGCCTGCTGTGGCCTTGGTCGTAGCCGTCGTCATGGTCGCGAGCCTCGGCGAAATCCGCTTCCTGGACATGGTCGGGTTCGGCCTGGTATTCCGGGGCGGGGCCGTCGTCTTCGAACGGGTCGTAGAAGCGTCCCGCCGGCGTGGCCGGCGCGATGTATTGATCGTCCCGCAGGCGCGGCGCGCGCTGCGGGGCGCGGCCGGAGCGGCCGCCAGACTCAGCTTCGCGCCGCGGGCCATCGTCGCGTTTGCGGTCTGAAGCGGAGCGGCCAGGGGCGGTCCGGTCCGAGGCGTTTCGGCCAGGCGCGGCCCGATCCGACGCGCCGCGGGCGGGCTGGCCGCGGCCGGCGCCGCGCGGTCCGCGGGCCTCCTCGTCTTTGCGCCGCTGATAGGCGACGGGGTCCTTTTGGCGTTCGATGCTTTCCTTGGTGCGCTCCTGTTGCGCGACCAGGCGGGCGCGGGCGCCCGTGCGGGTGCGCTTGGGGGCGTCTTCGGCATGGGCGTCGCGCGCCGTTTTCTTGATCGTCAGCGTCTTGCGCGGACGGTCCTGTTCATCAGAGGACATACGAATCCTGGCGAATGTGCAGAGGTAGGGGGTATCAGAAGGGTTTGACGACGACCAGCGCCACCACCACCAAGAGCAGCAAGACGGGAACTTCGTTGAACCAGCGATAGAACTTGTGCGAACGGGTGTTTTTGCCCTGTTCGAATTTGCGCAGCATCAGGCCACAGGCGTGATGGTAGCCGATGACGAGCAGGACGAAAAAGAGCTTGGCGTGCATCCAGCCGTTGCCGGGGCCGACGCCGATGCCATAGCCCAGGTACAGCCACATGCCGAACACGACGGCGACCACGGCCAGGATGGTGGTGAAGCGATACAGGCGGCGCGCCATGCCCAGCAGGGTGGTCTGGACCGTGGCGTCCGATTGCTGGGCCAGGTTCACGAATATGCGCGGCAGGTAGAACAGGCCGGCAAACCAGGAAGCGATGAAGACGATGTGAAAGGTCTTGACCCAAAGCATGGCCATGGTGCGATCCAGTCGAGGAAAGCCGCATTGTAAGCTGCGCCACCCTGCGCCCAGGACCTGGGTAAAGCCCCGCGGACGGGGCTTTGCGGGGCGGCGGCTCAGATCACGTACAGATCGACGTACTCGTGCACCGGCATGGCTTCCAGCCGCTTCTGCTCCAGCGAGGCCTGCAGGATGCGGTCCTGCTGGCGGGCGGGGAACATGCGCGCCAGGTTGGTGCGGAACTTGGCCTCCAGCAGCGGTATGCCTTCGGCGCGGCGGCGCTTGTGGCCGATGGGATACTCGCAGACGATTTCGTCCAGCCGGGTGCCGTCCTTGAATTCCACCGTCAGCGCATTGGCGATCGAACGCTTGTCGGGGTCGTGATAGTCGCGGGTGTAGACGGGGTCTTCGACGCAGACGATCTTGTCGCGCAGCGCGTCGATGCGGGGATCCTGCGCCACCGCGTCCTCGTAGTCGGCTGCGGTCAGGCGGCCGTACAGCGTCGGCACCGCCACCATGTACTGGATGCAGTGGTCCCGGTCAGCCGGGTTCGCGAGCGGGCCCTTCTTGTCGATGATGCGGATGCAGGCCTCGTGTGTGCGGATCGTGATTTTCGCGATGTCGTCGGCGCTCTTGCCGGCGGCTTTCAGGCGGCTGTGGAGCTCCATGGCGCATTCGACGGCGGTTTGCGCGTGGAACTCGGCCGGGAACGAGATCTTGAACAGCACGTTTTCCATCACGTAGCTGCCATAGGGCCGCTGGAACCTGAACGGCTGGCCCTTGAACAGCACATCGTAAAAGCCCCAGGTCTTGGCCGTGAGCACGGACGGGTAGCCCATTTCGCCGGTCTTGGCGATCAGCGCCAGGCGCACGGCGCGGCTGGTGGCGTCGCCTGCGGCCCAGCTCTTCCTGCTGCCGGTGTTGGGTGCGTGGCGATAGGTGCGCAGGCTTTGGCCGTCGACCCAGGCCAGCGATACCGCGTTGATTACTTCCTCGCGGCTCAGGCCCAGCATCTGCGCCACCACGGCGGTGGAGGCCACCTTGACCAGCACCACGTGGTCCAGGCCGACTTTGTTGAAGGAGTTCTCCAGCGCGATGCAGCCCTGGATCTCATGCGCCTTGATCATGCCGGTCAGCACGTCGCGCATCAGCAAGGGCGGCTTGCCCGCCGCGACCGCGGTGCGGGACAGCCAGTCGGCGGTGGCCAGGATGCCGCCCAGGTTGTCGGACGGGTGGCCCCATTCGGCGGCCAGCCAGGTGTCATTGAAGTCCAGCCAGCGGATCATCGTGCCGATGTTGAACGCGGCTTGTACGGGATCGAGCTGGAATTGGGTGCCAGGCACCTTGGCGCCGTGGGGCACGGTCGTGCCGGGCACGATGGGGCCCAGCAGTTTCTTGCACGCCGGGTACTCCAGCGCTTCCAGGCCGCAGCCCAGCGTGTCGATCAGGCAGTTGCGTGCCGTCTCGTACGCCAGGCCGCTCTGGATTTCATACTTCAGGACGTAGTCGGCGATGTCGACCAGGACCTGGTCGGGATCGGGACGGACGTTGGAGAACGGGGCAGACATAGCGGTACCTCTCCATGGAATGAATACAGGTGGCCATGCCGTGCCCTCGTCCGTGTCCCGGTCTTACTTGCGCTTTTCCAGCGGCACGAACTTCTGGTCTTCCGGGCCCACGTAGTTGGCGGTGGGGCGGATGATCTTGTTGTCGACGCGCTGTTCGATGATGTGGGCCGACCAGCCCGCCGTGCGCGCGATGACGAACAGCGGCGTGAACATGGCGGTCGGGACTCCCATCATGTGATAGCTGACGGCCGAGAACCAGTCCAGGTTGGGGAACATCTTCTTGATGTCCCACATGACCGTTTCCAAGCGTTCGGCGATGTCGAACATCTTGGTGCTGCCGGCCTGCTTGGACAGCTTCTTGGCCACTTCCTTGATGACCTTGTTGCGCGGGTCGGACACGGTGTAGACGGGGTGGCCAAAGCCGATGATAACTTCCTTGGCTTCGACGCGGCGGCGGATGTCGGCCTCGGCCTCGTCCGGCGTGTCATAGCGCTTCTGCACGTCGAAGGCCACTTCGTTGGCGCCGCCGTGCTTGGGGCCGCGCAGCGCGCCGATGGCGCCCGAGATGGCGGAGAACATGTCCGAGCCGGTGCCGGCGATGACGCGGGCGGTGAACGTGGACGCGTTGAATTCATGCTCGGCGTACAGGTTCAGCGAGATGTGCATGGCCTTGACCCAATCATCACTGGGCTTTTCGCCGTGCAGCAGGTGCAGGAAGTGGCCGCCGATGCTGTCGTCGTCCGTCTGCACGTCGATGATGCGGCCGTTGTGGCTGTAGTGGTACCAGTACAGCAGCGCCGAGCCCAGGTTGGCCATCAGGCGGTCGGCGATGTCGCGCGCGCCCGGGGTGTTGTGGTCGTCTTTTTCAGGCAGCACGCAACCCAGCACCGACACGGCGGTGCGCATCACGTCCATGGGGTGGCTGGCGGCGGGCAGGGCCTCCAGCGCGGCTTGCAGCTGGGCGGGCAGGCCGCGCAGGCTGCGCAGCTTTTCCTTGTAGGCCTTCAGTTCGGCCTTGTTCGGCAGCTTGCCGTGGACGAGCAAGTGGGCGATTTCCTCGAATTCGCTGGTGTGGGCGATATCCAGGATGTCGTAGCCGCGGTAGTGCAGGTCGTTGCCGCTGCGGCCAACCGTGCACAGCGCCGTGTTGCCGGCGACAACGCCAGACAGCGCAACCGATTTCTTGGGCTTGAAGCCGGCTTTTTCTTCCGGCTTGGCGTCCGATTTGGCCACTTGCTTCTTGGGAGCCGTGCTCATGTCTCTACTCCTTCCTTTCGCGATGGTCGTTGCTATGGGGTGGGCATGCAAGGCGCCGGGCGGTTGCCGCGGCGCCGGAAACCGAGGGCTTGCTTACGCCTTGCCTTTCTGGAAAAGCGCGTCCAACTTGGATTCGAATTCGTGATAGCCGATGCGGTCGTACAGTTCTTCGCGCGTCTGCATCAGATCCACCACGTTCTTCTGGTGGCCGTCGCGGCGGATGGCGGTGTAGACCGCTTCGGCGGCCTTGTTCATGGCGCGGAAGGCCGACAGCGGGTAGAGCACCATGCCCACGCCCACGCTCTTCAGTTCTTCCACCGAGAACAGCGGCGTCTTGCCGAATTCGGTGATGTTGGCCAGCACCGGCACCTTGACTGCCTTGACGAAGCGGTCGTAGGTGGGCAAGTCGTAGGCGGCTTCGGCGAAGATGGCGTCGGCGCCCGCTTCCACGCAGGCCAGCGCGCGCTCGATGGCGGCGTCCACGCCGTGCGAGGCGATCGCGTCGGTGCGGGCGATCAGGTAGAAATCGGTGTCGGTGCGGGCGTCGGTCGCGGCCTTGACGCGGTCGGCCATTTCCTCGGTCGAGACGATTTCCTTGCCCGGGCGGTGGCCGCAGCGCTTGGCGCCGACCTGGTCTTCGATGTGGCAGGCGGCGGCGCCGAACTTGATCAGGCTCTTGACGCTGCGGGCGATGTTGAATGCCGAGGGGCCGAAGCCGGTGTCGATGTCCACCACCAGCGGCACGTCGCAGACGTCGGTGATGCGGCGCACGTCGGTCAGGACGTCGTCCATGGTGTTGATGCCCAGATCGGGCAGACCCAGCGAGCCAGCCGCGACGCCGCCGCCGGACAGGTAGATCGCGCGGTAGCCGGCGCGCTTGGCCAGCAGTGCATGGTTGGCGTTGATGGCGCCGATGATCTGCAGCGGGCTTTCTTCGGCGAGTGCGCGGCGGAAGAGGGCGCCGGCGGATTCGGGTCTGGACATGGGTGGTCTCCGTAATTTGGACCGGGTGTTTTCAGAATGCCCCGGATGGAAGGACTGGCCGGAAAATAAATCTGTCCCCTTCGCGACATTCCTTTGCGCAGGAGCAAAGGGACAGGTTTATGTTTCGGTCTTGCTTAGGAATTGGGCCCGCGCAAACGGGCCCAATTCTTTACTCATGCGCTGCTTACTTCAGCAGGTCCTTGACGCCGTCGCGCTCTTCGAGGAGCTCTTTCAGCGTGAAGTCCAGGCGCTCGCGCGAGAAGGCGTCGATTTCCAGGCCTTCGATGCGCTTGTATTCGCCGTTTTCGGTCGTGACCGGCACGCCGTAGATGATGCCTTCCGGGATGCCGTAGGAGCCGTCCGACGGGATGCCCATCGTGACCCACTTGCCGTTGCTGCCCAGGACCCAGTCACGGACGTGGTCGATGGCGGCGTTGGCGGCCGAAGCGGCCGAGGACAGGCCGCGGGCTTCGATGATGGCGGCGCCGCGCTTGCCCACGGTGGGGATGAACGTGTCGCGGTTCCAGGCGTCGTCGTTGATCAGCTTGGACAGCGATTCGCCGCCGACGGTGGCGAAGCGGTAGTCGGGATACATCGTGGGCGAGTGGTTGCCCCACACGACCAGCTTTTCGATGTCGGCGACGGCCTTGCCCGACTTGGCGGCCAGTTGCGACAGGGCGCGGTTGTGGTCCAGGCGCAGCATGGCGGTGAAGTTCTTGGCGGGCAGGTCCGGCGCCGACTTCATGGCGATGTAGGCATTGGTGTTGGCCGGGTTGCCCACGACCAGAACCTTGACGTTGCGGCTGGCGACGTCGTTCAGGGCCTTGCCCTGAGCCGTGAAGATCTGGGCGTTGACCGACAGCAGGTCCTTGCGTTCCATGCCGGGGCCGCGCGGGCGGGCGCCGACCAGCAGGGCCACGTCGGCGTCCTTGAAGGCGGTGCGCGGGTCGCTGTGGGCGGTGACTTCTTGCAGCAGCGGGAAGGCGCAGTCATCCAGTTCCATGATGACGCCCTTCAGGGCCTTTTGCGCTTTCTCGTCGGGAATTTCCAGCAGTTGCAGGATGACGGGTTGATCTTTACCCAGCATTTCGCCCGAGGCGATGCGGAATAGCAGTGCGTAACCGATTTGGCCGGCGGCGCCGGTGACGGCGACACGCAAGGCAGGCTTGGACATGGACGTTCTCCGTAATGGTTTGGCGAGAAAAAATCTCACCAATCAGTGTAATCGTTGGGCGTGAAAATCAACGCGGGTGCGGCAGCGTGCGCAGCGGCGGGCGCGGAGGTGCGCACGGTGGCTGGCGCAGGGCCTGGGCAGCGTTGAATCCTAGATCGAATTTACGTGTCCGTCAATTGCTCTTCTATCTTATATAAGACATAAGACGTTGGACAGTGTTGCGGCCGATATGCCACAATAGAGCGTTTATTCGAATGCGCCGCAGCCCGGTTTCGGCTGCGCGCCTGTATCAAGCCAGAACACTGGCGGCAGCAGCGCATTGCGGATGGGTTCGCTGCCTTGCGCCGCCCTCCCATTTCCCGGATAAACATGACTCAATCGAAAAGATCCATGGCAGAGCCCCGGCCCGAAACCTCCTTACGCATTCGCGCCGCCCGCACGGCGGGCGAGGGGGCCGCTTTCAGTCCGCTCTACCGGCAAATCAAGGATCTGCTTGTCCAGAGCCTGGAACGCGGCGAATGGAAGCCCGGCGAGCTCATCCCCAGCGAAATCGATCTGGCCGCCCGTTTCCAGGTGAGCCAGGGCACGGTGCGCAAGGCGGTCGACGAGCTGGCCGCCGAGCACATGCTGCTGCGGCGCCAGGGCAAGGGCACTTTTGTCGCCACCCACCACGAAGCGCGCGTGCGCTACCGCTTCCTGCGCCTGGCCGCCGACGAAGGCGAGGCCGGCCGGGCGGAAAGCCGCATCCTGGAATGCCGGCGCCTGCGGGCGCCCGCCGAGATCGCGCGCGCCCTGGACCTGCGGGCCGGCGAAACCGTCATCATGATCCGCCGCCTGCTGTCCCTGGGGCAGGCGCCCACCGTGGTGGACGACATCTGGCTGCCTGGTTCCATTTTCCGTGGACTGACCCTGGAACTGCTGAGCGCCAACAAGGCGCCGCTCTATGGTCTGTTCGAATCCGAGTTCGGCGTGAGCATGGTGCGCGCGGACGAAAAGCTGCGCGCGGTGATTGCGCCGGCCGAGGTCTGTCCGCTGCTTAATGTTCCCGCCGGGACGCCGTTGTTGCAGGTGGATAGGGTGTCTTATACGTATGGTGACCGCCCCATGGAAATTCGTCGGGGGTTGTACTTGACCGATCGATACCACTACCGCAATAGTCTGAATTGATGATCTTTTTACCTACGATTTGATACCGACCCTATCTCTGGGCGAAAATACCGTGTTTGCCCGCAAGGGCGACGGCATTTCCGCCGTAACGATTCCCTAGTTCCGAAACACCGAGGCCGTCATGTCCGACACCGCTGCCAAGCCACGTCCGCAGTTTCGCAATATTGGTATTGCGCAACTCGCCAGCTACCGCCTGCCCCTGGCCGGCAAGCTGTCCATTCTGCACCGCGTCAGCGGCGCGCTGCTGTTCCTCTGTCTTCCCTTGGTCATCCTGCCGCTGTTCGCGGCCAGCGTGGCCGCGCCGCAGACGTTCGCAGCCGTGGCCGCGTACGCTGGCAACCCGATAGTCAAGCTTGTCTTCCTGGTCCTGATCTGGGGCTACCTGCACCACTTCTGTGCCGGCATCCGCTACCTGCTGCTGGATCTGCACATCGGCATCGACAAACTGTCGGCCAAGAAGAGCGCCGGCGTGGTTTTCGGGGTGAGCCTGGCGCTGACCTTGGTGTTCGCTCTCAAACTGTTCGGAGTGCTGTAATGGCCGACGTCAAAAACTACGGACCCAAGCGTCTGGTCGTGGGCGCCCACTACGGCGTCATGGATTTCATCATCCAGCGCATCACCGCCGTCATCATGGCCGTGTACACGCTGGTGCTGCTCATCGGCATCCTGATGATGCCGGCCTTCACGTACGAACACTGGACCGCACTGTTCAATTTCTACGTGGGCGTTCTTCCGGTTGGCCAGATCCTGGCCACCCTTGCATTCATTGCGCTGGCCTGGCATGCCTGGATTGGTGTGCGCGACATCTGGATGGACTACGTCAAGTCGGTGGGCGTGCGCCTGCTGCTGCAAGTGCTGACGATCCTCTGGCTGGTCGGTTCGGTCGTTTACTTCGCGCAAATCCTCTGGAGCATTTAAGCCGTGGTCTCTGTCATGAAATCCCTGCCGCGCCGCCAGTTTGATGTGGTGGTCGTTGGCGCCGGCGGAGCCGGCATGCGTTGTTCGCTGCAATTGGCCCAGGCGGGCCTGTCCGTTGCAGTGCTGTCCAAGGTGTTCCCCACGCGTTCGCACACCGTTGCCGCGCAAGGCGGCGTGAGCGCTTCGCTGGGCAACATGAGCGAAGACAACTGGTACTGGCACATGTACGACACCGTCAAGGGTTCGGACTGGCTGGGCGACCAGGACGCCATCGAATTCATGTGCCGCGAAGCGCCGAACGCCGTGTACGAGCTCGAACACTTCGGCATGCCGTTCGACCGCAACCCCGACGGCACCATCTACCAGCGTCCGTTCGGCGGCCACACCGCCAACTTCGGTGAAAAGCCGGTCCAGCGCGCCTGTGCCGCTGCCGACCGCACCGGCCACGCGCTGCTGCACACCCTATACCAGCGCAACGTCGCCGCGCGCACCCAGTTCTTCGTCGAATGGATGGCGCTGGACCTGCTGCGCAACGAAGCGGGCGACGTCGTGGGCGTGACCGCCCTCGAAATGGAAACGGGCGAAATCTACATCCTGGAAGCCAAGACCACGGTGCTGGCCACCGGCGGCGCCGGCCGCATCTGGGCCGCTTCCACCAACGCCTTCATCAACACCGGTGACGGCCTGGGCATGGCCGCCCGCGCGGGCATCCCGCTGCAGGACATGGAATTCTGGCAATTCCACCCGACCGGCGTGGCCGGCGCCGGCGTGCTGATCACGGAAGGCGTGCGCGGCGAAGGCGGCATCCTGCTGAACAAGGATGGCGAACGCTTCATGGAGCGCTATGCGCCCACGCTGAAGGACCTGGCTCCGCGTGACTTCGTGTCGCGCTCGATGGACCAGGAAATCAAGGAAGGTCGCGGCTGCGGTCCGGACGGCAGCTACGTGGTCCTCAAGCTGGATCACCTGGGCGCCGACGTCATCAACAAGCGCCTGCCCTCGATCCGCGAAATCGCCATCAAGTTCGGCAACGTGGACCCGATCAAGGAACCGATCCCCGTCGTTCCTACCATCCACTACCAGATGGGCGGCATTCCGGCCAACTACCACGGCCAGGTGTTGTCGCGCGAAAATGGCGAAAACAAGGTCGTCAACGGCCTGTACGCCATCGGCGAATGCGCCGCGGTGTCGGTGCACGGCGCCAACCGCCTGGGCACCAACTCGCTGCTGGACCTGATCGTGTTCGGCCGCGCCACCGGCAACCACATCGTCAATTCGCATCCGGAACGCCAGCACGCGCACCAGCCCGTGCCGCAGCAAGCCGTCGAATTCTCGCTGGACCGCGTCAACAAGCTGGAATCGCGCACCTCGGGCGAAAAGACCCAGGACATCGGCAATGCCATCCGCTTCTCGATGCAGCGCCACTGCGGCGTGTTCCGCACGCTGGAACTGCTGAACGAAGGCGTGACCCAGATCGAAGATCTGGCCAAGCAAGCCGACAATATCTACTTCAAGGACAAGTCCAAGGTGTTCAACACCGCGCGCGTCGAGGCGCTGGAAATGGCGAACATGACGGAAGTGGCCCGCGCCACCATCAAGTCGGCCGCCGCCCGCACCGAAAGCCGCGGCGCGCACGCGCTGGACGACCACCCGACGCGCGACGACGAAAACTGGCTGAAGCACACGCTGTGGTACTCCGAAGGCAGCCGCCTGGATTACAAGCCCGTGCAGATGAAGCCGCTGACGGTCGAGTCCTTCCCGCCCAAGGCGCGTACCTTCTAAGTCCGGATTGAGCCCACTATGAGCAACAAGAGAATCGTCAAGTTCGAAATCTACCGCTACGATCCGGACAAGGACGAGCGCCCGTACATGCAGAAGCTGGAAGTCGAACTCCAGCCGACCGACAAGATGCTGCTCGATGCGCTGGTGCGCATCAAGAACGACGTCGATGACAGCCTGGCCCTGCGCCGCTCGTGCCGTGAAGGCGTGTGCGGTTCGGACGCCATGAACATCAACGGCAAGAACGGTCTGGCGTGCACCACCAACCTGCGCGAACTGAAGGAACCCATCGTTCTGCGTCCGCTGCCGGGCCTGCCCGTCATCCGCGACCTGATCGTGGACATGACGCACTTCTTCAACCAGTACCACTCGATCCGCCCGTACCTCATCAACGACACGCCGCCGCCCGAAAAAGAGCGTCTGCAGTCGCCCGAGGCGCGCGAAGAGCTGGATGGCCTGTACGAGTGCATTCTGTGCGCGTGCTGTTCCACTTCCTGCCCGTCGTTCTGGTGGAACCCGGACAAGTTCGTCGGCCCGGCCGGCCTGCTGCAAGCCTACCGCTTCATCGCCGACAGCCGCGACGAAGCCACGGGCAGCCGTCTGGACAACCTGGAAGATCCGTACCGCCTGTTCCGTTGCCACACCATCATGAATTGCGTCGACGTCTGTCCCAAGGGACTGAACCCGACCAAGGCGATCGGCAAGATCAAGGAACTGATGGTTCGCCGCACGGTCTAGTTTTGAACAAGCGTATTTTTGCCTCCGGCGGCGTTATTGCCGCCGGGCTGTCCCAAGGCAAAAACGTCCCCTCGGGGACAGCAAACCCGCGTAGCGGGTGCGGCGCCGGGGCTTTTTTTAGGTGTATGGAAAGATGAGCAAGCTAACTGAATTGGAGCGGGCGCGTTTGCGTTGGCGGGCGCGCCGCGGTTTGCTCGAAAACGACTTGATCATCACCCGGTATCTGGATGCCCACGAGGCTGAGCTTACCGATGATGACGTGGCGGCATTGACGCAGCTTTTCGAGATGGGAGACAACGACCTTCTCGATCTGCTGCTGGCCCGCAAAGAGCTTGAGGGCGCGCTGGACACGCCCAGGCTTCGGAGCATCATTGGCCAGATGCGCGCGCTCTGATTAATTGAGAGGAATGAACATGAACCTGTCTGACAAAAAAGCCACTCTATCCTTCTCGGATGGCAGCGCCCCCATTGAGTTCCCTGTTTACAAGGGTACGGTTGGTCCGGATGTGATCGACATCCGCAAGCTGTACGGCCAGACGGGCATGTTCACGTTTGACCCCGGCTTCATGTCCACCGCCGCCTGCGAATCGGGCATCACGTACATCGACGGCGACAAGGGCGAACTGCTGTACCGCGGCTACCCCATCGAGCAATTGGCCGTCAATTGCGACTTCATGGACATCTGCTACCTGATCCTGAACGGCGAACTGCCCAACAAGGACCAGAAGGCCGACTTCGATTCGCAAGTGACCCATCACACGATGGTGAACGAGCAGCTGCACTTCTTCCTGCGCGGCTTCCGCCGCGACGCGCACCCGATGGCCGTCCTGACCGGCCTGGTCGGCGCGCTGTCCGCGTTCTACCACGACTCCACCGACATCACGAACCCGCAGCATCGCCACATCTCGGCCATCCGCCTGATCGCCAAGATGCCGACGCTGGTCGCGATGGCCTATAAGTACTCGCAAGGCCAGCCCTTCATCTACCCGCAGAACGACCTGTCCTACACGGGCAACTTCCTGCGCATGATGTTCGCCACGCCGTGCGAAGACTACAAGGTCAACGAAGTCGTCGAGCGCGCGCTGGACCGCATCTTCATCCTGCACGCCGACCACGAGCAGAACGCTTCGACCTCGACCGTGCGCCTGTGCGGCTCGTCGGGCACCAACCCGTTCGCCGCCATCTCGGCCGGCGTGGCTTGCCTGTGGGGCCCGGCTCACGGCGGCGCCAACGAAGCTTGCCTGCAGATGCTGGAAGAACTGCAAGCCAACGGCGGCATCGCCAAGGTCGGCGAGTTCATGGAGAAGGTCAAGGACAAGAACTCGGGCGTGCGCCTGATGGGCTTTGGCCACCGCGTCTACAAGAACTACGACCCGCGCGCCAAGCTGATGCAGGAAACCTGCAAGGAAGTGCTCTCGGCCTTGGGCCTGGAAAACGACCCGCTGTTCAAGCTGGCCATGGAACTGGAACGCATCGCCCTGTCGGATCCGTACTTCGTCCAGCGCAAGCTGTACCCGAACGTGGACTTCTACTCGGGTATCGTCCAGCGCGCCATCGGCATCCCGACCTCGCTGTTCACGGCCATCTTCGCGCTGGCCCGCACGGTGGGCTGGATCGCCCAGTGGAACGAAATGCTGTCGGATCCCGATTACAAGATCGGCCGTCCGCGCCAGCTGTTCACCGGTTCGGTCACGCGCGACGTGCCGCCGATGGACAAGCGTTGATACGCTGCTGCCTGGCTTGACCAAGAAACCGCCTTCGGGCGGTTTTTTGTTGCCGTTTGCCGTGCGAAGACGGGCGGGCGACCCGGTGTCTGAACTTGGCGTTTGGGTTTGGCGTTTATCATCCATGCCATGATTCCCATAGCATTGCCTTCCGCCGGCTTCTACATCTTCGTTTCCCTGGGTTTTCTTGCGGGCCTGCTGCTGCTCGGCTGGGCCGTGGTCTTGGCGGTGAGCGCGGGCGCGCGCCGCACCGTACGCAAGTACTGGAAGACTTCCGCTCTGGCGTCGATCGTGCTGGCTGTGCCGTTCGCTTTCTATGCCTGGGTCCAGACGGTGGTCTGGCAGATCGAGCGGGAGGGCGCCCGTGCGGAGGCCGCCCGCAATATCACGCTGCAGGAAACCACCACGGTCGGCGGCATTGCCATGCCAGCGGGAACGCGACTGAAGCTGCAGGACGAAGGGCAACTGGAAACCTATCTCGAAGCGGAGTTTCCACAGCCTGTGGCCATGTACGGGGTACTGGCGTCGAGCGCCCGGCGCTATCTCAACACCGATTACGACAACGAAACCTACGCCTTGCTGCGCCGCTACCCGCGCAATGTGATCCTGCGCGGCGCGGGTAGCCAGGCGGTGCAGGGTTGGCAGTGCGACGCCACACAGGACATTGAATTCGAGGTGGCGAGCGACGGCGCCATGAAGGCGTTCGACAAGTGCGTGCTGGGCCCGGGCAACCGGGTCGAGACCGTGGACCTTGCGCCGGGTTCCATCGTCTACGGCTCGAGTGGCACCGTCTACACCGATGGATCGCGCGATCCGGATCGCTGGCGCATCGAGGTCAAGAACCCGGTGGCGGTCAAGATATTCGGGCTGCCTTTGAGCGAGCCCCGGCTGTACCTCGACGAGGCGCGGCGCCTGTTGCGGGTCAGCGACGCGGAACTGGCCTGCCCGACGCGGTTCGGCGGCGTGAGCTATGCCGCAGGCACCCAGGTCAAGTCGGCGCGGCGCGGCCGCGGCGATGCGCGCGAGCCGTATCCGGGCGTGTTGGTGCTGAGTCCCTGGGACGGCGAAGTTGCCCGGCGTGACGGTCAGGCCGACGTGCCCGAGGGCATGTCGGTCATGCAGACGCTGGCCGGCGAGGTCGTGGACGTGCTCAAGAACGACGAGGCGGGCGTGTTCCACTTCGCCACCATCATCGTGGGCGACGAGGAGCCGCAGCCCAGCCGCGCGGCCTGCCCCTGAACCACGCAGCAGGCCGGGGAGCCTGCCTTATGCGCCGATGCCGCGCGCCATCAGCACGGCGAACAGTGGCAGGAAGATGAACAGGTGCGATTCGATCATGACCCAGCGGCGAGCGCGCTTGATGTCGGCCGCGGCGGGCAAGAAGCCCGGCTGCTGGCGGGATTGCTTGGCCCAGCGCAGGAATGTCATCGTAGGCGCGATCGAACAGAGGCCGATGATGACGAAGAGCGTGATCTTGGCGTGGAACCAGGGATTGCTCATGTAGAACGCGGCGCCCTTGATGCCCAGCGTCAGGCGCAGCACGCCGGTGACAAGCACGACCACGGCGCTCAGCGCATAGAGGCGGTCATAAATGACCAGGCGCTTGAGGCCGCTGGCGCTGAGATCGGGCCGCAGCAGCACGGCTTCGGCCGTCAGGACCACCACGAGCAGGAAAATGGCCAGGTAGTGAAACCAGGCATACAAAGCGTCGGCCAGCATGTTGACTCCAGAAGACAAGGTCGAACTTGGTTTTTACCATCAGCGCGGGTAGGGCAGCTATCTTGGTGGCGGCCCCTCCGGAATGAAAAAGAGCGCCCCGAGGGGCGCTCATTGCCTTAGCGGCGGTCGCTTATCAACGACGTTTCTTGGCGGCCTCGGCGGCTTCCTGCTGCGCGTCCACCACGGCCAGTGCCGTCATGTTGACGATGCGGCGCACGGTGGCGCTGGTGGTCAGGATGTGCACGGGGCGAGCCGCGCCCAGCAGGATCGGACCCATCGCGACGCCATTGCTGCCGGTCATCTTCAGCATGTTGTACGTGATGTTGCCGGTGTCCAGCGTGGGCATGACGAGCAAGTTGGCGCGGCCCTTGAGCGTGCTGTCCGGGTAGGCCAGGACGCGGATCTTTTCCGACAGGGCGGCGTCGGCGTGCATTTCGCCGTCGACTTCCAGGTCGGGAGCGCGGTCCTGCACCATCTGGCGCGCGGCGGCCATCTTGCGCGAGGATTCTGTCACGCGGCTGCCGAAGTTGGAGTGCGACAGCAGGGCGATCTTCGGCACCACGCCAAAGCGCAGCATTTCGTCCGCGGCCTGGATGGTGATGCTGGCGACTTCCTCGGCCGTGGGGTTCTCGTTGACGTGGGTGTCGGTGACGAACAGCGTCTGGTCGGGCAGCATCAGCACGTTCAGGGCGGCGTAGGTCTGGCCTTCCTTCTTGCCGATGATTTCATCGATGTACTTGAGCTGGTTGTCGTACTTGCTGGCCACGCCGCAAAGCAGCGCGTCGGCGTCGCCGCGGCGCAGCAGCATCGCGCCGATCAGCGTGTTGTGCTTGCGGATCATCGCCTTGGCGATGGCCGGCGTCACGCCTTCGCGGCCCTTCAGCTGGTAGTACGCAGCCCAGGTCTCGTTGAAGCGGCTGTCGTCTTCCGGATCGACGATCTCGAAGTCCTGGCCGGCGACCAGGCGCAGACCGAACTTCTTGATGCGCATCTCGATGACGGCCGGGCGGCCGATCAGGATCGGGAACGCCAGCTTCTCATCGGCCACGGTCTGCACCGCGCGCAGCACGCGTTCGTCTTCGCCGTCAGCGTAGATGACGCGCTTGGGCGCCTTCTTGGCCTGGGCGAACAGCGGACGCATCAGCTGGCCCGAGTGGTACACGAAGCCCATCAGTTTCTGGCGGTAGGCTTCGATGTCCTCGATGGGACGGGCGGCCACGCCGGAGTCGGCGGCGGCTTGCGCCACGGCCGGCGCGATTTGGACGATCAGGCGCGGGTCGAAGGGCTTGGGAATGATGTAGTCCGGGCCGAACGACAGTTCCTGGCCGGCGTAGGCGCGGGCCACTTCGTCGTTCTGTTCGGCTTGCGCCAGTTCGGCGATGGCCTTGACGCAAGCCAGCTTCATTTCTTCCGTGATGCGCGAGGCGCCGGCATCCATGGCGCCGCGGAAGATGAAGGGGAAGCACAGTACGTTGTTGACCTGGTTCGGGTAGTCCGAACGGCCGGTGGCGATGATGCAGTCCGGACGGGCGGCCTTGGCCACTTCGGGACGGATTTCCGGTTCCGGATTGGCCAGCGCCAGGATCAGCGGGCTGGCGGCCATGGTCTTGACCATGTCGGCGGTCAGCACGCCGGCGGTCGAGCAGCCCAGGAACACGTCGGCGCCGTTGACCACGTCGGCCAGCGTGCGCGCGTCGGTCTTCTGCGCGTAGCGCTTCTTGTTGGCCTCCATGTTTTCGTCGCGGCCGTCCCAGATCACGCCGCGCGAGTCCACCACGTAGATGTTCTCGCGCTTGACGCCCAGGTGGACCAGCAGGTCCAGGCAGGCGATGGCGGCGGCGCCGGCGCCCGAGCAGGCCAGCTTGACCTTGCCGATGTCCTTGCCCACGACCTTCAGGCCGTTCAGGATGGCGGCCGACGAAATGATGGCGGTGCCGTGCTGGTCGTCATGGAAGACGGGGATCTTCATGCGCTCGCGCAGCTTCTTCTCGATATAGAAGCACTCGGGCGCCTTGATGTCCTCGAGGTTGACGCCGCCCAGGGTGGGCTCCAGCGCCGCGATGATGTCGACCAGCTTGTCGGGATCGTTCTCGGCCAGTTCGATGTCGAAGACGTCGATGCCGGCGAACTTCTTGAACAGGCAACCCTTGCCTTCCATCACGGGCTTGGCGGCCAGCGGGCCGATGTTGCCCAGGCCCAGCACGGCGGTGCCGTTGGTGATCACGCCCACCAGGTTGCCGCGCGAGGTGTACTTCGAGGCGGCGTCATCGCCTTGGTCGAAGATGGCCATGCAGGCGGCCGCCACGCCGGGGGAGTAGGCCAGGGACAGGTCGTCCTGGTTGGCCAGGGTCTTGGTCGGGGTGACCGAGATTTTGCCGGGGGTGGGGTAGGCGTGGTAGTCCAACGCCATTTTGGTGAGAGTTTCGTCCATGGGATACAGGCCTTGAGGGCGCTAAATGGAAAGGAAATCGGATTGCAAAAGGCGGGCTCGCGGCCCGCCGTATTTTTTTGGAAATGCTTGGGAACACCCGTATTTCAACAGAAAGCGCGGGTGCTTGGTTGTTGCGGTGCAGCGAATGGACGATTTTGCGCAAAACCTCGCTGCATCGCGGATGGCAATCCTACAGTTCCCAAGGCGGCGTCTGGCGCGCGCCGGCATTCAAGCGCGCGCGCAGCGCCTGGGCATCTTGCTGGCGGTCCAGGCTGTCCAGGGCGTGCAGCACGATCCAGTCCGCGCTGACCTCGAAGAAGTCGCGCAGTTGGGCTCGGGTGTCGCTGCGGCCGAAGCCGTCGGTGCCCAGCGTGCGGTAGGGCGCGGGTGCCCAGGCGCGGATTTGCTCGGGCACGGCGCGCACGTAGTCGCTGGCTGCGACGACCGGGGCGTTGCTTGCGCCCAGGCAGGTCCGGACCCAGTCGACGCTGGCCGGCAGGCCCAGCGCGCGGGCGCGTTCGGCTTCGCGGCCGGCGCGCGCCAGCTCGGAGTAGCTGGTGACGCTCCAGACCTCCGCGTCCACGCCGTAATCGGCCTGCAGGCGTTCTGCCGCGAGTTCCGCCTCGCGCAGCATCGGGCCCGCGCCCAGCAGGCGCACCTGGGCCTGCGCGCGCGCGGGCCGCAGGCGGTACATGCCGCGCAGGATGCCCTCGCGCACGTCCTCGCCCGCCGGCATGTCGGGCTGCGCCAGGTTTTCGTTGGTGACGGTCAGGTAGTAGAACTCGTCGCGCTGTTCGTCGAGCATGCGGCGCATGCCGTGTTCGACGATGACGGCGACCTCGAAGGCGTAGGCCGGGTCATAGGCGCGGCAGTTGGGCACGGTGGCTGCAATGATGTGGCTGGAGCCGTCCTGGTGCTGCAGGCCTTCGCCGCCCAGGGTGGTGCGGCCGGAGGTGGCGCCGATGAGGAAGCCGCGCGTGCGCTGGTCGGCCGCGGCCCAGATCAGGTCGCCAATGCGCTGGAAGCCGAACATCGAGTAATAGATATAGAAGGGCAGCATCGGCAGGCCGTTGACCGAGTAGCTGGTGCCGGCGGCCGTCCACGAGGAAATCGCGCCGGCCTCGGTAATGCCTTCTTCCAGGATCTGGCCGTCGCGCGCCTCGCGGTAGTACAGCACCGAGCCTATGTCCTCGGGTTCGTAGAGCTGGCCTTGCGCCGAATAGATGCCGATCTGGCGGAACAGGTTGGCCATGCCGAAGGTGCGCGCCTCGTCGGCCACGATAGGCACGATGCGCGGCCCCACGGCGGCGTCCTTGAGCAGCGCGGTCAGCATGCGCACGATGGCCATGGTGGACGACATTTCCTTGCCGTCCGCGGCCAGCGCGAAGCGCGCCCAGTGTTCCGCGTCCGGCGGCGCCAGCCGGGGAGCCTCGGTGTTGCGGCGGGGAATGTGGCCGCCCAGCGCGGCGCGGCGCGCTTGCAGGTGGCGCAGTTCGGCGCTGTCTTCGGCCGGGCGGTAGAATTTCAGCGCCAGGCAGTCGGCGTCCGAGATCGGCAGCGCGAAGCGGTCGCGGAAGGCCAGCAACGCCTCGTCGTCCAGCTTCTTTTGCTGGTGCGTGGTCATCTTGCCCTGGCCGGCGGATCCCATGCCGAAGCCCTTCTTGGTCTGCGCCAGGATGACCGTGGGCTGGCCGCGATGGCTCGCGGCGCGGTGGTAGGCCGCATGGATCTTCACCATGTCATGGCCGCCGCGGTGCAGCCGGTCGATGGCCTCGTCGCTCCAGTCGGCCACCAGGGCGGCCAGTTCGGGATTCTGGTTGAAGAAGTGCGCGCGGTTGAAGGCGCCGTCGTTGGCCGCAAAGGTCTGGAATTGTCCGTCCACGGTATTGGCGAAAGCGCGCGCCAGGGCGCCATTGGTGTCGCGCCGCAGGAGGGCGTCCCAGTCGCTGCCCCAGACCAGCTTGATGACGTTCCAGCCGGCGCCGGCGTACAGCGTTTCCAGTTCGTCGATGATGCGGCCGTTGCCGCGCACCGGGCCGTCCAGGCGCTGCAGGTTGCAGTTGACGACGAACACCAGGTTGTCGAGTTTTTCGCGCGCGGCCAGGGTCAGCGCGGCGATGGATTCGGGTTCGTCCATTTCGCCGTCGCCGAAGATGCCCCAGACCTTGCGGTCGCCGCCTGGCACCAGCGAGCGGTGTTCGAGGTAGCGCATGAAGCGCGCCTGGTAGATGGCGTTGATGGGACCGATGCCCATCGAGCCCGTGGGGAACTGCCAGAAGTCCGGCATCAGCCACGGGTGCGGGTACGACGACAGTCCGCGCAGGCCGCGGGCCGACGCGGTGATCTCCTGGCGGAAATGCGCCAGGTCTTCTTCGCCGAGGAAGCCTTCCAGGTAGGCGCGGGCGTACACGCCGGGCGCCGAGTGCGGCTGCATGTAGACCAGGTCGCCCGGGCCGTCCTGGCTTTGCGCGCGGAAGAAGTGGTTGAAGCCCACCTCGAACAGGTCGGCGGCCGAGGCGTAGCTGGCGATGTGGCCGCCCAGCTCGCCGTGCGCCTGGTTGGCGCGCACCACCATGGCCAGCGCGTTCCAGCGGTTGATGCGGGCGATGCGCTCCTCCACGGCCAGGTTGCCGGGGAAGGGCGGTTCCTGGTCGGCGGGGATGGTGTTGAGGTAGGCGGTGCGGGTCTGGCTGTTGGCGCGCAGCCCCAGCGACGCTGCATGGCCCAGCAGGTTGTCCAGCACATAGCCTGCGCGCTCAGAACCTTCCGCCTGGACCAGCGCCTGCAGCGCGTCGCGCCATTCGGCGGTTTCGGCGGGGTCGGCGTCGTGCTGGATATCTTGCCCGGGGCGGGCGGAACTGGCGTCGCGCATGGTCTTGTCGTCTCCTGTTATGACGTCCATGCTAGACCCTAGCCCCTGGCATGGGTAATCAAAATTTTGGGGAAATTTCCGGAAATTCAGCATAATCTGTTGCAGGTTTTGCGGCTTGCGGCAGCTTCTGCCGAGGATGTGCCCGGCCGCCGCCCGGAGGGGGTGGCCGCAGGGTGGACGCGAAGGCGCTAGAATTCGCGGCTGGCATGATAGGAATTACTGCAATGACCCAACCCATCAGCGTCCCGGCAGAGGTCACGTTGCCCGAACTTACGTTCCGCGGCATCCTCCTGGGCGCAATCATCACCGTCATCTTCACGGCCTCCAACGTCTTCCTCGGACTGAAGGTGGGCCTGACGTTCTCATCCGCCATTCCGGCCGCCGTGATCTCGATGTCCGTCCTGCGGCTGTTCAAGGACGCGAACATCCTTGAAAACAATATGGTGCAGACCCAGGCCTCGGCGGCCGGCACGCTGTCGTCCATCATCTTCATCCTGCCGGCCCTGGTCATGATGGGGCACTGGCAGGGCTTCCCGTTCTGGCAGACGCTGGGCATCTGCGCGGCGGGCGGCATGCTCGGCGTGATGTTCACCATTCCGCTGCGCCACGTGATGGTGGTGCAGAGCGACCTGCCGTATCCGGAAGGCGTGGCGGCCGCTGAAATCCTGCGGGTGGGCAGCGCCGAACGCGCCCAGGACGAGGCCGAGGAAAACGGACGGGCGCCGGCCAAGACGGCCACTGGCATGGGCGACATCGTCGCCGGCGGCGTGGTCGCTGCCGCGGTCAGCTTCGCCGCCAGCGGCTTGCGGGTCTTGGGCGACAGCGTCAGCGGCTGGTTCGCGCTGGGCGGCGCGGTGTTCCGGCTGCCCATGGGCTTCTCGTTGGCGCTGCTGGGCGCCGGCTACCTGATCGGCATTGTTGCGGGTCTGGCCATGCTGACCGGGCTGGTCATTTCCTGGGGCATCGCCGTACCCATCCTGACCGCCATGGGCGACATGCCCGCGGACGTGTCGCTGGCCAAGTACGCCACGGGCCTGTGGGCTTCGCAGGTGCGCTTCATCGGCGCCGGCGTGATCGGCGTGGGCGCCATCTGGACGCTGGCCACGCTGTTCATGCCGATGGCGCGCGGCGTCAAGGCCTCGTTCGCGGCCCTGACCAAGGCGGGCGCGGCCCGCGCCGGACAAGCGCCGCGCACCGAGCGCGACCTGTCGGCCGGCTGGATCTCGGCGGTGACGCTGGTGCTGGTGGCGGTCCTGGTGGTGACCTTCCAGGTGTTCCTGTCGGGTGCGCCGCTGTCGCCCGCGGCGATATGGAAGCTGGTGGCCTACGCCGTGCTGTTCGCTTTCGTGTTTGGCTTCCTGGTGGCCGCGGCCTGCGGCTACATGGCCGGCCTGGTGGGTTCCTCGACCAGCCCGATCTCGGGCGTGGGCATCGTCGCCATCGTGCTGGTGTCGCTCCTGATGCTGGCGCTGGGCGGCGAGCTGCTGGGCGCGGAGAACGGCGTGCAGATGGCGATCGCCCTGGCTATCTTCAGCACCTCGGCAGTGGTGGCGGTGGCCTCCATTTCCAACGACAACCTGCAGGACCTGAAGACCGGCTGGCTGGTGGGCGCGACGCCCTGGCGCCAGCAGGTGGCCCTGCTGATCGGCTGCGTGGCCGGCGCGGCGGTGATTTCGCCGGTGCTGGAGCTGCTCTATAACGCCTACGGCTTTGCCGACGCCATGCCGCGCGAGGGCATGGACCCGGCGCAGGCCCTGTCGGCGCCGCAGGCGACCTTGATGCTGGCGATTGCGCGCGGCATCTTCACGCACCAGCTCAACTGGACCATGATCCTGATCGGCATGGCGGTCGGCGTGGGCCTGATCGTGGTCGACGAGATCATGAAGCGCACCTGCCGCGTGGCCCGGATCCCGGTGCTGGCCGTGGGTATCGGCATCTATCTGCCGCCCACCGTCGCCGCGCCCATCGTGGTCGGCGCGGTCCTGGCCTGGCTTTTGGAACGCGCCCTGCGCCGCCGCGCGGCTGCGGCCGGCAAGCCCTACGAGCAGTTTGCGGATGCGGCCAACCGTCGCGGCGTGCTGATCGCCTCGGGCCTGATCGTGGGTGAAAGCCTGGTCGGCGTACTGATGGCCGGCATCATCGGCGCGGCCGGCACGGAAGCGCCGCTGGCGATCGCCGGCGCGGGCTTCGAGCACACGGCGTCGTTCCTGGGCCTGGCCGTCTTCGTGCTGGTGGCGATCCTGTTCTGGCGCCGGGTGATGAAGCTGGCGTGATACGCCCGGCCGGTCCTGCCGGGCGGGCGTATCAGGCGGCGTCCAGCAGGTCGGCCAGCGTGCGGGCGATGACCTTGGTGGCGCGCCGCAGATCTTCCAGCACCACGCGTTCATCGTTGCGCTTGGCGTGCGATTCCAGCACGGTGCGCGGTCCGGCGCCGTAGATCACCCCCGGGATGCCCGCTTCGGCGTACAGGCGCACGTCGGTATAGAGCGGTGTGCCCATGGCGGCGATGGGTTCGCCGAACAATTCCTCCCCGTGCTTCTGGATCGCCTGCACCAACGCCTGGTTGCCCGGCAGCGGACGCATGGCATTGGCCAGCAGCAGGCGCTTGATGTCCACGCTGATACCGGGCATGGAGGCGGCGGTTTCCTGGATGATGCGGCGGATGTCGGCTTCGACTTCGGCCGCATTCTCTTCGGGGATCATGCGGCGGTCCAGCTTGAATACGACTTTGCCAGGGACCACGTTGGTATTGGTGCCGCCTTCGATGCGGCCGACATTCAGATAGGGGTGGCTGATGCCAGGCACCTCCGACCTGATTTCGCGATACCGCGCGTTCTGCGCGTACAGCGCGTTCAGGATCGCGACCGCGCCTTGCAGCGCGTCCACGCCGCTGCTGGGAATGGCGGCATGCGCCATCTTGCCGTGCACCGTCACTTCCATTTGCAGGCAGCCGTTGTGCGCGGTGACGACTTCGTAGCTGAAGCCCGCGGCGATCAGCAGGTCGGGCTTGGTCAGCCCCTGCGACAACAGCCAGCCGGGGCCGAGCAGGCCGCCGAATTCCTCGTCGTAGGTGAAGTGCAGTTCGACCGCGCCGCGGCTGGGCCGGGCGACGGCTTCCAGCGCGCGCAGGGCGTAGGTGTAGCTGGCGAAGTCGCTCTTGCTGACGGCGGCGGCGCGGCCGTACAGGCTGCCGTTGTCGATGTCGCCACCGTAGGGATCGTGTTCCCAGCCTTCGCCTGGCGGCACCACGTCGCCGTGGGCGTTGAGCGCCACGCGCAGGCCGCCGGCGCCATACTCGCGGCGCACGATGAGGTTGGTGATGGATTGCAGCCCGTAGTCCCGCACGGCCCCGGCGGGCACCGGGTGGGCCTCGGCCTCCAGGCCGAAGCCTTGCAGCAGTTCGGCCGTGCGTTCGGCGTGCGGGGCGTTATTGCCGGGGGGCGTGTCGGTCGGCACGCGCACCAGCTCCTGCAGGAAGCGGACTTCCTCGTCAAAGTGGGCGTCAATCCAGGCGTCGAGTCGGGCGTAGTCGGTCATGGTCGGCTATTGGGTGTCGTGGGCAAGGTCGTCGAGCAGGCGCAGGAACGCCAGCACGGCAAGCTGGATGTCGTCGCTGGAGGTGGACTCGCGCGGGTTGTGGCTGATGCCGGAATTCTGGCCGCGCACGAACAGCATGGCCTGGGGCATGACCTCGTGCAGCTTCATGGCGTCGTGGCCGGCGCCGCTGGGCATGCGGTGGACGGGCAGTCCCAGGGCGTCGACGGCGCGTTCCCAGCGCTGCTGCCAGGCGGGATCGCTGGGGGCGGCGGCGGCGCGCATGGTTTCTTCCAGCGCATAGCGCAGGCCGCGGCGCTGGCAAATCGCCTCGAGCTCGGCCAGCACGTCGTCCGCCAGCGCATCGCGCTGCTTGTCGCTGGGCGCGCGCAGGTCGAGGCTGAAGCGGCATTCGCCCGGCACCACGTTGATCGAGCCGCCAGGCACTTCCAGCATGCCTATGGTGCCCACCGAGTCGCCGTCGCGAGCGGCGCGCTGCTCCACGTACAAGGCCAGTTCGGCGGCGGCGGTGGCCGCGTCGCGGCGGCGGTTCATGGGGGTGGTGCCGGCATGGCAGGCCAGGCCGTTGATCCGGACCTGATAGCGCACGCAGCCGTTGATCGACGTGACCACGGCCAGCGGCAGTCCCATTTCGTAGAGCACCGGCCCTTGTTCGATATGGACCTCGACGAAACCCAAGTAGCGCGCGGGATCGCGCTTCAGCTTGGGGATGTCCTCGCTGCGCAGGCCGGCTTGCGCCATGGCGTCGCGCATGCTGATGCCGTCGGCGTCCTGCTGGTCCAGCCATTCGGGCTTGAAGTCGCCGATCAGCGCGCCGGAACCCAGGAAGGTGGCGCGGTAGCGCTGGCCTTCCTCTTCCGCGAAGCCTATGACTTCCAGGTGATAAGGCAGGCGTTTGCCCTGGCGGTGCAGTTCGCGCACGCAGGCCATCGGCACGAAGATGCCCAGCCGGCCGTCGTACTTGCCGGCGTTGCGCACGGTGTCGTAATGGCTGCCGGTCATGAGGGTGGGGGCGTCGGCGTTCTCGGCCAGATAGCGGCCGACCACGTTGCCCACGGCATCGACGCCGACCTCGTCGAAACCGCAATCCCGCATCCACTGCGACAGCAGAGCGGCGCAGGCGCGATGGGCTGCGGTCAGGTAGGTGACGGTGAGCTGGCCTTTTTCGGCGTAGCCCGGGTCGCTGTGGACAGCCAGTTGCTCGCCCCAGTCCCAGATGTCGTTGCCGATGGCAGGTTCGGCGTCGTAGCGCTCGCGCAGGCGGATTTCGGCGATGCGGTGCAGCTGCTGCTGAGCCTCTTCAAATTCGAGGTCCGGCGGGTTGTCGAGGCGGCGGGCGAATTCGTCGATCACCAACTGGCGCGTCAGGCCGGCGCCGCGCGGACCACGCACGGCCAGCACGAAGGGAAAGCCGAACCGGGTTTTGTAGGCGGCGTTCAACTCCTGCAGGCGCGCGAGTTCGGCGGGCGTGCAGCCGGCCAATCCAGCCAGTTCCTGCTCGCGTGCGGAATCCGCGCCCAGGGGCGCGCCTGGCGTGGCCGCCAGCTCGGGATGGGCGCGCAGCAGCGCTGTCCGGGTCTCGGCATCGCCTGCGCTCATGGCCTGGCGCAGGCGCTGACCCAGATCGGCCAGCGAGCGGAACGGCCGGTGGGCAAGTGCGCGCTCGGCAATCCAGGGCGCGTGCCCGTACAGGCCGTCGAGCATGGCGGCGGCGTCCGCGGGCGCCGCCGCATTGAGTTGGGCTAGGGTGTGGGCCATGGCCGTCCTGTTCAGGCGTTGGGGGTATAGGGATGCGCCGCTTGCCAGTGGCGCGCGATGTCGAGCCGCCGGCAGACCCAGACGCGGTCGTGGCTGGCGATGTGGTCCAGGAAGCGCTGCAGCGCCGTGATGCGGCCGGGCCGGCCCAGCAGGCGGCAATGCATGCCGATGCTCATCATCTTGGGCGCCTCGTCGCCTTCGGCATAGAGCGCATCGAAGCTGTCCTTCAGGTACTGGAAGAAGGGATCGGCGTGCGAATAGCCCTGCGGCAAGGCAAAGCGCATGTCGTTGCAGTCCAGCGTGTAGGGCACGATCAGCTGCGGCACGACGCTGCCGTCCGTCTTTCGCACGCGCATCCAGAAGGGCAGGTCGTCGCCGTAGTAGTCGCTGTCGTATTCGAAGCCGCCGTAGTCGGCGACCAGGCGCCGGGTACGCGGGCTGTCGCGGCCGGTGTACCAGCCCAGCGGCCGGCTGCCGGTCAACTGCGTGATGGCGTCCATGGCCAGGCGCATATGCTCGCGCTCGGTGGCTTCGTCTACGTGTTGGTAGTGAATCCAGCGCCAGCCGTGGCAGGCGATCTCGTGTCCCAGTTCGACGAAGGCGGCGGTCAGTTCCGGGTGGCGTTGCAAGGCCATGCCGACGCCGAACACCGTCAGCGGCAGGCCGCGCTTCTCGAACTCCCGCAGGATGCGCCAGACGCCCGCGCGCGAGCCGTACTCATAGATGCCTTCCATGCTGAGATGGCGTTCCGGATAGCTGGCGGGGTTGAACATTTCCGACAGGAACTGTTCGGACCCGGCGTCGCCATGCAGCACGCTGTTCTCGCCGCCTTCCTCGTAATTCAGCACGAACTGCACCGCGATGCGCGCCTGCCCCGGCCAGCGCGCATGCGGCGGATTGCGGCCGTAGCCGGCCAGGTCGCGGGGGTAGGGGAGCGTGGAATCGTAGGCGGTCATGAACAGGCGGGCGGAGTGCGCCGGCGCGTGGCGGCCGGGCGTGGGTTGGCGGACGACTTCCTCATGATCAGCACCATAGCTGGAAATCCTGGTTTTGTATACAAACTATGTACATGATTTTTCCCTGACTGAAACGGCGCCACGGAAAAAGTGCGGGCAGGAAAAAGCCCAGCCGGCGGATACGCCGGCTGGGCTGCGCTTCCTGCATCCATCATGGGCGCGGACGGCGGGGGCTGGCAAGCCCTGCCATTCGAGGCCGGCCGCTCAGCGCAGGTCGCCGCAAGGCCAGGCGAAAGCGCCGTAGGCGCCCTTATCCGTTGCGGTAGAGAAAGCTGTAGGCGTTGATCGCCGGCACCCCTCCCAGGTGCGCATACAGAACCCGCGAGCCGGCGGGAATCTCGCCGCGGCGGATGATGTCCATCATGCCCTGCATGGATTTTCCTTCGTAGACCGGGTCGGTCATCATGCCCTCGAGCCGGGCGCACAGGCGGATGGCCTCGTTGGTCTCGGCCGACGGCAAGCCGTAGGCGGGATAGGCATAGCGGGTGTCCAGCACCACGTCGCGCTCCTCGATGGCAGTTTCCAACCCGACCAGGTCGGCGGTCCGCCGCGCGATGCGCAGGATCTGCGCCCGGGTCTGCTCGGGCGTGCCCGAGGCGTCGATGCCGATGACGCGGTCGGCGCGCCCATCGGCTGCAAAGCCCACCACCATGCCGGCCTGAGTGCTGCCAGTAACCGCGCATACCACGACATAGTCGAACTTGAATCCCAGCTCCGCTTCCTGGCGCCGCACTTCCTCGGCGAAGCCGACGTAGCCCAAGCCGCCCAGTTCGTGGTCCGATGCGCCGGCCGGAATCGCGTAGGGCTTGCCGCCGCGCTTGCGTACGTCCTCCAGAGCCTCCTCCCAACTGCGCCGGAAGCCGATGTCGAAACCCTGATCCACCAGGCGCACATCGGCGCCCATCAGGCGGCTCATCATGATGTTGCCGACCCGGTCGTAGACCGCGTCCGAATAGTCCACCCAGTTCTCCTGCACCAGCACGCAGGCCAGCCCCAGCTTGGCGGCCACGGCGGCCACCATGCGAGTGTGGTTGGACTGGATGCCGCCGATAGTGACCAGCGTGTCGCAGCCTTGTTCCAGGGCCTGCGGGATCAGGTATTCCAGCTTGCGCAGCTTATTGCCGCCGAAGGCAAGGCCGCTGTTGCAGTCTTCGCGCTTGGCGTAGATCTCGACCTTGCCGCCCAGGTGCGCGGACAGGCGGTCGAGCTTTTCGATGGGGGTGTCGCCGAAGGTCAGGCGATGGCGGGGAAAGCGTTGCAGATCCATGGGGGGGCTCCTGTGACGGCCGCGGTTGGCGCGGATGGAAAAATCATAGGAACTGCCTGGATATGGCGTCAATTGCGTATTTTTATGATTTTTCGAGTTCCAAGGTTATTAAATTGAATAGATGATATTTATTATTTGAAGTACAAAAATAAAAGCGAAATTTAATTTTTTAGGGACGGATTAAATGGCAGCCATTTCCAGCCTGGATCGCATCGACCGTCACATCCTGCGCGCCCTGCAGCAGGATGCGCAGATCACCAACCTTGAATTGAGCGCGCGGGTCCACCTCAGCCCCGCCGCCTGCCTGCGGCGCGTGGAAAAACTCAAGAGCGAGGGCATCATCCGGAAAACCGTGGCCCTGCTCGAGCCCGCCGAGGTCGACATGGCCACCCTGGTCATCGTCGGGGTGGTGCTGGATCGTTCCACGCCCGAGTCCTTCACCGATTTCGAAGCCGCGGCGCGCGGCATCAGCGGCTGCCTGGAATGCCACCTGGTGGCGGGCGAATTCGACTACTTCCTGATGCTGCGCATCCGCGATCTGGAACGTTTCAACAAATTGCACGCCGGCGAAATCATCAAGCTGCCGGGCGTACGCCAGATCCGCACCTTTTTCGTCCTGAAAGAGATCCTGTCGACCACCGAGTTGCCCATATGAACGAGGCTAACGCGCAACACTGGCAATTCTGTCAGTGAAAATGATGCAATGCGGCATTTTTGGTTGCCAGAAATTGATGGCGCGTAGACGGCGCAATGGAAGGTGTTCGCTGGACATTCCATTGCTGCATGACGGCATTCCGAATGGGCTTTTGCGTCACGCAAACGCAAGAAGACGTCCTTAAACTCAAAGGGCTATACTCTTATCCCATACGGCTTTTAAGGCTTGTACGCGCCTTCTGCCCCTGCTATCCGCTTAACGGGAAGCCCGTGTCGCGGAAGGTTTTCCTGCATCGTGTCGAGTGAAGCACTCGTAAAGGTGAAGCGATATGTCTTCGGAAATAGAATCTCTATCCACGTCTTATCTCTTTGGGGGTAACGCCCCTTATGTTGAGGAGCTTTACGAAGCCTACCTCGACAATCCCGGTTCGGTACCTGACAACTGGCGCGAATACTTCGACCAGCTGCAACACGCTCCCGCCACCGACGGCCAGGAATCCACCCGCGACCAGGCCCACGCTCCCATCGTCGAATCGTTCGCCCAGCGCGCCAAGGCCAATGCCTTCGTGCAACGCGCGGCCGAACCCGACCTGAGCGTGGCCAGCAAGCAGGTTTCGGTGCAGTCGCTGATCGCGGCCTACCGCTCGCTGGGTTCGCGCTGGGCCGATCTGGATCCGCTCAAGCGCCAGGAACGTCCCCCGATCCCCGAACTCGATCCGGCCTTCTACGGCCTGACCGAAGCCGATCTGGACCAGACCTACTCGGCCACCAACACCTACTTCACGACCGCCAGCACCATGACGCTGCGCGACATCCTGAAGGCGCTGCGCGACACGTATTGCCGCAGCATCGGTGCCGAATTCACGCACATCTCCGACCCCGCCGCCAAGCGCTGGATCCAGGAACGCCTGGAAACCACGCTGGGCGCGCCGGCCTATTCGGCCGAAGAAAAGCGCCACATCCTGCAGCAGCTGACCGAGTCCGAAGGCCTCGAGCGCTTCCTGCACACCAAGTACGTCGGCCAGAAGCGCTTCTCGCTGGAAGGCGGCGAAAGCTTCATCGCCTCGATGGACGAAGTGGTGAACCACGCCGGTGAAAACGGCGTCCAGGAAATCGTGGTCGGCATGGCCCACCGCGGCCGCCTGAACCTGCTCGTGAACATCATGGGCAAGATGCCCGGCGACCTGTTTGCCGAGTTCGAAGGCAAGCACGCCGAAGGCCTGACCGACGGCGACGTGAAGTACCACAACGGCTTCTCCAGCGACCTGTCCACCCGTGGCGGCCCGGTCCACCTGTCGCTCGCGTTCAACCCGTCCCACCTGGAAATCGTCAACCCCGTGGTCGAAGGCAGCGTGCGCGCCCGCCAGGAACGCCGCGGCGACGCCGAAGGCAAGCAAGTGCTGCCGGTGCTGGTGCACGGCGACGCGGCCTTCGCCGGCCAGGGCGTGGTCATGGAAACCCTGAACCTGGCCCAGACCCGCGGCTACGGCACGGGCGGCACCCTGCACATCGTCATCAACAACCAGATCGGCTTCACCACGTCCGACCCGCGCGACTCGCGTTCGACGCTGTATTGCACCGACGTGGTCAAGATGATCGAAGCCCCGGTGTTCCACGTCAACGGCGACGATCCCGAAGCCGTGGTGTTCGTCACCAAGCTGGCTCTGGACTACCGCCAGCAGTTCCGCCACGACATCGTCGTGGACATCGTCTGCTTCCGCAAACTGGGCCACAACGAGCAAGACACCCCGTCGCTGACGCAGCCCCTGATGTACAAGCGCATCGGCCACCACCCCGGCACGCGCAAGCTGTACGCCGACAAGCTGACCACGCAAGGCGTGCTGGCCGAAGGCGAAGCCGACCAACTGGTGAAGGACTACCGCCAGCTGATGGAAGACGGCCAGCGCACCATCGAGCCGGTGCTGACCGACTACAAGAGCAAGTACGCCATCGACTGGTCGCCGTTCCTGGGCGCCAAGTGGACCGACCAGGCCGACACCGCCGTGCCGCTGGCCGAACTCAAGCGCATCGGCGAACGCATCACCACCGTGCCGGAAGGCTTCACGGTGCACCCGCTGGTCGCCAAGCTGCTGAACGACCGCCGTACCATGGCCAAAGGCGAAATGAACCTGGACTGGGGCATGGGCGAACACCTCGCCTTCGCCACCCTGGTGTCCTCGGGCTACGCCATCCGCATCACCGGCCAGGACTCGGGCCGCGGCACGTTCACGCACCGCCACGCCGTGCTGCACGACCAGAACCGCGAACGCTGGAACGACGGCACCTACATTCCGCTGCAGAATGTCTCGGAAGGCCAGGCTCCGTTCACCGTCATCGACTCCGTGCTGTCCGAAGAGGCGGTGCTGGCGTTTGAATACGGCTACTCCAGCGCCGAACCCAACACGCTGACCATCTGGGAAGGCCAGTTCGGCGACTTCGTCAACGGCGCCCAGGTCGTGATCGACCAGTTCATCAGCTCCGGCGAAGCCAAGTGGGGCCGCCAATCGGGCCTGACCCTGATGCTGCCGCACGGCTACGAAGGCCAGGGTCCCGAGCACTCGTCGGGCCGCATCGAGCGCTTCCTGCAGCTGTGCGCCGACAACAACATGCAGGTGATCCAGCCGACCTCCGCGTCGCAGATCTTCCACGTGTTGCGCCGTCAGATGATCCGTCCGTTCCGCAAGCCGCTGGTGCTGTTCACGCCCAAGTCGCTGCTGCGCAACAAGGACGCCGGCTCCCCCCTGACCGATCTGGCAGGCGGCAGCTTCCGTCCGGTCATCGGCGAAGTCGACGAGGCCATCGACGCCAGCAAGGTCAAGCGCGTGCTGGCTTGCTCGGGCAAGGTCTACTACGATCTGGTCAACGCCCGCCGCGAGCGTGGCGCCGACAACGTGGCGATCATCCGTGTCGAACAGCTGTACCCGTTCGCGCACAAGTCGTTCGAAACGGAACTGCGCAAGTACCCGAAGGCAACCGAAGTGATCTGGGTTCAGGACGAACCGCAGAACCAGGGCGCCTGGTTCTACGTTCAGCATCATGTGTACGAAAACATGGTCGAAGGCCAGAAGCTGGGCTATGCCGGCCGCGCCGCGTCGGCATCGCCGGCCGTGGGCTACCTGGCCAAGCACCAGGAGCAGCAGAAGGCCCTGATCGAAACGGCTTTCGCGCCCAAGTTCAAGGTCATGTTGACGAAGTAACACGCGCTTGATGCACGCGCCGCGCGCGCAGGTTTCCGGGATTTGATTTCGAAGCTTGCCGCGCAGCGCGACCAGAACACAAACTTTACGGAACAAACAAAATGGCTATTACCGACGTCGTCGTCCCCCAACTCTCCGAATCCGTCTCCGAAGCGACGCTGCTGACCTGGAAGAAGCAGCCCGGCGCTGCCGTTGAAGCGGACGAAATCCTGATCGAAGTCGAAACCGACAAGGTCGTGCTGGAAGTGCCGGCTCCGGCCTCGGGCGTGCTGGCTGAAATCGTCAAGGGCGACGGCAGCACCGTCACCTCGGGCGAAGTGTTGGCCCGCATCGACACCGCCGGCAAGGCCGCCGTTGCCGCCGCCGCACCCGCCGCCGAAGCTCCCAAGGCCGCTGAGCAAGCCGCTGCCGCTCCGGCCGCCGCGCCCGCTTCGTCGGCAGCTGCCGGCGTGGCTTCGCCCGCCGCCTCCAAGATCCTGGCCGAGAAGGGCGTCGACGCCGCTTCCGTGGCCGGCACCGGCCGCGACGGCCGCGTGACCAAGGGCGACGCCCTGGCCGCCGGCGCACCCGCCAAGGCCGCTCCGGCCAAGGCCGCCGCCCCGGTCGCTCCCCCGACGCTGTCGCTGGACGGCCGTCCGGAACAGCGCGTGCCGATGAGCCGCCTGCGCGCTCGCATCGCCGAGCGCCTGCTGCAATCGCAACAGGAAAACGCGATCCTGACCACGTTCAACGAAGTGAACATGCAAGCGGTCATCGACCTGCGCAGCAAGTACAAGGACAAGTTCGAAAAAGAACACGGCATCAAGCTGGGCTTCATGTCGTTCTTCGTCAAGGCTGCCGTTGCCGCCCTGAAGAAGTACCCGCTGATCAACGCCTCGATCGACGGCAAGGACATCATCTACCACGGCTACTTCGACATCGGTATCGCTGTCGGCAGCCCGCGTGGCCTGGTTGTGCCGATCCTGCGCAACGCTGACCAACTGTCCATCGCCGACATCGAAAAGACCATCGCCGACTTTGGCCGCCGTGCGGCCGACGGCAAGCTGGGCATTGAAGAAATGACCGGCGGCACCTTCTCGATCTCCAACGGCGGCGTGTTCGGCTCGATGCTGTCGACCCCGATCATCAACCCGCCGCAATCGGCCATCCTGGGCGTGCACGCCACCAAGGATCGCGCCGTCGTCGAAAACGGCCAGATCGTCATCCGCCCGATGAACTACCTGGCGCTGTCCTACGACCACCGCATCATCGACGGCCGCGAAGCCGTGCTGGGCCTGGTCGCCATGAAGGACGCCCTGGAAGATCCGCAGCGCCTGTTGCTGGACCTGTAATCTCGACGCCCCGGCCCGGCGCCCACGCGACCCCAGGGTCTTGCGGCGCCCCGGCCGGCTTCATGCCGGCCCGCAGGGCGGGGCGTGCTCCACTCAATACCTCTACGCGAGAACACTATGTCCAAACAATTTGACGTCGTCGTCATCGGCGCGGGCCCCGGCGGCTACATCGCCGCCATCCGCGCCGCGCAGCTCGGCATGTCGGTGGCTTGCATCGACGCCTGGCAGAACGGCCAAGGCGGCCCGGCTCCCGGCGGCACCTGCACCAACGTCGGTTGCATCCCGTCCAAGGCGCTGCTGCAATCGTCCGAGCACTACGAACAAGTCAACCACCACTTCGCCGACCACGGCATCGAAGTCAAGGGCGTCAGCCTGAAGCTCGACACGCTGATCGGCCGCAAGAACACGGTGGTCAAGCAGAACAACGACGGCATCCTGTACCTGTTCAAGAAGAACAAGGTCACCTTCTTCCATGGCAAGGGCGCGTTCGCCGGCCAGGTTGACGGCGGCTGGGCCATCAAGGTCACCGGCACCGCCGAGGAAGACCTGGTTGCCAAGCACGTGGTGGTCGCCACCGGTTCGTCGGCGCGCGAGTTGCCCGGCCTGCCGTTCGACGAAAAGGTCGTGCTGTCCAACGACGGCGCGCTGAACATCGGCGCCGTGCCGAAGACGCTGGGCGTGATCGGCGCCGGCGTGATCGGCCTGGAAATGGGCAGCGTATGGCGCCGCCTGGGTTCCGAAGTCACCATCCTGGAAGCGATGCCGGAATTCCTGGCCGCCGCTGACGGTCAAGTGGCCAAGGAAGCCCTGAAGGCCTTCACCAAGCAAGGCCTGAACATCCAGATGGGCGTCAAGATCGGTGAGATCAAGGCGACCGCCAAGTCCGTCACCGTGCCTTATGTCGACGCCAAGGGCGCCGAGCAGAAGCTGGTGGTCGACAAGCTGATCGTCTCGATCGGCCGCGTGCCTTACACCGGCGGCCTGAACGCCGACACCGTGGGCCTGAAACTGGACGAACGCGGCTTCGTGGCCGTGGACGGCGACTGCAAGACCAACCTGCCGAACGTCTGGGCAGTGGGCGACGTGGTGCGCGGCCCGATGCTGGCGCACAAGGCCGAGGAAGAAGGCGTGGCGGTTGCCGAGCGCATCGCCGGCCAGCACGGCCACGTCAACTTCGACACCGTGCCGTGGGTGATCTACACCTCGCCGGAAATCGCCTGGGTCGGCAAGACCGAGCAGCAACTCAAGGCCGAAGGCCGCGAGTACAAGGCCGGCAGCTTCCCGTTCCTGGCCAACGGCCGCGCCCGCGCGCTGGGCGATACCACCGGCTTCGCCAAGGTGATCGCCGATGCCAAGACCGACGAAGTCCTGGGTGTGCACATCGTGGGCCCGATGGCCTCGGAACTGATCTCGGAAGCCGTGACCATCATGGAATTCCGTGGCGCGGCCGAAGACATCGCCCGCATCTGCCACGCGCACCCGACGCTGTCGGAAGCCGTGAAGGAAGCCGCATTGGCCGTGGACAAGCGCGCGTTGAACTTCTGATACGCGCGTAGCCGATGCAAGACGGGGGCGGGTTCACGGATCCGCCCTTTTTTCATTCTGCTTTACCTGCTCCCACATGAACGTCAGCGAATACTACGAACACGCCCTGGCCGAGCGCGGCTACCAGCCAGACGAGGCCCAGAAAAAGGCGATCGACCGGCTGCAGCGCTATTTCGACGAATGGGTCAAGTTCAAGTCGATGCGCTCGAACGCGTTGAAGAAGCTGCTGAACCGGCCCGACGTGCCGCGCGGCGTGTACCTGTGGGGCGGAGTGGGGCGGGGCAAGAGCTTCCTGATGGACGCCTTCTACGCCACCGTGCCCGTGGTGCGCAAGACGCGCCTGCATTTCCACGAGTTCATGCGTGGCGTGCACCGCGAACTCGAAGAAGTGAAGGGCATGCAGGATCCGCTGGACGAAGTGGCCAGGCGCGTGGCCAAGCGCTATCGCCTGATCTGCTTCGACGAATTCCACGTGTCCGACGTGGCCGACGCGATGATCCTGCACCGCCTGCTGTTCAAGCTGTTCGAGTACGGCACGTCCTTCGTGATGACGTCCAACTACGAACCTTCGACCCTGTATCCGGACGGGCTGCACCGCGACCGCATCTTGCCCGCCATCCAGCTGATCCAGGCGCGCATGGACATCATGAACGTGGATGCCGGCGTGGACTACCGTCGCCGTTCGCTGGAGCAGGTGCAGTGTTATCACACGCCGCTGGACGAGCATGCTCAGCAGGCACTGCAGAAAGCGTTCGACAGCCTGGCCGATACGCCGCCCCAGGACCCGGTGCTGCATATCGAGCACCGCGAGATCCGCGCGCTGGCGCTGGGCGGATCGGTGGTGTGGTTCGACTTCGCCACGCTTTGCGGCGGGCCGCGTTCGCAGAACGATTACCTGGAGTTGGCCAACCGTTTCCACGCGGTGATCCTGTCGGGCGTGCCCCGCATGGGGCCGCGCCAGGCCTCCGAGGCGCGCCGTTTCACCTGGCTGATCGACGTGTTCTACGACCACCGCGTCAAGCTCATCATGTCCGCCGAGTGCGAACCCGAGGAAATCTACACCGAGGGCGCGCTGGCCAATGAATTCCACCGCACCGTCTCGCGCATTCTGGAAATGCAGTCGCGCGAGTACCTGGAATCGGAACGCCGCCACACCGTGTCGTTGTAGCCGCGCCGCATCCGCCCGGATTTTTCGGGCGGATCTCGGTTGAAATTGGTAATACAAGTCATTATCAATTAAGATTTGGAGACTTCAGGTCCAGCACCGCAGTTTCCAACGTGTCCTCCCCCTTCCTGTCCGCATCGGCCGCGCGCACCGATACCTGTGCCGCGCCCGTCGATGGCCTGTACCGCGATCATCGCTCCTGGCTGTTCGGCTGGCTGCGCCGCAGGCTGGGTTGCGAGCACCGCGCGGAAGATCTGGCGCAGGACGTGTTCCTGCGGGTGATCCAGGGTCGCAAGGCAGTTCGCGCCGGCGATGCCCGAGCGCTGCTGACCACCATCGCGAAGGGCCTGGTGGTGGACCATCAACGGCATGCGGCGCTGGAACGGGCATACCTTGCCTATCTGTCCGCCATCCCCGAGGCCTACGCGCCGTCTCCCGAAGAGCAGGCCGAGCAATTGCAATCGCTGGCGCGGCTGGATCGCCTGCTGGACGGACTGCCGCCGAAGGCCCGGTCCGCATTCCTGCTGTCGCAGCTCGACGGCCTGACCTATCCCGAGATCGCCCGGCGGCTCGAAATTTCCCTGAGTTCGGTGCAGCAGTACATGGTGCGCGCCATGACCGCGTGCTACGCGGCGTTTGATGACTAGCGCCGCGGATCCGGTGGCGGATCAGGCGATCGCCTGGTGGGTGCGGCTGCAATCTGGAATGGCCGGTGTGGGCGAGCGGCAGTCGTGCGAGGCATGGCTGGCGCAGGATCCCGCGCACCGCCAGGCCTGGGACCGCCTGCAGCGCATCAGCCAGGATGCGCGCCGCGTGCCGGCGGCGTTGGCGCATTCCGCGCTATCCGCGCCTCGGTCGAATGGACGTCGCGCGGTGCTACGTGGATTGCTGGCTATCGGCGGCACGGCCGTCACCGGCTGGGCGGGCTATCGCCATGCGCCGTGGCAACGCTTGGCCGCCGATCTCAGCACCGGCGTCGGCGAACGGTTGGCGGTCGCGGTGGCCGATGGGCTGCACATCACCTTGAACAGCGACAGCGCGGTGCGCCTGCACTTGCAGGGCGATGCCCGCGGCATGGACCTGCTGCGCGGCGAAGTGCTGGTACGGACTGAAATGCGACCCGCCATGGCGGCGTTGCGCGTGGACACGGGCCATGGGGAATTGCGCGCCGAACGGGCGCGCTTTGATTTGCGGCGCACGGCCGAAGGCGCACGACTGGGCGTGTACGAAGGCAGCGTGGTGCTGTTGCGCGCCGGCGTGGCCACGCACGCGGAAGCGGGCGAGCGCCTGGAGTTCTCCGGGCACGGCGAAGTCGGCCGCCGCGCATCCGATCCCGACCGACTGGCCTGGACCGACGGGCTGGTGGTGGCCAAGGACTGGCGCCTGGACTACTTCGCCCAGTACCTGGCCCGCCAGCGCCTGGGCATGATCCGGGTGGATCCGGCGGTGGCCGGCCTACGCTTGTCGGGCGTGTTTCCGCTGGACGATGCCGAACGCGCGCTCAAGGCGCTGGAGCCTGCCTTGCCCATCCGCGTGACGCGGCATACGCAGTACTGGCTGCAGGTCGGTCCGCGCGAGGCTTGAGCGTTACAAATTTTCTTGCCTGCGGCTTGCAGGATTTCCGATCCCGTACGGAAGGCAGGGATAGATACCACCGTACAGGGAGAGTTTTGTGTCCGCTTCATCTCAATCGCGCTTGCGCGCCCCCTTGTCCGCCGGCCGCGTCGCCGTGCTGGCCGCCATGTGCGCGGGCGGGCTCGTCGCCGGCATGCCGCAGGCCTGGGCGCAATCGGCGCCCGCCTCCGCGAACGCGCCACGCAGCTACCAGATCGCTGCCGGCCCCTTGGCCGACGCCTTGACGCAGTTCGCGCGCAGCGCCGGCGTGGTGCTGTCGTTCGACCCGGCGCTGGTGCGCGGACGCCGCTCGGAAGGGTTGGCGGGCGCGTACTCGGTGGGCGCGGGATTCTCTCGCATCCTGGCGGGCAGCGGCCTGCAGGCGCGCGCGCAATCGGGCAATACCTGGACGCTGGTGCAGGTTGCTGCGTCCGCGGGCGATACGCCCACGCTGGCGCCGGTGACCGTGTCGGGCATGTCCGACAGCGCGATCACGACGGTGGGCTACGTCGCCACGGTGAGCGCCAGCGCCACCAAGACCGACACTCCGCTGATCGAAACGCCGCAGTCGATATCGGTTGTCACGCGAGAGCAGATCACGGAGCAGGGCGCGCAGACGTTGAACCAGGTGCTGCGTTACACCGCGGGCGTGGCCACGGAATCGCGCGGCGCCACCGCCACGCGCCTGGACCAGTTCAGCGTGCGCGGCTTTCAGGCATCGTCCTACCTGGACGGCCTGCGGGTATTCGGCGGCCGTGACGCCTTGCCGCAAGTGGACACCTATCGCCTGGAGCGCGTGGACGTGCTGAAGGGGCCAGCTTCCGTCATGTACGGGCAGGGCGGTCCGGGCGGCGTGGTCAACCAGGTCAGCAAGCGCCCGCTGGAAGAGACGCTGCGCGAGGTCGAGGTGCAGGTTGGCAACTATGACTACCGCCGTGCCAATTTCGATTTCGGCGGCCCGGTGGATGACGAAGGCAAATTCCTGTATCGCCTGGTCGGCTCGGGCTATATGTCCGACGGCCAGGTCAAAGACACCAAGGAGCGCCGCTACTTCGTGTCTCCGGCCTTCACCTGGAAGCCCAGCGGCGACACCACGCTGACGGTGCTGACGAACTTCCAGCGCGATCCCGACATGGGTTCCTACGGCAGCGTGCCGGCCATGCGCACGCTGCTCTCGGCGCCCGACGGCATCCGTCTGCCGGCGGACTACTACGACGGCGACGCCAACTTCGAAAAGAGCGACCGTAAGAGCTATTCGCTGGGCTATGTGCTGGAGCATCGCTTCAACGACACCTTCAAGGCCTCGCAGAGCCTGCGCTGGACGCGCTCGGAAGCGCAGTACCGCAGCATCTACGGCGCGATGACCAATAACTACGGCTACACCGACAAGACCTACCGCTACCAGCAGCGCGCGTCGATTGCGACCGACGTGGACGTGGGCGCGCTGACCCTGGACAACAACCTGCAGGCGCGCTTCAACACCGGCCGCTTCGCGCATACCGCGCTGCTGGGCTTTGACTACCAGCACGTCAAGACCGACACGCTGTCGGGCTTTGGCACCGCGCCCGCGCTGGACGTGCTGAACCCGGACAACCATCAGAACATCCCGACGCCGGCGTTCTCGACGGACGCGACCTCCAAGCAATATCAGGCCGGCCTGTACTTCCAGGACCAGATCAAGATCGACCGCCTCTCGGTGCTGCTGGGCGGCCGCTACGATTGGTCGCGCACGGTGGGCGAGACCACCACGCTCGCCACCGGCCGGGTCGCGCCGTCCTCGCTGAACGCGGAGAAATTCTCCGGTCGCCTGGGCGTGATCTACAACTTCGACAACGGCGTGGCGCCTTACTTCAGTTATTCGGAATCGTTTGAACCGCAATCGGGCACGGGTTGGCAGAACACGCCCTTCAAGCCGATCGAAGGCAACCAGTACGAGGTCGGCATCAAGTACCAGCCGCCGGGCAGCGCCACGCTGCTGTCGGTTGCGGCATTCGACATCCGGCGCGAGAACATGACCACCACGGATCCGGATCCGACCCATATCTGCGGCACGGCCGGCGGGCGCTGCTCGATCCAGGCGGGCGAACTGCGCACCCAGGGTATCGAGCTGGAAGCCAAGACCGAGCCCATGCGCGGACTGACGCTGGTGGCGGCGTATTCCTTGATGGACAACGAGTACTCCAAGGGCTACCCCAACGCCGCGGGCCTGAACCTGAAGGGCAAGGCGCCCGTGGGCGTGCCTTCGCAGCAGGCTTCCGCCTGGGCCCGCTACCAACTGCAGGACGGTCCGCTGGCGGGCATGGGCGTGGGCGGCGGCGTGCGCTACATCGGTTCCTCGTACGGCAACGAGACCAACACGCTGAAGGTGCCGTCGGTCACGCTGTTCGACCTGATGCTGGACTATGACCTGGGCCGTGCATCGCCTTCGCTCAAGGGCATGCAGGTGGCGCTGAACGTGCAGAACCTGTTCGACAAGGAGTACGTCGCGTCGTGCTCGGGCGATTCCTGGTGCTGGTACGGCTATCAGCGCTCCATCAAGGCCAGCCTGCGCTATCGCTGGTAAGACGGATGGCTACTTCGAAGTGAGAATGGTTATAATTTAAAACCCTCCGAATCGGGCCTGGCCGCGGGGCTGGCTCGATTCGGTCCTCTAAAGGAAATCAACAATGACATTCGCAAGAACCTTGGCCGCTATCGCCCTCATGGGCGCGGCGGGCGCCGCGCAGGCGCATTTCGTTTGGCTGGAACGCAGCGCCGAGGGACCGGCCAAGGCGTACTTCGGGGAATGGGCGGACGACGTGCGCGAAAAGCGCGACGGCCTGCTCGGCAAGATCATGGTGGCGCCGGTCGTGACGGGCGCCGACGGCAAGGCGCTGAAGGCCTCGGGCGAGGGCGCGGATTTCCTCGAATTCGCGGCGGCGGGCAAGGGTGACGTGCGCCTGCGCCAGGCCTACCAGTTCAAGGACACCCTGGTGCAGTACGGCGCCAAGGCTGGCCGCGCGGACACCGAAGGCAAGCTGGACCTGGAACTCGTGCCCGTCGCGGCCGGGACCAACGCTTTCGTGCTGCAGTTCAAGGGCAAGCCGCTGGCGAAAACGGAAGTCACCGTGTTCGGCCCGCCCAAGTGGGAGAAGCGCTTCCACAGCGATGAGAACGGCCGCATCGAAATCACCACGCCATGGCCCGGCCAGTACGTGCTCGAAGCCGCCCATGTCGAAGACAAGGCCGGCGAGGCCGATGGCAAGGCCTACGCCAAGATCCGTTACGTATCCACTCTGACCTTCAACGTTTCCCAGTGAAAGCTCCCGCTGCCGGCGCAGGCATGATGCGCTACCGTCTGGCCGTCTTTTCCAGGGCGGCGGCCGCCATTTTGGGCGGTTATGTGCTGGCGTCGGCGGCTGCGGCCTGCCTGGCCATCTGGCTGCCCATGCGGCGGCCGGACGCCGTGATCACGGCGCAAATGCTGTCCTTCGTGTTCTATGCCTGCGGCGTGATCTGGGTCTTCGCCACGCGCAATGCCTGGCGCGCCTGGGCGGGCGTGCTGTTGCCCGCCGCGCTGCTGGGCGCGCTGTTCGCGGTAGGCCGCATGACGGGGGCGGCATGAAGGCGAAAGTGGAAAAGGCGCAGGGCGAGGAAGGCCTGCGCCAATCCATGTCCTGGCTGCACACGTGGTCGGGGCTGATCTTTGGTTGGGTGCTGTTCGCGATGTTCCTGACCGGCACGCTGGCGTTCTTCCGCCCCGAGATCACGAGCTGGATGCAGCCCGAGATCCAGGTGCGGCCCGCGCCCGCGGCGCAGTCCGTGGCTGCGGCGCAGCGCTACCTGAGCGAACATGCGCCCGACGCCACGCGCTGGTTCATCTCGCCGCCGTCCGACCGCGAGCCGTACCTCCAGGTGCTCTACCTGGTGCCCAAGCCCAAGCCGGGCGAGCGCGGCTTCGTGCGCGTAAAGCTGGATCCGGCTACCGGCCAGGCCTTGACCGCGCGCGAGACGCGCGGCGGCGACTTTTTCTACCGCTTCCATTTCGAACTGGAAACGGCCTTTCCGTGGGGGCGCTGGCTCGCCAGCATCGCCGGCATGTTCATGCTGGTGGCCATCATCAGCGGCATCATCACCCACAAGAAGATCTTCACCGACTTTTTCACTTTCCGGCCCAGAAAGGGCGGCCAGCGCGCCTGGATGGACGGCCATAACGTCTTGTCGGTGCTGGGGCTGCCGTTCCACCTGATGATCACGTTCAGCGGGCTGGTGTTGTTCATGGCCATGTTGATGCCGGCCGGCATCCTGGCGGTGTACGAAAGTCCGCGCCAATACTCCGACGACGTCTTCAAGTCCTTCAGGGTCACGCCCGCGCGCAATGAGCCCGCGCCCTTGCTTCCGCTCGCGCCGCTGGTGGAGCAGGCGCAGCAGCACTGGCAAGGCGGCCGGGTGGGGCGCGTCACCGTCAACCATCCCGGCGATGCCGGCGCGACCGTGACCCTGGTGCGCGATGCCGCCGATGGCGTGTCGTTTGGCAAGCTGGCGCCGTACATGCGCTTTGATGGCGTTACGGGCGCGCTGCAGGAAAGCGAGGACGAGCTCGGCGCCACCGCGCGGACAGCGGGCGTCATCGTCGGCCTGCACCTGGGCCTGTTCGCGGAACCGTTCTTGCGCTGGCTATATTTCCTGGTCAGCATGGCAGGTACGGCCATGGTGGGCACGGGCATGGTCCTGTGGATCGCCAAGCGGCGCCAGAAGGCGCGTCCGGGCGCGCGTGAAGCGTTTTCGTTGCGGCTGGTGGATGCGCTCAATGCCGGCACCATCGCGGGCCTGTTCATCTCGGTCGCCGCTTTTTTCTGGGCCAACCGCCTGCTGCCCGTCGACCTGCCGGGCAGGCAGTTCTGGGAATCGCGCGCCTTCTTTGCCGTCTGGGGCCTGTCGCTGGTCTACGCCTTCCTGTTCCAGCATCGCAAGTGGCGCGATCTGCTGGCTGTCGCGGCGGCCTCTCTGGCGCTGGTGCCGGTGGTCAACGCCCTGACGACCTCGCGCCATCTGGGCGTGTCCCTGCCCACGGGCGACTGGGTCATGGCGGGTTTCGATCTGACTTGCCTGGCCGGGGCGCTGCTGCTGGCCTGGATGGCGCGCAAGGCCGCCCGCGCAGGCAAGGCGGCCGCCAAGGCGCCAATCAAGGGCCGCGCCGCGATCAAGCCCGCAGCCCAGTCCCAGCCTGTCCAGTCCGCCTACGAACCTAGAGGGGATACGCCATGACGCTTGCCGCCTTTTGCCTGGCCTATGCCGGTTTTGCCGCCCTGTGCCTGGGCATGGATCGTCACTACGAAGACCTGTTCGACCGGGCCTTGCCGCGGCGCCACCGCTTGCCTCTGCGGCTGTTCGGCTGGGCTGCGCTGGCCCTGTCGCTGTGCGCTTCGGCAGCGGTTTGGGGCTGGAGCTATGGCACGGTCGAATGGATAGGCATCCTCAGCATTGCCGGGCTGCTGCTGATCTGGTTCCTGACGTTCCGGCCTCGCGCCGCGTTGACCGCCGGCGGCCTGTGCGCGCTGGCGGCGCCGGTGCTGGCCGTTCTGTAGCCGCGCGCCCGGCACGTTACACTGGGCGTTTCCCCTAGCAAACGCCTCTTCGCCTCATGAATACCCGCGTCCTTACCGGCATCACCACCTCTGGAACTCCCCACCTCGGCAATTACGCGGGCGCCATCCGTCCCGCCGTTCAGGCCAGCGCGCAGCCCGGCGTGGACGCATTCTTCTTCATGGCGGACTACCATGCCCTCATCAAGTGCGACGACCCCGCCCGCGTGGCGCGCTCGCGCCTGGAAATCGCCGCCACCTGGCTGGCGGTGGGGCTGGACCACGAACGCGTGACCTTCTACCGGCAGTCGGACATCCCGGAGATTCCCGAACTGACCTGGCTGTTGAACTGCGTCACCGCCAAGGGCCTGATGAACCGGGCGCATGCGTACAAGGCGTCGGTGGACCAGAACACGGAGAAGGGCCTGGAACCGGACGACGGCGTCACGATGGGCTTGTTCTCGTATCCGGTGCTGATGGCGGCGGACATCGTCATGTTCAACGCCAACAAGGTGCCCGTGGGCCGCGACCAGATCCAGCATCTGGAAATGGCGCGCGACATCGCCCAGCGTTTCAACCACCTGTATGGCCGCGATTACTTCACGCTGCCGGAAGTCGTGATCGAAGAGGACGTGGCGACCTTGCCAGGCCTGGACGGCCGCAAGATGTCCAAGAGCTACAACAACACCATTCCGCTGTTCGAGGGCGGCGCCAGCGCGCTGCGCGCGGCGGTGATGCGCATCGTGACCGATTCGCGCGCGCCGGGCGAGCCCAAGGACGCCGAGAATTCGCATCTGTACACCATCTACCGCGCCTTCGCCACGCACGAACAGGCCGCCACGCTGCGCAAGCAACTCGAAGAGGGCATGGGCTGGGGCGAGGCCAAGCAGGCGTTGTACGACCATCTTGAAAACCTGCTGGCGCCCATGCGCGAGAAGTACTTCGACCTGATGGCCAACCCTGGCCGCATCGAAGACATCCTGCAGGCGGGCGCCGCCAAGGCGCGCAAGCTGGCCACGCCGTTCATGCACGAGCTGCGCCAGGCGGTGGGCCTGCGCAATCTGGATGCCGCGTCGGGCGCCCGGGCCGCGCAGCCCAAGAAGGAAAAGGGCAAGGGCGCGCGCTTCGTCAGCTTCCGCGATGAAGACGGCGGCTTCCGCTTCCGCCTGCTGGCCGCCGACGGCGAGGAACTGCTGCTGTCGCAGCGCTTCGCCGATCCGAAGGAGGCTGGCGCCCTGATGCGCCGCCTGCAGTCGGAACCGGCCGATGCGGTGCTGCAGGCCGACGGGCAAGGCTATGCCGCAATGATCGACGGTGTGGCCGTGGCGACCGCGCCGGCGGGCGCGCAGGATGCATCCGGCGCCTCATTGGCGCGCGCGCGCGCCGCGCTGTCGTCGCTGTCGCAGGAATAAGCCCCAGGGGCCGGCGCAAAGCCGGCCCGCAGGTTCAGGCGGCGCGGGCGCTGGCCACGATGCGCCCGTCGCGCACCTGGAAGCGCTGGGCGCTGCCCTGGCCGGCGATCTCGAGCATGTCGCCTTCCGTGTAGCCCGTGACGTTCGGGCAGTCCAGCCATTCCGGGTTGATGAACGGAAAGTACTTCAATGTGCCGCTGCCCTGGCTGGCGAAATCGAAGGTGGTGTTGGCCACCACTTCCGGATCCCATTGGCTGGCGTCGAAGGTCAGCGCACAACCCGCGCCGATGCGGTAAGTGATGCTGGCCCCCATGCTGGCGAATCCCAGCGCGCCGACGTGCAACTGCGCGCCGTTGCTCAGTTCGATGACGCGGCTGCCCAGCCGCTCCAGCGTGATGTGCTTGAAGCTCACTTCGGCGCCGTCCACAAGCAGGTGCGAATACTGGCCCAGGGTGATTTCGCTGTAGACGCCGCTGGCGTTGGCTTCCTTTTCAGTGATGGTTGCCGTTTCATTGGCGGCAAGTGTGATGGTATGGGACATGGCGGGGCGGATCTCCGGTCGTTCAGGGCAGGGCGCTGCTGTTGTTGTTGTGCTGCTCCCCGGCAAGCGTTGCGCGCCATGGCTCGCCTGCTCGCGGGGGGGCTTTGTGTCGCTGCGCGGCCTGGCGCCGTCGGGTCTTATTATTTGGACACAATTAGATATTTTCTATCATTTTTGATAGTTGCGGCTTGAGCGAACACAAGTAACCCGTCTCTTTACGGGTAAGCCCTAGGTAAAAAAAACCGGCGCACCAGGCGCCGGTTTTTCGTGGAGCGGCATTCGCTCAGCGCTTGAGCTTGGCGAACGCGTCCGCCATGGCGCTGTTCATGCCGGCGCCGGCGCCGGAACCACCGCGGCCGCCGTCGCCCTGCGGCCGGCGGTTGCGGTCGCCGCCCTTGGGCGCGTCGGCGCTGCGGCGGGCGGGCGCCGCGGTGTCGTTCAGGCGCATGGTCAGCGCCACGCGCTTGCGAGCCGCGTCCACTTCCAGCACCTTCACGCTCACCGTCTGGCCCACGCGCACGACGTCGCGCGGATCCTTCACGAACTTCTCGGCCAGGGCCGAGATGTGGACCAGGCCGTCCTGGTGCACGCCGATGTCGACGAACGCGCCGAAGTTGGCCACGTTGGTCACGACGCCTTCCAGCACCATGCCCGGGTACAGGTCGTTCAGGGTCTCGACGCCTTCCTTGAACTGCGCCGTCTTGAATTCCGGGCGCGGATCGCGGCCGGGCTTTTCCAGTTCGGCGAAGATGTCGCGCACCGTCGGCAGACCGAAGCGCTCGTCGGTGAAGTCGGACGGCGACACGCCCTTGAGGGCTTCGCGCTGGCCGATGATCTGCTTCACTTCGGCCTTGATCTTGGCGACGATGCGTTCGACCACCGGATAGGCTTCCGGGTGGACCGACGAGGCGTCCAGCGGGTTGTCGCCGTTGGGAATGCGCAGGAAGCCCGCGGCCTGCTCGAACGCCTTGTCGCCAAAGCGCGGCACCTTGCGCAGGATCTCGCGGGTTGGGAAGGCGCCGTTCTCGTCGCGCCAGGCGACGATGTTCTTGGCCAGCAGGGAATTCAGGCCGGACACGCGGGCCAGCAGGGCGGCGGACGCGGTGTTCACGTCCACGCCCACGGCGTTCACGCAATCCTCGACCACGGCGTCCAGCGAACGCGCCAGCTCGCGCTGGTTGACGTCATGCTGGTACTGGCCCACGCCGATGGCCTTGGGATCGATCTTGACCAGTTCGGCCAGCGGATCCTGCAGGCGGCGCGCGATGGACACGGCGCCGCGCAGCGTCACGTCCAGGTCAGGGAATTCCAGGGCGGCGGTTTCGGACGCGGAATAGACGGAAGCGCCGGCTTCGGAGACCACCACGCGGGTGACCTTCAGGTTCGGGAAGCGTTCCATCATGTCGCCCACCAGTTTTTCGCTTTCGCGCGAGGCGGTGCCGTTGCCGATGGCGATCAGGTCGACCTTGTGGCGCGCCACCAGGGCGGCCAGCGTGTTGATGGTGCCTTCGCGGTCGCGGCGCGGCTCGAACGGGTACACGGTGGTGGTGTCCACGACCTTGCCGGTCTGGTCGATCACCGCGACCTTGCAGCCGGTGCGGATGCCGGGGTCCAGGCCCAGCACGGCCTTGGGGCCGGCCGGCGCGGCCAGCAGCAGGTCCTTCAGGTTGGCGGCGAACACGCGGATGGCTTCGGTTTCGCCGCTTTCGCGCAGGCGGCCGATCAGTTCGCTTTCGAAGGCCGTCAGCAGCTTTACGCGCCAGGTCCAGCGGCAGACTTCGCCCAGCCAGCGGGCGCGCGGCGTGGCGTCCAGTGCGAACAGGCCGTTACCCAGCTTCAGGAAGCCGGCGATGCGGGCCACGCAGGGATGCGGCGTCTGCGCTTCGAGTTCGGCTTCCAGGCCCAGGCGCAGTTCCAGCACGCCTTGCTGGCGGCCGCGCAGCAGCGCCAGGATGCGGTGCGAGGGCAGGGTGCGCAGCGGCTCGTTGAAGTCGAACCAGTCGCGGAAATTGGCGCCCTCGGTTTCCTTGCCGTCGACCATCTTGGAATGGATCAGGCCGGTGGACCACAGGTGTTCGCGCATGTCGGCCAGCAGGTCCGCGTTTTCCGCGTAGCGCTCGGCCAGGATGTCGCGCGCGCCGTCGAGCGCGGCCTTGGCGTCGTTGATGGACGCTTCCGGATTCAGGTATTGCGCGGCCAGCGCGGCGGGGTCGCAGGCGGGATCGGCCAGGATGCCGTCGGCCAGCGGCTCCAGGCCTGCTTCGCGGGCGATCTGGGCGCGGGTGCGGCGCTTGGGCTTGTACGGCGCGTACAAGTCTTCTAGGCGCTGCTTGGTGTCGGCCGTGGCGATTTCCTGCTGCAGCGCTTGCGTGAGCTTGCCCTGCTGCGAGATGGATTCAAGAATGGAGCCGCGGCGCTCTTCGAGTTCGCGCAGATAGCCCAGGCGCACTTCGAGATTGCGCAGCACGGTATCGTCCAGGCCGCCGGTGGCTTCCTTGCGATAGCGGGCGATGAAGGGCACGGTGGCGCCATCGTCCAGTAGTTCCACCGCCGAAGCGATCTGGGAGGCGCGCGTGCCCAGCTCGGTGGCGAGCTGCGCGACGATGCGGGCGTTGTCGACGCCGGCGGCGACGTACGTGATAGCGGAAGTTTCAGACATCTCGATACGACGACAAAAAGGAAAAACAAGGGGCGGATTGTGCCATAAGCCGCTGTTACAAAACGTGCCAGGGTGGACGGATATGTCCCCCTTGCGCTGCCCGGGTGGCCAATCAGCGGTCCGGCAGCGGGTATCATTTGGTCCTTTCCCACACATGTGTCTGGCGCCCGAACCGCAACCGGCACCGGTTCACCGTTGACTCGCTATGCTGGACCTGGACATCTCCGAATTCTTCGACGCCGACGGGCCTTTGGCCACGGCCTTGCCTGGCTACAAGCCGCGCCCCTCGCAGGTTGAACTCTCGCAGGCCATAGGCCAAGCCATCCAGGACCGCGCCACCCTGGTGGCCGAGGCGGGCACCGGCATCGGCAAGACCTGGGCCTATCTTGTACCCGCCTTCATCCAGGGCGGCAAGGTGCTGATTTCCACCGGTACCCGCACCCTGCAGGACCAGCTTTTCGCCCGCGACCTGCCGCGCGTGCGCGCGGCGCTGGCCGCGCCGGTGACCGCCGCGCTGCTCAAGGGCCGCGGCAACTACGTCTGTCATTACCACCTGGACCGCCTGCAGGGCGACGAGCGCGCCTTGAAGTCGCGCACCGAAATCCAGCAGCTGCGCCAGATCCAGGTGTTCGCCGGCATCTCCAAGACGGGTGATCGCGGCGACCTGGCGCAGGTGCCGGAAGACGCCGACATCTGGCAGCGCGTGACCTCCACGCGCGAGAACTGCCTGGGCCAGGAATGCCCGCGCATTCGCGACTGTTTCGTGGTGAAGGCGCGCCGCCAGGCGCAAGAAGCCGACGTGGTGGTGGTCAACCACGCCCTGTTCATGGCCGACCTGGTGCTGCGCGAAGAGGGCGTGACCGATCTGCTGCCCGAGGCGGATACCGTGATCTTCGACGAAGCGCACCAGTTGCCGGATACCGCCACCCGCTTCCTGGGCAGCAGCGTGTCCACGCACCAACTGCTGGATTTTGGCCGCGCGATGGAAGCGGCCGGCCTGGCCTATGCGCGCGAGGCCGCCAAATGGAGCGACGTCAGCCGCCATGTGGAAACGGCGGCGCGCGAGCTGCGCCTGGTCTGTGCGCCGCTGGACAAGATGCCTGGCCGCAAGGCCACCTTCGAGGCCATCCCCAACCCCGAGGAATTCGACGAAGCGCTATTGGCGCTGCGCGAGGCCGTGGACGGCGCCGCGAAGGCGCTGGGCGCGGTGGCCGAAAAGCACCCGGACCTGATGGCGGCCGCGCGCAGCGGCGCCGAGATCTCGGTGCGGCTCAAGCGCTGGGCCACGCCAGGACGGGCGACGGCGGATCACGGCGACGAAGGCTGGGGCCGCGACGACCAGGCGCCCGAGCCTGCGATGCAATCGGCGTTGGGCGACGGACTCTCCACGCCCGTCGCGATCCTGGAAGGCGCTGCCGCCGCGGAACAATGGTCCGGGCCCGCGGTGCGCTGGGTCGAGCACGGCCAGCATCACGTGCGCCTGCATTCGGCGCCGCTGTCGGTGGCCCAGGCCTTTTCCAAATACCGCAAGCCGGGCCAGGCCTGGATCATGACCTCGGCCACCTTGTCCGTGAACGGCGAGTTCACCCACTTCACCAGCCAATTGGGGCTGGAGAGGGCGCGCACGGGCAAGTGGGAATCGCCCTTCGACTATCCCGAACAAGCCTTGCTGTTCGTGCCGCGCGGCATGCCCGAACCGCAATCGCCGCAGTTCCTCGACCGTTTCGTGCAGACGCTGCTGCCGCTGCTGGAGGCCAGTCCCGGCGGCACGCTGGTGCTGTGCACGACGCTGCGTGCCGTGGACAAGGTCGCCAACCTGCTGGCCGACGCCTTCGACGATGCCGGACATGAATGGCCCTTGCTCAAGCAGGGCGAAGGCACGCGCCGCGACCTGCTGGACCGCTTCTGCAAGCTGGAGCATCCGGTGCTGGTGGGCAGCGCCAGTTTCTGGGAAGGCATCGACCTGCCTGGCGATGTGCTGACCCTTGTGGCGATCGACAAGCTGCCGTTCGCGCCGCCCGACGATCCCGTCATCGAGGCGCGGCTGCGCGCCTGCCGCGCGCAGGGCGGCAATCCGTTTTCGGAATACCAGTTGCCCGAAGCCGCGATTTCGCTCAAGCAGGGCGCGGGCCGCTTGATCCGCACGGAATCCGATTGGGGGGTGCTGATGGTGGGCGATGCGCGCCTGGTCGAAAAGCCTTACGGCAAGCGACTGTGGCGCGGATTGCCGCCATTTGCGCGGACGCGCGAGCTGGAAGAAGTGCTGGCGTTCTACCGGCGCAAGCAGGAACCGCAGGGCTAGAAGCGGGGCTGTGTCAGAAGACACGCCAGGAGGTGGCCCCGCCAAATGGTGGCCCCGCCTGATGATTGCGTCGCCGCAATGAGGCTCGCCGGCATGGTCAGGCGACGACCCGTTCCGTCCTGCGCGACAGCGCCCACCATCCTGTCATGACCGCGGCCAGGCCCACGATGGGCAGCATGGCGGCATTCAGCGCCTCCCAGCCCATGCGCGCCAGCGCCGGCCCGGCGGCCAGCGTGGCCAGTGCGGTGGTGGCATAGCGCAGCATCTCGGCCGCCCCTTGCACCCGTGCCCGTTCGGCGGGACGGTAGGATTGGGCCAGCAGCGTGGTGCCGCCTACGAACATGAAGTTCCAGCCCACGCCCAGGCAGAACAATGCCGCATGGAAGGCCGTGAGCGAAGTCGATTGCATCGCGATCAGCGAGCAGGCCGCGTTCAGCGCCATGCCCATGCCGAGCACGCGCGGCAGTCCCAGCCGGTTGATCAACGCGCCGGCGAAAAACGCCGGGGCGTACATGCCGATGAGGTGCCACTGCATGATGCTGGCGCCGTCGGCAATGCTGTGCTGGCAGGCCACAGCGGCGAGCGGCGCGGCTGTCATGACGAACATCATCGAGACCGACCCCACGACATTGTTGGCCAGCGCCGCCACGAATATCGGCTGCCGCATGACTTCGCCCAAGGGACGGGCCGGCAGGCCCGCGGCCTGCGTGTCGGCGGGCTGGCTGCCGTCGGCTTCCTGGTCGCGGTAGGCGAGGAGCAGCAGCGCGCTGGCCGCTCCCAGCAGGGCCACCATCAGATAGGCGCCAGAGAAGATCGCGGCGGGAAAGATGTCCTTGGCCCAGGCGGCCAGCGCCGGTCCTGCAATGGCCGCGATGACGCCGCCGGTCAGAATCACGGAGATGGCGCGGCTCTTGGCTTCGGCGGGCACCGCGTCCGCGGCCGCCAGCCGGTAGTACTGCGCGAAGGCCTGGAACACGCCGACCAGCGCCGTGCCCAGGCAAAAGAGCCAGAAGTCGCTGGCGAAGACCGCGGCCACGGAAATCAGCCCGCCGGCCGCGCCCGCAAGCGATCCCAATATGAAACCGGCGCGCCGGCCGATGCGCTGCATGAGCAAGGAGGCATACCAGGTCACCGCGGCGCCCGCCACCGTGATCAGCGCGAAAGGCAGCGTCGCCAGCGCCGGATGCGGCGCCAGCATCTGGCCGGTCAGCGCCGTCAGGGTCAGGTCGATGGAGATCGCCGCGATGTACAGGCCTTGGCAGACGGCGAGGATGCGGGCATTGCGCAGGCCGCGCAGGGAAGCGTTCATGGCAGGAGCAGGTCCGGAGGATTGACAGGCCCCACTCTAGCGCCCGAAACTATGGCAAGAATGACTATTTTCCCTCGTTTCTTGCCATGGCCACTCACAGAGTATGCATCCTGCCCGTGCCGAACTTCCAGCTGCTCGACATGGCCGGGCCGCTGTCAGTCTTTCAGATCGCCGCCGAACTGGTGCCGGGTGCCTATGAGGTAGCCGTGGTGTCAGCCGAGGGCGGGCCGGTCCGCTGCTCGGCTGGCGTGCCCGTGCTGACGCGCCCCTGGCGTGGCCTGCGCGCCGATACCGTGCTGGTGCCGGGCGGCCAGGGCGCGCGCGAGCCCCAGGCTGCGCCGGCCATGCTGGCCTATCTGCGCGGCGCGCATGCGCGCGGACGGCGCGTGGCCAGCGTCTGCACGGGCGCTTTCGTGCTGGCGCAGGCCGGCATCCTGCAGGGGCGCCGGGTGACGACCCACTGGCGCCACGCCGCCGAATTGCAGCAGCGCCATCCGGCACTGGCGGTGGAGGCGGATCGCATCTATGTCGAAGACCGCACAGTCTGGACCTCGGCGGGCATCACGGCCGGCATCGATCTCGCGTTGGCCATGGTGCAGGCCGACCACGGCGAGGCGATTGCCCGAGCCACCGCCCGCGAGATGGTGGTCTATCACCGGCGCACGGGCGGGCAATCGCAGTTCTCGGTCCTGCAAGACCTGGCGCCGGCCAGCGGACGCATGCGCGAGGTGCTGGCCCACGTCGGCCAACATCTGGATCAAGTGCTGGACATCGAGCGCCTGGCCGCCGTGGCCTGCCTGAGTCCGCGCCAATTCTGCCGCCAGTTCAAGCTTGAAACCGGCCAGACTCCGGCCAAGGCCGTGGAGCGGGTGCGCGCCGAGGCCGCACGCGAACTGGTGGAAGAAGGCGAAGCCGGCATGGACGCCATCGCGCGCCGGGTGGGTTTCGGTGACACGGAACGCATGCGCCGCGCCTTCATCCGCATTTACGGGCAACCGCCACAGGCCTTGCGGCGCGGCGCGCCCGCATGAAAAAAGCCCCTGCGTGGCAGGGGCTTTCTTCGGTGCGGCAACTGATATGTCAGTTGAAGGGGTTCCACCAGCTCTTGTCGGCCTTCAGGCCCTTGGTCTTGAATTCGCTGTTGGGGAAGTTCTTGTCATACACGCGCTGCGAGTCGTTCTTCAGTTCGGTCATGCCGAGCTTGTCGTAGGACTCGACCATCAGGTAGAGCGCTTCCTCGGTGGCGGGGGCGCCTTCGAAGTCGGTGATGACGGTTTGCGCGCGGTTGGCGGCGGCCACGTAGGCACCGCGCTCATAGTAGTAGCGGGCGACGTGCACTTCGTTCATGGCGATGGTGTTGACCAGCCAGGCGACGCGCTTCTCGGCGTCCACCGTGTACTTGCTGTCCGGGTAGCGCTTGATCAGCTCGTTGAACGCGTCGTAGGACGCGCGCAGACCCTTGGGATCGCGTTCCGCGGGATCCTGGCCGGTAATGCTGCTCATGAAGGCGCTGGCCGGGGTGAAGTTGATCAAGCCCTTCAGGTAGAGGGCGTAATCGGTGCCGGGATGGTTGGGGTAGAGCTGCTGGAAGCGGTCGATGGCGGCCAGGGCCTGTTCGTTTTCGCCGTCCTTCCAGTTGACGTAGGCGAGCTCAAGCAGGGCCTGCTGCGCGTAGACGCCGAAGGGGTAGCGGCTTTCGATCGCGGTCAGCCGCTCGCGCGCTTCTTTCCAGCCGCCCGAAGACATTTCAGCCTTGGCGTCCGCGTAGAGCTGTTCGGCGCTCCAGTTGGTGGTCTTGTCATATTTGCTGTTGGTCGAGCCGCAACCGGCGATGACCATGACGGCAAACAGCGCGATAACCACGCGCAAAACCGGCCCGCTTCGGGAGGCGGGATTCGAGGGAGCTGCGGAGTGGTGAATCACGAGAATCGTATCCTTGGTGTTAGCATGCAAGGCTGATTATATGATTTGTCTCCATGTCTGATACAGCCTCCGGCGCGGATCTCGTTTCTGATGATGAACTCCTGGGTAATTCCGAGGATTCTCCCCAGGGGGAACCGCAATTTGTAACCGTGCCTTCCAGCACGCGCGCTGACCGGCTGGACAAGGTGCTGGCGGGGCTGTTGCCCGAGCATTCCCGTGGCCGGCTGCAGGGTTGGATCGAGGCCGGCAACGTCCACGTGAACGGCAGGCCCGGCAAGGTGCGCCAGACGGTCGGTCCCGGTGATGAACTCACCGTCTGGCCTCAGCCCGCGCCTGAATCCCTGGCTTTCGCGCCCGAACCCGTCGATTTCGCAGTCGTCGACGAAAGCCCCGACTGGATCGTGGTGAACAAGCCCGCGGGCCTGGTCACGCACCCCGGCGCCGGCAATTGGAGCGGCACGCTGCTAAACGGCCTGCTGTACCGCTATCCCGAACTGACCCAGGTGGCGCGTGCCGGCATCGTGCATCGCCTGGACAAGGACACTTCCGGCCTGATGGTCGTGGCGCGCAACGAAACTGCCCAGACGCATCTGGTGCGCCAATTGCAGGCGCGCAGCATGGGCCGGGAATATGTGGCGCTGGCCCATGGCTGGCTGGCCGCGGCCGGCAAGGTCGATCGTCCCATCGGCCGCGATTCGCGCGTGCCGGTGCGCATGAGCGTGGAACGCCCGGTGGCGCCCAAGCCGGCCATTACCCATTACGCGCCCGCTCGCCGCGGCGAAGCGGATCCCGGCGGCCGCGTCACCGAAGTGGTGTGCCGCCTGGAAACCGGCCGCACCCATCAGATCCGCGTGCACATGGCCAGCCTGGGGCATCCGCTGCTGGCCGATACGCTTTACGGCGGCAAGAACATCGTGGGCGCGCAGCGGCAGATGCTGCATGCGCGCGCGCTGCATTTCGAAGATCCGGGCGGCCGCGGCGAAGTCGAGTTCGCCGCAGCCGTGCCTCCCGACATGGGCTTGGTCCAGGAAGAGATCGCATGGAACGCGTAGTGGCAGGCCTGCCGGTAGTGACAGGCCCGGAATGGGCGGGCGTGAACTATTTCTGCACGACCCGGGCAGGGGGCGTCGGCGTCGCGCCGCACGACACCTTGAATCTGGGTCGCCGCGCTGGAGACGATCCGGACACGGTCATTGAAAACCGGCGCCGCGTGCGTGCCGCGCTGCCCGCCGAACCCCTGTGGCTGCGCCAGGTCCACGGCAGCGAAGTCGTGGACGCTGATCAGGCCGACCTCCCGGACGAGCCGGCGGTCGATGCCAGCGTCACGGCGCGGCCCGGCCGCGTCCTGGCCGTCATGGTGGCGGACTGCCTGCCGGTGGTCATCGCCGACGCGCAAGGCACGGTGCTGGGCGCGGCGCATGCCGGCTGGCGCGGCCTGTCGGGCGGCGTGCTGGAACATACGCTGGCCGCCATGCGCGCCAAGGCGCCGCAGGCTTCGGGCTGGCGCGCCTGGGTCGGACCGGGCATCGGTCCGCAGGCGTTCGAGGTCGGCCAGGACGTGCTGGATGCCTTCTCCCAGGACGATCCCGCGGCCTTGCGCTACTTCACGCCGCGGCCCGGGCTATCCGGAAAATGGCTGGCCGATCTCGCCGGATTGGCTGATTTCCGCCTGCGCCGCGCCGGAGTACAAGATGTCTCCTTGAGCGGACTGTGCACGGTGGCCGGGGCCGATCGATTCTTCTCGTACCGCCGTGATGGCGAAACCGGACGCATGGTGTTGCTGGCCTGGCTCGGCGGGGTTTGATCTGGCGCAAGGCCCGCGGCTGGGCTTGCGGCGTACCCTGGCAGGCCTCCTTGTATACCCGCATTGACAGCCCCGGACCCGGAATGCAACATCAATCGCGTAGTTTCGATAACAAGGTGTCGAAGTGAATGCCAATCTCTCCGCAGGGCCCATTCCGGTGAGCGTGGCACCGGAAGTCCTGGCCGACATACAGGCCGAATTCTCCCGCGAGTGGCAACGCCTTTGCGATGACGCCCGCCGTGGCGCGCTTGCGCCGCCGCCAGACCGCCGCTTTTCCGGCGATGCCTGGGCCTCCCATCATTCGCACCTGCTGCTGGCGCATACCTACCTGCTGTCGGCCCGCGCCATGTCGCGCATGGTCGATGCAGCCCAGGTCAGCGAGCCCATGCGCGACCGCCTGCGCTTTTCCATCATGCAATGGGTCGACGCGCTGTCGCCGTCGAACTTCCTCGCGCTGAACCCGGATGCCCAGCAATCCATCGTTGAAAGCGCCGGACGCGCGCTCAACGAAGGGCTGGCCAATCTGCTGGGCGACGTCAAGAAAGGCCGCATCACGCAGACGGACGAATCGCAGTTCGAGATCGGCCGCAACGTCGCGGTGACGCCGGGCGAAGTGGTGTTCGAAAACCGGCTGTTCCAGCTCATCCAGTACGCGCCGTCGACGGCCACCGTGCACGAGCGTCCGCTGGTCATCGTGCCGCCCAACATCAACAAGTTCTACATCCTGGACCTGCAGCCCGAGAACTCCTTCGTGCGGCACGCGGTGGGCCAGGGCTATACGGTGTTCCTGATTTCATGGCGCAATCCGGTGTCCAGCGATACCGATGGCGTGGACCGCGCGACTTGGTCCGATTATCTGGACGACGCAGTGCTGCAGGCGCTGCGCGTGGCTAGCGACATTACCAAGCAGCCGCAGGTCAATGCGCTGGGCTTCTGCGTAGGCGGCACGATGCTGGCCTCCGCGCTGGCGCTGGCCGAGGCGCGCGGCGAGCACCCCGTGGCTTCGCTGACCCTGCTGACCTCGCTGCTCGATTTCCACGATACCGGCGTCCTGAACGTCTTCGTCGACGAGGCCCATGCGCTGCTGCGCGACCATCAACTGGGCCAGGGCGGCCTGATGCCCGGGCGTGACCTCGCCACCACCTTCTCGTTCCTGCGGCCCAATGAATTGGTCTGGAACTATGTCGTGGGCAACTACCTGAAGGGCCAGAAGCCGCCTGCGTTCGATCTGCTGTTCTGGAATGGAGACAGCACCAATCTGCCCGGACCGTTCTTCTCCTGGTATTTCCGCAATACCTACCTGGAGAACAACCTCAAGGTGCCGGGCCGCGCGCAAGCCGCGGGCATGCCTCTGGACCTGACGCGGCTGGAAATGCCGGCGTACATCTTCGGGTCGCGCGAGGACCATATCGTGCCCTGGGTCTCGGCCTATGCATCCACTCAGGTGCTGCGCGGCCCGCAGCGTTTCGTGCTGGGGGCTTCCGGCCACATCGCCGGGGTGGTGAATCCGCCGGCCAAGAAGCGCCGCAGCTATTGGGCGGCTGACAAGCTCGAACAGTCGGGCCATCATCTGCCTGGCGATCCGAACGCATGGTTCGCGCAGGCCGTCGAAACGCCGGGCAGCTGGTGGCCCGATTGGGCTGGCTGGCTGTCGGGCCATTCGGGCAAGCAGGTCAAGGCGCGTGAAAAATTGGGCAATGCCAAGTACCGGCCGATAGAGCCGGCGCCTGGCAGGTATGTGAAAGTCCGGGCAGCCTGAAACCGCGACCAGCGGTTAGGCCCGGATAGAAGAAGGTTAATTAACGAGGCGTCCGTCGCACACAGGAGGAAGTCCAATGAGCGGAAAACTGGCTTACGTAACAGGCGGGATGGGCGGTATCGGCACCTCTATTTGCCAGCGCTTGGCCAAGGAAGGCTTTCGCGTGGTGGCAGGTTGCGGCCCCAGCCGCAATTACCAGCAATGGCTGGACGAGCAGGCAGCGCAGGGCTATACGTTCTACGCGTCCGTGGGCAACGTGTCCGACTGGGACTCCACGGTAGAGGCCTTCGAACGGGTCACGAAGGAACTGGGCCCGGTCGACGTGCTGGTCAACAATGCGGGCATCACGCGCGATGGCCTGTTCCGCAAGATGAGCGCCGATGATTGGCGCGCGGTCATCGACACCAACTTGAACAGCCTGTTCAATGTGACCAAGCAGGTCATCGAAGGCATGGTCGAGCGTCAGTGGGGCCGCATCATCAACATCAGCTCGGTCAACGGGCAGAAGGGGCAGTTCGGCCAGACCAACTATTCCACGGCCAAGGCCGGCATCCATGGCTTCACCATGGCGCTGGCCCAGGAAGTGGCCAGCAAGGGCGTCACCGTCAATACGATTTCGCCCGGCTACATCGGCACCGACATGGTCCGCGCCATCCGTCCCGACGTGCTGGAAAAAATCGTTGCCACCATCCCGGTGCGCCGCCTTGGCACGCCGGAGGAAATTGCTTCCATGACGGCGTGGCTGGCCTCGGACGAGTCCGGCTTTTCGACGGGTGCGGACTTCTCGCTCAACGGCGGCCTGCACATGGGCTGACGCATCGCGGGCCGCCAGCGGGCGGCCCGTCGGTACCGGAGGGCCTCGGGGAGAGGGCCCTCCGGATTACACTAACCCTATTCCAAGCCTTAGAGATCGCCCGATCCGGGGACAACCATGACGCAAGCACAAACCGGCGCCAGCCTGCGCCTGATTAAAAAGTACCCCAACCGTCGTCTGTACGACACCCGGACCAGCACCTACATCACCCTGGCAGATGTCAAGCAACTGGTCCTGGCCAATGAAGAATTCCAGGTCGTCGATGCCAAGAGCAGCGAAGACCTGACGCGCAGCATCCTGCTGCAGATCATTCTCGAAGAGGAAAGCGGCGGCATGCCGATGTTCTCGTCGAACATGCTTTCGCAGATCATCCGTTTTTACGGCCATGCCATGCAGGGCATCATGGGTTCCTACCTGGAAAAGAACATCCAGGCCTTCATCGAAATCCAGCAGCGCATGGCGGAACAGTCCAAGGGCCTGTACGGCAGCCAGTTCGGTCCCGAGGCCTGGGCGCAGTTCATGAACGTGCAGACGCCCATGCTGCAGAACATGATGAACAACTACATCGACCAGAGCAAGAATCTGTTCGTGCAGATGCAGGACCAGATGCAGGATCAGACGCGCGCCATGTTTTCGACCTTCCCGTTCACGCCGGGCGGCACGCAAGGTTCCGGACGCAAGTAGCGGCGGGGCCGTGCCCTGCGCGGCCTCATCGATCAAGCACCCCAACAGCCGGATAGCGGTCCGGTTCTTGGGGTGTTTTTCATCCTCGCGCGCCGGCCCTGGCGCGCGGCATGTGAAAGAACAGAATCCCAGGAGCGCATGCATGAGACTGAACAAGGCGTTTTCCCGCTTGGCCTGCACCGCATTGGCCGGGCTGACGGTCCTGTCCGCGTCGTCTGCCGCCTGGGCCTGCACGCGCGTGGTCTTCCACGGCGCCGGCGATCAAGTGGTCACGGCTCGTTCGATGGACTGGAAGAACGACATCACCAGCAACCTGTGGGTGCTGCCTCGCGGCATGGCGCGCAGCGGCGAGGCCGGCCCGAATTCCCTGCGCTGGACCTCGCGCTACGGCAGCGTGGTCACGTCCGGCTATGACGTCTCCACCACGGACGGCGTGAACGAAGCGGGCCTGAGCGCCAATCTGCTGTGGCTGGCGGAATCGCAGTATCCGCAGTTCGACGCGCGGAGCAAGCCCGGGCTGACCATCGCCGCGTGGGCGCAGTACGTGTTGGACAACTACGCCACCGTCAAGGAGGCCGTGGCGGCGCTGGAACAGGAGCCCTACACCATCGTCTCGGACAACGTGCCGGGGGAGGACCGCCTGACGACGCTGCACCTGTCGATCTCGGACGCGAGCGGCGACAGTGCCATCATCGAATACATCGGCGGACGCCAGGTGATCCACCACAGCCGCGACTACCAGGTGATGACCAACTCGCCTCAATTCGAGCAGCAGTTGGCACTCGACGCTTACTGGCAACAGATCGGCGGCACCACCATGCTGCCGGGCACCAACCGCGCGGCCGATCGTTTCGTGCGGGCATCGTTCTATATCAACGCCATTCCCAAGGACCCTGATCCCAACAAGGCGCTGGCCAGCGTCTTCAGCGTGATACGCAATGTCTCGGTGCCCTACGGCATCAGCACGCCCGGGCAGCCCAATATTTCGTCCACCCGCTGGCGTACTGTTTTCGACCATCAGCGCAAGCTGTACTTCTTCGAATCGGCGCTGACGCCCAATACGTTCTGGGTGGATCTCAAGGCCGTGGATTTCAGTCCGGAAAGCGGCAAGGTGCTGAAGCTGGACCTGGGGCCGGACCAGCGCCACACCTACGCGGGCGACGCCACTCGCGCCTTCCAGCCGTCGGCGCCATTCAAATTTCTCGGACTCTGAAGGGGCGAACCGGACCTCTTGCACCGCTTGATCAAACGCAATGATCCGCTGATTTTCCTGGCTTCAGGTTCAGGGTTCTGTCAGTTGATTTGGTTACATTAATGAAAACGGTTCTTGTTTGTATTTTACGAGCCGTCGTCTCATTCGTGTCTCAAGGATTATGCACATGATCAAGAAAGCCTTGGCCCTGGCCATTGTCGCCCTGAGCGTTTCCGCCGCCAACGCGGCCGAATACCCCATCGGCAAACCGGTGGAAAAAGGCGGCATGGAAATCGGCGCGGTGTACCTGCAGCCGATCGAAATGGACCCCCCCGGGATGATGCGCCCGGCCAAGGATTCGGATGTGCACCTTGAAGCCGACATCCACGCCACCGCCGGCAACAAGACGGGCTTCCCCGAAGGCGAGTGGGTGCCTTACCTGGTCGTGAAGTATGAAATCCAGAAGGTCGGCAGCCAGAACGTGCAGAAGGGCACCTTCATGCCGATGGTCGCCAACGACGGCCCGCACTACGGCGAGAACGTCAAGCTGGAAGGCCCGGGCAAGTACAAGCTGAAGTACTCGATCCTGCCCCCGACCGCGGACAAGATGAGCCACTTCGGCCGCCACGTCGACAAGGAAACCGGCGTGGGTCCCTGGTTCGAACCCTTCGACCTGGAATATGAATTCGTCTACGCCGGCACCGGCAAGAAGGGCGGTTACTGATCGTGCGCAGCCTGCTACGCCTTGTCGCCGCATTGCTGATCGGCTTGGCCGGCCTGGCCGGCGGGGCGCCGGCGCAGGCGGACGAACTGCCCACGTTCACGCTGAGGTTCAAGCCGGACGGCACGTTCGAGCCCGCCACGCTGGAAGTGCCGGCGGGCCGCTTCAAGATCGAGCTCATCAACGAGAGCAACGAGCCGGTGGAATTCGAAAGCATTCCGCTGCGCAAGGAGAAAGTCCTGGGGCCGGGCGTGAAGTCCTTCGTGGTCATCACCATCTCCCGTCCCGGCGAGTATCCCTTTTTTGATGACTTTCACCAGAGCGTGAAAGGCACCTTGGTCGTCAAACCCAAGGAATAAGCGGTAGCAATATATGGAACAGGTCCTCTTTATCGTCTGGCGTGAAAGCGTCGAAGCCATGCTGGTGGTGGGCATTCTGTACACCTGGCTGCGCTCCACGCCCGAGGGCAAGCGCGGCCTGACCTACCTGTGGGGCGGCGTTGCCGCGGGCCTGGCGCTGGCCGTGGCCTTGGCGCTGGTGCTGCTGGGCGTTTCCAACTGGCTCAGCGACGAAGGCCAGGAATGGTTCCAGGCCATCATGTCGCTGGCCGCATGCACGCTGGTGGTGCAGATGGTCGTCTGGATGAAGAAGCACGGCCGCACGCTCAAGGGCGAACTCGAAAGCGGCGCCCGCGCTTCAGTCGCCAGCGACAACTGGTGGGGCCTCTTCATATTGGTCGCGATCGCCGTGGCGCGCGAAGGCAGCGAAACCGTCGTATTCCTGTACGGCACCGTGTCGGCGGGCGAGGGCGGCAGCGACATGCTGATGCTGGCGCTGGCCGGCGCGACCGGTTTCGTCGTGGCGCTGTTGACGTTCTGGCTGCTGCAACTGGGCGGCAAGCTCATTACCTGGCGCCGGTTCTTCCGCGTGACTGAAATCCTGTTGTTGCTGCTGGCCGGATCGCTGCTGGTGGGCGGTCTGGATCACCTGATTTCGCTGGACGTCCTGCCGACCATCGTCGATCCGGTCTGGGACAGTTCCTGGCTCTTGAGCGACAGCACCGGCGTGGGCAAGATCCTGGCCGATTTTGCCGGCTATCGCGCGCTGCCTGCGCTGAGTTCGGTGCTGTTGTGGGTGGCTTACTGGATCATCGTGTGGGCGCTGCTGCGCTGGGTGGGAGGCAAGCCCGCAGGCGCTGCCACCGCCGCTCGCAGTGCTTCCTGAACCCGACTATTGCCGGACTGAATATTTGAAGGTTTGACCATGGCAGCTGCACTCGGGAGGGCGACCTCCCGTATCGCCGACTTCCTCCGTGACCATGCCCCGCTGTTGCGCAAGCTGCAGTGGGGCATTGTTGCGATGTACGCGTTCCTTTTGATCGTGCCCGCGATCCTGCCTTTGCCGGACAACGCGGCCTCGGTGTTCAACAACCTGACCATCGTCGCGCAGTTCGCGTTCTGGGGCGTGTGGTGGCCGTTCGTGCTCATCTCCATGCCCATCCTGGGCCGGGCCTGGTGCGGCTGGCTGTGTCCCGAGGGCATGCTGACAGAATGGGCCAGCGAACGCGGCCAGGGACATGCGATCCCGAAATGGATGCGTTGGGGCGGCTGGCCATTCGTCGCGTTCGCGCTCACGACCGTGTACGGCCAACTGGTCAGCGTGTACCAGTATCCCCTGGCGGTGTTGGCGGTGCTGGGCGGGTCCACCGTGGCGGCCATGATCGTTGGCTGGCGCTATGGCCGCAGCAAGCGCGTGTGGTGCAAGTACCTGTGCCCGGTCAACGGCGTGTTCAATCTGCTGGCCAAGCTGGCGCCCTGGCACTTCAAGGTCGACGAAGAGAAGTGGCGCCATCCGGTCATCCGCATCGAACCCATCAACTGTGCGCCGCTGGTGCCGCTGCGCCACATGAAGGGCGCGGGCGATTGCCATGTCTGTGGGCGCTGCAGCGGCTATCGCGGCGCAATCGAGCTGACGCCGCGTTCGCCCGAAGAAGAGATCGTGCATGTCACCCACGGCGACCCGTGGCAGACGGCGCTGCTGTGCTTCGGCCTGATGGGCATCGCGATCGGCGCCTTCCTCTGGAGCGCCAGCCCCTGGTATGTGACCGCCAAGCAGTGGGCCGCGACCTGGCTGGTCGAACACGACATCATGTGGCCGCTGCTGGACAACGCGCCCTGGTTCATCCTGACGCATTACCCGGAAGTGAACGACAGCTTCTCATGGCTGGACGGCGCGGGCATCCTGATGTTCGTCGTCGGCGCCACGATCTGTGTCGGCGGCGCCTCCTTCCTGTCGCTGTGGATCGCCGACCGACTGGCGCCCGCCGCGCCTGTGGCAGGCGAGCCCGTGACGCGCTGGGGCCGTCCCGGCCTGCACAAGCTGGCGCAGGCCCTGATCCCATCCGCCGGCATCGGCGTGTTCCTGGGCCTGTCGGCCACCACGGTCAATCTGCTCAAGCACGAAGGGATGCAAGCCGCCTGGGCCGCACCCGTGCGCTTCACGCTGCTGAGCCTGGCGGTGCTGTGGACGCTGCGCCTGTTTGCGCGGCTGCTGAAGCCGCGCCTGGCGAGCGCCTGGCGCAAAGGCCTGGCCTGGCTGGTGCTGGCGGCCGGCCTGGCGCCGTTCTGCCTGGCCTGGGTGCTGTTCTTCGCGGTCTGGTAGCCCGCCTCCGAGGCATGCGATAAAGTGGGGCATTGCGCCGGCCGAGGCCGGCGCAATTCTTTCAACTATCGCATCCGCCATGGCTTCCTACGCTTTCCGCCTGCTCAACGTCTTCGCTTCCTCCACCTTCAGCGGCAACCAGCTATGCGTGTTCGAAGACGCGCGCGGCATGGACGACGCCACCATGCTGAACCTGGCGGCGCAGTTCAATCTGTCCGAAACCACCTTCATCCTGCCGTCCGACAAGGCGGCGGCGCGGGTGCGCATCTTTACGCCGGGCTTCGAGATGAAGTTCGCGGGCCATCCTACGATCGGAACCGCGCAGGTCGTGCGGGATTTGCGGCAGACGGGCGATGAGTTGACGCTGGAGTTCGCCGCCGGCGTGGTGCCGGTGACGGCGCGCGGCGACGCCTGGACCTTTACCGCGCCGTGCCCGGATGGCGTGCGCACCGCGGCGCCGGCGCGGGAACGCACCGAGATAGCCAGTTTGCTGGGCCTGAACGCCGACGATCTGTTGGGCGATCCGATCTGGATGGACACGGGCGCCGACCAGTTGCTGGTGCCGCTGGCCAGCGTGGAAGCCGTGCGCCGCGTTGCGCCCGACGCTTCCCGGCTGGACCGCTGGCAGGCCAACAGCCTGGGCCGCAAGGTCATGTACACCTTTGCCTTTGACGACAGCCGTCAACAAGACGGCAGGCAGGTGGTGGTGGCGCGCTACTTCTACGTCAAGGCGGGCGGCGGCGTGAACGAGGATGCCGGCACGGGTTCCGCCTGCGCCAATCTGGGCGGCTGGCTGCGGCATCAAAAGCGTCCCTTGCCCGCCAGCATCCTGGTGGAGCAGGGCGACCAGATGGGCAGGCCCTGCCGCCTGCTGCTGGACGTCCAGGCCGATGGCCGGATCCAGGTGGGCGGACGCGCGCTGGAGATAGGCCGCGGCGTGGTCGATATCTGAAATCAAGAGGCGGAAAGGGCAGAGCCCTGCTGCACGCCCATGAACAAAGCGGCGCCTGTGTCCGACACAGGCGCCGCTCTGCATTTCAGGAAAGGGCTTGAGCCCCCGAGGCTTACTTCTTGTTCTTGGCCGGGTCGACCTTGATGTTGTTCATCACCTGCTTGACGCCTTCGACGCCGCGCGCCACGGTGGCGGCGTGATCGGCCTCGGCCGCGGTGCCGACGGTACCCGTCAGCTTGGTGACGCCAGCATTGGTTTCCACGGCAATGTCCAGCGCGCTCAGCTGCTTGTCGGCCACGATGGCGGCCTTGACCTTGGTGGTCACGGTGGCGTCGGACGCGTACTCACCCACGGACTGTTTCGGCTTGCCGTCGTCGGCGGCAAAAGCCATGGAAGTGAAGACGGCGCCCGTGCCCAGTGCAGCGGCGGCGATCAGCTTGCGGAATTCCATAGTCATGCTCCTTGTTAGTGGTTCAGCGCGTCGAGACGCGGGGATTGCGTAGAGTCTTGGGTGCGAGTTCTATTTCTTGCGGAATGCGCCGCCGAGGATGGACAGCAGCGCCAATACCAGGAAGACGAAGAACAGGATCTTGGCGATACCGGCAGCGCCGGCGGCGATGCCGCCGAAGCCCAGGACAGCCGCGATGATGGCGATGACGAAGAAAACTACGGCGTAGTGCAGCATGTCAGCTTCTCCTGGTGGTTGGACGGATCAAGGATTACGGTCGAAGAAGTCGCGGACTTCCTTCTCTGCCTGTTCCTTGGTCTTGCCGTAACGCTCCTGGATCAGGCCCGCCAGACGTTCGGCGTTGCCTTCGGTGCGGGTCAGCTCGTCGTCGGTGAGCTCGCCCCAGGCGGCCTTGGCCTTGCCTGCCAGTTGCTTCCACTTGCCAGCGATGATGTCGTTATTCATGGTGACCTCTCCTGTTGCTAGCGGCATCCGGTTTGCGGCCTGTAAACCGGGCTGTCGCGGTTGAGTGGGACACTGATCAGCTAGGGCCTGTCGATTTAAAAGATCTCGTGCAGGCCATGCATTAACCGTACGAGTCCACGGCATGGCCGTCAAACCTGGCTGTGGGTAAATGTAACGGCGGCTGGTCCGCAAAAATGCGTGGTTTCCGGCGAGCAGAGGTTGCAGCCGCACTAGGTGTGGCAGTTACATTCCGGCAATGTCTTGTCCTCTTTTGAGCGGGCCTGGTAACCGGATCTGCGCGCGCAGCCTGCGCGGTCCGCGGCTGGCTTACGGAAGGGCGCGACGGTATAGTCTTGGCGGTACCGGCAATCACGTTCGGCCGCAGAAAAGGAAGAGGAACTCGCATGACGCAACGACTTTGCAGCGCTATCTTGCTGACGCTGGCCGCGATGGCGGCGATGGGATGCACGCACGTGACCGACAGGTACCAGGCTGCCGCGCCCGTGGCGTCGTCCAGCAGTTGACCGGCGCGCGCTGACGCAATATGCAAACGGGGCGCCTCAGGGCGCCCCGCTTTTACTTCGAGAGCCGCAAAAGGCTCAGGCTTGCGCGATGCGGCGCGCGATGTGATCCAGCGCCTCTTCCACCTGGTCGACCAGGATCAGGCACAGGTCGCCGGCGCCCAGGCGCGCCAGCGCCGTGTCGATGGCGAGAAACTCGCCGTGGATCTCTTCGACGTGCTTGCTGCGGCTGGCGTTGACCAGGCCTTGCTGCAGCAGGGCCAGCACCTCGCCGTCGGCGCGGCCGCGCTGGCATTGGTCCTGGTAGAGCAGCACGTCGTCGAAGGCGTCGCCGAGGATCTCGGTCTGCATGCGGATGTCTTCGTCGCGCCGGTCGCCCGCGCCGCTGATGACCACGGAACGGCGCTTGGCGGGCATGGCGTCCACCGCGCGCACCAGGGCCAGGATGGCATCGGGGTTATGGCCGTAGTCCGCGATCACCGTGGCGCCGCGGTAGTCGAACACGTTGAAGCGTCCGGGCGCGGTCTGGGCGTCGTTGACGAAGGTGGCCAGGCCGCGGCGGATGATGTCCGTGTCCAGGCCCAGCGCCCAGGCGGCGGCGATCGAGGCCATGGCGTTTTCGACCTGGAAGGTGATGGTGCCGTTGCGCGTGAGCGGAATGGCGGCCAGCGGGTAGCGGGTCTCTTCGGCGCCTTGCTGCGCGGTCACGATGGCGTCGCCGTCGCGATACACGCAGCGCAGGCCTTGCGCGCGGTGCGTGGCCAGCACGGGATGATTGCGGTCTTCGGCGAAGTAGGTGATAGAACCCGGGCAGCTCGCGGCCATTTCGGCCACGATGGGGTCGGCCGCGTTCAGCACCGCGGTGCCCGAGGGATGCACGTGCTGCACGATCACGCGCTTGACCACGGCCAGGTCTTCGACCGTGCTGATGTAGCCCAGGCCCAGGTGGTCGCCCATGCCGATGTTGGTGACGATGGCCACGTTGCAGCGGTCGAAGGCCAGGCCTTCGCGCAGGATGCCGCCGCGCGCGGTTTCGAACACGGCCGCGTCCACGTCCGGGTGCATGAGTACGCTGCGGGCGCTGCGCGGGCCGCTGCAATCGCCGGTGTCGATGCGCAGGTTGTCGACGTAGACGCCGTCGGAGTTGGTCATGCCGACGCGGTTGCCGGCAGCGCCCAGGATGTGGGCGGTCAGGCGCACCGTGGTGGTCTTGCCATTGGTGCCGGCCACGGCCACGACCGGGATGCGGCCGTCGTCGCCGTCCGCGTACATATTGGCGATGATGGCTTCGCCCACGGCGCGGCCTTTGCCGAAGGACGGGTTCAGGTGCATGCGCAGGCCGGGCGCGGCGTTCACTTCCACCACGCCGCCGTTCTGCTCTTCAAGCGGGTAGAGCACGCTCTCCGCGACCACGTCCACGCCGCAGATGTCCAGCCCGATCATGCGCGCCGCCGACACCGCGCGCGCAGCCATTTCGGGGTGCACCTCGTCGGTCACATCGGTGGCGGAGCCGCCGGTGCTGAGGTTGGCGTTGTTGCGCAGGAAGATCAGGGTGCCGGACGGCGGCACGGAGTCGGCCTCGAAGCCTTGCTTCCTGAGCGTGGCCAGGGCGATGTCGTCGAAGCGGATCTTGGTCAGCGAGGTCGCGTGGCCGTCGCCGCGCAGCGGGTCCGCGTTGACCTGGTCCACCAGTTGGCGGATGGTCTGCACGCCGTCGCCCGTGACCTGCGGCGGATCACGGCGCGAGGCCGCGACCAGCGCGCCGCCGACCACCAGCAGGCGGAAATCGTGGCCCGGGATGTAGCGTTCGACAATGACCTCGGAGCTGATTTCCTCGGCCACTTCAAAGGCCTGGATCACGCGCTCGCGGGTTTCGATGTTGACGGCCACGCCGCGGCCCTGGCTGCCGTCGCGCGGCTTGACCACGACCGGGCCGCCCAGTTCCTCGGCCGCGGCCCAGGCTTCCTCGGCGGTGGTGACCGAGCGCCCCATGGGCACCGGCACGCCGGCCGAGTCCAGCAGCATCTTGGTCAGGTCCTTGTCCTGTGCGATGGACTCGGAGATGGCGCTGGTCAGGTCGGTTTCGGCGGCCTGGATGCGGCGCTGCTTGCTGCCCCAGCCGAACTGCACCATGCTGCCTTGGGTCAGGCGGCGGTAGGGGATGTTGCGGGCGGTGGCGGCGTTGACGATGGAGCCGGTGCTGGGCCCCAGGCGTACGTCTTCGTCCAGCTCGCGCAGGCGCTTCAAGGCATCGGCGAGATCGAACGGCGTGTCGTCCAGCGCGGCGCGCACCAGCACTTGCGCCAGTTCCATCGCCAGCATGCCGACTTCTTCCTCGCTGTACTCGACCACCACCTGGAACACGCCAGGCTCGATGGTGGAGGCGGTGCGGCCGAACGTGACGGGGCAGCCGGCGTGCGCCTGCATCGTCAGCGCGACGATCTGCAGCACGTGGGCGATGGAGACCGCGCCCTGATGGCCTTCAGGACGCAGCAGCCCGGTCTGGGGCAGCCGCGCGCGCAGGCGCGCTTCGAAGTCAGGCAGATTGTCGATGGAGCATTCGGCGTCGGCGCAGGAAACGATGGCCTCGATCGCCGTGTTCTTGCTCCACAGATTGGGGCCGCGCAGTGCTCGGATACGGGAAACTTCCATGGCAGGTATTCCTGTCTAGCTCACGCGCGCCCCGCTAGTGCGAGGGCGCGCGCAGATATTGTCAGTATTGCTGAATCCAGCGGCGGACCAGATCGATGGTGGGGCCGGAGAAGGCCTCGTCGGACTGCAACAAGACGAAGTCGCCCGCGGCGATGCCGTCGAGCTGGCTCTGGATGGCCTTGCCGTGGTCGGGCTCTTCCTGGATGTCCTTGACGCGGGCGCCTTGCGCCAGGCCCTGGCGCAGCAGCGCGCGCGATTCGCCTTCCGGGCGCTTGCTGCGCACGGTCAGGTCGTCGTAGAGCACCACGCGGTCGAAGGCGTCGCCCAGCAGCTTGCCCTGTTCGATCAGGTCCGCGTCGCGGCGGTCTGCGCCGGCCGAATAGACGGCGGCGCGCGTGGTCGAGGGGAACTGGTCGATGGCGGCGATCAGGGGGCGCAGCGCCGAGGCGTTGTGCACGTCGTCGACCACCACGGTGCTGCCGTTGCGTTCGAACAGCGTGAACTGCCAGGGCGCATCGGCCTGGTCGATATCGAAGGTTTCGATGCCGGCGCGGATCAGCGCCACGGGAATGTCCAGCGCCCAGGCCGCGCCCACCGCGGCCAGCACGTTTTCGACCTGGAAGGCCACGCGTCCGCCATGGGTCAGCGGGATCGCGGCCACGGCGGCCAGGCGTTCCTCGCGGCCGCCTTGCGCCAGCACGATGTCGCCGTCGCGCACGAACACGGCGCGGCCGTCCTGCTGCAGATGGGCCGCGATGGCAGGCAGGGCGGGATCGATGCCGAAGAAGATGACTGCGCCGTCGGACAGTTCGGCCATTTCGACCACGCGCGGATCGCGCGCGTTCAGCACGGCGGCGCCGCCCGGCAGCACCACGTCCACCTGCGTGCGGAACACATTGAACATGCGCTCCGTTTCGTTGATGTCGAAGTCGCCGAGATGGTCGGCGTCGTCGATGTTGGTGACCACGCCCACCTGGCAGCGGTCATAGGCCAGGCCCTGGCCCAGGATCACGCCGCTGTCGTTCTCGATGACGGCGGCGTCCAGGTTGCGGTTCATCAGCAGGCGCGTGCCCGAGGCGAAATCGGCGCGGTCGCCCTTTTGCACCTGGCGGCGGTCCAGATAGAGGCCTTCGCTGCAGGCCAGGCCGGTGCGCTTGCCGGACAGGCTCAGCAGGCGGGCCACCAGACGCGCCACCACGGTCTTGCCGTTGGTGCCGGTTACGCCGACGATGGGGATGCGGCCCGCATCGCCTTCCGGGAACAGATGGTCGACGATGGCGCGGCCCACGGGACGCGGCGTGCCGTCGGCCGGCTTCAGGTGCATCAGCAGGCCGGGGCCGGCGTTGACTTCGACGATGGCGCCGCGCTGTTCTTCCAGCGGGCGGGAGATGTCTTCGGCCACCAGGTCCACGCCGGCGATGTCCAGGCCCACGATGCGCGCGGCCAGGGTCACGGTGGCGGCGATGCTGGGATGCACGCGGTCGGTGACGTCGAAGGCGACGTTGCCGCTGCGCTGCACCAGCACGTGCTGGCCTTCGGGCGGAACGCTGTCTTCCGTCAGGCCCTGGCGCGCGATTTCCAGCCGCGCGGCGGAATCGAGGCGCACCGGGTTCAGCGGGTGGTTCTCGGTGCGGCCGCGGCGCGGGTCGGTATTGATCTGGCTGTCGATGAGTTCGGTGATGGTCGACTTGCCGTCGCCCGTCACCCAGGCCGGTTCGCCGGCGGCGGCGGCCACCATGCGGTCGCCGACGACCAGCAGGCGGTGCTCGTTGCCCAGCACGAAGCGCTCGACGATGACGCCGCTGCCCTCGTCCACGGCCACGCGGTAGGCCGACACCACTTCCTCACGCGTCGTCAGATTGGTGAAGACGCCGCGGCCGTGGTTGCCGTCATAGGGTTTCACGACCACCGGCAGGCCGATGTCCTCGGCGGCTTCCCAGGCGTCGTCCTCGCTGCGCACCAGACGGCCTTCGGGCACCGGCACGCCGCAGGTCGACAGCAGTTCCTTGGTCAGGTCCTTGTCGCGCGAAATGCCTTCGGCGATGGCGCTGGTGCGGTCGGTCTCGGCGGTCCAGATGCGGCGCTGGGCCGAGCCGTAGCCGAACTGCACCAGGTTGCCTTCGAACAGGCGGATGTAGGGAATGTCGCGGTCGTCGGCGGCATCCACGATGCAGGCGGTGCTGGGGCCGAGACAGTGCTTGTCGATCAGGCTGCGCAGCTTGGCGATGGTGGCGGGCACATCGAAGGGACGGTTTTCGATGGCGGCCATGACCAGGTCGCGGGCTTCGTTCAGGGCGGTGCGGGTGACCTGTTCCTGCCAGGCGCGCACCACGACCTTGTAGACGCCGCGGGTGGAGGTTTCCCGGGCCTTGCCGAAACCGCCGCGCAAGCCGGCCAGGTTCTGCAGTTCCAGGGTGACATGTTCAAGAATGTGGCCAGGCCAGGTGCCTTCCTTCAGGCGCGACAGAAAGCCGCCCCGGACTCCCGGGCTGCAACGGTGTTCGATCAGGGTCGGCAGCCATTCCGTCAGGCGTTCGTAAAAGCCGGGAATGGTGTTGGAGGGGTAGTCCTCCAGTTCGCCGATATCCACCCACGCTTCGAGTACCGGGCGGTACGTCCAAATGTTCGGGCCGCGCAAAGCCACGACATCGAGAAATTCAATGTCTTTCTTTTTCATGTTTTAATTTACGAGAGAAGCAGGTTGGCACGCGCGGACGCCCCTATGCAAGACCGCGAATTTATTGGGGTTGCGCCTTTAGAATAATGCCAACGAGTGGGGGATCCCAGATATTCCTAATTAGAAAAATCGGCTGCTACTATACGACGCCTTCAAGGCGTGAAATCGTTATGTTGTAAGGAAGGGACACGTTTGCCGCCAGTCCTGGTAGCGAACCGGTTGCCGCCTAGTAGGGCAGAGTCCTGGCCCGGTATGCGTTCCAATGAAAAAACCAAACCTGCTTTCCGGCCTTGCCGAAGCCTTTCCTGCCCGCTGGCGCGATGAAATCAGCACCGAATTGGCGGATGGCGAAACCTTGTTGGCCTGGGTTGAAATAGACCTGGATCAGCGCCTGAAGTTCCGCCCGGGGCTGATCGCCGCCACCGATCGCCGGCTGCTGGCCCGCCATTCCGACGAGCCGCGCTGGGAATCCTGGGTATATGGCCCCCAATTAAAGCTCAGCCTGACCGACCACGCCGGCGCCGCGTTGCTGGAATTGCACGACGACGACTCCCGCCTGGGCGTCTGGCGTTTCACGCTGGCGCGCAATCCGGAAGCGCTGCGCCTGCTGGCGCAATTCGAGACCCAGCAGGCCATCCGTTTGTCCGGCCATCAGGTCGAGGAACTGGCGGAACGCACCTGCACCATCTGTAATAACGTCATCCCGGCGGGCGAGGAAGAATGCCCGACCTGCAACCAGGAGCAGGCGGCGCCGTCGTCCACCTGGGCGCTGCTGCGCCTGTGGCGCTTTGCCCGGCCTTACCGCGGCCCGCTGTTGGCAGGTTTCGTTCTGACGCTGCTGGGCACGGCCGCCACCCTGGTGCCGCCCTACCTGACCATGCCGCTGATGGACGACGTGCTGATTCCGTTTCAGAACGGCGCGCCCATCGACTACGACAAGGTCCGCCTCTACCTGGGCGGGCTGCTGGCCTCGGCGTTCCTGGCCTGGGGCCTGGGCTGGGCCCGCACCTATATCCTGGCCTGGGTCAGCGAACGCATCGGCGCCGACCTGCGCACCACGACTTATGAACACCTGCAACAGCTGTCGCTGGAGTATTTCGGCGGCAAGCGCACGGGCGACCTGATCTCCCGCATCGGCAGCGAGACTGACCGCATCTGCGTGTTCCTGTCGCTGCACCTGCTGGATTTTGCCAACGACATCCTGATGATCGTCATGACCGCGGTCATCCTGGTGTCCATTAACCCGTGGCTGGCGCTGGTCACGCTGGTGCCGCTGCCGTTCATCATCTGGATGATCCACGCGGTGCGCGACCGCCTGCGCCATGGTTTCGAAAAAGTCGACCGCATCTGGTCGGAAATCACCAACGTCCTGGCCGACACCATACCGGGCATCCGCGTGGTCAAGGCGTTCGCCCAGGAAAAGCGCGAGGTGGCGCGTTTCCGCGAAGCCAATAACCGCAACCTGGAAGTCAACGACCGCGTGAACACCACCTGGTCGCTGTTCTCGCCCACCGTCACTTTGCTTACGGAAGTGGGGCTGCTGGTGGTGTGGATCTTCGGCATCTGGCAGGTGTCGCAGAAGCAGATCACGGTCGGCGTGCTGGCTGCCTTCCTGGCCTACATCGGGCGCTTCTACATGCGCCTGGATTCGATGAGTCGCATCGTCTCGGTCACGCAGAAAGCGGCCGCCGGCGCCAAGCGCATCTTCGACATCCTGGACCACGTGTCCAGCGTGCCGGAACCGCAGAACCCGGCCAAGCTGCCGCACATCAACGGCCGCATCGAATTGCGCGACGTGGGTTTCCGCTACGGCAACCGCCAGGTCATCCGCGGCTTGAACCTGACCATCGCTCCGGGCGAAATGATCGGCCTGGTGGGCCACAGCGGTTCGGGCAAGAGCACCCTGATCAACCTGATCTGCCGCTTCTACGACGTATCCGAAGGGGCGGTGCTGGTGGATGGCGCCGACATCCGTTCGGTGCGCGTGGCGGACTACCGCCGCAATATCGGGCTGGTGCTGCAGGAGCCGTTCCTGTTCTTCGGCACCATTGCCGAGAACATTGCCTACGGCAAACCGGACGCTACCCGTGACGAGATCGTGGCCGCGGCGCGCGCCGCGCATGCGCACGAATTCATCCTGCGGTTGCCGCATGGCTACGACTCGCTGGTCGGCGAGCGCGGCCAGGCCCTGTCCGGCGGCGAACGCCAGCGCATCTCGATCGCGCGCGCGTTGCTGATCGATCCGCGCATCCTGATCCTGGACGAGGCCACCTCGTCGGTGGACACCACCACCGAAAAGGAAATCCAGAAGGCGCTGGACAATCTGGTGCGCGGCCGCACCACGATCGCCATCGCCCACCGTCTGAGCACCTTGCGCAAGGCGGACCGCCTGGTGGTGCTGGACCGCGGCCAGATCGTGGAGCAGGGGCCGCACGAAGAACTGATGGCCCGTGAGGGCGCCTACTATCGCCTGTACCAGGCGCAGGCGCGTCAGGCCGAGGCCGACGCGCAAGCGTCGGGCAGCGAAGACATGGCCGCCGTGGCCTGACGCGGAACCGGAATTATCGCCATGACCTTGCCGTCTTTTCAGCTGCGCCGCAATGCCTTCGGTCGTCTGGAGTTCCAGGCCGCCGGTGGCGAAACCCATGAAGGCGTGCTGCCCGTGCGCGCCTTTCCCATCAGCGAGCCGGGCCGCGGCTTGTCGCTGGTGACGGTGGATGGGCATGAACTGCTCTGGATCGAACACCTGTCCGACGTACCGGCGCCGCAGCGCGCGCTGATCGAGGAGGAACTGGCGAGCCGGGAGTTCATGCCCGAGATCCGCAAGCTGGCCAGCGTTTCCACCTTCGCCACCCCGAGCACCTGGCAGGTCGATACCGACCGCGGCCCGACCTCGTTCACGCTGCGCGGCGAAGAGGACATCCGCCGCCTGAGTCCGCAGACTCTGCTGATCGCCGACAGCCACGGCATTTTCTATCTGGTGCGTGACATCCAGTCCTTGGACAAGCACAGCCGCAAGCTGCTGGACCGCTTCCTCTAGGGCCTTTGCAAGGCGCCTTTTGGCGTGAGCGGGCCCTGGATTCAGACTTCCCGCGGCCGCTTGAACGGGGAGTGGCTTTCCAGCTCTCCCAGATAGTCCGTTACCGCCGCTGTTTCCTCATCCAGGAAGTTCTGGATCGCGTCCGCGAAGCCGGGATGCGCGACCCAATGCGCCGACCACGTGGGCGTGGGCAGCAGCCCGCGCGCCATCTTGTGCTCGCCTTGCGCGCCGCCCTCGAAGCGCGCGATGCCATGGGCGATGCAATAGGCGATGGACTGCATGTAGCAAGTCTCGAAGTGCAGCCCCGGCACGTATTCGGTCGCACCCCAGTAGCGGCCATAGAGCGCGTCGCCGCCCGCGAGGTTCAACGCCGCCGCCACCGGCTGGCCGTCGCGCTCCGCCAGGATCAGCACAAAGGCCTCGGCCTGTTCGCGCTGCGCGCGGCGGAAGAATTCGTGGCTCAGGTAGGGCGGATTGCCATGGCTGAAGTAGGTGCGGCAATAGCATTCATAGAAGAAGTCCAGCTCGGCCGCGCCGATCGCGGCGCCGCGCAGCCAGCGGTACGAGAGTCCGGCAGCCGCGACCTTCTTGCGGTCCTGGCGGATCTTCTTGCGCTTGTCGTGGCTCATCGTGGCCAGAAAGGCGTCGAAGTCCGCGTATCCCGGATTGGTCCAGTGGAACTGCACGCTTTCGCGGATCATGAAGCCGGCTTCGCGCAGCGCCTGCATGTCGATGTCCGACGGGAACAGCAGGTGCAGCGAGGAAACCTTGATCTCTTCGGCGAAGGCGACCAGCCCGCGCACCAGCGTGGCGCGGTCTTCATCGTTGCCTGCCAGCAGCCTGGGGCCGGTCACCGGCGTGAAGGGAATGGCCGAGAGCAGCTTGGGGTAGTAGCGCAGCCCGTGGCGCTGGAAGGCGTCGGCCCAGGCGTAGTCGAACACATACTCGCCGCGCGAATGCGACTTCAGGTACAGCGGTGCGGCCGCGGCCAGCGCGCCGTCGCGCCACAACGCCAGGTAATGCGGCGCCCATCCGGTCTGGGGCGTGGCGCAGCCGGTTTCGTGCAGCGCGCGCAGGAACGTATGGCGCAGGAAGGGCTGGTCTCCCGCCAGCGCGTCCCATTGCTGGGCGTCGATGCGGGACAGGTCGGTCTCTATGGTCAAGCGCAGGGAATCCATGGCTGAATGATAAAGTCTCCGGGTATGCGCGAGGCCTGCGGCCCCAGCGTTTTCACGGGATTTCGGGCGGGCTTGAGGCCGCCCGCACAGAGAAGCATATGGACAGCAATACGACGCCCGCTGCGGCCGGGCACGCTCAGGATTGCCTGCGCGGGCAGGCGCTGGCGGCCCTGGCCGCCACGGCGTGGCAGGACAAGCTGGTGGCGGTGCGCGCCATTTCGGATGGGGCGGTGCTGGACTGCGGGCGGGTGTTCGCGCCCACGGCCGGGTTGCCGGGCCGCCCGCCGTTGCCGCAGATGGTGCCCCCGGCCCAGGTCAAGCAGCGCTCCATGGCCACGCAGGAAGGGCGCGCGGCGCTGCTGCACGCGTTGGCGCACATCGAGTTCAATGCCATCAACCTGGCGCTGGACATCATCTGGCGCTTCGCCGGCATGCCGCCAGCCTTCTACCGCGACTGGCTGCGGGTGGCGCGCGAAGAGGCCTATCACTTCGATCTGCTCAGGCAGCGCCTGGCCGTCATGGGCCACGCCTATGGCGACTTCCCCGCGCACAACGGCCTGTGGGACATGGCGCAACGCACGCAGACAGACCTGCTGGCACGCCTGGCGCTGGTGCCGCGCACGCTGGAAGCGCGTGGCCTGGATGCCTCTCCCGCAATCCGCGCCAAGCTGGCGGGCGCGGGGGACGCGGACAGCGCGGCCATCGTCGACATCATCCTGGCCGACGAGATCGGCCACGTGGCCATCGGCAATCATTGGTACAAGCACCTGTGCGCGCAGATGGGCCAGGATCCCGTGGCCTGCTATGCCGAACTGGCGCAGCGCTACGACGCGCCCCGCCTGCGCGGCCCCTTCAACCTGGAGGCGCGCCGCGCCGCCGGATTCGACGACGCCGAGCTTGCCGCATTGCAGGCCGGTTGACTGGACGACATGAGCATCGACAACTCCATCAAGACCTTGCGGACCCGCCCGCTGCGCGCGCTGAGCTGCGCCCTGGCCGGCAGCGCTTTCATCTCACTGGTGGCGCCCACGGCTTACGCCGCCGACGCGTTCGCGGCCTGCCTGGCGCAATTGCGCGGCCCGGCGCTCAAGGCCGGCGTGTCGGGCGCCACGTTCGATACACAAACCGCGGGGCTCGCGCCTGACATGACGGTGCTGGATCTGCTGGACGCCCAGCCGGAATTCAAGACGCCGATCTGGGACTACATGGCGGCGCTGGTCGACGACGAGCGCGTGGCCGACGGCCAGGCCGGGATGGCGCGCTGGCAGTCCGACCTGGAGCGCGCCGCGTCGCGCTACGGCGTGGACCCGGCCACCATCGCCGCGGTCTGGGGCGTGGAGAGCAACTACGGCCGCACCCTGGGCGGCCGGCCCCTGCTGACTTCGTTGTCCACGCTGTCCTGCTTTGGCCGGCGCCAGGCCTATTTCCGCGGCGAATTCTTTGCCACCCTGAAGATCATCCAGGACGAGCACATCGCGCCCGAGCGTCTGACCGGCTCGTGGGCGGGCGCCTTCGGCCAGACCCAGTTCATGCCCTCGACCTACTTGCGCCTGGCGGTGGATTTCGATGGCGACGGCCGCCGCGACCTGGTCGATAGCGTGCCGGACGCGCTGGCCTCCACGGCCAATTTCCTCAAGCGCGCGGGCTGGAACAGCGCCCTGCATTGGGGCTACGAAGTCCGCCTGCCGGCGGGCCTGGATACCTCGGGCGCGGGCCGCAAGAACAAGCGCGCGATGTCGTACTGGGCCGGGCGCGGGGTCACGCGGGCCGACGGCCAGCCGCTGCCCGCGGGCGACACGCCGGCGGGCCTGCTGCTGCCGGCGGGCCGGGGCGGTCCCGCCTTTCTGGTTACGCGCAATTTCGACGCCCTGTATTCCTACAACGCCGCCGAAAGCTACGCCCTGGCCATCGCCCACCTGTCCGACCGGCTGCGCGGCGGCGGGCCGCTGGCGCAAGCCTGGCCGACCGACGACCCGGGCCTGTCGCGGGCGCAGCGGCGCGAATTGCAACGGCTGCTGATTGCCCGCGGCTATGAGATCGGCGAACCCGATGGCATGATCGGCAAGCGCACCCGCGAGGCTTTGCAGACGGTGCAGCGCGAGCTGGGCCTGCGGCCGGACGGCCGCGCCGGCCTGAAGTCGCTGCAAGCCTTGCAGGCAGGGAAGGGCGCAAACTGACCGGCCGCAATCGACAAGCTTTGCAAAGATGCCGGGTGTCATCCATCAGATGACAGGCAGGGCGGCGGGCATGGGCCTATACTGATTCTCCGATTTTTCAGGAGCACGATGATGAGCCTATTGGATACCTTGGCCTCGATGGCCGGCGGCGGTCAGCAAGGGGGTTCGGCTTCGCTGCTGCCCGCGCTGATCGAGCAACTGAACAAGTACCCGGGCGGCCTGTCCGGCCTGATCGCAAGCTTCCAGAAGGGCGGCTTGAACGAGATCGTGGCCTCGTGGGTGGGCACCGGCCAGAACATGCCTGTCAGCGCCGACCAGCTCGGTTCGGTGCTGGATCCCGGCGTCGTCAACGAACTGGCCGCCAAGACCGGGCAGGACACGGATTCCGTGCTCGGCTCGCTGTCCTCGCTGCTGCCGCAGCTGGTGGACAAGGCCACTCCCAACGGCGAGGTGCAGGGAGAGCAGCAATTCAACCCGGCCGACCTGCTGGCGTCCTTGTCGGGCATCTTCGGCAACCGCGCAGGCTAAGTCCTATCGCCAGGCAGCCCATGCAGGCGTCAGCGCCTGCTTCCACCGGCCGGCGGCGCCTGTTGCAGGGCCTGGGCGTGGCGGCGCTGGCCGCCAGCCTGCCCGCCTGCGCGCCGGCCTGGTCGGTGCCAAGCACCTTCTGGCAACTGTGGCCCAGCCACCTGGAATTGAGTCCGCAGGCCTGGCGCGAGCGCATCGCCGCCATGCACGCGTTGGGATTCCGCGAGATCATCATCCAGTGGGTCGGGGCCAGCGGCGGGGCTCAGCCCTGGCAATTGCCCGCGCCCACGCTGGCGCTGATCTTCGACGAGGCGGAGCGCCTGGGCATGGGGCTGCAGCTGGGCCTGCCCTACGACGAGCGCTGGTGGCGGCAACTGGGCAATCCGGATGACGCGGCGCTGGCCGCTTTTCTGCAGGCCGCGCAGGCGCAGGCGCTGGCCTATGCGCGGGCGTCGGACGCAACCGGGCTTGCGGCGTTCCGCGGCTGGTACATCCCTTATGAAATCGAGCAGCACAGCTGGGCCGCGCCCGGCCGCCAGCCGCGCCTGGTGCAGTGGCTGCGCGAGCTGTCCGATCCGCTCGCGCAACAGACCGGGCGCGCGCCGGCCATATCCACCTATCACAGCAAACTGCCGGGAACGCTGAGCCTGGCCGACCTGTGGAGCGGACTGTTGGACGCCGCCAGGCTGAGGCCCATGCTGCAGGATGGGGTAGGCGTGTCCGGCATGGCGGCCTATGAGGCGCTGGAACCTTTGCACCGCATGCTGCTGGCGCGGCGCGCGCCGTTCGACCTGATCGTCGAACTGTTCGAGGAACTGCCGTCCGGACGCCAGGACGGCACCACGTTCAATGCCCGTTCCGCCGATGCCGCGCGCGTGCGCCGCCAGTTGCGCATCGCGCGGCGCTACCGCGCGCAAAGCGTGGTCGCCTTTGCGGCGGATCCCTGGCTGATCGGGCCTACGCCTGAGGCCGAACGTCTGCGGCGGGAGTGGCCGCTCTAGGCGGCCGATACGCAGGCCGGAAGGGGAAGGGCTAGCGCGGTTGTTGCGCCGCGGCTATGGCCTTGAGCTGCGCGCAGGTCTTTTCCTTGTCGGCCGCGCTCAGCGCGCCCAGCTGCGTCTTGGCCTGGCCGTACGACTGCGAGAAGGCGGTGTCGAAGTCCGCGCCCGACATGCCTTGGGCGCTGGTCGCGGTCTTCTGCTGCTGCTTCATCTGTTCGAGCTGCGCGGCCGAGTAGGCACCGCAATACTCGGCGGCGGCATGCATCTGGCCGCTCAGCGCAGCCAGGTTGGGCATCTGGCCCGGGGGCATGGCCTGCTGGGCGAGAGCGGCGCCGCTGGCCAGGGTCAGGGCGGCGGCGGCCAGGGCGATACGGGCTTGTTTGATAATCGGCAATTCAATCTCCAACGCGGTGAAGGATGAGGGTTGCACGCGCGGCGATCGCGCTGCCGGCGTGGCGCGGAGCACTATGCCCGATTCATTGTTATAGGCTTATGAACTGATGTAATAGGGTGTATCCGCGGCGATGCCGCTCAGTACGACAGCGTCATGTTCATGAACCAGCCTTTGGCGCGGTCGCTTTCGCCGCCGCCCAGGCTGGTGCGGTACTGGACGCCGAAGTCCAGGTAGGAGCGCGGCGCGTTGTAGTGGTCTTCGCGGAACCAGTAGCGCACATTGAAACCGGGGCCCACGCCCAGCGACCACGAAGTGTCATGGTCGGACAGGACCACCGACCCGCTGCCGTAGCCGGGCAGGTCGTCGAGTTTGGCCACGCTCTTCTGCCACAGCCAGTCCGCGCCGATGACTGCATACGGAAACAGCACCAGCTTGTCGCTGATGCTGGTGGCGCGGAAACTGCGGCCCACGCGCAGCTCGCCGGAGAGGAAGGCCTGGTCGCGCTTGAGGCGGCCCGAGGAACTGCCCAGGTCCTGCTGGCGCTGGCCCTTGGCATCCACCGAGTAAGCTGTGTAGCGGGCGCTGTTGTCGTCCCAGGCGTAGCCGGCTTGCGCATAGCCTTCGATGGTGAGCCAGCTCGGCACGTCCACGCGTAGTTCGCGGCCCTGGTAATAGCCGTAGGTGACGTAGGACATCCAGCCCCCGGCGTTGCCGTTGAGCTTGTAGCGCGCGACCGCGCTCTGGTCCTGCAGATTGGGGTAGGCGTTGTGGAAGGCTTGCTGCGCGGCGCACTGCACCGCGCTGGATTCCGGGTAGGCGTAGCCCTGGCGGGTGGCGGACCCCAGGAAGAAGCGGCGTTCGATGCCGAAAGTCACGCCGGTATCGGCCAGCAGATAGCGCAGGCCCAGCGCGCCTATGGTGCTGGGGATGCCGGAGGAGCTGCTGTTGTTGCGGAAGCGTTCTTCGTTGGAGCGTTCATCGGGCGTGCTTGCGCCCGTGCAGGGGTCGACGTTCCTGCGCGACTCGTAGGTGCTGCCGCTGTCGTACAGCGTGTTGGAGCTGCGCGCATAGGCTTCCAGCATGCCCCAGCGGTTGTTCAGCTGCGGCGGACGCCAGAAGATTTCAGCGGTGCTGAATACCACGTCGCCAGGGGTGTTGATGGCGGCGCCGCCCAGGCTGGAACTGGCGGGACGCGCGCCTCGGTACGACGCCGAGAACGAGCCGCCCCATTCGCGCGACAGCGCGGCGACGCCGCTGCGCGTGTTGTAGCGTTCCAGCGGCGTCAGGCCCAGTTGGCCGGCATCGTCCATGTCGATGGCCTGCTTGAGCGAGTCGGTGGCGGCGCGGTTGTCGCCCATCGCGGATTGCGCATAGGCCTGGTCCAGGATCAGGCGCGGCGGCACCTGGCCGGTCGCACGCGCCGCCGCGAAGTCCGATACCGCCCCTGCCGGCTGGCCCAGGCGCTGGCGCGCGTAGCCGCGCTGCGCGAGCAACTGGGCTGAGCCCGGCTGGCGGGCGATGGCGTCGCTCAAGCGCGCTTCCGCTTCGGCGGCTTGGGCCTTGGTGCCCGCGGCCAGCGTGGTCGTCAACAGCTGGGCGTAGCTTTCGTTGTCGGGCGCTTCGGCCACGGCCTGGCGGGCCAGGACGATGGCTTCCTGGTACGCGCCCTTGTCGTAGGCGGCATAGGCGCCGGTGGCGGCCACGCTGCCCGGGGCTGGCGCGGCGGGCGCCTGGCTCGCGGCGAGCTGTTTCTGGAAGGCCTGTTGCCTGGCTTGCAGCGCGGCCTTGTTGGGCGCGCCCAGCGCCAGCGCCGTGTCGACGGCCTGGCTGGCGGCTTCGTAGCGCTGCTGCGCGCCCAGCGATTCCACCCACAGCAAGGCCCATTCGCCCTGCCTGGGCACGGCGCGGAAGGCGCGCTCGGCGCCCGCGGCGGCGGCTGCGTAGTCCTGGCGTCCATAGTCCGCATAGGCGCGTGCCGCCACGGGGTAAGCGCGCTGGTACGGCGTCTGCGGCGCGGGCTTGCGGACGGGGGGCGACGCTTGCGCCTGAACCTGTGCCTGTGCCGGCGTTTGCGCCGCGGGTTGCGCGGGCGTTGCTGCCACGGCCGGCGGACGCTGCAGGTTGGCCTTGGCCAGGCGCAGCTCAGGCGTGCCCAAACCGTCGGCGATGGCCGCGTCGGCCGCGCGCGCGGCCTCCTGGCGCTTGCCCTGTTTTTCCAGGGCGTACACCAGCAGCAGACGCAGGCGGGCCACATCCGGCCGCAGGCGGATCGCGTTTTCCGCCATGACCTGGGCGGTTTCGTAATGGCCGGCGTCGTACTGCTTGTAGGCCTGGTCGGCCAGTTGGTAGGCGTCGCCTTCCAGCGGACGTTCGGCTGCGGCGCCAGGTTGCGCGGCGGCTTCGGGAGCCGCCGCCGTGCACAGCAGCATGGCGGTGAAAGCCAGCGAACGGGAAATAACGGTCATGGAGGAGAGGGCCTGTGCGATAGCGGGTCCGCGGGGTGCTCGGTTTGCGTCGGGGCGCCTTGCTGGAACGACAGCGCTTCATGCAAGGTCTTTTCGTCGAGCCAGCCCCGCTCCATCAGGATTTCGCCCAGCGGCCGCTTCTCGCGCGCCTGGATCTCCAGCGCCTGTTCCAGCATCTGGTGGTCGATCGCCTGCCAGGACAGCAGCAGGTCGCCCAGGCGCTGGCGTTGCTGCGCCAACTGGTCGGTGGACGGGAAGTCATGCATGGTCTTGTCCCAGGCCAGCCGCTTGCCTGTGATCAGGTGGCCGATGAACAGGCGCCAGGCCCGCGCCGCCGCCATGGCGTTGATGAAGTTGCCGACGATCATGCGCGGCATGGACAGCAGCGCATGTTCCCAGCCGTACATGCGGCCGACGAAGTATGCGCGCTGCACCACGCGCAGCAGCAGCGCCCCCGCGTTCAGCCACATCAGCGTCACCAGCCAGCCGCCAGGGCGGAAGTACGAGGGGTAGTAGACCTTCCACCAGCCGAAACGGTCGGCCAGGTAGAAGAGGAAGAAGTTGGCCAGCAGCAGATAGGCCAGGATCGCGATGAACGAGGTGAACAGGCCCTTGCGGTCGCGGAACAGCAGATACTTGGTCGCCAGCGATCCCGTCCATCCCACCTGCTGCCAGCCTTGCAGGCCGATGCCCAGCGTCCAGCGGGCCTTTTGCCGGTAAGCGGTGCGGAAGGTATTGGGGAAGTACTCGCGCACCCCCAGCGGCATCTTGATGGCCGAGACTTTCTCCCGCCCCAGGCCGAACCAGGCGCGGCGGCGGGTCACGTACTCGACCTCGAACTTGCCGAAGATCTGGCGCATGCCGCGCTGGGCCAGCCGCGCGCCGATGTCGTAATCCTCGGTCAGCGTGTCGGTATTGAAGGGCTGGTTGTTCGTCTCCGCCGCCAGCACCTCCAAGGCATGGCGCGAGAAGCAGGTGCCCACGCCTGCGGACGGCACCATCCTGGACAGGCTTTCGCGCACCACCAGGTCCTTGGTGTGCCACTCGGCGAATTCGTCCATGTAGGTGCCGGCGACCAGCTCGTGCCATTCCCGTTCCAGCGAGGTCACCGGCAACTGGATGAAGTCGATGCGCGGCAGCAGGTAGTTGTAGTACTTCAGTTCCAGCGGGTGCAGCACGTCTTCGCTGTCGTGCAGGATCACGCCGGCAAAGGGCTCGGGCTGCAGCGCGTTCTGCGCGAAGATGGCCTGCACGATCCAGTTCAGGCAGTCGGCCTTGCAGGTCGGTCCGTCGTGCGGCACTTCCACGCGTATCAGCTGGCGGTAGCGGCGCCGCATGCGCTCTACTTCCTTGATGGTGCGTTCGTCGTTCTGGTAGGTGCCGGCGAAGATCGTGTAGTTCTTGTATTCCAGCGTCGACACCATGTTTTCCAGCATGGGGGCGATCACGTCGTACTCCAGCCAGGCAGGCACCATGATCGCCAGCGGCTGTTCCTGCTTGGCGCGCAGCTGTTCCGCGGTCAGCGCCGCATACTGGCGCTTGACCGTCAGTCCGCGGCGCAGTTCGCGCAGCCAGAACCAGCCGTCGATGAACAGGTCATCCAGGCTGGACAGCAGGATGATGACGCCGACCACCGCCGTCACGATCTCCAGGCCGCGGTAGTAGTCGGCGATGAGGTAGGGCCAGTAAAGCGAGGACATGGCGTCTCCGGATTACTTGCTGTCCTTGTTCTTCCTGCGGCTGACGCGCAAGGCGGCGATCAGGATCAGGAGCAGGATCAACAGGCCCACGCTCAGGGCCGGCACGCTCCACGACAGGTAGTTGCGCCACTCGAAGAAGGCGCTCGCGCCCGCGCCCGGCGGCTGGCCGGCGGCGGGGTTGGCGCTGTCGATCCAGGCCAGCGGCCCCGCCGCGCCGATGATGGCGATGTTGCCGCGGTTCAGCACGAAGGGCGTCTGCGGCATGGCCGGGCGCTGGCCCAGCGTGTGCCACAGCAGGCCGTCCTGGCCCCCGGCGCGCACCACTTCGGCCGTGCTCAGGTTGTCCAGCCCGGAAATGTCCAGCCAGGGCGCGCTCTTGCCGTCCACCGTCAGCTGCTTGCGGTCCGTGACCTTGACCATGGGCTTGGCGCCGTCCACGGCGACTTCCATCGCGACGAATGGGCCGCCGGGCTTGGCCGTCTGGCCCGCCGGCGTGAGCGACAGCGCCGCGCGCGTGGCCGACAGGCCGCTGGCCGTGGCGATGCCGATGACGCGTTGCAGGCTGGCGGGCGCGTCGGCCAGATAGGTGTCGGGGACCAGCAGCTGAGGACTGCCGGCCAGCAGCGGCAGCAGCCCCACGAAGGTGCCATCGGGCTGCGCGCGGCCCGGCTTCACGTAGCTGGTGGGCAGCACGTTCACCGGATAGCCTTGCGGGATTTCGTTGCAATCCACCGATACCGGCTGGCGCTGGAAGGTGACGCGCACCGCGTTGTTCAGGCCCAGGGCGTAGCCGGGCACGCGCGCCGTGAGGCGCTCGGGATGGCCGTCGGCGTCCATCTGTTTGGCGGCCAGCAGAATGCCGTTCCAGAACACCGAGGCGACCGGGCGCGTGGCGGAGGCGCCGGGCGCGGCGGCCAGGTCCATGACCAGTTCGTCCGGCATGCTGCCGTCCGCGGAAACGGCGGCCAGCGCGAACGTGGCGTTCCAGTCGCCGCGCGCGACCACGTCGAAGCTGGCGGACGATCCGCCCAGCGCCGTCAGGCGCATGCCTTCCGTGGCCGAGGCTTGCGGCGGCTCGGCCGCCTTGACTTGCGCCTGGCGCGTAACCAGGATGCGGCGCCAGGCCGTGTCGAAGGCGCCCGCGCCCTGCGCGCCGGCATTGGCGGCCACCGCGATCACCGCCTGCCGGCCCAGCGGCGCCAGGCGGATCTCCTTGGATGGCAGGTCCTGGCCGGCCAGCGGCATGCGCCGCTGGCGCCATGCCTTGAAGGCCTCCGCGGCGTCGGCGTCCTGCGCCAATTGCGCCTGCAAGGCGTCCAGCGCCTCGCTGTAGCGGGCGCGCAGCGCGGCGTCCGCGATCACCACGTCGCCGCTGACCGCGGGGGCGCCCATGACCAGCAGCGCGCCGATCTCGGCGGGGCTGGCCAGCTTGTGCTTGTCATTGCCCGCCAGGGCCGCGAACGCAGGCACCTGCCCAAGTCCGTTCGGCGCCTGCAGGCCGTGGGTGTCGATCTCGTCGCCCACAGTTGGGAAGGCGTGCACCGCGACCCGCTTGCCGCTGCGCTCCATCGCCACGCCCATGCGCCAGGCGCTGTCGAACGCCTGCTGGTCGAGCTTGGCGCCCGCCACCATCAGCACGGGCTTGCCGGGCAGGGTGCTCCAGGCCTCGTCCAGGCTGCCGATGGCCGAGGCGTCGTAGCGGTAGCTCAGGCGTGTGCGCGGCGAAATCATCAGGGCGTTGGCGGTGGCGCGGTTGCTCTCGCACTGGCGCTGCGCGATCTCCGATTGCCAGTCCACCGCCAGGCGCACGAAGCCCGTGTCGCGCACGCGCTGCTCCACGTTCAGCTTGCGCGTGGCCGATCCCTCGCCGTCGGCGATGCGCTGCGCGGTCTGCGGCACGCCGTCCACCCACAGCACCATGCTGGCGCGGCCTGGTTCGCCCTTGATGTAGCGCGCGTCGAAGTCCAGCGTGGCATCGGCTATCGGCACGCCGCGGGGGACCGGCAGGTAGAACTCCTGGCGCGCGTCGCTATTGCTCAGCACCACGGGCTCGCGGATGCCCAGATCCTCCAGGCTGGTGTCGCGCGTGACCCAGTCGTCGCCCAGCAAGCGCCGCAAGGCGTCGCCCGCGGGACTGGCCATCGCTCCCAAGGGGAGCAGCAACCCGGCGGCGATCAGGGCGCGGCAAAGGGTGCGGGCGGCATGGGAATGCGGGGCATGGGGCATGGAGGCTCCGGTGGTGGGGACTGGGGCGGCTAGCGGGCCGCGGCAGGCGCCTGAGGCGAAAACTCGGTGACGGCGCGGCCGCAGAGCGCGTCGACGATGCGCTGGCTGGCGAGGCCGTCGCCATAGGGATTGATGCGGCGCGAGAAAGCGGCGTGCAGTTCCGGGTGGTCGAGCAGGCGGTTCACTTCGGCCAGGATGCGCTGCGTGTCGGTGCCGACCAGCGTCACGGTGCCGGCCTGCACGGCCTCCGGGCGCTCGGTGACGTCGCGCATCACCAGCACCGGCTTGCCCAGGTAGGGCGCTTCTTCCTGCACGCCGCCCGAGTCGGTCAGGATCAGGTAGGCGCGCTGCATGAACCAGACGAAGTCCAGGTAATCCAGCGGGGCGATCAGGTGCACGCGCGACAGGCCGTCCAGCTGCGCCATTACTACGTTGCGCACTTGCGGATTCAGGTGCACGGGATAGACGATCTGCAGATCCTCGCGCCGCGCCAGTTCGGCCAGGGCGGCGCAGATATGCCGGAAGCCGTCGCCGAAGCTTTCGCGCCGGTGCCCGGTGACCAGCAACAGGCGGCGCTGCGGATCCAGCCAGCCGTAGCGTGTCGCCAGTTGCTGCGCCAGCGCGCCCTCGGGGGCGAGCTTGCCGCAGGTCAGGGCCAGCGCGTCGATCACGGTATTGCCGGTGACGGTGATGCGCCCCGACAGGTTTTCGCGCAGCAGGTTGGCGCGCGATTGCGCCGTGGGCGCAAACAGCCAGTCGCCCACCGCATCGACCACGCGGCGGTTCATTTCCTCGGGGAAGGGCTTGGCCAGATCGCCGGTGCGCAGGCCGGCTTCGACGTGGCCGATGCGCGCACGGCGGTGGAAAGAGGCCAGCGCGCAGGCCGACGCGGTGCTGGTGTCGCCATGGACGAGCACGCAATCGGGCTGCTCCGCCTCCAGCACGCTGTCCACCCGGCTGATCAGCCGCGCGTACAGGCCGTTGAGCGTCTGGTTGGGCACCATGATGTCCAGGTCGTGCTGCGCCCGCAGATCGAACAAGGCCATCACCTGATCCAGCATCTCGCGATGCTGGCCCGTCACGCAGACGACGCTCTGGATCCGGGGTTCGCCTTGCAACGCGGCCACCAGGGGCGCCATCTTGATCGCTTCGGGACGGGTCCCGAATATGGAAAGGACTTTCATCGCAAGAACGGGCCCCCTACGCCGGTGGCATTTTCTTGCGTAGATTATGGATTGAAAGTAATCGTAATATGTGACGGTTTATTTCATAAGAGGGCGGTTGTCGGCGAATGTGGGGGCAATCTGTTGCTTTCGCGCGATGGCGATGGCCTATCCGGCCTCATTCGCCGGCCATTGGAAGCGCTGCGCCACCTTGTCCATGAAACGCCCTGCCGCCTCGCGGTGGTACTCGGTGGAACGGGCCACGCCCTGGCCGGCAGCCTCCAGGTCCAGCATCGCGTTCAGGTCGCTGTTGAGCGACGCGTTGAAGCCGCGCTTGGTGATCGCCAGCGCCGCCATGGGCAGTTCGGCCATGGACAGCGCGATCTGCCGCGCGCGCGCGTGGATCCGTTCCTGCGGCTGGATCTCGAACACGATGCCCATCTCCTTCGCTTCCTCGGCCTGGAATTCGCGGGTGGAGAAGGCCAGTTCCTTGGCGCGTTGCAGGCCCACCATGCGCGGCAGGGTGTACATGATCGCGCAGTCGGGGATAGCGCCCAGCCGCAGGAAGGACAGGCAAAAGCGCGCCCGCGGCGAGGCCAGGATCAGGTCGGCGGTCAGGGCCAGGCCCAGTCCGGCGCCATAGGCGGGGCCATCGACCGCCGCGATCACCGGCCGGTCCAGCGTGATCAGGCCTTCTATCGTCTGCAGCAGGCCGGCCATGCGTTGGTGCGCTTCTTCGGCGGAGCCGCCCGAGCCCATGGTGGAAATGTCGCCGCCCGAGCAGAAAGCGCCGCCGGCGCCGGCCAGGATCACGACGCGCACGCCGCGGTCACGCCGGATCTGGCCCACCAGATGGGCCAGCTCTTCGCGCATGACCATGTCCAGCGCGTTGCGCTGAGAAGGACGGTTCAGGGTGATGGTGGCGACGCCGCCTTCGACGGTATAGAGCAGGGTCTTGAATTCGCTAGAGATGACTTGCATCGTATCGGTCTCCATGTCTGCCTTCCAGGATGGCCAGGCCGCGCCATGCGGGCCTGGCCGCAAGTTGCCGCGGGCCGTCAGGCGATGGCGCCGCGCTCGCGCAATGCCTGGATCTCGGCTTGCGCCAGGCCCAGTTCCGCCAGCAATTCTTCCGTGTGCGCGCCGGGCGCGGGCACGGCGCCGGCCTGTCCCGGCGTGCGCGAAAGGCGCGGCGCGGGGGCGGGATGCACGATGCCGCCGGTTTCGATGAAGCTGCCGCGCGCCCGATGGTGGGGATGTTGTGGCGCTTCCTCGAAGTCGAGCACCGGCGCGAAGCAGGCGTCGGTGCCTTCGAGCAGCGCGCACCATTGCTCGCGGGTCTTGCCGGCAATGATGCCGGCCAGCTTGGCGCGCAGCGGCGGCCATTGCGCGCGCTCCCATTGCTGCTGGAAGTCCGGGTCGTCGATGCCGCAGCGCTCCAGCAGCAGGCGGTAGAACTGCGGCTCGATCGCGCCGATGGAAACGTACTTGCCATCCGCGCAGGCATAGCAGCCGTAGAAGTGGGCGCCGCCGTCCAGCATGTTGGCCTGGCGCTGGTTGACCCAGTCGCCGCTTTGCAATTTGCCGTGGTAGGCGCTGGCCAGCAGGGAGGCGCCGTCGCAGATGGCCGCGTCCACCACCTGGCCCCGGCCCGTGCGGCCAGCCTCGAGCAGGCCGCAAAGCACGCCGAAGGCCAGCATCATGGCGCCGCCGCCCATGTCGCCGACCAGATGCAGCGGCGGCGTTGGCGGCAGCCCGGCATGTCCCATGGCGTGCAGCGCGCCGGTGATGGCGATGTAGTTCAAATCATGGCCGGCCGCTTGCGCCAGCGGGCCGTCCTGGCCCCAGCCCGTCATGCGCCCGTACACCAGCCGCGGGTTGCGCGCGAGGCATTGCTCGGGTCCCAGGCCCAGCCTTTCCATGACGCCAGGCCGGAAGCCTTCCAGCAAGGCGTCCGCGCGGTCCAGCAGCCGCAGCACGATGTCGGTCGCGCCGGGTTGCTTGAGGTCCAGCGCGATCGTGCGGCGGCCCCGGTCGATGATGGTGCCGCCGCCGCCCAGGAACCCGGGCGTCAGCCGGTCGATGCGGATCACGTCCGCGCCCATGTCCGCCAACATCATGGCGCAGAAGGGGCCGGGCCCTATGCCCGCCATTTCCACCACCGTAAATCCGCTCAGGGGACCAGCCATGTCTATCGTCACTCCATGATGTATCGGGTGCTCAGGATTCGAAGAATTCGGCGCGCGCGTCCAGGATGATCTGGATGTACTGCTCCATGTTGGCGTCCATGCGGTGGGTCGGGCCGACGATGGAAAGGGCGGTCAGCTGCCCGCCCACGCGTCCCGCGATGCCGACCGCCGATACGCCTTCATTGCCTTCGTCGCGGCTGTTGAAGTAGTGCTTGGATAGCTGCGATTCGATCTGCGCGCGCAAGGTAGCGGGGTTGGTGATGGTGCTCGCCGTGACGTGTTCGAACGGCAGCGTATCGATGAGCGCATTGCGTTCCGCCGCATCCATCTCGCCCAGCAAGGCCTTGCCCAATGCCGCGGCCTGCAGGTCGAAGGTGGTGCCGGCCTTCACCACGTAGCGCAAGGCGCGCGGGCTCTCCTGGCTGGCGTAGATCTTCACCTTGTTGCCGTCGAGCAAGCCGCACATCGACGATTCACCGGACTGGCGCGTCAGGATCTCCAGCGCTTCGGAAGCGAAGGACTGCAGCGGGTCGGCCGCCGAGATGCCCTGGGCCACGTCGAGCAGCCTGCCCGTGGGGTGGAAGTAGCGCGATTTCGGCGTGCGCAGCAGGTAGCCCGCCTGGCGTAGCGTGTAGAGCAGGTCCGAGCAGCTGCTGTCGGCCAGATCGAGAAAGCGCGCCATTTCCGAGTTCGTCAGGGGACGGCGTTCCCGCGCATAGACTTCGAAGACTTGCAGTACACGCTGTGCGGTAGGAAGGATTTGCGGCATAGGATGTCGGAGTTGAGTGGGGAGCCGGCCCGGGCGGTTGCGTAGTCGGTCATTTCAACGCGGAAATGCCCAGTACGCTCTGCGCCATGAGCAGGGCCTGGATCTGGTTGGTGCCTTCGGCAATGCTCAGGTGGCGGGCGTCGCGGTAATGACGCTCGACGGGGAACAGCGTGGTGTAGCCCGCGCCGCCATGCACCTGCATGGACAGTTCGGCCACGCGCAGCACGGCGTCGGTGGCGTGGCGCTTGGCCATCGAACATAGCATCTGGCTGTCGGCGGCGTTGCGGTCCAGCGCGTCGGCGGCGCGCCAGCACAGCAGGCGCGAGGTTTCGACCAGCGTCATCATGTCGGCGATCATATGCTGCACCAGCTGGAAGCCGCCGATGGGCCGGCCGAACTGGACCCGGTCGCCGGCGTATTTTACCGCTGCCTCATAGGCCGCCTCGGCAATGCCCAGCGCCGAGAACGCCACCACGCAGCGGCCGATATTGAGGTATTTCTTGGCCAGCGCGAAGCCCTTGCCCTCGGTGCCGATCAGGTTGGCCGCGGGGATCTCCACGTCTTCGAACAGCAACTCGCCCAGCGGGCAGCTCAGCATGCCCATCTTGTGGATGGGGCTGGATGAGAAGCCCGGCATGGCGCGCTCGAACAGCAGGCAGGACACGCCGCGTTCGCCGCTTTGACGCTGGGTCTGCACGAACACCACGCCCAGTTCGCACACCGTGCCCAGGCTGATGTAGAGCTTGCGGCCATTGACGCGCCAGCCAGTGGCGGTTTCCACTGCGCGCGTTTCGACATTGGCGGCGTCGGAGCCGATGTTCGGTTCGCTGAGCGCGAAGCTGGCGATCGCCTCGCCCGAGAGGACGCGCGGCAGGTACTTTTCCTTGAGATAAGGCGAGCCGCCGTCGCTCAGCACCGAGGCGGCCAGATTGCTGGTGCTGACGATGCTGCGCAGCGACGGCCAGACGCGCGCCAGCTCGGCTATCAGCATGCCGTAGGTCGTCATCGGCAAGCCATAGCCGCCGTCCTTTTCCTGCAGCATGCCGCCCAACAGGCCGAAGTCGCGCATGGCGCGGACCATTTCCTGCGGCACCACGCGGGCTTCGGCCTCGTAGCGGTTGACGATGGGCGCGACTTCGGCCGTCAGGTAGCGGCGCAGCGAGTCGCGCAATTCGATCTGGGTGGAGTCCAGTGAGAAGTCCATGCGAGTCCTAGGCGGATAGGGTCGAAGAGAGAAATCCGGCGGCGGTCATGGCCGGCGCTGCATCAGGTCGGGCTCCGCGTCGGGGCGCAGACCGATCAGCGCGTCCAACGGCATCGCGCCTTGCCCTTCGGCGCCGACCCAGACCGGGTTTAGCTCCAATTCCTGCAAGGCGTCGCGGTGGCTCCAGGCGAAGTCCGAGACCCGCAGGATCAGGTCTTCCAGCGCGGCGAGATCGGCTGGCGGCTGGCCGCGCACCCCGTCCAGCACTTCGGCGTAGCGGATCTCGCGCAGCAGCGCGCGCGCATCGTCGCGCGACAGCGGCACCATGCGGTGGGCCACGTCGCGGATGGTCTCGACGAAGATGCCGCCCAGGCCGAAGGTCAGCACCAGGCCGAAGGCCGCGTCGCGATGCACGCCGACCAGCACCTCGCGGCCACCCGGCGGCAGCATGCGCTCCACCAGGATGCCGTCGATGATGGCGCCGGGATGATGGCGAGCGACCGACTCGTGGATGGCCGCGTAGGCCTCGCGCGCCGCGTCGGGGTTGGCGATGCCCAGCTTGACGCCGCCCGCTTCGGTCTTGTGCGCGATCTGGGCGCTGACCACTTTCATCACCACGGGAAAGCCCAGGCGCTCGGCCTCGCTGGCCGCCTGCTCGGCGCTGGCGACCACCCGCCCTTCAGGAATCGGCAGGCCGGCTTCGCGCAGCAAGGATTTGGCCGCGGCTTCGCTGAGCATGCGGGCCTGGCCGGCCGCGCCTTCCGCGTGGCGGGGCGCAGCAGCCGTCACGCCTTCGGCCCGCTGCCACGGTATGGCTTTGGACAGGGCCGCGATCGCGTCCGACAAGGACAGGAAGGGCAGCAGGCCGGCAGTTTCCAGCAACTGGAAGCCGCCGCCCAGGCGCCGGCTCATCCAGACCGGCACGATCAGGGTGTCGGTTTCGGCCGCCACCGTGGCGATGGCCTGCGCCATGCCGTCCGTGATGCTGCCGTAGTCCATGGGAATGGGGAACAGCACCGTGCCGACCGCCGGGTCGGCGCATATCGCGCGCAGGCAGGCGGCCGAGGCTTCGGGGTTGCGCAGGATGTCGGCGGTGGTGTCGACCGGATTGTCCATGCTGGCGAAATCCGGCAACAGCTTGCGCAAGGCGGCCTTGGTTTCAGGCGCGAACACCGCCATCGGCAGCCCGGCGGCGCCGGCAATGTCGGCGGCCAGCGCGGCGGTGCCGCCCGAGAAGGTATAGATGCACAGGCCCTTGCCGCTCTTGGCGGTGATGCGCGTCAGCAGGCGCGAGGCCGCCAGCAGCTGGTCCAGGTCGTCGACTTCAATCGCGCCGAACTGGCGGAACACGGCGCTGTTGACGGCGGCCGTGCCGGCCACCGATGCCGTATGCGACTGCGCGGCGCGCACGCCGGCTTCGGAACGTCCCACTTTCAGCACCACGACCGGCTTGTGGCGCGCGCGCGCCAGCTCCAGCGCGGCGGTCAGGCGCCTGCCGTTCTTCACGCCTTCCATCAGCAAGGCGATTACGCCGATCTTCGGATCGTTGGCCATGTGGGCGATGAAGTCCGGAATCTCCAGGTCGACCTCGTTGCCGGCGGAAAACCACAGGCCCACGCCCTGGCCATAGGACAGGCCCTGCAGCAGGTTGCGGCCCAGTCCGCCGCCCTGGGTCGCCAGACCGATCGAACCGCTGTTCAGATCGTCCTTGAAAGCGGGCGAGAAGGTCATGCCCAGGCGGTCGCGCACATTGACGAAGCCAGGACAGTTCGGTCCGTAGACGTGCAGGCCGGTGTCCTCGCACAGCTGGGCGATCTCGCGTTCCAGGCGCTGGCCTTCCTCGCCGGCTTCCGAGAAGCCGGAGGTCATGACCACCGCGAACGGAATGCCGCGCGCCGCGCATTGCCGCAGGGAATCCAGCACCAGCGACGCGTTGATCATGATCAGGGCCACGTCGATCTCGGCCTCGGGCAAGGCGCTGATGGACGGCCAGCAGGGCCGGCCGCCGATCTCCTGATAGGCCGGATTGACGGCATACACCTCGCCCGGCACCGACGAATGCAGCACCAGGTTGTCGTACAGGCGGCGTCCCTGGCTGGATTCGCGGGCGGAGGCGCCGACCACGGCGATATTGCGCGGATTGGTGAAACGGGTCAGGTCTGCGAACGGTTTCATGCCGCGTCCTCCATGGACCGCAGCACCATGGCGAAGTCGGCCTGGACCACCACCTCGCCGCGCTGATTGATGGCTTCGCGCCGGAACACCACTTTGTCCTTGCCGGGCCGGTATTGCCCGGCCTTCTCCGTTACCGTGACCCGCACGACGATGGTGTCGCCGATGAAGGTGGGCTTGGGAAAACGGCAGTTGATGTCGATCAGCGCCAGTACGTAGGGTTCCAGCTGGCGGTAGCCGCTGGACTGGGTGGTCAGTCCGGACAGCACGGACAACACCAGCAGGCCGTGGGCGATGCGCTGGCCGAAGGGCGTGGCGCTGGCGTATTCATGGTCGACGTGCAGACGGTTGAAGTCGCCCGACAGGCAGGCGAAGTTGACGATGTCGCTCTCGGTGATGGTGCGGCCGGCCGACTCGAAGCTGTGGCCGACTTCCAGCGGCTGCTGGATGGGACGCGGGGATTGGCAGGCAGGGCTTGCGCTTTGCATGGCTGATCGGATTCCGGAGTGGAGGGGCGTCTTACGAAGCGTAGCGGCCGCCAGTCACGTGCAGCAGCTCGCCCGTGATGAAGGAGGACCGCTCGGACGCCAGGAAGGCTACGGCGTTGGCGATGTCCTCGACCGCGCCCAGGCGCGGCACCGGCTGGCGCGCCAGCGCGTTGGCGCGCAGGGTCTCGTAGGTGGACAGGCCGCGCACCAGCGGCGTTTCGATCAGGCCCGGGGCGATGGCGTTGGCGGTGATGTTGAACTTGCCCTGTTCCAGCGCCAGCGCGCGGGTGAAGCCGATCAGGCCGGCCTTGGCGGCCGAGTAGTTGGTCTGGCCGGGGTTGCCCCAGTGCGCGCGCGAGGCGATGTTGATCACGCGGCCCCACTTCCTTTCCATCATGGAGGGCAGGGCGGCCTTGGTGCAGTAGTACGCGCCCTTGAGGATGGTGTCGACCACCGAATCCCAGTCCTCCACCGGCATCTTGAGCAGGTATTTGTCGCGGGTGAAGCCGGCGTTGTTGACCAGGATGTCGATGCCGCCGAACTTGTGTGCGGCCAGTTCGGCCATGGTCTGGACCTGCTCGGGATCGCAGACGTCGAGCACGGCGCCGATAGCGTCGTGGCCGGCCTGCTGCAGGCTGCCGACGGCCTGTTCCACCGATTCGGGGTTGATGTCGGTAATGACGATGCGGGCGCCTTCCTGTGCCAGGGCCAGCGCCGACGCATAGCCGATGCCGCGGCCGGAACCCGTGATAACAGCGACTTTACCGGTGAGTTGCAGGTCCATCTTTATTCCCCTTCTGTAGCTGATGGTGCAAGGCGCCCTAGGCCGAAATCCGACATCTCGGGTAATGCGCCAAGCAGGTTTGAGTTTATTCCGAGGTCCCGAACAAATATACACATCATCGGAAATGTTGACAATTGATATCGGCACATCGTTATACTGTTCGGCATGTCGGAATAAGTTGGCCCGGCATTCCCATATCTCTAAAAAAATCGGAAGGAGATCGACTCATGGCAATGTTGAAGGGATTGTTGGCCGCGGTACTGAGCCTGGCTGCCGTAGGCGCAGCCAGCGGGGCCGACGCTTATCCGGACAAGCCGGTGCGGGTGTACGTGGGCTTCGCGCCCGGCGGCGCCACCGACCTGCTCGCCCGTCTTTACGCCAAAAAGCTCGGCGAACGTTTCAACCAGACTTTCATCGTGGAAAACCGCCCGGGCGCCGGCGGCAATATCGCGATCCAGGCGCTGACGCAAGCCCCAGCCGATGGCTACACCATCGCGATGGCGGCCAACTACGTGGCGGCCAACGCCGCCATGAAACGCAATCCCTACGACTGGGAGCGCGACCTGATGCCCATAGGCATGGTGGCGTCCACGCCGAACATTCTGGTGGTGCCGCCCGGCTCCAACATCCAGGGCGTCGACGACCTGATCCGCAAGGCCAAGGCGGGCGGCAACAAGCTGACCTTCGCCTCGGCCGGCATGGGCTCGTCCATCCATCTGGCGGGTGAACTGTTCAAGGTCATGGCAGGGGTCGACATGACCCACGTGCCCTACAAGGGCGTGTCGCCGGCGGAGGTGGACCTGATGTCGGGCACGGTCGACATGATGTTCGGCAGCGTCTCCACCGCGATTCCGCTGGTGCAGTCCAAGAAGCTGAAGGCGCTGGCCGTGACCGGGCGCGAACGCATGAAGGCGATGCCGGACCTGCCCACCATCGAGGAGGCCGGACTCAAGGGCTACGACGTGGAAGCGGTGTACTTCATGGCCGCGCCCGGCAAGGTGCCGGCGCCGGTGCTGAAGACTCTGGCCGAAGCGGTGGCCGACATCAACAAGCAGCCCGATGTGCAGGAGTTCATGGACCGGATCTACGCCCGGCCCCTGACCGGCGGCCCCGAAGAGGCCCGCGCCTTCCTGAAGTCCGAAGTGAAGAAGTGGCAGGGCGTGGTCGACGCCACCGGCATGAAGGTGGATTGACGCGCGGTAACGGGTCCGCCCAGCGGATTCGCAACAGCGGGCGCCACAAGCCCGCGGCATATAGAACTATCAGGAGACATACATGAACACACGCAGGCGAAACACGCTGGCAGTGCTGGCCAGCCTGATGACAGCGATGGCCTTGCCGCAGACGTCGCGCGCGGCCGATGGCTACCCGAACAAACCGTTGCGCCTGATCGCGCCCAGTTCGCCGGGCGGGATCCTGGACATCACCAGCCGCATAGTCGGCAAGAAACTGTCCGAACGGCTGGGGCAGCCGGTGGTGGTGGAAAACATGGCGGGCGCGGCCGGCATCCTGGGCATGCAAGGCCTGCTGCGCGCCGAGCCCGACGGCTACACGATGGTCATGGGCAGCAGCGGACCCAACGCGGTCAATTACACGCTGTACAGCAAACTGCCTTACGCGATGTCCGACTTCGCTCCGGTGATCCGCATCATCACCATGCCGAATGCGCTGGTGGTCAATGCCAATGCGCCGGTCAAGACGCTGGCGGAGTTCCGCGACTATGCCCGCAAGAAGCAGGGCAACCTGTCCATGGCCGTTTCCATGATCGGCACGTCGGGCCACCTGGGCGGCGAACTGCTGAAGAACCGCCTGGATTTCACCGCGGTGACCGTGCCCTACAAGGGCGCGGCGCCGGCGACCAACGACCTGGTCGCGGGGCAGGTCGACTTCACGGTCGAGAACGTCATCACCGTGGCGCCGCTGGTCAAGGCCGGCAGGCTGCGGGCGCTGGCCGTCACCACCCGCGAGCGCAGCCAGATCCTGCCCGATGTGCCGACGCTGGCCGAGCAAGGCTATCCCGACGTCGACGTCGGCGCCTGGCTGGGCGTTCTGGTCGCGGCGCGCACGCCGCCGGCCGTGGTGGCGCGCCTGAACACGGAACTCAACGCGGTCCTGGCCGACGAGGAAGTGAAGAAGCAGCTGGCGCAGCAGGGCGGCATTCCGCTGGGCGGCACGTCGGCCGAATTCGACAGCTTCATCCGGTCGGAAAAGGACCGCTGGGAAAAAATCATCAAGGCCGCCGGCATCAAGGCGGAATGACCAACATGCCGGCGGCACGGCGCCGCCGGCATGCTCAGAGAGGCATGATTCATGGCAATCGATTATCAAAACCTGCGCAACTGGAAGTTCGAGGACCGCGTCGACCGCTATAGCGCGCGCGACTGCATGATCTATGCGCTGGGACTGGGTTACGGCAGCGATCCGGCCGATGAAGCCGAGCTGCGCTACGTGCATGAAGAAGGGACGGCCGTGGTGCCGACCTTCCTGGCCACCATCGGCGCGCCCAACGGCTGGGCGGCGGATCCGGCCACCGGCATAGACTGGCTCAAGATCCTGCACGGCGAGCACCGCATGACCTTCCATGCTCCGCTGGCCGCGGCCGGCTGCGTGCGCAGCCAGACCCGCGTCACGCGGGTGGTGGACAAGGGCGCCAGCAAGGGCGCGCTGGTGGTGACCGTGCGCGACATTTCCGACGCCGATAGCGGGGCGCCGCTGGCCACGGTGGAGCATGTGTCGTTCTGCCGCGCCGATGGCGGCTTCGGCCAGGGCGACGAAGCGCCCGAAGCCCTGCCGGCCACGCCGCAACGCGAACCCGACCAAGTCGTGCTGCTGTCCACGCTGCCGCAGCAGGCCTTGCTCTATCGTCTGAACGGCGATCTCAATCCGGTGCATGCGCTGCCTCATATGGCGCAAGCGGCCGGCTTTGACCGGCCTATCCTGCATGGCCTTTGCACCTACGGCATGGCGGCGCGTGCCCTGCTGCAGGCTTGCGCGTCCTCGACGCCACAACGCCTGGGCGCCATCGCCGCGCGCTTTTCGGCGCCGTTCTTCCCGGGCGAGACGCTGCGCGTGGAGATCTGGCGCGACGGCGACAACCTGCAATTCCGCGCACTGGCCCATGAGCGCGGCACCGTGGTGCTGAGCAACGGCGTCGCCAGCCTGGCGCATTGAGCAAACTGGAGAGTCCTCATGTCCGCACTTGAAGACCATGCCCGGCAGATGCCCGACCGCATCGCCTATCGCATGATTCCGTCGGGAACCACGGTGACCTGGCGCGAACTGGAGCAGCGCAGCCGCAAATGCGCGGCGGCCCTGCTGGACGCCGGCCTGCAGGCCGGCGATGTGATCGCGGTGTTCCTGGAAAACCATCCGCGCTTCTTCGAACTGCTGTGGGCCGCGCACCGTATCGGCCTGTACTACACCACCATCAGCCGCCATCTCAAACGCGACGAGGCGCGCTACATCATCGACAACTGCGATGCGCGCGTGCTGTTCTACTCCGGCCACACACAGGCCGAAACGGATGCGGACAGCCTGGATGCGCGCGGCGTGCTGCGCGTCTGCATGGACGGCGCGGACGCCAGCGCGATCCAGTACGAGGCTTGGGTCGGGCGTTATGCCGATGACGTGGCCCTGCCAGAAACCCCGGAAGGCACGGACTTCCTGTATTCGTCCGGCACCACCGGCCTGCCCAAGGGCATCAAGCGCCCGCTGTCCGTGGCCAACCGCTACTTCCGCGTCGGCGACGCGCCCAGCAGCGCCTGGAAGGCCTTCGACCGCGACACGGTCTATCTGTCCACCGCGCCGTTCTATCACGCGGCCCCGGTGCGCTGGAACATGGCGGCGCTGCGCGCAGGCGGCAGCTGCGTCATGATGGAAAAATTCGACGCGGCCGCGGCGCTTGAGGCGATTGCCACCTACGGCGTCACGCATTCGCAATGGGTGCCGACCATGTTCATCCGCCTGCTGCGCCTGCCGCAGGAAGCGCGTGCGCGCCACGACCTGTCCACGCTGCGCTACGCGGTGCATGCGGCCGCGCCGTGCCCGGCCGACGTCAAGGAAGCCATGATCGCGTGGTGGGGGCCGATCCTGTACGAGTACTACAGCGGCACCGAACTGGTGGGGCGCACCTCGCTGGGCTCCCATGAGTGGCTGGCGCACCGCGGCTCGGTCGGCCGGCCGGAGTTCGGCCAGGCGCACATCATGAGCGAGGATGGGTTGAACGAATTGCCCTTGGGCCAGCCCGGCGTCATCTATTTTTCGGGCGGCGGTTCCTTCGAATACCACAAGGATCCGGACAAGACGCGCGGCGCCTACAACGCGCGCGGCTGGGCCACCTATGGCGATATCGGCTACCTGGACCAGGACGGCTATCTGTACCTGACCGATCGCCTTTCCAACATGATCGTGTCGGGCGGGGTCAACATCTATCCCCAGGAAGCGGAGAACTTGCTGAGCACGCATCCGGCGGTGGCCGACGTGGCGGTGGTGGGCGTGCCGAACGCGGAGTTCGGCGAGGAGGTCAAGGCGGTCGTGCAATTGCGCGATCCCGCCGCTGCCAGCTCCGACCTGGCGCAGCAGCTGATCGCCTATTGCCGCGACCGGATCTCGCCCATCAAGTGCCCCAAGAGCGTGGACTTTTCCAGCGATATGCCGCGCACCGAGACCGGCAAGCTGCTCAAGCGCCTGGTCAAGCAGCGCTACTGGCCGCAAGCCTAGGCGGCCCACCATGACAGATCAGGAGATGGCATGAACCAGCGGCGCAAGCTTTTCTCGGCGGAGCACGAACTGTTCCGCGACACCGTGGCGCGCTTCATCGCGGATGAGATCACGCCCCACCACTACCAATGGGAACAGGAAGGCCTGGTGCCGCGCGACTTGTGGCGCAAGGCCGGCGCGGCCGGCATCCTGCTGCCCAGCACACCCGAGGAATACGGCGGGGGCGGCGGCGATTTCCTGCACACCATCATCGTGGTGGAGGAGATCGCCCGCGCGCTGGCCACCGGCGTCACCGGCTTCACCACCCATTCCGACATCGTCGCGCCCTATCTGCTGAACTTCGGCAGCGAGCGCCAGAAGCTGCGCGACCTGCCCGGCATGGCACAGGGCGACATCGTGGCGTCCATCGCGATGACCGAGCCGGGCGCGGGCAGCGACGTCAAGGCCATCCGCACCGCGGCGGCCAAGGCGCAGGGCGGCTACGTCATCAACGGCCAGAAGACCTTCATCACCAACGGCTTCCATGCCGACCGCGTGCTGGTGGTGGCCAAGACTGATCCCGCCGCGGGCGCGCGCGGCATCAGCCTGTTCTGGGTCGACGCCGCGACGCCGGGATTCACGCGCGGCCGTCTCCTGGACAAGGTCGGGCAAAAGGCACAGGACACGGCCGAACTCTTTTTCCAGGACATGTTCGTGCCGGACGAGGACATGCTGGGCGAACCGGGGCAGGGCTTCGGCTACCTGATGAAGGAACTGGTGCGCGAGCGCCTGATGATCGCGGTGCGCTGCGCCATGGCGCTGGAGAGCGCGCTGCAATGGACGGTGGACTACACCAAGGACAGGCGCGCCTTCGACAAAGCCTTGATCGACAACCAGCACATCCGTTTCAAGCTGGCCGACATCAAGACCCTGGCCGCCGCCACCCGTGCCTTCGTCGACGGCTGCGTGCAACAGTACCTGGACGGCGAACTCGACGCCGGCGGCGCGGCCATGGCCAAGCTGTGGGCTTCCGAGGCCACCAGCGCCATCGACGACCTGCTGCAGTTCCACGGCGGCTACGGCTACATGCGCGAATACCCCATCGCCCGCGCCTACACCGATGTGCGGCCCAACCGGATTTACGGCGGCGCCTCGGAGGTCATGCGCGAGCTGATCGCCCGCACGCTTTGAACCTTCTTCTTCGACTTCGACAGGAACAGATCCCTACATGAGCAAGCATCTATCGAAATCGGTCGCCATCGTCGGCGCCGCCGAATCCGACCTGGGGAAAGTGCCCGGGATGACCTCGCTGGACCTGCAGGCGCAGGCAGCGGCCCGCGCCTTGCGCGATGCCGGGCTGACGCTCAAGGACGTCGACGGCGTGTTCGCGCACGTGGACGACAAGTTCGCCGGACTGCATCTGGCGGAATACCTGGGCATACGGCCGCGCTATGTGGATTCGACCAGCGTGGGCGGCATGTCCAGCGTCATGCACATCCGCCACGCCATGGCCGCCATCGAGGCCGGCATGTGCGAGGTGGCGCTGGTGGCCTACGGCAGCACCCAGCTGTCGGACGGCACGCGCAAGGTGGGCGGCACGCCCGAGGACATGCGCCTGCCGCGCGGACAGTTCATCACGCCGTATGGGCAGCTGAGCCCCATCGGCTATTACGCGATGGTGGCGCAACTGCACATGCAGCGCTACGGCACCACTCACAAGGACCTGGCCGAAGTGGCGGTGGCGGCGCGCAAGTGGGCGCAACTCAACCCCAAGGCCTACCGTCGCGAGGACACCTCGATCGAGGAAGTCATGGCTTCCAAAATGATTGCCGATCCCTTGCGCCAGCGCGATTGCTGCCTGGTAACCGACGCCGGCGGCGCCGTTATCATCACCTCCGCCGCCCGTGCCCGCGAGCTCAAGCGGCCGCCGGTCTACGTGATGGGCATCGCCGAGTCCTTCTCGCACCATTACACGCCCTTCAATACGGCGGACTGGCTGGACACCAATGTGGCGCAGACGGCGGATGCCGCGCTCGCCATGGCCGGCGTCACGCGCGCCGATATCGACGTGGTGCAGATCTACGATCACTTCACCATCGGCGTGATCCAGTCCCTGGAAGAGCTGGGTTTCTGCAAGCGCGGGGAGGGCGGGGCCTTCGTGGCGGACGGACGCCTGGCGCCGGGGGGCGATTTCCCCATCAATACCTCGGGCGGCGGCCTGTCCTATAACCACCCCGGCCAGTTCGGCATGCTGCTGCTGCTCGAGGCCGTGCATCAACTGCGCAAGGAATGCGGGGAACGCCAATTGCCTAAGGCCGAACTGGCCCTGGTGCATGCGCCCGGCCTGGTTTTTTCCTGCAACACCACCCTGATCCTCGGAGTCTGACCATGGACCAAGTTCAACGCCCGCTGCCGCAACCGACCCGGATCACCCAGCCCTACTGGGATGCGGCGAAGGAAAACCGCCTGGTCGTCCAGCAATGCGGCTGCTGCAAGACGCGCCAATTCTATCCGCGCGAATTCTGCACGGCCTGCCTGTCCGACAGCATCGAGTGGATCGAGTCCGCTGGCCAGGGAACCGTCTACACCTACACCATCAACCGGCGCCCGAGCAACGCGGCCCTGAGCGAAAAAGTGCCTTATGTCGTCGCCATGATCGACCTGGACGAAGGCGTGCGCATGATGGCCAACATTATCGACAGTCCGCCCGAGGCGGTCAGGATAGGCAGCCGGGTGCGGGTGTGTTTCGAGCGGGTGTCGGATGAGATCACCTTGCCGCAGTTCAGGCTGGAAGCCTGATTGCGCGGCGCGGGAACCGGGTGATTTGCCTTCCGCACAAAGAAAAAACCGGTCCGACTGGAAAGTCGGACCGGTTTTAGTCTTGCGTCTGCGGTATTTGGTGGAGCCGGGGGGAATTGAACCCCCGTCCGCAAGCCCTCTGCAATCAGTTCTACATGCGTAGTCGATTTATTTAGTTTTAACCTTGGACTTAGCCAACCGACAGGCCGGACCAAAGCGATTCACGTAATTTAAATTTGAACCGTGTGACCCCAGTTCAAACCGATTCCTTGTGAATGTCGCTGCTGCGGTTCGAGGGTTACCCCCCTAGGAAGTTGCCTTCCTCCGCCTGACCCAAGGACAGATCAGTGCAGCGGCTCACCGCTTAAGCGGCGAGAGCGAAACGCTCGTCGTTGGCGTTTGTAGTGTTTCCAGTGGTTTAACGAGCGTACTGGTGCTCGGCATGCCCTGAGTTGTTTCGCGACCCACGTCGAATCCGGATCGGCCCCAAGAACATCTATTGTACTGGTAAATGCCATAGCCTGCTGTCCCGCCCGCGCAGCCTTGCCCCGGCGTGGCGCGGACGATACAGGCGGCCGTTCAGGCCGCGTTGGCGCAGACCGCCTTGGGCTCGTGGCGCGGGCGCGAGGCTGCCATCAGCGCCAAGGCCAGGATCACGGAAATGGCGACGATGACGGCCGCGGCCCAGCCCAGCGAGGCCAGTCCGTAGTTGTCGATGACATGTCCGCCGACCACGGCGCCCAGGCCGATCCCGGTGTTGGCGCCCGAGATGTTCAGGGAGGCGGCAAAAGCCGGCGCTTCCGGCGCGGATTTCATCAGGCGCACGTGGCAGACGATGAAGAGCGCGGCTTGCGCGATGCCCCAGACGCCCAGCGCCACGGCCAGCAGACCATGCGACTGCATCACGGGGGCGATCGCCGCCAGTCCTGCCGCCATCAGCGCCGAAAAGAGCGCGGTCGCGCCCAGCGGGCTGCGGTCCACCATACGGCCGCCCAGGGTATTGCCGACCAGGCCGACGGCGCCAAATGCCATCATCGTCCAGCCCACGATCTGGCCGTTGAAGCCGGCCAGCCGCTCCAGCATGTCCGCCAGATAGGTGTAGGCAGTGAACATGCCGGTGAAGACCAGCAGCGACAACAACACGTGGCCCACCACGATGGGATTGCGCAGGATACGCAACTGCGTGACGAGTTTGACGCTGTCGGCGCGGATGCGGGTGCTGGGGAAGGCGAACAACAATAGCAGCGCCTTGGCGAACGCCACCGCCGAGAGCAGGCCGAAGGCGGCGCGCCAGCCGAATGCGTCCGAGATCAGCACGCCGATGGGGATGCCGAACACCGTGGCCGCGACGATGCCGAAGGCGACCATGGAGATGGCCCGGCCGGCGCGCGCCGGGCCGACCAGTTCCACCGCCGTGGCGCTGGCCAGCGACCAGAACACGGGCAGGGCCAGGGCAGGGAAGAGGCGCGCCACGGCCATGACCCAGATGTTCGGCGCGGCGGCCGCCAGGGCGTTGGACAGGCCGAACAGCACCAGCACGCCGATGAACAGCCGCTTGCGCTCGACGTTGGCCATCAGCGCCGTGAGCAGCGGGCCGGTCGCCGCCACCGTGAAGGCGAACAGCGAAACCAGCAGGCCGGCCTGGGAAACGGTGACGTTCAGATCGCGGGCCAGGCCGGGCAGCAGCCCGATGATCAGGAATTCTGTCGTCAGGATGGTGAAACCGGCTGCGGAAAGTAACAGGATGGGCAATAGCATAGGCATTCCTCTGGCGCGGCGCTGGAGGGCGGCGCGCGGGCGGCGTTGTAGGCGGTCTAAAAAAGGTCAGGGGTGCGCCGGCTTCTATGCCGGGCAACTGCATCGGGGTCGAAGGACGCCGGTGCGTGGGATCAATGGTGGCGGGCGGCAGTGTCCGCAACCTCCGGCAATAGCCGGAAAAGGCAATCGGGAAGCACCCGCATGCCTTGCATGAGTCACACTTTAAGTGACTTTGGTTTCAGGATAAAGGCCTTGGTCTGGGAAAGATTGTTCGGCAAACTCAACTAATTTTCGCGAACCATCATCAGGCCGGAAACGGGCCGCGCGGCGGCGGCCCGGCCGAGCGGAATCAGCGCAGGTCGCTGGGCAACAGCGGCTGGATGGCGGACCAGAGTTCCGCGGGGGAATTGGCGCAGGTTTCCGCTTCCCAGGTCGTGATGTTGTCGTCTTCGCCGACGTAGCCGTATGCGGCGGCCACGGCCGGCATGCCTGCCGCGTGCGCGGCCTGGATGTCGCGCAGGTCGTCGCCGACATAGACGCAACGGTCGACGGAAAAACCTGCTTCGCGCGCGGCGTGCTGCAGCGGCAGCGGGTGCGGTTTGGCGTGCGCCGTGGTGTCGCCGCAGACCAGGACCGCGCTGTCGCGCGTCAGGTCCAGGTATTCGACGATGGGCAGGGTCAGGTAGGTGACCTTGTTGGTCACGATGCCCCAGGACAGCCCGCGGTCGCGGATATCGGCGAGCAACGCTTCGATGCCGGGAAACAGCTTGCTGTGGACGGTGGAGCCGGCGGCGTAGTCTTCCAGGAACTGCAGGCGGGTCGGCTCGTAATCGGCGTCGCCCGGCTTGAGGTCCAGCGCCACGCGCAGCAGGCCGCGCGCGCCCTGGGACGCGACGGGCCGCAGGGCCTCGTACGGCATGGGTTCCAGACCCTTGCGGGTACGCTGGCGGTTGGCCGCGGCGGCCAGATCGGGGGCAGTGTCGGCCAGCGTGCCGTCGAAGTCGAACAGGATCAGGGCGCTCATTTGCGGGTAGCCATCAGGTAATTGACCGAGGTGTCGGACGACAGGGTGTAGATCTGGGTGATCGGGTTGTATTCCATGCCGCGCATGCTCACCGGTTCCAGCCTGGCGCCGCGCGCCGCCGCCGACAGCTCGCTGGGCTTGATGAACTGGTCATAGCTGTGCGTGCCGCGCGGCAACAGGCGCAAGACGTACTCGGCGCCCACGATGGCGAACAGGAAGGACTTGGGATTGCGGTTCAAGGTCGAAAAGAACACCCAGCCGCCCGGTTTGACCAGCGTGGAGCACGCGCGCACGATCGAAGCCGGATCCGGCACATGTTCCAGCATTTCCATGCAGGTCACCACGTCATACTGACCGGGTTGCTCCGCGGCAAGTTCCTCCACGGGAACCTTGCGGTACTCCACCTTCACGCCGGATTCCAGGCCGTGCAGGCGTGCCACCTTCAGGGACTTGTCGGCCAGATCGATGCCAGTGACCTCGGCGCCACTGTGCGCCATGGCTTCGGACAGGATGCCGCCGCCGCAGCCCACGTCCAGGACCTTTTTGCCCGCCAGGCTGCCGGCGCATTCCTGGATCCATTCCAGCCGCAGCGGATTGATCGCGTGCAGGGGCTTGAACTCGCTTTCGGGATCCCACCAGCGGCTGGCCAGGGCGCCGAACTTGTCCAGTTCGGCCTGGTCGGCGTTGATCGCGGGGCGGGCAGTGTCGTGCGTTTGCGTGGTCATGGGCAGGTCCAGCGTAAGGCGACTCTATATATATAGAGGGGGTCCGTCGCGCTAGGCGAGGGAAGGGCGCAGCCTTGCACCGCTTTGGTGCGTGGCCGGCGAAAAAAAGGGCCTCGCTATGCGAGGCCCTCTTATTGTAGCTAGTCCAGCAATTACTTGCGGCTACCCACGATTTCGATCTCAACGCGACGGTTTTGGGCGCGGCCTTCCTTCGTCTTGTTGGAAGCGATCGGGTTCAGCTCACCCTTGCCTTCCGTGTAGATACGGTTCGGGTCGATACCCTTGCTGACCAGGTAGGTCTTGACCGAAGCGGCGCGGCGCTCGGACAGCTTCTGGTTGTAGGCTTCCGTACCGATCGAGTCGGTGTGGCCCACAGCAATGATGGTTTCGAGGTCGATACCGCGAGCTTGCTGGGCGACTTGGTCCAGCAGCTGACGGCCTTCGGGCTTCAGCGTCGACTTGTCGAAGTCGAAGAACGTGTCAGCGTTGAACACGACCTTGGCCGCCATCGGGGCCGGCTTCGCCTTCTGTTGTGCAACCGGAACGCCGTCGCAACCGGGGATACCGGTGGCCGGGGTCCAGAATGCATCGCGCCAGCACAGTTCGTTCGTGCCGTTCTTCCAAACGTCACCGAACGGGTTGCGCCAGTTGTCCACGGTTTGCGCGGAAGCTACACCAGAGGCCGTGACGGCGGCGAAGGCGAGCGCCAGAGCGAATTTGGAGGGTTTGTTCATGTTTCTCCTCGTTGAGCTTGAAGCTGGATAAGTGACTCGCAGCGAACCCCCGCCGCATATCAGGAAAACGGGGCCAGTATAGCAACGCCAAGAGCTGGTTCAAAGGAATAGCTACTGGGTTTCCTGCGTGCTGGAAACAATCTTAAGGCATTTGGGGGGCTTTGGCTTCCCTGGAGAGGCGCATTGGCGCTGGATATGACGTTTTCGGCGCTCCTTCGGTTTTCCATGTTGGTTTTTGACAACAGGGCCGCAGGACGCGGGCTGACGCGCGGCCGGTCGCGGCCCCATGTCCGCCGCTCCGGACCGCCGAGGCGCTGCTTGGGGAGGCGCTTCTGACCGCTCGGGGAATCGGATGATAGAATTTCCTGTTTACCCGGCCCGGGTTCCTCCTTACACGATTCTGTCGTTATATATATGGATTCCTTTGCCAAGGAGACGCTTCCGGTATCGCTGGAAGAAGAGATGCGCCGCAGTTACCTCGATTACGCGATGAGCGTGATCGTCGGTCGGGCGCTACCGGATGTGCGGGACGGCCTCAAGCCCGTCCACCGGCGCGTGCTCTACGCGATGCACGAACTGAACAACGACTGGAACCGCGCCTATAAGAAGTCGGCGCGTATCGTCGGGGACGTCATCGGTAAATACCACCCCCACGGCGACCAGTCCGTCTACGACACCATCGTCCGCATGGCGCAGGATTTCTCCATGCGCTATATGCTGGTCGACGGCCAGGGCAACTTCGGCTCGATCGACGGCGATAACGCCGCGGCGATGCGTTACACCGAAATCCGCCTGGCCAAGATCGCCCACGAATTGCTGGCCGACATCGACCAGGAAACGGTGGACTTTGGCCCCAATTACGACGGCAGCGAACAAGAACCGCTGCTGTTGCCGTCGCGCCTGCCCAACCTGCTGGTCAACGGCAGCTCGGGCATCGCGGTGGGCATGGCCACCAACATTCCGCCCCACAACCTCCAGGAAGTGGTCGACGGCTGCCTGTACTGCCTGCGCAATCCGGGCTGCTCGGTCGATGAGCTCATGGAGCTCATCCCGGCCCCCGATTTCCCCACCGGCGGCATCATTTACGGCATGTCCGGCGTGCGGGAAGGCTACCGCACCGGTCGCGGCCGCGTCATCATGCGCGCCAAGACCCACTTCGAAGACATGGAGAAGGGCAACCGCCAGGCCATCGTGGTCGACGCGATCCCCTACCAGGTCAACAAGAAGACGCTGCAGGAACGCATCGCCGAGCTCGTCAACGACAAGAAGATCGAAGGCATCTCGGACATCCGCGACGAGTCCGACAAGGACGGGATGCGCCTGGTCATCGAACTCAAGCGCGGCGAGGTTCCCGAGGTCGTCCTGAACAACCTCTACAAGAACACGCAGCTGCAAGACACCTTCGGGATGAACCTGGTGGCGCTGGTCGACGGCCAGCCCCGCCTGCTCAACCTGAAGCAGATGATCGACTACTTCCTGCAGCATCGCCGCGAAGTGGTCACGCGCCGCACGGTATTCCAGCTGCGCAAGGCCCGCGAACGCGGCCACGTGCTGGAAGGCCTGGCGGTCGCGCTCGCCAACATCGACGACTTCATCGCCATCATCAAGGCGGCGCCGACCCCCCCGGTCGCGCGCCAGGAACTGATGGCCAAGTCGTGGGATTCCTCGCTGGTGCGCGAAATGCTGTCGCGCGCCGACGGCGACACGCCGGGAGGCCGCGCGGCCTTCCGTCCGGACGACCTGGGCACCGAGTTCGGCCTCCAGGGCGACGGTATGTACCGCCTGAGCGACACGCAGGCCCAGGAAATCCTGAACATGCGCCTGCAACGCCTGACCGGGCTGGAGCAGGACAAGATCGTCGGCGAATACAAGGACATCATGTCCACCATCGCCGACCTGCTGGACATCCTGGCGCGCCCCGAGCGCATCACCACGATCATCTCCGACGAGCTGCAGGCCATCAAGGCGGAATTCTCGACCGGCGTGAAGGATACGCGCCGCTCGGACATCGAGCTGAACGCCACCGAGCTCGACACCGAAGACCTGATCACGCCGACCGACATGGTCGTGACGCTGTCGCACGGCGGCTACATCAAGAGCCAGCCGCTGTCCGAGTACCGTTCGCAAAAGCGCGGCGGACGTGGCAAGCAGGCCACGGCCATGAAGGAAAACGACTGGATCGACCAGTTGTTCATCGCCAACACGCACGACTTCCTGCTGTGCTTCTCCAACCGCGGCCGCGTGTACTGGCTGAAGGTCTGGGAAGTGCCGCAAGGCACGCGCAACTCGCGCGGCAAGCCCATCGTCAACATGTTCCCGTTGACTGAAGGCGAGAAGATCACCGTGGTGCTGCCGGTCAAGGAATTCAGCGAAGACCACTACGTCTTCATGGCGACCTCGCGCGGCACGGTCAAGAAGACTCCGCTGTCCGACTTCTCCAATCCGCGCAAGGCCGGCATCATTGCCGTGGACCTGGACGATGGCGATTACCTGATCGGCGCCGACCTGACCGACGGCAAGCATGACGTCATGCTGTTCTCGGACGCCGGCAAGGCCGTGCGTTTCGACGAGAACGATGTGCGTCCGATGGGCCGCAATGCCCGCGGCGTGCGCGGCATGATGCTGGAAGACACCCAGACCGTCATCGCGTTGCTGGTGGCTGGCGACGAAACGCAAAGCGTGCTGACCGCCACCGAAAACGGCTACGGCAAGCGTACGCCGATCACCGAGTACACGCGCCACGGCCGCGGCACCAAGGGCATGATCGCCATCCAGACCAGCTCGCGCAACGGCAAGGTCGTGGGCGCAGTGCTGGTCATGCCTTCGGACGAGATCATGCTGATCACGACCGGCGGCGTGCTGGTGCGCACCCGCGTCTCGGAAATCCGCGAAATGGGCCGCGCCACGCAAGGCGTTACGCTCATCAACGTCGATGACGGCAGTTCGTTGTCCGGCGTGCGCCGCGTCGTCGAAAGCGATGCGGACGATGATGGCGACCTGGGCGAAGACGGCCAGGAAGCGGATGGCGGCGACGACAACGGCGCTGCGGACTCGACGGATTCGACGGAACCTACGGAGCAATAATGGCCCGCCCCTGGAACTTCTCGGCAGGCCCCTCGGCCTTGCCCGAGGTGGTGCTGCAGCAAGCCGCTGCGGAAATGCTGGACTGGCACGGCAGCGGCATGTCCGTGATGGAAATGAGCCATCGCGGCAAGCATTTCGTGCAGATCTGCGATGAAGCCGAGTCCGATCTGCGCGACTTGCTGGGCCTGCCGGCGGACTACGCCGTGATGTTCATGCAAGGCGGCGGTTCCGGGGAAAACGCCATCGTCCCCATGAATCTCATGGGGCGCCGCGGCACGCCGGCAGCCGACTTCGTCGTGACGGGCCATTGGTCCAAGCGTTCGTACAAGGAAGCCGGCCGCTATGGCAGTACCCATGTGGCGGCAAGCAGCGAGCAGGCCATCCAGTTGGATGGCCGCGAGCAGGCGCCGCTGACCTGGGTGCCGCCGGTCGATACCTGGCAGGTGCGCCCGGATTCGGCCTATCTGCATCTTTGCAGCAATGAAACCATCGGCGGCGTCGAGTTCATGGACTGGCCCGACACCGCCGCGCTGGGCGCGCCCGACGTACCGTTGGTCGTCGACGCGTCCTCGCATTTCCTGTCGCGTTCGATGGACGTGACGCGCACCGGCATGATGTATGCCGGCGCGCAGAAGAACGCCGGTCCGGCGGGCGTGACCATGGTCATCGCGCGCCGCGACCTGATCGGCCACGCCTTGCCGATCTGCCCGTCCGCGTTCGACTACGCCAATGTGGCCGCCGAGCATTCGCGCTACAACACGCCGCCGACCTTCGCTATCTACGTCGCCGGCCTGGTGTTCAAGTGGGTCAAGGCCAATGGCGGCGTGGCCGGCATGGAAGCGGCGAACAAGGCCAAGGCCGATCTGCTGTACGGCTACCTGGACAGCACCAGCTTCTATCGCAATCCCATCCACGCACCCGTGCGCTCGCGCATGAACGTGCCGTTCGTGCTGCGCGACGAATCGCTCAACGACGCCTTCCTGCAAGGCGCGGACGCGGCCGGCCTGACCCAGCTCAAGGGCCACAAGAGCGTGGGCGGCATGCGCGCCTCCATTTATAACGCCGTGCCCCTGGCAGGGGTGTCGGCGCTGGTCGAGTACCTCAAGGAATTCGAGCGTCGCTATGGATGACGATCTGCAGCGCAAGCTGCTCCCCCTGCGTCAGCGCATCGACGCCTTGGACGCCCAGATCCTCGACCTCCTGACGCAGCGCGCGAGCGCCGCGCTGGAAGTGGGCGAGGCCAAGCACGCCGCGAACGCCGATGGCCCCGTGCTGCGCCCCGAGCGCGAAGCCGATGTCATCCGCCGTTTGCAGCAGGCCAATCCCGGTCCGTTTCCGAACGCTGGCGTGGCTGCGGTCTGGACCGAAATCATCTCGGCCTGTCGCGGCCTGGAGCGCGGCATGACGGTCGCTTTCCTGGGGCCTCAAGGTTCGTTCTCCGAGCAGGCGGCGCGAGAGCATTTCGGGCAGGCCGTGCAGAAACTGCCGTGCGCCTCGTTTGACGAGGTTTTCCGCGCCGTCGAGGCAGGACAGGCGGACGTGGGCATGGTGCCGGTCGAGAACTCCACCGAAGGCGCGGTCAACCGCAGCCTGGATCTGCTGCTCAACACGCCCCTGAAGATCCTGGGCGAGCGTTCGCTGGTGATACGCCATTGCCTGATGTCGCAGTCCGGCAGCATGGACGGCATCAAGACGATATCCGCGCATCCGCAAGCGCTGGCCCAGTGCCAGGGCTGGCTCACGCGCAACTATCCCGACGTGGCCCGGGTGGCCGCGTCCAGCAATTCCGAGGCCGCGCGCGCGGCGGCGTCCGACCCGAGCATCGCGGCGATCGCCGGCGAGGTGGCGGCGCCCGCCTGGAGCCTGCAGATCGTCGCTGCGGGCATCCAGGACGATCCGCACAATCGCACGCGCTTCCTGGCGATCGGCAACATCGAGCCGCTGGTCAGCGGCAAGGACAAGACCAGCCTGATCCTGGCAGTGCCGAACCGTGCGGGCGCCGTTTACGAAATGCTGGCGCCGCTGGCGGCCAACGGCGTCTCCATGACGCGCTTCGAGTCGCGGCCCGCGCGCACCGGGCAGTGGGAATACTATTTCTATGTGGACGTGCTGGGTCACCGCAATGATCCGAACGTCGAACGCGCCCTTGCTGCCTTGCAGGCGCAGGTTGCCTACCTGAAAGTGCTGGGTTCCTACCCGGCGCCGTGAGCCTCTCCGACATGACCACCGCACCCAAGCCCCTTGTTGCTCCCGCGCACGTCAGCGCCATCGCGCCTTACCAGGCCGGCAAGCCTATCGAAGAACTGGCCCGCGAATTCGGGCTGGATCCTGCCGGCATCGTCAAGCTGGCGTCCAATGAAAACCCGCTGGGCATGCCCAAGTCGGCGCGCGAGGCCATGCTGGCCGCGGCCGAGTCGCTGGCGCGCTATCCCGATCCCAACGGCTTTGATCTGAAGGCGGCATTGGCCGAGCGCTACGGCGTGCCGATGAGCTGGGTCACGTTGGGCAACGGTTCCAACGACATCTTGGAAATCGCGGCGCTGGCGCTGCTGGAGCCGGGCGTGTCGGCGGTGTACGCGCAGCATTCGTTCGCGGTGTATCGCCTGGCGACCCAGGCGCGCGGCGCGCGCCACATCGTGGTGCCGGCCAAGGACTACGGCCATGACCTGGACGCGATGTTCGACGCCATCGCCGACGATACGCGGCTGCTGTTCATCGCCAACCCGAACAATCCGACCGGTACCTTCGTGCCGGGCGACCAGATCGCGGCCTTCCTGGAGCGTGTCCAGGCCGCCCACGGCGACCGCGTGACGGTGGTGTTGGACGAGGCTTACAACGAGTACCTCGATCCCGAGTTCCGCTTCGACAGCACGGCGCTGGTGCGCCGCTATCCGAATCTGATCGTGTCGCGCACGTTCTCCAAGGCCTACGGCCTGGCGGGCCTGCGGGTGGGCTTCGCCGTGGCGCAACCCGTCCTGACGGATCTGCTGAACCGCGTGCGCCAGCCGTTCAACGTCAATACGCTGGCGCAGGCCGCGGCCATCGCCGCGCTGCGCGACGCGGCCTACCTGGAAGAGGCCTACGCCTCGAACAAGGCGGGCAAGGCGCAACTGTGCGCCGCGTTTGAACGTCTGAAGCTGCGCTACGTCCCCAGCTACGGCAACTTTGTGCTGGTGCACGTGGGCGACGCTCCGCGCATCAACCTGGAACTGCTCAAGCGCGGTGTGATCGTGCGCCCGGTGGCCGGCGACGGCTTGCCGGAGTGGCTGCGGGTGTCCATCGGGCTGCCGCAGGAAAACGACCGATTCATTGACGCGCTGACCGCCATCCTTTCCGCATGAACGACGCGTCACCGAAATCCGATCAGGGGGCCGCTGGCCCCCTGATTCCTGTATTGGCCGTCGTAGGCGTGGGCCTGATCGGCGGCTCCTTCGCCGCGGCCTTGCGCCGGGCCGGCCAGGTTGGCCGGGTGCTGGGGGTGGGGCGCAACGCGCAATCCCTGGCCCGCGCCGTTGAATTGGGGCTGATCGACGAGGCCGCTTCCGTCGAGGAAGCCGCGGCTCGTGCCGACCTGATCCTGCTGGCGACGCCGGTGGGCGGGCTGGCCGACGCGTTGTCGCGCATGCGCGCGCACCTGCGTCCCGGCACCGTGCTGACCGATGGCGGCAGCACCAAGGTGGAAGTGGTTGCGGCCGCGCGCGCCGCCCTGGGTGACCGGGCCGCGCAGTTCGTGCCTGGCCATCCCATCGCCGGCGCCGAGCGCACCGGGCCGGAGGCGGCCGATGCCGACCTGTACCGCAAGCGCACCGTCATTCTGACCCCCCTGGCCGAGAACGGCGCGGCCTCGCTGGACCTGGTGCGCCGCGCGTGGCAGGCTTGCGGGGCGGGCGTGATCGACATGGACGCCGACGCCCATGACCGGGTGCTGGCCTCGGTCAGCCATCTGCCGCATTTGCTGTCGGCGGCGTACATGGAACAGGTGGCCGAGGCCTCCGACGCCGCCACGCGCCTGGATCTCGCGGGCAGCGGCTTTCGCGACTTCACGCGCATCGCCGCGGGTTCGCCCGAGATGTGGCGCGACATCTTTCTGTCCAACCGCGACGCGATGCTGGCCGAACTGGCCGACGTGCGCGCGGTGCTGGATCGTGCCGAACGCGCCATTGCCGACGGCGATGGCGCGGCTTTGCTGAAGCTGCTGGACACGGCGGCCCGCGCCCGCCGCAACTGGCGCAAGGAGTAGCTGACATGGGTGCTTTGCCTTATCTCGATCTGCCGCGCGTGCGGCAAGCGCGGGGCGTGATTGCCCTGCCAGGTTCCAAAAGTATTTCCAACCGTGTGCTGCTGCTGTCCGCCATCGCTGAAGGCAGCACGGTCATCACTGGGTTGCTGGACTCCGACGACACCCGCGTCATGCTCGGCGCCTTGCGCCAACTGGGCGTGCAGGTGTCGGAACTGGACGCGGGCAGCGTCACGGTGCAGGGCGTGCGCCGCTTTCCCGTGGAAAGCGCTGACCTGTTCATGGGCAATGCCGGCACCGCGATCCGGCCGCTGACTGCCGCGCTGGCGCTGATGGGCGGCGACTACCGCCTGTCGGGCGTGCCGCGCATGCACGAACGTCCCATCGGCGATCTGGTCGACGCGCTCAAGGGCCTGGGCGCCAGCATCGATTATCTGGGCCAGCCTGGTTATCCGCCGCTGCGCATCGGCCGCGGCGAGATCGCGGCGGACGCGGTCACGCGCGTGCAGGGTTCGGTGTCCAGCCAGTTCCTCACGGCCTTGTTGATGGCCGCGCCGCTGCAGGCCGGCCGCAGCGGCAAGCCCGTCACGATCGAAGTGCTGGGCGAACTCATTTCCAAGCCCTACATCGAGATCACGTTGAACCTGATGGCGCGCTTCGGCGTGCAGGTGCGGCGCGACGGCTGGAGCCGCTTCGTCATCGACGGCGGGGCGGCCTACCGCAGCCCCGGGCAGATTGCGGTCGAAGGCGATGCCTCCACGGCTTCCTATTTTTTGGCGCTGGGCGCGATCGGCGGTGGGCCGCTGCGCGTGACCGGCGTGGGCGCTGACAGCATCCAGGGCGACGTCGCCTTTGCTGCCACCCTGGCCGACATGGGCGCCTCGGTGAGCTACGGCCCCGATTGGATCGAAGTGTCGGGCGCGCGCGTGGCCCAGGGCGAACGCCTGAAAGCCTTCGACACCGATTTCAACCTGATCCCGGACGCCGCCATGACCGCGGCTGCCCTGGCGCTGTACGCCGACGGCCCGTGCCGCCTGCGCAATATCGGCAGCTGGCGGGTCAAGGAAACCGACCGCATCCACGCCATGCAGACCGAGCTGGAAAAGCTGGGTGCCCAGGTGGAATCGGGGCCGGATTGGCTGCGCGTGACGCCGCCGGCGCAGGATGCCTGGCGCGATGCGCACATCGGCACCTGGGACGACCACCGCATGGCCATGTGCTTCTCGCTGGCGGCTTTCGGGCCGGCGGCGGTTCGTATCCTCGATCCGGGTTGCGTCAGCAAGACCTTCCCGGGTTACTTTGATGTTTACGCGGGCCTGGTTGCGGCCTAGCGAAGAATTGCCCATGACTTCGATTTCCCCTGAAACTGCTTCTGTCCCCGTCATCACCATCGACGGCCCCACCGCATCCGGCAAGGGCACGGTGGCCCACCGCGTCGCCAAGGCCCTGGGCTGGGACGTGCTGGACAGCGGCGCGCTCTATCGCCTGACGGCCCTGGCGGCGCTCAACCGCGGCTTGTCCGCCGAAGACGAGCCCGCCGTGGCGCGCGTGGCCGAAACCCTGGATGTGCGTTTCGAGGGCCCCCATGTCTACCTCGAAGGCGCGGACGTGGGCCACGAGATCCGCCGTGAGGAAGTCGGCAATTTCGCCTCGCGCGTGGCCGCCTTCCCGGGCGTGCGGCAGGCGCTGCTCGAGCGCCAGCGCGCTTTCCGGGTGGCGCCGGGCCTGGTTGCGGACGGGCGCGATATGGGTACGGTGGTGTTTCCCGATGCGCCCCTGAAGGTGTTTCTGGTCGCCGATGTGGTCGCGCGGGCGCAGAGGCGCTGTAAGCAGTTGATCGAAAAGGGAATTTCTGCTAATCTTGATGACCTCCTACGGGATATGCGCGAGCGGGACGCCCGCGATATGGGGCGAACTACAGCGCCCTTGGCTCCCGCAGCGGATGCACACGTGCTGGATTCGTCTGATTTGACGATTGCGGAAACGGTGCAGGCAATACTGGATTTCTGGAAGAAGGCCGCTGCGGATTGAGCGATCGGTCCCGGACTTTCCCCAAGAATCCTCCGTAGTTTTCTGTTTTTTATCGGCCCTGTTCACGCCAGGCGCAACCCCCACGGGCCACCCCGCAAGGGCGAACCGGCAAACAGGCATTTTGACTCCACTGTGGCGGGCAATCCGCTGCGGTGTGTTTTTAACGGCCATTTCGGCCTAATGGATTTCAACCCCATGTCTTCCGTTTCCACTACCGTCGCCACCGGCGGCGAAAGCTTCGCCGACCTTTTCGCACAGAGCCTCAAGAGCCAGGACATGAAGTCCGGCGAGGTCATCAGCGCCGAAGTCGTCCGCGTCGACCACAACTTTGTCGTCGTCAACGCCGGCCTGAAGTCCGAAGCGCTGATCCCCCTGGAAGAGTTCCTGAACGACCAGGGCGAGCTCGAAGTGCAACCCGGCGATTTCGTCTCGGTGGCCATCGATTCCCTGGAAAACGGCTACGGCGACACCATCCTGTCGCGTGACCGCGCCAAGCGCCTGTCGGCCTGGCTGCAGCTGGAAAAGGCCCTGGAAAACGGCGAGCTGGTTACCGGCACCATCACCGGCAAGGTGAAGGGCGGCCTGACCGTCATGACCAACGGCATCCGCGCGTTCCTGCCGGGTTCGCTGGTGGACCTGCGTCCGGTCAAGGACACCACCCCGTACGAAGGCAAGACCCTCGAATTCAAGGTCATCAAGCTCGACCGCAAGCGCAACAACGTCGTTCTGTCGCGTCGCCAAGTGCTGGAAGCCAGCATGGGCGAAGAGCGCCAGAAGCTGCTCGAAACCCTGCACGAAGGTGCTGTGGTCAAGGGCGTGGTCAAGAACATCACCGACTACGGCGCGTTCGTGGACCTGGGCGGCATCGACGGCCTGCTGCACATCACCGACATGGCCTGGCGCCGTGTGCGTCACCCCTCCGAAGTCCTGCAAGTGGGTCAGGAAGTCGAAGCCAAGGTGCTCAAGTTCGACCAGGAAAAGAGCCGCGTCTCCCTGGGCGTCAAGCAGCTGGGCGAAGATCCGTGGGTGGGCCTGGCTCGCCGCTACCCGCAAGGCACCCGCCTGTTCGGCAAGGTCACGAACCTGACCGACTACGGCGCGTTCGTTGAAGTCGAAGCCGGCATCGAAGGCCTGGTGCACGTCTCCGAAATGGACTGGACCAACAAGAACGTCGATCCGCGCAAGGTCGTGACCCTGGGCGAAGAAGTCGAAGTCATGGTCCTGGAAATCGACGAAGACCGTCGTCGCATCTCGCTGGGCATGAAGCAGTGCCGCCAGAACCCGTGGGAAGAGTTCGCCACCAACTTCAAGCGTGGTGACAAGGTCCGCGGCGCCATCAAGTCGATCACCGACTTCGGCGTGTTCGTCGGCCTGCCCGGCGGCATCGATGGCCTGGTTCACCTGTCCGACCTGTCGTGGACGGAAACCGGCGAAGAAGCCGTGCGCAACTTCAAGAAGGGCGACGAGATCGAAGCCGTGGTTCTGGGCATCGATACCGACAAGGAACGCATCTCGCTGGGCATCAAGCAGCTGGAAGGCGATCCCTTCAACAACTTCGTTGCCACCTTCGACAAGGGCGCCGTTGTTCCGGGCACCATCAAGTCGGTCGAAGCCAAGGGCGCTGTCGTCACGCTGTCCGTGGACGTTGAAGGCTACCTGCGCGCTTCCGAGATCTCCTCGGGCCGCGTCGAAGATGCCACCACCGTTCTGAACGCTGGCGAAAACATCGAAGCCATGATCGTCAACATCGACCGCAAGACGCGTTCGATCCAGCTGTCGATCAAGGCCCGCGACAACGCCGAAACCGCCGAAACGATCCAGCGCATGTCCGACGCCAGCGCTTCGTCCGGCACCACCAACCTCGGCGCGCTGCTGAAGGCCAAGCTGGACCAACAGCGCAACGACGGTTAATTCGTGACCAAGTCGGAGCTGATCGCCGCCTTGGCGGCCCGCTATCCTCAGCTGGCCGCCCGCGACACCGATTACGCGGTCAAGACCGTGCTCGACGCAATGACCCAGGCCCTGGCCTCGGGTCAGCGCATCGAGATCCGCGGTTTTGGCAGCTTCTCGTTGTCGCAGCGGTCTCCCCGCATCGGTCGCAATCCGAAATCCGGCGAACAGGTGCTGGTGCCTGGCAAACAGGTGCCGCACTTTAAGGCGGGCAAGGAATTGCGCGAGCGGGTGGACTTGGCCGGCGGCAATGACGAGGACGCTCAATCCTCTGGATCGAGTGAACCGATGCCGTCGATGGTGAGTCTGCACGCCATGCATTGACGGCACGGCAGTAAGGCCGCCTTCGGGCGGATCGGACCGAGAACCTGGCCCCTTGAGAAATCAAGGGGCTTTGTTTTTTGGCGCCAGGCGGGATCCGTCGCTTACAATTGATAGTCTTGAATTCTTTGGAGCATGCGCCATGCGCTACCTAGTCTGGGCCCTGCGATTGCTCGTGTTTGTTGCAGTATTGATGTTCGCGTTGAAAAACACGGACCCGGTCGCCGTGAAGTTCTACGCCGATTACGTGGTGCAGGACGTTCCGCTCATCGTCGTGATGCTGGTCGTGTTCGTGCTGGGCGCCTTGTTCGGCCTGCTGCTGACCGTGCCCGCCGCCATGCGCCGCCGCCGCGAAGCCATGCGCCTGCGCCGCGAACTGGACCGCGTTCAGGCCGCCGTGGCCGGTACCACGCCTGCGGTGCCGCCGGAGGCCGTGGCCCCGATGTCGCCGCTGTAACGCGCGCCGGCCCCGTATCCCTTTCCGCACTGAATTACCGCAAGAGCCCGCATAGTGGATTTTGAACCTTGGTGGTTGATTTTCGTGCCGGTATTGTTCGCGCTGGGCTGGCTGGCCGCGCGCTTCGATATCCGGCAAATGCTGCGGGAAACCCGCAGCCTGCCCGACTCCTATTTCCGCGGGCTGAATTTCCTGCTCAATGAAGAGCCGGACCGCGCCATCGACGCCTTCGTCGAAGTGGCCAAGCTGGATCCGGAAACCACCGAGCTGCACTTTGCGCTGGGCAGCCTATTCCGTCGCCGGGGCGAAATGGAGCGCGCCATCCGCGTGCACCAGAGCCTCTTGAACCGGTCCGACCTGCCCGCCGCCGAGCGCGAGCATGCGCAGCACGAATTGGCGCAGGACTTCCTCAAGGCGGGCATGCTGGACCGCGCCGAAAGCGGCTTCGAGCAGCTCAAGGACACTCGCTACGCCTTGCCCGCGCTACGCTCGCTGATCCGCATCTATGAATCCGAGCACGACTGGCCGCGCGCCATCGAGGCCGTGAAGACGCTGCAGGGCCTGGTCGACGAGCCGGTGCCGCAGATCGTGCACTACTACTGCGAACAGGCCCAGACCGCGCTGTCGGCCAAGCCGGCCGATATCGACGCGGCCCACAAGGCGCTGGACGCCGCAGACCATGCCTTGTCGGCCATCGACCCTGCTTCCAGCAAGGGCGCCATGGTGCGCACCGCGATGCTGCGCGCGCGCCTGGCCCTGATCGAACAGGACCCCAAGCGCGAACGTCTGTACCTGGAGTCAATCATGACCGACGCTCCGGAGTACGCCGGCCTGGTGGCCGAGCAGGTCCTGGCCAACTACCGCGCGGCCAACCAGGAGGAAGCCGGGCTGGACGTGCTGCAGAAGCAGTACGCGCGCCACGCTTCGCTGGACCTGTTCAACGTGCTGTTCCGCGAACTGCGCGTCCAGCAGGGCGCGGCGCCTTCATGGGCCTTTGCCCGCAACGCATTGCGCAGCCATCCGTCGCTGCTGGGTCTGGACCGCCTGCTGGAGGCCGAGCTGGCCAATCCGGAAGGCGGCGCCGAGCAGGCGCCGGTGCCGGGCGCCGACCTGACGCTGTTGCGCAGCCTGATACACAAGCATACGCAGCGGCTGGACCGCTACGCATGCCGCAGTTGCGGTTTTCAAGCGCGTCGCTTTTACTGGCAATGTCCCGGCTGCAATGCCTGGGAAACCTATGCGCCGCGCCGTCTGGAAGAACTTGAATGAACTCTTTTCCCGCCGAAGCCATTTCGCATAGCCGCGTCCTCGTGGTGGGCGATGTGATGCTGGACCGGTACTGGTTCGGCGAAGTCGAACGCATCTCGCCGGAAGCGCCGGTTCCCGTGGTGCGCGTGGCGCGTCGCGAAGACCGCCTGGGCGGAGCCGCCAACGTGGCCCGCAACGTGGCGGCCCTGGGCGGCCATGTCACGCTGGTGGGCGTGCTGGGCGAAGACGAGGCCGGCGACAGCGTCCGGCGCCTGTCGGCGGAAGCCGGCATACAAGCCGAACTGGTCGCCGATCCGTCCCTGCACACCACCTTGAAAATGCGCGTGCTGGGCCGCCAGCAGCAGCTGCTGCGGGTGGACTTCGAACAGCATCCGGCGCAGGCCGCGCTGGATAATGTCGATGCGGCTTTCGCCCGCCACCTGGCCAACCACGACATCGTCGTGCTGTCCGACTACGCCAAGGGCGTGCTGACGCGGGTCGAGTCGCTGATCGCCCTGGCCCGCAACGCGGGCGTGCCGGTGCTGGTGGACCCCAAGGGCCATGACTACGCCCGCTACCGCGGCGCTACCCTGGTCACGCCCAACCGCTCGGAAATGCAGGAGGCCGTGGGCCGCTGGAATGCCGAGGCAGAGCTTACCGATCGCGCGCAGCGCCTGCGCGCCGACCTGGATCTGGAAGCCTTGCTCGTGACGCGGTCCGAGCAGGGCATGACTTTGTTTACCGCAGCGGGACGCGACCACATCGATGCGCAAGCGCACGAAGTGTTCGACGTGTCAGGCGCGGGCGATACCGTGCTGGCCACGCTGGCCGTGTCGCGCGCCATCGATCTGCCCTGGGTCGAGGCGATGGGCTGGGCCAACAAGGCCGGCGGCATCGCCGTGGGCAAGCTCGGCACGTCCATCGTCACCGCCGCGGAATTGGCAGGAGAATCCTCATGATCGTCGTTACCGGAGCCGCGGGCTTCATAGGCAGCAACCTGGTGCGCGGGCTCAACCGCCGCGGCATCCAGGACATCATCGCGGTCGATGACCTGACCGAAGGCGACAAGTTCGTCAACCTGGTCGATTGCCAGATCGCCGACTACATGGACAAGGACGACTTCCGGCGCCGCGTCCTCGACGGCAGCCTGCGCGAAGTCCGCGCCGTGCTGCATCAAGGCGCGTGCTCGGACACGACCGAGCGCAACGGCCGCTACATGCTCGACAACAACTACCGCGTCACGCTGGAGTTGTTCGAGTTCTGCCAGGAGCGCCGCATTCCGTTCCTGTACGCCTCCTCGGCGGCGGTCTATGGTGGTTCGTCCATCTACGTGGAAGATCCCGCCAACGAAGGCCCGCTGAACGTCTACGGCTATTCCAAGCTGCTGTTCGACCAGGTCCTGCGCCAGCGCATGGACAGCCTAACCGCACAGGTCGTGGGCCTGCGCTACTTCAACGTCTACGGTCCGCACGAACAGCACAAGGGCCGCATGGCTTCGGTGGCGTTCCACAACATGAACCAGTTCCTGGAGCATGGGCATGTGCGCCTGTTCGCCGGTTGGGACGGCTATGTCGATGGCGGCCAGAGCCGCGACTTCATCTCGGTCGAGGACGTGGTTGCCGTCAATCTGCATTTCCTGGATCACCCGGAACAGTCCGGCATCTTCAACTGCGGCACGGGCCGGGCGCAGCCCTTCAACGACGTGGCGGCCGGCGTGGTCAATGCGCTGCGCGCCGAGCGCGGCGAAGCCGAACTGACGCTGGCGCAGCTGGTCGAGCTGGATCTGATCCGCTACATCCCCTTCCCGGACGACCTGAAGGGGCGCTACCAGAGCTACACGCAGGCCGACGTCACGCGTCTGCGCGCGGCGGGATTCCAGGCGCCCATGCGCGATGTGCGGACTGGCGTCACCGAATACGTTCGCTATTGGCGCGCCCGGAAGTAAAGGCCCGCGGCGCCGCAGCAGCGGCGTCTCCGCATGAAAACCACCGCTCGCGGTGGTTTTTTTACGCCTGGCGGTTTGCCGGGGCGGATGTTTCCGTTCACTGCGCCGCCGCGGGCGGGAAGGGCGCCGGCATGATCTGGACGTGGCGTGACAGCCGTTGCGCCAGACTCCAGGGAGACCTTCCATGAATCCATTTCTTCAATCCGCCGCAGCCCGGCCCGCGCCCCGTGCGCGGTGGCGCAGGCAGCGCTCGCCCGCCGGTTCCGGCGCCCGGCCGCGCCCCTTGCGGCAGGTCCTGGGCGCTTTGCTGGTGACGGCCGGCCTGGGTTTTGCCGCGCCGCTGGCGCACGCGCTCGACGTCAATCAGGCCAATGCCCAGCAGCTCGAGGGCGTGCGCGGCATAGGCCCGCGCATGGCTGAGATCATCGTGAAGGAGCGCGAGCGGGGCGGCAAGTTCGAGTCGCTGAACGACCTGGCTGAACGCGTGCGCGGCATCGGTCCGAAAAAGGCCCAGGCCCTGCAAGAGGCCGGCCTGCTGGTGGGCGGCGCCGGGGCTCAGGCCGGGCCGGGCGAGGCAGCGGCCAAGCCGGCGCAGGTCAGGGCGGCAGCGCCCAAGCCCGAAGCCAAGCCCGAAGCCAGGCCGCCATCCTCCCAGCCCGCGGCCCGCGCCCGGCCCTGACTGCGCCGGTCGGCGCGGGTAGCCCTGGCGGGAGCGCGGCCTTTGGCGCCGCGCGCCGCCGGGCAAGGTTATGATCGTCCGCATGACTACTACCTATCCCACTATCGAGCAAACCGTCGGCAACACGCCGCTGGTGCGCCTGCAGCGCATTCCCGGGGCCGCGGGCGCTGCCCGAGGCAATGTCATCCTGGCCAAGCTGGAGGGTAACAACCCCGCCGGCTCCGTGAAGGACCGTCCGGCCCTGTCGATGATCGCGCGCGCCGAAGAGCGCGGCGACATCAAGCCGGGCGACACCCTCATCGAGGCGACCAGCGGCAATACCGGCATCGCGCTGGCCATGGCGGCCGCCATGCGCGGCTACCGCATGATCCTGATCATGCCGGACAACCTGTCGGTGGAACGGCGCGCGGCCATGACGGCCTATGGCGCCGAGCTGATCCTGACGCCGGCGGACAAGGGCGGCATGGAATATGCCCGCGACCTGGCTTCCGCCATGCAGGCGGACGGCCGCGGGCTGGTGCTGGACCAGTTCGCCAATCCCGACAACCCGCGCGCTCACATCGAGACCACCGGGCCGGAAATCTGGAACCAGACAGAAGGGCGCGTCACCCACTTCGTGAGCGCCATGGGCACCACGGGCACCATCATGGGCGTGTCGACCTATCTGAAGTCGCGCAACCCGGCGGTGCAGGTAGTGGGCGCGCAGCCTGCCGAAGGATCGTCGATCCCGGGCATACGCAAGTGGCCCGAAGCCTATCTGCCCAAGATCTTCGACCGCAGCCGGGTCGACGCCTACGAATCCATCGAACAGGCGGAAGCCGAACAGATGGCGCGCCGGCTGGCGGCGGAAGAGGGCATCTTCGGCGGGATTTCCTCCGCGGGTGCGCTGGTTGCGGCCCTGCGCGTGGCCGAACGCGTCAACGATGCCACCATCGTGTTCATCGTGTGCGACCGCGGCGACCGCTATCTGTCCACGGGCGTTTTCAACTGAACGCCCGGCTGTAGCCGAACTCAACAAAACCGCCATGCCGGGGCAGCCCGACATGGCGGTTTTTCATTAGAAGGGCGCGGCGGGCGCCCCGGTCTTTTGCCTGCTTACTCGGGCTGGATGCCGGCGTCCTGCATCACTTTGATCCAGCGCTGGCTTTCCGCGAGGTTGAAGGCTTCCGCTTCCTGGGAGCTCATGGCGCTGGGCAGGGTGCCCTGCGATTTCAGCGCTTCCACCACCTTGGGCGATTGCGACGCTTCGATCATGGCCTTGTTCAGCTTGGCGATGATGGGTTGCGGCGTATCCTTGGGCGCCCACATGCCGTACCAGGTGACGATGTCGAAACCGGGCAGGACGCTCTCCGCGATGGTCGGCACATCGGGCAGCTCAGCCAGGCGCGTCTTGGTCGTGACGGCGATCGGGCGGATCTTGCCGCTCTGGATGAGGGGCAAGGCCGGTGCCAGCGGCGCGTACATCAGGTCCACGTGGCCGCCCGCGACGTCGGTCAGGGCCGGGCTGCTGCCGCGGTAGCCGACGTGGGTGATCTTGGCCTTGGTGGAGGTATTGATCAGCTCGCCCGCCAGGTGCGGCAAGGTGGCGACGCCGGGGGAAGCGAAGGTCAGCGAGCCGGGCTGCGCCTGGGCCTGCTTGATCAGTTCGCCGAAGGTCTTGAATTTGGAATTGGGCGGGACGACGGCCACCATCGGCACCGTGCCCAGCACGCCCACCATCTGGAAGTCCTTGATCGGGTCAAAGCTCAGATTCTTGAATTGGGCCGGGTAGATGCCCTGCACCGACGGGTTCATCAGCAAGGTGTAGCCGTCGGCAGGCGCCTTGGCCACCTGGGCGGTACCGATGGTGCCGCTGGCCCCCGCGCGGGTTTCGATCACCAGCGGCTGGCCCAGGATCTCTCCCATCTGCACCGCGATCACGCGGCCGACCACGTCCGTCGGCCCGCCCGCCGCCCACGGCATGATCACGCGGATGGGCTTGTCGGGATAAGCCGCCTGCGCGTAGGCGTTTGCTGCCGGCAACGCTGCCGTGGCGATCGCCGAGCATGCCGCGGCGAGGAAAGTGCGTTTGTTCATCTACTGTCTACTCCTACAAAGGTGAGATTGGCCGAGGGCAGCGCCGCCTGCAGCATCGCCTTGACCTCGGTCAGCTGTTTCCCCGTGGTGGCTTCGTTCTTCAGCATCCGGCTCAGCGGGCCGGCCACCACGATGGCAAAGGGTTGTTCGTATGCCCGGAATCCGAGCGAAATGGACATCACGTCCTCGACGTTTTCGCCCACCGAGCGCTGCCAGCCGCGCGCCACGCCCGCTTCCAGGTCGCGGTCGAAGGCTTCCCGGCTGGTGAGCGTGCTGTCCGTGTAGGCGGCAAATCCGCTGTAGGCCTTGAACCACTTCTGCCGTTCGTCCTGGGACAGCACCGACAGCAGCGCCTTGCCCGAGCTGGTCGCGTGCACCGCCTTGAAGCCGCCGGGCTGATGCGAGAAGCGGATCGTCTGCTTGGATTCCGCGACGATCAGGTACACGACCTTGTCGTCGGCCAGCTTGGCCAGCAAGGCCGTCTCGCCCGTCAGGTCCCGCACCCGGGCCAGCACCGGCTCGATCACCGCGTTGAGCGGGTCGCTATGGCAGATCAGGGTGGCCACGTGGATCAGCTTCTGGGTCGGGTAGTAGCCATGCTTCTTGCCGATTTCATAGAGATAGCCGCGCGCCACCATGGTCTTCAGGAGACCGTGGCAGCTGGAGAGCGGAATTTCCATCTGGGCAGCGATTTCGCTGTACAGCAAGGGCTTCTGCGCCTCGGCGAAGAGGTTCAGCACATCCAGCACACGGCCTGCAGTTTTCACATCCATGATGTTAGTATCCTATACGTGATAAATTTATGTCAAACAGCATTCAATCGACCAGGAGTTGCAAGGCATGAGATGGAACAACCGTCCCGAGGGATCGAACTGGGGAGATTTCGGGCCTGACGACCAGCGAGGTTGCCTGAATTACATCACCCCCGCGAACGTGCTGAGCGGCATGCGGGAAGTCCGCGAAGGACTGAGCTTCTGCCTGTCGCTGCCGCTGGATTACCCGGGCGGCAATGGCGTGAACGTGCGTCGTCATCCGCCCAAGCTGCGGCCTACCGAGAGGGATGGCGACCAGTACCTGAACTTTCCGTTGGGACGCCTGCGTCCCGGCTGCGTCGACGTGCTCAGCGACGACATTGTCGAAATGAGCTTGCAGTACTCGACGCAATGGGATTCGCTGGCCCACGTCGGCGCGCTGTTTGACGCCAATGGCGACGGCCTGCCCGAGCGTGTCTACTACAACGGCTATCGGCCCAACGAGCATGTTGTGGGCCCGGTGGACTACGACGTGGACAATGGCTATGCCAAGACCGACCTGGGGCAGGGGCCGGCCTCCAACGCCAAAAAGCTGGACATCACACAGCTGGCCGAATCGTGCCTGCAGACGCGCGGGGTAATGGTCGATCTGGCGCGCCACTACGGGCGAGAGCAGAAGTCGGTCGGCTATGACGACCTGATGCGCATTCTGGAAGCGGACCGGATCGAGATCGAGCAGGGCGATATCGTGCTGTTCCATACGGAATTCGGCGACGCCCTGCTGGAAAAGAACCGCGAGCCCGACCCCCACACGCTGCACGAAATCTGCGCCGGCCTGGACGGCAGCGACGAGAAGCTGCTGCAGTGGATCACCGACTCGAAGGTGGCGGCCATGGCGTCAGACAACCATGCGCTGGAAATCTATCCCACGCAGAAGCCCAATGCCTGCTGCGCCGCATTGCCCTTGCACCACCACTGCATCTTCAAGCTGGGCCTGCCGATAGGCGAGATGTGGTATCTCGGGGCGCTGGCGCGTTGGCTGACGGCCAACGGCCGCAGCCGCTTCCTGCTGACGGCGCCGCCGCTGAACCTGCCTGGCGCCGTGGGTTCGCCCGTGACGCCGGTCGCGACGGTGTAAAGCGGGCCACGGCGTCGGACGCCGCGGCCCAGGGGGCTGTCAGCGGCCCACGCGGGCTTCGATCTCGCTCGCCAGATCCGCCACCGAGGTCGCGTAGAAGTAGCTGCGGTTGTACTTGGTGAGCGCGAAGAAGTTGGGCGTGCCGACGCGGTATTGCGCCGTGCCGCGGGCTTCCTCGACCAGATCGACCACGCCCAGCGGCTGGCTGCCCCAGCCGGCGGCCGAGGCGCCCGGCTGCAGGCGGGCGCCCGCCGCCGTGAGCGTGCCCCAGCTCTGCTTGGGTTCCAGCCCGCCGTCGACCAGCGGTGCAGGATCCGTGGGCAACACCACCGGGGCAAACACCGGCAGGCCGCGCTGCCAGCCGTGCTGCGACAGGAAGCTGCCCACGGACATGATCGCGTCGCGCGTGTTGTTGCTCAGGTCGATATGGCCGTTGTCGTCGCCGTCCACCGCGTAATGCATGACGCTGGTGGGCATGAACTGGGGCATGCCTATGGCGCCGGCGTAGGAGCCGCGCGTTTCCAGGTCCAGTTTGTCCTTCATGACCAGGGTCAGGAAATCCGCCAACTGGCCGCGGAACATGGTGGCGCGCTCGGGCTTGGCCGGGTCCGGATAGTCGAAGGCCAGCGTGGTCAGCGCGTCCAGCACGCGGAAATTGCCCATATTGCGGCCATACAGCGTTTCCACGCCGATGATCGAGGCGATCACGGGCGCCGGGACGCCGAAGCGCTGCGCTGCCTGGTTGAGCAGGTCGCGGTTCTCGTTGTAGAACTCCACGCCCCAGCCGATGCGCTTGGGTTCGACGAAGCGCGAGCGATAGGTCAGCCAGCTGCGCCAGATTTTCTTGCCCGGCGGCGACGGCGCGATCAGGCGCGCGACGGTGGCGTTGTAGCGCGAACCGGCCAGCGCGGCGACCATGGGGTCCAGCGGCAATTGGCGTTCGGTGGCCAGGTTTTCGACAAAGGAACGGACTTCAGGCCGCAGCGCGCCATTGGCGCCCAGCGCGGCGGGACCGTCGTCCGCCAGTTCAGAACCAGGTGTCGGCGCGCTGGGTCCGATGCGAATGGGGGCCGGGGTTGATTCGGCGGCCGGCTGGCCGGCGGCGGTGTTGGTGGTGGCAGAGGGAGCGGTGGTGGAGCAGCCCGCCAGCAGGGCGGAAAGCGTTCCGAGTTGCAGTAAACGCCGACAGATGAACATAATCTTCCTTATGGAGACCATGTATCTTACCCACCCGGCATGCCGCTTGCATGAAATGGGCAGTTGGCATCCCGAAAGCCCCCAGAGGCTGGACGCCATTTCAGACCAGTTGCTTGCCAGCGGATTGATGCCCTACCTGGATGACCGCCAGGCGCCGCAGGCATCCCGCCATGACATATTGCGGGTGCACACTGTCCAGTATCTGAACAGTTTGCGCGAACATTTGCCGGAGCAAGGGTATTTCCCTATCGATCCGGATACCCTGATGAATCCCCACACCTACGAGGCTGCCCTCTACGCGGCGGGCGCGGGCGTGGCGGCGGTGGATGCCGTGATGGGGGGGGAAGCCCGTACGGCGTTCTGCGCGGTGCGGCCTCCCGGGCATCACGCCTGCCGTTCCCAGGCCATGGGATTCTGCTTTCTGAACAACGTCGCCATTGCAGCGCAACATGCACTGGACTTCCACGGCCTGTCGCGTGTGGCCATCGTCGATTTCGATGTGCACCACGGCAATGGCACCGAAGACATCTTCGCTGGCGACGATCGGGTGCTGATGTGCAGCTTCTTCCAGCATCCCTTTTTTCCAAACAGCGGCACCGAGAATCCCGCCTCGAACATGCTGAACGTGCCGGTGGCCGCCTATACCGGAGGGGCCGCGGTCAAGACTATCGTGACGGATACCTGGCTGCCTGCGCTGGAGGCGCACCGCCCCGAACTGATTCTGGTGTCGGCGGGTTTCGACGCGCACCGCGAGGACGACATGGGCCAGATGGGCCTGGTCGAGGCCGACTACGCCTGGATAACCGAACAGCTCGTGGAGGTGGCCGAGCGCCACTGCCAGGGGCGGATCGTCAGCACGCTCGAGGGCGGTTACAACCTGTCAGCCCTGGGCCGCAGCGTGGTTGCGCATATACGAGCGCTTGCGAAGCTGTAGAATCAAGAAAAAATTGTGCAATGCGATCCCGGCGCATGCCGGGTAATTATTTTCCATTTGGAGGCAGCGGGATGAAGGTATTGGTACCTGTCAAGCGCGTCGTTGACTACAACGTCAAGGTGCGCGTCAAGTCTGATCAAACCGGCGTGGATATCGCCAATGTGAAGATGTCCATGAACCCCTTTGACGAAATTGCCGTCGAGGAAGCGACCCGCCTGAAGGAGAAGGGCGCGGTGGCCGAGGTCGTGGCGGTTTCTTGCGGCGTTGCGCAATGCCAGGAAACGCTGCGCACGGCCATGGCCATCGGCGCCGACCGCGGCGTGCTGGTCCAGACCGATGCCGAACTGCAGCCGCTGGCCGTGGCCAAGCTGTTGAAGGCGCTGGTCGACAAGGAACAGCCGCAGCTGGTGATCCTGGGCAAGCAAGCCATCGACGACGACGCCAACCAGACCGGCCAGATGCTGGCCGCGCTGCTGGACTGGCCGCAAGCCACGTTCGCCAGCAAGGTCGAGCTGGCCGACGGCAAGGTGACGGTCACGCGCGAAGTCGACGGCGGCCTGGAAACGCTGACCTTGAAGCTGCCGGCCATCGTCACCACCGACCTGCGCCTGAACGAGCCGCGCTACGTCACGCTGCCCAACATCATGAAGGCCAAGAAGAAGCAACTGGACACCGTCACGCCGGAAGAGCTGGGTGTGGACGCCGCGCCGCGCCTGAAGACGCTGAAGGTCAGCGAGCCGCCCGCCCGCAAGGCCGGCATCAAGGTGGCCGATGTCGCGGCCCTGGTGGACAAACTCAAGAACGAAGCGAAGGTGGTCTGAACATGACGACGCTGGTTATTGCCGAACACGATAACGCCCAGCTCAAGGGCGCAACCCTGAACGCCGTCGCCGCCGCCGCCAAGATCGGAGGCGACGTGCACGTGCTGGTCGCCGGCGCCAACGCGCGCGCCGTGGCCGACCAGGCCGCCGCCGCCGCAGGCGTCTCCAAGGTCCTGCTGGCCGACGCGCCGCAACTGGCCGACGGCCTGGCCGAGAACGTCGCCGCCCAGGTGCTGGCGGTGGCCTCGGGCTACAGCCACATCCTGTTCCCGGCGACCGCCTCGGGCAAGAACGTGGCCCCGCGCGTGGCTGCCAAGTTGGACGTGGCACAGATCTCCGACATCATCGGCGTGGAATCCGCCGACACCTTCCAGCGCCCGATCTACGCCGGCAACGCGATTGCCACGGTGCAGTCGGCCGACGCCGTCAAGGTCATCACTGTGCGCACCACCGGCTTTGACGCCGTGGCCGCGCAGGGCGGTTCCGCCGCGGTGGAGGAAATCGCCGCCGTCGCCGATTCGGGGCTGTCCACCTTCGTGGGCCGCGAAGTCGCCAAGAGCGACCGTCCGGAGCTGGCCGGCGCGCGCGTCGTCGTCTCCGGCGGCCGCGGCCTGGGCAGCGCCGAGAACTTCAAGATCCTGGATCCGCTGGCCGACAAGCTGGGCGCGGCACTCGGCGCCTCGCGCGCCGCGGTCGACGCAGGCTATGCGCCTAACGACTGGCAAGTCGGTCAAACCGGCAAGATCGTCGCGCCGCAGCTGTATGTGGCGGTTGGTATCTCGGGTGCCATCCAGCACTTGGCCGGCATGAAGGATTCGAAGGTCATCGTGGCCATCAACAAGGATCCGGAAGCGCCGATCTTCGGCGTGGCCGATTATGGCCTGGTGGGCGATCTGTTCCAGGTCGTGCCTGAACTGACCGGCGCGCTGTAAGTCTTATCGCGCTGCAGTATTGAAGGCCCGCCAGCTTCGCGCTGGCGGGCTTTTTTATTTTTGACGCCAGGACCACACATCATTTGATTTCAATATCCCAAATCTTTTGATTTCTCGAAAGATTCTGATAATGTGTTCCGCGCGCAGCTAGATTCGCGCAAGTGCTCGACCTGTACAGAACGAAGGAGATTCGGGATGGAATGGTTCTTTGACACTCTGCGAAAATATCCGGAACTTGCGATATTCCTTACCCTGGGTGTTGGGTACTGGATAGGCGCCAAGAAGATCTTCGGATTCAATCTGGGAGCCGTGACCGGCACGCTGCTGGTCGGCGTGCTGGTGGGACAGCTCAATATCACGATCGCTCCCGTCCTCAAGCAGGTCTTCTTCCTGCTCTTCCTGTTCGGTCTGGGTTACGGCGTCGGACCGCAGTTCTTCCGAGGGATGAAAAGCGATGGCCTTCCCCAGGTCATCTTTGCCGTCATTATTTGCGTGATCTGCCTGTTGGTGACATGGGCGACAGCCGTAGGCTTCGGCTTCGATGCCGGCACCGGCGCGGGCCTGTTGTCAGGGGCCCAAACCATTTCCGCGGTCATGGGCGTGGCGACGGACACCATCAACGGTTTGGGCATAGACGCAGCCACCAAAAAGAAATGGATCGACAGCATTCCTGTCGCCTACGCGGTCTGCTACATCTTCGGCACGGTCGGAAGCGCCTGGATCCTGGCATCCCTGGGCCCGAAGCTGATGCGCGTGGACATCGTGAAGGAGTGCCAGGAATACGAAGCCAAGATGTCCGGCGGCGCCGACTCGATGGAATTGTCGGGCTATCGCAAGTTCATTGCGCGCGCCTACAAGCTGGACCGCGAGGAATTTGTCGGCAAGACGGTGGGAGATCTGGAGTCCCGCTTCGTCGAGGCTCGAGTGTTCGTGGAACGCATCCGGCGCGGCGACCAGATCATCGACAGCGATGCCAAGACGGTGCTGCAGCAGGGCGACATACTGGGCGTGACCGGCAGGCATGACGCGCTGGTCACCCAGGCCGCTGGCATCATCGGCACCGAGGTCGAGGACCGCGACCTGATCAGCATGCCCGCCGAGGTCGTCGAGGTCGTGCTGACCAACAAGAACATCGCCGGCAAGACCATCAAGGAAATCGCGGACAGCGAAGCAGGCCGCGAACTGGGACGCGGCGTGTTCCTGCGCAAGGTCGTGCGCGGCGGCCACGACATGCCGGTCAACTGGGGCCTGAAGCTGGACCGCGGCGATCGCCTGTTCGTACTGGGCGCCAAGCGCGACGTTGAGCGCGTGGTCGGCCGGCTGGGCTACGTGGACCGCGCCACCAGCCAGACCGACATGGTCTTCGTCGGTTTCGGCATCCTGCTCGGCGGCCTGTTCGGCTCGCTGGTGCTGACCGTGGGCGGCGTTCCCGTCACCTTGTCGACCTCCGGCGGCGCGCTGATTTCCGGCCTGATCTTCGGCTATCTGCGCTCGGTGCATCCGACCTTCGGCCGGGTGCCGGAACCGGTGCACTGGTTCCTGACATCGGTGGGGCTGACGACGTTCGTTGCGGTCGTGGGCATATCTTCAGGGCCGGGATTCGTGCTGGGCTTCCAGCAATTGGGCGCCAAGCTCTTCATCGCGGGCATCATCGCCACCAGCGTTCCGATGATCGTGGGCGTGTACATTGCGCGGTACGTATTCAAGTTCCATCCCGCCATTGCGTTGGGAGTCTGCGCCGGAGCCCGGACCACCACCGCGGCCATCGGCCAGATCACCGAAACGGCGAAGAGCCAGGTGCCCGCACTGGGCTACACGGTTCCCTACGCCATCGGCAATACCCTGCTCATCATCTGGGGGATTGTCATCGTCATGCTCATGTCCTAGCAGAACGCCCCGCAAGCCCCGCGCTTGTGGGGCGTTTTGCAAGCGCGCCGGCCCGGCCGGCGACGCTCAGCGCCTGTCACCACGCAAACCAGGAGTACTGAACAATGGCTTCCACCGCGCCTCTCACCGTCAGCCTGGCCTCGGCCTTGAAAACTACCCGTTCGCGCCAACGCGACCTCGAACAGCTTTCTCCGTTTGAACTGAAGGACTACCTGATCACGCTGGCCAAGGACAACCAGCACACCGCCGCCATCACCATGTTGAACGCCGGCCGCGGCAATCCGAACTGGATCGCCACCGAACCGCGCGACGCCTTCTTCCTGATGGGCCAGTTCGCCATGAAGGAAGCCCGCCGCGTGCGCGACGAGTCCATTCTGGCGGGCATGCCGGCCAGGAAGGGCTGCGCCGATCGGATGCGCAAATTCCTGTCCAAGCACAAAGGCATGGACGGCTACGATTTCCTGGTCGGCGTGCTGGAGTACGGCGTCAAGGTCAAGGGCTTCGATCCCGACGCATGGGTCCATGAATTGACCGACAGCATCATCGGCGACAACTATCCCGTGCCGCCGCGCGCGCTGGTCCATCTTGAACAGATCGTGCACGATTACCTGATCAAGGAAATGTGCGACGGCCGTCCGCCCAAGGGCAAGTTCGACCTGTTCCCGGTCGAAGGCGGCACGGCGGCCATGTGCTACATCTTTGATTCGCTGATGCAGAACGGCCTGCTGAAGCAAGGCGACACCATCGCGCTGTTCCTGCCCACCTTCACGCCCTACATCGAGATCTCGCATCTGGAGCGCTTCCAGTTCAAGATCGTCCCGATCAACGCCAGCAGCCTGCGGGCCGACGGCACCCATGATTGGCACTATCCGGCGTCTGAAATCGCCAAGCTGGAAAATCCCAAGATCAAGCTGGCGGTCACGGTCAACCCCAGCAACCCGCCGTCGGTGGCGTTCAGTCCGGTCGAGATGAAGCAGATCGTGCGCCTCATCCGCAAGAACCCGGACCTGGTGCTGGTGACGGACGACGTGTATGGCACGTTCGTACCGAACTTCCGCTCTCTGATGGCTGAAGTACCGCACAACACCATATGCGTGTATTCGTTCTCCAAGAACTTCGGCTGCACGGGATGGCGCCTGGGCGTGATCGCGACCCATGAAAAGAACACCATGGACCGCCGCATCGCCGAACTGCCGGCGTCCTGGAAGCAGCGCCTGAACAAGCGCTACGGCGCCATGACGATGGAGCCCGAAAAGCTCAAGTTCATCGACCGGCTGGTGGCCGACAGCCGCAATGTCGCGCTGAACCATACGGCGGGCCTGTCCCTGCCGCAGCAGGTGCAGATGGGCTTTTTCGCGTTGTCGCATCTGATGGACCTGAAGGACTCGTACAAGCACCTGACGATGAAGATCGTGCGCGCGCGGCGCGATGCGCTGTGGCGCGGCCTGGGCATCCCCATGCCGCCCGAAGATCCGATGCGCGCCTGGTACTACGTCGAGCTGGATTTCATGGTCTGGGCCAAGATCACGTATGGCGAGGCGTTCTGCAAGTACATGATGTCCAACTATGAGCCGGTCGACTTCCTGTTCCGCCTGGCCGAGAAGTCCGGCGTGGTGCTGATGGACGGCGGCGGCTTCGGCGGCCCGCCGTGGTCGATCCGTGTCTCGCTGGCGAATCTGGACGATGGCGACTACGCCAAGATCGGCAAGCACATGGTCGAAGCCGCGACCGAATACGTCGAGGCGTGGAAGGCCGGCGAGCTGGTGCGTTCGGGCCCGACGGCCGGCAAGGGCCAGACCACGAAGGCGCCCGCAGCCAAGCGCAAGGCGGGCAAGACCGCGGTCGCCAAAAAAGCCGTCAAGAAAGCGGTGAAGAAGGCCGACGTGGCGGTGAAGTCCGTCAAGAAGGCGGCCGCGCGCAAGTAGGCAGGCCAGGCAGCAACCTCCAGGGCGACATGACGACATGACTTGCACCGTCGGGTTTTTCAATAGCGTTCCCATCGCAGTGCTGTTCGTGACGGTGGGCTTGGGATACCTGATCGGCAAGCTCAAAGTCGGGCCGATCCAGCTGGGCGGCGTGTGCGGAACACTCATCGTCGCCCTGCTGATCGGCCAGACGGGTTGCCAGATGCGCGGCGACCTGAAGGAAGTCGCGTTCGCCCTGTTCATCTTCGCAATGGGATATTCGGGCGGGCCGCAGTTCTTCGCCAACCTGAACCGCTCCAGCCTGCGCTACATCGCGCTGCCCCTCATTGAAGCCTTGCTGGTGCTGACCATCGTGCTGTCGGCAGTGCCGCTGTTCGGCCTGGACGCGGGGACGGCGGCGGGCCTTGCGGCGGGCGCGGCCACCGAATCAGCCGTGGTCGGGACCGCTGCCGAGGCGCTCAAGCACCTGGGCCTGGCGGACGCCGAGGTCCAGCGCATGGAAGCCAATATTGCCACGGCCTATACGCTGACCTACCTGGTGGGTCTGATCAGCATTGTGTTCTTCACCAGCCAGATCGCGCCGGCGCTGTTGCGCATGAATCTGCGCGAGGCCTCCAAGGCGTTGGAGGAAAAGCTGGGCGTCGCCGGGGGCGAGGGCGAGGACGCGAACATGCCCACCTTGCCGCGGCTCGTGGGACGCTCGCACGTGGTCAAGGACGCCGATGGCAAAAGCGTGGCCGAAGTGGAGTCCGCGCTGGGCGGGCGCACGGTCATCAGCCGCATCCTGCGCAATGGCGAGGCGGTGGACGCCACGCCCGAGGACATGTTGGCCACGGGCGATATCGTGGTGGTGCTGGGCTTGCGCCGCTTCGCGCTGCGTGCGGGTTCCGTCATCGGACCCGAAATCCAGTTGCCGGAAGCGCATGCCGACGATCTGCAACTCAGCGAGCTGGCCGTCATCGTCAACAAGAAGACGGTCAACGGCCATACCGTCGGGGAACTGGCGAAGCGGCCGAACGCCCGCCGGGCGCGCGGCGTCTTCCTGCAATCCATTGTGCGCTCGGGCCACTCCTTGCCGATCACGCTATCCACGGTGGTGCAGTATGGCGACCTGGTCACGCTGGTCGGCGCCGAGCCCGAATTGTCGGAAGCCGGTGCGGCCCTGGGCAACGAACTGCGGCGCAGCGGCGTGACCGACCTGGTGTTTCTGGCTTTCGGCATCCTCGCGGGCCTGATGATAGGCAGCCTGAGCGCACGGCTCTGGGGCATACCCGTGTCGCTGGGCAGCGGCGGCGGGGCGCTGGTCAGTGGCCTGGTCTGCGGCTGGATCAACGCCAAGCGGCCGGCGATAGGGCATATGCCGGACCATGCCGTGCAGTTGTTGAAGGACCTGGGGCTGGCGGTGTTCGTGGCCTGCGTCGGACTGTCGGCGGGACCCGAGGCCATTGCCTTGATCCGTGAACATGGCGCGGTGCTGCCGCTTATCGGCCTGCTGGTTTCGTTGGGGCCGGCCTGCCTGTCGCTTTGGCTGGGCCACAAGATCCTGAAGATCGAAGGGCCCCTGCTGGTCGGCGCCATCGCCGGCCAGCATGTCAGCACCCCGGCCATTAGCGCCATCCTGACGTCCAGCGGCAGTTCCGTGCCGCTGCTGGGCTACACGGTGACCTACGCCATCGCCAACGTGCTGTTGCCGGTGCTGGGGCCGATCATCGTGTCGCTGGCGCATCATTTGGCCTAGCGCGAGCCTTGTTGTAGCAGCGCGCATCCCTGCCAGGTCTGATCGTCGATCAGGCGCTTTATTTCGTCCTTGCACAGATCGATGACCCGGCTTACCGCCGGCGTGGGAGGCAGACTCTCGCTGGCGCAGAGCACCAGTTCACGCGACAGGGTTTCGTCCAGCGCGTGCGCCACGATCGATCCGTCCGCGATTTCAGGTTGGGCTGCCGAGGACGGCAGTATCGTGGCTGCCATTCCGCTGCGCACCGCCGGAACAAGGATCGCCGACGTGCTCGCTTCGGCGAACAGATTGCAGGTCAGGCCTGCCGTCAGGAAGGCATGGTCGAGGCGCGCGCGCAGGGTATTGGGCAGGCTGGGCAGGACGAGCGGCAAGGCGGCGAAGTCCGCAATGGCCAGGGTACGGCGCGGCAGCGTCACGCTGGCGTGGGCCAGCAAGAACAGGTTTTCCCGCAGCAGCGGCGTGCGCAGCAGGCCCTGGATAGGCTGCTGGTCCGGCGACAGGGAAAAATCGATGCGCCCCTGCAGAACCAGCTTGGTCAGGTCCGCGCTGGGCACGTCGACGATTTCCAGCACCACCGAGGGCAGTTCCGCCTTGGCGCGGCGCATCAGCGGCAGGGCCAGCATGCGGGCGGTGCTGGAGGCCAGCCCGATCGATACCGTGCCGGTGACCTGATCCGTGGTCTTGGAGAGCAGGCTGCGGGTGCTGTCGACCTGACGCAGAATGGTTTGCGCATGCCGGTACAGCAGCAGGCCTTCGGCGGTGGGCTGCGCGCCCTTGACGCCGCGCACCAGCAACGAGACGCCCAGGCTTTCCTCCAGCAGCGCCATCTGTTGGCTCAGCGCCGGCTGCGCGACGTGCAGGCTTGCCGCTGCGCGGGTCATGTTGCGCATTTCAACGACACGGACAAAGTACTTGAGTTGGCGCAGATTCATTGAATAAGAGAATCTTATGGATAGATCGGAAAATAGTATTTTCGGCGCTCTCGAGGTGCTGCCTAGAATGGGCTTCGCATCAAGGGAGAACGAAAATGAGTCTGCCGTTGGCAGGGTTGAAAGTGCTGGATCTGACCCGAGCGCTCTCCGGACCGTTCTGCACAATGATTCTCGGAGACCTGGGCGCTGAAGTCGTCAAGGTGGAGCCCATGCCGGCGGGCGAAATGGCGCGGCAATGGGGCCCCTTCGAAGAAGATATAAGTGTTTATTATCTTAGTGCCAATCGTAGCAAGCAAGGTATAGGCGTGGACTTCCGCAAGCCGGAGGGACTGGCGCTGCTGCGCAGAATGGCCCTGGCGTCCGACATCGTGGTCGAGAACTTCAAGGTCGGAACCATGGATGCGATGGGCCTGGGTTACGAGGCGCTGGCGCAGGAACAGCCGGGGCTGATCATGGCGTCGATCTCCGGTTTCGGCAGCAAGGGGCCGGCGCGGGACTGGGCTGGCTTTGACCAGGTCGCGCAAGGCTACTCCGGCTTCATGAGCCTGACGGGCTCGCCGGAGTCGGGGCCGATGCGAGTGGGCGTGGCCGTCGGCGACCTGACCGCAGGCATGTGGCTGGCGATAGGGATCCTGTCCGCCGTCGCGCAGCGTTCGTCGACCGGACGTGGGCAGCATGTGGAAACGTCGCTGCTGGCTGGACTCATGGCATTACTCAGCGTCCAGGGCCAGCGCTACCTCAGCAAGGGGGAAATCCCCGAACCCTGCGGCAACGTGCATCCGGTCATCGCGCCCTACGGTACCTTCGAGACCGCGGACGGGCCGCTCAATCTGGCGCCGGCGACCCAGGCGATGTGGGTCAAGCTCTGCGGCATTCTCGGGCTCCCCCATCTGGTGTCCGACGAGCGCTTCCTAACGAACGCGGAGCGCATGCAGCACCGCTATGCGTTGAAGCAGGAGCTGGAGGCTGGCCTCCAGCGCAAGACGCGCATGGAGTGGACTGCGCTGATGATCGAAGGCGGCATTCCCGCCGGACCCATCAATACCCTGGAAGACGTGTTCGCCGATGCGCAGGTGCAGGCATGTGGACTGGTGCGCACCCTGGACCACCCGCTGCTGGGCGAACTGCGGCAGGTGGACCTGCCCCTGGGCCTGAGCGCCGCGAGCACGGCAAGCCGCCGCGCCCCGCCTGTCTTCGGCCAGCACACGCGTGAAGTGTTCGCGCGCTACGGGATGGCAGATGCCGAGATCGATCGCCTGTTGGCGGACGGGGTGGCGCATCAGGCGGAGGTCTACGCATGACGGCGCCTTCCGATACACCCAGCTTGTCCATTGACGGACACGTTGCCACCGTCCGCCTGCGCAGGCCTGGCCATGCCAACCGGCTCGGTCCCCAGGACCTGGCTGTTCTCAGGGAGCATTTGGATCGGGTCAATGCGGACGACGCGGTCAGGGTGCTGCGCTTCCAGTCCGAGGGCAAGTATTTCTGCAGCGGCTATGACATTTCGTCCCTGGCGTCGGACCAGGCGCCCAGCTCTCTTTATTTTGGCCAGACCATGGACCTGATCGAGGCGGCGCGGCCAGTGACGATAGCGGCGGTCCAGGGCGGGGCCTATGGCGGCGGCACCGACCTGTGCCTGGCCTGCGATTTCCGCATCGGCACGCCGCAGGCGGATATGTTCATGCCGGCCACGCGGCTGGGCCTGCATTTCTACGCTGGCGGCATGTCGCGTTATGTGGCGCGGCTTGGCCTGGATCAGGCCAAGCGGCTGTTCCTGACCGCGGAAAAGCTCCAGGCCGACGAAATGCTGCGCATCGGATTCCTGACCGAACTGGTGCCCGAGGAGACGCTGGCGGCGCGGCTGGACGCCTTGAGCGCGCAGATAGCAGCGATGGCGCCGATCCCGCTGTTCGGCGTCAAGGCGCACCTGAACCGCATCGCGCGGGGCGAACTCGATCTGGCCGGAATCGAACAGGGGGTATTGCGTTCCGAGCGGTCGCATGACCTGGCTGAAGGCGCGGCGGCCTGGAAGGAGAAGCGCGCGCCGCATTTCACCGGCTGCTGACGCAGCCGGCGCATGAGCAGAGAGCCGCAGCACAAGCGGCTCCGATTCCACCAAAGGAGACACCGATGAAACCCGCTATCGCCGCCTGCGGCGCCGTACTTGCCGCTGTTGCCACTTTGTCCGCGATGCCCGGAGGAGCGCACGCGGCCGCTCCTTACCCCTCCAAGCCCTTGACGCTGGTGATCGGATTTCCGCCTGGCGGCGGGGCGGATCAGGTGGGCCGCGTCTATGCGAACGCACTTGCCAGGCAGTTGAAGCAGCCGGTCGTCATCGAAAACCGTCCTGGCGCAGGATCGACCATCGGCGCCAGCCTCGCCGCACGCGCCGCCGCCGATGGCTACACGCTGTACCTGGGCAATTCCAGCGTCATGGGCAGCGACAGCGCGCTGTACAAGGTGGATTACACGCCGGACAGCTTCGTGCCCGTGGCGCAGCTGACCACCGGTCCCATGGTGCTGATTGCGAACGCCAAGCTGGGGCTGAAAGACGTGCAGGACCTGATCGACCGGGCCAAGAGCAAGCCGGGGTCCATCAACGTCGCGTCGTCCGGCAACGGCGTCATCACGCACCTGGCGGCGGTCGAGTTCATGACGCTCTCCGGGGTGAAGCTGATGCATATTCCCTTCAAGGGAGGGGCCGCAGCGGCGCAATCCGTGGCAGCGGGCGACACCGACGTCTCGTTCGCCACGGCGCCGTCGGCCAAGTCGGTGATCGACACCGGCAAGGTGGTGGCGCTGGCGGTCACGTCCGGCCAGCCCTCCCGGCTGTTGCCCTATCCTCCCATTTCGCAGACCGTGCCCGGCTATGACCTCTCCAACTGGTGGGGCATCTTCGCTCCCAAGGGCACGCCGGCGGAAGTGCTGGAGACGCTGTTCAAGGCCAGCAATGAGGTGCTGGCTCAGCCCGACGTGCAGCAGGGCATGGCCGCCGGCTATGAAGAAGTGACGCCGTCCGCGTCCCTGGCCGCGTTCGGGGACTATGCCCGCAAGGAAGGAGGCAAGGGTTTAAGATTGGCCAAAGAAAGCCTAGAGACTGCCAATTGATGGAGACACCATGCCCTACGTAACCCCGCTGCAGGACTTCCGCTTCGCCTTGAACGAGCTGGCCGGACTCGGCGAAGTCCTGAAGCTCCCCGGCTTCGAAGAGGTCACGCCGGATCTGGTGGACGCCATCCTGGAAGAAAACGGCCGCTTCGTCGAACAGGCCGTGGCGCCGCTGAACGTGCCGGGCGACACGCAGCCACCGGTCTGGAAAGACGGCCAGGTCACCACCACGCCGGGCTATGCGCAGGGTTTCAGGGACTACGCGGCGGGCGGCTGGCAGGGCTTGCAGCATCCCGTGGCCTGGGGCGGGCAGGGGCTGCCCAAGCTGGTTGCGGCGGCGCCGGGCGAGAACATCCAGGCGGCCAGCCTGGCGTTTTCCTTGTGTCCCATGCTGACGGACGGCGTGATCGAAGCCCTGCTCACGGTCGGATCCGAAGCGCAGCGCAAGCAGTACGTGCCGCAACTGATCGGCGGCAAATGGACCGGCACGATGAACCTGACCGAGCCGCAGGCCGGTTCGGACCTGGCCCAGGTCGCGACCCGCGCGGTGAAGCAGGCTGACGGCAGCTACCGGCTGAGCGGCCAGAAAATCTTCATCACCTATGGCGACCACGACCTGGCCGAGAACATCATCCATCTGGTGCTGGCGCGCACCCCGGACGCGCCCGCCGGGGTGAAGGGCATCTCGCTTTTCATCGTGCCCAAGTTCCTGGTTCAGGCCGACGGCAGCCTGGGCAAGCGCAACGACGTCTGGTGCGCGTCGCTGGAGCACAAGCTGGGCATCCACGGCAGCCCCACCGCCGTGTTGCTGTACGGCTCGGGCAAGGGCGAAGTGGGCGAGGGCGCCATCGGCTATCTGGTCGGCGAACAGAACCGCGGCCTGGAATACATGTTCATCATGATGAATGCCGCCCGCTATTCGGTGGGGCAGCAGGGTATAGGCGTGTCGGAGCGGGCCTGCCAGCACGCGCTGGCCTATGCGCGCGAGCGCGTACAGGGGCGGGCGGTCGAAGGCTCCGCCGCTGCCGTGGCCATCGTGCGCCATCCCGACGTACAGCGCATGCTGATGACCATGAAGGCGCTGACCGAGGCGGCGCGCGCCGTGTCCTATGTGACGGCGGCAGCGCATGACAAGGGCACGCATCATCCCGATCCGGAGCAGCGCTCGCGCAACCGGGCCTTCTATGAATACATGGTGCCCATCGTCAAGGGCTTTTCGACCGAGACTGCGGTCGAGGTCGCATCCTTGGGCCTGCAGGTGCATGGCGGCATGGGCTACATCGAGGAAACCGGGGCGGCGCAGTACTACCGCGACGCACGCATCCTGCCCATCTACGAGGGCACGACCGCGATCCAGGCCAACGACCTGGTCAGCCGCAAGACGCAGCGCGACGGCGGCGCTACCGCCCATGCCGCGATCGCGGCGATGCGGGAGACGTTGCGCGCCGTGGAGACCGAGGCGAAGCGCGCGTCCGCGGGCGAGCAGGAGGGGCTGCGCCTGCTGCGCGACAACCTGGACAGCGCCATCCAGGCCTACGAGGCCGGCGTGGCCTTCATCCTGGAACAATCGCCGACCAATATCAGGGCGGTCTATTCCAGCAGCGTGCCTTATCTGATGCTGGCCGGGGTGGTGCACGGCGGCTGGCAGATGGCGCGGGCCGTGCTGGCCTGCCGGCGCCACCTGGCGGCTGGGTCCACCGATCCGTTCCATACAGCCAAGCTGGCGACCGGATTGTTCTACGGCGCCCACATCCTGCCGCGGGCGCTGGCCCTGTCGGCCGCGGTGCGGGCGGGAGTGGTGGCGGACGCCTGCGGCGCCAGCTTGAATATTGCATAAGGTTATATGACTTGCGTATTTCCCCAGCTACAGGTTTGATGGAAGAATCGTTTCACAGGCGCTAGCTTGCGCCAAGAAACGCTGTTCTGCGCCGCCTGCCGCGACGGGCGGCCAGCCCCTCACCTGCATCCGCACACAGGAGACACCATGAGTCATCTACGCCTGGGCGACACCGCCCCTGATTTCGAACAGGAATCCTCGGCTGGACCGATCCGCTTCCATGAGTATCTGGGTAACAGCTGGGGTGTGCTTTTCTCGCACCCGGCCGATTTCACGCCCGTCTGCACCACCGAACTGGGCTACACCGCCAAGCTGGCCGACGAGTTCGCCAAGCGCAACGTGAAGGTGCTGGCGCTGTCAGTGGACGGCACTGATTCGCATACCAAGTGGATCGAGGACATCAACGACACGCAGTCCACCAGGGTCAACTTCCCGATCCTGGCCGACAAGGACCGCAAGGTGTCCGAGCTCTACGACATGATCCACCCGAACGCCAACGCCACGCTGACGGTGCGTTCGGTGTTCATCATCGACCCCAACAAGAAGGTGCGCCTGACCATTACGTATCCGGCCAGCACCGGCCGCAACTTCAACGAAATCCTGCGAGTCATCGACTCCCTGCAACTGACCGACAGCCACAGCGTTGCCACGCCGGTGAATTGGGAAGATGGCGACGACGTAATCATCGTTCCGTCGCTGCAGGACGAGGCCGTGATCAAGCAGAAATTCCCCAAGGGCTACAAGGCCGTGCGCCCCTATCTGCGCATCACGCCGCAGCCTAATAAGTAAATTCGGAAACCGCAGGGGCTGGTCCCCGTTCGAAACCGCCGCCTGCCCTTTGGGGAGGCGGCGGTTTTTCATTGGGGCGCGCGTGGGGGCAGGGCAGATTCCCATTGCTGGGACGCCGGTCCTATATGCCTGCGAGCGATGAGCAACCAAATAATGATTCGTTCCGTTCAGAACGCCCAGCCAGCACACTTGCTCCCACATTGCCGAACACAGGGAGCATGGGATGTCTTTCAGGAAAGCCGGTTGGTTGGCCGCCTTGGCCGCAGTGACGATGTCGTTTGCCGCGATCGCGCCGGCGCAGGCGCAGCAGAAGCAGACGCTCCTGAACGTCTCGTATGACCCGACCCGCGAGCTGTATCGCGCGATCGACGACGCGTTCATCAAGCAATACAAGGAAAAGGCCAACGTCGACCTGACCATCCGCCAATCGCACGGCGGTTCCGGCCGCCAGGCGCGCTCCGTCATCGACGGCCTGGAAGCCGACGTGGTGACCCTGGCGCTGGCCTACGACATCGACGCCGTCGCCGACCGCGGGCTGCTGCCTGCCGACTGGCAGGCCCGCCTGCCGCAGAACAGTTCGCCCTATACCTCCACCATCGTGTTCCTGGTGCGCAAGGGCAACCCCAAGCAGATCAAGGACTGGGACGACCTGGTCAAGGACGGCGTACAGGTCATCACGCCCAATCCCAAGACCTCGGGCGGGGCGCGCTGGAACTACCTGGCGGCCTGGGCCTACGCGCTGGAGAAGAACGGCGGCAGCGAGGACAAGGCGCGCGCCTTCGTCGGCGACCTGCTCAAGCACGTGCCGGTGCTGGATACCGGCGCGCGCGGCGCTACCACCACCTTCGTGGAGCGCGGCGTGGGCGACGTGCTGCTGGCCTGGGAAAACGAAGCCTTCCTGGCGTTGGAAGAGCTGGGTCCGGACAAGTTCGACATCGTGGTGCCGTCGCTGTCCATCCTGGCCGAACCGCCGGTGGCCGTAGTCGACAAGGTCGTGGACAAGAAGGGCACCCGCGCTGCGGCGCAGGCCTACCTGGAATTCCTCTACACGCCCGCCGCGCAGGAAATCATTGCCAGGAACTACTACCGGCCCATCGACAAGACCGTGGCCGCCAAGTACGAAAGCAAGTTCCCCAAGGTCAAGCTCGTGACCATCAACGACCAGATCTTCGGCGGCTGGCGCAAGGCGCAGAAGGATCACTTCAGCGACGGCGGCACCTTCGACCAGATCTATCTGCCGCAAAAGAAATAAGCACATCACGATCGGACGATGGCCATGACTACAGCCTCGAACCCGGCGGCAAGCGGCGCGCAAGCGCCTTTTGCCTTTCGGCGCAACAGCCCGGGCGTGCTGCCCGGATTCGGCATCTCGATGGGTTACGCGGTGCTGTACCTCAGCATTCTCGTGCTCATCCCGCTGGCGGCCTTGCCGATCAAGAGCGCGGGACTGGGCTGGCAGGGCTTCTGGGACACCGTGACCGCGCCGCGCGTCGTGGCTTCGTACCAGCTGACCTTCGGCGCATCGCTGATCGCGGCGCTGGTGAATCTGGTGTTCGGCACGGTGGTGGCCTGGGTGCTGGTGCGCTACCGTTTCCCGGGCAAAAAAATCCTGGACGCGCTGGTGGACCTGCCGTTCGCGCTGCCGACGGCGGTGGCCGGCATTGCGCTGACCTCGCTGTATTCGCAGAAGGGCTGGCTGGGCGGGCCGCTGGCCGACTGGTTCGGCTGGAAGGTGGCGTTCACGCCGCTGGGCATCGTCATCGCGCTGATCTTCATCGGCGTGCCGTTCGTGGTGCGCACGGTGCAGCCCGTGCTGGAAGACGTGGAGCGCGAGATCGAGGAAGCCGCGGCCAGCCTGGGCGCCAACCGCTGGCAGACCATACGCCGGGTATTGCTGCCCATCATCATGCCGGCCCTGATGACTGGCTTCGCGCTGGCCTTTGCGCGCGCGGTGGGCGAGTACGGCTCGGTGGTGTTCATCGCGGGCAATATGCCCATGGTGTCCGAGATCACGCCGCTCTTGATCATCGCCAAACTCGAGGAATTCGACTACGCCGGCGCCGCCGCCATCGCCACGGTGATGCTGGCGCTGTCCTTCGCGTTGCTGCTCGTCATCAATCTGCTGCAGGGCTGGCAGGCTCGCCGCAACCTCGGGAGGCTCGCATGAGCGCCGCGGACCGTCCCGCCCATCTGACCGAGCCGCGCTGGGTGCGCGGCGTGCTGCTCTTCATCGCGCTGGGATTCCTGGCGCTGTTCCTGCTGGTGCCGCTGGCGGCGGTATTCGTCGAGGCGTTCAAGAGGGGCTGGCAGCTGTACCTGGACGCCATTATTGAACCGGACGCGCTCGCGGCCATCCGCCTGACGCTGCTGGTCGCGGCTATCGCGCTGCCGGTGAACCTGGTGTTCGGCGTGGCAGCGGCCTGGGCCATCACCAAGTTCCAGTTTCGCGGCAAGCAGTTCCTGATCACCTTGATCGACTTGCCGTTCTCGGTGTCGCCGGTGGTGGCCGGGCTGGTGTTCGTGCTGCTGTTCGGCACCCAGGGCTGGTTCGGCGGCTGGTTGCAGGAGCACGACATCAAGATCGTCTACGCCGTGCCGGGCATCGTGCTGGCCTCGCTCTTCGTCACCTTTCCTTTCGTGGCGCGCGAACTGATCCCGCTGATGCAGGCGCAGGGCAGCGAGGAAGAGCAGGCCGCGCTGACCCTGGGCGCGAGCGGCTGGCAGATCTTCTGGCGCGTGACGCTGCCCAACATCAAGTGGGGCCTCTTGTACGGCGCCATCCTGTGCAACGCGCGTGCCATGGGCGAATTCGGCGCGGTGTCGGTGGTGTCCGGGCAGATTCGCGGCCTGACCAACACCATGACTTTGCACGTCGAGATTCTCTACAACGAATACCAGTATTCCGCGGCGTTCGCCGTGGCGTCGTTGCTGGCCCTGCTGGCGTTGGTGACGCTGGTGGCCAAGAACGTCGTCGAGTGGCGCAACGCGCGCTTACAGCAAGCCGCCGACCTGCCGGTCGAGTATCCCGGCCAGCCGGCCGCCATCAAGCCGGCCCTGGCCTGACGCGGCGGCCTGCAAGGAGACCAAGCATGAGTATCGAAGTCCGCAATCTATCCAAGCGCTTCGGCCAGTTCCGCGCGCTGAACGACGTTTCGCTGCATATTGAAACGGGTGAGCTGGTCGCGTTGCTGGGCCCATCGGGCTGCGGCAAGACGACGTTGCTGCGCATCATCGCGGGGCTGGAATCGGCCGATTCCGGCAGCGTGCTGTTTGCCGGCGAAGATGCCACCGCGGTGGACGTGCGCCAGCGCCAGGTTGGTTTCGTGTTCCAGCACTATGCGTTGTTCAAGCACATGACGGTGTTCGAGAACGTGGCCTTCGGCCTGCGCGTCAAGCATCGTTCACAGCGCCCCTCGGAAGACGTGATCCAGCGCAAGGTGCATGACTTGCTGGGACTGGTGCAGCTGGACTGGCTGGCCGACCGTTATCCGGCGCAGCTCTCCGGCGGCCAGCGCCAGCGCATCGCGCTGGCGCGCGCGCTGGCCGTGGAGCCGCGGGTGCTGCTGCTGGACGAGCCCTTCGGCGCGTTGGACGCCAAGGTGCGCAAGGAATTGCGGCGCTGGCTGCGCCGTCTGCACGACGAGCTGCACGTGGCCAGCGTGTTCGTCACCCATGACCAGGAAGAAGCGCTGGAAGTGTCGGACCGCGTGGTGCTGATGAATTCGGGCCGCGTCGAGCAGGTCGGCACGCCGCGCGAGGTCTGGGAAGAACCTGCCACGCCGTTCGTGTACGGCTTTCTGGGCGACGTGAACCAGCTGCAGGGCTTTGCCACGCGCGGCGTCTGGAACGGTGCCGGCCTGTCCTTGCCCGCGCCGGAGCTGGCCCAGGCCGAAGCCCAGCGCGCCACCGCCTACGTGCGGCCGCACGAGTTCGACGTCGAGCGCTATCGCGCCGGCGCGGACGGCATTCCGGTGCGCCTGGCACACGCCTTCCTCGCCGGTCCCAGCGCCTACCTGGAGCTGGCCAGCGAGGATTCCGACGCCATCATCGAAGCCGAGGTGCCCGAGTCCCTATACCGGGAACTGGGCCTGCGCGATGGCGAAATCCTGTTGGCGCGTCCGCGGCGGGCGCGCATTTTCGCGACGCAATCATGAGCGCTACTGATCTCTCTCTTGAACTCGAGGCGGGCCTCGCGGCGCGCTGGCGCGACCTGGGCTTGCGGCTGGCCGACGTGCAGCGGCGTTACCCGGACGCCGCGCTGGCCTCCTCGCTGGCGGCCGAGGACATGCTGCTGACGCACGCCATCTACAGCGCCGGCCTGGACCTGGAAGTCTTCACGCTGGACACGGGCCGGCTGCATGCCGAAACGCTGGGCGTGCTGGACGCCGTGCGCGAACGCTATGGCCGCGAGGTCACCGTGTACCGGCCGGTGGCGGCCGCCGTCGAACAGCACGTCGCCGAGCACGGCGCCTACGCCTTCTACGAAAGCGTGGAACTGCGCAAGGCCTGTTGCCAGATTCGCAAGGTCGAGCCGCTCAAGCGCGCGCTCGCGGGACGCGGCGCCTGGATCACCGGACAGCGGCGGGCGCAATCCACCACCCGTGGCGAATTGCCGCTGGAAGAGGACGACAGCACCTTCGGCCTCTACAAGTTCAACCCGCTGGCGGAATGGAGCGAGGACGAGGTCTGGTCCGCCATCCGCGCCTTGGGCATTCCCTACAACCCGCTGCATGACCAGGGCTATCCGTCCATAGGCTGCGAACCCTGTACGCGTGCCATCCGGTCTGGCGAGGACCTCAGGGCGGGGCGTTGGTGGTGGGAGTCGTCGGACTCCAAGGAATGCGGCCTGCATGCGGGCAACCGGGTCATCAGCATCGCGGCGCGCGCCGATTGATGCGGCCCACGAATTCGAAATCTGTTTTAGGGGAAGTGCATATGTCTGCTGTGATCCAACGCAGCCACCTGGATTGGCTGGAATCGGAAGCCATCTTCATCCTGCGCGAGGTGGCCGCCGAAAGCGAAAAACCCGTGCTGCTGTTCTCGGGCGGCAAGGATTCCGTGGTGCTGCTGCGTCTGGCCGAGAAGGCCTTCCGGCCGGGACGGTTTCCGTTTCCGCTGATGCATATCGATACTGGCCACAACTTCGACGAAGTGATCGCCTTCCGCGACGCGCGCGCATCTGAACTGGGCGAGACCCTGATCGTGCGCAGCGTCGAGGATTCGATCGCGCGCGGCAGCGTGGTGCTGCGCCGCGAAACCGATTCGCGCAATGCCGCCCAGGCGGTCACGCTGCTGGAGGCGATCGAGGAATTCGGCTTTGACGCCTGCATCGGCGGCGCCCGCCGCGACGAGGAAAAAGCCCGCGCCAAGGAACGCATCTTTTCGTTCCGGGACGAATTCGGCAAGTGGGATCCGAAGGCTCAGCGCCCGGAACTCTGGAACCTGTTCAACACCCGCGTGCATCGCGGCGAGAACATGCGCGTCTTCCCGATCTCGAACTGGACCGAGCTGGACGTCTGGCAATACATCCAGCGCGAGCAGCTGGCGCTGCCATCCATCTACTACAGCCATGAGCGCGAGGTCGTGCGCCGCAAGGGCCTGCTGGTGCCGGTCACGCGGCTGACGCCGCCGCTGGAAAGCGAACAGGTCGAACGCCTGCAGGTGCGCTTTCGCACGGTGGGCGACATCTCCTGCACCTGCCCGGTGGCGTCCGACGCCGCCGACACCATGGCCATCATCGCCGAAACCGCGGTGACCGACATTACCGAGCGCGGCGCCACGCGCATGGACGACCAGACTTCCGAGGCCTCGATGGAGCGCCGCAAGAAGGAAGGCTATTTCTGATCGCATGACACGCCGGCATGCGCCGGCGACCAGGGACGCACATGAACGCACTAAACGATTCTTTTCTTTCCGGCGCCGACACGGGCGTGTTGCGCCTGATCACCGCGGGTTCGGTGGACGACGGCAAGTCCACGCTGATCGGCCGCCTGCTGTATGACAGCAAGGGCGTGTTCGCCGACCAGCTGGATGCGATCTCGCGCGCCAAGCACAAGCGGGTGGCGGGCGACGGCATCGACTTCTCGCTGTTGACCGATGGCCTGGAGGCCGAGCGCGAGCAGGGCATCACCATCGACGTGGCCTACCGCTATTTTTCGACGCCGGCGCGCAAGTTCATCATCGCCGATGCGCCGGGGCACGAGCAGTACACGCGCAACATGGTCACGGGCGCGTCGACCGCGGACGTGGCCGTCATCCTGATCGATGCCACCCGCGCGGCCGACGGCGTGCTGCTGCCGCAGACCAAGCGCCACAGCACTATCGCGCGCCTGCTGGGCATCCGCCACATCGTGGTGGCGGTCAATAAGATGGACCTGGTGGAGTGGGACCGCGCCGTGTTCGAGCGCATCCGCGACGCCTATGCCGACCTGGCGCGCAAGCTGGGCATTGAGCATTTCGACGCGCTGCCGCTGTCGGCGCTCAACGGCGACAACGTCGTCACCTTGTCACCGCAGACGCCGTGGTACCAAGGGCTGCCCTTGCTGGCCTTGCTGGAATCGCTGGACCTGGCGAGCGACGGCCGCGTCTTGCCGCTGCGCTTTCCGGTGCAGTGGGTGGCGCGCCATGACGGCAACCGCAAGGACGATTTCCGCGGCTATGCCGGCCGCGTCGCCAGCGGCGTGCTGCGTCCTGGCGATGAGATCGCGGTGCAGCCTTCGGGCGTGACCGCGGTCGTGCGCGAGGTGCGCGCCTTCGACCGCGCGCTGGATGAAGCTGTCGCGGGCGACTCGATCACGCTGGTGCTGGACCGCGACGTGGACGTGTCGCGCGGCGACGTGATCGTGCATGCGTCGGCGCCGGCGCAGGTCACGCGCGAGTTCGAAGCGGAGTTGTGCTGGCTTGATGCGCAAGCTTTGAATCCGGCGCGCAAGTATCTGCTGAAGTCGGGCACGCGCCTGACCTCGGCGAAGATACGCGCGGTGCTGTCGCATCGAGACATCCACGAATTGCAGGAAGTGGAGAACACCGAAGGCACGCTGCGCATGAACGACATCGGACGCGTGACGCTCACCACGCGCGAGTCGCTGGCGGTCGATCGGTATGCCGATGTGCCCGCGACCGGCGCCTTCATCCTGATCGACGAGGCCACGCACCAGACCGCGGCGGCGGGTATGTTGCGGTAACGCGTAAGAGGCCGGAAAACAACGGATTTTCGGCCTTCCAGATCTTGTTGTTTTTTCGCTAAACCTAGTATTGGCGCGGGTTTCGGCGCGATCTCGCCTGGTGAAATCGATTTGTCCGGACGGCGTCGGCGTCTTGCGGTAAAGTGGGGCTGTCTTACGAAAAGGCTTTTGGTGCTTGTCAAAACCACTGTGTTTTTGTACAGTAGTTTTCATGGCACGCACCGATCATTCTTTTCCCGCCGGTTCTGGGTCCCCGGCTGCCGCCCCCGCCGCCTTGCGCGGTCGGGGTGCGGTTACTAATGTTCGGCATCGCTTTCAGCGCGATGACCGTGTGCAGGTCGACGACGGCTGGTCCTCCTCCGGTCTACCGGCCGACTTCGTTGAATCCGTCCCTGATAATTTTTCCGAAGCCGCCGCTGACAAGCCAGCCGAGCGCGTCATTCCCATCCTGCCGGACGCGCGCATCGCGCCCGCCGCTCCCAAGACCACGGTCACCGCCGAAGAGGCGCGCAAGATGCTGTCGCGCAACGATTCGCCGGACATTCCCTTCGACGTGGCGGTCAATCCTTACCGGGGCTGCGAACATGGCTGCGTCTATTGCTACGCCCGGCCCACCCATTCCTACCTGGGTATGTCGCCCGGGCTGGACTTTGAAACCCGGCTGGTGGCCAAGGCCAATGCGGTCCAGGCCCTGCGCGCCGAACTGGCCCGGCCCGGCTACAAGCCGTCTCCCATCAACATCGGCTCCGCCACGGACGCTTATCAGCCCATCGAACGCGAATGGCGCCTGACCCGTGGCCTGCTGGAACTGATGCTGGAAACCCGCCATCCGCTGACCATCGTCACCAAGAACGCGCTGGTCGCCCGCGACCTGGACCTGCTGGCCGCGCTGGCCGAGCAAAAGCTGGTGGTGGTGTACATGAGCATCACCACGCTGGATGCCGGCATGGCCCGTACGCTGGAGCCGCGTGCCGCCGCGCCGTGGCGCCGCCTGGAAGCCGTGCGCAGCCTGACCGATGCCGGCGTGCCGGTGGGCGTGCTGGTGGCTCCCATCATTCCGTTCATCAACGACGAGTCCATGGAACACATCCTCCAGGAGTCCAAGGCGGCCGGGGCGCATTACGCCAGCTACACCGTGCTGCGCCTGCCCTGGGAGGTCAAGACCCTGTTCGAGGACTGGCTCAACGCCCATTTCCCCGACCGCGCCCAGCGCGTGCTGCATCGCATCGAAGACCTGCGCAATGGCCGCCGCAACGACCCCAATTTCGGGTCGCGCATGCGCGGAACCGGCGTCTGGGCTGATCTGCTGCGCCAGCGCTTTAGCCTGGCCACGCGCAAGCTGGGCTTGAACCGCCACCGCCTGGCGCTGGATTGCGACCGTTTCCTGCCTCCCGCCGCGCTTGCGGCGAAGGTTGCCGATTTTCTATCCCCGGTTGGCGCGCAAGCGTCTTCAGGGGTCCCTTTTCCCGCCGTATCGCCCGCAGCTGGCGGCGCGCACGGGCGCGTAGCGCGCCAGTTGCAAGCCATGGCCGCAGGCCAGTTGTCATTGTTCGATTGACCGCCGGCTGCCGCCGCGCATGCCTGCCGGGGGGCTATGCCCTGGCGCTGGACCGTCTTTGCTAGGAGTTCCCATGAACACCGCTGATATTTCCGTCTTGTCGGACGACCTCGTCGTCACGCTGAACCCGCTGCGCCGCAGCTCGCACCGCGCCCGCGCCTGGTGCGCCAAGGTGGCAGGCATGGCGATGCCCTGGAATTCGCCTGCGGCCGACGTCGAGCCGCGCCGTCGCGCGCGGCCCGGTTCCGGGCCTGCGCGTTGGCCGTTCCCCCCGGCGCCCGCCGAAGCCGGCGCACTGACCGGCCAAGCCGTTGCCGCTCCGCTGCCGATGCCTGCGCCTGCCGCGCCTGCGGCCGCTGTCGGGGTTTCAGCGGCTGCGGCGCCAGCCACCCGGGAACGCAGCCTGGGCAACGCCACGGTGGAACCCGTGACGGCTCAGGTGACGATGAAGGCCATGGTGATCGACGTGGTGATGGTATTGGCTTGGGGCGCGATCATCCCCGGCCTGATGTGGCTGGGCGCCGCCGCTGGGTTTTGAACGGCGGCAGGCTCCGCCGGAACTGGCCAGGCGAAACCTGCCCGTGCAGGACGCCGACGGAACGTTAGCCAAGGACAGCCCGTGAACCGGCACTGCCCGACCGAGTACCCGTCAGCTCGATCCCAGCAGGATGACGCCGGCCAGGATGGACAGGCAGCCTAGCAGGCGGCCGATTCCGACCTTTTCCCGCAGCAGGAACATGCCAGCCAGGGTGCCCAGCATCATGGACATTTCCCGGGCAGGGGCCACCAGGCTCAGTGGCGCGCCGTTGCGCAAGGCGTACAGCACCAGTATGTAGCCCAATGGCGACAACAGGCCCACCGCCAGCGCCAGATGCCAGTGTCCGCGCATGGCCTCCCAGGCCTGGGGGCGGCGGCGCAGCATGTGAGGGGTCATCATGGTTGTGCGGGTCACGCAGGTAAACCAGTCGAACAGCACCGGGCTGATCAGCAGCACCTTCACGCCGTAGGCGTCGACGACGGTATAAGCGGCGATGAACAGGCCGATCACCACGCCCCAGCGCACACCTATCCACGCCTGCGCCTGCTTGAAGATGGCCAGCCGGCCCTGCGTCGCGATCAGCAGCACGCCGGCTACCACGCAGAGCATGCCGATGATGCCGGTACTGGTGGCGGGTTCGCCCAACAGCAGAAAGGCGCCGGTGGTGGACAGCAGCGGTCCGGTGCCGCGCGCAATGGGGTAGACCACCGACAGATCGGCCACCTGATAGCCCCGTTGCAGGCACAGGCTGTAGCCCAGATGCAACAGGCTGGAGGTCAGGATGGCGGCGACCACGGGCCAGGTCCAGGTCATGCCGTCGTGCATCAGCACCCAGATGACCCACGGCGCATACAGCACCGACGCGCACAATCCATAGGCGAAGACGAAGGGCGCGCCCACCATGGCCGCGCGCTTGGCGAGCAGATTCCACGTGGCGTGGGCCATTGCCGCCAGGACGACCAAGATCAGGGACGAGTACGACATGTAGGAACAGCGTCAAATGACGTGTTTGTTACAGAAGACGGAAGGGTACTCCAAACCGCGAGAACCGGGGCCATGTTACCTGATGCCCTGAGCGATTTTTGGTGTAGAATCATTGGTTTGCCAAATCTCATCCTCTGCTTGCGGCACATGCAACGGGGGCTGGTCTCACCGCCAGCTAGCCGTGCAACACGCGACGGATGCAGGCAGCGCACATAGCGCAGCCTTGCAAAAACCGCGTGAACAACATCGAACGGCAAAAGTTTTAGTCCGCAAAGACATGATGATCTAGGAGTTCTCATGAACCTCATCGCTATCCTGGAACAGGAAGAAATTGCCCGTCTGACCGGCGGTCAAGCCAAGCCTGAATTTGCTCCTGGTGACACCGTCATCGTGAGCGTGAACGTCGTTGAAGGCACCCGCAAGCGCGTGCAGGCTTTCGAAGGCGTCGTGATCGCCAAGCGCAACCGCGGCCTGAACTCCGCGTTCACCGTGCGCAAGATTTCGTCGGGTGAAGCCGTGGAGCGTACGTTCCAGCTGTACTCGCCGCAAATCGCCGGCATCGAAGTCAAGCGCCGCGGCGACGTGCGCCGCGCCAAGCTGTACTACCTGCGCAACCGCTCGGGCAAGTCGGCGCGTATCAAGGAAAAGCTGGTCAGCAAGCAAGCCTCGGCGGCTTGATCGCTTATCGGCACACGGCCCTACCAGTGTCGGACGCTCACGCCATCCAGCGTTTTCGTTCGGCACGGGTTTCCGGGTTAAAAAGGCACCTGCGAGGGTGCCTTTTTCTTTTTGCAGAGCCGTATGTCTGATTCCTCGTCTTCCCCGCGGCCCCGGCGGCCGCTGGCGCGTCCCGGCTTCGACCCGGCGACGCAACCCTGGGTGGTGGCCAACGAGTCCCTGCCGGCCGTGCCCAGCCGTCTGCTGACCCCCGATTCGCTGCGGGGCACGCTCAGCCAGCCGTCCACCTGGACGCTGGAGCTTTCGCGCGACACCGACCTGCGCTATCCCGGCCGCGAAGGCGTGCCCGTGCCGGCGGCGGTGCTGATCCCTCTGGTGACGCGCGACAACGGCGTGCACATCATGTTGACGCAGCGCGCCGCCCACCTGCACGACCATGCGGGCCAGATCAGCTTTCCGGGCGGGCGCATCGAAACCAGCGACTCCACGCCGGAGGCCGCTGCCTTGCGCGAAGCGCAGGAAGAAACCGGGCTGCCAGGCAATCACGTGGAAGTGCTGGGCAGCATGCCGCCGTACCTGACGGCGACGGGTTTTTCCATCATTCCGGTGGTGTCGCTGGTGCGCCCGGGCTTCGACCTGGCGCCGGACGCGTTCGAGGTGGCCGAGGTGTTCGAGGTGCCGCTGTCGTTCCTGATGGATCCGGCCAACCACCGGCTGTACGAAGCCCGCCTGGATGACGGCCGGGTGCGCCAGTATTACGGCATGCCCTACGGCAAGTATTTCATCTGGGGCGCGACCGCCGGCATGCTGCGCAACCTCTATCACTTGCTGCGCCACGGCTTCACGCCGCGCTGATCCTGTCTGGCGCGTTTCGCCGCAATGAATACGGCCCCGTTCAGGGGCCGTATTCATTGCGGGACCGCAGCCAGGACCCGGCCCCGCGTCGCACGCCTTTACGGAACAGTGCGCCTAGTAGCGCTGTTGCCCAGCCAGGTTCTCTTCCAGGATGCGCTGGTACAAGGCGTAGCGGGCCGGATCGATCGCGCCCGCCTGCAGGGCCGCGACCACGCCGCAGCCGGGCTCCTGCCGGTGGGTGCAGTTGTAGAAACGGCACTGCTCGATGGGCTGGGTGAACTCCGGGAAGCCGCGGATGATGTCTTCGCGGCTGAGGTGCTGCAGGCCGAAGGCCTGGAAGCCCGGAGAATCGATCAGGTCGCCGCCGGGCGCGGGCAGATGGTAGAGCCGCGTGCTGGTGGTGGTGTGCTTGCCCATGTCCAGCGCGGTGGAGTGCTCGCGGGTCGGGGCGGCAGCGTCCGGCACCAGGGCATTGAGCAAGGTGGACTTGCCCATGCCGCTCTGGCCCAGCAGCAGGCTGGTGTGTCCGGCCAGGCGCGGCGCAAGCAGGGTGTGCACCTTCTCGGGTTCCCGCGCGCTGAGTTCGATCACGTCCACGCCCAGCGCCGCGATCGGCGCCAGCCGGGCGCGCGCCGCGGGCAGTTCGTCCGCCAGGTCGGTCTTGTTCAGGATGATGATGGGTGCGATGTCCGCGCTCCAGGCGCCCGCCAGGGCGCGCCCAGTCAGGTCGTCGGAAAACGTGGGCTGCACGGCGACCACGATCAACAACTGGTCGACGTTGGACGCGAACTGCTTGGAACGCATTTCGTCCGATCGATACAGCAGATTGCGCCGCGGCAGGATGGCGTCGATGGCGCCTTCGTCCTTGCCCTGCGGCGTGATGCGCACGCGGTCGCCCACGGCGGCGCCTGCCTTCTTGCCGCGGGGGAAGCACTTGCGCAACGTGCCGTCGGCCAGCTCCACGGTGTAGTGGCGCCCGTGGGCGGCGATGATGCGGCCTTCGTTGGACCCGGCTTCCGGCGCGGTCATGCGGTGGCCGCCGTCAGGTGGCGGATGCGCACGGCGGCGGGCGGATGGCTGTCGTAGAAGGCGGAATGCACGGGGTCGGGAGTCAAGGTGGCGGCGTTGTCGTCGTAGAGTTTGACCAGCGCGGATACCAGGCGTTCCGGCGAGCTCTGTTCGGCCGCATAGCGGTCCGCTTCGAACTCGTCGCGGCGCGAATACCAGCTGGCCACGGGCGTGAGCATGAAAGTGAAGACGGGGATGACCAGGAAGAACAGCAGCAGCGCCATGGCGTCGTTGCGTCCGCCCAGCTGCGGCATGACGCCCAGCCCCACATAGAACCAGGGCTGCTGCGAGATCCAGCCCAGGATGGCGAAGAATGCCAGCGCGGCGGCAAAGCTGAAGACGATGCGCTTGACGATGTGGCGCTTGGCGAAGTGGCCGAGTTCGTGCGCCAGCACGGCTTCGATCTCGTCGCCATTCAGGCGCGCCAGCAGGGTGTCGAAGAACACGATGCGGCGAGAGCGGCCGAAGCCGGTGAAATAGGCATTGCCGTGGGCTGAACGGCGCGAGCCGTCCATCACGAACAGGCCGTTGAGCGCAAAGCCGCAGCGCTGCGCCAGGCGCTGGATGCGTCCGGCCAGCTCCGGGTCGGACAGCGGCGTGAACTTATTGAAGAGCGGGGCGATGAACATCGGGTAGACGATCAGCAGCGCCAGGTTGAACGCCGTCCACAGCGCCCAGGCCCAAACCCACCAGTAGGCGCCCGCGCTGCCCATCAGCCAGAGCACGGCGGCCGCCAGCGGCAGGCCCAGCACCGCCGCCACCAGCAGGCCCTTGAACGCATCGGCGGCGAACAGGCCGGGCGTCATGCGGTTGAAGCCGAAGCGCGCCTCCAGCTTGAACTGCCGCCACAGCGTGAAGGGCAGGCCCAGCACGCCCAGCAGCAGCGCCACCACCACCAGCAGCAGCATCTGCCGCAGGAAGTCGTTGCTGGTAAGCTGGGCCACCATCAGGTCGATGAACTGCAGTCCGCCCATCAGGGTCAGGACCACCAGCAGGATGGCGTCATAGGTGCGTTCCAGCATGCCCAGCTTGACCCGCGCCACCGTGTAGTCCGCCGCGCGCTGGTGGCTGGCCAGCCCGATGCGGTGAGAAAATTCGGACGGCACCTGGTCGCGGTTGCGCGCGACGTGGCGGATCTGGCGGCTAGCCAGCCACAGGCGCACGGCAATATCGGTCAGCAAAAAGGCAACGAACAGCAGTGTGAACATGGGCGATGCGGCTTGCTCAAATAGGTATGTGCGAAAATCGCGTGTTTTTACCGCCAGGCGGTCCCAAGGTAAGAAGCGCCCCATTGGGGCAGCATGCCGAAGGCGCCGCGTGGGGGTATTCCTTATAGGCAAATTATATGGCTGTGAATGAAAACCGCCTGGTCTGGCTGGACATGGAAATGACCGGCCTGGATCCCGAGAAAGAACGCATCATCGAAGTGGCCGTTGTGGTGACCGAGCCTGACCTGACGGTCGTGGCCGAAGGCCCCGTGCTGGTGGTGCACCAGCCCGACAGCCTGCTCGACGCCATGGACAGTTGGAACAAGTCCACCCACGGCAAGAGCGGCCTGATCGACAAGGTCAAGGCGTCCACGATTTCCGAGTCCGAGGCCGAGGATACGCTGTTGGCGTTTCTGGCGCAGCACGTGCCGGCGGGCAAGTCGCCGCTTTGCGGCAACACCATCAGCCAGGACCGCCGCTTCATGTTTGCTTACATGCCGCGCCTGGAGCAGTTCTTCCATTACCGCAACCTGGACGTGAGCACGCTGAAGGAACTGGCGCGCCGCTGGGCGCCGGCCGTGTACAAGGGCTTCGAGAAGAAGAGCCGCCACGAAGCGCTGGCCGACATCTACGAATCGATCGACGAGCTCAAGTACTACCGCGAACACTTCCTGAAGGTGTAAGCGGCCACTGTCCATGCCCGCCGCCCCGTCCGCCTGCGAGCCGCTCATCGGGGATCACCCGTCGATGGCGGCCCTGCGCGATCTGGTCGGCCGGGTCGCGCGCAGCAAGGCCAGCATCGTCCTCATCTACGGCGAGACCGGTACCGGCAAGGGGCTGGTCGCCCGCAACCTGCATGCGCAGTCGGCACGCGCGGCCAAGGGCTATACCGAGATCAACTGCGCCGCCATTCCGGGCAATCTGCTCGAATCCGAACTGTTCGGTCATGAGCGCGGCGCGTTCACAGGGGCGGTGGCGCGCAAGACCGGGCTGCTGGAAGCCGCCAACGGCGGCAGCGTGTTCCTGGATGAGATCCGCGAGCTGGACCCGGTCATGCAGGCCAAGATCTTGACGCTGCTGGACAGCCGGCGCTTCCGGCGCATCGGTTCAGTCCAGGAAGTTTCGGTCGACGCCCGCTTCATTGCCGCCACCAACAAGATCCTGCTGGGGGAAGTGCAGGCCGGGCGCTTTCGCGACGACCTGTATTACCGCCTGCAGGTGGTGTCGATCAACCTGCCGCCGCTGCGCGAGCGGGGCGACGACGTCATCGTGCTGGCGCACCGCTTCCTGGAGCGCTACAACGCCACCCACGGTAGCCGCTTCAGCGTCATCGATCCCGAGGTGCGGCGCATTTTCCAGGCCTATGCCTGGCCGGGCAATGTGCGTGAACTCAGCAATCTGCTGGAGCGGATCTGCATCCTGGAGGACGGCGACACGGTGCTGGCGCGGCATCTGCCACAACGCATTCTGCGCGAAGCGGCCAAGCCCGCGCCCGCGGCCTCGCCTGCCGCTGCGGGCAGCTATGCCGAGCAATCCGCGCAGTTCCAGCGCGGCCTGATCCGCTCGGCCTTGCAGGCCCATGGCGGCAATCTGGGGCGCGCCGCCGAGTCCCTGGGACTCACGCGGCACGCTCTGCGCCACCAGATGCTCAAGCTGGGGCTGGACGGCTGAAGCGCTATTCCGCGCTGATGTTGTGCTTGCGCGCGATGCCCTGCCACATCGCAAGCTCGTCGCGCACGCGTGTGCCGAACTCGGCGCTGTCCATGCGGGAAGGCACGGTGCCGTCCAGATCGAGCAATGCCTTCATTTCCGGCGAAGCCGAGATCTCGACGAGCGCGGCGTTGAGCTTGTCGATATAGGGCTGCGGCGTGCCCGCGGGCGCGAACACGCCGACCCAGATCTGCACCGAATATCCCGGCAAGGCCTGGGCGGCCGGCGGCAGATCGGGGAAGGCCGGGGAGGGCGCCTGCGCCGTGGTGGCCAGCAGCTTGACCTTCTTGCCCTGCACCACGGGGGCCAGCGTGCTGTAGTTGGACAGCATGACGTGGATCAGGCCGCCCGCCAGGTCGGAGGCGGCGTTGGCCGCGCCCTTGTAGGGCACGTGGGTCATGTCCGTGCCGGCGGCGTCGTCCAGCATGACCGTGGCCAGATGCGCCAGCGAGCCGACGCCGGCGCTGCCGTAGTTCAGGGCGCCCGGCTTGCCGCGCGCCGCCTCCAGCAGCTGTTTCAAGGAGTTGTAGGGCGTTTGCGCCGAGGCCGCGATGACCAGCGGCCCCTGTCCTATCATCGCCACCGGCGCGAACTGCTTCAGCGGATCATAGGGCAGGTGCGGCTGGGTGGCGGCGGTGGTCAGGAAGGTCGACGAGGTCAAGAGCAGCACCGAGCCGTCCTTGGCCGAACGGGCCACGTACTCGGAGCCGATCGCGCCGGCCGCGCCGCCGCGGTTTTCCACGATGACCGTGTTGCCGAGGCGGGCCGCGAGCTGCGGCGCGATGGCGCGGGCGATCGCGTCATTGCTGGCGCCGGCGGTGAATGGCACCACGATCTTGACCTGCTTGGGCACTTCCGTCTGGGCCGCTGCCGCGCCGGCCAGCAGGGACGCGGCCAGGAACAACGTTGTTTGCATGAGCGCTTTCATGATCGATTCTCTGGGAGAGCGAGGGTTGGAGCGGGCGCCGGATGCGGCGCCCGCGGCGTTCAGTCCGGCATGGGGACGGCGACGTCCAGCAGCGGCGCGTACTGCTGCGCGCCGAAGATGTCGCCGTCGCCCGCGGAGCCGCTGGGAGCCAGCCGGTAGATCGTGAACTTGATGGCCAGGCCGGGATCGTAATGCACGAAGTCCGAGATGCGGCTGTCGTCGATGCGGTAGAGAGCCGCCATGCTGGCGCGCGTCAACGCGCCGGAGCGCTTGACCGCCTCGTAGGTCGCGGGCTCGCGGAAGATGATGTCGAAAGTGATCTTGTTCACGCCCGCGTTCTTGCTGCGGATGGTCTTGGCCAGGGTGCTGAGTTTCTGGGTGCTCATGATCTTGCCGGCTCAGGCGCCAGCCTCGGTGAGGTGGGTCGGGAAGAGTTCGCCGGCATCGGCCACCGGTAAGGTGTGGTTCAGGGTCCAGCGGTAGGCGGCGCTGGTGCGCACCACCTCGTCCAGCGGGAACGACACGGAGCCGGCCGTGCCCTTCACGTCGGGCAGTCGGGCGTAGAACATCTGGCGCAAGCCCGTGAGCGTCAGTTCCTCGGCCATTTCGGCGGTCGGGGCCACGCCCTGGACCATGACGCAGAGCTCATGGCCGGGCTGGTCGCGCAGCGGTTCCAGGTCGCCCATGACGCCGTCGCGTCCGTAGACCTTGTAATGCAGTTCATAGCCCGAGTCGCCGAAGCGTTCGCGCACCTTGTCGCGCGCCCAGGCGATGACGCGGTCGACGTTGGCGATGGTGTAGGGATCGCGGATGCCGCAAAGTCCCATGTAGCGCTCGCCGACCTTGCCGGATCCTTCCAGCTTCACGCGCACCTGGGCGGCGGGCTCGAAGCGCGAACCCGTGATGCGGGTGGTTTTTTCGCTCAACTGCTCGTAGCGGCATTCGGCCATGTCCAGCCGGCCGCCGGCGAAGAGTTCCTCATAGGGGTTGGAGCGTTCGTACATGGCGTGGCCCGCGACCGAGGCGATGGTGCAGCGCTGGTCGGGGTGCATGGCGGTGACGCGCACGTCCTCGGCCGAGATCTCGCCCATCACGGTTTCCTTGCCGCCATAGGGTTCGGCGCAGAAGGAGGCGCATTCCAGCACCTTGCCCAGGTAATAGGCGCGGTCGGCGTCGTAGCCCTGGTGCAGGGCCGGAGCGGCGAACACGGCGGCGTCCGAGCTGCGCCCGCCGATGACCACGTCCGCGCCGGCTTCGAGCAGCTTGATATAGGGGTGCACGCCGGCCACCGCCACGATGCGGTCGCTGGCGTCGAGTTCGGCCTCGGTCAGGTCGGCGTAGCCGTCCAGGCCCGCCACTTGCTGGCCGTCGCGCAGGGCGCGGCGCACGCGTTCTTTGTCGACTTCCGAATAGAAATAGCCGACCTTGAACGGCGCCAGCTTATGTTCCGCGGCAATTTCCTTGATCAGGCGCACGTACAGGTCGACGCGGCTGTTGGAGCCGGTATCGCCGGCCGACCCGATGACCATGGGCACGCCCAGCTTGCGCGCGGCCAGCAGCATCTGCTCCAGGTCGTGGCGCTGCCAGGCTTGCGGGCTGGTGGAGGTATCGGAGCCCAGCGGCACCGGACCCACGTCGTCGCTGCCCGAATCGGCGGCGATGCAGTCCGGCCCGGCGGCCACGCCGAGCTGGAAGCTCTCGGTGCGCAAGGGGGCGAATCCTAAGTGCCCATTCGGGCAGATGATGCTCATGGAACGCATGGGTGTAGTCTCTTCAGTTGAGTCGTCCGGTCTCGCTCGTACCGGCCATGACTACAACGCAAGATGCGTGCCAGGTGGCGGGAACCGTAAACCCCGCGTATTTGCTGTGCACTTGGCGTGGCTTTCTCTGATTTGCGGGTAAATTTTCACGCAGTGAGTGAATTTCACGCATAACCGATCCGACCCTGCACCATGCCGCCTTCCCATTCCGTAGCCCAGATCCGCGACGCCGAACGCCAGACCCTGGCTACCGGCAGGCGCCTGATGCCCTTGGCCGGGGCGGCTGCGGCCCGTCATGTGGCGGCGCGGATCCGGCCGGGGGCGGTGGTGCTGGCGTTGGCAGGGCCAGGCAACAACGGCGGCGACGCGCTGGAAGCGGCGACCGGCCTGCGCGCAATGGGTCACGATGTGCGCGTGCTGTTGCCCTCGGGCGCGCAGGGCCTGCCCGCCGATGCCGCCCGCGCCTATGCCGGCTGGCAGGCGGCGGGTGGCGAAACCTGGTCCACGCTGGAGCCGGGTTTCGTGCCGGGATTGGTCATCGACGGCCTGTTCGGCATCGGCTTGAATCGCCCGCTGGGCGCCGACTGGCAGGCGCTGGTGGACACGGTCAACGCCTGGAACGTGCCCGTGTTGGCCCTGGACGTGCCCAGCGGTATCGACGCGGATAGCGGCGAGGCTCTCGGCCGCCCGATCCAGGCGCGCTGGACCCTGTCGTTCATCGGGCGGGCGAGGGGGCTGGAACGCCCAGGTCCGGGTCGCGATGCCTGCGGCATATCGGAAGTGGACACGCTGGGGGTGATCATGACCCCAGCGAACTGACCCGCCGTACCGGCTTGCGCGTTCAGGCGGGCTTGCCGCCGAAGCGCGCGGCGATATCCTCCGACAGCGGCGCGTAACGCTCGTTGTCGCGGCCGGCCAGCGCGTCCAGGTGCGCTTCCGACGCGTCGAACACCTGCCAGTAGACGCGTCCGCAGATTTCGCGGGCGGCATGCCCGGGCCAGTCCTCGGGCAGCATGGGGCCGGGCAGTTGCGGGTCGTGCAGGACGATGCGGCGCCAGCTGTGCAGCAGCATGACCCGCACGATGAAGGCTTCGGCGGGCGCGGGCGGGGTCTCCAGCAGCTTTTCCAGCGGGCCGAAATTCTTGGCGAACTGGCGGTACTGCTCGGCCAGTTCATCGAGGTTCCAGCATTGCGAGGCCAGGCTGGCTATCGGCAGGCCGCCGGCGCCGGCCAGGTCGCGGGCCGACAGCACCAGCGCCCGGTCCGGGATGCCCAGCTTTTCCAGGATGTCGTGCGCGGCGCTCGCCTCGGTGTGCGGATGGGCGAATAGCCCCGGCGCGATCATGCCGAACCCTTCCCAGACCAGTTCGCGGCGCAGTTCCGCGCGCTCGGCCAGCCCGTTGCCGGTGCGCGGCAAGGCGACCAGCGTCCATTCCCCGTTCCATTCCTGGGGCGGGCCCACATAGATGCGCTGCGAGGCGTGCGCCGTGTGGCGCAAGCCCTGCTCGGAAATCAGGTAGAGGCTGCGGCGCCCGTGGCGTTCCGATTGCAGCCAGTTCTGCGCCACCAGGCGGAAGACGCTGGTGCGCAGCAGCCGTTCATTGATGCCCAGCGGCGCCAGCAGTTCGATCAGGTCGCCCAGCCAGATGGCGCCGCCGTGCGGGGCCAGGGCGTCGCCGAGCAGGCTGACGCAGAGCGATTTCGCGCGCGGCGGATCGTTCTTGATCAGGCGTGACAGAAAGCGGTCCAGGGGCGACTGAGGGTTTGCCATTAGAGGGGGCCGCAGGCGGCCGATATCGGGATCCGCAATATGATACATAAATCCAATGTGATACAGATTTGAGTTTGACAATGAATTTTTTGTATTAAATAATCCGCCTATGACATGACGGCACTGCGGAACGTTTGCTTTGCGTTTTCGCAAACCGTCTTCAAGGAGACAAACATGTACGCTCAACTCGTCGAAACCGGCGTCAAGCAGGTCAAGACCGCGGACCAGCTCGAAGGCCGGGAACAGACGTTCCAGCGCCGGATCGACGACGGCGTCCGCATCGAGGCCAAGGACTGGATGCCGGACGCCTATCGCAAGACGCTCGTGCGCCAGATTTCCCAGCACGCGCACTCCGAAATCGTGGGCATGCTGCCCGAAGGCAACTGGATCAGCCGCGCGCCTTCACTCAAGCGCAAGGCCATCCTGTTGGCCAAGGTCCAGGACGAAGCCGGCCACGGCCTCTACCTGTACAGCGCCGCCGAAACCCTGGGCGTGTCGCGCGACGACCTGATCGACGACCTGCATGCCGGCCGCGCCAAGTACTCCAGCATCTTCAATTACCCCACGCTCAGCTGGGCCGACATCGGCATGATCGGCTGGCTGGTCGACGGCTCGGCCATCATCAACCAGATCCCGCTGTGCCGCTGTTCCTACGGCCCCTATGCGCGGGCCATGGTGCGCGTCTGTAAGGAAGAGTCCTTCCACCAACGCCAGGGCTACGACCTGCTGATGCAGATGTGCCTGCACGGCACGCCCGAGCAGAAGGCCATGGTGCAGGACTCGCTGAACCGCTGGTGGTGGCCGGCGCTGATGATGTTCGGTCCCTCGGATGCCGATTCGCCCAACAGCGCCCAGTCCATGGCCTGGAAGATCAAGCTCTTCTCCAACGACGAGCTGCGCCAGAAGATGGTGGACCAGACCGTGCCGCAGGCCGAATACCTGGGCCTGACGGTGCCGGATCCCGAACTCAAGTGGAACGCCGAACGCGGCCACTACGACTTCGGCGAGATCGATTGGTCCGAGTTCTACGCGGTGCTCAAGGGCAACGGCCCCTGCAACCGCGAACGCCTGGCCGCGCGCGTCAAGGCGCACGAGGACGGCGCCTGGGTGCGCGATGCCCTGGTCGCCTACGCCGACAAGCAGGCCGAGCGCAAGGCAGCCTGAACTCGCGTCCGGGCTCCACTCTTCTTCACCACCATTGCAAACCGGAGCGCGCGGCGCGCGCCCGGCATTCGAGGATATCCATCATGAGCAAAGACTGGCCTTTGTGGGAAGTGTTCATCCGCAGCCAGCACGGCCTGGCGCACAAGCACGTCGGCAGCCTGCACGCATCCGACGCCGAAATGGCGATCAATCACGCCCGCGACGTCTACACCCGCCGCAACGAGGGCCTGAGCATCTGGGTGGTGCGCGCCTCCGATATTTCGGCCAGTAGCCCGGGCGACAAGGATCCGCTGTTCGAACCGGCCAACAGCAAGGTTTATCGGCATCCCACGTTCTTCCCGATGCCCGAAGAAATCAAGCACATGTAAGACGGCGGGGGAGACATGGACAAGACTCTGTTTGAATACCTGCTGCGCCTGGGCGATTCCTCGCTCATCCTGTCGCAGCGGCTGGGCGCCTGGACCGGCCACGGCCCCATCCTGGAAGAAGACCTGGCGCTGACCAACACCGCGCTCGACCTGCTGGGCCAGGCCCGCATGTGGCTGACGCTGGCGGGCGAGGTCGAAGGCGCCGGCCGCGACGAAGACGCGCTGGCCTACCTGCGCGACGCGCACCAGTTCCACAACGTGCTGCTGGCGGAACGCCCCAACGGCAACTACGCCGACACCATGGCGCGCCAGTTCCTGTTCGACGTCTGGCACTACTTCCTCTTGCAGCGCCTGGAGCAGTCGGGCGATGAGCGCGTCGCCGCCATCGCGGCCAAGGCCATCAAGGAAGTGACCTATCACGTGCGCCGTTCCTCGGACATGGTGGTGCGCCTGGGCGACGGCACGGCGGAAAGCCACGCCAAGATGCAGGCGGCCATCGACGACGCCTGGCGCTTCACCGGCGAGCTGTTCGCCGACGATGCCATCGATCAGGACGTCGTCGCCCGCGGCATCGGCTGTGAACTGTCGGCCTTGCGCCAGCCCTGGCTGGCACACGTGCGCGAAGTGCTGGAAGAGGCCACCCTGACCGTGCCCGACGAGTCCGCCGCCAACCATCTGGCGTATCGCGGCGGCCGCCAGGGCAAGCACACCGAGGAACTGGGCTACGTGCTCGCTGAAATGCAGTTCCTGCCGCGCGCCTATCCCGGAGCCACCTGGTGAACGCGCTGGCGCCCGTATCCGCCGACCAGGTCTACACCTGGCTGCAGGAGGTCCCCGATCCGGAGATCCCCGTGCTGTCCGTGGTGGATCTGGGCGTGGTGCGCGACGTGTCCTGGGATGGCGAGGCCTGTGTCGTGGTCATCACGCCCACGTACTCCGGCTGTCCGGCCATGCGCGAGATCACCCAGGACATCCAGCAGACGTTGGCCCGCCACGGCATCGCCGAGGTCCGCGTGGAAACCCGCCTCGCGCCGGCCTGGACCACCGACTGGATGAGCGAAAAGGGACGTGAGGCGCTCAAGGGCTACGGCATCGCCGCGCCCGCCGAACGCGCCGTCGACATTTCGGGCATCAGCCGGCGCGCGTCTGGCCCCGCCATCGCCTGCCCGCGCTGCGGTTCGAAAGACACGCGCCTGGTCAGCAACTTCGGGTCCACGTCGTGCAAGGCGCTGTATCGCTGCGTGTCTTGCCGCGAGCCCTTCGATTATTTCAAGACTCACTGAGAGCGGTTTCGCAATGAGCCAGAACCAATTCCATGCCTTGACGGTGGCTTCGGTGGCGCGCAACACGCGCGACGCCGTGGTCGTGACCTTCGACCTGCCCGAGACGCTGGCGCAAGAGTTCGCCTTCCTGCCGGGCCAGTACCTGACGCTGCGCACCGAGCTGGACGGCCAGGAACAGCGCCGCTCCTACTCCATCTGTTCCGCGCCGAACGACAAGCTGCTGCGCGTGGCCATCAAGAAGGTGGACGAGGGCGTTTTTTCCAGCTGGGCCAACCATGAGCTGCAACCGGGCCAGACCCTGGAAGTCATGGCGCCGGCCGGCAACTTCACCGTCGATTTTTCGCCCGAGAACAAGCGCCACTATGTGGCGTTTGCCGTAGGCAGCGGCATCACGCCGGTGTTCTCGCTGGTCAAGACCGCGCTGTCGACCGAGCCCAATAGCAAGTTCACGTTGTTCTTCGGCAACCGCGCCTCGTCGGCCGTGCTGTTCCGCGAAGAGATCGAAGACCTGAAGAACCTCTACATGGAGCGCTTCTCGCTGGTTTACATCATGAGCCGCGAGACCCAGGACATCGAACTCTTCAACGGCCGCCTGGACGGCGACAAGGTCGACCAGCTGATGGCGGCCTGGATGAGTCCCGAGGATATCGATTACGCTTTTGTCTGTGGTCCGCAGACCATGACCGAAAGCGTGGTCGAGCGGCTGCAGGCCCGCGGCATTCCGAAGTCGAACATCAAGTTCGAACTGTTCGGCGCGCCCAAGGGGCCGCGCGCATTGCGCACCGGCCAGGACGCCCGCCAGGCGCCCGGCAAGGGCCAGTGCGAAGTGACCGTGGTGCAGGACGGCCACAGCCGCATGTTCGTGATTGAAAAGAATAAAGACAGCGTGCTGGATTCGGCGCTGGCGCAAGGGATAGAACTGCCGTATTCGTGCAAGGGCGGAGTGTGCTCCACCTGCCGCTGCAAGGTCATCGAAGGCGAGGTGGACATGGATGCCAACTTCGCCCTGGAAGACTACGAAGTGGCGCGCGGTTTCATCCTGAGCTGCCAGAGCTTCCCCGTCAGCGACCGCCTGGTCATCGACTTCGACCAGGAAACCTGACCCGGCCCGCGCCAGGCAGATAAAACCATATCCATTTGGAGAGACGCAGTGTCCCAACAATTCTTCGAACGCCACCAGCCCCTGCTGGAACAAGCCATGGCCGCAGCCTCCTTGCGCGGCTACTGGAGCCCGTTTGCCGAGTCGCCCAGCCCGCGCAACTATGGCGAGACCGCCAACGACGAGGGCCGCGCCGCCTTTGAAGCGCTGCAAGGCAAGCCTTTCCCGCTGAACCTGCATGACGCCGACGGCACCGTGGGCGGCGAGCAGTCGCCCTTTGGCTTCGACCTGGGCATCACCTATCCGCGCGTCCCCGCCGACAAGCTGATCGCCGCTTCCAAGCGCGCGCTGGAAGACTGGCGCCGCGCCGGTCCGCGCGCCTGGGTGGGCGTGTCGCTGGAAATCCTGGCCCGCCTGAACAAGCGCAGCTTCGAGATCGCCTATGCGGTCCAGCACACCACCGGCCAGGGCTTCATGATGGCCTTCCAGGCCGGCGGCCCGCACGCGCAGGACCGCGGCTTCGAAGCCGTGACCTACGCCTGGCAGGAAATGTCGCGCATCCCGGGCGTGGCCGTTTGGGAAAAGCCGCAGGGCAAGAATGACCCGATCCGCATGGAAAAGCAGTTCACCGTGGTGCCGCGCGGCGTCGCGCTGGTGATCGGCTGCTCCACCTTCCCGACCTGGAACGGCTACCCCGGCCTGTTCGCCAGCCTGGCCACCGGCAACACCGTCATCGTCAAGCCGCATCCCGGCGCGATCCTGCCCCTGGCCATCACCGTGAAGGTGGCGCGCGAAGTGCTGCAGGAAGCGGGCTTCGACCCGGACGTGGTGCTGCTGGCGGCGCACGCCGCCGGCGACGACACCGCGCAGAAGCTGGCGCTGGACCCGGCCGTCAAGATCGTCGACTTCACCGGCAGCACCGCCAACGGCGACTGGCTGGAGAACAACGCCCGCCAGGCGCTGGTCTACACCGAGAAGGCCGGCGTCAACCAGGTCATCATCGATTCCACCGACGACCTGAAGGGCGTGGCCCGCAACCTGGCGTTCTCGCTGGCCCTCTACTCGGGCCAGATGTGCACCGCGCCGCAGAACATCTATGTGCCGCGCGACGGCATCCAGACGCCGGAAGGCCGCGTCAGCTTCGATGAAGTCGCCGCCGCCCTGGGCGCCGCGGTCGAGAAGGTCGGCGCCGATGCGGCCAAGGCCGTCGAGTTGACTGGCGCGATCCAGAACCAAGGCATCGTCGAGCGCATCGAAAAGGCCCGCGCGCTGGGCCTGCCGGTGGTGGCCGACAGCAAGGCGCTGACGCACCCGCAATTTGAGAACGCCCGTGTCCGCACGCCGCTCTTGCTGCGCACGGAAGCCGGCAACGCCGCCATCAGCCAGGAATGGTTCGGTCCGATCGCCTTCGTGGTCGCCACGGATTCCACCACCCACAGCATCCAGCTGGCGCGCGACAGCGTGATCAAGCATGGCGCGTTGTCGCTGTCCGCCTACACCACCAGCGACGCCGTCGCCGACCAGGTGCAGGACGCGGCGGAAGTCTCGGGCGTGTCGCTGTCGCTGAACTTGACGGGTGGTGTGTTCGTCAACCAGACGGCCGCCTTCAGCGACTTCCACGGCACCGGCGCCAACCCGGCCGCCAACGCCGCGCTGTCGGACTCGGCTTTCGTATCCAACCGCTTCCGCGTGGTGCAAACCCGCCGTCATGTCTGAACGGAGCGGCTGACATGAGCTACCAGGATATCCAATTCGACCTGTCCGGCGGCATCGCGCGCCTGACGCTGAACCGTCCCGACAAGCTGAACAGCTTCACGGCCAACATGCACGGCGAAGTGGCCGAGGCGTTGACGCGCGTGGAAAACGAAGGCGCGCGCGTGCTGCTGCTGACCGGCGCCGGCCGCGGCTTCTGCGCCGGCCAGGACCTGAGCGAGCGCAAGCCCGCCGCCGACGGCACGCCGCCCGACCTGGGCGAGACCGTCGACAAGTTCTACGGACCGCTGGTGCGCCGCGTGAACGCCTTGCCCATGCCGGTGGTGGTGGGCGTGAATGGCGTGGCCGCCGGCGCGGGCGCCAATCTGGCGTTTGCCGGCGACATCGTCATCGCCAAGGCTTCGGCCACGTTCATCCAGTCGTTCTGCCGTCTTGGGCTGATCCCCGACACCGGCGGCACCTTCGTGCTGCCGCGCCTGGTGGGCCGCGCCCGCGCCATGGGCCTGGCCATGCTGGGCGACAAGCTCAGCGCCAAGCAGGCCGAGGAGTGGGGCCTGATCTGGCAATGCGTGGCGGACGAGGAGTTCGACGCCGCGCTGGAAAGCTTGGCGCAGCATTTCGCCAAGGCTCCGACCAAGGGCCTGGCTTTCACCAAGCGGGCCATGCAGGCCAGCCTGGGCAACGACCTGTCCACGCAGCTGGACCTGGAACGCGACATGATGCGCGAACTCGGCCGCAGCGCGGACTACGCGGAAGGCGTGGCCGCCTTCCTGGGCAAGCGCGAACCGCAATTCAAGGGGCAATAAGAATGAACGCACACGTTCCCGCGGTCGAAGTGCCGGCCGATCCCCAGGAGCTGGCGCAGGCCGTCGGCACCGTCATGTTTGCAGGCGACGCGGCGTCGCAAGGCCTGGACATGAAAATCGAGGAAATGGCGCCGGGCTACGCGCGCCTGACCATGCGCGTGCGCGCCGACATGCTGAACGGCCACAAGACCTGCCATGGCGGATTCATCTTCGCCCTGGCGGACAGCGCCTTCGCCTTTTCCTGCAATTCGCGCAACGTCAGCACGGTGGCGTCGGGCTGCACCATCGACTACCTGGCGCCGGGCTTCGAAGGCGACCTGCTGACCGCAGTGGCGCAGGAGCGCTCGCTGGCCGGCCGCACCGGCGTCTACGACGTAACCGTGACCAACCAGGATGGGCGTAACGTGGCGCTGTTCCGCGGCCGTTCCTACCGCATCAAGGGCCAGATCGTTGGCGTCCCCGCGGACGCTTGAGCCAGCCAACCAACCAAAGATACGGCCGCGGGCCGGGCCGCGAGCGGGCAGGGCTTCCGCCCGCCGCGCGACCGGGCTCCGCGCAGAGAGAATTTCAGGAGAGAGATAACCATGTCCAACACCATGAGCAAGCCGGGGCTGGATCCCATCGAGCATGCCAGCGAGGATGAACTGCGCGCGCTGCAACTGGAGCGGCTGAAGTGGTCGCTCAAGCATGCCTATGAAAACGTGCCGCACTACAAGAAGGCTTTCGATGAAGCCGGCGTGCATCCCGACGACCTGAAGCAGCTGTCCGATATTTCGAAGTTCCCCTTCACCACGAAGAAGGAACTGCGCGAGAACTATCCCTTCGGCATGTTCGCCGTGCCGCGCGAGCGCATCTCGCGCATCCATGCATCCAGCGGCACCACCGGCAAGCCGACGGTGGTGGGCTATACCCAGGGCGACCTGGACAACTGGGCCAACCTGGTGGCGCGTTCCATCCGCGCGGCGGGCGGCAAGCCCGGCGACACGGTGCACGTGGCCTACGGCTACGGCCTGTTCACCGGCGGCCTGGGCGCGCATTACGGCGCGGAACGCCTGGGTTGCACGGTCATCCCGATGTCGGGCGGACAGACCGAAAAGCAGGTGCAGCTGATCAACGATTTCCGTCCGGACATCATCATGGTCACGCCCTCCTACTTCTGCAATATTCTGGAGGAACAGCGCCGCCAGGGGATTGATCCGCGTCAAAGTTCGCTGCGCATCGGCATCTTCGGCGCCGAACCCTGGACCGGGCAGATGCGCGCCGACATCGAGACCGAAGCCGGCATCGACGCCGTGGATATCTACGGCTTGTCCGAAGTGATGGGGCCGGGCGTGGCCAGCGAATGCGTCGAGACCAAGGACGGCCCGGTGGTCTGGGAAGACCACTTCTACGCGGAAATCATCAATCCCGACACGGGCGAACCCGTGGCCGACGGCGAGCCGGGCGAGCTGGTGTTCACCTCGCTGACCAAGGAAGCGATGCCCATCATCCGCTACCGCACCCGCGACCTGACGCGCCTGCTGCCGCCGACCGCGCGCAGCATGCGCCGCATCGGCAAGATCACCGGCCGCAGCGACGACATGCTGATCGTGCGCGGCGTCAACATGTTCCCGACCCAGGTCGAGGAACTGGTCCTGAAGATCGCCCAGCTGGCGCCGCACTATCAGCTGGTGCTGTCGCGCAGCGGCAATATGGACGAGCTGGAAATCCTGACCGAACTGCGCGCCGAGTTTTCGACCCTGTCGGATGCGGAACGCGCGAACCTGGGCAAGCAATTGCAGCACGCGGTCAAGACGCATATTGGCGTCAGCGCGCGTATCCAGGTGTCGGACTCGGGCCATGTGGAACGCACGCTGACCGGCAAGGCGCGCCGCGTGATCGACAAGCGACCGAAATAAGGTCCTAAAAAAAGCAGCCGCAAGGCTGCTTTTTTACTTGATCGCCCCGCGCACGATGCGCCGGTACCAGTAGTGCAGCAAGGCGGCCGACAGTCCCAAGCCGACCATGGCCATCAGCCACATGCTGCCCGCGCCCTGAGGAGATCCAGGGACCAGGACGGCGCGCACGCCGTCCAGACCGCCGCGGCCCGGGCCGAAGCCGAACCACCAGCCGCCGACCAGGCCCACTCCCGCCAGGGCGACCACTTGCAGCAGCAGCGGCACCACCGCCACCTTGTAGGCGCGCAGCAGGTAGGAGTTGATGCATTGCATCGAGTCGAACAGATGGAACAGGGGCAGGACGGCCAGCAGTGTGGTCGCCACCGCGGCCACCTCGGGGTTGTTGGTATAGGCGGCCAGGATGAGCGGCCGGCCCGCCAGCAGCACCGCTGCGGTGAGCAGCGCGCCCAGGATGCCGAGCGTCAGGCCCGCCATGCCGGTGCGGTGCGCATGCGCGAGATTGCCCGCGCCGATGGCCTGCGCGGTCAGGGCGGCCGTGGCCACGCCCAGCGCCATCGGCATCATGTAGCAGAGCGCGGCCAGGTTGGACATGATCTGGTGGCCGCCGGTCACGAAGGTGCCTTCGCGCGCCACCAGCAGGGCCATGAAGGTAAAGGCCGACACTTCCACCAGATACGAGCCGCCCATGGGGATGCCCAGGCGCAACAGCTCCTTGAGCGTCTTCCAGTCGGGCTTGCCGACGTGCAGCTTGAAGCGCCGGTAGTAGCGGTCATGGGTGATGACCCACAGGCCCAGGCCCAGGCTCATCCACGACACCACGGCCGTCGCCAGGCCGGCGCCGGTGGCGCCCATGGCCGGCAGGCCAAGATTGCCGTAAATGAAGAGCCAGTTGAAGAAAGCCTTGAAGCCGATCGCCGTCAGGTTGATGGCCATGACCAGCTTGGGGCGCGAGACCGAGGTGCCCAGCGCGTAGATGGTGCGGAACACCAGGGCCGCAGGCAGCGCCAGCACCAGGGCCTGCAGATAGGAGCCGATGCGTTCGCGCACGCCTGGGGCGACTTCGCCCGACATGGACAGCCACATGTCCGGGAACAGCAGCAGCACCGCGCCGACCACCGACAGCCCCAGCGCCAGCCACACGCCCTGGCCCCAGCTGCGCCCAACCTCGAGGTTGTTGCCGGCGCCGAAGTGCTGGGCCAGGATGGGGATCAGGGCGTGCACCACGCCCATCAGCCCGACAAAGATGGTGATGTAGATGGACGCGGACAAGGCCATCGCCGCCAGGTCGGCGGCGCTGGAGTGGCCCGTCATGGCGGTGTCGAGCACGCCGAAGGAGATGCCGGCCCATTGGCTGACCAGTACCGGCCAGGCCTGCCGGGCTATGCCGCGCAGGGTGGCGCCGAAACTCATCGGCGCGGCGGACGCGGGCGTCATCGGGGGGCGCCGACTCTAAGCAGGCGGAACACTTCCTGGCGGTCGGCGCGCCGGCCACCTTGCCACAGTACTTCGGCGCCGTCGCTGTAGGCGGCGGTATTGTCCCGCAGGCTCTGGTTGCTGGTCTGTTGCAGCACCAGCGTGCACTTGGAGTCGAACGTGAACGTCAGGTTATTGAAGATCAGGAACGAGGCGCGCTGCCCGCTGCCCAGGCTCAGTCCGCGCACGCACTCGCCGGGGCGCACGTTCTGCTCCAGCGCCTGTGCCAACTGCCCAGACACGGTGCGATAGCTGCGGGCGTAGTCCACGGCGGGCTGCCACAGCAGCACCAGCAGGATCCACGTAACGGTCAGGCCCCCGGCCGACAGCACGGTGCCGCGCCACAGCGCCTGCGGCCGCACCCGCAGCCGCCAGACCACCAGCGCGATCCAGCCCACGGTAAAAACAATGGCCAGCGCGAACGCCACCCAGGAGATCTCGGGGTCGTAGCCGGTGGTCTGGCGCGCGATATTGCGGGAAATCTGTGCCGGCCATCCGAAGTGCAGGGCGACCCAGCCCAGCCAGACCGTGGTTGCCGTCAGCGAAAAGCACATGACGGCGAACCAGTCCAGGGTGTTGACCACGCCACGGCGCAGCGTGGGCAGCGAAAACGCGCCCAACACCGCGCAAGGCACGGCCAGCAGCACATATTCGGAGTCGGACGCTTCTTCCAGGCCGAACAGCACTGCCGCGGAGCACACCAACAGGGTCAGCGGCAGCCAGATATGGGGCGCATAAAGCCAGGCGCGCCAGCGCCAGATGGCCAGCAGGGCCAACGGCCAGGTGGGCCACAGGTACCAGGGCAGGTCGCGCAGGGTGCGCCCGATGTCATGCCAGGAGGGCACGGCGAAGGACGACAGGTTCCAGATCTTCCAGTTGCGGATCCAATACTCGCTGCTATGGCTGGCGGGAATCCACCAAGCCAGGATCAGAAGGGCCGCCAGCAGCGCGGCCCAGGGCAGCCAGCGGCGGCATTTCCACAGCCGGCTGCGCGGATAGAAGGCCAGGGCCGCGCCCACCATGATGGGGATGGCGCCGACCCAGCCGCGGGTCAGGAAGCTGGCCGCCAGGGCAATGCCCAGGGTGGTGCTGCCGGTGAAGGGCCGGTCTATGCTGCGCGCCAGCGAATAGAAGGCCAGCGCCTGCCACGCCATGATGGCGGGCACGACGGTGGTTTCGTGGGTGCGCTGCAGGATGCCGACCGTGGCCAGCAGCAGGAGCAGCGCGGCGTCGGCCAGCATGCGCCCGTAATCACGAGGTTCGGGTTCGCCGCCGAAGGGCAGGGCCAGCGGCTGCGCTTCGGCGCGGCGGCCCAGCAGGTAGGTGCCGTACCAGACGCTGGTCGCGGTGATGCCGAACCACAGCAGATTGGGCAGGCGGCCGGCGGTGATGTCGCCGATGAAGGGGCCGAACAGCCAGATGCAGATCGCGCCCACCCAGGTGATCAGCGGCCCTTCCTCGGCGTGGGCCAGGTGCCCCACCTGCGGCAGCAGCCAGGTGATGCCGCCTTCGCGGATCGCCGTGACCATGGTCGCCAGCCCCACCGCATCATCAGTTTTCCACGGGTCGCGCATGAACAGGCCGGCCACGATATAGGCCAGCGACAAGCCCAGCAGGATCAGCCTGGGCAGTTTCGCGGTGGCCACGGACGTGAGCCGGGCCGGAGTGGAAATGGAAAGTGGGGACACGGGCGTTAATGTAACCGAGTGGTCTGATTGCGCTAGTACCCGGCGTCAAGATTGAACTGCCAGGGAGAAAAAAAAGCAGCCCGGAGGCTGCCTTTTTGCTGCGGCTCCCGCGGGAGCGACAGGATCAGGAAGCGGACTTGACCGTGCCGGCAGTGCGGGCGAAACGGGCGCGGAACTTTTCCACGCGGCCGGTTTCGACGATGCGGGTCTGGGCGCCCGTGTAGAACGGGTGCGATTCGGAGGTCACGTCGCACTTGAAGAGCGGGTACGTCTTGCCGTCGATTTCAACGGTTTCGCGCGTGTGCACGGTCGAACGGGTGATGAACTTGTTGCCCGTTTGCAGATCGGCGAAGACGACTTCGCGGTATTCGGGGTGAATGCCTTCTTTCATGGTGCTTTCCTAGGGCTCTTCCGAGCCTTGCAAGTTGTTAGGGTCGCCAGCCAGGAAGCGCGGTAATCCCGTCCGCCCGGCAAATCCGCCGATATGCTCATCGGGTTTGCCCAGCGGCCGGATACTCGTCGACTATTCCAGCCACGTATCCAAAAAGTAACCCCAAATTCTAGCATGGGAATTTTGGCTCGGCCAAGAGGAAAGGAGGCCCTTGGGGAGGGGCGCCCTTGCCAAAATTGGGGTCGGATAAGGGTTTAAAGATCCGTGCGCAGCTTCCAGATCTCGGGGAACAGCACCACTTCCAGCATGCGCCGCAGGTAATCGACCCCCGACGTGCCGCCAGTGCCGCGCTTGAAGCCGATGACGCGTTCGACGGTGGTGACGTGGCGAAAGCGCCACAGGCGGAATGCGTCTTCCAGGTCGGTCAGCTTTTCCCCTAGCTGGTACAGGTCCCAGTAGCGGTCGGGCTCGCGGTAGACCGTCAGCCAGGCGGCCTCCACGCCGGCCGACGCCTGGTAGGGCTGGGTCCAGTCGCGTTTGAGGTGGTCGGCCGGCACGTCCAGGCCGTGGCGGGCCAGCAGCCGCAAAGCCTCGTCGTACAGCGACGGGGCTTCATAGGCGCTGCGCACCTGGGCCAGCAGGTCGTCGCGGTGCGCATGCGGCTTGAGCATGGCGGCGTTCTTGTTGCCCAACAGGAATTCGACCTGGCGGTACTGGTAGCTCTGGAATCCGCTGGAACGCGCCAGATAGGGGCGCAGCGCGGAGTATTCGGGCGGGGTCATGGTTGCCAGCACGTCCCAGGCATGGACCAGCTGTTCCATGATCTTGCTGACGCGGGCCAGCATCTTGAAGGCGGGTTGCAGCCGGTCGGCGGCCACGTTGGCGATGGCGGCGCGCAGTTCGTGCAGCATCAGCTTCATCCAGAGTTCGCTGGTCTGGTGCTGGATGATGAAGAGCATCTCGTTGTGCTCGGGCGACAGCGGATGCTGCGCGCCCAGCAGTTCGTCCAGATGCAGGTAGTCGCCGTAGGTCATGTCGCGCGTGAAGTCCAGCTGCGCTTTTTCCTGGCGGACGATGTCCTCGGGGCGTTCGGAGTGGCTCATGCGCGGTCTCCCTGGCAGGGCGGGGCGGCGCGGCGCGCGGATGCGGGCAGGGCGCGCCACGAGGGCGCATGGGGACGGGCGCAGGCAAGCGCCGCGTGCGGATCGGAATGGTGTTTCATGGTCGAGCTTCCAGAACTGGCGGCCGATTTCGGATCGGCCGCCCATGGCCAGCGGACCAGCCTACAGTTCGCGCAAGACGGCGCGGACCGGGCTGGCATCGGCCTGGACCAGCGCCAACGGCAGTGCGATCAACTCGTAATCGCCTTCCGGCACATCGTCGAGCACCAGGTTCTCCAGTACCCGCATGTCGTGCCGCAAGATCGTGTGGTGGCTGTCCAGGGTCTTGCTGGACGCGGGGTCGATGCTGGCCGTATCCAGGCCAATCAGCATGACGCCGCGTTCGGCCAGCCATTCGATGGTCTGGGGCGCGTAGGCGGAAAAATCGTCGGTCCACCAGTCCTGCGCGGCATGCTTGGCGGTGCGGACCAGCACGCGGGGCGGCAGGTTCAAGGCCGCATGGGCCACGTGGTCCACCGTGATGAGGGGGCCGCAATCGATGGCGTGTATGACGCGACAGGGCCCCAGGAACGGTTCCAGGGACACCGCGCCGATGGCGGCGGCGCCGTTCTGGTAGTGCAGGGGCGCGTCAGCATGCGCGCCGATGTGCGGCGACAGCGTGATTTCGCTGACGTTCACCGGGCAGCCGGGCGTAAGCGACCATTTCCATTGCTGGCGGTACGGCGTGTCGCCAGGAAAGACTGGCGACGCCGTGGAGACGGGCGGGGAGATGTCCCACAAGCGTTTCATGTCAGGCGGAATGGGTCGGAAGATGCGTTAAGCCTAAAACAATTGCGGGCGCTAGTCTAACGAATTCGGGAGCTGTCCGCAGCCCCTACAGGCCGCCGAGTTCGGCCATGGAGATGACCGTCCCGGCGGCGACGATCAGATGGTCCACCAGCCGGATGTCCACCAGCGCCAACGCCTGTTTCAGGTGCTGCGTGAAGCCGCGGTCCGCGGCGCTGGGCTCGGCCAGGCCGGACGGATGGTTATGGGCGATGATCAGGGCCGCTGCATGGTGCCGCAGCGCCTCGCGCACGACCTCGCGGGGGTAGACCGATGCCTGGGACAGGGTGCCGCGCGCCAGCTCGCCCGTGGCGATGAGTCGCAGCCGGTTGTCCAGATAGAGCGCGATGCAGTGTTCCACCTGGCGGTGCCCCAGCGCCATTTTGCAATATTCCTTTACCTGCAACGGGTGGGCCAGGTTGCTATTGCGGGTCAGATCCTCTTCGATGGCGCGGCGCGCCAGTTCCAGCAGGGCGACCAGCATGCAGGCCTTGGCCGCACCCAGGCCGGGGACCGCGGTCAGTTCCTCGGGCGTCGCGCCCAGCAGGCCCCGCAGGCCGCCGAATCTGGCCAGCAACTGGCTGCCCAATTGCACCACGTCCAGGCCGGGAATGCCGGTGCGCAGGGCGATGGCGAGCAATTCCGAGTCCTGGAGCGATCCGGCGCCGTGGCGCAGCAAGCGCTCCCTGGGGCGCTCGTGTTTGGGCAGCCGATCGGACAATTTCATAAGAGGCTCTAAAATCAGGGTTTATTCAATTGCATATACGGTGGCAGATCTTGAGCATCGCCTCTAACGAAGTGAACGTTTTTGTCCGTCCGGATTCCTACCTGACGCTGCACTACCGCATCACGCTGGCCTCCGGGCCGGGCAAGGATTCCGTGTTCGCCGACACCTTCGACGGCCGTCCCGGCACGCTGCAGATGGGCAGCGGCCAATGGGCGCCCGGCCTGGAAGCGGCGCTGGTCGGCCGCGCCGAAGGCGAGCGCTTCAGCGTCACGGTCGAGCCGGCCGACGCTTATGGCGAGCGCAACCCCGAGCTCATCCAGCGCGTCACGCGCGCCATGCTGGCTGAGCATGCGGGCGCCGACGCCACCTTCGAGCCGGGCGACCTGGTGGAATTCGCCGCGCCCAATGGCGGACGCTATTCGGGCGTCCTGAAGGAAATCAACGACGAATCGGCCCTGTTCGATTTCAACCACCCGCTCGCGGGCATCAGCTTGCGGGTCGACGTGGCGCTCTTGGGAGTCCTCTGATGAGCCAGGTTGTCACCGCCGCCGACGCCGAAGTCCTGCTGGCGCAGCCGCGCGGCTTCTGTGCCGGCGTGGATCGCGCCATCGACATCGTCGAACGCGCGCTCGAACTGCACGGCGCGCCCATCTACGTGCGCCACGAGATCGTCCACAACCGCTACGTGGTCGAAGACCTGCGCGCCAAGGGCGCCATCTTCATCGACGAGCTGGACGACGCGCCCGCCGGCGCCATCGTGGTGTTCTCGGCGCACGGCGTGTCCAAGGCGGTGCGGGCCGAGGCCGATTCGCGCGGGCTGCGCGTGTTCGACGCCACCTGCCCGCTGGTCACCAAGGTCCATATCGAGGTGGCCCGCATGCGCGCCGCCGGCCGCGAGATCATCATGATCGGCCACAAAGGTCATCCCGAAGTCGAAGGCACGCTGGGCCAGGCCCAGGGCGGCATGTACCTGGTCGAGACCGTCGAGGACGTCGCCGGCCTGCAGGTGGCCGACCCCGAAAACCTGGCCTACGTCACGCAGACCACCTTGTCGGTGGATGACGCGGCGGCCGTGTCGCGGGCGCTGAAGGAGCGCTTCCCCAGCATCGTCGAGCCCAAGAAAAGCGATATCTGCTACGCCACCCAGAACCGCCAGGACGCGGTCAAGGTGATGGCGCCGGATTGCGACCTGGTGCTGGTGGTGGGCAGCCCCAATAGTTCCAACTCCAACCGGCTGCGCGAAGTGGCCGAGCGCAAGGGCGTGGCGTCCTACCTGATCGATGGTGCGCAGTCCATCGATCCGGCCTGGCTGGTGGATCGCAAGCGTATCGGCGTGACGGCGGGCGCATCCGCGCCCGAGATCCTGGTGCAGCAGGTCATCGACCGGGTCAAGGAATTGGGCGCGGTGTCGGTGCGCACCATGCCGGGCCTGGAAGAGAATGTGGCGTTCCCGCTGCCCAAGGGCCTGTCCCGCAAGTCGGCGCAGACGGAATCGCTGGAATAAGCAGGCGGGCGCCGCGCGACCGCGCGGCGCTGCCGCATCAGAACATCAAGGAGACTTCATGCAGTTGTACAGCTACTTTCGCAGCTCGGCCGCGTACCGGGTGCGCATCGCCCTGAATCTCAAGGGGCTGCCCTACGAATACCTGCCCGTGCATCTGCTGAAGGACGGCGGCCAGCAGCTGTCGGCGGATTACCGCAAGGTGAATCCGACCGCGCTGGTGCCCACGCTGGTCGACGGCGACGCCGTCATCGGCCAGTCGCTGGCCATCATTGAATACCTGGAAGAAACGCATCCCGAGGTGCCGCTGCTGCCGGCGGACGCGATAGGCCGCGCTCGGGTGCGCGACCTGGCGCTGGGCATCGCCTGCGACACGCATCCCTTGAACAATCTGCGCGTGCTGAAGTACCTGAAGCACACCCTGGGCGTGGACGAGGCCGCCAAGACCGCCTGGTACAAGCACTGGGTGCATCAGGGCCTGGAGGCCCTGGAGGCGCAGCTGGCGGGCTCTGCCGCCACCGGCCGTTTCTGCCATGGCGACACGCCCACGATCGCCGACCTGTGCCTGGTGCCCCAGGTGGCGAACGCCCAGCGTTTCGACTGCGATCTGTCGGCCATGCCCAACGTCGTGCGTATTGATGCCGCCTGCCGCGCGCTGCCGGCCTTCGATGCGGCCGCGCCGGGCAAGCAGCCCGACGCGGAGTAGCGGCTAACCGGGTGCGGACCGGCTCAGCCGATCTGCACCGGCACGAAGATCTTGTCTTCGCCGCGCTGTACCAGCAGGGCGACCGTCTTGCCCGCCTTGGACAGCGCTTCCTTGACCTGCGCGACGTTGTGCACGGGCACCCCGTTCAAGGACAGCAGCACGTCGCCCGGTTCGATCCCGGCCTTGGCGGCCGGCCCGATCGAGCGTTCGATCAGCAGGCCTTCGGCGCCGGCCGCCTGCTGCTCCTGCGGGCTCAGCGGACGCAGCGCCAGGCCGAGCTGGCCGCGCTGCACCTCCTGCTCTCCCGCCGAGGCCTGGGTCTTGTCCTTGGGTATGCCGCCCAGGGTGGCGACCAGTTCCTTTTGCGAACCGTTGCGCCAGACGTCCAGCTTGATCTTCTCGCCCGGCGTGGCCAGCGTGATGGTGGAGGCCAGATCGCCTGATGACACGATGGTCTTGCCGTCGATCTTGCGCACCACGTCGCCGGGCTGCAGGCCGGCCTTGTCGGCTGCGCTGCCTTTCTCCACGCTGGACACCAGCGCGCCCGAGGGCGTATCCAGCTTGAAAGAGTTGGCCAGGTCCTGGTTCACTTCCTGCACCGTTACGCCCAGCCTGGCGTGCTGCACCTTGCCGTGCTCCAGGATCTGGTCCTTGATCTTGTAGGCCACGTCGATCGGAATCGAGAACGACAAGCCCTGGAATCCGCCGGTGCGGCTGTAGATCTGCGAGTTGATGCCCACCACTTCGCCGCGGTCGTTGAACAGCGGGCCGCCCGAGTTGCCGGGATTCACCGCCACGTCCGTCTGGATGAAAGGCACCGAGGTGTCGTCCGGCAGCGAGCGGCCCTTGGCGCTGACGATGCCGGCGGTGGCCGTGTTTTCGAGGCCGTAGGGCGAGCCGATGGCCAGCACCCATTCGCCTACCTGCAGCTGGTTGACGTCGCCCACCTTCACCACCGGCAGGTTCTTGGCGTCGATCTTGAGGACGGCCACGTCGGTCTGCGGATCCGAGCCCAGCACCTTGGCCTTGTACTCGCGGCGGTCGGTCAGCTTGACCGTGACTTCCTTGGCGTCCTGGACTACGTGCGCATTGGTCAGGATGGTGCCGTCGGCGCTGACGATGAAGCCGGAGCCTTCGCCGCGCATCGGCACTTCGCGCGAAGGCCTTTGGCCGCGCGCGCCGGGAATCTGGCCGAAGAACTGGGCAAAGGGATCGCCTTCGTCGGCGGAAACCTTGCGGGTGCCGCTGACGCTGATGTTCACCACGGCCGGGCCGAAGTCGCGCGTGATCTGCGCGAAGTTGGGCGGGCTGGACATGCCGGGCGCCTGGAGGGAGGAGGTAATGGCCGGCGCGTTGGCCGCCATCGAAACGCCGCCGGTGAAGGCGGTTGCGCCCGCGCCGCCTATGGCGCCGGCTGCCAGCAGCGCCAGCACCAGGCGCGAGGGTTTCATTTGGGTGGTCTTCATGTCGGCTCCTGCGTTCATGTTGAAGGACATGGCGCTATCTTCGGGCCTGACACTTAGGCGAGTCTTAAGTCGGGAAAGCCACCTTCACGCGCAGGCCCTGGCCGGCCGGCGTGTCCTGCAGCGTTATCGCCGCGCCGTGCTGGTTGGCGATGCTGCGCGCGATCGCCAGTCCCAGGCCGCTGCCATGCTGCGCATTGCCTTCGACGCGGTAGAAGCGGTCGAACACGCGTTCCCTCTCTTCCGGCGCGACACCGGGGCCTTCATCGTCGATCAGCAGGGCGACTTCATGGGCGGCCTGTTCCAGGTGGAGGTGGACGCGCTTGCCGGCGGGGGTGTACTTGATGGCGTTGTCCAGCAGATTGCGCACCAGCAGCGTCAACGCATCGCGGTGTCCTTGCACCCATGCCTGTGGCGCGCCGTCCAGGTCGATGCTGATCGTCTTGGCGTTGGCCTGGGGCAGCATCTCGGAGAGCGCCTGGCGCAACACGTCGGCCAGGTCCACGGCTTCAGGAGGCGTCTGTTCTGCCGCGCTTTCATGGCGCGCCATCGACAACAACTGTTCCACCAGGCGCGTGGCGCGGTCGATGCCGGCAGCCAGGCGCTGCTCGGCCAGCTTGCGCGTCTCCGCGTCGCCCGCGCGTTGCAGCGCCTGTAGTTGCAGCCGCAGCGCGGTCAGCGGTGAACGCAGCTCATGCGCTGCATCGCCCACGAATTGCTTCTGCTGCGCGAAGGCGCCGCGCATGCGTTCCAGGAGCAGGTTCAGTTCCTGGACCAGCGGCCGGATCTCGTCGGGCAAGCCTTGCACGCTGACGGGGGAGAGGTCCTCGGGCTGCCGCGCCGCGACCTGGGCGCGCGCGCGCTTCACGGGGCGCAGCGACCAGCTCACCACGCACCAGACGATCAGCATCAGCAGGGGCGCCGCGGCGGCGATGGGGGCAATGGTGCGTAGCGCCAGCGCGCGCGCCATGCTGGTGCGCACGCCCATGTCCTGCGCCACCTGGATGACCTGGAAGGGCGTGGCCAGCGAATATACGCGGTAGGTGCTGCCCTCCATTTTCGCATCGGAGAAGCCGAGCACGATCTGGTCTGGCAGTGGGCGGCGCGAGCGGGAATTGAAGACGCGCAGGCCGTCGGGCGTCCAGATCTGGATGATCAAGTCGTCGGCGACGGGAGAGCCCGCGCCGCGCGCGTGCGTCGGGCCTGTGCTGAGCAGCCCGTCGCCGGTCCCCAGCGACAGGGCGGTGCGCTGCAGCAGCGAATCGAAGATGTCGTCGGCTTGCGCCAAGGTGCTGCGGTAGGCGATGGCGCCTTGCACCAGCGCGCCGACCACGATGGCGGCCAACAGGAAAAAAAGCAGCCTGGCTCTCAGTGAGTAGCTAAGCGGAATGCTCATGTTTTGGGGATGACATAGCCGACGCCTCTGACGTTCTGGATCAGGTTCGGACCCAGCTTCTTGCGCAGGCCATGAATATAAACCTCAACCGCGTTGCTGCTGATGCTCTCTTTCCAGCTATACAGCTTTTCTTCCAGCTGGGCGCGGGAGAAGATCATGCCGGGACGCGCGATCAGCGGTTCGAGCACGGCCCATTCGCGCGCGGTCAGCGTCACGGGGGTGCCGTCGACCATGGCGGCGTGCGACTGGGGGTCTATGGTGATGCCCTCGTGTTCGAATACCGGCTCGGCGCGGCCGGCGCTGCGCCGGATCAGGGCGCGCATGCGGGCCAGCAGCTCGTCCACGTCGTAGGGCTTGACCACGTAGTCGTCGGCGCCGGCGTCCAGGCCCGCGATGCGGTCGCTCACGGCGTCGCGGGCGGTGGCGATCAGCACCGGCGTGCGGTCCTTGCGCGCGCGCAGGTCGCGCAACAGCGACAGGCCGTCGCGCTTGGGCAGGCCCAGGTCCAGCAGTATGAGGTCGTAGGTGTCGGTGCGCAGCGCGAGTTCCGCCGCATTGCCGTCCTTGACCCAGTCGACGGCGTAGTGTTCGGCGCGCAGGAAGTCCAGCACGCTCTCGCCTATCATGAGATCGTCTTCAACAAGAAGGATGCGCATGGTCGTGTCCGCCAGGATGGTCCAGCAGGTTGGATGCGCGGTGGCGGGCGGGAGTTCCCGGGCGAGGGGCGGCGGCGCGGAACGGGTGCGGAAATGAAAAAAGCAGCCCGAGAGGGCTGCTTCTTGAAATCTGGTGCCGGCAATAGGAGTCGAACCTACGACCTTCGCATTACGAATGCGCTGCTCTACCAACTGAGCTATGCCGGCAAGACCATTTGCTTCGTTCCGGTGATGCTGGAACCGCAAGCAAAACATCTTTGTTTTTTCTGCCTCGTGGCCCTGATTTATGGGGCCCGATCTGGAAAGACCGAGATCATATCAGAGTTTTTTGGCGATGGGAAACCGCGCGCTCAAAACACTGGAAAAATCCGGCGATTTGCACAGTCTGATTTTTTAGTTCATAATCTCGTTTCTTAGCAGTTCCCCGATAGCTCAGTCGGTAGAGCGACGGACTGTTAATCCGCAGGTCGCTGGTTCGAGCCCAGCTCGGGGAGCCAAAGAATTCAGGGCCATTCACGCAAGTGAGTGGCCCTTTTGGTTTTCTGCATCGGATCTGGCATGGAAGATCGGGCATGGACGACAAGCGCATAGGCGTGACGGTGATTTCCGGTTTTCTGGGCAGCGGCAAGACGTCGTTGCTCAACCGGCTGTTGCGGGATCCGGCGTACGCCGATGCCGTCGTCATCGTCAATGAATACGGCGAAGTGGGCGTCGATCATCATCTGGTGCGGCAGGCCCGCGACAACATCGTGCTGGTCGAGGGCGGCTGCCTGTGCTGCGTCGTCAGTGGCGCGGTGGTCGATGCCTTGCGCGATTTGTTCATGCTCGCGCTCAGCCGCAAGATCAAACCCTTTCGCCGCGTGCTCATCGAAACCAGCGGGCTGGCCGATCCTGCGCCCATCCTGTTCACCCTCAGGCACGACCGCTTCCTGGCCGAGCGCTATGCGTACCGGGGAGCGATCGTCCTGGTGGATGCGCGCAACGGCCTGGATCAATTGGAGCGGCAACCCGAGGCGCCGCGGCAGCTGGCCTTGGCGGATGTCGTGGTGTTCAGCAAGCCGGACCTGTCGGACGAGGCGAGCCTGGACCGCCTGGGGCAGGCGGTCGCCGACATCAATCCGGGTGCGCAACGTTGCGTCCAATGGCCCGATGCGCCGCTTGCCGATGCGCTGTGCCTGGGGCTGGATAGGCAGGCCAGGCGCGATGGCGCTGCCCTGGCGGGTTGGCTGCGGCCATTTGCCCAGCCTCGGGTGGCCCGCCACGGAGGCGTGGGCAGTTTCTCCCTCGTTTTGGCTGTTCCCGTCGGGCGGGCGGCGTTTCTGGCCGGCATGTCGCGGATCCTGGAGCGCTACGGGCAGGGCTTGCTGCGTATGAAGGGCTTGGTATGTTTCGAGGGCGAGATGCTGCCGTGCGAGGTGCATGGCGTGCATGGCGAGCTCTATCCGGTGAATCAACTCGATCAATGGCCGGACGGCGAGCAGGTGTCGCGGCTGGTCTGCATCTTGCGAGGGCCTGAGGTGGCGGAGGTTCGCGCTGCTCTGGGTGCCGCGCTTGGGCAATCCATCCTTTGATTGTCCGTGGCTGACGGTCTGGGCCTTCCGGATGGTGGTCTTGATTTTGATGTCGGCGTTGCACCGAAATACGGTATAACCGGAGCGGTCTGGTGCAAGAATCGAGACAATCATGGATCGTTTGAAAGCCATGCAGGTGTTCGTGGAGGTCGCTGACAGGGGTAGCCTGTCGGCGGCGGCGATTCATCTGGATATGTCGCGCGCCATGGTGTCGCGCTATCTGGCGGAAATGGAGCAGTGGGTGGGAGTGCGCTTGTTGCATCGCACGACACGGCGCCTGAGCCTGACGCCCGCCGGCGCTGAAACGCTGCCGCGCTGCCGGCAGATGCTGGACATGGTGGGGGATCTGCGCAATGCCGTATCGACTCCGGACGACACGCCGCGGGGCCTGCTGCGCATCACCACCAGCATGTCGTTCGGCTCCCGGCATCTGGCCAGCGCCATCACCGATTACGTCAAGCTGCATCCGGGCACTTCGGTCGATCTGATGCTGGTGGATCGCGCCGTCAATCTGGTGGAAGAGCGCGTGGACCTGGCCGTGCGCATCACCAATGATCTGGATCCCAATCTGATCGCCCGCAAGCTTGCTGTCTGCCGTTCGGTGGTGTGCGCCTCGCCCGAGTATCTGCAGCGCGAAGGCGTGCCGGCCCGTATCGAGGACCTGTCCTTGCGCAATTGCCTGACTCACTCCTACTTCGGCAAAAGCCTGTGGCGCTTCGAGCGCGACGGCGAACCGGTGGATGTGCCCGTCAGCGGCAACATCAGCGCGAATGAGGTGTCGGTGCTGTCGCGCGCGGCGCTGGAAGGGGCGGGCATTGCCATGCTGCCGACTTACTACGCCGCGGACGACATTGCCTCGGGCCGCTTGCGGGCCATCCTGACCCAAAGCAAGCCTCAGGAGCTGGGCATTTACGGGGTTTACGTCTCGCGCCGCCAGATGCCGCTGATCTTGCGGTCCATGCTGGATTTTCTGGTGGGTCGCCTGGAATCCACGCCATGGGACAAGCCTGCACCGTAGTTTTCGCGCCGCGTTCGGCGTCGCTCGGGCTTGAGGGTGGGGTATATGGCGGTATAATCGAACAACTGCTTGAACATGCTAGGCGCGATGGGCTTATGCCTGTCAGCGTGTAGTTTTATAAAACATCCAAGAATCGTGGTTGCAGCTCAGGTGGGCTGCGGCATCGCGGAACCCGTTTCCGCATGCGCCAGGGGAAGCTTATCGGGTTTATGGAATGCTGCGGCCAGTCCGCGCAGCCCGAGCCTCGATGATTCAGGTCCTTGATATCGATTGCCGCAGGAAGACGGCGCCGGGTTGCTGGCGTGCTCTGCGGGCTGGCCGGCGATTTCTGCCGGCTTTTCCAGAATTTGCTTGAGTGTTTGCCGTGCGGGTCACGGCAGGCATTCCGCCCAATCCCGATTGGCGCGGTCGTTTCGGCACATGTCCGGGGTACGCATATCCGGGGCGCATGGCGGTAAACACAGGAATCCAGTGAAAATTTCGCAAACCAATGCTGTCTGTTGCTGGCGAGCCGCCGAGGCTGCCGGTCCGGCGGCGGGTGCGCGTGCCGGCGTGCCGGGGTTGCGTGCGTTGGCTGGTTTGCCGTACTTGTGGATTTTTTCCGGCGCCGCAAATGAAAAAGGCCCGGCGCGTGCGCCAGGCCTGAATCAATTTGGTTGCGGGGGCAGGATTTGAACCTACGACCTTCGGGTTATGAGCCCGACGAGCTGCCAGACTGCTCCACCCCGCGTCTGAGAAATGAATAGTAGCCTTATTTTCAACCTAGCGCAAGTTAGCCCTTTTTGAATTTGAATGTCGATGAACGATAGCGAGGCAATACTCGTGTTGGAAACCGCGCTGCTTTGCGCGGCGCAGCCGATGCACCTGTCCGATATGCGCAAGCTGTTCGGGGACGATGAACAATTCGACAACAGCGCGTTGCGCGCGTTGCTGGAAACGCTGCAGGCCAATTGGGCTGACGGCGGCCTGGAGTTGGTGCAATTGGCCACCGGGTGGCGCTTTCAGAGCCGCCCGCGCATGCAGCGCTACCTTGAGCGCCTCAATCCGGAAAAACCGCCGAAGTACTCGCGCGCCGTGATGGAAACGCTGGCCATCGTGGCCTGGCGCCAGCCGGTGACGCGGGGCGACATCGAGGATATCCGCGGTGTCACCGTGTCTTCCCAGATCGTGAAAGCGCTCGAGGATCGGGGGTGGATCGAGGTCATCGGCCACCGCGACGCGCCGGGCCGCCCGGCGTTGTTCGGCACCACGCGCCAGTTTCTGGATGATCTGGGCCTGCGTGCCCTGGACGAATTGCCTGCGCTCGAGTCCGCGCAGGCGGCCGCGGCGCTCGCCGGGCTGGATCTGGGCGAAGTGCAGCAGGTGCTGGGTGGGGAAGAGGCTGCGGCCGAAGGCGATGTGCCTGGCGACCGCGAGGAAGCCGCCGGCCAGCAGCCTGAGGGCGTGGCCGAGGTTGCGGCGGATGCCGCGGGCGACGCAGATTCCGCGGGCGAGGATGGCGTCGAAATGGGCGCGCGCTCCGAAGGCGAGCTCGCCGTGGCGGGCGAGGACGGGGAGTCCGAGGTCAGTATTCCGGTTGCGGAATTGTCTGTTTCGGAACAGGATGTACCCATAGCTCCCGTCGATAGCGTAGAATCCGTGCTTTCGCGCACAGAAGAAGGCGCGGATCCCGCTGACGAATCCACCGTCCGGGAGCAAGCCGAAGGCTTGTCCAATACGTCAGCCATGTCCGGTTTTCCCGACGACGCGGCTGACAACGACATTTCCAATATGGCCGCCGATGCCCCAGAAGCCGGTGCTGCAAAGGAAAGCGTCGAGAACGCAAAACACGCGGAACCGACCGACCCGATTGACGAGACCGATACTGCGGCGCCTGACGCCGCCGGGCATGAGCCCGCTTCCGGTCTTGCCGATCCTGTTCGGCCTGGCCCGGATGCCGCCTCCCCGGAATCGGACGAGGCAGGCTTTGAGCGGCCCGAGGCTGATCGAGAGCCGGCGTCCCCAGATGATGACGAGCCTGCCGCAGGCAGGCCTACCCAAGTTTGAAATTCGGAGCTGTCCCAGTGACAACGAATACAGCAATGCAGGACGACAATCCCCGTTCGGATGATGCCGCTTCCAACGGCCAGCCGGAATCCGCCGCGCGCGAGCCGGCAGCAGAAGGCGAGGCGGGCGCCCGCGGCCGAGGCCGCAAGCTGAGAACGCCGTTCCGCCGCCGCCGCGGCGATGCCGCCGCCGAGCAGGCGCCGGCGGGCGAGGCTCAGCCGGCAGCCGCTACCGCAGTCCAGGCCGAGCCGCAGGAGTCGCGCGGCACGGAGCAGGAGGCCGAGCAGGCGTTGTCGTACCTGGAAACTGCTGACCGCATGGAGCAGCGCCTGGGCAAGTACCTGAACAGCGATTCGGTCATGCCCAAGCTGCACAAGGTGCTGGCTGACGCCGGCATCGGTTCGCGCCGCGAAATGGAAGAACTGATCGTCGCGGGCCGGGTGTCGGTCAACGGCGAGCCCGCCCATATCGGCCAGCGCGTGGCGCCCAACGATCAAGTGCGCGTCAATGGCAAGCCCATCATGCGCGTGAATACGAAGAAGCCGCCGCGCGTGATCCTGTATCACAAGCCCGCCGGCGAAATCGTCAGCCACGACGATCCGGGCGGCCGCGCCAGCGTCTTTGCCCGCCTGCCCAAGCTGCGCACGGGCAAATGGCTGTCGGTGGGGCGTCTGGACCTGAACACAGAGGGTCTGCTGATCTTCACGACGTCCGGCGACATGGCCAACCGCATCATGCACCCGCGCTACGGCACGGAACGCGAATACGCGGTCCGCGTGCTGGGTGAGATGGACGAGGCCCAGCGCCAGTCGCTGGTCGATGGCATCGAGTTGGAAGACGGGCTGGCCGCGTTCGGTGCGCTGGACTACCTGGGTGGTGACGGCAGTAACCGCTGGTATCGGGTCACCCTGCAGGAAGGCCGCAATCGCGAAGTCCGCCGCATGTTCGAGGCCGTGGGCGTCACGGTCAGCCGGCTGATCCGCACCCGTTTCGGTGACGTGGTCCTGCCGCGCACGCTGCGCCGCGGCCGCTGGGAGGAGCTGGATGCCTCCCTGGTCACGGCGTTGATGGTCCAGCTGGGCCTGGTGCGCGATGACGACGAAGCCGGCGGCAACCGCCGCCGCTCCAAGCAGCCGCAATCGCATGACAGCGCGCTGCCCCCGGGCTTTGGCACCATGGACCGCAACGGCTTGAACGGTGCCCGCATCGGTCGCCGCGGCAAGCTGCAGGGCGGCCGCTTGGGCAGCGCCGGCCAGGCGGCCGCGTGTCCGTCGGATCCCTTTGGTACGGGTTTGATGATTGCCGGTGGTTATGCCAATGGCCATCCCCTGTCGGGAGAAGGCGCTGGCGGCAACCGCAAGGGCGGCAAGCCTGGCGGCGGCCGTTCCGCGGCCGCAGGCGGCAAGCCGGGTGGCAAGCAGGGCGGCAGGCCCGCCGGCAACGCTGGCAAGTCTGGCGGCAAGCCGCGAGGTCCGCGGGCAGCCGCGGCCGGTGGGCAGCCTGGCAATGCGGCGTCGGCCGATGCTGGCTTCGGCAATGCCGCCGAGGCGCCGGCTGGCGGCGCGCGCAGGCCGGCGGGCGGCAAGCCCGCAGGCGCGCGCGGCAACGGCGGTCGGGGCGGCAAGCCGGCGGCAGCCGGCGGCGGTCGTGGCGGCAACAAGGCAACGGGTTCCGCAGGCAACAAGGCGGGCGGCGCCGCTGGAAACAAGGGGCCGGGAGCTGGCGGCAAGCCGCGCGCTCCGCGTAATGCCTCCTCTGCTCCCCGTGGCGATGACTGGCAGCCGCGCGGCGCGTCGGCGCATGAATCCCGCCTGGGCGTGATGGGCGGGCGCGGCCGGCAGGGTCGCTGATCGCTGTCGGGCGGCGCGCTGGCCGCGCCGCCGGGCGGGATATGTCCCGCATAGTCGTAAGCCCGTGACGAATCAGGCGTTTTTCCAGTTTATCTGGTAAAATCAATGGTTTTCATGGCTTCGTGTCGTTGCCTTTTGCGTGCCGTAAGGCCGCAATGCCTCTGTAAACCCGCGCTAACCCATTGCCAACGCATCGCAAATGCATGGCAAGTTCGTGGCAAAAGCGTAGCGAATGCAGCGGTGGCGGCAGCAGCCAGGCAGTAGTTGGCATCGGACTTTGCGCCAGGTGCCGCCTGATCCGAATTGCGGGTTGGGGCGGCGGGTCAGGACTGACCGGGGCGGCGCAAGCCAAATTTAGGTCGCAATATAGGGCACTGCCCAGCATTGCTCCTTACGTGCAGTAGGGTGGCGGCTGGGCTCTGTGCAATACGGTGGGCTGGGCGTGCAGCCCATTTTTTTTGAGTATATGGCTGATTTATTCGCATTGACCAAAGAGGCTCTGGCCGGCATGGACGTCGAACTCGTGGACGTCGAGCGTGCCGCCCTGGGCCTTTTGCGCGTCACGATCGATCGGGTCGGCGGTGTGCGCATCGAAGACTGTGAGCAGGTGTCCCGCCAATTGTCGCGGGTGTTTGAAGTCGAGAACGTCGACTACAAGCGGATGGAAGTCGGTTCGCCGGGCGTAGACCGCCCGCTGCGCAACGAGGCTGAATTCCGCCGTTTCGCAGGCGAGCGCATCGAAATCAAGCTGCGCGAGGCATTGGACGGCCGCAAGGTCTTTGCCGGCATCTTGACGATGCCCGAAGACGACGCCGCAGCCTCCGACGCGGCTGCTGGAATGCAAAAGACCGTGTTCGGTCTCGAATTTGAGGCAAAAAAGAACGAAATCCAGGTGTTGAATTTCACGGTCGACGATATCGAACGTGCAAAACTGGATCCCGTTCTGGATTTCAAGGGCAAAAAGCGATGAGTCGCGAAATTCTTCTGTTGGTCGATGCCTTGGCGCGTGAAAAGAACGTCACGCGCGACGTCGTGTTCGGAGCGCTGGAAAGCGCGCTGGCCTCGGCGATGAAAAAGCGCTTCAAGGATGATGCGGACATCCGTGTCGCCATCGATAGGGACACGGGCGATCACGAAGGCTTCCGCCGCTGGCTGGTCGTGCCTGACGAAGCTGGCCTGCAAGAACCCGACAAGCAGGAAATGCTGTCGGATGCGCAGGAAATCGTTCCCGGCATCCAGGAAGGCGAGTACATCGAAGAGCCGCTCGAACCCATCGAGTTCGGCCGCATCGGCGCGCAGGCCGCCAAGCAGGCCATTCTGCAGAAGATCCGCGACGCCGAGCGCGAACAGGTGCTGAACGACTTCCTGGACCGTGGCGAATCCATCGTGTCCGGCACGATCAAGCGCATGGACAAGGGCGACGCCATCGTCGAAACCGGCAAGATCGAAGCGCGCCTGCCGCGCTCCGAAATGATCCCGAAGGAAAACCTCCGGGTGGCCGACCGGGTTCGCGCTTTTGTGTTGCGCGTAGACCACGCCGCGCGCGGCCAGCAGGTGATCCTGTCGCGCACTGCGCCGGATTTCATCCGCCAGCTGTTCGAGAACGAAGTTCCCGAAATCGAGCAGGGCCTGCTTGAGATCAAGGCTGCGGCCCGCGACGCCGGCGTGCGTGCGAAGATCGCCGTGGTGGCATACGATAAGCGCATCGACCCGATCGGCACCTGCGTGGGCATGCGCGGTTCGCGTGTTACCGCCGTGCGCAACGAACTGGGCGGCGAACAGGTCGATATCGTGCTGTGGTCGGAAGACCCCGCGCAGTTTGTGATCGGCGCCCTGGCGCCGGCCAACGTCGAATCCATCGTCGTCGACGAAGACAAGCACGCGATGGACGTCGTGGTGGACGAGGAAAACCTGCCCAAGGCCATCGGCGCCAAGGGTCAGAACGTCCGCCTGGCTTCCGAGCTGACCGGCTGGCAGATCAACATCATGACGCCGGAAGAAAGCCTGAACCGCCAGGAAGTCGAGCGTTCGGGCCTGCGCGCCACGTTCATGAGCAAGCTGGACGTCGACGAGGAAGTCGCTGACATCCTGATCGACGAAGGTTTTACCGGTATCGAGGAAATCGCCTACGTGCCCATGCAGGAACTGCTGGAAATCGAGGCCTTTGACGAAGACACCATTAATGAGTTGCGCGCCCGCGCCCGCAATGCGCTGCTGACCGAGGCAATCGCCCAGGAAGAGCGCCTTGAGACCGCGCAGGACTTGCTTGAACTCGAAGGCATGACGCCCGAACTGGCTGCCAAGCTGGCCGAGCGCCAAGTGCATACGCGTGATGATCTGGCCGAATTGGCGACGGACGAACTGGCGGAAATCGCCGGTTTGACCGAACAGGAAGCCAGCGATCTCATCATGCGTGCCCGCGCCCATTGGTTCGACGAAGAATAACCAAAAGGACACGGGTCCGCGGCGGACGGAGTTTCCGCCGCCGCGAGTTCACGTTGTTTGTAATAGCTGCATATAGGGAAGAGAGAGCCTAATGTCGAGTAATACCGTCGCGCAGTTCGCTACCGAGCTGAAAATGCCTGCCAATGTGCTGCTGGATCAGCTGCGCTCGGCCGGCGTTGACCTCAAATCGGTCGACGATTCCGTCACCGACAGCGACAAGGCGAAATTGCTCGAATCGCTGCGTCGCGCCCACGGCGCGACCGAAGGCAAGAAGATCACCCTGACGCGCCGCCAGACGTCCGAAATCCGCCAGGCGGATGCCACCGGCCGTTCGCGCACGATCCAGGTCGAAGTGCGCAAGAAGCGCGTGTTCGTCAAGCGTGATCCCTCCGAAATCGCCCTGGAACAGGCCGCGTCCGCGCGTGCCGAAGATGACGCAGCCGTCGATGAAGCGCCGCAGGTGTCGGCGCCCGTCGTCCCCGAGGCTCCTGTCGCGGCCGCCCCTCTCGAGGCCGCTCCCGCCCAGGTGGAGGCTGCTGCCCCCGTTCAGGCGGAAGAGCCCGTTGCTGCAGAAGCGCCCGCGCCGGTTGAAGCGCCCGCGCCCGTTGAATCCGTCGCGGCCGAAGCGCCCGCTCCCGTCGAGGCGAAAGCCGCCGAAGTCCAGGCCCAGCCTGAACCCGAACCGACGCCGGCGCCTGCTCCTGCCGAGCCCGTGGCCGAACAGGCCAAGCCCGAAGTCAAGACTGAATCCACCGAGCCCAAGGCTGAAGAAGCCAAGCCGGAACCCGTTGTGCTAGCCAATAAGTCCGAACCATCTATCTCCCAGGCCGCCGCGCCTGTCGCCCAGGCTCAGCCTGCTGCGAAGTCCGAACCCGTCAAAACCGCCGCGAAGCCCGAGCCCGCCGCGCCCGCCGTCAAGGTAGGCAACCGCGCGGACAACCGCCGCGCCGGCCCGCCGCTGGCCGCTTCCGCCGCGCCGGCAGCCCGCGATGAGGCCCGCCGCAAGGCCGAGGCCGAAGCCGCCGCGCTGCGCGAGATGCTGAATCGTCCGCGCAAGGTGCTGCGCGCTCCCGAACCGGAAGCGCCCGCCGCCGCGGCGCCGATCTCGGGCACGCTGCACAAGCCGGCCGGCAAGCCGGGCGCCGCTCCTGGCGCCAAGAAGGACGCCAAGCCCGCCGCTCCCGGCGCGAAGAAGACCATCAAGACCGCTGAAGTCGCGTCGACCTGGTCCGATGACGCCTCGCGCAAGAAGCCCGCGGACAAGCCGGCAGCCCCGGCCAGCCGCGACGGCTGGCGCGCGGGCGGCAAGGGCGGTGGCAAGGGCGGCCGAGGCGGCCGCAACCAGCAGAACGATCGCCGCAACGAGCCGGCGCCGCAGGAATTCATCGCGCGTGAAGTCCACGTGCCGGAAACCATCAGCGTGGCCGACCTGGCCCACAAGATGTCCGTCAAGGCCGCCGAAGTCATCAAGCAACTGATGAAGCTGGGCCAGATGGTCACCATCAACCAGGTGCTGGACCAGGAAACGGCCATGATCGTGGTCGAGGAACTGGGCCACGTGGCGATCGCCGCCAAGCTGGACGATCCGGAAGCCTTCCTGGACGAAACCGCCACCGTGTCGGAAGCCGAACAGATGTCGCGCGCTCCGGTCGTGACCGTCATGGGCCACGTCGACCACGGCAAGACCTCGCTGCTGGATTACATCCGCCGCGCCAAGGTCGCCGCGGGCGAAGCTGGCGGCATTACGCAGCACATCGGCGCCTACCACGTTCAGACCGAACGCGGCATGGTGACCTTCCTTGATACCCCGGGCCACGAGGCGTTCACCGCCATGCGTGCCCGCGGCGCCAAGGCCACCGACATCGTCATCCTGGTCTGCGCGGCCGACGACGGCGTGATGCCGCAGACCCGCGAAGCCATCCACCACGCGAAGGCCGCAGGCGTTCCCATGGTCGTGGCCATGACCAAGATCGACAAGCCCTCCGCCAACCCCGACCGCGTCAAGCAGGAACTGGTTGCCGAGGAAGTGGTGCCGGAAGAATACGGCGGCGACGTGCCGTTCGTGTCCGTGTCGGCCAAGACCGGCGAAGGCATCGACGATCTGCTCGAAAACCTGCTGTTGCAGGCCGAAGTGCTGGAACTGAAGGCGCCGGTCGACGCGCCCGCCAAGGGTCTGGTGATCGAAGCCCGTCTCGACAAGGGCCGCGGCCCGGTCGCGACGATCCTGGTGCAGAGCGGCACGCTCAAGCGCGGCGACGTGGTGCTGGCCGGCGCAAGCTTCGGCCGCGTGCGCGCCATGCTGGACGAAAACGGCAAGCCGATCCAGGAAGCCGGTCCGTCCATCCCCGTGGAAATCCAGGGCCTGACCGAAGTGCCGGCTGCCGGCGACGAGCTGATGGTGCTGTCCGATGAGCGCAAGGCGCGCGAAATCGCGCTGTTCCGCCAGGGCAAGTTCCGCGACGTCAAGCTGGCCCGCCAGCAGGCCGCCAAGCTCGAATCCATGTTCGACAACCTGGGCGAGGGCACGCAGACCCTGGCCCTGATCGTGAAGACCGACGTCCAGGGTTCGCAGGAAGCGCTGGTGCAGTCCCTGACCAAGCTGTCGACCGACGAAGTGCGCGTGCAGGTCGTGCACGCTGCCGTCGGCGGCATCTCGGAAAGCGACATCAACCTGGCCATCGCCTCGAACGCCGTCGTCATCGGCTTCAACGTTCGCGCCGAAGCCAGCGCCAAGAAGCTGGCCGAGAACAACGGCATCGACGTGCGCTACTACAACATCATCTACGACGCCGTGGATGAGGTGAAGGCAGCCATGTCGGGCATGTTGGCGCCCGAGAAGAAGGAAGAAGTCATCGGCTTGGTCGAGATCCGCGAGGTCTACAGCATCTCCCGCATCGGCAATATCGCCGGTTGCATGGTGCTGGACGGTCTGGTGCGTCGCGATTCGCAAGTCCGCCTGCTGCGCAACAACGTGGTTCACTGGACCGGCCAGCTCGATTCGCTGCGCCGCTTCAAGGACGACGTCAAGGAAGTCAAGTCTGGCTTCGACTGCGGTCTTACGCTGCGCGGCAACAACGACATCCAGGTGGGCGACCAGCTGGAAGTCTTTGAAATCAAGGAAATCGCGCGTACGCTGTAAGGCGTCCGCGAGGCATTTTTTCTAATGAGCCGTCACAAGTCCAAAGCCATCCCCGGCCGCAATCTGCGGCTGGCCGACCAGATCCAGAAGGATCTGGCCGGGATCATCCAGCGCGAGATCGACACGACCCGCGCTGGACTGATCACGCTCTCCGGTGTGGAACTGTCGACCGACTACGCGCACGCAAAGGTGTATTTCACGGTTCTGGGCGCCGAGCCCGAAGCCGCGACCGCCTTGCTGAACGAGAAAGCCGGTTGGCTGCATTCCCAGCTGTACAAGCTGCTGCACATCCACACTGTCCCCACTTTGCGCTTCTTCCACGACGAGCAGATCGCCCGTGGCATCGAGATGTCGATTCTGATCGACCGCGCAAACCGGCCCGGCCCGCACTCGGGCGTGCCCGACGAACCTGAAGACCAGTCCTGATCGGGCTGTCGTCACTGCTTTAAACCGGATTCCGACGATGGCTAAACGACGCGGGCTTACGCTCGACGGTGTGCTGTTGCTCGACAAACCCGTAGGTTTGTCGAGCAACCACGCCCTGCAACGCGCCAAACGTGCCATGGACGCGGCGAAAGCCGGCCACACGGGTACGCTGGATCCCTTCGCCACCGGCTTGCTGGTGTGCTGCATGGGCCGCGCAACCAAGATTTCCGGCGCGATGCTCAACGCCGACAAGGCATATCGCGCTACGCTGCAATTTGGCTCCGAAACCGACTCGGGCGACCTGACCGGCAATGTGGTGTCCACCGCCGAGCCCGGGTTTACGGTGGATGAGCAGTCGCTGCGCGACGCGCTGTCACGATTCTCGGGCACGATCGAGCAGATTCCGCCCATGTATTCCGCGCTCAAGCGCGATGGCAAGCCGTTGTACGAGTACGCGCGCGCCGGCATCGAGCTGGAACGGCCGCCGCGCCAGATCACGATACACCGCATCGAACTGCTGTCCCTGAACGGGACCGAGGCAGAGATCGATGTGGCATGCAGTAAAGGCACATACATCCGGACACTGGCCCAGGACATCGGGCGCGTGCTGGGCTGTTACGCCCACCTGACGGCGCTGCGGCGCACGCACGTCGGGCCTTTTTCCCTGGAACGCGCCGTTGCGCTGGAAGCCTTGCAGGCCATGCCAGATCCCAAGCAGGCATTGCTTGCACTGAACGAATTGCCGGAGGGCTTGCTGCCCTCCACCCTGACCTTAAAGGACTCGCTATGACTCGCGCCTTGCGCAACGTCGCCATCATCGCCCACGTGGACCACGGTAAAACCACCCTGGTCGACCAGCTGCTGCGCCAATCCGGCACCTTCCGCGAAAACCAGGCGCTGACCGAACGGGTCATGGACTCGAACGACCTGGAAAAAGAACGCGGCATTACGATTCTGGCCAAGAACTGTGCCGTCGAATACGAAGGCACGCACATCAACATCATCGACACCCCGGGACACGCGGACTTCGGCGGCGAAGTCGAGCGCGTGCTGTCCATGGTCGACGGCGTGCTGCTGCTGGTGGACGCGGTTGAAGGCCCCATGCCCCAGACCATCTTCGTGACCCGCAAGGCGCTGGCCCTGGGCCTGAAGCCCATCGTCGTGGTCAACAAGGTCGACCGTCCGGGCGCCCGCACCGATTTCGTCATCAACGCCACGTTCGACCTGTTCGACAAGCTGGGCGCCACCGACGAGCAACTCGACTTCCCGGTGATCTACGCCTCGGGCCTGTCGGGCTACGCCGGCCTGACCGCCGACGTGCGCGAAGGCAATATGCGTCCGCTGTTCGAAGCCATCCTCGAACACGTGCCGCAGCGTGAAGACGATCCCAATGGTCCGCTGCAAATGCAGATCATCTCGCTGGACTACAACAGCTACGTCGGCAAGATCGGCGTGGGCCGCATCAACCGCGGCCGCATGCGTCCCGGCATGGAAGTGGCCTACAAGTTCGGCCCCGAAGGCCAGGGCGGCCGCGGCCGCATCAACCAGGTGCTGAAGTTCCACGGCCTGGAACGCATCGTCGTGGACGAAGCCGAAGCCGGCGACATCGTGCTGATCAACGGCATCGAAGAACTGGGCATTGGTTGCACGGTGACCGACACCGCCACGCAAGACGCGCTGCCGATGCTGCGCATCGACGAACCCACCCTGACCATGAACTTCATGGTCAACACCTCGCCGCTGGCCGGCCGTGAAGGCAAGTTCGTGACCAGCCGCCAGCTGCGCGACCGCCTGGACCGCGAGCTGAAGTCCAACGTGGCGCTGCGCGTGCGCGACACGGGCGACGACACGGTGTTCGAAGTGTCGGGCCGCGGTGAACTGCACCTGACCATCCTGCTGGAAACGATGCGTCGCGAAGGCTACGAGCTGGCCGTGTCGCGTCCGCGCGTGGTGTTCAAGGACATCGACGGCGTTAAGTGCGAACCCTTTGAATCGCTGACCGTCGACGTCGAAGACGCCCATCAGGGCGGCGTGATGGAAGAACTGGGCCGCCGCAAGGGTGACCTGCAGGACATGCAGCCGGACGGCCGCGGCCGCACCCGCCTGGAATACCTGATCCCGGCCCGTGGCCTGATCGGCTTCCAGAACGAATTCCTGACGCTGACGCGCGGCACCGGCCTGATGAGCCACATCTTCCACGAATACGCGCCCATCAAGGAAGGCTCGATCGGCGAGCGCCGCAACGGCGTGCTGATCAGCCAGGACCAAGGCGACGCCGTGGCCTACGCGCTGTGGAAGCTGCAGGATCGCGGCCGCATGTTCGTGAGCCCGGGCGATGCGCTGTACGAAGGCATGATCATCGGCATCCACAGCCGTGACAACGACCTGGTCGTGAACCCCATCAAGGGTAAGCAGCTGACCAACGTGCGCGCTTCGGGCACCGACGAAGCCGTGCGCCTGGTTCCGCCGATCCAGATGTCGCTGGAATACGCCGTGGAATTCATCGACGACGACGAACTCGTGGAAATCACGCCGAAGTCGATCCGTCTGCGCAAGCGCTTCCTGCTGGAAAACGAGCGCAAGCGCGCCGCGCGCGAATCCGCCGTCTAAAGGACTTGCGCGGAGCGCGGCTTCGCATCGGTCTGGAAAAAACGCAGCCCTTGGGCTGCGTTTTTTTTTTGTTGCGCGCCGCGATACCCGCGCGCCTGTCAGCGGCGGCCGGCTGCCACCGCGCCTGGCAGGCGCTGCACCGCGTCCAGCAGCCGGGCGGCGAACTCCTGCGCCGCGCGGCTGCGCGATGCTTCCTTGCGCCACAGGATGGCCGCGCGGCGGATGGTGGTCGGGTCGGTGAGCGCGATGCTCTTCAATTCGGATCCCGCCGCGCCGGCCGCATGCTCGGCGGCGATGGTCGCCAGTTCGCCTTGCCGGCACAGGTGGATCAGCGCATCCACCGATTCCATTTCCACCCGCACCTCGGGAGCCAGCCCGGCCTGGGCGCAGGCCGCGTCTATCATGCGGCGCGTGGCGAAGCTGCGCGGCAGCAGCGCCAGCGGCACGCCCGCCAGGTCGCGCATGCGCAGGCTGCGCCGCGCGGCCAGCGGGTGGTTCTTGCCGACCACCACCTGCAGGCGTTCGTCGAACAGCGGTTGCGCCTCGATTTCCTCGCGCAGCGCCGGATGGAAGGAAATGCCCAGGTCCAGCTGGCCGCTGACCAGCAGGTCCTCGATGGGGCCGGCCCGTAGGTCTCGCACCTGGATCTGGACCTTGGGAAAGGCCAGGCTGAATCCGGCCACCGCGTCCGGCACGAAATGGGTCAGGAAGGTGGGGATGACGCCTATGGTGAGGGATCCGGCCTGCAGGCCGGCCAGATCCGCCAGGGCCATTTTCCCGGCTTCGACTTCCTGCAAGGCCCGGCTGGCATGGTCGCGCAGCACCCGGCCCGCTTGCGACAGGCGCAACCCCCTGCCAATACGGTCGAATAGGGGCATGCCCAGCTCTTCCTCCAACTGTCGCAAGCCGTGCGACAGGGTGGATTGGGTGACGTGCAGGGCGTCCGCCGAGCGGGTCAGGTGCTCGGTTTCCGCAACGCTGAGAAAGTAGCGTAGCTGGCGCAATTCCATCGGCGGGACTCCTGGTGCAAAGCCGGAACGGACGGTCAATGATGGGCGATTTATTATTCGATGGTATCGAATAATAAGTGCAATATAAATCATTGGATGAAAAACCGGCCGAGCCCTAATCTTGCCTGTATCACTCACGCAGGGCTTCAGGCTTTATGACTTCCGTTTCGACCCAGGCTCCGATCACGCCGGACGACGCCTCCTGGCGCATCGAGCGCATCCACGCGAGGATCGTCGACATCCCGACGATCCGGCCGCACAAGTTTTCGTTCGGCGCCATCAACCGGCAAAGCCCGGTCATCGTGCAGCTCTGGCTGGCCAACGGCGCCTGCGGTTTTGGCGAGGCGGCGACGATAGGCGGGCCGTCGTGGAACGAGGAGTCGCCCGAAACCATTCTGCATGCGATCCAGAACTACCTCGCTCCTGCAGTGGCCGGGGCGGATGCGCGCCGGTTCGCCGAACACATCAACCGTCTCGATGCCGTCTGCAAGGGCAATGCCTTTGCCAAGAGCGCCGTTGAGATGGCGCTGATCGACGCGGTGGCGCGCAGCCTGGGCGTGCCGGCCTGGCAATTGCTGGGCGGCAAGCGCATCGAACGCCTGCCGCTGGCCTGGACGCTCGCCAGCGGCGATTCGCAGCGCGACCTGGAAGAGGCCGAGCAGATGATGCAGGCGCGCCGCCACCGCCTCTTCAAGCTAAAGATCGGCGCACGCAGTCCGGCCGACGACGTGGCCCACGTGGCGCGCATCGCGCGCGGCCTGGACGGCCGCGCCGAGATGACGGTGGACGTCAACCAGGCCTGGGACGGCAACACCGCGCGCCGCTATCTGCCGCAGTTGGTGCAGGCCGGCGTGACCTTGATCGAACAGCCCGTGGCGAAGTGGGACATGCAGGCGCTGCGCGAGGCGACGCAGTCGCTGGATTCAGCCGCGCTGATCATGGCGGATGAGACCGTGTGCTCCGCGCAGGACGCCTTCATGCTGGCCTCGCAGCGCGCATGCCATGTGTTTTCCCTGAAGGTCGCCAAGCACGGCGGCCTGCTGCGCACGCGCGAAGTCGCGGCCGTGGCGCAAGCCGCCGGCATAGGCTGGTACGGCGGCACCATGCTGGAGACCTCGCTGGGCAGCGCGGCGTCCGCGCACGTGTTTGCCACGCTGTCTGACCAGCATCACGGTTGCGAACTGTTCGGCCCGCAGCTGCTGGTCGACGACATCGTCGAGCAGCCCATGGCCGTGCGCGACTTTGCATTGCAATTGCCCGACGGCCCCGGCTTCGGCGTCGTCGTGGATGAGAAGCGGCTGGATCGTTTCGACCGCGCCAGGGCAGGCCTGACGTCCGTCACGGTCGACTTCGGCCGCCGTGGCGAGGCTGCCGCGACCTGACCCACCATTTTCCCGATCATTCCAAAAAGCAGGAGACGCATCATGGCTGAATTTACCCAGCAACAACTACTGGACCTGGTCAACAGTTCCCAGGTCAATCCCGGCAACGACCGGGTCCGGCAGATTTCGCAGCGCATCGTGTCGGACCTGTTCCGCGCGATCGACGATCTCGACATCAAGCCCGACGAGTTCTGGGCGGGCGTGGATTGGCTCGCGCGCCTGGGCGCCAGCGGCCAGATGGGATTGATCACCGCGGGCCTGGGCTTTGACCGGCTGATCGATATCCGCGAGGAAGAGGCCGACGAGGCCGCCGGCCGCGCCGCCGGCACGCCGCGCGCCATCGAGGGACCGCTCTACATTGCGGGCGCCCCGCTGTCCGACAGCGAAGCGCGATTGGACGAAGATCCCGTGCCGGGGACCGTACTGGTGATGGAAGGGCAGGTGCGCGACGTGGACGGCCAGCCTGTCGCCGGCGCGCTCGTCGACGTCTGGCACGCCAACGAGCTGGGGCGCTATTCGCATTTCGATCCGGACCAGGCGGACTACCACCTGCGCCGCAAGATCAAGACCGACGCGCAGGGCCGCTACCGCTTCCGCAGCTTCATTCCGCCGGGCTACGCGATTCCGCCGAACAGCCCCACGTCCGAACTGTTCGAGGCATTGGGCCGCCATGGCAACCGGCCGGCCCATATCCACTTCCTGGTCGCCGCCGAAGGCCAGCGCACCTTGACCACGCAGGTCAACATCCCGGGCGACACCTTCCTGGACGACGACTTCGCCTTCGCCACGCGTGACGGCCTGGTGGTCGAACTGCAGCCGGGCACGCCGCCCGCGGGCTATGAGAGCTTGGGCGTGAACGCGCCGTTCACGCGAGTCTGTTTCGACTTTGTGCTGCAGCCGGCGCTGGACGCCGACGAGGCCCGCCCGCAAGCCCGCATGGACCGCGCCACCGCTTAAGCGTCCCCCCGGCGGCGCCCGCCGCGGCGCCGCCGTCCCCGACACCACACAGAACAATCCCGCAGGCGCGAGGCCGGGTCCGGCCGCGCCATGGAGACAAACATCATGACCGCTACCAACAGCTGGTCGATCCCCACGCTGATCGACCAGGAACGCCTGGGCGCCTTTCAATGGCGCGTGCTGATCCTGTGCTTTCTGATCGCGCTGTTCGACGGCTTCGACACCCAGGCGATCGCCTTCACCGGGCCCGCGATCCTGGCCGCCTTCGATCTGAAGGCAGGCGCGCTGGCGCCCATCCTGACCGCCGGCATCGTCGGCATGACGGTGGGCGCGATGACCCTGGGCCTGATCGGCGACCGCATCGGCCGTCGTCCCGCCATCATGCTGGGCCTGGCCCTGTTTGGCCTGTCCACGCTGGCCACGGCCTGGGCTACCGACACCAGCCACATCCTGGTGCTGCGCTTCATCGCCGGCCTGGGCATGGGCGGCTGCACGCCGGTGCTGCTGGCGCTGGCCGCCGAGTACGGCCCGGCTCGCTTACGCGGCGCCATCATGACCGGCGTGCTGCTGGGCCTGCCGGCGGGCGCCATGCTGGGCGGCCTGCTGGCGGCGCGCATGCTGCCCGTCATCGGCTGGGAAGGAATCTTCGTGGTGGGCGGCCTGGCGCCGCTGGCGCTGCTGGCCATCGCCGCCCTGATGCTGCCCGAGTCGCTGTACTTCAAGGCCACGCGCCGCGATCCGGAAAGCCAGCGCTACATCGCGCGGATTCTCTCGACGATATCGAGCCGCAAGCTGGGAGCGGACACGCAGTTCACCGTGCCGGAGGAATCCGTCGCGCGGGCCGGCGTGGGCGCGCTGTTCGCGGACGGCCACGGCGCCAAGACCGTGGCGATCTGGGCGGTGTACCTGTTGAACTGGGTCGCGTGGTTCATGCTGCTGTCGTGGCTGCCCACGGTGCTCAAGGCTGCGGGCCTGCCGGCAGAGCAGGCGCCCATGGGGACGGTCATCGTCAATGCCGTCTTCATCATCTGCGCGATCCCGCTGTCCTTCATGCTGCCGCGCCTCAACACCCGGCGGCTGCTGGGCGGCATGTTCGCGCTGGGCATCGCGGTGGCCGTCGGCCTGAGTCAAGCCGGCGACAACTGGACGCTGGTCTTCATCCTGGTCGGCGCCGCCGGCTTCGGCATAGGCGGACAGCAGATCGCGCTGAATTACCTGGTCGTGGGCGCTTACCCCACCGCCTTGCGCGCCACCGCCACCGGCTGGGCCATCGGCATGGGGCGCGCGGGAGCTATCGCAGGTTCGGCCATCGGCGGCAGCTTCCTGGCCTGGGGCGGGCCTTCGGGATTTTTCATCGCGCTGGCCATCCCCCTGGCGGTCGCGGCGCTGGCGGTATTGAGCCTCAAGCTCAAGCATGCGCGGCCCGAGGGCGCGCTGTCCGCGGCGCATTGATACGGCAAAGGACGACACAAGCATGAACACACATCTACGTTTCGAGGGCCAGGTGGCCCTGGTCACCGGCGCGGCCCAGGGCGTGGGCCGGGCAACGGCCCGGCGCCTGGCGGCCGAAGGCGCGCACGTGGTCGTGGTGGACCGGGCCGAGGAGCAGGGCGCCGCCGTGGCCGAGGAAATCCGGGCCGCGGGCGGACGCGCCAGCTTTGCGCAGGCCGATCTGGAAACCCATGCGGGCGCGCAGTCCATGGTGCGGGCCGCGCTGGCAATCAATGGCCGCATCGACGTGTCGGTGCACAACGTGGGCGGCACGATCTGGACCCGGCCGTTCTGGGAGTATTCGCCCGAGCAGATGCAGCGCGAGGTCAACCGGTCGCTGTGGCCCACGCTCTGGTCCTGCCGCGAAGTCATACCGGTGATGCGGGCGCAGGGCGCGGGCGCCATCGTCAACGTGGGGTCGAACGCCACGCGCGGCATCTACCGCGTGCCCTACTCGGCCTCCAAGGGTGGCGTGCACGCGGCCACCGTCTGCATGGCGCTGGAGCTGGCGAAGTCCGGCGTGCGCGTCAATTGCGTGTCGCCGGGCGCGCTGGACAACGGCGTGCGCGCCATCCCGCGCCATCATGAGACGCCCTCCGCGCAGGAGACCGCCTGGGTGGGCGAGATGTATGCCTCCTGCCTGCGCGACACGCCGCAGGACCGCCTGGGCCAGGCCGAAGAGGTGGCAGCGGCGATCTGCTTCATGGCCGCGCCCGAGGCGTCCTATATCACCGGGCAGATCATGTATGTGGCGGGCGGTGACATAGGCTGAATGGGCCGAGCCGCCAGGGGCCGGTTCAGCCAGTTGGCGCAGGTCTGGCTGCCTGGCTCCGCATCAGCCGTCGGGGCGGCTGGCCGCCAGCCAGTCCAGGAAATCGCGGCCTGGCCCTTGGTCGCGCGCGATTGCTCCTATGGGTTGGAACGAGCCCGGCGATTCGATCGGCACGCGCTGGAAGTGCCCATGCTGCATGTACCAGTTGCCCAGGGTCTGGGGCACCATCGCCAGGGCCTCCTGGGCCTGCATCACGGCGATGAGCAGCGGCATCGGCGGGGCGGCGCTGCTTAGCCTGCACAGCCGGGGCACCACGCCGGCGCGTTCGAAAAACGCCTTAAACACCGCGTGGATGGCCAGTTCCGGCCGGGGCTCGATCCATAGCTGCGAGGCCACCTGCGCCAGCGTGGGCGCGCCGTCGGGCGCCAGCAGCGGGTGGCCGGCGGCGGCCACGATCACCGCTGCGTCGTCTTGCAGCGGCACGAATTCCAGGCCGGCGGGCACCGCTTCCGGGCGCCGGCACAGCAGCATGTCCAGGCTGCCGCCAGCCGCCTGCGGCAGCAACTGCTCGCGGCTGCCTTCGACGACCTCCACTTGCAGTCCCGGCCGCGCCTTCAGGTAGGCGGGCAGGCGTTCGGCCAGCAGCCCGCCGCTGGCCGCGGGAATGGCGCCCAGGCGCAGGTAGCCGGTGGCGCCCTGACGCAGGGCCGCCACCGAGTCCGTGGAAGCGCGCAGCGTTGTCAGCATGCTGCGGGCGCATTCCGCCATGAGCTGGCCGCTGCGCGTGGTGCGCATGCCGCGGGCGTGGCGCTCGAACAGCTTTACGCCCAGCAGGTCCTCGATGTCGGCCAGCGCATGGGTGGCCGCAGGCTGGCTCAGGCCGATATGGCTGGCCGCCTGCTGGATGCTGCCCAGGTCGGCGATGCTGGCGAGCAATTGCAGATGGCGCAGGCGGCCCTTGGCGAGCAGGCGGGACAGCAGGGTGGCGGGGGCGACGTCCATGGCGCGGGCAAGATTGATATTCAAAATATGAATATATCTACCCATTAATGTATTTGAAATAAGGATATGCCCTGGACACAATGCAGCGATCCCGTTCATTGCTTCCGTTCCCCAGGAGTGGCTGGTCCATGAAGTCCCGTCTGCTGCACGCGCTGGTTTGCGCCGTAACTTTCAGTGTTTCGTCCCTGGCCGCCGCCCAGGGCGCCTATCCTTCCCAGCCCCTGCGGCTGATCGTGCCATTTGCGCCTGGCGGATCCACGGATGCGCTGGCGCGCGCGGTGGCCGAGGGCTTGCGCAAGGAACTGGGCCAGAGCGTGGTGGTGGAGAACCGCGCTGGCGCGGGCGGCCTGCTCGGCACCGAGGCGGTAGCCCGGGCCGAGCCCGACGGCTACACGCTGGGCATGGCCACGGTCAGCACCATGGCCGTCAATCCCTTGCTATACGGCACCAAGCGCGTCGACCCGCAGACGCAATTGAAGCCGGTGGCGTCGGTGGCGACGGTGCCGGTCGTATGGATGGTGAATCCGGCGTTTCCGGCGCAGGATTTCGCGCAATTCCTGGCCGAGCTGCGCGCCCATCCGGGCAAGTATTCCTATGGTTCGCCCGGCGTGGGCTCGCTGGGCCATCTGAACCTGGCGGCCATGAATGCCGACCTGAAGGTCGACGTGCTGCACGTGCCGTACCGCGGCATGGGGCCGGCGCTGACCGCCGCGGTGGGCGGCGAGGTGCAGGTGCAGCAGGACCAGTACGCCTCCGCGCAATCGCTGGTCAAGGCCGGCAAGCTGCGCGCCATTGCCGTGTCGGCGCCGGCCCGGATGCCCGACATGCCGGAACTGCCGACCATGACCGAACTCGGTTATCCGCAGCTGAACGCGCTGGGCCAGACCTGGTTCGGGCTGGTCGTGCCCGCAGGCACGCCGGATGCCGTGGTGCAGCGCCTCAATGAGGCGGCGGTGCGCGCGCTGGCGGACCCGGCGCTGGTGCAGCGCCTGGCGGGCATGGGCGCGCAGGCCGATGCCGGCACGCCGCAGGCCTTCGCCGAACGCATCGCGCAGACGCTGGCCGCCAATCGCAAAATCATTGAAACTGCCGGCATCAAGCTCGACGAGTGACCTGACCGGTATTTCCCCGCCATTACAGCCACAGGAGAGACAATGGGTGCCATCGAAAAACTTGCGCCGTTCATCGACGCGCGCAGCGAGCGCTACGCGGAACTGAGCGACCGCATCTGGAGCCTGGCCGAACTGCGCTACGACGAACACAAGTCCGCCGAGCTGCACATCGCGATGCTGGAGGAAGCAGGCTTTCGCGTCACGCGTGACGCCGCCGGCATTCCCACCGCCTTCGTGGCGGAGGCGGGCAGCGGCGGGCCTGTGATCGGCATCCTGGGCGAGTACGACGCGCTGTCGGGCCTGAGCCAGGAAAGCGGCGCCTACGCCTGCCAGCCTTCGCCGGAAACGCCGAACGGCAATGGCCACGGCTGCGGCCACCACCTGCTGGGCACCGCCGCGCATTTCGCCGCGGTGGCAGTGAAGGAATTCCTGGAGGCCAACGGCCTGCCCGGCACCATCCGCTTCTATGGCTGTCCGGCGGAAGAGGGAGGCTCGGGCAAGACCTTCATGGCGCGCGCTGGCCTGTTCGATGACCTGGACGCGGCGCTGACCTGGCACCCCGCATCGCACACTGGCATCTTCCACCAGTCCTCGCTGGCCAACATCCAGGCTTACTTCCGCTTCCGCGGCATCGCGGCGCACGCGGCGAACTCGCCGCACCTGGGCCGCAGCGCGCTGGACGCGGTCGAACTGATGAACGTGGGCGTGAACTACCTGCGCGAACACATGGTGCCGGATGCGCGCGTGCACTACGCCGTGACCAATAGCGGCGGCATTTCGCCCAACGTGGTGCAGGCCCGCGCCGAGGTGCTGTACCTGGTGCGCGCGCCGATCAATTCGCAGGCCTCCGAACTGTACGAGCGGGTGCAGAACGTGGCGCGCGGCGCGGCGCTGATGACGGGCTGCGAACTGGAAATCGTGTTCGACAAGGCCTGCTCGAACTACATCCCCAACGGCGTGCTCAACCAGATCATGTACGCCAACATGCAGTCTTTGCAGGGGCCGGATTACAGTGCGGGCGAACAGCAGGCCGCGCGCCGCATGTGGGACTCGATTTCCGCGGACGACATCGACAACGCCGGCAAGAATCTGGGCGCGGTGCTGCGCAATCCCACGCCGCTGTTCACCGGCGTGGCGCCGTACGAACCCGGCAAGGCCGAGATCACCTATGGCTCAACCGACGTGGGCGACGTGAGCTGGGTCACGCCCACGGCGCAATGCTGGGGCGCCTGCTATGCCTACGGCACGCCGTTCCATTCCTGGCAGATGGTGGCGCAGGGCAAGCTGTCCATGGCGCACAAGGGCATGGTGCACGCGGCCAAGATCATCGCGGCGACCGCCGCCGATCTGTACACGCAACCCGAGGCGCTGGCGCGCGCCAAGGAAGAACTGATGGAGACGCGCCGGGGGCAACCCTACGTCTGCCCGATTCCGGCCGACGTGCTGCCCTCGTTCATGCGTCAATAGGAAGGACCCCCACGCCGCGCGCGCTACGCGCGCTTGCTGCCCCCCGAGGGGGCTGCGCCGCCTTAGGGCGGCCTGGCGGCGGCGCGGGCCCCCACGTCGCGCGCGCTACGCGCGCTTGCTGCCCCCCGCGGGGGGCAGCGCCGCCTTAGGGCGGCCTGGAGACGGCGCGGGCCTCAAGCTACATGCGATTTCAGGCCGGCAGGGACGGCGCGTATTGCGCGTCCGAGTTGACCTTGGCGTGGAATTCCACCACCTTGCGCACCACCTTGACGGGATCGTCTTCGATGATGAAGAGGTCCAGGTCGTGCGCGCCTATCATGCCGTTGGCCAGCACTTGGCCGCCCAGCCATTCGACCAGGCCGGACCAGTACTCGCTGCCCACCAGCACGATGGGAGCGGGCGGGACCTTGCCCGTCTGGATGAGCGTCAGCGCTTCGAAGAGTTCATCCAGGGTGCCGAAACCGCCAGGCATCGCCACATAGGCGAAGCTGTGCATGAAGAAGGTTGCCTTGCGCGAGAAAAAATACTCGAATGACAGGCTGATGGTTTGGTATTCGTTGTTGTGCGCTTCGTGGGGCAGGCTGATGTTCAGCCCGATGCTGGTGCCGCCTGCCTCGAACGCGCCCTTGTTGGCTGCCTCCATGATGCCGGGACCGCCGCCGGCGATCACCGCGAAACCCGCATCCGCCAGAGCAGCTGAAATGGCGATGGTGGTTTCATAGTGGGGGGAATTACGGCTGACTCGCGCACTGCCGAAGACGCTGACAGCAGGCCCGATGTTCGCGAGCTTGTCTGCCGCCGTCCGTATCTCTGACATAATCAGCGGAATTTGTTTGTTGGCGGGTGTTTCCGCAGCTATTGCCATATCTGCCTTTGTAACCATGAAAAAAACCTTATTACTGGTCGACGGTTCAAGTTACTTGTACCGCGCTTTCCACGCTATGCCTGATTTGCGCAACGCGCAAGGCGAACCCACGGGGGCGCTTTACGGCGTGGTGAATATGCTGCGCAAACTTGTCTCTGATCATAAGGCAGAGTATGCCGCATGTATTTTCGATGCCCGCGGCAAGACCTTCCGGGACGATCTCTACCCGGAGTACAAATCGCACCGCCCGCCCATGCCGGAAGACCTGGCGGCGCAGATCGAGCCCATCCACAGCGCCGTGCGCGCGCTGGGCTGGCCGGTGCTGGCCATCGAAGGGGTCGAGGCCGACGATGTGATCGGCACCCTGGCCAAGCGCGCCGCCGAGCACGACGTGTACACCATCGTGTCCACCGGCGACAAGGACCTGGCGCAGCTGGTCAACAGCCACGTCACCCTGGTCAACACCATGACCGGCGAAGTGCTGGACGAGGCCGGCGTGGTCAACAAGTTCGGCGTGCCGCCCGACCGCATCGTGGATTACCTGATGCTGGTGGGGGACGCAGTGGACAACGTCCCCGGCGTGACCAAGGTGGGTCCCAAGACGGCGGTCAAATGGCTTACGGAATTCGGCTCGATTGACAAGCTGGTTGAAGGGGCGGAAGACATCAAGGGCGTCGCCGGCAGCAATCTGCGCGAGGCCATTCCGAATTTCCCGCTGACGCGCCAATTGCTGACCGTGAAGTACGACTGCGACCTGGCCGGCCACGTGGACGCGGTGGACGACCTGACGCCGCGCCCGCGCGACGAGGCGACGCTGACCGAGCTCTACGAGCGCTACGGTTTCCGCACCTGGCTGCGCGACCTGACCGGCGACGCTGAACGCGTGCCGGCGGGCGATGCCCGCGTCGCGCACGAGGCGCCCGCCGCGCCCGTGGAACTGGACTATCAGATCCTCTCCGACTGGGCCGCGTTCGACGCCTGGATGGAAAAGCTGAAGGACGCGCCGCTGGTCGCGGTGGATACCGAGACCACTTCGCTGGATGAAATGCAGGCGCGGATGGTGGGCATGTCGCTGGCGGTGTCGCCCGGCGTGGCGTGCTACATCCCGGTCGCGCACCGCGGTCCGGACAACGCGCCGCAGTTGCCCAAGGCCGAGGTCCTGGCGCGCCTGAAGCCCTGGCTGGAGGACGCTACGCGCGCCAAGCTGCTGCACCACGCCAAGTACGACGCGCACGTGTTCGCCAACGAAGGCATCAAGCTGGCCGGCATTACCGAAGACACGATGCTGCAGGCCTATGTGCTGGAATCGCATCGCGGCGTCGGGTTGAACGACCTGGCCCAGCGCTACCTGGGCCGCAGCGGCGTGTCCTACGAGGACCTCTGCGGCAAGGGCGCCAAGCAGATCGGCTTTGACGAAGTGGCGGTGGACAAGGCCGGCCACTACGCCGCCGAGGACTCGGACTTCACCTTGCAGCTGCATCAGGTGCTGCGCCCGATGGTGGCGGCCGACGAAGGGCTTAACCGCATCTACCTGCTGGAAATGCAGGTGTCTGAGGTGCTGACCACGGTCGAACGCAATGGCGTCAAGGTGGATGCCGCGGAACTGGGGCGCCAGAGCCATAAGCTGGGCCAGGAAATGCTGCAGCTCGAGCAGAAGGCCTATGAACTGGCCGGCCAGCCCTTCAACCTGAATTCCCCCAAGCAGCTGGGCGAGATCCTGTTCGGCCGCATGCAGCTGCCGGTGGTCCGCAAGACCGCCAGCGGCGCGCCGTCCACCGACGAAGAAGTGCTGAGCAAGCTGGCGCAGGATTACCCGCTGCCGCAAGTGCTGCTGGAATACCGCGGCCTGTCCAAGCTGAAGTCCACCTACACGGACAAGCTGCCGCGCATGATCAACCCGAACACCGGACGGGTACACACGCATTATTCGCAGGCTGCGGTCATCACCGGCCGCCTGGCTTCGTCCGATCCCAACCTGCAGAACATCCCGGTGCGCACCGAAGCCGGCCGGCGCGTGCGCGAGGCGTTCATTGCCGAGCAGGGCATGCTGCTGTCGGCCGACTATTCCCAGATCGAGCTGCGCATCATGGCGCACGTGTCGGACGACGCCAATCTGCAGCGCGCCTTCGAGGCGGGCGAGGACATCCACCGCGCCACGGCCTCCGAAGTTTTCGGCGTGTCGCTGGAGGACGTCTCCACCGAGCAGCGCCGCGCCGCCAAGGCGATCAACTTCGGCTTGATCTACGGCATGGGGGTGTTCGGCCTGGCGTCCAACCTGGGCATCACGCGCGATGCCGCGCAGGCCTACATCGACCGCTATTTCGCCCGCTATCCCGGCGTGGCGATGTACATGGACGACACCCGCCGCCGCGCGCGCGAACAGGGCTATGTGGAAACCGTCTTCGGACGCCGCCTGCAACTGCCGGAAATCCGCGGCGCTTCGGGCCCGCGCCGCCAGGGGGCCGAGCGCGCCGCCATCAACGCGCCGATGCAGGGCACGGCGGCCGACCTGATCAAGATGGCCATGATCGCGGTGCAGGACTGGCTGGAAGCGGAAAAGCTGCAGACGCGCATGATCATGCAGGTGCACGATGAACTGGTGCTGGAAGCGCCGGACGCCGAACTGGAACTGGTCAAGGAAGCATTGCCGCGCCTGATGTGCAATGTGGCGACCCTGCGCGTGCCGCTGGTGGCCGAGGTGGGCATGGGCAAGAACTGGGAGCAGGCCCACTAAGGCCGGGACCCTCCTGTCCCCGGGACACTTGGGCCGCCTGCGGGCGGCCCATTTCCGTTTTCGGTATTGAAACAATATAATGTTGCGCTTCCCCGCCTAAAACACGTCCCCCAAATGTTGCTGCTCTGGATTTTGCTCGCCACCGTTACCGGCGGGCTCATCGCTGTCCTGGTCGCCAGTTGGCTGGCCTACAAGGTCTTCGCGCAATATCTGCACCACATGGTCAGCCTGTCGGTGGGGGTGCTGCTGTCGGTGGCGCTGCTGCATCTGCTGCCCGAGGCGTTCGAGACCGGGGTGGGCGACGCCCATGTGCTGTTCGGCCTGATGCTGGCGTCGCTGATCGGCTTCTTCGTCCTGGAGAAGATTGCCTTGCTGCGGCACAGCCATCACCACGAGGGCGACGGCCACCATCACCACAAGGGTCATGACCGCCACGAGGCGGGCCGCGGCGGGGTGCTGATCCTGATCGGCAGCTCGCTGCACAATCTGTGCGACGGTGTGCTGGTGGCCGCGGCTTTCCTGACCGATCCGCTGCTGGGCGTGTTGACCGCGGCGTCCATCATCGTCCATGAAGTGCCGCACAAGCTGGGCGATTTCGTGGTGCTGCTGAACGCCGGCCTGGCGCGCCGCCGCGCGTTCTCGCTGATTCTCTTCACCAGCTTGTGTTCAGCCGTGGGCGGCATAATAGGGTACTTCGTGCTGCAGCAGGCGCAAGAATGGGTGCCGTATGTCCTGGTGGTTGCGGCCAGCAGCTTCCTTTACATCTCGGTGGCCGACCTGATGCCGCAGATGCACGAACGGGTATCCCTGGCCGATGCCGTCCCGCAGTTGCTGCTGGTCGGCGTGGGCGTGGCGCTGATCTACAGCGTCACCACGGTGATGCACCACGGGCACGACCACGACGCCGAAGCCGGCCGTGGCGCGCCGCAAGTGGAGCATGTCCACCGGCACTAGGATCGGCGCGAGGCCATGCAGGCGCTGGCGGGATATCCGGCTTGGTTGATCATCCCTACACAGGAGTTCTTCATGAGTTTTTCCGCCGCAGCCGGCAATGTCGCCCCCACCGTGATCCACACGGACACCCAGGGGCTGGTCCACGGGGATTTCAAGCTGCCCGTGGCCGACGGCACGATCGCCGCCTATTACGCCGCGCCCGAAGGCCGGCGCGACCTGCCCATCGTACTGGTGGTGCAGGAAATCTTCGGCGTGCATGAGCACATCAAGGACCTGTGCCGCCGGGTCGCCAAGGCCGGCTATCTGGCCGTGGCCGCCAATCTTTACCAGCGCCAGGGCGACGCCTCGGTCTACACCGACATCCCGAAACTGATTGCCGAGCTGGTCAGCAAGGTGCCGGACGAACAGGTGTTTGCCGACCTGGACGCCAGCGTGGCCTGGGCGGCCGAGCATGGCGGCGACCCCAAGCGCGTGGCGGTGACGGGCTTCTGCTGGGGCGGCCGCCTGACCTGGATGTACGCCGCGCACAACCCCGACGTGAAGGCCGCCGTGGCCTGGTACGGCAAGCTCAGCGTGGGCCATGGCCCGTTGATCAAGCGCTTTGCCTTCGACGTGGTCAACGAACTGCACGCGCCGGTGTTGGGCCTGTATGGCGGCAAGGACGCCAGCATTCCGCTGGCCGACGTCGAAACCATGAAGGCCAAGCTGGCCACCGGCAACGACAACGCCAGGCGTTCGGAGTTCGTGGTGTACCCGGAAGCCGACCACGCTTTCCTGGCGGACTACCGCGCCAGCTACAAGGCCGAGGCAGCGCAGGACGGCTGGAAGCGCATGCTGGATTGGTTCAAGCGGTACTTGTAGGAGCGGAGCAGGGGGCGAAAGCGCCTCTTGCCGCGATTTGAAAAAGCCGACCTCGCGGGTCGGCTTTTTTCTTCTTCTCAGTTCCCTGCCTCGCGCAGGCGGCTGGGCAGCAGCTCGCCGTGGCGCGCCAGCAAGGGGTAGGCGGCCGCGCCCACCAGGTGGGAATTGATGCCCTTCATGTCGCGCAGGATATCCAGGTAGAGCGCGCCCACTTCGGCCGCGTCGACCTCGCCTGCCTTGATCTTCTGCAGGTGGGTATCCGCCGCATGGGTTTCGATCGAGCGGAAGCGCGCCTTCTCGCCCGCCAGCGCGCGGGCCTGGCGCAGGTCGTCATTGACGAACAAGGCCGCGGCGGTGCGCTGGTTGGCGATGAGCTGGCCCAGCGTGTCGTCCAGGCTGGCGCGCTGCTCGGGCGAAAACATCCAGCCCTGCTTGCGCAGCTTGGCGACGTGGCTGAGCAGGCCGTGATGGGCGATGTCGCCGGCATGGCCGATATTGCTGGTGAAGGCGAGGATGTCGTCCAGGCGCTGGATGTCGTCGCGCGTCATGTTTTCCTGGTCCAGGGTGGCCAGGTACGTGGTGATGGCGTTCTCCAGCTTGTCCAGCGCGGCGTCCAGCTGGCGCGCCTGCACCATGCGGTGGCGGTTGTCGCGCTTGAAGCCGGCGCGGGCGTAGAGCAGCAGGGTTTGCAGCATGTCGGCCATGCGCAGCGCTTCGCGCGCGGCGTTGCCGAGGGCCACGGCCGGCACGTCATGGGCCCATTCGTCCAGGTACTGGGGTCGCGACGGGTCGTTCGGATCCGCGCGTTTGGGCAGCCAGCGGGTCAGCAGGGCTGCATAGGGCGTCAGCAGCGGCAGGAACACCAGGGCGATGACGGCGTTGAACAGCGTGTGGAAGTTGGCCACGGCGCGGGCCGGGTCGGACGCCAGCTCGCTCATCATCGGCTGCAGGTAGGGCAGCAGGATCAGGCCGGCCAGCACGCCCAGCACCCGGGTCAGCAGGTTGCCCAGCGGCAGGCGGCGGGCGGCCGGGTCGTCGCCGGTCACGCCTTCGATCATGGGGTTGATGGCGGTGCCCAGGTTGGCGCCCAGCACCAGCGCGAATGCGACGTGCGGGGCCACCATGTGGTGGCTGGCCAGCGACATGACCAGCACCACCACGGCCACGCTGGAATGCGCCGCCCAGGTGAAGGCGGCCGCCAGCAGCACGGTGGCCACCGGCTGGGTCGACAGCGCGTCCAGGATCATGCCCAGCATGGGCGCGGTCTGGAAGGGCTGGAACAGCTCGACCAACTGGTGCAGCGACAGCAGCAAGAGGCCCAGGCCGATGAAGACGCGGCCCAGGTCGCGCGTGCGCCCCGGCGGATAGCGGCGGAACATCCAGACGCCCGCCAGGATCAGGATGGGGGCGAGCGAGGTCAGGTCGAAGGACAGCAGCTGGACGATGAGCGTGGTGCCGACGTTGGCGCCCAGCATGGCGGCCAGGGCCGGCGCCAGGCCGACCACGCCGCCGGCCGCAAAGCCGGTGATCATCAGGCCGGTGGCGGTGCTGCTCTGCAGCGCGGCGGTAATGCCCAGCCCGGCGGCGAAGGCCCGCAGCCGGGTGCCCAGGGCCTTGCCCAACGCCGCGCCCAGCGCGGCCCCGAAGGCGCGCTGCACGCCTGTTTGGACCATGTGCACGCCCCACAGGAGCAGGGCGACGTAGCCGGCGAAGTCAAGCAGGGTAATAAGTCCGGACATCCTGGCGTGTTTCCATTCTTTTATGACAAGTAATAATTCTGTAATGATCGCATGCGCGGCGCTGGCGGGGGAACCTGTCCCCTCAATACAGCATACGCCTGCCGTGCCTGCTGCGCGCGGACTGGGCTGCGCGTATCATTGCCTCATCCTTCGTAGATGCATTGGAGTGTTGCGTGGCCGTTTCCGTATTCGACCTGTTCAAGATAGGCATAGGCCCGTCTAGCTCCCATACGGTGGGCCCGATGCGGGCTGCCCTGTTGTTCGCGCAAGGCCTGGAACGCGACGGGCTCATGCCCAGCGTGACCTGGGTGCGCGCCGAGCTCTACGGATCCCTGGGCGCCACGGGCAAGGGCCACGGCACCGACAAGGGCGTGCTGCTGGGCCTGATGGGCGAAGCGCCCGATACCGTCGACCCTGCCGCCATCGCCGGCATGATCGCGTCGGTGCGCGCCAGCCGCCAGTTGCCGCTGCTGGGACGCCATCCGGTTCCCTTCGTGGAAAAGGAACACATGATGTTCTACCGCCGCGAAGCCATGGCGGAGCATCCTAACGGCATGAAGTTTCATGCGTTTGACGCCAATGGCGAATCGCTGCGCGAAGCCCGCTACCTGTCGGTGGGCGGCGGCTTCGTGGTGACGGCCGGCGCCTCCAACAGTCAGGTCATCGCCGCGCACGACCAGTTGCCGTTCCCGTTCCGCATGGGGCGCGAGCTGATGTCCATGTGCCGCGAGAACGGCTTGTCGGTGGCGCAGCTGATGATGAAAAACGAGCTGACCTGGCGCGACGAGGCCGAGGTGCACGCCGGCCTGGACCGCATCTGGCAGGTGATGCAGGACTGTGTGTCGCGCGGCTGCGGCATCAACTATCCCGAGGCCGACGGCGAGCTACCCGGCCCCCTGCGCGTGCGCCGCCGCGCGCCCGAGCTGTACCGCAACCTGACGCAGCGCGCCGAGCGCACGCTGTCCGATCCCCTGTCCGTGATGGACTGGGTCAATCTGTACGCGATGGCGGTCAACGAAGAGAACGCCGCCGGCGGGCGCGTGGTGACGGCGCCGACCAACGGCGCGGCCGGCATCATCCCCGCCGTGCTGCACTACTACGACCGCTTCGTGCCCGGCTCCAATCGCGAGGGCGTGCGCGATTTCCTGCTGACGGCGGCGGCCGTGGGGCTGCTGTACAAGTACAACGCCTCGCTGTCGGGCGCCGAGGTCGGCTGCCAGGGCGAAGTCGGCGTGGCTTGTTCGATGGCGGCGGGCGGCCTGGCGGCGGCCCTGGGCGGCACGGTCGAACAGGTCGAGAACGCGGCCGAGATCGGCATGGAGCACAACCTGGGCCTGACCTGCGACCCGGTCGGCGGCCTGGTCCAGATCCCCTGTATCGAGCGCAACGCCATGGCCTCCATCAAGGCCGTCAACGCCGCCCGCATGGCGCTGCGCGGCGACGGCCAGCATTACGTGTCGCTGGATTCCGTCATCAAGACCATGCGCGAAACCGGCGCCGACATGAAGACCAAGTACAAGGAAACCGCGCGCGGCGGGCTGGCGGTGAACATTGTCGAGTGCTGAGGGCACGGGGTGACGACGATGCGGGAGGGCGAGCGGCTGTCATGGCCTCGGGGTTCCTTTCCGAAGCAAGGGAAGAACGCAGGCCGGGGAGGAAATGGCAAACGGCACGCCTGCAGGCTGCAGCTGGCCGCTGTCCGGGTCGATGCGCAGGCAGGAAATGCGGTGCTCGTCCTGGCTGGCGACCAGCAGGAAGCCGCCGTCCGGGGTGATGGCGGCGTCCCGCGGGGTGCGCCCGCCGGCGGGCCACAAGCCTATCGGCTCAAGCCAAGGGGCGGATTCCAATAGCCGAAATCCTGCGATGCTGTCGTGGCCGCGGTTGGTCGCGTAGAGCCAGCGTCCGCTCGGATGCAGGCAAAGCGCGGACGCGGAGTTGGCGTTGCGCCAATCTGCCGGCAGCGTGCCGATCCGGGCGAGCGCGTGTGCATGGGGATCGCGTGCCGTGGGCAGTTGAACGACGCTCACGCTATTGGACAGTTCGTTGAGCACGAAGGCGCGGGTACCGGCCGGATTCAGCCGCAGGTGGCGCGGCCCGGAACCTGGACCTATCTGCACCTGCAGGTCCGGGAGCAGATCCAGCGCGGCGCCCCGCAAGGCATGGCGGGCGACGCTGTCGGTACCCAAGTCACACAGGTAGACCGCATCGCCGGACGGGGTCGGCTGGGCGCAATGCACATGGGGGCTCGCCTGGCGGTCGCTGCGCGGACCGCTGCCATGGCGCACGATGATGTCGGGCGGGGCGCTGGGCAACCCCTGTCCGTCGAGCCGGTAGCTCAGGACTTCGCCGCTGCCATAGTTGGATACGAAGAGGCGGTCCGCCGCAGGGGTCAGGCTGATGTGGCAAGGGCTGGCGCCAGGGGTAGGCACATTGAGCAAATGCTGCAGCGTGGCCGCGTCGTCGACCGCGTAGACGTCGATGCTGGCGCCTACTTCCTGCTCGCTCACGCCATACAGCAGGCCGAGGGACGCGGAATGGCACAGGTAAGAGGGATTGACGCCATGGCTGTCCACCTGCAATTCACGCAGCGTGGCCGTCGCGGCGTCGAACCTCAGCAAGTGGATGCCGCGCCCTATGCCGTGCACATGCGGCATCGGCCGCGTATACGTGCCCACGGCAACCAGCCAGCTGCCCGTTCCGCGGGCCGGGGAGTGCGTACTCGATTCAGACACGGTCTGCCCTCGACATCACGTCTATCCATACAGCCAGGACCGGCGCCAGGCCCCTGAAATTATGCGCCCACCCCATTGAAGCAGGAATGCCTGATCGTTAGTCCTCTTCGGGGTCTGCCTCGCATCCTGGGGGCCTTTTTTTGGCCGGAGCCGGAAAAGACGATGGCCCGCGCAAGCGGGCCATCGAGTCAGGGCTGCAGGGCGCGAGGCCCGTCTGAGCGAAAGGCTTAGATCACGCGGGCGTTCTGCAGCGCGGCGATGCGGGCCGGAATCGGCGGGTGCGAGGCGAACATGGCCGCCAGGCCGCCCTTGCCGGTGATGCCCGAGGCCTCGAAGGACTTGGGCAGTTCGCCCGGCTCCAGGCCGCCGAGGCGGGCCAGGGCGCGGATCATGGGTTCGCGGGCGCCCATCAGGTGGGCCGAGCCGGCGTCGGCGCGGTATTCGCGCTGGCGCGAGAACCAGGCCACGATGATCGAGGCCAGGACGCCGAAAATGATCTCACAGACCAGTACGGTGATGTAGTAGCCCGGGCCGATGCCGCGTTCGTTCTTGAACACCACGCGGTCGATGAAGTAGCCGACCACGCGCGCCAGGAACACGACGAAGGTGTTCACCACGCCCTGGATCAGGGTCAGCGTGACCATGTCGCCGTTGGCGATGTGGGCGACTTCGTGGGCCAGCACGGCGGCGACTTCTTCTTCGCTCATGCTTTCCAGCAGCCCGGTGGACACGGCGACCAGGGAGTCGTTCTTGAACGCGCCGGTGGCGAAGGCGTTGGGCGCGCCTTCATAGATGGCGACTTCCGGGCGGCCGATGCCGGCGCGGTCGGCCAGCTGGTGCACGGTGTCGACCAGCCAGGCTTCGCGCTGGTTGCGCGGCGAGTTCGGGTCCAGCACCTGGGCGCCGGTGCTCCACTTGGCCATGGGCTTGCTGATCAAGAGCGAGATGATCGCGCCGGTGAAGCCCACCACGACCGAGAAGATCAGCAGGGCGTTGAGGTTCAGGCCGTTGGCGGTGATGTAGCGGTCCACGCCCAGGATGCGCAGCGTGGCCGACAGCACGAGCATGACGGCCAGGTTGGTCAGGACGAACAAGACAATGCGTTTCATGTTTTTTGTGTTCCTCTGCGAGCAGGATATGCCGGGATTCGACACTGCTGCGGCCCGCCAGTTCCCCGACTCGCGGCGCCGCTTCCGGTGACGGAGAGTATAGTATCGCTTTCCCTTATTCCTCCTCACTTTTCCCTTAGCGTAGACCCCCCATGCAGGCACTTTGGATGTTGCTGGCGTCCGCCATGTTCGCCATCATGGGTTCGTTCGTGAAGCTCGGCACCGAGCATGGCGCCTCGCTGCCGCAAGTGGTGCTCTTTCGCGGACTGCCGTCGGTCATCCTGCTGCTGATCTGGGCCCGCGCCGGCCGCCAGTCCATCATTCCCGTCAGCTGGAAACTGCACCTGTGGCGCAACCTGTCTGGCGTCACGTCGATGTGGCTGGGCTTTTTCGCCATCGCCCATCTGCCCCTGGCCACGGCCACCAGCCTGAATTACACCGCGCCGCTGTTCATCGCCTGTTGGATGCTGGGCTGGGGCGGGGCGCAGCGCGACCCCGTGCGCATTATGGCGGTGGCGCTGGGGTTCCTGGGCGTGATCGCGGTCCTGCGGCCCAGCATCAACGAAGACCAGTGGCTGGCCGCCTTGCTGGGAATGACCGCCGGCGCCATGTCGGCCATCGCCATGATGCAGATCCGCCAACTGGGCCGGGTCGGGGAACCCGAGTGGCGTACCGTGCTGTTCTTCTCCGTGGCCGTGTGCGTGTCCAGCCTGGCCGGACTGCTGTTCGAGGGCTGGGGCTACGCCGACTGGACCGGCTATCTGTCGCTGCTGGGCGTGGGTGTGACGGGGCTTTTCGGGCAGCTGGCCATGACCCGGGCCTTCGGCCTGGGGTCGGCGTTGCTGACCGCGGCACTGCAGTACAGCACCATCATCTTCGCGGCCTTGCTGGGCATGGGTATCTGGGGCGAGCAGCTGGACGCCTTGGCCTGGGCCGGGATGGGCCTGATCATTTTCGCGGGCCTGCTGTCGATATGGCGCACCATGCGCGATCCCAAGCCGGCCTGACCCGCGACAGCTACGCACCATTACAGGAGCACACCGAATGACGATGACCCTGATTTCCGCCGCCGACCTGGCCGCGCGCCTGGATGCGCCCGATGTGCGCGTGTTCGATGTGCGCCACGACCTGAGCAACCACGCGGCGGGCCGTCAGGCCTATGACGCCGGCCATATCCCCGGCGCCCGCTACCTGGACCATGAAACCGAGCTGTCCGCGGCCCGCACCGGCAAGAACGGCCGCCATCCCTTGCCCTCGCGCGGCGAATTCGGCGCGTTGATGGCCGCGCATGGCGTCACGCCCCAGACCCTGGTGGTGGCCTACGACGCCAGCGGCGGCATGTACGCCGCGCACCTGTGGTGGATGCTGCGTTGGCTGGGACACGATCAGGTGGCCGTGCTGGATGGCGGCTGGCAGGCGTGGACCGCGGCCGGACTGCCGACCACGACCGAAGCCGCGGCCGCCGTGCGCGCGGGCGATCCGGTCGAGCCGGGTGCCTCGCTCGCGGGTTCGGTAAACGCCCAGGCGGTGCTGGACAATATTTCCCGCCAGGCTTTCACCGTGATCGATGCGCGCGCGGTCAACCGCTACCGCGGCGAGGTCGAGCCCATGGATCCGGTGGCAGGCCACATTCCGGGTGCGCTGAACCGCCCCAACGGCGAGAACCTCCAGGCCGACGGCCGCTTCAAGCCCGCCGCGCAATTGCGCGAGGAATTCGCCAGCCTGCTGGACGGCCGCGATCCCGCAGCCATCGTGCACCAGTGCGGCTCGGGCATTACGGCCTGCCACAATCTGCTGTCGATGGAGATCGCCGGCTTGTCAGGGTCGCGCCTGTACCCGGGCTCCTGGAGCGAGTGGTGCAGCGACCCGGCCCGGCCGGTGGCCACGGGCGCGTAGGTTCTGCAGGCCGGGGCGCAACGCCCCGGCTTTCTTGCCGCAAGCCGCCGGGACTTTGCGGGACGGCGCGCCGGGCGGCTTCCTATCGCCTGGACCGGCCGGCGGACTTGGCCGCCTTGGCGTCCGCGAACACTCTCGAGCAGAGAAAATCGACCAGGGCCCGTACCTTGGGCGACGGCTGCTTGCTGGCGGGCCAGAGCACATGGAAGACGTTGGTGCGCTCCGCCTGTCCCGCCAGGACCTGCACCAGGCTTCCATCCGCCAATGGCTCGCGGATGGCGAAGTCCGGCAGGTAGGCTATCCCCAACCCTTGCAGCGCGAAGCAGGCGCGCGTCTCGATGTTGTTGCAGATCATCGAGACGGGCAGTTGCAGTTCTGGTTCGCCTTCGGCTTGCCGCAGCGCCCAGGTCTCCAGCTTGCCGCTGCTGGGAAAGCGGTAGTGCAGGCAGCTGTGATGCAACAGATCGGCCGGCGTCCGGGGCGTGCCCCGGCTGGCCAGATAGGCGGGCGAGGCGACCAGCAGGATCTGGAATGAACCCAGGCGGCGCGCCGACAGGCGGGAGTCGGCCGGTTCGCCCGTGCGTACCACGGCATCGAAGCCTTCTTCAATCACATCCACCATGCGGTCGGTGAAATCCAGATCGAGTTCGATCTCCGGATATTCGCGCATGAACTCGCCTAGTATCGGCAGCACCAGTCCGCTGACCAGCGGCAGGCTGACGCGCAGGCGTCCGCGCGGCGCGCCTGCCGCACGCGACAGCTCCAGTTCGGCCGCCTCGATTTCGGCCAGGATGCGGCGGCTGCGTTCCAGGAACAGCATGCCTTCGGCCGTCAGCGTGACGCTGCGCGTGCTGCGGTGGAACAGGCGCACCCCCAGCTTTGCTTCCAGCCGCGCCACGCTTTTGCCGATGGCGGAGGCCGACACGCCGAGCTGCCGGCCGGCGGCGACGAAGCTGCGCGTTTCGGCCACCTGCACAAACACGACAAAGCCATTCAGGCTGTCCATTTCTTTCCTCGATTGCGGACATCCAGTTCCGCATAAGAAGGAAATGTAGCCTACTTTTTCTTTAATCCCGGCGCATCTATTGTCTGGGTTCTCCTGCTTCAACCTAGATGCCACCCATGACAGATTCCGCGTTTTCCTCGCGCCCGCGCCCTGCGCCCGCGCATCCCCCCGCTGCCGCTTGCGATCGCTTGCGGTGGGGCTCCCTGCTGGCGCTGGCCATGGCGGGCTTCATCACGATCCTGACCGAGGCGCTGCCGGCCGGGCTGCTGCCGCAGATGGCGCAGGGCCTGGCCGTGTCCCAGGCCAGCATCGGCCAGACCGTCACCATCTACGCGATCGGCTCGCTGGTGGCGGCGATTCCGCTGGTCGCCGCCACCCGGGGCGTCCGCCGGCGTCCGCTGCTGCTGGCGGCGATCGCCGGGTTCGTGCTGGCCAATACCGTGACCGCGCTGTCATCCGCCTATGTACTGACGATGGCTGCGCGCTTCCTGGCGGGCATGTCGGCGGGGCTGTTGTGGGCCTTGGTGGCCGGCTACGCCGCGCGCATGGTGCCGGCGCACCAGCAGGGCCGCGCAATCGCGGTGGCGATGCTGGGCGCGCCGCTGGCGCTGTCGCTGGGCGTGCCGGCCGGAACCTTGCTGGGCTCGCTGTGGGGCTGGCGCATCGGCTTCGGCATCATGAGCGGGCTGGCGCTCATCCTGATGGTCTGGGTGCGCCTGCGGGTGCCGGACTTTGCGGGACAAACCCGGGGCCGGCAACTGCCGCTACGGCGCGTATTCCTGCTGCCCGGCGTGCGTCCGGTGCTGTTCGCGGTGCTGGCGTTCGTGCTGGCGCACAACATTCTCTACATCTATATCGCGCCGTTCCTGGCCTCGGTGGGGATGGCTGCCAGCACCGAACTGGTGTTGCTGGTGTTCGGACTGAGTTCGCTGCTCGGCATCTGGGTGGTAGGAGCGTTGATCGATCGCCATCTGCGGGCGCTGACCCTGGCCTGCATAGCCCTGTTCGGCCTGGCCGCGCTGGCGCTGGGCATCGCGGGCGGCATGCCGGCCATGCTCTATCTGTCTGTGGGCGCCTGGGGCGTGGCGTTCGGCGGCTCGCCGACGTTGTTCCAGACGGCGCTGGCCAAGACGGCCGGCGATGCCGCGGACGTCGCGCAGTCCATGCTGGTGACGGCGTGGAACACGGCCATCGCCGCGGGCGGCGTGGTTGGCGGCGCGTTGCTCGAACGCCTGGGCGTGGCTGCATTCGTGCCAGCCCTGCTGGCGCTGCTGGCGGCGACGCTGGCGGTCGTCTGGGCCGCCAGGACGCACGGTTTTCCCGCCAGCCCTACCAGATGGCAGCCAGCTTGACCCGCCCGGAGACGCTCTCGGCGATCTCCAGGAAGTGATCCAGGGGCGGCGTGGCCAAGCCGGGGACCTTGGCCATGTCGTCCCAGCGCCTCAGGCGGATCGCATCCGGCGCGCCCGGCATGCTCGCAAAATCCACCGCCTGGCCCGCATCGAAACTGCCCCCCTGCAGCGCCAGGCTGCGCTTCGAATCCTCCGAGAGCGACGCTTCATATTGCGGTTCCACATAGCAGAGGTAGCGCTTGGCCTCCACATGCAGCCGGATCGGGTCCAGCACCGCCGGGCCGAACAGGCCGCGCAGGAAGGGCAGCACGAAGTACTGGTGCTTGTCGTCGAGGCCGCGCAGCGTGGGCGTGCCCGGCCGGTCGGCGATAAGGTGGCCCAGGTCGTGCAGCAGGCTGGCGGTGATCAGGTGGGCGCCGGCGCCGTGGCGTTCGGCCAGCGCCGCGGTTTGCAGCGCATGCCGCAGGTGGCTGACGGATTCGCCGTCGTAGGAGCGGTGCCCGCGCTCCAGGAAAATCTGTTCGATATCTTGCAGGGTCAAGGCCATGGTTGTCTCCTGGGTGGCCGCATAGGGGAGGGCGGCGCTCAGCCGGCGGCTGGCGCCATCTCCAGAAAGCGCGCGATCAACTGCACCGGTTGGCGCTCGCGCAGGCAGTACAGGTATTCATGCATCACGATGTCGGCGCCCTCGATGTCCAGGGCCGCCAGTTCGGGATGAGAGGGAATCTCGCGCGAGGGGATCAGGCTGATCCCCAGTCCGCACAGGATGGCCTGGCGGATCGACTCGCGGCTGCCGATTTCGAGCGTGCGGCGCACGGCGACGCCGGCCGCCAGCAAGGCGTCTTCCGTCAGTTGCCGCGTCATGGAGCCGGGTTCGCGCAACAGCAGCGCGTGTTCGGCCAGATCGGCCAGGCGGACCTGGCTGTGGCGCGCCAGCGGATGGCCGCGATGCGCCACCACCCGGATGGGATCGGCGGCGATCATGCGCCGGTACAGGTGCTTGTCATCCATCAGAAAGGATGAGGTGGCAATCTCGATGCGATAGTCATGCAGCGCCTGCAGCATGGTCTGCGAATTGCCGATGGCCAGGGTCAGGTCTATGCCCGGGTAGCGCTGGTTGTAGGCGCGCACCGTATCCATGATGTAGTAGGGGCCGGTGGCGCCGATGCGCAGATTGCCTTCGCGCAGGTCGCTGGCGTCGCGCAGGCGGAAATCGATCTCGGTTTCCTGCTGGACCAGCTTCTCCACCATGGGCATCAGGCTGTGGCCGGCGTCCGACAGGCGCATGCCGCGCCCCTGGCGATGAAACAGTTCGACGCCGTAACGGGACTCCAACTGGCGCAATTGCCCCGTCACCGTGGGCTGGCTGACGCCCAACTGGGCGGCGGCCTTGGTGACGGTGCCGCAGCGGGCCACGGCGTAGAAGGATTTGAGTTCGGCGACAAGCACGGTTTTTTGGGGGCGGAATATGGGCGCAATGCGCAAGACCGCCAGTACACCAAAATAATTTGATGTTTTTATTACTGCATTTGCGCGAAGTGTCATAAACACTCAATACGCGTCTTCCATACTGCCTTCGTTCCCAAACCGGAGGCCCCATGGCCGAACGCGATACCGCATTTCTCTCTGTCAGGCATCTGGTGAAGCGCTTTGGCAGCCATACCGCGCTGTCGGACGTCTCGCTCGACATCCGCGCCGGGGAGCTGGTGTGCCTGCTGGGGCCCTCGGGCTGCGGCAAGACCACCTTGCTGCGCGCCATCGCCGGCCTGGAGCGGCAGGACAGCGGCACCATCGTGCTGTCCGGGCGCGACATCTCGCATGCTGAACCGCAGGCGCGCGACTACGGCATCCTGTTCCAGTCGTATGCGCTGTTTCCCAATCTGACCGTGGCCCAGAACGTGGCCTACGGCCTGAGCGGCAAGCGCGCGCACCGCAACCACGTCGCCAACCGCGTCGAGGAAATGCTGACGCTGGTCGGGCTGGCTGGCGCGGCCGACAAGTATCCGGGACAGATTTCCGGCGGGCAGCAGCAGCGCGTGGCTTTGGCGCGCGCGCTGGCGCCGTCGCCGTCGCTGTTGCTGCTGGACGAGCCCATGTCGGCGCTGGACGCCCGCGTCCGCGAGCATCTGCGCATCGAACTGCGCGCCCTGCAGAAGCGCCTGTCCATCACCACGCTGATGGTCACGCATGACCAGGAAGAGGCCATGGTGATGGCCGACCGCATCGCCGTCATGAATGGCGGCATCATCGAGCAATACGGCACGCCGCGGGAACTCTACCGCCAGCCGGGTTCGGCCTTCATCGCCGATTTCGTGGGCGAAGCGAACTGGCTGCCGTTCGAACGCCTGGATGCGCACCGCGCCCGCGTGGGACGCCAGGAGCTGGCCGTGGACGAGGCGCTGGACGCCGCCAGCGGCAAGCTGTTCGTGCGGCCGGAAGCGGTGCGCGTCAGCACCGCTCGGCCGGAGCAGCCGAATGCCATGCTGGCCGACGTGCTCGACGGCGTGTTCCTGGGCCGAGGCTATCGCCTGGCCTTGCGCCTGGAAGGCGTGCCCGGCAGCACGGTGCATTCCATCGTGTCCCCCGAAATCGGAGACGCCCTGCTGGGTCCTCACGCCGCCAGCCGCTGCTGGGTGGAGCTGCCGCGCCATGCGATACGCGCCTACGCTTGATCCCGCCATGAACCGTTCCTCCACCACGGCCGCCCCGGCCCCAGCCAGCATCGCGGCGCCTGCGCCGATGCTCGGCCGCCGCCCGCTGCCGGCCTGGATCGGTGCCCTTGGCTTCGCCACCGGGCAGGGCGCCCTGGCGCTGGGCCTGCTGCTGTTCCTGGCGCTGCCGCTGGCCGCGATCCTGATCCGGTCGGTGACCGACAGCGACGGCGCCTGGGCCGGGTTGTCGGTGCTGGCGGACATCATCGGCGGCGACGGCTTCATGGCCATGGTCGCGCGCAGCCTCGCGGTAGGCGTCGTGACCACGCTGCTGGTGGTGCCCTGCGCCTACGGATTCGCCTACGGCCTGACGCGCACGCGCCTGCCGGGCAAGGGCCTGCTGCGCACCGTCGCCTTGCTGCCGTTGCTGGCGCCGTCGCTGCTGCCGGGCATTGCGCTGGTGTACCTGCTGGGCAACCAGGGCCTGCTCAAGGGCCTGACCGGCGGCGCGACCATCTACGGCTTCTGGGGCATCGTCGTGGGCGAGGCGTTCTATACCTTCCCGCACGCGCTCATGATTCTTCTGACCGGCCTGGCCCTGGCCGACGGCCGTCTCTACGACGCCGCGCGCGCCATGGGCGCCGGCCCCTTGCGAACCTTCCTGACGGTGACCCTGCCGGGTACCCGCTACGCCGTGTTCTCGGCCTGCTGCGTGGTGTTCACGCTGACGGTGACCGACTTCGGCGTGCCCAAGGTCGTGGGCGGCGACTACAACGTGCTGGCGATGGAGGCCTACAAGGCCGTGGTCGGCCAGCAGAATTTCCCCAAGGGCGCGGCCATCGGCATCCTGCTGCTGCTCCCGGCGATCCTGACCTTCGCCCTGGACCGGCGGCTGCGCGCCCGTCAGGGCGCCCAGATGAGCGGCCGGGCCCAGCCCTACGCCGCCGGCCCCAACCGCCGCCGCGATGCCGCCTTCCTGACGCTGGCCGGCGTGCTGGCGGCGTTCCTGCTGTTGATCATCGGCGTGGCGGTGTGGGCGTCCTTCGTGAAGATGTGGCCTTACAACCTGTCGATGTCGCTGCGTTCGTATGACTTCGACAATATGGACGGCGGCGGCTGGCTGGCCTGGCGCAATAGCCTGCAGCTGGCGTTCTGCACTGCCCTGATCGGCACGGCCGTGGTCTTCACGGGCGCATGGATGATGGAGAAGGTGCCCGCCCGCGGCCAGCTGGCGCGCGGCCTGCGCGGCATGGTCGGCATGCTGGCGCTGATGCCCATGGCCGTGCCCGGCCTGGTGCTGGGCCTGGGCTACATCTTCTTCTTCAACAGCCTGTCGAACCCGCTGAACGTGCTGTACGGCACCATGCCGCTGCTGGTCCTGTGCACCGTCATCCACTTCTATACCAGCGCGCACCTGACGGCCGCCACCGCGCTCAACGCGCTGGACCCCGAGTTCGAAGCGGCCTCGGCGTCGCTGAAGGTGCCGCGCCTGACGACCTTCCTGCGCGTGACCCTGCCGATGTGCCTGCCTGCGGCGCTGGACGTGGCCCGCTATCTGTTTGTTTCCGCCATGACGACGGTGTCCGCAGTCGTATTCCTGTACAGCCCTTCGACGGTGCTGGCCGCGGTCGCGGTGCTGAACATGGATGACGCCGGCTTCATTGGCCCCGCCGCCGCCATGTGCACCGTGATCATGGCCAGCTCGGCCGCCGCTGCCATGGTCCTGCATCTGGCCAGCCGCGCGCTGGTGGCGCGCAGCCAGGCCTGGCGCCGTCCCGCGGCCCATTGAACGATTTTTCAAGGAAGACCCTCATGACTGTTTCGCCTTTGCCCGTCCGCCTGGAAGCGGTGATCTTCGACTGGGCCGGCACGCTGGTCGACTTCGGTTCCTTCGCGCCCACCAAGGTGTTCGTGGACGCGTTCTCGCAGTTCGGCGTGGAAATGTCGCTGGCGCAGGCCCGCGGCCCGATGGGCATGGGCAAGTGGGACCACATCCGCACGCTCTGCAACGATGCCGTGATCGCCGGCCAGTACCAGGCCCAGTTCGGCCGCCTGCCCACCGATGACGACGTGACCGCCATCTACGAGCGCTTCCTGCCGATGCAGCTGGACAAGGTCGCCCAGTATTCCGCGGCGATCCCCGGCGCGGTCGAACTGTTGCGCGCCCTGCGCCAGCACGGCCTGAAGATCGGTTCGTGCTCGGGCTATCCGGCCAGCGTCATGCGCCGCGTGGTGGAACGCGCCGCCTCCGAAGGCCTGGAGCCCGACTGCATCGTCGCCAGTGACGACGTGCCGCGCGCCCGGCCGGCGCCCGCGATGGCTTTGAAGAACGTGGTCGAGCTCGGCCTGTCCGACGTGGCCGCCTGCGTCAAGGTCGACGACACCGCGCCCGGCATCGAAGAAGGACGCCGCGCCGGCATGTGGACCGTGGGCCTGCTGCTGTCGGGCAACGCCGCCGGCCTGACGCTGGAGGAATACCTGAGCCTGGATGACGCAGGCCGCCAGAAAGCGCGCACCGCCGCCAGCCTGGAGCTGTCGCCCGCCGCGCCGCACTACCTGATCGACACCGTCGCCGACCTGCCCGCGGTGATCGCCGACATCGAATCCCGTTTGTCCGCGGGCCAGCGCCCCTAAACGTTCCATCACCTGTCTGCACCGCCTGACGGGGCCGGCCCAAGCCAGCCCCGAGGACCTTCTCAGCCTTTTTTCCGCTTACCAACGGAGTACTTCATGAATCGCTACAAGCTGCTTGCACTGGCCGCCGCCCTGACGGGCGTGATGGGCGCCGCCTCCGCCGAGACCACACTGACGGTCTACACCGCGCTCGAAGCCGACCAGATCAAGGCCTACCAGGCCGCGTTCGAGAAGGCCTATCCCGACATCAAGATCCAGTGGGTGCGCGACTCCACCGGCATCATCACCGCCAAGCTGCTGGCCGAAAAGAACAACCCCAAGGCCGACGCCGTCTGGGGCCTGGCCGGCACCTCGCTGGGCCTGATGGACAAGGAGGGCATGCTGCAGCCCTACGCCCCCAAGGGCCTGGACCAGATCGCCGCCAACATGCGCGACGCCAAGGCCGAGCCCAGCTGGGTCGGCATGGACGGCTTTGCCGCTGCCATCTGCTTCAACACCATCGAAGCCGAGAAGCAGAAGCTGCCCAAGCCCACCTCGTGGCAGGATCTGACCAAGCCGGTGTACGCCGGCAAGATCGTGATGCCGAACCCGGCTTCGTCGGGCACCGGCTTCCTGGACGTCAGCGCCTGGCTGCAGATCTTCGGTGAAGAGAAGGGCTGGGCTTACATGGACGCCCTGCACAAGAACATCGGTTCGTACACGCACTCGGGCTCCAAGCCGTGCAATATGGCCGCCGCGGGCGAATTCCCGATCGGCGTGTCGTTCGACTACCGCGCCGCCAAGCTGAAGGCTGACGGCGCCCCGGTCGAAGCCGTGTTCCCCTCGGAAGGCCTAGGCTGGGAAGTCGAAGCCACCGCCATCATGAAGGGCACCAAGAACCTGGAAGCCGCGCGCAAGCTGGCCGACTTCTCCGCCAGCCGCGAGGCCAATGAACTGTACAAGGCCAACTTCGCGGTGCTGGCCATCCCGTCGATCGCCACGTCGAATCCGAACCTGCCGGCCGACCTGATGCAGCGCATGATCAAGAACGACTTCACCTGGGCCGCCACCAACCGCGACCGCATCATCGCCGAGTGGACCAAGCGCTACGACGGCAAGTCCGAGCCGAAGAAGAAGTAAGTCCGTTTGATCGCGGCGGCGCTGGCTGCCGCCGCGCCCCGGGGCTGCCCGCTAGGGCGGCTCCCGCCGCATTTCCCTTTGCAATGTTCCACAGATGAAAAATTTCGACGTAGTCGTGGTGGGCGCCGGCATGCTGGGCATCGCCCATGCCTGGGCGGCCGCCAAGCGCGGCCTGTCGGTGGCCGTGATCGAGCGCAGCCGCCAGGCGCATGGCGCCACCATCCGCAACTTCGGCCAGGTCATCGTGACGGGCCAGGCGCCCGGCATGATGCTGTCGCACGCCCAGCAGGCGCGCGAGCTGTGGCTGGAACTGGCGGACCGGGCGGGCTTTCATGTGCGCGCCAACGGCGCCCTGGTGTTGGCCCGCAACGCCGAAGAGGCGGACGTGCTGCAGGAGTTCGCCGACACGCGCATGCGCCAGGAGGGTTATCGCGCCAACCTGCTGTCGGGCCGCGAGGTGGCCGCACTATATGGCGGCCAGCTGGCGCACCACTGCGCGGGCCTGCAAGGGCATGACGATCTGCAGATCTATTCGCGCGAGGCGCTGCCGGCCATTACGAGCTACCTGGCGGAGTCGCTGGGCGTGCAGTTCATTACCGGCACATTGGCGCGCGCGGTCGAGGGCGGACTGGTGTGCACCTCGGCGGGCGAGTTCAAGGGCGGGCACGTGTTCGTCTGCCCCGGACATGATTACCTGACCCTGCTGCCTGAGCGCTTTGCGCCGATGAACCTGGAGGTCACGCGCCTGCAAATGCTGCGCGCCGCGTTCGAAACCCATCCCATCGCGCTGGACCGCCCCTTGCTGACCGGCCTGTCCTGCGTGCACTACGGCGCGTTCTCGGATCTGCCGTCGGCGCTGGCGCTGCGCGAGGTGATCCAGGCGCGCACGCCCATGCTGCTGGAGAACGGCATCCATCTGCTGATCAGCCCCACGCCCTATGGCGAACTGATCATCGGCGATTCGCACCGCTACGGCCAGGATGCGCTGCCGTTCAACGACGAGGCGGTCGACAACGCCATGCTGGACCTGGCGTCCCAGGCCCTGGGCGCGCGCCTGCGCGTGCTGGAGCGCTGGCAGGGCGTCTATGGCGCGCACGGCCCGGCGCCGTTCTCCGTCATGCCGGTGGACCCGGCCACGACGGTGGCGGTGATGCATTCGGGCGTGGGCATGACGGTCGGCCTGGCCATCGGCGAGCGCACCGTGGCGGGCGTAGTGGGCCGCTGAACCCGGCCGGTGAGCCCGGGCGCTGGCGCGCAATGGGGCGCGCGGATGAGTGCAGTCACTCCTCGCGCAGCTTCGCATCCAGCGCCGCCAGCGCCGTCGCGTACATAGCCTGCATGGCGTTCGCCACATCGCTCAGTGGCGCGCCCTCGACCCGGAAGTCCGCCCACCATTGCACCAGCGTATGTCCGCTTTCAGTGATGGGATGCAGCGACACGCCAGCGATGCCATCGCGCAAGGGCAGGCTGGTTTCGATGACGGCGTAGCGCAGCGTGGTGCCGGGATCGTCCAGCATCAGGAGTTTCTCGCGCACAAAGCCGGACGACTTGCCCGTCAAGTACCGCACGGAACCCACCGCGTCATGACGTCCTCCCTCTTCGATCCGGCTTTCTGCAACGCCTGGCTGCCAGCGCGCCAGCCCATCGAAATCGCGGAAGCAGGCCCAGACCTTTTCAAGCGGCGCGTGAACAATGGCACTGACGTGTACGGTGTGCGGCATAGGGACTCCAATGGGCGCTAGGCCCTCGAAAGGGAAAACGGCAGGAAATGGGCGCTGAGCGGCAAGCCCGGATTTTGCGGTGTGCGGGATGCTTGAGACTATCGATTGGCGGAGGTGTCAGGCGCCGAGAGATCGGCGCAGGAAGGTCTGCGTCCGCTGATTCGCGAGCGCGGCGGCATGCGCGTCATAATGCGATCCGCCGCGCCGCGCGAAAGCATGGTTGCAGCCGGGATAACCGTGGACCTCGGTACCGGTCCTGCCCTCCAGCGCGGCCTTGATGCGCGCCTGGGAGTCCGCGGGAATGAACTCATCCGCATCGGCCAGATGCATCATCAGTGGCGCGGTCACCTGATCCGCTTCCTTCAGGTGCAGATCGGTGCCGCCGCCGTAGTAGGCGACCGCCGCGTCGACCTCGCAGCGGGCGGCTGTGAGGTAGGCCATGAGGCCTCCCATGCAAAAGCCCATGACGCCGACTTTGCCGTTCCCGCCTGAGATCGATCGCGCGGCGTCGATCATTGCCGCGATATCCTGCACGCCGCGGTCGATATCGAACGCCTTGTACAGCTCGAATGCCTGTCGCCACTCCTGCTTGTTCAGCTTGTTGAATTCGATGCCCGGCGCGGCGCGCCAAAAAAGATCGGGCGACACGGCGATGAAGCCCATGGCCGCGAGTTCATTGCATGTCGCCCGGAGATCGGCATTCACACCGAAAATCTCCTGGATGACTACGACGACCGGTGCGGAAATTGCCTGGGGCCGTGCTACATAGGCGTCGTAGGCTCCATCGGAAACCGTTATTTTCATCAGGCATATCTCTTCAGATTTGTTTCTTCGTTTGATTCAGCGGGCGCCAGGCACCCGTTTCAACGATGGGATTGCTCAGCCGCGTTGCTACGGTGTGAATCCGCCCGTTTCTTCTTGATGGCGACGAGGTCGGTACCTTCGGGCCAGGGGACCTCCTGGACGCGTTCCGGCACATCGTCCCATTCAAGACGCAGCGCCCGGCAGAAAGAGGCGTGCAGCATGTAGCCGCCGATGTGATATGTGATCTCGGCAATGTCCTCGTCCTTCATGAGCGTGTGCAGCGCATTGAAGACGCCGTCGGGAACGCGGCCGCGGTCGAGCACGATCGCGTCGGCATAGGCCAGAATCGCGCGCTCGAGCGGCGTCCACAAGTCAGGCTCCACATTCCAGTGCTGGATCGCGTCGATCTTGGCCTGCGGAATGCCAAGCACGTCTGCGATCTTGCAATGTTGCGAGTAGACGAACTGGCTCGCCATCAGGAAGCCAACCCGCATCAACGCGATTTCGCGCGCCCTGGGGTCCAACTGACTGGACGCTTCTGCCCCGAACAGTCCCAGCATGCCCATGTGCGCGGCGGCATGGTCGAAGATATATGGCCGCAATGCAATGGTGGACCACCAGTGTCCCGGCGTGCCGGTGGCCGTGCCCGGATTGACCGTCGGGTCGCCGCCCTTGAAAAGCCTCTCGTAGTATGGGCGGCCATTGGCATGGATTTCAGACAGGGGTACTTGGCGGACACGAGGCATATGTTCTCTCTGTTCTTGATGGGGTTCGTATTGGCAATATCAGGCGTCGATCGTCTCGCGCTTGTGGCGAGGGGCGTCCACGGCTGTCGCGGGCTCGTGCCGGACGTCCGCTTCGGTGAATACTCGTCTCCAACCTGCGAATTCGAGTTGAATGCCGTCTGGATCCCTGAAGTAAATCGAGGAGACCCAGGTGCTTTTGTGCTCTTGCTGCGTCACATTGAGCCCGTTCGGCGACACATCGTCGTGATGCACGATCTTGGATACCTCGACCCCCGCGGCAATCAGCCGTTCCCGATACTCGGGGATCAGGGCGGCATCGACATTGAACGCGAAATGATTCATTGCACCGATCGGGGTTTCGAAATGCAGTATCGACGGAACGGTCGGGCCCGGCAAAGCCGCAGGCGCATCCCGCAACCAAAAGAAGGCGAAGGATGCGCCGCAGCCCATGTCGAAGAAGAAGTGCTGCCCGTGGTCGAAAACATGGGTCTTGATCAGCGGCATTCCCAACACGCCTTGGTAGAAATCCACCGTGCGTTTCATGTCGGCGCAGACCATCGCGATGTGGTTCAAGCCCCTGATTTCGAATTTCTTGTTGACCTTGTCAGGCGCCGTAGTAAGTTGGCCGTTCATGTCGGTTGTCCCTCCAGAATTGAAGTCGATCACTTGCCGCCTGCTCGCTCTTGCCAAAGGCATTGGCGGATAGCGAAGGCTCGACATTTTTGTGCTTGCGTGGATCGGCAATCAATTTATCAGCGGTCCGCGACAGGGGGAATTCGCCATTCGGCAATGCAGCTTTCTGCTATCAAGCGCTCTGATTTATCCGCCCTGTCGGAAACGGCTCGACCCATGTTTGGGCGTTCGAGCATCCCTAGTAATCACAAAAATTTGTCTACTTACTACTTTTATCGATTCCTAGGTTCCAAAAGCGCTCGGCGTGATAGAGTTTTCCTCCGCCCGGGGGGCTTGGGCTCGCGGGATCAATCTCGGTCTGACAACTGATGGGTATGGCAACTGCTCATGGCTGGTCTCTCAAGGACATCGATCTCACTTCATTGCGGCTATTTGCGGCGGCGGTTGAGGAAGGATCTCTTGCCCGGGCGGCTGAACGGGAGCACATCGCCATTTCGGCCATCAGCCGCAGAATTTCGGATCTTGAATACCGCTGTGGCTTAGCGTTGCTCGAACGCCATGACCGCGGCGTGGCGGCGACTGCCGCCGGTGAGATATTGCTGGCTCGGTTGTGCGATCTGTCTGGCCCGCTTCAACGCATGATGTTCGACATGGAGGCGATCCGTGGCGGCACTAGCGGATTTATCAGGGTCCATGCCCATATGTCGGCGATTTCTGGATCTCTGCCTGGCAAGATCGCCAGTTTTATTGCTGAAAACCCGGGTATCGATGTTGAGTTGGACGAGTTCACCAGCGTCGAGGTTATCCATTCGGTCCGCACGGGCAGCGCGGATATCGGCCTGTTCTCGGGTACGGTCGATGGCGGTGATCTGCACATCATCCGCTGGGAGCATGACGAGCTGGTCGCGATCCTGCCGCCCGGCCACGGGCTTGCAAGCCGCGACGACTTGACGCTATCGGACATGCTCGACGAATTTTTCATCGGCATGCAGCGCGATAGCGCGCTATTGAGCCTGTACCGGCATCAGGCCACGATTCTAGGCAGGACTCTGAAGGAGCGCGGCCACGCGACGAGTTTTGAAAGCGTGCGCAAGATGGTGTCGGTCGGGCTGGGCGTCGCGATTCTTCCCGCCATCGCCGCCTACCCGTTTGTCGAACAGTTGGGCATCGTGGTCAGGCCGCTCAAGGAAACCTGGGCGTATCGCCCCTTGATGCTGTGCGTGCGTGACCCGAAGCATCTGCTTGCAGCCACGCGCTTGCTTGTCGAGCATCTGATCGGAAAAAAGCTCCCGGCCTGACGCCATGAAAAACACCCCATGGGATGGAGCTCCATCCCATGGGGTGCTGTTCACTGCCGGGCCCCAGCGGGCGAGGGGCCTCGGGGGCCCTGGCTTCAGACCCGCTCCTGCATGATGCGGCGATACCATTCATGGAAGTGCTGCATGCCGTCTTCCATGGGCGACTGGTAAGGACCGGTTTCGTTCACGCCGCGCAGCATCAGCGCCTTGCGGCCCGCGTCCATGCGCTCGGCGATCTCGTCGTCCTCGATAGCCGTTTCCATGTAGGCGGCGCGTTGCGCCTCGACGAACTCGCGCTCGAAGGCGGCGATTTCCTCGGGGTAGTAGAACTCGACCACGTTCACCGTTTCCTGCGGACCCTTTGGGTACAGCGTGGAGAGCACCAGCACGTGCGGGTACAGCTCGATCATGTGGGTCGGGAAGTACGTGACCCAGACCGCGCCGAAATCGGGCGCGTCGCCTTCGCGGAACGCCAGTAGCCGGTCATGCCACTGCTTGTAGACGTCGGACCCGGGCTGCGCCAGGGCGTTGTGCACGCCGACCTTCTGCAGGCTGTACCAGTCGTTGAACTCCCAGCTCAGGTCGTCGCAGGTGACGAAGCGGCCCAGGCCCGGGTGGAACGGACCGACGTGGTAGTCCTCCAGGTAGACCTCGATGAAGGTCTTCCAGTTGTAGTTGCACTGGTGCACTTCGACGTGGTCCAGCACGTAGTCGCCGAAGTCGAATTCCGGACGCGAGAACAACGGCGCCATGTCGGCGGCCGGATCGCGCGGGCCTTCGAACAGCAAGCCATGGCAGTCGCGCAGGCGGAACTTCTGCAGGTTCATGCAGGGCGTGGTGGCGAACTGCGGCGCGCCCAACAACTCGCCCTGGTTGTTGTACGTCCAGCGATGCAAGGGGCAGACGATGTTGCCGCCGGTTGCCTTCAGATTGCCATGCGTATTGCAGTTGCCGGCCACATTGCCGGTCTCGCCGCCAAGCATCAAAGCCTGGCGATGGCGGCAGACATTTGAGATGAGTTCGACGCCTTGCTGGTTGCGAACCAGCACGCGCCCTCCGTCTTCCTGGACCAACGTACGCCAATCCCCGTTTTCGGGCACCACTTTCTGGTGGCCGACGTATTGTGAGGATTGCTTGAAAATGAGTTCTTGCTCGCGGGCAAAGAGGGCTTCGTCAAAATACGCGCTGACGGGTAGCTGGGTGCGAGCTGGCACTACATGTGCCATCCGACCGATGTCGGTCATGATTCCCCCCGCTCGGATAAAAAAGCCAGGACGGAGAAGCATTTGCCTGGCGGCTTTGAAATCCGCTGGGTGCGTTCCGTGCTGGCGCGAAGAAAAATCGGTGCTGGCCGATCAAATAAGCCGTGAATTGTACCCCAAGCCCTTACCCCGCGCCCGTGAAGATCTGCGAAGCTTGGTGAAGTTATGCCGCAGCTGGTCGATGCGTGCCAGCTACGGCATAACCCCTTGAAGATGTAGGCCTTTCAGACGAAGCGTCGGGTGGCGGGATGGCGCCTCAGCAGCCAGCTGCTGGCCGCCGACAGCGCGAACACGGCGGCGGCCAACACCGGCAGCGTCCATGCGTCATTGCGCGCGCCGCTCAGGGCGCCGGCGCGATGCGCCACGTCCAGGAACAGCGGATGGATCAGGTAGACGCCGAAGGTCAGCGGCGCCAGCGAGGCCAGCCGCGGCAGGCGCGGCGATGAGACGATCCACTGGAACGCGGCCAGCGACATGAACGGCACCGTGAGGCTGAAGTAATCGTAAAAGTAGGTGTTGAGGGCCCGGTTGCTCGACATGGCATACACGCCCAGCGCCGTCGCGGCCACGCTGGCTGTCAGCATCAGGCCGGGGCGAGGGATGCGCATCTGGCCGTCGAAGATCAGGCGGCCCGCCACGAAGTAGCCCAGATAGGGCAGGAACCAGGTCAGGAAAAAGCCGGCGGGCGCGCCCAGCGCGCGGCGGTACAGCGCGTCCAGGATCGCCACGCCCAGGATGCCCACCACCCACAGCGCGCGCGCCCGTGGTGTGCTGCGCGCATACAGGACTCGTACCAGTGGCGCGAACAGGTACAGGCCCACGATCATGTACAGGTACCACAGGTGGTAGTAGGGCTCGCCCTGGACCAGCTTGCGCGGCCAGAACGAAAAATCGATGCGGCCGTCGTCCCACCAGTCCAACGCCGTGCGCCATGCCAGATAGAAGAAGGTCCAGAACAGGAGCGGCGCGCAGATCCGCGCCATGCGCCGGCTGTAGAACTGGCGCGCGTCCTGCGGCTTGTCGGGATCCAGCAGCAGGGCGCCGCTGACCATGACGAACACGGGCACGCACCAGCGCGCGGCCGAGTCGTACAGATTGGCGGCCAACCAGGCTCCGCCGCCGTAGACGGCCGGGTTGCTGACCACCATGGCCGCGCTGTGCAGCAGCACGACCGCGACCGCCGCCAGCCAGCGGGCGGCATCCAGGCGCGCGTATTTCTCTTCGGTATAGGGCATCGGGCTCCCGTTGCGGTGTTTGCCTTTTCACCTTAGCAGCGGGGCGCGCCCTGGTACTGTATCCAGGGGTTAGAGGGCCTGTCGGCGGCGCACGAAAAAACCGGCAGGGCTGCGGGAGCCTCTGCCGGCAGGAGCCGCGTGGCGCGGCGCATTCACGGGCAGGCGCGGGCCTGCCTACGTTTTGTCACGAAACGGCTCGCGCCCTCATTGCAGAACGATATTGGCCTGCTTGATCAGCTGCGCCACGATGGGCTGTTCGGTCTTGATCTGCTTGTCCAGTTCGGCGGCGGTGCCGGAGCGGGGATCGATGCCCATGTCCAGCATGCGCTTCTTGACGGTTTCGTCCTGCAGGGTTTCGACCAGGGCCTGCTGCAGTTTTTCCATGACGGGGGCGGGCGTGCCCTTGGGCGCCACGAAGCTGAACCAGGCGGTCATGTCGAACGCGGGATAGCCTTGTTCGGCCAGCGTCGCCAGCTTGGGCTGCGTCGCCAGGCGGCCGGGGCTGGTGATGGCGAAGACCTTGACCTTGCCGGCATCGGCCTGCGGCATGCCGGTGGCCACCATGTCGAAGAACAGGTCCACGTCGCCGCTGACCAGGGCGGGCAGGGCCTGGGTCGCGCCCTTGAACGGCACGTGCAGGATGTCGATGCCGGCGCGCTCCTTGAAGAGTTCGCCCGCAAGGTGCGAGGACGTGCCCGGGCCGAAGGTGGCGAAGGTCAGCTTGCCCGGGTTCTGCTTGGCGTAGGCCACCACGTCCTGGGTGCTGTTGAAGGGCCGCTTGGGACTGGCCAGCAGGACCAGCGGTCCCACGCCGACCATGCCGATGCGGGCGAAGCCGTCGGGATCGTAGGGCAGTTCCTTGTACAGATAGCGGTTGGTGACCAGCGTGGAGTTGGTCGCCATCAGGATGGTGTAGCCGTCCGGCGCTTCGCGCGAGACAAAGGCCGCCCCGATCGAGGTGCCGGCGCCCGCCTTGTTCTCGACGATCATGGGCTGGCCTAGCGTCTTGGCCATGCGTTCGGCCAGGATCCGGGTCAGCACATCGGTCGCGCCGCCGGCGGGAAAGGGCGAGACCACCTTGATCGGGCGGGCCGGGTAGGTGTCGGCCTGGGCGCCCAGCGCCGCCGCGCTGAGCAGCAGGGTGGCCAGCAGTTTGAAGCTAGTGCGTAGCATGTTTTCCCCTTGAAAACGTGTGCAATGAGTGGAGGGTCGGGCCTGGCTTGGCGCCGCGAGGCAGTGCTTGCCAGGTCTCCTTGGATGCATTAAATTCCGTAAAATGGAATTTAATTTTGTTATTCGAAATAAACTATAAAAACGAAGCGAATAGAAATGCAATCTTTTTCTGACGCCAAGCGCATCGCGCATCCCGCCGCCAAACCCGACGGCAAGGTCGAACTCAGCCTGCCCGCGCGGCGCAAGCGCGCCGCCGGCTCGGGCGAGGGCGCCAATTCTCCCGACTTCATTACGGCGCTGGCGCGCGGACTGGATGTGCTGCGCTGCTTCCGCCATGGCGTATCGGCCTTGGGCAACCTGGACCTGGCGCGCCTGACCGGCCTGCCCAAGCCCACCATCAGCCGCATTACCTACACCCTTACTGAATTGGGTTATCTGCGCTATCACCCGGACACCGGCAAGTACTCGCCCGGCTACGGCGTGCTGGCGCTGGGCTTCGGCCTGCTGGCCGGGCTGGAGGTGCGCGAACTGGCCAAGGCCTCGATGACCGAACTGGCGCGCGCCACCGGCGGCGCGGTGGCCCTGGGCGCCTTCGACGGCGACGCCATGACCTACGTCGAAGCCATCCATGGTTCTTCGGCGCTGTACCTGCGCCTGCCAGTGGGTTATCGCGCCAGCCTGGACAGCGCCATGGGCCGGGCATACCTGGCCAGCCTGCCGCCCCAGGCTTGCGCCGACGCGCTGGCCCGCCTGGGCGAGACGGCGCCGGCCGCGGACGCCATCGAGCGCGCCCGGGCGGAACTGCGCGACACGGGCTGCTGCTACGCCATCGGCGAATGGCAGTCGGGGATCAATGCGGTGGCGGTGCCGTTCTCGTCCATCACGGGCGAGGGCGTCTTCGTCATGAGCTGCGGCGGGCCGGCCAGCCTGTTGCCGGAGGCGGACCTGCGCTCGCGCGTGGCGCCTCTGCTGCACGCCGCCATAGCGGGGCTGGCGGGCGCTCCGGCCTGAGACTTGCGGCGCGCCGCGGCAAGCCCGACGGCCTTGCGGGTATCTCGTACAATTCACGGATTGATCCACCCCCTAGCGCCCTCGGAGACCCGTTTGGCCAAATCTTCACAAGCCGATCCGCAGATCGATGACCGTCCCTTGCCCCAGGATTTCGAAACGGCGCTGGCCGAACTCGAATTGCTGGTAGCGGCCATGGAAGACGGCTCGTTGCCGCTGGAGCAGTCGCTTGCCGCCTACCGGCGCGGCGTGGCGCTCACGCGGGTCTGCCAGGAACGCTTGGCGCAGGCCGAACAGCAGGTCAAGGTCCTGGAAGGCGATTTGCTGCGTCCGCTGGACCCGGCGGCGCTGGATGACGAATAAGAACCCGATGAAGCAAATTCAACTCGCCTTTCCGGAATGGTTGCAAGGGCGCGTGCAGCACGTCGAAGACGTGCTGGATGATCTGTTGCCCCCGGCGGATGCGTTGCCCTCGCGGCTGCACGAAGCCATGCGTTACGCCGTGCTTGGCGGCGGCAAGCGGGTGCGTGCCGCGCTGGTCTATGCGGCGGGGCAGGCCTGCCCCGTCAGCGGCAGCGTGCTGGCCGTGCAGGCCTCGCTGGACCGCGCCGCCGCGGCGGTGGAACTGATCCACGCCTATTCACTGGTGCACGACGACCTGCCCTGCATGGACGACGACACGCTGCGCCGCGGCCGTCCCACCACCCATGTGAAGTTCGACGAAGCCACCGCCATGCTGGCGGGCGATGCGCTGCAGCCGCTGGCCTTCGATCTGCTGGCTTCCATGCCGATCGCACCCGCGCTGATCGTGCAGGCCACCCAGTCGCTGGCGCGCGCCGCCGGCAGCCAGGGCATGGCCGGCGGGCAGGCGATTGACCTGTTCAGCGTCGGCCACGCGCTGTCGCGCGACGAACTGCAAACCATGCACAGCATGAAGACGGGTGCCATGCTGGCTTGCAGCGTGGCCCTGGGCGGCATCGTGGCGGGCGCCAGCTCGGCCTCGCGCCAGGCGCTGGACGCCTACGCGCAGGCTGTTGGGCTGGCCTTCCAGGTGGTCGACGACATCCTGGACGTGACCGCCGACAGCACCAGCCTGGGCAAGACGCCGGGCAAGGACGCTGCCGAAAACAAGCCTACCTATGTATCGCTGCTGGGTCTGGACGGCGCGCGCGCGTTTGCCCAGGAACTGCGTGAGGACGCGCTGGCTGCCCTGGCTCCGCTGGGCGAGGCCGGATCGCGCCTGGCTGAACTGGCCGACTTCATCGTCCTACGAGACCGCTGAGCCGGGAACAGCCCGGGCTGGAGGCAGGCCGGGCCAACGAACCACATAAAAGCATGACGACAGATTTACTGGACCGCATTCAATCCCCGGCAGACCTCAAGCGCCTGGATCGCCGCGAGCTGAAAAGGCTGGCCGACGAGTTGCGCGGCTTCGTGCTGGAGTCGGTGTCCAAAACGGGCGGGCACCTGTCGTCCAACCTGGGCACGGTCGAGCTCACCCTGGCCTTGCACCAGGTGTTCGACACGCCCCATGACCGCATCGTCTGGGACGTGGGTCACCAGTCCTACCCGCACAAGATCCTGACCGGACGCCGCGCCGGCATGGCCAAGCTGCGCCAGCAGGGCGGGATTTCGGGCTTCCCGAAACGCAGCGAATCCGAATACGACGCCTTCGGCACCGCGCATTCCTCCACCTCCATCTCGGCTGCGCTGGGCATGGCGGTGGCATCGCGCAACGCCGGCGTGCAGCGCCAGCACATCGCCATCATCGGCGACGGCGCGATGTCCGCGGGCATGGCCTTCGAGGCCATGAACAATGCCGGCGTCACGCCCAACATCAACCTGCTGGTGATCCTGAACGACAACGACATGTCGATCTCGCCGCCGGTAGGGGCGTTGAACCGCTACCTGGCGCGCCTGATGTCGGGCCGTTTCTACGCCGCCGCCAAGAACGTGGGCCGCGCGGTGCTGCAGCACGTGCCGCCGGTGCTGGAACTGGCGCGCCGCTTCGAGGAACATGCCAAGGGCATGGTCACGCCGGCCACGCTGTTCGAGGAATTCGGCTTCAACTACGTCGGCCCGATCGACGGGCACGACCTGGACGCGCTGGTTCCTACCCTGCAGAACCTCAAGGCCCTGGAAGGCCTGCAGTTCCTGCACGTGGTGACCAAGAAGGGCCAGGGCTACAAGCTGGCCGAGGCCGATCCGGTGCTGTACCACGGCCCCGGCAAGTTCGATCCGGCGGTCGGCATCCAGCAATCGAAGGCGCCCGGCAAGCGCAGCTTCACGCAGGTGTTCGGCCAGTGGCTGTGCGACATGGCCGAGCAGGATTCGCGTCTGGTCGCCATCACCCCCGCCATGCGCGAAGGCAGCGGACTGGTGGAATTCGAGCAGCGCTTTCCGCTGCGCTACTTCGACGTGGGCATCGCCGAGCAGCACGCCGTGACCTTCGCCGCCGGCATTGCCTGCGAAGGCCAGAAGCCCGTGGTCGCGATCTACTCCACCTTCATGCAGCGCGGTTACGACCAGTTCATCCATGACGTCGCCCTGCAGAACCTGGACGTGACCTTCGCGCTGGACCGCGCCGGCCTGGTGGGCGCGGACGGCGCCACGCATGCCGGCAACTATGACATCGCCTTCCTGCGCTGCGTGCCCAACATGGTCGTGGCCACGCCTTCGGACGAAAACGAAACGCGGCTGCTGCTGTCGACCTGTTATCAGCACCCCGGTCCGGCGTCGGTGCGCTATCCGCGTGGCGCAGGCTGTGGCGCGGCGGAAGCGCCCGGCCTGGATACGGTCGAACTCGGCCGCGGCGTGGTGCGCCGCGAGGGCCGCAAGATCGCCATCCTGGGCTTCGGCATGCTGCTCCAGGCCGCGCTGGGCGCCGCTGAAAAACTCGACGCCACCGTGGCCGACATGCGCTTCGTCAAGCCGATCGACCGCGAGCTGATCCTCGACTTGGCCAGCCGCCACGACGCGCTGGTCACGCTGGAAGATGCCTCCATCATGGGCGGCGCGGGCAGCGCGGTGCTGGAAACGCTGAGCGCGGCCGGGATCACGATTCCGGTGCTGCAACTGGGCCTGCCCGACGAGTTCATCGACCATGGCGAGCAGTCGGCGCTATGGGCCGGCATCGGCCTGGATGCGACGGGCATCGAAAGCTCGATCCGCGCCCGCTACGCCGATCTGCTGGGCTGAATCCGCTTCGATTCCTGCGGGCTTTGTCCGCAGGAATGAAACACACTGTTCCGGCCCCGCCAACCTACGAATAAAAGGGTTTTCCCTGGCGATTGGCGGACTATGGGCGATAATGGCCCCCTCTCAAAGATTACTAGGCCCGTGCGTTTTCACGACTGACTGCCTAGACAGGTAAGCCGAAATGAATTCTCCGATCGACCCCGCCATCGTGATGCCCGACGTCCAGAGTTCGGCGGACACCCGGCACATCCCGATTCAGCGCGTGGGCATCCGTGGCGTGCGCCACCCCATGTTGATTGAAAGCGGCGACGGCTCGCCCCAGGGCACCGTGGCCAACTGGACGCTGACCGTGGCCCTGCCGCCCGAAGAAAAGGGGACGCACATGTCCCGCTTCGTGGCCCTGCTGGAAAAGTACCGCAGCACCCCCATGACGCCGACCCTGTTCCGCGCCATGGCGGCCGACATGCTGCCGCTGCTGCATGCCGAGCGCGGCGACATCACCGCAGCCTTCCCGTACTTCATCAACAAGTCCGCCCCGATCTCTGGCGTGCAGAGCCTGCTGGACTACGAAGTGCAGTGGATCGCCCGAGCCCAGGGCGACGAGGTCGAGTTCGAACTGATCGTGCAGGTGCCCGTCACCAGCCTCTGTCCGTGTTCCAAGGCCATCTCCGAGTACGGCGCGCACAACCAGCGCTCGCACGTCACGGTGTCCGCCATCCTGAATGCCGACATCGGCATGGACGGCGTCATCCGCCTGATCGAGGAAGAGGGCTCCTGCGAGCTGTGGGGTCTGCTCAAGCGCCCGGACGAGAAGTACGTCACCGAACGCGCCTACGACAACCCCAAGTTCGTCGAGGACCTGGTGCGCGACGTGGCTGCCCGCCTGAACGCGCACCCCGGCATTGCCCGCTACCGCGTGGAAGCCGAGAACTTTGAATCCATCCACAACCACTCGGCCTACGCCGTCGTGGAAGGCTGAGCTTTCCGTGAGCCATCCGGCGGCCAATGACTGGCCGCTCATCGCGGGGCTGCAGCAGTGGGAATCGCGGCTGGCCAGCAATCTGGCCGGCCGCGGCCGTTTTGGCGTCGCCCTCTACGAGTTCTTCCGCTTTGGCGTGAAGCAGGCTTGGGCCTGCCTGTTCGGCGGCCTGATGTGCGCGCTGCTGCTGGGTACGCACTGGTGGTATCCGCAGGGTGCCGCGCTGGCCCGCTACGATTTCCTGACCCTGGCGGCCTTGGGCATCCAGGCGCTGCTGCTGGCGCTGCGCATGGAAACCTGGAGCGAGGCGCGCGTGATCCTGCTGTTCCATGTGGTGGGCACCGGCATGGAAGTGTTCAAGACGGCCGCGGGCTCGTGGATCTATCCCGAGGCCAGCGTGCTGCGCATCGGCGGCGTGCCGCTGTTCACGGGCTTCATGTATGCGGCGGTGGGCAGTTACCTGGCCCGCGTCTGGCGCCTGTTCGACTTCCGCTTCCGTGCCCATCCGCCGGTGGCGGCCACCGTGGCGCTGTCGGTGCTGATCTACGTGAATTTCTTCGCGCACCACTACATCATGGATATCCGGTGGGGCCTGTTTGCGCTGACCGCCATCCTGTTCGCGCGCACCTGGGTGTATTTCCGCATCTGGCAGGTCTATCGCCGCATGCCGCTGTTGCTGGGTTTCGTGCTGGTGGCCCTGTTCATCTGGTTCGCCGAGAACATCGGCACCTTCGCCAATGCCTGGCGCTATCCCAATCAGTCGCAGGGCTGGGAGCTGGTGTCCATCGCCAAGCTGGGCTCTTGGTTCCTGCTGATGATCATCAGCTATGTGATGGTCAGCGTGGTCAACCGGCCCGAGGAAATCGATGTTGCCGATTTGCCTCTGCGGACGGGGCAGGGCGGTGGAAATAGCCCGTCCCTGATTTCCTGAGCCCTCATTGGCTTGCGCTGTACCGCTCAATCGGTGATAATCGAGAGCTTTCTTGCTCGACCGCCCATGGTTTTTGGGTAGCGGGCTGCCCCTTGCGGGCCACTGTCCATGATGCAAATCCACCCCTGATGGAAAGCGGCGGGTGTAAGACGGTCGGCCAGCGAGACATCCTCAAGGAGTTTTACTCATGCGTCACTACGAAGTGGTGTTTATCGTTCACCCCGACCAAAGCGAGCAAGTGCCCGCCATGGTCGAGCGTTACCAAGCGCTGGTCACGGGCCAAGGCGGCTCGGTTCACCGCCTGGAAGACTGGGGCCGCCGTCAACTGGCCTACCCGATCCAGAAGCTCGTCAAGGCTCACTACGTCTGCCTGAACATCGAGTGCGGCCAAGCCACGCTGGATGAGCTGGAACACTCGTTCCGCTACAACGACGCCGTTCTGCGCCACCTGGTCATCAAGACCAAGAAGGCTCAAGCCACGCCCTCGATCATGATGAAGTCGGTCGAACGCGAAGAAGCCCGCAAGGCTTCGGCTGAAGCAGCAGCGCCGGCTCAGGCCGAGTAAGCAGGGCTCACGCAGAGCTCATCCCATGAAGTCCCCTCGGTGCCTGGCAGGATGAACAAGCTGGAACTCAGCGCCCGCGTTCTCGAATGCGAGCCTTTGCGCCACACTCCCGCCGGTTTGCCCGCACTGGAAATGGTGCTGGCGCACGAGTCGGAAGTCGTCGAAGCAGGCCACCCGCGCCGCGTCGAATTGACTATCGCGGCCGTGGCACTGGGCGATCTGGCGTTGCTGTTGAAGGACACCGCGCTAGGGTCCGAATTGCTGGTGCAGGGCTTTCTGGCTCCCACCCGCAAGGACTCGGTGAAGGTCAAGCTGCATTTGCAGCAGGCACGCAGGATCAGCGGCAGCGCAGGACGCGATCCGCTGGTGGCTTGAAGGGAATTGAGCAAGAGGCGCGATGAGCGCCTTCTGAATACGGATAGGTTATGGGGGTTTGGGCCCGTTTTGGGTAAAACCCGGCCCCCTCAAACAAAGAGGCACATATCATGGCTTTCTTCGGAAAACGCAAGGAAAAACGCAAATTCACGCAGCAGAACCCGCTTTTCAAGCGTCGTAAGTTCTGCCGCTTCACCGCTGCCGGCGTGGAAGAGATCGACTACAAGGATCTGGACACCCTGCGCGACTTCGTGCAAGAAAACGGCAAGATCATCCCGGCTCGCCTGACCGGCACCAAGGCAATCTACCAGCGTCAGCTGGACACCGCCATCAAGCGCGCGCGCTTCCTGGCCCTGTTGCCTTACACCGACAACCACAACTAATCCGGGGCACTGAAATGCAAGTTATTCTGCTCGAAAAAGTCGTCAACCTGGGTAACCTCGGTGAAGTCGTCCGCGTGCGTGATGGCTACGCCCGCAACTTCCTGATCCCCCAGCGCAAGGCCCGTCGCGCAACCGACGCCGCCCTGAAGGAATTCGAAGCGCGCCGCGCCGAACTGGAAAAGGCCCAGGCTGAAAAGCTGGCCGCTGCCCAGGCTCTGGGCGAGCGTCTCGCCGGCTTCCAGCTGAAGGTTGCCCAGAAGGCTGGCGTCGACGGCCGTCTGTTCGGCTCGGTCACCAACGCCGACATCGCCGAAGGCCTGAAGAAGGCTGGCTTCGAAGCCGTCGAAAAGGCGCAAGTGCGCCTGCCCAACGGCCAACTGAAGGCGGTCGGCGAGTTCCCGATCCAGGTTGCCCTGCACGCCGACGTGCTGGTCGACGTGACGGTCCTGGTCGAAGGCGAACTGTCCTAAGCCGGTACCCGCAGTAAAAAGAAGCCGGCCCGCGTGCCGGCTTTTTTTCTTTTTTGCCCCGCGCCGATTGCGTGTAGGCTTCGGACTCCACGATCCAGGCCTCGCGCCGCATTCCTCAGAGGACGTCTTGACTCAGCCCCCCGTTCACCACAACGCGCCTCCTGGCTTGCGAGCCTGGCTGGATAGCGTGGATGCGTCGCGTGAACCGTCGGTGCGGGATGTGACGATAGAGGGCGTGCGCTGCATCATCAAACGCCGCCGACCCAGCATCGGGCAGGGCGTGAGCTATGCGCTGCGCTATGTGCGCGCCCTGTTCCTGGGCGTGGTTTGCAAGATATTCCTGGGTGAATTCCCGCGGCCGGGCGTGCTGCTGCGCAATGGCCTGGCGCACGAGTCGCAACGCCTGGCGCAGTTGTTGAAGGCAGGCTGCCGCGTGCCCGAGGTCTGGTGGCAAGAGCAGGGCCTGCTGGTGCTGGAATACGTGGGCGAAGACCTGGCTGACCTGATCCGCAACGAGGACACGACGTCCCGGCTGTGGTTGGCGCGTGCCGCCGCGGCCGATCTGGCCGCCTTCCATGCCCGCGGCATGTGGCATGGCGGCGCGCAGATCCGCAATATCACCTTGCAGGACGGCGAACTGTGGCGCATCGATTTCGAAGAGAACATCGGTTCGACCCTGTCGCGCCCGCTGGCCCAGGCCTATGACCTGTTCCAGATGCTGGCCTCTCTGGTGTCTTTGCGTAAATTGCCGGACGATGTGGCCCGCACGCTGGGTAAACTGGCGCTCGAAGTCTATTTCGAGAGCAACCCCGATGCCGAGGTCCGCGCCCGCCTGACACGCCTGGCGCGTGTGCTCTGCGCCATTGCGGCGCCCTTGCGCGTGGTGCTGGGCCGCCTGCCCTCACGCGATATCCAGGGATTCTTCCGCGTTGCGGATATCCTGCAGCCGTTACTATTGAAGTCATGAATACACCCGCCGATTCCCAGCTCGAGTACCTGCGCGTTCCTCCCCATTCCATCGAGGCTGAACAGTCGGTCCTGGGCGGCCTGCTGCTGGACAACTCAGCCTGGGACCGCATCGCCGACGTGCTGGTGGAAGAAGACTTCTATCGCCACGACCATCGCCTGATCTGGCACCACATCGCCCGTCTCATCGGGCTGGCGCGTCCGGCCGACGTGATCACGGTCAACGAGTCCCTGATCAGCGCGGGCAAGGCCGAAGACGCCGGCGGCCTGGCCTACCTGAACGCGTTGGCGCACAACACGCCGTCCGCCGCCAACATCCGGCGCTACGGCGAAATCGTGCGCGAGCGCGCCATGTTGCGCAAGCTGGTGACGATCGCCGACGAGATTTCGTCGGCCGCCCTGAATCCGCAGGGCAAGGAAGCCCGCCAGTTGCTGGACGAGGCCGAGTCCAAGGTGTTCAAGATCGCCCAGGAAGGCGCGCGCGGCGCCGCCGGCTTCCAGGAGATCCAGCCTCTGCTCACGCAGGTGGTCGAGCGCATCGACGAGCTCTATCACCGCGAAGGCAGTTCCGACGTGACCGGCGTGCCTACCGGTTTCACCGACCTGGACAAGATGACGTCCGGCATGCAGGGCGGCGACCTGATCATCGTGGCCGGCCGTCCGTCCATGGGCAAGACCTCGTTCTCCATGAACATCGGCGAACACGTGGCCATCGAACAGGGTCTGCCAGTGGCTGTGTTTTCCATGGAAATGGGCGCCGTGCAATTGGCGATGCGTATGCTGGGTTCGGTGGGCCTGCTGGACCAGCACCGCATGCGTACCGGCAAGCTGATCGCCGACGATTGGCCGCGCGTGACGCACGCGGTGCAGCTGATGCAGGACGCCCAGGTTTACATCGACGAAACGCCCGCGCTCAGCCCGATGGAAGTGCGCGCGCGCACGCGCCGCCTGGCGCGCCAGTGCGGCCAGCTGGGCCTGATCATCATCGACTACCTGCAGCTTATGTCGGGGAACGGCTCGGGCGAAAACCGCGCCACCGAAGTGTCGGAAATCAGCCGTTCGCTCAAGGGCCTGGCCAAGGAACTCAACTGCCCGCTGATCGCGCTGTCGCAGTTGAACCGAAGCCTGGAACAGCGCCCCAACAAGCGTCCCGTGATGAGCGATCTGCGCGAATCCGGCGCCATCGAACAGGACGCCGACGTGATCCTGTTCATCTACCGCGACGAGGTCTATAACCCCGACTCGCCGGACAAGGGCACCGCCGAGATCATCATCGGCAAGCAGCGTAACGGTCCCATCGGCACCGTGCGCCTTACCTTCCAGGGTTCCAGCACGCGCTTCCTGAACTTCTCCGGCGCGCAGCCGCGCGACATGTACTGAGCGGTTCCGGCCCAAGAAAAAACCGCGCCTCGGCGCGGTTTTTCATTGCAGGCAGGAAGCCGCTTCAGGCTTCAGCCTCGGGGCGTTTGCCGAAGCGCGCGGCCAGCACGCCGCACACCATCAGCTGGATCTGGTGGAATAGCATCAGCGGCAGCACGATGGCGCCGACGGCGTGGCCGGCGAACAGCACCTGCGCCATCGGAATGCCGCTGGCCAGGCTTTTCTTCGAGCCGCAGAACAGCAGCGTGATGCGGTCTTCCACATTGAAGCCGAAGACCCGGCCCGCCAGCGCCGACAGGCCCAGCGCCAGCGCCAGGATGACGGCGCAGGCCACCACCAGGCCGGCCAGCGCGGGGATCGGGGTCGAACTCCACAGGCCTTCGTTGATGGCTTCCGAAAAAGCCGTGTAGACCACCAGCAGGATGGACCCCTGATCGACGAACTTCAGCATGGCCTTGCGCTTGTGCACCCAGGCGCCGATCCAGCGGCGGGCGAACTGGCCCAGCACGAAGGGCAGCAGCAGCTGCAGCATGATCTTGCCGACCGCGTCGAACGAAATCGGCGCGCTGCCCGCGTTGGCCACCACCGTACCCACCAGCAGCGGGGTGAGGAAGATGCCGAGCAGGCTGGAGGCGGAAGCGCTGCACACGGCGGCCGGCACATTGCCGCGCGCCATCGAGGTGAAGGCGATGGCCGACTGCACCGTGGCGGGCAGGCAGCACAGGAACAGGATGCCCAGATAGAGCTCCGGCGTGACCAGCGGCTCCAGTACCGGCTTGAGCGCCAGGCCCAGCAAGGGGAACATCAGGAAGGTCGCGGAGAAGATCGTGAGGTGCAGCTTCCAGTGCGTAAGCCCGGCGATGATGGCCTCGCGCGACAGGCGCGCGCCGTGCAGGAAGAACAGCAGGCCGACCGCGATGTTGGTGATCCAGCCGAACACCACCACGCCTTGCCCGTGCGCGGGCACGATGCTGGCGATGATGACGGTGCAGATCAGGTAGAGGGTGAAGCGGTCGGGAAGAAGGCGGGCAAGGCGTGACATGGAGGAGGGGAGGGAGGGCGGACGGAAAGCGCCGCAGGCGCCGTAAACGGGGCGTATTGTAGTCCCGGGGACGCCTTGCTTCCTGACAGCCAGTTGTCAGCGCCGCCGGGGCCGCAGCAAGGCCGCGGCGCGGCGCTCAGGGCGTCATGGCCAGCGCCAGGTCGAAGGCGGCGACCAGCGAGGCGTGGTCGGCCAGGCCCTTGCCCGCGATGTCGAAGGCGGTGCCGTGGTCGACGCTGGTGCGCACGAAAGGCAGGCCCACCGTCACATTCACGCCATGGTCCAGGCCCAGGTACTTGACCGGAATGAGGCCTTGGTCATGGTACTGCGCCACCACGATATCGAATTCGCCGCGCCGGGCGCGCATGAAGATCGTGTCGCCGGGCCAGGGGCCGCTGGCGTCGATGCCTTGCGCGCGGGCGGCGGCGATCGCGGGTTCGATGATGTCGAGGTCCTCGCGGCCGAACTTGCCGCCTTCGCCCGCATGCGGGTTCAGGCCCGCGACCGCGACGCGCGGCCGGGCGATGCCCATCTGGCGGCAGGCCTGATCGGCCAGTTTCATCGAGGTCAGTTCGGCTTGCGGCGTGATGCGCGCGATCACGTCGGCCAGCGCCACGTGTATGGTCACCAGCAGCACGCGCAGCTCGTCGTTGGCCAGCATCATCGCGAAGTCGCGCGTGCCCGAACGCTCCGCCAGGATCTCGGTGTGGCCGGGATAGTCTATGCCGGCGGCGTGCATGGATTTCTTGTTCAGCGGCGCGGTGACTATCGCGCGGATGCGTCCGGCCTGCGCGTCGTCGATGGCGGCGCAGACGTAATCGTAGGCGCCGCGTCCGGCGGCGGCGCTGATCTGCCCCAGGGGCAGGTCGGCGGGCAGGGCGGGGCTGCAGGCGATGACGTTGATATGGTCCGCGCCCGGCGCTGCCTGGCCCACATTCGCGACCTCGACGATCTCCAGCCTGGCGCCCAACTGGGCGGCGGCGCGTCGCAGCGCGCCCGCGTCGCCATACACCACGCAAGGCGCATTCAGGCCTTGCGCGTATGCCTTGACGACGATTTCGGGGCCGATGCCGGCGGCATCGCCCATGGTGATGCCGACGGGCAGGGAGGTCTTCACGGTGCTGGAGCTGAGGTTGTGTTGCGGATCATGCTACACCCGATGGCAGGCGGGCAGCCGCCTTACTTCGAGGGATTCTTGGGCGGTTCGATGACGCCGCATTCGAAGGTCACGGTGGCGCGCTTGGGACCCAGGCCGGTCGCGTGGTTGGACGTGATCTTGGGCTTGACCAGCTTGCGGTCGATGGACTGGCAATACTGTTCGGCGCGCAGCAGGGCCTGGTTCTTGATTTCCACCCAGGTCATCATCTGCGAGCCGGAGCTGTGGGTGACGCTGTAGGTGTCCTTGCCGACGGACGTGACCTCGCTCATGCTGGAACAGGCGCTCAGCAGGGCGAGCAATACGGCGGCGGGGGCAAGGCGTGCAAACATGAGGCGTCCTGAAATGGCGATTCCCCCAATTACACCATCATTTCAGGGCGCGGCCACGGCGCTGCGGCGGTCGAGCTTGCGGCTCAGGACGATGGAGGTCTGGGTCTGCTTGACCCCGTCGATCAAGCCGATGCGGTCCAGTAGTTCGTCCAGCTGTTCGTGGGTTTCGCAGCGCAGGAAGATAAGGTAGTCGTAGGGGCCGCTGACCGACGAGACCTCTTCGACCTCGGGCATCCTCTCCAGTTCGCGGATCACGGCGGCGGTCGTCTTGGGCAGCACGCTGATGGAGCAATAGGCCCGCACCGCCGCTTCTTCCAGCAGTCGCCCCAGCCGCACGCCATAACCTGCCACGATATGTTCGCGCTCGAGCCGGGCGATGCGCGCCACCACGGTGGTGCGGGCCAGGCCGAGCTTGCGCGCCAGGATGGCCGCGGGTTCGCGCGCATTGGCCTGCAGCAGGCTGAGCAGTTGCCGGTCGATGGCGTCGAGTCGTTCGTTCATACGGTGATGGGCAGCGTGGAGCGAGAGGGCGCGAGTGCCGACGGTACAGGCGCGGGGCGGCCCGCGTCAATGCGCGGCGGCGCGCGCGTTGCAGCGGGTTGGACGCTAGCCGTCGGATTCGGGGGGGATGCCGCCCTGATAGATGCGGCCGTCGAACTCGAAGCGCGTGATGGTCTTGCGCGCGGCATCGAAGATGCGGTCGCGGCTGGCGTCGTCCAGGCCGTCGTGGTCGGCGAAGCTGAAGCGGCACAGATCGATGTCGCTGTCGTAGAAGGCCGAATGCACATAGCGGCTGACGTCGGCCTCGTGCGCAAAATGCGCGAACTCGCGCAGCTGCTCCATTTCGTGGAAGGACCCGTTGCGGCTGACCAGCAGCATCCCGAACTTGCGCTCTTCGTCCGCCATGGGTTCGGGCGCGGCCAGCGCGTCGGGCTGACGCAAATCTTCATAGTCGAAGCGCGCGCCCAGTTCGTGCATGGCGGCCAGCACGCGCTGCCACTGCGCTTCATCCAGCGTGAGGCGGGCCGCCACGTAAAAGAGGCGCTGGCGGCCCAGCGAGCGCGGTTCGGCGCCGCCGATATAGCTGTGCCAGGGAATGGCCGCGTCCAGTCCGGCCAGTTCCGCCATGCGCGCGTCGCTGTAGTCCAGCCGGTCCTGCAGGCGCCGCATGGATTGGGCGTCCGGCGCAACGTAGTTCTGGATCGTCTTCATGGGGCCTCCGGTTGCACCGGAGCGCGGGGCCGCAGCCCGGGAGACGCAACCGGTGACGTGCGCCGCCGTGCCTATGCGGCTACGCTTCATGCTAGCGCGGCGCGCAGGGCTTGCCTAGCTTGGGCGGGCGCGGCGCCGTGCTAGGATTTGCGCCGACTTCAATGCCAGGAGGCTTTCAAATGGACATCCAGGAACAAATCGCCGTCATCGTGCATACCATTTCGCACCAAGGCGGCCGCATCGACGCGCTGAATTCGACCCTGCTGTCGATGCTGCATCTGGCCAAGGCTTCGCCTGGCCTGCGCGAGGCCATCGAGGCCCAGCTCGAACAGAACTATTCCAGCTTGCTGGCCCGCTCCGAGAATCCGCAGTACGTGGCCGGTTTCGAGAGTGTGCGCGACATGGTCCTGGGCGCCTTGAAATAGCCGCGCCCGATGGCGCTTGAAGTTGCGGGAGTTACCCACAACTTCTGTGGACAAGCCTTGGGATAGTGCGGGCATAGATGTTCAATTTCCTTTAATTACAAAGGCTTGCATGGGGCGCTCAAAGCGGGCTCCAATTGCGCTCGCTGGCGGCGCTTCGGGCGGCGCGGCGCAGGTCATGCAAGCCGGGTAATATGCGGCCCCATGCGGAATCAGTATTCATTGGAATGCCGGGGCGGATCGATCGCGGTGCGTGTCTCGGAAGCAGCAAAGCTGGCGGCGTTCGACCCCGGCAAACTCTCCCCCGAGGCGCGCCAGAGCTGGGAGCGGATGGGGCATGGCTTCAAGGCCTGGCACGACTTCGACCAGCGCCATCCCATCTTGCGCCGCCTGGTGCGCCTGCCCCTGGTGGGCCGCTGGTACCGCAATGCGCGGCGCCGCTATGTGCTGCGGGCCAGCGGCAAGCTGGTGGTCTGAGGCCGCTTTATTATTTACGGCGCCTGCCCAGCAGGTGATAAGCCAGCCAGATGGCGGCGCCGATTGCGATGGCCACGGCCAGCTTGGTCTCGACGCCATGCAGGCGTCCCAGCATCGATTCGATGGTCTGTCCGAACAGGTAGCCCAAGGCGCTGAAGCACATCGCCCAGATGGCGGCGGCGATGGCGTTGAGCACCAGGAAGCGCAGCGGCGGCACGTTCGATACGCCCAGCGCCACCGGTCCCACCGTGCGCAAGCCGTACAGAAAGCGCAGGCTCAGGATGAAGCCGTGCGGATAGCGGTCCACCGCCGCCAAGGCCTTTTCGAAAGCGGGTTTCTCGCGGACCCGCCGGACATAGCGATGATCGCGATAGCGGCGGCCCAGGAAGAACAACGCCTGATCGGCGAGGAACGAACCGGCGAAGGCGCACAGCATTACGTAGGGCAGGTGCAGCAGATGCTGGTGCGCCAGGAAGCCGGCGAACACGACCACGCTTTCGCCTTCGAGCAGCGTGCCGCCGAACACCGCCCACAGGCCATAGTCGACGATGAACTGATGCAGGGCCGGATTCATCTGGGCCGCTCGGCCACGATGCGCGCCAAGGTCTGCAGGGCGCTGGTGATCTCGGGCGTGGTGCGTTGCCCGCAACTGATACGCAGGAAGTGGTTGTAGCGCGCGCCGTTGGAGAACATGGCGCCGGGCGCTACCCGTATGCCTTGGCGCAGGGCAGCTTCAAATACCTCCATGCCCAGGCGGCCGTCGGGCATTTCCACCCATAGCAGCATGCCGCCTTGCGGCATGCTCAGGCGGGTGCCGGGAGGAAAGTGCGCGGCAATGGTCTCGGCGGTCTGGTCGCGCTGCATCTTCAGGTGCCGGCGCAGGCGCGACAGGTGCCGGTCGTAGGCGCGCGAGCCCATGAATTCGGCCACGGCGATCTGCGCCAGTGGTTCGTTGGGGCGGCTCTGGGCGAACTTCAGCATGGCGATGCGGGTTTTCCAGCGGCCGCCCAGCAGCCAGCCCAGGCGCATGCCCGGCGCCAGCGTCTTGTGCATGGACGAGCAATAGATCACGTTGCCGGTCGCGTCCCACGACTTGGCTGCGGCCAGCGGCGTGTCGTCGTCGGTCAGCGCGCCGTACGTGTCGTCCTCGATCAGCGGCACTTGCTGGCGCTCGCACAGGGCGACGAGCCGCGCCTTTTCCGCGTCCGGCATGACGCAGCCCAGCGGGTTCTGGAAATTGGGCACCACCACCACGGCGCGGATATTGCCATGGGTCTGGAACGCCAGGTCCAGCGCTTCGATCGACAGGCCGTGCTGCGGACTGGTGGGAATCTCCAGCGCCCGCATGCCCAGGCTTTCCAGGATTTGCAGCAGGCCGAAGTAGGCCGGCGATTCGACCGCGATTGTGTCGCCGGGCCGGGCCACTGCGCGCAGCGCCAGGTTCAGCGCCTCGATGCAGCCATGCGTGACGATGACGTCGTCGGGCGTCGCATTGATGCCATTGGCCAGCGCCCGGCGGGCCAGCACGGCGCGCAGGTCTGGATGCCCTTGCGGCGGCACCGGGCTCACCAGCACCTCGGGCGATTGGCGCAGCGCGCGCATCATGGCCTGCTTCAGTTCCTCTAGCGGGTAGGCCTCGGGCACGGCGGCGGCCAGGGCGAAGTTGGCGCTGACCGGATGCGCTTCGCACTTGGCCACGAAGTCCGAGACCCGGTCGTGGATGCCCACGTACTGCGCGGCGCCGAGTGTCTGGCGGATGTCGGGTTCGTCGACGGGCGGGATGCTGTTGCGCCGTGGTTTGAGCACGAAATAGCCCGAGCGGGGGCGCGCTTCGATCAGGCCGTCGTCTTCCAGCTGGCGGCAGGCCTGCAGCGCCGTCGACAGGCTGACGTGATGGGTGCGCACCAGGGTGCGGACCGAGGGCATGCGCTGGGCCGGCGCCAGCACGCCCGTCTGGATGGCGCGCCGGTAATGGTTGGCCAGGCGTAGGTATAGCGGTTGCGGGTCCATGCGCCGATCATGCTCCCCGAGGTTGGAATGAGGGTAGGCACAGATTCATGCAAAGTACACCATAACAGCGTGAAAATCGAGGATCTGCATCGGTACAGAAACCCTGGGATTGTGACTGTTGCGCATAGCAGGGCGAGCGTAGCCTGTAGTTGTCCGACAGGAGACGACGATGATTGCGACTTACCCCCCCGATGCCCAGGCCCGCCGCCTGGAACTTGCCGCCGGCGCCAGCCGGAAACTGGTCTTGCGCGCCGGCGCCACGCTTGTGTGCGTCAGCGGCAGCGTGCGGGTCGAGGAGCCGGTCAACGGCCCGGAAGCCGCGGGCGGACTGCCTGGGGCGGTATCCGTGCGTATCAATGCGGGGGAGGGGCACGGCCTGGGCTACGGTGGCGTGGCGCAGGTCACGGCCATCGGCCCGGCGGAGCTGATCTGCCTGGACAGCCCGGGCTATGCGCAGCGCTTTTTTCGGGCCGCCGCCGTTTTTTTTCAGCTGGAACTGCTCAAAAACCGAAAAAATCGGCTGGGTGCGCTGCACAAGATTTCAAAATGATGTATGATTCACACATCAGACGCGGGGTGGAGCAGTCTGGCAGCTCGTCGGGCTCATAACCCGAAGGTCGTAGGTTCAAATCCTGCCCCCGCAACCAGTTTCAAGCAGGACCGGCCCGTTCCGGCAGCATGGCAAAAATGCTGCGACGGATAGGCCCTTGCAGAAGAAAGCCGCGATTTTCATCGCGGCTTTTTTTTCGCCGTCGCGGCAGGATTCCCTGGGCCGCTTGCTCTGCGTCAAACCTTTGTTCCAGTCCGGACTTTCCCTGGTGTTCGCGGCCGCACAGGCCGCCAACCCTGCGCTACCATGGGTCACGCGCGCTAGGTTGCCGCACTCGAGGAGGGTCCATGGGAACAGCAAAATACGATCATCCTGGCTATGTCGCCGATGCTGGCGCTGACGGCAAATACCACGTGGGCATCTGGTGCCCCCACGGCTATCCTGCCCATATTCATATCGGCCGTCCCGCGGACCGCGGCGATCCCCAGGCGATGCTACGCCTGCGCATACCGGACGGGGTGTTCCAGTCCTTGCCGGACGATCCCGAAACCCTGTGCCGCCGTGCGCTCGGCCAGGCGCTGGATGCCGGCCTGCTGTCTTCCGTCTCGGTGGATGGCGAATACCAGGAACTGCGTTTCCAGATGGACGCCGAACCCTGGTCCGGCCCGATGCAGGCCGCGGGCCACGCGTGATTCCGCGGCGCATGCCCGGGCTGAATTACCCACAGCTACTGTGGACAAGCCTTGGGATAGCCTCTGCGTATTTCGGGTTTTCCCTGTCATAACAATGACTTGGTAACGCCGCTCAATAAACGCCCCAACGGGGCGTTTATTGCTTCCCGCCAGCCGCGCGCGGTGGCTATGCGACAATCTTTTCCCTTTCTGGCGCGCCCGCGCCTGATTTGCCATTTCCTCCCGGTTCGTTCCCCATGCCTAGTGCTACGCCTATCCATTCCTGCGGCCTGAAGGCGCCGGCGCCATGAGTCCGGCCGTCGCACGCGTCGCCGTGATAGGTGGCGGTCCCGCCGGCTTGATGGCGGCCGAGCGTCTGAGTGCTCAGGGGCTGGAGGTGGATGTATTCGATGCGATGCCATCGGTTGGCCGCAAGTTCCTGATGGCGGGGCGGGGCGGCTTGAACCTGACTCATAGCGAGCCGGCCGCGCCGTTCCTGGCGCGCTATGGCGATCGCGCCGCCCGCGTGGCGCCCTGGCTGCAGGCGTTGGACGCGGACGGCTTGCGCGAGTGGACGCACGGTCTGGGCATCCAGACCTTCGTGGGCTCGTCCGGCCGCGTGTTTCCCCAGGAGATGAAAGCGGCGCCCCTGTTGCGGGCCTGGCTGGCCAGGCTGCGCGCCAGCGGCGTGCGCTTGCACATGCGCCACCGCTGGCTGGGGTGGCCGGCCGATTCGCGGCCCGCCGCGGCCGCCTTGCGCTTCCAGACGCCCGAGGGCGAGCAGGACTACGCAGCAGATGCCGTGGTGCTGGCGTTGGGAGGCGGCAGTTGGGCCAAGCTGGGGTCGGACGGCGCCTGGACCGGCGGCCTGCAGGCGCATGGCGTCGCGGTCGCGCCGCTGCGTCCGGCCAATTGCGGCTTCGATGTGGCATGGTCGGATCACTTCCGCGAGCGCTACGCCGGGCAGCCCGTGAAATCCGTGGCCATGGCCTGCGAGACGGTGGCCGGCAAGACGCCCGCCAGGCAGGGCGAGTTCGTCGTGTCGGAAACCGGCGTGGAAGGCAGCCTGGTGTATGCCTTGTCGGCGCCGCTGCGCGACCGGATCGACGTCCAGGGGCATGCCATCGCCCTGCTGGATCTGGCTCCGGATTGGTCCCAGGAAAAGGTGATGGCAGCGGTGACGCACCCTCGAGGCTCGCGTTCCATGTCCAGCCATCTGCAGAGCCGGCTGGGGCTGACCGGGGTCAAGGCGGGGCTGCTGCGCGAATGCGCTTCGGCGGAAGACTTCCGCGATGCCGAACGTTTGGGCCTGCGCATCAAGGCCTTGCCGCTGCGCCTGCTGCGCGCGCGGCCGATGGACGAAGCCATCAGCACGGCGGGCGGCGTGTCGTTCGACTCGCTGGATTCCGGCCTGATGCTGCGCGATATTCCTGGCGTGTTCTGCGCCGGGGAAATGCTGGATTGGGAGGCGCCGACTGGCGGCTATCTGCTGACGGCATGCATGGCGAGCGGCGTGATCGCCGCTGCCGGAGTGCTGGAATTCCTTCGGTCGGGCGGACGGGTGCCGCCGCAAGCCTGAGGCCGCGGGGTTTCAGGAGCCCGAGGAGTAGGGCGCCAGGCCCAGCGGTGCGCGCGGCGCCAGGTCGCCGACGACATGCCCCACCACCGGTGCGCCGCCTTCGGGTTGCGTAACGATGCCGATGACGCGGGTAATCGCACTGGCCGGGATTTCGGTGCCGTGCGCGGGATCCTGCACCAACTGCCAGATGGTGGCTTCCGCGGGAATGGCGTCTTGATCGACCAGTTCAGAACTGTCCAGGCAACTGCGGGCAAAGGCAGACCAGTCCGACGCGTTGCAGGGCAGGCCGTGGGCGGTGGCCAGGCGGGCCAGGGCCAGGGGCGCATCCGCCTGGGCGGCGGCGTGCTGGGCGGCGGCTCCCAGGGAGACATCCAGCGACAGCAAGCGCAGGAACTCTACGACGTTGTCGGTATTCTTCATTGTGCGGTCTCCTGCGGTAACTGTTCTGTTTATGGCCCCGAACCTGCTGGCAAGCCGGGCGGTGTTTCAGGCTGGACCTTGGCCCAGCATCGACACCAGGGATTGTTTCAGGCGGGCCGAAAAAATGGGTACCGTATGGGACACCCCGTCGCGGTCCACGCCCTCTTTGAGTTCGACCGATTGGCCGAGAAAAATATCCGGCGCGGCGCCTATTTCGTTGTAGCGGGCCAGCAATTCATTCACGTTTTGCTGCGCATCGGCCAGCGTGCTGCTTTCAGCCAGCTTGCCGGCGGTATGCGCCTGCAAAATTCGGTGGAGATCGTCGATGAAGAGCGCCAATGCCGCTTGTCCGCGGCATTGGGGTTGTTCCCAGCCCCAGCCCTGGTGGGCGGAACCGGCGTTCTGCGATGCGTGTTTCTTGGTCATTTGCGAATCCTAATCGATTGGCGGCAATTGCGCGACAGGCGAACGCAAGCCTTTCGAATAGTGTTTGATCTCGCGCCGATGCGGCCGGCAGCGGCTGCGGAGCCCGTGTCCGCCCGATGCCCAAATGAGGGTCTTTGGGGTATGCTGGCTTCACTTTCCAAGCCCAGACAGGAGATGTCCATGAAGAACAAAGTCTTTCTCGTCATGTTGCTTTCGATCGCTGCCGTCTCGGCGGGATGCAACACCGTAGCCGGGGCAGGCAAGGACATTCAGCGGGGCGGCGAGAAGATCGAGGGCGCCGCCACCAAATAGGCCTTCGTTCTCCGCGCCGCAATTCCGGCCCAGAAGCCGCGAGACATGCCCATGCATCCCTCTCGCGGCTTTTTTGTTGCCGGATCGCGGCCCCCCCCTCCTGGCATAATTCGGGAAGTTGAATTCGATCGTGGGAAGTGTCATGCGCAAGTCTTTGTGGGTGGGAATGGCGTTTGCGGCCCTGTTGGCCGGCTGCGCGAGCAAAGGGGTCTACGAGTCCGATGCCGTGGTGACGGAGACCTTCACCGTCAATACCCACTACGAAGCGGCTTTCCGCCGCGCGGGCGAGTATGTGCGTACCTGCCATGTGAATGTGCAGCACGCCTACAACGTGGCCTATGCCTGGCGCCACGTGAAAGGCGAGAAGGGCGCGCCCGACGAGGTGCAGCTCTATAAGGTGACGGAACCCGCCAAGGTGCTGGAATTGATGACTGTCGAAAGTGCCAGTCCCTCGACGTCCAAGGTAAGCATCACGGTACTGGGCGAAGGCCGTTGGGATGCGGCCGAAATCGCCGCCGCCCGCGCTTCGATCCAGAGCGCCACGCCGGTCTGCCGCAAGGGCGGCGAAGGCTGAACGATGGACGCCCGCGCCCAGCAGATCCGCGCCAGCGGCCTGTCATTCTCGCTGTTGGCGGGGGCATTCCGCTTCCTGGGCTGGCTCAATGGCGGCGCGGCGCTGGTCCTGACGGGCTTTTCGCTGGGCGTGGTGGGGGGCGACATCGCCGCGCCGGATCTGCAGCTGCCGCTGGCGTTGTTGCTGGGCGGCCTGCTGGCTGCCTGCCTGGGAATATTGTTCGCCTACCTGGCGCAGGTCAGCCTGTTGCGCCAGGGCTACACCGGCCATCTGACGCGCGCTCACTGGCCCGCGCAGATTCTGGCCATGCTTTGCTACCTGATCAGCGCGCTTGCCTTCTGCGCCGCCTGCTGGCTGGCGGCTGCGCAGGCAATCACGGATGCGCCCCAGACCACCACAGCCTATGCAAGGCGGTAGTTGCGGGTAAACCCGTGTGCGCAAAAACGTTGGACTTGGATTTGTGTTGAGAATAATATGCGCACAGCGTATATAAATCTCCTGTTCGGGGCCCGTCATGACCATCTCCCAGCAAGCCTTCCTGCGCGACGCCATGCGGCGCCTGAATCTCACCCGCGACGTGTTCGCGACCCGCATCGGCGTCAAGCGCCGCGCGCTCGATACCTGGTTGCTGCCAGAGGGCTCGCAGGAATTCCGTGCGATGCCGGAAGTGGTGCAGCGCTTCGTCAGTGAAATCGTCCAGAACGGCGTCTTGCTGGAAAAATATACGCAAAGCGTACAAGAAGGTCCTTTGCGTGACCGTATCGCGGTGGAGGGCAAGCATCAGTTGCTGTCGGTGGATCAATTCACCCGCGAATCGGTGGAGGATCTGTTCCGCGTGGCCGACATGATGCAGCCCATCGCCCGCCGCCAGAAGGTGTCCCGCGTGCTGGAAGGCGCGGTGCTGGGCAACCTGTTCTTCGAGGCCAGCACCCGCACCCGCGTCAGCTTCGGCTCGGCGTTCTGCCGCCTGGGCGGCTCGGTCTGCGACACCACCGGCTTCACGTTCTCGTCCATGGCCAAGGGCGAATCGATCTACGACACCAGCCGCGTCATGAGCGGTTACGTGGATGCCATGGTCATCCGCCATCCGGACCAGGGTTCGGTCGCGGAGTTCGCCCGCGCCACCAACATTCCCGTGGTCAACGGCGGCGACGGCCCGGGCGAGCACCCCAGCCAGGCCCTGCTGGACCTGTACACGATCCTGACGGAGTTCTCGCGCCTGGGCAAACTGCTGGACGGCGCGCATATCGCCATGGTCGGCGACCTGAAGTACGGCCGCACCGTGCACTCGCTCATCAAGCTGATGGCGCTGTACAAGAACGTGAAGTTCTCGCTGGTGTCGCCCAAGGGCCTGGAAATGCCGTCCTACATCATCGAGCAGGCCAGCCGCAACGGCAACGTCATCGAGCAGAAGAGCTCGCTGGCCGAGGGCCTGGCCGGCGCCGACGTGATCTACGCGACGCGCGTGCAGAAAGAGCGCTTCGCCAACGAAGAAAACGAAGGCTACACCCCGGACTTCCAGATCAGCCGCGCCATCATCGACGCCTACTGCGGTCCGGACACCATCGTGATGCACCCGCTGCCGCGCGACAGCCGTCCCGGCGCCAACGACCTGAGCGTGGACCTGAACCACGACCCGCGCCTGGCGATCTTCCGCCAGACCGACAACGGCATCCCCATCCGCATGGCGATCTTCGCGGTGTTGCTGGGCGTCGAGGGCCTGGTCCAGCACTCCCTGCGCGATGTGACCTGGCAGCATCCGTCCCATATCGGGCCGGACGATTCGTCCTTCCACGGACTCGAATAAGCGCCGGGCGCCGGCCCGAATAGCCCTAGGCCCAGGCCGCAGGACGGCCCCGGCCCGGGGTTTTCAAGCATAATCCGCGCTGGTTTTTTCTGTCGCGTGTCGTTTCCGGACACGCCGTGGAGCCTTCGGGCGGATTATCTATATGTCTTCAAGCAGTCTTGGCGTCCCGCCAATTCCCGACCGGCACGCTGGCGCATCCGATCAGGCGTGCTACCTGAGCGCGTCCAACGAACAGGCCTGGATTGCGGTCTACCAGTCGGTTGACGCCTATACGCGCGGGCAAGTCGCCGCGGTGGTGGGCGACAGCCTCTCAGAACTGGTCGACGCCTTTTATTCCACCCTGCTGGCCGACGCCGAGGCCGGCCCGCGGCTGTCCCATGAAATCGTGTCGAGCCGCCTGCATGCGGGCATGACGCGCTGGCTCAAGGGGCTGCTGTGCGTGCGCGACCAGGGCGACATCGCCGCCCTGATGGCCACGCAGAAAAAGGTGGGCGAGGTGCATGCCCGCGTCCATATCCCCATCCATCTGGTGATGGCCGGCGCCCGCATCCTGAAAAACGAGATTGCCCTGCGCCTGCGCGTCAGCGACCTGGACGGCATGGCCGCGTCCGTGGCCACCCAGTACGTGTGCAATCTGTTCGACCTGGCGGTCGAGCAGATGAGCCGCGCCTTCATGCGCGACATCAGCCGCGGCGCCCGCAACGACGAGGCCTACCGGCTCTTCGCGCTGGGCCAGAACATCTCCACGGAACGCGAGCGGCAGCGCGCCGCCTTGCTGGAATGGAGCCAGGCGGTGCTGATCGGCCTGCACTACCGCGCGCCGGGACAAAGCCTGCCGCGGCTGGCGGCCTCGGAATTCGGGTTGTGGTTGCAGCACAAGGGCGGGGCGATGTTCGAAAGCGCGCCTGGCCTGCAGCAGATCACGGACGCCGTCGCGCAGCTGGACGGCGTGGTGCTGCCTCAATTGATGCGAGGCGAGGAACTGGGGCAGGCCGGGGCCATGCCCGACCACGTGCGCGAATTGCAGGAGCTGGTGGCGCGCATCAAGCACCTGCTCAACGGCCTGTTCGATATGGTGGCGGAGATAGAGAGCGGTAGCGACCCGCTGACCAATGTGCTGAACCGGCGCTTCCTGCCCTCGGTGATCGGGCGCGAGATATCGATTGCGCGGCGCCAGCGCAGCGAATTCTCGGTCCTGTTGCTGGATATCGACCACTTCAAGGCCATCAACGACCAGCACGGCCACTCCGGGGGCGATCAGGTGCTGCGCCAGTTCGCCGAGGTCCTGCACCAGGCGTGCCGCTCCAGCGATTTCGTGTTCCGCTATGGCGGCGAGGAATTCCTGGTGGTGCTGGTCGACGCGCCGCGCGAGGCCGCGCTGGCCGCGGCCGAGAAGCTGGGCGCGGAGATCCGACGCCATGTCTTCAATATTCCCGAGGCCGGCCCGCTGCACATCACGGCCAGCATCGGCGTGGCGACGTTCGACGGCCATCCGGACTACGCCTATCTGATCGACCGCGCCGACCAGGCGCTCTACCAGGCCAAACAGGCCGGCCGCGACCGCGCCGTGGCGGCCTGAGGCCAGTCTTGCAGACATGAAAAAGGCCGCCCTGCCAAGGGCGGCCCAGCTTGCAGGCGCGATGGCGCCCGCGGCTTACACCTTCTTTTCGCCGCCGAGCGCGTCGACCAGCTCGGCCATCATCTTGGCCAGTTCGCCCGTCATCAGCATCATGTCGGAATCGAACTTCTCGTCGTCGTTGGCGGCCACGCCTTCATTGCCTTCCTTCAACACGTCCAGGGGCGCGACGCGCTTGACGTCCAGGCCTTCTGTCAGGACGAAAGAAATGCGGTCGGCCCAGGTCATGGCCAGGCGGGTGCACTGCTTGCCCGACTGGATATGGCGGCGCACGTCGTCGGCGTCGATCGAATGCTTGACGTAGCGGATGGCCGCGCCGCTTTCGCCCGAGGAACGCAGTTCGGTGTCCTGGTCGATGGAGAAGTTGGCCGGAGCCTCGTCCTCGGCCAGCCAGCCGGTCATGGCTGAAGCCGGGGACTGGGCCACATACAGGTTCTCGAGCGGGAAGGGATCCACGCACTTGGCCAGGAGGCCGATGACTTCGTCGGCCTTGGCCGAGGCGGCCGCATCGATGACCAGCCAATGGTTCTGCGGGTCGATCCAGATGCGGGTGTCGCGGTACACGCTGAAGGCGCGCGGCAGGAGCTCGTCGGTGACGCGTTCCTTGATTTCCTTCATTTGCTTGCGGCCCGGCTTGTAGCCTTGCTGCTCTTCGATTTCCTGGGCGCGGGCCTTGGCGACCTGGTTGACGACCGTACCCGGCAGGAGCTTTTTCTCGGCGCGCAGGCTCAGCAGGATCTGGCCATTGACCACATGGGCCAGGCCGCCGTTTTCGCGCGGCGGCACCCAGCCCAGGCTTTGCATTTCGAGGTTGTTGCCGCTTTGGTAGGCATGCCGCGCGAGCGTTTCTTCAAGCTGGTCGCCGACCAGCGTCCACGGCGAGGAGAGGCGATAAATCTTGAGATTCTTGAACCACATGAGCGTCGGCCAAAAGGGTTGATTCTATACGACGCGGGCGCTTTGCCGAAGTGCGGCAATACCGCAGCGTGATGCGACACCTTCTGTCACTGACAGCCGCGGGCCTATGCGCTAATGTCCGCGCAGCAAGTCGAACTGGAGAGAAAAAATGAAGATCATCGGCGCCATCTTGATCGTCCTGGGCATCGCCGCCCTGGCCTACAAGGGCTTCAATTACAAATCCGAGGAGACCGTGCTGCAGATCGGTTCGGTCAAGGCTACCGCCGAGACCGAGAAGTCCGTGGCGATCCCGGCCTGGGCCGGCATCGCGGCCATTGTGGCCGGCGTGCTGGCGATCGGCGTGGGCATGCGCCGCTGATCGCCGGCGGCCCAGGCCGCCGCTTGCAGTATCCGACAATGGCGACCGCCTCGCGGTCGCCATTTTTGCGTGCCTTGCGTGCGCCAGCACAAAAAAAAGCGGCCCGGCTCATTGAGGGCCGGGCCGGTACGGGAGCACGCAATACCGCGTCATAAAAGGCTCGCGGGGAACGCGGTATCGGTGTCAGAACACTGGCCCTGCAATCGTCCGACAGGGGGATCAATCGTCGGTCGATCTGGCGCAAGGCCGTAATCTGAGCGCTCAGTCTAATGGCGCGGGTCTGACATGGTCCTGAAAGTGCGGATCTCTTTTTCGCCAGGGCGCAGCGAAAAGGGGCGGCCTGAACGGAGGCAAAAAAAAAGCTCCATAAGGAGCTTTTGAAAGGCCGGGCGGGCGCAGCAGTCCCGTCCGGCGGGGGATGGCCGTTTATGCGTTGATGTCGTTGTCCTTGGATTCGCGCACGAACAGCGTGCCGATGACCAGGGTCATGACTGCAATGATGATCGGATACCACAAGCCGTCGTAGATGTTGCCGGTTGCGGCAACCACGGCGAAGGCGACCGGGGGCAGGAAGCCGCCGAACCAGCCGTTGCCGATGTGGTAGGGCAGGCTCATCGACGTGTAGCGGATGCGGGTCGGGAACATTTCCACCAGCATGGCGGCGATCGGGCCGTACACCATGGTCACGTAGAGCACCAGGATGGTCAGCAGCACCACGACCATGACGTTGTTGCTTTGCGCCGGGTCAGCCTTGGCGGGATAGCCGTGGCTGCGGATGGCGGTGGTCAGCGACTTGTCCAGTTCGGCGGCCTTGGCCTTGAAGTCCGCCGGGGCCATGGTCTTGCCGTCGAACGAGGCGAACTCGTCGTTGCCGATCTTGACCTTGGCGACCGAGCCGGCCGGCGCTGCTTCGTTCTTGTAGTTCACCGAGTTGCGGGCCATGAACGACTTGACCACGTCGCAAGAGCTGGTGAACGACGAGGTGCCCACCGGATTGAACTGGAACGAGCAGGTGGCCGGGTCCGCGATCACGGTGACCGGGGCCGTGGCCTGAGCCTTTTCCAGCGCCGGATTGGCGAAGTGCGTGATGCCCTGGAAGATCGGGAAGTAGGTGATCGCGGCGATCAGGCAGCCTGCCATGATGATGGGCTTGCGGCCGATCTTGTCGGACAGCGCGCCGAAGACCACGAAGAACGGAGTGCCGATCAGGAGCGCGATGGCGATCATGATGTTGGCGGTATTGGCGTCGACCTTCAGCGTCTGCGTCAGGAAGAACAGGGCGTAGAACTGGCCCGTGTACCAGACCACGGCCTGGCCGGCGGTCAGGCCCAGCAGCGCCAGGATCACGACCTTCAGGTTCTTCCATTGGCCGAACGATTCAGCGATCGGCGCCTTCGAGCCCTTGCCTTCTTCCTTCATGCGCTTGAAGGTCGGCGATTCGCTCAGTTGCAGGCGGATCCACACCGAGATGCCCAGCAGCACGACCGAGATCAGGAACGGAATGCGCCAGCCCCAGGCCTTGAATTCGTCTTCGCCCATGAACGTGCGGATGCCGAGGATGACCAGCAGCGACAGGAACAGGCCCAGGGTCGCGGTGGTCTGGATCCAGGACGTGTAGAAGCCGCGGCGGCCATGCGGCGCGTGTTCCGCGACGTAGGTCGCGGCGCCGCCGTACTCGCCGCCCAGCGCCAGACCTTGCAGCAGGCGCAGCACGATCAGGATGGCGGGAGCGGCCAGGCCGATGCTGGCGTAGCTGGGCAGCACGCCCACGAGGAACGTGGACAGGCCCATGATCACGATCGTGACCAGGAAGGTGTATTTACGTCCGACCAGGTCGCCCAGGCGGCCGAACACCAGCGCGCCGAACGGCCGCACGGCGAAACCGGCGGCGAACGCCAGCAGGGCGAAGATGAAGCCCGCGGTGGGGTTCACGCCCGAGAAGAAGTGTTGCGCGATGATGGCTGCGAGCGAGCCGTAGAGGTAAAAGTCGTACCACTCGAAAACCGTGCCCAGCGACGACGCAAAGATGACGCGGCGCTCATCCTTGGTCATCGGGCGCGGATCCGCGGATGGACCGCGGCCTGCCATGGTTGTTGTGCTCATGATGTCTCCTCGGTTTTTATGGCCGGCGGTTGTCCGCCGTGCTCCGCCCGCAGCCGGCGAGACCGACATTGAGCTATACGCAACATTGGGGGGCGAGGCTGACGAGGTTCTGACGAGATCCTTACTTGAGTCTTAAAATTGAAACAACAAGTAACTGTCCCCTGGGGCGCTAGGGATAGTCCTAGGGTGCAGCGGACGAATCCGGGGCCTCGGCATAAAGCGGAAAGACCACGCGGATGCGCATGCCGGGGAGGTTCGAATGCGCTGTGGGGTGGTCGTTGATTTCGACGCTGGCCTGATGTTTCTGGGCGATCTCCCGCACGATGGCGAGGCCCAGTCCGCTGCCGTCGGACTGGGTGCCCAGCACGCGGTAGAAGCGGTCGAACACGCGTTCGCGTTCCTCTGGCGGAATGCCGGGGCCTGAGTCTTCCACCTCCAGCACCGCATGCCCGTCCTGGACCTGCGCGCGCACGGTGATATGGCCGCCGCGCGGCGTGTAGCGCAGCGCGTTGTCCACCAGGTTGTTGAGCAGTTCGGCCAACAGCAGGGGGTTGCCGTTGATCTCCACCGGGTGGTCGGAGCCTTCGAAGCCCAGATCAGTGCTCAGCGCGAGCGCCTGCGGCACCCAGTGCATGGCCTGTTCGTAGGCGATGGTATTGATGTCCGTGCGCGTGAGGCCGATGGCGCTGGGATTTTCGGCCCGGGCCAGCAACAGCAGCTGGTTCACCAGGCGCGTGGCGCGCTCAGAACCGGTCACCAGTTGGCGCAGGCTGGACTGCATTTCCTCGGGGCTGGCGTCGCGCAGGGCCAGTTCGGCCTGAGTGCGCAGGCCGGCCAGCGGCGTCTTCAACTGGTGCGCGGCGTCCGCGACGAAGCGGCGCTGCGCCTGCACGTTGGACGAAAGCCGGTCCAGCAGGTCGTTCATGGCGGCCACCAGGGGCGCGATCTCGGTCGGCGCGGCGCGCTCGTCGATGGGGGAAAGGTCGTCGGGCCGGCGCGCCCGCAGACGCTGCTGCAGCGCGTTCAACGGCGCCACCCCGCGCGACAGCCCGAACCACACCAGCAGCACGGCGACGGGCAGTACCACGAACTGCGGAATGATCACGCCCTTGATGATGTCGTTGGCCAGTTGCGTGCGTTTTTCGACGGTCTCGGCCGCGATCAGCAGCGCCGGCTGCGTATCGGGCAAGTGCAGGTCCACCCAGGTGAACGCAAGCCGGATGCCGAAGCCGCGCAAGGTCGCGTCTTCGTATTGCACTTCGCCCGGGCGGGGCTGGCCTACGGTGGAGGGCAGGGGCAGCGCGCGGTCGCCGCCCAGATATTCGCCGCGGCTGCCCAGCGCCAGCCAGAATACGCTGTCGGTTTCGTCGGCATGCAGCACCTCGCGTGCGGTGTCCGTCATCTTCAGCACGGCCCGGCCGTCCTGCGCGTGGACCTGCAGGGTCAGGACGTGGAGGTTGTTGGCCAGCGCGCGGTCGTAAGGCACGTTGGCGATGTTCTGGGCCACCACGTAGGTGATGGCCACGCTCATGGGCCACAGGAGGAATAGCGGCGCCAGCATCCAGTCCAGGATCTCGCCCAGCAGGGAGCGCTGCGGCGGCGCGAAGCTCGGACCCTTGGCCCCCGCCCGCATGACATCCAGTGCTTCCTGGTTCAGCGCTTCCGGCGGCGCTGCTTCAGCTTGCGAGGTACGCCGCACCCTGGTCCCGCTCAAGACAGTAGCCCAGGCCGCGCACGGTCACGATCTTCACGCCGCTGGGTTCCAGCTTCTTGCGCAGGCGGTGGACGTAGACCTCGATGGCGTTGGTGCTGACCTCTTCGCCCCATTCGCACAGGTGGTCGACCAGCTGGGTCTTGCTGACCATGCGGCCGCTGCGCGTCAGGAGGATCTCGAGCAGGCTGACTTCGCGCGCCGACAGGTCCAGGGTCTGGTCGTCGACCATGGCGACGCGGCCTGTCTGGTCGAACAGCAGGCGGCCGTGCTTGATCATGGTGGCGCCGCCGCCCGCGCCGCGCCGGGTCAGGGCCCGCACGCGGGCCTCGAGCTCGGACAGCGCGAAAGGCTTGGCCATGTAATCGTCGGCGCCCAGGTCCAGGCCCTTGACGCGCTGCTCGATGCTGTCGGCCGCCGTCAGGATGAGCACCGGCAGGGCGGAGTTGCGGGCGCGCAGGCGCCGCAGCACTTCCAGCCCGGCCAGTTGCGGCAGACCGAGGTCCAGGATGAGCAGGTCGAACGCCTGGGCCGCCAGCGCTGAATCGGCCGCCAGCCCATCGCGCACAGCGTCCACGGCGTAGCCATTGTGGCGCAACGAACGGGACAGGCCGTCGGCCAGGATGCTGTCGTCTTCGGCGATCAGGATGCGCATGGGCTACAGTGAGAAAAGACCCCGCGGCGCAAAGGGGACAAAACGCCGGGTTCGTCTGGCATTCTGGCATAGGGCGCCATGCTTGCCACTCAGGGTATACGTGCAAAACACTGGCACACTGGGTTTATGTACAGTATAATCCGATGCCATAATCTGACCCGTTGCTCAAAGCACCCGCCTAAACCTGCGGCACTTCCCTAGACACCAGATACGTTACAGACAGGACTCTACATGGACGACAAAACCACCAAGGCCGCCGCATCGGAAAAGGCCAAGGCGCTTGCCGCCGCGCTTTCGCAGATCGAAAAGCAGTTCGGCAAGGGCTCGATCATGCGCTACGGCGACAACGATGTTTCGCATGACATCCAGGTGGTTTCCACGGGCTCCCTGGGGCTGGACATCGCGCTGGGCGTCGGTGGCCTGCCGCGTGGCCGCGTGGTTGAAATCTACGGTCCGGAATCCTCGGGCAAGACCACGCTGACCCTGCAAGTGGTCGCTGAAATGCAAAAGCTGGGCGGCACCTGCGCCTTCGTCGACGCCGAACACGCGCTGGACGTGCAATACGCCTCCAAGCTGGGCGTGAACCTGGCCGACCTGCTGATCTCGCAGCCGGACACGGGCGAGCAGGCCCTGGAAATCACCGATGCGTTGGTGCGCTCCGGTTCGGTTGACCTGATCGTCATCGACTCGGTGGCCGCGCTGGTGCCCAAGGCCGAAATCGAAGGCGAAATGGGCGATTCCCTGCCCGGCCTGCAAGCCCGCCTGATGAGCCAGGCGCTGCGCAAGCTCACCGCCACCATCAAGAAGACCAACTGCATGGTCATCTTCATCAACCAGATCCGCATGAAGATCGGCGTGATGTTCGGCAACCCCGAAACCACCACCGGCGGCAACGCGCTCAAGTTCTACGCCTCCGTGCGCCTGGACATCCGCCGCATCGGCTCCATCAAGAAGGGCGACGAGGTCGTCGGCAACGAAACCCGCGTCAAGGTCGTGAAGAACAAGGTCGCGCCGCCGTTCAAGCAGGCCGAATTCGACATCATGTACGGCGCCGGCATCTCGCGCGAAGGCGAAATCATCGACCTGGGCGTCGCCGCCAACGTCGTGGACAAGTCCGGCGCCTGGTACAGCTACAACGGCAACCGCATCGGCCAGGGCAAGGACAATGTCCGCGAGTACCTGAAAGAGCACAAGGCACTCGCCATCGAAATCGAGAACCGCGTCCGCGAGAACCAGGGCATCGTCAGCCGCGCGGCCGAGTTCGTGCCGACCGCGGAAGACACCGCCGAAGAGTAATCGGATCGGGGGCGGGCCTTGCGCAGCGGATTCATATCTGCCGCCAGCGGCCCGCATATCTCGTCGCAGCCCGAACATGTGCGGCAGGCGCCAGGACGGGCCTGCCGTTATGCATAGCAAGCAGGATACGCATGAGCTGGAAACCGCCGCCCGCTACAGCCGAACGCCTACGCGCCAAGCTGGACGATGAATTCGAAACCGTGGCCAAGCCCCAGGGCTTGCGCCGCACTTCGGATGCGCGCCGCGAGCAGGAAGTGGAATCCGGCGAGGCGCCGGATTCATGGAGCCGCAGCTCGGAAGCGGGTAGTGTGCGGCGCGGGCGCCGCGCCGCTGCGGCCGAGGACGGCCCGGATGCCGATGGACAAACAGCCCGCAAGGGGCCTTCGTTGAAGATGCGGGCCGTAGGCTATCTGTCGCGCCGCGAACATGCCCGCGAGGAATTGGCGCGAAAGCTTGCCGCCCACGCCGAGGATCCGGCCGAGGTCGAGGCCGTGCTCGATGCCCTGGAAAAGGAAGGCTGGCTGTCCACCGAGCGTTTTGCGCAAAGCCTGGTCCATCGGCGCGCCTCGCGCCAGGGGGCGGCGCGCATCGTGCAGGAATTGCGCCAGCACGGGGTGGACGACAACCAGGTCGCCGAATTGCGCGAACAGCTGCGGGCCACCGAGTACGACCGCGCGCTGGAGGTCTGGAAGAAGCGCTTCAGCGCCAAGCCGGAAGACCGTGCGGCCTATGCCAAGCAGGCCCGCTTCCTGGCCAGCCGCGGCTTTGCGCATGACGTGATCCGCCGGATACTGGGCGAGGGCGACGAGGATTGAGCAGCCCTGTTCAGGGCTTGTCCGTATGCCTATGAAAATCCGTCGCGGCGGATTTTCCAAAAGCGAGCCGGCGGGCGGGGCGGGCCTTATTCCTGGATGGCAGACAGGAAGTCCGGGTCCTTGGCCAAGGCTTCGGTGCTGAGCCGTATCGAATCGTTTAGCGAAGTGAAGAAATTGGCGAACTTGTTCGTGCGTCGCTTGGTTTCCTTGGTTTGCGTATACACGGGCTTCTGCGTGGCCTTGTCGGTCACGACATAAGCAATACGCAGTGTCCAGTCCACCGAATAACCCAGGTCGTCCGCCAGGAATTCCTCGACTTCGGCGGTCAATAGACGGCGTTGTTGGTTGCCATTGACCTTGACGCCGATGAAGCGCAGTTCGGCAAAGGTGGCGTCCCGGACAAAGTCCTTGACGTCCTTTTCGAGCAATATGTTTCCGATCGCGGTGTTGCGGACCTGATTCGGAGCGATTTGCGGAGCGCGGTAGCTGCCAGCGGAGTTCGGTGAGCTGGCCTGCTGGGAGGTCGACAGGCCGGCGTTGGCGTAGCGCTGGGATTTGGGCTGTTCTGCAGTCTCTTTCTTGTTGGGTTCGTAAGTGAAGTCACCGACTTCGACGGCCCCTTCAGCGCTGATCACCGACGAAGGCGAGTACTGGACCGGGAGCGTGTTCGGAACGTTGCCACAACCCGCCAGCAAGGCGATGGAAGCAAGAATGGTCGAACGCCCGATAACGCGCGCTGAGAACAACGATTGCAAGAACATGTTTTGCTGCCGGCTCGAAGGTTTGAGGGAGCAGCATTCTAAACCTTATGTGCCAAATTGAATCTTATTATTTTTTAATGTATCGAGAATCGGCGGCGCACGGCAGGGGCGCTATTTCGCCGATTTGATCCCCGACAAGGTCTTGAAGCACACATTCCGGGTAATGGTCAGGAACTCATCGATATACGACGCGTCCGTGTCCTCGCTGCGCACCGTGGCGTACAACGTGCGCCATACGCCTTGCGGGCCCAGTCGACACTGCCGCAGCCAGCCCTGATTCATGTATTCCGTCAGCGCCCAGTTGGGTAGCGCGGCCACGCCGCGGTTGCTGGCCACCAGTTGCGCAATGATGGGTGTGAGCTCCGCGCGCCGGATGGCGGCGGGTTCCACGTCGGCCGGGTCGAGGAACGCCGTGAAAACGTCCAGGCGCTGCTTGTCCACCGGGTAGGTGATCAGCGTCTGGTCGGCCAACTGGTCCGGCATGACGAACTTGCTGCCGGCCAGCGGATTGGATTCCGACACGGCCAGCACCAACTCATATTTGAACAGCGGCAGGTATTCCACCGCGTCCAGCGGTTGGGGATCGGACGTAATGACCAGATCCAGGTCGCCGCGCACCAGGGCGGGCAGGGGAGCGAAGGAAAACGCCGCCGACAGATCCAGCGCCACGTCCGGCCATTGCACCCGGAAAGCATCCAGCGCCGGCATCAACCACTGAAAGCAGGAATGGCAGTCGATCGCCAGGTGCAGCCGCCCAGTGCGGCCCGCGGCCAGCCGCTGCAGGTCCCGTTCCGTCGCGCGGATGCGCGGCAGCACCTCGTCCGCCAGCGCCAGCACCCGCAGGCCCGCCGTCGTCAGCCGGGCCGGCCGCGTGCGGCGGTTCAGCAAAGGAGTGCCCAGCCGGGTTTCCAGGTCGCGCAACTGGTGCGACAAGGCCGACTGGGTCAGATGCAGGCGCTCGGCGGCTTCCTGCAGGCTGCCGCCGTCGCGGATGGCGGTGAGCGTTTCAAGATGGCGGATTTCAAGCATGGGTGACTGCAGGGATCGGGAATAAGCTCATATTGTATGAGATTTCCTCATTTTATGAATGTAGACATTGATTTTGATTCATTTTGGTTTGGCCTCAGAATAGCTGCCACTTGAACAAATTTTGTCTAAGGGCGGTGATGTCATGACTATTATTCATAATTTGGGGTTCCCCCGCATCGGTGCTCAGCGTGAACTGAAGCGCGCGGTTGAGGCTTATTGGGCCGGCAAGCAGACCGCCGAAGAACTCGAACAGACCGGTCGCGACCTGCGCGCCAAGCACTGGAAGCTGCAGGCTGCAGCCGGCCTGAAGTTCGTACCGGTGGGTGACTTCGCCTGGTACGACCAGATCCTGGAATGGACCACGCTGCTGGGCGCCGTGCCCGCCCGTTTCGGCCAGAAGGACAACGAGCCCGTCACGCTGGACACGCTGTTCCGCATGGGGCGCGGGCGCGCGCCGTCGGGCAAGCCCGCCGCCGCCTGCGAAATGACCAAGTGGTTCGACACCAATTACCACTACATCGTGCCGGAACTGGTGCCGGGCCAGACCTTCCGCATCGCCCGCGAATCGCTGTTCGAACAGATCCAGGAAGCACAGGCCCAGGGTTACGCCGTCAAGCCCGTGATCCCCGGTCCGCTGACCTGGCTGTACCAGGGCAAGGGCGACGCCTTTGCCGCCGGCGCCGCCGACGCGGGCAAGCTGCAACTGCTGGCCGCATTGCTGCCCGTCTACCAGGAAGTGCTGGCGCGCTTCGCCAAGCTGGGGGTGCCGTGGGTGCAGATCGACGAGCCCATCCTGGCGCTGGATCTGCCGCAAGCCTGGCGCGATGCGTTCAAGCAGACCTATGACCAGTTGTCCGCCAGCCCGGTCAAGCTGCTGGTGGCCACCTATTTCGACGGCCTGAAGGACAACCTGCCGACTGCGCTGGGCCTACCCGTGGCCGGCCTGCACGTGGACCTGGTCCGCGCGCCCGAGCAACTGGCGGAAGTGGTTTCCGGCCTGGGCGCCGAGCAGGTGCTGTCTGCCGGCGTGATCAATGGCCGCAACATCTGGCGCACCGACCTGGACGCCGCCATTGCCACGCTGACCCCGATCAAGCAGCAATTGGGCGACCGCCTGTGGCTGGCGCCGTCATGCTCGCTGCTGCACGTGCCGGTGGACCTGGCCTATGAAACCGAATTGGACGCCGAACTCAAGAGCTGGCTGTCCTTCGCCGCGCAAAAGCTGGAAGAACTGAGCCTGCTGGGCCGCGCCCTGGACAGTGCAACGCAAGCCGCCGCGCAGGACGGCCTGGCCAGGCAGCGCGCCGCGCTGGCTGCCCGCCGTTCCTCGACCCGCATCCATAATCCGGCCGTCGGCCAGCGCATGGCCGGCGCCGCCGCCGTGTCGCGCGACCGCGCGCCGTTCGCCGGCCGCATCGCCCGCCAGCAGGAACAGCTGGGCCTGCCCGCCTACCCGACCACGACCATCGGGTCCTTCCCGCAGACTGCCGAAATCCGTGCGCTGCGCCGCGACTGGAAGTCGGGCGCGCTGACGGACTCGGGCTACGAGACTGCCATCCGCAAGGAAATCGAGGAAGTCATCCGCTTCCAGGAGAAAGTTGGCCTGGACGTGCTGGTGCACGGCGAACCCGAGCGCAACGACATGGTGGAGTACTTCGGCGAACTGCTGGCCGGCTTTGCCTTCACCAAGAACGGCTGGGTCCAGAGCTACGGTTCGCGTTGCGTCAAGCCGCCGATCATCTTCGGCGACGTCGCCCGTCCCGCGCCGATGACGGTGGGCTGGTCGTCGTACGCGCAGTCGCTGACCGACAAGCCGGTCAAGGGCATGCTGACCGGGCCGGTCACCATCCTGCAATGGTCGTTCGTGCGCGACGACCAGCCGCGCGAGCAGACCTGCCGCCAACTGGCGCTGGCGCTGCGCGACGAAGTGGTGGATCTGGAAGCCGCCGGCATCAGCGTCATCCAGATCGACGAACCCGCCATCCGCGAGGGCCTGCCGCTGCGCCGCGCCGATTGGCAGGCCTACCTGGACTGGGCCGTGGATTGCTTCCGCCTGTCGACCGCCGGCGTGCGCGACGAGACGCAGATCCATACGCACATGTGCTATTCGGAGTTCAACGACATCATCGAATCCATCGCCGCCATGGACGCGGACGTGATCACGATCGAAACGTCGCGCTCCAACATGGAGCTGCTCAAGGCCTTCGAGGACTTCCGCTATCCCAACGACATCGGTCCAGGCGTGTACGACATCCATTCGCCGAATGTGCCCGAAGTGGATTGGATGGTCGGCCTGATGGAGAAGGCTGCGGCCCGCCTGCCCAAGGAGCGCCTGTGGGTCAATCCTGACTGCGGCCTGAAGACGCGCGCCTGGCCTGAAACCGAAGCCGCGCTGATCGGCATGGTGGAGGCGGCGCGGGCCTTGCGCCAGGCGGCCTGAGCAGACAGCTAGCCGTAGCGCCGCCGGATTCCATGGGTCCGGCGCCCACCCTGATCCGCGCATGTCGCGCGCGGATCAGGGTTTTTTCTTTGCAGCCGCAAGGTCTCTGTGATGGCTGCAAACCACAGCTTGGGCGCGGCGCCGATGTTTTTTTCAATCCTGCTTGAACGAAATTCCGCGGCATGGGTCAATACGCAAAATCCCATTGCTGGATCCTTGTCGTTCCTATGATTCTCCAAGGCCCCTGTCGGCCCGATCTGCTGCTAGCAGAGACGCTGCCCGACATTCTGGAAGCCACGATCCGCCGGCATCCCGCCGCCGCTGCCATTCATTGGCTGGATCACACCCTCACTTACGACATGCTCGGCCAGCGCGCCGACCTGGCCGCGCATCATCTGATTGCGGCCGGCGTGCGCCCCGGCGATATCGTGGGCCTATGCCTGCCGCGCGGGGCGGACCTGCTGGTGATGCAGGCGGCCATCGCCAAGGCCGGCGCCGCCTGGCTGCCGTTTGAATCGGATACGCCACCGGACCGCATGCAGGTCTGCCTGCAGGATGCGGGGGCCAACGGCTTGATCGCGGGCGCCGAGGTCCGGCTGGACGGCATGTCTACCTGGACCACCTGGGCGCTGTCGGAACCGGTGGACGGCGCCTTGCGCAGACGGGACGGGCTGCTGCCCGAGCATCCCGCCTACGTCATCTACACCTCGGGCTCCACCGGCAAGCCCAAGGGCGTACCCATCAGCCACGCCAGCATCTGTCATCTCCTGCGCAGCGAAAACGAAGTGCTGGGCGTGCGCCATGAAGACAAGGTCTACCAGGGCTTCTCGGTGGCCTTCGACATGTCGTTCGAAGAGATCTGGATCAGCTATCTCGTGGGCGCGTCCTTATGGGTCGCGCCCAAGATGCTGACCACGGATCCGGAAGGCTTGCCGGACGCCCTGGCGCGGGAAGGTGTCACCGTGCTGCATGCGGTGCCGACCTTGCTCGCCCTGTTCGCGCGCGACGTACCCGGATTGCGCATCGTTAATCTGGGCGGCGAGGTCTGTCCGGACTTCCTGGTGCCGCGCTGGGCCACGCCCGGCAGGCGCCTGTTCAATACCTACGGTCCCACCGAGACCACGGTGTCCGCCAGCCTGGCGGAACTCCTGCCCGGCCAGCCCGTGACCATAGGCGCGCCGCTGCCCAACTACGGCATGCTGGTGCGCGGCGAGGACGGCGCGGTGCTGCCGCAAGGACAAGTGGGTGAGCTGTGCATCACCGGTCCCGGCGTGGCCGGCGGCTATCTGGGCAGGCCCGAGCTGACGGCCGAGAAATTCCTGGCGAACCCTTGGCCTTGCGCCGATTACGACACCCGCATGTACCGCAGCGGCGATCTGGCGCGGATTGATGAGCATGGCCAGATCCACTGCCTGGGCCGCAGCGACGACCAGGTCAAGGTACGCGGCTTTCGCGTCGAGCTCGGGGAAATCGAGGCCGCGCTTTACCGTTTGCCGGGCGTGGGCGCCGCGGCCGTGGTGCTGCGCGATCTGGCGGGCATCGAGCAACTGGTGGCCTTCCTCAAGCCCGAGGGCGAGGCGCGACTGGACCCGCATGCCTTGCGCGGCGCGCTCGCCGCGGACTTGCCCGCCTACATGATTCCAGCCCGGTTCGAACTGGTGGCCGACGTTCCGCGCCTGACCTCGGGCAAGATCGACCGCAAGGCGCTGAAGGCGCGCGAGCTGGACGCCGTGTCCGAGCCCAGCGGCGAAGACGATGAACCCGTCACGCCGGGCGAACTTGCCTTGTTCGAGGCCTTGCGCCCGCTGTTCCCGGGGCAGCCGTTGCGGCTGGCCAGCGACTTCTTCCGCGACCTGGGCGGCCATTCGCTGCTGGCCGCGCGCCTGGTGTCGGCCTTGCGCAAGCATCCGCATTTTTCCGCGCTGACCATGCACGAGCTGTACCAGCATTCCGTCCTGGGCGTGCTGGCAGCCCGGCTGGACGCGCTGGCCGCGGCCGAAATGGCCGCGACCGCACCGGCCGGCGTCGCCGGGACTGGCAACGATCCGGCGGCCGCGCCCGAGTGGCGCCGCTGGACCTGCGGCCTGGCGCAGTTGGCAGCCTTGCCGCTGCTGATCGGCGTGCGCATGCTGATCTGGCTGACGCCGTTCTTCACCTACCACTACTGGACGGGCGACGAGGGCGACTCCGTCTGGCGCGCGGTGGCCCTGTCCATCGCCAGCTACCTGGCGTGCAACCTGCTCAGCTTCGGCGTGGCCGTGGCCTGCAAGTGGGGCATTCTGGGCCGGCTCAAGCCCGGCCGCTACCCGCTGTACGGCTGGCTGTTTTACCGCTGGTGGCTGGTGGATCGGGTACTGGACATACCGCCCGCGCATCTGCTGGCCGGATCGCCGTTGCAGGTCTGGTACTTGCGGGCGCTGGGCGCGCGCATCGGCCGCGACGCCGCCATCAGCCGCGTCTCCGTGCGCGCGCCCGACCTGCTGTCGGTGGGGAACGGCGTGAGCATCGGCGCGGCGGTCAACCTGGAGAATTTCTCGGTGCGCGGCGGGCAGTGGAGCGTGGGGCCGATCACGCTGGCGGACCAGGCCTACATCGGTTCCTATTCGGTGCTGCAGGGCGATGTGACGATGGGCGAGGGCGCCCGGTTGGACGGCCTGTCTTCCCTGGCGCAGGGCGCCCGCGTGCCCGCAGGTCAGATCTGGAGCGGCGCGCCGGCGCGGCACGATCCGCAGGCCCGCGCTCCCGAGCTGCCGCCGCGGCCCAGGCGCCAGGGCATCTGGAGCCGGCTGGACTGCGTGGCCTACGCGGGCGGCGGCACGCTGATCGCCGCGCTGTTCTTCATGCCGGTGTTTCCCAGTTTCGTGCTGATCGACTGGATCGACGCGCGCTGGCTGGACCTGATGGGCGCGCGCGTGCCCTGGCCCCAGGCCTTCCTGAGCTATCTGCTGCTGGCCTTGCCCGCCAGCGCCTTGCTGCTGATGTTGACGGTGCTGGTGTCCGCGTTGCTGCGCTGGACGCTGCTGCCGCGGCTGGCCAGCGGCCGTTGGCCCGTGTACGGACAGATCTATCTGCGACGTTGGCTGACCAACCAGATCCAGGAATCCAGCCTCAGCGTGCTGCACGGCCTGTACGCGTCGATCTATGCCGGCAACTGGTACCGCCTGCTGGGCGCCAAGGTCGGGCGCGGCACCGAAATCTCCACCGCCATGGGCGTGGTGCCGGACATGCTGACCCTGGGTCGCGACAGCTTCATCGCCGACGGCGTCATGCTGGGCGACGAGGAAATCGACGGCGGCTGGATGACCATGCGCCCCACCGTCATCGGCAACCGCAGCTTCGTCGGCAACGGCGCCTACGTGCCGGACGGCTCGGTGCTGCCCGACGACGTGCTGATCGGTGTGCAGAGCCGAGCGCCGGCCAACGCCCGCATGGCCAGCGGCCAGACCTGGCTGGGCAATCCGCCGCTGGCGCTGCCCGCGCGCGAGCAGACCGCGGGCTTTCCGGCACACCTGACTTTCCGGCCCAGCGTGGGCCGCAAGATCCTGCGCGGGGGCGTTGAAGGCATGCGGATGATCCTGCCGCTGGCCGTGGTGATCGCGGTGGGCTATCTGACTGTGATGAAGGTCATCCCCATGGCGGCGCGCGAAGGCTTCGTCTCCGCCTTCGACGAACTGATGCTGGCCGGCGTGCTGTACGGCGTCGGCGCCTTCCTGTTCCTGGTGGCGCTGAAGTGGACGCTGATTGGCCGCTACCGGCCGCGCGCCGAGCCGATGTGGACGCCCTTCGTCTGGAAGAGCGAAGCGGTCACCAGCCTGTACGAATCCATCGCAGTGCCGAACTTCTTCAACTTCCTGCGGGCCACGCCCTGGCTGCCGCTGGCTTTGCGCTGCATGGGCGCCCGCATTGGCAAACGGGTCTTCATGGACACCACCGACATCACCGAGTACGACTGCGTATCGATTGGCGACGACGCGGTGCTGCACGCCTGGTCCGGTCCGCAGACCCATCTGTTCGAAGACCGGGTGATGAAGATCGGCCTGGTCCGCATCGGCGACGCCGTCAACGTGGGGCCGCGCAGCACCATCCTATATGACACCCGGGTCGAAACCGGTGCGCGTCTCGGTCCGCTGACGCTGGTGCTCAAGGGCGAGGCCATTCCGGCGGGCCAGGCCTGGATCGGCAGTCCGGCCACGCCTTGGACCCAGCGGTGATCCCGGCCCTGTGGCTGACCGGGGAGGGCGCTCCGGTCGAGATGTGGCTGTTACACCTGCTTGCGGCCCGGCCGGCGCAGCGGCAGGCGGCCAGGGACTGGCTGGCCGAGGAGCTGGCGCGGCGCGATCCGGCCATGCCGCCGGAATGGACCGAAACCCCCAAGGGGCCGCGGATGTTGCCGGGCGCGCGCTGGCACAGCTCGTTTTCCTATTGTGGCCCCTATATTCTTTGCGGCCTGTCCCGGCAGGGCGTGCCGGGCGTGGACCTGACCAGCGCACAGGCCTGGCCGGGCGATGCCGATGTGCTGGCTCTCTATGGCGGCCCGCAGGCGGCCGCCGCACTGGCCGCCAGTCCGCCCGGCGGCCGGGCGGATGCCTTCGCCCGGGCCTGGAGCGCGCTGGAAGCGCGCCTGAAAGCCTGCCGGCGCGGGCTGGAGGAGTACTCACCGCAGCGCGAGCGGCACCTGGCCGCCGCCCAGCTTACCTGCCAGGTCCGGCACCAGGGCTTGTGGGCCGCCGCTGCCCTCTGCGGCAGCGCGCCAGGCGCCGGGCAGGGGTCTTGATCGCAGGCTGTCTGCGCTATACTTTGAAGGTTTTGTTGCCGCGCACCATGCGCAGGCATCTCGCCCCGCAGGCCCCCAGCATGCCCTTGCCACCGCCGGACTATCCTCGCCAACCATTGCATACGCGTTCCATACGCGTGCAGTCGTATGCGCGCGAAGACGGGCTCTGGGACCTGGAAGCCGAGCTGATCGACGTCAAGGCGTACGATTTCCCCAAGCGCGACGGCGAGATGTTCAAGGCCGGACAACCCATCCACCACATGCATCTGCGCATCACCATCGACGAGACTTTCTCGATCGTGGCGGCGCAGGCCGTCTATGACGCGGCTCCCTACGGCGAGCATTGCATGGCCATCGAACCGGCTTACACTGATCTGATCGGCATGAACCTGCTCAAGGGGTTCCGCGGGCAGGTCAAGGAGCGGTTCGGGCACGTGGCGGGCTGTACCCACATGACCGAACTGTCGCAGGTGCTTCCCACCGCGGCAGTCCAGACCATGGCCAATCGCCGGCGGCAGGAAAACAACCCGAACCGGCGTCCATTCCAATTGGACGGTTGCCATGCGCTAAGCACCAGCGGCCCGGTGGTGGCTGAGCACTATCCCAAGTGGTACACGGGGGGTAGCGCTGAGGCATCGGCCGATTCGTCCTCCGATTCACCTTCTTTTTCTCATACGTCCTGACAGGTAACACATGAAAATCCACGAGTATCAAGGCAAGGAACTGCTGAAGCAATTTGGCGTCCCCGTGCCGCGCGGGATTCCCGCTCTTTCCGTCGACGAGGCCGTGGCTGCCGCTGAAAAGCTGGGTGGACCGGTGTGGGTCGTCAAGGCACAAATCCACGCGGGCGGCCGCGGCAAGGGCGGCGGCGTGAAGCTGGCGCGCTCGCTGGACGACGTCCGCAAGCTGGCCTCGGAAATCCTGGGCATGCAGCTGATCACGCACCAGACCGGCCCGGAAGGCCAGAAGGTCCGTCGCCTGTACATCGAAGACGGCGCTGACATCCAGAAGGAATACTACGTGTCGCTGGTCACCGACCGCGCCACCCAGAAGGTCGCCTTCATCGCCTCCAGCGAAGGCGGCATGGACATCGAGGAAGTGGCCCACTCCACTCCCGAGAAGATCATCACCGAATACATCGACCCGCTGACCGGCCTGTCGGCCGAGCAAGCCACCAAGATCGCCAACGCGATCGGCCTGCCCGCTGATTCCACCGCCCAAGCCGTGGACGTGTTCCAGAAGCTCTACAAGTGCTACATGGACACCGACGCCTCCCTGGTCGAAATCAACCCGCTGAACCGCGACAGCAAGGGCAACATCATCGCCCTGGACGCCAAGTTCAACTTCGATCCCAACGCCCTGTTCCGCCACCCGGAAATCGTCGCCTACCGCGACCTGGACGAAGAAGATCCGGCTGAAATCGAAGCCAGCAAGTTCGACCTGGCCTACATCCAGCTCGACGGCAACATCGGCTGCCTGGTGAACGGCGCCGGTCTGGCCATGGCCACCATGGACACCATCAAGCTGTTCGGCGGCGAGCCGGCCAACTTCCTGGACGTCGGCGGCGGCGCCACGGCCGAGAAGGTCACGGAAGCCTTCAAGATCATGCTCAAGAACAAGAGCGTGAAGGCCATCCTGGTCAACATCTTCGGCGGCATCATGCGCTGCGACGTCATCGCCGAAGGCGTGATCGCTGCTTGCAAGGCCGTCAACCTGAACGTGCCGCTGGTCGTCCGCATGAAGGGCACCAACGAAGAACTCGGCAAGAAGATGCTGGCCGACTCCGGTCTGCCGATCATCAGCGCCGACACGATGGCCGAAGCCGCCACCCGCGTCGTAGCCGCCGTCAAGTAAAGAAAAACCCAAGGATTCACAAATGTCGATTCTGATCAACAAGGACACCAAGGTCATCACCCAGGGCATCACGGGCAAGACGGGCCAGTTCCACACCCGCATGTGCCGTGAGTACGCCAATGGTAAGGCCGCCTTCGTGGCCGGCGTGAACCCCAAGAAGGCGGGTGAAGACTTCGAAGGCGTGCCGATTTTCGCTTCGGTGAAGGACGCCAAGGCTGACACTGGCGCGACCGTGTCGGTCATCTACGTGCCGCCCGCGGGCGCCGCCGCCGCCATCTGGGAAGCCGTCGAGGCCGAACTGGATCTGGTGATCTGCATCACCGAAGGCATCCCGGTCCGCGACATGCTGGAAGTCAAGAACCGCATGAAGGCCAAGGGCAGCAAGACCCTGCTGCTGGGCCCGAACTGCCCGGGTCTGATCACCCCCGACGAAATCAAGATCGGCATCATGCCCGGTCACATCCACCGCAAGGGCCGCATCGGCATCGTCAGCCGTTCGGGCACCCTGACGTACGAAGCCGTGGCGCAAGTCACCGAGCTGGGCCTGGGTCAATCCAGCGCCGTCGGCATCGGTGGCGATCCCATCAACGGCCTGAAGCACGTCGACGTGCTGAAGATGTTCAATGACGATCCCGACACCGACGCCGTCATCATGATCGGCGAAATCGGCGGTCCGGACGAAGTCAACGCCGCCGAGTGGGCCAAGGACAACATGAAGAAGCCGGTCGTCGGCTTCATCGCCGGTGTCACCGCTCCTCCCGGAAAGCGCATGGGCCACGCCGGCGCGCTGATCTCCGGCGGCGCCGACACTGCCGACGCCAAGCTGGAAGTCATGGAAGCCTGCGGCATCCGCACCACGCGCAACCCGTCCGAAATGGGCAAGCTGCTCAAGTCGGTGCTGTAAAAAGCTCCAGGCCGGGTGTCCGGGCGCTTTTGCGTCCGGCGCCGCGAGCCTGCTGGCGCAAGCCTGGTCCTGGCGTCAAACCCCTGATTTCCAGCGACCTGCAAGCGCCATCCCAAGCCCGCCATGGCGGGCTTTTTTTCGTCTTTTTTCCGCAATCCTAGGGAAATCCCGCGTCCATGCCGCGGCCTGGCAAACATACGGAAAGCTGAACGAAACTATAATGAAAGAAATTCCACGCGTACCAAGCAAGAATGTCGCCGGGCTCGCACCAAGGCGGTCAGTACGTTTTTTTCGTCTTATTTCACCCATTCATTTGGTTTGTCCTAGGGGGATCACACCTAGGAAAGAGAGGCATGGAACTCAGTTCAGCGGCATTCTGGATAGCGTTGCTCCAGATCATTTGGGTCAACATTCTGCTATCGGGCGACAACGCCGTGGTTATTGCGCTGGCGGCGCGTTCGCTGCCTCCGGCCCAACAGAAAAAAGCGATCGTGGTCGGCTCCGCCGCAGCGATCATCATGCGTATCGTGCTGACGCTGGTGGCGGCCAAGCTGCTCTTGCTGCCGTGGCTCAAGCTGATCGGCGCGCTGCTCCTGGTCTACATCGGCGTGACGCTGCTGTTGCCTGAAGGCGAGGAAGACGGCGCGGGCAAGACGCAAGGCAATCTGCTGACCGCAATCCGCACTATCATGATTGCCGACCTGGTCATGAGCCTGGACAATGTGGTGGCCGTCGCCGCCGCCGCCATGGGCGATACGACCTTGCTGGTATTGGGCTTGGCCATCAGTATTCCGCTGGTCATCTTCGGCAGCACGCTGCTCCTGAAGGTCATCGAGCGTTTCCCGGTCATTGTCTGGGTAGGCGCGGCGCTGCTGGGGTTCATCGCGGGCGAACTGCTGGTGGGCGATCCGGCCTTGCAGGAACCGGTGGCGCGTATCGATGCGGCACTGGGGATCACGCAGCATAGCTTTGCGCTGATGACGGGCGTGCTGGGCGCGGTCCTGGTGCTGGCTATCGGTAAAGTTTTGCTGATGCGCCAGAAAGCTGACTGAAAGCTGAATTATACTAATAAGTTGTACTGAATAAGCTCGCCGCGCCTAGCGCGGCGAGCCATGCCGGACCGGGACCGGCCACTCTTTTCATAAATGCCTTCGGGGGTTCATAGTGCTTGAGTTTCTACAGACGCTGAGTTGGACAGCGGTATTCCAGATCATCCTCATCGACATCCTGCTCGGCGGCGACAACGCCGTCGTGATCGCGCTGGCCTGCCGCAATCTGGCGCCCAAGCAGCGCATGCAAGGCATTCTGTGGGGTACCGCGGGCGCCATCATCCTGCGCGTGGTCCTGATCGCCTTCGCCCTGACGCTGCTGTCGATTCCGTTCCTGAAGGTCGTGGGCGGTCTGCTGCTGGTCTGGATCGGCGTCAAGCTCCTGGTCCCCGAGGACGACGCCCATGGCAACGTGAAGGGCGGCACATCCATTGCCGCCGCGATCAAGACCATCATCATCGCCGACTTCGTAATGAGCCTGGACAACGTGATCGCCATCGCCGGCGCAGCCCAGAACGCCCATGCCGACCATCAGATCGGTCTGGTTGCCTTCGGCTTGATCGTCAGCGTGCCGATCATCATCTGGGGCAGCACCCTGGTGCTCAAGCTCATCGACCGCTATCCGCTGGTGGTTACGTTTGGCGCGGCTTTGCTGGGCTGGATCGCCGGTGGCATGCTGATTACCGACGTGGTTGTCGAACGTCAATTCGGTGTTCAGCCCACTACGGTTAAAATCGCTGCAGAAATTATCGGCGCCTTGCTCGTTGTTGTCCTTGGACGGTGGCTGGCAAGCCGCAAAACCGCTTCCAAGGAATCAGCACATGAGTCTGCGTAGATCCGTCGATCCCCAGCAATCCGAATCGGGCCTGAGCCTCCTTCAGGGCCTTTTCGTGCTGGCCATCCTCGGGGTAGTCGCGACGGTCATCGTCTCCAATTTCGTTTGATGCCGTCTCGTGTCTCTACCGCAACGCCTGGTCATCGCGACCCGCGCCAGCCGGCTTGCCCTGTGGCAAGCCGAGCATGTGCGCGACCGGCTGCGCACGCTGTACCCGGCGTGCGCGGTTGAGCTGCTCACCCTGACGACCCGAGGCGATCAGATCCTCGACCGCACGCTCTCCAAGGTGGGCGGCAAGGGTCTCTTCGTCAAGGAACTCGAAAACGCGCTGCTCGACGGACGCGCCGATCTGGCCGTGCACTCCTTGAAGGACGTGCCGGTCGATCTGCAAGCCCCGTTCGAGCTTTGCGCCGTCCTCGATCGCGCCGATCCGCGCGATGCCTTCGTCTCCAACACGCATGACACGCTGGCCGATCTGCCGGCGGGCGCCGTCGTCGGCACGTCCAGCCTGCGCCGCGAATCCCAGATCCGCGCGCGCTATCCCGAACTGGTGGTGAAGCCGCTGCGCGGCAATCTCGACACGCGCCTTGGCAAGCTGGACAAGGGCGAATACGACGCCATCGTGCTGGCTGCGGCAGGCCTGGAGCGACTGGGCCTGGGCGCGCGCATCCGCAGCCTGCTTGAACCGGAAGATAGCCTGCCGGCGGCCGGGCAGGGCGCCCTGGGCATCGAGATCCGCGACGACCGCGACGACATGCGCGCATGGTTGGCGCCGCTGGTCAGCGCCGATACCACTTCCTGTGTGGTGGCCGAGCGCGCCGTGTCCCGCAAGCTGGGCGGCTCTTGCCAGGTACCCCTGGCGGCGTACGCCGAGATCGCCGGCGGCACCTTGTCGCTGCGCGCGCTGGTGGCGTCGCCCGACGGCGTGCGCATGGTCCATGCGTCCCGCAGCGGGCCCGTGGCGGATGCCCAGGCCATCGGCGAGGCGGCGGCCCAGGCGCTGCTGGACGCGGGCGCGCAGGACATCCTGCGCGAACTGCTGCAAGACGAACCCAGGCCCGACTGATGGTCACGGCGTCCGCAGCCGCCGAGCTGCCGCGGGTCGCCATCCTGACGCGGCCCGATGGCCGCAACGAGGCGCTGGCCGGCCGCCTGCTCGGCGCCGGCTGGACGCCCTGCATACTTCCTGCCCTGGAAATCCAGGCCTTGCCGGCCATGGATGGCGGGCCGCCGCGCCCCTCCGACTACGACATGGTCGTGTTCGTCAGCGGCAACGCGGCCAGGCTATACCTGGAGCAGTGGGCCCAGGCGGACGGGCCCGTCCCTTGGCCGGCCGAGGTCATCGCCGCCACCGTCGGGCCGGCCAGCGCCCAGGCCTTGCGCCAGTCCGCCTGTTTTGGCGCGAATACAACAGTTTTGCATCCCCCCGAGAACGCTCCCAGCCACGATTCCGAGGCGCTTTGGCAGGTCTTGCAGGGCTTGCCGCAACGCCCCCGCCGCGTGCTGCTGGTGCGCGGCACGCAGGGCAGGGACTGGCTGGGTGACAGGCTCGAGGCGCACGGCGCGGCGGTGACCCGCCATGCCGCCTACCTGCGCCGCCCGGCGAACTGGGGCGCCGATCAACTTGCCAGCCTGCGACGCTGGGCTGGCGCGGGCATTCCTGCGACCTGGCTGATCACCAGCGGCGAAGGGGCGGACGCGCTGCGGGCCGGCCTGGATGCCGCCGGCCTGGCGGACTGGTGGGCGCGCTGCCGCTTCGTGCTGACGCATCCCTCCCTGGAGCGCCGCGTGCCACAGGCCTGTCACGAAGGCGGGGCGCGGCCAATGGTAAAAATCTGCCTGCCCAACGACGAGTCGATATTCCAGGCTTTTGTTGCTGCTTGATTCGTTGCATCGGACTGACACCGAATACAATCGCGTCATGACAGACAAGACTCCCGCTACCGATCCGGTCGTTCCGACGGCCGCCCCGGGTGCAAGCGCGCCCGCGTCGGCCCCGGCCGATTCCGTCAAGGCCCGCCCGGCCAAGAGTGGCAGTGGCCCGCTGGTCCCCGCCCTCATCATTCTCATCCTGCTGGCAGCCGGCCTGGGTTACGCCCTCTGGATGCAGCGCACCCAATTCGTGTCCGCTGGCCGCGAGGTTGCCACGCGCCTCGAAACGCTGACCACCGATCTCGCGCAGGCCCGCAAGGACACGCGCGAGGCCCTGGCCCTGGCGCAAGCCCAGGCCGGCCGCGTCGGCGAGCTCGAAGACACCGTGCGTGAAACGCAAAGCCAGTACAACGCTCTGCAATTGGCCTGGCAGAACTTCAACGACAGCGCCAGCGACGAACTGCTCGCCAACGACGTCGAGCGCTTGCTGACCATCGCGAATCAGCAACTGCGTCTGGCCGGCAACGTCTCCAACGCGATCGTGGCGCTGGAAACCGCGCAATCGCGCCTGGCGCGCGCCGACCGCCCGCGCTTCTCCAGCCTGCAGCAAGCCATCAACGGCGACCTGGACCGCCTGCGCGCCGTGTCCACCGTGGATATTCCCGCCCAGTCGGCCCGCATCGACCGCCTGGTGGCCCTGATCGGCAAGGCGCCCCTGCTGGTGCCGGACGCCGCCGCGCCGGGCGTGGCGCCTGCCGGCGAAACCGCTCCCACGGCCACGCCGGCCCCCGCGGTGGATCCGCTGGCCGGCCTCCCGGCCGACGCGCCCTGGTGGCAGCGCTGGCGCGCCGAGATGGCCTCCTGGCCCGGCCGCGCGGGCGCCGCGCTGGCCCATGAACTGGGCGGCCTGATCACGATCCAGCGCGTGGACGAGCCCGCGGCCCTGCTGCTGTCGCCCGAACAGGCCGACCAGGTGCGCGGCACCCTGCGCCAGCGCCTGCTGACGGCGCAACTGGCCATGCTGATGCGCCAGCCTGCCGTCTGGAAGAGCGAATTCGACAACGTCGGCGTCACGCTCGCGAAGTATTTCGACAACCGTTCCCCCGACACCGTCGCCGCCCAGACGCTGGCGCGCGAACTGGCGCAGACCGACATCGCCGTGCGCATGCCGGAAGTGGCCGACAGCCTGAACGCCGTGGCTGCGCTGCGCGCCGCGGGCTTCAAGACCAGCGGGCAGGACTGAGGCTTATGCGTACCTGGTTCTGGACACTGCTGCTCGCCGTCGTCGCCGTCGCCCTGGCGGTGGTGCTGCGTTCACACTCCGGCAACGTGCTGTTGCTGGTCTGGCCGTGGCGCATCAACATGTCGCTGACGCTCGCGGTCCTGCTCATCGTTGCGGCCTTTATCGTGCTGTACGTGGGCCTGCGCCTGCTGGCATGGCTGCTGGCCATCCCCGACCGCGTGCGGGCCTGGCGCGGCAAGCGCGCCCAGGCGCGCGACCACGAATTGCTGGAGCGCGGCTGGATCGGCCTGCTGGAAGGGCGCTACACCACCGCCGAAAAAGATCTCACCAAGCTGCTGGACCAGACCAAGGTCCAGACGCGCCGCGTGCTGGCGGCCTTGTCCGCAGCCCGCGCCACGCATGGCCTGGGCGAATTCGACCGCCGCGACCGCCTGCTGGCGACCGCGCAGGAACAGGCCGGCACGGACGCCGGCCTGATCGAAGCCACCGCCACGGTGTCGGCCGACATGCTGCTGGACCAAGGCCGCGCCGAGCGCGCGCTGGGCGTGCTGGAGCCGCTGGCCGACGGCGGCGCGCGCCATCTGCACACCATGCGCCTGCTGCTGCGCGCGCATACTGCCCTGCATCACGACGAACAGGTCTTCACGCTGGCGCGCGGCCTGGTGCGTCGCAATGCCCTGGCCCGTGCCGAAGCCGACCTCCTGATCGACGCTTCGGGCGCGGCGCGCCTGCGCGCCGCAGCGGCTGGCGGCAGCGAGGCCTGGCGCGCCATCTGGAAGGACCTGAAGGCCGAGGAACGGCTGCTGCCGGAAATCGCGCTGGCGGGCGCGGCCGCGTTCGAGGCCGTCGGCGAAGCCAGCGAGGCCGCGCGCGTGCTGGAAGCCGCAGTCGCCGTGAAGTTCAATCCGGCTTTGGTGGCGGCCTACGCCCGTTGCGAAGCCGAACAGGTTTCGCGCCGACTGGCGCGCGCCGAGACCTGGCTGCAACAGCGTCCCACCGATCCCGACCTGCTGACCGCGCTGGGCATGCTGTGCCTGAACGGCCAGCTCTGGGGCCAGGCCGAACGCTATCTGCTGCGCAGCCTCAGCCGCCGCAGCGACGCGCAGACGCATGCGCTGCTGGGCAGCCTGTATGACCGTCTGGAACGTCCCGCCGACGCGGTGCGCCACTGGCGCCTGGCAACGGCGGCCAGCATGGCGTTGCCGGTGCTGGCGGCGGATGCCGCCTTGCCGGCCGCGGATACCGGTTCCGATCCCTATCGCGTGGACGCCGAAGGCGGTTATGCGGTGGGTCTGTCCGATACCGACGGCGACGCCGAACTGGGCGGCGATTACCCCGCGCTGCCGCCGGCGGTGGCGGCCTCGGCTTCCGACTACGTGCTGGATCCGGACGCCCGCGTGAATAAAGAGCAGCGCGAACGCGCACTGGCTCCCGAAGACGCCCCGCTGGCTGGCGGCAGTACCTCCGACATCGACGAGTACTTCGATAGCGCCCCCATTCCGGCGGCGGCTTTCGATGATCCCGTGCCCACGTACGCGCCGGCCACGCCCGCAGGGTCCAAGCCCGCGCCGGCCGCCGCGCCCGTGCCGGCGACCAAGCCGCCGTTCAAGGACGACGGCTCGATTTGAACAATCCTTCAGACACACAACAAGGTTGAATCATGAGTCTTGATCGCGTCTCCCCTGGCAAGAAGCTGCCGGAAGACTTCAACGTCATCATCGAAATCCCCATGAACGCCGACCCGGTGAAGTACGAGGTCGACAAGGACACGGGCGCGATTTTCGTTGACCGCTTCATGCTGACCGCCATGCACTATCCGTGCAACTACGGCTACATCCCGCAAACCCTGTCCGAAGACGGCGACCCCGCCGACGTGCTGGTGCTGACTCCGTTCCCGATCCAGATCGGCGCGGTGGTGCGCTGCCGCGCCATCGGCGTGCTGGAAATGGACGACGAATCGGGCGGCGACGCCAAGCTGTTGGCGGTGCCGATCGAAAAGCTGTACCCCCCGTACCGCAACATCAAGTCCTACGAAGATCTGCCGGCGGAAGACATCTCCCGCATCCAGCATTTCTTCGAGCACTACAAGGACCTGGAAAAGGGCAAGTGGGTCAAGGTCAAGGGCTGGAAGGGCCTGGACGCCGCGCACGAGGAAATCGTCCGCAGCGCCGAGCGCTACAACAAAGCCTGATTACGGTTTCCTGGTTCTGGCCGGCGTTGCTCCGGCCGGGGACTTGGTGCGGCGCGGCCGCGACGGCATGATGCCGATCGCCGCCGCGCCGTTGCTTTGCGGGGCCTGAAGATTGCGCGACACCTGCGCGGCCGCGATCTGGATGCGCGCCTGTAGTACCTCCAACCGCTCGGCCGAGGTGCGCGCTTCCGCGGCGATGAACACCAGGCTGCCCACCACCTTCTGTTCGGCGCTGAAGATGGCCGAGCCTATGCCTATCAGCCCCGGGTCGACCTCGCCATGCGACACGTACACGCCGGCGGCGCGCAGGCGCTTGAGGTTGGCGCGGAACTCATCCCAGTCCTCGCCCAACCCGGCCTCGCGGATTTCGGCCGCGTGCCACAGCATCAGGTTGCGCAGCTGGTACGGCGGCAGGTTGGCCAGGATGGGCTTGGCCGTGGCGCCATGGAACATGGTGTAGGGACGGCCGCGCGCATAGCTGGATTCGATGGAGTCGTCGGTCCAGTAGCGGTCCACGCACATGACCTTGTCGCCGTAGTAATTGCACAGCATCAGGTTGGCGTGCAGCTCGTCGCCGGTGGCGCGCATGACCTCGCGCGCCGCCCGCATCAGGGGATCGTGCCGGCGCAGATGACGGTCCAGCTCGATGATGCGCGATCCCAGCACATAGGCGCCGCCCGCGGTGGGCGCGAGCAGCCCGCTTTCGGTCAGGGACTTCAGGTAGCGGTAGGCCGTGGCGCGCGAGCAGTCCAGATGCGCCATGACGTCTTCCTGGAACGCGGCGGTGGTGTCGTCGCGAAAGAGGTCGAGGATGGACAACATGCGGTCTGGAGTGCTCATTGCGGAAGGGCGCGCCTAGTGAATGTGGAAGCCGCCATTGACGTCGACCACGATGCCGGTTGAGTAGGAGGACAGGTCCGAAGCCAGGAAAAGTATGGCCTGCGCGACTTCGGCGGGCGAGCCGAAGCGCTGTAGCGGAATGCCCTGTTTGAGTTCTTGTTCCCAATTTTCGCCGAATTTCCCCAGCGTCATGTCCGTCTCGATGATGCCGGGGGCCACGCAGTTGGCGCGCACGCCGCGCGGGCCGAGTTCCCGGGCCAGCGCCTTGGTGAAGCTGATGACGCCGCCCTTGGACGCCGCATAGTGCGAACCCCCCAGGAGGCCGCCGCCGCGCAGCGCGGCGGTGGAGCCCAGGTTGACGATGGCCGGGCGCCGCGGGCTTTGCAGCAATTCGGGCAGCGCCGCATGCGTGACGTTGTAGGTGCCGGTCAGGTTGACCTCGACCATGCGGCGGAACTCGTCCTCGGGCAGGTCCCAGATGCGCGTGGCGGCGACGATGCCGGCGTTGTTGACCAGTACATCGATGCCGCCCAGTGCATCCCTGGCGCGCTCGATCGCCGCCTCGCAGGAGGCCGTGCGCGACACGTCGCAGTGCAGGTCGATGCGGCCGGCGGCCAGCGTCGCGCTGGCGCCTTCCGGATAAGCCTGGTCCAGCACGGCGACGGCCGCACCCTGCGCGATGAAAAGGTCGACGATGGCGGCGCCTATGCCACGGGGGTTGGCGCCCCCCGTGACGATGGCGCGCTTGCCGGCCAGCAGCCCAAGCGCGCCGTCCATCACGATTTCACCAGCGGGCAGGCGCCGTCCTTGAGCGGGCGGAAGGCCTGTTCGGCCGGAATCTTGCGCACCAGGTTGTAGTAGTCCCAGTCGCGCTTGGATTCCGACGGCTTCTTGACCTGGAACAGGTACAGGTCGCGCATGATGCGGCCGTCCTCGCGGATGCGGCCGTTCTCGGTCATGAAGTCGTTGATGGGCGTCTCATGCATCTTCTTCAGCACCGGCTCGGAAGCATCCGTGCCGGCCGCCTTGATGGCGTTCAGGTAGTGCATGGCGGCGCTGTAGTTGCTGGCCTGGACCATGGACGGCATGCGGCCAGTGCGCTTGAAGTAGCGCTCGGACCATTGCCGCGACTTGTCGTCCAGGTCCCAGTAGAAGGGCTCCACCAGGTTCAGGCCCTGCGCGTATTCCAGCCCCACGCTGCGCACGTCCACGATGCTCATGAAGAGGGCGGCCACGCGCTGCTTGCTGCCCATGATGCCGAACTCGAACGCCTGCTTGATGCTGTTGATGGTGTCGCCGCTGCCGTTGGCCAGGCCGATCACCTGCGCCTTGGACGCTTGCGCCTGCAGCAGGAACGACGAGAAATCCGCGCTGGCGATGGGGTGGCGCACGCTGCCGACCACCTGTCCGCCCTTGGCCTTGACCACCGCCATGGCGTCGCGCTCCAGCGAATGGCCGAAGGCATAGTCGGAGGTGATGAAGTACCAGCTCTTGCCGCCGTCTTCCATGACGCCATTGGCCACGCCGGTGGCGTAGGCGTAGGTGTCATAGGTCCAGTGCATGCCGTTGGGCGAGCAGGCCTTGCCGGTCAGGTCGGCCGAGCCGGCGCTGGTGAAGATCACCACGCGCTTCATCTGGCGGGTCAGGTCCTGCACCGCCAGCGCGATGGCGGAATTGGGTACGTCCAGGATCAGGTCCACCTTGTCGTTCTCGTACCAGCGGCGCGCGGTCGCCACGCCGATGTCGACCTTGTTCTGGTGGTCGGCCGAGATCACTTCGATGGGCTTGCCCAGCACGCTGCCGCCGAAATCCTCGACGGCCATCTTCACGGCTTCCACGCCGAACTTGCCGGACAGGTCGGCCATCATGCCGGATTGGTCGCCCAGCACGCCGATCTTCACGACGTCATCCGACACTTGCGCCTGGGCGGATACGGACAGGGCGCCCAGCACGCAGGCGGCCAGGCTGTTCTTCAAACGGGTCTTCATGGGTATGTCTCCTCGGGGGCTTCGTTCTTGCGCGCCGACCTGTGCCGGACGGTCGCGCCGGGTCTTCTTGTAGGGGCCTATTCCAGCGTCTGGCCGGCGTAGGCGTCGATGAACATATTGGGTTTCAGGAAGAAGCTCAGCACCAGGGCGCCGTTGGGTGCGCGCGCCACATGCTGGTTGCCGCGCGGGCGCCACACATAGTCGCCGGCGCAGACTTCGCCTTCGGCGTCGACGATCGAACCTTCCAGCACGAAGGTTTGTTCGACCTCCACGTGCTCGTGCAAAGGCAGTTCGGTGCCCGGCTGCCAACGGAACAGGGCGGTCAGGAGGCCGGTCTCCTTGTCCTGCATCAGCACCTTCATGTCTATGCCTTCCACCTGCGTCGGCTTCCATGGCAAATCAGCAACCTTGAGGAAGCGTGAAGCCAGGGGCGGCAAGGCGTTGGCTGCGGGGCAGCCGGGAGTTTCCAGGGCCATGATGTCTCCTACCAGAACTCTTTATGAGAGATAAAGAAAAAATCTTGTTATTGAGTGTTTAAAAATAGTCGCGTATATTGAGATTTATGTCAATCGTGTTTTCGCCTGACGAAAGCATGCAGCGACACAGGCCGGGCCAAGAAATCCGGCACATATAAGACCAAGGAGACAAGCTTGAAACACGACTATCTGGACCGCACGTTCGGTCTGGCGGGGCGCGTCGCGCTGGTGACCGGCGCAGCACGGGGACTGGGTTACGCCATCGCGCGGGCCCTGGGTCAGGCGGGCGCCCAGGTGGTAATCAACGATCTGTCGGGCGACGCTTGCGCCGCCGCCTGCGAGCGCCTGGCGGCCGAGGGCATCAAGGCCCATGGCGCGCCTTTCGACGTGGCCGACGAAAAGGCGGTGGCCGATGCCGTCGCACAGCTGGAGATCGCTGGGCTGGCGATCGACGTGCTGGTCAGCAGTGCCGGCAACCAGAACCGCAAGCCGGTGGTGGAAATGAGTTCCGCCGAATGGCAGGCCCTGCAGAACGTGCACGTCAACGGCGCCTTCCATTGCGCGCGGGCGGTGCTGCCCGGCATGGGCAAGCGCGGCTTTGGCCGCATCGTGCTGATGTCGTCCGTGGCGGGGCAGGCCACCATGCCCAACATTGCCGCCTATGCCACCGCCAAGGGCGCGATCGCGGCCTTCGCCCGCGCGCTGGCGGTCGAATACGGCGCCAGCGGCATCACCTGCAACGCGCTGGCGCCCGGCTTCGTGCGCACCGATTTCACGCAGGGGCTGCAGGACAATCCGCAGTTCCAGTCCTTCCTGGCCACGGCGGTGCCCGCTGGCCGTTGGGCGGCGCCGGAAGACATCGCGCCGGCCGTGGTCTACCTGGCCTCGCCGGGCGCTTCGTTCGTCAACGGACACGTCCTGGCGATCGACGGCGGCCTGCTGGCCCGCATGTAGGAGCGCGCCCATGAACACCCCAGCGGTCCTGTCCGCGCAGGGATTGATCAAGCGCTTCGGCGGCTTCAACGCCGTCGACGGCGTCTCCTTGTCCCTGCGTGAAGGCTCCATCCATGCCTTGATCGGCCCCAACGGCGCAGGCAAGACCACCTGCTTCAACCTGCTGACCAAGTTCCTCACGCCCGACGCGGGCGTCATCCACTACCGCGGCCGCGACATCACGGCGCAGGCGCCCGAGCAGATCGCGCGCCTGGGCATCGTCCGCTCGTTCCAGATATCGGCGGTGTTTCTGGGCCTGACTGCGCTGCAGAACATGCGCGTGGCGCTGATGCGCCAGCACGGCGACGGCTGGCGCTTCTGGCGCAGCCGCAGCAGCATCGACCGCCTGAACGGCCGCGCCATGGAGCTGCTGGACGCCGTCGGCCTGAGCGGCCTGGCGGATACCACGGCGGCCTTGCTGCCTTATGGCCGCAAGCGCGCGCTGGAGATCGCGATGACCCTGGCGCTGGAACCGGAAATCATGCTGCTGGACGAACCCATGGCGGGCCTGGGCCAGGAAGACGTGACCCGCATCGCCGCGCTGATCCGGCGCGCGTCGGCCAACCGCAGCATCCTGATGGTCGAACACAACCTGTCGGTGGTGGCGGACCTGTCCGACACCATTACGGTGCTGGCGCGCGGTGCGGTGCTGGCCCAGGGCGACTACGCCACCGTGTCCAGCGACGAGCGCGTCATCACCGCATACATGGGCTCGGACGAGGAGGCGCACTGAGATGCTGGAGATCAAGGACCTCAACGCCTGGTATGGCGAATCCCACGTGCTGCACGGTGTGGCCATGGAAGTGCGGCGCGGCGAACTCGTCACCATCCTGGGCCGCAACGGCGCGGGCAAGACCACTACGCTGCGCGCCATCATGGGCATCATGGACAAGCGCCGCGGCTCCATCCGCCTGAACGGCCACGAGACCGTGGGCATGGCGCCGCACCGCATTCCACGCTTGGGCGTGGTGTATTGCCCGGAAGAGCGGGCCGTGTTCCGCAGCCTGGACGTGACCGAAAATCTGATGCTGCCGCCGCGTCTGGCCGACGGCGGCATGTCGCTGGACGAGATCTACACGCTGTTTCCCAACTTGCGCGAGCGCAGCGCCAGCTCCGGCGGCAACCTGTCCGGCGGCGAACAGCAGATGCTGGCGATCGCGCGCATCCTGCGCACGGGCGCCCAGCTGATCCTGCTGGACGAGCCCACCGAGGGCCTGGCGCCAGTCATCGTGCAGCAGATCGGGCAGGCCATCCGCACCTTGAAGGAGCGAGGCTTCACCATCGTGCTGGTCGAGCAGAACTTCCGTTTCGCGACCAAGGTGGCCGACCGCCACTACGTCATGGAGCACGGCTGCGTCGTCGATCAGCTGTCGGCCGAAGAAGCGCGCAACGATCCCGAGCGGATCAAGCGCCGCCTGGGTGTCTGAGGGGAGAATCCACGTGTTCGAAATTTTCGGCGTGCCGTCCACGGCACTATTCGGCCAGCTGCTGCTCGGCCTGATCAACGGCTCGTTCTACGCGCTGCTGTCGATCGGACTGGCGGTGATCTTCGGCCTGTTGAATATCATCAACTTCGCCCATGGCGCGCAGTACACCGCGGGCGCGTTCCTGGCCTGGATGCTGCTGAACTACCTGGGCGTGAATTACTGGGCCGCGCTGGTGCTGGTGCCGCTCATCATGGCCGTGTTCGCCATTGTGGTCGAGCGCCTGCTGATCTCGCGCACCTACCGCATGGACCATCTATATGGCCTGTTGCTGACCTTCGGCATCGCGCTGCTGATCGAAGGCGGCTTGCGCCAGGCCTACGGCGTGTCGGGGCTGCCCTACACCATACCCAAGGCGCTGACCGGCGGCATCAACCTGGGCTTCATGTTCCTGCCCTGGTATCGCGGCTGGGCGGTGGCGGTGTCGCTGGTGCTGTGCCTGGCCGTCTGGGTGCTGATCGAGAAGACCCGCGTGGGCGCCATGCTGCGCGCGGCCACGGAAAACCCGACCGTGGTGCGCTCCTTCGGCATCAACGTGCCGCTGCTCATCACGCTGACCTACGCGCTGGGCGTGGCGCTGGCGTCGGTGGCGGGCGTGATCGCCGCGCCCATCTACCAGGTCAGTCCAATGATGGGCTCCAACCTGGTGGTGGTGGTGTTTGCGGTGGTGGTGATCGGCGGTATGGGCTCCATCATGGGCGCCATCGTCAGCGGCTTCGGCCTGGGCATCATCGAAGGCCTGACCAAGGTGTTCTATCCCGAGGCCGCCAACCTGGCGATCTTCATCATCATGGTGCTGGTGCTGCTGTGCAAGCCCGCCGGCCTGTTCGGCAAACCCCTGCAAGTGCAGAACGTGCTGGCCGCCGAGGCGACGCGCGAGCCGGTGCAGCTGAGCCGCCGCGGCATGCGCGTGGCGATGGCAGCGCTGGCCTTGGCCGCCGTGGCCGCGCCCTGGTTCATCTATCCGACCTTCCTGATGAAGGTACTGTGCTTCGCGCTGTTCGCCGCGGCCTTCAATCTGCTGGTGGGCTATGTGGGCCTGCTGTCGTTCGGCCATGCCGCGTTCTTCGGCGCGGCAGCCTATGCCACCGGCATCGTGATGAAGCTGTTGAGCGCCACGCCCGAGCTCGGCCTGCTGGCCGGGGTGGTGACGGGCGGCTTGCTGGGCCTGGCGTTCGGCGCCATCGCCATCCGCCGCCAGGGAATCTACTTCGCCATGATTACGCTGGCGCTGTCGCAGCTGGTGTACTTCATTGCGGTCCAGGCGGGCTTTACCGGCGGCGAGGACGGCCTGCAGAGCGTGCCGCGCGGCAAGCTGTTCGGCATCTTCGACCTGGAAGGCGTGATGCCCATGTACTACTTCACGCTGGCGGTGTTCGCGCTGGGCTATGCCTTCGTGCTGCGCGTGTTGAATTCGCCCTTCGGCGAAGTGATCCGCTCGGTGCGCGACAACGAACAGCGCGCGCGTTCGCTGGGGTACTCCACGTCGCGCTACAAACTGATGGCCTTCACGCTGTCGGCCTCGGTGGCGGGGCTGGCCGGCGGCCTGAAGGTGCTGGTGTTTGGCGTCGCCTCGCTGACGGACGTGCATTGGCACGCCAACGGCGAAGTGGTGCTGATGGCGCTGCTGGGCGGCATCGGCACGGTGTTCGGCCCGCTGGCCGGCGCCTTCACCTTCGTGTCGCTGCAGAACTACCTGGCGCCGCTGGGCTCATGGGTGCTCATCGTCCAGGGCGCGATCTTCGTCCTCTGCGTCCTCTTGTTCCGCGATGGCATCATGGGTCTGGTCTCGCGGGCCTGGCTGGCGCTTACCCGCAAGAGAAAGGAATTCTGATGTTCTTGCATGTCGTAATGCTGCAACTGTCCAGCGCCGCCGATGCGCGCTTCCATGACCGCGTCCAAGGCTATTGCCAGCGCATCCTGGCCGAGTGCGACGGGGTGGCGGGATACGCCTTCCGGCCCAATCAGGCCAGCCGTTCGGACGGCCTGACCCACGCCGTGGTGGCGGCGTTCGCGGACAGCCCCGCGCATGACCGCTACCAGGTGTCCCCTGCGCACCAGGAAATGAAGGCGTACATGGCCGGTTTCATCGAGCGGCTGGTGGTGTACGACGGGGAAATTCCTACTTTCAGCTGAACGTCCCGGACCGCGCCTTGCCCCCCGGAAAGGGATAAACTCGCGGATGGCTTTTCCCTGTCCGGCCCGCCTCCAGAGGGGCCGCCCGCGGTAGCGGGCGCCTCGCGGGCCTGGCTGTATTCTTCTGCCGGATTCCGGCCACGTATTCTTCATAGGTCGAGTGAACATGGACTACGTATTGCCCCCCCAGCCGCCCGTCGCGGTTCCCGTTGCCGGCAGCGCCGCGCTGTTTCCGGTGCGCCGCGTTTATTGCGTCGGCCGCAACTACGCTGAGCACGCCAAGGAAATGGGCTTCACCGGCCGCGAAGATCCGTTCTTCTTCTGCAAGCCCGCCGATGCCGTGCTGAGCGTGGCCGACGGCGAAACCGGCAAGATGCCGTATCCGCCCAAGACTTCCAATCTGCACTACGAGATGGAACTGGTCGTGGTGCTGGGCAAGGGCGGCCGCGACATTCCGGTGGAGCAGGCCAATGATTGCGTGTGGGGCTATGCGTTGGGCCTGGACATGACCCGCCGCGACCTGCAAGGCGAAATGAAGAAGCAGGGCCGTCCCTGGGAAATCGGCAAGGCCTTCGATCTGTCCGCGCCGCTGGGCCCGATCCATCCGCGCAGCGTCGTCGGCACTCTGGACAAGGGCGCCATCTGGCTGGACGTGAACGGCCAGCGCAAGCAGTCCAGCGACATCTCGCAGATGTTGTGGAACATCCCTGAAAGCATTGCCTACCTGTCCGGCCTGTTCGAACTGCAACCCGGTGACATCATCTTCACCGGCACGCCCGAAGGCGTGGGCGCCGTGCTGCAAGGCGACGTGATCACCGGCGGCGTCGAAGGCCTGGGTGAACTCCGCGTCCAGATCGTTTAAAGTACGCCCCGGATCCGTTTTCACTACTTCAGGAGCGCCAGCATGCGCAGCAAGATCGTGCTGACCGCCTTCGTCGTGTTCGGCTTTGTCCTCGCCGGTTGCAACACCGTCGCGGGCATGGGCAAGGACATGTCAAAGGCTGGCAGTGCCATTACCAATGCCGCCGACAAGTAACCGTCGCCTCCGGCAAAAAAAAAGCCCCTTGAGCGATCAAGGGGCTTTTTCCTTTGGCGGCAAGGGTTTACAACACATCCCCGGCGTAGTCGGCCAGGCGCGAACGCTCGCCGCGCTGCAGTGTGACGTGCCCTGAATGCGGCCAGCCCTTGAAGCGGTCGACCACGAAGGTCAGGCCGGAACTGCCCTCGGTCAGGTAGGGCGTATCGATCTGGGCGATGTTCCCCAGGCAGATCACCTTGGTGCCCGGACCCGCGCGCGTGACCAGCGTCTTCATCTGCTTGGGCGTCAGGTTCTGCGCCTCGTCGATGATCAGGTACTTGTTGAGGAAGGTGCGGCCGCGCATGAAGTTCAGGGACTTGACCTTGATGCGCGAACGGATCAGGTCCATGGTGGCGGCGCGCCCCCAGTCGCCGTTGCCTTCGCCTTCACCCATGTTCAGGACGTCCAGGTTGTCTTCCAGGGCGCCCATCCAGGGCAGCATCTTCTCTTCTTCCGTGCCCGGCAGGAAACCGATGTCTTCGCCGACCGGCACCGTGACGCGGGTCATGATGATTTCGGTGTAGCGCTTGGTTTCCAGCACCTGGGTGATGCCCGCGGCCAGCGCCAGCAGCGTCTTGCCCGTGCCCGCCTGGCCCAGCAGCGACACGAAGTCGCATTCGGGATTCATCAGCAGGTTCATGGCGAAGTTCTGCTCGCGGTTGCGCGCGGTGATGCCCCAGACGTTGTTCTTGCCGTGGGTGTAGTCGCGCAGCGTCGCCAGCACCGCCATCTTGCCGCTGACCTCGCGCACCTGCGCGTACAGGGGCATCTGGCCTTCGAAGTAGACGAACTGGTTGACCACGAACTGCGAGCACAGCGGGCCGTGGATGCGGTAGAAGGTGGTGCCGCCCTGTTGCCAGGATTCCACATCCTTGCCGTGCTTGTTCCAGAAGTCCTCGGGCAACTGCATCACGCCCGAGTACATCAGGTCCGAGTCCTCCATGACGTGATCGTTGAAGTAGTCTTCAGCGGCCATGCCCAGCGCGCGCGCCTTCAGGCGCATGTTGATGTCCTTGGACACCAGCACGACTTCGCGCTGCGGGTACTTTTCCTGCAGCGCCCGGACCACGCCCAGGATCTGGTTGTCGGCCTTGCCCATGGGCAGGTCGGACGGCAGGGTGCTGTGGATCGCGGTCGTCTGGAACATCAGGCGGCCGGTGGCGTCCTTGTTGCCCAGCTTGGTCAGCTCCAGCCCTTCGTCCAGCTGGCTCGCGTCCTGCACCAGCGCGTCCAGCGAACGGCTGACCTGGCGCGCGTTGCGCGCCACTTCCGACATGCCTTTCTTCTGATGGTCCAGCTCTTCGAGCGTCATCATCGGCAGGAAGATGTCGTGCTCTTCGAAGCGGAACAGGGAGCTGGGATCGTGCAGCAACACGTTGGTGTCCAGCACGAACAGCTTGCGTGGTTCGTTCTGGGCGCGGGCTTTCGTGCGCTTGGCGGGCGCCGGCTTGGCGCGGCGCGTTTCGGCGCGCGCGGCGGGAGCGGCTGGCGCCGGCGGCGGCACCTGGCGGGCGGGCGCCGGGATCTGCGCCTTCCGGGCCGGTGCGGCCAGACCTTCGAGTTCGGGCTGGACGAGCAACTCGTCTTCGTCGTCCTCGGCGAGGACTGCCTGGGTACTGGACCGCGCAGCGGCGGTCTTGGTGCTGCGGGCCTGCGCCCGGGCGGATTCGCCCGAGGGGAAGGTCAGGATGGCTGCGGGACGGGTGGGCAACTTCGGAAGCGGCATATTTGTCACTCTCCAGTGTGGGCCGGCTATAGCGCCTGACGGGTAAAACCTGTGCTTACACGGCTAACCGATGCTTTTCGCTGCCTGCAGGACTTCCTTGGCGTGGCCCGGGACCTTCACCCCGCGCCACTCCTGCACCAGCACGCCATAGGCATCGATCAGGAAGGTGCTGCGCTCGATGCCGCGCACCTGCTTGCCGTACATATTCTTTTGCTTGATGACGCCGAACAGATTGCAGACGGTTTCGTCGGCGTCGGAGATGAGAGGGAAAGGAAGTTCGTACTTGGCCTTGAAGTTCTCGTGCGACTTAAGCGAATCGCGCGAGATGCCGATGACGACGGCGCTGGCCGCCAGGAACTCGGCGTTCAGGTCGCGGAAATCCTGGCTTTCGGTGGTGCAGCCAGGGGTATTGTCCTTGGGGTAGAAATACAGGATCACGGCGCGGCCCTGGCACTGCTCCAGGCTGATCGGACCTATGGTGCTTTCAGCGGTGAACAGCGGGGCGGGTTTGCCTATGGTCGGCGTCATTTCTGGGATTCTCCGTTGGGGGGGATGAGGGCCACGACCACGCGCCGGCCCTCCGCCATCAGGATGTTGTAGGTGCGCGAGGCGGCGTGCGTGTCCATGATCTCGACGCCGATGCCGGCCGCCAGCAGGGGGCGCAGCACGTCGGGGCGCAGGAACTGCTGGCGCCCGCCGGTGCCCACCAGCAGCACTTCCGGCGCATTCGCCGGGCGGCTGGGGGCGGCTTCCGGTTCGTCCAGAAAGGCCATGGGGTCGCGGACGGGCTCGGACAATCCGGCCGCCTGGCGCAAGAGAGTGGGGGTGATGTCGGCCGGCGACTCAACGGGCCAGTGGGTCACTTCGCCTTCGGGGCCGAATGCGACCGAGGAGGAAAAACGTACCTGGTTGACCTCGATATAGCCATCACCATAGGCGGTGACGGTATTCAGAGCGGCCGTCGCAGGATCGGTATGCAGCTTCAATAAAAACTCCGGCTATATGGCCCGATAATAGCGCATCAGGATGACGCCATGTTGCAGGGTATCCACGTGTGGGGAAGGGCCCCCACGCCGCACTCGCTGCGCTCGCTTGCTGCCCCCCGAGGGGGCGCGTTTTGCCTTGGGGCGGCCCGGCGGCAAAACGGAGTCCTCACGCCACGCGATTCCTCTCGAGGAACCCCCGAAATCGGCCCCTTTTTTTCCCCATTTGCCGCACAGGCGTCCTTGCGCTAGATTACAGGGTTTTGCTGCACTGCAATCCCATGCCGGCGCAGCGTTTCGGACCCTTTTCCCCTTCGCGCATTCGCGCCCTGGTTTTTTGCCCTTTTATCGCCCCTAAGGATTCCCATCATGAGGAAGTTCTCCCGCATCGAGCGTTTGCCCCCGTACGTTTTCAACATTACCGGCGAGCTCAAGATGGCGGCGCGTAGGCGTGGCGAAGACATCATCGACATGTCGATGGGCAATCCGGACGGCGCGACTCCCAAGCACATCGTCGACAAGATGGTGGAAGCGACGACGCGTCCGACCACGCACGGCTATTCCGTGTCCAAGGGCATCCCGCGCCTGCGCAAGGCGATCTGTGACTGGTACCAGCGCCGCTACGCGGTCGAGTTCGATCCGGATTCCGAAGCCATCGTCACCATCGGCTCCAAGGAAGGCCTGGCCCACTTGATGCTGGCCACGCTGGACCGTGGCGATACCGTGCTGGTGCCCAACCCCAGCTACCCGATTCACATCTACGGCGCGGTCATCGCCGGCGCCAACATCCGTTCCGTGCGCATGACGCCGGGCGTGGACTTCTTCGAGGAACTGGAGCGCGCCGTGCGCGAATCCATCCCGAAGCCCAAGATGATGGTGCTGGGCTTCCCCAGCAACCCGACCGCGCAGTGCGTGGACCTGTCGTTCTTCGAACGCGTGGTGGCGCTGGCCAAGGAACACGACATCCTGGTGGTGCACGACCTGGCCTACGCCGACATCACGTTCGACGGCTACGTGGCGCCGTCCATCATGCAGGTGCCCGGCGCGCGCGATGTCGCCGTCGAGTTCTTCACGATGAGCAAGAGCTACAACATGGCCGGCTGGCGCATCGGCTACATGGTCGGCAACCGCGAGCTGGTCAACGCGCTCGCGCGCATCAAGAGTTATCACGACTACGGCACGTTCACGCCGATCCAGGTGGCGTCCATCGCCGCGCTGGACGGTCCGCAGGACTGCGTGAACGAAATCGTGGCGCAGTATCAAAGCCGCCGCGACGTGCTCGTGCGCGGCTTGCATGAAGCAGGTTGGAATGTGGAAATTCCCAAGGCGTCCATGTACATCTGGGCGCAGATCCCCGAACCCTACAGGGCGATGGGCTCTTTGGAATTTGCCAAGCGCGTCCTGTCGGATGCGAAGGTAGCCGTGTCCCCCGGGATCGGCTTCGGCGAGTATGGCGACGAATACGTGCGCTTCGCCCTGATCGAAAACGAGCAGCGCACCCGGCAAGCGGTGCGAGGCATCAAAGACATGTTCCGCAAGGACGGATTGCTGAAGTAGAGCCCACCCCCGAAGCGCTGCGCGCTTCCCCCTCAAGGGGGCATGCCTGCGGACCAGCGGAGCCGGATCCGCGGCATCCCGATAGGGGGGGCACCGTATCAGGGGGCGCAGCTCTCGTACAGCAGTTATGGAGAACCGAAAATGAATTCCCCTCAACGCCCGCCCGCAGAAGGCGCCGCGATGAAACCCATGAAAGTCGGCCTGCTCGGCCTGGGCGTGGTCGGCGGCGGCACCTGGGCGGTGTTGTCGCGCAACGCGGAAGAGATTGCGCGCCGCGCCGGACGCCGCATCGAAGTGACCCGCGCCGCCGTGCGCGACGTGGCCAAGGCGCGCGCGCGCGTGGGCGACGCGATCCTGGTCGATACCGATGTGCACGCGCTGGTGCGCGACCCTGAAATCGACATCGTCGTCGAACTGATCGGCGGCGACACGCTGGCGCGCGAGCTGGTGCTGGAAGCCATCGCCAACGGCAAGCACGTCGTGACCGCCAACAAGGCGCTGCTGGCCAAGCACGGCAATGAGATCTTCGCCGCCGCCCACGAGCGCGGCGTGATGGTGACCTTCGAAGCCGCCGTCGCCGGCGGCATCCCCATCATCAAGGCGATCCGCGAAGGCCTGACAGCCAACCGCATCCAGTGGGTGGCCGGCATCATCAACGGCACCACCAACTTCATCCTGTCTGAAATGCGCTCGCGCGGCCTGCCGTTCGCCGATGTGCTGGCCGAGGCCCAGCGCCTGGGCTACGCCGAAGCCGATCCCACGTTCGACGTGGAAGGCGTGGACGCGGCCCACAAGCTGACCCTGCTGGCTTCGCTGGCTTTCGGCGTGCCGGTACAGTTCGACCGCGCCTATATCGAAGGCATTTCGCAGCTGGCTGCCGAAGACATCGAGCATGCCGAACGCCTGGGCTACCGCATCAAACTGCTGGGCGTCACCAAGCGCCGTCCGGATGGCATCGAGCTGCGCGTGCATCCGGCGCTGGTGCCGGCCGAACGCCTGCTGGCCAACGTCGAGGGCGCGATGAACGCCGTGCTGGTCAAGGGCGACGCCGTCGGCCCCACGCTGTATTACGGCCAGGGCGCGGGCGAAGAGCCCACCGCCTCGGCCGTGGTGGCCGACCTGGTCGACGTGACCCGCCTGCACACCGCCGACCCGGGCAACCGCGTACCGCACCTGGCTTTCCAGCCGGACGCCATGTCCGACACGCCGATCCTGCCGATCGAGCAGGTCAGCACCTCGTACTACCTGCGCCTGCGCGTGGACGACCAGCCGGGCGTGCTGGCCGACATCGCCCGCATCCTGGCCGACCGCTCCATCTCCATCGGGTCGATGATCCAGCAGCCGTCGCACATCGGCGGCGCCGACATCATCTTCCTGACGCACGAAGCGGTCGAAGGCAACGTCAACCAGGCGATCGAACGCATCGAAGCCCTACCGTTCGTGCGTTCGAAAGTTACGCGCCTACGCGTGGAAAACCTGACATGAAATACATCTCTACCCGCGGCGGCATGGCCGCGATGGAATTCTCGGACATCCTGCTGGAAGGCCTGGCGCCGGATGGCGGCCTGGCGGTGCCGGAGCAACTGCCCCAGGTCTCGGCCGAAACGCTGGAGTCCTGGCGCGGCCTGCCGTATGCCGACCTGGCGTTCGAAGTGCTGTCGCTGTTCGCCACCGACATCCCGGCCGAAGACCTGCGCCGCCTGACGCGCGCGGCCTACACCCAGCAGATCTTCAACAGCGAGGACATCGTCCCGCTGCGTCCGCTGGACGGCGGCCTGTCGCTGCTGGGCCTGTCCGAGGGGCCGACGCTGGCCTTCAAGGACATGGCCATGCAGTTCCTGGGCCAGGTCTTCGAATACGTGCTGGCCAAGCGCGGCACCACCCTGAACATCGTGGGCGCAACCTCCGGCGACACCGGTTCGGCGGCGGAATACGCCTTGCGCGGCAAACAGGGTGTGGCGGTGTTCATGCTGTCGCCGCATGGCCGCATGAGCGCCTTCCAGCGCGCCCAGATGTATTCGCTGCAGGACGAGAACATCCACAACATCGCCGTGCACGGCGTGTTCGACGAAGCCCAGGATATCGTCAAGGCCCTGGCCGGCGATCTGGCGTTCAAGACCAAGTACCGTTTGGGCGCGGTCAACTCCATCAACTGGGCGCGTATCGCCGCCCAGGTGGTGTACTACTTTCACGGCTGGCTGCGCGCCACCAGCAAGGCTGGCGAGCAGGTGTCGTTCGCGGTGCCCTCGGGCAACTTCGGCAACATCCTGTCCGGCCACATTGCGCGCCGCATGGGCCTGCCCATCCGCCGCCTGGTGCTGGCCACGAACGAGAACAACGTGCTGGAAGAGTTTTTCCGCACTGGCGTCTATCGTCCGCGTCCCGCCGAGCAGACCTACGCCACCTCCAGCCCGTCGATGGACATTTCGCGCGCCTCGAACTTCGAGCGCTTCGTGTTCGACCTGGTCGGCCGCGACGCGGCTCGGGTCAAGGAACTGTGGGCCGGCATGGCGCGCGACGGGTCTTTCGACCTGTCCGATCTGAAGCCGCAGTTCGAGGAGCGTTATGGCTTCGTGTCGGGCGCGAGCTCGCACGAAGACCGCCTGGCGACGATCCGTTCGGTCTACGACGAAACCGGCGTGCTGATCGATCCCCACACCGCCGACGGCGTCAAGGTCGCGCGCGACTTCGTCGAACCCGGCGTGCCCATGCTGGTCCTGGAAACCGCCTTGCCGGCGAAGTTCTCGGAAACCATCGAAGAGGCGCTGGGCCGTCCGGCCACGCCGCCGGGCAACCTCGCCGATCTCGAATCCCTGCCGCAACGCGTGGAAATCATGGACTGCGACCAGGCCGCCGTGCGACGCTTCATCGAGGCGAACGCCAAGGTGTAAAGGCCGCTTGCGTCTTGTGTGCGTGTGCAACCCCTCGCAGGCCGGCCTTGCGAGGGGTTTTTTGCGTTCTGGCGGGTCCGCCGGATTACCTTCGCATGCATTTTGACCACAACCGGTCACGAATGAGGGGACAGTGTCCGATACAGTGAAACCACGATTCACTTTCGGAGAACACGCCCATGAAACTGAAGACCATGACGCTTGCCCTGGCCGTGACCGGATTCGGGGTACTGGCCGGATGCTCGTCTCCGTCGGTCATTCAGCAGCGGGACGGCAGCTCGACCGTGACGCCCGATACGCCCAAATACGACAAGGATTCGGGCATGTACGAATATGACAAGGACGGCAAGAAGGTCCAGATCAACAAGGACGACGTGAAGTCCATTGAACAGGTGAAGTGACCGCCGTTCCGGCCATCCTTCAAAGACAAAGCCCCGGCCGCACAAGGCGCCGGGGCTTTTTTCATGGGCGCGGAGCGCCTGCGGAATTACTGCTTGGCAGCCTCTTCGGCGTGATAGCGGCCGACGCGGTCGACTTCGTTCTTCGAGCCCAGGATCACGCTGACGCGCTGGTGCAGCTTGTCGGGCTGGATCGCCATGATGCGCTGCTCGCCGTTGATCGCGGCGCCGCCGGCCTGTTCGACCAGGAAGCTCATGGGGTTGGCTTCGTACATCAGACGCAGCTTGCCGGCCTTGCCGGGCTCACGGGCATCCCAGGGGTACATGAAGATGCCGCCGCGGGTCAGGATGCGATGCACGTCCGCCACCATGGAGGCGATCCAGCGCATGTTGTAGTCCTTGCCCAGCGGACCGGTGGTGCCGGCCAGGCAGTCGTCGACGTAGCGCTTGACCGGGGCGGCCCAGTGGCGCATGTTCGACATGTTGATGGCGAACTCCTTGGTGTCTTCCGGCACGCGGATGTTCTCGTGCGTCAGCACCCACGAGCCCATTTCGCGATCCAGCGTGAAGCCCACCACGCCATTGCCGATGGTCAGCACCAGCATGGTCTGCGGACCGTAGACGGCATAGCCGGCCACGACCTGCTTGTCGCCCGGCTGCAGGAAGTCCTGTTCGCACACGGGCGCGCCCGATACGTTGTGCGGCGCATGCAGCACCGAGAAGATGGTGCCGATGGAGACGTTGACGTCGATGTTCGAGGAGCCATCCAGGGGATCGAACAGCAGCAGGTATTCGCCCTTGGGATAGCGGTTCGGAATCAGATGGATGGTTTCCATCTCTTCGGAGGCCATGGCCGCCAGGTGGCCGCCCCATTCATTGGCTTCCAGCAGGATCTCGTTGGACAGCACGTCCAGCTTCTTCTGCACTTCGCCCTGGACGTTCTCGCTTTCCAGGCTGCCGAGGACGCCGCCGAGCGCCCCTTTGCTCACCGCATGGCTGATGGCCTTGCAGGCGCGCGCGACCACTTCGATGAGCAGCCGCACTTCCGGCGCGAGGGCTTGGGCGGAGCGCTGTTGCTCCACCAGGTATTGGGTCAGTGTTTTGCGTTTCAAAGGAACCTCCTATGCTGCGAATTCTAAAGCCTTGGATACGATTTCCTGCACGTTGCGCGAAAGGCCTTCGTGCGCGCGCACCTGCTGCAGGGCGGCCTGCATGGGCGTGCGCAGGGCGGGCACGAAGCGCGACCAGTTGTCCAGCGCGCGCGCCAGACGGGCAGCGATTTCGGGATTGAGCGCGTCCAGCGCCAGCACCTGCTCGGCCCAGAAGGCGTAGCCCGTGCCGTCGGGATGATGCATGCCGCGCGCGTTGTTCAGGCAGAACTGGAAGATCAGCGAGCGAGCGCGGTTCGGATTGCGCAAGGTGAACGCGGGGTGCCGCATCAGTTCGCGCGCGGTCTGCACCGTGGTTGAGCGTGCCGCGGCCTGCAGGGCGAACCACTTGTCCACCACCAGGGCATTGTCGCGCCACTTGTCGTAGAAGGCGGCAAGCGCCTCTTGCGGGAACTCTCCCTGGCCGAAATTGATCAGGGCGGACAGCGCGGCCATGCTGTCGGTCATGTTGCCTGCCTTGCCGTACTGCTGCTCGGCCAGGCGCTGGGCGTCGAGTTCGCCCGCCGCCATCAGGTGGCTAAGCGCTAGGTTCTTCAACGCGCGCTTGCCCGCCGGAACCGGCGCCGGGCTGTATTCCCCCGGAGTCTGGTTGTCGTCGAAGGCCTGGCGGAATTCGGCGGCCAGCTGGCGTCCCAGTTCGGCGCGCAGGAAGTCGCGCGCGACCGCGAGGGCGGGCGGATCCACCTGCTGCATGCGCTCGGCCAGGGTCTTTTCCGACGGCAGCGCCAAGGCGCGGGCACGGTAGGCGGCATCGATCTCAGGATCGGTCAGCAGCGCGCGCCAGGTGTCGATGAAGGCGGAATCGGCATGCAGCGTTTTGCCGGCCTGTTGGGCCTCGGCCAGCGCCAGGATCTGGCGAGTGGCGAATTCCTGGCCGGCCTCCCAGCGCGCGAAGGGATTGCTGTCATGCGCCGACAGCAGCGCCAGCTCTTCGTTGGTCCAGTTGTAATCGACGATGACGGGCGCCGAGAAGTCGCGCAGCAGCGACGGCACGGGGCGCTCGGCGATATCGTCGAATACCCATTGCTGGCTTTGCTGCGTCAGTTCCAGCAACGCGGTTTCCTCGACCTTGTCGCCCTGACGCAGCGGCAGGGGGCGGCCGCTCGGATCCAGCAGGCCGATGGCGAAGGGGATATGGAAGGGGGCCTTGACGTAGTCGGCGCCGGCCTTTCTTTCCACGCCGACCGGCGGGCATTCCTGAGTGAGCGTCACGGTGCAGCGGCGCGCGGCGGCGTCGTGCTCGAGCTTGACGGTCACGCGCGGCGTGCCGGCCTGGCGGTACCAGCGGCGGAACACGGACAGGTCGCGGTCCGGATGTTGGCGCACGTAGACGGATTCCATGGCGGCGACGAAGTCGTCGCAGGTCACGGCCTGGCCGTCATGGCGACGGAAGTACTCGTCCATGCCGGCGCGAAAGCCTTCCTCGCCCAGCAGGGTGTGCTGCATGCGGATGACCTCGGCGCCTTTCTCGTACACGGTGGCGGTGTAGAAATTGCCGATTTCCTGGTAGCTTTCCGGCCGGATGGGGTGAGCCATGGGACCCGCATCTTCCGGGAACTGGGCGGCCCGCAGCGCGACCACGTCGTCGATCCGCTTGACCGCGCGGGCGCTTGCGGCTTCGGCGGCATCCATGCCGTGGGCCATCATGTCGGCGCTGAACTCCTGGTCGCGGAAGACGGTCAGGCCTTCCTTCAGGCTCAACTGGAACCAGTCGCGGCAGGTGACGCGGTTGCCGGTCCAGTTGTGGAAGTACTCGTGTCCGATGACGGACTCGATGCCTTCGTAGTTGGCGTCCGTAGCGGTGTCCGCATCCGCCAGCACGTAGGCGGCGTTGAAAATGTTCAAGCCCTTGTTTTCCATCGCGCCCATGTTGAAGTCATGGACGGCCACGATCATGAAGCGATCCAGGTCCAGCTCCAGGCCGAAGCGGCTTTCGTCCCAGCGCAGCGCGCGCACCAGCGAATCCAGCGCCCATTCGGTCTTGGACTCCGAGCCCGGGTCGCTATAGACCTGCAGCAGCACGTCGCGGCCGCTGGCGGTCTTCACGGTGGTTTCGCGGTGCGTGAGCTTGCCGGCCACCAATGCGAACAGGTAGCAGGGCTTGGGGAAGGGGTCTTCCCATTCGACTTCGTTGCGGCCGTCGGGTAATTGGCGCGTGGCCAGCAGGTTGCCGTTGGACAGCAGCACCGGGTACTCCGGCTGCGCGCGCAAGGTTACGCGGTAGCGCGACATGACGTCAGGCCGGTCCGCGAACCAGGTGATGCGGCGAAAGCCCTCGGCTTCGCACTGGGTGAAGAAGTTTCCGCCCGAGACGTACAGGCCCATCAGCGTGGAATTGGCCGAAGGCTTGCAGCGGCTGACGATTTCCACCGTGGCGCTCGGCGGCAGGCCGTATAGGGCCAAACTGTGTTCGGACAGGCGGTAGCTGTCGGCGGGCAGGGCCGCGCCATTCACGCCTACCGAGACGAGTTCCAGGTCTACTCCGTCCAGGACCAGGGCGGCGTCGGCGCTGGCCCCGGCCTTGCGCTGCACTTGCAGCGTGCAGCGCACTTCGGTCGCGTCCGGCGCGAGATCGAAGGCGAGGGCGACTTCGGGAATGTCGTAGGGGTAGGGCTGGTAATCCTTGCGATATACGGTTACGGGCGTGTCTGTGCGCATGGGATTGCAGTCCTGTATGAACGAGGCCTCTATTGTAGTGGTTGGGCATGGCGCGCCGGCCTGGGCCTTTTGGCTTACCGTAAACTTTTTGTAGCGGTTCGAGTCAAAGTCAGTATCATGGCGCCGTCGCGCGCCGGAGGGGTTGCAAAATGTCGAGGTTGTCCATGTTCAATGCACGCCGCTGGGCGGGCCTGATGGCTGTTGCGGGGGCGCTCGCCCTGACGGGTTGCGCGGCGCCGACGGTTTCCGCGCGGGTGACTTCCTTTCAGCAATGGCCCGCGGGCGTAGAGGGGCAGACATACCAATTCATCGCCGCCGACGCCTCGCAAAACAACAATCTCGAATATCAGTCCTATCAGGACATGGTGCGTGCCGGCATAGGCGCAACCGGCCTGGTCGAAGCCAGGCCTGGAGCCAAAGGCCGTTTCGACGTGTCGTTCAATTACGGCACCTCGCAGACCCAGATAATGGTGCAGCGTCCATACGACCCGTACTTCTACGGCGGCTACGGCTATGGCTACGGCGGCTTCTACGGCCCGCGGCCCTGGGGCGCCGGCTATGGCTATTGGGGGCCGGACTGGGTGGATGTGCCGATGGCGGTGCAGCGCAATACCCTCACCCTGCATATCTATGACACGCAGCGGGGCGGCGCGGAGGTGTACCGTTCCAGCGCTTTCATATTGAGCGAGCGCGACGATTTCCTGCGGACCATGCCGTACCTGGTGCGCGCAATATTTGATAATTTTCCCGGGAATAATGGCGCTGAGCGCGAAATCCGTTTCCCGGTGCAATAAATTCCGGCGGTCTTTGCGGACCAGCCTTTAAATAAAATCGGCGCACCATTTTGGTGCGCCGATTTTTTTATTACTGGCGAATAGGTTCTTATTCTTTGATAAGAAAACTGTCGCGGGTCGCGCCTGCGGCTTCTTCCGCGGCGAGCCAGCGGGGAGCCTTGCCACGGCCGCTCCACGTTTCCCCTGTTTGAGGATGGCGGTACTTGGGCGCAACGGCGCGTTTGGCGGCGTTGGCGGGACGGGCAGCGGCGCCGGCCTTGCGGCGGCCGCCTGTGGCGGCGCGGGCGGGCTTGCCGGCGCCATAGGCTGCAATGATCTCTTCAGGCGTGATTTCGTACTCGCGCATCGACGTGATGATCTGCGTGATCACCGGCTTGCGGCGCTTGGTTTGCAGGACTTCAGCCTTCTTTTGTAGCTTGTTGATTTCCTTTTCGATCTTTGCTTGCAGTGCTGCGTAGGATTCTCGGGCCATGGTTTATTCCTGATTATGGAACTGCTGTAATCGCCGGCGAAGTTATGTGTAATTGTTGTGCTTCGCATAATACAGAAGTTGCGGCTTGACTTCCCGGTTTTCGAAGCAATTACTTTGTATCAAAAGAGCCCGATACCGTTTTTCGGTCTGGGAATGCCTGCAATGAGCCAAGTGCTGGGAAGGATATTCTTAAATTTGGGACAACTTGAAACAATAGGGATATTGGTTCACGAGGCGGACAAATGGGCCGTTGAACCCTTGCGCCTGCGCGGTTTGTCTCGCAGAGCGTGCAAATACGCGGCTTGCGGGCTGCCGCCATCAATCGTGCAAGCTGCCTGCCCGGCGCTGGTGGAGGTCTGATGACGGTATGCAAGGGAACGAATGAATTGTCCTGTAGTCCGATATTTATGCGGTCCCGTCTGATGTGATCCCGTATTGGGCGCCGGGGCGTTCCTTTGGCACATTTCATTTTCATGTCAAGTTGTATGACGAGTTTGGCGTGTGCGTTCGAGATATCGTGGGGTCTATATGCCGACGAGCCGCCCATGTCTTCCGGAACAGGGAAAGAGGGGCGTATCGAACATTGTTTGAGCCTGCGTTTGAGCCAGCCTGTCCAGCTTGATATGTAATATTCCGGCCCCATCCCATGTCCCATAGATAATGCCTGTGGTATTTTTCGCCGCCCGCGTGCCGCTCGCTGAATCCTCTGCGCCGGAGCGTTCCCGCGACGGCGGGGCTGCGCCGGCGTTACGATATGATCTCGAGTATCACCGCGAGCGCGCGCCTGCGCGCCGCCGCCTCCTGTACAGAGCCCCATGAAAATCATCGATCCCGCCATTGCTTCCCTCGCCACCGCCAAATCCCTGCTGCTCGACCCTTGGGGGCTGACCGAGGCGGATATGGCGCGCGCGCTGGGTGAGATCTTCACGCACAAGGTCGACTACGCCGACCTGTACTTCCAGTACACGCGCAGCGAGGGCTGGAGCCTGGAAGAGGGCATCGTCAAGACGGGCAGTTTTTCGATCAGCCAGGGCGTCGGGGTGCGCGCCGTGAGCGGCGAGAAAACCGCCTTCGCCTATTCGGATTCGCTGTCGCCCGAAGCCTTGCTGTCGTCGGCCCACGCCGTGCGCGGCATTGCGCGCCGCGGCGCCGGCAAAGTGAAGGTGGCGGCGCAGGTCGAAGCCGAGATCGGCCGCAGCCTGTACGCCGATATCGATCCGGTGGCCACGCTGAGCGCCCCGGAAAAAGTTGCGCTGCTGGAACGCGTGGAGCGCATGGCGCGCGCGCGCGATCCGCACGTGATCCAGGTCATGGCGGGCCTGGGCGCCGAATACGACGTGGTGCTGGTGGCCGGCAGCGACGGCCGCCTGGCCGCCGACGTGCGTCCGCTGGTGCGCCTGTCGCTGACTGTCATCGCCGAACGCAATGGCCGTCGCGAGATGGGCCACGCCGGGGGCGGCGGCCGCCTGGGCCTGGCCTATTTCACGGACGAAATGCTGCAAGGCTATGTCGAGCGCGCGGTGCACGAAGCCATGGTAAACCTGGAAGCGCGCCCGGCGCCGGCTGGCGAGATGACCGTCGTGCTGGGCTCTGGCTGGCCCGGCATCCTGCTGCACGAGGCTGTCGGCCACGGGCTGGAAGGCGATTTCAACCGCAAGGGTTCCAGCGTGTTCTCCGGCCGCATCGGCGAGCGCGTGGCCTCCAAGGGGGTCACCGTGGTGGACGACGGCACGATCCCGGATCGCCGCGGTTCGCTCAATATCGACGATGAAGGCAACGCCACCCAGCGCAACGTGCTGATCGAAGACGGCATCCTGCGCGGCTACATGCAGGACACCCTGAACGCGCGCCTCATGAAGACCGCTGCCACCGGCAATGGCCGCCGCGAATCGTTTGCGCACTTGCCCATGCCGCGCATGACCAATACCTACATGCTGGCGGGCGACAAGCCGGCCGAGGAAATCGTGTCGTCCGTCAAGCGCGGACTGTACGCGGTCAACTTCGGTGGCGGTCAGGTCGACATCACCAACGGCAAGTTCGTGTTCTCCGCGTCCGAGGCCTACATGATCGAAAACGGCAAGGTGACCTACCCGGTCAAGGGCGCCACCCTGATCGGCAACGGTCCGGACGCCATGAACCGCGTCACCATGATCGGCAATGACCTGCAGCTGGATTCGGGCGTGGGCACCTGCGGCAAGGATGGGCAGAGCGTGCCTGTGGGCGTGGGCATGCCCACGGTCCGCATGGAAGGCCTGACGGTCGGCGGCACGGCCTGATCCGAAAAAACACGGGTGACGGCCCGAAAAATTTGTGCTAGAGTCAATCCCCATGAAATTCGCGTCCCCCGCCTTTTATTTTTATTTTTATGGTTTTCTGAAGCCGCTGGCGGAGGAAGGGACGCGCTCAATCTGAAGTTTGGAAAGAATCCCCCCAAAAAAGCCGCCAGCGAACTGGCGGCTTTTTTTGCGCCGCCAGTTGAGGAAACCACCTCGGGAACATCCCCGTGGCGGGCAACCCAGGAGCAGTACCGTGTCACACAATACCGACGACCTTCGCATTCGAGAAATCAAAGAGCTGAACCCGCCCGCGCACGTCATGCGCGAGTTCGCCTGCACCAAGGAGGCGTCCGACACCGTGTTCGCCGCCCGCCAGGGGATGCACCGCATCCTGCATGGCATGGATGACCGGATGATCGTCGTGATCGGTCCTTGCTCCATCCATGACACCCGCGCGGCCATCGAATATGCCAAGCGTCTGAAGCCCGTGCGCGACCGGCTGAGCGCCGACCTGGAAATCGTGATGCGCGTGTACTTCGAGAAGCCGCGGACCACGGTGGGCTGGAAGGGCCTGATCAACGATCCGGATCTGGATGGCAGCTTCGACATCAACAAGGGCGTGCGCGTCGCCCGCGAATTGCTGCTGGACATCAACAGCCTGGGACTGCCGGCGGGTTGCGAGTTCCTGGACATGATTACGCCGCAATACATCGCGGATCTGGTCTCCTGGGGGGCGATCGGGGCTCGGACGACGGAAAGCCAGGTGCATCGCGAACTGGCTTCGGGACTGTCGTGTCCGGTGGGGTTCAAGAATGGCACCGACGGCAATGTGAAGATCGCGGTGGACGCGATCAAGGCGGCGTCGCAGCCGCACCATTTCCTGTCGGTGACCAAGGGCGGCCATTCCGCCATCGTGTCGACGGCCGGCAACGAGGACTGCCACGTCATCCTGCGCGGCGGCAAGACGCCGAACTACGATGCGGCCAGCATCGATGCGGCCTGCCAGGACATGTCCAAGGCCGGCCTGGCACAGCGCATCATGATCGACGCCAGCCACGCCAACAGCAGCAAGAAGCCCGAGAACCAGCCGCTGGTCATCGAGGACGTGGCGCGCCAGATGGAAGCGGGCGACAGCCGCCTGGTGGGCGTCATGGTCGAAAGCCATCTGCTGGGCGGCCGCCAGGACATGGTGCCGGGCACGCCGCTGGTCTACGGCCAGAGCATCACCGACGGCTGCATCGACTGGGACGCCTCGGTCGCGGTGCTCGAGCGCCTGGCGCACGCCGTGCGCGAACGCCGCCGGGTCGCCCTGACTTCCGGCAAGTAAGCCCCTGGCAGCGCCGCCGATCGCCAGCGCTTGGCGGTTTGCGGCGCGGCGTGCGCGGCGGCGTAGAATAATCAGGTTAACGAACCCGAGATCACGCTGACCATGAACGCTCCCTTGCACGCCGAATCGTTGCGCCGTCCGGTGCCGGCCGCCTGTCTGGATGCCTTGCGCGCCCGCTTTGGCGATCGCTTGTCCGAATCCTCCGCCATGCGCGACCACCACGGCCGCGATGAATCTCCCTATCCGGCCATGCCGCCGGACGCGGTGGTTTTCGCGCACACGACCGAGGAAGTGGCCGAGATCGCCAAGCTGTGCAATCAGCATCGCGTGCCCCTGATTCCCTACGGCGCAGGGTCTTCGCTCGAAGGCCACATCCTGGCGATCCAGGGCGGCATCAGCCTGGACCTGTCGCAGATGAACAAGGTGCTGGCGGTCAACGCCGAGGACCTGACGGCCACCGTGCAGGCCGGCGTGCTGCGCAAGCAGCTCAACGAAGAAATCCGCGACACCGGCTTGTTCTTTCCGATCGATCCGGGCGCCGACGCCAGCCTGGGCGGCATGGCGGCCACGCGCGCTTCCGGCACCAACGCCGTGCGCTACGGCACCATGCGCGAGAACGTCATGTCGCTGACCGTGGTCACGGCGGACGGGCGCATCGTCCGCACCGCCGGTCGCGCCCGCAAGTCCTCGGCCGGCTACGACTTGACACGAATCTTCGTGGGCAGCGAAGGCACGCTGGGCATCATCACCGAAGTGACGGTGCGCCTGTACCCGCAGCCTGAAGCCGTGTCGGCCGCGGTCTGCAATTTCCCCACGCTGGATTCGGCCGTGCAGAGCGTGATCGAAATCATCCAGATGGGCGTGCCGGTCGCGCGCGTCGAGTTCATGGACGCAGCCAGCGTGCGCGCGGTGAACCTGCACAGCAAGCTGACGCTGCGCGAAACGCCGCTGCTGGTGTTCGAGTTCCATGGCAGCCCCGCCGGCGTGCAGGAGCAGGCCGAAACCGTGCAGGCGATCACGGCGGATCACGGCGGCATGGACTTCGAATGGGCCGAGCGTCCCGAAGACCGCAGCCGCCTGTGGACCGCGCGCCATAACGCCTACTTCGCCGGCCTGCAACTGCGCCCCGGCTGCCGCGCCAGCACCACCGACGTCTGCGTGCCGATCTCGCGCCTGGCCGATTGCGTGCGCGACACGGTCGAGGAACTCGACCGCGCCAGCTTCCCCTACACCATCGTGGGTCACGTTGGCGACGGCAACTTCCACGTACTGATGCTGCTCGATGCGGACAACGCCAAAGAGTGGGAAGAATCCGAAACCATCAACCACAACCTGGTGCGCCGCGCGATCGCCGCCGACGGCACCTGCACGGGCGAGCATGGCGTGGGCCTGCACAAGATGCAGTTCATGGCCGAAGAGCATGGCGAGAATGCCCTGGATCTGATGCGCAGCCTGAAGCATGCGTTTGATCCGAACAACATCCTGAACCCGGGAAAGATCGTTTCCTGGTAAAGGCTGGCGCCGCGGCGCTCCCGACCTCCGAAGCCGACGGCATGCCGTCGGTTTTTTCATGCCGGCATGAAGGGCGCAAGCCGGCCGGACGCAGCCTGCAATGCTGGCGATTACGGCTGGTTACTTATCTGGCGTGCCGCAGGTGCGCGGATGCGGGTAAATCCCGGTCTGCTAGTGACGGGTGCTCGCGCTATTGTTGCGCTCATGAATTCTTTGGTCGAAACCGGCCTGGCACAAGTGCAGGCGCCTTATTCTTTGCAGCAGCTCATCGAGGCGTTGTCGGCCGTGTTGCCCGCGCACTGCGTGTTGTTCCGCGAAGAGGATACGCGCCCCTACGAGTGCGACGGCCTATCCCTGTATCGCGCGCTGCCTGCGGTCGTTGCCCTGCCCGAAACGGAAGAACAGGTGCAGGCCGTCATGCGCATCTGCAAACGCCTGAATGCGCCCGTGGTCGCGCGCGGGGCCGGCACCGGCTTGTCCGGCGGCGCCATGCCGCACAGCCGCGGCGTGCTGCTCGGCTTGTCCAAGTTCAATCGCATCAAGCACATAGACCTGGCCAGCGCCACGGCCATCGTGCAGCCCGGCGTGCGCAATCTGGCGATCTCCGAGGCGGCCGCGCCTTACGGCCTGTACTACGCGCCCGACCCCTCCAGCCAGATCGCCTGTTCCATCGGCGGCAACGTGGCGGAGAACTCCGGCGGCGTGCATTGCCTGAAGTACGGGCTGACCGTGCACAACGTGCTGCGCGTGCGGGTCGTGACCATCGACGGCGAGGTGGTGGAGTTGGGCTCCGAGGCGCCCGATGCACCGGGCCTGGACCTGCTGTCGGTCTTCATCGGTTCGGAAGGCATGCTGGGCGTGGTCACTGAGGTGACGGTCAAACTGATCCCCAAGCCGGCTTGCGCGCAGGTCGTCATGGCCAGCTTTTCCAGCGTCGAAGCGGCGGGCAACGCGGTCACCCAGGTGATCGCGGCCGGCATGATCCCGGCAGGCCTGGAGATGATGGACCGCCGCGCGACGCACATGGTCGAACCCTTTGTGCGCGCTGGCTACGACATGGACGCGCAAGCCATCCTGCTGTGCGAATCGGACGGCACGCCCGAAGAGGTCGAGCACGAGATCGCGCGCATGGAGGCCGTGTTCCGCGAGGCCGGAGCCACGCGCTGCCAGGTCTCGTCGTCAGAGGCCGAGCGCCTGAAGTTCTGGGCCGGCCGCAAGAACGCCTTCCCGGCCGCGGGGCGCGTATCGCCCGATTACTATTGCATGGACGGCACGATACCGCGCCGCCATCTGGCGCGCGTGCTGGGCGCCATAGAACAGATGGAAGACGAATTCAGCCTGCGCTGCGCCAACGTCTTTCACGCAGGCGACGGCAACCTGCATCCGTTGATTCTGTTCGATTCAAACAAGCCGGACGAGGTGGAGCGTGCCGAGAAATTCGGCGCCGCCATACTTGAGCTGTGCGTGCAGGTAGGAGGGACCGTGACCGGAGAGCACGGTGTGGGTATGGAGAAAATAAATCAAATGTGCGTGCAATTCTCTCGCGAAGAACTCGACGCGTTTCTGGCGGTCAAGCGGGCTTTCGATCCGCCCTGCCTGCTCAATCCTGAAAAAGTCATCCCCACGCTGGCCCGCTGCGCCGAATACGGCAAGATGCATGTCCATGCGGGAGAATTGCGCTTCCCCGATCTCGCCCGTTTCTAGGACCCGTCCTTATGGATTTCGTCCTGTCGGAATTGTGCGACCAGGTCATGACGGCCCGTGCCGGCCACAAACCCCTGTTTGTGATGGGCGGGGGCAGCAAGGCGTTCTATGGCAACTACCGTCCGGTGACGCCGCAGGACGGCCACTGCCTGCTGGACATGACGCCCTATCGCGGCATCGTCAGCTACCACCCGTCGGAGCTGGTGGTGACGGTGCGCGCGGGCACGCCGCTGGCTGAACTCGAGGCCGCGCTGGCCGAGAACGGGCAGATGCTGGCCTTCGAACCGCCGCATTTCTCGGTGTCCGCCACGGTGGGCGGATGCGTGGCGGCGGGGCTGTCGGGCCCGCGCCGCATGAGCGCGGGCGCGCTCAAGGATTTCGTCCTGGGCGCGCAGTTGCTGGATTCGGAAGGCCGCATTCTTTCGTTTGGCGGCGAGGTCATGAAGAACGTGGCGGGCTATGACGTGTCGCGCCTGTTGGCCGGTTCGCACGGCATCTTCGGCGCCATACTCGAAGTCTCCCTGAAGGTCGTGCCGCGGCCGATGCAAGAGATCACCTTGGCGCTGCCCGCCACGCAGGCGCAGGCCTTGGCCAGCTTCGCCCTGTGGCGCGGCAAGCCCCTGCCGATCTCGGCCACCAGCTGGAGCGGCGACGATGAGGGCGCCGAAGGCCAGATGGCCGTGCGCCTGTCGGGCGCGCCGCCCGCGGTCGCCAGCGCACGCCAGCTGATAGGCGGGGCGCCGATGGCGCCCGAGGCGGCGCAGGCCTGGTGGCGGTCGCTGCGCGAGCAGACGCATTCCTTCTTCGCGCCGGGCCGGCCCTTGTGGCGCCTGGCCCTGCCGCCCACCGCCGCCGCGCTCGGACTGGGGCCGACCCTGCTGGAATGGGGCGGAGGCCAGCGCTGGCTGTCGGGCGAGCAAGACGCCGCCGCGCTGCGCGAGACCGCCGAGCGGCTGGGCGGCCACGCCACGCTGTTCCGCGCCGGGCAGGGCAGGCCGCCGGCCGACGGCGTATTCCATCCGCTGGCGCCCGGGATCGCCTCGATCACGCGCCGCCTCAAACAAGAGCTCGATCCGGCCGGCCTGTTCAACCCCGGCCGCCTGGTCCTGGATCTATAGGGCATCATGCAAACCAATCTGGCATCCTGGGCACGCGATACCGATCTGGGTAAGGAGGCCGACGCCATCCTGCGGCGGTGTGTGCACTGCGGTTTCTGCACCGCGACCTGTCCGACGTATCAAGTGCTGGGCGACGAGCTGGACAGCCCGCGCGGACGCATCTACCTGATCAAGCAAGTGCTGGAGGGCGCCGAGCCCACGCAGTCCACGCAACAGCATCTGGACCGCTGCCTGACCTGCCGCAATTGCGAAACCACTTGCCCGTCGGGCGTCCAGTACGGCCATCTGGTGGATATCGGCCGCAAGATCGTCGAAGAGCGCGTGCCGCGCAGCTGGGCCGATAAAACCAAACGTACCTTGCTGCGCAAGACCATGCTGTCGCCGCTGTTCGCGCCCGCGATGCGGCTGGGGCAGGCGGTGCGCGGCATGTTGCCCGAGGCGCTCAAGCGCAAGGTGCCGGAACACCGCGCGGCGGGGCCGCTGCCGCAGGTGGCCGGCCATGCGCGGCAGGTGCTGATGCTGGCGGGCTGCGTGCAGCCCGCCATGATGCCCACCATCGATGCGGCCACCATCCGCGTGTTGGACGCGGTCGGCATAGGCGCGCGCATTGCCCCCGGCGCCGGCTGCTGCGGCGCGGCCAGTTTCCACCTGGACGCCCAGGACGACGCGTTGGCGCAGATGCGCGCCAACGTCGACGCCTGGTGGCCGCTGCTGCAGGATGGGAAGGTCGAGGCCATCGTCATGAACGCGTCCGGTTGCGGCGCCATGGTCAAGGAATATGCGCATCACTTGCGGCACGATCCTGCCTATGCGCAAAAGGCCGCGGACATCGTGGCGCTGGTGAAGGACGTAGCCGAAATCGTTGCGCCGCATGCGGCGCAATTGCGCGCGCGGCTGCAGGCGGGTACGCGCGCGGCTTTCCATCCGCCTTGCACGCTGCAGCATTGGCAAGGGCTGCGGCCGCTGTCGGAACAACTGCTGGCGGATCTGGGTTTCGCGTTGCAGCCGTTCGCCGACAAGCATTTGTGCTGCGGTTCGGCGGGGGCTTATTCGGTATTGAATCCAGAAATCGCGCTGGAGTTGCGCGACCGCAAGCTGGGTGCGATCGCCGCAGGCGGACCGGATGTGATCCTGTCCGCCAACATCGGCTGCATCGGTCATTTGCAAAGCGGCACCGACACGCCGGTGCGGCATTGGATCGAAGTGGTGGACGAACAATTGCGCCAGCCTGCCGGCCAGCGCAACGCATAGGCGCCGGACGCCTGGCGGCATCCGGCGCCAGGCGTTTTACTCCACCGCCTTGACCATGTCTTCCAGCACCTTCTTGGCGTCGCCGAAAACCATCATCGTGCGGTCCATGTAGAAGAGCTCGTTGTCCAGGCCCGCGTAGCCCGAGGCCATGGAGCGCTTGTTCACGATCACGGTGCGGGCTTTGTAGGCTTCGAGGATGGGCATGCCGGCGATAGGCGACTGCGGGTCGTTCTTCGCGGCGGGGTTGACCACGTCGTTCGCGCCCAGCACCAGCACCACGTCGGTCTGGCCGAACTCGCTGTTGATGTCTTCCATTTCGAAGACCTGGTCGTAGGGCACTTCGGCCTCGGCCAACAGCACGTTCATGTGGCCGGGCATGCGTCCTGCCACCGGGTGGATGGCGTACTTGACCGTCACGCCGCGCTCGGTGAGCTTTTCGGCCAGTTCCTTCAGCGCGTGCTGCGCGCGCGCCACCGCCAGGCCATAGCCCGGAACGATGGTCACGCTTTCGGCGTTGGTCATCAGGAAGGCGGCGTCGTCGGGGCTGCCCGACTTGACGCTGCGCTGCTGTGCATCGCCCGCTGCCGCAGCGCCGCCGGCCTGGCCGCCGAAGCCGCCCAGGATCACGTTGAAGAACGAGCGGTTCATCGCCTTGCACATGATGTAGGACAGGATCGCGCCCGACGAGCCCACCAGCGAACCGGCGATGATCAGCATGGGATTGTTCAGCGAGAAGCCGATGCCCGCCGCCGCCCAGCCCGAATAGCTGTTCAGCATGGACACCACCACCGGCATGTCGGCGCCGCCGATCGGGATGATGATCAGCACGCCCAGCACGAAGGCGATGATCGTCATGACGATGAAGGGCGTCCATTCCTGCGTGAGCATGAACCAGATGCCGCAGCCCAGCATCAGCAGCGCCAGCGCCAGGTTCAGCATGTGCTGGCCCGAGAACACCACCGGCGCGCCCTGGAACAGGCGGAACTTGTACTTGCCCGACAGCTTGCCGAAGGCGATGACCGACCCCGAGAACGTGATGGCGCCGACGAAGGTGCCGATGAACAGCTCGAAGCGGTTGCCGGTGGGGATGGGCATGCCGGCCGGCACGATGCCGAAGGCATGCGGCTCCGCCACCACGGCCACCGCGATGGCGACCGCCGCCAGGCCGATCATGCTGTGCATGAAGGCGACCAGTTCGGGCATCTTGGTCATTTCGACGCGCTTGGCCATCAGCGTGCCGATGGAGCCGCCCACCAGCAGGCCCAGCACGACCCAGCCCAGGCCGATGGTGGCGGCGCCACTGCGGGCCAGGGCGACGATGAGCGCGGCCGTGGTCAGCACGGCGATCGCCATGCCGGCCATGCCGAACGCATTGCCCAGCCGCGAGGTGGTGGGATGCGACAGGCCCTTGAGCGCCTGGATGAAGCAGACCGAGGCGATGAGGTACAGCAGGGTGACGAGGTTGAGCGAGATCATTTCGCTTCCTCCTTGCCTGCCTTGCGGTCCTTCTTCTTGAACATTTCCAGCATGCGCCGGGTCACGAGAAAGCCGCCGAACACGTTGACCGCGGCCAGCGCCACGGCAAAGACGCCCATGCCGCGCGCCAGTCCGCCTTCGGTCAATGCGGCCGCCAGCATGGCGCCCACGATGATGATGGCGGAAATGGCGTTGGTGACGGCCATTAGCGGCGTGTGCAGGGCGGGGGTGACGTTCCACACGACGTGGTAGCCGACATAGATGGCCAGCACGAAGATGATGAGGTTCATCAGGGTGGGGTTGATCGCTTCCATGCTGTCAGTTCCTCCGCGCCACGTTGCCGCCTTCGCACATCAGGCAGGCCGCGACGATTTCGTCGTCGCGCTGGATCGCCAGCGCGCCGTCCGCATTGATGATGAGTTTCAGGAAATCCTGGATATTGCGCGCATACAGCGCCGACGCGTCGGTTGCGACCAGACCGGGCAGGTTGGTCAGCCCGATGATGGTCACGCCGTGCTTTTCCACGATCTGCCCTTTCTCGGACAGCGGGCAATTGCCGCCGCGTTCGACCGCCAGGTCCACCAGTACCGAACCCGGCTTCATGGCCGCGACGGTTTCCGCGGACACCAGCGTGGGGGCGGGGCGGCCGGGGATCAGCGCCGTGGTGATGACGATGTCGGCCTGCTTGCAGCGCTCGGACACGAGCGCGGCCTGCCGCGCCATCCAGGCGGGCGGCATGGGCCGCGCATAGCCGCCCGTGCCTTGCGCGATTTCGCGTTCTTCATCCGTTTCGAAAGGCACGTCGATGAACTTGGCGCCCAGCGATTCCACTTGTTCGCGCGCGGCGGGGCGCACGTCCGAGGCTTCGACCACCGCGCCCAGCCGCTTGGCGGTGGCGATGGCCTGCAGCCCGGCGACGCCGGTGCCCAGCACGACGGCGCGGGCCGCTTTCAGCGTGCCTGCGGCGGTCATCATCATGGGGATCAGGCGGCCGTAGTGGTGCGCCGCCAGCAGCACCGCCTTGTAGCCGGCCAGGTTGGCCTGCGAGGACAGCACGTCCAGGCTCTGCGCCCGCGTGATGCGGGGCGCGGCCTCCAGCGCGAATCCCGTGAGCCCCGCGGCCGCCATTTGCTGAATGCCTTCGGCGTCGAAGGGATCCAGCATGCCGACCACGACGGCGCCGGATTTCATCTGGGGCAGCTCCGCGGCAGAAGGCGCGCGCACCTTCATGACAAGGTCTGCCCCCAACGCATCCTGGGCGCTGCCGAGCGTGGCGCCCGCTGCCTCATAGGCCTCGTCGAGATAGCGGGCGGCAGTGCCTGCCCCGCGCTCCACGACGACGGTGTGTTTGCCGCCTACGTACTTCTTGACGGTCTCCGGTGTTGCTGCGACACGAGTTTCCCCGTCTCGGGTTTCTTTTGGTATCCCGATGTGCATCTACGCCTCTCCTCATTAGTTGGCATCAGTTATACACGGGAAAGTGAAAGGAAAGGTGTCCCGCCCCCAGGGGGCGAGGGGGAAGAATCTGGCATTGCCGGAATGGCAAGGCGATATGCCAACTCAAAAAAAAAGCCCCATGGCGAACCATGGGGCTGGGGTCTTGCGACCCAACTGCTCCGGCCAGTCTGACTTTTGCGCTGGCCGGCACCAGTGCGCAAACGTCCGGCGTCAAGCCGTTTGCGCGCGAGTCCAGGTGATCAGCGCGGCGGTGAGCTCGCGCAGATCGGCCTTCAGGCGGCCGTAGTTTTCAGAAGGGCGCAGCGAGACTTCGTCCATGTAGAGCTTGCGGTTGATCTCGATCTGCAGGCTGTGGCGGCCTTCTTCGGGACGGCCGAAGGCGCGCACCAGTTCCACGCCCTTGTAGGGATCGTTGACGGTGACGTTGTAGCCGCGTTCGCGCAGCCAGGCGGCGATGAATTCGCGGAAGGCCGGGTCGCTGGTGCTACCGTCGCGGTCGCCCAGCACGAAGTCGGGGTGCACCAGGCCAGGACGGTCGGTGGCGTAGGCGCCGGCGACGCTGGGCATGGAGTGGCAGTTGATGTGCCAGACCTTGCCGAACTTCCGGTGGGCGGCGTCCAGCACCTGGCCCAGCGCGGCGTGGTAGGGCTTCCAGCAGGCGTCGATGCGGTGGCGCACTTCCGCCACCGTCAGCTTGCGGTTGTAGAGCGGTGTGCCGTCGTCCAGCATGCGCCAGATCAGGCCCTTGCCCAGCTTGACCTTGGGCGAGGCGTTGACGGCGTCGGGCCAGGCCTCGTCCAGCAGCAATTCGTCGATTTCGTCGGGCGAGCGGTTGGCGTCGATGTAGGCGCGCGGAAACGCGGCGGCAATCATCGGTACGCCCATGTCCAAGGCGTCGCCCCACAGGTCGTCAACCCAGGTGTCCTCGGCGGTGCGCAAGGCGCCAAAGTCCACCGCAGCCGCGAAATCGGGGGGGTAGGCGGTGCCGCTGTGCGGGGAGTCCAGCACAAGGGGAGCCGAGGAGTCCGAATCAGGATATTGCTGCGGGAGGTCGAGCCGGTAAGACAGGGGTTGGGTAATTCGCATAAGGGGGTGTTGCGTTCGTGAATCGGAGATCCTCGCCGCCGCGAGGGACGGCGAGGATCGAAGACCGCTTAGTCGATCTTCACGTTGGCTTCTTTGGCGATGCGCTTGTTCTTGGCGATTTCAGCCGAGATCTGCGCCGCGAATTCGGCCGGGGTGTTGGCGGCAGGCGCGGCGCCCAGGGCTTCCAGGCGGGTCTTGACGTCGGCTTCGGCGCTGACCTTCTGCACGGCGGCGTTCAGCTTGTCCAGCACGGGCTGGGGCAGCTTGGCGGGGGCCACCAGGCCGAACCAGGACGCGTCGTTCACAGCCGGCAGGCCGGCTTCGGCGAACGTGGGCACGTCGGGCAGGGCGGCCACACGCTTGGGCGAGGCGACGGCCATGGCGATCAGGCGGCCGGACTGCACGTGCGGCAGCGAGGAAGGCAGGTTGTCATACATGACGTCGACCTGGCCAGCCAGCGCGTCGTTCAGCGCCGGGCCCACGCCGCGGTACGGCACGTGCATCAGGTTGGTGCCCGAAGCCATCTTGAACAGTTCGCCCATCATGTGCGAGACCGAACCGTTGCCGGCCGACGCGTAGGTCAGCTTGCCCGGCTCGCTCTTGGCCAGCTTGATGAAGTCGGCGATGTTCTTGGCCTGGACCTTCGGGTTGATGGTCATGATGTTGGGCACAGCCGCCAGGTTCGAGATGGGCGTGAAGTCCTTCTCGCCGTCGAACGGCAGGTTCGGGTAGATGGCCGGGTTGATGCCGTGGGTGCTGACGGTGGCGATGCCCAGCGTGTAGCCGTCAGGCGCGCTGCTGGCGACGAAGGCGCTGCCGATCGAGCCGCCGGCGCCGCCGCGGTTTTCCACCACCACGGTCTGGCCCAGTTCCTTGCCCAGCTTGTCGGCGAACAGGCGGCCGACGATGTCGGTGGTGCCTCCGGGCGGGAACGGAACGATCAGGCGGATGGGCTTGGTCGGATACGCGTCTTCAGCGTGCGCGATGCCCGAGGTCAGCGGCGTGGCCAGGGTCGCGGCGGCGACGCACAGGCCCAGTACTACATTACGGCGTTGCATGGATTCCCCTAATGAATTGGAAAGCGGATGCGCAAAGGCAGACGCAAACGCAACGATTCTTTCCTGGCGGTCGGGTTTGCGCAAACGAAAGTTTCTCCGTAAGCTATGAGTTTTTTTCATGCCTCTTTTCGCGGCGGTCCGGAACAGGGCTGTTTTGACTGCGCGGCCTGAAACAATTTGCGTACCCCATCCATGCGGCGTTTCTGTCCTTCTCTTACCGATCTCCAGGCGTTTGAAGTCGCCGCGAGACATAGCAGTTTCACGCGCGCGGCTCAGGAATTGTGTGTCACCCAGGGCGCGGTCAGTAAGCAGGTGAAACATTTGGAGGAGTTCGTCGGCATCGAACTATTCCTGCGGATCAGGCAAGGCCTGGTTCTGACCGAGGCTGGACGCAGTTATCTGACCAAGATCCAGGCCGGCCTGGGGCAGATCGAAGCCGCGACCGTAGAGCTGATCGCGCACCAGGGGCAGGGCGGCACGCTGAACCTGACCTGTATGCCGACCTTCGGCGCGCGCTGGTTGATCCCGCGCCTGACCGCCTTCATGCGCCTGCGGCCGGACATCCACGTCGAGTTCCTGCCCCACCGGCAGGGCTATGACTTTTCCACGCCGGAACTGGACGCCGCCGTGCGCTTCGGCGAGGGCATCTGGCCGGGCAGCGGGGCGGACTACATCGTCGGCCGCGAAATCCTGCCGGTCTGCAGCCCGCGCCTGATTCCAGGCGGCTGCGCCACGCCGGCAGATCTGCTGGCCTACCCGCTGTTGCACCACACCTCGGCGCTGGACGGCTGGCGCGACTGGTTCGAGCAAGCGGGCTGCGATACCCGGCGCAGCCTGGAAGGCGCGCGCTTCGACCAGTACGCGCTGTTGTCGCAGGCGGCCGCGGCCGGCTTCGGCGTGGCGCTGATTCCGCGCTGCCTGATCGAGGACGAACTGCGCGACGGCAAGCTGGCCGTCGCCATTCAGCTGCCTATCCGCGCGCGCATGGGGTACTACCTGTGCTATCCGGAGCAGAAAGCCAATCTGCCCACTTTGCAGGCTTTCCGCACGTGGCTGATGGAAGTATCGCGCGCGGCCGAGCCGCAGCCGCGGGAAGATGCCCCGTCCGATCTAAAATAGATCCATCATGAATCAAAAATCTACCAAGAAAGGCCGCGTTGTCGTCGGCATGTCCGGCGGGGTCGATTCTTCGGTCACCGCCTGGCTGCTCAAGCAGCAAGGCTATGAGGTCGTCGGCCTGTTCATGAAGAACTGGGAAGACGACGACGATTCCGAATACTGCTCCACCCGCCAGGACCTGCTGGACGCCGCAAGCGTCGCGGACCTGGTCGGCGTCGAGTTCGAGTTCGTCAATTTCGCAGCCGAATACAAGGATCGCGTGTTCGCGGAGTTTCTGCGCGAGTACTCCGCGGGCCGCACGCCCAATCCGGATGTGCTGTGCAACGCCGAGATCAAGTTCAAGGCCTTCCTGGACCACGCCATGGCGCTGGGCGCCGAGCACATCGCCACGGGCCACTACGCGCGGGTGCGCGAGGTGCCGGCCGTGGGCGGCGGCACGCAGTTCCAGCTGCTCAAGGCGCTGGACGCATCCAAGGACCAGAGCTACTTCCTGCATCGCCTGAACCAGGCGCAGCTCTCGCGCACCATGTTCCCGCTGGGCGAGATCCACAAGACCGAAGTGCGGCGCATCGCGCACGAGATCGGCTTGCACAACGCCGCCAAGAAGGATTCCACCGGCATCTGCTTCATCGGCGAGCGGCCGTTCCGGGAATTCCTGAACCGCTATCTGCCGACCGAGCCGGGTCCGATCATGACGCCGGAAGGGCAGAAGGTCGGACGCCACGAAGGGCTGTCCTTCTACACGCTGGGCCAGCGCAAGGGCCTGGGCGTGGGCGGGGTGAAGGGACGCCAGCGCGAGGACGGCACGGCCGAAGCCTGGTACGTGGCGCGCAAGGACCTGGAGCGCAATGTGCTTTACGTGGTGCAGGGGCACGACCACCCATGGCTGCTGTCGGGTGAGCTGCGGGCGCAGGACGCCAGTTGGGTCGCGGGCCACGCGCCGGCCGCCGGCACGTATGGCGCCAAGACGCGTTACCGGCAGGCCGATGCCGCCTGCCGCCTGGACGGTGCTGTGGACGGCACGTTCAGCCTTGGCTTTACCGAGCCGCAGTGGGCGGTTACCCCCGGACAGTCCGCCGTGCTTTACGATGGCGAGGTTTGCCTGGGCGGCGGCATCATCCTGTAGGCGCCGCGCCGGCATCCGCCGCGCGGCGTGTACGGACTTCAATCAAAGCCCCTCGGGCGCGGCCCGTGGGGCTTTGTTCATTACCAAGAAGAAAGAGGAGAGAGTTGTGGATGTAACGATGGTGATTTGCCTGCTGGTGCTGGGCGGAGTGGTGGGTTTCGCCGCGGGCCTGCTGGGCATAGGCGGGGGCATGCTGCTGGTGCCATTCCTGACGATGCTGTTCGCGTGGAAGGGCATGCCTGCCGACCTGGTGGTGCACGCCGCCATCGCCACGTCGATGACCTCGATCCTGTTCACCTCCATTTCCAGCGTGCGGGCGCACCAGCAGCGCGGCACCATCAAATGGAACATCGTCTGGGCGATGGCGCCGGGCATCATCGTCGGCGGCCTGCTGTCCGGCGGCGCGGTGTTCGCCGCGCTCAGCACGCTGTGGCTGTCGCTGTTCTTCGCGCTGTTCGTCGGCTATTCCGGCTGGAGCATGCTGCAGAACAAGAAGCCCAAGCCCAGCCGGCAGATGCCGGGCGTGGTGGGCACCAGCGCGGCGGGGGCGGGCATCGGCTTTCTGTCCGGCCTGGTGGGCGCGGGCGGTGGCTTCTTGTCGGTGCCGTTCATGGTCTGGTGCAACGTAGCCTTGCACAACGCGGTGTCGACCTCCGCAGCGCTGGGCTTTCCCATCGCGCTGGCCAATAGCGTCGGCTACGTGGTGTCGGGCCTGAACTCGGGCGAAGCGCGTCCCGGCATGCTGGGCTACATCTACTGGCCGGCCTTGATTGCGCTGGTGTGCACCAGCGTGCTGACGGCGCCGCTGGGCGCGCGCATGGCGCACCGCCTGCCGGTGCAGACCTTGAAGCGCGTATTTGCCTGCCTGCTGTTCGCGCTGGCCGCATACATGCTGTTCAAGGCCTGGCAGACGTTCACCAGTTGAGCCGGGTACGGCTGCGCCGATGGATAGGCGCAGCCGACGCGCAAGCGTAGACGGAACAGAAACGTAGGCGGAACAGAAACGTAGGCGGAGCAGAGGCGCCGCCTACGAGAAGCGAGGCCGCACGGATCCGGCTCCGCCGGTCCGTAGCGGCGCCCCCTGGGGGGAGGCGCGCAGCGCCTCGGGGGGGGGCTTATCCTGGAACGGTATCGACGAACGATTGGCGTTGCGATAGCTTGTCGTACAGGCGGGCCAGGTTCTGGTGGTTGGTACGCCAGTCGAGCGCGGCGAAGCGCAGGTCCAGGTAGCCCAGTGCGCAGCCGACAGCGATGTCGGCCAGGCTGTAGTTGATGCCCATACAGTGGGCGTTGTCGCCCAGGCTCTTGTTCATGGCGTCGAGGCTGGCGTGGATCTTGGAGTACTGGCGTTCGATCCATTCGGGGCTGCGCTGAGCCTCGGGACGCTGGTTTTCCTTGACGATGGTCACGCAGGCGTCCAGGAGGCCATCGGCGATGGCTTCCCAGCACTTGACGGCCGCGCGGTCGCGCCCCGGCTGAGGAATCAGGCGGGCGACCGGGGACAGGGTGTCGACGTATTCGACGATGACGCGCGAATCGAAGAGGGCGCCGCCATCTTCCATGACCAGGCAAGGTACCTTGCCCAGCGGGTTGTACGTTTGGATCTGCGTGTCGGCGGACCAGACGTTTTCGAGTTCAAGCCGGTAGTCCAGCTTTTTCTCGGCCATGACGATACGCACTTTGCGCACGTAAGGACTGGTAAGCGAGCCGATCAGTTTCATGGAGTCACAAGCGGAGTCGGAAAGCGGCCGAAGTATAGCAGGCCGCATGACGGCAGACGGCCAAGAGGCCGGAATCTTCGTCAGTTTGCCACAATGTTGCATGCTTCCGGATGATAAAATCGCCCGATTCGCTCATTCCCCGCTTTTTCTTTCCCATACCATGCAAATCGCCGATCAGCTCAGCCAACTCAACGCCCTTTCGCCATTGGATGGCCGGTACGCTTCCCGGGGCGACGCGCTGCGCGGCCTGCTCTCCGAAGCCGGCTTCATGGCGCATCGCGTCGAAGTCGAGGTGGCCTGGCTGATCGCGCTGTCGGATGCCGGCCTGCCGGAACTGCCCGCCTTCTCCGAAGCCGCCCGCGCCCGCCTGCAACAATTGGTGCGCGACTTCTCGGAAGCGGACGCCGCCCGCATCAAGGACATCGAACGCGTCACCAACCATGACGTCAAGGCCGTTGAGTACTGGTTGAAGGAAAAAGTGGCCGATGACGCCGAGCTGGCCCGCGCCGCCGAGTTCATCCACTTCGCCTGCACCTCCGAGGACATCAACAACACCTCGCACGCGCTGATGCTGACCCGCGCCCGCAACGAGGTCGTGGTGCCGCGCCTGCGTGAACTGGCCGCCAAGCTGAACGACATGGCCGTGGCCCAGGCCGACCAGCCCATGCTGTCGCGCACGCACGGCCAGCCCGCCAGCCCGACGACCCTGGGCAAGGAATTCGCCAACGTGGCCGCGCGCCTGAACCGCGCCATCGCCGCCGTCGAGGCCGTCGAACCGCTGGCCAAGCTGAACGGCGCCACCGGCAACTACAACGCCCACCTCTCGGCCTACCCCGAGATCGATTGGCCCGCTTTCAGCCAGCGCGTGCTGGCTGGCCTGGGCCTGACCCAGAACCGCCACACCATCCAGATCGAACCCCACGACTGGATGTCGGCGCTGTTCGATGCCATCACGCGTGCCAACATCATTGTGCTGGACCTGGACCGCGACATCTGGGGCTACGTGGCGCTGGGCTACTTCAAGCAGCGCCTGAAGGAAGGCGAGGTCGGCTCGTCCACCATGCCGCACAAGGTCAACCCGATCGACTTCGAAAACTCCGAGGGCAATCTGGGCCTGGCCAACGCCGTGCTGCGCCACCTCGCCGACAAGCTGCCGATCTCCCGCTGGCAGCGCGACCTGACCGACTCCACCGTGCTGCGCAACCTGGGCGTGGGCCTGGGCTACTGCCTGGTGGCCTGGGACGCCTGCATGCGCGGGCTGGGCAAGCTGGAAGTCAACACCGCGGCCATCGACGCCGACATCGACGCTTGCTGGGAAGTGCTGGCTGAACCGGTGCAGACCGTCATGCGCCGCTATGGCTTGCCGCAGCCGTACGAACAGCTCAAGGCTTTGACGCGCGGCAAGGGCATCACCGAGGAAGGTCTGCGAGAATTCATCCAGGGCCTGGCCCTGCCCGAAGAGCCCAAGGCGCGCCTGCTGGCGATGACCCCGCGCTCCTATATCGGGCTGGCGGCCGACTTGGCCCGGGCGGTATAGTCGCCTTGCCGCGCGCCTGGGGCGCGCGGCCTCTGTTGACCTTACGGGAGATTGCAATGAAGAAGTTGTCCACGCTCGCCGCGTTGGCCTGTATGACGGTTGGGCCGCTGCTGGCGACGAGCGCGTCCGCGCAGTTCGCCAAGCCCGAGGATGCGGTCAAATACCGCCAGTCGGCGCTGACGCTGATGGCTTCCCACTTCGGCCGCATGGCGCCGGTGGTCAAGGGCCAGCAACCCTATGACGCCGCGCAGATCAAGGCCAATGTGGAAGTGCTGAAGACCTTGTCGGCCTTGCCGTGGACGGCTTTCGGCGCGGGCACGGAGGGCGGCGATGCGCGTCCCGAAGTCTGGAGCGACGCTGCGGGCTTCAAGCAGAAGCAGCAGGCCTTCCAGGACAACATCGTCAAGCTGTCGGCCGCCGCCGATGCCGGCGACCTGGACAAGCTGCGCGCCGCGTTTGGCGATGTCGGCGCAAGCTGCAAGGCCTGCCACGACTCGTACCGCAAGAAGAAATAAAGCGCCGGCCGTCCGCGGGCGGCATGTGGGCAAAGAGGCGCCAGCGGAATCGTTGGCGCTTTTTTTTGGTCATTGCGGGGCGTGGGCCGCGGTTCTCGGACCATGGGCGCATCCCGTTTCAGGGAGAGCGCATGAAATCCTTTGAGGATCTGGTGGCCGAGGCCGAAGCTGCCGACGTGAACGGTTGGGGTTTCGACTGGCTGTCGGGGCGGGCCTCCGAGGAGCGCCCGCCTTGGGGTTATGCCAATCGACTCGCCCAGCGCTTGGCCCGTGTGCAGTCGGCGCTGGATTTGGACACGGGCGGTGGCGAGGTGCTGGGCGAGGCCGCCGGCTTTCCGCCGGTGATGCATGCGACCGAAGCCTGGCCGCCCAATGCCAGGAAAGCGCATGAGCGCCTGGCCGCGCGCGGCGTGCAGGTGGTGCAGACCGCGCATGGCGCTGCGCTGCCATTCGCCGACGCCTCGTTCGAATTGGTGACGTCCAGGCATCCCGTGAGTCCGGACTGGGCAGAGATCCATCGTGTGCTCAAGCCGGGCGGATATTACTTCGCGCAGCACGTGGGACCGGCTTCCGCGTTCGAACTGATCGAGCATTTTCTCGGGCCATTGCCGCAGGAACGGCGCCTGCGCGATCCGCGGGATGAAGCCGCCGACGCCGCGGCGGCAGGGCTGACCGTGACGGATTTGCGCACGGCGCGCTGCCGGATGGTGTTCCACGACGTGGGCGCCGTGGTCTGGATTCTGCGCAAGTGCGTGTGGTGGGTGCCGGGCTTTTCGGCGCGGAAGTACCATGACGCGCTGTTGGCGCTGGATATGCGGATGCGCCGCGGGGAGCCGTTGGTGGCTCACTCGACGCGGCATCTGATCGAGGCGCGGCGTTGAGGCTGCGCAGCGCTGCTTTCGCGCCGCGCGGACGGATCAGGAAAAAGACATATCAGCGGCCACTTCCAGCGACCGGATCCACAGCACCAGGCCCGTGACGCATGCGCCCAGCACCAGGGCGCGCAGCCAGACGGCAAAGCCGTCCTGCGTGGGCGGGGTGCCGGCGGGCACGTCCTTGGCGTCGACCTTGCCCGTGATGATGGCGCGCACCAGGCGCTTGCGGCGCACCAGCGCGTACCAGAGCACCGCGGCCAGGTGCAGGGCGACCAGCGCCAGGATGACCCACTCGTTGAGCTTGTGCCAGGAGGTCATGGCGCCGGACACGGTTTCGCTGACGAGCCCGAACAGCGGACCCTGCGTCATGATGTCGTCGGTGGTGAACAGGCCGCTGACCGCCTGGAAGCCGATCACCAGCAGCAGCGCCAGCACCGACAGCGCACCCAGCGGGTTGTGGCCGGCGGGCGCGGCGGCGCCCTTGAGGTATCGGGCCACGGCAGCCGGGCCGCGCACGAACTGCGAGAAGCGGGCGTAGCGGGGGCCGAAGAATCCCCACAGCAGGCGGAACAGGATCAGGCCCAGCGCCGCGCAGCCGAAGCGCACGTGCCAATCCATGTACAGGCCGCCCAGCTTGACGCTGACGAACGCGCCGACGATACAGGCGACCAGCGCCCAGTGGAATAGACGGGTGGGAAGGTCCCAGATATGGACCGCGAGACGATTGTTCTGCATGGAGGGATCGCCAGGGCTGTGTTGCCGGGGACTTTATCACGCACAAATTGCCCCGTTGCGTGTGCAACGGGGCGGGGCACTGCTTCAGTGGGTGTTGCGGCGCACCGGCACGATGCGATGCACGTGCTCATGGCGGAAGCGGATGCGTTGGCCAGGAGCCTCTTGCGCAGGCGCTCCGCAGGGCACGACTTCGGTCGTGTAGGTCGTGGTGCCGTTGATCGGCGCGTTGTAGATGACCGTGGCGCGGATTTCCGGGCCATTCGCGGGCTTCAGGTAAACGATGTCGCCAATATGGATCGGCATGTTGTCCAGCGTGCTGTGGGCCGGGCGTCGGATCAGATCCGAGGTAGTGAAACGAGTATTCATGGTGTTTGTTCTCTTGGTTTCTAGTTATGTGAAAAGCCGCGTCAGGCCACATGACGCGCGGCATTCCTGCCGCTGCCAGCCGTATCGAATCGGGCGGGCGTGTGGTGACACTAACGCATTTCTGCCGCCGTCCCTTTGCGCATTCTCATGTTTTTTGCGCGCGCGGGCTGACGGTGCGATGCTGTCCATCAGTCCGGGACGGCATCATTTCGGGCTGTGCGATGCGCAAGGCATGCAGGGGTCCGAGGATTCAAGCAGGGCGTGCAGGCCCTGGCGATTGCGGCGCGGTTATCGGTACTTGTCGCTTGCGCGTGTTGCAGGCGCCGCAGATTGTCTTGTTGCTTCTTGCCAAGCCGGACTGGCGGTTTGGTGAAGGCGTTTTCCCCAAGGCCATGATCCGGATTTGCGTTCTTCGCAAACGGGACGGAATGCTCGGGCTTGGGTGTTTTTTTGAGGTTCTGCTTGGTGCTTGGAATGGGACTGATGCTCAGCCCTCAGGACCTGCGCCGTTTTATTTTCGAATGGAAATTGGCGCAAACCGCAGAACTCAACCGCTGATGATACGGGTGGTCGACGCTTTTTGCAAGCGTTTTGTGGTAGGGGAGATAGATATCTCCCCTTATCCGTCCCTTAATGTGCAGTCGGGCGGGCCTGGCGCTGGGCTTCGATGATGAGTCCTTCCAGACGCGCGGACATGCGCAAGGCGACCTGCGCGCTGGTCTGGCCGTCGGGCTGGTTTTCGGTTTCCAGCGCGAGTTCGATGCGCTCGTTGTCGAAAGCCTCGGGGGCGGCCTGGATTTCCACGTAGCGGGCCAGCAAGGCGTCGACTGCCTTTTGCGCGTCGGCCAGCGCTTCATCGGACAACTGGCCCGGGCTGAGGTACTGGTTGACCACTCGCGCCAGGTCGTTCATGAAGAACAGCAGGGCGGCCGCGCCGCGGCAATCGGGATGGGCAAAGCCCCAGGTATCGGAGGTGGCGGTTTGAGTCATGTCTTGGGGCTAGCCTGTATTGCGAGGGCCGTGGGGGCCGAAGACGCCATTTTATGGGATCGGACGGCAGTGCCGCTTGAGGCATACTGCCATGCCTATGATCAGACTCGCTCGACCTTCAGACTTGGCCAGCCTGGCCGATATCGAACGTTCCGCCGCGCGGCGGTTCCTGGACACGCACATGGCCTGGGCGGCCGGCGGCGACACGGCGCCGCAGGCCGAGTTGGCGCAGGCGCAGGCGGCCGGCCTGTTGTGGGTTGCGGAGTCCGAGGGCCTGCCCGCGGGTTTTGCACTGACCCGGCCCATGGATGGCGATCTCTACCTGGCGGAGATGGCGGTGGCCTTGCCCTGGCAGGGGCGCGGCCTGGGGCGGGCGCTGCTTCGCGCCGTATGCGCCCACGCCCGTACTGCTGGCTGCTACCGGTCCGTGGTGCTGACCACCGACCGCGAATTGTCCTGGAACCGGCCGTTTTACCTGCGGCAAGGCTTTGCCGAGGTGCCGGCGGAGGAGCTCTCGCCGGGGCTGCGGGCGCGTTTGCGGCACGAGGCAGCCATGGGCTTTGACCCGGCGCTGCGATGCGCGATGACGTATCCCCTGGCGCCATGATGCGGGCGACAGACCCTGTGTCAACACGCTTCGATAGCAACAAAATCCGCCCGCTGGCGGCGGCAGGAAGCGCCTTCGGGATAATCTGCCGAAGGGCGGCCGCCCTGCTGGGGGGCGGCGGTTTCGCGAACCCGCATGCAAGGAGGATGGGCATGGCACTGCTGCGAGCTTGCCTGCTGGGCCTGACGATGGCGTCGATGCTGTTTCTGTCGGCCTGCGTCAACAAGGAGCCCCAGGAGCGGGTTGCGTTCATCCAGTTGCTGCAAAGCCGGATGAGCAGCGCGTCGCTGCTGCCCATAGGCGTGCTGAGCGAGCCGGAAAAGGAGGCCGTCGGCGGCTATGCCGACGCCTATGAAGTGATCACCGGCTTCCAGGAAACCCTGGCGCAGGCAGCCCTGTCCATGCGCGGCGTGCTGGAAGTCGAGACCATCCATTCAGTGGCCGAGATCGTGGAACGGCGGGCTCGCTTCGAGGCGGCGCGCAAGACGCTGGCCGAGCAGGCGGCCGAGGTTCAGCAGGCCCAGGCCAAGGCCGACAAGGCGCGCGCGGCGCTGGCCTTGCCGGTGGATCTCGCGCCGGTCTATGACGGCGTTTATGACGAAGCCGTGACGGCGCCCGCCGGCGAGCTGCTGGATGCCGCGGCCGCCATGGATGCGGTGGCGCGCGATGCGCTCGGCGTGGCGGATTTCGTCGCCGCCCATGCGCAGGACATCCTGCTGGCGGACGGGCAGGCCCGCGTCGCGACGCTCACGCTGCAGCAGGAATTGAACCTGCGCCTGCAGGGCTTGAATGCGCAGTCGGACGTCCTGGAGCATGCGCGCATCGTGCTGCTGCAGGCTGCCGGGCAGCCGCCGGACGTCCGCTGAGCTGCGCTTTGTACAATGCGGGTCTCGCGGCGTCAGCCGAGCCTGGGACGGAATATGAGCCAATCTTCCAGCGTGCACTACAGAACCTTTCTGCTCCTGCTGGTGGTGGTCACCATCGCATTCGGCTGGTTGTTGTGGCCTTTTTACGGCGCCGTTTTCTGGGGCGCGGTTCTTGCCATCATCTTTGCGCCGCTGCAGCGCCGGCTGGTGGCGCGCATCGGCGGACGGCGCAACCTGGCCGCGCTGATCACTTTGCTGCTGGTGCTGCTGCTGGTGATCCTGCCGCTCATCGTCATCAGCGGATCGCTGGTGCGCGAAGGGGCGAATCTCTATCAGAGCGTCAAGTCCGGGCAGATCAACTTCGGCGCCTATTTCCAGCAGGCCATGGCGGCCCTGCCGCCGTCCGTACATGATCTGCTGGCGCGCTTCGACCTGACCGACATCCCGAGCCTGCAGGAAAAGCTCAGCGCGGGCGCCATGCAGGCCAGCCAGTTCCTGGCGACCCAGGCCTTGAACATCGGACAGGATACGTTCCAGTTCGTGATCAGCTTCGGCATCATGCTGTATCTGTTGTTCTTCTTGCTGCGCGACGGCCCGCTGCTGTCGGCGCGGCTCAAGCGCGCCATGCCGCTGAGCGATACGCACAAGCAGCACCTGCTGCGCAAGTTCACCACCGTGGTGCGCGCCACTGTCAAGGGCAACGTCGCGGTGGCCGCGGCGCAGGGCGCGCTGGGCGGGATCATCTTCTCGATCCTGTCGATCCAGGGCGCGCTGCTGTGGGGCGTGATCATGGGCTTTCTGTCTTTGCTGCCCGCGATCGGCGCCGGGTTGATCTGGGCGCCAGTGGCGATCTACTTCCTCCTGACCGGCGCCACGATCAAGGGCGTCGTGCTGATACTCTTCGGCGTGCTGGTCATCGGCATGGTGGACAACGTGCTGCGCCCCATCCTGGTCGGCAAGGACACCAAGATGCCTGACTATGTGGTGCTGATCTCCACGCTGGGCGGCATGGCCTTGTTCGGCCTGAACGGTTTCGTGATCGGCCCCCTGATCGCCGCGCTGTTCATGGCCAGTTGGGACCTGTTCGCGCCGCCGGTGGACGGATTGGCGGACAGCGCCGAGGACCCGCCGCGCGTCGAAAAATAGGCACGGAGGGCGGCCCGGTGGCCCGCCTCGGCCCGGCGGGTGTATGGTGTAGCAGCGCTGGCTTCCATCGAGGCCGGCCTTTCGTATCAAACCTCGACTAATCGGGAGCGCGTTGGATATGGAATGGAAACTGCATCGATCGGGCTGGATCGAAGAACGCAACTTCGACATCGAATTCGCCGAGACCTCCGAGGGCTATCACGCCCGGGTGCGGATCTTCGGATTTCCAGTACTGGAAGACACCAAGCACGTGTTCCCCAATGAGGCGCTGGCCGAGAAAGGGGCGCTGACGCTGCTCAAGACCCAGTTCACCGGCACCCCGGACCTGGAAGACCGGTAGCCGACAGGCGCCGCGCGTTCGCAATAAATTGGGGACGCGCTGTTTTCACCACATCGGTATCGACGCGGCGAGGGGATTCCCATGGCGCGGATTGTGCGATTGCGAACTTCTGCAATAATTTCTGGCGTTCATTCGTCCTGTGGCCGTGGGCCGAGGGGAGCGCATCGGGAGGCGCATGGGTCCAGAGGTGTGGTTTCGATCGGCAGGTCGACGCTTGCGGACGTCGCAGGGCGAGGTTCCCGTGGCTGACGCCGAAAGCCTGGCGGGCGCGCGGGTGCGTCGGCCGCGCCGCTATTCCATGCGCACAGGGCTGCTGACACTGGTGTTTGCCTGTATCACGCCCGCGCTGGTCATGGCTTCGGTGGCAGTCTACGAAAGCTACGTCATCCAGAAAGAGCGGATTTTCCGCGACACGATATTCCTGGCGCGCAATCTCACCGCGATCCTCGACCGCGAACTCACTGGCGTTGAGGCTGGCTTGCAGATGCTGGCCTCGTCGCCGGATCTGGTGGCTGGCGACCTGGCCGGTTTTCATCGGCGGGCGCGCGAATCCGTGCGCTTCCAGATCATCGACAGCTACGTCCTGACCGATAAGGATGGCCGCCAATTGATCAACACGTCCGTGCCGTTCGGCAACCCTTTGCCACTGACCGGCGCGTCCGCGCAGTTGGCCCAGGTGTTCCAGACGCGCGCGGCGGTGTTGACGGGTCTCTTTGCCAGCAAGGTCAACCAGGGGCCGCTCATTGCGCTGGGCGTACCGGTGATGCGCAACGGCGAGGTCGCCTACAGCCTTAATGTCGGCATTCTGCCCGAGCGCATCGGCAACCTGCTGGGCAGGCGGGCATTGCCTGACGGTTGGGTGGCTGCCGTGCTGGACGACAGCGGCACGATCCTGGCGCGCACCCGCGATACCTCGAAGTTCGTGGGCCAGAAGGCCGTGCCCGAGTTGGCGCGGGCGGTGCAGCAGGAAAGCGAGGGCTCGCTGGAAACCGTCACCAAGGAAGGCACGCCCGTCTACACCGCCTTCAGCCGCTCGTCTTTGTCCGGCTGGACGGTCGCGGCCGGCGCGCCGATGAGTTTGCTGACCACGGACCTGTATCGCTCCATCGCCTGGATCGCCCTGGGAACCTTGCTGGCTTTCGGCCTGGGCCTGCTGCTGGCCTTGCGGCTCGCCAGCCGCCTGACCTCGGCCGTGCAGAGTCTGGTTGCGCCCGCGCTCGCGCTGGGCAAGGGGCACGCGGTGACGGTGCCGGGCACGCGGGTCAAGGAGGTAGCGGAAGTGGGCGGCGCGCTGGTGCAGGCCTCGCGCATGCTGGCGCATGCCCAGCATCTGGCGCACTACGATCCGCTGACGGGCCTGTGCAATCGAGTGCTGTTCAACGAACTGGTGTTGCGCGAACTGACGGTGGCGCAGCGCAGCGGCGAGTCCTTCGCCATCCTGGCGATCGACCTGGACGGATTCAAGGCGGTCAACGACCTGCATGGCCATGCAACCGGCGACGCGGTGCTCCAGGAGGCGGCGGAACGCATGGCCGACGCGATCCGCGTGTCGGACGTGGCGGCGCGGCTTGGGGGCGACGAATTCGCGGTGCTGTTGCTGGGCGCCAGCCGGGACGACGCGCGGCGTGTCGCGCAGGCGTTGGTGGAAAGCCTGTCGCTGCCGTATCCCGAGGTCAGCGTCTCGGTATCCGCCAGCGTCGGAATCGCGGTGTATCCGCAGTCCGGCGTTGCCGTGCGCGAGCTGCTGGAACGCGCCGACATGGCGCTCTACAAGGCCAAGGGGCAGGGCAAGCGCAGGGTGGAGGCCGATCAGTGATCTGGCCCGCCTGCCGCCCATGTGCCGTCATGCGTCGTGGGGCGGCGGCGCCAGGGCGGTAAGCACTTCGCCCGATTTCAGCCGATACCGGTTCCGATCCAGCGGCACCACGAGCTCCCCCTCCGTGGTGCGGAGTATGTAGCGCGCCGCGTCAGGCCGGGCCGCGTCAGGCCGGGCCGCGTGGCCAGGCTCTTCCGTCCTCAGGAATACTTCAATCCGGTAGAGCCGGCCCGATTCCGTGCTGGCAAGCACGTCGCTCAATCTGCGTGTGGAGATGGTCATGCGGCGCTTGCTCCTTGTTCTGCATTGTTCTGGCGGGCATTCGAGGGTGGGGCGCCGACTCTGCCGCAGGCCGAAGGCTGGCCGCGAATCGAGCAGGTTTTCGCTAAACTGCCCGGCTTGGCGCCCCAAAGCGGGCAATCGGAATCGGTAATGCAACTCTCCCTGAGCCGGAACACGGCGACTTCCCTAGGTTTGCTGGCGGTGCTGCTGTGGGGCACCGTCGTCGGCCTGATACGCGGTGTCAGCGAAAGCTTCGGTCCGGTGGGCGGCGCCGCGCTGATCTATACGACGGGTTCCGCGTTCCTGGTGCTGCTGTTGGGCTTTCCGAAGCTGCGGACCTTTCCGCGCTCCTATCTCATTGTCGGCAGCTTGCTGTTCGTCGCCTACGAGATCTGCCTGTCGCTCTCTTTGGGCTATGCCGCTAATCGCGGACAGGCGATCGAATTGGGCATGGTCAACTATCTCTGGCCCTGCTTCACTGTGATTCTCGCCATGCTCATCAACGGCCAGCGGGCCAGCGCATGGGTGGTGCCGGGCATACTGTTGTCGTTGTGCGGCATCGTCTGGGTTCTGGGCGGATCCGGCGGCTTGTCTTGGGACCGCACCATCGCCAATGTTTCCAGCAATCCTCTCAGCTACGGACTGGCCTTCAGCGGCGCCATCATCTGGGCCGTCTATTGCAACGTGACCACGAGGTTTGCCAACGGCAGGAATGGCGTTGTCCTGTTTTTCATGCTGACCGCGGCCGCCCTGTGGATCAAGTACCTGCTGGGCGCCGAACCTGCCTGGACCTTCACCTGGCCCGCCACGCTGGAACTGCTGGTGGCCGGCGGCGCCATGGCGGCAGGCTATGCGCTATGGAACGTGGGAATACTCAAGGGCAACCTGACCTTGCTGGCCACGGCGTCCTACTTCACTCCGGTGTTCTCGACATTCTTCGCTGCCGTGTGGCTGTCGACCCGCCTGACCGCGTCATTCTGGCAGGGCGTGGCCATGGTGACCGCCGGGTCGCTTTTGTGCTGGGCTGCGACCCGCGGCAAGACCGCCCGGGGCGCTTAGCCCCAGGCGTGTATGCCGTAATAAAGGAGTTATTCGATCAGCACGGTCTGCGCGACCGCGTATCCGAGCGGAATCAGCAAGAGCGAAGCAAATAAGGAACTGACGATCGCCGCCGAGATCTTCAGCCAGGGTTCGGACCCTGCGCTTTGAACCGTTTGAATCACCAACGCGACGATACCCACAACCATCAAACAGCTCATAACCACTGCTACATAAGTCATGTTGTCTCCGTCCTCGCCTGATTAAAGGGATGCGGCTGCCGCTGATGCGGTCTAGATGTTTGTATCGATTGTGCGCCTGTATTCGGGCATTCGGCCCTAGGGTTTTCCTGACGCGCTGCGTCGCGTGTGGCGTTTTTGCCGCGGGGTGTGCAGCATGAATTCATGTGCGGGCGCAGCATTTTTGCCAGGGCTCGCGCCGACGTGTTTGCGTCGGCGCGTGTGCGTCGGCGCGTTTGCGCTACCATGGCGGCGTCGAACCACGCTAAAGGCCGCCATATGCCGCAACTGCGCCCAGGCACGCGCGCCACGTTGCAAGTCAGGCAACTGATGCCGGGAGAATTCGCCTGGATCATTACCCTGTTCGATCCCGAAACCGGCAATGTGCGCAGCACCAATTATTCGGCCAGGCGCTATGGCAGCCAGGATGAGGCTTCGGCGGCGGGCAAGGCTGCCGTGGTCGAATTTCTGGGTAGCGGGGGCCAGAAAGTGACCGAAACGGCCAAGGACGGCAAGAACAAGTCCTGATGCCTTCACCGTTATGCGCGCCATGATGCCCTCGTAAGAGGGCTTTTTCATGTCCGCGGGCGCGAGGCGGGCATGCGGCTTGCTGGAGGGATGGAGCGGCGCGCCTGGCGCTGCTCGAGGAGAACACCATGTCCCAGTCCATGCATCGCGAACCCGGCGGCGGCGACGAGCTCGTACCCGACGATCCCGCCTTTCCCAACAATCCGCCGCCTGACGACCCGCCGCTGGATCCGAATCGGCCTCGCAACGATCCCGATGTCATCGATCCCGTGCAGCCGCCGCCGAATCCTCGCGCGCCGGGCACGATCGATCTGGCCTGAGCGCCGCGCGCAAGGCGCGGGACATCATCCAAGGAGGTTTTATGCGTTCCATCTTGTTGTGGCTGCTTGGCGTGCCCATTCCCATCATCATCCTGTTGGCGCTTTTCTGGCATTGACCGCGAGATTTTCCTGCAGCTGTGGCGCATGTTGGCGCAGCCGCAATGAACCGTGAACAAGGAACATATCCATGGAAAACGCATCTTCATTGAGTCAGCCGTACGCAGGTGGCGTGCCGCCGCGAGAATCCGCCATTTCGGCCGTGTCGTGGGCCGCCGTGATTGCGGGCGCGGTCATCGCCGCGGCGCTTTCGCTGGCGCTGTTCGCCGGCGGCACGGGCCTGGGCTTTCTTTCTGTTTCGCCCTGGAGCGGCGAGGGCGTGTCGGCGCCTGCGATAGGCATCGGTCTCATCATATGGATGCTGGCCACGCAGATCGTTGCCTATGGCATAGGCGGCTACGTCGCGGGGCGGCTGCGCACCAAATGGGTCGACGTGCATTCGGACGAGGTCTATTTCCGCGACACGGCGCACGGCTTTCTGGTGTGGGCACTGAGCGCGGTCGTCAGCGCCGTCCTGCTGGGTGCGTCCATCGCGACCCTGGCTTCCGGTGTGGCCAAGGCGGGCGCTTCCGTCGCTGCGGGAGCCGGCACGGCTGCGACGGCTGCGGCCGCTGCGGGTGGGGGCGATGGGATGGCGCAGGTCAGGGGCTATTTCTCCGATGCCTTGTTGCGTCCGGAACGGCCCGATGCTGGCGCCGATCGCAACGGGGCAAGAGATGAAGTGGCCCGCATCGTGGCGATGAGCGTGGCGCGCGGCTCCATGACAGGCGAAGACCGCGACTATGTCGTGAAGGTCGTGGCCGCCCAGACCGGCATGGAGCCGGCAGCGGCGCAGCGCCGCGTCGATCAGGCCGTGCAGAACGTGAAGCAGGCCGCCGACGACGCCAAGCAAAAGGCCAAGGAGGCCGCGGACCAGGCGCGCAAGGCCGCGGCGGCATTCGCGTTGTGGGGATTCGCCTCAATGCTGATAGGCGCCTTCGTGGCCAGCCTGGCGGCGACCTGGGGCGGCAGGCGGCGTGATGCGGTGCGGCTGCCTTAGCCGCAAGGCGGGCGCTGCTTCAGTCAGGTGGCGGCCGCCGGTTCGCGCCTTTCTCCGAAGAGGAACACATGGGCGTAGCTGTCATTCATGGCATGGCGCGCCTGAGTGACTCCTGGGATCGTCGGAACCATGGGGGCAAACAAATCCCCCCACCCGATGTCCACGTTGAAGGGCGCACGTTCCGGTGTGTCGTTGTAGCCGAGGATCAGAAGGGCTCCAGGCTTGAGCACGCGGTGGCATTGCTTAAGCAGGCGTTCGAAATCGGGCCGTTCGTTGAGTCCCCAGCCGATCACGCCATTGGCCACAACGACGTCGAACGAAGCTTCGGCGTAGTGCGCCGACATGTTCGTCGCGCTTCCGATCGTATGTTTGCCGGCGGACCCATAGGCGGCTTGTTCAGGATCCATATCCAGCGAATGGAAATCCATCTTCAGCAAACGGGGGTAGTGCCACGTGTATTCATGCATGCCCACGAACAGGCATTGCATGGGCGTGCCTGACCGGGCGGCTTGTTGGTTCAGGTAGTCGAATATCTGCTGTTCCAGGAAACTGCGATTCGGAGCCTTCAGCCGGAAATCGATCCCGCAGCGCGCGGCCAGTTCAGGAGACCAGTGGAACAGCTTTTTTTTGCTCTACGGATAAGTCGGCGCAAGGAAATTTGATCGCTCCTGAGGATTGCTCGGGGTGGCGGCCGCGTCGTGACAGGGTGGAGTAGTAGTGCTCCATGCCAGCGCTGGTGCCGGGTCGTGAGACTGGCTACCTGCGTGCAGAGTTCCGATGCACAAACGTAAAGGGCGCCCACTTGCGTGGGCGCCCTTTGAATTCCTGGTGGCGCATCCCTGATTCGAACAGGGGACCTGCGGATTATGATTCCGTCGCTCTAACCGGCTGAGCTAATGCGCCATTTCGATCAATCCCTGAATTTGCGTCACATCCGTGTCGCAATCAGTGATCAACGAAGAACGAAATTCTAGCATGAAATTTTTGGCGTGCGCAAGCAATCCATACTCAAATTTCAAAGAAGTGCCTCATGCGTCCCGCGCCAGGCGGATCCCGGAGAACTGCCAGCGGGCTTCGGGCGGGAAAAAGTTGCGATAGCTGGGGCGGATGTGGTCCCTGGGCGTGGCGCAGGAGCCGCCCCGCAGCACGTACTGGTTACACATGAATTTGCCGTTGTATTCGCCCACCGCGCCGCTGTCGGGCTTGAAGCCGGGGTAGGCGTCGTAGGCGCTGGAGGTCCATTCCCAGGCATCGCCGAACAGTTGCACGGGGCCGCCCGTGCCGTTGCGCGCGGGGGCAGGGCGTGTGTCCAGGTGGCCGTTTTCCAGCATGTTGGCGCGCGCGGTCAGCGCGCCTTCGGGCAGTTGGCGGGCGGCATGTTCCCATTCGGCTTCGCGCGGCAGCCGCACGCGCGCCCAGCGCGCGTAGGCATCGGCCTCGAAGTAGCTGATGTGCGTCACCGGCGCCTGCAGTTCCAGTTCCTGCATGCCGCGTAGCGTGAAGATGCGCCAGTCTTCGCGTTGTCCTTCCCAGTAGAGCGGCGCACGCCAGCCTTCGGCACAGACCCGATCCCAGCCCAGCGACAGCCAGAGTTCGGGGCGCTTGTAGCCGCCGTCGCGGATGAAGGCCAGGTACTCGTGCTGGGTCACCAGCCGGTCGGCCAGATGGAACGGCGCCAGCAGCACGTCATGGGCGGGGCCTTCGTTGTCGAAACCGAAACCGCTGCCGTCGTGGCCGATGCGGCTGACGCCGCCGGCGTAGCGGGTCCAGCCGGCAGGCGTGCCAGGCGGCAGCGCGGGCGTTCCGGGCGCCACGTAGGCGGGCTTGAGCGGATTGGCCGACAGCATGTGCTTCAGATCGGTCAGGATCAGTTCCTGGTGCTGCTGCTCATGATTCAGCCCGAGCTCCAGCAAGGCATCGAAGGCGGGGTCGTTGCCGCCCAGGCGCGAGATCAGCTCATGCATGGCCTCGTCCACGTGGCGGCGGTAGTGCAGCACCTCCGCCAGCGCGGGGCGCGACAGCAGGCCTCGGTGTGGACGCGGATGCTTGGCGCCGACGGCGTTGTAGTAGGAGTTGAAAAGCATGCGGTACTGCGGATGGAAGACCGAATAGGGCGGATGAAAGCGCGTCAGCAGAAAGGTCTCGAAGAACCAGGTCGTATGGGCCAGATGCCATTTGACCGGGCTACAGTCCGGCATGGATTGCACCTGGCAATCCTCAGGGCTCAGGGGAGCGGCCAGGGCCGTGTTGGTCGAGCGCACGGCGTCGTAGCGGTCGTGCTGCCCCGCCTGGCCGGCAGCGTAAGGTCCGGTGGCGGGGTGAGTCAGCAGGCACGCAGGTTCCATGGCGATCCTCCAGTGGCGTTGAGGGCGGGCCCGCTTCAGGCGCGGGCGCTGAAAACCGAAAACCAGCCGCGGGAATCCGACCAGTGCGCGACATCGTGGTAGCCGGCGCTTTGCAGCAGGTCGGCAAAGGCTTGGGGGGTGAACTTGTAGGAATTCTCGGTGTGGATGCGTTCGCCGGCGCTGAATGCGCGCGCGCCGCCGGGCCAGGCCACGCGCACCGCGCGCTGCGCTTCCAGATGCATTTCGATGCGCGAACTGGCGCTGTTGAAAAGCGCCACGTGCCGCCAGTCGTCCACGTCGAAATCGGCGTCCAGCACGCTGTTCACGTGCCGCAGCAGGTTCAGGTTGAAGGCTGCGGTCAGGTGCAGCGCGTCGTCGTAGGCGGGCTCCAGCACCTGTTTGGGCTTGACTCGGTCCACGCCCACCAGCAGTCCGCCGCCCGCGCATTGTTCGCGGATCCGCCGCAGCATGGCATGCGCGTCCTCGGGACTGAGATTGCCGATGCTGGAGCCGGGATAGAAGAACAGCCTCTGTTCGGCCGGCACGCTGGCGGGCAGGGCTAGCGCATGCGTGAAGTCCTGGCCCAGGGCGGTGATCTGCAGGTCGGGGTAGGACAGCTGCAGGCGGCGCACCGCGGCTTGCAGGTAGTCGGCCGAGATGTCGATGGGCACGTAATGGCGCGGGCGCAGGCTGGCAAACAGGCGTTCGGCCTTGACGCAATCGCCCGCGCCCAGGTCTATCATCGAGAGCACCGGGCCGATGTGGCGCGCGATATCAGCGCCGTGACGCTGAAAAATTTCCGACTCGCAGCGCGTCGGGTAGTACTCCGGCAACTGCGTGATGGCGGTGAAGAGCGCCGAGCCCAGCGCGTCATAAAGGAACTTGGGATCGATGTGCGCGTGACGCGCCAGCAAGCCGTCGCGCAGTTCGATTTGTTCGGCGCTGGGAGGCTGCGGCTCTTGGGCGATGAACGTCGGCGCGGCGGGGGCAAACAGTGCGGAAGGCGAAACCATGCGTCCTGTTCCTTTTCTGTCGCCGGACTACCCCTGGGCGGCAAGCGCTTGGGAAACACGGCGTTGGGAGGTCCAGACCAGGCGGTTCTGGCGCATTGCAAAAGTCTATTGTGGCCGCCAGGGCAGGGCCGGTGTCAAGCGCCAAGCCGCTGAATGCAATGGACTTTTACGAATTCGAAAGAGGAGCGCGAGCGTCTGCGCCGGTGAGCGCACGCTGTCTTCCGATACGTTTGCTCGCGTTGAAATATCGGTTTACCGCTGGTTGCCAAAGCTCTGGCGGGGGCAGCCGATGATGGTCACAATGGGGCCACGCGATGCGCGGGCCGGTCCGGGAACGCGGCATGCTGCGTTGCGTCAGGCGGCCCGACTCCGCGAGGCCCGACAACGACAAGGAGCGACGATGAACCGTAAGCACCAACGCGCCGAAATGGCCCTGCACCGTGAACGGGTGAGCGACAGCTTCCATGAACTGCTCGCCGGTACGGAAGACCTCCTGCGGTCGACCGCTACATACACAGGTTCCGAGATCGAGGCGGCGCGCGCGCGCCTGAAGCGCCAGGTGGCCGAGGCGCGCGAGTCCGCCGGTGATTGGGAGGGCGCGGCACGGGAGCGCGCGCGCCGCGCCACCGCCTACGCCGACGAGTACGTGCATGAACATGCCTGGAAGTCGGTGGGCGTGGCGGCGCTGGTGGGCGCCTTGCTCGGCTGCCTGCTGGCTTCGGGCGGCCGCCGCTAAGCCGGAAAGCCATGAAGCCGCCCGCGGCGGTGCGCCGGCCGGGACTGCGGCGGGACAAGTGGCCGTGGCTGGCCGGCGCGTACCGGTGGCTGCTGCCGCTGGTGTGCGCGGCCTTGCTGGCGGCGTGCGCCAGCGTTCCCGACGCGCAGGAGCGCCGCGCGCGCGAGTCGCAGGCCGGCCTGTCGGCCGACGCCGCGCAGGACAGCTATCGCCGCGGCCAGGGCATCGCGGCGGATCCGCGGACTCCCAAGGATGATTTCCTCGCGCGTCACCTTGCCGTCGAGCAGGCGGTCAGTGGCGCGCCGCTGGTGGCCGGCAACCGCGTCCGGCTGTTGGCCGACGGGCCCAGCACCTATCGCGCCATGCTGCAGTCCATTGCGCAGGCGCGCCGGTATGTGCACATGGAAACCTATATCTTCGACGATGATGCCGAAGGCGCGCGCTTTGCCGAGGCCTTGATCGCGGCGCGCAATCGCGGCGCCGAGGTGTCCTTGATGGTCGACGCGGTAGGGACCATCAAGACGCCCGATGCCTTGTTCCAGCGCCTGCGCGACGCGGGCGTGCAGGTGGCGATATTCAATCCGGTCAACCCGGCCAGCGGCCGCGCGGGCTGGTCGCCGAACCAGCGCAACCATCGCAAGGTGCTGGTGGTGGACGGCAAGGTCGGCTACCTGGGCGGCATCAACGTCAGCAGCGTCTACGAATCTTCGCCCGGGTCTGGATCAGGATCGGGATCAGGATCGGGATCGGGATCGGGAAGCGGCGCCGGCAAGGCCGACGCGCCCGCTGCGGCGGACGCCAAGGCGGCGCCATGGCGCGACACGCACCTGCGTATCGAGGGGCCAGCAGTGGCCCAGCTGGAGCAAGTCCTCCGCGCAGGTTGGGAATCCCAGTCCAAGGAACCGATCAAGGGCGGCGACTCGCAGGTGGCGCCACCAGCAGGCGCGACGACCGTGCGGATCCTGGCCAACCAGCCGGACCGCAGCGATGGCTACACCGTCTACCTGACGCTGATGTCGGCGTTTGAAAGCGCGCAGGAATACATCCACATCACCATGGCGTACTTCGTGCCGGACCCGGCCTTCATCGACGTCCTGACGGACGCGGCGCGGCGCGGCGTGGACGTGGCGCTGGTACTGCCCGGCTTCAGCGATTCCTCGCTGGTGTTCCATGCGGGACGGTCGCACTACACGGATCTGCTGGCGGCCGGCGTGAAGATCTACGAGCGGCGCGATGCGCTCCTGCATGCCAAGACCGCGGTGGTGGACGGCGTGTGGTCCACGGTGGGTTCCAGCAACCTGGATTGGCGCAGCTTCGCCCTGAACTACGAAATCAACGCGGTGGTGCTGGGGCCTGAATTCGCGGCGGAAATGGAGTCGCTGTTCCAGCGCGACGTCGCCGATGCGGTGCGGATCACGCCCGAGGCCTGGCAGGCCAGGGGCGTGGGAGACCGTTCGATGGAGTTCTTCTCGCGCATGTTCGAGCGCTGGTTGTAGCGCCAGGCGCCAACCGGCTCAGACTTGCGCGGCGGCCGGTGTGGAGTGGGCGGCGTGTTCTTGCGCCAAGGCCGTGGTGATGTCGTGGGTCGGCTGGAACGAACTGGCCTGGGCCATCGACCAGCCGGCGCGGAACACCTGGTGACGGAATTCGCCGCGCAGCAGTTCGCCGGGCGCCAGCTCCGGGAACAGCGCCGACAGCAGCCGGATTTCGCTGGACGAGATGCGGCGCGCGATATGGTGCGGACGGAGCTGGCCGGGGTGAGTCAGGCCGGCTGCCGCCAACAGTTCCGCCAGCGCATGCAGGGTGTTGCGGTGGAAGTTGGCCACGCGCTGCGCCTTGTCCGGCACCACCAGCGCGCGCTGCCGCAGCGGGTCTTGCGTGGTGACGCCGGTGGGGCATTTGCCGGTATGGCAGGCCTGGGCCTGGATACAGCCGATGGCGAACATGAAGCCGCGCGCGGCGTTGCACCAGTCCGCACCCATGGCCATGACGCGGGCCATGTCGAAGGCCGTGATGATCTTGCCGGACGCCCCTAGCTTGATGCGGTCGCGCAGGTTCACGCCGATCAGCGTGTTGTGGACCAGGCGCAGCGCTTCGCGCAGGGGTGTGCCGACGTGGTCCACGAATTCCACGGGCGCGGCGCCGGTGCCGCCTTCGGCCCCGTCCACCACGATGAAGTCCGGCGTGATGCCGGTTTCCAGCATGGCCTTGACGATGGCGAACCATTCCCAGGGGTGGCCCACGCAGAACTTGAAGCCCACCGGCTTGCCGCCGGACAACTCGCGCAGGCGTGCCACGAATTTCATCAGGCCGATGGGCGAGTCGAAGGCGGAATGGGTGGCTGGCGAATTACAGTCCTGCCAGGCCACGACGCCGCGCGCCTCGGCGATCTCGGGTGTGACCTTGCCCGCAGGCAGGATGCCGCCGTGGCCGGGCTTGGCGCCTTGCGACAGCTTGATCTCGATCATCTTGACCTGCGGCGTACAGGCATTCTTGACGAAGGCCTCTTCGGAGAACGCGCCGTGTTCATCGCGGCAGCCGAAGTAGCCCGAGCCGATATTCCAGACCAGGCTGCCGCCCGGCTGGCGATGGTAGCGGCTGATGCCGCCTTCGCCGGTGTCGTGCGCGAAGTTGCCCTGGCGGGCGCCCTCGTTCAGGGCCAGGACGGCATTGGCCGACAAGGCGCCGAAGCTCATGGCCGACACGTTGAACGCGGACATGGAGTACGGCTGCTTGCACTCGGGGCCGCCCACAGTGACGCGGAAGTCGGTGTCGGGGATTTGCGAGGGCGACATGGAATGGTTGATCCATTCGTAGCGGTCGCCGTAGACGTCTTCCTGGGTTCCGAAGGGGCGCTTGTCGATTTCGCGCTTGGCGCGCTGATAGACGATGGAACGCTGCGCGCGCGAGAACGGCGCGGCCTGCGTGTCGTCTTCCAGGAAGTATTGGCGGATCTCGGGCCGGATGAACTCGAACAGGAACCGCAGATTGCCCAGGACCGGATAGTTGCGCCGGATGGCGTGGCGGGTCTGCACCAGGTCATAGACGCCCAGCGCGCCCAGCAGCGCCAGCGGCACGGCCAGCCACAGCCACCAGAGCGAGCTGGTCGCGGCTAGGGCCGCAGTGACCGCAGCGCCGATCAGGGTCAACAAGAAAGCCGTGTAACGGCCGAAAAACCAGCTCATGTCCATCTCCGTATTTCGGGATGGAGCAACCATACACCAGGAGCCGTCCCCTCGTGCCGGGGGAAGGTCCTGGAATACTGTTTCTCAGCAGCTGGAAGCGGCCGGAGTCTTCTCGACCGCGAGGCCGAAAGCCGGACGCAGGCGCACGCCCAGGGCGCTGCCGGCGAAGGCGGCAGGCAGCCACAGCCAGGCGTGCAGGCTGCCCGACAGGATGCCGCTGAAGTAGGCGCCGATATTGCAGCCGAAGGCCAGGCGCGAGCCGTAGCCCAGCAGCAGGCCGCCGATGACGGCGCCCATGAGCGAGCGGGCCGGCACCTTCCAGATGGGCGCGAACTTGCCGGCGGCGCTGGCGGCGGCAAGCGCGCCCAGCATCAGGCCGATGTCCATGACGGTGGTGACGTCCTGGCGCAGCGGCGCGGCCAGCGAGGGCTGCTTGGCCCAGTAGGCCCAGGTGGCCACGTCGCCGCCGAAGGCGTCCAGCGTCTTGGCGCCCCACAGCGCGAAGGCGGAGGTGATGCCCCAGGGGCGGCCGGCGAGCGCCAGCGTGGCGAAGTTCAGCACCACCAGCGCCACGCCGCCCCAGATCAGCGGCCAGGGACCTTGCAGCAAGGACGCCGGGCGCGCGGTGCGCGAGGCAAAGGAGATCACATGGCCGTGGCGGCGCTTTTCCAGCGCAGTGGCCGCCCACGCGATCAACGCGAACACGGCCAGGTTGATGGCCAGCGCGGGAGCCAGGCCCCAGGTCTTGATCAGCGAAGTCGGGGCCAGCGCCGGCAGGTTCGACCACCAGCCGAAGTTGGCGGTCGCGATGACCGAGCCGATGATGAAGAACAGCAGCGTGACCACCATGCGGGTATTGCCGCCACCGACCGCGAACAGCGTGCCCGAGGCGCAGCCGCCGCCCAGCTGCATGCCGATGCCGAACAGGAAGGCGCCCAGCAGGACCGAGACGCCAGGCGGCGACACGAAGCCGCTGACCGGTTGGCCGAACAGCGAGCCCGCCGCCAGAAAGGGGAAGAACAGCAGCACGCCCACGGCCAGCATCAGCATCTGCGCGCGCAGTCCGGCGCCGCGGCGGTCGGACACGAACACGCGCCAGGCTTGCGTGAAGCCGAAAGAGGCGTGGTACAGCGTTACGCCCAGCAGGGCGCCGATCACCCACAGCGCGCCCTGGCGCCAGCTGACGGTCTGGTTCAGGTAGAGCGCGCCCGCCAGCACCAGCAGCAAGGCGATCCAGAGCGGCTTGCGGTTGATCTGGATGGGCGGCAGGGCGGAAGACGGCAGGGGGAGGGTGGAAGCGTTGGTGCTCATGGGCGAGTCCCGGGGATCTGATGCGTAAGAAAGCAAAACGGGCGCGCGCAGGCACCCGTGTAGGTTTGAAAGTCTAAAGCGGCGCAAGCCTAACTCAAACCATCTATTAATGCCTTTTAAATAACTAAAAGTAATATAAAACCGCCTGGCCGCCTATTGCAGCCGCCACGCCAGCGCCGCCAAGGTCAGCAGCAGCACCGGCAAGGTCAGCACGATGCCGACCCTGAAGTAATAGCCCCAGGTGATGCGCAGGCCTTTGCGCGCCAGCACGTGCAGCCATAGCAGCGTTGCCAGGCTGCCGATGGGCGTGATCTTGGGGCCGAGATCGCTGCCGATGATGTTGGCGTAGATCATGGCATCCTTCACCGCGCCGGTGGCGCTGGTGTCCGCGATCGACAGCGCGCCCACGAGCACGGTGGGCAGGTTGTTCATGATGGACGACAGAAAGGCGGTGATCAGGCCCGTGCCCATCGCCGCGCCCCACACGCCATATTCCGCGCAACGGTCCAGCACCTGCGCCAGGTGCGCGGTCAGGCCGGCGTTGCGCAGGCCGTACACCACCAGGTACATGCCCAGCGAGAAGACCACGATGTGCCACGGGGCCTCGCGCATGATGCGCCGCGTGCCGACGATATGCTGCCGCCCGGCGATCAGCAGCAGGCCCAGCGCCCCGACGGCGGCGATGGCGCTAACCGGGATGCCCATGGGTTCCAGGATGAAAAAGCCCGCCAGCAGCAGCGCCAGCACGATCCAGCCGGCGCGGAACGTGGTCAGGTCGCGGATCGCGGAAGCGGGCGCGGGCAGTTGGCTTACGTCATAGCGCGGCGGAATGCTGCGGTGGAAGAACAGCAACAGCACCGCCAGGGTCGATGCCACGGCCATCAGGTTCACCGGCAGCATCACCGACGCGTACTCGCCGAAGCCGATGTTGAAAAAGTCGGCCGAGACGATGTTGACCAGGTTGGACACGATCAGCGCAATGCTGCCTGTGTCCGCGATGAAGCCCGCGGCCATCACGAAGGCCAGCGAAGCGCCGGGGCCGAAGCCCAGCGCCACCAGCATTTCCATGACGATGGGCGTGAGGATCAGCGCCGCGCCGTCGTTGGCGAACAGTGCGGAAACGGCCGCGCCCAGCAGCACGATCAGGACGAACAGCAGCCGGCCCCGGCCGCCGCCCCAGCGCGCCACGTGCAGCGCCGACCATTCGAAGAAGCCGGCCTCGTCCAGGATCAGGCTGGTAACGATGATGGCGATGAAGGTGGCGGTGGCGTTCCAGACGATGCGCCAGACATCCGCGATGTCGGCCGGGTGGACCACCCCCGTGGCCAGCGCGAGCGCGGCGCCCAGCACGGCGCTCCAGCCTATCGACAGGCCCCTGGGCTGCCAGATGACCAGGGTGATGGTGAGTACGAAAATGGCGGCGGCGAGCAGCATGGTGAAAGGCGTCAGGAAAGCGGATGGGCGCTGATCCAGGCGACCAGCAGGCTGACAGTCAGCACCGACGCCACCGTGGAGACCAGGATGGCGCGCGAGGTCACGCGGGCGTCGCGGCCGTACATCTGCGCCAGCATGAAAGGCCCTGTGCCGATCGGCAGCGCGCTCATCAGCACCGCGGTCCAGGCCCATACCGGCGGCATGGTGAAGACATAGAACGCCAGCACGGCCGTGACAGCGGGCTGCAGCAAGAGCTTGCCGGTGACCAGACGCATGACGCCCGGCCCCGAGCTGGACGTCTCCGTCTGCGCCAGGAACAGGCCTATCGTGACCAGCGCGCAGGGGCTGGCGGACGCGCCGAGCAAGGCCACGTAGCGGTCCACGCCCTCCGGCAGGGCGAGCCCGGTGAAGGCCCAGGCCAGGCCCAGCAGCGGCGCCGCCAGCAGCGGATTGCGCAGCAGCGCGCGCCCGACCTTGAGCAGCGTGGAGGGCAGGTTGGGCGTCTGCTGGCGGTCGAACTCGATCAGGGCGATGGCGCAGCCGAACAGCACACTGGCGGTGAGCAGGGTGGTGAAAGTAGCGGGCGCCATGCTGTCGGGGCCGAACAGCGCCAGGCATAGCGGAATGCCCATGTAGCCGGCGTTGGCGTAGGAGGCGGCCAGGCCCTGGATGCCGCGGTCGGTCAGCGCGCGCTGCGTGCGGCGCGCGCCGGCAAAAGAGACCAGGAACGTGACCGCGATGCCGCCCGCGAAGGCGCCCACGAAACCCCAATGCGCCATGTGCGCCAGGTCCACTTGCGTCATGGCGCGGAACAGCAGCGCGGGTAGCGACAGATAGACGACGTAGCGATTCAGGGCGTCGGTGGCGCCGGAACCCAGGATGCGCCAGCGGGCGGCGAGCCAGCCGGTCAGGATCAGCGCGAAGACCGGCAGGGCGGAGGTAATGACGGCGTTCATGGACAGGGACCTGGAGGGGCGCTCATTCTACTTGGGCGACGCTTGTGCCGTGCGCGTCACCAGCAGGATGCCCAGCGCCGCCAGCGCCATGCCGGGCCAGGCCAGCGCGGGGATGGCTTCGCCCAGGATGATCAGCGCGATGACGGCCGTGCAAGGCGGTACCAGGAAGAACAGCGCGGACACGCGCGAGGCCTCGCCGTAGCGGATCATGGTCAATAGCAAGGTGATGGCCACCAGCGAATTGCCCACGACCAGATAAGCCAGCGAACCCAGCAAGGGGCCGGTCCACTCGATGTGCATCGGCTCCAGCCAGAACGCCAACGGCGCGGTGGCGATCAGGCCGACCGCGTACTGCACCATATTGGAGGTGACGGGATGCGTTTGCACGCCGTAGCGCTTTTCATACAGGGTGCCCCCAGTGATGCAGAGCAGGGCGCAGATGGCGAACGCCAGGCCTAGCGGCGAGAGCACGTCGATCGAGGCCTTGGCGATGATCACCAGCGCGGCGCCCGATACCCCCAGGCCCAGGCCGGCCCAGCGGCGGGCATCGACTTTCTCGTGCGCGATCGCCGGCGCCAGCAGGCCGATCAGGATAGGCTGCAGTGAGGTGATCAGCGCCACGGCGCCGGCCGACATGCCCTGTTTGAGCGACAGGTAGGTGAAACAGAAGTAGCCTGCCTGCAACAGCAGCCCGACCATCGCCAGATGGCCCCAGGCGCTGGCGCCGCGCGGCAGCGGCGGGCGCAGAACCAGCATGAAGGGCGCAAGAATCAGCACCACGCAGGCATAGCGCAAGGCCAGGAACGTCATGGGGTCGGCATAGGCCAGACCCACTTTGAGCACGACGAAACCGCTGGACCAGAGAAGCAGGAAGAGCGCGGGCGCGGCTTTCAACCAGGCGGGGGGAGCGGCAGGCGGCATGTGGCGGAACATGGACGACGTGGGCAAGCCGCGATCGTACCCCCTTTTGGCACTTGTTCATCCCTGCCTAAAATGAGGCGTAGGATTCTTTTATTCATTTGCTGCACGCGAGGGATGGACATGTCGACCAACAAACAAGCTACGGTGCGTATCGCCCTGGGAACCTGGGACCGTTTGCGCGACGACGCATATTCGGTGCGTCACGAGGTGTTCGTCGTCGAACAGAAAGTGCCACCCGAAGTCGAGCTGGACGACGACGACGCCGTGTCGGTGCACGCCGTGGCCTACGGCCCGGACGGCACGCCGATGGGTACGGGCCGGCTTTTGCCCGACGGTCACATCGGCCGCATGGCGGTCCACAAGAAGGCGCGGGGCATGGGCGTCGGCAGCCAGTTGCTGGACGCGTTGATCAAACAAGGCCATGGCGACGGCCATCGCATGCTGGTGCTTCACGCGCAGACGCATGCGGCGGGCTTCTACCAGGCGCACGGTTTCAATGTGGAAGGCGAGGAATTCGTCGAGGCCGGTATTCCGCACGTGGTCATGACGCATGTGCTGAAGTAGGGCAGTCCCGCCCGGCTCAAGAAAATTGCGAGCCGGGCAAGCAAAATGGGCCCGACAAAGAAAAAACCCCGGACGCTTACGCGTTCGGGGTTTTTTTGGCGCATCACGCAGGTACCTCGTGATGTAATAATTGGTGCCCAGGAGAGGACTCGAACCTCCACACCTTGCGGCACACGGACCTGAACCGTGCGCGTCTACCAATTCCGCCACCTGGGCGCTGATGCTTTACTTGTCGCTTCGCTTTCGCGTTGTTTCTTGTTCAGCAGCAGAGGAATGAGATTATGCACACTTTTTTAGAAGTGTGCAAGTCGTGTGGGTTTTTTTTCATATTTTTTGCTGCCGGGCCGCTTTCGAACATTCGATATAGTGTCGCCCCATGTCCCGTACCCTTTGCACGCGTTGCCTGCGTCCTCTATCGCACTGTCTGTGCGCGCTGATTCCCTCGCTTTCCTGCCGTACTCGAGTCGTGGTGCTGCAGCATCCCAGCGAGGCGCGTCATGCCTTGAACACCGCAAGATTGGCCGTGCTGGGATTGGCGGGCGCGCAACGCGTGGTGGGCGAATATTTTTCAGAAGACGACTGGGCGTTGCCCGGCCACCTGCCTCGCTTGCTGTTTCCCGGCGAGGGCGCTGAGGTGTTGGTGCCTGGCTACGGGCAGGATCTCGGCGCGCCCATCAGGTTGATCGTGCCCGACGGCACCTGGGGGCATGCGCGCAAGCTGCTGCATATCAATCCTGCGCTTGCCGCTTTGCCGCGCGTGATGTTGCCTGCGGGACTCTCCACGCGCTATCGCGTGCGCCATGCCGATGTGGCAGGTGCCTTGTCCACGATAGAGGCCGTGACGCATGCCTTGAACGCCATCGAGGCGCCGATGAATTTCGATGCGCTGCTGCGGCCTTTCGAGGCATTGATCGATGGCCAGATCGAAGGCATGGGCGCCGATCTGTACGCACGGCATCATTTGAACCGCAAAGTGCCTTGGCGTTGAAGGGCAGGGTTTGCAAGGCGCAAAGCAAAAGCCCCGGAAATCTTGCGATTTCCGGGGCTTTTTAGCCGTTGCCATCAAGACTGGCTTGCATAGTCTTGATTGAAATTCCGTGGTGCCCAGGAGAGGACTCGAACCTCCACACCTTGCGGCACACGGACCTGAACCGTGCGCGTCTACCAATTCCGCCACCTGGGCACTGAGAGATACTGTCAGAAGTATGTGATACGCTGCCGCCCTAGTTGCATCGCTTCAGTTAAAACACATTAACTAAAGCATGCTTCCAAAGTGCAGTTGGTTCTACAATACGGTTTTAAGCAACTTGCTTTTCAACCCCGGCTGGGCTTTAAACTTCCCAACCTTCTGACCATTTTCTGCTTCAGTGTTCAGCCTTGGGCGAACCACAGAAGCTGCGCATTATATACGGAAATTTTAGCTTTGGCAAAACGATCGAATAACGAATCGAATAACAACAGATCAACACCCTTGCCCGAAGCGCCGCCGGACTTCGATCCTGATGTCCCGTCCCGTGAAGCCATCCTGAAAGCGCTGCGCGCCGCAGGCTCGCCGCTGTCTCCGGTGGAACTGGCCGAACGCATGGGCGTCGAGCGCGCCGCGACGATGGTGGGATTTGAGCGCCGCCTGGGCGCCATGGAGCGCGACGGGCAATTGATGCCCAATCGCAAGGGCGTGTTGCTGCTGGCCACCAAACTGGACTTCGTTGCCGGCAAGGTGCTGGGGCATCGCGACGGCTTCGGCTTCCTGCTGCGCGATGATGGCGGGCCCGATCTGTTCCTGTCGCCGCGCGAAATGCTCAAGGTGCTGCATGGCGATCGCGTGCTGGTCAAGCCTGCCGGCGAATACCGCGGCAAGCCTGAAGGCACCATCGTCGAAGTCATCGAACGCCGCACCAACAAGCTGGTGGGGCGCTTTCTGCACGAACACGGCCTGTCCATCGTCGTTCCCGAGGACCAGCGCATCAAGCACGACATCCTGATTCCGCCCAGCGATACCAACGGCGCCCAGCACGGGCAGGTGGTCGCGGTTGAAATCATGGAGCAGCCCACGCGCCATACGCAGCCGCTGGGCCGCGTGGCCGAGGTGCTGGGCGAGATCGACGATCCCGGCATGGAAATCGAGATCGCGGTGCGCAAGTTCGACGTGCCGGTCGAATTCTCGGAGGCCGCGCGTAAGCAGGCGGCGCGCCTGCCGGATGTGGTCAAGAAGACCGACCTGAAAGACCGCGTCGATCTGCGCGACGTGCCGCTCATCACCATCGACGGCGAGGACGCGCGCGACTTCGACGATGCCGTTTACTGTGAACCCGTGGAACTGGGCACGGGCCAGCGCAAGCGTCCGGGCTGGCGCCTGCTGGTGGCCATTGCCGACGTGAGCCACTACGTGCGTCCGGGCGACGCGCTGGACGACGACGCGATCGAACGCGGCACCAGCGTGTACTTCCCCCGCCGGGTCATCCCGATGTTGCCGGAATCGCTGTCCAACGGCCTGTGTTCGCTGAACCCGGACGTCGACCGCCTGGTGCTGGTCTGCGACATGGTTATCCCGGCCAGCGGCGCCAAGGCGGGTACGGTCACGGCCTACCAGTTCTATAACGCGGTCATGCATTCGCATGCGCGCACCACCTATACGAACATCTGGGCCGCCTTGCAGCAACCCGGCGGCCCGGCGGCGCATGCCATGCGCAGCGTCATGCCTCAGGTCCAGCACCTGTACGAGCTCTATCAGTTGTTGGCGCAAGGGCGCAAGAAGCGCGGCGCCATCGATTTCGACACGGTCGAGACCAAGATCGTCTGCAACGAGCTCGGCCGCATCGAGCAGATCGTGCCGTCGGTACGCAACGATGCCCACAAGCTGATCGAGGAATGCATGTTGGCCGCCAACACCTGCGCGGCCGACTTCATGACCCGCAGCAAGCATCCCGGCCTGTACCGCATCCACGAAGGGCCTACCCCCGAGCGCCTGCAATCGCTGCGTGAATTCCTGCGCACCATGGGCCTGTCGCTGGGCGGGGGCGAGACGCCCACGGCCAAGGACTACGGCGACTTCCTGGATTCGGTGCGCGGACGTCCCGACTACCAGCTGCTGCAGACCATGTGCCTGCGCTCCATGCAGCAGGCGGTTTACAGCCCGGACAATATGGGCCACTTCGGCCTGTCCTATCCTGGCTACAGCCACTTCACCTCGCCCATCCGCCGCTATCCCGACCTGCTGACGCACCGTGTCATCAAGGCGTTGCTGGCCGGCCAGCGGTATGTGCCCAGCCTGGAAGACCAGCCTGTGGTGATAGGCCGTACGCAACGCGAACACGAACACGCCATCTGGGAAAAGATGGGCCTGGTCCTGTCCGCCAGCGAGCGCCGCGCCGACGAGGCGTCGCGTGACGTCGAGGCCTGGCTCAAGTGCTGGTTCGTCAAGGAACGCGTGGGCGAGGACTTCAGCGGCACCGTTACCGGCGTCGCCAGCTTCGGCATCTTCGTCACGCTGGATACCCTGCACGTCGAAGGGTTGGTACATGTTTCCGAACTGGGCGGTGAGTACTTCCAGTTCAACGACGCCCTGCACGAGCTGCGCGGCGAGCGCACCGGCATGCGCTACCGCCTGACCGACAAGGTTCAGGTCCAGGTCTCGCGCGTGGACCTGGAGGCCCGCCGCATCGAGTTCCGCCTGGTGCAAGGTACGAGCTTCGACGCTCTGCGCAAGGCCTCGGCCCGCGGGCCGGATGAGCCGTCGCGCCGCGTGAAGAAGGCGGCCTCGCCCAAGCCCGCCGCCCTGAAGGGCCAGACCGCCAAGGAGCGGCGCGCCGAAGCCAAGAAGGCCAGCAAGCCGCCCAGGGCGCCCAAGGCGTCCAAGCGCGCCGCGCCGGCCAAGAAGGCCGCGCACAAGCGCCACTGATGCTTCTTTATGGCCAGGCCGTCGTTTGGCGGCCGAGCCATAAGGGGTAACATTGCATCTATGCCCGGCTTGGTCCGGTGGCCCGCCCCGCTCTGGGGCGGGTATTCGTTTATCTAAAGGTATTGCATTTATGGCGTCGACCCAAGTCCTGGCCGGGTTTCACGCGGTTGTTGCGCGGCTGCGCCACGCGCCCGACTCGATCAAGGAAATCTATGTAGAGGCATCGCGCCGCGACAAGCGGATGCAGACGTTCATCGAGCAGGCCGAGAAAGCGGGCTGCCGCCTGCATCCGGTCCCCATGGAGCGCCTGGACGGCTTGTCCCGCGGCACTCGCCACCAGGGCGTGGTGGCGCTGGCCGAAGAACGCCAATTGGCGGTGGACGTGGACGAAGTTCTCGACGTCATCGAAGGTCCGCCGCTACTGCTGATACTCGATGGCGTGACCGATCCGCACAACCTGGGCGCCTGCCTGCGTACGGCCGACGCCGCTGGCGTGCACGCGGTCATCGCCCCTCGCGACCGGGCCGTTGGCCTGAACGCGACCGTGCAACGCGTGGCTTGCGGCGCCGCCGACACGGTGCCCTATCTGATGGTGACCAACCTGGCGCGCACCATGCGCAGCCTGAAGGACCGCGGCGTGTGGCTGGTGGGTACCGACGACCAGGCGACCGACAGCATGCACCAGATCGATGCGCGCCAGCCCATGGCCTGGGTCATGGGGGCGGAAGGCGAGGGCATGCGCCGCCTGACGCGGGAAACCTGCGACCAGTTGGTGAACATTCCCATGCTGGGTTCGGTGGAAAGCCTGAACGTCAGCGTGGCCAGCGCCGTCTGCCTATACGAAACCGTGCGTCAGCGCCGTTCCTGATCCATCCGCCTTGCCTATCCTGTAGACCACATCCTCTTCGCGTCAGCCCATCATGCACCAGAACGGCTTTACCACCACGATCCTCCATTCCGACCGCAAGCAATCCGTCGAGCACGGAGCGGTGCACAAGCCCATGCATCCGTCCTCGGAGTTCGCTTACGAAGACGCCCGCGAGCTGGCTGCGGTCTTCCAAGGCAAAGCTGGCTTTACCTACGCCCGCCAGGGCACGCCCACCACCACTGCGCTGGAGGCCAAGGTCAACCAGATGGAAGGTGGCAAGGGCACGGTCAGCTTCGCGACCGGCATGGCCGCGCTGGCCGCGATCTTCACCACGCTGCTACGCCGCGGCGACCACCTGGTATCCAGCCAGTTCGTGTTCGGCAACACCAACAGCCTGCTGGGCACGCTGCTGGAACTGGGCATCGAGATCACCTTCGTGGACGCGACCGATTCGTCGCAGGTGCGCGCGGCGATCCAGCCCAATACCCGCATGGTCTTCACCGAAACCATCGCCAATCCGGGCACGCAAGTTGCCGACCTGGCGGTGATCGGCGAGATCTGCTGCGAGAAGGGCCTGGTCTACGTGGTCGACAATACCTTGACCACGCCGTGGATGTTCCGGCCGGCCTCGGTCGGCGCGTCGCTGGTGATGAACTCGCTGTCCAAGTACATCGGCGGCCATGGCAATGCCTTGGGCGGGGCCGTGACGGATACTGGCTTGTACGATTGGTCGGATGACTCGAACATCTACGAGGCCTATCGCAAGGGCGCGCCCACTAGTTGGGGCCTTACGCAGATCAAGAAGAAGGGTCTGCGCGACATGGGCGGCACCCTGGCGGCCGAGCCCGCGCACCGCATCGCGGTGGGCGCCGAGACGCTGGCCCTGCGCATGGCCAAGCATTGCGCCAACGCGCTGGCGCTGGCGCGCTTCCTGGAAGAGCATCCCGGCGTGGCCAAGGTGCATTACCCTGGGCTGGCCAGCCACCCGCAACATGCGCGCGCGGCGGCGCTGTTCGGTTCGCGCTTCGGCGGGCTGCTGGGCGTGGAACTGGCCGATGGGGTGGATTGCTTCGATTTCCTGAACCGCCTGCGCATCGTGCTGATGGCGACTCACCTGGGCGATACGCGCAGCTTGGCGCTGCCCGCCGCTCACACCATCTATTACGAGATGGGCGCCGAGCGCCGCAAGCAGATGGGCATCGCGGACAGCCTCATCCGCGTGTCCGTGGGCATCGAAGACGAAGCCGATCTGCTGTTTGATTTCGATCAGGCGCTCAACGGCTGCCTGCAGGGATAATGCGGCACGCGCGCGGCCGGTGGCTGGCCGCGCCTGCAACGCCATCGGGATAGTGCCCATGCTTATACAGATCGCAGAAGTTTTTACGCCTGAAGAGGCGGCCGAGATCCGGCGCCGCCTGGACGCCGCCGATTGGGTCGACGGCAAAGTCACGGCCGGGCATCAGTCGGCCGAGGTCAAGCGCAACCGCCAATTGCCGGAGCAGCACCCCTTGGCGCAGGAGCTGGGCAACCTGATCCTGCAGCGCCTGGCGGTCAACAACCTGTTCATGTCCGCCGCGTTGCCGCGCAAGATCTTTCCGCCTTTGTTCAATCGCTACGAGGGCGGCGAGTCCTTCGGCTATCACGTGGACAACGCCGTGCGCGGCATTGCCGGCACGGCCGAACGCGTGCGTACCGACCTGTCGGCCACCTTGTTCTTCTCCGAGCCCGACTCCTACGATGGCGGCGAACTGGTCATCGACGATACCTATGGCCCGCGCGCGGTGAAGCTGCCCGCCGGGCACATGGTGCTGTATCCCAGCACCAGCCTGCACAAGGTGAATCCGGTGGCGCGCGGCGCGCGCGTGTCGTCCTTTTTCTGGATGCAGAGCCTGGTGCGCGAAGACAGCCAGCGCGCGCTGTTGCTGGACATGGACGTGGCCATACAGCGCTTGAACCAGGACGCCGCGGGGCATCCTTCCATCGTGCAGCTCACCGGCATCTATCACAATTTGCTGCGTCGATGGGCCGAGGTCTGACGCAAGTTAACTATCGCGTTCGGGGGTGTCGCGCAAATCCCGAAATGCGTGTTTCTGTTTATTGCGAAAAGGTCTAAAAGCTAGTATTGGCGCGGGTTGTGGTGAGGTTTTCGCTTGACAGCCGCGCCACGCCAAGGCCTAATACACGTCTGCGTCGCTGACGATTTGAAGGCAATTTGCCATTGAATCCAAGCGGCGCAGCAGTTTAAAAGTTGTGCTTCGCAGCGCAAGAAAAAAGTTTATCCACTGTCTGTTCGTCGTTTGTCGGGTCTTGCGTCTTCAGCGGCGTCCATCATGACGGCCGTGAACTGCACTACCGGCAGACTCAATACCTTGTGAGGGGTACACCTGAATGAACAAAACCGAACTCATCGATCACATCGCCAGCAAGGCTGACATCTCCAAGGCTGCCGCTGGTCGTTCGCTCGACGCCCTGATCGGTGCCGTCAAGACCACCCTGAAGAAGGGCGGTACGGTTACGTTGGTTGGCTTTGGCACGTTCGCTGTGTCGGCTCGCGCCGCTCGCACCGGCCGTAATCCGCGCACCGGCGAAACCATCAAGATCAAGAAGGCCAAGGTGCCGAAGTTCCGTCCGGGCAAGGCCCTGAAGGACGCCGTCAACTAATGGACGGCGGGCGGATCGCAGGCGCAGACCTGGCGATTTGCCCACAAGTGCGCGGTCCGGTATACTCCGGCCCGCGTATTGCTTTTGAGTGCCCCGGTTGGCAGTTGCTTGTACGGATTTTTCGCGAATTTCGTCTTGAGGCTGCATCAAAATGGGTGCTTAGCTCAGTTGGTAGAGCGGCGCCCTTACAAGGCGTAGGTCACAGGTTCGACCCCTGTAGCACCCACCAAAAGCTCCGATATGCGCTCCGCACAAAACCCGCACACGTCATGGTGGCGGGTTTTTTGTTTTGGGTTTTGTTCTTCATTGACTGAGCTGGCTTGCATTGCTCGGGCGCATTGATCCAGGTCAGAAATGTAGGACCGGATCAGATGAAATAGGACGTGCGAATCATTCGCATTTAAGATATTATTGTGGGCTTGTACCGGTCAGCAGCCGTCGCCATTGCGTGTGCGTCTTTTACTGGCTGGCCGGATAAGTCAATGCACTCTGGCTGATTCATGCCTAGTTTTCAACGCGGTTGGAATTCTTCTTCGCGCTCTTCATTCGGTATACGCGCAGGCGCTGGCCTGACGGTCCTGGCGCTGCATGCGGCAGTGATAGGAGCCATCTTCATGGCGCCCGAGAATCGTCCTGAACTCGAGGAACCGGAAGCCATCATGGTGAGCGTGGTGGATGCGCCCATTCCCCAGATCGCCAAGGCCGAGCCCACTCCCGAAGAGCCGCAACCGGTGACGGAAACGCCGCCCGAGCCGCAACCCGAGATTGAACCGGAACCCGAGCCTGAGCCCGAACTCAAGCCCGAGCCGGAGCCTGAACCCGAACCGGAACCGGTGGTTGAAAAGCCGCCGATGCCGGCGCCCAAGCCCAAACCCAAGCCGCCACCCAAGCCTAAGCCCAAGCCGGAGCCCAAGCAGGACGTCAAGGTCGAGCCCAAGCCGGACGCGCCGAAGGCGCCGCCCAGCGGCGCGCCCGAAGGCACCCAGGCGCCGCAAGGGCCGCAGCAGGGACCGCCGCCCGACCAACCGGTGCTGGTTTCCAGCATCGAGTTCCAGGGCGCGCGTCCCATGCCCAATTACCCGATGGCCTCGCGCCGCATGCGGGAAGAGGGCCGGGTGGTGGTGCTGGTCGAGATCAATACCCAGGGGCTGGTCGAGCGGGCAACCATCGACGCTTCCTCGGGCTTTCCGCGCCTGGACGAGTCGGCGCTGGCAGCCGCCCGCAAGGGCCGTTTCAAACCGTATACCCGTAACGGCGTGGCCTATCCCGCCAAAGCCAAAATTCCGTTCGATTTCGTAATGAGGAACTGAGATGTCCAACGCACTGCATAGCGCCACCCTGGTGGCGCAGGCGACCACCAGCCCGGCAGCGCCGGCTGCCGCCGCTGCTGCGCCTGCCGCGGCTGCGGCCGCGCCCGCCGCCCAACAAGCCGCCTCGACCGTCGGCGCCGTGGCTCAGCAAGCCGCTGGCGCTGTCCAGCAGTCGGCCGACACGCTGCAAGGCGCCGCCGCCGCGCTGCCCTCGGCGCTGCCTGCCGCGCCGGCTCCCATCGCGGTCCCCGACATGGGTTTCATGCACTTCATTGCGCAGAGCGACTTTGTCGGCAAGAGCCTGTTCATCATCCTGATCCTGATGTCGCTGGTGACCTGGTACCTGATCCTGGTCAAGGTGGCCAGCAACGTCAGCATGCGCAAGCGCTCGGCGGACTTCCTGAACAAGTTCTGGAATGCCAGCTCGCTCGAGCAGGTGGAAAACGAAATCGTCACGCACGGCGCGCGCGATCCGTTCTCGCACTTGGCCAGCCATGCCATGCATGCGCAGGCGCATCACAACAAGTTCGGCGCGACCAAGCTGGAAGAAGCCGGGAGCAATACCGATTTCGTCACGCGCACCATGCGCAAGGTGATCGACGAAGAAACCGCCAAGCTGGAAAACGGCCTGACGGTGCTGGCGTCGGTCGGTTCGACGGCGCCGTTCGTGGGCCTGTTCGGTACGGTCTGGGGCGTGTACCATGCCCTGGTCGGCATCGGCCTGTCCGATGGCGTGACCATCAACCGCATCGCTGGTCCGGTGGGCGAAGCGCTGATCATGACGGGCCTGGGCCTGGCGGTCGCCATTCCCGCGGTGCTGGCCTACAACACCTTCGTGCGCAACAACCGCGTGTTCCTGTCGCGCCTGGATGCCTTCGCGCATGATTTGTTCGCGTTCCTGACCACCGGCCAGCAAGTTGCGCTGTCCGACGGCAAGGTGCGCGCCCTGCGCCGCCAGAACGGCAACGGCGCTGCGGCTCAACGCGGGAGCGAATAATGGCCTTTGGCAGCTTCGAGGGCAAAGGGTCCGGAAGCCACACGGTTTCCGAGATCAACATGGTGCCCCTGATCGACGTGATGCTGGTGCTGCTGGTGATCTTCATCATCACCGCGCCGCTGCTGGCGCACTCGATCAAGATCAACATGCCCCAGGTGGCCGCCGAGCAGATCGAGGAAGAGCCCAAGACCGTCGACCTGGCCATCGATGCCAGCGGCGCGCTGTTCTGGGACGAGAAGCCGGTCAATATCGACGACCTGCCCAACCGCTTCAAGTCGATCGCCGGCACCAAGCCGCAACCCGAGATCCGCATCCGCGCGGATCAGAACACCCGCTACGAGACGCTGGCCAAGGTCATGGCTTCGGCGCGCCGTTCGGGCATGACGCGCATCGGGTTCGTCACCACGCCTCCTTCGGGCGGCGCCGCGGGCGCGGCAACCCCCGCCGCAGCCGGAGCCGCCCCGGCTCCGTCCGCACCTTGAACGCTTCCCGGCCCCGGGGCGTATTTCACGCCCCGTTCCGGCCGGGATCGCGCTAGAATCGCCGCATGCGAGTTCTGGTAATCGAAGACGACACCACCCTGGGCCACGCGCTCCAGGAATTTCTGGCCGACCAAGGCTATGCGGTCGACTGGCTGACCGAGGGCGACCGGGTTCTGGGCGCCTTGGCAGGTCAGCCCTACGACCTGATGCTGCTCGACCTCAACCTCCCCGGTATGAGCGGACTGGACGTGCTGCGGCAGTTGCGGCAGGACGGCAACCAGGTCCCCGTGCTGATTCTCACCGCCCGCGATGGCATCGAGGACCGCGTCGCCGGCCTGGATGCCGGGGCCGATGATTACGTCACCAAACCTTTCGAACTGCCCGAGCTGGCGGCGCGCGTGCGCGCCTTCGGCCGGCGCCGTGCCGGCCAGGCGCAACCCCTGATCGAAGTCGGACCGCTGGTGTTCGACACCGTCGGCCGCGAAGTCCGCGCCAATGGCCAGCGCTTGTCCCTGTCGGTGCGCGAACTTTCGGTTCTGGAAATGCTGATGGCCCGCGTCGGCCGCGTCGTGACCAAGCGCCAGATCGTGAACTCGCTTTCGGCCTGGGATGCCGACTTCAGCGAAAACGCCGTCGAAGTCTATGTGTACCGCCTGCGCAAGCGCCTGGAAGGCACGGGCGCCAGCATTCAGACGGTACGCGGCTTTGGCTACATGCTGGATGTGGAAACGGCCTGACGGGCCGGCCTCGGCCGGATCGCGCCGGCCGAGCGCATCCATACGCCTGGGCGAGGGTATTGCGTCATGATGCAGGAACGCGCTCCTACCTCTACTCCGGCTTCCCGCCCCTTGCTTCCCTCCCGTTCGCTGGCGCGGCATCTGGTCATTCGCCTGATGCCGCCGATCCTGCTGCTGGTCCTGCTGGACTTGGCAGCCACCTGGGTCATCACGCACAAGATCGACATGTCGCTCTGGATGCTGGAAGATTTCTTCTGGCTGATGGTGGTGGGGCAGATCGCGCTGATTGCGCTGTTCACCTGGGTGGTGGTGCAAGGGGTGCGCTCGGGGCTGCGTTCGGTCAATCATCTGTCTGAGGAGATCAGGCAACGTTCCATCGACGACATGCAGCCGCTGGAAGTGGCCGGCGTGCCGGTCGAGATCGAGCCGCTGGTGACGCACACCAATGATTTGCTGCTGCGCCTGGACGCCTCGCTGGCGGCGCAGCGCCGCTTCATCGGCCATGCGGCGCACCAGTTGCGCACGCCCTTGTCCGGCCTGCGGCTGGAGTCCGAGCTGATGCTGGCGCGTCCCTTGCCCGACGACGTGCGGGCGCGGGCGGAACGCATCAAGGCCGTCAGCGACCGCATGATCCGCCTGGGGCAGCAACTGCTGGTGCTGGCGCGCGCCGATCCCAACGCCCGCCCGCAAGACAGTTTCGTGCGCATCGACCTGTGCGAATGGGTGCGCGCGAACGGCGCGGAGTGGTTTCCGCGGGTGCGCGAGGCGCACTACGAGCTGGATCTGGTGGCGCCCGACGCGCCGATCTGGATCGACGCCGATCCCTTGCTGTTGGCCGAGCTGCTGGGCAATCTCATCGACAACGCGCTGCGCTATGGCAACAAGACCGGCCGCATCACGCTGATCGTCGGCGCCAATCCGCCTTCGCTGACCGTGGAGGACGACGGGCCTGGCATTTCTCCGGATGAGCGCGAACGCGTGTTCGAAGCCTTCTACCGCTCGCCCACGGCTACTGCGGGCGGGTCGGGCCTGGGGTTGGCCATCGTGCGGGAAATCGCGCATGCGCATGGCGCCTGGTGGAAGCTCACCAGCCGCCCGGACTTTTCAGGAACACGGCTTTCCGTCGTGTTTCCCGGCCCCCGCAAGGGAGCCCAACTCACTCGTCAAGAACCTACATCATGAGCCAAGGTTCGGCCAGCGTTCCTTCGTCGTCCAATGGGCATGCACTCGGCGGACACGCGCCGTCGTCGCGCGCGGCTCTCATCATGGGGGCGCTGGGTGTGGTGTACGGCGATATCGGCACCAGCCCTCTGTATACGCTGCGGGCCTGCTTGACGGGACTGAGCGTGCACACCGATCTGGAGCCGGCGCACCTGCTGGGCGTGCTGTCCATCCTGTTCTGGATGCTGATGGTGGTGGTGTCGTTCAAGTACGTGACCCTGGTGCTGCGTGCTGACAACCGTGGCGAGGGCGGCACGCTGGCCTTGCTGGAATTGGCAGTGCGCGGGCGCGAAGGCAAGCTGCGCTGGGTGCTGATCGTGCTGGGGATCTTCGGCGCGGCACTGTTCTATGGCGACAGCATGATCACGCCGGCGATCTCGGTGCTGTCGGCGCTGGAAGGGATAGGCATCGTGTCGCATCAGCTGGATGCCTGGGTAGTGCCGCTGGCGCTGGTGGTGCTGATCGCCCTGTTCGCGATCCAGTCGCACGGCACGGGCGCCATGGGCAAGCTGTTCGGTCCGGTGATGCTGCTGTGGTTCGGCACGCTGGCCGCGCTGGGCGGCTGGCAGATCTGGCAGACCCCGGAAGTGCTGCGGGCGTTGAATCCGATGTGGGGGCTGCGCTTCATCGTCGAGTTTCCGTGGATCAGTTTCGTGCTGTTGGGGGCGGTGGTGCTGGCCCTGACCGGCGCCGAGGCGCTGTATGCCGACATGGGCCACTTCGGTCGTCCGGCGATCCGCCGCGCCTGGTTCAGCATGGTGCTGCCGGCCTTGACGCTGTGTTATTTCGGCCAGGGCGCGCTGCTGCTGCGCGATCCGACGGCGATACGCAATCCGTTCTTCATGATGGCGCCGGAATGGGGGCTGGCTCCGCTCGTGGCGCTGGCGACCATCGCGACCATCGTGGCGTCGCAGGCGGTGATTTCCGGGGCTTACTCGGTCACGCGGCAGGCGGTGCAACTGGGCTTCTGGCCGCGCATGCAGATCCTGCACACCTCGGCGGTCGAGAAGGGGCAGATCTATCTGCCGCAGGTCAATGCGCTGCTGCTGTGCGCGGTGCTGATCCTGGTGCTGCTGTTCCGCAATTCGGACAATCTGGCCGCGGCCTATGGTTTTGCGGTCACTGGCACGATGCTCACGACTTCGGTGCTGGCTTTCGCGGTGCTGCCGCGCGGTTCGACCGGAATCAAACGTGTGTTGTGGCTGGTGGCGCTGGGCCTGCTGCTGTTGTTTGACGTGCTGCTGTTCTCGGCCAATGTGTTCAAGATCCATGAGGGGGGCTGGCTGCCGCTGCTGGTGGCCATCGTGGTGTTCACGCTGATGATGACCTGGCGGCGCGGACGCCGGCTGCTGTCCGAGATGCAGCAGCGGGACCGTCAGCCGCTCAAGGAATTCATGGCGCAGCTGGAGGAATATCCGCCGTCGCGGGTGCCGGGCACCGCGATCTTCATGACGATGAATTCGGGCAATGTGCCGCCGGCGCTGCTGCATAACTTGAAGCACAACAAGGTGCTGCACGACCATGTGCTGTTCCTGACGATCCTGGTGGCGGACGTGCCTTATGTCTCGCCGGAAGAACGCTTCTCCGTGACCAAGCTGTCGGCGTCGAGCTGGCAGGCGACGATCAATTACGGCTTCAAGGAAGATCCGGACGTGCCGGAGGCGCTGCGGCTGGTGGCGGAGGCCTATCCCGAGATTGATCTGGAGCCGATGCGGACTTCCTACTTCCTGTCGCGGCAGACGGTGGTGGCGGCCAGGAAGCCGGCGTTGTGGCGGTGGCGGCGGGCGGTGTTTTCGTTCATGGCGCGGAACTCTACGCGGAGTACCAAGTTCTTCAAGATTCCGGCTAATCGGGTGGTGGAGATGGGGATGCAGGTGGAGCTCTAGGCTCTGGGTTCTTGCCGATGCGGCGAGTTCTTATGACGCCTGTGGCGAGGGGGCATGGGACGCGCGGGGCAACGATTGCGGCCCGGAGCCTTCGCTCCGGGCTTCCCCGTCGTCATCGTCGTCCTCGCCTTCGGCGACTCCTTCCGATTCCCTCGGGCTTATCGACGCCCCGCGCGTCCCACGCCCCCTCGCCACAGGCTGCGCCAGTTGAATTTGTCCGGTCGCTGGCGCGGGTAGTGTGCTTGACGTCCTCGCCTAGAGTGGGGTGTGGCGATGGATTTTGCGGGGCTCGCCCCCGGCCGGCCGCGCGGGCGGCCTTTGGGGGCTTCGGCGGTTTCTTGCGATTGATGTTGCCCAAACAAAAAGCCCTTCGGCATGCCGAAGGGCTTTGTTTTGGGCGTTGAAGAATTACTTCTTCTTGCCTTCGTCGCTCAGCTGCGGCAGCGAGCTGCCGGAGGAGGCGAGCAGGCCGGTCTTCACGTAGGTGAAGAGCTTGCCGCGGGTGTCGACGATGTCGAGGTTGCGCATGGTGAGCTGGCCGATGCGGTCTGCGGGCGTGAACGGGGCGTTTTCGACCTTTTCCATGGACAGGCGCTCGGGCGCGTAGGTCAGGTTGGGCGATTCGGTGTTCAGCAGCGAGTAGTCGTTGCCGCGGCGCAGTTCGATGGTGACTTCGCCGGTGACGGCGCGGGCGACCCAGCGTTGGGCGGCTTCGCGCAGCATGATGGCTTGCGGGTCGAACCAGCGGCCCTGGTACAGCAGGCGGCCGAGCTTGCGGCCGCTTTCGCGGTACTGCTCGATGGTGTCTTCGTTGTGGATGCCGGTGACCAGGCGCTCGTAGGCGATGAACAGCAGGGCCAGGCCCGGGGCTTCGTAGATGCCGCGGCTCTTGGCTTCGATGATGCGGTTTTCGATCTGGTCGCTCATGCCCAGGCCGTGGCGGCCGCCGATGCGGTTGGCTTCGAGCATCAGTTCGACGGGGTCGCTGTATTCCACGCCGTTCAGGGCGACCGGATGGCCTTCCTCGAAGCGGACGGTGACTTCCTCGGCCTTGACGGCGACGTCGTCGCGCCAGAAGGCGACGCCCATGATGGGCTTGACGATGCGGATGCCGGAGTTCAGGTGCTCCAGGTCCTTGGCTTCGTGGGTGGCGCCCAGCAGGTTGGAGTCGGTGGAGTAGGCCTTTTCAGCCGACATCTTGTAGTCGAAGCCGGCCTGGCGCATGTATTCCGACATTTCGGAACGGCCGCCGAGCTCGTCGATGAAGCGCTGGTCCAGCCAGGGCTTGTAGATCTTCAGGTCCGGATTGGTCAGCAGACCGTAGCGGTAGAAGCGCTCGATGTCGTTGCCCTTGAAGGTGCTGCCGTCGCCCCAGATGTTGACGTCGTCTTCCTTCATGGCGGCCACCAGCATCGTGCCGGTGACTGCGCGGCCGATGGGGGTGGTGTTGAAGTAGGTGATGCCGGCGGTCGAGATGTGGAACGCGCCCGATTGCAGGGCGGCGATGCCTTCGGCCACCATCTGCGCGCGGCAGTCGATCAGGCGGGCCTTTTCGGCGCCGTAGGCCATGGCCTTGCGCGGGATCTCGTCGTAGTCGGACTCGTCGGGCTGGCCCAGGTTCGCGGTGTAGGCGTAGGGGATGGCGCCATTGTTGCGCATCCACAGGAGCGCTGCGCTGGTGTCGAGGCCGCCGGAGAAGGCGATGCCGACCTTCTGGCCGGTGGGAAGGTTCGGGAGAATAGTGGTCATTGTTTGAAGTGAGACGCCAACAGGACTTGGACAGCAGACTTGGACAGCCGCTAGCCGCCAAACAAGAGAAACGGACGCTATTTTAACTCTTTTGCCGCGGATGGGCCGGGGGGCGCGAATAGGGCTGGCAGCTCCAGCCGCCGGATCAGGAGTGCGGTGGCGGCGGCCAGCCGGGTGGCGGGGCGGTGGCGGGCGCTGGCCAGGACCAGGTCGTTGGTGATGATCGGGTCGACGATGTCGCAGAGCGACAGCTCGTGTTCCGCGGCGGGGCCGCGCGCGGCCGAACGTGGCAGGATGGCGTAGGCGTCGCCCTGGGCGGCCAGTTCGACGATGGTCTGGACGGCGTCCACCTCGACGGCGATGGTCAGGCGCACGCCCTGGGCGCGGCACACGCTTTCGACCAGGGTGCGGATGGCGTTGGGCAGGCTGGGCACCACCAGCGGGTAGTCGCCCAGTTGCGCCACGGCGATGCGCGCGGGCAGGGCGGGCCGGTGTCCGGCGGCGGCCACCAGCACCAGGTCTTCGCGGAACAGCGATTCGTAGGCCAGCTGGGGCGAGGGTGCGGGATCGTAGAGCAGGGCCAGGTCGACGCGGCCGGCCAGCAGCCATTCGCGCACCTGGGCGCTGAGGCCTTCGGCCACGGCGATGGAGGCTTCGGGAAAGCCGCGGCGGAAAGCCTGCACCAGCGGCGGCGTCAGCACCCGCGCGATGCGGGGCGGCAGGCCCACCACGACCTTGCCGGTGGGCGTTTCGCGCAGGGTCTGCAGGTCTTCCTTGGCGCGTTCGGCCAGGGTCAGCAGGGCGCGGGCGTGCTCCAGGAAGCGCAGTCCGGCCTCGGTGGGTTCGGCGCCGCGCCCGTTGCGATAGAGCAGGTGCTGGCCGAGTTCCAGTTCCAGCAGGCGGACCTGGCGGCTGAGCGTGGGCTGTGCCACGTCCAGCATTTCGGCCGCGCGCGAGAAGCTGCGCCTCTCGGCCACGCGCAGGAAGTATTCGATCTGCTTCAGGTCCATCGGATATTTGGAAAATCTATATCTGAAATCAAAGATATAGCATTGTTCGACTGCGGGCAATCCGGGACCATGACACTTTCACCGCAGGAACCCGCCCGTGCCCGATTGCCGTCCTCCGCTTGCCTCACCGTCCCGTCCCCGCCACGCCTTGCCGCCTGGCGCGTGCGATGCGCATTGCCATGTGTTCGGGCCGGCTGACGTGTTTCCGTATGCCGAGGGCCGCTCGTACACGCCGCCGGACGCGCCTTACCAGGCCATGGCGGCGCTGCACGAGCGCCTGGGCGTGGAGCGCGCGGTGGTAGTGCAGGCCAATTGCCATGGCTCCGACCACCGGGCCTTGCTGGACGCGCTGGCCCGGAGCGGCGGCCGCTATCGCGGCGTGGCGCTGCTGGGGGCTGACGCCACCGAGGCCGGCGTCAGGCAATTGCATGAGGGCGGGGTGCGCGCGGCCCGCTTCAACTTTGTGCCGCATCTGGGCGGCGCGCCCGATCCGGCGGTCTTTGACCAGGTGGTGGCCCTGATCGCGCCGCTGGGCTGGCATCTGTGCCTGCATCTGGACGGCGCGATGCTGCCGGAACTGTTGCCGCGCCTGGCTACGCTGCCGTTGCCCTTCGTGGTCGATCACATGGGGCGGTTGAAAGCTGCCGATGGTTTGGAGTCGCCGGCGATGCAGGCGCTGCTCGGCTTGGCGCAGGTGCCGCAGGCCTGGGTCAAGGTGTCGGGCATCGACCGCATCGCGTCCGGCACGCGTCCGTATGCCGAGGGCCTGCCCTTTGTGCGCGCGCTGGCCGAGGCTTTGCCCGACCGTTGCCTGTGGGGCACGGACTGGCCGCATCCGAACGTGGCGGGCGACATGCCGGATGACGGCGAGTTGGTCGACCTGTTTTTCGAAGCTTGCCCCGATGCGGCCTTGCGTCAGCGCATCCTGGTGGACAACCCGGCGCGGCTGTACGGATTCGAGTAGGCGCGGCAAACGCGGCCGCCATCAGGCGGCGCGCGGATGACAAGAAAATTCCATTCAATCAGGAGACATCATGTTCAAGAAAATACTGTCCGCCGGCCTGCTGAGCCTGGCCGCTGTGGGCTCCGCCCATGCCGACGGGCCGGTGCGCCTCATCATCGCCTTCCCGCCGGGCGGGCCGGTGGATCTGGTGGGCCGGGTGCTGGCCGAGCAACTAGGCAAGGAGCTGAAGCAGCAGGTCATCGTGGAGAACAAGGCCGGCGCCAACGGCAACATCGCGGCGGCCTACGTGGCCAAGTCGCCCGCCGACGGCTCGGTGCTGTTCCTGACCAGCGTGGGCGCGGTAGCGATCAGCCCGGCGCTGTACAAGGACCTGCCGTATGACCCCGTGCGCGATTTCGCGCCGGTGTCCAAGGTGGTGAACAACGCCACGGTGTTCGTGGTGAATCCGTCCAATCCGGCGGTCGACGCCGCGGACTTCGTCAAGAAGTCGCAAGCCGCCTCGCAGTCGGTGGCGATCGGCTCGTCGGGCATCGGCAGCATTCCCCACCTGACGCTGGAAATGTTCGCCGACTCCAGCAAGGCGAACGTGATGCATGTGCCTTACAAGGGCGCGGCCCCGGTCATCAACGACGTGATGGGCAATCAGGTGTCGGGCTTCTTCGGCGACGTGCCCGGCCTGATCGGCCATATACAGGGCGGCAAGCTCAAGCCCCTGGGCATCGCCGCGCCGACCCGCCATCCGCTGCTGCCCGAGGTCAAGACCCTGGCCGAGCAAGGCATTGCCGGGGTGGAGTCCAACAACTGGTACGGCATCGTGGCGCCGGCCGCCACGCCGCCGGCCACGATCGACAAGCTCAACCAGGCCGTGCGCGCCGCGCTGAACACGGAGAGCGTACGCGCCCGCCTGGAGAAGTTTGGCGCCCAGGCCGCGCCCGGCAGCCCGCAGGAACTGGCTGCCCTGATCGCGTCGGACCGGGAGAAGTGGACCGCGCTGATCCAGCGCAAGAACATCCGTCCGGAGTGAAAATGAACGCATGCAGAGTAGGGCTCGTGACGCCCGGCACGCGCCCGGAACTGGCTGAAGTCGAGGCGCGGATCTCGGCTGCGCGGGGGCGCATCTCGCCCCTGTACCAGGTGCTGCTGAACAGCCCGGCCGTGGTCCAGGGTTGGGAAGCGATGCTGACCGCGATCCGCCTGAACACTTCGGTGCCACCGCGCCTGCGGGAGTTGATCATCCTGCGCGTGGCGACCTTGAACAACGCGCCGTACGAGTTCGAGGCCCATGTGCCGCACGCGCTGGCCGCTGGCATGTCGCAAGCGCTGGTCGACGAATTGCGCGGCGGCCCTGCGCCTGCGGAATTGCAGGGTCTGGAGCCGGGCGAGGCCGAGGTGCTGGCGCTGACGGACGCCATGACGCGGGACATCGAGGTGTCGGACGCGGTGTTCGCGCCGCTGCGCGCGCGCTACGATGACACGCAGTTGGTGGAACTGGCGGCGACCGTGGGCGCGTACAACATGGTCTCGCGCTTCCTGGTGGCCTTGCGCGTCGGACATTGAAAAGGAGACTGGAGTGCAGGAAACCGTATTGCTGGTATCGCTGGGCGAGCGCTTCGACGAGCCGCGGGCGCGCGAACTTGGGCGGACCTTGACCCAAGGATTGGAAGGCCTGCGCGCCGCCGCGTACGCCGCCGTTGAAGAAGACGAAACCTACGTCTATCTGCGCGGACCGGCCGCCGCCTTGCCGGAAGCGCAGGCCCGCCTGGTCGAGAGCTTTCCGGGCGCCCGTAGCCGCGTGCTGCACTTGACGCTGGACCTGGCCGGCGCCTCGACGGGGCAGGACGCGCCGTGGCACTACATCGTCGAAACCGACGTGCTGCCCGAGGCCGAAGCCGACCTGAACGCCTGGTACGACCAGGAGCACCTGCCGGGCCTGGCGTCGGTGCCCGGCACGGTGCGCGCCATGCGCTATGAATGCCGCGACGAGTCGCCGCGCTACCTGGCCTGCTACGACCTGCACACGCGCGAGACCTTCGGCAGCCCGCCCTGGCTGGCCGTTCGCGCCAGCGACTGGAGCAGCCGGGTGCGGCCGTCGTTCCGCAATACCCGCAGGACCATGTTCAAGCGGATCCTGCAGGATCAGAACGCATGAAAAAGGCCTGCGCATCGTTCGATGCGCAGGCCTTTTTGTAGGCGTAGGCCTTACTTGATCTGGCCCAGCAGCAGGAACTCCATCAGCGCCTTCTGCACGTGCAGGCGGTTCTCGGCTTCGTCCCAGACCACGCTTTGCGGTCCGTCGATCACTTCGCCGGTGACTTCCTCGCCGCGGTGGGCGGGCAGGCAGTGCATGAACACGGCTTCGGCGTCGGCGGCGGCCATCATTTCGGCGTCCACGCACCAGTCGGCGAAGGCGGCGCGGCGCTCTTCGTTTTCGGCTTCATAGCCCATGCTGGTCCAGACGTCGGTGGTGACCAGGTGCGCGCCCTTGCAGGCTTCCATGGGGTCCTTGAACTGGCGCAGCACCGTGGCCGGCGGCGTGCCGATGCGCGAGGCTTCGAGCTCGTACCCGGCCGGGGTCGACACGTGCAGCGTGAAGCCCAGCATTTCGGCGGCATGCAGCCAGGTGTAGGCCATGTTGTTGGCGTCGCCCACCCAGGCCACCGTCTTGCCGGCGATGGGGCCGCGGTGCTCGATGTAGGTGAAGATGTCCGCCAGGATCTGGCAAGGGTGGAATTCGTTTGTCAGGCCGTTGATTACGGGCACGCGCGAGTGCGAGGCGAAGCGCTCGATGCGGGTCTGCTCGAAGGTGCGGATCATGACGATGTCGACCATGCGCGAGATGACGCGCGCGGTGTCTTCGATGGGCTCGGAGCGGCCCAGCTGCGAGTCGTTGGAGGTCAGGTTGATGACCGAACCGCCCATCTGGTACATGCCGGCCTCGAACGACACGCGGGTGCGCGTGCTGGCCTTTTCGAACACCATCGCCAGCGTGCGGTCATGCAGCGGCATGTGGGGTTCGTAGCGTTTGAACTTGTCCTTGATCAGGCGCGCGCGGTCCAGCACGTAGGCGATCTCGGCGGACGAGAAGTCCTTGAACTGCAGGAAGTGCCGCAACGGGCCGTTTTGAGTCGTGGGAGGAGTCATGGTGATGTCGCAGGTCATGGGGCCCGGCCAGGCTCATGGCCCGGGCGGGACGTTGATTTTATGGTGTTTCGGCCAGGAATTCCTGGATGAGCGGAACCAGGATCGCGACGATGCGGTCGGCTTCGTCGCGGTTGAGGATCAGCGGCGGCAACATGCGGATGACGCGGTCGCGCGTGACGTTGATGAGCAGGCCGGCCTCCAGGGCGCGCAGGGCCAGCACGCCGCAGGGACGGGCAAGCTCGATGCCCAGCATCAGGCCGCGGCCGCGGATTTCAGTGACACCCTGGGTGCCGGCCAGCGCGTCGGCCAGGGCGGCTTGCAGGTGGTTGCCGACGTTGTGGGCGTTGTCCAGCAGGTTTTCGGATTCCAGCGCGTCCAGCACGGCCAATCCGGCCGCACAGACCAGCGGGCCGCCGCCGAAGGTGGTGCCGTGGCTGCCGGGCGTGAGCACGCCGGCGGCGGGGCCGGCGGCGAGCATGGCGCCGATGGGCACGCCGCCCGCCAGGCCCTTGGCCAGGGTCATGACGTCGGGCACGATGCCGGCCCATTGGTGGGCGAACCATTTGCCGGTGCGGCCGATGCCGGACTGGACTTCGTCGATCATCAGCAACCAGCCGCGCTCGGTGCACAGCCGGCGCACTTCCTGGAGATAGGCAATATCGGAGGGACGGATGCCGCCTTCGCCCTGCAGCACCTCCAGCAGCACGGCGGCCACGCGCGGTTCGGCGTCGCCGGCGGCGCGCACCGCGTCCACGCTGTTGTAGGGCACCTGGATGAAGCCCGAGGGCAGGGGCTCGAAGCCCTTGCGCGCCTTTTCGCTGCCCGTGGCCGCCAGCGTGGCCAGCGTGCGGCCATGCCAGGACGAATCCATGGTGATGATGTGGGCGTGCTTGTTGCCGCGCTGGTAAGCGTAATAGCGGGCCAGCTTGATCGCAGCCTCGTTGGCCTCGGAGCCGCTGTTGTTGAACGCGACTTCCTGCATGCCGGACAACTGCGTCAGGCGCGCCGCCAGCTCGGTCTGCTGCGGCACTTCGTAGATGTTCGAGGTATGGATGACGCGCGCGGCCTGCTCGCTGATGGCGGCCACCAGTTTCGGATGGGCGTGGCCCAGGCAGGACACCCCGATGCCGGCCAGCGCGTCCAGGTACTTGCGGCCTTCGGCGTCCCACAGCCAGACGCCCTGGCCGTGCGTGAACGATACCGGCAGCCGGGCGTAGATATTGGCCAGAGGCGAGGTCATCGCGGATCCTCCTGTGGATGAAGCGGATTGCGCTGGAGCTCGGCCGGAGTTCCCGTGGGATGCCGCCGGGTTTGGCAGCCCCGGCAGCTCGTTTTCCCAGGCGAATCGCTTTTTGAAAGAGGGCAAAGGATCAATCATATACAATTCGCGGCGCAGGGCGCATGTTTGATCACGCCGAAGATCCGGCTTTCGTGAAGGGCGCGCTGTAGTGAAGAACTCATGGCAACTCGCGTCAGACAATTCGTAATTCATGGCGTTACCGAAAGCGGTAGCCGCTTTCGCCCCAGCGATTGGGCGGAAAGGCTCGCCGGCGTAATGGCACAATTCCGGCCCGCCGGCTGTGCCGGTAACCACCTCACCTATTCGCCCTATGTGCTGCCCGTCGTGATCGACGGCGTGCGCGGGATCGTGGTCGATTTGCGTTTGCGCGATCTGGAACCGCTGGCGTACAAGTTCGTGGTGGATTTCGCCCGCGACAACAACCTCAAGACGGAAGAGCGCGAAATCTAGCCGTCCAAACCAAAAAAGCGCCCGGACCGGGCGCTTTTTCGTTGGGGGACGCGGCACGCCCATCGGGCGGGCACGCTCCTACGTGCCGTATCGATCCAGGATCTTGCGGATGTCGCGCACGCCCTGGCCGTCCGCGGTCAGCAGGGCGCGCGCGGTTACCGATTCCAGGTGATGCTCCAGCAGGTGCAGCACGTGCTTCTCGTCGCGCGCGCGCAGGCCCGCGACGATCTCCATGTGTTCGCTGACCGCGCATTCGCTCGAATGCGGCCGGCCATACAGGGCCAGGATCAGCGAGCAGCGCGACACGATTTCATTCACGTAGCGCGCATACACCGCATTGCCCGACAGTTCCGCCATCAGGATGTGGAATTCGCCTGACAGCCGGATCGACTCGTTGGTGCTGTTGCGCTTGCGGGCTTCTTCTTCCTGCGCCACGTGCTGCTCCAGCCGCGCCAGCCCCGCCTCGGTGATGTGCTGCAGCAGCCGGCGCGTCACGTCGCGTTCCAGGCAGCGGCGCGCCTCGAAGATGTCGTGCGCCTCTTCCAGGCTGGGGCGGGCCACCGCGGCGCCGCGGTTCGGCCGCAAATCCACCAGTCCTTCGCTGAACAGGCGTGTCAGCACGCTGCGGACGATGGTCCGGCTGACGCCGAAACGCTCGCCGATGATGTCCTCGGGCAGCTTGTCGCCGGGCAGCAGGGCCTGCTCGATGATGGCTCTGCGCAAATTTTTGTATACGATTTCGTTGCGGCTGATGTCTTTCTTGGCGGGCTCGTTGGCCGGCGGCGCGAGGGACTTCATCTTCTTGTTGGCTCCTATGCCTGCGCGCTTTTCAGGGTGTTGGAATGGTCCGGCTGGCGCTGCCGGCGCACATTTTTCTTAGTGCAGGAAAGCATACTACATCGCAGGCTAAGGGTTAGCGATAGCTTGTCGCCGAGGCTGCGCGGAGTACATTGGCGACATAAATCGTATACAAATTTTTATACAAAACAATTGGGATTGTCTGAGAACAGCCTTTTTGTTTGTATACAAATAAACAAAGGCTGATCCATGTCCGCTGTACCCCAGGCCGCCGCAACCGAGCTGTCCCTTTCCTTGCCTTACCGCCTGCTGGTGGTCAACGGCAACACCACGTCCGACCTGACGACCAGCCTGGCCAGCCAGGCCGAGGCTTTTTATGGGAATACGGTCCGCATCCAGGCGGTCACCGCGGCTTTCGGCCCGGCCTACATCGCCAGCCGCGCGGAAGCGGCCATTGCCGCCCATGCGGTACTGGACATCGTGGAACGGGCGGCCGGCGAGGCGCCGGACGGCGGGTTCGACGCCTGCCTGCTGGCCTGTTTCGGTGAACCCGGCATCGGTGCGGTGCGCGAACGCCTGGACGTGCCCGTGGTGGGCATGGCCGAGGCCTCGATCATGAGCGCCATGCAGCGCGGCGACCGCTACGCCATCGTGACGGTGGGGCAGCGCTGGCCCGGCATGCTGCGCGAACAGATCCGCCAACTGGGGCTGGAGTCCCGCTGCGCCGGCATCCTGGCCTTGCCGGGCAATGCCCTGGACTACGTGTCACGTTCGGCCGAGTCGGCGCTGCAGGTCAGCCGGGCGCTGGACGCGGCCGTGGCGCAGGGCGCGGACGTCGTGATCGTGGCGGGGGCCGCGCTGGCGGGCTACCTGCCCAGCCTGCCGCGCCTGCCGGCCGTGCCCATCATCGATTCCTACCGCGCCGCCCTGGCCCAGGCGCTGGCGCTGGCGTCCCTGGAGCGCGCGCAGCGGCTGTCGCTGATCCGCCCGGACGCGCATTCCTAGTTTTTTCGTCTTACCCACCGCGCCGGGCACGACCCCGGCGAGTTCAGACCGATACACAAGGGAGAGTTGCAGCCATGAAGACTTTGCTCAAGTGGACCGCGGGCGCCGTGATCGCGCTGTCGGCCATGACGGGGGCCAGCGCCGCCAACACGCTGAAGTGGGGCGCCGCCCGGGACCTGGACTCGCTGGATCCGTACTCCTACGGCAGCACCTTCAACCTGGCGTTCCTGAACCATGTATATGAAGCGCTGATCCGCTATGACGACAAGTTCAACATCACGCCCGCGCTGGCGGAGTCCTGGGAGACGCCGTCTCCCACGGTGCTGCGCTTTCATTTGCGAAAAGGGGTGAAGTTCCACAACGGCGCGCCGTTCTCGGCGGATGACGTGGTGGCGTCGATGACCCGGGTCTCGGACGAGGCCTCGCCCTTGAAGGGCAATCTGCCGGCCTTCAAGGCGGTGCGCAAGGTGGACGACTACACGGTCGACATCGAAATGACGCATCCGTATCCGCTGATGCTCAACGACCTGACGAACATCTTCATCTTCAACCGCCAATGGCTGGTCGACAACAACAGCTTGAAGCCGACCGATGCGGCCAAGAAGATCGAAGGCTACGCCACCCACAACGCCAACGGCACCGGCCCCTTCAAGGTGGAGTCGTACCGCCCGGACACGCGCACCGTGCTGGTGGTCAACCCCGGCTGGTGGGACCAGCCGAAGCACAATCTGGATCGCATCGAATTCACGCCGATCGCCTCTGCGCCCACCCGGGTGGCTGCGCTGCTGTCGGGCGACATCAATTTCACAGAGAACGCGCCGCTGCAGGATCTGGACCGCTTGCGCGCGGCGTCCAACGTCAAGGTGCTGGCCTCGACCGAGTTGCGCACCCTGTACTTCGGCTTCAACCTGGGCGACAAGCTGGTCGGCTCCAACATCACCGACAAGAATCCGCTGAAGGACCTGAAAGTGCGCCAGGCGCTGTACATGGCGCTGTCGCCGGAGCTGATTCAGAAGCGCGTGATGCGCGGCCTGTCGCGCACCACTGGCGCGCTGGTGGCGCCGTCCATTCCGGGCTACGAGCCCAAACAGGAAGAGCGCCTGCCGTTCGACGCCGCGCGCGCCAAGAAGCTCTTGGCCGAGGCCGGCTATCCGGATGGATTCACGCTGTCGCTGCTGTGTTCGAACGACATGTTCGTCAACGAAGAGGAGATCTGCCAGGCCGCCGCCTCGATGTGGGCGCGCATCGGCGTGAAGGCCTCGCTGGCCAGCGGCCCGCGCTCCTTGCAGAACCCGAAGCGCTCGCGCGGCGAGTTCGACATCACCATCCACGGCTGGGCCAACGAACCGCAGATCGACGCGCTGTCCATCCTGCTGCAGGTGATGCACAGCCGCAGCGGCCCGGCCGGTGTCTTCAACTGGGGCCAGTGGGGCGACCCGGGGCTGGACGCCAGGATCGACGCGGCCGCGGCCGAAATGGACCGTCCCAAGCGGGTACAGATGATGGCCGACGTGCTGCAGACGCTGCATGACGACGCGCGTTTCCTGCCGCTGCACCAGCAGCCGATGGCCTGGGCCGTGGGCAAGAACGTGGGCGAGGTGCTGCAGATGCCGGACAACAAGGCGCGCCTGTGGACCGTGCGCATGCAGTGAGGCCGCGGACCGCCGCCCGCCGGCGGTCCTGGGAATGACAGAGGTCTGAAGGGGAGCCGAATATGCTGGCGTTCATAGTAAGAAGGGTCTTCAACGCGGTCGGCGTCATGCTGGCGGTGGCGCTGCTGGCCTTCGTGATTTTCCGGTTCGTCGGCGACCCCGTCGACATGATGCTCAACGAGCAGGCCTCGCAGACGCAGCGCGACGAATTGCGCGAACGCCTGGGCCTGAATGCTTCGGTGGGCATGCAGTTCGTGCACTTCGTCACCAACGCGGCGCAGGGCGAGTTCGGTATCTCCTACCGCAACCAGCAGGACGTGTTCGCGCTGGTGGCCGAACGCTTTCCGGCCACGTTCGAACTGGTCCTGATGGCGACCTTGCTGTCGCTGGTCATCGGCGTGCCGTTGGGCGTGCTGACCGCCATCTACCGCAAGTCGCGCCTGGCGCAGACGCTGCAGTTCGTTTCCATCCTGGGCATCTCGCTGCCGAGCTTCGTGGTGGGGATCATGCTGATCCTGATCTTTTCGGTGCAGCTGGGCTGGCTGCCGGGCTTCGGGCGCGGCGACACGGTGAAGATAGGCTGGTGGACCACCGGCCTGCTCACGCCCTCGGGCCGCGCCGCGCTGGTGCTGCCGTCGATCACGCTGGCGCTGTTCCAGATTACGTTGATCATGCGCCTGGTGCGGGCCGAGATGCTGGAGACGCTGCGCACCGAGTTCATCAAGTTTGCCCGCGCGCGGGGCTTGCCGGATCGCATCGTGCACTTTCGCCTGGCCCTGCGCAACTGCCTGATGCCGGTGATCACGGTGACCGGCATGCAGATCGGCAACCTGATCGCCTTCGCGCTGATTACCGAAACGGTCTTCCAGTGGCCCGGCATGGGGCTGCTGTTCATCCAATCGGTCATGTTCGTGGATATTCCCGTCATGGCCGCCTATCTGGTGATCGTGTCTTTCATCTTCGTGGCGCTGAACACGCTGGTGGACATGATGTACGGCGTGGTCGACCCGCGCCTGCGCAGCCAGCACGTCAAGGGAGGCGCCAATGCTCACTAAGCCATTTTCCGCAACGGGCCAGGGCCAGGGCTGGTTGGCCCGCTTCCTGCGCAGCGACCTGTGGTGGAGCCTGCGGCAGGACTACGTGGCCATGGGTGCCGGCATCGTGCTGCTGGCCGTCGTGCTGCTGGCGGTGTTCGCGCCCTGGATCGCGCCGCAGAATCCCTACGACCTGGCGCAGCTGGACCTGCTGAACGCGGAGTTGCCGCCGGTCTGGGAGGCCGGCTCGGACCCGCAATTCCTGCTGGGCACGGACACGCAGGGCCGCGATGTCTGGTCCGCCATCCTGTACGGCTCGCGCATGTCGCTGGTGATCGGGCTGGCCACGGTGGTGCTGTCCCTGGCCATCGGGCTGCTGGTGGGGCTGGCAGCAGGCTATTTCGGCGGTTGGGTCGACAACGCGCTGATGCGCCTGGGCGACACGCTGCTGAGCATCCCGACGATCCTGGTCGCGATCCTGGTGACGGCGGTGTTCCGCCAGTTGCTGCCACCCGGCATGCGTGAAACCCTGTCGGCGGTGATCCTGATCCTGGCCATCTCCATGACCAACTGGGTGCAGTACGCCCGTACGGTGCGGGCCTCGGCCCTGGTGGAACGCGGCAAGGAATATGTACAGGCGGCGCGCCTGATCCGCGTGAGTTCGCTGCGCATCATGCTGACGCACATCCTGCCCAACACGCTGACGCCGGTCATGGTGACGGCCACCCTGAACCTGGGCCTGGCGATCCTGATCGAGGCCACGCTCAGCTTCCTGGGGGTGGGCATGCCGCCTACCGAGCCTTCGCTGGGCACGCTGATCCGCCTGGGCAACCAGTTCCTGTTTTCGGGGCAGTGGTGGGTGGTGGTGTTTCCCGCGCTGTACCTGAGCCTGATCGTGCTGGTGGTGAACCTGCTGGGCGACTGGCTGCGCGACGCCCTGAATCCCCGTTTGCGCTGAGCACGAACCGACAAGAGTAGAACCATGGAAAACGCAACGCTATATACCCAAGTCCGCCCGGCGGGTGGCGAGATGACCTCGGTGCTGGTGCGCGACGGCCGCATCCAGGCGCTGGGCGGACCCGCGCCCGCCGGGGTGGAGATCCTGGACGGAGGCGGCGCGCTGATGCTGCCCGGCCTGATCGATGCCCACGCGCACTTGGACAAGACCATGTACGGCATGCCTTGGTACCGCAACGAGGTCGGCCCGCGCCTGATCGACAAGATCGAGAACGAGCGCGCCGAGAAGAAGCGCCTGGGCATCGACCCCTACCGCCAGTCGGCGCGCCAGCTGGTGATGTCGATTGGCGACGGCACCAGCCACATCCGCAGCCATGTGGACGTGGACACGGACATCGGGCTGGGGGCGATCGAAGGGGTGATGCGTGCGCGCGAACAGTACCGCGACCAGATCGATGTGGAGATCGTCGCGTTCCCGCAGAGCGGGCTGTTGATCCGGCCCGGCACGCTGGAACTGATGGACGAGGCCCTGCGCATGGGCGCGGAAGTGGTGGGCGGGCTGGACCCGGCCGGCATGGACCGCGATCCCAAGGGCCATCTGGACGCGATCTTCGGCCTGGCCGAGAAGCACGGCAAGCCCATCGACATCCATCTGCACGAAGCGGGCGAATTGGGTGCGTTCTCGATGCAGATGACCATAGACCGGGTGCTGGCGCTGGGCATGCAGGGCAAGGTCACGCTGTCGCATTCCTTCTGTCTGGGCATGCCCGACACCCAGGCGGTGCAGGCCTTGACGGAAGGCTTGCTGAAGGCGGGCGTGCACATCATGACCACGGGTTCGGCCTCGCGGCCGGTGCCCAGCGTGGCGAAGCTGCACGCGGCCGGCGTCACCGTCTGCACGGGCAACGACGGCATGCGCGATACCTGGGGTCCTTATGGCAAGCCCGACATGCTGGAGCGGACCATGCTGGTCGGCCTGCGCAACAACTTCCGCCGCGACGACGAACTGGATCTGGCGCTGCACGTGGCCACCTATGGCAATGCGCAGGTCATGGGACTGTCCGACTATGGCCTCGAGCCGGGTTGTCGCGCCGACTTCGTGCTGGTAGACGCGGAGACGGTGGCCGAAGCGATTGTCTCGCGTCCGGTGCGCAAGCTGGTCGTCAAGGGCGGACGCGTGGTCGCGCGCGACGGCCGCGCGTTGGTGGAGGCGCCGTGATGAGCGCGCCGCAAGGTCCCATCCTGCTGACCGCCCGCTGGGTGGTGGGCCACGAGAACGGCCGCCATTGCCTGTACGAGAACGGCGAGGTGGTGTTCGAGGGCGACCGCATCGTCTACGTCGGCCACCGCTACCCGGGGCCGGTGGCGCAACGCCGCGATTACGGCCGGGCGTTGATCGGCCCGGGTTTCGTCGACCTGGATGCGTTGTCCGACCTGGACACGACCATCCTGGGCTTCGACAATTCGCCCGCCTGGAAGAAGGGCCGCGTCTGGCCCGAGACCTATATGAAGCAGGGGCCGTACGAGATGTACACGGCGGCCGAACTGGCGTTCCAGAAGCGCTATGCCTTTGCCCAGCTGATACGCAACGGCATCACGACCGTGCTTCCGATCGCGTCGCTGTTCTACCGGGTGTGGGGCGAGACCCGCGACGAGTTCCTGTCGGCCGCCAACGCCGCCGGCGAGCTGGGCCTGCGCGTCTACCTGGGGCCGGCCTATCGCAGCGGCCATACCTATGTGGACGCGGGCGGCAAGATCCGCTGCCATTACGACGAGGCGCGCGGCATGGCGGGCCTGGCCGACGCGCTGGCTTTCTGCGACGAGATCGAAGGCCGGCACAACGGCCGCGTGCGCGCCATGCTGTCGCCCGACCGCATCGAGACCTGCACGCCGGCTTTGTTGCGCGCCTCGGCCGCAGCGGCTCGCGAGCGGAACATGCCGATCCGGCTGCATTGTTGCCAGTCGCGCCTGGAGTACGACCTGGTGCTGGAGAAGCACGGCATGAGCCCGCCGGAATGGCTGCAAAGCCTGGACTTCCTGTCGGAGCGCGCCTTGCTGCCGCACGGCACCTATGTATCGGGCTCGCGCCATATTGACCGGCCCGGGCGCGACCTGGAGATCATCCGCGACGCCGGCGCCAGCATCGTGCATTGCCCGCTGGTGTCGGGCCGTCACGGCGCCACGCTGGAATCGTTCGCGCGCTATCGCAAGCTGGGCGTGAACATCGGCATGGGCACGGACACCTGGCCGCCCGACATGGTGTTGAACATGCAGGTGGGGATGATGCTGTGCCGCGTGGCCGACGGCTCGACCGAGGCGGTCCGCTCCGAGGACTACTACGACGCCGCCACGGTGGGCGGCGCGGACGCGCTGGGCCGTCCGGACCTGGGCCGGCTGGCCGTGGGCGCCAAGGCCGACATCGTGGTGTTCGATTTTTCGCACGATCGCAACGGCCAGCTGATCGATCCCATCCAGACGCTGATGGTGAGCGGCAGCGGGCGCGACGTGTCACAGGTGGTGATCGACGGCCGCTTCGTGATGGTGGACGGGCGCATCCCCGGCTTCGATGCGCGCCTGGCGCAAGAGCAGGCGCAGACGCAGTTCGACGGGCTGGTGGCCCGCTATCCCGACCGCACCTGGGGCCATCCGCCGGCCGAGCAGATTTTCTCCTCCAGCTATCCGCGTCCCGCAAGGAGTTCGTCATGATGGCCATCGTACCCAACACCGTGCAGCCGCCGGCCGCCGCCAACACCGCGCCGACCCTGTCCGTGCGCGGCCTGTCGGTCGAGTTCCCGACGCGCCACGGCGTCCTGGTCGCCACACGCGACATCAGTTTCGACATCCAGCCGGGCGAGATCCTGGGCATGGTCGGCGAATCCGGAGCCGGCAAGTCGCTGACCGGCATGGCGGTGATCGGCCTGCTGGAGCCGCCCGGGCGGCTGGGCGGCGGCGAGATCCACCTGGCGGGCAGGCGTATCGACAACCTGCCGCCCAAGGCGCGCCAGCGCCTGCGCGGCAAGGAGATCGGCGCGATCTTCCAGGATCCGCTGACCAGCCTGCATCCACTGTTCAGTGTGGGCGACCAACTGGTCGAGACGATCCGCCACCATGACAAGGTGACGGCGCAGGCGGCGCGCCAGCGGGCGCTGGAGCTGTTGCTGGCCGTGGGCATCCCGGCGGCGGACAAGCGTATCGACCACTATCCGCACCAGTTCTCCGGCGGCATGCGCCAGCGCGTGGTGATCGCGTTGGCCCTGGCGGCCCGGCCAGCGCTCATCATCGCCGACGAGCCCACCACGGCGCTGGACGTGTCGGTGCAGGCGCAGATCACGGCGCTCTTGCGGCGCCTTTGCCGCGAACAGGGCACGTCTGTGCTGCTGGTGACGCACGACATGGGCGTGATCGCCGAAACCGCGGATCGCGTGGCGGTGATGTACGCGGGCCGCATCGTCGAGATCGGACCAGTGCTGGACGTGCTGCGCCGCCCGGGCCATCCGTACACGCAGGGCCTGATGAATGCGATTCCCGGCCTGCGCCAGCGCGCTGCCCGGCTGAACCAGATCGACGGCGCCATGCCGCGCCTGCACGCCATGCCCGACGGCTGTGCTTTCCACCCGCGTTGCTCGATGGCGGGGCCGCGTTGCGGCCAGCAGCGCCCGCCGCTGGCCGCATCTCCGGCCGGCGCCACCGTCAGCGCCTGCTGGCTGCATCAAGGAGGAGTCGCCCATGCCGCTTAACGATGATGTGTTGTTGCGGGCCGATGACCTGGCCTGTTGGTTCGACGTGTCGCCGCCCTGGCTGGAACGTACCTTGTCGCGCCAGCCCGAGCAGACCTTGAAGGCGGTGGACGGGGTGTCGCTATCCGTGCCGCGCGGCACGACGCTGAGCATCGTGGGCGAATCGGGCTGCGGCAAGTCCACGCTGGCGAAGCTGCTGGTGGGCCTGGTGGCGCCGACGCGCGGAGCGCTGCGCTACGGGCGCAATCGCAAGGGCGGGGTGCTGCATCCGCAGATGATCTTCCAGGATCCCTACGCCAGCCTGAATCCGCGTTGGCGGGTGGGCAATATCGTAGCCGAACCGATCACGACGCTGGGCCTGCGGGCCACGCCGGCGGAAACGCGGCGGCGGGTCGACGAGCTGCTGGAACTGGTGGGCCTGTCCGCCAGCGACGCGGGCCGCTTCCCGCATGAGTTTTCCGGCGGCCAGCGCCAGCGGATTTCGATTGCGCGGGCGTTGGCGACGGAGGCGGAATTCCTGGTGTGCGATGAGCCGACCTCGGCGCTGGACGTGTCGGTGCAGGCGCAGATCCTGAACCTGATGGGGGATCTGCAGAAGGAGTTCGGGCTGACTTATGTGTTCATCAGCCACAACCTGTCGGTGGTGCGGCACGTGTCGGACAGCGTGGCGGTGATGTATCTGGGGCGCATCGTGGAGCAGGCGCCTGCGGATCAGCTGTTCGACTCGCCACAGCATCCGTATACGCGGATGCTGCTGGATACGATTCCGGACCTGGACGAACCGCGGCGGGATCGGGAGCCGATGGGGGGTGAGGTGCCGAATCCTATTTCGCCGCCGTCTGGGTGTACGTTTCATCCTCGGTGTGCGATGGCGCGGGAACAGTGCAAGGTGGAGGCGCCGGTGGTTGCGAGCGTTGGCGGACGTCAGCTGCGGTGTCATGCGGTGACTTGGGATGTGGTTCAGGCGGCCTGATAGTTGTTTGCTTGTTGCGACCTGGTTCTTAAGGCGCCAGCCACGCCGTGGGCCTGGGGCGAGCGGGGCAACGATTGCGGTCCGGAGCCTTCGCTCCGGACTGCCCCGTCGTCATCGTCGTCCTCGCCTTCGGCGACTCCTTCCGATTCCCTCGGGCTTATCGACGCCCCGCTCGCCCCAGGCCCACGGCGCGGCTGGCTCTGGCGTTTGAAACTTGGCGTTAGCGGGGGCGGGCAGAGTTCTTGGCATTTTTTCCACGATCAGTGGTGGGGGGCGGGTCTTGCGGGGCCCGCCCCATGCCGGCCGCCCGGGCGGCCTCGTGGGGCTTACGCGGCGTCTTGCGATTTGTGATGGCGCTGCGCGCTGTTGGTGGCCAATTTTGGATGGCAATACGCAGTTGGCGAACAATTGGAATTTCAACTGCGGCGCCAATAAGTACAGATGGGCCAACATCGTCATTTCAACTCCACCGCCGGATGGGTGGCGCGCGCGAACGGATCTGGATGCGCAAGCGGCTGCGCGCCGCGCGCCACCCATCACCGCCCACACCCCCAATGCCGGTGCCATTAGCAAGCAGCTCGCCGCATTCGCGCAAGCGCAGACAGCCACGACGACCACCCACACGTATGCTGCTTGCGGCCGCCCGCGCGGCCGCAAGCAGCGAGCGACGCAAGACCCGTCACCAACCACGGGTCTAGCAGTGCGACAGGCCAAGAATTCGATAGCTCGCCGGCGCGGGCGCCTGAGGGGCGAGCAACCTCGATGCGCCCGACGGAATCCGAAGGAGTCGCCGAAGGCGAGGACGAGGATGAGGATGGGGCAGTCCGGAGCGAACGCTCCGGACCGCGATCGTGGGCGCTCGCCCCTCAGGCGTCCGCGCCGGCGAGCGGCCTACGAAGAAGCCAAGCCCGCCAAGCCAAACGAAAGAAGCTACTTCGCGTAGACCAGATCCCGCAGCCCCAGCGACAACCCCGGCCAATAAGTAATCACCATCAGGCAAACAATCACCACTCCCACAAACGGAATCAACGGCTTGATCAACCTCTCCAACGGCAACTTAGCCACCGCGCAAGCCGCGAAAAGATTCACGCCGAACGGCGGCGTAATCATCCCGAGAGCCAGGTTCACCACCATGATGATCCCGAAGTGCACCGGCTCCACGCCGAACTTCAGCGCCACCGGCAGCAGCAAGGGCGCCAGCACCACGATGGATGCCGAGGTCTCGATGAACATGCCGATCACGAACAGCGCCGCGTTCACGCCCATCAGGAAGCTGAACTTGGTGTCGAAGATCTGCGCCAGCCACACGCCCAGCGCGTCGGGGATGCCGGCGCGGTTGAGCAGGAAGCTGAAGATGCCGGCGTTGGCGATCACGAACATGATCACGGCCGTCGACACCACCGACTTGTGCAGCGTCTCGGACAGCTGCTTGAAGCTCAGGCGGCGGTAGATGAACTTGCCCACCACCACTGCGTACATCACCGCCACCACCGAGGCCTCGGTCGGCGTGAACACGCCGCCGTAGATCCCGCCCAGGATGATGACCGGCATCAGCAGCGCCAGCCACGCGCTCTTGAACGCCGGCCACAGCGGCAGACGGCCTTCGCCGTCGCGCTTGCCCAGGTTGTTGCGCTTGGCGTAGATCCAGACGTAGAACATCAGCGCCACGCCGATCAGGATGCCCGGCATGACGCCGGCGATGAACAGTTCGCCGGTCGAGGTGTCGGTGGACACGGCGAACAGAATCATCGGAATCGACGGCGGGATGATCACGCCCAGTTCCGCCGCGCTGGCCTGCAATGAGGCGGCGAAGGGCGCGGGGTAGCCGTGCCGGATCATCGCGGGAATCAGGATCGCGCCCACCGCGAAGGTAGTGGCCACGCTGGAGCCGGCCACGGCGGCGAAGATCATGCAGGTCAGCACGCAGGTGCAGGCCAGGCCGCCCTGGATGCCGCCCACCACGCTCTTGGCGAACTCCACCATGCGTTCGGAGATGCCGCCGGCTTCCATCAGGTTGCCGGCCAGGATGAAGAAGGGGATGGCGACCAGCGGGTACTTGTCCAGCGCCGCGAACAGCTGCTGGGCCACCACCAGCCAGGGCAGGCCGGAGGCGCCGACTCCCGCCAGGCTGGCCAGGCCGATCGACACGGCGACCGGCACGGACAGCCCGAAGAAAATCAGCATCGAGACAATCATTAATTGGGACATGGCGATATCTGCTGCTTATGTTCGATGGAGGGCGGCTCAGCCTTGGGCGTCGTTGCGCACCGGCACGTCGTCTTCCTCGCCGGCGCACCAGCGGGCCAGCACGGCGATGGCGGCCAGGGTGGCGCCCACGGGGATGGCCAGGTAGATCCAGGAAATCGAAATGTCCAGGCTGGGCACGTTCTGGAAGCGCACGCGGTAGGTCATGTTGCCGCCGATCCAGGCCAGAAAGCCCAGGAATCCGGCGCAGATCAGCCCGATAGCGGCTTCAAGCACCCGGCGGCGCGTGCCGCCCAGCATGTTGCGCAGCAGCTCCACGCTGATCATGGCGCCGTGGCGGAAGGCCAGGGCCACGCCCAGCAGCACGGTCCAGATCAGGAGGGCGCGGGTCAGCACCTCGCTCCAGTCGGCGGGAGAGTGCAGCACGAAACGCGCGATGACTTGGTAGAAGGCGGCGGCCGCGGCGGCCACCAGCAGCAGTTGGGCAAAGACCGAGACCACTTTGAACAGGCCGCGGTCGAAGGCGCAGAGCAAACGCATGATGAATCCCGTTGGCGGTGTACGCAAAGGATGGAAACAAAAGCGGCGGGACCCGGATCCCGCCGCCAGGGGAATGCGCCCCGGGTCGGGGCGGGCCCTGCTTACTTGGTGTCGCGGATCGAGTCGATCAGCTTCTTGTCGAACTTCTTGTAGTACTCGGGGTAGGCCGGCTCGACAGCGGCGGCGAAGGCGGCGCGGTCCACTTCGGACACCTGCATGCCTTCCTTCTTCAGTTGCTCGACGCCCGTCTTCTCGATGTTGTCCACGTAGGCGCGCATGGCCTGGGCGGATTCCTTGCCGGCCTTGTCGAAGTTGGCCTTGTCCGCGGCCGACAGGCCGTCGTACATGTTGGCTGACATCAGCACCAGGGCCGGGCCATAGACGTGACCGGTCAAGGACAGGTATTTCTGCATTTGCGCCAGCTTGGCCGAGGTGATCACCGACAGCGGGTTTTCCTGGCCGTCGATGGTGCCTTGTTGCAGGGCGGTGGCGACTTCAGGCCAGGCCATGGGGGTGGGCAGGATGCCGATCTGGCGGAATGCCGTGATGTGGATCGGGTTTTCGGTGGTGCGGATCTTCAGGCCCTTGGCATCGGCCGGCGTCTTGACCGGGCGGACGTTGTTGGTCAGGTGGCGGAAGCCCTGTTCGCCCCAGGCCAGGGCGACGATGCCGCGGCTGGGGAACTTTGCCAGCATATCTTGTCCGATCTTGCTGTCCAGCACGTTGCGGGCATGCGGCAGGTCGCGCAGCAGGAAGGGGATGTCGAAGACTCCGGTTTCGGGCACGAAGTTCAGCGTGGCGCCGGTGGACACGATGGCCAGGTCGATGGTGCCGATCTGCAGGCCTTCGATCACTTCGCGTTCGCCGCCCAGCGCGCTGTTGGCGAATTGCTGTACCTTGTACTTGCCGCCGGTGGAGGCTTCGATGGACTTGGCCAGCGCGTCGGCGCCGGCGCCGTAGTGCGAGGACGTGGACAGCGCGTAGGCCATCTTCAAGGTGTTCTGCGCCACGGCGGGCAGGGCGGTTGCGGCCGTGCAGGCGGCCAGAATCGTGGCGGCAAGCCAGGATTTACGCATCGTCTTCTCCAGGTTTTGAGTATCTTTATGGGTGGCTCTGCCTCCCGCCCCGGGATGATATCGGGATTCAGCCTCGATTCAGGCCGTTGGTTAACATTGTGGAATGATGGATTTCCCTGATATCTCACGGGCCAGGCGCCCCGGTTTTTGGTCCACCTTGCGCCAAGGCGCCAGGATGATGATGCGCGACGCCCGCGCCGGAGAGCTGCGGCTGCTGGTGCTGGCGCTGGTCGTGGCGGTGGCCGCGGTGACCAGCGTCGGCTTCCTGGCGGACCGGGTCGGCCGGGCGCTGGAACGCGATGCCGGACAGATGCTGGGCGCCGACCTGGTGCTCGACGCCGACGAGCCGGTGCCGGCGGCCTTCATGGACCAGGCCCGCGAACGCGGCCTGGCCGTGTCCAGCACTTGGCAGTTTCCGTCCATGGTGGGTGCAGGCGATGGCGCCCAGCTGGCCGCGTTGAAGGCCGTGGAGCCGGGTTATCCGCTGCGCGGCGCCTTGCGCGTGGCCGGCGCGCCGTTCGAACCCGATGCCGCGACACGCGACATCCCGCCCGAGGGCGCGGTTTGGGTGGACGCGCAATTGCTGTCCCTGCTGAATCTGAAGGTGGGCGACCTGCTGAACGTGGGCGACGCCCACCTGCGCGTGGACCGCGTGATCACCTATGAGCCGGACCGCGGCATGCAGTTCATCAACGTGGCGCCGCGCGTGCTGCTGCGCGCCAGCGACCTGCCGGCGACCGGCCTGATCGCGCCGGGCAGCCGCATCGGCTATGCCATGCTGGTAGCCGGCCAGCCGGACGCCGTGGCCGGCTACTCGTCCTGGCTCAAGCAGAACCTGAAGCGCGGCCAGAAGGTCGCCACCCTGGAGTCCGGCCGTCCGGAAGTGCGCCGCACACTGGACCGGGCGCAGCGCTTCCTGTCGCTGGTCGCGTTGCTGGCGGTGCTGATATCGGCGGTGGCCGTGGCCCTGGCGGCCGGCCGCTACATGACGCGCCACCGCGACGGCATCGCGGTCATGCGCTGCCTGGGGGCGGTGCAGTCGCAGGTGTCGCGCATGCTGACGCTGGAATTCACCCTGGTCGGCCTGTTCTCGTCGGCCGCCGGCTGCCTGCTGGGCTATGCGGTGCACCAGGTGCTGGTGATGCTGCTGGGTTCGCTCATCGATACCACTTTGCCCGCGCCCTCGGCCATACCGGCCTTGCAGGGACTGCTGACCGGCCTGCTGCTGTTGCTGGGCTTCGCCCTGCCGGCGCTGGCCCAGCTGCGTCACGTGCCGCCTGCCCGGGTGCTGCGGCGCGACGCCGACTCGCTCAGCGCGCGCAGTGCTCTGGGCTATGTCCTGGGCGCTGCGGGCTTCGCCCTGCTGATCTGGTGGTTTGCGGGCGACGCGAAGCTGGGCGGGGTGGTGGCGGGCGGCTTCCTGGGCGCCTTCGCCGTATTCGCGCTGGTGGCCTGGCTCTGCATCCTGGGCCTGGCGCGCGTGCGCCGGCTGGCAGCTGGGCTGCCTGCGCTGCGCTTCGCGCTGGCCGGCGTGGTGCGCCGGCGCGCCGCCACGATCACCCAGGTCTGCGCGCTGGCGGTGGGCCTGATGGCGCTGCTGTTGCTGACCATGACGCGTACCGACCTGATCCAGGGCTGGCAGCGGACCCTGCCGCCGGACGCGCCCAACCGCTTCCTCATCAATGTGCAGCCGGATCAGCGCCAGGCCGTGACCGACGCGCTTACGCGCGAAGGCCTGGGACGGATCGCGCTGGCGCCGATGGTGCGCGGCCGTCTCATCGCCATCAACGGCAAGCCTGTGGGGCCGGACGACTATGAGGAGCCCCGCGCCAAGCGCCTGGTGGACCGCGAGTTCAACCTGTCCTATGGCGACGAGTTGCCCTCGTCCAACCGCATCGAGCAGGGCCGCTGGCTGGAACCCGGCGCGGCCGAGGTGTCGCTGGAGTCCGGCCTGGCCAAGACGCTGGGCTTGGCGCTGGGCGACAAGATGACCTTCGACGTGGCGGGCCAGCAGGTCGAGGTGGCCGTGACCAGCACGCGCCGGGTCGATTGGGATACGATGCGCGTCAATTTTTTCGCCATCCTGACGCCCGCCGCGCTGGCCGACATGCCCCAAAGCTGGATCACTTCCTTCTACCTGCCGCCCGAAAAGGCCTCGGTCCTGCCCGCGCTGGTGCGCGAGTTCCCGAACCTGACCGTGTTCGACGTGGGCGCCATCCTGCAGCAACTGCAGTCCGTGCTGAACGAGGTGGGCAAGGCCGTGCAGCTGCTGTTCCTGTTCACCTTGGCGGCCGGCGTGCTGGTGCTGTCCGCGGCGCTGACCGCCACGCGTGACGAGCGCATGCGCGAAGCCGCCGTGCTGCGCGCGCTGGGCGCGACCCGCAGCCAGCTGGCGCGTTCGCAGCGCATCGAGCTGTGGGCGGTGGGCGGCCTGGCCGGCCTGCTGGCGGCGGCTGGCGCCACCGCGATCGCTTGGGCTTTGTCAACGCAGGTCTTTGATTTCACTATTACTCTCAGCCTCTGGCCGTGGCTGGCGGGCATTGCTGCGGGCATGCTGGGCGCCTGGGCCGGCGGCGCCCTGGCCCTGCGCGGCGTGTTGCGCACGCCGCCCCTGGTCACCCTACGAGAAACCTGATGCCGACGCGCATCCATACGATTACCGAACCCGTGGAAAATTCCAGCAGTATTTTTGACCTACTCGGCGGTGAGCCGGGCGTGCGCGCCCTGGTGGACCGTTTCTATGACCTGATGGACATGGAGCCCGACCTGAAAGAGCTGCGCGCCGCCCATGGCCCCAGCCTGGACCAGGCGCGCGACAAGCTGTTCTGGTTTCTTTGCGGCTACTTCGGCGGTCCGGACCACTATATAGAACGCTTCGGCCATCCGCGGCTGCGCGCCAGGCACCTGCCGTTCTCGATCGGCGAGGTCGAGCGTGACCAGTGGGTCACCTGTATCGGCCGGGCCATGGAAGACCAGGGCATAGAACCGGCCCTGGTGGATCGCCTGCTGCAGTCCTTCTATGGCGTGGCCGACTGGATGCGCAACCGTGAAGGCTGAAGACGATTCCCGATCCGGCGAGCGGCGCCAGGCCTGGTCCGGCCCGCTGGGCGGAGCCATGCTGAGCGATCCCTCGCGGCTGGTCGAGGCCGGCCCGGACCTGTTCAACCCTGCGCACTACGGCGAGCGGGCGCGGCCGGTGGACGCCGGCGGGCGCCAGGCGGCCTGGTTCGTGCAGGGCGCGGGCTGGCAGGGCGTGTTGCGGCGCTACCGCCGCGGCGGGATGATCGCGCGCATCAGCCGTGACGCCTATCTCTGGAACGGCGAGGCCCGAACCCGCAGCTTCCGCGAATACCGCCTGCTGGCCGCCATGCGCGCCCAGGGCCTGGCGGTGCCTGCGCCGCTGGCTGCCGCGTACTGGCGGCAGGGCCCGATCTACCGCGCCGCCATCGTGGTCGAGCGCATCCCCGGCGTGCGGCCCCTGGCCCAGGTGCTGGCCGAGCCGGTCTGGCAGGCAGCGGCCGAGGCCATCGTGCGCATGCACCGGGTCGGCGTCTGGCATGCCGACCTCAACGCCTTCAACATCCTGGTGGGCAGCGACGGCCGCGTCTGGCTGATCGATTTCGACCGTGGCACGCAAGGCTCCCTGTCGGATCGGCAGCGCCAGGGCAATCTGGATCGCCTGCGCCGCTCGCTGCGCAAGGTGGCCGGAGAAGAGGGCGAGCGCTTCTGGCTGCGCCTGCGCGACAGCTATTGGACGGCCTGGGGCGTGGGAATCCAGCCCTGACCGGGCGCGGGCGGCCAATTGCCGCCATCAGGCCCGAATCGCGCCAATTAGCCGGCAAAGTTGGGCAGGTCAGCGCTAAAAAGCTTTATCATTTCGCCTTTTGGTACTCCTGTCACATACGGCATAACGCAAGGGGGCTGGTGATGAAACTACGGGCGGGTATGCGCTTGGCGCTTGGGGCGATGCTGGTCACGGCGGCCTCTTCGGCAGCGATGGCGCAGAACAAGGTCGTCAACGTCTACAACTGGGCCGAATATACGGCTCCGGACACGATTCCCGGTTTCGAAAAGGAAACCGGCATCAAGGTCCGCTATGACGTCTACGACAGCAACGACACCCTGCAGGCCAAGCTGTTGGCCGGCAAATCGGGCTATGACGTCGTTGTCCCGTCCACGCATTACGCCTCGCGCCAGATCGAGGCCGGCCTGTTCCAGAAGCTGGACAAGTCCAAGATCCCGAACTGGAAGTACCTGGATCCCGAAGTGATGGCGCTGGTCGCCACCGTCGATCCCGGCAACGAGTACGCCATCCCCTGGGGCTACGGCACCAACGGCCTGGGCTACAACGTCACCAAGGTCAAGCAGATCATGGGCGATGGCGTGGACCTGGCCAACTGGGACATGATCTTCAAGCCCGAGAACGCCGCCAAGCTGAAAGAGTGCGGCATTTCGATGCTGGACGAGGCTGCCCAGGTGTTCCCGGCCGTGCTCAAGTATCTGGGCAAGGATCCCAACAGCACCAACGCGGACGACTACAAGGCCGCGCTGGAAGTGCTGATGAAGATTCGCCCGTACATCCGCCAGTTCAGCTCGTCGGGCTACATCGACGAGCTGGCCGTGGGCGACCTGTGCATGGTCTACGGTTTCTCCGGCGACGTGATGATCGCCCGCAAGCGCGCCCAGGACGCCAAGAAGGCGTATGAAGTGAACTACTTCATTCCCAAGGGCGGCGCGCCCGCCTGGTTCGACCTGATGGTCATCCCCAAGGATGCGCCGCATCCCGAAGAGGCGCTGGCCTTCATCAACTACATCGAAACGCCCAAGGTGCACGCGGCCATCACCAACACCATGTTCTACCCCAACGCCAACAAAGAGGCGCGGCAGTACGTGGTCAAGGACGTGGCGGACAATCCCATGATCTACCCGCCGGCGGAGGTCTCCAAGACCCTGTACGTGATCAAGGCGCTGCCCTTGAACATCCAACGCCTGCAAAACCGGATGTGGTCCGAGCTGAAGTCTGGAAGATAAGTCATCATGAGCGATAGCCGTTACTCGGCGCAGCATTCGGCCGATCCGGACGAGTTCGTCCGGATCTCCGATGTCGTAAAGATCTTCGGCGATGTGGTCGCCGTCCGTTCCGTCAATCTCTCGGTCAAGCGCAACGAGATCTTCGCCCTGCTCGGCAGTTCGGGCAGCGGCAAGTCGACCCTGCTGCGTATGCTGGCGGGCTTCGAGGAGTCCACCTCGGGCCAGATTTTCCTGGACGGCGAGGACATCACCCATATGCCGCCGTACCGCCGGCCCGTGAATATGATGTTCCAGTCCTACGCGCTGTTCCCGCACATGACGGTCGAGGCCAACGTGGCCTTCGGCCTGAAGCAGGAAGGCGTGGACCGGGCCGAGATCCATGACCGCGTGTTCGAAGCCCTGGACCTGGTGCAGATGGCCGGCTATTCGCGGCGCAAACCCAACCAGTTGTCGGGCGGGCAGCAGCAGCGCGTGGCGCTGGCGCGCAGCCTGGTCAAGCGGCCCAAGCTGCTGCTGCTGGACGAACCCATGTCCGCGCTGGACAAGCAGATCCGCCAGAAGACCCAGATCGAACTGGTGAAGATCCTGGAGCAGGTCGGCGTGACCTGCATCATGGTCACGCACGACCAGGAAGAAGCCATGACCATGGCCCACCGCCTGGCCGTCATGACCGAAGGCCAGATCGTCCAATGCGGCACGCCGCAGGACGTCTACGCCTTTCCGAATTCCCGCTTCGTCGCCAGCTTTATCGGTTCGACCAATATGTTCACCGGGACCATCGTGGTCGATGAGCCCGATCACGTCGCCATCGAGTGCGGCGAACTGACCCGTCCGCTCTTCGTCAACCATGGCGTGAGCGAGCCGCTGGGCATGGAAGTGCACGTCTCCATCCGGCCTGAACGGCTGGTGGTGTCGCGCGAGCAGCCCGAGGCCGAATACAACTGGGCCCACGGCATGGTCAGCCACATGGCGTGGATGGGCAGCTACGCGCTCTATCAGATCCGCCTGGATTCCGGCAAGACGGTGGAGGCCAGCGTGCCCAGCCAGTTGCTGGTCCAGATGGATGCGCCCGGCATCGACGAAGAGATCTTCGTCAGCTGGGACGCCGACAGCGCCACGGTGCTGGCGTCATGATCCGCTTTTCGCCCCGCGACTGGTTGCCGTCGGGCCGGGCGCTGGCGGTGGTGCCGCCGTTCGCCTGGCTGGTGCTGTTCCTGCTGGTGCCGTTCCTGCTGGTCCTGAAGATCAGTTTCGCCGAGCTGAAGTTCGGCATTCCGCCGTATACCTCGCTGGCCGAATTCAAGGACGAGGCGGTGCAGTTCAGCCTGCACCTGCGCGGCTACATCCTGCTCTTCACGGACAGCCTGTACTTCGCCACTTACCTGAATTCGGTGAAGATAGCCGCCATCACCACGCTCTTCTGCGTGCTGATCGGCTATCCCATCGCCTACTACATCGCGCGTTCGTCGCCCGCGGTGCGCAACCTGCTGCTCTTGGGCGTGATCCTGCCGTTCTGGACTTCGCTGCTGCTGCGCGTGTACGCCTGGGTGGGCATCCTGCGCAACGACGGCCTGCTCAACAACCTGCTGCAGGGCCTGGGCATCATTTCCAGCCCGCTGGAAATCTACCGCACCGACGTCGCTGTCTATATCGGCATGGTCTACGCCTATCTGCCTTTCTTCATCCTGCCGCTGTACGCGACGCTGGTGAAGATGGACCTGCGCCTGCTGGAAGCCGCCTACGACCTGGGCGCCAAGCCCTGGCAGGCGTTCTGGCAGATCACCGTGCCGTTGTCGCGCCAGGGCGTGATCGCGGGCGCCATGCTGGTGTTCATCCCGGCAGTGGGCGAATACGTGATTCCGGAAATGCTGGGCGGCGCCAATACGCTCATGATGGGCCGCGTGATGTGGAATGAATTCTTCAACAACGCCGACTGGCCCATGGCCTCTGCCGTGACCTGCGTGATGGTGCTGTTGCTGCTGGTGCCGCTGGTGGTCTTCCAATACAACCAGGTCAAGCAGCAGGAGCAGGCGAGCGGAGGCCGCAAATGAACGGGCCCAACAAGACTTTGCGCGCCGTGGTGCTGGGGCTGGGGTACTTCTTCCTGTACGTGCCCATCATCAGCCTGATGGTGTTCTCGTTCAACGAGTCGCCCACCGTCACGTCCTGGACCGGCTTCTCGTTCCGCTGGTATCACTCGCTGTTCAACGACGACGCGCTGCTGCGCGCGGCCTGGCTGTCGTTCCGCATCGCCGCCATGACCGCCACCGCTGCGGTCATCATCGGCACCTGGGCCGGTTACGTGCTGGGCCGCATGGGGCGCTTCCGCGGCTTCGCGCTGTACGTGGGCATGCTCAGCGCGCCGCTGGTCATTCCCGAAGTGGTGCTGGGCATTTCCTTGCTGCTGATGTTCGTGGAACTGCGCGGCAGCCTGGGCTGGCCCGCGGAGAACGGCATCTTCACGATCTGGGTCGGCCACGTGACCCTGTGCATGGCCTTCGTCGCGGTCGTCATCCAGACGCGCATCCGTGACCTGGACCGTTCGCTGGAAGAGGCTGCGCTGGATCTGGGCGCCACGCCCATGACCGTGTTCTTCAAGATCACGCTGCCGCTGATCGCCCCGGCGCTCGCCTCGGCCTGGCTGCTGTCCTTCACCCTGTCGCTGGACGACGTGGTGCTGGCCTCGTTCCTGTCCGGCCCCAGCTCCAGCACGCTGCCTATGGAAGTCTTTTCGCGGGTGCGCCTGGGATTGAAACCCGAGATCAACGCGCTGGCGACCCTATTCATCCTGGCGGTCGGCACTTGCGTGATCCTGGCCAACCGCATGCAATGGCGCAAGGAGTCCGAATCCAAATGAAGCAAACCACCCTGTACGGCCTGACCAAATGCAGCACCTGCGTCAAGGCGCGCGACTGGCTCACCGCGCATGGCGTCGCCCACGCGTTCGTGGACTACCGCGACAACCCGGTGCCCGCGGCCACGCTGAAGTCCTGGGCGGACCAGGTCGGCGGCTGGGAAAAGCTGGTCAACCGCACGTCCATGACCTGGCGCAACTTGGCCGAAGATCGCAAGACGGCGCACACCGATGCCCAGTGGAGCCAATTGATCGCCGAGTACCCGGCGCTGGTGCGCCGCCCGGTTACGGTCACGCCCGATGGCGAGGTGAGCGTTGGCTTCAGCGAAAAACGCTACGGCGAACGGTTCGCCTGAGGCGCGGGCCCAGTCCGGCCAGGCGCCAGGCGCTGCCGGCCAGGCATTGCCCGACGCCTTTTTCGACCGCGACGCCTTGCAGCTGGCGCGCGAGCTGCCGGGCAAGGTCATCCGGCACCGCGTGGGCGGCCTGTGGCTGTCGGCCCGCATCATCGAGACCGAAGCCTATTACCTGGAAGAGAAGGGCAGCCATGCGTCGCTGGGGTACACGCACAAGCGACGGGCCCTGTTCATGGACGGCGGCACGGTCTACATGTACTACGCCCGTGGCGGCGATTCGCTGAACTTCAGCGCCGGCGGGCCGGGCAATGCCGTGCTGATCAAATCCGCCTATCCCTGGACGGACACGCTGTCCGGACCGCAGGCGCTGGCCCGCATGCTGCAGTTGAATCCGGATGCGCAGGGGCGGCCGCGGCCGGTCTCCGGCCTGTGCGCCGGCCAGACCCTGCTGTGCCGGGCGCTGGGCCTGAAAGTGCCGGACTGGGACGCGCGCCGTTTCGATCCGCAGGCACTGTATGTGGAGGATGTGGGGGAATCGCCCGAGGCCCTGATCTGCACCACGCGCCTGGGCATACCCCTGGGGCGGGACGAACATCTGCACTACCGCTTTGTCGACCCGGGCTACGCCGCCTTCTGCACGCGCAATCCGTTGCGCCGCGGACAGCGCGCCGGCCATGACTATGTCTGGGTGGACCGCCAGGGCGTGGTGCTGCGGCAGGCTCCGCAGCCGTAACTGACCTGCGCGGTCGCGGTCTGGGCGGGCGCTTCAGACAGTGCCGTTGGCGATGCGCTCGGCCAGGGCCGCGCGCATGCGCGCGTACTTGCGCTGGACGCGCCGGCTGTTCAGGCGCTTGCTCCAGGCATAGATCGGAATCAGGGGCAGTCCGCCGAAGCCGTCGATCAGGTACAGGCCCTGCTTGCCGTCTGCGTTCAGGCCGCAGGCGATATTGCTGGCGGAGACGTCGTGCAGGACCACGTGGGCGTCGGCCAGGTCCTGGAAGAATTCGTCCAGCTGCGCGCCTAGGGCATCGTCCAGCTTGCCCGCCCTGGCCAGGTCCGTCACGGTGGGAGCGATGTTGCCGTTGGCGTCGCGGATTTTCTCGACCACCAGGCCCAGGCCCAGGGTGGTTTGGGCAACGCCGAGTATGCGCGCCATGGGCACCTGCCATACGCCCGAGGGGCGGGTGGTGGTGGTGACGTATTCGTAGAGTTCGGTCAGGTAGACGCGGTACGCGCTTTCGCGCTGGTACTGCTTGTACCAGCGCTTGAACGGGCGGGCTTCCAGGTAAATCGCGCGGGCGCGCATGTCCATGACCTTGACGAGCAAGGACGGCATGTTGGGGTGCTGGAAGATGTGCCGGTCATGGCCGGAGGCGAGCGGCGTGGCGGCGTTCAGGTCCAGCGGCCCGAAGATGGACTGGAAAGACGCCGCGGGCGTACAGAGGGGGGGATCTGCGGGGTTCAAGAGGAGATCAAGCCTGTTTGGATGCTCCCAAGTTTAATCCTTGAGCCGGAGCATGAGTCCGCCAGATGCCGAATCTCGGTCGGATTTACCTGGGAAGACGTGGTCGGAGTCCTACAATCCCGGCTTTGGAGACGCATCTTTTGAACGACATTCATCTGCTTTGGATCGCCGCGGGCGGCGCTGTTCTGGCCTTTCTGGCGGCCTTGCTGGCCTGGCTGCGCCCGCCCGCAAGGGACGACCGGCTCGACGCGCTGCTGGAAAGCCTGGAGCGGACCGAGCGCGCGCTGCGTTCCGACATCGCGGAAGGCCAGCGCGGCCTGCGCAGCGAATTCGCGGACTCCACGCGCGCCCTGCGGGTGGAACTGTCGCAGTCGCATGGCGACTTGCGCGCCGGGCTGTCGCGCGATGCCCAGGCCGCGCGCGCGGAGTCGGCGGAATCCCTGGCGCGCTTCGCCGCAGGTTTCTCCGAGCAGTTGCAGGGCCTCATCCAGATCAACGAGCGGCGCCTGATGGAAGTGCGCGCCACGGTGGATCAGCGCCTGCAATCGTTGCAAACCGACAACAGCGCCAAGCTCGATGAAATGCGCCGCACCGTGGACGAAAAGCTCCACGCCACGCTGGAGCAGCGCCTGGGCGAGTCCTTCAAGCTGGTGTCGGACCGCCTGGAGGCCGTGCACAAGGGCCTGGGCGAAATGCAGGCGCTGGCTGCCGGCGTGGGCGACCTGAAACGGGTGCTGACCAACGTGAAGTCGCGCGGCACCTGGGGCGAAGTGCAACTGGCCAGGCTGATCGAGGACAACATGACGCCGGACCAGTACGCCAGCAATATCAAGCCCGTGCCGGGCAGCGACGCGGTGGTGGAGTTCGCCATCCGCCTGCCGGGACGCGGCGACGGCGGCGAACCTGTCTGGCTGCCGATCGACGCCAAGTTCCCCAAGGAAGAGTACGAGCGCCTCATGGACGCGCAGGAAGCCGCGGACACCGAAGGCGTGAAGAACGCCGGGGCTGCGCTGGGCCGTGCGGTCGAATTGCAGGCGCGCCTGATCGCCGGGAAGTACGTGGCGCCGCCGCACACCACCGACTTCGCCATCATGTTCCTGCCCACCGAAAGCCTGTATGCCGAGGTGTTGCGCCGCCCGGGCCTGCTGGACAAGCTGCACGACCTGCGCGTCAACGTGGCCGGCCCCAGCAACCTGGCGGCGTTGCTGAACAGCCTGCAGATGGGTTTCCGCACCTTGGCCATCGAGCAGCGCTCGTCCGAGGTCTGGCAGGTGCTGCGCGCGGTCAAGACGGAATTCGGCAAGTTCGGCGAATCCCTGGCCAGCGTCAAGAAGACGCTGGACACCGCCAGCAACAAGATCGGCCAGACGGAAGTCCGTACCCGCGCCATGCTCAAGAACTTGAAGGCCGTCGAGGCGCTGCCCGAAGCCGATGCCCGGCTCCTGCTGGGCGCGGTGGACGAGGGCGCTGCCGCGGACGACGAGGAAGACCAGGAGGGGCTGCAGGCCGCGGGCCCGAACTGATCCGGCCGAAACGGCATCGCAGGGGCGCGCGCTTGTTGCCCGCCGCGACTGCCGATATCCTGGCGCTAGCGGCGATCCGCCGTCGACACCTGGAGCATTGCAAGCATGAGCACCGCTGAACGCCATGATTCCTCCACCCTGGACGCGACGGCGCTGGGCGCCGATATCGCGCAAGGGGCCACCACTGCGCTTGCTGCGATGCAGCAGGCGGTGGACCGGGTGGCGGCCCGCAATCCCTCGATCAACGCCGCCTGCGGCCTGCAGGCGGAAATCGGCCTGCGGTTGGCGCAGTCGCTGGACGAGGATCTCGCCGGTATGTCGCAGGCGCAGCGCTCGGCGCAGCTGCAGGACCGTCCGTTCCTGGGCGTACCCACCTTGCTCAAGGACCTGGGCACCGCCGCGCTGGGCCTGCCCAGCGCCATGGGCTCGGTGCTTTATGGCCAGGTGGTATGGAATGTCGACGCCGAGATCGTCAAGCGCTACCGCCGCGCCGGCCTGATTCCGTTCGGCCGCACGACCAGCGCAGAGCTGGGCCTGAGTCCCACCACCGAATCCCCGGTCTACGGCCCGGCCACGCAGAATCCCTGGAAGACCGGCCACAGCGCGGGCGGATCCAGCGGCGGCGCGGGCGCGGCGCTGGCCAGCGGCATGGTGCGCATCGCCCATGGCAGCGATGGCGGCGGGTCGATCCGCATTCCTGCGTCCTGCTGCGGCGTGCTGGGCCTGAAGCCCTCGCGGGGCCTGATGCCGCTGGGCCCGCTGAAGGGAGAGGGCTGGGGCGGCCTGGCCACCGAACACATGATGACCCTGTCGGTGCGCGACTGCGCGGCGTCGCTGGACATCAGCGCTGGCGCCGACGTGGGCGCGCCTTATGCCGCGCCGGCGCTGCCCGCGGACTCCTACCGCGCCGTGGTGGCGCGCATCGCGGCCGATCCGCAGTCGGCCGCACGGCGCCGCATCGCCTTCGTCAACACGACCTACGAGGGCGAGGCCATCCATCCCGAAGTGGCGGCGACGGTGGACGAGGCCGTCCGCCTCTTTGCTTCGCTGGGCCATGAACTGGCGCCCGCCGCGCCGCCGGTGGGCTCCGAGGAGGTCTTGTCGCCCATGCTGCCGCTGATCGCAAGCGCGGCGGCCAATGCCATCGACGCCTTCGTGGCCGCGCGCGGCCGACGGCTGGCCGCCGATGAACTGCAGCCGACCACGCTGGGCGCGCGCGAATACGCCCGCGCGATCTCCGGCGCGCAATACGTGGCCTGCGTCGATACCTGCCACGAGATCACGCGCCGGGTCGGCCGCTTCCTGGAGCGCGACGGCGCGCAGGGCTATGACCTGTTCCTGAGCCCGGTGCTGGCGCAGCCGCCGGCGCCCATCGGCCGCTACGCCATGGACAATGCCGACTACCTGGCCTACCGTTTGGGCAAGAAGGGCGTCATCGGCTATTCGCCGTTTGCGCCTTTGGCCAACCTGACCGGCATGCCCGCCATCTCCATCCCCTTCGGCATGTCGTCCGACGGCCTGCCCATCGGCATCCAAGTCATGGGGCCGCTGGGCAGCGAGGCGATGCTGCTGGAACTGGCGGCGCAGGTCGAGGCGCTGCGGCCCTGGGCCCTGGTGGCGCCGATGGCCAGGTAGGGCGCAAGGGGCAGACCGCGCCGCGGGCCAGCGGCGCATCAATGGACCGATCCAGGGAGCCGCCATGTCATCGTTTGCGACGCACGCCGTATCCAACCAGGTGCCGCCCCTGGAGGACTACTCCCTGTACGAGACCGATCCGGCCTTGCGCGAGGCGGTGCGGCGCGAAGGCGCGCAAGCCTGGGTGTCAGACTTGGCGGCGCATGGCGCCTGGCTGGGCCGGGCGCAGACGCTGGAGGCCGGCGCCCAGGCCAACCGCTGCCCGCCGCGCCTGATCAGCTACGACCGCGGCGGCCACCGCATCGACCGCGTCGAATTCCACCCGTCATGGAATCTGCTGATGGGCGGCATCATGGCGCGCGGCCTGCACAGCCGCGCCTGGGCGCAGCCCGAGCCGGGCGCGCAGGTGGCGCGGGCAGCCGCCTATGTGATGCAGGGGCAGGTCGAGGCGGGCACCTTGTGTCCCACCACCATGACTTTCGCGGCGGTGCCGCTGCTGCAGCGCGAACCCCCAGGCGTGGTGGATTTCGGCGGGCAGTGGCTGAACGCCTTGTATTCCCGCGAGTTCGACGGCGCCGACGCGCCGCTGGCCGCCAAGCGCTCGGCCCTCATCGGCATGGGCCTGACCGAAAAGCAGGGCGGCTCCGACCTGCGCGCCGTCACCACGCGCGCCACGCCGGTGGGCGCGGCCGGCCGTGGACGCGCCTATCTGCTGGTCGGACACAAATGGTTTTTCTCGGTGCCGCAAGCCGACGCACACCTGGTGTTGGCGCAGACCGATGAAGGGCTCAGCTGCTTTTTCGTGCCGCGCTGGATACCGGACGGGCCGCGCAATGCGGTGCGCGTGCGCCGGCTGAAGGACAAGCTTGGCAATCGCAGCAATGCCAGCGCCGAGGTCGAATTCGAGGACGCCTGGGGCGTCATGGTGGGCGAACCGGGCCGCGGCCTGACGGTGCTGCTGGAGATGGCGGCCACCACGCGCCTGGATTGCGTGTTGGGCAGCGCGGCGCTGCTGCGGCAGGCGCTGGTGCAGTCGGTCCATCATGCGCGGCATCGGCGCGCCTTCGGCAAGCCCCTGATCGATCAGCCCCTCATGCGCAACGTGCTGGTTGACCTGGCGCTCGAAAGCGAGGCGGCCATGGCGCTGGGCCTGCGGCTGGCGCGCGCGGTGGACGAACGCGCCGACGCCTCAGCGCGGGCCCTGGTCCGCGTGGGTACGCCCGCCGCCAAACTGTGGGTCTGCAAGCGCGCCATCGCCGCGGTGGCCGAATGCATGGAGGTCTGCGGCGGCAACGGCTACGTGGACGACGGTCCCATGCCCAGGCTTTACCGCGAAACGCCGGTCAACTCCATCTGGGAAGGTTCCGGCAACGTGATGGCGCTGGACGTGCTGCGGGCCTTGCAGCGCGAGGCCGCAGCGCTGCCTGCACTGGAGCGCGAGTTCGGGCAGGCGACGGGGCAGTACCAGGACTTCGACGACGCGCTGACGCGCTGGCGGGCCTTGTTGGCCGACGAGGCCCAGGCCGAGTTCCAGGCGCGCCGCATCGCTGCAGGTCTGGCGCGGCTGTGGCAGGCCGCCTTGCTGATCCAGCATGCGCCCGCGCCGGTGGCGCAAGCCTTCGCCGCCAGCCGCCTGAACACGCGCGGCGGCGTGTTCGGCGAACTCGCCGCCGGCACGGATGCCCAGGCGATCCTGGCGCGGGCGTGGCCCGCCGCCGCATGCTAAATTTCCTGGCTCGAGCAACCTTCCCGCATTTTTCGCCATGCTTTCCCAGCAAGAACTCAAGCAGCAAGCCGCCGACGCGGCCCTGGAATTCGTTGAACAGGTCGCCGGCCCGGACGCCATCATCGGCGTGGGCACGGGGTCCACGGCCGATCTCTTCATCGATGGCCTGGCCCGTTTCAAGGGCCGGATCGGCGGCACGGTGGCCAGCTCCGAGCGCAGCGCCGCCCGGCTGGCCGGGCATGGACTGAAGGTGCTGGACCTGAACGACATCACGACGATGCCGATCTATGTCGACGGCGCCGACGAGATCGACGCCAACCTGCACATGATCAAGGGCGGCGGCGGCGCGCTGACGCGCGAGAAGATCGTGGCCTCGGTGGCCGGGCGCTTCATCTGCATCGCCGACGAATCCAAGCTGGTGCAGACCATGGGCAAGTTCCCGCTTCCGGTCGAAGTCATTCCCATGGCCCGCGAGTCCGTGGCGCGCGCCCTGGCGATGCTGGGCGGCCAGCCCAAGCTGCGCGAGGGATTCGTCACCGATAACGGCAACATCATCCTGGACGTGTCCGGCCTGTCCATCACCGACGCGCAGGGCCTCGAAGCCCGCGTCAACAACCTGGCGGGCGTGGTGACTTGCGGCCTGTTCGCGATCGCCGGCGCCGACGTGGCGCTGCTGGCCACGCAGAACGGCATCCGCCGCCTGGATCGCCGCGCCTGAGACCTGCCGCGGCTCCTGGACCCGGCACCCCGGCCGCCTTGCCTTGCAGGCGCCCGGGGGCGCATTCATAATCCTGTCACACTTGGGTCATAACCTTGCGGGTTGTGCAGGCCCACCTTGTAATTTCCTTTTTTCAGGGCAGTGCAATGAGACCAACCACGCAGGGAGCCCGGATGTCGGAGCATACAAACAAGCAGTTCGATGCGGACCTCGAAAGCGTCCGTTCGCAGTTCCTGCAAATGGGCGGCTTGGTGGAAGCCATGATCCAGGAGGCCATCGACGCGCTCGCCAGCGGCGACATGTCCTTGGTCGACAAGGTTCGTGAGCGGGAAAAGGAAGTCAACCGCCACGAAGTCGAAATCGACGAAAGCATCAGCCGCATCCTGGCGCGCCACCAGCCCACCGCCATCGACCTGCGCATGCTGATGGCCGTGTCCAAGATGCTGACCGACATGGAGCGTTCCGGCGATGAAGCCGAGAAGGTCGCCACCGTCGCGCGCCGCATCCACGAGGCTGAGCTGCGCCATATTCCGGTGATCGAACTGCGCCACATGGCCGCCGCAGTCCGCACCATGCTGCATCAGGCATTGGACGCGTTCGCCCGCCTGGATCCCATCCAGGCCGCGGCCGTCGTGCGCAGCGACAAGGAAGTGGACAAGGAATGGAAGGGCGCGCTGCGCCACCTGATCACCTACATGATCGAGGATCCGCGCACCATTTCGCGCGCCATCGACATGATCTTCATCGCGCGCGCGCTGGAACGCATCGGCGACCACGCCAAGAACATGTCCGAGCGCGTCATTTACATGGTCAAGGGTGCCGACGTGCGCCACACCGGCGTGAAGAACACCGAGCGCCTGGCGCGCGGCGAAGAAGAAGAGGGCACGGAAGAGTAATCATCGCTGTCGGACGCCCGGCGGGTTCTCGCCGGGCGTTTGGCGTCGAAGCCTGCGTTGCGGCGTCCCTCAGACGCCTCGCGTCAGTCCAGCGGCAGCGTCGCCCCAGCTTGCAGGCGCGGGTCCGGCAGGCCGGGTTTGCCGGCGTCGACGCGGCCGGCCAGCCTGCGGCAGAAGGCCGGCATGGCGGGCGCGCTGATCTCCAGGTCGTACCACCCCTGGCAACCGCCATAGGCGAGTTCCAGCGCGCCGTCCGCCTGCACGTGCGCCATGGCGCACCAGCCGTCGCCGATGCGCGACTCCACTTTCACCGGCTGCGGCGCCTCGCCGCGATTGACGAGACGCAGGCTCAGGCCAGTCGCCGTCGGCGTGACTTGCGCCTCCAGTGCGCCGGCATCGCGCGCATCGCCGCGGAACTGCCGGTGCAGGCCGTCGGGACCCAACAGCCACAAGTCATATGCGCCGCCATCGTGCAGGCGCCAGCCGTCGTCCAGCCGCGCGCCTGCGCCCACGGTATAGCGGCGCGGGGCAAGTTCCAGCGCGCGGCGGTCGTAGACATGCAGCACCGCGCCCGCGGCGCCGGGGTTGCGCAGGGTCAACCGGTAGTGTCCGCCGTCGGCGGCCATCCTGCCCTGGATCTCCAGCGCATAGGGCAGGGCGCAGGCCCGCCGCGGGCCTGAAGGGGCCGCGATATGGTCCCCGGCGAAATCGAAGGCCGAGGTCAGGTCGCCGGCGATCTCGCGCCGCCAGGCGCTGATATTGGGTTCGAGCACGCCGAAGCGCGCCTCCAGGAAGCGGATCACCGAGGTGTGGTCGAACACCTGGGAATTGACCCAGCCGCCGCGGCTCCAGGGCGAGACCGCCAGCATCGGCACGCGCGGCCCCAGGCCGAATCCGCGGCCGTGCAGGCCGGCGGGGTCGTCCGGCGTGGCGGCGCTGGGCCCGTGGCGCGCGTCATGGTATTCGCCATCCAGTTCGACCGTGGACAGGCCGCCCGACAGGCCGTCGGCTGCGCGGGCCGGCGGCGCGGGCGGCGGCATGTGGTCGAAGAAGCAGTCGTTCTCGTCGTAGGTGACGAAGAACACGCAGCGGCTCCAGACCTCCGGATTGCGGGTCAGGATGTCCAGCACGCGCTCCGTGTAGGCGCCGCCCCGGGCCGGCGACGAGACCTCGGGGTGTTCGGAATCGGCCGTGGGCGCAATGATCCACGACACCTGCGGCAGCGTGCCGTCGGCGATATCGCGGGCCAGTTGGTCCAGCGTGCAAGTGGACAGGCCGCGGTCGCGCAAGGGGGCGTCGGCGGCTGCGCCCGCATGCTGGCGCCGGTATTGCCGGAAGCCGGCCAGCGGGTTGTCGTGGTAGTTGTCCGCCATGTCCTGGTAGATGCGCCAATCCACGCCGGCGTCCTGCAGGCGCTCGGGATAGGTGGTCCAGGCGTAGCCTTCGCTGGCGGGGCCCGGGCGGTCAAACGTGTTGACCAGCGCCGGTCCTCCGGCCAGGCCTTGCGGATCATTGGTGCCGGTCCAGAGGAACAGGCGGTTGGGATTGGTGCCGGCGTGGATCGAGCAATGATAGGCGTCGCACAGGGTGAAGGCGTTTGCCAGCGCGGTCTGGAACGGCACCTCCGCGCTGCGATAGGCGCCCATGCCCAGCCGGCTCTTGGCGGGCAGCCATTGATCCATGCGGCCGTCGTTCCAGGCGCGCTGCGCGTCGTCCCAGGTATGCGGCGTGATGTAGCCCACCTGCGCATCGCTGGCGTATTCCGCCTGCAGGGCATAGGGCCGAACCCGTGTTGCGCCGTCCGCCTGCGTCAGTACATTGCCGGCCAGCGTGGGGGCGGGATGCGGATCCGCGAATCCGCGCACGCCGGGCAAGGTGCCGAAATAGTGGTCGAAGGACCGGTTTTCCTGCATCAGGATCACCACGTGCCGCACGTCCTGCAGCGTACCCGTGCGGCGGTCGGGCGCGATGCCTAGCGCGCGTTCGATGGGCGAGGAGGGGGCGGCGGACGGGGACAGGCGCGATTCTTCTTTCATGACAGCGATGATACGGCCAGCGATGCTTGAATCTTAAGGCCGGCTTGGCGGCGGGAGCCGGGGCCGGAAACGAACAGCCCCTCGCGGGCGAGGGGCTGGATCGGGTCGGCCGCCGCTAGCGGCGACCGGCGGAAAAGCACGGCCGGGTCAGGCCGAGGGCGGAACGTAGCCCTGCGCTTCGACGGTGCCGTCTTCGAACAGGAAGCGCTCCATCTGTTCTTTCAGATACTTGCGGGCGCGGGCGTCCGCCAGGTTCAGGCGGTTTTCATTGACCAGACGCGTCTGGATGCCCTTCCATTCTTCCCAAGCTTCCTTGGAAATGCTCTGCCAGATCTTGGTGCCGAGTTCGCCGGGATAGGGCGGAAAATCCAGCCCTTCGGCTTCACGCTTCAATTTCACACAGTTGACGATACGGGCCATGGTTCGCTGCCGGAAGAAATGAGTAATCCTGCATTTTAACGGGCTTGGCGACCTGATGGCGCCAAGCCCCTGCGGACCCTGCGGGTAGCCTGGGTGTTACAGCTTCTTGATGAAGACCAGGCTGTTGCGCGAGCGGTTGTAGTTGTTCTGCTTTTCGCGCGGCAGGTCGGCGATGCCGCCTTGCACGAAACCGCGCTTCATGAACCAGTGCGAGGTCCGCGTGGTCAGCACGAACAGGCGCTTGGCGCCGGTGGCGCGCGCGCGCGACTCCATGTGGCGCAGCAGGATTTCGCCTTCGCCCGAGCCCTGCCATTCCGGATGCACGATCAGGCAGGCCATTTCGGCCATCTGTTCTTCGGCAAAGGTATGCAGGGCCGCGCAGCCGTAGATGACGCCGTCGTGCTCCAGCACGGTGAAGTTTTCCACGTCGCGTTCGACCACGCTGCGCGGGCGCGGCACCAGGGTACCGTCCGCTTCCAGCGGTTCGATCAGGCTGAGGATGGCGCCCACGTCGTCGATGGTGGCGGCGCGCAGGTCGTCCAGCGTGTCTTCCACCACCATGGTGCCCACGCCGTCGTGAGTGAAGATTTCCAGCAGCACGCTGCCGTCCAGCGCGAACGGCAGCAGGTGGGCGCGGGCCACGCCGCGCTTGACCGCCAGCGAGGCGTATTGCAGGAAGGAATGGGTTTCCTCGTCGAGTTCGCCGCCGGCCAGCAGGGCGTCGGCATCGACCCGGGCCAGTTCGGTGTCCAGCGTGCCGTCGTCGTTCAGCACGCCCTGCGAGCTGGACAGGAAGATCAGTTTTTCAGCGCGCAACGCCACGGCGACGCTGGTGGCCAGGTCTTCCATGGCCAGGTTGAAGGCGTCGCCGGTAGGGGAGAAGCCCAGCGGCGACAGCAGCACCACGGACGAGCCCTTTTCGATGGCGAACTTGAGCGCGTCGATGTCGATCTTGCGCACCTGGCCGGTGTGCTTGTAGTCCACGCCGTCCAGCACGCCGGTGGGGCGGGCGGTGACGAAGTTGCCGGAGATCACGCGGATGTGGGCGTGCGACATGGGCGTGTTCGGCAACCCCTGGCTGAAGGCGGCCTCGATGTCCAGGCGGATTTCGCCGGCGGCCTCCTTGGCGCATTCCAGCGCCGCGGCGTCGGTGGGCGACAGGCCGCGGTCGAATTGCTGGGTGTAGCCCTTCAGGCGCAGCTGCTCGTTGACCTGCGGACGGGAGCCATGCACCAGCACCAGGCGGATGCCCAGCGAGGACAGCAGCGACAGATCCTGCACCAGCGCGTTCAGCGCGCCGGCCTGCACCAGTTCACCGCCGAATGCCACCACGAATGTCTTGCCTCGGAACGCATGCACATAAGGCGCCACTTCTCGGAACCATCGGACGAACTGGGCGGCTGCGAATTCTGGGGCTTCGAGGGCGGAGACGGTGTCTGGTTCCAGGTCGGGCATGATGGGCGGAAGGATTCCTGAGAGTCGGTCAAAACGCGGCGCAGTGCCGCGCCATGGCGCCGTCAGGCGACGGCGTGGCGAAATTATATGACCGTCGCGCCCCGGCGCAGGAGGAAAAGAGTGCCAATTTGGTGCCGGATTTTCCGGTTTGGCCCCGGCGCGCCGCCAGGGCGTCCGCGGAAATTTATAATGCCGGGCTAACCGGACAAATCGTACATGCCTGAATCCTCCAGCCCGCGTGCGCCCAAGAGCGCGGACGCGGCGGCCGCGGAAGCGCGGAATGCGCGCCGAGCGCCGCGTCCCGAGCGGCCCATCCCCGTGGTGACCTACCCCGAAGACCTGCCCGTCAGCGCGCGGCGCCAGGAGATCGCGCGCGCCATCGCTCGCCATCAGGTGGTGATCGTCAGCGGCGAGACCGGCTCGGGCAAGACCACCCAACTGCCCAAGATCTGCCTGGAACTGGGCCGCGGCCGCCAGAAGATGATCGGCCACACCCAGCCGCGCCGACTGGCCGCGACCTCGGTGGCCAAGCGCATCGCCGAAGAACTGAACACGCCCATGGGCGAGGTGGTGGGCTACCAGGTGCGCTTCAACGACCGCACCGGCCCCAACGCGTCCATCAAGCTGATGACGGACGGCATCCTGCTGGCCGAGTCGCAGCGCGATCCGCTCCTGCGCCGCTACGACACCATCATCATCGACGAGGCGCACGAACGCAGCCTGAACATCGATTTCCTGCTGGGCTACCTGAAGCAGCTGCTGCCGCGCCGCCCGGACCTGAAGATCATCATCACCTCGGCCACCATCGACGCCGAGCGCTTCGCGCGGCACTTCGCCGCGTCCGAGGACAAGCTGGCGCCCGTCATCGAGGTGTCCGGCCGCTTGTACCCGGTCGAGGTCCGCTACCGCCCCGTGCGCGAGGAACTGGCGGAAGACGAGGCCGCTCCGGCCAAGCCTGGCCGCGACCGCGAGCGCATGTCGGGCGACGAAGAGCGCGACCTGATCGACGCCATCGTCGACGCGGTGGACGAATGCGCGCGCCATGGCCCGGGCGATGTGCTGGTGTTCCTGCCGGGCGAACGCGAGATTCGCGAATCGGCCGAGGCGCTGCGCAAGCGCCATCCGGCCGGCACCGAAGTGCTGCCGCTGTACGCGCGCCTGTCGCAGGCCGAGCAGGAGCAGATCTTCCATCCACGCACCAATGCGCGGCGCATCGTGCTGGCCACCAACGTGGCGGAAACCTCGCTGACGGTGCCGGGCATCCGCTTCGTGGTCGACAGCGGGCTGGCGCGCATCAAGCGCTATTCCTGGCGCAACAAGGTCGAGCAGCTGCGCATCGAGCCGATCAGCCGCGCCTCGGCCAACCAGCGCGCCGGCCGCTGCGGCCGGGTCGGCCCGGGCGTCTGCATCCGGCTCTACGACGAGCTGGACTTCAACAACCGCGCGCCGTTCACGGACCCGGAAGTGCTGCGCTCGTCGCTGGCCTCGGTCATCCTGCGGATGAAGTCGCTGAAGCTGGACGATATCGAGCAGTTCCCCTTCGTCGAGGCGCCTCCGGGCCGGGCGGTGGCCGACGGCTACCATCTGCTGCAGGAACTGGGTGCGATCGAGCTGGCGTCGGCTGCGGACGACGACGCCGACGCCTCCCGCACCGGCGCGTCCTTCGTGTTGACCCAGACGGGCCACGAACTGGCCAAGCTGCCGGTCGATCCGCGCATCGGCCGCATGATCCTGGCGGCGCGCGAGCACCAGTGCCTGTCCGAAATGCTGATCATCGCCTCGGCCCTGTCGGTGCAGGACGCGCGTGACCGGCCCATGCAGGAACGCGAGGCGGCCGAGGCGGCGCACGCCAAGTTCGCCGACGACAAGTCCGAATTCATTTCCTTCCTGAAGCTGTGGCGCTGGTACGGCGAGCAGGTCCAGCACAAGGCCTCGCAGCGCAAGCTGGTGGCCTTGCTGCGCCAGAACTTCTTGTCGCCGATCCGGCTGCGCGAATGGCATGACGTGCATACCCAGCTGGCCGCCCTGGTGGGCGAGCAGGGCTGGCGGCTGAACCAGATCGAGGCCACCTACGAGCAGTTGCACATGGCGCTGCTGTCGGGCCTCTTGGGCAATATCGGCTTCAAGAGCGACGAAGGCGGCCACTACCAGGGCGCGCGCGAGATCCGCTTCCATATCCATCCCGGCTCGCGGCTGGTGAAGAAGGCGGGGCGCTGGATCGTCGCGGCCGAACTGGTCGAAACCACGCGCCTGTACGCGCGCTGCGTGGCGCGGATCGATCCGGTGTGGCTGGAAAAGGTCGGCGCGCACCTGATCCGCAAGAACTGGTCCGACCCGCGCTGGGAAAAGAAGGCGGGGCAGGTGGTGGCCAACGAACGGGCCACGCTCTACGGGCTGACCATCTACACGGGCAGGCGGATCCACTACGGCCGGGTCAATCCGACCCACGCCCGCGAGCTGTTCATCCGCCAGGCCCTGGTGCCTGGCGAGATCGACACGCGGCTGGCGTTCGTGGCGCACAACCGCAAGCTGATCGCGGGCATCGAGAAGCTGGAACACCAAACCCGCCGCCCCGATATCCTGGTCGACGACGAGCTGATCCACGCCTTCTACGACCGCCAACTGCCGGCCGACATCTCGCAGACGGCCTCGCTGGAAAAGTGGGTGTCCGGGCTGGACAAGGCGGCCGCCGCCAAGCTGATGCTGACACGCGACGAGCTGATGCGGCACGAAGCTGCTGGCGTCACGACCGATGTCTTCCCCAAGAAGGTGGAATGGCAGGGCGTGTCGATGGCGCTGGACTACCACTTCGAACCGGGTTCGCCGCGCGATGGCGTGACCCTGTCGGTGCCGCTGTTCGCGCTCAACCAGATCGATCCGGCGCGCTGCGAATGGCTGGTGCCCGGCATGCTCAAGGAGAAGGTGCATCTGCTCCTGAAGTCGCTGCCGCAGAAGCTGCGCCGCCATTGCGTGCCGCTGCCGGACTATGCGGCGGGCTTCTACGAGCGCTGGTTCGAGCGCCAGGCCGATCCGCAGCAGGGGCTGGTGGACGCGATCATCGCCGATATGTGGGACCAGGTGCAGGTCCGCCCGGCGGCGGGCGATTTCAAGCTGGAGACTTTGCCGGCCCACCTGTTCATGAATTTCCGGGTGGTGGACGAGCATGGCCGCATGCTGGCGGCCGGGCGCAACCTGGCGCAGCTGCGCGCCGAATTCGGCAAGCAGGCGCAGGCTACATTCCAGCAATTGGCGGCCAGCGACACCCAGGTCGCCCAGGCGCTGGCGCATGAGAACCTGACCTCCTGGTCCTTCGGTCCCTTGCCGGAGATCATGGAGATCAAGCGGCGCGGGCAGTCGGTGATCGGCTATCCGGCGCTGGTGGACCGCGGCGCGCATTGCGACCTGGACGTGTTCGACGATCCCGACGAAGCGCGCAAGCATCATCGGGCGGGCTTGCTCAAGCTGTTCCGGCTGGGCTTGCGCGAGCAGGTCAAGTTCCTGGAAAAGAACCTCACCGACCTGACCAAGATCAGCATGCTCTACATGACGCTGGGGACGCAGGAAGAGCTGCGCGACCAGATCATCGATTGCGCGCTGGGGCAGGCTTGCCTGGCCGAACCCTGGCCGGTGAACGAGCAGCAGTTCGAGGCCCGACGGGCCGAGGGCAAGGGCCGGCTGGGCCTCCTGGCGCAGGAAGTGGCGCGGCTGGCGGGGGCGGTGCTGACGGAGTGGGCGGCGGTGCAGCGCAAGCTGCCGCAGGCCAAGCCGCATGCGTCGGCCTATGCGGACTTGCAGGCGCAGTTGGGGGCGCTGATGCCCAAGTGGTTCATCCGCGATACGCCTTATGCGCAGCTTGCGCATTTTCCGCGGTATCTGAAGGCGGTTCTGGCGCGTATCGACAAGCTGCGGGCGGATCCGGGCAGGGATGCCAAGCTGGTGGCGGAGATGGCGCCGTTGCTGACCCAGTATCAGCGGGCGCGGTCGGCGTTGAAGGGGGCGCCGGATCCGCGGCTGGATGAGTTCCGGTGGCTGCTGGAGGAGTTGCGGGTGGCGTTGTTTGCTCAGGAGTTGAGGACGCCTATGCCAGTTTCTGTTAAGCGGTTGATGAAAAGCTGGGAGTTGCTTAAGCGTTGATTGCTTTTGTGGTTTTCTTTATTGCTATTGTGGTTTGTTGTCGGGCGGGGGCTTCGTAGGCCACCCTTCGGCGCGGGCGGCGTGGCGGTGGACGCTCGCGCGATGTGGCTGGGCTGGGCGGAGGGGCGGAGACGCTGGAAGGAAGCGGAGCGGCGCCCGGATTTTCCGGGCGCCTTTTCTTACAGGGCCAGGAAGCCCACGATGACCAGGGCGATCAGGCCGTACTTGGTGGCCTTGTAGGCCGTGCGGTTCCAGGCCTTGAAGGCCTTGCGCTTCTGGTCGATGACCCAGTGGGCGTGGGTCAGCTTGTTGATGGCACCGGTCTGGTCGCCGCCGTCGTTGGGCGAGCTGGCGGCGGACATGACGACGCGGCCGAACCAGCGGTTGAAGGCTTCCGCCCAGCGCCATTTCAGCGGACGCTCCACGTCGCAGAACAGGATGATGCGGTTCTCGTCGCTGTGGTTGTAGGCTTCGTGCACGTAGGTTTCGTCGAACACCACGCTTTCGCCGTCGCGCCAGCTGTAACGCTCGCCGTCGACGATGATGTGGCAGCGGTCATCGTTGGGAGTGACCAGGCCCAGGTGGTAGCGCAGGGATCCGGCAAACGGGTCGCGGTGCGGGTTCAATTGGCCACCGGGCGGCAGTTCGGCGAACATCGCGGCCTTGACCTTGGGCAGGGTCTTCAGGATGGCGACGGTCTTGGGGCAGAGTTCCTCGGCGGACGGGTGGCGGGCGTCGTACCACTTCAGGTAGAAGCGCTTCCAGCCGTACTTGAAGAAGGAGTTGAAGCCGATGTCGTTATGGGTGTCGGCGGCCTTGATGCGGCGCAGCTCGGCCATCTGCATGGCTTCCTCGCGGATCGTCTCCCAGTTGTCGTCCAGCACCTTGAGTTCGGCGATTTCGCTCGTGGTCAGGTAGGGCGTGGGCGGCACGCGCGATGCCAGCACCATGAAGGCGTTGATGGGGGCGAGCAGCACGGAGTGGTCGAGCAGTTGCCGGCCCAGCGGCAGCTTGACGCGGCCGCGGAAGTGCGCAAACAGGATGGCGCTTAGCCAGATCCCGGGAATTAGCCATTTCATAGGTGAATCTCGTGCGTAAATCTCATGTCAACAATGAAGGATGACGTGCAACGCGTATTGTTACACAGCCGCCTGCGGTGTCTCTTGCGCAAGCGCAGAGGCCTCGGCTTGGACCGCGTTGACTAGGTACAATTCCCTTTATGTCCGAAGAAGCCGTAACAACCCCGCCCCCATTTGTTCACCTGCGCGTACACTCCGAATTCTCGGTCGTGGACGGCCTCGTGCGCATCCCCGACCTCATCAAGCGCGTGGCCAAGCTGGGCCAGCCCGCAGTCGCCCTGACGGATCTGTCGAACCTGTTCGGCCTGATCAAGTTCTACAAGGGCGCGCGCGGTGCCGGCATCAAGCCGATCGCCGGCTGCGATGTCTGGTTGTCCAACGATGACGACCCTGCCAAGCCTTTTCGCCTGTTGCTGCTGGTGCGCAACCATCAGGGCTATCTCAATCTCTGCGAATTGCTGTCCAAGGCCTTCCTGACAAACCAGGGCAAGGGCCGCGCGGAGATCCGCCGCGAATGGCTGCAGGGACAGGAGGGGCTGATCGCCCTGTCGGGCGGGCGCGGCGGCGACGTGGGCCAGGCGCTGGACGCCGGCAATGCCGTGTCGGCGCTGGCGCTGGCGCGCCAGTGGGCGCACCTGTTCCCGGGCAGCTACTACATCGAGTTGCAGCGCGCCGGCATGGACGGCGACGAAGCCTATACCCAGGCCGCCCTGCGCCTGGCGAGCGAGGCCGGCCTGCCGGTGGTGGCGACGCATCCGGTGCAGTTCCTGGACGAATTCGAATTCCAGGCGCACGAGGCCCGGGTCTGCATCGCCGAAGGCGAAATCCTGGCCAACCCGCGCCGCGTGCGCCGGTTCAGCAAGGAGCAGTACCTGCTCAGCTCCGAGGAAATGGCGCGGCGCTTCGCCGACGTGCCCTCGGCGCTGGCCAACACGGTGGAAATCGCCAAGCGCTGCAATCTCAGCCTGGTGCTGGGCAAGCCGCGCCTGCCCAACTTCCCCACGCCGGAAGGCGTGGGTCTGGACGACTACCTGGTCCAGCTGTCGGAAGAGGGCCTGGAAAAGCGCATGGAGTTCCTGTTCCCGGACGCCGCCGAACGCGAGTCCAAGCGCGAGCAGTACTACGAACGCCTGCGCTGGGAATGCAAGACCATCATCCAGATGGGCTTCCCCGGCTACTTCCTGATCGTGCAGGACTTCATCAACTGGGGCAAGAACAACGGCGTGCCGGTGGGGCCGGGGCGGGGCTCCGGCGCGGGCTCGCTGGTAGCGTACGCCCTGGGCATTACCGACCTGGATCCGATCCGCTATGACTTGCTGTTCGAGCGCTTCCTGAATCCCGAGCGGGTCTCCATGCCCGACTTCGATATCGACTTCTGCCAGGACAACCGCGAACGGGTCATCGACTACGTCAAGGAAAAGTACGGCCGCGCCGCCGTGAGCCAGATCGCCACTTTCGGCACGCTGGGCGCCAAGGCCGTGGTGCGCGACGCCGGACGGGTGCTGGACATGCCCTACATGTTCTGCGACGGCCTGTCCAAGCTGATCCCGTTCAACCCGATGGATCCCTGGACCCTCGAACGGACCCTGAAGGACGAGCCCGCCTTCAAGGACCGCTACGAGCAGGAAGAGGAAGTGCGCGCGCTGGTGGATCTGGCCAAGCCGCTGGAAGGCCTGACCCGCAACATCGGCATGCACGCCGGCGGCGTGCTGATCGCGCCCGGCAAGCTGACCGACTTCTGCCCGCTGTATTGCCAGCCCGGCCAGGAAAACAGCGCGGTTTCGCAGTTCGACAAGGATGACGTCGAGGCCGCCGGCCTGGTCAAGTTCGACTTCCTGGGCCTGCGCAACCTGACCATCCTGGACTGGGCCGTGCGCTATGTGCGCCAGTTCAACGAGGACAAGCGCGACTTCGACGTCATGGCCCTGGCGCTGGACGATCCGGCCGCCTACAAGATCCTGTGCGACGCCAACACAACCGCGGTGTTCCAGCTGGAATCGCGCGGCATGAAGGAACTGCTGAAGAAGCTGCGGCCCAACACCTTCGAAGACATCATCGCCATGCTGGCCCTGTATCGACCGGGGCCGCTGGAATCGGGCATGGTGGACGACTTCGTCAACCGCAAGCACGGCCGCGCCGCGGTGGACTACTTCCACAACGACCTGGAAAGCACGCTCAAGAGCACCTACGGGGTCATCGTCTACCAAGAACAGGTGATGCTGATCTCGCAGATCATTGGCGGCTACTCGCTGGGCGGCGCCGACCTTCTGCGCCGCGCCATGGGCAAGAAAAAGCCCGAAGAAATGGCCAAGCACCGCGAGCTGTTCGAGCAGGGCGCCAAGGAAAAGGGCCATGACCCGGACCTGGCGGTCAAGCTGTTCGATCTGATGGAAAAGTTCGCGGGCTACGGCTTCAACAAGTCGCACTCGGCCGCGTACGCGCTGATCTCGTACCAGACGGCCTGGCTCAAGGCCTACCATCCGACCGAGTTCCTGGCCGCCACCATGTCCTCGGACATGGACGACACCGACAAGGTCCAGATCTTCTGCCGCGACGCCCAGGACAATGGCGTCGAGGTGCTGCCGCCGGACGTCAACTTTTCCGGCTATCGCTTTGAACCGGTCGTCGACAAGCACACCAAGAACGGCAAGCCGCCGCGCACCATGCGCTACGGCCTGGGCGCGGTCAAGGGCACGGGGCAGGGCGCGGTCGAGGACATCCTGCGCGCGCGCAAGGAAGGCGGTCCCTTTCTGAACCTGTTCGACTTCTGCCGCCGCGTCAGCAAGCAGGCGGTCAACCGCCGCACCATCGAAGCCCTGATCAAGGCCGGCGCCTTCGACACCATCGAACCCAACCGGGCGGCGATGCTGGCCTCGGTGCCCACCGCCATGGAAGCCGCCGAGCAGGCGGCGCGCAGCGCCAACCAGGCCTCGCTCTTCGGCGACGACAGCGGCGACGTGGTGGCAGGCGAACTGGCCAAGGTCGCACCCTGGGATCTGCACAAGAAGCTGACCGAGGAAAAGTCCGCGCTGGGCTATTACTACAGCGGCCACCTGTTCGACGCCTGGCGCGATGAAGTGCGCCGCATCGTCCCCATGCAATTGGTGCGGGTCGAACCGCAGCGCGACCTGCAATGGATGTGCGGCGTGCTGGCCAGCGTGCGCGTCATGATGACTCGCCGCGGCAAAATGGTTTTCGCGGTGCTGGACGACGGCACCGCGCAGGTGGAAATCTCGGTCTTCAACGAGCTTTACGAAAAGCACCGCAACCGCCTGCGCGAGGACCAGCTCGTGATCGTCCAGGGCAAGGTCAGCAATGACGACTACTCCGGCGGCATGCGCATCGTGGCCGAACAGCTCTACGACCTGCAACTGGCGCGCGAAGCCCGCGCCAAGTCCCTGCGCGTCAAGCTCAATGGCAGCGCCGACGCCGCCCGCCTGCGGCAGATGCTGAACCCGTTCCGGGCCGAGCCGGAGAACGGCATTCCCGGCGTGCCGGTCGATATCGTCTATACCAAGAATAATTTCCTGTGCACGGTCCGCCTGGGCGAGGAGTGGCGCGTCCGCATGGCCGACACGCTGCTCGCCAACCTGAATGAATGGACCAAGCCGGATGGCGTGGAGGTCACCTATTGATGCCTATGCGTATCGTTCACTCGGAAGCCGCCACCAGCTTTGGCGGTCAGGAAGGCCGGATCTTCAAGGAAATGACGGCCATGCGCGCGCGCGGTCATCATATGGAAGCGATCTGCCAGCCCAAGGCGCTGTTGGCCGAACGCCTGTCGGACGCCGGCTTTCCGGTGCACACCCTGGAAATGGATGGCGCGGTCAATTACCTGAAGGGCATCGCCACCATCCGCGGCATCCTGCGCGCAGGGCGCTTCGACGTGCTCAATACCCACAGCCGGCGCGACACGGTCATCGCGGCGGCCGCCGGCCGGCTGGCGGGGACGCCGCTCATCGTGCGGACCCGGCATCTGTCCAACAAGGTGGGATCGCTCTGGTCCTACACCTGTCTGCCGCACAGGGTCACGACGGTCAGTGATCATGTGCGGCAACACCTCATCGACCGCGGCGTGCCAGCCGGCAAGGTGGCCACCGTCTATTCGCCCATCGTGCTGCCGCCGCCCGTGGAGCGTTCCACACTGCGCGAAGAGCTAGGCTTGGCCGATGACGACATCGTGGTCGGCTGTGTGGCCGTCATGCGCGCCACCAAGGGCCACAAGGACCTGATCGACGCGATTGCGCCGCTGATGGCCAGCCGGCCCAAGCTGCACCTGGTGTTCGTCGGCGGCGGTTCGCCGCTGTTCGAGCAGACCCAGGACTATGTGGCCGAGCTGGGTCTGCAGGACCGCATCCACCTGATGGGCATGCGGCGCGACGTGCCCAACCTGCTGGCGGGCTTCGACCTCTTCGCCCTGGCGACACAGCAGGAGGCGTCCGGCACGGTCTACGTCGAGGCGCAGGCCAGCGGCCTGCCCGTGATAGGTACGGACGTGGGCGGCGTGTCGGAAATGTTCCGCGACGGCGAAACCGGCATCCTGGTGCCGCCCAAGAACCCTGAAGCCCTGACTGCCGCGCTGGTGCGCCTGATCGACGACGCCGATCTGCGGCGGCGCATGGGCGAAGCCGGCCGCAAGATGGTCTGGGACGAAGGCGTATTCTCGCCCGCCCGCCTGGCGGAAACCACCGAGGCCGTCTACATCAAATGGCTGGCGGAGCGCGCGGGATGAATGCGCCCAACGTCCCGGTGCTGATGTATCACCACGTCACGCCGGCCGGCGGCATGATCGCCGCGACGCCCGAGGTGTTCGAGGTGCAGATCGCGCGCCTGGCGCGCGCCGGCTACCAGTCTTTGTCCGCCGACCAGTTCGCGGCTTACCTGGCGGGCGGCGCCGCGCCCGAGCGCTCGGTGCTGATCACCTTCGACGATGGCTACCTGAACAACTGGGTGCACGCGCATCCGGTGCTGGCGCGCCACGGCATGCGTGCCGTGCTGTTCACCATCACCGGCTGGATCGGCGACGGGCCGGTCCGCCCGCATGCCGGCCAGGGCGGCCCCTTGCCCGCCACGCCCGACCACGACGCCTGCAAGCAACTGGTGGCGACGGGCCGTGCCGACGAGGCCATGCTGCGCTGGAGCGAGATCGAAGCCATGCAGGCGGCGGGTACCTTCGAATTCCATTCCCACACGCATACCCATACGCGCTGGGATAAGGTCTGCGGCGCTGATGAGGACGCCAAGCGCGCCCATATCGCCCAGGAGCTGCAGGATTCCCGCGACACTCTGACGCGCCGCCTCGGAGCGGTCAGCGACCACCTCTGCTGGCCGCAAGGCTACTTCGATGCGGACTACGTGGCCGCGGCGCGGGCCGCCGGATTCCGGCACTTGTACACTACCGACCCTTTCGGCCAGAACACCCCCGGCGCGGATCCCGAACACATTTATCGTTTCGCGGTGCGCAACCAGGGCGGCTCCTGGCTGAACCGGCGCATCTGGCTGTCGCGCGATCCCTTCTGGGGGCCGCGCTTTCATGCCTGGAAAGCCTGGAAAAAGCGTCTCAGGAATCGCGGATGAAGCTATCAGTCATCATCATCACCAAGAACGAGGTGGCGAACATTGCCGCCTGCATCAAGTCCGTGGCCTTCGCCGATGAGTTCATCGTGGTGGACTCGGGCAGCACCGACGGCACCGTCGAAGTCGCGCGCGCCCTGGGCGCCAGGGTGGAAGTCACCCCGGACTGGCCCGGCTTCGGCCCGCAGAAGAACCGCGCGCTGGATCTGGCGACGGGCGACTGGGTGCTGTCCATCGACGCCGACGAGCGCGTCACGCCGGAGCTGGCCCAGGAAATCCAGGAAGCGCTGCGCGCGCCGCGCGCCGATGCCTACGAGATTGCGCGCCTGTCGAATTTCTGCGGCCGCGACATCCGCCACAGCGGCTGGTGGCCCGACTACGTGCTGCGCCTGTTCAAGCGCGGCACGGCGCGTTTCAACGACGTCGCCGTGCATGAGCGGGTGGTGCCGGCCAACGGCAAGCCGCTGCAGATGCGCGGCTATTTCCACCACTATCCCTACGACAACCTGGATGCGCTGATCACCAAGGTCAACCGCTATTCTTCCGACGCCGCCGCCATGATGTACGCCAAGGGGCGGCGCACCTCGGTCTTCGGCGCGCTGGGCCATGGCTTCTGGACCTTTGTGCGGATCTATCTGATCCGGCGCGGCTTCCTGGACGGCAAGCACGGCCTGGTGCTGGCGGTCGTGGCCTCGGCCGGCAGCTTCTTCCGCTATTCGAAGCTGATGTTCCTGGCCGAGAAGAAGAAGTGAAGATCCTCTATACCAACTTCCACGCTGGCAATGGCGGGGGCCACGTCACCTACATCATCAATCTGGCCAAGGCCCTGTCCAAGGACCACCAGATCACGATCGCGGCGCCGGCCACCAGCCGCCTGTACCGCTACGCCAAGGCGATTCCGGGGGTGACGGTCGAGGACATGCAGTACACCACGCGGCCTTCGTCCTGGTTCAAGGACCGTGCGCAGTTGCGCCGGCTGATCAAGGCCGGCGGCTTCGACATCATCCATGCCAACGGCTCGGCCGACCACAAGCAGGTCATGCTGGCCACGCTGGGCATGCGCCGCCGCCCGCGCATCGTCTTCACCAAGCACAACGACCATCCGCTGACGAGCTTCGGCCACAAATTGCGGGTGGCGCTGGCGACCGACCACGCCATCGCGGTCAGCGACTACGTCCACGGCCTGATGCAGCATTCGCCCTACGGCAAGCGTCCCATCACCACCATCCGCCACGGCATCGACACCAATTTCTTCGCGCCGCCGCCGCCGGAAAGCCTGGACAAGCTGCGCACCATCTTCTTCGGGCCCGACTGGCAGGGCAAGCTGCTCTTGGGCAGCGCCGGCGGCACCGACTATGACAAGGGCTGGCTGGACCTGGTGGCCGCGGCGGCAGCCTTGCCGCCGGAAGACCGCGCGCGGGTATTGCTGATGGTGGCGGGCGATCCGCCCAACGAAGCCAAGCTTGCGCGGGTGCGCGAACTGGGCATGATCGATCAGGTCCGCTTTCCGGGGCTGCTCGATGACGTGCGGGCCGCGCTGGCCTCCTGCCATGCGGGTTTTGTGCTGTCCTATCGCGAAGCCCTGTCGTTCGCCTGCCGCGAGATCATGGGGCTGGGGCTGCCCGCCCTGGTCAGCGACGCGGGTGGCCTGCCCGAGAACGTCACCGATGGCGTCGACGGCTGGATCGTGCCCGCGCGCGACGTCCCCGCCATCACGGCCAAGCTGCGCTTCATGCTGGACCATCCCGACGCCGTGCGTGCCATGGGCGCCCGGGCGCGGGAAACCAGCCTGCGGGATTTCAATCTGGAACGTTTCGCCGCCGCCACACTGGACGTATACCGACGCACGCTGGGATAAGACCGGGCTTTATAATCTGTCCCTATGTCTATCCCCATACTCATGTACCACCAGATCGGCGAGCCCAATCCCAAGGGCACGCCGTTCCGCGGCCTGACGGTGCACCCCGACAGCTTTGCCCGGCAGATGCGCTGGATGCGCAGGCTGGGCTATCGCGGCCTGTCCATGCGCGACGTCATGCCTTATGTGCGCGGCGAACGCCAGGGCAAGGTATTCGGCATCACGTTCGACGACGGCTACCGCAACGTGCACCACAACGCCATGCCGGTGCTGAGCGAACTGGGTTTCACCGCCACCAACTACTTCGTGGCGCGCCAGTTCGATGGCGGCAACGTGTGGGATCTGGAAAAAGGCATTCCGTTTTCGGCGCTGATGACCGTGAACGAAATGCGGGAATGGGCCCAGGCCGGCAACGAAGTCGGTTCGCACACGCTGGACCACGTGCACTTGCCCCAGATGTCGCCCGACGAGGCCCGCCGCCAGATCGTCCAGTCCAAGGACGAACTGGAACAGGCGCTGGGCGCGCCGGTCACCGCCTTCTGCTATCCCTACGGCGACCACGGCCCCGAACACCGCGCGATGGCGCGCGAGGCCGGCTACGACAACGCCACGTTGACCCAGCGCGGCCTGGCGGCTGCCTCGGACGATCCCTACGGGTTGCCGCGAGTCACAGTCTCGCGTTCCACCAACATCATCCGTTTCCTGCAGAAGTGCCTGACCCGGTATGAAGACTCCCGCCGGCGCGGCTGAGCGGCGGCTGCGCATCGCGCTGCTGGTTGACCGCTTCGGCAATCGCTTTGGCGGCGCGGAAGCCTATGGCGTGGAATTGATGCGGGTGCTGGGCCAGCGCCATGACGTATCCATCGTGGCGCGCGACTTCGACAGCGACTTGCCGTTTCCCTTCCTGCCCGTACGCTTTCCGAGCTGGCTGCCCAGCTGGATGCGGGTGCTGTATTTCGCCTGGCGCGCCGACCGCCTGACCCGTGGCCGCTATGACATCGTGCATTCGCACATGAACGGCTGGGCCGGCGAAATCCAGGTCATGCACGTGACGCCGGTGCGCTACAACCGGCTGACCCGCGTCAAGCCCTTGCAGCGTCTGACCGCCTGGCTCAGCCCGCGCCTGGCCACCTATCTGGTGCTGGAAAAGCTGCGCGTGCGCCGGGCGCCCGCAAGGCGCGTGGTGGCGGTATCGGGCCTCATCATGGACCAGCTGCACCGCAGCTATGGCCCGCAACTGCCGGTCGACATCATCGCGCCCGGGGTCAAGCTGCCGACCGCGGCGCAAATGGAAGGGCGCGAGGCTACCCGCGCCAGCCTGGGCTGGGACGCAGGCACCATAGGCTGTCTGCTGGTGGCCCGCAATCCCTTGCGCAAGGGATTGCCGGCGCTATTGGACGCCCTGGCGCAACTGCCGCCGCAGTACCGGTTGCTGGTGGTGGGGGCGGACGAGCCTACCCGCGAACGCGTGCGCGCGGCCGGCGCCATCGCCAGCCGCGTCACTCTGATCGAACCTACCCCCGATGTCGCCCGCTACTTCAGCGCCGCCGACATCTACGCGCATCCGACCCTGAACGACAGCTACGGCATGGCGCCATTGGAAGCCATGTCGCACGGACTGCCGGTGGTGGTGAGTTCGCCCGCCTATTGCGGCTTTGCGCAGTACCTGTCGGCGGGGAAGGACGCGCTCATCCTGCAGGACCCCCGCGACGGCGCCCAACTGGCGCAGGCGCTGGAGCGGCTGGGCTCCGAACCGGAATTGCGGGCGGCCCTGACCGAGCGCGGTCTTGAAATCGCCCGCGAGCAAAGTTGGGAAACGGTGGCGGCGCGCTACGAGGCGCTGTACCACAAGGTGCTGCAAGAGCGCGGTTGAGGCGGGCGCGGGTCCGGGCTTGCCGGCTGCGTTTCAATGGCTGGGTGCCGTGGCCTGTTCGAGTTCGCCCAGCCAGCGGATCGCATGTTCGCGGCCGGTGCCGCACATCTCGGCCTGGGGCTGCAACCCGCCGCAGAAATCCGGCCGGGATGGCTGGCCGAAAATCGCGCAGCGCATGTCCGGCAGCAGCTGGATACAGGGCACGCCGGCGGGCTTGCCTTGCGGCATGCCAGGAATCGACCGGGTGATCGACGGCGCGATGCAACAGGCGCCGCAGCCGGGCCGGCATTCCAGCGCGGCGGGCGCCTGTGGGTTCAGACCCATCCGCGCAACCAATAGACGAACAGGCCGGCGTATTCCTTGATGATGGAGCGGCTGGCGTCGAACGTGCGCTGGTCTGGCAGCCACAGCGGCAGCGATCCGTCCGCGGGCGCCACGATCTGCGGCGGTGCCGGAGCGGCGACGGCTTCCACGCCTTGCTTGGAAAAGGCCGCCATGGCCCGGGGCATATGCAGCGCTGATGTCACCAGCAGGACTTTGCCGATTCCGCGGGATTTGAGCTGGTCCTCGGTCAGGGCCGCGTTTTCATAGGTGGTGCGGCTGGAGTTCTCCAGGATCAGGGCCGTTTCCGGCACGCCCTGCTGGCGGATGGCGTGCGCCATGCCGCGGGCTTCGCTGACGTCGCCTTCCAGCGCGCCGCCCGACAGCAGCACCTTGGGCGCGCGCCCGGCCAGATAGAGCTGGGCAGCCGTGTCCACGCGCACTACCGCCGTGTCCTTGTCATAGGGCAGGAACCAGTTGGCGCGGCCATTGGCGGTATTTCCGCCCAGCACCACGATGGCGTCGGCCGTCGGGGACTCGGAAGGGGCCAGATGCGGATAGCGGGATTCCAGTGCGCCGCCCAGCCAAAGCGAGGTGGCCGGCAGCGACCAGGCCAGCGCCCAAAGCAAGCCTGCGACGATGAGGGCGCCGCCGGTCTTGCGCAGCCGGAACAGGCCCAGCACCAGTCCGATGACGACCAGGGTCACACACAAGTTGTAAGGAATGATCAGATTCGTGAGATAGCTGGACAAGGTCATTTTGAAACAATCCTGATTACTGCGTCTCGTCCAGCAGGAGGTCGGCCTGCTGCTCAACTTCCTCGACGGACGGCCATGCATGCTCCGTGCCTACGCACACGGCCCGCGGCGACCACGGGCCGGTGCGCCCCGGCCGCGTTACGCCAAACAGGGTCAGTTCCCTGGCATCGGCTGCCGCAGCCACGTGCGAGACGCCGGAATCGTTGCAAATTACCAGCGCCGCCCGCGCCGTCAGGGCCGCGAACGCGCCCAGGGACAGGGGAGGCAGCAGCAGTGCCGTGGGCGCATTGCGCCGCGCCTCCTCGGTTTCGGCCGGAGGGGGGCACATTACCACGGTATGGCCGCGAGCCTGCAGGGCGCGGGTAAGTGTATCGAATCCCGGCCAGACCTTGATCTTGCCCTTGTGCAGCCCCGTGGCAGTGGGGGCGATCAGCACGAAACGCTGGCCCGCCAGCCCGGCCGCCTCCAGTGCCAGATCGGCCGCGCCCTGGTGGGCGGAGGTCAAGGGCAGATCCAGGGTGGGGCCGGGTTCGGCCGGGCCGCTGGGCAGGCCCCAGCGGGTCAGGGCCTCGCGGGTCAGGTGATGCCAGGACTGCACCGCGTGCAGCGAATCGCCGGGCTTGGCAACGGGCCAGCGCAACAGGAAGCTGCGGCCGTCGTCGCGATAGCCGGCCGAGGGCAGTCCCGCCAGCCGGAACACCAGCGCGCTGGATAGCGAATCCGGCAGCAGCAGCCCGCGGGCGCGGCGGCCCAGGGGCCCCAGGCCGCGGCGATGGGCGCTGACCGCCGCCCGGTCGGGACCGACCTTGCCGCGCATGGGGATGAAATCCTGCTTGGCCACGCCGTCGAGCAGGTCGCGGGCCCAGGGGCGGGCGCAGATCACCAGGGGCAGGCCGCTGGCGTGCAAGGCGCGCAGGCTGGGCAGGCTCATGCAAACATCGCCCACCCAATTGGGTAACCGGACGTACAGGCAGCTGATATCGGACATGGAAGGGCGCTGGGCGCGTTAAGGCTGAAGGGGACATGGCCCGGACGGCGACTTGTCGCGCAGCCGGTACAATTCTCGCCACAATTGTATAAAAGCGAGTGATCCCTTTGAATTCTGCCGCACGCAACGCGCCCGCGAGCTCCCAACCCGTCAAAGCTGAACTCTGGAGTCGGATCTACAGCCGCGTGGGCTCCTACTGGAAGGGATTGTTGCTGGCCGTCCTGCTGATGGCCGGCGCGGCAGCCACGCAGCCGGTCCTGGCCGTGATCATGAAGCCTCTGCTGGACGGCGGCTTTTCGGGCGCCAAACCGTACTACGTCTGGGCCTTGCCGCTGGCGGTGGTGGGCCTGATCCTGCTGCGCGGCATCTGCAACTTCTTCAGCGACTACCTGCTGGCCTGGGTGGCCAACAACGTGCTGCTGGGCATGCGCCGGGACATGTTCGAGCGGCTGCTGGGCCTGCCCGACGCCGACTTCAAGCAGGGCGACACCGGCCGCCTGCTCAACCGCTTCACGATCGACGCCGGCAACGTCACGGGCTACGCCACCGATGTCATCACGGTGCTGGTGCGAGAAACCCTGGTCGTCATCGCCCTGATCTGCGTCCTGTTGTACATGTCCTGGGTGCTGACGCTGATCATCCTGATCATGCTGCCGGTGTCGGTACTGATCTCGCGCTTCTTCATCAAGCGCCTGCGCCGCATCAACCGCGAAACCGTCAACATGAACGCCGAGTTGACCCGCGTCGTGGGCGAGGGCATCGACGGCCAGCGCGTCATCAAGCTGTTCGACGGCTATGAAGTCGAGCGCGGCCGCTTCGATTTCGTCAGCCGCCGCCTGCGTCGCTTTGCCATGCGCACCGCCACGGCGGACGCCGCCCTGACGCCGCTGACCCAGGTCTGCATTTCCATCTCGGTCGGCGCCGTCATCGCCGTGGCGCTCAGCCAGGCCAACCACGGCGCGCTTACCGTGGGCAGCTTCGCCTCCTTCATGGCGGCGCTGGCCCAGATCTTCGATCCCATCAAGCGCCTGACCAACGTCGCCGCCCGCATGCAAAAGATGCTGGTGTCCGCCGAGAGCGTGTTCACGCTGATCGACCAGACGCCCGAAAAGGACACTGGCACCAGGGAACTGGCCGAGCCGGTGCGCGGCAAGGTGGAATTCCGCCACGTCCAGCATCGCTTCCCCGATGCTGACCGCGATACGGTCAAAGACATTTCCTTCACCGTGGAGCCCGGCCAGACCGTGGCCCTGGTAGGGCGCTCGGGCAGCGGCAAGACTACCCTGGTCAATATGCTGCCGCGCTTCGTGCTGGCCGACAGCGGTTCCATCCTGGTGGACGATACGCCGATCGACGAGCTGACTTTGCGCAGCCTGCGCTCGCACCTGTCGCTGGTGAGCCAGGACGTGGTGCTGTTCGACGACACCATCGCGGCCAACGTCGGCTACGGCGCATTGGGCAAGTCCAGCGAACAGAAGGTGCGCGATGCGCTGGCGGCGGCCAATCTGCTGGAGTTCGTCGAAGGACTGCCGCAGGGCCTCAATACGCCGGTGGGTGAAAACGCCGCCCGCCTGTCCGGCGGCCAGCGCCAGCGCCTGGCGATCGCCCGCGCGCTGATCAAGAACGCGCCCATCCTGATCCTGGACGAAGCCACCTCCGCGCTCGACAACGAATCCGAACGCCAGGTCCAGGCCTCGCTGGAGCGTCTGATGAAGGGCCGCACCACGCTGGTCATCGCGCACCGCCTGTCCACGGTGCAGAACGCCGACCGCATCATCGTGCTGGACGCCGGCAAGATCGTCGAACAGGGCCCCCACGCCGAGCTGCTGGCCGCCAACGGCCTGTACGCCTCGCTCTACAAGATGCAATTCCGCGACGATTGATCCGGTCCGCGCAGGCGGCTGTTTTTTCCTGTCGCATTTCCGGATTGCCAAGCGCCCGGATTGCCGGAAAATGGAGCCGGGCCTGCCGGCAGGCCCGGCCCCGGCCCGATGCGGGCGGGGCGGCGCCGCCAGGCGCTTTGGTCCGCCGAGCATCAGGAGCGCCCCATGTCCCTGCCTGCCGAAGGCAATCAGCTAGTCAATGTTGTCGTCCTGCTGGGGGCTGCGGTCGTCGCGGTTCCCTTGTTCAAACGCCTGGGGCTCGGATCCGTCCTGGGATACCTGGCCGCGGGCCTGGTGATCGGCCCGTTCGGCCTGGGCTTGTTCTCCGATCCCAAATCCATCTTGCACGTGGCCGAACTGGGCGTGGTGATGTTCCTGTTCATCATCGGCCTGGAAATGCAGCCCTCCCGCTTGTGGAAACTGCGCGGCGAGATCTTCGGCCTGGGCGTGGCGCAGGTACTGGCCTGTGGCGGACTGCTGACGGTGGTCGGCCTGCTGGCGGGGCTGTCGGGTCCCGCGGCTTTCATGGCCGCAATGGGCTTCGTGCTGTCGTCCACCGCCATCGTCATGCAGATACTGGCCGAGCGCGGCGAAACCGCCAGCGCGCAGGGCCAGCGCATTGTCTCGATCCTGCTGCTGGAAGACTTGGCCATCGTGCCCCTGCTGGCCCTGGCGGCCCTGCTGGCGCCGGCGGACAACGCCAGCCATGGCGATCCCTGGATGCAGTCGGCGATCGCGGTGGCCTGCATCCTGGCGCTGCTGGCCGCCGGCCGCTGGCTGCTCAATCCCTTGTTCCGTCTGCTGGCCGCCGCGCATGCGCGCGAGGTCATGACGGCGGCCGCCTTGCTGGTGGTGCTGGGCGCGGCGCTGCTGATGGAACTGGGCGGCCTGTCCATGGCGATGGGCGCCTTCCTGGCAGGCGTGCTGCTGTCCGAGTCCACCTTCCGCCACCAGCTGGAGGCCGAAGTCGAACCCTTCCGCGGCATTCTGCTGGGCCTGTTCTTCCTGGGCGTGGGCATGTCGCTGGACCTGTCGGCGGTGGCCCGCGAGTGGCCGCTGATCCTGGCAGCGGTGGTGGTGTTCATGCTGGTGAAGTCGGTGGGCGTGTATGTGGTGGCGCGGGTGCTGCGCGCCACCCACGCCGAGGCCATGACCCGCGCGGCCTTGCTGGCGCAGGGCGGCGAATTCGCCTTCGTGCTGTACGGGGCGGCGGCGGCTGCCGGCATCTTCGATCCGCATACCGGCGCCGTGCTGACCGCGGTCGTCATCATTTCCATGGCGCTCACGCCGCTGTGCGTGCTGGCGCTGCGCTGGCTGCTGCCCAAGCCGCAGCCTTCGATGGAGGGCGTGGACGTGGCCAAGGATCTGGAGGGCTGCGCGCTGATCGTGGGGTTCGGCCGCTTCGGCCAGATCGTGACCCAGGCGATGCTGGCGCGCGACCTGACGGTGTCGATCCTGGACACCGATACCGACGCGATCCGGGCGGCGGCCAAATGGGGCGTCAAGGTCTATTACGGCGACGGCACCCGCGTCGACATGCTGCGCACCGCCGGCGCGGAGAATGCCTGCGCCATCCTGATCTGCATCGACGACCCGAAGGCGGTCAACCACATGGTCAAGCTGATCAAGGCGGAGTTCCCGCTGGTGCGGGTGGTGGTGCGCGCTTATGACCGCATCCATTCGCTGGCGCTGGCCAAGGAAGGGGTGGATTACCAGGTGCGCGAAACCCTGGAATCGGCGTTGGCCTTCGGCGAGGCCGCGCTGCGCGTGATCGGCGTGCCGCCCGACGAAGCCGCCGAGGTGGTGCAGGACGTGCGCAGGCGCGACACCGAGCGTTTCGACCTGGAGGTGGCGGGCGGGCTGTTCGCCGGCCGCTCGCTTCTTTACGGCAATATGACCAGCGCTCCGGACGGCCGCAACGACCAACCCGACCGGGAAACCGAGAAGGCCGCGGCCAGCCCGACCGCGTAACCGACTATTTCCTTATCGTTGCATTACTTTTCGCATCATTTCACGCGCAGGCGCTGGTGGCTGAGGTAGATTTGTCCGCACTGACTCTTCATCCATGACGAGCATTTGCCAGGGGGCTGCCATGCTGCAATCGGATCGGATTTCCACGACGCCGCACGCTGTTGGAGTAGAACTGGCCCGGCGGCAGGCCTTGGCCTTGCGCTGCGGGTTTTCGGCGGGTTCCATGCGCCAGCTCATGTCGCACACGGGCGGTGCGGGCCCGGCATGGTCCATCGGCGCGCATCGCGAAACCGACAGGGCCAGGGGCGCCAAGGCCTTTCCCTTCCGCATCGCGGCGGTCGCGGCGGGCTGAGGGAAGATCCAGGCGGGCAGGGCGGGAATTTTTTTAGGGCCGGATCTTGCGTGGCATGTCCGGGGGCGGCATCATCAGCGGCGTAAATGTCTGCTGGAAATGAACCGCTTTCCCCCGACATCCCCTGCGTAGGAGCGCCGTATTGAAGTCTCGCGGGCTTATGCATCGCGCCTTGTATGCATTGGCGGTGCTCGTCGCGATTGGTATCTGCGCGGCTGCGGTCGCGCTGCTCTGGATCGACCGGCGCGCCACTTGGGAATCCGCCCACGCCTCCGCGCGCAACATCACCGGCGTGCTGTCCGCGGATATCAGCCGCACCCTGCATGTCTACGACTTGTCGCTGCAAGGCATGGCGGAACGCCTGCGCGAACCCGGTCTCGACCGGCTCGCGCCCGAAACCCAGCACCGTTTCCTGTTCGACCGGCCATCCACCGCCGAATACCTGGGCGCCGTGGTGGTGCTGGATAAGAACGGCAACATCCGCTACCACTCCGGGGGGCTTGATGTGCCGGACGTGAGTTTCGCCGACCGGGATTTCTTCCAGGTGCATCGGGATGCGGACGACGTCGGCATGTACGTCAGCAAACCGTATCGCAGCCGCCTGCGCGACGGCGACGAGAGCATCGCCATCAGCCGGCGCCTGTCCAATCCGGACGGCAGTTTCGCCGGCGTGGTGGGCGGCTCGCTGCGCCTGGCCTACTTCCGCGACCGTTTCGCCGCGCTGTCGATCGGCGAGCGCGACGAGATCAGCGTCTTCCGCAACGATGGCCTGCTGCTGCTGCGCGCCCCGTACTCGCTGAACGACCTGGGCAGCGACATCGGCATGACGCTGGATTTCCAGCAGTTCCTGATCCGCCGCGAGGGCTCGTTCGAGGGCGCGCTGTCGCCGGATGGCGTGAACCGCTACTACACCTTCGCCAGCATCGAGGACACGCCGCTCATCATCGACGTTGCGATGGACGTGGACGAACTGCTCGAACCCTGGGACCGCCGCGCGCTCTTCATCATCCCGGTGACCACGGCGTTGCTGCTGTCGGTGGTGGCGCTGATCGTGCTGTTCAGGCGCGAGATGGCACTGCGCAAGGCCGTCGAGACGCAACTGGCGATACAGGCGCGCACGGACGGACTGACGGGCCTGGCCAACCGGCGCGCGTTTGACGAGACGCTGGCGCGCGAATGGCAGAATGCGCGCCGCGAACGCGTGCCGCTGTCGCTGCTGTTCCTGGATGCGGACCATTTCAAGCGCTACAACGACCGCTATGGCCACCAGCAGGGAGACCAGCTGCTGATAGCGTTGGCGCGCGTGCTGAAGAAAAAGGCCCGGCGTCCCCGCGATCTGGCGGCGCGCTACGGGGGCGAGGAATTTGTCGTGCTGTTGCCCAACACCAGCCGCCAGCGCGCGGTGGAGATTGCGGAGAGCATACGGCGGACAGTTGCCGGCCTGAAGGTGCCGCACGAGGACGCCGCCGCCGGGATCGTCACGATCAGCGTCGGGGTCGCGACCTCGGTGCCGCAGGCCGACGATACGCTGGCCAGTCTGGTGGAGGCGGCCGACGCTGCGGTCTATCGGGCCAAGGAATCCGGCCGCAACCGCGTGGCGGTCGCAGGGACGTGATCCGGCGCAGCATGAAAAAAGCCCCGCCGCGCTCATCGCGCGGCGGGGCTTTCTAATGCCGCCTGGGCTTAGCGGCCGACCATCACGGCCTGCATGCGCGTCTGCGCCTGCTGCACGTTCTTGGCTTGCGCATTCAGGTCCTGCAGCAGTTTGTTCAGCTCGGCCTGCACGGCGGGATCCTGGACCTTGACGATGGGGCCGGAAATGTCAATCTGCGCGGCGTGCGCGGCGACGTAATCGGCGATCTTCAGGCTGCTGTCGAAGGTCGCGTTCAGTTGCGGCAGCACATCGCGGAAGGTGTCGGCCGGCAGGCTGACGGTCTTCTCGTAGGCCTTGTCGTACACGGCCTTCAGGTCTTCCGGCTGCTTGAGCTGCGCGCGCGCGGCGTCGGCCTTGGCCTGCTGCTCCTTCAGCGCCGCGCCCATTTCATTGAGCGAAGCCTGCACGGTCTTCAGGTCGTCGCGACGGGTCACGATGTCATTCAGCGAGCGCATCGAGCCTTTCTGCATGATGCCGGACAGGGGCTTGACCGAGGCATCCATGCCAGCGTTGAAGTCCGTGATCACCGCATATTGCGCCGCGTAGTCGCCGAAGGACTTCTTCTCTTCATCCGTCAGCTGCGGGACGCGCACGCCGGGCTTGTCGACGATACGGGTCTGCAGGAACTGCGTGAACGCGGCACGCTGTTCGGGTTCCTTGTTGCCGCAGGCGGCCAGCATCAACGGCAGCGCAGCGGCCAGCACCAGGAACGGACGGAATAGGGACTTCATCGCATCGAACTCCTAAAAGCGAAGTAAAGAAATAGTCAGGGTATACCCTGAAGGCGCCCGCAGCTTATCGGGTCGTCTTCCTTGCCGCCATTGCTTTCAGAATTGTTTGCAATCGAATCGTTAAGAAACACAATTCACACATAATGAAGTGAAATCGCGACGACGACCTGTTACGCGTGCGCGCGTCGCGCCTTATTCCTGGACGGCGATTTCCCGCAATGCCGCGGTCAGCAGCTCCGCGGAACGGGACAGCGAGCGGCCCGCGCGCCGCAGGATGCCGATGTGCCGGTATAGCGGCGGGCCGCTGATGGCAACACAACGCAGACGGTTGGTATCGCCTTCGCGGGCTGCCAATTCAGACAGGATGGCTACGCCGAGTCCTTGCGCCGCCATTGCCAGCACGGTCGAGTTGTAGACCACCTCATACGCCGCCGGCAGCGAAATCTTCAATTTATCGGCCGCCGCTTCGATGTGCGTGCGGATGCTGCTCTCCCGCACCGGCAATATCAACGGATGCTCGGCCAAGTCCTTCAGCGTCACCGTGTCCGGCGCGGCCCAGGGGTAGTCGTGCGCCATGTAGGCGCAGAAGCGGTCGGTCACCAACTGCTCCCAGACCAATTCCTGATCGCGCTTGATCGGGCTGCCTATTCCAAAGTCGACCTCGCCGCTGCGGGTCATGTCGTTGACCCGGGAGGCCACCGTGTCGCGCACACAGACGGTAATGCGAGGGTAATCGCGGTTCAGCCTGTGGATGGCCTGCGGTAGCAGGCCGGCGGCCAGTGAGGGCAGCACAGCGACGGTTACGGTGCCCCGTTCCCGATCGCTGGTGTCGCGGGCATGGGTGACCAGGTCTTCGATTTCGGCCACCAGCTTCTCGATCCGCGGAAAGAGCTCCTGGCCCCGGGGTGTCAGGCTGACGCTGCGGTGGTTGCGATCGAACAGCCGCGTGCGCAGATGGGACTCGAGCTGCTGGATCTGTATGGTCAAAGCCGACTGCGAAATATTCAGTTCGTGAGCCGTCCTGGTGAAGTTGCCCAGACGCGCAATCGTGAGGAAGGCGCGCAACTGTTTGAGATCACTCAACATTATCGAAACTCCGGTTCAAGGCAGGACGATTCAACAATCGTTTTTTTGGAAAAGAATGTTCTGTTATTTGAATTTTACGAATCGCATGCCGCTGAGTATATTGCCTATCGAACGCCTGGCTCAAAAAGGCGGCGAATAAATAAATGAGACAAAGAGGGAGGGCTCCGCATGGCCGGACATTGTGCCTCACGCCAGAGGCTTCAAACGCTGCAGCGAATAATGGATTCGATAAACGCCGCAGCTGAAAAGTGCGCCGGACTTTTTCTTATAGGAATGGTCCTGGCTATTTCAATTTCTGTATTTGTACGGCTGCTCTACACCTATACGGGTATTCCTTTTTCCACGCCCTGGGCGGAAGAACTGGGCCGCTTCATGATGGTCGGAAGCGTCTTCATCGGCGGCGCCGTCGCGACCTATCGCCTGCGGCTGATCGGCGTCGATGCCTTCATAGGCATGGTGCCGGAGTCGGTCGCCCGCTGGCTGCGCGTGGTGGCGCATATCCTGACCTTGATGCTGGCGCTGCTCTTGGCCTGGAAATCGATCAGGCTGATAGAACTCGGCATGAGGCAGACATCGCCCGCGATGGAAATGCCCATGGCATACATCTACATATTCATGTTCATTGGCTGCGTGCTCATGAGCCTGAATACCTTCACGCACGTCATCAAGGAATTGCTGAGCGTTGAAGTATCGCAGCAGGGCGGCGAGGCGGAACGAGTTGCCGCCGCCATGCAAAACAGTGAAGGAGGGGCGCTGTGATTCCGGTTCTGTTCTTGTCATTTACGGCGATCCTGATCATCGGTGCGCCCATCGTCACCGCCCTGGGCATGTCGGCCGCGTTCGCCTTGCAGGCGGGCGACCGGTCGCTGCTCATCGTGGCGCAGATGGCGTTCCAGTCGCTGGATTCGTTCAGTCTGATGGCCGTGCCGTTCTTCATCCTGGCCGGGCATCTCATGTCCTCGGGCGGCGTGGCTACCAGACTGGTGCAACTGGCCAATGCCTTCGTCGGCTGGATCCGGGGCGGCCTGGGCGCGGTCGCGGTGCTGACCTCGCTGCTGTTCGCGACGGTTTCCGGTTCATCGTCCGCCACGACCGCGGCGATCGGCTCCGTGCTGATTCCGGAAATGGAAAAGAAGGGCTATCCGAGGTCATTCGCGGCCTCCATTGCCGCATCCTCCGGCGAGCTGGGGGCGATCATTCCGCCGTCGATCCCGATGATCGTGTACGCCTTGACGGCCAACGTATCGGTCGGGTCGCTGTTTCTCGCGGGCATCCTGCCGGGGCTGCTGATCACCGTGTCGCTGATCCTGACAGTCTGCCTGGTCGCCCGCTTCCAGGGTTTCGATGAAGTCACTGCGGTGAGCTTTGGCGGGTGGCTGAAAGGCGTCCTGGTAGCCCTGAAGGATGCAACGCTGGCGCTGATGATGCCGGTCATCATCCTTGGGGGAATCTACGGCGGCTTGTTCACCGCCACGGAAGCCTCCTGCATCGCGGTGCTTTATGGGCTGGCGCTGGGGCTGTTCGTCTACAAGGAAATAACGGTCAAGGATCTGCTGGGCATTTTCGCGCGCTCCGCGGTGATGTCTTCCATCATCCTGCTGATCGTGGCCTTCGCCGCCGTGTTCGCGTACCTGCTGACGATCAACCAGGTGCCGCAGCAGGTCGCTGCCATGCTGGGGTCCGTCACGACCAATCCGATCGTGTTTCTGCTGCTGGTGAACGTCATGCTGTTCCTGGTCGGCATGTTCATCGAGGCATTGGCGGCGATCCTGATCATCGTGCCCATCCTGGCGCCCATCAGCCTGACTTTCGGCATCGATCCCATCCACTTCGGCATGATCGTCATCACCAATCTGGCGGTCGGCATGGTGACGCCTCCGGTCGGCGTGAACCTGTTCGTGGTGTGTGAAGTTGCCCAGTTGAAAATGCACCAGTTGGCGAAGTACCTGGTTATCTTCCTTGCCGTGCTGGTGCTTGATGTCCTGATTATTTCTTACGTGCCCGCCATTAGTACTTTTTTCTTATAAAAAATAATCCGGCCGCCTGACGGCAGCGCCTGTCGGGCGGCTGGAAAATCGAGGAGATGGATGTGAAGCTATTCAAGAAACTGTTTGGCGCCGGCGCCCTGAGCGCCCTCATGTTTGCCGCGCCGTCGCATGCCCTGAACATGGATGTGGGGCACACGCTCACGACGGACAGTCCGTTTCACGTGGGGGCGCAGAAGTTCGCCGACGTGCTGAAGGCGAAATCGAACGGGAAAATCACGATTTCCGTGTTCCCGCATTCGCAACTGGGCGGCGAACTGACCATGATCCAAGGCGCCGTGGCCGGCGCCACCGACCTGGTCATCACGGGTCAGCCGACCTTGAACGGCATCGTCAAGGAATTCCTGGTCTTTGACTCGCCGTTCCTGTTCGACAGCGTGGAGCAAGCCAACCAGATCCTCAACGGGCCGGCGGGCGACAAATTCATGGAAGTCCTGCCCAAGTACGGCCTGGTCGGCCTGGGCTGGTTTTCGGCAATCGAGCGCAACGTCTTCGGCAACAGGCCCGTCAACTCGGCTGAAGACCTCAAGGGCATGAAGATCCGCGTCATCCAGTCGCCGGGTTACGTCGAAAGCTACAAGGCCCTGGGCGCGCAAGCGACGCCCATGGCTTATTCGGAGCTGTATCTGGCCCTGCAGCAGAAGGTGCTCGACGGCGGCGAAACCACGCCGGACCAGTTTGTCTCGGACAAATTCATCGAGGTGTCCAAGTACTTCAACATGACGCACGTCAACATCCATCCGGCGCTGCTGCTCATGTCCAAGGATCGCTGGGACCGCTTTTCGCCCGCGGAACAGAAAATGATCAAGGAGTCCGCGGACGAGGCCATGGCTTACGCCCGCGACTATTACAAAAAGGTCTACGACGAGGGGATGAAGACGATGCAAACGAAAGGGGTGTCCATCGTCTACCCCAGCAATCTCGATTCCATGGTGCAGGCTACGCGGCCCGTTGTGAAAAAGCTCGTCGGCGAAGCCCCCAATGGCCAGGCGCTCTATGACGCGCTGATCGCCGCCAAGCAGAAGCAGTAACGGGCGCGAACGGCACAGGCCCCGGCGCTTTCATAGTCAAGAGAAACTGGACAGATTGATGACACCTTTCAACCAACCCCAAAACCTGCGCGTGCTGATTACCGGAGCAGCCGGAAATATCGGCCTTTGCCTGCGCTCGCAGCTGCGCGGCCGCTATGCCTTGCTGCGTTTGGCCGACATCGCACCGCAGGAACCGGCGCAGGCAGGCGAGGAAACCTGCACCATGGACGTCCGGGACATCGAGTCCCTGGAACGCTGCATGGAGGGTATTGACTGCGTCATCCATCTGGCCGGCATTCCCGGCGCCGATGTCTGGGAAAAAATCCTGCCCATGAATATCGAGGGTTGCTACAACGTATTCGAGGCGGCCCGGCGCCAGAACGTGCGCCGGGTGATTTTCGCGAGTTCGAATCACGCTATCGGCTACCACCGGCGGGAAAAGTTCCTCGATGACACCGTGCAGCCCAGGCCGGATTCTCTGTATGGCGTATCGAAGGTATTCGGCGAGGGCCTGGGCCGGATGTATGCGGACAAGTACGGCATGTCCGTCGCCTGCTTGCGGATCGGGACCTTCCGCACGCCGGACCGCCCGAGCGAGGCGCGGCAGCTATTGACCTGGATCAGCCACCGCGACATGGCGCAACTGGCGGCGCGTTGCGTGGAGCACGAGTCCTATCATTTCACCGTGGTCTATGGGGTGTCGAACAACCTGCGCAACCGCTGGGACAATTCCAACGCGAAATTCCTGGGCTACGCGCCGCAGGACGATTCCGAGGTTTTCGCCGCGGAGATCCTGGCCCAGAACATCCCCGAGGATCCCATCGCGGCGCAGTTCCATGGGGGCTTTTATTGCCCCCTGGAATTCGTCGGCACCACCGACAGGATTTCCTGAAATCAGACCAGGATGATGTCGTATTGTTCTGGAATAAAAAGCTAGAGCCTTTATTCGTGCGGGTTAGCGGGGCGTTCTTATTGTTGGTTCTGCCCCTGGCTACCCATTTAGCTACCCATCTGAGGGGTGCTGGCCTCGTCGTCATCGGCTGACGGCACCATGCGCGCCAGCATAGCATTCAGCGATGCCGCAGTGATGCCGACCGAGCGGGTCTTGCCGATCTTCCCCTTGACCAGCTCGCCACGATCGCACATGCGATAGATCGTAGCGACGGACACGCCCAGGGCCTGGGTAGCTTCGTGCACGCGGTAAATCAGCTTCGGCGCCGCGGCCGGTGCTCGGTGTTGGGCTGCGTGTGCCATTACTGCTCCTTGTTGTCGGTGGTGCGGACTGACAGAAAAAACGCATGCCAGCCAAAGATCACGGAGAGGATCGCCAAGGCAAGAATCGCCCACGCGGTTACCGAAGCACCTTCAATACGGGCGACGGCTGACAGCACCAATTGCCCCAGAGCGGCGAGAAAATAGGACTTAGCACTCATCCGCGCCTCCGTCGTTGTGCTGCTTAGGGTGGGACACAGGGAACAGCGGCTGTTGCCGTTGCGCCGCCTCAATCCGGCGGCATGCTATGTCGAAGTACGAGATCTGGGATTCGATCCCGAAGAACGCTTCGCAGCCGGTCTGGACGGCTGCCACGCCCGTGGATCCGCTTCCCATGTAAGGGTCAACGAGCCGGCGTGGAAATCCAGCCTGCTCGATGCTCCACCGCATGAGAATTTCTGGCTTCTGCATCGGGTGATGGCGCTTCTGGCCGGCGGTGACCTCATGCCGTGCTCCTTCGCCGACGCACAGACCGTCCCACAACAGACGGAACATGCGCAGCGGGCCATTGGGATTGACGTTCGTCCATGCGGTCTCACCGTCACCCTGCGAGCGGATTTTCCCGGTCGGCACCTTGTCCCAAACAAGCAGCCGTCCCTGGGGGAGCAGGTGGCCGAACTTGTGCGCGCCCCAGATCAGGACCGAAGGCGCTAGATCAAGCAAGTGCGAGGGGTCGAAAGGCTCGTCGTCTCCGTCGATCTCGGCGTGCAGATTGGGTAGGACGCGCAGGGTCTTTCCATTCCGCTGAACTACAGACGATTCCCGGCTGCCGCCCTTGTAGAACGTGTTCACCTTGTAGGCCTGGCCGTAAGGCGGGTCGGTGATCACCGCGTCTACCTGCGGCAGCGTCGGCAGTATTTCCCGGCAGTCCCCGCAGTAGACCGTGGCAATGCCGATGTGCTCGACGCGCATCACTTGTCTCCCTTCTTCTGGGGAGGAAGCTCTTTCAGCCGCTTTTCGAAGACTACCGCCGCGTCAGCAAATACATCCGCGAGGTAGCGGGTTGGCGCGCCCATGTACTCCTCGGTGTAGGCATTGCGGCACCGCTTCTCATCTGCGCGCATCTGCTTACCGTTCCTGGCAAGGCTTTCCCTAACCATCCAGCCGCGCTTATCGCAGGTCATCCATTCCGGGCTCGGCTCCTTCTGCGCTCCCGGTTGCGCGGACAGGGCGGCGCGGGCGCGTTTCTCCTGCGGCGGGCGAAGCTTCGCCACGCCGCCCGAGGCTGCGTCATCTACGATCCACTGAAGGACTTCCCGCATCTTTTCGTCCACATCTTCCGATGCCGCTATTCCGGCATCGCGCACCGCCTCGCTGGCCTGGGGCGCGGCATCCTCCAGCCCGTGAAGTACGTCTTCATGGACAATGCGGAGCGGGATCACCTCCGCTTCATCAGTGATCCAGCCGCCCAGGTCATGGTCGTAGCGGTAGACGAGCAGTTCCCGTTCATGCCAGGGCTGATCTGGCTTTCCGCCTAGGTGGGGAATGGTGTAGCTGTCGTAGGGGCCGCCATATGTAGGCACCATCCCGAGTTCAGGGTGTTCCAGGGCCATAAAGAACGGCCGGCCGGTGATCGGGCATTTCGGGGGCGCGAGATCCTCCTGCGCCTCCCCAGGCGCTACCGGCACCGCATGCGCCCCGGTATAGATGCAGTGCGATCCCTGCCATACGCCTACGCTTACGCCGCGAGGGTCGGGGTCTAGGGATACGGTGATGACGTCCTGTGCGCTGGAGGGAGGGGTGGGAGCAGCGGCGAGCATGCCTTGGACGAGCATGCTGCTGCAGCGTACATCCGCGTCGAGCCGGTCCATAAGGTGAAGGGTCGTGCGCAGATCCTGGCGGCCGACGCGGCAGGTGTTCGGGTCTTCGCCGGCCGCCGGCGCGGCGTAGGATGCCTCGCGCAGGCGCGCAATAGTCGTGTGAAAGCTCATGCTGCGAGTTCCCTCCAGGTGACGATGTTGCTTGCGGCGGGCGTCAGGTGCGGCTGTACGTCGGCGGCGCGGGCCGCGATGGTGCGCATGGCCAGGTCAAAGCGCATGGGCCGACGAACTACCGGGCGATACGGCGGGGGCGTCACGCCGGCGCGGCTGACGTCCAGGAAGCGCAGGAAGAAGGGCAGCAGGGCCGCGGGGGCGTGGTCCGGCGCCGCCCAGCCCATGCGCTTGGCGATCAATTCGGCCATCTGGACGTTGCTGGTGGACTGCTTCAAAGGAACGCCAAGCAGGCGCAGCTGCTCGGCCGTCATTCGCCGTGCGGTCTGCATTTCCGAGGAATGGTGGCGGATGGTGGTCATGCGGCCTCCTTGAGCTTGGCCGGGCCGGCATGGCCCTGATCAATCCAGTGGACCGTGAAGGCGTCGGAAGGCGCTGACGGCGCCGCCTTGAGCGTGCCCAACAGGAGGATGGTGTCCATGCGACCGTCGGTGGCCAGGGCGTCGACCAGCCCCAGGGCATCGCCGCGGCCGGGCAGGTCCAGGACGTCGAAGCGGTCCAGGATCAGGCAGCGCAGGCCCGAGATCTCGGCCAGCGCCGCGCCGATCAGCGCATCCACGCGCCAGCGTTCGGATTCCGACAGCAGGCGATAGGGCCGGCCGCCCCAGGTGATGCCTATGTCCGCCGCGATAGCCGGCGTCAGCCAGCCCGCCAGGCCGGCCAGGTCGGCCAGTTTGGCGTTGAACGGCTGCAGGGCTTCGGCGAGGATCTCGCCCGGGATGCCATCGGGCGACAGGGCGTCGCCGATTGCCAGCCAGGCCAGCACGTCGCCGTGATAGCGGGTGGCGCTGGCTGTGCGCTCTGCGGCGCCAGTGGCGGCCTGCTTGGCGTTCAGCAGCGCCTGCACGCGCTCGTCGATTGCCTTGCGCTCGGCGCGCAGCGCGGTCACCTTGGAGCGGGCCGCTTCGACGTCGGCGGGCTGGATCTCCTCCGGCGCAGCTTCGTCCTGCAGCTGGGCGGCTGCCGCTTCGGCCGCAGCGATGTCTCGGCGGTCGTTCTCGACGCTGCGCGCCATCAGGTCGCGGGCTTCGATGGCCTTGGGTAGTGCGGCGGAGGCCTCGGCATCGCCCGTGGCGTCCAGGCTGCCGTATTGCTCTTCGTACGCCTTAAACGCCTTGAGGATACGGACGTCCAACTCGCCGGGCAGCTGGAAACTGATTTCTTCGATGTTGTAGACGTCATCGAGGCAACGGGCGAGGTCGTGCACCAGGCCTTCACGCGGCCCGGTTCCTGCCTTCGCCTGCAGCGCGTCGACCCGTGCGACCAGCTTGGCGTGCTCGGCCTGGTCGAACTCCAGTTTCTGGCGCAGTGCCGGCAGTTTGGCGGCCTGCGCCTTACGGTTGGCGACCTGGTCACGCGCGGCCGCATAGGCCGCCGCCTTTTGTTCCAGTGCGCCCAGCGCCTTGGTGTTCTGCTCCAGCTTGGCGTCCACGCCGGCCAGCGCCGCGCGCTCGCCCACCAGCGCGGCCTGGTCGAACGGCGGGACGTCGGCGGCCCAGCCCTCGGCCTTCTGGCTGCCCCACTGCTCGCCGGTTGCAGCCTTCCAGGCGCCCTTGGCCTCGGTGGCCTGCTGCTTGGCATATTCGGCGCCGGCCGCGAAGCCGCTACGTAGAATGGGCTTGATTCCAGGGACGAGGAGGGGACTGCAGCCGCGGGCCAGCAGGCGGCGCTCGATCTCGTCGGCCTTCACGTTCGTGCCGCTCAGGGCGAACAGCAGGGTGCGGCGCTCGTCCGCCTTGGCCGCGGCGAAGCGCTCGGGCGCGAGGACGTAGGGCAGGGCCGGCGACGTAGGTAGCAGGGGCTCCCCCGACTGCGTGCCCTTCGGCAGGCTGATTCCGACGGCGCCGTCGTCCAGATCAAGCGCGATTGCGCCAACCTTCGCGCCGTCCGTGACCAGCGCGCCGAATTCCTTCTTCAGGCCGACCCGCTCGGGCGCGCCCAGCAGCGCCAGCCTTACGGCCTCCGCGATGCTGGACTTGCCGGCGCCGTTCGGGCCGGCGATCAGCGCCGCCGGCGTGCGAAGGTCCAGGTCCACGGCACGCGCTCCCTGGAAGTTCTCGATGGTGATGCGGTTGATTCGCATGATCGCTCCTTAGGTTCGCAGCTCGCGGCTGCCGTTGGATTGCATGGCCGTGACCAGGCCGGCAAGCTCCATGGATTCCAGGAGGCGGGCGGCGCGGTTGTAGCCGATGCGCAGGTGGCGCTGAACAAGGGAGATGGAGGCGCGGCGATGTTTGCGCACCACCATGACGGCGTCGGTGTAGAGCGGGTCGATGGCATCGTCGGCGTGGTCGCCGTCGTCGTCGCCTTCGAGCTGCAACTGGCCGGCCGTCGGCGCGGCTTCGGTAGTTGCCGAATCCTGGATCTGTTTTTCGCCGCCCAGGGCGTAGACGAGCTCGGCCAGCAGCTTGGCGATCTCGCCGGCCATCAGCAGGAATTCCGCGTCGAAGACCTCGGCGTCGGTGTCTTCGGCCGGATGGTTCTCCTTCAGCGTGTCCAGCGGACGGATCTTGCGGATATCCAGGTCTTCGGTCAGCTCGAACGAAATGCGGTCGTTCCAGGTCATGGCCAGACGCGTGCACTGCTTGCCGGACTGGATATGGCGGCGCACGTCGTCGGCGTCGATCGAGTGCTTGACGTAGCGGATGGCGGCGCCGCTCTGGCCCGAGGCGCGCAGTTCGGCGTCTTGGTCGATGGTGAAGTTCGCCGGAGCCTCGTCTTCGGCAAGCCAGCCTGTCATAGCGGAGGCGGGCGACTGCGCGACGTACAAGTTCTCGATCGGGAAGGGGGCGATCGATTTCGCCAGCATGCCGATGACCATGTCAGCTTTCGAAGGCGTGCTGGTGTCGATGATCAGCCAGCGCTCGATCGGGTCGATCCAGAGGCGAATATCGTCATACTGCGTCAGCGCCGTGGGCAGCTTCTCGTCGATGATCCGTTCGCGGATCTCCTTCATCTGCTTGCGGCCCACCTTGTAGCCTTGCTGCTGCTCAATTTCCAGGGCGCGCGCAGCCGCGGCTTGGCTGATCGCCTTGCCGGGCAGCAGCTTGGATTCGACGCGCAGCGTGAGCAGCAGCTTGCCGCTCACGGCGTGCGCCAGCTCAGCGCCCTCGCGCGGCGGCACCCATCCGAGCGTCTGGAGTTCCAGCTGGCCGCCGGGCACGAAGGCATGGGCGGCCAGTTTGTCGTTCAGGTCGTCCAGGTTCCAGAAGGGCTGGGCCGATGTGAGTCGGTAAATCTTGGCGGTCTTGAACATGGCGGCTTCCCCCCCTATTCCGGTGCGGCCATGCGGCGGCGGGTGGTGCCGGTGGGGCGATGCTGTTGCTGCTGAGCCTGTGCTTGCTGCTGGGCCTGCTGCTCAGCTTGCCGGACCATGGCAATGCGGCGCTCCCGGTAGATCTGGTGCAGGCGCGCGCGCTCGCCCAGGTCGTTGACGCCCTCGATCGAGTCGCTGGCCAGGTCCAAGACGTCGATCGACCTGGCGTTCTGGATCTGGTGCTCGACCTTGGCGGGATCCAGCCCCGGATCCTCTTCGGCGCCCGGCAGCTCACCTTGCTGACCCTCGGCTGGCGCCGCCTGAGAGGCAGAGGCGGCCGTTGCCGCGCCCTGCGCCGGGCTACCGACCTCGGTTTGCGCCTTCGCGGGAGAGGTGTCAGGGTTCGCGGCCGGTTCGCGCACTTCCAGGTCTGTCGTGTCGGCGGCAGCGGCAGCGGACTGACGCGGGGCGGGCTGTGCGGTGGCGCGCAAGTCGTCCACGTTGACGCTGATCGTGCCGTCGGGGCCGGTGGTCGCTTCGATGATGTCCTGTGCTTCCTCGACCGATTGCAGGCCCATCAGCAGCTCAGGTGCGTACAGCTTGCCGAAAAAACTGGCCGTGCGGTAGCGCAGCATGACTTCTTCCATGGTCTGCCACTTGCTGCCGGACTTGGTGTACCAACCCTCCTTGACGGCCATTTCGATTGTTACCTTTGGGGATTCGAGGCGCTCGCCCGTTTCCTTCTCGACGGCCCACGCCACGCAAACCTTGTCCCGGATGGTGACGGTTCGGGTGCTTGTTTCGCGCTGGCCGTTGTTCCAGCTGGTGGTGGTGTAGGAAACCTCCTTGTCACCCAGGTCTTGGATGTCGAAGCGCAGCGGCGAGAATCGGCTGCATCCGTTGATGGCGGCGATGATCCACTGTGACGACCAGGACGGCCGACCCTCGACGATGTAAAGGTTCTGCATGACCATCAGCGGGTCGGCACCCATGCGCTGCGCCATGTTGAGCGCGACAACGGAGTTGGCCAGTGCGTTGGGGTTCTCGCGGGATTCTTTGACGTTGCCGTAGCGGTCCAGCTTCTCGATCGTTTGGCGGTAGGCGACGGGCACCAGGGTGCTGCTCGACAGCAGGCGCGCGGCGCGCTGCATAAGTTCGAAGCCCTGGAGACTGCCGAAGCCGGGGGCGACGATGGGCATTTGCGATTCAGGCGAGGCGGCCCGCAGGCCGTGGACGGTGGTGGTCTGGGACATGGTTCAACCCTTGAATTTGCAGGTGGGGTGGCGCGGGCAGTACTTGCCCGAACAGAGGACGGACTTGGGATTGCCGTAGAAGCTGCCGCTGTGGACGAGGCGGGACGCGTGCTGCAGGAGGCCCGGGCTATCGTCGGTGCCCACGAGCGCGTCGCGCGCGCCGGAGATATCACCGGTACCGACGCGCTGCGCAGTTGCCGTCTTGCCGGTTTGCAGGCCGATGATCTGCGCCGGCGCGGTGATCTGTTCGCCGATGGCGTGCTGGGCCAGGATCTCGTACACGCCCATCTGCGGGCCGTGCCCAGCGGTCGTGACCGTGCCGTCCGACCCGACGGCGCGGGCGCCGCTCTTGAGGTCAGCAATGCCCAGCTCGCCGCTGGCGGTGCGCCGGACGCGGTCCGTCGTACCCGTGAGCGCGATGCCCAGGTCCGAGATCTCCATGCGGTCGCAGGTCAGCTCCACCGCGACGTAATCCTGGTGCGGCGCAATCTGCGAGCAGTAGCGCGTGTGCAGCGCAAGGCCGATGCGCTCGGCATCGTTCGGGCTGGCGTCGTCCCAATCGACCTCCTCGTCGGTGCCATGGAGAGACTTCACGAACTCGCCGGCGGCGTCGTCGGCGGTGATGGGGCTGCCGTCCAGCTTGGCCTGGTCGAAAGCGGCCGTGCCGGCGTGGATGGCCGTGCCCAGGCGCGCGGCGCCAGATGACGGCATGCGCATGCCCAGCAGGTTCTTGGCTTCCCAGCGGGCAGGGCAGTCGAAGAGTTCGGCCAGGCTGGACGCACGGATCGGGATGATTCGTTGCATGGTGGGGACTCCGGGGATCAGTTGGGGGCGTGCGCCGCGGAGGCGGCGTTCGCGGGATAGGAGGTGGCGGCGAGCGCCTGCGACGTGGGGCTTGCGTCGAGGGACGGTCCCAGCACGCCGGTAACGAACGCGAGGAACACCGTTCCGCCGACGAGGGCGGCGCCATAGGCGGCCAGGTCCAGGTCGCGGCCGGTGCGGCGCGCGCGGCGCCAGAGGGCGAGGAGGCGGCGAGTGCTCATGCTTCCCTCGCGTAGTCGGAGTCCGGCACGATCACGACGTCTCCGCGGATCTGGTGGGGAACGCCACGGGCATCCTGGTACAGGCGTGTGGCCGCCGGGTTGACGGGCAGGTTTTTCAGGATCCCTTCGTCATCGACCAGCATCACGTGCACGCGGTCGGCGAGGCTGACGGTATCCAGCGCATCGGCGCCGATCATCTGGCGGACGTCCTGCAGGGCGTGCGGCCCGTGCAGTTCGGTTTCGGCGCCGTCGGCGCGGATCAGCTTGCGGATGGCCTTCATGCCCGGCTCCCTTGCTCGGCGTCGAGGGCGGCCTGGGCGATCTGCGCCAGTTCGGAATCGCGATCCAGGTAACCGGTCGCGCCGCCGGCGACCTGCGCCAGCGCCGTGCGAAGCCGGGCGTTGGCCAGGCGCAGCTGGTGGTTCTTCGCCTGCAGCAGAGCCTCGCCGACCATCTTGGGCTGGTCGTGCTCGGAGGCGACGAACGGGCGGCCCTGCAGCGCCGCTTCGGCGCGGCTGGCGATCCAGCGCAGGCGCCGCGTCTGCGACGAGCTGGCGCGTGCCGTGCGCATGATGTGGTCGAGCGCGTCCTGGTGGACATCGGTCGTCCGTGGAAGTTGCTGGGGTGCGTTCATAGCGGGCGGTTCTCCGTGGTGGGGGCTCCAGCGCGGATCTGCCGGCTGGGCATGCAGTCGAAAGTGACGCGGGTGGTGGGCGGGAAGACGGCGAGGACGTCGAGGCATTCGGCCTGCGTGGCGAAGCGCTCGATCACCATGACGGGCGGACGGTCGTGGCCAGCGGGCAGCAAGGCCAGCAGCACCCAGAGCGTGGCGGCGGTCATGCGCGGCTCCCGAGGGCCATCCGGCATACCTGGCCGGCGCGCTCGGCCTGGTCCTGGCCGAACATGCCGAAATGGCAGATGGACGGCGCGATTCCGAGGGCCTTCGCCAGCCAGGCGTAGGAGGCATTGCGGTCGTTGCCGAAGCGTTCGCGCGTCAGGCGCTGGAAGACGGCCTTGGCGTTCTTGCGAGCCGCGATGGTTTCCCGGCCGGCCATGATGCCCAGCGGCAGGTCCGTGTCAGGGTGCAGCCCGACGTAGGCCTGGCATTGCGCGCAGCGGTAGACATAGGGCCAATCTCCGAAGGAGTGGCCGTTGTAGATTTCGCGGTTGTTGGTCAGCTTGACCGGCCCGTTGCAGCAATGGCAGGTCTCGGGCGGTTCGATGCGATCGCGCACGCGCGCCAGGGCGCGCCGCGACACATGGGGGAGAGGGGCGGGCGCCTGCAGCTTGGTCTTGCTCTTGCTGCGCGGGTCCACGCCGAGGACGGTGATCGTCATGCTTGTGCGCTCCAGGGGTCGGTGCGGCGGCGATATGCGGCATAGATGTCGAGGCCGCGCGCCATCGCGTAAGCGATGGGGAGAAGGAGTAGGGCGACCATCATTTGCGCGCCCTCCGGCGAGCCGCGATGAGATCGCGGATTTCGAAGTACAGGGCCAGGGCGCCGACGATCAGGAAGCCCATCAGAGGGCCTCTCCGGCGTCGGGTGTGGCGCGCTCCATCAACATGCGGGCGCGCTGCAGGAGCTGGGCGCGCAGCTCGGCGACGCCGGCGACGCCGGGGGCGCCGGCGCGCTGGTCAAAGGGCCACTTGCTCAGCGCGGAGAGGGCGACGCCGGCAGCCGCCTTGGGCGCCAGATCGCACTGCAGCGTTTCAAGCCACCAATCCAGGGGCTGGCCGAGAACACGGAAAGCTCGGCCGGCGAAGAGCTCGAATAGGGCGCTGAGGATCTGCTCGTCGGAGATCCGGGACGCCCGCACGCTGCCCTCGCGCGGGAAGCGGCCGTGGTCCGCGGTGCGGCTGGGGTCGTCAGGACGAGCGGCGTCTGACGGGGCGATGTGGGGTTGCATGGCAATCTCCAATTTTGCGTGATACGCATATATTGAAGTGCATAATACGCAAATTTAAAAATGCGTCAAGCGCATTTTTGTGCCAGATGCAAATTAGGCCGCCTTTCTGGGGCGGCCTAATTGGGCTGAGCTGCGGGAGGGTGGGGGACTACCTATCCTCGATGGATATGGACCGGGGGCCAGAAGGTGGGTATGTGCAGATTGCCCGCTGGGGCAGGAGGTTGCCGAAGCCGTTTTTGGCTTCGAAATCCAGACGAACGACTACAGTGCCGTCGCTCCTAGTTAGGGCAGCTCCGCCGAGCGTGCTGAAGCTCACGGACGAGGGGAACTTGGCGCCTTGGCGGGTGCTCGCCTGGCAGTCTGCCATGGCGTCATTTTCCGAGAGCGCGGCCCGCGGGCCTGCAGGCGTCGTGGGCGTCTTGCTGTTTTTGGTGATCATTGTCGCGATCACGGCGGCGACTACAGCCACCGCCAGCCCCGCGATGAACTTGCGCTGCGCTTGTTTCCGGCGGTCGGCCAAACTCGTCGGTGCTTTCATGTCTCCTCGCGTATTGAAGCGGCGGCCAGGTCAGCGCCGCTTTCGATAGCGGCGGTGTTCCACCATGGTGCCAATGATCTGGACCTGAGTGTAGTCGGACCGCACGGACGGGTAGTCCGGGTTCAGCGGCACCAGCTCAAAGACCACGACGCCTTTCTCATTGACGCCGCGAGGCCGGTACTTCTTGAAGGTCGCCTCGTGGTCGCCGTTCTTGGCGACAACGAAATCGCCGGGCAGCGGCTCGACCGATGGGTCAATGACGACGAGGTCCCCTTCGTTGAAGGACTCCTCGCTCTGCGGGCTGTACATCGACAGCCCCTTGATGCGGAGGGCAAAGGCCGAGCGCGATAGGTCTAGATCGGTCAGCAACCAATCATCAGGGTTTGTATAGGGGACAACGGACTCCGTTAGGGCGCCGGCCTGGACGTAGCTCAGTACCGGAATGCGGCGACTGCCCAAGGCGGTCAGCTCCACATTGGACTCTTTCTCAACGCCCAGGAACAGCTCGCCGACCGGGCAGCCGAGCGCCGCCGCAATCTTGGCAAGAATTTCGTCGCTATAGCCTTGCTTCCCGCGCTCGAGTCGAGACACGTTCCCGACATCGCTGCCGATTCGGTTTGCAAGATCCAAGATCGTCCAGCCCAACGCTTTGCGTCGCTGGCGAATGTTATCCCCGAGGCTCATGGCGAGATTGTCCGCGCGCGACTGCGTGTGACGCAAAGCGCATTGCGCATATTTGGCATCGGGATTAATATGCGTCACACGCATAATTTTAAGAGCGACCTTCTATGACCACTCCTTTGCGCCGGGCGCGAGAGCAGCGCCAGCTCACCATCCAACAACTGGCCACGGCCGCGGAAATGGACCCCGGGAACCTCAGCCGCATCGAGCGCGGAATTCAGGTCCCCTCGAAGGGCCTGGCCGAAAAGCTGGCGCGGGTGTTGGAGGGCACGGTCAGCGAGATCGAGATCATCTACCCGGAGCGATTCCCGGTTCAGCCGTCCCCCGTCTGCGGGGGCGGCGCGGCGCCGCCCGCTGAGGCGGGCCAGGGCGCACGTGTTGCTGACGGGACCCACGGCTAATGCAGGCTTACCGACGCCGCCGGCGGAGGTTCCCCGTCCGCGCGGTCGTCCGTCTCCATGCACAGCCGGTCGAACACGGCGCGCACGGTGGCTTGGTCTGCCTCGCCGAAGACGTTGTCAGCGATCTCCTTTGCCAATTTCAGCAGCGCAAACGTCGCCTGCGCCGCTTCATCTTTTCCCCGCCAATCCATTTCCTTTCCCCCGGCTTCTGTTGCTGTGGCGGAAATGTAACTGCCCGGAGTACCTGACGCATGCGACATGAATCGCACAAAACCCTGATCGCCATTTTGCGGGAGCACACCTCGGCATGGCGCAAGTCCCTGGACTGGTCCCGCGAGACGATGGCAGAGCACATCGTCGCGGCTCACGAGCGACTGAACGGCCCCGCCAGCACCGGAATTCGCTTCGAGCCGAACACCCAGGACACCTTCGGGCGCCTGAAGGTGAACGCAGACCGCGTGTTTCGTTGGCTGGACGACGAGTCCAAGGACTCGAACCTGCTGCCGGCCAACTTCATCCCGTCGATCCTGGCGGCCATGCCGCACGACCGGCGCCGGCATTGCGTGGACGACGTGCTGCGGCCGCTGGGCCTGGCCGTGCGCACGCTGGCGCTCGAAGCCGGCGAAGGGCTGGCCCAGGGGCAGGTGACGAACCTCATGCGCGAGCAAACCGAGGCGGCGGCCGCCGCCGTGGCGTTGCTGGACGCGAACGCCACGCCGGAGCAGATGGTGAACGCGCACCGTGAGCTGTCGGAGTCCATTGTGGCCGCCCGCAATGTGCGCGCGGCGGTCGAGGGGCAGATGGCGCAGGCCGGCATTGATGTGCCCGCCAAAGAGGCGGATCCGTCATGAAAGGTGGTTCTGGCCAAGTGCGCCGCCCGTGGACAGAAATTGAGCGCGCGGTGTTGCGCAAGTTCTACCCGGATGCGCCCACTTTCGTACTTGCCCAGGCGCTGGGGCGGCCTCTGACGCAGGTCTACCAGCAGGCGAGGAGGCTCGCCCTGCTGAAGTCCGCGGCGTACCTGGCCAGCGAGGCGGCTTGCCGGCTTCACCGGGGCGATCACGTTGGCGCCGCCTTCCAGTTTCCGAGGGGCCACCAGCCTTGGAACAAGGGAAGGAAGGGCTTATCGATGGGGGGGCTTGCCACAAGGTTCAAGGCTGGCGCCATGCCCCACAACCATGTGCCGCTCGGTACGGAGGTCAAAGACCGGGACGGCTACCTGAAACGCAAGGTCGCCGAGCCCAAGACTTGGGTTTACGTCCACCGCTACGAATGGGAACGCGTGCACGGCCCTATCCCCAAGACCCATGCGCTGGCCTTCAAGGACGGCAACAAGGCGAACGTTTCCCTCAACAACCTGGAGCTGCGCACCAAACGCGAAGTGATGCTGCGCAACTCCGTCCATAACTTGCCGCCCGAGCTGGTCGAAGTGATCCAGCTGCAGGGCGCGCTGAAAAGGAAGATAAATGGCAAACATCGACGCGCTGCGTGATCACCTGTTTGCGACTCTCGCAGCCTTGCGCGACCCCACGCAGCCGATGGATATCGATCGTGCGAAGGCCGTGTCGGAGGTCGCTCAGACCATCATTAATTCAGCAAAGGTCGAGGTGGACTTCATGCGGCAGACCGGCCAGACAGCTCCGCCCAGGTTCCTACTGCCGGAGGGGCAAGCGCCGGCGGAAACCACCGCGACCGCTACTGGCCTCAAGGAAGTGTCGGCGGGCGTGACGCGGCACAGGTTGGGGGGATAGGGCATGGCATTTCGGAATCGAACCTACCTGCCCGCGTCGAGTATCTGGGCGCGGTCAATTGTTATGGCGCCCGCTGTGCACCGAGGGGAGCGTCATGCCTAGCGTCCGCGATGGAAGTTCCGTAGAACTCATTGCGCAGCTCGGTTTGTCGTTGCAAAGCGTCATCAGCGATGGAGCGGATCGGCTCGATGCGCCGACGGGCTCCGTCGGAGTTCTCGTTAGCGCCTGGTGCCATGGGTATGCCCGTCATTTCATCAATTGCCCTAACAACATGCTGCACCTGCGATCGCATTTCAAACGCCAGCATTACCCGGCGGGTGCTACCAAGCTCGTGATGCGGCAAATTGTCGAATGCGGCAAGCGTCGCGGTGAAGGTTGGTGCCAGGTACTTTTTCCATATCCGGATGAAGTCGACGTATTCATGCCCATCGGCTGCCTGCTTGAGTGTGAAGATCTCCTTGTGGAGCTGAACTACGACAGCTTGGCTGCCTTCCTCCGACCTGGTTCTCTGGAGATGGAAGATTTCAAGAGCATGATCACGCGCCTTGCTTGCCTGTCGTTCCCCAAGCCAATAAGACGCAACGATGGCGATGATAGATCCAACGGCCTGAATCCAAGACGCAGCGTCGGAGCTGCTCACGGGGGCATAGGCGCCCGTGGCCGGGGAAAAAATGAGCGTCAACGCCCCGACTGCGCCAACGAAACCCGCAAGCGCGAGCGCAAGTCCAATGACGAAGTATCTGGCCAGCTTCTGAATTTTCATGAGTTCTCCGCTGTAGTGCCGCGCCATATTACCGCGGCTGAGGGGGCTGCATGACCTGGTCCGAGAACTCCATCGCCCGCGCGTTGGTGCGGCAGACGTTCAACCGGAAGTATCTTGTCGTCGTACCGAACTGCAACTGGACCGGCCACGAATGCGACCTGCTGGTGGTGACAGAGAACCTGCGCATCATCGACGTCGAAATCAAGATCAGTCGTTCAGATCTGAAGGCCGACGCCAAGAAGGAAAAGTGGTGGCACCGCGAGCACCTCGGCTACTGGCCCACCGTGACGGAGCTGCGCCACAGCAAACTGTCGAACGACCTGGCCGAGGTGCGCCGCCACCGCAAGTCCCGATACAAGAGCACGCCCAAGGACTGGCCGCGCAAAGTCTGGAAGCACTATTACGCGCTGCCGAAGGAGATCTGGTGCCCGGATCTGCTCGCGGCGCTTCCGAGCAGCCAGAGTGGTGTCTTGTTGCTGGACCGCGACGGCTACCCGCGCTCAGTCGGCCAAGCCATGCGCGTGGACTGCGTGCGCCGTGCTACGCCGAACCGCGACGCGGCGCCAATCAGTCCGGCTGCGGCGATTGATATCGCGCGCCTGGCCAGCCTGCGCATGTGGGATGCCTACGCGCGTCTGGAGCAACGGGAGGCTGCATGACAGATTTCGAACAGTTGCTGGCGCCTCTGACCCCGCCAGATTGTGACCTGCGCGACTTCGCCTTCATGCCCCTGGACGTGGCGCGCCTGCGCGACAGCGACCTGGCCATCCAGGTGTGCGCTGAAGAGTTCCGCGCAGCGGTTCTGCTCTGGTGCGCGGCTTGGCACCAGGTGCCGGCGGCGAGTCTGCCCGACGACGACAAGGCCCTGGCCGCGCTGGCCGGCTATGGCCGCGTCGTGGCCGAATGGCGCAAGCACCGCGAGGGGGCGCTGTATGGCTGGGTGAAGTGCGACGACGGGCGCCTGTACCACCCGGTGGTCGCTGAGAAGGCCCGCGACGCGTGGCAGGCAAAGCATAAGCACGCCCACGACAAGCTGGTGGATCGCGTCCGGAAAGCCAACAAGCAGCGCGAACAGCAGCAGCTTCCACCCTGGATTGTTCCGTCGCTTGAGGACTGGATTGCTGCCGGCTTTCCGCTGGAAAGTGAACTTTTTCCGACGGAAAGCAAAGACGCTTCCAGCGGAAAGGCTCGGAAGACTCAAAAGCAATCCTCTGGAAATCCTCCGGAAAACGCTCTTAAGGGAGAGGGACAGGGAGAAGGATATAAAAAAGATATAGCGGCAGCGGCGTCTCTCGCGCAGGTACGCGACCCTGTGGACAACTTCCCGCCGCCGCCCGCCGCTGGTGTCGAATCCACTGCTGCGCACTTCGCGCAGCTGCTGGACCGCTGGGAGCGGGAACGTGGCAAAGCCGGCGCGTTCCACCCAGGTGATCCGTTGCTGCTCGCCTGGGCTGATGCCGGCGTTACCAACGCCGAGCTGCAGGCCGCCCACACCAAGGCGGTAAAGCGGCGCGTGAAGGCGAACGACCAGGCCCCCGTCAACGTGGGGCTACTCGACGCCATCCTGCCCGAGGTGCGGGTGAAGCCAGGGGTGACCAGCGCTGTCGCACGCGCCGAGACGCGCCAGGATCCGGCCGCCTGGGCGTTGACCTGGTCCGGCCTGGTCGCACAGGGCGCCGACCTCGGCATCGTGCAGCAGCAGGGCGAGCTTGACCCGGTGTTCAAGGTCCGCGTGCACACCGCAGCGGGCCTGACCGACGCCGACCGCGCGCGGCTCTTCGCGGACTACGGGGTGCGCGTATGACCGCCACCGTCCAATGCGTCGCCTGCAAGCGCTTCACGCTGCGCGAGTCCCCGAGGTACGCCGAGCTGGGCCTGGGGCGCTGCTCCGGCATGGCTGATCGCCCCGGCACCTTCGTCAGCCCGTCCTATCCCCGGCAGTGCCCGGAATACCAACCTGCGCCGGCGGAAAAGACCGCCGCGCGTATCGAATGGCTGCGCGACCAGCGCAGCGAGGGAGCATGATGTTGGAACCCATCGTTTTCACTGTGCCCGGCGTGCCCAGGGGGAAGGGCCGCGCGAAGTCCAGCTCGCGCATTGGCCGGGATCCCAAGACCGGTGCGGCGCGCGTGTTTACGCGCCACTACACACCCGAGGAGACCGCGGCGTACGAAAGCCTGGTCAAGCTGGCAGCAGCAAAGGCCATGGCTGGACGCGAGGCCTATACCGGGCCAATACGGCTGGACCTGGCCATCGTGCTGCCGATTCCGCAGTCCTGGCCCGGCGTGCGCCAGCGCCGCGCTGCGGCGGGCGAGATTGCGCCCACCGTAAAACCCGACGCCGACAACGTCGAAAAGGCCATCAAGGACGGCCTGAACGGCGTGGTGTACCGCGACGACGTCCAGGTCGTGCAGGACAGCAAATCCAAGGTCTACGGGGCGGTGCCCGGCGTCATCGTGACGGTCACCTACCTCGATCATCTGGAACCCGCCCAAGGAGTGAAAAAGCATGTCTCGTGAAGCCGGAACCTTTTCATGCCCCGAGCATGCGATCGCCGTGGCCTACCTGATGCTGGCCTATCCGATCGAGCCGAAGAACCCGACGCAGCTGATCTGCGAGGCCCTGCAGGATCTGTTCGACGTGGAGTACGAGCGCAAGCCCTTGTCGGGCCTGTCGCCGCATGACTGGCACGCGCAGGCCGTCTTCACGGTCAAGGTGCTGGAGCGAACGCTGGGCGATGGCATCGGCTTTCACATCCTGCAAGCGCAGTACGGCACGGGCGAGGATGGGGCCGCCAGCGCGCGGCGTGTGTCGGAGTGGTTGAACCCGGAGGCGCCGGCCGTCAGCGCCATGCGCGAGCTGGTGGACCTGCTGGTCACCAACATCTTGCGCGGTCGGCCGCGAATCCGTGACCTCTCAGATCGCTTCGACCTGCCGAAGTCCAACATCGGTCGGCTCTCATCCGCGTATAGGGTGCTGGTGGAGGGCGCGCGCCGGGCGGCGCTGAAGCGGCTGGACGTGCAGATGCGTGATGCTGACATCGTGGTGGACTTGGAGGGCGGCGCCACTCCCACCGCGCTTGACAATGTGGGACAAGATGAGCAGAATTCACCCAGACTCGTAGCAAGTACGACCTGATGAAACGCCCCGGCCAGAAACCGGGGCGTTTGCATTTTTGGCTATCGGCCGATCAGGCGGCAGTTTGATTGGGTGAACTTGGCTTGCGCGAAGGCCCGCCGTTCATCCATGTACTTGTCCAAACTGACAGCTTTGAAGTCATGAAGAGCCGCCTGAGTCGCGCTCTCGAAAATGCGGCCGAGAATGAAGTCGCTGCTCGGACCGCTCAGCGCGTCGAGGACGCCCATAGGAACCTCTGAGCTGATGTCGCTCGAATCTATGCGTCCCGCTTGCATGTCTTTCAGAAACTGTCGCCCCTGAGTCATGCCGTGAAGAAACAAGCGTTCCCCCGCCGCCGAATCACCAACAACGGTTGCTAAGGCGTGGCACTCAAACGCCGCCCAGGTAGCGCGCCCTGCCGAGGCGGCTTGTAGGGAGTCGGAATTAGCCGATGCCGCGATCGGAACAACGGCAAGGCAGAAGGCGAAAACCGCTGTTCGTGGCGACATGGCGAGTCCAATCAAACCAAAGAAGACGGCGACGGCCGAGCAGCTGTAACTGCACGACCGACAGCCGACCCACGGAGTAAGCCGTGAGCGACCCGAGGCCGTCCCACCTGTACAGGCGGGGGCAACGGTAACACATCCTCACGCAAACATGGCATCCCCAATCATTCCCTGGCTGGGCGGCAAGCGCCGCCTGGCCGATCGCATTTTTCCCTTTTTCCCGGCCCACGACTGCTACGTTGAGCCCTTCGCGGGCGGGGCGGCGCTCTTCTTTCTGCGGCCGACGCCGGCCAAGGTCGAAGTGCTGAACGACGTGAACGGCGAGCTGGTGAACCTGTACCGCGTGGTGCAGCACCACCTGGAGGAGTTCGTTCGCCAATTCAAATGGGCGCTGACCAGCCGCGACGTATTCAAGTGGCTGCAGATCACCAGGCCGGAGACGCTGACTGATATCCAGCGCGCGGCCCGGTTCTTCTACCTCCAGCAGAACGCCTTCGGCGGCAAGGTGGACGGGCAGACTTTCGGCACCGCGACGACGGCGCCTCCGGGCCTGAACCTGCTGCGCCTCGAGGAGAATCTGTCAGCCGCGCACCTGCGCCTTGCCGGCGCCTACATCGAGCACCTGCCGTGGCAGAAGTGCCTGGAGATGTACGACCGGCCGCACACGCTGTTCTACATGGATCCGCCCTACTGGGAGACCGAGGGCTATGGCGTGGGCTTCGGCTTCGAACAGTACGAGGACATGGCGGCACGCATGCGCCAGCTGCAGGGCCGCGCAATCGTCAGCCTGAACGACCACCCCGACATTCGGCGGGCGTTCGATGGCTTTCACATCGAGGCCACGGAACTGCGCTACACCGTTGGCGGCGGCCGGGGCGTAGAGCGGGGCGAGATCCTGATCTTCAGCTGGGACATTGAGGCGGCTCCGGCGGGGCTGTTCTAGGAGCACATCATGGCGAAGCGACCGGAGATCATTCGGCCGGCGCCGCCCGAGCAGTTGGATCGCTTCCTGCCTGCCCCCGATCTGCTGGCCTGGGTCGAGGAGACCATCCTGGCTTCGGGCAGCCCGCTTCACAATCCGGACCACGCCCACCTGGTGGATGCAGACCTGGCATTCCTGTGGGCGCCGGCGGCCTTCGAGAAGGCCGGCCGCACTGTGCTGGGCCAGGCCGAACAGGTCATGTTCCGCGCCGGCGGCTGGCAGAAAGCCCGCCAGGAGCAACAGATGATCGAGTGGTTCGGCGGCGTGCCCGCCTTCCTGATCACCCTGGCGGCGGACTACTGCGTCACCTGTAGCGACGCGGAATTTTGCGCGCTGGTCGAGCATGAGCTGTATCACCTGGGGCAGCGTACCGACGAGTTCGGCGCGCCGGCCTTCGACAAGGAGGGGCGGCCGAAGCTGCGCATCGTTGGGCATGACGTCGAGGAATTCATCGGCGTGGTGGCGCGCTACGGGGCCAGCAGCGAAGTGCTGCGCCTGGCCTCGGCCGCCGGTGCTGCGCCGGCCGTTCCGCGGTTGAACATAGCCCGGGCTTGCGGATGCTGTTTCAAGGCCGCATGAGGGGCGATCAGATGCTTAAGCGGTCGCTTCCTTAAGGTATGAAACGAACGCGGCGCATGCGACGAGCATGAATTTGGCTTCGCCATAGGAGCAGCGTTCCCCCTCTTCGGTCAGCGCGTGACGAATTCCAGACTCATCGCCCGCGTAAGCGTAGAGTTTCCTGAAGCCCTCGTTAAGCGCCGGGTGAAGGCTATCCATTTTCTTTAGCGCGTCTTGGAGCGTTGCCTTTGGGTTGCCCGTCACCTCACGACAAGCCGCTTCAACCGCCGATACGGATTCTTTGATGGAGTTCCTGAAGTCAGGCTGCTCCCGGTCGGACAGTTTTTTCAGTGCTTCGTCCAAGTGTTGTTTGACGGGGTTGGACGCTACCAATAATGCGTTTTCAATTGCGGCGATCTCCTCGCCCTGCGTGATTTCTCCGACCTGATCGCCGATGAGCCGATAGGCTGACTGGTGTCTTTCGAGAATGACGTTGATGGTTTTTCGATGCCCGACGTCTCGGTCTAGGCCTCGTCCGGACACGTATATGAATTCAAGAATGTCGTACACCTCATTCCAGGGGCACGAGAAGAAGTGCGCTTTCATCACTCGATAGCCGTCTGACGGCCAAGTTGACGCAAGGAAGAAAGGAGGGAGTGTGTCCCTATCCTGATTCAACAGAAAAATCCATATGTCTCCGCATATGCCGTCAAGGCACTCTTCGGGATGGTGATATGCGAAGACCGTTGATGCAAGAAAATTCCACAATCGAGTTCTTAGCGGGGTATCCACGCTGTTCCGTTGGAAAGCGTCTTGTACCGGCACTAGGCCTCGACGTTCCGAAAATGTGGCCATTCTTATTGTCCATGGTGGATTTGTCGCGAGATTGCAGTTTTACCTTGAAATTGGAGGCTCTGCGGAATGGCGAAGTTGGGTGAGGCCCACAAGCGCTTCATCGTCCAGGCTTTGGCCTGCTGGGACACCCCGAGCCAGGTCGCTGAAGCCATCAAGGATGAATTCGGGCTGGACGTGCCCCGCATGCAGGTCGCGCAGTACGACCCGACCAAGGTGGCAGGCCAGAAGCTGGCCAGGAAGTGGGCGGACCTGTTCGAAGCCACGCGCAAGCGCTTCCGGGAGGAGGTCGCCGAGATCCCGATCGCCGACCAGGCTTTCCGGCTACGTGCGCTGGGCAAGATCTACGAACGGCATATCAGCCGGGGCAATGTCGTCGGCGCGGCCGGCGTGCTGGAGCAGGCCGCCAAAGAGGTGGGCGGCGCGTTCACGAACAGACGGGAGCACACGGGCGCCGGCGGCGGCCCGATAGAACAGAAGACGGTGGTGGCTGATGAAAGACATGTCGCCGCCGCCGTCGCCAAGCTCAACGGCGACTATTGACCCCGCAGTCCTGCGCGCCACGGCGAAAGCCATGTGCGAGCAGGACCACCTGTTCTTCAGCCGGTACTTTTTCAAGCACCGCCAGGCAATCAAGTTCCGGGTCAACTGGCACCATGAGCTGATCGCCGAGAAGGTGCAGGCCGTCATCGACGGCCGCATCAAGAACCTGGTCATCAACGTGCCGCCGGGCTCGTCGAAGACTGAGCTGGTCGCCATCAACCTGATGGCGCGCGGCCTGGCGCTGAATCCGCGCGCCCGGTTCCTGCACATCAGCTACTCCGACGATCTGGCGCTGCTGAACTCGCAGACCGCCAAGGAGCTGGTCCAATCGGAGGAGTTCCAGGAACTGTGGCCGCTGAAAGTGGCCGCAGACGCGAAGAGCAAGAAGCGCTGGAACATCGAGGTCAACGGTCGGAAGGCTGGCGGCGTCTACGCGGTGTCCCTTGGCGGCCAGATTACCGGCTTTCGCGCCGGTCACATGGCCGAAGGCTGGCAGGGCGCCATCGTCATCGACGACCCGCTCAAGGTCGGCGATGCCTACAGCAAGCCGCGCCGGGCCAAGGCGAACCGCGATCTGATCGCAACGGTGAAAAGCCGTCGGGCGAACCCCGACACGCCGATCATCGTGATCATGCAGCGCCTGGCGCAGGAGGACGTCACCGGTTTCATTGAGGCCGGCAACCTCGGCCCGGACTGGGAACAGGTCGTCATCCCGGCGCTGATCGACGACGCGTATGTGGCCGGCTTGCCGGCCGAGCTGCAGGCGAAGGTCGACAGCAGCGACCGCGACGAAAAGGGGCGGTTTAGCTACTGGCCCTACAAAGAGCCGCTGGCGGAGCTGCTCGCCATGGAGGCGGGCGCGGGCGCAGACAAGGAAGGCGGGCGCATCAGTCGCTACGTCTTCTCGGCGCAGTACCAGCAGCGTCCGGCACCGCTGGGCGGCGACCTGATCCAGGGCGCCTGGTTCGGGCGCTACGTCGTGCCGCCGCGGATCGTTTCGCGCAAGGTGTTTGCGGATACCGCCCAGAAGACCGCCGAGCGCAATGACTACAGCGTCTTCGAATGCTGGGGCCTGGGCGACGACGGCAAGATCTACCTGCTGGACCTGTTGCGCGGGAAATGGCAGGCGCCGGAACTCAAACGGCGCGCCGTGGACTTCTGGATCAAGAACAAGCCGTTCAACCCGAAGCTGTCGGCGCCGCTGCGCCAGCTCCTCATCGAGGACAAGTCCAGCGGTACCGGCCTCATCCAGGACATTGGTACCGACGGCAAGATCCCCGTCAAGGGCGTGGAGCGCGATCGGGACAAGTTGACCCGGCTCATGGACGTGCAGAGCTACCTGGAGGCCGGCCTTGTCTGTCTCCCGGAGGAGGCCCCCTGGGTGGCCGACTTCGTGGCCGAGTGCGAGGCCTTTACGGCGGATGACACGCACGCGCACGACGACCAGGTCGACCCGATGGTCGACGCCATCAACGATATGCTCGCGACGGCGGGCAGCAACCTAGGGCGCTTTATGGCGCTGGCAAGCAAATGATCAACCAAGACGGCTACCTAAGCGCACTGCTGGGCCCGGGAATGCTCGGCGCGGGCATCGACGACGTTTGCGCCCAGGACGACATGGCGATGTACGCCCAGGGCGGCCTACCGGCGCGCGTGGTGGACGCGATTCCGGACATCGCCGTGTCTCGGGGCGTGGACATCACGGGCGACGATCGAGTGCGGGCTGAGCTTGATCGCCTGAAGGTGCTGCCGGCCCTCGCTGATGCCTGGCGCTGGGCCAGGTTGACAGGCGGCGGTGCGGTTGTCGTGATCGCAAAGGATGGGCGCGCGCTGCGCGAGCCCCTGAATCTCGATGGTTTGGAGCGTCTGGAGGAGCTGAAGGTGTTCACGCTGGACGACGTGTCGGCCACGGACAAGCGCTATTCGGATCCGAACGAGGCAAATTTCGGGATACCGGAGCTCTATCGTGTGCGGACACAGACGCCTGGCGCCGTATCGGCCGAATTCTTCGTACATGAAAGCAGGCTGATCGAGATCCCTGGTGATCCGTTGCCGGCGAAGCTGAACCGAAAGGGTATTCCTTGGGCCGGGCGTCCTGCCGTGACGCGAGCCTATAGTGCTATTCGCCGGTATAGCGATGGCCTACGCTGGGCGCTACGCCTGTTGGAGAAGAAGCAGCAGGCCGTGCACAAGATGACAGGCTTGGTCGACGCGATCGTCGCCGGGCAGGAGCGGGCAGTTCGCGAACGCGTGGAAATGACCGACTCGGTCCGCAACGCGCTCAACGGCGTGGCTGTGGATGCCGGGGACGACTATCAGATCCTCAGTTCCGACATGGGCGGCGTCAAGGACACCCTGGCGGAGTTCCAGATTGCGCTCGCCGCGGAAACCGGGATCCCCGTGACCCAGCTTTTCGGGCGGTCGGCTGCCGGGCTGAACGCCACCGGCGACGGTGATCTGGAAGCCCTTTACAACACCGTGGCCATGGGTCGCGAGGTGAAGGTCAATCCCGCGCTGGAGCGCCTGGTGTCGCTGATCCGGGCGCAACGCACCTTGGCCGCCGGCGGCGAGGCGCAGGGGGAAGCGTGGTCCATCACCTGGCCGGCACTCAAGCCTGCCACGGCAAAGGAAAGTGCCGAGGTCAGAAAGGCCAACGCCGAAGCCCAGGCCCGCGAAATGGATGCGCTCAGCGCGGCGGTGGACAACGGCCTCAGCCAGGACCAGGCATTCGAGTACATGAAACAGGAGGGGCTCTATGGCCTCACCCCCGACGCCAACGGCCAGTCGGCGAAGTCGTACGCCGCGGCCACCTAAGCAATGGCGGTATCCCCTGGGCGACGAGCGCGACTATCTGCGCGCGCTGCGCAGGCAGGCGGAGGCGGCCATTCTGGCGGTCGAGCGCTATGTGCTTCCCGAGCTGCCGCGCGTGCTGCGCCAGGATGACCTGCGTAACACACCCGCCGGCGACGAAGGCTGGTTCGAATCGCTGCGCCGGGCGTTCATGGAAGCCTTAGGTGCCGCCGCGGTGGAAGACGGGAAGGCCCAGGGGCTGGCCGCGATGGTGGCCCAGCGGGTGGAGAGGTACAACCGGGAGCAGTATCACCGCATGCTGCGCCGGGCCTACGGCGTCGACGTGTTCAAGGCCGAGCCCGGCCTGGCCAGGATGCTGCGCCCCTGGGAGGCCGAAAATGTCGGCCTGATCAAGTCGATCCCGGAGCAGTACCTGGACATGCTCCACGGGCGCGTGGTGGCTGCAGTGCGCCAGGGCGCGTCCCTGCGCGACATGACGACGCAGATCCGGGAAACCTACGACCTGCCGCGCAAACGCGCCGAGCTGATCGCCCGCGACCAGATCGGCAAGCTGAACGGCGACCTGACCGAGTACCGGCAAACCAACATCGGCGTCAAGAAGTACAGATGGCGCGGCGTGATGGATGAGCGCGAGCGCGACGAACACGTCGCGCGCGAGGGGCAGGAGTTCGAATGGGATAGCCCTCCGGCCGACGGCCACCCCGGTAAGCCGATCCGTTGCCGGTGCTGGGCCGAGGCTGTCCTGCCGGCGCTCGATGACCTGGACGCTCTGATAGTCCACTGAGGATAGAACCATGGTTATGCGATATGACCGGGCGCCGTTGAAGGCCACCCGGACGGACGAGGGCTACCTCGTCGACACGCCGGTGCTGACCCGCACGGGCGTTTTCGAGTACAGGGACGGCGCGGGGAAGGCCCGGCGCGAGTACCGGCCCCCGGAAGAAGTATTCAGCGCCGATTCCATGAACAGCCTGCGGGGCAAGCCGATCACGGACGGCCACCCCGGAAAGGTCACGGCCAAGAACGTGCGCCAGCACATGGTCGGTACCGCGCTGTCCGCTGGGCGCCAGGATGGCCAGGACATGGTCGGAGACATTCACATCTTCGACACCGGCCCCGTCGACGCCGGCAACAAGGAATTGTCGTTGGGCTACGAGCTCGAGCTGGATGAAACGCCGGGCGTCTCACCTGAGGGCGAGCGGTACGACGCCGTCCAGCGAAACATCCGATACAACCACCTGGCGGTGGTGAAACGTGGTCGCGCCGGCAACGCGCGGCTCAACCTTGACGCGGCAGACGCCGTAACGAAAACCGAAGAGGAAACTGACATGACCATGGTCAAGATCCGCCTCGATTCCGGCCTGTCGTATGACGCCGCGCCGGAAGTCGAGCAGGAGTTGAACCGCCTGCGCACCGAGCTGAAGGCGGCCACCACCAAGGTGGATGCCGAATCCGCGCGGGCGGACAGCGAAAAGGCGCGCGCCGATGCGGCTGAGGCGGGTATCGCCAAGGCACGCGAGGATGCGCAGGGCGCCGCCTTGGCACGCGTGAAACTGGAAGCCTCCGCCACCCAGCACAAGGTGGATTTCAAGGCTGACACCGCCGACCGCGCGCTGCGCGAGGGTGTGATCAAGGCCATCCGCGGCGATTCCTTCGACATGACGGGCAAGTCGGATGGCTATGTGGAAGCGGCCTTTGACCTGGCCGTCACCGACGCCCAGGCCCGCCAGGATGCCGTCGCGAACCAGCGCCGCGAGCTGGGCGGCGATCAGAAGCCGCCCAACGGCCAACAGCGGGCGGATGGCATCCAGCAGCCCACGTCGGCACGCGCAGCGCGTGGTGCCTATCTCTCGAACCTGAAGAAAGGAGGCGAATAATGCCCCCCGTTTATGACGACCGCATGGACGTTGCCTACGCCGGCATGAAGGCGGACCTGGGCTACGACGACGTCGAGACCTGCGCCGCCGCCGGCAACATCTCGCCGGGCGTGATCGTGGGCGACACCACGGGCGAGCGCATCGTCGCCGGCCCGGGTTCGCGCATCCGCGGCCTGGCGCTGCATACCCACACTATTCCCCGGGATGGTGGCTATCGCGAGTTCGACGCTGTCAGCGTGCTGCGCGTGCGCCGGGGCTGGGCGAAGGTCACCAGCGGCGGCGCCGTCACCAAGGACGGCCCGGTGAAGTGCGCGGCTGACGGCACGGTGTCGGACGCCGGCGCCACGGCGGTGCCGAATGCCGTTTTCCGCTCCGGCGTGGTCGACGTGGCCGGCGGCAAGATCGCCCTCATCGAACTGCACGCGCCGTTCGCTGTAGCTCCCGCGGCTCCCTGACGCCCGGCACCCCTCAAGAACAACCCAAGGCCCCGAATGGGGCCTTTTTCATTGGGAACACCATGGACAAACACGAGCATTACGACGAGGCCGACCTGCCGGCCGTCAAAACCATCGTCGTGGCGCTGGCCGGCATGCGTGAGGACGAAGGCCTCTACACCGCGCGCCAGCTGGACTACGTCAAGACGCGCACCTATGACAAGAAGCTGCAGCCGATGATCGGCCTGCAGCTGGTGCCGATTTCCACCGAGGTGCCCGAGTGGGCCGAAACCTTCACGTACTTCATGTACGACGAAGTCGGCATGGCAACGATTGTGGCGAACTATGCCGACAATCTGCCGCGCGCCGATGTCAAGGGCGAGGAAAAGGTCGCCCAGATCAAGAACATCGGCGACTCCTACGGCTACAGTGTGATGGAACTGCGCGCGGCGGCGGCCAACCGTACCGACCTGCCCACGCGCAAGTCGATGGCGGCCCGCAAGGCCGTCGAGATCAAGCTGAACCAGATGGCGCTGATCGGCGACACGAAATTCGGTTTGTACGGCCTGGTGAACCACCCCAACGTGCCGCTGGTGGTGGGCCTGCACGGCGACTGGCTGAATCCGACCACGACGGCCGATCAGATCCTGGCCGACCTGGACATGATCTACGACGCGGTGGTCAACCAGTCCAAGAACGTGCACACGCCGACCCGCATAGTCATGCCGACCGAACAGCGCAGCAAGATTTTCTCGCGCCGGGTTCCCGACGCCAACGGCAAGACGGTGGGCCAGTTCTTCCAGGACAAGCACCCGGGCCTGCAGATCATGGGCGCAGCCGAATTCAAGGGCGCCGGCGCCGGTGGCAAGGATCTGATCCTGGCCTACGAGTACAGCGAGGAAAACCTCGCCATGGAGCTGCCCATGCCGTTCAACCAGCTGGCGGCGCAAGCGCGCGGCCTTGAACTGGTGGTTCCCTGCCTGGCGCGTGCCGGCGGGGTGGTCGTTTACTACCCGCTGTCCCTGGCGAAGGGGGAAATCTGATGCGCTATTTCATCAACACCACCAAGGCCGTCATCAACATCGGCGGCCACACCGTGATCGCGCCGACGAAGGCGGCAGCGGTGGATCCCGAGGTCCGCGGTGTGAAGGACCTGATCGACCGCGGTCTGCTGGTCGAAACGGACGCTCCGGTCGATACCGAGGCTTCGAAGAAGCGCGGCGGCGCCGGCGAGGGTTCGGGCGATGTCAAGGAGCCTTCCACGGTCAAGGAGCTGAAGGCTTGGCTGGATGAGCAGGGCACGCAGTATGACGCCGCGGCGAACAAGGCCGAGCTGCAAGGGCTGTACGAAGCCCTGAAGGCCGGCCCCGCCGACCAGAGCGGCGCCGGCACCTCGGAGCAGTAAACATGGCGGCCACTGTCGACGATCTGGACTTCCTGGCGCCGGCGGTGGCCTCCATGGCGACTCCGGACAAGGAGCGGGCGCTGGCCATGGCGGCCGGGTACCGGCCCGCCTGCTTGCCGGAGAACAGGCAGGACGAGGCCCAACTCTGGTATGCCGCTTGGCTGCTCTACGGTATCAAGCAGCAACGGTCGGCAGAGGCGGACGGCGTCCTGGCCCGGCCGGGCGTGGTCAGCGAGAAGGAGGGTGATCTCCAGCGCATCTACGGCAAGGTGGAGGGCGCGGACGATCCGGCGGGCTTCTACGGGCAGTACGAGCGTCTGGCGCGCGTTTGCCGTGTTGGCGCCATCACAGTGAGGAGTACGCCGCGTGTATGTTAAATCGATCGACAAGGGGCTGGATGAGCATGTGCGCTTGGCCAGGGCGATCAATGGCCGGGGCGTCAAGGTCGGTATCCAGGCCGGTGCGGGCAAGGACCCGCAATCAGGCGCGGATCTGCTGGATATCGCCATACACAACGAATTCGGCACCGAGCACATCCCGGCGCGGCCGTTCGTCCGGGACTTCGCTGAGAAAAACGGCGACGTGCTCGGCCAGGCCATGGATCGCATGGCTGCGGCGGTCCAGGATGGAAACATGCCGGTGGACGCCGCACTGGACCAGCTGGGCACTTTCGCCGAAAAGCACCAGAAGGCCCACGTGCAGCAGTCCAAAAAATGGGCTGAGCCGAATGCGCCCGCCACGGTCAAGAAGAAGCGCAGCGACGTGCCGCTTATTGACGATGGCCTGATGGTGGGCGCCATTCGCTACGAGAAGGTGTAGGCCATGAGCTTTCGACGACCGCAAACGGTTCGCACGCGGCTTGCCGGCTATCGTGAGCGCGGCCATTGGGTCAATGGCGAGCCGGGCCCGGACAAGACGATCCAGGCGTCCGTCCAGCCCGCCAAGGCAGGCGACTACGACCAGTTGCAAGTACACCCGGAAGGGCGCCGTGTCCGCGCGGCGGTACGGATCTACACCAGCGCCGACCTGGTCGTCGCTGGGCAGGATTGGACCAATGGCGATCGCCTGGTCTGGGGCGTCGGGCCGCTGGTCGGGGAATACCTGCTGGTGGGCGTTTCCCCCTGGCAGTCAGGTGTGATTCCCCATTTTCGGTATCTCGCGGTGCTGCTTGCCGCCGATGAAATGCAGTAGCCCAAGGATCCGGCAGCCTGGACCGGGCCGGACGGGGCAAAACGTCCGGGAGGACTCCCCAGGCCCGGCTGGGCATTCCAGGCCACCGGGTAGAGCGGCATCGAGTCGGCGCGCGCGCAAGCGCTGAATGGCCGATAGCCCCATCGATGCGCAACGAATCATAGGGATCACCATGGCACCTGAAGACCGCATTTTCGAGCTGATCGAGGCCGCGGCGGGCGCGACGCCGGTGATCTTTGCCAACGAAAATGGCAAGCGGCCGATGACGCCCTATATCGCCATGGCCGTGCGCTGGGCGAAGATCAGCGGTGCCGAGGTTGGCCGCGTCGACGACGACGGCGCGCAGTCCGTGCACCAGCACGACGACGCGACAGTCGAGCTGCAGAGCTTCGGCGCCGCGGCCTACGACGAGCTGGACGACCTGGCCCTGAAGTTGCGGCACCCGCTCTATGAGGAACGCGCGGAGGCCCTGGGCCTGGCTCTTTTCGAGATCGGGCGCCTGCAGAACATACCCGTTCTGAGGGACGCGGCGCGGTACGAGAAGCGCGGCGTTATGGAACTGGGCATTCGATACGCCCGCAGCTTCGCGGCGCATGTCGGATTGATCGAAGCTGTTGAGGGCGGGTTTACCACCACGGGTGGCGTCGTCGACTTTCCGGAAAAAACATTTTCTATTCCTGCCGCGGCCAAGCCGTAGCGCAGTTGCATTTCGCCATCCGGCCGCCTTCAGGCGGCTTTTCTTATGGAGCCGCAAATGGCAAATATCGACCGGATCGTCCAGGTGGCGATCTCCCTGAATACGACCGCCATCAAGGAGCAGAATTTCTCCGATGTGCTGGTGCTTGGCGCCCATGCCGTGGCCGTCAACCGCACCCTGGTGGTGACGGAAGCGTCCGAGCTGCTGGACCTGGGCATCAGCCAGGCCGACCCGCTCTACATCGCGGTGCGGGATGCCTTCAAACAGATCCCGACCGTACAGCGCGTCTTTGTGGGCCGCCGCCTGGTGGACACCTCGCGGGTCACAGTCACGCGCGCGAGCCCGGCCATCTATAAAATCACCATGCAGTGGCGCGCGGCCGACGGCAGCGTGCAGTCTGCAGACGCGACGTTTACGGGCCTGGCTGACAGCACGCCCACCACCATTGCGGCCGGCCTGGTCGCCGCGATCACTGCGAGCGCCGCGCCGGTCACCGCTACGGCAGTCGCCGCCGAGGTGTCGATCACGGCGGATGAGGCCGGAACCGCAGTGGCAGTGAGCGTCAAGGGCAACTTGTCGGTCGCGATTCCGACGAGCACCGAGACGCCCACGGCGGCGCTCAGTGCCTGCCGTCGGGAGAATGCGGACTGGTACGGCGTGGCGCTGGCCAGCCGCCTGGAAGCGGACATTCTGGATGCGGCGGAATGGGTGGAATCCAATGGCTGCCTGTTCGGGGTCTCCAGCGCACAGGCCGGCATCATCGATGCCGCGGTTGACACGGACCTCGCGTCCAAGTGCCAGCAGAAGCAGTACTTCCGCACGCACGTCTGGTTCCATGGCATGGCGGCCAGCGAAGCGCTGGAAGCGGCCGTGATGGCGAACCGCTTCACCTACTATCCCGGCGGCGAAACCTGGGCGAACACCCGCCTGTCCGGCATCACCTATGACAACCTCGCCGAGGGCCAGGCGCTGGCGGCGCACGCCAAGAACGCCAACACGTTCGAGCAGATGCGCAATTTCGCGATCACGCAGAACGGCAAGGTGGCCGCGGGCGAGTGGATCGACGTGATCCGCGGCCGTGACTGGTTGGCCGAGCAGGTGAAGATCAACGTCGCCACGCAACTGATCAACGCCAACGGCAAAGTGCCGTTTACCGACGACGGTATCCAGATCATCGTCAACGGCCTGCGGCAGGCGCTGCTGCTTGGCCAGGCGCGCGGCCTGATCGCTCCGGACGAAATTGACGGCGCCGGCAACCGCATCCCGGGCTTCGTGATCACCGCGCCGCGGTCGATGGACATTCCCGCCAACGACAAGGCCAACCGCATTCTGCGTGACCTGAAATTCAGCGCGCGCTTGGCCGGCGCCATCCATGTTGCCGAGATCAAGGGCAACCTGACCTATCAACAAATCTAACGGGGCGACCATGTCCGCTAAAACTTACGCACCTGGCCAGGTCAAGATCGTGATGGGCGCTGTTGCCCTGAGCGGCCTGGCCGAAGACACCTTCGTGACGGTTGCCGAAATCGGCGAGGGCATCACTTCCGTTTCCGGCGCCGATGGCGAGGTCGCGCGCTCCATGTCGCGTGACTCGCGCCTGCGAATCACCGTGACTCTGCTGCAGACGAGCGCCAGCAATGCGTTGCTGACGGCGATGCATCAGGCCGACAAAGCTTCGGACGGCCAGGGTGCCCTGCCGGTGGCGGTCACTGATCTACGCGGGAAGTCGCTGCATGCGGCCGATTCCGCCTGGATCGTCAAGATGCCGGATGCCGGCTATGCCGCGAAATCGGGCAATCGGGAGTGGGTCATCGAGACCGGCCCGTCCATCAACGTCATCGGAGGCAACAGCTGATGAGCCGCAACATCTCGGTGCCGATTGGCACCACGACCTTCCACATCTCGAAATTCGACGCCTTCCGTCAGATGGAGCTGCTGGGCGACCTGCAGAAGGAAATCCTGCCGGCGGCAGGTTCGCTGTTGTCGGCGGTGTTCAGCGCGGAACCTGCCGCGCTGGGGCGCGACGAACAGGCGATGCGCCTGGCGCTTCAAGACCTTTCGGCGCGGTTGGGTGGTGCCGCCCTCAAAAAATGGAGCGATGAACTGATCGATCCCGAGCTGGTGAGCTTCGAGCTGCCTGGTCGAGATCCGCAGAAGCTCACTCAGGCCCATCGGGGTCTGGCCTTCGAGGACTTCTCCCAGATCCTCGAGTTGCTGTTCCACATCCTCCGGCACAACTTTGTCGGCCCTTTCGTGGAATGGGCCGGCCGCTTTGGTCCGGTCCGCGAGAAACTGGGGAATCTGTCGGCCAGTTTGACCCCGCCTTCGAGCAAGAGCTGATCATCTGGCGGCCGGTGCTGGCGGGCCACGTCAGCCTGGACGCGATCCGCCGCGGTGAGGTCGATCTGCTCGACCTCATGAAACTGAACGCGCTGATGGATGCCCAAGACGCCGCGCGGGCGCACGCAAGTAGGAAAACACAATGAGCGTAATTCGAGAGCTTGTTACCCTCCTGCGGTATCAGGTGGATGAATCCGGCCTGAAGAAGTACCAGGAGACCTACCGGGCAGCCCAGGACTCCCTGCAAAAGGCCAGCGCGAAGACCGTGCAGACCATGCGCCAGGCATTGACCGGCTCGGTATTCCAGCCTGGCGTGTGGGGAGTCCGGGCGCCGAGTCCTCGGCCTCCCGTGGCGCATGTCGCGCCGGCGGGCGCGGCACCCGCCGCCACGCTCGTGCCGCCGCGCGCGGTGACGCGTGCCTCGATGGCGGGCCTCGGGCGGCCCGCGGCTTTCCCGGTCGATGTCGCCGAGAGTCGCGCGCGGATCGGCCAGGTTCAAGCAGCATACGGAGCGCTCATGGCGCGCGCGCGAGTTGGCCTGGCCACCGTGCGCGAGGCCGGAGTTGGCGCGTGGGAGGGCGCCCGTCTCGCCATCCAGGACGCCCGGCGCGCGCAGGAGGGCTTCAACCGGAACATTGTGCGCGGCGCGCGCTTGGCGCGCGAGCAGGCTGGAGCATTTAGCGGGCTGCGTGGCGTTCTGGGGGCCGTCTTCGGCGTTTCTATCCTCAGCCGGATCTCACGCGACATCGACGCCTGGGGCCAGCTGGAAGCCCGCATGCGTCAGGCGACGGCCTCAGCTCAAGAATACGGCGAGGTGGATAAGGATTTGGCGCGGATCTCGCGGCTGACGTACAAGGCATACGCGGACAACGCCGAGCTGTTCGTCCGCACGCGCCGCACGATGGCAGATCTGGGAAAGACGACCCAGGACACCGTCGATGTGACAGAGGGCCTCTCGCTAGGCATGGCGCTGTCCAGCACCAAGGCCCAGGATCAGGAATCGGTAATTTCCGCCCTGACCGCCGCCATCATGCAGGGCAAGCTGGGCATGGAGCAGTACGCGACGTTGATGCGCGCGGCTCCCCGCCTGCAGGTGGCGCTGGCGGATGGCCTTCGGACCACTACTGACAAGCTGCTGGAGCAGGTGAAGGCGGGCAAGGTAACGACTGACCAGTTTTTGCCCGCGCTTCAGTCCCAGCTCGCCAAGATGCGAGTCGAGGCTGAGGCCATGCCGGTCACTATCGCCGACGCTATGACGGTGTGGGGTGACGCCTTCCAGCGCTTCTTCGGACAAATGCAACTTGGGCGGGCCGCCGTCGGCGGGGTGACTAAATCGATCGAGACATTGGCCGATAACCTCGGGCTGGTGATCAAGCTGCTGGCGCTCACAGGAGGCGCGTGGGGACTTCTTCGCCTGCGCAACTGGCTTGCACTGGCGACGGTTCAATCTGGCGGTCTGATCCGCTCGATGATCACCGCGACCCGGACGGCGATAGGCCTGGATGGCGCCATGGCACTGCGGCGCGGCCCGGCCGGTGCGCTGCGCATGCTGTCGCTCTGGACGCGGTCTCTGGCGCCGCTGTTACGCATGGCGGCCGTGCTGACCACGATTTACTTGATTGGCGACGACATCGTTGCCTGGATGCGCGGCGACATTTCGGTGTTGGGGAGCCTGATAGGGCGTGTCGAGGAGTGGAAGGACGAAATTGACGCTGTTCGCGCCGTGCTGGTGTGGATCAAGGACGCACTCGGTGGCGCCGGTAAGGAGCTTGGTCCCTGGATACTGAAGTTTGGAACCATCAGCGTTTTGGCATACGGCCTCTGGAAGATCCTCAGCCCTATCCGAGGGCTACTGGTTTTCCTGGCTACCAGGGTTGTGCCGATGCTGTGGGCGGCGTTCGCGGCCCACCCGCTCGGACGCATCATCGGTCTAGTGCTGGCCGGCCTGCTGCTGATCTGGCAGAACTGGGACAGCATCAGTAAGTTCTTCGGCGAAACCTGGGACGAGTTCAAGAAGAAGGGCAAGGAGGCGCTGGACGGCCTTCTGGGCTTCTTCGAGGACATTGGCGGGCGAATGATCGCGAAGATCCAGGAGATTGGTGGCGCTATTCAGAAATGGATCACCGACAAGGTCGAGGCTGCAGCAAAGTGGCTGAACGAGCTGTTGCCCGGCCAGATGCTGACCGACGAGCAGAAAGCGCTCATGACCGCGCCGAGCGGAGCGTTGGGTAGGCAGGAGCAGTGGCAGGCCTTCGTGACGGGGGCAGGCGTACCCACGGTGTCTCCCGGTGCCACTGTCGGTGTTGGCAGCGGTAACTCCGGCGCGGCGTCAGTGGAGATTCACAACGAGATCAACGTCAATGCTCCCGGCGGGGATCCTAAGGCCGTTGCCGTTGCAACGCGACAAGGTATCGAGCGCACGCAGAGCCGCAGTATTGATCGCATCTCAAGGATCTTTGGCGCCCCTGCCGGGGTCGAGGTTCCGCCGTAAAGGGGTAGAGGATGAGCTTTGTTTCTTTGGTTTTCGGGTGGGGAGGCGGCAGCAGCATCGGCGTCATCCCCCTCGATGCGCTCATCAGCGAAACGACCGAGCTGGAAAGCCAGGCCACCAGCTACGCGGTGGAGGACGGTCCGCCTGTGACAGATCACATCGTGCAGGATTCCGAGCGTCTGGCATTGGACGGCTGGGTGACCGCTGCGGAGGCGACTCTTCTGGGCGGATATGGAAGAGACCTCGTCGGCGCGCCCAATTCGCTGGGCATTGGACGTCAGAAGCTGATAAGCGCCAAGGCGGCACTGCGCACGATTCATGCGGATCGCCTGCCTATCACCATCACCACCGGCCTGGACGTCTATGTGGACTTTGCCATGACCCGCTGTTCAATCGGGCGGACCAATGATGGCGGCGACAAGTTCGCCATCACCGCCGAGTTCAGGAAGATCCGAAAGGTCACCCTGCGGCAGGCGGACATTCCACCCGAGAAAACCAGCGGCACGGCAACTGGCAAGTCGGGTGGGACTAAGACGAACGCTGGCAAGGCAACAGGAGCCGACCCGACTGCGAAGCAGGGCTCGGATCTGAGCAAGATTCTTGGGAGGGGCACGTGATTGTCATACCTGTGATTGACGCCAACGACAGCCTCACCGAGGTTGAGCTTGAGGGCCGGATCTATTTTTTTCAGCTGTCCTGGAATAGCGAGGCTGAGCTGTGGACGCTCTCGATCGAGAACGCCTACAACGAGGTCATCGTTGCGGGCATCGGGCTGGTGCCGGATACGCCGCTTCTCGCCCGGTACCGGCATTTGGCAGTGCCGCCTGGCGAGCTGGCCGCGCTGGCGCCGGACAGGCGCAACTCCATCAGCCGCGAAGCTCTACCGGCCGGTCAGGTGGCGCTTGTCTATGTTGAATCAGCGGAGATAGCGGATGGCACGGTTTGACCGGGTATATCGGCTGCTGGTGGGCAAACCGAACCAGAAGGGCGTGGAGATCGTCCAGCCCATGCGCATCACGTTCGACGTCGCCAAAGACGCCGCGGAGGAGCCGAACGAGCATGTGATCCGGGTCTACAACTTGGCCGAGGCCACGCGCCGGGCCCTGGAAGAGCCCGGACTCATGTGCGTGCTGTACGCCGGGTACGCGGAGGAGGGCGGTCCGCTTCTGATGGCCGCCGGAAGCGTGGTCTTCGCCTATACGAAGTTCGAGCAGCCCGACGTGGTGACGGAGCTTATCGTCAGAGACGGCTATGCGGAGGTGCGGGATACGGCGGTTTCTATTGGCCTCGGCCCAGGCGCCCAGGCTTCGTCCATCATCCGCGACATCGCACGGCAAATGGGCCTGCCTTTGGTCATGGCCGACGATGTGCCGGACCGACGCTGGCAGCAGGGATTTTCGTTCTATGGCGCGGCGCGTACAGCGCTGCACAAGGTGACCCAGGGGACGGGCCTGGAGTGGTCAATCCAGAACCAGCAGTTGCAGGTCGTCGCGCGCAAGGGCACGACGCGCAGGCAAGCCGTGGTGCTGGCCGCGGACACCGGGTTGCTCGGGTATCCAGAGCGCACCCGCGAAGCGGCCCGCGAGAAGGCCAAGGTCAAGGACAAGACGACCGGCGACGACGTGAACATCGTCAGCGCGCGGCAGCAGCGTGACGGCTGGCGGGTCACGTCCCTCCTGCTGCCCACGCTGAACCCCGGCGACCTGGTCAAACTCGAAAGCCGGACGGTTGAAGCATTTCTGCGCATAGAGGCGTTGCGCAGCACGGGTGATAGTGCCGGCGGCGACTGGCAAACTGAGCTTGAGCTTGTTGACAGATACGCGCCGCCCAAGAAGAAGGAAAAGCCATGAATCAGAATCCGGTCTCTGTGCTTCGCGCGCTGATCGCTGGCGAGCTGGCCGAGGTTTACACGACGCTCCCGGGTGTGGTGGTCTCCTATGACGGCACGTCCGTCACCGCGCGGCCGGCGCTGGCCAAGCGCCTGGCCAATGGCGAAGTGCTGCGCGCCCCTCAGATTGTCCGTGTGCCGGTCTGCTGGTCCGCGGGCGACGTGAACGGCGCGCAGGCGCTGATCTCCGTGCCGCTCAAGGCCGGTGATCCTATCAAGCTGTCTTTTTCGGCCCGGGCCCTGGAGAACTGGCTGGCAGGCAGTGATGGCCCGCCGGATGATCCTCGGCAGTTCGATCTGTCCGATGCCTTTGCCACTTCGGTGGTGCGACCGGGCACGGTGGCGGCCGATACCGAAAACGTCAGCATTCAGTACGGGCCGGCTTGGCTGAAGCTGTCGCCGACTGGAAACCTGGCGTTCCTGGTCAAGGAATGGACGGTGAAGGCGGATCAGACCACCTTCAATTCACCCGTGACGGTCAACGGCCCTTTCGTCTACACGCAGGGGTTGTCGGGGGAAGGCGGCGAGGGCGGCGCATCGATGCGTGTCCGGGGCGGTGTGGCCTTCGAAGGGGGGCAGCTGACCCACGGCGGCAAGAATGTCGGCAGCACCCACCGTCACCGCGACAGCATGGGCGGCGAAGTTGGAGACCCCTACTAATGGCCTTAGACCTCGCACTCGCCAATGACGGCGATCTTGCCCTGGACCTGTTGGGGCGCACGCGGATGATCGGCGGGGCGGACCGGGTGCGCCAGCAGGTCAAGGTCACCTTGCTCGCCTTCTTGGGCGAATGGTTCCTAGACACGACCTTCGGGGTGCCCTACTTCGAAGAGGTCCTAGTCAAAAACCCGGATCGCTCCGCTATCGAGGCAGTCCTGCGATCCCGGATTTTGGACGTGCCGGGCGTGACGCGCGTGGGCCGCCTGGCGCTCGACGTTGAGCGAACGCTGCGCGCGCTGAGGGTGAGCTTCGAAGCCGAAACCATCGAGGGCTTGGCCAGCGACGTTGTAACCCTGCAGCTCGCCTAAATTCAATCTATTCAAGAGGTTTGTTATGGCCTACGGTGTAACGCCGGACGGGTTCGTGCGCATGCGCCTGCCCGAAATTCGCCAGGAGATCATTGCCGACCTGCGTGCGCGCTTGCTGGCCGCGGGAGTCAGCGAGTCAGTGGAGACGCGCCCGGACAGCATCACAGGACTGCTTATTGATACCTTTGCCGAGCGGGAGGCGGCTCTGTGGGAGCAGGCAGAAGGCGTGTACCTGTCCATGTACCCGGGCTCGGCCAGTGGAGTCTCCTTGGACAGGTCGGTGTCCTTTACCGGCGTCACGCGGCTGACCGATGAGCGTTCCCGTGCCTACGTGGTGCTCTATGGCGCCAACGGTACCTCGGTTCCGGCCGGCGCACTGATTCGTCATCGCGTCAGCCAAAATCTATGGGCGCTGGATGGGCCAGTGCAGATCCTCCCCGGAGCCGCTGCTGACGTCACGCTCCAGCCAGAGGTGCACGCGGGGGCGCAGTACTCGGTCACCGTCGACGGTACCGCCTACTCGTACACTTCGGCGGCAGTCACAAACCTGCCGGCAATCCTTGCCGGCCTGGTCGCGGCGCTGGCGCCCAGCGGGTTGGGGGTGTCGAGCGATGGCGCGACTGTGCGCGCCCACACCGACGGCCGCGTCGCTGCAGCGGTCACGTGGACAGCGAACCTGGCACCGGTGCGGCTCGGCTCACCTGGGTTGGCCCTCTCCGAAGTGGCGTCGAGTGAGGCCGCCGGGGCGGGCGATCTCAACGGCATTGTGACGGCCGTGGACGGCTGGCAGGGTGTGGAAAACCTTCAGACTGGCACCGCGGGCAGGCTGGCCGAGAACGACGCGGAACTGCGGGCTCGCTACCCGTCAGGCCTGTTCCGCCTCGGGGCCGCTACGCTGCCCAGTATCGCCCCGAACGTGCGGGACCGCGTGGCCGGCGTGCGAGCACTGAAGGTGTTCCGTAACGATACCGACGAGGTGGACGCCACCGGAAGGCTGCCGCACAGCATTCATGTCGTGATCGATGGGGGCCTTGATGATGAGGTGGCCCAGGCAATCTTCCGGACGAAGGCCGGCGGCATCGATACCAATGGAGCTGTCGAGGTCATCGTCACTGATGATGAGGGCGCGCAGCACCCGATCCGCTTCGATCGTTCTGAGCGCGTCTACGTGTGGGTGTCCTGCAGGGTGACGCTGCTGCCGGTCTCGGAGGAAGCGTTTCCGCCGGAGGGCTTCGACGACATCAAGGACAACCTGGCCGCGGTGGGGGCCGGCTTCTCGATTGGCGCCGACGTCGTCCGCCAGCGGCTGTTTGGCGCGATTTACAAGACCCCTGGCATCAAGTCGGTGGACCTGCTGCTGGCCTCTTCGACCGACCCGGCCTTCGTGCCGGGGCCTAGCGATTTCTCGCTGTCGAACATCGAGATCGGGGATACCCAGACGGCGGCGTTCGATCGTTCACGCATTGAGGTGACCTGATGGATCTCCAGCAAGATCACGCGGGCATCGCCTGGGGCCATTGGCTCGGGCAGTTCCAGTCCAAGCCGCGGCTCCAGGCATTCGTCAGGGCGCTGCTCCAGCCTGCCGCGGGGCTGCAGGGCGCGCTGCGGGATATGTACAACCAGCGGTGGCTGGACACGGCCGTCGGCGCGCAGCTGGATGGTATCGGCGAGATCGTGGGGCTACCCCGCACCATTGATGACGCCGTGTATGTCCGATTCTTCGGGTTCAACGGCCAGCCGAACGTTGGCGGCTTCGGTGAAGCCCGCCTGCGCCGTGCGAATGAGCGCGCAGTTGGGGGATCGACCAGGCTTCTGGACCCCGAGTATCGCAAGCTCCTCTATTGGAAGATTGCGCTCAATAACGGCCACGGCACGACCCCCGAGATATCGACGGCCTTAAAGCCCATCTTCGAAGTGTCGCGCGTGATCGTCCAGGACGCGGGCAACGCGAAGATCCGGGTCTGGGTCAGCCGGATTCCCGGGCCGAATGATCCCCTTATGACGAATCCGCGCAAGTGGGTGCCCCAGGCCGCGGGCGTGGGCGTGCAGATTATTTCCGGCTCGACGGAACGGCCCTTCGGCTTCCGCGGGCAGGGCTTCTTTGGTTTTGGCGTCGGCGTGCTGGCGCGAAGGATTCAATAAATGGCTGATCCTACTTTCTTCGATCTGTTCGAAACCCCGTGGGCGGAAACTGGCACCGTGGACATCCTGACGCTGCCCCAGTATCGGGCCGGCTGGGCATTCATCGGATCGCTTCCCCCAACGGTCGAGCAGTTCAACAAGCTCCAGCAGCTCAACGACCAGAAGCTGGCCTGGCTGTTCCACCAAGTGAAAGCCGTTGCAGTTGCAGCCGGAAAGGAGATTGGTCCCGGGACGCTGGATATCCTGATCCACGCGCTGCAGAACTTGGATATGGATAAGGCGACCGCCGGAACATTGCCGGTGGCCCGGGGCGGAACGGGGTTTGGCAGCATCGGTCTGAACCAGTTTTTGGTTGGGGGCGCAGAAGGCAAGTACTTGCGGAAGTCCGCGGACGAGGCCCGGGAGATTCTGGCCACGCCGAAGATCTGCTCGATTGGTGCGCTGCCGGCGACGAACATCGGCCCGGTCGTCGTCGCGGAATGCGGGGAGGTCTGGATCTGGTCCGCGTCGGCATCTTTCACCGGTTATCGCTCCCCGCTTTGTGGCCGCCCGGTGGACGGCCACACAGTGATCCCGCTGCCCAGCGAGGTTGACGCGGTAGGCGGGGTGCTACCCAAGGTGGCGTATGCCCGTCTCTGGGGGTATGCCCAGGAGAACGGCCTGGTTGTCACGCCGTCGGTCTGGGCGGCGAACGTGGGCGCGCACTACTTCGTGGACGTCGACGCCAACACCTTCCGGGTTCCGGATCTGCGCAATATGTTCCGCCGTTTCACGGGAACTGACGCTGACACTGCAAATGCGAGGGCCATGGGCGGCATGCAGTTGGATGCCTTCCAAGCCCATATGGTTGGAAACATACAAATTTCGACCGGAGGCACCCAGCCGATCAATCGCCTCGACTCGACCGTCGTTAACCAAGGCGGGCCAGCCCTCACCGATCCATACGTGGGCAACGTCGCCCAGGTCATAGCCGACGGGGTCCACGGAACACCGAGAATGAGTCATGAAACACGTCCGGCCAACGTCGCTTTCTACCCACGAATTCATGCCTAAATCATGCGTGGATCCGGGGGTGAAATGCCGTATTGGAGGCACGTGTTTCGTTCGAAGTGCGGGCGACCCTGCTGGTATCGAGAGATACGGCATCACCGTTCGTAATCGGTTCACCATGGGGCAACGGTGCAGAGCTTGTAGCCTCAGTCTTGCCATGGAGCTGAAAAGCGCCAGTCGCACCGATGGAGAGCGCCGAAGGCGTTTATTGAAGAGCGCGCCTGGATGACGCCGACAACCTTCTGCGCTGCATCCGGCCTGCCAGCTACCCAACGCTCTCGCATTTGCAGTGAGGCGGACGTCAAGCATGGATGCGCGGATGGTAGGCAGCGTTCACGGGCCGGGTTTCAATTCCCCCCGTCTTTCCTTGCTCGCCGATCCATCCAAGGAACACGCTGGGGCTGTCTCCTGTAAGCACGCCTCGCCCGCCGGTGTTGTCATAGACGTTGTTAAGCGAACCCGGATCCCACGCGTAAAGGCTGTGGTCATGGGACCGTAGTTCGTCGCGTTGCCTCGTACCGAGGGCGCGCGCATTTGCAGTGCAAATACCTTTTTTGGAGATTTCTATGCTGAAAACGAAGACCGTTTATCAGACCGACCCGAACGGTCTTTACCTGTATCCCGTCGAGGCCAATGAACTGGCGCTCGCGGAGGGCTTCTTCAATGTTCCATACGGCGCGCACGAAGACCAGCCGCCCGCCGCGCCGGCGGGCTTTGTCGTGGCGCGGATTGGCGGCGCGTGGGAACTCGCCGCGGACTACCGCGAGGTCGACCTGTGGTTGGTCGAGAGCGGCGAATCCTATGTCCCGGGGAATGAAGCAGTGGTCGACGGCGTCAAGGTGAGCTATCCGGGGTGGGGCGTGCTGCCGGCCTGGCTGACGCAGGTTGAGCCTACCCCTTCGCCGGCCGAGGCCAGTGCATAGCCTCAAGCGGCAAGAGGAAGCGAGTCCAACTCGGTTTCGCGTTCGCGGCGCATTTCCTCAAGCTGCCGCCGCCCCAGCGGGCTGCGTGTGAGCTTCTGCGCCAGTTCGCGGCCATGCGGGTGGTAGTACCGCAGCAGCATGCGGGTGTCGACGTTTCCGTTGACCTTGGCCAGCTCATGGATCTGGAACACGGTCGCGAGCTGGGACGTGCCCTCGTGCCGCAGGTCGTGAAAGCGCAGATCTCGGAAGTATGCCGCGTTGGGGCGGCGGCCGAAGTGCCGGCACATGCCCTCATACCGCAGGCGGGCGCGGCGACGAGCGCGGATAAAGGCCCGCGTGACGGAGCCTGGCTGAATCGTAAAGATGCGGCCGCGCATCGGCTTCCCCGTCACCCAGCGTCGCAGTGCTTCGCGTGCGCGCGGCGTGAGGGGAACGTCCCGGGCGCGGCCGTTCTTCGTGTGAGGCAGATGCACCACGCCGTGCATGAGGTCCAGGTGTTCCCGTTGGATTCCGACCACCTCGGAGCGCCGCATACCAGTCTCCTTGGCAACGGTCAGGATGGTGGGCAATTCTGCCGACCTGGTGGCGCGGATGATCCACTCCAATTCCTTGCGCGGGCAGTCGTCATCGGAGACACCTCGCAGGGTGATCCGATCGAAAAGGCGTCGGTCGCGCGCGTCGTCCACCGCCGGCCGGCGCACCAGCTGCACGGGATTGGCCAGCTGGTCAAAACCCCAATCCTTGCGAATCACCGTATAGACGTGTGACAGGAACGCCATGCGCCGCACCACGGTGGCCGGCGCTCGATCCTTGAGCCATTCGTCGCGCAGCTCCGTTAGGTCCGAGCTGCGGATGCGATCGACCGGGCGGATGGCCAAGCGCGTGGCGCGCCAGATCCGTGCGATGGATTGCTCGGAGACGTGCCCCTTTTTCGTGGATGAAACCTCGGCCAAGTAGCGCGTGAGCGCATCGGCAAGGGTCGGGGCGGGCTTGCGGCGGGGCTGTCGGCGGGACCAGGGTTTCATAGGAGCAAAAGCCGCAAGTTGTAACTCAAATAGATTTTTCTTGTTCTACCTGTCCCGCCTTGGCGGGTTTTTTTCGTCCATACGGAGGCGCTATGCCCCAAAGGATCAAGAGGATGAATCTGGATGACGTGGCCATTCGAGCTGCAAGCCGGACGACAGACGCGGGCGCCATTACTGGCGTGGTTGGGTGGGCGGCGCAGGTCAATTGGATCGGCTGGGCGGGAGTGCTCGTAGCGGTGGTGGGCTTGTTCGCCAATCTCTATTACCAGCGCCGGCGCGATCGGCGAGAACAAGCGGAGAGCGAGGCGCGTATGGCGGCCCTGCGTGAGAGGTGCGAGCTATGAAAGTAGGCACTCGAGTCACGGGCGGCGCTGCCGCCCTTGTTGTCTCTGGCGCCCTGGCGCTGTTCTCGACGGATCTCCAGCAGTTCCTGGGGCGCTGGGAGGGGGAAGGCCAGAACGTCGTCTACGCCGATAAATTGGCGAAGAACCTGCCGACCGTCTGCAAGGGCATCACGAAGCACACCAGCCCTTATCCCGTAGTGGTGGGCGACTACTGGTCGCCGGAGCGCTGCGCCGAGGTGGAGCGGATGGTGGTTGGCAAGGGGCAGCTTGACCTGGCCGATTGCATCGACGTGGTCATAAGCCAGCCGATCTTCGATGCTCTGAGCAGCCATTCGCACAACTTCGGCGTGCCGAGCACGTGTGCGAGTCGGGCGGTGGGCCTGATCAATGTGGGGCATATCGCCGAGGGCTGCAATGCCCTGGCGCATGGCCCAGATGGCAAGCCCGCCTGGTCGTATGCAGATGGGAAGTTCGTCCGAGGCCTGTACAACCGCCGACTTGCGGAGCGTGCGCTATGTCTATCCGGACTGCGTTGATCGGCTGGCGCGGCTACGCGGTAGCGCTGGTAGTGGGCGGTGCGGTCGCTGGCAGCGCGGCTTGGACGGCTCAAAGCTGGCGCTATGGCGCGGAGATGGCCGGCATGCGCGCAGACGAAGCCGGGCGCGTGTCCGAGGCGCAGCGCCAGGCGCGCGAGATCCTGCAGAGGCGTTACGCCGATGTAGGCCTGATCAACGAACGGAATGCGAAGGCGGAGTGGGCCGCCTATGGAGGGCTGCGTAGTGCGCAACTTGAAGATAATGGCCTTCGGGCTGATGTTGATGCTGGGCGTCAGCGGTTGCGCGTCCAGGCGAGCTGTCCCGCCGGCAGCGGTGGAGTGCCCCCAGCCGGAGCCGCCGCCGGCGTGGATCATGGAGCCCGCGCCGAACTTGATCGAGCTGCTCGATCGGATTATTTCGCCCTCCGGGCGGGAATCCAGCGAGTAACAGCGCAGCTCGAGGCATGCCAGGCGCGCTTACGCTGAGGGGGGAATTGGCTGGTCTTGCCATGTGGACGGTTTGGGCATGGTATGTGCTGACCCATGGCGGTAGGCTCTGCGAAGCGGAGGCCGCTACTTATGAGGTGCGCAATGGAGCGCGACGAACTTTTGGCCCAGATGGTGAGTAGGTCGGCTGAGCTGAGTAGTTTCGGCGATTGGGTGGATGTCTTGGGGAGGTTCGCCGACTGTCTTTCGCTGGTGAGCAAAAGACTGGAGCCGGCGGAAGTGGAGCAGTTATTGGATGTCGGTGCGACTTTTTACCGCACATTGGCGCGCGCGGAGGGTTATCGCCTCAGTACGACGCTACCGCCGAAGGGTTAAGGGCGCCCCGAGTCGTCATTTTTCATTCAGAGGCCGCTTATGCGCGACCGCTCCGCAGCAACCTCGATCAAGGGGACGCGGCCAAGCCTATCCAGCCAATTTCATCGAGACGTCGGCGTGCGTACCTCGATCCAAATCGACTCCTGGATCGGCCGTACACTCGGGGAGGTCCAGTAGTTCACCGGCAACTTCACCGGACTCCATTCGATGAATGATGTCGTCGAGCAGTAAAGTTCGCGAAGCGAACCCTCGGCCTGTGAGACCTCGCACGACCAGCCGATAGGCCAGATTGGGCTCGGCTCCTTTCATAACGCCGAAGTAAAAAATCCTGCCTTGCTCATTCCTAAGCAACACGTGTCCTGGGCGAGCGTAGATCCTGTATACGCGCCAAGGCGAGAGAATTGCAGCGTCTGGGGTTGAGGGCTGTGCTCGGGGGGGATCGAGATGCTTGAACGACGTCCCGGGTGAGACGAATTTCCGGCAAGCAGTAATGACGCGTAAAAATGACTTAGTGAAGAGCTTCATGATCGGATCGGCCTAAATGAATCGAAGCGCGATACGGTCGCGATATGGCGAAGCAGTCGATCAAATCGAAGTTCTAATTTGGGGACCCGTCGGCCTGTATCGTGGCCTTTGAATAGCGCAGAAATATCGTGGGTCGAGATCGAATCACGACAACGCTGGCTCTCGCAATCGTGCGACGAGTCAGCGCCTGCTCACAAGCTTTCAGCCATCCATCCGCAGCTAGGCAGCTGCGTACTCCGTGGATTTAGGCCGAATGCGTGCGATACGCCTACTGAGGGGTGCGCTGCTTTAGCGGATCATTTTGCGCTTGTTTACGCGCGGCTTCTTCTTTTTGCTCCTGACTTTGCTGCTCTTGCTGCTTGTTGGGCTGGTCGTCTTGACCAGGTTGAGTGGGGGGGCCAGCTGCGCTGAAGCGGGTGGGAAATGTCATGATGTGTACCTCTTTAGTTGTCGTGGCGAGTGCCACGTATTCACGGTACGCTCAATGGCACGTAGGACCTACGACTGAATTGAAACAAGCGTAAGACCTGTGGAGGTACCTGCTCTACACTGACTTCATGCAACCGTCTTGGAGGCTGCCATGTCACAGTCAATGGGTGTGAAAGCACTGGAGCGGTGGGACGATGAGGGGGGATCGCAGCTTGCCTCTCTTGCCAACTCGTTTGCTATCGAGGAGTTCGAGGCGTCTGAGTGTCGGATTTTGGCCTTCCTGGGGGCGTCCGTTTTGAGCCTGTGGGACGACCTTCCAGTTGATGCGCGCCAGCGGATGCTAAATCGTGAGATTGCTCAGGCAGCGTTCGACAAGTCGGTACTAAAAGTAAAGATTGCGCGTCTTGCTGCGGGAGATTTTTTTTCAGGGGATAGACATGAGCCACGATCATGATGACTCTGAGATTGAGCGCTGGCTCAATGAAGGAGGGGTGCAATTTCCCACATTCGTGGAGTTGCTGGATCCAGGGGTGCTTGACGAAGGCGAGCGGCGAGTCATTGCGTGCCTTGGGGCAGCTATTTTGAGCATCTGGCACGAAGTGCCGACCGACATTCGAAGAATGGTGTTGCAGGGCGCGCTCAGCACCGCTACGTATGATGCTACGTTGTTGAAGGGGAAGGTCGCGATGTTCTTGCGAGGGAGGCAAGGCTCGTTAAATTGAGCTCGGCGCCATCGCTCGCATTCAGGGAAATGCGGCACAACACATACGCACCTCCAGCAGGAAGGGGAAGGGCCAGTATAGGACCACCTACCCAAGGGAGCGCAGCCGCGCGTGCGCATTCCTCGCCTGGCCCACTGCGCCTCCGTCGAGGCCCTGGCACTTCACCAAGTGATCTGCCCAGAGCGCGAGAGCTTCGTGCCGTTCCTTCCAGTAGCTGTACTGGTCGTAAATCCCCTCCACGCTCTTGAGCTTGTGGTTAAGGCACATCTCGGAGATATCGCGGCCGACGCCGAGGGCGCGCATATGCGATTTCGCGGTGGAGCGCAGATCGTGCGGGGTGAAGCGTCGGACCTTGGGCTGGTAGTTCTGGATCCAGTAGTTGATGGCACCCCACACCCCGTCTTTCTGAATGGGCGCATCCCCGCCGTGTTTTTTGAGCCTTGCCACCGACCGCGCCGGCACGATGTACCGGGAATCCAGCGCCAGGCTATCCAGCTCGCGGAACCACTCCACCACCTGCGGCGCCAGCGGGATGTCCATGGCCGCCCCGGTCTTCGATTCCGGAACGTGCCATAGGCCGGCGCCGAGACGCTTGATGGTCAGCTCGTCTGTCCTGATGTGCTGTCGCTGGGCGTTGGTGAACTCGGACACGCGCACGCAGGTCGCGGCAATAATCCACACGCTCAGCTGATTCTGGCGGTTCATCTTGGCCTGCATGAACTCGGCGATCTCGTCATCGGTGAGCATGAGTCGCGCCTTGGCTTTCGGCCGCTTCCCGATGATCGCCTCCAAGCTGATGCCCACGCCGGGATTGATCACCACAATGCGCTGGCCGGCGGCATGCTTGAAAATCTCCCGGATGACGATATACAGCGTTTCCGTCTCGCGCCAGCCAGACTTGAGGGTTTTGAAACCTGATTTCGTCTTGCTGATCAGCTCGATGACGTCAGTGTGGGTGATTTCCTCCACGGGCCGCGATCGCCATCCATCCTCTATCCGGACGAGCTGACGCTTGTAGCTCCGGTTCGTGGAGCTCGACAGATGCTTGAGGACCTTTTCCTTATAGTCGTCGACCAGCCACCCTATATTCTTGGCGGCCCTGGCTTTCTGCTTGGCTTCCCTTTTCTCGGCCGCCGGGTCTTTGCCAGCGTCGATCATGGCGCGCAGTCGGCTGGCCTCCTTGCGGGCCTCGGCCAGGCTGATGTCGGGATAGTTGCCGATCGTGGCCTCGGCTCGGCGGCCGGGCATGCGGTACCGCAACACCCAGGCGGCCGTCCCGGATTTCGACAGGGTAAAGGTCAGCCCCCCGCCATCCGACTTGGCCACCGGCTCGCCGGCGCGGATCCAGTTCTTTATATGGATGTCGGCCAGCAGGCCCTGCAATACGCGCTTTGTCGCCATGACTCCCTCGATTTGGGTAGCTGGAGCGTCTGGCTACCCACCTAGCTACCCATTTTGTGCGAGATGGGAGGATAGCCCGTGAGAAGCCCAGAAAGAAAGCCGCGAGGATTTACGCGGCTTTGCGGGGAATTCTGATAAGTAGTGAGAAGCCGGGAATATCAGACAAGAATTATGTCGTACTGCTCTTGCGAGTACGCGCCTTCCACTTCCAGCGAAATGCGCTTGCGCACGAAGTCGCCCAGCATCGCCAGATGCTGGCTTTCTTCTTCAAGAAACAGGTCGACCACCTCTTGCGAGGCCAGGATGCGGAATTCCTTGGGATTGAATTGCCGCGCCTCGCGCAGGATCTCGCGCAGGATTTCATAGCAGACCGTGCGCGGCGTGCGCACGTTGCCGCGCGCCTCGCACATCGGGCAGGGCTCGCACAGCTGATGCGCCAGCGAATCGCGGGTACGCTTGCGCGTCATTTCCACCAGGCCCAGCTGTGTAAAGCCGTTGACCGTCATGCGGGTGCGGTCGCGCGACAGCGCCTTCTTCAGTTCGGCCAGCACGGTTTCGCGGTGTTCCTGTTCCTCCATGTCGATGAAGTCCAGGATGACGATGCCGCCCAGATTGCGCAGCCGCAGCTGGCGGGCGATGGCCTGGGCCGCTTCCAGGTTGGTCTTGAAGATGGTGTCGTCGAAATTGCGGCCGCCCACGAAGCCGCCGGTGTTGACGTCGACCGTGGTCAGCGCCTCGGTCTGGTCGATGATGAGGTAGCCGCCCGACTTCAAATCCACTCGGCGCGATAGCGCCCGTGCAATCTCGTCGTCCACATTGGCGGTGTCGAACAGCGGACGCTCCCCACTGTAATGCTGAATGCGGTCCACCACCGAGGGGGTATAGACCCGCGCCCACTCCAACATCGCGGCGCTGGTCGTGCGGGAATCCACGAGTATGGCGCCGGTGTTCGGACCCACCATGTCGCGCAAGACGCGCTGCGCCAAGGTCAGATCCTGATGCAGCAGAGCAGGGGCGGGCTGGGTGCGGGCTGCTGCCTGGACGCTGGTCCACAGTTTGCGCAGATATTCCAGGTCCGCCGTCAGCTCCTCGTCATTGGCGCCTTCCGCCTGGGTGCGGACGATGAAGCCGCCTTTTTCCTCGGCGGGCATCAAAGCCTGCAGGCGTTCGCGCAACTGGATGCGCTCGGATTCGTCGTCGATCTTCTGCGAAATGCCGATATGCGGGTCGTGGGGCAGGTAAACCAACATCCGGCCGGCCATGCTGATCTGGGTCGATAGCCGCGCACCCTTGGTGCCCAGGGGGTCTTTGACCACCTGGACCATGATGGTCTGTCCCTCGAAAAGCAGCTTTTCGATGGGCGTGGGGGTGAGCCCCTGGCTTCTTTCGCCACGATTTTCACGCAGATCGGCGATATGTATGAAGGCCGCGCGCTCCAGTCCGATATCGATGAAGGCGCTCTGCATGCCAGGCAGCACGCGGACCACTCGTCCAAGATAGATATTGCCGACATGGCCCCGCTGAATGCTGCGTTCTACGTGCAGTTCCTGCACCGACCCTTGTTCCACCAGCGCAACGCGGGTTTCAAAGGGGGTGACGTTGATCAGGATGTCTTCGCTCAGGGCGATGGCTGGGGGCATAGCGTGTTCGTCTCCAGTAAGGTGCGGCGTACAGGCGAATAGTAAACGTAGGGCAAGGCGGACGAGGCAACTATCCATATGGGACGACTGCTGGATTCCCACTATATATAGGGGCGAGCTATAGGGGCGAGCGGCGCGTGGCTCCAGTGTGGGCAGACGTAAGCGCGATGCTGCGCCGCCCGCAGAAATCTGTGCTATAGTCTCGCTCCTTCGCAGTTCAGACAGTTTTGAACCGCGAAGCCAAGCAAGCACAACAGGTCGGGCAAGAAGATTCGAGCCAGGTCTGCCGCAAAGCGTTCAGAGATGAGCGGTGCGCGGTGATTGCAAGGATTGCAGCAAGTTAGGCAAAAGCCAGTTGCGCAATCTGCAAAAATCGTGTTATAGTCTTGGGCTTGGTAGTTGCCGAAAAACTTAGGGTTAACCCTGATATTTCGATAGCTGCTAAAGAGAGGCGGACCTGAAGAGGTCGCAGGCAAGAAAGCGTAACGATGGATGTGACGCTGACTTGACAAGCGATAAAAATTTCTTCATAATCTCGTTTCTCTGCTGCAAACAACGCGGCGCCAGCGAAAGCGGCGTAGCGAAGCGAGCAGGCAGTAAGTAGTACCGAATTTAGCAGTACCGCTCTTTAACAATTAAACAACCGATAAGTGTGGGCGCTTGATGCGAGTGCAGTGTGATTGGGTTTTAAACCCCGGCCACAAGCACAATGAAATCAAGTGCTCACTAGAAGTGAAGTACCTTAGACGTCAAGTTTAAGAACATACCTCACTTCCTTTGAGTAGCGACGTATGACCTGGTTTGGATTTATTCAGACCAAGAATACGAAACAAATACAGAGATTAAACTGAAGAGTTTGATCCTGGCTCAGATTGAACGCTAGCGGGATGCCTTACACATGCAAGTCGAACGGCAGCACGGACTTCGGTCTGGTGGCGAGTGGCGAACGGGTGAGTAATGTATCGGAACGTGCCTAGTAGCGGGGGATAACTACGCGAAAGCGTAGCTAATACCGCATACGCCCTACGGGGGAAAGCAGGGGATCGCAAGACCTTGCACTATTAGAGCGGCCGATATCGGATTAGCTAGTTGGTGGGGTAACGGCTCACCAAGGCGACGATCCGTAGCTGGTTTGAGAGGACGACCAGCCACACTGGGACTGAGACACGGCCCAGACTCCTACGGGAGGCAGCAGTGGGGAATTTTGGACAATGGGGGAAACCCTGATCCAGCCATCCCGCGTGTGCGATGAAGGCCTTCGGGTTGTAAAGCACTTTTGGCAGGAAAGAAACGTCATGGGCTAATACCCCGTGAAACTGACGGTACCTGCAGAATAAGCACCGGCTAACTACGTGCCAGCAGCCGCGGTAATACGTAGGGTGCAAGCGTTAATCGGAATTACTGGGCGTAAAGCGTGCGCAGGCGGTTCGGAAAGAAAGATGTGAAATCCCAGAGCTCAACTTTGGAACTGCATTTTTAACTACCGGGCTAGAGTGTGTCAGAGGGAGGTGGAATTCCGCGTGTAGCAGTGAAATGCGTAGATATGCGGAGGAACACCGATGGCGAAGGCAGCCTCCTGGGATAACACTGACGCTCATGCACGAAAGCGTGGGGAGCAAACAGGATTAGATACCCTGGTAGTCCACGCCCTAAACGATGTCAACTAGCTGTTGGGGCCTTCGGGCCTTAGTAGCGCAGCTAACGCGTGAAGTTGACCGCCTGGGGAGTACGGTCGCAAGATTAAAACTCAAAGGAATTGACGGGGACCCGCACAAGCGGTGGATGATGTGGATTAATTCGATGCAACGCGAAAAACCTTACCTACCCTTGACATGTCTGGAATTCCGAAGAGATTTGGAAGTGCTCGCAAGAGAACCGGAACACAGGTGCTGCATGGCTGTCGTCAGCTCGTGTCGTGAGATGTTGGGTTAAGTCCCGCAACGAGCGCAACCCTTGTCATTAGTTGCTACGAAAGGGCACTCTAATGAGACTGCCGGTGACAAACCGGAGGAAGGTGGGGATGACGTCAAGTCCTCATGGCCCTTATGGGTAGGGCTTCACACGTCATACAATGGTCGGGACAGAGGGTCGCCAACCCGCGAGGGGGAGCCAATCCCAGAAACCCGATCGTAGTCCGGATCGCAGTCTGCAACTCGACTGCGTGAAGTCGGAATCGCTAGTAATCGCGGATCAGCATGTCGCGGTGAATACGTTCCCGGGTCTTGTACACACCGCCCGTCACACCATGGGAGTGGGTTTTACCAGAAGTAGTTAGCCTAACCGTAAGGGGGGCGATTACCACGGTAGGATTCATGACTGGGGTGAAGTCGTAACAAGGTAGCCGTATCGGAAGGTGCGGCTGGATCACCTCCTTTCAGAGCTTAGTGCTCGTGTTAAGCGTCCACTCTTATCGGTTGTTTGATATAGCTGGGATCAGTTGTAGGCTTGGGTCGAGGGAATCTTCCCTGGGTCTCCAACTACCTGACTGCTGATCCGAGAAGGTTTTGGGTCTGTAGCTCAGTCGGTTAGAGCACCGTCTTGATAAGGCGGGGGTCGTTGGTTCGAATCCAACCAGACCCACCAAGTATTCTACGCATGCGGGATATGGGGGTGTAGCTCAGCTGGGAGAGCGCCTGCTTTGCAAGCAGGATGTCATCGGTTCGATCCCGTTCACCTCCACCATTGATTCTCAAAACTCACCTGGTGGTGATGTAGAGGCTAACTCATAGTGTCGTGGAAACGGCGTTATGAGTTAGGTTTTACCTGAACAGCTATATTTGTTCTTTAACAATCTGGAAGAAGCACAACGAAAATGTACTTATCAAGTACTCGACGCAAGTCGATGAAGATAGGTACGGGTTGTGATTGCATTAATTTTGTTCCAAGTTCTCAAGACTGGGGTGAATAACCTCAGACTGCTTTGAAACTTATGAACGGCACAAACGCTAATACTCAGGTCCTATAGCCTACAGCGTTATAGGATCAAGCGACTAAGTGCATATGGTGGATGCCTTGGCGATCACAGGCGATGAAGGACGTAGTAGCCTGCGAAAAGCTACGGGGAGCTGGCAAACAAGCTTTGATCCGTAGATGTCCGAATGGGGAAACCCACCGCAGCAATGCGGTATCCCTGGCTGAATACATAGGCCAGTGGAAGCGAACCGGGTGAACTGAAACATCTCAGTAGCTCGAGGAAAAGAAATCAACCGAGATTCCGAAAGTAGTGGCGAGCGAAATCGGAAGAGCCTTTACGTTTTAGCATGCAAGATAGTCGAACGGAATGGAAAGTCCGGCCGTAGCAGGTGATAGCCCTGTAGGCGAAATCTTGTGTGTGGAACTAAGCGTAAGACAAGTAGGGCGGGACACGTGAAATCCTGTTTGAAGATGGGGGGACCATCCTCCAAGGCTAAATACTCGTGATCGACCGATAGTGAACCAGTACCGTGAGGGAAAGGCGAAAAGAACCCCGGAAGGGGAGTGAAATAGATCCTGAAACCGTATGCATACAAACAGTAGGAGCCTCCTTGTGGGGTGACTGCGTACCTTTTGTATAATGGGTCAGCGACTTACATTCAGTGGCAAGGTTAACCGAATAGGGAAGCCGTAGCGAAAGCGAGTCCGAATAGGGCGATTCAGTCGCTGGGTGTAGACCCGAAACCAGATGATCTATCCATGGCCAGGTTGAAGGCACGGTAACACGTGCTGGAGGACCGAACCCACTAATGTTGAAAAATTAGGGGATGAGCTGTGGATAGGGGTGAAAGGCTAAACAAATCTGGAAATAGCTGGTTCTCTCCGAAAACTATTTAGGTAGTGCCTCAAGTATTACTGCGGGGGGTAGAGCACTGTTATAGCTAGGGGGTCATGGCGACTTACCAAACTATGGCAAACTCCGAATACCCGCAAGTACAGCTTGGGAGACAGAGCACCGGGTGCTAACGTCCGGACTCAAGAGGGAAACAACCCAGACCGCCAGCTAAGGTCCCGAATTATCGCTAAGTGGGAAACGAAGTGGGAAGGCATAGACAGTCAGGAGGTTGGCTTAGAAGCAGCCATCCTTTAAAGAAAGCGTAATAGCTCACTGATCGAGTCGTCCTGCGCGGAAGATGTAACGGGGCTAAGCGATAAACCGAAGCTGCGGGTGTGCACTTTTAGTGCACGCGGTAGGAGAGCGTTCTGTAAGCCTGCGAAGGTGGCTTGTAAAGGCTGCTGGAGGTATCAGAAGTGCGAATGCTGACATGAGTAGCGATAAAGGGGGTGAAAAGCCCCCTCGCCGTAAGTCCAAGGTTTCCTGCGCAACGTTCATCGGCGCAGGGTGAGTCGGCCCCTAAGGCGAGGCAGAGATGCGTAGCTGATGGGAAACTGGTTAATATTCCAGTACCGTCGTACAGTGCGATGGGGGGACGGATCGCGGAAGATCATCAGGGTGTTGGATGTCCCTGTTGCTGTATCGAAGATGGCGCTTAGGCAAATCCGGGCGCGTAAATCAAGGGTATGGCACGAGCGAGCATTGCTTGCGAAGTGATTGGAAGTGGTTCCAAGAAAAGCCTCTAAGCTTCAGCTGTACGAGACCGTACCGCAAACCGACACAGGTGGACGGGATGAATATTCCAAGGCGCTTGAGAGAACTCAGGAGAAGGAACTCGGCAAATTGATACCGTAACTTCGGGAGAAGGTATACCCCGGTAGTGTGAAGCGCCTGCGCGCTTAGCATGATGGGGTCGCAGAGAATCGGTGGCTGCGACTGTTTATTAAAAACACAGCACTCTGCAAAGACGAAAGTCGACGTATAGGGTGTGACGCCTGCCCGGTGCCGGAAGGTTAAGTGATGGGGTGCAAGCTCTTGATCGAAGCCCCGGTAAACGGCGGCCGTAACTATAACGGTCCTAAGGTAGCGAAATTCCTTGTCGGGTAAGTTCCGACCTGCACGAATGGCGTAACGATGGCCACACTGTCTCCTCCTGAGACTCAGCGAAGTTGAAGTGTTTGTGATGATGCAATCTACCCGCGGCTAGACGGAAAGACCCCATGAACCTTTACTGTAGCTTTGCATTGATCTGTGAACCGGCCTGTGTAGGATAGGTGGGAGGCTTTGAAGCGTAGTCGCTAGATTACGTGGAGCCATCCTTGAAATACCACCCTGGTTTGTTTGCGGTTCTAACCTTGGTCCGTTATCCGGATCGGGGACAGTGCATGGTGGGCAGTTTGACTGGGGCGGTCTCCTCCCAAAGTGTAACGGAGGAGTTCGAAGGTACGCTAGGTACGGTCGGAAATCGTGCTGATAGTGCAATGGCATAAGCGTGCTTGACTGTGAGACTGACAAGTCGAACAGGTGCGAAAGCAGGACATAGTGATCCGGTGGTTCTGAATGGAAGGGCCATCGCTCAACGGATAAAAGGTACTCTGGGGATAACAGGCTGATACCGCCCAAGAGTTCATATCGACGGCGGTGTTTGGCACCTCGATGTCGGCTCATCTCATCCTGGGGCTGTAGCCGGTCCCAAGGGTATGGCTGTTCGCCATTTAAAGAGGTACGTGAGCTGGGTTTAAAACGTCGTGAGACAGTTTGGTCCCTATCTGCCGTGGGCGTTGGATACTTGACGGAGCCTGCTCCTAGTACGAGAGGACCGGAGTGGACGTACCTCTGGTGTACCGGTTGTCATGCCAATGGCATTGCCGGGTAGCTAAGTACGGAAGAGATAACCGCTGAAGGCATCTAAGCGGGAAACTCGTCTGAAGATAAGGTATCCCGGGGACTTGATCCCCCTGAAGGGTCGTTCGAGACCAGGACGTTGATAGGTCGGGTGTGGAAGCGCAGTAATGCGTTAAGCTAACCGATACTAATTGCCCGTGAGGCTTGATCCTATAACACTGATGGTTATGACCTGGTGATGTAGCGTTCCAAGTGTCGTTCAATACAAAATCTGGCTGCACCGTCGGCAGCCAGCCAACACCAATTACACCCCACCGTGCGTGATCATCGAGTCTGACTCTGATCCCCACGCGTTGTGTTTCTTCCAAGATTGGAGCCGTTGCCTCGCGGCAACCGCTCAACCAGTTACGCTTGACGACCATAGCGAGTTGGTCCCACTCCTTCCCATCCCGAACAGGACAGTGAAACGACTTTGCGCCGATGATAGTGGACGGACGTCTGTGAAAGTAGGTCATCGTCAAGCTTTTTATTCCGCAAAACCCCACAGGTAACCCCTGTGGGGTTTTGTTTTTGCGGCGCCTGGCTGAGGATGCGCTTCGCAGGTTCCGCAAACCCCAATGAAAAACCCCTCGCAGGATGCCCCTGCGAGGGGTTTTGTTTTTCATGCCTGCAAGCCGTGACGCGTTCGCCGCCTAGGGTTGCGTATATTGCTGGCGGTCGATGCCATGGCGCTGCAGTTTGTCGTAGAAGGTCTTGCGCGGAATGCCCAAGGATTCCAGGGTGGCCTTGATATCGCCCTGATGGGTCTGGAGCGCTTCGCGGATCAGTTGGGCTTCTAAGCGTTCCATCCGTTCCGGCAGGCTTTCGGCGGCGCCCTCTGCTGCGATTGGAGTTGCGGGCGTATTCAGCACGCCCAGCACGACGCGTTCGGCGAAATGCGCGAGTTCACGCACGTTGCCGGGCCAGTCGTGTGTCAGGACATGCTGCCGGATGGATGCCGGCATTTCGGGAATGTCGCGTTGGAAGCGGCGCGAGGCATGGCCAAGGTAATGGGCGAACAGCAGGGGGATGTCCTCGCGGCGTTCGCGCAAGGGCGGAATCCGGATTGTGACGACATTGAGCCGGTAGAACAGGTCTTCGCGGAATTTGGTCCGTATGGCTGGGCTGCCGAGGTCTTCTTTGGTGGCAGCGACCACCCGCAGGTCCAGGTTGCGGACTTCGTTGCTGCCCAGAGGAGTGATCTGGCGTGACTCGAGCACGCGCAGGAGCTTGACCTGGACGGCCAGCGGCATGCTTTCGATTTCATCCAGGAACAGGGTGCCGCCGCTGGCATGCTCGATTCGGCCGATGCGTTTCTTCTGGGCGCCGGTGAATGCGCCAGGCTCATGGCCGAAGAGTTCGCTTTCGATCACGCTTTCGGGCAAGGCGCCGCAGTTGATCGCCACCAGCGCGCGGTGCCTGCGGCGGCTTAGACGGTGCAGCGCGGTGGCCACGACTTCCTTGCCGGTGCCGGTTTCTCCTTCGACCAGGACGTCCACATCCGCGTCCGCGATATGGCGCAGCGTTAGCTTGATCCGCTGCATGGCGGGAGTGGTGCCGATGAAGGGGACCTCGTCGGCTTCGACGGCGAAGGCCGCTTCGCGCAGGCGGCGGTTTTCGAGCACCAGGTGGCGCTTTTCCGCAGCGTGCACGATGGCGGTGATCAGCCTGTCGGCGGCATAGGGTTTGGTGAGGAAATCATAGGCGCCATCACGCATGCATTGCACGGCGGTCGCGATATCGCCATGCCCGGTGATGAGGATGACGGGGATGTCGGGATCGATGTCGCGCAGGCGCTGGAATAGCTGCAAGCCGTCCATGTCGGGCATGCGGATATCGCTTACCACCACGCCGTCGAAGTCGCGGTTCAAGGCCGGCAATGCCGCGCGCGCGCTGGCGTGGGCATCCACGGCAACGCCATGGAGCTTGAGCGTCTGGGCATTGGCGCGGAGTAGCTCCTCGTCGTCGTCGATGAACACGGCGCGTGGCGCAAAGGGCCGACGCAAGCTGTCATCGATGGAGTTTGTCGCGTTGCTTGGATCAGGTGCGCGGGGCATGGTGGAGGCTCGTAGGGTTGTTCTGGTCGCGCGCCTTGCGCAATGTCAGGATGAACATCGCGCCGCTGCCCGGGGCATGCGGGGCGGGAAAGGCGGGATCCGAAGGGCCGGCTGCGATCAAGTCGCCGCCGAATTCGACGACGATGTCGCGGCAGATGACCAAGCCCAATCCCAAGCCCTCCGGCTTGGTCGTATGGAATGGGGTGAACAGGTGGGCACGGGCTGCGGGAGACAGCCCTGGGCCGTTGTCGCTGACGTAGATCTGCACCGTGGCCCCCAAGTCTTGCAGCGCGACGACGATGCGGCCGTCCGGCAGACCTTCCAAGGCGTCCATGGCGTTCTGCAGCAGATTCACCAACACTTGTTCCAGCCGCACGCGATTGGCCAGCACCTGGTAGTTCAGGTCCTCGGGCGGCCGTTGCAGCACGATGCCCTGGCGTCGGGCGCGCGGTGCGACCAGCAGCAGCGCGCCTTCCAGGCAATCTTTCAGGCTGGTCGGTCCTACCGAGGCGCCGGCCTTGCGAGAAAAGGCGCGCAACTCCCCGGTGATGTGGCCGATCCTGTCAGTCAAGGCGGCGATGGTGCCCAGGTTCTCCTGAGCGGAGCCATTATCCTGGCGGCGCAGAAACTCGGCCGCATTGTCGGCATAGGCGCGTATCGCGGCCACGGGCTGATTGATCTCGTGGGCGACGCCGGCGGCGACCTGGCCCAGCAGGGCCAGCTTGCTGGCTTGCACGAGTTCTTCCTGCATGGTGTGCAGACGGGCGGCCGTGCGCTGGCGCTCGTCCATTTGATCGACCAGTTGTTCGTTCACCCTCAACAACTGAGACGTGCGTTCGTCCACCAGCGAGGCCAGCTGTTCATGGATGGCGGCCTGCTGCTCGGCGCGTTCGCGGTTGCGATGACGGCGAAAGAGCACGAGGCCGGCAATGGCGGCGAGTGCGCTCTGCGCCAGCAATGCGCCCAGTTGCGCGTTGGCGGTGGCCTGGTTGATGGCCGCTTGTACCGGCGACAGCAGGTGCAGGGTCCAGCCGGGCGATTCGACGATGGGCAGGGTGGTGTGCAACAGCGGCGCGCCGGCGGGAATCTGCGGCAGGGTTGCGTCCGCGCGCACCAGTTGGCCACTGCTGACGGGTTGCAGCGGCGGCTTGAGCGGCAGCGGCTGGAACAGGGCGTCGCCGAACTGCAGGCTGGTGCGCAACGTCCGGGCCAGAGTGGGCGAGAGCGGCGCCAACACGTCGAAGCGCCAGTCGGAGATGCTGCCCAACAACACCACGCCGTGCTCGTCGGTGACGAAAATGGGCGCATTGGACTGACGCCAGTCGGCCTCCAGATCGCGGAAGTCCACCTTCAAAACCACGACCCCCAGCATGGCGCCGTTGGCGTCGTCCACGCGCCGCGACAGGTATAGCCCGGCCTCGTGGCTGATCGTGCCCAGGGCGAAATGCTCTGCCGAGCCACGCGCGATGGCGCCCTGGAAGTAGGGCCGGAACTGGTAATCCACCCCGACGAAGGTGGCGGGTTCGCGCCAATTGCTGGCTGCGATCGCCAGGCCTTTCTTGTCCAGTACATAGATCGCGGACGCGCCCACGCCGCGGCTGAGCGTGTCGAGTTTTTCGTCCAGGGATTCGATCTGCCCGCGCGAGCCTCCCAGCAAGGCGGCGCGCACGTCGACGTCGCGTGTCAGGACGAAGGGCAGCGCGCGGAATTTGTCCAGATTGTTGCGCAACAGAGCGGCGTTGATCTGCGCCGTGCCGCGCGCCTGAGCGGCCGCGTTTTTGAGGGCGCCTTCCCGCGCCCAGAGCGTGGCGGCATGCAGTACGCCGAAGACGATGGCGATGCCCAGCAGGATGGCAGCCGCGCGCCAGGGCCAGGACCAGGCGCGCGCTGGCGGAAAGCGGGCGGGGCGCTTGGCCTGGTCCGGAGCGGAACCAGTGCTGCGGGAGGAGGATCGGGCTGACATGGGGTGTGCGGTTTTTCGCACATTTTATATCGCTTCTGTGTGAAATTCCGCCACGCGATCCTGAGGCAGCTCCTCTTCAGGGGAAAAAATTCATTTCCAATCAATGGCTTGGAAGCTCGGGGCGTAGCAAACACTGCTGGCACGGGTCTTGCATAGGTATGTCCAAGCCCCGCGGCCTCCAGAGCGGGGTGAAATCGGCCCGCGATGACACGCGCAAGCCAGAAAATAGATAACGCCCCGCCGCCCGCGCTGAACCGCCCGGAGCAAGGGGCCTTGGTGGGGACAAATCCCAATGATCGACGTGGATCAAGTCGCGCCCGCGCGCAAGCTCAAGTTCTATCAAATTCTCTATGTGCAGGTGATTTTCGCCATCGTGGTGGGCGTGCTGCTGGGCGCGTTCAAGCCCGAACTCGGCCAGCAGATGCAGCCGCTGGGCGACGCTTTCATCAAGTTGGTCAAGATGATCATCGCGCCGGTCATCTTCCTGACCGTGGCTACCGGCATCGCTGCGATGAGCGACCTGAAGAAGGTCGGCCGCGTGGCGGGCAAGGCCATGCTGTACTTCCTGGTGTTCTCCACGCTTGCGCTGATCGTGGGCATGATCGTCAGCCATATCGTGCAGCCGGGCGCCGGCATGCACATTGACCCCAGGACCCTGGACGAGAAGGCGGTGTCGGGCTACGTGGCCAAGGCGCATGACTCGACCATCACGGGCTTTCTGATGAACGTGATCCCGACCACGATCTTCAGTCCGTTCGTCGGCGGCGATATCCTACAGGTGCTGTTCGTGGCGGTGTTGTTCGGCATCGCGCTGGCCATGGTGGGCGAACGCGGCCAGCCGATATTGAACTTCATGACTGCGTTGGCCCAGCCGGTTTTCAAGCTGGTCGCGATCCTGATGAAGGCCGCTCCGGTCGGCGCCTTCGGCGCGATGGCCTTTACCATCGGCAAGTACGGCATCAAGTCCGTCATCAATCTGGCGATGCTGGTGGGGACCTTTTACGCGACCTCGGTGCTGTTCGTGGTCGTGGTGCTGGGCCTGGTCGCGCGCTACAACGGGTTCTCGATCCTGAAGCTGGTGCGCTATATCCGCGAAGAGCTGCTGCTGGTGCTGGGCACCAGCTCGTCCGAGGCGGCGCTGCCCACGCTGATGCAGAAGATGGAGCGGGCCGGGTGTTCGAAGTCGGTGGTTGGGCTGGTCGTGCCTACCGGCTACTCGTTCAATCTGGACGGCACCAATATCTATATGACGATGGCGGCCTTGTTCATTGCGCAGGCTTGCGACATTCCGCTGTCGCTGGGCGACCAGATCCTGCTGCTGCTGGTCGCGATGCTGAGTTCCAAGGGCGCGGCGGGCGTGACGGGGGCAGGCTTCATCACCCTGGCTGCGACGCTGTCGGTGGTGCCTTCCGTGCCGGTGGCCGGCATGGCGCTGATCCTGGGCGTGGACCGCTTCATGTCGGAGTGCCGCGCGCTGACCAACCTGGTCGGCAACGCGACCGCCACCGTGGTCGTGGCGCGTTGGGAAGGGGAACTGGATCAGGAGCAACTGCATGCCGCGCTTGAGGGTGAGCTCCAGCCTGCGCCTGTTCCAGCCTCGGTTCCGGCCCACGAGGCGCCGGGCAGAGCTGGCGCCCTGCCCATGGGCCAGCCAATGCAGCAGGGCTGAATCGGCGAAAAACCGACGTCGCCCGCGAACGCTGCTGCGTCTGCCGATGCGGGCAGCAGCCCCGAAGAGAGGGGGCGCCCGGCGATGAAGAAATCCCCCGGACCGCGAGGTTCCCGGGGGATTTTTTTCAGCCGGAGAGCGCGGTTTTCAGGGCACCTGAATACCCGCCGCGCGCAGCAGGTTCGCGGTTTCGAACAAGGGCAGGCCCATCACGCCGGTGTAGCTGCCGGCGATGTGCGAAATGAACGTGCCAGCCAAGCCCTGGATGCCATAGGCGCCGGCCTTGCCGTAGGGTTCGCCGCTGTCGCAGTAGCGGCCGATTTCCTCGTCCGTCAGGTCGCGCATGCGGACCTCGGTGATGGATACCGCTTCCAGCAACTGGTCTCCGGTCCAGACGGCGACGGCGGTGTGCACTTCATGCGCGGAGCCCGACAGGGCGCGGAGGATCCGCATGGCGTCGTCGCGGTCGGCCGGCTTGCCCAGGACCGTGCCCGCCAGGATGACCGTGGTGTCGGCAGCCAGCAAGGGCAGTTGCCGCAGGCTCTGGTCGCGCATCCAGTCGCGGCCGCGCAAGGCCTTGTCCCGCGCGGTGCGCTGGACGTAGTCGGCGGCGCTTTCGCCGGGATGCTGGGGTTCGTCCTCCCCGGGCGGGGCGGGCACGAGCAGGACTTCGTGCGCCAGGCCGATCTGGGCCAGCAGCTCGCGCCGCCGGGGACTGGCGGAGGCAAGGTAGAGGCGCGCGGGCGTTGCGGTGTCGGTCATGCGTGAGTGAAAAATATGCGCGCCGGCCCAGCGGTCACGCGCGGTGGTAGGGATGATTGGTCATGATGGCCCAGGCGCGGTAGAGCTGTTCGGCCAGCACCACGCGCACCATGGGGTGCGGCAGCGTCAGCGAGGACAGGCGCAACTGCCCGGCGCAGGAAGCCTTCAGGCCGGCATCCAGCCCGTCCGGGCCGCCGACCAGAAAGGCGACATCCTGGCCGCCGGCGCGCCATTGCTCGAGCTTTTGCGACAAGGCCATGGTGGTGAGATCGCGTCCGCGCTCGTCCAGCGCCAGGCGCAGGGCGCTGGCGGGCAGGGCGGCTTCGATCCGCTTGGCTTCCGCGGCCATCATCTGGGCGGGCGTCTTGCCGGTGGTGCGGGGCTCTGGCTTGATTTCGCGCAGTTCCAGTGCGCAGTCGGCCGGCAGGCGCTTGGCGTAGTCGTCCCAGGCGGTTTGCACCCAGTCCGGCATCCGCGTGCCGACGGCCGCGACGATCAGCTTCACGGCGCGCTCAGTACTCGGCGTCGTGCGCGCCGTCGTTGGCGACCGGCGCGGGGCGGGTGGATTCGGGCAGGAGCTTCACGCGCACCGGCTTGCCGCCCCAGATCTCTTCCAGGTTGTAGTACTGGCGGATGGCGGGTTGCATGATGTGCACGACCACGTCGCCCAGGTCGACCACGACCCATTCGCCGGTGTCCTCGCCTTCGATGGTGATGCCGGAGAGATCGAGCGCACGGCCGCGGTCCGCCACGCTGGAAGCGAGGGCGCGGGTCTGGCGGTTGGAGGTGGCGCTTGCAATCACGACGCGATCGAACAGGCTGGTCAGATGCGTGGTGTTGTAGACCTTGATGTCTTGCGCCTTGACGTCTTCGAGGGCGTCGATGACGGCGCGTTGGAGTTTTTGTATATCCATAGCTGCAAATATAACCCGCGCGTGGACAGCGGATGCTGGCCCCGTGGCGCTTTCAGCGCCCGGCGGGTGAGGGTTTATCGGTAAAGATGGTGCGTCGCAATATAGGCGGCGACCGGCGCCGCAAGCAGGCCTTCGGTGGATTCGCCCTGCGCCAGGCGCTGGCGGATCTGCGAGGCCGAAACCGCCATGGGAGCGAAAGGCAATTCCTGCAGTTCGCGTCCCTGGCCGCGCAGGTGTTCGGCCAGCGCCGGCGGCGCGCTGAGCGCGGTGCCCGGGCGGGTGGCGACGGCCAGGTCCACCAGGCTGGCGATGTCCTGCCATTCGCGCCAGGTGCAGAAATTGGCCAGTTGGTCGGCGCCCAGCAGCCAGACATAGCGCGCGTCCTGGGGCAGGGCGCGCAGCGTGTCCATGGTGTAGGTTGGGCCGCCGCGTTCGATTTCGATGGGATTGACGACCAGGCCCGCGTGGCCGGCAATAGCCAGCTGCAGCATGTCGCGGCGCTGGTCGGCCGTGGCGTGCAGTGCGGCACGCTGCCAGGGATTGGCGGCGGGGATGAGCTGCACCTCGGCCAGGCCTAGCGTCTGCAAGGCATTTTGCGCCAAGGCGATATGCGCGACGTGGACGGGGTCGAAACTGCCGCCCAGGAGACCGATGCGCTTCAAGCCCAGTCCCGCGGCTTCAGGTAGGCCGCCAATTCGGCCTCGGGTGTGCCGGCTTCGGGCTGCCAGTCGTAGCGCCACTGCGCCAGCGGCGGCATGGACAGGAGGATCGATTCCGTGCGTCCGCCGGACTGCAGGCCGAACAGCGTGCCGCGGTCGAAGACCAGGTTGAATTCGACGTAGCGGCCGCGACGGTAGGCCTGGAAATCGCGTTCGCGTTCGCCGTAGGTCTGGCCGCGGCGGCGCTCCACGATGGGCATGTAGGCCGGCAGGAAGGCGTCGCCCACCGAACGGGTTAGGGCGAACGAGGCGTCAAAGCCGGGTGCATTCAGGTCGTCGTAGAAGATGCCGCCGATGCCGCGCGTTTCATTGCGATGCTTGAGGAAGAAATACTCGTCGCACCAGCGCTTATAGCGCGGGTAGTAGTCGGCGCCATGGCCGGCCAGCGCATCGCGGCAGGTGGCGTGGAAATGGCGGGCGTCTTCCTCGTACGGATAGTAGGGCGTCAGGTCGATGCCGCCGCCGAACCAGAAGACGTCGGCCTCGTCGTGGCCAGGCCGGGCGGCCGCCAGAAACATGCGCACGTTCATGTGCGTGGTGGGCACGTGGGGATTGCGCGGGTGCAGCACCATGGACACGCCCATGGCTTCCCATGAACGGCCGGCCAGTTCGGGGCGGTGCGCGCTGGCCGACGGCGGCAGCTTGGTGCCCTGGACGTGGCTGAATAGCACGCCGGCGCGCTCGAACAGCGAGCCGCCTTCCAGCAGGCGCGACAGCCCGCCGCCGCCTTCGGGCCGCACCCATTCGTCGCTGCGGAAGGCCGTGCCTTCAGCGGCTTCCAGGGCGCCGACGATGCGGGCCTGCAAGCCGGTGAGGTAGTCCCGGACGGAGGAGACGGGCAAGGCGTTCATTGAGATTCCGGCTAGGCGTTGGGCTTGGACTTCTGTTGCGAGGGCTTGAGCGCGCGCCAGCCGATGTCGCTGCGGTACTGGCGGCCGTCGAAGTGGATGCCGTCGATCGCTTCGTAGACGCGGTCGCGGGCCATCTTGACAGAGTCGCCCAGCGCCGTGACGCACAACACGCGGCCGCCAGTGGTCTTCACTTCGTCACCATCGAGCTGGGTGGCGGCGTGGAACACCATGCAGTCCTCGGCATCGGCGGGCAGGCCGCGGATGACGTCGCCGGTGCGCGGCGTGTTGGGGTAGTTATGCGCGGCCAGCACGGCGCCCAGCGCGGTGCGGCGGTCCCAGACGATGTCGGCCTGGTTGAGCGTGCCGTCGACGGCGTGCTCCAGGGCGTCCAGCAGGTCGCTCTTGACGCGCATCATGATGGGCTGGGTTTCCGGATCGCCCATGCGGCAATTGAATTCCAGGGTCTTGATCTCGCGGTCGGGATCGTCGCCCGGGGCGATCATCAGGCCGGCGTAGAGGAAGCCCGTGTACGGGATGCCGTCGCGCGTCATGCCCTGCACGGTCGGCAGGATGATTTCGCGCATGATGCGGTGGTGCAGTTCCGGGGTGACGATGGGCGCGGGCGAATACGCGCCCATGCCGCCGGTATTGGGGCCCTGGTCCCCGTCCTGCAGGCGCTTGTGGTCCTGGCTGGTGGCCAGGGCCAGCACGTTGCGGCCGTCGCACATGACGATGAAGCTGGCTTCCTCGCCCACCAGGCATTCCTCGATGACGACGCGCGCGCCGGCGGCACCCATGGAGCCGTCGCCCAGCATGGCGTCCACGGCGGCATGCGCTTCTTCCAGCGTGGCGGCGACCACGACGCCCTTGCCCGCGGCCAGGCCGTCGGCCTTGATCACGATGGGGGCGCCTTCCTGGTCGATGTAGGCGTGCGCCAGGGCCGGATCGGTGAAGGTTTCGTAGCGGGCGGTCGGAATGTTGTGCCGGACCATGAAGGCCTTGGCGTAGTCCTTCGAGCTTTCCAGCTGCGCGGCGGCCTTGGTCGGGCCGAAGATCTTCAGGCCGCGGGCGCGGAACACGTCGACCACGCCGGCGGCGAGGGGGGCCTCGGGGCCGACCACGGTCAGGGCGACGCCTTCGCGCTGCACGAAATCAGCCAATTCCTCGGCACTGGTGAACGGAATGTTCTCGATCTGTTCGGCGCGCTGGGTGCCGCCGTTGCCCGGGGCGACGTAGACCTTGTGGACGCGCGGGGAGCGGGCCAAGCGCCAGGCGAGGGCGTGTTCACGGCCGCCAGAGCCAATTACCAGGAGTTTCATGTTGCGTGGTTCTTAAGGTTGCCAGTCGAGCGCCGCAAGGCGCCAGCCCGTGGAGTAGGCCAGGATCCGGGCGGACCCGGATCCGGTGACAGCGTGGCGCCGGGCAGGCAAGGCCCGCCCGGCGCCGGGGTAATGGGATTACTGCGCTTCGTCGAAAACGACGTTCGTATAGACTTCCTGCACGTCGTCCAGGCCTTCCAGGGCGTCGAGCAGTTTCTGCATCTTGATGGCGTCTTCGCCGGCGAGTTCGGTCTCGTTCAGGGCCTTCATGACGATGCCGTCCACTTCGGCCTTCAGGCCGGCGGCGTCGAAAGCGCTGCGCACGGCGGCGTAGTCGGCCGGCGCGCAGACCACTTCGATCACGCCTTCTTCGTCGGTCGTCACGTCTTCGGCGCCGGCCTCGAGGGCGGCTTCCATGACCTTGTCTTCCGAGGTGCCGGGTGCGAACACGAACTGGCCGCAGTGCTTGAACATGAAGGCGACCGAGCCTTCCTGGCCCAGGTTGCCGCCGTTCTTGGCGAAGGCGTGGCGCACTTCGGCCACGGTGCGGGTGCGGTTGTCGGTCATGCAGTCGACGATCACGGCCGCGCCGCCGATGCCGTAGCCTTCGTAACGGACTTCCTCGTAGGCTTCGCCGTCGGCGCCACCCGCGCCGCGCTGGATGGCGCGCTGGATGTTGTCCTTGGGCATGTTGGCGTCGGTGGCCTTGTCCCAGGCCATGCGCAGGCGCGGGTTGCTGTCCGGGTCCGGGCCGCCGGCACGCGCCGCCACGGTGATTTCACGAATGATCTTGGTCCAGAGCTTTCCGCGCTTGGCGTCTTGGCGCCCTTTGCGGTGCTGAATATTGGCCCATTTGCTGTGTCCGGCCATGGCTTCCCAGGGTAAATTGTCTGCAAAGAGGGCATTTTACCGTGCCGGCGTCCGGCGCGCCCGGGGGCGGACCGCATGTGTCCATATTGCCACGCGCACAAGCGGCGCGGCAGGCTCTACACTTGGGCATCCATCTGATTCCCTGGCCCGGAGAGCTGCACATGCCCAACCCCATTGTCATCGCCAAGAATGCCCAGACCGAATTGGCGCTGCTTCCTGCCCTGGCCAATCGCCACGGTTGCATCACCGGGGCCACGGGTACCGGCAAGACCGTCACCCTGCAGGTCCTGGCGGAATCCTTTTCCCGTATCGGCACGCCGGTGTTCATGGCCGACGTCAAGGGCGACCTGACCGGCGTTTCCCAGGCTGGCGCGGGCACGCCCAAGCTGCTGGAGCGCCTGAAGAACCTGGGCCTGAGCGAACCCGCCTGGGCGGCCAGCCCGGTCACGCTGTGGGATGTATTTGGCGAGCAGGGGCTGCCGGTGCGAGCCACCGTGTCGGACATGGGGCCGCTGCTGCTGTCCCGCATCCTGGAATTGAACGACACGCAGGAAGGCGTGCTGACGCTGGTCTTCAAGGTCGCCGATGACGAAGGCCAGCTGCTGCTGGACCTGAAGGACCTGCGCGCCATGCTGCAGAACGTCGCCGATCGCGCCTCGGAACTGAAAACGCGATACGGCAATGTGTCTTCCGCCAGCATAGGCGCCATCCAGCGCGGGCTGCTGGCCCTGGAATCGCAGGGTGCGGAGAAATTCTTCGGCGAGCCCATGCTGGACGTGGCCGACCTGATGCGCACGGACGCGCAAGGCCGCGGCATGGTCAACGTGCTGGCCGCCGACAAGCTGATGCAGGCGCCGCGCCTGTATGCCATCTTCCTGCTGTGGCTGCTGGCGGACCTGTACGAGAAGCTGCCCGAAGTGGGCGACATGGACCAGCCCAAGCTGGTGTTTTTCTTCGACGAAGCCCACCTGCTGTTCAACGACGCGCCTGGCGCGCTGCTGAACAAGATCGAACAGGTGGTGCGCCTGGTCCGTTCCAAGGGCGTGGGCGTCTATTTCGTGACCCAGAATCCGCTGGACATTCCCGATACCGTGCTGGGGCAATTGGGCAATCGTGTCCAGCATGCCTTGCGGGCGTTCACGCCGCGCGACCAGAAAGCCGTGAAGACGGCCGCCCAGACGATGCGCCCCAATCCGGGGTTGGACATCGAGGCGGCCATCACCGAGTTGGGCGTGGGCGAGGCGCTGGTGTCGCTGCTGGACCCGAAGGGGCGGCCGATGCCGACCGAGCGCGCTTACATCGTGCCGCCGGCAAGCCGGATCGGCCCGGCGACCGACGCCGAGCGGCAAGCGCTGCGCCAGGGTAGTCCGCTGGCATCCAAGTATGAAACGGCCATCGACCGGGAGTCCGCCTATGAAGTGCTGGCCGGGCGCGCGGCCAAGCCGGCGGATCAGGCCGGCGCGGCGAAGAATGGTTCCGCGCAGCCGGAAGGCAAGGGCGCCGCGGAAGAGTCGGGCGGCGGCCTCATGGACAGCCTGAACGACGTCCTGTTCGGCTCGACCGGCCCGCGCGGCGGCAAGCGCGATGGCGTCGTGCAGACCATGGCCAAAAGCACGGTCCGGTCGATTGCGCGCGAGCTGACCCGCGGCATATTGGGTTCTTTGCTGGGCTCGAAAGGCCGGCGTTGATACCCTGATCCGGTGCGTTTGCCGGAAACGGCTCGCGTGCCTGATCCAGGGCCGTACCGAGTAATATTTTCGTGTAATGATAAGGAGGCTGCGCGTAGCCCTTGAGACCTATGGCCGCGCGCGAAGCATCCAAGGAAAACAAAGGAAGACGTGGTGGCAAAGAAACACAAGATTGCGGTGATCCCTGGAGACGGCATCGGCAAGGAAGTCGTGCCCGAGGGCTTGAAGGTGCTGGACGCGGTCGCAACGCGATTCGGCATCGATTTTCAGTGGGACCATTTCGACTGGAGCTGCGACTACTACGCCAAGCACGGCAAGATGATGCCGGACGACTGGCAGGCGCAGATCGGCCAGCACGAAGCGATTTTCTTCGGTTCCATCGGCTGGCCCGCCACGGTGCCTGACCACGAAGCGCTGTGGGGTTCGCTGTTCAAGTTCCGCCGCGAATTCGACCAATACATCAACCTGCGTCCCGTGCGCCTGATGCCCGGCGTGCCTTCGCCGCTGAAGGATCGCCAGCCGGGCGAGATCGACTTCTTCATCGTGCGCGAGAACACGGAAGGCGAATACTCGAACAGCGGTGGCCGCCTGTTCGCGGGCACCGAGCGCGAAGTGGTCATCCAGGAAAGCGTATTCACGCGCATCGGCGCCGACCGCGTGCTCAAGTTCGCCTTCGAACTGGCGCAGAAGCGCGGCAAGCATCTCACTGCGGCAACCAAGTCCAACGGCATTTCCATTTCGATGCCCTGGTGGGACGAGCGCGTGGCGGAGATGGCCGAGAAGTACCCGGACGTGCGCTGGGACAAGTACCACATCGACATCCTGTGCGCGCATTTCGTGCAGCATCCGGACTGGTTCGACGTGGTGGTGGCTTCCAACCTGTTTGGCGACATCCTGTCCGACCTGGGCCCGGCCTGCACGGGTACCATCGGCATCGCGCCTTCGGCCAACCTGAACCCGGAACGCAAGTTCCCGTCCTTGTTCGAACCGGTACACGGTTCGGCGCCGGACATCTACGGCAAGGGCATCGCCAATCCTATTGGCCAGATCTGGAGCGGCGCGCTGATGCTGGATTTCCTGGGTTATCCGGACGCTTCGGCGGCAGTGGTCAAGGCTATCGAAACAGTCCTGGCGGAAGGTCCCCGCACCCGTGACATGAAGGGCGACGCCTCCACCGCCGACGTCGGCAGCGCGATTGCCGCGCTGGTCGTCGCGGGCTGAGACAGGCTGCCGACCGGGCTCCAGGCTAGTCAATGGACGAATCTGGCTTTTCCCCCACCGTTGCCCATGTGGGCGGCGGACGGGCCGACCGTTTCGTGCGCAAGCTGTTCCGCGTGCTGCGATCGCGCACGCAGAGGCACAACCAGCATTTGTGGCCCTTTGTCCGGATCTGGAGGGATAGATCCGGCGCGATCGGCGGCTTTCGCGCCTTTGGCCGGTCGCAGCCGGTCACGCCGCTTGCTCAGGGATACGATCCCGCCGACGAGGAAGTGCATCTGATCCTGAGCGGCCCGTCGGTCACCCAGATACCCTACGACCGGCTCGACATCCGGGCGGCGATGGGTGTGAACGGCGCCATCGTGCTGGCGCGCAAGTTCGACCTGCCGTTCAAGTACTACTGCATCATCGACCAGAACTTCGTCCGCGAACGTATAGACCTGGTGCGCGAGATCGTGTCGCGCGACCTGACCCTGTACGTCTTGCCCGAGGTCCTGCGCTACATCATGCAGGGGCTGCCGCAGGATGCGATTCGCTGCCGCATCTGCGTCATCGAAATGATCTCCGAACGGGCCTACCAGCGTATTTCCGCGCCGGCCGTGCTCCAGCGCATGGCGGCGGCCTCGCCCGACGTGCAGTTGCTGGACGCGAAGCGCGGCATGGGATTCAGTTTCAACGTGGAGTTGGGCGTGTTCGATGCCGATACCGTGGCCTATGCCGCCTTGCAGGTGCTGGTATCTAGTGGAGCCCGCAAGGTCTATGCGCACGGGCTGGACCTGACGTTGCAAAATGGCTTGCGCTTCTATGACGAAGGACAGAAGCCCCAGGCCAGCAGGCTGGCGCGCAAGTTCTCGCATCTGATCGAACCGTCGTTCCGCTTTGCCGCCGCGCATTGGCGCGCCCGCGGTATCTCGGTGTTCAACCTGTCGCCCATCAGCGCCTTGCCGGCCGACGTCATCGAGCGCGCCGACTGGCAGGTCTTGCTGAAGGAATAGGTTTCTGGCGGCCTGGTCCCGGACGCGACTGTCCGGGACCAGGCCTGCCGCGCATCAGTGCGCGCCAGCCGCCGCTTCAGCCGCGCCGCCGCCGCCGCCCGCCTTGGCCGATCGCGGACGGGCGAACCAGACTAGGCCGGTCAGGGCCAGGAAGATGATGGCGGACGCATAGAACACGTCCACCGCCGACATGGTGAAGGCTTGCGTATTGATCAGCCCGTCCACCATGGTCAGCGCTTGCTGATGCGACATCCCCAGCCCATTCTGCAGCGCCGCCATGGTCTGGTCGAACGCCTGCTGGCCGGGCTTGGCGACTTCGGTCAGTTGCGAGTGATGCATGGTCGCGCGGTTTTCCCACAGCGTGGTGGCGATGGACGTGCCGAACGCGCCCGCCGTCAAGCGCAGGAAGTTCGACAGGCCCGAGGCCGCGGGAATGCGCCACGGCTCGATGCCGGACAGCGTGATCGAGGTGAGCGGCACGAAGAACGTCGCCATGGCCGCGCCCTGGATGATGGTCGGGACCATCAACGTGCGGACGTCGGTTTGCGTGTTGAATCCCGAACGCATGAAGCACACCAGCGCGAAGATCAGGAACGCCACCGTCGCGATCTGCCGCGGGTCGCGCGTGGCCAGCATCTTGCCGACGATGGGCGTCAGCAGGATCGCCAGCAGGCCGACCGGGGCGGTCACCAGCCCCGCGTAGGTCGCGGTGTAGCCCATATTGCTCTGCAGCCATAGCGGCAGCAGCACCACATTGCCGAAGAAGACGCCGTACGCCACCGCCAGGGTCAGCGCGCCGACCGTGAAGTTGCGGATCTTGAACAGGCGCAGGTCCACCACGGGGTGCGCGTCAGTCAGTTCCCAGATCAGGAAAAAGACGAAGGCGACGAAGGCGGTCGCGGCCAGCGCAATGATGGTGCCGCTGGCGAACCAATCCAGCTCCTTGCCCTTGTCCAGCATGATCTGCAGCGCGCCCACCCACAGCACCAGCAGCGCCAGGCCGACCTTGTCGATCGGCAGCTTGCGCGTGACGGACTCCCGGCCGCCATAGATGCGCCAACTGATCCAGGCGGCCAGCAGGCCCACCGGCACGTTGATGTAGAAGATCCAGGGCCAGGTGTAGTTGTCGGAGATCCAGCCGCCCAGCAAGGGCCCGGCGACGGGCGCGACCAGCGTGGTCATGGACCAGACCGCCAGCGCCATGCCCGCCTTGGACTTGGGGAAGCTCGCCAGCATCAGCGCTTGCGACAGCGGGATCATGGGGCCGGCGACCGCGCCTTGCAGCACGCGGAATGCGATCAGCGCCTCCAGCGAAGGCGCAAAGCCGCACAGCCATGACGCCAGCACGAACAGCAGCGTGGAAACCAGGAACAGCCGCACCTGCCCGAAGCGTTGAGTGAGCCAGCCCGTGAGCGGCACCGTGATCGCGTTGGCCACGGCGAAGGAAGTGATGACCCAGGTGCCCTGGCTGGTGCTGACGCCAAGGTCGCCCGAGATGGTGGGAATGGACACGTTCGCGATCGAGGTGTCCAGCACGTTCATGAACACCGCCGTGGACAGCGCGATGGACCCGATGATGCGGGTCGCGCCTTCCAGTGGCGGGTAACCGCCAGGCGGGGGCGCCGGCGGGGCGGCGGGCTGCTTGGCTGCGCTCATGATGCGAGGTTGGCCTCGATGATCTTGCTGATCATGGTGTCGACTTCATCGTGGGCCGGCTCGAAGGCGCGCGTCGACCAGACCGGCTCCTTGCGTTCGGCCTGCGTCAGCGGTTCGCCTTCCTGCTTGCCCACATCCACTTCCACGTCCATGGACAGGCCCACGCGCAGCGGGTGCTTCTTCAGGTCTTCGGGATCCAGCGCGATGCGCACCGGCACGCGCTGCACCACCTTGATCCAGTTGCCGGTGGCGTTCTGGGCGGGCAGCAGGGCGAAGGCGCTGCCCGTGCCGGCGTCCAGCCCGGCGATGGTGCCGTGGTAGGTGACCGAACTGCCGTACAGGTCGGCAACCATCTTGGCGGGTTGGCCGATGCGCATCTTGCGCAACTGGCCTTCCTTGAAGTTGGCTTCGATCCAGACCTGGTCCAGCGGCACGACCGTCATCAGGGCGGAGCCGGGAGCGACGCGCTGGCCAACCTGCACGCTGCGCCGGGCTATCACCCCGCCCACCGGGGCGGGCAGCACGGTGCGCGATTGCGCCAGCCAGGCGTTGCGCAGGCCGGCCGCGGCCTGCTGCACGTCGGGGTGGTTGGCGACCGTGGTGCCCTGGGTCAGCGCCTGATTGGTGGCCAGCTTGGCGCGCGAGGCGGCCAGCGCGGCTCGGGCCTGGGCCAGACCGGATTGAGCGGACTTGAGCGCGGCTTCGGCGTGCAGGATCTCTTCGCCACTGACGCCGCCGGACTTGGCCAGTTGCTGGCGGCGGTTGACGTCGCTTTGCGCACGGGTCAGTTCAGCCTGGGCGCGCAGGATGTCGGCGTTGCGCAGGTCGACGTCGGCGGCCAGGGCGTCGTTCTGGACATAGATGGTGCGCACCTGCCGTACCGTTTGCGCGAGTTTGGCCTGGGCCTGCTGCAAGGCCACGTCGGTGTCGGCGGGGTCCAGGCGCACCAGCGGCTGGCCGGCGGCGACGGTCTCCGTGTCGTCGGCCTCGATGGCCACGACCGTGCCGGGCACCTGGGGCGTGATCTGCACCAGGTTGCCGTGCACGTAGGCGTCGTCGGTGCTCTCGAAATGGGCGCCGAACAGCGCCCACCAGATGCCGTAGGCGATCGCGATGAGGATGAAGGCCCCGGTGGCCAGCAGCAGCAGGCGTTTGCGGGCGGGGTTGGCGGCGGGAGTGGCTGCGGTCATGACGTCTGAATCCGGGGAGCGTTCAATGGGTAGGGTTCGTGGCGGGGGCCGGTTCGGCCGCGGGGGCGTAGCCGCCGCCCAGCGCGTTGGCGAGGCTGGCGTCCAGCTGATAGGCGCGGATGCGCAGATCGGTGTCCAGCCGCGCCTGGGTCAGCACGCCGGTCTGCGCGATGAGCACAGAAATGTAGTTGCCCATGCCGGCCCGGTAGCGCTTGACCGCGAGGTCATAGGCGGCGTCGATGGCTTCGCGGGCCTGGCGCTGCTGGGCTTTTTCCTGGTCCAGCAGGCGCAGTCCGTCGAGCGCGTCGGCCACCTGGTGCACGGCGTCCAGCACGGTCTGGTTGTAGTCCGATACCGCGAGGTCGGCGTCGGCGCGGCGCCCCGCCAGGTTCGCGTTCAGTTCTCCGCCGTGGAAGATCGGCAGCGTGACGGCAGGGCCGAAGCCGGCCATGCGGGCATCCGCGCCCAGCAGATTGCCGGTGCCCATGGCCTGGAAGCCGACGAATGCCGCCAGGTTCACGTTGGGGTAGAACTCGGCGCGGGCGCTGTCGATGGCGTGGCGGGCGGCCTCGGCGCGCCATTTCGCGGCGGTGACGTCGGGGCGGTGGCCCAGCAGGTCCAGTGGCACATTGGCAGGCACGCCGCCGGCGGGGGCGGTCAGTGCCACCGGCTGCAAGGATTGTCCGCGTTGCGGGCCGGCGCCGGCCAGGGCTGCGACCTGATTGCGCAACTGCGCCAGCGTGGTGTCGGTCTGGGTCAGTTCCACCTTGCCGGCTGCCAATGACGATTCCGCCTGCTTGACTTCCACCTGGGTGTCCAGCCCGGCCGTGTAGCGGCCCTGGGTCAGCGACAGCACCTCGGCGCGCTGGGCCAGCACGCGGTTGAGCACCTCGCGCTGGGCAAAGGCGTTCTGCAGATTGAGATAGGCGCGGACCATTGCGCCGGCCAACAGGTTGCGCGCCGCCTGGGCGTCGGCTGCGGCGGCGGCTTGCTGCGACACGGCCGCTTGCAGGCGCGAGCGGTTCTTGCCCCAGAAGTCCAGCTCATAGCTGAAGTCCAGGGCCAGCCGGTTGTCGCTGACGACCGAACCGCCCAAGGGCGCGGGATAGATGTAATCCTTCGACAGGTGTTCGCGGGTCAGCGTGTAGTTGGCGTCCACCCGGGGCAGCAGCGGCGCGCGTGCGATGCCGACGGCGGCGTTGGCCTTGGCCAGGCGGGCCTGCGCGGCGCTCATCGAAGGGTTATTGGCCAATCCCTCGTCCAGCAAGGCATTGAGCTGCGGGTCGCCGTAGCGCTGCCACCATTGGGTGTCAGGCCAGGCGGTGTCCTGGCTGGTCAGTCCAAGCTTGGCTCCGTCCAGCGTGGCCACGGGCTCGGAGCCGGATTCCATCAATGCGCAACCGCTCAGGGCCAGCACCAATACGGTAGTGAGAAGGCGTTTCATCCTGACTGTTTGCTGAAAGTAGTTGATTAATCTGTATTTGCCTAGGCAATTATTATGCCAAATAAAACCCCGGGAGCCGGGGCATGCTGGAGCGGTTGTCAGCGCTCCGGAGGCGCTGAAGAGGCGGAGCCGTTGGCGATCATGCGGCGCAGGAAATGCTTCAGCTGCGCGACTTCGTCGATGGAGAATCCGCGCAGGTGGTGATTCAGTACCCGCGCGATATTGGGAGGAATCTCGCGCGCCTTGGCTTCGCCGACCTCGGTAAGTTCGATCTTGACGACGCGGCGGTCTTCCTGACAGCGGTTGCGGCGCAGCAGGCCCTTGGCTTCCAGGCGGTCCAGCGCACGGGTCATGGCGCCGGTGTCCATGCCGGTGAGCCGGGCCAGCTCCGCGGGCGTGTCGGCGCGTCCCTGGAAAACCAGCAGAATGGGGCGCCATTGCATGGCGGTGAGTTCCAGCGGGGCCATTTCCTGATCCAGCATCCGGTTCAACGAATTGGAGACCAGTTTGATCAGGAAACCGGCGTTGTCCTCCATCAAGCAGCGGGCGTCGCCGCGGTAATGGACAGGCGTATCGGACGAAGAGAGGGGAGGCGCGGCAGTCATATGCGCCGAATTTTACTGCCTAGTCAGTTATTGTCAAGGCTGCATCTTTGCCGTCGTGTCGGGCTGCGCGGATGCCGGCGCCTGCTTGCGCAGGCCCGACCAGACGATGGCGGCCACGATCAAGGCGGCGCCGGCCATCATGCGGGGCGTGGGCTCCTGGCTGAACAGGATCCAGGCGAAGCCGATGGCGTATACGGGTTCCAGCGCGATGACCAGCCCGGCGCTGCGCGCGTTGAGCCGCGTCAGGCTGGACACGAACAGGTAGTGGGACAAGCCGGTGCAGAAGATGCCCAGCAGCGCCAGCCAGAACCAGTCCAAGGCAGGCAGCGCCGGCAGTTGGGACACGGCGAACGGCAGCATCACCAGCGCCACCACCAGGTTTTGCCAGCACGCTACCTGCATCGGGTCCATGCCCGAGGCTGAACGGCGGTTGCTCAAGGCCAGCAGCGCGAAGCTCAGCCCCGACAACAGGCCCCAGGCCAGGCCGATGGTGCCCTGGTCGGCCAGGTCGAACGACGGGGTGACCAGCACCAGGCCGGCGGTGACCAGGCCCAGCAGCAGCCATTCGGTCGGGCGGATGCGCTCACGGAACAGCAGCCCCTCGAACAAGGTGATGAACGCAGGGAAGCTGGCGAAGCCCAGCGTGGCGATGGCGATGCCGCCCACCTTCACGGCAATGAAGAACGTGACCCAGTGTCCCGCCAGCAGGGCGCCCGACACCACCAGCACGAACAGCTGCGCCGGCGTCAGGGCGCCCAGCAGCGGCTTGCGGCGCATGCGGGCGAACAGCCCCAGCGCGAGCACTGCGAAGACGGCCCGGCCCAATGTGATCACGGCGGCGCTGGCCTGGATCAGTTCGCCGAACACGCCGGTCAGGCCGAATAGCACGGCGGCAACATGGATGTAGGTGAGAGCGCGGTGTCGGGTCATGCGTGAGAAAAATATGGCCGGGAAAGCGTGGGCAAAGGCGTGCGGTGTTTTTGCACTGAACATAAAATCATCGCATGAATCGCCTTGCCAAGCTTTTGCCGTCCTTCCGTCCGTCCAGCCGCGCTGCCGGCTTCTTCCTGGCGACCCTGGGCGCGGTCCTGTTTTCGGCCAAGGCCATCGTGGTGAAGTTCACCTACCGCTACGGCATCGACGCGGTCACCCTCATCGCCTTCCGCATGCTGTTCGCCATGCCGTTTTTCGCGGCGGTGGCCTGGCATCAGTCGCGCCGCGCGGCGCGCGGCGAAATCCCCACTATGACCTGGAAGGAACGCGCGCAGGTTTGCGTGCTGGGTCTGCTGGGCTACTACCTGTCCAGCTTCCTGGACTTTCTGGGACTGCGCTACATCACCGCCAGCTTGGAGCGCCTGATCCTGTTCCTCTCGCCTTCGCTGGTGGTACTGCTGTCGGCGTTCTGGTTCAAGCGCCCGGTCGAGCGCCGCCAGTGGATGGCCATGGTGCTGTCCTACGCCGGGGTGGTGCTGGTGTTCGCCCACGACCTGTCCTTCGGCGGCGGCGAGGTGCTGTTAGGGTCTTTGTTCGTTTTCGGATCGGCCGCAAGCTATTCTGTGTACCTGATCTGTTCGGGAGAACTGGTCAAGCGCTTGGGCGCGACGCGCCTGGTGGCGTATGCCATGCTGGTGTCCTGCGTGGCCTGCATCATCCAGTTCTTTGTCGTGCATCCCCCGGCCATGCTGATTCAGCCTGCCGGGGTCTATGGTTATTCGGTGATCCACGCCACGCTGAATACGGTGGTGCCGGTGTTCATGCTGATGTGGGCGGTCGCGCTGATCGGCGCGCCCACCGCGTCGCTGCTGGGCATGATCGGGCCGGTGTCGGTGCTGTTTCTGGCGTCGTGGTTCCTGCAAGAGCCCATCACGGTATGGCAGATGGCGGGGACCGCGTTGGTGCTGGCTGGGGTATTCGCGCTGATGGGGGGCGGGGCCGGCAGGCTTGCGTCGGCCAGGCAGGGCGAGGCCCGGCCATCGCGTTGAATCTGGTTTTTCTCGTTCAAGGGCCGCAGACAGGCCCTCGTTAGCAATTTTTCCAATGAAAGGAGGCCAGCATGGCCAGCAATCTCGTCAAGGCAATTCGTATCGAGCAGCACGGTGGTCCTGAAGTCCTGAAGCTGGTCGAGGTGGAAGTGCCTCCGCCCGCCGCCAATGAAGTCACGATCGAGCAGCATGCCGCCGGCCTGAACTTCATCGATATCTATTTCCGCACGGGCTTGTATCCCCATCCGCTGCCCCACGGCCTGGGCTTTGAAGGCGCGGGTGTGGTGACCGCGGTCGGCGCCGAGGTCACGCATCTGAAGAAGGGAGACCGCGTTGCCTACGGCCAGAGCCCGATCGGCGCCTACGCCAAGGCGCGCAACGTGCCGGCCGCGCAGGTCGTCAAGGTGCCCAAGGGCATCGGTTTCGACGAAGCGGCGGCCCTGATGCTCAAGGGTCTGACGGTGCAGTACCTGTTCCGCCAGACCTACCGCCTGCAAGGGGGCGAGACCATCCTGTTCCATGCGGCCGCCGGCGGCGTGGGCCTGATCGCATGCCAATGGGCCAAGGCCCTGGGCGTGAAGCTGATCGGCACGGTCTCCAGCCCCGAGAAGGCGGAGCTGGCCCGCGCCAACGGCGCCTGGGAAACCATCGACTATTCGCGCGAGAACGTGGCCGAGCGCGTGCTGGAACTGACCGGCGGCAAGAAGGTGCCGGTGGTATATGACGGCGTGGGCAAGGACACCTGGGAAACGTCGCTGGACTGCATCGAACCGCGCGGCCTGATGGTGAGCTTTGGCAACGCGTCCGGCCCCGTGTCGGGCGTCAACCTGGCGACGCTGAACCAGAAGGGCTGCCTGTACGTGACGCGCCCGTCGCTGGGCCTGCACGTGAACACGCTGGCCAAGCTGCAAGCCGCTTCCGAGGAACTGTTCGACCTGGTCCTGAAGAAGAAGATCAAGGTCCGCATTGACCAGCGCTATACGCTGGAGCAGGCCGGCGAGGCGCAGACTGCGCTGGCCGGACGCAAGACCACCGGCGCCACGGTGCTGATGCTGGACTGATCCGGAAACCGCGATGCGCTCCGGCCCGCAGGGGCTGTGGCGCCTGGCCCGGTACCGCGCTGCGCGCGTTGCCGGGCTTTTTCTTGCGCCGTGCCCTGGAAAAACGCACCGCCGGGGGGCGCAAGCCCGGGCTGGCGGGCGCGCTGCCAGGGCTTTCCCGCTGCGCCGTGCGCAGAATGACAAATCGCCATGCACGGTCCGACAAGCCTTGCGGGAATGCCGTTGCTATCCTGGCTTCAACCATTTCGTTGGAGCTTCGAATGTCTTCAGCAAGCGCAATCGCCGCCGGCCACGCCGGTTCTGACCGCCCGGAACTGGCCGCCATCCGGGAAGCCATGCTCATCGATGGCAAGCCGGTGCGCGTGGGGCAAGGCGCGCCCATCGCGGTCCATGATCCGGCCACGGGCGAAGTCATCGCCCATCAACCCGACGCTGGACCGCTGCAGGTGGATCTGGCCGTACAGGCCGCCAGGCGCGCCTTCGAGTCCGGTCCCTGGCGCGACATGCTGCCTGCCGGGCGCGAGCGCCTGTTGCTGAAACTGGCCGACCTGGTCGAGCTGCACGGCACGGAACTGGCCCGCCTGGAAACCCTGAACAACGGCAAGCTGCTGGGCGTCGCGCAGGGCCTGGAAGTCGGCTCGGGCGCGCAGTGGCTGCGCTACATGGCGGGTTGGACGACCAAGATCACGGGCGACACGCTGTCGCTGTCCATACCGTTTCCTCCCGGCGTCCGCTACAGCGCCTACACCCTGCCGCAGGCCGTGGGCGTGGTGGCGGCGATCATCCCGTGGAATTTCCCGCTGCTGATGGCGATCTGGAAGATCGCTCCCGCCCTGGCCGCGGGCTGCACCGTGGTGCTCAAGCCGGCCGAGGAAACGCCGCTGACGGCATTGCGCCTGGCCGAGCTGGTGCTGGAAGCAGGCTTCCCGCCCGGCGTCGTCAACGTCGTGACCGGGCGGGGCGAGACCGCTGGCGCCGCGCTGGTCGCGCATCCCGGCGTGGACAAGATCGCGTTCACGGGCTCGACCGAAGTCGGCAAGCTGATCGGACGCGCCGCGATGGACGACATGAAGCGGGTTTCGCTGGAACTGGGCGGCAAATCCCCGGTGATCGTGTTGGACGATTGCGACGTCGACCGCGCCGTGCAGGGAGCCGCAGCCGCCATTTTCTTCAACCAGGGGCAGGTTTGCACGGCGGGCTCGCGCCTGTATGTGCAAAGGAACCTGTATCCCAAGGTCGTCGAGGGACTGGCCGATCTGGCCGCCGGCATGAGACTCGGGTCCGGATTCGACCCCGCCACGCAGGTCGGCCCGCTGGTGTCGGCCCGTCACCAGAAGCGCGTCATGGATTACATCGATATCGGACGCAACGAAGGCGGACGCGTCCTGGCGGGAGGGGGGCGCGGAACCGGCTCGGGCTACTTCGTGCAGCCCACGGTTTTTGCGGACGTGCCGTCGGACGCGCGCATCGCCCGCGAGGAAATCTTCGGCCCTGTCGTGGTGGCGCAGCCTTTCGACACCCTGGACGATGCCGTGCGGCTGGCCAACGACAGTGCCTACGGCCTGGGCGCCAGTCTCTGGAGCAACGATCTCTCCCGCGTGCAAAGCCTGATCCCGCGCGTCGATGCCGGCACCGTCTGGGTCAACACGCACAACATGCTGGATCCCAACATGCCTTTTGGCGGATTCAAGCAATCCGGCATCGGCCGCGAGCACGGCCGCGCCGTGCTGGAGATGTACCTGGAACGGAAGTCCGTTTGCATCGCTTACTAGAACGGTGATCGCGCGGCCCAAGCCGGGAAATACCGGCGGCCGCGCCTTCGCGACACCAAGGGGAAGACATGGCAGGCAGGACAAGGAGCCGGGCCCACAGGCGGGCGGCGCTGCTGCTCGCGTGCGCGGCAGCGTCGCAGGCGGCATGGGCGGGAGACCCCAGCGCGCGCGATTGGATACCCGCGCCGGTGGGCACCAACATCATCGCCGGGTATATGGCCGGGCTGAGGTCTTCGGGCCTGTATGCCGAAGGCTCGCGCGTGGACGGCGGATCGGTCGACGTCAACACGCTGGTCTATCGCCAGATGCACTATCGCGACTTCTACGGCAAGACGGTGCAGCTGGAATTCATCGTGCCGATGATCCGGACCTCGCAGGACCTGCCCGGCATGGCGGGCGACCACCAGACCGGCATCGGCGACGTGACGCTAGGTTCGGCGATCTGGTTCTACAACAATGAGCAGACCCGGACCTGGTTCGCTTGGGAGCCGTTCGTCGTGGCGCCCGTGGGCCGCTACGACGGTTCGCGCCCCGATGTGTCGCCGGGCAAGAACCGCTGGTCCACCGTCCAGGATTTCTCCTTCGTGCAGGGCTTTGGCGAATCCACGTATCTGGAAGCCATCGCGGAAGTGGAGATCTACGGCCGCAATACCGATTGGCATGGGCAGACGCTGAAGAAGGATCCCTCGTTCCGCTTTTTCGCGCTGGCCTCGACCAACCTGACGCCGGACACTTACACCGGCATCCGCTACCGCTACGAGACGGGCGGCAAGGAAACCTCGTCCGGCGAGACCGTCGCCACGCGCGCGCGCAATCACCAACTGGCCGTCGAACTGACGCATCAGATCAACGACGCCAACCAGATTCAGATGCAGTACATCCACGACCTGAAGGTCGAGAACGGACCGCGGATGCGTGGCGTGCAGTTGCGCTACGTCTATGCGTTCTAGAGGAGCCGGATCATGAAACCAGGAGAATATCGATGAACGCGCCTAGCGCCAGATCATGTGCATCACGGGCCGGACGGTGGGCGCTGTGCGCCGCTCTGGCGGCGTCGGCGGGCCTGGCCCGGGCGGACCTGCCCGTGGAAGAACTGAAGGGCGGCACCCGCCTGCCGCCGGCCACGCCGCACCGGCTGTACGTGATGGACGCCGTCTTCAACCACCTGGTCGACAGCCGGGTCAACATCTATGACGGCGACTCCATGAAGTTCCTGGGCCTGGTGCCTACGTCGTTCAACGGCCACATGACCGTGTCCGCGGACGGCAAGGACATCTATGTCATGACGACCTACTACGAGCGCTTGAACCGCGGCAAGCGCACCGACGTGGTCGAGGCCTGGGACGCCGAAACGCTCACGCCCAGGTACGAGGTGCCGATCCCGCAGAAACGCGCGCAGGCGCTGAACTACCGGAACTATCTGCAGCAGAGCGCGGACGGGGAACTGCTGTTCGTGCAGAACGCCACGCCTGCGTCCTCGGTCACGGTGGTGAACCTGAAGACGCGCCAGTTCGCGGACGAGGTGACCGCGGCCGCGGGTTGCTGGAGCATCATCGTGCTGCCCTCGCGCCCGCGCAGCTTCGCCAGCATCTGCGGCGACGGCGCGCTGCTGACCGTGGACCTGGACCAGGCCGGCAAGCCGGCGGGGCAGCAGCGCAGCCAGCCCATGTTCGACCCCGAGAAGGACCCCATCTTCACGCACACGGAAAATCTGGGCGATACCTATTACTTCGTGTCCTACAACGGCAATGTCTACAGTGCCGACTTCAGTGGCAAGAATGCCGTGTTCGGCAAGTCCTGGTCTTTGCTGGACGCATCGGGCAAGGATCAGGGCTGGCGCCCTGGCGGCTACAACCTGTTGGCCATCAACAAGGCCGCCAAGCGGCTGTACGTGGGCATGCATCCGAACGGGGCCGAGGGTTCGCACAAGACGCCGGCCGCCGAGATCTGGGTCTACGACCTGGCCACGCACAAGAGGGTAGCGCGGGTGCCGGGCCAGAATGCCTTGTCGATGTCGGTCTCGCAGGACGACCAGCCGCGCCTGTACACGATCGATGGCGGCAACGTGAACGTCTATGACGCCGCGCCCGCCGCGCCGGTCCTCAAGGGTACGATCCAGGCCGCCGGCGAAACCGCGCTGCAGGTCGAACCACAACCGCGAGGTGCGCGATGAACGATCCTGTGCTGCTGTATGCCGCGAGCGCGGCGCTGGCCTGCGTGCTGCTTCTGGGCGCGCTGGAAAAACTGAAGGACATGGCGGGCTTCGCCGCCATCGTGTCGGCCTACCGGATCCTGCCTGCGGGCTGGAGCGGCGCATTTGCCTGGGCCTATGCGTTGAGCGAGGCGCTGGCCGGAACCCTGCTGCTTGCGCCGCCCTGGCAGGCGGCGGGCGCGCAGCTGGCGCTGCTGGTGCTGGCGGCGGCCACGCTGGCGCTGGCCTTCAACCTGCTGCGCGGCCACCGCGACATCGATTGCGGTTGCGGCGGTCCCGCGTCCAGTGGGCCGGGGCGAGGCGCGCAGCGGGGAGGGCTGTCGTGGTGGCTGGTGCTGCGCAACGCCGCGCTGGCGCTATGGACCGCGCCAGCCCTCATCGCCGCGGCGGGCCAGTCCCGCGGCCTGCTGTGGACCGATTCCGCAGCCGTTTTTGGCCTGGCCACCGCCGCCGTGGGCCTGTACTTCACCGCCAACCACCTGTTGGCCTCACACCTCAAGTTGCGCAATCTCTGAAGGAATTCACATGGATGCCTTGATCATTTCCAATTTCCTGCTGTGGGGCGTGGTGCTCTGCCTGGTGCTCGTCATCCTGGCGCTGTCGCGGCAGATCGGCGTGCTGTACGAGCGCGTGGCGCCGATGGGGGCGCTGACGATGGACAAGGGCCCGGGCGTGGGTGAGGCTGCGCCGCGCTTCGAACTGTCGGATCTGTTGGGCCGCCGCATCGTCGTGGGCGAACGCGGCCAGCACAGCCAACTGCTGTTCTTTCTTTCGCCGACCTGCCCGGTCTGCAAGAAGCTGCTGCCCATCCTGAAGTCGGTGGCCAGCACGGAAAGCGCGTGGCTGCGCATCGTCCTGGCCAGCGACGGCGAAATGCCCGAGCATCTGGCGTTCTACAAACAGGCGGGACTGGAACGGTTTCCGTACCTGCTGTCGACCGAACTGGGCATGAAGTTCCAGATCAGCAAGCTGCCTTATGCCGTGCTGATCGATGAAACCGGAACCTTGCGCGCCAAGGGCTTGATCAACTCGCGCGAACAGCTGGAAAGCCTGTTCACGGCGAAGGAGCTGGGCGTGGCGTCGGTGCAGGAGTTCCTGGCCGCCGGCACGCTGGAAGAAACCCGGATTTCCCGCAAGGAGAGCGGCAATGCACTGGCTGGATAAATTCGCAGAGCGCGCCACGCGCTCGGTCGCGCACACCACTTCCCGGCGCAGCGTGCTCAACCGCATCGGCCGAGCGCTGGTAGGAACGGCTTTCCTCATGCCGGTGCTGCCGGTGGCGCGTTCCGCGCCCGCGGATCCCAAGAAGCCGCAGATGGATGACACGGCGTGCGATTACTGGCGCTATTGCGCGGTGGACGGCTTTCTGTGTTCATGCTGCGGCGGCAGCATGACGTCCTGCCCGCCCGGCACCTCGCCCTCGGCGGTATCGTGGGTCGGCACCTGCCACAATCCGCTGGACGGCAAGGACTACCTGATCAGCTATAACGACTGCTGCGGCAAAGCCGCTTGCGGCAAATGCATGTGCGCATCCGCCGAGCGCGAGCGGCCGGGCTATCAGATGTTCCTGCACAACGATGTGAACTGGTGCATGTCAAACGAATCCTCCATCTTCCATTGCACCACGTCCGTGATCGTGGGCCTGGCCAAGCCCAAGCCGAAATCATGAATCCGGCGCAACGACCGCCGCAGCAGGGGTGGCGCTGGCTCTGTGCCGCCGCCGTCCTGCTCTGCGCGGGCCCGGCCGTTGCGCAGCATGCGGCGACCGATGCCGCGGCGACCGCGGCATCGGCCGCCGGTGCCGCGTCCGACCAACTGCGCCAGGCCGTCCGTGCCGACTATGTGCTGCAGTGCGCGGGCTGCCATCGGGTGGACGGACGCGGGAGCGGCCGCCATGGCATTCCCGACTTCCGCAATTCCGTGGGTTCGTTGGTGCATTTGCCGCAAGGCCGGGAGTATCTGGTGCGCGTGCCGGGGGCGGCGCAATCGCAGCTGAACAATGCCGAGCTCGCGGCCGTGCTGAATTGGATCGTGGAGGAATTCAGTCCCGCGCAATTGCCGGAGAACTTCCGTCCCTACACCGAACAGGAGGTGGCGCAGGTGCGTCCGCGCCGTTACGAGGACGTGGTGCCGGTGCGCCACGGATTGGCGCAGGCCTTGGCGGGACTGGGCTTGCCCTTGGCCGATTATTCCTATGGCAGCGACAGAAGACCCTAGCGGGCCTGAAATTTAGGGGTTGTCACCGATACTCCCTCGCGCCGGCCGGTGCTAGAAAGAGGCAGCATTTCATTCAACGCTGTAGCTGTGCTGTCGGGCTTGCCGCCCAGGCAGAAAGGCTCGGAGCCGCCATGTCCCCATCCCTTTTGCGCAGCGAGCCCAGGCATTTCCTGGACTGCGCAAGCTGGCAGGAAAATGTCAGCGATACCTTCGTTCCCCTGGAAGTCTCCGCGGTGTTTCCGGCCCGTTTCCGCAACAGCGTGGCGGTGGACTCGCTGGGCTGGATGCAGGTTTGCGAAATGCGCAGCAGCGCCCAACGCGTACGCCGCAGCAAGCTGCTGGCCGATCGTTCCGAGACGCCAGGATACAAGGTGACGCTGCAGCTCGCGGGCCGCAGCGAAATCCGCCAGTCGGGACGCAGCGCCTTGCTGGTGCCGGGCGAATGGAGCATCTACGACACCACCCGGCCGTACGAGGTCGAAGTCGACGATGGCGCGCACTTCCTGGTGATGCAGGTGCCCGGCAAGCATTTCGACGCCTGGCAGTCGTTCATGCAGAATGCCGTGGCGCGCAGCTTCAGTGCGCGCCAGGGTTGCGGGCGCATGGCGATGGATCTGCTGCGCGTAGCGCTGACCGAGCACGCGCACCTGTCCGAAAGCGCCTCGCGCGATGCCGCCAACGCGGTGCTGCAGATGATGGGGTTGGACATCAGCGAGCGGGCAGGGGGGCAAGCCGAACACGACCAGGCCGAACTGCGGCAGGCGCAATTGCGCCGGGTGCAGCAGCACATACTTGAAAACCTGCATGATCCGGCGCTGTCGCCGGCAGCCGCAGCGGCGGCCTTCCGGATGTCGCGCCGTTACCTCTACAACCTGTTCGCGCAGGCTTCCACGACTCCGGCCGACTTCATCCTCAGCGCGCGGCTGGAGCGTTGCCGCGATACGCTGCGCGACCCCGCCCAGGCGGCGCGGCCGATAGGCGACATCGCCTACAGATTCGGGTTCTCAGATGCGGCGCGTTTCAGCCACGCGTTCCGCAAGCGTTTCGGCGCGTCGCCGTCGGAGTACCGGCGCCATGGGCACACGGCTTGATCAGAGCTGTTCCTCGTTGATCAGGTCTTCCTTGCCGTAGAACTTCACGCCGATGTGGATGCGTTCGCGGCCCTGCGAGCGGCGGTGGCGGTTGGTGTCGCGCAGCGAATAGACGCAGCCGCAGTATTCCTGCTGGTAGAAGTTCTCGCGCTTGCTGATTTCGATCATGCGGGCGGAACCGCCGCCCTTGCGCCAGTTGTAGGTCCAGTAGACCAGGTCGTCGTAGCGCGCCGCGGCGCGTTCGCCGCAGCCGTTGATCTGGTTCATGTCCTTCCAGCGCGAGATGCCCAGCGAGCTGGTGATGGTGTCGAAACCATGCTCGTGCGCGTAGAGCGCGGTGCGTTCGAAGCGCATGTCGAAGCAGGCCGTGCAGCGCTCGCCGCGTTCGGGGGCGTCTTCCATGCCCTTGACGCGGTCGAACCAGTTGTCCATGTCGTAGTCGGCGTCGATGAATTCGATGCCGTGCTGCTCGGCGAAGCGGATGTTCTCCTGCTTGCGGATTTCGTACTCTTTGACCGGATGGATGTTCGGGTTGTAGAAGTAGATGGCGTAGTCGATGCCCGAGGCGGTCATCGCTTCCATGACTTCGCCGGAACAGGGCGCGCAGCAGGAGTGCATCAGCACTTTGCTGCGGCCGGCGGGCAGGTCGAGTTTGGGGCGCACGAGTTCAGACATGGCTTGCGAGCTACAAATAAGGCGGAAAACTCCTTATTTTACGCTGAGTTGCCGCAAACCGGCGATGCTCCGTCCCCCAACGTGTTCAGCCCAGCACCGCCGTCCAGAGTTCGCGCACGGCGGCGCGTTCTTCCTGTAGCTGATCCTGCGGGACACGCGCCTTTTCCACGCCCTGCAGGCGCATCTGGTGCTGGGCCCGGCGCAGCGTGCGGTAGGCGTCGCCGGCGCGGGCCGCCAGCTCAGGCGAAATCAGGCCCGCTTCGCCCGACAGGCGCAGCAATGCGATATTGCCCAGGTTGCGCACCAGCACCGGGTGGGTGCCCGAGTGGCACAGCACCAGGTATTGCGTGACGAATTCCACGTCCACCATGCCGCCGCGGTCATGCTTCAGGTCGAACAGCGGGCTGGTGTTGGGGTGGCCCGCGTTGATTTTCTCGCGCATCGCCAGCACTTCCTCGCGCAGCTTGGCGGCGTCGCGGGGCAGCACCAGCATGTCCTCGCGGATCTGTTCGAAACGAGCGCCGACGCTGGCGTCGCCCGAGGCGTAGCGGGCGCGGGTCAGCGCCTGGTGCTCCCAGGCCCAGGCGTGCTTGTGCTGATACTGCTCGAATGCTTCCACCGACACCGCCAGCAGGCCGGCGTCGCCGTCCGGCCGCAGGCGCAGGTCGACTTCGTACAGCCGGCCGGAGGACGTCATGGTCGAGAGCCAGGAGGTCATGCGCCGGCCGAGCTTGGCGTAGACCTCGGCGGCGTCCTCGCGCGGGTCGTCGAACAGGAACACCAGGTCCAGGTCCGAGGCGTAGCCCAGTTCCTTGCCGCCCAGCTTGCCATAGGCGATGACGGCGAAGCGCGGCTCGGCGCCCTCGGCCTTGTTGACCAGCGGCCAGGTGCGGCGGATGGTCTCGGTCAGCAGCAGGTCGGCCAGCGCGGATAGCTGGTCAGCCAGTTTTTCCACGGTGAGTTCGCCTTCCAGATCCTGCGCCAGCAATTGGAAACTGGCCTGGCGCTGCATGTCGCGCATCAGGTTCATCTGGCGCTCGATGTCCGGGTCGCCGTCGGGCAGCCGGCAAGCGTCCAGGTCCGCGCTCAGCTGGCGCGCGATCTGGGCGAAGTCCAGCGGCTCGAACAGGGTGCGCCAGTCGATCAGGCTGTCCAGCAGCAAGGGGTGCTGGGTCAGGTATTGCGCGGCCCAGGGGCTGGCGGCGACCATGCGCGCCACGCGCGCCAGGGTGTCGGGGTACTCGGCCAGCAGCGCCAGGTAGGCGCTGCGCTGAGCGATCTTTTCGATCAGGTCAAACAGGCGCACCGTGGCCTGCAGCGGCGCCGGAGTTCGCAGGGCGGCGCGTAGCGCGGCCGGTAGCAAGGCGTCCATGCGCTTGCGGCTGCTCTCGGGCAGGCTGCGCACGCGGTGGCTGCCCAGCAGCGTTTCGGTACGGCGCAACAGGTCTTGCGCGTCGTCGCCGAAGGCCTGGCTGATCTGTTCGGCCAGTTCGCAGCTGCTATCGGGTTCGTCCGGGCCGGACCCGGGGTCGGCGGTGCCGGGTGCGGGCGCCGGCACTTCGGCGTCGCCCATGCCCACCAGGCGGAACACGTTGCGGAAGGTTTGCGAGACGAATTGCCGGTGCCCGGCCAGCGTGCTTTCGAAGTCCTCGGGGCTCATGCCCAGGGCCGCGGCCAGGGCGCCGCGCAGCTCGGGGTCGCCCGGCAGCAGATGGGTCTGGGCATCCTCGCGGTATTGCAGGGCATGCTCGGTGCGGCGCAGGTAGCGGTAGGCCTCTTCGAGCCGGCGCGCGTCGTCCTCGGGCACCAGGCCGGCGGCGCTTTCCGCATGCAGCGCTTCCAGCAGGCCGCGCTTTTGCAGCGCGGGCATGCGGCCGCCGCGGATCAGTTGCGCCAACTGCACCACGAATTCGATTTCGCGGATGCCGCCATCGCCCAGCTTGATATTGTTGGCGCTGTCGATGCCGTTGCGCGCGCTGGCGCGCCGCTGCCAGTCCTGGCGGATGCGTTCGCGCAGGGCGCGCAGGGCCGAGAGCGCGTCGAAGTCGAAATACTTGCGGTAGACGAAGGGCACGCGCAGGCTTTCCAGCTGGCGCGCCTGGGCGGCGCTGTCGCTGCCTTCGAAGGCCTGGGCCGGTATCAGGCGCGCCTTGAGCCAGGCGTAGCGCTCCCATTCGCGGCCCTGGCCGATCAGGTAATGCTCCAGCGCATCCAGGCTCCAGGCCAGGGGACCGGCGTCGCCGTCGGGGCGCAGCCGCAGGTCGGTGCGGAACACCTGGCCGTTGGCGTCCACTTCCGACAGCACGGGCATCATGCGCCGGGTCAGGCGGCCGTAGAACTCGTGATGGCTGATGCGGCGCGGGCCGTCGGTTTCGCCTTCTTCGCCGTACAGCATGATCAGGTCGATGTCGGACGAGACATTCAGTTCGCAGCCGCCCAGCTTGCCCATGCCCACGATCAGCATTTCCTGCGGCTTGCCGGTAGCCGGATCCCGCGGCACGCCATGCACCGCGGCGAGATCCGCCGCCACGCTGCGATAGGCCGCGGCCACGGCGGTGTCGGCCAGCGCGGTCATGGCGCCGACGACTTCCTCCAGATCGGCCTGGCCGGTCAGGTCGCGCACGATGAGCGTGTTGAAGACCCGCTCGCGCAGCTTGCGCAGCGCCATGCGGCAGACATCGACCGGCAGCGCGCCGCCTGCCTGCGGTCCGGCCAACTCGGCTTGCCAGCGCGCGATCTGCGCGGGCGTCACGGGTTCGCGCACGGCATCGTCCAGCCAGGCGGCCAGATCCGGGTGGGCATCCAGTCGGCGGCGCAGATGGCCAGACCAGGCGAGGGCGGGGGCAAGTGTGGGGGCGGGCGTGGACATGGCGAAAGGGGCGGCAGAATAGGCGCGTTTCAGGTATAAGTGGGGACGATACCGCAAGACATATTTTCCTGCCCACCGATCCGTGTCTGTTTCAAAAAAAGTGCTCTGCTGGGTTTTCTGGGCCGTGCTGACCATCTATGGCGTCGTGGCCCTCGGACTGCTGGGCGTCCGTTATTGGGTCCTGCCGCGCGTGGACCAATGGCGTCCCCAGATCGAAGCCTACGCCAGCCAGGCGCTGGGCTCCCGCGTGACCATCGGCTCCATCCAGGCGAACTGGCATGGCCTGAATCCCAAACTCGACCTTACCTCCGTCCAAGTCTACGACGACGAGGTCGATCCCGTGCTGTCCTTGCCCTCGGTGTCGGCGGTGCTCGCCTGGCGCAGCATTTTGACTTTGTCGCCCAAGCTGCTGCGGTTGCAGGTCGAACGGCCTGAGCTCACCTTGCGGCGCGATCCGGCCAATCACTTATGGGTGGCGGGCCAGGACATCGACTTGAATGCCAGCGACCAGCGTTCGGACCTGGACCATCCGGCCCTGCGCTGGCTGAGCGCGCAGCGCGAGCTGCGGATCCGCGGTGCCACCATACGCTGGCAGGACGAATTGCGCGGGGCGCCGGAGTTGACGCTTACCAGCGTCGATCTACTGGCGCGCAACGGCAGCCTGTCGCACCGCTTCGTGCTCAAGGCCGCGGCGGATGGGGCGCTGGCTCGCAACGTGGAGCTGCGCGGCGAATTCAACCGCAGCCTGTTCACCGTGAACGCGGCCAATCCCGGCAACTGGGGCGGTCAGCTATATGCTCAGCTGGACGACGTGGAGCCGCTGGCATGGCAGCCGTGGTTCGAGGTTCCGGCAGTGGCGGGCCGCTTGAGCGGTCGTGCATGGCTGCAGCTGGAACGCGGCAAGTTTACCGATCTGACCGCGGACGCCGCGGCGCGCGGCCTGCAATGGACGGCGACGCCGCAAGGCGCGCAAGCCCCTGGCTTCAAGGCTGGTTACGCCCAGGTCCGTATCCAGGGCTTGCCGGGCGACTTCATTCAATTGGACGGCGTGCCCCTGGCGCGCAGCCCCGGGGCTCCCGCGGTGTCGGTCAGCGGCAAGGCCGAGCAACTGGGCGTGCACTTGCCGGGCATCTTCGAGCAGCCCACGCTGGCGGCGCGTGAAGTGGCGCTGGACGCCAGCGTGAAGGGACCGGACGCCGAGCACTGGTTCGTGGACGTCGGCCAGCTGCAACTGGTCAACGATGACATCGACCTGCGCTTGCAAGGGCAATGGCGGCGCGAGGGCAAGACCGCGGCGGGCAGCGTCGACATGCGCGGCGTGATGGCGCGCGGCTCCATGTCCGCCATCCATCGCTACCTGCCCTTGGAGGTCAACGCCGATGCCCGCGAATGGCTGGCCATCGGCTTGCCTGCCGGCGAAATGCAGTCCGCGTCCATCACGCTCAAGGGCGATCTCGATGACTTCCCCTATGCCAATCCGGCGTCCCAGGGCGAATTCGTGATTGCCGGCGCGTTCAGCGGGGCCAAGGTCGATTACGCGCCCGCGCACGAACGCCGCAAGGGCTGGCCGATGCTGGAAAACCTGTCTGGCAATTTCCGCATCGACAAGGTCAGCCTGACCTTGGACAGCCCCGGCGGTGCGACCGCCCAGACGGGGCCGGGACAGACCGTGACGTTGGGGGCAGTTTCCGCCACCATTCCCAATATGGAGGAAAACTCCGAATTGCTGCTCACTGGCGAGACTGCCGGCACGGTGCCGGCGTATCTGGCGCTGGCGGCCAATTCGCCCTTGGGCGGATTGCTGGATGGGGCCCTCGAAGAGGCGCGCGGAACCGGCGACTGGCGGGTGGGGCTCAAGCTCAAGGTGCCCTTGCTGAATACCGATGACACCCAGGTCCAGGGAAACATCCTGTTCGCGGGCAACACGTTCACCTTCATGCCCGAAATGCCCCTGCTCAGCCAGATGCACGGCGACCTGGCGTTTTCGGAGAAGGGCGTGGAAGCCAAGGAACTGCGGGCCCAATTCCTGGGCGGCCCGGCGCGGATCTACGGGCGCCTGGCCCAGAGCACGGACGCGCTGCGCTTCGAGGGTACGTTGGCCGGGCCGGCGCTGACCCAATTGAGCAACACGCCGTCCATGGCGCGGTTTTCGGGCAAGGCCGCTTATAAGGGCAAGGTGGGCTATCAGCGCGGCGGCGCGGTGGACATCTCCGTCGAATCCGACCTGGTGGGCATGGCCATCGACATGCCCGCTCCAGTGGGCAAGCCGGCCCAGGCTTCCCAGTTGCTGAAGGTGCAATGGTCGCCCGCGCAAGACCGCGGGGCGCAGAACCGGCGCTGGCTTACCGCCAGCCTGGGCGATGCCGTCAACGCCCTGTTCGAACGGGCGCCGTCAGAAGGAACGCCATCCTATTTCGCGCGTGGCGCGCTGGGCATCAACCGTCCGGCAAGCCTGCCGGAACGCGGCTTCAGCCTGAACGCCAGCCTGCCCGAACTGGACATGGACGCCTGGGAAAAGGTGTCCGATGGCTTCAGCGCTCCTGCCGGCAAGGGCAAGGCGGCGCCCAAGCCCATGCTGCCCGCGGCCGAGCGCATCAGCCTGGCGGCCGGTGTCCTGCGCACGGGCGGCTTTACCCTGAACGACCTGACGCTGTACGCGACCCGGCCGGGGCCGGCGCAGTGGCGCGTGGACCTGCAATCCAAGCAGGCCACGGGTTCGCTGGAATGGCGCGAGGCTTCCGGCGCCATCGCCGGCCAGATCACCGCCCGCCTGAAGCACCTGTCGCTGGGCGGCGAGGGCGACAGCAACAAGGCGGACGAGGCGTTGTCCTCTGGCAACGACCTGTCCGACATCCCGGCGATCGATCTGCAAGCCAAGGAGTTCCTGCTGTACGGCAAGAATGTGGGCGAACTCCAGGTGCAGGGCACGAATCTTGAACGCGGCCGCCAATGGCGCCTGGACAAGCTGTCCATCGTCAATGACGCGGCCTCGCTCAACGCCACCGGCAATTGGGGACTGGAAGGCCAGAGCCGCGGCCTGACCGTGGACGCCTCGGTCAAGTTCGAAGACGTGGGCAAGTTCCTGGACCGCATCGGTTTCGAGAAGGTGGTGTCGGGCGGCAAGGGCACGATGCAGGGCAAGGCTACCTGGCGCAATCTGCCGTGGACCCACAAGATCGAGGATCTGACCGGCGAGGTCGACGTCAGCCTGGACAAGGGCCGCTTCATGCACGTGAACTCGCGCACCGCGCGCCTGCTGGAGCTGTTGTCCCTGCAATCGCTGCAGCGGCTGGCGCGGCTGGACGTGAACCCCACCAATCTGCTGCGCGACGGGTTCCCTTTTGACACCATCCGCGGCAAGGTCAAGCTGGCCGATGGCACGGCCTCGACCGAGGGCTACAAGATCAACGGTCCCGTTGCCGCGATCGTGCTGGCGGGTGGCGTCAACATCATCCGCGAGCGCTGGGACATGAAGGCCCTGGTGATTCCCAACCTGGACGCCAGCGGCGCGGCCATGGTCACGGCGCTGGCGGTCAATCCGTTGATCGGACTGGGGGCCTTCGTGACGCAATGGCTGCTGAAGCAGCCGCTGGCGCGGGCCATGACCATGGAATACGCCGTCACCGGCAGTTGGGACGATCCCAAGATCGACCCGATAGACGCGTCGGGCAAGCCGACGGGCGCCAAGCACACCCCGCGACCCGCTCCGCAGCCCGGCACGCTGGAGGAGTTCATGGGCAATTGAGCCGCGCAGGCAGCGGTCGGGTCGGCCCCATGAAAAACGCTCGCGCGACGACGCGCGTCCGAGGCGTTTTTCATGGGCGGGTCCGCGGCGCAGGCGCCATGGACCGCGGCGCCGTTTACTTCTTCTTCATCATGTCGAAGAATTCGGCGTTGGTCTTGGTGGCGCGCATCTTGTCCAGGATGAATTCCATGGACTGGACTTCGTCCATGTCGTGGATGAACTTGCGCAGCACCCAGACCTTCTGCAGCAGGTCCGGCGCGATCAGCAGTTCTTCGCGGCGGGTGCCGGACTTGTTCAGGTTGATCGACGGGTAGACGCGCTTTTCAGCCAGGCGGCGCTCGAGGTGGACTTCGGAGTTGCCGGTGCCCTTGAATTCTTCATAGATGACTTCATCCATGCGGCTGCCGGTTTCGATCAGCGCGGTGCCCAGGATGGTCAGCGAGCCGCCTTCTTCCAGGTTGCGGGCGGCGCCGAAGAAGCGCTTGGGGCGTTGCAGCGCGTTGGCGTCCACGCCGCCGGTCAGCACCTTGCCGGAAGCCGGCACCACGGTGTTGTAGGCGCGGGCCAGACGGGTGATCGAGTCCAGCAGGATCACGACGTCCTTCTTCATTTCGACCAGGCGCTTGGCCTTTTCGATGACCATTTCCGCGACCTGCACGTGGCGGGTGGCGGGTTCGTCGAAGGTCGAGGCCACCACTTCGCCGCGCACCGTGCGCTGCATTTCGGTCACTTCCTCGGGACGCTCGTCCACCAGCAGGACGATCATGACCGCGTCGGGGTAGTTGGTGGTGATGGCGTGCGCGATGTGCTGCATCATCACCGTCTTGCCGGACTTGGGGCTGGCGACGATCAGGCCGCGCTGGCCCATGCCGATGGGGGCGAAGACGTCAAGAATGCGGCCCGTGAGGTTTTCCTCGCTCTTGATGTCGCGTTCCAGGCGCATGGTCCGGTTCGGATGCAGCGGCGTCAGGTTTTCGAACATGATGCGATGCTTGATCGCTTCAGGCGCCACGCCGTTGACCTTGTCGACCTTGACCAGGGCGAAATAGCGCTCGCCATCCTTGGGCGTGCGCACTTCGCCTTCGATCGAGTCGCCGGTGTGCAGGTTGAAGCGGCGGATCTGCGAGGGCGAGATGTAGATATCGTCCGTGCTGGCCAGATACGAGGTCTCGGGCGAGCGCAGGAAGCCGAAGCCGTCGGGTAGGACTTCGAGGACGCCGTCGCCGAAGATCTGCTCGCCTTGCTTGGCGCGCCGTTTCATGATGGCGAACATCAGTTCCTGCTTGCGCAGGCGGTTGGCGTTCTCGATTTCCAGGCCGGCGGCCATTTCCAGCAGCTGCGAGACGTGCAGCGCCTTCAGTTCGTTGAGGTGCATCGCGGTGGGATTTTGGGGGAGAGTGAAGGAGAGTTCTGGCGGCGCGCCACGGACGGGCACACGCGGTATTGAATGAGCGCCGCCCCGAGGGCGGCGCCTTCGTTCACGGCACGCGACTTACAGCGCGCCGTCCAGGAATGCGGTCAGTTGCGACTTCGACAGCGCGCCAACTTTGGTGGCGGCGGCTTGGCCGTCTTTAAAGAGCATAAGGGTAGGAATGCCGCGGATGCCGTACTTGGTGGCGGTGCCCTGGTTTTCGTCGACGTTCAGCTTGGCGATCGTCAGGCGGCCGGCGTACTCCGTGGCGACTTCTTCCAGGATCGGGGCAATCATCTTGCACGGGCCACACCAGGCAGCCCAGTAGTCCACCAGCACCGGCTGGCCGGATTTCAACACATCGGCATCGAAGCTGGCGTCACTGACGTTCTTGATTTGGTCGCTCATGATGGTGATTCTCGGTTCGGCAGCAAAAGGCGCGTAAAAAGGGACGCGCCTCGCCGTTGTTCTTGTTTGTGGATGGGCTCAAGCATACCACTGTCAATAACAACAGGCATACCACTGTTAATAACAACAGGAGTTGCTGGATTTGTGTAGGATGTTGCGGCGCAGTTGTCGCGATCCGGGCCGTGTGGCCCCGATGCGCTGGCTGTGACTGTCATCATCCTACCGAATTCGGAGCTGCTCAGGTCGTGCTCATCCCACTGGGAGCCGCGCAGAATCTAGGCTTATCCGTAAAATGTCGGTTTTTTTCCACAGATGTTGGGGATAACTTGGCCACTCCACGTTACACCGAGGCGTCCATTCGCGTCCTGAAGGGACTGGAGCCCGTGCGCCAGCGCCCGGGCATGTACACCCGAACCGAAAACCCCCTGCACGTCGTGCAGGAGGTCATTGATAACGCCGCAGACGAGGCCTTGGCCGGCTACGGCAAGCAGATCCAGGTCACGCTGCATATCGACGGCAGCGTTTCCGTCGAGGACGACGGGCGCGGCATTCCCGTCGGCCTGCATCCCGAAGAGCATGCTCCCGTGGTGGAGCTGGTGTTCACGCGCCTGCACGCCGGCGGCAAGTTCGACAAGGCGGGCGGCGGCGCCTACGCCTTCTCCGGCGGCCTGCACGGCGTCGGCGTGTCGGTTACCAACGCCCTGGCCACGCGCCTGGAAGTGGTGGTGTGGCGCGACGGCGCCGTCAATCGCCTGGTTTTCAAAGGCGGCGACGTGGCCGAGCCCCTGGCGCCCTATGACCAGGGCGGCCGCAAGAAGTCCGGCACCCGCGTGCGCGTCTGGCCGGACGCCAAATACTTCGACAGCCCCAACATTCCGCTGGGCGAGCTGACGCACCTCTTGCGCAGCAAGGCCGTGCTGCTGCCGGGGGTCAAGGTGTCCCTGGTCAATGAGAAGACCGGCGACACCAAGACCTGGCAGTACCAGGACGGCCTGCGCGGCTACCTGTCCGAGGCGCTGGCCGGGGCGGAGTTGATGGTGCCGTTCTTCGAAGGCGAGCAATACGCCGGCGCCGACCACGAGAACTTCGCCGAAGGCGAGGGCGCCCAGTGGGTGGTGGCCTGGACCGAGGACGGCAACGCCGTGCGCGAGTCCTACGTGAACCTGATCCCCACGCCCGCCGGCGGCACCCATGAATCGGGTCTGCGCGAAGGCCTGTTCAGCGCGGTCAAGGGTTTCGCCGAACTGCACAGCCTGCTGCCCAAGGGCGTCAAGCTGCTGCCCGAAGACGTGTTCGCGCGCGCCAGCTTCGTGCTGTCGGCCAAGGTGCTGGACCCGCAGTTCCAGGGGCAGATCAAGGAACGCCTGAACAGCCGCGACGCCGTGCGCCTGGTCGGCGGTTTTTCCAAGAGCGCGCTGGATCTGTGGCTGCACAGCAACGTCGAGTACGGCAAGAAGCTGGCCGAACTGGCCATTCGCCAGGCCCAGGCGCGCCAGCGCTCGGCCCAGAAGGTGGAAAAGCGCAAGAGCTCGGGCGTGGCCGTGCTGCCGGGCAAGCTGACTGATTGCGAATCCAGCGACGCGACCCGCACCGAAGTCTTCCTGGTCGAGGGCGACTCCGCCGGCGGTTCGGCCAAGATGGGCCGCGACAAGGAATTCCAGGCCATCCTGCCGCTGCGCGGCAAGGTGCTCAATTCCTGGGAAGTGGACCGTGACCGGCTCTTCGCCAACAACGAAATCCATGACATTTCCGTCGCCATCGGCGTGGACCCCCACGGCCCCGGCGATACGCCAGACCTGTCGGGCCTGCGCTACGGCCGCATCTGCATCCTGTCGGACGCGGACGTCGACGGTTCGCACATCCAGGTGCTGCTGCTGACGCTGTTCTACAAGCACTTCCCCAAGCTGGTCGAAGCCGGCAACGTGTTCGTGGCCAAGCCGCCGCTGTTCCGCCTGGACGTGCCGGCGCAGGGCAAGCGTCCGGCGCGCAAGATCTACTGCCTGGACGAAGGCGAACTCGAGGCCGCGCAGGACAAGCTGCGCAAGGAAGGCGTGCGTGAAGGCGCCTGGGCTGTCAGCCGCTTCAAGGGCCTGGGCGAAATGAACCCCGAGCAACTGTGGGAAACCACCATGAATCCGGACACGCGCCGCCTGCTGCCCGTGGGCTATGGCGACCTGACGCCCGAAGACACCACCCGCATGTTCGACATGCTGATGGGCAAGGGCGAGTCCTCGCAACGCCGCGCCTGGATCGAAGAGAAGGGCAACCTGGCGGAGCTGGACATCTGATGGCCGCGTCCGCGCCCGGGCAAGCCCGTATGGATGTCGAGATGACGGCCGACGACTACGCCGACTTCGCCGCTTACGTGTACAAGCGGCCGGAGCTGCGCCGCCGCCGCTATCGCTCCCATCTGCGTTTCGCGGTCCTGATGATCGTGGCCCTACTGGCCTACCTGATCTGGCAGACCTGGGACGGCAATACGCCGAACTGGGGGCGGATCCTGCCCGTGTACTTCCAGGGGTTGGCGGTGGGCCTGGGCATCCTCATGCTCCTGGCTCTGGCCTACGAGTACATCCTGCCGGCGCTGGTCAGGATGAACACGCGCCGCATGCTGAAAAGGCAGCCCGACGAGTTGTTCCTGGGCCGCCATCAGCTGGATTTCGGCGCCGACGGCATCACGGACACCACTTCTACTGCCTCCGGACGCATGGACTGGTCCGATGTGCGGCGCGTCGAGGAAACCCCGCAACATCTCTATGTCATTCTCGGCACCTTGCAAGGCGTGATCATCCCCAAGCGCGGGCAGGACGCCGCCACGCTGGATGCGGTGCGGACCCAGTTGCGCGCGCATGTCGCCGATACGCAGCTGATGTCGTCCGCGCAGGCGCTTTGACGCCGTTTCGATGAAATTGTCTACCTGAATACATCATGACCGACAGCAATCAACCTGGCTTGTTCGATTCCAACCCGTCCGGTGGCGATGGCGACGGCGATGGCGATGCCGCCATCACCCTGGCGCGCTACGCGGAGCAGGCCTATCTGGACTACGCGGTTTCCGTGGTGCGCGGCCGCGCCCTGCCTGACGTGGGTGACGGGCAGAAGCCGGTGCAGCGCCGCATCCTGTACGCCATGCAGGCGATGGGACTGGCCGCTGGCGCCAAGCCCGTGAAGTCCGCGCGCGTCGTGGGCGACGTGCTGGGCAAATACCACCCGCACGGCGACCAGGCCGCCTATGACGCGATGGTGCGCATGGCGCAGGATTTCTCGCTGCGCTATCCGCTGATCGACGGCCAGGGCAACTTCGGATCGCGCGACGGCGACAACGCCGCCGCCATGCGATACACCGAAGCCCGCCTGACGCCCATCGCCAAGCTGCTGCTGGACGAGCTGGACGAAGGCACGGTGGACTTCGTGCCCAACTACGACGGCAGCCAGCAAGAGCCGCAGATGCTGCCGGCGCGCCTGCCCGTGATGCTGCTCAACGGCGCCTCGGGCATCGCGGTCGGCATGGCCACCGAGATTCCGCCGCACAACCTGCGCGAAGTGGCGCAGGCCTGCGTGGCGCTCATCAAGCATCCGCAATTGCCGGACGCCGAGCTGCACGCCTTGATCCCGGGTCCGGACTTCGCGGGCGGCGGGCAGATCATTACGCCGGCCGAGGACATCGCCCAGATCTACGCGGGCGGCCGCGGCTCGCTCAAGGTGCGCGCCCGCTGGCAGTTCGAGGAAATGGCGCGCGGCCAGTGGCAGTTGGTGGTCACCGAGCTGCCGCCCGGCACCTCGGGCCAGAAGGTGCTGGAAGAGATCGAGGAAATCACCAACCCCAAGGTCAAGACCGGCAAGAAGAGCCTGACGCCCGAGCAGACCCAGGCCAAGGCCGTGATGTTGAACCTGCTGGACGCGGTGCGCGACGAATCCGGCAAGGACGCCGCCGTGCGCCTGGTCTTCGAACCCAAGACCTCGCGCGTGGACCGTGACGAATTCGTCAACACCCTGCTGGCGCAGACCAGCATGGAAAGCAGCTCGTCCATCAATCTGGTGTGCATCGGCACCGACGGCCGGCCGCGCCAGAAGGGCCTGCGCGACATCCTGGTCGAATGGATTGCGTTCCGCACCAACACCGTGGTGCGTCGCACGCGCTACCGCCTGGACAAGGTCATCGACCGCATCCACGTGCTGGAAGGCCGCATGGTCGTCTACCTGAACGTGGACGAAGTGATCCAGACGATCCGCGAATCCGACGAACCGCGCGCCGCGCTGATGGAACGCTTCAAGCTGTCCGAACGGCAGGCCGAGGACATCCTGGAAATGCGTTTGCGCCAGCTGGCCCGCCTGGAAGGGTTCAAGATCGAACAGGAACTGGCGGACAAGCGCGAGGACCAGGTGCGCCTGCAGGAACTGCTGGACAATCCCGCCTCGCTCAAGCGCCTGCTGATCAAGGAAATCGAGGCCGACGCCAAGCAGTATGGCGACGACCGCCGCACGCTGATCGAGACCGCCGAGCGCGCCGTGCTCGAAACCAAGGTGCTGGACGAACCCGTCACCGTGATCGTGTCGCAAAAGGGCTGGCTGCGCGCCCGCCAGGGCCATGGCCACGACGCCTCGCAATTCGGCTTCAAGCAGGGCGACGACCTGTACGGCGCCTTCGAGTGCCGCACGACCGACACGCTGATCGCCGTGGGCGACAACGGGCGCGTCTATTCGGTGCCGGTCGGCGGTCTGCCTTCGGCCCGCGGCGACGGCCAACCCGTCACCACCATGATCGACCTGGGCAGCGGCACGCGCATCGTCCACACGATCGCGGCCGCGCCCGACAGCCGCTGGCTGCTGGCCACGCGCGGCGGCTACGGCTTTGCCGCCAAGCTGTCCGACATGGTCAGCCGCCAGCGAGCCGGCAAGCAGTTCATCACCCTGGAAGAGGGCGACGAACTCCTGCGTCCGGTGCCGCTGTTCGCCGGCGCCAAGCAATTGGCGCTGCTCTCGCACAAGGGCAAGTTCCTGGTCTTCGGCCTGGACGAGGTCAAGACCTTGTCCGGCGGCGGCCGTGGCACCATCCTGATGGGGCTGGACGGGACCGACAAGCTGGACCAGACCGTGCCCATTGGCGCGGGCGGCCTGCGCGCTGCCGGCATCTACCGCAACAAGCACACCGAGGACATCCTGGTGGGCGATGCGCTGGCGCCGTACATCGGCAAGCGCGCGCGCAAGGGCCGGGCGCTGGACGTGCGGCCGAAGCAGCCGGTGCTGTCGCCGGTGCTGGGCTAGGCCCCGGCGGGCAGGCAAGAATGCGGCGGGCTTCGGCCCGCCGTTTTTTCGCCTGTTGACCAGCGGCGAGATCCCGGTATTTAATAGATAGACTATTCAGTCTATTAATTAAAGATGCGCAAGATCGACCCCATCAAGCAGCAGGAACGACGGAATCAGATACTGGCCGCGGCGGCGGACTGCTTTGCCGAGCAAGGCTTCCATTCGACGTCCACGGCGCAGATCTGCGCCCGCGCCGGAATGAGCCCGGGCAACCTGTTCCATTACTACGGCAGCAAGGCCGAAATCGTCGAAGCGCTGATCGCGTCGGACACGGCATCGGCGCGCGAGCTCATGCGGGAAGCGTGCGCCGCGCCGGACGCGCGGCGGGCGCTGGCGGACTGGGTCGGCGCGCAGTTGGCGCTCCATCAGGATCCGGCCTACGTCAGGCTGGGCATGGAAATCCTGGCCGAAGCCGTGCGCAACCCGCGGGTGCATGCGCTGGTGATGGAGAACGAGGCTGCACGCAAGGCCGGCCTGGTGGCGCTGTTGGAAACAATCTGGGCGCAACGCTTGCCGCCGCAGCCGCCAGCGGAAATGGCCGACACCTTGTTGCTGCTGCTGGACGGCGTCTACAGCCGTTCGGTGGTCGATCCCGCTTTTGGCGCGGTAGCGGGCAGCCGCCTGTTGGAGCAGGCCTTATTGCGCTGCCTGCCCCCTGGCAAGGCCGGGCGGGCCGCAGCCGCAGGGAGGCAGGCATGAACGCGCCGGCAACCTACGCGCGGCTGGAGCAGGTCGACGCGCTGCGCGGCTTCGCGCTGTTCGGCATCCTGGTGGTCAACATCGGCGTGTTCTCTTCGCCGTTCTATGGCGCCGGCGTCGCTGATCCCAGCTACTCGCAACCGCTGGACCTGACCGTGCGCTGGCTGATCGCCTGGCTGTTCGAGACCAAGTTCTACCTGCTGTTTTCGTTCCTGTTCGGCTACAGCTTCACCCTGCAGATGAGCGCCGCCGAGCGCAGCCAGGCGGCCTTCGCGCCGCGCTTCCTGCGGCGGCTGGCGGGCCTGGCGCTGCTGGGCTTGGCGCATGCCGTGCTGTTCTATCAAGGCGACATCCTGCTTACCTATGCGTTGTTGGGGTTGGCCCTGCTGCTGTGCCGGCGCATGGAGCCCAGGCGGGCGCTGCGCATTTCACTGTGGATCATCGTGCTGACCGCGTCGCTGTGGGCCATCATGGGGGCGTTGAGCTACCTGGATCCGGTGCCGCCGGAGTACACGGCGCAGTACTACGCGGATGCGCTGAGCGCGATCGAGGCGTACCGGGGCACCATAGGCAGCACCATCGCGCAGCATATGAAGGAGCTGACTGAGGGAGTGTGGTTCACGGTCCTGTTCGTGCAAGGGCCGTTCGCGTTCGCCATGTTCCTGGCTGGCTACGCGCTGGGCCGCCGGCATGCGCTGGCGGACCCTTGGCGCCAGCCGCGGACACTGTGGCTGCTGTGCGCGCTGGGCCTGGGGCCTGGCCTGGCGGGGTCCGCCGCTTACGCCTTCAGCGCGCTGCCATCGGCGGGTGTGGCCTGGGAATTGCCGGGGCTGGCGGCCGACCTGCTGACCGCGCCGCTGCTCAGCATGTCGTACGCCGCGGCCTTGCTGCTGGCGATGCGCACCCCGTCCGGTGCGCGGCTGGCGGGCTGGCTTGCGCCGGCCGGACGGATGGCGCTGAGCAACTACCTGATGCAGTCGGTCGTCTGCGCCTTCCTGTTCACCGCCTGGGGCCTGCGGCTGTTCGCCTCGGTTTCGCCGCTGGCGGCATTCTGCATCGCCGTGGCGATTTTCGCGGCGCAGCTGCCGCTGTCGGCATGGTGGTTGCGGCGCCATGCTTACGGCCCGGTGGAATGGTTCCTGCGCGCGCTCACCATCGGCGCATGGCCGGCCTGGCGGCGCGCGCGGGCGGACTGATCAGACCGGCTTGGCGCGCGCAGCCGGCCGACGGCGGCGCCGCCATCCCGACGGCCCTGGCGCGTCCACATGCCCGCCAACAACAGCAGCGCGGGCACGTACACCCAGAAGTCGGACCAGCGCTGCGGGTTGGGCGCCTTCACTTCCACCACGTCCCAGCCTTGTTCCCAGCCCGCGCGCTGGGCGCGGCTGCCGAAGCGCACGCCGCCGATCTGCGTCTGGTCGCCCAGGCTCATCAGCGTCAATCCCGCCTCGGCCAGGCGCTTGCGGCCGGCGTCCTGTCCGCCAGCGTTGTCGGTCAATTCAGGCAGGGCGACGGCCACGGTCTTGGTCAGCTCGTCGCCTTCCAGGTTGATGCCGCGCAGCACCACCGTCAACCGTCCATTGTCGGGCAGCGCGCCCGCGATGGCCTGCATCTCGGACGCGGGCCGGCTTTCATGGCGGGCCGCGAAATGGTCCATGAACCAGTCCGGGCGGAACAGCATGAACGTGACCAGCAGCAGCACGCCGACTTCGACCAGCGTGCAGCGCACGCGGAACCAGCGCATGGTGGCGGCGGCGAAAGTCAGCGAGGCGATGGTGGCGCCCGTCACCACCAGGGCCAGCTCCCAGCCGTAGGTGACGTCGATCAGCAGCAGCATGGGGTTGAACACGAACATGAACGGCAGGATGGCCGTGCGCGCCGCGTAGGTCACGCCCTGGATGCCGGTCTTGATCGGGTCCTCGCCCGAGATGGCGGCAGCCGCGAACGTGGCCAGCCCCACGGGCGGGGTGATGTCGGCCATGATGCCGTAATAGAAGACGAACATGTGCACGGCGATCAGCGGAATGACCAGGCCGCTCTGCGCGCCCAGTTCCACCACCACGGGCGCCATCAGCGTCGCCATCAGGATGTAGTTGGCCGTGGTCGGCATGCCGAGGCCCAGGATCAGGCAGACCACCGCCGTGAAGATCAGCATCAGCAGCACGTTGCCCATCGACACCAGCTCGACGAAGGCCGTCATGCGCAGGCCCAGGCCGGTCAGGGTAATGGCGCCGACGATCAGCCCGGCGGTGCCGCAGGCGATGGCGATGCCTATCATGTTGCGGGCGCCGTCCTCCAGGCCGCCGATCGCGTCGCGCCAGCCCTGGCGCCAGGCCGGGGCTGCCGGCTGCTTGCGGAACCAGGCGATCAGCGGACGCTGCGTCACCATCTGGAACAGCATCGCCATTGCCGCCCAGAACGCCGAGAGGCCGGCCGACAGTTCTTCCACGCTCAGGCACCAGACCAGGATGCCGATGGGAATCAGGAAGTAGAGCCCGGCGCGCACCGTGGGCCAGGGCTGCGGGCGTACCGGATGGTTGATGTCGATATCCTGGGGCAGATCGGGATGGCGCGCCGCGATGCGCAGCAGCCATAGATAGAGCGCCGCCAGGATGGCCAGCAGCACCCAGATGGCCGCGGCGCCCGCCATGGCCTGCACGCCCGTGCCTATCCAGTAGGCGGCGCCCATCACCAGCAAGGTGCCGCTGATGCCCATGCCCCATCCGGCCAACTTCTGCAGCGGCGTACGGGCCGGACCCGAGGCCATCATGGGCTGGATCCCCAGTTTCAGGGCTTCCAGGTGGACGATGTAGAACAGCGCGATGTACGAGATCGAGGCCGGCAGGATCGCGTGGCGGATGATGTCGGTATAAGGGATGCCGACGTATTCGATCATCAGGAAGGCGGCGGCGCCCATTACGGGCGGCATGATCTGTCCGTTGACGGACGAGGCGGTCTCGATCGCTCCCGCGCGCACGCCGCCGTAGCCGGCCTTCTTCATGAGGGGAATGGTGAAGATGCCGCCCGTCACCACGTTGGCCACCGACGACGCCGACACCAGGCCGTTGACGGCCGAGGACACCACGGCCACCTTGGCCGGCCCGCCGCGCAGATGTCCCAGCAGCGCGAACGACACCTGCATCATGTAGTTGCCCGCGCCGCACTTGTCCAGCATGGAACCCAGCAGCACGAAGATGAAGATGTACGACACCGACACCCCCAGCGCCACGCCGTACACGCCTTCGGTCGTCAGCCACATGTGCGACATCAGGCGTTCCAGCGAAGCGCCGCGGTGCGCCAGCACGTCGGGCAGCCAGGGGCCGGCCAGGGCGTAGGCGACGAACACCAGGCCCAGTACCGTCATGGGCAGGCCGAGCGCGCGGCGCGTCACTTCCAGCAGCAGCGCCAGGCCGATCGCCGCAGTGGCCACGTCCATGGTCGTGGGCTGGCCGGGGCGGCCCGCCAGCTCGTTATAGAAGAGGTACAGATAGCTGCCGCAGAAGCCCGCCATCAGCGCCAGCGCCCAGTCGTACCAGGGCATGCGGTCGCGCGCCGAGCGCTTGCTGGCGGGGTAGGCCAGGTAGCCCAGGAACATGGCGATGCCCAGGTGCAGGGCGCGCGCCTCGGTGTCGTTGAAGATGCCCCAGTTCAGCGAGAATGGCAGCGGCGATGCGTACCAGAGCTGGAAGAAGGACCAGATCAGCGCGCCCGCCGCCAGCGTGGCGCCCGCCAGGCCGCCGGCATTGCGGCCTCCGCGGTCGGCGTCGGCGACCAGCTGTTCCAGGTCCGGGGCCGGCGTGTGCGGCTCTTTAGTCATGAAATTCCCCTACGTGTCATGGCGCGCGCCGGCGGCGCGGCGCGCGTTGTGTCCTTGCGCGCTTGCGCCGCGCAAGGTGCGGCAGCCTGCGCGCCGGGCGTGAGCCCAGGTCACGAAGGCGTGCCGTGTCAGCGGCCTTGAGGCCCAGGCCTCAGAGCAGGCCCTTTTCCTTGAAGTACTTCTCGGCGCCCGGATGCAGTGGCGCCGACAGCCCGTTCTTCACCATGTCCGCCGCCTTCAGATTGGCGAATGCGGGGTGCAGCTTCTTGAAGTCGTCGAAGTTGTCGAACACCGCCTTGACCACGGTGTAGACGGTGGCCTCGGGCACGTCGGCCGAGGTGACGAAGGTGGCCGTCACGCCGTAGGTCTTGGTTTCCGTCGGGTTGTTCGGATACAGCCCGGCCGGAATCGAGGCGTGGGCATAGTACGGGTACTTCTCGACCAGCTTGTCCACGGCGGGGCCGGTCAGCGACACGAGCTTGGCGCCGCAGCTGGTGGTGGGGTCCTGGATGTTGGCCGAGGGGTGGCCCACGCCATAGAAAAAGCCGTCGATCTTGCCGTCGCACAGCGCCGAGCCGTGCTCGTCGGGGCGCAGCTCGGACGCCAGCGAGAAATCCTTCAGCGTCCAGCCCATGGTGCTCAGCAATTCCTCCATCGAGGCGCGCGTGCCCGAGCCGGGGTTGCCGACGTTGAAGCGCTTGCCCTTCAGGTCTTCGAAGTTCTTGATATTGGCTTCCTTGCGCGTCACTACGGTGAAGGGCTCGGGGTGGATGGAGAACACCGAGCGCAGCTTGGCGTACGGCCCGGCCTGTTTGAACTGGCCTTCGCCCTTGTAGGCGTTGAAGCCCACGTCGGATTGCACCACGCCCAGGTCCAGCTCGCCGGCCTTGATGGTGTTGGCGTTGAAGACCGAGCCGCCGGTCGATTCGACCGAGCAGCGGATGCCGTGGCTGGAACGGTCCTTGTTGACCAGGCGGCAGATCGCGCCGCCGGCGGCATAGTAGACGCCGGTGACGCCGCCCGTGCCGATACTGACGAACTTCTGTTGGGCGGAGGCCGGAGCCGGCGCCGTGGACAGCAAGGCCGTGGCGAGACCCGCGGCTGCGAGCGTCCAGGCGTTGCGATGGCCCAAGGGGTGTTTGACGGACGTGGTCATGCAAACTCCTTTTGGGGTTTTTTCCCCGTGATATTGCCGGTCTTGGCCGGCGGTTGGCGCGCCCCGCGAGCCGCGGAGCACCCTGTGCGTATCATCACGAGCCCGCGCCAGGCGGGCGGCGCGGCGGATCGACGTCCGCCGCGCTTGCAGGCAAGCAGGCTCTAGGCCCGCGTCTGCGCAATGGCGGCGTCGATGGCGCCGACCAGACGTTCGGTCAACTGGTCCAGCTCATCGTCGGAAATGATGAAGGGCGGGGCGAGCAGCACGTGGTCGCCCTGGCGGCCGTCGATGGTGCCGCCCATCGGGTAGACCATCAGGCCAAGGGCCATGGCCTCGCGTTTGATGCGCGCATGCAGCGACAGCGCCGGGTCGAAGGTCTGCTTGCTGGCGCGGTCCTGCACCAGCTCGACGCCCATGAAGAGGCCCCGGCCGCGGATGTCGCCCACATGCGGATGCGCGCCCAGCGCGCTGTCCAGGCGCTGGCGCAAGCCTGCGCCCTGCGCTTGCACGCGCGCCAGCAGGCCGTCGCGCCGGATCACGTCCTGCACGGCCAGCGATGCGGCGCAGGCGATCGCATGGCCCAGGTAGGTGTGGCCGTGCTGGAAGAAGCCGCTGCCTTGCTGCATGGCGTCCACGATACGCTGCTGAACCATCACCGCGCCGATCGGCTGATAGCCGCCGCCCAGGCCCTTGGCGATGGTGATCAGGTCGGGCCTGATGCCTTCCTGTTCGACCGCGTACAGCGTGCCGGTGCGGCCCATGCCGCACATGACCTCGTCGGCGATCAGCAGCACGCCGTGGCGGTCGCAGACTTCGCGGATACGCCGGAAATAGCCTGGCACCGCCGTGACGGCGCCAGCGGTGGCGCCGACCACCGGTTCGGCCACGAAGGCCATCACCGTGTCCGGACCCAGTCGTTCGAAGGTCTGCTCCAGCTCCTGCGCCAGGCGCTCGCCGTATTGCTCGGGACTTTCGCCCTCGCGCTGGTCGCGGTAGGCGTAGCAGGGCGAGACATGTTCGACTTCGATCAGAAGCGGCGCGAACTGCGCGCGACGCCAGGCGTTGCCGCCCACCGCCAGCGCGCCCAGCGTGTTGCCGTGATAGCTCTGGCGCCGCGCGACGATGTGGCGGCGTTCCGGCTGGCCGATTTCCACGAAGTACTGCCGCGCCATTTTCAGCGCGGCTTCGACGGCTTCCGATCCGCCCGAGACGAAGTAGGCATGGGAGACGCCTTCTGGCGCGTCGGCCACCAGCCGCTCTGCCAGTTGCTCGGCGACCTCGGTCGTGAAGAAGCTGGTGTGGGCGTAGGCCAGCGCGTCGATCTGCGCGTGCATCGCGGCCTGGACGTCGGGGTGGTTGTGCCCCAGGCAGGAGACCGCCGCGCCGCCCGAACCGTCGAGGTAGGAGCGGCCGGCGCTGTCATAGACCCACACGCCCTGGCCGCGGACCGCGACGGCAGGCGTCTGGCGTAATGAACGATGCATGACATGGGTGTGGTTCATGGGGCAATTCCGCAATGCAAGAGGTTGAAGACGAATCCGGGCGGGGTATCAGGCGGGGCGGCGCGGCGGGGCGCTGCTCCAGTAGACGTTGTCGTTGAGCAGGCGTTGTTCCACTTCGGTCAGGCGGTTCAGCACTTCGTCGCCGCCGCGCGCGGTCAGGCGCGCGATCAGATGCTCGGCCAGCCCGAGCAGCCCAGCGGTGGTGTGGAAGAACGAACCGGGACCTTGGCGCGCCGGGCGGGCCCGCACGCCTTCGCGATCCGGCGGTGCAAAGCGCAGGGTATGGCGGGCGTCGACGGCAAGCGGCGACAAGGGATCATCAGTCAGCGCGATCAGCGCCACGCCGCGCTGCGCGGCCTGGCGGGCCAGCTGCACGGTGGCGGTGGGATAGGGCGCTTGCGAAATCACGATCAGCGCATCGCCCGTCCCCAGGTTGTCGGCCTGCTCGGCGGGCGCGCCGCCCAGGCCGTCTATGAGCATGCTGTTGCGCCGCACCAGCTGGTAGGCGTAACGCATTTGGAAGGCAATGCCGAAGGCCGAGCGGGTGCCCAGGAAGCCGACCTGCCTGGCCTCCAGCAGGGTCTGCACCGCGGCGTCGAAGGCAGAGGGCGGATTCAGCGCGCAGACGGAGCTCATGGCCTGGATCTGGTAGTCGGTCAGCACATCGTGCCCGGGCGCGGCGGGTTCGCCCGCTGCGGCCTGCAAGGCGGCGGCGCGGTCGCGCAGCCCCGGCGTGGCTTGTCCCGCCAAGGCCTGCTGGAAGGGCAGGCGGAAGTCTTCGTAGCTGGAAAAGCCAACGGCGCGCGCCAGCCGCAGCATCGTCGCCGGCGCCACGCCCAGGGTCTGCGCCTGGCGCCGCATGGACCACAGGCCGACCTCGGCGGGATGCGCCACGACCCAGTGCGCCGCCCGCTGTAGTTCCGGGGGCAGCTGTTCCAGTTTTTCCTGGAGGGTCAGGAGGAGGTCGGTGGGCAGGGACATGTACGGCAGCAGGCTTTCATAAAAAACAGATGATAAATCTGTGATCACGAAAAAAACATATGTTTTTATAAGGATTTTCACCTAGAGCGCTGGGGACGGAAAGAAGAGGCGCCACGCAGGTAATTCCATGAAATCCGCCGTTATCCTCCGCAAATCAGCGCTTATTTACTTACATCATGCAACGGGATTTTTGTTTGACGGGAATGAATCGTGCGCATATCATTTGTGTAGAAATGAATTTGACCGAACCTTCTTTTTCCCATGACTGACGCCGCGAAATCCGATCCCTCACAGCAATACGATTTGCGCATCTTGCGGGCGCTGCGCCGCATCACGCGTTCGATCGCCTTGCATTCGCGCCAGCTGTCCGCCGTCAGCCACATCACGGCGCCGCAGCTGATGTGCCTGCGCACGGTCATGGCCAACGGGCCGATGACGGCCACCGCCATCAGCCGCGAAATGCACGTCAGTCCCAGTACCGTGGTCGGGATCCTGGATCGCCTGGAAGACAAGGGCCTGATCCGCCGCGAACGCGGCCGCGAAGACCGCCGCATCGTATTCGTCACGGCCACCGACGCGGGCCGCGACCTGGCGCAAGGCGCGCCGTCGCCGTTGCAAAAGCACCTGGCCGACGCGCTCAACGCCTTGCCCGAACTTGAACAGGCCACCATCACGCTGTCCCTGGAGCGCATCGTGGCGCTCATGGAACAGGACGGCCAGGCCGCCGTCGAGACGCATGGCGATGTGTCTTCGCCCATCCTTGAAGTGCCCACGGGCGGGGCACCCCCTGAATCAGGAATCGTTGCATGAAGAAAAACGAACTGGATACCCCAACCCTCTCAAGTGCCGTGGCGCCGGCGGTCAGCGCGCAGACCCATACCATGCGTCTGCCCGACCGCAAAGACGGCGCCGCCATCCACCGCCTCATTTCCGAGTGCCCGCCGCTCGACCTGAATTCCCTCTACGCGTACCTGCTCCTTGTTGAGCACTTCCGCGACACCTGCGTCCTGGCCGAAAGCGCCGGCGGACGCATCGACGGTTTTATCTCCGCATACGTGATCCCGGACCGGCCCGACACCTTGTTTGTCTGGCAGGTCGCGGTGCACACCCGCGCACGCGGCCATCGACTGGGCCGCGCCATGCTACGCGAGCTCTTGCGCCGCAAGGGTCTCGAGCATGTCCGCTATCTCGAAACCACGGTGGGGCCTGACAACCAGGCATCGCGCCGCAGCTTTGCCGGCCTGGCCGGCGAACTCGGCGCCCACGTCTCCGAACAGCCGTTCTTCGACCGGCAACTGTTCGGCGGCGCGGACCATGACGACGAGATGTTGTTGAGGATAGGTCCGTTCGCCTTGCCAGCCCCCTAGGGGCGGCGCAAGCCCAGCGGTCTTATCGAATACCGGGATGGTTGGCCGATCCGGATGCGTCCGCGCACCCGGAAGGGCTCTGGCCGTCCGTCCACTTATGAGATGAAAGGGAGGATTAATCATGGACTTGAAGATCTTTGACCGGATGGAGTCGGAGGTACGGGGCTACATCCGGTCGTTCCCCGTGATATTCAGCCAGGCCAGGGGCTCGACCCTGATCGATGAGGACGGCACCGAATACATCGATTTCTTCAGCGGCGCCGGCACGCTGAACTATGGCCACAACAATCCTGTTCTCAAGGAAAAGCTGCTGGAGTACGTCCAGTCGGACGGCGTGGTGCATGGCCTGGACATGGCCACCAGCGCGAAGAAGCGTTTCCTGGAGACGGTGGACCGCGTGCTGCTCAAGCCGCGCAACTGGCAATACACCTTGCAGTTCACCGGCCCGACCGGCACCAACGCGGTGGAAGCCGCGCTGAAGATCGCGCGCCAGGTGAAGGGGCGTCCCAACGTCATCTCGTTCACCCATGGCTTTCACGGCGTGAGCGGCGGTTCGCTGGCGGTGACGGCCAACATGAAGTTCCGCGAGGCGTCCGGCTATGCCCTGGGCAACACCACCTTCATGCCCTACGACGGCTACTTCGGTCCGGACGTGGACACCATGGCCTACCTGGAGCGCATGCTGGAAGATCCCAGCAGCGGCATGGACAAGCCCGCCGCCGTCATCGTGGAAACGGTGCAGGGCGAGGGCGGCGTCAACGTGGCGACGCTGCGCTGGCTGAAGGAACTGGAAAAGCTGTGCAAGCGCCACGACATGCTGCTGATCGTGGACGACATCCAGGTCGGCTGCGGCCGCACCGGCACTTTCTTCAGCTTCGAGGCTGCCGGCATCCGCCCCGACATCATTACCCTGTCGAAGTCGCTGTCGGGCTTCGGCCTGCCGATGTCGCTGGTGCTGATGAAGCCCGAGCTGGACGTCTGGAAGCCGGGCGCTCATAGCGGCACCTTCCGCGGCAACAACCTGGCTTTCGTCACCGCGACCCAGGCGTTGGAAACCTATTGGGCCAATACCGCCTTCACCGCCGAGATCCAGCGCAAGGAGCGCCAGGTGCGCGACTGGCTGGAGAACCTGGTGCATAGCTATCCCAACGCCGGCCTGTCGGCGCGCGGCCGCGGCCTGATCCAGGGGCTGGTGTGCAACGCCACGCCCGCGCTGGCCAACCGCATCGCGCAGAACGCCTTCAAGAAGGGCGTGGTGATCGAGACCTCGGGCGCGCAGGACGAAGTGCTGAAGCTGCTGCCCGCCCTGACCATCGAGGAAGAACTGCTGAGCAAGGGCCTGGACGTGATCGAAGCCAGCGTCGCGGAAGCGCTCGCCGAAGAAGGGCAGTCCGCCCGCATCCTGAAATTTGGAGGAAAACGTCAATGATCGTACGCAATGTCAAAGATGTGATCGGCACCGCCGACGAAGTCCGCACCGACACCTGGGTCAGCCGCCGCGTGCTGCTGAAGAAGGACGGCATGGGCTTCTCCTTTCACGAGACCACCATCTTCCCGGGCGGCCGCACCCACATCCACTACAAGAACCATCTTGAAGCGGTGTGGTGCATTGAAGGCGACGGCTCCATCGAGACCATCGCCGACGGCAAGAAGTACGACCTGGGACCCGGCGTGGTCTATGCCCTGAACGAAAACGACGAGCACTGGCTGTGCGGCGGCAAGGAGCCGCTGCGTGTCATCTGCGTCTTCAACCCGCCGCTGACCGGCCAGGAAGTGCACGACAAGGAAGGCGTCTACGCCTTGCCCGAGGCCGAGGCCCAAGCGGCCTGACATACATACAAGGAGGTTCGCATGATCTCACCTGCACAGGATCCGTACGCCTCCCGTACGGATCGAAGTTCCGCCATCATTGCCCGCCAGGATCCGGTGGTCTATGAAAACGGCCAGTACGCCAGCGCATTGAATGCCGGCCAGGTCGAGCAATACGAGCGCGACGGTTTCATCCTGCTGGAGAACCTGTTCTCCGACGATGAAATCCGCGCCTTGTCCACCGAGGTCGAGCGCATGACGCGCGACCCCTCGATCGTCCGCCGCGAAGAGTCCATCACCGAGCCCGGCAGCAATGCGGTGCGCTCGATCTTCATGGTGCACGTGCTCAATCCCATCCTGTCGCGCCTGGTGCGCGATCCGCGGCTGGTCAACGTGGCGCGGCAGATCCTGGGCTCCGAGGTGTACATCCACCAGTCGCGCGCCAACATGAAGCCGGGCTTCAAGGGCAAGGAGTTCTACTGGCACTCCGACTTCGAGACCTGGCACGTCGAAGACGGCATGCCGGCGATGCGCGCCCTCAGTTGCTCGGTGCTGCTGACCGACAACAATGAGTGCAACGGCCCTCTGATGTTGGTGCCCGGTTCGCATCGGCAGTTCATTTCGTGCGTGGGTGAAACGCCGAATGATCATTACAAGCAGTCGCTGAAGAAGCAGGAATACGGCGTGCCGGATCCGGTCAGCCTGCAACTGCTGGTGGAGCAGGGCGGCATCCGCTCCATGACGGCCAAGGCCGGCTCGGTGGTGTTCTTCGACTGCAACACGATGCACGGCTCGAACAGCAATATCTCGCCCTGGCCGCGCGCCAACGTGTTCATGGTCTACAACAGCATGGACAACACCTTGAACCCGCCCAAGTACGGGCTGACGCCGCGTCCCGAGCACATCGCGACGCGCAAGGGATTCAAGGCGGTCACACCGCTGGATACCCTAAAGCTGGTCGGGGGCTGATCCCCCTGTGTAAATGCCCAGGCGCTGCCTGGGCATTTTCTTGTGGGCCTCTGCTATTCTCTGCGCACTCCGCTACATTGAGATCTCGCACGCCATGTCCGCCCGCATCCTCAGCCTGCACATCTACCCGGTCAAATCCTGCGCGGGCATCGCGCTGGACGAATCGCCCATCGACCGCGCGGGGCTGGCCCATGACCGCCGCTGGATGCTGATCGGCGCCGATGGCCAGTTCATGACACAGCGGCAATGGCCCGCGATGGCGCTGATCCGCACGGCGCTTACGGCAGATACGTTGCGCCTGTCCGCGCCGGGCATGCCCGATCTGGACGTGGCCCTGGACGGCTCGGGACTCGATCCAGAGGCGCAGTCCGTGGCCGTCTGGAGCGATACCACTTCCGGCCGGCGCGAAAGCGCGGCGGCTGGGCTGTGGTTTTCCGATTTCCTCAAGACGCCGTGCCGCCTGTACAAGATGGATGCGGCCGCGCAACGCAATGCCAAGCCGGATTGGGTTTCGCGCTGGCTGGACGCGCATCCCGACCTGGCGGAACCGTTCGCGGGCCAGCACTGTTTCGGCTTTGCCGATGGCTTTCCGTTGCTGGTGGCCAACCAGGCCTCGCTGGACGATCTGAATGCCCGCCTGCAGGCCAAGGGCGTGGCGCCGGTGCCGATGGACCGGTTTCGCCCCAATATCGTCGTGCAGGGCGAATGGGAAGCCTTCGAGGAAGACCACACCGCCATGATCGAGGCTGCAGGGGTGAAGATGGCTTTCGTCAAGCCTTGCACCCGTTGCTCGATTCCCGATATCGACCAGAATACCGCCCAGCAATACGAAGAACCCGGCCGCACGCTGGCGGGCTACCGCAATCTGGAGATCGGCGTGGTGTTCGGCCAGAACGCCATCCTCGACGCGCCCGCAGGCGCGCGCCTGAAGGTGGGCGACGAGGTCGGAATCGAACTGGATTTCTGATCCCGCGCCCCGTTCCGGCGGGGCCGCTATACCCCCATTTGCTTGGCGATGATGCTGCGCATGATCTCGCTGGTGCCGCCGCCTATCGGGCCGACCCTGGCATCGCGGAAGTACATCTGCATTTCGTTTTCCATCATGTAGCCGGCGCCGCCCATGATCTGGATACCCATGTCGGCGCACTTGCAGTTGTTTTCCGTTGCGACGACCTTGGCGATCGCTGTCTCCGAGGTGGGCTGCAGCCCGGCGTCGAGCATGTCGGCCACCCGGTAGGTCAGCACCCGCGTGGTCTCGGCCATGATCTGCATGTCCGAGAACTTGTGCGCCACCGCCTGATACTGGCCTATCGGCTTGCCGAACTGCGTCCGCGTATCGGCGTACTCCTTGGCGGAATCGATGATGCGCTGGATGTTGCCGCTGGCGGCGGCGGACAGGCAGAGGCGTTCGAGATTCAGCCCGCGCATCAGGCCGTTCCAGCCGCCGTTCGGGACCCCGAGCATGTGCGCGGCGGGCACTCGGACATTGTCGAAGAACACTTCGTTGGTATGGATCATCCGCCGGCCCAGGGCCTTGAGCGGCCGGATCGTCACTCCCGGCGCGTCGGCGTCGACCATGAACAGGGTGATGCCATGGCGTCCTGCGTCGCGCTCCGTCTTGGTCGCGACCACCAACTGGTGGGCGACGTGCGCGCAGGTGATGAATACCTTCTGGCCATCGATGACGTAGTCGTCCCCGTCCTGCGCCGCCCGGGTGCGGATGGCGCTCACGTCGGATCCTGCTTCGGGTTCCGTCAGGCACAGCGCCATGCGCGTTTTGCCGCTGATGATGCGGGGCAGGATCCGACTCTTTACTTCCTGCGATGCGCCGTGGCTAACCTGCATGCCGCCATAGACCACGGTGGCCAGATACGCCGACGCCATCTGGGCATTGTGATAGGCGACCGCCTCGATAAAGATCGCAAGATCCTTGAAAGAGCCGCCGCTGCCGCCGAACTGTGCGGGATAGGGCAGGCCCATCCATCCGGCCCGCGCCAGCGCCTCGTAGGCTTCGAAGGGAAACTCGCTGGCATCGTCGAGTTCGCGAATTTTCTCCCGCGGCAGCGCTTCCTCGAGCAGGGGTAGCACGCTGGCGCGGATCATGCGTTGAAACTCGGTCAGTTGATAGTCCTCCGGCAGGCTCATGCTTGGCCCTCCCAGCGAATGGCGCATGGACGGATGGGCGGGGCGTAAGCGCGTGCGCGCATGGGTGGATGCATGTTCTGTCTCCCTTTGATCTGGTCCCGGCTGATATGCAAATGCCGTGCCAACTGCGCCGTCCGGTGGGGAATGGCCGGGCTCATCGAAGGGAAAGAGGGCGTCGCGCCGCTTGCGGGCGGCCTTGCGCGTTCAGGGCGCGCGGCGCCATGTACACCGCGCGCACATTCGTGTCGCTGCCGGGGCCTCAGGCCGAGGACAGCTTCAGGCCTACCAGGCCGAGCACGATGAGGGCCACGCTGGCGATGCGCATCCAGCTGGTGGACTCGCCGAACAGCACGATGCCGGCCACGAAGGCGCCGATCGTGCCTATGCCCACCCATACCGCGTAGGCGGTGCCCAGCGGCAGGGATTTCATCGCCACCGCCAGCAGCCAGACGCTGATGGCCATGCCTCCGGCCGTGATGGCGGAAGGCCAGAAGCGGGTGAATCCGTGGGTATATTTCAGGCCTACGGCCCAGACGATTTCAAACAGGCCTGCGAGTACCAGGATGATCCAGGTCATTACGACTCCTACGCTTGTGTTGCCGGCTTGCCGCCGGCGCGAGGGGCCGTCCCCAGTATCAAACGCACCGGCCGTCCGGCCGCGCGCGGCAACGGGCCGTCCCGCTGCGGCAAAAATTATAGAATACCGGGTTCATACGGCAAAACCGGGTGCCGGGCATCACTCTAGCAACACTTCGCGTTCCGGGACGCGAAACCAGGATATCAATCATGCAACGCATCATGCTGCGGGCAAAACTGCACCGCGTCACGGTCACCGAGGCCGACCTGCACTACGAAGGGTCGTGTGGCATCGACGAAGACTTGCTGGACGCTGCCGGCATGCGCGAGTTCGAACGCATCGAGCTCTACAACGTCACCAACGGTGAACGTTTCGACACCTACATCATCAAGGCGGCCCGCGGCAGCGGCGCCATCTCCTTGAACGGCGCCGCCGCGCGCCGCGCCCAGGTCGGCGACCTGATGATCATCTGCACCTACGGCCCGATGTCCGAGGCCGACTCGGCCACGCACAAGCCGCTGGTGGTGCTGGTGGACGACGCCAACCGCGTCAAGGAAATCCGCAAGTTCCCGGCCTGAGGCCGGGCCGGGCGGAGCGCCTCGCGAACGAGGCGCTCCGCTAACACCCTGAACCGTTTCATCATGAGCTTCCAGGTCATCATCCAACCCAGCCAGCACCAATTCCCCGTCGAACCCGGCCAGACCGTGCTCGATGGCGCGCTGGCCGCTGGCATCGTCCTGCCGTACAGCTGTCGCAACGGCGCCTGCTCGACCTGCAAGGGCCGCGTGGTGTCCGGGGAGTTCGACGCGGGGCAGTACCCCGCGCAGATTCTTTCGCCCGAAGAGCTGGCCGACGGCTACACGCTGTTCTGCCAGGCCCGGCCTGAATCCGACATGGTGGTCGAATCCACCGAAGTCCGCCTGGCCAGCGACATCCAGATCCGCAAGCTGCCGTCGCGCGTGCAGACGCTGGAACGCGTGGCCCCGGACGTCACGGTGATCAAGCTGCAGCTGCCGGCGTCCGAGCAGTTCCGCTACTACGCCGGCCAGTACATCGAAGTCATCCTGAAGGACGGCCGCCGGCGCAGCTATTCGATGGCCGGCGCGCCGCATACCGGCAGCCCCCTCGAACTGCACATCCGGCACATGCCCGGCGGCGTGTTTACCGACCACGTGTTCGGCGCCAGCGACACGCAGATGAAAGAGCGCGAAATCCTGCGCCTGGAAGGGCCGTTCGGCTCCTTTTTCCTGCGCGAAGACAGCGACAAGCCCGTCGTGCTCCTGGCCAGCGGCACGGGCTTCGCCCCGGTCAAGGCCATCGTCGAGCATATGATCCACCACAACATCAAGCGCCCCGTGGCCCTGTATTGGGGGGGGCGCCGTCCGCACGACCTCTACATGGACGCGCTGGCGCAGTCGTGGGCGGGCATGCTGCCCGATTTTCGCTATGTGCCCGTGGTGTCCAATGCCTTGCAGGAAGACGGTTGGACGGGGCGCACCGGCTTCGTCCACGAAGCCGTCATGCAGGACATTGCGGACCTGTCGGGCCATCAGGTTTACGCCTGCGGCACGCCGCTGATGGTGGACGCCGCAAGGCGCGAATTCAGCGCTCAGAACGGACTGCCGGCGGACGAGTTCTACGCCGACGCCTTCACGTCCGAAGCGGACCTGGCCCGGGCCGCGCCCTAGTGTTGAGTAACAGGGCATGAGCGAGCAGGGGGGGAACGAGCGGGCCTGGAAAGGTTTGTGACTTCCGCCCCTTTTTATTCCGTAGGCGCGGGCAAAGCGCCAGGGTAAACTGCCGTGGCAGCAGCTTGCCATGGATCGTGGACATAGGGTCGGCGATCCGAGTTGGCACGCAAGGAGCAATGCGGGCATGAAAGTAGCGGTATTGGGTGGCGGCATCATCGGAATCTCCAGCGCCTGGTGGCTGAACCAGGCCGGCCACGACGTCGTGGTCATAGATCGCTGCACCGGTCCCGCCCAGGAAACCAGCCTGGCCAATGGCGCCCAGATCTCGGTTTCCTATGCCGAACCCTGGGCCAACCCGCAGGCCCCGTTCAAGTTGCTCAAATGGATGTTCCAGGATGATGCCCCGCTGCTGTTCCGTCCGCAGCTGGATTGGCGGCAATGGATGTGGGGGCTGTCGTTCCTGCGCGAGTGCCTGCCCAGCCGCCTGGCTCCGAATATCCGCGCCATGGTCCGCATGGCGGAATACAGCCGCGCGACTCTGCGCGGCATGCGCGCGGAACTTGGTATCCAGTACGACCACCTGGAACGCGGCATCCTGAATTTCTACCGCGACCCGCACGAATTCGAAAATTCGCAGCGCGCCGCCGGCCTCATGCGCGATTTCGGCGTGGAACGCCGCGTGGTCTCGGCCGACGAAGTCATCGCCATCGAGCCCGCGCTGGCGCCGCACCGCCAGACCATCGTCGGTGGCGATTACACGCCCGAGGACGAAAGCGGCGACGTACACCTGTTCACCGTGGCCCTGGCCGAGCATTGCGCCCGGGCCGGCGTCGAATTCCGCTACAGCACGCGCGCCACGCGCCTGCTGACCGAGGGCGGCGCGGTGCAAAGCATCGAAATCATCGAACCCGACGGCCGTTACGGCGTCGTGTCGGCCGATGCCTACGTCGTGGCGATGGGTAGTTTCAGTCCCTATCTGCTGCGGCCGCTGGGCGTGCCTTGCAATGTCTATCCGGCCAAGGGCTATTCGGCGACGTTCCCGGTCATCAAGCCGGACGCCACGCCTACGGTCAGCCTGACGGACAGCAGCCACAAGGTCGTTTTCTCGCGCCTGGGCGACCGGCTGCGCATGGCCGGAACCGCGGAGCTGTCGGGCTATTCCCGCAGCCTGAACACCGGCCGCTGCGAAGCCATGACCCGGCTGGCGCGCGAACTTTTTCCCGATGCGCTCGATTTCGAGCGCGTCAGTTACTGGTCGGGCTTGCGCCCGTCCACTCCCTCGAATGTGCCCATCATCGGCCGCAGCCGTATTCCCAACCTGTACGTCAACACAGGACACGGTACGCTCGGTTGGACGATGGGCGTTGGCTCGGGCCGGGCATTGGCCGATCTGCTCAGCGGACGGCGGCCGGAACCGGAGTTTCCTTTTCTTGGTCTGTGAACCTATGAAGAATCTGCAATTGGCGGGCGTTGCCCGCGCGATGTTCGCCAGCCGGCGCGCATGGTTGTTCGGCGCCGCCATGGCGATGGCCGGCGCGGCGAATGCCGCCGCGGTCGAAATCCAGGTCTGGCACACGCTGACCGACGCAAACAAGGCCGAGTTCGAAAAGCTCGCCAAGCAATACAACAAGGAGCAGGACCAGGTCCGCGTGACGCTGCGCGGCTTCGCCTCGTCCAACGCGCTGGAACAGGAAGCCGTCACGGCGGTGAAGGCCAAGAAGGGCCCGAACCTGCTGCAGCTGACCGACAACCACTCGCCTGAAGTCGTCGCCCAGCACAAGGCCGTGCTGCCGCTGTATGAACTGCTGGCCAAGTACCCGATCAAGGACCTGAACTGGTTCGTGCCGGCCACCAGCAGCTTCACGCGCGACAGCAAAGGCCGCCTGCTGGCCTTCCCCTGGATGGCCGAAGTGCCGGTGATGTTCTACAACACCGCTGCCTACAAGAAGGCCGGCCTGGATCCCAACAAGCCCGCGCGCACCTGGACCGCCCTGCAAGGCGAGCTGCTGAAACTGCGCGACGTGGCTGACATCGACTGCCCCTACGCCTCCAGCGACCAGGTCACGGTCCACCTGGAGAACCTGGCGCCGATCAACAACCAGCAGTTCACCAGCAACAACAACGGGCTGGACGCGGTCACCAAGAAGTCGGCCGCGCCCGCCATGCAGTTCGACACGCTCTACATGCGCCATATCTCGCTGATGGTGAGCTGGAAGCGTTCGCTGCTGTTCATGGCGCACTCGGGCGACAACGCCAGCGACAAGCTGTTCGCCAAGGGCGAATGCGCCGTGCTGACGGCCAATACCGGCGCGTTCGGCCAGTTCCTCAATACCAAGTCGTTGTCCTTCGGCGTGGCGCCGCTGCCTTACTACGACCAGGTCACCAAGGATGGCGGCAAGCCGTTCGTGAGCGGTTCGGCGCTGTGGGCGCTGGAAGGCCATCCCCAGGCCGAGGAAAAGGCCACGGCGCAGTTCCTGGCCTGGCTGTCCAAGCCCGTCATCGCGGCGGAATGGCATCAGCGCACCGGCTACCTGCCGCTGACCGAAGCCGCTTTCCGCGCGTCGGACGTGTCGTTCTATGAGCGGATTCCGGGCGTCCAGGCGCTGATTGCTTCAATGCGCGCCAACCCCACGGCGAATAGCCGCGGTTTCCGCATGGCCAACTACGAGCGCATCGAGCCTGTGCTGAACCAGCAACTCAACGAGGCCTTCGAAGGCAAGGTGCCGCCGGTCGCGGCGCTGAACAACGCCGCCACGCAAGCGCGCAGCATCGCCGCACAACGCTGATCCAGGCGGGCGGCGCACGCGTCGCCGCACCCTGACGCAAGCCCGGTCTCAGGACCGGGCTTTTTTTTGTCCCACCGCCGCGCGACCAAACCATCCATGCGTACATGCCAGTCTGGCGACGAGTCGGCCGCTCGTACACCATGCCTCTCATGCGTATCGATTCCGGTGCGCCTTTCGCTCGCGGTGAGGCATGGTTCGTTTCTTCTTCCTGGCGGCAGGGCTGTCCTGCCTGGGGGCCTGCACAGGGGCCGGCAAGAGTCCGGCCGCATCCACATGGGAAGCCTCGCGGCAGGCTGCCCAAGGCTTCCGCTTCGACTGGAAGTTGTCCGGCGACCCCTCTGTTGCGCCGATGCAGGTGTTCGACGACGGCAAGGAAACCTGGCTGCAGTTCGCGCCGGGGCAGGCGTTGCCGGCGATTTTCGGTGTTGGCAGCGATGGCGAACGGGCCTTGCCGTACGTGAGGCGCGATCCCTATGTCGTGCTGGCAGGAGGGTGGAACGGCTTGCTGTTTCGCGGCGGGCGCCTGATGGCCCGCGCGCAGCGTGTGCCGGCGGTCGCGGACGCCAGGCCGGCAGGTGGGGCGGGGATCAGGCCGCAGGATGAACCTGCGCCTCTGGCGCTGGCCGCCGCGGCTGAACGCATCGGCCCGGCGCGGCCTGCCGAGCCGGCGTCGCACGTCATCGGCGCGTTGCAAGCCGCCGGACCACTGGCCGGTGCGGCGTCGGCCGGCGCTACTGCGCCGGCACCGATGGCGGCGCCGCAGCAGGTCTATCGCGCTGCTCCCCCGGACGCCACGCTGCGAGCCGTTCTTGCGCGTTGGGCGGACCTCGCTGGCTGGACCTTCCAGCCGCAGCACTGGGCCGTGGACGTGGACATACCCTTGTCAGCCACGGCCGAGTTCTCCGGTGACTTCAAATCCGCCGTGCGTGAACTGCTGGGCGCCACCGAGCTCGCCGAAAAGCCCTTGCAGCCATGCTTCTACGGCAACCGGGTGTTGCGCGTGGTGCCGCTGGCGCAGTCCTGCACGCGGATGGCCGCGCCAGGGGGGGCTGCGGCATGATGCGGATACTGTGCTTGTCTGTCGTTGTCTCTGGTGTGTTGGGCGGCTGCGCGGCGTCGCAGCAGGCGGCGGATCAGCGCCTTGCGGCAAACACGCGTCAGGCCCAGGTGGCTGCCCACCAGCAGGCCTTTGTCGAAGGGCTGTCGGACCGCGCCGCACGCATCGCGGCCCAGGACGTCGCCATGCCGTGGCTGGCCGGCAAACCACAGCCCCTGGCGCGGGAAGTGGCGCTGCCGCCCGCGTTGCGTGAGAACGTGCGGACCACCTTGATGCTGGCCGACGACGCCGACCTGTCTGCGCTGGCCCAGCGCCTGACGGCCGCCACCGGCATCGCGGTGCGGGTGCGGCCGGATGCCTTGCTGCCGCTGGAATTGTTCCTGCCCCGGTTGGCCGTCAACGGCGCCTTGTCCATTCCGGCGCCGGTCAGCCTGGAGGTCCGCGCTGGCGGGCAGCCGCTGGCCGACCTGCTCGACGCGCTGGCCGCGCGCTTCTCGGTGCATTGGCGCTACGAGCACAACGCGCTCGAGTTCTACCGCACCGAGACCCGCGTGTTCGATTTGCGCGCCTTGTCGCTGACCAGCAAGGTGGATGTCCGCCTTGGCCGCGAGGGCAGCCCGGAAGGAGAAGGCTTTGAGAGCACCTCCAACACGTCCTTGTCGGCGGGCCAGCACGATGCGGTGGCTATCCTGCGCGCCAACATCGCGCCGTTCCTGACGCGTTCCGGCGTGGTGGCCGACGCGGTCGAGGGCGCCACCTCGATCGTCGTCACGGACACCCCCGAGGCGCTGGAACGTGTCGCCCGCTACCTCGAGCGCGAGAACAAGGCGCTGACCCGCCGCGTCCGGCTGGTGTTCGAGGAAATCACCGTCGTCGCCAACGATGCCACCTCGGGCGGCATCGACTGGAACGTCGTCTACGCCGCGGCCGGGGCGGCGGCGCGGCTGGCGCTGCCGGGCGCGGGGGCGGGCGGGGGCAGCCTGGATGCCTCCATGGCCCGGGGGCCCTTCCAGGGCACGCAAGCCATTGTTTCCGCGCTCAGCACGATGGGAGCCGTCGTACGGCACAACAAAGTTCCCATCCTGACCCTGAACCGCCGTCCGGTCACGCACGCGGTAAGAACCACGTTCAGCTACATCGACCGGGTGCAGAGTACCGCCGTCCCCGGTACCACGGCGGGGGGCGCCAACGGCTCGCTGCCGGCGGTATCCATCAGCCAGAAGGAAGAGACGGTAGGTTCGTTCCTGACGTTGTTGCCGGATATCCAGGAGGACGGCCAGATCCTGCTGTCGCTCGCCTATGACAACGCGGTCGCCCAGCCCCTGAAGACCATCACCTTCGGCGAGCGCGGCAACCAGGTGCAGGTGCAGCAGGTCACGATCGACGGCAACGGCACGGTGCAGCAGGTCGAGCTGCGTCCCGGCCAGCCCATCATCGTTTCCGGTTTCGACCGCAGCCAGGACCAGCATGACCGCCAACGGCTCGCGCCGGGGCTGCCGCTCATCGCGGGCGGCCTGGACAGCGCCTCCACGGAACGCATGACGACCCTGGTGCTGGTGACCGCCCAGGTCGAGGAAGGGTACTAGGCGTGGAACGGGTCCCTCTCTCCTTGTTGCTTGACGTTCCAGACACAGGCCGCACCTTGGCATTCGGTTTGCGTTGGTTCGCCCTGATCGGCTCCAACATTCCCGCGCTGGCGCGTTCGCGCGGGCGCCGCTTGCGGGCCAGCCACTACGTGGTGGGCGGAGCGCCGGCCATGGTGGCCGGTTATGGCCGCGTGCGTCCGTCGTGGCGTGGCGGTTCGCGAGCGGGGCGGGGCGGGCATCGGCACATCCAGGCGGCCGCGCAACTGTATGCCCTGCTGTATCCGGATGGGGGCCACAGCCTGATCAGCCTGCCCGGCGGCGGGCACTGGTTGGTGGCGGCGCAGCGCGGCACCGTGCTGTCGCAGGCGGACAGAGTGTTCGCCACGCTCGACGAAGCCTTGCGCGAACAGGCGCTGTTGCGCGCCCGGCGGCCGGGGTTGCCGGCGCAGGAAGCCGGCGAAGCCTGGGCCTTGCTGATGCAGGCGGCGGACCCGGCCGCGCGCCTGGCCGTGTTGTCGTCGCGCTGGGGCGAGCTGCCGCTGGCGTTCCGGTTGTTCCTGGCCTGCGCGGGGGTTGCCGCCATTGCTCCGCAATTGTGGAGCAGCTTGATAGCCCCATGGTCCGGCCGCGAACCACCCGCCCATGCCGATCCGCAGGGCCTGGAGCCGCAGCCGGATCCGTACCAGGTCCTGTTGCGAAGCACCGTGGTTCACGCTCCCGGCGAAGTCACCCGCCTGCTGGACGGTTTGGGCAGATTGCCGATACAGATGCGCGGCTGGGCGCTGAGCCGCGCGCGTTGCCTGGCTGCGGAGCAGGCCTGGAATTGTTCCGCTGTCTACGTCAGGGCTCATCCTCAGGCTGCCAACGACGTCCTGCACGCGCTGCGGCCCGTCGGCTGGCAGGTTTCATTTCAGCCTCTGGAGGAAGCCACGCTGTCTTGGCGCACGGCGTCCTCGCCGACTTGGCTGGCGGACAGGGTTCTGCCCACCTCGCTGCAGCTCGACACCGGGATGGTCGCCGCGTTGCAAAGGATGCGGGCGGCCTTTACTTCCGTCGTTCTGGCGACGGCATTGCCGCTGCCCTTGCCCACGCAGTCGCCGCCTGCCACCGGGCAGGCTGGCGTCACATACGCGGCGCGGCCTGTTATCCGCAGCCGCGCCATCACCTTGCGGGGGCCGCTACGTTCCTTCGCGCTGCTGGATGGCGCCATCGTGGCGGCCAAATGGTCCCGCCTGTCGCTGGACATCCAGGCGCAACCCCGGCCGAGCCTCGTCTCCAGCACGCTGGTTGCCGAACTACAGGGAGAAATCTATGAACACGAATAGGGGCGGCGGCGCGCGCCCGCACCTCGCGGCAGGCTTCATCGGGCGCCTGCTCGTGTCAGCCGCGCTGGTGCCTGCCGCCCACGGCCAGCCGGCGCCGCAGGCCGAGGAACCGCGACCGTGGCCAGAGACCGAAACCGTGCGCGCCTTGCTGCGTGCGGATGCGGCGGCTGCCCTGGCGGACTGCCGGGTCCCCGGCCTGTGCCGTCAGGGGGCCGAGTTCGCGGCGTCGGTAGCGCCACCCGCCAGGGCCTCCGACGAGATCCGGGTAATGGCGATTTTCGGTCTTGCGCGGCGCTTGAGCGTCGATATCGCCATCAATGGTGCCGTACTCCGCTATCAGGCGGGTAGGGGCGAACCTGTCGCGGGAGCCGTCGACAGCCGCGCTTACCTGTTGCTGGCCATCGACGATAGCTGCGTGAAGTTGCGCCGCGGCGATACCGAACGCACAGCTTGCGTCGATGCGGGCAGGGGGCAGCCATGACCGTGCATGCCCTTCAGCCCGTCGCGACGCATGCCGATGTGGGGCTTCCCACGGTGGCGGGCTGGGAGCCGCCCCAGCTTCAAACGCCTGAAGACATCGCCCGCCTGCAGCCACCATTCGCGCGACCGCTCGGGCGCGACTTCGATCTCGCCGCGCTCGCCGGCAGGCTGTGTCCCGTATTGCTGGAAAGCGGCGAGGTCGCTGTGTTCGCCGTAAAGGACTACACACTGGGCGATCAGATCGACGAGGTCGAGCGCATGGTGCTGGCGCGCGGCTATCGGCTGGCGCGCGTGCCGCGCTATCAGCTGCCCGCGCCGCTGCTGTTGATGATCGCCCGCGGGCAGTTGGCGGCGCCAGCGTTGGCCGGGCGCGGCAAGCAGCGGCAGGAGGAGCGAGCCTCGGCCCTGGCCGCGATGTTCCTCGACATCGTGGGCTGGGGCGTGGCGCAGGGAGCGAGCGACGTGCACATCAACGTCAACCGGCGCCGTGCCGCCTGCGAGATTCGCTACACCATCGGCGGGGAATACGTGGGCACGGAACGCTTTGCGGGCCTGTCCAACGCGACGCTGCTGGAGGTCCTGGCGGTGGCCTGGATGGATGTCAAGGGAGGCAACGGCGCGGTGTTCGACCCGGCGCTCGAGCAGCAAGGGCGCATCGGGCTGGACATCGATGGCGTACCCATCGTGCTGCGCTGGGCTTCACTGGCCGCCGATGCCGGGCCTTCGGTCTGCTTGCGCATCTTGCGACTGGACGCGACCGCCAACGCCGATCTACTGGCCTTGGGCTACCTGCCCACGCAGGTGGAAATCCTTGCCCGAGCGCGCGAGCGCGAAGGCGGAGCCATCGTGCTGGCAGGCGTGGTCGGCTCCGGCAAATCGACCACCATCGCGACGCTGATGCGCGGCATCGCGCCCACCCGCAAGGCCATCACGCTGGAGGATCCGGTCGAATACGTCATCGACAATGCCTTGCAGAACACGCTGGGAGGGGCTCTGGCGGAATCAGCCTGGCCGGCGTTCGACGCCAAGCTCAAGACCATCAAGCGCTCGGCGATGAATGACCTGCTGATCGGCGAGATCCGGGACATGGACACCGGCCGGGCGTTCATGGACCTGGCCGGCTCCGGCGTCAGCCTGTACACGACCACCCACGCCGCTGGCGCCGTGCTGATACCCGAACGCTTGGCATCGGATTCGATCGGCGTGTCGCGGGATTTTCTGGCTACGCCCGGCATCCTCAAGCTCTTGGTCTACCAGACCTTGCTGCCGCGCCTGTGCAGCCATTGTTCGCTGCCCGTGGACAGTTTGTGGTCCAGAGCAGCCGACGGCGGCAAGCGCCCGGACTGGCAGGCATGGTCGAAGCGGATGCAGCAGGAGTTCCTGCTGGATCTCGCCACGCTCAGGGTCAGGAATGCGGCGGGTTGCAGCGCTTGCAGGCGGCCGCAACTGCCTGAGTTGAACGGCATCTCCGGCCGCAGCGTGGCAGCCGAAATGCTTGAGCCCGAGCGTGTCGAAGGTTTTTTTGAGCGCGTGCGCGCACGCGACAACGTCGGGCTCAAGCGCCTGGCCGAGGCCGCCGGCCCTACGGTCTGGCGCAGCGAGACTGCGCGCGGTGCATCGGCGCGGGACTGCGCTCTGTATAAGGTCAGCTGCGGAGAAGTCGATCCTCGTTCCCTGCTGCGCCGCTTCGATTTTCCGTCGCCCGTGCCTGCGCGCGGCGTCGGCGCCGGCGGGGGCGGCCATGGCTAGATCGCTGCTGCCGCATTTTTCCTTCAGCCCCTCTTCCGGCCGGACCTTGTTGTTGCGCCTGGACGCGCTGCGCTTTCGTGCGGGGCGAGCTGACTATTACGAGTACCTTGCAGACCTGGTCGAAGGAACCCAGGGCCGCAAGAATCTGCGCGCCGTCTTCGAGGATGACGCGCGCCGTCATGGCGAAGATACCGTGCGCGGCCGGCTGTCGAGACATTGGGCGGGCATGTACCTGGAGGTCGGCGGCGATCTGGGCGCGGCCTGGACGGACACGCTGCCGTCCAGCGAGTGCGTGCTGCTCAGCTGCGTGCAGGAAGAGGGCGGCGATCTGTCCGCCGCGTTGCGGGATGTGGCGCGGGCCGTGCGCTTGGCGTCGGATGCGTGGCTGGCGCTGGTCTCGGCCGCGGCGGCGGGCCTCGCGGCTGCGGCTGTCGCATTCTCCTTGCTATGCGCAATTCCCTTTTTCAGCGTGCCGCGCTTGCAGCAGGTATTCCAGGCCGTGCCGGCGGAGGATTATGGCCGGCTGACCCGCGCGCTGTTCGCCTTGGCCCAGGGCCTGCGGCAATGGCTGGCCTTGTGGCTGGTGCTGTTGTCGGGCCTGGTCTTGCTGAGCCTGTGGTCGCTGCCGCGTTACACGGGCGCTGCGCGGCCGCGGCTGGACCGCTGGCTGCTGTGGCGGCTCTACCGGGATTTCCACGCCATCCGCTTTCTTGCGCTGCTGGCCGTGCTGGTCAGGCAGCACGGCGCGGCCGACACCCGTTTGCGGCGCGCCCTGGCCGTGCAGGCCCGCGATGCCGCGCCCTGGATGCATTGGCATCTGCTGGACATGCTGGGGCGGATAGACGGCGGCCAGACCGGCCCGGAGATCTTCGGCACGGGCCTGCTGGACGCGGACACATGGTGGTACATGGCCGACATGATGGATGCCCTGGGCATGGAAGCCGGGCTTGCACAGGTGCGGCTTCGCGTCGAATCGCGCCTGTTGGCGCGGGTGCGCCGCCAGGCATCGGTGTTGCGCTGGGCGTTGCTGCTCTCGTCCGTGGGCGCCGTGCTGGGCATCACGCTCTGGCATTACGGCGTGATCGATGAACTACGCCAGGCGCTGACTAATTTCTATGCCAGCCAATAGGGGCTGCATCAGGCACGCGGCGCCAATCGGCCCGCGCGCTACATCTCACGAGGAAAGCAACCATGCATTACGTACACGCAATCCCGTTCCGCGCCAGCCGGCAGCGCGGCTTTTCGTTGATGGAGGTCTCCATCGTCACCGCCATCGTCCTGTTGATTGCGATCGTCGGCATTCCGGCCATCGGCGCCTACGTCGTTGAGAACAAGGTGCCCAAGGTGGGAGAGGAATTGCAGCGTTTCATTGCCAGCATGAAGACCAATGCGCAGGGGGGCGGGGTCACTCCGTATGCAGGCCTGGACACCGGCGCCATGGCCAATGCCTTGCGGGAGTCCAGCGTGCTGGCCATCGATGGGTCCGGGGGCGCGGCGCGCATCGCCCATGGCCTGGGCGGCAGCGGCGTGGGAGGCAATGGGGTGGTCGAGGTCGCTGCCGCCTCGTTCGGCAGCGCGGGACAGGGTTCCGCGTTCTCCATCAAGCTGACCAACGTCAGCCAGGCGGCATGCCCATCGTTGGCCTCGGTGCTGCAACGGATGTCGGAGACCATCTCGATCGGTGGAGGGGGCGGCGGCCTCAGGCTTGTGAAGGACGCGTTTGCGACGCCCAGCGTGCCTTACCGGGCGGCCCTGGCCCAGGCGCAGTGCAGCCCGGGCGACGTCAACACCTTCGTATTCGTCGCAAAATGAGCCCGCCGCTGTGGTGCATGACGGCTCGGTCGGGTGCCGCTGCGGCTTTGCGTCAGCGCGGGTTCTCATTGCCGGGCCTGGCGGTGACGTTGGCCTTGAGCGCCATGGTGGCCATCTGGGCGTCCGGTCAGGTGGTGCAGCGGATCGAAGACGCAGCAGGCCGTGCCTCCGGCGTATGGTTGACGCAGATCCGCCTGGCGCTAACCGAGGTGTTGGCTCGGCATTCCGCCATCCTTGCCAAGGGGGATTTGCCACGTAGCGAACAGGGGGTTCCACTATTCGCGGACCCGCTTGCGCCCACCGTGGGCGAATTGCGTGGCTTGGGGCTGCTGCCGGCCGATTTTCCCGAGCGGTCCGCCATGGGTTTTTCGGCGCAGATCCAGATCGTCAGGTCGCAGGCATGCCCGGGCGAACGCTGTCGGATGGATGGACTGGTCTACAGCGCCACGCCCTTGTTGAAAACGGGGACGCAATCCATTGACTTGACCGGCATCGCTGCCGTTATCGATGCGGCCGGCGGCTATGGCGGGGCGGTGTGGCCGGCGTCGCCGGGTCTGGTGCGCGGCGCGGCGTTCAGTTTCGCCAATCCGGCGGCGTCCGGGGGGGCGGCCTACGCGCCGGGCACGCTCGCCCTGTGGGCGGGAGCGGACGCTGGCGGTCCTGATCTGGACCGCTACGTCAGGATCCGGGATACGCGCGATCCGCAGCTGCAGGGGGAGCTGAGCGTCGCGTCCTCGGCGCGGGTGGGCTCGCATCTTACAGTCGGCGCGCGCGCCAGCGTGGGACAGCCATGCAGTGTCGCCACCGGCGCCATGGCCACCTCGGAGCAGGGAGAGCTGCTGACATGCCAGTCCCAGGCCTGGGGGCCCGCAAGCGGCGGCTTCGGCGGGGCGTACAGCTTCAACAGCCCATTGGGTTGCTACCATTACACCGGCACGTCCACTGCGAATCCCCGGACTGGCGAGTGCTCATGCCCCACCGGCTACAAGGCCGTGATTGTTTCAGCGGGCGGGAAATGGACCGAGACGGAAGGCTGGACCACAGGCTACGTCTGCGTGCGCTGAGTCTGCCGCAAGGCCTCTTTTCCTGGGATCCCCGCCAACCCTCTATAATCAAAAATTCGCCTAAATTCTGCTTCGCCCACGATGAAATCCTCCGAGATTCGCCAGCAGTTTCTGCAATTCTTCAAGTCCAAGGGACACACCATTGTTCCCTCGTCGTCGCTCGTCCCGGGCAACGATCCGACTTTGCTCTTCACCAATTCGGGCATGGTCCAGTTCAAGGACGTCTTTACGGGCAAGGAATCGCGGTCCTATACGCGTGCCACCTCGTCGCAGCGCAGCGTGCGCGCCGGCGGCAAGCACAACGACCTGGAGAACGTGGGCTATACCGCCCGCCACCATACGTTCTTCGAAATGCTGGGCAACTTCAGCTTCGGTGACTACTTCAAGCGCGACGCCATCCAGTACGCCTGGGAATTGCTGACCCAGGTCTACAAGCTGCCCGCCGAGAAGCTCTGGGTCACGGTCTACCAGGAAGACGACGAAGCCTACGACATCTGGGCCAAGGAAGTCGGCGTGCCGGCCGAGCGCATCATTCGCATCGGCGACAACAAGGGTGCGCGCTACGCGTCGGACAACTTCTGGCAGATGGCGGATACCGGTCCTTGCGGCCCGTGCTCGGAAATCTTCTATGACCATGGTCCCGAGATCTGGGGCGGCCCCCCGGGATCGCCCGAAGAAGACGGCGACCGCTACATCGAGATCTGGAACCTGGTGTTCATGCAGTTCGAACGCGATGCCGCCGGCAACATGCCGCGCCTGCCGCGTCCCTGTGTCGATACCGGCATGGGTCTGGAACGCATCGCCGCCGTGCTGCAAGACGTGCATTCCAACTACGAAATCGATCTGTTCCAGCACCTGATCGCCGCCGCCGCGCGCGAAACTGGCATCAAGAACCTGGAAGACAACTCGCTCAAAGTCATCGCCGACCACATCCGCGCCTGCTCGTTCCTGATCGTCGATGGCGTGATCCCCAGCAACGAAGGCCGCGGCTACGTGCTGCGCCGCATCGTCCGCCGCGCGCTGCGCCACGGCTACAAGCTGGGCCAGACCAAGCCGTTCTTCCACCGCCTGGTGCCCGACCTGGTCGCCGAAATGGGCGACGCCTATCCGGAACTGGCCGCCACGGCCGACCGCGTCGCCCAGGTGCTCAAGCAGGAAGAAGAGCGCTTCGGCGAAACGCTGGAACACGGCATGCGCATCCTTGATTCTGCGCTGGCCAACGTGCCCAAGGGCGGCCAACTGGACGGCATGACCCTGTTCACGCTGTACGACACCTACGGCTTCCCGGTGGACCTGACCGCCGACATCTGCCGCGAACGCGAACTGGACGTGGACATGGCCGGTTTCGAGGTCGCCATGGAACGCCAGCGCGACCAGGCGCGCGCCGCCGGCAAGTTCAAGATGGCCGAAGGCCTGAGCTACGAAGGCGCGGACACGCGCTTCGAAGGCTACGAAAAACTCGAACTGGATGGCGTCAAGGTCACGGCCCTGTACGTCGACGGCACGCAGGTTCAGCAGGTCAAGGCAGGCCAGAGCGCGGTCGTCGTGCTGGACGCGACTCCGTTCTACGCGGAGTCGGGCGGCCAGGTCGGCGATACCGGCCTGCTGGAAGCCGACGGTGTCCGTTTCGCCGTCGCCGATACCCTGAAGATCCAGGCCGGCGTGTTCGGCCACCACGGCGAACTGGAGTCCGGCACGCTGTCCGTGGGCGATACCTTGCTTGCGCGCGTCGACGCGGTCCGCCGCGCCCGCACCGTGCGCAACCACTCGGCCACTCACCTCATGCACAAGGCGCTGCGCCAGGTGCTGGGCGCGCACGTGCAGCAGCGCGGCTCGCTGGTGGATCCCGACAAGACCCGCTTCGACTTCGCCCAGGATGCGCCGCTGACCGCCGAGCAGATCGCTCGCGTCGAAGCCATCGTCAACGCCGAGATCCTGGCCAACCAGCCCACCGTGGCGCAGGTCATGGCCTATGACGACGCCGTCAAGGGTGGCGCCATGGCGCTGTTCGGCGAAAAATACGGCGACACGGTCCGCGTGCTCGACATCGGCTTCTCGCGCGAACTCTGCGGCGGAACCCACGTCAGCCGCACGGGCGACATCGGCCTGTTCAAGATCGTGTCCGAAGGCGGCGTGGCCGCTGGCGTGCGTCGCATCGAGGCCATCACTGGCGATAACGCGCTGGCCTGGGTGCAGAACCAGAACGCCTTGCTGACCCAGGTTGCGGGCATGCTGCGCAGCACGCCCGCGGACCTGCCGGCGCGTATCGCGCAGGTGCAGGAACAGGTCAAGAGTCTCGAGAAGGATCTGGAACAGTCGCGCAACAAGCTTGCCGCCAGCGCTGGCAATGATCTGGCGACCAGCGCCGCGGTCGAGGTCAAGGGCATCAAGGTCCTGGCCGCCAGCATCGGCGACGTGGATCCCAAGGCATTGCGCGGCATGGTCGACAACCTGAAAGACCGCCTGAAGCCTGCTGTCGTGCTGCTGGCCACGGGTTCGGCCGATGGCAAGATCAGCGTGGTGGGTGGCGTCACCGCCGACCTGACCGGCCGCGTCAAGGCGGGCGATCTGGTCGGCTTCGTCGCGGCCCAGGTGGGCGGCAAGGGCGGCGGCCGTCCCGATATGGCCATGGGCGGTGGCACGGACTTGGCAGCCTTGCCCGCGGCGATCGCCAGCGTGCAGAAATGGGTGGACGAGCGTCTGTGATGAGCGGGGCGGATACCAGCCTTGATGGCGGCGCGCAGGCGCCGTCCTTCGAGCACGAAGTCGATGCCAGCGGCCTGACCTGCCCCTTGCCTATCCTGCGCGCCAAGAAGGCGTTGGCGCAGATGGCCAGCGGTGAGGTGCTGCGGGTCATCACCACGGATCGCAATGCGATCCGCGACTTCCAGGCGTTCGCCCGCCAGACCGGCAATGTGCTGGTGGCGCAACAAGAGGTTGATGGCCACGGGGTGCATTTCCTGCGGCGGCGCTGACCGGTTGCCGGTAGTACACGCCACGTAGAAGGGCCCGCCGCAAGGCGGGCCCTTTCGCATGGGTGGAGCCCCTGCTTACTTGCGGATGGCCGCCGCGACTGCCCGGGTAATGGTGAAATCCACCAGGTCGCCTTCCTTCAACTGCTGCAGGCGTGCCTGCAGGGCCGGATCCTGGACCTGGATGGTACGCATGCCGCCTTGTGGACCCTTCAGCGTCACCAGGTTGGCGCTCTTGTTGATGTGCCAGATCTCGGCGGTGATGGTGGTCTGGCGTCCGGCAGCGCCGCCAGGCATGGCTCCCTTGGCGCTGCGGGTTGCCGCGGTTTCGGTCTTGACCTCCGGAATGCCAGATCCGGCCGGGCGCACGTCCACCGCTACCGACTCGTAGTAGTCGAGCGTCAGCGTGTCGCCGGGCTTGATCTGCTGGAAGTTGCGGATATCGGGGCCAGCCTGAATGTCTACGCTATTGCCGTTTTCGCCCTGCAGCGTGATGGTCCGGGTGGCCGGGTCCACAGCGGTGACCTTGCCGGAGGCGGTCGTCAGGGCGGCTCCCATGACACGGGCCGAAGCTGCAAGCGGCATGGCCAAAGCGCCCGCCAGCAGGCCCGCCAGGGCCAGGCGCGCAACAGGGGTGAAGACTGATTTCTGATTCTTCATGGTGGTGCACCCTCCGGTTAGAGGAAGTTGGGGGAAAACCGCTGGAAAAAGCAGAGACAGGCGGCAGGTGGGCCGCCATTAAGGGGATGGCTTGAAGCAGGTGCGGTGGCGGCGCCGTGGACAGGCGGCAGGGGGGATCGAAGCGCGGGGTCTTGCGTAGGTCGACATAAAACCGATCTCCTCAATCGGGCTATTTCTTCACACGCACTGAGTTCTGACGCACTAAGACAGGCACGAGGGGGGCAGGGCGGCTACACTTGGCACTGCGGCGCGGGCCCCGGCCCGTGTGTTTGTAGAATACCTGGATGTGGTGTTTTAGGATACAAATCGCGCCGCTACGCACAATTCGGCACTGCCATTTGCCAGCAGGCTTGTTTAAGTGCTAGAATTTCCCGTTTTTCACAACTAATTCAAGGGATTACCTATGGTGGTGATTCGCCTGGCCCGCGGTGGGTCCAAGAAGCGTCCGTTTTACAACCTGGTGGCCACCGATTCGCGTAACCGTCGCGACGGCCGTTTCATCGAGCGCGTGGGTTTCTACAACCCCGTAGCCAGCGAAGGCACGGAAAACCTGCGCATTGCGCTGGATCGCGTGCAACACTGGACCGGCAACGGCGCCCAACTGTCGCCTGCTGTCGAGCGTCTGGTCAAAGAGTACTCGGCCAAGGTTTCCGCCGCGGCTTAATTGCCTGCGTCGCTTACCGAGCCCTGAGCTTTACTGCGCTTAAAAGCTGCCATTCATAGCTGCTTCATAGTTACCAAGAGCACGATACATGCCTGATGCCGCAACCTCCAACGCGGCGCCGACGGATTTGATCGAGCTGGGCCGCATCAGTGCAGCCTACGGTGTGAAAGGCTGGGTCAAGGTGCAGCCACATTCGGCCAATGCCGAAGTGCTGCTCTCAGCATCTCAATGGTGGTTGACTCGCCCTGTGCCTGAACTGGCGCGGGGCGTTGTCGCGTCTGCGCCTGTCGCATACAAGGTCGTGCAAGCCCGTTCGCAAGGAGCCACCGTGGTGGCTCAGCTGGCTGGCATTGCGGACCGCGATCAGGCCGAAGCCCTGCGCGGTTGTTCCGTGCAGGCGCCGCGGGGATCCTTTCCCGCGCCCGAGGAAGACGAATACTACTGGGTCGATCTCATCGGTTGTGCGTTGTACACCAGCGCCACTGGCGAACCTGCGCTGTTGGGCGTGGTCGACGAGGTCCTCGATAACGGCGCTCATGCCGTTCTGAGGGTCTTGCGCCAACGGGTTGGGGCTGAAGGCCCCGAGCCCATCCTGAACGCCAAAGGCCGGCCCGCCGAAATGCTTGTTCCGTTCGTGCGCGCGCACATACACGCCGTCGATTTGTCAGCTCGCCGCATAGACAGCGACTGGCCGGCGGATATTTGATGCGTATAGACGTCGTTACGCTCTTTCCCGAAATGTTCGGGGTAGTGCGGGACCTGGGTGTCACCGGCCGGGCGCATGCCCAGGGCCGGTGGTCCCTGCATGCCTGGAATCCTCGTGATTTCACGCACGACGTGCACCGCACCGTGGACGACCGCCCCTACGGCGGCGGCCCCGGAATGGTGATGATGGCGGGGCCTCTGGAAGCCGCCGTCAATGCCGCCCAGGACGCGCGCGCAGCGCTTGGCCTGGGCCGCGCTCCTGTTGCGCTGCTGGCTCCGGTCGGCCGGCGCTACGATCAGGCGGGCGCCGAATCCCTGGCAGCAAGCGAGGGTCTGATCCTCATTTGCGGCCGCTACGAAGGCGTGGACCAGCGTTTCATTGCGCGCTGCGTCACGCAGGAAATCTCGCTGGGCGACTTCGTATTGTCGGGCGGGGAAATTGCCGCGCTCGCCGTGATCGACGCCGCCGTGCGCCTGTTGCCTGGCGTGCTGAACGATGGCGAATCCGCGCTGCAGGATTCCTTCAACGACGCCTTGTCCGGCCTGCTGGACAGTCCGCACTACACGCGCCCCGAGGTCTACCAAGGCGAGCCCGTGCCGGCGCCTCTCCTTAGCGGGCATCACGCGAACATCGCCCGTTGGCGGCGCGAGCGTTCGTTGGAGCTGACCGTTGCCCGGCGTCCCGAACTGATCGAGGCTGCTCGCGCAAAAGGGGTGTTGACCCTGGCCGATGAGCGCTTTCTGGCCGAGTTGGCGGGTACTCCGCTGCCGGAGCCGGTCAAGCGGCGCCGGCCATCTCGGCCCAAGCTGCCCAAGGCCTCCTGAACCTTCTTCGACTGCACGTTTGCCGGCGATCCCTGCGCCGCGAATGTCTTGCCGCGGCAGGCAAACAAAAAACCCCGGAACAAAATTCCGGGGTTTTTGCTTCCAGCGTAGCGATAGGGCTTAGTTGCCCAGCTTGACGCGCTGTTCGCGCACCTTCTGCAGCGTCTCGCCGAACTGCGCCATGCGCGCCTTTTCCTGCTCGACCACGGCAGCCGGCGCGCGCTCGACAAAGCTGGCGTTCGACAGCTTGCCGTTGGCCTTGGCGATTTCGCCTTCCAGGCGCGCGATTTCCTTGTCCAGCCGCACGCGTTCCGCCGCCACGTCGATTTCGACGTGCAGCATCAGGCGGCTGTTGCCCACGACCTGGACCGGCGCTCCGGCGTCGGGCAGGGTGTCGAGCACCTCGACCTGGCTCAGCTTGGCCAGCGCGGCCAGGTACGGCGCGTTGCGGGTGAGGATGGGTGCATCGCCCTGGGCGCACAGCGGCACCTTCTGCGCGGGCGACAGGTTCATCTCGCCGCGCAGCGCGCGCACGGCTTCGACCTGGGCCTTGAGCTCGGCGACATCGGCTTCGGCGGCGGTGTCGACCGCGGCGGGGTTGGCCTGCGGGTAGGGTTGGACGCTGACGCTGTCGGCGACGCCTTCCTTGCGCTTGCCGGCCACCACCGACACTTTTTGCCAGAGTTCTTCCGTAATGAACGGAATGATCGGGTGCGCCAGGCGCAGCACGCCTTCCAGCACGCGGATCAGCGTGCGGCGCGTACCCAGCTGCTGGGCCGGCGTGCCGGTCTGGATCTGCACCTTGGCCAGTTCCAGGTACCAGTCGCAGTACTCGTCCCACACGTAGCGGTAGAGCGAATTGGCGATGTTGTCGAAGCGGTAGTCGGCAAAGCCGCGCGCCACGTCGGCCTCCAGCGCCTGCAGTTGGCTGACGATCCAGCGGTCCACGAAGGACGTTTCGCCGGTTTCCGGGCCGGTCAGGTCGTGGCCTTCGGTGTTCATCAGCACGAAGCGCGTGGCGTTCCACAGCTTGTTGCAGAAGTTGCGGTAGCCTTCGCAGCGCTTCAGGTCGAAGTTGATGTTGCGGCCCAGCGTGGCGTAGGCGGCCATCGTGAAGCGCAGCGCGTCGGTGCCGAAGGCGGGGATGCCGTCCGGGTACTGGCGGCGCGTGGCTTTCTCGATGGCGCCCGCCTGTTTCGGATTCATCAGGCCGTAGGTGCGCTTGGCCACCAGGCCGTCCAGGTCGATGCCGTCGATCAGGTCGACCGGATCCAGCGTGTTGCCCTTGGATTTGCTCATCTTCTGGCCGTCGGCATCGCGGATCAGGCCGTGCACGTAGACGTGCTTGAACGGGATGTGGCCGGTCAAGTGGGTGGTCAGCATCACCATGCGGGCGACCCAGAAGAAGATGATGTCAAAACCCGTGACCAGCACGCTGGACGGCAGGTAGCGCTGCAGGTCGGGGGTGTTTTCCGGCCAGCCCAGCGTGGTGAAGGGCACCAGGCCCGACGAGAACCAGGTATCCAGCACGTCCGGGTCGCGCTTGAGCTCGCCGGTCACGCCGGCCGCGCGGGCCTGGGCATTGGCTTCGGCTTCGTCGTGCGCCACGAAGATCTGGCCGTCCTCGGAGTACCAGGCGGGAATCTGGTGGCCCCACCAGAGCTGACGCGAAATGCACCAGTCCTGGATGTTGTTGAGCCACTGGTTGTAGATGGTGGTCCAGTTGTCCGGGTAGAACTGGATGCGGCCGTCGGCCACCACTTCCAGCGCAACCTCGGTAATGCTCTTGCCCGGGTTCAGCGTGCCTTCGGGGGCGGGCTTGCTCATCGCCACGAACCATTGGTCCGTCAGCATCGGCTCCAGCACGACGCCGGTGCGGTCGCCCTTGGGCTGCATCATCTTGTGCGGCTCGACCTTGACCAGATAGCCTTCGGCCTCCAGCTGCGCCACCACGGCCTTGCGCGCCTGGTAGCGTTCCATGCCCTGGAATTGCTTGGGGCCGTTCTCGTTGACGTGGGCGTCCAGCGTGAAGATCACGATCAGGGGCAGATCGTGGCGCATCGCGCAGGCGTAGTCGTTGAAGTCGTGGGCGCCGGTGATCTTCACGCAGCCCGTGCCGAATTCGGGGTCGACGAAATCGTCCGCAATGATGGGGATGTTGCGGTCGCACAGCGGCAGTTCCACTTCCTTGCCGACCAGGTGCTTGTAGCGCGGGTCTTCGGGGTGGACGCACAGGGCGCCGTCGGCCAGCATCGTTTCCGGGCGGGTGGTCGCGATGGTCAGGCCGCGCAGCGTGACGGTCTGGCCGTCCTTGTCGACGATGGTTTGCGGGCCGTCGACGAAGGGGTAGAGGATGTGCCACATGTGGCCGTCGGTTTCCTCGGACACCACTTCCAGATCGGACACTGCCGTCAGCAGCTTCGGATCCCAGTTGACCAGGCGCTTGCCGCGGTAGATCAGTCCCTGTTTATGCAGGCGCACAAAAGTTTCCACCACGCCGCGCGACATGCGCTCGTCCATGGTGAAATATTCACGCGGCCAATCGGCCGAGGCGCCCAGGCGGCGGACCTGCTCGGTAATGGCATTGCCGGATTTTTCCTTCCACTCCCACACCTTTTCCACGAATTTTTCGCGGCCCAGGTCGTGGCGGGAAACCTTCTGGGCGTCCAGTTGTCTCTCAACCACGATCTGCGTGGCGATGCCGGCGTGGTCGGTGCCGGGAATGAATACGGTGTCGTCGCCGAGCATCCGGCGGTAGCGCACCAGGCCGTCCATGATGGTCTGGTTGAAGGCATGGCCCATGTGCAGGGTGCCCGTCACGTTAGGAGGCGGGAACTGGATGACGTAGGGGTGGCTTTCGGTCCCCGTTTTTACATGTTGCCCTGCCTGGAAGTACCCGCGCTTGTCCCACTCGGCGTACCAGCGGGATTCCAGCGCGGAGGGTTCGAAGCTCTTGGAGAGTTCCTGGGCGTCGCTCGCGGCATTCGCGGCGTTCGGGGGGGCAGCTTGAGTCATTGCAGGGTTCCGGCAAACAGGGGCGCCCGAGCTAAGGGTGCGGGCGGCAAACCGCACATTTTAAGATGTAATGCGGTCTTCTCAGCGTGTTAGAATACCGGGTTACTGTAAACCTTTTAGAAGTCCCTGAATTCATTGAGGATTCCGGGCGAGTCCAACAGGTAGGCAGTGTCGAATCCCTGCCTTGGCCTAGTGGTTCGGGACGGCCCGAAACAAGCATGCGTTTCGGACCTCCTGCGCGCCAACAGCGCGATGACGCTTCAAGGGTGACACCGACAAGCGCAGAGCCACGCCAGGCAATTCATCAGAAACCAAGTCAGAAATCAGTTTTCGGAGTTCTTATGTCCATTCAACGCACCCTCTCGATCATCAAGCCCGACGCCGTCGCCAAGAACGTCATCGGCCAGATCGTCGGCCGTTTCGAGCAAGCTGGCCTGAAGGTCATCGCTGCCCGCCTGGCCCAGCTGTCGCGCGCCGACGCCGAGCGTTTCTACGCCGTGCACAAGGAACGCCCCTTCTTCAAGGACCTGGTCGACTTCATGATCTCGGGTCCCGTGTTCGTGCAAGTCCTGGAAGGCGAAGACGCCATCCTGAAGAACCGCGACCTGATGGGCGCCACGGACCCCAAGAAAGCGGCTCCCGGCACCATCCGCGCCGACTTCGCCGACAGCATCGACGCCAACGCCGTGCACGGCTCGGACGCTCCGGAAACGGCCGCTGTCGAAGTCGCTTTCTTCTTCCCCGAAATCAACATCCACAGCCGTTGATTTTCGCGGAACTTCTGTTCTAGCTTTTTAGTGTTACCCAGGTCATGGAAACCGTCGAACGAATCAATCTGCTGGGGCTAGACGGCTCCGCCCTGTCCGAACTGGTCGGAAAGTGGGGCGGCAAGCCGTTTCGGGCTCGCCAGTTGCAGCGCTGGATGCACCAGCGCGGCGCCGATTCGTTCGACGCCATGACCGACCTGGCCCGCGACTTCCGCGGCCAGCTTGCGCAGCATTGCCGCATCGAGGCTTTGCCCGTCAACATCGAGCAGCGCTCGACCGACGGCACCCGCAAGTGGCTGTTCGATGTGGGGCAGGGCAATGCCATCGAGACCGTCTTCATTCCCGAGGACGACCGCGGCACGCTATGCATTTCCAGCCAGGCCGGATGCGTGGTGAACTGCCGCTTCTGCTCGACCGGGCACCAAGGCTTCAACCGCAACCTGAAGACCAGCGAGATCATCGGCCAGCTGTGGTGGGCCAAGCGCGTGCTGGAGGCCGACATCGGCACCGCCCGCCTGGAAAGTGCCCGCGCTACCGAAGACACCCGCGTCATCAGCAATGTGGTCATGATGGGCATGGGCGAACCCCTGCTCAACTACGACCAGGTTCTGCCCGCGTTGCGCCTGATGCTGGACGACAACGCCTACGGCTTGTCGCGCCGCCGCGTCACCGTATCCACCTCCGGCGTGGTCCCCATGATGGACCGGCTGTCGCAGGACTGTCCCGTGGCGCTGGCCGTTTCGCTGCACGCACCGAACGATGCGCTGCGCGACGAGCTGGTGCCGCTGAACAAGAAGTACCCGCTGAAGGAGCTGCTGGCTGCTTGCGAACGCTATCTGGCGTTCGCCCCGCGCGACTTCATCACTTTCGAATACTGCATGCTGGACGGCATCAATGACACCGACCAGCACGCCAAGGAACTGATCCAAATTGCACGCCAGCTGCGCTGCAAGCTCAATCTGATTCCGTTCAACCCCTTTCCCGAGTCCGGCCTGAAGCGCTCGAACTCGGCGCGGGTGAAGGTGTTTGCCCAGCGTCTGATGGACGCCGGCATCATCACCACCGTGCGCAAGACCCGGGGCGACGATATCGATGCGGCCTGTGGCCAACTGGCCGGAGAAGTGCGCGACCGTACCCGGATCACCGAACGGAACGCTGCACAGCGCCAGACCATACCAATTAAACAGGTGCACGCATGACGCAGGATTTCGCTTCTGCAGTTTCAGAAACGCCCGCAGGCGCTGTGGGTGGCATCGGCTCGGCATTGCGCGCGCTGCGCCAGTCCAAGGGCTGGTCGCTCGACGAAGTGTCCAGCCGCATCAAGTTTTCCACGAAGCAGATCGAAGCCCTCGAAAACGAGCAATGGGCAAACCTGCCCACCGGCGTTTCGCTGCGAGGCCTGGTACGCAACTACGCGCGCCTGTTGGGCGCGGATTCGCAGGCCATCGTCGATTCGCTGGATCCCAAGGCGCGTGTCACCGGTCCGGTGAAGCTCAGCCCGGGCGCTCTGCATTCGGCGCACTCCATTCCCCAGTCCGGCGCCGACGACGAGCGCTCGTCGTCGACCTCCTGGGGCTGGCTCATCGCCATCGTGCTGGTGCTGGCCGCCGGCGTGGCGTATGCCTTCTGGCAAGGCTGGTTGCCGCAGCACTGGCTGCCGTCCGACTGGCTGCCGAAGTCGACCAAGTAACAACCCGGTTCCACCGATGCAAGAATCTTCTCTGCCTTGCCAGGATGCCCCGCCTCCCTCCGTGGGGGCGGCTGAGCGCCGCGCCACGCGTTCGGTGGCGGTGAAGTGGGGTGATCGCGTCGTGAAGATCGGCGGCGACGCTCCGGTCGTGGTCCAGTCCATGACCAACACCGACACGGCGGACGCCATCGCCACCGCGATTCAGGTCAAGGAGCTGGCTCAGGCCGGCTCCGAGCTCGTGCGCATCACCGTGAATACCCCGGAAGCCGCGCGCGAAGTCATCGCCATCCGTGAACAACTCGACCGCATGGGCGTGAACGTGCCGCTGGTCGGAGACTTCCACTACAACGGCCACAAGTTGCTGACGCAGTTTCCCGATTGCGCGCAAGCGCTGTCCAAGTACCGGATCAACCCGGGCAATATGGGCGGGGGCAAGCGGCGCGACGACAATTTCGCGCAGATGATCGAGGTGGCCTGCCGCTACGACAAGCCGGTGCGCATCGGCGTGAACTGGGGCAGCCTGGACCACGAGCTGATGGCCCGCAAGATGGACGAGAACAAGCTGCGCGCCCAGCCCTGGGAAGCGCAAGCCGTGATGCGCGACGCGCTGGTCGTGTCCGCCATCAGCAATGCGCAGCGCGCCGAAGAACTCGGCCTGCGGCGCGACGCCATCATCCTGTCCTGCAAGGTCAGCCACGTGCAGGACCTGATCGCCGTGTATCGCGACCTGTCCGCGCGCTGTGACTACCCGCTGCATCTGGGCCTGACCGAAGCCGGCATGGGCAGCAAGGGCATCGTGGCTTCCACCGCCGCGCTGGCCGTGCTGATGCAGCAAGGCATCGGCGACACCATCCGTATTTCGCTCACGCCCGAACCTGGCGGCGACCGCAGCCGCGAGGCCATCGTGGCGCAGGAAATTCTGCAGACCATGGGGTTGCGCGCCTTCACGCCCATGGTCGTGGCCTGCCCGGGATGTGGCCGTACCAGCAGCACGTTCTTCCAGGAACTGGCCGATAGCATCCAGACCTACCTGCGCCGCCAGATGCCGCTCTGGCGCGCCCAGTATCCCGGCGTCGAAAGCATGAACGTCGCGGTCATGGGCTGTGTGGTCAACGGGCCGGGCGAAAGCCGTCATGCCGATATCGGCATCAGCCTGCCGGGCACCGGCGAGGTACCCGCCGCGCCGGTGTTCGTGGACGGCGAACGCACGGTCACGCTCAAGGGCGACCATATCGCCGAAGAGTTCCAGGCCATCGTTGAAGACTACGTTGCGCGCCGCTATGGCGCGCCTGCCTCTCATTAAAGTAAGGGTGTGGCCGCTAGCGCGCTTGCCGGCGCGCGATGCGGCATGATCAAGATGACTCAAGCTTTCCAGAAAGTCGCCGCGATACGCGGCATGAATGATCTGTTGCCGGGGGCGAGCGCCCGCTGGGAGCAATTCGAGGAAATCGTGCGCGGCTGGCTGCGCGGCTACGGCTATCGCAATGTGCGTACGCCCGTGCTTGAGCATACGCGCCTGTTCGCGCGCGGCATCGGCGAAGTCACCGACATCGTCGAAAAAGAGATGTACACCTTCGCCGACGGGCCCGACGAAGAACTGCTGACCATGCGTCCTGAAATGACGGCTGGCATCGTGCGCGCGTCCATCGAACACAATCTGCTCTACGACCGCCCGCAGCGCGTCTATTCCATCGGTCCCGTGTTCCGCCGCGAGCGTCCGCAACGCGGCCGCTATCGCCAGTTCCATCAGATCGACGTCGAGGCCCTGGGCTTCGCCGGTCCCGACGTGGACGCCGAGCTCATCGTCATGCTGGCGCGCCTGTGGAAGTTGCTGGGTCTGACCGATGTGCGCCTGGAGCTGAATTCGCTGGGCCAGCCAGCCGAACGCGCCGCCCACCGCGCGGCGCTGATCGAGCACCTGGAAAAGCACCGCGACATCCTGGACGAAGATGGCCAGCGCCGCATGTACAGCAATCCCTTGCGCGTCCTGGACACCAAGAACCCCGCCATGCAGGAAATGGCTGACAGCGCGCCGCGCCTGTTCGACTTCCTGGGCGAGGAATCGCGCGCGCACTTCGATGGCATGTGCCAGCGCCTGACCGACGCCGGTATCGAGTATCGCCTGAATCCGCGCCTGGTGCGCGGGCTGGACTACTACAACCTGACCGTGTTCGAGTGGGTCACCGACCGCCTCGGCGCCCAGGGTACCGTGTGCGGCGGCGGCCGTTACGACGGCCTGATCGAACTGCTGGGTGGCAAGTCCGCACCCGCGGTGGGCTTCGCGATCGGCATGGAGCGCCTGCTGGATCTCTGGGAGCAGAGCGTGCAGGTCGAACAGCAAGCAGAGTGCGACGTCTATGTCGTGCACCAGGGCGAAGAGGCGCAACGCCTGGCCGCCCGGGTTGGCGAAGACCTGCGCGATGCCGGCCTGTCGGTCGTCGTGCATGCGGGTTCGGCAGGCTTCAAGTCGCAATTCAAGCGCGCCGACGCCAGCGGCGCCCGGGTTGCGGTTATTCTTGGCGCCGATGAAGTGGCCGCGCAGACGGCCAGCGTGAAGTTCCTGCGCGCCGACGCGCAGGGCGAAACGGCCCAACAGCAAGTCCCGTTGGCGGGATTGGCCGACGTATTGAATAACAAGGGTTAATGCATGGCATACGATCTGGAAGAACAGGAAAAACTCGACGCTATCAAGGCGTGGTGGGCGCGTTACGGCACGCTGGTGGTCACGCTGGTGGCGGCGGTTGCGCTGGCCTGGGGCGGCTGGTGGGGCTGGAAGGCCTATCAATCGCACCGCGCCAACCAGGCCATGGGTTACTTCGAAGCGCTGGAAGACGCGGCCCGCCTGGGCGGCGCCGATTCCTCGGTGCGCATCAAGACCGCCGCAGCCACGCTGCGCGAGCAATATCCGTCCACCGGCTACGCCACGCGCGGCGCCCTGGTGGCAGCCCAGGCGCTGCAGGCCCAGAAGGATGACGCAGGCGCCCGCGAGCAGCTGGAATGGCTGGCCGCCCAGGGCAAGAACCCGTCCATGCAAGCCGTGGCGCGTTTGCGCCTGGCTGGCATGATGCTGGACCAGAAGCAATACGATGCCGCCTTGGCGCAACTGAACAATCCGCCGGCAGCTTTCGCCGCCTTGTTCGCGGATCGCCGCGGCGACATTCTCGCCGCGCAAGGCAAGCGCGAAGAAGCGCGCGCTGCGTGGCAAAGCGCCATTGATGGCCTGGGTACGGCCAATCCCCTGACCCAGGTTGTGCAACTGAAACTGGATGCCCTGAGCGGAGCGTGACTGTAATGCGTAAATTTGCACCTGGTCGTACGTGGCGTGGCGCCGTTTGCCTGGCGGGCTTGCTCGCCCTGGGCGGATGCGGCATGTTTTCCCATGATGACGGCCGCTACGATCCCGCGCCCCTGACCGAATACAAGGCCGGCATGTCCGTGCGCCAGGTCTGGAGCGTGTCGGTCGGCAGCGGCTCGGGACTGGGCTTTGCGCCCACCGTGCTGGGCGACGCCATCTACGCCGCCACGCCTGACGGTTCGGTTGGCAAGTTCGACCTGCAAAGCGGCCGCGCCATCTGGAAGGCCAGCGTCGACGGCAAGTTGTCCGCCGGCGCCGGCAGCGATGGCACCACCACCGCCGTGGCCTCGCCCAACGGCGACGTCATCGCCTTCGACGACACCGGCAAGGTGAAGTGGAAAGTCCGCGCCACCAGCGACGTGACCATCCCGCCCGTGGTGGGCTATGGCATCGTCGTGGTTCGCAGCGGCGACTACCGCATCCAGGCCTTCGACGCCAACAGCGGCGAACGCGTCTGGAACGTGCAGCGCCCGGGGCCCTCGCTGGCCCTGCGCAGCGTGTCGCAGATGGTCCTGGCCGAAGGCCTGGTCATTACCGGCCTGCCGGGCGGCAAGCTGATGGCTATCGCGTTCAACAGTGGTAACGTGCAATGGGAAGGCACCGTGGCGACGCCGCGCGGCGCCAGCGACCTGGAGCGCCTGACCGACGTGGTCGGCGCCCCTCGTATCGCGGGCAACCTGCTTTGCGGCGTGGCCTATCAGGGACGTATCGTTTGCTTCGACGTCACGGCCGGCGGCCGTCCGCTGTGGGCCAAGGATTTCTCCAGCGTCAGCGGCCTGTCGCTGGACGAGCGTTTCGCCTATGCGGCGGACCAGAACAGCGTGGTCAATGCGTTTGCGCTGGATAATGGCGGCAATGTCTGGAAGCAGGCAGCGCTGAAGAACCGCCAGGTCACCGCTCCGGCTATGCTGGGTGGCGCGCTGGCAGTGGGCGACCTGGATGGCTATGTGCATTTCCTGTCGCGCAGCGACGGCAGCCTGATGGCCCGCCTGTCGGTAGGTGGAGGCCCGGTGATTTCGCCGCCGCAGACCACTTCCCAGGGAGTGCTGATCCAGACGGGCAATGGCAACCTCGTCCTGATCGGCGCCAACTAAAACCTATAGAACAAAGCCTTACACCGTGTCTTTCAAGCCTGTCGTCGCCCTGGTCGGCCGTCCCAACGTTGGGAAGTCGACCCTATTCAACCGCCTGACGCGATCGCGCGCCGCGCTGGTGGCCGATTATTCCGGCCTGACCCGCGATCGCCATTACGGCGAGGGCAGGGTAGGCGAGATCCCCTTCATCGTCATCGATACCGGTGGTTTCGAACCCGTCGCCAAGGACGGCATCCTGCTGGAGATGGCTCGCCAGACCCGGCAAGCCATCGCCGAGGCCGACGTCGTGGTGTTCCTGGTGGATGCCCGCGCGGGCATCAATGCCCATGACCACGAAATCGCCCAGCTGCTGCGCAAATCCGGCCAGCAGCGCGTGCTGCTGGCGGTGAATAAGGCGGAAGGCATGGGCGCCGGCTCGGCCATCTCCGAATTCCATGAACTCGGATTGGGCCAGCCCTATCCCATCTCGGCTGCGCACGGCGACGGTATCGTCGACCTGATCGAACTGGCCCTGCAGGACCTGGCCGAGCCGCCTGCGGAAGAAGAGTCGCCCGAAGAGGGCGAGCACGACCACCGCATCAAGCTGGCCATCGTCGGCCGTCCCAACGTGGGCAAGTCCACGCTCATCAACACCTTGATGGGCGAAGAGCGCGTGATCGCGTTCGACATGCCGGGCACGACCCGCGACGCCATCGAAATCGACTTCGAGCGGGATGGCCGTCGCTATACGCTGATCGACACCGCAGGCCTGCGCAAGCGCGGCAAGGTGTTCGAGGCGGTCGAAAAGTTCTCCGTCATCAAGACGCTGCAGGCCATCGAGGCCAGCAACGTCGTGCTGCTGATGCTGGACGCGCAAACCGAAATCTCCGAGCAGGACGCCCACATTGCCGGCTTCGTGCTGGAAACGGGGCGCGCCGTGGTCGTGGCCATCAACAAGTGGGATGGCCTGGACGGCGAAGCCAAGGAACGCATCGAACGCGAGTTCCAGCGCAAGCTGCGTTTCCTGTCTTTCGCGCGCATGCATACCATTTCGGCCTTGCGCGGGCAGGGCGTGAAGCCCCTGCTCAAGTCCATCAACGCGGCGCATGCCGCGGCGTTCGCCAAGCTGTCCACGCCCAAGCTGACGCGCGAGCTGCAGACCGCGGTCGAGCAGCAGCAGCCGCCCCGCAAGGGCATATTCCGTCCGAAGATGCGCTATGCGCACCAGGGCGGGCAGAACCCGCCGCTGGTCGTCATCCACGGCAACGCGCTGGACGCTATTCCGGATTCCTACCGCCGCTATCTGGAAACGCGCTTCCGCAATGCGTTCGACCTGGCCGGCACGCCGCTGCGCATCGAATTCAAGTCTTCGCACAACCCCTACGCGCAGGAAAACTGATCCATGAGCCGCTTCTGGAGTCCCGTGGTCGGGACGCTCAGTCCGTATGTGCCGGGCGAGCAGCCCAAGCTTCAGAATCTGGTCAAGTTGAACACCAACGAGCATCCCTACGGCCCGTCGCCCAGGGTGCTCGACGCGATCCGCTCGGCCTGCGATGACACGCTGAAGCTCTATCCGGACCCTGCGTCCGACCGTCTGCGGCAGACCATCGCCGGCACGGTCGGCGTGCAGCCCGGCCAGGTCTTCGTGGGCAACGGCTCCGACGAGGTGCTGGCGCATGTGTTCCTGGCGTTGTTGAAGCATGAGCGTCCGTTGCGCTTTCCGGACATCACCTACAGCTTCTATCCGGTCTACTGCGGCCTGTACGGCATCCAGTACGAAACGGTGCCGCTGACGTCCGACTTCCGCATCGACGTCGAGGACTATCTGCCAGGCCGCAAGGGGCAGGCAGGTGCCATCATCTTTCCGAATCCCAATGCCCCCACCGGCCGCGCCCTCGGCGTGGCGGAAGTCGAACGCATCGTCGCCGGCAACCCCGACGCGGTCGTCGTGGTGGATGAGGCCTATGTGGATTTTGGCGGAGAGTCCGTCATTCCTTTGGTGGACCGCTACGACAATCTGCTGGTCGTGCAAACGCTGTCCAAGTCGCGTTCGCTGGCAGGCTTGCGCGTCGGTTTCGCAGTGGGCAGCGCCGAGCTCATCGATGGACTTGAGCGTGTAAAGAACAGTTTCAACTCCTATCCCATCGATCGCCTCGCATCGGCGGGCGCGGTGGCGGCCATGGAAGACGTGGAGTACTTTGAGCAGACGCGCCAGGCCGTGATCGAAACCCGGTCGCGGATGACGGCGGCTCTGGAATCGCTGGGCTTCGAGGTGCTGCCTTCGGCCGCGAATTTCGTGTTCGCGCGGCACCCCTCCAAGGACGCTGCGGATCTGGCTGCCGCCTTGCGCGAACGCAGCATCATCGTGCGCCATTTCCGCCAGGAACGCATCGACCAGTTTTTGCGCATTACCGTGGGCACCGACGAGCAGTGCGAGCTGCTGCTGAAGGCGCTTGCGGAGGTCTTGCAGGCTTGAGCGGCGGTAGCTTTCCAATCGGAAAACTCTGGTGTCACTTTTGCTTCCCGGCCAAGTAGCACGGGCCGGGAAAACCCTGTAGAGTACAAGTTTCGGCGTATGCCACCAGTACAGAAGTACGCCACCACTCAATAACAAACAAATGGAGCCTGGCCAATGAGCAATAAAGGGCAAACTCTGCAAGATCCGTTCCTGAACACGCTGCGCAAGGACCATGTGCCCGTGTCGATCTACCTGGTGAACGGCATCAAGCTTCAAGGGCAAATCGAATCCTTCGACCAGTACGTGGTGCTGCTGCGCAATACGGTCACGCAAATGGTCTACAAGCATGCCATTTCGACCGTCGTTCCCGCGCGTGCCGTGAATTTTCAGGTGGAAGTCCCTGCTGAGTAATCTCGCTCTAGCTTTACCTTTTATTGCCCGCCGGACGGTACTCGTCGGCGGGCATTTTCGCTTTGGCTCCAATATGGTGCATGTATGCGCGCTCTGATTATCAGCGTGGATCTGGGAGATCCGGACTTCGCGGCCCATGCCGAGGAATTCGCCATGCTGGCCAAGGGCGCTGGCGCGGAAGTCGTCGGCACCTTGACGGCTCGGCGCGACCGGCCCGACGCCAAATTCTTCATCGGTTCAGGCAAGGCCGATGAGGGCGTGGCGATGGCCCAGGCCTTGCTGGCCGACATCGTCCTTTTCGACCAGCCGCTGTCCCCCGCTCAGCAACGCAACCTGGAACGCGCGTTCAATCTGCGCGTGGTGGACCGGGTTGCCCTCATCCTCGACATCTTCGCGCTGCGCGCGAAGAGCCACGAAGGCAAGCTCCAGGTCGAACTGGCGCAACTGCAGCATCTGGCCACACGCCTGACCCGCATGTGGAGCCACCTGGAACGGCAGCGCGGCGGTATCGGCATGCGCGGGCCAGGTGAGGCCCAGCTCGAAATGGACCGACGCATCATCGGCGCCAAGGTCAAGGTGCTGCGGGAGCGGCTGGACCGGGTCGAACGCCAGCGCGTGACCCAGCGTCGGGCGCGCGCCCGTGGCGGCGCGTTGTCGGTGTCGCTGGTCGGCTACACCAACGCCGGCAAGTCCACCTTGTTCAATGCCCTGACGCGCGCCGACAGCTACGCCGCTGACCAGCTGTTCGCCACCCTGGATACGACCACGCGCCGCATCTGGATCGAAGGGGCGGGTTCGGTGGTGGTGTCTGACACGGTCGGATTCATCCGCGACCTGCCTCACGGCCTGATCGCGGCATTCCGCGCCACCCTGGAAGAAACCGTGCATGCCGATCTGCTGCTGCATGTGGTCGATGCCGCCAGCCCGCAGCGCGACGAGCAGATTTTCGAGGTGAACAAGGTCCTGGCCGAAATCGGCGCGGCCTCGATTCCCACCATTCTGGTCTACAACAAGATAGATCTGGCCGGATTGGAGCCAAGGGTGGAACGCGATGCACATGGTACGATTGCGCGAGTATTTGTAAGCGCCACCGAGCGCGCCGGTTTGGATGCGTTGCGCGGGGCAATTGCGGAAACCGGACAGATTGTGGGAAACAATGCCGCGAATTATCAAACTCTTCAATCTGAATGACCCCGGCTGGGGTCGTGGGAACAACAATGGCTCCGAGCCGCCGCCCAAGCGGCCTCAAGGCAACGGAGACGGCCCTCCCGACCTGGACGAGGTCTGGCGCGATTTCAACAATCGCATCGGATCGCTGTTCGGGCGCAAGGGCGGGGGCGGCAATAACCGCCCTGGCAACCGTGGCGGCATGACGCCGCCATCGCCGCGTGGTGCGCGCATCGGCCTGGGGGTGATCGCCCTGGTCGCGGCCGGCATCTGGCTGGCCAGCGGTTTCTACATCGTGCAAGAAGGCCAGGTCGCGGTTGTGACACAGTTCGGCAAGTACAAGTCGACGTCGCAAGCCGGTTTCCAATGGCGCATGCCGTATCCCATCCAGAGCCACGAAATGGTCAACGTGTCGCAGCTGCGCACGTTCGAGGTCGGCTTCCGCGGCGGCGCGCGCAACAAGGTCTTGCCCGAAGCGCTGATGCTCACGACGGACGAGAACATCGTCGATATGCAGTTCGTCGTCCAGTACCGCCTGCGTGCAGACGGCGCGCCCGATTACCTCTTCATGACGCGCGACCCCGATGAATCGGTCCGTCAGGCGTCGGAGACGGCCATGCGTGAAGTCGTGGGCAAGCAGTCGATGGACTTCGTGCTCTACGAGGGCCGCACCACGGTCGCCACGCAGGTGCAGACCCTGATGCAGCAGATCCTGGACCGCTACCAGACCGGCGTGCAGGTCAGCACCGTCGCCATCCAGAACGTGCAGCCGCCCGAACAGGTGCAGGCCGCGTTCGACGACGCCGTCAAGGCAGGCCAGGACCGCGAGCGCCAGATCAACGAAGGCCAGGCCTACGCCAACCAGGTCGTGCCGCTGGCCAGTGGCCAGGCGTCCCGCATGACCGAACAGGCTGAAGGCTACAAGGCTAAGGTCGTCGGCGATGCCCAGGGTAATACCTCGCGCTTCACCAGCATCCTTGGTGAATACGAGAAGTCGCCGGCGGTCATGCGCCAGCGTATGTATCTGGAAAGCATGCAGGAGATCTTCACGCGCGCTAGCAAGGTCATGGTCGACACCAAGAGCAACAACAACATGTTGTATCTGCCCCTGGACAAGATCATGCATCTGGCCGCTCAGGACGCCAGCAAGTCCGGTGTCGCCGGTTCGGGTTCGCCCACGCTCGCCAGCCCGCCCGCCCAGTCGCCGGCGCGCGGCAGCGCCGCGCCGGTGCCTCAGTCTTCCGGCAGCAGCAATAGCAACACGCTGCCCCGCGACCGTACGTCGCGCTAACCCGGAGGAGTCCTGATCATGCAACGTCTCATGCCTATCCTGGTCGGCCTGCTCATCGTGCTGGCCGCCCTTTCTTCCTGCGTCTTCGTCGTGCGCGAGCGCGACTACGCCCTGGTGTTCTCGCTGGGTGAAGTGCGCAAGACCATCAACGAACCCGGCCTTTACTTCAAGGCGCCGCCTCCGTTCCAGAATGTCGTGACGCTCGACAAGCGCATTCTGACCATCGAAACCAACGAAGCCGAACGCATCCAGACTTCCGAAAAGAAGAACCTGCTGATCGATTCGTACGTCAAGTGGCGCATTGCGGATCCGCGCCAGTACTACGTGTCCACCGGCGGCAATGAGCGCGTGGCGCAGGAGCGCCTGCAGGCGCTGATCCGCGACGCGCTGAACGCCTCGGTCAACGTGCGTACGGTGCGCGACGTGGTTTCGACCGAACGCGACAAGATCATGGCCGAGATCCTGACCAACGTCGCCAAGCGCGCCGAGCCCTTGGGCGTGCAGATCGTCGATGTGCGCCTGCGCCGCATCGAGTTTGCGCCGGAGATTTCGGAATCGGTGTATCGCCGCATGGAAGCGGAGCGTACGCGCGTCGCCAACGAGCTGCGTTCCATCGGTGCCGCCGAAGGCGAAAAGATCCGCGCCGAAGCCGACCGCCAGCGTGAAGTGATCGTGGCCCAGGCCTACGCCAAGGCCCAGGGCATCATGGGCGAGGGCGACGCCGCGGCTGCTGCGATCTATTCGCAGGCCTATGGCAAGAACCCGCAGTTCTACACGTACTACAAGAGCCTGGAAGCCTACCGCGCTTCGTTCTCGAAGCCGGGCGACGTGCTGGTCGTCGACCCCAGCTCCAGCTTCTTCCAGTTCATGAAGGATCCCACCGGCGACGCGCTGGCGCCGGTCACCGTGCCGGCCAAGTGATGCGGCTGCGGTAACGCGGAACGAAAAGCCCCTTGGATTTCCAAGGGGCTTTTTGCTGGCGGTTGCGGCGGTTGGCTCGTCGTTGTGCAATAAGGGACGGTTGCTTGCCCAGGGCAGGTCCGGGTGGCGCTCGCCGCTGAACCATGTACAATACCCCGTAAGCTAGAAAACATTCCGCAGCGGCTGAGCGGGCTTACGCCCCCTCAGCCGCTTTTTCGTTTGGGCGACGCCCACGCATCATTTGGCGTTATTCAGGTAAACATTCATGGGTAACTGGTTGCTGCCCGAGAGCCTTGCCGACGTACTTCCGGCAGAGGCCCGGCGCATCGAGGAATTGCGCCGCGAACTTCTCGATCTGTATCGCACTTACGGTTTCGAGCTGGTCGCGCCGCCCCTGGTCGAATACATCGATTCATTGCTGTCCGGCACCGGCAGCGATCTGGATCTGCGCACCTGTAAGCTGGTCGACCAACTGTCTGGTCGCACGCTGGGCGTGCGCGCCGACATGACTCCTCAGGTCACGCGCATCGACGCGCACTTGTTGAACCGCGCCGGCGTTACCCGTCTGTGCTATTGCGGCAACGTGCTGCATGCCCGCCCGGCGGACCTGCTGTCCAGCCGCGAGTTGCTGCAGATCGGCGCCGAGATCTACGGCCATGCCGGCTTCGAGGCCGACCTGGAGATCATCCAGCTGGTGCTGGAAACGGTGGCGATCGCCGGCGTGCGCAACCCGCGTCTGGATCTGTGCCATCCGGGCGTGCTGCGCGCGCTGCTGGAATCCGATCCGGCGGCCGCGGCCTTGTCGCAGGACGTCATCCTGCTGATGCGCGAGAAGGACGTCCCGGGGTTGGGCGAATTGGCTGAGCGGGCTCCCGGCCTGCGTACAGAGACCCTGAAGGCCCTGCAATTGCTGCCCAAGCTGTACGGCGGGCCGGAAGTGCTGAAGGAAGCGCGCCGCGAACTGCCCTTGTTGCCGGGCGTGGTGGCGGCTCTGGACGCGCTGCAGTTGGTGGTGGACGCCATGCCCAATGTGGCTTTCGGCGTGGACTTGGCCGACGTGGGTGGCTATGGCTACCATTCCGGCGTGAAGTTCGCGCTGTATGCCGAAGGCTGGCGCGATGCGCTGGTCAGCGGCGGCCGTTATGACGATGTCAGCCGTGCGTTTGGCCGGGCCCGTCCCGCCACCGGCTTCAGTCTTGATTTACGCAAGCTGGCGGCGGGTTTGCCGCCGGCGGAAAGGGCGCGTGCGGTTCGCGCGCCTTGGGGGCAAGCCCCCGCCCTGACCGAGGCGGTGCGCCGCCTGCGCCGGTCGGGGGAAATTGTCGTTCAGGTATTGCCCGGTCACGAGCAGGATCAGGACGAATTCGTTTGCGATCGCGAGCTGGCGCTGCAGGATGGCGCCTGGACGGTCAGAACGCTGTGACTAACTCCCTCTCGGCAACGAGAGGGCCCGCGGGGAGATTTCCGGATTTCCCGAGAAACTCGATATTGATTCGTAACATGAGCAAGAACGTAGTCGTAATCGGCACCCAGTGGGGTGACGAGGGCAAGGGCAAGATCGTCGACTGGCTGGCGGAATCCGTCCAGGGCGTGGTCCGCTTCCAAGGCGGTCACAATGCCGGCCATACGCTGTGGATCAACGGCAAGAAGACGATTCTTCGCCTGATCCCGTCGGGCATCATGCATCCTGGCGTCACCTGCTTCATCGGCAACGGCGTCGTGCTGTCCCCCGAAGCCCTGCTCAAGGAAATCGAAGAGCTTGAGGCCGCCGGTCTGGACGTGCGTTCGCGCCTGCAGATTTCCGAAATCTGCCCGCTGATCCTGCCGTACCACGTTGCCATCGACAAGGCGCGCGAAGCGCGCAAGGGCGACGGCAAGATCGGCACGACCGGTCGCGGCATCGGCCCTGCGTACGAAGACAAGGTCGCCCGCCGCGCGCTGCGCGTGCAGGACTTGTTCAATCCCGCGCTGTTCGACGAAAAGCTCGCCGAAGTGCTGGATTACCACAACTTCGTGCTGACCAAGTACCTGGGCGCCGAGGCGGTTTCCGCCAATGAAGTGCGCGACCAGGCCATGGCGCTGGCTCCGGCCATCGCCCCGATGGTCAAGGACGTGTCGAGCAACCTGTACGCCATGCAACAGGAAGGCAAGCGCCTGCTGTTCGAAGGCGCGCAGGGCGCTTTGCTGGACGTGGACCACGGCACCTATCCCTTCGTCACCAGCAGCAACTGCGTTGCTGGCGCGGCCTCGGCCGGCGCAGGCGTCGGTCCGCAGCAGCTGGATTACGTCCTGGGTATCACCAAGGCCTACACGACCCGCGTCGGTTCGGGTCCGTTCCCCACGGAGCTGGTCGACGAGATCGGTACCCGCCTGGCCACGATCGGCAAGGAATTCGGTTCCGTTACGGGCCGTCCGCGTCGTTGCGGCTGGTTCGACGGCGCGGCGCTCAAGCGCTCGGTCCGCCTGAACGGCATCACCGGCCTGTGCATCACCAAGCTGGACGTGCTGGACGGCCTGGAAACCATCCAGCTGGGCGTCGGTTATCGCGTCAACGGCGAGTTCCGCGATGTGCTGCCTTACGGCGCGCATGCCGTGGCGCAGGCGCAACCGGTGCTGGAAGAACTGCCGGGCTGGAGCGAATCCACCGTCGGCATCACCGAGTACGACAAGCTGCCCGAGGCGGCCCGTCGCTACCTGGAGCGCGTGGCCGAAGTCTGCGGCGTCCCGATAGATCTGGTGTCGACCGGTCCCGACCGCAACGAAACCATTGTGCTGCGTCATCCCCTGAAGGGCTGACATCGGGTTATTATTCGCAAGGCCGCCGCCGGTCTCATACCGGCGGCGGCCTTTTCGTATTTATTAAGCAGGAGATGCTTGCCTATGAGCACGCCGACCAATGATGACAGCCATCTGTGGGTGACGTGGGACGACTACAACCGCCTGATCGAGCGCCTTACCTTGCAGGTGCATCAATCGGGTTGGAAGTTCGACAAGATTCTTTGTCTGGCGCGCGGCGGCATGCGCGTCGGTGATGTTATGTCCCGTATTTTTGATGTGCCGCTGGGTATCCTGGCCACGAGCAGCTATCGCGAAGCGGCCGGCACCAAGCAAGGCGACATGGATATCGCCCAGTTCATCACCATCACGCGCGGCACGTTGTCCGGGCGGGTGTTGCTGGTGGACGACATGGTCGATACCGGCAAGACCTTCAACAAGGTCTTCGATCATCTGAAGAGCCAATTCGCCGACATCACCGAGCTGCGCAGCGCGGTGCTGTGGTGGAAGGGCCATTCCCAGGCGACGCCGGATTACTACGTCGACAAGCTGCCGACCAATCCCTGGATTCATCAGCCTTTCGAAGACTACGACAGCCTGCGTCCGCATCAGCTCGAGGCCTGGATCCGCAAGGGTTCCAAGAGCTGAGCTTGCTTTTCCGGCGGGAGAGGGCATTCTGGCTGCCCAGGGCGCCAGACTGTCCCCCCTAGTAGTCAAAATGGCCATGACCATGCTAGAATCGCTGGTTATCGCTAAACCGAACTTGGCTTGTTACTCTCTGGGTAGTCTTTGGGTAACGGAAACAGCCAGCGGAAATCCAGGATGGGATCTGCGGTTCAGGGCTGCCAGGCAGCACTGAAGCCAGCGTCCGGCGCCTGGGTTGCGCTTTCAAGGTTCCCCGTTCGCGGTATCTGTCTCTGTTGGTATGATTTTGGTATCGACGAGGCCGTTTACGCGTACCTGGACCCGCGCAGCGTTGCTGGTAAGCAAGCCAGGTTTGTCATCAACTTTTGTTACCCTACAAGCAGGCCAATCACTTTATGCCTATCGTTCGACTGAAGGAAAACGAACCGTTTGAAGCCGCTCTGCGCCGCTTCAAGCGCACCATCGAAAAGACCGGTTTGCTCACCGAGCTGCGTTCGCGCGAGTTCTATGAGAAGCCCACGGCTGAGCGCAAGCGCAAGCACGCCGCCGCTGTGAAGCGCCACTACAAGCGCATCCGTAGCCAACAACTGCCCCCGCGCCTGTATTGATTTTTGATTCCCGAATCTATTGATTCCAGAATCATTCATCCAGGATTTGCTCGCCCGAGTCGACGTCGTCGACATAGTCGGGCGATACGTGCAGTTGAGAAAGGGCGGGGCCAACTTGCTTGGCCTGTGCCCTTTTCATAACGAAAAAAGTCCCTCGTTCACTGTCAGCCCCACCAAGCAGTTCTATCACTGTTTTGGTTGCGGAGCGCACGGCAGCGCCATCACCTTCCTGATGGAACACACGGGCGCCAGTTTCCCCGATGCCGTGCGCACGCTCGCGGCATCGGCGGGAATGACGGTCCCCGAAGAAAACCGCAGTCCACGCCAGCAGCAGGAATCCGCGCGCCGCAAGGCCGAGGAATCCCGCCATACGCAGGTGCTGGATGCCGCTCAGGCCCATTACCTCAAGCAGTTGCGGGCATCGCCCGCAGCGATCCGCTATCTGAAGCAGCGCGGCCTGACGGGTGAAATCGCGGCCCATTTCGGCCTGGGATGGTCGGGCACCGACCGCCACGGCTTGTCGCAAGTCTTCCCGAACTACGAGGACCCCGTCCTGGTCGAGTCCGGGCTGGTCATCGAATCCGAGGATGGGCGCCGTTACGACCGCTTCCGGGAACGGGTCATGTTTCCGATCCGCAACGCGCGGGGCAGTCTCATCGGATTCGGCGGCCGCATCATCGGCAAGGGCGAACCCAAGTACCTGAACTCGCCTGAAACCCCGCTGTTCTCCAAGGGGCATGAGCTCTACGGGCTGTGGGAGGCGCGCCTGGCCATACGCCAGGAAGGTCAGGTCATTGTGGTCGAAGGCTACATGGACGTGGTCGGCCTGGCCCAGCAAGGCATCGCCAACGCGGTGGCGACGCTGGGTACGGCCACCACGCCGGACCATGTCAAGAAGCTGTTGCGTGCCAGCGATAAGGTTATCTTCAGTTTCGACGGCGACGGCGCCGGCCGGCGTGCCGCATGGCGCGCCTTGCAGGCCTGTCTGCCGGTGCTGCGCGACGATATTGCGATCCGCTTCCTGTTCCTGCCCTCGGAGCACGATCCCGACTCGTATGTGCGCGAACTGGGCGCGGAAGCCTTCCGCGCATGCCTGGGGGACGCCGTGGCGCTCTCCCGCTTCCTGCTGGATGAGTTGGCTTCGCGGCACAACATGAACGAAGCCGAAGGGCGTGCCAGTTGCCTGCACGAAGCCAAGCCCTTGCTGGCGGCCATTCCCGAATGCGCACTGCGCGTGCAGATCGAACGGGAAATGGCCAAACTGGTTCAACTGACGCCTGAGGAAATGGCTCAGGTGCTGGCTCAGCAGCCTGCCAAACCTTTCGCGCCCGCGCCCAAATCCGGCACGGCGGGAGGGGATGCTGTCGCGGCATCCGGGCGGGAGCATGAGCCCGGCCATTCAGACATGGGCTACGACTTCGCCGGTCACGATTTTCATGATATTCCGGCCGATGAGTCCGATTACGCGGACCAGGTCCATCTGCCGTCCCAGGGTTCCGACTTTGGCGGCGGAGGCGGTCAGCGCGGCGGCGGCAAACAGGAATGGAAGGGCAAAAGCGACTGGAAGGGCAAGGGCGACTGGAAAGGCGGCAAAGGCAACTGGAAAGGCAAGCGCGACAACGACGTCGGCGGCTTTGAGGGTCGCCGCACCATGCCGTCGCTGGCCAAGCGCCTGCTCGGCCTGCTGCTGGCGCACCCTGAGCTGGTTGACTCCATGGGCGACCAGCAGCTTGAAGTCATCGACCATGGCCCCCATCTAGGTCTTGTAAGAGACTTGATCATGCTGGCGCAAGCCAGCGGCGCCCGTCATGTCGGCGCGCTGCTGGAGGCGGCGGATCCGGATTCGGATCTGGCCACCGTGCTCAAGGGGCTGCGGGCCGATATCCTGTCCCAGGAAGACCTGCCGGACCCGCAAACGGAATGGGACGATGCCTTGAGGCGCATCGAGTTCGATTCGGCCAAGCTGGAGATCGCCAAACTCGCTGCGGCGGGGTTGACCACGGAAGAAGCGCGCAAGCGCTATCTGGAGCTTTCCAGCCGCATGGCCGTGCTGAAAGGTGCCGGTGTGCGCTAAATGCGCTAAAATCAAAGGTTGTCCGCCGGCATAGCGCATTTTTGGCCGGTGGGGCTGGGGCAGGCAGTTGTTTGTGCGGCGCGGTACCCGTTGCGGGACGCCGAACTTAGACAAGGTTTTGGCCTGGTGAGCTCGCGAATTGAGGTGTGTGCAGTCGATTTCTGCTTAATTCTTGCTGAATTTGGTAGTAATCCTGGTGCTGCAATCCGTGGGCAATACGAAATGCGTCTGGCAGACGGAATCTATTCCGGATGCTGGAATCTAATGGATGTATAGGGTTTGACGCGGGACCTGCGATCCGGACGCGGCGGGCGCTCCAGAAATGGAACGCCAGGCGCGCAACGGCAGAAATAAAAGCGGATGCGCGCGTCAAATTTGTTACATAGTTAATTAATATAGCTGAGCGGTGAATCAAGCAGTTCGGCGGCGGGCGTTTCCGCGTAGCGTTAGTGGTTTGGGTGCTGTGTCTACTCAGCTGCTTGGGGCCAAGGCCCGATAAGCAAGCAAAGCCTATTTATAGGCAGACAGCCCCCCCGACGCGCGCAAGCCCCCGCAGGATGAGGCCATGCACGCAACGCGCAAGTACGGTATCGCACCGGAACGGCGCCAAGCGGGCTCGCAAGAGCCAGCGCTGCGAACAACGCAGCCGTGTGGTCTCCGCCGATTCACCAGTTTTACCCGTATAACCGCCGTGTTGGGCTGCCCGTCCAAGGCGGCTTCATGCGGTGCAACATGCCCGAACGGGTTGCGACGACCACGGAAGCGACTATGACCAAATCCACCGGCAAATCCTCCTCTGCAATTGATGCGGCCGAAACCAAGGCCACCACGGCCAAGCGCGTCGTAAGCATGGCAGCGGAAAAGGCGCCCGCCAAGACGGCGGTGAAGGTCGCCAAGCCCGCCGCCAAGAAGGCGACCAAGGCTGCCGCGGCTGACAAGCCCGAGAAGGTGACGAAGGCTCGCGCCAAGAAGGCCGAAGACAAGCTCGCCGACCTCGTGGGCAGCGCGCGCCCCGTGCCCAGCGGACGCCGCCCGGGCCGTCCCGCCAAGAACGCCAACAATGATGCCGACGGCTTCGACGATTCGATGGACGGCGAGGGCGAAGTCCTGCCCGATCTGAAGCCGCCCAAGCGCGGCGGCAAGCGCGGCAAGGCCGATCCCAAGGATCTGATCGCCCGCGGCCCCGTCACGCCCGAAGAATACGAAGCGCGCCGCAACCGCCTGAAGCAGCTGATCAAGCTGGGCAAGGACCGCGGCTACCTGACCTACGGCGAAATCAACGACCATCTGCCTGACGACCTGGTCGACGCGGAAGCGATCGACGGCATCATCAGCACGTTCAGCGACATGGGCATTGCGGTCTACGACCAGGCGCCCGACGCCGAAACGCTGCTGATGAGCGAAAACGCGCCGGTGGCCTCCAACGACGACGACGTTGAAGACGAAGCCGAAGCCGCGCTGACCACCGTGGACTCCGATTTCGGCCGCACCACCGATCCCGTGCGCATGTACATGCGTGAAATGGGCTCGGTGGAACTGCTGACGCGCGAAGGCGAAATTGAAATCGCCAAGCGCATCGAAGACGGCCTGAAGCACATGGTCATGGCCATCTCGGCCTGCCCGACCACGATCAACGAGATCCTGGCCCATATCCTGCGCGTGCGCGAAGGCCAGGCCCAGATCGACGAAGTGGTCGACGGCCTGGTCGATCCGGAAGACGGCGAAGAGTACGCCGGCGCCGGCGTCACCGCCGAGGAAGACGAAGGCGACGACGGCCCCGCGGGCGGCATGTCCAGCAAGCAGCTGGAAGACCTGCGCGTGAAGGCCCTGGCGAAGTTCGACGAAGTCGGCAAGCAGTTCGAAAAAATGCGCCACTCGTACGAGAAGGACGGCTACAAGTCGGACGTCTACGTGCGCGCCCAGGAATCCATCCAGAACGAACTGATGGGCATCCGCTTCACGGCCAAGATGGTCGAGAAACTGGCGGATACGCTGCGCCAGCAGGTCGAGGAAGTGCGCCAGCTCGAGCGCGCCGTCCTGCACACGTGTGTGGACCGTGCCGGCATGCCGCGCACGCACTTCATCAAGGTGTTCCCGGGCAACGAAACCAACATGCAGTGGGTCGTCGATGAAGTGGCTGCCGGCCACCCGTACGCCGAAACGCTGGAGCGCCAGATTCCCGCCGTGCAGGAACTGCAGCAGAAGCTCATCGACCTGCAAACGCGCGTCGTGCTGCCGCTGAAGGACCTGAAGGACGTCAACAAGCGCATGGCCACTGGCGAAGCCAAGGCCCGCAAGGCCAAGCGCGAAATGACCGAGGCCAACCTGCGCCTGGTGATCTCGATCGCCAAGAAGTATACGAACCGCGGCCTGCAGTTCCTGGACCTGATCCAGGAAGGCAACATCGGCCTGATGAAGGCCGTGGACAAGTTCGAATACCGCCGCGGCTACAAGTTCTCGACCTACGCGACCTGGTGGATCCGTCAGGCCATCACGCGTTCCATCGCCGACCAGGCGCGCACCATCCGTATCCCGGTTCACATGATCGAAACGATCAACAAGATGAACCGGATCAGCCGCCAGATCCTGCAGGAAACCGGCGCCGAGCCGGATCCCGCGACCCTGGCGCAGAAGATGGACATGCCCGAGGACAAGATCCGCAAGATCCTGAAGATCGCCAAGGAACCGATCTCCATGGAAACGCCCATCGGTGACGACGACGACTCGCACCTGGGTGATTTCATCGAAGACACGTCCACCCTGGCGCCTTCCGACGCGGCCTTGCACGGTTCTATGCGCGATGTGGTCAAGGAAGTGCTAGACTCTCTCACCCCGCGTGAAGCCAAGGTTCTGCGCATGCGTTTCGGCATCGAAATGAGCACGGACCAGACCCTGGAAGAAGTGGGCAAGCAATTCGACGTCACGCGCGAGCGCATTCGCCAAATAGAGGCGAAAGCACTGCGCAAGCTGCGTCACCCCAGCCGGGCCGATAAGCTGAAGAGCTTCCTGGAAGGGCAGTAATCGTTTTTAGGGCCTCTAGCTCATGCCTGGTTAGAGCAGCGGACTCATAATCCGTTGGTGCCGAGTTCGACTCTCGGGGGGCCTACCAAGAAAGACGCGGGTCTCGGAGCAATCCGAGACCCGTTTTTCTTGTGCATCCGATATCTTGATTCACCGGCGCGCAGATGCGGCTCCAGCTATTTGCCCGATCCGCCGCACGGTCGCAACAATCAATCGATCACTTCCGCGCAAGCATCCGTTGGCGCTGCGGCGACGTCGCCGACGACGGGCACGATCTTGATGGCCGCAGACGCAATACGGCAGGGGGCGGCCGCTACGCCGCAACCGGAAGCGGATATGCACAGCATTGAAATCAAAAGCCACTTCATTGGACGTGTTCGAATTGATTGATCAAGGCGCAGCCCGATAAAAGGCTGGCGGTGTCGCACGGAGTCTATTTCGACCATGTTCAGACGCCGATTCCCATATGAAGAAAACGTGCACGCTGCATTGCGCAGGCGGCATTCTGCTATGTGTCGCCGCGCCAATTAGTGGGGAAATGCTGGCCAAGTGTAATGACACTTGCTCGCCTTGGAACAGGAGGTAACGCGGACCCCGTTTGCATGGCGCCAGAGCCGGGAAATCCCGGGTAGGATGGTGATGTTCTTTCCGGGCGTACCCGGAAGGGCGTCCAACAAAAAGAAGGAGCGCTACATGCTTGATACTTTTCCCAAGGCAGGCCGAGCGGGCGTGATCGCCGCGATGCTCGGCGTGGCTGGCTTGTTGTTTACCGGCTGCACCACGACCACCGCTCAATCCTCGGCCACGGCTGCGGAAAAGCGGCAGGAACTCGATACCGCCGCGGACGCCACCCTGAGCAAGCTTTATCAATCTTCGTCGCAGGCCAAGCAATTGGTCGAACGCGCGCGCGGGGTGTTGGTGTTCCCGGGCGTATTGAGTGCAAGCTTCATCGTGGGAGCCCAGCATGGGTCCGGCGTGCTGCGCGTGAGCGGTTCGGATACCGGCTACTACAGCATCACGGGCGGTTCTATTGGCTTGCAGGCTGGCGCCCAGTCCAAGGCCATGGTGGTGTTGTTCATGACGGACGATGCCTTGGCCAAGTTCCGCGCCAGCAGCGGTTGGACGGTCGGGGCGGACGCGACGGTGGCGGTGGCCAACGTGGGCGTCAACGGCAGCATCGATACCAACACCGCGCAACAACCCATCGTCGGTTTCGTCTTGAACAACGGCGGTCTCATGGCCGGAGTGTCGGTGGACGGCAGCAAGATTTCGCCGCTGTTGTTGTAGCAGGCGCGCGCAGTTACAGGCCCATGGCCTTTTCCCAAGGCAATTGGGGAGGCATGGCCTGCGTCATTGCATCCACAAAAGCGCGGATGCGCGGCGATAGGTGCCGGTTCGGCAGATAGACCAGCTGGACCGGCGCGCCAGGCGCCATCCAGTCGGTCAACACCAGTTTCAGGCGTCCGTCCATGACGGCGGACTCTGCAATGAAGCTGGCCATGCGGGCGATGCCCGCGCCGGCCACCACGGCATCCAGGATGGCTTCCGGATGGTTTACGTTCAGATTGCCGCCGGGCGTGATCGTGTAGCGCTCATCGCCTTTCTGGAAATCCCATTCGTGATATCGGCCGGTCTGCCATTGGACGTAGGCCAGGCAGTTATGCCGTTCCAGTTCGGCGGGTGTAGTCGGCGTGCCATGCGCGGCCAGATAGGCGGGGCTGGCGCACGTGACGTAGCGCAGTTGCGACAAGTTCTTGGCGATCACACGCGAATCCGCAGTGACGCCGATCCGTATGGTCGCATCCAGTCCCTCTTCAGCCAGATTGGGAATGCGGTCGCTGAAATCGGCGTTGATCGATAGTTCCGGGTAGCGCGCAGTTAGCGACAGCAGCGCAGGCATGATGACCTTTCTGCCCAACCCGACCGGCGCATGCACGCGCAGCTTGCCGCGCGGACTCTCGCTCGCTCCCGTTACTTCGGCCTCGGCGGCTTCCACTTCCAGCAGGATATGGCGGCAACGCTGCAGCAGCAATTCGCCGTCGTCCGTCAGCGACAGGTTGCGCGTGGTGCGGTTGAGCAACTTCACGCCCAGCTTGGCTTCAAGCAGTGAAACGCTCTTGCTCACCGACGCGGTTGAGATGTCGAGCCGGTGAGCCGCGGCCGTGAAACTACCGCTGTCCGCGACCCGCACGAAATTCAGAACATGCTTGAGATGGTCTATGAGGATGTACATGGCGCTCGGGCTGATGGGTGCACGCCATCTTAGCCATTCCCACGCGGAAAGTTAAAGGTGATTTGCCCTCGGGTCCGTTTATCTGCCGCATGCCTGTCCCTACACTGAGCCGCAATGTTGGCAGGTTCAGAAGACGACACGACAGGAGGCATGGGTGGAGATCCAGAGCAGTGCGCAGGCAGCGGGCGGGCCCGAGCGGATTTATCTAGATGGGCTGGCGGCGGGCCGGTTCCAGATTCAACGTTGCGAGGATTGCAGCCAGGCGGTGTTCTATCCCCGCTGCGTGTGCCCCCATTGTGGCGGCTTGGCATTGCGCTGGTTCTCGCCTTCGGGTGAGGGAGTGGTGTATGCCACCACGACCGTGTACCGCAAGCCGGAGCAGGGCGGCGACTACAACGTTTGCCTGGTGGATTTGCCGGAAGGCGTGCGGATGATGAGCCGGGTCGCGGAGCTGGCGCCCGCGCAGGTGCGTATCGGCATGCGCGTAAGCGCCCGGATCGTGGCGGACGGCCATGCTGCGCAAGTGGTGTTCGTGCCCTCGGGGAGGACAGCATGACGCTGCGCGATTTGAGAGGCAAGACGGCCGTGGTCGGCGTGGGACTGGCCGGGCTGGGACAGGCCAGCGGCCATAGCGAGCAGGAAGTGCTGGCGCAAGCCGCCATGGCCGCGATTACGGACGCCGGCCTGAGTCTCAAGGACATAGACGGCATTACGACCTGTAGCTCCCTGTCGCCCATGTGGGCGATGTCCGTCGTCGAGTATCTCGGCATACGTCCGACCTTCGTGGACAGCACCATGATCGGCGGTTCCAGCTATGTGGCGCATTTGCTCCCGGCCATGCACGCGCTCGCTTCCGGGCAGTGCAATGCGGTTCTGGTCTGTTACGGCAGTACCCAGCGCACCGCCACGTTCAACCGTGCCGATCTGACCCGCGTGCGGAAATTCCTCGACCCGCAGCCCTACGAAACGCCCTATGACCCGCCTTTGCCAGTGGCGGCCTACGCCTTGGCCGCGAGCCGCCACATGCACCAGTACGGCACCACGCGCAAGCAGTTGTCGGAAGTGGCGGTGGCCGCGCGGAAATGGGCGCATTTGAACCCGGAAGCCACCATGCGCGAACCGCTGTCGCTGGCGGATGTCGAGGCGGCGCGTCCGGTCTGCGAGCCCTTCACGGTGCGCGACTGCTGCATGGTTAGCGACGGCGCTGGCGCATTCGTGCTGACCCGATCGGACCGCGCGCGCGACTGCGCCAAGAAACCGGTGTACGTGATGGGCAATGCGACCGCGCTATGGAACCGGCAGGTGTCGTCCATGCATGACCTGACGGTGACCGCAGCGCTTGAATCGGGCAAGCGTTGCTACGAGATGGCCGGCGTCTCCGCGAAAGACATGGACCTGGCCATGCTGTACGACGCCTTCACCATCAACACCATCCTGTTCCTGGAAGACCTGGGGTTCTGCCGGAAGGGCGAGGGCGGCGCGTTTGTGGACGATGGCGCGATCGCGCCCGGCGGGCGGCTGGCCGTCAACACCAACGGCGGCGGCCTGTCCTGCGTGCATCCGGGCATGTACGGGGTGTTTCTCATGGTCGAGGCGGTCAGGCAGCTGCGTGGAGAGTGCGGTGAGCGCCAGTTGAAGGATCCGAACCTGGCCCTGGTGCACGGCAACGGCGGCACGCTGTCCAGCCAGTCCACCGCGATCCTCAGCGCGTTGCCTACGCTCTGACCGTCCAACAAGTCTGCGGTGGAGGCGGAGCAACCGCGTCACCGCCATGGGGTAAGCCATGTTGAAAAAGATTGTGCCCTCCTTGGAGGAGGCCGTGGCTGGAGTGGCGGATGGCGCCACGCTGCTGATAGGCGGGTTTGGCGCTTCCGGCGTGCCGACGGAGCTGCTGCAGGCGCTACTGGAGACCGGCGCCCGCGAACTGACCATCGTCAACAACAACGCGGGCAATGGCGAGCAGGGTTTGAGTCAGCTGATCCGGGCGGGGCGGGTGCGGAAAGTGATCTGCTCCTTTGCGCGCTCGTCGAATCCCAAGAAGCCCAATGCGGCGGCGTTCGGAGAGTGGTATGCCGCAGGCAGAATCGAACTGGAGGTGGTGCCGCAAGGCACGCTGGCCGAACGCTTGCGCGCGGCCGGAGCCGGCATGGGTCCGTTCTTCACGCCCACTGCCTACGGAACCCGCTTGGCGCAAGGCAAGGAAGCGCGCGTGATCAACGGCCGCGGCTACGTACTGGAAGAGCCGCTGCCGGGTGATGTGGCCTTCGTGAAGGCGCAGTACGGCGACAGTGCGGGCAATCTGACCTACCGCTACGCCAGCCGTAATTTCGGACCCGTGATGTGCATGGCCGCGCGGATGACTGTGGCCCAGGTAGACCAGGTGGTGTCTCTGGGGGAACTGGCGCCGGAGCAGATCATAACGCCCGGGATTTTCGTTCAACGCATCGTCGAGTACCCCAATGAGTATCAATAGCCTGTCCCGCGCGCGCATGGCGCAGATCGTCGCCGACGACATTCCGCCCGCCTCATACGTCAATCTGGGCATCGGCATGCCGACCTCGGTGGCCGACTATCTGAAGCCCGAGCGCGGCGTGGTGCTGCACAGCGAGAACGGCATCCTGGGCATGAAAGGCCTGCCGCCGGGCGCCGCGGTCGACACGGACCTGCTCAACGCCAGCAAGGAGCCCGTTGCGCTGGACATCGGTGCCTCGATTACCGATCACGTGGTGTCCTTCGCCATGATGCGCGGCGGCCATATCGATCTGACCGTGCTGGGCGCCTTCCAGGTTTCCGCCGACGGCGACCTGGCCAACTGGGACACGGGACGCGAAGACTCGATTCCAGCCGTGGGCGGGGCCATGGACCTGGTAGCAGGCGCCAAACGCATCTTCGTAATGATGCAGCACGTGGACCGGGATGGCCGGCCGAAGATCGTGCCTGAATGCACCTATCCCCTAACCGGCAAGGCCGTGGTCGATCGCATCTACAGCGATCTGGCAATCCTGGACATCACGCCGGACGGACTGCATGTGCGGGCGATGGTGCGGGGCCTGGATTTTGCAGCGCTGCAGGCGCGGACCTCGGTGGACTTGAAGCTGGACGATGCATGGATCGAACTGGCGCCCTGAATTTCAGGTGGACGCCGTCATTGGAGGAAGTCATGAGCTGGACGCAGGAGTTGGACGAACTGGCACGCCGCAAGGAATATTCCCTGCGCATGGGCGGCGCGGAAAAGGTGCAGCGTCAGCATGACGCGGGCAAGCTGGACATCCGCCAGCGGATCGAACGGCTGGTCGATGGCGGTTCGTTCGTCGAGGTGGGAGGTTTGGCCGGTAGCGGTGAATACGACGAGCAGGGCCGCCTGGTCCAAGTGATGCCGTCGAACGTGATCATGGGACGGGCGGCGCTGGACAGCAAAAGCGTCGTAGTCGTGGGCGACGACTTCACCGTGCGCGGCGGCGCGAACGACGGGGCCGTGGGCGACAAGATGATTTTTGCCGAACAGATGGCGTTCGACCTGCGCCTGCCGCTGGTACGCCTGATCGACGGCACGGGCGGAGGCGGCTCGGTCAAGAACATCGAGAAGATGGGGCATGCGCTGCTGCCGAAGATGAAGATCTGGGCCTACGTGGCGCGCAACCTGGCCCAGGTCCCCGTGGTGTCGCTGGCCCTCGGGTCGGTGGCCGGCCAGGGCGCCGCGCGCGTCGCCGGCAGCCACTACTCCGTCATGGTCAAGGACACCTCGCAGCTGTTCATTGCGGGACCTCCGGTGGTGGCCAAGATCGGCCAGAAACTGGGCAAGAACGAGCTGGGCGGAAGCGCCATACACACCCGCAACGGGGTGGTGGACGATGAGGTGGATTCCGAGGACGAGGCTTTTGCGGCGGCGCGGCGTTTCCTGTCGTATCTGCCGGCGTCGGTCCACGAACTCGCGCCCAGGGGAGAGCCTCCCGTCACTGTGGCTGAACAGGAGTGGTTGCGGACCGCCATTCCGAAGGACACGCGCAAGGTCTACAAGATCCGGCCGATACTGGACACCTTGTTCGATCCCGGCACCGTGTTCGAAATCGGCCGGCATTGGGGGAGGGCAATCGTGGGCGGGCTGGCTCGGGTGGATGGCTGGCCCGTGCTGTTCGTCGCCAGCAATCCCTACCACTACGGCGGCGGCTGGGACCGGCACACCGCCGAGAAGTTCACCCGTCTGGTCGACCTGGCCGAAACCTTCCACCTGCCCGTGGTGAACCTGGTGGACATCGCGGGTTTCCAGATCGGCCTGGAAGCCGAGAAGGACGGCGTGATGCGCGCCGGAGTCAGGGCGTTGACGGCGGTCTCGCAGTCAACGGTGCCTTGGTTTTCGCTGATCATGCGGCGGGCCTTCGGCGTGGCCGCGGGCGGCCATCAGAATTCCAGCCGTTTCAATTTCCGCTATGCCTGGCCTTCGGCCCAGTGGGGCTCGCTGCCGATCGAGGGCGGCCTGGAGGTGGCGTACCGGTCGGAGATCGAGGCGGCCGCCGATCCCGAAGCCAAGCGCGCGGAAATCGAGGCAAGAGTGCGTGCTTTGACGTCGCCCTTCCGTAGCGCGGAGGCCTTCGTCATCGAAGACATCATCGATCCTGCCTGCACGCGTGCGCGCCTGGTCGAGTTCGCGAATCTGGCCGCACCGCTGCGCCAGCCCGGCCAGGTGGCCACCGGATACCGGCCCTGAGGTGCTGCAGATGAAGAAGATCCTGATCGCCAACCGGGGAGCCGCCGCCGCGCGTATCCTGCGTGCCGTGAGGGCGCTGGGCCTGCGGTCCGTGGTGGTGTACTCCGAGGCCGATGCCGACCTTCCGTATGTGCGCCAGGCGGATGAGAGCTGCTGCATCGGGCCGGCGCCGGCGCGGGCCAGCTACCTCAACCAGGACCTGCTGCTCGAGGTCATGGCGCGTTGCGGCGCCGATGCGCTGCATCCGGGCTACGGATTCCTGTCCGAGAACGCACAGTTCGCGCGCAGGGTGGAAATGGCGGGGCATTGCTTCATCGGCCCGTCGTCCAAGTGGATCGACGCGCTCGGCAATAAGGCGAGTGCGCGTACGTTGATGCAACGGCATGGCCTGCAGGCAGGCGGCAGCACGGGCATCCTGCCCCGGGATGACATGGCGGCAGTACGCCAGGCGGCCGAGGCGCTCGGGTATCCGGTGCTGATAAAGCCTGCGGGCGGCGGCGGCGGTATAGGCATGATCCCCGTCCACGATCCTCGGGCGCTATCTGATTGCTGGGAGCGCGCCAGCGGCATGGCCGAAAAGGCCTTCGCCAACCCCGCCCTGTACATGGAACGATTCGTGCCGTCTCCGCGGCATATCGAATTCCAGTTCCTGGCGGACAGGTTCGGCAATGTCCTGTCCTTGTTCGAACGGGATTGTTCCACCCAGCGCAGATACCAGAAGGTGATCGAGGAAGCGCCGGCGCCGGCCATCGACCGCCAGGCCGTGGCCAGCATGTCGCAGCGGCTGTCGGCGATCCTGGGAGAGATCGGCTACGACGTCATCGGCACGGTGGAGATGCTGTACACGCCGGACAGCGGCTTTTCGTTCCTTGAAGTCAACACGCGTTTGCAGGTCGAACACGCGATCTCGGAAGCGGTCACCGGCGTGGATATCGTGCAGGCGCAGATTCGCCTGGCGGCGGGCGAAAGGCTGTCCTCGGTGATCGACAGGCAGCCTGTCGTGACGGGGCATGCCATCGAGGCGCGCGTCTACGCCGAGGATCCCGTGAGTTTCCTGCCTTCGCCCGGCGTCCTGAAGGCGTTCGAGTTGCCGCAGTCCCGTCCCGGTTTGCGGATAGAGACTGGCTATGCGCAAGGCAACCGGGTTTCCAGCCATTACGACCCCATGGTGGCGAAGGTTGTTGCGCATGCGGCCGATCGCGCCAGCGCCATCGGTGAACTGAGCAGCGCGCTTGGCCGTATGCGGGTAGAGGGCATCAAGACCAACATTCCCATGATTCTTCAGGTGCTCGGATCGGAGCGGTTCCAGGCCGGAGCAATGACTGTCGACGGCTTGCAGGAAGTGATTTCAACAGAGTCGGTAAAGGAGCTTGCATGAAAAAAATAGTCTCCAACGTGGCGGGCCGCGTGGTCGCTTGTTGCGTGGAAGAGGGCGTGCAGATTCAGACGGGCGACGAGGCGTTCAAGGTCGAGTCGATGAAGATGGAAATCCCCGTTGAGAGCGAGGCAGCAGGCCGTATCGCCAAGGTGCTGGTGGCGGTCGGCGATGAAGTGGAGGAAGGGCAGGATCTTGCGTTGCTGGATTGAGGCGGACCGCCTCTGAACCTGGATAAAAAAAGCGAGGAGACAATGTTCAAGACAATCAAAAAAGACGCGCCCGCAGCTTCTGCGCGCAAGCGTCCCCTGAGGATCCTGGCGCTGCTGGGATGCGCGGTCCTGCTAGGCGCTGGCACGGCTGGCGCGCAAACCGCGCAGGGCTTTCCGAACAAGCCGGTGACCATAAACGTTCCATTCTCGGCCGGCGGCACCACCGACATCCTGGCGCGCGTGATAGGCCAGCGCCTGAGCGAGCGCTGGGGCGTGTCGGTGGTGGTCGAGAACAAGCCCGGCGCGGGCGGCAACATTGGCACGGCGCAGGTGGCGCGCGCCGCGCCGGACGGCTACACGCTGGTGATGGGCACGATCGGCACGCACGCCATCAACCCCAGCCTGTACAAGTCCATGCCCTACGACGCCATCAAGGACTTCGCGCCGATCACGCGTACGGCCATGGTGCCGAATGCCCTGGTGGTGCCCAAGAATGCGCCGTATGACACCGTGAAGGAACTGATCGCCTACGGCAAGACCCATCCGGGGAAGCTCACCTTCGGCTCTTCCGGACATGGCAGCACGCTGCACATGTCCGGCGAGACTTTCAAGATGATGACCGGGGTCGACATGGTGCACGTGCCCTACAAGGGCAGCACGCCGGCGGTGACGGATCTGCTGGGAGGCCAGATCTCGATGATTTTCGACAACCTGCCTTCGGCGCTGCCGCACATCAAGGCCGGCCGGCTGAAGGTGTTGGCGGTGACCTCGGCGCAGCGCAGCGACCAACTGCCCGACGTGCCCACCGTGGCGGAGGCCGGCGTGCCTGGCTACGAGGTCGTGTCGTGGTTCGGCCTGTGGGCTCCCGCGAGGACGCCGGACGGCGTCGTGGCGGAAATCAACAAGCAGGTCGTCGCGATCATTCAGACCCCCGATATGCAGAAGCAGATCCGCGACCAGGGAGCGGTGCCCAATCCCGACACGCCCGCGGAGTTCGCCGCCTTCATCGGCAGCGAAGGCAGGAAGTGGGCCGAGGTGGTGCGCCGCGCCAACGTGACGACCGAGTAGGCAATCGACAGCACCGGGCCTGCCGCATGCAGCCGGCAGGCCCGTTTTGAGGAGACACAGGCATGGAACGCATGATGCAAGGCAAGGTAGTGGTGGTGACTGGGGCGGGAGGCGGCATAGGCCGCGAGGTGGCCCTGCAACTGGCGGCCGAGGGCGCCAAGGTCGTGGTCAACGACATCGGGGTCGCGCTCAACGGCGACGATCTGACCGCCAGGGAGACGCCGGTGGCGCCCGCCGATGCGGTGGTCGCCGAGATACGCGCAGCGGGCGGCGTGGCGGTCGCCAACTTCGATTCGGTTGCGACCCATGCGTCCGCCAACGCCATCGTCCAGTGCGCCATGGACCAGTTCGGACGCATCGATGGCGTGGTCAACAACGCGGGAAATCTGCGCGACCGCTCCTTTCACAAGATGAGCGAGGAAGAATGGCGCGCGGTCATCGCGGTGCATCTCGACGGTACGTTCTTCGTCAGCCGGGCTGCGGCCACGCACTTCCGCGAACAGGAGGGCGGAGCGATGGTGCACATGACCTCGACCTCCGGACTGATCGGCAACTATGGCCAGGCCAATTACGGCGCGGCCAAGCTGGGCATCGTGGCCTTGTCCAAGATGATCGCGCTGGACATGGGCCGGTATGGCGTGCGCTCCAACTGCATCGCGCCGTCGGCCTGGAGCCGCATGACCAGTTCCATCCCCACCGACACGCCGCAACAGCGGGACCGGGTGGAGAAACTGAAGAAGATGGAGGCGGGCAAGATCGCGCCGATGGCCGTCTATTTGCTGAGCGATGCCGCACGGGAGGTCAGCGGCCAGATATTCGCGGTGCGCGCCAACGAAATCATGCTGATGAGCCAGCCGCGCCCGTTGCGATCGGTGCATTTCAGCGAAGGCTGGACTCCGCAGCGCATTGCCGAGGTCGCCATTCCGGCGATGCAGAAGCACTTCTACCCCCTGGAACGCTCGCCCGACGTGATGAGCTGGGATCCGATCTGACTCGGCGGCCATGGACGTGGAATTGTCTTTGGGATAAAGGGGAGGGAAGCCATGCGCTTGACCCATGAGCAACTGTTGAACTACGAATTGCCGGAGATCAGGCAGCGCTACACGGCGCGCGACGCCATGCTGTATGCGCTGTCAGTGGGGCTGGGACGCGACCCCTTGGATGCCTGCGACCTTGCCTATGTGGGCAGGCGGCACGATCCGCTGGTGCTGCCGTACATGGCCGTGGTCCTGGGCTATCCGGGTTTCTGGCTGAATGCGCCCGATATCGGGGCCGATACGGTGCGGCTGCTGCACGGCGAGCAGGGGATGGAGCTCTTCCATCCCATTCCCGCCGCCGGCGAACTGATAGGCAAGACCCGCGTCATCGAGGCGGTGGACAAGGGCGAAAAGGGACTGCTGCTGTATTCCGAGAAAACCCTGACGGATGCCGGCACGGGAGTGCTCATCGCGCGGACTACCGCGACCCATGTGCTCAGGGGCGATGGCGGCATGGCGAATGCCGGCAGGCAAGCGCGTCCGGCGCACGCCATGCCCGGCGGTGCGCCGGACTGGACCGTGCCGGTGCGCACCCGGCCCGAGCAGGCGCTGGTATATCGGCTCAATGGCGACTACAACCCGCTGCACAGCGATCCGACGATCGCCCGCGCCGCGGGATTCCCGCGGCCCATATTGCATGGGCTGTGCACCTTTGGCATGGTGTCGCACACCGTTGCGAGGCAGTTGCAGCCTGAGGCGGAAGGGGCCGTGCGTTCCGTGTCGCTGCGATTTTCTGGCCCGATGTATCCCGGCGAGACGCTAAGTGTGGAGGTCTGGCGGGACGGGTCCTTCCGGGCGAAGGTCGTGGAGCGCGACGCGATCGTCATCGACAATGGTGTGTTGCGGGGCGCCAGCGTCGGATAGGGCGGGCCGAGTCCAGGCCGCATGCTTGAGCGCGATGCGCATTTGCGCGCTGCAAAATGGAAGAGCGCCCCAGCTCTAGATGAGTCTGAGGCGCTCCTGCCCGGCTTCGCACGCGATGGGTGTCAGACAGCCCGGCAACTCAAATCTACTGCTGCGGTATAGGCTGGGCAATAGGGAAAACCCTTGAATATTAAAGGGTTACAAGATACATGCCCTCGGCGCGGCAACTGGCCCGTGCCGGCCGCCGCTGACGTCAGTTGCCTGTCAATGGGGCCGCGACAACTTGATCCGCCTCGGTATCCGCGAATTGTGACGCCGGAGGCAGACGCCGACACTGAAGCCTGTCTTCACAGTGCCGGAGAGCGGATATGTCAGGGTTGCGGAAGCGTCAGTTGGGACAGGGCATGACCGAATACATCGTGGTCGTGGCCTTGGTCGCCGTAGCGGCCATAGCGGTGTATCAGTACTTCGGCCAGGTGGTGCGATCGCAGACCGCCGCCATGGCGCGTGAACTTGCCGGCGAGGACGGCGGAGCGCAGAGCCGTGCGGCGCAACAGGCGGCGCAGAAAGCGGCGGCGCAGACCAAGGCGCGGTCGCTCAAGTCCTTCACCGGCAATGCCGCGGATGCGAAGTGATTACACGTTCTTGCGCATCGCTTACCCACCAGCGTGGCCAGGCGCTGGTCCTGGGCCTGCTGATGGTGGCGGTGGGGGGCATCTCCCTGGTCGTGCTGTACAACCTGGGCCAGACCGTGGGAGCGCGTCAGCGGCTGACGCATGCCGCGGACGCGGCGGCGTATAGCGGGGCGCTGGAGCAAGCGCGCGCGCTCAATGCCCTTGCCTATATCAACCGGACACAGATCGCGCATCAGGTCGCCATGGCCCATCTGGTCACGCTAGGTGCGTCCGCGCAATACGCCCGCACCCTGCAGTCTCAGCGCAATCGCCGCAATCCGCCCGCGGGCTTGATCACCATGTTGTTTGGTCCGGATGTCGGCATGGCCTATCAAACCGCGCAAGCCGTGCCTGATGCGGAACAGAGGCTGGCAGCGGCGTTCGGCGAGCACGACAGAGTCGTCCACCAGGTCCTGGAAGCCGCCGCGGCGTCCGCTGTCGCCGGTCTGACGGATTCGCGCGGTCGCATCATGAACAAGGTCCTGGTCGCCAATCTTGCGGAGGATGTTCCGACACTCGGCGCAGATGGCGTGCATGCCAGAGGCGCCAGTTTGCGGCTGCTGACGGACGGGTGGCCTGGCTACGTGGGGCGCCGCCTGGCCATGCGCGACGCAGGTCTGCGACCCGCCGTCGAGCAGGCGGTGGAACGCTATGGCTTCCTCAATCGCCGTAGCGCCACACGGCGCAATCCGTGGATGGTTCAACCGCTATGCCCGCTGCTTCGTCACGAGCTGCGGCGCCGGGGCTCTACCTGGTTGGGACCGGACGGGCGTTGGGGCGCGCTGGACACCCAGTCCTACCATGCACTGCGTTTCAACCGCTGGAGGGGCTGCTACTTTCGCGAATACGCCATGGGCTGGGGCACGGCGCAGGGGCAGAAGATCAAATCGCCCGAAGGCCTGGAGTACGTGGATGAACCGCCGCTCGATTTTTCCGATCAGGATTTTTGGCGCTGGGTGGAACTGTCGACCAACTGGGATCTGCTCAATGACATAAGCAATCCCATGGCCAACTCATACGCCATGGCTGCTGCTCAGCGCTGGCCGGGCCGGGGCCTGCCCGCCTATCGCGAAGTCGCCTTGTCGCGCAGCGGCGATGCCCTGCGCTTCGCGGTGGCCGTCCGGCTTGCCGGTACATCCTTGAAAACCACGGATGCGCAAAGCGCGGTTCGGGCGCCCGAGGGAAAGTTCCGCTATGCCGCCCTCGGTCCGGAGGACGCCATTACCGTGACCTCAGCGGCGGAGACCTACTTTGCCCGGCCGGAACCACGCGCGGACGGCCGTGATGAACTTGCCACGCTTTTCCGTCCCTACTGGCAAGCGCGCCTGTCGGCCGTTACCGTGGGCGAGGCTGCGCGGGCAAGGGGGACGCCATGAATCGGATTCGCACGCGGCAGCAAGGGCAGGCCTTGATCGAAGCGTTGCTGATGCTGCCGCTGCTGGCCCTGCTGCTTTGGGCGGCATCCTGGATAGGCGGATTGCAGTTCACGGCTCAGGAAGTCGCGCAGGCCAGCCGCAAGGCCGCGATGGCCGGCGCCTTGGGGCAACCCTCGCAGAATCAGCACGCTCCAAGCGGCACGGCGCTGTCGCGGAATGCCAGCGCGCTGCCTGGTATCGCGCCAGCCCAGGTCACCGCCTTGCAGGACGAATGGTTCGGCGCGGAACTGAAACTGATGACCGCGACGGCAAGCACTGCGCGCCGTGACCGGGACAATGCGGCCTGGTTGCGCATCGCCCGCCGCACGCACGTGGCAAGCGGCGCCGGGTATGCGCACGGCGACACCGACGCGCAGCGCCGCATCGGCCGTGCGCCAACATCCTGGCGCAGGGCTGAAAGCGCTTCGCTGGCGGAGGCACGGCGTTTGAAGCCTGTTGTCGACCGCCTGGACGGGCCGTGGCGCAGGCCTGGCCTGTCGCTGGACTGGCTGTCCGAATGGGCGGATGTGGTGCCCGCGGATCGGCTTAGCAATCGCAAGGGGGCGGGCAAATGATCGGACTTTGTCTTTCGCCATTGCCTGTGGGGCAGGTTGCCCCATGGGGTAGTGGTTGGCGGACGTTGGCGGTGGCACGAACACTACGCCTGTTGCTGGCTGGTGCACTGGCCGTCGCTTTGGTGGGGGGGCGCAACATTGCCGCCGCGCAGGATCGGGCGAAAGACGGCAACGAGGCAGGAGCCGCCACCAGGACCCGGTCCGGCGTCACCGCGCTGGAAGCCTTGCGTTTTCCTGCGGGTTCGCGGCGCGGGCTGCTGGCGGAAAGCATCTGGCTGCATGGCATCCCCGCACGCGTGCTCATATTCGATACGCCTCTCAGCACGCCCGAACTGATCCGCTACCTGTCAGCGCAGCAGCCCGCTCTGGCCGACCTGAACGTGTTGTCCGGCCAAGCCATCCTATCGGGTCAGGTGGGGCAAGAGCGCTGGGTCGTCCAGATGGAAGGCCTGGGCGCGCGCCGCACGGCCGGAAGCATTTCGGCGGTCAGCCTGCTGGCTGCGCCAGATAGTCCGCTGCCTGCCTGGCTCCCGGCTGGCGCTCGTCAGAGGCTGGACGTGGCGGTGATGGAGGACGGCGTGCGAGTCTCGGAACGCATCTGGCAATACGCCTTGCCGCCGAGGCAGTTGGCTCCGCTGCTGGAGGAGCGCCTGGCCCAGAACGGCTGGCGTCGTGTGCCGGCGTCCGAGGAGTCAGCGCATTGGTGGATCCGTCCGGGCGCGCGCATGCGGTTGTCGCTGGTGCCGCTGGAAGGCGGCAGCGGGCTTCTGGTCAGCGGAAGATCGCCATGAGGCTCTGGATCACCCATGTCCTGCAGCGCCTGCGCAGAACGGGCGTGTACGCCATCGCGCTGATCGCGGGCTTGGTGTCCGCGTGGGCGGTGCGAGAGCACGTGCAGCAGCGCGTCCAGGCGCTGGAGGCCGAGGCGCGCACGCCGATGGTCAGCCGCCTGGTCGCGGCGTATGACTTGCCCGCGGGCACGCAACTCGAAGAGCTGCATCTCGCCGTGCGCGAGATCCCGGAGCCATGGGCTTCGCGGGCCAGCATCGATCCCCTGGATCTTTCTGGCCTGCTTGGCGCCACCTTGCTGGCCGATGTCGCCAACGGTGAACCCTTGCTCCGGGGGCATTTGACGTTCACCGCGCCGGTTCCGGCCTTGGCGTCCCGCCTGCGTAGCGGGCAACGCGCGTTGACGGTGGCGGCCACCGACCTGGGAGGTCTGGCGGAAGTGTTGCGCGTGGGCGATGCCATCGACATCTATGTGAGCTTCGCGCATCGCCAGCAGGAACTGACCGTGCCTCTCTTGCAAGGCATGCGCGTGCTGATGGTCGGGGGCGAGGCCGATGGTGAAAACAAGGGCGGCAATATCACCTTGGCGGCGACGCCGGACGAGGCGATGCGATTCGTGGCGGCCCGGCAGAGCGGGGTGCTGACGGCGATGCTGCGCCATCGCGATGATGCCGCCGTGGTCAGCGGCGCAGCGCAAGGCGATCTTGCTTCGCTGATCGGATTGGACCTGGAGCGCCGCAATGCGCCGGGCGTGACCATTTTGTATGGCGACCGGCTGGAGTCCACGGCAGATGAAAGAGCAATGGAGATTGAAGCGGCCGTCCCGTCTCGACATAAAAGGGGGCGGCCATGAGGCGCGCCGTTGCCAGCATATTCGCCTGGGCGCTATGCCTCGTCAGCCCGGCAGCGTGGCCAGCGGACGAGGAGATCGAACTCCAGGTGGGCGAAACGCGGATTCTTTCGCACCCCGGCGTCAAGCGTGTGGCGATAGGTAATGGTCAGGTGATCGGCGCCATCGAGGCCGAAGGGCGCGAGGTCATCGTGTTCGCCCGCGCCGAGGGCGTGTCGTCTCTGCATGTCTGGGCCAACGGCGCCCGCGCCAAGGCCTATGAACTCAGGGTCGTGCCGGCCGGGGCACCGCGCCTGCGTGCGGAAGTCGAGGCTTTGCTGGCCCGCATTCCTGGCGCGCGCAGCACCGAGGTGGGCGGTCGCATCCTGATCGAAGGCGACGACCTTTCCGACGACGACCGTTTGCGTATCACGGCCCTGGCAGACCGCTATCCCGCCGTGCTGGATTTCACCGGGCAAGTGGGCTGGGACCGCATGGTGCAGCTGGACGTGCAGGTCGTGGAGATCCCCACATCGAAGCTGAGGGATCTCGGTGTGCGCTGGGACGGAATGTCCCAAGGCGGCATCAATGCCGGCCTGGCCTGGGATGCGGGGTCCCGGGGGCGCGTGAGCCGCCCTGGCGAGGAGATCATAGAAACGATGGGCCGGGTCTCGTCGCCGGCCGGCTACTTCGGCGTCAATGCGTTGTTGTCGTCGCGCATCGCGATGCTGGCTCAAAGCGGGGAAGCCGTGATGCTGGCCCAGCCTCAATTGCTGGCGCGCAGTGGCGCCAGCGCAACCTTTCTGGCCGGTGGCGAGGTTCCCTACTCGTCAACCGATACGCGCGGCAATTCGACCACGCTGTTCAAGCCCTACGGCGTCATGCTCAGGATTACCCCTCGTGTCGACCGTAACGGGATCATCCGTTCCTTGATCGAAGTCGAGGCGAGCTCGGTGGACAACGCGCTGAGCGTGCCGGGCGGACCGGCGTTGCGCACGCGCCGCGCGTCAACCGAATTCAACGTGCGGTCGGGCGATACGCTGGTCATCGGCGGCTTCCTGTCGCGCGAGCGGGACGAGGCAAGCGACGGGCTGCCATGGCTGAAGGACATCCCGGTCCTGGGGGCCTTGTTCTCGTCCCGGCGCTATCAGTTGCGGGAAACCGAGCTCGCCATATTTGTGACGCCAAAGCTGATTGCGCAGGCCGAGCCCGCCATGGCGGACCGTGTGCGGCGTGGGCGTGGCGTGCTGGAAGCGGCATTTCCCGAAGCGCCTCGCCTGGGAACCGCCGTGCCTGCCGCGTCAGGCTGGGATGCCTACGCGGGCGCGGGCTCGCAATGGGACGCGCGACCTGAAGGTGTCCCGACTCCCCCAACGGAAACGAGGCCATGATCGACATAGAAATGATGTTCGAGGACGCCACGGTGGACAAAGCGACACTGGCCGCTCCCGTGCTGATCGGACGCGGCGCGCATTGCGGCTTGCGCATTGTGAACTGGCGTGTGGGACGCCAGCACGCCCGTCTGGTGCGCGAAGAGGCCGGTATTGCTCTTGAAGACCTGGGAACGCTGGGTGGGACGCTGGTGAACGGCGAGAGGATCGTGCGCCACGTGCCGGTATTGCCCGGTGATGAAATATTGATCGGGCCTTGTCGGCTGCGGGTGTCGCTGGCGGTCGCCTCCGAGCACACCGGCGAATCGAATGGTCCGGAGGCTGACAGCGCCGCGCGCGATATGGCTGCAGCGCAGCAGTCGCCGACGCTGGCCGCGCCTGCAACGCCGTTGCCGGCGCGCGCGCCGCTGCATCAGCTACAGGAGCGCCGGCGCCTGCATGCAGCCTTGCTAGCGGCGCTGGACCTGCGCCGCCGTGACGTGGCGGGCATGAGCGACGGCATGCTGCGTGCGGAGGCCGAGCGGCTGCTGACGCATATCGTCGCTTCCGACGAGGATTTGCCGCCTGGGGCGGACCGGGCAGCGCTTTGCCGCGAGGTGCTGGACGAAGCAGTCGGCCTGGGGCCTCTGGAGCCCTTGCTCGCCGCCGCCGACATCACGGAGATCATGGTCAACCGTCATGACGAGATCTACGTCGAACGTGCCGGCTGCCTGTCGCGCCACCAGGCGGCCTTCACCAGCGAGCAATCGTTACGCTGGGTCATCGAGCGCATCGTCACGCCCCTGGGGCGGCGCATCGACGAAAGCTCGCCGATGGTGGATGCCCGGCTGGCGGATGGATCCCGGGTGCATGCCATCATTCCGCCGGTGGCCATGAGAGGCGCGAGCCTGACCATACGCAAGTTCCCGCAGCGGCGCCCGGGCATGTCCGATCTGATCGCGGCGGGTTCGCTGAGCGGCGCCATGGCGAAGTTCCTTGCGCTCTGTGTGCGGTCGCGCAGAAACCTTGTGGTGTCCGGAGGCACGGGAGCCGGCAAGACGACCTTGCTCAACATCCTGTCCAACGAGATTCCCGATGGCGAGCGCGTGGTCACCATCGAAGACGCGGCGGAGTTGCGCCTTAACCACGATCATCTGGTGGCGTTGGAGGCGCGTCCCGCCAACCAGGAGGGGCGCGGGCGCATCGACATCCGCGAGCTCGTGCGCAACGCGTTGCGCATGCGGCCAGACCGGATCGTGGTGGGCGAGTGCCGCGGGCCGGAGGCATTCGACATGCTGACCGCCATGAATACCGGCCATGAGGGCTCCCTGACGACGCTGCATGCCAACTCGCCTCGCGATGCGCTGGGACGCCTGGAATCGATGATCCTGATGGCCGGCCTGGACCTTCCTTTGGCGGCGGTGCGCGAGCATATCGCCGCCAGCGTGGATATTGTGGTGCAGCAGGCCAGGCTGGCCGACGGGCGGCGCGTCGTGACGTCGATCGCGGAGATCACCGGCATGGAAAGCGGACGTATCCAGCTCCAGGATTTGTTCCGGTACGACCGCGTCCGGGGTTTCTTCGGCTGCGGCGCCTTGCCCGGCTTCGCGCGCGATTGGACACAGCCCGATGAGGCCTTCGACCCTGCCTGGTTTTCCGACACGGAGAAGGCGGCGCCGGGGACTGCAATTTTTTCGCAAGGAACGCCATGATCTGGCTAGCGGCGGGGGCCGCCATGATCTCCGTGCTGCTGTTGGCTTGGCGGGTCCAGAGCTGGTTTGCGCCGGCGCTGCGTCGCTATCGCGAGGTCTACACGCAGGAGGCGGGCTTGCGCCTGAGCGAGGTGTTCCTGTTTATAGATCCGGCCCAATTGTGGGCCGGCGCAGTGGCCTGCGCCGCCTTGGCGGCAACCTTGGCCTTTGCCGCCACGGGTAGCGGTCTGGTGTCCGTCATGGCTGCGGCGCTTGCCTCGCGCTTGCCCCGTGCGCTTGTGAACGCGTTGCGACGTCGGCGCGCCCGCCGGTTTGAGCAGCAACTGCCGATGGCGTTGTTGATGCTTGCCGCCGCTCTGCGCGCGGGCGCGGCATTGACGACAGGCCTGCGCCACGTCGTCGAGCAGAGCGGCGCACCGTTGGCCCAGGAGTTCGGCTTGATGCTGCGCGAGCAGCGCATGGGAGTGCCCTGGGACTCCGCGCTTGAAAACCTGCGCAATCGCATGCCGGCCGATTCGACCGCTCTCGTCGTGGCTGCCATGCGCATTGCGGCACAGACGGGCGGCAATCTGGCGGAGGCGCTGGAGAGCATCGCGCAGACCCTGCGCGCCCGGCTGCAATTGCAGGCGAAGCTGCTGGCGCTGACATCGCAAGGGCGTTTGCAGGCCTGGATCGTAGGGTCTTTGCCCTTGCTGCTGCTGGCCGTGCTGGACCGCCTGGAGCCGGAAATCATGGGTTTGCTGTGGCATACGCCCGTGGGTTGGGGCGTGCTGACCATCGTGGCGGTGCTGGAGACCACGGGCATGCTGCTGATCCGGCGCATTGTCCGGATCGATATCTGACGGAGGAGGCTGCGATGTGGCTGTACTTGAGTCTGTTGACGGCCGCGTTGGCTGCGGGGTGGTTGGCCTGGGTGGTCTTGAAGCCATTGTTGCTGGACAGCCAGGGCGCGTCCTCCGCCTTGCCGTGGTGGTGGCGAGCGGCCTGGCCCTGGATTGCGGCGGTGGCGCCCTTGGCCGGGCCTTTGTGTACCTGGCGTTGGCGCATCCGGCTGACGCGGGCGATCGAGCGGGCTGCGTTGCCCGCTGGCATCAGCTACGCGCATGTGGCGGCGCTGAGCTGGAGCGCGGCAACGGCCGCCGGTGGGCTGGCGACGACGGTAGCGCTTGTTCTGCTGCAGGCTCAGTCCTGGGGGTGGATTCCTTGGGCGGTAGCGTCTGCCCTGGGGGCCGGCGCCGCGCCGGGCCTCTGGTTGCGGAGTTTGAGCGTCAAGCGGCGGCGCAGCATCGAACGCGATCTGCCTTTCGTGTTCGACATGATGACCTTATGTGTGGAGGCGGGGCTGAGTGTGCACGGGGCATTGCAGATGGCCGCACAGAGCGGCCCGGCCGGCATATTGCGCGATGCCTTGGCCGACGCGCTGGCTGAGATGCGCGCCGGAGTCTCCCGGACCGCGGCGATCAAGGCCCTGGCTGAACGCAGCAATAGTCCGCTTGCGCGCAATTGGGCTGCCGCCTTGGCACAGGCCGAGGCGCTGGGGATAAGCCTGGGGCCGGTGCTGCGCGCGCAGGCGGCGCAAAGTCGCAGCGATCGCCACGTGCGGGCGGAACAACTGGCGATGCAGGCGCCCGTGAAGATGCTGCTGCCCTTGATCGGCTGCATCTTTCCCTGCACCTTCATCGTGCTGGCCTTCCCGGTCATGGTGCAATTGCTGCAGAGCGCGCAATGAGCAATGACCAGCCATCGGGGCAGCGTGGCCGGCTCAGGTTGCTCAAGGTAGCCGACTGGTGTGGCCGCGCCCGCGGTTTGCTGGGACGCAAGCCGCCAGGGCCGCGGTCCGGCATCTTGTTGATGCCTTGTGCCGCAGTGCATACCTTTGGCATGCGTTATGCCATCGACGTGGCATTCATATCGCGGCGTGGAAGGGTGCTCGCGGTGCGCAGGGCGCTGGCGCCCTGTCGCGTGGCTTTATGCCTGGGCGCCGTTGCCGTCGTCGAGATGCGCGCCGGCATTCTCGATGCCGAACACGGAGGTATAGGCAGGATAGAAGCTGCAGTACAGCACGCCACCCGCGGCGATATTGAAGGGAATCTGCAGCGTTCCGGCAAGCTGCGGGGACAGGCCGATGGCGACCAGAAGGCCGGCGCAGAGGTCGATGAAAAGAAACACCAGGATCCACGTGGCGCCGTAGACCAGGAACGGCAGCTTGTTGCGCCAGCAGGCGATGCCGGAGAAAAACAGCGCCTGGATCAACCGCAGCCCATGCCAGGCGACCAGAACTGGCGCGTGCCAGAACAGCGCCGCGATCACGACGTACGTGATCGCGAACAGGCTCAGCGGCACGGCCATGGCGGACAGGATGGGCTCCATGGATTTTTCCACGGAGGCGATGCGCATGCCCTCGACCATCGCGTCGGTGAACGGCAGGAAAATGATCAGGCCGCAAGCAATGCAGAGCGCCGCGTACAGCAGCCCCATCAGGAACAGTTTCCTGAATACGCCGGGCTGCTTGAGCGGTTTGGCCCACATCGAGGGCAGCATGACGCGGTCTGCTTCGACGTGCTTGCACGCCGATAGCGTCATCAGCGTGATGATGGGCATCAGCGCCACCACCAGGATGGGGCCGACCGGCGGCGTCGCGGTGGCGAAGATGACCAGGAGGCTGATGGCCATGGCCCAGGTGAACATGGCCAGTGGTTGCTTGCGGAACAGACGGAAGCCGTCACGGACCCATTGCCAGCCGGATGTTGCGGGTAGGAATGCTGCTTGCATGGCTCTTTAAAGGGGGGATCTCTCAAAAAGGGACGCGCTATCCCCATTATGGGGGGAGCAACAGTTACGGCAATATTGGCAGGCCCGGGCGGTGGCGTGCTTGCAACACTCTTTCGAAATGCCGGGGGTCGTGCGGTTTGAGGGTCTGGGCCGGCCGCGGCAGGAAAAAGTCGTACAGGCGCGATATCCAGAAGCGCAGCGCGGCGGCGCGCAGCATCAGCGGCCAGACTTCGCGTTCCGCGTCGGTGAACGGGCGCACGGCCGCATACGCCGCCAACCAGGATTCGACCAGTTCGGGCACGAATTCGCCGGTGTCGCGCTCGATGCACCAGTCGTTGACGCTTACCGCCACGTCGAACAGCCAGGTATCGCAGCCAGCGAAGTAGAAATCGATGATGCCGCCCATGAGCGGATCCTCGAAGGTGCCGGCAAACAGAACGTTGTCCCGGAACAGGTCGCAGTGGGCGGGGCCGGTCTGCAATGCCTGCCATGCCGGCGTCGCGGCGGCTGCCTGCTGGTCGGCCAGCTCCGACGACAGAAGCTGGGCCTGCGCCGGTTCCAGGAAGGGCAGGACCTTGGGCGCCGTCTCCAGCCACCAGGACAGCCCGCGCAGATTGGGCTGGCGCAGCGGGAAGTCGCGCGCCGCCAAGTGGGCGCGTGCAAGCGTGGCGCCGGCCAGGGCGCAATGCGCCGCGCCGGGTGCGGGCTCGTAGCCGCCTGGCAGGCGTGAAACGATGGCGCAGGGCTTGCCGTGCAGCGTCGTCAGGCGGGTGCCGTCGCCCAGGGTCTGGGGGCGGGGCACGGGAATGCCGCGCTCGGCCAAGTGGTACATCAGCTCGATGTAGAACGGCAACTGCGCCTGCGTGAGCACCTCGAACAGCGTCAGCACGTACTCGCCGCGGGTCGTGTACAGGAAGTAGTTGGTATTCTCGATACCCGCCGTAATCCCCCGAAGCGAGACAAACTCGCCCAGATCGAAATGCGCCAGGAGGGCGCGAGCGTCGTCTTCGGAGACAGGGGTGAATACGGCCATTGATGTGCGGAATCTAGGGGTTAACGGACGCGCGGCACGCCTGTTTCGGCTGCGGCGGCGCAATTTTAGACCACATGGCGGGCGGGCCTGTCCGCCATCCGGTTGAGCGGTCGGAGCCGCCGGCCGGACACAAAGCCGCCAAGCACCGTAAAATACCGCATCCCCTTGTTTTGTAGAGTGATTCTTGGACTCCCCCGACTGGCGGCTGTGCGTCGCCCCGATGATAGATGTGACCGACCGCCATTGCCGCTTTTTCCATCGGCTGCTGGCGCCGCGCGCCCGCTTGTACACGGAAATGATCACTACCGGCGCGTTGCTGCACGGCAATGTCGAACGTCACCTGGATTTTGACGAGGCCGAGCATCCCGTGGCCCTGCAACTGGGCGGCAGCGAGCCCGACGCCCTGGCGCATTCGGCTCGGCTAGGCAAGAAGTGGGGTTACGACGAGATCAACCTGAATTGCGGCTGTCCTTCGGAGCGGGTGCAGAAGGGGGCGTTTGGCGCCTGCCTGATGGCTGAGCCTGCGCTGGTGGCCGATTGCATGAAGGCCATGCAGGACGCCGTGGATATTCCGGTCACCGTCAAGCACCGGCTTGGGCTGGACTATGACGAGTCCTATGAATTTGTCCGCGATTTCGTCGGCAAGGTCTATGACACCGGTTGCCGGGTGTTCATCGCCCATGCCCGCAACGCGGTGCTCAAGGGGCTCACGCCCAAGGACAACCGCGAGATTCCGCCCCTGCGCTATGAGGTGGTGCGGCAATTGAAGCGCGACTTCCCGGATTGCACGTTCGTACTCAATGGCGGCCTGGCCGACGCCGGGCAGTCGGTGCGCGCCGCGGGTGATTTCGATGGCGTCATGCTGGGCCGGGCCGCCTGGCATACGCCGCGGGTGCTGTCCGAAGTGTCCTTGCAGCTGTGGCCATCGCTGCGCCTGCCCAGCGACGCGCAGGTGGTCGACGCCATGATGGAGTACGCGGCGCGGCAAGTCGCCGTGGGCGTGCCGCTGCGGGTGATGACGCGGCCGATGTTGGGGCTGGTGAACGGCCAGTCTGGCGCGCGCCGCTGGCGTCGCATGCTGTCCGATCCGGCCTTGCTGGCCGCGAACAATCCTGAACTGATTTACGATGCCTGGCGCAGCCAGCGGCATGCGCCTGATATGCGCGGCGCCGCGGTCGAGGCGGCGCCGGCTGGGGTGTGACGGCAGGCCAGCGGCGGCTGGCCAGGGGCTCAGGACTTGGCCGGTTCAGCGGTTTCCGTAGGCCAATCGCGGATGTAGGCCTTCAGCATGTTGTTTTCGAACTGCTGGGCCGCCACGATGGCCTGGGCCATGTCGTAGAACGAAATGACACCCATCAGGGTGGGGCCGTCCATGACCGGGATATAGCGCGCATGCTTTTCGAGCATCAGGCGCTGCACTTCGTCGGCGCTGGTGTTGGGTGACACGCTGACCGGCGCGTCGTCCATGATGGAGCGGATGGTGGTGTCGCCGGCGCCGCCATGTGCATGCATGTGGCGGATGATCTCGCGGAACGTGAGCATGCCGGTCAGCGTCCCGAATTCCATGATGACCAGCGAGCCTATGTCCTGCTCGCTCATTGTTTGCACGGCCTGGGATACAGGCATGTCGGGCGACGCCGTATAGAGCGTATCGCCCTTGACGCGCAAAATCTCGCTGACCTTCAACATCGGTTCCTCCTGGGCGGACTGCGCCCTTATCCTATTTACTAGTTCTTTTTCGCTTCCAGCTGCAGCACCGGAGCGATTCCATTTTCGGTATTTTGCGCTTCTCCGCAGACTTCTTCCAGCGTGGGCGTATTTTGCTGCGAAATCACGGCCGAGGCGACTCGCAATATTTCCGGGTCATTGCGGACCCTGGGCTGGCTGCGATCCAGCAGAAAATGATCCACCACGGGCGCCATCGAGGTATTGCGGGCATCGCAGGTCAGCACCCAAAGGCCTTCAGGGCTGCGTGTCGCCAGTCCCATTTCCGCCAGCGTTTCCAGCACTTCGTTCAGTTCGTCCTGGTGCAGCCGTAATTGCGCGGCCAGCAGATTGGTGGGCAGTCCTGGCGGATTGGCCGCCTGCGCCTGGCGTAGCGCGCGCAGCGCATCCACGGCATCCACAAAGGGCGCGCCGGGATAGCGGTTGATTTCCCAGCGGCCCAGGCGGATAAGAGGCGCGCTGGAAGCCAGGATCGCCCCCAGTAGCACGGCCAGCCACGACAGGTAGATCCAAAGCAGGAATATCGGCAGGGTGGCGAATGCGCCGTAGATCACGGTGTAGGTGGGGAAGCGCGTCAGGTAATAGGCGAACGCCGACTTCATGATTTCCAGCACGACCGCGGTCACGCAGCCGCCGACCAGGGCGTCGCGCCAGAGGACCTCGCGGTTCGGGACCATGACGAACAGCGTGGCGAAACCGAGAGCGGTCAATATCAGCGGGATGAACGACACCGCGACGCTGAGGGCTTCAGGCACGTCCCGGACCAGGCCCAGTGATTCGCGCGCCACGAACGAGGTCGCCCAAAGGCTGGCGCCGGCCACCACCGGCCCTAGCGTGATGATGGCCCAATACACCAGCGCGCGCTGCCGCAGGGGGCGTTGGCGCGTCACATGCCAGATGTCGTTGAACGCCTTGTCGATCGTCATGATCAGCAACAGCGAGGTGATCAGGAGGAACACGCCGCCGATGGCGGTCAAGCGCGAAGCCTGACGCGCGAACTGGTTCAGGTAATCCATGATGTTGTCCGACACGGACGGGGGCATCAGGCTGTTGGTCAGGAAATCCTCGAGCGCGACGCGGAATTCCTGGAATACCGGAAAAGCCGTGAATAGAGACAGGACCACGGCCAGCATCGGCACGATGGCCAGGACGGTGGTGAAGGTGAGGCTGGACGCCACTTGCAGCAGTTTTTCTTCGCCGGCGCGTTCGGCGCTGAAGCGCACGACGCGTCCGGCCCGCGCGATCCATGAAGAGCGCGGGGTCGAGTGCTCGGTGGCCGCCGGCGTAGTGGCGGCAGGCTCGGCGGGGCGATTCATCAGGCGATAATAGCAGCATGAACCCCGAACTCAATCCCCGTTTGCGCCTGCTGGCCTCGGTTTCGCTGTTCGCCCTGATCGTGCTGTGCGTCACCTGGGAAACCGTGGTGGCGCCGGTGCGGCCCGGCGGCTCCTGGATGCTGCTCAAGGCCCTGCCGCTGGCGTTTCCGCTGCGCGGCATCCTGCGCGGCAATCTCTATACCTACCAGTGGGCGTCCATGTTGTCGCTGCTCTATCTGATGGAGGGCGCGGTGCGGGCCATGTCGGATCCGGCCCCGCTGTCCGTGCTGATGGCCTGGGGCGAGATCCTGCTGTCGACCATTTTCTTCCTTAGCGCCATTTTCTATGTGCGACCCGCCAAGCGGGCCGCCAGGAGGCAACGCGCATGAGCGCCCAGAAGCTGTCCGACCTGCGCGTCGTCAATTCCTTTGCCGCCTTGCCTGCGGCGTTCTACTCCAGGCTCGAGCCCCAGGCCTTGAACAATCCGCGGCTGTTGCACGGCAATGCGCAGGCGGCGGAACTGATCGGCCTGGACCCGTCCGCCTTGTCCACGCCCGAATTCCTGAGCGTGTTTTCCGGCGCCCAGCCGCTGCCGGGCGGCGACACGCTGGCCGCGGTTTACAGCGGCCATCAGTTCGGCGTCTGGGCTGGCCAGTTGGGCGATGGGCGCGCCCATCTGTTGGGCGAGGTCGAAGGTCCCCAGGGCAATTGGGAATTGCAGCTCAAGGGCTCGGGCATGACGCCGTACTCGCGCATGGGCGACGGCCGCGCGGTGCTGCGCTCATCGGTGCGCGAATACTTGGCCGGCGAGGCCATGCATGGCCTGGGCGTGCCTACGACGCGCGCGCTGGCGCTGGTGGTTTCCGACGACCCCGTCATGCGGGAAACCGTGGAGACGGCCGCCATCGTTACGCGCATGTCTCCCAGTTTCGTGCGTTTCGGTTCTTTCGAGCATTGGTCGTCACGCCGACAGCCCGATATGCTGAAGACGCTGGCGGACTACGTCATAGACCGCTATTACCCGGAATGCCGCGCGACCGGCGCGGGCGAGGTTTCAAATGACGTGGCGCCCTATGTGAATCTCCTGCGCGCCGTTACGCGGCGCACGGCGTTGCTGATGGCGGACTGGCAGGCGGTGGGCTTTTGTCACGGCGTGATGAATACCGACAATATGTCCATACTGGGGCTGACGCTGGACTATGGCCCGTACGGTTTCATGGACGGTTTCCGCCTGGGCCATATTTGCAATCACTCGGACTCGGAAGGGCGTTATTCCTGGAACCGCCAGCCGTCCGTGGCGCTATGGAATCTTTACCGCCTGGGAGGCAGCCTGCACGCGCTGGTGCAGGACGTGGAGAGTCTGCGGGCGGTCCTGGACGAATTCGAGGCGGTCTTCACGCGTGCCTTCCATGACCGCATGGGCGCCAAGCTGGGCCTGGCCGCATGGCAGCCGGCCGACGAAGCGCTGCTGGACGATCTGCTCAAGTTGATGGACGCCAATCAGGCGGATTTCACATTGACCTGGCGGCGCTTGGCCGATGCCCTGTCGGGCCAGCGCGCTGCGTTCGCAGACTTGTTCATCGACCGGCCGGCGGCGGGGGCCTGGCTGGACCGCTTGGTGGAGCGGCATGCGCAGGATGGACGGCCGGTGCAGGATGTAACTGCGGGCATGAATCGCGTGAATCCGCTTTACGTGCTGCGCAATCACTTGGCGGAGGAGGCGATCCGGGCGGCTAAATCGGGCGATGCCGGCGAGATCGACACCTTGATGAAGCTCTTGCGCAATCCCTACGAGGCCCAGCCCGGCCATGAGCGGTATGCGGCATTGCCGCCGGATTGGGCAGGCAGCCTGGAGGTTAGTTGTTCCTCGTGATAACGGCCGCCAGCCGTACAAACCAGAGCAGGGTGCAAGCGGTTTTCCCGGGATTTACGGGAAAATAACTATTTGGACAAGGAATATCGCAGTTTTTTTCACTGCAATCATTCGTTTCCATTGTAAAAGACGTAAGATTGTCGCCAACGGAATACCCGGGACGCTGCGTCTGCGGGGCATTTGTCGATAATCTTCAAAATAAAGCACTCTAAATATGGCTGGCGCAGATGGTTTGCTGTGTATCGGTCTGCTTGAGGATGACGCGGACTTCCGGGAGGAGTTGGCGTTAGGCTTGGGTGGCTATGGTTTCCGGGTGGCATTTGCCTGTGACAATGCCGCGGCGTTTTATCGCCGGTTGCAGGAACAACCTTGCGATATCGTCATTCTTGACGCCCACTTGCCAGGAGAGGACGGTTTCTCCGTGGCGACCCGCCTGCGCGCCCTCAGTCCGGTTGGTATCGTCATGCTGACAGGCCGCAGCGCGCTGGAAGACCGGGTGCGCGGCCTGGAAGGCGGCGCCGATGTCTATATGACCAAGCCCGTGGATTTGCTGGAGCTCAGTTCGGTCATCCGCAGTCTGGCGCGCCGGATGCGCTTGGCCAAGACGCCGCGTCCCGTGGATGCGGAGACGCGCGCCACCGCCGACACCTCATGGTCCCTGCAGGACGGCGGATGGATTCTGGTGGCGCCCGATGGCGCTTCGCTGCATTTAAGCGCCCAGGAGCGCACCTTCCTGATCGCTCTGATGGATGCCGCCGGCAGCGCGGTCAGCCGGCAGGTCCTGGCGGAATTGTTCCTGCCGGACAGCCCAGGGGGCTTTGAATTGCGCCGTATCGATGTGCTGGTCAGCCGTTTGCGCGCCAAGGCACAGAGCGCGGGCCTGAAGTTGCCGGTGCTGTCGGTGCGCGGCCAGGGTTACGTGTTCGCTGCCTGAAAATGCCCGCGGCGGTCAAGCCGCTGGCGCGCTGGACGGCAAGGTGACGACGAAGCGCGTGCCCACGCCCACCTGGCTTTCCATGGTCAATGAACCGCCCTGGTTCTGGCAGATGCGCCGGGCCAGGTATAGGCCAATGCCCATGCCTTGAGTCTCCCGGTGCGCCGAGCGCCGGAAATGCGGTTCGAAGATCTTGGCCTGTTCCTCCACGCCGATGCCTGGGCCGCGGTCAGTGACGGCCACCCAAGCCATGGGAATGCCCTCCACCCGGGTTTCGCCGGTTTCGATGCGGACGGGTTCATTCGCTGGCGAATACTTGATAGCATTGTGGATCAGGTTGCGCACCACCACACTGGTCAAGGGGCGGTCGCAGTAGACCGGCAGGGAGGCGCCGGCCTGCAACATCAGCGCATGCGCCGTATCGGGTTGCATCGCGGTGACGACATCGCGCACCAGATCCGCCATGTCCGCTTGTTCGCCGCGCGGCGTCCACGCCTGTTCGCCCAGCCTGTCCTGATTCAGCAGCTGATCCATGAGTTCGGTCATGCGGGTGACCGAGCGATGGATGCGCGCCAGGCGGTTGTCCACGGCCTCGCCGCTTTCGGCAAGTATCATGTCCAGGGACTGGGCTGCCGCACTGACGGTGGCAAGCGGTGCGCGCAATTCGTGCGAGATTAGCGCGTTCATCTGGCGTTGCGTATCGAGTGCGCCGGCCAGTTCCGCCAGCCTTAGTTCGCCTTGGGCCACGTGTTCCGCATTGTTGTGTTCCTGGACTGCGTGTTTCACTTCCTGTTGCAGGCCACTGGATTGATGGATCGCGAGCAGAACCAAGGCGCTCGATACCAGCAGTAGTCGCGCCAGTTCGGCGACCGTTCCGCCCGCGCCCTGGGGCAACCAGGCGTCATGTCCCAGCAGCCAGACCGATATGCCATAAGCGCCAGCCAAGATCAGCGCGGCTGCGCGTGCGGGTGTTCTGCTTGCCCCGCGGATCAGGAACCAGATGGCCAGCGGCAGGCTGGCGATGGCGCAGGCGCCCGCGATCGCGGCCGATGCGATGCCGTTGCCTGGGTCGTAGGCGATGATCAGCGCCAGTATCGCTACTATCGTCAACGCCGCGCTGGCCCAGCGGCAGGCCGTCGCCAGCTTGGTGGCGGATGCTGCCGCGAGTAGGGGGGCGGTGAGGGCGAGCAAGGCCGCATAGGATCCGGCTTGCAGCGCTGCCGGCGGCAACAGCGTGGGCATGGAGCGGAATACGCCTTCGAGCAGCATGAAGGCCAACCCCGCGCCGTACATGGCATTGCGGGTGGCCGCCCATGCGACGGCACAGGCCACGCCGCAGGCTGCGGCGACGCCGGCCGTCAGGCCCAGATGCAGGTCTTCGTATGACGCGCCCACGCCATAGGCCAGGACCGCGTCGGGGCCGAGCAGGGCGCACAGCAATAGCCCCAGGCGGGGCAGGATGACTGGCCGAACCGCGGGGGCGTCACCGGCGCGGCGCGGGCGCAAAGGCCAGCGTGTGCGAAAAAGCCAACAGATGCGAAGCAGCATGCCTTCCGTCAACTGGAACCCCAGGGATGATCTGGTGCGAGTTCGTGCGTATGGGCGGAGTTTACGACAGGCCCGCGCATGGCATGGACGCCGATGCTCGCCAGGACGTTCTGCGTGGCGAGATCAGGCACGTCTTCGGCGTAGACATCGATATTCAGCGCTGCGGCTGTCGCCACTACGGTGGCGGCGAGGTGCTGGCTGCCCGGGCTGTGGAGCAGGCCTGTGATGAAGCCGCCACATAGCTTCAGGTATGACAAGGGGAACTCATGCAGATGCTCGATGGCGCCGAATTGGTACGACAGCCGGCTTACGCCGACCCGTGCGCCGGCGGCCACGATGATGTCGCAAAGCTGGTGCAGGTCCGCCCCTTGCGCTGCAAGGGCTGCCGCATCGATTTCCACGATCAGGCGTGCGCTCAGGGCGGGGCGGTCAGCCAGCATGCGTTGCAGTCTGGACTGGAATGATGGCTGGGCGATCGAGGCCAGCGATATCGGCACTGCCAGCGCGCCAGGACGCGCGAACAGCCAGTCCAGCCCCAGGCGGATGGCTTGTATGTCGCACTCGGCGGCCAGGCCGAGGCGGACCGCGGGGGGCATGAAGATCGAGGCCGGCACGGGATCGGCGCCGGTGGTGTCGTGCAGGGTCAGGCTGGCTTCGTGGTGCAGCAGGCCGCCGGACAGATCGTGCAGAGGTTGCACGGACAAGGAGAATCTGTGTTGTTCGAGTGCGGTAACCAGGGCGTCGTGCCAACTGTACTCGCCGATGTGCGTGCTGTCCGGCGCTCGGCTGGCCGGCGCGATCTGGTCGTCGTCGGCGCTTTCGGCGCACATCAGGGCGTGGTCCAGGCGCGCCAGCGTGTCGCTCATGCCGTCTCCTGGCGCGTAGGAAGCCATCGCCAGGGCCCAGCGGCAGGACTCATGCTTGTCCATCGGTACACGTAGGGCGCGCAGTTCGCGTCGCACCCGCTCGGCCAGCAGGCTGGCTTGCGGCGCCGAGCTGCGGGGCAGCAGCAGCGCAAAATCAGAACCGCTGATGCGCGCGAGCATGGCCGCCGGCCCGCCGAATTCGGCGACCAGCTTGCGCAGCCGGTCGGCGGATGAGCGCAGCCACTGGTCCGTGAAGGCGCGCGAAAGGTGCCGGTTGATCTGCGCCAGGTCGCGTTGGCGGAACATCAGCAGATGGCCGCCGGCTTCGGGGTCCTTGTCCGCCAGCGCCAGCCTGAACTGATCGACAAAATACTTGCGATTGTGCAGCCGGGTGATGGGGTCCTTGTAGATCTCGCTCTGAAGCGATTCGATCCGGGCATTTTGTTCCTGGACGGTGGCGGCGACCATGCGCTGCGCGTCCACCAGCGCCTGATCGACGCCCGCCAGCTCGCACGTGCCGTTCAAGGTCTTACGGTTGCCCGGGGCCAGCGCGCGCACGCGTTCGCAGATGTCGCGAGAGGTGCGCGCTTCCATCCGCCGCGCGAGATTGAGGGAGAACAAGACCCACAGCAGGCCTGCGGCCAGCACCAGCCCCAGGACCCGCACGCCGCCTTGCCACAAGGTGTCGCGGGCTTCCCGCGAATCCGCCTGCACGGTGACGATACCCCGCGAACTGCCGTCCGGTGCCGCGTAAGGCCGCGACACGGCGGGCGCTTCCATGCTCAACCAGGCGTCGCGCCAATCGTGCTCCCTGGACTGAGAGTCGGTTTGCGGCGTTTGCCGTTCGATGGCGGGCGCGCCCCTTTCGTCGGTAATGCGTACCAGCGCGTAATCTCCGCCCGCGTACAGATCATCCGCCAGCGCCATTCGTTCGTCGGGGCCAGCCGCAGCGTGCGACAAGGCCCAGGCGAGCGCGTTGGCGCCGTCGTCGCTTTGCTGCGTCAACTGCGAGCTCAGATAGCGGTGCGCCGCCAGCATCCCCACCGCCTGCGCGCCGAACAGGACGAGGCCGATCAAAAGTGTGGTGAAGAAAAGTAGCCGGCGGAATGTGGACATGTATTGGGAGGTTCCCTTCCTGGCCGCTGCGTGGCCTGAACTGAGGACTGCCAGGTGTCCGGTTGGAACGGCGTCGGATCGCGATCAGCGCTAGAAGGCCTGGATACGGGGTGTGACACAAGTCACTAATACATCAGTGGAACAGCAATTCTACATGTCACAGAACGTGCCGAATATTACTAAATTCATGCCGCAAGGGGGCAAGCTGTGCAATTATTTCGGTGCGGCCCGGTTTTGAATGACAACTATCGAGACAGGGTGTATTAATTTTTCGGGTGTAGCTGTCGTAAGTAGTAGGGCGAGCATGGCATCAAGGGCCGGCGCTAGCCTTCGTGGCCTATCCCGAACCTTCCGTGAGCAACCAGAATAACCGTAGGAATACAGGGGAAAGAGGCGCGTTGCCTCTGAAGTGTGGCGTTTTTTGCGAAAATAATGCATATTTTAAAAAATGTTACAGTCCTTGGGTTCCTTTTCGAACCGCAACGCCAGGGGCTTATGGATAGGGGGCTTCGTGCGTGAGAGTTACCTGCTCGCACTGTGCCTGACGCTTGCGGGCGCACTTGTAGCGATATGCTGGGTCTTCGTGCGCAGGGAGCGCCTGCTGCGTCAGCGGCTGACGCGCGATGAATTGACCGGTGTCCTGAATCATCAGGAATTGCACCGGCGCGCCCGCGCTTGGCTCAACAATGCCGAGGGCCGCTCGCGCCGCGGCGCATTCTTCCTGGTGAGCTTCGAGCAGTACGCCGAGATCAGCGCCATGTTGCGCGCGGGCGAAGATCAGGCCCTGTTGGTGCAGGTGGCCAACCGCCTGGGCCTGATCTGCCGATCCATGGGCGGCATGGTGGCGCGCTCCGGGACGGATGCGTTCACCGTATGCGCACCCGACGTGGATGAAACGGGCGCGGCCCAGGTGTCGGCCAAGCTGCTGGAAGCCCTGAGCGCGCCTTATGAATTGGGCGGGCGTCCGCTGATGGCCATGTTCCGTGTCGGCACGGCCCTGTATCCCGAGCATGGCCGTAGCGTGGAAGAGCTGCAGCGCTGCGTGCAAGTTGCCTTGCTCCCGCTGAAGGAGCGCGGCGGGCCGGGCTGGAACCTGTTCGATTTCCGCATGCTGGCGCGCCAGCGTGACCAGCAGGGGCTGGAAAACGACCTCCGGCTGGCGCTGACCACACCCGCCATGGAGCAGTTCGAACTGTATTACCAACCGGTCTGTGACAGCGGTACCGGCATGGTGCAGGGATGCGAGGCGCTGCTGCGCTGGCATCACCCCGTGCTCGGCAGCGTGTCGCCTGCCGTCACCATCGAACTGGCCGAACGCAGTGGCCTGATCGTGCCGCTGGGGGCCTGGATACTGGAACGGGCATGTACGCAGGCGGCGCTATGGCCGGCGACCTGGCGCGTGCATGTGAACCTGTCGGTCAAGCAGATGAACGAGGACGGTCTGGTCGAACTCGTGTCGGATGCGCTCGCTGCCGCCAATCTGGCGCCGCGCAAACTGGTGCTGGAAATCACGGAATCACTGTTCATCCTGCACTACGAACGTCATGTGAAAATCCTGAACACGCTGCGGGCGATGGGCATAGGCGTGGCGTTGGACGATTTCGGCTGCGGTTATTCCAGCCTGAACCACCTGCGTTGCCTGCCCATCGATTGGGTCAAAATCGACCGCAGCTTCATTTCCGCGCTCGAGTCCGATGCCGGCAGCCGCGAAGTGGTGTCGGCGCTGTTCGGCCTGTGCCAGGCGATGCATCTGCCCGTGGTGGCGGAAGGCGTTGAAACCGAGGGCCAACGAGAGATCCTGAAGTCCCTGGGATGCCGGGTGATGCAAGGTTTCCTGTTGGGACGTCCCGCGCCGGCCTCCGAAATCCAGGCTTTGGCCTCGGCGGTGTCATAATCGGGGTTGCTTGCAAACCCGACCTCTCGACTCCCTATGCCCGGCAACACCCTAGGTACCCTCTTTACCGTCACCAATTTCGGCGAATCCCACGGGCCGGCCATCGGTTGCGTCGTGGATGGCTGTCCTCCGGGACTGTCGCTGGACGCTGCCGATATCCAGCTCGAACTGGACCGCCGCCGTCCTGGCACGTCCCGCCACGTGACGCAGCGCCAGGAAGCCGATCAGGTGGAAATCCTGTCTGGCGTATACGAGGGAGTGACGACGGGCACGCCTATCGGCCTGCTCATCCGCAACACCGATGCGCGCAGCAAGGATTACTCGAACATCGCGGATACCTTCCGTCCGGGCCATGCCGACTACGCCTACTGGCGTAAGTTCGGGGTGCGCGACCCGCGCGGAGGCGGCCGCTCGTCGGCGCGCCTGACGGCGCCGACGGTAGCGGCGGGCGCCATCGCCAAGAAGTGGCTGGCAGAGCAATACGGTGTCAAGGTGCGCGGCTACATGAGTCAGCTTGGCCCCATCGCGATTCCCTTCGTTTCCTGGGACGAGGTCCCCAATAATCCGTTCTACGCGCCCAACGCCGAGGTCGTGCCGGAACTGGAAGCCTACATGGACCAATTGCGCCGCGACGGCGACTCCGTGGGCGCCCGGATCGAAGTCGTGGCCGAGAACCTTCCCGCGGGCTGGGGGGAACCGATCTATGACCGCCTGGACGCCGACATCGCCCACGTGATGATGGGTTTGAATGCCGTGAAGGGCGTGTCGATCGGCGCGGGCTTCGACAGCATCGCACAGCGAGGCTCGGAGCACGGCGACGAAATTACGCCGGACGGTTTTTTGACCAATAACGCCGGCGGGGTGCTGGGCGGCATTTCAACCGGTCAGCCAGTCACCGTGTCGCTGGCCATCAAGCCGACCTCCAGCATCCGGGTCGAACGCCGCTCCGTGAATCGCGCCAACGATCCGGTCATGGTGCAGACCCTGGGACGCCACGATCCTTGCGTCGGCATCCGCGCCACACCCATCGCCGAAGCAATGCTGGCGCTGGTCCTGATCGACCATGCCTTGCGCCACCGCGGTCAGTGCGGCGATCCGGTAGTCTGATACGCTGTCGTTCTTCGAATCGGCTGGGAGGCCTGCCATGAACCGGAAACGTCATCTGCTGCGCAATGCGGGCGCTGCGCTCGCGCTGGCGGCCCTGGCGGGCTGCACCGGCATGAACACCACGCAGTCGGGCGCCATCGGCGTCAACCGGACCCAATACATGTCCAGCATGGTGCCTTCGCAAGCGCTGGAGCAGGAAGCCACTCAGCAGTACGCCGACATACTCAAGCAGGCGCAGGCCAAGGGCCTGCTGGACCGTGACGCCCAACAGGTTGCGCGGGTTCGCACCATTTCGCAGCGGTTGATCGCGCAGGCGGGAATCTTCCGGCCTGACGCCGCCAGCTGGAAATGGGAAGTGCATGTGCTGTCCAGCAACGAGATCAACGCCTGGTGCATGCCGGGCGGCAAGATCGCCGTCTACACGGGGCTGCTCGGCAAGATCAAACCTACGGACGATGAGTTGGCGGCGGTGCTGGGCCACGAGATTTCGCACGCCTTGCGCGAGCATGCGCGCGAGCGCGTATCCCAGCAGATGGCGACCAACCTGGGGCTGTCGGTGTTGGCTATCGCCACTGGGTCTTCCGCGGCGTCCGACCTGGGCGGGCAGTTCACCAGCGTCATGTTCACGCTGCCCAATAGCCGCACGCATGAAACCGAAGCTGACCGCATGGGCGTGGAGTTGGCAGCCAGGGCGGGCTACGACCCGCGCGCCGCCGTGACGCTGTGGCAGAAGATGGGCGCCGCCGATCAGGGCAGCGCCCCGCCGGAAATCCTGTCGACCCACCCCTCGGCCGCATCGCGCATCAGCGATCTGCAGGCCGCCGCGCAGCAGGTGCTGCCGCTTTACGAACAATCGAAAGGCAAAGCCTCCCGCTAAGGCTGCTGCGGCGGCCGCGGTGGCTTTTGACCGGGGTCTTGGCTGTGGCCGCCTTAGGCCGCGGCCGTCTTGACACCGGGGCCGCGCATGATACCTATGCCCAGCCTGGCCAGAATGCGCTGCGTTTCGGCGTCCGGCACATCCTCGGCATAGACCGCGATCTTCAGGTTGCGTGCGGTTTCCAGCACCGAAGCCGTCAACTGCTGGCTGCCGGGGCTTTGAGACATGCCGCCGACGAAGCCCCCACCCAGTTTCACGTACGACAAGGGCAGCGTGTGCAGTTGCGCCACCGCGCCGAACTGCTGCGCCAGGCGGCGCACACCGATATGCGCGCCGAACTCCGAGGCGACGCGGGCCAGCGTCGCGATCTGCTCGTGGCATTCCACCAGGCCGTGCGCGTCGATTTCCAAGTACAGGCGGCGCGCCAGCGGCCGGTGTTCGGTCAGCAGCAGGGCCAACTGGCGGAAGAATTTCTGGCCTCGCAAGGAGGGCAGCGCCACTCGCACGGCGAGTTCGCCGGTGTTGGCAGCCAGCCAATCCAGCCCCAGGCTGACGGCCTCCAGGTCGCAATCGGCCACCAGGTCCAGGCGCACCGCCGGCGGGATGAACAGCGTGGCGGGAATCGGCACCTGATCGGCGGCAGTGCGCATCATCAGCATCGCTTCGGTGCGGACGATGCTGCCATCGGTGGCTTGGAGGTTTTCCGTGGACAGCTCGAAACGGTGCTCTTCCAGCGCGGATTGGATTGCGTCCTTCCAGGCGCGTTCACCCGATTCCGAAGGCGACTGCATGTCGGTCGCGCCCGCGATCACGACCTGGTCGTTGCCAGCGCTTTCCGCCCGCATCAAGCCGAAGTCCAGGCGCGCGAGCACCGGGCCGGCCTGGCTGCCGTGGCCATAGTCGGTCATGGCCTGCGCCCAGCGGCACAAATGCCCTTCACCCACGGGGATACGCGAAGCGTGCAGGTCGGCGCGTACCTGCTCTGCCACCATCATGGCCTGGGGAGCCGCGCAGCCGGGCAGCAGCAAAGCGAAATCCGAGCCATTCAGGCGGGCCAGCAGGGGCGAGGCCACATGCATGCTCTTGAGGGTGCCGCGGATGCGCTCGCAGGCCGCGCGCAACCACTGGTCGATGAACTCACGCGGCATATGGCGGTTCAGGTCCGCCAGGTCGCGCTGGCGGAACACCAGCACGTGGCCGCCGTCGATGCTGCGTCCCGTCGCGATGGCATGGGTTTCCAGCGCACGGCGGAACTCGTTGACGAAGTACTTGCGGTTAGGCAACCCGGTGACCGGATCTTGGTTCAGTTCCAGCTCCAGCGATTCGATCTTGGCGTTCTGCTCTTCGACGCTGGCATGGATGCGTTCGCGGGTTTGATTCAGGGCCTGCACCACCCCGGACAGTTCAGGCACGCGCGCCTCGACCTGCTCGGTCGGCGATTCCTGGCCGATGCTGCGCACGTGGTCGCTGATTTCGCGCAGCAGGCGATTCTTGATCCAGCCTACCAGCATGAAGGCAAACACGGCCCACAGGATGCCGGCACCCACCACCAAGGCGATCATCTTGAGGCTGCTGCGCCACAGGGCTTCCCAGGCATAGGCGTCGTTCGCGATCAGCGTGACTTCGCCAATCTGACGCCAGCCGTCGCTGACGGCATGGCTGGCCGATTGCGCCGTCAGTGGAGCCAGCGCCTGGAACCAGGCGGGAACCGACGCCGCGGTGGCCGTGGATTTCCGTTCGATCAGGACCTTGCCTTCCGGATCGGCCAGGCGTACCAGCGAGAAGTGTCCGCCGTCGTACAGCGCCGATACCAGCAGCTCTTGCACGACCGGATCATTGTTCGCGGGCTGCGAGAGCGACAACGCCAGCGATACCGCGGCATCGGTGCTCTGCACCTGCAGTTGGCCTGACAGGTATTCCCTGGCGGAGTTCACGCTGAGCGCCAGCGTGCCCAGCAGGATGACGCCGATGGCAAGGGTAACGCTGAGCAATAGCTGTCGAAGTATGGACATAGTCTTATTTCCGGACATCAGGGGCGCACGCCTTCCCGTTCCATGCGTTGAAGTAGATCACGCCAGCGGCTGAGACGGTCAACCGGCGCGGCGGGTTTGCCATCCACGTAGACGCCGTCGGCATTGAAACTGAATACCGGCGTCAGGTCGCGACGCTGAGTGGCGGGCAAAATGGTCGAGATCAGATTGTCCAGCACCAGCGGCACGGCGTTGGGAGTTTCGTAATAGCCCAGCACCATGTGGGCGATCTGGGTGCTGCTTGCGGCGCCGCCGATCCGTGCGCGGACGTAGATGAAGCGCAGCTTGTTGGCCGGCACGCCCAGCGCCAGCAGCGTGAAGTACTTGCCGATAACGTAGTCTTCACAGTCACCAGCGCCTCTGCCCAGCGATTCTAAGGGCGTGGCCCAATAATCGGCCTGCTTCCATATGGTGATGTCCTCGCCGGACATCAGGGAGCGGTTCCAGAAATCGTTGGCCTGCGTCAGCGCGCCTCTTTCCTGGGCTGGGGCGGGGCTGCGCATCAGCTGCAACCATTCTGACACCGCTTTGGAGCCCTTCGCGCCATAGCGGCTGGCCGACAGGCTTTGCAGCCGGTCGGCATTCACTTCCAGGGCGGAACTTCCGCCCCAGCCGCAAGCCAGGCATAGCAAAGCCAATCGGCACAGATTCAGCGTGCGGCGGAAACGGCGAGACGATGGCATGAAACGGATTTTCACATTTTTCCGGGCATCTTAGACGCGCCCTGGGAAAAAATGCGTCATGCGGGGCAGGAAGGTCCGTTGCGGATCTTCCTGGGAGCTATTGTTCAGGCATGGTCGACGGTCAACTTACCTTTCTGCAGCAGGTCGTTGATGATGGCCTGATTGCTCATGGACTGGCCGTAGGCATCGTGGGTGAGGTCCACGTTTTCCAGCACGATCTTCTGGTCCGCGCCCTGGGTGCCTAGCTTGCCCTGGGTGTTCACGTTGATGACCGTGCCGTTGCCTTCCTTGTAGAAATTCAGATAGTCGGTCAGGGTGCTGTCATTTTCGCCGACCAGCAGTTCCTGCAGATCCAGGATATCGCCGCCATCGGCTTGCTTCTGAATCGAGAAGTCCATGACCGTGTCCACTGCTGGGGCGTCCGTGGTGCCTTGGTCATTGAATTCCCATTTGAACGTGTCGCTATTGTCGTCGTACCGGACGCCATTGCCGTCGCCGTACAAGAGGTCGTTGCCCATGCCGCCGATCAGGACATCGTTGCCGGCGTCGCCTTCCAGATGGTCGTTGCCCGTGCCGCCCGACAGGATGTCGCGGTCACCGCCGCCAAACAATGCATCGTTGCCGCCTTGGCCGTAGAGGATGTCGTCGCCATCGCCGCCGTACAGTACGTCGAAGCGACCGCGTGTATCGCCATGTACCTCCAGGGCGTCGTGGTTTTCCGAGATGAACTTGTGCAGATCGGCATCCGTAGGCTGCACGCCGTTCTTCAGCAGCAAAAACTGTTTGAGCGCCCACAGACCAGACCCGTCTAGCAAGCCCTCGGGTCTGGCGGGGTTGCCATCGATGCCCCAGGGCAACTGGTCCGTGTTGATTGCATCGCCGAAAAGAATGTCCGAACCGTCGCCGCCGTAGAGGCGGTCGATGTCGGGTGTAGCCAGCACATGGTCAGGCCTGCTGCCGGCTTCGGCGCCTCGACCCGGTCGGTCAGCAGGGTCCGGAGGTGGAGGCGGGAGTCCAAGCACGCCGCCGTGGTCGCCCAGCATCACGTCATTGCCATTGCCGCCATTCCACTTGTCCATGATTTTTGCCCGGTCGCCGTTGTCGTCGTCGCCGGCGATGAACAGGCCCACATTCATCTTGAACAGATGCTGGCGGGAAATGTCCTGGCCGCCGTCGGCGGTGCCGCCGCTATCCCTGACGCGAAAATCGAAGGATGACGAGCCGCTGTTGTCGCTGGCGTTTCCAGCGCCGGGCTGGAACACCAGCTTGCCGTTGACCAGGTCTTCCACGCTGATCTCTTGTCCTGACTTGATCGCTTTGCCGTTCAGGAGCAGCGTGCCAAGCGGGGGCAGGGAATCGATGACAAGGGACTTCATGGAATGGCCTTCCCCTGGATCGGAGAACGGAAAGTCATTCAGCCCGAATACATAGCGACCTCCACCAGCCACGACGTTGCCGGAGCCGTCTTGAGAGACCGGAGCATCGTTGACGGGTAGTACACCGATGTCCAACGTGGAGGAGGTCGTAGCCGTTCCGTCCGTCACGGTATACGTGATGGACGGAACGGCTCCATTCCAGTTCGCATCTGGCGTGAACACATAGCTGCCGTCGGCCTCTATGAGGATCGAACCCATGCCCGCTATATACGCGGTGCTGCCGGCGGAGTATGTCGCACCGTTGACCGTGAACACAGTGACGATCAGCGCATCATTGTCGACGTCGACCGCTCCCGCGAGCACGTTGCCGGATGCCGCGTGGTCCTCAGATACATGAGTGGCTTGAGCCTGCAGGACCGGTAGGTCGTTGGTGCCGGTGATTTCGACCGTCAAGATGGCGGTGCTTGTACCTCCCTGACTATCGGAAACGATGTATGTGATCGAGCTGTGGATCTGCTCGCCGGCGCCGAGGTGCTGGAAGGCGGAGCCTGGGTCGAAACTGTAGGAGCCGTCGGCGTTCAGCGTGAACGTGCCGCCGTGGGAGCCCGCGATGGCGACGCCCACGTAGGCTGTGTTGCCGTTGACGTGCGATACGGCAAGGGCGTCGCCGTCTGGATCACGGTCGTTTGCCAGCACGCCGTTTCGAGCGCTGACGTCGAGAGACGAGTCCTCGCTGGCAGCGCCCGAGTCGTCGACTGCGATGGGCGCGGGGTTGGCGATGGCCCAGTCGAACTTTTGCGAGGTGGCGGCACCTGAGGGGTCGGTGGCGGTAACGGTGATGTTGTAGACCCCGCCCCATCCGCCTTGCGAGGCCGAAGGATCGATGCTGCCGGTAATGATGCCGGTGTGCGGGTCTATGCCAAGGCTGGGCGGCAAGCCTGTTGCAGTGTAGGTGAGCTTGTCGCTGGAGTCTGGATCCGAGAAGTGGCGGGAGACGTCGTAGCTCACGTTCGTGTGCGCATCCACGCTGGAGGTGTCGGAAACGGCGGAGGATACCGGGCCGTCGTTGGTGCCGGTAATCAGCACGACGACGGTCGCCGTAGAGGTGGCGCCGCGGGGATCCGTGATGGTGTAGGACACGGTGCTGGTCACGGCTTCTCCTGCCGCCAGGTGGTCGTAATCGCCGCCCGGCGTGAAGACGTAGCTGCCATCAGGCAGAACGGTGAACATGCCGCCATTGCTGCCCTCAAGCGCGACGCCGCCCGAGGTCATGGGACGGCCGCCTACCGACGTGATCGCCAGCGGATCGTTGTCGGGATCCAAATCGTTGGAGAGCAGGTTGCCGCGCACCAGGCTGTTTTGATCGCCTTGGCCAGCGTCGTCCCGTGCGTCGGGCGCGCGGTTGACATTGGCCAGTGGAGGCGCCTCGTCTTCGTCGACGGCGGAACCGGTACCGCTGGAAACGCGTGGCATGACATCGGCACGATGGCCGGGATTGGAATAGGCCAAGTCCAGCGGGATTGTGGATTCAAGAAGGCGGGCCAGCTGTACGAAGCTGCTGCCGCCGTCGCCACCGCCGCCAGTCACGACGGCAGCGGTGGGATCGAGTTCGTCGAACAGGTCGCGGCCCTCACGCAGGGCCGCCAACAGACGGTCGGAGTCGGTACCCGAGGGCGTGGCTACCGCGGCTTCAGACGGGTCGTCCAACGTGGTTGTCATTTCGTTGGTCAGCGCGACCATGCGGCCTTCGCCGATGACAACCGGCAAACCGTTTTCAAGCTGAAGGGAAACCGTGGCGCCCGAAGCAGTGACGACGTCACTACCGGCGGGGACCTTGCTGCCTTGATGCAGTTCGGTAAGAGAGCCGTCGCCATGGCGTAGCCACGCGCGACCCGAAATTTCGTTGACGATTGCGGCAGAATTGTTGGCCATATTGGTCTCGTTATAGAGCGTTGTCCAAGATGGTTTGATACTAGATGGCGCGGCCACCGCTCGAAACTGGCAATACTAATAGTGTCAAGTAATTTGCACTGAGGCTTGGGGGAAAGTGCACCACGCGGAGGTTGCTGCGATTCTTCCGTGGACCCACTGCTTAGCCGTGGTCAACGATCAGCTTTCCCTTTTGCAGCAGGTCGTTGATGATGGCCTGGTTGTTCATGAGCTGACCGTAGGTATCGTGGGTCAGGTCGACGTTCTCCAGCACGATCTTCTGGTCCGAGCCCTGTGCGGTCAGCTTGCCCCGGGTATTCACGTCGATGACCGTGTCGTTGCCTTCCTTGTGGAAATTCAGATACTGGGCCAGTGAGCCGTCATTCTCGCCGACCAGCAATCCCTGCAGATCCAGAATGTCGCCACCATCCGCGTGCTTCAGGACCGAGAAATCCTTGATCGTATCCACCGCCGAGGTGCCTGCGGCACCTTGGTCGTTGAGTAGCCACTTGAACGTGTCGCTGCCCGAACCACCGTACAGGATGTCATTGCTCTTGCCTCCGAGCAGAACATCGTCGCCGGCGTCGCCAAAGAGTGTGTCGTTGCCGGTACCGCCAGACAGGACGTCGTTGCCCTCGTCACCGTGGAGTAGGTCGCTTCCACCCTGGCCATAGAGAATGTCGTTGCCCGCGCCGCCATGCAGCTCGTCGTTACCTCCGCGCGTATCGCCCTGCACGTCGAAAAGCGCGTGGTTGTCCGAGATGAACTTGTGCAGATCGGCGTCGGTGGGTTGGATGCCGTTCTTTAGTAGCAGAAACTGTTTGAGCGCGTCCAGGCCGGACCCGGCGGGGAGGTCCGCGGGCTGGGCGGGGGCGCCATCGAGACCCCAGGGCAAACGATCCGTATTGATCGAATCGCCAAACAGGATGTCCGAACCGTCACCGGCATGGATCTTGTCGTCACCGACCGAGGCGGCTTCATTGCTCGACTGGTTGCCGGTTAGCGTTGCCGTGAGCTCTGCAGGATCCCGCACAATCTGTGAGCCGCCTCTGCGGTTCTCCGTGGATGTATAAATGCCTCCGATTTGTGCGTGGAGTTGATCGTCGGTTGGGCTATTGTCATTGAGCACAAATTGGAAGAGGTAATCGCCCGGCCCATAGTAGCTATCGGTCTGAGTGGCTGCCTCGGTGCCCGATTCAACCGCTACCCATTCAGAACCGCTCCATTTCAGCAGGATCCATTTGAACGTATCTACCGGACCCTTGTTGTAAAGCCACAAGTCAAATCTGAACGAGGCGCCGGTCGGATTGGTTATCGTAATTTTGTCGGCCACATTCATGGTTACGGTGAACGATTGGCCGTCCGCTGTTGTATCCGTGAGGGCCATCTTGCCTGATGTGAAGTGGCCCCAGCTGCCTCTGGAAGTGTAGGTCGGACGCTCGACAGTGCCATCGCCTTCACGCTGCCATCTGGTGGGGTCGTCGGCGCCCTCGACCCAGTCGCCGTCGAAGTTGATCTGCTTGATATGCCCGGAGCTATTCGTGAACCAACCGCCGGTGTTGTCGAAATTGTCGAGTCTGCCTTGAAAAATCCGCGAGCCGACGCCAATAGCATGCACGTCGCTGATTTCGGCAAGCTTGTTGAACTCGGCGTCGGCATCATAGTTCTTCTCGGGGGTTGGCTCGCCATCCGTCAGGAAGTAGGTGAGATTCTTGTACGGATTGCCGTGGTCATCCACCGTGGGCTGGCCATCAAACCATTTTTTGGTTTCATGCAGGGCGGCGCCATATGGCGTGTTTGGCCCGGTCTCCAGATGCAGAAGACTGCTCACTATTTCGTCGACATTGTCTGGTGTCAGGTCCGAGATCGACTTCTGTACCCTGATATCCTCGTCATTGAACGTGATCAGCGACACGTTGATGGTTCCCTCATGCGTCGCCAACTGACTTTCCAGCAAGTGCTTGAGCGCCTTCTTGGCGGCATCGAGCGCCGTATCCCCATCCGGGTTGGCACTATTCGCCCAGCCCATTGAGTACGACAGGTCCAGCAATAGTGCGATGTTGTAGCTGGTACCTGCAATCACGTTCTTCGCCATACCACCTTGATCGCCCAGCAGCACGTCGTTACCTGAGCCGCCAGATACCGTGTCGTTGCCGTTGTAGCTATCCAAAAATTGGTCGACGTGTACTTTGAATGTTTGTCGATCAGATCTGTCTTCTCCTCCATCGGTGCTGCCGCCGTTGTCCTTGACACGGAACTCGAGGGATGCGCCGGCGCTTGCGCCGGTATTGGATGTGTCGGGCTCGAACACCAGCTTCCCGCCGGCCAGATCCTCTGCGCTGATCTCCTGTCCCTGTACCACCGGCTTCCCGTCCAGGGACAGCGTGCCGCCGGTGGGCAGGGAGTCGATGATCACGGATAACATCGAATGGCCTTCCCCTGGGTCGGAGAACGGAAAGTCATTCATGCCAAACACGTAGCTATTGCCAGCCGCGACGTTGCCGGAACCGTCTAGCGTGACAGGTGCGTCGTTGACGGGCAGCACATGGATATCCAAGGTGGATGAGATCGTCGTTGTTCCGTCTGTCGCGGTGTAGGTGACCTGCGGGACATCTCCGTTCCAGTTCGAATCTGGCGTAAAGGTATAGCTGCCATCTGCGTTGACGAAAACCGAACCCATGCCAGCGAGGTATGCGGTATTGCCGGCGGCGTACGTTGAGCCGTTGATGGTGAATGTTGTGACGGTCAGCGCGTCGTTGTCGGCATCGACCGCGCCGGCGAGTACGTTGCCGAATGCTGTGTGGTCCTCCAATACCTGGTTGCTCTGCGTCCGGAGCGTCGGTGCGTCGTTGGTGCCGGTGATTTCAACAGTGAGGGTGGCCGTGGCCGTGCCACCCTCGCCATCGGAGACGGAATAGGTGATAGAGCTGTAGGCCTTTTCTCCGGCGGCGAGATGTTGGAAGGAAGAGCCAGGGTTGAAGGTGTAGGAGCCGTCGGCATTAAGCGTGAACATGCCGCCCTGAGTCCCGGCGATTGCCGCGCCCACACCGGCTGCGCTGCCGTTGACTTGCGAGACAGTCAGGGTGTCGCCGTCCGGATCGCTGTCGTTGGCCAGCACGCCATACCGGGTGCCGACGGTGAGGGGGGTGTCCTCATCCGTGGCGCCGGCATCGCCGGCTGCGGCAGGCGTCGCATTGGCGACGTTCCAGTGGAGTTCCTGGGAAGTCGTGGCGCCGGACGCGTCGGTTGCCGTGACAGTTGCGGTGTAACGCCCTTGGATACCGCCCTGCGAAGCAGAATGGCTGATATCGCCGCTGATGATCCCCGTGATTGGGTCGATGCTTAGCCCCGGCGGCAGGCCGGCCGCGGTGTATGTAAGCTGGTCACTGGCGTCTGGATCCGAGAAGTGGCCAGAGACGTCATAGCTTATGTCCGTCTGCGCATCCACGCTGGAGATGCTGGAAATGGCGGTGGATACCGGACCGTCGTTGGTGCCGGCGATCGTCACGACGACGGTTGCCGTGGAGGTGGCGCCGCCGGGATCGGCGATGGTGTATGACACGGTGCTGGTAGCGGCTTCACCCGCGGCCAGATGTTCATATTCATCACCAGGCTCGTAGACGTAGCTGCCGTCAGCCAGGACGGTGAATGTGCCGCCATTGCTTCCCGCCACCACAACGCCGTCCGAGGTCATGGACCGGCCGCCGACCGACGTTATCGCGAGCGGATCGCCGTCTGGGTCCGCGTCGTTGGCGAGCAGGTTGCCGCGTACCTGGCTGTTCTGATCGCCTAGACCCGCGTCATCCCGCGCGCCGGGCGCGGTGTTGACGCTGACTGGCGTGGGCGGTTCGTCGTCGTCGTTGCTGATGGTGCTAGCGCCGGACATGCGGGGCAAGACCACATCACTGCGGCTGGGATTCGAATAGGTCAGATCGAGCGGGCTGGTGGTTTCAAGAAGGCGAGCCAGGCGTACGAAGCTGCTGCCGCCGTCGCCACCGCCGCCAGCCAAGGCGGCGGCGGTGGGATCGAGTTCATCGAACAGGTCGCGGCTGTCGAGCAGGACAGCCAACAGACGATCGGAGTCGGTGCCCGAGGGCGGCGCCAATGCGGCTTCGGACGGGTCGTCCAATGTGGCGGTCATCTCGTTGGTCAACGCGACCACGCGGTCTTCGCCGATGACGATCGGCATGCCGTTTTCAACCTGAAGGGAAACCGTGGCGCCCGAGGCGGTGACGACGTCGCTGCCGGCGGGGACTTTGCTGCCTAGATGCAGTTCGGTCAGAGATCCATCGCCATGGCGCAACCACGCGCGACCGGAGATTTCGTTGACGATTGCGGGAGATGTATCGGCCATGTTGGTTCCCTTTCCAGGGTGTTATCCAAGATGGCCAGATACTAGATGGCGTTGCCAGAGCTCGATACTGGCAACACTGACAGTGCCAAGCAGCAACGTTGCTGCTTGGGATAAATCTGCCAAGCCGGGAAGGCCGTTGCGGGCCTTCCCGGGGCTTGCTGCTTAGTTGTGGTCGACGTTCAGCTTACCCTTCTGCAGCAGGTCGGTGATGATGGCCTGGTTGTCCATCTGACCATTGTGCGTCAGGTCGACGTTCTCCAGCACGATCTTCTGATCCGCGCCCTGGGTGCCAAGCTTGCCCTGAGTGTTGATCTCGACGAGGGTGTTGTTGGAGTTGGCCGGATCCTGCTTGAAGTTCAAGTACTGCGACAGGTTGCCGTCCTTCTCGCCCACGAGCAGGTCCTTCAGGTCCAGGATGTCGCCGCCATTGGCGATCGTGGCATCCGAGAAGTCCTTGATCGTATCCACGGCCGGAGCGCCTACCGTGCCCTGATCATTGAGTTCCCACTTGAACGTGTCGCTGCCCGCGCCGCCAACCAGGGTGTCATTGCCCTTGCCGCCGATCAGAACATCGTTGCCATTGCCGCCGTACAGCGTGTCGTTGCCTGTGCCACCGTACAGGATGTCGTTGCCGTCATCCCCGTACAAGGTGTCGTTTCCGCCCTGGCCATAGATGATGTCGTTGCCATTGCCGCCATGCAACTCGTCATTGCCGCCGCGTGTATCGCCCTGCACGTCGAACATCCCGTGGTTATCCGAGATGAACTTGTGCAGGTCGGCGTCCGTGGGTTGTACGCCGTTCTTCAGGAGCAGGAACTGCTTGAGTCCGTCCAGGCCGGACCCATCCAGGTAATCAGCGGGTTTGGCGGGATTGCCATTGACACCCCACGGCAACTGGTCCGTGTTGATCGTATCCCCGAACAGGACGTCATTGCCGTCGCCTCCGAAGATCTTGTCGTTGCCGACAGGTGCCAGCACGTTGCTCGAGCTGCCGCTGACCAGGGCAGATTCCAGTTCCGACGGGTCTTGCACGACCTGGGACGCACCCGTGCGGCCGGTCGTATAGGTCCGAATATCGTCGATATCAACGCGGAATTGCGAACCGCTGCTGGATCCAGAGCTGTTGTCGTTCACCACAAAAGCAAAGCGGTACTCACCTGGGCCGTAGATCTGGGTTGTGGTATCAGCCTGAGTACCCTTTTCGACAATCTTCCATTGGCCGTCGATCTTTTGCAACAGGCGCCATTCGAAGGTATCGCCCGCGTTCTGGTTCGCCAAAGTGGCCTTGAACGAGAATGATGCGCTCGTTCCCGTAGCGAGGACCATTTTGTGCGCTTCTTGCATGGTCACGGTGACGGGCTGGCCGTCCACACTGGTGTCGGTGATGCGCATCTTGTTGCTGCTATTCGTCACGGAGCCCGTGCCGGTCTTCAGCCAAGTCGTGGCATCGTTCGCGCCAGTGTTGCCACTAAAGTTGTACAGCACGGTACCGCCGCCGGAGAAGGTCGAGCCCGTGTTGTCGTACTTGTCCAACGTGGACACGGACACCCCGTCGCCGATACCGATGCCGTGCACGTCGCTGACGCCGGCCAGCTTGGAGAACTCTGTGTCCCGGTTGTACCAATACTCGCTGCTAGGCTCACCGTCCGTCAAGAAGAACGTCAGGTTCTTGTATGCGTTACCGTTAGCGTCCTCCGTGGGCTGGCCATCGAACCAGCTCTTGGTTTCATTGAAAGCCGCACCGTACGGAGTACCTCCCCCAGCCTTCAGGCCCAAGAGGATGTTGACCATGTCGTCGACATTGTCCGGCGTCAGACCCGAGATCGCCTTTTGCAGCTTGGAACTGCTGTCCGCAAACGTGATCAGCGATACGTTGATGGTGCCGTCATGGGTCGCCAGCTGGTTTTCCAGCAGAGACTTCAGGGCCTTCTTCGCGGTTTCAAGGCGCGTTTCCTGGTTGGAACCACTACCCCAGTAATAGTCCATCGAGCCGGACAGGTCCAGCACCAAAGCGATGTTGTAGCTAGCGCCCGGCGTCACGTTCTTCAGCATGCCGCCCTGGTCGCCCAACAGCACATCGTCGCCGGAGCCGCCCTTCACAGTTTCGTCTCCATTGTTGCCGGTCGTGAACTGGTCCACGTGCAGCGTGAATGTCTGCTCGCTGGACGTGTCCTGGCCGCCGTTGGTAGTGCCGCCGGTGTCCTTGACCTGGAACTGGAAGGACGCGCCGGCGTTTTCGCCGACGTTCGATGCGTTCGGCGTGTACACCAGCTTGCCACCCACCAAATCCGCTGCGCTGATCTCCTGGCCCTGCGTCACTTCCTGGCCGTTGAGGTACAGCTTGCCGCCGGAAGGCAGGGAGTCGATGATCACCGACTTCATCGAATGGCCCTCCACCGGATCGGAGAACGCGAAGTCCTTCGTGCCGAACACGTAGTTCTTGCCTTCGGTCACGTGACCGAAGCCATCCTGCGACACCGGAGCGTCGTTGACGGGCAGGACATTGATGTTCAGCGTTGAAGAAGTCTGGGCCGTGCCGTCCGACACGGTGTACGTGATTTCCGGGACCACGCCGTTCCAGTTGGCGTTTGGCGTAAAGACATAGCTGCCGTCGGCTTTGATGAAGATCGCGCCGATGCCAATGATGTTGGCCGTGGAGCCTGCCGTGTACTTCGTGCCGTTGATCGTGAATTCAGCGACGGTCAGCGTGTCGCCGTCCTTATCGGTCGCGCCGACAAGCACGTTACCGGATACCGACTGGTCTTCCAGGCCCTGGATGGTGTGAGCCTGGATCACCGGCAGGTCGTTGGTGCCGGTGATCGTGATGGTCAGCACTGCGTCGCTGGAATCGCCATCTGCGTCCGTAACGGTGTAGTGGATGGTTTCGGTCAGCAACTGGCCGGCCTTCAAGCCTTGAACCGCAGGCAGGCTGTTGTTGAGCTGATAGGACCAAGTGCCGTCGCCATTGTCCACGAGCGTGCCGTACTTGGCGTCGGCGGTTTTGATGACGGTTGTGACCGCGTCGGCGCCGAGCGTGTCGTTGGTCAGGACATTGCCGTTGATCGGAGCGATCGTGTCTTCGGTGATGCCAGCCGCGTCGTCCTCGGCCTTGGGGGCCGTGTCGATGATCTGGATGTCCAGGTTGTTGCTGGTGGACACGCCGGCCACGTCGGTGACGGTGACTTGGAAGAGGTCGCGGACCGAGTCGTCGCCGTTGGAGTGGTCGTCGGCGCCGCCGGTCTCCTGGTAGGAGTAGGTGATCTTGCCGGTGGCGGCATCGTAGCCGGTGACGGTCAGGATGCCCTTGTCGGTGGTGATGACGACCGGGGTGGTGCTGGCCTTGGTGACGTCCTGGCCGGCCACGGTGACGCCGGCGATGCCGGCCTCGGCGGAGACGGTGACGGAACCGGTGACGGTGGCGCCGCTGCCTTCGAGCACGCTGTTGTGTGCGTCGGTGACGTTGCCGTCGCCGTCTTCAGGCGTGACCACGGGCGGCGTGTCGGTCTGGCCATGGATGGTGATGGTCAGTTCGGCTTCGCTGGTGTCGCCATCGGCGTCGGTGATGGTGTAGCGGATGGTCTCGGTCAGGCTCTGGCCGTTGTTGAGGGCCTGGACAGCCGGCAGGCTGTTGTTGAGCTGATAGGACCAGGTGCCGTCGCCGTTGTCCACGAGCTTGCCGTACTTGGCATCGGCGGTGTTGATGACGGTCGTGACCGCATCGGCGCCGAGCGTGTCGTTGGTCAGCACGCTGCCGGTGACCGGGGCGGTCGCGTCTTCGGTGACGGAAGCGCTGTCGTCCTTGGCATCAGGCGCGGTGTCGATGATCTGGATGTCCAGATCGTTGCGCTGGGTCTGGCCAGCAAAGTCGGTGACGGCAACTTCGAAGAGGTCGCGGACCGAGTCGTCGCCGTTGGAGTGGTCGTCGGCGCCGCCGGTCTCCTGGTAGGAGTAGGTGATCTTGCCAGTGGCGGCGTCGTAACCCGTGATGGTCAAGACGCCCTTGTCGGTGGTGATGACAACCGGGGTGGTGCTGGCCTTGGTGACGTCTTGGCCGGCCACGGTGACGCCAGCGATGCCGGCTTCGGCAGAGACAGTCACGGAACCTGTGACGGTGTCGCCAGAGGCTTCGACCACGCTGTTATGGCCCGCAGTGACATCGCCGTCGCTATTCTCAGGCGTGATCACCGGAGGAGCGTCGGTCTGGCCGGTTACCGTAATGGTCAGGGTGGCCGTGCTGGTCGCGCCTTGCGCGTCGGACACGGTGTACGTGATCGACGTGGTCGCCGTCTGGCCGTCATTCAAGTACTGGAACGCGGTGCCGGGATTGAACGTGTACGTGCCGTCGGCGTTCAGTGTGAACGTGCCGCCATTCGAGCCGACGACAGGCTTGCCGACGTCGGCGTCGACGCCGTTGACCTGCGAGACGTGGATCTTGTCGCCGTCCGGATCGCTGTCGTTGCCCAGCACGCCTTCGGTGACGTGGTCAACGACCAGGGGCTTATCTTCACCGGTGGTGCCTTCGTCATTGGTCGCGACCGGGACGGGGTTGCCCACGGTCCAGACGAAGGTCTGGGAGACGGTCGCACCCGACTTGTCGGTGGCGGTCACGGTGATGAGGTACTCGCCCTTGACGCCCGTGTTGGTGTGGTCGGACGCCCAGTTGGCGAACTGGCCGGTAAAAGTGCCGGTGGTGGGGTCGAACTTCAGGCCGCCGGGGATATGGTCCACCGAGTAGACCAGGGAATCGCCGTCGTCGAGGTCGCTGAAGAAGCCGGACAGGTTGTAGTTGACGACATCACCATCCATGTTGTCCTGGTTCTGCAGGGCAACTGCGGTCGGCGCGTCGTTGGTGCCGGTGATTTCGACCGTCAGTGTGGCGGAGCTGGTGCCGCCTTGGCCGTCCGTGACGGTATAGGTGATCGAGCTGGTCGCCGTCTGGCCAACCGCCAGATGCTGGAAGGCGTTGCCGGGGTTGAACGAGTACGAGCCGTCGGGGTTCAGGGTGAACGTGCCGCCGTTGGAGCCGGCCGTCGGCGTGCCGACGTTGCCGGTAGCGCCGTTGACTTGCGAGACGGTCAGGGTATCGCCATCCGGATCAACGTCGTTGGCCAGGACGCCGTTTTGGGCGTCGACGTTGAGCGTGGTGTCCTCATCCGTGGTGCCGTTGTCGTTGGCTGCCGTCGGTGCGGGATTGGTGACGTCCCAGTTGAAGTCCTGGGAAGTCGTGGCGCCGGACGGGTCGGTGGCGGTCACCGTTACCGTGTAGACGCCGTTGTTGCCGCCTTGCGAGGCGGAGTGGTCGATGGTGCCGGTGATGATGCCGGTGTTCGGATCAATGGTGAGGCCGGGCGGCAGGCCGGTGGCCGTAAAGGTGAGCTTGTCGCTGGTGTCCGGGTCCGAGAAATGGCTGGAGACGTTGTAGCTCACACCCGTCTGGGCGTCGATGCCCGACGTGTCGGCAATGGCGGTGGAGACCGGGCCATCGTTGGTGCCGGTGATCGTCACGACGACGGTCGCCGTGGAGGTGGCGCCGCTGGGATCCGTGATGGTGTACGAAATGGTGCTGGTGGCAGTTTCGCCCACGGCCAGATGGCCGTACTCGTTACCCGGGGTGAAGACGTAGCTGCCGTCGGGCAGGACCGTGAAGGTGCCGCCGTTGCTGCCGTTGACCGTGATGCCGGCCGGGGACATGGGGCGGCCGCTGACCGAGACGATCGCCAGCGGGTCGCCGTCGGGGTCCGAGTCGTTCAGCAGCAGGTTGCCGCGCACCAGGCTGTTCTGGTCTCCGCTGGCAGCGTCGTTCAGCGCGTTGGGGGGAGTATTGACGGTGGCTGGGGTTGCATCATCGTCACCGCCGGCGCCGGCGCCGGTACCGGACAGGCGGGGCAGGATTTCCTGGCCGCGGCTGGGGTTCGGGTAAGCCAGGTCGAGCGGCGTGGTCGTTTCCAGAATGCGGGCCAAGCGCACGAAGCTGCTGCCGCCGTCAGGGCCGCCGCCGGTCAAAACGGCTGCGGTGGGATCCAGTTCGTCGAACGGATCGCGGCCGTCGCGCAGGGCGGCCAGGAGACGGTCGGAATCGGTGCCGGAGGGCGGGGCCACCGCCGCTTCGGACGGGTCGGCCAGCGGGCCGGTCATGTCGCCGGTTACCGCGACCTCGCGGCCTTCGCCGATGACGATAGGCATGCCGTTTTCAACCTGAAGCGAAACCGTGGCGCCCGAGGCAGTGACGACGTCGCTGCCGGCGGGGACCTTGCTGCCTTGATGCAGTTCGGTCAGAGAACCGTCGCTATTGCGTATCCACGCGCGACCGGAGATTTCGTTGACGACTGCGGGGGAGGTGTTGGCCATGTTGGTTCCGTTTCAGGGAGTTATCCAAGATGGCCAGATACTAGATTGCGCCGCCGGCGCGGGATATTGTCCTCAAGGACAGTATCAGGAAGTAATTTTGATTTTGACGTCGGCGGGGGCTGAAATGCCGTGAACGAGCAGGGCGAGCTGCAGGCGGTCGGTTACGCCCAGCTTTTCGAAAACGGCTGACAGGTGGGCCTTGACCGTGCGTTCGGTAATGCCCAGGGCTTCGGCGATCTGCGCATTGGCCTGGCCGCTGGAGGCATAGCGGGCGACGGTGATTTCACGTTCGGTCAGCACGCCGCCGTCCCAGGAGTGCGCATCCTGGGCGCGTTCGGCGACCAGTTTGAGCAGCCGCGACACCAGGGAACGGCCCATCCAGATGCCGCCGGAGGCGACGACTTCCAGCGCCTGGGACAGCGAAGCTGCCGACGCATAGCCGTGGCAGTAACCGTGGGCGCCTGCGCCCAGGACCCGGGTGCCTTGCTCGTCGTTCGGACTGGGGCTGGCGACAACCACGTGCATGTCTGCCAGGGTCGTGGCCCAGACGGGGTCCTGCCAGGACGGCAGGCGGGGCAGGTCCGCATCCAGGACCGCCAGCGTGCGGCCCTGTTCGCGCCAGCGCTGCAGGTCGGCCAGGCCGCGCCCGCGGGCCGTCAGCCAGCGGGCCGGGTTCAGGCCGCGCCAATGCTGCCACAACAGGTCGTCGTGCGTAATCAACAGAACAGGAACGGGTTTCATAAAGCCTTGCAGCCCTCCTTTAACGTTCGGTAAAGGCATTCGCCTTGGCGCGCAGTATGGGCTTGAGCAGGTACTGCAGCACCGTGCGCTTGCCAGTCAGGATATGAACCTCCGCCACCATCCCGGGGATGATGGGCAACAGTTTGTCGCCTACCGTGCTGCGGTCCGTGCGGACCCGCACTACATAGTAGGAATTGCCTTTCTCATCGGTCACGGTGTCCGCGCCGATCTGTTCCACCTTGCCTTCCAGGCCGCCGTAGATGGCGAAGTCGTACGCCGTGAATTTCACTTCCGCCTTCTGGTCGGCATGCAGGAAGCCGATGTCGCGCGGTTGGATGCGGACTTCGAGCAGCAGCGTGTCGTCCTTGGGCACGATTTCGATGATGTCCTTGCCGGGCTGGACCACGCCGCCGACCGTGTTGTTGAACAACGTCTTGACCGTGCCGCGCACCGGTGCGCGGACTTCGGCCAGTTTCACGCGGTCAGCCAGCGCCAGTTTGCCCTGGCGCAGGGTGGCCAGCTTGGTGTTGGTTTCAGACAGTTCGCTGCGGGCCTGGTTGCGGATGTTCAGCTCGGCTTCCTGCAGCTTGCTTTCCGCTTCCTTGATGGAAGCCTGGAAGCGGTCGATCTGGGCTTCGGCGCCTTTCTGTTCGCCGCAATAGCGGGCCACGTCGCGTTGCAGGCGCAGCAGATCCACTTCGGATACGGCCCCGCTCTTGAGCAGGGGACGGGTCACCTGCAGCTCGCGCGAGGTCAGGCTGCAGCTGGCTGCGGCCTGGTCACGCTTGGCGATGGTTTCGCGCAGGTCTTCCTGGCGCTGCTTGAGTTGCTCGCGGGCGACGTTGACCGTGGCGTTCAGCTCCGTGGTGCGGGCTTGCCAGACATTACGCTCCATTTCCACCAGTCCAGGCGCCTGTGTCAGTACTTCCTCGGGGGCCACGAAGGGCTCGCCGGTGGCCAGGGCCTGCAGTCGGGCGGCCTTGGCGAGCAGGGACATGTATTCCGCGTTATTTTCGCCCAGGGACGAAGCGAACCGGGTGGAGTCGATCTTCAGCAGGACTTCCCCAGCCTCGACTTCTTGCCCGGGACGCACCAGGATTTCCTCGACGATACCGCCGTCCAGGCTCTGGATGATCTGGACCTGGCGCGACGGCACGACCTTGCCTTCGCCCCGGACGACTTCGTCGATACTGCCGGTACCCGCCCACAGCAGCAGTCCGCCGGTGGCTAGCAGGCTGACCCACAGCAGGATGCGCGAGCCGCGCGCCTGGGATTCATGGATGACCCATTCCGCGTTGCCGACGTAGTCGGAGCGTTGTTGGGGTTTGCCTTTTTCGGCTCCGTCCAGCAGGCGGTCGAAGAAGAACACGAAGACGCCGCGCAGCATGCGCCACAAGCTTCCAAACAGGCCGTGCCGGGTTTCGCCGGGATTGTTCAGCATGGTTTCCTCAGCTTCCGCGTCCGACGCGTCCTTGACGCAGTGCTTCGACAACCTGTTCCTTGGGACCGTCGGCCACGATGTGACCGTTGTCGATCACGATCAGGCGGTCGACCAGGTCCAGCAGGGCAGTGCGGTGCGTGACCAGCAGGATCGTCTTGGTGGCGCTGGCTTCGCCCAGGCGCTTGCGCAGTTGCGCTTCGCTCTGGTGGTCCATGTTGCTGCTAGGCTCGTCCAGCAGCAGGATGGGCGGATCGTTGATCAGGGCACGTGCCACCGCCACCGACTGGCGCTGGCCGCCGGAGAGGGACTCGCCGCGTTCGCCGATGACCATGTCGAAGCCGTCGGGATGCAGGTTGGCGAAATCGGTGACGCCGGCCATATTGGCGGCCGCCAGGATGCTGGCGTCGTCGGCGTAGGGCGCGCCCATCGCGAGGTTGTGTTTCAGGCTGCCATAGAACAGCAGCGGGTCCTGCGGCACGTGGCCGATGGCGCGGCGCACGTCGGCGGGATCGATCTGGCGCACGTCTACGCCGTCCAGCAGCACGGCGCCCTCGGTGGGCTGATACAGCGCCAGCGCCAGTTTTTCCAGCGTGGTCTTGCCAGAACCGATGCGGCCGATGATGCCGACTTTTTCACCCGGCTGCAGTTTGAAGGACACCTTCTTCAGCACCGGCTGCTTGCTGCCGGGATAGCTGAAGGTAACGTCGCGGAATTCAATGCCGCCGTGGAAGACCGGACGATGCAGGAATTCGGCTTCTGCCGGACGTTCAATCGGCAGCTTCATATAGTTGTCGATCGAGCCGAGCGAGGTGCGCGCGTTCTGGTACTGCATGAGCAGCCCGGCGACCTGGCCGAGCGGGGCCAGGCAGCGGCCGGCGATCATGGAAGCGGCGATGATGCCGCCCATTGAGATGGCGGATTCCTGCGCCTGGTAGACACCGATAATGACGACGGAGATCGATACCAGTTGCTGGACGGCCTGTACGAAGCCGACCGTCGAAGACGAAATCAGCTTCAGCTTGCCGCCAGTCAGGGCGATAAATTCGGTGGCGCGTTCCCAGTTGCGCTGGATCGAGCCCTGGGCATTGAGAGCCTTGACAGACTCCAGGCCGGTCAGGGCCTCGACCAGGGTTGCATTGCGTTGCGACGAGGCCTGGAACGATGCCATGGTCAGCGATTCCATGCGGGCCTGCGCGGCCAGCGATACCAGCAGGATCAGCACGATCGCGACCAGGGGCGGAAGAATCATCCAGGGCGAGATCCAGGCCAGCGCCAACAGGAACAGCAGAATGAAGGGCAGGTCGACCAGGGTGGTGATGGTGGCCGACGCGATGAAGTCGCGGATGGATTCGAATGAACGCAGGTTGGCGGCGAAGGAACCCACCGATACCGGCCGGCCTTCCATGCGCAGGTCCAGCACCCGTTCCATGATCTGCGCCGACAGGCGCACATCGACCCGCTTGCTGGCGCTGTCCACCACATGGGAGCGGGCGGTGCTCAGGATCATGTTGAAGATCACGACCAGGGTGATGCCAATAGCCAGCACCCAGAGTGTCTCGACGGCGTTGTTTGGCACGACGCGGTCATACACGTTCATGGTGAACAGCGGCATCGCCATTGCGAAGATATTGATCAGCAGGGCGGCGATCAGCGCATCGCGGTACATGCGCCGGTTTTCCATGATGGCAGCCCAGAACCAATGGCGCTCGCGTACCTTGGCGACTTCGGGCGCGCGCGCGTCGAAGCGGAACTGCGGACGCACAAAGCACACCAGCCCGGTGTATTGCGCAGACAGTTCCGCAGCGCTCATTTCCATCGAGCTGCCACCTAATTCGGGGTGGCTGACAACATACTTATCGCCGTCCCTTTTCAGCAACAGGCAGGCGCGCTCGCCGTTGAGCAGCAGGATCGCGGGCAACAGGTCCTGCGAGATGCTGTCCAGCGTGCGTTTGACCACGCGGGCGGCGAGCTGCGCGCGCGCGGCAGCGCGCGGCAGCAATGCGGGAGTCAGCTTGTGTTCTTCCAGAGGCAGGCCCGCGGACAAAGCCTGTCCCGTCGCCGTCACGCCATGCAGCCGGGTGATTTCCACCAGGCAGTCCAGCAGAGGGTCGTCGTGCGCCGCGCGCGCGTCAGCGCGCCATTCCCGGGCCGCCGTTTCAGATAACTTGTCCATCTTCGTCATCCAGCAGGTCGAGGTGTTCGGAGAGGCGCGCGCGCTGTTGCTTGCGCTGGGTCAGCTTTTGTTGAGCCTGCACAGGCAGGTCGGTCATACGCAAGGTGCCATTGGCTATCAGCGCGTCGATCAGGTCTTCCAGGACGCGGACAAAATCCGCGTCCAGTTGTGAGAAGTCGTTGCCCTGTTTCTGCATATGGTCTCCTTGCGCTTGCTTCGCCTAGGGTTTGGCCTTGGGCGAGTTTACCGGGATGAACGTGGGCGGCAGATTGCCCTCGTTGTATTGCACGCGCACGGGCGCCAGGCGGGCCGAGTCGGGGATCGTCGAGTTGCAGAGCTTGATCACGTCGTCGGAGACTTCCAGCTTGCCGTTCTCCTCGGGCATTTCGTTGCGCGCGGGCTGCAGCGACAGCGCCGGCAGCAGCGCGTGCGACAGCGCCAGCCAGCGGTACTGCGCGATCTGCAGGTCGTACAGGGCGTTGGTCAGGGCGCGGCGCGATTCGAACAGTTCGTTTTCGGTGTCCAGCAAGTCCAGCAGCGAACGCTGGCCGATCTGGAACTGCTGGCGGTAGGCTTCGCGTACTTTCGTGGTGGCGACTTCGTGGTCGCGCAGGAAGGGCAGCTTCTGGTTCAGGCTGGCCACGTTGTTCCAGGCCACGGCCAGGTCCTGCTGCACGTTGCGGCAGGTGTAGTCGCGGATGTCGCGCGCGGCGTAGGACTGCGCGGAGGTCTGGCGCACGCGGGCGGAATCGGCGCCGCCGCGATACAGGTTGTAGCTCATGACAACCTGGACGCTGGAGTTCTGGATGTCGCGGTTTTGCGGCGTCGGGTCGTTCTGGTCGCGGCCGGTCGCTGCCACGAACTCGAACTTGGGCGAGAAGGCGCCCTTGGACGAGGCGACGCCGGCTTGCGCGGCCTGCAGCCCGGCCTGCTTGGACAGGAAGCTGGGGTTGCGGCGCAAGGACTCGTTGAAGTCGGCCGGCTTGACCGGCAGCTTGCCGCTGATGTCGGGCGTAGGTTGCAGCGAGTCAGGGGGCAGGGCGCCGGTAACACGCTGGAAGCGCTGCTGCACGTCCAGCAGGTTGGCGGTCTCGGTCATCAGGTTGGTCTGGGCCAGCGCCAGGCGCCCGCCGGCCTGTTCCAGGTCGACGCGGCGGCCCACGCCGGAGTCAGCGCGTTCGCCGATCTGCTTGAGCGTTTCTTCATGCAGGGTGTAGTTCTGGCGGGCCAGCAGTTCCATGTCGCGGTAGCGCTGCAAGTCGACGTAGGCCTGCACCGCGCTGAAGGCGGTGTTGTCGCTGGTGGCCAGCAGGTCATAGAAACGCGCCAGCTTGTCGAAGCCAGCTTGCTTGACGTCGTTGCTCGTGCGGAAGCCGTCGAAAATCAACTGGCGCAGTTCCACGCTGTAGCCGGGACGGTTCCAGCTTTGCGACCCGACTCCGGGCACGTTGTTGCGGTACTCGCGGCCTACATAGCCTTGCGCATTGATCTGCGGAAAGAAGGCGCCGCGAGCGACGGCCTGGCCCTCCAGCGAAGCCTGGAAGTCATGGTATTTAGCCTGGATTTCCGGGTTGCTGAGCAGGGTCTGTTCGACCACCTGGTTCAGCGTGACCCCAGCTTGCCCGGAGGCGGGAGCCGATGACTGTGCAAATGCCGCAGGAACGAATGCCAGGGCAAGGACCGAAGTCGTGCTTTTGAGCAAAAACGAAGCCATAGTGATTATTCGCGAGTCGAGTTAGGAATTAATGGCCGCCATATTGTGTGGAAATGTCAGTTTTGACGAGTCAATATTTGTTAATTCTTGACGAAGTTTTCCGGTCGGCAGTTTGAGTTTCTTCGCGCATCATCTCTTAATTAGCTTGAATTTTCACTAATTTCGCTATATTCCGGATTTGTGGTCCAGTTTAATGCAGGATAAATGCGGTTTATTGCGCTTTGTTTCGCAGTTTAGGCGTCCGCGCTGAACAACGATTATATCGGTTTGATAATTTTGTATCTGTTTTAAATACCCGAATTTGTATCTGTAACTGTTTGGTTGCGGAGCGGTTGGGGCATGGAAATAGGACAAAGTGACCCCCGTCATTTCCTAGCATGGTAGTGTTGATACTGGTATATAAGGTGCAATTGTACTAGGTTGAGACCCTGTGCATAATTCGTTCATGCCGCAGTGGCCGGCGCGCGGAGGTCGTTTTCAACCGCGTGCGGCACGAGCCGGACTGTCTACTTGCAGAGCGCATCCATGGCCCAAACTCTTTACGACAAACTCTGGGACGCCCACGTCGTCCACCAGGAATCAGACGGCACCTGTCTGCTCTATATCGACCGCCACCTGGTGCATGAAGTCACCAGCCCCCAGGCGTTCGAGGGCCTGGCGATGGCCGGCCGCAAGCCGTGGCGCACGGGCGCCAATCTGGCGGTCGCGGACCACAACGTGCCCACCTTGAATCGAGCCCAGGGTATCGACGACCCGATTTCCCGCTTGCAGGTGGATACGCTGGACGCCAACTGCGACAAGTACGGCATCACCGAATTCCGCATGAATGACCTGCGCCAGGGCATCGTGCACGTGATCGGCCCGGAACAGGGCGCGACCCTGCCCGGCATGACCGTGGTCTGCGGCGATTCGCACACCAGCACGCACGGCGCGGTGGGCGCGCTTGCCTTCGGCATCGGCACCTCCGAGGTCGAGCACGTCCTGGCGACCCAGACGCTGCTCATGAAGAAAGCCAAGAGCATGCTGATCAAGGTCGATGGCGAGCTGCCCTTCGGCTGTACGGCCAAGGACGTGGTCCTGCACATCATCGGCATCATCGGCACCGCGGGCGGCACCGGCTACGCGATCGAATTTGCCGGCAGCACGATGCGCGCCCTGTCCGTCGAAGGCCGCATGACCGTCTGCAACATGGCCATCGAAGCCGGCGCCCGTTCCGGCATGGTGGCGGTGGACGACAAGACCGTCGAGTATTTCCGCGGCCGTCCCTTTGCGCCCACCGGCGTGCTGTGGGACCAGGCGGTGGGTTACTGGCGCACTCTGCATACCGATGAGGGCGCCAAGTTCGACGCCGTGGTGGAAATCAACGCCCGCGACATCAAGCCGCAAGTCACCTGGGGCACGTCTCCTGAAATGGTGTTGCCGGTGGATTCCCGCGTGCCGGACCCCGACCGCGAAAAAGACGACGTGCGCCGCAGCGGCATGGAGCGCGCCCTGCAGTACATGGGCCTGAAGCCCAACACGCCGCTGACCGATATCCGTGTGGATCGCGTGTTCATCGGCTCGTGCACCAACTCGCGCATCGAAGACCTGCGCGCAGCCGCCGCTGTCGCGCGCGGCAAGCATGTGGCGTCCAATGTGCGTCAGGCCATGGTGGTGCCGGGTTCGGGCCTGGTCAAGCAACAAGCCGAGCGCGAAGGGCTGGACAAGATCTTCATCGAAGCCGGTTTTGAATGGCGCGAGCCGGGCTGCTCCATGTGCCTGGCCATGAACGCCGACCGTCTCGAACCTGGCGAACGTTGCGCTTCCACCTCGAACCGCAACTTCGAGGGCCGGCAAGGGCAGGGCGGACGCACCCATCTGGTCAGCCCCGCCATGGCCGCCGCCGCTGCCGTCGCCGGTCATTTCGTCGACGTCCGCACTTTCCGTTAAGCGTCAAGCACCGAGTACCGACATCATGCAAGCATTTACTACTCACGAAGGCCTGGTGGCTCCGCTCGATCGCGAAAACGTCGACACGGACCTCATCATCCCCAAGCAGTTCCTCAAGTCGATCAAGCGCACCGGCTTCGGCCCGAACCTGTTCGACGAGCTGCGCTATCTGGACCACGGCGAGCCCGGCATGGACAACAGCAAGCGTCCGTTGAATCCGGATTTCGTGCTGAACCAGCCGCGCTACCAGGGCGCCTCGGTGCTGCTGGCGCGCAAGAACTTCGGCTGCGGCTCCAGCCGCGAGCACGCGCCCTGGGCGCTGACGCAGTTCGGTTTCCGCGCCATCATCGCGCCGTCCTATGCCGATATTTTCTTTAACAACAGCTTCAAGAACGGCCTGCTGCCGATCATCCTCTCCGAATTGGAAGTCGCGCGCCTGTTCGACGAAGTGAAGGCCTTCCCGGGCTACAAGCTGCGTGTCGATCTTGAACGCCAGGTCGTGGTGGCGGCGGACGGGCGGGAGATGGGCTTCGATATTGAGCCCTTCCGCAAGTACTGTCTGTTCAATGGCTTCGACGATATCGGGCTGACCCTGCGCCAGTCGGACAAGATCCGCGCCTTCGAGGCCGAGCGCTTGGCCCGTCATCCGTGGCTGGAAAGCCGCCCGATCGCCTGACGCCACTCTTATTCTGATTACAGGATTGTTTTCGTATGACTCACAACATCGCAGTCTTGCCGGGTGACGGCATCGGCCCGGAAATCGTCGAGCAGGCCGTGCGCGTCCTGAAGGCGCTGGACGTTTCCTTTGAGATCAAGCAAGCGCCGGTGGGCGGCGCCGCCTTCGATGCGTTCGAGCATCCGCTGCCGCCGGCCACGCTGAACCTGGCCAAGGAATCGGACGCCGTGCTGTTCGGCGCCGTGGGCGACTGGAAGTACGACAGCCTGCCGCGCGAGTTCCGCCCCGAGCAGGCCATCCTGGGCCTGCGCAAGGCGCTCGGCCTGTTCGCCAACCTGCGTCCGGCCATTCTGTATCCGGAACTGGCCAGCGCGTCGTCGCTCAAGCCCGAGATCGTGTCCGGCCTGGACATCCTGATCATCCGCGAACTGACTGGCGACATCTATTTCGGCACGCCGCGCGGCGTGCGTTCGTCGCCCGACGGCGCCTTCACGGGCGAGCGCGAAGGCTACGACACCATGCGCTACGCGGAATCCGAAGTGCGCCGGATCGCGCGCATCGGCTTCGAATCGGCCCGCAAGCGCGGCAAGAAGCTGTGCAGCGTGGACAAGGCCAACGTGCTGGAGACCTCGCAGTTCTGGCGCGACATCGTCATCGAGATCGCGCGCGAGTATCCCGACGTGGAACTGTCGCACATGTATGTCGACAACGCCGCCATGCAGCTGGTGCGCAACCCGCGTCAGTTCGACGTCATCGTGACCGGCAACCTGTTCGGCGACATCCTGTCGGACGAAGCGGCCATGCTGACCGGCTCGATTGGCATGCTGCCCTCGGCTTCGCTGAACGCTGGCGGCCAAGGCTTGTACGAACCCAGCCACGGCTCCGCGCCCGATATCGCCGGCCAGGGCATCGCCAATCCGCTGGCGACCATCCTGTCCGCCGCCATGCTGCTGCGCTATTCGCTGAACCTGGCGCCGCAGGCCGACCGCATCGAGGCCGCCGTGCGCCGCGTGCTGGCCGAGGGCCTGCGCACGGCCGACATCTTCGAGCCGGGCACCACCAAGGTCGGCACGGCGCAGATGGGCGACGCGGTGTTGAAGGCGCTGGCCTGATCCTGCCGCCGGACGCCCGCGTCCGGCGACCGGGGCGGTACAAGACAAGGGGCGGTCCCGTCAGGCCGCCCCTTGTTTTGCTGTTGTGGCATCGCCTCGAAAGCACCTTGCATCCATTGCGGCCCCTATTTTTTATGGTTGCGCCGCAACATCAGGCCGTGCATTCTGATAAATTGTTGAATTGCACGGCTTTTTCCCCCTGGACCCTAGTCTCCACACCTTTAAAGAGCGATTGAAATGAATCAAGCAGTAGGCCTTGTCGGCTGGCGCGGTATGGTCGGCTCGGTGCTCATGCAACGCATGCGCGACGAGAACGACTTCGCACTGATCGAACCGGTGTTTTTCTCCACCAGCAACGCTGGCGGCGCCGCGCCCACTTGGGCCACTGGCGCAGGTCCGCTGCAAGACGCCTACAACATTGACGCTCTGAAAAAACTGCCGATCATCGTGACGGCGCAAGGCGGCGACTACACCTCCGAGGTCTACCCGAAGCTGCGCGGCGCGGGTTGGAACGGCATCTGGATCGATGCCGCCAGCACCCTGCGCATGGCTGAAGACGCCATCATCGTGCTGGATCCGGTCAACCGTCCGGTCATCGACGCGGCGCTCAAGCGCGGTGTGCGCAACTTCATCGGCGGCAATTGCACCGTCAGCTGCATGCTGATGGGCCTGGCCGGCCTGTTCAACAACGACCTGGTCGAGTGGATGACCTCCATGACCTACCAGGCCGCTTCCGGCGGCGGCGCGCAGCACATGCGCGAACTGCTGACCCAGTTCGGCGAAATCAACCAGTCGGTCAAGTCGCTGCTGGACGATCCGGCGTCGGCCATCCTGGAAATCGACCGCGGCGTGCTGGCCAAGCAAAAGGATCCGGCGCTGCCCCACGAGCACTTCGGCGTGCCGCTGGGCGGCAACCTGATTCCCTGGATCGACAAGGATCTGGGCGACGGCATGTCCAAGGAAGAGTGGAAGGGCGAAGTCGAGACCAATAAGATCCTGGGGCGCGGCGCCGCTTTCGGCACGCCCGCCACGCCGATCGACGGCCTGTGCGTGCGCATCGGCGCAATGCGCTGCCACAGCCAGGCGCTGACCATCAAGCTCAAGCGCGATGTGCCGCTGGACGAGATCGAGGCGCTGATCGCCGAAGGCACCCAATGGGCCAAGGTCGTGCCCAACACCAAGGAAGCCACGGTTTCCGCGCTGACCCCGGTTGCCGTCACCGGTACCCTGGATATTCCGGTGGGCCGTCTGCGCAAGCTGTCGATGGGCTCGCAGTATTTGGGCGCCTTCACCGTGGGCGACCAGTTGCTGTGGGGCGCCGCCGAGCCGCTGCGCCGCATGCTGCGTATCGCGCTGGCTGAAGCCTGATGCCCTTGCAGGCGGCGTTTGGCGCCACCTGATCAAGTACGCAAGGCAAGCAAGGGCACCTCAGGGTGCCCTTGTCGTTCGCGCGGCGTCTGCGTTGCGGCGCCAGACGGGCTCGCCAACAAATGCAGCCGGGCCTTTCAGGTTTGTGAAATGCGCATGATCCATTACACTTTTCCCGTGAATTGATGCCTGTTCTCACCTATATGGCGTGAGCCGGCTCCAGCCCGCAAGTCGACTACAAGAACGGAATTCCAGCTTATGACCCAGCGTTCGCGCCAAGTGAAGCATGCCCGCCGTTTAAAAGCCCTGCAGTGGGCGATTGCGCTGGCGATTGGCTCAAGCGTGTGTAGTACCGCCATGGCCATGCGCGTGGGGCATTCGCGGGTGGTTTCGGTGCCGGGCGCGCCGTTGCAGGCAGTGGTGGGATTGCAGGAACTGACGCCTGACGAGATCGCCTCGCTCAAAGTGTCGGTGGCGGACGAGGCCGCATGGCAACGTGCGGGTCTGAAGCCGCCGGTTCCGCTGGCAAGCATGGTGGTCCGGGTCGAAGACGGACTGGACGCGACACGCAAGAATCTCCGTGTGCGGGCCTCGCAGCCGCCGACTAGCGGCGCGGTGGACCTGCTGTTGGATATCAGCTCCAGTTCGGGGCAGCGCCAGGTGCAAGTCAGCATCCTGGTGCCTCTGCGCGGCACCAGCGCGGATGTGACGCCGGCAGCGGTGGGCACGCCGAGCCGCGCGGCCGGGTCGCGTTCGGTCAATGTGAAGTCGGGCGACAATCTTTTCGCCATCGCCCAACGCAATGCCGTGCCCAACGCATCGGTCTATCAGATGCTGGTGGCCTTGTGGCGCGCCAATCCCGAGGCGTTCATCCAGAGCAATATGAATCTGGTGAAGGCCGGTCAAAGACTGACGATTCCCGATGCGGCGACCGTGCGTGCCGTGGATCCGGCCGAGGCGCGCCGCATCTTCAACGAACATGCCGAGGCGTTCGCGAAGTATCGCGCGCGCATTGGCGCGGCTGCGGGCGCGAACCCGTCCGTGGTTCAGGGGCAGGGCGCGGCTTCGGGCAGCGTCGCTCCTCCCGCCGATGCCGGGGTGGCGAGCGCCTCGCAGCCGCAGGATCGCGTGCGCCTGTCCTCCGGACAGGCGCAAGACAGCGCGCCGGCGCAAGCCGAGGCGCAGGCCGACGCCCGGACGTCGACCGAGCGCGCCATGGCCGATGTCCAGGGGCGCGTGAGCCAGCTGCAAAGCAACGTCGATGATTTGAACAAGGCGGTGGGACAGCAGGGCGCTGCAGGCGGAGCGTCTGGCGCGGCGGGATCCCCGGGCGCGGCTGGAGCGCCAGGTGCGGCAGGCGCTTCGGGTGCGGCAGGCGCTTCGGGTGCGGCAGGGACTTCGGGTGCGGCAGGGACTTCGGGTGCGGCAGGGACTTCGGGTGCGGCAGGGACTTCGGGCCCGGCAGGCGCTTCGGGTGCAGCAGGCGCTTCGGGTGCAGCAGGCGCTTCGGGTGCGGCAGGCACTCCGGGCGCGGCAGGCACTCCGGGCGCGGCAGGCGCTTCGGGTGCAGCAGGCGCTTCGGGAGCGGCAGGGACTTCGGGCCCGGCAGGCGCTTCGGGCCCGGCAGGCGCTTCGGGCCCGGCAGGCGCTTCGGGTGCAGCAGGCGCTTCGGGTGCAGCAGGCACTCCGGGTGCGGCAGGCACTCCGGGCGCGGCAGGCACTCCGGGCGCGGCAGGCGCCGCGCCTGCCTCCGGCGCCGCCGGCACGCCTTCCGCCGCAGGCGCGTCGAGCGCGCCCTCGTCGGAGCAGGCCGCCGGCAAGCCGGCAGATAAGGATCTCACTTCGGACATGCCCGCGTGGCTGGCCGATAATCTGCTCGTCATTGTCACTGCGGTGCTGGCGCTGATCGCATTCGCCATCGCGTGGCTCTTGCGCCGGGCCGGCGCGCGGCGCGGGGACGATGACGAGGAAACCTATGAATTCAACGAGCCAGCGCTGGATACGGCGGCGCTGAACCGCAAGCTCGGCAGCATCAATCTCGACCTGGACGAACCGCCCACGGACGAACCGCACCGTGTCGGCGGGCCACGGGTTTGATACATGTCTAGAGTTGCATTGGGGCTGGCGTATGACGGCTCCGCCTGGCAGGGTTGGCAGACACAGCCGCACCGGCAAACGGTGCAGGACACGCTGGAGGCCGCCCTCGGCAGTTTTTGCGGTGTGAAAGGGCCGGTGGCGACGATCTGCGCCGGCCGCACGGATACCGGGGTGCACGGCGCGATGCAGGTGGTCCATCTGGACACCGAACTCGACCGGCGGATGGAATCCTGGGTGCGGGGGGTGAACGCCTTCCTGCCGTCCAGCATTTCTGTGCAGTGGGCGCAGCCGGTGTCTGACGAATTCCACGCACGGTTTTCCGCACGTGCCCGCACTTACGTCTATTTGCTGTGGCGCGGCCGGGTTCGGCCCGCGTTGTGGGCGGGCCGGGCGGGCTGGTGTTTCCAGCCGCTGGACGTCGATGCGATGCGGACCGCGGCGAACGCCTTGCTGGGAGAGCACGACTTTTCCAGCTTCCGTTCTTCGCAGTGTCAGGCCAAGCATCCCGTGCGCCATCTGTACCGGCTGGACATCGATGAGCGCGGGCCGTTCCTGGTGTTCACGCTGAAGGCCAATGCTTTCCTGCATCATATGGTGCGCAACATCATGGGCGCGCTGTTGCAGATCGGCCAGGGGCGCGAGCCGGTGGACTGGATGGCGCAATTGCTGTCCTGGCGCGACCGCAAGCTGGGCGCGCCGACATTCGCGCCCGATGGGCTGTACCTGTCCGCCATCGATTATCCGGAAGAGTTCGGACTGGATGAACTCGACGGGGGATCGCAGTTGCTGTCGCCGTTTACTCAAACCTATTAGGGATGCCGCCGGCAACGGCGACGCCTGCCCAAGTCCGATGGAGGCCTTTGCCATGCAACGCCGCGCGTTTTTGAAGCAGACCGCCCTGGGCGGCGCCGCTCTGGTCGCTCCGGCGTTCGCGCAGGAAGTCCCGCTGGCCGAGGAAAACGCCAGCCCAAACCCGCCAGTAACGCCAGCGGAAGTGCAAGAGGCTCCGGTCACCGCGCCGCAAGTCCCGGCCGCCGCGCCCGAAGCGCCGGCGGTGGTGGCCGCCCCTCCCAAAGTTGCATGGCGGCTGGCCTCCAGCTTTCCCAATGAGTCGCCGACCCTGTTCGCCGGCGCCGAGGATGTGGCGCGCTATGTGAGCGAGGTGACGGACGGGCGCTTCAGCATCGAGATTTTTCCGGCAGGCGACCTGGTGCAACCCGGCCAAGTGCTGGAAGCCGTGCAGCACCGTGTCGTCGATTGCGGCCATACCGCGTCGACCCGTTACTTCGATATCGACCCGGCGCTGTGCTTTGACGCCGGTGTGCCGTTCGGCCTGAATACGCGGCAGATGAACGCCTGGATGACGCAGGGCGAAGGACTGGCGCTTACGCGCGTGCTGTTCGACAAGTACAACATCCTGAACTTTCCCTGCGGCTATACCGGCGCGCAGATGGGGGGCTGGTTTCGCGGGGAAATCAAGACCGTGGACGATCTGCGCGGGTTGAAGGTGAAGGCTGGCGGCTTCGCGCGCCATGTGCTGGCGCGCATGGGCGCCACGCCCGTCGAGGTGCCGGTGGCCGAAACCTATGCTGCCCTGGAGCAGGGTGTCGTGGACGCCGTCGCCTGGATCGGTCCTTATGACGATGAAAACCTGGCGCTCTACAAGGTGGCCCGGAACTACTATTTCCCGGGCTGGTGGGCAGGCACGCTGCAATTGTCCCTGTATGTGAACCAGGACGCCTACGATGAATTGCCCAAGCAGTACCAGTCCGCCCTGGCGCTGGCATGCCGCATGGCCACGGGCAACATGATCGCCAAGTACGACGCCGGCAACCCGGACGCGCTGCGCCGCCTGGTGTCGCGCGGCGCGCAGTTGAAGGCGTTTCCCAAGCCGGTCCTGCAGGCGAGCTACGAGGCCTCGCTTGCCGCCTACCAGGAAATGAGCGCCAAGGACGCCATGTTCAAGAAGCTCTATGAAAGCATGACGGCGTTCCGCGACAAGGAGACCCCGTGGTTCCGCCTGGCCGAGGGCAGCTTCGACAATCTCGTGGCCACCTTGGGCCAGCCCGCCGGGTAGGCCGGTCTGCACGCCGGATATACTGACTTGATCGGCCGCGCAGGGCGGCCAGGCAAGCGAAGAGTTTCATGCGCACACGCATCAAGATCTGTGGATTGACCCGCGAACAGGACATCGACGCCGCCGTCTCGGCAGGCGTCGATGCGATCGGCTTTGTGTTCTACGCCAAGAGCAAGCGTTGCCTGACGCCGACCCGCGCGGCGCAGTTGCGGCGCATGGTGCCGGCCTTTGTCGACGTGGTGGCCTTGTTCGTGAATCCAGAAGAGGCCGAGGTGCAGGCTGTGCTGGACCAGGTCAAACCGGAGCTGCTGCAATTCCATGGCGATGAAACGCCGCAGGACTGCGCCCGCTATGGCCACCGTTTTCTACGCGCATTCCGCGCCGGCGCGCCCGGCCTGGATACCGCGGAAAACCTGGCCTCCACGTGCCGTGCCTACGGCGAGGCCGCGGGCTGGCTGTTCGACAGCTACAGCGCGGGCTACGGCGGCAGCGGCCACGGCTTCGACTACGCCTTGCTCGACGAGGTAAGGGCTGATCCGGTGTCCCGGCCTCTGATCCTGTCCGGCGGCTTGAATGCGGAAAACGTCGGCGAGGCGGTGCAATTGATCCGGCCTTGGGCAGTCGATGTGAGCAGCGGCGTGGAGCTTGAGCAAGGGATCAAAAGTTCTGATAGAATCTCGTTCTTCGTTGCTGCAGCGCAAGCCGCAGACGCGAAGCTGAAGGGAAATTAGTAGTGCAGTGCAGGCGGTTTGAAGCAGTGCGGCAAAGCTGAAAAGCTGCGCCACGGAGCTCTTCAAAATGCGTTGCGTGAGAAGTCTGAAGGCATATGCAAAAGCAAACGCCGCAAACTTCGAAACGCAATAAATAGTGCAAAAAATCTTCCGAGACGATTTGCATAGTTTAAAAAAGCACTATATAATTCTTCTTCTTTGCAGGCGGTTAGCTCAGCTGGTTAGAGCGCCACGTTGACATCGTGGAGGTCGTTGGTTCGATTCCAATACCGCCTACCAAATTCCTGCAAAGTGCTGTCAAGCACGGCAAAAGAAAAAGCCGCCAAGTCGATGACTTGGCGGCTTTTTTGTTTTCTGTTCCAAGCGTGGCTTGTTGCAAGCAACTTATCGTGTAGTGCTTGTGCACAGTACCCGAGGCAGGAAAAAACACTGATGCCTTGGCGGGAGCCGTCATCGGATGATGAGAAAGGATGCCGGGCCGTACCCAGTTTGGCGGCTCGAAAGCTGGAATCGGCAAAGTCCGTGCGTCTAGCGACCATACCTATGTTGAAATAGGCCGCACAGAATGGAAAGATAGCGGTTCACTCGGCGTGGCTGGCATTTGTTCAGCCACCTTCCGTTAACCAGCCCGATCGCCTCAAAAAGATAATAGACCAGGCTGATAATTGCCAAAGGAAGCTGATTTGGATCAGGTGACGGTGTGAGCGCGGAATCGCCATGGCAATATGGACGCGGACGACAAGGGCACTCCATCGTGCGCCGCGTGACGCTTGGGTTCGTTGTGGCGTGGGTTGTGTCGGTGGCGGTTCTTGCGCGCTGGATGTCTCAGGAGATCGAGACATCGCGGCTCGACAGCCTGACTGCCAGCGCTGAATACGAGTCCAGAATTACCGCGCGCGTCATGGGCCGGTTGTTCACTGAGATGGTAAGCGTGGCCAATATGGTTGCGCGCCAGGGCCAAGTGATCGAACTGGCTATTCGATACCGCACGGATCCTCCCGGCGTGGCCGAGCTGACCCGAGAGCAGCGAGCCGCCGTGTTTACGCGCGATCCGCTGGTGCGCAGAGTGGGGGACTTCATGAATGCGCTGGCTGGCGATCTGCAATACGCGCGCATTTACATGAACAATATGTCGGACGATACGGTGACCGCGAGCAACTGGGCGGAACCGGACAGCATTGTCGGCATGATTTACGCGGGCCGGGCTTATCTTGCCGATGCATTACGCGACGGCACCGGGAGTTATTTCGGTATTGCGCGACTAAACAAGAGTCCATCCTACTTCGTCGCGAGCCGTATCGAGGATACGAATGACGTGCCGCAGGGCTCGGTGACCGTAAAGTTCGACGCGCCCGACGTAGCGCTTTACCTGGCTGGCAGGCATATTGCGCTGATCGTGAATCGCCAGGGCCGGGTAACCACGGCTTCGTCCGCGCCATTCATGCTGCGTAACGTTGCCGCGCTATTGCCCCCTGGTTTGGTATTGCCTTCCGACGGCGATGAAGATCTGGGCGAACCCATGGAGATAAAGGCAATTGCCGGTACGCGCCATGCAGACCAGTGGCTCATTGACGGCAGGCCGTACCTGGCGCGGTTTCAGCCATTGCCGAATACCCAATACCAATTGATTACGCTGGCATCGCTCGATTATTTGGCGCCCATGCGTAAACAGCACGTATGGGCGGCAGTGGCGGTGGCAGTGCTCGGCCTGACCCTGATTCTTCTTTTTGGCCGAGTGGTCGGGCAAATGGTGAGACGACGCCAAGATGAACGGCATGCCGCCAACCATGACGCGCTGACCGGCTTGCCGAACCGGCGGGCCGTCATGGCCGAACTGGAGCGGTATTTCTCTTTGGCAAAACGGACGCAGCAATCCGTGCTGGTGGCATTTATCGATCTGGATGGATTCAAGACGATCAACGACACTTATGGCCACGACATCGGCGACAAATTCCTGGTCGAGGTAGGTCGACGCCTGTCGGCAGGTCTGCTCGTGGGAGACACCCTAGGTCGTTGGGGAGGCGATGAGTTCGTCGTGGTCGGATTGGGCGCGAGGTCGGGATCCGACACGGAAAACATCGTTGAATCGATGCGGATGCGGCTCGCCCCGCTGCTCAGCGGCACCTATACCTTCGAGGGATGCAGTTTCCACTATACAGGCGCCAGCTTTGGCATCGTGAGCGCAGATCCATCGGTCAGCGTTCTACAAGCCGTACTCAAGGAAGCAGACCAATTGATGTACGCGGACAAACAGGTGCGGCGCGAGATGCAGATGGCAAGCGCCCTGTCGGCCTGAGCGCGTTGCCCTATTTTTGCAGGCCAGTAGCGCCGCAATGCTCTGGTCACGGAACGGGCCGGCTTCGCGAATGCGTCGCGACCTATTGCGGCGCCATTTAACAGCGCAATCTGGTTGATACCGTGCCAGCTGTATTCAAAGTCCGCTCTTGGGCGCATTGAGAATAAGCCGCAAGCCTAGCGCCGCAATTACGCCAGCCGCGGCCCGGTCTATCCATTTCTTCGCCCGCAAATAGATCTCGCGGGGGCCCTTGGTGGAAAAACAGAGCGCCACGATTGCATACCAACCGAATTCGATCAGAAATACCAGGGGCGGCAGCGTGAAATAGGTCCATGCCGGCGGATGCTGGGGCAGCAGGGCGGCGAAGATGCTGCCATACCAGATGGCCGTCTTGGGGTTGCTCAACTGGGTCGTGAGACCGATCCAGAAGGAACGGCGTCCATTGCGCGAAGCCGGCGCGCCGCTGCCGGGCATGGCAAAAGGCTGCCTGGCGCTGCGCCAGATACCGACAGCCACGTAAAGCAGATAGGCGCCGCCGGCGATTTTCAACGCGATGTACAGCCATTCCACGCTTTGCAGCACCGAATACAAACCCGCCAGCGCCAGGCCGGCGAACAGCATGCCACCCACACCCATGCCGAAGGCCGAGGCCAGGCCGTCCCACCGGGACTGGCCGATGGCCTTGCGCGCGACGATGATGAAACTGGGCCCCGGCAGCATGGCGCCGAGCCACAGCGCACCAAGGATAGCGAGTATGGATGCAAAGGGAGTCATGGTTGTTGGGGGCGGGGCCATGGAAGGCTTTGATTCTTCCATGAAAAACTGGCCCTGCAAAGGACGGTGAAGCGCCCGCCGGCGGCAGGCGTTTCGCGCAGTTCCGGTCTCAGCCGCCCGCCAGCGCCAGCGGCGCGGCGCGCCTTGGAGCGACCACATTTGAGGCGGACTGGGTTTCCGGTTGCCGTTCATCCTGCAGGCGGAATACGCCCACGGCTTGCAGCAGTTCGGCCGCCTGCGTTTGCAAGGCCGTCGACGCGCCCGCGGCTTGCGCTACCCGGGCCGCATTCTGGCGGGTCAATTCGTCCATCTGGGTCACCGCCTGGTTGACCTCGTCGATGTCCGTGGCCTGCGCCCGCCCCGCATCGCCGATCTGGCTGACGAGGCCGGCCACGCGTTCGATGCTGGCCACCACGTCGCGGATCACGTTGGCGGCATGGTCGGCCTGGCGGAAGCCGTCGTCGGTTTTTTCCAGCGAACCGTCGATCAGGCCGCGGATTTCGCGCGCGGCGCTGGCGCTGCGTTGCGCCAGCGCGCGGACCTCGGTGGCCACGACCGCGAAGCCGCGTCCGCTTTCGCCGGCCCGGGCCGCTTCCACCGCGGCGTTCAATGCAAGGATGTTGGTCTGGAAGGCGATGCTGTCGATCAAGCCGGTGATCTCGGAGATCTTTCTGGACTCCTGCTGGATTTCTCCCATTACGGCGGCGACGCCTGCCACCGCCGTGCTGCCTGTATCCACGATGCGCCGCGTTTCGTCAGCCAGTTCCTGGGCGCGCAGCGCGTTGGTGGCGTTGTCGTGGACGTTTGCGGCCAGGTCGCGCATCGATGTGACTGTCCGCTCCAGCGAATCGGCCTGAGTCCGGGTGCGCTCCTCCAGTTGCTGGTTGTCCTGCATGATGTCGCGCGTTGCGGCCGACAGGGCGGTGGCCGTGGTCCGGACCCCGCTCATGGTCCGGTGCACGGCGTCCATCGTGGCCTTGAAGCTGCGGCCCAGGCTGCTGTCCAGGTCCAGGCCGGCAAAGCGCAGGTCGAACACGCCGGGCTCGCGGCCGATATGCGCGCTGAGCCGGGCCAGTTCCTCGGCCGCCACTGCGGCCCGTTCCATTTTCCAGGCCAGCCAGCCCAGGGCGGCAGCCTGCACCACGACATAGGCCGCATGCAGCAGCACCATGGGCAAGCTGGGCTCCGTGAAGCAAATCGTGCCGTAGCCCCATTGCTGCAGGAAATTGAAGGAGAGGTGATGCAGCGCGATGACTACGGCCGCGCACAGGATGGTGCGCCAGTCTCGATAAGCCAGCAGCAGTGAGAGCAGAACGAAGATGCCGAAATGGATTTCGGCCATGCCGGACATCAGATGGATATGGAGCGCGGCCAGCACCATCAGGCCACAGGCCACGGTCAGGCGGGTGCTCAGCCGGCCAGGCCGCCAGAGGATCAGTAGCGAGGGTATGCCTGCGCCGGCCAGGCCGACGCCGATGGCGGCGCCCCATCGTCCGTATTGAGGAGCCATGCACAGCCCGACCGCAAACAGCAGCCAGAGCAGAGGTAGCATCGCCCGGTCGGTCCGGCGGTACGAGTCTTCCAGCAAATCGCTTGCGTTGCGCATGGCATTTCCTTGCGACGGAAGCGCGGAACCCCGCGCACGCTCGATTTTTATTCAATAATTCCAATTTGTGAATATATATTCCAAATTATTCTTTCCTGTTGCTGCGACGCTACCAAGCGGTCCGTCCGGTGGCTGTGGACCTGGAAATGGGTGCTTGGCGCGGCGCGTTTGAAGCGACTGGAAAACCTGGGATATCCTGCTGCCCATCATGATGAGAGTACTGTGGCTCTGCCTGGGTTGCCTGATGCTGGCGTTGGGTGTGATTGGCGCGTTTCTGCCCGTCATGCCGACGACCATATTCCTGATCCTGGCGGTGGCCTGTTTTTCGCGCTCTTCGCCGCGGCTGGAAAAATGGCTGCTGGATAGTCCGACCTACGGTCCCGCGCTGCGTGCCTGGCGGGACCAGGGGGCCGTGTCGCGCAAGGGCAAGACCTATGCCTGCCTGGGCATGGCCGTCGGCTACGTGCTGTTCTGGTGGGGCGCGCACCCGTCGTGGCTGCTGGCCGCGGCCGTTGCCGTGTTTTTCGTGGCCAGCGCCGCCTATGTCGTCACGCGCCCGGCGCCGCAGGAGCCGGGCGCTGGCGATGGCCAAGCCTCCCGATAGCTGTCGCCGTCAATGCGAATGCCGGGGATCGCCCCGTGTTTCCACGACCTTCAGGTACAAGGTGGCGGGTTCCAGGCAGCCGCCGGTTGAAAGCTGGCCGACCAGCTGCCGGTACAGCTCCTGCCAGGGCGTCTGCGATTCGGGCGCCTGGTAAGGAGGCTCCAGCTTGCGGCGTTCCATTTCGGTTTGGTCCACCAGGGCGATGACCGAGCGCTGGTTCAGGTCGACGCGGATGCGGTCGCCCGTGCGTAGCAGCGCCAAGCCGCCGCCCACCGCCGCCTCCGGCGACATGTTCAGGATGGACGGGCTGGCCGAGGTTCCGCTCTGGCGGCCGTCGCCCAGGCAGGGCAGCGAGTCTATGCCGCGCTTGAGCAGGTGCGAGGGCGGCGCCATGTTGACTACTTCCGCGCTGCCCGGGTAGCCCACGGTGCCGGCGCCGCGGATCACCAGGATGCAATGCTCGTCGATGTTCAGGGTGGGGTCTTCGATGCGGGCATGGTAGTCCTCCGGACCTTCGAACACGATGGCGCGCGCCTCGAAGGCATTCTCCGATCCGGGCTCCGACAGATAGGCGCGGCGGAAGGCTTCGCCCACCACCGACATCTTGATGATCGCGCTGTCGAAGAAATTGCCCGACAGGACGATGAATCCCGCGCGGTGCTTGAGCGGCGCGTCGCAACTGCGGATGACGTCGGCGTTGTTGGTCTTGGCCGCGGCCGCGATCTCGCCGATGGTCTTGCCGGATACGGTGGCGCAGTCCATGTGCAGGCGGCCGGCTGCCGCCAGTTCATGCAGCACGGCAGGGACGCCGCCCGCGCGGTGGAAGCCTTCGCCCAGGTGTTCGCCCGCGGGCACGCAGTTGACCAGCAGCGGCACGTCTTCGCCCAAGCGCTGCCAGTCGTCCAGGCTCAGGTCGATGCCGGCATGGCGCGCCATGGCGATGAGGTGGGGCGGACAGTTGCTGGAGGCGCCTAGCGCCGAGGCCACCACGATGGCGTTTTCGAAGGCCTGCCGGGTCAGGACGTGCGACGGCCGCAAATCCTCGCGCACCATGTCGCAGATGCGCAGGCCGGTGGCGTAGGCCATCTGGCCGCGTTCGCGGTAGGGCGCGGGGATGCTGGCGCAGGTGGGCAGCGACATGCCCAGCGCCTCGGCCAGCGAGTTCATCGACAGCGCCGTGCCCATGGTGTTGCAGTGGCCGATGGATGGCGACGATGCCGTGGCCAGCGTCATGAAGCCTTCGTAGTCCAGCTTGCCCGCGGCCATCAGGTTGCGCGCATGCCAGATGACCGTGCCCGAGCCGACGCGTTGGCCGTCGTGCCAGCCGTCCAGCATCGGCCCGCCGGACAAGACGATGGCGGGGATATCGACGGTGGCCGCGGCCATGAGGCAGGCGGGCGTGGTCTTGTCGCAACCGGTGGTGAGCACCACGCCGTCCAGCGGATAGCCATGCAGGATCTCGACCAGGCCCAGGTAGGCCAGGTTGCGGTCCAGCGCGGCGGTGGGCCGCCGGCCCTGTTCGGCCAGCGGGTGCACGGGAAACTCCATGGGGATGCCGCCCGCGTCGCGAATGCCGGCCTTGATGCGCTCGGCCAGCGCCAGGTGATGCCGGTTGCAGGGCGCCAGGTCGCTGCCTGTCTGGGCGATGCCGATGATCGGCCGCCCCGATTGCAGTTCCTGGCGCGTCAGGCCGTAGTTGAGATAGCGCTCGACGTAGATGGCGGTCATGTCGGCGTGAGCCGGATCGTCGAACCACTTTTGGCTGCGCAGCTTGCGGGGAGTCTGTGACATGGGATTCTCGTTTACAGCGGTTGCGTGGCGGCCCGGCTCGGGTCCGGGCCGCGAAGGCTAGTTGCGCGCCTTCTGGATTTCGTCGTTGAGCTGTTTGACCAGCTCGGGGCCGAGTTCCTGGGTGTATTTGTCGACCACCGGTTGCACCTTCTGACGCATACGCGCGACCTCTTCAGGCGAGACGGTGTTGATCTTCATGCCGGCCTTCTCCAGCGTGGTCATGGCCTTTTGGGAATCGGCCCGGCTGTCCTGGCGTTCAAAGTCGCGCGAGGACGCGGCCGCCTGGCGGATGAGTTTCTGTTCTTCGGGCGACAGGGTGTCCCACCATTTCTTGGACGCCAGCACCACCCAGGGCGTATAGACGTGCCGGGTGATGGTCAGGTAGGGCTGCACTTCATAGAACTTGCTGCTCTGGATGGTGGTGATGGGGTTCTCCTGGCCGTCCACGGTGCGCGTTTCCAGCGCGGTGAACAACTCCGAGAACGGCATGGGCACGGCATTCGCGCCCAGCGTGTTGAAGACGCCTAGCGCGATCTGGTTCTGCATGACGCGCAGCTTGATGCCCTGCAGGTCTTCCGCGCGCGCGATGGGGCGCTTGGAGTTGGTCATGTTGCGAAAGCCGTTTTCCCAGTAGACCAGGCCGATGATGCCCTTGGCCTCCAGCTTCTTCAGCATGTCCTGGCCTACGGGTCCGTCCAGCACGGCGTCCGCTTCCTTTTCGCTGTTGAAGAGGAAGGGCAGGTCGAACACGCCGAATTCCTTGACCATGCCGGCCAGCGGCGCGGTGGAGCCCACCATCATTTCCTGCACGCCGCCCACCAGCGCGCTTTGCATCTGTTCGTCCGAGCCCAGGTTGGCCGAGCCGAAGGTCTTCATCTTGAGTTTGCCGCCGCTGATCTTTTCCAGCTCCTGCGCCAGATGGCGCGCGGCGCGGCCCTGGACGCTTTCCTCGTTCAGGCCGTAGCCGAAACGGATCAGGCGCGGTTTGACGTCGGCGGCGGACGCGACACCGGCGATGGCGCAGGACAGCGCCGTCGCCAGGACAAGAATGCGGGTTTTGAAACGGTTCATCATGGTGCTCCTCCTTGGGGTTTTTCTAATGCATCCAGCGTGCAGGTACGGTGATCAACTCGGGGAAGATCACCAGCAGGACCAGCAGCAGCGTGTAGGCGGCGACATAGCGCCACACGCCCCTGATGATGGTTTCCATATTGATGCGGGCGACGCCGCAGACCACGTTGAGCACGGTGCCCACCGGCGGCGTCAGCAGGCCCACGCAGCCCACCATGACGAACATCACGCCGAAGTAGACCGGGTCGATGCCGGCCTTGGTGACCACCGGCATCAGCACCGGCGCCAGGATCAGGATGGTCGGAGTCAGGTCCATCACCGTGCCCACCAGCGTCAGCAGGATCAGCAGGGCGAACATCAACAGCCTGGGCTGGTCCAGCACGGGCTCAAGCAGCGCGATCAGGTCCTGCGGCATGTCGGCCAGGGTGATCATGTAGGACGAGACCATGGCGGCGGCCACCAGGAACATGACGATGGCGGTGGTGCTGGCGGCGTTGATGAAGAGCGGCCCCAGGTCACGCACGCTGATTTCGCGGTAGACGAACAGGCTGACCAGCAGCGCGTAGACCGCGGCGACGACGGCCGCCTCGGTGGGCGTGAAGATGCCGCCGCGCAAGCCGCCGATGATGATGACCGGCAGCATCAGGGCCCACAGCGATTCGCGCAGCGCCTTCCAGCGCTTGCTCCAGGGCACGCGCGGCGAGGGCTTGATGCTGCCGTGCTTGCGCGCCACCCAGGTCCACACCGCGACCAGCGTCAGGCCCATCATCAGGCCCGGCGCGATGCCGGCGAAGAACAGCTTGGTGATCGACACATTGGTGGCGACGCCAAAAATGATGAATGAGATCGAGGGCGGGATGATGGGCGCGATGATGCCGCCGGCCGCGATCAGCCCGGAGGCCTGGCCCGCGTCGTAGCCTTTTTCGCGCAGCATGGGGATGAGCAGCGAGCCCAGCGCCGCCGCGTCGGCCACGGCGGAGCCGGATAGCGCCGCCAGCAGCACGCTGGCGAAGATGGCCACATAACCCAGGCCGCCCTGGATATGGCCCACGAAGGTGCTGGCCAGATTCACGATGCGGCGCGAGATGCCGCCGGCGTTCATCAGTTCGCCGGCCAGCATGAACAGCGGCACCGCCATGAGCGTGAAGCTGTTGGCGCCCGACAGCATGTTCTGCGCCAGGATCTGGGTATCGAAAAAGTCCAGCTGAAACATCATGGCGATCGCGCTGAGCAGCAGCGCGAAAGCGATAGGCATGCCCAGGGCGATCAGCCCCAGCAGCACGAGCAGGAAGACGGTCAGGATCATTGCGGGCGTCCGGGCGGGGGAAGGAAGTTGGGGGCGGAGCCGTCAGACCAGCGGGTCTTCGGGGCTGGATTCCGCCGGCAAGGGCCCGCCCGCAAGGACGCGCACCAGATCGATCAGTGTCAGGATGCCCATGGCGGCGGCCGCATACAGCGCCGCGGCATTGAACACCGCCAGCGACATGCCGGTGACGGGCAGCACGGTGTCCAGGCCGATGATGGTCTGCGTCCAGCTGCCTTCTGCCATCAGCCACAGCACCCACAGAATCAGCAACTGGCAGAACACGTGCGAGACGCGGCGGGCGGCCGGGCCGAAACGTTCGACCAGCATGGAGACGCCGATGTGCTGGTGCGAGCGCAGCGCAATCACCGAGCCCAGGAAGATCATCCAGACGAACGCCAGCCGGGAGATCTCGTCGGACACATTGATGCCGGAGTTGAACAGGTAGCGCAGCGCGACGTTGCCGAACAGCAGCACCACCATGACGGCCAGACAGGCCACCATCAGCCAGGTCTGCAGCGCAAAGCACCAATCGGCGGCGCGGGCCAGCGGCGTACCGCCGGGCCGCCCCGGTGGGGAAGCTTGCATGCTTGTCTCCTATCCGTTTCCCGGAATTTTTTAGGGTTATGCTGTGAGGAATGTTAGCGCTAACATTTTGCGTTTGGCAAGCCCCAGTTTTTTGCGTCAGACTACGCGCTCACCAACCCATGCCGAGGACCGATGTCCATCCGTAAACCCCGCAGTTCGCGCGCCGGCCGCGTCACCATGCAGGAGGTCGCGCGCCGCGTGGGCGTCAGCGCGATCACGGTATCGCGCGCACTGCGCACGCCGGACAAGGTGGCGGAGGAATTGCGCCAGCGCATCGCGCGGGTGTGCCAGGAACTGGGTTATGTGCCCAACCATGCTGCCAGCGCCTTGGCGTCGGCGCGCTCGCAGACCATCGTGGCGCTGATTCCGTCGCTGAGCAACGTGGTGTTCGTGGACATCATCGCGGGGATCAAGGAAGAGCTGGACCGTCACGGCTATCACATGCTGATCGGCGTGACCGGCTATTCGCCGGACGAGGAAGAAGCCCTGCTGCGAAAGTACCTGCAGCACGCCCCCGACGGCCTGATCCTGACGGGCGTCGATCACAATCCGGGCGTATGGGATTTGCTGGACACGCAGCGCATTCCGACCGTGCACACGATCGAGACGCTGGACGGCGGCGAACACATGAGCGTGGGGTTTTCGCAATTCGATTCCGGCTATGCCGCTGGCCGCCATCTGGTGGAGCGGGGCTACCGCCGCATCGGCATCGTGGGCGCGCAGCTGGATCCGCGTTCGCTGCGCCGCTGCGAGGGCTGCCGCCAGGCCTTGCGGGATGCGGGCCTGTACGATCCGGCCCTCGAAATCATGACGCCGGAGAAATCATCCATCGGCCTGGGGGCGTCCCTGCTGGAGCAGTTGCGCGCGCGCCATCCCGATTGCGACGCGCTTTTCTTCTGCAATGACGATTTGGCCCAGGGCGCGGTGTTCCAGTGTGGACGCCTGGGCGTGCCGGTACCCGAGCGCATGGCCATCATCGGCTTCCACGACGTGGCCGGCACGGCCTGGACCACGCCGCCGCTGTCGACGATCGCCACGCCGCGCTACCAGATCGGCGTATCGGCCGCGGGCCTGCTGATGCGGCACCTGGCGGGCGAGCCCGTCGCAGAACGCCATGTGGACCTGGGCTTCAAGCTGGTCCAGCGCGAAACCAGCTGAGGACCAGGTTCAGGCCCGGCGCTGCGCCAGGAACACGCCTGAGGCGATGATCAGCGCCATGCCCGCCAAGGCCAGCATGAATTGCCGTGGCGCATGCAGCAGATGCTCTTCCGATGAAATCGCCTTGGTGGCTGCCGTCGCTGGCGCTATGTGTGCTTGAGTTCGATTTCGACGAACACGAATTCGGTGTCGCTGGGATTGATGACGTTGTGCTCCACGCCCACGGGCCGGTAATAGGCCACGCCGGTGGTGAGCTGGCTGGTGATTTCGCCGTCGGGCGTATCGAGCAGCAGCGGGCCGGTGGTCTGCGGCACCACCACGTAATTCATGCCGTGGCGGTGCCATCCCGTTTCGGCGCCGGGCGGGAAGCGCCATTCGGTGACGGTGACCATGTCATTGTCGATCTGCACGGTCGGTATGGCGGCGGGGCGTTGCATGGGGTGTTCTCCTTGGGGGTATGAATATTCTTGTGCGCGTCAGGCCGCTTGCGCCTTGGTCGGGTCCCAATGCTGGCCGGGGACCGCGGCGATCAGCTGCCGCGTGTAGGCGTGCTGCGGGTTGTCGAAGATCTGCGCGGGCGAGCCGTATTCGACCACCTTGCCGCGATGCATGACCAGAACGGAATTGCAGATCTGGGCCGCTACGCGCAAGTCGTGGGTGATGAAGACCAGCGCAATCTTCAGACGTTGCTGCAAGTCATGCAATAGCTGCAGCACCTGAGCCTGGACGGACACGTCCAGCGCCGACACCGATTCGTCGGCCACCAGCACCTTGGGCTCCAGCGCCAGTGCGCGCGCGATGCCGATGCGTTGGCGTTGGCCGCCTGAAAACTGGTTGGGGTAGCGGTCGAAGGCGGACGGGTCCAGCCCGACCAGCGACAGCAGTTCCCGCACCCGAGCCTCGGCCTGGGCCCGCGGCACGCCGTTGGCGACAGGGCCGTCGCTGATGATGCGGCCCACGGTATGGCGTGGGTTCAGCGAGGCGAACGGATCCTGGAAGATCATCTGGATGTCGTGGCGCAGCGGCCGGAAGCGCGATTCCGGCATGGCGGCGATGTCCTGGCCGTTGAAGATCAGCTGGCCGCCATTGATGCCCACCAGCTTGAGCAGGCACTTGCCGATGGTGGACTTGCCGGAGCCCGACTCGCCCACGATGCCCAGGGTTTCGCCGCGCCGCACGCTGAAGCTGACGCCGTTCACGGCATGAACCTCGCGCTTGCCGCCCAGCCAGCCGCGCCCCACCACGTAGGTCTTCTTCAAGTCCCGCACGTCCAGCACGGGCGGGTCGTCCGCGGCGGCGGTGCGCTCCTCGCCGCGGCGGTGGGGCACCGCCGCGATCAGGCGCTGCGTGTAGGGATGGCGGGGGCGGTTCAGCACATCTTCGGCCGGCCCCTGTTCCACCAGGATGCCTTTTTCCATGACGGCGACCCGGTGCGCGATCTCGGCCACCACGCCGAAGTCATGCGTGACGAACATGACGCCCATGCCTTTCTCTTTCTGGATGCGGGCGATCAGCGCCAGGATCTGCGCCTGGGTGGTGACGTCCAGCGCGGTGGTGGGCTCATCGGCGATCAGGAGCGCGGGTTCCAGCGCCAGCGCCATGGCGATCATCACGCGCTGTCGCTGGCCGCCGGACAGGCGGAAAGGATAGACGTGGTAGAGCGTGGCGGGGTCGGGCAGGCCCACGAAAGCCAGCAGTTCCAGCGTGCGGGCCAGGCGCTGGGCGCCGGGATAGGCGTTGTGCACGCGCATGACTTCGCTGATCTGTTCGCCCACCGTCATCAGCGGATTCAGCGCCGACAGGGGCTCCTGGAAGATCATCGCCATGTCCTTGCCGCGCATGGCTTGCAGGGTGGCTTCGTCCTGCCGCAGCAGGTCCTGGCCGCGGAACAGGATGCGGCCCTGCTGCGGCGTCAGGTAATCGGGCAGGAGCCCCATGATGGCGTTGGCGCTCATGGACTTGCCCGAACCCGATTCGCCGACGATGCACAGGATTTCGCCGGCGCGGATGTCGTAGGACACGTCCTGCACGGCATAGGGGCGGTCGCCGCCCTTGGGCAGGGCGATGCTCAGGTTCTGGATGGACAGCAGGGGCGTGGATGCGTTCATGGCGTCCTCCTATTCGCCGCGCTTGCGCAGCTGCGGGTTGAGGGCGTCGTTCAAGCCTTCGCCGATCAGGTTGATGGCCAGCACGGTCAGCAGGATCGCCACGCCGGGCCAGACGCTCATCCACCAGGCCTCGCGGATCATGGTGCGCGCGGCGCCGATCATGAAGCCCCAGCTCATCAGGTTGCGGTCGCCCAATCCAAGGAACGACAGCGAGGATTCCGTCAGGATGGCGGTGGCGACCATGAAGGACGCCGACACGATGATGGGGGACATGGCATTGGGCAGGATTTGGGTGCCGACGATGCGGGCTGGCGTCTGTCCGATGACGATGGCGGCCTGCACGAACTCGCGCTGCTTGAGCGTCATGAACTCCGAACGCACCAGGCGCGCGGCCGGCGGCCAAGACACCACGGCAATGGCGCCCATGATGGAATAGACCGAGGGGCTCAGGATCGCCACCAGCACCACGGCCATGGCCAATTGCGGAATGGTCTGGAAGAACTCGGTGAAGCGCATCAGCGCATCGTCCACCCGGCCGCCGCAATAGCCCGCCACCGAGCCGACCACGATGCCGAAGACCAGCGCCACGGCGGTGGACAGGAGGCCGACCATCAGCGAAACCCGGGCGCCCCAGACCAGTCCGGCCGTGATGTCGCGGCCCAGCATGTCCGTGCCGAAGGGATAGTCGGCGTTGGTGAACGGCGGAATCAGGGGGTCGGCCACCATCATCCAGGGCGATTCTTCGTACAGCAGCGGCGCGGCCAGGGCCACCAGGACCACGATCAGCATGATGGCCAGTCCGGCCACCGCTCCGTAATTGCGCATGTAGCGCCGGGCAAAGGACTTCATGCGGCGGCTCCTTGCTGCGCGCCCGCGCCGATGCGCGGATCGATGAGTCGGTACAGCACGTCGGTCAGCAGGTTGAACACCACCACCATGATGGAGGTGACCAGGAAGATGCCCAGCAGCAGCTGGTAGTCGCGCTGCAGCAGCGCGTCGAACATCAGCCGGCCTATGCCGGGCCAGGCGAACACGGTTTCGGTCAGCACCGCGCCGCCCGCCATCTGCCCCAGCTGGATGCCGGCGAAGGTGATGACCGGCAGCAGCGCATTGCGCAGCACGTGGGCGCGGATCACGCGGCCGGGGCTTACGCCCTTGGCGCGCGCTGTCTTGACGAAATCCATGCCTATCACTTCCAGCATGGAGGCGCGCGTCAGCCGCACGTAGACCGCCATGAAGAAGCAGCCCAGCGTCACAGTGGGCAGGATCAGGTGCTGGGCGATGTCGCCCGCGCGCGCCCAACCGCTCAGGTTCGCTCCCACGGTCTCCATGCCGAAGGCCGGCAGCCACCCCAGCACCACCGAGAACAGCAGGATGCCCATCAGCGACAGCCAGAACAGCGGCGTGGCATACAGCACCAGGGCGCCCGTCATGACGGAACTATCGATCCAGCGGCGCTTGTTGCGGTAGCGGGCCTTGGCCGCCACCACGCCCAGGAAGACGCCCAGCACGATGGAGAACACGAATGCGCAGGACATCAGCAGAAAGGTGGCGGGCAGGCGTTCCAGGATCAGGTCCAGCACCGGAACGTGGTTGCGGTATGAGAACCCCAGGTCCAGCTGCACCACGCCCTTCAGGTACAGCATCAGCTGGGTCAGGATGGGCTTGTCCAGGCCGAAGGCCACGCGCAGTTGTTCGACGTAGGCGGCATCGCCCGCGCCGGCCTGGCCTGCCAGCACGGCGGCGGGGTCGCCAGGGGCCAGGCGGATCAGGAAGAAATTGATGATCACCACGCCCAGCACGACCACCAGGGCCTTGCCGATGCGGGAAACGAGGAAAGACAGGAATTTCATGCTCGGGGTCCTCTCTGGTCGGACGCGGGCTGCGATGGGCAGCCCTGGTCCGGCCGGCATCCGCCGCCGCGGCAGGCGTGTCGCGACGGCGTCCTGCGGCGCTTATTTCTCGATGTACACGTCGTCGAAGCTCTCGTTCAGGCCGATGGCGGTCTTGACCAGGTTCTTCACATTGCCGCGGTAGAGCGTGGGGAACTCCATGTCCACCAGGAAGCCGTTGGCAATCTCATTGACCAGCGTGGTCTGCAGCTTGGTGTAGATCTCCTGGCGCTTGGCGGGATCCACCTCGGATGCGGCGGTTTCCCACTGCTTGTCGGTCTCGGGATTGCTGTAGCCCTGCACATTGGCGAACGGCGATCCCTTGACGATGTTCGACGAGACATAGAGCCGCTGCACGCCCAGCGCGGGGTCGCCGTACTGGTAGGTGAAGGTGGTGGTCATGTCGAAGTCCCAGTTGCCCGTGCGGCTGGCCCAGCCGCCCGCGTCGGTGGCTTCCAGGTTGACCTTGAAGCCCAGCTGCTCCAGCGCCTGCTTGGTGTATTCGCCCAGGCGGTCCCAGGTGGAACCGTAGGGGAAGCTCAACTGGCGGATCGTGTAGTCCTCGGGCTTGATGCCGGATTCCTTGATCAGCGCGCGCGCCTTCTTCATGTCGAACGCCAGCGGCGGCATGTTCTTGTCGTAGAACATCTCGGTGGTGACGAAGGGGCTGGTGGAGACCTTGCCCAGGCCGAAGAAGATGTTGTTGACCACCATGTTGCGGTTGATGGCCGCCATCACCGCCTGACGCACCTTCAGGTTGTCGAAGGGCGGCTTGCGCATGTTGAAGATCAGGTAGGCCTGCGGCGAGAACATCTCCCAGCCGGCCGTGGTGTATTCGACCTTGGGCAGGGCGCGCAGGCGCTTGATGTCGACGTTGTCCACGTCGCCGCCGCGCAGCACGTCCACGCTGCCGCGCTCGAAGGCTACCGCGCGCGAGGCCGAATCGGGGATGACGTTGAACACCAGCTCATCCAGATAGGGCTTGCCCGGCTTCCAGTAGTCGGGGTTGCGGGTCAGCTTGATGTATTCGCCGCGCTTCCATTCCTTGAACATGAACGGGCCGGTGCCGACTGGCTTCTGGTTGGCCGGATTGGTCATGTAGTCGGTGCCCGCGTAAATGTGCTTGGGCATCATGGGCGCAAAACCCGGCTCGAACATCAGCATGAAGGCGGGGAAGGGGGTCTTCAGCTTGATGACCACCGTCTTGGCGTCCGGCGCCTGCACCGATTCCACGAACTTGTTGAGGATCACGCGGGCGCGCGCATGGGTCTTGGGCAGCATGTCCGCCAGCGAGAACACCACGTCCTCGGACGTGAAGGGCTTGCCGTCGTGCCACTTGACGTTGTCCTGCAGGTGGAAGGTGTAGGTGAGGCCGTCGGCCGAGGCGTGCCACGATTTCGCCAGGCCGGGCTGCGGCTTCAATTCGGTGGAGTAGGTCAGCAGGCTCTCGTAGATCTTGCCAGCGACGAATTGCGTGGGGCCCTGCTGGTTGATAGCCGTGACGATCACCGGCGGTTCGGGCTGGACGATCATGTTCAGCGTGCCGCCCTTGGTCTGGGCCAGGGCCTGCGTGGCGGGCAGCGCGGCCGCGAGGACCAGTGCGCCGATGCTTAGGGAGAACCATTTTTTCGATTTCACTGCGAGCCTCCGGGCTGGAAAGGATCTGACAGGTGTCCGCGTCGCGGATGCCGTGCTCTGGCAAGCAAACCTCATGCCACCTGTGTTTTCAGGGGTACTACGGGTGGAGCCGCTACAACAATGCTTCGTATGGGTGCTCTTCAGCGTGCCGCGCACCATTGCGGCGCGCCGTTGTCGTCGCCAAAGTCCTCTCGCAGGCGTGCCAGGATGCCCAGCAGATGCGCATGCATGGCGTGCCGCGCGCGGATCGGGTCGCGCGCCTGAATGGCAATCAGGATGCGCTGGTGCTCGGCATGGGCGATCGCCCAGACCTTGGTGTCGACGAAGTAATCCTCCATGCGGCTGTACACCGGGCTGGTCTGCGTCAATTCCCACAAATGAGCCACCGAGGCCGCGACCGCGGCGTTGCCGCAAGCGGCGGCGATGGCGTTGTGGAATTCGCGGTCGTGGCGGCCGGGCGAATTGCCTAGCGACATGCCCTCGTGAGCATCGCGGATGGCGGCGATCTGGGCGGGCGACCCATGCTGCGCGGCCATGCCGGCGCATTCGGGTTCGATCAGCATGCGCGCTTCCAGCAGGTCGAAGGGGCCGATGCCGTCCTGTCCAGGCGCGGAGTAGCCGGCGGCGGGCGTGGCCGCTTCCCGGGCGGCGGTGACGAAGACTCCCGTACCTACGCGCACCTCGACATAGCCTTCGATTTCCAGTGCGATCAGGGCTTCGCGGATCGACGCGCGGCTGACTTGCAGCTGTTCGGCCAGTTCCCGCTCAGAAGGCAGGCGCCCGCCGCGAGGGAATTCGCCGGCCCGGATCCGGCCGGCGATCTGGTCGGCGATGACGCGGTACAGGCGGGTGACGGCAGCGGCTTGGAAGGTGTTCATCGGCGCGTGAGGCGGGGACTTCGGCTCAAGTGGTCAGGCCACCAAATATAGGCATCTCATCCTTGAATAAGAAGGAGAATTTTCCATTTCAAGGGAAAACGATCACAGGGATTTCACCTCTTTATTTAGAGTGGTCAGGCCAGTTAGGAAGACCTTGCGCGCTTTACAGTTTCCCGACAAATCCCGAACAGAATCGCCTCTGTTGCGGGCAGGGGCCATCCCATACTCCGTCCCGCCCCATGAAGGGCATGAAGCAGCGCGCGGCGCCGGCAGCAAGGGAGAGGGAAGTGAAGGAAGTTGCGGAGCGGGCATCCGGGTCCGAGGGCTGGCGGATCGGCGCTGGCATGGCGGTGTTCGCGCTGGCATGGCTGACGCTGCTGGACCGGGCGGCCCTGGCGCCTCCCACCGACAACATCGAGCAGCTCACCTGGGTGCGCAGCCTGGAATGGGGTTACTACAAGCATCCGCCGTTGCCGACCTGGCTGCTGTGGCCCGCGGTGCGATTGCTGGGCTGGTCGGCCTGGACGAGCTACATCGTCGGCGCGCTCTGCACCCTGGGCGCCTTCGCGCTGCTGTGGCGCTGGCTGCGGGACATGCGTGGCAGCGGCTACGCGCGGGCGGCGTTGCTGGCGGGCCTGTGCGTCACCTTCTACAACGGCCGCCTGTATTTCTACAACCACGAGATCGTGTTGATCCCGCTGGCGGTGGGCTGCGCCGCCGCGTGCTGGAAGGCCTGGACCACGCGCCGGATCGGGTGGTGGATCGTGCTGGGCGTCTGCCTGGGCCTGGGAGCCTTGTCCAAGTACCAGAGCGCGGTGGCGGGCGCCGCCGTGCTGGTGTTCTGGTTGAGCCAGCGCGGCTGGCGCGACCCCATGCACCGCTTCGGCCTGCAGGTGGCGGCGCTGACGGCGTTGGCGGTCTTTGCCCCCCATCTGTGCTGGCTGGCCTACAACGATTTCGAGCCCCTGAATTACGCGATGGCCTCGTCGCTGGCCGCGGGTCTGCCTTGGAGCAGCCGCGCGGCGGAGGTGGCGCGATGGTGGGGCGACCAGTTGCTGAACCGCGCGATGCCGGCTTGGGTCCTGCTGGGTGTCTTGTGGTGGTTGTCACGCCGCGGCGCAGCCATGGCCAGCGTGGAAGCGGAGCCGCAACCGGGCGATGCGGGCCGCGCCATTCTGCTGTCGTTCGGCTTCACGCCGCTCGCCTTCGTCAGCGTCATGACGCTTGCCAGCGGCTCGCAGGTGCAATTGCACTGGGGCACGCCTTATCTGCTGTTCGTGGTGCCAGCGGCGATGGAACTGATGCGCGGCGGCGCTTGGGGGGCCGTGCGGCGGCGCGATGCCGTACTGGTCTTTGTGCTGGTCCAGGCGCTGTTGATGGCGCGGGTCGTGCTGACCTCGCCGGGCGGGGCAGGACTGGCGCGCAAGACGTCGGACTGGCGCTACTTCGATGCCCAGGCGCTGGCCGATGCCCTGCATGAACCCGCCAAGGTCGTGCTGGGCGGGCCGGTCAGGCTGATATCGGGGCCGCCCGACGAAGCAGGGGCGCTGGCGCTACGCCTGCCGGAGCAGCCTTTGGTGTTGATAGACGGGCAACTCCGTTTCAGTCCCTGGGTGCCGAAGGACATGGTGCAGGCATGCGGCGCGCTGGAACTGGAAGTGCAGGCGCCCGGTCCGGGATTCGTCGCCGTCGGACGGGACTTTCCTGGCCTGTACTGGCGCGCGACGCCGCCCACCGCGCCTTGCGGCATGGCGGCAGGCGCGCCGCCTGGCTAGGGCAGGCTACTGCGCCTCGCCGTCCGGCTCCGGCGTCTGCGTGAAGGCGCGCACCAGGCGCGCGATGCCGTCCAGCTCGTCTTGCGCTCCCACCACCCATTCCGCTTTCTCGAACGGGCTGTCCGAGGGTGTGCTGTCCATGCCCGCCTTCAGGTCATTGAGCAGTTCCAGCGCCATGTCGGTGGCCTGGGGGCTGCTGCGGGTCGAGAGGGCGATGGCGATCGCCAGCGCCTGGCGCATGGCGAGCAGGCGGCCGTCCAGTTCAGTGTCCATGGTGGTTTCCGTGTTGTGCATCTTTAACAAGGCCGCATTTTACGGGGGCGAGGCCGCGTGCGCGTTCCACGGGTTGATGCGGGACGTGGGGATTGGTCCGGCGGGAAGATCGCCGGGGTTTGCGCAAGATCAAGCCGCAGAGGCCGGCACAGGCGAATAATTCCAGGTATGCAAGCCGCCCTACGCCCATTACAAACTGAATCCCGCGAGCCCTCCGCCGCCAGCCCCTTGTTCCCGCCCCAATTGCTGGCGCGGCTGGACAAAAACGGCCCTCGCTACACCTCATATCCCACGGCGGACCGGTATCACGGCGGCTTCGGCGAGCAGGATTACCGGCAGGCGTTGCAGCAACGCCGCGCAGCGGCGCCTGCAGAACCTCTGTCGCTCTACGTGCACATCCCGTTCTGCGAGTCGGTCTGTTATTACTGCGCCTGTAACAAGGTGGTGACCCGCCATCACGGCCGCGCCGCCCGTTATCTGGACGCCCTGGCTGCCGAGATCGAGCTGCATGTGCGCGAGCTGGGCGAAGGCGTGCCTGTGTCGCAATTGCATTTCGGAGGCGGCACGCCGACCTTCCTGTCGGACGAGGAACTGTCGGGCCTGATGGCGAATCTGCGCCGCGCGTTCCGCTTCGAAACCGATGCGGAAATCTCGATCGAGGTGGACCCCCGCACCGCCACGCCCGAGCGCCTGGCCCACATGCGCGAACTGGGCTTCAACCGCCTGAGCTTCGGCGTGCAGGATTTCGATCCGCGGGTGCAGGCGGCGGTGCATCGCGTGCAATCATTCGAGGACGTGCGGGCGTTGATGCAGAGCGCGCGGGCATTGGGCTATGTCTCGGTCAACATGGACCTCATCTACGGCCTGCCGCTGCAGACCACGGAATCCTTTGCCCGCACCATCGCCCAGGTCATCGCGTTGCGGCCGGACCGCATCGCGCTCTATGCCTATGCGCATCTGCCGACCCGTTTCAAGCCGCAACGCCGCATCAACGAGGCGGACCTGCCCGACCGGGAAACGCGGGTGGGACTGCTCAGCGCCGCGATCGACGGTTTCCTGAAGCAGGGCTACGCCTACATTGGCATGGACCATTTCGCGCTGGAAGGCGATGCACTGGCGGTCGCCAAGCAGAAGGGGGAGTTGCACCGCAATTTCCAAGGCTACAGCACGCAGCCGGACCGCGATCTGGTTGCCCTGGGCGTGTCGGCGATCGGCCGCATCGGCAACACCTACAGCCAGAACGCCAAGGTTCTGGACGAGTACTACGCGGCGATCGAAGCAGGGCGCTTCGCCATCGAAAGAGGGCTGACGCTGAGCGCGGACGACCTGGTGCGGCGCGAGATCATCATGGACATCATGTGCCAGGGCCGTGTGGACTTTGGCCAGATCGAGGCGCGCCACGGTTTGAGGTTCGCCGACAGTTTTGGCCAGGAACTGCAGCAGATGGCGAATCTGGCCGAGCTGGGCCTGGTCAACCTGCGCGCGGGCGAGCTGCAGGTAACCGGCCTGGGCTGGTACTTCGTGCGGGCCGTCGCCATGGCGTTCGACGGCTACCTGCAGGCGCCAGGCACCGTGGCCAGTTACTCCCGGATCATTTGAGCCGCGGCTTTGGGTGGGGCCTGACGCCGGGCGGTGTTCATTCGGCGAACTTCTCGCGCAGGTAGAGCGCCAGCGACAGATCGTCGGACAGTTGCAACTTGCGCATGGCCCGGCGCTTGTGGGTGCTGATGGTCTTCTTGCTGCGCATCAGCCGCGCTGAAATCTGCGTGACGGACAGGCCCTGGCTGATATGGCGCAGTATTTCGACTTCCGAAGTCGTCAAGGCCGCGTGGGGGTGCGTCGGCTGTTGCGGGCGGATCTTGCCGTCCTGCACCGTGAGGAATTCCTCCCTGCCCGCCAGCACGCCACGGATCATTTCCGGCAGCAGCACCATGCCGCATTCCTTGGCGAAGTAGCCGTTCGCGCCCGCTCGGTACGCGGCGTACTGGGTTTCCTGGCGGCTGCCCGCCGAGAAGGTAATGAGCGCCATTGCGGGGTGATAGCGGCGCAGGCGGCGCAGGTAATTCACGCCGTCCCAGGGTTCCAGCGGCAGGTAGAAATCGACGAGGGCGACTTCGCAGGGGGAGTGGGACAGCTTTTCCAGCAAGGAGCGCGCCGAGGTTTCGCGGTGGACCACCCGGAAGCCCGGGCGGCTCTCCAGGTAGGCGCCCACGCCCACGGCCACCACGGGGTGGTCGTCCAGGATGGCCACCTTGATGAGGGGCGGCGGCCGGGACAGGAGCAGGTGCCGGCGTGTACCCGGGCGGTCGCCGGTTTCGGCGGGCTCGGGGCTGAGGTGTGGGGGCGCTTTGAGAGTGAGCGCTGAGACAGTTTTCATCGATGCTCCACATGCAGGATGGGGGAACGCCGGCGGTCGATTGCGCAGGTCGCGGATAGTCCTGAATTTGCGAAGGCAGATTACGTTTTCGCATGCCCTGCGGGACATGAATCTCGCCAAAATCAGACTGTTGCACCATCTACCTGTCATATATGCGAGAAGCACGCCCGGAACATTCTGGATTTAGGCCGTGACGACGGGTGAGGTTTTGGGTTATGGCGCAGTGGCGCGCAGCGCAGGTGCAACCGGCTGGAGCGGTCGGACGCGCTGTGGCGCTTTTGCCACGGAAAGAGCGCAAGTAGTGATACAATCGTGGACGATAAGCACAGCTTCTGTTGCGCAGTGCATTGTTTGCTGGTTTTGATCCATGCCGCTGCGGCGCGCACCAATAGGTCCAGACACCATGTTTTTCCCGCTGGCACGAACTACGACCCGGAACTTTCGCCCTATGTCGCGTTAAGTTTTCGTGCGTCGGGTTTCACCGTGTCAGGTCAGCGGTAGGACTCAGCAAGACAATCCAGGAAACGCGGCTCTCAGGCCGCGTTTTTCGTTTCCGTATTTTGTTTTTTTTAGTTCCCAGAACCCCCCCAGGAAGCACTCCCGATGGTACAGATCACATTGCCCGATGGTTCGCAGCGCCAATATCCGGGGCCGGTAACGGTTGCCGAAGTGGCGCAATCGATCGGTACGGGCCTGGCGAAGGCCGCCTTGGGCGGCCGCGTGACGTTCGAGGGCTCGGATTCCAAGCTGGTCGATACCAGCTTCCGCATCGAGGGCGACGCCCGTCTGGCCATCGTGACGGCCAAGGACGCCGACGGCCTGGACCTGATCCGCCACTCCACGGCGCACTTGCTGGCTTATGCCGTCAAGGAGCTGTTTCCGGACGCTCAAGTCACAATCGGTCCGGTGATCGACAACGGCTTCTACTACGACTTCTCGTACAAGCGCCCGTTCACGCCGGAAGACCTGGCCGCCATCGAGAAGAAGATGGCTGAACTTGCCAAGAAGGACGAAGTCGTCACGCGCGAGGAATGGTCGCGCGACGACGCGGTCGAATTCTTCAAGGGCATCGGCGAAAAGTACAAGGCCGAGATCATTGCCTCGATTCCGTCGAACGAACCGCTCAGCCTGTACCGCGAAGGCGACTTCATCGACCTGTGCCGCGGCCCTCACGTGCCGTCCACGGGCAAGCTGAAGGTCTTCAAGCTCATGAAGGTGGCCGGCGCCTACTGGCGCGGCGACAGCAAGAACGAGATGCTCCAGCGCATCTACGGCACTGCCTGGGCGACCAAGGAAGAGCAGGAAGCCTATCTGCACATGCTGGAAGAGGCCGAGCGCCGCGACCATCGCAAGATCGGCCGCGAACTGGAACTGTTCCATTTCCAGGACGAGGCTCCCGGGCTGATCTTCTGGCACCCCAAGGGTTGGGCGCTGTGGCAGCAGGTGGAGCAGTACATGCGCTCCGTCTACCGCGACAACGGCTACCAGGAAGTGAAGGCGCCGCAGATCCTGGACATTTCGCTCTGGAAGAAGACGGGCCACTGGGACAACTACCGTGAAAACATGTTCACCACGGAGTCCGAAAACCGCGTCTACGGCCTGAAGCCGATGAACTGCCCGGGCCACGTGCAGATATTCAATGCCGGCCTGCATTCCTATCGCGAACTGCCCCTGCGCTACGGCGAATTCGGCCAGTGCCACCGCAACGAACCCTCGGGTTCGCTGCATGGCATGATGCGCGTGCGCGGCTTTACGCAGGACGACGGCCACATCTTCTGTACCGAAGAACAGCTGCAGGACGAGTGCGCCGACTTCACGGCGCTGCTGCAAAAGGTTTACCGCGATTTCGGCTTCACCGAGGTGTTGTACAAGGTCGCCACGCGTCCTGAAAAGCGCATCGGCTCGGACGAAGTCTGGGATACGGCCGAAGCGGCCCTGATGGAGAGCCTGCGCCGCACCGGCTGCGAGTTCGAAGTGTCGCCGGGCGAGGGGGCCTTTTACGGTCCCAAGGTGGAATACACCCTGAAGGACGCCATCGGTCGCCACTGGCAGTGCGGCACGATCCAGGTCGACTTTTCCATGCCCGTGCGCCTGGGCGCCGAGTACGTGGACCAGAACGACCAGCGCCGCCCGCCGGTCATGCTGCACCGTGCAATCCTCGGTTCGCTGGAGCGTTTTATCGGCATGCTGATCGAAAACCACGCCGGCGCGATGCCTCCCTGGCTGGCTCCGGTGCAGGCTGTCGTATGCTGCATTTCCGAACCTTCAGCCGATTATGCGGCTGAAATCACGCAAAGCCTGAAAAAACAAGGCTTTAGAGTAGAGTCCGATTTGCGCGGTGAAAAAATCACTCGTAAAATTCGGGAGCACAGCCTGCAAAAGGTGCCGTACATCCTCGTCGTCGGCGACAAGGAAAAGCAAAACGGCACCGTAGCCGTACGCGGACTGGGCGGACTGGACCTCGGGGCCATCGCATACGACGAATTCGTCGCGCGCTTGTCCGAGGACGTGTCCACCCGTCGCGACGTCAACCAACCTGGTAGCAGCGCTGCTTAACATTTCTAGGAGCTTTCAACATCGCCACTGAAAAAGCCAATCGCATCAACGGTGAAATCCGCGTCCCCGAGGTGCGCCTGATAGGTCTGGACGGAGAACAGCTGGGCATCGTCAAGATCGCCGACGCGTTCCGTCTTTCCGAGCAAAGCGACGTGGATCTGGTGGAAATCGCGCCGAACGCCGAGCCGCCGGTCTGCCGTTTGATGGACTACGGCAAATTCAAGTACCAAGAGCAGAAGCGCCAAGCCGAAGCTCGTTCCAAGCAGAAGGTCATCCAGGTCAAGGAAGTCAAATTCCGTCCGGCCACCGACGAGGGCGACTACCAGGTCAAGCTGCGCAATCTGCGCCGCTTCCTCGAAGAAGGCGACAAGGCCAAGGTGACGCTGCGTTTCCGTGGCCGCGAAATGGCCCACCAGGAACTCGGTATGCGGGTGCTTGAACGTGTGCGCGACGATCTGCTGGAACTTGCCCAGGTCGAAGCCATGCCGAAGCTCGAAGGCCGTCAGATGGTCATGGTGCTGGCGCCGAAGAAAAAGGCCGTGCCTGCGGGCAAGCCTGAATCGGCTGCCTGAGCTCCTGCCGTAGCCTCTCCAGGGAGGCTACGCCGCTTTTGCAGCCCGCCGTCTGCTGTTGCGCCGGCGGGTTCGCTAATTGGGCGGCTCTGCGCTACGATGTCATAAAGCCGCCTTCCCGCGAGGGAAGGCGGCGTCCGTTCAGGGTGTCGCGATGCATGTATTGTTCGTTTTGGATCCCTTGCCGCTGCTTAAGGCGTACAAGGACAGCTCTGTCGCCATGATGCGTGCCTTGGTGGCGCGCGGCCATACGCTCAGCGTGGCCATGCAGGGCGATCTTTATATCGAGGCGGGCACGGTCAAGACCGCGGCTACCCCCATCGAACTGGTTGCGGATGCCGATCTGCATGGCCATGACTGGTGGCGCGAATCTTCCGCCCAGGATCTGCCGCTGGCGGAATTCGGCGCTGTGGTCATGCGCAAGGACCCGCCGTTCGACATGGAATACGTGTATTCCACGCATCTGCTGGAATACGCCGAGGCGCAGGGTGCCCGTGTGTTCAACACCGGCGCCGCGATCCGCAACCATCCCGAAAAGCTGGCCATCACCGAAATCAGCGAGTTCACCGCGCCCACGCTGGTGACCCGCAGCATGGCCCGCCTGAAGGCGTTCCACGACGAGCATCACGATGTCATCGTCAAGCCGCTGGACGGCATGGGCGGCACCGGCGTGTTCCGGCTGCAGCCCAAGGATCCCAACCTCAACGCCATCCTCGAAACGCTGACGGACAATGGCGCGCGCACCATCATGGCGCAGCGCTACATTCCCGACATCGTCAAGGGCGACAAGCGCATCCTGCTGATCGGCGGCGTGCCGGTGCCGTATTGCCTGGCCCGTATTCCGCTGGCCGGCGAAACTCGCGGCAATCTGGCGGCCGGCGGCCGCGGCGTGGCGCAGGAACTCTCCCCGCGCGACCGCGAGATCGCCGAGGCCGTGGCTCCCAAGCTCGCCGCCCGCGGCCTGCTGCTTGTCGGCCTGGACGTCATTGGCGATTACGTCACTGAGGTCAACGTCACCAGCCCCACCTGTTTCGTGGAAATCGCGGAGCAAACCGGTTTCGATGTCGCGGGCATGTTCGTCCAGGCGCTGGAAAAGGCCGTGGCGACCTCTGCCGCGGCAGCTTGACCCGCCGGGATTCCCGTCATGACCACAGGTATAGTCATCGTCGTGCACGCGCCCCTGGGCGCGGCGATACGCGATTGCGCCAGCCACGTCATGGGCAACCTGGACGGCATGTTGGCCATACACGACATCCAGCCTGAAGACCGCCCGGACGACCTGGCGCCGGAAGTCCTCAAGGACATTCTGGAGCAGGAGCACGGCGCAGGCGTACTGGTGCTGACCGACCTGATCGGCGCCACGCCTGCCAACATTGCCAAGCGCGCCGTCTCCGATGCCCAGGCCCAGGGCATCCAGTGCTGCGTGCTGGCCGGCTTGAACACGCCGATGCTGCTGCGGGCCCTGACCTATCGCAATCTGCCCTTGGCCGAAACCCGCGAGAAGGCGCTGGCCGGGGGGCTTCAGGGTGTCTTGCGTGTAGACTGACGGGCGGAAATTTGCCCTATTATGTCGGCTATCGATTCTGGCCGAAGGGCGGTTCGACGTTTTGCTGTGAACAACACTGCGGCGTCATGCCGCAGCCACCATATTTCCTATGCCTAATACAGACATCGTCATCAGCAATAAACTGGGCTTGCATGCCCGGGCGGCTGCCAAGCTGACGCAGCTGGCCAGCAAGTTTTCCAGCGAGATCTTTATCTCGCGCGGCGCGCAGCGCGTGAACGCCAAGAGCATCATGGGCGTCATGATGCTGGCGGCCGGGCTGGGCGTGACGGTTAAGCTGGAGGCCTCCGGCAACGACGCCGATCAGGCCCTTTCTGAAATTCAATCATTGTTCGACAGTAAATTCGGTGAGCAGGAATAGAATTTCTTCCGGATCCGCCGGCCTGAGCGCTGCTCGGGCCGGCTCGTCTACGACCCTCAATGATGCACCCAACAACGGGGCTGGCTTTGCCAGCCCCGTTGTGTGTCTGTACGGCAAAGGCGTCGCCAAGGGCTATGCGATTGGTCGCGCGGTCGTCATGGGCGCGGCGGCGCTGGAGGTCGCGCACTACCGCATTTCGCCCGAAGACGTGCCTGCGGAAAGCAGCCGGCTCACCGATGCGCTGGCTTCGGCGCAGCAGGAACTGCTGCAGCTGGCCGACACCTTGCCGGCAGATGCGCCGCGCGAGCTCGGCGCCATGCTCAACGTGCACAGCCTGCTGCTGGGCGATCCGCTACTGGCCGAACAGACCCTGGCGCTGATCGCCGAGCGTCACTACAACGCCGAATGGGCCTTGACGACGCAGGGGCAGATCCTGGGCCAGCAGTTCGACGCCATGGAAGACGAGTACCTGCGCGAGCGCGGGGCCGACGTGCGTCAGGTCATCGAACGGGTGCTGCATGTGCTGGCCGGCACCTCGGCCATCCTGCCCGACATGTCCCACATGGGCGGCGACGACGCGCTGGTGGTGGTGGCTCACGACATTTCGCCCGCCGACATGCTGCGTCTGCGCGGCGGCCGGTTCGCCGCCTTCGTGACGGACCTGGGCGGCCCCACTTCGCATACCGCCATCGTGGCGCGCAGCATGGCCGTGCCCGCCGTGGTGGCCATGGGCAATGTGCGCGAACTGGTCCGCGACGGCGACATGCTGATCATCGACGGCGCGGCCGGCGCGGTGATCGTCAACCCGTCCAACCGCATCCTCGAGGAATACCGGCGCCGCCAATCGGCCTATGCCGACGAGCGCGCCGAGTTGAGCCTGCTGCGCGACGAGCCCTCGGTCACGCTGGACGGCATCGACGTGGTGCTGCACGCCAATATCGAACTGCCGGAGGAAGCCGCGCTGGCGCTGGCGTCCGGCGCGCATGGCATCGGCTTGTTCCGCAGCGAGTTCCTCTTCATGGGACGTCCGGACTTGCCGGGCGAGGAAGAGCAGTACGAAGCCTACTCGTCGGTGGTCAGGGTGATGGCCGGCCGGCCCGTCACCATCCGCACGCTGGACATAGGCTCGGACAAGACGCTGGACGGCGAGGCCACCGTGGCCACCAATCCCGCGCTGGGGCAGCGCGCCATCCGCTATTGCCTGGCGCGCCCGGAGATGTTCGCGACGCAGCTGCGCGCCATTTTGCGGGCGTCGGCCCATGGGCCGGTACGCCTGCTGATTCCCATGATCGCCCATATGCACGAGGTGGTGGCGACCAAGGCAGCCATCGAATCCGCCCGCCGCGAGCTCGATGCGCGTGGCCAGGCCTACGCGCCCCATATGGAAGTGGGCGCGATGGTCGAGGTGCCCGCCATCGCCATCGCCATCGAACCTTTCGCGCAGGCGCTGGATTTCCTGTCCATCGGCACCAATGACCTGATCCAGTACACGCTGGCGATCGATCGCGGCGACCACGACGTGGCATCCCTGTACGATCCGTTGCATCCGGCGGTGCTGCGCCTGGTCGCACACACCATCAACGCCGGCGAGCGGGCCGGCAAACCTGTTGCGGTGTGCGGCGAGATGGCAGGGGATTCGCGCATGACCCGGCTGTTGCTGGGCCTGGGGCTGACCGAGTTCTCCATGCATCCGCAGCAATTGCTGGACGTCAAGCGCGAGGTCCGGCGCGCGCACTCCAACGCCTTGCGCGTGAAGGTGGCCAGCGCCTTGAACCGCGCCTTGCCGGTAGACCTGGATACGCTGGACCTGGCCTAGGCGGTTCGCCGCTACAAGAAAAATGGCGCCGGGGCGATACGCCCCGGCGCCATTTTTTCGTTCATGCCCGCCGCTGTCGTGCGGCGGGCATGAGACTCGCGTTTAGCTGTGGTAGGCGGATTCGCCGTGGCTGGTGACGTCCAGGCCTTCGCGCTCCTGGTCTTCCGGCACCCGCATGCCGCACAGGGCGTTGGCGATCTTGTAGGCGATCCAAGCCACTACGCCGGACCATACGATGGTCAGCAACACGCCTTCCAGCTGGACCCACAGTTGGTGGCCGATCATGCCGGGCTCGGCCAGGCCGGGTCCACCCAGGATCTGCGCGTTGAACACGCCCGTCAGCAGGGCGCCGACGATGCCGCCTACGCCGTGCACGCCGAATACGTCCAGCGCGTCATCGGCGCGCAGCAGGCGCTTCAGGCCGTTCACGCCCCAGACGCAGACGATGCCGGCGATGACACCGATGACCAGCGCGCCCACCGGACCCACCAGGCCGGCGGCCGGGGTGATACCGACCAGGCCGGCGACGGCGCCTGAAGCGGCGCCCAGCATCGAGGGCTTGCCCTTGACGGCCCACTCGGTGAACAGCCAGGACAGCACGGCGCCCGCGGTTGCGATCATCGTGTTGAAAAAGGCCAGCGTGGCATTTTCATTGGCGGCTAGCGCCGAACCGGCGTTGAACCCGAACCAGCCCACCCACAGCAGCGCCGCGCCAACGAAGGTCATGGGCAGATTGTGCGGCTGCATGGCTTCGCGGCCGTAGCCCACGCGCTTGCCCACCACATAGGCGCCCACCAAGCCAGCCACGCCGGCATTGATGTGCACCACGGTGCCGCCGGCGAAGTCCAGCGCGCCCTTGGCGTTGAGCAGGCCCGGCGCCGTTTCAGACGCGAACCAGACCATATGGGCGATCGGCACGTAGGCGAACGTGAACCAGATCACCGTGAACACCAGCACCGCCGAGAAGCGGGCGCGTTCGGCAAAGCTGCCGACGATCAGCGCGCAGGTAATGCCGGCGAAGGTGGCCTGGAACGAGGCGAACAGCAGTTCGGTCAGCGAGTTCGACATGGCGTACTTGCCGTCGGACGGGGTGAACATGCCGGAGAAGAAGGCGCGCGACAGGCCGCCGAAGAAGGCGTTGCCCTCGGTGAACGCGAGGGAATATCCATAGATGAACCAGAGCACCAGGCCCAGCACGAACGTGCACAGCACTTGCAGCAATACGGACAGCACGTTCTTGCTGCGCACCAGGCCGCCATAGAACATCGCCAGACCAGGTACGGCCATCATCAATACAAGCAGGGTAGAGACGAGCAACCAGGAAATATCCGCTTTATCCATTTTCAGGCTCCATTGAGTCTTTATTTATTTACAGCGCGGCTTCGCCGGCTTCACCCGTCCTGATGCGGATCACTTGTTCCAGCGGCGCGGCGAAGATCTTGCCGTCGCCGATCTTGCCGGTGCGGGCCGCCTGTTCGATTGCTTCGATGACCTGATCGACCAGGTGATCAGGCACCGCGGCCTCGACGCGCAGCTTGGGCAGGAAATCGACGGCGTACTCGGCGCCGCGATACAGCTCGGTATGGCCTTTCTGGCGGCCAAATCCCTTTACTTCGGTGACAGTCAGGCCCTGGACGCCGATCCCGGATAGAGCCACCCGCACTTCGTCGAGCTTGAAGGGCTTGATGATGGCGATGATGAGTTTCATGGCATTTCCTCTCATGGTTGCACGTTGGCTTCGTCTATCAAGCAAATTCCATGCCATGTCGGGGATCGCCACGCAGAGAAGGCGGGGGCGCTCAAGTTGTGCCGAGATGCACCAATCTGGTGCTTCGCGCACCGATGGACGGCTTCAAGTTGGTGCGCAGCGCCAGTCCTTGGGGCAAGCAACCAAATATGTTTTCAGCCCGATATTTGTAGCAAATTGATGCGAGTTTTATTGCGTTTTATGTTGGCATATGAATGATTTTGTCGGGCCGTCAGCGAGCCTGGCGCTCCCCGCAAAGCCATGCGGAGCGGGCCTCTGGCTCAAATTGGCGGAGGCATTGAAGCAATGCGGGAAGATGCCGGAATCGGCGAAATGGACGCAGGTTCGTGATACGAGGGTTTACACCGGCCAGCTTGTTGTCCAGGGGCGCCTGCAGAAGAATCAATATCAGTTCAAGCCTGTCCCCGAACAGGCTGTGCCGCAGGCGGAGTTCTGTATTGAAGGATCTCCCAAAAGAAAGCAGGAACGGGAAGGGGCAGTCATGAAGATCCACCGCAAGGCTTTCTACACTCTGGTCCTGGCCGCGTCGCTCGCCGCGCTGGCCGGCTGCAACAAGGAAGACAAGGCCGCCGCGCCGGCCGCCTCCGCTCCTGCGCCTGCTGCTACGACTCCTGCGGCGCCGCCTCCACCCGCGACCACACCTTCCACGGCTGCCCCCGCAGCGGGCGCTTCGGCGTCCATTCCGGCCGAGTGCGAGGCCTACATCGCCAAGGTCAATGCTTGCATGGACAAGCTGGGCAGCGGCAATCCGGCTGCCGCCGCGATCAAGGAACAGCTGGACGCAGCCAGGGCGCAATGGGGGGCGGTCAGCGACAAGACGCAGTTGGCGACGCAATGCAAGCAGTCGTCGGATACGTTCACGCAGTCGGCAAGCCAGATGGGTTGCCCGTAACGATGTTGGTAGGGGGTTGCCGCCATGGCAGCCCGGTTTTCTCCTGTGCTTTGAAGGGCGGTCACCGCATGCGGCCCGCCCTCTTTTTTTGGGGTGAGGGTGGCCCTTTTTTCGCCGCTGGCCCGGAAACCGTGCGCTGACGCACTACACTTCAGGTATCAAGAACACAGTGAGGCCGTCATGAACAATCGCACCCAGTGGATGGAAGACATCCAGAAGAATATCTCCGACCTGATCGCCCGCAGTCCGGCCGCGGATGTCGAACGCAACGTGCGCGCGATGATGACGCAGGCGTTCTCGAAGCTGGATCTTGTCACGCGCGAGGAATTCGACGTCCAATCCGATTTGCTGGCGCGCACTCGCGCCCGGGTGGATCAATTGGCTGCGCAGGTGCAGCAGCTGGAGTCGCGCCTGTCGGCACTGGACAAGTAAGCCCGCGGCGGCCGCGCCGCGGCCGGCCTGGATATTGCCCTCGAACGGCCGCGACTCCGCGGCCGTTTGCATTTTGGGCGTGGGCTTGAGGCAGGCTGGCAGGATGCTTTTGTCACGGCCGCCGCCGCGGCGGCCTCGCGTTTGCGGATACTGGCGGGTCCCGCCTTTTCTCGGAGACCGCCGTGACGCTAGCCGTTCTTGCCAGCCGGGCCCTGTGCGGCCTGGACGCCCATGCGGTGCGCGTGGAAACGCATCTGGGTCCGGGGCTGCCCAGTTTCAACGTGGTCGGCCTGCCGGACACCGAGGTGCGCGAAAGCCGCGAGCGCGTGCGCGCGGCCATTCTCAACAGTGGTTTCGAGTTTCCACCGGGCAGGATCACCGTCAATCTTTCGCCCGCCGACATCCCCAAGGAGTCCGGGCGCTTCGATCTGCCCATCGCCCTGGGGCTGCTGTTGGCCTCTGGCCAGTTGGCCGCGCCGGTCGATGCCCGCGACCCGGAATCACCCGTCCAGGAACCATCCCTGGCCGGCCTGGTGCTGGCCGGGGAGCTGTCCCTGACCGGCGCGCTGGTGCCTGTCGCGGCCCCGCTGGTCATCGCGCTGAGCGTTGCCCGGGAAGCGCCCGGCGCCACGCTCATCCTGCCCGCGGGTAGCGCCGAGGAGGCCGCCTGGGTGCCGGGCTTGCGGGCGCTGTCGGCTCGCACCCTGGCCGACGTGGCAGCGCACGCGACCGGCGCCTGCCTGCTGCCCGATGCCGTGCCCAGGCCCTGGCCGGCCACGGCACCCGGGCCGTGCCTGTCGGACGTCCGCGGGCAGCCGGGCGCGCGGCGGGCCTTGGAGGTGGCTGCGGCGGGCGGCCATAGCCTCTTGATGATAGGGCCGCCGGGGGCGGGCAAGAGCATGCTGGCTGCGCGCCTGCCGGGCTTGCTGCCGCCGCTGGCGCGCAGCCAGGCGCTGGAAGTGGCTGCGGTGGCTGCGCTGGCAGGCCTGTCGGACGTGCCGGCGGGGCAGCCGCCGTTCCGGGCGCCGCACCATTCCGCCACGGCGGCGGCCCTGGTGGGCGGGGGCAGCCGTCCGCGTCCGGGCGAGATCAGCCTGGCGCATCATGGCGTGCTGTTCCTGGATGAATTGCCGGAATTCAGCCGGCGCACGCTGGAGGCCCTGCGCGAGCCGCTGGAGACGGGCAGGGTGGTCATCGCGCGCGCCCTGCGGGCGGCGCAATTTCCCGCCCGCTTCCAGCTGGTGGCGGCCATGAACCCGTGCCCCTGCGGCTGGCGCGGGCATCCCGGGCGCGCCTGCGCCTGCACGCCGGACCAGGTGGCGCGTTACGCGGGCAAGATATCGGGCCCCTTGCTGGACCGCATCGATCTGCATGTGGCTTTGCCGCCATCCGACCCCGAGTGGATGGGCCAGCCGCCGGGGGAGGCGTCCGGCCCGGTCCGGGAGCGCGTGGCGCGCTGCCGCGAGCGCCAGTTGGCGCGCCAGGGCAAGCCCAATGCCGCGTTGGTGGGGGCGGAACTGGACGAGCATTGCCGTCTGGATAACGAGGGCCAGGCCTTGCTGCTGCAGGCAATGCGTCGTCTGGCCGGCTCGGCCCGGGCCATGCACCGGGCGCTGCGGGTGGCGCGCACGGTCGCCGACCTGGAGGGGGAGGACGCCCTCGGCGCCCGCCACATTGCCCAGGCGGTGCAGTACCGGCGGCCGGGCGTATGATTGCCGGCACCTATCCCATGTGGGCCAGGCGCACGCCATGCCGGGCGACTCGACAAAATACGGGAAATCACCATATAATCAAAGGCTTTCCTGGATCCGAGTCAGATTTGACCCCTCCAGGGGAGAAGCCGCCGGGCAGCAATGCTGGCGGGAAGTACCCAGGAAGTACCCCCCAGAAGTGGCAACAGGTCCCCAAGTTTTGCCGCCATGGAAGGCTACATCGGCCCTTCATGCGTCAAGCACCTGGCGTCATGTAAATCAACAATGAGTGTTTAGTTTAGGGAATCAACATGCCCAAGATGAAAACCAAGAAAAGCGCCTCCAAGCGCTTTAAGGTTCGCGGCAGCGGCTCCATCAAGCGTGGTCAGGCGTTCAAGCGTCACATCCTGACCAAGAAGACCACCAAGGCCAAGCGTCAACTGCGCGGCTCGACGGCGGTTCATGAATCCAACGTGGCCTCCGTCAAGGCCATGATGCCTTTCGCTTGATCTAAGGGAGATCTACTATGCCTCGCGTCAAACGCGGCGTAACTGCCCGCGCACGTCACAAGAAAGTCATTGCCGCCGCCAAGGGTTACCGTGGCCGCCGCGGTAATGTGTTCCGTATTGCCAAGCAAGCAGTCATGCGCGCTGGCCAATACGCCTACCGCGACCGTCGTAACAAGAAGCGCACGTTCCGTGCTCTGTGGATCACGCGTATCAACGCCGCCGTCCGCGAACATGGCGTCAGCTACAGCGTGTTCATCGCTGGCCTGAAGAAGGCTTCGATCGAACTCGACCGCAAGGTTCTGGCCGACCTGGCCGTGCGCGACAAGGCCGGCTTTGCCGCCATCGTGCAGCAAGCCAAGGCTGCCTTGGCTGCCTGATCGCGCTTTAACTCATCGCGCATCGCTGCAAACGGGGCTGTAATGGCCCCGTTTGCGTTTTGAAGGCTGGATTTCATGACTCAAACGGTTGACGACCTGGTCTCCCAGGCGCAAGAACGCTTCGCCGCCGCCACGGATGCTGCTGCGCTGGAAAATGCAAAGGCTCGGTTCCTGGGCAAGGAAGGCGCACTGACGGTGCTGCTCAAAGCCCTAGGCAAGCTCGAACCCGAGCAGAAGCGCGAGATGGGCGCCCGGATCAATCAGGCCAAGCAAAAGGTCGAAGAGCTTCTGAACCTGCGCCGCGCCGCGCTGGCACAGGCCGAACTGGACGCCCGCCTGGCATCCGAAACCATTGACGTCACCCTCCCGGGCCGCGGCCGCGCGCCGGGCGGCATCCATCCGGTGATCCGGACCTGGGAACGCGTGGAAGAGATTTTCCGTTCCATAGGCTTCGACGTGGCCGACGGCCCCGAAGTGGAAAACGACTGGACCAATTTCACCGCTTTGAACAGCCCGCTGGACCATCCCGCGCGTTCCATGCACGACACGTTCTACGTCGACATGAACGATGCCGACGGTCAGCCGCTGTTGCTGCGCACGCACACCAGCCCCATGCAGGTGCGTTACGCCCGCATGCACAAGCCGCCCATCAAGGTCATCGCGCCTGGGCGCACCTACCGCGTCGACAGCGACGCCACGCACTCGCCCATGTTCCACCAAGTGGAAGGGCTCTGGATTGCCGAGGACATCTCGTTCGCCGACCTGAAGGGCGTGTACACCGATTTCCTGCGCTGCTTCTTTGAAACCGACGACCTGGCCGTGCGTTTCCGCCCGTCGTTCTTCCCGTTCACGGAACCGTCCGCCGAAATCGACATGATGTTCACCTCGGGTCCGAACCGCGGCCGCTGGCTGGAGATCTCCGGCTCGGGCCAGGTGCACCCGCAAGTGGTGCGCAACTTCGGCCTCGATCCCGAGCGCTACATCGGCTTCGCCTTCGGTTCCGGGCTCGAGCGCCTGACCATGTTGCGCTACGGCGTCAACGATCTGCGCCAGTTCTACGAAGGCGATTTGCGCTTCCTGCGCCAGTTCAACGAATAACAGACGGCTGATCATGCAATTTCCCGAATCCTGGCTGCGTACGCTGGTCAACCCCGCGATCGCCACCGATGAACTCGCGCACCGGCTCACCATGGCCGGCCTGGAAGTCGAAGACACCGTGCCTGCCGCGCCCGCCTTCAGCGGCGTGGTCGTGGGCCACATCGTCGAAATCGCGCCGCACCCGGACGCCGACAAGCTGCGCGTCTGCAAGGTGGATGATGGCTCCGGCGAGCTGCTGCAGATCGTGTGCGGCGCGCCCAACGCTGCCGCCGGCCTGACGGTGCCGCTCGCGCGCGTCGGCGCCGAGCTGCCTGGCGGCATGAAGATCGGCGTGGCCAAGATGCGCGGCGTGCAATCGTCGGGCATGTTGTGCTCGGCCCGCGAACTGGGCCTGTCGCAGGATCACGCCGGCTTGCTGGAACTGCCCGCCGGCATGACGCCCGGCCAGTCGATCCGCGAAGTGCTGGACCTGGACGACACGCTCTTCACCCTGAAGATGACGCCCAACCGCGCCGACTGCCTGTCCATCCTGGGCGTGGCGCGCGAAGTGGCTGCCCTGACCGGCGCTCCGCTGTCCGTGCCGACGGCCGTTGCCGTGCCCGTCACGCTGGACGAGCGCCTGCCGGTCAAGGTCGAAGCGCCCGATCTGTGCGGCCGTTTCGGCGGCCGCGTGATTCGCGGCGTCAACGCTCGCGCCGCGACGCCCGAGTGGATGAAGACGCGTCTGGAGCGCGCCGGCCAACGCTCGGTATCGGCGCTGGTGGACATCTCCAACTACGTCATGCTCGAACTGGGCCGTCCGTCGCACGTGTTCGACCTGGACAAAATCCGCGGCGATCTCAGCGTGCGTTGGGCCCGCGAAGGCGAAACGCTCGAGCTGCTGAACGGCCAGACCGTCACGCTGGATTCCACGGTAGGCGTGGTGGTTGCGGGCGATCAGGTGGAAAGCCTGGCCGGCATCATGGGCGGCGAAGCGACCGCAGTCACGCTCGACACCCGCAACATCTATCTGGAAGCCGCATTCTGGTGGCCGCAGTCGCTCGCCGGCCGCGCGCGCCGCTACAAGTTCAGCTCGGAAGCCAGCCACCGCGGCGAGCGTGGCGTGGACTTCGCCACCATTCCCGAGCACATCGAATTCATCACGCGCCTGATCGTCGACATCTGCGGCGGCGAAGCCGGTCCGCTGGACGACCAGATCGTCAACTTGCCCAAGCGCGAACCCGTGCGCATGCGCCTGCCGCGCTGCCATCGCGTGCTGGGCGTGCCGGTCACTCAGGCCGAGGTCGCCAAGATCTTCGGCAGCCTGGGCCTGGACTTCAGGATCGAAGGCGATGACTTCATCGTCACGCCGCCTTCCTATCGCTTCGACCTGGAGCTTGAAGAAGACCTGATCGAAGAAGTGGCCCGCATCTACGGTTTCGAGAACATTCCCGTGGAGCCGCCCATGGCGCGCGCCAAGATGTTCTCGCAGCCGGAAATCCGCCGCGGCGCGCATGCGCTGCGCCGCCTGGCCGCTGCGCAGGACTACCAGGAAGTCGTGAACTACAGCTTCGTCGAAGCCGAGTGGGAACGCGACTACGCCGGCAACGAAACGCCCGTGCGTCTGGTCAACCCCATCGCCAGCCATTTGTCGGTGATGCGCTCCAGCCTGATCGCCAGCCTCGTCGCCAATATCCGTCACAACGCCAATCGCAAGCAGACGCGCGTGCGCCTGTTCGAATTGGGCCGCGTGTTCACGCGCGATGCGTCTGTTCAGGACGGTCCGCTGGAAGTGGCGGGCGTGCGCCAGCCCATGAAACTGGCGGGCGCGGCCTGGGGGCCGGCCGTGGAAGAGCAGTGGGGCGTGGCGACGCGCCAGGTGGACTTCTACGACGTGAAGATGGATGTCGAGGCGCTGTTCGGCGCGCGCGGCAGCCGTCTGCGTTTCGAGGCCGCGACGCATCCCGCACTGCATCCGGGCCGCGGCGCGCGCATCGAACTGGACGGCAAGCACGTAGGCTGGGTCGGTGAACTGCATCCGCGTTGGGCCCAGCAAGCCGACCTGGCGCATGCGCCGGTCGTGTTCGAACTGGACGCCGCAGCCTTGTCCGAAGGCGAACTGCCCCAAGTGCGCGAGCTCTCGCGCCAGCCCGTGGTGGTGCGCGACCTGGCGCTGTGGGTCGATGCCGACGTGTCTGCACAGTCGATGCTCGACACCGTCTTCGCGACCGTCAAGGCAGATCCTCAACTGGCCGTGGTGCAGGACGCGCGCCTGTTCGACGTGTGGCGCGAGAAGTCCCAAGGCAGCGAGCCCGTCACCGAGAAAAGCCTTGCTTTCCGATTCTGGCTACAGGACACTGAGGTCACTCTGGACGAAGCCCGCGTGGCCGATTGCCTGGCCCGCATCAAGGAAGCCTTGGTGGCTGCGCATGGCGCTCGCCAACGCGCATGAACCATGGGGAACAGTATGCTTGCTGCCGAGCCGCGCACGTTGACCAAGGCTGAACTGGCCGAACTGCTCTTCGAGCGGGTCGGCCTGAACAAGCGCGAAGCCAAGGACATCGTCGATACCTTCTTCGAGGAAATCCGCGACGCCCTGGCGCGCGGTGATTCCGTCAAGCTCTCCGGTTTTGGCAATTTCCAGGTGCGCGACAAACCGCCGCGCCCTGGCCGCAATCCCAAGACCGGCGAGACCATACCCATCGCCGCGCGCCGCGTGGTTACCTTCCATGCGAGCCAGAAGCTCAAGAGCGTGGTGGAGCAGGCAACGCCCGCAGCACCCGAAGCATCCGACGCCGAGGAGTGATACGCTTTGTCGGCAATTGTTATCGGCACCTGACGCATCGCGGCATAAAATCCCCTTATGACACGTACCGAATCCACCGTTACCTTACCGCCCATTCCCGCCAAGCGTTACTTCACCATCGGTGAAGTCAGCGACCTGTGTGGCGTCAAGCCCCATGTCTTGCGGTATTGGGAACAGGAATTCACGCAGCTCAAGCCGGTGAAGCGGCGCGGCAACCGCCGCTACTACCAGCATCACGAAGTGCTGCTGATCCGCCGCATCCGTTCCCTGCTGTATGAGCAAGGCTTTACGATCAGCGGCGCGCGCAATCGCCTGGGCGATGCGCGCGACGTGCCGCACGATCAGGACGCTGCAGTGCGCCTGTCGGGCGCGGAAATGCAAGCCTTGCGCAACGAGCTGGGCAACGTCTCGACGATGCTGGCCGAAGCCTTGGGCACGGCTGCAAACGTTGCCGGCGCAAGCGCCGGCAACGCAAGCCCTGCGGCTTGAACGCGGCGCATCGTCATTCCCCGCATTGTTTGAACGCAGTACCTGCAACGCGCGGCGTAAGCCGCGCGTTGCATTGAGCAGTACCTCGCGCCGCGCGCATCGATGCGCATGCGGTTGATGCAATCGATGAACGCAGCGCGAAAATTTTTTTGAGTATTCAGCACTTTTTCTGCACGAATGCGTGCAAACAAAATTTTGTTCTGCTATACTCTTTTTCTTTCGGGGCGTAGCGCAGCCTGGTAGCGCACTTGCATGGGGTGCAAGGGGTCGCGAGTTCGAATCCCGCCGTCCCGACCAGTAGTTCCAAAGGCCGTCAGTGAGAAATCACTGACGGCCTTTTCATTTTTGCTTGCCTGTTTTTCGATGAGCATGGCGCTAGTGCGTTGCATGTGCGCGGACAAAATAAAAAGCCACCTGAAAAGGTGGCTTTGCTGCTTTTATTCAGCTTCGATATTCCAGATGGATCAGCGGGTACGGCCTGCCTTGATCGTCTAGCGGCGAACGTCCCGTGCGCTTGAAGCCTATCTTTTCATAGAAGCCTACCGCCTGGCCATTTTGCTCATTGACGTCCGTGGTCATATTGGGATGGAGCGAGAGGCCGTGCCGCACCAGCGCGGCGCCTATGCCGGTTCCGCGGCAGGCGGAATCGACGAACAGCGCCTGCATGCGCCCGTTGTCGATCAGCATGAACGCCTGCGGATAGTCGTTGGCATCGACAGCCAGCCAGAGCGGCACTTGGGGGAGAAAACCGCACACCATCTCGTCGATGGCCTGGCGATCCTCGGGCGATAGAAAGCCGTGCGTGGCGTCCACCGCGTTGCGCCAGATTTCGACTACGCGTGCGCCTTCGTCGGGGCGGGAGGTTCTTATCTTCATCATCGGCGCAGCGTATTGGATTTCCTTTTGCGGCGTCAAATGGGGGCGCGCGAATGGGTACACTGGGACGCCGCTTTCTGACTAGGAGTGAAAATGGCGCGAGAGAATGCCGTGAAGAACCATGCGCGTCGCCGCCTGCCCGACGGCCGCCGCTTTTGGTTCATCAGCCTGCTAGGCATTATTGTGGCCACCAGCCCGGACATCCTGAACGCACTGCGCGGGCAATTCGAAGCGGCGCAACGGTTGGTGATACCGGCGCTGCTGCTGTATTGGCTGTATCGGGGCAGTGAATGGGCGCGCTGGATTCTGATGGTCATGCTGCTCGGCATAGGGGCAATGAATCTCTATCTGGTGACAAGCTTGCTCAAGTATTCCGTCAACCTGTGGCTGCATGCCTTTGTGGCCAGCGCTGCGATGGTTATGACCGGGCTCTATCTGGCATTGGCGAAGAAAGACTTCGCGCGCTATTGCAGCCATGTGACTGTGCGAAACGCCTGCAAGGCTGCGGCGCGGCAGGCGGAACCTCGTTGAACGTCAGATTGGATACTTGAGGCGGGAGGCGCACCGGTGCTGTACGTAGTCGTGTGGAGCGTGTTGGCGGTAGCTGCGTTCGCAAGCAGCCTGTTCGTTTTGTGGACGCGGCCGTTCCAGTTCAAGGACCAGGGCGCCGGGCCAGACTATCGGCCGTCCGCCGGTGTCGCGGGGGCCTTGATGACGATCGCCATTCTTGCGTTGGTGATTGCGCTGACGGTATGACGACGAACGGCACCACACCCGGATGGTATAAGTGCACGGTAGCGCACTGACGGAGCGCTTGGCGATCACTGATAACTCCAGGCGGCCTGTGGAATGAAAGTCATGAGAACACTTGCGGTGCTCCTATTGCTGACGCTACAGGCGATCGGGGCTGTCGCTGAAACGCAGGCAGAGGCGTCGACCACGCGCGTGGTACAGGGCGGCCGCTGGACCGAAGGCGCGGCCACGGGCGCGTACCGGATCGTCATGGAAGAGGTAGGGTTCGAGCACGTCAGCTGCCGCGTCCGGATTCAATGGGTCGCTTCCACGGCCGCTGGCCGTCCCGCCAAGCTCGTTGCGGAACAGGCCTTCGCGGAACTCTCGACCACCTTCTGGAGTTGCGGGCAGGGCAAGCAGAGCGTGGTTGTTGCCGGCAATGTGCTGACAGTGCAGGCCACGCACGCGTATTCCGGTGAGCCATGCACATTCACGGCCAAGCTCGGCAAGCCGGGCCAGTATCAATACGCAGGGTGCGGCAACGAGGAATCGGCGCCGAAGACCGGTGGCTGAAACGCTCGCTGCACCGAGGCATCGCGCGCGCACGTCGGGGTTCTGCAGGCTGGCGCGCGGCTTGGGTAAGATAAAGCCCACTCTTTGACATGCCTACCTGATGCCTCCATTCCAACGCACGTCCCTGCTCAAAAGAATATGCGCCAGCAAGATCACGCTGTTGCTGATCGCCTGCAATGTCGCGGTGTACTGCGCGGCGGGATTCCTGGACACGCGAGCGTTCGAAAGTCTGAGCCAAACCTCGTTCCTGATCGACTGGGGCGGAAACGTGCCAGCGTTGACCTTGTCCGGCGAGTACTGGCGCCTGTTCACCAGCATGTTCCTGCATGTCGGCTTCCTGCATCTGGCAATCAACATGCTGGCGCTGTGGTCGCTGGGAGTCATTCTCGAGGCGCGCATGCGTTCCTGGGTCTTCCTGGGCGTGTATCTGCTGTCGGGCCTGTGCGGCAGCCTGGTCACGGCGCTATGGCATCGCGACGAGTTTTTCCTGAGCTGCGGGGCTTCCGGCGCGATCCTGGGCATTTTCGGGGCGGCCATCGTCTACGGCCTGCATGACCGGCGCATGGGCCGGCCGCACATCCCGCCGGGCAATCTGCTGTTCAGCCTGGTGCTGACCTTCGGCGCGGGCTTTGCGTTCGACGTCGACAATGCGGCGCACCTGGGTGGCCTGCTTGCAGGGGCGCTGCTCGCGGGCGTCGCGCTGTGCGCCGAACGCTTGCGGCCCATGGCGGCAGCGGCGGTATTGGCGGGCACCGGCGTGATCAGCGCCGCGGCATTGGCCTTGGTAACGCTTGATAACCATGATCGCGAGATGCAGCAGCAGATCGCCGCTGCGCGCTTTGAGCGTACGCTGGGGAAGATGGGATTGCTGCAGCCGGCCGCAACGCCCGCGAGCGCGCTGATTCTCGATGAGTGCGTCGACCGCGCACTGTTCGAGGCTGCACAGGGCGGAGCCGCCGCGCCCGATCTGCGCCGCTGCATAAAGTCTGGCGACCGCGAGCAGGCCCTGCTGGCGCGGTTCATGCCGCAGTGGTTTCAAGATTGCCTGGCGCAAACCGTCGAGTTGCAACAGCTGTACCCGGATGCGGCTGCGCGCAAGGCATTGGCCGGGGCAGAGCAGTATTGCGCGATGCAGACCCGGATCTATGCCGCCATCTTTCAGGAACAGCCGGTCGAACTCGAGGTGGAGAAGGCCGTGCAGACGCGCCTCTTGATGAAATTCCTGGTGGATGGGGGCAGGAAGTTCCGGACCGAGTCAGCGCCATTGCAGGCACAGGCTGACGCCATGCAGGGGATCCTCCGGCGGCCGGGTGAACTGGCGTCGGCAATCATCAGCCGGTCTGGATGCCCCTACTGGAGTTGCGCACGGTCGCGCTAGCGATCGGGCGAGCCGCAGCAGGCAGCAATAAACGGGAGGACAAGGCGCGCCCGCGCTCGTAGCATGCAGGCATCATTCATGTCTGGAGCTGGCGCCGATGTCTATATCTCTTGCTGGAAAAGTGGCTTTGGTGACGGGGGCGTCCTCGGGCATCGGGCGCGCGGTGGCGTTGCGCCTGGCAGCCGAGGGCGCGGCGCTGGTGCTGACCGCGCGACGTCGCGACCTGCTGGAACAAGTGGCGGACGAGATCGGAAGCGCCGGCGGCCGGGCCTGCGTTGCGCCCGGAGACGTCGCGCTGCCTGAAACCCACAGACTAGCGGTGCAAGCTGCGCAACGCGAATTCGGCGGCCTGGATATCGCGGTAAACAATGCCGGCACCATCGGCCCTGTCAAGCCGCTGGCGGAAGTCGCCCTGGACGAGTGGGAGTGCACGTTGAGCGTCAATCTCACCGCGGCATTCCTGGGCGCGCGCCACCAGATCCCGGCCATGCTGGAGCGGGGTGGCGGCGCGCTGGTCTTCGTGTCCAGCTTTGTGGGGACTAGCGTGGGCTTGCCCGGGATGGCAGCATACGGGACGTCGAAAGCCGCGCTGATGGGATTGGTCAAGGGCATCACGGCAGACTACGGCGCACAAGGCATCCGGGCCAATGCGCTGTTGCCCGGCGGTGTGGACACGGAAATGGCCGGAAACCAGGAACAGAAAGACTGGGCTGCCAAGCTGCATGCCATGAAACGTATTGCGCGCGCTGATGAAATTGCTTCGGCTGCGCTGTTTCTGGCGAGTCCGATGGCAAGCTTCGTGACGGGATCCGCGCTTTACGCGGACGGCGGCAATTCGGCGGTGAAGTGAGCGCGCGGCCGACAGGCCGCGCCCCGGCGTCGGGTCCACTCAATCGCGCAGGACCGGCGCGTCGTCCGCAATATCTTCCCGACGCGAGAACAGGCCCAAGGCTTCCTTGAGATCGACGCCCAAAGGCCCGAGGCTGGCGTCCAACGCCGCGGCATTGCGCGCCAGTTCATCACGGCCGGGCAGCTCGCCATTGACCGCCATGATGACGCGATTGCCCGTCTGCAGATTGAAGAATGCTCCAAACACCGCCGCGTAGGTCGCCGACTCGCGCGCGTAAAGCTGGCTCTCGGTGAAGGTGTTGGCCACCGCCACGCCGCCCGGCGCGAGGATGCCGCGCACGTGTTGCAGGAACTCCAGCGTCATCAGGTGTTCGGGGATGTAGTCGACGTCGAAGGCATCCAGCATCACCATGTCGTACTGCAGACCTTCGCGATGGGCGCGTTCGATGTAGGCGCGGCCATCTTCCAGGTAGAGGCGCTGCCTGGGGCCCTGCTGGTAGCCGAAGTAGCGCGCCGCAACCTTGCCTACCGCCGGATCGATTTCCACGGTATCGATGACGGTATCGGGCAGCAGCGCGGCCAAGGTCTTTTGCAGCGTGGCGCCGCCCAATCCGACGATCAGTATGTTCCGCGGCTTGGGATTGATGTAGAGCGCGGTCATCATCATGCGCGTGTAGGAAAACACCAACTGCCCGGGATGCTCCAGGCTCATGCAGGTCTGGCGGCCGACGTCGTGCATGGAGTTGAAGTTCATGCAGCGCTCGCCGTTTTCCTCGAACACGAGCAGTTTGCCGAACTGCGAATCTTCGCTATGAATCAGTTGCGGGCCGCCGTTGCCACGTAGCAGCAGCAATGCCGAACCGGCAATGAGGAGTACGAGAACGGTGCGGATAGCAAGACGGAGCATGGAGCGGCAGCGGCAAGAGGGGACGCATCATCTTATCGTGCCTCTGAGCGGTCGCGCGGCTGCTCGACGTATGCGCGGGCCCGCAAGACCCATTAGTTCCTTGGGGACGGGAAAAATCAACTATCGTTTTTTTTGAAAATTTCGTTCGATATATTTCATTTCCTTAAATGCTCGGCTCTCCTTAGAATTTTGCTCGAAACGGGACGCATAGATTCCCGTCCAGAAAATCAGAGGAGACCCGCATGTTCTACGATCCCGTTCCCAGGATTCAGGCCAAGGTCCACGCCCGGCTGCCCGACGAGCTGAAGTGGCAAGGCCAGGACCTGAACGAGTGGGTCGCCGGCCAGCCGCAGGGCAATCCGCCGCGCTCGCTGCTGGAAGGGCCGTCCTTCGGGCCGGACGGTTTGCTGTATTGCGTGGACGTCATCAACGGCCGCGTCCTGCGCGTCGATGCGCGCGGCGAATTCGAGCCGCTGGTGCAATACGACGGCTGGCCCAACGGCCTCAAGTTCCACCGCGACGGCCGCATCTTCATCGCCGACTACAAGCACGGCATCATGCAGTTCGACCTCGAGCGCCGCGAGGTGCGTCCGGTGCTGGAGCGCTACAACATCGAGCGCTTCAAGGGCGTCAACGACCTGTTCTTCTCGGAGGCGGGAGATCTCTATTTCACCGACCAGGGCATGACCGGCTGGCAGGATCCGACCGGGCGCCTGTTCCGTTTGCGGCCGGACGGGCAGCTGGATTGCCTGCTCGACTGCATACCCAGCCCCAACGGCCTGGTCATGGATCTGCACGAGCACGCGCTGTATGTCGCGGCGACGCGGGCCAATGCCATCTGGAAGGTGCCGCTGTTGCGCAACGGCCAGGTCGGCAAGGTCGGCACCTTCATCCAGATGTCGGGCGGCGGCGGGCCGGACGGCCTGGCGCTGGATGCGCAGGGCGGCCTGTGCATCGCCCACGTGGGGCTGGGCACCGTCTGGTGCATGGATGCGCTGGGCCAGCCGGCTCTACGCATCCAGTCTCCCGAGGGGCTGCACACCACCAACCTGGCCTTCGGCGGACCCGCGGGCCGCACGCTCTACATCACCGAGTCCAGTTCGGCCAGCATCCTGCGCGTCGACCTCGACGTGGCGGGCAAGCCCATGTATCTGCCGGCGCCGCAGGCCCTCTGAGTAAGACATTCTCCAACTACCAAAAGGACAGAACAGATGGATCAGGCAATTGTGCTGGGCGCGGGCACCATGGGGGCCGACGTCGCCGCCGGTTTTCATGCGGCGGGCTGGCGCGTGTGGCTGGTGGAGCCCGATGCGGCCGCGCGCGCAGCCGCGACACAGCGCGTGAACGCGTCCAGCGAAATGATCGGCGGCCAGGCCGACGCCGAGCGCATCGCGACCAGCGCAACCATGGAGGAAATCGACTGGAGCGATACGCGCATCGTGGTCGAGTGCGTGCCGGAACTGCTGGCAACCAAGCGCGCGGTGTTCGCCCGGCTGGAACAGCTGGCGCCTGCCTCCATTCCCTTGACCAGCAATTCGTCGAGCTTTCCGATCAGTGCCATCGGCGAGGGCTTGCAGACCCGCGCGCGCATGGTGGGCCTGCACTACTTCATGCCCGCCCACCTGGTGCCCGCCGTGGAAGTGATACGCGGCGAGGCGACCGATGAGGCCATGGCCCAGGAAGTCAGCCGCATCATGCGCGATACCGGCAAGAAGCCGGTGCAGGTCAAGCGCGACGTGCCGGGATTCCTTGCCAACCGCATCCAGCACGCGCTGATGCGCGAGGCGATCGCGCTGGTCGAGGAAGGCTTCGCGTCCGCCGAGGACGTGGACACTGCCGTGCGTTACGGGTTCGGGTTCCGCTACATCGCGGCCGGCCCGCTGCTGCAGAAGGATCTGGCCGGCATCGACATCCATTGCGCGGCGGCCGCGACCATGTATCCGCACCTGCGTACGGACGACCGGCCCAGCGCTCTCATGCGCGAGCTGGTCGAGCAGGGCAACATAGGCGTCAAGTCGCCTTCCCTGAAGGGCTTCTATCAATGGACGCCGGACCGCGTCGCCCAGGAGCAGCGGCGCTACCAGGTCGCCTTGGGCAAGGCCATGCAGATCTTGAAGGATGAGGAAGCGCTGGCCTAATGCAGGCTGTCGCGGGTCTGAACTGACCACCGAAAGTTGGACGTGAATCCAGCTTTCGGGGGCACGTCATCATCAGCGGGGCGGCAGGGCTTCGAGCTTGCGGATGTTGGGGTTCTTTAGCCGCCGAGGCTGCCCTGCGCCATTCCGATGCTCGCCCCGGTGGGGCTGCGCTTCGGATGGCTCCGGGGTCCTCGGCTGGCAGTCGCCTAATGCGTTAGGTTTGGACCTCGTTCATGGGCAGATGCCGTGAGCCGGTGGCCGGGCGGAGGGGATCCGAAGCGCAGCCCCGACTGGGGCGAGCATCGGAATCCCGCAGTCCGGACGCCGGCGACTCAAGAACCCTACCTCACAAAATCGAAGTGCGGCCCGGATTTTCCTCATCCGGACGTCCTGGAACTCTCACGGATTTTTTTGACAGAACATAAATTTTTTTCTCTTTTCGCAGGCGAGAGTTTGCGAACATGCGTCTAGAGCTTTCAAGCCATAAGAACGCATCGGGAGACAAAAATGTTCTGTAAGCACGCCGCGCGCAAGCGCATCAACATCGTTGCGGCCGCCTTCGTCGCGGCCGCCGCGTTCGCCATTCCTGGCCATGCATCCGCGCAGGCTGCCGACAGCTATCCCAGCAAGCCCATCCGCCTGATCATTCCGTATCCGCCGGGAGGCGCGACCGACGTGATCGGGCGCATCGTGGGCCAGCGCCTGAGCGAAGAGATCGGCGGCCAGGTCGTGATCGAGAACCGGGGCGGAGCAGGCGGCAATATCGGCGCGGCCGAAGTGGCGCGCGCCCAGCCCGACGGCTATACCTTGCTGATGGGCGCTCTGACCTCGCATTCGGTCATGGCGACCTTGGAGAAGGACACCATCCCGTACGATCTGCGCAAGGACTTCGCGCCTGTCGGCGTGGTCGGCTTCGTGCCGCTGGTGGCCGTGGTCAATCCCAAGCTGCCGATCAAATCGCTGTCCGAGCTGGTGAGCTACGCGAAGGCGAATCCCGGCAAACTCAACTTCGCCTCGTCAGGCGCCGGCGCGCCCCAGCGCATGGCCATGGAACTGTTCAAGCAGATCGCGGGCGTCAAGATCGAGCACGTGGCCTACCGCGGCAGCGGCCCGGCGATGACGGACCTGGTCGGCGGCCAGGTCGAGACCATGACGGAGACGGTTCCCGCCGCGATCTCCTTCATCAAGTCCGGCCAGTTGCGTCCGCTGGCCGTGCTTACGCCCCAACGCGTCTCGATGCTGCCGGACATTCCCACCGCCGAGGAACAGGGTTTCAGCGGCTTTAACGTTAGTTCGCTCTTCGGCGTGATGGCGCCGGCGGGCACGCCGGCCCCCATCGTCGCCAAGCTCAACAAGGCGCTGACCACGGCGCTGGCCAAGGACGATGCCAAGGCCCAGCTGTTGCAGCAAGGCGTTTATGCCGACGCGCTCGATGTCGAAGCCTCCAAGGCACGCCTGAACGCGGAAATCGAACAGTGGGCCAAGGTCATCCGCGACGGCGGCATCACCGTAAATTAACTGGAAGCAGTTTGAACAAGATGAGCAAGAAGAATACCGGATCATCGCAGGACCAGGCCGGCGGCCTGCGCAAGGGTCTCACCAGCTATGGCGACAGCGGCTTCTCGCTGTTCCTGCGCAAGGCCTTCATCAAGGGCGCGGGCTATACGGACGGCGCGCTGGACCGGCCGGTGATCGGCATCGCCAACACCGGCAGCGCCTACAACCCCTGCCACGGCAATGCGCCGCAGCTGCTGGAGGCCGTCAAGCGCGGCATCATGTTCGCGGGCGGGCTGCCGATGGATTTCCCGACCATCTCCATCCACGAGAGCTTTTCCTTTCCCACCAGCATGTACCTGCGCAACCTCATGTCCATGGACACCGAGGAACTGATACGCGCGCAGCCCATGGACGCCGTGGTGCTCATCGGCGGATGCGACAAGACCGTGCCCGCCCAGCTCATGGGCGCCGCGTCGGCGGACATTCCGGCGATCCAGCTGGTGACCGGATCGATGCTGACGGGCTCGCACCGGTCCGAGCGGGTGGGGGCATGCACGGATTGCCGCAGGTACTGGGGCAAGTACCGCGCCGAGGAAATCGACGATCAGGAGATCGCCGACGTCAACAACCAGCTGGTTGCCAGCGTGGGCACCTGTTCGGTCATGGGCACGGCAAGCACCATGGCCTGTATCGCCGAAGCGCTGGGCATGACCGTGCCCGGCGGCGCCACGCCGCCTGCGGTCACGGCGGACCGGATGCGCATCGCCGAGCTCACCGGCGCGCAAGCGGTCGAAATCGCCAGACAACGCCTGTCCGTTTCCAAGATCCTGACCGCGGATTCCTTCGAGAACGCCATGCGCGTGCTGTTGGCCATCGGCGGGTCCACCAACGGCATCATCCATCTCACCGCCATCGCCGGCCGGCTGGGCCTGGACCTGGACTTGCAGGCGCTGGACCGCATGGGGCGCGAGACGCCCGTGCTGGTGGACCTGAAGCCGTCCGGCCAGCACTACATGGAAGACTTCCACAAGGCGGGCGGCATGGCCACGTTGCTGCGCGAACTCAAGCCGCTGTTGAAGCTGGACGCGCTGACCGTGACCGGCAGGACGCTGGGCGAGGAGATCGAGCGCTCGGGACCGGGCTTCGCGCAAAGCGTGGTCAGGACGCGGCAGAACCCGATCTATCCGCAGGGCGGCATTGCCGTGCTGTCCGGCAACCTGGCTCCCGAAGGCGCCATCATCAAGCAGTCGTCCGCCAACGCGGGGCTGATGGAGCATGAAGGGCGCGCGGTGGTGTTCGAGAACGCCGAGGACCTGGCGAGCCGCATCGATGCCGCCGATCTGGACGTCACGCCGCAGGACATCCTGGTGCTGAAGAACATTGGCCCCAAGGGCGCGCCCGGCATGCCGGAGGCGGGCTATATCCCGATCCCCAAGAAGCTGGCGTCGCAGGGCGTGAAGGACATCATCCGGATCTCGGACGGCCGCATGAGCGGCACCGCTTTCGGCACCATCGTGCTGCACGTCACGCCGGAAGCGGCCATAGGCGGGCCACTGGCCTATGTCAGGAACGGCGACCGCATACGTTTGAGCGTGAGCCAGCGGGAAATTTCGCTGCTGGTATCGGAGGAAGAACTGGAACGCCGCCGCCGCGAGCAGCCGGTCACGCCGCCCACGGCCGAGCGTGGCTACAAGAAACTGTTCCTCGATACGGTGACCCAGGCTGACAAGGGCGTCGACTTCGACTTCCTGCGCGGCGTGCCGGGCAAGTCCAAGTAAGGCTACGGCTTTGCCCGGCGTTCTTCCATGTTGCCGAAGATGGTCCGGGCATCCTGGGAAATCGACGCGGCCATCTTGGCATGATGGCCGCGGGTGTTCCAGATCAGGCCGTTCCTGCGCACGGGCGCGCGGTTGGGCAACGGAATGCGCGCCACGTCGAGCGACTTCCACATGGAGGACCAGTCCGGAATCAGCGCCACGCCCAGGCCCTCGTGCACCAGGGCGACGATGGCGAGCAGGCCGTCGATCTCCAGGCGCTGCTTGGGCCAGATCTGGTGGTCGCGCAGATAGCGGTCGGCCAGTTGGCCGCCGTATATGTTCCGGTCATAGCGTATGAAGGGTTGGGTCGACAGCAATGCGTGGGCGTCCTGGTCCGCAAGATGGGACGGCGCCACCACGACCAGCGGTTCTTCCATGAACGGCTGCCACAGACAGCTCTTGGGCACGGCGAACTGCGGCTCCACCACGATGGCGGCGTCGAGTTCGCCGTTGACCACCTTGCCGCACAGGTCGATGGAACCGCCTGGAGTGACGAACACCGATGCGTCCGGATGCCTGCGGTACAGGGACTTGAGGATAGGAGGCAGCACGTTCGTGAGCGCGGACACGAAACAGCCGATGCGGAACTCGCCCGGCTGGTCGCCGTCGATGGCCATGGCGCGCAGATCGCGGAGGTTGCGGATGGCCGCCTTGGTGCCTTCGAGGATGCGCATGCCGCTCTCGGTCGGCCTGACGGAACGCCCCGAGCGCTTTACCAGCGCCACGCCCAGATCCATTTCCAGCGCCTTGATGCGCGCGGCAATGGCAGCCGAGGTCAGATCGAGCTTGCGCGCGGCTTCGGCGAATGAACCGGCTTCGACGACCGCGACGAAGCTCTGCATGCACTTGATGTCCATGATGCGATGGGCTATTGCCCTGAAAGGAGAAACTTCAGATTGAAGATCGCACGAACTGCTACGAACCCGGCCGCGATGGTTGCAGGCTTATCGCGCCAATTCCCCGTATGTTATAGCGTCGAGGTTGAAATCCATGATGGAGCATGAACTGGCCGCAACGCGCCAGGCGGCAGCAATAAGCCCTGAGGATCGGGGCGCCCAGTTTCCCCTCTTGCTCAAGGTAGGGGTTTTTCCCGAGTCGGTGGAAGCGCAGTTCCGTTCGGTGTTCACCTTGATCGAGGAAGAGGCGCTGCAACACGATCCGGAGCTGCTTGCAGCGATAGGCGGCATCGTCACGCGTTCGAACTATCGGATTCCCGCCGAGCTCATGGATCGTCTGCCGGGCTTGCGCATCGTAGCCACCAACGGCGTCGGCTACGACGGCATCGCGCTGGATCACGCGCGTGCGAAGAACATCGTCGTGACCAACACGCCGGACGTGTTGAACAAGGCCGTGGCGGAGTTGGCGGTGGGGCTGTTGCTCGCTTTGCTGCGCCGCCTGCCCGCGGCCGATGGTTTTGTGCGCACCGGCGCGTGGCAGGCTTCGCCTTTTCCGCTGGGGGCGAGCCTGGCGGGCAAGCGGGTCGGCATCGTCGGCCTGGGGCGCATAGGCAAAGAGATCGTGCAACGGCTAGCGCCGTTTGAAGTGGACCTCAGCTATTTCGGCCGCAAGCGCCAGGACGTGCCATGGCGGCACTTCGATTCACTGCCGGCCATGGCCCGCGACGTGGACGTGCTGATCCTGTCGTGTCCCGGAGGCGAGGCTACGCGCCATCTCGTTGACGCGACCGTGCTGCGGGCGCTGGGACCCGATGGCCTGGTCGTCAACGTCGCCCGCGGCTCGGTCATCAAGGAGGCCGACCTGTGCCATGCGCTGGCCAACGGCATCATTCAGGGCGCCGCGCTCGACGTGTTCGAAAGCGAGCCGCTGGGCGAGAGTCCGCTGCGGCACATGCCCAATGTGATCCTGGCGCCCCATATCGGCAGCGCCACGCATGAGACGCGCCGCCAGATGGCGGAGCTGGCGATACGGAACCTGGTGTCGTTCTTCAAGACGGGGAGGGCGGTTACGCCGGTGGCATGACCGGCGACGGGCCGGTGCTTGTGGCTTGGCCGCCAGGACGATGCAGCCAGGCGATCGCAGCCGTGATGAGCAGCAGGATCAACGCCGGAACCGGGCTGCCCTCGATCACAAATGAATGGGCCAGCACGGCGCCGACCATGGTGGCGCTCAGCAGCAGTCCACCCAGGAAGGCTGCTGCGGGGATGAGGACCGCAGTCCCGCCGATCACTTCGACGATGCCGGTAACGATGCGGAACCACTGTCCAAGGCCGATGTGGTCGAAGGCCTGGACCATTTCCGGCGCACCCGACAGTTTGGCGCCGGCGGCCGCAAGGAACACGACGGCGGCCAGGATGCGCAGCCCCCAGGAAACGTACTTGAGGGTTCTGGGCTGGGTTTGCGGCTGGTCGGCGCTGCTGCGGAGTAGCTTCATTGCGGGTAGCCTCGGTATAAAATTGTGACTGAGGCTAGCAATGTAACCACGCTCCCGCTCGTGCACAATACGGCACATCAGGAGAACCCGGTATTATGAATGTGACTGAAAAGCTCCACGCTTTGCACGAGCATGACTGTCAAAAGATCAGTCAGGTGCTGGCGCGCATCGGTGAAAAATGGAGCGTGCTCATCATCATGATCCTGTCTGACGGTCCGCGTCGTTTCACCGAAATCAAGCGCACCATCAATGGCATCTCGCAGCGGATGCTGACGCTTTGCCTGCGTGGACTGGAACGTGACGGCCTCGTCAAGCGCACGGTCTATTCAGTGATGCCGCCGCATGTGGAATATGAGCTGACGCCGCTTGGGCGCTCGCTCACCGAACCCGTGACCGCGCTGGGATGCTGGGCCAGCAAACATATTGCCGACATCGACGTGGCCAGGGCGGCCTTCGATGCTCAGGCAGACGCGGCGAGCGAGGCGCCGCCCCGCCGTCGGTAGCGGACGCCGCGCCGGCATGGCTGCCCGCTAGACCCACACCGTCGCGATCAGCAGCGCACAGCCTGCCGTGGCCGTGGCGGCCATGATGGCCGCCAGGCGCAAGGCGATCTTGCGTTCCTTGCGGCCGACGTTGGGGTTGCCGTCATTGGCCGAGCGCAGTTGTTCCCAGGTGGATGCGGCGCCCGCCTCGCGGCTCTGCATGGCCGACGCGGTATTTGCCGTGGAACGGGAAATGCCGGTGAGCCGCAGCGCCGGATAGGCCAGCAGCAGCCCCGCCAGGAACAAGGCGCAGGCGCTCATCGCGCCTGCCGTGAAGGCTGAGCTGTCGCGTGCCGCAAACAGGATGATGGCTGCCGCCAGGCCGATGACATTCAAGCCAGCCAATGCTTTCAGCGCCTGGATTCCCCAGGGGCCGGTAGCTTCCTCGGTGAAGTCGCCGACCGAGCGCCAGTAAGCGGCGTCCTGGGTAGCGGCCTGGAAAAAAAAGGCGAGATCCCTGAGGAGCACGTCGCCTTGCCTGTTGTCAGGGCTGGTGTCCCGATGCCACTGGGTGGCGAATTTCCTGCTTCGCTCGGCGTCCGCGTGATGCGCGCGGGCCCAGTTTTCCGCCAGACCTACCGCTGCTTCGACGGTAAGCGCCCCTGCGGGGCTTGCACTGTCTTTCATTTTTGTCGTCCCCATATATGGGACATTGTACTAGGCCTGAGGGGCCGGTACTTTGAGGCAGGACAGGCTGGCGCGGCGCGGCGCAGATCAAGGCAAGGCGGTGCCGGGGCGGGGCGCGGTCCGCGAAAAACATACTTCGAGCAAGCTGTTGCTGCGCAGTTTGAGGGTGACGTCCGTGCGCCGCCTGCCCAGCGTGGTGGCGGCAAAGAGGCCAAGAGCCAGGCCGCCGAACCAGGCGGGAAGCAAACTCGCCAGATCCCACCCCGTGATGCCGCTGTTGTAGGGTTGCTTGAGTACCTGGACGCTCAGCCCGTGATCGTGGCAGAGCGTCTGCATTGCCGCCACGGTTTCTTCGATGTCGGGGATGTTCTCAAGAAAGAACGGCTCTTGGGCCTGCGTCAACCGGTCAAGTTCGCCAGCAGGCAGGCGGTCCTGGAAGTAGGTGCGTACCGTGGACATAGGGTGGGTTCCTGTTGTGCGCAAATCGTCGTGCGCCGGCTGCGGGGGGATGAACCGAAAAAAACGCCGGGCTGGGCCAGCGTAGTCTATGCCAAATCCGCCCGCTGTTATGGTCGGGATTCTCTGCCTCTGTGTCTGGCGGGCAGTCCATCGGCCCCGCACACTTCCCAGGTCGCCGCGCAGTCCGCGCGGCTTGAAAGGACGTTCCATGCGCTACCGCTATGTCACCGCCGATGTGTTCACCAGCCATGCGTATGGCGGCAATCCGCTGGCGGTCGTGTTCGACGCACAGGGGTTGAGCACGGCGCAGATGCAGCGCATCGCGCGCGAGTTCAACTATTCCGAAACCAGCTTTGTGCTGCCGCCGCGAGACCGCGCGCATACGGCCTGGGTCCGCATCTTTACGCCTGATCGCGAAGTGCCGTTCGCGGGGCATCCGAATGTAGGCACGGCCGTGGTGCTGGCGCGCGAAATGGCCGCCTCGGGCCTGACCGTGCCGGATGCCTTCGTGTTCGAAGAGGAGGCTGGACTGGTGCGCATTGCGCTGCGCGCGGGCGCAAGCGGCGTGGCCGGCGCCGAGCTGCTTGCCCCGCAACCGCTGTCGCGCGCCAGCGAGGCGCCAGCCGCCGCGGTCGCGCGGGCCTTGAGCCTGGAGCCCGCGGACATCGAGACCTCGGCGCATGCGCCGCAGGTGGCGTCGGTCGGCCTGACCTTCCTGGTGGTGCAGTTGGCCAGCCGCGAGGCCTTGCGCCGGGCCATGCCCGACCCGGCAGGCTACGCGGCCCTGCTGCCGCTAGGCGGCGCAAAGTCCATCTATGCCTATACCACCGACACGGGTGTGGACGCGGCGGCCGCACGCACCGACATCCAGGCCCGCATGTTTACCGGACGCATGACGGAAGACCCCGCGACCGGCAGCGCGACAGCGGCCATGACGGCGCTGCGCGCGGCCTTGCGCGGCGATGGCGTATTGCGCCTGCGGGTGGAGCAGGGCGTGGACATGGGGCGCGCCAGCGTGCTGCTGGCCCACGCCGAACCGCGCGCCGACGGCGTGTGGGCGGGCGTGGCGGGCGAGGCCGTGGTGGTCATGGAAGGCACCCTGGCGGCGCCTGATGCGTCTTGAAGTTGGCTGAGCTTCGGCGCCTCATGTATGCTTGCCTGCATGAACGCACCGCATTTCGCGCCGATGTCCGGCGCAACCTACCGACGAATCACTCGACGTCCATGTTGAGTGGCTAGTCACGTCCGGGCGCTGAACCATCGGCGCCAAAACCTGAAAGCCACGATACCTCTCGTGGCTTTTCTGTTTCTGGCTGGTCCCGCTATCGAGGCGTATCGCAAGGCTTTCGTTGCCATCCTTGAAGGAACGAAGCATGAGTGCGCAAGACCTCGCCATCCGGCCCTACCATTCGACCGACGAAGCCGCGATCATCCAGCTGTGGCATGACTGCGGCCTGACCCGCCCGTGGAACGATCCGCGCAAGGATATTGCGCGCAAGCTTGCGGTGCAGGCGGACTTGTTCCTGGTGGGGGAGGCAGACGGTGCGATCGTCGCGACGCTGATGGGCGGCTACGATGGCCATCGCGCATGGATCAACTATCTGGCGGTATCGCCGGCGCATCAGCGCCGCGGCCATGCGAGCGCGCTGATGCAGGCGGTCGAGCGCAAGCTGCTGGAAATGGGCTGCCCCAAGATCAATCTGCTGATCCGGTCGGGCAATGTTGCGGTGAAGGATTTCTACGCGACCCTGGGCTTTCAGCAGGACGAGGTCATCAGCCTGGGCAAGCGCCTGATTCCGGATCTTTGACGGATCCGGACCGGGCGCCGGCGGGCAGCGATCAGATCGCCACGGTCAGGTACACCGCTTCGCGGCCCACGATGGGCATGCGCGTGGGCATGAAGATGGTGCAGTCGTCACAGGGCGAACGGATCTCCTCGGTGCCATTCATGGCGATCAGCTCGCCCTTGGCAAAGGTTTCGAAGCCGATCACTGGACGCGTGAAGCTGAAGTCTTCGGATTTCACCATGTGCACTTCGAGCAGGCGGTAGCGCTGCGGCGCGGGCGGGGGCGGCATGCCGGCGGGCATGTCGATCAGGCCCGTGTGCGCCAGGAAGCGCAGCGTGACGTCCGTGGCCAGGTCGGCGGCGGATTGCGCGAAATGCTGGCCGCATTCGACCACCAGCGAGCCGTTGCTGTCGGAGCGCGGATCGCCATGGCGGCCGTAGCCCATGACGCCGGTGCCGGGGAAGAGGTCGGGCGGCATCACCAGGTGCACCTGTGGCGCGCCGACGGCGCTGGCCAGCGCTGTGTTGCGGTCCATTTCCGTGTAGACCCAGAAGGGCTGCACGGGGGCGCGCGTGGAGTGGATGTCCAGCACGAAGTCGGCGGCGTCGAGCACCGGGCGCAGTTCGCGCGCGCGGCGCAGTTCGGGGCTGTCTTCCGGACCGTCCAGCATGGCGGCCGACCAGATGCGGTTCAGGTTGTGGACGAGCTGGCGATTCTCGTAGGGGTTCTCGATATCGAAGGCTTCATAGGCTTCGACGTGGGCGAAGCTGACGGTGAGCGTGCCGATCTTGGGGCGCACGCCGCTGTCCAGCAGATGGGTCGCGGCCACCATGCCGCAGATCTCGTTGCCATGCGTGATGGCGTTGATCAGCACGTGCGGGCCGGGCCGGCCCGACTCGAAGCGGTGCACGTAGGGGATGCCGACATTGCCCTCGCGGTAGGCCGAGAGGTCGCGCGGCAGGACTTCCAGGGGAGCGGTGTCGGGTTCGAAAGCGGGGTTTTTCATGAGGGTCTGGCCTATTCAGGACGGATGCCGGCGCGGTCGATCAAGTCTTTGTACAACGCCAGGCGCTCGGACATCATGGCGGTGAACTGCTGCGGCGTCTGGTTCTCGGGCGGCAGCGCGCCGGCCTTTTCCAGGGATTGCGGCATGCCGTCCTCGGTGGCGGCGGTGCGCACGGCGGCCAGCAGCTTCTGCACGATGTCGGGCGGCGTGCCGGCGGGCGCGGCCAGGCCGATCCACGACATGGAGTTGAGCACGGGATAGCCGAGTTCCTCGAAGGTCGGCACGTCGGGCAGGGAGTCCAGGCGCTTGGGGGCGGCCACCGCCAGCGCGCGCATCTTGCCGACCTGGATGTGCGGCAGGAAGGGCGCGAGGTTATCCAGCGCGAACTGCGCCTGGTCGGAGAGCAGGGCGTTGATCAGCGGCGCGCCGCCACGGTAGGGCACGTGCACGGCCTGTAGCTGCAAGGTGTTCTTCAGCAGTTCGGCGTTGAGCTGGCCCATGCTGCCGATGCCCGCGGTGGCGTAGTGCAGCTGATCGGGGCGCGCCTTCAGCAGCGCGACGAACTCGGCCAGGTTGCGCGCTGGCACGGCGGCATTGGTCACCAGCACATTGGGTGTGCGCGACAGCTGCGAGATGGAAACGAAGTCCTTGATCGGGTCATAGCCGAGATCATTGCGCATCAACGGGTTGGCCAGATGCGAGCTTTGCGAGGACGCGACCAGCGTGTAGCCGTCAGGCGTGGCGCGCGCCACGCGCTTGCTGCCGATGGCGCCGCCGGCGCCGTCGCGGTTTTCGATGATGACGCTGGTACCGAGCGCCTTGCCCAGCGCGTCCGCGTACAGCCGGCCGATCAGGTCGACGGAGCCGCCCGCAGGAAAGGGGACGACCAGCGTGATGGGGCGCGACGGATAGGCGCTGGCGCGTGCGGCCAACGGCAGCAGGGTGGCGCCCAGGCCGGCCAGGACCAGGCTGCGGCGGGCCAAGGACGGCCCCTGGGGGTGATGCTTCATGGAATTCTCGGTGATGACTGCGGGTTTGGTCTAATTTGCAATGAAGATTGCAGGCTGCAATATAAGATGCAATGTGTGTTGTGAAATTTGGGGTTATCACCTAGGACCCGGGCAAGCATGAATCTGCATCAACGTATCGCCGGCTACGGCCGCAAGCTCAGCAAGAGCGAACAAGTGCTGGTCGAGGAAATGCAGGCGCGCTATCCGCAAAGCCTGCTGGAATCGGCGACGGCGCTGGCCAGGCAGGTCGGCACCAGCGCCTCCACCGTGGTGCGCTTGCTGGCCAAGCTGGGCTACGAAAGCTATGCGCAGGCGCAGATGGAGGCGCGCGCGGAAGTGACAGCGCGCCTGGCCTCGCCCGGCGAACGGGCGGACGCGGTGGGCGCCGACAAGCCTACGCCGCGCGCCTGCCTGCACAACGCCCTGCTGCACGACCAGCACAACCTGAAGGAGACCTACGCGTCGATCGACGTTGCGGCCTTCGAGGCGGCCGTGCGGCTGCTGACGCAGCGTAAGGGCCGGGTGCATGTGTTGGGACTGCGCCAGGCCGCGCCGCTGGCCAGCCATGTGGCGCTCTACCTGAACCTGTGCCTGCCGTCGGTGAAGCCCATGGTCGCCGCCGGCCCTCTGTTCCTGGAGGACCAACTGCTCTGGATCGACGAGGCCGATGTGCTGCTGGCGTTTACGTTCAGACGCTATTCAGTCGCCGCAGCCAAAGCGGTGCAGTACTTCCGGCAGCGCGGCGGCAAGGTAATCCTGGTCACCGACTCCGCGTCGGCGCCCGCTGCCGCCTCCGCTCACCATGTGCTGGTCGCGCGCAGTTCCAGCGCCTCGCCTTTCGATTCCTACACTGCGGCCTTCTCGGTTTGCAATGCCTTGCTCGCGGCGGTGGCGCAGCGCAGCAAACAGGCACTGGGCGCGGCGCTCGAGCGCGGCGAAGGCTTGTGGGACGCGCAATGGATACGTCCGCCGCGCGGCTGAAAACAGCAGTCCGCGCGATTGTGCAGGCCCGCTGCAAAGGCCTCGGAAAGGAGTGGCCGGCAGCCATTTCCGCGGACTTCAAGATGCGTTCGCACTACCCGTACTAGTGCACCATAACTCCTTGAAAACATTGCTTTTCAAGGCCAAATATTTTTGGCATATTGCGGCCGGGAAAACCTCTTTCAGGAGCGAGGAATGGGCGCGTGGCCACAGCGTCATATCGATGGGTTCGAAGTGGAATGCCAGGTCATCCGGCTGGACACAGGCGTGCTGGCGATCGAGGTTGCCGTGTGCCGGAAGGCGGAGGGCGAACTGGAGCGGCGCTGGTCGTTGCCGCGCTTCGTCACCTTCGAGGATCCGGGGATTGCGAGACGCCATGCCGAACTGGTGCTGTCCGGCATCGTGTCGGTGGACGAGTCCACCGGCGAACCGCGCTACGGGATCCTGTAGCAGGGGTTGGGCATGCAGGCAGGTTTTGTTTCTTTTCACACAATCGTGTGCTTTGCGCTGGCCGATTTGCCCGGTACAGTGGTAGAGGGTGACAACAAAAAAGGAGAGTTCCATGTTTGATACTTTTCCTGTCTTGCGTCGCGCCGGCCTGGCTGCCGCGGCGATCGGTGTGGCCGGCCTGATGTTCACGGGTTGCACCACTACCAGTCCCAAATCCTCCGCAACCGCCACTGAACAGCGCCAGTCCCTGAACAGCGCGGCCGAGGCCACGCTGGGCAAGCTTTATCAAGCCTCGCCCCAGTCCAGGGAACTGGTCGCGCGTGCCCGCGGCGTGCTGATCTTTCCCGACGTGTTGAGTGGCAGCTTCATCATCGGCGCCGAGCACGGCAAGGGCGTGCTGCACGTGGGCGGCTCCACCGCCGGCTACTACAGCACCACCGCGGGTTCGGTCGGCTTCCAGGCTGGCGCGCAGTCCAAGGCGATGGTGCTGCTGTTCATGACGGACGAGGCGCTGAGCAAGTTCCGCAATAGCAGCGGCTGGACCGTGGGCGCCGACGCCACGGTGGCCGTCGTCAATATCGGCGCCAACGGCCGCATCGACACGAATACGGCGCAGCAGCCCATCGTCGGTTTCGTAATGAACAACGGCGGCCTGATGGCGGGCGTATCCCTGGCCGGCACCAAGATCTCCAAGCTGGATCTTTGAGCCTGCCGGCAAGGCAAAACGCCGCGGATGTTTTCCGCGGCGTTTTTGTTTTTACGCGTCGTCAGCGTTTCAGCCCATCAGGGAGTCGCCGTTGTTGCGCACCGCGCTCTCGCGCTGCATCTCGGCAGCTTCGATGGCCGGGTCCAGGCCGCGCCAGCGCCTGATGGGGCCGCGGTCCTGCTCGGGCTCCCAGCCGAGCATGCCGTAGCGTGTGATTTCGGTTTCACCGGTTTCGAATTCCACTTCGAAGTAGCCCTGACGATCGGGTAGCGTGCCGCCGGGGAACCAGTCGGTTTCAGGCATGGTGTTCTCCTTGCTAGGCGATGGGAGGGGCGCTGGCGCGGGCGCGCAGCCCGCGCGGCGCCTTCATTGTGGAGGGGCGCCGGGGATCCTGCAAGTTGCTGCGGGGCTTCACGCCAGCGGGACCGCGGTGGTGTAGAGCACCTGCTTCAACGCAAAGCTGGAGCGGATGCTGGCCACGCCGGGGATGCGGGTGATGTGTTCGACGATCAGCCGCTCCAGTGCGTCCACGTCCGGCACCAGGGCGCGGATCAGGTAGTCGGCGTCGCCCGACATCAGGTAGCACTCCATGATTTCCGGCAGGACGGCGATCTCGCGTTCGAACACGTCCAGCGCCGCTTTGCGCTGCTTGTCCAGCGAGATCTGGATGAACACGTTGACCTTCAGGCCCAGCTTGCGGGCGTTCAACAGCGTGACGCGGCGGTCGATCAGGCCTTCGGTCTCGAGCCGGCGCACCCGCGCCAGACAGGGCGAGGCGGACAGGTTCACGCGCGCGGCGAGCTCGACATTAGTCAGCCGCGCATCGCGCTGGAGTTCGTTGAGGATACGGATGTCAGTGGCATCCAGGTTGATTTCCGGCATAAGTCACCCAGTTATGGTCATTCGGCAATCCATCCGTGCTGAGTATGACGGGTAATGCGATCGAATGCAGTTAAATATGCTGGGGTTTACCCTATAGACTATTCCCTCGTTTGGCAATTGGGCCAAAACACGGAATATTCAAGCGGTAGATTGGGCAGTAATGAGTCAGCAGAGCACGTGGGGCAGGTTTTTGCCGCTGGTCGGCGCGGTAGCCATCTGGGGAGGCAATTGGCCCGTCATGAAGCTGGGGCTGACGCACATGAGCCCGCTCTGGTTGGCCGCCAGCCGCTTCGGCTCGGCTGCGCTGATCAGCGCGCTGGTGCTGGGCATGCTGGGCCGTCTGCGTCTGCCCACGCGGCAGGAATGGCCGCTGGTGGCAGGCGTGGCGCTGTTGCAGATGGGCGCGTTCACCGCGCTGGCGCTGTGGGCCCTGCAATACGTGGCGCCGGGACGCGCGTCGGTCATCGCCTATGCCACTTCCATCTGGGTCATTCCGCTGTCCTCGCTGATCCTGAAGGAACGCCTGTCGCTGGCCCAATGGCTGGCGACGGCGCTCAGCTATGCCGGCATCGTCGTCATCGTCGCGCCCGCGTTCAGTCCCTGGCAGGCGCACACGGTGATCGGGCTGGCGATGCTGCTGGGCGCCTCCTTCGCCTGGGCCTGCAACATCATCCAACTGCGTGGCAACCGGCATATCCGCCTGGGCGCGGACATGATTCCTTGGCAGACCGCCATCGCGGCGCTGCCGCTGGCCGCGCTGGCGTGGCTGCGCGATGGCGCGCCTGTCTTTCTGGCCGAGCCGCAAGCATGGCCCGTGATCCTGTACACCGGCCCGCTGGCCACCGCGCTGACCTTCATCGTGGTGCTGGGCATGACGCAGAAGATGCCGCCGGTGGCGACGTCGATCGCCATGCTCTGCGTGCCGGTGATCGGGCTGATCGTGTCGTCGCTGGTGTTCCAGGAGCGCATCTCGGCCGATCTCGCGCTGGGACTGGCCCTGATCGGCGCCAGCGTGGCGGCCTCGGCCGCGGCGACGCGCCTGAAGCGGCCGCTGGCGCTGCGCCCCTCGTAGCCGTAGTCCATGCAGGCGCGCCCGGCCACGGGACGGAATAGCTGCGCGTTCTAGAATGTCGTGCGCCGGGACCGGTCCCGGCCTCTCTTGCAGGCGTGCGGCGGATATGGATTCCTTATATGTGCTGGTCGCGGCGGGCGCCATGGCCGCCGGTTTCGTGCAGGGCCTGTCGGGCTTCGGCTTCGGCATGGTGGCCATGTCGTTCTGGGCCTGGACGATAGATCCGAAGCTCGCCGCCGCCATGGTGGTGTTCGGCTCGCTGACCGGACAATTGCTGGCCGCGTTCAGCGTGCGCCGCGGTTTCGCAATGGCGCAACTGCTGCCCTTCGTGGCGGGCGGACTGCTGGGCATTCCGCTGGGCGTCAAACTGCTGCCGTACCTGGATCCGCTGATGTTCAAGGCGCTGGTCGGCGGACTGCTGGCGGTCTGGTGCCCCGTCATGCTGTTCGCGACGCGCTTGCCGCCCGTCACCGCAGGCGGACGATTCGCCGACGGCGTAGTGGGCGCGATGGGCGGCGTCATGGGCGGTATAGGCGGATTCACTGGCGTCATTCCGACCCTGTGGTGCACCTTGCGCCGCTTCGACCGCGACGTGCAGCGCGCGGTGATCCAGAACTTCAATCTGTCGATGCTGGTCGTGACGATGGCGAGCTACGTCTACACCGGCGTGGTCACGCGCGACATGCTGCCGCTGTTCGCGGTGATCTTGCCGGCGATGCTGGTGCCGACCTTATTGGGCACGCGCGTGTATGTGGGCATCAGCGACCTGGCGTTCCGCCGCATCGTGCTGGGCCTGCTCACCGTCTCGGGCGTGGCGCTGCTGGCGTCATCGCTGCCCGGCCTGCTGGCCTAGCGTTCTTTACCGGTCACCAGGACGGGCCTGGCGACATGCTATCGTTGGGTATTCAAGAGAGAATCACCGCATGGCATTGCACCGTTTCGAGAAAGGCGAGTTGGGACATTGGCTGCGCGTCGTGGCCGACAATGGCGAGCCCGGCGCTGCCCAGACTGAAGTGCCCGCGCACGTGGCGCAGGCGCTGGAGACGTTGCGTTGCATTGAAGCCGGCGCCGACGGCCGCTGGCTCATCACCGACAAGGGCAAGCTCTCCCTGCGCATGGAAGAGCCTGGCGCGATCCATTTGCGATAGCGCCGCGCAGTGCGCGCCGGCTGCAGAATCCGATAATGTCGACAGGCGCTGCGGCGCAGGCCCGCGTGCCGCGTTTCGCTGCGTCTTGATCGTTTGGCTTACGAAAATCCCACACAATTTGCGAATGTTTTCGCAGTATGTCGCAGCTTCGCGAGTATTCCGGGGGCGCTACGGGAATTTCCTGAGACGGAATGCGCGATTTGGCTGCTTTTCGACGTATCGCGGGCGTCGAGTCGCCAGTAAGATGAACTTGCGTGACGTTTGCAGGTCTATTCATTTGCGCGGGAATCCTGCTCCCGCAACGTCACGCGTGGTTCACGCGTTTAGGTAACCGACTGGGAGGTAGCACATGCAGCATCGTGACCAGGAAGTTCTGATCGACGTTTCCACAGCGGCCATGGATACCGGCGGATATGGCGTACTGCTGACGGTTACGGCCGAGGGCGGCACCGAAGTGGATGCCGCGTTTTCCCACTTGGGCAACTGCGCTTCGTTGGACGAAGCACGCGATCGCGCGGAAGTATTCGCGCAGAACTGGGTAGAGGAAAACATCTTCCGATAGGGCGCTACGCCCTGGACGGAGCTGATTGGCAGGACCGGTCTGTGTGCGCATGACGCTTCGGAGAATACTCAACGGTTTGCGGCGAAAATTTCGGTTATCGTTGCTGCTCCAAAATCTGGGGCCCTTATTGGGTATGCGCCGTTCCAAGATGACTGCCGCACAGACCAACTCTTCACTTGCGGAACACATCCGCGCATTACGCCACCATTTTGATTCCGTTGTCCTGCCCCTCTGGATGGGGCAGGGTTTCAATGGCGCGCTCGGTCTGCCTTTTGAATCGCTGGACGCGGCCACTGGCGCTGCGCTGCCGGTTGAGCGCTACCGCGCCATGGCTTGCGCGCGTCAGCTCTACGTATTTTCAGAAGCGCCGGGCGCCGCCGCTGGCGCGCATGCGGACCTGCTGTTCGAGTCGCTGCGGCGGGTGTTCCGCGACGAGGTCCATGGCGGTTGGCGCTACAGCGTGGATGCCGAGGCGCGTCCGCTGGACGAAACGCAGGACCTATACACCCACGCCTTTATCGTGCTGGCTTGCGCGGCCTATTTCCGCCGCAGCCGCAACGCGGATGCGCGCAAGCTCATGCTGGCCACGTCCTCGACCATCGAGGCGCGTTTCAAGACCGCCGATGGGCTGTATCACGCCGCGCTCAGCGCGGACCTGAGCCAGCCGCTGCGCGCGCCCGCGCAGAATCCCATGATGCATCTGACCGAGGCGTATCTGGCGGCAGCCCAGGTCGCGGAGCCGGCGCTGTACGCGCAGCGCCTGCGCGGCCTGGCGCAAGGCATCAGCCAATTCTTTGTACATGCGGCCTCGCAATGCATTTCGGAAGCGCGGCAAGGCACGGCCGGGAACCGGCTGGAGCCCGGGCATCAGTTCGAATGGCTGTCGCTGGTGCATGGCTCGGCCGAGGTGTTCGACGGCCTGGACCTGGCGGAATCACTGCCGCGCGCCGTGCGCTGGTCGCGCCGCCATGGCGTGGACGCGGGCGGAGTGGTGGCATCGCTGGACGAGTCTGGCGCCGTGATCGACGACACGCGCCGGATTTGGGCGCAGACCGAGTATCTGCGGGTACTCGGCGTGCTGGGCGACCTGCCCGCGCTGGAGGCCGGTTTGGCCCTGTTCCGAACGCGTTTCCTGCACGCGGGCGGTTGGTACGAATGTCTGGATGCGGAAGGAACGGTGGTGCGCGCGGACATGCCTTCGACCTCGCCGTACCACCTGGCGACCTGCCTGTCAGCCATGCCGACCGTTGTTTAATTGTGGCGTTAACAATTATTTTTGGATTTACCGTCACATATCGATAGAAAAGTATTGGTGAAATCCCTTACAATTTGGTTACTATGTTTGTAGGGAAGCATCAATGAGCGTTATGTGCCTGGCTTGCCAACGCATTAACCCGGGGCTTGCTGGCGTTGCGCCGCATGCCCATCTGGGGCATCAAGGCTTTACCAATCCGACGCAGAAGGGCCGTGAGGAAAGCCGTGAAGATCATTTCCGCTGCCTGAGTTGCGGCGCGAAATGGCTGCGCGAGACCGACAAGTGGGGCGTGGACCTGGGGTTCAAGCTCGCGCCTTGAGCATTCCGCCGCGTCATGTGAACGGGCTCCTCTGCAGGAGCCCGTTTTCGTTTGGTAATAGTTGATCGCCGCCGCGCGAAACCGCATGTTTCGCGCAGCCGGACTTTCAGCCCGGGCCGGCGGCCAACACGTCCGGGTCTCGCCCGGCGGTCTCCAGCAACCACTGGCGGAAGCAGGCCAGCGCGTAATGGTCGCGGCGCTGGGCCGGGGCGCACAAGTGGTAGCCGCGGGCGATGCGGATGGGCAGCTCGGGAAACGGAGCCGCCACGCGTCCGGCCTGCAGGTCGTCGCGGACCAGGCAACGCTGCAGGACGGCGATGCCCATGTCGGCCATGACGGCGCGGACCAGGATGGAAACCTGGTCAAAGCCATTGGCCAGCTGGACCGAGGCGCGCGGCACGCCGGCGGCGCTCAGCCATTGCACCCAGTTGTCCACGCCGTTCGAGTGATACAGCAACGGCTCCCCGAGCAGGCCCGCGGGCGTGTCCCAGAGCCCTTGCGCGCGTCGCGCCGCCAGCCGGCCGGGGTGGCATATCACGACCATTTCCCGTCCGATCACATAGTCCGCCTGCCAACCCGGCCATTGCTCCGGCATGCCCGACAGGATGCTGGCGTCGGGCGTCGCGCCCGAAAAATCCTCGTTGCGGCGATAGGCCGCGAAGCCTAGCTGGATATCGGGATGGCGCGCGTGAAAGTCGGACAGGCGTGGCACCAGCCAGGCGCTGGCCAGCGTCGGCACCGTGGACAGCGTCAGACGCAGGCGGCGGTCGTTGGCGCGCAATCCGGCGCTGAGCGCTTCGATTTCCTGCAATGGGCCCTGCGCGCCGTCGTACAGGCGGCGCCCGGTTTCGGTCAGGGTCAGGCCATGGGCGTTGCGATGCATCAGCGGTTGGCCGAAATGCGCTTCCAGGCGCGAGATGGCCCGACTGACGGCGCCCTGGGTGACACACAGGACCTCCGCGGCGCGGGTGAAGCTGCCCAGGCGTGCCGCCGTCACGAAGGCGTGCAGTTCGGACATGGAGGGCGAGTGCAGTCGCATCTAGCATGACCATTGGTAATGAAGCCGTGCAATATAGTCGTTTGAAAGGGGACCGTAAAGTTCGGACACTGGCGGCCTTGTCGTTTGACCTTCAACTTTCGGAGTCATCCCCATGTCCCGCCGTCTTCTGGGCCGGTCCGCGCGCTTCGCGCTCGCCGGCATGTTTGCCACGCTGACCTTCGCCGGCATCGCCCAAGCCGCCGACTATCCCGCCCGCCCCATCAAGCTGGTGGTGCCGTTCGCCGCCGGCGGTTCGACCGACATCGTGGCGCGCCTGGTGGCCGAGTACGCCGGCCGCGACCTGAAGCAGACCATCGTGGTCGAGAACAAGGCCGGCGCCGGCGGTTCCATGGGCATGGAGCAGGTGGCGCGCGCCACGCCCGACGGCTACACCATCGGCATGGCCACGATGAGCACGCACGGCTCGAACCCGGCCGTGTTCCGCAAGATGAACTACGACCCGGTGAAGGATTTCGTGCCGGTGGCCAATGTGGTCGCGGTGCCCAGCATCTTCGCGATCAACCCGGGCCTGCCGGCCAAGAACATGGCCGAATTCGTGGCTCTGGCCAAGAAGCAGCCGGAACGCTACAGCTTCGCCTCGCCGGGCGTGGGCTCGCTGGGCCACGTCAACATCGAGAACTTCATGATGCTGTCCGGCATCAAGCTGCTGCACGTGCCGTACCGCGGCGCGGGTCCGGCGCTCAATGACGTGATGGGCGGGCAGGTGGACGCGATCACCGACAACCTGTCCTCGACCCTGCCGCAGGTGCAGGGCGGCAAGCTGCGCGCGCTGGCCGTGCTGGGCGCCGAACGCTCCCCGCTGTTGCCCGACGTGCCGACCTACATCGAACTGGGCTACCCCGACATGGGCACGGGCGGCTGGTTCGGCCTGGTGGCGCCCGCTGGCACGCCGCCGGCCGTGATCGAACGCCTGAACAAGGCGGTGCGCGCCGCGCAGGATGATCCGGAATTCCGCAAGAAGGCCGAGGAAGTGGGTGGTACGCTGGTGCGCACCACGCCCCAGGAATTCGAGGCGCAGATCCAGCAGGCCCTGGCCCGTTACGCCAAGGTCGCCAAGACCGCCAACATTCAGGCTGATTGACGATGACCCACGCCGACTTCGACGCTGTTTCCGTACACGAGCCCACGGGCCCGGCCCTGCCGCTGGTCTGCGATTCGCCGCATAGCGGCGAGCGCTATCCGGACGATTTCGGCGCCGCGGCCACCCTGGCGCAGTTGCGCCAGGGCGAGGACACGCATGTGGACGCGTTGTGGTCGGCGGCGCCCGCCCTGGGCGCGACGCTGATCGCCGCGAACTTTCCGCGAGTCTACATCGACCCCAATCGCACGCTGCAGGATCTGGACCCCGAGCTGCTGGCGCAACCCTGGCCCGAACCGTTGGACCCGGGCGAAAAGACCCGCCTGGGCAAGGGCTTGATCTGGCGCAGGATGGACAGGTCCACGCCGATCTACGATCGCAAGCTGACGCTGGCCGAAGTGCGCCACCGCATACAGGCGTACTACGAGCCCTATCACGCGGCCCTGTCGCAGGCGATCCAGCAGGTGCGGCAGCGCTTTGGCGCGGTCTGGCACCTGAACCTGCACTCCATGCCCAACGATGCCTACGAGCGCCTGGGCCGACAGAGCGAGCATCCGCTGGCGGACTTCGTGCTGGGTGACCGCGATGGCACGACCTGCGAGCCCGAGTTCATCGCCCTGATCGAGGCGGCCTTGCGCGGCAAGGGCTATACCGTGGCGCGCAACGACCCGTACAAGGGCGTGCAGCTGATCGCGCAGATCGGCCAGCCGGCCTTGAACCGCCATAGCCTGCAGGTGGAAATCCGCCGTCCGTTGTACATGGACGAGGCTACGCGCGAGCGCAATGCGGGCTTCGCGCCGCTGCAGGCCGACCTGTCCGACGTGCTGGAGCAGGTGGCGGCGTACGTGCGCGCGCGCCAGGCCGCGCTGGCTTAAGTTTCCCCGCGGCGGGCCGTAGTCGGTAACAAGGAACCGCGCCTTTCTTGGACGCGGCCACACGGAACCGCAATGGCTGAGAAGATCATCAACGGATTTTCGGTGCTCGCGTACGCGACCCAACCCGAGGGGCGCGTGCCGCCGCGTGCTTTCATCGAAACGCGGCGGCTGCCGAAGAAGCAGAGCCAGGCCGAACGGGACGCGCAGGCCGCGGCCCAGGCGGACGCGCAAGCGCAAGCGGCTGACGCCGCGCCGGCAGACGTGCAGGACACCGAGCCGGACACCCAGGCCTTCGAGATCTTCATCAGCCGGCGCTTCCGCAGCACGGTCGAGGCCATGTCGGCCGCGCGCAACGCGCTGGACCGCGTCAAGCAGGTCGACGAGGACGGTGTTCCGGATCACTTGCCCGAGTAGTCCGGCTCCTGGGCGGCGATGCGCCGCCCATATTGTTATCCCGACTTTGTATTTGTCGAACCCCTGAGCGCAGGCCGATGATGCCGCATGGCAATCATCGCCATTCACAGTCTGCTCAAAAGGAAGGTTGATGAATACGAACGTCCATTCCCGCACCATCTCCACGCGGGGAATCTCGCGCCGCGCGCTGTTGCGAGCGGCAGGCGCCGCGGGCCTTGCCGCGCCGCTGGGCATGCTGGGCTCGCGCGTGCTGGCCTCCAATGCGGCGCCGCGCACTTTCAAGATTGCATGGAGCCAGACCGCGGTCTGCCAGTCGCCTGTGTCGGTGGCGCTGGAACGCGGATTCTTCGACAAATACAACCTCAAGGTCGAACGCATCAACTTCAGCGGCTCTACCGATCAGCTGCTGGAGGCGATCGCCACCGGCCACGCCGATGGCGGCATCGGCATGGCGCTGCGCTGGTTGAAGCCGCTGGAACAGGGCTTTGACGTGAAGCTGGCCGTGGGCACGCATGGCGGCTGCATGCGCTTGCTGACGGCGCAAGACTCGCCGATCAAGAGCGTCAACGATCTGAAGGGACGCCGCGTGGCGGTGTCTGACCAAGCCAGTCCGGTGAAGAACTTCTTCGCGATCCGCGTGGCGCAGCTGGGCATCGATCCGGAATCGGTGGACTGGCGCCAGTATCCGCAGGACCTGTTCGGCGAAGTCCTGCGCAAGGGTGAGGTCGACGCCATCGCGGGCGATGATCCGTTGATCTACACGCTGCGCGAGGACAGCAAGCTGCGCGAGATCGCCACCAACATCGAGGGCGACTACGAGAACCGCACCTGCTGCGTGCTGGGCCTGCGCGGCGACCTAGTGCGCAAGGATCCCGAGGCCGCGGCAGCCATTGCGCGCGCGGTGATCGACGCGCAGCGCTGGACGGCCTCCAACCCGGACGAGACGGCACGCATCTTCGCGCCCTATGTGCCCGGCAAGGTGCCGGCCGAACGCGTGGCCGCGATCCTGCGCAGCCATAGCCATGGCCATGCCTCGACGGGCGCCGCGTTGCGCGAAGAGATCGTGGGCTATGCCAAGGACCTGAAGACGATCAAGGTGCTGAGCGCGGGCCTGGACGTCAACAAGTACGCGCAAGTGGTGGTGCCCAATGTCCTCGGCTGACGTATTGCATGCCCCGGCCGCGGGCGCGAATCCGCCTGCGCGCGACCGGCGCTTGTGGAAGTCTGGCATCGTGGCCGCCATCCTGTGGGCGGGCGTGGGCGCTGTGACGCTGTCATGGCCGAATGTGGAAGTCGGCTTTTCGTCCTGGGGCTATACGCGCGAATTCGGCGCGGCGGCCTTGGCGTTGGCGTTGCTGCTGTTGCTGGCGGCGGCGCCGGGGGCGGGGCAGTTGCGTGCAGTGCGCGCCTTGCACCGCGCGGGCCCCTGGCTCGCGGCCCTGGCCGTGGCAGTGGGCGCCTGGGAGATCGCGACGGCCAAGCTGGCGCTCCTGCCCAGCCCGTTCTTCGCGCCGCCGCAGTCGCTGATCGAGGTCTACGCGACCGACTACAAACGGCTGGCCGACAGCCTGGCGAACTCGCTGTGGCTGCTGGCCAACGGCTTTCTGCTGGGCGCCGCCGCAGGCTTTCTGACCGGCGTGGCCATTGGCTGGTCGCGCGGCCTGGGCTACTGGGTGCATCCGGTGCTGCGTTTCCTGGGGCCGGTGCCGTCCACGGCCTTGCTGCCGATGGCGTTCTTCTTCTTTCCGTCGAGCTGGTCGGCAGCCGTCTTCCTGATCGCGCTGGCCACCTGGTTTCCAGTCACGGTGCTGACCTGGTCGGGCGTGGCCGGCGTGAACCGGGCCTACTACGACGTGGCGCGCACCATGGGCGCCAATGAATGGTTCCTGGTGCTGCGCGTGGCGATCCCGGCGGCCTTGCCGCAGGTATTCGTGGGTCTGTTCATGGGCCTGGGCGCGTCGTTCTCGGTGCTGGTGGCGGCCGAGATGATGGGCGTGAAGTCTGGACTGGGCTGGTACCTGTCGTGGGCCCAGGGATGGGCCTCCTACGCCAATATGTACGGCGCCCTGATCGTGATGGCGCTGGTGTTCTCGGGCCTCATCACCTTGCTGTTCCTGGGACGCGACCGCCTCCTGGCCTGGCAAAAGGGAGTGGTGAAATGGTAGCGGCGGCCGTGTCTGAACAACAGAAAGCATCCGGCGCCGCGCTGGCCGTGCGCGGCGTGAACCATCACTTCGACCTGGATGGTGCGGAGTTGCCAGTGCTGGACGGCATAGACCTGGACGTGAAGCCGGGTGAGTTCGTGGCTTTGCTGGGACCCAGCGGCTGTGGCAAGTCCACGCTGCTGCGCCTGGTCGCGGGCCTGGAGCCTCCGGCCGAAGGCGGCCTGCTGGCGGACGGCGAGCCCATCACGGGACCTTCGCCTTCGCGCATCGTGGTGTTCCAGGATCCGACGTTGTATCCCTGGCGCACGGTGTGGGACAACGTGGCCCTGGGGCTGCAGGCGCGCGGGCTGTTGAAGACGCAGCGCAGCCGGGTGGACGAGGCCTTGCAGCGCGTGGGTCTGAAGGCGTTCGGCCAGGCCTACCCGCACCAGCTGTCCGGCGGCATGGCGCAGCGCGCCGCGCTGGCGCGCGCGCTGGTCAACGATCCGCGCATCCTGATCCTGGACGAGCCGCTGGGCAAGCTCGACTCGCTGACCCGCATCGCCATGCAGTCCGAACTGGTGGACCTGTGGCAACGCGAAGGCTACACGGCCTTGCTGGTCACGCACGATGTGGAGGAGGCGCTGTTCATGGCCACGCGCATCGTAGTGCTGAGCGAGCGGCCGGCGCGGATCAAGGACGAGATCGTCAACGATCTGCCTTACCCCAGGCATCGCGGTGATCCGCGCCTGGCGGCCTTGCGTCATCGCGCGCTGGCCTTGCTGGGGCTGGACGCGACGTGGTGAGCATCGCGCGGCGTCAGCCGGCGGTCGCTTGTGCGGCTCGGCCGGCCCGGCGACGCGTTGCGGTGCTGCTGACGATCGGATTGGCCGCGTTGGCGCTGTTCCTGGCCGCAGCGATCTGGAGGTCGCTGGTCCAGGCTCCCGTACTGGCCTACTGGCCGTTCGCGTGGCGCTACGACCCGGACCTGCCCGTGAGTCCGCACACTTGGCGCCAGCTGTGGCTGGCGTTGGCGCAGTCGGCGGCGGCGCTGGCCTTGCTGTGCGGCGCGTTGTTCGCCAAGCGCCGGCGATTGGCATGGCTGGGCGCCGCCGCCGCGCTGGCGCTGCTGACCGACTGGCCGCGTCCGCAGATGTTGCTGACCGAGGCGCACAGTTCCTCCTATCAGCTTTCACCGCTGCCGTTTTCCGACGCCAACCTGCTGCAAGGCGGGCGGCTGTACCAGGCGCATTGCGCCGCATGCCATGGTGCGGCAGCCGATGGACGGGGCGAGCTCGCGGCCAGCCTGCCGGTGTGGCCCAGCGTGCTGGGACCGGCCCTGTTCCAGAACCGGTTGGAAGGGGAGCTGCACTGGCGCATCGCGCATGGCGGCCAGGAGCCTGCCGGCAAGCCCGTGATGCCCGCGTTCGGTGCAACGTTGAGTGCTGACGAGATTTGGCAGATGCTGGACTATCTGCGCTTGCGGGCCTATGGCGGCAGCGGCATGCCGGCAGTCGCTGCGCCGGTCGTCGATATCGTCTGCCGCGACGGTCGGGCGACCCGGCTCAGCGGCTTGCGCGGACTGCCCCTGCGGGTGATGGCGCAGGTACCGGACGCGTCCGACGAGCCGCAAGATCCGCGTCTGCTGACCGTGGCGCTGACGCGCGGCGAGACCCTGGACGTGGCTGCAGATTGCGTGGCTGCGGGCGTGGACGCCTGGAACGCCTACGCGCTGGCGGCGGGTGTGCTGCCCGGTGAACTGGCGGGCGCGCAGTTCATGGTCGACCGCCAGGGTTGGCTGCGCGCGCGCCGCCTGCCAGGCGCGGCGCCGGCCTGGACCAGCGCGGACGAGGTTTGCGGGCCGGGCGGGCGGATGGAGGGGGCGACGGCCCGAGGGCTGGGTGAGCTGCTGATGGCAATGGACCGTGCGCCCATTGCGATTCGAGATACGCGCCGCGAGCACTAGATGCCGCGCCTCAAGTCAGCGTGCTGCGCATCAAAATCTCGGTCAGTGCCCGCGTGGGCTTGTTGGGCGCGGGCGCCGAGATCACGATGAATTCCACCTGCGGCAGCGCCGGCAACTGCGCGGCGCCCGCCGGCGCGGCCAGCCCCGCGGTGGACAGATGCGAGGGCTGCACCGTGATGCCCAGGCCGGCGCGGGCGGCGGCCTGGCAGCCCGCGTAGCTGGTACTGGTGCACACGATCTGCCAACTACGGCCGGCGCGGGCCAGCGCGTCCAGCGTCAGGCTGCGCGTCACGCTGGGTTCGCGCAGCAGGATCAGCGGCAGCGGTTCGCCGGGCGCCACGCGCAGGCCTTCCTTGGCCTGCCACAGCAGGGCTTCCTTGTGCAGGGTCTGGCCGCGGCGGTCGCCCTTGCGGCGCTTGCCTATCATCACGTCCAGGCCGTTGTCGTCCAGCAGCTTGTAGAGCTCGCTGGTGACGCCGATGGTCAGGTCCAGTTCCACTTCGGGGTGGGCCAGCCGGAACGCGGCCAGCACGTCGGGCAGGGGACCCATCGCCAGGTCGTCCGAGGTGCCCAGGCGCACCCGCCCGCGCAGGCGGGGTGCGTCGAATAGGCGCTCGGCGCGTTCGTGCGCGTCCAGGATGATCTGGGCATGCACCAGCAGGCTGCGGCCGTCGCTGGTGAGCGCGAGCGAGTGCGTGTCGCGCTGGAAGAGGCGGCGGTTCAGGGCCTGCTCCAGCTGGCGGATGTGCTCGCTGACCGTAGGCTGGGTCAGGTCCAGCCGCCGGGCGGTTTCGGTGAAGCTGGGGGCGGCGGCGGCGGCCGTGAAGGTCTTGAGCCAGAGGGGATTGAGCATGGCGGCCTGGTCATAGAAGATTCCGATGACAGTTAAAGTACCTAGTGGTCTTCACGATGGCAAGAGGCGCGCCTATAGTTTTCCGCAACCTGTACGGAAACCTTTGCCATGCGCCGCTTCCTGCCCGACCAATTCACGCTCATCCTGATCGCCACGGTGGTCTTCGCCAGCTTCTTCCCGGCCGTGGGCCAGGGCGCGGCCTTCATGACAGTGGCCAGCAACATCGCCATTTCGCTGCTGTTCTTCCTGCATGGCGCGCGCCTGTCCACGGATGCCATCGTGGCGGGGGTGAAGGACGTGCGCCTGCATGCGCTGATCCTGGCCTGCACCTTCGTGCTCTTTCCGGCTCTGGGCCTGGGGCTGCGGGCGCTGTTTCCCAATCTGTTGACGCCGTCGCTGTGGCTGGGCGTGCTGTTCGTCTGCACCCTGTCTTCGACCGTGCAGTCGTCGATCGCCTTTACCTCCATGGCACGCGGTAACGTGCCGGGCGCGATCTGCGCGGCCACGGCGTCCAACCTGCTGGGCACCGTGCTGACGCCGCTGCTGGTGGCGGTGCTGCTGCACCGCCAGGGCGGCGGGCACGGGTTGGCCGATGCCGGCCGCATCCTGCTGCAGTTGCTGCTGCCGTTCGCGGTAGGCAGCCTGTTGCGGCCCTGGATCGGCGCCTGGGCCCAGCGCAACAACCGCACGCTGTCGAAAGTGGACCGCAGCTCCATCCTGCTGGCCGTCTACACCGCGTTCAGCGAGGCGGTGGCGCAGGGCATCTGGCACGCGTTCCCGCCGATCGACCTGGCCTCCATGGTGCTGGTCAACGCCTTGCTGCTGGGCACGGTGCTGCTGGTCACGACCTGGGGCAGCCGCAAGCTGGGGCTGTCGAAGGAAAACGAGATCACGCTGGTTTTCTGCGGCTCGAAGAAGTCGCTGGCATCGGGGATTCCGCTGGCCACCGTGCTGTTCGGCACCTCGCAGATGGGGGTGGTGGTGCTGCCGCTGATGATCTTCCACCAGATGCAACTGATGGTCTGCGCGGTGCTGGCGCGTCGCTACGCGGAACGGCAGGCGCCGGCTGAAGCCGCGGTGGCGCGGGCCTGAGGTCCGCGCAAGGGCTTTACCCGGGGGGACAGCCCTAGGCGGCCGCGTCTCCCAAAGGACGGATCTTGCCGGCCGGCTGCCAATAGACCGCGCCGTCGCGTTCTTCGACCGCCAGCACGGTCAGGCGGCCATTCTTACAGGGGCCGCCCACGCACAGGCCGGTGTCGGGCTGGTAGGTGGCGCCGTGGCGCGCGCACATGATCAGGTCGCCGGCGCGGGTGAAGAAGCTGCCTTCCCAATCCAGTTCCACGCCCACGTGGGCGCAGCGGTTCAGGTAACCATGCACGCGGTCCTGGTAGCGCACGAAGAACGCGGTGGTCCGGCCTGCGGCGTCGGACACGGGAATTTTCACGCCCAGGCCGCCGTTGGCGAGCTCAGCGGAGGCGCAGACGCGGACGGCGGGGGCGGGGGTCGGATCCTGCATGGGTGGCCTGGAATGCAAAAGGGTGCGATGTTCGGACAGGGCGTCGGGCTTGTCAATCCGGCGCGCCGGCCTGGGAGCTTTCCTGCTGGCGGGCCCACATGCCGGCGTAGACGCCGCCGTGCGCCAGCAGTTGCGGATGGCGGCCGCGTTCGACGATGCGGCCCTCGCCCAGCACGATGATCTCGTCCGCGTCCGCCACGGTGGACAGGCGGTGGGCGATGATGAGGGTGCTGCGGCCCTGGCTGACTTCGCGCAGATTGGCCTGGATCTCACGTTCGGTGTGGCTGTCCAGCGCGCTGGTGGCCTCGTCGAACAGGAAGATGGCGGGATTCTTCAGGATGGTGCGGGCGATCGCCACGCGCTGCTTTTCGCCGCCGGACAGCTTCAGCCCGCGTTCGCCGACCATGGTCTGGTAGCCGTCCGGCATGGCCATGATCAGGTCGTGGATGTGCGCCAGGCGCGCCGCCGCCTGGATCTCGCCCTCGGTGGCGCCGGGACGGCCGTAGCCGATGTTGTAGAGGATGGTGTCGTTGAACAGCACGGTGTCCTGCGGCACGACGCCGATCGCGGCCCGCAGGCTGGCTTGCGTCACTTCGCGCACGTCCTGACCGTCGATGAGGATGGCGCCGCCATCGGCGTCATAGAAGCGGAACAGCAGGCGCGCGATGGTCGATTTTCCGGCGCCCGAGGTGCCGACGACGGCCACGGTCCTGCCGGCCGGGATGGTGAAGCTGACGCCCTTCAGGATGGGCCGGCGCGTGTCGTAGCCGAAATGCACGTCGCGGAATTCCACCTCGCCGCCGGTCACGCGCAGCGGCTGGGCATCGGGCCGGTCGGCCACTTCGCGGTCTTGTCCCAGCAGTTCGAACATGCGCTCCATGTCGATGATGGCCTGCTTGATCTCGCGGTACACGAAGCCGAAGAAGCTCAGCGGCTGGTACAGCTGCAGCAGGTAGGTGTTGACCAGGACGAAATCGCCCAGCGTGTAGCGGCCCTCGGCGATGCCGGTGGCGGCCATCCACATGACCAGGGTCAGGCCCACCGAGATGATGGCGGCCTGGCCGACGTTGAGGACGGACAGGCTGACCTGGCTGCGCACGGCGGCGCGCTCGTAGCGGGTGAGCGAGGCGTCGTAGCGGCGGGCCTCATGCTCTTCGTTGCCGAAGTACTTGACCGTTTCGTAGTTCAGCAGGCTCTCGATGGCCTTGGTGTTGGCTTCGGAGTCGGTTTCGTTCATCTGGCGCCGGAACTTGGCGCGCCATTCCGTGACCAGCAGCGTATACGCCATGTACAGCGTGACGGTGGCGCCGGTGGCCAGCGCCAGCCAGATGTCGAACATCTTCCACAGCACGATACAGACCAGCCCGATTTCGAAGAAGGTCGGCAGAATGCTGAAGAGCAGGAACGACAGCAGGGTCTGGATGCCCTTGGTGCCGCGTTCGATGGCGCGGTTCAGGCCGCCGGTCTGGCGCGTCAGGTGAAAGCGCAGCGACAGTGCGTGCAGGTGGCGAAAGACCTGCAGCCCGACCGCGCGGATGGCGTGCTGCCCGACCCGGGCGAAGATGGCATCGCGCAGCTCCGAGAACAGCAGCGACAGCACCCGGGCGGTGCCATAGGCCAGGATCAGGCCCAGCGGCACCGTGACGGCCCCCGGCGCGCCCTTGCCCAATTCGTCGATGGCCTGCTTGTACAGCAGGGGGACATAGACCGTGGCCGCCTTGGCCGCGAACAGGCATAGCAGGGCTGCGACGACGCGCGCCTTCAGACCAGTTTCGCCGGGCGGCCAGAGATAGGGGAAAAGGGTGCGCAGGGTGGAGAAACCGCCGCGGCGCTCGGGCCGCGTGTCAGGAGCGTTCATGGTCAGGGCCGGGAGGGTTATGCATGGGCCGGCGGGCCGTCGGAAGCGCATTATCGGCTACGGGCGGCATTTCTGCCGTGGGGCCGCGCCAGGGGCGGGAATAGCTGCTTTGGCGGGGGGCATTCAAGGAATTGGCGGCCGTGGGGGTATTATCGGCCTCACGGCCCCTGGGATGTGTGCACCTCTCCCGGGGGTTTTCAATCCGGCACGGTGACTCGGGCGCAGCCTGGCGGGCCCGTTCTTTACTATCTCAACCAAGGACGAAGCCTGGCTGCCCCTTGGTTGCGCGACCCGGCGCATATTCGCCGCGCGGACGTCGCGTCGCAAGCTACGGAGGTTCTTATGGCGAAAGTACCCGCAGTGAAATTGAACGACGGCGGCAAGATTCCCCAGCTGGGCCTGGGCGTCTGGCAGGTGCCGAACGATCAGGCGGCCGCAAGCGTGAAAGAGGCGCTGGCGGCCGGCTACCGCTCGGTGGACACCGCGGCCATCTATGGCAACGAGGCTGGCGTGGGCGAGGGCCTGCGCGCGGCCGGCGTGGCCCGCAAGGATCTGTACGTCACGACCAAGCTCTGGAACGACAGGCACGGCTACGACGAGGCCCACAAAGCCATGGACGAGAGCCTGGAAAAACTGGGCCTGGCCTATGTGGACCTGTACCTGATCCATTGGCCCGTGGCTGGCAGCACCAAGTTCGTGGATGCCTGGAAGGCCATGATCGAAATGAAGGAAGACGGCCGCGCGCGTTCGATCGGCGTGTCCAATTTCACCCAGGCCAACCTGGAACGGTTGATCGACGCCTCCGGCGTGACGCCGGCGGTCAATCAGGTCGAACTGCACCCCGGCTTCACCCAGCGCGCGCTGCGGGACTTCCATGCCAGGCACGGCATCGCGACGGAGTCATGGAGCCCCCTGGCCCAGGGCGGCGTGGCGAAGGACAAGGTCATCCTGGACCTGGCGCAGAAGCACGGCAAGTCGCCCGCCCAGGTGACGCTGCGCTGGCACCTGCAGAACGATCTGATCGTGATTCCGAAGTCGGTGACGCCGGCCCGCATCCGCGAGAACATCGATGTCTTCGACTTCGAGCTGTCGGCGGCGGACATGGCCGCCATCGACGGTATCAAGGAAGGCGGACGCCTGGGGCCGGACCCGGAAGTGTTTGGCAAGTAGCCGTGTTGCGCGCGGGCGGCGCCTGGCGCGCCGCGCGCGCTACGGTTTCAGCGGAAACACCCAATAGCGTGCGATCACCGCCAGCAGGATGGCCAGGGAAGTCCAGGACGCCCAGTGCCAGCCTCCCGTGCCCAGCAGGGCGGCCAGCAAGCCGAACACGCTGAGCACGCCCAGCAGGATCGGGGCGCCCCAGACAAACATGAAACCACGGGCTGTCTTGCTCATGCGGGAGTCCTTTTGGGGATGGCGGCGGCTTGGTGTTTGCGCACGAGTTCGGCGATGCGCGCTTCGGTGGCGCGGCGGCGGGCCAGCCAGAGATAGAGGCCGCTGACCAGGACCACGATCGTGATGACGTCCAGCAGCGCCCAGATGATTTTCAAGGGCAGGCCGCCATAGTCGCCGAAGTGCAGCGGGCGCGAGACTTCCAGCGCGGTCAGGTACCAGGGCATCTTGGCCACGGTGGTCAGTTCGCCGGTCTTGCCGTCCACCAGCACGGGCGTGTTCAGCTTGGAGGTCAGCGGCGTGTCGCCGCGCATCCAGGTGATGTAGTGGTGGGGGCTGCCGAAGGCGTTGCCGGGGAAGGCGATGAAGGACACTTCGTTGCCGGGCAGGGCCTTGCGGGCCGTATCGGCGGCGGCATGGGCCGATGCCAGCTCGGTGGGCACGCTCTGGCCCTTGTAGGGTTCCAGGATGCGCACCAGTTCGGTCGACTGCCACAGGCGGAACAGCGGCGTGGACAGCTCATTGATCACGCCAGTGATGCCCACTACGAAGGCCCAGACCAGCGTCACGATACCCAGCAGATTATGCAGGTCCAGCCATTTCAGGCGGGTGGAGCGGGTGGCGCGCACGGTGCCGAATTCCAGCTTCTTCATGAAGGGGCCGTAGAGCACCACGCCGGAAACGATGGCCACGCAGAACAGCAGCCCCATGAAGCCCAGGAACAGCTCGCCGGGCAACCCCGCGAACAGGTCCACGTGCAGCGCCAGCATGATGCCCATGAAGGAAAACTTGTCCTGCGTGTAGAGCGGGCCGTCCAGCAGCACGTCGCCGGTGCGCGCGTCCATGCGCACGGCGTGGCCGGACACCTGGCCGTCGCCGGGCGTTTTCGCCATGCCCACATAGACTTGCGGCTCGTCGGGGTCGAAGAACAGGTAGTCGACGACTTCGCCCGGATACATGGCGCGGGCGCTGTCGACCAACTGGTCGAGGTTGGCGCGAGGGGTCGAGGCCGGCACGTCGGACAGCGGCTTGCCATCGTCGAGCCAGTGTTCGATCTCGTGGTGAAACACCAGAGGCAAACCGGTAAGACAGATGATGAGCAGGAAGATCGTGCAGACCAGGCTGGTCCATTTGTGGACCAGGTACCAGGTTTTGATGGTGGACGCGGCAGTCATGGGGGGCGGGCCCTTGCAGGCGCGGGTTGGAGAAAACTGGATATTATCGCGAATAATATCGATTCTCGTAACCAAATTTTGACCATGGCCTTGCTAGGGGGGGCAGCCGGGTGGGCTTGAAAGCGGGTTAAAAAGAGGGATCCAGCATCAACCCAGTGGCAGTCCTGATCATCATGGAGCAGCGTTTTCTCAAAGTCCCGCGCAACCAGCTAGGCCGCGATTTTGCGGTGGGCGACCTGCATGGGCATTTTTCCCGCCTGCAGGAAAGCCTGGACCAGTTGGGCTTCGATCCGTCCCGGGATCGATTGTTTTCCGTCGGCGACCTGGTGGACCGCGGTCCGGAAAGCGAGGCCGCGCTGGAATGGCTGGCCCGGCCCTGGTTCCACGCGGTCCAGGGCAATCACGAGGATTACGCGATCCGCCACGTACGCACCGGGCAGGTGGACGTGGACAACTGGCGCGGCTACGGCGGCGGCTGGTTCCTGGACCTGCCCTCGGATCGGCAGCAGGTGTTCGCCGAGGCCTTCGCGCAATTGCCTATCGCCATCGAGGTTGAAACGCTGGAAGGGGCAGTGGGGCTGCTGCATGCCGATTGTCCTGTGCTGTTCTGGCCGCGGCTGGAATCCGCCTTGCAGGACCGCTACCGGCGCACCAGCGCTGCATGCCAGTGGTCGCGCGACCGCCTGCGGCAGATGGACCGCACCGGCATCCGGGGCGTACGGGCGGTGGTGGCCGGGCACACGCCGGTGCCGGCGCCCTTGCTCTTGGGCAACGTCTATCACATCGACACCGAGGGCTGGAAATCCGGCTACTTCACCTTCCTGGACCTGGAATCCCTGCAGGCCTGGCCGCGCGAGGTCGTGACCGAACTCGCGGAGCAGGAATAGCAGGCTTGAATTCCCGGCGGCTGGCGCCGGGACCGGTTACAGCGGCCGGGCGGCCACCGGTCCGGCGCCGCTGACGGCGCTGGCGCGGGCAGGGGTGTCGGCGTCCACGCGCGGCACGGGGATGGGCGGGATGACAGGCACATTGCCGGCCGGCGCGCCGCCCGCGGGCGCCACGGGGACGGGCAGGGCCACGGGCGGTTGGCCAGGACTGCTCTGCGGCACGGCGCCGCTGGGTGGCAAGGGCTTGACCGAAGTGTCCACGCCGTCCGTCGAACGGTTGTTGTTCAGGAAATCGGTCAGCGCATCGCCCGAGGACAGGTCCAGCGAGGCCACGGCCTGGCCCGGCGGGAACTCCGCGAAATAGTATTCGCCGTTGTCCACGATGAGGCCGTCCGGGCGCGGCGCGGGTTTGGTTTCGGGCACGCCCTTCAAGGCCGGCTGCATGTAGTCCAGCCAGGTGCTCAGGGCCAGGCCGCTGCCGAATTCGTTGGTGCCCAGCGACTTGGGCTGATCAAAGCCCATCCAGACCGTGGTGGCCAGGCCGGACGTGAAGCCGGAGAACCAGACGTCCACGGCCTCGTTGGTGGTGCCGGTCTTGCCGCCGATGTCATTGCGTTTGAGCACCTGGTGCGCGCGGGCGGCGGTGCCGCTGACCGTCACGCCGCGCAGGATGTCGTCCATGACCCAGGCGGTGCGGGGATCGATGGCGCGCGCCTGCTCGTCGCCGGCGACCACCGGCTGCGCCTTCATCAACACGTTGCCCGACCGGTCCGTGACGTGGTCGACCAGGTAGGGGGTGACGCGGTAGCCGCCGTTGGCGAACACGCTGTAGCCGTTGACCACCTGCAGCGGCGTGGCGCCGCCCGCGCCCAGGGCCAGCGGCAGCACGGCCGGCCAGCGCGACTTGTCGAAGCCGAAGCGGGTCAGGTAGTCCTGGGCATACTGCGGCGAAATGGCCTGCAGGATGCGGATCGACACCATGTTCTTGGAACGCATGAGGCCCTGGCGCAAGGTCAGCATGGGTTCGTACTTGTTGCCGTCGTTCTTGGGCTGCCAGGCCTTGGAGCCGGTCTGCTCCGCGGTCAGCATGAAGGGCTGGTCGGAGATCTGCGTGGCCGGGGTCAGGCCGCGCTCCAGCGCCGCGGCGTAGACGAAGGGCTTGATGTTGGAGCCGGGCTGGCGCCAGGCCTGCGTTACGCGGTTGAAGCCGCCGCGGTTGTAGTCGAAGCCGCCGATCATGGCGCGAATGGCGCCGTCCTGGGGCACCATCGAGACCAGCGCCGCCTGCAACGTCGGCATGTTGATGATTTCCCAGCTGTCGCCGTTCTTGTGGATATAGACCACCGAACCGCGGCGCAGGCGCTGGCTGTCGCTGGCCTTGGGATTGAGCGCGCGGGCCACCACTGCCAGCGCCTTCTTGTCGCTGATGGTGATGATGTCGCGCGCGCTGCGCGCCAGTGTCACTTCGGTGGGGCTGGCGGCCAGCACCACGGCGGTCAGCAGGTCTTCGCTGTCAGGCGTCTTTTCCTGCACGCCGTCGAGGATCTCGTCCAGCGCGGCAGCGTCCTGCTCGACGCCGTCGGGCAGGTCGATCTGGTCTTCCGGGCCGGGATACACGGCGCGGCGGGTGTAGTCCATGACGCCGTCGCGCACGGCGCGGTAGGCGGCTTCCTGGTCCTTGGAATCGATGGTGGTGTAGACATCGATGCCCTTGGAGTAGGTCTGTTCCTGGAACACGCCGTACATCAGCTGGCGCGCCAGTTCGGCCGGGTAGTCGCCATGGATGGCGAAGCCGCGCGCGCTGGCGCCGTCCGCGCCGCGGATGGTGAGGCGCTGCTTGAGCGCTTCATCGGCCTGTTCGGGCGTGAGGTAGCCCAGCGTCTTCATGCGGCCCAGCACGTAGTGCTGGCGGATCTCGGCGCGCGGGAAATTGGTGATGGGGTTGAAGCGCGACGGCGCCTTGGGGATGCCGGCGAGCATCGCGGCCTCGGCCGGCGTCACTTCCGACAAGGGCTTGCCGAGATAGGTGCGCGAGGCGGCCGCGAAACCATAGGCGCGATGGCCCAGGTAGATCTGGTTCATGTAGAGCTCAAGGATCTGGTCCTTGGAAAGCTCGGATTCGATCTTGAAAGTGAGCAGCAGCTCGTAGAACTTGCGCGAATAGGTCTTTTCCGACGACAGGTAGAAGTTGCGCGCCACCTGCATCGTGATGGTGCTGCCGCCCTGGCTCTTGGAACCCTTGACGAGGTTGGTCAGCACCGCGCGCGCCACGCCCATCCAGTCGACGCCGCCATGGCTGTAGAAGCGGTCGTCCTCGGCCGCCAGCACCGCCTGGCGCATCACCGGCGGGATCTCGTCAAAGCGCAGTACGTTGCGGTGTTCTTCGCCGTATTCGCCGATCAGCACCTTGTCCGCCGTATAGATGCGCAGCGGCACCCGCGGGCGGTAGTCTGTCATGGCGTGCAGGTCGGGCAGGCTGGGCCAGGCCAGGGCCAGCGCCAGGCCGAGCGCGATGCCACCGCACACGGCGGCGCCGCCGGCGGCTACGCCAGCCTTGATCAGGATTCGTTTCCAGGGGAGGCCCGGTTTGCCGCCCGGGGTGGCGGAGGATTGCTGGGGGGTGCTCATTGCAGGCGATTCTAGGGCAGAACGCTATAGACCGCCCAGGGAGCAATAAGGTTTCGGTAACCAAACTTGCCCGGGGGGCGGAAGCAGCGCAAATGCCGGGGGAATTCAGGGACGGGTTCCAGCATACGCCCGGCGCGGCTTTGTCGCGGTGCTGCGCTGCGGGAACGCACTGAAATGTATTGCGGGCCGTGACAAACGGCAAGTCCGGTTGCACGCGTCAGCCGCTTTTTAGTTAGCCGTTCTTCAGTCAGCTGTTCTTCAGGTAACCCTGCGGCGGGGCGCCCAGCGCCCGGTGGAACATGGCCGAGAAGGCGCTGGCGCTGCGGTAGCCCAGGTCGGAGGCGATGCGCGCGACCGGCACGCCCTGCGATAGCCGGCACACCGCCTCGGCCAGCCGGACCTGCTGCACCCACTGCCGGTAGTTCAGCCCCAGTTCCGCCTGGAACAGGCGGATCAGCGTGCGTGCGCTGGCGCCGACTTCGTCGCCCCAGTCCTCGATGCCGCGTTGCAGCCCGGGATCGTCCAGGATCGCCGCGCAGATGGTCTGCAGGCGGCGGTCGCGCGGCCAGGGGATCTGCAGCGGCGCGACGCGCGCGGCGGCCAGCTCGGACAGGACCAGGGCGGCGATCTGCTCCGCCCGGCCGCCCAGCGGGTACTCGATGGGTTCGGCGGTCAGCGCCAGGATCAGTTCGCGCAGCAGGCCGCTGACCTCGACCACCTGGCATTGCGGCCAGTAGCCGCAGGCGGTCTCGGCTTCGAGGTAGAGCGAGCGCATGGACACCGCGCCCACCATGTCCACGCCATGCGGCACGCCCGCCGGCACCCATAGCGCGCGCAGCGGCGGCAGGGCCCAGAAGCCGCTGGGGGTGGTGACGCGCATCACGCCTTCGACCGCGTAGACCAGCTGGGCGCGCGGGTGGGAATGGGTGCCCGTCCGGGTGCCGGGCGGGAATTCCTTGGCCATGGCCGTCACCGCGCGCGGCCGGTGCTGGTAGTCCTGCGGATTGACGCTGCGGGTGGGATCGGTCAAAAGCAGTCGGGCGGGCATGCGTGTCACTTCCGGCGTAAGGATGAGAGAGTCGGCTCAAGTGCGGTTTCCGTATTTTGTCACTTAAACGACGAAAGTTGGCATATGGGATCCGGCCCGGATTCCTACACTGGCAGCAGGTCTCGGCACGGTGCCGGGCATGCCCATCCCCTTATTCGCGTCCGTCGCTCATGAATCCACCCCAGAACCCTGCCGCCGGCATCGCCGACGCCAACACGGCCCCCCCGTCAGCCGCCTCGTCGGATCCGTCCACCGCTTTCAAGGTGCTGGGCGCGATCAGCGTGGCGCACCTGATGAACGACATGATCCAGTCGATCCTGTTGGCCATCTATCCCATGCTGAAGGATTCATTCAGCCTGTCGTTCGCGCAGATCGGCCTGATCACGCTGGTCTACCAGCTTGCGGCCTCGCTGTTGCAGCCCTTCATCGGTTTCTACACGGACCGCAATCCCAAGCCGTATTCGCTGCCGGTGGGCATGGGCTTCACCCTGGTGGGGCTGCTGCTGCTGTCGATGGCGCCGTCGTTCGGCTGGCTGCTGGTGGCCGCGGTGCTGGTGGGCACGGGTTCGTCGGTGTTCCATCCGGAATCCTCGCGGGTGGCGCGCATGGCGTCCGGCGGGCGTCACGGCCTGGCGCAGTCGCTGTTCCAGGTGGGCGGCAACGTGGGTTCGGCGCTGGGGCCGCTGTTGGCCGCGCTCTTCATCATTCCGCACGGACAGCGCAGCGTGGCGTGGTTTTCGCTGGCGGCGCTGTTCGGCATTGTGGTGCTGACCGGCATCGGCCGCTGGTACAGCGCCAACCGCGTCCGGCTCAAACCGCGCGCGCGGCGCGAGGGGGCCGGTCACGGGCTGTCGCGCAATCAGGTGCTGGGCGCGCTCGTGGTGCTGGGCGTGCTGGTGTTCTCCAAGTATTTCTACCTGGCCAGCCTGAACAGTTACTTCACGTTCTACCTGATCGACAAGTTCGCGTTGTCGGTGCGCGAGGCGCAGCTCTACCTGTTCCTGTTCCTGGCCGCGGTGGCGGTGGGCACGGTGGTGGGCGGCCCGGTCGGCGACCGCATCGGCCGCAAGATCGTGATCTGGGTGTCGATCCTGGGCGTGGCGCCGTTCACGCTGCTTTTGCCCTACATGAACCTGTTCTGGACGGGCGTGCTGGTGGTGATAATCGGCATGGTGCTGGCCTCGGCTTTCTCGGCCATCGTGGTCTACGCGCAGGAGCTGGTGCCGGGCAAGGTGGGGATGATCGCCGGCCTGTTCTTCGGCTTCGCTTTCGGCATGGGCGGCGTGGGCGCCGCGGCGCTGGGCAAGCTGGCCGACGCGACCAGCATAGGCTACGTGTACCAGGTCTGCGCCTATCTGCCCTTGCTGGGCGTGGTGGCGATCCTGTTGCCGAATGTGGAGAAGGCGCGCCGCTGAGGGCGGGCGCCAAGTGTGGAGCAGGCGCGTCGCCGAGCACAAAGGGCGGGTGCGGCGCGGGCGCCAGACCGGGTAGCGGGAAGGCCGCGCGCGGCGCCCGCTATCCCGTAGAGGGGGAAGTCAGCCCGCCCGCAAGGCGCTCAGGTGAGGGCGGCCCATTTCGATGCTGGTGATGTCTCCGCCCGCGCCGTGATGGATGATGCAGGTGTGCGCCGACCGCACCTGCATCAGCTGGGCCGGGCTGATCGCGAAGCTGCTTGCCACGCGGCGGTCGCCCACCGGCTTGATCGGCTTGCGGCGGTCGCGGCCGGCGAACTTGCGGTGGTTGTAGACGGCCCAGGCCACCAGCACGCCGGCGTTGATCAGCGCCAGCAGGGCATAGCCCCACAGCGTGTGCACGGTGGGCAGGAACACCGGCCACAGCGAGACATCGGGGCCGCCCGCGGCGGCGCGCAGGATCGCCAGAATGCCGGCGCCGAACAGATACACGAAGGCGAACCAGCCGATGGCGGTCAGGACCAGGTCGAACAGATAGCCTGCGCGGGAACGTTGCGTGGTGATGATCATGACGTTGCGTCCGGTGATTTGATGCCCCGGTCCGGGCTGGTCCAGCGCGCGCGGCGGGCCTGCTTGCGGAGCATGACTTTGGGGAAGCTGACCAGGGTGGTGAACAGGCTCACCATCCAGAAGGCCAGCGGATACCAGATGACCCAGTACAACGAGCGGGCGAGGCCCGGCTCGTAGCGGCGGTCGATCAGGATGCTGACGACGAACTGCAGCAGGCAGACCACCGCCAGCATCATGCCGGTGAAGGCGGGCGGCATCAGGCTGGCGATCTGCATGTTGTTGGGCAGCGTGATCACCTGGCTGAGGGCCCACAGCAGCACCGACACGCCGAAGGCGAAGGCCCAGGCGGTGGACAGGCAGAACTCGGCCATCAGCGGCCACAGGCGGCGATGGCGCCAGACCCAGATGGAGCGCAGGTTTTTCAGGAAGACCTCGGCGCCGCCCTGGGCCCAACGCAGCCGCTGCTTCCACAGTCCGCGCAGGGTTTCGGGCATCAGGATCCAGCACAGGCCGCGCGGCTCGTAGAAGATCGACCAGTGGTCGCGTTGCAGCTTCCAGCTGATGTCGATGTCCTCGGTGATCATGTCCAGGCTCCAATAGCCCACGCGGTCCAGCGCCGCGCGCCGGAAGGCGGCAACCACGCCGGACACCGTGAACACCTGGCCGTAGACGCGCTGGGTGCGTTTGATCAGGCCGATGATGGACGAGAACTCGCCCACCTGGATGCGCCCGATCATGGTGGAGCGGGTGCGGATGCGCGGGTTGCCGGTTACCGCGCCCACGCGCGGATTGTCGATCAGCGGCGCCACCAGATAGGCGGCCGCGTCCGGGTCCAGCATGGCGTCGCCGTCGATGCAGACCAGGTATTCGCTGCGCGCGGCCATGGCGCCCATGCGCAGGGCCATGGCCTTGCCTTGGTTCTGCGCCAGATGCACCACGCGCAGCCGCGGATGGGCGGCGGCCATGCGGTCCAGCATCGCGGCGGTGCCGTCGCTGGAACCATCATTGATGGCGATGACCTCGATGTGCGGATAGTTCTGGCCCAACGCCGCCAACAGTGTCTCTTCGCCGTTGTCGGCCTCGTTGTAGCAGGGCACCAGGATGGACACCAGCGGATTGCCGGCCAGGGCCGGCGGCTGGCTGTCCTTGCCCCATTTCCAGTGCCGCTCCCAATGCCACCAGAAATAGATGCCGCCGGCCATCCACATGCCGGACATGAACAGCGGATAGAAGAACACGAAGCCCAGCAGCGCCTCGCCGGTCAGCATCAGGGTGAAGCCGAAGGGCGCGCCAAGCACCGCGCAGAGAATCAGCAGAGCAATCAGACGGTCTATCATCGGAGGGGGTACCAGGCTTCGGAAATGGCGGGCCGGATGCCTTGCAGCCGGGGCTGGTCTTGCGAGAAATCGTCGGGGTAGTAGCCGAAACTGCGCGAGCCGCGCAGCTGCAGCCGCTTCATCCAGCCGGCCAGCACGGCCGTGTCGACCGGCGTGGCCTCTGGGCGGCCGGGGCCGGTGCGCCAATCGCGCGCCTGCAGTTCGAACACGGTCTTGTCCAGCGCGCCGGGGCGCTGCGCGACGGTGTCGACCAACCGGTCGAGCCAGGCGTTTTCCTTGCCTGCCGGCACGTTCTCCATCAGCGGCATCGCCATCGGCGCGGTCCAGTCGTAGGCGCCGAGGAAATCGTCCAGGTTCTGCGCGAACCAGGTTTCGCTGTCGGGGTTCAGGATGGGTTCGGCGAAGATGTTGCGGGCGGTCTTGATCTGCGGACCGCGCACCGCGCGCACCCGCTGCGTCAGTTCCGCGGTGAAGTCCACCAGCGCGCGGCTCTTGTAGCGGGTCCAGCGTTGCAGGGTGTCGGGATCCGCGCGCAATTCGGCGATGCTGCCTGGCAGGCCCGCGGCCCGGTAGGCGGCCAGTGCGCCGGGGCTGGCGTCCTCGAAGTCCGACAGCAGCGCGTCGTCATGGAACAGGATGCCGTCGAAGATCGCGTAGCGGGACAGGTCCTCGTACAGGTCGCCGATGCGCGCACGCACGGTGGCGTCGAACGGCGACAGGCGGCGGTACTGGTCGGGATCCGGCTCTACCTGCGCCTGGCCTTCCTGCCAGCGCGTGACGCGGGGCAGGGCGGGATCCAGGTCGAAGGACAGCACCGGCATCCAGGCGTAGACCATCACGTTGGCGCGGTTGTGCAGTTGCCAGGCGGCGCGGTTGAACAAGTCGGCGCGCATCGGCAGCCAGCGGTTGGGGAAGTAGACCGACTTCACCAGGCCGTCGCCCACGGGGTCCGAATAGGCCTGCAGGAACACCGTGTTGATCTGCATGTCCAGGATGCGCTGCACCAGCTCGCCCAGGTTGCGGTCGGTCTGCGCCGGGTCCGGGTCGTAGACGTAGTCCAGGTCCACGTGCGCCACGCGCATGAAGGGCTGGGCCTCCATGCCGACCACGCTGTTGGCGAAGGGCTTGAGCGTGGGGTCGCTGGACAGCAGCAGGCGCGGCGTGGACATCAGGCGGCCGACGCGGCCCGGACCATCCTCCAGCGTCAGCGCCAGCTGATAGCCGTGCTCGGCGGTGATGCGCAGGGTGGAGCCGCCTTCGGCGCCGTAGGGCCAGACCCACACGCGCGGCTTCTTGCCAGTGGCGCGGCGGATCTTCTCCGTGATGGCGGCGACGTCGCCGCCCATGCGGGCCTCGAACTGCGCCTCGGTCTCGTAGCGGCGGGTTTGCGCGTCATAGGCGCGGATGGCGGCGGCCGGCTCGGTATTGCCCTGCGGGTTGGCCAGCGCGCCGTAGTGCGAGGCGTTGGTGTGCGCGGCGATCTCCACCAGTCCCGAGCGCGAGATCTCGCGGATCTCGTCCCAGTTCAGGAAGCGCTTGCGGTCTTCGGGGCTGCCGCCGAAGTCGACGCGCTGGTCGGCCGGCGTATCCATCCAGATACCGACCGGCGCCAGCAGCGCGGGCCATTGGTAGGCTTTCAGGATGGGCAGCACGCGGGTATAGAAGCTGCGGTAGCCGTCGTCGAAGGACAGCAGCACGGCGCGCTCGGGCAGCGGCTTGCCGCCCTGGCGCGCGGCCAGGATCTGGTCCACGGTCACGGCCTGGTAGCCGTTGGCGCGCAGCCAGGCCAGCTGCTCCACCAGACGGTCGGTGCGCACGCTGAGAAAGCCCTGGTCGGGATCGTCGTCTTCCACGTCGTGGTAGGCCAGGGCCAGGAATTGGCCCTGGACCCAGGGCTGTTCGGCGGGGGCGAGCGGGCGCTGGTCCGGCGGCGTGTAGACCGGGATGTCCTTGGCGCAGGCAGTCAGCGCCAGGATCGCGAGCAGCAGCAGGCCGGCCAGGATCAGGCGGGTATGGGTTTTAAGCATCATGGCGTTACTCGGTTCCGGGTTCAGAAGCGGTACGTCAGGTCGAACACGATGCGCAGTTCGCGCTCGCGTTCGCCGTCGTACGGGCGGCTGGTGCCGGTGATCATGGCGCCCATGTCGAGGACGTCGTTGGCGCGGTATCGCTGGCCATAGCCCAGCGCGATGACGCCGCCGGTGCCGTAGCCTTGCTGGGTGTAGGCGCCCGCGCCCAGGGTGCCGATCTGCTCCCAGGCGGTCTCGTAGCGGCGGTACAGGGTGTGGGTCAGGCGCACGCCGGGCAGCAGCATCAGGTCCGAGCGCGGATTGAAGTACGGCACGTTGCTGTCATGACTGTTGCGCTGGGTGGACGCCTCGAACTCCAGGTCCGCCAGCAGGTGCGGCGAGGTATAGACGCGTTCGCGCCCGGCCAGGCCCAGCGCCCAGCGGTTGTTGCCGTCGCTGAAATGCGAGGGCGACAGCGCCAGCGTCCACTCGCGGCGCTCGTCGGCGCGCCAGCGCACGAAGGCCGACAGGCTGTTGGACGTGATGCCACTGGTGAGTGCGCGCAGCGGGGTTTCGCGCGACATGATTTCGCCCGAGCCGCCCACCTGCCAGTGGTCGTCCAGGTCGTAGGCGGCCGACAGGCGCACGCCCGGCTTCACGCCGTGGCCGTAGTCATGGGTGGAGACTTCGCCTTCGACCGTGAGGTCGCGGCCGCGCCATTCCACGCCGGTGCGCAGCCAGCGGTAGTTGCCGCGGCCTTCCTCGAAGTCGCCGGAGGCGTAGCCGCCGCCGCCGAAGACCCGCCAGTTGTAGTCCAGCGGAGAGGAGTACAGCACCGCGTCGATGCCGAAGTCGCCGCTGCCGGTGACCGGGCTGTCCGAGGCCAGGCCGCGGTAGCCGTTGATGCGCAGCTCGGCCTTGTTGTGCACTTCCCATTCGCGGGCCAGGCGGCGGCTGGTCAGGTTCTCGGGCGAGCGGGTGATGGTGTCTTGCGACAGCGCTTCGGCCTGGCGCCATTCTTGCAGGTCCAGGGCGGTGAAGCCCTGGCCGTTCTCCACGCCCAGGCTGCGTGGCGCCAGCGTCTCGGCCATCTTCAGCTCGGTTTCCGAGGCGCGGGGCAGCGAGCGGGCGCGGTAGACCGTGGCCAGGTCGCTGCGCAGGCCCGAGTTGTTCGGGGCGTTCCCGACCATCTCTTCGAGGCGCTGCTGGGCGGCGACGGTGTCGTTCGCCTGCAGGCGCGCAGAGGCCAGGGTCTGCCGGCTTTCCAGGTTCAGGTCGTTGGGCATGCGGGTGGCCTGGCCCTTGTAGTACAGCCAGGGGGCATAGCCTGATTCGACGCCGTCGGTGACGATTGTGGTCTCGTCGAACTGCTCGCCTTCGGCCAGCGAGTAGTAGAGGCCGGTTTCGGTCGCCAGCCGCTGTTCGGCATCGTCGCCGCGCAGCGCATCGTCGGCCGCGACCTGGCGGTAGATGTCGCGGGCGCGTTCGGGTTGGCGCAGGTACAGGTAGGCCGAGGCCACGTCGTTCAAGGCGTAGCGCGGCACCGTGACGCCTTCGGCCTGCAAGGCTTCGTATTCGCGGACCAGATCGGCCATGCGCACTCGGACGTGCAAGGCGTGCAGGCGGTCGATACGGGCGCGCAGCGCGTCGGCGCGGGCGTCCTCCTGCTGCTGCCAGGCTGGAATCAGTTCGTCGTAGCGGGCCAGGGCGCGGTCGGCCAGCACGAAACGCTCGGCTTCCGAGCGCGTGGGCATGGCCGCCAGCCGCACCTGCTGGGCCAGCGCGTCGGCCTCGAAGCCGCGCATCTGGCCGGCGTCGAACAGGTCCTGATGGCGCCGCGCCAGTTCCAGCGCCACATCTGCCATGCGGGCGCGCTGCAAGGCATGGATGTACTCGCGCAACACGTAAGGGGTGTTGGGCGCTGCGGCCAGGGCCAGGTCGGCCTGGTGCAGCGCTTCGTAGGGCTCGCCCTGGCGCGCATGGACATAGCTCAAGGCCAGCCGGGCATCGACATCGCGGGGATGCCGCTTGAGCCACTGCGCGGCCGCGGCGCGCGCCTCGGGGTAGCGGCCGGCGTCGGCCAAGGTCATGATTTCGCCGGCGCGGAAGGCGGATTGCCCGGGATGGTTGCGTGCGCCCGCCTGATAGGCGGCCAGGGCCTCGGGCCAGCGCTGCAGGTCGCGGTAGGCGCGCGCCACGGCCAGCTGGATGTCGGCGGGCAGTGGCGCGCCGTGGGGCAACTGCTCGTAGGCGGCGATGGCTTCGGCGGGCTTGCCGGCCCAGCCCGCGATGATGATGTGGTCATGGATGGCGCGGCTGCCGCCGGCCGGGCCTTGCTGGCGCAGCATGGCCAGGGCGGGCTCGTAGTCGCCAGCTCGCGCCTGCGCGATCAGCGCGTCATAGTCGTTACCGGGGGCGGCCAGGGCCAGGGCGGGAGCCAGCAAGGCGCAAGCCGCCAGCAGGCTCAGTCTTGGTCCAGCGGCACCCGGGGGTGTCGATCCTCTGTTTTGCATCTGTTTTACTTCCGCAGTTGCTACTCGGGGCGTTCCTGGTCCGGCCGGCCGAGTGCGTGCCTTTTGTCGGCGCGAGCCAAGGCGACGCGCAGCACAAAGGCGCCGGCGGCACGGGGAAGGAACACTTTTTGGTTAGGACTGCGCGGCGCCCGCTGCGGGGACCTTCGCACTCGCGCTATGGGAGTGCATGGCTAGTACGCGCCACGCCCGTAGGGCGTGATTGCGGCGCTCTTGGCGGCACCGTCAATGAACGAAATTATAAGTGTGTTAACTGTCAGGTAACTGTCAATTAGTGCAAAGGAAGGTTGCGCAGACTTCGCCTTGGCGTATTCTTCGTCGCTTGCCGCGCAATCGTCTTGGCGCGGGCAGTAAAGGTTCAGGGCGAAACGGCGTGCCGCGACGGACGGGCGCCAGATAGTGCCGGTCTGTCGCCGCGCGGGTAACAAAAAGCGTCTGGAGTGGTGGGATGTAACGCCGCCAGATGTGTGAACCCAGTGCAACAGCAATGACGAGCGACGGCGCGCGCCTGCGGGGCGTGTGCCGGCAAACACCATGACGACTTCTCTCTTCTTTCTGATGTGGGGCTTGGCCACGGCTCTGGCATTGCCATTGCTGGCGCCGTTCCGCGCCCGCGACGTGGGCGGCATCCGCGCGTTCACCACCGGCAACGCCTTGGCGGTGCTGTCGCTGCTCGCCTATGCGGCATCGCAGATCCTGCCGCCCGGCGTTTATGTGATGGCGTCGAACGCGGCCTGGGTCTGTGCGATCAGCCTGGTCTACGTGGGCGTGCGCCAGTTCTTCGGCCTGCGGCCGCTGGTGCGGCGCACGGCCGCCCTGGGCGGACTCTGCATTGTTGCGTTCGCGTTGCTGCTGTACGTGGTGGATGACTTGCGCGCGCGCATGCTGCTGTTCTCCGCCTATACCGTCGTCGCCATGGTGGCGACGGGCCTGGTGTTCTTCCGTCAGCGCAAAAGGATCCAGACGCGCGGCGTAATGCTGTACCTGATGCTGGCAAGCTTCGGCCTGGCCGCGCTGCACGCCTTGCGCGTGGTGGTCTACAGCGTTGGCGGGCAGGCGCCGTCGTCGCTGCTTGACCCGACTCCTTGGGGGTTGTTCTTCATCGTGTGCGGAACGGTGACCGTGCCTGGCCTGTTCCTGGCGCTGCTGCTGCTGATTCAGACCAGCCTGTCCGAGCGCATGGAGGCCGCGCTGACCTTCGACGGCCTGACGCGCGCCTATTCACGCCGCAGCATCATGGACGAACTGGAACGCGAGCTGCAGCGCTGCAAGCGCGCCGGCGGCAAGCTGGCGGTGCTGGTGCTGGACATCGACCACTTCAAATCCATCAACGACCGCTACGGCCATGCCTCGGGCGACGCGGCGTTGCGCCATTTTTCGCAGGTGGTGCAGCGGGCGGTGCGCGGCAGCGACCGCTTCGGCAGGCTGGGCGGCGAGGAATTCGTGCTGTTGATGTATGACTGTGATCCGGCCCGCGCGCTGGTGCAGGCCCAGCGCGTCTGCGATGCCCTGCGCGACACGCCATTCCACCTGCAAGGGCGGGAAGTGCGCATGACCACCAGCGGCGGCCTGGCTTCGTATCAGTCGGGAGACAGCGCGGACGGCATCCTGGCCCGCGCCGACGACGCGTTGTACCGCGCCAAGGAACATGGGCGCGACCGCGTGGAGATGGCCTGGATCGGCCGCCCCGCGGGCCGCGCGCAGGAGCGCGGCCCGGCGGCGCTGGAGGAGGAGGTCAGGGCTTGAGATGTTCCTTCAGGAACTTCTCCATGGCTTCGTAGAACTCGAACTTGTTCTCGTCGTTGTGAAAGCCGTGGCCCTCGTTGTCCTTGACCATGTATTCGACTTCGACGCCGCGCGCGCGCAGCGCCTTGACCATCTGGTCGCTCTCGTCCTTGTTCACCCGCGGATCCTTGGCGCCCTGGGCCACGAATAGCGGCGTCTTGATCTTGTCCGCATGCAGCGCGGGCGAGGTGGCGGCCAAACGTTCGCGGTCGCGTTCCGGGTCGCCCACCATGTCCTGCATCTTGTCCAGCATGGGCTTCCAGTAGGGCGGAATGGACTTCATGAACGTGAACAGGTTGGACACCCCCACGTAGTCCACCGCAGCGGCGTACAGATCGGGCGTGAACGTCACCCCGGCCAGGGTGGCGTAGCCGCCGTAGCTGGCGCCGTAGATGCCGATGCGCTTGGGATCGGCGATGCCTTGCCCGATCAGCCACTGCACGCCATCGGTAATGTCGTCCTGCATCTTCAGGCCCCATTGGCCGAAGCTGGCTTCCCAGAAGGCGCGGCCATAGCCGGTAGAACCGCGGAAGTTCATCTGCAGCACGCAGAAGCCGCGGTTGGCCAGGAACTGCACTTCGGGGTTGTAGCCCCAGCCGTCGCGCGCCCAGGGGCCGCCGTGCGGGTTGACGATGCAAGCCAGGTTCTTCGGATCGCGGCCGGCCGGCAGCGTCAGGTAGCCGTGGACGGTCAGACCGTCGCGGGTCTGGTAGCTGATGGGCTGCACGCGCGACATGTCCGCCTCGGGAATGGCGGGGTTGATGTCGGCCAGCTTGGTCAGCGTGTCGGCGGCCGCGTCGTAGATGTAGCGCGAGCCGGGCGTGCGGTCGTTATAGGCTGCGACGATGAACTTGTCTTCGTCGCGGTTGGAACCCTGGATGGCGAAGTCGTAGCCGCTGAGCTTGGCCGACAACTTATTGAAGAGCGTCTCGGTCTGCCCGTCGAAGAACTTGTATTGCGGCTTGTCGGTCTGGTAGGCGGCCACCGTCAGCACACGGCGCTTGCGCGAGTAGCCGGCGGAATCCAGGTCGACCGTGTCGGGGGTGAAGATTTCTTCCTCGGCATCGGGCTTGGCGGGGTCGATCACCACCAGCGACAGCTTGTCGCGGCCACGGTTGGACAGGGCGTAGAACTTCTTGTCGTCAAAAGTGAAGAACGCCGGACTGACGCTGGTGCGGTAGTCGGTGGTGATGAGCGGTCGGAACTCGGAGGATTCGGTGTCGCGGTAGAGCAGGGTGGTGTTCAGGCCGTCGCTGGCGACGGCGGCGCGCACCTTGCCTGCGTGGTCGGTCTGCCAGCCGACGATGTTGCCCGGGTTCTGCGCCACCAATACGGCCGCGCCGGTGTGCACGTTGACGCGGTAGACGTCGAAGACTTCGGGGTTGCGCTGGTTGTGGCTGATGAGGACGTGATCGGGGTCGTCTTCCAGATCGTCTTCGATGCCGGCGCGCACGCCTTCATAAGGGGTCAGGTCGGTGATCTTGCCCGTCTTGGCATTGACGGCCAGCACGTGGAAATTCTCGTCGCCGCCGAAGTCCTTCTGGTAGAGCACCACGTCGGCGCCTTTCCAGAAGAAGTTGCTGATGTCGCGCGCGGTTTCGCTGGTGAGCTGGCGGGGGTCTCCCACCGGCGTGCTGCCTTGCAGCGGCTGCACGTAGATGTTCATGCGGGCGGGCTTGCCGTCCACGCTGGTGGGCTGCATGAAGCCCAGCGTCCGGCCATCGTCGGCCAGGCGGAAGAAGCCCCGCTCGGGGTTGCGGAAGAAATCCTTGAGGGGATAGGCGCGCGGCGGCTGCGCGGCGCTGGCGCCCAGCGATGCGCCGATGATGCCGGCGGCCAGGACAGTGCGCTTGAGGAATGAGAACAAGGGGGACCTCCGAGGTTGCCGCGGCCGGCGCTTGGGGCCGGCCGCCAGGTGGTCCGCCGATAATGCCATAGCGGCACGGGCGGTGTCGAACCGCCCGCGGGCCCGCGCCGGGCGAGGTCTACGCCTACTGCGGCTCCAGGCCGGTCGCCTTGACGATGGCGCCGTACTTGGCCATTTCGGCGCCGATGTAGGCCTTGAATTCCTGGGGCGGCTTGTAGGCAATGGCCAGTCCCTGGCCTTGCAGCTTTTCCTTCACGTCGGCGGACTGCAATGCCTGGGCCGTGTCCTTGGAGATACGGTCCACCAGGGCCGGCGGCATGCCGGCGGGGCCGAACAGGCCGAACCAGTTGGAAATGTCGAAGTCGTCCAGGCCCACCTCCTTGGCCGTCGGCGTCGAGGGCAGGACGTCCTGGCGCCGGGGGCCGGCGATGAACAGCGGGTGCAGCTTGCCGGCGCCGATCTGGCCGATGATGGCCGGCGCGGTGGCGAAGAAGATGTCGATCTGCCCGCCCACCAGATCGGCCACGGCCAGGGCCGTGCCGCGATAGGGCACATGCGTCAGGTTCATGCCGGAGCGCACCCGCAGCAGTTCGCCCGCCAGGTGCTGCTGGCCGCCCATGCCGGGCGAACCGTACACCAGCGGCGCCTTTGCGCCCTGGCGCTTCAGGTCGGCGTAGGTGGTGGCGGGCAGCTTGGGACCGCTGACCAGCACCAGCGGCGCATCCGCGACCAGGGCGATCGGCTGCAGGTCCTTCAAGGGGTCGTAGCGCATCTGCTTGTAGACCAGCTTGTTGATCGAGACCTCGGGCGTGTAGGCCAGCAGCAGGGTGTAGCCGTCGGGCGTGGCGCGCGCTACCTGTTCGGCGCCTATCATGCCGCTGGCGCCGGACTTGTTCTCCACGATGACCTGCTGTCCCCAGCTAGTGCTCAGCTTGGCCGCGAGGATGCGGGCGATCACGTCGGTGGCGCCTCCCGGCGTGTAGGCGACGATCAGGCGCACCGGCTTGTCGGGGTAGGGCTGGGCCTGGGCGAACAGCGGCAGGCAGGCGGCGGCCAGCAAGCCCGCGAGTTTGATTGCGTATCGAAACATGGGGTGGCTCCTGTGCGGTTGCGTGAGTTCAGTTGCGCTGGATTAGCAGCAATGCCTGGTCGGGCAGAGGCAGGCGCGCGTACCCGGTCCAATCGTCCCCTGCTTGCAGCACGCGTTGGGCCGTCAGATCGACGACGCGCGTGAATGCGCCAGCCTCGACCTGGCGTTGCAGCGCCGGGCCGCAGCCGTAGGCCAGTTCATAGGTCTGCCCGCCAGACTGGTAGCGGCACAGGCGCAGGCCGGCCTCGCCGTCGATCCGTTCAACCGATCCGTCGTTCGCGGCTTGGCCTGCGAAGACTGCGTTCAATGCCGCCAGCGCCAGTCCGGCCGGCCGCGGATCGTAGCGGCGGTCGATCAGGCCGTTGCGCGGAAAGTAGCCCCGGTCCACGTCCATGAAGGTGTCGAAGGAGTAGCTGACCGTGTCGGTGGTCCGGGCCGCCAGGAAGGCTTCGGCCACCAGCGCGGCGATGGCGGTGTCGTCGTCGTTCGCCGCTGCCAGGCGGTCGGCCAGCTTGACGCCCACGTTCACGGTCGCGCCCCAGTCCCGCGCCTGGCTGGCCAGTTGCTGATGCGTGGCAATGAGGTCGGCGCCCCAGTCCAGGCGCACGGTGAAACCGTCCAGGTTCTTCTGCGCGAAGTGCGGCAACAGGGCGGTTTGGGCCGCCTCCAGTTCGGAGGCGCGCAGTCCCGTGTTGACGAAATGGCTGTAGTGCTTGCCGTCGAAGTGCTCGTCGTCCGCGCCGGTCCTGATCTTGCAATAGAGCAGGCGGGCGTCGGTATGTTCGCGCAGGCGCTGCAAGGCCGCGCCCGCGTCCGCCAGCGCCTGGGCGTTGAGGTTGATCTCGATGGCTGCGATGGCCACGCCGTGCTGGCGCGCCTGTTGCAGCAGTTTGGCGTCCGGCAGGCCTAGCGAGGTCAGCACGAAGCGGTGGCCGACGTCGGACATGAGGCGGGCGCGGCGCAGCGTCTTGTCGTCGCGCAGGTCCTGCACCGGAATCTTGAGGGTGCGCAGCCCCATCTCCCACATGGACATCAGGGGGTAGTCGTTGCGCGCCAGCTTGCGGCCGAATTCCTGCACGCCGCCGGTGCAGGGGATCTCGACGATTTCGGCCCAGGGGTGTCGCATCTCGACCGCGATGCCGTCGCAGGCGGCGGTCTTGGTGTGGACCGTGGGCAGGGTGCGCGCCGCCGCCTTGCCGTCATCGGCTACGCCGCGCATGGCGCCATGCGTACGGATCAGCTTGGCCACATGGCCCTGCTCGTGCACGTCAACGATGAAATAGCCGAATTTCTCGACGTCGCCGCGGCCGAATTCGTCCGCCGGCGGCACGCGATAGAACTCCGAGAAGTCATGCCGCAGGAAGGCGGTGGACGGCAGCATGTAGATCTCCGCGCGGCCGATGACGTCATACCAGAAGTTGTGGACGTGGCCGGCGAAAACGGCCTCCACGCGCGGATCGGCCAGGCGCGACAGCAGCCAGCCGCGGCCGGGCTCGTCGATGTTGTCGTAGGAGCCGCGCTCGTCCGCATCGTGCAGATAGGGCGGATAGTGCAGCGACACGAACACGCGGCCGCTGGCGCCTGCAAGTTGCTCATCGATCCAGGCGCGTTGCGCGGCATCCGCCGCCAGTCCGGAGTTGAACAGCAGGGAGTTCAGGAACAGGAAGCGGGCGCCGCCATGGTCCACCGCGTAGTAGTCCGGCCCGAACACCTGGCGGTACTTGTCGAGGTAGTCGTCGCAGACGATGTCGGCCGGCATCCAGTCGATGCGCTTGTCGCCGACGTCATGGTTGCCGGGCACCAGGTGCAGGGGCATGTCGATCTGCCCGGCGATGGCCTTGAAGCGGCCGGCGGCCTCCTCGAACGAGGGCATGCTGGGCACCGGGTGGACGATGTCGCCCAGGTGGATCGTGAAGGCGGGGGCGGGATCGAGGGCGGCAATGTCGGCGAAGACGTGCCGCGCGCGGGCATTGGCGCGGGCGTTGGTGGCAAAGGGCGATGCGCAGGTGTCTTCGGATTCGTTGACATGCGTGTCGGCCACGACGGCAAAGCTGAATAAGCGGGCGCCCAGCGGCTGGCGGGAAAAATTGGAATGCGTCATCGACTACCCTTTCAATTTCAATAAATGGAATTCAAGTGTTTATAGTGAACGGAATATTTGTATTTCGGCAGGCGATATACTGTCAATGCTCCGGAACCCAGGGGCCTGTTGACACTAAAAGGAGCCTCGCATGAGTACCCAAATAAGCGCCTATCAAGGCGCAAAGCGCAGCCGTGGCGGGACCACGGCGAGCATTTGCAACGCAGAGAGGCGCTTATTTGGGTACTCACCCTTCGGGCAGGCCAGCAAACGGCTGCCTGGCGTCGTTGCTGCCACCTTGCGTGGCACAGCCACGCGGCGGTGCCCGCGCCTAGCCAGGCAGCCGTTTGCTGGCCTGTGCGAGGCTCCTTTTAGTGTCAACAGGCCCTAGGCCGCCATGCATTCCAAAACCCCGCTCAACTACGAACTCGAATCCCGCGCCTCGCTGGAAGCGCACCCGCGATTTGCCTCCACGCTCTCCAATGGCCTGGACGTGCTCAAGTGTTTTTCTGCGTCCGAGCCGCAGTTGGGCAACAAGGAAATCGCCGAAATGCTCGGGCTGACGCGCCCGACCGTGTCCAGACTGACCTTCACCCTGGTGGGCCTGGGTTATCTGCGGCGCGACGAACGCACCGGCAAGTACTCGCTGGGTCCGGCCGTGCTGACGCTGGGCTATCCCTTGCTGGTGCACCTGACGCTGCGGCAGCTGGCGGCGCACGACATGATCGAACTGGCGCGCTATGCCAAGGGGCCGGTGTCCATGGCCATCCGCGACCGCCTGCAGGTGGTCTACGTGGAAACGGTGCACGACGGCGCGTCGAACGCCTCGCGCCCGGATATCGGGTCGGCGCGCCCCTTGCTGCGCACCGCCACTGGGCGCGCGCTGCTCTACGCGCAGACGCCGCAAGAGCGCGAGCTCATCTGCGGCCGCCTGGCCGAGGAGTATCCGGAGGACTGGGAGCGTTTCGGACCGTCATTGCAGCCGGCGTTCGAGGCCATCGATCAGCACGGCTTCTGCGTGGTCAGCAAGGATTGGCGGGCCGAGCTGTGCGGCATCGCCACGCCCATGCGCTATCGATCCAATGACCTGCCGCTGGCCTTCAACGTGACGATTCCGTCCGACAACCTGGACGAAAAGCATGTCTACGAAACCCTGGGCCCGCGCCTGCGGACCCTGGTCAAGAACCTGGAGTACCGCATCGGGATCATGTGAACGAGGGCGGCGTTTATCGCGCGCGGCGGATATGCGGGATAATCGCGGGCACTGATCTGGAGATACACATGTACTGGAAACTGGTCGCGGCTTCGGCGCTGGCCCTGGGCCTGGCAGGCTGCTCGATGGGCATTTCGTCCGGCGGTTCGTCGCCGCACAGCGAATTCAAGGCTCCGGTGAGCTTCAAGGACGCCTACGACGCGGCGATCCGGCAGGCCAATGCCTGCCTGCGCAGCACCGACAACGCCTACCGCGTGGTGGACACCCTGAACGAAAGCGCGCAGTCCGGCGTGGTGCAGGTGCTGGCGCCCTACAGCGACAACGAGATGACGCGGGTCGAATTGAAGGCGGCCGGCCCCAAGACCACCGATGTGCGCATCGCGGTGTGGGGCAAGGGCACCTGGGACGCGGCCGCCATGCGCGCGATGCAGGACGCGGTCTATTACAGCCTGGTGTCGTGCAGCAGCTACATGCCGCTGGACCCGCGTCCGCCGGTCAAGCCCTCGCGCGACCTGCCCAACTGACGCGCAGGCGCCGGCGGCTTGCCGCCGCCAGCGCGCTCAGTCGCCGCCAGGACGGCGGCGGATGATCTTGAACGTGGCGGTGGCGCGCGCCACCAATTCACCGTCGGCGCGGCGTACCTCGCCTTCGCAGAAAGCGATCGAGGCGCCGCGGCGCAGGCAGCGTGCCTCGATTACCAGGTCGCCCGTGCCGGGCGACAGGAACGAGGTGTTCATGTCTATGGTGGCCATGCCTTCGGTGCCGTCGGCCGAGCCGCGCGCGGCGGCGCTGAGGGTGAAGTCCAGCACGCTCATCAGCGTGCCGCCATGCACGTCGCCGCGGCTGTTGGTCAGGTCGGCGCGCCAGGGCAGCGAGGTGCGGGCGTAGGCCGGCGCGATGCTCTCGGGCACCAGGCCGACGAAATGCATGAAGGGAATGGTCAGGCCGAAGTAGTCGGTTTGGGTGGTTGAGGGTGCAGTCATGGACCGTTGCGGGCGGGAATGGGAAGTCGGTTGTCGCCGGTCATAATATATGTTTTTGCCACGGGACTTCAGGCGATGAACGGCTCATGGGGGCAGCACCACCATGAATGAATTACGCAAGATCGTGCACGTGGACATGGACGCGTTCTACGCGTCCGTGGAGCAGCGCGACAACCCGGACCTGCGCGGCAAGCCCGTGGTCGTGGCCTGGACCGGGCCGCGCTCGGTGGTGTGCGCCGCGTCCTACGAGGCGCGGCGTTTCGGCATCCATTCGGCCATGTCCGCGGCCCGGGCCGAGCGCCTGTGCCCGCATGCGATCTACGTGCCGCCGGATTTCAACCGCTATCGGGATGTCTCGCGCCAGGTCAGGCAGATCTTCGCCCGCCATACCGACCTGATCGAACCCTTGTCGCTGGACGAGGCCTACCTCGACGTCACGATCAACAAGCTGGGGCTGCCTTCGGCCACCGAGGTCGCGCAGGTCATCCGGCACCAGATCCGCGAGGAAACCGGACTGACGGCCTCGGCCGGCGTCGCGCCCAATAAATTCCTGGCCAAGATCGCGTCCGACTGGAACAAGCCGGACGGCCTCTTCGTGGTCCGGCCCGCCAAGGTGCTGGCCTTCCTGGAACCCTTGCCGGTGCGCAAGGTGCCGGGCGTGGGCAAGGTGACGCAGGCGCGCCTGGAGCAGTTGGGCATCCATACGGTGGGGGACCTGGCCACGCACAGCGCCCAGGAACTGGAGCACTATTTCGGCCGCTACGGCCGGCGCCTGTACGAACTGGCGCGCGGCATCGACGAGCGCGAGGTGCAGACCGACCAGCCCTTGCAGCAGGTCTCGTCGGAGACCACGTTCTCGCAGGACATCCGGCTGGACGCGGTGGGCGAGGCCATCGACCGCATGGCGGAACGGGTGTGGGACCAGGCGCTGAAGAAGGGCGCCTTGGGCCGCACCGTGGTGCTCAAGCTGAAGACGGACCGTTTCCGCATCCTGACGCGCAGCCAGACCAGCCCGGGTCCGCCCGGATCGGCGGCGGAGCTGGCAGCCGTTGCCAGGCTGCTATGCGAGCGCGTGGATTTGCCGCCGGAGACGTTGTACCGGCTGGCGGGGGTGGGGATGAGCAACTTCGCCGACCCGCAGGAGCAAACGCGCCAGCCCGATCTGTTCGGGGGCGCGTTCTGAGGGGCAGGCGGGGCGGCCGGCTGGCGAGCGTCCGGCGGTAGGGCTGAGCGCGAGCCCGGCGGGGAGTCAGGCCCGGCCAGGAGTCAGGCTCGGCCGGGAGTCAGGCTCGGCCGGGAGTCAGGCCAGGCGGGCCTTCACTTGCTGGGACAGCGCGGTCATGTCGGCGCGGCCGGCCAGGGCCTGCTTCAGCAGGGCCATGACCTTGCCCATGGCGGGCGCGCCGGTCACGCCTTGGGCGGCCACTTCGGCCAGCGCGGCGTCGATGGCGGCCGCGACTTCCTCGGGCGTGGCGGCTTGCGGCAGGAACTCCTGCAGCACCAGCAGTTCGGCCTTTTCCTGTTCGGCGGTTTCGGTGCGGCCGGCCTGTTCGAACGCGGCGATGGACTCGCGGCGCTGCTTGACCTGCTTTTCGATGATGGCGGTGATCTCGGCGTCGTTCAGGTCGCGGCGTTCGTCCACTTCCTTCTGCTTGACGGCCGCCAGCAGGAAGCGCAGCGTGGTCAGGCGTTCGGCGGCCTTGGCGCGCATCGCGTCCTTGACGGCATCGGAGAGGCGGGTCTTGAGCGTAGCAGTGCTCATGGGTAAACCTTTGTGGTGTTGCGTCAAACAAGCAGTGTAAACCGGCGGCCGGCGATCTGGCAGTGGCCGTGCCGCCCCTTACTTCACCTTGGCCAGGTCGCCGCGCAGGGCGACGCCGGCCACCATGGCGCCGGCATGGCATTCGTAGTCGGTCTTGCTGCTGTATTCGTTCTTGCGGTAGTAGCTGACGATATTGGTCACCGCGTTCGCGCCGGCCTTCTTGGCCGCTTCGTGCAGCGCGATGATGGCGGATTGGGCCACCCACAGGCAGGCGTCCTCGTCCTTCTTGGCGAAGGCGTTGGTCTTGCGGTTGGTGATGACGCCCGCTTCCAGCACCGCGCCCTTGGGGCCGGTGCCGGCAAGGTAGAACTTGACGCTGCCGTCGATCTTGCCGGCGACCTGGGCGGCTTCGACCGCGGCCTGCATCGGCAGATGGACGGTACGATCCGCGGCGAGGGCCGGCGCGGCGCAGGCCAACGACAGGAACAGGGCGGCGGACAGCTTGTAAGAGACGTTCATGGCAGGCATTCCATTCATTTGAGGGGATAACGCGGCTGATGCGGACATCAGCGCCAGCGGCGGAAAATCAACGACGTGTTGATGCCGCCGAAGGCGAAGTTGTTGTTCATGACATATTCGTTACTCATGCCGCGGCCTTCGGTCAGGTAGTCGAGTTCGCCGCAGCGCGGGTCGACGTTGCGCAGGTTGAGCGTGGGCGCATACCAGTCGCGATTGAGCATTTCGATGCTGAACCAGGACTCCAGCACGCCGCAGGCGCCCAGGGTGTGGCCCAAATAGCTCTTTTGCGAGCTGATCGGCATGCGGCTGCCGAACAGGCCGTGGGTGGCCTGGGTTTCGGCGATGTCGCCCTGTTCGGTCGCGGTGCCGTGGCCGTTGACGTAGCCGATGGCCTCGGGCGGCAGGCTGGCGTCGGCCAGCGCCATTTCCATGGCGATGCGCATGGTGCTGGCCTCGGGCCGCGTGATGTGGGTGCCGTCCGAATTGCTGCCGAAGCCGACGATTTCCGCGTGGATGCGCGCGCCGCGCGCCAGCGCATGGTCCAGCGATTCCAGCACCAGCATGCCGCCGCCTTCGCCGATCACCAGGCCGTCGCGGTCGCGGTCGTAGGGGCGGGGCGTGAGCTCGGGCGTGTCGTTCTTCTGGCTGGTCGCATAGAGCGCGTCGAACACCAGGGCTTCGCTGGCGCAGAGCTCTTCCGCGCCGCCCGCCAGCATCAGCTCCTGGCGGCCGTAGCGGATGGCCTCGTAGGCATAGCCTATGCCCTGGCTGCCCGAGGTGCAGGCGCTGGACGTCGGAATGATGCGGCCCTTCAGTTCGAAGAAGATGCCGACGTTGGCCGCGGTCGTGTGGGGCATCATGCGGACATAGGAGTTGGCGTTCAGGTCGTCCGTCACCCCATTGAGCAGCATGTTGCCGAAGGCGCGGATTTCCGCCGTGCTGCCCACCGAGGAGCCGCAGGCCACGCCCATGCGGCCGTCGGCGATGCGCGGATCGCCCAGCAGCGCCGCGTCATCCAGCGCCAGCTCGGCCGCCCGCACCGCCAGCTGGGAAACCCGGCCCATGCTGCGCAGCTGCTTGCGGGTCCAGTGCGCGGGCGTCCGGAAGGCGTCGATGGGGCCTGCCAGGCGGGTATTGAGTTCGGCGTAGCGCGACCAGTCGGGCATGACGCGGATCGCGCTGCGGCCCGCCTGGAACGCCTGCTGCACGCTGGCCCAGTCGTTGCCGAGCGCGCTGATGCCGGCCATGCCGGTGATGACGACGCGCTTCATCAGCACAGCCCTCCGTTGACGGCGATGACCTGGCGCGTGATGTAGGCGGCGCCAGGAGACATCAGGAACACGACGGCGGCGGCCACTTCCTCGGGGCGCCCCATGCGTTGCGCCGGCACGGCCTTCAGGATTTCCTCGACCGGCACGTGCTCGTCGATCATGTCGGTGTCGATCAGCCCCGGCGCCACGCAGTTGACGGTGATCTGGCGCTTGGCCAGTTCCACCGCCAGGGCCTTGGCGGCGCCGATCAGGCCGGCCTTGGACGCGCTGTAGTTGACCTGGCCGCGGTTGCCCACCAGGCCGGACACGGACGCCATGCAGACCACGCGGCCGGCTGCGCGGCGGCGGATCATGGGCATGGCGAGCGGGCTGAGCACGTTGTAGAAGCCGTCCAGGTTGGTGCGCAGCACCTGGTCCCAGTCATCGCCGGTCAGAGCGGGAAACGCGCCGTCGCGGGTCAGGCCGGCGTTCAGCACCACGCCGTAATAGGCGCCGTGCGCGTCGATGTCGGCCTGCAGCGCGGCAGCGCATTGCTGGCGGTCGGCCACGTCGAATTGCAGCACGCGCGCCTGGCGTCCGCGCGCCTGGACTTCGGCCTGTACGGCGTGCGCCTGGTCGAGTTGCTGGCGGCAGTGCAGCACCAGGTCGTGGCCGGCGTCGGCCAGGGCCAGCGCGATGGCGCGGCCGATGCCGCGGCTCGAGCCGGTTACGAGGATGGGGGCAGCGCTCATTCGGGTGATTCTTCCTGGATAAAAGCGGTGGGGTCCTTGGGCTGATAGACGTTCAGCCTGGCCTCGGCCAGCAGGCGCGCGTTGTCGCGCAGTTCGCATTCGAAGACGCTCATGCCGCTGGCGTCGACCAGCCCGCGGCGCGCGTGGATGGTCAGGCGGGCGCCGGCGGGCAGCGCGTCGGCATGGCATTCGTAGCGCCGCGTGCCGAGCAGAAAGCCCAGTTTGACGGGCTCTCCGGCCTGGCGCGCCTGGCAGCCGGCCCAGGCGCCCACGGCTTGCGCCATCAGCTCTATGCCGAGCCATGGCGGCAGCGAGCCGTCGGGCAGCGAGTAGGGGCCGGGTTTGATTACGGCGTGCGCGGTGAGGCTGTCGGCGTCATGGCTGCAGACCTCGTCGATCAGGATCATGTCGCCGGCGTGCGGCAGCAGGCTGGAGACGGGCCAGGACGTCATGGCTGCGCTCCCAGGACCAGGCTGGCGTTGTTGCCGCCGAAGGCGAAGGAATTGCTCATGGCCAGGCGCGGCCGGCCTTGCGCGTAGCGGTGTTGCGCGGTGCTGAAATCCAGCGCCGGCAGCGCCGGATCGGCCTGGCCGTCCCAGACGTGGGGCATCAGCAGGCCGCCGGCATTGCCGGCGGACAGGGTGGCCCAGGCCAATGCCGCTTCCAGCGCGCCGGCCGCGCCCAGCGCGTGGCCGGTGAGCGCCTTGGTCGAGGCGCAGGGCACGCCCTGCGGAAAGACGGCATGCATGGCCTGGCTTTCCATGGCGTCGTTGTGCGTGGTGCCGGTCCCGTGTAGATTGACCCAGCCTATGTTGCCCGCGTCCACGCCGGCGGATTGCAGGGCGGCCTGCATGGCTGCCCGCGCGCCGGCGCCGCTGGGCTCGGGTGCGGACATGTGCCAGGCGTCGGAGCTGGCGCCGCCGCCCAGCAGCGCCACCGAGCAGTCGTCGGCGGGTTCGCGCTCCATCAGGAACAGGACGCCGGCTTCGCCGATATTGATGCCGCGGCGGTTGGCCGAGAACGGCAGGCACAGCGTGTCGTCGATGGCTTCCAGCGTGGCGAAGCCGTTGATGGTCAGGCGGCACAAGGTATCGGCGCCGCCGCAGACCACCGCGTCGCACAGGCCCGAGGCCAATAGCCGGCGCGCTGACAGCAGGGCGCGGGCGCTGGAGGTGCAGGCCGTGGATAGCGTGTAGGCCGGTCCGGCGATGCCCAGCCAATCCGCGAAGAACGCGGCGGGCGACGACAGGGCCTGGCGGCGGTAGTCGTAGCTGTCCGGCCACGCGCCCTGCGCCGCCAGTTGGCGGAAGGCGGGCGCGTTGTCATTGACGCCGGAGGTGCTGGTGCCCAGCACCACGGCGACGCGGGCGGCGCCATGGCGGGCCACGGCGCCGCGCAATTGCGGTTCGATCTGGAGCGCGGCGGCCAGCAGCAATTGATTGTTGCGGCTGCGATGATGGGCGGGCAGCGTCTCGGGGATGGGCGGCAGCGCGCCCGCATGGCCGCCCAGCATCAGCGTGCGGCCATGAACCCAGTCCGATTGCGGGCGCATGCCCGAAGTGTCGCCGGCGAATGCGGCGCGGGCCACGGCGTCGATGCCGGCGCCCAGCGCGCACACCACGCCGGGCGTACCCAACCAGCTGTTCATGGCTGCTCCTTCAAGGGCGAGATCCGCCAGGTGACCCTGTCGGAGGTGGTGATGGTGAATGTGCCGGCTTGCGCGGCTTGCGGCCAGCGCACGCTCCAGCGCGAGCGGCCGCCTTCCAGCAGCTCGCGTTGGGCCGCGCCGCCGTCCTGCCGGCTGGCGCGCCAGTGGCCGGCGCCGTAGGCCGCGTCCAGCTCCGCTTCGGGCGTCCACGCGAAGATCAGGGCGGCGAACAGATCGCGCGCCTGGGCGTTGGGCCGCAGGAAGCCGTCATTGCGCCATTGCCCGTGTTCCAGCATCTGCCGCGCCTGCGGTACGCCCATGGGGTCGAACAGCGACCAGCGCAAGGCGGCGCCTTCGCGCTGCACCACCAGCAGCGTGTCCAGGGCGGGCTGGCCGGCGGCGGACTGCACCACGTGCAACTGCCGCGGTAGCGAAAAGTCCGCGTCGCGCGCCGGCACGGGCGGCGCGCCCGCGCAGCCCGCCAGCAGGGCGAGCGCCGCGGCCGCGGCCAAGGCGCGCGCGGCGGAGAGGAGGAAGCTGCGGGCGGCGGCCATGGTCGGGATCAGGCGGGCAGCGGCTGCGTTTCGGCGCCGCGGCAAAGCTCGCTCAGCATGCGCAGGCGGCGTTGCGGGTTGGCGACGAAGGGGTTGTTCTGGTCCCAGGCATAGCCCGCCAGGATGGAACTGATCATGCGGCGGATCTCGGGCTGCGCGTTCTCGTAGAAGACCACGTCCTGGAATTCGCCGCTGTACCAGCCCTGGACATAGGCGCGGAAGGTTTCCACGCCCACCATCAGCGGATCGGCGAAGTCGGCCTGCCAGTCGACCTGGTCGCCGCTCAGTTGCCGATGCAAGGCGTCGGCCGCCAGCTTGGACGAGCGCAGGGCGATGGTGACGCCGGAGGAAAAGACCGGGTCCAGAAATTCCGCCGCGTTGCCCAGCAGCGCGTAGCCGGGGCCGTGCAGTTGCCGCACGCTGGCCGAATAGCCGCCAATGGTATTGGCGGGCGTATCCCAGACCGCGTTCTGCAAGACGCGCTTGAGGTTGGGCGCGGCATCGGCCATCTCGCGCAGCGTGGCCATCAGGTCCTGGCCGGGGCCGCCGAAGAGGTTCTCGCCGCCGACGACGCCGAACGAGCAGCGGCCATTGGAGAAGGGGATCAGCCAGTACCAGATGCCGCGTTCTTCCGGGTGCACGCTGATCAGGATCTTCTCGCGGTCGAAGCCGGGATCGTCGATGCGGTCTTCGATATGGGTAAAGATGGCCTTGCGTGGCGGCATCGACGAGGGGCGCTCCAGGTCCAGCAGGCGCGCCAGCACGCGGCCGTAGCCGCTGGCGTCGAGGACGAACCGGCTCTTCACCTGATAGGGTGTGCCGTCGGCGCGGCGCACGTCCAGCAAGGGGCCGTCGCCGCCGAAATCGGCTGCCGTCACTTCCTGCAAGTAGCGCACCTCCACGCCTTGGCGGGCGGCATCGTCCGCCAGCACTTTGTCGAAGTGCGCGCGCTGCACCTGGAACGTGGTGCCGGGGCCGGCGCTGAACTTGTCGCGGAAATCGAAGTGCGTGTAGCGGTCGCCGCAGGCGAAGGCCGCGCCGTTCTTGACCTGGAAGCCGGCGGCTTGCACCGCCGGCAGCATGCCTGCTTCTTCCACGAATTCCAGGCAATGGGCCAGCAGGCTTTCGCCGATGGAAAAGCGCGGGAACTGCTGGCGTTCCAGCATCAGGACATCATGTCCTTGTCGTTTCAACAGGGCGGCGGCGACCGCGCCCGCGGGGCCTGCGCCGATGACTACAACTTCCCGATGTTCCATGCCAGGTATGTCCATTTAGTTATTGAAAGCAGGATGCGGCGCGGTCTCGCGCGGCGGGTTGATCCAGGGCGCCCAGAGCAGCGAGAAGGCCACGCCCAGGGCCACCGCCAGTCCGAAATTGGCGATGGCGGGGGTCTGGCTGATGGCGAGCAGGCCGAAGGACAGCAAGGTGGTGGCGGCGCCCAGCAGGATGCCGACCAGGCTGGCGGCCGCGCCCGCGACTCGCTCGTACATGAAGATGGCGTAGTCCACGCCGATGGCGGAAACCAGCAACAGGCCGAACAGGCTGAACAGGGTGAGCGGCTGGCCCAGGTAGCCCAGCGCGGCCAGGCTGCATGCGGTGGCCGCCAGCGGGACGGCCAGGATGCGCCAGGCGGCGGCGCGTCCCAGGGTCAGCAGCAGCAGGGCGGCCGCGACCACGTAGGACAACAGCTTGAGTTCGGCGGCTTCGACCCGCGTCGCCGCGAACATGCGGTTCAATTCGCCGCTGCGGTCCACCAGCGTGACGTCCGGCGCGGCGCGGGCGATGGCCTCCAGCGCGGACGCGTCGCGCAGGCCCAGCAATGTCACCATGCCAGCGGCTTGCCCATCGCGCATGCCCAGCCACAGCGGTCGCCAGCGTTCCGCCAGCGGACCTTGCAGCGCTTCGTCGATTGTCTGCGGCGGCAGTGCGGCCATGGACTGGAGCTCCTGGCGCAAGGCTTCGTAGGGGATGCCGAGGTCGGTGACCGGCTTCCAGACTTCCGGTTGCGCGGCCAGCGCGGCCAGCTTCGAACCCAGCGCCTGTTGCCCGGCGGCTGGCGAGACCAGCTGGCTCAAGGCGTTGTAGGCAGCGAGATCGCCGCGTGCAACCAGGGCATCCAGCGCCTGCGACACCAGCGCCTGCCTGCGCAGCAGTTCGTCGGCATCGGGCGCGCGCACCAGGAAGAATTGGCTGGTCGGCATGAAACCGGTGATTTCGCCGATCTGGCGGGCCTGTTGCAGCAAGGGCGCGGGCAGGCTCAGCCACTGCCGCAGATCGTCCTGGATGCTCAGCCGGCCGATGCCGCCGGCGGTGGCGGCGAACAAGGCCAGGGCGCCCAGCCAGAGCATGGCGCGGCGTCCGGCCACACGTGCGCGCGCGCGCAGCGCGGCCTCGGCAAAGCGCAGCAGCGGCTGCCAGGGGCGGGGCCGCCAGCCGTCCATCCAGGCCGGCAACTGGCACACGGTGCAGGCGTACGCGCCCAACAGGCCGGCGGCCGAGAACACCGCGGTCTGCGTCAGCGCCGGAAACGGGGTGAACGCCAGCGCGACGTAGCCGACCAGGCTGGCGGCCAAGCTGATGGTGAGCCCGGGCAGGACGCGCCGCAGCGCGGGCCAGGCCTGCCAGTCGGCCATGCCGTAGCTCTTGCCCAGCCAGTGCATGGGGAAATCCACCGCGACGCCGATCAGGCTGGCGCCGATCACCAGGGTCAGGACGTGGATGGAGCCGAACACGGCCACGCAGGCCACCGCGCCCGTCAACAGTCCGACGGCGACCGGCACGAAGGCCAGCAGCGCGCGCACGCGCCGCAGCGCCAAAAGCAGGACCAGCACGATGCCGATGGTGGCCACGGTGCCGATCCAGCTGCTCTCTGCGACCGCTTGCGCCCGGCCCGCGGCCGCGTACAAGGGGCCGCCCGCTACCAGCAGTTCGGCGCCGGCCGCGCTCAGGGCCTGGCGGTCCAGTTCGAGTTGAGCGGCGATCTGCTGGGGGGCAGCGGCGTCGAAGGCGTCGCCGCGGGTTTCGGCGCGCACCAGCACCCAACGCCTGCCGCCGTGCTCGGCCTGCAGGGTGCCTGTGCCCATGTCGTACTGCACGGCGCCGCCGGGGCGCAGCGCCTGCTCGGCGCGGCGCGTGAGGCCCAGCCAGTCCTGGTCCACCGGCACCAGTCCGGAGGACGAAAACGGGTCCGACAGTTCGCGCGCGCGGCGCTGGGCGTAGGCGGCGGGGTCGGTCTCAAGCTGGCGCCGGTCCGCTGCGGGCAGCATGGCCAAGCGGCCCGATAGCAATTGCGCGCGCAGCGCGGCCACGTCGACCTGCAGTTCCACCTGCACGGAGGAGTACAGGCCGCTGTCCGTCCAACGCTGCGCCAGCAGGCGCGCGGGCGTGGCGGAGTCCGCGCCGGAAGTCGCGGCGACCAGCGCGATGAGCTGGCGCGACAAGGGCTCCTGGATGCGGGCCTCGGCCAGCTGGCGCGTGGCGTCGGCGCCGGCTTGCGGCACCAGTTCCATCAGGTTGGCCGACACCGGCCAGCCGTGGCGGCTTTGCCACGCGCCGGCGCAGAGGATCAGCAGCAGCCCCAGCTTGAACAGCCGCGGCAGCCAGCGCTCAATCGGCGAACGCACGTTGCTCCTCGGCGCTCAGGACCTGCGCGGCTTGCGCATCCTTCATCTGCAGCACGCTGCGGTCGCCCTGCGTCTCGCGCAGTTCGATGCGGTCTACCAGCGCGCCGCCGTTGATCTGGATGTTGTCGAAGATCTGGCGCAGCAGGACCGAGCGCGGCGTCAACAGCAGTTGCCATGCGTCCGCCTGGCCGGTGAGCGTCAGGTCGAAGTTCTCGCGCAGGCCGGCGGTGTCCCCCGCCAGCACCGACAGGAACAGCCGGTTCTCGCGGCCGGCGCCGGAATGCTGCGGCAGGGCCTGCCATTTGCCGGCTTCGTCGCGCCGGAAGATGCCGTTGGCGTTGATGCGCAAGTCCTGTGCGATCGGCGTGCGCAGCAGCCATAGCAGGCCCTTGCCCGCCGCCAGCGTGAAGTCGCCGCGGCTGGTCAGCGGTTGCGGCAGCGAGCGCAGGAACTTCTGCTGCACGAAGTGGCCGCGCACCACGGGCGTGGCGCTCAACTGCCGCTGCAGATCGGCCAGGTCGAAGGCCCGGGCGGCAAAGGGCAGCAGCGCCAGGGCCAGCAGGGCGCACAGGCGGCGCGCGAAAACCAGGCAGCGCTTCATGCGGGCGTCTCCATCGATTGCAGCTTGCGCTTCACGGCGTCGACCAGCGCGGCGGGCGAGGCCAGCTGCATTTCGCGGGTCTGGATGCAGACCGCCACCTGTTCGGAGGTGGCGCGCGTCAGGCGCTGGCCGCTGGCGGCGTCCAGGATCAGATAGTTGATCTTCAGGCGGTGTTCCCATTCCACCAGTTCGGCGCGCACCCGCAGGCGCTGGCCGAACTGCGCGGGTTGCGCATAGCGCAGATGCAGGTCGATCACCGGCCAGGCGTAGCCGCTGGCGCGCATGGCGTCGTAGTTGTGTCCCAACTGGTCCAGCAGTTCGCAGCGGGCCTGTTCCAGGTACTTCACATAGTGGCCGTGCCAGACGACGTGGAGCGAATCGACGTCGAAGAAGGGCACGCGGATTTCGACTTCAGCGCCGATGGCGCCTCGTTTACGCATCGTCTTTCCAGAAGGGATAAAAGTTGAACCATTGCAGCGGCGCCTGGCGGCAGTGCGCGGCAAGCCGGCAGGCATAGCGCTGGGCCACTTCGGCGATCCGGGCCTGGCGCGTGGCGCGCGTCCATTCGATGCCGTCGGACAGGCGTTCCATCGCCACGCGGTAGCGCGCGCCGTGGCGCGTGCAGAACAGCAGATTGACCGGGCAGCGCAGCAGCCCGGCCAGCAGCCAGGGGCCTTGCGGGAGCAGGGCGGTGGCGCCCAGGAAATCAACGGGCGTGCAGCGGTCGCCTTGCAGCGGCACGCGGTCGCCGGCAATGGCCAGCCATTCGCCGCGGTCCAGGCGCTGTGCCAGATCCAGCATGGCGGGAGCATCCAGCTCGCTGACCTGGATCATGCGCAGCCCGCCGCCTGCGTCATGCAGCAGGCGGCTGAAATGGGCCGCGTGCTTGTCATGGACCAGCACGTTGAGATGCAAGGTGCCGCTTTGTTCCGCCAGCGCGCGGCAGACCTCGATGTTGCCCAGGTGCGAGCCGACCAGGATCTGGCCGCGGTTCCTGCCCATCTGCGCGTGCAGGCCGTCGGGGTCGGAGATGTCCAGGTTGGCCATGGTGATCTTGCCCTGCCAGACGTCCAGCTTGTCCAGGATGGCGTTGGCGAACGCGAGGTACTGGCGATAGACGGGCATGCGGCGCGGCAGCGGCTCGGCCAGCTCCCCGGATTGCGCCAGCCGGCGCTGGTAGGCCGCGATCGAGCGCCGGGCGCGGCCGCCGGAGACATAGAAATACAGCACGACCATCCAGACCACGGGCGCGACCAGTCTGCGTCCCAAAGTGCGTGCCGCCCAGGCGGTCAGGCGCATCAGCGCGGCGCTGCCGCGTTCGGGCTGGCCGGCCCAATGCTGGTCGGCGGCGCTCATGGCTGCGGGCCTCCCGCAAGCCGCCGCCACAGCAGGGCCGGCGAGCGCGCCAGCATGCCAAAGAAGAGGCGCGCATGCATGCGGCTGATCAGCAGGTTGTCGCGCAGGCCCTTGAAGTGCGAGATGCCGCCTTCCGGATAGGCCACGCGCGTCGGCAGCCACACCATCGCCACGCCGCGCCAATGCAGTCGCACCAGGACGGCGATGTCGAAGTCCATGCGCCGGCCCACTTGTGCGCCGTCGATCACCGGCAGCACCCGGGCCAGCGGGTAGACGCGAAAGCCGCACATGGCGTCGGGGATGTCGAGCGAAAGCGTATTGATCCAGACCCACACGCGCGTCAGCCATCGGCCGTAGAGGCGGCTGCGCGGCACGTCGTCGCCATAGACCGGCGCGCCGCAGATGAGGGCGCGGGGCTGGGCGCGGGAGGCTGCCGCGAAGGCGGCCGCGTCCGCCAGGGCGTGCTGGCCGTCGGCGTCCACCTGCAAGACATGGGTATAGCCCAGCGCGGCCGCCGCGCGCAGTCCGTCCTGCACCGCCGCGCCCTTGCCGCCGTTGACCGCGCGCCGCAGCAGATGCGTATGCGGTTGGGCCGCCAGCGCATCCAGCGTGGCCGCGCAAGCCGGCGCGGAGCCGTCGTCCACCAGCACGCAGGGCAGGCCCTGCGCGGCGAGTTGCGCGTGCACCGCGGTTACCGTGGCGCCGTGGTTGTACACGGGAATGAGCGCGCACAGCTTATGCGGGGTCATGGCTGCCCGCCTGCAGAATGCGGCCGGAAGAGCAGGGCGCGTCGTTGAGCGTGAAGGCGAAATACAGCTTCTGCTTCGAGGCGTCCCATTTCAGCGCCAGCACCGCCACGTCGCCCGGGCGCAGCAGCCGTTGGAATTTCAGGGCTTCCATGCCCGCGAAGCGCAACTCGGGATGGAGGTCGCGTTGCGCCAGTGACATGGCCCAGCCGATCTGGACAACCCCGGGCACCACGGGGGCGGTGGGGAAATGGCCGCTGAAATGGGCCAGGTCGCAGGGGATTTCCAGCGTGTAGCGGCGTTCGTGGTCCGCCGGGGGCGGCAGCGCCACCGCTACGGGCGCGAGCGGCCTGGGGCCGGCTGCCGCCTCGAATACGCTGCGCGGCAGCTTGCCCTGGGCGTTGGCGGGCAGCTGTGCAAAGAAGCGCCAAGTGCGCGGGATGGCCAGCGATTCGAAGCCTGCGCTCAGGTGCGCGCGCAAGGCGTCCACCACCGCCTTGCGGCCCTGGTTGCGCAAGGCATGCAGGCCGCCGGCCGACAGGGCCACCAGGGCCGCCAGGCGCGCGGCGCCGGCCAGTGCGCCCAGGCGCGCCTCCGCCACATAGGGATGGCGCGTCAGCGCTTGCTCCAGCATGGGCAGGGAAATGCGTTTTTCCTCGATCTTCACGATGCGGTCGAGGCGCCCAAGCAGGCGGAAGCCGCCATCGGCGAGTTCCGCGCCATCGGCGGTCTGCGCCTCGGCCGGGTTGACCCAGGGCGATTGCACGCGCAGCGCGCCTTCGTCGTTGAGATCCACGGCCACGCCAGGCAGCGGCCGCCAGGAGCTGTTGCCTTCGCGCCAGGCGACGGCCCCGGTTTCGGAGCTGCCGTAGATCTCGCTGGGGCGCAGGCCCAGATGCTGCGCGATATGGTCGGAGGCCTCGGCGGGCAGTTCGCCGCCGGAGGAGTGGATGCGGGTCAGCCGGCCGCGCAGCCGGGCCCAGTCCAGCCGTTGCCCCAGGCGGCGCAGCAGCGCGGGGCTGGCGATCCAGGTGCAGGCTGGATGGCGCAGGCTGGCCTGCTGCAGCTCTTCGGGATAGAGACGTTGCAGCCGGTCCAGCTGGCGTCCTGCGCACAACGGCCACAGCACTCTGAAGGGCAGGCCGTACATGTGCTGCGCCGATACGCTGCCCAGCACGGGACCGTGCGCATCGGGCCATTGCTGCTGCAGCGCACGGACTTCTTCCATCAATTGCCGCCAGTGCTTGGCGATATGCTTGGGCGTGCCGCTGGAGCCGGAGGTGCACAGCACCAGCGTCAGCGCCGGGTCCAGCGCGGCGGGCGCCAGCGGCGCGCCGTCTTGCAGGTCGGCCAGGCGGCATAGCCGTTGCGCCGGCAGCGGCAGTTCTGCGTCGCTCAGCCAGGCGTCCACCGTGGCGTCGAGCGTGGCGCAGGTCTGCGCCTGGGCGTCGCCCGGCAGGATGGCGACCACGCCGGCGCGCCAGCAGGCGAATAGCGCGATGGCCATCTGGGCCGCGTCTTCGAACCAGAGCGCGACGCGCCGCAGCGACCGCGCCTGCAAGGCGCCGGCGGCCTGCAGGCTGGCGCGCGCGAATGCCTCGCGCGTCAGGGGCGGCTCATCGGCGACCAGGGCGCCGGCCAGGTCGGGCGGGACGGGCAGCAGCAACTGCGCGAGATCGGTCCAGGCCATGCTTTACGCCGCCTTGGCGGCCGCCGGGCGCAGCAGCCATTCGCCCGCCATCAGCAAGCCCATGAGCACATAGCTCACGGCGCCGTTGTAGGCGGTCCACCAGCTCCAGGGCCCCCAGGCCGCCAGCGCCGCGGCCACGCTGCCGTTCAGGACAAAGAAGGCGCACCACACGCGGGTGACGTTGCGGGTGTAGCGCACGCCCTCGGGCGGCAGGTCGGGGTGGCGCAGCCGGGCCAATTGTTCGATCACGGGGCGCCCGCGTTGCAGGCTGGCGCCGAAGATCGCCAGCATCATGCCGTTGACCAGTACGGGATACCAGCGCAGCGAGGCTTGCGAATTCGAGATGGCCAGGATCAGGCAGAACGCCACCGCCACGGCGGGCAGCAGGCGCGCGCCCGGCCGGGCGGCATCCGCGGTCAGGCCGCGGGCCAGCCACAGCAGCGCCAGCGGCAGGGCCAGCCACGCGGCGCTCACCCGTCCCAGCGCCGCATGGACGGCGAAGGGATAGGCGATGCCGGCCACGGCCAGGGCTGCCGCCACGCCGCGTTTCATGCGGCGGGATCCTGCTTCTGGCACATGGCTTGCACCACGTCTTCGACGGTGCGCACCGTGCGGAAGTCATTGGCGTCGAGCTTGCGGCCAGTCTGGCGGCGTACGTGGTCGATGAGGTCGATGGCGTCGATGCTGTCGATCTCCAGATCCGTGTACAGGTTCGCCTCGGGCGTGATGCGTTCCGGTTCGATCTCGAACAGTTCGACCAGCGCGCCGCGCAGCGTATTGAAGATTTCGTCGCGGGTATGCATCCTGGACTCCGTATCCATTAGGCGCGGCGTTGCGCGCTGACAAACTCGGCCAGCTTGGCGATGCTGGCGAAATGCTCGCGCATGTTGCGCGTTTCGGGATCGATGGTGATGCCGTAGCGCTTCTGCAGCGCAAGGCCCAGCTCCAGGGCGTCCACCGAATCCAGCCCGAGCCCGTCGCCGAACAGGTGGGCGTCGCTGTCGATATCGTCGGGCGCGATGTCTTCCAGGCCCAGCGATTCGATGACGAGGGTCTTCAGTTCAAATTCCAGTTGGTTCATCCGGCTAGGACTCCACTTCCACCGCCTGGGGCGGTTGTTCGTTCATGAGTGCGCCGGCGGGCGCGGCATGCGCCAGCTCGGCTTCGAAATAGGCGTGCAGGTAATCATTCATCTTGCGCCCTGCGATCGGCAGCGGATGCGCGCCGCTCCAGGTGGCGGGGTCGATGTCCTCTCCCACGCGGATCACGTAGCGCATGCGGCAGGGCGGGATCCGATACCAGGGTTCGCCCTTGGTCAGGCTGCGGGGATTCATGCTGATGACCACGGGCGTCACCACGCGCGCGCCGCGCAGCGCGATGGCGCAGGCGCCGCGATGGAAGCGCGGCATGGCGTCGCGCGGCGTGCGCGTGCCTTCGGGAAAGACAATCAGGGTTTCGCCTGCGCGCAGCGCGTCTGCCGCGCGGTCGAACATGTCGAAGCTTTCGTCATTGGTGATGTACCCGGCATTGGCCACCGGGCCGCGGGTGAACGGATTGGTCGCCAGGCCGTGCTTGACGATGCAGTTGGCGTTCTTGACGTGGCCGACCAGGAACACCACGTCCAGCAGCGAAGGGTGGTTGGCCAGGATCATCTGGCCGGGCTGGCCGAGGCGTTCGGCGCCCTTGAATTCCACGGTCAGGATGCCAGTGCGGACCATGAAGCGGATGAACATGCGGAAGGTGCGGTTCAGCGCGCCGCGCGCTCGGCGTTGGCGGTCCGCCTTGTCGCCGGGCAGCAGACGCTGCGGCGGGAACACCAGCACGCGCAACAGCACGCCGCCGATCCCGAAGAGAGTGAAGGCCATGCCTGTGGCGAACAGGCGCCAGAGCCAGAAGTCCTGCCGGGCAGGCGTGGCGCTCGTCATGCAGTGCGTGTCCAGGTCCATAGTCGGGAGCGGTTGGCGTGTCGCCAGTCGGGCGTGCGCAGCAAGAGGTGGCGCAGCAGGTTCAAGGGATTGGGCCAGGCCTGCGCCGCGTCGGCGGCAACCGGGGTTTGCGGGGCCAGGGTCAGCGTCCAGTCCGCGCCGGGGCGCAGGTGCAAGGCGAGCGCATAAGAGTAAGGCGCGTCATCCACCCAGGAGGTGTAAGGCGCGGGCGGACGTTCCTCGGCCAACACCACAAGCACGTCCTGGTGGCCTGCATCGAACAGCATGGACGCTTCGATGAAGGCATGTTCCAGGCCATCGTCTTCCGCCGACAAGGCCACGGATTCGGTGGTTTCGCGGCGTATGATCGACCACTGCGCGGCGATGGCGTTGTGCACGGACAGGCCGAAGGCCGTGGGCGACAAAGGTTCGTCCGCCGCCAGCGCCTGCAGCAGGCCGAAGTTGCGCGTGGTTTCGCCATGGCGGGAGGCAAACACCAGCGGCATGGCGGGCCGCCCCTCGGCTATCGGCCACGCGCAGTCGAACACGCCGCGAGCCAGAGGGCTCAAGCGGCGGCGTTGCAAGGGGGGCAGGAAGTCCAGGCGAGGCGGGTTCTGATTTCCGATCGGGCAGAACGGATGTTCGGCCCATTCCAACCAGTCGCTGGGGCTATCGATTCCTTGCGCCCAACCCTGCCATTGCGCGATCGAAAACGTCAACATAGCGCGCGATTCTACTATGGCGATGTCAGGCCATTTTGATTTAAAACGTTACATAATACACAATATTTCCCGTATTTCTTACACTCCAGCTTGCTATTTGTTACTTACTCCCGTGAACGTTCAGGAACTTTTCATCTGGTGGGCAGACCAAGGCGCCGCCGCCAGCTACCGCAGCCAGGAGCTGTCGGCCGAGGATGCGGTGCGCGCCCCGGCGCTGCGCAGTTCGAAGGCGCAGAGCGATTGGCGGGTCAGCAGGGCGTTGCTGCAAAGCGTCAGGCAGGCCGCTCCGGACGCGGCCACCTCGCTCAGCCATAGCGGCGGCCATGCGGTCTGCGCGGCGGCGCCCCGGGGATGGGCGCTAGGCGCCGACCTGGAGCGCATCCGGCCGCGCGCGGTGTTGCGCCTGGCCGAATGGGTTTGCACACCCGTCGAACGCGAGGCGCTGGCCGGCCTGCAGGGCGCGGCGCAGCTAGAGCGCTTCTATCTCTTGTGGACTCTGAAGGAAGCCTTCATCAAGGCGGCCGGCCTGGATTTCCCTGCGGACATGGCGTCGGTGGGCCTGGCGCCCGATGACAAGACGGGATGGCGCCTGCGCGCGCCGCCTGGACGGTGGCGCGCTTGTTCCTATCGCCTGGGGGATGACTGGATCGCGTCCGCGGTATGGCGCGCCCAGGCTGACAGCGCATTACGTCCCCAATGGCGGGCCGAAGCGGCTTGCGTGTTACCAACGCTTGCCATCCTGGGCGAGTGGGGCGCCGGACAGGAATGAACTCAGCGGCGTTTTTCTGCGGGCATTTAAAGATGTATTATAAATACATATTTAATGGCGATTCCGATCGCGCCACAAAGGAGCAGTAGATGTTGAGCCCCCAAATCCGCGCCCTGGTCAAAGGCACGGCCCCCGTTCTCAAGACGCACGGCGTCGCGCTGACCAAGCATTTCTATGCCCGCATGTTCAAGCACAACCCCGAGCTCAAGCAGGTCTTCAACCAGGCCCATCAGGCGGGCGGCGAGCAGCAGCACGCGCTGGCCGGCGCGGTCACGGCCTATGCCGAGCACATCGACGATCCCTCGGTGCTGATGCCCGTGGTGACGCGCATCGTGCACAAGCACGTCAGCCTGGGCATACGGCCCGAGCATTACCAGATCGTGGGCAAGCATCTGCTGGCCTCGATCAGCGAAGTGCTGGGCGAGGCGGCCACGGACGAACTGATCGCTGCCTGGGCCGCGGCCTACGGCCAACTGGCCGACCTGCTGATCGCCGAAGAGGCGCGCCTGTACGCGGAATCGGCCGCCAAGCCGGGCGGGTGGACGGGCTGGCGCGCCTTCCGCGTGGTGGGCAAGCAGCGCGAAAGCGCCGAGATCACGTCTTTCTACCTGGCGCCGGCCGATGGCGGCGAGGTGCCGGCCTACCGTCCCGGCCAGTACGTGTCGGTGCGCGTGTTCGTGCCCGAGCTGGGCCTGATGCAGCCGCGCCAGTACAGCCTGTCCGACGCGCCGGGGCAGGACCGCCTGCGCATCTCGGTCAAGCGCGAAGCGGGCGGTGCCGATACGCCGGCCGGCCGCGTGTCCAACGCCCTGCATGACCGCCTGGAAGAGGGCGGGGTGCTGGACGTGGCGCCGCCCCAGGGCGATTTCTATTTGCGCGAGGAAGGCAATGCGCCGGTGGTGTTGCTGAGCGGCGGCGTGGGCTTGACGCCCATGGTTTCCATCCTGAACCATCTGGTGGGCCTGAACGACGAACGCCAGATCCGCTTTGTGCACGGCTGCCGCAACCACTCGGTCCACGCCTTGCGCGACCACGTCAACGACATCGCCGCCGAACGCGCCAATGTGCGCAAGGCGGTGTTCTATGAGGAAGTCGGCCACGGCGACCAGCCTGGGCGCGATTACGACTACGCCGGCCGGGTGGACCTGAACGCTATCCGCGACGAGGTCATCGTGCCCGGCGCGGACTACTACCTGTGTGGCCCGGCGGCCTTCATGCGCGCGCAGCGCGAGGCCCTGACCGGCCTGGGCGTGCCGGCAGACCGCATCCACGCCGAAGCCTTCGGCACCGGCGGTGCGCCCGCCTGAGCGGTGTATTCTGGCGGCCTGAGCTCTCGGGCCGCCAGCGCCCATCCCTTTCCTCCCAGCCATGCAACTGACCCGATTCACCGATTTCGGCCTGCGCGTCCTGATGTACCTGACGCAATGCCGCGACCGGCCCGCCGCCGTCACCATCCCGGAGATCGCCGACCGCTTCAGCGTGTCGCGCAATCATCTGGTGAAGGTGGCGCACTTCATGGCGCAGCAAGGGTGGGTCAGCACCTCGCGCGGCAAGGGCGGCGGGTTGCGGCTGTCGAGGTCCGCCGGCGATTACCGGCTGGGCGATCTGATCCGGCAGCTGGAGCAGCAGGGGCCGCTGATCGACTGCCGCGAGCCTCCCTGTGCGCTGGACGGCTCATGCCGCTTGTCCGGCGTGCTGGCGCAGACCCTGCAGGCCTTCTACGAGGCGCTCAACGGCTACACCCTGGCCGACCTGGTGCGCGACCCCACGGCCGCGGCCATCATCAAGCTGCACCGCGCCGCCTGAGGCGGGGGCATGATGTTTTGTTATGGACCCTGCGGAGTTTGGCATTTGCCGGACGGGCGCGGCGCATCCCAGAATAGAGCGTTTCCCCTGTCTTTCTGGATCTATGAGTATGCGGGTTTGCGTAATCGGCGCTGGCGTCGTGGGTGTCGCGTCGGCCTATTTCCTGGCGCGCCAGGGCCATGACGTGGTGCTGGTGGACAGCCAGGCGCGTCCGGCCGAGGTCTCCAGCTACGCCAATGGCGGCCAGCTCAGCTATAGCTATGTGGCGCCTTTGGCCGGTCCGGGCGTGCTGCCCAGCGTGCCGGGCTGGCTGCTGCGCGAGGATTCCCCGTTGCGTTTCCGGCCCAGGCTGGATCCCCATCAATGGCGCTGGTGCCTGCAGTTCGCGCTGGCGTGCCGGGCCTCGGTGGCCAAGGCTTCCACGGCCCAACTGGCGAGCCTGTCCTATCTCAGCCGTGACGTGATGCATTCCCTGCTGGAGCAGGAAGACCTGGCGTTCGGCCATCTGAAGAACGGCAAGCTGATTGCCTACCGCAGCGCGGCCTTGCTGGACAAGGCGCGCGAACTGGTGGCCTATCAGGCCGCCCACGGCGCCGACCAGCAGGTGCTGGACGCGGCGCAGACCCTGGCCCTGGAGCCGGCGCTGGCCGGCATGGGCGGCAGCCTGGCGGGCGCCATCTATACCCCCAGCGAAGAGGCGGGCGACTGCCGCCAGTTCACCGAAGCGCTGTTCGACCGCCTGCAGTCCATGGCCAATGTGCAATGCGCCATGTCCAATCCGGTGTCGGGACTGCAGCGCGAGGGCCGCCGCATCGTGGCGGTGAACACGCGCGACGGCGACATCGGCGCCGATGCCATCGTGCTGGCCACCGGCGTCGGCACGCGCGCGCTGCTCAAGCCCCTGGGCCACGACGTGCCGCTGTATCCGCTGAAGGGCTACAGCCTGAGCGTGCCGCTGGATGAGGACGACGAGTCGGTGGCGCCGCGCATCAGCGTGACCGACTATGAGCGGCGCATCGTCTACGCCCGCGTGGGCGGCGTGCTGCGGATCGCGGCCATGGTCGACATCGGCAGCGCCGACGCCGGCATCGACACGGCGCGCATCGGGCTGCTCAAGCGCCAGGTGCACGAGGCTTTCCCGGCGCTGGACCTGCGCCAAGCCGAGCCCTGGGCAGGGCTGCGTCCGGCCACCCCTACCGGCAAGCCGCTGATCGGGCGCAGCCCTGCGGCCGACAACCTGTGGCTCAACATCGGGCAGGGTGCGCTGGGCTTTACCCTGGCCTGCGGCAGCGCCGCGCTGTTGACGGCCCAGATGGGCGGGCTGGAGCTGCCGCTGGATCCCGCGCCATTCCGTCCCTGACACGGGCAATGTCCGTTTTGCGATAGCCGCTGCCTTTTCATCGGCAGACGGACCGGATCGCGCTCAATAGGATAGCGATACTCCGCCGCTTGCGCAGCCTCCAGGGGCGCCGCAAGCGGCCGGAGACCATCCCTTATCCTCCGAGCGCAACCATCATGTCCTACCTGTTTCCGTTGTTCGCCATTCTGTTCTGGGCGGGCAACGTCATTGTCTCCAAGATGGCCGCCAGCGCCATCTCGCCCACCGCCATTACCTTCTACCGGCTGGTGCTGGCCCTGTTCCTGATGGGCCTGTTCACCGCCGGCCCGGCCTGGCGCAACCGCAAGACCATCCTGCGCCACTGGCCCAAGCTGGCGCTGTACGGCGCCCTGTCTTCGGCGCTGTTCCAGGCGCTGTCCTACCGCGCCGCCGAAACCACCACCGCCACCAACATGGCGATCCTGACGGCGCTGATCCCCTTGCTGAGCATGCTGCTCAGCGTGGTGATCCTGCGCGATCCGCTGACCCTGGGCATGGCGGCCGGCGGCGCGCTGTCGTTCCTGGGCCTGCTGTACCTGGTGGGGCAGGGCGACATGCTGAGCGTGTTCCAGCACGGCATCCACGTCGGCGACGGCCTGATGCTGCTGGCGGCTTTGTCCTATGCGCTGTACGGCGTGCTGCTGCGCCATTGGAAGGTGCCGCTGCCGGCCTGGCAATCCACTTTCGTGCAATCGATCTTCGCGCTGCTCTATATGCTGCCGCTGTATCTGCGCGTGCCGGCGGCGCAGGCTGCGCTGGACATGAACACGATTCCGCTGATCCTGTACGCCGGCATCTTCTCGTCGGTGCTGCTGTCCTATCTGTGGATCGAAGGGGTGCATCGCCTGGGGCCCAACCGCTGCAGCATCTTTATCAACCTGTTGCCGCTGTTCACCGCGCTGGCCGCCTTCGTCCTGTTGCGCGAGCAATTGCACCTGTACCACCTGCTGGGCGGCGCGGTGACGCTGGCCGGCGTGCTGCTGGCGCAGACGGTGCAGCGTCCGCTGTTCGGCCGCGCCCGCGCGCTGGCGCTGGACTAGGAACTTTTCACTGGCGTTCAAGACGCACACCCGCCGTCCCGGCACAGTGGCTCTCTTTGCAGGGAGAGAGCCCATGAGCATGTTCCAGAGAACCGCCATCGCGCTGGCGCGCAGCCCGGGCGTGGGGCGGGCGATGCGGGCCATGGCGGCCCGCACGTCGCTGGCGGCCCGTTTCGTCGGCGGCGCCGACGTGGACGCCGCGGTCCGCACGGCCGCCAGGCTGCGCGAGGCGCACGGGATTCGCGCATCGCTCTTTTACCTGGGCGAATACGTCGACGATCCCGACTCCATCGAGCACAACGTGGCGCAGGCCGTGGGTGCCTGCCGGGCGCTGGCGCATGCCGGGCTGGACGTGCACGTATCCGTCGATCCCACGGCCATCGGCTATATGCGCGACGATGCGCTGGGCCGGGACAATGCCCGGCGCATCGGCCTGGCGGCGCGCCGCGGGGTCGGCCTGGGGCGCGACTGGATGGTGTTGGACATGGAGGATTCCTCCATCTGCGACCGCACCTGCGCCTTGCATCGCGAATTGCTGGCGGCCGGCATCCCGGCAGGCCTGACCCTGCAGGCGCAGCGGCGGCGCACGCCGCTGGACCTGGTCTGGGCGATCCGCCAGCGTACCTCGCTGCGGCTGGTCAAGGGCGCGTTTCCGGAGCGCGAACTGGACCACGCCGGCCGCGCGCGCATCGACCAGGCCTACCTGGACGCAGCCACCATCATGCTGTCGCGCGAGGCGCTGGAGTCGGGTTTCCAACCGGTCTTCGGCACGCATGACGACCGCCTGGCTGGCGCCATCATGGAACTGGCGCGGGAACGCGGCTGGCCGCCAGATGCCTTCGAATTCGAAATGCTCTACGGCGTGCGTCCGGACTGGCAACTCGCGCTGCGTCGTTTGGGCTATAACGTCAGGGTCTATCTGCCCTTCGGCGGCGACTGGTGGCCTTATGCCGTGCGCCGCGTGGGAGAAAACCCGCGCAACGCGTGGCTGCTGGCCCGCACGCTGACTTCGGACCAGAGCTACTTCGGCTAGGCGACTCACGCATACGCATCTATGGCGGTTTCCCAACACATCTGGCATTGCGGCGCCGGCCTGCCCGGCGACGTGCTGATCGCGGACCTGCGCGCCTACCGCTATGCGCCGCATTTCCACGATGCCTGGTCCATCGGCGCCATCGCGCAGGGGCGCTGCGCCTTTACCGTGCATGGCGAGGCGCAGCTCGCGGGCGAGGGCGATCTGGTGGCGATCGCGCCCGGGCAGGTCCACACGGGCGGCACCTCGGACGCGCCGCTGGCGTATCGCATGGCTTATATCGATGCGGCCTGGTTCCGAAACCACGAACTCGCGCTGTTTGCCGGCGGCGCTGCGCTGCCCGGCCCCGTCATCCGCGATCCAGCGCTATGCCAGACATGGTTGGACGCGCTCACCCCCGACGCCATCGCCGACTCGGAGCGCCGCGAACGTATTTCCGCGGCCCTGTTCGGGCTGCTGGCGGCGCATGCGCAGACCGCGGCGGTTCCTGCCGACGACGCGTCCGACGTGTGCGCGCTGCTGCGCGAGCGCATGGCCTCGGACCCGGCGTGCGCGCCGGACCTGGAAGCCCTGGCGGCGGCCCAGGACCGCCACCGCACCACCCTGGTCAAACAATTCGCGCGGCGCTATGGCCTGCCGCCGCTGGCCTGGCTGCGCAATTGGCGGGTGGCGCGTGCGCGTGTCCTGCTGCGCGACGGTCTGGCGCTGGCGGATGCGGCGCAAGCCGTGGGCTTCGCCGACCAGGCCCATCTGACCCGCGTCTTCAAGCAGGTCTACGGCAGCACGCCCGGCGTGCTGCGCAGGGCGGGGGCGGCTTCCCAGACATTGCGGGCGCGCGGCGTTTCGACCCGGTAGTCCGAGTACTTGTGGGTAAAGAATGCAGCGCCCAGCTCCGCCGCCGCTTGCAGCGGCCGACGCGGGTCCGCCGCGACCTCGCCGCGCAGGTTGCCGGCGCCATGCACATAGCCGACGAAATCCGAATGGGTGTAGCGCGCGTATTCCTGGATCTGGTGCACGATGCCCAGGGCTGCGCCCGGGTAGGTTTCCTCGGACGCCACCGCCAGGCCCAGGCGCTTGCCGACCATGCGCTGCTTGACCCGTTCCGGTTCGGGGCCTTGGCCGGCGTAATGGCTGAACGAACGGTCGAAGAAAGCCTTGGTCTGCGCCGACATGCCGTACCAGTAGATCGGGGTGCAGATCAGGACGCCGTCGGCCGGCAGGAAGTGCTCCAGGAACAGCTCGGCATAGCGGTCGGCGGGCGCGGTGGCGTGCCGCAGGTCCGGCAGGAAGGACTGAATGTAGTCGTCCAGGAACAGCAGCGTGGCCGAGGTGCCCGCCGTCTCGGCGCCCTGCAGCGCGGCCGCGCCCAGGGCCGCGCTGTTGCCGTCGCGCCGCGGGCTGCCGACCAGGATCAGCAGGCGCTTGGTGGGATGATCTGAATTCATGTTTGATTCCTTGTGTGGACATGGTTGCTGCCATGCAGTGGTGGAAATTTAGTATTCCTGCCTGATGGGCGACAAATGATGAATCCTTGAGTAAGATGAATTGATTTCATCCATAAGGCCCGGGATCCCATGTTCGCCACGCTACCGGTGACGGCGCTGCGCACCTTCGAGGCGGCCGCCCGGCTGCTCAGCTTCAAGCTGGCCGCGGCCGAACTGGCCGTCACGGCCACGGCCGTGTCCCATCAGGTCAAGGCGCTGGAACGCCACGTGGGCTACGCCCTGTTCGAACGCGTGCCGCGCGGCGTGCGCCTGACGGAGAAGGGCGCGCGCCTCTTCGCGGGCGTGCATGGCGCCTTGCTCGATGTGGCGCAGACCCTGGACGCCTTGCGCGCCGCGCCGGCCTCGGGCGCGCTGACCCTGTCGACCACGCATTCGTTCGCGGCCTTGTGGCTGGTGCCGAGGCTGGGGCGCTTCCATGCCGCGTTCCCGCAATACCAGCTGAACCTGAACACCAGCCCCGAACCCGTGGACCTGCTGCGCGACGCCAGCATGGACCTGGCCATCCGCTACAGCCGCGCGCGCTGGCCCGGGCTGCACGCAGCCTGTACGCTGCAGGAATGGTTCGGCGTCTATGGCGCGCCCGCGCTGGTTGCGCGGCCGGGCAAGCGCGCGCCGTCGCTGGTCACGGTGCGCTGGCGCGATTCGCAACTGTACGATCAGGGCTGGCAGGACTGGTGCGAGGCCGCCGGCCTGCCTTCCTGGCGCACGCCGGCGGCGCTGCATGCCTACGAGGAAGAGCACTACGCGCTGCAGGCCGCGATCGCCGGCCAGGGGCTGGTGCTGGCCAGTTCCGTCATGGTGTCGGACAGCGTGGCGGCGGGCACGCTGGTGGCGTACCGGCCCGAGATCAGGGTGGCGGGGGCGGCCTATACCGCGCTGTGCGCGCCGGGCCGCGAACGCCATCCGCCGGTCAAGGCGTTCTTGGGGTGGCTGCGCAAGGAATTCGAGGCACGGGCATGAGGCAGGTCTCCCAACTGATGCGCAGCGGCAGTTTGAACGGCTACGTCGAGCTGGTCGAGTCGCTGGGCCGGGATCCCCATGCCTTCATGCGCAGCGTGGGGCTGGAGGCCAGATTCCTGCAAGACCCGGAAATGCTGATCCCGCGCGACGCGGCACGCGAGCTGCTGGAAATCACGGCCCGCGCGACGCGCATCGAAGACTTCGCGCTGCGCCTGGCGGCGCGGCGCAAGTTATCGGCGCTCGGCCCCATCAGCCTGGTGCTGCGGGAGGAAGCGACGCCGAGGCAGGCGCTCGATACGCTGTGCCGCTACCTGAAGCTGGTGAACGCGTCGCTCATCATCCGGGTTGAAGACACCGGCGGGCTGGTGATCATCCGCGAAGACCTGCTGCCCACGCCCGGATTGCAGATGCGGCAGTCGGTGGAGTTGGCGGTGGGCACCATGTTCTGCATATTGAGCGAGCTGATCGGGCAGCAGTGGCAGCCGCTGGAGGTCTGCTTCTCGCACCGGCCACCTGAGGACGTTACCGCGCATCGCGCCTTTTTCAGGCGCAACGTCAAATTCAACCAGGAATTCAACGGGCTGGTGTGCTCGTCCGCCGATCTGTCCAGGCCGCGGGAGCAGGGCGATCAGGTGGCCGCCGGCCTGGCCCGCAAATACCTGGAAGCGGCCATGACCGGCCGCGGCGAAAGCGCGCAGGAGACCTGCCGGCGGATCATCCTGGCGCTGCTGCCTGGCGGCGCCTGCTCCGCGCCGGAGGTGGCGCGCTTTCTGCACGTCGACCGCCGCACGCTGCATCGCCGCCTCGGAGCGGAAGGCCTGTCTTTCAGCCGCGTGCTGGACGAGGTGCGCCGGGACCTGGTCCAGCACCATTTGCGCGAGAGCGATCTGCCGCTGGGCGAGGTGGCGGAATTGCTGGGCTTCTCCAGGCCCAGCAGCTTCAGCCATTGGTTCCGCGACCAATTCGGATGCAGTCCCTCAGCGTGGAGCAGGGCGGGTCCGGCCAGGCCGGCCTGAATGCTGTCCCAAATTGACAAGTTTATGTCCCAGAATAGCAAGTAAGCGCGCGCAGAGCGATGGATACTTGTGGCCATAGACCAGACATTGCGCTTTCCAGGAAAGGGAACCCGCGCATCAGTCCGGCAAAGAGCCAGGAGACAAAGATGAAACTGCATCAATACGCGCGTTCGGCCTTGGCGTTGGCCGGATGGTCGCTGGCGTTCAGCGTCTGGGCTGCGGACGGCAAGCCCTTGCGCGTCATCGTGCCGGGTCCGGCAGGCGGCACCGTGGACATCGCCGCCCGCGTGATCGGGCAGCAGGTGTCGGCCGACACCGGCCGGCCGGTCATCATCGAGAACCGGCCCGGCGCGACCGGATCGATCGGCCTCAGCGCCATGCTGAAGGCCGACCCCGACGGCAACACGATCGCGCTGGGGCCGAGCAATATGCTGGTCGAAGCGCCGCAGGTGATGAAGGTGCCATACGACCCGCTCAAGGACATCGTGACCATCGCCCGGGTTGCGTACACCAGCTATGCGCTCGTCAGCGCCGCCGACTATCCGGCCAAGGATTTCCAGAGCCTGGTTGCGCATCTGAAGGCGCGCAAAGGCAAGTCGTCTTTCGCCAGCTACGGAACAGGCACGGTGTCGCAGTATTCGGGCCTGATCTTCAGCAGCCAGGCCGGGCTGGACATGCAGCACGTCGCCTACACGGGGTCGCCGCAGGCGCTGCAGGACGTCATAGGCGGCCAGGTCGACATCATGTTCGACGGCATGGTCACATCCTTGCCCCTGATCAGGAGCGGCCGGCTGCGCCCCTATGCGGTCGCCGGGAAAAACCGCTACAGGGATCTGCCCGAGGTGCCGACGATGACCGAACTGGGCTATCCGGAGATCCAGTTCCAGGGGCAGGTTTGTTTTTATGGTTCGAGCAAGCTGCCGTCCGATGTCCTGGTCAGGCTCCAGGCCGTCATCAGCAAGGCGGCGGCCGTGCCGGCGGTGCAGCAGAAGCTGGCGGACGTGGGGCTGGAGCCCGACGTGAACATCGACAGTGCCGCGCTGCTGGCTGAAAACAGGCAGACCTCGCAGCGCAACGCCGCCATCGTCAAGAAGTTCGACATCCGGGCCAACTGACCCGCCTTCCATTGCTTTCAGCGCCGCGCCTTTAGGGGCGGCCGGCACGCGCCGGCACGCCCGTGGACCACGCGCGCCGGTATTCCCGCGCTTCCCTCATGTAGCGCGATCCACGCAGTCTTCACCCACCCAGTCGGAGCACCCTCGCCATGAACTTTCTAGACGGCCACCTGTATCCCGAAAACCAGCAGCCCCTGATCATCACCGCCGCGCCCTATGCGCCGGGCTGGATACCCTCGGACTTTCCGGAGGATATTCCGGTATCCATGCAGGATCAGATCCAGAAGGCGGTGGATTGCTATGAAGCCGGCGCCACCGTGCTGCATCTGCATGTGCGCGAGGCCGACGGCAAAGGCAGCAAGCGCCTCTCCAAGTTCAACGAGCTGATCGCCGGGGTGCGCGAGGCCGTGCCCGAGATGGTCATTCAGGTGGGCGGCTCCATCAGCTTCGCGCCGGAAGAGGGGCAGGCCGCCAAATGGCTGAGCGACGACACCCGGCACATGCTGGCCGAACTGACGCCCAGGCCCGACCAGGTGACGGTCACCGTCAACACCTCGCAGATGAACGTCACTGAACACGCAGGCGAGGATGATTTCCGGGGCGTGTCTCGCGGCTTTCCCCACCTGTACTCCACCTACAAGGACATGGTCGTGCCCGCGAATCCCAGCTGGGTCGAGGAGCATATCCGGCGCCTGACCGCAGCCGGCATCCAGAGCGAGTTCCAGTGCTACAACATCAACAGCTTCGAAACCATAGAACGCATGATCCGCCGCGGTGTCTACAAAGGGCCGCTGGTGATGAACTGGGTGGCCATCAGCGGCGGCATGGACCAGGCCAATATCTACAACCTGGCCAACATGTTGCGCGCGGTACCCGACGGCGCCGTGGTCACGGTAGAAAGCTCCGTCCTCAACGTGCTGCCTGTCAACATGATAGGCATCGCCCTTGGCCTGCACGTGCGCTGCGGCATCGAGGACGTGCTCTGGAACCAGTCCCGCACGGGAAAGATGAGTTCCGTCGAGCAGATCAGGCAGCTGGTGCGCATCGCCGGCGAGTTCGGCCGCCCCATCGCTACGGCGCAGCAGGCGCGCGAGATCATGAAGATCGGCGTCTTCTACGAAACGGCCGAAGAAACGCTGCAGGCCAACGGCTTCGCGCCCAACCGCAACGGCGGCAACCAAGGTTTCCTGCGCAAGCCCGTCTGACGCTTTCCGCCGGGCCGCGCGCGTCCGCACCATGATCCAGGATGAAAACATGACGATCTCATTGACCCGTAGGGAACTCTTGCTGGGCGCGGCGGCGTCGCTGGCGAGCCGTCTGGTGTTGGCGCAGGGCGGCGGCGATTGGCCGGCGCGACCCGTCAAGGTAATCGTGCCGGGCGGCGCGGGCGGAGTGTTGGACACGCTGGCCCGGCAGCTGTACGCACGGCTGAACGACACGCTGGGCCAGCCTTTCGTCATAGAGAACCGCCCGGGCGCGAACGGCTTGATTGGCTCGTCCGCGGTCAAGAATGCCGTGCCCGACGGCTACACCATCCTGCACAGCACGGCTTCGTCGATGGTGATGGCCGAAGCGCTGAATCCGGCCTTGCCAGTGCAGACCCTGCGCGACCTGGAACCCGTTGCGCTGTCTTCCGTGGGAGGCGTGCTGCTGGTGGCGCATGCTTCGGTGCCGGCCAGGACCTTGCCCGAGCTGGTGGATCTGTTGCGCCGCGAGCCAGGCAAGTACCAGTCCTACGGCAGTTGGGGCATGGGGTCCAACGGACACCTGACCATGGAGTGGATCAAGCAGCGCGCGGGGCTGAGCATCAACCACGTACCCTACAAGACCACGCCCGCGCTGCTGACGAACATCGTGTCGGGCGAGATTCCCGTGGGCTGGGTCGACGTGGTGTCTCCCCTGGGTTTCATCGAGCAGGGCAAGCTGCGCGGTATCGCGCTCACGGGCACCGTGCGCAGTCCCAGGCTGCCGGACGTGCAGGTGTTGTCGGAACAGGGCTATCCCTTTACCGCTGCGGGCTGGCAGGGTGTTTTTGCGCCCAGGAACACGCCGCCCGAGGTGCTGGAGCGCCTGCATGCGGCCATCAATCATGAACTGGAACAGCCGGCGTTCCTGGATGCGCTGCGCCAGGCCAACGTGCCGCCATCCGCTGCCGTCAGCCGCCAGGCGTTCGCCCAGACCATCACGCAAGACCTTGCCGCCTGGCGCAAGATCGTGGTGGACGGAAACATCAAGGCCGAGTAAAGCGCCATGCAGATATCCTCCCATGCAGACAAGATAGGCCGTCTGTTGCGGCTGCGCGAACGGCTCGATCCCTTGCGGGATTTCGAGCTCTGGTACTGGACCTGTCTTACCGCGGGCACCAATATCTGGAACGCATCGCTGCACGCCGCAGGCCTCACCAGCGAGGACCGCGCTTTTTCCACCATTCCTGGCGTGCATGTGGTGCCGCAGGCGGACGGCGGCTGGCGCAGGGAACTGCGTGGCCCCGGCGACGTAAGCCACGTGGGCTGGCCCGCCATTGCCGGTGACCTGCCGCAGCCTGTCCAGCGCCTGGAGGCCGCCTTGCACGCATTGGAGGAACATCGCGACCCCTGCCTGCGCGGCGACCGCAAGCCGACCCAGGCCATCGTCGATGATTGCCAGGACGCGATGTCGCAGGCCATCTCCGTTTACCGGACTCTGGTCCGTCCGGAGGTGCGCCCATGATTGCGGAACTTCACCGCGACAAGGCGGAGCGCATCGAAGCCTCGCTGGCCCGGTTGGGCGACGAGGACTGGGAGATCCGGATCGAGGCGGCCATGCTGGCGGGCACGCATTGGATCAACTTCGCCTTGCACCAAGCGGGCGTCAGCGAGGCGTCCGAGGACATGGTGCACGCTTCCATGTGCATGGTCAGCGTCCTGCGCAAGTACCGACTTGCGGCGCCGGAACTGATCGAGGCGCTGGAGGAGATCGAGGAGCTTCGTCCGCTGTACGTGCGAGGCGACATGGACGGCGCGGCGCGGGCGGCGCGTCGCGCGCTGGAATTGCTGGGCTTCATCGGGGAGCGCGCGCGCAGGCTGGCCTGAATCCGGCGGCCTTGCACGCTTGTGCGCAAGGCCGGAGAGAGGATTGACGCGCCCCTGCGTGCGCTTCTACTCTCTCCCGACAATCAGCGCGGAGGCCGCCAGGCGTGAATCGATTCCATGAAATGAGCGTGTTCCTGGCGGTGGCCGAGGCACAGAGTTTCGCCGCGGCGGCGCGGCGCCTGGAAATGTCGGCGCCCACCGTCACGCGCAGCGTTTCGGCGCTGGAGCGGCGGCTGGGCGCCTTGCTGCTGGTGCGCACCACGCGCAGCCTGCGTTTGACCGAGGCCGGCCAGCGCTATGCCGACGACTGCCGCCGCATCCTCGATGAGGTGGAGCAGGCCGACGATGCCGTCGCCGGCGCCATGGCCGCGCCGCGCGGCGCGCTCAGCATCACCGCGCCCGCGTTCTTCGGCGAATTGCACGTGATGCCGGCCGTGCTGGGCTATCTGCGCGTGCACCGCGAGGTCTCGGTGCGCACGCTGCTGGTGGACCGCGTGGTGAACCTGCTGGACGAGCGCGTGGACGTGGCGGTGCGCATCGGCGCCTTGCCGGATTCCACGCTGACGGCGGTGCCGGTGGGGCAGGTGCGTCGCGTGGTCTGCGCCGCGCCCGCCTTCCTGCGCGAACATGGCGTGCCGCAGGACCTGGAGTCGCTGGCGCGCTTTTGTACGGTCACCGCGGCCATGGAGGGGCGCACGCCGCAATGGCGCTTCCAGCAGGACGGCCAGCCCAGGAACCTGCGCGTCGATTCGCAGCTGACGGTCACCTCGTTCCAGGCGGCGGTGCTGGCGGCGTGCGAGGGCTGGGGCCTGACGCAGGTGGTGTCCTACCAGGTGGCGCGGCACCTGGCCAGCGGCGCCCTGGAGGTGGTGCTGCGGGATTTCGAGCTGCCGCCGCTGCCCGTGCACCTGGTGTATCCGGAAGGCCGCAAGAGCTCCGCCAAGGTGCGCAGCTTCGTCGAATTCTGCGTCGAGGCCTTGCGCCGCGACCTGGCGGCGCTGCCCGCGTAGCGCCCCAGCCCGCGGCTGCGCCCGCAGGAGCGCATGGAGGGACAGGGCCACGCCCCGTTTCTTTCATCCGAAGCAAGAGTGTCTTGCAGACGCTGGCCGTTCACGCGCGGCCGGCGCCGGTCCAAGATGGAACCTGTATCCGACTTGGAGCCCACTCATGCAAACCGCCCAGACCTCTGCGCTGACGTTCTACAGCTTCCCCCTGTCCGGCCACGCCCATCGCGTCGCCCTGATGCTGTCCCTGCTGGAGGTGCCGCACCGCAAGGTGGATGTGGACCTGCGCGGCGGCGAGCACAAGCGCCCCGCATTCCTGGCCCTCAATTCCTTTGGCCAGGTGCCGGTCATCGACGACAACGGCGTCGTGGTGGCCGATTCCACCGCGATCCTGGTCTATCTGGCCAAGCGCTACAACGGCCAGGCCTGGCTGCCGGAGGATCCCGCCGGCGCGGCAGCGGTACAGCGCTGGTTGTCGGTGGCCTCGGGGCAACTGGTGAACGGTCCGAATGCGGCGCGCCTGGTGGTGCTGTTCGGCGCGTCCCATGACGTGGACAGCACGTTGGCCCGCGCGCATGCCTTGCTGCAGGTCATGGACGGCGAACTGACGGCGCGCGATTTCCTGGCGGGGGCGGCGCCCACCATCGCGGATGTGGCTTGTTATGCCTACGTGGCGCACGCGCCGGAAGGTAATGTGTCGCTGGAAGCCTATCCTCACGTGCGCGCCTGGCTGCGCCGCATCGAAAGCCTGCCGCGCTTCGTGCCCATGCCCAAGTCGCCCGTGGGCCTGCTGGCTGCCTGAGGGCGCGCGCCGCGCAAGGAGAATGCCATGGCCATCGCAGAACCTGTCGCCGTCCCGCCGTCACCGTGGCATGCGGGTGAACGCCTGCTGCAACAACAGGCGGGCGTCGCCGAACGCATGGCAGTGGCGGGACCCAAAGTCATCCGCGATTACATGCCGGACCAGCACCGCATTTTTTTCCAGCAATTGCCCTTTGTGGTGGCGGGCGCGGTGGACGGCCAGGGCGATCCCTGGGCCGGCGTGCTGGAAGGCCTGCCGGGTTTCGTGACCTCGCCCGATCCGCGCAGCCTGCGCGTGTCCGCGGTGCCGGACGCCGACGACCCGCTGCTGGCCGGCATGAGGCCGGACCGGCAGCTGGGCCTGCTGGGCATCGAACTGCACACGCGCCGGCGCAACCGCGCCAACGGCCGCATCGCGGCCTGGGACGGCAAGCGTTTCGAGGTGGCGGTGACGCAGTCCTTCGGCAACTGCCCGCAGTACATCCAGGCGCGCGAGTTCCAGTTTTCGCGGTCGCCCGCCTTGCGTTTTCCCGGCACGCCGCAAGAACGCGGCGGGCTGGACGATGCGGCGCGGGCGCTGATCGCCCGGTCCGACACGTTTTTCGTGGCGACCTATGCGGACGAGGGCGGCCGCAGGGTCGATGTCTCGCATCGGGGCGGCAAGCCGGGATTCGTGCGGGTGGATGGCGACGTGCTGACCATTCCCGATTTTTCCGGCAACCGCTTCTTCAACACCTTGGGCAACATGGTGCTCAACCCGCGCGCCGGGCTGCTGTTCATCGATTTCGAGCGCGGCGACGTGCTGCAACTGAGCGGCGCGGCCGAAGTGGTGCTGGACAGCCCGGAGATCGCGCAGTTCGATGGCGCCGAACGGCTGTGGCGGGTGCATGCGCGCCGGGTAGTCCGCCGGCCCGGGGCGCTGGCCTTGCGCTGGCGCTTCGATTCCTATTCGCCGACCGCGCTGGCGACCGGGCAGTGGCCGTCAGCAGCGAGGGGTGCATAGGCCGGACCTAGCCCGCCAGAGCGGTCTTCTGCACCACGGCGTCGTCCGGGCCGAGCAGGCGGCCGTCCTGCGCCCGGATTTCCAGCTTGCGCACCGGCTGGCCGCGCTTGCGGTCTATCAGCGTCGAGTGGGGTTCGGCGGCGCCGTAGTAGTGCTCTTCGCCCCATTGGCGCAAGCCCACGATCACCGGGAAGAGCGCCCGGCCTTTGTCCGTCAGCACGTATTCCTGGTAGGCGCTGCCATCCGAGGCCGGCGCCACTTCCAGGATGCCATGCGCCACCAGCGTGCGCAGCCGGTCGCTGAGGATGTTCTTGGCCACGCCCAGGCTTTTCTGCAGCTCGCCGAAACGCCGTAATCCATCGAAGGCGTCGCGCACGATCAGCAGCGACCACCAGTCGCCGATCGCGTCCAGGGAGCGTGCCACCGGGCAGGCGGCGCCTTCGAGACTAGTGCGTTTGACCATATCGGATCCTCGCTGAGGGGAATGACGGCAATGGGTGGCAACGGCTGTTTTGTCGAAATTTCGGTTGCATTATAAAACCTTCAAACCTACTATTCTGGTTTTATAACGCAACCAAGTTGGAGAAAGACATGCCTGCTCGATCAGAACCCGCCGACCCCGCATCCCCTGGCCCGATGCCCAGATCGTTGGTGATGCTGCTGGCGGTCGCCTGCGCCCTGAGCGTGGCGAACGTGTATTACGCCCAGCCCCTGCTGGACGCCATCGGCCGCGAGTTCGGTATCGCCGAAGGCGCGGTGGGCATCGTGGTCACGGCCACGCAGTTGGGCTGCGCGCTGGCGCTGCTGTTGGTGGTGCCGCTGGGCGACCTGCTGGACCGGCGGCGCCTGATGCTGGGGCAATTGGCATTGCTGGTGCTGTCTTTGGTGGCGGTGGCGCTGTCGGCCGGTACGCCCTGGTTGCTGATGGGCATGGTGGCGCTGGGCCTCTTGGGGACCGCGATGACGCAGGGTCTTCTGGCCCTGTCCGCGGCGCTGGCCGCGCCGGGCGAGCGCGGCCGCGTGGTCGGCGCGGCGCAGGGCGGGGTAGTGATCGGCCTGCTGCTGGCGCGCACGCTGGCCGGGGCCGTGGCGGACCTGTGGGGCTGGCGCGCGGTCTACGTAGTGTCGGCGGCGCTGGCCGCCGTGCTGGCCGTGGTGCTGGCGCGGCGCCTGCCGCAACGCCGGCTGCCCGCGGTGGAGATGGGCTATTGGGCTTTGCTGCGCTCGCTCTACGGCCTGCTGGCCACCGAGCGCGTACTGCGCGTGCGCGGCATGATCGCGCTGCTGATGTTCGCCGCCTTCAGCGCCTTCTGGACCGCGCTGGTGCTGCCCCTGAGCGCGCCGCCGCATTCCCTCACGCACAGCGCGGTGGGCGCGTTCGGGCTGGTGGGTGTGGCGGGCGTGCTGATGGCGGCGCGCGCCGGCCGGCTGGCGGACAGCGGGCAGGGCGAGCGGACCACGGCCGTGGGGTTGACGCTGCTATGCCTGGCCTGGGTGCCGATCGCCTTTCTGGATCAGAGCCTGTGGCTGCTGGCGTTGGGCGTGCTGGTCCTGGATATCGCTTTGCAGGCGCTGCACGTGACTAACCAGACCATGATCTTCAGCGTGAATCCGCAGGCGCATAGTCGATTGGTCGGGGGCTACATGATGTTCTACGCGGTGGGGAGCGGGTTGGGGTCTATCGCTTCGACTGCGGTTTATGCTCAGGCGGGCTGGTTGGGGGTGTGCTTGTTGGGGGCGGGTATCAGTGTTGTGGCGCTGGCGTTCTGGGCGGTGACGTTGCCGCGTGGTGAGCGTTTGGCTGTTGGTTCTTAGGATGCTTGTCGTGGGGTTCTTTAGACGCCTGTCGCGTCGTGGGCTCGCTGGTTGAATCTTCACGGCCGCTGGGGCGGGTGGTGTGCTTGGCGTTTTGGCCACGGTCGGTGGGGTGTTGGCGTGTCTTGCGGGGCCCGCCCCAGGCCGGCCGCCCGGGCGGCCTCTTGGGGCTTACGCGGCGTCTTGCGTCGCGCGATGGCGCTGCGCGCTGGTGGTGGGGGCGTTCTCGTGGTAACGCGTGCAGCAGATGTGGGTCTGAATTTGGTTAGGCGCTGCGGTCGGGGCGATGGCGAAAGGCACGGGTCGCCAGCAATCGTCATTTCAACGCGGGTGCCGGATGGGTGGCGCGCGTCCGGATCTGCATGCGCAAGCGGCTATTCGCCGCGCGCCACCCATCACCGCCTATTCCCCCATGAGCTGGGGAGCAATAACAAATCAGTCATCGCATTCGCGTAAGCGAACACAATAGAAATTCAAGAGATCACGTATGTCATTATCGGCCGCCCGCGCGGCCGATAATGACGGGCAGCCCAAGCATCGTCCCTGACCACGGCTGCAGCAGCGCTCCAAGCGAAGATTCAAGTAGCTCGTCGGCGCGGGCGCCTGAGTGGCGGGCAACCTCGATGCGCCCGAGGGAATCCGAAGGCAGCCGCCGCAGGCGGCAACGAGGATGACGAAGGGGAAGTCCGGAGCGAACGCTCCGGACCGCAATCGTGGGCGCCCGCCACTCAGGCGCCCGCGCCGGCGTGCGGCCTACGAAGCACTGGAACGCGACTCCGAAGCCAATCCCCAACGAGAGCTCAGACGAGACCCTCACGCATGAAGGGCCCGTAATGCACCACAAACAGCTACGGCTGCACTTCATACTCCCCAGATCCCAGCACCACCGCCGCAAGCCCAGGCGCCTGGCTCAGCTTATGCAACGCGTAGCATTGCGCGGTGGCGATCTTGGCGTCGTGGAAGGCCGGGTCTTCCTGGCGCAGGTCCAGGCTGGCCAGCAGCGCGCGCGCCATCTGCCAGCCGGCAAAGGTGGTGCCCGCCAGCAGCAGATACGGCACGGCCGCGGCAAATACGGCGTTGGGGCGGCTGGCGGCGTTGGCCAGCACGAAGTCGATGGCGTCGGCCAGGGCCGCGCGGGCCTGGCGCAAAGGCGTCAGCATCAGACGGGCGGCCGGTTCGCTGCGGGCTTCCAGCGCCGCTTCGGTCTTGCCGACTTCCGCGAGCAGAGCGCGGGCAACCGCGCCACCGTCGCGCAGGGTCTTGCGGCCCACCAGGTCATTGGCCTGGATCGCCGTGGTGCCTTCGTAGATCGTCAGGATGCGCGCGTCGCGGTAGTACTGCGCCGCCCCGGTTTCCTCGATGAAGCCCATGCCGCCGTGTACCTGCACGCCCAGGCTGGCCACGTCGATGGACATCTCGGTGCACCAGCCCTTGACGATGGGCACCAGGTATTCCTGCACCGCCAGGTGGCGCTTGCGGGCCTCGGCGTCGGGGTTGGCGTGCGCCTGGTCGGCATGGCCCGCAGTGTAGTAGGCCAGCGCGCGGCCGGCCTCGGTCAGCGCGCGCATCGTACCCAGCATGCGGCGCACGTCGGGGTGCTGGATGATGGGCACGGCGTCCTTGGAGGAGCCGTCCACCGGGCGGCTCTGCACGCGCTCGGCGGCATAGGCCAGCGCGTGCTGGTGGGCGCGGTCGGCGACGGCGACGCCCTGCACGCCCACGGCGTAGCGGGCGGCATTCATCATGATGAACATGGCGTCCAGGCCGCGGTTCTCCTGGCCCACCAGGTAGCCCAGCGCGCCGCCCGCGTCGCCGAACTGCAGCGTGCAGGTGGGGCTGGCCTTGATGCCCAGCTTGTGCTCGATCGACACGCAATGGACGTCGTTGCGCGCGCCCAGCGTGCCGTCTTCGTTCACCAGGAACTTGGGCACCAGGAACAGCGAAATGCCTTTGACGCCTTCGGGCGCGTCGGGCAGGCGCGCCAGCACCAGGTGCAGGATGTTCTCGGCCAGGTCGTGCTCGCCGTAGGTGATGAAGATCTTGGTGCCGGAGATGCGGTAGGTGCCGTCGCCCACGGGCTGCGCGCGCGAACGCACCATGGCCAGGTCCGAGCCCGCCTGCGGCTCGGTCAGGTTCATGGTGCCGGTCCAGCGTCCGGAAATCATGGGCTCGATGAAGCGCTGCTTCAGTTCAGGCGAACCGGCAGTCAGCAGCGCCTCGATCGCGCCGTTGGTCAGCAGCGGGCATAGCGCGAACGACAGATTGGCGGCGTTCAGCATTTCGGAGCAGGGCGAGCCGATCAGGCCCGGCAGGCCCTGGCCGCCGTATTCCACCGGATGCGTCATGCCCTGCCAGCCGGCTTCGGCGTACAGGTTGAACGCCTGCTTGAAGCCCGGCGAGGTGGTGACGGCGCCATCGCGCCAGGAACTGGGCTCGCGGTCGGCGGGGTGGTTCAGCGGGGCCAGCACGTCGGCGGTGTAGCGGGCGGATTCCTCCAGCACGGCCTGGGTGGTGTCGGGCGTGGCTTCCTCGAAACCGGGCAGCGCGGCGACTTGCGGCAGGCCGGCAAGATGGTTCAGCACGAACAGCATGTCTTTCACGGGGGCTTGGTACGTCATGGCGTCGGAGCTCCTGGATGGGATGGGGACGAGGGATTCAGCCGGCCTTGCCGGGGCCGGCCACGTCGATGGCCTGGGTCGCGCCGACGGCGGCGCGCAGTTCGAATTTCTGGATCTTGCCGGTGGAGGTCTTGGGCAGCTCGCCGAAGCGCACCGCGCGCGGCACCTTGAAGCCGGGCAGCAGCAGCTTGCAGTGCGCGATGATCTCTTCGGCGGTGGCGCTGCAGCCGGGCTTGAGCTCGACGAAGGCGCAGGGGGTTTCACCCCACTTGGGATCGGGCATGGCCACCACGGCCACCGCCGCCACGGCAGGGTGGCGATAGAGCGCGTCTTCCACTTCGATGCTGGAGATGTTCTCGCCGCCGGAAATGATGATGTCCTTGCTGCGGTCCTTGATCCGGACATAGCCGTCGGCCGTCATCACGCCCAGGTCGCCGGTGCGGAACCAGCCGCCGGCAAAGGCCTGATCGGTGGCGCGTTCGTTCTTCAAGTAGCCCTTCATGCAGATGTTGCCGCGGAACATGACCTCGCCCACGGTCTGCTCGTCGGCCGGCACCTCTTCCATGGTGTCGGGATTGCGCACGGACACGCCGGCCTGCAGGTGGTAGCGCACGCCCTGGCGCGCATTGCGCAGCGCGCGCTCTTCCTCGTCCAGCGCGTCCCAGGCTTCCTGGCGGGCGCACACGGCTGCGGGTCCGTAGACTTCGGTCAGGCCGTACACATGGGTCAGTTCAAAGCCGATGTCGCGCATCTTGGCGATGACGGCAGGCGCGGGCGCGGCGCCCGCCACCATGGTGCGCACGGTGTGGTCGATGCCGGCGCGCATCTCGGCCGGCGCGTTGGCCAGCGCGCTCTGCACGATGGGCGCGCCGCAATAGTGGGTGACGCCTTCATTGCGGATCAGGTCGAACACGGTCTGCGGATCGAACTTGCGCAGGCAGACGTTGACCCCGGCGCGCGCGGCGATGGTCCAGGCGAAACACCAGCCGTTGCAGTGGAACAGCGGCAGCGTCCACAGATAGACCGGATGCTTGGGCATGTCCCATTCAAGGATGTTGCTGATGGCGTTGAGGTAGGCGCCGCGGTAGTGGTAGACCACGCCCTTGGGATCGCCGGTGGTGCCGGAGGTGTAGTTCAGCGCGATGGCGTCCCATTCGTCGGCAGGCGGCTTCCAGTCGTAGCAGGCGGGGGCGCCGGCCAGGAAGGCTTCGTAATCGACCGCGCCGGGCAGTTCGGCGGCAGCGGTGTCCAGGTCGTGCACCGAGATGAGCTTGAGTTGCGGGAACTCGGCCCGCGCGCGCTGGGCGAGCTCGGCGTACTCGGTGTCCACGATCAGCGCCTGCGCTTCGCCGTGGCCCAGCATGAACAGCACGCTGGGCGTGTCCAGGCGGGTGTTCAGGGTGTTGAGCACGGCGCCCAGCATGGGCACGCCGAAATGGGCTTCGACCATGGCGGGAATGTTGGGCAGCATCACGGCCACGGTGTCGCCGCGCTTGATGCCGGCTTGCGCCAGCGCGCCGGCCAGGCGCTGGGCGCGCTCGTAGGTCTGGGCCCAGTTGCGCCGCACCTTGCCGTGGACGATGGCCAGCCGCTGGCCGTAGACCTGCGCCGCGCGGGCGATGAAATCCACCGGGGTCAGGGCTTCGTAGTTGGCGTCGCGGCGCGCAAGGCCGCGGTCGAACATACCGCTCATGCTTGTCTCCAGTTGGGACGCGCAGGCGTCCCTTATCCATCTGCGGGGCGTTTGATCCCCGTCGCTTGCCCTAGCTTAGAGGGCCGCCGAAAATACTGTCTGTCACCTGCATGACAGACCGGCGGCCAACCTGGCTTTCCCAAGTTTTACACAGTTATTCCCATGTCCGACGTTTCAAACATCGTTTCCGCTGCGGAACTGGCCAGCCTGTTCGAGGCGTGCGCCTGGTTCGCTGCACTGGAGGCCCGCCACCAGGACCTGGTGCTCGCGACGTCGCGCGCCGAACACGTGGCCAACGGCGCCTGGATCGCGCGGCGCAACGCGCCCTCGGACTATTGGCTGGGGGTGCATTCGGGCCTGTTGAAGCTGGCCATCTACAACGAGTCGGGCCGCAGCTGTACGTTTTCGGGCGTGCCGCCGGGCGGCTGGTTTGGCGAGGGCAGTGTGATCAAGCGCGAGCTGCGCAAGTACGACGTGGTGGCGATCCAGCCGTCGCTGGTGTTGCAGGTGCCTACGGCCACCTTCCATGCGCTGTTGTCGGCCAGCCTGCCGTTTTCGCATTTCGTCATCGGCCAGTTGAACAACCGCATGGGCGAGTTCATCGCCTCGATCCAGAACCACCGTTTGCTGGATGCGGACGCGCGCGTGGCGCAGTCGCTGGCGCAGCTGTTCAATCCGCAGCTGTATCCGTCCACCGATCTGACGCTGGCGATTTCGCAGGAAGAACTAGGCTATCTGACGGGCCTGTCGCGCCAGCGGGTCAACCAGGCGCTGCAGACGCTGGCGGACCAGGACATTCTGGCGCTGGCCTACAACCAGATCAAGGTGCTGGACCTGGACCGTCTGCGCCAGTACGGCCTGGACCAGCTCTGAGGGCGTCGGATCAGGCGCGGCGCAAGGCGCGGACCAGCGCCGCGCGCGCCAGGATGCGGGTCGAATCCAGCGTCGGCAGGGCGGCGTTGCCATCGTTCAGCACCAGCGGCAGTTCGGTGCAGCCCAGCACCACGGCATCGCAGCCGGCGTGGCGCAGGCGTTCGATCACGGCTTGCAGCCGGGCCACGGATTCCGGCTTGAACACGCCAAGCACCAGCTCGTCCATGATGACGCGGGCCAGGGTGTCGCGGTCTTCTTCGGACGGCCGCAGCCATTGCAAGCCGTGCGCTTCCAGCTGATCCGGATAGACGCTGCTGTCCACCAGCCAGCGCGTGCCCAGGATACCGATGCGGCGATAGCCGCGCGCCTGGGCCTCGGCCGCGACTTCCTCGGCGATATGCAGCCAGGGCAGGGGCGATTGCGGCAGCACATGCGCCAGCGCTTGGTGGATGGTGTTGTCCGGACAGATCAGGAAATCCGCGCCGGCGCGCGCCAACTTGCCGGCCGAGGACAGCATCAGCGCGCCCACGCCGGCCAGGTCGGTCCGGTCCAGGCAGGCGACGTAGTCCGCCAGCGAATGCGTGTGCAGCGAAATCTCCGGGTGCGCGTGCGGCCCCAGGCGTTCGGCGCCTTCCGCGCACAGGGTGCGATAGCAAAGCGCGGCGCCTTCGGCGGAGCAGGCGACGATGCCGATGTGCAGGGGCGTGCCATTCATTCGGCGGACTCCTTGCTGGATGCGCGCACGTGGCGGGCGATGTCGAGAAAGCTTGCCGCCATGGCGTCCTGCTGCGCCTGCGGCAGCCGCGACAGGAACAGCTCGTCGACAGCGGGACCGTAGACCTGCCACATCTCGTGGCGCAGCGCGCGCCCCTTGGGCGTGAGGCGGGCGTAGGTGGCGCGGCGGTCCTGGTCCGAGCGGAAACGTTCGACCAGGCCCTCGGCCTCGAGGCGGTCCATCAGGCGGGTCAGGTTGTAGCGCGCGATCACCATGCGCTCGGCGATCTCGAACATCCTGGCCGTGCCCTCGGGCGCGCGCTCCAGCGCCCACAGCGCGTCATACCAGGCCAGCGGCGGCAGGCCGGCGGCCGACAGGCGCTTTTCGATTTCTTCCACCACCAGCGCATGCGCGGTCAGGAAGAGGCTCCACGCATCGGGCTTGCCCCTGGCCATGCGGTCGATTCCTTTGAAAGAGGTGGGAATGCAGCGGCTGATTGTAAGAGGGCGGGGCCGTCCGCAGAGCATCAAGAAGGGTCCAAATAACCCTGTTGCAGTTATTTATACCCTTGATTGCGGTGGTCAAATCCACCCGCTGAAATACAACGCCATGATTTGAATGGGAATTTTCCTGGCACGAAATTCGCATAAGGGTACGTACCCCAAAACCGCAACACTGGAGGGCGTTCCCATCATGGGTCCGTATCGGAAATTATGGTTCACCTTGATCGCCGTATTGGCGGTCACGTTCGCATTGCTGGGCTTCTACGGCGGCGAGGTCTATCGCCAGGCGCCGCCGATACCCGGCCAGGTCGTGACGGCCGACGGCAAACCGCTGTTCGGCCGCGACGACATCCTGGACGGTCAGACGGCCTGGCAATCGGTCGGCGGCATGCAGCTCGGCTCCGTCTGGGGGCATGGCGCCTACCAGGCGCCGGACTGGACGGCCGACTGGCTGCACCGCGAGCTGACGGCCTGGCTGGACCTGGCCGCGCGCGAACAGCACGGCCAGGACTATGCGCAGCTGGACGCGCGCGCCCAGGCCGCGCTGCGCGCCGACCTGAAGGCCGAGTACCGCGCCAACCGCAGTGATGCCGCGACCGATACGCTGACGGTGAGCCCGCGGCGCGCGCGTGCCATGGCGCAGACGGCCGCCTACTACGGCCAGCTGTTTTCCGACGCGCCCGCGCTGCACCGCAGCCGCGAGAATTTCGCGATGAAGGAAAACACCTTGCCGGACGCCGCGCGCCGCACCCAGCTCACGCACTTCTTCTTCTGGACGGCGTGGGCGGCGGCGACCGAGCGCGAAGGCAAGAACGTCACCTACACCAACAACTGGCCGCATGAGCCGCTGATCGACAACGTGCCCAGCGCCGAAAACGTCATGTGGTCCATCATCAGCGTGGTGGTGCTACTGGCGGGCATCGGCTTCCTGGTCTGGGCCTGGGCCTTCCTGCGCGGCAAGGAAGAGGACGAGCCGCCGGCGCCGGCCAAGGATCCGCTGACCACCTTCCCCCTGACGCCTTCGCAGCGCGCCCTGGGCAAATACCTGTTCCTGGTGGTGGCGCTGTTCGGCTTCCAGGTGCTGCTGGGCGGCTTCACCGCACACTACACCGTCGAAGGGCAGAAGTTCTACGGCATCGACGTGTCGCAGTGGTTCCCGTATTCGCTGGTGCGCACCTGGCATATCCAGAGCGCGCTGTTCTGGATCGCCACCGGCTTCCTGGCCGCCGGCCTGTTCCTGGCGCCCTTGATCAATGGCGGGCGCGACCCGAAGTTCCAGAAGGTAGGCGTCGACATCCTGTTCTGGGCGCTGGTGCTGGTGGTGGTCGGATCGTTCACCGGCAATTACCTGGCGATCGCGCAGATCATGCCGCCGGACCTGAACTTCTGGCTGGGCCACCAGGGCTATGAATACGTGGACCTGGGGCGCCTGTGGCAGATCGGCAAGTTCGCGGGCATCTGCTTCTGGCTGGTGCTGATGCTGCGTGGCATCGTGCCCGCGCTGCGCACGCCGGGCGGCGACAAGAACCTGCTGGCGCTGTTGACCGCCTCGGTCGGCGCCATCGGCCTGTTTTACGGCGCCGGCTTCTTCTACGGCGAGCGCACCCACCTGACGGTGATGGAGTACTGGCGCTGGTGGATCGTGCACCTGTGGGTCGAGGGCTTCTTCGAAGTCTTCGCGACCACGGCGCTGGCCTTCATCTTCTCCACGCTGGGCCTGGTGTCGCGCCGCATGGCCACCACCGCCAGCCTGGCCTCGGCTTCGCTCTTTATGCTGGGCGGCATACCCGGCACCTTCCATCACCTGTACTTCGCCGGCACCACTACGCCCGTGATGGCCATCGGCGCCAGCTTCTCGGCGCTGGAAGTGGTGCCGCTTATCGTGCTGGGACACGAGGCCTGGGAGAACTGGCGCTTGAAGACCCGCGCGGCCTGGATGGACAACCTGAAGTGGCCGCTGATGTGCTTCGTGGCGGTGGCATTCTGGAACATGCTGGGCGCGGGCGTCTTCGGCTTCATGATCAACCCGCCGGTGTCGCTGTACTACATCCAGGGCCTGAACACGACGCCGGTCCATGCGCACGCGGCCCTGTTCGGTGTGTACGGCTTCCTGGCGCTGGGCTTCACCCTGCTGGTGCTGCGCTACATCCGTCCGCAGTACGCGCTGAGCCCCGGCCTGATGAAGCTGGCGTTCTGGGGCATGAACCTGGGCCTGGCGCTGATGATCTTCACAAGTCTGCTGCCGATCGGGCTGATCCAGTTCCATGCCAGCGTCAGCGAAGGCATGTGGTACGCCCGCAGCGAAGCCTTCATGCAGCAGGAACTGCTGAAGAACCTGCGCTGGGGCCGCACCTTCGGCGACGTGGTGTTCCTGCTGGGCGCGCTGGCCATCGTGATGCAGGTGATCCTGGGCCTCTTGAGCGGCAAGCCCGCGCAGGCCGAGCCGCGTCTGCAGCCCAAGGCGGCGCGCGGCTAGCAACTCGTCCCGCGGATGCGCGCGAGCGCATCCGCGGGACGGCCTGGCAGGCGCCGGCCTCCTTGCGCCAGCGCAAAGAGGCCGGCCACGGCAGCAGGTCCAATGGAATTCAGCCCGCACCTGACCGGCGCGGGCATTCCGGAGCACCGCCGCATGCGTATCCTGCCGACCGTCATCGTTGCATTGCTGTTGACCGCTTGCGGGCCCCAGGAAGGGGCCCGTTTTGCATTGCCGGAAATCACGCGCCTGCCGCCCGGCCAGGTGAGCTATGTGCCGCCGGGCGAGGCGCTGCGCAACGGCTATCCCGCCACGCCCGCGCCGCGCATCGCGCGCTACCCGGAAGGTCTGGCCATCATGACGCGGCAGGTCAGCCAGGCGGAGTACGCGGCTTGCGTGCGCGCTGGCGGATGCAAGCCGCCGGACCCCGCGCAGCGGCAGGCGGTCGCGCCCGACCTGCCGGCGGTGGGGATCAGCTGGACCGACGCCTCGGCCTATGCCGCCTGGCTCTCCGCGCGCACCGGGCAGCGCTTCCGCCTGCCCAGCTATGCGGAGTGGATCTATGCCGCGGGCGAAGCCTATCGCGAGGACGCCTTGCCGGCGTTGCCGGACGGCGCCGACCCCGCGCAGCGCTGGCTGGCGGAATACGAGCAGCAGAGCCGCCGCGGCGCGCAGGGCGACGACACGGTGCGGACCTTCGGGGCCTTCGGCAGCAACCGCGCAGGCTTGATGGACATGGCGGGCAGCGTGTGGGATTGGACCGACGATTGCCATGCGCGGCACGTGCTGGACGCGCTGCGGGATGATGCGCCCGCAAACGGCACGGACGCGCGGGAAAGCCGCAACTGCGGCATACGCGTCGCCGCCGGCAGGCACATCGCCTATCTGCCCGACTTCATCCGCGACCCGAAGGGCGGGGCGTGTTCGGTGGGCGTGCCGCCCGCGAACCTGGGCTTGCGGCTGGTGCTGGAATCGAGCTAGCGTCCGTCCACGCCGGCGGCCGCTACGCGCCGGCCTCCAGCAGCGCCTGGGCGGCCGACGGTTCCGCCGCGTCGTCCGCGGCCGGCGACCCGTGGCGACAGGACAGGCAGGCCGAACAGTCCACGGCGGGTCCGGCATGTTCGCCCAGCCGCGCCAGCGCGGCGGGCGAGCGCAGTACCACGCGCTTGCGGCCGGCCGAGACGATGCCGCGCTGCTTCCAGTCGCTGAGCAGCCGGCTGACCGTGTGCAGGGTGGTGCCAGTCATTTCGGCGATGTCTTGCCGGGTGATGGGAAAGCCGATGCCGATGCCGTCCTGCATCGGTTGGCCGGACTGCTGCACCAGCCTCAGGATGGCGCGCGCGACCCGTTGTTCGACTTCATCGGTGGACAGTTCCTGGATGCGGACATGGGCGTCCTGCAGGCGCTGCCCCATGGTTTGCAGAGCGGCCGCGCCCAGCTGGGGATGGCTGGCGGTGAAACGTTCCCAGACCGTGGCCGGCCACACCAGGCAGACGCTTTCCTGCACGGCCTGGACCGTGGCGGGATAGCACGGCTGCCGCATGGCGCAAGCCAGTCCGAACATATCGCCGGGATTGACGTAGCGCACCACCACCTGTTCGCCTTCCGGCGTCAGTTGCGCCACTTTCAGGCAACCGTGCAGCAGCACGAAGAAGTGCGCGGCGGGCGCACCCTGACGGTACGCGAATGCGCCGGCCTGCAGGCGGCAAGGCGTCGCGCCACGTAGCGCCGTGTCCAGCTGCGCATCGGACAGCGGCTTGAACAGATCCAGATTGCGGAGCAGGGCGTGGCACAGCGGCGACGACGCGGGGGGCCGCTCGGATACGTGTGGAGGGTCCATGTCCCGATGGTGACACCGTCGCTGCGCTGCGGCAATGCGAGCTGGCCTCCAGGCTGGTCCGAAGTTTGCGCTACAGCAAAGAAGCCAAGTGGTGCCGGGCCTTCAATGGAGCTGCCGACAGACTCGGCTTAGCAGAAACCGGAAGAGGAGTTGCACATGAACGCTTTGCGCCCCACCTTGCTTGCCATGGCTTTGATCGCAACGATGGCGGGCGGCCCGGCAGCCGCCCAGAACGCCGATCAGCTGGAACGCGCCAAGGTCGCGCTGGTCGCCCCGCCCATGGTCCACCCGCATGAGCAGGTGGCGCGCTCGGGCCCCAAGGTGATCGAGTTCACGATGACCATCGAAGAGAAGAAGATGGTCATCGACGACAAGGGCACGACCTTGCAGGCCATGACGTTCAACGGGTCCATGCCCGGTCCGACCCTGGTGGTGCACGAGGGCGACTATGTCGAGCTGACCCTGGTCAACCCGGCCACCAACGCCATGCCGCACAACGTGGATTTCCATGCGGCCACCGGCGCGCTGGGCGGGGCCAAGCTCACCAACGTCAACCCTGGCGAGCAGGCCACGCTGCGCTTCAAGGCGGATCGCAGCGGCACCTTCGTCTACCACTGTGCGCCGGAAGGCATGGTGCCGTGGCACGTGGTCGCCGGCATGAGCGGCACGCTGATGGTGCTGCCGCGCGACGGCCTGAAGGACCCGCAGGGCAAGCCGCTGCGCTACGACCGCGCCTACACGATAGGCGAGTTCGACCTGTACATCCCCAAAGACGCGAACGGCAAGTACAAGGACTACCCGACACTGGCCGAAAGCTATGGCGACACGGTGGCAGTGATGCGCACGCTGACGCCGTCGCACATCGTCTTCAACGGCAAGGTCGGCGCGTTGACGGGCGCGAATGCGCTCACCGCCAAGGTCGGCGAGACGGTGCTGCTGATCCATTCGCAGGCCAACCGCGACACGCGCCCGCACCTGATCGGCGGCCATGGCGACTGGGTCTGGGAGACCGGCAAGTTCGCCAACCCGCCGCAGAAGGACTTGGAAACCTGGTTCATCCGCGGCGGCTCGGCGGGGGCGGCGCTCTACACCTTTAAGCAGCCCGGCGTGTACGCCTACCTGAACCACAACCTGATCGAGGCCTTCGAGCTGGGCGCGGCCGGGCATATCAAGGTCGAGGGCAAGTGGAATGACGACCTGATGAAGCAGATCAAGGCGCCGGGTCCGATCCCGCGCTGAGCGCAGCGGCAGGGCGCGCTTTGCGCGTCCAGCCTTACCCGCGTCCGTCCGCGTCGCCATCACGCTTTTCCCTTCCGGAGCCTTGCCATGTCCAAGCTTTATCGAATCGCGTTCGCCGCCGCGTTGGCCGGCCTGCCCGTCCCGCAAGCGGGCGCGGAGACGCTGGCCGCCATCAATCCGGCCGGCGAAAAACTCTACAAGTCCGCCTGTGTCGTATGCCACGCCAGCGGGGTCGCCAACGCGCCCAGGCTGGGCGACAAGCAAGCCTGGTCGCCCTTTATCGCGCAGGGCACCGATGCGCTGCTGGCGACCGTGCTCAAGGGCAAGGGCGCAATGCCGCCGCGCGGCGGTTCGTCCGCGGACGAGTCCACGCTCAGGGCCGCGGTGGAATTCATGATGGCCGCGTCCCGCTAGCGTCCAGGTCTGGGGCCATCGATGACAGATAGTTGCACTTGCAATTATCAAGATTCCTCCATACGATTGCAATTGCACATGATGCAATTGCAATTCACGATGCGAAATGACGGCGCCCGTACATCGGGACGCCGCCTTCGCGCCACCAGGAGGACGCCATGGATACCCCGATAGAACCGACCGACGCCGATCCGCAGGAAACCCAGGAATGGCTGGAGGCCATGCAGGCCGTGCTGGCCCACGAAGGCCGGCCGCGCACCCACTATCTGCTGGACCAGCTGATCGGCCAGGACCGCGCCGGCCACGGCGGCTACGCCGCGCCTAACTCCACGCCCTACGTGAACACCATCCGGCCGGCGGAGCAGGGGCTGTTTCCGGGCGACATGGGCATCGAGCTGCGGCTGGACGCCTATCTGCGCTGGAATGCCATGGCCATGGTGCTGCGCGCGGGCAAGACCTCGGGCGTGGGCGGGCACATCGCCACCTATGCCTCGGCCACCACGCTGTACGAAACGGGCTTTCGCCATTTCTTCCGCGCCGCCAGACCGGACTTCCTGGGCGACATGCTGTACATCCAGGGGCACTCCGCGCCGGGCATCTATGCGCGCGCCTACCTGGAGGGCCGCATCTCCGAGGTCGAGCTCGACCGCTTCCGGCGCGAGACGGCCGGTGGTGGGCTGGCGTCCTATCCGCATCCGCGCACCATGCCGGGGTTCTGGCAGTTCCCCACGGTGTCGATGGGCCTGGGGCCGCTGATGGCGGCCTACCAGGCGCGCTACATGCGCTATCTGGAAGACCGCGAACTGATACCCGCGCAGGGCCGCAAGGTATGGGGCTTCCTGGGCGACGGCGAACAGGACCAGCCCGAGACCTTGGCGGCGGTGGCGATGGCCGGCCGCGAAAAGCTGGACAACCTGATCTTCGTGGTGAACTGCAATCTGCAGCGCCTGGACGGCCCGGTGCGCGGCAATGCCAAGATCATCCAGGAACTGGAAAGCGTGTACCGCGGCGCCGGCTGGAACGTCATCAAGGTGATCTGGGGCGCAGGCTGGGACGCGCTGCTGGCCCAGGACCACGACGGCCGCCTGCGCCGGCGCATGATGCAGTGCGTGGACGGCGAGTACCAGGTGTTCAAGGCGCGCGGCGGCGCCTATGTGCGCGAACATTTCTTCGGCGCCGATCCAGTGCTGCTGGAGCGCGTGGCGCACCTGAGCGACGAGGAAATCGGCGCGCTCAACCGCGGCGGGCACGATCCGGCCAAGGTCTATGCCGCCTACGCCACGGCGCTGGCCCACCGCGGCCAGCCCACCGTCATCCTGGCCAAGACCGTCAAGGGCTATGGCATGGGCGCGGCGGGCGAGGCCGCCAACACCAACCACCAGCAGAAGAAGATGGCGGATCCGGCCGTGCGCGCGTTCCGCGACCGCTTCTCCATTCCGGTGCCGGACGATCTGCTGGAACAGATCCCCTACATCAAGCCCGCGCCCGGCAGCGCCGAGCGGGCCTACTTCGATGCCGCGATCGCGCGCGCCGGCGGCCATTTGCCGCGGCGGCCGGCAGGGCCGGGCCCGTTGGCCACGCCGCCGCTGGAGGCCTTCGCCGCGCACCTGAAGGGCAGCGACGGACGCGAGTTCTCGACCACCATGGCCTTCGTGCGGGTGCTGGCGCAACTGCTCAAGGATCCTGGTATCGGCCAGCGGGTGGTGCCCATCGTGCCCGACGAGTCGCGCACCTTCGGCATGGACGGCATGTTCCGCCAGGTGGGCATCTATTCGCACGTGGGGCAGCTGTACACGCCGCAGGACGCCGACCAGTTGAGCGTCTACCGCGAAGACCGCCGCGGCCAGATCCTGCAGGAAGGCATCAACGAATCGGGCGCGATGTCTTCGTGGATCGCGGCGGCCACGGCGCACAGCACGCACGGCGTGGCCACCATCCCGTTCTACATCTTCTATTCCATGTTCGGCTTCCAGCGCGTGGGCGACCTGGCCTGGGCGGCGGGCGACATCCGCGCGCGCGGCTTCCTGCTGGGCGCGACGTCTGGGCGCACCACGCTGGAGGGCGAGGGCCTGCAGCATGACGACGGCCACAGTCACGTGCTGGCCTCGGTCATCCCCTCATGCGTGGCCTACGATCCGGCCTATGCCTATGAAATCGCGGTGATCGTGCAGGACGGCATGCGCCGCATGTACCAGGAAGAAGAGGACGTCTTCTACTACCTGACGCTGCTCAACGAGAAGACCGCGCATCCGCCCATGCCGCCGGGCGCCGAAGCGGGCATCCTGCGCGGCCTGTACCGCCTGCGCAAAGGCGGCGACGGCGCGCTGCGGGTGCAATTGCTGGGCAGCGGCGCGATCCTGGGCGAAGTGCTGGCGGCGGCCGATCTGCTGCGGCAGGACTTTGGCGTGGCGGCCGACGTCTGGAGCGTGACCAGCTATTCGGAGCTGGGCCGCGACGGCCAGGAAGCGGAACGCTGGAGCCGCCTGCATCCGCTGGAGGACAGGCGCCGAGGCTACGCGGAAACGGCGCTGGCGGACAGCGAGGGTCCGGTGGTGGCCGCCACCGACTACATGAAAACGGTGGCCGAACAGATACGTCCGTTCATGCAGGAGCGCCGCTACGTCACGCTGGGGACCGACGGCTTTGGCCGGTCCGACACGCGGACGGCGCTGCGGGCCTATTTCGAGGTGGACCGGCATCACATCGCGCTGGCGGCCCTGAAAGCGCTGGCGGACGACGGACTGATGCCGCACGAGTGCGCGGCGGACGCCATCGCCCGCTACGGCATCGACCCAGAGGCCGTGTCCGCGGCGCGGCCCTAGTCAGGCTAGACGCGCCGCGCCAGCAAGGCCCAGATCCCGGCGGCGGACAGCAGGGCGCCGCCGCCCAGGTTGAAGCCGCGCTGGGCGCGCGGCGAGGCCAGCAGGCGGCGGGCGGACCCGGCGAAGATGGCGTAGGCAGTGGCGTTGATGCCGGCGCAGGCGACGAAGGTGGCCGACAGGATCCAGAGCTGGCGCGTCACGTCGCCCGCCGGGTCGATGAACTGCGGCAGGAAGGCCACGAAGAAGATGATGCCCTTGGGATTCAGCGCCGTCACCAGATAGGTGTTGGCGAACAGCTTCCAGCGCGAACCCGACGCGGTCGCGGCCGGCAAGGTCGCGGGCGAGACGCCGGCGCGCAGCAGCTTGAAGCCCAGGTACAGCAGATACAGGCCGCCCACGACTTTGACCACCGTGAACCAGAACGCCGACGTCGTCAGCAGGGCGCCCAGGCCCAGCAGCGACAGCAGCAGGGCGGTGGAGTCGCCCAGCGCCACCGCCAGCACCAGCGGCAGGCGCGCGCGGCGGCCTTGCGCGATGGAGTAGCTGATGACGGTGAGTATCGTGGGCCCGGGCAACATCACGAGGAGGGCGGACGCGCCCAGAAAAGCCAGCCAGGTTTCAAGCGACATGGGATCTGCTCCAGGGGTGGGGCTGCGCGCGGCGGCCAGCCTGCGGCAAACTGTATAGCAATCGCAGCCGCCTGCAAACCGCGCCCGGACGGGCACGAACGCCGGGTGGTGTTAAATACAGCTTTCCCGGACAGTGAGCGCGGCGCCGCAAGGCGACGCGAAGGAAACACCATGGCATTCGATTTTGATCTGTTTGTGATCGGCGCGGGTTCTGGCGGCGTGCGTGCGGCGCGTTTCGCGGCCAGCTTCGGCGCGCGCGTGGCGGTGGCGGAAAGCCGCTACCTGGGCGGCACCTGCGTCAACGTGGGCTGCGTGCCCAAGAAGCTGCTGGTCTATGGCGCCCACTACAGCGAAGACTTCGAGCAGGCGCGCGGCTTCGGCTGGAACGCCGGCGAAGCCCGCTTTGACTGGCCCACGCTGATCGCGAACAAGAATCGGGAAATCGAACGTCTTAACGGCATTTACCGCAATTTGCTGGTCAATAGCGGCGTGACCCTGCTGGAAGGCCATGCCCGCATCGTGGATCCCCATACGGTCGAGATCAACGGCAAGTCCTACAGCACCGCCAACATTCTGGTGGCGACCGGCGGCTGGCCCCAGGTGCCGGACATTCCGGGCAAGGAACACGCCACCACCTCGAACGAGGCCTTTTTCCTGAAGCAACTGCCGCGCCGCGTGCTGGTGGTGGGCGGCGGCTATATCGCGGTGGAATTCGCCTCCATTTTCAATGGCATGGGCGCGCAGACCACGCAGGTCTACCGCGGCCCGCTGTTCCTGCGCGGCTTCGACCAGGGCGTGCGCGAGCATCTGCGCGACGAGCTGACCAAGAAGGGCATCGACCTGCGCTTCAACTCGGAAGTGACCCGCATCGACAAGCAGGCCGACGGCACGCTCGCCGCCACGCTGAAGGACGGCTCCGTGATCGAGGCCGACTGCGTGTTCTACGCCACCGGCCGCCGGCCCATGCTGGACAACCTGGGGCTGGAGAACACCGCGGTCAAGCTGGGCAAGGGCGGCTTCATCGAGGTGGACGACGAGTACCGCACGGCCGAGCCTTCCATCCTGGCCATCGGCGACGTGATAGGCCGGGTGCCGCTGACGCCGGTCGCGCTGGCCGAAGGCATGGCGGTGGCGCGGCGCCTGTTCCGGCCCGAGGAATACCGCAAGGTCGACTACCAGCTGATCCCGACGGCGGTGTTCAGCCTGCCCAACATCGGCACGGTGGGCATGACGACGGAAGAAGCGCGCGCCGCCGGCCACGAGGTCAAGCTGTTCGAGAGCCGCTTCCGGCCCATGAAGCTGACCTTGACCGAGTCGCAGGAAAAGACGCTGATGAAGCTGATCGTGGACGCCAAGACCGACCGCGTGCTGGGCGTGCACATGGTTGGCCCGGACGCGGGCGAGATCGTGCAGGGCATCGCGATTGCGCTGAAGGCCGGCGCGACCAAGCAGGTGTTCGACGAAACCATCGGCATCCATCCCACGGCGGCCGAAGAGTTCGTGACCCTGCGCACGCCCGTCGCCCAGTAAGACGGGGCGCGCTACAGGCGTTCGATCATGGCGCGCGCCGCCATCGGCGCGCGTTCCTTCGCGCCATTGATGAAAAAGGCAAAGACGTCTCCAGGCCGAGCCTTCTTGGACGGGGCGCCGGCCAGTGGCAAGTCGGCCGGATGCGTCCCGCGCGCCCAGCCGCGCAGGCGCTCCGCCCAGGCGTCCAACGCCTTGGGCGCATAGCCCGCCTTGTAGGCCGCGCTGGCGCGCATCAGCCGCGCGTACACGAAATCGGCCGTGCGGTCGGCGATGGACGGGTAGTCCTCGCTGTCCGTGTAGACCGTGGCCGCGCCGTGGCGCCGAGCCAGCTCCAGATATTCCTCGCAGGCGAAGCTGGCATGGCGCACGTCCAGCACGTGCCGCAGCGGCAGGCCGTCGACCTTCTCCGGCAGCAGCGCAAGGAAGGCGCCGAAGTCGTCCGCGTCAAAGACCTTGGTCGGCGCGAACTGCCAGACGATGGGCCCCAGCTTGGGGCCTAGCTCGGCGATGCCGCTGTGCACGAAGCGGTGGATCGAGTCTTTGGCGCCCGCCAGTTCGCGGCGGTTGGTCGCGTAGCGCGAAGCCTTCAGCGAAAACACGAAGCCTTCTGGCGTTTCATCGCGCCATTTGGCGAAGGTGGCCGGCTTCTGGGTGCTGTAGTAGGTGCCATTGATCTCGATGGCGCTGAGCTGGCTGCTGGCGTATTCCAGTTCGCGCGCGTGCGGCAGGTTTTCGGGGTAGAAGACGCCACGCCAGGGGGCATAGGTCCAGCCGCCGATACCGATGCGGATGGCGCCGTCTTTCGGATGAGGATGCGCTTGCGGCATGTCCGGCCCTCCAGGCGTGGGAACCGGACAACTGTATCGCCGGCGCCACTTGTCCGCAAACCCCGCTGCGGAAGTTCGCTGTTCCGATACAGTTTTGCGCTAAGGTGTGGATTCACCTTGCCACTTTCCGCGCGGCCCCGCGCCGGCCCATCATGCCCGACTTTACCCATTTGATGACGTTCGCCCTGGTTGCCCTGGGCATGGTGCTCACGCCCGGGCCCAACATGATCTACCTGGTTTCCCGTTCCATTTCGCAAGGCGCGCAGGCGGGCCTGATTTCGCTGGGGGGCGTGGCGGTCGGCTTCATCTTCTACGTGCTCTGCGCCGCGTTCGGCATCACGGCGCTGCTGATGGCAGTGCCTTACGCCTACGACGCGCTGCGCATCGGCGGCGCGCTGTACCTGCTCTACATGGCCTGGCAGGCGCTGCGTCCGGGCGGGCGTTCGCCGTTCCAGGTGCGCGAGCTGCCCAAAAGCAGCCCGCGCACGCTGTTCACGATGGGGCTGGTGACCAACCTGCTCAATCCCAAGATCGCGATCATGTATGTGTCGCTGCTGCCGCAGTTCATCCAACCCGAGCGCGGCAGCGTGTTCACGCAGTCGCTAGCGCTGGGCATGACGCAGGTCGCCATCAGCCTGACGGTCAATGCGCTGATCGCCATCATGGCGGGTTCCATCGCCGGGTTCCTGGCGGGCCGTCCCTTGTGGATGGTGGTGCAGCGCTGGCTGATGGGGACGGTGCTGGCCGGATTGGCGGTGCGCATGCTGATGGACAACCGCCGCTGATGCAGTCCGAGGACGGCTTCTTCGCGTCATTGGGCGGCATGCTGGGCGAGGCGCTGCGCAGCGTCGTCGCCGGGCTGAAGTGGCTGCTGGGCGGCGTAGGCAGCGCGCTGGGCGACTTCTACGCGGGCCTGTCGGGCGCGATGGGGATGAGTCCGTCGGTGTTCAATCTGGTGGTGTTGGCTATTGGGTTGATGCTGCTTTGGGCGGCGGTCAAGGCGTTGTTGAGGCGGAGTTTGTTGGGGGTTTTGGTTTGGGGGTTTTTGGCGGTGTTGGTGTTGGGCGGGTTGATTAATTGATGGGTTTTGTTGTGTTGCGGTTTGCGGGTGTTTTTCTGCTTTAGGCGCCAGCCGCGGCGTGGGCCTGGGGCGGGCGGTGTGCTTGGCGTGCTTGCCATCGGTGGGGTGTGGCGAAGGTCTTGCGGGGCCCGCTCCCGGCCGGCCGCGCGGGCGGCCTTTGGGAGCTTACGCGGTGTCTTGCGGCGAGTGATGGCGCTGCGCGCTGTTTGTCACCGGTTCCTTAAAAGAGGCGGTGCATGGGCAGACGATGCGCCGTATTCGCGTAGCGAGCACTATAGGAATTTTATAAATCGCGTATGTATTAATCGGCCGCCCGGGCGGCCGATTAATACGGGCAGCGCACGACTCGCCCCTGACCACGGCTCCAGCGGCACTACAAGCCAAGACAATGGCAGCCCGATTGATGCGCTGTCGCGGCCTTCGCGCAGCGAACACTATCGAGATTTTATGAATCGCGTATGTATTAGTCGGCCGCCCGGGCGGCCGACTAATACGGGCAGCCCACGACTCGTCCCTGACCACGGCTCTAGCAGCGCAGCAAGCCAAGACAGCGGCAGCCCAGCGGCGCGGGCGGCGAGGCGGCTCGCAACCTCGATGCGCCCGAGGGAATCCGTAGGAGTCGCCGAAGGCGAGGACGAGGATGACGACGGGGCAGTCCGGAGCGAAGGCTCCGGACCGCAATCGTGGGCGCGAGCCGCCTCGCCGCCCGCGCCGATGGGCGACCTACGAAGTGCTGCGGTAGCGGCCTAGAATCGCTGGCTGACCTACGAAGCCTGCCGCGCCGCCAGCACCACCTTCCGTAACCTCTGCACCAACGCCGGAAACCGCTCGGCCCCCGTATTCCCATACCCGATCACCAGCCCGTTATCTTCCGCCCGCGCCGCTACCGCGAATGACGACAACGCGCCCGGATTCATGCCGATCTTGCGCGCCTCCTCCACGATCTCGCGGTCGGGATACGCCGCAGGCAGCCGCACCGTCAGATGCAGCCCGGAATGTCCGCCCAGCACCTCGTGTTCGATCCCCAGATGCGCCGCCAGCGCCTCGCGCAACGCTCCCTGGCGTTCGCGGTACAGGCGCCGCATGCGGCCCAGGTGGCGCGAGAACTGGCCGTTTTCCATGAAGGCGGCCATGGTCAGCTGTTCCAGCCGGTGGCCGCCGCGCAGCATCTCGATGATGGACGGCATTGCCTGCGCGGCGATGGCTTCGGGCAGCACCACGAAACCCAGGCGCAGCGCCGGGAACATGGTTTTGCTGAACGTGCCCACGTAGAGCACCGGCGCGTCTTCGACCAGGCCCTGCATCGCGGCTATCGGTTCGCCTTGATGGCGGAATTCGCTGTCGTAGTCGTCTTCGATGATCCAGGCGCCGGCCTGGCGGGCGCGTTCGATCAGGCCCAGGCGGCGCGGCAGGGACAGCACCGCACCGGTGGGGTACTGGTGCGACGGCGTGGTCTGGATGAGGCGGGGCGGACGTTCCTGCCAGGCGCTTTCGGGGATCACGATGCCGTCCGCGTCCACGCGCATGGCCACCACGTCCAGGTCGCCGCCGTGGAAGGCCGATTTGGCGCCGCGGTAGCCGGGGTCTTCCAGCCAGGCGGTGTCGCCGGGATTGGTCAGGAGCTGCACGCAGAGCGCCAGCGCGCCCTGGGCGCCTTCGGTGATGACGATGCGCGAGGCGTCGCAGCGCACGCCGCGGGACACGCGCAGGTACTGGGCGATGGCTTCGCGCAGGGCGGGCTCGCCCACGGGATGGCCATAGCCCAGCGCGGTGGCCGGGGCGGCTTGCAATGCGCGGTCCTGGGCGCGGCGCCAGGCATTGATGGGGAACTGCGTCAGCGCCGGCGTGCCGGGCGTCATGGGCAGCGAGCCGTCGTGGGCGTAGCGCGTGGAGACGATGCGCGTCAGCCGCTTGGCCGTGAGGGTAGGCTGCGCGGTGGGCGGGGCCGCGCGTTTGGCGGCGATGGCCGCGGCGGCCGACAGGGGGGCTACCCGCGTGCCCTGGCGGTCGGCGATCACGTAGCCTTCGGCCGTGAGCTGTTCGTAGGCGATCAGCACCGTGTTGCGCGAGATGTCCAGGTCCTCGGACAGGGCGCGCGACGAGGGCAGCTTGCCGCCCGCGGGCAACTGGCCTGCCAGGATGGCCTGCTTGAGGCGCTGGATCAGTTGGCGTTGGCGCGGCAGGGCGCCGGGGCCGCGCGTGAGCGGGCTGGAAAGCAGGGCGGTGGTGGCGGTCATGGCCCTATTAAAATATGGAATCGTGGTGCTTTTTATCATGCCACGATTCCGATATCGTGAGGGCATGCGTATTGCGTCCGCCCGAGCCGGCGGCGCCCCAACCCTGATGAGGCCCCGTAGCATGCAACCCCGCGTCAACGCTTACCAGCAACCCATCGGCCCGGACATGACGGGCTGGACCACGCGTCCGCGTCCGCCCCTGACGCCCATCACCGGCCGCTATTGCCGGCTGGAGCCGCTGTCGGCCGAGCGCCACGCCGAGGACCTGTACCAGGCATTCAGCCAGGCGCCGGACGACAGCGACTGGACCTATATGTCGGTGGGACCTTTCGCGGACCTGGCGGCCTATCGCCAGTTCGCCGAGAAGGCGCAGGCCGGCAACGACCCCTTGCACCACGCCATCATCGACCTGGAAACGGGCCGCGCCATCGGCACGCTGGCGCTGATGCGCATCGACCCGGCCAACGGCGCGATCGAGGTCGGCTTCGTGTCGTTCTCGCGCCAGCTCAAGCGCACCCGCATCGCCACCGAGGCCCAGTTCCTGCTGATGAGCCGCGCCTTCGACGAGCTGGGCTACCGCCGCTACGAATGGAAGTGCGACAGCCTGAACGCGCCGTCGCGCGCGGCCGCTGCCCGCCTGGGTTTCGAGTTCGAAGGCATCTTTCGCCAGGCCACGGTGTACAAGGGCCGCAGCCGCGACACGGCCTGGTTCGCCATGGTCGACGGCGACTGGCCCGCGCTGCGCGCCGCCTATGAACGCTGGCTGAGCCCGGACAATTTCGATGCGCAAGGCCGGCAGCGGCAGGGCCTGTCCGAACTGACGGCAGAGGCGCGCGCCGCGTGCGCCTGATCCCGGTGGCGCTGGCCCTGTTCTGGGGCCTGAACTGGCCGGCGGTGAAGATCATCCTGTCGATCTTCCCGCCGTTCACCTTGCGCCTGCTCGGCCTGGGCAGCGGCGCGGTGCTGCTGTTGCTGCTGGCGCGCGCCAAGCGGGTGCCGCTGTTGCCGCCGCGCGAGTCGTGGCGGGGCATCGTCGTGGGCGGCCTGCTTGCCGTTGCCGCCTTCAATCTGCTGGTGGCCTGGGCGCAGCTCAGCACCAGCACCTCGCGCGCGGCGGTGCTGACTTTCACCATGCCGATGATGTCGGCCGTGCTGGCCTGGGCGGTGCTGGGCGAACGGCTGGACCGGCGCCGGGCGCTGGCCTTGCTGCTGGGCGCGGCCGGGGTCTCCATCCTGGCCTGGCCGGTGCTGCGCGCGGTCTTCGGCGAGCACGACGCCGCCGCGGCCAAGGGCCTGGTGTTTCCGCTGGTGGCGGCCTTCGGCTGGGCCGCGGGCACGGTCTACCTGAAGGGCTGGCCGGTGGCCGGCGACCGCATCGTCGTCACCGCCTGGCAGTTGGCGGTGGGCGCGGCCTGCGCCCTGGGCGGCATGCTGATCGCGGGCGAATCGTTTCCCACGCAGGGCTGGAACGGCCGCGTGGTGGCGGCGCTGTCATTCCACATCATCTTGGGTACTGCCGTCGCGTACTGGCTCTGGTTCGTGCTGAGCGAGCGCGTCAGCGCCACGGTGGCGGCGCTGACCACATTGATGGTGCCGGTGGTGGGCGTGTTGGGCGCGATGGCGCTGGTAGGCGACCGACCCGCCGCCCTGGACTGGTGGGGCTTTGCCCTGGTGCTGGGCGGGGCGGCGCTGATCGTGCTGAATCTGGGCGCCGCGCCGGCGCCGCGAACCAGGCCATAAGCACGGGCGGCTCAGCGGGTGCGCCGCAACTTCTCGCGCAGCAGTTCGGCGCCGCTGACCAGGGTGATGCCGGCCAGCACCAGCAGGGCGCCCAGCACGAAGCCGCCGTCCAGCGGCTCGTCCAGGATGATCACGCCGAAACTCACGCCGAACAGCGGCGTCATGAACGACAGGATGGACAGGCGCGAGGCCAGGTAGCGGCGCAGCAGCCAGAACCACGCCAGGTAGCTGGATAGAGCCACGACCACCGACTGGAAGGCGACGCTGAGCACTGCCGCCTGCGTGTAGCGGAAGCCGGCGTTGCCGGTGGCCGCCGCGAATGCCAGCAGGGTGATGGCCGCGACCGCCATCTGGTAGAACAGCGTCTTGGCGGGCGCGGCTTCCGACAGCGAGGTCTTGCGGATCGCCACCGTGGTGGCGCCCCAGAACAGGCCTGCCAGCAGTCCCATCGCGTCGCCCAGCAGCATGTTCGGAGCGGCGGCGGAGCCTGCGGGCTGGCCCTTGCCCAGGAAGGCCACGGCGATGCCGCAAAAGGCGATGACCACGCCCAGCCACTGCAGCGGCTTCAGGCGCTCCTCGGGCAGCAGCCAGTGCAGCCCCAGCGCAGCGAAGATGGGCGCGGTGTACAGGAACACCGACATGTGCGAGGCCGTGGTGTAGACCAGGCCTTGCGCCACGAACAGGAATTCTCCGGCGAACAGCAGGCCCACGATCAAGCCGGGCAGCGCCGTGCCATCGGTGAAGGCGCGCAGGCCTTCGCGCCGCCACACGGCCACCGCCAGCACCAGCGCCGCGAAGGCCGAGCGCAGTCCGATCTGCATGATGGGCGAGACGTCCGCGGCCACCAGTTTGATGGCGATCTGCTGGAAGCCCCAGCAGACGCACAACAGCAGCATGGCGCCGGTGGCCAGTCCGTCCAGCGGCTGGCGCAAGGGTTTGGGGCCGTTCACGGCAGTTCGGCGGGGTAGCTGTCCAGGGCCAGGCCGATCTGCTGGCGCAGGTCCCATTCCGCCAGGGTCGATTGGACCGGGCCGAAGAAGGCGCCGTCGCGAGTCACGAACATGGCGGGCAGGTGGAAGACCTCGTAGCGCTCGACCATGCCGCGGTTGTCGCCGGCGTCGACCCAGCACACGCGTTCCACGGGCAGCTCCAGCTGCGGCAGTTGTTCGCGGGCGATGCGGCAGGTGCCGCAGGTGCGGCTGTGGAAGACCAGCAGGGACAGGCCGGGCGCGTCCAGCAGGTAGCGGTCGGCGGTGCTGTCGTTGAGTTCTATCTGTTCCATGGGGGGCAGGGCTGCGCAGGGGGCGCCGGTTGCGGCGCGAGGCGCCCATTATGGCAGCGCGGCGCCCGCGGGCGGGAGATACCCGCGGGCCTGGAGGGGACGCCCCGTGTTCAGGCGGCGCGCAGTTTTCGGTCCAGTTCCAGCACCGACTGGTACAGCACGCGGGTGCCGTCCAGCAATTGCGAGGGCTCGATCCACTCTTCCGGGCAGTGGCTGCGGCCGTTCAGGCAGGGGATGAAGATCATGCCGATGGGACCGGTGGGCGCCATGTAGACCGCGTCGTGTCCGGCGCCGCTGGGCAGGCGCATCGAGGCATAGCCCAACTGATCCGCGGCGGCCTGCACCGCGTCCATCACCAGCGGCGTGCAGTCGGTGGGACGGGCGCGGCTCAGTTGCGTGAAGCTGGCGGTCAGGCGCAGCGCCTTGAGATCGCCCGCCACGCCTGCCATCAAGGTTTCCGGAAACGCATCCAGCACGGCATCGCTGTCGCTGCGCATTTCCAGCGTCAGTTCGACGCGCCCCGGCACCGCGTTGGCGGCGTTGGGCGTCATCGACAGGCGGCCCACGGTGGCGACCACGTAATGCGGATTGCCGCTGGCGGCGCTGGCCTGGCGGTTGGCCGCGTCGATAATGCGGGCCGCGCCCACCAGGGCGTCGCGGCGGATGTCCATGGGCGTGGTGCCGGCATGGTCGGGCTGGCCTTCCACCGTGATCTGCACGCGGCGGATGCCGACGATGTTGGTGACCACGCCGATGGGCAGGCCGCGGCTTTCCAGCACCGGGCCTTGTTCGATATGCAGTTCGACGAAGGCGGCAGTGCCGCCTGGGCCGCGCAGCGGCGCGCCCAGCGCCGAGGGGTCGCCGCCGATGCGGGCAATGCCAGCCGCCAGCGTTTCGCCATCGGGGTTGCGGGCCTGCAGCATGTCGGGCGTCAACTGGCCGCAGAGAGCGCGGCTGCCGACGCAGGAAATGCCGTAGTCGCTGGGCTCTTCGGACAGGAAGTCGATGACCTCGAAAGGGTGCTCCAGCTGCACGCCTTGCTCGCGCAGGCTGTGGGCCACTTCGATGCCGGCCAGCACGCCGATGATGCCGTCGAACCGGCCGCCGGCCATGACGGTGTCGCAGTGCGAGCCGGTGGCGATGGGCTGGCGCGCCGGATCGCGCCCGGCCAGCGTGCCGACCAGGTTGCCGCCGGCGTCCAGGCGGGTCGAGAGGCCCGCGGCTTCGAATTCGCCGCGCAGCCAGGCGCGGGCTTCGTCGAACAGCGGCGAGAACGCGCGGCGCGTCCAGGGGACGTCGGGCAGCGTGTATCGGGAAAGGGTTTCGACGCGGGCCCAGAGGCGCTCGGCGTTCAGGGGAGGAAAAGCGTGTGGCATGAGACTTCCTGAAATTGCGCCTGGAATTATGGCATGCGTGTCTGCAGCGTCTGGCTGCGCGGGGCATCCAGGAACAGCGCCACCACCGCAGCGCAGGCCAGGGTGATCGCGACCAGCGCGTGCGGCAGTTGGCGGAAGGCGTCGTCATAAGCCTGGCGCAGCAGCGCCGGGCCCGCGCCGGGCAGGTGGGCCAGGGCCTGCGCCATGTCGCCGGCCGCGAGGTATTGCGCGGCGGGGCCGGGATCCGCGCCGAGCCGATGGGCGATCAGCAAGCTCAGCAAGGCGTTGACGCTGGCCAGCGCGATGCCTTCTCCGGCCACGCGGGTGGTGCTGAAGATGCCGGCGGCCATGCCTGCGCGCTCGGGCGGCGCGACGCTCATCGAGAGGCCGTCCATAAGGCCCCAGGGCAGGCCGGTGCCGGCGCCGATCAGCAGCATGGGCCAGAGCGCGGCCTGGGCCGGCTGCGCGACGTCGATGCGGCTGAGCCAATACAGGCCCAGGGCGGCGGCAAGCAGGCCCAGTGCGCAACTGCGGCCCGCGCTCATCCAGCGCGTGGTCCAGACGGCCACCGCCGGCATGAAGAGCAGCGGCGCGGACAGGGCCGCCATCGCCAGTCCCGCGCCGGCTTCGCCGCGCCCCTCGATGCCGATGAAACGGATCGGCAGCAGCACCAGCAGCACCACATAGCAATAGCAGGTCGCCACGGGCAGCATCTGCACGCCCACAAAGCGCGGATAGCGCAAGAGCGCCAGGTCCAGCATCGGCCGGCGCACGCGCCGCTCTATCGCCACGAAGGCCAGCAGGCACAGCGCCGCGGCGGTCAGCAGTTTCCAGGCCAGCGCCGACGCGCCGCGCGCGGCGGGTGTTTCCAGGATGCCCCAGGTCAATAGCGCCAGCGCGCAGGTGAAGGCCAGGCTGCCGGCCCAGTCCAGCGGGCCTGCTTGCGGGTCCCGCGATTCCTGCATCCGGGGCAGGGCGAGGGCCAGCGCCAGCGCGCCGACCGCGGCGCTCGACAGGAAGACCGCGCGCCAACCCAGGCTGTCGATCAGCAGTCCGGCCAGCATCGGTCCCAGCGCCAGGCCCGCGCCGAAACTGGCGCCGAGCACGCCGAAGGCGCGGGTGCGCGCCGGACCCGGGCAGGCGTGGGCCAGGGACGCCGAGCCGCCGGCCAGGGCCGCGGCGGCGCCCGCGCCTTGCAGCGCGCGCAGGCCGTCCAGCCAGGCCACCGTGGGTGCGAGCGCCAGCGCAACCGATACCAGCACGAACAAGGCCACGCCGGACACGAACAGGCGCTTGCGGCCATAGGCGTCGGCCAGCGTGCCGGCCGCCATCAGCAGGCTGCCGAAGCTCAGCATGAAGGCGTTGGTGATCCAGCCGAGCGCCTGGGCGCCGCCGCCCAGGTCGCGGCCGATGGCGGGCGTGGCGATGGCGCCGCCAGAAAAGCTCAAGGGCAGGATGAGGGCGGCCGTGCAGACGGCAAGCACGGTCCAGCCCGGGGAAACGGGAACAGAGGCAGAGGAAGGCATCGACGAATCAGGTTGGAATAGCCGGGATAGGCGTCGATGAAGGATAAAATTGCGTCAATGAAACAGAAATACCGCAGATATCCTGTCTGAGCGGATAAATATTCCTTAATGGGGCGGAAATGGACAGCCTGAACGGAATACACGCCTTCGTCCACGCCGCCCAGCGCGGCAGCTATGTCGCGGCCGCGGAGCATCTGGGCCTGTCGGCCTCGGCCGTGGGCAAGAGCGTGGCGCGGCTGGAGGACAGGCTGGGCGTGCGCCTGCTCAACCGCAGCACGCGGCGCATCAGCCTGACCGAGGAGGGCGCGCTCTACCTGGAGCGCTGCCTGCGCATCGTGAACGAACTGGATGAGGCCGAGGCCGAGGTAACCCGGGGCCGCGAGGCGCCGCGCGGCCGGCTGCGGGTCAGCGTGCCGGCCATCGGCTACCGCCTGCTGCTGCCGCTGCTGCCCGAGTTCACCCGCCGCTATCCGGAGATCGAGCTGGAGCTGGATTTCAACGACCGCATCGTCGATGTCATCGGCGAGGGGTTGGATGCGGTGATACGCAGCGGGGAGTTCGCCGATTCGCGCTTGCGGGCGCGGCCGCTGCGGCCTTATCGCTTCGTGGTGGCGGGCGCGCCCGCCTATCTGGCCGCCCGCGGCAGGCCGCGAGCGCCGGGCGACCTGGACGGCCATGCCAGGCTGGCCTATCGCTATCCGGGCACGAGCCAGGTACAGCCATGGCAGTTCCGCGACGGCCCTGTCGCGCCCGCGCCGGCGGCGCTGAGCTTCAACAGCGTGGAGGCGTTGATCGGCGCGGCCCAAGCTGGGTTGGGCCTGGCCTACCTGCCTGATTTCGCGCTGCGGGCGGCCTTGGACGAAGGCCGTCTCGCCACCGTGTTGGACGACTGTCTCGATGCAGACGGCCGTTTTTCCGTGCTGTGGCCGGACAGCAGGCATCCGCTGCCCAAGCTGCGGGCCTTCGTCGATTTCATGGCCGAACGGCTGGGCGCCTAGCGCTTCGCGCGCCAGGCGGGTTCGCGCTTTTCCAGGAAGGCGCTGACGCCTTCGCGCGCTTCGTCCGTGCTGCGCACGGCCGCGATGCGTTCCACCGTGTCGGCGATGAGCGCGGCGTCGATGTCCTGGCCGGCGAAGTCGCGCACCAGCCGCTTGCTGGCCTGCACCGCGCCGGGGCCGTTGTCGCACAGGGCGAGGCACAGCGCCTCGGCGCGCTGCGGCAGCTCGGCCAGGGGCGCGATGTCGTGCACCAGGCCCAGCCGGAAAGCGGTCGCCGCGTCGAAGCGTTCGGCGGTCAGGAAGTAACGGTTGGCCGCGCGCTCGCCCATGGCGCGCAGCACATAGGGGCTGATCGTGGCGGGTAGCAGCCCCAGCCGGGTTTCCGACAGGCAGAAGTGCGCGCTGTCCGCGGCGATGGCGATGTCGCAGGCCGACACCAGGCCCATGCCGCCGGCATAGGCGTCGCCGTTGACGCAGGCCACCACCGGCTTGGGGCAGGACCAGATCGCGTGCAGCATGCTGGCCAACTTGGTCGCGTCGGCGCGGTTCTCGGCGTCGGTCAGCGTGGCCATCTTGCGCATCCAGTTCAGGTCGCCGCCCGCGCAGAAGGCCTTGCCCGCGCCGGTCAGCAGCAGCACGCGCACGGCCGGATCGTCCACCGCCGCCTGCACGGCGCTGGTCAGGGCGGCGATCAGCGTGTCGTCGAACGCGTTGCGCATCTCGGGGCGATTCAGCGTCAGGCGGGCGATGGGGCCGTCGTGGGCGACGTCCAGCGGGGCGGGCGTGGTCATTCCTGGTCTCCAGTTTTCTTGATTCAGGCTCAACAAAGCAACGGGACTAGCGCTCGATTCTAGGTTGAAAATTCTGTCTCAGCCATCGAATCGGGATAAATATTGAGTTATCCTCAAAAAAATAATGGAGCGAGACATGAGCCAGCACCCAGGCAGCGCGGCCGGCGGCCAGCGCTACGCGTCGGTATTCCGGCCGGGCCTCTATGAGGGCAAGACCATCCTGGTGACGGGGGGCGGCAGCGGCCTGGGCCGCTGCACCGCGCACGAGCTGGCGTCGCTGGGCGCCGGCCTGGCGCTGGCGGGGCGCAAGCTGGACAAGCTGCAGGCGGCGCAGGACGAGATTTCCCGGATTTATCCGGAAGCCGCCGGCCGCATCAGCCTGCACGCCTGCGACATCCGCGACGAAGCCGGCGTGCGCGGCGCGGTTTCTGATGTGCTGGCGCGCCACGGCGCCATTGACGGCCTGTTCAATTGCGCGGGCGGGCAGTTCCCCGCGCCGCTGGACCGCATCAGCTACAACGGCTGGAACGCGGTGGTGCAGAACAATCTGCACGGCACCTTCCTGATGTCGCGCGAGGTCTATACCCAGCACATGCGCCAGCATGGCGGCGCCATCGTCAATATGTTGGCCGACATCTGGGGCGGCATGCCGGGCATGGGGCATTCGGGCGCGGCGCGCGCCGGTGTCTGGAACCTGACCGAAACCGCCGCCTGCGAATGGGCCCATGCGGGCGTGCGCGTCAACGCGGTGGCGCCGGGCTGGATCGCCTCCAGCGGCATGGACAGCTACGACGAGGATTACCGCGCCGTGCTGCGCGAATTGAAAACGAAAGTGCCGCTGCAGCGCTTCGGCACCGAAGCCGAGCTGGCGGCGGCGGTAGTGTTCCTGCTGTCGCCGGCCGCGGCCTTCATCAACGGCAGCGTCATCCGGGTGGATGGCGGCGTGCCCAACGCCCGCCATTCCTGGAGCCTGGCGCCCGCCGAGCGGGGCGAGGCCTACAACGGCTTTCCTCAGTACGAGCCGCCGTCCTTGTTTTCCGACGATTGAAGCCGATGCAGGGCATCCCGCACGTCGCCGCGGAACTGCGCCAGCGCCAGCGCGTCCTGCGCGGGCGGCTGCAGCGCCTGCCACAGAAAGCCGACCAGCTGGTCAGCGGTGGCGGCCACGTCCACCCGCGCGCCGCGCAGGATGGCGTCCCACAGCACATGCTCCATCGGCCCGTAGACCGCCGAGCGCAAGAGGCGCAGCGGCATGTCGCGGCGGATGTCGCCGTCAGCCTGGCCCTGGGCCAGGATGCGCATCAGCGGCGCGGTGTAGCGGCGCTGCAATTGCGCGTAGACCTCGCCGAAGTCGTCGTTGCGCGCGCGTCCCTCAGACAGGATGAAGGCGCACAGCCCGGTGCCTTCGGCCAGCAGGTGGCGCAGGTGCGCATGTACCAGGTAATGCAGCTGGGCCCGCGCGCCATGCACGTGGGGCAGGTTGTCCTCGACCTTGGCGATGATTTCGTCGTACCAGTCGCTGATCACCCGCACGCAGAGTTCGCGCTTGCCGCCGAAATAGGTGAACACCGTGGCCTCGGACACGCCCAGGCGCTGCGCGATCTCGGTGGTGGTGGCGGCCTGGAAGCCGGCTTCGGAAAAGACCTGGCGGGCGACGCGCAGGATGTCGCGGATGCGCTGTTCGGATTTGGCGCTGGCCGGCGGGCGGCGCATCGGGACGGTGGCGGCTTTTTCCATGCGATGGGGAAGGGGCTGCGGGTGGGCGGGGCTTATTATTGAGCCAGGGTCAAGTTTGAGGCAAGACGTTACATCGCTGGCGCCTGGCGCCGGCGCGTTCGACAACAACATCAGAGACAAACCATGCTGTCCAGAGCCGATTCCTACACGCAGCTTGCGTCCCAGTTCCAATGGCAGGTGCCTGCGGCCTACAACATCGGCGTCGACGCCTGCGACAAATGGGCCGACGGCAGCGGCCGCCTGGCGCTGATCTACGAGAAGAGCGACGGCGCGCAATCGCGCTACACGTTCGATCAGATCAAGGCGCTGTCCAACCGCCTGGCGCACAGCCTGGAACGCCATGGCGTCAAGCGCGGCGACCGCGTCGCCGTCTACCTGCCGCAGGCCCCGGAAACCGCGGTGACCCATATCGCCGTCTACAAGATGGGCGCGGTGGCGGTGCCGCTGTTCACGCTGTTCGGGGTGGACGCGATCCAGTACCGCCTGGCCAACAGCGGCGCGGCGGCGCTGGTGACCGACGCCGAAGGCTGCCGCAAGCTGCGCGAGATCCGCGCCAGCCTGCCGGACCTGAAGGTGGTCTATTGCATCGACCCGGACTGCCCGGACGACGCCGTGCCGTTCCACGCCGCGCTGGCGGCCGAATCCGACGATTACACGCCGGCGGCGACCGCGGCCGACGACCCGGCCGTCATCATCTATACCTCGGGCACCACCGGCAAGCCCAAGGGCGCGCTGCATGCGCACCGGGTGTTGCTGGGCCACCTGCCGGGCGTGGAGATGTCGCACGAGTTCTTCCCGGAAAACGCCGCGCTGATGTGGACGCCGGCCGACTGGGCCTGGATCGGCGGCCTGCTGGACGTGTTGTTGCCGTCCTGGCATCACGGCGTGCCGGTGCTGGCGCGCCGCTTCGAGAAATTCGACGGCGCCAGCGCCTTCGAGCTGATGGCGCGCCACGGCGTGACCCACACCTTCCTGCCGCCGACCGCGCTGAAGATGATGCGCGGCACCGAGCTTCCCGCCGGGGCCGGCGCGCTGGCGCTGCGCTCGGTCGCCAGCGGCGGCGAGTCGCTGGGAGCGGAACTCATCGATTGGGGCCGGCGCGTGCTGGGCGTGACCATCAACGAGTTCTACGGCCAGACCGAATGCAACATGCTGGTGTCGTCCTGCTCGTCCCTGTTCGACCCCTGCATCGGCGCCATTGGCCGCGCGGCGCCGGGCCACCGCGTTGCTATTGTGGATGACAGTGGCGTCGAAGTGGCGGATGGACAGGAGGGCAATATCGGCGTATTGCGCCCAGACCCAGTGATGTTCCTGGGGTACTGGAACAACCCCGAGGCCACCGCCGAAAAGTTCGCGGGCGACTATCTGCTGACCGGCGACCAGGGCGTGCGCGACGCCGAGGGCTTCATCCGCTTCGTCGGCCGCAACGACGACGTCATCACCAGCGCCGGCTACCGCATCGGCCCTGGCCCGATCGAGGACTGCCTGATCGGCCACCCCGCGGTGCGCATGGCGGCGGTGGTTGGCGTGCCTGACGCCCAGCGCACCGAGATCGTGATGGCCTATGTGGTGCTGAACGAAGGCTACGAGGGTAACGACGCGTTGGTGAAGGATCTTCAAGCCCATGTGCGCAAGCGCCTGGCGGCCCATGAGTATCCGCGCGCGATCCGATTTGTAACCAGTTTGCCAACCACTGCCACCGGCAAGATCATCCGCCGCGAGTTGCGCGACGGCAGCTACTCCTGACCCGTCTCAACCGGTGACAATGTCGTCCAAGAGGATGGGTTGACGGGCAACCAGCCGCTGCAAGTATGATGGCGCAAATTGCTACGGCCCCATGTCATTTGGGGCCGTATCACCATTAGCCTTACTAGTATGGAGATAAACCCCGATGAATAAGCCTTTGGATGGGGGATTGGCAGCCTTGAACGTGCCTGCCTACGTGAAGCACCGCGGCCTGATCGACTGGGTCGCCAGCTTTGTTGCCCTGGCCAAGCCGGACCAGGTCGTGTGGTGCGACGGTTCCCAGGAAGAATATGACCGGCTGTGCGAGCAGATGGTCCAAGCGGGCACCATGCGCAGGCTGAACCCCGCCAAGCGGCCTAATTCCTTCCTGGCGTGCTCGGATCCTTCCGACGTCGCCCGCGTGGAGGACCGCACCTTTATTTGTTCCGACCGTGCCGAAGACGCCGGCCCGACCAACAACTGGGCCGAGCCCGCCGCCATGCGCGACACGCTCAACGGCCTGTTCGACGGCGCCATGCGCGGCCGTACGCTGTACGTGGTGCCGTTCTCGATGGGCCCGCTGGGTTCGGACATCGCTCACATCGGCGTGGAACTGTCCGACAGCCCCTACGTGGCCGTGAACATGCGCATCATGACGCGCATGGGCAAGCAGGTGTATGACGTGCTGGGCGCCGACGGCGACTTCGTCCCCTGTGTGCATTCGGTGGGCAAGCCCCTGGCCGCAGGCGAGGCCGACGTGGCCTGGCCGTGCAACCCGACCAAGTACATCGTCCATTTCCCCAAGACCCGCGAAATCTGGAGCTTCGGCTCGGGCTACGGCGGCAACGCGCTGCTGGGCAAGAAGTGCTTCGCGCTGCGCATCGCGTCCACCATGGGCCGCGACCAGGGCTGGCTGGCCGAACACATGCTGATCCTGGGCGTGACCTCGCCCAAGGGCCGCAAGTACCACGTGGCCGCGGCGTTCCCGTCGGCCTGCGGCAAGACCAACTTCGCCATGCTGATCCCGCCGCAAGGCATGGACGGCTGGAAGGTCACCACCATCGGCGACGACATCGCCTGGATCAAGCCGGGCAAGGACGGCCGCCTGCACGCCATCAACCCCGAAGCCGGCTATTTCGGCGTGGCCCCGGGCACCAGCGAGCAGACCAACTTCAACGCCATGGCCACGCTCAAGGCCAACGTCATCTTCACCAACGTGGCGCTCACCGATGACGGCGACGTCTGGTGGGAAGGCATGACGGACACGCCGCCGGCGCACCTGATCGACTGGCAGGGCCAGGACTGGACACCCGCCATCGCGCGCGAAACTGGCCGCAAGGCCGCGCATCCGAACGCGCGCTTCACCGCGCCGGCCGCGCAATGCCCGTCCATCGACCCCGAATGGGAAAACCCCGAAGGCGTGGTCATCGACGCCTTCATCTTCGGCGGCCGCCGCTCCACCACCGTGCCGCTGGTCACCGAAGCCCGCAACTGGGTCGAAGGCGTCTACATGGCCGCCACCATGGGTTCGGAAACCACCGCTGCGGCCGCCGGCCAGCAGGGCGTGGTGCGCCGCGATCCCTTCGCCATGCTGCCGTTCTGCGGCTACAACATGAGCGACTACTTCAGCCACTGGCTGAAGCTGGGCAAGCAGCTGGAAGCCGCCGGCGCCACCTTGCCGCGCATCTACTGCGTCAACTGGTTCCGCAAGGGTCCGGACGGCAAGTTCGTCTGGCCCGGCTTCGGCGACAACATGCGCGTGCTGCGCTGGATGCTGGGCCGCATCGACGGCCAGTCCAAGGGCGTGGACCAGGTGTTCGGCATTTCGCCCAGCTACCAGGACATCGACTGGACCGGCCTGGAATTCAGCCCGGACAAGTTCGAGCAGGTCATGTCGGTGGATGCCGCCGCCTGGCGCGACGAACTGGCGCTGCATGACGAGCTGTTCGCCCAGTTGGCGCAGGGCCTGCCCGAGGATCTGCCGGCCGCCAAGGCCAAGATCGAAGGGCGGCTGGCGGCCTGAGGGCCGGCGACGCGCGTTGTCAGGCTGTCAGGCACCGGCGCCCGCCAGGTGCCTGACACCTCATGGTAAAGCTGATCTACCCGAGTGCCAGTCACCCGGGCAGATCCGCTTTCCGACTTCGGCTGCATGCCGCTTTTGCGGCACAATGGCCGCATGAAACTCGACGCCGAAGACCTCGCCAAAATCAGTTCCCTGACCGTCGCGCATTATCAAGAGAATGCGGACTCGTTCGAGGCCGGCACCCGGGACCACGACGTCAGCCAGAACATCGCGGCGCTCTTGCGCTACATCGAAGGCGATCCTCCCTACGACATCCTGGACTTCGGCTGCGGGCCGGGGCGCGACCTGAAAACGTTCGCCGCGCTGGGCCATCGCGCGGTCGGCCTGGACGGCACGCCGCGCTTCGTCGAGATGGCGCGGCAGGCGAGCGGCTGCGAGGTCTGGCAGCAGGACTTTCTGCGCCTGGCGCTGCCGCCAGGCCGCTTCGACGGCATATTCGCCAATGCCGCCTTGTTTCATGTGCCTGGCCAGGAGCTGCCGCAGGTACTGCAAGCCTTGCACGGCGCGCTCAAGCCGCGCGGCGTGCTGTTCAGTTCAAACCCGCGTGGCGGCAACCAGGAAGGCTGGAATCGCGGCCGCTACGGCGCCTACCATGACCTGGAAGGCTGGAGCGCCCTGATGACGGCGGCGGGCTTCGAGGAACTTGAACACTACTACCGGCCGCAGGGCCTGCCGCGCGAGCAGCAGCCCTGGCTGGCCAGCGTCTGGCGGCGGGCGGGCTAGCGGCCGGCCGATACTGAAGGCAACCGCGGACAAAGCCTGGCCTGGACTCAAGCGGCCTGGATCGTCCAGGGCGCGTTGGGCAGATCCGCCAACTCACAATCCACCGCGGGACCGGCGCGTTCCAGCACTGCGAATTCGCCGTCGGCCAGCGCCATCAGCGGGTGATGCCAGACATCCCGGCGCAGCGTGATGCCCACGCCCGCGCCAGCAATGAAGGCGCGCAAGGTGGCAGGGTCCGGCGCGTCCGCGCCCAGCGCCACCAGCACCACATACGGCGTGCCCGCCAGCGGCAGGAAGGTCTGGCTGCCCAGACGGTGGCGTTCCAGCATGCGCGCGGCAAAGGGCAGGGCGATCGCTTGCGCGCGGAATACCGACAGCGACGGCCGGCCGCCCGCGTCCAGCAGATCGGGTTCGCCCATTTCCACCCGCAGCGAGGTGCCGGCGTTGATGGAACGGCCGGCGCGGTCCGCGCTGCTGACGACCTCGCCGTAGGGCGCGAAGGCGGCGGCGGACAGGGGCTGCGCGGTGAGAGTCCGGGCGGCCATCAGAAGTTGATCCCCAGCCATTCGCGCACCTGCTCGTGCAGGTCGCCGGCGAAATCCTCGGGCGAGCCGGATGCGGTGATCTCGCCCAGGCTCAGCACATAGATGTGATTGGACATGGCCACCACCCGGCGTACGTTGTGGTCCACCAGCAGGATGCCCATGCCGGCGTCGGCGAAGGCGCGGATCCATTGGAACACTTCGGCCGCGACGCGCGGCGCTAGGCCGATGCTGGGCTCGTCGATCAGGCAGACCTGCGGCTGCACCATATAGGCCTTGGCGAATTCCAGCGACTTCTGCTGGCCGCCGGACAGGTTACCGGCCTGGTCCTTGAGCTTTTCCTTCAGCACCGGAAAGCGCTCCAGCGTTTCCGTGAAGCGCGGCTCCAGCACGTCGCCGTAGCGCTTGCGCCGGCCTTCCAGCGGCAGGCGCAGGTTCTCCTCCACCGTCAGGTAGGGGAATAGGCTGGATTCCTGCGGGATGTACCAGAGGCCATCGTCGATCATGCGGTGCGGCGGCTGGCCCGAGATGTCGCGCCCGGCGCGGGTGACGCGGCCGGACTTGGGCCGCAGAAAACCGCAGATGGCCTTCATCAGCGTGGATTTGCCCGCGCCGTTCAGGCCGATCAGGCCGCTGATGCGGCCGGCCTGCACCGTGAGCGAGACGTTGCGCAGCACGTCGATGTCGCCCATATAGCCCGCGGTCACGCCTTCCATGGCGAGCAGCGTGTCAGGCATGGTCCTGCTCCTCTTGTCCCTGTTCGCCCAGATAGGCCTCGATCACCGCGGGTTCGCGCAGCACCTGCTGCGTGGGGCCGTCGGCCAGCACCCGGCCGGCGTTCATGCACACCGAGCGCGGGCACAGGTCCACCACCACCGGCATGTCGTGGCTGACCAGGATGAAGGTCTGGCCGCTCTGGTTGCGGCGGCGGATGAACTCCGACATGGTTTCCTTCATGACCGGGTGCACGGCGGCGAAGGGCTCGTCCAGCAAGGCGATGCGCGGCGGCGCCATGAAGCAGGCGCCGAACTCCAGCAGCTTCTTCTGCCCGCCCGACAGCTGGCCGGCGTCCAGGTGCATGACGTGCATCAGCTTCAGCTCTGCCAGCAGCTCCAGTGCGCGGCGGCTGGCGGCCGCCTCGTCCAGGCCCATGGCCAGCCCGCACACGATCAGGTTGTCGTAGGCGCTGACCCGGTTGAAGACCCGGGTCATCTGGAACATGCGCAGCACGCCCAGGCGCGTCAGTTGAGTGGGGTTCAGGCCCAGCACGCTGCGGCCGTCCAGGCGCACTTGGCCCGCGTCCGCAGCCAGGTGGCCGGACAGCACGTTGAGCAAGGTGGTCTTGCCGGAACCGTTGGGGCCGATCAGCCCCAGCAGTTCGCCGTCGGCGACGTCCATGCCCGCGCCGTTCACGGCCAGCAGCCCGCCGAAGCGCTTCTGTATTCCGGAAATCTGCAACAGTGCCATCAGGCCCCCTTGGCGCTGGCGCGGGCGTCGGTGGAACGGCGCAGGAAGGCGCGGCGCGCCAGGCCCCACAGCCCTTCACGGAAGAAGCGCGCGAAGATGATGACCAGCAGCGCGAACACGATCATCTGGATGTTGCCCACGTCGCGCAGCAGTTCCGATGCGACGTACACCAGCACCGCGCCCAAGAGCGGTCCGACCAGCGTGCCCATGCCGCCGATCACGACCATGGCGATCACCATGCCGGTCTGCGTCACGATGCCGAGTTCCGGGCTGACCAGCTGCGCGAAGGTGCCGTACAGGCCGCCGGCGAAGCCGCAGATGGCGCAGCTGACCAGGAAGGCCAGCGTCTTGTAGCGCACCACGTCTATGCCGCGGCTGGCCGCGCCGATTTCGTCGTCGCGGATCGCTTGCAGGAAGCGTCCAGGACGCGCCCGCAGCAACAGGAAGATCAGCAAGGTCACCGCCGCCAGCGCGGCCAGGAACAGGTAGTAATTGCCGACCCGGCTTTCCAGCAGCGCCGGCACGTGCAGCCCCTGGTCGCCGCGGGTGAAGTCGATGGAGTTGTAGATCACCAGGCGCACGATCTCGGCGAAGGACAGCGTGGTCAGCGCCAGGTAGGGGCCCGACAGCCGCAGCACGATGCGGCCGAGCACCAGGCCGACCAGCCCCGGCACCACCGCCGACAGCGGCAGGCCCAGCCACAACGGCACCTTCCAGTGATAGGCCAGGAGGCCGGTGGTGTAGCCGCCCAGCATGGCGAAGGCGGCCGGCGCCAGCGAGAACTGGCCGGCGTAGCCCGCCAGCAGGTTCCAGCCGCAGGCCAGCATGGCGAAGTACATGCTGACGATCAGCACGCCCAGCCAGTAGGGCGAGGACACGCCCAGCGGCAATAGCGCCAGCACCGCCAGGAACAGCAGCGACAGCCGCATTTCCTGGCTCAGCTTGTTGCGCAGCAGATTGGGATGGGCCAGCGGTTCCATGGTCAGACCTCCCGCGCGCGTTCGCCGAACAGACCCTTGGGCCGGAACAGCAGAATCAGGATCAACAGCGCCAGCCCGAAGGTGTCGCGGTAGTCATAGGACAGGTAGACCGCGCCGAAGCTCTCCAGCACGCCCAGCGCCAGCGCCGCCACGATGCTGCCGGGAATGGAACCCATGCCGCCGATCACCACGATCACATAGGACTTGATGGCCGGGAACGCGCCCACGTCCGGCGCCGGATTGATGACCGGCGCCAGCAGCGCACCGGCCAGCGCCGCCAGCACGCCGGAGGCCATGAAGATGATGCTGCTGGCGCGCGCCGTATCGATGCCGGCGATGGACGCGCCCAGTCGGTTCTGTGCCACCGCCTGCACCTGCCGGCCCCATAGCGAGCGCTTGATGAACAGCGCCAGCCCGATCAGCAGCACGATGGACAGGCCCGCGGTGATCAGCTTCTGGCCGCTCATCATGAAGGGGCCGACGGCCATGCGCGTCACGTCGGACAGCGCCGGGCCGCGCATGGGGTAGGGGCCCACGACCTTGTCCACCAGGTTGATCAGCAGCAGCGACAGGCCGAAGGTGACGACCACTGCGTACTCGTCCTTCATCAACCCCCATGAACCGTAGCCGGCATACAGCGGGCGCATCAGCCAGCGTTCCGTGGCCCAGCCCAGCAGCGCGCCGGCGGCGGCGGCGATGGGCAGCGCCAGCCAGGGCGGTACGCCCAGGGCCAGCGAGACCAGGGTGTAGGTGTAGGCGCCTATCATGTAGAACTCGCCGTGGGCGAAGTTCACGACCTTCAGGATGCCGAAGATCATGGTCAGGCCGACCGCCATCAGCGCGTAGTACAGGCCGATGATCAGGCCGTTGACGAACAGGTCCAATGCCAGCACTCGATTCTCCCTGGCGCCGGGGCGTGGCCCCGGCGTGTTGCGGTCATGCTGTGGAGGTGATCCGGTTCTTTTTGCCGCCGGGCCGCCCCAAGGCAAAAAGCGCCCCCTCGGGGGGCAGCAAGCCGAAGGCGCGGCGTGGGGGTACCGTTACTTGGCAGGCTTGACGAGTTTGTCGACCTGCAGCGGCTGGCCGGTGGCCTGGATCAGCGTGGTCTTGCTCAGCGGCTGGTCCACCTCGGTCAGCTGATAGGTGACGTAGGGAATGTCGACCCATTGCTGGTAGGTGTAGCCCGGCTGCTGCGAGAAACCGAACTTGCCGCGCACGCCTTCGAACTGCATGCCTTGCAGCGCCTTGATGATGGCGGCGCTGTCGGTGGACTTGGCCTCTTCGATCGCGCGGGCGATCAGCAGCACCGAGTCCGCGGCCTGGAAGATCAGGCGGTTGGGTTCGGTCTTGGCCTGCTTCTGGTAAGTGGCGGCCACGTCCATGCCGATCTGCGGCATGGGCATTTGCGGGTGGTACAGGCCGAAGGCCAGCATGTACTTGCCGGCTTCCTTCACGTTCTTCCAGAAGTCGGGGTAGTCGGCGATGCCGGCGCCGTCATAGAACCAGGTCTTGGCGCTGGGCGCCACGCCCTGTTCGTACAACTGGTTCATTAGGATGTAGGCGGCCGGCGGCAGCATGATGTTGACCACCAGGTCGGGCGGACTGGCGCGCAGGGGCAGCACGGCAGGCGTGAAGTCCTTGCCGGCGCGGTCCAGCGCGATGTACTTGTACTGGGTTTGCGGCGCGGCCTTCTTGAGGAATTCGCCCAGCAGCTTGGCCTGGCCGATGCCGTAGTCGGTGTTCTCGGCGAAGGCGACCACGCTCTTGACCTTCAGCGCGGCGATGGTGTCGGCCATGGCGCTGGAAACGCGGGTGTTGTAGTTGGCCGGATTGAAGACTTCCGGATAGCCCTTGGCGCGCACGTCGTCGGACCAGCAATTGGTGTTGACGTAGGGCACCTTGTAGCGGTGCGCGACTTCGATCTCGGCCAGGCAGACCGAGCTCTGGTGGCCGCCCGTCACCGCCACGACCTTGTCGCGCGAGATCAGTTTTTCGGCCGCCGCGCGGCCCTTTTCCGGGATGCCCTGGTTGTCTTCGTAGATGATCTTCAGCGGCCGGCCCAGCACGCCGCCCTTGTCGTTGATCATCTTGGCGATGATCTCCACGCCGTCTTTGACCTGGGTGCCTTGCACCACCGAGCCGGGCGGCGATTGCGCGATGCTCACGCCGATGACCACGGGATCGGCGCCATGGGCGGCAGAGGCGAGTACGACCGCGGATACGGCTGCGGCGAGGCGGAGCAGTTTCATCGTGGTTTCCTTTTGGAAAGGAGATACGGCGATGCCGCCATTCGCGCGGGCGAACGGTGTCGGCGGGCGGGAATTCTGCCTGTTTTTTTAATCCTGTAGTACCGGTCTGACCAGTTAGGGCTTACCAGCAGTTTGAGCTTGTCAGCATGATGGCTGGCGCCAGCGAGGGCGCCGGCCATTACCGTGGCGTCAGGCCGCCAGCAGGTTTTCCACGCGCGCGGCCGTGTTCAGCACGCGCCAGTCGGCGCCGCGCGCCCCGGCGATCTGCAGTCCCAGCGGCAGGCCGTTGCGGCCGCTGCCGCAGGGCAAGGTCAGCGCCGGCATGCCGGTCAGGTTGAAAGGCATGGTCAGCCCCGTGACGGCGGTGTGCAGCGGCACTTCGCGGCCGGCGATCGTGACTGCGCCCGCGCCCGAGCGCGGCGGCTCGATGCGCAGGGTGGGAGTGACCAGCACGTCCACCGACTGCATCGCCAGGTCGAACATCTGCGCCAGCGCGGCGCGGCCGCGCTGCGCCCGCGTGTACCAGGTGGCGGGCAGGAACTGGCCGATCTCCAGGCGCACGCGCACGTCGTCGCCCAGGGTCTCGGGCTGGTCGACCAGCCGGCGCCAGTGGATGTCGGTGGCTTCGCTGCACAGGGTGGCGAATTGCAGCGCCGCGCTGTGCTCGACGCCCGGCAGGTCCAGCGGCACCAGCGTGGCGCCGTCGGCCTGCATCAGCGCCAGCGCATGGTTGACCGCCTGCGCCACGTCCTCGGCCAGCGGGTCGTAGAAGTAATTACGCGGCACGCCCACGCGCAGACCGGTCAGCGCGCCCGCGCTGACGGTGCGTTCCGCCTGGCCCGACATGATGGAATAGGCCAGGGCGGCGTCCGCCACGCTGGCGGCGATGGGCCCCAGGTGGTCCAGGCTGGCGCCCAGCGCCTGCGCGCCCTCGCGCGAAATGGCGTCGAAGGTGGGTTTGAAGCCGACCACGCCGCAACACGCGGCGGGGATGCGGATGGAACCGGCCGTGTCCGTGCCTATGGCTAGCCGAACGATGCCGGCAGCCACCGCCGCGGCCGAGCCGCCGCTGGAGCCGCCCGCGGTATAGCCCGCCCCGCGGGGATTGCCGACCCAGCCGTAGTGCGGGTTTTCGCTGGTGATGCCGTAGGCCAGTTCATGCAGGTTGGTGGTGCCCACCACCAGCGCGCCGGCCTCGCGCAGCCGCGCCACCGCCAGCGCATCGCGCAGCGCCGGCGGCGGCTTCAGGCCGCCGCTGCCGTTGGTTTGGGGAAAGCCCGCGACCTGCATCAGATCCTTGACGGCTATCGGCACGCCCATCAGCGGCATGGCGGCGCCTTCGCGCAGCTTGCGCGCGGCTGCCGCCGCCGCGCCGTCCAGCGCCGGCGTGTCTGAGAGGCTGATGAAGGCGTTCAGGTCAGCCTGCTGGCGGGCCGCGGCCAGCGCGGCCTTGGCGGCCTCGGCCGCGCGCGCCGGATCGTCTCGGCATTCGCGCGCAATGGCGGCGATGCCGCGCGCGTGGCGCGACACCGCGACACCGCGGCCGGCCTGCGCGGCGGGCAGCTTATCGGCTGGCGCGGCAGGCGGCGCCAGGTAGCCCAACTCCACTTCCGGCGCCAGCGAGTCCAGCACGGTCAATTCGGGCAGGTTGATGCGCAGCCGGTCCAGCCAGGCCTGGCGGCGTTCGGAATAGGGGTAGTCAGCCAGTCGGGCCATCGCGTCGACGGCGCGGGCAAATCGGTCGTAGAGGTCGGTCATGAGCGGCGCTATGAACAAGAAGGGGCGTGGGGCCCGCGGCCGTGCCGGGGCGCTTTGCAGTACGGCTTTATCCTAACCGGTCAGACCAGTTGAATGTCATAATGCCCAGGCAGTATATGGCTGTCAACGCCAAACCGGGCGACCGCCGCGCGCCCACGCCTTGAGAATTCCGCGATGAACACCGTCGAACACATAGCCCAGCAGTTGCAGGCCCGTATCCGCCAGCGCGATTGGGCCGAGGCCGGCAAACTGCCCGGGCAACGCCAGTTGGCCGAGGAACTAGGCGTCAGCCGCGCCTCGCTGCGCGAGGCCATCACCATGCTGGAAGGGCTGGGGCTGCTGCGCAGCGAAGCCGGCCGCGGCGTGTTCATCGCCCGGCCTGGCGAAAAAGGCCTGGGCAGCGCTTATGGCCGTTGGCGCTTCCAGGGCCGCTATGCCTTGCGCGACGTCTATCTGGTGCGTAATCAGCTGGAAGAACTGGCCGCTGGTCTGGCGGCGGGCGTCGTCACGCAGGCGGGGCTGGCCCGCCTGCGCGCCACTATCACGTACATGGAACAGGCTGCCGACGCCGGCGACCTGGTGGCGATGTCGGAAGGCGACAGCGCCTTTCACGCCTGCCTGTACGAGATCGCCGGCAGCCCGATGCTGCTGGACCTGGCCGAGAGCATCGCCGATGTGGTCGACGGCAGCCGGCAGGTGGCGTTCGCCGATCCCGCGCGCGTGCGCGAGCCGATATACGAACATGCGGCCATCATCGATGCCCTGGCGACGGGGTCGGCCGACGCTGCGCGCCGCGCCATGCGCGCCCACATCTGCAATGTGGCCGACCGCGCGGGCCTGTCGCTGACGATCCCGGGCGCCTAGGACTCTGCGCGCCTCCCTGGCGCGCAGACCTGCACAGCCGCTACCGTTGCCCGTCGTGCACCGCCACGGCTTCCTTGGTCAACCCGCCCAGCCGCGAATGCACCCGGCCGCCCGTGCCCATGACCAGGGCGAACAGAATCTCATTGGCGCGCGGCGCGTCCTGGATGCCGATCTCGATGCTGTTGAAGTGGCTGCGCACGTAGGAAGCGTGGATGTAGTGCACCGGCACCATCATGCGGTAGCCGGCCACGGCCACGGCCTTGACGGCGGGCACCATGGCGCGGGGCTCGCCCAGCACGCTGCGCATGGCCCAGCCGCCGGCCTCGTGCCAGACCGCGCCATGCTCCATTTCGCCGTCCAGGCCGACGATGGCGGCCTTGCTGTAGACCTCGATCTGGTCCTTGCCGCCCAGCGTGTCCACCAACTCGGTCGCCAGCAGCGTGCCCAGGCTGCGCAGTTCGGCCATGAAGGGCGTCAGGTCCGGTTCGTAGCGGCCGGCATAGGGATTGCGGATGACGGCGCAGGCGGCGGCAAGCTTGAGCGGCCGCTCGGGCGCCGGGCCGTTCTCGTGGTAGGTAGTCTCGACGATGAGGCAGCGTTTGCGGATATCGATCAGCGACATGCGGTGAATTCCAAGTTGCGGTTGAAGAGGGCGTTCATTGCGGCGGAATGCCGGTTTCCTTGACGATGGCCGCCCATTTGTCGATCTCGGCGCGTACGAAGCCGCCGAATTCGGCCGGGGTCTGCTGCTTGACGGTCAGGCCCTGGCGTTCATAGGTCTGCTTGAGTTCGCCATTGGCCAAGGCCTTGCCCAGCGATTGCGACAGGCGCTCGACCACGGGCGCGGGCAGGCCGGCCGGACCCATCAGGCCGAACCACACGGTCAGGTCGAAGCCGGGGGCGCCGGTTTCGTTGAGCGTGGGGATGTCCGGCGCCAGCGGAAAGCGTTCCGGCGTACTGACGCCGTAGGTCTTAACCTTGCCGGCGCGCGCCTGCTGCAGGCCGTTGGCCAGGTCGGTGAAGGTCAGGTCGACGGTGCCGCCGATGACGTCGGTGAGCGCCTGCGGACCGCCGCGGTAGGGCACCGGCGTGACATTGATCTTGCCCATGGCCGCCAGCTTGGCGCCGAACACCTGCGCGCTGCCCGAGCCGTAGGCATAGGTCAGCTTGCCGGGATGCTGGGCGCCATAGGCGAACAGATCGGAGACCTGGGTGCCCGGCATGCGCGGCGAACCCACCAGCAGGTAAGGCGTTTCGGCGACGGCGCCGATGGGCGCGAGGTCGGTGGCGGGGTTGTAGGGCAGGTCCTTGAACAGGCTCACGCCGCTGGCCGCCGTGGACACGCCCACCACTACCAGGGTGTAGCCGTCAGGCTTGGCGCGGGCCACGTCGTGGGTGCCGATGATGCCGTTGGCGCCAGGCTTGTTCTCCACTACCACCGGCTGGCCCAAATCGTCGGCCATGGCTTTACCCAGGCTGCGCGCCACCACGTCGGTGATGCTGCCTGGCGGGAAGGGCACGACCATGCGGATGGGGTGGTCGGGATAGCCCGCGGCGCCGGCGGGCGCCAGCGGCGCGCCCAGCACCAGCGCCAGCGCGAGCGTGGCGGCGGATCGTTTCATGCTTGTCTCCTGTGGATGTCTTTATTGTTGGGGCGGCGCGGGATCAGGCCGGCGCGCGGGCTTGCAGGCGTTCCAGGTAGCGGTGGATCTCGGTGTTGTCCACGCCAGCGGGCATGTCCGCCAGCGCGCGCTGCCACAGTTCCGTGCACAGCGACAGTTGCGTGGCGGGAACGCCGGCCAGCGCCTGTAGCGCGTCGGCGGTGCGCAGGTCCTTGGCCATCAAGGCCAGGGCGAAGCCGCCGTTGTAGGTGCCGGGCACGATGAACTGGCGCAGTTTGGTTTCGGTGGCGACGTTGCGGCCGCTGGACGCGTTGAGCACGTCGGTGAACACCTCCAGGTCCAGGCCCATGCCTTGCGCGATCAGCAGCGCCTCGCTGGCCGCCAGCAGGCCGGCCGCGTAGACATAATTGTTCAGCGCCTTCATGGCGTGCGCGGAGCCCACCGCCCCGGTGTGGATGAGCGAAGCGCCCATGCGCGAGAGCAGCGGACGCACGCGTTCCAGTCCGTCCGCGTCGGCGCCCACCATGATGGCCAGCGTGCCGGCGGCGGCTTTGGCCACCGCGCCCGATACGGGCGCGTCGATCAGCGTGATGCCCGCCTCGCGCAGGCGCGGCGCCAGCCGCAGCGTTTCGGCCGGATTGGACGAGCCCATGTCCAGCAGCACGGAGCCGGGACGCATCGCGCCCGCCAGTCCGTGCTCGCCTTCGATGACCGCATTGGTGATGGCGCTGTCGGGCAGCATGGTGATAACCACGTCGCAAGCGGCCAGGGCTTGCAGGCTGGCGGCCGGCTTGAGCGTCCGGTTCCATGCGGGATGCCCGGCCAGGCGCTCCAGGCGCGCGGGGTCGCGGTCATACGCCAGGATGTTGAAGCCTTCTTCGCCGCCGGCGAGGTTTTCCAGCATGGGCAGGCCCATCATGCCCAGGCCCACGAATCCTACTGTCAGTGTCATGCATTCCCTTTATCGAATCGCCCTGGGATACGTGCCAGGAGCCATCTGGAATGCTAATGAATGCGTGATAGCAGCGCTTATGCTAAGTTGGCCAGGGGTTATAACAAACGATTATCGGATCAGCCATGCGTTTCAAGCTCAGGCAGATGGAAGTGTTCCGGGCGGTGATGCTGACCGGTTCCATGAATGGCGCGGCCAAGCTGCTGTTCGTGTCGCAGCCAGCCATCAGCCGCCTCATCGCCCACACCGAGCAGAGCCTGGGCCTGCAGCTCTTCGAACGCGACAAGGGCAAGCTCACGCCCACCCCGGAAGCGCAGCGCCTGTTCGAGGAGGTGGGGGCGTTGTTCGACGAAGCCCTGCGCATCGATGAACTGGCGCGCGACCTGGCCGAACGGCCCGAGGGCGCATTGACCCTGTGTTCCAGCCCCAGCCTGGCGCTGAACTTCGTGCCGCCCGTGATTGCGCAGTACCTGGAGCTCTACCCCAAGGTCAGACTCAAGTTCCACACCACGCTGCTGTCCGACATGGCGCACGAACTGCTGGGGCGCAAGGCGGAACTGGCGGTGTCGGTGCTGCCCATCGACCATCCCAACCTGGTGGTGGAGCCGTTGGCCACCGGCGAGATGGTCTGCATCCTGCCGCAAGGCCATCCCCTGGCCGCGCGGCGGGCGGTGAGCCTGGCCGACCTGGCCGAGTGCAAGCTGATCCTCTACAACCGCAACATCCCGTTCGGGCAACTGGTGGCCGCGGCCTTCCAGCGCGCCGGCGTCAGCTGGAATCCGGCCGTGGAAATCGTGCGCGCCGAATTGGCCTGCGCGCTGGTGCGGGTGGGCGCGGGCGTGGCCATCGTCGATGAGTTCTCGGTCGGGCAGCAGGGCTGGCCCGGCGTGGTGACGCGGCCGCTGCGCGAGTCGATACCGTTGTCGCTGAGCCTGGTGCGTTCGCGCTTCGACCGCCCCAGCCGCCAGGTGCAGCGTTTCGTGCGCCTGATCAAGGAGCATGCGCGCGCTTCGCGCAAGGCGGGCCGATCCTAGAGCGTGTTATGAACTTTGGAGCAGGTTGGCTGCATTTCCCTGCATCAGCATGCTGAAGACCACTTCGACGGAACTTGTGGCTGCGCCAAAGCCCCGCTAGCATCGGCTCAACTGCATTCCCGTTCTGCCCCCGCATCCATGATGGAAGCCACCGTGACCGAACCGACCGCCATTGAAGTTTCAGCCGAAGCCGCATCTCATAAGGGCGAATTTTTCCTGATCGACGCCAGCTTCTTGGAAAACGGCAGGGTTCCCGGCATCGAAATCGCCAACGAAGAGAAGCTGATCGACCCGGGAATGAATGTCGTCTCGCGCCCTAATGGAATGCCAGATCAGTATCCGGAGCGTCCCCACCTGGTTCATGTACCGGAGAAGGGCGGAATGCCACGCGATCTGGAAGAGCTCGCTGGCATATGGATTGTGTCGGAGCCGTTGAAGCAACTGTTTGAGCAGTTGGACGCCGAGGCGTTTGCATTTGTGGCATGCGACTTCAGCCTTGCTGACGGCAGCCCCGCTCCGCAGTACTACCTAGGCAATGTGCTGCGCAGACTCGATGCCCTGGATGAAGCCTCTTCTCGCGTGAGGATCAAGCTCGACCATAATTATCAGACCGGCGAGGACGAGAAACTTTATAGCCTCGTCGGCGGAGCCAGCTTGGTGTTCAAACAGGATGTTGTGGGAGATGCCCATATCTTCCGCCAGGATCGCATGGGAGCACCTCCCATCTGCGACCGCGCGATGTTTGATGCATTGAGTGCGGCCAACTTCTCCGGCGTACGGCTGCGCGATGTAGCCGATATTTAGTGTCAGCGCGTCTGGCGGCTCGCCGCGCCGCGGCGGCATCGGGCCGTCTGTCCGCCCCGCAGCCCGCGCGCTTGCACGAAGCGGACAGGCGCCGCAGTTTCCGGCCACGCCGCCTGGACATGGATCAGTCTTTCCCCGAATAAGCGCAGTCAGCGGATAGCGATAGCCGGATCCGGCTATCGCCGCCCCGGCGCGCGGCGCCAGTATTCGCCTCACTCAATCAGCTAACGGTGAGGTGATGCGATGAAGGGTCTGGACAACAAGGTGGCCATCGTGACCGGCGGCGCCACGCTGATCGGCGCGGGCGTGGTTGCGGCGCTGCGGGCCAAGGGCGTGCGCGTGGCGCTGTTCGACATCGATGCCGCCGGCGGCGAACGCGTGGCCGCCGCCGATCCGGCCGGCACGCGCTTCTGGCCGGTGGATATTGCGGACGACGCGCAGCTGGAGCGCGGCGTGGCTGACGCGGCAGCGCATTTCGGCCGCATCGATTTCCTGGTCAATCTGGCGGCCACCTATCTGGACGACGGCGCCGCGTCGGGCCGCGCCGACTGGCTGCGCGCGCTGGACGTCAACCTGGTCAGCGCCGTGATGGCCGCGCGCGCGGTCCATCCCCATCTGGTCGCGGCTGGCGGCGGGGCCATCGTCAATTTCACCAGTATCTCGTCGCGCGTGGCGCAGACCGGGCGCTGGCTGTATCCGGTTTCCAAGGCGGCGCTGCTGCAAGTGACCCGCAACATGGCGATGGACTATGCCGCCGACGGCATACGCGTCAACTCCGTGTCGCCGGGCTGGACCTGGTCGCGCGTCATGGACGAGCTGACGCAGGGCGACCGCGCCAAGACCGACCGCGTGGCCGCGGATTACCACTTGCTGGGACGCGCGGGCGATCCGGCCGAAGTGGCCGAGGTGGTCGCCTTCCTGCTTTCAGACCATGCCAGTTTCGTCACCGGCGCTGATTACGCGGTGGACGGCGGCTACTCGGCCATGGGTCCCGAACAGGCCAAGCCCGCGATTCCGCGCCTGGCCGCCTAGACATACAAAGGAGAGCAATCATGCGTCGAATCGCAATCGTGGGTGGCGGGCAGGCGGGCTTGCCCCTGGCGCTGGGACTGCTGGACAAAGGCTATGAGGTGACCGTGGTCACCAACCGCGAGCCGGACCATATCCGCCAGGGCAAAGTGATGTCCAGCCAGTGCATGTTCGATGCCTCGCTGCAAGTCGAGCGCGACCTGGGCCTGAACCAGTGGGAAGCCGAATGCCCTACGGTGGACGGCATCGGCCTGGCGCTGCCGCATCCGGAACGGCCCGGCCACAAGCTGATCGATTGGGTCGCGCGCCTGGACCGGCCGGCGCAGGCGGTGGACCAGCGCATCAAGATGCCGGCGTGGATGGAACTGTTCGCGGCGCGCGGCGGCAGGCTGCTGATCCAGGACGGCGGCGTGGCCGAACTCGAATTGCTGGCGGCCTCGCACGACCTGGTGCTGCTGGCTGCGGGCAAGGGCGAAGTGGTCAAGCTGTTCGAGCGCGACGCGCTACGCTCGCGCTTCGACCGGCCGCAGCGCGCGCTGGCGCTGACCTATGTGCACGGCATGCGCGCGGCGCCGGATCATTCGCGGGTAGCCTTCAACCTGATTCCGGGCGTGGGCGAGTACTTCGTGTTTCCGGCGCTGACCACCAGCGGCCCCTGCGAGATCATGGTGTTCGAAGGCGTGCCCGGCGGTCCGATGGATTGCTGGCGCGACATCAAGTCGCCGCAAGAGCACCTGGCGCAAAGCCTGCACATCCTGCACACCTACCTGCCCTGGGAGGCCGACCGTTGCGGTTCAGTGGAACTGACCGACGCCAACGGCATCCTGGCCGGCAGCTTCGCGCCCACGGTGCGCAAGCCGGTGCTGACCCTGCCGTCGGGCCGGCTGGTGTTCGGCCTGGGCGACGCGGTGGTGACCAACGACCCGATCACGGGGCAGGGTTCGAACAACGCCACCAAGGCCTGCGCCGTCTACCTGGACGCGATCCTGGCGCATGGCGACGCGACCTTTACCGCCGAATGGATGCAGCGCACCTTCGAGCGCTTCTGGGACTATGGCGGCGCGGTGGTGGAATGGACCAACTCCATGCTGCTGCCGCCGGCGCCGCATCTGCTCAAGCTGTTGCAGGCCGCGGACCACACGCCTGCGATCGCCAGCGCCATCGCCAACGGCTTCAACCATCCGCCGTCGCTGTATCCCTGGTGGGGCGACGCCACGGCCTGCGAAGCCTTCATTGCGGCGCAACCGGCGCGGGCGGCGGCATGATGACGGGCTGCGCAGCGGGCCTGCCTCTGGACTGGGGCTGCACCGATCTGCATCCCAAGGTCCTGCGCGGCGTGCTGGGCAGCTATCCGACCGGCGTGGCCATCGTCGCCACACGCTGTCCGGACGGCCGCCAGGTGGGCCTCACCATCAATTCCTTCGCCTCGTTGTCGCTGGATCCGCCGTTGGTGCTGTGGAGCCTGGTGAACCATTCGCCCAACCTGGCGGCGTTCCGCGATTGCAGCCACTTCACCATCAGCGTGCTGGCCTGCGGCCAGGAAGAACTGGCCATGCGTTTCGCCAGTTCCTCGGTTCCGGACAAGTTCGCGGGCGCGCCGGTGCACGACGTGCCGGAAGGCGTACCCGCCATCGCCGGGGCCGTCGCCACGCTGGTCTGCGCCAACGACCAGCAAAGCCCCGCGGGCGACCATCTGCTGCTGTTCGGCCGGGTGCTGCGGGTGGCCAGCGTGGCGGCCACGCCGCTGGTGTTCCATGCCGGGCGCTTCACCGCGCTGACCGCCGCGTAGCGGCCTACTACTCATCGGAGCGCATCATGTCCTTGGAGTCCGAGGCGCAGGTCATCATCGTCGGCAGCGGCATGAACTCGCTGGTCTGCGCGGCCTTGCTGGCGCAGCGCGGCAAGTCGGTGCTGGTGCTGGAACGCAACGACAGGCTGGGCGGCTGCATCCGCACCGAGGAACTGTTCCCCGGCTACCGCCACGACGTGCTGTCCTGCTGGTACCCGCTGTTCATGGGCAGCCCCGCCTATGCGGCGCTCAAGCCGGCGTTGCGCGAGGCCGGACTGGAATTCATGCAAGGCGAGTACGCCACCGGGCTGGTGTTGCCGGACGGTTCGGGCCTGGCGCTCAAGCAGGACGTGGCGGACAGCGCGCGGCGGCTGGACGCCTGGGCGCCCGGCGACGGCGCGGCCTTCGCCGCCATGGCCCAGCGCCTGTTCGGCGCGGACGCCGCGCTGACCTTCGGCCTGCTGGGCCAGAACCCCTACGGCACCGGCATGCTCAAGCTGCTGTTCGGCGAATGGCGCAAACGAGGCATGGACGGTCTGGCCGCCTTCGCCGCCGATTCGATGGAGAGCTTTCGCCGCTGGTCCGAGCGCGCCTTGCAGTCGGACGCCGCGCGCGCCCTGATTGCGCCCTGGGTGCTGCACACCGGGCTGGGTCCGGACGATGCCTGTTCCGCATTGATCGGCAAGCTGACCTTCGCTGCGGTGGTGGCCGGCGGCATGCCGGTGGTCAAGGGCGGCGGCGGCGGCGTGGTGGATGCGCTGGCCGCCGTCATCGATCGGCACGGCGGCCGTTTGCAGACCGGCGCGCACGTCGAACGCATCGTCACGCGCGGCGAGGGCAGGCGCCGCCGGGCCGTGGGCGTAGTGGCGGCAGGGCGGGAGTACCGGGCCACCGAGGCGGTGGTCTGCAACGTGGCGCCGGGTCAGCTGTACGGGCAGTTGCTGCCCGACGCGCCGCCCGCCATGCGCGAACGCGCCGCCAATTACCGCTACGGCCGCGGCGGCATGCAGATCCATTTCGCGCTGGACGCGCCGCCGGACTGGCTCACGCCGGAGTTGCGCCATGTGCCGCTGGTGCATCTGACCGAGAGCATGGAGCAGGTCTGCACCTCGGTCACCGAGGCGAACAATGGCTTGCTGCCGGCGCGTCCCACGCTGGCCATCGGCCAGCCCGTCGCGGTCGATGCCACGCGCGCGCCGCCAGGCGGCTGGATCCTGTGGGTGCAGATGCAGGAGCTGCCGGCGCGGATCAAGGGCGACGCCGCGGGCGAGATCGCGGCGCCCGCCGACGGCCGCTGGAACGAGGCGGTGCGCGAGGCCATGGCCGACAGGGTGCAGGCGCGCATGGAGCGCGTGATGCCGGGCCTGACGCGGCGCATCGTCGGCCGCCGTGCCTACTCGCCGGCGGACCTGGAAGGCCTGAACTGCAACCTGGTCGGGGGCGATCCCTATTCGGGCGTGTGTTCGCCTGACCAGTTCTTCTGGCTGCGGCCCTTTGCTGGCGGCCATGGCGCGCGCGGCCACCGCACGCCGCTGCGCAATCTCTTTCATATCGGCGCCGCCACTCACCCGGGTCCCGGGCTGGGCGGCGGCTCCGGCTATCTCGTCGCACAACAAATAGGCAGGAGGGGAACATGAGCGGACACCTGAAACTCCGGCGGCTGGCCAGCGCCACGGCATTGGCGCTGGCCAGCGCGGGGACCCAGGCCACCGAGGGCGGCGGCCTGGGCATCTACCCGGACGGCCTGGAGAACTTCATGTCGGGCGCGCTGCCGCCACCCGGCGTGCACATGCTGGTCTATGCCGGCGGGGCGCGCTACGACACGCTGCGCGGCAACGACGGCGAGCGCGTGCCGGTGCCTGGCTTCAAGGTCGACGTCAACGTGCTGGCGCCGCGCCTGATCTGGGTCACGCAGCAGCAGGTCATGGGCGGACAGCTGGCCTTCCACGCCATTGCGCCGCTGCTGGACGTGACCGCCAAGGCTGCCGGCCAGCGCAACCGCAGCACCGGGCTGGGCGACATGACGCTGGGCGTGGCGCTGGGCTATCACCCGTCCGAAAGCCTGCACTACGTGGTCGGGCTGGACATGTACGCGCCGACCGGCGAGTACAACCGCAAGGACCCGTCCAGCCTGGGCAAGAACTACTGGACTGCGCAGCCGGTGTTCGCGCTGAGCCGCATCAGTCCGGACGGCTTCAACGCCGACCTGAAAGTCATGTACGACTTCAACTTCACCAACTCGGCCACCGATACGCGTTCGGGCCAGGCGCTGCACGCCGACTACGCGCTGGGCTGGGGCGTGGGCAAGGGCTGGGTGCTGGGGGTGGGCGGCTACGCCTTCCAGCAGGTCACCGACGACAGCGGCCCCAACAGCGCCGCGGGCCGCGCCCGGGCTTTCGGCTTCGGCCCTTCGGTACGCTACATGAATGAAAAAGGCTGGCTGTTCACGGCGAAGTGGCAGCAGGACTTCAAGGTCAAGAACCGGCCCGAAGGCGCGCAGCTGTATGTGAAGCTGGGGATTCCGTTCTAGGTCGGGCGTTCCTTCGGGCAGGCCCTGTCCGCCGCCAGTTTCCGGGGCGTGTCTGCTGGTATCGTTCCGCTGTCGATTGGACGGGGCAGGGACATGAATCTGTACGAAGCGATACGCTGGGGCAACGAATCCGAGGACCCTTACACCGGCGGCCCGAACGGGGCGGATACCTGCTTTCTGGTGCGGGCCGGGTCGGTGGAGCAGGCCGGTCAGCTCGCGGATGCGGCATTGCGCGGCGCCCGGGGCGGGCTGGCCGACTGGACTCAGGTCCTGCATCTGCTAGGCACGGAACAGGCCACCGATAGCCAACCGCGCATCTTGCGCGGGCCTTATCTGCAGCATGCCTACCGGCACGGCTGGCGTCTCTGGAGCCGGGCCGAGGCCGCGGCGCCCTGGGTCGAACAGCCCTAGGCGCGGGGCCGCTCAGCGGGACGACGGCTTGCCTTGGCCTTGAAGCTCCTGGACCGCAAACAGAACCAGCTCGGCCTTGTTGAGAGAGTTGTCGCGGTCCGCATTGTCCAGCAGATCGTCGATCTGTCCACGCAGATGCCGGCAGTCGCTGGATTCGCCTTTGGGATTGATCTTTTTTACCGCGACCCGTACTTGGGAAACCCAGTCGCGCTCGGCCTGAGCCAATTTTTGCAGTCGCTGCTGGCGCTTGGTTGCCGCCGCGACCGCTTCCGGCGTTCGGATTGCGTCTGTGGTCGCTTTCAAAATTGCTTTGGACTCATAGGGGACTTGGGCAAGAGGCTTGCCAAGGACCGCTTCCGCCACGGCCAGCGATGACAGTTTATTGATGTCGTCGATGGGAACGTCGATGGCGCAAGCGCCGGCGGCGGCGATGTGCGCGCCGGCCCGCTCGCCGAGCGGGATTTTCTGCAGGCGCGGTGAAAGCGCGGCGACGGCTGCGCGCCTGGCTTCGGCCTTCGCATCGGCCGAGCGCAAGGCCTGGCTCGAAGCCTCGAACGCCTGCATGTCGATATCGTCCGAAGCGCCTGCCGTCCCGATGGACAACGAAGCGCAAAGAAGAAGGCTGCTTTGTAGTGTTTTCATCGAGTGTCCTTCCCTGGGCTGCGCCAGACCTGCGGCCCCCTGTTGCGCGAGTTTCGTGGAAATCCACCTTCCATGCCATAGCGGCCAACGGTTGAGGAAAGCAGGCGTTGTTCGGATGCAACTGTAGGCCTGCTCTCGCGGGTGTTTTGGGACCTCGCTCACCATTCTGGCTGATGCTGGAATAGCATCCGGCGTGGAGATATCCGCGCCGGCGAGCGCTCACGGGGAACATGATGAAAAGAACAATTTCGGCGCTGGCGCTTTTCTTGTGCAGCGGACTTGCCGCGGCGCAGAACACGAGCAGCAGCTTTGAAGTGCAGGAACCGATGCGCAATTCGTTGGGTTTTGCGATGGGTAGCGACAGCGGCCAGGAGTGGCTGGGTGACAGGGCCGTCGCCCACATGGGTTTCATCGCCGCTTGCAAGCTGTACCCGGCAGACGGGCCGGAGGTGCAAGGGCTGGTGGCCATGGCCCTGGCGCAAGCGAGCCTGGGCATGGACCTGGCCCGCGCGCCGACAGACCCGGCTGCGCTGCGCGCCAAGCTCGCCCAGCGCCTGAACTCCCAGGAAGGGCGCAAGGACGCGGCGGAGAAAATCCAGGCGATGCGCAAGCGCGTTCTTGCCGAGCAGGCGCATGCCGGCAAGTTGATAGACGCTTCCGTGGGTTTTACGGGCAAGAATCCGAATCCCTGCGAACTCGAGCGGTACTACGCGCGTCAGTTCCTGACGCAGCACAAGGACGGCGCCATGAAAGCGGCTCCCAAGATCAACCAGCTTGCGCGTGAGGTGATGGCGCAGGATTCCTCTGCCAAGGCAAAGCCGGCTGCGCCAGCCAGGCCCTGAAGCGGCGCCGCCTCAGCCGCGCCGCCGCAGGCTCTGGCTGGGGCTTACGCCGTAGCGTTCCTTGTAGCCGGCGCTGAAGCGTCCCATGTGCGCGAAGCCCCAGCGCAGCGCCACGCCGGCGATGTTGCGGCTTTCACCCGAGACCAGCTCGGCGTGCGCGCGTTCCATGCGCAGGTCGCGCAGGTAGTGCATGGGACTCACGCCCAGGAATTCCTTGAATCCCGCGTACAGGCTGCGCACGCTGACGCCGGCGATGCGCGCCAGCTGTTCGGCGCTGACGGATTCGTGCGCGTGCGCCTGCAGATAGTCCTGGACGCTGCGCACGTGGCGCGGCAGCACCGCGCCGCGGCGGCCCGGCAGCGCGCCGGTGTAGTTGTGAGGCTGGGCAGATAGCAGGGTGGCGGCGACCAGCTGTTCCATCTGATGCACGATGAGTTTGTGCTGGGCCAGGTTCGCGTGCTGCGTGGAGCAGTCCAGCAGATAGCTCATCAGGCAGCGCCAAGCGGGGCATTCGCGCCAGCGGAATCCCAACTGGAAGCGCAGCGGCCGGTCCAGCGCACAGCCCAGATGTCCCACCAGGGTGCGTTCCAGCAGCGAGCGGCCCACGCGCAGCATGAACTGGTCGTTGTCCTCGGCCCAGCGCATGGCCAGGTCGTCGTCCGGGCTGACGACCGAGGCGACATCGGGCGTCGAATCCACTTGTTGCGGGCCGCTGCTGATGCGGGCACAGCCCGATAGCGGCATTTGCACCAGGAAAAAGTCTTCCAGCGGGCCGGGCCGGATCTCGACGTTGGCGCCGTAGCGCAGGCGGTTCAGCGAGACTTCGCCCAGCGGCTGGTGGTGCATGCGCGCGTCCAGGCGTTGCAGCGCGCCGACCACGCCCAGGTGGTGCGGACGCATCACGCGGCCGACCATGGAGCGGGCCTCGTCCAGATCGCCCGAGGCGAACAGTTGCTGCGCCGGCAAGCCCAGGACGGACTCGATCCGCGGTCCGGCCGTCGGCCAAGAAGTGCTGGTGGCGGACTGCGTCGTATCGAGCATGGTGGGGGACTCCACTGCCGGGGTCTTGAAGGCTTTGATAGTAAAGCTGCGCCGGACCGGGCGGACTGGTGGAAAACCCGTCCAGGGGCGGGGAGTTCTATCCATTTCTTGCGGCGGGTGTCCACGGAGCGCAGAAAACCAAGGCAAATTCATGTTGACAACCGGTTTTCATTAATGGAAACTGGTTGTCAATATAACGGACCACCAAGGAGACCACGCATGAATCCGACCAAGGAAGAACGGCTCACCGGGGTGATCCTGACCTTGTTCCAGTTGAACGGCGCGCTGCTCGACTGGGGCGATGCCTTCGTCGCGCCCGAGGCGCTGACCAGCGCGCGCTGGCAGATGCTGGGCGCCCTGGCGCTGGCAGGCCAGCCCCTGAGCGCGCCGCAGCTTGCGGCCGCCATGGGCGTGACCCGCCAGGGCGCGCAGAAGCAGCTCAATCTGCTGTCCGAAGCGCGCCTGGTGGAGGTCCGCGCCAATCCGCAGCACAAGCGTTCGCCCTTGTACCGGCTGACCGATGAGGGCCGGCGCGTGTATGGGGCCATCGACGCGCGCTGGAAGGAGCGCGCGCGGCAACTGGCCGGCGGCTTCAGCGCGGCCGAACTGGAAACGGCGGGGAGGGTGCTGACCGGCTTGCTGGCCGCGCACGTTCCCGCGCCATCGGAGCAAGATCATGAAACATAGAATCCACGCGACGGCAGCCGTGCTGACGCTGCTGTTTCTGGCCGCATTCTGGATATCGACGGCGGTGTCCGAACTGTTCCTGGCGACCTCCGCGGTGGCGCAGGTCAAGCTGGCCATTGCCTATGCCTTGCTGGGCTTCGTGCCGGTCATGATGCTTACCGCCGCCAGCGGCTTCATGATGGGCGGCAAGGGCAGGCATCCGTTGCTGCTTGCCAAGCGCAGGCGCATGCCCTTTATCGCGGCCAATGGATTGTTGATTCTGGTGCCCGCGGCGCTGTTCCTGGCGCTGCGGGCGCAGGCAGGGCTGTTCGACGGGGTGTTTTACGGGGTGCAGGCGCTGGAGTTGGCGGCGGGCGCCGCCAACCTTGCGCTGATCGGTTTGAACATCCGCGACGGCATCAGGCTCGGGCGCTTGCGGCGGCGCCCGCAGGGGCGGGTCCTGGCTTAGTATCCCGCCTCGCGGTGCGAGGCGGGATACCCGCCGGCCCTTTGGCCTCAGTGCATCTTGCCGTAGCGTCCGGCGTTGAAGTCCTGGATGGCCTCGACGATTTCCGCCTGCGTGTTCATCACGAAGGGGCCGTAGCCGACCACCGGCTCGTCGATGGGCTCGCCGCTCAACACCAGGAACATCGCGTCGTTGTTGGCTTCGACGGTGATGTCCTCGCCTTCCAGCGAGAACAGCGCCAGCTGCGCGTCGCGCGCCACGGTTTCGCCGTTGACCAGCACCGTGCCGCGCAGCACCACCAGCATGCTGTTGCGGCCCGCGGCGACGGGGAAGGTCGCCGACTTGCCGGCGGCCAGCTTCACGTCCCACACGTCCATCGGCGTGAAGGTGCGCGCCGGCCCCGCGTGGCCCGCGTAGTTGCCTGCGATCACGCGCAGCGTGCCCGCGCCGTCCGGCAATTCCACCGTCGGGATGTCCGCGTTGAGGATGCCCTGGTAGCCGGCCGGCGCCATCTTGTCCTTGGCGGGCAGGTTGACCCAAAGCTGCACCATTTCCAGTTCTCCGCCATTGCGGGTGAAGTCGTGGGAATGGAATTCCTCGTGCAGGATGCCCGAGGCCGCCGTCATCCATTGCACGTCGCCGGGACCGATGACGCCGCCGTTGCCGGTGGAATCGCGGTGCTCGACTTCGCCGCTGTAGACGATGGTCACGGTTTCAAAGCCGCGGTGCGGATGCTGCCCGACGCCGCGCGGATGCTCGGCCGGTTCGAACTGGGCCGGGCCGGCGTAGTCCAGCAGCAGGAACGGGCTGGTGTTCTTGCCTTTGTCGTTGTAGGAGAACATGGAGCGCACCGGGAAGCCGTCGCCCACCCAGTGGGGACGGGGGCTGGCATGCAATCCGAGAATCTTCTTCATGGTCGTATTTCCTGTTGCGCGGCCCCAGCGGGGCCGTTCGTCATAGTTAAGAAGATAAGGGCGCAAGCCCACGCGCGGTAGTCCCCCGCGCTGATAAGCACTGTTCCATGCATCGGACACTGGGGCGGGAACCGAGGGCTCGCGTATCCTTCGGGAATGGCGGATACAGAGAGCGCAGCCCTGACGGGCCAAGAGAATCAGGTCCAGGGCTTTGCCCCGGTGGCGCAGGCCGGCGCGCGCGTGCTGGTGCTGGGTTCCATGCCGGGAGTGGCGTCGCTCAGGCAGGGCCGCTATTACGCCCACCCGCGCAACGCCTTCTGGCCCATCGCGGCCAGCGTCTTCGGCTTCGATCCCGGCCTGGATTACGCGCAGCGCCTGCATGCCCTGCAAGCCGCAGGCGTCGCCCTGTGGGACGTGCTGCAAGCCTGCGAACGACCCGGCAGCCTGGACGCCGACATCCGCGGCGACACTCTGGTCGCCAACGATTTCGCCGCATTCCTGGAACGGCACCCGGCCATCGTCCGGGTCTGTTTCAATGGCGCCAAGGCCGCGGCGCTGTACCGTCGCCACGTGCTGCCCGGGCTGGCCGTCCCGCTGGAGTACATGGACCTGCCGTCGACCAGCCCGGCGCACGCGGCGGCTTCGTTCGAGCACAAGCTGGCCGCTTGGCGCCGGGCGCTCAAGATCGAGGATTGACGGACTGGGGCCGTAGACCGGCCCGGTTTCGTACTTATCCGTCCCCAGTTTGATACTTATCAAGCCTCTATATAACTCCAGGTGATAAGTTAATTCCTGTAACGGAATTAACGCTTGGAGAAGCACCATGAGTACCCCCGCCAGCCCCCCGGAACCGCCACTCCCGGGTAAACGAGGCTTTCTAAAGGGCTTACTGGGGTTGGGGGCTGCGGCCACTGTCATTCCCATCCGCGCCGAGGCTACGGGCATCAACGGCCAGCCGCCGCGCCGCCCCGGCATGGCCGGCAAGCGCTACGGCATGGTCGTGGACATGCGCAAGTGCATCGGCTGCCAGTCCTGTACGGTCAGCTGTTCGATGGAGAACCTGCCGCCGATAGGGCAGTTCCGCACCACCGTCCTGCAATACGAAGTCCTGCCCGACTCTGGCGGCCCGGCCTCCATGGTGATGCTGCCGCGCCTGTGCAACCACTGCGACAACCCGCCTTGCGTGCCCGTCTGTCCGGTGCAGGCCACCTTCCAGCGCGAAGACGGCATCGTGCTGGTCGACAACGAACGCTGCGTGGGCTGCGCCTATTGCGTGCAGGCCTGTCCCTACGACGCCCGCTTCATCAACCACGAAACGCAGACCGCCGACAAATGCACCTTCTGCGAGCACCGCCTGGAAGCGGGGCTGCTGCCGGCCTGCGTGGAAAGCTGCGTGGGCGGCGCGCGCGTCATCGGCGACCTGAACGATCCCGACAGCGCCATTTCCCAGCTGCTGGTCGAGCACAAGGCGGACATCAAGGTGCTCAAGCCCGAGATGAAGACCGATCCCCATGTCTATTACATCGGCCTGCCCGATGCGTTCGTCCATCAGGTCGACGGCCAGGCCGGCGTGCGGCTGGCTGGCGGCCATTGAGCCATCGAAGGGGATGAGCATGCAGATCTCTGAATTGTTGACGCCGGTCTACGACGCCGCCTGGCTGCCGTGGGCCGTGCAGTACTTTTTCCTCATCGGCATCAGCGCCACCACCGCGCTGACCGCCGCCTTTGCGGCCTTCGGCAGCGCTGGCTCGCCGGCGCGGCGGTTGCTGCCCGCGGCGGTGACGGTGCTGCTGGTCAGCGCCATCGCTGCGCCCGTGTCCTTGCTGGCGGACCTGCACCAGCCGGGCCGCTTCTGGCATTTCTACGCGCATGTCACGCCTTGGTCGTGGATGTGGCTGGGCGCCTTGCTGCTGCCGGTGTTCGTGACGCTGGCGCTGCTGTTCTGCGCTGCCTGGTGGTGGGGCCGCATCGGCTGGGTGCGCGTGCTGGGCATGGCGCTGGCGGTGTCGGCGCTGTCCATCCTGGTCTACACCGGCGCCGAGGTCATGGTGCTGCGTTCGCGGCCCTTGTGGCACACGGTGTTCCTGCCGGTGAACTTCGCGCTGACCGCCTGGCTGGGCGCGCTCGGGGCCATGTTCCTGGTGGGCCGCTGGCTGCGCGGCGGTACGCAGGCCATGCCGGTGGAGCTGTTGCGCAGCCTCAGCCTGACCGCGGTGGTGATGATGGCGCTGGGCGCCGGCGCCTGGACGCTGCTGGGCCTGCTGGGCCTGGACCCGTCGTTCGACGCCGCGCTGCGTCTGTTCGCGGAGTTCCCGATCTGGCGCGTCAGCCTGGCGGGCGCGGTGGCGACCGGCTTCTGCATGGTCGCGCTGCTGCAGCGTCCCGCGCGCACCTTGGCCGCGCCGCTGCCCTCGGCCGCGTTGGCGCTGACCATGCTGGCGGCCGCGTGGATCTTCCGCTGGGTGGTCTTCATGAGCGTGCAGGGCGTGCCGAAGTATGGCGCGGGACTCTATCTGTACGAGATGCCCTGGGGCAGCGATGGCTTGCTGGGCATGCTGGGCGTGCTGGGCCTGTGCGTGGCGCTGATCGCCGCCGTGACCTACGCCCTGGAGCTGTTCCCGGCGCGCGCGCGAGGCCTGGCGGCCTGAGCGCCGCCGCGTGGACCTGCCTGTGAACGGGTCCTGGACGAAAGAACATGGAATGAAAGCAATGGACAAGCAATACGAAGACGACAAGCGCGGCGCCCCGCCGGACGAGGCTCCGGACCAGCCGCGCGATGAGGCGCGGCGCAAGCTGATGGTGCGCGGCGGCGTGGTCGCCGGCGGCATGGCGGCTTTTGCGGCGGGTTACGGCGAAACCGTGGTCCGGGCCGTGAAGGGCCTGGCGCAAGGTACGGCCGGCGTGCCCACGGCGCACGCGGTACGCGGCAATTCGCTGACGCCGGAGTTCCGCATCGATCCCTTGACCGGCGTGCTTAGCGCCCAGCCGGGCCAGACGGTCAGTCCCTCCAGCTGCCTGGGCTGCTGGACCCAGTGCGGCGTGCGCCTGCGTGTGGACACGAAGGAAAACCGCATCCTGCGCGTGGCCGGCAATCCCTACCATCCGCTGGCCACGACCCGGCCGGCCGCCATGGAAGCGCCGGTGCGCGAGGTCTACGCGCAACTGGGCGGCGACAACGGCCTGGAAGGGCGCGCCACCTCCTGCGCCCGCGGCTCGGCCATGCTGGAACAGATGAACAGCCCCTTCCGCGTGCTGCAGCCGCTCAAGCGCGTGGGCAAGCGCGGCGAGGGCAAGTGGCAGACCATCTCGTTCGAACAGCTGGTGCAGGAAGTCTGCGAAGGCGGCGACCTGTTCGGCGAAGGCCAGGTGGACGGCCTGCGCGCCATCTTCGACCGCGAGACGCCGCTGGACCCGCAGAACCCCGAGTACGGCGCCAAGGTCAACCAGTTCCTCTTTACCGACGCGTCCAACGAAGGCCGCACCCCGCTGATCCAGCGCTTTGCCGGGCAATCCTTCGGCACGGTCAACTTCAGCAACCATGGTTCCTATTGCGGCCAGAGTTTCCGCGTGGGCGCGGGCGCCGCGCTGGGCGACTTGAAGGGCATGCCGCATGGCAAGCCGGATTGGGACAATGCCCGCTTCGGCCTGTTCATCGGCGCAGCCCCGGCGCAGGCCGGCAACCCGTTCCAGCGCCAGGCCCGCCAGTTGGCCGAGGCCCGCGTGCGGCCGGAAGAAGCCAGTTTCACTTATGTGGTCGTGTCGCCCATGCTGCCGGCTTCGTCCAGCCTCTCGGCCGGATCGGGCAATGAGTGGGTCGCCGTCAATCCGGCCGGCGACCTGGGCCTGGCCATGGGCCTGATCCGTTGGATCCTGGATAACGAACGCTACGACGCCCGCGCGCTGGCGCAGCCCGGTCCCGAGGCCATGAAGGCCGCGGGCGAGGCGGCCTGGACCAACGCCACCCATCTGGTGGTGGCCGAGCCCGGCCATCCGCGCCTGGGCAGCTTCCTGCGCGGCGCCGACCTGGGTTGGCCGCGTCCGGCCGATGCCGGCGAGAAGTGGGAAGACGTGTATGTGGTGCGCCTGGAAGACGGCACGCTGGCGCCGCACACCACGGCCGCGCCGGCCACGCTGTTCGTGGACGAGACGGTGGCCGCGCCCGGCATGGACGGGGCGCCCGAAGCCCTGCGCGTGCGCAGTTCGCTGTCGCTGCTGCGCGAGGAAGCGCGCCGCAAGACGCTGGGCGAATACGCGGCGCTGAGCGGCGTACCCGCCGCCAAGATCGCAGAGCTGGCCGAACGCTTCACCAGCTATGGCAAGCGGGCCGTGGCCGATGCGCACGGCGGCACGATGAGCGGCTCGGGTTTCTATACCGCCTATGCCATCGCCATGCTGAACACGCTGGTGGGCAACCTCAACGTCGAAGGCGGCCTGGTGCTGGACGCCGGCCCGTTCCCGCCCTACGGGCAGGGGCCGCGCTACAACATCGCCGGCTTCGCCAACCGCGCCACGCCCAAGGGCGTGGGCCTGTCGCGCAACCGCTTTCCGTACGAGAAGTCCAGCGAGTTCAAGCGCAAGAAGGCGGCGGGCCAGCCGGCCTATCCGGCCGCGGCGCCCTGGTATCCGGCCACGGGTGGCCTCAGCTCGGAGATGCTGGCGTCGGCGTTGGCGGGCTATCCGTACCGCGCCAAGGTCTGGTTCAACCACATGAGCAACCCGATCTACGGCATTGCCGGCTTGAAGAGCGTCATCATCGACAAGATGAAGGATCCGGGCTTGCTACCGCTGTCGGTGTCGATCAACCCCTTCATCAACGAGACCAACGCGCTGGCCGACTACATCGTGCCGGACACGGTCACGTACGAAAGCTGGGGCGTCTCGGCGCCCTGGGCCGACGTGGTCGCCAAGGCTTCCACCGTGCGCTGGCCCGCCGTGCAGCCGCGGGTGGCGCGCACGGCCACGGACGAGCCGGTCTGCCTGGAAACCTTCCTGATCGCCTGCGCCAAGCGGCTGGACATGCCGGGCTTCGGCGCCGGCGCCATCTCGGACAAGGACGGCGCCAAGTACGCGCTGGACACGCCCGAGGACTTCTTCCTGCGCGGCATGGCCAACATCGCTTTCGCGGCCGGCAAGCCCGTGTCCGAGGCCAGCGACGACGACATGGCGCTCACCGGAGTGGACCGCTATGGCGCGTTGCTGCAGCAGAAGCTCAAGCCGGGCGAATGGCGCCAGGTCGCCATGCTGATGAGCCGCGGCGGGCGTTTCGACAAGATGCAGGACGCCTGGGTGGAAGCAGGCGGAGCGCGGCAGACGCGCGCCGCCTACGCCAAGCCCTTGCAGGTCTGGAGCGAGGAACTGGCGGGCTTTCGCCATTCCATGACGGGCGAGCGCTATAGCGGCTGTCCCACCTGGTATCCGACGCGCCTGGCGGACGGCCGCGACATGCGGGCGCAATACGCGCAGCAGGACTGGCCCTTCCTGCTCAGCTCCTTCAAGTCCAACCTGATGAGCTCCATGTCCATCGGCGTGAATCGTTTGCGCCAGGTGCATCCGCACAACCCGGTGTCGATCAACCGGCAGGACGGCGAACGGCTCGGCATCCGCAACGGCGACGCGGTGCGCATCGTGACGCCGGGCGGCGCGGTGACCGGACTGGCGCTGCTGCGCGACGGCATCCAGCCGGGCGCGGTGGGCATCGAGCACGGCTACGGCCATACCGAGTTGGGCGCACGCGCTCACGTCATCGACGGCAAGTCCATGCCGCACGATCCGGCGCTGGCCGCGGGCGTGAACTTGAACGACCTGGGGTTTGGCGATGCCACGCGTGGCGAGCATGCCAACGTCTGGATCGATTGGGTGTCGGGCGCGGCGGTGCGCCAGGGGTTGCCGGCGCGGATCGAACGGGTCTGAGCGCTAGGGCACGACGGTATCGGCCACCAGTTCCAGCCCGGCGGCATGGTTGCCGATGCCGACTAGGGAACCGCCCAGGTCGCCTGGTTTGGCGGCCGCCGTGCCAGACCGGCTGACGCGGATTTCTACGCGCACCTTGCCGGCTTTCGACAAGGTCGCGTCAGGCGACATGGCGCTGCTGTCGTCCAGCACGAAGTCCCGCGGCAGGTCGGACACCTGCATGCGCAGGATGGCCAGCGGCATGCGCGACCCTTGCTCGGGCCGCGCCAGAATGAACACGGTATCGGAGGGCTGGACCCGGCCGCGCAGCGCGTCGGCGATGCTCGCGCGTCCGCTGATGCGGGCAGAGGACGCGGTGGCCGCAGGCGCGGGTGCCGAGCTGGCGGCGGGGGGAGTGGAGGCCGAAGGCGGCACCGAGGCTGCGGATGCCGCCGCGGACGTCCCGGAAGAAGCAACAGCAGAGCTCGCGGCGGATGCTCCCGCAGGCGCGGCCGCCATGGCGCGCGCCTGTGCGATGTTCGACTGGATCTGCCGCGCCGCTTCCGATTCCGGCGGCAGCTGAGCTTGCAGGCGTTCCCAGTGCGCCAGCGCCTCGGCCGCGTCGCCACGGCGCAGCGCCATCATGCCGGCCAAGGCCAGGGCCTTAGGCTGGTCCGGCTGCGCGGCCAGCGCTTGCGCTACCGCCGCGATGGAGGCTTCGTCGGGATTGCCCTGGTTGGCCGAAAGCAACGCGTCGGCCAGGTCGGCCAGGACAGCAGGCTGTCCCGGCACCAGCCGCAGCACTTGTTGATAGGCGGCCACCGCATCGGTGTAGCGCCCCAGGGTTTCATATGAGCGCGCCAGCACGTACCAGCCGTCGGCGTCATCCGGCGCTGCCCGCAGCCGTAGCGCCAGCGCGTTGATGGCCTGTGTCATGTCATTGGCGGTTTCCGCGGCATGCGGCTCGGCCTGCTGGCCCACCCCGGCGCTGGCCGCCGCGCGCGGATTGCCCAGATGGCCGTACAGCAGCACGGCGGCCACCGGGATCAGCACGGTCAGCAGGCAGGCTGCGACGATTCCTGCGCGCTGCCCGGCCCAGGGTGTGCTGCGGGCCTGCCGCAACTCCAGGTCTTGCAGCAGGTCGCGCTGCAATTCATCCTCCGCCCGCGTCCATGCAGAGGCAGTGAGGCTGCCGTTGTTGAGGTCGCGTTGCAGCTGTTCGCGCTGCGCCCGATAGAAATCGCGCACGTTGGCTTCGGAGGCCGGTTGCGCGGCTGGGGCGCGGCGCAGCAGGGGCGGGATCAGGCAGAGCAGCGTCGCCAGCAGCAAGAGCAGCACGATGAGCCAGAGCGACGTCATGATCCGGTATCCAGAAAGCGGGCGGCGCGCTCGCGTTCGTCCGCGGTCAGCGGCGCGCGCGCGCTGGCGCGACGCTTCAAGGTGCGCAACAGCACGAAGAAGCCCAGCGCCAGCAGCGCGAACGGCCCCAGCCACAGCAGCCAGGTAATGGGTTTGAAGGGCGGGTCATAGCGCACGAAGTCGCCATAGCGGTCTTCGAAGAAACGCATGATCTGCGCGTCGCTGCGGCCAGCGGCCAATTGGTCGCGGATCAGCTTGCGCATGTCCTGGGCCAATGGCGCGTTCGACTCGGCCAGGGTCTGGTTCTGGCATACCAGGCAGCGCAGTCCGTGGGCCAGCTTGTCGGCGCGTTGTTCCAGGACAGGCGGCAAGGGCTGCGCGGCGGACGCGTGGACTTGGGCGCGCGCGGCGCCGGGCAGGGCCAGCAGAAGGGCGCAAAGCCCAGCGCGGATCAGGGTGTAGAGTCTGGCCCGGCACGGATTGTGCAACAGGCGGCACAGCTGGGCAGGCAGCCGGATCATCGCAGCGCCTCTATCGCGGGCTGGATCCGGTCGCGCCAGATCTCGGGCGTGATCAGGCCCAGCTGCTTGTAGCGGATGCGGCCGTCGCGGTCGATCACGAAGGTCTCGGGCACGCCGTAGACGCCATACTCGATGCCGACGCGGCCGTCGATGTCGCTGGCGGACGCGATGTAGGGATTGCCGTTGCGCGCCAGCCAGGCTTCGGCGTCTTCCGGCTTGTCCTTGTAGTTCAAGCCATACAGCGGAATGCCGTGGCGGCTGGCGGCCTCGCGCAGCACGGGCAGTTCGTCCTTGCACGGCCCGCACCAGGAGGCCCAAACATTCAGCAGCCAGACCTGGCCGCGCAGCGACTGCACCTCCAGCTTCTGGCCGGGCGTCAGCAATACGGGCAGGCCGATGGCGGGGGCGGGCTTGTCTATCATGGCCGAGGGTACGGCCCGCGGGTCGCGCGACAGGCCCATCGCCAGGAACACGGCCATCGCCAGGAAGGCCGCCAACGGCACCAGGTAGCGCAACATCAGGCGCCCTCCCGCGTGGGCCGCGCGGCGCCGGCCATGGCCGGCTGCGGCGCGCGGGCCTGTTCCTGCGCGCGGCGGTAGCGCTTGTCGCCGGCCGCCAGCAGGCCGCCCAGCGCCATCAGGATGCAGCCCGTCCAGATCCAGGTCATGAAGGGCTTGACCTGCAGGCGTACCGTCCAGGCCTTGTCGCCCACGGGGTCGCCCAGCGCCACGAACAGGTCGCGGGTAAAGCCGCTGTCGATGTCGGCCTGGCTCAAGGCCATGTCCTGTACCGTGTAGAGACGTTTTTCCGGGTAGAGGGTCAGCACCGGCTTGCCGTCACGGGTCACCGGGAACACGGCGCGCTGGGCGCTGTAGTTGGGTCCGGCGGCCGGGCCGATGCTGGCGAAGGTGAATGCATAGCCGCCGGCCTCCTGGGTGGAGCCTATCTCCATCCGCAGCTCCTGCTTGACCTCGTAGCCATTGGCCAGCGTGACCCCGGCGATGAAGATGCCGATGCCCGCATGCGCCAGCAGCATGCCGTACCAGGAGCGCGGCTGGCGGCCCAACCGGCGCAGCCAGTGGCCGTCGCCATCCGTCAGGCGCTGCCAGGCGTGCGTGGCGGCGCTGGCGACCGACCACGCCGCCAGCCACAGGCCCAGCATCACCATGGGCGAACCCAGGCGCGCCGGGCCCGGCATGGCCAGCGGCAGCAGCAGCGCGGTCGCCACGCTGACCGCGAAAGCGATGCGCAGGCGGCGGCCCAGGTCGGGCAGCTCCGCCTGCTTCCAGCGCGCTACCGGACCGACACCCATCAGGAAGATCGCGGGCGTCATCAGCGGCACGAACACCGCTTCAAAATAGGGCGGGCCGATGGAGATCTTGCCCCACTCCAGCACGTCCAGCACCACGGGGTAGAGCGTGCCCAGCAGCACCGAGCCGGCCGCCACCGTCAGCACCACATTGTTGGACAGCAGCAGGGACTCGCGCGACAGCAGCGAGAATCCGCCGCCCAGGCCCACCTTGGGCGCGCGCCAGGCATAGAGCGCCAGCGATCCGCCCACGATCACCAGCATGAATCCCAGGATGTACAGGCCGCGTCCCGGGTCCACCGCGAAGGCATGCACGGAAGTCAGCACGCCCGAGCGCACCAGGAAAGTCCCCAGGATGCTGAGCGAGAAGGTGCAGATCGCCAGCAGCACGGTCCAGCTGCGGAAGGCGCCGCGCCTCTCGGTCACGATCAGCGAGTGGATCAGCGCGGTCCCCGCCAGCCAGGGCATGAACGAGGCGTTCTCCACCGGATCCCAGAACCACCAGCCGCCCCAGCCCAGCACGTAATAGGCCCAGGCGCTGCCCAGCAGGATGCCTATGGTCAGGAAGGTCCAGGCGGCGAGCGTCCAGGGGCGTACCCAGCGCGCCCACATGGCATCCAGCTCGCCCGACAGCAGCGCAGCGATGGCGAAGGCGAAGGCCACGGAGAAACCCACGTAGCCCATGTACAGCATCGGTGGATGCACGATCATGCCCGGATCCTGCAGCAGCGGATTCAGGTCGCGGCCCGCCATGGCCGGCGGCATCAGGCGTTCGAAGGGATTGGACAGGAACAGCAGGAACAGCAGGAAGCCCACGCTGATCCAGCCCATCACCGCCAGCACGCGGCCGACGAAGGGCAGGGGCAGGCGGCGGCTGCACAGCGCCACGGCCAGGGTCCAGGCGGTCAGCAGGTACAGCCATAGCAGCAGCGAGCCTTCATGTCCGCCCCAGACTGCGGCGAAGCGGTAGGCGGCCGGCAGGTCCGCATGCGAATTGGCGGCCACGTACAGCACGGAAAAATCGTTGTCCACGAAGGCCCAGGCCAGGCAGCCGATGGCCACGGTGGTCAGGCCGAATTGGCCGACGGCGGCGGGCCGCGCCACCCGTAGCCCCGCCTGCCAGCCGGTGGCGGCGCCCACCAGCGGCAGCACGCCTTGCGCCAGCGCCACCAGCAGCGCCAGGATCAGGCTGAACAGTCCGATCTCGGGAATCATTGCGCCTCCGCCCGCATGGTGCCCGCTCCGGCGCCCGCGCGCTTGAGCGCGTCGGCGGCCTCGGGCGGCATGTAGTTCTCGTCGTGCTTGGCCAGTACCTCGGTGGCGCGGAACACGCCGTCCGGCCCCAGCTTGCCGGCCACTACCACACCCTTGCCTTCCCGGAACAGGTCAGGCAGCAGGCCCTGATACGTCACCGGCACGGTGTGCGCGGTGTCCGTCACCACGAAGCGCAGCGTCAGGCCGTCGGCCTCGCGGCGCAGCGAGCCTTGCTCCACCAGGCCGCCGACGCGGAAGCTGCCGCTGGCCGGCGCTTCCCTGGCCACCACTTGCGTGGGGCTGAAGAAAAACACCAGATTGGATTGCAGGGCATTGAGCACCAGCGCGGCGGCCGCGGCCAGCAGCCCCAGGCCGCCGACGATGGCCAGCGCGCGGCGCTTGCGCGGGCTCATGACGCAGCCCCGTCCGCGCGCCTGGCGGTTTGCTGCGCCGCGCGCCGGGCGCGGCTGCGGCTGCGGCGCCACAACAGCGCGGCTTCCAGTCCGATCAGGGCCAGCGTCACGCCATAGGCGCCCAGCAGGTAGGGGCTATGGCCCTGCAGCGAAAACAGCGCTTCCCAGCTCATGGCGCCTCCCGCCGCGCGCGGCCCGCGCGGACGGCGCCCGGCTCGCGCTCGGCGATGATGCCGCGCACGCGCGCCAGCGCCGCCGCCGCGCTGTAGAGCCAGAACGCCGCCACCATCAGCAGCATCGACGTCACCATGATGTGGGCCATGCTGGGCGCGGTGGTGAGATTGATCGACGCGCCCTGGTGCAGGGTGCTCCACCAGCGCACCGAGAAATAAATGATGGGCACGTTGATCACGCCGGCCAGCACTAGGATGGCGCCGCCGCGGTCGGCCCGTTGCGTGTCGTCGTCGGCGGCCGCCTGCAAGGCCATGAAGCCCAGGTACAGGAACAGCAGTATCAGTTCGGAGGTGAGCCGCGCGTCCCATACCCACCAGGCGCCCCAGGTGGGCTTGCCCCACAGCGCGCCGGTCCACAGGGTCAGAAAGGTGAACAGCGCGCCGGTGGGCGCGAGCGCCCGCATCATCATGAACGACAAGCGGGTATTGAAGATCAGCCCCAGCGCGGCGTACAGCGCCATGACCAGATACAGGAACATCGACATCCACGCCGCCCCGACGTGGATGAACAGAATGCGGTAGACCTCGCCCTGCTGGCTGTCGGTGGGCGCCACGGCCAGCCCCACGTACAGGCCCGCAGCCGCGAACAGCGCGGCGCCCAACGCCAGCCATGGAATCATCCGGCCTGCCAGCGGATAGAAGGCGGCGGGCGAGGCGTACCGCAGCCAGCCCGCGCCTGCTGCGGCGGCGGGCGGATACGCGTCCAGGGCAGGGTGCTTGTGCATGGCGTCCTCAGTCCAGCGCCACGCGCAGCGCCGCCGAGGCGCTCCAGGGGCATAACAGGATGGCCAGGCACAGGCATGCGCCCAGCAGCGACAGTTGCGGCCCGGCGCCCATGCCGGCATGCGAGGCCGACACCGCGCCCGCGCCGAAGATCAGCACCGGCACGTACAGCGGCAGCACCAGCAGCGGCAGCAGGGCGCCGCCGCGCAGGCCCAGCGTCAGCGCCGCGCCCAGTCCGCCCACCAGCGCCAGCGTCGGCGTGCCCAGCAGCAGCGACAGGACCAGAATGCCGATGGCCTGCGGCGACAGGCCGAACTGCAGGGCCAGCACCGGACTAGCCAGGATCAAGGGCAGGCAGCTGCTGAACCAGTGCGCCGCCAGCTTCGCGCCCACCAGCAGCGGCAGCGGATGCGGCGACACCAGCAGTTGCTCCAGCGCGCCGTTGTCGTAGTCCTGGGCGAAGGGGCGGTTCAGTGTCAACAGAATGCCCAGCAGGGCGCAGACCCACAGCACGCCCGGCCCGATGGCCAGCAGCAGCGCGGGATCGGGACCGACCGCCAGGGGGAACAGCGTGCCGGCCACGATGAAGAACAAGGTGGCGCCCAGCGTGTCCGCGGGCCGTCTCCAGGCCAGGCGGATTTCACGCAACGCCAACTGCGACAGCGTAGCCAGCATCCGCGTAGTCATCCATGTCCAGGGTTTGGGTATGCGCGGCGGCGGTGCCCGGCTCGCGGTGCGAGGCGAGCACCACGGCGCCGCCGGCTGCCAGATGGGTTGCCAGCGCCAGGCGCAACTGTTCCAGGCTGGCCGAATCCAGGCCCGCATCGGGCTCGTCCAGCAGCCACAAGGGTTTGCCGCCGAGCACCACGGCAGCCAGCGCCAGCCGCCGGCCCTGGCCTTGGGACAGGCGCCGCGCGGGAGCATCGGCGCAGGACTCCAGGCGCCACGCGCGCAAGGTGTCCGATAGGCGTGTTTCCGCCTGCGGGGTGCCGGCGACATGCAGGGCGTAGCGCAGGTTTTCGGCGGCGCTCAGCTCGCCGCACAGGCCATTGCCGTGTCCCAGGTAGGCCATGCAGGCGCGGTAGCTTGCGGGATCGCGGCGTGCGTCGCTGCCGCGCCAAAGCACGCCGCCCGCCTGCGGCCGCAGCAGGCCCGAGAGCATGCGCAACAGGCTGGTCTTGCCGCTGCCATTGGCACCGCGCACGTGCAGCAGCTGGCCGCCATGCAGTTCGAAATCCACGGGCGCGCAATGGCCGCGACGGCTGGCGAGGCCGCGCGCGCAGAGCAGGGGCAACGGCGCGTCAGCGGGCCGCATGCGCCACTTCCTTGGCCGGGCCGGCCGGCTCGGGCGCCATCGAGGTCGGGCCCGGGCCCATATTGGGCAGCTTGTGGGCGATGCCCTTGTGGCAGTCGATGCAGGTCTTGCTCTTGTCCGCCAGATAGGTGGAATGCATGTTCTGCGCGCGCGGGCTCTGGCGCGTGAAGTCCATGTACTCGTAGTTGTGGCAGTTGCGGCATTCCAGCGAGTCGTTGGCCTTGAAGCGTGCCCACTCGTGCTGGGCCAGTTCCAGGCGCTTTTCCACGAACTTTTCGCGCGTGTCGATGGTGCCGAAGATCTTGCCCCACACTTCCTTGGACGCCTGCATCTTGCGCGCAATCTTGTCGGTCCAGTTGTGTGGCACGTGGCAGTCCGAGCACAGCGCCCGCACGCCGGAACGGTTGGTGAAGTGAATCGTGCCCTTGAGTTCGGCGTACACGTTGTCGCGCATCTCGTGGCAGCCGGTGCAGAACTTCTCGGTGTTGGTGAGCTCCATGGCGGTGTTGAAGGCGCCCCAGAACAGGATGCCGCCGATGAATCCGCCGACCGTCAGGAAGCCCAGGCTGAAATGCACGCTGGGCCGTCGGATGATGTTCCAGTAGCGCTTGATGAGTCCGAGCATGGCTGCCTCCGGTCGCTTACTTCTTGGCGGGCGCCGGGGCGGTCAGGCGCTTGAGGATCACGTCGATGTCCTGGTAGGTATTGGACACCAGCGGCTTGGCCTCCGTTTGCGGCACGTGGCATTGCACACAGAAGTAGCGGCGCGGCGAGACTTCCGCCAGCACGTTGCTGTCGCGGTCCATATAGTGGGTCACGCTCAGGGGCGGGGCCTGGGTTTCCTCGGTGTTCACGCGCGCGTGACAGGCCAGGCAGCGGTTGAAGTCCTTGTCGACCTGATAGCCGTCGATCTTGTGCGGAATGGTGGGCGGCTGCATCGAATACGTCCGCATGCGCCGGATGTCCTTGTTTTCGACCGGGCTGATGAGCGGCGGGTCGGCTTCCTGCGCGATCGGGGTGGGGCCGCGCATCGGGTCTTCGACCTCCAGCGGTGGCGCCGCCCACGCGGCCGAACCGAGGATGACACACGTCGCGAGAGTAAGGGCGCGTAGGTTCATGGCTGTCTCCGGTTCGCCTTTCAGACCTTGACGATCTTGACCGCGCACTTCTTGAAGTCGGTCTGGAACGAGATCGGATCGGTGGCGTCCAGCGTGACCTTGTTGATCAGCTGGCCGGCGTCGAACCAGGGCACGAAGACCAGGCCGCGCGGCGGCTTGTCGCGGCCGCGGGTCTCCAGCCGGGTGCGCATCTTGCCGCGGCGCGATACGACCTCGACTTCGACGCCGCGCCGCAGGCCCATTTCCTGGGCGTCGTCGGGGTGCATGAAACAGACCGCGTTGGGGAAGGCTCGGTACAGCTCCGGCACCCGCCGGGTCATCGAGCCAGAATGCCAGTGTTCCAGCACGCGCCCGGTGGACAGCCAGAACGGGTACTCCTTGTCCGGCGATTCCGCGGGCGGTTCATAAGGCAGGGCATAGATCACCGCGCGGCCGTCCGGGTTGCCGTAGAACTCGAAGCCCGCGCCCGCTTTCACGTAGGGGTCGCTGCCTTCGCGGTAGCGCCACAGCGTTTCCTTGCCCTTGACCACCGGCCAGCGCAGGCCGCGCACTTCATGATAGGTGTCGAACGGCGCCAGGTCGTGGCCGTGGCCGCGGCCGAATTCGGCGTATTCTTCGAACAGCCCCTTCTGCGCATAGAAGCCGAAAGCCTCGGCCTCCTGGTTGGCGTAGTCCTTGGCGCGCTCGGTATTGGGATAGCGGTTGACCTTGCCATTGGCGAACAACACGTCGAACAGCGTCTTGCCGCGGTATTCGGGTTTCTTGGCCAACAGGTCGGCGGGCCAGACTTCCTCGACCTTGAAGCGCTTGGAAAATTCCATCAGCTGCCACAGGTCCGAGCGGGCATCGCCCGGCGCGTTGACCAGCTGGTGCCAGAACTGGGTGCGTCTTTCGGCGTTGCCGTAGGCGCCTTCCTTTTCCACCCACATGGCGGTGGGCAGGATCAGGTCGGCCGATATCGTCGTGACCGTGGGGTAGGCGTCCGAGACCACGATGAAGTTCTCGGGGTTGCGATAGCCGGGCAGCCCCTCGTTCATCAGGTTGGCGGCCGCCTGCATATTGTTGTTGACCATCACCCAGTAGGCGTTGATCTTGCCGTCCTTCAGCATGCGGTTCTGCAACACCGCGTGCGCGCCCACCTTGCTGGGAATGGTGCCGTCGGGCAACTGCCAGATTTCCTCGGCGTGCGCGCGGTGCTTGGGATTTGTGACCACCAGGTCGGCCGGCAGACGGTGCGAGAACGTGCCCACTTCGCGGGCGGTGCCACAGGCGGAGGGTTGGCCGGTCAGCGAGAATGGGCTGTTGCCCGGGGTGGAGATCTTGCCGGTCAGCAGATGGATGTTGTAGGCCATGTTATTGGCCCACACGCCGCGCGTGTGCTGGTTGAAGCCCATGGTCCAGAACGAGGTCACGCGCACTTTCGGATCGGCATAGAGTTCGGCCAGCTCTTCCAGTTGCTTCTTGGGCACGCCGCTCAGCTTGGCGGTGTAGTCCAGGTCGTACTTGGAGACGAACTTGGCGAATTCATCGAAGGTCATCGGCTTGGAGCCGCCGGCGTCGCCCGCGTTCTTGGCGGCCTTTTGTAGGGGGTGGTCGGGGCGCAGTCCGTAGCCGATGTCGGTATTGCCTTCGCGGAACACCGTGTGCTTGTCGACGAAATCGCGGTTGACGCGCTTGGTCTGGATGATGTGGTTGGCAATGTAGTTCAGGATTGCCAGGTCGGTCTGCGGCGTGAACGTCAGCGCACTGTCGGCCAGCTCGTAGGAGCGGTGTTCGAAGGTGGACAGCACCACTACCCGGGTTTTGGGGGCGGACAAGCGGCGGTCGGTCACGCGGGTCCACAGGATGGGGTGCATCTCCGCCATGTTGGAGCCCCACAGCACGAAGGCATCGGCGTTTTCGATGTCGTCGTAGCAGCCCATGGGCTCGTCGGCACCAAAGGTGCGCATGAAGCCCACCGCTGCCGAGGCCATGCAATGGCGGGCATTGGGGTCCAGATTGTTGGTCCGGAAGCCCGCCTTCATCAGCTTGAGCGCGGCGTAGCCTTCCCAGACGGTCCATTGGCCCGAGCCGAACATGCCCACGGCCTCGGGACCCTTGTCCTTCAGCACCCGCTTGAACTGTTCGGCCATGACGTCGAAGGCCTGGTCCCAGGACACCGGCGCAAATTCACCGTCCTTGGCGTATTTGCCGTCCTTCATGCGCAAGAGCGGCGTGGTCAGCCGGTCGTTGCCGTACATGATCTTGGACAGGAAATAGCCCTTGACGCAATTCAGGCCCTTGTTCACCTCGGCGTTGAAATCGCCGTGCGTGGCCACGACCTGGTTGTCCTTCACCGCGACGTTCACGCCGCAGCCGGTCCCACAGAACCTACAGGGCGCCTTGGACCATTTGAGCTTGGCGGCCTCGGATTCGGTGACGATGTTCTGCGTATAGCCGACGATGGGGATGCCGGCCACCGTGGCGGCCGCGGCGGCGGCGGATTGCTTGATGAAGTCTCTACGAGCCATTGCCATCGTCAATCTCCTCGTTCATCGCGTCCAGCGTATCGGCGTGCTGGTAAACCAGCGCCGAAGCCAGCACGCCATCCAGGCGCTGGATCTCGGAGATCCGGGCCATCATGTCGTCGGTGGAGGGGGCTTCCAGGGTGACCACCAGTTTCCCGGTGTCGGAGGCGCCATGGATTTCCGCGCCGGCGATCGCAAGAATCGCCAGGCGGACGTCGGGCAAGCGGCGAGGCGTGGCATGCACCACCATGCTGGCGATATGCAGCTCTGGCGGCGCCGCAGGCGGCGCGGAATGGGGGAGCGCGGACATGGGAGGGGTTCCGTCGCGTCGCATCAGCTACCGGGGGGGCCGGCGATCAGCTGATAGAACCAGACCAGGAAACCGTAGCCTGCCACGATGATGACCGACAGGACGGGGGCCATGACAGCCGTCAGGAACAGGAAACTGCGCAGTTCCTGAGGCTTGGTGTAGCCATCGGACTCGTTTTGCACACACCACCTCACTACGACAGTTGGGGCATTGCGTTTAACGTGCGGATATCGAAGCTTTTAGCAGATGGCTTTGAAAGGCGTCAATGTTGCACCACGGCGTAACAATCCGCGCCCGCGCTATATAGCGAGACGCCAAACGGGCAGGGAAATGATGCAAAGCGTCGCCGTTGAACGGCTCAGAAGCGCATGGGCAATCGGCGTTCATTCCTGATGGCGCATAGGCCTTGGGCCAGTTCAAACGGCGGACTGCAGGAGCGCCGGAATGTCCCGCTTCAGCAGGTCGAGCACCGCCCGCACGCGCAAAGGCAACGGGCGCAGTGGCGGAATCAGCGCATTGAGCGGAAGAGACGGAACGCGATAGCCATCCAGCAGTTCCACGAGACGTCCTCGTGCCAGCGCCCTGGCGCATGCGGGATGCTGCAGGACGCCGATGCCGCCGCCCGAGAGGATCAGATCGTACATGGGACGCCAATGGCTGACCGTCATGGCGGTCTTGATGCGCGTTTGGACCACCGGCCCGTTCTCGCGCATGAGCGGCACCTGGTCGTTCATGAAAGCGGCCTTCACACGGATGAAAGGGTGGCAGGCCAGGTCCGCCGGCGTTTCCACCGGGCCGCGGGCCGCCAGGTAGGAGGGGGCCGCGACCAGCTTGCGGCCCACCCACCCGAGCGGAAAAGCGATATAGCCTCCGTTTTCGTTGAGGCGGCCCAGCCGCAGCGAGATGTCGACCCCTTCGATGACCGGATCGGAGATGGCGTCGCTCAGCGTAAGGTCCATGTGCAGCGCAGGATGGGCTGCGCGCACGTTTATCAGGGCTCTGGGTACGACGGTCTCGCCGAGGCACTGCGGCGCGGCGAGCCTCAAGTTTCCTCGTATCTGTCCATCGCTGAATGTTACTGAATTTATCGTCATTTCGGCCGTATCGAGCAGGTGCTTGCCCTGCTCGTAGAACGTCCGGCCCTCAGCGGTACAGCTCAGCTTGCGGGAACTGCGCACCAGCAGGCGGGCGCTGAGGAAACGTTCCAGCTTGTCGATGCGTTCGCTGACTGACGGTTGGCTCATGTCGAGATCGCGCGCCGCGCCAGAGATGGTTCCGCGTTCAACCACGCGGAGAAAGATGCGTATTGTTGCCAGCAAATCCATGGAGCCGCTCCTCGTGAAACCCCTGCCGACTCTAGGACGAATGAGCGGTCCATTTGTTTACTAACGGCAGGACGAAGGAAAACTTAACTGCGTGTGTTACCCGCCAGTGGCATCCCCGTATAGGTAGGCCAGGCCGATACACCCCATAGGCCCGAATGCAATGTGCGATTGCAATTGCGCGCCGTAGTCTTGACCTCAATGCATCACCCGATGCAGTCGCTGCGGGATGTCAGCGCTGGCGAGCGAGGCGTCCCGTGTAGATCTCGGCTCATTTCCTTTTCCACCGTCATCAATAGATCGACCGCTAGTTTGGCGCGGTTGGCGACAGCCCTGCTTCGGCCAGAGCGCTTGCGAAGCAGGGGGGCGAGAGTAGCCGCAGCTTGTTCCCGGTCCCTGTCATGGAAGCAGGGAAAGGCTGCGGAGATGAGAGGTTCCATAGAGTTTTTGAACTGGAGCACCCATTCATGACCAAGATACTCGGGAACGCATGGATCGACGCAGATGAACACGCGACGGTACGCGGGCAGTCCGCTGGGAAGCATTTGAAGCCGGACCTGCGCTTGGCGCCCATCGTGGCGGGGCTTGCGCTCTTTGCGGGCTTGGCGGGCGTGGGGCCGCAGGCCCACGCAGCAACGTACAACCCGAATAGCTGCGCCTCTCCCAAAGGGACCGGGCCGGACGGCGTGGCCTATCCCGCGGGCAAGAATCCGAAGGACGGGTCCGGCCTGTGGTCCAACGTGCTCGGCTGCGATGCCGATGGCGGCGGCTACACCGGCGTGCAGGTCTTTGGCTTCAATGCGGCGGCGACAGGCAACGGCGCGACCGCCCTGGGTTTTGCGGCGACCGCGGCAATCCGGAGCACCGCCGTGGGCATGCAGGCCAGCGCCCTGGCGGCGGGCGCCACCGCGCTGGGCCAATGGGCCCGCGCCACGGCGGCCGGCAGCATTGCCATCGGCGGCAATACGTCTTCCAACACGGCGGCGGCGGGCGCGCAGGCGTCTGGTGCTGGCGCCGTGGCGATTGCCGGGGAGTCGCGCGCCATGGGCTCCGACTCCGTCGCGATTGGCACGCAGGCGCAGGCGCGCCGCGATGGCGACGTGGCCATCGGCATCGGCAGCGTGGCTGATGGCGCCACAGGGAACTTCTCCGCGGTGGCCATCGGCCGCGACAGCTCGGCTATCGGTGAAAACTCGGTGGCGTTCGGCAATGCCAATCGGGCCACTGGAGCAGGGGCCGTCGCACTGGGCAATAGCTCGGCGGCTACGGGTGCGGCGGCCTTGGCCATTGGCAACGATGCCAACGCGCTGGCGGCGCGGAGCATGGCGTTGGGGTTCGACTCGGTCGCGACAAACTCGGGCGACGTCGCGCTGGGGGCGGGATCCGCGACCGCGGCAGCCGTCGGCACCTCCGGCGCCGCAATCGCGGGGCGATCCTATTCGTTCGCTGGGTCGGCGCCCACCAGCACGGTCAGCGTGGGCAGCACAGGCGCGGAGCGCTCCATCACGAATGTCGCGGCAGGGCGGCTCGGCGCTCTCAGCACGGATGCCATCAACGGCTCGCAGCTCCATGCCACGAATCAGGCGGTGAACGCATTGGGCGACCGGGCGGTGGCCTATGACGGTAACGACGGTGAGCCAAAGGGCCTGGTTACCTTGGCTGGCCCTGCATCCACGGACGGCGGCGCGACGGGCGGCACCAAGCTCACCAACCTGGCTCGCGGGGCCGTGTCGGCCGCCAGCACCGACGCGGTGAACGGTTCGCAGCTGCACGAAACGAACCAGGACGTGCAGCGCGTGGGCGACAGGGTGACGACCATGGGCGATACGGTAAACAACCTGGGCAATACCGTGACGAATCTGGGCGACACGGTGACAAGCATGGGCGATACGGTGACCAATCTGGGCGACACCGTGACGAGCATGGGCGATACCGTGACGAACCTCGGCGACACGGTGACGAGCATGGGAGGCACCGTGACGACGCTGGGCGACACGCTCACCAGCCTCGGTGGCACCTTGGCGAACCTGACCGGCGACACGAGCGTGGCATACACGGATGCCAACGGTCTGGGCATCCGCTATGCGCGGACGAATGAGCGGGGGCTGACGCCTGCAGATGCCTACGCCCAGAACCCCGGCAGCACGGCGCTGGGCTACAACGCGCGGTCCACGGCCGACGACGCGCTGGCGCTGGGCCGCGATGCCCAGGCCAGCCATGCGGGCAGCGTGGCGCTGGGCGCCAACGCGGTCGCCAATGGCGCGACGCTGGCCGCGTCTGCATACCGGTCGGGTACGGCGGCGGTGGCCGGCGCCGCGCCGGTGGGCGAGGTGAGCATAGGCTCGGCGGGGGCCGAGCGGCGCCTCACCAACCTGGCCGCAGGCGCGTCCGACACGGACGCGGTGAACGTGAGCCAGCTGAAGTCCGTGGCCGACAACGTCGGCAGCTTGAACGATCGTGCGGTGACCTACGACGGCCCGTCGGGAGATCCCAAGAACCTGATCACCCTGGCCGGCCCTGCATCCACGGACGGCGGCGCGACGGGCGGCACCAAGCTCACCAACCTGGCGCGTGGGGCCGTGTCGGCCGCCAGTACCGACGCTGTGAACGGTTCGCAGCTGCACGAAACGAACCAGGACGTGCAGCGCGTGGGCGACAGGGTGACGACCATGGGCGATACGGTAAACAACCTGGGCAATACCGTGACGAATCTAGGCGACACGGTAACAAGCATGGGCGATACGGTGACCAACTTGGGCGACACCGTGACGAGCATGGGCGATACCGTGACGAACCTCGGCGACACGGTGACGAACATGGGAGGCACCGTGACCACGCTGGGCGACAAGCTCACCAGCCTGGGTGGCACCTTGGCGAACCTGACCGGCGACACGAGCGTGGCATACACGGACGCCAACGGCCTGGGCATCCGCTATGCGCGGACCAATGAGCGGGGGCTGGCGCCTAGCGATGCGTACGCCCAGAATCCCGGCAGTTCGGCGCTGGGCTACAACGCGCGGGCCACGGCCGACAACGCGCTGGCGCTGGGCCGCGATGCCCAGGCCAGCCATGCGGGCAGCGTGGCACTGGGCGCCAACGCGGTCGCTAATGGCGCGGCGCTGGCCACGTCTGCATACCGGTCGGGTACGGCGGCGGTGGCTGGAGCAGCGCCGGTGGGCGAGGTGAGCATAGGCTCGGCGGGGGCCGAGCGGCGCCTCACCAACCTGGCCGCGGGCGCGTCCGACACGGACGCGGTGAACGTAAGCCAGCTGAAGTCCGTGGCCGACAACGTCGGCAGCCTGGGCGACCGGGCGGTGACCTACGACGGCAAGTTGGGAGATCCCAAGAGCTTGATCACCCTGGCCGGTGCGGTGTCGGCGGATGGCGGCGCGACGGGCGGCACCAAGCTCACCAACCTGGCGCGCGGGGCCGTGTCGGCCGCCAGCACCGATGCGGTGAATGGTTCGCAGCTCTACGACATCAATCAGGATGTGCTGCGGATGGGCGACACGCTGACGACCATGGGCGATACGTACACGAACCTGGCGGGAGACAACAATCTGATCAGCAAGGCCGACAAAGGGCTTGGCCTGCGCTATGCGCGGACCAACGAGTCGGGGATGGCGGAAGATGATGCGTACGCGCAGGGCGTGGGCAGCACGGCGCTGGGCTACACCGCGCGAGCCACGGCCGGCAACGCGCTGGCGCTGGGCCACGACGCCGTGGCGAGTCAGGAAGGGAGCGTGGCGCTGGGTGCCGGTTCCGTATCCGGCCGGGCGTTGGCGTCGACCACGGGCAGCCTGGCGATAGGCAGCGGCGGCGCCTTGGTGCCGTTCAACACGGCGGATCTCACCTTGCTGGGGGCCGTGTCCGTTGGCCACGACGGCGCGTATCGCCAGATTACCAACGTGGCGGACGGTACCGAAGCGCATGACGCGGTGACCTTGCGTCAGTTGACCGGCGCGATCGGATCCTTGACGGCCACTGGCACTCAGTACTTCCACGCCAACTCGGCGGCATCCGATTCACTGGCGACAGGCTTGGAGTCGATCGCCATCGGACCGCAGGCGGTGGTCAACGGCGACCGCGGCCTGGGAATCGGCGAGCGGGCCGTGGTGGATCAGAGCGCGCCCGGCGGTATCGCCCTGGGGCAGCAGGCGCGCACGACGTCCGCGGATGGCATCGCGGCGGGAACGCAGGCCTTGGCTGACGCGGTTCAGGGGGTGGCTCTGGGCGCGGGCAGCAGAGTTATCTCGGGGGGTGGCGTAGCGCTGGGCGCCGGGTCGATCGCCAAGGTGGTGGCCGGGGCGGATGGATACGTGCCCCTGGGCGGCGATGGCGCGGCCGTGAACGCCACGCGCAGCAAGTTGGCGGCGCTTTCCGTGGGTGACGTCGACGCTGGCAACTACCGGCAGATCACCGGAGTGGCGGCGGGGACGGTGGATTCCGACGCGGTGAACGTCAGCCAGTTGAAAGCGCTGGCCTCGAACGTGACTGGCCTCGAAGCAGGTGGCGTGAAGTACGACCGCAATCAGGACGGCACCATCAATTACGGCATGGTGACCTTGAACCCTGGCGGCGCGGCGACGGTGCTGAGGAACTTGGCGCGGGGCGCCCTGTCGGCAGAGAGTACTGACGCGGTCAACGGTTCGCAGCTGTTCGAGACCAATCAGTACGTCAAGTCGATAGGCGATACGATCGACACCTTTACCCAGGGCGGGGCTGGGATCAAGTACTTCCACGCCAATGGCGGGGCGTCGGCGGTCTTGCCGGATTCCTTGGCCAACGGTCTTGGCAGCATCGCAATGGGCCCGGGCGCGGCGGCCAACGGCGCCAACTCTGTGGCCTTGGGCAACGGTGCGGCCGCTGGCAAGGAGGGCGATGTGGCGCTGGGCGCGGGCGCCGTGGCGGACCGGGGCGCGGAGAGCTACACCGGCAAGTACTCGGATGCGAAAAATCAGTCGGTGGGCACGGTGTCGGTAGGCGCGTCGGGCGCGGAGCGCACGCTCAGCAACTTGGCCGACGGCCGCGCGGCCACGGACGGCGTGAACCTGCGGCAGCTGGACGGCGCGCTCAGGCAAGCCAACGATTACACCGACAAGCGCTTGCAGGAAGTGGCGGGCAATGTGCTCCAGGTCGGCGATCAGCTCACCGCGCTGGATGAGCGCGTGGCCGGCGTCGAAGGCGATGTGACGAACATCAGCAATGGCGCCGCCGGCATGTTCCAGACCAGTCAAGAGGAAAAGGCGGCCAAGCCGCCCAAGGCCAGCGGCAGAAACTCGGCGGCGGGCGGCGCGGGCGCCGTGGCTTCAGGCAAGAACAGCACCGCCATCGGCAACGACGCGCAGGCGTCTGGCGCTGGCGCGACGGCGCTGGGCAACGGCAGCAAGGCATCGGGCAGCAACGCGGTGGCCCTGGGCGCGGGCTCCGTCGCCGACCGCGACAACACCGTGTCGGTCGGCGCCGAAGGGGCGGAGCGCCAGATCGCGTACGTGGCCCGCGGTACGGCGGGAACCGACGCGGTCAACGTGAACCAGCTGCGGGAAATCGAGAGCGGCTTGACCAATCAGGTGGCCGGTTTGCGCAAGGACGTGCAAGGACTGGACAACCGGCTGAGCGCCGGTGTCGCATCCGCCATGGCCATGTCCGCGTTGCCTCAGGCCTACCTGCCTGGCCGGAGCATGTTCAGCATGGGCGGTGGCACGTGGCGCGGCGAAAGCGGCTTCGCCATGGGGCTGTCGACGGTGTCGGACAGCGGCAAATGGGTGGTGAAGGGCCTGGCCAGCAGCAGTTCGCGCGGCGACTACGGCGCAAGCGTGGGAGTCGGGTATCAATGGTGAGCAGGTGCAGCTCGAACGCAGGCACGCGGCCAGCGGCCGCATCCTCAATGATTCTTGAGAGGTACACAGCCATGACACGTCGCATCATTCTTCCCGCCGTGATCGCATCGAGCGCGTTGCTGGCCGCTTGCCAGCCCATGGCGGCGCAGAAGGGCGCCAATGCCGCGCCCCGCGTCGCCCAACCCGCGCCGGCGGTGCAAGACGCCGCCACGCAGACGCAAACCGCCGTGCCGGCGGTCGAGTTCCGACTGGCGCAGGATCAGCCGGGCGCCGATCTGCGCGAGCTGCGCATGCCCGACAAGACCTACTACTTCTTGCTGGCGCCCGCGCTTACCCGCGCCGACCTGAACGCCGCCACGCCGATGAAGAGCCGGGAGGGGCAGCCTTTCGTGAGCTTGCGCTTCACGCCGCCCGGCGCGCGCAAGCTGGCGCAGATCGGCCGCCAGTACCCGGGCAAGTGGCTGGTCTTCACCATCGACGGCAAGCTGGTGGGCGTGCCGCGCATTACAGGTCCCATGGATGAGGGCATCCTGAACCTGACGATGAATTCGGAAGAGCAGGCGATCAACGTCGCGCAAGCGATCCTGGGAGCGGCGCGCTAGCGCCGCCGTGGCCGCGTCAGCCGACCGCCCCGTAGATGCGGCGCGCGTCGGCCGCCGTGGCCAGCGGGCGGCCCAGCGCCTGCGCGCCTTGCGCGGCTTGCAGCACCAGCGCCGAATTGCCGGGCGCGGTGCTGCCGTCGCGCAGCTTCAGGTTGTTTTCGAAGCCCACGCGCATATGGCCGCCGAACGCCGCGGCCGTGGTAACGCAGGCATTTTCCTCGGGGCCGAAGGCGCAGACGGCCCAGGGCAGGGACTGATCGTACGCGGCCAGGAAGGGCAGCAGGTCATAGGCCGAGGAGGTCTGGCCCGCGCTATAGCGGCCCAGCACGAACAGCACCGACCACGCTCCTGGCGGCACCAGGCCGCGCGCGCGCAGCGACAGCCAGCGGCGCACGTCGCCTTCGTCGTACAGGATGATCTGCGTCATGATGCGGCGTTCGGCGATCCAGGCCAGGAAAGCCGCCAACTCGGTTTCCGGGATGTCCGGCACGGCGATCTCGCGCAGCCCGATGGACACGGCCTCGGGTTGCAGCTCGCGCACCAGGGCGATCTGCTCAGCCGCCTTGTAGACGCCGGCGGCTTCGCTGGTCACCTGCACCAGCAATTCGTCGCCGACGGCGACATGCACGGCGGCCAAGGCGTCGCGGTAGGCCTGGGCATCCAGCAGGTGGCTGCCGTCGGGTTTGCGCACGTGCATGTGCATCATGGCCGCGCCGGCGTCCAGGCAGGCGCGCGCTTCGCGCGCCAGGGCCTCGGCCGTGAGCGGCACGGCCGGATGGTCGGCGGTCTTCTTGTAGGCGCCATTGGGCGCCACCGTGATGATGACGGGCGAATCGGCCAGGGCGGCGCGGGGCGGAGCGGCGTTGCTCATGGCTTGATCTCCGGCAGTTCGGGCGCAATCAGATCCAGGCCCGCGCGCAGCAGGCGGTCGTAGCGCGCGCGTTCGGCGGCGATGGTCTCGGGCGTCCAGGCGTAAAAGCCCTCGCCCGTCTTCATGCCGTGGCGGCCGTCCTGGGCGCGTTCGGTCAGGCAGCGCGCCGGCTGGCTGGCGTTGCAGAAGGTGGGATACATGGTGGCGCCGGCCGCGGCATGCACGTCGATGCCGGCATGGTCGCGCTGCATCACGGGGCCCGCCGCCAGGAAGCGGAAGCCGAAGCCGAAGCGCACCGCCGCGTCCACGTCTTCCGGCGAGGCGATGCCGCGGTCGATCAGGTCGAAGGCCTCGCGCGACAGCGCGTGCTGCAGGCGGTTGGCCAGAAAGCCTGGCAGGTCCTGCCGCACCTTCACCGGCACGCTGCCGCAGCGCCGCATGAATTCGATCAGGGTATCCGCGCAGCCATTGTCGCTGGCCTCGCCCAGCACCACTTCGACCAGCGGCACCAGGTGCGCGGGCATGAAGAAGTGCAGGCCCAGCATGCGGCCGCGGGTGTCCAGGCCTTGGCTGATGGCGCTGATCGGGAAGCTGGAACTGTTGCTGGCCAGGATGGCGTCGGGCCGGGCGCGCTGCGCCAGATCCGCGAACAGCGCCTGCTTGATGTCCAGGCGTTCGGGAATGCACTCGATGACCAGGTTCACGCTGGACCAGTCCACCTCGTCCAGGCTGGAGGCGGTGGATAGCAGGGCGGCGTTCGCTTCCCTGTCTATGGTCTTGAGGTTTTCCGCGACGCGGGCGGGCAAGCCCGACGCGCGTTCGGTATTTGATTCGATTACCGTCGTGCGGCAGGCCGCGCGGGTCAACACCACGGCCACGTCGGCTCCCATGGTGCCGCCGCCCACCACCACCGCATGCGCCGCGCCCGGATTGGGCAGCGCTATCGCGTCCGTCTGCATGGTTTGCTCCTTCATCTGTAATTTCGCTGGAGGCGAGTGTAGAGAAGCGAGTTTGATTGATGAATCAGATTTTTTGGATAGAATGATCTCCAATTTAGATCAATAACGGGGCCGCTCCCAGCATGCAGATCAATCTTTCGATGCGCGATATCGACACGACATTGGTGCTGGGCCGCACGCTCAACTTCCGCCAGGCGGCCGCGCAACTGCACCTGTCGCAATCGGCCCTGTCCACGCAGATCCAGCGCATCGAGGATGCGCTGGGCGTGCGGCTGTTCGACCGTACCACGCGCACCGTCCGCCTCACGGCCGCGGGAGAGGTCTTCATGCAGCAGGCGGCCACCCTGCAAGTGGCCTTCCGCGACGCCATCGCCGCGGTCAGCGGCATCGTCAACGCGGAACAGGGCCAGGTGTCGGTGGCGGCCTTGCCTTCGATCGCCGCTCGCCTGTTGCCGCGGGTGCTGATGGCCTACCGCCAGGCCCACCCGCAGGTCGCCCTGAAGGTGCGCGATACCTTGTCGGGGCCGGCCTTCGACTTGGTGCGCGCGGGCGAGGTCGACTTCGCCCTGACTGCCGCCGATCCGCAGCATGCCGACCTGCATTATGTGCCGCTGATGTCCGACAGCTTCCTGCTGCTGATTCCCGAAGCCCATCCGCTGGCGCGTGCCCGCGGCCCGCTGCGCTGGGCCGATACCGCCGATGCGGCGCACGTGTCGATGGTGCAGCCCAGCAGCGTGCGGCAATACACCGAATGGGCCTTTCTGCAGAACCGGATCCGCTTCACGCCGGCGTTCGAGGCCGAGCACCTGACCACCATCGTCGCCATGGTCGAATGCGGATTCGGCGTCGCGGCATTGCCTGAAATCGCCGCTGGCGCGGTGGCGCAAAATGGCATTGTTCAGCGTCCGCTGATCGGCCCGGTGGCCGAGCGTTCCATCGGCTTGGTGACCGCGCGCAACCGCAGCCTGTCGCCGGCCGCGGCGGCCCTGGTGCAGACCTTGAAGGAGTATCTGGCGGAGCAGCCGCGCTAGGTTTCGCGGCGGATTTTCGACCCGTCGCGCGCTTCTGAACGCTGCGGTTTTGATTTCAGGCAAGCGCTTGCGGCGTGCCGCTCGACAGGAAGCGCCCGGTGGTATTATCCTCAGTGCACTAACTAAATTGGAGCTGCCTCAACGTGCCGGATGTACAGAAAAAGACGACGTCCCAGAAGCGCGTCGCAACTCATAAGATGGACACCAAGATTTTCGATCCGGCCAAGCAGGTGCTTTGGTCGCGTCCCGGCTATCTGGTGCGGCGCCTGAACCAGATCCACTACGCCATGTTCTACGAGGAGTGCAAGACTCAGAACGTGACGCCGGTGCAGTATGGCGTGCTGACGGCGCTGTCGCTCAGCCCCTGGCTGGACCAGACCGCCATCGGCATGGAACTGGGACTGGACCGCACCACCACTGCGGACGTGGTCAAGCGCTTGCAGGAGCGCGGCCTGGTGGAACGGCGCGTCAATCCCAACGATAAGCGCTCGCGCCAAGCCGTGATTACCCAGGAAGGCCTGCGCATCATGGGCATCTTGCAGGAAGGCATGGCGCGCGCCCAGCAGCGTCTGCTGGAACCGTTGTCCACGCGCAATCAGGAAATCTTCATGAAGCTGCTTTCCACCCTGGTGGAAGCCAATAACCAGTACAGCCGCACCACGCTCAAGCCCATGTAGGGCAGGGGCCGGCTGCGGTCCTGGCTCAGCCTTGCAGCGCGCTCGCTTGCGGCGCGCTGCGGGCGGCCTGGCCGTCGCCCAGCGTGTTGCGGACCCAGATCAGCTCCGCGGCGATCGCCACGGCGATCTCGGCCGGCGTCTTGCTGGCAATGCGCAGGCCCACCGGGCCGTGCAGTCGCGCGATCTGGCTGTCGTCCAGGTCGAACAGCCGCAGTCGTTCGCGGCGCTTCTGCTGGTTGGCGCGCGAGCCCAGCGCGCCCACGTAGAACGCCGGGGATTTCAGCGCTTCCAACAAGGCCATGTCATCGAGCTTGGGGTCGTGGGTGACCGCCACGATGGCGGTGCGTTCGTCGGTGCCGATTTCCAGCACCGCGTCGTCGGGCATGCTGGTGAGCAAGGTCGTCCGGGACAGGTTCCATTCGCCGAAGAATTCCTCGCGCGGGTCGCAGACCGTGACGTGGAAATCCAGCGTGGCGGCCACGTTGGCCAGCACCTGGGCGGTCTGGTTGGCGCCGATGATGAGCAGCCGCCAGCGGGGGCCGTACACGCTGCGAAAGATGCGGCCGTCGAAGTCCGGGCCGTCGGCTGGGCCGGCGGCAGATACCGAGCTGCTGCCGTCGTGCAGGTCCACGGTGCGCTGGATCAGGCGGTGGCCGCGTATGGCTTCCAGCACCACGTCCAGCCATTGCGTGTCGCGCAGCGGTTCGCTGATCAGGCGCAGCGTGCCGCCGCAAGGCAGGCCGAAGCGTGCGGCCTCGTCGCGGGTGACGCCATAGGTCAGGCGGGCGGGAGCGTCTTCCAACGAGCCTTCGCGGGCGCGGCAAATCAGGTCGTCCTCGATGCAGCCGCCGGAAACCGAACCGACCATGCGGCCGTCCTCGCGCAGGGCCAGCATGGCGCCCGCCTGACGCGGGGCCGAGCCCCAGGTCTGCACCACGGTCACCAGGTGCACGCGGCTGCCCGCGGCCACCCAGTCCCGGGCATGTTGCAATACGTCCAGATCCAGAGCGTTCATCGGCTTCTCACAAAAAAAGGCCGCGACGCTGCCACGGCTTATATTCACTATACTGATCATTATGGCGAATGTCTCTAGTGTCTATCCCTACCAGGGCCCTTTGCGGGTCGGCATCCTGCTGGCCGCGGGGCAGGGCTCGCGCTATGCCGCGCAGCGGCCGGGCGCCGACAAGCTGCTGGCGCCTTTGCCGCAAGGCATGTGCGTGGCCGTGGCCAGCGCCCGGGCGCTACGCGCGGCGGTGGACCTGGTCGTGGCCGTGGTGCGTCCCGGCAGCGCTGCCCTGGCCGGATTGCTGCGGGCGGAAGATTGCCAGGTGTTGGAGACGGACCGGGCGGGCGAAGGCATGGGGGCCAGCCTGGCCGCCGCGGCGCAGTATCTGCAGGGCTTGCCCGGGACGCCAGAAGCGGTGCTAGTAGCGCTGGCCGACATGCCGTGGATCCGCCGCGCCAGCCTGGAGGGCGTGCTGGACGCGCTGCGCCACGCGCCGATGGCCGCGCCTTCATACCAGGGGCAGCGTGGCCACCCGGTGGCATTCCGCGCGGAACTGCTGCCGCAGCTGGCAGCATTGAGCGGCGACGAGGGCGCGCGGCGGCTGCTCAAACAGCCTGGCCTGCGCCTGGTCGAGGTGGATGACCCCGGCGTGTTGCGCGACGTCGACACGCCGGCCGATCTGGATGGCGCCGGCTGAGCGCCGCCTGCAAGGCCGCTTCGGCGGCCTTTTTTTGCGGTCTTTGGGTTCTTGAGACGCCCGGCTCTTTGGGCATTTTTGGCACTGTTTGCGCTTGATGGCGGATGCTGGTTCTTGAGACGCCCGGCGCGGCGGCGGCCCGGCAGGCGCGGGGCTGCGATTGCGGTCCGGAGCCTTCGCTCCGGACTTCCCCTGCCTCATCCTCGTCCAGGCCTGCGGCCTTCCCTACGGATTCCGTCGGGCTTATCGACGCCCCGCGCCTGCCGGGCCGCCACCGCGCCGGGCTCTGGCAAGTGCTGTTGACGTCAGCGGGGGCGGGTGGGGTTCTTGGGGTTCTGCTCGGCGGTGGTTTGGCGCCGAAGATCTTGCGAGGCCCGCCCCATGCCGGCCGCGCGGGCGGCCTCTTGGGGCTTACGCGGTTTCGTGCGTTGTGATGCTTGGTGCTGGTGGTGTCGTTGATGCCTTTGGCGCGCGGCGTGGCGCCCTGCGTCCGATGCCGCTTTATTCCGTCACCCGCCGCGTCTGGCGAGGCAATTCCCCGAAACGTTCCCGGCAGTACTCCGAGAACCTTTTTTTTGCCCCTCGGGATTTCCCTTATTTGTCAGTACGCTGACTATAAAGTCAGTATACTGACGTAAATTCGGAAGCCCTCGCAGGGCTGTTCCCAATGGGAAAGCGGCTGCGCGCGATTCCGGTATTTCCGATGTAATAGTCAGTGTACTGATAAACAATGCTGACGCGCCGTGGCAGGACAGGGTCCGGGCCATCAAACTGGGAGTAGGGGAATGAGCAAAGTACGCAAGATCGCGTTTGAGGAGCACTACACCGCGGTCGGATTCAAAGACTATTCGAAGAGCTTCGCGCAGCACATCGATCCCGCCGTGCTGGCCGACCTGGCCGCGCGCCTGGTGGATTTCGACGAGGTCCGGCTGGGTGAAATGGACCGCGGCGGCATCGATTACGTCATCCTGTCGCAGACCGGACCCGGCGTGCAGGCCGAAGCCGATGCCGCCGTCGCGTTGCGCCGCGCCAAGGAAAACAACGATTTCCTGGTCGAGCAGGTCGCCCGGCACCCGACGCGCTATGGCGCCTTCGCTACCGTGCCCATGCACGATCCGCTGGTCGCCGCCGCCGAACTCGAACGCTGCGTCAAGCAGCTGGGCTTCAAGGGCGCCCTGATCAACGGCCACACCAATGGCGTGTACTACGATGGCCGCGCCTACGATCCGTTCTGGGAAAAAGTCCAGGAACTGGACGTGCCTGTCTATCTGCACCCGTCCGATCCCTACGTCATTCCGCAGGCCTACTCGGGCCATCCCGAACTGGTGGGCGCGTGTTGGGGCTGGGGCGTCGAAACCGCCACCCATGCGTTGCGGCTGCTGTTCGGCGGCGTGTTCGACCGCTACCCCGGCGTCAAGCTGATCCTCGGCCACATGGGCGAGGGCCTGCCGTTCCTGCGCTGGCGCTTCGACAGCCGCTTCGCGGTGTATTCGCACGGCATCAAGCTGGCGCGCGCGCCCTCCGAATACCTGGGCAGCAACATCCTCATCACCACCTCGGGCGTCTGTTCGCCTCCCACGCTGATGGCCGCCATTGCCGAAATGGGTCGCGAGGCGGTGATGTTCTCGGTGGACTATCCCTATGAATCGACCGCGCTGGCGGTGGAATTCATCGAGCAGACGCCGATGGACGATGCGACCCGCGAACTGATCTGCAACGGCAACGCGCGGCGCCTGTTCAAACTCTGAGCCCAGCCTGGGAGACTGACATGAGCAACTTCCTGTACGGTGGCAACGTCCACGCCAACGGCATCCGCCAGCATTACCTGCGCTACGGCGGCGAACGCGGCGCGGGGCGCGATCCGGTCATCATCGTGCCGGGCATCACCAGCCCGGCGGTCACCTGGGGCTTCGTGGGCGAGCGCTTCGGCCAGTCCTTCGACACCTACGTGCTGGACGTGCGCGGCCGCGGCCTGTCGGAAGCCGGCGCGGAGCTGGACTACAGCCTGGATGCGCAGGCCGCCGACGTGCTGGCCTTTGCCGAGGCGCTGGGCCTGGCGCGCTACAGCGTGGTCGGCCATTCGATGGGAGGCCGCATCGGCGTGCGCGCCGGACGCGGCAAGCCTGCCGGCCTGAGCCGTCTGGTCCTGGTGGATCCGCCGGTGTCGGGACCCGGCCGCCGGCCGTATCCCGCCAAGCTGCCCTGGTACGTCGACTCCATGGCGCAGGCGCGCCTGGGCATGGACGCCGAAGCCATGCGCGCGTTCTGCCCGACCTGGACAGAGGAGCAGCGCCAGCTGCGCGCCGAATGGCTGCACACCTGCGACGAGCGCGCCATCATCCAGAGCTTCGAGGCGTTCCAGAGCGACGACATCCACGCCGACCTGCCGCTGCTGGACGTACCGGTCCTGCTGATCACGGCGGAGCGGGGCGATGTGGTGCTGGACGCCGACGTGGCCGAGATCCAGCGGCTGGCGCCCGGCACGCAGCATCACCGCGTGCCTGCCGCCGGCCACATGATCCCGTGGGACAACGAGGAAGGCTTTTATGCGGCCTTCGGCGACTTCCTGGGTGCGCCGCTGGCGCGCGCATGAAGCGCGGCACTGACTGGCAAGGAGGGCATCATGCCTATTAGCGATTTTGAAATGGTGAAGGCCTGGCAGCAGGTGCTGACCCTGTCCAAGCTGCAAGCGGGGCAGACCGTCACGGTGTTGACCAGCGCGGCGACCCACCCGCAAACCCTGGCCACGGCGCTGATTGCGACGCAAGCCATGGGCGCCATCGTGAACCGCCTGGACCTGCCGCCCATCAATGGCGAGCGGGCGCTGAGCCGGGATTCGCTGGCCTACCTGGGCACCACCCCGCTGACCGGCAACAAGGCCGCGATCGCGGCGCTGAAGGAAAGCGACCTGGTGCTGGACTTGATGACGCTGCTGTTCTCGCCGGAACAGCACGAGATCCTGGCCACGGGCACCAAGATCCTGCTGGCGGTGGAACCGCCGGAAGTGTTGGCGCGGCTGGTGCCGACCGAGGCTGACCGCGCCCGGGTCAAGGCGGCCGCCGCGCGCATCGGCGCGGCGCGCGAGATGAGCGTGGTATCGGATGCGGGCACGGACCTGCGCTGCCCGCTGGGCGAATTCCCGGCCATCAGCGAATACGGCTTCGTCGACGAGCCGGGCCGCTGGGACCATTGGCCCAGCGGCTTCGTGCTGACCTGGCCGAACGAAGGCGGCGCCCATGGCAAGATCGTGATCGACGCGGGCGACATCCTGTTGCCGCAGAAGCTCTACGTGCGCTCGGCCATCGAACTGACGGTCGAAAACGGCTATGCCACGCGCATCGACGGCGGCGTGGACGCGGAACTGCTGCGCGAGTACGTGGCCTCGTTCAAGGACCCGGAAGCCTACGCGATTTCGCACATAGGCTGGGGCCTGCAGCCGCGCGCGCACTGGACCACGCTGGGCCTGTACGACCGCGAAGCCACCATAGGCATGGACGCGCGGGCCTACGAGGGCAACTTCCTGTTCTCGCTCGGACCCAACAACGAGGCTGGCGGCAACCGGACCACCACCTGCCACATCGACATTCCGCTGCGCGCCTGCACGGTGCGGCTGGACGGGGAAGACGTGGTGCGCCAGGGCAAGGTGCTGGACGGCGGCGGCCCCCAGGCTTAAGCACGCAATCACTGCTCAAGGAGTTCCAATCATGAATGACGATATCTCCGCCTACGAACGCCAGGGCTTCGGCGCGGCCATGGCGCCCAAGCCGCCCTACGGCCTGCTGATCGTGGACCTGGTCAACGGCTTTGCCGATCCGGCGGTGTTCGGCGGCGGCAATATCCCCCAGGCTATCGAGCAGACGACGGGCCTGCTGGCGCATGCGCGCAAGCAGGGCTGGCCGGTGGCGCACAGCCGCATCGTGTTCGCCGACGACGACGCGGACCACAATATCTTCACCCTGAAGGTACCGGGGATGCTGACCCTGAAGGAAGCCGACCACAACAGCGCCATCGTGCCGCAGCTCGCGCCCGCGGCCGGCGAACTGGTGGTGCGCAAGACGGTGCCCTCGGCGTTCTTCGGCACCAGCCTGGCGGCCTGGCTGTCGCAGCGCGGCGTGCAGACGCTGCTGGTGGCGGGCGCGGTCACCAGCGGCTGCGTGCGGGCCAGCGTGGTGGACGCCATGCAGTACGGCTTCAGGCCGCTGGTGGTGTCGGACTGCGTGGGCGACCGCGCCATCGGCCCGCATGACGCCAATCTCTTCGATATGCAACAGAAGTACGCCACCGTGTTGACGCGCGACGAGGCGGTGCGCGCCACGCAGGCCTGAGCCGGCGGCTGGCGCTTGCATAAAAAAAGGGTTGCGCCTCTCGCGGCGCAACCCTTTTTCATTGGCGGTCCTGCGGCTAGACCGGATAGACCAGATCGTTGGCCAGGATGGTGGTGTCATACACCACCTGCCGCTCCTTCAGCTTGAGCACGCCGTCCTGCCGCGTGTGGCGGTCGTAGTAGGTGCCGGCCAGGTGCAGCGTGGTGGGACCTTCGACCAGGGTCTGCATCAGCATGAACGCAGCCTGGGACTCGATCTCGCCGGCGGCGGATTCGCTGATGACGCGGGTATTGCTGACTAGGTGCAGCATGTAGCGCGGGGCGAACATCTGGGTGCGCGAGATGGCCACGGCGCGGTCGTGCATCATGGCGCGGCCCTCGGAGTACACCAGGCCGACGGGCAGGCCCAGCTCGGCGTTCTCGCGCGCGGTGACGCGGTATAGGCCGTCCTCGGTGAAGAAGTCCGGCCAGGCCTCGACCTGGCCCGCGTCCAGGGCGGCGCAGTAGTCGGCGTGGAATTCCTCGATTTCCTGGCGTAGCGCAATGGCGCGAGCGGGGTCGATCTTGCGGGGGGAGTATTCGAATCGGGTTCTCATGTTTCCTGGTTCCTGCCTCAGAAGCCCATCACGCCGCGGTAATAGCTATACATGGAGCGGATCGCGGCTTCCGAGATCAGCGTGTTGGAGGTGCCTTGCTTGCCGGATTCCAGCTTCAGCACGTTGACGTCGGTGCTGGCGCGGCGCACGCCTTCCTGCACGAACTTCATGGCTTCGTTGTCTTCCAGGCCGAGGAACCCGGCCGGGCCCATCAGGTTGCCCTGGCGCAGACGGTGGCGTTCCATCTCCGGCGTGTCGTCTTCGTAGCCGAACATGGTCCATTGCATGATCATGCTGTCGGGGCCGTTGGGCACGATCTGGCGCACGCCCAGGGTGTTCATTTCGCGCTGCACGATCAGGTTGGGCCATACCGTCTGCATGGTGACCGACCAGGGCGAATCGAACTCCTTGACGAATTCCAGGAAGCGGTCGTCCTGCAGGTGCAGGCCGTCATGGAAGGAGCGCATTTCCTTCTTGTTCTCTTCACTGACGCTGGCGTACTTGTCCTCGCTCTTGGCCGAGGCCATGGTGCCGTGGCGGCCGTGCACCGGATCGACCAGCATGGCGGACTTGTTGCCGGCCACCAGCAGGCCGAACACCACCAGGAAAGAATGCAGCAGGGTCGCGTGGTACGGGTCCTTCAGGTTCTCGTGGTACATCTTCCAGTTGCACGGCAGCTCGTTGCGGTAGTAGCCGTGGATCTTGAGCTTCTTGCCCGGGAAGACCGTGTCGAAGTCGGCAAGGATCTCGGGCGTCAGGTATTCCTCGATCGGTTCGACCTCATCGCTGTAGGACGCGAAGATGACGCCGTTGCGCGTGGTGACGCGCAGCTTGCGCAGGCCGTGCTCTTCGTTCTTGAAGTCCTTGGGCATGCCGCCCTCGCGGTTCACGCCGCGCTTGAACGGGATGCCCTGCAGATTGCCCTTCAGGTCGTAGGACCACTGATGATACGGGCAGACGAATTCCTTGGCGTTGCCCTGGCTGTTGCGGCAGAACTCCGCGCCGCGGTGGGCGCAGCGGTTTTCGAAGACATTGACCGAGCCGTCTTCGGCGCGCGACACCACTACCGGGGTCGGGCCGACGTAGGACCGCTTGTAGTCGCCCGGATTGGGCAGTTCGGCTTCCAGGGCCACGTAGTTCCAGGTCTTGCCGCGGAAGATCTTGTCCACTTCCTGGTCGTAGACGGCGCGGCTGGTGTAGACCCAGTCCGGAATGTAGTGCAGCGCGTCTTCCGGCCAAATACAGTCAGCCAGGGCGGCGTCCTTGGACGCCACCGTGAGGCCGATGACGGTTTGTGATTGATACATGAAAAGCTCCTGTCGATGCGGGGGCGGTAATGCGTTTCAGGACGTGGCGGCGCTTTGCTGGCAGGCCTTCACCAATGGCTTGAGCGCCACGGATTCGTCGGCATAGCGCTGCGGGTCGATGGCTATGCCTTGTTCGAACAGCACGCGCAGCTGGCGCAGGTCGCCGCCGGCGTTGATGGCGATGGCGTGCACCGGCACGCCGTTGCGGTGGCCCAGCCAGATGAACTTGGGCGCCTCGGCCTGGACCTGGGGAATGCCACGGCAGGCATAGACCAGGTCCGGCTGGGGCAGGCCCAGCATCTGCACGTTGCAGCCGTATTGATCGGTCCAGAACCAGGGGTAGGGCTCGGCGGGCGCGGGCCGCTCCAGCATGCCGGCCGCGGCCGCGCGCGCCTGCTCATTGGCGTTCTGCCAGGACTCCAGCCGCAGCGCCATGTTCAGGTGGCGGCGGTGCTGGCTGGCGCAATCGCCAGCCGCGTAAATATAGGGATCGCTGCTGCGGCAGGCGGCGTCCACCGCGATGCCGCCGTTGGCCGGGTCCAGCGCCAGGCCGGCCTGGCCGGCCAGCGAGACTTCCGGCACGAGGCCGATGGCTACCACCACGACGTCGGCCTCTATCGGGGAGGCGTCCTGCAGTTCTATCGTGAAGCGCGCCTGATGCCGGACCGCGTCGTCCGCATGAGGCTGCCAGTCGCTGCGGGCGATCCGCGCGCCCAGGCGCAAGTCCACGCCGGCATGGCGGACGCGTTCGGCCAGCCAATCCGACAGCGCCGGGGGCAGCACCCGTTCCAGCAGGCGCGGTGCGCTTTCCAGGACGGTGACCGCGGCGCCCAGGGCGCGCGCGGTGGACGCCACCTCCAGGCCGAGGAAGCCGCCGCCGATGACGGCGACGCGCGCCTGCGGCGTGAGGCTGGCGCGCAGCGCGGCGGCGTCATCCAGCGTTCTGATGTAGTGCACCCCCGGCGTGCCGCGCGGCAGGCTGGGCAGTTCGCGCGCGCGGCCGCCGGTGGCGAGCAGGCAGCGGCTGTAGGGGAGGGCGCTGCCGTCGGCCAGCCGGACCAGGCGGCGAGCGGCGTCGATGGCCTGTGCTTCGGTGCCGGTCAGCAGTGTGATGCGCTGCTGTACGTAGAAGTCGCTGGCATGCACCGCCGTCTGGCCGTGCGCGTCGGCCGCCTGCAGCACGGCCTTGGACAGCGGCGGGCGCTCGTAGGGCGCATGCGCTTCCTGGCCGATCAGCGTGATGGGGCCGTCGTGGCCCAGGTCGCGCAGCGTGGCGGCCGCCACCGCGCCGGTCTGGCCGGCGCCGATGATGAGGATCGGATCTGCGTCGGCCATGGTCAGCCTTGCAGGTTGGCGTAGATATCCTGGCCTTCGACCTTGACCGGATAGACGCGGATGCCGCTGGTGGCGGGCGCGCACATGGCCTGGCCCGTGCGGATGTCGAACCTGGCCTGGTGCAGCGGGCATTCGATGCAGCCGTCTTCCAGATAGCCGTCGGACAGCAGCGCGTAGGCGTGGGTACAGACGTTGTCGGAGGCGTAGAACTCGCCTTCGCTGCGATACAGCGCAAGCTGCTTTTCGCCGGCCGCGACGGGGATCACCTCGTCGTCGTCGGTCAGTTGGTCGGTAGAGGCAATGCGGATCCAGTTCATATCAACTCGCTCGTCAGTATGCTGAGTAATTGTCGTCAGTGTACTGCCTAAAAAAACAAGTCAGGAGCTAGGGATTTCCCCGACAGGCGGCAGGTCGGAAGGCGGCGGAGCGGGCCTATTATGCACGCCGCTTGCGGCCCGCGACTGTGGTCGGCCGCTATATGTAAGGAGTACCCCCAAACAGTCGTCGGGCCAATGGAAAAATTTCGTCGAAATGAGTGGAAACCCAGGCGTTACGCGGGTGTCGGCAGTGGGGATTTACCTTGTTGACACTCAAAATTACTGTCAGTATGCTGATCAACAATTCAGTGTGCTAACGTTTTTTTTCGGATGTACGCGAGTGGCGTTGGCATGAGTTGAGGCGGGTCCAAGGGGACTCAATCGAACCAGATCGGGAGCAATGAATGCAACGACGCCGTTTCCTCGCACAAGCCGCCGGCGCAGCCGGCGCGGGCCTAGCCACTGTCGGCATGCCTGCCATCGCGCAATCCGCGCCGTCGGTGCGCTGGCGCATGTCCACCAGCTGGCCCAAGAGCCTGGACACCATCTACGGCTCGGCCGAGGATCTCTGCAAGCGCGTGGCGCAACTGACCGAAGGCAAGTTCGAGATCCGCGCGTTTCCCGGCGGTGAACTGGTGCCTGCCGCGCAGAACATGGACGCGGTCAGCAACGGCACGGTGGAATGCAATCACGTGCTGAGCACGGCCTACATCGGCAAGAACACCGCGCTGACCTTCGACACCGGCCTGTCCTTCGGCCTGAGCGCCCGCCAGCACAACGCCTGGATCCACTACGGCGGCGGCCTGGCGATGCTGCGCGCCCTCTATAAGAAGTACAACATCGTCAACCACGTCTGTGGCAACGTCGGTGTGCAGATGGGCGGCTGGTACCGCAAGGAGATCAAGTCGGTCGCCGACCTGAAGGGCCTGAACATGCGCATCGGCGGCATCGGCGGCATGGTGCTGTCCAAGCTGGGCGCGGTGCCGCAGCAGATTCCGCCGGGCGACATCTATCCGGCGCTGGAAAAGGGCACCATCGACGCGGCCGAATGGATCGGCCCCTACGATGACGAGAAGCTGGGCTTCAACAAGGTGGCGCCGTACTACTACTCGCCGGGCTGGTTCGAAGGCAGCGCGTCCATCACCAGCATGGTGCATGACAAGGCCTGGGAGGCCTTGCCCCCGGCCTACCAGGCCGCGTTCGAGGCAGCGGCCGGCGAACAGACCATGCGCATGCTGGCCCACTATGATGCGCGCAATCCGCTGGCGCTGCGCAAGCTGATCGCCGGCGGCGCCAAGGTCAGTTTCTTCCCCAAGGAAGTGATGGACGCGGCGTACAACGCCTCGCAGGAACTGTGGACCGAGCTTTCGGCCAAGAACCCCGACTTTGCCGCGATCTTCCCCGACTGGAAGAAATTCCAGGCCGAGCAGGCGGGCTGGTTCCGCGTGGCCGAAAGCCCGCTGGACAACTACACCTTCGCCGCCGTGGCGAAGGCCCAGGCCAAGTAACAAGCAGGAGACAAAGGGTAGTCATGACGACAGCAAACGCCGATACGCACGGCCGGCCAGGCAAGCCGCAGGGAGTGGGCGCGCGGGTGCCGCGCAAGGAGGACGCGCGCCATCTGCACGGCAAGGGCAATTTCGTGGCCGACATGGCCATGCCCGGGCTTAGCGAGGTGGCCTTCCTGCGCAGTCCGCTGGCGCATGCGCGCATCGCCTCGGTGCGCGTGGCCGAGCAGATCGCGGACAAGGCGTTTGTGCGCCAGGCCATGGCCGACGCGCGCGACATCGTGGCCGATTCCACGCTGCCCAGCTATCAGGTCTCGGCCCAGCCGCCGCTGGCCTCGGGCAAGGTGCGCTTCGTGGGCGAGCCCATCGCCATGGTGTTCGCGCCGACCCGCGCCGAAGCCGAAGACTACGCCGAGCTGATCGAGGTCGACTATGACGACCTGCCCGTGTATGCGGACGTGGTCAGCGCGCAGGCCGCCCAGGGCGATTTCGTGCACGAGCAATGGCGCGACAACGTCTTCGTCACGCTCAATGTCGACAAGCAATTCGATGAACTTGCGGCGCAGGCGGATGTGGTCGTGCGCCGCAAGATCGACCTGTCGCGCCAGTGCATGGTGCCGATGGAAGGCAAGGCGGTGCTGGCCTACTGGGATCACCAGGCCGACCAGCTGGTGGTGGTCAGCGCGACCCAGGTGCCGCACATGATCCGCAGCGTGCTGGCCCAGTGCCTGGACCTGGAGCAGGGCCGCGTGCGGGTGGTGTCGCCGGACGTGGGCGGGGCTTTCGGCTACAAGTGCGTGCTGCAGCAGGAAGAACTGTGCGTGGCCTGGCTGGCCAAGACTTTCAAGAAACCGTTTCGCTTCATTGAAGATCGCCGCGAGCACCTGACCGCGGGCGCCAATTCGCGCGAGCACCATTATGAAATGGTGGCCTACGCCGACCGCCGCGGCAAGCTGCTGGCGCTGGACGCCAAGATCACCATCGACGGCGGGGCCTATTCGGTCTGGCCGTTCACCATCGGCCTGGAACCGGGTCAGGCCATCGGCAATCTGCCGGGGCCGTACGCCTTCAAGGGCTATCGCTGCGTGACGCGGGCGGTGGCCACCAACAAGCCGGGCTTCGTGCCCTATCGCGGCGTGGCGCGCACCGGCGTCTGCTTCGCCATCGAACTGACGATGGACGCGATCGCCCGCGAGGTCGGGCGCGAACCCTGGGAAGTCCGCCAGGAGAACCTGGTGCAGGGCGAGCAGATGCCCTATGTCAACGTCACCGGCAAGCATCTGGACAGCGGCGACTATCCGGCCAGCCTGCAACAGGCCATGGACATGATAGGCGTGGACGCCATCCGCGAGCGCCAGCGCCAGGGCGAAGCCGACGGCCGCCTCATCGGCGTGGGCCTGGCGACGTACACCGAGCAGGCCGCTCACGGCACTTCGGTGTTCGCGGCCTGGGGCACGCCCGTGATTCCGGGCTTCGACCAGGCCACGGCGCGAGTCACGCCAGACGGCGGGCTGGAACTGCGGGTCGGCGTGCATTCGCACGGACAGGGCATGGAAACCACTTTCGCCCAGATCGCCAACGAGATCCTGGGCGTGGACGTGGCCAGCATCAAGCTGCTGCACGGCGATACCGGGCAGACGCCATTCTCCACCGGGACCTACGCTTCGCGTTCGCTGGTGATGTCCGGCGGCGCCGTGTCGCAGGCCTGCAAGCGCCTGTTGCCGCGGCTCACGCATATCGGCGCGCATCTGTTGCAGGCCGATCCGGCCAATGTGGCCTGGAATGGCGACCGCCTGGAAGCGGGCGGCAAGTCGGTGTCGGTCAAGGACGTGGCCGACGCCTGGTATCTGCGGCCGCAATTGTTGCCGTCCGACGTGGACCCCAGCGGCCTGGAAGTCACCGTGGGCTACAAGCCCAAGGTCGATACCGGCTGTTTCACCTATGCCACCCATGCGGCGGTGGTGGCGGTGGATCCGGGCACTGGCGGCGTGGAGATCCTGGATTATGTGGTGGTGGAGGACTGCGGCACCATGATCAACCCCATGGTGGTCGAAGGCCAGACCATAGGCGGCGTGGCCCAGGGCATAGGCACCGCCTTCTACGAGGAAACGCCTTACGACGACAATGGCCAGCCGCTGGCCTCGACCCTGGCGGACTACATGCTGCCGGGGGCCACCGAAGTCCCCAATATGCGCCTGCACCATTTCGAGACGCCGTCGCCGCACACGGAATTCGGCGCCAAGGGCATGGGCGAGGGCGGCGCCATCGCGCCGCCGGCGGTGCTGTTCAACGCGGTCAACGACGCCTTGCGTCCGCTGGGCGCGGCCGAACTGCTGCGCACGCCGCTGTCGCCGACCCGGGTGCTGGCCGCCATCGCAGAGGGCAGCCGCAAGACCGCAACCGTTGCCGCGGAGGTGACGGCATGAAGGCGGCCGCATTCGAATACACCCGTCCGGATACGCTGCAGGACGCCTTGCGGGCGCTGCGCGGGCATGAAGGCCGCGCCAAGCTCATGGCCGGCGGCCAATCGCTGGGACCGATGCTGAACCTGCGCCTGGCGCGTCCGCCGGTCGTCATCGATATTTCCGGCCTGTCCGAGCTGCGCACGGTCTCGCGCAAGGACGGCAAGCTGCGCGTGGGCGCGGCCGTGACCCATGCCGAGATCGAGGACGGCGTGCACGAACTGCTGCGCGGAACGCCCTTGCAGCAAGTGGCCCCTGGCATTGCCTATCGCGCCATCCGCAACCGCGGCACGCTGGGCGGCAGCCTGGCGCATGCCGATCCGGCGGCCGACTGGGTGCTGACCGTGGTCGGCCTGGGCGCGACGCTGGAGATCGCGGGGCCGGACGGCGTGCGCATGCTGCCGGCGGAAGACTACATGCAGGGCGCCTACACCACCGGGTTGCGCGAAGACGAGCTGATCGCCGCCGTGCACATACCGGAAGCCGGGCCGCAGGCGCGCTGGGGCTATTACAAGTTCTGCCGCAAGACTGGCGAGTTCGCCGAGGCCAGTTGCGCCGCCTGGTTCGATCCGTCTGCGAAGACGGCGCGCATCGCGGTGGGGGCCCTGGACGGCGCGCCCAGACTGCTGCCCCAACTGGCCGCGCGCATCGCGCAGCAGGGCCTGGCGGGCCTGGACGAGACGCTGCTGGCCAGCGAGCTGGCCGGCGTCATGCAGGACAAGGACGAACACCATCGCAAGCTGCACGGGACCGCGGTAACGCGCTGCCTGGCGCAGGCTCTGGGTTGACAGGAATGACCATGGTTCAGGTGACATTGGAAGTAAACGGCAAGCGCGTATCGCACGAGGCGCCCGCGCGCATGCATCTGGGGGATTTCCTGCGGGATCAGGCGCGCCTGACCGGCACCCATCTTGGCTGCGAACATGGCGTCTGCGGCGCCTGCACGGTGCTGGTGGACGGGGCGCCGGTGCGTTCCTGTATCTCGTTCGCGGTGGCCTGCGAAGGACGGCAGGTGACTACCATCGAAGGCTATGACGCCGATCCGGTGATGCAGCGGCTGCGCGCCGCCTTTACCAAGCACCACGCCTTGCAATGCGGCTATTGCACCCCGGGCATGCTGGCGACTTCGCGCGATATCGTGCTGCGGCTGCCAGATGCGGACGAGAGCCGGGTGCGGGTGGAACTGTCCGGCAATCTGTGCCGCTGCACCGGCTACATGGGCATCGTCGCCGCCGTCATGTCGGTGCTGGCCGAACTCAGGGACCAGCCCGACCCCGCGGTGCAGGCGCTGCGCGCCGCCCAGGCGCAAGGGCGCGGCGCCGCGCCGGCTGTAGAAAAGCCAGTGGCTTTCGCGGGCTTCACGCCGGCGGCGGCCAGCCAGCCGGCCGCAAGCGCGGCTGCGGCGCCGGCGCCGGCGGCCGCGCCCGCCACTGCGGCGGGCAAGAAGGAAGGCCGCGGCAGCCAGATTGACGGCGGCTTCAAAGTGCCGTTTCCGGCCGCCGAGGTCTGGGCCTTCATGGTGGATCTGCCGGCGTTGGCCAGTTGCCTGCCGGGCGCCTCGATCGAAGAGCACGAGGGCGACCGGGTCAAGGGCAAGATCGCCATCAAGTTCGGACCCATGTCCGCCGCCTTCAATGGCGCGGCCCGCCTGGAACGCGACGACGCCGCCATGCAGGCGGTGTTCCGTGGGGCAGGGCAGGACTCGCTCAGCCAGTCGCGCGCCAACGGCGACATCACCTATCGCCTGGAAGCGCTGTCGCCCACCGAGACGCAGGTCCACGTGAACCTGCTGTATTCGCTGCAGGGGCCGCTGGCGCAGTTCTCGCGTTCCGGCCTGGTGCAGGACTTCGTGCGCCGGATGATTGCGGACTTCGGCAACAACGTCACCGCCCGGCTGCGCCGGCCCGCCGCCGCGGGCGAGGCGCCAGCCCAGGCCAGCTTCAATCCCACGGCCATGTTCTTCAGCGTGCTGTGGGCGCGCATCAAGCGGTGGTTCGGCCTCGGCGGTTGAACGCGCCCAGGTAGTTCCGGCGGCCGCGTGCGCGGCCGCCCATGTCGACTCAAAACGGGGAATATCATGCTCGCGGTATTCGCAAGGAATTGGCGCAACGCATTGTTGGGCCTGGCTGCTGTCGCGCTCAGCGCGCCCGCCTGGTCCCAGGCCCTGGAGCCTCTGAAGGTGCGGCTGGACTGGACGCCCTGGGGCGTGCACGGCGCTTTCCACCTGGCGCAGCAGAAGGGCTGGTACAAACAGGCCGGCCTGGACGTGTCGCTGGAGGACGGCAATGGTTCGGTGACGACGGTGCAGATCGTCGGCGCCGGCGACAGCTTCGACCTGGGGCATGCCGCGCTGGCCTCGGCCATGATCGCCCGCGAGAAAGGCATGCCGGTGAAGGCGGTGGCGGTGTTCGCCAGGCAGAGCGACATAGGCTTGTTGGTCCCGTCCGATGCCGGCATCACCGGACCCGCGCAGCTCAAGGGCAAGAAGGTGGCCTATACGGCGGGTTCGCTGGAAGCGCCGTTCATCGACGCTTTCCTGGCCGCGGGCAAGCTCAAGAAAAGCGATCTTGAACTGATCAACGTGGACGCCGCTAGCAAGGCGTCGACCTATGCGGTGGGCAGGGCCGACGCGGCGTTTTCCACCATCCCGTTCTTCCTGCCGGTGGTGTCGCAGAACCGGCCCTCCAGCGCGGTGCGCTTTGCCGACTTCGGCCTGAACATGCCCAGCTTCGGCCTGTTTGCCAATGAATCCAAGCTGGCGCAGCGGCGCGACGCCATCGCGCGCTTCGCCAGCGTCAGCGCGCGGGCCTGGGAATACATCTACGCGGGCCACCAGGACGAGGCGGTCGCCGCCATCCTGGCGCAGCGGCCGCAGGCGCGGCTGGACAAGAAGGTGCTGCGCGGCCAGATCGACGCCTTGCAGCCGTATTTCGGCCAGCCGGCGGCGGGCGCGCGCCTGGGCGCGATCGTGCCGCAGGACTGGACCCAGGCCGTCGCCACCCTGTCGACCGTCGGGCTGATCAGCGCCAACGCCCAGGCCTCCTCGTTCTATGCACCCGATCTGGTGCATCCGGAACGCTACGACAGCCTGGTGCAGCCATGACGCAGTGGGCCGTGGCCACAACAGACGTGCGCAAGCGCTATCCGGGCGCAGCGGGCGTGGAGGCGCTGGCGTCGGTGTCGGTCGACGTGCCGCGCGGCCGCTTCGTCAGCATCCTGGGGCCCAGCGGCTGCGGCAAGAGCACCTTTCTGCGCTGCGTGGCCGGCCTGGAGACTGTCTCCAGCGGTGACTTGCGGGTGGAAGGCGTGCCGGTGCAGGGGCCGCCCGCCGGCACGGGCATGGTGTTCCAGCGCGACGCGCTGCTGGAATGGCGCAGCGTGCGCCGCAATATCCTGCTGCCGGTCGAACTCGCACACAAGCCGGTGGCAGCCTATGCCGACAAGGTGCGGGCCTTGCTGGCCCTGACGGGCCTGGAGAAGTTTGCCGATAGCTATCCGCGCGAACTGTCTGGCGGCATGCGCCAGCGCGCGGCGATCTGCCGGGCGCTGGTGGACGACCCCAAGTTGCTGCTGATGGACGAGCCCTTCGGCGCGCTGGACGCGCTGACGCGCGATCAGATGAACGTCGAACTGCAGCGGATCTGGATGGAGACGCGCAACACCGTGCTGTTCGTGACGCACGGCATCGCCGAGGCGGTGTTTCTGGGCGATGTGGTGATGGTGTTCTCGCCGCGCCCGGGCCGCATCCTCGAAACCATAGAGATCGACCTGCCGCGGCCCCGGCCGCTGGCGCTGCGCGAAACGCCGCAATTCGGCGAATACGTGCGGCACATCCGCGGCATGTTCCAGAACATGGGCCTGATAGACGAAGGCGTCCGCGCCGCATCCGGCCTGGAGTCGGTCCAATGAGCGCGCTCTTGAAAGGGGCGGGCCGGCGCATGGCGGGGCTGCTGTCGGTGCTTGTGTTCCTGCTGCTGTGGGAGGCTGCCGCCCGCATCTTCCAGGTGCGCGCCATCATGCTGCCGCTGCCGGGCCAGGTGGCCCTGGAACTGGCGGCGGAATGGAACTGGTACGCCGGCCATGCCGCCTACACGCTGATGACCACGCTGGCCGGCTTCGCGCTGGCGGTGGCGGCCGGCGTGGCGATCGCCGTCATGCTGGTGGGCTCGCGCTGGTTCGAACGTTTCGTCTATCCCTTGATCGTGGCCCTGAACAGCGTGCCCAAGGTCGCCATCGCGCCCTTGTTCGTGATCTGGATGGGCACGGGCGCAGAGCCCAAGATAGCCATCGCCTTCCTGATCGCCGTGTTCGCGATGATCGTGGACACCGTCCACGGCCTGCGCTCGGTGCCGCAGGACGTGCTGGACTTGGGCCGCGTGTTGAAGGCGTCACGCCGTGATTTCTTTTTCAAGGTGCGGCTGCCCAGCGCGCTGCCTTCGATCCTGGCAGGCATGAAGGTCTCGATTTCGCTGGCGCTGGTGGGCGCCATCGTCGGCGAGTTCGTGTCCTCGCAGCGCGGATTGGGCTACGTGATCATGAGCGCCCAAGGCACTTTCGACACGGTGCGGGTGTTCGCCGCGATCTTCGTGCTGGCCCTGATGGGCATGCTGCTGTTCGCCCTGCTGGTGTGGCTGGAGCGGCGCGTGACGCCCTGGCTGCGGCATGACCGCGAAGACGATTGACGGTTTCAAGCCCGGGGCACCACGGGCTGTGTTTGGGGCAGGTGCGTGATTAGAAACAATTCTGGGGAAAACAGATGCAAGCACTACTCGCCTTGTCGCGTGGCATAGACGCGATCAATCTGCGCATGGGCCGGATCGTGTCCTGGGTCACGCTGCTGGTGGTCCTGGTCAGCGCCGGCAACGCCATCATGCGCAAGATATTCCACGACAGCTCCAATGCCTGGCTGGAGCTGCAGTGGTACATGTTCGGCGCCATGTTTCTGCTGACCGCAGGCTACACCTTGCTGAAGAACGACCACGTCAGGGTGGACATCATCTCCTCGCGGCTGTCGCGCCGCGCGCAGATCGGGATCGAGATCTTCGGCGTGCTGTTCTTCCTGATGCCGGCCTGCCTGTTGATCATGTATCTGTCCTGGCCGGTGTTCATGGATTCGTACCTCAGCAACGAGCATTCCTCCAACTCGGGCGGGTTGATCCGCTGGCCGGTCAAGCTGCTGATTCCGGTGGGCTTCGCGCTGCTGGTGCTGGCCGGACTGTCGCACTTGATCAAGTGCGTGGGCTTCCTGATGGGACGCTGCCGCGACCCTCGCGAACGCGAGGGCGCCAGGAGCGCCGAAGAAGAACTGGCCGAGGAAATCGCCCGCGAGGCGCAGGCGCGCGAAGTGGCCGCGCAGAACGAACTGAACAACAAGGGCCGCTGATCATGGAGTTTCTCATTGCCAATCTGGCGCCGATCATGTTCGCGACGCTGATCATCTTTCTGCTGCTGGGCTTTCCGGTGGCGTTCGCGCTGGCGGCCAACGGCATACTCTTCGGCCTGGTCGGGATGGAGCTGGACCTGCTCAATTCCTCGCTGTTCCAGGCGCTGCCGCAGCGGGTGTTCGGCATCATTTCCAACGACACGTTGCTGGCGGTGCCATTCTTCACATTGATGGGACTGGTGCTGGAGCGGTCCGGCATGGCCGAGGATCTGCTGGAGACCATAGGCCAGCTGTTCGGCTCGGTCCGCGGCGGCCTGGCCATCGCGGTGGTCTTCGTCGGCGCGATGCTGGCCGCGACCACGGGCGTGGTGTCGGCCTCGGTCATCTCGATGGGCCTGATCTCGCTGCCCATCATGTTGCGCAACGGTTATGACCGCAAGCTGGCCAGCGGTGTGATCGCCGCGTCCGGCACGCTGTCGCAGATCATCCCGCCCTCGCTGGTGCTGATCATCCTGGCCGATCAGCTCGGGCGCTCCATCGGCGACATCTACCGCGCGGCCATGGTGCCTGGCTTCATCCTGGCCGGGCTGTACATCGTCTACGTCGTCATCATGAGCCTGCTGAAGCCGGACTCCGCGCCCGCGCTGCCGGAAGAGGCGCGCCGCTTCCAGGAGCCGAACGGCGGCCGCGGCGGACGTTCGCTGCTGGTGTTGATGACGATTTCCGCCGTGTCGGCGTACTTCCTGGGCCTCTGGGTCGAGAACAACACGGCGCCGATGGACGAGCGCATCGTGGTGGCGCTGCTGTTCTGGGGCGCAACCGCCTTCGTTATTGCCCTGGTGAACAAGGCGCTGGGCCTGGGGCTGTTGTCGGCATTGGCCGAGCGCGTGACCTTTGTGATGATTCCGCCGCTGGCGCTGATCTTCCTGGTGCTGGGCACCATCTTCATCGGCGTGGCCACGCCGACCGAGGGCGGCGCCATGGGCGCGGTGGGCGCCATCCTGATGGCGGTGGCGCGACGCCGTCTGTCGCTGGACCTGCTCAAGCAGGCCATGGACACCACTACCAAGCTGTCCTGCTTCGTGGTGTTCATCCTGGTGGGTTCCACTGTATTCGGCCTGACCTTCCGCGCCGTCAACGGCGACCTGTGGGTCGAGCATCTGCTGACCGGCTTGCCAGGCGGACAGTGGGGCTTCCTGATCGTGGTCAGCATCCTGACCTTTGTGCTGGCCTTCTTCCTGGACTTCTTCGAACTGGCGTTCATCATCGTGCCGCTGCTGGGGCCGGTGGCCGACAAGCTGGGCATAGACCTGATCTGGTTTGGCGTGATCCTGGCAGTCAATATGCAAACCTCGTTCATGCATCCGCCATTCGGCTTTGCGCTGTTCTACCTGCGATCGGTGGCGCCACGGGACCGCTACAAGGACAGGGTCACGGGCAAGATGATCGAGCCCGTCACGACCGGACAGATCTACTGGGGCTCGGTGCCGTTCATCGTGATCCAGCTGCTGATGGTCGCGGCCGTGATGGCCTTCCCGGGCATGGTGATGCACTACAAGGGAACGGCCGCCGTCGTCGATCCGAGTTCGGTCTCGCTGGAGGTCGGGGGTAGCGGTTACGGCGCCAGCGCCTACGGGACGGATTCCAACCCGTTCAAGTGAGGCATAAGGGGCGCCAGGCGGCGCCCCTTGGTCCTCAGGGTTTGACCGCGTGCGTCGCCAGGAAGGTCGGCAGGAAGCGGTCGATCAGGAAGCGCGGCTGGGGCTGTTCATCCTCATAGAACCCTTTGAGCAGGAACCCGGCGTCCAGCTGGCCGCCGATCTGTTCGCCCAGGCTGTGTCCGAACACCAGGGCCTCGCCCCGGCCTTGCTTCTGCGCCAACTCCTGCGCAGTCAGGTCGCGCACATCGGAGTAGGGCAGCTTGAAGCGCGGGCGGATCAAGCCTTGTTCCGCCAGTTCCGGCGCGCGGTCGCCGACGAATACCACCGGGTTGTAGAAGCTGCTGAGCAGCCTGCCGCCATGCTTGAGCACCCTGAAGCACTCGCGCCACACGGGCCGCACGTCGGGCACATACAGGTTGGAGATCGGATGCACGATGCAGTCGAAGGACGCGTCGGAAAATGCCGAGAGGTCGCGCATATCGCCCTGCACGGCCTTGAGCGTCAAGCCATCGCGACGCGCGACCATTTCATCCTGGGCCAGCTGTAGCGACGACGCGTCGAACACGGTCACCTCGGCGCCGGCGGCGGCCAGCACGGGCGCCTGCTGACCGCCAGCCGAGGCCAGGCACAGGATGCGCGGCGCCGGATTCATGGGCGGCAGCCAGTCCGCCGGCAGGGCGCGCGGCGTAACGTGCACCTGCCAGTCGCCGCGGCGCGCGGCCTGGATGGTTTCGGCGCTTACCGGTTGTGACCAGGCGCATTGCTGCGCGGCCTGGCGGTCCCAGGCGGCGCGGTTGTAGTGATAGATATCGATGGTGTCGGTCGCAGGCATTGTGCTTTCCTTCTGTGGAGGGGGAAAACTGCCGATGCGCGGAATCCGCGAGCCTGAGCCTTGCAGGGGGCAATCCGCGGCGCGCCGATAGCGGCCGGGTCCTGCGTGAGATCAGAATGGAACAAGCAATGCGGCTCGCGCGCCAGGCAGCGAGGGGAGGCAAGATGCGCATGGGCATCCCGGCATTTACTTGTTCACTCTGAGTGCTCCGGCGGATGTGGGGGAGGGTTGCAAGCTTAACCCGGACGGCGCGGCGAGGACAAATGGCCGCCGCCGGTTCATCGCATGACCGTCGCGCAGCTATGCGCTGCGTTGCGCCGTGATCACATGCGCCTGGATCTTTCCGGCGATGGGCCCCGCGCCGTGGCGCGCGCGCAGCGCGTCGGTCGCGACATTGACGGCCTGCTCCAGCATGCCCGCGCCGCGGGCCTCGATCTCGTTGCGCAGCGGCGTGCCTTGGCAATAGGCGATGGCAGCCGTCCGGGGCGTGTCCGCGCGGCTCTCGAAGGCAACGGTTTCCAGCGTCTGCCGGCCGGTGAATCCGGCGTGGGCCAGGTCGGCTTTGATGACGGCCGCGTCGCAATAGCCATGCGGAATCCGGCTCATGAACCTGGGAGGATCGCCGGGGAACAGCCGCGCCAGTGCCTGTTCCACCGTATCGGCAAACGCGTTGTCCTCGATGCGGTCCCAGACGTTGAACAGGAATGTTCCGCCGGGCCGCAGGACCCGGCGCGCCTCGGCAAAGGCCGCCGCCTTGTCCGGCAGGAACATGTAGCCGAACTGGCACACCACGGCATTGAAGGACTGGTCCTCAAAGGGTAGCTGAAGGGCGTCGGCCTGGCGCCAGGTGATGGCGCGGCTTGCGCCCAGCGTCTGGGCTTGTTCCAGCATGGCCGGGTTCAGATCGGTGGCGACGATGGCCGCGCCGGCGGGCAACTGCTCCGCGAGTTGGCGCGTCACTACGCCTGTGCCTGCGGCGATTTCCAGCACTGCCGCAGGATGCAGCGCCGCCGTTCGCGCGGCGATGTCTGCGGCATAGGGCTGGAAGACGAGAGGAACCATGTACCGCTGGTAGAACTGCGGGATGGATCCGGAGAAAACACGATCACTAGGAGCAGTGTTCATGATGTTCGACTCCAAAGCGGCCGCGCGGGGCGGTCTTCAGATTGAACTTGCCCTCGTCCGGTGTCGGACAGGAATTCTATTTTAGGCAATCCGAGTAGGCATGGCGAAGAGAGGAACGGTGCGATGGAGGCTCAGATCCTTGTGGCCCTTGGGCCTCATATTCTGGGAGTCAGCCTGATTTTGTAGCCCCTGTGGGGTGGAATAGTTGGCTGGCGGATATAGTTTACTTCTATCCATTTTGTGCCTTTTGGGCTACAAAATAGATAGAATGTCCTTGTTTTGATGCTCAGGGGCTACAAATGACGACTTTAGGTGATGTGGCAGAAATGCTGAAGAACGTCCGCAAGCAGAATCGCCTGTCCCAAGACGAATTGGCCTCTCGCGCTGGCGTTGCTCGTACGACGGTTACACGCATGGAAACGGTGGCGCGTGGGGACATGAGTGTGTCCGCGCTGGTCCGCTTGCTGGATGCCGCAGGTTATGACCTCAAATTCGTGAAGCGCGGCCATGGCCGGACCGTTGAAGACATACTTGCTGAACAGCGACGCGGAGAGTGAGCTATGCGGCTGGACGTGTACGTTCTTGGGCAGCAGGTCGCCAAGCTCTATCGCGAGGCTGACGAGTATGTTCTTCAATATGAACCGGGCACGCCGGACAGCGGATTCGTCAGCCTGGCGATGCCGGTACGCCAAGAGGCGTGGCGTTGGCCACGGGATCTGCATCCATTCTTTCGCCAGAATCTGCCTGAAGGCTACCTGCTCGGCGTGATCCGCGAACTGTTTGGACCTCTTCTGGATGGGACTGATCTTTCACTGTTGGCCGTGGTCGGAGCGGCCGGTATCGGCCGGGTGGCCGTGACTGTGGAAGGTGCAGCGCCGGGTGTCGACCTCAGTCCGTTGAACATTGAAGAGCTTCTCACCGCCGAGAAATCCGCTGCCCTTTTTGAAGAGCTGGTGCGCCGTTACGCGCGTAGTGCGGTATCAGGCGTGGTGCCAAAATTTCTTGCACCAGAGGAACGGTTGGGCGGGGGGAAGGACGCAGGCAAGACGACGTTGCGCACTGCCCAGCACATCATCAAAGGTTCGGATAAGGCTACCGAGTTCCTGGGTTTCAACGAGCACTACACATTGAAAGTGCTCGCACGCCTGAACGTTGTGCCGGTGGTTCAAACACAGATGTCCGCGGACGGACGGATCCTGGTGGTCGATCGCTTCGATGTGGACACCGAAGGACGTCCTGCCTATGGGGTGGAGGATGCCTGCAATCTGCTCGGCCTGCCGCCGCACGAAAAATACAGCCCGTCGACAGAGCGGGCGCTGAGCGCGACCAGGGCATATATTCCGTCTGCCATCAGGCGCCAGCAGAATTTGCTGTTCGCTTGGCAGACGCTTGCGAACTACGTCGTGCGAAACGCTGACTGCCACGCCAAGAACATTGCCGTGTACTACTCATCCCTTGGGGATGTGCGCTACACGCCGGTGTATGACGTGGTGACGACCCAGGCGTATCCGCAATTCAGCAGCGCGCCAGGCTTGGCCGTGGCTGGCCGGAAGACCTGGTCGCCGGGCAAAGCGCTCTCTCGATTTTGCACCGCTCGGCTGGATATCTCGCCCAGAGATTACCAGGACATGGTCGAACAACTCTGTGAGTCTGCTGTGGAGGTTGGCAAGGAGATCATAGAAGCGGCCAAGAATGAACCGCGATGGAAATGGATCGCCAGACAGATGGTGCATGCTTGGAATGAGGGCATGTGCTCGCTTCGGAGCGTTCAACTGGAAAGGAAGTACCGTGGACTTGAAGCTGCCATAAAGAATGCCGGGCTTGGGGCGCCAGATGTTCCAGTGTCCGCCAACGCGGCTATAGGACGTTCTGAAATGATCGCTGGGCCCGCCCGAAAGCGGACATGACAAACGAGGGGAGTGGCGTCATGTCCATGCACGGAAGTCGAGGCCTCCCGTGCGATGGACAAGAATGGCGATTGCGGCCGTCTACCCCCCCAATCGCGCCTGTTCCGCCGCCAGATAAGCATCCCGCGACGGCAGCAGATGCTCCCGGCACAGCGCCATCAACCCCTCCCGGTCGCCATCCCGCAGCGCATGGATCATGGCCCAGTGTTCCTGGCGGGCGCGTTCGCGGTAGCCGGCGGCGGCCAGCGAACCAAAGCGGATGGGATGGGTGCGGCGGGCGTATTCCTGGATGGCCTGGCCCAGCACCGCGTTGTCCAGCAGGGCGAAGAACTCGCGGTGAAAACGCTGGTTGCTGCGGAACACGCGGCGCGCGTCGCCGTCGGCGACCGCCGCATCGTGTTCGCGTTGCACGGCCACCAGCGCCGCCAGCCGCGTTTGCGGCACGGGCAACGGGATCTGGCTGGCGGCATGCACTTCCAATACCTGGCGCAGCGCATACAGCTCCATGACTTCGCGCACCGAGTACGCGCGCACCACTGCGCCGACGTTGCGCTTTTTCTCCACCACGCCCAGTGTCTCCAGGTCCGCGAGGACCTGGCGCACCACGTGGCGCTTCAGGGCGAAGCGCTCCATCAGTTCGTCTTCGGTCAGGCGCTGGCGCGGGTGCAACCGGCCGAAGACGATGTCTTCTTCCAGGATGGCGACCGCGGCCTGCGCGGCGTCGGGCGTGACGGCGTCCATGGGCCTGCCTACTTCTTCGGCACGGTGTCGTGGGTGACGCCGGCGCGCAGGAAGTCGAAGTCCACGCCCTGGTCGGCCTGGGTCACGGTCTGCAGGAACAGCTTGCGGTAGCCGCGTTCGGCGGTGGGGCGGACCATGGGCCGGGCCGCGGCGCGGCGCGCCAGTTCGGCGTCGTCCACCAGCAGCGCGATCTCGCGCTTGGCCACCGACAGGCGGATGCGGTCGCCGTTTTGCACATACGCCAGCGGGCCGCCGATGGCGGCTTCGGGCGTGACGTGCAGCACGATGGTGCCGGCCGCGGTGCCGCTCATGCGGCCGTCGGAGATGCGCACCATGTCTTTCACGCCGGCGCGCGCCAGTTTCTTGGGGATGGGCATGTAGCCGGCTTCGGGCATGCCGGGCGCGCCGGTCGGGCCGATGCGCTTGAGCACCAGAATGTCGTCGGCGGTGACGTCCAGCGCCTCGTCGTCGATGCGCTGCGCCATATCCTCGGCGTCCTCGAACACCACCGCGCGGCCTTCGTGTTCCATCAGCTTGGGGTTGGCGGCGGATTGCTTGATGATGGCGCCGCCCGGGGCCAGGTTGCCGCGCAGCACAGCCAGGCCGCCCACGGGGTAGATGGGCGAGGCCGCCGTGCGGATCACGTCCTGCGGGAAGGCGGCAGGGGCATCGTCCAGTTCCTCGCCCAGCGTGCGGCCCGACACGGTCAGCGCGTCCAGGTGCAGGTAGGGGCGCAGTTCGCGCAACAGCGCCGGCATGCCGCCAGCGTGGTGGAAGTCTTCCATGTAGTGCTGGCCCGAGGGCTTCAGGTCCACCAGCACGGGCGTCTCGCGGCTGATGCGGTCCAGGCCGGCCAGGTCTATGTCTATGCCCAGGCGGCCGGCTATGGCAGTCAGGTGCACGATGCCGTTGGTGGAGCCGCCGATGGCCAGCAGCACGCGCAAGGCGTTCTCGATGGACTTGCCGGTGAGGATGCGGTCCGGCGTCAGGCGCTGCGCGGCCATGGCCACGGCCGTGGCGCCGGTTTTCTCGGCGACGCGCACGCGGTCGGCGGTGACGGCCGGGGCCGAGGCGCCGCCGGCCACCATCATGCCCAGGGCTTCGGTGATGCAGGCCATGGTGCTGGCCGTGCCCATCACGGAACAGGTGCCCACGCTGGCGACCAGCTGGTTGTTCACGTCCGCGATCTCGGCCGCGTCGATCTCGTCGGCGCGGTAGCGGCCCCAGTAGCGGCGGCAGTCGGTGCAGGCGCCCACGCGCTCGCCGCGGTGCGAGCCGGTCAGCATCGAACCCGTGACCAACTGGATGGCGGGCACGCCGGCCGAAGCCGCGCCCATCAGCTGGGCCGGCACGGTCTTGTCGCAGCCGCCGATCAGCACCACGGCGTCCATGGGCTGGGCGCGGATCATCTCCTCGGTGTCCATGGACATGAGGTTGCGCAGGTACATGCTGGTGGGCTGGGAGAAGCTCTCGTGCACCGAAATGGTGGGGAAGTCCATGGGCAGGCCGCCTGCCAGCATGACGCCGCGCTTGACCGCCTCGATCAGTTGCGGGGCGTTGCCGTGGCAGGGGTTATAGCTGCTGCCCGTGTTGACGATGCCGATGATGGGGCGCGACAGGGCGTCGTCGGTGTAGCCCGCGCCCTTGATGAAGGCTTTGCGCAGGAACAGCGAAAAGCCGGTGTCGCCGTAGTTGGTGAGTCCGCGGGCGACGCCGCGCGCGGCCGCGCCTGCACTGTCGAAAGGGCCTGCTGCGGGCGCGTCCTTGTTGCTCTCGTCCTTCATTTTTGATCTCGATAATATTATTGATAATCTGATGGCGGCATCATATCCAGCCTTTGAAAGCGGCGGCAAGCGATTTATCAGCGCCGATTGATTGATCTTTTTGATTGATCAGTCGATAGAAAAATTCTGCTTCTTCAATCAAGTTTCGGCACCTACACTGGCGCGGTTGACGAGCCGGGCGTCCGTTTCATTCCTATACCCATCCCGGCAGGAGACCTACATGTCAGACCTGCGTCTGCGGCCGCGCCGCGCCGTGTTGTTTTCCCTGCTGGCCTTGTGCGCCGGCGTTTCCGCTCCCGCCCTGGCCGCCGACGCCTACCCCGACAAGCCCATCCGCATGATCGTGCCGTACCCGCCCGGCGGCGCGACCGACGTGATCGGCCGCGTGCTGGCGCAGGAACTGACCGGCGCGCTCGGCCAGTCGGTGATCGTGGAGAACCGCGCCGGCGCCGCCGGCAACATCGGCGCCGATCAGGTGGCCAAGGCGCAGCCCGACGGCTACACGCTGCTGATGGGCGCGCTGACCAGCCATTCCATCAACGCCGCGCTGTATCGCGGCCGCGTCACCTACGACGTGGAGAAGAGCTTCGCACCGGTTTCCATCGTCGGCACGGTGCCGCTGGTGTTCGTGGTGAACCCGTCGGTGCAGGCGAAAACGCTGGCCGAATTCATCGCGCTGGCCAAGTCCAAGCCCGGCTACATCACCATGGGTTCGGCCGGCAACGGCTCGCCCCAGCATCTGGCCGCTGAAATGTTCAAGCGCACCGCCGGCGTGGAAGTGCTGCACGTGCCCTACAAGGGTAGCGGTCCGGCCATGACCGACCTGATGGGCGGGCAGGTGCTCAGCATGATCGAAACCGTGCCCGCGGCGCAGGGCAGCATCAAGGCCGGCAAGCTGCGCGCGCTGGCGGTGACGTCGGCTGCGCGCGTGGACGCGCTGCCGGATGTGCCGACGGCGGCCGAGGCGGGCCTGAAGGATTTCGAGGTCAGTTCGATGTTCGGCATCGTGGCGCCTGCCAATACCCCGGCGCCCGTGATTGAACGCCTGAATAGCGAGCTGAAGAAAATCTTGGCCAAGCCCGAGGTCAAGGCCTCTCTGCTGAACCAGGGCGCCATCGCTACCTGGACCACGCCGGCCGACGCCGGCGCCCGCGTCTCGGCCGAACTGGCCCGCTGGACCAAAGTCATCGACGACGCAGGCGTGAAGGGGGACTAAACCTCCCAAGGTTGCGGCTTTACGTCATACGCCGGAAGTTCCGCCTGGAACTCCCGGCGATTTTGTTTGCGCGCGCGGTCGCGAAAGACGCAACAAGGCTTGCGTGTCAAGTACGCAAGACGCACTGAAAAAGCTGCACATGCAAAGTTTTGCGCTATGAACCACCAATGGGGACGCAATAAACCGCAACAAAGGCTGCGCGAGATTGTATACAGTGGTTGACCCCGAATAGACTAGGCCGTAATGTACTTTGCGGGCCTTCCCAGGGCGGCAGAAGGGGGATAACAATGACAGACGACCAGGACGAGAAGTCGATTCTGTACACGCATTTCGGAACGCACAGTCCTTATTGGCGCCTGTCCGCCGATAGCGACGCGTTCGAACTCGCAGCGGTCAAGGGCGCGGCCAACATCGCGATGGCGCTGCGTCCGGAACAGGCCGAGACGATACGCAGCCTGACCGGCATCACTTCCAGCGTGCGCATCGACATCGCGCTGTACGGCGACATGCTGCGGCTCCATCTGGTGGGCCGCAAGATCAATCCGAATGAATGGGCGGGCACCGCATCCGCGCATTCCGATACCGAATCCGTGGCCAAGGATCTGGTCGAGGGCCTGTCCTTCGCCGAGACCGTGGTGTCCGAGGCCAACTCGGTCATTGTCATCGTCGACCAGAACGGCCGGGTGCAACGCTTCAACAAGCTCAGCGAGGAATACACCGGCAAGCGCGAGCAGGACATCATCGGCCGCAGCGTGTTCGAAATGTTCATGACGCGCGAAGAGGCGATCGCCTCGCGCCGCAATATCGCCGAGTTCTACAAGCGCGGGCAGTCCTACGAGGCCGAGCGCCTCATCAATACGGTCAAGGGACCGCGCCTCTTCCTGTTCCGCAACAAGTTCGTCACCAGCGGCAGCGGCGAAAAGCGCGTCTACCTGATCTGCTCGGGCACTGACATCACCGAGGAACGCCAGGCACAGGAGCGCCTGCGGGTGTTGGCCAACACCGACATGCTGACCAACCTGCCCAACCGCCACGCGATCACGACGCGCTTGAAGGCGGCGCTGGCGGCGGGCCAGGATGGGCGGGGCGGCGTGCTGTTCCTGGACCTGGACAATTTCAAGCGCATCAACGACCACTACGGCCACGGCTTCGGCGACCGCCTGCTCAAGTCGGTGGCGGTTGCGATCTCGTCCTGCCTGTCCGAAGGCCAGACCCTGGCGCGGCTGGGCGGCGACGAATTCATCGTGCTGCACGAAGCCGCCCAGACCTGGGAGCTGGAGGCCACCGCGCAGCGCATCATCGAGCGCCTGCGCGAGCCTTTCCGCCAGGGGCTGATCGAGGTCTATACCAGCTGCTCCATCGGCATCGCCATGTATCCCGAGCACGGCGCCGACCTGGACAGCGTGGTGCGCAGCGCCGACATCGCCATGTATGTGGCCAAGGAAGCGGGGCGCCATACTTACCGCGTGTTCCAGCCCGAGATGGACCGCCGCAACGCGGACTACGTCTGGCTGGACACCAATCTGCGCAAGGCCCTGGCCGAAGACCACCTGATGCTGTACTACCAGCCCAAGCTGGCGGGGCGCAACGGCGAGGTCGACGGGGTCGAAGCCCTGGTGCGCTGGCGCTCGCCGGAGCGCGGCATGGTCGGCCCCAACGTCTTCATTCCCTATGCCGAGGAATCGGGCCTGATCTCGCCGCTAGGCGTGTGGGTCATGCGCGAAGCGGCCCGGCAGGCCGCTGCCTGGAAGCGCGACGGCCTGAACATCCGCATCGCCATCAACGTGTCGGCGCGGCAGTTGAACGACAAGGGCGTGGTCAGCGACTTCATGCGCGCCATCAACGACGCCAGCCTGGATCCCTGCCTGCTGGACATCGAATTGACGGAAAGCTGCCTGATCGACGACGAAGGCGCCGCCATCGAACTGATCAAGCAATTCCGGCAACTGGGCGCGCGCGTCCATCTGGACGATTTCGGCACCGGCTATTCGTCGTTGTCGCAGCTCGCCCGCATTCCGCTGGACGCGATCAAGCTGGACGCCAGCTTCGTGCGCGGCGTCAACGAGAACCCGGTGTCGCAGGCGCTGGCGCGCGCCATCGTCGCCGTGGCGCGCACGCTGGAGCTGAAGGTGATCGCCGAGGGCGTGGAAACGACCGAAGAGGCCGTGTTCGTCGACACCCTGGGCGTGGACGCCAAACAGGGCTACCTGTATGCCAAGCCCATGCCTGCGGCGGAGTTCACCGCCTGGCTGGCCCAGCGCCGCCGGCTGCATCTTATTGCCTGACGCAGCCGGTAGCGCCTTACCGCATCAATGCATGGTGGCTTCCAGCGCGGACTCCGCGCTGGAAGAACTGCGGCGGTTCTGCGCCATCACCAGGCGCTCCATGTAGGCGCGGTCCTTCGGGTCGATCGAGAACGCGGCTTCGACCCAATCCTCGGTAATGTCCATCAGCTCCGAACGCGGCAGGCTCAGCACGCGCTGGCGCGCGCGCAACATGGCGCGCATGCCGTTGAGCTTGGGCCGCATCACGTCGATGAAGGTGCGGGTGGCCTTGTAGGCGTCGCCCGGCTCGAACAGCACATCGACCAGGCCCCTGCCATGGAACCATTCGGCGGTGTGCGATTCGCCCGTGCTGATCAGTTCTTCCGCCAGCTTCATGCCCGAGCGCCGCGCCACCAGCGAGTAGCCGCCCATGCCGGGGAAGAGGTTGAACGCCATTTCAGGAAAGCCCATGCGGGCGGTGTTCTGCGCCAGCACGAAGTGGTGGGCCAGCGCAGCCTCGAAGCCACCGCCCAGGGCGGTGCCTTCGATCATCGCCAGCGAAATCGCGCCGGTGTCGAAGCCGCGGGTGGCGGCATGCACGCAATCCACGCAAGCCCGGGCGTACGCCCGCAGCGCTTCGCGCTTGCCGGTGCGTATGGCTTCCGCGAAGAAATTCAGATCGCCACCCACGTTGTAGATCTGAGGGACGAGCGAGCCGGTGACCCAGAAGTCGATGGGCAGGCCGGAGTCCTTGGCGGCGCGCGCCAGGGTCATGATCTCGTCGATCAGTTCATGGTTGAAGCACGGACGCGGTTGAGCGCGAAGCATCATCCACATGACCCGGCGTCCCTCCTCATAAAACGCCGAGAGCTGCTTCAGGTTGCCCGCGGCGGTGAAGGGGTGGCAATCCGGATGAATGAGTTGATTCATTTACTTTCGTCCAATTGATCAAGGTGAGTCGGAGTACTACGGGGTCAGCCTAATACAGACCTTCCGGCTTCCGTCTCATGCAAACCTCGTCCAGCTGGCCAGACTTGTCCGTAAGTCAAAGGCCCGAGTGATCAGTGGAGAAAAGCAATCAGCGCGCGCGGCCGCTCAACCCATCAGGCGATGGCGGCATGGGTAAAACGGATGAGGGATACACGCAAATTCGCGGCGATCCGGGCGATGCGCCGCGCGCGCGCCTGCGGCTGCGCGCTCATGCGTAGGGATGAGGGATGGCGCGGCCGGACGGCCGCGCGCGGGCTTGCGTTCTGCGGTTTTGGAATGCGCCGGTTCAGGCGACGCCGCCGTTGGCGCGCAGGATCTGGCCGTTGACCCAGCCGGCGTCGGGGCCTGCCAGGAACGACACCACGTTGGAGATGTCCTCGGGCTGGCCCAGGCGTTCCAGCGGCGGCATCTTGGCGTAGTGCTCGATCAGCTCGGGGCTCTTGCCGTTGAGGAAGAGTTCGGTGGCGACGGGACCGGGCGCCACGGCGTTGACGGTGATGCGGCGTCCGCGCAGTTCCTTGGCGAATACCTGGGTGAGGCTTTCGACCGCTGCCTTGCTGGCGATGTAGACGGAGTAGTTCGGCAGGTTGAGCGCGATGGTGGTACTGGACACGTTGACGATGCTGCCGCCGTCGGCCAGCCGGGTGGCGGCTTCGCGCAGCGTGTTGAAGGTGCCGCGGGTATTGATGCCGAAGGTCTGTTCGTAGAGTTCGTCGCTGGTCTCGGCCAGCGGCACCATCTTCAGGATGCCGGCGCTGTTGACCAGCACGTCGATGCGGCCGAGGCCGGCTTCGACCTGGTCGAACATGGCGCGCACCTCGGCGGCCTGCGACACGTCGGCGCGCACGGCCAGGGCGCGGCCGCCAGCCGCGCGGATTTCATCGGCCAGGGCCTCGGCTTCGGCGGCGCTGGAGGCGTAGTTGATGGCGACGGCGTGGCCGTCGCGCGCCAGGCGGCGGACGATGGCGGCGCCTATGCCGCGCGACCCGCCGGTGACGAGCGCAATGCGTTGCGTGGCCTGGATGTTCATGTGGTATCTCCGGTTGGATAGGGGGGTGAGGCGTATCTTGAACTATTCCAGAAAAAAGATAATTACTCTATATTCGCTAACATAATTTCATTTGTATTAATAATGGGCGACGAAGCATGGATCGGTTCCAGGAAATGCAGGTGTTCGTGCGCATCGCCGAAAGGCGCAGCTTTTCCAAGGCCGCCGAGGATCTGCAGATCCCCCGGCCCACGGTCACCAATCTGGTCAAGCGGATGGAAGCGCGCCTGGGCGCCCGGCTGCTCGAACGGACCACGCGCCAGGTGCGCCTCACGCACGATGGCGAGGCCCATTACCGGCGCTGTGTGCGGCTGCTGGCGGATCTGGAAGAGGCCGATGGAGCCTTTCTGGATACCTCGCCCAAGGGCTTGCTGCGGGTCAATGCGCAGGGCACGCTGGCCCGGTTCTTCGTCATGCCGGGCCTGCCCGCGTTCCTGCAACGCTACCCCGACATCGTGCTGCAGCTGGGCGAGGACGACCGCCTGGTGGATCTGGTGCGCGAAGGGGTGGACTGCGTGCTGCGCACCGGCGCGCTGCAGGACTCGTCGCTGGTCGGGCGCCAGATCGCGCTGATGCCGCAAGTGACGGTGGCCAGCCCGGCCTATCTGGCGCGCTTCGGCGAGCCCCGGCGGCTGGAAGACCTGGAGGGCCATTGCGCGGTGGACTACCTGTCCAGCGCCACGGGGCGCAGCCTGCCGCTGGATTTCATGGTCGATGGGCGCAACGTGCAGATGCGGCCCAGGGCCGTGGTCAGCGTCACCGGCGCGGAACTCTATACCGGCGCGGCGCTGGCCGGCCTGGGCCTGGTGCAGGTGCCGCGCTACCGCGTCGAACGCGAACTGGCGGCGGGTGAATTGAAGATCGTGCTGCCCGACGCGCCGCCCGCGCCCATGCCCGTGTCGGTGCTGTATCCGCAGAACCGCCAGGTATCGGCGCGGGTGCGCGTCTTCACGCAATGGCTGGCGGAGATCATCGCCGCCGGCCTGGCTCAGACGATGCCGGTCAGGTAGTACACCGCAATCGCCAGGAAGACCGATGTGGTCGATATCAAGGTGATGGCGAAGATGTCGCCATAGGACTGGCGGTGCGTCAGGCCGGTGACCGCCAGCAGGGTGATGACCGCGCCGTTGTGCGGCAGCGTGTCCATGCCGCCGCTGGCCATGGCGGCGATCCGGTGCAGCACTTCCATCGGGATGCCCGCCGCGTGAGCGCTGTCGATGAAGGTCTGCGCCATCGCCGCCAGCGCAATGCTCATGCCGCCCGAGGCCGAGCCGGTGATGCCGGCCAGCGAGGTCACGGCCACCGCTTCGCCCACCAGGGGATCGGGGATGGCCTTGAGCGCGTCGGCGACCAGCAGGAAGCCGGGCAGGGCGGCGATGACGCCGCCAAAGCCGTATTCCGCCGCCGTGTTCATCGAAGCCAGCAGCGCGCCGGACACCGCGTTCTTGCTGCCTTCGGCGAAGTGCGCCTTGATGCCGCGGAACGAGAACAGCAGGATGGTGACGATGCCCGCGATCAGCGCGCCCATCACCGCCCACAGCGCCACCTGGTCTTCGGCGTTGACGGGCATGGGCTTGGGCAGGCCAGGCAGCGCGACTTCGGAGCCGGCTGGATACCAGCCCGGAATCCAGCGCGTGAGCAGGTAGTTGGCAACGCCCACCACCACCAGCGGCAGCAGCGCGATCAGCGGATGGTGCTCGCGTTCGTTGGGTGGCGTGACCGGCTCGTTGCGCAGGTCCGTGCCATAGGTCTCGCCGGCGGCGGCCGCGCGTTTGCGCCGCCACTCCAGATAGGCGATGCCGACGCTCAGCGTGAAGCAGGCGCCGATCAGGCCCAGCCAGGGCGCGGCCCAGGTGGTGGTTTCGAAGAAGGTTGTGGGGATGATGTTCTGGATCTGCGGCGTGCCGGGCAGAGCGGTCATGGTGAAGGTGAACGCGCCCAGGGCGATCGCGCCCGGCATCAGTCGCTTCGGGATGCCGCCCTGGCGGAACATCTCGGCCGCGAACGGGTACACCGCGAACACCACCACGAACAGCGACACGCCGCCATAGGTCAGCACCGCGCAGACCAGCACGATGGCCATGATGGCGCGCTCGGCCCCGATCAGGCGCAGCACCGCCTGCACGATGGCGCGCGAAAAGCCCGACAGCTCGATCAGCTTGCCGAACACGGCGCCCAGCAGGAACACGGGAAAGTAGAGTTTGGCGAAGCCCGCCATGCGCTCCATGAAGATGCCCGAGAATACGGGCGCCAGCGCCGACGGGTCGGTCAGCAGCACCGCGCCCATGGCCGCGATGGGTGCGCACAGGATCACGCTGTAGCCGCGATACGCCGCCAGCATCAGAAATGCCAGCGCCGCCACCACGATGAACAATCCGGTCATTCGATACTCCAGGAATGAAGAGATAAGGGGTGGGAACAGGGCCTACACCTTACCGCATGAAACCGGATGTCTTGCTTGCAGCGGCCGGGATTCAGCGTTCCAGCAGCGCCTGTGCCTGGCGCGCGATGTCCAGGTCGATCGTGGCATCCTCGCCGCCGCTCATGAACCAGGCGGCGGATAGCCCGCACCAGGCCAGGATCCATTGCAGCAGCCGGCGGCGTTCCAGGCCCGACTGCGCGACTACCAACTCCAGCCGCCGTTCGAAGCGCCCGGGCGCGATGGCCACGGGTGGAACCGGATCCGCCAGATCCGGGTTGCAGAAGATGTTGGCGTAGTCGAAGGCGCGCTCCCCATGCAGGCGCTTGGGGTCGATGACCAGCCAGCCACGCTCGCCGAAGTCCAGGATGTTGTCATGGTGCACGTCGCCGTGCAGCACCGTCAGGTCGCGCGGACTGTCGAGCAGGGCGCGGGCGTGGCGGGCGCTGTGCGCCAGGATGCCGCCTTGCGCTTGGGCCATGGGCCATAGTTCCTCGAACCATTCCTCCAGTGGGCGCAGCGCGGGCAGAGGCCGGGCGCGCGGCGCATGCAGATCCTTCAGCACGCCGCAGATGATGCGGGTGGCCTCGTCGTCGCGCCCGTTGCGGGCGTATTCGGCCAGCGAGCGCGTGCCCGTGGCCCGCTCCAGCAGGATGGCCTCGCCGTCATGGGCCAGCACCCGCGCGGCGCCCTGGCCGTCCCACCAGCGCATCAGCACGCCGCCTTGTTTCTCGTCTTCTTCGTGCGAGACCTTGAGCATGGCGGGCTGGCCGCGATGCCGCACCGGCAGCAACTGGGCCGCGCGGGTGACGATGGGGGCGCCGTCGGGCAGCAGTTGCCAGCGGGAGAGGTAGGTCTCGAACATGGGGGGGCGGGAAGCGCTTCGGAGGCTCCTATAGTAGTGCGCGGCGCGCGTCCTCCGCCGGCCTGGCCTGCGTAGCGCCTTGGCACGGCAGCAGGCCGGTGACCGCCGCCGCTACCGCATTGCCCGCCGCGCTGGCGATAATGGGCAGCAGGTAGGAACCGCTGAGGTCATAGGCATAGCCAGCCGCCACCGGCCCGATCAAGGTGCCGAACGCCACGCTGGTGTAAAGCGCGCCGATGATGCCGCTGACATGGCGGCCGCCGAAATAATCCATGGCCACCGCCGGCATCAACGCGACCCAGCCGCCGTAGAACGCGCCGAATACCAGGGCGAACAGCGCCAGCGTCCAGAACTGGCCGCAAGCGCCCCACAGCGCCAGCGTTGCGGCCATGCCGGCATACATCGCGGCGAGCGAGGCGCGCCGGCCCATACGGTCGGCCAACGTGCCCAACAGGAACCGGCCCGCCGTGCTGCCCACGCCCACCATGCCCAGCAGCAGCACGGCCAGTCCTGGCGCGATGCCATGATCCAGCGCGTACGGAATGAGATGCACGAAGGGCACGAAGACGCCGAAGGCGCCAGCCATGCTTGCCAGGTACAGCAGGACGAAGACCTTGCTGCGGATGGCGGCGCGCACCGGCACGCCGGCCGGCGCGGATGCCGCCGTTGCGCAAGCAGGCGCGGCGTCGCCGTCGGGCCGCAGGCCGCGGTCCTGCGGCGAGTTCTCCACCCAGAACGCCGCCGCGCAGCCCAGGACCGCCACCACGGCCGCCAGCGCCAGATAGGCGGCGCGCCAGCCCCACAGCGCTATCAGCGCGGAAGCCAGCGGCGGCACCAGCAGCGTGCCCACGCCTATGCCGCTGACGGCCAGCCCCGAGGCCAGCCCGCGCCGGCGCAGGAACCAGCGCTGGACCGCGCCTATCACCGGCACATAGGCGCAGCCCACGCCCAGCCCGACGCCCAGGCCATAAGCCAGGTAGATCTGCATCATGTCCTGTGCGGCGCTGGCGAGCGCCAGCCCCAACGCCACCAGCAGCATGCCTATCCATGCCATGCGGCGCGAGCCATAGCGGTCCGCCAGGGGACCGCTGATCACGCCGAAACCGAAGTAGAGGAAGCCCGCCAGCGAGAACACCAGCGACACCGCGCCGCGCGTGGCGGCGAAGTCGCGCTGCAAGGCTTCGACAAAGGCGCTGAAGGAATAGGCGCTGCCGAAGCCCAGCAAAGTAATGGCGAAGGCCGCGGCCACTACCCGCCAACCGTGGAAGATCCGGCCGGCGGAGGCTGGGGCGGCGCTGTGTTGCGCATGCATGTTCATCGTCGGCCTCACGTCGCTGGCCGGCACAGGTGCCAGTCCGTGGCCGCCTGGAATGCCGCGCCCAGCCGGAACAGCACAGGCTCGCCCAGATGCGCCGCCACCAGTTGCAGCCCCATCGGCATCCCTGCCTGGCACTGGCCGGCGGGCAGCGTCAGGCAGGGATGGCCCGTCATGTCGAACACGCAGGTATAGCGCTGCAGGGCTTCGACCAGTGCGGGCTGCTGGCCCAGCACGCTTACAGCATTCAGGGTCAGCGGCGGCATGGGCTGTACCGGCGTCAGCAGCGCGTCGACCTTGGCGAACAGGGCGTCGACCTGGCCGCGCATGGCCATGCGGCGCAACAGAATGCGCTGGTAGGCCAGGCCCGGCAGCGCGTGGCCCGCCTCGATCACGCCGGCCAGCACCGATCCGTATTCCGCCTTGCGCGAGGGATAGGTGGCGGCGTGTGCAAGGGCCGCTTCCACCGCGCAGAGCGGCGCCCAATCGCGCACGGCCTGCGCGGCGTCATCAGAGGGGAAGCGCAACGGCACCAGGGTCGCGCCCAGCTGGTCGAAAACCTGCATGGCCGCCGTCATCATGCGCTGAGTCTGCGGATCGACCTCGCTGGCGTTCCAGTCTGGATCCACGCCGATCCGCAAGCCGTCAATCGGCGCTTCGGCTTCCTGCGCGTAGCGCGGGACGGGCGCTTGCAGCGCCGTCGGATCCGCCGGGTCGGGGCCGGCGATCGCCTCCAGCAGTACTGCGGCGTCCTGCGCGCTGCGCGCGATGACGCCGGCATGATCCAGCGAAGCAGCAAGTTCGAATACGCCGTGGCGGCTGACGCGGCCCCAGGTGGGCTTGATGCCGGTCAGCCCGGTGGCGGCGCAGGGCCAGCGTATGGAGCCGCCGGTGTCCGACGCGGTCGCGCCAAAGCACAGGCCCGCAGCCGTCGCCACCGCCGATCCGCTGGATGAAATACCGGTCCAGTAGTCCGCATTCCATGGGTTGCGCGGCGGCGCGACGCTCGGGTGGTGATCGGAGTACGCGCCTTCGGTCATCTGCAACTGCCCCAGCAGCACCGCGCCCGCGTCGCGCAGGCGGCGGACCACCGTGGCGTCGTGATCCGCGGGCGTGTCGCGGTGGATGGCGGTGCCGGCGGCGGTCGGTACGCCTTTGCGGCGGAACAGGTCTTTCAGTCCGACGGGCACGCCATGCAGGGGACCGCGATAGTGTCCCTGCCGTATCTCGGTTTCCGCCACCTGCGCCTCTTGCAGTGCGGACGCCGCCGTCACGCAGGCATAGCTGCGCAGCTCGCCGTCCAAGGCCTCGATGCGCCGCAACTGGGCGAGCGTGATCTCTACCGGCGAGACCTCCCCCGACCGGATCAGGGCGGCGAGCGCGAGCAGGCCCAGGTGGTGCGGGCCGGCTGTTTCCTTGATAATTTCCGTATAGTTCATCTATTCTTTATCTGTCTTGGATTCAATAGGAAGTGTTCAAGTTAATTCCTATAATTCTGCAAGACAAACCACGATTTCTATCCTGAATGGATTAGAAAAACTAAATAATTGATTGCAAGCGCCATGACCGCTCCGCGACTCCCTCCGCTTAACGCGCTGCGCGCCTTCGAGGCCGCGGCCCGCCATCTGTCCGTGAAGGATGCGGCACAGGAACTGTGCGTGACGCCCGGCGCAGTCAGCCAGATGATCAAGTCGCTTGAGCAGCATCTGGGCGTGGCCCTGTTCCAGCGCGTGAACCGCGGCATTCAGCTGACGGATGCTGGACACGGGTTTCTGCCGCCGGTGCGCAACGCCTTCCGCCAGATCCTGGCCGCGTCCGCTCGTATTGCCTTGCCTTCAGAGAGCCGCGTACTCACGGTCAGCACCACTGCGTTCTTCGCGTCGGCCTGGCTGGTTCCCCGGTTGCATGACTTCCACGCCCGTCATCCGCAGATCGATCTGCAGATCGTCACCAGCAACGCGCTGGCCGCATTCGGCCGGGACGGCGCGGACATTGCCATCCGCCACGGACTGGGCCGCTACCCGGGGCTGCAAAGCGAACATCTGCTGACCGTCGAGGTCGTGCCAGTCGCGTCGGCCGGTCTGGTGGCGAAATTGGGCATGCCGGCAGGCGCGCTGGATTTGCTGCGCTGGCCGCGGGTACATGACGAGGCGCGCAGCGGCTGGCAACTGTGGTTTGCGGCGCAGGGCCTGGAAGATGTGGGCATGCCAAGGGGGCCCGCGTTCGACGATGGCAGCCTGCTGCTGCAGGCGGTGGCCGCGGGCCAGGGCGCGGGCTTGCTGCCGCTGGCGATGGTGCGGGACGAATTGGCGGCGGGACGCCTGGTCAGGCTGGCCGGCGACGCTTGGCTGGAAGAATTCGGCTATTACCTGGTGTGGCCGGGTCGGGGCGCCATGCCTGGCAAGGCGCAGGTGTTCCGCGACTGGCTGCTGGAAAGCGTGGCGGTTTGAGGAAAGCCGGATCCGCCACCGGCATGCGGCGGCCTTAGAGCGCCGCCGACAGCGCCGCTGCCTTGCGCGCCAGTTCCGCCACGCCGAAGCTGGTCGCGAGCGAGTGCTCGTCCAGTTCTTCCAGCGATACCCAGCGGGCGTCGGCGGCGTCGTCGCCCGCTACCGGTTCGCCCGCTTGCCAGCGGCACAGCACGGCGATCAGGATGAAGTGGCGGCGCAGTGCGCCCGCGTCGTCGCGGTCGTAGACGTCGACGGCGTCGAACACATGCAGCGGCTCGGCGCGCACGCCGGTTTCTTCCAGCAGCTCGCGTGCGGCAGCGGCATGGAGGCTTTCGCCTGCATCGATCTTGCCGCCGGGAAAGGCCCATCGGCCCTGGTCCGGTGGGTTGGCGCGGCGCACCAGCAGCACGCGGCCGTCGCGGACGACTGCGGCGATGGTGGCGGCGATGGGGCGCTGGGGGGAGGGCGCGGTCATGCGTGCTTCCTTTCTATGGCGACGGCCTTGGGTATGTCAGGGTACGCCAAGCGGGTCTTAGCGCAAATCCCCGTAGTGCCGGACGGGTCCCTGGTGCACACTGTCAGCCGCGCCGGCATGAGCGCATCGAATAGGGGGCGGGAGGGCAGCATGGATACACCGGACCGGCAGTTGCGTTATTTCCTGCGCATCGCGGAACTCAAATCGCTATCGCGCGCGGCGGAGGACCTGGATCAGACCCAGTCCGGGCTGAGCCGGCAGTTGGCGGCGCTGGAGGCCCACGTGGGCAAGCCGCTGTTCACCCGCACCGGGCGCGGCGTGGAGCTGACCGAGGCGGGCGCGCGCCTGTTGGATGGCATCCAGCCGGCCTACCGCAACATAGACCGGGTGCTGGAGGCCGTGCGCCAGCGCGAGGGCGTGACGCAGGGGACGGTCCGGCTTGCCACCGTGCATACGCTCAGCTACTACTTCATGGCCGAGGTGGTGGCCAGTTTCGTCAGCAGCCATGAACACGTGAACCTGTCCGTGATGGGCCGCAGTTCGCCCGAGGTGGTGGCGCTGGTGGAAAGCGGCAAGGCCGACGTGGGCTTCGTCTATGACGCGGCGGTGGCGTCGGACAACCTGGCGTCGGCCACGCTGTTCGATGACGACATGTGCCTGATCGTGCGCGGCGACGTGCCACTGCCGGACGACGTCGACCTGGCCGGCATGGATCTGCGGCTGGTGGGCTTCCCGCCGCACTACGCGCTGCGCAAGATGATCCACAGCGCGGGGCTGGAGCCCGAGTTCGCGGCCGAGGCCGAAACCATCGACGCCATGCTCAAGCTGGTGTCCTCGGGCGTGGGCGCCTGCATTCTTCCGTCCCGTATTCCCGACAAGCTGCTGACCGAGTACGGGCTGCGCAAGGTCCGGGTCCGTAGCCCCATCTTGCGGCGCCGCGTGGTCGCGATCACCCTGGCCAACCGGCAACCCCTGCCGCTGGTGCGCGATTTGCTGGCCGTCGCGCACCGCATCGCGGCGCGCTAACCGTCCCGGCGGACTCGAATAGCAGCTATGACCCTGGCTGCATGGCTGTATCGCGGCTGGTTTTCCATACTGTGCATACCTCGCGCGGCGTCCGGTGGCGCTGATGACGCGGGCAATACACAGGGGAAGACATGAGCACCGCATTACGAGAGAAATCCTATTTCGACACCCGCGCCACGCAGGAAATGGCGCGCCACCTGCACGCCGTGCCGCGCAGCATCCAGGAAACCATGGCCTATGCCTGTCGCATCCTGGCCATGACCGAGCAGGAAGCGGGGCTGGCGGGCCAGATCAGCGTGCGTTCGCAGCGGCCGGGGGCCTACTGGACCCTGCGCTTCGGGCTGGGCTTCGACGAAGCCACGCCGGCCGACTTCATCGAGGTGGACCGCGACCTGCACACGCTGACGGGCGAGGGCATGGCCAATCCGGCCACCCGCTTTCACCTGTGGGTGTACGAGGCGCGGCCCGACGTGCAGTCCATCATCCACACGCATTCGCCCTGGGCCTCGGCGCTGGCCGCGGCGCGCCAGCCGCTGGTGATCTCGCAGATGGACATGACGCCGCTGCACGACGACTGCGCGTTCCTGGGCGAATGGCCAGGCGTGCCGATCGCCGACCAGGAAGGCGTGATCATTTCCGGCGCGCTGGGTAAAAAGCGCGCCATCATCCTGGCGCATCACGGCTACCTGACGGCCGGCGTTTCATGCGAAGAGGCGACCTATCTGTCGGTCTACCTGGAGCGCGCGGCGCGCATGCAGATCCGCGCGCAGGCGTTCGGCCCGCTGACGCCGGTGGACGACGCGCTGGCGCGCGAAGCGCACGACTATCTGCTCAAGCCCTCGATCGTCAACGCGACGTTCAACTACTGGGCCCGCCAGACGCACGGCATCGCGCCTTTGCCGCTGCCTGCCGCCTGACACCGCGCAGCCACATTCTTCCAGAACTTTTTTTGGGGAGTCATGATGATGACGACCAAGCCTGCGGCTGCGCGCTCGCGCCGCGATTACGTGACGGCCGGACTGGCCAGCATGATGGGCACCACCATCGAGTGGTACGACTTTTTCCTGTACGGCACCGCTGCCGCGCTGATCTTCAACAAGATCTTCTTTCCGTCCTTCGACCCGCTGACCGGCACGCTGGCCGCGTTCGCCACCTATTCCGTGGGCTTTTTCGCGCGGCCCCTGGGCGGCGTGATCTTCGGCCATTACGGCGACAAGATCGGCCGCAAATCCATGCTGCTGATCACCTTGCTGCTGATGGGCGTGCCCACCATCCTGATCGGGTTGATTCCGTCGTATGAACAGATCGGCTACTGGGCCGCGGTACTGCTGGTGCTGATGCGCTTCCTACAAGGCATTGCGGTGGGCGGCGAATGGGGCGGAGCGGTGCTGATGGCGGTGGAACATGCGCCGGACGGCAAGAAGGGATTCTTTGGCAGCCTGCCGCAGGCCGGGGTGGCGCCGGGCCTGATCCTGTCGTCGCTGGCGATGGGCGCGGTCGCCAGCTTGCCCGAAGCCGACATGCTGGCCTGGGGCTGGCGGCTGCCGTTCCTGGCCAGCGTGATACTGCTGCTGGTAGGTTGGTTCATCCGGGTCAAGGTGGCCGAATCGCCCGACTTCGAACAGATGAAAGAGAAGGGCGCCAAGGTCGAGGTGCCGGTGGCCGAGGTACTGAAGCACCATCGCCGCGCCCTGCTGGTGGTGGTGGGCGCCAGGCTGGCGGAAGTGACCTGGTTCTACACCGTGGTGACCTTTTCGCTGGCCTACGCCACGGGCACCCTGGGCATCGCGCGTTCGGTCATGCTGGACGCCACGATCTGGGGCGCGGCGGTCGCGCTGTTCACCATGCCGCTGTTCGGCATGCTGGGCGACAAGATCGGCCATAAGTGGGTGTTCATGGTCGGTACCCTGGGCATCCTGGCTTGCGCGCCGGTCTTCTTCCATTTGCTGGGCACCCGCGACACCTCGTGGATCATCCTGGCGGTATGCCTGGCGGTCGGCCTGGTCTACGCTTGCCTGTACGGGCCGGAAGGCACCCTGTTCTCCAGCCAGTTCCCGGCCGAGGTGCGCTACACGGGCATTTCGTTGGCGGTGCAGGTATCCGGCGCCATCGGCGGCGGCTTGGCGCCCATCGTGGCGACCTGGCTGCTGGCCAAGGGCGGGGGCGATCCCAGGTATGTGGTGTGGTACCTGAGCATCCTGGGGGTGATCGCCTTGTTCAGCGCCTGGCTGATGCGCAGCGAGGCTCCCGCGGTGGCCGCTCTGCGGGTGCCTGCTCGCGCCGACTTGAGGACGCCATGAAGACTATCGACTATTACTTCTGGATGAACTCCGACTGGGCCTACCTGGGCGCCGACAGGCTGGAGGCGCTGGCCGCGCGCCAGCAGGCCAGGATCCGCTACCTGCCGGTGGACCTGCCCGAGGTCTACGGCCGCACCGGCGGCATCCTGCTGGGCCTGCGCTCGCCCGAGCGCCAGGCCTACCGGGTGACGGAGTTGGCGCGCTGGTGCCGCAAGCTGGATATCCACGTCAACGCGCAGCCGGCATATATGTGTCCGGATGCCGGCCTGGCTTCGCGTCTTGTCATCGCGGCGGACCAGGCCGGCCTGCCGGTGGCGGCGCTGTACAAAGCCATCCTGAAAGCCGAGTGGTGCGACGAACAGGACATCTCGGATGAAGCCACCTTGCGCGCCCTCCTGGAGCGTCAGGGGCTGGATGCCGCGGCGCTGCTGGCCGCGGCGGCCGAACCCGGTATTGAGGCCATCTACCGCCGCAACACTGACGACGCGGTCGCGGCCGGGGTGTTCGGCTCGCCCGCCTACGTGTACCGGGGCGAGCTGTTCTGGGGCCAGGACCGGCTGGAGATGCTGGAAGAGGCCGTGGCCGCATAAGGGAGCGCGGCCGGCCTGCGCGGCATGGACCTGGGTCAGGGCGCCGTCCCTGCACCCGCCGGCTGCTGCTGGCGGGACCGGACCAGAAAATCGGCGGCGATGACGATGTCTGCATCATTGCGGCGATCTTCCGCCATATAGGGAACCTGCTGCCGGAAGTCACGCCGCAGCGCGCCGGTTCCTGCCCCGAGCGCGAAGTCGGGGCGTTTGGCCACGCGCAAATCCACGGCCTGGGCGGCGTGCATCAGTTCTACCGCCAGCAGGGTGGTCAGCCGGTCGATCTGGCCGGCTACCCTGCGGCCCGTGGCTGGCGCGTTGGTTCCCACGTCTTCGATATTGCCGGCCTGGGGTTGCACGTCGGTCGTCATCGGCAGCGCCAGTACCCGTATCTCCGCCGCGAGCGACGACACGGTCTTCTGGATCGGACCATATCCGATCGCGCCATTGCCCGGACTGAGAAACCGCGGGAGCCCCGTGAATGCGGTATCGGTCAACCGAAGCGTGCGCTGCGCCGACAACTGGGCCACCTGGGACAGGGCGACGCCCATGCCCTGCAAGGGCAGCGCCCAGGCGCTGGGGTCGAATCCGGCGTTGGGCATCACGGCGCCGCGGACCGGGCCTTCCGTGACGTAGAACTGCAATTCGTAGGGCTGGGCATGCTCGGCGGGCCTGGCATCCAGCGCCACGGTGGGGTTGTCGTCGGAACTGTTGATCTGCAGTTGCAGCTGCCGCTGCAGCAGCTGCAGCATGTCCCGCGCCGCGCCATGGACCTGGCTCACCGTGCGAAAGCTCAGCGGGTCTTGCAGCGCCCGCTGCGGGTCTCGCTGCCACAGGGAGCTGCCGCGCAACAGCGCAAGTATGTGTTCGGCCGTGCTTACCTGGCCGTCGTAGGGCCGCTGGTTTTGCGACACGGACAGCAGCGGCGCGAGGTTGCCGTCCAGGCCTTCGAGCGACAGCGCAGCGACCGCATCGGCCTGGGAGAGCAGCCTGGCCGCGTCCAGCGCCGCCAGCGATGCGATGGCGGCGCCATAGGCGTTGGAGCTGACGATGGCCAGGGCGTCCTTGCCGAAAGGCTGCACCGGCTCGAGCCCCGCCTGGCGCAATGCCTGCGCCGCAGGCAGGCGCTGGCCGCGGTAGTAGGCCTGGCCTTCACCCATCATCGCCAGCCCGATCTGCGGCAGAATGGTGATGTCGGCCTGCCCGACCGAGCCTTCGCCGAACATCACCGGGGTGATGCCGCGGTTGAGGAATTCGGCGTACTGGCGCAGCACCGCTGGCTGCAATCCGGCGCCGCCGGACAACGCCGTGTTCAGCCGGATGAGCATCGCTGCCCGGGTGACCTCCTGAGGCGCTTCGCTGCCATAGGCGGCGCTGTGCGAACGCAGCAGGTTGCGGTTGAACTGCTCCGACAATTTGCGGACTTCGGGCGAAATCTCTCCGCCCTTGAAAATGGTCTGGTCCTTGTTCAGCCCGACGCCCCGGTTCAGTCCGTACACGGGACGATCCAGCTGCGCATAGGCCAGCAGCAGCCCATAGGAACGTTCTGCCCGCTGCATCGCCTCGTCGGCCAGCGCTACGCCGCAGCCCTGCCTGGCCACGGATTCGATCTGCGCCAGACTGAGCGTACGTCCGTCCAGCTTGACAGGGGTGCAGGCGGCGATGGCGGCCAGAGGGGCGAACATGGCGCCGAGCAGCGCGACGGCGCTTATGGCCAGGTGGATGGTGGGACTGTGTGGACGGGCAGGGGAGAACGGCGAGTTCTGCATGAGCATTGCAACTCCTGGCTTGACGGAAGTAACGGATGCGGCGGCTCCGCGGACCGCCAGGCGGTCCGCGGAGGAAAAGCGCGGTTGCGGGTCAGGGTTGGCGCTGGGGGGCGAGCGGCAGGCGCAGCAGGTCCTGTCCGAGCACTACCGGTCCCTGGAAGGTCTGCCGCGCCTGCAGCCAATGCTCCGCGGGGGCGTCGCCCGGCACCAGGTGCGACAACACCAGCGTCTTGACGCCGGCGCGGGTGGCTACCTCGCCCACCTGCTGCGGCGTGGTGTGGGCCTCCAGCAGTTGCTTGGCCAGCGCCTGCTGGCGCGCGTCCCAGGGTTTGGCGCCGACGATGTGGTCGACCCAGGCCGGGTCGATCGCCTCATGCACCAGGATGTCCGCGCCGCGTGCCAGCTTGATCAGGTTTTCGCTGACCGCCGTATCGCCGGAGAACACCACGGAGCCTGCCTTGGTGTCGAAACGGTAGGCGAAGTTGGGATACACCAGTCCGTGCGGCACCAGGATGGCGCTGACCTTGACGCGTTCGTCCTGCCAGACCGGGAACGGCTCCATCGGCGGGGCCGGTTCGGTGTTGGGATCCTTGACCACGCCGGCTGGAACCTCGATGTCGTGAGCCTGGAAGAACTGCCGGATATCCGGCACGCCTTCGCTACGCACCCGTATGTTCAGATCGGCCGACATGCCGGCGATGACCGATTCGACCAGATCGCGCGTACCCGCGGAAGGATTCTCCGCGTGGATCACGGGGTCGTCCTTCATGCCTGGCGCCAGCGGCGGCAGCGCGCCGCGCCGGCCGGGTCCGTAAATCTGCATCGATGCCTTGGCGCGGCGCCGGGCGCTCGGGTCATACATCAGCAAGTTGGCCAGATCGATGATGTGATCGGTATGCAGGTGCGTCAGGAACACGGCCTGTTCCGTGCCGGGCTTGACGCCGGCGCGGCGCAACTGGCGATAGGCGCCCGAGCCCAGGTCTACGACGTAGGCTTTGCCATCCACCAGCACCGCCGAGGAAATTCCGTGCGGCGAGTCGTCTCCGTACCAGGTCGGGCCGCCGGCCACGCCCAGCAGCACCAGTTCGGCCGCGCCGGGCGGTTCGGCCGCGAGCGGCGCGGAGCAGAGGCCGGCCAGGGCCAGCGCCGCGGCTGCGATCAATGTCTTGCGCGCGTCAAACATGGCGGCCCTGCGGCAGCAGCGTCAGCGCCACCAGCGCGACCACGCAGGCGCCCATCACGTACAGCGCGGGCGCGAACGCCACCCCGGTGGTGTAGGTGATCCAGGTAAGAATGGCCGGCGCGAATCCGCCCAGGACGGTGACCGCCGTGTTGTACGACAGGGACATGCCCGAAGAGCGCACGCTGGTGGGAAACACTTCCGACAGCGCTGCGGGGGCGACGCCCACGTACATGGCCACCATCAGGCAGAACAGCGACTGCACCACGATGAGCGCGCCCTGGGTATGCGTTGCCTTCAGCCACATCATCAGCGGGTAGACGGCGATCAGCAGGATCAGCGCCGCCGCGCGCAGCACGGTGCGGCGGCCGTAGCGGTCCGACAGGGTGCCGGAGAACACGCAGCCGCCGATCAGGAACAGATTGCCCACCAGCGCGGCCAGGAAGGCCTGGGAACTGGTGAAGCCCAGCGATTTCTGCACATAGATGGGCATGAAAATGATGAGCGCATAGGGGCCGACGGCCCACAGCACCGACATGCACAGGCCGGTCAGCAGTTCTTTCGGATAATCCCGAATGACCGCCAGCAGCGGCGCCTTGACGTGGTCGCCCTGGCGCGCCTGGCGCGCCTGTTCCTCGCGGAAATGCGGCGTTTCGTCCAGCGCCCGGCGCATCCACAGGCCCACCGGGGCGATTGCGAGGCCGATGATGAACGGCACGCGCCAGCCCCATTCGCCCACTTGCTGTTCGGTCAGCAGAGTAGTGACCAAGGTCGCCACCAGCGCGCCCAACAGGTTGGAAATCCCCATGCTGGCCTGCAGCCAGGAGGCGTACTGGCCGCGCTTGCCTTCCGGCGCATGCTCGACCAGGAAAGCGGTGGCGCCGCCGACCTCGCCGCCGGCAGAGAAACCCTGCAGCACGCGGCCGCAGACGATCAGCAGGGGGGCGCCCACGCCGATCGCGGCATAAGGCGGCGCCGCCGCGATCAGCAGCGTGCCCACGGCCATCAGCATGATGGTCAGGGTCAGCGCCGCCTTGCGCCCGGCGCGGTCGCCATAGGATCCCAGCACCAGCGCGCCCAGCGGCCGCACCACGAAGCCCAGGCCGAAGGCCAGGAACGAGGCCATCAATTGCACGGTGGGGTCGGCGTTATGGAAAAAGTTCTGCCCGATATAGACGGCGAACAAGGCATAGACGGTGAAGTCGTACCATTCGAGGGCATTGCCCGCCGATGCCGCAATCACCGCCTTGCGGCCGCTGCGCTCATGCGCCGCAGCCTGATGTGCCGGACGGCCGGGTGGAGCGCCGGCTCCTGGATTGATCGTGATGTCTTTCATTGCTTTCCCCTGGAATCATGCGCGCTTGGAGCACGCTCTGAAAAAAATGCAGAATGGACCGCTGCCCTAGGGGCGCGCGGTGGTGGCTGGTTGCCATGCCTGCTGGCCTCGCGCCAGCCGCGCCAGATGGTGCTGGCGCGAACCGAACATGGCTTCGATCACGGTGACCCGCTTGAAATGCGCGCCGACCTGCAACTCTTCGGTCATGCCGATGCCGCCGTGCAGCTGGATGGCGCCCTGGCCGACAATGCGGGCCGACTTGCCTACCTGGGCCTTGGCCATGGAGAGCAGCCGGTCCGCTTCGGGCAGGGCTTCCGCCAGCGCCATGTTGGCGGCCAGCGTCAGCGAACGCGCTTCTTCGAGCGCCGTGTACATGTCCACCTGCCGGTGCTGCAAGGCCTGGAAGTTTCCGATGGGACGGCCGAACTGGCGCCGGACCTTCAGGTACTCCAGCGTGGCATCGTGCATGGCCTGCATCGCGCCCAGGGCTTCGCCGCAAAGCGCGCCGATCGCGTGCGCGTACAGGTCGTCCAGCACCGCGGCGCCTTCGCCCGGACGGCCCAGGACCGCGCCGGCATCCACCCGCAAGCCGTCGAATGACAGATGCGAGGCATGGCCGCCGTCCAGCCTGCGGAACGGCCGCTGCGCCAGGCCGGCGGCGGCGGCCGGGACCAGGAATAGGGTGATGCCGTCGCGCGCGGCGGCGTCGCCTTGCGTGCGTGCGGACACCATGAATGCCTGCGCGCCTGGCGCGTCGAACACCATGCGCTTGGCGCCGTCCAACACGTACTCGGCGCCGTCCCGCCGCGCCCGCGAGCTCACCGCGTAGCGATTCTCGTGGGAGTCTTCTTCGCGGTGCGCCAGCGCCATCCGGTAGTCGCCCGATGCCAACGGACCCAGGCAGGCGTCGCGCTGCGCGGGCGTGCCATGCCGCAGCAGGCATCCGGCGCCCAGCACGGCGGTCGACAGATAGGGTTCGCCGGCCAGCGCCTTGCCCAGCGCCTCCATGATGATCATGGTTTCCACCGGTCCGCCGCCGATGCCGCCGTTTTCTTCCGGCAGCGGCAGCGCCAGCCAACCCAGGTCGGCCATCAATTTCCAATCCTCTGGCGCATGGCCGGCGGCGCTGGCGATCAGGCGGCGCCGACGTTCGAAGTCGCCATGTTCGCGGGCGTAGGTTTCGGCGCTTTCATGCAGCATGCGCTGCAGTTCGTTGAACGAAAAATCCATGGTAGGTCTCCTACAATCCCAGCACGTGCTTGGCCAGGATGTTGCGCTGGATCTCGTTCGAGCCGCCCCAGATCGTCACCTTGCGCAAATTGAAGTACAGCGGGCCCGCCGCTGCCGCGAAATCCGGGCCCAGCGCGTCCGGGTCCGCGCTCAAGCCGTCCAGCAGCGCCTCGTCCAGCGCCAGCGCGTCTTCCCCGAGGCAATCCATCGCCAGTTCGCTGATGGCCTGTTCGATTTCGGTCCCGCGTATCTTCAGGATCGAGGCGGCGCTGCCAGGACTCTGCCCGGCATTCATGGCGCTCAGGAAGCGCAGTTCGGTGTATTCCAGCGCGCACAGCTGCGTTTCCAGGTCGGCCACGCGCAAGCGCAGCGCCGGGTCGTCCAGGCGAGTCCCGCCCATGCCGTCCGGCAGTCGCCGCGCCACGCCCTTGACGCGCGCCAACAGGCGCTTGGAGCGGGCCACGCCAGAGATCACGAAGCGCTCGTGTTCCAGCAGGAACTTGCCGTAGGACCAGCCTGTGCCTTCGCCGCCCACCAGCTGGGATGCCGGCACCCGGACGTTGTCGAAGAACACTTCGTTGACTTCGGCGTCGCCATCCAGCATGCGTATCGGCCGCTGGCTGATGCCGGGCGAGCGCAGGTCCAGCAACAGGAAGGAGATGCCTTGCTGCGGCCGCTCCTCCTTGCTGGTGCGCACCAGGGCGAACATCCAATCCGCCCATTGCGCCCAGGTGGTCCAGATCTTGGAGCCGTTGACGATATAGTCGTCGCCATCGCGCACGGCTGTCGTGCGCAGCGACGCCAGGTCGGACCCCGACCCGGGTTCCGAATATCCCTGGCACCACCAGTCGTGGTTGGCCAGGATGCGCGGCAGGAAACGGGCTTTCTGCGCCTCGTTGCCGTAGGTGTAGATCACCGGCCCGACCATGTTGACGCCAAACTGCACCAGCGGCGGACAGGGCTGCGCGCCGTACTCCTGCTGGAACAGGTATTTCTGCACTGCGCTCCAGCCGGGACCGCCATACTGTTCCGGCCAGTTCACCGCATACCAGCCGCGCGCCGCCAGGATGTCCTGCCAGCGGGTGTAGTCGCTGCGCGCAAGGCGCAGGCCCAGTTCGACTTTGCGCCGGATGTCGGCCGGCAAGTGGGCGGCGATGAAATCGCGCACCTCGCAGCGGAAGCGTTCTTCTTCCGCGCTGAACCGCATTTCCATTCCCATGCTCCTCAGATCACACCGGCCGCGCGCAGGCCATCTATCGCCGCGGCATCCATTCCCAACACATCCGCAAGGACGGCAGCGCTGTGCTGCCCCAGCGCCGGCGCGGTGGCCAGCCTGCCGCGCCGCATTCCCGAGAAATGCACCGGCTGCTCCACCAAAGCCGTCTCGCCCAGGACGGGATGGGGCGCGCGCGTGGTCAGCTGGCGCACCTGGGCCTGCTCGCTGTCGACTGCCTGCGCGGTGTCCTGGATGGGCGCGGCGGGCACGCCGGCGCGCGTCATGGCCGCCACGGCTTCCTGCACGCTCAACGTCATGCTCCAGGCTTCGATCAGCGGACGCAGTTCGGCGTCATGGCGGCTGCGTTCGCTATCGGTACGAAAGCGCGGATCGGCCGGCAGCTCGGGGCGGCCGATGGTGTCCGCGACCGCCTGGAACAGCTTGTCGTTCGCCGCCGCGATCACCAGATGACCGTCGTTCGCGGCGTAGGCGCCAAACGGCGAGCTCAGCGGATGCCGGTTGCCGACGCGCACGGGCGCCGCGCCGCCGAACAGATACTGCGCCAGCGCCGTGGGCTGCATGGCCAGTAGCGAATCGAACATGGCGACGTCCACATGGCGGCCTTGCCCGCCGCGTTCGCGGTCATACAGCGCAGCCACCACGCCCCAGGCGGCGAACATGCCTGCGCAGATATCGCCCACCGATTCGCCGATCAGGGTGGGCGCGCCTTGCGCCTCGCCGGTCAGGCTCATCAGCCCGCTCATGGCCTGGGCCACCACGTCGTACGAAGGGCGGGTGGCATTCGGGCCGTTTTGCCCGAAGCCGGAGATGCTGCAATACACCAGGCGCGGGAACAGCTCGGAAAGCTCGGCGTAGCCGATACCCAGTTTGTCGGCCACGCCAGGCTTGAAGTTCTCGATGAGTACATCGCTCCTGGCGGCCAGTTCGCGCGCGATGCGTCGGCCTTCGTCCATCTTCAGGTCCAGCCGGATGCTCTTCTTGCCCCGGTTATTGAGGATGAAGTTGGTGCTTTCGCCTTGCACCATGCGTCCCATGTGGCGCTGGTCATCGCCTTGGGGCGGTTCGACCTTGATGACCTCGGCGCCCAGGTCGGCCAGCATGGCCGTGCAGTACGGCCCCGCCAGCACCCGCGTGAAGTCCAGCACGCGCACCCCTTCAAGCATCTTTCTGTCCATGGCCGCTAGTCGCCACGTCCAGGGTTGCCATGCCCGTGCTGCGCGGTGTCGATGCGGGCGATGCCCTTTTTCTGCACTTCGTCCAGCGCCTCTTCGTAGCCGGCGTCGGCATAGCGCAGCACGCCGCTGGCGGTGTCGTTGGTCATCGACAGGCGCAGCCGCTGGTCGGCGGCTGCGGTGCCGTCAGCCACCACCGTGACGCCGGCGCTGGTCATGTAGCCGCTGTATCCGCCGCCGCCGGAATGGATCGCCACCAGGTCGGCGCTGGACGAGCAATTGATCATGGCATTGAGCAACGGCCAGTCGGCGATGGCGTCGGAGCCGTCGCGCATGTTTTCCGTCATGATGTTCGGATGGGCCATGGCGCCGGCGTCCAGGTGGTCGCGCGTGAAGGCCACGGGCGCGCTGAGCACGCCTTCGCGCACCATGCGGTTGACTTCCAGCGCCAGCTCGGTGCGCTCGCCGTGCCCAAGCCAGGCGATGCGCGCAGGCAAGCCTTCGAACGGCACTTCCTTGCGTGCCAGGCGGATCCAGTTGGACACAATGAAGTTGTCCGGAAAACGTTGCAGCAGGAAGTCGTCGATCTTGCGGATGTCGTCGGCGTCGTTCGACAGCGCGATCCAGCGGAATGGACCGATGGCGCGGGCGAACAGGGGCCGCAGGAAGGCTTCGGTGAACACCGGGATCTCGAAGGCGCGTTCGACGCCGCCCTGTTTGGCGTGGGTGCGGATGAGGTTGCCGTTGTCGAACACAACCGAGCCGCGGTCCTGGAACCCGAGCATGGCGGTGACATGCCGGACGATCGAGGCGCGGCTGGCGTCCATCAGTCCGGACACGTCGCTGCGGCGCATTTCCGCCACTTGTTCCAGCGTATGGCCAGCGGGGATGTAGCCATAGACCAGGTCGTGTGCCGAGGTCTGGTCGGTGACGATGTCGGGCACGATGCCGCGGGCCAGGATTTCGGGGTAGACGTCCGCGGCGTTGCCCAGCAGGCCGACCGAAATGGGTTCGCGGCGGGCCTGTGCCTGGCGGATCAGGTCCAGGGCCTCGTCCAGGGAGTCGGCGCGCCGTTCGAGGAAGCCTGCCTTGATGCGCTTTTCGATGCGCTCGGGGTTGATCTCCACCGTGAGGATGGCGGCATTCGCCATGCGGCCGGCCAGCGGCTGCGCGCCGCCCATGCCGCCCATGCCCGCCGTCAGGATGAAGCGTCCGCGCAGATCGTTGTCGAAATGGCGTTCGGCGATGCGCGAGAAGATCTCGTAGGTGCCCTGGATCACGCCTTGCGAGCCGATGTACTGCCAGTCGCCCGCTGTCAGTCCGCCCCAGCAGATCAGGTTGTCGCGTTCCAGCTGATAGAAGTTCTCGGCGTGCGCCCACTGGCCGACCATGTTGCAGTTCGCCATGATCACGATCGGCGCTTGCGGATGCGTGCGCAGCACGCCGATGGGCTTGCCCGATTGCACGATGAGCGTCTGGTCTTCCTCCAGTTCCATCAGGGCTTTGACCATGGCGTCATGCGCGGGCCAGTCGCGCGCGGCGCGGCCCAGTGCCGCATAGACCACCAGGTTGGCCGGGTCTTCGCCCACGGCCAGCACGTTTTCCAGCAGGCGCAGCAGCGCTTCCTGGCGCCAGCCTTTGCAGCGCAGGGTGTTGCCGCCGGGGATATTGAATTCTCGTTTCACGCCGTTTACCTCAGGATGCCAATGCGTAGTCGGTGAAGTTCATGCCCAGCGCCTTTTCCACGATGGGGTAGACCGACGGGTCGGTCACGCTGGAGGAGAGGGGGATGTGTTGCTTGCGCACGTGCAGGACGCTGACCTGCAGGCCCTCGCGCAGCTTGCCCGCGCTGACCGGGTTGCCATCGCTGTCCAGCGTGGTGATCACGTCCGGGTAGCAGGCGACCCGTTCTCCGTGGCTGTCGGTCACCGCCATGTGCTCGTTCATCACATGGATGACGCGCTTGGCGGCGCCTTCACCGATTTCGACGGTGCCGATGTCGAAGGCTTCTTCGGTGTAGCGCAGCGTGTTGCGTACGACCTTGCCGGAAGCGATGATCTCGCCCTGCGTGGCCTTGCAGATCGCATCGATGACCGCGCTGCCGCCGCGCGGCTGCGCCGCGATGATGGCCTCGCCCAGCGCCAGCGCCTTGCTGATGCCGCCCAGCGCGGCGTGGCGGCGCACGTAGGATGCGCGTATGGGGTTGCGGCAGCTGGCGATGAAGCCGCCCGCCATGTCGGCCGCCTTGCGCAGCACCGGCGAGACCTTGCCGGTGGCGCCGTGGACCGTCAGCTCCATATAGGAATTGCTGGCGCGGTTGCCGCCCACCGCGCACTGGATCATCGGTTCGGGGCTGCCCGCCAATCCGAGCGAACCCATGTCGCCGGTGGGGTGGGCGCGGATGTCGCCCACGGCGTCGACCACCTTGGTGCCCAGCACCGCCGAAGGCAGCCAGCCGTTCAAGGTGCTGGACATGCCGTTCTGGCCGATGATCAGTCCGTAGACCCGTTCTCCGAGCGCGTCCTGCAGCCGCTGCGCGGCCTTGACGTAGTCGATGCCCAGCATTTGCCAGTCGGTGAGTCCGCCCGGCGCGCCGATGGCGGCCGCGGTGGCGATCCACGCGTCGTCCGGCACCTCGTCCATGGTGACCAGTTCAGGGCGGCCGATGGTTACGGCCAGCGAGCCCAGTTCGCGCCCATGCTCGGCCCAGCCGCCGCCGCCGCAGGCGAATACCGAGCCGCCCCGAACCGCGGCTTCGACGTCCTGCATCGTCAAGATTCTTCCCATGACCCCATTCCTCCCGATTGCTGTTTTCAACGATCCCGCAGCGCTTGTGCGGGATGGACGGGGGGATCATAGGAAGCAAGCTTGATAATGTCGTATTACCTTTTATGCTTTGTACATAACATCATGTTAATTGCTGGGCGCGCTCATAGCGGAGCGATAGGGCGCTCGCCGCATGGCCTGAGGGATATCCCCTAGGCGCGGGAGGTGCGCAGCCGCGCTAGGCGCGCTGGTCGAGCTTGTGCAGCACGTCGATAAAGGCCAACGCCAGCCGTGACAGCGGCTGGAGCTGGACGTGGAACACATTGACCGGCGCATTCACGGTGCCGATGATGGGCAAGGTCACCACTTCCGACCAGATCGGCCCGGCGACCGTGATCTCGTCCACCAGCGCCACCCCGGCGCCGGCTTGCACCAGCGCGCAGGCGACGTGGGCTTGCTGAACCTCGATGCGCGGTTCGGGCTGCTCGTTCTCGCCGCCGAACAGCTTGTTGATCAACATGCCGAAGGGAATGTCGGCGCTATAGCCGATCAGAGGCTCTTCGGCCAGATCGTGCACCGTGACGCGGCCGCGCGCCGCCAGCGGATGGCCTTTGGGCAGTACCGCCACGATCTGGTTTTCGTACAGCGGCTGCCATGCCAGGCTGGGGTGGTCCACCGGCATGTAGGCCACGCCCAGCTCTACCTGCTGCGTCAGCAGCGATTGCTGCATCACCGCGGGGATCAGGGTCTGCAGCACGATGCGCACTTCCGGGAATTGGCGCCGGAACTGCGCGATCGCGCGCGGCAGCAGGGATTGGCCCAGGCTGGGGCTGCAGGACAGCCGCAACTGGCCTTCGCGGTTTTCCGCCAGGTTGTCCGCCACTTCGTTCACGCGCTGCACGTTCTGGTAAAGCGCCGTGACCTCCACGAACAGCCGATGGGCTTCCGGCGTGGGGTACAGCCGGCCCTTAATGCGCTGGAACAGCATCAGGCCCAAGCGTTGCTCCGTATAGGAGATCAGCCGGCTGACCGCGGGCTGCGAGACGAAAAGCAGCTTGGACGCGCCACTGATGGAACCGCTGAGCATGATGGCCCGGAAGACCTCGATCTGCCGTAGATTCAATTTCATATGCTTAACCTGATGTTAATTCTCACGCACATATAAGCATAAGACGTTTTGGGAGGGGGCTCCTACACTGCCTGCATTCAACCCAGGATGGAAGCGGTCATGAGCGATTTCGATTTGGTGGTGCGTGGCAATATCGTCGACCCGGATGGCGTGACGATGGACGGCTGGCTGGCGGTGAGGGACGGCAAGATCGTGGCGCGCGGCGCCGGCCCGGCCCCCGCGGGCCGCGACAGCGTGGATGCGCGCGGCCAGTGGGTCGTGCCGGGCGTGGTCGACGGCCAGGTGCACTCGGGCAGCCAACTGAATCAGGAAGGGCTGGGCTGGGCGTCGCGCGCCGCTGCCGCCGGCGGGGTGACGGTCATGGTCGACATGCCTTACGACGATCCGGAACCCGTGGCTTCGCGCCCGCAGCTGGAGGCCAAGATCGCCGAAGTCGAGCGCGACTGCCACGTCGACGTGGCGCTGTTTGGCACCCTGAACACCCAGCACGGTCTGGCGGCCGCGGCCGGCCTGATCGAAGGCGGGGTCTGCGCGTTCAAGTTCTCTACCTTCGAAGCCACGCCGGGGCGATTCCCCCGCATCGAGGAAGACGACCTGTATGAAGCCTTCCGCCTGATCGCGCCTTCCGGACTGGTTTGCGGCGTGCATAACCAGATGCAGGAAATGACCCGCAAGAACATCGCGCGCCTGATCGAAGCGGACGACACGGGCTGGGACGCCTTCATGCGCGCGCACACGCCGCTGATCGAAAACCTGGCCACGGCGCTGATCTATGAGATCGGCGCCGAAACCGGCGCCCGCGCCCACGCGGTGCATGTGTCGACCTCGCGCGGCTTCGAGATCTGCAATATGTATCGCCGCAACGGTCATCGCGCCAGTATTGAAACCTGCATCCAGTACCTGATGCTGAACCATGAAGAGCACACCCGCCGCTTCGGCGCGAAGACCAAGCACTATCCGCCGATCCGGCCCAAGGCCGAGGTCGACCTGCTCTGGACCCATATCGCCAACGACGAATGCACCTTCGTGTCGTCGGACCATGTCAGCTGGGGCCTGGAGCGCAAGCAGAATCCGAACGTGTTCAAGAACTCGTCCGGCGGCCCCGGCCTGGAGACGCTGCTGCCTGCTTTCTGGACGGGTTGCGAAGAGCATGGCATCGCGCCGTCCATGGTGGTGCGCCAGCTGTGCCGCAATCCCGCGCAGCACTTCCTGCTGGATGACCGCAAGGGCACGCTGGACGTGGGCAAGGACGCCGACATCGTCATCCTCAAGCCGGAACGCTATGCCTTCGATCCGTCGACCAGCCTGTCGGCGGTGCAGTGGAGTTCGTTCGAAGGCCGCGAGTTCACCGTGCGCGTCGCGGGCACCTGGTGTCGCGGCCAGCAGGTCTATGACGGAGAGCGCATCGTCAACCAGAAAGGCGACGGCAGCTTCCTGCGCCCGCGCCAGGCTTGAGGGACACGGCAATGTCTGTGCAGTTTCCCCCCCTGAACGCCGAGCGCCTCTGGGCCCGCGTCGAAACTCTCTCCCGATACACGCTGCCGGACGTTCCCTGGACGCGCCGCGCGTTCTCGCCGCTGTTCGATGAAGCCCGCGCCTGGCTGCGCGGCGAATTCGAAGCCGCGGGCCTCTCGACCCGCCTGGACGCCGGCGGCAACCTGGTCGGCACGTTGGCCGGACGCGATCCGGCGCGCAAGCCCATCGCGACCGGTTCGCACTGCGACACCGTCATGGCCGGCGGCCGTTTCGATGGCATCATCGGCGTGCTGGCGGGTATCGAGGTGGCTCACACCCTGCGCGAGCAAGGCGTGCAGCTGGAGCACCCCTTCGAGGTCATCGACTTCCTATCCGAAGAGCCCAGCGACTACGGCATCTCCTGCGTCGGCAGCCGCGCGCTGTGCGGCCAGTTGACGCCCGACATGCTGCAGGCTCGCAACCCCGATGGCGAAACGCTGGCGGCCGGCATTGCCCGCATCGGCGGCGACCCCTCGGCGCTGGGTGCGCCGCTGCGTGGCCCCGGCGGCACTGCCGCCTTCGTCGAACTGCATATCGAACAAGGTCCGGTGCTGGAAAGTCGCGGCCTGCCCATCGGCGTGGTCACCAACATCGTCGGCATCCGCCGCGTGCAGATCACGGTGGAAGGCCAGCCCGACCATGCCGGCACCACGCCCATGGACATCCGCCGCGACGCCCTGGTGGGCGCGGCCCGCATTATCGACGCGGCCAACCGCCAGGCCAGCGCCGCCAGCGGCAATCCGCATTACGTGGTCGCCACCGTGGGCCGCCTGTCGATGACGCCCAACGCCGCCAACGCGGTGCCGGGGCGCGTCGAACTGACGCTGGAAATGCGCAGCGACAGCGATGCCGTGCTGGATGCGTTTCCGGAAACCTTGATGGCTGGCGTGGCAGGCGATCTCAAAGCGCTGCGCCTGACCGCCAGCTTCACGCAGCTGAGCCGCGCGCGGCCCACCGACTGCACGCCGCTGGTGATGGACGCGGTGCAGGCCGCCGCTGATCAGTTGGGCTATGTCTCGATGCGTCTGCCCAGCGGCGCGGGCCACGATGCCGTCTACATGGCGCCCACGGGCCCCATCGGCATGATCTTCATTCCCTGCCTGAACGGCCGCAGCCACTGCCCGGAAGAGTGGATCGAGCCCGCGCAACTGCTGGACGGCACCAGAGTGCTGTACCAGTCGGTGCTGGAACTGGACCGGAAGTTGCGGGCATAGCGGAGCGGGCGCCCCAAAAGGCGCCCGCCGTACCCGCTGCCGCTACTTCTTCACCAGCGGGCAGGACGAGCGCGACAGCGGCATGAAGGCCTGGTCGCCGGGCAGGGTGGCCACCAGCTTGTAGTAGTCCCAAGGCCGCTTGGACTCGGATGGCTTCTTGACCTCGAACAGGTACATGTCGTGCACCATGCGCCCGTCCTCGCGGATGCGGCCGTTGGTGGCGAAGAAGTCGTTGATGGGCATGGATTTCATCTGCTTCATCACCGCCGTGGGCTCGTCGGTGCCGGCTGCCTGCACCGACTTCAGGTAGTGCATCACCGACGAATACGTGCCGGCCTGGCTCATGTTGGGCATTTTCTTCAGCTTGTCGTAGTAGCGCTGCGACCAGGCCCGGGTCTGGTCGTTCATGTCCCAGTAGAAGGCTTCCGTCAGCGTCAGTCCGGCAGCGGCGTCCAGGCCGATGGCGTGGATGTCGTTGATGTACAGCAGCAGTCCGGCCATCTTCTGCCCGCCCTTGGTCAGCCCGAATTCGCTGGCCGCCTTGATGGCGTTGACCGTGTCGCCGCCAGCGTTGGCCAGCCCCACGATCTGCGCCCGGCTGGCCTGGGCTTGCAGCAGGTAGGAGGCGAAATCGCTGGAGCCCAGCGGGTGGCGCGATGCGCCCAGCACGGTGCCGCCGTTGGCCTTGACGACTTCGGTGGCGGAGGCTTGCAAGGTGTGGCCGAAGGCGTAGTCGGCCGTCAGGAAGTACCAGCTCTTGCCGCCTTGCTCGACCGTGGCGCGCGCCGTGGTGTTGGCCAGCGACCAGGTGTCGTAGGTGTAGTGCACGGAATAGGGCGAGCACAGGTCGTTGGTGATGCGTTCGGTGCCGGGTCCGCTGAACACCACGATCTTCTTTTTCTCGCGGGCCACTTCCAGCACGGCCAGCGCGGGGGCGGAGCCCGCCACGTCCATGATGGCGTCGACCTTCTGAGTGTCGTACCACTCGCGTGCTTTTGCGGCGGCGATGTCGGCCTTGTTCTGGTGATCCACCACCATCAGGTCGACCTTCTTGCCCAGCACCGTGCCGCCGAAGTCGGCGATGGCCATTTCAGCCGCGGTCGCGCTGCCTTTGCCCGTGACGTCGGCATACACGCCGCTCATGTCCAGGATCAGGCCCAGGCGGACCACGTCATCGGAGATCGCCTGGGCCATGGCGCAGGGCGCGGCGGCAAAGGCGGATAGCAGGGCTAGCGTGTTGCGCAACTTCAGGGAAATCCGGGGGGTTCTACGGCATTTCATGGTTAGTCTCCTTTATGCCGGATCTTGTTCGGATACTGCTGGCGCTTGGTGATCTGCTGCGGCGCTCTGTTCTGGCCTTACGCTGACGGGTCGCGGTGGGGAAGCTCCTTGTGGTGAAGGCGGTCTAGCGATGGGACAGCAGGTCGAATTCCATCCGCACCTTGCGGAAAGGGAATTCCAGCCGCGCGAAATACACCACGCGGCCGTCGATGCAGGCATAGCGGCGCAACTCCGCAACCGGAGAGGAGACGGGGATCTGCAGGGATTCGGCGGATTCCTGGCCGGCTTCGATTACGTTCAGCACCTGGCGCGCTTCGCTGATGCGCGCGCCGTAGAACTGGTCCAGTACCGGCGCCACGGTGCTCTTGCGGATGCGGGCGCGGTGCTTGCGGAACAGCACGCTGTCCAGGAAGACCTCGCTATAGCAGAAGGGATCGCCATCGGTGGTGTGTATCCGCCGCAAGTACTGGAAGCTGCCGCCGCGGTCCGCGCCGCAAGGCATGCCCAGCGTGTCGGGCAGGGGCGAATCGGCGCTGGATTCCACCAGCGATACCGTACCCAACTGGTTGCTCAGCTCCACGGTTTCGGCCCAGGTCTTGGGGATCAGCAGGGTGGGCGTTTCGGGCAGTTCGGCGTTGACGAAGGTGCCGGATCCGCGCGAGCGCCGGATCAGGCCATCGTCTTCCAGCAGGCCGAACGCCTGCCGGATGGTGGCGCGCGAAATGCCATAGGTGGCCATCAGCGATTCCAGCGGCGGAATCTGCTGGCCGGGCCGCCAGGTACGGTTCTGGATATTGCTGCGAAACAGCGCCGCCGCCTGCAAATACAGCGGCTGGGGGCTGCGCGAGAAGAGCTTGGGGTCGGGCATGTTCAGGCGGACGGCGTCGTGGGCGGAGCCGCGAGTATGGCATCGGCCATCTCGCGCAGCCGGTGCTTCTGGATCTTGACCGAATTGGCGCTTTCCACCGAGGGGAATTCGTCCAGCACGCTAAAGCCGGCCGGCGTCTTGAAACCCGCCATCGCCGCCTTGCACGCGGCGGTCCAGCCCGCCGGGTCCGCCGCCGCGCCCGCGTGCAGCAGCACGAAGGCGTAGGGTACGGTCTTGCCCTTGTGGGTGGCGCCCACCACCTGGCAGGCGCGCACGCCAGCCAGGGTTTCGACTACCTGTTCGATTTCCACCGGATTGACCAGGAAGCCGGACAGGCGCAGCGAATCGCCCATGCGGGTCTGGAACACGAATTGGCGCGGGTTCAGCGCGTAGCCGAGATCGCCGGTCTTGAAGTAGCCGTCGTCGGTCAAGGCGTTGCGGGTGGCTTCCGGGTTATCCAGATAGCCTTGCATCAGGCTGGGCGAGAGGATTTCGAGTTCGCCGGACTGGCCTTGCGGCAGGACTTCGCCCGTGGCGGGATCGCGGGCGCGCACGCGGGCTTCGGGGTAGATCAGCGTGCCGCCCGGCTGGTGGCGTACGGACAGGTCGCCCTCGGCCGGATCGCGCGGTTGGCCGGCGACCAGCGCCACCAGTTCGCTGGAGCCATACAGGCCGGTCAGCGGCACGCCCGCCTCGATGGCCAGATCGAGCATATTGTCCAGCGCCGGCGTGAAGCTGGCGAAGCCGAACAGCCGCGCCGAGGCGAAATCGCCCGGGGCCGCGGCCCGCATCATGCCGACCAGGGCCTCGTTGTTGGCGTAGGTGTGCGTCACCGCGTGGCGGCGCACCGCGGCGGCGGATTGCGCCGCGTCGAACACGGGCGCGCAGACCACGGGCGCGCCTTGCGCCAGGCCGCCGGCCAGGGTCGCAAAACCGAAGGCGCCGCAGAACGGCGCGCTGGCCAGCACGCAGCTCTGGTCGTCATAGCCATAGGCCCGTGCCACGGCCGCGCCGTGCTGCAGCAGGGTGCGCTGGTCATGCAGCACGAACTTGGGTTTGGAGGTGGTGCCGGACGTGGTGAAGCACAGCACGCCCGCATTGGGCTGGGCCGCGGGCGCGGGCTCGGCGCAGGCCAGCAGATCCTGGTAGCGGTGCGCCGGTTTGCCATGCAGGGGGGCGGGCAGCGCTTCATCGGCGTCGGCCAGCGCGACCACGCCTTGCAGGCGCGACAGATGCTCCGGCGCGACCTCGCCCAGGATGCCCTGGAAGTCTATGCCCTTGAACCCCGGCCAGAACACCAGCCAATCCGCCTTGCCGCGGCCCAGAATGTCGGCCAGCTCCAGCGCCCGGAAGCGCGTGTTGACCGCCAGCACCAGCGCGCCCAGGTGCGCGCAGGCCAGGAAGGATTGCACCCACGCGGCGCAATTGGGCAGCCAGACCGCCACGCGCTGGCCGGGGCGCACGCCCAGACGCGCGAGACCGGCGGCCAGCGCGCGGCTCTGTGCCCGCAGTTGCGCGGCGCTGATGGGCTGGTCCTGGTCGATCAGCAGCGGCGCGCCCGGTTGGCGGGTGGCCAGTGCGTCCAGGTGTTCGGAGAAAGTCGAGTACGGCAGGTTCATGGCTTACACCGTGGCGATGGGCGTCACGGGAGATCCGACCGCGCCAGGCATGCGCAAGGGCGGGGCGGTCAGCAGGAAGCGGTTGCGGTCCTGCGCGTGCAGCCAGTCGGCCAGGTCCTTCAGGTACCAGAGTTCGGCCAGCGGCAGGCCCAGCTTGAAGAGGCAATGGTGGTGCAGCGGCAGGATCGAGTGGCCGGGGCCGGACGTGCGCGCCGGGTAGGCTTCGACCGCGTAGTTGTCGGCGCAGATCGCGGCGATGCCGGACTGCGTGATCCATTCCAGCAGCGCCGGGTCGGAGCCGTCCAGCACGGCGCCGGTCTGCTCCAGCTTGTGCGGGTCGGGCTGGCCGTTCATGGCCACGATCTCTTCGGCGAAGCCGGTGCGCAGCACCAGCATGTCGCCGCTTTCGACCGTGACGTTCTGCGCCTGCATGGCGTTTTGCAGGCCGGCCAGGTCCACGACGGTGCGGCCGGGGCCGAAGGCTCGTGCCAGGTCCACCAGCACGCCGCGGCCCTGCATGCCTTTCTCGGCGTAGCGGCTGATGCCGAGCTTGCGCGCGTAGGAGCCGCCGGGCGGGCAGCAGGCGTGGTTCGAGTTGTCTGGATCGGCGCCGCCGAACACGTCCACGCCGGCCGCGTAGCCGTTGTAGTAGACGCGGCGCGCCTCGCCATCGCCCTGGATGTCGAACATTGCGCCTACATGGCAGAGGCCGTCCCATTGGGTGGAGTACTGCATGGACAGGGTGACCTGGTCGTCGGACAGCACGTCCACGGCTTCGGGTTGCACCTGGGACATCTGGAAGTTCAGGTAGGGCGTGCCTTCGCGGAAGGTGGGCTTGAGCACGGGCGCGTGGCGGCGCGGATTCAGCACATTGCCGCCCGGCAGGTCCAGCGGCAAGGACAGGCAGAACACCTTGCCCGCGCGCACTTCCCGTACCGCCTGCAACACTTTTTCCTCGGTCAGCAGGTTCAGGCGGCCGATCTCGTCATCCGGGCCGAAGTCGCCCCAGGTGGAGCCTTCGGGGCGTTGGGTCCAGCGTTTCATCTGCTTGTCTCCTGGCGGTTTTTCATGTTCTTATGAATATAGTACGTATTTACGTACTTTAAAAAGAAATCCGCAATCAGCGGGTTCGAGAGGAGACAAGCCCATGACGCAATTCCTGCATCGCAGGTTGGCGCTCACTGCGCCGGCCCTGGCCGCGCTGGCCTTCCTGACGTTTCCCGCGGCGCACGCCGCCGGCTACCCCGACCATCCCGTCACCGTCGTCGTGCCTTACCCGCCAGGCGGCGGCGCGGACATCTTCGGCCGCGCCATCGCCCACGCGCTGGAGCCGGGCCTGAAGCAGACCGTGCTGGTCGAGAACAAGCCGGGCGCGGGTGGCAATATCGGCATGGCCTACGTGGCGCGCGCCAAGCCCGACGGCTACACGCTGGGCCTGGGCACCATCGGCACCCAGACCATCAACCAGTTCCTCTACAGCAACATGGCGTTCGACCCCGAGCGCGACCTGGTGCCCATCGCGCTGGTTTCCACCACGCCCAACGTCATTGCCGTCAGCGCCAAATCGCCCTACAAGACGGTGGCCGACGTGATCAAGGCGGCCCAGCAGTCCAAGGACAAGAAGCTGACCTATGCGTCGCCCGGCATCGGTTCCTCGGTGCACCTGACCGGCGCCTACTTCGAGGCCATGGCCGGCGTGACCATGCTGCACGTGCCGTTCAAGGGCACGTCGGCATCGTTGCCGGCGGTGGCGGGCGGGCAGGTCGACCTGCTGTTCGACAACCTGCCTGGCGCGCTGGCGCAGATCAAGGACGGCAATCTGGTGCGGGGCGTGGCGGTCACGTCAGCCGCGCGCGACGCCTCGGTGCCCGACCTGCCCACCGTGGCCGAATCGGGACTGCCGGGCTTCGACGTCACCGCCTGGTTTGCGCTCTACGCCCCGCGCAACACGCCTGAGCCGGTGGTCCAGCAATTGATCGAAGCGGCGCGCAGCGGCCTGAAGAGTCCGGCCGTCGCGGCCAACTTCGCTGGCATGGGCGCCAAGCCGGGGACGCTCTTCGGCGCGGACCTGGCGGCCTTCGAGGCCGGCGAGCGCAAGAAGTGGGGCGGACTCATCAAGGACAAGGGAATCACCGCGCAATGAACACACCCACCGCATTGGTCACCGGCGGCAGCCGGGGCATAGGCCGCGCCATCATCGCGCGCCTGATCGAGGACGGCTTTGAAGTCGTCAATTTCAGCCGCGGCGCGCCGGAGACGCTGCTGCGCGGTGAGACGTTCCAGTCGGTCGACCTGGGCGACGCGTCGGCCACCATCGCAGCCGCGCAGGAGCTGGCGGCGCAGCGCCAGGTCCTGCACCTGGTCAACAACGCCGGCATGATCCAGGTTGCGCGCATCGGCGACGTGACCCAGGAGCAGATGGCGCGGATCATGGCGCTGAACGTCACGGCGCCGGTCCTGCTGCTGCAGGCCCTGCTGCCCGGCATGCGGGCGGCGGGCCATGGGCGGGTGGTGAACATCGGCAGCCGCGCCGCCCTGGGTAAGGACGGGCGCACCGTCTACGGCGCGTCCAAGGCGGCGCTTGCGGGCATGACCCGGACCTGGGCGCTGGAGCTGGCGGGCAGCGGCATCACAGTGAACACCGTGGCGCCCGGACCCATCGCGACGGAGCTGTTCAACCAGTCCAATCCGCCCGGAGCGCCGCAGACCTTGGCGCTGGAAGCTGCCATCCCGGTGGGTCGCGTGGGCCGGCCCGAAGAGGTCGCGCATGCGGTGTCCATGTTCATGGACCCGCGCGCGGGTTTCATGACGGGGCAGATGCTGTATGTGTGCGGGGGCGTGTCGGTGGGGCTTGCCGGCTAGCCGCTCACTGTTTTGTGAAGTGGCTCAGGCTTCCGGCACCGTCCCTGGTGGCGTCGCGTGTATCGCGAACTCGCGCGCCATTTCCTTCCTGGACAGCTTGCCGGACGCCGCCAGCGCCTGCGCCCGTTCCAGGCGCAGGCGCTTGAGCACTTCCGTGGGCGCCACGCCGAAATGCGCGGCGAACTTGCGCTGGAAGGTGCGGCGCGACATCTGGCAGGCGTCGGCCATATCGTCGACCGACCAGCGCGCCGACAGTTGCGCCTCGATTCTTTCCACCAACTCCCGGAACGGCGCGGCGACGCGGTCCTGCAAGCGCAGCGCCTGGCTGTATTGGCGCTGGTCGCCATTGCGGCGCATGAAAACGACCAGCCGGCGCGCGACCCGCTGCGACAAGTCCGCGCCGAAGTCGCGTTCGATCAGCGCTAGCGCCAGGTCGATGCCGGCGGTGACGCCGGCCGAAGTCCAGTACTTGCCGCTTTCGATATAGATGCGGTCGTCCTCGACGCGCAGGGCAGGGTGGAGCTGGCGCAGCCGGTCGGCGGAGCGCCAGTGGGTGGTGACGGCGCGGCCGTCCAGCAGGCCGGCCGCGGCCAGCACGAAGGCGCCGGTGCAGACGCTGCAAGTGCGCTTGGCATCCGCGTCGCGGCGGCGCAGCCAGGCCCGCGTTTCGCCATGGGCTCCCGCGAAGTCCGCGCCGGGGCCACCCGGCACGAACAGCATGTCCAGGGGCTCGTCGCCATCGTCGGCAAAAGTGCCGTCCACCTGCATGCGCAGGCCCTGTTCCCAGGTGGCGACCAGCGGCGTGGCGGCGATGGTGCCCAGGCGGTAGAGCTTGCGGCCGGCCTCTTCGTTGGCCGAACTGAAGGCTTGCCAGGGACCGGCCAGGTCCAGCGGCTGGAAACCGTCGTACAGGACGAACAGTACGCGCAATGGCGCATCCGGCGCTGAATTTGGCGCGCGTGTCCTGGCGCGTCCGCCTATGCTGGAAGTCATCGTTTCTAACGGAGCATCGTCATGCATGTGAATTTTCTCTTGTTCGAGGGGCTGACCCAGCTGGATATGACCGGGCCGTACGAAGTGCTGGCGGGCGCGCCGGGCTTCACCGTGGATTTTGTCGCAAAAACGCGCGATCCGGTGCGTAGCGATCGCGGCCTGTGTTTCGTGCCCACGCAAACCATCGCGTCGGCGCCGCCCTGCGATCTGCTGGTGGTGCCGGGCGGGCCGGGCACGGATGATGCCATTGTCGACGCCGACTGGGTAGCGTTCACACGCGCGCAGGGGCTGGCGGCGCGCTATGTGTTCGGCATCTGCACCGGTTCGCTGCTGCTGGGCGCGGCGGGGCTGCTGCGCGGCAAGCGCGCCTCCAGCCATTGGCGCGCGCGTGAACTGCTGTCGCGCTTCGGCGCCATCCCCAGCGACGAGCGCATGTGCGTGGACGGCAATCTGTTCACCGCCGGCGGCGTGACCTCGGGCATCGACATGGGGCTGAAGGTGGTGGCGTTGCTGTGTGGCGAGGACGTGGCCAAACTGATCCAGCTGCAGATCGAATACGACCCCCAGCCGCCGTTTCCCGGGGGCACGCCGAAGACCTCGGAGCCGGCCGTGGTGCAGCGTTACCTGGAGATGTCGCAGACTCGCTTCGAGCGCCGCTCGCAGGCGGTGGACCGGGCCGCGGCGGCAATGGCTTGAACCTGCCATCGCGCCTGGCCGCGCCGCGTGGTTATTTCGCCAGATGATCCAGCGGCAGCGGGCTTTGCGGCTTGACGGTCTGGATGGCGAAATTGCTGCGGATGTCCTTCACGCCGGGCAGCTTAAGTAGCGTGCCCAGCAAGAAGCGTTCGTAGGCGCGCAGGTCGGGTACCACCACCTGCAGCAGAAAGTCGGACTCGCCCGACACCAGGTGCGCGGCGATGACTTCCGGCAAGGTGCTGACTTCATCACGGAACAGGGCGGAGTCGCGCTCGTGGTGCCGTTCCACCTTGATGCCGACGAAGACGGTCAGGCCCAGGCCGACCTCGTCCGGCGCCAGGCGCGCTTCGTATCCCTGGATGACGCCGGCCTCTTCCAGCAGCCGCACCCGCCGCAGGCAGGGCGAAGGGGACAGGCCGATCTGCTCGGCGAGTTCGACATTGGTCAGCCGGCCGTTCTGCTGCAAGGCCTCCAGGATCCGGCGGTCGTAGGCGTCCAGTTCGCGTTTTGGCATGGAATTGGATTCAGGATTTATGGATTGGCGGAATATGCCAATCATCATAAATATACTGGCATGAATAGGATGCACATGCCAGCCCGGTTTTCCTAGAATGATCGCCTGTGATCGAGCAAATCAGGTGGAATGATGGCGGATATGGCGATGTTTCTAGGGGCTTTGCTGATTGTCTATGTGGTGCCAGGACCCGACATGATTCTGCTGTTGGAGACTGGCGTGCTGCGCGGCAGGGGGCAGGCGCTGGCGGTGGCCGTGGGGTTGGCCATTGCGCGGGCCGCGCACGTGACCCTGGCCGCGCTGGGATTGGCGGCGCTGTTCAAGACACATCCCTGGGCGTTCGATGTGGCGCGCACGGTAGGCGGCTGCTATCTGGTCTGGCTCGGTGTGAAGCTGCTGCGGGCGGGACCCGTTACCTACGACGCCGCCGGGCAGCCGGCGGCGGGCCGGACAGGGTTGGGGCCGGCGCTCCTGAGCGGCGTGCTGACCAATGTGTTCAATCCCAAGGCCTTGTTGTTCTGCTCGGTGCTGCTGCCGCAATTCGTATCGCCGGCCCAGGGCCCGATAGCACAGCAGTTCGCCGTGCTGGGCGTGATCCTGGTCAGCATGGGCCTGGTCCTGGACGTGCTGTGCGCGCTGGCGGGCGGGGTGGTGGGGCGCTGGATGTCGGCCAGCCCCCGGGCGCAGAAGATCCAGAGCCGGGTGTTCGGGCTGGCGCTGATCGGCTTTGGCTTGCGCCTGACCGTCGCCCAGCGTCCGGCATGAAGCGCCGGCCCCGCGGCTGGCGCCGCGGGACCGGCCGCCGTCCTTACTTGGCGTAGGCGTACGAGGACTCGTCGGTCTCCTCGTCCTTCGGCCGCGGCGGGACGGCGCCGTCCTCCAGCAACTCCGACTGCGTCAGGCCCTTGGTCAGCTCCAGCGCCTGGCGTTCGAACAGGCGCCGGTACAGGCCGCCCTTCAGGCGGATCAGCGCGTCGTGGCTGCCTTCCTCGATGACGCGGCCGCGGTCCATCACCAGCAGGCGGTCCAGCGCCCGCACCGTGGACAGGCGGTGCGCCACCACCAGCGTGGTGCGGCCCACCATCAGGCGGTCCATGGCCTGCTGGATCAGCACCTCGCTTTCGCTGTCCAGGCTGGACGTGGCCTCGTCCAGGATCAGGATGGGCGCATCGGCCAGGAAGGCGCGCGCCAGGGCCACGCGCTGGCGCTCGCCGCCCGACAGCTTGACGCCGCGTTCGCCGACCAGCGTGTCGTAGCCCTTGGGCAGCGCCATGATGAAGTCATGGGCGCTGGCCAGCCGCGCTGCCTGCTCGATCTCGGCCTGCGTGGCGCCGGGACGGGCATAGGCGATGTTTTCCGCCAGGGTGCGGTGGAACAGTACGGGTTCCTGCTGCACGATGGCGATCTGGCTGCGCAAGGACGCCTGCCGCGCCTGGGCGATGTCCTGCCCGTCGATTGTGATGCGGCCGTCGTTCACGTCATACAGGCGCTGGATCAGCTTGATGAACGTGGTCTTGCCCGAGCCCGAATGGCCGACCAGGCCGACCCGCTCGCCCGGCGCGATGCGCACCGAGAACTGGTCATACAGCGCCTTGTCGTGCGCGCCATAGCGGAACGTCACGTCCTCGAAACGGATCTCGCCGGCCGTGACGCGCAGCTCGCCGGCGCCGGGTCGGTCGTCCACGCCCAGCGGCTGCTTTTCCAGCGCGACCAGTTCTTCCATGTCGTTGACCGAGCGTTGCAGGTTGCGGATGTGCATGCCCACGTCGCGCAGGTAGCCCTGCAGCATGAAGAACATCGTCAGGGCGAAAGTGATGTCGCCCACGCTGGCCTGTCCGCGCGACCACAGCAGCAGCGACGCGCCCAGGATGCCCGCCTGCATGGCGACCAGCATGGCGCCCTGGATACCGCCGTTGATGGTGCCGCGGATCCAGGTGCGGCGGGTGCGGCGGCGCCATTTGTCGACGACGCGGTCCAGCCTGACTTCTTCGCGTTCTTCGGCGCCGAAGGCCTTGACGACCGCATTGCAGCTGACGGCGTCGGCCAGGGCGCCGCCCATGCGGGTGTCCCAGGCGTTGCCCAGCCGCGCCGCCGGCGCCACATAGCCCAGCGACAGCGCCGCGGTCACGGCGATGTACAACACCGAGCCCAGGCCCACCACCAGGCCCATGATGGGCCAGTGCACGCCCAGCAGGGCGGTAGCGCCCACCAGCATCACGACCGACGGCAGCAGCGCGATCAGCAGCGTGTCGTTCAGGATGTCCACCGCCCACATGCCGCGCGTGATCTTGCGCACCGTGGAGCCGGCAAAGCTGTTGGCGTGCCAGTCCGTGGAGAAACGCTGAACGCGGTAGAACGCGCTGGACACGATGCCGTTCATCATCTTCAGCGTGAAGGTGATGATGTTCTGGAACACGGCCTGGCGCAGCAGCGTGCCGCCGATGCCCAGCGCGAGCAGCAGCCAGAAGGCGGTGAGGGCCGCGCTCCAGACGATTTCGTCGCCGGCGGCGCCCGAGGCCACTGCGTCAACCAGTTTGCCGGCGTACAGCGGCGTCAGCACGTCGGTCACCGCCGACAGCAGGGCGAGCACGATGATGCCGGAGGTGCGCCAGGGTTGCGCGCGCCAATGGCGGAAGGTAAAGCCCAGGACTTCCTTGAAGGTCTGTCCTCGTAGATCGATTTTTTTTCTGGCCATTGCAATGGCCCGGCGGCACCAGGACGCCGGGTGTCCTTGTGTGGAAAGAGGAAGGAACGGCCTGCGCAGGTAGGCGCGGGCGATTGCGTTTAGGTTTTTGGGGCGGGCACGGAGGACCAGTCGCTAGATAGGCATCCAGCGATGGGTCCGCGCGGGCGACGACTTAATGGCGTCGCGGAGACACGCGCGGGATGGCGGTATGCGGATTCATCATCTTGCGCCTCCCAGTGGTGTGAGATGTGGGGAAAAAGGAATGGGCAGAGGCCCGAATTGAAGATTCTATAGAAGTGGTGTAGGCGAATCAACGGGTAAGCGCGCGCCAGTGTGGGTTTTTTTCAACTGGCGTGGCTTTCAATCCGGCGTGAACAGGTCCGGCGGCAGGCGGGCCACGGCGTCGTAGGTCAGCCGGATGTGGGAGGCCAGCAGCTCACAGGCGCGGTCCGCATCGCGCGCCAGCGTGGCGTCCAGAATGCCCTTGTGTTCGTCGTCCAGATCGCGTTCGATGGGTTTGCGCGTGACGGTCAGGCGGCGGTAGCGCTCGGCCTGCTGATACAGAATGCCCAGGAAGTGATGCAGCCAGCGCGAGGGACAGGCGCGGATCAGTTCGCGGTGGAACTCGCGGTTGCGCTGTTCCCACTCTTCAAAGCGGGTGTCGGGGTCGGCGGCCAGGCGCTGTTCGGCCTTGCTCAAGCGGTGGAAGGCGGCGAGCACGGCGCTTTCCCAGTCGTCGTCGCCCAGGGCGATGGACTGGCGCAGGGCCTGGGTTTCGAGCAGCACGCGGTTTTCGGTGATGTCGCGGAAGTCTTCCAGCGAAATCGGCGTGACGTGGAAGCCGCGCTGTCCCTGCGCGATGACCAAAGCATCCGACACCAGCAGCGCCAGCGCTTCGCGCAGCGTGCCCGCGCCCACGCCGTAATCGTCCTTCAGGTGTTCGACCCGAAGCCGCGAGCCTGGCGGGTGCACGCCCTGGATGATGTCGCGGCGCAGGTTGACATAGGCCGCGCCGACCAGGGTGTTGGCCGAGGCGGAATGGGCGAGCGGGGGGAGGGTGGCGCCGTCTGACATGAAAGCTACTTTATCACTGCGTTCAAAAAATCTCGATAAAAATTATTGACGCCGAGATTTATGCTGCTTATCGTAGAAAAAAGCGTCGCAATTACGACCGGCATGCAGCTGGCGGCAGGCGCAACCTGGAGACAAGCAGTGATACGGCTACACGACATCCGGTACGTCCGGCTGGGTACCCGCGACCTGGAATCCGCGGTCCGCTACGCGACCGCGGTGCTGGGGCTGGAAGTGGCGCGCAAGGAGCACGGCGCGGTCTATTTCAAGTCCGACTCCCGCGACCACACCCTGTGCTACTTCGAAGGCGATCCGCGCGACCACACCACGGCGTTCGAGGTGGACACGCCCGAGGAACTGGAACATGCCGGCGCGGTGCTCGAGCGTAGCGGCTATCAGGTCGCCGCGGGCAAGCGCGAGGACGCCGAGCAGCGCTACGTGCGCGATTTCCTCAGCTTCATCGACCCGTCCGGCAACCGCATCGAACTGGTGCACGCGCCGCATCACAGCGGCCGCCGCTACTTCCCCAGCCGCGATGCCGGCGTGACGGGTTTTTCGCACATCGGCCTGCGCACGCTGGACGCGCGTCGCGACGAGGCTTTCTGGACCGGCTTGCTGTCGGCCCGGGTCAGCGACCGCATCGGCGAAGCGCCGCTGCTGCGCATCGACGAAGTGCACCACAAGATCGCGCTGTTCCCGTCCAGCTATCCGGGCGTGCAGCACATCAACCACCAGGTCGAAAGCATCGACGACATCATGCGCGCCTGGTATCAGCTGAAGGAATGGAACGTGCCGATCCGCTTCGGCCCGGGGCGGCATCCGACCTCGGGGGCGATGTTCCTGTACTTCGACGGACCCGACGGAATGATCTACGAATACTCCACCGGCGTGCGCCTGATCACCGCCGAAGACGAAAAAAACTACCGCCCGCGCAGCTTCCCCGCCGTGCCATCCTCGTTCTGCATGTGGGGCGCCAAGCCTGACATCCCGGAGTTCAAGACGTGAGCGCCGCGCCGATGAAGGTTGACGCCGGCCAGGAAGCCCTGGTGCGGGTGGCGGCGCGCGGCCTGGCCCGCGCCGGACTGGTCCACGCCTACGGCCATTGCAGCAGCCGGCTCGACGCCGACCACTTCCTGGTGTGCGCGGCGCGGCCTATGGGCCTGATCGAGCCGGGCGAAGCGGGCACGGTGGTGCCGGTGCACGGCGAACTGCCGGAAGGCGTGTTGGGCGAAGTCCGTATCCACCAGCACATCTACCGCATGCGTCCCGAAGTGGGCGGGGTGGTGCGGTCCATGCCGCCTACGGTCATGACGTTGTCGTCGGCCCGCGTGACGCCGCAGCCGCGCCATGGCATGGGCTCGTATTTTTCTCCGGCCGTGCCGCTTTGGGACGATCCGCAGCTGGTGCGCAGCGACGCCCAGGCGCGCGGCGTGGCGCAGGCCCTGGGCGCTGCGCGCGCCGTGGCCATGCGCGGCAACGGCGCGGTCGTGGCCGCCGAGTCCCTCATGCATGCCGTGGTGCTGACCTGGTACCTGGAGGACGCCGCGCGCATCGAATGGCAACTGCGTTCGGCCGGCCTGGCCGAAGGCGCGCCCACGCTCTCGCCCGACGAGGCGGCGACCCGCGCCGTGGGCACGGGCCGCATCTACGAGCGCATGTGGGAATACCTGACCGCCGGCGACCCTGAAGCGGCGCTGGCAGACCTGTCACAACCGAGGACGCAATGACCGATTTCCGCAATTTCATCAACGGCGAATGGGTCGCCACGGGCAAGACGTTCGACAACCGCGACCCGGTCGACAACCGCCTGATCGGGCGCATCCACGAGGCCGGCGACGCCGAGGTCGACGCCGCGGTGCGGGCCGCCAAGGCGGCGTTGCGCGGCCCCTGGGCCAAGCTCAAGACGCAGCAGCGCGTGGAACTGCTGCACGCGGTGGCCGACGGCATCATCCGGCGCTTTGACGACTTCGTCGACGCCGAGATCGCGGACACCGGCAAGCCTTATGACCTGGCCAGCCATCTGGACATTCCGCGCGGCGCGGCGAACTTCAAGATCTTCGCCGACCTGGTGCGCAATATCCCCAACGAGACCTTCGACCTGGAAACGCCTGACGGCGGCCATGCCCTGAACTACGGCGTGCGCGTGCCGCGCGGCGTGATCGGCGTGATCTGCCCGTGGAACCTGCCGCTGCTGCTGATGACCTGGAAGGTGGGGCCGGCGCTGGCCTGCGGCAATACGGTGGTGGTCAAGCCCTCCGAAGACACCCCGGCCACGGCCACGCTGCTGGGCGAGGTCATGAACGAGGTCGGCGTGCCGCCCGGCGTGTACAACGTGGTGCATGGCCGCGGCCCCGGTTCGGCCGGCGAAAAGCTCACGCGCCATCCGCTGGTCGACGGCATCACCTTCACCGGCGAGACCCGCACCGGCGAAGCCATTATGCAGGCGGCGGCCGTGGGCGTGCGGCCGGTGTCCTTCGAACTGGGCGGCAAGAACGCCGGCATCGTGTTCGCCGACGCAGACTTCGACAAGGCGGTGGCCGGCATCGCCCGCGCCGCCTTCGACAACACCGGGCAGGTCTGCCTGGGCACCGAGCGCGTCTACGTGCAGCGGCCGATCTTCGACCGCTTCGTGGCGGCGCTGGGCGAGCGCGCCCGCAGCTTCAAGCTGGGCCGTCCGAAGGATCCCGGCGTCAACCTGGGCCCGCTGATTTCGCAGCGCCACCGCGACAAGGTGCTGGGCTACTACGCCCGCGCCCGCGAAGACGGCGCCACGGTGGTGGCGGGCGGCGGCGTGCCAGACATGCCGGACGACCTGGCGGGCGGCGCGTGGATCCAGCCCACGGTGTGGACCGGCCTGCCGGAAACCTCGGCCGTGATCCAGCAGGAGATCTTCGGTCCCTGCTGCCATATCGCGCCCTTCGATACGGAAGAAGAAGCCGTGGCCCTGGCCAACGCCACCCCCTACGGTCTGGCGGCCTCGGTCTGGACCAGCAACGTGGGCACGGCCCATCGCATGGGGCAGGCCCTGGAAGTGGGCATCTGCTGGATCAATTCCTGGTTCCTGCGCGATCTGCGCACGGCTTTCGGCGGATCCAAGCAGTCCGGCATCGGCCGCGAAGGCGGCGTGCATTCGCTCGAGTTCTACACGGAGCTGCGCAATGTCTGCGTAAAGCTCTGAAGCCATTACGGCAGGCGCCGCACAGAACGGCGCCGCCGCCCATCCCCCAAGGAGACTAAGCATGCAAGCATACGCACGCGGGCTGTCCGCGCTGGCCGCGGTCGCGGCCCTGACCGCGGCCAACGCCGCAATGGCGGACATCCGCATCGGCTTTACCGGGGTGCTGTCCGGACCCCAGGCGGCATTGGGCCAGGACCAGTACGACGGCCTGATGCTGGGCATCGAGCAACTGGGCGGCAGCCTGGGCGGCCAGAAGGCCGTGGTTATCCGCGACGACGATCAGCTCAAGCCCGACGTGGGCGCGCAGATCGTGCAGAAGTTCATCGAGAAGGACAAGGTTGACGTGATCGTCGGCCTGGGCTTCTCCAATGTGCTGATGGCGGAACTGCGGCGCATCAAGGAATCCGGCGTGGTGGCGCTGTCCACCAACGCCGGGCCCGCGCCGATTGCCGGCCGCATGTGCCTGCCCAATCTGTTCGTGCTGGGCTGGCAGAACGACAGCATGTCGGAAGCCATGGGCAAGTACGTCAAGGACCAGGGCTACAAGCGCGCCTACCTGATGTCGTCCAACTACCAGGCCGGCAAGGACAAGCTGGCGGGCTTCAAGCGCTTCTATGGCGCAGCGCCGTCCGACGAAATCTATACCCAGCTGGGACAGCTGGACTACTCGGCCGAGATCTCGCGCATGCAGTCGGCCTCGCCCGACGCGCTGTTCGTGTTCTACACCGGCGGGGTGGGCGTGAACTTCGTACGCCAATTGCGCCAGGCCGGCTTGATGGAAAAGCTGCCGTTCTTCTCGGAAAGCCTGATCGACTCCAACACGCTGACGGCGCTGAAGGAGCAGGCGGTGGGCGCGATCTACGGCACGCCCTGGGCCACCACGCTGGACAACCCGCCGAACCGCAAATTCGTCGAAGCCTTCAAGGCCAAGTACGGGCGCCTGCCGTCCGAGTACGCGGTGGGCGGCTACGACGCGGCCTTTCTGCTGGATACCGCCATCAAGCAGCAGGGCGGCAAGGTCGGCGACAGCAAGGCCCTGGCCGCGGCGGTCAAGGCGGCCGGCGCCAACTTCCCCACGGTGCGCGGCAAGTTCCGCTTCAACAGCAACAACATGCCGGTGCAGGACCTGTATGCCTACCAGGTCGTGAAGGAAGGCGACGGCGTGGGCCTGAAGCAACTGGCCAAGGTGTTCACCGACCACCAGGACGCCTACGTGGCGGACTGCCCGCTGAAGTAACCGTCCCGGGAGACGCCCCATGAACGGATCCTTGCTGTTGTCGCAGATGCTCAATGGCCTGCAGCTCGGCGCCTTGCTGTTCCTGTTGTCCTCGGGGCTGACCCTGATCTTCGGCATCATGAACTTCATCAACCTGGCGCACGGGTCGCTGTACATGATCGGCGCCTTCCTGGGCGCCACCGCCTACAACGCCAGCGGCTCGTTCGCCTTCGCCATCCTGGCGGCGGTGGTGGGCAGCGGCCTGGTGGGCGTGGCGCTGGAACGCCTGATCGCCCGGCCCCTGTACAAGCACGACCACCTCTATCAGGTACTGGCCACCTTCGGGCTGATGATGTTCTTCAACGAACTGGCCTCCGTCATCTGGGGCAGCCGGCCGTATTACGCCGCCGTGCCGCAGGGGCTGGAGGGCGCAGTCAGCTTGTTCGGCAATGACTATCCGGTGTACCGGCTGATGATCATCGGCGTGGGCGCGCTGGTGGCGCTGGGCGCCTGGTTCCTGATCCAGCGCACCCGCTTCGGCATGCTGATCCGCGCCGGCGCTAGCAATGCGCCCATGGCCAGCGTGCTGGGCGCCAATGTGGACCTGCAGAAGACCCTGCTGTTCCTGTTGGGCGCGGTGCTGGCCGGCGTGGCCGGCGCGCTGGCGGGGCCCATCCTCTCGGTGCAGTCCGGCATGGGCGAGCCCGTGCTGATCCTGGCGCTCGTGGTGATCGTGGTGGGCGGCATAGGCTCGGTGCGCGGCACGCTGGTCGCGGCGCTGCTGATCGCCATGATAGACACGCTGGGCCGCGCCTTCCTGCCCGACATGCTGCGCGCCGTGTTCGACGCGTCCGTCGCCAACGCGGTCGGGCCTGCGCTGGCCTCCATGCTCATCTACGTGCTGATGGCCGTGGTGCTGGCGTTCCGGCCGCAAGGCCTGGTCTTCTCGGCGCGGCGTTGACGCGCGCCTGTCCTGGGATTCGATCATCATGCAAGAACACAAACACCGGCGCTGGGCGCTGCCCTTGCTGTTCCTGGTCCTGGCCGCCGTGCCCTTCGTGGCGCAATGGCTGGGCGAACCGTTCTACGTGACGCTGGGCGCGCGTATCCTGATCTACGCGCTGGCCGCGCTGGCGCTGAACCTGGTACTGGGCTTTGCCGGGCTGGTGAGCTTCGGCCACGCCATGTTCCTGGGCCTGGGCTGCTATGCCGTGGGCATACTCAGCTATTACGGCTTCGGCAACGGCTGGCTGCAGTTGGCCGTTTGCATCGCCGTGTGCGCGCTGGTGGCGCTGATCGTCGGCACGGTCTGCCTGCGCACCTCGGGCATAGGTTTCATCATGATCACGCTGGCCTTCGCCCAGATGTTCTATTTCCTGGCGGTCAGCCTGCGCGAGTACGGTGGCGACGACGGCCTGAACATCTATGAAGCCAGTTCCTTCGGCCTGTTCGACCTGGGCGGCAGCCAGCCCGTGTACTGGGCGGCCTGGGCTGTGCTGCTGGTCTCCAGCCTGGCGATGGTGCGCCTGCGCCGTTCGCCCTTCGGCATGATTCTGCGCGCCACCCACGCCAACCCGCGGCGCGTGGACGCGCTGGGCTATTCGGTGTTCGGCGTGCGGCTGACGGCCTACGTGGCCTCCGGCGTGCTGACCGGCGTGGCCGGGCTGCTGCTGGCCAACCTGACCGCCTTCGCCTCGCCCAGCTACATGTCCTGGCCGGTGTCGGGCGAGCTCATCGTCATGGTGGTGATAGGCGGGCTGGGCAATGTGCTGGGTCCGATCGTCGGCGCCGTCGCCTACCTGCTGATGGAGGAAGCCTTCAAGAGCATGACGCAGCACTGGATGCTGCTGATGGGGCCGGCGGTGGTGATCATCGCCATGGTGGCCAAGGGCGGCTATGGCAATTCCCTGGCCTGGCTGCGGCGTCCGCCGCCTGCCGCGCCGACGGCCCAGCCGCCGGCTGCGGGCGAGCAGAAAGACCGCCGTCCGCCGGACGCGATCGCCAAGGAGGCCTCGGCATGAACCTGCAAACCGCTGCCGCGCCCGTGGGGCTGTCCACGCAGGATCTGGTGCGCCGCTTCGGTGGCCTGAAGGCGACCGACGGCGTGTCGCTGGACGTGGCCCCGGGCGAACTGCACGCGCTGATCGGCCCCAACGGCGCGGGCAAGACCACCCTGATCAACCTGCTGTCCGGCGAATTGCGCCCCGATGGCGGCGCGGTGCGCCTGGGCGCCGCCGACGTGTCCCGCGCTACCGTGCAGGAACGCGTGGCGCAGGGCATGCTGCGCTCCTATCAGGTGACCTCGGTATTCGACAGCTACACGGTGCTGGACAACGCCTGCCTGGCCGCCTTGCGCAAGCGCCGCCGGCGCCTGTCGGGCTGGACCGCCTTGCGCGATTGCGCCGACGTGGTGGACGCCGCCCGGCAGGCGCTGCGGGCCTGCAAGCTGGAGGACGTGGCCGAGGCGCAGGTGGACAGCCTGGCCTACGGCCAGCGGCGCCAGCTGGAGATCGCCATGGCGCTGGCGGGCGAGCCGTCGGTGCTGCTGCTGGACGAACCCATGGCCGGCATGAGCGCGGCCGAAAGCGCGGGCGTGATCGCCTTGCTGCAAAGCCTGAAGGGCCGCTACACCATCGTGCTGGTCGAACACGACATGAACGCCGTGTTCGCGCTGGCCGACCGCATCAGCGTGCTGGTCTACGGCAAGATCATTGCCACTGGCAGCGCGGACCAGATACGCAACCATCCCGACGTGCGCCGCGCCTATCTGGGCGACGACGCCGACGCATAAGGAGCCGCCATGTTGAGCATCAACGGATTAACGGCGGCCTATGGGCATTGCCAGGCGCTGTTCGGCGTAGACCTGGACGTGGGCCAGGGCGAGGTTCTCGGCCTGATCGGGCGCAACGGCATGGGCCGCAGCACCGTCATCAAGTGCCTGTTCGGCCTGCTGCCGGCCAGCCAGGGCAGCATCCGCTATGGCGAACGTTCCCTGCGCGGGCTGGCGCCGTACCGCATCGGCCGGATGGGGCTGTCGCTGGTGCCCGAGGGGCGCCAGATTTTCCCGACCCTGACGGTGGAAGAGAACCTGGTCGCCACGGCCATCGTCCGCGGCGGCGCCCGCAGCTGGACGCTGGAACGCGTGTACGAACTGTTTCCGCGCCTGCGCGAACGGCGCGCCAACCTGGGCACCCAGCTGTCCGGCGGCGAGCAGCAGATGCTGGCGCTGGGCCGCGCGCTGATGACCAATCCCAGCCTGCTGGTGCTGGACGAAGCGACCGAAGGGCTGGCGCCGGTGGTGCGCGCCGAAATCTGGCGCGTGCTGGCCCAATTGAAGGCCGAAGGTTTGTCGATGATCGTGGTGGACAAGAACACCACGGCCTTGCTGCGCCTGTCGGACCGCAACGTCATCCTCGACAAGGGGGTGACGGTGTGGCGCGGCAGCTCGGCGGAATTGTCCGAGCGGCCCGACCTGGTGGCCGCCTACGTGGGAGTCTGAGATGAGATTGCAGGACAAGGTGGCGCTGGTCACCGGCGCGGCCGGGGGCATCGGATTGGCGATCGCGCGTCGCTTCGTGGCTGAGGGCGCATACGTGCTTTTGGCCGACCGCAAGGAGGCCGAACTGATGGCGGCGGCCCGCTCGCTGGGAGCGCGCGCCGCCGCGGCGCTGGCGGACGTGACCGATCCGGCGGACGCCCAGCGGCTGGCCGACGAGTGCGTGCGGCGCTGGGGCGGCCTGGATATCTGCGTCTGCAACGCCGGCGTGATCCGCGCCGCGGATTTCCTGGACCTGAAGCTGGAAGACCTGGACGCGGTCATGAACGTCAACGTGCGCGGCACCTTCCTGGTGGCGCAGGCCGCCGCGCGCGCCATGGTGGCGGGCGGACGCGGCAACGGCGCCATCGTGACCCTGTCGTCGATGACGGCGGAGCTGGCCATGCCGGACCAGCTGGCCTACGGCGCCAGCAAGGGCGCGGTGCGGCAGATGACCAAATCGATGGCGCTGTCCCTGGCGCCGCATGGCATACGGGTCAACGCCATCGGCCCCGGCAGCATCGATACCGAGATCCTGGCCACGATCACCAGCAATCCCGAAGCCCGCAGGACCGTGCTGTCGCGCATTCCCATGCAGCGGCTGGGATCGACGGATGAAGTTGCCAAGGTAGCGTTGTTCCTGGCCAGCGACGACGCCAGCTACGTGACCGGGCAGACGGTGTATGCGGACGGCGGCCGGCTGGCGCTGAACTATACGGTGCCAGTGCAGGAGTAGGGCGGCGCATGCCGCAGCGCGGATGCGCTTCGACAGCGGGCAGGGCAAGGTGATAAATTTTTCGCGTCACCTGGAGAACCAATCCTGCCCATGAAAACCACCGCAATCACTTCTTCCCGGAATGCCGCCTGGCTCCAATTGCGCATGGCGCTCTGGCCCGATGCGTCGGCCGCCGAGCACCAGCAAGACATGGACGACCAGGTGTCTTCGCCGGACAGGTACGCCCAGTTTCTGGTGAGTTCCGATGGCGGGCAGGCCTTGGGTCTTGCCGAAGCTTCCATCAGAACGGACTACGTCAATGGTACGGACTCCAGCCCCGTGGCGTTCCTGGAAGGGCTGTACGTCATTCCCGAAGCCAGGCAGCGGGGTGCGGCCAGGGCCTTGGTCGCCGCCGTTCGGGAGTGGGCGCTGGATAGGGGATGCAAGGAGCTGGCCTCGGATACCGCGCTGGACAATCTGGTAAGCCAGGCCGCCCACTCGCGCCTGGGGTTTAAAGAGACTCAGCGGGTCGTCTATTTCAATATGCCGCTGTGACAGGCCACGCAGGTCTTGCATTGCGAGTAAGGTATGGGCTGTAGGCCCTGATTTTCCGGCACTTTGGCCTGTGCCTTCAGCAGGAACCAGAACATCATGAAGACCTTTCGTCTGGCACTGCGGCCTGTCCTCGCTGCGCTCGCGTGTGTGTTGATCGCCGCCTGCGCGGACAAGCCTCCTCAGCAAACCGAACTGGACTATCGCAGCCGGTCTCCTTCCACGGGGCAGGGCAAGAACACGACCCCAGGCTCCTCGGATCAGCGCTTGACCATACAGTCCGGCGAAGGGGAACGCCTGAATCTGCCCTGGTTCGTCCGGGATACACAGGAATGGATCAACAGCAATTGATGGGGGTCCGATCGACGCGGCTCGCCATGCTACGCTTTGCCGGCCCGCAATCGACGAAGCGATCAACTCCATGACTGTTCGACGGATTCTCTTGCTGCTAACCGCGCTGACCTTATCGCCCGCGCTCCATGCCGAGGCTGCGTCCAAGCTCGCCGCCTGGACCCCGGCGGGCCCGACGACGTGCAGCTTCTCGGGATGGACGACCGACGAGAAACCAGCCATCCAGGTGCGCGCGGCGGCCTCCGCCCAGGCAGCGGTGGCGGGCAGCCTGCCGACCACTCGCGGCGAAGGCGCCGATCCCAATATCGACTACTACAGCGTCACCTTCGACGTGACCGAGGCGCGCGACGGCTGGCTCAAGATCAGGAACGCCAGCGACGACAAGACCGGCGATGGACAGAGCAAGCCGCGCCCCGTGTATCGGGGCGAGGGCTGGATCGAGGCCAGCGATGCGCAGGTCGGCATCCAGTCGGCGCGGGGCTACGCCCGTCCGGACGCCAGCAGCGAACGGCTGCTGGATCTGGGAGGCGACTGGCTGACCGAGAGAGCCTCGCTGCGCGGCATCGTCGCCTGCGAGGGCGAATGGCTGTTGCTGGACTACGAGATGCGCAACACCGAGACGTTCGAGCCACTGGCGCCCAAGGACCGCACGCGAGGGCGGGCGTGGTTTCGCGGCGTCTGCTCGTCCTCGGAGACGACTTGCGATATGCGGTCGGTCGACAAGTAGGGTGGGAGCGTGATTCATTGACATATCGGGAAATGCCGATACAATGCGGTCATGGAATTGCTCGACATATTCAAAGCCCTGTCCAACCGCACCCGCCTTGAAATCTTGCAAGGCTTGAAGGACCCCGCAAAGAACTTTCCGCCGCAGGACGAAGGCGACGTTCATACGGTGGGCGTCTGCGTCAGCAGCATCCAGGAAGGCGTCGGGCTATCGCAGTCCACGGTGTCTGATTACCTTGCAACGCTGCAACGGGCCGGCTTGGTCGAAGTCAGGCGCATCGGTCAGTGGACCTACTACAAGCGGAACGAAGCGACCATCAGTGCTCTTGCCAAGATCATCGGGAAAGAGCTGTAATTTTTTTACTGATAAATATCTGTATTTCCCGATATCCCTATTTTTCGAAGCGAGAGAAAACTATGAAGGCGATGACACTCAAATCATTTGGCGGCCCGGAATCGTTCGAACTCCGCGACCTGCCCAAGCCTGTGCCGCGGGCGGGACAAGTCCTGGTCCGGGTACATGCAACCTCGATCAATCCCCTGGATTACCAGGTCCGGCGCGGCGATTATCCCGACCTGGTGCCGCTGCCGGCCATTACCGGACACGATGTCTCCGGCGTGGTCGAAGCCGTGGGGCCGGGCGTGACGGCCTTCGCTCCTGGCGACGAGGTCTGGTACACCCCGCAGATATTCGACGGGCCGGGCAGCTACGCCGAGTACCACGTCGCCACGGAGAGCATCATCGGGAGGAAGCCGCCCTCGCTGAGCCATCTCGAGGCGGCCAGCCTCACCTTGGTGGGTGGAACGGCGTGGGAAGCGCTGGTGGTGCGCGCGGGACTGAGAGTCGGGGAGAGCGTCCTGGTGCACGGCGGCGCGGGCGGCGTCGGCCATGTGGCGATCCAGTTGGCCAAGGCCATCGGAGCACGGGTGTACACGACCGTGCGCGCAGCCAACGCCGAGTTCGCGCGCAGCATGGGCGCCGATGTGACCATCGACTATGAAAAGGAAGACTACGTCGAAGCCGTCATGCGGGAGACGGGCGGGCGCGGCGTCGACGTCGTGTTCGACACCATCGGCGGCAACACCCTGGCGCGCAGCCCCGATGCGCTTGCGCAGCTGGGGCGGGTCGTCTCGATCGTGGATATCGCCCAGCCGCAAAACCTGATCCAGGCCTGGGGCAAGAACGCGAGTTACCACTTCGTGTTCACGCGGCAAAACCGCGGCAAGCTCGATGAGCTGAGCGCGTTGGTGGAGCACGGCCAGTTGCGGCCGCACGTGGGCGCGGTCTATGCGCTTGCCGATATTGCGCTCGCTCATGCGCGGCTGGAGAGCCCCAACAACGGCATCCAGGGCAAGATCGCGATTGCCGTCGCGCCATCGGCTCACGAATCGCTGCTTACCAGTTGATGCGCGCCGTCAGCGTGATGTTGCGTTCGTCGCCATAGAAGCAGGTGCCCGGGCACGCAGCCACATAGGTCTTGTTGGCCAGGTTCTTCACGTTCAGGGCGAATTGCCACTTGTCCCATTGATAGCGCAGCGCGGCGTCGTAGGTGGTGTACGACGGCACCGGCAGGTCATAGATCTCCTGGCGGCCCACGTAGCGCACGCCGACGCCCGCGCTCAGGCCCGGCACGGAAGCAAACCGGTAGTCCATCCAGAGCGAGGCCATGTTGCGTGGGACCGAAGCGGGCCGCGAGCCTTCATTGCCTAGATTGCTCTTGGTGACGCGCGCATCCGTCGTCGCCAGCGCGGCCACCAGGTCCAGCTGGCGGTTCAGGCTGGCCCGGGCCTCGATCTCGGCGCCTTTCGAGCGCACTTCGCCGGTCTGGACCAGGTAGCCCACGTGGGCGGGATCGCTGGTGAGGACATTGCGTTGCGTGATTTCGTAGAGCGCCACGGTGATGGACGCGTCCACACCCTTGGGTTCGTACTTCAAGCCGATCTCGTGCTGTACGCCGGTGGTGGGCTTGAAGGGATTGGCGCTGAAGTCCAAACCAGGGGTGGGCTGGAAGGACTTGCTGTAGCTGTAGTAGGGGGCCAGGCCGTTGTCGAACAGGTACATCAGGCCGGCGCGCGGCGTGAAGGCATGGGAGTTCTGGCCTCCCGAGCCCGGCGTCGAGTCGGTGCGGACGGAGTCGTAGCGGCCGCCCAGCAGCACGATCCAGCGCTCGTTGAACTTGATCTGGTCTTGCCCGTAGAAGCCCAGCTGGCGCACGGCGTTTTCGGAATAGTTGGGGGCGCCGAGATTGGGCCGGGCGCCATAGACGGGCTTGTACAGATTTATCGGCGCAATGCTGCCGAACTCCTGGGAACGCGTGAATTCGCTCTTGCTCCAGTCGATGCCGAACAACAGCGTGTGTTCGACCCCGCCATGGCGCAGCTTGCCCAGCAGCTGGTTGTCCACGGCGAGCCCCTTGTCGGTGTCGTACCGGGTGATGGCATAGCGCGTGCCCAAGGCAGGGTTCGATGGGCTCACGCGCGCGTTCACCGCGGCGTACTGGTTGTCGGCCTTGTGTTCATAGGCCAGCAGGTTCTGCCTGACCTGCCAATCGTCGTTCAGCCTGTGTTCGAGCAGGTAGCCCAGGGTGGAACCCTTCACGACATACCGGTCGAAGCCCGGTTCGCCCACGAAGCGTGAACGCGATATCGAGCCGTTGGGATTGGATAGCAGCGTGCCTTCCAGCGGTTTGCCTGAATCGTAGGGACTGTCGGTCCGGCTGTAGCTGGCCAGCAGGGTGATCAGGGTGGCATCGCTGATCTGCCACTCCAGCGCGCCGGCCAGCGACTGGCGGTCATTGTTGATGTAATCGATCATGGTGTCGCTGTTGCGCGCCAGGCCGGTGAGGCGGTAGCGCACATTCCCGTCCTCCGTCACCGGGCCGCCCAGGTCCATGGCGATCTGCTTCTTGTTCCAGCTGCCTGTCTGCAGTTCGAGCTCGTGCAGGGGCTCCGCCGTGGGGCGCTTGCTGACCAGGTTGATGATCCCGCCCGGCGCGGCCTGGCCGTACAGGATCGAGGCCGGCCCCTTGAGCAGTTCGATGCGCTCGAAGTTGTAGGGCTCGATCGCGCCGCTGAGCGAGTTGATGGGGAACTTGGTGCCGTTCAGATACAGCGGGGCCGCGCCCGTGATGTTGAAGCCGCGGACCGTGAAGCGGGTGCCGATGTGCCTGAGCGCCCCGCCTTCCAGCGACATGACGCTGGCGGTGTAGCCCAGCGCCTGGTCCAGCGAGTCGGCCGCCTGCGCGACCACCTGGTCGCGCGGAATCACCGAGACGGATTGGGGCGTTTCGTGCAGCGGCGTGTCGGTCTTGGTCGCGGTTGCGCTGCGGTGGGCGACGAAGCCTTGCACCGGGCCGGAGGCGGATTCATGGAGGCCCGTGACCGTGACCGCAGGCAAGGTCTGCGCGGACTCCTGGCCCGGCTGTCCGCCGGGCAACGGCCGCAGCACGTAGCCACCGTTGGGTTGCAGCCGGGCCGCCAGTCCCGTGCCGGCCAGCAGCCTGGCCAGGGCTTCGGACGCCTCGAAGCTGCCTTGCAGGCCGGCACTGCGCTTGCCCGCGACGTCGTTGGCGGAATAGGACAGCATCAGTCCGCTTTCGAGCGCATATCGGGTCAGCGCGCTCTCCAGCATGCCGGCGGGGATGGCGTAGGTCCTGGCAGCGGCCTGGGCCTGGACGGCGTTCGCGCCGGCGCTCAAGGCGATGCCCGTGGCCGTGAGCCAGAAGGCGCGGCTTGCGGCCAGCGCCAGGGTGTTGCATGTGATGAGGCGCGTGGCGCGCCGAGGCAGGCGGTAGTCCATGAGGGGTCCGGTTTTCGGTGGAAAAATGTGGCTTCTATTAGGTTTGCCACTTGAAAACCGGAAACCCCTCACGTGTGTCCGAAAAAAACAGGCAGATAGTGTGCGCGCCGTCGCGCTAGGCGCCGCGCAGGCGCACGGTGATCCAATAGCGCGTCATCCGGTCGACTTCGACCGGATGCGTCCGGCGCAGCATGTCCAGCACCCGATCGGCGTTGTCCAATGGATAGATGCCAGAAACCTTCAGGTGGCTGGCATCGGGGGCGCAGGCCAGCCGGCCAGGCACGTAGCGCGCAAGTTCTTCGATGAAATCGGAGAGCGGCATGTCCTGCGCGACCAGCATGCCCACCGACCATGAGGCATCGCGCGGCTCGGCGGGCCGGGGCTGATCAACCGCGTCGCGGGTGAACGAGGCCTGTTCGCTCGCGTGGATAAGCCGTGGTGCGTTCGTATGGAGGTCGGGCCGGATTTCTACTGTGCCCTCGAACACCGCGACGTGGCTGCGGTCTGGGAACTGGCGCACGCTGTAGCGGGTGCCCAGCGCGCGCACGCGGCCTTGGGCCGTTTCGACCAGGAAAGGGCGCCCGATCGGGGAGGCCGGGTCGGGTGCGGTGGTGACGAGGATCCGGCCGCGCAGCAGCCGGACCAGGCGCTGCGCGCTGTCGAAGCGCACGTCGATGGCGCTTGCGGTGTCCAGGTCGATGCGGCTGGCGTCGGCCAGCGTGACGCCCAGGCGCTGGCCGGCATCCGTGTGGTGGTCGGATTGCCAGTCCTGCCAGCCGCGCCACAGGCTGTCGCGCGCCAGCCAGGCGCCGCCGCCGGCGAACAAGGCCAGGGCCAGGGTCTTGATGGCCCGGCGGCGTGTCCGGCCGTTGCGGTCTTCATGTGTCAGCGTGCCGCGCACCAGCGGCGTGTTCAGCCCGCGCAGTTGCTGGCCGAAGGACTCGATGTGGCGCCAGGCGCGCTCATGGTCGGGATGTTCCGCCCGCCAGCGCTGGCAGGCTGCATGCGTGGAGTCGCTGGCATCGGCCGCTTGCAAGGCGACCAGCCACTCCACGGCGCGCAGGCTGACGCTTGCGGGCAGCGGCGGGCCGTTCAGTTGGGGGAACGCCGTCAGGCTCGGATCCGCAGGCGAGATGGGCATGGCGGTGTCGGTCGCGGCGGCTGGAGGAGGGGGATCATCAGGCGCCGAAAAAGCACAGGTGCGCCGCCTTGGCGATATAGCGCTGCACGGTGGCGAGCGAGACCTTCAGCGTCGCGGCAATGTCCGCTTGCTTCATGCCTTCAAGCTGGGAGAGCAGGAATGCCTGGCGCACCGGAGCGGTCAGCGTATCCAGGCGCCGGTCCAGTTCGATCAGTGTTTCCAGCAGGATGGCGCGTGTTTCAGGGCCGGGCGCTTCGCGTTCGGGCAGGTCGGCCAGGCTGGCCAGATAAGCCTCTTCGATCCGGCGGCGCCGCATGAAGTTGGACACCACGCCTTGGGCCACCGTGGTCAGCAGCGCGCGCGGTTCGCGCACCGCGACAGTCTCGCCGCGGACCAGCAGGCGCATGAACGTATCATGCGCGAGATCGGCCGCGTCCGAGGAATTGCCCAAGCGACGCCGCAGCCACCCCTTCAGCCAGCCGTGGTGATTCGCGTACAGGACGTCGATGCCCTGGGACGGCACTGCAAACTCGGTCGCGGACATGCGGCCCTCCGGCTTGTCGCGGGCCTGGAGGAAACCGGCGCCCGTGAAAAATGAGAATCATCCGCATTCTAAAGTGAGTCGCGACGCGGCGACAAGAGGCCGGACCGCAAGGAGCCGGTATGGCTCCCCTTCGATCCGGCCAGGCAGGGATGCCGCGTTCTCAGAACGTTCCGCGCACCGTCAGCGTCGCGTTGCGGGGCTCGCCGTAGAAGCTGCCCCAGCCCGGCGCGCCTATCGTCTGGTAGTAGGACTTGTCGAACAGGTTGTTCACGTTCAACGCCGCCGACCAGTTCTTGTTGATCTTGTAGCCGATGCGCGCATTCCAGACGGCGTAGGGCGCTTGCGATACCCGCACCGACCGCGTCTCGGTGTAGCTGCCGGTCTGGTAGTTCACGCCGCCGCCCAGGGTCCACGCCGACCATTGCCCTGGCAGGCGGTAGTCGGACCACAGGCGTAGGATGTGCTTGGGCGTTACCGTGCGGCCGAAGTTGGTGCTGGATACCTCGGTGTCGTCCAGGAACTTCAGGGTATTGAAGGTGTAGCCGGCAAACAGTTGCCAGCCCGGGGCGACCTCGCCGCTGATTTCGGCGTCCACGCCCTGGCTGCGCACCTTGCCGCTGGACAGATAGCAGATGTCGCCGACGGTGCACGCGCTGACCAGGTCTTGTTGGGCGCGGTTCTTCTGGTCGACGCGGAAGAGCGCGACGGAGGCGTTGGCGCGGCCGTCGAGCAGTTCGCCCTTGATGCCTGCTTCGTAGTTCTTGCCCAGGATGGGGTCCAGTATCTGGCCCGACGCGTCCACGGCGTTCTGCGGCTCGAAGATCTCCGCAAAGCTGACGTAGCCGGACCACTGGGGATTGAAGGCGTAGATCAGGCCGCCGTAGGGCGTGACGACGCCATTTTCCTTGTATGGGTCGGTGTACTGCTGGCCGCCATCGCGGTAGTTGCCGGTGTTCTCGTACCAGCTGACGCGGGCACCTGCCACCAGCGTCAAGGGGTCCGCCAGCTTGAAGCGGCCCACGCCGTAGACGCCGGTCTGTTTCATCTTGATGATGGTCGCCGCGCCGCGGTAGGCGTTTTCGCGCAGCCATTCATCCGTGGGTTCGGGCACATGGTGATCCGGGTCCCAGACGTTCACGGCGCGGTTCAGGCGCGCGGTCGCGAAATCGTTCTTGCTGGTCAGTTCGTTGATGCTGGCGCCCACGCTGATCGAATGTTTGCGGCCCAGCGCCTCGAAGGCGCCGTCAACGTCCAGGTTGAGCGCCTTGTTGTGCGTGGAGAAATCGAAGATGCCGGCGTACATCGTCGGCCCGAGTCCGGTGGCCGGGTTGACCGCGCCTTCGGTGAAGGCGTATTTGGAATCGTTGGACTCTTGGGTGGAAGTCCCGGTGAGTTTCAGCGACCAGTCCTGGTTGAAGCGGTGCGCGAGTTCGGCGAACACGGTGGTCTGCTTGCCGTTCCAGCGGTTCCAGTCTTGCGAGAGCGAGGTCGAGCGTTTCAGCCCGATGTCGTCGCCGTTGGTGTAGTGGGGCAGGCCATGGAAGAACGGCGTGGATCGCAGTTCTTCGTAGCTGACGCCGCCGGTCAAGGTGGTGGCGGGGCCCAGGTCGTAGCTCAGCACGCCATACAGCACGCCGGTGCGGCTGTCGGCATTGTCGTAGAAGTAGTCCCGGTCGTTGTAGCTGGCCACGGCGCGTCCGCGCAGGGAACCCGATGCATTCAAGGGACCGGTCGCATCGATATCGGCCCGGTAGTTGTTCCAGGAGCCGCCGCTGGCCAAGAGCTGCACCTGGTTTTCGGCCAGCGGGCGCTTGCGCACCAGATTGACCGCGGCGCTGGGCGAACCGGCGCCTTGCAGCAGGCCGGTGGCGCCGCGGATGATTTCCACGCGGTCCAGGATCACGGTGCTGCTGGTGAAACTGTTGGCCTGGGGGTAGTAGAAGGCGCGGTTGACGCCGTCGAACTGGTAGCTGTCGACGCGGAAGCCGCGCGAGAACACGTAGTTGCCGCCCATCGGGCTCTTGTAGAGCGTCATGCCGGTGCTGTTGGCCAGCACGTCGTCCAGGGTGTTGGCGTTCTGGTCGTCCATGCGCTGGCGCGTCACCACCGTGACCGACTGCGGAATCTCTTTCAGGGTCTGCTCGCCCTTGCCTATGGTCACGATCCCGCTGGTATAGCTGCCCGTGCCTTCGGTGACGGCCGGGTCGGCCATGCCCGTTACCGTGACCGGCGCGAGGGTGGTCGCATCTCCCTGGGGAATGCGGCGCAGGTGGTAACCCTCTCCATTGGCGTTGGCCACGGCTTGCAGGCCCGTGCCGGCCAGCAGGCGTGTGAGGCCTTGCTCGGCGGTGTAGCGGCCGCTAAGCCCTTGCGTCGTCACGCCGCGGGTCAGCGTTGGCGACGCGGCCACGGTCACGTTTGCGGCGACTCCGAACTGGCCCAGCGCCTCGTCCAGCGTGGTGGGCGCGATGGCGAAGGCGATCCCCTGCACCGCGGCGGGCTGGGCCCAGGACACGGCGGGCGCGGCAAGCGGGACCATTGCTGCCAATGCAAGATGGACGACAAGGCGCAAGCGCGCCGGACCTGCCCCGGGCGTCTGGGGCGCGGCAAGAGTAGAGGATGTATGGCGTGCTGCCATGAGAGCTTCCTGGTTCGTCGATGGGTAGGGCCAGACCGCGGGCGCCTCGGGTCTGTCTCTATGTCTAACGAACCACATCCGAAAATCTTCGCCGTCGTTACAAATTTCCCGCGCGGCAGCGCGGACCGGGGGCCGCGGCCGCGCGGCGTCAGGCGCGATCGACGCTGACCCAGTAACGCGTGCGGTATCGCAGCCTGAGGTCCAGCACGCCGGCCGCCACCTCCAGCGCCTTGTCGGTGTCGTCGATGCGGAAGGCCCCGGTGACTTCCAGGTTTGCCACGCTGGGGTCGCAGCGCAGGATGCCGACGCGGTAGCGGCCCAGTTCCGCCAGGAAGCGGTCCAGCCGCATGCGGTTTGCGACCAGCATGCCGGCAGCCCACGCCGGTCCCTTGCCGTCGACCCGGGACGAGGGCGACAGCGCGCGGTCGTTGAACTCTGCCTGTTCGCCGGCACGGACCACCCGCCCGGCGGGATCCACGCGCACGGCGCCTTCAAAGACGGCGAGCTGCGCGGAGCCGAGGCCGTCGTCCAGCTGGCGCACGGCAAAACGCGTTCCGAGCGGAGTGAGGACTCCGTGCCGGGTCTGCACGCTGAAGGGGCGTCCGGCGGCATCCGCCGCCGTCGCGATCAGGATCTCTCCGCTGCGCAGCTTGATGCGGCGCTGCTGCGTGTCGTAGTGCAGCACCACCGCGGTATCGGTGTTCAACGTCAGGACGGTGCCGTCGGGCAGGGTCATGGTCCGCTGTTCGCCGGTGGCGGTGCGATAGACGGTGCTGCCGTCCCACCAGCCTTCGCGCGCGCCTGCCCATGCCAGCGTACCCAGGCAGATGCCGCCGGCTGCCCATTTCATGACGTTGCGGCGCGAACGCTGCTCGCAGTAGCGCAGGATGGTCTGGCTGGCGGCAGCCTCGGGCGCGTTGCCCGCGCTGACGGCGTCGACGTCGCGTCCAATGCCCCGTAAACGTTGCCACGCCAGCTCATGGCGCGCATCGGCCTGGCGCCATGCCGCACAGGCGGCCTGAGTGGCCGCATCGGGTGCATCTCCGGTCCGCATCATCCATCGCGCAGCCTGTTTGATGATGTCCGGATGCAGCCGTTCGCCCTGGGCGGCGTTCATGCGTAGAGCACCGCGTAGCAATGTTCCCAGGCCTTGACGATGTCCCGCTGCACGGCCGCCACCGAAATGTCGAGCTGCCGGGCGATGTCCCGATAGGGCATGCCTTCCACCTGCGCCAGCACGAAGACCCGGCGCGCGCGCGGCGGCAACTGCTCCAGCATGCGGCATACGGCGTTCAGCGCCTCCACCACCAGCGCGTGCGTTTCGGGGCTGGGTTCCAAGACGTCGCTGCGCGAGGCCAGCGTTTCCAGATAGGCCTGTTCCACGGCGCGGCGGCGCGACTGGTCGATCAGGAGGCGCTTGGCGACGGTGGTGAGAAAACCGCGCGGCTCGGCGAAGGCCGCGCGCGACTCGCTGCGCATGACGCGTTCAAAGGTGTCGTGCGCCAGATCCGCGGCGTTTTCGGTGTTGCCGCTGAGCCGGCGGCGCAGCATCTGCACGAGCCAGCCGTGATGCTCGCGATACAGGCTGACGAAATCGTCGGAGGATGCAAAGTCGGCGGGGGGCAAGGGGCTTCCATCCAAATGCTAATAGGAATGATTGCTAATTGTATAGGATCGTCGTTCCTTGCGTCATGCCTGCGTTGGCGGCTATGGGGTTGCGTGGCGAGCCACAGGCTGGAGCGTGACGCGGCCGAGCAGGAAGGTCGGCCGCGCTGCGAATGCGTCAGATGGTGTGAAGCGGCGGATCGACGGCCGCCGGTCGGCCGTGTGCCTGATCTATCGAAGCGGCAAAGAGGGCAGCGGAGGTCTACCCTTAAACCGCGCCATGCGCGGCGATGTTGCGATACTGTCCCTTGAAATACAGCAATGGCTGCGTAGAAGCAGCTTCTTGCAGGTCCAACGCCTTCACTTCGCCAATCACGATCAGATGGTCGCCCGCGGCATGTTCGGCATGGATCTCGCAATCAAGCCAGTGCAGGCTACCGGCAATGATCGGATTGCCGAGAGGCGATTCCCGCCAGTCCACGTCGTGCCACTTGTCCGTGCCTCGCTGAGCGAATTGGTTGGATATCCTGACCTGCTCATCCGACAGGATATTGACCACGAATCGGCCTGCCCGGCGGATTTTTGGATAGCTGGCGGAACTGCACATCACACTGAACGACACCAGCGGCGGACTCATCGAAACGCTATGGAACGACTGGCAGGTGAAGCCTATCGGCTGGCCTTCGATGTGCGATGTAATTACCGTGATGCCGGACGCGTAGTGCCCGAGCGCTTCGCGAAAGCGCCTGGGCTCGATCGCCGTACTGGAAAGTGACATGGTGGGGGTTGGATACTGGGTGCAGCTCATGCGGGGTCGTCGCGAGCAGTTCGCGACGACCATTTTCCGCCTTGGGATCAGTTCGAGAGTTCCTTGCGGATGATTTCCGCGCCGGCGCTCAAAGCGCTCAGCTTGCCTCTTGCGACGGCGCGAGACAAGGGAGCCATGCCGCAGTTGGTGCAAGGATAGAGCTTGTCGGCATCCACAAACTGAAGCGCTTTGCGCAGCGTATTGGCGACTTCCTCGGGGGTTTCAATGGTGTTGGTTGCCACGTCAATGGCGCCGACCATCACCTTCTTGCCCCGAATGAGTTCGATCAGATCCATGGGAACGCGGGAGTTCTGGCATTCCAGCGAGACGATGTCGATGCTGGATTTCTGCAGCTTGGGAAAAGCCTCTTCGTATTGCCGCCACTCCGATCCCAGCGTTTTCTTCCAATCCGTGTTGGCCTTGATGCCATAGCCATAGCAGATGTGGACGGCGGTTTCACACTTGAGCCCTTCAATGGCTTTTTCCAGCGTGGCTACGCCCCAATCATTTACTTCGTCGAAGAACACGTTGAAGGCGGGCTCGTCAAACTGGATGATATCGACGCCCGCGGCCTCCAATTCCCTGGCTTCCTGATTGAGAATCTTGGCGAATTCCCACGCCAGTTTTTCGCGGCTTTGATAGTGGCCGTCATAGAGCGTATCGATCATCGTCATGGGACCCGGCAATGCCCATTTGATTGGTTGCTTGGTCTGCTGGCGCAAGAACTTGGCATCTTCGACGAACACCGGCTTGCGGCGCGCCACGGCGCCCACGACCGTCGGCACGCTCGCGTCGTAGCGATCACGAATCCTGACGGTCTTGCGGTTCTCGAAGTCCACGCCTTCCAGATGTTCGATGAACGTCGTCACGAAATGCTGACGCGTTTGTTCGCCATCGCTGACGATATCGATGCCTGCGTGCTGCTGTTCTTGCAGAGACAAGCGCAGCGCATCCTGCTTGCCCTCGCTCAGGCCCTCATCCTGCAATTTCCAGGGCGACCAGAGTTTCTCGGGCTCTGCCAGCCAGGAGGGTTTGGGCAGGCTGCCGGCGGTGGAAGTGGGTAGCAATTTTTTCACAATAGATGCCTTGGTGCTTTTGATGGGTCAAAGAGGGTAGTTGGCGGACCACTGCTGAAGAATCGCCTGGTAGGGTTTGATGAAGTGTTCCTCGACAAACCGTCCCTGCTCGATCGCCAACTGGCTACGTTCCTCTCGATCGTAGACAATCCGGGTCAGTGAATAATCCTGGTGCTTCAGGCTGGGCTGATAGGATTTTCCCGCTGCGGAATTCGCGTTGTAGATCTCCGGCCGGTAGATCTTCTGGAAGGTATCCATCGTGCTGATGGTGCTGATGAGCTCAAGATTGGTGTAGTCGCTCAGCAAATCGCCGGAAAAATAAAAAGCCAAAGGCGCAGCGCTGTTCGGCGGCATGAAGTAGCGAACCTTCATCCCCATCTTCTTGAAGTACTCGTCAGTCAGGGAATATTCGTCCTGCTGGTATTCAACGCCCAGCACAGGGTGCTGGTTCTCGGTCCGGTGATAGGTCTTGCTGCTCGATACGCTCAGGCATATGACGGGCGGCTTGCTGAAGTGCTCCTTGTAAGTGCTTGAATTCACGAAGCACTTGAACAGCTTCCCATGCAGGTCTCCAAAATTCTCCGGAGTGCTGAATCCCGGCTGATTCTTGGTGTGTTCCAGCAGCAGCACGCTGAAGTCATAATCCCGCACGTACGAGGAGAAGTTATTCCCTACGATGCCTTCGATGCGTTCGTTGGTTTTGTTGTCGACGATGCTCGTCTTCAGTATTTCGATCAAGGGGAGGGCATTGCCGCTGCTCGCGCCGGCTATGCTCATCTCGACGGAAATGATCTCAAGGTTGACGGCATAGCGGTCGCCCTTGGGATTGTCCCAATGCGCCAAGGCATTGAAACGATTGTCTATCATCCTGAGGGTGTTGCGCAGGTTCTCCTGGCGACTCGTGCCCCGGGCAAGATTGGCGAAGTTGGTTGTGATCCGCGTATTGTCTGAAGGACGATAGTCCTCATCAAAACAAATGCTCTTGATGGCAAATTCAAACTCGTTGCTCATTGTGCTCTGCTGCCCTGAATCCTGAGATAAAACCCGCGTCTATGTCCTGCTTTTTCAGCGCTGCTTGTTTTCTTTTTTATTTCAGCAGTCTTGACTTTGGCGGTACAGGGGGCGTAGTTTATGTCGCGCTATCCATGAATAAAAGTGAATTGATCTCATGGATCAATTAGATTGGCTCATGGATGGGTGGGCGGCCGATCTGCCCGCAGATCTGACCGCCTGGCGAGCAGACGCCGCCGTGAATCAAGCCGTGGCGGGCTTTTTCGCTTGTTCAATGAATGCGCGCATGTAGTCGATACCGACATCTGCCTCGCGCGCGCCCAGATAGATGTGTTTGGCAATGCCTTTCTTGCCCAGCCGGACCGGCACCACATTCATCGTGTCCGCATACTCCAGCACCAGCCAGCGTGGCAACGCCGCCACTCCACGGCCGCTGGCGACCATCTGCAGCATGATGTCGGTGGTCTCGATGGCCTTGTGCCGCTTGGGCGTGATGCCGGCGGGCGTCAGGAACATGTTGTAGATGTCGAGCCGGTCGACCGGCACCGGATAGGCCACCAGCACTTCGTTGGAGAGTTGTTTGGGGGTGACATACTCCTCCTTGGCAAGAGGGTGGTTGCCAGCGACGACCAGCACCTGTTCGTAGTCGAACACGGGCTCGAACACGAGCCCAGGCTTATTCAGCGGATCAGGTGTGACCAGCAGGTCGATTTCGTAGCCGAACAGCGCCCCGATGCCCCCAAACTGGAATTTCTGCTTCACATCCACGTCCACATCCGGCCAGGCCGCCAGATACGGGGAGACGATCTTCAGCAGCCATTGGTAGCAGGGATGGCATTCCATGCCGATCCGCAGCGATCCGCGCTCTCCCTGGGCGAACTGGCGCAGGCGTTCTTCGGCCAAGGCCAGTTGCGGCAACACCCGATTGGCCACCGCCAGCAGGTACTGACCGGCTTGGGTGAGTCTCAGGCTGCGGCCTTCACGCAGCCAGATGTCGGTGCCCAGCTGCTGCTCCAGCTTTTTCATGCTGTGGCTCAAAGCGGACTGCGTCACGTGCAGGACGCCAGCGGCGGCAGTCAGTGAACCCTGCTTTTCCACCTCCTGCACGATGGATAGATGGACACGATCAAGCATCATCAAAATTCGTGATTTGTTGAAGTCTCGCCAGTTTACTCAGGACCTCGATATTCTTGCTTTCGACGTACTTCAAATCGCCGACAAGGTAGACCGCATCACGCGCGCGGGAGATTGCTACGTTCATTCGACGCGCATCCCCGTAGAAGGTTGCAGGTCCGGTCGTGCGCACAAATGAAAAGAAAACGATGTCGGCTTGGCGTCCTTGGAATGCGTCGACGGTATCCACCTCGACCGCCAGGTGCTCCTTGATGTCGAGCGTCTTGATAGCCTCCTTCAGCGCCCTGCACTGAGCGCGGTAAGGCGTAATCACAGCCACGCTGAGCTTTCTATCATGGGAATTCGCGGCTTTCCCTTTGCGGCGCTGGCACATCTCAAGCAGCCTGTGCGTGATGATCTCGACTTCCCGTTGATTCTCAAGCACTCCGCCTTGCCGCACCGGCACACGGAAGCCGCGCGATTCATAAGTAAACCATCCAAAGTGCGTGAATTCGTGATCGCTTTCTTCGCGGTGATGGTCGAGCGAGCCGCTGTAGAAGTTCTCGGAGATGAATGAGCCGATGTGAGGCAGCATGCGGTACTGCTTGCCCAGCTGTCCCTTCATGGTGGCTGGAAGATTCTCGAAAATCCTGTCGATCACGCCGTCTTTGATAAGGCGAGCCTTGGATATGGCCAGGGTATCCAGTGCGTCGTTTTCTTCTTCACAGAACGTCGGAGGCAGCTGCTTGTGGTCGCCGACCAAGATGCACTTGCGGGCAACGCACATGGCCATGATCCATTCGGGCAGGGTGGCCTTGGAGCATTCATCAACGATGGCCAGATCGAAATCTTCGCTATCCGCGTCCAGCAGGTGATCGATCTGGTTGCAGGTGACGCCAATGATCTGGTGATTGTCTGCCAGGTTCTGGAACTGCCATCGCGGTACCTGAACCTCCCCGTTTTCCACGTCCCCTTGTTCCAGGACGTTATAGAGCACGTTGGTGAGCCGGGGGGCGAAGTTCAGTGCCTTGTTCCACACCTCGTTTGCGCGAATCGCCGCAGCCGTTCCCTGTGTGTGTTCGGACTCATACTCGGTGACGGCGTAGCGCGGGTAGCGCATGGTCTTCGAGCGCATCTGGTCGTCTCCGATCTTGCATAAGCGATCCAGTGCGTTATCGACCGCCACGTGCGTTTCCGAGGTGACCAGGATGCGGGCATTCGGCTTCGCTTTCAGCGTTTGCAGGATGATCTCCACGATTGCGGTCGTCTTGCCCGTGCCAGGTGGACCCTGCAAGAAAAACAAATCCTCGGCCGCCATCGCGCTCTTGATGAGCTTGAAGGCGTGGTCGTCTGGATCGTCGTAGCCAGGCTGAATGGGCTTGTTGATGATCAGGCTCATGTTGTCCAGAGCCATCACTTGGGATGCCTCGTCCATGATCGCCTTGACCTTCTGTTCTGCCTCTTTGTCCAGCGGGCGCCGCTGGCGACTGCCGGCCGAGCCGTCCACGCCCACACGGTCGCCTTGTCGGGAGTCTTTGCTGCTGTAGTAGTGGTGCAGCAGCCGGTTGTGATTGATGTTGCAGTTCGCGCCCTGGCGAAAGCGAATCAGGAACTTGATTTGGCGCTCGTACTTGACGCAAGTCAGCCGATCGTCGATGGAGAGTTCCAGGACTTTTGTCAGGTACTCCAACCAGTCGTCGAGGTGGTCGATGAAGTCGAACACGGGCCCCGGCGGCATGGACTGAGGCTGTTTGTCATTGATGGCGAGTTCCATATCAGTTGACCGTGGCTCTCAGCAGCGTTTCAACGCCGGATGGATTGTTCATGCCAAGGTTCATGACGACCTTGCGGATCAGTCGAGGCTTGGCCTCATCGCCTACGGCAGTCATAGGCAACACGATGGGCCTGCCAACAATCTCCTCGACGATCGCCATGTCAGGGTCGATGGACAGCACGCCCATATTTACCTCCGCCATGTTTGCGGAAAGCAGCGCATCAAGGGATAGAAGGATTCGCGATTTTGAGAATTGCGGCAACGCGGCCAGCAGCCTGTCGCGAGAGGTGTAGCCCAGGCGCACTGCGTAGCAGATGGCCAGAATCGACTCTTTCAGGTTTGGCTTGCGCCATTGGAAAGTGATTTCAGACTTCATTTATTGGTCTACGGGTTCGGGTTCCTGGACTGGTAGTGCTTGCGTCGGTCTTCTCGTGTGCTCACGCCGATCGCCCGGTGCACATCGAAGTCTTTGCCCATGCTGAAGATCTGCATGATGCGACGAATGCTCTCGTCAGGCTGCAGTGATTCGAACTTGCCCAGCCGTTCCCTGAGTTCGTTGCCGCGGGAGTAGACCACTTGGCGTGCCGTGGAGATTTCGCGGCGCTTGTCGCCGGCCGCTTGCCTGGCCCTGAAGAGTCTTTCGCGCATGACCTTGTCCTGGTCAAGCGTGTCGAAGTTCTTGAGCTTGTGGTTTGCCTCGATCTTGGCCCTGATGGCGTTGAACTCTTCCTGGATGCCGTTGAACTCCTCATTGGCCTCAAGCTGGAGGGCGGCTGTTCCTCGGTGTATGGAGATCAACTTGGGTAATGTGACGTCGCCCTCGATCTCGGCGATCCAGCTGTTGGCCAGGTCGTTTTCTGTCAATGCGGAACCAAATCGGTCACTGAGCTTGTCCTTGATCTTGCCAAAAATCTCGCTGCACTTCCTGTACTGTTCGCTGAGGTCGGCCTTGTTTGCCTTGTGCTCCTCCATGAGCTCTCTGGACGCCGCGATCCGCTGATCGCGTTCATGGCGTAGCTCCTTGAGCTCGGTTTGAAGACGCATGGAATGGCTCTTCAAGCGGCTGAGGTCGTGTCTGATCGAATCGGTGTTGTTTTTTTGGCTGGTCCTCACGTGGCGCGCCGTACGCTCGATAAACGTGGAGCTGACCTGGATGGGACGCTGCCTGATCATGTTGTTCCACTCGGCTCGCTCATTACGCTGGGTAAGCCTGTTCAGCTCGACCTGAAGCGCTGCGATGAAGTCCAGGATCTTTAGCTTGGTGTCGATGCGCTCGGAAAGCAAATCAATTTGTTGGCCCGTTATGGACGTGTTCATCCATGAGTCAAAGCAAACGAACATCTTGTCCTGGAAGTCTCCAAGATGTGAGACATAGGCTTGGGCCCTGCCAACTTGCTCATTCAGGAACTCAATGAGGTCCTTGAGTTCAGCGTCGCGTTTTTTCTTGAAAGCGGCGACCTCTGCCCTGTACTCGTCAGCCTTGGCGTGCAAGCGGTCCCGAGCCGCCTTTTCGTGCTGTTCGAGCTGATGGATAAGTGCGTTTGCCGTTGCAGTTTCTTTTTCCAGTGATCTCCCACAGAAAAAGTGCATTATTTTTTTCAAAATCATGGGTATCACGCCTGAAGCAGAAACTCATATGCCTGGTCGAATCCAGTGATGGCGGGCAGGGTCAGATCTACGCGGTCCTTCAGCGCCCCGTCCAGCTGATACTTGAGCTGGCGGTCCTCCGGACTATCCGAGAGCCCCTGATCCACAAGCTGGTTCAGGTGCGCAATCTCGTCCCTGTAAGCGTCAATGCGCAGCTGGGCCTCGTATTCTTTGAGTTTTTGCGACGAAACAACGTTCGTCTCGTCCTGGTAGCGCTTGATCACGGGATGGAACATCAGATATTTCAACTCCAGGTGCTTATCGAGGCTCGCGCGCATTTCCCCGAACTTGTCGCTGGCCTGCTGTATGACTTCACGCCTGGCCTGTTCGTACTGAAGATCCATGGCATGGATCTGGTACTCGAACTGCTCCATCAGTTCTTGCATCTGCCTGCGTTCCGCAGCGTCAATCTGGTCGAAGCGGCGATACAGTTCCGCCTGTAGTGACTTGAGTTGGCTCTTGCGCGTGCGGTACTCAGACAGGACAGAGATTGCACCGCTGAATGGAATGCAATCTGTCCAGACAAATGTGTTTTCGGACATGGTTCCGACCGATGTCGCGTACTGAGCAAGCGTGATGTGGCCAATCTCAAGCTTCGCCGCTGCATCAGTGATATCTTTGATCGCGATCTTCGAGCCTACGCCCTGGAAGTGTCCGACAAACGAGCCAATCGCCAGCGAGAACCCGATGGCGAAGACTGCGCCGAGGGCGATGGGGCCGAGCGCTCCCAGGGTTGTCCCAAATACCGTCACCGAAGCCACGTTGGAGGCGATGAACTGCCCCAGGAAGGCCGACGCCGGCGCGGCCAGGCTGGTGGCGCAGGTGACGCCAACGATCTGGATAGTGCTGCCGATGGATGATGATGCGAATTCGATGCTGTCGATTTCGCCCTGGGAGAACTTGTAGAGGTTTTCGCCTAGGGATATGGCGATGGCCACTGTCGCGGCAGCGACGTTGCCCTTTGTCATCTGCTGGCCTATGGTGCCGCCCAGCGAAGATGCGCTGGCCTTGGCGGCGGCGCCTCCCGCAGCCTTCGCCGCCGTTTTTGCCGCTGCCTCTGCGGCCGCATCAGCCATCAGCTGCCCAAGATGCTGGACGCCGGTGACGGCAACAGCACGGGCTGAGCCTTTTAGCGCGCTGAACACTATGTTCTGAGCAGCTTCCATGCAGCGCTCTTTGGTCATGGGCTCGTTGCTGGTCATGAAGCTGTAGAGCTCTCCGGCAGCGGCCGATGAGGCGCCGGTCAAGGCACCAGACTGCACGGCGTTGCGGTACTGCATGCGATTGAATTCCGCGCGGACCCGTGCCTTGTCCTTGTAGTCCGGGCCTTCGCCCTTTTTCCTTGCCTCTTTGGCCAGTTCTTCGGCGCTGCCTTTTCCCTTGCGGTTCAGGCCCGTGCTTTCGATGTTCTTGCCATCGTTTGATGAGATCTTTCCTGTGGCCTTGTCGGCCGTGTCCTTGTAGCTTTCAGCGACATCAGGGCGGTTTCCCTCAGCCTTGGACGCGCGCTTGCCGGCCGAATTCTTGACCTCCTGGACCTGATCGTCGGGGACCACCTTGCCCACGGCGTCGTACCGTTTGGGCGAAAGCGCAGCTGCTGTTGAATCCCCGTCCTTGTAGAACTTCACCTGATAGTCGTGGCTGCCATCAGGGGTTTGCACACGGATATCTGTCACCGGGTCATTGACCTGCCCGACATCGAGCGTGGCCGTGTGGTTCAGCTGCCCCTTTGCAGCGGCTTCGATGTTGAATGAGCCTGCGTGGTGTGCCTCTGCAGTGAAGCCTTGCTGGACATCAATCGATTGCTTGGATAAATCACCACTTTTGGTGGTGATTGAATCCATGATCTTGGTTTTGTAGTCTGCGAGGGCACTGTTCAGTGCATCGCCCTGGAGCTGGTTGAATCCGCCTGCCGCAAGTGAAAAACTGAAATCTACGCTCTCCGATTTGTGCTTGGAATCATGTTTTTTTTGAGTGGGCATAAATCGTTGAAAAAATGATTCTTTTGAAAGAGTGGCGCAGAAGCGATGTAAAAATAATCCTTGAAATAATACGCAAATGGTTCACGTGTGGTGGTTTCAATAACCATCATTTTTCGTGCCATTTCGAGTATTTGCATGAAATGTAGAGTGTTCCAGATTGGCAGCAGCGGGGCGGATTCAAATTCACCGATTTCCAAGCGTTCCTTCGCGATGCCGCGCCGCATTGGCAAGGTCCGCGATCGGCGCCAGCAGCTCCCGGTCAAAACTCTCAAGCGTCGCGCCAGCGCGCAATCTTGCTGGCCAATCGGAATGCGTCAGCGCGCCACGTCCGAGCGAAACGAAGTCTGCCTCCTGCCGCGTCATCATCCCGCCGGCCGCCATCGGGTCATGCAGCGATCCGTTGGCCAGCACCGGGACTGGAACGTGCCGCCGCGCCAGCGCCGCAAGGCTGGGACCCTCATCATCAAAAGCCGGACGCCAGGCCTCGAACTCGGTTGTGTGCAGATAATCGATGGGCTGCGCGCCCAGCGTGCGGTAGATTTGCGCCGCATCCGCCTGACCGCCTTCCCACTTGTGGGTGAAGTCGTTGACCTTGCCCTGTGAACTGCGCACGCCCACGACGAAGTGCTGCCCAACCGACTGGCGTACGGCCTGGATGACCTCCACGGTCAAGCGCAGCCGGTTGTCCAGGCTGCCACCATAGCGATCTTCGCGCAGATTGGTGTAGCGGGTGAGGAACTGGTCCAGCAGATAGCCGTTGGCGCCGTGTATTTCTACGCCGTCGAAGCCCGCTTCCTGTGCCCTGCGCGCTGCGTGCGCGTATCCTTCGACCGCCTCTGCGATGTCCTCGTCCGACATGGCTTCAGGCATCCGGTACGGCCCCTCTCCCCGATAGAACGTCATCTGCTGCCCCTTGGGTTGCACGGCCGATGGACCCTTCGTCGTGTCGCGATGGGGATTGCCCTGCGACAGTGCGCCCGCATGCATGAGCTGGGCGATGATGCGGCCGCCGTGCGCATGCACGCGATCCACCACGGCGCGCCAGGCGTCGCGCTGGACGTCGTCGGTGAGGCCGGGCTGGAACAGGTAGCCCTGCGCGTGGGCCCGGTCGGTATAGATGCCTTCGGTGATCACCAGGCCGAAGCCGCCGGCCGCAAAGGCTGCATAGTAGTCGGCCATTTGCGGCGTGGCGCGGCCATCTTCCGTCGCGCTGACGCGGGTCATGGGCGCGACGGCGAGACGATTGGCCAGCGTCAATCCTCTGTCCAGCCGCAGCGGCGTGAACAGCCCGGCCTGCGCGGCGCCGTCCGGACGATAGTCGAGCGCGTCCATGTCAGCGGCCCTCCTGCGGACGCACGGCGGCGATGGCCTCGATCTCGATCATGGCGGCGGGGTCGTAGAGCGCCTTGATCTCGGCGATGGTGTCGGCCGGGTAGGGGGCCGAGAAGAAACGGCGGCGCAGCGTCACCACGTCCTGGAAATGCCCCATGTCGGTGACGAAGATGGTGACCTTGATGACGTCCTTCAGGCTGGAGCCGCCGGCTTCCAGCGCGCGGCGCAAGTTCAGGAAGGCTTGTTCGCCTTGGGCCAGAAAGCCGCCGGCGACGATCTTGCCGTCATCGCCGGCGCCCGCCTGGCCGGAGATGAACAGCAGATTGCCGAACTGGATGCCCTGCGACAGCAGGAACGGTTCGTAGTTGTCAGGCTGGGTGATGACGCGCTGTAGCATGATGCGATTTCCTTCATTTATGGGTGAGTGGCTGGAGCGGCGTGAAAATCGCTGATCCATGCCTCCAATGTAGGGATGTGCGGTTGTGGTGACAAAGGTTCATTTGTCAGCTATAAGATGAGTAAATCTCATCTATGACCATGCAACGCCGATCTCTCCCTCTTTCCGGACTGCGCGTGTTCGAAGCCGCCGCGCGCCTGGGCAGCTTTAAGGCCGCCGCCCAGGAACTGGCGGTCACGCCGACCGCTGTCAGCCACCAGATCCGCGCGCTGGAAGCGCAAACCGGGCTGGCGCTGTTCGACCGCCATGTGCGCAAAGTGTCGCTGACCGAAACGGGCGCGCAGCTCTATCCCGTGCTGCGCGATGGGTTCGATGCCTTCGAGGCGACGCTGGCGCGCTTGACGCAGCAGCGCGCGCGGACGCAGGTGACCATTTCCGCAACCAACGCGTTCACGGTGAAGTGGCTGGTGCCGCGCATGGCCGATTTCCGCAGCCGGCATCCCGGCATCGATCTGCAGTTGCAGGCCAGCGACGACGTGGTGGACCTGCGATCGGCCGCGGTCGACATCGCGATCCGCTATGGCCGCGGGCCGTATCCGGGCCTCGTCGCGCAGCCGCTGTTCACCGACCGTTTCGCGCCCGTGGCGAATCCGCGCCTGGGGGTCTCATCGACGGACGATCTGGCTCGCGTGCCCTTGATCCGTTTCAACTGGAAGTGGTCTCATCCGGACAATCCGACCTGGGAGCGCTGGTTCGACGTCGCGCAGCGTTCCCTGCCACGGCAGGCGGGCCAGTTGCGTTTTTCCGATGAGGGCCATGCCATACAGGCGGCGGTTGCGGGCCATGGCGTGGCGCTGGTCAGCCTGCCGTTGATCGCCGAAGAGCTGGAAGCAGGCCATCTGGTTCAGCCCTTCGGCCCGGTGATAGCGGGACACACCTATCACCTGGCCATGCTTGCGGATCGGCCGCCCTCGGCGCCTGTGCAGGCGGTTGCGCAGTGGTTGAGTGCACAGGCGGCGACGCAAGAGCCAGGCTCGCGCGAAGCTTAGGCGAGCAGGTTGTTGGAGGCTGGCGCGCTGCTTTCAGTGCGCCGCGTTTGCAAGCAGATCGGCGACCGCTGCCTTGGCGCGGCCGAATTCCGCATGGTCGTCCATCGACGCGGCAACGTTGGCAAATGCCTGGTAGGCGAGCAGCTCCATGACGAGTTTTGCCTCGTCGGCATCGGCCGCAATTTGCCCCTGTGCCTTGGCTTCGCGGATCAAGCCGCGCAGGCGTGCTCGGCCTGCCTCGCGGTATTGCTGGATCGCGTCGCGCAAGGGGCCGGGGCGCGCGCGATATTCGCTGCTTACCGCAGTAATGACACAGCCGCCCGGAAGCTGGCGGGTCTCCACGAAGTCGAACCAGCCGCTCATCAGGGCGCGCAGCCGCGCCAGCGGGGTGCGCTTGCGCATGGCCGGTTCAATGACCTGGGTCTGGTACAGGCCGATCGCATGGGCCAAGGCTGCCAATTGCAGGCTTTCCTTGTCGCCGAACAGAACCTGGAGATTGCTTTTCCCCACTTCAGCCCGTTCGGCCACCTGGCCGAAGGTCAGGCCGCCCAGGCCTTCGACGGAGAGGAGTTTCACGGCTTCGTCCAGCACGCGGGCGCGCGCGCGCTCGCCGCGCAGCCGGCGGCCATCGGGGGGGGGGAGGGAGGCAACGGGTTCATGGGAGCCTGTTCTTTTACTTGCACGAGTTCGATTCATCCACGATACTATAAATACGATCGTATATATATAAACGTGAAAAATGAACCAGGCTTTTGCGCTGCAAGCTGAACAGAACCGCCCCGGCCGCGCCCTTGCGGTGCTGTTGACGGGCAACTTCGTGACGATCCTGGATCTGTTCATCGTCAATGTCGCATTGCCCAGCATCCAGAGCGGCTTGTCGGCCAGCGATACCGACTTGCAGCTGGTCGTGGTGGCCTACGCATTGGCTTATGGCTTGTGCCTGATAAATGGCGCGCGCCTGGGCGATCTTTTCGGGCGACGGCGCTTGTTCCTTGCCGGCATGGGCCTGTTCACCCTGGCTTCGGCCCTGTGCGGGCTGGCGCTCACGCCATGGCAGCTGATCCTGGCGCGCGCGCTGCAAGGCGTGGGCGCGGGCGTCTTGATGCCGCAGGTGCTCGCTTCGATCAGGGTCATGTTCGAGGGAGACGCGCGCAGGCGCGCGTTCGGGATCATGGGCGCCGTGCAGGGCGTGGCGGCAAGCCTCTCGCAACTGTTGGGCGGGATACTCATCACGCTGAATCCGCTGGATTTGGGATGGCGGCTGGTGTTTCTCATCAACGTGCCTATCGGCATCGCCGCGTTGATGGCGGGGCGGCGGGCGCTGCCCGAATGGCGGGCGCCGGTGCCGACGCGGGTGGACCTGCGCGGGGCGCTTGCGGGTGCTGCCGGGCTGGCCTTGATCCTGGTTCCTGTGATGGAGGGACGAGAGCATGGCTGGCCCTGGTGGTCGCTGGCCGGGCCTGTGCTGGCGCTGGGGGTGTTGGCGTACTTTGTCCACTATGAAAAGACGCTGGCCCGGCGCGGTGGGGTGCCTGTGCTGGATATGCGGCTGTTTGCCAACCGGCCATTCGTGGCGGGCATAGGCGCGGTGTTTTTCTTTTTTTCGGCAATCAGCTCGTTCTTCTTCGCGCTGACGCTGCTGTTGCAGTTCGGGCTGGGATTGGCGCCGCTGATGGCGGGCGCAGTGTTCACGCCTTCGGCGCTGGCATTCTTTGGCGCTTCGCTTGCGGGTCCGAAACTGGCGGCGCGCTATGGACGCGCGGCGCTGTTGTGCGGCGTGCTGGTTTTCACCGCGGGCTTGGGGCTGTCCGCGATCACCGCCGCGACGCAACCCCAGAACCTGACGCTGCTGGTGATATCGCTGCTGCTGAACGGCGCAGGACAAGGACTGGTGATCCCGCTGGCATTCAATGCCATTCTTGGATCGGTGCAAGAGGAACAGGCGGGCATGGCCTCAGGGATGCTCAGTACCTTGCAAGTCGTCGGGACTTCCACCGGCGTCGCGGTGGTGGGCGGCGTGATATTCACGATGCTCGGGGCCGCGGGGAGCTGGTCCGCCGGGGATGGCGCATGGCTCTATGGGCGGGCGCTGGCGGTGGCGATGTCCTACAACCTTGCCGCCGCGCTGCTCAGCCTGGTCTTTTTCAGGATGGCGACGCGCCGATAGCCCGGGCGCTTGAACACCGCCCGGATCAACCGCTCCCGGCCTGGGCCTACGCCCTGAATGCCGCAAACCCGTCCCAACACTCGCGCGTGAAGTCATACAGCGCGTCCTGCGCCGTCAAGGGCGTGCGCCCCGCCAGCCGGGCCAGTGCATAGTGGCCTTGGCGCTGCGGATCGGACGGGATCGGCACTTCGACTAGCAACCCGGCTTCTTGCTGTCTGCGCGTGACGCAGATCACGCCTAGCAGCAACGCGTCCGAGCGCAATGCCAGCTCGACCAGCGCGTCCAGGTTTTCGCAGCGGTGGGTGACCATCTGTTCGGGCGCGCCGCCCGGTCCCAGCGTTTCCGCCAGCCGCAGCGAGACCTCGGGGCTGAGCGTGCTGGAGGCCACCGGGTACTGGCGGACCTGTTCTATGCCTGGCCGCTTGTGAGCAAGGATGGGATGGCCCTTGCGGCAGACCAGACCGGCCCGCAAGGGGGGCAGGGGACGGGTTTCCAGGTCGGCCGCGTCATACAGCATGCGGGCATCGCAGACCATTGCGTGGAGGCGCTCGGCGCGCAGCATCTCCAGCAAGGCGGCGGTGGCGCCCAGCTCGACGCCGACGCGCACCTGGGGATGGCGTTCAGCCATGTGGGCCAGAAAGGGCGACAGCAGCAGGGACGCGGGCGCCGGGCTCAGCCCGATGGACAGGGTGCCGGATTCGCCGCTGTGCAAGGTTTTCAGCTCGCGCTGCAATTCCGCTTCCTCGAAGCGCATGCGGCGCGCGCGTTCGGCCACGCAGGCGCCGTAGGGCGTCAGGCGCACGCGGCGGGTGCCGCGGTCCAGCAGGGGCAGGCCGAGTTCGGCTTCGAGCGCCTGGATGCTGCGGCTGAGCGCCGGTTGCGACAAGTTGACCGCCTCTGCGGCGCGCGAGTAAGTGCCGTGTTCGACTACCGCCAGCAAGTGCTTGAGTTTCTGAAAATCCATGTGCAGACCGCATAAATACTATGAAATAAATGCATTGGAATTATAGAAGCGCGATTCGTATGATGGTTCGCAGACGGCGCCCGCAGAGGCGCCGCAAACCGCGTCCGGGACTCGCACCGCGGCGCGGCTCGACAAATACGGAGACAGATTCGAATGAAGCAGCACTTGTTGTCGGCCGCCATCCTGGCGGCCTGCGCGGCCATGGGCGCGCAAGCCCAGGCCCAGGACGTCCAGCAAAATTCCGGGAAGCAGGCCGAGGCCGGGGCGCGCCCGGCGGGCGCGGCCAGCGGCCAGGTCACGATACGGCGCGACGGCTATGGCATGCCGCATGTGTACGCCAATACCGTGTACGGCATCTTCTACGGCTATGGCTATGCGGTGGCGCAGGACCGATTGTTCCAGATGGAGATGGCGCGGCGCAGTACCCAGGGCCGCGTGGCCGAGGTGCTGGGCCAGCCCATGGTGGCCTTCGACAAATCCATCCGCGGCAACTTCTCGCCCGAGCGCATCCAGCGCCAGCTGGCCGCGCTGCCGGCATCCGAGCGCCAGATCCTGGACGGCTATGCGGCCGGCATGAACGCCTGGATCGCGCGGGTGCGCGCCGAGCCCGGCAGCCTGATGCCCAAGGAATTCAATGACCTGCGCTTTCAGCCCGCGGACTGGACGGCCTACGACGTGGCGATGGTGTTCGTCGGCACCATGGCCAACCGTTTTTCCGACGCCAATAGCGAGATAGACAACCTGGCGCTGCTGACCGCCTTGAAGGACAAGCAGGGCGACGCGCGCGCCATGCAGATCTTCAATCAGCTGCGCTGGATGACCGACAGCCGCGCGCCCACCACCGTGCCCGAGGAAGAGGGCGTGTACCGGCCCGATGGCGCCAAGCCGCCCGCCAAGCTGTCCTATGCGCTGCCGCGCTACGACGGCACGCCGCCCATGCTGGAACGCGTGGCGCGCGATCCGCAGACGCGCGGCGTGCTGGACGAGGCGCCCGCGGCCGTGCCGGCGCGGCTGCTGGCGCAGTTCGCGGAATCGGGGCAGCCGGGAATCGCCGGCTTTCCGACCACCAGCAATATGTGGATCGTGGGCCGCGACCACGCCAAGGACGCCCGCTCCATCCTGCTGAACGGGCCGCAGTTCGGCTGGTGGAATCCGGCCTATACCTACGGCATCGGCCTGCACGGCGCGGGCTTCGACGTGGTCGGCAACACGCCGTTCGCCTATCCCAGCATCCTGTTCGGCCACAACGCGCATGTGACCTGGGGCTCGACCGCGGGCTTTGGCGACGACGTGGACATCTATGCCGAAAAGCTCGATCCGAACGACCGTACCCGCTACTTCCACGACGGCGTCTGGAAGACGATGGAAAAGCGCACGGAACTCATCGAGGTCAAGGACGCGCAGCCGGTGGTGATGGATGTGTATCGCACGGTGCACGGCATCGTCACCAAGTTCGACGACAAGCAGCACGTGGCCTACGCCAAGGCGCGCGCCTGGGAAGGCTATGAACTGCAATCGCTGATGGCCTGGACCCACAAGGCGCAGTCGCGCAACTGGGACCAATGGAAGCAGCAGGCCGCGCGCCACGCGCTGACCATCAACTGGTATTACGCGGACGACAAGGGCAACATCGGCTACGCGCACACGGGCTTCTATCCCAAGCGCCGTCCGGGCCATGATCCGCGCCTGCCCGTGCCCGGCACCGGCGAGATGGATTGGATAGGCATGCTGCCGTTCTCGACCAACCCGCAGGTCTACAACCCGCGCCAGGGCTTCATCGCCAACTGGAACAACCAGCCCATGCGCGGCTATCCGTCGACCGACCTGTTCGCCATCGTGTGGGGGCAGGCCGACCGCTATGCCGAGATCGAAACCCGCCTGAAGGCAATGACGGCCCATGGCGGCAAGGTCAGCGCGCAGCAGATGTGGGACCTGATCCGCACCACCAGCTATGCCGACGTGAACCGCCGCCACTTCCTGCCGTTCCTGCAGCAGGCGGTGCAGGGGCTGCCTGCCGACGACGCGCGGGCGCAGTTGGTGACGGGGCTGGCGTCCTGGGATGGCATGGGCACCAGCGACAAGCAGGCCGGCATCTACGACAACGCCGGTCCGGCCGTGATGGACGCCTGGCTGCGCGCCATGCTCAAGCGCACGCTGGCCGACGAGATGCCTGCCGATTTCTTCAAGTGGTACAGCGCCACCGGCTATCCGACGCAGACGGCGCCTGCCACCGGTTCGGTCAACCTGACGGTGGGGGTGAAGGTGCTGTTCAACGCGCTGGCCGGCCGCGACGCGGGCGTGCCGCAGCAGTACGACTTCTTCAATGGCCAGCGGCCGCAGGACGTGACGCTGGCCGCGCTGGACGATGCGCTGGCGGCCTTGCAGAAGGCCTATGGCCAGGATCCTGCCAGCTGGCGCATACCCGCGCCGCCGATGGTGTTCGCGCCCAAGAACTTCCTGGGCGTGCCGCAGGCGGACGACAAGGCGGTGTTGAGCTTCCCAGCTACGCAGAACCGCGGCACCGAGAACAACATGACCGTGTTCGACGGCCGCGGCGTGCGCGCGGTGGACGTGGTGGCGCCGGGGCAGAGCGGCTTTGTCGCCCCGGACGGCACGCCGTCGGTCCACACCCGCGACCAGTTCGACCTGTACACCGGCTTTGGCAACAAGCGGGTGTGGTTCACGGATGCGGAAGTGCGTGCCAATGCTAAGTCGGTAGAGACGTTGCGCTACTGACGGCGTAGCCGCCCTGGTGGCTGGCCAGCCGCGCATAGACCCCTTGCCGCTTGAGCAATTGATCGTGCGTGCCGGCCTCGGCCAGGGTGCCGCGCTCCAGCACCAGGATCAGGTCGGCATCGCGTATCGTCGACAGGCGATGCGCGATGACCAGCGTGGTCCGGTGGCGCATCAGCACGTCCAACGCGCCGCGCACCTGCATTTCAGACAAGGTGTCCAGATGCGAGGTGGCTTCGTCCAGGATCAGCACGGGCGCGTTTTTCAGGAAGGCGCGGGCAATCGAGATGCGCTGGCGCTGGCCGCCGGATAGCTGCATGCCGCGTTCGCCCACGCGCGTCGCCAGGCCGTCCGGCAGTGCGCGCACGAAGTCCGACAGCGCCGCCTGTTCCAGCGCGCGCGCCAGGTCCTCGCGGCTGGCTTCGGGCCGCGCCAGCCGGATGTTGCCTTCCAGCGTGTCGTTGAACAGATAGGTATCTTGCGTCACCAGCGCCACGCGTTCGCGCAGGCCGTCCAGTTGCAGTTCGCGCAGGTCCACGCCGTCCAGCTTGACCTGGCCCGCGCGCGGATCCCAGAAGCGCAGCAGCAGGCTGGCAACCGTGCTCTTGCCCGCACCGGACGCGCCCACCACCGCCACGGTGGCGCCGGCCGGCACCTTGAAACTCAGGTCGCGCAGGGTGTCTTCCTGTTTGCCGGGATAGGCGAAGCTGACATGGTCGAAGGTCAGCGACAGGCCATAGGCAGAGACAGGCGCAGGCAGCGGCCCGTCGGTCACCGGCTCGGGCTCGTTGGCGACTACGTGCAGGCGGCGGGTGGCGGCGATGGTGTCGGCCAGTTGCCGGCTGACCTGCGAGATCTCGGACACCGGCAGGAAGGTGGCCAGGGCGATCAGCACCAGCAGGGGCAGCATGCCGGCCGAAAGCGCGCCGGCCGATACTTGCAACGCGCCCACGACCGCCACGGCTACGCCGCCCAGGCCCATCGCGATCTCAAAGCCGGCGGTCTGCCGGGACAGGTCATCCATGATGTCCAGCCGGCGGGTCCGGTAATGGTCCGCCACGCGCAGGAATTCATCGCGCCGGCGGCCGGTGGCCTGGAAGGCGGTCAGGTCGGCCAGGCCCTGGATGGTGTCGGTGGTGTGGGCGCTCATCTCGCCCAGCGCCTCGCGCGCCTTGTCGCCCAGGGCGTCGACCTTGCGGCGGCCGCGCACCGGCGACACCAGCGCATAGGCCAGGAAGGGCAGCAGCGCCAGCGCCACCGGCCAGCTGTAGACGCCCAGGAAACCCAGCACCGATAGCGGCACCAGCACCGAAACGATGGCCGGGGCGATGGTGTGGGCATAGAAGTACTCCACCATTTCCACGTCCTGGGTGGCCAGCGCCACCAGGTCGCCGGAGCGGCGCTGCAACAGGTAGGCCGGCGCCAGGCGCTCCAGCTTGTCGTAGAGCTTGACCCGCATGTCGGCCAGCAGCTGGTACGCCATGGCGTGCGCCAGCCAGGACTCCAGCCAGTGAAACAGCGCGGCCAGGGGCGCCGCGATCAGCAGGCCGACGATCAGGGCCGAGTAGTCGCGGCCGTCGCGGATGGCGGCGACGATCAGCGCGCTGAACACGCCCACGCCGATGTAGGCCGCGACCCGTGCCACGCCCAGCAGGATCGTGGCGGTCAGCGTGCCGCGCCACGGCCGCACTACCGACAGCAAGGTGCCGAGCGTGGCGCGCCAGCCGACCTGCACCGCGTCCGCGTCCAGCGAGCGCAGGGCCGGGCCTTGCGCGCCGGATTCCTGGCCGGAGGCATCGCGGTCCGCGGCGCGCGTGGGGGCGGCCATGGCCGGGGCGGCGGATCCCGCCGACGGATTGCGGTGCGCGGCGGCCTGCTCATGCATCAGGCGGTAGTACAGGCCGCCTTGCCGCATCAGTTCCGCATGCGGTCCTTCCTCCGCGACCCGGCCCCGGTCCAGCACCAGGCAGCGGTCGGCGCCGATGACGCTGGCCAGGCGGTGCGCCAGGATCAGCGTGGTGCGCCCGGCCATCAGGCGGTCCAGCGCCTGCTGGATCAGCGCTTCGTTTTCGGTATCTACCGACGACAGCGCCTCGTCCAGGATCAGGATGGGCGCGTCGCGCAACAGCGCGCGGGCGATCGCCACGCGCTGGCGCTGGCCGCCGGACAGTTGCAGGCCGCGTTCGCCGATGCGGGTGGCGTAGCCCTCGGGCAGCGCCATGATGAAGTCGTCGATATTGGCGGCGCGGGCGGCGGCGCGCACCTGTTCGTGGGTGGCGTCGGGGCGGCCCAGCCGCAGGTTGTCGTCGATGGTGCCGTGGAACAGGGTGATGTCCTGGCTGACCAGCGCGATGTGCGACAGCAGCGCCTGCGTATCCAGTTCGTTCACGTCATGGCCGCCGATGCGGATGCGGCCGGACTGGGGCACGCATTCGCGCAACAGCAGGCGCACGATGGTGGATTTGCCGGCGCCGCTGGGGCCGACCACGCCGACGCGTTCGCCCGCCGCGATACGGAAGCTCAGGCCCTGGTGGGCGCGGCGTTCGGGCGTGTAGGAGAACGCGACGTTATCGAACTCGATGGTGGGCGCCAGCCGGCCGGGCGTCTTGCCGCCGGCGGCGGGCGCGGGCGTCAGGGGCTGCGCATCCGTCAGCGCATGGATGCTGGCGGCGGCCGACTGGCCCAGCATGCCCCGGTGCAATACCGAACGCAGGTCGCGCAGCGGGCGGAAGATCTCGGTGCCGGCCATCAGCACGATCAGCAGGGCTTCCACGCTCATGTCGCCGTGGGCCACGCGCCAGGCGCCCAACGTCAGCGCCAGCGCCGCGCCCAGTGCCACGCCCAGGTCGCTGATACCGCGCGTCAGCAGGCTGACCGACAGCACCCAGAAGGTATTGTCCGACAGGCTGCGGGCGCGGGCGGCCAAGCGCTGGCCCCAGGCCTTGCCCTGGCCATAGGACTTCAGGGTGGGCAGGCCCTGCACCGCGTCCAGGAAATCCTCGCCGAAATCGTTCAGCGACTTGCTGCGGGCCAGGCTGGCGCGGCGGTCCAGCATGTGCACCGCCATGGGTCCGAACAGCGCGAACAGCGCCGCCGCCAGGAACACCAGCGCGGTGGGCACGTCCCAGAACGCAATCACGGCGAAAATGGCGAAGGGCGCCGCGGCGGCGATCGCGACCTGCGGCAGGTATTGGCCGAAGAAGGCCTGCAACTGCTCGACCCCGTCCACCACCGTCAGCATCACGCCGCCGGTGCGCTGGTTGGCGAACCAGGCCGGGCCCAGGGACACGATGCGGTCATAGAGCCGGGCGCGCAGCGCATGTTGCACGGTGGCGGCGCAGCGGTTGGCCTGCACGGTGCGCCAGTGGTCCAGGAAGGCGCGCAGCAGCACCATGGCGGCGGCGCACAGCGCGGGCGCAAGCCAGTCCTGAGGCGGCGCGCCGTCGAACACGCGGGCCAGCAGCTGGCCCAGGAACACGTAGCGGGCGATGCCCGCCGCCAAGGCCAGCAGCCCCAGGAAAATGCCGCCCGCCATGCCGGCGCGCAAGCCCGCCGTCAACTGCCAAAGGCGCGAATCGAAATACATAGCAAACTCCTTTCAGTGCTTGCATGGTCACTGATCCCGCGCACCGGCGAAAGCGATAGTTTTTCAATCTAGGGTTGAGCTAGACTTGACCCATGGCCGATCTACCCAACCACACGCCGCCGCTGGCGGCACTGCGCGCCTTCGAGGCCGTCGCCCGCCTGGGCAGCCTGAGCCGCGCCGCCGCCGAACTCCACGTCACCAAGAGCGCCGTCAGCCATCAGTTGCGGGCGCTGGAGGCCGATCTGGGCGTGGCGCTGCTGCGCCGCGGCGGCACCGTGCGCCGCGCCGAAACCACCGCCGCGGGCGCGGACCTACTGGCGTCCGTGCAACAAGCCTTGACCCTGCTGGAGACCGCCTGCCGCAATGTGCGGGCCTCGGCCCGCGGCAAACGGCGCAATACCCTGAACGTTTCCGCCAACCCGTCGCTGGCCGCCATGTGGCTGGCGCCGCGCATCGGGCGCTTCATCGAACTGCATCCTGGCATCGACATCCAGGTCTATCTGCATGCCAGCCAGGACCCGGCCTGGAAAAGCCAGGACATCGACCTGGCGTTCCTGCACGTGCGCGCCATGGGGCCGCATATCGCCGAGCCCGGCGACATTCCGCTCATGACCGAGACCGTGGTGCCGGTGTGCAGCCCGTCGCTGGTCGATCCGGCCGAGCGCGGCGATCCCGGCGTTTTCCTGCGCCATCGCTGGCTGGAGGAAAAGCACGTGGACAGCCCCGAGACCGACTGGCGCACCTGGAGTCCGCGCCTGGGGCTGGCCGAATCCGACTGGCAGGAGCCCATGGTGCTGAGCGGCTTGAGCACGGTGGCGGCGGCGGCCGCCGCCGGGGTCGGCATCGCGTTGGGTCGCGCGCCGCTGATCGACGAGGAGCTGGCCAGCGGCCGGCTGGTGCCCCTGGTGCCGCAACTGCGCATGCCGGGTTCCTGGGGCTATGTGATGCGGATCCAGGCCAACCGGCCGATGGACGCGGCCTTGCCCACGCTGGTGGAGTTCCTGGCGGAAGAGGGGCGCAGCACCGGCGCCTGGCAGAATCTGGCGGACGCGGGGCGCTGAGGCCGCGCTTGCGCTTCAGTCCGCGCCGCCCCGGCCGCGCGGCGGCGAGCTGATGGTGACCGCCGAGGTGACGATCAGCTCCATCAGGATGTTGCGCGCCAGGTTTTCGGCGTAGTCGTTGCGCGCCTCCGCCGTGGCGATGGCGCGTTCCACCGAGCCTTCCACGATGGCGTTGATCTGCTGGATGTGCAGCTCGCAGATCTGCACCAGGTCCGGATGGCGCTTCTGGTGGAAGTACAGGAAGCGCCGCGCCAGCGTCTGCAGCATGGCGTGGAACTCGGCCGCGTAGCTGTTGCGCGAGGCGGCGCCGATCTGGCTGGTCAGGGTGAAGTGCAGGCGCATGTACATGCGCATGTCGTTGACGGCCTTGAGGTCTTCGAGTTCGCGGGCCAGACGCGCCAGTTCGGCGCGCTCTCCATCGTCGGCCCATTGCGCCGCCTGCGCCACGATCAGCCGTTCGATCTCGCGCCGCGCCTGGATGATCTTCAGCTGTCCCTGGTAGTCGATCTCGGAAATGAAGATGCCCTGGCGCGGGGCGATTTCCACCAGGCGCTGGAACGCCAGCTTCTGCAGCGCGTCGCGCACCGGCGAGCGGCCGATGCCGACGCGCTCGCTCAGGGTGGTTTCCGACCATTGACTGCCCGGCGGCAGTTCGCCGGTGACGATCATTTCCTCCAGGGCGCAATAGGCCTTTTCGGTCTGGCTGACGGCCGTGCGGACAAAGAGGGGGGCGGACTGGGTCATGGAGTCGGAAGCGCGCGTTGTTGAAGTTCGCGTTTTAACACTTTGCCGGTGCTGTTCTTGGGCAACTCATCCAGGAATACATAGCGCTTGGGCCGTTTGAAGCGTGCGATGGATGCCAGGCAGAGTTGGTCCAGGTCCTGCTCCGTGGCGCGGGCGCCGGGCTTCAGCACCACGAAGGCCAGCACCGATTCGCCCCATTCGGGGTCGGGGCTGCCCACCACCGACACTTCCTGCACGGCATCGTGGCGCATCAGCGCCTCTTCCACCTCGCGCGGATAGATATTGGTGCCGCCGCTGATGATCACGTCCTTGGAGCGGTCTTTCAGATGCAGCAGGCCGCGTTCGTCCAGGATGCCGATATCCCCGGTATGGAGCCAGCCGTCCGCCAGGGTGTCGGCGCTGGCGCGCGGATTGTTCCAGTAGCCTTGCATCACGGTCGGCCCGCTGACCACGACTTCACCCAATTCGCCGGCGGCCGGCTGGCCGGATGCTGCGCGTACCTCGACCTCCATGGAAGCCTGGACGTAGCCCACCGATCCCAGCAGGATGTCATCGTTGTTGGCCACCGCGTTGGCGATCTGGGCTGCCGACAGCGCGGAGATCGACATCGGGCTTTCGCCCTGTCCGTAGATCTGCGCCACGCGCGCACCGTAGCAGGCGACCGCGTCCTTGATGTCTTCGACGTAGAACGGCGCGCCGCCCACGATCAGGGTGCGCAGGCCGGGCTGCGGCCCGTTGGTCTGGCGGGCGTGGCGCACCATGCGTTGCACGATGGTGGGCGAGGCGAACAGGCTGACGCGGCGATAGTGCGTCAGCAGCGCGGACAGTTCGTCTTCATCCAGCCCGCCGCTGTCGGGGATGATCTGCAGGGCGCCATGCAGCCAGTACGGAATGCTGTAGAGGCCGGCGCCATGCGACAGCGGCGCGACGTGCACGATGGCGTCGCCGGGCTGCACCGACTGCACGTCGGCGTAGAAATTCAGGCACATGCCCACCATGTTGGCGTGGCTGAGCATGACGCCCTTGGGCTTGCCCGTGGTGCCGCTGGTGTAGAACAGCCAGGCCAGTTCCTGCGGCTTGCGCCGCTCCAGCGGCAGCGCAGTGCCGATGGCGGCGCTGGCGTAGCGGGCCGAATCCACGTCCACCAGCTGCACGCCGTCCAACTCGCGCACGACGGACGCCAGCCCCTCATGCACGGCGCCTCGCGACAGGCACAGACGGGCGCCGCTGTCGCGCAGCATGTAGTCCAGTTCCTTGGCGTGCAGCTTGGCGTTGACGGGAACGGCGCACAGGCCTGCATGCCAGATGGCAAGCATCGATTCGATATAGGCGGGATGGTTGGGCAGCGCCAGCATGACGCGCTCGCCGGCCTGCAAGCCCATGGGGCCGCGCAACCAGCCGGCCAGCGCTTGCACGCGGGCCTGGAGCTGGGCGTAGGTAAGAGGGGCGCGGGTGCCTGCGGCCAGGGCGGGCTGGCCGGCGTGGGTGATGGCGCTGCGGTGAAAGAGAGAGCTGAGATGCATGGCGGTCTCTGGGGTTGATGGGGCGCGCGGATCAGCGGCCAAGCAGGGTGATGCAGGTCACCGCTTCTTCCACGCCGTTGAAGCCGCCGCCGTTCTCGGCGATGGCGAAGCGCGCGCCTTCGACCTGGCGGGCGCCGGCTTCGCCGCGCAGCTGGATCACCATTTCGTGGACCTGGGCCAGGCCGGTCGCGCCGATGGGGTGGCCGCGCGACAACAGGCCGCCGGACACGTTGATCGGGACGCGGCCGCCCAGGCTGGTGGCGCCGGATTCGGCCATCGGTCCGCCTTCGCCGAAGGCGCAGAAACCCAGCGCTTCGGTTTGCTGGATCTCGGCGAATGCGGTGGCGTCGTGGACTTCCGCCAGCGACATATCCTGCGGACCGACGCCGGCGCGTTCATAGGCTTCCAGCGCAGCCAGATGGCACAGGTGTTGGTCGTAGCGGTCGGCCGGGCGGTCCGTGGCGGTGCGCAGCACGCTGGCGTACAGGCGCACGGCGCGGGCGCGTTGCAGGCGCTTCAGCCCTTGCGCGTTGCAAACGATGGCGGCGGCCGCGCCGTCGCTGATGGGCGCGCACATGGGCAAGGTCAGCGGCCAGGACACGGGCCGGGCGGCCAGGGCCTCGTCTATCGTCATGGGGTACTGGAACTGGGCCAGCGGATTGCGGGTGGAATGCATGTGGTTCTTCGCAGCCACGGCGGCCAACTGCCGCTGGGTGGTGCCGAAGGTTTTCATGTGCAGCCGCGCCAGGCTGGCGTAGATGTCCATGAACACGCTGCGCTTGCCGGGTTCCTCGAAACCGGGCGGGGGCGTCACGTCGGGCGCCAGCGCCATCAGCCGGGCCATCTGCGCCGGCGCGTCGTGCACGTCCCAGGCGCCGTCGAATACCGCGAAGCTCTTGGCCTTGTCCTCGGAAAACAGCTTGTCCACGCCCACGGCCAGGCAGATGTCGCCCGCGCCCGAGGCCACGTAGAGATGTGCGGCGTTCAGCGCGGTGCTGGAGCTGGCGCAGGCGTTCTCCACGTTGGTGACGGGGATGCCGGCGATGCCCATGGCCTTCAGCGCAACCTGGCCGGCCACCATGTATTGGCCTTCGATGGAACCCTGGCCGGCGGTGGCGAAGTAGGCCGCCTGCAGGTCGGCGGCGTCGCAGCCGGCGTCGGCCAGCGCCTGCGTGACCGCGTCGCGCACCAGGTCCTTGACGCTTTTGGCCGGCTGTTTGTCGAAGCGGGTAATGCCCACGCCCGCGATGTAGGTGGTGTCGTTGCTCATGCTTGGATGCCCGTGGTGAGGATGGATTCGATGATGTGGCGGTCGGCCTCGACGTCCGCGGCCGATCCGCTCCAGGCGATTTCGCCGTGGTCCAGCACGTACTGGCGGTGCGCCAGGCGGGCGGGGACCTTCAGGTTCTGCTCGACCAGCACGATGCCGGTGCCCTGGCGGTGGACTTCGGCGAACACGTCGATAAGTTCGTTGACGATGCGCGGCGCCAGCCCTTCGGTCGGCTCGTCCAGCAGCAGCACCCGCGGATTGCCCAGCAGCGCTCGGGCGATCGCCAGCATCTGCTGTTCGCCGCCGGACAACTGGTCGCCATGGAAGCCTATGCGCTCGCCCAGCCGCGGAAAGACCTGCAGCACGCGGTCCTGGGTCCAGTAGCCGGGCTGGTGCGCCAGCGCGCCCATGCGCAGGTTCTCCCGCACCGTCAGGTTGGGGAAGATGCGGCGCGTGTCGGGCACCAGGGCGATGCCGTCGCGGCTGATCTGTTCGACGGCGCGGCGCGTGGCGTCCTGGCCGGCGATCAGGCGGTTGCCCGACGACAGCGGCAATAGACCGATCAATGTCTTGAGTACCGTGGACTTGCCGGCGCCGTTGCGCCCGACGATGGCGACGATTTCGTCCTGGGCCGCGCGCAGACCAATGTTCTTGAGCGCCAGCGCCTGGCCGTAGTGCACGCTGGCATGTTGCAGTTCGATCATGCCGCCACCTCCTCGCCCAGGTAGACGGCGCGCACGGTGGCGTCGTCGCGGATGGCGGCCGGCGGCCCCTCGGCCACCTTGCGGCCGTTGGACAGCACCACGATGTGTTCGGACAGCGTCATGATCACGTCCATGTTGTGTTCGATCAGCAGCACCGTGCGGCCGGCGGCGGCATGGCGGATCAGGCGGGTGGCGCCGGCGATCTCGTGATGGCCGACGCCGGCCAGCGGTTCATCCAGCAGCAAAATGCGCGGATTGGGCAACAGGGTCAGGCCCAGTTCCAGCGCGCGCTGCAAGCCATACGACAAGGTGCCTGCCACGGTGTCGCGCCAGGCGGTCAGGTCGGTCAGTTCCAGCATGGCGTCGATGGAGGATGCCAGCCGGCGGTCATAGCGCGGCGCCAGCCAGAACGGCAGCAGGCGGGAGTGGCTGATCTGCGCGGCGATGCGCAGGTTCTCCAACACCGTCATCTCGGGAAAGATCTTGGTGATCTGGAAGCTGCGGCCGATGCCATGACGGGCGCGTTCATGGGCCCGCAGGCGCGAAATGTCCGCGCCGTGGCACAGGATGCGGCCGCCATGGCCGGGCAGGTTGCCCGACAGCACGTTGAGCAAGGTGGTCTTGCCGGCGCCGTTGGGACCGATCAGGCCGTAGACGCGGCCGGTTTCGAAGGCGTAGCTGAAGTCCTCGATGGCGCGCAGCGCGCCGAAGGTGACGCTGACCCGTTCGCATTGCAAGGCGATGTCGCTCATGACGGGCTCCCTTCGCGCGGGGCCAGCGGCACGCTGGACGCGGCCGGACTGGCGGGGGCGGGCGCCGCGGGGCGTTGGCGGCCCCAGCGGGCCTGCAGCGCGCCCAGCACCCCTTGCGGGAAATACAGCGTGGCCAGGATGAAGACCAGGCCCAGGATGCCGTACCAGTAGGGCGTCCAGCCGCTGAGCCATTCCTTCAGCGCTTCGAACAACAGCACGCCGGCCACCGGTCCCCACAGCGTGCCCGCGCCGCCCAGCAAGGTCATGATGATGACGTCGCCGGAGGTGGTCCAGTGCAGCATCTGCGGGTTCATGTACATCAGCACCGCGGCCAGCAGTCCGCCCGCCAGGCCGCCGACCGCGCCCGAAACCAGAAAGGTGATCTGCTTCAGGCGCTGCACGTTGTAGCCCAGCTGGGCGGCGCGGATTTCGTTCTGGCGCACGCCCGCGACCGCGCGGCCGAAGGGCGAGGCGCGCAGCATCGCCATCAGCGCCATCACCAGGGCGAAGATGGCGGCGACGTACCAATAGAAGTTCACGGTATCGAAGAAGTCGATGCCCGCGAGTTCCGGCCTGCCGATGCCGGGCAGGCCGTCGGCGCCGCCGGTCCATTCGCGCAGCTTGCTGTCGGCCAGGATGTACATGAGCTGCGACAGCGCCAACGTGACCAGCGCGAAGAAGATCCCCGAGACCCGCAGCGCGAACACGCTGAAGATCCAGGCGCAGGCGGCGCCCGCCACGATGGCCAGCGCCAGGCCCGCCTCGAATGGCAGGCCGTAGCGTTGGGTGGCCAGCGCCAGCGCATAGCCGCCCGTGCCCAGGAAGGCCGCATGGCCGAAGGACACCATGCCCAGCAGGCCGAACACCAGGTCGAAGCCCACGGCAAAGATGGACCACACCATGATCAGGATGCTCAGGTTCAACAGGAAATCGTTTTGCGTGCAGAAGGGCACCGCGATCACCGCGGCGGCCACGCCGGCCGCGATGGCGGCGTCTTGGCGGGAAGTCGTCATGCCAGCCTCGCTTGGCGGGAGAACAGTCCTTGCGGACGGGTGAGCAGGGTGGCGATCAGCATGGCGAAGGTCAGGATGTCGACCCAGCTGGGCATGAAGGTGTAGCCCACCGCGCGCACCATGCCGATCAAGAGCGACGCGGCGACCACGCCGCGGATGTTGCCCAGTCCGCCCAGGATCACCACGATGAAGCAGTCGATGATGGTGTTGGTGGCCATGCCCAGCTCGATCGGGAAGAGCGGGGCGGAGATGGCGCCGGCCAGCCCGGCCAGCGCCGCGCCCACGCCGAACACCGCGCTGCGGATGGCGGCGGCGGGCAGGCCCAGGATGCGCACCATCTCGCCGTCGCTGCTGGCGGCGCGCACCAGCATGCCGAAGGTGCTTTTCTCCAGCACGAAGAACAGCGCTGCCGATACCGCCAGGCCGAAGGCGATGACGAACAGGCGATAGACCGGGATGGTGCTGCCGGCCAGCTCGACCGTGCCAGCCAGCAGCGCCGGCATCGGCGTTTCCTGGTAGCCCAGGCCCCAGACGAACTTCACGGCCTCGCTGATGACGAGGATGAAGCCGAAGGTCAGGATCAGTTGATAGAAATGCGGGCGGTTGTACAGCGGCCGCAGGGCCAGCCGTTCCATCGCCACGCCGACCAGGCCGACGCCCACCGTCGCCACGACCAGACCGGCAATGAAGGAACCGGTGCGCAGCTGGATGTCGAAGGCCAGGTAGGCGCCCAGCATGTACAGGGCGCCATGGGCGAAGTTGATGACGCCCAGCATGCCGAAGATAAGCGTAAGGCCGGAAGCCAGCAGGAACAGCAGCATTCCCAGGCTCAGGCCGATGATCACGGTGGACATGGCAGAAATCCGTCAGGCGGCGCGCCCAGGCGCGCCGGGTGGAAGACCGGTCCGCGGGGGACCGGCGGGTGCATGGCGCGGCGGCTTCAGCCCGCGCAGGGTTCGAACACCTGGTCCGGCGGAAACACCTTGACGATGTCCATGACGTAGGCCGGCTGCGGCGGCTTGCCTGTGTCCACCACGCCCCACAGGCCGTTCTGCATGGCCTGGTGGTCGCAAGCGCGCATGGTCTTCTTGCCTTCCACCGAGTTGTCGCGCTCGCTGGCCGCAAACGCCTCGACCCACTTTTCCTTGTCCCAGGTGCCGGTCTTGTCGACCACGTCCAGCCACCAGCTCATGCCGTCGTAGGCTTCGCCCGCGGCGGCCGAGGGGAACTCGTTGTATTTCTTGCGGAAAGCCTCGACGAAGGTCTTGTTGGCGTCGTTCTCGACAGTGAAGTGATATCTCACGCCCGACTGCACGCCGACCGCGGTGGGTCCCACGCCGGCCGCCATGGTTTCGTCGGCGATGACCGGGCCGAAGATCTTGCGCGTCTTGCCCAATTCGATCTGGCCGGCCTGCTTGACCATGGTGACGGCGTCCGAGCCCGTCATGAACAGCGCCACGCCGTCGGCGTTGGAGCGCGCGATCTTGTCGGCGATGGACGAATAGTCGCGGTTGCCCAGCGGCGGGAAGTCGGCGCCCACGATTTCGATGCCGGCCTTCTCGGCCTCGCGCCGGTACCAGTCCCAACTGTCGCGCGTGGCCTGGTAGTCGGCCGTGACGCCATAGATCCGCTTGAGCTTTTGTTCCTTGGAGTAGGCCAGCGCCATGCGCTGTTCCATGCCCAGCGTGTTGGAGGTGCGGAAGGTGTAGCGCGAACCGCCCGGCACCGTGATCTTGTCGTCGGCCGACATGGTGACCAGATGGGGAATCTTGCGCTGCTTGGCGATGTTCATGATGGCCAGCGTGCTGGCCGAGCTGACCGCGCCGAAGATCATCTGCGATCCGTCGGAGATCAGCCGGGTGGTCTTCTGCACCGCGGGCTGCGGCTTGGTTTCGTCGTCCTCCCAGGTGACCTGGATGGGCTTGCCCAGCACTTTGCCGCCGCGCTGTTCGATGGCGATGGTGACGCCTTTGCGCATGTCTTCGCCAAAGATGCCGTAGGTCCCCGACAGCGATACCACGCCGCCGATCTTGAACGTGTCGGGATCGGCGGCGTGCGCCCCTGTCGTGAACAGGGCGCACAACGCCAGCGCGCCGCTGGCGGCGTGACTCCATGTCTTCATTTCTTGTCTCCACGTATTTTTCATTATGGCTCGTAATGTTTTACGTAGCTCAGTTGAAATACTACGATTGAGATTGTGATGTGAAAAATTGGGGTATACCCGAGCCACAAGGGCGAAAAAAAGCCCCAGGGCCGCAGGGCGCTGGGGCGGGGTTGGTCGAAAGGCCTTAATCCTGGAATAGCGTCTGGACGCTTTCGCGCACCAGCGCGAACAACTCGACCGCCAGTTCGGACGGTTCGGAATCCCGCAGCCGGAAGATGGCCACCGGCGGGAGCGGGATGCGGGGGCTGACGTCCAGCAGCGTCAGGTTCAGGCGTTGGGCCAGATAAGCGGCAGAGTCCGACCGCAGCAAGCCGATGAAGCCGGGCTGTTCCGCCACCACCGCGCCGATGAACGGCGGGCTGGATTCGACCGTCGCGGGCGGCACCGGCAGCCGCAGCTTGAGCAGGGCGGTGCGCAAGGCATTGCGCACCAGGGAGTCTTTCGACGGCATGACCCAGGAGTATTGCAGCAGCTCTTCGATGGGGACCTGCCTGCCTCCCTGGATCGTGTCCGGGTGGGCGACGAAACTCAGCTCATCCGGATAGAGAACCTCCACATGCAGCAAGGCCGCTTCGTCATCCCTGAGATTCCTGCCCGGCAGGCTGCCGATGACGAAATCCAGTTCCCCGGCCATCAGCATGTCGAACAGCCTGACGGCAATGCCGTCGATGATTTCCACGTGCGCCTGCTGGTGCCGCGCCGCGATCAGGGCCACGGGGCGGGACAGCAGGGACATGCCGGTGTAGGACGGGGCTCCGGCCCGCAGCGTGCGGATGGGATTACGGCGCAGTTCCGCCAGCTCCGATTCCAGTCGCGCCAGCTTGTTGACGATCAGCCTGGCGTCATGCGTCAGCGATTCCCCGAAGGGGGTCAACGAGACCCCTTCGCGCCGCCGTTCGAAGACGGCGGCCCCCAGGGTGTCTTCCATTTCCCGGGCCATCTTGCTGATGGCCGGCTGGGACAGGGACATCTGGTCCGCCAGTTGGCGAAACGACAGTCCTTCCGAGACGCCTTTGATCAGTTCGAACTGCTTCAGGCGCAGGCGGCCCAGAAGTTTGGAACTGCCTTGAGGCTGCGGATCGGCGCTCATGGCTTACCCAAAAGTTATCACCATTTGAGTTTATTTCAGTTATCAGTTAAGCGTTGCCTCCTTATCCTAGGGCCAGCAGTGAAAGCAAAAAAGCCACTGCACCGGAGGAGACCACCATGAAACTCAAGAATCTGTTCGCGCCCCTGGCCGCGATGTTGATGCTGGGCGGCTTGTGCGGCGCCGTGCGGGCCGAAGCGGCCTGGCCCGCCAAGCCGGTCACCATCATTGTTCCGTTCCCGCCTGGCGGCGCCACCGACGTGATGGCCCGCCTGTTCGCCCCGCGCATCGAGGCCGCCATCGGCCGTCCCGTCGTGGTGGAAAACAAGGCTGGCGCGGGCGGCACCATCGGCACGTATCAAGTCGCCCGGGCGCGCAACGACGGATACACCTTGCTGTGGGGGACCGTCGCCACGCATGGTATCGGTCCGAACATCTACAAGAATCTCGCCTACGACGCGGTGGCCGATTTCGAACCCGTCGTGCACGTGGTCGACCAGCCCTACGTGCTGGTCGCCCATCCTTCCAAGAAAATCACCTCGCTGGCGGATCTGCTCAGGCAAGCCAAGGAAAGGCCCGGCCAGATTTCCGTGGCCACCGCCGGGGTGGGTACCGCTGCGCACATGCTGTTCGAGAAGCTGCAGTCGGACACGGGTACATCGATGCTGGGGGTTCCTTACAAGGGGGCGGGGCCAGCCATGGCGGACCTGCTGGGCGGACAGGTGGATCTCGCTTTCGACGTGATCCTGACCACGGCTCCCTATATCGCTGCGGGCAAGCTCGTGCCGCTTGCCGTGACCAGCGGCAAACGATCGCAGACCCTGCCCAACGTGCCGACCATGGCCGAAGCCGGCGCAAAGGGTTTCGTCGCGTCCGGCTGGAACGGCCTGTTTGCGCCTCGCGGCACGCCCCAGGCCGTTGTCGAAAAAATCAATGCCGCCGTGAACCAGGCGCTGCAAAGTCCGGAAATCAACCGGCGCCTGTTGTCTGAGGGGTCTATCCCTGTGGGCGGCACGGCCGCGGATTTTGCCGGCTTCATCCAGGCCGAGATCCGGACCTGGGGCGACGTGGCCAGGCAAGCCAATGTTTCGATGGACTGAGGAAAGACGATGAATGTCGAGCAAGCGAAAAAGCCGGACGCGGATCAGGCCGCTCCAGGCCCGGGTGCGGGGCCGTTGGCGGGCGTGCGGGTGCTGGATATTTCCACGGTGGTGGCGGGCCCGTTTTCGGCCACGCTGATGGCGGACCTGGGAGCGGAAGTCCTGAAGATCGAGCTGCCGGGCGACGGCGACCACATACGTCAGTTGCCGCCGCACAAAAGCGGCGTGGCGCTCTGGTCGAAAGTCGCGAACCGCAACAAACGGGGCATCACGCTGGATCTGCGCCAGCCGGAAGGCTTGGCGATACTCGAACGCCTGTTGCCTCACTACGATGTGCTGGTGGAGAACTTCCGGCCGGGCACGCTGGACCGCTGGGGCCTGGACATGGCGCGTTTGCGCGCCTTGCGGCCCGACCTGATCGTGCTGCGCGTGACCGGCTTCGGCCAGACCGGGCCCTACCGGTCGCGGCCCGGCTTTGCCCGGATCTTCGAGGCCATGTCGGGCTTCGTGAACCTGTGCGGCGAAAAGGACGGCCCGCCGCTATATCCGGGCTTTCCGGTGTCCGACGCCTTGACCGGCGTGTTCGGCGCCTACGCCATCACGGCGGCGCTGCTGCACCGGCAGAAGCACGGGGAAGGGCAGGAAATCGATCTTTCCGCCACGGAGGCGATGCTGCGGGTGCTGGATTTCATGCCGATCGAATATGACCAGCTAGGCGTAGCGCGTTCGCGCCAGGGAAATCTCAATGCCTATTCGGCGCCCAGCAGCGTGTACAAGACCCGCGATGACAAATGGGTGGTGCTGGCCGTCAGCGCGCCCACCGTGTTCCGGCGGCTGGCCCACGCCATCGGGCGCGCCGATCTGCTGGACGATCCCTTGTTCAGCACCAATACCGCGCGCATCCAGAACCGCGCCCAGATCGAGGCCATCATGGAAAACTGGTTCCGCGCGCATGCGCTCGGCGAGGCGTCCGACATCCTGATGCGGCACGAGGTCAGCTTCAGTCCCATCTACGACATCGCCGACATCGTGGCGGATCCGCATTTCATCGAGCGCCAGGTCCTGGTGCGCGTCGAGGACGAGGAACTGGGCTCCGTCAGCATGCAGAACGTGGTGCCCCGGTTCTCGGCGACGCCGGGCCGGATCTGGCGGACCGGGCCTGGCGTCGGTCAGCACAACGACGAAATCTATGGGCAGGAACTGGGCATGTCGCGGGCGCAGCAGGCGGACCTGCGCGAGCGCAACATCATCTAGGACAGCGCGCAGGGAGGACGAGATGACGATTCCATTGCTGCCGCCGCGCTTCAGCGGCACCTTCACGCTTTCGAATGCGCTGCACGACGGCTACCTCCAGGCGGTCGGCGGCGGCCATCCGGTGCATAGCTCGCGGGACCTGGCCTTGCAATCGGGCTTTGCGGACGTGCCGCTGGCTGGCATCCATGTATTGGGCGCGTCCATGGCGACATTCACGCGCCAGTTTGCCGGCAACCCCATGCTGCTGCTGAAGGTGGAAACGAAGTTCCTGCGTCCGGCATATCCAGGAGATGCGCTGGGACTGGAACTCGAACTGCTTGAAAGCGCGGCGGTCGCCGGCACGCCGTTCACCGGCGGCCGGTACCAGGGCTATTGCATCGATGCGGACCAGCAAAAGGTGCTGATGCTCGATTTCAAGATACGCGTGGCTTTGGCGGGAAGCAACCTTAGCGCTGGCGCGCCGTAGTCTGCGTCAACGCCGACTGCACCATGCTTTCGACCAGCGGGATGACCTTGTCCGCCAGTTCGGGCCGATAGGCGTAGGGATGGGTTTCGTCCATGTAGGTGGACTGGCACATTTCCAGCTGGATCGCGTGGACGTTGTCCGCGGGCTTGCCGTAGTGGCGCGTGATGTAGCCGCCCTTGAAGCGGCCGTTCACCGCCCAGGTGTAGGCGGAGTTGTCGCGCAGCCGGCTTTCGACTGTTGCCAGGATATCGGGCGCGCAGGCTGCGCTGTCGGCCGTGCCGATGTTCAGGTCGGGTAGTTTGCCTTCGAACAGGCGCGGCAGCACGCTGGCGATCGAGTGCGCTTCCCACAGCAGCACGGTGCCGTGTTCAGCCTTGATGCGGTCGATTTCCTCGCACAGCTTGGCGTGGTAGGGCTTCCAGTAGGTCTGCAGCCGGTGTTCGCGCTCGGCGTCGGTCAGGACGGCTTCGTTGCGGTAGAGAGCGTCGCCACGAAACGTCTGGGTCGGGCACAGGCCGGTCTTGGTCTGGCCGGGATACAGGCTTTCATCGTTGGGTGGGCGGTTCAGGTCCACCACGTAGCGCGAATAGCGCGCGCCGATGACCGACGCGCCCAGCGCCTCGGCGAACTGGTACAGCGTGTCCAGATGCCAGTCGGTATCGCCCGATTGCAGGCCCAGCGGCGTCATCTGCGCGCGCTGCGAGTCGGGAATCATGCTGCCCAGGTGGGGAATGGAGATCAGCAGCGGCGCCGTGCCGCGGCTGAATTGATAGATGTCGCTCAAGTAAAACTCCGGGGGAAATGGCGGGGCGCAGGCAAGGGCATGCCTGGCAGCGTCCCTGGGTATCCGGTATTGCGCCGTCTGGGGCAATGCCGGCAATCATAGTGGATCGGGCGCATGCCTATGGCCGTGGCGGCGCTGCATCGCTGGCCCAGGGTGCGCCGCCGCTCCATTTGCTGGCGATGGCGTCGATCAGGACCCGCACCTTGGGCGCCAGGTGGCGGCGGTGCGGATAGACCGCGCAGACTGGCGCGCCGGCAGGCGCCACGGATTCCAGCACCGGCGTCAGCCGGCCGGCGCGCAGATCTTCGCCCACCAGGAAGGCGCCCAGCTGGGCGATGCCTTCGCCTGCCAGCGCGGCGTCGCGCAGTGCCTCCGTGTTGCCCAGCCGCATGCGGCCGGCCACGTGCACGGCGCGTTCCTGGCCGTTGACGGCAAAACGCCAGGGCACCAGCGCGCCGGCGTGGGTGTAGGCCAGGGTCTGGTGGCTGGCCAGGTCATCCGGGGTGGCCGGCGCGCCGTGGCGGTCCAGGTAGCCGGGCGCAGCGCAGGCGATCAGGCGGTGCGGGGCCAACACCCGCCGCACCAGCCTGCTGTCGGTTTCGCCGCCGATGCGGATGGCCACGTCCACGCCGTCGCGCACCAGGTCGATGTAGTCGTCGGAAAAGCTGACGTCCGCCTCGACCTCGGGCCAGTCCCGCAGGTAGTCGCGCAACAGCGGCATGATGTGCAAGCGCCCCAGCGACACCGGCAGGTCGATGCGCAGCCGGCCGCGCGGCGCCTGCTTGCGGCTGGCCATGGCGTCGGTGGCGTTGTCCACCTCGGACAGGATGCGCTGCGCGTGTTCGTAAAAGACGCTGCCTTCGTCGCTGAGACTGACGCTGCGCGTGCTGCGATGAAGCAAGCGCGCGCCCAGGCCGAGTTCCAGGCGCGCGATGCACTTGCCGATGGCCGAACGCGACAGACCCAGCTTTGCGGCCGCGGCGGTGAAGCTTTGCGTGTCGGCCACGCGGACAAACGCGAGCAGGTCGCCTATGTGGTCCAGGCGGGCGGCCGGGTAGGGTGAATTGTGCACGATTCGTCCCTTTTGTTTATTCATTAACCTACTTTATCAGCGAAATGGAAACAGTAGACTGCCTAGGGGTCGGCCCGGCTTGGGTCTTATCTGGAACCTCATCATGACCCGCGGCACCTCGTTGCAAGACTTGCCCACTCCTGGCTCTCCTAGCGCCTCACCGCAGGCCGAAAGCACCGGATGGCGCGCGTGGCTGGGCGTCATCGCCGTGGGCATGGCGACCTTTTGCGTGGTCACCACCGAAATGCTGCCGGTAGGACTGTTCGTTCCCATCACGGCAACGCTCGACGTCTCGGTGGGCATGGGCGGCTTCATGTTGTTCGTGCCCGCCATCCTGGCGGCGCTGTTCGCGCCGCTGGTCGTTCTCGGCGCGAAGAGCGCCGACCGCCGCGCGATCCTGTGCGGCTTGCTGGCGCTGCTGGTCTGCGCCAACGCGGCCAGCGCCTGGGCGCCCAGCATGCCGTGGTTCCTGGCGGCGCGGGTCCTGGTGGGTTTCTGCATCGGCGGCATCTGGGCGGTCGCGGGCGGGCTGGCGGGCAGGCTGGTCGGGCCGGGCGCCGTGGGACTGGCCACGTCCATCATCTTCGGCGGGGTCGCGGTGGCGTCCGTGCTGGGCGTGCCGTTGGGCGCCTTCATCGGCGAGCTGGCCGGCTGGCGCGCAGCCTTCGGCGTCATGGCGGCGCTGTGCGCCGGCGTGCTGCTGATGAATCTGCTGAGTCTGCCGCCGCTGCCCGCGGCGCACTCGCTGCGGCCGCGCCAACTGCTGTCGCAACTGGCCAATCCGGGCTTGCGGCTGGGCCTCCTGATCACGCTGTTCCTGGTCGCCGGCCATTTCATGGCCTACACCTTTGTCCGACCCTTGCTGCAGATCCACGCGGCGTTCGGGGAAAGCTGGATCGGGCCGCTGCTGTTTGCCTATGGCGCGGCGGGCGTGGCGGGCAACTTTCTGGGCGGGGCAGCGGCTGCGAAACGTCCCGCCGCGACCCTGCTTGCGATCGCGGCCAGCCTGTTGCTGATCTTGCTGCTGCTGGCCATGGTGGGCCAGCTACGCCCGGCGGCGGTCGCCTTGCTGTTGCTGTGGGGTCTGGCCTACGGCGCGGTGTCGGTGTCGCTGCAAACCTGGATGATGAAGGCGGCGCCGGACGCGGTCGAGGCCGCCACCGCGCTGTTCGTCGCAGTGTTCAACCTCGGCATTGCGGCCGGTTCGCTGCTGGGCGTGCCCAGCGTAGACGCGCTGGGGCTGCGGGCCAATCTGTGGCTGGCCGCTGCCTGCATGCTGTGGCCGGCGCTGATGCTGGCGCGGGCAGGGTGGGGCGAAATGCGTGGCGCTTATGCGCGGAAGGCGCGCAACAGGGTGTCCACGCCGTAGCGGCAGGTCGCCAGATGGTCCTCGTCCGGGCCTTCGGCACGGCCGCCGGTCAGCCGGGCGAGCGAGGCGATGCCGTTGATCAGGTTGCCCAGGGTGCGCGCCGCCAGGCGCGGATCGTCGATGTGCAATTCGCCGCGCTCGCAAGCCCGTTGCAGGCATTGCTCCAGAGGGGCGTGGAGCTGCATTTCCACTGCCAGCCGCAGGGACTCGGCCAGTTGCGGCAGGCGATGCGATTCCGAGATGACCAGGCGGTAGAGCGCGACCGATTTGGGCTGCACGGAGTAGCTCAGGAGACGTCGCGCCAGTTCGTGCAGGGCTGGACCCACCGGCTGGTCCAGCATGGCATCCGCAAACACCGCTGCGCGCATGCCGTTCAATTCATGTTCCAGCACCGCGACCAGCAGACCTTCTTTGTTGCCGAACAACTGGTAAGCGGTGGCCGCGGATCCGCCCGCCTGGCGCACGATGCGCTGGATGGACGTTTGCGCGTAGCCGTGTTCCAGCAATGACTGCGTGGCGGCTTCGAGCAGGCGCTCACGGCGCGCTTCGCCCCGGCTGGTCAGCGCGCGCGGCGTCGTATCGTCTGGAATGGTGTGCACTTCGTTCCCCCCGTGGCCGTAATCGGCCGCTGACTCCCTATGTCCGGCGGCGTGTCTGGCTGAAATTGTGTAATGTATAGTACATTACGCTGACGCAACATCATCCAAATCGCTGTGACGCCCTGCAACAACGGCGCTCGCGGCGCACATCGCTATGATCGACGACCTGCTTCAACTGGGAAAACTCGTCAGCCTGGGGCTGGCCCTGATGCTGCCGCTGGCCAATCCCCTGACCTCCATGACGCTGCTGCTGTCCCTGGGCCAGCAGATTCCCTACAAGGAGCGCGAACGCCAGGTCAAGCAGGCGGCGTTCTACGTGGTCGGCATCATGGTGGTGACCTACTACGCCGGCGCCTGGATCATGCATACCTTCGGCATCTCGATCCCGGGGCTGCGTATCGCCGGCGGCCTGATCGTGGCCAGCATCGGTTTCAGCATGCTGTTCCCGTCCGCGCCGTCTACCGCGTCCGAAGCCGACGTGGCGGACGCCCAGGCCAACCGCCAGACCCCCAACATCGCCTTCGTGCCGTTGGCGATGCCGGGGACGGCCGGGCCGGGCACGATCGCCATGATCATCAGCGGCGCGGCGACCCTCGACGCGTCGGTGTCGCAGACCTACGCGGCCTGGGTGCTGGCGGTGACGCCCATCCTCGTGTTCTCCCTGCTGGGCCTGCTGTTCTGGATCTGCCTGCGTTCAGCCGGACGCATCGTGGCGGTGATTGGCCAGGGCGGGGTGGAGGCCATTTCCCGCATCATGGGCTTCCTGTTGGTGTGCATGGCGGTGCAGTTCGTGATCAACGGCGTTCTGGAAATCGTGCAGCAGCATGGCGGCATCTAATCCTGTCCGGCGCGGCTGGTTGGCAACCACCGGGCGCATCGCCTTCAGCCTGACGCTGATTTTTTCCGGCCTGTGGGGCTGCCTGGCGTTGGCTTACCGCGTGCCGGGCGGGCAGGTCGCGCAAGGCGCGGCGGCGCTGGCCTGGGCCGCGCTATGCCTGTATGCGGTCGTCGCGCTGTGGCGTGGACGCACGCGGCGCGCCATCTGGACCTGGCTGTTTGGCATGGCCGCGTTGTGTGTGTGGTGGCAGACGCTGGCGCCCTCCAACGACCGGATCTGGGCAGACGACGTGGCGCGCACGCTGCGCGGCAGCGTTTCCGGATCCATCGTCACCTTGGACAGCGTGCGCAACTTCGATTGGCAGGCCGATACCGATACGCGCTACACGGCGCGCTGGGAAAGCCAGCAATACAACTTGAACGAGCTGACCTCGGTGGACATGGTGCTGTCGTACTGGGGCAGCCCGGCCATCGCCCACACGCTGGTTTCCTTTGGCTTCAGCGACGGCCGCCACGTCGTGTTCTCGGTCGAGATCCGCAAGGAGCGCGGCGAACAGTTCTCGGAGATCGGCGGCTTCTTCAAGCAGTTCGAACTGAGCGTGATCGCCGCCCAGGAGCGCGACATCCTCTACGTGCGCGCCGGGCCGCGCGCCGAGCGCGTGTACCGGTATCCGGTCGACATGCCGGTGCCCGCCATGCGCGAATTGTTCTTGTCGTATGTGCGCACCGCGAATGAACTGGCCGACCGGCCGCGCTTCTATCACACGGTGACGGCCAACTGCACCACGCTGGTCTACGCCATGGTGCGCGCGATCGTGCCGGGCCTGCCCATGGACTACCGCATCCTGCTGTCCGGCTATCTGCCGGAATACCTCTACGAACAGAGGGGGCTGGACACCGGCAAACCCCTGGCCACGCTGCGCCAACAGGCCTACCTCGGCAAGCCCGCCTTGCCTGGTCCGGATCCGGTCGAGTTTTCGCGGACCATCCGCCAGCCGGCGAAAGCGGGGGCCGCGCAATGATCGGGCTCTGGCATGCCGGCGCGAAAGGCTGCGCGATCCTGGGCCTGCTGGCGTGCGCGGGTTGCGCGGGCGTCAAAGTGTCCTCCGTCAGTACGCAGGATTACATCGCCCAGCGCCGCGGCGATGTGCTTACTACTGGTCAGCTCAGCGCCTCCGCGCGCGAGTCCATGGCCGTGCTGGGCCTGAACGCGCAGGATTGCCGCAAGGACCGCGACGCCTGCACGCAGTCGCTGGCCACCATGGAAGGGCTGGACAGCGAACGGCGCCTGGCCACGCTGTCCGAAGTCTGGCTGATGGAGGCGCTGGCCACGGAAAAGCAGCGCCCCGCGACTCAGGCCGACCAGGACGAGCTGCTGGACGCTTACCTGCAAACGGCGCGGGCCGCCTACGCCTATTTGTTCTTCACGCCGCGCTCGCCCAGCGACCGCGCCTTCGAAGACCGCCAGACGCAGGTGCGCGACTATTACAACTACGCCGTGCAGCAGGCCGTCACGCGCCTGTTCGAGCAGTATCGCGGCCGTCCGCCGGAACCCGGAACGAAGATGACGGCCGGCGCCTGGCAGGTGCTGGGCGAAATGTCCGACGTCAAGCTGCCCGGCGGCAAGCAGTTCCCGCACGAACTGGTGCCCGCGTCGACCTTGACCTTCCGGGGACTGCGCAGCATGTACCGGCGCGACGGCTTCGGCGCTGAACTCGTGGCGGTCACTGCGCGCCGCGTGAACGATGCTGATACCTTCAAGACGCCATACAGCGAAACGCCTTTTCCCGCCGTGACCATCATCATGGGCTTTCCCGGCGACACGCTGGAGCAGGTCATGGCGTCGCAGGAAGCGACCCTGGCGGCCTACGACCCCTACAAGCGGGACACGGTGGAACTGGCCGGCACCACGGTGCCCCTGGCGGCCAACTTCACCTCGGGCTACGGCCTGTGGCTGGCGCGCTCGGGCTTCGCCACCCAGGCGCTGCGCAACGTGCTGGGCAAGGAAGAGGGCATCGACGCGCCGCACGTCTACTTGTTACAGCCCTATGACCCGGACCGGCGCACCGTCATCATGCTGCACGGCCTGGCCAGCAGCCCGGAAGCCTGGATCAACGTCGCCAACGAGGTCCTGGGCGACGAAACCCTGCGCCAGCATTACCAGATCTGGCAGGTCTACTACCCGACCAACGCGCCGCTGGCGTTGAACAACCGCGCCATCCGCGACGCGCTGCGGCAGACCATCGAACATTTCGATCCCATGGGCGCCGCGCAGGCCTCGCGCGACAGCGTCATCATCGGGCACAGCATGGGAGGCGTTTTGAGCCGTCTGCTGGTATCCTCGTCCGGCACTGTGCTGTGGGACGCGCTGCGCGACCACGCCAAGCTCGACGACACCCAGCTCGCCCAGGCGCGCGCCGAATTCGACCCCGTGCTGACTTTTGACGCGTTTCCCGGCATATCGCGCGCGGTATTCATTGCGGCGCCGCACCGGGGCACGCCGTTTGCCGAGAACACTTTGTCGCGTTGGCTGTCCAACCTGATCACGCTGCCCGTGACGGTGGTCAGGCAGTTCGCCAAGCTCAACCGCCTGGCCGACGCCGATGGGCCGCCCCGGCCCGAATCCTCGATCCGGGTGCCCAACGGCGTGGACAACCTGAGCGAAAAGGACCGATTTGTGAGATTGACCGCTTCCATGCCGATTTCGCCGGCGGTGCGCTACCACAGCATCATTGCGAACCACACGCCCGGCGTGCCGCTGGCCGATTCGGACGACGGCCTGGTGCCGTACCGCAGTGCGCACCTGGACGGCGCCGAATCCGAGAAGATCATCAGCTTCTCGCATAGCGTGCAAGAAACGCCGGAGGCGATCCTGGAGCTCAGGCGCATTCTGCGGCTGCAGCTGGAGCAGGGGGCGCGTTGATGCACGGGTTATTGCTTGGCCTGCTCCTCATCGCCGCCTGCGCGCTCACTGCCGCGCTGTTGCGCCAGCCGGGCGTACTGCTCTACGACTGGATCGCGACGCGCGCAAACAGGCGGCGGGCCGCCGTCCGCCAGCAGCCAGTCGCCATCCATGAGGCGGGGGCGCGCGAAACCGGTCAGGCCAAGCGCAGTCAGCCCGCCACCCTGGCCGGATAAGCGTCGCCGCCAGTTCGACGGGGCCTGCCAGGGAGCGCCGCCTTACCTGGGTTCCAGCCCCAAGTGTCCGCGCAGCGTGCTGTGCTGGTATTCGCTGCGGAACAGCCCGCGGCGTTGCAGCACCGGAATCACGTGCTCGATGAAATCGTCGATGCCCCCGGGCAAGGACGGCGGCATCAGGTTGAAACCGTCGGCCCCTTCGTTCCGGTACCAGTGCTCCAACTTGTCGGCGATCTGCTCCGGCGTGCCCACCATGGTGCAATGGCCGCCGCCGGCCGCCAGCCGTCCGAGCAACTGGCGCACCGTGGGTTTTTCGGTCTCGATGATGCGCAGGATGGTCGCGTAGCGGCCCTTGGGGCCGGTGAATTCGGACAAGGGCGGCAGCGCCGGCACGGGCGCGTCCAGCTCCCAGGCGGAGCAGTCCTGCAGCACGAACGTGCCCAACTGGCGCAACGAGGCGTCGCTGGGCAGCAGCACGTCCAGTTCACGCTGCTTGGCTCGGGCTTCGGCCTCGGTCGAACCGACGTAGGTGACCAGGCCCGGCATGATGGGCACGAAATCCTGGCGGCCGGCGGCCAGCACGCGCCGCTTGATGTCGCGGTAGTAGGCTTGCGCCGCGGGCAGGTCGTAGGCGACGGCGTAGATCGCTTCGGCGCGCCTGGCGGCCAGGTCGCGGCCCTGGTCCGAGGCGCCAGCCTGGAACAGCACCGGACGGCCTTGCGGCGGACGCGGCACCGTCAGCGGGCCGTCGACCAGGAAATGCTCGCCGTGATGGCCGATCTTGTGCACGCGCGCGGGCACACCGTAGTCGCCGGCGCGGTCGATAGCCAGGGCGTCCTGGTCCCAGGAGTCGAACAGCTTGAGCGCGACGTCGACGAATTCCTCGGCGCGCGCGTAGCGCCAGTCGTGTCCCGGCATGGACTCGTAACCGTGGTTGCGCGCTTCCGCGTCGAACATGGACGTGACCACGTTCCAGCCCATGCGTCCGCCCGAGATATGGTCCAGCGACGCCACCATGCGGGCCGCATGGAAGGGCGTGAAAAAGGTGCTGGAAACCGTGCTGATCAGGCCGATGCGGGAGGTGGCCCGCGCGATCGCGGCCATGGCGGTCAGCGGCTCCAGGTACCAGCGCGGGCCGTCGCCGATGTTGTCGACCGATTGCCCGTCGGCGAAGAAGATGGCGTCCAGCTTGCCGCGTTCGGCGGTGCGCGCCAATTCCTCGTAGTAGGCGATGTCGCCCAGGCGCTCGGCGGCGGAATCGGGGTGGCGCCAGGCGGCGCGATGGTGGCCGCAGCCGAAGATGAACAGGTTCAGATGCAGCATGGCGATCCGGCCCAAACAGGGGCGGTAAAAGGCGCGATAGGCATGGTCAGGCTCTACGATTGCAGCGGCGGACATACAAACGGCCGCCGCACGCGGGCGAACTTAGCACAAAAGTTGCAGGCGGGTCTCCACGCCGGACGCGTTGACATTGCCGTGCCGCTCTCCTAATCTTGCGGCAATTCCTGGGGGAGCCCTGCAAGGGCTGAGATTCCGCGCTATCGCGGTAACCCTTTGAACCTGATCCGGGTAATGCCGGCGAAGGGAAGGACATCGCGCAGTCCGCGCGCCCTCCCTAGACTTTCATTCATCTTGCGGCCTGCGCACCCAGCGTGGCGGGGCCGCCGCGTTGCGCGTCCGGCTGCCAGCCGGCAGCGGGAGGACCGATACCATGTTGACCCAATCAAGCGCCCTGATGTGGCTGCTGCTGTTTTCTGGCGGCTTCGCCTTGGCCAGCGTGCTGTACACGCGGCGCAAGCGTGGCACGCTGGAGGACTATATCGTTGCCCGCAACAGCCAGGGCGCCTTCGGCACCATCCTGACCTTGATGGCCTCGACCTTGGGCGCCTGGATCCTGTTCTCGCCCGCGCAAGCGGCGACCTGGGGCGGCCTGGCGGCGGTGATCGGCTACGCCCTGGGATCGATGTCGCCGCGCCTGGTCATGATTCCGCTGGGGCGGCGCATGCGCGAACTGATTCCGCACGGACACACCCTGACGGAATTCCTGATGGCGCGCTACGGCCGGCCCATGTATGGGCTGGCGCTGTTCATCATGCTGTTCTATCTCTTCATCGCGCTGTCGGCCGAAGTCACGGCGATCGCCAAGCTGGTCACCATGCTGGCGCCTGTGCCGCTGTGGGCCACCGCCGCCATCGTGATGGGCACCACCTTGCTCTACACCACCTACGGCGGTCTGCGTTCGTCGATCTTCACGGACCAGGTGCAGATGATGGTGATCGTGCCCTTGCTGGTGATCCTGTGCCTGGTCGGCTGGCAGGCCGCGGGCGGCGCCATGCCCACCATCGAAGCGCTGCAGGCCAAGGCGCCGCAGCTGCTGGACCTGACCGATCCGGTGGGCATCAAGGCCGGGCTGACCTTCTTCGTCGCCATCCTGCTGACCGGCATCTTCCACCAGGGCAATTGGCAACGCATCTACGCCGCGCGCGACGCGCGCTCGATGCGCAACGGCTTCCTGCTGGGCGGCTTGCTGGTCGCGCCCTTCATCTTCCTCATGGGACTGTTCGGACTGGCCTTCGTTGGCCTGGCGCCCCAGGGCGACAGCTCCATCGCGCTTTTCAGCGTCATCATGCCGCACGCGCCCGCGTGGTTCGTGATCGCCCTGATTCCGCTGGGGCTGTCGCTGGTCATGAGCACAGCGGACACGGCGATCAGCGCCGTCTCCAGCATCATCGCGGTCGACATGCGCCGCCTGATGCCCAACGCCAAGTCCATGACCATGAAGCGCCTGGCGCGCTGGCTGGTGCTGCTGATGGCCATTCCGGTCATGATCGTGGCTTCGCAGGGTTACAGCGTGCTGTACCTGTTCCTGCTGGCCGACCTGCTTTGTTCCGCCGCCGCGTTCCCGGTCTTCTATGGCCTGTTCAGCCGCAAGCACGACGGCCTCACCGCAACCGTCGCCACCATCTCGGGCCTCGTGGCTGGCTTGTTTTTCTTTCCGGCGCCGGGCGACAAGCCCTCGTTCCTGCTGGAGTCCTTCTTGCTGGCCGCGGTGGTGCCGGTAGCGACCACGGTGCTGATGCGCTGCCTGCTGCGCGGCCGCAAGGAATTCGATTTCTCGACCTTGAGCGCGGCGGTGCGCCGGCTGGATCAGGATCCGGTCTGAGTGGCAGCTCCGCGGCGCGGCGCCCGATGGCGGGCGCCGCGCCGCCATTACGGCGCGCGTAGCGCTTTCTTGTCCACCTTGTTGGCGCCCGTGTAGGGCAGGGCGTCCAGGATGCTGATCACGGCCGGCACCTTGTAGCGCGCCAGATTGGATTGGCAGTGCGCGATCAGCCCGGCTTCATCGACGGCCGCGCCCGCCCGCAGGACCACGAAGGCGCGGATGACCTCGCCGCGGTAGCTGTCCGGCCAGCCCACTGCAGCGGCTTCGGCCACGTCCGGATGCAGGTACAGCACCTCGTCGATCTCGCGGGGATACACGTTGTAGCCGCCGGAAATCACCAGGTCCTTCTTGCGGTCGCGGATGTACAGGAAACCGTCTTCCGCGTACTCGCCGATGTCGCCCGTGTATAGCCAGCCGTCGCGCAGCGTTTCGGCGGTGGCGTCGGGCCTGGCCAGATAGCCTTGCATGATCTGCGGTCCGCGCGCGCGGATTTCGCCGCGCTGGCCGGGCGGCAGCACGACCGTCCCCGTTTCCAGATCGACCACCTGCACTTCCGTGTTCGCGACAGGAGTGCCGACCGAGCCATGCCGGGTTCCGGCCGGACCGTTGTAGGTGAGGATGGGGCCGGCTTCGGTCTGGCCATAGCCTTCGTAGATCGGCGCGCCCACGGCGGCCTCCCAGCGCCGGTGCACCTCTTCGGCCAGCGGCGCGGATCCTGAATAGCAGGCGCGCACGCTGGACCAGTCGGTGGCCGCGAAGCGCGGATGCGACAGCAAGCCGGTGTAGATGGTAGGGCTGCCGGGAAACAAGGTGATGCGCTCACGCTCCACTGTGTCGCAGACGTCGTCGGGCCGGTAGCGCGGCAGCAGCACCAGCGTGGCTGCGGCGCTGGCGGCCAGGAACAGTCCCATGGCCATGCCGTAGGAATGGAACAGCGGCATGGCGCAAAGCACGCTGTCGGCGCCGTAGCGGGTGGGCAGGGCCAGTTCCCGTTGGAGCACATTGGTGGCGATGGCGTCGCGCCCGAGGATCACGCCCTTGGGCTGCCCGGTCGTGCCGCCGGTGTACTGCAATAAGGCCGGTGCCAGGGCATCGGCGTCGTCCTGCGGAGAATCCTCGTCGCCAGGCGCGGGCTCCATCCACGCGCGGGCCTCGTCCTCCGTGACCAGCCGGATACCTAGCGTCGCAGCCAGGGGTGCCGCGACGGCGGCCGACGGCGCATCGGCTATCAACAGTTCGGCCTGCGCGTCGCGCAGGATGAACTCCAGCTCGCGCGCCGTGTAGAGTGGGTTCAGGGGCACGTGCTGGTTGCCCGAGCATTGCAGCGCCAGCGTCAACACGCAGGCCAGGTCCGAGTTGCCCAGCAGCGTTGCGACCCGCGAGCCCGGGGCAGCCTGGACCCGCAGATGGCGGGCGGCCGCCCAGACTTCGGCGGCGTAGCGCCGGTAGTCGAGGCGGCGCGTGCCATAGACCAGGGCCGCGCGTTCGGGATAGTCGCGCGCCGCGCGGGCCAGCAGCGCGGGAATACGCGGGACTCCTTCCAGACCGAGGTCGCTCATCGTGCTGCTCCGGCAGCGTCCACGCGCAATACCACCGCCATGGCGCTGTCGCCGGCCGCGCATCCGGTGAACAGGCCCAGGCCGCCGCCGCGCTCGGCCAGCTCCTCGATGAGCTCGATGACGGACCGCAGCCCGGTCGGGCTCTGGGGGTGGCCCCACACCAGCGAGCAGCCATAGTTGTTCATGGCCATGACGTCGAACCCCGTGGCCCGCGCCAGCGCGATGTCGGACACCACAAAGGGATTGTGCGTCTTCACCGCGTGCAGGTCGGCCATCGCCAGGCCGGCGCGTTGCAGCGCGCTGCCGGCGGCTTCGATGGGTGCCTGCGGCATGTAGCCCTTTTCGGTGCGCGACTGGCCGAACGCCAGGATCTCGATGCCGATCTCGGGCCGGCGCGACCATTCACGGGCGCGCGCGGCGGTCGCCAGGATGATGCCCGCATTGCCGTCCGCCGGATGGGTCTGGCCGCCATAGGTGATGGTGCCGCCGGGCAGCACCGGCGACAGGCGCGCCAAGCCCTCTGCCGTGGTGGCGTGGATGCCTTCGTCGCCTTCCAGCACCGCTGCGGTTTTCGCATAGCGTGCGTCGGGCACCTCGAAGGGCAGCGTCATGTAGCGCTGCTGGAAGCGGCGGCCGTCGGCGCAGGCCTGCGCATATTGCTCATAGCGGCGCAGGGTGACGGCATTCTGTTCGTCCGTGGAGATGCCATGGCGCTCGGCCACGCGCTCCCCGGTCTGCAGCATGGACAGGCCGCTCCAGGGATCATGCGAAAAATTGTCCAACACCCAGTTTTCGTGCGAGCCGGAGCCGCCTGGGCCGGCCGGATCGGGATGATAGAGCTGCGGGCCGTTGGACACGCGGTCAGCCATGAGAACCAGCGAGGTCTCTGCGTGGCCGAGCATGAGCTCGGCCGCGGCCGTGGCCAGGCCGCGCACCGAGGTGGCGCAGGCCTGCGAGACCACCGGTCCCGCCAGATGGGGCGCGCCCAGCATGCCGGCCACCCAGGGCAGGCCATAGAACGAGCCTTGTTGTGGCACCGAGCAGCCTAGCACCGCGCTTTGCAGCGCCGTCGGGGCGATGCCGCGGCGCTCCAGTTCGCGGCGCGCGGTCCAGGCCGCGAAGCGCAGGCTGTGCAAGCGCGACAGGCTGCCCTGCCAGCGCGAAAAAGGGGTGCTCCAATACACGCCATAAGGAATGTGTACGCCGGTCATGCGGACTCCTGCTGAAAAAGGCGGCTCAGGGCAGGAACTGCCAGGCGCCCGAACGGGCCTGCATCAGCACGACGCCGCGCTCGTCCAGGCCGTTGTGGTTGGTGGGCGACATCATGTAGATGCCCTGGGTGCCGACGGTGCCCTGCAGGCTTTCCAGGGCGTCGCGCAGCGCCTGGCGGAAGGCTGGGGTGCCGGGCTGGGTGCCGGCCGGGATCTTGGCGACGGCCGCGTCCAGCAACAGATAGGCGTCGTAGGTGTAGGGCGCGAAGGCATTGCGCGAGTCCGCGCCGTAGGTCGCTTCGTACTGTTGGGCGTAACGCGTGGCTACCGGTTTGATCGGGCTGTCCGCAGGCAACTGCTCCACCACCTGCACCGGACCGCTGGGCACGATCACGCCATCCACGCCCTTGCCGCCGAGTTTCAGGAAATCCTTGTTGATGACGCCGTGCGTGTTGTATTGCACGCCCTGGTAGCCGCGCTCGCGCAGCGACAGATGAGGCAGGGCGCCCGGCGTGCCCGAACCGCCGACCAGCACGGCGCCAGGGTTGAGCGAGACGATCTTCAGCACCTGGGCGGTCACCGAGTTGTCGGTGCGCGCGTAGCGTTCGTTGCTGAGCACCTTGATGCCGCGCTTGGCAGCCGATTCTTGCAGCGCGCGGTAGACAGCGTCGCCCCAGGCGTCCGAGAAGCCGATGTACGCCACGGTCTTCACGCCGCGCTTGACCATGTCGGCAGTCAGCGAGTCCACCATCAGGTCTATACCGTGGGCCACCACGAAGATCCATTCGGCGCGGTCGGGGCTGACCACAATGGGCGCCAGCGACAACTGCGGCGTGCGCGCTTCGCGGGCGACTTCCGTGACGGCCATCGAAGTCGGCACATTGCTCGGGCCGATGATGGCATCGACCTTGTTTTCGGTGACCAGTTTGCGTGCCGTCTTGACCGCCGATGACGGATCGGTCGCGTCGTCCAGCGCGATGTATTCCACCGGCTGGCCGCCCAGCGTCTTGGGCAGCAGCGGCACGGTGCTGCGATATAGCGAGCCCATCGAAGCACCTGGCCCGGTGCTGCTGGCGATCACGCCGATGCGGATGTCAGCGACTGCGGCGCAAGGCGCCAGGGCGCAGGCCAAGGCCAGCGCGGCAAGACGACGATACATGGCTATTCCCCTTTTTCTGGATATGGCCCGGCTAGCGGGATGACCCCAGTATGGGCGTGTTGGTGATAACTGGATAATTGCGATTCCTTATCAATCGATAACCAACTTTCCGGGCCAAATCCATGTCGGAAACCCCCACCTTGCTGCAGCTGCGGTCGCGCCTGCGCATCCGCCACCTGGTCTTGCTGGACGAGTTGGGGCGGGTGGGCAATCTGCACCGGGCGGCCGAAGCGATGCACCTCAGCCAGCCTGCATTGAGTAAGCTATTGGGCGAGGCTGAAGCGCTGGCCGGCCAGCCCTTGTTCGAACGTTCGCACCACGGCGTCGCGCCGACCGCGCTGGGCCTCTTGATGATCGACCGCGCGCGCCTGCTGCTCAACGAACTGGACGCAACGCACGCCGAACTCGCGGCCGCCGCCAACGGCGCGACCGGCAAGGTGCGGGCGGGCATTTTTCCCGTGGTGGCGCATCTGCTGGTGCCGCTTGCGGTGCAGCGCCTGCAAGAGACTCATCCCGCCTTGCGCATCGAGTTGTCCGAAGGCCTGGAGAAACAGCTGCTGCCGGCCTTGCGCGCGGGTGAACTGGACTGCGTTGTGGGGCGGCTGGGGGTGGAGGGGGCGGACGCCGACCTGCAATGCGAGATCCTTTACGACGAGGCCACCGCCGTCGTCTGCGGCCCGGCGCATCCGCTGGCTGCGCGCCGCCGCCTGAGCGGCGCGGCGCTGGACCGTTGCCGCTGGGTGCTGCCCTCGCGTAACGCGGCGCTCTACAGCATGGTCGCAGCCGCCGTCTCGGCGCGCGGCGCGAGCTTTCCACAGGTCGCCATCGAATCGAGCGCCATCCTGACCATTGTTTCGCTATTGCAGCGGACCTCGCTGCTGTCCGCCGTTCCGCTGCGCGTGGCGCGGGCCCTGGCCGAAAACGGGCAGTTGGCGATCCTGCCGCTGGCCCTGCAGGCGCGGCTACACCCCGTGGGCATCATGACGCGGCGCGATGCGCGCGCCGCCGCCGCCGTTTCGCTGTTTCTGAATGCCTTGCGAGACGCGGCCACCACGATGCGCGCCGACGCAAGCGCCTGAAAATCGTCAGTCCTTCAGGCGGTCCTGGCCAGCGCGCAGACTCATCAGGGTTTGATGGGATCTAGGTCTCGTCCGGGGGCGTTCCGCGCCGATGGATTTCGGCGGCATGCCGTTTCTCCCGGGCCATTTCCAATCCCGCATCGCCGGCCGTCATTTTTAGAGTTCGGTGACCGGAAAAATATTATTAAAAAGCTGGAAACTCCATTTTCTCGCCGTCACCGAGGACTATATAAAAAGTGAAGTGGTAATCACATTTTATTATATTTTGAAATATTTCATGGGTTTAACTATATTGTGACAGCGGCGCTCATTTTTTGATTTTTCAGCCGTGCACCTTTCAAGTAATAGCGATGCAAATGCACGGGGACGGAATTTGGAATGAAGTCGTGGGCACAAGACCTTCTATTGACAACGAATAGCGCTACCTCGGAGCAAGCCGTTTTCACCAAGGTGGCGGCAGTAGCGCAAGAGCTGGGGTTTTCTTATTGCGCATATGGTTTGCGGGCTGCCCTGCCGTTTACCAACCCTCAGTTCGTAATGATCAGCGATTATCCGATCGCATGGCAGGAACGCTACGCACAGGCGCGCTACCTGGAAATCGATCCCACCGTGAAACATTGCAGCCGCTCCTCGATACCTATCGTATGGTCGGACAGGGTGTTTGCCGAAACGCCCGAACTTTGGGACGAGGCACAGGCGGTTGGACTCTGCGTAGGATGGTCTCAGTCGAACCTTGACGCATACGGAACCGGGGGCATGCTGACGCTGGCCAGGCAGAAGGAGCAGCTCTCCGATGCGGAACTGCTCAGCAAGGAATTGCGGATGCGATGGCTGGTGACGGCGGCGCACTTGGCATTCAGCAAGGTATTGCTGCCGCGATTCAAATTGGCGCCCAATGTGCCCCTGACTCGTCGCGAGACTGAAATTCTAAAATGGGCGGCGGATGGAAAGACCAGCAGCGACGTGTCCGAAATACTGGCAATTGCCGAGTCTACGGTCAGATTTCATACGAAGAACGCGATCTCCAAGCTCGGCGCCCGGAATCGGACAGCAGCCGTCGCGCGCGCCGCGCTGCTAGGACTCCTGAGTTGACCTTTGGGTGCGGGATTGAGGTCCCGCAGACGCCAAGACCGAGCCATCAAGCAAAACAGGGCACTACATCGCTAAATGTAGTGCCCTGTCTTGGCGGGAATCTTGGTGGAGCGGAGGAGGATCGAACTCCCGACCTTCGCATTGCGAACGCGACGCTCTCCCAGCTGAGCTACCGCCCCAATGAAGCAAGACCAAGAATATACAGGAATATTCCTGGCCTGCGCAACATGCCGCCAAACAAAAAATCAGGCGAATTCCAAGGTCGCAATGACCGGCGCATGATCGGACGGCTGCTCGTTGCGGCGCGGCTCCTTGTCGATGGCGCAGGCGATGCAACGCTTGACCAGCGGGGCGGACAAAAGGACATGATCGATGCGCAGGCCGGCGTTGCGGCGGAACGCGAACTGGCGATAGTCCCACCAGCTGAAGGATTTCTCCGGCTGCTCGAAGAGGCGGAAGGAATCCGCCAACCCCAGGTCGAGCAGGGCGCCGAAAGCCTTGCGTTCCGGTTCGGACACCAGCACCTGGCCTTCCCATTTCTCAGGGTTGTGCACGTCTTCGTCGGCCGGCGCGACGTTGTAGTCACCCAGCACCGCCAGCCGGGGGTACTGCTTGATTTCGTCGGCCAGCCAGGCGCGCATGGCCTCGAACCAGTCCAGCTTGTAGGCGTACTTGTCCGAGCCCACGGCCTGGCCGTTGGGACAGTAGGCGCAGACCACGCGCACGTCGCCTTCGGGGCTGGGAAAAGTCAGCGCCAGGACGCGCTGCTGCGGGTCTTCGTAGCCGGGGATGTTGCGCACCATGGACGTGCCGGGCACGCGCGAAATGATGGCAACGCCGTTATAGGTTTTCTGGCCGGCCCAGACAGCGTGGTAGCCGGCTTCGGTGAAGGCGGCCTCGGGGAACTTGTCATCCGTGAGCTTGAGTTCCTGGATGCACAGGACGTCGACCGGATTGGCTGCCAGCCAGTCCAGCACCTGCGGCAGGCGCACGTTCAGGGAGTTCACGTTCCAGGTGGCTAATTTCATGTTTCGCGTAGACCGTTTGTCGATGTGGTTCTCTGGGATGCTGCCAGCCAAAAACTCGTCTTGGCGACTTGTCAGGCTACAGATCCGGGGGCGGGGTTGGCGGCCGCCGGGGATAGAGGCAGATGATACCGTGGCTGCGCCGCCTGGGCGGGCGGTGCGAGCAGAGCTGAAGCCAGATCCGAGGCTTTCGGGAAAGCCTCGCGGCAAGCTCCAGGCTGTTGCGTCGAGTCCCTATAAAAAGCGCCAGGGTAGGGCCTCGCAGGCTTTGCGGCGATGGACATAGGCTTTTTCATTAATGATAATTGTTCGCAATAGATTGAGTTATTACAAGTCACGATAAATCTGTATGCGGAGGCATGTCGATGTCCATGGGTACGCAGGGGGCGGGGCTTGGAGACGTTTTCATTGCACATCGGGCGCGGCTTCGCCGTATTGCGCAAAGAATCGTCGGCACTCCGGAAATCGCGGACGACGTGACTCAAGACGCCTATTTGAAACTCATGGAAGGATCATGCGCTCGCGATGTAAGCAAGCCCTATAGCTACTGCTGCCAGGTGGTCCGCAATCTGGCGCTGGACCATTGCCGTCGCCAGGCCGTCGAATCCACATACCGCATCTATACGGACGACGGGGAATTGCCACAGGTTGCCGGCGGCTGCGTGCCGGACCGGCGCTTTCAGGAACGCCAGGTGATCGATGCCATCGACCAGATCCTCGGCACCTTGCCAATCAGGACGCGGCGCGCCTTCGAACTCTACAGGCTGGGCGGCTTTACGCAGCGGGAGGTGGCGCGGCAAATGGGCTGCTCGGCCACGCTTGTGAACTTCATGCTCCGCGACGCGACCCAGGCCGTGGCCTGCTGCCGGGATTTGCTGGAGGCTTGACGGCGCCGCGATCAGGCTGGCGTTGTTGAGCGTTCGTGAAAGCTATCGCTCATAACTTTTTGCTATACCATAGCGCCACCTGGTCTTCCAGCCGTACGAGGCAGCCTATGCGCGACAACGTGAATCCGAATCAGGATCCGATTTGGGATATCGCCTGGTCCTGGGTGTTGCGCCAACACGAACGCGAGAGCTTCGACGCAAATGCCGAAGCCGAACTGGCCCAATGGCTTGCCGCCGACGCCGCCCATCGCCAAGCCTACGACAAGGCCGGCCGCCTGTGGTTGATGGTGGGCCTGGTTCCTCCCGTCAGCGATATTGACATCCCTGGCTCTGCGGAGCGCGACGGCCCGGCCTAGCCCGCGAGCCTTCTTTCCCGCTGCCATGCCCATCAACGCAGTGCCGCCTTGCGGCGCTTGCGTCTTTTTCTCGCGAAAAACGTTGTTTGCCGACTCGGAATCCGCAAAGAGCGCCTGCGTGCGTTCGCTCGCCGCTATGCGGTAGTCCTGCTTCTTTTCCCTGCTCCTCATGAGTCCGCCTTCAAGTGCTTCGCGGCTAAACAAACCGAACATCTGACTCGTCTTTGATTGCGGTGACCCGCAAGTCGGCAGCCGGCCGGCCAAGCGTGAGGTCATTTCCTTCAATGCGCGAGGCAGCCCATGTCGACCAGTTGTTTTGACCGCGAGGACGAGACCTTCATCGTCCTCGTCAATCACGAAGAGCAGTACTCGATCTGGCCTCATTGGAAGGCAGTGCCCGGCGGCTGGCGAGCCGTCGATGGAGTCAAGGGAGACAAGAAGACCGTTCTCGACTACGTCGAGAAGACCTGGACCGACATGCGTCCGCTGTCGCTGCGCAAGTGGATGGACGAACAGGCCGCGGCCCGTTCCGACGTCGCGGCGGCCTGATGTCCAGTTCCACGCATATGCCGGCCATCAATCTGCTGGCCTTGCCCTGCGCGGGCGCGAGCGCAACCATGTACCTGCGTTGGCGCCGCCTTTTGCCGGAATGGATCCGCGTCGTTCCGGTGGAACTGCCGGGGCGTGGCGCAAGGACGGGCGAACCTTACGTCGAGGACTTCGCCCAGCTTGTGGCGCAGATCTGCAACGAGCAGGCTGCTGCGATGCAAGGCAGTTACGTCCTATTTGGCCACAGCATGGGCGCCTTGCTTGCCCATGCGGTGGCGCAGCGCCGGCATGCGCTGGCCCTTCCCATGCCTGAGGCCGTGTTCGTGTCCGCCAGTCCCGCGCCTTCGAGTCGGGATCCAGGCCGCTTTGCCGCCATGGACAACGACGCTGCCTTGATGGCCGATCTGCGCAGGCAGGGCGGCACGCCGGACGCGGTTTTCGAGAACACTGAACTCCTGCGTTTGACCCTGGATTCGCTGGCTGCCGACTACCGCGTCTGCGCGAATTTTCGTTATCTGCCGTCCGATCCGCTGTCCGTGCCATTGCACGTCTTCGCCGGGCGCCAGGACGACATCGACCCGCAACGCATCGAGGCTTGGCGGCGAGAGGCCCGCCATGCATACACGCTCGATTGGTTCGATGGCGCGCATTTTTTCATACGCCAGCAGGAACAGAAAGTGCTGGCGACCATCGTGCGCGAGTTGACTCGCCTGATTTCCGGAGTGGGCCATGCAGCCGCGGCAACTGTCTGATCTGCTGCCTGCCGGCATCCAGGTGTTCCAGCTTGCGCTGGATCTGGCCGCGCCCCTAGCGGACAGCGACCAGGCTTTGCTGAGCAGGGAAGAAGCCGAACGAGCGCTGCGCTTTCATCGGCATGGCGACAAGGTCCGCTTCGTGAGCGCGCGCGCGGCATTGCGCAGGCTACTGAGCGCGCGCCTGAATTGCTACCCCGGGCGCTTGAGGTTCGCGGCCAACAAACATGGCAAGCCGCGCCTGGACGTGGCGTGCTCGGCCGATCCCGCTCCGTACTTCAACGTTTCCCATGCCGGCGGCTTCGCCTTGATTGCCCTGTCGGACAGCGTTCCTGTCGGCGTCGATATCGAACGCCGCGATCCGCATTGCGATGTCGCCAGCCTGTCGCGGCTGGTGTTATCGACGCATGAGCTTGAGTCGCCCGAGGAGCGGCGACTCGACTTCTTCGACTGCTGGACGGCCAAGGAAGCCGTGCTGAAAGCCTTGGGCCTGGGCGTGGCTGAGCACTTGCAGCGCTTATCGGTGTTTGGGCCCGGGCCCGCCGGGGGAAGCTGCTATGCGCTGCACCGTGAAAACCTGGAAGGCCCAAACGTGGACGTCCTGCGTCTCGATTCACCGTCTGGTTATGCGGCCGCCCTGGCCTGGCAGCCGGACGCCAAGGGAGGATTGCGATGAATGATCTGGTGACCCGATTTGAACGCCAGGCGCCGCCTGGATCCGATCTGCCTGCGCTGATCACACCATCCCGTCGCGGCGAGCCGCTGCTGGAGGCCTTGCCGCGCTTGCGTGACGAAATCGAGACCAAGGTCGCGACGGTCGGTGGCGTGTTGCTGCGCGGCTTCGATGTCCCCTCGGTCGAAGGCTTCCGGGAGTTCGCCGCCCGCTTTGGCCATCCGCTGTTGAGCTACGAATTCGGCTCCACGCCACGCTCGGCGGTGGGCGGCGGGGTCTACACCGCGACCGAGTATCCGGCCCACCAGTCCATTCCGCTGCACAACGAACAAGCCTACACGCGCCAGTGGCCGATGAAAGCCTGGTTCCATTGCGTGACCCCCGCCGCAGAGGGCGGCGAGACGCCGATCGCCGACAGCCGCGCGATCTACCGGCGCATGCCCGCCTCGATCCGGGAACGCTTTGCGGCGGGTGTCATCTACGTGCGCAACTACGGCGACCTCGATGTGCCATGGCAGCAGGTTTTCAACACCGTCAACCGCGATGAAGTCGAGGCTTTCTGCCGCAAGAACGACATCCAGTGGGAATGGAAGCCCGATGGAGATCTGCGCACGACCCAGTTGTGCCAGGCCATCGAGACCCATCCCGTCACCGGCGAGGTGGTCTGGTTCAACCAGGCCCATCTCTTCCATATTTCCAACCTGCAGCCCGAGGTGCGCGAGTCCCTGGTCGAGTTGCTGGGCGTGGAGAACGTGCCGCGCAACACCTGCTTCGCGGACGGATCGCCGATCCCCGACGCGATGCTCGACGAGGTGCGTGCCGTGCTGGATGCAGAAACCGTCAGCTTCAAGTGGGAACAGGGCGACGTCACGATGCTGGACAACATGCTGGTCGCCCATGCGCGTTCGCCCTTCAAGGGACCACGCAAGGTGGTCGTGGCCATGGCCGAATCCCACGGCAACCTGGACAAGTTCTAAACGCATTGCCGAACAAGAGAACCCTCATGACGAATTCGCCTGTGCCGCAAGAGAAATTTGTTCATCCCGAGAATTTTGTCGACGGCCTGCGCCAGCTGGCTGCAGACCGGCCCGAGGACGTCGCGCTGACGGTGGTCGCGGGTCGGGAAGGCGAAATCGTCGAAACGGTCTTGACCTATCGCGCCTTCGCGCAGCGCGTGCTGGCGCTTGCCGCCTTGCTGCAAGCGCGCTACGAGAAGGGCGACCGGATACTGATCCTGCTCGACAACGATGAATACTATGCAGTCAGCATGTTTGCCTGCTTCCATGCCGGTGTGATTGCAGTGCCGGCGTTTCCGCCCGAATCCGCGCGGCCGCAGCACCTGGCCCGGCTTGCGGGGATCGTGGAGGACTCTCAGGCGCGGGGTGTGCTGACGACAGGCGCGTTACGCGCGTTGGTCGGGGAGGCGGCGCGCCAGTTCGACATGTTGGATATCGTGGCCGTCGACGAGGTCGATCCAGCCGAGGCCAGCCGCTGGCAGCCGCAAAGGCCGGACGGCGCCGACGTCGCCTTCCTGCAGTACACCTCGGGGTCCACTTCAGCACCCAAGGGCGTGATGGTGACGCACGCCAACCTGATGGCCAATGAGCGCGCCATCCGCGAAGGACTCTCGATCGGCGCCGGCGACAAATTCGGCGTGTGGTCGCCCTTGTTCCACGACATGGGCCTGATCGGCGGACTGCTGCAGCCTTTCTACAGCGGCATCCCCTGCGTGCTGTCCTCGCCGCGCTTCTTCCTGGAGCGCCCCGTGCGTTGGCTCGAGATGATCTCGCGCCATCGGATAACGATCAGCGGGGGGCCGGACTTTGCATACCGGCTGTGCCTGGACCGGGTCAAGGATGCCAACTGCGAGGGATTGGACCTGTCGAGTTGGCGCGTGGCCTACACCGGCGCCGAGCCGGTGCGGCAAGACACGATGGAAGCGTTCGTCGAACGTTTCGCGCCCATGGGCTTCAGCGCCGGCGCCGTTTACCCCTGCTATGGTCTGGCCGAGGCGACGCTGTTCGTCACGGGAGGGCGCCGCGGAAGCGGCATGGCGGTGGGCCGCTATGACAATGAAGCGCTCTCAAAGCGGCTCGCGGTCGCCCAGGCCGATGGTGCGGCATTGGTCGGCTGCGGCAGCGCCGCCCCGGGGCACGAGTTGCGTATTGTCGATACGCAGTCCGGCGAGCCCGCCGCTCAGGGCGCCATCGGCGAGATCTGGGCTGCCGGCCCCAGCGTGGCGGCAGGATATTGGAACAACCCGAGCGATAGCGCCGAGACCTTCGTCGAACGTGATGGCCATAGATGGCTGCGCACCGGGGACCTGGGCTTCGTAGACGGCGGCGAACTTTTCGTCGCGGGCCGGCACAAGGACATGATCATCGTCCGCGGACACAATCTGTATCCGCAGGACATCGAACGAGTGGTGGAAGAGGAGGTGGAGGCCGTACGCAAAGGCCGGGTAGCGGCCTTTGCTGTGGAACTCGACGGACAGGAAGGTATAGGCGTCGCGGCCGAGGTGTCGCGCGGTTTGCAGAAGCTCGTGCCGCCGCAGGCTCTGGTCGATGCGCTGGGCGCAGCGGTGAGCGGGCAATGCGGCGAGGCACCGAGAGTGGTTGTGTTGTTACAGCCAGGCGCGTTGCCCAAGACTTCCAGCGGTAAGCTGCAACGCACCGCTTGCCGCAAAGGATGGGCCGAGCGCACGCTCGATGCCTACGCGCTGTACGAGAGCGGGCGCTTCTTGATGGGCGGGGACATTGGCGAGGCGGCTGTGGATGGCAGAAATGCCCTCCCGGAAGATCAGATCCAGCCGTTGGCGAACGTTTGGCGCGACGTTCTCGGGCACGAAACGGCACGGCGGTACAGCAGCGACGCGCACTTCTTCACGCTGGGTGGGAATTCCCTGGCGGCGATGCAGTTGGCTGCACGCATCTCGCAAACTTGGGAAACCGACTTCCCGGTCCGGCAGGTTTTCGAATCGCCGCGGTTGGGCGAACAGGCTGCGGCCTTGCAGACCTGCCTGCAAATCGGGTCGCGCAAGCCTTTTGCCGGCATCCCCGTGCTGTCTGCGGAATGCCGCTCCAAGCCTCTGCCTCTGTCGTCTGCCCAGCAGCGGCAATGGTTCCTGTGGCGGCTGACCCCCCACAGCACCGCATATCATGTTCAGGGCGCGCTGCGTATTGCGGGCTTGCTGGATGTCGATGCCTTGCGTGCGGCCGTAGCTGGTTTGATCACGCGTCACGAGACGTTGCGCACCATATTCCGCGCGCGGCCGGATGGCGAGGCGGAGCAGATGGTGCTTCCTGGGGGAACCCTGGAGCTCCAGGTAGTCGACCTGCGCACCGTGACGAGCGCGGAGCGCGACGCGCAGGCTGCGCAAACGCTGCGCGCATTCCTGGCGCCGCCCTTCGACTTGACGGCCGGCCCCTTGGCGCGGGCAGCGCTGATGCGACTGGACGATCAGGTCCATGTACTGGCGCTGGCGATGCACCACATCATTTCGGATGGCGCTTCGATGCAGGTCTTGGTCGACGACCTGGCTGCGTTGTACGCGGCAGACGAGGCGCTGCCCGCCTGCTCAATTCAATATGCTGACTATGCCAGTTGGCAGCGCGACGATGCCGTGCGGGACGCTCAGGATCGCCAGTTGGCGTATTGGGTGGAGCAGCTCGCCATGCCCTCGGGCGAGTCACAGCCCGGCCTGGCTCTGCCTGCCGATCATCCCCGCCTGCCGGTTGCCCAATATCGGGCAGGATTGCACACCTTCGAACTCCCGGCCGAGCTGCTGGCTGCCCTGCGCTGCCAGGCCGAAGTCCATGGCGCCACTCTGTTCATGGCGTTGTTGGCCTCCTTGCAGGCGCTGTTGCACCGCCATACCGGGCAACGGGACGTCCGCGTCGGTGTGCCTGTTGCCAACCGCCCGCGAGCGGAGCTGCAGGGCGTGGTGGGTATTTTCGTCAATACGGTGGTATTGCAGAGCGATATCGAGATGCGTCAGAGCCTGGCGCAGGTGCTGGCACAGGTCCGGGAGCGCGTGCTGGGCGCGCAGGCAAATCAGGAAGCGCCATTCGAGCAGGTCGTCGAGGCGTTGCGGCCGGCGCGGAGCGCAGGCACCGCGCTGCTTTTTGACGTGATGTTCAACCATTCGCGGCGGGACTACTCGCAACTTCAACAGCGGTCGGGCTGGCGAGTGACTGAAGAGCCCACGGGGAATGAGCATGCGCAATTCGAGTTGGCCGTAGACACGGTCGAAGATGTTGACGGACGCCTGGTTGTGACCTTCCGCTATGCGGTGGAGCTGTTCGATGCCGCGACCATCGCCCGGATGGCGGGGCATTATGTGGCGATGCTCGGGGCGCTGGCTGACGCGCCAGAGCAGGCGGTGGGCGATGTGAAGCTGTTGAGCGACGCGGAGGGACGCAAGCTCAGGGCCTGGGGTGAGAGTCCACTACGATCTTCCAGGATTGAGCCGGTTCACCGGCAGATCGAGCAACACGTGCGCGCTCATCCGCGGACCGTGGCCTTGTGGTTCGGCGAGGAGAGCGTGAGCTATGAGGAGCTCAACCGCCGCTCCAACCGTCTGGCGCACAGGCTGATCGGCCTGGGTGTCAAGCCGGAGACGAGAGTAGGCATTGCCATGGAGCGCTCCATCGAGATGGTGGCGGGGTTGCTGGCGATCTTGAAGGCGGGAGGCGCCTACGTTCCGCTGGACCCGGAGCTCCCGGCCGAGCGGCTGGAGTACATGTTGGAGGACAGCGGTATCGAGCTGCTGCTTACGCAGAGCGGGATCCGTGGCCGGCTACCCGCCGACAAGAGGCTGCAGGTGCTGGAGGTCGATGCGCTCGATCTCGGCGGCGAGCGGGAACACGACCCCGGCGTGGCCGTGCACGGAGAGAATCTGGCGTACGTGATCTATACCTCGGGTTCCACGGGCAGGCCCAAGGGAGCGGCGATCCGCCATCGGTCGCTGGCGATCTGCATGAGCTGGATGCAGCAGACCTATGGCCTGACCGCCGAGGATGTCGTGCTGCACAAGGCGCCGTTCGGGTTCGACGTGTCTGTCTGGGAGATATTCTGGCCGCTGACGACTGGCGTTCGGTTGGTGGTGGCCGCGCCGGGTGACCACCGTGAGCCCGAGCGGATAACGGCACTGATTCGTCGGCACCAGATCACGACACTGAACTTCGTACCGGCGATGCTGCAGGCCTTTCTGGCGCATGAAGGCATCGAGACGCAGACGCGGCTGCGGTACGTGATGTGTGGCGGCGAGGCCATGTCCGCGGCCATGCAGAGCGAGGCGCTGCGCCGGCTCAGGGGTGTGAGCCTGCAGAACTTGTACGGCCCGACAGAGACGACCATCCACGTGACCCAGTGGAAGTGCCGGGACGACGGGCAAGGTCGGGTGCCGATCGGAAGGCCGATCGCCCAAACCAAATCCTACGTACTGGATGCGTCGCTGAATCTGGTACCGCAAGGGGTAGAGGGCGAGTTGTACATCGGTGGCGATCTGCTAGGCCGCGGCTATCTGGGTCGACCGGGTTTGAGTGCGGAGCGCTTCGTGGCGGACCCGTTCGACGAAACCGGCGGCCGGCTGTATCGCACGGGGGACCTGGCGCGGTGGAACGGGGAGGGGCAGCTGGAGTTCCTGGGCCGGACGGATCATCAGGTGAAGATCCGCGGCTTGCGGATCGAGCTGGGGGAGGTGGAGGCGCAGTTGCTGGCCCTGCCTGAGATTCGCGAGGCGGTAGTGGTAGACAAGGGTGCCCGACTGGTCGCCTACGTGTCACTGGCGGCGGAAAAGATGCTCGATGTGCGCGAACTGCGCGCTCGGCTTGCCCGGGTGCTGCCGGACTACATGGTGCCTGGAGTGATCGTTTCAATGGAATCCTTGCCCCTCAACGCCAACGGCAAGGTGGATCGCCGCGCCTTGCCGGAACCCGAAACGCCGTCCTTCCCGATATTCGAGGAGCCTGCGGGTGAGGTGGAGGCAGTGCTGGCGCAGCTCTGGAACGAGGCGCTCGGAGTCGAGTCTGTCGACCGCAATGACAACTTCTTCGAGCTGGGCGGGCATTCGCTCATTGCGGTCCGGATGGCGGCGATTCTGGCGAATCGTTATGCATTCGAGGTCCCAGTGCGCATGTTCTTCGAAGCCCCGATCCTGCGGGACTTTGCGTTGCGCCTTTCGGAGCAAGGGACGCCCGATGCAGGTTCGCGGCAGGACCGACTTGCGCTGATGCACAACCTGATGAGCGAATTCGAGGTTTGAAACTATGGAACTGGATGAAAAAAGCATTGCCCGCCGTTTCGCGGCGCTCTCCCCAGAAGCCCGGCGAGGATTTCTGACGAAAATTGGGGAAGCAGGTCTAAGCTACGTCGATTTGCCTATTGTTCCAGTGGATCGGAACGAGGCGCTGCCGATCTCTTATGCGCAGCGCGGCCTTTGGTTGACTTGGCAACTTGATCCGTCCAGTCCGGCCTACAACATGCCGGGATTCCTGCGTTTCAAAGGCGTGCTGGCCAAGGATGCGATGCTTGCCGCGATGCGGCAACTGACGCGACGGCATGAAACACTGCGAACCATCCTTCCCGTCGGCATTGACGGTGAGCCTGCACAGGTGATTCTGCCGATGGAATCCGTTCAGGTGGATGTGGTGGATCTCCGCTCGGTACCCGAAGACAGACGCATGGGGAAGCTGAGTTCACTGCAACAGGCACTTGTTAGCCAGCCATTCAAGCTTGATGCCGAACCGCCGATTCGCGCCACGTTGTGGGAGGTCAACGAAGATGAGCATGTGCTAGGCATCGTGTTGCACCATATTGCGGGGGATGGCGCGTCTGTGCGCATACTGCTGGACGAACTCCTGATTCTGTATCGGAATGCGTGCGGCGAGCATCCACAAGAGCTGCATGCTCTGCCAGTGCAGTTTGCTGACTATGCTGTCTGGCAGCGAAACTGGTTCGATGCCGGAGAGCGCGAACGCCAGCTGGAATACTGGCGGTTACGGCTGGGTATGGAACATCCGCCCATCGAGTTGCCCATGCTGCGACCGAGAGGCAGCGTTACTGAATCGAAGGAACGGCACTACGAGTTCCAGCTTTCGCGTGAATTGAGCGACCGAATGCGGGCTCTCGCAGGGTCTCACCGAGCCTCGCTGTACATGGTGATGCTGGCGCTGTTGAAAGTGACGCTCTATCGTTTCAGCGGCACGCAGGACGTCCGTGTCGGCACACCGGTAGCCAACCGCCGGAAAGCCGAAACACAAGGACTGGTCGGCTACTTTCTCAACTTGCTGGTCATGCGCACGCAGATGGATCCGGCGAGCAGCTTTGTGGATGTCCTGGCTCGGGTTCGTGAGACTGTTCTGGATGCACACGCGCATCAGGATTTGCCCTTCGACCTGCTGGTCGATGCGCTTCGACCGGAGCGGGAGGCCGGGGTACACCCGTTATTCCAGGTCAAATGTACTCAGCAAGAGACTGTCCCGGAGACCAGATCCTTGGGTGATCTGGAGGTGAAGTTCGTTCCCGTTTCCAGCGGCCAAGCTCATTTTGACCTGAGCCTAGATTTTACCGATCGCGAGGACGGCATACGTTGCGACTTGATCTATGCGGAAGCGCTGTTTGACGAGGCAATCGTTCATACGTTCGCCGCCACGCTGGACGGCTTCGCGACGCAGGCGGTCAACTTTCCACACAGGAAGGTGGCGGATCTTTCCTTGCCGGTTCCGGTTTCCGAAGTCGCGGGCGCGCAACGCGAATTCGGCGCGCCAAGTGTCATTCGGATGTGGGAGCTGGCCGCCAGGGCTCGTTCGGCGAGGCTTGCGGTAATAGACGAAGATCAGTGCCTGACATATGCCGAATTGGACAGACAGTCCAGCCGTCTGGCGCAGATGCTGATCGAAAGAGGGGTGGGCTGCGACGTCCGCGTGGGTGTACACGCGGACCGCTCGTGCCCGTTCGTTGTCGGTTTATTGGCCGTGTTGAAGGCGGGCGGCGCCTATGTGCCTCTGGATCCCTCCTTGCCGTCGGAGCGGTTGGCTTATCAGTTGGGGGATAGCGGCGCCGCGTTGTTGCTGAGCAGCGGAAGGCCGGCCTGGCAGGTGGGGGTTCCCGTCTTGTCGCTTGAACTTGCCGCCGTGCCGGAACAGGATCTTGTTCAAATCCTGCCGCCGACACAGCCCTCGCAGGCAGCCTACGTCATCTACACATCCGGTTCCACCGGGAACCCGAAGGGGGTGGTGATCAGCCACGGTGCGCTGGCCAACTATGTCCAGGCTTTGCTGGAACGTCTCGATCTTCCCGAAAGCGCGCGGAGCATGGCGATGGTCTCGACCGTGGCGGCCGACTTGGGGCACACGGTGTTGTTTGGCGCTTTGTGCTCGGGACGGGAATTGCATTTGATCTCCGCGGAACGCGCCTTCGATCCGGATGCCTTCTCCGACTACATGAGCAGGCATCGGGTAGATGTGCTGAAGATCGTGCCCAGCCACCTTCAGGCTCTCCTGAATGCGGGTGCGCCGGAAAATATACTGCCGACCAGTCGGCTGGTGGTTGGAGGCGAGGCGACACGGTGGTCGCTGCTGGCGCAGGTCGCGGACTTGAAGCCGGAGTGCCAGGTATTCAATCACTACGGTCCGACCGAAACTACGGTGGGCATTCTTACGCAGGAAGCGCGTGTGGCGCTGCGCACGGCAAGCACCTTGCCCGTCGGGAAGCCACTCGCCAATGGCTATGCCTGCGTACTGGATGCAGACCTCAATCCGGTACCGTTCGGGGTGGTCGGCGAGTTGTACGTAGGTGGCCCTGGCGTGGCGCGGGGCTACCAGGGGCGTGCTGCGCAAACAGCGGAACGCTTCGTCGCCAGTCCATCCAAGAAAGGCGAGCGCCTGTATCGCACTGGAGACCGGGTGAGAATGCTGGAGGACGGCAATCTCGAATTCCTGGGGCGGGCGGACGACCAGGTGAAGGTGCGCGGCTATCGGGTGGAGTTGAGGGAGATTGCGCAGGCATTGCTCGAGATGGTTGGCCTCGTGGAGGCCGAGGTTGTCGCCCGCGAGGACGAGGATGGACGCACTCAACTCCACGCATACGTTGTGACTCGGCCCGGTGAGACGATCGCGGCGGAGGACCTGAGAGAAAGGCTCGCTCAGAAGCTTCCAGAGTACATGGTGCCTGGCGCGATCATGCAGCTGGACGTCTTGCCGCTGACGGCCAACGGCAAGGTCGACCGCAAGGCGTTGCCGCTACCCGGGGAGCGCGCTGCGAAGGATTACGAGGCGCCCCAAGGCCAGGTGGAACAGGTGCTGGCCGACGTATGGGTGCAAGTGCTTCGAGTAGATCGGGTCGGTCGTCATGACAATTTTTTCGAACTTGGCGGCGATTCCATCCTCACTCTTCAAATTGTCGCGCGGGCACGCAAGAAGGGACTACGCTTCACGCCCAAAGAACTGATGGAGCGTCAGACCGTCGCCGCAGTTGCGGCGGTCGCTACTCTGGAAACTGCGCCGATAGCGAGCGCTGCCGCGGTCGCGGCATCGTCCGAGGCTGGTATCCGGTTTGCCCCTATACCCGTTCAGGCTTGGTTTTTTGACCAACAGTTCGAGGACCATCACCACTGGAACCAATCACTGCTTCTCAGCGCTACCGAGGTGATTGAGCCGGCGCAGGTACGGCAGGCTGTCGAAGCCCTGGTCATACATCATGAGGCTTTGCGTCTGGTTGCCGAATGTGGCGCCGATCGTCGCTGGTCGTTATCCAGTCTGCCGCCAGGCCAGTCAGTTTTCGAGGAGATCGACATCGGCTCCGGCGGCGATGTCGCTGTGGCCATTGAAAACGCAGCCGATCGTGTTCAGCGCAGTCTCAGCCTACAGCGTCCATTCAAAGCGGTGTGGATGAATCTGGGCGACGGGCGTGCGGGCCGCCTGCTGCTGGTCGCCCATCACCTCGTCGTCGACGGCGTGTCGTGGCGTGTGATTCTCGACGACCTTCAGACCGTATACAGACAGCTTCGAGAGGGGCGGGTGCCGGAACTCCCGACTGCGACCACGCCACTGCGGGATTGGTCCAAGGCGCTGGCACGCTATGCCGATAGCGCCGAACTGCGCAACGAACTGACCTACTGGCAGAATGTCGTCGGGAGGGCGGAAAGGTCGCTGCCTGGCGTCGCGGACGGCAGCAACACGCTGGCGGAATCGCGCACGCTCATTACCTCGCTGGATGAGGCCCGCACGGAGCAACTCCTGGCCGATGTGTCGCAAGCCTACCGCACGCGTATCGACGACATCCTGCTGACAGCCCTGGCGCGTACCCTGTGCGCCTGGGACGGGCGCGAACATGTGCTGGTCGAACTGGAAGGACATGGTCGCGAGGTGCAACTTTTCGATGACCTGGACCTCAGTCGGACCGTAGGCTGGTTCACCACGCTGTACCCGGTCCGTCTTGCGCCGGGAGATACGAGCCGACAAGCCGGTGGGGATCTTGGCGCTAGCCTGAAAGCCATCAAGGAACAACTGCGGCAGGTGCCCAACAAGGGGATAGGCTACGGCGTGCTGCGCTATCTCGGCAGCGGCGGACCTGTGCTTGCCGGTGGCGCCTATCCGCAGGTCACATTTAACTATCTCGGCCAGGTCGATCAGAGTTTTGGTGGCGATTCGATATGGAGACTGGCTCGCGAGCGCACGGGGCAGGAGCGTGCTTCCAGCAGCCGGCGCCGAACCTGGCTCAGCCTCGATGCCGAGGTGCATCGCGGCGAATTGCGCGTGGGCTGGACCTATAGCACGGCGGTGCATGACGAAGCCACGATAAAGGAGCTTTCCAGGAGCTTCCTGAATGAACTGGAGCATTTGATCGAGCACTGCCTGCATGGCGCGCAGGGTGTGACGCCGTCTGACTTTCCGCTGGCTAGGGTCAGCCAGCGTCGGCTCGACGGATTGCGGCTGCCATGGAATCGAGTGGTCGATCTATATCCGCTGTCGCCGATGCAGGCCGGGATGTTGTTTCACAGCATTCTAGAGCCGGCAGGGACGGTGTATATCAATCAGCTCCGGCTGGAGCTTGAAGCTCTCGACCCTGCCCGCTTCAAGGCCGCTTGGAAAACGACATTCGATCGACACGAGATACTGCGGACGGCCTTTATTCAGGGCGAAGCCTCACTTCAATGGGTAGCTCGAACGGTCGAGTTGCCACTTGTCGAGTACGACTGGCGTGACCATGTCGACCTCGACGCTGCGCTCGACGAACTGGCCCACGCCGAGCATGAGCGAGGTTTCGACCTGGCTACACCGCCGTTGATGCGGCTGGTCCTGGTTCAGTGCGCTGCGGGTAGATATCACCTCATCTGGACGCGTCACCATCTGTTGCTCGACGGTTGGAGCACCGCGCGACTGCTGGCAGAAATCCTTACTTGCTATTCCGGGAAGAACCCGCTTCCTTCGCGAGGACGCTACCGGGACTATATCGCCTGGTTGCAAGCAAGGGACGGCGCGGCTGCAGAAACGTACTGGCGGACGCTATTGGCAGACGTCGATGGGCCGACGAGGATTACCTCCGAGCACAAGCCGTCGACAGACGGACAGGGTTATCAGGAACACATTCAGGTGTTCGATGCCGTGGAGACGGCGCGTATGGCTGAGTTCGTCCGCGCTGAGCGGATTACCCTGAATACGCTGGTTCAGGCAGGGTGGGCACTATTGCTGCGACGCTATACCGGGCAGACAGGCGTGTGCTTCGGAGCGACCATGTCGGGTCGTCCGGCGGAATTGCCCGACGCAGACGAGGTGCTGGGGTTGTTCATCAACACCCTGCCCGTCGTGGCGCGCCCTCGACCGGAGCAGCGGATAGGTGATTGGCTGCGCATGCTACAGGCGCAGAACGTCGCATCACGTGAATACGAACACACGCCGCTTTTTGAAATCCAGCGTTGGGCTGGCTCCAATGGACAGGGATTGTTCGACAGCATCCTGGTGTTCGAGAACTATCCGGTTGACGAGGCGCTACGGCAGCCAGGTAATGGGACGCCACGTGTCTCGATCGCTGGAAATCGGGAAGAGACCAGCTACCCGATGACTTTGACCGTAACTGTGGCGGATGTACTGACGATAGGCTATTTTTTCCAGGAACGGTGCTTTGCGGCGGAACTGGTAGCCCAGTTGGCCGGCCACATGCGGAACTTGTTGATGTCCCTCTGCGCGTCGGCGCAGCGTTGCCTGGGCGAAATTGATGCAGTGAGCGAGGCCGAGCGTCGGCAATTGAGCGAGTGGGGCGTGAATGCTCACCGGTACCCGGATGCGGAGCCGGTGTATCGGCTGATCGAGCGCCGCGTACGGAACAATCCACATGCGGCCGCCCTGTTGTTCGGTGATGAGTCGCTGACGTATGCGGAATTGAACTTGCGGGCCAACCGTCTGGCGCACCGCCTGATCAGGTTGGGAGTGGGGCCGGAGGTGAGGGTCGGGATCGCGGTGGAGCGTTCCATCGAGATGGTGGTGGGGCTGCTGGCGATATTGAAGGCGGGCGGTGCGTATGTGCCGCTCGATCCGGAGTATCCGACGGAGCGGCTGGCCTACATGATGGCCGACAGCGGGATCAGGCTGCTGCTGACGCAGCACGGGGTGACGGATCGGTTGCCGGCGCTTGAAGCGCTGGAAGTTCTGGAACTGGATGGGCTGGACGTGACGGATGAATCCGGACACGATCCGCGGATCGATGTACACGGAGAGAACCTGGCGTATGTGATCTATACCTCCGGGTCCACGGGACGGCCCAAGGGCGCGGCCAATCGGCACGTTGCGCTGCACAGCCGGCTGACATGGATGCAGCAGGCGTATGGCTTGACCGCGTCAGATACGGTCTTGCAGAAGACCCCCTTCAGCTTCGATGTGTCGGTATGGGAGTTCTTCTGGCCGCTGATGACGGGCGCGCGGCTGGTGCTTGCCAAGCCCGGCGATCACCGTGACCCGGCGCGCCTGGTCGAACTGATTCGGGAAAACAGCGTCACTACGCTGCACTTCGTGCCTTCGATGCTGCAAGCGTTCCTGGCGCATGACGGTATTGAGGCCTGCATCAGCCTGTCACACATTGTTTGCAGCGGCGAGGCGCTGCCAGTCGAAGCCCAGAATGGCGTATTCAGGAGTTTGCCGCAAGCTGTGCTCTCCAACCTCTACGGTCCGACCGAAGCGGCCATTGATGTTACGCACTGGGCTTGCCGCGATGACGGATGCGGCCACGTGCCGATCGGGCAGCCGATCAGCGGTATCCAGACCTATGTGCTTGACGAAGGCTTGAGCCTGGCCCCGGTTGGGGTGACTGGCGAGTTGTACCTGGGCGGAGTCGGCTTGGCCCGAGGCTATCTGGGCCGCAGCGGGTTGAGCGCGGAGCGCTTCGTGGCGGATCCGTTCGGCGAGGCTGGCGGCCGGTTGTACCGCACGGGAGATCTGGTGCGCTGGAACGCCGAGGGGCAATTGGAGTACCTGGGCCGGATCGACCATCAGGTCAAGATCCGCGGGTTGCGCATCGAGCTAGGAGAAGTGGAAGCGCAGTTGCTGTCGCAAGCGGAGGTCAGGGAAGCCGTGGTGGTGGCGCGCGACGGGCCGGGTGGGGCGCGGCTGGTGGGCTATGTGTCGGCGCAGGCCGGCAAGATCGTCGAGTCCGAAGAGCTGAAGGAGCGCCTGGGCCGGCAGTTGCCGGACTACATGGTGCCAAGCGCGATCGTGGTGCTGGAGGAGTTGCCGCTCAATGCCAACGGCAAGGTGGACCGGAAGGTGCTGCCCGAAGCGGGCGTGGATAGTGCACGGACGTACGAGGCGCCGCGGGGCGAGGTGGAGGAAGCGTTGGCGACGATCTGGGCCGAGGTGCTGGGTATCGAACGGGTGGGTCGCCACGACAACTTCTTTGAGTTGGGCGGACATTCACTGCTTGCTCTGCAAGTGGTCGCTCGTGTCCAGTCTCGCATGCAGAAGGACATAGCCATTCGAGATTTCTTTGCCACTCCGAGTCTGTCCGAGGTGAGTGTCCTACTCGAGGCTGAACCGCTCATGAAAGAAAGAAGTCAGTCGCTATCGGAAGTTGTTGCATTCATTGACGACCTGGAAGCCGCGTAATGGATAGTTTGGCGAGTCATCGTATCGCAGAGCGTTTTGCCCGGCTCGGGCTTGATCAGCGTAAGGCGATCTATCGAAAGATCAGATTGGAGGGATTGGGTATTGGGAATTTTCCAATCCTTGCCCGGGATGAACTGGATTTCTCCCGCTGTCAGCCTTCATACGCTCAGATGCGCCAATGGTTTCTTTGGCAGCTGGATCCACTGAGCACGGCGTATCACATCAGTGGCGCGATGAAACTCAAAGGTGTGTTGAACGTTGAAGCGCTCAGGGCAAGCTTCGGCGCGCTGCTGGAACGGCACGAATCGTTGCGCACGGTGTTTCGTGCAGGAGAAGACGGTCGGATCGAGCAGGTGATCCAGGCGGACGGCAGCGTGCAGATCGAAGAGCTTGATCTGAGTGCGGTAGCGACCGGCGAGCGCGCGGAAAAGGTGAGAACTGCGGTGGCCGACGTGGTTCAGACACCGTTCGATCTGCAGGCGGGACCACTGCTTCGGGTGGGTTTAATCAGAGAAGCTGTGGACGAGCATGTGTTGGTGATGGTGATGCACCATATCGTCTCGGATGGCTGGTCGATGCAGATCATCGTCGATGAGTTCGTGGCGCAGTACCGTTCTCGGGTGCTAGGTCAGAATCCAAAACTGGCGACGCTGCCGATTCAATATGCGGACCACGCGGTCTGGCAGCACAATTGGCTGGAGGCGGGGGAGAAGGACCGGCAGCTTGCGTATTGGAGGGCGCAACTGGGTGACGAGAATCCGGTGCTGCAGTTGCCCACGGATCGTCCGCGCAACGCCCACGGAGTGTATGGGGCGGCTTGCCATCGCATCGCACTGACAGGAGTATTGGTGTCTCGACTGCGTGATCGGGCGCGTTCTGAAGGAGCGACATTGTTCATGGCGTTGCTGGCGGGTGTGCAAGCATTGCTCTACCGGCACACCGGTCAGAAGGACATTCGGGTCGGGATACCAATCGCTAATCGTCACCGCGTAGAAACCGAAGGCGTGGTGGGCCTCTTCGTCAATACGCAGGTTCTGCGCAACGTAATTCATGGGCGCCAGAGCCTGGTACAGGTACTAAAACAGGCCAAGGAGGCGGCTCTGGGCGCGCAGGCTCATCAGGATCTGCCCTTCGAGCAACTGGTGGAATCGCTGCAACCGCAACGCAACTTGGGCATCAATCCGCTGTTTCAGGTGCTGGTCAATCATCAGCGGCAGGACCATCGGGTACTGCAACAATTGCCAGGGCTAACGCTCGCAGACTACACCCTAGCCAAACAAGGCGCACAGTTCGAGCTGTCGGTGGACTTCGGCGAAGAGGCGGAGGGCCAGATGCAGGTGAGTTTTACCTATGCTCAGGAGTTATTCGATGCGAGTGCCATGGCACGCATGGCGGAGCACTACCTGGCGGTGCTGCGGGTCCTTGCGGAGCGGCCCGAACAGGCGGTGGGCGATGTGGAGTTGCTGGGTATAGCGGAGCAGCTGCAGCTCCAGGCTTGGGGGGTGAACGGGCGTGCATACCCGGAAGTTGGGCCGGTGTATCGGCTGATCGAGCGCCGTGTGCGGGACAATCCGCACGCTATAGCGTTGGTGTTCGGAGATGAGTCGCTCAGTTATGGAGAGCTTAACGAGCAGGCCAACCGTCTGGCGCATCGCCTGATCAGGCTGGGAGTAGGGCCGGAGGTGAAGGTGGGGCTCGCGGTGGAGCGCTCCATCGAGATGGTGGTGGGACTGCTGGCGGTCCTGAAGACGGGCGGGGCGTATGTGCCGTTCGATCCGGGGTATCCCATGGATCGGCTGGCCTACATGATGGAGGACAGCAAAATTCGGCTATTGCTGACGCAGTGCGCAGTGAGGGATCGGTTGCCGGCGCTGGAGGGGCTGGAGGTTCTGGAGCTTGAAACTCTGGATGTGATGGATGAATCCGGAAACGACCCACGGGTCGACGTGCACGGCGAGAACCTGGCGTATGTGATCTACACCTCCGGATCCACAGGGCGTCCAAAGGGTGTAGGCATTTCCCATCACAGTTTGGTCGAGCATGCTCAAGTGGCGGTTGATTTCTTCGGTCTCACCAAAGCCGATCGGATGCTCCAGTTTGCGACCTTGAACTTCGACGGTTGCATCGAACAGTTGTTTCCACCCCTGATCCAGGGGGCTTCGGTCGTATTGCGCGGCCCTGATCTGTGGGATAGCTCCACGTTCTATCAGGAACTGATGGAAAAGCAGATCAGTGTCGTGGATGTTACGACGGCGTACTGGCTGTTGCTGGTACAGGATTTCGCCCGGCAAGGCGTTCGAGATTATGGTGTATTGCGTCAGGTTCATGCCGGTGGCGAGGCCATGCCGCCGGAGGGCCTCAATGCTTGGCGTGCAGCCGGTCTGGAGCGGATCAGGTTGTTGAACACGTACGGTCCGACAGAGGCGACCGTCACTGCCTCGATTCTGGACTGCCAGCCCTATGTGAGCGCAAGCAAACCGCTTCCGCTGCAAATGCCGATTGGCACGCCCTTGGCTGGACGGGAGCTCCGGGTCGTGGATGCCGACTTCAACCTTGCTCCTCAAGGAGTGTCAGGCGAGTTGCTCATTGGCGGAGAACTATTGGCGCGCGGCTACCTAGGGCGCGCCGGTTTGAGTGCAGAACGCTTCGTGGCGGACCCGTTCGGCGAGGCCGGCAGCCGGCTGTACCGCACGGGTGATCTGGTGCGCTGGAATTCCGAGGGGCAATTGGAGTACCTGGGCCGGATCGACCATCAGGTCAAGATCCGCGGATTGCGCATCGAATTAGGCGAAGTGGAAGCGCAGTTGCTGTCGCAAGCGGAGGTCAGGGAAGCGGTGGTGGTGGCGCGCGACGGGCCCGGCGGGGCGCGGCTGGTGGGTTATGTGTCGATGCTGGCGGGGCAGATCGTCGAGGCCGAAGAGCTGAAGGAGCGTCTGGGCCGGCAGTTGCCGGACTATATGGTGCCGAGCTTGATCGTAGTGCTGGAGGGGTTGCCGCTCAATGCCAACGGCAAGGTGGACCGCAAGGCGCTGCCAGAACCGGGAGTGGAGAGCGCACGGGCGTACGAGGCGCCGCAGGGCGAGGAGGAAGAGGCGTTGGCGGCGATCTGGGCTGAAGTCCTGGGAGTTGAGCGGGTGGGGCGCCACGACAACTTCTTTGAGTTGGGCGGACATTCGCTATTGGCGCTGAACGTGCTGGAGCGCATGCGTGCACGGGGCTTGGCCGTGCAGGTACGCACGCTGTTTCAGCAGCCCGAACTGGCGGCCTTTGCTCGAGCCATCACGCAAGGTCAGGATCGACATGATGTCGTCGTCCCCCCTAATCTGATCCCGGCGGACTGCGCCGCAATCCAGCCAGAGATGTTGACGTTGCTCGAGCTTGACGCCACGGAGATCGGCCGGATCGAAGCGGCGGTGCCGGGAGGAGCTGCGAACATTCAGGACATCTATCCGCTGGCGCCGCTGCAGGAGGGCATTCTGTTCCACCACATGCTGGAGCAACAGGGCGACATCTATGTCACTCCTTGCCTGCTGAGCTTTGACAGCCGGGAACGATTGGAGAGCTTCATCGCCAGCTTGAATCGGGTGATAGAGCGCCATGACATCCTGCGCACGGCGGTGTTGTGGGAGGGGCTGAAGGAACCGGTTCAGGTGGTCTATCGGCGGGCATTGCTGCAGGCCGAGTGGCTGCAGGATGTGGTTGCGGGCAATGCGGCCGAACGACTGAACGAACTTGTCGATCCTCGACGCCATCGCATCGATGTGCGTCAGGCTCCGATGATGCGGGCGGTGGCCGCGCAGGATGTCGCGCAAGGAAGTTGGCTGCTGCAATTGCCCAGCCATCACTTGGTACTGGATCACACGACGCTGGAACTGATAGTTCAAGAGATTGTGCAGATCGAGCAAGGCCAGGAGGCTGCATTGCCCGAGCCTGTGCCGTTCCGGCGCTTTGTAGCCCAGGCGAAGCTAGGCCTGAGCCGGGCCGAACATGAAGCATTCTTCACCAAGATGCTGGGCGACGTGGATGAGCCGACGGCGCCGTTTGACCTGCTGGATGTGCAGGGCGACGGCAGCGAGGTCGAGGAGGTGAAGCTGGCGTTGGAGGCGGAACTATGCGCCGGAATCCGGCAGCAAGCCAAGCGTCATGGGGTAAGTGCGGCCAGTCTGTTCCACCTGGCCTGGGCCTTGGTGCTGGCCAGGACGACAGGCAAGGCCGACGTGGTGTTCGGTACTGTGCTGTTTGGACGGATGCAGGGTGGCGAGGGCGCAGAGCGAGCGTTGGGGATGTTCATCAATACGCTGCCGATCCGCATCAAACTGAGCGGCCGCAGCGTGCAACAGAGCCTGCGCGAGGTTCATGCCGGGCTGACGGGGCTGATGCATCACGAACATGCCAGCCTGTCGCTGGCGCAACGCTGCAGCGGGCTGCCGGGAGGCACGCCGTTGTTCTCGGCCTTGCTGAATTACCGCTACAGCGCAGCGCAAGATCTCGATATGACGGCCCCAGTTTGGGAGGGGATAGTGGCACTGGGCGGGGAAGAGCGTACGAACTACCCGATTGCCATGTCGGTGGATGATCTGGGCCTGGGGTTCGAACTGGTGGGTCAAGCCCACAGATCCATAGGCGCGCGGCGGCAGTGCGACTATATGAGGGCGGCCTTGGCGGGAATCGTCGATGGGCTGTCGAACGGTCCGCAGCAGAGGGTTGGTGAAGTGGAACTGCTTACTGATGCCGAGCAGCAACGACTTCAGGGGTGGGGAGTGAATACCCGGCGCCATCCAGCGGTGGAGCCGGTGCATCGGCTGATCGAGTGTTGTGTACGGGACAGTCCATATGCGACCGCCCTGTTGTTCGGTGATGAGTCGCTGACGTATGCGGAATTGAATTTGCAGGCAAACCGTCTGGCGCATCGCCTGGTCAGGCTTGGAGTGGGGCCGGAGGTGAGGGTTGGGATCGCTGTGGAGCGTTCCATCGAGATGGTGGTGGGGCTGCTGGCGATCTTGAAAGCGGGGGGGGCGTATGTGCCGCTGGATCCGGAGTATCCGATGGATCGGCTGACCTACATGATGGGCGATAGCGGGATCCGACTACTGCTAACGCAGCGTGCGGTGAGAGATCGGTTGCCGGCGCTGGATGGATTGGAGGTGCTTGAGCTTGATGGATTGGACGTGAGGGATGAGCCTGGGCACGACCCGCAAATCCCTATCCACTCTGAGAACCTGGCGTATGTGATCTATACCTCGGGATCCACGGGATGGCCCAAAGGCGCTTCGATCCGTCATGACGCGTTAAGCCGCTGCATGACGTGGATGCAAGAGAAGTATGGCTTGACAACAATGGATGCCGTGTTACACAAGGCTCCATTCAGCTTCGATGTGTCGGTGTGGGAAATATTCTGGCCCTTGACCGTGGGCGTGCGGCTGGTGGTCGCAAACCCGGGAGACCATCGTGATCCGCAACGGATCATTGATCTGATCGTGAAGCATGAAATCACGACGCTCAACTTTGTGCCGGCAATGTTGCAAGCCTTCCTGGCCCAGGAAGGTATCGAGGAACACACGCGGCTGCGCTATGTGATCTGCGGCGGTGATGCGATGCCCGCAGCCACGCAACGGGAGGCTCTGCGGCGACTGAGGGGGGGAACCCTACAGAACCTGTATGGCCCGACGGAGACGACCATACATGTCACGCAATGGACGTGCCAGGAAGAAGAGAAAGCCGTGGTGCCGATAGGACGGCCGATCTCGGAGACGCAGGCCTATGTGCTCGATGGGTCTCTGAAATGGGCGCCTCAGGGTGTGGCCGGCGAGCTGTATATCGGGGGGGAATTGCTAGGCCGCGGTTACCTGGGGCGCCCCGGATTGAGTGCAGAGCGCTTCGTCGCTAATCCGTTCGGCGAGGCCGGCGGTCGGCTGTACCGCACAGGCGATCTGGTGCGGTGGAATGCCGATGGGCAACTGGAGTACCTGGGGAGGATCGATCATCAGGTCAAGATCCGCGGATTTCGCATCGAGCTGGGTGAAGTGGAAGCACAATTGCTGTCGCAGACGGAAGTGAGGGAAGCGGTGGTAGTGGCGCGCGACGGACTGGGCGGAGCGCGACTGGTAGGCTATGTGTCCGCGCACACTGGGAGGACCGTCGGAGTTGCGGAACTGAGGGAGCGGTTGGGCCAGCAGTTGCCTGACTACATGGTGCCTAGCGCAATGGTGGTGCTGGAGAGCCTGCCGCTCAACGCCAATGGCAAGGTGGACCGGAAGGCGTTGCCGGAAGTGGGGGTGGAGAGCGTACGGGCGTACGAGGCGCCGCAGGGGGAGGTGGAAGAGGCGTTGGCGGCGATCTGGTCCGAGGTGTTGGGAGTCGAGCGGGTGGGGCGTCAAGACAACTTTTTTGAGTTGGGCGGGAATTCGCTGGCTGCCCTACAGTTCATACGAATCGCTGCAAAGATTCCCGAAAGGCGTTTCATGTTGCGGGATATTTTTTCTAGACCAACACTGGCAAAGTTGGCAGGGGCGGAAACGCGTCCCCGCGATAGTGTTTCCTTGAACACGGTGACGAACCCTCAGCGTACGCTATTCGTGATGCATGACGGCTGGGGCAATGTGTTGGACTACACATCACTGGCGCTTACATTGGAATTGAGCAATTGCGCTGTGATCGGAATTCCATATTCGGCAGCTTCTATGAGGGTTCCGAATGATCTGGCACAGCTAGCGGATTGGCATACCGCTGCAATCATCGAGTCGGGCCGAAAAGGCCCATTTTTGCTCGCCGGCTGGTCCATGGGGGGGGCGCTGGCCCTTCTGGCGGCCCAGTCGCTCGAGCGCAAGGGCCACGCGGTGGAGTTCGTGGGAGCAATTGATCCTTTTGTTCCTACTGGGAGAAGGGGCGAGGAGTTGATCGGATACGAGGCTGAGCTTCAGGAGTTCCTCGGAATCTTGTTGCCGCAAAATCAGCGCGAGCATCTGCTGAACAATCCAATGCTGAAGGGGCCGCTTGAACGGGCCTATCGTGACCCCGATGAGTTGATTCCCCTGCTGAAGGTATTGTTTACGCAGGTAGTCCCCGAGGATTTGCATTGGTATGGAGCACTGGGAGAGGAAGAGCTTGCAAGAATGTTCGAGGCAGGCAGGATTCTTCGTGCAGCGGGAAATAAACTGCATGCTCGGGTTGAACTCGACGGGCGCGTCAAGGTATGGTGGGCCGAAGATCGTCCACCCGAAGAAAAGAAGGTATTCGCAGCTTGGGTGAAATCTCGCCTCCCCATGACAGAAAGTGTATTGGCGGCGGATCATTTTCTTATCGTCCGAACTCCGATGCTGTTTGATCAACTGCTCCGAGAGCTTCGCCTGATGGGGTAGGCGGACATTGGAGGAAAGGCCCCCCCCGCCATCGCAAGTGGCGGGAGCCTATTGGCGATAGCAGCGCGGTTCAGCTCGGATGTCTTTAGTTCGTCCAAGAGGCATTCCGATCGAATTGGGAGCGCCTCTTGGTAGCAATGCGGAAGGCTAGATGCGGGGATATTATGCGCTAGCGATTCTCGTCCAACTGTTCGGGTGTATGAACGAGTGGATTTTCACCATGAGTAGGTCATGGTACCCACCACTTTGCGTGGTTCGCCGTAGAAGCAACCGTAAGTACAAGATGCAATGTAAGTCTTGTCGGTCAAGTTCGTTACGTTGAGGGCCAGTTTCTATGGGTCTGTAGCATAGCTGACCATTGCGTCGAGCAACGTGAAAGCAGGCACACTTGCGTTTACCCGGCCGCCCCAGCCTCGGGCTACCGTCGAACCGACGTGACGTAGACCGGCGCCCATCTTCAGGCCGGGCAGTTCAAACGCGCCAAAGCCGTAGTCCTAGGGAAAACTGATTGTATGCGACGCCTTGCGTGCGCCTGCCTTTTTCTTATGGCGTGCGCGGACTGCTTTTGATCGTGCGCGCGTCGGTATAGGCGTAGGCCAAAATGAGGTTGGCCGGCCGTCCGATCTTGGTCTTCGTCTCAATTTCCAGGCCATGCTATCGGACCTTGCCGAACTGGACCGAGTAGTCTGGGTCCACAGGATCGCTGACCAGCATATCGGTCTGTGTCAGATCATAAATGGCGATCGAGAACAACATGTCGCTGCTCCCGGGCTGGCCTCTCAGACCCACCGTTGAACGTCTTTCTGCCATTGCGACGTGACCCAAATCGGCTCGAGTCTTTGCAGCGACAGCACCGGGCGGTGTATTCCGCTCCCATATAGAGAGAAGGACGCGGGAGTGGGGAATTGGCTGTGCGAGGGAATCTCTGCCCCGGTATTGACGGTTGATATCGAGGCCGCCGGGGGGGCTGGAACGGCGAGCAGGGTTTTGTTCTGTCCAGGCGCGCTCTCTTTTCCATGACCAGTCGTCGAACGACTCTGGCTCCTCCAAAATTCCGCCGTAGTCTGGAGTGCAAAGATCAGGCGGTCGCGTGAAGCGCCGTATCGCTCACTCCAATGGTGTTGAATGGTGTAGTCGAATCCGATCAAATTGGAATGGCTGATGTTGTCTGCACCCGCTTGTATTGCGAAGAGGTGTCCATGATGACTGGACAGGCTTCTGCTTTTGGCGCGGGTCTTTGTTTGTATCCGGGGAGTTGACGCAATGGCCGAGGCCAACTTGGCCTGTCCGCCGCTTCAGATCGCGCCCACAGCCCGCTGCTCGGCAGGCTGCGTTCTAGCCAACATGGCAGTCCCGATCTCCCCCGTGCGCACCGCCGTCACGGACAACAGCGTGTCGCTTAGCCCGTGTGTCGACTCGCTGGCACCCTGCAAGAAGATGGCGGGATGGAAATCCGGAGAAGTCTTGACCCGGTACTCGCGGTCGACATCGAAATCGCCGAGATGCGGAGCCAGGGCGGCGAGTATGGACTTGTGCTGCTGGCGTTCGTAGCCGGTGGCCAGCACGACTGCGTCATAGCGGACGGCGCTGGCCTGTCCACCATTCAGGTCCTTGAGCGTCAGGTGAACGCCGTCTTCATCTGCGCGCACTTCTCCGATTTCGTGGCGAGGCAGGAGCCGGTGCCGTGCCTGCGCCTTGACCTTTTGTTCGTAAAGGACCTTGAATATCTGCTGGATCAGGTCGAGGTCCGGGCTGGCATAGTTGGTATGGCGGAACTCGCGCAACAACTCCTGACGCTCAGCCGATGTTCGGCTGTACATGTGGTCGACGAAGTCAGTATTGAAGATCTCGTTGACGAAGGGGCTGTCGTCGGACGGTTTGATGGTGTGGGCGCGCATGATGAGATCGACCTGGGGAGCGCCGGGTCGGCCGTGGAGGTCCATGAATATTTCCGCGGCACTCTGGCCTGCGCCGATGACCGCGATCTTACGGGCTTTGACGTTGGTGACGATGCTGCCCAGGTAACTGTGGGAATGAAAGAGCCGGGGATCATCGCGCAAAGCGTGGAAGCTCTCGGGAATACGCGGGGTGCCGCCTATGCTTACCACCAGATTTCGCGCCAGACGTTCATGAACTTCCCCGGCATGGTTGCGTGAACGCACTCGCAGCAGGCGGACTGCGTCGCCTTGCTTCTCCGGCAATACCTCGCACACGGTCTCGCCATAGACGCAACGGTCGTCGAATTGGGTAGCGGCCCAGGCGAAGTAGTCGCTGAACTCATGGCGGCTGGGGAAGAAAGTCTTGAGGTTGATAAAGTCCTGCAGCCGCCCTTTCTCGTGCAGATAGTTGACGAAGGTGTAGCGGCTGGTCGGATTGCGCAGCGTGGCCAGATCCTTGAGGAAGGAGACTTGCATGTGCGCATGATCGAGCGCCATGTCCGGATGCCAGGCGAACGAGGCCTGGCGCTCGATGAACAGCGAACCGAGGCTTGGGCCACCGGCTTGCCGCTGCTCCTCAAGGGCGATTGCCAGCGCGAGATTGGACGGGCCGAAACCGATACCGATGAAGTCATGAACGGCCATTGACACACTCCTTGCTCTGATTGGATCGACACTGCATGGGACCAAACGATCGGCAACCGTGCCGGCAGGGCGGGTTGCTGATATCTAGACGGGAAGTTGTGGAGTTTGTTTAGCGGCTTCGCTGTGTGCTTGATGCATCATTGACCGACGATCCTGTCTGCCGACTTAGACTCAGCCCGATGCTCCGGCGCCAAGGGGCACGCACGGCAATGGCTGTGACCGGGTAAGCGGTAGTAAAGGCAGCATTGGCGGTGTAGAAGGAGGGGCGCAGTGACGCCATTTTCAGCGACCGGAGAGGTGCGTCGTGGGGAAAAGAGAGGATTGAAGGAGCCGTCCGGGCGCGTCGGATGCAGAAGCAAGGCTTGCTTGTCCTGGGCGACGTGTTCGGCGTTGCCGGTCAACGCTAACGCTTGGTCGAGTATGGCCTCCAGATAGCGGGCCGTGTTTCCCCAGAGAATTTTCTGGGCAAGGCGGGTCTGTCGGCTGATGGCCTTGAACAGCGGATCGAGGTGCGCGTCCAACAGGGGCGCGTAGCGGACCGCTGGCGGGGCGGCCTGCGCCGGGCCGCCCTCATGGAGGATGTGAAAACGGATGGGAGCGCCGAAATCGCTCAGACTCAGCGCGACGTCGTCAGCCCGCATTGGGAAGGTGTGCCGCAGTACGCTTGCCGCAGCGGCAGTCGCCGGCAGCAAGGCCCACAGATAGTCGAGGCTCCAAGCCGAGGCGGCAGCGCGCAGGCCCTCGCCCGAGACCTTCAGATGCGCGGCGTAGCGTCGTATCGTATCGCCGAGCAGTTGGTCGCTGCCTAGCAGATGCGCGACGGAAATCGCCCCGGCCGGCCATTCAGCAGCGCAACTCAGCGTCTCTGCGTGGACAGCCCGGTCTCCCTGGAATAGGGGAGAGAGCCGGGGAATCATCGCCGCCTCCCGGGCATGATGAGGCTCAAAAGCGATATCTCGCGCTGAGCACTGCGGTCCGTTCCTGGCCATACTGGCACTGGCTGCCATCGCTGGCCGATTGGTAGCAGGTCGAGACGTACTCCTTGTCGGCCAGATTCTGGGCGCTGAGCGCGAAGCGCCAGGGTCCAGAGTCGTATTGCAGGGTGGCGTCGAAGAGGGTGAACGAAGGCGTTTTGGAGGTGTTGGCCTCATCGTTGTAGATGGATCCGACGTAGCGCACGCCGAACCCCATGCCCAGGCCGCGCAGCACGGATTCTTGCAAGCGGTAGTTCAACCAGGCCGACGCCATCTGCCTGGGTGTCGTTGTCGGCACCTTGCCCTTTTCGGGGCCATTGCTCTTGGTAATCTTGACGTTGCCAAACGTGTAGGTCGCGATGAGGTCCATGCCGGGCGCCAGAGCCGCTTTCGCTTCCAGTTCGATGCCCCGCGATCGCACGGCGCCGCTCTGTGTCAGATAGTCAGGGTTCGCCGTGTCCACCGTCAACACGTTGGTTTTGCGCAGGTCGTACAAGGCGACCGTATATAGGCTGCGTCCGTTGTCCGGGGTGTACTTGAGGCCCGCTTCGTACTGTTTCCCTTCCGTTGGCTTGAAGGGTGCGTTGTCGGCGCCGCGTCCGACGGTCGGCAGGAACGACTCGGCATAGCTGAAGTACGGCGTCCATCCCGTGCCGGTGAGATAGCTGATCCCGAGACGCTTGGTGAACTTGTTGGCCCTTTGCGCGGTGCTGGTGTCCGCCAGATAGTTGAGGGATTTCAGCATTGTCCAATCGTTGCGGCCGCCCAGCGTTATCAACCAGTTCGGCGTTAATTTCACCTGGTCCTGCACGTAAAGTCCCAATTGACGCAAGCGCTGCCTGGAGGCCCTGATGTCCGAGATTGGCGACTCCGTCACCGGCTGGCCATAGATCGGGTCGTAGATGTCCAGGGGGCCGGTATTGCCCGAGTAGGCCCGCCTGCCATTGTTCTGTCTTTCCGCGTCCAGACCGAACAGCAGTGTGTGCGCGATATCGCCGGTCTTGAACTGACCTTCGAGCTGCGTGTCGACCGCAATTTGCTTGTTGATGTCCTTGAACTTGCGTACCTGGCGCTGCAGCGTCCTGCCGTCGTTTTCCAGGTTGCTCGATATGATGCGGCGATAGGTCACGTCGACCTCGGATAGCCGCGCGTTCTGGCGAACGCTCCACGCACTGTTCAGCCTGTGCTCGAACAGGTAACCGACGGACGACTGGTCCTGGTCGAAGATCGAGTACTTGGGTTCGCCCTCGAGCAGCGACGCGGACTTTCGGGTTGACCCACCGGGCGGCGTATACCGGAATGCAAACCCGTTGTTGCGATCGCGGAGAAATTCGGACAGCAGCGTCAGCGAGGTGTCCGGGGTAGGCTTCCAGGTGAGCGACGGCGCCAGATAACGGCGCGTGTTCGAGACCTCGTCGCCGTTGGCGTATTTGTCCTGCGTGTCCGCGCGCATCCCGAGGCCGATAATTCGATATAAGACCCGTTCTTCCTCGTCCAGCGCGCCGCCCAGATCCACCGCAAGCTGGCGCCGGTCCTGGTTGCCGATCTGGACTTCCATTTCGCGTGGCGCATCGGCGGCGGGACGCTTGCTGACTCGGTTCACGATTCCGCCTGCATCGCCTTTCCCATACAGTACCGAGGCGGGGCCGCGCAGGACTTCGATGCGTTCCAGGCCGTAGGGTTCGCTGCGCTGGCTTGCAAATCCGCCTGCGTTGGCGTTCATCCTCAAACCATCCTGGTACAGCGACGTGCCATAGCCCGAGAAGCCCCGCAGGTTTATCCAATCGTCCTGTCCGCGGGTGTCCGCGCCATAAGTCTGGCTTGCCACGCCAGGCACGTAACGTAGCGCCTCGACCACGGACAAGGCGCCGCGGTCATCCAGCTCGTCCCGACCGATGACGGAAATGGACTGAGGTATTTCGGTGAGGGGAGTGTTGGTCTTGGTGCCGGTCAGGCTGCGTTCGGCGACGTAGCCAGGTACCGGTCCGGTTGCCGTTTGCGGTGTTGCCGCGGCCTCAACGGTAACGGCTGGAAGCATGGTCTCAGGAACGTCCGATTTTGCGCCTGAGAAGTCATCTGCATGGGTGGGACCGGTCATCAGAAGGCTGAAAAGGCCAAGCCGGATAGCATGCGACATCGATAGAGGTGATGTGGCACGTGCTCCTCTTTGAGGAGGTTGTCTGTAGTTCTGCATCGGGGAGTCAAATAGAAGAGGGGAGTGGCACAACGCGGACACAAGCAGCTATCTAAACGTAATCGGCGCAGATTTGTTTAGCGAGCTGTGATGCGGGAATACGGTGGCGTTGGGAGGGGAACCGTGGCACCAGCCTCCGTACGCAGTGAGGTGCGCTGTTGGCGTGGAAACGGGCTCCGGACGGTTGTATTGCTGCACAGCGGGCGAGGGGGGGCCAGGAGCGCAACGGAAATCGTTCCGGGCGGCCATTCGGCGGCGCAGCTCAGCGTCTCTGCGTGGGCAGCCCAGTCTCCATGGAACAGGGGGGAGAGCCGGGGAATCATCGCCGTTTGTCGTGCATGACGAGGCTCAAAAGCGATATCTCGCGTTGAGCACCGCGGTTCGCTCCTGGCCGTACAGGCATTGGTTGCCGTCTCCGACTGCCTGGTAGCAGGTAGCGACATACTCCTTGTTTGCCAGGTTCTGTACATTGAGCGCGAAGCGCCAGGGCCCGGTCTCGTATTGCAGGGCCGCGTCGAACAGCGTGTACGACGGCGTTTTCGACGCGTTGGCCTCATCGCGATAGGTGGATCCGACATACCGCGCGCCGAACCCGATGCCCAGGCCGCGCAATATGGATTCCTGCAGGCGGTAGTGCAACCAGGTCGATGCCATTTGCTTGGGCGTTGCGGTCGGCACCTTGCCTTGTTCGACACCATTTCCTTTGGTGATCTTGACCTTGTCATACGTATAGGTCGCAACGAGGTCCACGCCGGGCGCCAGGTTGGCTTTCGCTTCCAGTTCGAGGCCGCGTGACCTCACGGCGCCATTCTGTGTCTGAAAGTCGGGGTTTGCCGTGTCTACCGTCAGCGCGTTGGTCTTGCGCAGGTCATACAAAGCGACTGTGTACAGACTGCTTCCGTTGTCCGGAGTGAACTTGATACCCACTTCGTATTGCTTGCCCTCCGTCGGCTTGAAGGGCGCGTTGTTGGCATCGCGCCCAACGGTCGGCAGGAACGACTCGGCGTAACTGACGTAGGGTGTCCAGCCCGTGCCTGTGAGATAGTTGATCCCGAAGCGCTTGGTGAACTTATTGTCTTTCTGCTCGGTCTCGGTGTCTGCCAGGTAATCGAGGAATTTCAGAGTCGTCCAGTCCATGCGGCCGCCCAGCGTGATCAGCCAGTTTGGCGTCAATTTCACCTGGTCTTGCACGTATAGGCCCAGTTGCCGCAGACGCTGCCTGGAATCATCGAAATCCGGAGTCGGCGACACCGTCACGCGCTGGCCATAGACCGGGTCGTAGATGTCCAGAGGCCCGGTCTCGCCCGTATAGGCCCGGCTGTGGTAATTCTGCTTCTCGGCATCCAGGCCGAGCAGCAACGTGTGTTCGATACTGCCGGTCTTGACCTGGCCCTCGATCTGCGTGTCGATGGCGATCTGTTTGCCATCCTCCTTGAACTCGCGAAGCCGGCGTTGCAGCGTCCTGCCGTCGTCTTCCAGGCTGCGCGAGGTGATACGACGATAGGTCACGTCGACATCGGACAGGCGAGTATTCTGGCGCACGGTCCAGGCGCCGTTCAACTTATGCTCGAAAAGGTAGCCGACCGAAGCCTGGTCGTGGTCAAAACCCGTGTATTTGGGTTCGCCCACGAGCAGGGACTCGGATTTCCGGGTCGATGCTCCGGGCGGCGCGTAGCGGAACGCAAACCCGTCATTGCGATCGCGCAGGAATTCCGTCAATAGCGTCAGCGACGTGTCCTGGCCAAGCTTCCAGGTGAGAGACGGCGCCAGATACAGGCGCGTGTTCGACACCTCATCGCCAGTGGAATACTTGTCCTGCGTGTCGGCGCTCATGCCTAGGCCGATCACGCGGTACAGCACCCGTTCCTGTTCATCCACTGCGCCGCCGATGTCAATCCCAAGCTGACGGCTATCGCGGTTGCCGATCTGAACTTCCATTTCGCGTGGGGAATCAGCGGCGGGACGCTTGCTGACGCGGTTCACGATTCCGCCCGCGTCGCCTTTCCCATATAGCACCGATGCGGGGCCAAGCAGGATCTCTAGACGCTCCAGCCCGTAGGGCTCGCTGCGCTGATTGGCGAATCCGTTCGCGTTGGTATTCATCCGCAGGCCGTCCTGATAGAGCGAAGTGCCGATGCCGGAGAAGCCGCGCAGGTTGATCCAGTCGTCCTGTCCGCGCGTGTCGGCGCCGTTCGTCTGAGTGACCACGCCAGGCACGTACCGCAGCGCTTCGACCACGGACAGGGCGCCGCGATCGTCCAGTTCGTCCCGGCCAATGACGGAAATGGACTGTGGTACTTCGGTAATGGGGGTATTGGTCTTTGTGCCGGTCAGGCTGCGTTCGGCGACGTAGCCGGGTACTGGGCCGGTGGCGGATTCCTGGCGTGCTTCCACTCTGACTGCCGGTAGTGTGACCGCAACGTCCGATTGCCTTGATTCCTGCGCCTGTGAGGCTCCCGTGAAGGCGAGGCTTAGCAGGCCGGCCTGGACGGCGCGGAGCATGGAGAAAAGATGAGGGGCTATTTGTTTACGTATCCACTGCTGGTGCTGAGCTTCCATGGCTTTGGTTCTAGCTCTGGTTCTGGTGATCGAAATGACGATGTGTCGGTCCCGGCGCCTGGCATGCGTTCCACGGACGCCGGCACAGGCACAGCCAGCTAGACGTCTTGCCTCGGATCCTGTTTAGTCGGATTGGGCCGATTCTTTCCGCAGGCGCCGGGACGTGTTGGGGAGGTTTCCGCTAAACAAGCGAGCGGTTATTTCGTCCTGTATGCGTAGCGTGCGGTTATGTCTTGCAGCTCGTTCACTTCTGGAGCGGGCGTGACGTCATATCAAGGCTTGAGCGCGCGCCCTTGCGGTTCCTCCGTTCAAATCTCCTTTCTATCGGGCACAGATGGCGAAGACGAAGCTGGTTTACGTTTGGTCCTTGAGGAACGCCGCAGCCGACAGAGCCGGGCAGCACGTTGAATACAAGGGCGGGCGGCGCTATATGAAGTCGCCGCTGGAGTACCTGGTCGAGGCGCTGGATGGGACTGGACTGGGCGACGCCTACTCGCTGGAAGCGGTCATCTTCGACGACGACGAGGGGTCGCCCAGGGATCGGGAAAGCGTCGGGAACTATGGTTTTTCATATCGGCCAGGCGGGCAATGGTTCTACCCGCCCACGCTCGAGGCGGGCGGCCGACGCGTGAACGATCTGTTGTGCGCCGTCCCGTCCACCTACCGGAGATTGCCGCTGGGCGCGGCGGATCGTCCCGCAGGCAAGCGGGCCTTCGAGGCGCGCTTGCTGGACAAGCTATTGACGCTGGGCGCCGAACTGGTGGTGTTGGATGGCCTGCTGGTCATACTGGACGAGCTGGTGCGTCCTGGCGCGGCGTTCCATCGCAAGATTGTCAACATCCATCCCGGGATCACCAGGATCGAATCTCCGTATGAACGCCGGGGGGCCTACGCGACGCTGGACGCGCTGTACGGGGCGCGCGGACAAAGGGTAGTGAATTGGCAGACGGTCGAAACGAAGCAGGTGCCGGTGGTGGAAATGACCGGGGCGTCCTTTCATTACGTCGACAACGGCATTGATTCGGGCGAAGTGATCCTGGATGTACTTAATACGCGCATCGACCCGCAGGACACCATTCTGGAACTGCGCTGGAACAACTTTAACAACAGCTTGTTTCCGGCTTTGCATCAGGGGCTGGCGCGCATGGCCGGACTGGGCGTGGCATAACGCTTAAGCGCGGTCAGCGAGCGGTTGTGGCATCGGCGTCGCGCGTGTATTGAAAAGGATTTGAAGCATGGTCTTCGTATGCCGGTTGTGGGTGGGACGGAGTGCAACTGCTGCGCGCGCCTGGGTACTGATACTCTGCGCGGCGCTATGGTTGACCCAAGGGGCGCACGCAGAGACGCATGGGCCCGCCGTTCGGCTAGGGACGGAAGGTGTCGAGATCCGGCGCACCGCGGACGGCATTCCCCATGTGCGGGCGGGAAGTTGGCAGGAACTCGGAGTCGGCGTCGGCTACGCGCAAGCCCAGGATGCCTTGTGCACGCTGGCCGAAGCCTTTGTCACCTACGAGGGGCGTCGTGCCTGGTTCTTCGGGGCCGATGAACGTCCGGCGCGGGATTCCACCTTCGGGCGCCCAAAGAACATCGATCTGGATTTTTTCTTTCGGGCTTATGCTGACGCGGAGGTGGTGACCCGCTACCGCGCTCAGCATCCGCCAGAATTGAATGAGCTCGTCGAAGGATTCGCCGCCGGATACAACCGCTATCTATCCGAGGCCCGCGCCGGGCAGGCCTCGGCAGTCGGCCGGTCTTGCCTGAATCAACCCTGGGTGCGCGATATTGCGGCCGACGATGTTCATCGGCGCATGTATGCGGCCCAGATCGCAGCTGGCTACGCCAAGTTCATTACCGAGATGGCCAATTCCACACCGGCGGCGGCAGCCTCTGCCGCGCGCGCCGGTGAGGAAGGCGCCGCAGCCCTGCGCGGCAGGTTCGTCCAGAGGATTGGCGCGCAGCCCGGCATCGGCAGCAATGTGTTGGCCTTTGGGAGCGAGGCCACGGGCGGCGACGGCGCGGTGTTGTTCGGCAATCCGCACTGGTATTGGGGCGGGCCGGACCGCTTCTACCAGATGCACCTGACCATTCCTGGCAAGGTCGACGTGGCGGGCGTCGCCTTTCTGGGGCTACCGATGGTGATGATAGGTTTCAACGGCCAGGTGGCCTGGAGCCATACGGTGTCCGAGGCGCGCCGTTTCGGGCTGTTCGACTTGACACTGGACCCCGCCGATCCGACGCGGTATCGGGTCGACGGAAAGACTGAGGCGATGACGGCGCGAGAAGTGGCCGTCGAGGTGCGCGCCGAAGACGGTAGCGCGCGGCGCCTGACGCGTACCTTCTATCGAACCCGATTCGGGCCGGTGGTAGACCTGGGCGGACTCGACGCGGCCTTGGGTTGGGGATCCACCCATGCCCTGGCGATTCGCGACGTGAACGCCGACAACTTTCGCATCTTCCGCAATTTCTTCTATTGGAATCAGGCGAAGTCCCTGGATGACTTCATCGATATCCAGCGCCGCGAGGCGGCTGTGCCATGGGTCAATACCGTGGCCATAGGCCGCGGTGATCAAGGCGTCGACGGCCGGGTATGGTACGCCGACGTGGGCGCGGTACCCAATGTCCCGGACGAACTGCGCCAGGCTTGCGCGACGCCGTTGGCGGCGGGTTTCGCGAGCGTGGATCCGCTGACGCCGGTCCTTGACGGCAGTCGCTCGGATTGCGATTGGCGGCTCGATCCGGCCGCAGCGCAGGCGGGCGCCATGCCGGTTGCGGCGATGCCCTGGCTGCTGCGCAAAGACTATGTGGCCAACATGAACGACAGCTATTGGCTCAGCAATAGCCGCCAGCCGCTGGAGGGATATCCCGCGCTGCTCGGCGGCGAGCGCCGGCCGCTAGGGCTGCGGGGCAGGCTGGGGCACCGCATCGCGCTCGACCTGATCCAAGCGCAGCCTGGATCGGCTGAAACCTTGAGTATGCGTCTGATGCGGGATGTGTTGACGCCCCGGGCCTATTCCGCCGAGTTGTTCAAGGATGAGGTGCTGGCGCAAGCGTGCGTACGGCCGGAGGTTGAACTGGATGCCGACGCATTGGCAGCGGCGGGGGCGGGCGGACGGCGGCAGGGGACCTTGGCACCGCGCACGGTCGACGTAGGTCGGGCCTGCGACATCCTGCGCGGCTGGCAGAACAAGGCCGACGGCAATGACCGTGGCGCTTTGCTGTGGGAAGCATTCTGGGCCCGACTGGAACAGATCCCGGCGGAGAAACTCTATGGCGTCGCGTTTTCCAGCGACGCGCCTCTGGATACCCCTGGCAGGCTGCGCGCGGGTCAGGTAGCGGCGGCCAAGGCCTTGGCAGCAACGGTGCTGGAGTTTGGCGACAAAGGGTGGCCGCTGGATGGGGCGTTGGGAACACGTCGCTATGTGGCCAGCGGCGGACGACACTATCCGATCTATGGCGGATGCCACTCCGCAGGCTATTTCACCGTGGCCTGCAATGAAGATCGCAGCGACCGGATAGGGCTGGATACTTTGGGGAATAGCTATCTCCAGGTTGTGCGCTTCAGCCCGTCCGGCGTGCAGGCGCACACGCTGCTTGCGCACGGCCAGGATGAAAACGCGGTGGCTGACGGTCAGGGCTCGGGGCCGGTGGTGCGATATGCCCGCAAGGCCTGGCTGCATTTCCCATTCCAGGATAAGGACATCGAGCGCGATCCGGCGCTGGACCGGTTGCGCTTGTTTCCTTGAGGTCGGCGTGGAAATGGCCGGACGGCGGCGTTGCGATCAAACGTGGCTTTGCCGTCTACGTGTCTGCTGCCTAAACAAGATGGACAGCTGGCCCGTCTAGGTGTGGACGGTTCCAGCAGCCATGACCGTATGCGTGGCGTCCACGTTCCTCCCTATCTCCGTTCGAGGCGATCCCCTTGCTTTCCTACCTGATTCGACAGTCGCGCAAGCTGCTGGCCGCCGCGGCAGTGGCCAGCGTCGCCAACGGCGTGTGCAGCGTGCTGCTGCTCACGCAGATCAATGCGGCCTTGACCGCCTCCTCTTCGGCTGAGCGCGCGGCGCTGGCGTGGCGCTTTGCCGCGTTTGCGCTGGCGGCGATGTTCAGCCAGATGACGGCTTCGGTGCTGTTCGAGCGCCTGAACCAACGTGCGCATGCCGATCTCCGGCGCTTCATTTCCGCGCGCGTGATCGCCGCGGACTACCGGCGGCTGGAGGAGATCGGCGGTCCCAAGGTGCAATCGGCGTTGTCGGAGCACAGTGCGAGGGTGGCGGATTTCTTCGTGAGTTTCCCGACTATCCTGGTCAACGCCATCATCGTGGCGGGATGCCTGGCCTACATGGCCTGGCTATCCTGGCAGGTCTTCCTGGCGGCCGTGCTGGTCATTGGCCTGGGGTCGCTGGGCTATCACTTGGCACATTTGCGGGCGATCCGGCATCTGGACGTAGCCTCGAAGGAGCAGGATCGCCTGTTTGGCCATTTCCGTTCGCTGATCGAAGGGGCCAAGGAGCTGCGCCTGCACGCCGCCAAGCGCCGCCGCTTCTCCGGCGACGTGCTGGGCCGCTCGATCGAGACGGTGCGGCGCGAGCGCGCGCTCGGCATGTCGATCTTCCTGGTGTCATCCGCCTGGGGCAACTTCTTGCTCTACGGTTTCATCGGGCTGACGCTGTTCGCGCTGGTGGGCGATGTACCCGACCGGGCCAGCATCGTGACCGGCTTTGCGCTGATCTTCGTCTACATCGTGGGCCCTCTGGAAAACCTGCTGATCGCCTTGCCGCGCGCCAACCTGGCTCGGGTGTCCGGCGCGCGCATCGACGAGATCACGGCGCAGCTCGAACATGGCGAGGACGAGGCCGCGCCTGTCGCGGCAGAGAGCATGACCCGCTTGGCGCTGCGCGGAGTTAGCCACCGCTATTACCACGAGGGCACCGACGACCTGTTTACCCTCGGGCCGATAGACCTGGATTTCTCCCCGGGGCAGATCACCTACCTGGTCGGGGGCAATGGCAGCGGCAAGACTACGCTGGCCAAATTGCTGGCCGGCCTGTATCGGCCGGAGCAGGGCGCCATCCTGCTCAATGGCGAGCCGGTGGACGACGCCAGCCGTGACCGCTATCGCCAGATCTTCTCGACGATTTTCTCGGACTTCTACCTCTTCGAGCACATGCTTGACGCCGCCTCCGCCGAACTGGACGTGCAAGGCAATGCCCTGTTGGAAAAGCTACATCTGCAGCACAAGGCACAGGTGCGCGACGGCGCCTTCACTACGCGCGCCTTGTCGCAGGGTCAGCGCAAGCGCCTGGCGCTGGTGGTGGCCTATCTGGAGGATCGGCCCTTCCTGTTGTTCGACGAATGGGCCGCCGATCAGGATCCGCTGTTCAAGGAAGTGTTCTACCGCGAACTGCTGCCGGAACTGCGGGCGCGCGGCAAGGCGGTACTGGTGATCTCGCACGACGACCGCTACTTTCATCTTGCCGATCGCCTGATCCGGATGGAAAACGGTCAGGTCGTGGCGGTCGAAACTCCGGCTGGGCGCAAACCGGTGAAATCGGCACCCGCCGAGCTGGCCGCCGCGCAATGAGATGTGGGCGGGAGGCGGCCGGGCCCCAATGTGGATGCTCGTCCGCATAATCCAGATAGTTTATGTGTGAATGTTTATTTCCGTGATGCTCGCGGCGGCCTGCCGGGGATGATCCGTCCCGTTGTGAGCGGTGGATATACAAAATGTTCTATTTTTTGCGGTTTTCTAATGCCTGAGACTTGATGCGGCGTCTACGCTCCCTACAGTTCCCTGAACGGAGAGGAGTATGAAGCCCCTTGATTTGGATCAGATTTCTCCTGGCGCGGCCGGCATTCCCAGCGTTCCCATCGTGGGTTGGCTGCTGGACGGACCGCAACCCGAGTTCACCGACATCGTCAGCGTCGCCCGCCAATGGATGGCGGATGGGCGGCGCGTTGCGGAAGTGGTGCGGGCGCAGGACTCTCAGGGAACGCCCAAGATGGGGCCGGGACGCAGCGTGATGCGTGCCTGCGCCATCGCGGGCCGGCGCTGAGGCGCGGGGAGAAAACCATGAGAACCGGAGTGATCAGGCTCAACGGCCACCAACTCGAATACGAACTCAGGCCGCTTGCCGCGCAGCAGGGCTACGAGGCCTGGGTGCGCACGGCGCCAGGCCGCGCATGGACGCGGATCGGCGTGGGTGATTCCGCCTTCGTGACCGAGGACGCCGCGCTCAAGGGCATCAAGTTCGCGGCCGTCGAAATCAGCGCCAGGCGCCTGCAGGCATAGCGCCGCGCGCCAAGCAGAAAGATGTAGCGCCGGCCAGGCGCTTCATCGCTCAGCCCTTCACCAGTCCACCGTCGACGATCAGGTTCTGCCCCGTCACCGCGCGCGACCAGCGGCTGGCGAAGAACAGCACGGCGTCGGCGAATTGCTCAGGCGTGGTGACCTCGCGCAGCGGCGTACCGGCGGCAATCATGTCGAAGACCGCGTCCGGCGTGGCCGCCGAGGCGTCGGTGGTGCGCAGCAAGCCTCCCGAAACCATGTTGACGGTGATGCCGTCGGCGCCCAGTTCATGCGACAAAGTGCGGGTGAAGGCCAGCAGCGCGGCCTTGGCCGCAGTGTAGTCGTGGTACGGCACCACCGGGTTCTGGACCAGGTTGGTACCCACGTTGATGATGCGTCCGCCGCCTGCGGCGCGCATGCCGGGCAGGGCGGCCTGGGTGGTGTTGAGCGCGGCGCGCACGCTGCCTTCCAGCTGCGCGTTCATCTGCGCCCAGTCGAGCGCGCCGGCTTGCGGGCGGGCATCGCCATTGAACTGGAAGGCGGGCAGGGCGTTGTTGACGACCGTGGCCACGGGCTGGCCGAAATGCGCGCTGGCTTGCGCGAACATGGCCGCGACGGCGGCCGGGTCGCGCACGTCGGCCTGCACTGCGAGGGCGCGGTCCGGCGCGCTGGCGGCCAGGGCCTGCGCGCGCTCGGCGCTGTTCAGATAATTGACGACGACCTTGGCGCCTTCGCGCAGGAAAGCGCGCGCAATGGCGGCGCCCAGGCCGCGGCTGGCGCCGGTGACGATGACGAGTTGCTGGTTCAGGTCCAGGGACGGGCGTTGCTGCGATGACATATTCAAATGGCTTCCTGCTCAGTGTTCCGAGCCGCTGTTGAGCATGCGGCTGCGGGCTTTTTCGATATGGGCGCGCATGACGTTGCGCGCGCCTTCGGCGTCCTGTTCCTGGATCAGCCGGTAGATGTGGCGGTGTTCCTCGATGGCGGCGCGGGTGCGCTTCCAGGGTTGGCTGTGGACCAGGTGCCGCATGACGTTCACGGCATGGCTGACGTCGTATTCCAGCGACTTCAGCACCTGCACGAAGCGCTGGTTGCTGGTGGCTGCGGCAATGGCGCGGTGGAATCCGTAGTCGTGGTGGTGGGCGATGGCGCCGGAGGCGTCGGCTTCTTCGTAGCCGGTCAGCATGCGGTCCATGTCGCGCAGGTCTTCGTCGGTGCGGCGCAGGGCGGCCAGGTAGGCGCATTCGGGTTCGATCACCATGCGCAGTTCCAGGCCTTCCAGGATGTGGCCGACGCGCCTTGCGGGGTCCACTGCGGGCATGCCGCCCATCAGGTCGGGCTTGGCGCGCACATAACTGCCCGAGCCGCGGATGGAATCCACCAGTTGGTCCTCGCGCAGCCGGTCCAGCGCCTGGCGCACGACTGGCCGCGAGACTTCGAACAGGGCGGCCAGCTCCAGCTCCGTGGGCAGCTTGCTGCCGGGCGCGATCTTGCCGGTGGCGATGGCATAGAACAGGCTTTCGTAGACGCGCTCGGCAAAGCGTTCGGCGCGCACATAGCCCAGGCCCGAGGCCACTTCCGCCAGCACGTCCAGTTCGGGGCGAGGGCGGTTCACGGCTTCCAGCAGCGATTCAAGCTGCGGATCACGGACATTGCTCATGGGCGCTCCTGCGCTATCTATATACCCGGGCTTGTCAGTCGCCGTGACAAATTCGGGGTGGCGTTAAGCCACTGAATTATTAGGGATTACCCCAAGTGAACAGAAAATATCCTGACCCTTGGGACAAAAGCTGTCAATTCAATTGACAAGTTACGAGCCGCTCCCGTACCTTGGCTCGAAGCCAGAACGCGACTCGCGCGCGACGCCAATTTCCCGCAACCGGCCGTCCGGCCGCTACTTTACTCCGCACATCGTGACTCAGAAGAACTTTATCGCCAACCAATGGGTGGAAGCTGCCACCGGCGCAACCATTCCCGTCCTGAACCCGTCCGATGGCGCGCCTTTCGAGGCAATCGCGCGTTCCACCGCCGAGGACGTGGACCGCGCCGTGACCGCGGCGCGCGAGGCTTTTGAAGGCGAGTGGGGCCAGATGGCGCCCGCCGCGCGCAGCCGCCTTTTGATGCGCATCGCCTTCGCGCTGCTGGAGCGCCAGGAAGAACTGGCGCAGCTGGAATCGGCCGACACCGGCAAGCCCATCAAGCAGGCGCGCGCCGACGCCGCCGCCGTGGCGCGCTACTTCGAGTTCTATGCCGGCGCGGTCGACAAGCTGCACGGCGAGACCATTCCCTACACCCCGGGCTTCACCGTGCTGACGGTGCGCGAAGCGCATGGCGTCACCGGCCATATCGTGCCGTGGAACTACCCGCTGCAGATCTTTGGCCGCAGCGTGGGCGCGGCCTTGGCCGCCGGCAATGCCTGCGTGGTCAAGCCTGCGGAGGATGCCTGCCTGTCGCTGCTGAAGCTGGCGGAAATCGCCGCTGAAGTCGGCCTGCCTGCCGGCGCGCTGAATATTTGCACGGGCTATGGCCACGAGGCCGGCGCGGCGCTGTCCGCCCATCCCGGCATCGACCATATTTCGTTCACCGGTTCGCCGCAGACGGGCAAGATGGTGGCGCATGCCGCCGCCGAAAACCACGTGCCGGTCACACTGGAACTGGGCGGCAAGTCGCCCCAGATCGTGTTCGACGATGCCGACCTGGACGCCGCCATGCCGGTGCTGCTGGCCGCCATCATCCAGAACGCGGGCCAGACCTGCTCGGCCGGCAGCCGCGTGCTGATCCAGCGCGGCGTGTACGAGACCGTGCTCAAGCGCCTGTCGGACGCGTTTTCGGCCACCGTTACCGGGCCGGCCGCAGCCGACCTGGACGTGGGGCCGCTGATCAACGCGCGCCAGCAGGACCGCGTGCGCGGCTTCCTGGCCGAAGCCGAGGCCGAAGGCATGAAGGTCGCCGCCCGCGGCCAGCTCAAGGAAGGCACGCCCGAGGCTGGCTTTTACCAGCCGCCGGTGCTGTTCCGCGACGTGCCGCCCAACAGCCGCCTGGCGCAGGAAGAAGTCTTCGGCCCGGTGCTGGCCGCCATGGTGTTCGACACCGAGGAAGAGGCGCTGGCAATCGCCAACGGCACGCTGTATGGCCTGGTGGCCGGCGTCTGGACCCGCGACGGCGGCCGCCAGTTGCGCCTGGCGCGCAAGCTGCGCGCCGGCCAGGTGTTCATCAACAACTACGGCGCCGGCGGCGGCGTGGAACTGCCCTTCGGCGGTTCGCGCCAATCGGGCTATGGCCGCGAGAAGGGCTTTGAAGCGCTGTACGGCTTCACCACCCTGAAGACGATCGCCATCCGCCACTGATCCCGGCTGCGGGCAGCGCGGCCCCTGGCAAAATATCGGTTAACGTTGATGTTTTGCTTCAGGGGCGCGCCGCCCCGCATTCAGGATCCGTATGTTCACCGGTATTGTTCAAGGCACCGCGAAGATCGCCAAGATCGCGGATCGCGAAGGCCTGCGCACGTTCACGCTGGATTTCCCCCCTGGTTTTTGCGAGGACCTGGCCATCGGCGCCAGCGTGTCGACGGATGGCGTCTGCCTGACCGTCACGGAAATCCTGTCCGAGAACCAGGCCACCTTCGACGTCATGCTGCAAAGCCTGGCCATCACCACGTTGGGCAGCTACCACGAGGGCGGCCGCGCCAACGTCGAGCGGGCCGCCAAGGATGGCGCCGAGATCGGCGGTCATCCGTTGTCCGGACACGTGGATTTCACCTCTGAAGTCGTGATGGTGAAGTCGTCCGACACCAACCGTCTGATGCGCTTCAGCATCCCCGAGGCTTTCCGCAAGTACGTCTTCGCCAAGGGCTATATCGCCATCAACGGCGCCAGCCTGACCGTATCGGAAGTCAATCGCGCCGAAGGCTGGTTCGAGGTCTGGCTGATTCCGGAAACCCGCCGCATGACCGTGTTCGAGGACAAGCAGGTGGGTGATTTCGTCAACATCGAGATCGAGCGCAGCACCCAGGTGGTGGTCGATACCGTGCGCGAAACCGTGCAGGAAAGCCTGGGCAAGCTGCAGCCGTTGCTGGAAGCCATCCTGAAGGAAAAGGGCCAGACGCTGGAGGACTTCGTCAGTCCGCAGGCCAAGCTGAAGTAGTCCGTCGCGCAGGGGCGGGCGCGGTCCCGCCCTTCAGCCGGAAAGGCGCGCCGACATAAGGTCGGTGATCACGCCGTTTTCCAGGACCGCCATCGTCAACCTGTCAACCGAGCCGCGGATGTCGAGTCCGTTGCGGTTCAGTTCGTCGCACAGGGATTTCATCAGCGCGCGGTTGGTGGACGCCCCCAGGGTGATGTGCGGGACATAGGGGATATCCAGGCGCAAGGTCGGCGCCAGCACCTGGCGGTACAAGGCGTTGTGCAGGCGCGCCAGCTGGCTGTGGCCTTCGTCGGGGACCAGGTGCACATACGCATGCGCCGCGTCCGCGCCCAGCATGGCGTAGCGGCAGACGAAGTCTATCGGGCCGTGCAGGCGGGCGACCTCTTCGAGGTGCAACTGGTAGGCCTGTTCATCGATGCCGGCGCAGCCGAACGCCATGGTGAAGTTCGCCTTCACCAGCGGGTGCTGGCCGTCATGCTGGCGCCGGAACTCCTCGATGAACCCGGAGTCCGGCGCGCCGAGGCGGGGGTAGGCGAGCGTAAAGAGCTTCTTCATGCCGCCAGTCTGCCACTGCGCTGCGTGAAAGCAAACCCCGCCGGCGCACGGCGGGGGGCGGCGCTCAATAAGAGAACGGCTTGCCTTGCGGACGCACGCGGATGCCCGGCTGCAGCCGGGTCCAGGGCAGGTCGGCCGGATCGGCCTGCATGGGGCCGGGCGCTTTGGCCACCAGCACCTCGTGGGCGATGGGCTGGAAGTCCGCGCGGAAGTGCACGGAGCTCTTCACCACCAGTATCGCCATCTCCTCGGGCTGCACGCCGCCCACGCGGAACAGATTGCGGTCCAGCATTTGCGACTTGGTGGCGCTGACCACCACCCGCACGCCGCCGATCCGCAGTCCGGCCACCGCCTCCAGGTCCACGTCCATGCCGTTCATCATCGGCCCGTCAAAGCGCAGCTTGCCGGGCGACAGGGTTTCGACCAGGAACTCGCCTTCGAAGGCCGAGTCGCCGGCCACGCCGGATTGGCCGCCCAGGCTGAGGCGGACCTTGCTGCCGATTCCGGCCGCTGTGGCCAGGCGTACGGCTTCGGGGTCGCAGAACAACCCTAGCGCGGCGTTCTGCGCATCGGCTTCCACCAGCGCGCGCAGCATGCCGGTGGTGTTGGCATCGCCGCCCGCGCCCGGGTTGTCCTGCGTATCCGCGATGACCACGGGACGCGATGCGCCCGCCGCCAGCGCCTGCGCGCGGCGTACGGCCTCGGACGGTTCGAGGAAGTCGGGCGACCATTGCGGTTCCAGTTCCAGCACGCGCTGATACAGGGATTCGGTCACGCGTTCGACCGCCGCCGCGTCGGTGCCGTAGGCCCAGACCACCGGACCGCACTCGGGGAAATCAGCCGCCGGAAAGCCGGGCGCGAACGAGATGGAGGCCACGCCCGGCGTCTGCTCCAGGCTTTCCAGCAGTTCGTACACGCCCTTGGACGGTTGCAGCATCGTGCACATGCCGTTGATCGGAATCAGGAAGGGCAGGCGGCGCTGGCTGCGGCTCCAGCTGTCGCCGGCCGCAAGGCGGGCTTGCAGCAGGCGCGCCGCATGTTCGCCGGTGTCGGCCATGTCCACGTGCGGGTAGGTGCGGAACGCGGCCAGGCCGTCGGCTTCCTGCAGCATCTGCGCGGTGACGTTGGCATGCAGGTCCAGGCTGGCGATCACCGGCACGCCGGGGCCGACGATCTGGCGCATGCGCGCCAGCAGTTCGCCTTCGCCGTCATCCAGGTGTTCGGCGACCATGGCGCCGTGCAGGTCGAGGTAGACGGCGTCGTAGCCGCCACGGCGGGCGGCGTCCAGGATTTCGCCGGCGATCCGTTCATAGGCGTCGCGGGTCACGTGGGCCGAGGGGCTGGCGCCCGCCCAGATCACGGTTTCGACGGTGTGGCCCTGGGCCAGCACCGCGTTGATGAAGCCGCCGGCGGGAATGTTGACCTCGCGCAGCGCCAGCATGTCCTTGCCGCGTACCATGGCCGGGAAGCCTTCGCCGCGCACGAAGTTGTCGTAGGCGGCGAGCGAGGGCGCGAAGGTGTTGGTTTCGTGCTGGAAGCCAGCAACCAGAATATGCATGATCGTTTCCTGTGGGTCGGACTTCAGGCGCGGGCGGGCGCGGAACGGGGCGGACGGTTCACCAGCAGCAGCAGGGCGCCTGCCACCAGCAAGGCGGAGATCACGTACAGGCCGCCAGCCAGCGTGCCGGTGGCCTGCTTGGACCAGCCGATGATGGACGGGCTGAGGAAGCCGCCGAGCAGTCCGATGCTGTTGATGAGCGCGATGCCGCCGGCCGCCGCTTCGCCCTTGAGGTACTGCGAAGGAATCGCCCAGAATACCGTGTAAGAGGCCCACATGAAGCCCGTGGCCAGCGTGATGGCCGTCAGGGATAGCGCAAATTGCGTGGGGGCGGCGGTGGCCACGCACAGCGATACGCCGGCCAGCAGAGCGGGAATCAGGGTGTGCCAGCGCCGTTCCTGCATGCGGTCCGAACTGCGCGCGAACCACAGCATGAAGGCGGCCGCGGCGATGTAGGGAATGGCCGAATACAGGCCGATTTCCATGGTGTCCTGCACGCCGGCCAGCTTGAGCAGCGTGGGCAGCCAGAAGCTCACGGCATAGATGCCGCAGATCAGGCAGAAGTACGTCAGGGCCATGCCGTAGATGGCCGGGTCGCGCAGTACCTGCTTGAAGGCGTGCTTCTGCTGTGCGCCGCGGGTTTCCAGGTCAGCGGCCAGCAGCGCCTTTTCCTCGGCGCTGAGCCACTTGGCCTCGGCCGGTTTGTCGTCCAGGTAGCGGTAGGCCACCACGCCCAGCAGCACGCAGGGCAGGCCTTCCAGCAGGAACATCCATTGCCAGCCGTCCAGGCCGTGCGCGCCCGAGAATGCGGTCATGATCCAGGCCGATACCGGGCCGCCGACGATGCCGCCGATGGGGCCGGCCAGCATCACCACCGCCATGACGCCGGCCATGCGCGACTGCGAGTACCAATAGGTCAGGTAGAAGATCATGCCCGGCGCGAAGCCGGCTTCGAACACCCCCAGCATGAAGCGCAGGATGTAGAAGCTCCATTCGCCCTGCACGAACAGCATCGAGGCCGAGGTCAGGCCCCACAGCACCATGATGCGGCTGATCGTGCGGCGCGCGCCGATGCGGGTCAGCAGCAGGTTGCTGGGCACTTCGAACAGGACATAGCCCAGGAAGAAGATGCCGGCGCCCAGGCCGTAGACGGCGTCCGAGATGCCGATGTCCTGCTGCATCTGCAGCTTGGCGAAGCCGATGTTGATGCGGTCCAGGTAGGCAAAGACGTAACAGAGCAGCAAGAAGGGCAGCAGGCGCCACGTGATCTTGCGGTACAGGGGGCCCAGGCGCGGGTCCGCGCCCGGCGTGGTCGGATGGGGCATTGCATGTCTCCTCGCGCGGGTCTGGCGCCCGCGCTGGCTGGGGTTGGGCCGGAATCCTCGTGGTTTCCGGGCCGCCATATTGGAAGACTGCGGCGTTCCGAACAATGACCGGGGTGATAAATTATCGTTGCCCTATGGGCAACACTCGAATCAACTTCAACCGGCGCGCCCCAGCGCCCCAGGAACGCGGGATATGCAGGAAATCAGCCAGGTCCGCCTGAAGTACTTCAACGAGGTCATGGCCTGCGGCTCGATCCGGGGGGCGGCCGACAAGCTGGATACGGCGGCCTCCGTCATCAGCCGGCAGATACAGCTGCTGGAAAAGGAGCTGGGCGTGCAGCTGTTCGAGCGGCGCTCGCGCGGGCTGACGCCCACCGAGGCCGCCGACATGCTGCTGGAGTACCACCGCGGCTGCCGCGCGCAGCAGGAACACCTGAACGCGCGCCTGCAGGAATTGCGCGGCATGCAGCGCGGCAACGTGCAGCTGATGATCAGCGAAGGCTTCATTGACGGCCTGATGGAACATGTGGTCGGGCCGTTCTGCATCGAGTATCCGCAGATCAATATCAGCGTCAACGTGGGATCCGTGAATGAAGTGGTCGAGGCGGTGGCCTCGGATGCGGCCCACATCGGGCTGGCCTACAACCCGCCCGTGGATCCGCGGCTGCGCTGCCGCGCCAGCCGCAAGCATCCAGTCTGCCTGCTGGCGGGCCGCGGCCACGCGCTGGCCGCAAGGCGCGGGCCGCTGACCATCGCCGACATCCTGCCGTACCCGTTCGCGCTGATGTCCGCGCCCTATGGGCTGCGCCAGGCGGTGGACCTGCTGGAATTCACCGAGCGCATCCATCTGACGCCCAGCCTTACCACCAACTCGCTACGCGTGCTGAAGCAGTACGCGATGACGGGGGCGGGCGTGACCTTGATGCCCAACCTGGGCGTGCACCATGAACTGGCCAGCGGCGAACTGGTCGCGATTCCCATCGCGCATCCGATCCTGAGCGCGCCGGAATGCCAGGCGCTGCTGCGCCTGGGGCGGCCGCTGTCGTCCGCCGCCAACGAGGTCATGCGCCGCATAGAACAACGCCTGCCGGCGTTCTCGGGCGGCTGAGTGCCAGCGCGTCGGGCCGCGTCCGCTTACAATGGGCGCACTTTCGGAGGTATCACCATGTCGGTCACAACCGATATCAAAATACGCCCCCTGGAGCGTGGCGACCTGCACTTCGTGCACAAGATCAACAATAACGACGTCATCATGCGTTATTGGTTCGAAGAGCCCTACGAGGCCTACGACGAACTGGTTGCCCTGTATGACCGCCACTTGCACGACCAGAACGAGCGGCGCTTCATCATCGAGCACGACACCGGGCAACCCGCCGGCCTGGTCGAGCTGGTGGAAATCGATTACATCCACCGCCGCGCCGAATTCCAGATCATCATCGCGCCCAGCTATCAGGGCCGGGGCTACGCCAAGGCGGCGACGCGTATCGCGGTGGGCTACGCCTTCCGCGTGCTGAACCTGCACAAGGTCTATCTGGTGGTGGACAAGGACAACACGGCCGCCGTGCATATCTACGAACGCTGCGGCTTCCAGATCGAAGGCCTGTTGAAGGAAGAGTTCTTTTCCAACGGCGGCTACCGCGACGCCTACCGCATGGCGCTGCTGCAGCACGACCATCTGCGCGATGTCGGTCCCGGCGCGCCGGATGCGCCGGTGTTGCGCGACTGGCCGCAGGAAGAACAGGCGGGCTAGAACCCGCCTGCGCCGGCGGCCATGCTCAGCATGTGCCGCCGGGGAGCCAGGCTGCCGCCAGGGTCAATGGGCGGCCGGCGCCGCCCGCAACAGCCGCAGGCCGTTCGCGACCACCAGCAGGCTGGCGCCCACGTCGGCGAACACCGCCATCCACAGCGTGGCGTTGCCGGTCATGGCCAGGGCCAGGAACACGGCCTTGATGCCCAGCGCCAGCACGATGTTCTGCACCAGCACGCGATGCGTGGCGTGGGACAGGCGCAGGAAAGTGCCGATCTTGCGCAGGTCGTCGTCCATCAGGGCCACGTCGGCCGTTTCGATGGCGGTGCCAGTGCCGGCCGCGCCCATGGCGAAGCCGATGTCGGCGCGGGCCAGGGCGGGGGCGTCGTTGATGCCGTCGCCCACCATGCCCACGCGGCCGCCCGACGCCAGCTTGCTTTCGATGGCGGCCAGCTTGTCTTCGGGCAACTGGTCGCCGCGGGCTTCGTCGATGCCGACTTGCTGCGCGATGGCTTGCGCGGTAGGTGTGTTGTCGCCGGTCAGCATCAGCGTGCGCACGCCCAGGGCGTGCAGGTCGGCGATGGCGGCGGTGCTGGTCGGCTTGACCGTGTCGGCCACGGCGGCCACGGCCAGCACGCGGTTGCCGTCGGTCAACGCGATGGCGCTCTTGCCTTGGCGTTCCAGTTCATCCAGACGGGCTTCCAGCTTGGGGCTGGAGACGCCCAGTTCGCGCATCAGGCGGCGGTTGCCCAGCTGGAAGGTGACGCCCTCCAAGGTCGCGCTGACGCCGCGGCCCGGCAGGGCGGTGAAGTCCTGCACGTCCAGCAGGACCGTGCCGGCTTCGCGCGCGGCGTTGGCCACGGCCAGGGACACCGGGTGGTCGGAGCGTGCCGCCAGGCTGGCCGCGACCAGCGTTGCAGGCTGGCGGCTCTGGTCGGACAGGTCCCAATCCTGGATGTCGGTCTGCACCGGCTTGCCGTGGGTCAGCGTGCCGGTCTTGTCCAGCGCCAGCCATTTCAGGTTGCGGCCTTCTTCGAGGTACACGCCGCCCTTGACCAGGATGCCGCGGCGCGAGGCTGCGGTCAGGCCGCTGACGATGCTGACTGGCGTGGAGATGACCAGCGCGCAGGGGCAGGCGATGATCAGCAACGCCAGGGCGCGGTAGATCGCGTCGAACCAGGGCTGGTCCCAGAACAGCGGCGGCAGCACCGCGACCAGCACCGCGATGCCCACCACGGCGGGCGTATAGATGCGCGAGAAGCGGTCGATGAAGCGCTGGGTCGGCGCGCGCGCGCCTTGCGCCTGCTCGACGGCGTGGATGATGCGCGCGAGCGTGGTGTTGCCGGCCGCCGCGGTGACGCGGTATTCGAAGGAGCCGGCCGCGTTGACGGTGGCGGCGTAGACCGGATCATCCTGCGTTTTTTCGACGGGCAGGCTTTCGCCGGTGATGGGCGACTGGTCCACGGCCGAGCTGCCGCTGACGATGATGCCGTCGGCCGCAATGCGTTCGCCCGGGCGTACCCGCACGATGTCGCCTACCTGCAGCCTGGCGGCAGGCACTTCCAGCCATTCGCCATTGGCCTGGCGCAGGGTGGCGGTTTCCGGCGCCAGATCCAGCAGGCCGCGGATCGCGTTGCGCGCCCGGTCCAGGGAGCGGGCTTCGATCAGCTCGGCCACATTGAACAGGAACATCACCATGGCTGCTTCGGGCCATTGGCCGATCAGCACGGCGCCGGTGACGGCGATGCTCATCAGGGCATTGATGTTGAGATTGCCGTTGCGCACGGCAATCCAGCCCTTGCGGTAGGTGGTGATGCCGCAGGCCAGGATGGCGGCCACGGCCAGGGCCGCGGTGACGCCCAGCGGCCAGCCGGCGAAATGCGACAGTTCGGACAGCGCGGCCAGGACACCCGCGCCGCCGATCATCCACCAGTTCACGGGTTTGGCGGCGGGGGCGGGCGTGCCGGGCGCGTTGTCGGCCAGGGGTTCGGGCGTCATGTCCAGCGACTTGATGGCGGCCATGACGCGGTCCAGCGCGCCTTCGGCGTGCACCACCGTCAGCACGCGCTGCATCAGGTTGAAGTCCAGCGCGTGCACGTCGGCCATGTTGTCCAGCTTCTTGCGGATCAGAGTTTCCTCGGTGGGGCAGTCCATCTGGCCGATCCGCAGGCGCGCCAGCGACTGGCCCGGGCCGGCGCTGAGCGCGGCTGCGCCGGCGCTCGAGACGCTGAAGGGCTGGCCGTCGCCATGGCCGCAGCAGGCGTCGCCGCCGTGATCGTGCTTATGGCTGTGGTCATGTTTGTGATCGTGGGCGTGATCATGGCCGGCGCGGTCGTGGCTGTGATCATGGCCCGCGTGGCTGTGATCCGCGTGACCGTGGCCCGTGTGGTCGTGTCCGGCATGTTCATGTCCGGCAGCAGCCCGGGCGTTCCGGGCGGGAGCATCGTGTTCATCGTGCGCGCAGCAGCCGCCGCCGCCTTGGCCGGTGGGCCTATGTTCGTGTTTTTTGACCGGAGGTAAAGACATCGTCCTCTGCCTTGAAATAAGCTGGTGACGCTATTCCACACCTTGGAGTTACTATAGGGTCAACCCCCTATATCAATCGGATGCGATCCGGGAGGCAGCGATGCGTATCGGCGAATTGGCCACGGCGGCCGGAACCACGGTCGAGACCGTCAGGTATTACGAGAAAGAAGGGCTGTTGCCGGCCCCGGAAAGGGGGCTGAACAACTACCGCAGCTATGGCCAGCCGCACCTGGAACGGTTGCGGCTGATCCGCAACTGTCGTGCGCTGGATATGACGCAGGACGAGATCCGCGCCATCCTGTCGCTGGCGGACAACCACCAGAGCGGTTGCGGCCCCATCAATGAACTGTTCGACGAGCACATCTCCCACGTGGATGAGCGCATCGCCGAACTGAGTCAGCTCAAGACCCAGCTCACCGAACTGCGCCAGCGCTGCCTGTCGGCCCGGCCCGATGCGGAAGACTGCGGCATCCTGCATGGCCTGAGTGAAATGCAGGTCGAAGAGCGCCAGGAACGCCACACGCACCTGGGCTGAACGTCGCTTGGGTGGATACGACTGAGGGCGGATACCGGCCCGTGCAAGCAAGACGCTAGGGAAAACCCGCCGCGAAAAACTGCGGCGGTGTCTTGTTGCGCTCAAATTCGACATGTAAGATGTCCAACATCCAACAAATAAAGCCAAGGCAGCCGCGGTCCTCGACCAGCAGCGCCGAACAGAGAGGCAGACAAGCATGGACTCCAAGCCCTTGGGCCGATTCACCGTCCTGGACCTGACGCGGGTGCGCTCGGGTCCCGCCGCCGTGCGCCAGTTCGCGGACTGGGGCGCCACCGTCATCAAGATCGAGGAGCCAAGCGACGAGCAGGACGACAAGCCGGGCGGCTCGGCCCAGTTCGCGGACTACCAGAACACCCACCGCAACAAGCGCAGCGTCACGCTGAACCTGAAGCATCCGCAGGGCCGGGCGCTGTTCCTGGACCTGGTGCGCCAGGCCGACGTGGTGGTGGAAAACTACCGGCCCAACGTCAAGTTCAAGCTGGGCATCGATTACGAGACGCTGCGTCAGGTGAATCCGCGCATCGTCTACGCCAGCGTCTCCGGCTTCGGCCAGGACGGCCCTTATGCCGGACGGCCGGGACTGGACCAGATCGCGCAGGGCATAGGCGGCTTGATGTCGGTAACCGGCGAGCCCGGCCGCGGCCCCATGCGGGCCGGGATTCCGGTGGCGGACCTGACCTCCGGCCTGTTCTGCGCCATCGGCATCTTCATCGCGCTGCTGGAGCGCGAGGTCTCGGGGCAGGGGCAGTGGGTGCAGACCTCGCTGCTGCAATCCCAAGTCTGGATGATGGATTTCCAGGCGATGCGCTGGCTGATGAACGGCGAGGTGCCGGGTCAGAGCGGCAACGACCATCCCACCAGCAGCCCGACCGGCGTGTTCCCCACCAGCGACGGCTATATGAATATCGCGGCCATGGGCAACGACATCTACGCGCGGCTGTGCCGCGTGCTGGAACTGCCGGAACTGATCGAGGACGAGCGTTTCCTGACCGTGCCGCTGCGGGCGCGCAACCGCCCGGCGCTGAACGCGGCCATCGGCGCGCGCACCAGCACCCGGCGCACCGCCGAGTGGATTGCACTGATGAACAAGGAGGGCGTGCCTTGCGGCCCGATCCTGGGCATGGACCAGACCTTCCAGGATCCGCAGGTGCAGCACCTGGGGCTGAGCCGCGAGATCCGGCATCCCTCATTGGGACCGATTTCGGTGGTGGGGCAGCCCATGATCCTGAGCCGTTCGGCGCCCGGAGAGATGGCGCCCGCGCCGGAACGCGGCCAGCACAACGGCGACGTCTATGGCGGCATGTTGGGCCTGGCGCAGGCCGACTTGCAGCAATTGGCCCGCGAGGGCGTCATCTGAGGGCCGCAGGCCCAGGCTCCAAGCCATAATATCGCCGCCAAGGCCGCCCGCGTATCCGGCGGCCCAGACGGAGACAGCCCAGACATGAATGCCCAACCCACCACCGCCGACCAGGTCTTTACCAGCCTGGGACGCCCCGATAATCTGCCGGACGAGATCGCCTCGCAGATCCGCCAGAAGATCGTGGCGCGCGAATTCGAGCCAGGCCAGCGCCTGCCCACGGAATTCGAGCTGGCGCAGATGTTCGCCGTCAGCCGCAACGTGGTGCGCGAGGCGATCGCGCGGCTGAAGCTGTCGGGCTATGTCGATACGCGGCGCGGCGTGGGTTCCTTCGTGGCGCAGGACGTGGGCACGCGCAACTTCGAGATCGCGCCCGAAGATCTGCTCCAGCCCGAGCCGCTGGCGCACATCTTCCAGCTGCGCGTGGAACTGGAGTCTGGCGCGGCGGCGCAGGCGGCCTTGCATCGCACCCCCGAACAGATCGAAACCCTGCGCCAGGCCCTGCAACGGGTCGACGCGGCAGGCAACGATTGGCAGGCCGGCGCCGACCATGCGCTGGACTTCCACATGGCCGTGGGCGAGGCCACCAACAACCCTTACTTCGTGCGCCTGCTGGCGCACCTGCGCCACGTGTTCCGCGGCGCCGTGCGCACGCTGCGCTACACCAGCGCCGGCACCGAGCGCGTGCCGGAAATCGAACGCGAACACCACCGCATCTTCGACGCCATCGTGGCTGGCGACAGCGAGGCCGCGCGCCTTGCCATGCGCGCCCACCTGACCAATGGCATCCAACGGCACCAGACCGTCATACAAGGAAAGCAACCGTGAATATCCAACGCATCCTGCAGGGCGACATCACCGACAACATCGTGGCCGAGAAGCGCGGCGCGATAGGTTGGCTGACCTTCAACGATCCGCAGCGGCACAACGCCGTATCGTTCGCCATGTGGGAGGCCGTGCCCGTGGTGCTGGAAGCCTTCCGCCAGGACCCGGAGATCCGGGCGGTGGTGCTGCAGGGGGCGGGCGGCAAGGCCTTTGTCAGCGGCGCGAACATCTCGCAGTTCGATACGTTGCGCAGCGGCGAAGACGCGGTGGTCGAATACGAGCGCGTCGCCGAAACCGCGCAACTGGCGCTGTATGACTATGACAAACCCACGATTGCCTACATCCAGGGCTATTGCATCGGCGGCGGCCTGAACATCGCCCTGTGCTGCGACATCCGCATCGCTTCCGACAACAGCAGTTTCGCGATCCCCGCCGGCAAGCTGGGCCTGGGCTACCGCCTGACCGCGATCCGCAATTTGGTGACCGCGGTCGGCCCGGCCAATGCGCTGGAGATATTCCTGACCGCCGCGCGCTACGACGCCCATCAGGCCAAGGAACTGGGCCTGATCCGCAAGGTGGCGCCGGTGGAAGAATTACCGCAGGTGCTGGAGACCATGCTGGTCCAGATCCAGGCCAACGCGCCGCTGACGCTGCGCGCCGGCAAGAAGATGATCCGCCAGCTCCAGCAACTGGGGCCGAAGGTCGATGTGGAAGGCATGCGCCGGCTGGTGCTGGCGTGTTTCGAAAGCAATGACTACCGCGAAGGCCGCAAGGCGTTCGCGGAAAAGAGAGCGCCGGTGTTCACCGGCACCTGATTTCCGGCCGCGGGCCGGATTCCCTACGCGGCTTGCAGGTCCGCGCCGTTGCCGGCGCGGCCGGGGGAGGCTTGCGTCCGGAATCCGCGCGCGGACCGGATCAACCCGGCCACCGATCCCATCGGGGACGGCCAGGCCATAGACCGCGCAACAAGCGCGGCGACGAGGAGACAGACATGAAAGCGGTTCATCTGAGGGCAGGCCTGGCGGGCCTGGCAGTGTGGCTGTGCGCGGCGCCGCTGCATGCGCAGGGGGCCTATCCCAGTCAGCCGGTGCGCATCGTGGTGGGTTACGCCGCCGGCGGCACCACGGACATCCTGGCGCGCGCGCTGGGCGAGCAGTTGAGCAAGGAGCTCAAACAGCCCGTCATCATCGAGAACAAGGCCGGCGCCGCCGGCAACATCGCCGCGGCCTCCGTGCAGCAGGCCGCGCCCGACGGCTACACCCTGTTCATGGCCACCGTGTCCAGCCACGGCATCAACCCGGTCGTGTACAAGAAGTCGCTGGGCTACGACCCGGTGGGCGGCTTCACGCCGGTCAGCATGATTGCCTCGATCCCGCTGGTACTGGTCGCCAATCCCAAGCTGCCGGTGGCGTCGGTGGCCGACCTGGTCAAGCTGGCGCGCGAGAAGCCGGGCGACCTGAACTATTCCTCCAGCGGCAACGGCTCGCCGGTGCACGTGGCCGGGGCCATGTTCGCCTCGGAGGCCAAGGTGCAGATCCAGCACGTGCCGTACCGCGGCGGATCGTTGGCCAATTCCTCGGTCATGAGCGGTGAAACCCAGTTCAGCTTCGCCACCTTGCCGGCGGCCTTGCCGCAGGTCCGCGCCGGCGCGCTGCGCGCCTTGGCCGTGACCACGCGCGACCGTTCGGCGGAACTGCCCGACGTGCCCACGGTGGCCGAGGACCCCATGTTCAAGGGCTACGAGATCAACACCTGGAATGCGCTGATGGCGCCCAAGGGCACGCCGGACGCCGTGGTCGCAGTGCTGAACCAGGCGGTGGCGCGTTCGCTGGCCGTGCCGGCCTTGCAGACCCGCTTCAAGGGCGAGGGCGCGACGCCCGGCGCCAGCAGCCCGGCCGAGTTGGGCCAGTTCGTCAACGCGGAGCTGGCGCGCTGGGCAAGCGTCATCAAGGAAGTCGGCATCCAGATCGAATGACCTCTGGCGGTCCGGGGGGATGACGGTCCGCGGCAGCGGAGTGGCGTAATATGAATTGTGTTTCTTTCTCATTGACGCCAGATCCGATGACCACAACCCAGACCGCCACCCCGCTGCACGCCCTGAATACGCGCCGTTCCTTCAAGTTCCTCCGCGCCCCGGCGCCCAAGCCCGAGGAACTTGAACAGATCCTGCAGGCGGCCATGTCGGCGCCCGACCATGGCGCCCTGCGTCCCTGGCGCTTCGTGGTGATCCAGGGCGAGGCCATCGGCAAGCTGGCCGATCTGGCGCTGGACGCCGTCAAGCGCAGCGGCGATCCGCGCATGACGCCGGAAAAGGAAAAGTCCGTGCGCGAGTGGATGGCCGGCGTGCCCCTGTTCGTGGCGGTGGCGCAGAAGATCGCGCACGACAACACCAAGATCCCGGAACAGGAACAGCTGCTGGCCACCGGCGCCGCCACCATGAACCTGCTGAACGCCGTGCACATGCTGGGCTACGGCGCGTTCTGGAGCACCGGCATCGGCACCTACGTGGAAGACGTGCAGAACGCGCTGGGCCTGGACGCGCTGGACTACCGTTTCCTGGGCTTTTTGGCGATAGGCACGCCGGCTTGCGCCGTGCCGCCCGCCAACCGCCCGGACTACCGCGAGTTCGTCACGGAGTGGACCGGTCCCGTTTGAGGCCGCGGGCCTCACTGCTCCATACGAAAAACCGGCCATATGAACTGACCCCCAGAAGTTGGATGATCAGAAGCTAAAGCCCGAAGGCCTGAGCTCGGTACTGCACCGGACTCAGGCCTTTTAGCTTGAGTTTGATGCGTTCGTGATTGTAATAACGGATGTACTGGCGGATGCCCGCCTGTAACTGCGCGACGTTTTCGAAGCGATTCAGGTGGAAGAATTCGGACTTCAACGTGCCAAAGAAGCTCTCCATGGCGGCGTTGTCCAGACAATTTCCCCTGCGCGACATGCTTTGGGTAAGCGACCGATCTGCCAGCATGCGGCGGTATTGGGGATGTTGATACTGCCAGCCCTGGTCTGAGTGCAGGATGGGGCTGTCGGTGGGCTTGAGCCGCGCCAGCGCTTTCTTCACCATGGTGCCAATAAGCTTGAACACTGGCCGTTGGCTGGTCTCATAGGCCACGATCTCACCGTTATACAGGTCCATGACCGGCGACAGATACAGCTTTTCGCCTCGTACCTTGAACTCGGTCACATCGGTAACCCACTTTTGGTTCGGCCGCTCAGCAACGAAGTCGCGCGCCAGCACGTTGGCCGCCACGTGATGCGACTGGCCTCGGTAAGAGCGGTACTTTTTGACTCGCACCAACGACTTCAGGCCCAGCCTCTGCATCAGCTTCTGTACCGTTTTGTGATTCACTAATTCCCCCGCCTGGCGTAACGCGGCCGTGATCCGGCGATAGCCGTAGCGGCCCTTGTGGCGTGCATAGACCGCACTGATGCGTGCCTTCAAATCAGCGTACTGATCGGCAGCGCCCTGCGCCTTCAGGTGATAGTAGAACGTGCTGCGCGACAGTTTGGCTGCGCGCAGCAACCGTTCCAGCGGATGCTTATGCCTCAATTCTTGGACCACTTGCGCTTTGCAACGAGCGCTTGGGTCTTTTCCGCTTCGATCAAGGCATCGAGCTTTTTTAGGTAGTCCAGCTCCGCTCGCAGGTTCGCGACCTCTTCGCGTAGCTCCTCCTCGGTCATGTCTTTGGGCACTGGCTCGGGGGGATACTTATGTGGCATGGCGCGTTGTCCTCTCGGCTGGGGCTCCAACGCCCCAATACCATGCTTATGATACTGAGCGCGCCATTGGCCTATCGAACCCGCTGACCGAATATCGTAGAGCGCGACCACCTCTCGGTCTGACAGCCCCTCCCGCTCGGCGTGCTTCAACACCCTCAGCTTGAACTGCGCGTCATAGTGACCGGACTTCTTGGCCAAGGCCGCGCGCCCATGGATCTGAAAACCCGACACCCAACGCCGCAGCATCGAGTAGTCGACCTGCAGTTCAGCAGCAATCAACTCAATACTGTGTTGCCCTGATAAACATTTCTTGACCGCGCGCAGCTTAAAGCGCTCGTCGTACTTCGTCATGTAAAAACCCCCGAAGGTTGGATCTACGTCCAACTTTCGGGGGTCAGTTCAATAGGCCGGTTTTTTTCATGAGGCGCTTGTCTAGCGCCGGCCCGCGATCGGCCGGAACGCCGCGCGCACGAGCTGCTCCAGGCCCCAGCCTGCGAAGTAGAAGAGGGCCAGCGTCGGCAGCCCGATCAGCAGGTAGCCGCCGACCCAGGACAGGTCGCCCAGCAGGCGGTCCAGGTTCAATTCATGCAGCAGCGCCAGTTGCAGCGCCAGCGGCAATTGCAGCAAGACGAATCGTCCTTTGTCGTCACCGTCGGCCGAGAGCGCGGCGGCGATGCAGAGGATGACGATGGCGAGGTAAAGCGCGGCGAACACGATGCCGGTCCAGCTGAACCATTTCGAGGCGGTCGATCGGGGCACGTCGGTTTCCAGCGTATCAGGGACAGGCAGTATATGACGCCGCCTGCTGCCGCTGCCGCGATCCCCGCACGCGCCACGCGACCCTCGGCCACCGCCGATAGCGAGGCCCGCCGCGGCCCCTGTCTCGGGGCCGCGCCCTGTGCTACTCTGGCTCCCGGCCTTGCATGTTCATCCCTTTGCACGGGCCGACGATGGCAATGTCCGAGGTCACCCCCTTGGGCAGTGTCTTGGTAAGAAGAATGCGCATGACACGATCAAGCGTGGAGACAATACATGAGCCAATATGGGCCGTTGAAGTTGCACGTCCCGGAGCCTACCGGCCGCCCGGGTTGCAAGACCGACTTTTCCTATCTGCACCTGTCGCCGCCCGGCGATGTGCCCAAACCCCCCATTGATGTTGCCGCGGTCGATACCGGCGGACTGGCCTACAGCCTGGTCCGGGTGATCGCCGACGACGGCAGCGCGGTCGGGCCCTGGGCGCCGGAACTGAGCCACGAGCAGCTGCGCGCCGGCATGCGCAACATGCTGAAGACGCGCCTCTTCGATGCGCGCATGCTGACCGCCCAGCGCAAGAAGAAGATCTCCTTCTACATGCAGAGCCTGGGCGAAGAAGCCATCGGCACCGCCCACGCCATGGCGCTGGAACAGGGCGACATGTGCTTTCCGACCTACCGCCAGCAAAGCATCCTGCTGGCGCGCGACGTCTCGCTGGTCACCATGATGTGCCAGCTGATGTCCAACGAACGCGATCCGCTCAAGGGCCGCCAGCTGCCGGTCATGTACTCCGATCGTGAACGCGGCTTCTTCAGCATCTCGGGCAACCTGGCCACGCAGTTCATCCAGGCGGTGGGCTGGGGCATGGCCTCGGCCATCAAGGGCGACACCCGCATCGCCTCCGGCTGGATCGGCGACGGCGCCACCGCCGAGGCCGACTTCCATACCGCGCTGACCTTCGCGCACGTCTACCGCGCCCCGGTCATCCTCAACGTGGTCAACAACCAGTGGGCCATCTCCACCTTTCAGGCGATTGCCGGCGGCGAAGGCGCGACCTTCGCGGGCCGCGGCGTGGGCTGCGGCATCGCGTCGCTGCGGGTGGACGGCAATGATTTCCTGGCGGTCTATTCCGCCTCGAGCTGGGCCGCCGAACGCGCCCGCCGCAACCTGGGGCCGACCCTGATCGAATGGGTCACCTACCGCGCCGGCCCGCACTCGACCTCCGACGATCCCTCCAAGTACCGTCCCGGCGACGACTGGAGCCACTTCCCGCTGGGCGATCCGATCGCGCGCTTCAAGAAGCACCTGATCCTGCTGGGCATCTGGTCCGACGAGGAGCATGAAGCCGTCAAGGCCGAGCTCGACGCCGAGATCCTGGCGGCGCAGAAGGAAGCGGAAAGCTACGGCACCCTGGTGGACGGTCACGTCCCCAGCGCCGCCAGCATCTTTGAAGACGTCTACAAGGACATGCCGGAGCATCTGCGCCGGCAGCGTCAGCAGCTCGGAGTCTGATCATGGCTATCGATAACAACGCTGGTCCGGCCTCTGCGCCGATGACCATGATCCAGGCTTTGCGCTCGGCCATGGATGTGATGCTGGAGCGCGACAACAATGTCGTGGTGTTCGGCCAGGACGTGGGCTATTTCGGCGGCGTGTTCCGCTGCACGGAAGGCCTGCAGACCAAGTACGGCAGCTCGCGCGTGTTTGACACGCCCATCTCCGAAGGCGGCATCGTCGGCGTGGCGGTGGGCATGGGCGCCTACGGCCTGCGTCCGGTCTGCGAGATCCAGTTCGCCGACTATTTCTATCCGGCTTCGGACCAGATCGTGTCCGAGGCTGCGCGCCTGCGCTACCGCTCGGTCAACGAATTCGTCGCGCCCATGACCATCCGCATGCCTTGCGGCGGTGGCATTTACGGCGGACAGACGCACAGCCAGAGCCCCGAGGCCATGTTCACGCAGGTCTGCGGGCTGCGCACGGTGATGCCGTCCAATCCCTATGACGCCAAGGGCCTGCTGATCGCGGCCATCGAGAACGACGATCCGGTCATCTTCCTGGAGCCCAAGCGGCTCTACAACGGTCCGTTCGACGGCCACCACGACCGGCCCGTCACGCCCTGGACCGGACGTCCGGGCAGTGTGGTGCCTACCGGCTACTACACCGTGCCGCTGGACACGGCCGCCATCGTGCGGCCCGGCAACGCGCTGACCGTGCTGACCTACGGCACCACCGTGCACGTGTCGCTGACGGCCGCCGAGGAAACCGGCATCGACGCCGAGGTCATCGACCTGCGCAGCCTGTGGCCGCTGGACCTGGACGCCATCGTCAACTCGGTCAAGAAGACCGGCCGTTGCGTGGTGGTGCACGAGGCCACGCGCACCTGCGGCTTCGGCGCCGAGCTGATTGCGCTGGTGCAGGAACACTGCTTCCATCATCTGGAGGCGCCCGTGGAGCGCGTGACCGGCTGGGATACGCCGTATCCCCACGCGCAGGAATGGGCGTACTTCCCCGGCCCGCGCCGGGTTGGCGAAGCGTTCAAGCGCGCGATGGAGGGTTGAGAGATGGGTATTCATGTCATCAAGATGCCCGACATCGGCGAAGGCATCGCGGAAGTAGAACTGGTCGCCTGGCACGTGAAGATCGGCGACATGGTGGCCGAGGACCAGCCGCTGGCCGACGTCATGACGGACAAGGCCACGGTCGAGATCCCCGCGCCGGTGGTCGGTCGCGTGGTCGCGCTGGGCGGGGATGTGGGGCAGGTCATGGCCGTGGGCGGCGAGCTGATCCGCCTGGAAGTGGAAGGCGAGGGCAACCTGAAGCCGGGCGCGGATGCAGCGCCGGCCAAGGCTGTCGCGGCTCCCGCTGCGACGCAGCCTGTTGCCGCCGCGCCCGCACCGCAGCCCGCGCCGGCGCCGAAGGCTGCCGCCGAGGCCGCCGCGCCCGTCAAACCGTCCGCGCAGTCGCCGGCCCAGCCCGCGCGCCAGGCGCCCGCCGCCGTCGCGCGCCAGCCCGGCGACAAGCCGCTGGCCTCGCCGGCCGTGCGCAAGCGCGCCTGGGACCTGGGCATCGAGTTGCGCTACGTGCAAGGCAGCGGCCCGGCCGGCCGCATCCTGCACGAAGACCTGGACGCCTACCTGCAAGGGCAGGGCGGGGGCGCTCAAGCCCGCGGCGGCGTGGCCTACGCCGAGCGCAACGACGAGGAAAACGTGCCGGTCATCGGCCTGCGCCGCAAGATCGCGCAGAAGATGGCCGAGTCCAAGCGCCGCATCCCGCACTTCAGCTACGTCGAGGAAATCGACGTGACCGAACTGGAAGAGCTGCGCGCCAGCCTCAACCAGAAATGGGGCGCCTCGCGCGGCAAGCTCACGCTGTTGCCGCTGCTGGCGCGCGCCATGGTGGTGGCGTTGCGCGATTTCCCGCAGATCAACGCGCGCTACGACGACGAAGGCGGCGTGGTCACGCGCTACGGCGCGGTCCACATCGGCATCGCCACGCAAAGCGACGGCGGGCTGATGGTGCCGGTCATGCGCCACGCCGAGGCGCGCGATCTTTGGTCCATGGCGGCCGAGATCGTCCGCCTGGCCGAGGCGGTGCGCACGGGCAGCGCCAGCCGCGACGAACTGTCGGGGTCCACCATCACCATCACCAGCCTGGGCCCGCTGGGCGGCATCGTCACCACGCCGGTGATCAACCATCCGGAGGTCGGCATCGTGGGCGTGAACCGCATCGTCGAGCGGCCCGCCATCCGCAATGGCGCCGTGGTGGCGCGCAAGTTGATGAACCTGTCGTCGTCCTTCGACCACCGCGTGGTGGACGGCATGGACGCGGCGCGCTTCATCCAGGCGGTGCGCGCGCTGCTGGAACAACCCGCGCTGCTTTTCGTGGAGTAAGCATGAGCCAGATCACTAAGACTACGACTTTGCTGGTGATCGGCGGCGGCCCCGGCGGCTACGTCGCCGCCATCCGCGCTGGCCAACTGGGCGTGCCGACCATCCTGGTCGAAGGCGCACAGTTGGGTGGCACCTGCCTGAACATCGGCTGCATCCCCTCCAAGGCGCTGATCCACGCGGCCGAGGAATTCGACAAGGCGCGCCATTACGCCGGCAAGTCGGCACTGGGCATTTCGGTGTCGGCGCCCGCCATCGACCTGGCCCAGACCGTGGCCTGGAAGGACGGCATCGTCGGCAAACTGACCGGCGGCGTGGCCGCGCTGCTGAAGAAGAACGGTGTGGAAGTGGTGCGCGGCTGGGCCCGGCTGCTGGACGGCAAGACGGTGGAAGTGGACAGCGGCGAATCCGGCGTCATCCGCATCCAGTGCGAACACCTGCTGCTGGCGGCGGGCTCCGAGCCCACGCCGCTGCCGTCCATGCCTTTCGGCGGCATGGTGGTGTCGTCCACCGAGGCGCTGTCGCCGACCAGCATCCCCAAGCAATTGGTGGTGGTGGGCGGCGGCTACATCGGCCTGGAACTCGGCACCGTGTACCGCAAGCTCGGCGCCGAAGTGGCGGTGGTGGAAGCGCAGGACCGCATCCTGCCGACCTACGACGCCGAACTCACCAAGCCGGTGGCAGCCGCGCTGACGAAGATGGGCGTGGATCTGCATCTGGGGCGCAAGGTGCTGGGCCTGAACGGCGCCGGCAATGCGGTGCGGGTGCAGGATGCGGCCGGCGTCGAAACGCTGTTGCCGGCCGACCGCGTGCTGATCGCGGTGGGACGGCGTCCGCGCACGCAGGACTGGGGGCTGGAAAGCCTGCAGCTGGACCGCAAGGGCAACGCGCTGCGCATCGACGACCAGTGCCGCACCTCCATGCGCGACGTCTGGGCCATCGGCGATATCGCTGGCGAGCCCATGCTGGCGCACCGCGCCATGGCGCAGGGCGAGATGGTGGCCGAGTTGGTGGCGGGCAAGCGCCGGCATTTCCAGCCGGCGTCGATTCCGGCGGTCTGCTTCACCGATCCCGAGGTCGTGGTGGCGGGCCTGTCGCCCAATGAGGCGGAAAGCGCTGGCCTGGATTGCCTGACGGCGTCCTTCCCGTTTGCCGCCAATGGGCGTTCGATGACGCTGGAATCCACCGACGGCTTCGTGCGCGTGGTCGCGCGCCGCGACAACCACCTGATCCTGGGCTGGCAAGCGGTGGGGCGTGGCGTGTCGGAACTGTCGACGGCCTTCGGCCAGTCGCTGGAAATGGGTGCCACGCTGGAAGACGTGGCGGGCACCATCCACGCGCACCCGACCCTGGGTGAAGCGGTGCAGGAAGCGGCGCTCAAGGCGCTGGGTCACGCGCTGCACATCTAGGAGCCGCGGAACGCCGCGCTCGTGCGGCGTTCCGTCGAAGGCCTGGGCGTTTGCCTAGCGAGGGGCTACGGCTTGCGCCAAGGCGGCGCTGAATCCCTCCACCGCAGGATTGCCCTGGTCGCGCAACGCCGCCAACACCACCTGAGCCGTGGCTCCCGCCACATCGCGCAAAGGCAGGAAGCGCAATGAATCCGTGCGCATCCGGGACAATGATTGGGGTACCAGCGCCGGCCCGATGCCGGCTTCCACCAGCGTCAGCAGCGTGGGAATGACGCTTTCCTGCGCGATTTCCGGCTTCAGTTGAGCACGCGCGAACAACGTCTGGATCATGCTGCGGAAGTACGGTGAGATGTCCTGGCGGTAGCCCACCAGGGGAAATTCCAGCAGTTCTTCCAGCGCAACATCGCGCTGATGCGCCAGCGCATGGTCGTGGCGCAGCGCCACGCGCAGGGGCTCTTCGTAGATGACGCGGGTCGCGATATCCGCGTCCAGCGGATGCGGACGCATCAGCGCCACGTCGACGGCGCGCGACCGCAGCGCGGGCTCCATGTCCACGGAATTCATCTCGCGCAGGTCGATGCGGACTTCCGGGTGCGCATCGCGATAGTGGCTGAGCGCCGACACCAGCGGCGAACTCGCGGCGCTGGGCGTGATGCCTATCACCAGCGAGCCGGTCTCGCCGCGCGCCGTCCGCCGCGCCTGGCGCAGCATGAGCTGGGTATCCGCGGCGATCTTGCGCGCCCGTTCGTACATGATTTCGCCAGCGGGCGTCAGTTTCACCGAGCGCGTGGTGCGCACGAACAGGGGCACGCCGACGATCGCTTCCAGCCGCTTGATCTGCTGCGTCAGGGGCGGCTGCGTCATGAACAGGCGCGCCGCAGCGCGGGCGAAATGCAGTTCTTCCGCCAGCGTGCAGAACAGGACCAGCAGACGGCCGTCCAGGAAGATTAATTCTGATTTCGACATAATCAAGGTGAAATTACCAATTGGACATAGATTAGTCCAGTTCCTAAGATGCCGCATCGCTACATTCAACCGGCCTGCCGGATTCGCACATGTCCCTCGCTTCCACTCCTGCTTCAGTCACTGCCATCGCTCAAGGGGTGAGGGACGGCGAGGCGGCGGTGTTCGCGGCGGCGCGCCAGAGCCTGGCGGCCATCGCCCGGCAAGAGCCGGCGATCCGCGCCTGGAGCCATGTGCTGCCCGTCGCGGCGCTGGAACAGATGGAACCGGCGCGCCATGCCGCTGGCGCGCTGGCCGGCGTGCCCATCGGCATCAAGGACGTGATCGACGTGGCCGATATGCCCACCAGTTTCGGGGCGCCCGCGTTGACTACCGGCAGGGCGGCGTTCGACGCTTGCAGCGTGGGCATGTTGCGTGCAGCCGGCGCGATCCCCGTGGGCAAGACGGTGACCGCCGAATTCGCCTTCAGGACGCCAGGTCCCACCCGCAATCCCCATGCGCCGGCGCATACGCCTGGCGGCTCTTCAAGCGGTTCCGCAGCCGCCGTGGCGGCCGGCATGGTGCCTGCCGCCTTGGGCACGCAGACCGGAGGCTCGATGATTCGCCCGGCCGCGTATTGCGGAGTGGTGGGATTCAAGCCGAGCGTAGGCCGCGTGTTCCGGGACGGCATGAAGCTCACCTGCGAATCGCTGGACACCATAGGCTGGTACGCGAATAGCGTGGCGGATGTCCAGGCCATTGCGGATGTGCTCATCGGCGGCGCGGACGCGGACGCGGACGCCGCGGAGCAGCGGCAACTGACCATTGCGGTGCAGCTGAACAATCCGAAAGCCGGATTGTGCGCCGAGAGCCGGGCCGAGATCGAGCGCGCCCGCGCAGTCCTGACCGCGCACGGGGTGCGGTGCGTGACCGTGGAAGCCGAGCACGAGACTGCGCTCTTGCTGCAGGCGCACGACGTGATCATGCACTACGAATTTGCGCGCAGCCTGGCGCCGGTATTGGAGCGCCAGGGGCACGCCTTGAGCGGCGCCCTGCGCCAGGCGGTGGCGCATGGCCTGGCCATCGGCGCCGGGCAGTACCAGGAGATGCGCGCGGTCCAGGCCAAGCTGCGTCACGGCTGGAATGCGCTCTATGGCGGCGCCGACCTGGTGCTTACGCCCAGCACGCCGGGGCCCGCGCCGCATGGGCTCGAACACACCGGCGACGCCTCATACAACAAGATCTGGTCGGTGCTGGGGTGGCCATGCCTGCACCTGCCGACCGGGTTCAGCCGCGCGGGACTGCCTTTGGGCCTGCAATTGGTCGGCGATCTGGGCGAGGACCAAGCCTTGCTCGCGGCCGGCCGGAAGTTACATCATCTGCTGAAACAGCAAGGGGAATGAAATGGGATTCAAGACACTGAGGCAGGGCATATTGGCCCTGTGCGCCGCGGCGGCCGTGACGGGATTGGGGCAGGCCCACGCGGCCTTTCCTGACCGTCCCATCAACGTCGTCGTGCCCACGGCGGCCGGCGGCACGGTGGACATCGTCGCGCGCATCATGGCGGAAAAGCTCGGCGCCGAACTCGGCCAGCCCGTGGTCGTCATCAACAAGCCTGGCGCCGGCGGCGTGGTGGGCACGCAAGCCTTCCTGCGCGAGCCGCAGGACGGCTACACCGTGCTGTTCACGGCGAACAGCAACCAGTTGATCGTGCCCTGGGTCTACAAGGACGCGAAATTCGATCCGATCAAGGACTTCACGCCGATCGCCGCAGTGGGCGAAGTGCCCAACGTGCTGTGCGTGAATCCCGCTTTCCCCGCCAAGGACATGAAGGAATTCATGGCCCTGATCAAGGCCAATCCGGAAAAGTACCAGTACGCCTCGGCCGGCGCGGGGACCCTGAACCATCTGCTGGGCGTGATGCTGGACCAGATGGGCGGCCTGCGCATGCAGCACATTCCCTATCGCGGCGTATCGCCGGCCATGGCGGACGTGATGGGCAACCAGGTGCCCATGCTGTTCGCCAGCCTGCCTTCGGCGGTCGAAGGCATCAAGGCCGGCAAGCTGCGCGCGCTGGGCGTCAGCAGCGAAAAGCGCAACGCCCTGCTGCCTGACGTGCCTGCCATAAACGAAGCCATACCGGGTTTCCGCGGCGACCTGTGGGTCGCGTTCTATGGCGCCAAGGAAGCGCCCCGCGCGTCTATCGACACCTTGCACCAGGCGATCCGGAAAGTCCTGGCGGACCAGGCGCTGCAACAGAAGTTCGACCAGCTGGGGGTGACGATGATGCATGACGGCCCGGCCGAGCTGGCGGCGCGCCAGCAGGCCGAGTTCATGCAGTGGAAGCAGGTGGTGCAGGCCTCGGGTGCGAGCCCGGACTAAGGTCTTTACCGGCTGCCGTCGATATACGGCCGGGCCTGCAGGATCAGGATGTTGTCGCCCTGCACGGCCCATTCGATATCCTGGTCCACCCCGCCCAGGCGCTGCTTGACCTGGCTGGCTACAGAAGCCAGGCGCGCCACCAGGGCATCGTTCAGTACCTGGCGCGTGCCTTCGATCGGCACTTCGCGCACGCCGCCCGCGGCGTCCGCCACCAACTGGGTGTCCTCGGCGGAACGGCTCAGCACCTGCACCGCCTTGGACCAGCTGGAGTACATCAGCTGTTCGGCCTGGCGCTTGCCTTCCACCACCTTGATGCCCAGGCCGCGCTTGGCCGAGATGTAGGTGACGTAGCGGCGCGAGGCGTCGAAAGGATCGCGCGTGATCATGACGCCCGAGCTTTCCGACGCCGCGGCCTGTTGCACCAGCACCGCCATCACCACGCCGTCCTGACCGATGCCGGCCGCGCGCCGGGCTTCGTACGCTTCATAGTTGTAGACCGAGGCCCACACGGTTTGCACTGCCTGCGCCAGCGCGTCGGCCTGCGTGACGTTGGGCACGGTGGTGTAGAGCCCCGCGCCGCTAAAGCCCGGCAGGTCTTCGGAATTGGACGAGCTGCGCACGAACACGCCGCGCCCTTGCAACTGCTTCTGCCAGCGTTCAAGCCAGGCGGCGGCCAGCGTGGGATCGGGCTGGGCCTGGATGATGTCCCGGCGCAGCGCGGCCAGTTCGGCGCGGCGCACGTTGGCGTCGCTGGCGAAGTCCGGCCGCTGCTCCAGCGCGGCGATGCGTTGCGGCACGCCCAGCCGCGCCATGAAGGCCGCGTACTGCGCAAAGGGGATGCAAAAGCCGTCCGGCACGGTGGCCGCGGGCGGCAGCACGGACTTCAGCGCGCCCAGGTTGGCCGCCTTGACGCCGCAATGACGGCTGTCGCGCGTGGTCATGCCGGTGAGCGGCTTGATCGCCTTGACCGTCAGGTCGGGCTTGGGGAGTGGCAGGGCGGCCTTGGGCGGCGGCGCGACTTCGGGCTTGGCGATGCGCTGCACCTGATAGCCATTGCTGGTGACGGTCAGCTCGACCCACTGGCCGTCATGCTCGCGCAGCGCCGCCACGGCGTCGCGCACGTAGGCGTTGGGAATGCGCCAGCCCTTGGCCAGCAGATTGACGTGGGACAGCAGTGTGGAGGGCCGTTGCGTGACCAGGCCGGCCACCGGCGGCAGCGCGACCGGCACTTCGTCCAGCACCAGGATATCGGTCGGCGACAGGTCCGGCGTGTCGTCCACCGAAGCGACGATGCGCAGCCGGCCCTGGGCGACGCCGGTGTTCAGCGGCAGGAAGGTCTGTTCGCGCAGCAAGGATTCCTGCGTCACGGCGTCCAGGCCGGCGGTCTGCGCGACTTGTTCGTGCAGCGTGGAATTGGCCTTGAAGCGTATCGGTTCGTAGAAACTGGCCTGCAGTTTTTCCTCGGTCAGCTTCAATAGTTCCGGAGTGAGCCGGTCGCCTTCCCAGAATTCATAGGTGTAGCCGGGCAGGCCGTGTTGCCAGCTCAGGGTGCCGAACAGCAGACGCCGCTGCGGGTCCTTGTACTGCGCGATCAGCGTGGCCTTGTCGTCGGCGGGCAGCAGGCGCCGCTCGCGCGCGAAGTTCTCGTGCAGCGTGTAGCGCGGCGTGTTGACGTAGTAGATCTTGCCGCCCTGTTTCCGGTCGATCACGAACAACACGTGCGGAATCTCCAGCGGCGTGCCGGGGTTGTAGACCCGGGCAAGCTGCTGGAATTCGGCTTGGGTCCGGATCTGGCCCAGGAAGGCCGGGCCGCCTTTCTTGGCGTCCTCCGTCTGCTGCGCCGTGCGCTCGTCGGGGTTCAACGGGCGGACGTTCTCATAGGGCGAGGGCTTGCGGGCGGTCTGCGCCTGGACGGACGGGCCGAAGCTGGCGGCCAGCGCGGTCAGCGCAACCAGGGCGATCAGGCGGGTCGGGCGGCGGCAGGCAAGGCGGTGGGGGATGGGCAATGGACGCATGAACGGGCGGGCGGGGCGCAGGGAGTGGCGATGATATCGGAGCCGTGCCGGCGTTTGTTTCCGGATGTGATCAACCATGCGTTGAAGTTGCTGCGGGGGCGAAAAATACCCAATTTCAGTGATGTGCTTAAGGCTGCGGATGTCGTTTAATACCACCCAGGCTTAATCGCGCCCGCCGGCGCCGCGGGAAACCGGCCATCTCTGCACAGCGGTGATGGAGACGGTTTCTTCGTAGGGTCTTTTGAAGGAGCAGCTATCGCTGCTCCTTTTTTTCGGCATATCCATGCGCCGCGCGCCATCAGGCGCTGTCGGCGCCCAGCCCTAATTCCGCCAGGATGGCGGCGGTGTGCTGCCCCAAGGCGGGCACGGCGCCCATGGCCGCGCTTGCGTCAGACAAGGTCGCGGGCGGCAGCAACGCCTGGATGGGACCGCCTGGCGTCGCCACGTCGCGCCAGCGGCCGCGCGCGGCAAACTGCGGGTGATCCCAGACCTCATGCATGGTGTTCAAGGCCGAGTTGGCGATGCCGCCCCGGTCCAGCCTGGCCAGCACCTGTTCGCGCGACAGCGAGGCAAAGCACTGCGCGATGCGCGCATCCAGCGCCTCGCGGTGCCGCACGCGCTGGACGTTGGTGGCATAGCGCTCGTCGTCGGCCAGCGCCGGATCCTCCAGCACGTGGGTGCAGAAGCTGCGCCATTCGCGGTCGTTCTGCAGGCCGAATATCACCGGCTTGCCGTCTCCCGCGAGGTATTGTCCATAGGGCGCGATCGCGGGATGCGCCACGCCGTTGCGCGCGGGCGGGGTGCCGCCGTAATGCGCGAAATTCAAGGCATAGGAAGTCCATTCCGTCAGCGCCTCCAGCATGGTCACCTCGACGCGCAATCCCGCGCCGGTGCGTCCGCGCTGTATGAGCGCCGACAGGATGCCGGAATAGGCATACATGCCGGCCGCGATGTCGGCGATGGAGATGCCCGTGCGGGCAGGGGAGTTGGGCGTGCCGGTAAGGGAGATCAGTCCCGAAGCCGCCTGTATCAGCAGGTCATAGGCCTTTTTGTCCCGGTAGGGACCGTCATCTCCGTAGCCGGAAATGTCGCACACGATCAGCCTGGGGAAGTCCGCGCGCAGCGTTTCGTAGTCCAGGCCCATGCGGCGCGCGGCGCCGGGGGCGAGATTCTGGATGAAGACATCAGCCTGGCCCAGCAGGCGGCGCAGCACTTGCGCGGCGCCTGCAGCCTTGGTGTCCAGGGCCAGGCTCTCCTTGCCGCGGTTGGCCCACACGAAGAACGACGACTGGCCGCGCACGGTGTCGTCGTAGCCCCGCGCAAAGTCCCCAGCATCCGGCCGTTCGATTTTAATGACGCGCGCGCCCAGGTCCGCCAACTGGCGGCTGGCGAAAGGGGCGGCGACGGCGTGTTCGAGCGCGATGACGGTGATGCCGTCTAGGGGGCGGGTAGCTGCGGTCATATCGTCCTGGAAGCGGGATGTGGGCCGGGGCGCGTGCCGGACCCGGCGGCGGCGATGCATTATGGAATGCGGGGTCCGCGCGCGGCCAGTCGATATTCTTTAAGCGGGATTCGAGGTTTTCTAATCGTCGCCCAGGGCCGGCCGCGGCTCGGTGACAAAGCTGACGAAGGCGCGCGCATACCCGGGCAGGGCGTCCTGCTTGCGCATCACCGCGCGCTGCTCGCGCATGGCCCAGGACTCCTCGATCTGCACGCATTCGACCTTGCCCTGCGCCAGCGCGGGGGCCGCCACCGAACGCGGCACCAGCGAAATGCCGGCGCCTTCCTGGACGCAGCGCAGCACGGCGTCGAAGTTGGGCGCGTGGACGCGTACGCGAGGTTTGAGCCCCATCTGTTCGGCCATTTGCTGCAGGTACAGGAAGTTGCTGCTCTTGCGGCCGATGGCGACCAGATCGTGCGACAGCGCGGTTTCGAGTGAAACGCGCGGGTGCAGGCTGAGCGGGTGGCGCGGGGGAATGATGAAGATCAGTTCGTCCTGGCCGTAGCTGATGAATTCCAGCCCGCGCATTTCGATGGCGCCGGCGACCAGCCCGATGTCGGCGCGGCCGTCCAGCACCGCTTTGACGGTTTCCTCGCTGAGATGCTCCTCAAGATCCACGTTGACGTTTGGATAGGCGGCCAGGAACCGGCTCAGCGCGCTGGGCAGGCTGCTCAGCGTGCTGCTGTTGGCGTAGACGCGGATATGGCCTTCGACGCCGTCGGTGTGGCGGCGCATTTCCGCCTGCAGGCGCTCGACGTTGCCCAGTATGGTCTGCGCATAGCGCAGCACGGTCATGCCGGCGGCGGTGAGCGACATGCCTTTCTGGGTGCGCACGAACAGCGGCACGCCCATGGCCTGTTCCAGGTTCTTCAGGCGGTAGCTGGCCGATGGCGCGGTCAGGTGCAGGTCGGAGGCTCCGCCGGTGAGGCTCTTGGCTTCGGCAATGGCGACAAAGACGCGCAGGTCGGTCAGTTCGTAGCGCAAGGAGGGCACCTGGATTCGGGCGGCGCAGCGCCGTGGCGGGCCGCTGTTAGAAGGGCTCTAAGCCGGATAAGAAACTTTCGACTATTCGTGGTTCCGGCCTCGTCTCTATATTGTGCCGCACACAAAAGACCAACGGAGACAAGCATGAAACATGGATTTCCCTGGCGCGCCTTGGCGGGCGCCGCCGTGATCGCAGCGGGCGCGCTGGCGGGGGGCGCAGTAGCGGCGCAGGACTATCCGGCCAAGCCGGTACGCCTGGTGGTGCCGTATGCGGCGGGCGGACCCACCGACACCTTCGCGCGGGCCTTGGCGGAGACCTGGAGCCGCAAGCTGGGCGCGGCGCTGGTGGTCGAGAACAGGACCGGCGCCGGCACCCTGGTCGGCACGGAAACCGTGGCCCGAGCCACGGCCGACGGCTATACCTTGCTGCTGACCACGGTGGCGCACGCGGTCAATCCCAGCATCCATTCCAACCTGCCGTACCGCACGGTGGAGGACTTTGCGCCGGTCGGCCTGGCGGCCAAGGCGCCGCTGGTGCTGGTGGTCAACAAGAACGTGCCGGCCACCACCTTGCCGGAGTTCATGGCCTATCTGAAGGCCAGGCCAGGCAAGGTCAACTACGGCTCGGCCGGCATCGGCAGCGCGCCGCACCTGGCCGGCGAATTGCTGAACCATCTGGCCGGGGTGCGCGCCATGCACGTGCCGTACCGCGGCAGCGCGCCGGCGATGGCAGACGTCATCGGCGGACACCTGGACTTCATGATCGATAGCGCACCCACGGGCTTGGCGCAGGTCCAGGCCGGCACGGTCAGGCTGCTGGCGACGTCGATGGCGCAGCCCCTGCCGCAGACGCCCGGTACCCCGCCCATCGCGCAAGCGGTGCCGGGCTACGAGGCCTATACCTGGAACGCCGTCTTGGCCCCGGCGGGCACCCCGGCGCCGGTCGTCGACAAGCTCAACGCTACGTTGCGCGCCGCGCTTGCCGATCCGGAGCTGCGGCGCCGCGCCTACGACATGGGGCTGGTGCTGCAACCGGACACGACGCCCGCCGCGCTGAGCGCTTTCCTGCAGGGCGAACTGAAGAAGTGGGGCGAGGTCGCCCGCGCCGCGCACATGACCGCGAACTGAAGCCCGTCAAGACAAAAGGAACCCAGCATGATCAAGCACCAACTCTGCGTTCAGCGCTACTTCGAGGACTTCGAAGTGGGCGAGGTCTTCCTGCTGCCGTCGCGCACCATGACCGATGCCCTGTTCGCCGCGTTCCAGCTCGCCAGCGGCGACAATCATCCCGTGCATTACGACGTCGAATACTGCCGCGCCCACGGCATGCCCCACATGCTGGCGCACGGCTTCCAGGTCGCCATCCAGACAGCAGCGGGCGCGGGACTGTTTCCCCACATGGTGGAGGATTCCCTCAAGGGCTTTCTGGAACAGAGCAGCCGATTCCTGAACCCCGTGTTCGTGGGTGACACGCTTTATTCGTCGCTGACGGTGGCGGAACTGCTGCCCGGACGCACGACCGGGGTGCTGGTCATGCACAGCCTGGTGCGCAACCAGCGCGACGAGGTGGTGATGGACGGCGTGCAGAAGTATTTGTTGCGCAAGGGCCAGGCGCAATAGCCGGCAACTCCCGGGAGGGCGGATCGGAACGCCTGCTCGGGAAACTCCCTATCTTCCAAAGGCGTGCCGCCCGTTGACAGCGGACTGCGGCGAATCGATACTTGAATCCAGTACGTATACGTACAAAATGGCGCGCCCAAGCAGCATCGGTCGAACCCGGTTCCTACTGCTCTCGCAAAGGAGTAAGCAATGAAGGACGGCGAAATTCTTTCCGGATTCCTGGCTCCCCATCCGCCGCACCTGGTGTACGGCGAGAACCCGCCGCAGAACGAGCCGCGCTCGCGCGGCGGCTGGGAAAGTCTGCGCTGGGCCTACGACCACGTGCGCGAGAGCATCGAACGCCTGCAGCCCGATGTGCTGCTGGTGCATTCGCCGCACTGGATCACCCAGGTAGGCCACCATTTCCTGGGCGTGCCGCGCCTGGAGGGCCGCTCGGTGGACCCGATCTTTCCCGACCTGTTCCGCTACGACTTCGGCATGGACGTCGACGTGGAGTTGGCCGAAGCCTGTTGCGAGGAAGGCCGCAAGCTGGGCCTGGTCACCAAGATGATGCGCAATCCCAAGTTCCGCGTGGACTACGGCACCATCACGACGCTGCACATGGTGCGGCCGCAATGGGACATTCCGGTGGTGGGGCTGTCGGCGAACAACACGCCGTACTACCTCAACACCCAGGAAGGGCAGAAGGAAATGGACCTGCTGGGCCGCGCCACGCGCGAAGCGATACGCAAGAGCGGGCGGCGGGCGGTGCTGCTGGCCAGCAACACGCTGTCGCACTGGCATTTCCACGAACAGCCCGAGGTGCCCGAGGACATGTCCAAGGAACATCCGGCGCGCTACGACGGCTATCTGTGGGACATCCGCATGATCGAACTGATGCGCAAGGGCAGGATGGACGAGGTGTTCGAGCTGTTGCCCCAGTTCATCGACGAAGCCTTCGCCGAAGTGAAATCCGGCGCCTTCACCTGGATGCACGCCGCCATGGGCTATCCGCAACTGGCGGGCAAGTTTCACGGCTACGGCACCGTGATCGGCACCGGCAACGCGGTGATGGAATGGAATCTGCAGGAGGCCGGGCTTTCCCGCCTTGAACAACCCGCCGGCGCGGCGGCCTAGCCATCCAGGGAGACAGGCCATGACCATTGTTTCCGCATTTCTCGTTCCCGGCAGCCCGTTGCCGCAGCTGCGTAGCGACGTGGCGCCCTGGGGGCGCCTGAACCAGGCGCTGCGCGCGGCCGGCAAGTCGCTGGCGGCTTCCCGGCCCGATGTGGTGCTGGTGTATTCGACGCAGTGGATGGCGGTGCTGGACCAGCTGTGGATCACGCGCGCGCGCAGCACCGGCGTGCATGTGGACGAGAACTGGCACGAGTACGGCGAGCTGCCCTTCGACATCGCCAGCGACGCGGGCCTGGCCGACGCCTGCGTACAAGGCTGCCGCGACGCCGGCATCCATGCGCGCGGCGTGGACTATGACCAATTTCCCATCGACACGGGCACCATCACGGTCAGCACGCTGATGGGCTTTGGCTCCGACCAGCTGCCCGTGACGCTGGCGGCCAACAACCTGTACCACGACAACGCGCAGACCGAGCAGCTCAGCCGCATCGCCGTGCAGGCGGCCGCGGCGCAAGGCAAGCGGGCGGCAGTCATCGGCATAGGCGGGCTGTCCAACACCATGTTCCGCGAGCCGGTGGCGCCGGAATCCGACCGCCTGATCTCCCAGGCCGACGATGACTGGAACCGCCGCATGTTGGCGTTGCTGGAAAGCGGCGATGCCGCGCAACTGCGCGAGGCGATGCCCGAGTATGCGGGGCAGGCCAAGGCCGAGATGGGCTTCAAGCACATGTCCTGGCTGCTGGGCGCGCTGGGTGACCAGTTCCGCGGCGGCAAGGTGCTGGAGTATGCGCCGCTGTACGGCAGCGGCGGGGCGGTGGTGGAATTCAAGGTGGGTTGACGGCGAGCCCGGCCCTGGAGGCGGCGCGTGTCGGGCCGCCTGCCAGAGCGGCCCGCATCCGCAGCGCTTGTCAGAGCGCCCCGGCAATCGCCACCGGTATCTCCCTGGCCCCCGCCGCGCGGCGCCACTGCGCCGGCCCCGACACATGCAGGTTCCCGCCCACCGCGTCCACCGCCACGGTCACGGGCATGTCCGTGACTTCGAACTCGTGGATCGCTTCCATGCCCAGGTCCTCGAAGGCGATGACGCGGGCGCTGCGGATGGCGCGGGACACCAGATAGGCCGCGCCGCCCACCGCGATCAGATAGGCCGCCCGGTGACGCTGGATCGCTTCGACCGCCTGCGGGCCGCGTTCGGCCTTGCCCACCATCGCCAGCAGGCCGGTGCGCGCCAGCATCATGTCGGTGTAGCCGTCCATGCGGGTCGAGGTGGTGGGGCCGGCGGGGCCGACGGCCTCGTCGCGCACGGCGTCCACCGGGCCCACGTAATAGATGGCGCGGCCGCGGAAATCGGCGGGCAGGGGCTCGCCGCGGGCCAGCATTTCCTGGATGCGCTGGTGCGCGGCATCGCGTCCGGTCAGCATGCGGCCGTTGAGCAGCAGGGTTTCACCGGCGCGCCAGGAGGCGACCTCCTCGCGAGTGAGGGTGTCCAGGTTCACGCGCCGGCCCGCGCCGGGGCCGCGTTCGGTGCCCAGGTCGGGCCAGAGATCCAGCGACGGCGGGGCCAGGTGCGCGGGGCCGGAGCCGTCCAGCACGAAGCTTGCATGGCGCGTGGCGGCGCAATTGGGGATCAGTGCGATGGGCTTGGCGGCCGCGTGCGTGGGGTAGGTCTTGATCTTCACGTCCAGCACGGTGGTAAGGCCGCCCAGGCCCTGCGCGCCCACGCCCAGCGCGTTGACGCGGTCGTACAGTTCGAGCCGCAGCGCGTCCTCGGGCGCCAGGGTTTCGCCGCGCTGCGCCCGGGCCTGCAGTTCGTGCATGTCCAGCGGCTGCATCAGGCTTTCCTTGGCCAGCAGCATCGCTTTCTCGGCGGTGCCGCCCACGCCTATGCCCAACATGCCGGGCGGGCACCAGCCGGCGCCCATGGCCGGAATCTGCGCCAGCACCCAGTCGACGATGCTGTCGGCCGGGTTCAGCATGGCGAGACGCGCCTTGTTTTCCGAGCCGCCGCCCTTGGCCGCCACCGTGACCGCCAGGCTTGCGCCCGGCACGATCCGCATGCTGATGACGGCGGGCGTGTTGTCGCGGGTGTTGCCGCGGCCGAATAGCGGGTCCGCCACCACCGAGGCCCGTAGCGGATTGTCCGGGTCCAGGTAGGCGCGCCGCACGCCGGCGTTGACGGCGTCCTCCAGGCTGCCGGTGAAGCCTGCCCAGCGCACGTCCATGCCGACTTCCAGGAAGACGTTGACGATGCCGGTGTCCTGGCAGATCGGCCGCCGGCCGATGGCGGCCATGCGCGAACTGGCCAGGATCTGCGCCATGGCGTCGCGCGCCGGCGCGCTGGCCTCGCGTTGGTAGGCGCGGGCCAGATGCGCGATGTAGTCGGCCGGGTGGTAATGGCTGATGTACTGGAGCGCGCTGGCGATGGACTCGATCAGGTCGTCCTGGCGGATGCTTGTGCTCATGGCATGCATGGGTGGGTGGCTTGAAGGTTCATTCGGCGTGCAGCGTGACGCCCGGCCGGTCCTTGACCAGGCTCACGGCCACGAAGGACACCACGGCCATGACGATGACGTAGACGCCCACATGCCAGGACTGGCCGGTGGCGGTGATGATGGACTGCGCGATCATCGCGGCGAAGGCGCCGCCCAGGATGGAGCCCAGCGCATAGCCCGCCGACACGCCGGAATAGCGCACGTCGGCCGGGAACATCTCGGCATACAGCGCGGCCTGCGGTCCATAGGTCAGGCCCAGCGGCACCGACAGCACGGCCAGGGCGAAGGCGAACTGCATCACGTCGCCGGATTCGATGAAGGACCACATCGGTATGGCCCAAAGCGCCAGCAGCACGTAGCCGAGCTGGAAGGTGCGCACGCGGCCGATGCGGTCGCCCAGCCAGCCGCCCAGCAGCGTGGTGCCCAGCCAGCAGGCCGCGGCCAGCGTGCAGATCATCAGCACCTGCTGCGCCGGCATGTGCAGCGTGCGGCTGCCGTAGCTGATGAAGAAGCCGACCAGCAGGTAGCCCGCCGTGCTGTTGCCCACGAAGATCAGCGTGGTCAGCAGGATCTGGCGCGGATGCTTGCGCAGCAAGGTGCCCAGCGGCGCCGAGGAATGGCTGCGGCGCGACTGCATTTCCAGGAACACGGGCGATTCCTCGACGGCGCGGCGGATGAAGACGCCGACCACGATGAGCGCGATGGACAGCAGGAAGGACACGCGCCAGCCCCAGGCCATGAAGTTGTCGGCGCCGACCAGGGCGGTGATGCACCACAGCACGCCGGTGGCGACGATCATGCCCAGCGGCACGCCGATTTGCGGGAAGGCGCCGAACAGCGAACGCCGCTCCCGGGGCGCGTGTTCGACCGCCATGAGCGCCGCACCGCCCCATTCGCCGCCGGCCGAGAAGCCTTGCAGCACGCGCAAGGCCACCAGCATCACCGGCGCCCAGATGCCGATCTGCGCGTAGGTCGGCAGCACGCCGATCAGGGCTGTCGACACGCCCATCAGGATCAGTGTGGCCGCCAGTACCCGCTTGCGGCCGTAGCGGTCGCCCAGGTGGCCGCAGACGATGGCGCCCAGCGGCCGGAACAGGAAGGCCACGCCCACGGTCGCGAACGACAGGATCAGCGACAGCTCCGGGTTCTCCTTGGCGAAGGGCGCGAAGAACAGCGAGCCCAGCACCAGGCCCGCGGCCTGGACGTAGATGAAGTAGTCGTACCACTCGATGGCCGAGCCGACCAGCGTGGCGGCCAGCACCTTGCGGTCGTCGGCGCTGACCAGCGGGCCGGACGCGGACCGGGGGGCGGATGCGACGGCGGCGTCGCCGGCGGGGATTTCTGTTTGCATGGTTGTCTCCTTGGGGGAATGCGGCGGTTCAGCTTCTTATCGGGGGGCGCCTAGGCCGCGGCGCTCTGCGGCGCGTCGGGCTGGTTTTCCGGGCGGGCGGCTTCAAACGCAGGCAGGCCGGCGCAGGCCTGGACAATGGCGCGGACCCGTTCGAAAGGCGCCAGGTCCGCGCCGTAGCGCAAGGCGTTGTAGACCTGCGGGATCAGGTAGCACTCGACCAGCGTGGGCGCGGCGCCCAGCGCGTAGCTGCCGTCCTGCGCCGGGGGCAGCGCTGCCTCGAAGGCCTGGAAGCCTTCGGCGCACCAATGGCGATACCAGTCCTGGATCTGTTCGTCGTCCGCGTCGAACTGGGCGCGCAGGCGCTTGAGCGCGCGCAGGTTGTTGAGCGGATGCATTTCGCAGGCAATCAGTTGCGCCAACGCGCGGGCCTGAGCGCGCTGCGCCGGATCGGCCGGCAGCAGCGGCGCACCGGGATCGCGCTCGTCCAGGTACTCGATGATGGCCAGCGACTGTTGCAGGCGCAGGCCGTCGATCTCCAGCATGGGCACCAGGCCGAAGGGCGCCAGCGAGCGGTAGGCGGGTTGCTGGTGCTCACCCTTGACCATGTGCCAGGTGACCTGCCGGTACGGCAGGCCCTTCAAGGCCAGGGCGATGCGGACCCGGTAGGCCGCGGAACTGCGCCAGTAGCTGTGCAGGGTGAGGGCAGGGGTGTCGGCCATGGCGGTCTCCGGTCAGGCGGCGGCGGTTGCGGGCACACTGGCCGATGCGGCGCCAGGCATGGGACGCGTGCCGGGGATCCGCACCTGCTGGTCGATGTCGCCGAACAGGCTCAGGCCCGCGTCGTCGCGCATGCCGATGCGCACGCGGTCGCCGTGCTTGAGGAAGGGGGTGCGCATGTCGCCGTCGCGCAGTTTTTCCCGCACCCGCGCTTCGACCAGGCAGCACACACCAGCGGCGTCGCTGGCATTCGAAATGGTGCCGCTGCCCACCAGGGTGCCGGCGCCCAGGCGGCGGGTGCGGGCCGCGTGCGCGATCAGCTCGCCGAAATGGAATTGCATTTCCTCGCCCGCCTGGGGCTGGCCGATCTGCTGGCCGTTGAGCCACACCTGCATGGCGCGGTGCAGCTTGCCGCCGCGCCAGTAGGGCGCCAGTTCGTCGGGCGTGACCAGCACGGGCGACAGCGCCGAGGCCGGCTTGCCTTGCAGGAAGCCGAAGCCCTTGGACAGTTCGGGCAGCACCACGTTGCGCAGGGTCACGTCGTTGACCAGGCCCAGCAGCACGACGTGTTCCAGCGCCGTGTCCGCGTCCACGCCCAGCGGCACGTCGTCGGTTACCACCACGATCTCCGCTTCCAGGTCCACGCCCAGGTCCTCGCTGGCGGCGGTGATGTCCTCGCACGGTCCCATGAAGTCGTCCGAGGCGCCCTGGTACATCAGCGGATCGGTCAGGAACGAGGGCGGCATCTCGCCGCCGCGGGCGCGGCGCGTCAGGTCCACGTGGTTCAGGTAGGCGGACGCGTCCAGCCATTGGTAGGCGCGCGGCAGGGGCGCGGCGCAGCGCGCCGCATCGAAGGGCTGGCTGGCGCCGTCGCCCGCGTTCAGCGCTTCGTATTCGGCCTGCAGCAGCGGCGCGGCGCGGGCCCAGTCGTCCAGCGCCTGCTGCAGGCTGGCTGCAATGTGCGGCACGGCGCGCGTGCGGGTCAGGTCGCGGCTGACGACGGCCAGGGCGCCGTCGCGGGCGCCATTGCTCAGGGTGGCGAGTTTCATGTTCAGGTGCTCCGTATCGGATGGGGAGGCCCGCGGCGGGGCCTCGTGGCGTGGTGGCGTGCCGGGGTCAGGCGGTGAGTTCGGCCCACATGTCGCGGTCGCGCTCGGCGGTCCAGACGCGCGGCTCGGTGATGCCGCTGGCCTCGTCGTAGGCGCGCGAGACGTCGAAGGGAATGGCGTGTTCGTAGATGACGACGTGGCCGAATTCCGGGTCCATCACGCGGCGCGTGTCTTCATAGACCTGCTTCAGGCTCTTGCCTTGCTCCACGCCCTGGCAGGCGCAGCCGTACAGCGTCTCGACCCAGCTGCGGGTGTAGCCGATGGCCTCGCGGCAGGCGGCGGGCGTGGTCAGGGCGGGGCCGCGGCCCGGCACCATCTGGCGCGGTTCCAGCGCTTGCAGCGCGTCGAGCGTGGCGGGCCAGTCGGACAGATAGGCATCGCCCGTGTAGACGCCCGCGTTGAACTCCACCAGGTCGCCGGAGAAACAGATGCCCTGCGACGGAATCCAGACGATGGAGTCGCCGCGGGTATGGCCCGCGCCCAGATGCAGCATGCGCACTTCGAGGCCGCCCAGGAACACGGTCAGTTCGCGCTCGAACACCACCGTGGGCCAGGTCAGTCCCGGGATGCCTTCGGCGGACTGGAACAGGCGCGGGAAGCGGCCGATCTCGGAATCCATGTCGGCCTGGCCGCGCTCGACGATGAGTTCATGCGTGCCGCGGCTGGCGTACACGTGGGCCGCGCCTTCGGCGGCGAAGGCGGATGCGCCCAGCACGCGCACCGCGTGGTAGTGGGTCAGGGCGACGTGGCGGATGGGCTTGTCGGTGACGCCGCGGATGGCGCGTATCAGTCCCTGGGCCATGGCCGGCGTGGCGGTCGCGTCGACCACCATCACGCTGTCGTCGCCGATGATCACGCCCGAGTTGGGGTCGCCGTCGGCGACGTAGGCGTAGGCGTTTTCGGACAGGCGTTCGAAGGAGATCTTTTTTTCCGCCAGGTCGGCCTGGGAGGCGAAGGGTTTGCTCATGGTGTTCCTCTAATGGATGGAAAGTGGGGCGGCTCAGCCGGCGTGGGCCTGGCTGCGCTGCTGGCTGCTGGTGCCGGTGGCGCCGGGCATCAGCCCGGCGGCCTTGTCGCGGGTCCAGGCGGCCAGGTCGTCATGGGCGCTGCGGCGCTTGCGGGCGACGTAGTCGGCCACGGGCAGGCGCAGGGTCAGTTCGAGGCGGATGCCGTTGGGATCGAAGAAATAGATCGAGCGGATGAAGTGGTGGTCGGTCGGCCCCACTACCTCGACGCCGTGGGACTGCAGCCGCTGGCGCATGCGCTCCAGTTCGGCTTCGCCGCGGATTTCCATGGCGAAGTGGTTGACCCAGCGCGGCGTGGCGGGGTCGGGCTGGCTCTGGCCGTTGTCGCCCAGGTCGAAGAAGGCGATGTGCGAACCGTCGGCGAACTCGAAGAACAGGTGCACGAAGGGGCAATGCTCGCCGGTGGAAGGCACGCGTTCCTCCTTGACCACGTGCACCAGCGGCAGGCCAAGGATGTCTTCATAGAAATGCCGGGTTTCCTCGGCATCGCGGCAGCGCCAGGCGAAGTGGTGCAGGCCCTGGATGGCGGGGGCGCCCGGCGGGGCGGCATGGGATGGGTTGAGCGTCATGGCGCCGTCTCCGTGGTTCATGGAATGTTCAAGGCGGGCGAGCCGGGCTGGGCCGCCAGCATTTCGTCGACCGCCGCCTGCACCCGGGCCGCGTCGTCCACGGCTTCGATGAGCAGCAGCGACAGCCGGGCCAGGCTGTCGCGCTGGGCTTCGGGGTCGGGCACATTGGTGAGCGCGATCAGGCGCTCCAGCAGGTCGTCAAGCTGTTGCTGGGATAGCGGCATGGCTGGCGCCTCCGGTTGAGCGGTAGAGGCCGCGGGCCTCGGGCAAGGGTTCGGGACAGGCGCCGGGCGCATCCAGCGCGGCGGCGACCCAGGCCAGCATGGCCTCGGGATCGCCGGTCTCGGGCGTGGCGGCCGCCATGACGTGCTGGTCGGGCCGCAGCAGCCAGGCCTCGCCGTCCAGCGTCTGCCCGAGCTGGTGCGCCAGGGCGGCGCGTCCGCGCTCGTCGCACAGCGGCCCGACCGCGACCCAGCGCAACAGGCCGTCGCCGTCCTGCGCGCCGGGCGGCAAGGCATCGCCGAACACCAGGACGGTGAACCAGGGACCGAGCAGGCCGTGCAAGGTCAGGCCATCCGCCTGCCGCAGCACCACGTTGGGCAGCGCGCGCCCGGCCAGCGCATGGGAGCCGCAAGCCAGTGCCGACGCGGGATAGACGGCCGGCATGCACAGGCGGCCGGTGTTGATCATGCGGGCGGCGACGGCGTGGCGTGGCGCCAGGTCGATGATGGCGTCGCGCCACAGCGCGGCGGAGCGGGCAGCGCCTGGGTAAACGAAGCGCGAGGAGCGGCGTGCCTGGCGGATGTTCTCCATTGCCGCGTGCTTGCGCTCGACGCTATAGGTATCCAGCAGCGAGTCGCCGGCGCGGCCTTGCAGCAGCAGGGCCAGCTTCCAGCCCAGGTTGTCGGCGTCCTGGATGCCGCCGTTGCCGCCGCGCGCGCCGAAGGGCGCCACCAGATGGGCCGAATCGCCCGCGAACAGCACCCGGCCATGGCGCAGGCTGTCCAGGCATTCATGGCGGTAGGCCCAGACGCCATGCCAGGCAATGTCGAATTCCACGCGCTCGCCCAGCAGGTCCCAGACGCGCTGGCGCATGGCCGCGTCCGTGGCCGCTTCGGCCGGGTCCTCGTCCGGGCGGAGCTGGAAGTCCAGCCGCCAGGTGTCGTCGGCCATCTTGTGGCGCCAGACCGCGCGGCCATGGTTGCTGCGCGCGTCCAGCCAGGTCCAGCGTTCCTCTGGCCAGGTGGTGTCGCGCAACACGATGTCGATGATGATCCAGCGGTCCTCGGTCTGGTCGTAGACGCGTGGGCTCAGGCCCAGCATGCCGCGCACCGCGCTCTTGGCGCCGTCGCAGGCGACCACCCATTGCGCGCGGCAGGCGTAGGCGCCGTCGGGCGTCTCCACTTGCAAGGTCGCCGGGCCTGCGGCTTGCGGTTCGATGCCAGCAACGCGGTTCAGCCAGCGCAGCTCGGCCAGCGGCTCGCGCATCAGCGCATCCACCAGGAAGGCTTCCAGGTAGTACTGCTGCAGGTTGACGAAGCCGTTGTGGCGCATGTCGGGCTGGTCCTGCAGCGTGAAGGACGCCACCGCCAGGTCGCGGCACAGCACCCGGCCCACGTTCCAGCGCACGCCCTTGCCGACCACGTCGCCAGCCATGCCGAGGCGGTCGAAGATGTCCAGCGTGCGCTGCGCCCAGACCATGCCGCGCGAAGCCAGGCCGCGCACGCCGACGGTGTTGTCGTCGTCCAGCACGACCACGGGAATGCCGCGCCGCACCAGATCCAGGGCCAGCGTCAGGCCGGTCAGCCCGGCCCCCACGACGGCCACCGGATGCGGCTCGCGGCGCGGGCGGTCCATTTCATCGGGCCTGACGTATGGGTAGATGGGAAGTTCTTTCATCGTTTTCCCTAGTTCGATGTGGTTTGTTGCAGGCCTCACTCTAGGAGCGCCGCGCGCGCACGTCATGTCCTCACGGGAGAGGACACCGCGGCGGCGGAGGATGACCTTAGAATCGGGAAAACACGCGCAAGCGGGGAAAACGACACCATGGAAGAGACACACAACCCTATGCCCGCGGGCGGGGGGCCGGACCGCTGGGCCGAGTCCGCCGTCATGGACCTGGGCGGCCCGATGTTCCACGCCGCGCTGCTGCTGGCGCTGCGCGAAACCGTGGCCGCCGACCACGTGTCGCACGTGTTCTACGGCCACGAAGGCCTGGTGCAGTATTCGTCGGCGGCCAGCCTGCTGAACCAGTCCCTGATCGAATGGACCACCAATGTGTTCGTGGACAACGAGTTCTACCGGCGCGATCCCAACTACGGCCTGCTGCGCGACATGGCCTGCCGCCCCGGCCATCATCCCGACCTGGTCGTGCAGACGGCGTCCCCGGAACGCATCGCGGACGACGAGTACCGCCGCCTGCTGTTCGAGCGCCCCGGCTTCGCCAGCAAGATTTCGCTCATCGGCTGCCGCGACGAGGGCATCAGCTACCTGAACCTGTACTTCTCGCGTACCCATTCACCGGACGCGGCCGAACTGATGCGCGGGCGCGCGCCCTTGCTGATCGCGCTGGCGCGGCGCCATCATCAGCTGTGCCGCGCGGAAGCGGAACCGACACGCGCGGCCTCCTGGTGCAGCGGCCTGTCGCTGCGCGAAGTCCAGGTGGCGGACCTGCTGCGCCAGGGCCATACCGCCAAAGAGGTGGGGCGCGAGCTGGGCCTGTCGCCCACCACCGTGGTGACCTACAAGAACCGCATCTTCAAGAAGAACAACGTGGCCAGCCTGAAGGAATTCCTGATCAAGGCGCCGGCCGCGTGCGCCGCGCCGGCCTGTACGGCCGAGGCCGGCGGCCGTTGAGGTTCGGCTGTGCGCCCCAGGCTGGCGGCAGTTGAGCATGGCCTGCACGCCTGAGGGCGGCGGCCGCTAAGCATCGCTTGCATGCCCGCGGCTCGCGGGCGCCGGGCATTGCCCGCATTGAATGGGGTCAGGCTGCCACGGACGGCCGCAGCCGGGCGATGGCCGGAACCGCCAACGCCGCCAGCATCGCCACGGCCGCGGCCACATAGCCGACGCTGCCCAGGCCCCACTGCGCGATGGCGAAGCCGCCCAACATGGCGCCGGCGCCGATGCCGGCATTGGCCGCCGATACGTTAAGCGTTCCCGCCATGGCCTGGGCGTGAGGCGCCACCTTCATCACTCGCACCTGGCAGACCGGATACAAGGCCGTGTTGGCGATGCTCCAGACGGCCAGTGCCGGCAGCAATCCGGCAAGCGAAGCCGCCAGGGGTACGGCGGCCATCATGCCCAACCCCAACAACAGCGTGAATACCAGCGTGGCGGCCAACGGATTGCGGTCCGCCGCCAGTCCGCCCAGCCAATTGCCCGCCAGCCCCGCCGCGCCAAAGCCCATCAGCCACCATCCCACTTGCGCCGGCGGCACGCCCGCGATGCGCTCCAGCACGTCGGCCAGATAGGTATAGGAGGTGAACATCGCGGTGAACACCGCCACGGACAGCCCGATGTGGGCCAGCATGCGCGGATCCCGCAGAATGCGCGCCTGCTCGCGCAAGCCGACGCGCGGCGGGCGCGGCAAGGCCGGCATGCAGGCCTGCATCAGCGCGGCCAGCGCCAGGGACAGCGCGGCCAGCCCCCAGAAGCTGCCGCGCCAGCCTATCGACGTGGCGGCCAGCGTGCCCAGCGGAATGCCGAACAGCAGGGCGGCGGAAATGCCCAGGTACACGCGCGCCACCGCCTGCCCGGCGCGGCGTGGACCGGCCAACTGCGCGGCGGCCTCGCTGGCCGTGCCCCAGAACACCGGCAGCGCCAGCGCCGGAATGAAGCGCGCCAGCGCCAGCACCCAGATGTTGGGCGCGGCCGCGGCCAAGGCGTTGGAGGCGGCGAAGACCAGCAGGATCGCCACGAACAGGCGCTTGCGCTCCAGGTGCGATACCGCCGCCGTCAGCAAGGGCCCCGACAGCATCACCGTGAACGCGAACAGGGTCACCAGCTGGCCTGCGGCGGAAACGGAGATGGACAGGTCGCGGGCCAGTTCGGGCAGCAGTCCCACGATCAGGAATTCCGTGGAAACGATGACGAAAGCCGCGACAGCGAGGATGCCGATGGAAAGCGCGCTGGAGCGGGCCGGGACGGATGGGGAGGCGAGGGAGGATTCGAGCATGGGATGGGTTCAAGAGGAATACGGTCTTGAACGATATTGGAGATAGAATTTCTTATCTCAGGTATCTTTTCCATAAATTAAGGAATCTGATTCCTTAATCATCGCCGCCATGATCCCATCCGAACGCCTCAAAGGCATCGAAGCCTTCGTCACCACCGCCGACGCCGGCAGCTTCACCGCCGCCGCCGACCGGCTCCACCTCACCGCCTCGGCCGTGGGCAAGAGCGTCGCCCGGCTGGAGGCCCGCCTGCGTACCCGCCTGTTCGAACGCAGCACCCGCCGCCTGGCCCTGACGGACGCGGGCAGCGCCTACTACCGCACTTGCGTGCGCGTGCTGGCCGAATTGCAGGACGCCGAGGCGGTGCTGGCGGCGCAGCGCCAGGAACCCGTCGGCCGGCTGCGGGTGGACCTGCCCGCGACCTTCGGCCGCCGGGTGGCGCTGCCGCTGCTGCTGCAATTCGCCCAGCGGCATCCGCAGTTGCGGCCATGCGTGTCGTTCACGGACCGTTTCGTCGATCTGGCCGACGTGGGCATAGACGTGGCCGTGCGCATCGGCGGGCCGCCGCAGTGGGCGCCCGGCCTGGGCCACCGCTATCTGGGCTCGGAGCGCGTGATTTTCTGCGCCTCGCCGCAATATCTGGCGCGCCGCGGCACGCCGCTCACGGCCGACGATCTGGCCCAGCATGACGCCGTGGCCTACGGGCGCGCGGACGGGGAACCCCCGGTCTGGCGGATCGCGCAGGGCGCGGGACCCGCCAGCCTGCGGTCGGTGGATGGCGTCATGACGCTGGACAGCGCCGAAGCCCAGGTCGACGCCGTCGCCGCCGGCTTCGGCATCGCGCAGTTGGCGACCTGGCTCGCGGCCGACGCCTTGCGCGACGGCCGGGTGGTCGAAGTGCTGCCGCAACTGGCTGCCGAGGGCTTGCCCCTGTATTTGGTGTGGCCGCTGAGCAAGCAGCTGTTGCCCAAGGTGGATGCGGTGGTGGAGATGCTGGGGGAAGCGCTGAGCATCGTGTAGCGGGCGGCTGATAGAACGTACACATCCGCTATCTGACGCTCCAATGATGATCGGCCCCGATAAATCGGGGCCGATCATCTTGCGTCGGAGAAAACCAGCCTTACTCCGCCGTTTCCTGCAGCACGCGCTTCGCTTCCTCGGCCACGCGCTCGGGGGCGGTGCCGCCCACGTGCTTGCGGGCCGCGACCGAGCCTTCCAGGGTCAGGACCTGGTGCACGTCGTCGCCGATGCTGGCGTGGTAGGCCTTGAGCTCGTCCAGCGACAGGTCGGCCAGGTCGCAGCCGCGCTGTTCGCAGTCGCGCACCGCGTGGGCCACCACTTCGTGGGCGTCGCGGAAAGGTATGCCGCGCTTGACCAGGTAGTCGGCCAGGTCGGTGGCGGTGGCGAAGCCTTGCAAGGCGGCGGCGCGCATGTTGTCGGCCTTGACCTTGATGCCGCCGGCCATGTCCGCAAAGATCGTCAGCGTGTCGCGCACGGTGTCGACGGTGTCGAACAGGCCTTCCTTGTCTTCCTGGTTGTCCTTGTTGTAGGCCAGGGGCTGGCCCTTCATCAGGGTCAGCAGGGCGACCAGGTGGCCGTTGACGCGGCCGGTCTTGCCGCGGGCCAGCTCGGGCACGTCGGGGTTCTTTTTCTGCGGCATGATCGAGCTGCCGGTGCAGAAGCGGTCGGCCAGGTCGATGAAGCCCACGCGCGGGCTCATCCAGAGCACCAGCTCTTCGGACAGGCGCGAGACGTGCGTCATGATCAGCGCGCCGGCGGCGCAGAATTCGATGGCGAAGTCGCGGTCGGACACGGCGTCCAGCGAATTGCGGCAGACGCCGTCAAAGCCCAGGGTCTTGGCGACGCGCTCGCGGTCGATCGGGTACGACGTGCCGGCCAGGGCGGCGGCGCCCAGCGGCAGACGGTTCACGCGGCGGCGGCAGTCCGCCAGGCGCTCGGCGTCGCGGCCGAACATTTCGGCATAGGCCAGCAGGTGGTGGCCGAAGGTGACCGGCTGGGCCACTTGCAGGTGCGTGAAGCCGGGCATGATGGTGCCGGCGTGTTCCAGCGCCACCGTGGCCAGGGCGCGGCGCAACTGGCGCAGCAGGTCCAGCAGGTTGTCGATTTCAGCGCGCAGCCACAGGCGGATGTCGGTGGCGACCTGGTCGTTGCGCGAACGGCCGGTGTGCAGACGCTTGCCCGCGTCGCCCACCAGCTCCACCAGGCGCTTTTCGATGTTCAGGTGCACGTCTTCGAGGTCGAGCAGCCATTGGAAGCTGCCGGCGTCGATTTCGGACAGGATCTGGGTCATGCCGCGCTGGATGTCGGCCAGGTCCTGGGCGCCGATGATGCCCTGGGCGGCCAGCATGTCCGCGTGCGCGAGCGAGCCCTGGATGTCGTAGCGCGCCAGGCGCTTGTCGAAATCCACGGACGCCGTATAGCGTTTGACGAGTTCGGAAACCGGTTCCGAGAACCGGGCGGACCAGGCCTGCGCCTTGTTGGCGAACTGGTTTTGATCGGGGGAGGGAGTGTTTGCCATGATGGGCGGAATTATAGGCCCTGGCGTGGCGCCGGGTGGCGCGCCTGCCGGCGGCGAACCCTCTGAGCGGGCCTTTGTCGGATAATCCTGGATTAGTTTCAAGACCTTAGAGCAGGAAGAGAGCCTATGCCCCTGGAATGGGAAGAGCTGGTCACCCAATTGGATACCCATCTGCCGCGCGAAGCCTGGGCGCAGACTTTGATCGGGATCGGCGCGCTGATCCTGGCCGCGCTATTCGTCCAGTGGGTCGTGGCCCGGGTCGTGCTGCTGCTGGCGCACCGCGTGCTGGTGCTGAGCGGCCGCGGCGACTGGGACAAGGCCCTGCAACGCCGCCGCGCCTATCAGAACCTCTGGTATGCCGTGCCATTCGCGGTGGTGTCGCTGGGCATAGACCTGGTGCCGCACGTCGAGCGGGCGGTGACCATTGTCGGGCGGCTGGCGCACGCCGGCGCCTGGATCTGCGTGTTCATGGCGTTCTCGGGCGTGCTGAGCGCCTGGCAGGACACCTATTCCGCCACCACCCGGGCGCAGACCCGCTCCATCAAGGGCTATATCCAGATCGGCAAGCTGATCCTGATGGCGGTGTGCACCGTTTTGGTGCTTTCCATCCTGATTGACCGTTCGCCGCTCTGGATGATCTCCGGCCTGGGCGCGCTGTCCGCGGTGCTGCTGCTGGTGTTCAAGGACACGCTGCTGTCGCTGGTGGCCAGCACCCAGCTGACCAGCAACGACATGCTGCGCATCGGCGACTGGATCGAGATGCCGCAGTCCAACGCCGACGGCTTCGTCAAGGATATCGCCCTGCACACGGTCAAGGTGCAGAACTGGGACAACACCGTCACCACGGTGCCCACCTACAAGCTGTTCTCGGAAAGCTACCGCAACTACCGCCACATGTTCGAATCGGGCGGGCGCCGCATCAAGCGCACCCTCCGCATCGATTCGGCCAGCGTGCGCTTCCTGAGCGACGACGAAGCGCAGCGGCTGATGCGTTTCCGCCTGCTGCACGACTACCTGCAGGCCAAGACCCACGACATCGCCCAGGCCAACCAGACCATGGGCGAGCTGGCCAGCGTGCCGGCCAACCGCCGCCGCCTGACCAATATCGGCACCTTGCGGGCCTATGCGCTGGCCTACCTGAAGCAGAATCCCGAGGTCCGTCAGGACATGGCCATGATGGTGCGCATGATGGAGCCCACCTCCGAGGGCATTCCGGTCGAGGTCTATTGCTTTACGGCGGTTACCGCCTGGGTCGAGTACGAACGCATCCAGGGCGACATCTTCGACCATCTGCTGGCCATCCTGCCTGAACTGGGCCTGCGCCTGTACCAGCAGCCGTCCGGCGCCGATATCGGCGCGATGGGCGCTCATCTGCGCGAGGGCGCCTTGCAGGCCGCGCTGGCCGCCGACGGCGCTCGCCCCGGCTTGGCCGCGCCGTTGGAGCACGGCCTGACCGACGCCAAGATGCCGCGCTAGCGGACAGCGGGCGCGGCGGGGCGTCCGGGCGGGGCCGGCGGGTGGCCCCGTGAGATAATCCAGGCGTTGAAATCCCAGGCGATAGACCCGATGTCGAACCCGTTCTTCAACCTGTATTCCCACGGCTTTGCCCGGGTCGCCGTCGGCGTGCCCGAATGCAAGGTCGCGGACCCCGCGTTCAATGCCGCCCAGACCATTGCGCTGGCGCAGCAGGCCGCCCAGGGCGGGGCGGTGCTGGCTGCGTTTCCCGAGCTGGGCCTGTCCGCCTACACCTGCGACGACCTGTTCCACCAGAAGGCCTTGCTGGACGAATGCGAGGAAGCGCTGGCGCGGGTGGTCGCGGCCACGGCCGAGATGGACATCGCCGTCGTCGTCGGCGCGCCGCTGCGCGTGGCCCACCAGCTATTCAACTGCGCCGTGGTCGCCGCCGGCGGCCGCGTGCTGGGCGTGGTGCCCAAGAGCTATCTGCCCAACTACGGCGAATTCTACGAAGCGCGCCAGTTCAGCGCCGGGGATTGCGCCATCGTTTCCGAGATCAGCCTGCTGGGCCAGACCGTGCCTTTCGGGTCCGAGCTGATCTTCCAGATGGAAAAGCTGCCGCTGTTCCAGTTCCACGTCGAAATCTGCGAGGACGTCTGGGTGCCGATCCCGCCGTCCTCCTTCGCCGCGCTGGCGGGCGCCACGGTGCTGGTCAACCTGTCGGCCTCCAACATCGTGGTCGGCAAGTCCGACTACCGCCACCAGCTGGTCGCGCAGCAGTCGGCGCGCTGCCTGTCGGCCTATATGTACACCTCCGCCGGGCGGGGCGAGTCCTCTACCGACATGGCCTGGGACGGCCAGGCGCTCATTTACGAAAACGGCGAACTGCTGGGCGAATCGGAACGCTTCCTCGGCCACTCCCACCTGTTGTTCTCGGACGTGGACCTGGAACGCCTGTCGCGCGAACGCATGCGCCAGACCACCTTCGGCCAGTCGGTGCGCCGCCACCAGGACGAAGTCCGCAAGTTCCGCAGCGTGGCGGTGCCCGTGAATCCGCCGCTGGAAGACGCCGAACTGCCGCTGGAGCGGCGCGTGGCGCGCTTCCCCTATGTGCCGGCCGACCCGCAGCGCCGCGACGCCCGCTGCAAGGAGGTCTACAGCATTCAGGTGCAGGCCCTGGTCCAGCGCCTGTCGGCCAGCGGCATGTCCAAGGTCGTCATCGGTATTTCCGGCGGACTGGATTCAACCCATGCGCTGCTGGTCTGCGCCAAGGCCATGGATGCATTGGAACTGCCGCGCTCCAATATCCTGGCCGTCACCATGCCGGGCTTCGCCACCAGCTCGCGCACGCTGCAGCAGGCGCGCAAGCTGATGGAGGTGGTGGGATGCACGGCCTCCGAGATCGACATCCGGCCCAGCTGCCTGCAGATGCTCAAGGACCTGGGCCATCCCTATGCGGACGGCAAGCCGGTCTACGACATCACCTTCGAGAACGTGCAGGCCGGCGAGCGCACCAACCACCTGTTCCGCATCGCGAACTTCAACAACGCCATCGTCATCGGCACCGGCGACCTGAGCGAATTGGCGCTGGGCTGGTGCACCTACGGCGTGGGCGACCACATGTCGCACTACAGCGTCAACGCCAGCGTGCCCAAGACGCTCATTACCCACCTGGTGCGCTGGGTGGCCGAATCCGGCCGCCTTGGCGAGGAGGGGGCGCAGGTGCTGCTGGACGTGCTGGGCACCGACGTCAGCCCCGAATTGGTGCCTGGCGGCGCGGACGACAAGCCGGTGCAGAAAAGCGAAGACAGCATCGGTCCCTACGAGCTGCAGGACTTCAACCTGTACTACACGCTGCGCTACGGCTTCGCGCCGACCAAGGTGGCTTTCCTGGCGCTGGCGGCCTGGCGCGACCGCGAGGCCGGCGCCTGGCCCGAGGGCGGCCACGTGGCCCGCAACCAGTACGATCTGGCGGCCATCAAGCGCAACCTGAAGATATTCCTGGACCGCTTCTTCCGTCTCAGCCAGTTCAAGCGCAGCTGCGTGCCCAATGCGCCCAAGGTCGGCTCCGGCGGTTCGCTGTCGCCGCGCGGCGACTGGCGCGCGCCCAGCGATTCCGAGTCGGTGGTGTGGATGCGCGACGCCGAGCGCATACCCGACGAAGCCTGACCGGGATTTCCCGCCAAGGGGGAACCCGGTATTTGGGCTCCCTGGCGGGTGGTATTCTCTTATCCAACGCGCCCTGCGGCCATGCCTAGCCAGGGTGCCGCAACAGATCAAACACCCAGGACGACCAACGTGAAACAAGTCACCGCCATCATCAAACCCTTCAAGCTCGACGAAGTCCGCGAAGCGCTGGCCGAAGTCGGCGTCAGCGGCCTGACCGTTACCGAAGTCAAGGGTTTCGGCCGCCAGAAAGGCCATACCGAGCTTTACCGTGGCGCCGAATACGTGGTGGACTTCCTACCCAAGATCCGCGTCGAAGTGGTGCTGCCCGACAGCCAGGTCGAAGCCGCCATCGAAGCCGTGGTCAAGGCCGCCCGCACCGGCAAGATCGGCGACGGCAAGATCTTCGTCACGCCGGTTGAACAAGCCATCCGCATCCGCACGGGCGAGAGCGACGAAGAGGCGCTGTAGATTCCACGGGAATTGCGGCTGAGCGGGCTGGGCCTGCCGGCAGCCGCGAGGCCCGGGCTTGATTTTGCGGGTGTTGGGGCAGCAAGGTTCATGCTGCCCCAACACCCGCAAATCATTTCCGCGCCTAACGAATCAGCTGATTCATTTCCAGGATCGGGCTCATCACCGCCAGTACGATCAGCAGCACGAAGCCCCCCATCAGCAGGATCAGCGCCGGCTCCAGCAGGGCCGTCATGGCCATGGCGCGCCGCTCCAGGTCGCGCGACAGGTTCTGCGCGCCGCGGTCCAGCAGCTCGGGCAGGCGGCCGGTCTTCTCGCCGCTGGCGATCAGATGCACCAGCAGCGACGGAAATACTTTTTGAGCGCCCAGCGACGCCGACAGCGGCGCGCCTTCGCGCACGCGCGCCGAGGCTTCATCCACTGCCTGGCGCAGCACGTCGTTGCCCAGGGTGCGGCGCGCGGCCTCCAGCGCCGTCAGCAGCGCCACGCCGCTGCCTGAAAGTATCGCCAGCGTGGACGCGAAGCGTGCGGCGTTCACGCCCAGCACGAAGCGCCCGGCCAGGGGCAGCCGCAGCACGCGCGCATGCCAGGCGCGCCGCGCCGCGGGTGCGCGCAGCGCGTAGCGCCACAGCGCGACCGCGGCCGCCAGCGCGGCGCCAGTGGCCACGCCCCATTCGCGCACATAGTCCGACAGCGCCAGCATGATGCGCGTCAAGAGCGGCAGCTCCTGCTTGGCCTGGCTGAACGCCGACACCACCTGCGGCACCACATAGCCCAGCAGGAAGATCACGATGATCACCGATACGCAGGCCACCACTGCCGGATAGATGAACGCGGTCAGCACCTTGCTGCGCAAGGCGTTGCGTTCCTCGATGTAGTCCGCCAGCTTCTCCATCACCTGCGCGAGATCGCCCGATTCCTCGCCGGCGCCGATCAGCGCGCGGTAGATCTCAGGGAAATCGCGCGGCCGCGCCGCCAGCGCGGTGGACAGTTTGTGGCCTGCGCGCACGTCGTCGCGCACCCCGCCCAGGACGGCGGCGATGTGTTTTTTCTCGGCCTGTTCCAGCGTGGCGCTCAGGGCCGCGTCCAGCGGCAGGCTCGCGGCCAGCAGGCTGGCGAGCTGGCGCGTGAGCCAGGCCAGGTCGGCGTCCGACAGGCGCGTGCGCAGCGCGGCGCCGAACCCTTCGGCGCGCGCCGCCAGGGACGTGGACAGCGGCAGCAGGCCGCGGCTGCGCAGCTGATTGCGGGCGCCGCGCTCGCTGTCGGCGTCGATCGTGCCGCGCACGATCTTGCCCAAGGCGTCGGTGGCTTCGTAGCGGAAGGAAGGCATCTGGAAAGCATCGGCCGCGCACGTTTGAAAAACGCGCAAAGCCCCGAATTTAAAGGGTTTCAAGGCCGCTACGATGCCTGCGGATTATGACCGTAGTGTTGCACTGTCACCACGTATACTCCGACGCGCTTTCACGTTTTTTCACACGATTTCACGTTTCAGGCACCTATCCCGTCATGCGTCACATTGCGCAATTCAGCCTTGCGGTACTGCTCGCCGCAAGCCAGCTCGGACCCGCGGCCAGCACGGTTCACGCTCAACAGACCGACAATCGCGTCAGTCTGAATTTCGTCGACACCGACATCCCCGCCGTGCTGCGCGCGCTGTCCTTGTTCACGCAGCGCAACTTCCTGGTGGATCCGCGCGTCAAGGGCAAGCTCACGCTGGTGTCGGATCGGCCGGTGGACAGCGCGCAGGCGCTGTCCATGCTGACGGGCGCGCTGCGCTTGCAGGGTTTCGCCATCGTCGACGTCGATGGCGTGACGCGCGTGGTGCCCGAGGCCGATGCCAAGCTGCAGGGCAGCGCGGTGGTGGGCAATGGCCGCCCCGCGCAAGCGGTGGGCGGCGCGCCGGCCGGCGGCGCGGGCCGCGGGCCGGTGCCAGTCTCCGCATTCGCCAAGGGCAGCAGCGGCGAAATGCTGACCCGCGTGTTCCCGCTGAAGTACGAGAACGCGGCCAATCTGGTGCCGGTGCTGCGCCCCATGGTGCCGCCCAACAACCCGATCAACGCCTATCCCGGCAACAACACGCTGGTGGTCACGGATTACGCCGATAACCTGGAGCGCATCGCCCAGGTCATCGCGCGCATCGACGTGCCCAGCTCGATCGACACGGACGTGGTGCCGGTGCGTTCGGCCATCGCCACCGACCTCGCCATCCTCGCTTCGCAGCTGCTGGACACGCAAAGCAGCGACCCCACTCAGCGCATCGCCGTGGTGGCCGATCCGCGCAGCAACAGCGTGCTGGTGCGCTCCGGCAGCCCGGCGCGCACGCGCCTGGCGCGCGACCTGATCATGAAGCTGGACGCGCAGCAGAACCGCGCCGGCAACCTGCACGTGGTCTACATGCGCAACGCGCAGGCCACGCGCATCGCCGAAGTGCTGGGCGGGCTGCTGACCGGCCAGGCGAATTCCGCGCCGGGCGCCACCGGTGGCGCCAGCGGCGGCGCGGGCGCCCAGGGCGGTGCGCGCACGCAGAACGCGGCGGCAGGCATGGCTGCCCAGGCGGGCCAGGGCATGGCCGGCATGTCCGGTTCGAACAAGGGCGGACTGTCGGGCGAGCAGGAACGCATCTCACGGGAAGACAACAGCACGCAGGCCGTCTCGTATTCGGCGGGCGGCGCCACCATCCAGGCCGATCCGGCCACCAACTCGCTCATCATCTCGGCCCCCGAACCGCTGTACCGCAGCCTGCGCGAGGTCATCGACCAGCTCGACCAGCGCCGCGCCCAGGTGCTGGTGGAAAGCCTGATCGTCGAAGTCAGCGAGGCCAAGGCGGCGGAGTTCGGCATCCAGTGGATGACGGGCGCCGGCAACATCAACAGCGACGGCACCAGCTTCATCGGCGGCACCAACCTGGGCGGCAGCGGCATTACCGGCAAGGGCCCGACCACCATCGACGGCATCGGCAGCGGCCTGACCCTGGGGGTGGTGAAGGGCACCGTCGACGTGCTGGGCAACAAGGTCATCAACCTGGGCGTGCTGGCGCGCGCGATGGAGAACACCGGCGAAGCCAACATCCTGTCCACGCCCAACCTGCTGACGCTGGACAACCAGTCGGCCAGCATCCTGGTGGGCAAGACCGTGCCTTTCGTGACCGGGCAGTACGTGACCTCGGGCAGCAACGGCAGCACCAATCCGTTCCAGACCATCGAACGCGAGGACGTGGGCCTGAAGCTGAACATCCGCCCGCAGATTTCCGAAGGCGGCGCGGTCAAGCTGGACATCTACCAGGAAGTCAGCAGCATCGACGAAAGCCGCTCCAACGCCACCACCGGCATCGTGACCAATAAACGCGCCATCGATACCAGCGTGCTGATCGACGACGGCCAGATCATCGTGCTGGGCGGCCTGCTGGAAGACAACGTCACGCTTTCCACCAACAGCGTGCCGCTGCTGGGATCCTTGCCCGTGATCGGCTCGCTGTTCCGCTACGATTCGCGCAAGCGCACCAAGACCAACCTGATGGTGTTCCTGCGCCCCTACGTGGTGCGCGACGCCAACCGCACGGCTGGTGTCACCATGGACCGCTACGACTATATGCGCCGCGCGCAGGCGGCCGTGCAGCCAGGCCAGCACTGGGCGCTGCCAGACATGCAGGCGCCGATGTTGCCGCCGCCGGGCTCCGCGCCTTCGGTGTCCAACAACGCCTACGACCTCCGCCCGGAACAGCAGGCCGAAACGCTGCGCCGGCCGGCGCCGGTCACGGCCCAGTCCTTCGCGGTGCGCCAGTATCCCGGCACGGAGTCTGCGCGCGATGCTTCGGAGGCCATCCGCGTGTCGCGCACGCTGATGCACAGCGTGGCCGTGGATCCCGATACGCTGCTATGAGCGCGCACCCCTTGCCTTATGCCTGGGCCCGGGCGCAGCGCGCGGTGCTGTCGCTGCGCGGCGGCCAGGCCCGGCTGACCGTCAGTCCGCGCACGCCGGAATGGGCGGTGCGCGAGATCCGGCGTTGCCACGGCGACATCGAGCTGGCGCAGATCGAGGACGAGGCGCTGGAGACCCTGCTGACCGCGGCCTACAGCCATTCGGAAGACGCGGCCTCGGTCATGGGCGTGGCCGAGAACGAGATCGACCTGGACCGCCTGATGCAGGACATGCCGGAAGTGGCGGACCTGCTGGAGGCCCAGGACGACGCGCCCGTGATCCGCATGATCAACGCGCTGTTTGCGCAGGCGGCGCGTGACGGCGCCAGCGACATCCACATCGAACCCTTCGAGACCCACTCCGTGGTGCGCTACCGGGTCGACGGCACCCTGCGCGACGTGGTGTCGCCGCGCAAGGCGCTGCATGCCGCGCTGATCTCGCGCATCAAGATCATGGCGCACCTGGACATCGCCGAAAAACGCCTGCCGCAGGACGGCCGCATCGCGCTGCGCGTGGGCGGGCGGCCGATAGACGTGCGCGTCTCCACCTTGCCCACCGGGCATGGCGAACGCGCCGTGCTGCGCCTGCTGGACAAGGAGGCCGGGCGCCTGCAGCTGGAGAAGCTGGGCATGGACGCGGGCGTGCTGGCCCAGCTGGACCGCCTGATCCGCCAGCCGCACGGCATCGTGCTGGTAACGGGGCCTACCGGCAGCGGCAAGACCACCACGCTGTATGCGGCGCTGAGCCGCCTGGACGCGTCCACCAGCAACATACTCACGGTCGAGGATCCGATCGAATACGACCTGTCCGGCATCAGCCAGACGCAGGTCAACGCCAAGATCGACATGAGCTTCGCGCTGGCCCTGCGCGCCATCCTGCGGCAGGACCCCGACGTCATCATGATCGGCGAAATCCGCGACCTGGAGACCGCGCAGATTGCGGTGCAAGCCTCGCTGACCGGCCACCTGGTGCTGGCGACGCTGCATACCAACGACTCGGTGTCCGCCGTCACCCGGCTCACCGACATGGGCGTGGAACCCTTCCTGCTGGCGTCGTCGCTCTTGGGCGTGCTGGCGCAGCGCCTGGTGCGCAAGCTCTGCCCGTCCTGCAAGAAGCCCGCCATGCAGGACGGCGCGCGCGTGTTCCACCCGGTGGGCTGCGACGCCTGCAACCATACGGGCTACAGCGGGCGCTCCGGCATCCACGAACTCTTCACGGTCGACGACGAGGCGCGCCGGCTGATCCACGAAGGGCGCGACGAACGCGAACTGCGGCGCGCGGCCGCCGCGTCAGGCATGCGCACCATGCGCGAGGACGGGCAGCGCTGGGTCGACAGCGGGCAGACTTCGCCGGAGGAGATCCTGCGGGTCACGCGGGATGCCTAGGTGCTATGCCTGCCAGCGATCCGGAAAATCGAAGGAAAGCTGGCGGTGATGCCGGATCGAGAGCAGGTAGATCTGGTTCTTGATCCTGGCGTAAAGCATCAGGTAGTGCGCGGACACATACTCGCGCAACTCCGCGTCCTTGCCGAGCGCGCTGAGCTGTTTGGCCAGGCGGGCCGCGCCATTGGCGACCTCCACCGAGTGTTGGGGCCGTCCAAGAAATAAGCGCCCCATGTCGGGAAAGGCCGAAAGGTTCGGGATGATCACCTCGGCCAGCTCGTCGAGCAGCGCGTCGAAAGCGCGTGGCATCCCGGCCTCGGTGAGGAAGGCTTCGATTTCCTCAAGCTGGTGCTCGAAGTTGGCCGTGAGTTTGACGGCGAGTTTGGTGGTCACGATGCCTGGCCGTGGTTCAGCGGGCGGCCTTGGCCGCGCGGCGGCGCTTGAGGGCGGACACTGTGCTTAACGCATCCTTGACCTTGCCGGCCGAAACATCGGCCAGGCCCCGGCTGGCGTCGTCGATCAGCAGCAAGTGGATGCGTTCCTGCTCCAGCCGGTGGTAGTAGTCCAACCGTTCGGCGTCGATCAGGGCAACGTAGCTTTCGCCATTCTTGGTGATGATTTTCTCAGCCCCGGACTTGACCTGATCGGCCAGTTCGGACAGATTGGCCCGGGCTTGGGACAGCGGAATCACATCGGCGGACGAGATGGCCATGGCTGGCTCCTTGGGCTAGATATTTGTACATAATAACGTACATTATCTAGCTGGGCGAGACGCCTCGAAATCAGCTCCCGAAAGTCGCAACATCCCCCGAACGCCTGCCCAGCGCCGACAACAGTCCATCCAGCGCCGCCCGGTCCGCTTCACGCGCGGAGCCGGCGTAGGTTGCCTGCCCCTGGAACTTCAGGCCGCCGCGCCCGCCCGCGCTGCCCTGGCCGGTGACGTCCAGCAGACCGCTTTCGGTGCTCAAGGCCAGCGTGGCGCCGGACTTGCCGCCTTGCACCCGCAGCAGATACGACCCCACGGGCGCCACCGGCGTCAGCGCGGTGCTGGCATTGCGCCAGCGCAGTTCAGCCACCGGGCCGGCGGGCAGGGCCGCGCCCAGCCGCAGCGGCTGCCAGCGGATTTCCAGCGTGCCCTGGGGCGCGATGGTGTTCCATGGCGCGCCCAACGCGGACAGGATGGAAGCGGGCGCGCGCAGCGATTGGGCCGGCACGGATACGCCGTTCCAGCCGGGCGTGGCGCGCAAGGGGCCTTGCAGCCAGGGATGCGAGACATCCAGGGCGAGCGCGTCCCAGCGCCATTGCCATTGCACCGGCTGCGGCAGCATGCGGCGCGCGCCGGGTGGACCTAGCGCGATCCAGGCGCTGCCGCGCCACAAGGTGCCGCTGGCGTCGGCCAGCGCGACCGGTGCTTTGTCCGGCAGCACGGCCAGCAGCCAACGCGCGGGCAAGACCGTGACGGCTGCCGCGGCGGCACAGACGGCGCCAGCCAGGAGCAATGCGGCGGAACGTTTGGAAAGCCGGAAGCCTGACATCTCAGCCGCGCTCCGGCGCTTGCGGCGTCATCAAGTTCACTTTGCCGTTGACCAGGCCGGGCAGCGGCCGCCCGTTGATGTTGGCGGCGCGGCTGAGTTCCACCTCCTTGACCGCCAGGCCCCAATCGCGCGCTGCCCCATCCAGCCATCGCAGCAAGGTCGAGGACGGCGCCTGCTTCAGGGTCAGCAGCACGCCGGGACCGCCCTCGGGCTCGCCCAGCGTCCATAGTTCCGGCGACAGCCCGGCCCGTTCCAGCGAGGCGGCGAGTTCGGCTGCGCTGGGCATGGCGCCCGCCGGGGCGGCGGACTTGCGCCGCAAGGCCGTGGCCTGCGAGGTCAGGTCGGCAACCGTGGCCGCCTGGCCGCGCAGCGCGGGCAATTCGGCTTGCAGCTTGCGCAGCGTGTTCAAGGGCGGTTCGATCAGCGTGACGAACACCAGCGTCGACCCCAGCAGCAGGCCGGCGGCCGTGACCAGCCGGCGTTCGCGCGGCGCCAGCGCCTGGTAGCGCCGGCCGGCGCGCGCCAGGGCAGGCGCGAGGGTCTTGGCCAGCGACTGTCTGGCGGCATGCAGGGCTTGCGGGAGTTTCATGGTTGCGCGCGCACGATGCGCCAGGTGTTGTCGTTATCGCCGCGTTCGAGCTTCAGGCCCAGGGCGGCGGCTTGCTGGATCAGCGCGGGCGTTTCCGCCACGCGCTGGGACTGCTCGCCGGCGTCGGCCAGCTGTAGAGTCAGCGCCTGTTCGGCGTAGCCCAGGCGGGCCACCTTGTCGGCGGCGAAGGGCAGGGCCAGGGCCGCGGCGCGCGCCAGGGGCAGGAAGTCGGCGGCGTTGGCCGCGCCCCGGTTGGCCTGCAGCGCGTCCAGGCCCTGCTGCGCCTGGCGCGGCGGGTCCAGCACCACCGGCAGGTCGGGAAAGGCGGCCAGCACCTGCGCGCGCATGCCGTCGCGCAAGGCGTCGGCTTCCGATTGCAGTTGCGAGGCGTACAGGTTCAGCCCGCCTATCCACACCAGCGCGGCGGCCGCGCCCCAGCGCCAGACGGGGCGCCAGGCCGAGACGCGGGCCGGCGCCAGTTGGGGCATGGCCAGCGACCATGACGGCGTGGGCGCCTGCCAGCGCGGGTCGGCAGGGTCGCGCAGCGGCGCCGTGCTGTCGGCGCCCAGGGTTTGCGGCGCGATCAGCGCGTGCGCGCGCAAGCCCTGGGCGTTCAACAGGCTCCAGGCGCGGCGCACGGGTTCGCGCGCGGCCCAGGCCAGCGCGACGGTGCCGTCCGCGGCGCGCGGGCCATGGCCGATGGCCAGCGTATCCAGGTCGCTGAGCACCAGCGGCTCCAGCGCGCTGTGCACCGCGGCCGCATAGCGGGCGCGCGCCACCGCGGGGATTTGCACGCTGGCCGCGATCACGTCGGCGGGATGCAGCACGGCTTCGCAGGCGGCATGGGGATAGGCATGGCCAATGGCCTCGAGCGTCAGTTCGCCCTGGCGCGCGCAGCGGCCGCGCCGGTCAAACCAGGCATACGGTAGGAGAGAGCCGGCGCCGAACTCGGCCAGCGGCGGCAGCGCGATGCGCAGTAGGTTTTTCAAGGAATTTCTCTAGTCCATAGGGTGTCGGGGGCGGCGGGCGGCGAGCTGCGCAGCAGCGCCTGCATGGAGATGCGCGCGCGCTCGTAGGCCACGATGCCGCTGGCCAGGAACCAGCCGCTGGTGGTGACCACCGTGGGCGGGGGCGTCTTGACGCCCGCGCCGGCCAGGCGGTTGGCGAAATCGCCGGCATTGTTGAACCAGTTGCCGCGGTCGCGCTCGCCCGCCAGCGAGCGGGCCTGGCTGAGCGACAAGCCGGGCGCCAGCGCCGCAAGCACCTCGGCGGGCGCGGTGTTGACGTTGACGCTGGTGGCGACGGGCAGCACCGTCATCGTGCGGCGCAGCTCGCTGCGCACTGCCGGGTCCAGCGCCAGCAGGGCCGCCACTTCATCGACGCCGCGAGGCAAGGGCGCGCGGGCGTCGGGCGCCGGCCGTCCCGGCGGCGCCGAGGGCGCATCCGCCGGGGGCGCCACGGGCTGCGCGGCCGCCATGATCTCGACCATGCGCGCGGCCAGCGTGTCCGGCAACTGCAAGGTGCTCAGCAGGCGGCGCAGCACCAGTTCCTGCTCGGGCTGCGGCACGCCATTGTTCGCCAGGTTGTAGAGGTTGTACTTGCCTTGCTCGTCCTGCACCCGGCCGGAGAACACGGCGACGCGCTCGTCGCCGGGCCGCTCGATGCGGGTGTCCAGCACCGGGGTGGCCCAGATCTGGTCGCCGCGGGTGGTCGATTCGCGCTTGCCGTGGTCGCGCACGATCAGGCGGGCCCAGTCTATGCCGCCCGCCAGCATGGCGCGCGCCTGGACCCGCGCCATTTCATTTTCCACGCGCCGCGTGCTGGCGGTCTGGCGCTGGAACAGGCCGGTGGCCAAGGCCGCGACGATGGCGACGATGATGAGCGCGCTGACCACGGCGGCGCCACGTTCGCGGCCGGTGGGGCGAGCCGGGCTCATGGCAGCTCCAGCATGCGGGTGTAGCGCTCTGGAGCGGCGGGCGCGCCGCGCTCCAGCGCGATCTCCAGGCCGGTGGGAGAGGCGGCCAGGCTGGCTTCGCCATCCACCCAGCCGGTCCCCGGCACCCAGGCGCGTAGTTTCAGGGCCCGCGTGCCGGGCAGCAGCAGGACGCCGTCGCCCGCGGCCGGCAGCGGACTGCGCGCCGCCGACGGCCCGCTGGCGCGCCACAGGCCGTCCTTGCGCACCTGCCATTGCACGCGCTGCCACAGGCCGTTGCCGTCGGGATCGGGGCGCAGGATCTCGAACACCGGGCCACCGCTGGCGCGCCGCAGCAGGCGCAGGCCGCTGGTGTAGGCCTGCGCATCCAGGCCCGCCGGGTCGAAGCCGGGACCGGTGTAGGACAGCTCGACATCGCGCGCCATCTGGCCCAGCGTGCGGACGATGGCATCGATGTCCTCGGCCTGTTGCTCGATGCGGTCGCGGGCGCCGGACACGCTGGCCAGGCCGCGCCAGGCCATCAGGCTGACCAGCGCCATCAGCGCCAGGGCCACCAGCACTTCGATCAGCGTGAAGCCGGCTTGGGATCGGGGAGGGCGGCGCATGGCTATCGCAGACTGGACAGCAGGCCGTCGAGCTGCAACAGCACGGTGTCCGCCTGCGGCCAGGCGGCATGGCGCACCTTGACCGATACCTGGCGGAAGCTGCGGTTCATCGAATTCGTAAACTCCATCTCGCATTGCAGGGCCCGGCCGCCTTGCGGACAGGGCGCGCTGCGCGTGCCCGCGCGCGGCAGGGTCTGCTCCAGCCGCAGCTGGGTCAGCGCGTTCTGCGCGGCCAGCAGCGCCAGCGTCTTGTCCTGCAGGGCGCGGTTGTTCTCCGCCATGATTCCGGTCGCGCGCAGGGCGGCGCCCATGGCGACGGCGATGATGGCCAGGGCCACCAGCACTTCGATCAGCGTGAATCCGCGCTGCCGATCAGGCGGGCGGGGCGGCCTATTGAATTTCATAGCGGCCCGCGGCGTCGCGCTGCAAAGTGACGCGGGCATCCCCCGCGCTCAACGTCAGCGTGATGGGCGCGGCGACCCATTCCGTGTTGAACACCAGCGGCCGATCCGGATCGAGCCGCAGCTCCACCGGCGCAGCCGACCACGCTTGCGCACGCAGCACCTCGTCGCGTTCCAGCCGGTCCGGCGGCAGGGGGCGGTCTTCCTCGGCGCTCAGGCCCGGCAGCCGTCCCTGGCGTTCGAAGGACCAGCCTTGGCCGTTGGCCAGCCAGCGGATGGCGCGGCCGTCGCTGCGCGCTTCGCTCTGGGCCACGGTGAAGGCGTCGGCCAGGCGCTGGGCGTCGCCGCGCAGCCTGTTTTCGCCGCGGCCCACCGACAGGCTCACCATGCTGGCCGCGATCGCCACGATCACCAGCACCACCAGGACTTCGACCAGCGTGAAGCCGCGCTCAGAGTTCCCAGGAACCGATGTCGGCATCGCCGCTTTCTCCGCCGGGCTTGTTGTCGGCGCCGAACGAGAACACATCGATATCGCCTTTGACGCCAGGGCTCAGGTATTGATAGGGATGGCCCCAGGGATCGTTGGGCAACTTGTCCAGGTAGCCGCGCCAGTTGGTCGCGCCGTCGGGTTTCTGCACCAGCGCGCGCAAGCCCTGCGCGGTGTTGGGGTAGCGGCCGTTGTCCAGGCGATACAGCTTCAGCGCCTGCATGATGCCGGCGATGTCCTGGCGCGCGGCGACCTGGCGGGCCTGGTCGGGGCGGTCCAGCACGCGGGGCACGATCAGCGCCGCCAGTATCCCCATGATCACAATCACCACCATGATCTCGATCAGGGTGAAACCTTGCTGGCGGGCAAGCCCGCGCGGTAGCTGACGCACTTGATGACTCCGGTCTTTCAGTAGAAGCGGAGGATTGTGAACATGAAATATGACAGCAATACTCACGGCGCCGCCAAATCCGCGCAGGCGCGTGCCGCGCGCAAGGCATGCATCGCCGCGAGCGCGGCGATGCCTATTTTTCGCGCGATATGCCGGCAGGCGCGGGCAGGGCGGCCGGGGCGGGCAGGCGGCTGGCGCGCCCGGCCTGTTCCACCGTCACCGCGTCCGCGGCGACCTCGCGCAGCACGATGCCGGGGGCCACTTCGCCGCCCGCGCGCCAGGCCAGCGGCGGGCCGCCGTCGATGCTGAGCACGGCGGCGCCGTCGGCGCCCGCGGCGATCACGCCCAGCACGGTGATCTGCGTGCGCATGGCCTCGTCCTTGCCGAACCACAACGCGACCGGTGTGTTGTCCGCGGCGCGCGGCGCGGCCGCCGAGACCGCGGGAGGCAAGGCACCAGCCTTCGGCGCGAGCAGGATCGACGCCCACACGCCCAGGCCGGCGGCCAGGGTCAGCACGGCAAGTACGCGGAACACGGCGGGCAGGGTCGGGCGCAAGGACAAGGGCATGGAACGGACGGGCAGGGCGGGTTGCGACGCGGCCGACTATAGCGTTGCTACATGACAGGCTTGCGATGGCCTGCGGCATTCGCGCAGGCCTCGGCAGCCGCAGCTGCCTGTCATCGTTCGTACATGCCCCGTGTCTAGCATGCGCTCAAGTCCGGATGTCCAAGCCGGGCAGACCTCCTCTCCAACAGGGAACACCCGCATGCAAGACCAGAACCAAGCCAATCGCCGCCGACTCCTGAAAATGCTGGGAGGCGCGCCGATGCTGCCGATCGGCGGCGTCAGCCTGGCCGCGCTGCTGGCCGGCTGTAATTCCAGCGATGATGACGATGACGACAGCGCGCCGCCCGTCACGCCGGTCACTTTCAAGTCCGCCGCCTTCACCTCCATGGCCGCGCCTTCGCTGTCCCAGCCGGAATTGATGGCGCGCACCACGGTCGCCTCGGCGCTGGAACTGACCTTCAGCGACGGCTCCAAACGCAGCGTCGAATTGGGCTACGAGCCTTTCTTCATGACGGGCGACCCCGTGCCGGACGGCAAGGGCGGCAACGTCATCGCCGGCGGCTACTACAACCTGGCGGGCGCGCCCATCGTCGACAACTCGGTGCCCGCCAAGGCGCGGCAGTTCTTCTCGAACTGTCCGGACGGCATGTCGCTGCTGTCCCTGTCGGAGCCGACCAAGGTGGCTGGCGTGGCCGGCAACGCGCTGTACGCGGTGGTGCAGTTCGAATACCAGTCCATGGACCAGGCCGGCAAGGACATGTACGGCCTGCTGCCGTCGCAGATCGCGGTGCTGACGCTGTCGCAGGACCCCAACACGGGCAAGCTCAGCCTGGTCAAGTACCACACCGTGGACACCTCGTCGGTGCACGGCCTGTGGATCACCTGTGGCGCCAGCCTGTCGCCCTGGAACACCCACCTGTCCAGCGAAGAGTACGAGCCCGACGCCACCACGGCCAAGGCTTCGACCTCGTTCCAGGCCTATAGCCAGAATCTCTACGGCGATCCGGCCAAGGCCAATCCGTACCACTACGGCCACATGCCCGAAGTCACCGTCAACCCGGACGGCACCGGCACCATCAAGAAGCACTATTGCATGGGCCGCATCTCGCATGAACTGGTGCAGGTCATGCCCGACCAGCGCACCGCGCTGATGGGCGACGACGCCACCAACGGCGGCCTGTTCATGTTCGTGGCCGACCGCAAGGCCGATCTTTCTTCCGGCACGCTGTATGTCGCCAAATGGACGCAGACTTCGGGTACCGGCCCGGGCGCCGGCACGCTGAGCTGGATCAAGCTGGGCCACGCCACCAGCGCCGAAGTGCAGGCGCTGGCCGACCAGTTGAGCGCCGCCGACATCATGGACGTGCGCACGGCGGATCCGCTGGATGCCGCCTTCACCAAGATCCGCTATTCCGGCAAGGACAACTGGGTCAAGCTGCAGCCCGGCCGCAACGTGGCCGGGGCCTTCCTGGAAACCCACCGCTATGCCGCCATGGTCGGCGGCACGCTGGCCTTCTCCAAGATGGAAGGCACCACCGTCAACGTCAAGGACAAGATCGCCTACAGCGCAATGTCGCGCGTGGACAGTTCGATGACCGATGGCCTGTCTCCCGGCTTCAAGGTCGAAGGCCCGGCGGCCGGCGCGGTCTACCAGCTGCACATGAAGGAAGGCCAGGTCGACACCGAGGGCAAGGCGATCGACAGCGCCTGGGTGCCGGTGGACATGGCGGCAGTGCCGGAACTGGTAGGCGTAGTGCTGGCGGCGCGCGACGCGCTGGGCAACACCCACGCCGCCGACAAGATCTCCAACCCCGACAACCTCAAGTTCTCGGAGAAGCTGCGCACGCTGTTCGTGGGCGAGGACAGCGGCGGCCATGTCAACAACTTCCTGTGGGCCTACAACGTCGACACCAAGCAGCTGTCGCGCCTGCTGTCTTGCCCGGTGGCTGCGGAATCGACCGGTCTGCAGGCGGTGGACGAGATCAACGGCTGGACCTACATCACCAGCAACTTCCAGCACGCGGCCGACTGGCAAAGCGTGCACTCGGTGGTGCGGCCGACGCTGGAGCCCTTGGTCAAGGCCAACTACAAGGACGGCTTCGGCGCGTCGGTGGGCTATCTGACCGGTGTCAAGATCGGCGCCTAGGTTCGCGGCCTGCCTCTGGCTGCGGGGCGGCTTCCTTCGGGCAGCCGCTTTTTTTTGCGCATTCCGCGCAAAAGAATCCTGATCCGTCGATCAGGCTTTCTTCTCTTCGCTTCACGGGGCTTTCACCTTTGCTGGCCATCATGTGCCCCAGCGTAAAACCCTGTTCATGACAAGAGAAGAGAAGCATGCAAGCATTGAATTGGAGAAGATGGTGCGCGGCCTTGCTGGCGACCAGCGCCCTCGCGGGCTGCGGCGGCAGCGACGATGACGACGACACCGAAGCCCCGCCGACCCAGCCGCCGGTGACCCAGCCGGATCCGACGCCCGCCGACAAGGTGCTGTTCATCGGCGTCGACGGCCTGACCTATGATGCGATGCGCCGCAGCGTGGCCGACAAGTCCCTGCCGAACATGGCGCAACTCAACGCCACGCGCGCCTGGACCGGCGGCGTGACGGACGCGCCCACGCAGCAGCCGACGTTGCTGGCGCCGGGCTGGGCGACCTTGTTGACCGGCCAATGGGCCGACCAGCACGGCGTGCGCTACAGCGTGCAGGGCGAGACGCTGCAAACGCCGACCCTGTTCCAGCGCGTCAAGCAGGCGCGTCCCGAGGCGCGCAGCGCTGCCGCCTTCAATTCGACGGTGCTGGCCGGGCTTATCGCGGGCCAGCGCGACGCAGGCTATCTGCAATCGCTGACCGACTGTGCCGGCGCGGACGATTGCGTCGCCGCCCAGGCGCGCGACCGCATTACCGAAGGCTATGACGTGGTGGTGGCGCAGTTCGGCGCGCCGGAACGCGTGGCCTCGGAGAACGGCTTCGGCTCGGCCTATGACGGCGCGATCCGCCAGGCCGACACGGCCATCGGCGTGCTGGCCAAGCAGATCGCCGACCGCAAGGCGGAGCACCCGGGCGAGAAGTGGCTGGTGATCGTGGCTTCCAGCCACGGCCTGGGCAAGACCGGCGTCAGCGATGGCCGTCCCATGTCCTCGAACAAGACCATCCTGCTGGCCGCGAACCAGCCCGCGCTGCTGGGCGGCAGCGCCGACGACGCTTCGTTCGACGGTCTGTGGGACAACAACTGGTACGCGTTGCCCAGCGCGGCCGACGTGGCGCCGACGGTGCTGGATCATCTGAAAGCGCTGCCGGCCGCCGCCAAGTACGACATGGCGGGCACCTCGCTGGCCGGCAAGCTGGCGCTGCGCCACACCGCCGCCCGCACCTCGACCGACAACAAGAGCGTGACCTTGAGCTGGGTGCGCGTGGGCGAACCCGCCGGCGACATCGTGATCAGCCGCGACGGCGCGGAGATTGCGCGCGTGCCCGGCACGGCCGCCGAGTACGTCGACAAGGGCTTCAAGTTCGAGACCGAAGGCGTGCACACGCTGAACTACAGCGTCGCCGTCGGCAACGCGGTCAGCGCGGCGCGCACCACCGTGGCCTACACCAAGCCGCTGCCGCTGCTGGCTTCGCTGCGCACCGGCCTGACGATGCTGTTCCCGTTCGAAGGCAATATGACCGACGTCGCCGCGGGCGGTGGGGCGATCACGCCGTTCGACGGCACGCAGGCGCCGGCCTACGCCGATACGGGTGTGTTCGGCAAGATGTTCAAGAACGACCGCAGCGCGGCAGCCCTGGGCGGCTTCAAGCTGGACTACCCGGCAGGCATGCTGGACGCGGCCCAGGCCTTCACCATCGGCTTCTGGTACCAGTCCGACGGCACCGCCAACGACCGTTCCATCCTGGGCAACAAGGACTACAACTCGGGCGGCAACCCCGGCATCACCATCGCGCAATGGGCGGGCCCGGTGCTGTACTTCAACCTGGCCGGCGGCGGCTCGCGGGTCGACATCAACAACGTCAAGTTCACGCCGAACAAGCCCGTGTACGTCGCGATGACCGTGAACAAGACGGCCAAGACCCTGACGGCTTCCGTCTACGACAGCGAACTGGGCTTCTCGCAACGCACCATCGGCACAGGCTCGGTCGATCTGACCAAGATCGCCGGCGTCTACGGGCCGCACATCGGCCTGAATGAAGACGGACGCGGCACCTATGGCGTCTGCTGCGCCGGCACCAAGGGTCCCTACACGATGTATTTCGACGACCTGGCCTACTGGTCGCGCGCGCTCACCGAAGCTGAAGTGAAGTCGCTCGCCCTGTCTGGCAAGTCCGTTTCCGAACTGTTTCCCTGATGTCCCGAGGATAAAAAAATGAGCATGTCCATGATCTTGCGCGGTTTCCTGCGCCTGGGCGCGGTGCTGATGCTGAGCGCCACGCTGGCCGCCTGCGGCGGCGATGACGGCGACAGCGACGGCGGCAAAGACCCCGGCACCGGCCAGCCCGAAACGCCGAAGCCCGAGCCGACCAAACCCGAATTGCGTTGCGCGCCCTGAGCCGCGCGCCCACCCGATCCATAGGAATAGAATCCGTGACGTTCGATAAAGACCAGGTCCACGCCGGCAAGCGCCGCTTCTTGCGCAACGCGGCCGCCTCGACCGCAGGCCTGACCGCGCTGTCGATGTTCCCGCCGGCCATCCGCCGCGCGCTGGCCATTCCCGCCAACAACCGCACCGGCACCATCAACGACGTCGAGCACGTGGTCATCCTGATGCAGGAAAACCGCTCCTTCGACATGTACTTCGGCACGTTCAAGGGCGTGCGCGGTTTCGGCGACCGCATCACCATCCCTCTGCCCGAAAAGCGCTCGGTCTGGGAGCAGAGCAACGGCACCCGCGTGGTGATGCCGTATCACCTGGACAGCACCCAGGGCAACGCCCAGCGCGTGGCCGGCACGCCGCACGACTACGTGGACGCGCAGATGGCCTGGGACGGCGGCCGCATGGACCACTGGCCGCGCTACAAGCAGAACCAGTCCATGGGCTACTACAAGAAGAAGGAGGTCGAGTTCCAGTTCGCGCTGGCCGAAGCCTTCACGCTGTGCGATGCCTACCATTGTTCGACCCACGGCGGCACCAACACCAACCGCCTGTTCCACTGGACCGGCACCAATGATCCGCTGTCCTTGGGCAACGGTCCCTCGACCCGCAACCAGTGGGACAGCCTGGGCGCCTCGTCCACCGGCTGGACCTGGAAAACCTATCCGGAGCGCCTGCAGGAAGCGGGCGTCAGCTGGAAGGTCTATCAGAACCTGCCCGAGAACTTCGGCGACAACCCGCTGGCCGGCTTCAAGCAGTACCGCCGCGCCAACGAACTGGCCGGCAACGGCGCCAACGGCGCGCCGTACCCGGCCTGGACGCCTTCGATGGACGGCGCCAACCCGCTGTACAAGGGCACGGCCAACACCATGCCCGACGGCGGCTTCCTGAAGGCGCTACGCGAAGACGCGGTCAACGGCACGCTGCCGCAGGTGTCGTGGATCGTGGCTCCCGCCACGTATTCGGAGCACCCCGGCCCGTCCAGCCCGATCCAGGGCGCCTGGTACATCCAGGAAACGCTGGACGCGCTGACGGCCAACCCCGAGGTCTGGAGCAAGACCGTGCTCCTCATCAACTTCGACGAGAACGACGGCTACTTCGACCACCTGCCGCCGCCCGCCGCGCCCTCGCTGAATGCGGACGGTTCCATGGCCGGCGCCTCCACCGTCAACACCGATCTGGAGCGCCATACCCACGCCTCCGCCCAGGACGCCGCCGACGACCGCGTCTACGGTCCCGGCCCGCGCGTACCCATGTATGTGGTGTCGCCGTGGAGCCGCGGCGGCTGGGTCAATTCCCAGGCCTTCGATCACACCTCGGTGCTGCGTTTCCTGGAAGCCCGCTTCGGCGTGGCCGAAGACAACATCAGCCCCTGGCGCCGCGCGGTGCTGGGCGACCTGACCTCGGCCTTCAACTTCGCCACGCCCAACAACGAGAAGCTGCCCGACCTGAATCTGCTGACCCGCGCGGGCTCGGACAGCGAGCGCAGCGCGCAGGAAGCGCTGAAAGCCGTGCCGCTGCCGGATCCCAGCACCCAGGCCAAGCCGGTGCAGGAGCAGGGCGTGCGCTATTCCCGCGCCTTGCCCTACGAACTGCACACCAGCGGCCGCGCCCAGCCCGACACGGGCGCCATGCGCCTGGTGTTTTCCAACACGGGTAAGCAGGCGGCGGTGTTCCACGTCTATGACCGCCTGCATCTGGACCGCTTGCCGCGCCGCTACACGGTGGAGCCGGACAAGCAGCTGGAAGGCAGCTGGGACACAGCGGCCGACGGCGGCAAGTACGACCTGTGGGTGCTGGGTCCCAACGGCTACCACCGCCATTTCGCGGGCGACCTGGCCCTGGCCCGCACGTCGGCGCTGGCGCCGGAGATCCGCGTCTGCTACGAAATCGCCAAGGGCGACGTCTACGTCAGCTTCATCAATGGCGGCAAGGCTCCCTGCACCTTCGAAGTCGCGCCCAACGCCTACTACGCCAACCACGAGCGCTGGAAGTTCACGGTGCCCGCGGGCGGCCAGGTCGAACAGCACTGGGCGCTGGAAGGCAGCCAGGGCTGGTACGACTTCACCGTGCGCCTGGCCGAAGACCCGGCCTACCTGCGCCGCTTTGCCGGCCGCGTCGAAACCGGCCGCGCCTCGGTGACGGACCCGGCGATGGCGCAGTAAGCCTCAGGCGGCGGTCTGCGGTTCGCGCGCCTGGAAGGCCTGGGCGCACGCTTCGCAGATCGCCGCCGTGATGCCCTGGCGCGCATGCTCGCGCCGCTCCAGCATGCCGATGGCGCGCGACATCGGCCCCAGGTCCTGCGGCAGGGTGAGAATCCGCAGTTCCGGGCTGTGCTGCCAATTGGAGCCGTTGATCAACGGCAGCAGCGTCACGCCGACCTCCTGGCGCACCAGCTCGACCAGCGTCTCGATGGCGTTGAGTTCCAGGAATTCGTTCAGCGGCACGCCCAGCCGCCGCAGCAGCCGGTCTATCTGCAGGCCGGTGCGCTGGGTGCGGTCAAAACGCAGGAAGGGGTTCTGCGCCAGCACCTGGCGCGCGTCCGCGCCGGGCGCCGAGCGCGGCGCGATCACCACCAACTGCTCTTCATATAGTGCGGTCCAGCGCGTGCTGGCCATTTTGCGTCCGGCTTCCACCAGGAAGGCCGCGTCCAGCTCGCCGTCCTCGACCTTGCCCGCCAGCTCGCTGGCCTTGCCCGACAGGATGCGCACGTCCAGCTTGGGGTGCTGCTTCTTCATGCCGGACACCACCTTGGACAGGGTGCCCATGCAGGACACGATGCTGCCCACGGAAACCGATCCGGCCAGTTCGCCAGGCACCGTGCGCGGCAGCCGCATGCGGTCGTAAAGATCCAGCAAGTGCTTGATTTCCGGCAGCAATTCCCGGCCGGCGGCGTTCAGGATGGCGAGCCGGCCGCTACGGTCGAAGAGCTCGCGGCCCAGTTCCGCTTCGAGGGAACGCATCTGGAAGCTGACGGCGGCCTGGGTCAGCGCCACCTGTTCGGCCGCTTCCGAGAAGGAACCGTGGTGCGCGACCGCCAGGAAAGTGCGCAGAAAGCGGATGGTACTCACAAAAATCTCTTTTATGACGGAACAAAATTTCAAATTGATTTAATTAAAGCACGGGAGTAACTTCGGCCGCTTACCCGTTATGAGACTAGCGCCATGAAATCCTTCGACTGGGGCAACCCGTATCCTTCCGTCCGCATTCCGCTGTTCGCCCGCAATGTGGTGTCCACGTCGCACCCGCTGGCGGCGCAAGCGGGGCTGCGCATGTTGCTCAAGGGCGGTAACGCCGTGGACGCCGCCATCGCCGCGGCCGCCACCATCGTCCTGGTCGAACCCGTGTCCTGCGGCCTGGGCGGCGACTGTTTCGCCATCGTCTGGGACGGCAAGGAACTGCATGGCCTGAACTCGTCGGGCGTGGCCCCGGCGGCCTGGAGCACCGAATACTTCAAGCGCAAGCATGGCGTGGGCGCCGACGGCCTGGCGATCCAGCCCAAGCGCGGCTGGGACGCGGTGACGGTGCCGGGCGTGGTGGCCGGCTGGGCCGCGCTGCATGAAAAGCTGGGCAAGCTGCCGTTCGAGCAGCTGTTCGAACCCGCCATCGAAATCGCCGAGCGCGGCTACGCCGTGCCGCCGGTGGTGGCGCACAAGTGGGCCGCCGCGGCCGAGGAACTGAAATCGCAGCCGGGCTATGCCCAGGCATTCCTGCCCGAGGGCCGCGCGCCCAAGGTCGGCGAGCACTTCCGCTTCCCGGACGCCGCCAACACGCTGCGCCGCATCGCCGCCTCCAAGGGCCGCGACTTCTATGAAGGCGAACTGGCCGAGCGCATCGCCGCCTTCAGCCAGGAATGCGGCGGCGCCATGACGCTGGAAGACCTGCGCAACTACCGCCCGGAATGGGTCAAGCCCATCTCCAAGTCCTACCGCGGCTACGAGCTGCACGAGATCCCGCCCAACGGGCAGGGCATCGCCGCGCTGATCGCGCTGGGCATCGTCGAACGCTTCGACATGGCCGACATCCCGGTGGACTCGGTGCAGTCGCAGCACATCCAGATCGAAGCCATGAAGCTGGCCTTCGCTGACCTGTACAAGTATGTGGCCGACCCGCGTTCCATGCAGGTGACGCCGGAGCAGATGCTGTCCGACGCCTACCTGGACAGCCGCGCCAAGCTGATCCGCCTGGACCGCGCCACCCATTTCGAGGCGGGCCGTCCGCACGCCGGCGGCACCATCTACCTGACCGCCGCCGATGAGAACGGCATGATGATCTCGTTCATCCAGTCCAACTACATGGGCTTCGGTTCGGGCGTGGTGGTGCCGGGCACCGGCATCAGCATGCAGAACCGCGGCGTGGGCTTCTCGATGGATCCGAAGTCGGCCAACGTGGTCGAAGGCGGCAAGCGTCCGTTCCACACCATCATCCCGGGCTTCCTGACCCGCGGCGGCAAGCCGGTCATGAGCTTTGGCGTGATGGGTGGCGACATGCAGCCCCAAGGCCACATGCAGACCGTGGTGCGCATGCTGGACTACCACCAGAACCCGCAGGCCGCCTGCTGCGCCCCGCGCTGGAAGGTCAACCGCGATTTCACGCTGGACATCGAGACCAATATGAGGGCTTCTACCATTGCGGGCCTGAAAGACCTCGGACATGCTTTGAAGTCGGTCGACGATCCGTACATGGATTTCGGCGCGGGCCAGTTCATCTGGCGCATGTCCGAAAACGACAACGAGCTTGGCTACGTCGCCGCCAGCGACAGCCGGCGCGACGGTCAGGCGGTCGGCTTCTAAACACCCAGTATTGCAGCCTCAAGGGGAAAAAACACAATGAAACGCTTGACCTTGACCTTCGGCGCCAGCTTGCTGGCGCTGGCCGCCGGCGCGGCTAGCGCCCAGAACATCCGGATCGGCCTGCAGGAAGATCCGGACGTGCTGGACCCGCACCGCGCGCGCACCTATGTGGGCCGCATCGTCTTCACCTCGCTGTGCGACAAGCTGGTCGACATCGATCCCAAGCTTCACTTCGTGCCGCAACTGGCCACCTCGTGGTCGTTCAGCCCCGACAACAAGGTGCTGACCTTCAAGCTGCGCGCGGACGCGCTGTTCCACGACGGCTCCAAGTTCGACGCCGCCGCGGCCAAGGCCAACCTGGAACGCGCCATGTCCCTGCCGGACAGCTTGCGCAAGGGCGAGCTGGCCTCGGTGGAGAAGGTCGATGCGCCTGACGCCACCACGCTGGTGCTGACGCTCAAGAAACCCGACGCCACCTTGCTGGCGCAACTGTCGGACCGCGCCGGCATGATGCTGTCGCCCAAGACCTTCAGCGACGACGTCGCCGCCGTGGGCCGCAAGCCGGTTTGCTCCGGTCCCTACAAGTTCGTCGAGCGCATCCAGAACGACCGCATCGTGCTGGAGAAATTCGACCAGTACTACGACGCCAAGGACTTCGCCTTCAAGCGCGTGACCTTCCTGCCGATTCCGGACACCACCGTGCGCCTGTCCAACCTGCGCGCCGGCGACCTGGACATGCTGGAACGCCTGAATCCTTCCGACGTGCCGCAGGTCAAGAGCGACGCCAGCCTGACCTTCGCGCCGATTGCCGGCCTGGGCTTCCAGCAGTTCATGTTCAACGTGGCCAACGGCAAGCGCGCCGAAGACAACCCGTTCAAGAACAAGCTGGTGCGCCAGGCGTTCCAGTACGCCATCGACCGCAAGGCCATCAGCGAAGTGGCCGGCGGCGGCATCTTCGATCCCGCGCAGCAGCCGTTCCCGCCCGCCAGCCCCTACCACAGCGACAAGTTCCCGCCGACCCAGCGCGACGTTGCCAAGGCGAAGGCGCTGCTCAAGCAGGCGGGCTTCGACCGCGTGAAGGCCGAGGTCATGTTCGGCAACAACACCACGACGTCGTCGATCGCCGAGATCGTGCAGGCCATGGCGTCCGAGGCGGGCTTCGACCTGTCGCTGCGCCCGACCGAGTACGCGGCCCTGCAGAAGGAATCCGCCGGCGGCAATTTCCAGGTGGTGATGCTGGGCTGGTCGGGCCGGGTCGATCCGGACGGCAACATCCACGCTTTCGTCACCTGCAAGGGCGCGCTGAACGACGGCCACTATTGCAACCCGGAAGTGGACAAGCTGCTGAACGAAGCCCGCACCGTGCCTGACGAAACCAAGCGCAAGGCGATCTACGACCAGGCGCAGACCATCATCCAGGATGAATTGCCCGGGGTGTATAACTACTACCAGCCCTGGCCCTTCGCCATGGCCAAGAAGGTCAAGGGCTTCACTCCCTATCCTGACGGCATGATCCGCCTGAAAGGCGTGACGTACGCGCAGAAGTGATCGCGGCGCGGCAGTCACGCGCCGCGCCAGCCGGACGCCAATGCCTACAGGCCTTGGCGTCCGGTTGTTGTTTGCGGCGGCAGGGTCCCGCGGTTTGATCCGCGCGCCCCGTCCGCCGTTCCTGTCTTACGGTTTCTCATATGCTTAAACTCATCTTGCGCCGCGTGCTCGTCGCGATACCGACACTGATACTGGTGTCGATGATCGTCTTCATGCTGCAGAAAATCCTGCCCGGCGATCCGGTGCTGACCCTGGCCGGCGAAGAACGCGATCCGGCCGTCCTGGACTACCTGCGGGACAAATACCGCCTCAACGATCCGCTGCCCGTGCAGTACGCCGCCTGGGCCGCGCAGGTGGTGCAGGGCGACCTGGGCAAATCGCTGCGCACCGACGTCCCCGTCACCACGCTGATCGGACAGAAGCTGCCGGTCACGCTGCAACTGGCCGCCATGGCCATGTTCTTCGCGCTGATCATCGGCATCCCCATGGGGATACTGGCCGCGGTGCGCAAGGGCAAGCCGATCGAAATGGGCGCCAACATCGCCGCGCTGTCCGGCATGTCCATCCCCAACTTCTGGCTTGGCATCATCCTCATCATGGTGGTGTCGGTGCAGTGGAAGCTGCTGCCGGCCTCGGGCTACGTGTCGCCGTCCGAGGATTTCTGGCTGTCGATCAAGACCATGCTGATGCCGTCCCTGGTGCTGTCCACGGCCATCGCCGCCTATCTGATGCGCCATACCCGTTCGGCCATGCTGGAAGCGCTGTCGGCCGATTACGTGCGCACCGCGCGCGCCAAGGGCGTGTCGCCGCGCAGCGTGGTGCTGCGGCACGCCTTGCGCAATGCGCTGATGCCCATCGTCACGCTGGTGACGCTGCTGTTCGGCGAACTGCTGGCCGGCGCCGTGCTGACCGAGCAGGTGTTCACGATTCCGGGCTTCGGCAAGCTGGTGGTCGACGCGGTCTTCACGCGCGATTACGCGGTGGTGCAGGGCGTGGTGCTCTGCGTGGCGGTGGGTTTCATCATCATGAACCTGCTGGCCGACATCCTGTACATCCTGGTCAATCCCCGCCTGAGGCACTCATGAGCGCAATTCCTGCAACGGCCGCAGCCGTCACGCCGCCCCGCAGCCGCAACCGCGCCTGGGGCAAATTCAAGCGCAACCACATCGCCATGCTGGGCCTGGGGATCGTGCTGTTCTTCGTTCTGCTGGCCATCCTGGCGCCGCTGATTGCCAGCCACGATCCGTTCCAGACCAGCTTCACCACCATCCGCAAGGCGCCTTCGGCGTCCTACTGGCTGGGCACGGACGAGCTGGGCCGGGACATATTCAGCCGCATGGTCTACGGCGCCCGCGCCTCGCTGATGGCGGGCCTGGTGTCGGTCCTGATCGCGCTGGCGGTGGGCGTGCCTTTTGGTCTTGCCGCCGGCTACTTCGGCGGCTGGACTGACAGCATCATCTCGCGCGCCACCGAAGCGCTGTTGGCGATTCCCTTTCTGATCCTGGCCATCGCGCTGGCCGCCTTCCTCGGACCCAGCCTGACCAACGCCATGATCGCCATCGGCGTCTCGGCCGCGCCCAAGTTCATCCGGCTTACGCGCGGACAGGTGCTGGCGGTCAAGAACGAGGACTACGTGCAGAGCGCGCGCGCCCTGGGCGCGTCCGACCTGCGCATCATCGGCCGGCACGTGTTCCCCAACGTCATGCCGCCGCTGATCGTGCAGGCCACGATCACCATCGCCACGGCCATCATCGCCGAGGCCAGCCTGTCGTTCCTGGGCCTGGGGCTGCAGCCGCCGAACCCGTCCTGGGGCTCGATGCTGAACACCGCCAAGAACTTCATGACCCAGGCGCCCTGGATGTCGATCTTCCCCGGATCGGCCATTTTCCTGGTGGTGCTGGGCTTCAATCTGCTGGGCGACGGCCTGCGCGACGCGCTCGATCCGCGTCAGGAAAAGTAATCACCATGGCAACAACAATGGACCCCAAGCGCGTCGTCCAGGTCAATGACCTGACCGTGCGCTTCAAGACCCCCGAGCGCACCGTGGAAGCGGTGCGCAAAGTCTCCTTTCACGTCGACCGCGGCGAGACCCTGGCCATCGTGGGCGAATCCGGCTCCGGCAAATCGGTGACCTCGCTGGCGCTGATGCGCCTGGTCGAATACGGCGGCGGCCGGATCGTCAACGGCGGCATGCTGCTGCGCCGGCGCAATGGCGACGTGCTGGACCTGCTCAACGCGCCCGACAGCACGCTGCAACGCGTGCGCGGCGCGGACGTGGCCATGATCTTCCAGGAGCCCATGACGTCCCTGAACCCCAGCTTCACGGCCGGCAACCAGATTGCCGAAGCCTTGCAGCTGCACCAGGGGCTGGACGCAGCCGCGGCCCGCGCCGAGACCCTGCGCATGCTGGAGCGCGTGCGCATCCCGGAGGCCCGCGCCATCCTGGACCGCTACCCGCATCAATTGTCGGGCGGCATGCGCCAGCGCGTCATGATCGCCATGGCGCTGTCGTGCAAGCCCCAGCTGTTGATCGCCGACGAGCCGACCACGGCCCTGGACGTGACCATCCAGGCCCAGATCCTGCAATTGATCCGCCAATTGCAGGAAGAGATGGACATGGGCGTGATCTTCATCACCCACGACATGGGCGTGGTGGCCGAGGTGGCCGACCGCGTGCTGGTCATGTACCGCGGCGACAAGGTGGAAGAGGGCGGCTCGGACCAGGTCTTCGCCCGTCCGCAACACGCCTACACGCGCGCGCTGCTGTCGGCGGTGCCGCGCCTGGGCGCCATGCATGGCACGGACGAGCCCGCGCCGTTCCCGCTGCTGCGCGTGGACGACGCCAAGGCTCCGCCGCAGGCGGCCTCCGCGCCGGTCGCGGCGCCGTCCACCGTGCGGCGCGAAAACGGCCCGGTGCTGAAGGTCCGCGACCTGACCACCAGCTTCGACATCACCGGTGGCATCCTGGGCCGGGTGCAGAAGCGCGTGCACGCCGTGGAAAAGGTCAGCTTCGACCTGTATCCCGGCGAGACGCTGTCGCTGGTGGGCGAGTCCGGCTGCGGCAAGACCACCACCGGGCGCTCGCTGCTGCAACTGGTCAAGAGCAAGGCCGGCAGCATCGAATTCGACGGCAAGAACATCGGCGCGCTGCGCGGCAGCGCCATGCAGACGCTGCGCCAGCACATCCAGTTCATCTTCCAGGATCCGTTCGCCTCGCTGGACCCGCGCATGACGGTGGGCTATTCCATCATGGAACCTTTGCTGATCCACGGCGTGGCGCGCGGCAAGGCGGCGCAGGACCGGGTGCGTTGGCTGATGGACAAGTGCGGCCTGCTGCCGGAAATGATCGACCGCTATCCGCACGAGTTCTCCGGCGGCCAGCGCCAGCGCATCTGCATCGCGCGCGCCCTGGCGCTGAATCCCAAGGTGGTGATCGCCGATGAATCGGTGTCGGCGCTGGACGTCTCGATCCAGGCGCAGATCGTCAACCTGTTGCTGGACCTGCAGCGCGAGCTGGGCGTGTCGTTCCTGTTCATCTCGCACGACATGGCGGTGGTCGAGCGCGTCAGCCACCGGGTGGCGGTGATGTACCTGGGCCAGATCGTCGAGATCGGCCCGCGCCGGGCCATCTTCGAGAATCCGCAGCATCCCTATACCAAGAAGCTGATGGCGGCGGTGCCCATCGCCGATCCGCAGCGCCGCCACCGCGAGCGCTCGCTACTGGTCGACGAGATCCCCAGCCCCATGCGCAAGCTGGGCGACGATCCGCTGGTCGAGCCTTTGGTCGCGGTGGGCGAGGGCCATTTCGTGGCCCGCCATCCTATCGGGGTCTACTGAGGCACAAGGTCGCTGGCGGCCAGTCGGCGACCGGAAACATCCGCGCCGCTGCGCGCGGGGGCGTCCCCGGGGAGCTGAAGCTAGCGCTTCTCCAGTGCCAGCTTCAGCCCGAAGGCGATGAATACCGCGCCCGTCATGCGGTCCAGGCCGCGCATCACGGCAGGGCGCGACAGCCAGCGCGCCAGCGGCCGCGTCGCGGCCACCAGCACTGCAAACCACAGTATGCCCAGCACCGCGTGGATGCCTGCCAGCAGCAGGCTGAAGCGCAGCACATTCTCACCCGCGGGGATGAACTGCGGCAGGAAGGTGATGTAGAAGATCCCGATCTTGGGATTGAGGGCGTTGGTCAGGCAGCCACGCACGAACCAGTTGCCGGCGCTGGCGGCCGCGGCCGGCGCGGGCCGGGCGGCATCGGGCGCGGCCTGCTTGTAGGTCTGCTTGTCGGCCTGTTTGCCGGTCTGCTTCCCGGCCCAGGTGCCCCACAGCAGTTTCACGCCCAGATAGAACAAGTACAGCGCCGCGCAGAGGCGCAGCGCGTCGTAGGCCAGGGTCGACACCAGCAGCAGCGATCCCAGGCCGAACGCCGCCACGGCGCCCCAGACCAGGCAGCCCGTGGCCACGCCCAGGCCGGCCATGAGGGCGCGGCGGCTGCCTTCGACGGCGGCGGTGCGCAGCACCAGGGCGCTGTCCATGCCGGGCGTGACGGTCAGGATGGCAGCGGCCAGGGTAAAGGCGAGCAGGGCGGCGGTGGCGGTCATGGGCGGGGTCCGGTGGCGGGCGCGGCAGGGCGCAGGCGGCCAGTGTAGCGCCGCCGGGGCGGCGCGCGCAGCCGCCTGTCCCCGTGCCGCAGCGCCGCAGGCGTTATCATGGCGGCCTTCAGCAATTCGCCACATTCAACGGATTTACGCCATGGCCCTGCGCGCCACCATCTACAAGGCCGAGCTCAACGTCGCCGACACCGACCGCCACTACTACGGCAGCCACTCGCTGACGGTCGCCCGCCATCCCTCGGAAACCGACGAGCGCATGATGGTGCGGCTGGTCGCCTACGCCCTGCATGCGCACGAGGAACTGGCCTTCACCAAGGGCCTGAGCGACACCGACGAGCCCGACCTGTGGATCAAGGACCTGACCGGCGCGGTCAAACTCTGGATCGAAGTCGGCCAGCCCGAGGAACGCCGCATCCTGCGCGCCTGCGGCCGTGCCGACGAGGTCATCGTGTACTGCTACGGCGGCTCCGCCAGCAAGATCTGGTGGGACGGCGTCAAGAACAAGCTGGAACGCACGCGCAACCTGAAGATCGTCAACCTGCCGTCGGAGCAGACCAGGGCCCTGGCGCAGCTGGCCGAGCGCACCATGCGCCTGAACGCCAACATCTCCGACGGCGTGGTGTATTTCTCGGCCGACAAGGGCGAGGTCAGCGTCGAGCCGGAAACCTGGCGCTAGGCCAGCGGCCGCCTCAGCCGCAGGCGTCGGCGGCCTGATTCGCGGGATCGGCGCAGGCGCGCCAGCGGGCCTCGTCCATCGCAGGCAACAGCAGCACGCGGCTCATCGGATCGGAATACCAGAAGATCCTGCCAGGCCGGTCGCGCATGGCCTGCCAGACGCGTTCCTGGGCGTCAGCTGCGAGCACTGAGCGGCCTTGCGCGTCGGTCACGCCCTGGGCCAGGACGGTCTGCGTATCCGGATTCCAGGACTGCATGTCCGGGTCGTCCAGCGGCACCTCGTCGGCGATGCTGACGATGCGCCAGTCATTGCCGGGAACCTCGGTGGACAGCTCGTTCAACTCTTCCCGGCGTAGCGGATAAGGGCGGGAGTCGCGGGAGGCGTGCGCGACATCGGCGTAGGATTTGCCGCCATCCCCGGGGGAATAGCGGCGCACATAACGCTGCTGCGGCCGGCCTTGGTCATCATAGGTCTGGACCTGGAACGCGCCGCCCTGCGAGATGGTATCGATGGCGCGCAGCAGGCGGCCCGCGGCGTCGCGCGCGTAGAAGCGGCCGGCGGCCGGTTCCTGCTTGTCGTCGCAAGCCTCATTGATGAAAGCGGTCAGCGCGCCCCGCGCATCGCGCTTCAGGCAGGTCTGGCGGCTCGCCTCGTAGGCGGCGGGCCGGCGGACCGAGGTCTGTTCGTACTCGACCACGCGCGTCAGCGAGCCGGCGCCGTCGTACTCCAGCGTGTAACCGCCCGAAAGGAAGGGCGCGCCGTCGCCGCGCCGGGGGATGTCGTAGGACTCCGCGCGGCACAGCCGGCCGTCGCCGTCGAAGTAGAGCCTGGCGGGCGCCCGTTGGACGCTGTCCAGCCGGTAGGCGGACCAATCGACCTGGTCCATCCAGGTCCGGGGCAGCGGATCGCCGGTTTCCTCGACCCAGACGGGCTGGTTGCGGGCGGCAACGCGTTCGCCCTGGCGGCCCAACAGCACGCGGTCGCCGCCCAGGCCGACCGCGACGGGCACGGCCTTCAGCGCCACCGGCGCGGTGAAATCGACGGATGCGGGGCCGCAGGCCGCCAGCGCGGGGCCGGCATGCGCGATGGCCGCCAGTATCAGGACCAGTCTCTTATGCATATTGCAGCATGTCCATGAACTTCAGCAGATCCCAGAATTCCTTGGACACGCCGCCCAGCCGCAGCTTGCCGTCATGGTCCTCGAACAGCAGGAAGGGGTAGGCGTCGCGCTCCAGGGTGCCGGGAGCGGGCAGGCGGTAGGGCTTGAAGACTTCCGGGTCCTTGAAGAAAGGCTCCAGCCGGCCGCCGCCGTCCACATGCATGTAACGCACGCGTAGTACTTGTTTCTGATACTTGGCCTGCGTTTCCGGGTATGCGCCGCCATCGCCCGCCACCACGGCGTCGGCCAGGGCGGCCAGGAAGATGCGCTGGAAGCCGGCGTAGTGGATCTCGCCGCTGGTGGAGTCGCCGGGCGCTTCGGCCAGCGTTTTGACCAGTTGGGTGGCGCGGGAAGCCGGCACGATGGTCTGCGCGAACAGGGTGTCGATGTCGGCCTTGGCCGGATCGGGCGATTGCCGCAAGCGCTGCAGGTCGGCGCGGAAGTCCTCCAGCCACTGCCGGTAGCGCGCGTTCTCCGCCTGGCGGTCGAACGCCTGGGCGCTGGCCGCGCCGCAGTAGAGGGTAATCAGGAAGGCCAGCAGCAGGAGCCAGGCGCCTTGCAGCCAGCCGGAGCGCACGGGGATAGGGTGTTCCATAGGCCGGTGATCATATCGTTCAAAATGCTGCTATTTTGGTGCAGAGCGTGACAAAATGTCAGTCATGGCCACCGGCATGGCCATGTCGATGAACCCAGTGTTGAGTCAGGTCCAGACATGCCAGCAACAGGTGACGTTCCCCCTGCATGCGCGCCCGCCGGCGGCGCGGAAAATGTGCAAACCGGGCTCGACGGTCCCCTGGACCGGCTCGCCCGTCTCGCCCAGCGGCATTTCGGCGTGGACATGGTGCTGGTGGCCTGCAGCGACGCCGACGGCGTCTGGCAGGCCCAGGCAGGCGCTTTGCCCGCGGCCGCAACCGAGGCCGGATCCCTCCCTTTTTCCGTGGACAGTCCGCTGCGCGCCGCCGATGGGCGCCGGCTGGGCACGTTCCGTTTGCTGCACGGCCAGCCGCGGGACTTCAGCCATGAGGACCTCGACGCCCTGCATGATTTTGCCGAACTGGCTGTCGCCGCCGTCGAGAAGCGCCAGGCCCTGGCGGCGGAGCGGGCGGCGGAAGACAGCTGGCGCACCGAGGCGCGCAATCTGTCCCTGGCCATCGCCGGCAGCGGCACGGGCGTCTGGGACCGCAATGTCGTCACCGGTGAAATCACCTATTCGCAGGGCTGGAAGGCCCTGTTGGGTTACGCCGAGTCCGAGGTCACCAACCGCATAGAAGACTCCTACAAGCGTCTGCACCCGGACGACGCCGACTACGTGCGCGCCGCCATGCAGGCGCATTTCGAGGGCAAGACCGAAAGCTACGAGGTCGAGCACCGCATCCTGTGCAAGGACGGCAGCTACAAGTGGATCTGCAGCCGCGGCAAGGTCGTCAGCCGCGATGCGCAGGGACGGGCCTTGCGCATGATGGGCACCACCACCGACATCAGCGCCATGCGCGCGATGTCGGAGCGCCTGCGGCGCACGGCGGACCTGCTGGTCAACCTGACCGACGCCGTGCCCGGCATGGTGTTCCAGTGCGGCCAGCGGCCGGGGGGCGGGTCGCGCTTCCTGTATGTCAGCGCCGGCATCTGGGACATGTTCGAACTGACGCCCTACGATGTCCGCACCAGCCCGGCGGCCATCGAGCAGCGCGTCCACCCCGACGACCTGGCCACCTACCACGCCTCGCTGCAGGCCGCGGCCGCGGCGCAGACGCCCTGGCACATGGAGTTCCGCGTCTGCCTGCCGCAGCAGGGCCTGCGCTGGCGCCAGGGCGAGGCCAGCCCGCGCATGGGGGCCGACGGCACCGTGGTGTGGCACGGCTTCGTGACCGACATCACGGACCGCAAGCGCGCCGACTTCGAGCTGCGCGAACTCGCCGCCACCGACGCCCTGACCACGCTGCCGAACCGCCGCCACTTCATGTCCCGCATTGCGGCAGAACTGGCCAGGATCAAGAGGCAGGGCAGCGATTGCGCCGCCGTGCTGATGTGCGACCTGGACCATTTCAAGCGCATCAACGACACCTGGGGCCACGCCATCGGCGACGGCGTGCTGCAACACTTCGCCAACACGCTGCGGGCCCAGCTGCGGGCGGTCGACCTGGTGGGGCGCATCGGCGGCGAGGAGTTCGCCGTGGTGCTGCCGGACACCGACATCGAGCGCGCCCACGCCTTCGCCACACGGGTGCAGCAGCGCATCGCGGCCGCGCCGTTTTCGCTGGGCGACGACCGCCATATTCCGCTGACGGTCAGCATCGGCATCTCCACCATGCACACCCTGGACGCCGACGCCGAACTGGCGCTCAGCCGCAGCGACCGTGCCCTCTATTACGCCAAGCAGCGCGGGCGCAACCGCATCGAGTCCGCGCCCTCAGTGTTTTCCCGATAGAACAACCGCCAAAGCCATTTGTTCCATTGACGGTACATTAGGACACTCCTAGAGTTCCCGTCATGGGAACCTCACTACCTCTGCCGAAGTACCACCAGATCTACCTCGTCCTGCGCGAGCAGGTGCAGGAGGGGCGTTTCGATCAGGACGGAGTACCCGGCGAACATGCGCTGGCCGACCAGTTCGACGTGGCCCGCATCACCATCCGCAAGGCCATGGAGATGCTGGTGGCCGACGGGCTGGTGTCGCGCCGGCCGGGTTTGGGCACCTGGCCGCTGCGCGCGCCGCCGACTCCCGTCAGCGGGTCCAAGGCCAACCCGCCGCAGAAGGCGCATCTGACCGGCCTGCTGGAAAACATCGTCAACATGGGCCTGCGCACTTCGGTGCAGGTGCTGGACAGTACCCTGGTGTCGGCGCCGCCCGTGGTGGCCGAGGCGCTGGAGCTCGCGCCCGGCGCGCCGGTGCACAAGAGTCTGCGGGTGCGCAGCACCGAGACCGGGCCGCTGTCCCACATCACCACCTACGTGCCGCAGGCCGTGGCCGACTTCACCCGCGCAGACCTGGAGCGCGAACCCTTGCTCATGCTGCTGGAAGCGGCCGGCGTGGAGTTCGGCGGCGCCACCCAGACCATTTCGGCGCGCCTGGCCGACGCCCAGGTGGCCCGTCATCTGGACGTGGCCGTGGGCTCCGCGCTGCTGGCCGTGACGCGCATCGTGCGCGACGTCAACGAACGGCCCGTGCAGCTCCTGCAAGGCCTGTACCGGCCGGACCGTTATCAGTATCAGTTGCAGCTGTCACGCGTCGGCAGCATCGACGCCAAGGTATGGGTCAGCGAAGAGCTGTCCGCCCAATTCCATTGAACCCTCGGAGATCGCCCATGAATTCGCGCCGCACTTTCCTCTATCAATCCGCCGCTGCCGCCGCCATGGTGTCGGCCCCGTGGGTGGTCCGCGCCCAGGGCGCCAAGCCGGTGAAGGTCGGGATCCTGCATCCGGTGACGGGCGCGCTGGCCTATTCGGGCCAGCAGTGCCGCCTGGGCGCCTTGCTGGCGATCGAGGACATCAACAAGGCCGGCGGCATCAAGTCGCTGGGCGGTGCGCCGCTGGAAGCCATGCTGGGCGATGCGCAGTCGCGGCCCGAGGCGGGGTCGGCCGAAGTCGAAAAGATGAACGAAGCGGGCGTGTCCGCGATCGTCGGCGCCTACGCCTCGGCGATCTGCCTGGCCACCACCCAGACCGCCGCCAAGTACAACCTGCCGCACGTGGTGGACGTGGGCGTGGCCGACCAGATCGTCGAGCGCGGCCTGAAGAACACCTTCCGCTTCGGTCCGGGCTACCGCGCCTGTAGCGAACGCGCCATTACCGACCTGGCGGCGCTCAACGACGCGGCGGGCAAGCCGGCCAAGACCGTGATGATCGTGCACGAGGATTCGCTGTTCGGCACCGGCACCGCGGCGCTGCTGTCCAAGGCGCTGCCGCAGCACGGCTTCGAGGTCAAGGATGTGGTCAAGCACCCGAACCCGACCCGCGACTTCAACAACATCGTGCTGCGCATGAAGTCGCTCAATCCGGACATCGTGATCCCGGCCAACTACTACAACGAATACGCCTTGCTGCTGCGCGCCATGAAGCAGCAGAAGGTGCAGCCCAAGGCGATCTACTCGGTGCTGGGCGGCGCGGCCTCCAGCTACAAGTTCCTGAAGGAATTTCCGGACATCGCCAATGGCATTCTCGATTGCAACCATTGGTTCAACCCCAAGGACGCGCGCGTCGCTCCGCTGAAGGCGCGTGTCGAGGAGAAGGGCGCCTACTTCAGTTACGAGGTCTTCATGACCTATACCTCGGTGCTGCTGCTGGCCGATGCGCTGGAACGCGCCAAGTCGGCCGACCGCGCCGCCATCATCGACGCGCTGGCCTCCAGCACCTTCTCGAACCACATCATGCCTTACGGCCCCACCCAGTTCGTGAACGGCCAGAACACCGGCGCGCAGCCCTTGCTGACGCAGGTGATCGGCGGCGACATCAAGGTCGTCATCCCGGCCGACTACCGCCAGGCGGACGCCATCTTCCCGCTGAAGGCCTGAGCGTGCTCGATCCCGCCATCCTCTTTTCCTCGGTGCTCAACGGTCTGACCACGGGCGCGGTGTACGCGCTGATCGCCCTGGGCCTGACCTTGATCTACGGTGTGCTGCACATCATCAACTTCGCGCACGGCGCGGCGCTGATGGTGGCGCTGTACGCCGTGTACCTGCTGAAGGACCGCCTCGGCATCGATCCCTACGCCGCCTTGCCGCTGGTGGTCGCCGGCATGTTCGCGCTGGGCTATGCCTTGCAGCGCTACGTGATCAACCGCGCCAGCCATGGCAAGGACGAGAACATCCTGCTGGTGACGCTGGGGCTGGCCATCGTGCTGGAGAACCTGGCGCTGGTGTGGTTCAAGTCGGACACGCGCACCATCGACACCGCCTACACGCTGTCCACCGTGGAGATCGGGCCGGCCATGATTGCCTTGCCCAAGGTCATCGCCTTCTGCGGCGCGCTGGCGGTGGCGGCGGTGCTGTTCTGGATCATCCGCAGCACCGACCTGGGCAGGGCGATCCGCGCGGTGGCCAAGGAAAAGCAGGGCGCCAAGCTGATGGGCATAGACGTGGAGAAAGTCTACGCGCTGTCGTTCGGCATCGGCATGGCCTGCCTGGGCGCGGCGGCCTGCTTCCTGCTGCCGGCTTACTACGTCAATCCGCAAGTGGGTGGCGGCTTCGTGCTGGTGGCCTTCACCATCGTGGTGCTGGGCGGCATGGGCAGTTTCGTCGGTGCGCTGGTCGGCGGCCTGTTGATCGGGGTGGTGGAGTCCATCGGGGGCCTGTTCCTGGGCGACTCGCTGGGCCAGATGGGCATATTCGCGATCTTCATCGCGGTGCTGCTGTTTCGCCCGCAGGGGCTGTTCGGGGCGAGGGGCTGAGCATGGGCAAGGATCTTTTGACTATCGCGCTATTCGGCGCGGCGCTGGCCGCCGCCGCCGCACTGATGAACTCGGGCGTGGCGCTGACCTTCGTGATGATGTCGCTGTATGCGGCCCTGCTGTCGCAGGCCTGGAACATCCTGGGCGGCTACGGCGGCCAGCTATCGTTCGGCCACGCGCTGTTCTTCGGCGTGGGCGCCTACGCCCAGGCGCTGGGCCAGCTGAACCTGGGCATCAATCCCTGGCTGGTCTTGCCCATGGCCATCGCGCTGGGCGCGCTGGTCGGCCTGGCGGTGGGCGGGCTGACGTTCCGCTACGGACTGAAGGGTTCCTACTTCGCGCTGGTGACGCTGGCCTTCGCCGAGGTGTTCCGCATCCTGGCGCTGTCGGTGTCCTTCACCGGGGGCGGGGTGGGGCTGATGGTGCCGCTGCAGGAAGGCGTGGCCAACATGCAGTTCGGCTCGCGCCGCGGCTACATCTATCTGCTGTTGGGCTTTGTGCTGTTGGCGCTGGTGGTCACTGCATGGCTGCGCCATTCGCGCTTCGGCGCCTACCTGCAGGCGGTGCGCGACAACGAGGACGCGGCGCGCGCCATCGGCGTGAATCCGCTGCGGGTCAAGCTCGGCGGCATCGCGCTGTCGGCGGCCTTCGTGAGCGCGGCGGGCGCCTTCTACGTGCAGGTGTTCCAGTACATCGACCCGGGCATTGCGTTTGGCTCGGCCGTGTCGGTGGAGGCGCTGGTCGGCGCCATCGTCGGCGGCCTGGGCACCCTGTGGGGGCCGGTGCTGGGCGCGGTGACCCTGCATGCCCTGAGCGACCTGACGCGCAACCTGTTTGGCGAATTGCCGGGCATCAGCATGGTCATCTACGGCGTGGTGCTCATCGTGATCGTCATGTTCCTGCCGCGCGGCATCACCGGCAGCGGTCAGGCGCTGGGCCGTTTGTTCAGTGCCAAGGAGCGCGCCCGTGTCTGAGATCCTGCTGCAAGCGCGTAATCTGTCCATCACCTTTGGCGGCCTGAAGGCGGTCCAGGACGTCAGCCTGGACGTGCGCCAGGGCTCGCTGACCGCGCTGGTCGGCCCCAACGGCGCGGGCAAGACCACGCTGTTCGGCCTGCTGTCCGGCTTTCTCAAGCCGGGTTCCGGCTCGGTGCATTTCGCGGGCACGGACATTACCGGCCGTCCGCCGCACGAATCGGCGCGGCTGGGGCTGACGCGCACCTTCCAGATCGTGCAGCCCTTCGGCGCGCAGACCGTACGCCAGAACATCGCCGTGGGCGCGCATCTGCGCCTGGGCAACCGCCGCGAGGCGCTGGAAGCGGCCGAAGAGGTCGCGGCGCGGGTAAACCTGCACGCCTTGCTGGACCGGCCGGCGGCGGACCTGACGGTGGCGGGGCGCAAGCGCCTGGAACTGGCGCGCGCGCTGGCCACGCGGCCGCGCCTGCTGTTGCTGGACGAAGTACTGGCGGGGCTCAACCCCAGCGAGATCGACGAGATGATACCGGTGGTGAAAAAGCTGGCCGACGACGGCGTGACCGTGCTGATGATCGAACACGTGATGCGCGCGGTGATGAGCCTGGCCGAACACGTGTGGGTGCTGGCGCAAGGCCGCCTGATCGCCTCGGGCACGCCCGGCGAGGTCACCCGCGATGCGGCGGTGGTCGAGGCCTATCTGGGCCAGGGCGCGGCGGCCAGGCTGGCCGCGCAAGGAGCGCCGGCATGAGCGCGCTGCTGGAAGTTCAGGGATTGCGTGCGGGCTATGGCCGCATGGAAGTGCTGCGCGGCGTCGACCTGCGGGTGGACCAGGGCGAGATCGTGGTGCTGTTGGGCAGCAATGGCGCCGGCAAGTCCACGCTGAACAATACGGTCTGCGGCCTGTGCCGGCCCTGGGGCGGCTCGGTGCGCTTCGAGGGCCAGGATCTGATCGGCCGCCATTACCGCGACGTGGTCAAGGCCGGTCTGATCCAGGTGCCGGAAGGCCGGCGCGTGTTTCCCAACCTGAGCGTGCGCGAAAACCTCGAATTGGGCTCCTTCACCCGGGCGCGCGAGCGTCGCGCGGCCAACCTGGAGAAGGTGCTGCACATCTTCCCACGCTTGCGCGAACGCCTGGCGCAGCTGGCCGGCACCATGTCGGGCGGCGAACAGCAGATGCTGGCGATCGGCCGCGGCCTGATGGCCGAGCCGCACCTCCTGATCCTGGACGAGCCCTCGCTGGGCCTGTCGCCGTTGATGGTCGAAGAGCTGTTCGGCCTGATCGGACGTCTGCATGGCGAGGGGCTGGCGATTTTGCTGGTGGAGCAGAACGTGGGCCAGTCCCTGGAAATGGGGCAGCGTGCCTACGTGCTGGAAAACGGGGCGGTGCGCTATAGCGGCGCTTGCCCGGAACTGCTGGCCAGCGACGACGTGCGCCGGGCCTATCTCGGGATGTAGCCATGGCCGAGCCTCAAACGCTGGCCCAGAAGCTGATCGCGGCGGCCTGCGGCCGTGCTTCCGTCGCCGAAGGCGAAATCGTCACCTGTGCGGTTGACCTGGCCATGTTCCACGATTCCAGCGGCCCGCGCCGCCTGCAGCCCATGCTGCAGGAGCTGGGCGCCACGCTGTGGGATCCGTCGAGGATCGTGCTGGTCATCGACCACTACGTGCCTGAATCCGACGACGAGTCGCGCCGCATTGTGCGCATCGCGCGCGATTGGGCGGCGGAACAGCGATTGCCCAATGTCTACGACTCGCTCGGCATCTGTCACGTGGTGGTGCCGCAGCATGGCCATATCCGGCCCGGCATGTTCTGCGTCGGCGGCGACTCGCATTCGCCCACGGGCGGCGCGTTCGGCGCCTATATGTTCGGCATCGGCAGCACCGAGATGCTGGGCGTGGCCGTCACCGGCCAGATCTGGGTGAAGGTGCCGCAGACCCTGATGATGCGCTGGAACGGCCAACTGTCCCAGGGCGTGACCGCCAAGGACATGATGCTGCGCATGATAGGCCGCTACGGCATGAACGGCGGGCGCTACCAGGCGGTGGAATTCTGCGGCGAGGCGGTGCGCGCCTTGTCGATGCAGGAACGCATGACCCTATCCAACATGAGCGCCGAGCTGGGTTCGCAGGTCGGCCTGATCGCGCCGGACGAGACCACCGTGGCCTATCTGCGCGAGGCGGGCGTTACGGATGAAATCGATCTGGCGCGCTGGCGCAGCGACCAGGGGGCGCAGGCAGAGTGGCACGACTTCGATGCCGCGGCGCTGGCGCCGCAGGTCGCCGCGCCACACAGCCCGGCCAATGCGCGCGACGTCGGCCAGTATGGCGACGTGCCGGTGCAGGTGGCCTACATCGGCGCCTGCACCGGCGCCAAGCTGGAGGATCTGCGCGCCGCGGCCAGCGTGTTGCGCGGCCGCAGTCTGGCCGCCGGCATGAGCCTGATGGTGGCGCCGGCCAGCCAGCAGGACCAGCGCCAGGCCGAACAGGAAGGGGTGATGCAAGTACTGCGCGATGCTGGCGCGCAGGTGCTGGCGACCTCCTGCGGCGCTTGCGCGGGCTACGGCGGGTCGATACCCGACGGCGCCAGCGTCATTGCCACCACGGCGCGCAATTTCAAGGGGCGCATGGGTTCCGAGACGGCCCAGGTCTATCTGGCCTCGCCCTACACGGTAGCGGCCTCGGCCGTCGCCGGCCGCATCGCCGATCCCCGGGAGTTCATGGCATGACCAAGCAGCCCGTGATGCACCGCGTCTGGCGCGTGGGCGCGGATATCGATACCGACGCGCTGGCGCCGGGCGCCTATATGAAATTCGGCATAGACGAGATCGCGCGCCATTGCCTGCAGCGGGTGCGGCCCGAGTTCGCCGGCAACGCGCAGCCGGGCGATGTGCTGGTGGCCGGTCCCAACTTCGGCATCGGCTCCTCGCGCGAGCAGGCTGCGGCTGCGCTGGTGCGCCTGGGGATCGCCGCGGTGGTCGCGCCGTCCTTCAACGGCCTGTACTTCCGCAACGCGTTCAACGTGGGCCTGCTGCTGCTGACCTGCGCACAGGCCGAAACCCTGCAAGAAGGCGAGCGCATCGCCCTGGATCCCGCCGCTGGCCGCATCCGTCGCGCCGCGGGCGAACCTGCCGAACTGCATTGCGACACCGTGCCCGCCTTCCTGCTGGAAATGGTGCAGGCGGGCGGACTGCTGAATCTGCTGAAACAGCGCAAGACTCATTAGGAATCACATCATGCTTGATCCCGTCACACTCGCGGTCCTGAAGGGCCGCCTGGAACAGATTGCCGACGAGATGGACGCCACGCTCTACCGCAGCGCGTTCAATCCCATCATCGCCGAGGCCCACGATGCCTGCCACGGCATGTACGACGCAGCCACCGGCGCCACGCTGGTGCAGGGCAAGTCCGGCCTGCCGGTATTCGTCGGCGCGATGGCCTTCGCCGTCAAGGCCGCGGCCAAGGCGGCGGCGGGGCGCGGCGGCATGGTTGACGGCGACGTCTGGCTGTTCAACGACCCCTACGAGGGCGGCACCCACGCCAACGACTTCAAGCTGGTGCGGCCGGTGTTCCGCGGCGGCAAGCTGTTCTGCTTCCTGGCGTCGGCCGCCCATTGGCACGACGTGGGCGGCGCGGTGCCGGGCAACTACAACCCGGCCGCCACCGAGTGCTGGCAGGAGGCGGTGCAGATTCCGCCGGTGCGCATCGTGCGCGCGGGCGTGTTGGACATGGACGTGCTGGCCATCCTGCAGGCGAATACCCGTTTGCCCGACAGCCTGTGGGGCGACCTGAACGGCCAACTCGCGGCGCTGGAACTGGGCGCGGGCCGACTGGACAGCCTGCTCGACGAATACGGCGACGCCACCGTGCTGGAGTCCCTGGGCACCCTGCGCGAACGCGCCCGCCGCCTGATGCGCGACCATATCTCGCGCCTGCCCGACGGCGAATATGCCTTCGAGGACATGCTGGACAACGATGGCGTGCGCGACCAGCCGCTGCGCATCGCGCTCAATCTCAGGATCCAGGGCGATAGCCTGACGCTGGATTTCACCGGCACCTCGCCGGCCTGCGCCGGCCCGGTGAACATCTCGCGCGCCACCGCGATCGCGGCCTGCTACGTGGCCTTGAAGCACCTGTTCCCGGACGTGCCGGCCAACGCCGGCGTGCTGGACGCGGTGGACGTGGTGCTGCCGGACGGCCTGGTGATCTCGGCGGACCGGCCGCGCCCGGTCGGCGGCTATACCGAGACCATCCTGCGCATGATCGACGTGATCTTCTGCGCCATGGCCCAGGCCGAGCCCGCGCGCGCGCTGGCGCAGGCCTACGGCACCATCAACGCCTTGTCGATCGCCGGCTACCGCAGCGATGAAGCGCGGCGCGGCCAGCGCTGGGTGATGTTCAGCTTCTTCGGCGGCGGCCATGGCGGCCATTCGGACGGCGACGGGCTCAGCCACGGCAACGCGCCCATCTCCACCGCGACGATCCCGCCGCTGGAAATCCTGGAAGCGGCCTATCCGGTGCGCTTCACGCAATGGGCGTTGCGTCCCGATTCGGCGGGCGACGGGGCGCATCGCGGCGGCCTGGGCGCCATCTATGAAATCGAGTTGCTGGAAGACAGCGCCGAGGCCTTCATCTTCGGTGAACGCGGCAGGAGCGCGCCCAAGGGCATCGCCGGCGGCAAGGAGGCGGCGTTGAATGTCTTCCGCTACCAACAGGACGGCGGCTGGCAGACCCCGCCCATGAGTTCGAAGATGCTGGGCATACAACTCAAACGCGGCGACCGGGTGCGCCTGGAAACGCCCGGCGGCGGCGGCTACGGCGAGCCTGCCGCGCGATCCGAAGCGGCGCGCGAGCACGACCGCAAGATGGGTTACGTAAGTGGAAATCTGAAGGAGCAGTCGGCATGAGCGCGGCACAAGGTTTGGTCGTAGGCGTGGACGTGGGCGGCACGTTCACCGATATATTCGTGCTGGACGAGGCGGGCGGCAGCGCCCGCGTGGTCAAGGTGCCGTCCACGCGCGGCGAGGAAGCGCGCGGCTTCATGAACGGCATCGCCCGCGTGGCGGATGGCGCCAACGCCATCGCCACCATCGTGCATGGCACCACGGTAGGCACCAACGCGCTGCTGGAGCGCAAGGTGGCGCGCACCGGCATCATCACCACGGCGGGTTTCCGCGACGTGCTGGAAATGCGCCGGCGCGACCGGCCCCAGACCTGGGGCCTGCGCGGCAATTACGAACCGATCGTGCCGCGCGACCTGCGCCTGGAAGTCGAGGAGCGGGTGCTGGCGGATGGCACCGTGCATACCCCGGTGAACCTGGCCCAGGTCGAGGCCGCGGCCCGGCAACTGCTGGAGCAGGGCTGCGACGCCGTCTGCCTGTTCTTCGTCAATGCCTATGCCAACCCGGTCAATGAGGCGCAGGCCGCGGCCTGCGTGCGTGCGCTCTGGCCCAACGGCAATGTCACCGCGGCTACCGAGGTGCTGCCCGAGATCCGCGAATTCGAGCGCTGCTCCACGGCCGTGCTCAACGCGTCGCTGCAACCGGTGGTCGGTGGTTACCTGACGCGGCTGGAATCGGACCTGAAGGACAACGGCTTTGGCGGCGAACTGCTGGTGGTGCAAAGCAACGGCGGCGTGATGTCGCGCCAGACGGCCTGCGACGTGCCGGTGCGTACCGCGCTGTCGGGCCCGGCCGCGGGCGTCATTGCCTGCGCCGCCATCGCGCGCGCCGCGGGCTTTCCCAACGTGGTCAGCGGCGACATGGGCGGCACCTCGTTCGACGTGTCGCTGGTGGCGGACGGCGAGGCTTCGTTGTCGGCGCAGACCGCCATCGACTTCGGCATGGTGGTGCGCGCGCCCATGATCCAGATCGAAACCATAGGCGCAGGCGGCGGTTCGATCGCCAGCGTGGACGCGGGCGGTCTGCTGCAAGTGGGCCCCGAGTCTGCCGGCAGCGTGCCGGGCCCAGCCTGCTACGGCCGGGGCAACACCCGGCCCACTGTGACTGATGCCAACGTGCTGCTGGGTCGCATCGCCGCCGAGCGGCCGCTGGGCGGCGGGCTGCTTGCCACCATGGATGTGGCGCTGGCGCGGGCCGCCATCGAAGCGCATGTGGCCAGGCCGCTGGGGTTGGACGTGCATGCCGCGGCCGAGGCGATCCTGACCGTGGCCAATGCCAAGATGGCGGGCGCGATCCGCGTCGTGTCGATCGAGCGCGGCCACGATCCGCGCAAGTTCGCCTACATGCCGTTTGGCGGCGGCGGCGCGCTGCACGTTTGCGCCATGATGAACGAGGTCGACGCGGCCCGCGGCATCGTGCCGCGCTATCCCGGCGTCACTTCGGCCCTGGGCTGCGTCATGGCCGACATGCGCCACGACGGCGTGCAGACCCTGAACGTGGCGCTGGCCGCCCTGGACGCGGACGACCTGCTGGCGCGCATCGACAGCCTGGCGCTGGCCTGCCAGGAAAGGCTGGATTCCGCCGGCGTGGGTTTCGAGGGCATACGCGAGAGCATCGAGCTGGACATGCTGTACGTGGGTCAGAGCCATACCGTGCGGGTGGAAATCGGCCGCGACGAATTGAACCGCCCGGGCATAGGCGCCGCCTTCGAACGCGCCTACCGCGCTGCCTTCGGCCGCAGTCTGGAAGGCATTGCGGTACGTATCCTGAACCTGCGCTATGCGCGCATCGGCCAGCGGCCCAAGTTCGATCTGGCGCTGCTGGCGCCCACCAGCACCGTGATGCCGGCCGCGCTGGGCACGCAGGCCGTCTTCCACGGCGGGCAATGGCATGACGCCGTGCGCTACGCGCGGCTGGACCTGCCGGTGGGCGCCGAAGTGGCGGGGCCCGCCATTCTGGAACAGCCGGATACCACGATCTGGATCGAGCCCGGCTTTGCCGGCCAGGTCGATTCCCTGGGCAATCTGCTGATCGCCCGCCAGGCCGCATAGGAGCGCACGATGACCGCTTTTGATCCCCGCAGTACCGCGCTGGTCGTCGTCGACCTGCAGAACGATTTCCTCGCGCCAGGCGGCGCCTACGACCGCGGCGGCGCGGTCAGCCCGCAGGCGCGCGCCTTGCCCGCCCGCGTGGCGCCGGTGGCCCGCGCACTCAAGACGCGCGGCGGGTTCGTGGCGGCCAGCCAGTTCACACTGTGGCCGGACGCGCATGGCGAACCCATGATTTCGCCCCACCTGAGGCAGTTGCGTCCGTTCCTGCGCAAGGGCGATTTCGTGGCCGGCTCCAAAGGGCAGGGCAACGTGGCCGAGCTGGACGGCCTGGTCGATGTGTCGGTCTGGAAGGTGGCGTACTCCGCTTTCTTCAACACCCAGCTGGATTGGGTGCTGCGGCGCGCGGGCATCTCCAGCGTGGTGATCGCGGGCATCGTCACCAACGGCGGCGTGGCCAGCACGGCGCGCGACGCTCACATGCGCGACTACCACGTGGCGGTGCTGGCCGACGGTTGCGCCGCGCCCACGCCGGCCATGCACGATGCCGCGCTGGCGGATCTGCGCACGGTGGCCGACGTGCTGTCCTGCCAGGACTTCCTGGACAGGCTGGGCTCGTGAGCGCGCCGCAAGTCCTGCGGGGCGCCGCGCCTGGCGCGGATGCGATGCATGTGCCCGTGGCCATCATCGGCGCCGGCGCCTGCGGCCTGACCGCCGCCTTGCGGCTGGCCGAAGCCGGCATCGAAACCGTGCTGATCGAGCGCGACGCCGCGCCCAGCGGTTCCACCGCCTTGTCTTCCGGCTTCATCCCGGCGGCCGGATCGGCCGCGCAGCGGGCCGCCGGCATCGAGGACGACGCGCAACGCTACGCCACGGACATCCAGGCCAAGACCGGCGGCACAGCCGCGCCGCATCTGGTCGCCGCCTACGCGGGCGCGTCCGCGGCCGCCGTCGACAACCTGGCGCGCCACGGTCTCGCGTTTGAGGTGCTGGATGGCTTCCTGTACCCGGGCCATACCGCTCGTCGCATGCACACCTTGCCCGAGCGCACCGGCGCAGCCCTGGTCGCCGCGCTGGAGCGTGCTGCCACCGGGGCCGGCGCCTATCTGCTGACCCGCGCCCTGGCGCGGAAAATCTGGACGGACGATGACGACCGCATCACGGCGGTCGGCTGCGAACGGCCGGACGGAACCATCGACGTGATCGGCTGCGACGTGCTGATCCTGGCCTGCAACGGTTTTGGCGGCAATGCGGCGATGGTGGCCGAGCATCTGCCGGCCATGCGCGGGGCCGTCTACGGCGGCCACGCCGGCAACGACGGCAGCGCCATCGAGTGGGGCGCGCAGCTGGGCGCGCGGCTGGCGGACCTGGGCGGCTATCAGGGCCACGGCTCTTGGGCCACGCCCCAGGGCGCGCTGATTTCCTGGGCCGTGATGATGGATGGCGGCGTGCAGATCAATGGCGCGGGGCAGCGGTTCCACGACGAGACGCATGGCTACTCCGAGGCTGCGGTCCATGTGCTGGCGCAGCCTGGCGCGGTGGCCTGGAACGTATTCGACGATCGCACGCTGGCACTGGCGCGCAGCTTCCCGGACTTCATGCAGGCCGAGGCGGGCCAGGCGCTCAAGACCTGCGCCGACCTGGCGGCGCTGGCGGCCCTGATCGGCTGCGACGAAGCGACGTTGAGCCAGACGCTGGATGGTGTGGCGGCGGGCGTCGCCGACGCATACGGGCGGCGCTTCGAGCGCGCGCTGCAAGCACCTTTCCACGCCATCAAAGTGACGGGCGCGCTGTTCCATACGCAAGGCGGCCTGGATATCGATGCGCATTGCCGCGTGCTGGACCAGGCGGGCAACGCCTTGCCGAACTTGCTGGCCGCGGGCGGCGCGGCGCGCGGCGTTTCGGGCAATGACGTAGCCGGCTACCTGTCCGGCAATGGTCTGCTCAGCGCGGTGGCCGGAGGCCATATCGCGGCGGCGACCGCCGCCAGCCTGCTCGGGCGCGAACTCGCTTAGGAATCGATATGAAGCAAACCCTGAAGACACAGCTGGCCGGCGGCGCCGTGCTGGCTCCCGGCGTCTACGACGCCTTGTCCGCCCTGATCGCCGAACAGGCGGGTTTTGGCGCCCTGTACCTGTCCGGCGCGTCGATCGCATACACGCGGCTGGGCCGCTCGGACATCGGCCTGACCACGTACAGCGAAGTCGAGGACACGCTGGCCCGCATTACCGAACGGGTCGCCACGCCCGTCATCGTGGACGCTGACACGGGCTTCGGCAACGCCTTGAACACGCAGCGCACGGTGCGCGGCCTGGAGCGCGCCGGCGCCGCCATGATCCAGCTGGAGGACCAGACCTTTCCCAAGCGCTGCGGCCACCTGGACGGCAAAACAGTGATTCCCGCCGCCGAGATGCGCGGCAAGCTGCGCGCCGCGGTGGATGCAAGGACCGATGCGTCGACACTGATCTTGGCACGCACGGATGCGCTGGCGGTGGAAGGGCTGGAGGCTGCGCTGGACCGGGCGGAATCGTATCTGGAAGCCGGCGCCGATGCGCTCTTCATCGAGGCGCTGCGCACGCCCGAACAGATGCAGGCGGCATGCAGCCGCTTTGCGCAGCGCGTGCCGCTGCTGGCCAATATGGTGGAGGGGGGCAAGACCCCGGTGCAAAGCGCCGATGCCCTGACCGCGTTGGGGTTCCGCATCGTCATCTTCCCGGGCGGCACGGCGCGCGCTGTGGCGCACACCTTGCAGGGCTACTACGCCAGCCTGCGCGCGCACGGCACCACCGCGCCGTGGCGCGAGGGCATGCTGGATTTCGACGGCTTGAACGCCGTGATCGGCACGCCCGAGCTGCTGGAGCGCGGGCGCCGTTACGAGGGCTGAGGCCGCCGCCTCAGCGCGGCGTGCGCTGGTGCGGCACCAGCGGTGGCACCGGCTGGTCGGCGACCAGTTGCCAGAACGCCGGCAGGAAGCATTCGGCCACCAGCAGCGGCTGGCCCTGGCGCCAGAACACCGAGCGGCGCGCCCAGATGCGGCCGGCGTCCGGATCGCGCTGCCCGGCGGGCAACACGCCCAGCGCTGTGGCATGGAACGGCACCGGCGCGGCCAGCCGGCGGCAGGCGAACGGCGAGCGCACCACCGTGCTGTCGTGGTATAGCATGTCCGCCAGCGGGCGGGTCAGCAGGCGGCGCATGCCTTGCCAGGCGCCGTGCGACGCGCGCAGCGGCGTCAGGCTGCGGGCGGGCACGCTGTCCACGCCGTTCACCGACATCAGCACCTCGCGGATCCATACTGGCGTGCCGGGCGCGATGCCCATCGCCCGGGCTTCGTCCGGCGGCGCGCCATCCGCGTACTCGGCCAGCACGCGCAGGCGCACCTGGCCGACCTGGCGCAAACCGGCGGTCAGCGCGCCAGGGCGGAACAGCCAATGGCGCGGGGCAGGGGGCAGGATGGGCGGCGCGCTGGCCAGCCAGCCTGCGGCAAGAGGGGGATGGTGTGCTGCGGGTTTGCTCATGGCTGCGTATTATGCCAAGCCGGGCGGAACGGCCCAATGCGTCGCAATGACGCAGCGCCAAGTGGCGCGGGCCGGCGGGCCTGTCCGTCGTCCGGGAAAGCACTTATTGTCCCAGGAACCCGCGTCTCCCTATCATTCGCACACGGTCAACATTGACCAGAACGGCTCGCAGTACCCCGCAGCAATGATTGCTGCCTGAACATACAGTCTTGGCTATAGAAGCCCCCGACTTGCACGCAATGCGTGGTCGGGGGCTTTTTCGTTTTCAATTTCTGAATATGGAGTTCGCATGCAAGCGTCGGATCCGCAACGTTCCCCCGCCTCCGTGACCTGGGTGGCCAGCGTGCAGATGGAGCCCGCGATTGGCGAAGTCGCCGCCAACATCGCCCGTTCCGTCGAACTGGTGGAGCTGGCCGTGGCCCAGGGCGCGCGGCTGGTGGTACTGCCGGAACTGGCCAATACGGGCTACATGTTCGAAAGCCGCGAGGAAGCCCATGCCTTGGCCGAAGCGGTCCCGGAAGGCCCCAGCTCGCAGGCATGGATCGCGTTGGCGCAGCGTCTGGGCATCTATCTGGTGGCGGGCATCGCCGAGCGCGCGGGCGGGCGACTCTACAACTCCGCGCTGATCGCGGGGCCGGAGGGCTATCTGGGCACCTACCGCAAGCTGCATCTGTGGGGCGATGAGAACCTGTACTTCGAGGCCGGCGACCTGGGCTTGCCGCTGTTCGACACCGAGCTGGGCCGCATCGGCGTGGCCATTTGCTACGACGGCTGGTTTCCCGAGGTCTACCGGCTGCTGGCGGTGCGCGGCGCGGACATCGTAGCGGTGCCGACCAATTGGGTGCCGATGCCGGGACAGACGCGCGACGGACCCGTCATGGCCCACGCGCTGACCATGAGCGGCGCCCACAGCAACGGTCTGACGGTGGTTTGCGCCGACCGTGTCGGCACCGAGCGCGGCCAGCCCTTCGTGGGTCGCAGCCTGATCGTGGGTTCGCAGGGCTGGATGGCGGCAGGACCGGCCAGCATCGATCAGGAAGAGGTGCTGCTGGCGCCCATAGACGTGCCGGCCTCGCGCCGGGCGCGCCAATTGAACGATTTCAACCACGTGCTGCGCGACAGGCGCCGCGATATCTATGACGAGCAGTTGGGCGCCGCCGCAAATCCGCGGCAACGCTAAGCGACGGTCCCCGGCCGTTTCCCCCCCAAGGAGAAAACCCATGAAGAGCCTATTCAATAGCTGCCGCATTCGCCTGTCGTTTATCGCACTGCTTACCGCCGCGGGCGGCGTCCATGCCGCGGAACCGCTGCGCATCGGCGTGCCGGTCGGTCTGTCCGGCGCCAACAGTGTGGTCGCGCCTGGCGTGGTGCAGGCCTCGCAACTGGCCGCCGACGAGATCAACGCGGCTGGCGGCATCCTGGGCCGCCAGATCGTGCTGGAGATTGCCGACGACGCCTCGGGCGCGGTCGGCGCGCAGAAGGCCTACGACACGCTGGTGTTCCAGAAGAAGGTCGACGCCATCATCGCCATGGAAACCAGCGCGGCGCGCAATGCCGCGCTGCCCATCGTGTCGCGCGGCAAGGTGCCCTATATCTACACCTCGTTCTACGAAGGGCGCTCCTGCAACCGCTGGCTGCACGTGAACGGCTGGGTGCCCGAGCAGCAGGTGGCGCCGGTGGTCGATCACTTCATGCAGGACCGCAAGGCCAAGACCTTCTTCCTGGTCGGCAGCGACTATGCCTTCGGCCGCGGCATGCTCAAGTTCACGCGGGAATACATCGAAAAGCAGGGCGGGCGCGTGGTGGGCGAGGAGTACCTGCCGATCGACGGCTCCGACTGGACGCCGGTGGTGTCCAAGATACGCTCAGCCAACCCGGACGCGCTGATCAGTTCGACAGCCGGCGGCGGCCCCAATGTCAGCCTGGCCAAGCAGGTCAAGGCGGCGGGCCTGTCCATGCCCTACGGCAACCTGGCGATCGACGAGGGTACCGCCAAGACCATGGGCGATACGGCGGTGGGCATGTACATGTCGGCCTCGTATCTGACCAGCATCGACACGCCGCAGAACCGAAAATTCCTGGACGGCCTGAAGGCGAAGTTCGGCAACGACGCCAAGACCGCCAACGAATTCTCCGCGCCGCAGTATGAAGCCTTCTACCTGTACAAGGCGGCGGTCGAAAAGGCCGGCGGCACCGATGCGCCCAAGGTGGTGCAGGCGCTGAGCGCGGTCACGTTCGACGGCCCGCGCGGCCCCGTGACGATGGACCGCCAGCGCCACGCGGCGTTGACCATGCGCCTGGGCCAGGTGCAGCAGGACGGCTCCATCAAGATCCTGCAGACCTTCGACAAAGTCGATCCGGGCGCGCAATGCCCCGACTTGAAGTGACGATTGCGTCATGACACGCGCCGCCGGCCATGCCGGCGGCGCCGGAGACCGATATGGGTTTGCTGCTGGACATCCTGAGCACGGCCGCCATGCTGTTCATCGTGACGGCCGGGCTGATGATCATCTTTGGCGTGATGAAGATCGTCAACTTCGCGCATGGCGCGATTCTCACCCTGGGCAGTTATGCCAGCCTGGTGGTGACGCAGCTGGGGCTGAATCCCTGGCTGGCGCTGCCGTTCGCCCTGGCGGTGGGCGTGCTGGTGGGCATGGGCGTGGAGCGTCTGATCGTGCAGCCGCTGTACAAGCGGCCGCTGGATGCGATCTTGGCTACCTGGGGTTTGGGCATCGTGATCGGCCAGCTCATCACCATGGCGTTCGGGCGCGAAGTGAAATTCGCGGATTCGCCCATCCATGGCGCCGTGTCCTTCCTGGGCATCGAGTATTCGGCATACCGGCTGTTCCTGTTGCCAGCGGCGCTGCTGATATATGCCGCGATGGCGCTGCTGCTCAGCGGCACGCGCTTCGGCGTGCGGACGCGGGCGGTGATCATGAATGAGGACCTGGCGCGCGGCCTGGGCATCAACGCCGAGCGAATCCGCTTCACCACTTTCGGCCTGGGCGCGGGGCTGGGAGCGCTGGCTGGCGCGCTGATCACGCCGCTGTCCAGCGTCGATCCGAACATGGGATTGCCCTGGCTCGTCAGCGCCTTCATGCTGGTGATGGTGTCGGGTCATTCGATTACCGCGCTGCTGTTGACCTGCCTGGTCTATGGCGCTTGCCAGGTGCTGGTGAGCGTCTACGTCAGCCCGATCCTGGGCGGCGTCACCATCGCCGTGCTGGCCGCGCTGACGCTGCGCCTGCGTCCCCAAGGATTCGCCCATGACTGATCGCGCATTGACTCAACAGACGCTGGCCGGCGGCGCCGCCGATTCTGCGCGGACCTCGCGCAGCCGCAGCCTGCTGGGCCTGGCCGGGCTGTGCCTGGTCCTGACGGCGGCGGGTCCCTGGCTGTTCGATACTTACATGCTGAACGTGCTGATCAAGGCGCTGTTCTTTGCCGTGGCGGCGGTGACCGTGGACGTGTTGTGGGGCTACACCGGCTACCTGACCTTCGGCCAGTCCGCCTTTTTCGGCGTGGGGGCCTATGCCGCGGGTCTGGCCTTTACGCACTACGGATTCTCGCCAGCGATAGCGGCGCTGGCCGCCCTGGCGGCCGTGGGCGCCGCGGCGCTGCTGGCGCTGGTGACCGGCTGGCTGTCGTTCTACCGCGGCGCTTCGCCGTTCTTCGCCACGGTGATCTCGCTGGTGCTGCCTATCGTGCTGATGCAGTTGGTGCTATCTGGCGGGACCTTTACCGGATCGTCGTCCGGCCTGACCGGCTACGAGACCTTCGACCTGTCCCTGGAGGCTTGGTATGTGATCGCGGCGGGCGGCCTGTCTGTGGTGGCGCTGTTGGCCTGGGTGGTGGTGCGCAGCGATGGCGGCCGTATTCTGGTGGCGCTGCGCGACAACGAGGCGCGCTGCAGCTATCTGGGATTGAACACCGCGCACTGGCGCATTGCACTGCTGGTGGCCTGCGGCGCAGTGGCCGGCCTGGCGGGCTTTGGCTACGGCGCGTTCAGCGGCGTGGTGGCGCCCGAGCTCACGGGCTTCGTCTTCGGCACGGAGCTGATCATCTGGGTGGCGCTGGGCGGACGCGGCACCATCTGGGGGCCGGTGCTGGGAGCCATCCTCATCAATGTCGCGGGTTCCTATCTCAGCGGCAACATACCGTTCGTCTGGCAACTGCTGCTGGGCGTGACCTTCGTCCTGGTGATCCTGTTGTTGCCGCGCGGGCTCCTGCCCCTGCTGACGGCGCCCTGGCGCGGACGGGCAGCGAAGGGGGCCGCGCCCGTACTGGGCGAACGGGCCGTGCCGCCCCGGCAAGCGGGCGGCTCGGCCCGCGCCTTGAGCCTGGCGGGCGTGTCCAAGCACTTCGGCAGCCTCAAGGTGCTGGAAGGTATAGACCTGCAAGCCAGCGGTGGCGAACTGGTCGGGCTGATCGGCCCCAACGGCGCCGGCAAGACCACGCTGATGCGCTGCATCGCGGACGGCGCCGAACGGTCCCAGGGCAGGCTGGAACTCTATGGCCACGAGGTGCGACGCGATGGCCCGGAGCAATGCGTGCGCCATGGGCTGGGCCGCAAGTTCCAGAACGCCAATGTGTTCGACACGCTGACCGTGGCCGAAAGCCTGCGCATCGCCACCACGCTGCGCGAGACGCCGTCGTGGTGGCGCCGCGCGCCCACACTGGAGCTGCCGCCCTATGCGTTGGAGACGCTGCGCGTGACGGGCCTGGACCAATGCCTGGACAGCGTGGCGCGCGACCTGTCGCACGGGCAGCAGCAGGCGCTGGAACTGGCGATGGTGCTGGCGCTGGAGCCGGGCATCGTGCTGCTGGATGAACCCACTGCCGGGCTGAGCAAGGCCGAGCGCCTGCAGATAGGCCACGTGCTGTCGTCGCTGGCGCACCGCTACGGCCTGTGCTGCCTGCTGGTGGAGCACGACCTGGATTTCGTCAAGGAAATCGCGACACGCATCGTGGTCCTGCACCAGGGCCGCATCGTCATGGACGGCGGATTCCGCGAGGTCGTGGAATCCGAACTGGTGCGCACCATCTACGCCGGCAGCGCGCAGGCCGCGCAAGGAGCAGGGCAATGACGACCATCGCGGCGCCGGCGTTGCGCCTGGAAGAGGTGTCCAGCGGCTACAAAAGGGCCATGGTGCTGCACGACGTGTCGCTTGAGGTCGAGCGCGGCACGTGCGTGGCCCTGCTGGGGAAGAACGGCATGGGCAAGAGCACCTTGCTCAAGACGGTCATGGGCTATTTGCCCAAGCAGCGGGGCCGCGTCAGCGTGGGCGGGGTGGACGCGACCCGGCTGCGGCCGCACGAAGTGGCACGCTGCGGCGTGGCCTACGCGGCCCAGGAGCAGCCGCTGTTTCCCGACCTTAGCATCCGCGACAACCTGCGCCTGGGCCTGCCGCGCGAGCAGCTCTTCGATGAACGCTTTGCCGAGATCGCCGAGCTGTTTCCGGTATTCACGACCCGCTTGCGCCAGCACGCCGGCACCCTGTCGGGGGGAGAGCAGAAAATGCTGCTGGTGGCGCGCGGGCTGATGCAGCGGCCCGCGCTCTTGCTGCTGGACGAGATCACGGAAGGGCTGCAGCCCTCGGTGATCGAGCGCCTGGGCCGCGCGCTGAACTGGGAGCGTGAACGGCACGGCACGACGATGTTCATCGTGGAGCAGAACGTGGCATTCGCCCTGGACGTGGCCGACCGCTACCTGGTGCTCAAGCAGGGCAGCATCGTCGACGAAGGCGAGGCTGGCGCGTCCGAGGCGGCGGGCAATATCATTGCTCATCTCAAAGTATGAACGCCATCCGGCCCGAATTCACCATGACGCACGCGCGCAGTATCCGTACAAGGATTCCATCATGACTACGCCCCAGGACAAGGACGCGGAGCGGCCGGGCTGGCGCATCGGCGTGCTGTATTCGCGCAGCGGCGTCACCGGCACCACGGAATCGCAGCATTTCTTCGGCACGGTGCTGGCGGTGGAAGAAATCAACGAACTGGGCGGCGTGCTGGGCCGGCCGTTGGCGCCAGTGGCCTACGACCCGCGCAGCGACGCCGAGGAATACCGCCGCCTGGCGGCGCGCCTGCTGCTGGACGATGAAGTCAGCGTCATCTTCGGCGGCTGCACTTCGCACTGCCGCAAGGCCATGCTGCCGGTGGTGGAGCGCAGTAATTCCCTGCTGTGGTACGGCTCGGTGTACGAAGGCTTCGAATACTCGCCCAACGTCATCTACACCGGCGCGGCGCCCAACCAGGGCAGCATGCAGTTGGCGGCCTACCTGATCCAGAACTGCGGCTCGCGCATCTTCCTGGTGGGCGCGGACTACATCTATCCGCGCGAGACCAACCGCATCATGCGCGAAACCGTCGAGGAACACGGCGGCGAGATCCTGGACGAAACCTATCTGCCGTTGGGCTGCGATGACAGCGAAATCAACGATGTTGTCGCGGACATCCGCCGCATCCAGCCCGACGTGGTGTTCTCCACCCTTATCGGCGCCGACGCGCAGCGCTTCTACCAGCGCTACCACGAGGCCTGCCAGGCGGAAGGCACGGCCGCCTCGCATATCCCCATCGCCAGCCTGACGATGGCGGAATCGGAGGTGGCGGAGATCGGGCCGCAGCGTTGCGTCGGCCATATCACCGCGGCAACTTACTTCAACACGGTGGACACGCCCGCCAACGCGCATTTCCTGGCTCGCTGGCGCGAGCGCTTCGGCGACCATCCCGCCAGCGTCTATGCAGAGACCTGCTATAGCCAGATGCACCTGTTTGCGCGCGCCTTGCAGCGCGTGGGCAGCATGGACACCCGCAAGCTGGTGCAGGCGGTGCACCAGGTGCAGTTCGACGCGCCAGACGGGCAGATGTCCGTGCTGGCGGAGAACAATCACAGCGTGCTGACGCCGCGCATCGGCGTGTGCCGGGAGGACGGGCGCTTCGACATCGTCTGGGAAAGCGACGAACCGGTGAAGCCAGACCCGTACCTCACCGCATTCGGACTGGACGAGTTTTGGTTGAAATAGCCATGGACCATAGCCTACGCCGCCTCTATGAGGACCTGCGCAGTGTGGCCGTCGCCGTGGTGTATCCGCCGGGCGAGGACCGCGACCTGCTGGTCGAGCAACTCAAGCGCATCGGTTGCCGCATCCATTTGCACTGGCCGTTTCCGGATGGGCCGCCCGCCGGGGTGGACGTCATCTTCTTCCAGGTGTCGCAGTGCGGCCGCAACAGCGCCGCCTGGACCGCCAGCGAGGTCGAGGCCACGCTGATCGCCTTGTCCGAGTACGAAACCCCGACCACTTTGAAGCAGCTGCTCAAGACCAACGCGCATGGCGTGCTGACACGGCCGTTCCGCTCGGCGGGCGTGCTCAGCACGCTGGTGCTGGCGCGCTCGGCCAAGCAGTTCCAGGGCCGCCAGCAGTCCAAGATCAACAAGCTGGAAAACACGATAAAGGCGCGGCGCGTCGTCGAAAAGGCGATCCGCGTGCTGATGGACCACCAGCGCCTGGACGAGCGCGCGGCCTATGAGCACATGCGGACCCGGGCGACGGGCCTGCGCGTGAGCGTGGCGGAAGTGGCCGCGATGATCATCGAGGCCAGCGAGGCCATGGAAAAACTCGGCCTGGGGGCCTTGCGCCCGGGGCCGCCCCAGAACAACTGAACGCACTGAATGCGCATGCCGAGGAGCCGGACAATGAAGGTCATGATCGCCCGCCTGAACCACGAGACGAATACGTTCTCGCCGGTGCCCACGCCGCTGTCCGCGTTCGGCAATGACGGTCCCGCTTTCGGCGCCCAGGCCTACGCGGAAAACAAGGGCAAGCGCACGGCCATGTCGGCCTTCATCGATATCGCCGAGGCCAACGGCGCGACCGTGGTCACGCCGGTGTCCGGCACCGCTTATCCCAGCGGTCGGGTGTCGGCGGAGGCCTATAGCCAGCTGTGCGACGCCATCGTCGCCGGCGCGCAGGGCTGTGGCGCCATCCTGCTTGATCTGCACGGCGCGATGGTGGCCGAGACCACCGACGATGGGGAAGGCGACCTGCTGGAACGCCTGCGGCGGCGCACGCCGGATGTGCCCATCGCGGTGGCGCTGGACCTGCACGGCAACGTCACAGCCAAGATGATGGCCAACGCCGACGTGATCGTCAGCTTCAAGACCTATCCGCACGTGGACATGTACGAGACCGGCGAGCACGCCGGGCGCATCCTGTATGACTGGCTCAACGGCGGCCCGCGCCCGGTCATGGCGTGGCGGCGGTTGCCGCTGATGACGCATACGCTGCGCAGCGCCACTGCCCAGGGAGCCATGCGCAATGCGGTGCAGGCCGCCCGGCGGGCGGAAGCGGACGGGGCGCTGGGCGTCTCCGTGCTGGCGGGCTTCGCCCTGGCCGACATTCCCAATCCGTGCCTGAGCGTGGTCGTGGTGGGCTCGGGAGGGCAAGAGCAGGCGGAACGGGTCGCAAGCGAGATGGCGGAGACCATCTGGGCCGAGCGCGACGGTTACTTCTACGACAGCGAGCCCCTGGGCGAGTCACTGGCTCGCGCAGCCGAACTGGCCCGTGGCGCCGATAAGCCCGTGCTCCTGCTGGACCATGGCGACAACTGCATGTCCGGCGGCACCTGCGACACCATGGAGGTGCTGATGGCGGCAATCGCCGCGGGCCTGACAGGCATCATCGCGGGGCTGTACTGCGATCCCGAAGCCGTCCAGGCGCTGGCCGCGGCGGGAGAGGGCAGCGAAGTCGAGCTGCCAGTGGGCAATAAGCGGCCGATTCCCGCCATTGGCCGCCCGGCGGCGCCCGTGCTGCTGCGCGGGGTGGTTCGCGCAGTGACCGATGGCGAATATGTCATCACCGGCCCGACCTACACCGGGCAGACGGCGTGCATGGGCCGCAGCGCGGTGCTGGACATAGGCGCCGCGCAATTGGTAATCACCGAGAGAACCCACGAACCCTGGGACCTGGGCGTGTTCGAGAGCATGGGGCTGGATCCGCGCCAGGCCCGCTTTGTGCTGGTGAAGTCGCGCATGTATTGCCGGCCGGTATTCGAACCCATCTCCCAGGCGCTGGTGGAATGCGCCAGCGCGGGCGTCACCAGCTCGGATTTCGCGCTGTTTCCTTACCAGCGGCGCAGCCGGCCGCTCCATCCGCTGGAGCCCATGGCGCCTTCGGATTACGATCCGGCGGCCTGAGGCAGCGGCCGCATGGCGTCCGCATACAATACCGGCCATGGAAAAAGTACGTATCTCCAAGCTCATGTCCGAGCGTGGCCTGTGTTCGCGCCGCGAGGCCGACACCTATATCGAGCGCGGCTGGGTGCGGGTCGACGGCGTGGTGGTGTCCGAACTGGGCGCCCGGGCCTACCCTGACCAGGTCATCACGCTGGAGCGCGCCGCGCAGGCGCGCCAGACCTCGCGCGTCACCATCCTGATCAACAAGCCGGTGGGCTACGTGTCGGGCCAGGCCGAAAAAGGCTACACGCCCGCCGTGGCCCTGATCGACTCCCGCTCCCGTTATGCCGGCGACCGCGCGCCGCAGCGTTTCGAGCGGGCGCACCTGGACGGGCTGGCCGTGGCCGGCCGCCTGGACATCGACTCGCAAGGCCTGCTGGTGCTGACGCAGGACGGCCGCATCGCCAAGCACCTGATCGGCGAAGACTCCAGCGTGGACAAGGAATACCTGGTGCGGGTGCAGGGAAATCTGTCCGACAACGGGCTGGCGCTGCTGAACCACGGCCTGTCCCTGGACGGCAAAGCGCTCAAGCCGGCCCAGGTGCGTTGGCAGAACAGCGACCAGCTGCGTTTCGTGCTGCGCGAAGGCAAGAAGCGCCAGATCCGCCGCATGTGCGAGCTGGTCGGCCTGAAGGTGATAGGCCTGAAGCGTGTGCGCATCGGGCGGGTGTCGCTAGGCGACCTGCCGCTGGGGCAGTGGCGCTATCTGCGCGAGGACGAGCGCTTCTGATTAGCCGATCTGGTCGACAGGTGTTGTCGGCCAGTCCTAGATTTTTCAGTCTGTTTCCGACTCCCCTTTATTTCATGAAAGCGGGAGTATTCTTCGCCTGCCCCATGTCGCCCAGGCGCTCCATCAGGAATTCGATGAAGATCCTGGTCTTGGCGGGCAGCAGCCGCGTCTCTGTCACGGCATAGACCGGGAGCGGACCCAATTGCCAGTCGGGCAGCACGCGTTGCAACTGGCCGGACTGCTGTTCCGCCTGTTGGCCGCCCACCAGCACCACGATGCCTGCGCCCAGGATGGCGAGACGCCGCGCCATGGCGACCCCGTTGACGGAAAAGCGGTTGCCCGGCGTGAACTCGATGTGTTGGCGGCCGTCGGTCAAAGGCCAGGGCGTGACTTGTCCGGCGCCCTTGGCGCGGAACTCTATGCATTCATGCCGGGTCAAGTCGCTGGGATGCAGCGGTTCGCCGTGCTTTTCCAGGTATTCGCGCGAGGCGTACAGATGGGCCGGCAGCATGCCCAGCAGTCTTGCAATCTGTGACGAGTCGGGCAGTTCGCCGATTTCGATCGAAATATCGCAGGTCTGGAACACGCGCTGCGCGTGGTCCGGATTGGCCAGATCAAGGAAAAACGTGACGTCGGGGTAGCGGCGGGAAAATTCCATGAATGATTCAGCCAGGAAGTCCGTGCCGAAATCCGCGGGCATGTTCACCCGCAGCGGCCCTGCCGGCGTGTCGACCAGCTTCTGCAGTTCTTCGTGGGCGATCTGCGCCTCGGCCACGATGCGCTGGCAGCGTTCGAAGTACAGACGCCCGGCGTCGGTCAGCTCGACCTTGCGGGTGGTGCGGCTGAGCAGCCGCAAGCCGACGGACCGCTCCAGTTCGGCCACCTGGCGGGACAAGGTCGACTTTGGAATGCCCAATATCACCGCCGCGCGGCTGAAACTGCGCGTTTTAGCGACTTCGACGAAAAGTTCCATGCCTTGCAAGCGTTTCATGGCCGAATTTTGTCATATTCAAGGGTATGGCCATTGTCCCATAAATGGAATGATGTTTTCTCAACATGCCCCTTTGTTTCTCGGGCGGGATAACTCAGAATGCGAGTTCTGCAATGCAGCAATGCGACAAAGCCCAGCCTGCGTGTTCGAGGCAAATCCACCCCATCGATGCGCACGGAACGCTCATACGCGATCCGGGGCGGGCTTTTTTTTGTTGAAATCGGGAATGCAATCTATGGATAAGAAAAGCGCTATGTGGCGCAGCGCTGCGGTCGTCACGCTGACGGCATCGGCTCTCACGCTGGCCGCTTGCGGCAAGAAGCAAGACGCTCCCCAGGCGGGCAAACCCCAGGTAACGGTCGTGACGCTCGCCACGCAGCCCGTTTCGCTGACCACCGAACTGCCCGGCCGCACCTCGCCATTCCGCGTGGCCGAAGTGCGTCCCCAGGTCAACGGCATCGTCCAGAAGCGCCTCTTTACGGAAGGCGGCGAGGTCAAGGCGGGCCAGCAGCTCTACCAGATCGATCCCGCCCTCTACCAGGCCAGCCTGGATAGCCAGAAGGCCGCCCTGGCGCGCGCCCAGGCGCAGCAGAAGACCGCTGCGCTGCTGGCCGAGCGTTACAAGCCGCTGGTCGCCACCCGCGCGGTCAGCCAGCAAACCTACGACAACGCCGTCGCCGCGCGCGACCAGGCGGCTGCCGACGTGCTGTCGGCCAAGGCGGCGCTGGACACGGCGCGCATCAACCTGGTCTACACCAAGGTGCTGTCGCCCATCGACGGCATCATCGGCCGTTCCGCGGTGACCGAAGGCGCGCTGGTGACGGCCAACCAGACCACGGCTTTGGCTGCGGTGCAACAGATCGATCCCATCTACGTCGACGTGACCCAATCCACTGTCCAACTGCTGCGCCTGCAGAACGCGCTGGCCAGCGGCCAGTTGAAGAAGGCCGATGGCGAGCAGGCCGCGCTGGTGACGCTGACCCTGGAAGACGGGTCGCAGTACAGCCAGCCGGGCAAGCTGCAGTTCTCGGAAGTCACGGTGGACCAGGGCACGGGCTCGGTGACCTTGCGCGCGGTGTTCGCCAACCCGGACCGCCGCCTGCTGCCGGGCATGTTCGTGCGCGCCCGCCTGGCCGACGGCGTGGCTGCCGACGGCCTGCTGGTGCCGCAACGTGGCGTGACGCGCAACCAGCGCGGCATTCCGACGGCGCTGGTGGTCAACGCCAAGAACCAGGTCGAATTGCGTGAACTGAAGACCGACCGCGCCATCGGCGACAAGTGGTTGGTCACCGACGGCCTGGCCGCCGGCGAAAAGGTCATCGTGGAAGGCTTGCAGATGGTGCGCCCGGGGGCTGAAGTGGTCGCCACCGAAGCCAGCGCCGCCGCACAGCCGGCGCAGCAGCCGCAAGCAGCCGCCGCGGCGGCCAAGCAGTAGTAGTCAGGGAGCCTTGCATGGCAAAGTTTTTTATCGATAGACCAGTCTTCGCATGGGTGATCGCGATCGTGCTGATGATGGCCGGCGCGCTGTCCATTTTGAAGCTGCCGGTCTCCCAATACCCCAACATCGCGCCGCCGGCCATCGGCATCGCGGTGACCTACCCGGGCGCGTCCGCGCAGACCGTGCAGGACACCGTGGTGCAGGTGATCGAGCAGCAGATGAACGGCCTGGACGGTCTGCAGTACATCTCGTCGGAAAGCAACTCCGACGGCAGCATGTCCATCACTCTGACTTTCTCCCAGGGCACCAACCCTGATACCGCGCAGGTCCAGGTGCAGAACAAGCTTGCGCTGGCCCAGCCGCTCTTGCCGCAGGAAGTGCAGCAGCAGGGCATCCGTGTCACCAAGGCCACCAAGAACTTCCTGATCGTGGCGGGCTTCGTGTCCACCGACGGCTCGATGACCAAGGACGACCTGGCCGACTACGTCGCCTCCTACGTCCAGGACCCCATCAGCCGCACGCAGGGCGTGGGCGACTTCCAGCTGTTCGGCTCGCAGTACGCGATGCGCATCTGGCTGGATCCGGCCAAGCTCGTCAACTACGGCCTGACCACGGTCGACGTGGTGACCGCGATCAAGGAACAGAACGTGCAGGTGTCGTCCGGCCAGCTCGGCGGCCTGCCGTCCGTGCGCGGCCAGCAACTGAACGCCACCATCATCGGGCCGTCGCGCCTGGAAAAGGCCGAAGACTTCGGCCGCATCCTGCTCAAGGTCAACGCCGACGGTTCGCAAGTGCGATTGGGCGATGTGTCCACCATCGAGCTGGGCGGGCAGACCTACGCCATCGACAGCTTCTACAACGGCAAGCCGGCCTCGGGCCTCGCGGTCAAACTGGCGCCGGGCGCCAACGCGCTGGACACGGCGCAGGCGGTGCGCGACACCATCAACAACTTGAAGCCGTACTTCCCGCCGGGCATGGACGTCGTCTATCCGTACGACACCACGCCGTTCGTCAGCCTGTCGATCCACGAAGTGTTCAAGACGCTGATCGAGGCCATCATCCTGGTCTTCCTGGTGATGTACCTGTTCCTGCAGAACTTCCGCGCCACCATCATTCCCACGCTGGCCGTGCCGGTGGTGTTGCTGGGCACGTTTGGCGTGCTCGCGACGTTCGGCTATTCCATCAATACCCTGACCATGTTCGGCATGGTGCTGGCCATCGGCCTCTTGGTCGACGACGCCATCGTGGTGGTGGAAAACGTCGAGCGGGTGATGGCAGAAGAAGGCTTGTCGCCCAAGCAGGCGACCCGCAAGTCCATGTCGCAGATCACCGGCGCCCTGATCGGCATCGCCATGGTGCTGGCGGCCGTGTTCATTCCCATGGCCTTCTTCGGCGGGTCCACGGGCGTGATCTATCGCCAGTTCTCGATCACCATCGTGTCCTCCATGGTGCTGTCCGTGATCGTGGCCATCGTGTTCACGCCGGCCTTGTGCGCGACCCTGCTCAAGCCCATCCCCAAGGGCCATCATGGCGCCAAGAAGGGCTTTTTCGGCTGGTTCAACCGCAGCTTCGAGCGCAGCAGCAACGGCTACGCCAATACCGTCGCGCGCGGCCTGAACCGCAGCAAGCGCCTGATGGTGATCTATCTGGCGCTGGTTCTTGCCATGGGCTGGATGTTCACCCGCATCCCGACCGCCTTCCTGCCGGATGAGGACCAGGGCATTCTGTTCGCCCAGATCCAGACGCCCGCCGGCGCCACGGCGGAAGCCACCAAGGCCGTCATCGACGACGCCACCAAGTACTTGCTGACCGAGGAAAAGGACGCCGTCACCTCGGTGTTCGCGGTCAACGGCTTCAACTTCGGCGGCCGCGGCCAGAACGCGTCCATCCTGTTCATCAAGCTGCGCGACTGGGAAGAACGCGGCGACGCCCGCCTCAAGGCCGGCGCCGTGGCGCAGCGCGCCAACGCGCACTTCCGCAAGACGGAGCGCCGCGGGCAATTGTTCGTGGTGCCGCCGCCGTCCGTGATGGAACTGGGCAACGTCACCGGCTTCGACTTCCAACTGATGGACCGCGCCGGCGTGGGCCACGAGAAGCTGCTTGCCGCGCGCAACCAGCTGCTGGGCGAAGCCGCCAAGAGCCCGGTCCTGCAGGGCGTGCGCCCCAACGGCATCGAAGACGCGCCGCAGTACCAGCTGGACATCGACCGCGAGAAGGCGCGCGCCCTGGGCGTGGCGGTCTCGGACATCAACAGCACGCTGGCCACGGCCTGGGGCTCGTCCTACGTCAACGACTTCATCGACCGCGGCCGCGTGAAGAAGGTGTTCGCGCAAGGCGAGGCTTCCTCGCGCATGCTGCCGGAAGACCTGAACAAATGGTACGTGCGCAACAAGGCGGGCGACATGGTGCCGTTCTCGGCGTTCGCCAAGGCCACCTGGAGCTACGGTCCGCAAAAGCTGAACCGCTACAACGGCGTGCCGTCGTACAACATCCAGGGCCAGGCGGCGCCGGGCTACAGCTCGGGCGCGGCGATGGCGGAAATGGAGAACCTGGCGTCCAAGCTGCCGGTGGGTGTGGGCTTTGAATGGACCGGCCTGTCGTTCGAAGAGCGCCTGTCCGGCGCCCAGGCGCCCGCGCTGTACGCCATTTCGCTGATCGTGGTGTTCCTGTGCCTGGCGGCGCTGTACGAAAGCTGGACGATCCCGTCGGCGGTGATGCTGGTGGTGCCGCTGGGCATCATCGGGGCCTTGCTCGCCACCATGATGCGGGGCCTGTCCAACGACGTGTACTTCCAGGTGGGCCTGCTCACAACCATCGGTTTGGCGGCCAAGAACGCCATCCTGATCGTGGAGTTCGCCAAGGAGCACTACGAGCAGGGCGCCAGCCTGACGGAGTCGGCCATCCACGCCGCGCGCCAGCGCCTGCGTCCCATTCTGATGACGTCGCTGGCGTTCATCCTGGGCGTGACGCCGCTGGCGATCTCGTCGGGCGCGGGTTCGGGCAGCCAGAACGCCATCGGCACGGGCGTGATCGGCGGCATGCTGACCGGCACCTTCCTGGCCATCTTCTTCGTTCCGGCCTTCTTCGTAATCATGCTGCGCGTCTTCAAGGTCAAGCGCATGAGCGAAAACGTCGACGAGCACGACACCAGTGCCCATGGCACGCAGGGCGTCTCGACGGAGGGCCAACCGCAATGACATTCCCGATGAGAACCTTGCTGTCTGTTTCCCTGGCGGCGGCCCTGGCGGGCTGCTCGCTGGCCCCCACCTACGAACGGCCGGATGCGCCGGTCGACACGGCCTATCCCACGGGTCCGTCCTACCAGGCGGCCCAGCCCGCCGACGCGGGCGGCCTGCTGACCGCCGACATCGGCTGGCGCGATTTCTTCGGTTCGGATCCGCTGCTGCAACAGCTGATCGAACAGTCGCTGGCGAACAACCGCGACCTGCGCGTGGCGGCCTTGAACGTCGAAGCGGCGCGGGCCCAGTACCGCATCCAGCGCGCCGACCTGATGCCCAGCGTCGGCATCGCCGGCCAGGAATCGGCCCAGCGTTCGCCGGCCGACCTGAGCCCGAGCGGCCGCGCCACCACCAGCCACAGCTACCAGGTCGGCGCCGCTATGTCGGCCTGGGAACTGGACCTGTTCGGGCGTATCCGCAGCCTGAGCGACAAGGCGCTGGAATCCTATCTGGCGCTGGATGAAACCCGCACGGCGACCCAGCTGACGCTGATCGCCGAAGTGGCCAACGCCTACCTGACCCTGCGCGCCGACCAGGAACTGCTGAGCCTGACGCGCGAGACGCTCAAGAGCCAGCAGGATTCCTTCAAGCTCACGCAGCAGAGCTACGACCAGGGCCTGTCGACGTCGCTGGACCTGAGCCAGGCGGAAGTGTCGCTGCGCACCGCCGAGCGCAACCTGTCGCAGTACACGCGCCAGGCCGCGCAGGACCGCAATGCGCTGGTCCTGCTGGTGGGCCAGCCGCTGTCGCCCGAGATGACGGCGGCGCTGGACAACGCGGTCAGGCTGGACGACGGCATGCTGCCGACCACGCTGCCCGCTGGCCTGCCGTCGGACTTGCTGGCCCGCCGCCCGGACATCCGCGCGGCCGAGCACCAGTTGAAGGGCGCCAACGCCAACATCGGCGCGGCGCGCGCGGCGTTCTTCCCGACCATCAGCCTGACGGGCTCGGCCGGCACCGCCAGCGCCAGCCTGGGCGGCCTGTTCGAAGGCGGTTCGGGCGCCTGGAGCTTCGTGCCCCAGATCACCGTGCCGATCTTCGCTGGCGGCTCGCTGCTCGCCGGCCTGGATCTGGCCAAGGTGCAGAAGAACATCCAGGTCGCGCAGTACGAGAAGTCGATCCAGACAGGTTTCCGTGAAGTGGCGGACGCCCTGGCCGGGCGCGGCACGCTGGACGAGCAGATCCAGGCACAGCAGCTTCTGGTGGCCGCCAACCAGCGCGCCTACGACGCGTCGGACCAGCGCTTCCGCCAAGGCATCGACGACTATCTGAGCGTGCTGGATTCGCAGCGTTCGCTGTACACCGCGCAGCAGGCCCTGGTCGATACGCGCCGGGCCAGGCTGTCCAACCTGGTCACCTTGTACAAGGTGCTGGGCGGCGGCTGGACCGAACGCACCGTGACCGCCCAGGCTCAGCAGTAAGGGCGGGCGGGCAATAAAAAACGGGCCGATCGAAAGATCGGCCCGTTTGCATTCCTGATCCAGCAGGGCGTCAGGCGCGCTTCTTGGCGATCAGGCCCACCACGAACAGCACGACGATCGCGCCGACGACCGACCCGATCCAGCCTGCCGGTTCGCCCGGTGCGTACCAGCCCAGGGACTGGCCCAGGAAGCCGGCAACGACCGAGCCGACGATACCCAGGATGGTGGTCATGATGATCCCCATGTTCTGGTCTCCGGGCATGATGGCGCGGGCGATCAGGCCCACGACGAACCCGACGATGATCATGATGATGATGCTCATGCGCGTACTCCTTGCTGGAAGTAAAAGGGGGCAGTGTGGCTAGATGATACTCACGCCCCGCGCACAGCGGCTGTAACAACTGGTGTATGGCGCGCGCGGGCAACATTCCGCCGCGCGCGGCCCCCCCTCGACGTTCAGGACGTCAGATCGATCAACTGGCGCACGTCCTTGGTCATGGCCTCGATGCTGTCGGTGTCCGAAGCCAGCAATCGCGCCTTCCCATCTTTGTCGAATATATACACGCCGCGGCTGTGCGTGACTTCGTACATATCGGCGTCGTCGCCCGGACGCGGCTTCTCGATCTGGTAGGCCACGCGATAGCGGCGCGCCAGGTCCGCGATCTGCTTTTCATCGCCGGTCACGCCGATGGCGTTGTTGTTGAAGGCGTTGACGTAGGCCTGCAGGATGTCCGGCGTGTCGCGGTGCGGGTCCACGCTGACGAACAGGATGCGCACATCGCGGGCCTTGTCGCCCAGGTTCTGCAGCACGGCCGTCAACTGCGCCATGGTGGTGGGGCAGACGTCCGGGCAACTGGCGTAGCCGAAGAACAGCAGCACCGTCTTGCCCTTCAGGTCGTCGCTGCTGATCGTCTTGCCGCCCGCGCCGGGCAGCGAGAACTTCAGGTCGGGCAGGTGTCCCTTGACGTTGTACAGGGTCCAGTCGACGTTCCTGTCGCCGCAGGCAGCGAGAAACACGCACAGGGTCAACAGCAGGCTGCGCAGGGCGCGGCCGGAAATGAGGTGTCGCATGAGTCCAAGGGCCGGTAGGGGGTAAACCTTTTGATTCTACCCGCAAGGCGCGGGTGGGGCGGAGCGTGGCGAGGGCGAGGATTTGGGACCGCCTTGTCCTGGCGCAAGCCATGGCGCCGCGACCGCCTGGCCCACTTGTAAAGCTTTGTCTGTTTATTGTTGGGAAGTGGCGAAATCGCCTGATCCGGCGCCTGGCTCCCGCTACATTCAGGGCCGTGTCAGATTTCAGCATCCAGAGGCGCCACACATGGACATGCCGGTCAGGAATTCCTTGGGCTATCCCTACTACCCGTACTACCCCGTCGTGCTCGACCTCCTGCGCAGCCGCCTGGCGGACTCGGTGCTGGACGCGCCCTGCGGACTGGGCTGGCTGGGCGACATGCTGCCCGCCGCCAGCGGCCGGCAGGTCGATATCGACGGCGTGGGACTGTGGGAGTTTCCGCAGGCTGGCGGCGGCTATCGCCAGCTAAGCGAGCACGACCTGGAAACGCCGCTGACGGTGGCCACTGCCTATGACGCCGTGGTCTGCTGCGAAGCGATCCATCTGCTGACCAATCCCGGCGTGCTGATGCAGAGCTTCCACCGCGCGCTGCGGCCGGGCGGCACGCTGATCATCACCACGCCCAATACCTGGTACTTCCGTTCGCGCCTGCAGTTCCTGCTGCGCGGCTTCCATTCCGGGTTCCGGCCCATGGTGGGACGGCAGCGCGGCGAGGATTACATCACCTACTTCCCCTGGAGCTTTCCGCAGCTGCACCTGCTGCTCAAGCACTACGGCTTTACGGACATCACGTTGCACGACGTGGACGAGCACAAGCCCAAGCGCATGGTGGAGCATGTGCTGGCGGTGCCGTCGCGGCTGTACTACGGGCGCCGGCTCAGGCAGGCGCAAGACGAGGAAAGCCGCCGCTACTGGCAGCAGGCCGGCTCCGACCAGTCCGTGCATGGCCGCTGGCTGGTGATGTCGGCGCGCCGGCCGGTTGCCGACGCCGTTGGCGGATAGAAAGAAAACGGCCCGCCAGGGCGGGCCGTCGGCTTGCGCACGGGGCGCGCCGCTCAGGCGGGCGTCATGCCGCTGTGGCGCAGCAGGGCGTCGATGCGCGGGGCGCGTCCGCGGAAGGCGGCAAAGGATTCAGCCGCCGGGCGCGAGCCGCCCACGGCCAGCACCTCGCGGCGGAAGCGCGCGCCGGTTTCGGGATCCAGCGTACCCAGGGCGTTGCCAGCCTGGCGCGCCGCCGCTTCCTCGAAGGCTTCGTAGGCGTCGGCCGACAGCACCTCCGCCCATTTGTAGCTGTAGTAGCCCGCGCCGTAACCGCCCGCGAACAGGTGCGAGAAGGCATGCGGCAGGCGGTGCCAGGCTGGCGGGAACAGCACGGCCACTTCCTGGCGCACTTCCTGCAGCAGGGCCAGCACTTCGGCAATCGAGGCGCCCTGGGCGCGGTCGTGCATCAGCATGTCGAACAGCGCGAACTCGATCTGGCGCACGGTCTGCATGCCGCTCTGGTAGTTGCGGGCGGCGACCAGGCGGTCGTAGAGCGCGCGCGGCAGGGGCTCGCCCGTGTCGACGTGGGCGGACAGCTTCTGCACCACTGCCCATTCCCAGCAGAAGTTCTCCATGAACTGCGAGGGCAGTTCGATGGCGTCCCATTCCACGCTGGCGAAGGCCGCCGCGCCGGGTTCGTCCACTTCGGACAGCAGGGCGTGCAGCGCATGGCCGGTTTCATGGAACAGCGTGATGACGTCGTCGTGCGTCAGGACGGCGGCCTTGTCGCCGTTGGGGCGCGAGAAATTGCAGGTCAGGTAGGCGATGGGCGTCTGCACCTTGCCAGCCACGACGCGGCGCGTGCGTTCGCTGTCGACCCAGGCGCCGCTCTGCTTGCCGGCGCGGGCGTACAGGTCCAGGTACAGATAGCCGATGAGTCCGCCCTTGGGGTTTTCCACGCGCACACCGCGCACGTCGCCGTGCCAGGACGACACCGGCGTTTCCGCCAGGCGCACGTCGAACAAGGTTTCGATGACCTCGAACAGGCCGGACAGTACGCGCGGTTCGGTGAAGTATTGCTTCACCTCGTCTTCGGAATAGGCGTAGCGCGATTCGCGCAGGCGCTCGGAGGCGTAGGCCACATCCCAGGGCTGCAGGTCGTCCAGGCCCAGTTCGCCGGTGGCGTAGGCCTTCAGTTCCGCCAGGTCGCGCTGGGCGTAAGGCTTGGCGCGCGCGGCCAGGTCGCGCAGGAATACGGTGACTTCCTGGGCATCGCGGGCCATGCGGGTCTGCAGGCGCAGCGCGGCGAAGGTGCCCAGGCCGAGCAGGCCGGCTTCTTCGGCGCGCAGGGCCAGCAGTTCCTCGATCAGGGGCGAATTGTCGAACTTGCCGTCGCCGTGTTCCGACGCCACGGTGCCGTAGCCGCGGTACAGCGCCTCGCGCAGTGTGCGGTCCTGGGCGTACTGCATGACGGGCAGGTAGCACGGCATCTTCAACGTGAGCTTCCAGCCCGGCTTGCCGTCTTCCTCGGCGGCGGCGCGGGCGGCGGCCCGCACGTCGGCCGGGATGCCGGCCAGGCGGGCTTCATCGTCGACCAGCAGCGACCAGGCGTCGATCGAGTCCAGCACGTTTTCGGAGAACTTCTGTGAAGCCTGGGCCTCGCGGTCGGAAATGGCGGCGTAGCGTTCGCGGTCGGCGCCTTGCAGTTCCACGCCGCTCAGGCGGAAGTCGCGCAGGGCCATTTCCACGATGCGGCGGCGCACCGGCGTCCACGACGCGAAATCGGGGGCGGCGGCCAGGCGCTGGTACTGCTTGTACAGGCCTTCGTGCAGGCCGACCCAGGTCGAGAATTCGGTCACCAGGGGCAGGGCGGCGTTATAGGCTTCGCGCAATTCCGGCGTGTTGACCACGGCATTCAGGTGGCCGGCCACCGACCAGGCGCGCCACAGGCGTTCCGAGGCGGTATCCAGCGGTTCCACCACGGCGTCCCAGGTAGGCGCCAGCGCGGGGTCGGCGGCGCGGTCCACGGCCTGGCGGGCGATGCCCAGCAGTTCCTCGACCGCGGGCACGATGTGTCCGGGCTTGACGGCCGCATAGTCGACGAGGTCGGAAACAGGGGCGAGCAGGGGGTTCTGGGACATGGCGGTAGCGGCAGGAATGAGTACAGGAATCAGATAAGGGCGATTCCGGGGAATGCAAGCGGGAGGGGTGTGGCCAGGGCGGCGCAGGTGCAAAAAACGTCGCTGCCTGGCGCGCCTGACCGATCAGGCAGCGCCGCGGAACCTGATTCCCCGGCGCTGCGTCCATCCTGGTTCAGCCGGCGGCGCGTTCCGCGGCTTCGATGGTGTTGACCAGCAGCATGGCGATGGTCATGGGACCCACGCCGCCGGGGACGGGCGTGATCGCGCCGGCCACTTCCTTGGCCGAGGCGAAGTCCACGTCGCCGCACAGCTTGCCGTCGGCACCGCGGTTGATGCCCACGTCGATAACGACGGCGCCAGGCTTGATCATCGAGCCATCGATCATGCCGGGCTTGCCGGTGGCGACCACCAGCACGTCGGCGCGGCGGGTCTGGGCCGCCAGGTCGCGCGTCTTGGAATTGCAAATGGTGATGGTGGCGCCGGCTTGCAGCAGCAGCATCGCCATGGGTTTGCCGACGATATTGCTGGCGCCCACGATCACGGCTTCGGCGCCGCGCAGCGTCACGCCTTCCGATTCCAGCATCTTCATCACGCCATAGGGCGTGCAGGGGCGGAACAGGGGCTGGCCGGTCATGAGCAGGCCGGCGTTGCTGATGTGGAAACCGTCCACGTCCTTCTCGGCCGCGATGGCCTCGATGACCTTGTGCGAGTCCATGTGCTTGGGCAGCGGCAGCTGCACCAGGATGCCGTGGATGGTCGGGTCCTGGTTCAGGATGGCGATGCGGGCCAGCAGTTCGGCCTCGGTCATGTCCGCGGGGTACTGTTCCTTGACGGAATGCAGGCCGGCCTTTTCGCAGGCGGCGACCTTGTTGCGGACGTACACCTGGGAGGCGGGGTCTTCACCCACCAGCACCACGGCCAAGCCGGGGCGGGTGCCCTTGGCGGCCAGGGCCGCAACGCGTTGGGCCGCTTCTTCGCGAATGCACGCCGACAGGGCCGCGCCGTCGATAATCCTTGCCGTCATGCCGTCGCCTCGGGTTTGGCCAAGGCCACTTTCATCAAATCAGCTACGGTGGTCACTTCAAGTTTTTCCATGATGTTGGCGCGGTGCGCCTCTACGGTCTTGATGCTGATGCCCAGGTCGTCGGCGATCTGCTTGTTCAAGCGGCCCGCGACGATGCGCTCCAGCACCTGCTGCTCGCGCGCGGTCAGGCGCGCCAGCATGGCTTCGTGGTCTTTCTGGGCCTGGTGCTTGCTCACGCGCTGCGTGGCCTGCTCCAGCATGCGCGCCACGATCTCGCGCAAATCGGATTCATTGAACGGCTTTTCCAGGAAGTCGACCGCGCCTTTCTTCATGGTGGACACAGCCATCGGTACGTCGCCGTGGCCGGTGATGAACACGATGGGCAGCGGGGCATTGCGGGCGAGCAGCTGTTCCTGCAGTTCCAGGCCGCTCATGCCGGGCATGCGCACGTCGGCGATCAGCACGCCGATCTGGCTGGCGTCATAGTCTTCAAGGAAGGATTCGCCGCTGGCGTAGGCGCGAACGCGATAGCCATTGGCCTCCAATAGCCAGCGCAGCGAATCGCGGACCGCTTCGTCGTCGTCAACAATGAAAACCGTGCTCGACAGGTGGGGCGTGTTCATGCGTGCAACTCCTCGGACTGATCGTTCTGGGCCTGCGACTGGGGTGCAGCGCAGGGCAGGGTAAAGCGGAAAATGGTGCCGCCGGCGGGATTGGGATCCGCCCACAGGCGACCATGGTGCGATTCAATAATGGTACGGCAGATATTCAGCCCCATGCCCAGGCCCTGGGTCTTGGTGCTGAAGAAGGGTTCGAACAGGCGCTCGGGTTCGGCCAGGCCGTGGCCGCGGTCGACCACCGCGACCTCGATGTGCTGTTCATGCAGGATCACGGCGACCTTGAGCTCGTCGGATTCACTCTTTTCCATGGCCTCCAGCCCGTTCTTCAGCAGGTTCAGCAACACCTGCTCGATCAGGATGGGATCGGCCAGCACGTCCGGCGCGTTCGACGGCACGAAGCGGTCGATGCGGATGCGGCGCTTGCGGGCGTCGATCTCGGCGAAGCCGATGGCGTTGTCGACAATCCGGCTGATCGCGACGCGCTGGCGGCGGGGCTCGCTGCGCTTCACGAACTCGCGGATGCGGCTGATGATCTTGCCCGCGCGTTCGGCCTGCGAGGCAGCCTTTTCCAGGGCCGGCAGCAGCATGTTGGGGCTGGTGTGGCCGGCCTTGACCAGGGCGACGGCGCCCATGCTGTAGTTGGCGATGGCGGTCAGCGGCTGGTTCAGTTCGTGCGCCAGCGACGAGGCCATTTCGCCCATGGTGGTCAGGCGGCTGGTGAGCTGGATCTTCTCCTGCTGCACGCGCGAGGCCTCTTCATGGACGCGGCGTTCAGTGATGTCGCGCGCCACCTGCATGCGCACGCGGCGGCCGTCGGTCCAGGCCAGCATGCGATGGTGCACTTCGAACCAGCGCTGCACCGAGGGCGCGAAGACTTCCACGGATTCGTCGGTGAAGCGGCCGCGGCGTCCGGCCAGCAGCTCGTCGTGGCCGCCGGTCTGGGCGCCGAACACGCGGCGGTAGGTGCGGTTGGCGAACAGCAGTTCCAGGCCGTCGTGGGTGTCGGCGGTGACCGAAATCGCGTCATCCAGGCCTTCCAGCACCGTCATGAAACGCTCGTGCGCGGCCGTCAGGGCCTCGCGGATGCGCTTGGGTTCGGTAATGTCGGTCATGGAGGTCATCCAGCCGATCTGGTTGCCATTGGGGTCCAGCAGGGGCGACACGTACATGCGCGCCGTGAAGCGCGACCCGTCGCGGCGCTGCGCCTCGACTTCGAGGCCGCTGCTGGGGGTCTTGCCGGACATCAGCACGTCCAGGGTGTGCTGGTGCTGCTCGTGGCGACCCGGCACCCAATAAGGGAAGGGCGGGCTGCGGCCGATCAGGTCAGCCTCGTTCCAGCCGATCATGCGGCAGAACGCCGGATTCACATAGGCGATGCGGCCCTCCATGTCGAGCACGCGCATGCCGGTGGACATGGAGTTCTCCATGGCGCGGCGGAATCCGGTTTCGGCGATCAGGGCGGCCTCGGCCGCCGAACGGAAGCGCGTATAGCGCCACAGCATCAGCAGGCTGATGACGATCACACAGGACAGGGCCAGCACCACCCAGATCAGGCGCTGCTGGCGCATTTCCTGGTCGATGGTGACAAACATGACGCTGTCGTCATGGATGCGCTGCAGCCAGAAAAACACCGCCATCACACAGATATAGAGGATCAGCACCATTGCTGGCGTGACCCAGTACACCCCGCGTCGGCGAGTGCGGGCGTGATCGTGGAACGGCGTAGGAATATTGGACTTGGGCGCGCTGGACATGGAATTCGGGCCGGATAGACCGCGCATTTTAGTGCGTGTTGGCAGGGATTTGCCGGGATTCGACTCGTCCTTTTGGAGTACCTGCGTAAAAGTATGACGCCAAACCGTTCAGCTGGCTTTAAATTTTCCGCATTATGAAATGCCGTACCGCAACATGAAATTTTTCTTGCGACCGGTTAACCTTCTTTCTTAGAATGCCCGCTGATAGGGAACCGACCCAGTAGCAGGTCTCTAGAACACCCCGACCCATGCCTTGCATGGTAGCCCGGATGATCCCGGCTACCATGCAAGGTCCGCGAGTAGATAAATAAGCGGGTGCGGTCACGAACAAACCCAATAGGAGACACACGATGTCCTCTTTCGCCCAGGCTGGCGCCGTGCAGGCTGCCAACGACGAAGACACCCTTGAAACCCAGGAGTGGCTCGAAGCCCTGGCGGCAGTCCTTGATCGTGAAGGACCGCAGCGCGCCCACTATCTGCTCGAACGCCTGATCGACGAAGCGCGCCGTTCCGGCGCGCATATCCCGTTCTCGCCCAACACCGCCTACGTCAACACGATTCCTCCCGGCCTGGAGCCGGCCCACCCGGGCAACCTGGAACTGGAATCGCGCATCCGCTCGTACGTGCGCTGGAACGCCATGGCCATGGTGGTCAAGGCCAACAAGCACAACCCGCCGGACGGCGGCGACCTGGGCGGCCACATCGCCTCCTTCGCCTCCCTGGCCACCATGATCGGCTGCGGCCAGAACCATTTCTGGCACGCCGAAGACGAAAACCACGGCGGCGACCTGGTGTACTTCCAGGGCCACACCTCGCCCGGCATGTACGGCCGCGCCTACCTCGAAGGCCGCCTGACCGAAGACCAGCTGAACCACTTCCGCCAGGAAGTGGACGGCAAGGGCCTGTCCTCGTACCCGCATCCGAAGCTGATGCCGGACTTCTGGCAGTTCCCGACCGTATCGATGGGCCTGGGCCCGCTGATGGCCATCTACCAGGCCCGTTTCCTGAAGTACCTGCACGCCCGCGGCATCGCCGACACCAGCAATCGCAAGGTCTGGGTGTTCTGCGGCGACGGTGAAATGGACGAGCCCGAATCGCTGGGCGCCATCGCCCTGGCCGCGCGCGAAAAACTGGACAACCTGATTTTCGTCATCAACTGCAACCTGCAGCGCCTGGACGGTCCGGTGCGCGGCAACGGCAAGATCATCCAGGAGCTCGAAGGCGACTTCCGCGGCTCGGGCTGGAACGTGATCAAGCTGATCTGGGGCGGCTACTGGGATCCGCTGCTGGCGCACGACAAGGAAGGCATCCTGCGCCAGATCATGGAAGACACGGTCGACGGCGAGTACCAGGCGTACAAGGCCAACGACGGCAAGTTCGTGCGCGAACACTTCTTCGGCAAGCACCCCAAGCTGCTGGAAGCCGTGTCGCGCATGAGCGACGAAGACATCTGGCGCCTGAACCGCGGCGGCCATGACCCCCACAAGGTGTACGCCGCGTTCAACGCCGCCGCCACCCACGAGGGCCAGCCCACCGTCATCCTGGCCAAGACCATCAAGGGCTACGGCATGGGCCACGTCGGCCAGGCCAAGAACCCGACCCACCAGCAGAAGAAGCTGGAGCTGGACTCGATCCGCGAATTCCGCGACCGTTTCGGCATCCCGATCCCGGACGACAAGCTGGAAGACCTGCCGTACTTCAAGCCGGCCGAAGACTCGCCCGAAATGAAGTACCTGCACGAGCGCCGCGCCGCGCTGGGCGGCTACCTGCCGCGCCGCCGCGCCAAGGCCGACGAGCATCTCAAGGCCCCGGCGCTGGACGCCTTCAAGGCCGTGCTGGAGCCCACCGCCGAAGGCCGTGAAATCTCCACCACCCAGGCCTTCGTGCGCATCCTGAACCAGGTGCTGCGCGACAAGGAACTGGGTCCGCGCGTCGTGCCGATCCTGGCCGACGAATCGCGCACCTTCGGCATGGAAGGCCTGTTCCGCCAGATCGGCATCTACGCGCCAGAAGGCCAGAAGTACACCCCGGTCGACAAGGACCAGGTCATGTACTACAAGGAAGCGGCCGACGGCCAGCTCCTGCAGGAAGGCATCAACGAAGCGGGCGCGATGAGCTCCTGGATTGCGGCGGCCACGTCGTACTCCTCGAACAACCGCATCATGATCCCGTTCTTCATCTACTACTCGATGTTCGGGTTCCAGCGCATCGGCGACCTGGCCTGGGCGGCTGGCGACATGCAGGCGCGCGGCTTCCTGCTGGGCGGCACCGCCGGGCGTACCACGCTCAACGGCGAAGGCCTGCAGCACGAAGACGGCCACAGCCACATCCTGGCGTCGACCATCCCGAACTGCGTCTCGTACGACCCGACCTTCGGCCATGAACTGGCCGTGATCATCCAGCATGGTTTGAAGCGCATGGTGGAAGACCAGGAAAACGTCTACTACTACCTGACGGTGATGAACGAAAACTACCCGCAGCCCGGTCTGACCCAGGGCGACGAGGAAGGCATCATCAAGGGCATGTACAAGCTCAAGTCGCACGGCAAGGGCAAGAACCGCGTGCAGCTGATGGGCTCGGGCACGATCCTGCGCGAAGTCATGGCCGCGCAGGGACTGCTGGAAGCCGACTGGGGCGTGGCTTCGGACCTGTGGAGCGTCACCAGCTTCACGGAACTGCGCCGCAACGGCCTGGACGCCGAACGCCACAACATGCTGCACCCCGACGAGAAGAAGCCGCAGGTGGCTTACGTCACGGAACAGCTGGCCAAGACGGAAGGCCCGATCATCGCGTCGACCGACTACATGAAGCTCTTCGCCGACCAGATCCGTCCGTTCGTGCCCAAGGGCCGCGAATACAAGGTGCTGGGCACCGACGGTTTCGGCCGCTCGGATTTCCGCTCGAAGCTGCGCGAGCACTTCGAAGTGGACCGCCACTTCGTCGTGGTCGCCGCGCTGCGCGCGCTGGCCGACGAAGGCAAGGTGCCGGTCGCCAAGGTGGCCGAAGCCATCAAGAAGTACGGCATCAATCCGAACAAAGCCAACCCGCAATACGCCTGAGGGTAAAGAGACATGAGCAACATCGTGCAAATCAAGGTTCCCGACATTGGCGACTTCAAGGAAGTGGAAGTCATCGAAGTGCTGGTGGCGGTGGGCGACACGATCAAGGCCGAACAAAGCCTGATTACCGTCGAATCCGACAAGGCCTCGATGGAAATCCCCGCGTCGCAAGGCGGCGTGGTGAAGTCGATCAGCGTGAAGGTGGGCGACAAGGTTGCCGAAGGCACGGTCGTGCTGGAAGTGGAAGCGGCGGGCGAGGCTGCAGCCCCCGCAGCTGCGCCGGCCAAGGCAGAGGCTCCCAAGGCCGAAGCCAAGGCTGCCCCGCAGCCGGCCACCGCCGCGCCGGCTGCGCCGGCTGCCGCCAGCGGTCCGGTCAACATCGAAGTGCCGGACATCGGCGACTTCAAGGAAGTCGAAGTCATCGAAATCATGGTCGCGGTGGGCGATACGATCAAGGCCGAGCAAAGCCTGATCACCGTCGAGTCCGACAAGGCCTCGATGGAAATCCCCGCCTCGCAAGGCGGCGTGGTCAAGGAAGTGAAGGTCAAGGTTGGCGACAAGGTCGCCAAGGGCTCGGTCGTGGTCGTGGTGGAGGGCGCCGCGCCCGCCGCCGCTTCAGCCGCGCCGGCTCCGGCCGCCAAGGCTGAAGCCGCCGCTGCACCCGCGGCCAAGGCCGAGGTTGCGCCGGCGCCTGCCGCGCAGCGTCCGGCGCCCGCCGCCGCGCTCGAAGACGCCGATCTCAAGCCGGGCCAACTGCCGCACGCTTCACCCTCGGTGCGCAAGTTCGCGCGCGAACTGGGCGTGAACCTGAGCAAGGTCAAGGGCTCCGGTCCCAAGGACCGCATCACCGCCGACGACGTGCGCGGTTTCGTCAAGCAGGCGCTGGCTGCCGGCCCGACGGCCGCCGCGGGCGGTTCGGCCGATGGCGCCGCGCTGGGCCTGCTGCCGTGGCCGAAGGTCGACTTCACCAAGTTCGGCCCGATCGAAGCCAAGCCGCTGTCGCGCATCAAGAAGATTTCCGGCGCGAACCTGCACCGCAACTGGGTCATGATCCCGCACGTCACCAACAACGACGAAGCGGACATCACCGACCTGGAAGCGCTGCGCGTCACGCTGAACAAGGAAAACGAGAAGTCGGGCATCAAGGTCACGATGCTGGCCTTCCTGATCAAGGCCGTGGTCGCGGCCCTGAAGAAGTTCCCCGAGTTCAACGCCTCGCTGGACGGCGACAACCTGGTGCTCAAGCAGTACTACCACATCGGTTTTGCCGCCGACACGCCCAACGGGCTGGTAGTGCCCGTGATCCGCGATGCCGACAAGAAGGGCATTCTGCAGATCGCCCAGGAAATGACCGACCTGTCCAAGAAGGCGCGCGACGGCAAGATCTCGCCCGCCGACATGCAGGGCGGCTGCTTCTCGATCTCGTCCCTGGGCGGCATCGGCGGCACCTCGTTCACGCCCATCATCAACGCTCCTGAAGTGGCCATCCTGGGCGTGTCGCGTTCCGCGCACAAGCCCGTGTGGGACGGCAAGCAGTTCGTGCCGCGCCTGATCGTGCCGCTGTCGCTGTCGTACGACCACCGCGTCATCGACGGCGCCTCCGCCGCGCGCTTCAACGCCTATCTGGGCGCCTTGCTGGCCGACTTCCGCCGCATCGCGCTGTAAACGGGGAGCCCCATGAGCAATACCGTTCAAATCAAAGTGCCGGACATCGGCGACTTCAAGGAAGTGGAAGTCATCGAAGTGCTGGTCGCCGTGGGCGACACGATCAAGCCTGAGCAAAGCCTGATCACCGTCGAGTCCGACAAGGCCTCGATGGAAATCCCCGCGTCGCAGGGCGGCGTGGTGAAGTCCATCAACGTGAAGGTCGGCGACAAGGTCGCCGAAGGCGCGGTCGTGCTGGAAGTAGAAGCCGCAGCGGGTGCCCCCGCAGCCGCCGCGCCGGCCGCCAAGGAAGCCCCCAAGGCTGCCGAGGCGCCCAAGCAGGCCGCTGCGGCTCCGGCCGCCGCGCCCGCCGCGGCCAGCTTCAAGGGCTCGGCCGACGGCGAGTACGACATGCTGGTGCTGGGCGCTGGCCCCGGCGGCTACTCCGCCGCCTTCCGCGCCGCCGACCTGGGCCTGTCCGTGGTCCTGGTGGAACGCTACGACACCCTGGGCGGCGTCTGCCTGAACGTGGGCTGCATTCCGTCCAAGGCGCTGCTGCACAACGCCGCCATCATCGACGAAGCCCGCGAGCTGGCTGCCCACGGCATCAGCTTCGGCGAGCCCAAGATCGACCTGGACAAGCTGCGCGGCTACAAGGACAGCGTGGTCGCCAAGCTGACCGGCGGCCTCGCCGGTATGGCCAAGGCGCGCAAGGTCACCGTGGTGCATGGCGTGGGCGAATTTGCCGACCCCAACCACCTGACCGTCAAGGCCGCCGACGGCAAGACTCAGACCCTGCGCTTCAAGCAGGCCATCATCGCCGCCGGCAGCCAGTCGGTGAAGCTGCCGTTCCTGCCCCAGGACGACCGCATCGTCGACTCCACCGGCGCCTTGCTGCTGCGTGAAGTGCCCAAGAAGATGCTCATCGTCGGCGGCGGCATCATCGGCCTGGAAATGGGCACGGTGTACTCCACGCTGGGCGCGCGCCTGGACGTGGTGGAAATGCTGGACGGCCTGATGCAGGGCGCCGACCGCGACCTGGTCAAGGTATGGCAGAAGAAGAACGCCTACCGCTTCGACAACATCATGTTGAAGACCAAGACCGTGGGCGCGGAAGCCAAGAAGGACGGCATCTACGTCAGCTTCGAAGGCGAAGGCGCTCCCAAGGAGCCGCAACGCTACGATCTGGTGCTGCAGGCCGTGGGCCGCAGCCCCAACGGCAAGAAGATCGGCGCCGACAAGGCGGGCATCGCTGTGACCGACCGCGGTTTTATCGAGGTCGATCGCCAGATGCGCACCAACGTGCCGCACATCTACGCCATCGGCGACATCGTCGGCCAGCCCATGCTGGCCCACAAGGCGGTGCATGAAGGCCACGTTGCCGCCGAAGCCGCCGCAGGCCAGAAGTCCTTCTTCGACGCTCGCGTCATTCCGTCGGTGGCCTACACCGATCCGGAAGTGGCCTGGGTCGGCCTGACCGAGGACGAAGCCAAGAAGCAGGGCATCAAGATCGAGAAGGGCGTGTTCCCCTGGGCCGCCTCCGGCCGCGCCATCGCCAATGGCCGCGACGAAGGCTTCACCAAGCTCATCTTCGACGCGGAAACGCATCGCATCCTGGGCGGCAGCATCGTCGGCACCCACGCCGGCGACCTGATCAGCGAACTGGCCCTGGCCGTGGAAATGGGCGCGGACGTCGTCGACATCGCCAAGACCATCCACCCGCACCCGACCCTGGGTGAATCGGTGGGTATGGCTGCCGAAGTCGCCGAAGGCGTCTGCACCGACTTGCCGCCGATGAAGAAGAAGTAAGGCGCGAGGCGCCCGTCCGTGGACGGCCGTCTGCTCGCGCAAAGCAAAAGCGCCGGCCCTGCAAAGGGTCCGGCGCTTTTTATTGCCTGCGCGCTGCTAGCGCAACAGTCGTGATTTCCTGGAGGGCAGGCCGTGCTCCACCGAGGCGGAAAAGCGACGGTCTTGCCTGTCTTGCTGCTGAGCCTGCTTGGCGAGGCTCAGGCGTGCGTATCGATGCGCGAACCCAGCGTCGCATCCACCGCCAGCACGGGCAGCGACTGCATCAGCGTCAAGGCCGTATCCGCCTGCGCGTTGAGCGCCTTCTTCAGCACGCGGGCCTGCACTTCCTGCATGACATTCGCGTCCTGCAAAGCCAGGGCGGTATTGACGGTACTGCTGATCGAAGCGTCCATGCTCGGGGTGTCCTAGTGTGTGGAAGGCGGTTCAGGCCGACACGGGATTATCGCGTGGACTGGGGCGCAATGCACGAGAATCCTGGCCTGCGAAAACCGATATTCACGCGGCAACGGTAATCCCCGGCGCATGCGCCCGCCGCGCCGGCTCCACCACGATCTCCACATGCTGATCCAGCGACACCAAGGCCCGCATCAAGCGTTCCAGCGAGATGTTCTGCAGCTTGTAGCGGCGAATCTGCGAAACCTTGGGCTGGGTCATGCCCGTAATCGCAGCGGCTTCGATCTGGCTGAGCCCGCGCTGATCGATCAATTCATTGAGCTTGAGCGCCAAGGCCGCCTTGGCCGACAGTTCGGCGGCGTCCTCGAAACCGAGGTCCAGCAAGACGTTGTCGGTGCCTGGGGAATGTTCTTTGCGTGTCATTGCTAGCTCCTGCCGGACTCATGCCTGGCCAATACCGCCTTCAAGCGCTTCTCGATGAGCGCGATGTCCGGCTGCGGCGTGGCGATGCCGGACTTGGACTTCTTCTGGAAAGCATGCAGCACATGGACGGTATCCCCGATGCGCACCGTATAAACCGCCCGGAAGGTATCGCCAAGGTAGTCATCGACCAGCTCATACACCCGCGAGCCCAGTCCTTTCCACGGCTTGGCCGAGACCGGCGTGCCACCCAGTTGGACGACAAACAGCGCTACACCCAGATCCTTCTGAACTTCGATCGGGAATTTCTTGAAGTCCTTCTTGGCGGAGCCTTCCCAGTAGAGCAGCTTTCTTTCCATTAATTATATCCGTTCAGATATAAACAACAAGTCGTCGACGTTATTGATCGAGTATTGAAGTGCTAGGCCAGAACGATCTGGCGCAGGAGTGGACGTAGGGAAGGTGTGCGGCTGAGTCTTGCCATGGCTGCGGCCATAAGCGCCTTGCAGCAGGCAGGATAGGCGCTTGTGGTCCAGCGTTGTGGCGGACAGGGATGGTTTCAGCACTGGCCCAGCAAGGGGGGCGGGCTGTCGCCTGTTGCGACGTGGCCTCGGTGCCTGTCCCCGCTGGCCGGGTCAGGCTCACACCTGGTTCAAGCTATGCAATGGAGCTTCGGTGCGGCGAGACGGCCGCTAGCAGTAGTCTTGAACTAGATCGCAGCAAGAACGGGGTAGGAACGCGGCCAAGCCCGCGCCATCACGGCCGGTTCGGGCATTCCTGGATGGCGCCCCACGCGCGATTGGGCTCGCAAAACTGCTTGCGTGCTGCCCATGCGCAGTCGGGGCGTTCAAAGAACCCCAGCGTTGCGCAACGCGCCAGCTCGCTTTTCAGTGCTTCGACCCAGGCCATGGGATCTTCGGCGGGGATCTCGGTCACGCGCAGGGTAGAGCGGGGTGCGGCGCTTGTCGTGTCCGTCGTGCTGGCTGCCGCGCGCAGCACTGCTGCGTGCTCGGACTGTGCAGACGGAACGGCTTGGGGTTCAGCAGGCGTTGGCTCTGGCGCGGGGCTGGGCTCAGGTCGGGAGTCCCCCGAGCCCGACTCCGAACCCGAATCGGAATCCGAGGCCGGAATCTGCACTGGCACTGGCACTGCAACCGACGTCAGTTCTGGCTGAACGATTACGGGTTCAGCGTGCGGCGTTGCCGTTGCTGCGGGCGTCAGAGGTACCCGTACGGGACCGGCCGCCGTGGCGCCGGAAACCGTCGTATTCGGCGAACTCCACGACACCACCAACAGCACCAGCGCGCCGTAGATCGCCAGCGTATACAGCACGGTCAACGTGGCATAGCCCACGCGCCTACCCGTGATCGGCCGCGCGTCTTCGCGTCCCACCAGGGCGCGCCAGCTAACCAGTGCGGCACCTGGCGCCGAAATCAACCACCAGAACATCCGCCGCAGCGGACCGGGTGCCTGTGGAGTGGGGGCGGCTTGCGCCTGCGCAGCCAGCAATTCGCGCAGGGCACGGTTCTCTTCGCGCAGACGCAGGGTCTGCTCATCCATCGGCGCCTGGGTATCGGGATCCGGGGTGCTGCCGTGCTGCGTAGCGAGTGGATCGGGGGGCGTCGCGGTCATGTTGTGAAAACAATAGATACAAAAGCGTGCAGACGCGAGTATGAGGCAATTGGAGGGAGTGAAAAAGGGGAACAGTCCGAAAAAAAGGTGCTTGATTGGGACTGGGGCGTATGCACAGCTCGACGGTGTGTTTGAAGCGGCACCGGGCTGATGCTTTCTCATGCCCGCAACGAATAAATTGCGCCAGCATGGCATGCGAGCGGCAAGCCGGAAGAAAAGAAACAAGCCGGCGGATGCCGGCTTGTTTGTCTCGACAAGGGCGTGAGGGCCCTTGGTCGGTGCCGGGAGGGCAGAGCCCAGAGGCTCCGCGTCTACCCGACCGTCAGGTGTTGCTGCGTGATTAACGCAGCAGCGACAGGACGGATTGCGGCACTTGGTTGGCTTGCGCCAGAACCGAGGTACCGGCTTGTTGCAGGATCTGCGCCTTGGTCATGTTCGACACTTCCGTGGCGTAGTCAGCGTCTTCGATACGCGAACGAGCGGCGGACAGGTTGTTCACCGTGTTGTTCAGGTTGGCGACGGTCGATTCGAAACGGTTCTGGACAGCGCCCAGGCCGCTACGCAATTGGTCCACCGAAGCCAGGGCTGCGTCGAGCTTGGCCAGCGGATCGCGCGAAGGCTGTTGGGCCAGGGTGCTGTCGATCAGCTTCTTGCTCGGCTTGCCGTCGTTCTGCACATACATTACATTGCCGGTCGCATTGGCCTTTACAGTACCGGAGCTGTCCACGTCGTATGCTGTGCCACCGATATCCAGAGTGGCACCGGTCTTGGTTCCACCAGCGGCTACGACAGCTGCGGCAGTTGCGTTTTCATTCGTGGCGTGGGTCGTGAACTTGACTGCAGCGCCGTAGGTGGCAGCGTCCATGTACAGGCCGCCACCGGAAACAGCCATGCTTGCACCGGTGCCAGCGGCAGCGCTCGAGCCCGTAACGGTGACCGTCAACTGCTTACCGTCGATCGTGGCAGTAAACGTACCGTTGCCGTTAGCATTGTTCGGAGCGTCGGTTTTGGTCCAAGTCACGCCACCAATCGTTGCCGCCGCACCCTGCGTCTTGCCTGCGAATGCGGCCGCAAATGCTTCGTCGGCACTGCCAGCGCCACCAGCCTTAGCAACAGTATTGCCGGCGGTGGTGGTCAGGGCACCAGTCGTGGCGCTGACATAGACTGCGGTCGCGGCGCCAGACGTAACTGCACCCGATTGCACATCAACGCGCAAGTTTGCGACGGTGGTACCCGAGTACGACGAATAACCCGTGGCACCGAAGTCCTTGACCATGTTATCGACGGTAGCTTGCTTGTCGCCAGCGACCGTGAAGTTGCCCAGACCCAGGGTGCCCTTGGTGATTTCCTTCAGGTCGATCGTGATGGTTTCGTTGTCGTTCGCGCCGACTTGAACCGTCAGGGTGTTGTCCGAAGCCAGGACGCGCACGCCGTTGAATTGGGTTTGGCCCGACACGCGGTCGATTTCGCCCAGACGCTGTTCGATTTCAGCCTGGATCGAATCCAGATCGGACGTGGAGTTCGTGCCGGTGCTGGCTTGCACGGCCAGTTGGCGCACGCGCTGCAGGTTGTTGTTGATTTCGTTCAGGGCGCCTTCGGTCGTTTGAGCGATCGAGATGCCATCGTTGGCGTTGCGGGCGGCTTGGGTCAGGCCCTTGACGTTCGCGGTGAAGCGGTTGGCGATGGCTTGGCCGGCGGCGTCGTCCTTGGCGCTGTTGATGCGCAGACCCGACGACAAGCGCTCGATGGCGCTGCCCAGGGTCGATTGGGACTTCGTCAGGTTGTTTTGAGCAACCAGCGAGAGGTAGTTGGTATTGATGACTGCAGCCATGTTCAGGCTCCCAAGAGAGAAAGGCTTCTTCAAACTGGGCAGCAAGGCCGCCCACTGGTGTTAACGGGAAAGTTCGTCGACTTCGTGTCTAGGAATCTCTCCGTTGCCAGGATTACGGCAGTCCAAAATCAATCTTTAGCGCTATTTCGCGAAAGTCGGGATTTTTCTTTGATCTGGATGGGATGGGGCGGCCGTTCAGCCTCGGCTGCGCCGACGCACGTCGCGATGCTTACATATAGGGGCGCTCATCACGGGAGCGCCCATGTGCGCCGCTCTTCCACCCGGAAGCATGCTGTTCTCCTATTCGGAAGAATGTATGGCGCGCTTGTCCACGATCCTTCATCTATAGCTGGCGCGCAATGTGAAACGGACGCAATGTGCGTCCGTCATGTTGGGAGCCTTCCGTGGTCAAGTGTGGCGGTGTAAGGAATTCCTCATAGGCGCGCGGCCAGCGCCTATCTATATCACCTGCGCAATCTGCCCATCCTGGGGCAATTCCTGCCACGCCTGTTCCTTCAGCTTCACCCGAATTCGCGCGGTCGCCTGCGACCGCAACTGGCATACCCGCGCCTCGGTCACATTGAGGATCGCGCCAATTTCCTTCAGGTTCAGCCCCTGTTCGTAGCAAAGCGACAACAGCAGTTTTTCACGCTCGGGGAGGGAGTCGATGGCGTGGACCAGCGCCTGGCGGAAGTCGCCGGCCAGAAGCGAATCCAGCGGATTGCCGCCAGCTGCGCCATGGTTCAGCGTGGCAGCCCAGTCGGATTGGCCGCTGGCCGAGTCGGGTTCGGTGGCGAAGTCCTCGTAGTGCACGATCTGAACGCCTTGGGCGTCGTGCAATAGCGATTGGTAGTCGCCCAGCGGCATGTCGAGTTGTTGCGCGATTTCGGCTTCGCTTGGCGCGCGCATCAAACGCTGTTCGAGCTGCTGGATGGCCTGTTCGATCTTGCGCGCCTTGGCGCGGACGCTACGGGGCAGCCAGTCCTGGCCGCGCAGTTCGTCCAGCATCGCGCCGCGGATGCGGGTGGTGGCATAGGTCTCGAACTGGGCGTCAGCCGTTTCCTGATAACGGCGCACGGCGTCGAGCAGGCCAATCATGCCGGCTTGTATCAGGTCGTCGAGTTCTACGCTGGCGGGTAGCCGGGCGAGCAATTGCAGGGCCAGCTTCCGCACTAGCGGGGCATATTCGACCAGGCTGTCATCTGCGTGAGGCATTGCGGGAATGTCGGGCGGGTCCATCGTGGCGCGTAAGCTGTTGTTGTCAATTTGCGACATTGTCGACAAACGCGCGGCTGAGCTAAAGCTAGGTGGATTTAATGATCTGCAAGGTGCCATTGTCGGCAAACAACACCGTTTCATTCCTCAAAGTACGCAATGTTTTGAATGCTTATTTGGCAAATTGACGTAAATTTGTCCGAAACTTATATGTCAAGGTGTATCGGAAAAGGTAAGTTGCGCAACATCAACAAAGTTTTGTCATATAAGTCATAGAAAATGACATCAGCTGTGGTAAATTTTACTTAAATTGCGAACAAATGATACATTTCGCATCAATGCAAGGTGTATCGGACGTGAAGGCAACGGGATTCCGGTGCTTTTGCTTACATGAGCCCCCATCGGCGGGATAGGGAATAGGGAGTTGGGCGTGCAACAAGTCGAAAATTCATTGCTGACAGACATTCGTGAAGTGAATCTGTCTTATTTGTTACTGGCGCAGCGCATGCTGCGCGACGACTACGCGGCGTCGATGTTCCGCCTGGGATTCAGCAATGAGGTTGCTGACATCCTCATGCGCCTTTCGCCGGCGCAGTTGGTCAAGCTCGCAAGCTCCAGCTCGCTGCTGTGCCGCTTCCGCTTCGATGACTACAGCCTGCTGTCGGCCCTGACCCATGACGTTCTGGGTGGTGCGCTGCAGCAAGCGCATGCAACCATCCTGCTGGCCAAGCAGCCTGTCGAAGAATTGGCCTGACGGCCTGATCATTCCCTCCGGAAACACGTGTAATGGCCACCAAGAGCGTTTCGCAGGAAGCGGATGACATTCTGCTTGCCAGCTCCATGATCACTTTGGGAGCCCGGCTGCAGGTGCTGGAGGCTGAAACCAGCCTCAGCCATGACCGCCTGGCGCGCCTGTACCGCGAAATCCGCGGCTGCTCGCCACCCAAGGGCATGCTGCCCTTTTCGGTTGACTGGTTCATGACCTGGCTGCCGAACATCCATTCCTCGCTCTTCTACAACGTGTATTCGTTCCTGAATGCGCGCACCAGCAGCAAGGGCATACGCGCCACCATCGACGCCTATCGTCTCTATCTCGAAAACGCCGGCACGGATGCCGCTGAAGGCGCAGAACCCGTCCTGAGCTTCACGCGCGCCTGGATGCTGGTGCGCTTTTTCGATAGCGGCATGCTGCAAATGTCCGCCTGCCGCCAATGCGGTGGGCATTTCATTGCCCACGCCCACGATCCCCAGTCGGATTTCGTGTGCGCGATCTGCCGGCCGCCCCCCCGCGCCGGCAAGACGCGCGCCGCGGCCAAGGCGCGCGCCGGCACCCGCCCCGCGCCTGTTGCGAATACCGCCCGGCTCTGACCGGCGGCATCCAAATACATCAAAAGCCCTGGAAAACCCCCCGTAACCCGCCTTTTTGGGTCGAGGGGAACAGGGGATCATTGACGCCGGTTTTAGACTTCGTTGGCAGGGGCCTGATGTGTTGATTGTTATCGGTTTTCTCGTGGTGGCCGTGTCGGTCGTCGGCAGCTTCATAGCGCTGGGCGGCCATTTGGGCGCGCTGTACCAGCCGTTTGAACTCACGCTGATCTTCGGGGCGGCTTTCGGGGCTTTCCTCGCCAGCAACAGCAAAAAGTCGCTGATGCTGGTCAAGGCCGCGCTACCCGACTCGCTGAAAAGCTCGCGCTATGGCAAGGACGTCTACATGGAGCTGATGGCGCTTCTGTACGTACTGCTGAACAAGGCGCGCCGCGAGGGGCTCATGGCCATCGAATCGCATATCGAAGACCCGGAATCCAGTCCGATCTTCAGCGAATATCCCCGCATCGCCAAAGACGCCAAGCTCATGGAGTTCATCACGGACTACCTGCGCATCATGATCAGCGGCAACATGAGCTCCTTCGAAATCGAGACGCTCATGGACGAGGAAATCGAGACCTACCGCCACGAGCGCGAAGTCCCCGTGCGCGCCTTGCAACAGATGGCCGACGGCCTGCCGGCCTTCGGCATCGTGGCGGCGGTGCTGGGCGTGATCAAGGCGCTGGCCGCCGTGGACCAGCCTCCGGCGATTCTGGGCGACCTGATCTCCAAGGCCATGGTCGGCACCTTCCTGGGCATTCTGCTGGCTTACGGCTTCGTGGGTCCGCTGGCCTCGCGCATCGACCGCCGCAGCGACGAAGCGACCAAGGTGCTGGAATGCATCAAGACCACGCTGCTGGCCAGCATGAACGGCTATCCGCCGCAACTGGCGGTGGAATTCGGCCGCAAGGTGCTGTTCTCGGCCGTGCGCCCGACCTTCGGTGAACTGGAAGAACACGTCCGGCAAGCCAAGTCCACCGCCACCGGCAAGGCCTGACGGAGCGGGCCATGAGCACGGTAAACAATCACCGCGTGGTGATCCGCCGCAAGAAGGGCGGGCATGGCGGCGGACACCACGGCGGTAGCTGGAAGATCGCCTACGCCGATTTCATCACGGCGATGATGGCGTTCTTCCTGGTGATGTGGCTGATCAGTATTGTGCCGCGCGAAGAGCTCAAGGGCATCGCCGAGTACTTCCGCATGCCGCTGCGCGTCGCCATCGCGGGCGGCCCCAGTAGCTCGGCCGAGACCAGCGCTGTGCCGGGCGGCGGCAGCGACCCCCTGCGCAGCGAAGGCGATGTGCGCCGCGCGCAGGGCAACCGCGTCGAGGCGCAGCCGATGGGCGACGCCGAGCGCCGCGAGCAGCATCGCCTGGAAAACCTGAAAAAGCGGCTCGAGAACGTCATCGAGACCAGCCCGGTTCTGAAGAGCTTCAGGCCGCAGCTGCTGATCGACTTGACGACCGAAGGCCTGCGCATCCAGATCATCGACAACCAGAACCGTCCGATGTTCGCCACCGGCCGCGCGGATGTGCAGCCCTATATGCGCGACATCCTGCGGGAACTGGGGCCGGTCCTGAACGAATTGCCCAACAAGGTCAGCATTTCCGGCCACACCGACGCATCGCAGTATGCGCGCGGGGAGCGGGCCTACAGCAACTGGGAACTGTCGGCCGACCGCGCCAATGCGTCGCGCCAGGAATTGGTGGCCGGCGGCATGAACGAAAGCAAGGTCCTGCGCATCCAGGGGCTGTCGTCCAGCATGAGCCTGGTTAAAGATGACCCGTATGCGGCCGTTAATAGACGTATCAGCCTAGTGGTGCTCAACCAGAGCACCCAGCGGCGCATCGAAAACGAGAACGCCGCAGCCGCGGACGTCAGCGCCAAGGATGCCCGCGAGGTGGGAACGGCAGTGGAGGCGGCGCAAGCCGCGGCCCAGGCCACGACGGCAACCAAACCAGGCGAGGCGGAGAGCAACCCGCCCGCGGAAGGGGTTCGATAGCAATGGCGGCAACGATTCTTGTGGCGGACGATTCGGCGACGATGCGGATGATCGTCCAGGCGACGTTGACGGGCGCGGGATGGCAGGTCTTGACGGCCGGCAACGGCCAGGAGGCCCTGGAAATGGCCAAGCGCCACCCGGTCGACCTGGTGGTTAGCGACTGGAACATGCCGGTCATGGGCGGCCTGGAGTTGATTCAGGGTTTGCGCCAGGAAGACCAGTACCTGGATGTGCCGGTGCTGGTATTGACCACCGAGGACGATGTGGACAGCAAGATGGCCGCCCGGGATCTGGGGGTCTGTGGCTGGCTTTCCAAGCCGGTCGACCCGGATGTGCTGGTGGAATTGGCGTCTGAACTGCTCGACGAGCAGGCCGGCGCGTAAGCAGGTTCATTTTTGAAGGCGTACGGGTCATGAGTTCTGGTTTGGACCTCAGTCAGTTTTACGAGACCTTTTTCGACGAGGCTGACGAGCTGCTTGCGCAGATGGAGCAGCTGCTGCTCGAGCTCGATGTGGGCGCGCCCGACATCGAGCAGCTCAACGCGATTTTCCGCGCGGCCCACTCGATCAAGGGCGGGGCGGCGACGTTCGGCTGTTTTACGCAGCTGGCGGGCACGACCCATTTGCTGGAAAACCTTCTGGACGCGATCCGTCGCGGCGAAATGGCGCTGCGCACGGACATGATCGATATTTTCTTGGAAACGAAAGACGTGCTCAAAAGCCAACTGGATGCCTATCGGGCCTCCGAAGAGCCCGATGAAGCCGTGTTTGAGCGTATCTGCGCCATACTGAGGCAGCTTGCGCTGGAGCATAAGGATCCCGCTGCGGCCTCTGCGCCGGCCGCGGTCCCCGCAGCGGCGGCAGCTCCGGCTCCGGCCCCCGTACCGGTGGCCGCCGCTCCGGCGCCAGCCCCCCTGCCAGCAGCGCAAGCGCCGGCTGCGGAAGCCGGCAGCCTGCCTCTGCGTGTGCGAATCACCAAGGTTTCGGACAAGGACGCTGCTTCCCTGCTCGAGGAAATGGGCAATCTGGGCAGCGTCAAGGCCAGCGAACGCGCCGACGGCGCCCTGACCGTGTGGATGGACAGCACCTGCACGCCGGACGATATCGAGGCCGTCTGCTGCTTCATCGTTGACGGCGACCAGCTGGAAATCAGCCGCGAAGCCGCTCCGGCGGGCGCGACCCAGGCTGCCGCGGCTCCCGCTGCGGCGCCGGCTCCTGCCGCTCCCGTGGCCCCCGCCGTAGCCGAGTCGGCAGCGGCCGCCGAAGCCATCACGCAGTCCGCCCGCGTGGCGCGGCCCGCCGCGGCGGCGCCGGCCCATGCGGACAAGGAATCCACCTCGATCCGAGTCGGCGTCGAAAAGGTCGACCAGGTCATCAACCTGGTGGGCGAACTGGTCATTACGCAAGCCATGCTGGCGCAGACGGCGTCCACGCTGGACCCAGTGCTGCACGACCGCCTGCTCAATGGCATGGAACAGCTGGAGCGCAACGCGCGCGACCTGCAGGAAGCGGTCATGTCCATCCGGATGATGCCGATGGACTACGTATTCAGCCGTTTCCCGCGCCTGGTGCGAGACATCGCCAGCAAGATGGGCAAGCAGATCGAACTGCAGACCCATGGCCGTGCTACCGAACTGGACAAGAGCCTGATCGAACGCATCATCGATCCGCTGACCCACCTGGTGCGCAACAGCCTGGACCATGGCATTGAAACGCCCGAAAAGCGCGTTGCCGCAGGCAAGGACCCGGTCGGGCAACTGGTGCTGTCCGCCCAGCATAACGGCGGCAATATCGTCATTGAAGTCAGTGACGACGGTGGCGGCCTGAACCGCGACAAGATCCTGAAGAAGGCGATGGCCCAGGGCCTGGCGGTCAACGAGAATTCGCCGGACGACGAAATCTGGCAGCTGATCTTCGCGCCGGGCTTTTCCACGGCCGAAAAGGTCACGGACATTTCCGGCCGTGGCGTGGGCATGGACGTGGTGCGCCGGAACATCCAGGACATGGGCGGCCATGTGCAGCTGTCGTGCGAGCCGGGCAACGGCACCACGACACGCATCGTGCTGCCGCTGACGCTGGCCATCCTGGACGGCATGTCGGTGCGGGTCGGCGAGGAAACCTTCATCCTGCCGTTGAATCACGTGACCGAATCGCTGCAGCCCACGAATGACCAGATCTATTCGGTGGCCGGCAACGAGCGCGTGATGCACGTGCGCGGCGAATACCTGCCGCTGGTCGAGATGCACCGGGTGTTCTCGGTCGGCGAGGCCCAGACCGATCCCACGCAGGCCATCGCGGTCATCATGCAGGCCGAGGACCGCCGTTTCGCGCTGCTGGTGGATCACCTGATCGGCCAGCACCAGGTAGTGGTGAAGAATCTCGAATCGAATTACCGCAAGGTGCCGGGCATTTCCGCCGCCACCATCCTGGGCGATGGCAGCGTGGCCCTGATTGTCGACGTATTTGCGCTTGCGCGCGCCAACCGCGAGCGTTGGTCGCAGCCCGAAGCCATTCTGAATTGATGGAGAACTAAACCTCATGGCAGCCAAACCGCAAGCGCAATCCGCGCGCAATGAAGATGTCGGCAGCGAATTCCTGGTGTTCACGCTGGGCGACGAAGAGTACGGCATCGACATCCTGAAGGTGCAGGAGATCCGCGGCTACGACGCCGACACGGTCACCCGCATCGCGAATGTTCCCCCGTTCATCAAGGGCGTGACCAACCTGCGCGGCATCATCGTGCCCATCGTCGACCTGCGCATCAAGTTCAACCTGGGCCGCGTCGAATACAACGAGCAGACCGTGGTCATCATCCTGAACCTCGACCGCCGCGTCGTCGGGATCGTGGTGGACGGTGTGTCGGACGTGCTGATGCTCAATTCGGGTCAGATCCGTCCGGCGCCGGAGTTCGGCGCCACCTTGTCCACCGAGTACCTGACGGGCTTGGGTACGGTGGACGAACGCATGCTGATTCTGGTGGATATCGAAAAAATGATGACCAGCGACGAAATGGCGCTGGTGGAGAAGGTCGCGTCCTGATCGGAACGGCCTGCTTGGGAGGTAGAAGCGCCATATTGAATCCAATGTGGCGCTTTCCTTTAACGATTTCAGTCTAGGAGTGGTCCTTGTGATGCGCAAGTTTCTCGCGAACATGACGATACGCAGCAGCCTGTTGTGGGTGCTGGCGTTCTTCTCATTCATGTTGGTGATCGGGGCCGCGCTGGGCGTGCTGTCTCTGCGCATCAGCAACGGCACCCTGGCGGAGATAAAGCAATCGCAGGAGCTGGACGATGCGGTCGGCCGCGTCGTCTCCAGCTACAAGGATTCCATGGCCGGCCTTGGCCGCGCGGCCGCGTCCAACTATGCGGACATCGTGAAGAACGTGGGTCAGCCTACCTTGCTGACCCAGGGTTTGTCGTCCGAGGCTGCCGGCCTGCTGGAACGCGCCAAGGCCTCCATGAACAAGGGGCAGGCCGAGTTCGAGTACTACAAGAGCCTGGCCCGGCCCGCCGAAGCGGCCGACGCCCTGAAAGAGATCGACCAAGCCTATGAGGCGTTGGTCGGGCAAGGGCTGACGCCATTGGTGGCCTCCCTGGAAAAGGCGGACATGCCCGCCTACCAGAAGCAGGTTCAGACGGTGCAGGACGCCCTGGAAGGGCGCTACGCACGCGCAATCGAAGGCTTTGATTTCTGGCGCGCCAGCAAGATGCTGGATGCCCATGAGGTGGCGCAGGTGCGCTACCAGTTCGTCCTGATGGCCGTCGGCGCCGGCGGCGTGGTCGCCGCGTTGCTGGTGTTTGCCACGTATGTGTTCCTGCGCCGCCGCGTGCTGTTGCCGCTGAAGGAAGCAGGGCATCACTTCGACCGCATCGCCGGCGGTGACCTTACCGCCCGCGTGGACGTGCGCAATACCAACGAGATCGGCCAGCTGTTCGCCGCCTTGAAGCGCATGCAGGAAAGCCTGACCCGCACGGTGGCGTCGGTGCGTCGCGGCGTGGATGAGATCAACGTGGGTTCGCACGAGATTGCCGCGGGTAATACGGACCTGTCCAGCCGCACCGAGCAGCAGGCGGCCTCGCTGGAAGAGACCGCGGCGTCGATGGAGCAACTGGCCTCGACCGTGAAGCAGAACGCAGACAACGCGCGCCAAGCCAATCAATTGGCGGCCAGCGCCTCGGACGTGGCCGAGCGTGGCGGTTCGGCAGTGTCGGAAGTGGTCAGCACGATGCAAGGCATTTCGGCCAGCTCGCGCAAGATTTCCGAGATCGTGTCGGTGATCGACGGCATTGCCTTCCAGACCAACATCCTGGCGCTGAACGCCGCGGTGGAAGCGGCGCGCGCAGGCGAGCAGGGCAAGGGCTTTGCGGTGGTGGCGGGCGAAGTCCGTTCGCTGGCGCAACGCAGCGCCCAGGCGGCCAAGGAAATCAAGGGCCTGATCGAGGACTCGGTGACCAAGGTCGGTGCGGGTTCGCAGCAGGTGGAACGCGCTGGCGCGACGATGCAGGAGATCGTGGCCTCGGTTAAGCGGGTGACCGACATCATGGGCGAGATCTCGGCGGCGTCGGAAGAGCAATCCAGCGGCATCGACCAGGTGAACCGCGCGGTGTCGCAGATGGACGAGGTGACGCAGCAGAACGCGGCGCTGGTGGAAGAGGCGGCCGCAGCCGCGGGTTCGCTGCAGGAGCAGGCGCAACGCCTGGCCGAAGCAGTGGCCGTGTTCAAGATCAACGCGGGCGAAGTCATCGAAGTTCCGGCCCAGCGCCTGTCATCGGCACGCGCGTCGGGTGACGATGCACGCTTGCAGGCGCCTGATGCGCTTGCGCTTGGGCACTGAGGACTGCAGTGGCGACAGCAGCGGCAAACCAGGCGCCTTCCATCTCGGTGGAACGCCAATTCGATTTTCGCGACGCGGACTTTTCGCGCGTGCGCAAGATGATCCATGCGCACGCGGGCATTTCGCTGGGCACGCACAAGCGCGAGATGGTCTACAGCCGGCTGGCGCGGCGCCTGCGCGCGCTGGGCATGCAGGATTTCGGCAGCTATCTGGACCAGCTTGAAAACGAGCCGAACGCGTCTGAATGGGAAGATTTCGTCAATGCGCTGACGACCAACCTGACCGCATTCTTCCGCGAATCGCATCACTTTCCCATCCTGGCCGACTTCGCCAAGCGGCGCGGCGGCCCGGTGTCGGTGTGGTGCTGTGCCGCCTCCACCGGCGAAGAACCGTATTCCATCGCCATGACGCTGGTGGAAGCGCTGGGTCCGCGGGCAAGTGCCTGTTCGGTGTTGGCCACCGATATCGACACCAATGTGCTTACCCGAGCGCGCGCCGGGGTCTATCCCGCCGAGCGCGTGGACAAGATGGACGCTGAGCGCCTGAGGCGCTTTTTCCTGAAAGGGCGCGGCGGCAACGAGGGGCAGGTCCGGGTGCGCCCCGAGATTGCCGACATGGTCCGCTACGAGCCCCTGAATCTGTTGGCGCCGGCGTGGCAGATCAACGAACAGTTCGACGTTATCTTCTGCCGCAACGTCATGATTTATTTCGATAAACCCACCCAGGCCAGGATCCTGGAGCGGTTTGTGCCGCTGCTCAAGCCCGGCGGCTTGCTGTTCGCTGGCCATTCCGAAAACTTCACCTATATCAGCCGGGATTTTCGTCTGCGCGGGCAGACCGTCTATGAATGCGCGGGCAGGTCCTGAGCGGGACGAGGCAGCAAAAAATGAAGAAAATTAGCGTTTTGTGCGTGGACGATTCGGCGCTGGTGCGCGGGCTGATGACCGAGATCATCAACAGCCAGCCGGACATGGAAGTGGTCGCGACCGCGCCCGATCCTCTGGTGGCGCGTGAACTCATCAAGCGCCACAACCCGGACGTGCTGACGCTGGACGTGGAAATGCCCCGCATGGACGGGCTGGATTTCCTCGAAAAGCTCATGCGCCTGCGGCCCATGCCGGTCGTGATGGTGTCGTCGCTGACCGAGCGCGGCGGTGAAATCACGCTGCGGGCCCTGGAACTCGGCGCCATCGACTTCGTTACCAAGCCCAAGCTGGGCATACGCGACGGCCTGCTCGAGTACACCGAGATCATCGCCGACAAGATACGCGCGGCCTCGCGCGCCAAGTTGAGGGCGCCCGCAGCGCATGCCGCACCCGCCGCGCCGGCGCCCATGCTGCGTCGGCCGCTGTCCAGCTCGGAAAAGCTGGTCATCGTCGGCGCCTCCACGGGCGGCACCGAGGCGATCCGCGAGGTCCTGCAGCCGCTGCCGCCGGACAGCCCGGCAATCCTGATCACCCAGCATATGCCGGCGGGCTTCACGCGCTCCTTCGCGCAGCGCCTGGATGCCCTGTGCGCGGTGACCGTGCGCGAAGCCGTGCACGGCGACCGGGTGCTGCCAGGGCACGTATATCTGGCGCCGGGCGGCGACATGCACATGCGCCTGGGGCGCAGTGGCGCCAACTACGTGATCGAACTCGAAGCCAGCGAACCCGTCAATCGCCATCGCCCGTCGGTGGACGTATTGTTCAATTCGGCCGCGGTCGCCGCTGGCAAGAACGCCATCGGCGTCATCTTGACCGGCATGGGCAAGGACGGCGCCGCCGGCATGCTGGCCATGCACCGCGCGGGCGCGCACACAATTGCGCAGGACGAAGCCAGCTGCGTCGTCTTCGGCATGCCGCGCGAGGCGATCGCCTTGGGCGCTGCGGATGAAGTGGTTTCGTTGTCGGCGATAAGCGAACGCATTCTGACTCGCCTGGGCGACCGTGGGCACCGCGTCTGACGCGCAAAGCTCCCCGATCGGTCCAAGGCAAATTTTTTCTGGAGTAGAAGATGGTAGACAAGGGCCTGAAGATTCTGGTGGTGGATGACTTCCCCACCATGCGGCGGATCATCCGCAACCTGCTCAAAGAGCTGGGTTTCGAGAACGTGGATGAGGCCGAAGACGGCGCCATCGGCCTGGAAAAGCTGCGCAATGGTGGCTTCCAGTTCGTGGTGTCGGACTGGAACATGCCCAACCTCGATGGTCTGGAGATGCTCAAACAGATCCGCGCCGACGCGGCGCTGGCTTCGCTGCCGGTGCTGATGGTGACGGCCGAGGCCAAGAAGGAGAACATTGTTGCCGCGGCCCAGGCCGGCGCCAACGGCTATGTGGTCAAGCCTTTCACGGCGGCGACGCTGGAAGAGAAGCTCAACAAGATCTTCGAGAAAATCGCCGGTTGAGGTGAGCCATGAGTACGACCGAACATGAGAACCCGGGCGAATCCCCCGATCTGATCCACCGCATCGCGTCCCTGACGCGCATGCTGCGCGACAGCATGCGCGAACTGGGCTTGGATCAGGCCATCAAGGACGCTGCCAACGCCATACCCGATGCCCGCGACCGTCTGCGCTACGTGGCGCAGATGACGGAGCAGGCCGCCAATCGCGTGCTGAACGCCACCGAGCAGGCCGGCCCCATCCAGGACGGCCTGTCGCGCTCGGCGCAGGCGCTAGATGCGCGCTGGCAGCAATGGTACGACCAGCCGCTGGAGCTACCCGAGGCGCGCGAACTGGTGAAGGACACCCGCGCATACTTGCAAGACGTGCCGAAGCAGGCGCAGCAGACGCAGTCCCAGCTGATGGAAATCATCATGGCGCAGGATTTCCAGGACCTTACGGGCCAGGTCATCATGCGCATGATGGACGTGGTGGGCGCGATCGAACGCGAACTGCTGCAGGTGCTGCTGGACAACGTCCCGCAAGAACGCCGCGACGAGGCCAACAGCCTGCTCAACGGCCCGCAGATCAGCCCGCAGGGCAAGACCGACGTAGTGACCAGCCAGGACCAGGTCGACGACCTGCTGGCGAGCCTGGGCTTCTAGCCAGGAATCGCGCCGCCGGACATGCCCTCCGGCGGCCTCCCTTCCTGATGGTGCCGGCGGCGCATGAACGTATTCCCTAGGGGCGTAAACAGCGCCTCATGGATAGACTCCCCTCCAGAATAATAAATAGGGGCCGTGCAGCGTGAATCATGGCGCGCAGTGCGCGCCAGGCAACGGATGCCCATAGAAGGCGATCCGGGCCGGCACAAGGAGGTTGATCGTGGCCAGATCCGTATTCCGTCTGGGAGGCATGTGGAATTTGTTGCGGCGGCTCAATCGCGGCGACGCGACGCTGTCGGAGCGCACTTTATCCTTTAGTCCGGCCGTTTGGCCGCTGTACGGCTTCATGGCGCGCCTACGCGGCCGCATCATGACCGTCCGCCAATCCAGCATAGAAATCGCGCTGAATGCCGCGCGCACGCAGTTCCAGGCGGGCCATTGCTCGCTCCTGGCGCAGGAGCAGGCGCGCGCCGCCGACGCGCTCGCGGCCAGCGGCGCGCAAATCGCCGCGCTGTCGGCATCAACTTCCACCCATGCGCGCGAGATCGCCGAGGTGTCGGGGCAGAATCTGCAGGCGGCGCAGCAGGCGTTGGCCGAGCTGTCCGACGTCAAGGCGCGGGTGGAGCGCATGACGCGCGAGATGGCTGCCTTCACCGAGGTGGTCGGGCAGTTGACTGGCCGCGCCCATTCGGTTGGCGACATCAGCAAGCTGATCAAGGAGATCGCCTTGCAGACCCAGCTGCTGGCCTTGAACGCCGGGGTCGAGGCGGCCAGGGCGGGAGATGCGGGGCGTGGCTTCGCCGTCGTCGCCAGCGAGGTCGGGCGCCTGGCCGAGCGCGTGAACTCGGCCACCAGCGATATCGGCCGGCATACCGCCGAGATGCTGGAGCTGGTGGAAACGACCCAGCGGCAGACCGGCACGCTGCGCGAGGATGTCGACACCTCAGGCGAGGTGCTGGGCCGCACATGCTCGGGTTTCGAGCGTTTCGTGCGGGATTTCGACAGCATGAACCGTCAGGTCGGCGATGTGGTCCAGGCCATCGGCGAGGTGGACTCCACCAATCACGGCATGAGCGAGGACGTGGGGCGGATCGCGGCGTTGAGCGCCAACGTGCTCGAGCGTATCGGCAGCATGTCCGGCGAAATCGACCGTATCCGCCGCCAGACGGAAAGTGTGCAGGAGGTCCTGGCCGACATGCGCACCGGCAATACTGCTTTTGATGGCCTGTCCGAAACCGTCGAAGCCTTCCGGGACGCCGCGGCCAACCTGCTGGAGGACGCCAGGAGCCGCGGGGCCGATGTGTTCGACCGGCATTACCGGCGCATTCCGGGCAGCGAACCGGCGCGCTACCACACCAGCTACGATCGGCAGATCGACGAATCCGTGACCCGGTTGCTGGACAGCGTGCTGGATGGCGTGCCGGGCGGGATCTACACGATTCTGGTGGATAACAGGGGTTACGCGCCGGCGCACAATCTGCGTTTTTCCCAGGCGCCCACCGGGGATCCGAAACAGGATATCGCGCGGGTGCGGAACAAGCGCATCTTTGACGATCCGGTGGGTTTGCGTCTGGCGACCAACACCGGCGGAATGCTGCTTCAGACTTACTCGCGCGACACGGGCGAAATCGTCAACGACATATCCATTCCGCTCTATCTGGGGTCGGAGCATTGGGGCGCGGTGCGGATCGGCCTGGATTTCACCCGCTTCCAGGCGGTCGCGGGCGAGGGCGAGGGCGAGGCCGGCGGCCTGGCGGTCGCCGCCGGGGCCTGACGCGGCGGGTCTTCACGGGCCAGGGCGCGTTCCAGGCCGGGTTGGAACGCGCCGTCTGGAACGCATCCGGGAATAGCGCCGCTTTCCCCCCGTTTCTTGGCTTATCGCCCAAGCCCGGGGCCTCCTAGAATCTCGGCGGGCAGCTCGTCATTCCAGAATCCGCGAGCCGCAACGATACCGCAGAGCATGGCCGAAGAAAGCGACCTCGAAAAGACCGAAGCCGCCTCTCCCAGGCGCCTGGAAAAGGCGCGCGAGGAGGGGCAGATTGCGCGTTCCCGGGAATTGGGGACGTTCATGATGCTGGCGGCGGGCGTGGGCGCCATCTGGGCGGGCGGCAGTTCGCTCTACCGCACCCTGACCGGCGTGCTGCGCAACGGCCTGGGTTTCGACCAGCGCATCGTCGCCGATCCCGGCGTGATGGTCGAGCGGGCGGTCGAGGGTTTCGGCCAGGCCTTGCTGGTGCTGCTGCCCATTTTTGGGCTGCTGGCGGTCATCGCGGTGCTGTCCAGCGTGCTGCTCGGCGGCCTCGTCATCTCCGGCAAGCCCCTGCAGTTCAATTTCTCCAAGCTCAGCCCCATTTCCGGGGTGAAGCGGATGTTTTCGTCGCAGACGGTGGTGGAGCTTATCAAGGCGCTGGCCAAGGCCCTGCTGGTGGGCGGCGTGGCGGTCTGGGTCATCTGGCGCTATCACGACGACATGCTGAGCCTGATGCACGTGGCGCCGTCGGCGGCGCTGGTCAAGGCGCTGACGCTGGTGGCGATGTGCTGCGCCTTTATCGTGGCTTCGCTCATCGTCATCGTCATGCTGGATGTGCCGTGGCAGATCTGGAGCCACCTGAAGAAGCTGCGCATGTCCAAGGAAGACGTGCGCCAGGAGCACAAGGAAAGCGAAGGCGACCCGCACGTGAAGGCGCGCATCCGGCAGCAGCAGCGCCAGGCGGCGCGGCGCCGCATGATGTCTGAAGTGCCGAAGGCGGACGTGGTGGTGACCAACCCCACGCACTACGCCGTGGCCTTGAAGTACGACGAAGAAAAGAGCGGGGCGCCGCGAGTGCTGGCCAAGGGCACCGGCCTGATCGCGGCCAAGATCCGCGAACTGGCGGCCGAAAACCGCATCCCGACATTGGAAGCGCCGCCCCTGGCGCGCGCATTGCATCAACACGTGGAGATCGGGCAGGAAATCCCGGCCGAACTCTACACCGCGGTGGCAGAAGTGCTGGCGTGGGTCTTCCAGCTGCGCTCCTGGCGGGCCGGGTGGGGCGCCGAACCTGCGGTCCCGACCCGGTTGGCCGTGCCGGCCGAGCTGGACCCGCAAGCCAAAACCGCAGCACAAGGAGCTTAAGGAATGAGCGCTTTGCTCACCATGTTGAAGAGTAGCGGGGCCACGCATGCGCGGCTGCTGGCCGGGCCTGTCCTGATCGTGATGGTGCTGGGCATGATGGTCCTGCCCCTGCCCACGTTCCTGCTCGACCTGCTGTTCACCTTCAACATTGCGTTGTCCGTGATGATCCTGCTGGTCGCCATGTTCACGCGCAAACCGCTGGACTTCGCCGCGTTTCCGGCCGTGCTGCTGTTCGCCACGCTGCTGCGCCTGTCGCTGAACGTTGCCTCCACCCGGGTGGTGCTGCTCAACGGCCACACCGGCCCGGATGCGGCGGGCAAGGTCATCGAGGCCTTCGGCCACTTCCTGGTCGGCGGCAACTTTGCCGTGGGGATCATCGTCTTCGTGATCCTGACCATCATCAACTTCATCGTCATCACCAAGGGTGCCGGCCGTATTGCGGAAGTGGGCGCGCGTTTCACCCTGGACGCGATGCCGGGCAAGCAGATGGCGATCGACGCGGACCTGAACGCCGGCCTGATCGGCGAAGACGAGGCGCGCAAGCGCCGCGCGGAAGTCTCGCAGGAATCCGACTTCTTCGGCTCGATGGACGGCGCCAGCAAGTTCGTGCGCGGCGATGCCATCGCCGGCCTGTTGATCATGGCGATCAACATCATCGGCGGCCTGATCGTGGGCGTCGCCCAGCACGACATGTCGATGGGCGATTCGGCGCGCGTTTATACGCTGCTGACCATCGGCGACGGGCTGGTGGCCCAGATTCCGGCGTTGGTGATCTCCACCGCCGCGGGCGTGGTGGTGTCGCGGGTGTCGACCGACCAGGACATCGGCCAGCAAATCATCAGCCAGCTGTTCTCCAACCCCAGCGTGCTGTTCCTGACGGCCGGCATCGTCGGCATCATGGGCCTGATTCCCAACATGCCGCACGTCGCCTTCCTGACCCTGGCCGGCGTGCTGGGCTGGGGGGGCTGGGTGCTGTACAAGCGGCAGACTGCGGCCGCCGCGGCCGCCGCGGAGGTGCCGCCACAAGCGATCACCCAGGCGCAGGCCGCCGCCGCCGAGGCCAGTTGGGACGACGTGTCGATGGTGGACCAGCTGGGTCTGGAGGTCGGTTACCGCCTGATCCCGCTGGTGGATCACGCCCAGAACGGCGAACTGCTGCACCGCATCCGCAGCCTGCGCAAGAAGTTCGCGCAGGACGTGGGCTTTCTGCCGCCGGTGGTGCATATCCGGGACAACCTCGAGCTCAAGCCCAACGATTACCGCATCCTGCTGTCTGGCGTGGAAGTCGGCCATGGCGTGGCCATGCCGGGGCAATGGCTGGCGATCGACCCGGGCGGCGTGACCATGCCGATCAAGGGCACGCCCACGACCGACCCCGCTTTTGGCTTGCCGGCGCTGTGGATCGACGGCAGCCTGCGCGACCAGGCGCAGGTGGCGGGCTACACGGTGGTGGATGCCGGCACCGTGGTCGCGACGCACCTGAATCACCTGATGCATCGCCACGGTTCCAACCTGCTGGGTCGCCAGGAAGTGCAGCAATTGCTGGACCGCATCGGCCGCGACGCGCCCAAGCTGGTCGAAGACCTGGTGCCCAAGACCTTGTCGCTCACGGCGTTGCAGAAGGTGTTGCAAGGCCTGCTGTCGGAAGAAGTGCCGATCCGCGACATGCGCACCATCATCGATACCTTGTCCGAGCATGGCCCGCGCCTGGCGGCGCTGGCCGCGGGCACGGGCAGCCAGCCCGACATCAACGAACTGATCGCCTTGACGCGCCGTTCGCTGGGTCGCGCCATCACCCAGCAATGGTTCCCGGGCGAGGGCGAACTGCGCGTGATCGGCCTGGACGTGAAGCTGGAGCGCGTGCTTTCACAGGCCATGACGACCAGTGGCGGACTGGAGCCGGGGCTGGCCGATACCTTGCTGCGCGAAGCGCAGGCCGCGGTCGAGCGCCAGGAATCGCAGGGCAACGCGCCGGTGCTGCTGGTGTCGCCGGTCTTGCGCGCGCCTTTGTCGCGCTTTTTGCGGCACCACCTGCCGCAGCTGGGCGTGTTGTCGAATACGGAAATACCCGATGAGCGCATGGTGCGTGTGACCGCGCTGATCGGCGGAGGTAATGGGGCATGAAAATAAGCCGATTTTTCGGAGCGAACAGCCGCGATGTGATGCGCCAGGTCCGGCAGGTGCTGGGGCCGGATGCGCTGATCGTGTCGAACCGCAGCGTCGATGGCGGCGTGGAGGTTCTGGCCACTGTCGAGGGCGCCTTCGATGACACGGTTCATGAGTCTCCTGCACGACAGGAAGCCGCGCCATCCCGGCCGGCCGATGTTCTTCCGCAGGCGCCTGTCAGCGTTCCGGCGGGCGTGCGTTTCGATGTCCCGGATCCGGCGGCGCTCCCGTTGACGCCGGCGCCCGCCATGCCGCCAGCCGGCTACCCGGCGCCGTCGCGTTCGATTGCTGCCTACCAAGCAGCCTATGCCTCCTCGACGCAGGCCGAAGACGAGACGCCGCCGGTTGCGCCGCCGGCAGCGGTGCCTGCTCCGGCTGCGCCCGTGCGTGTCGAATTGCCATCCTTGCCGCCGTTGCGCGAGACGCCGGTTGCGCGAGCCGCCGCCTCGACCGCTGCTCCTGCGGCCTACGTGCCCGCAGCGCCTCAGTCCGCAGCCGGGTCTTCTATGGCCCGCATGCCCGATGTGCCGCTGCGCCAGCCTCCGATGGCGCCGCCGGCCGCGTTGCCTTCCGATGCCGCAGCCGGCTTGCAGGACGCCATCAGTGCGCTGCGCGGGGCCTTGGAAAGCCGCATGGACGGGCTGCTCTGGGGCGGGCGCCAGGGGCCGGGCCGGGAACCTGCGGGCGCCGCGTTGTTCCGCAGCCTGCTGGACGCGGGCTTCAGTACCAAACTGGTGCGCACCCTGGTCGAGCGTCTGCCCCAGGGCATGACGCAGGAAGCGGCGCTGAGCTGGGCCCGTAACGAACTGGTAACCCACTTGCCGGTGCTGCGGTCCGAAGACGAGTTCCTGGCCGGCGGCGTGTATGCCCTGGTCGGGCCGACCGGCGTTGGCAAGACCACCACGCTGGCCAAGCTGGCTGCGCGCTGCGTGGCACGCGAGGGCCGCGAGCAGGTCGCGATGCTGACCACCGATAATTTCCGGATCGGCGCGCTGGAACAGCTGCAGATCTACGGACGCCTGATGGGCGTGCCCGCCCATTCGGTGCGTGATGCGGGCGAACTGCGCCGCATCCTGGCTGAACTGGGCAGCCGCAAGATCGTGCTGATCGACACCACTGGCATCAGCCAGCGAGACCGACAGGTGGCGGAACAAGCGGCAATGCTGTGCAATGCGGGCAAGCCGGTGCGCCGGCTGCTGGTGCTCAATGCAGCCAGCCAGGGCGACACCCTGGACGAAGTGGCGCACGCCTATCGCAATGGCGTGGGCGAGGACGTGGCCGGCTGCATCATTACCAAGCTGGACGAGGCCACCCGCCTGGGCGCGGCGCTGGACACGGCCATCCGCCATCGCCTGCCAATCCACTACATGTCGGTGGGGCAGAAAGTACCCGAACACATGGAACTGGCTCGGGCCGACGTGCTGATCGACCGCGCCTTCTCCATGGTCGAACGCGCCCGCGCGCTATACACCCCGAGCGAGGCCGACCTGGCGACGCTGGTGTCCGCATCGCGCGAACCCGAAAGCGCGGATCCTGCCCGCAAGCGGCAATTGCTGGCTTCCGCGATCTTGCGGCCGCAAGGCGGCGCGGGCTCCATCGAGGCCGCGCAAAACCTGGACGACGCCATTGTCTGGCTGGAAAGCGACCCGGCCTGCGTGCAGGCCCGTGCATCCTGGCGCGATTATGTCGCAGACGGCTCGGGCGCCAGTCTGACCGCCCTGGGCGACGAGCCCTTGGCGATGATCGGCCGTGAATTTTCCTCGGTCTGTGGACGGCATCTGCTTGCCATGCATGGCAAGGCCCCCTTGAAGGGTGAGGGTGTGCCGGGAGGAGCATTGCTGGGCACGCTGCTGATGAGCGATCGCGGCACCGCCCTGGCAGCGCCCGCGCAGCAACTGGTTCTGCCGCACGGCATGCTGTCTTCGTTCGCGCCTACCGCGCCGGCCCAGCCGGATGCTGCCCAGGCGTTGCAGGGTCGCGTGCGCTGGTTGGCGGAAAAACTGGCGCGCGTGCCGGTTGTGCACATGCTGGAGGCCGGCACTTCCGCCTTGTGGCAGACCTTGAGCGAACAAGGCGTCGCCTGGGTGGCGCGCAGCGCTGGCGGCCAGCGCGTGGTCCAGGATGACTGCCCGACCAATCTGAATGCCGTGGGCAAGAGCGTGGGTTATCTGCCTGTCGGCCAGCCCGGTGACATGCCCGGGCTGCATAGCGTCCAGGGTAGCAAGCGCGTGCCCCTGGCATTGTGGGCCTCCGGTACGGAAGTGACGTTGCCGGGCCGCAGCGGCGGCGTATCAGTGCGGCTGGTCTGCGCCCGCCTGATCGACACGGTCAGTGGCGAGGTGGCCGGACAGCTGTTCGGCATGACCAATCTGCCCGCGTCCCAGGCGGACGCCGCCACAGTGGCGCGCTGGCTGGTGCTGCAAGACGAGGCCAAGGCGGGATTCCACTATATGGCGAACGCGTGGCAGGCTCTGCCGGCCGTGGACGGCGCGCATGCATTGGCCCGTCAATCACTGATGGCCGGGCAGATGGGCGCGGCATGCTGGCAGTTGGCGCATACGCCGGCGGCGGAAGTGCTGCGCGGGCCTCTGTCGGGCATCATGGGAACGGACCGCAAGCTTTCCGGGCGCATGTTGCCGGTCGCGTTGCTGAAGTTGTACGCGATGCTGGAGATGACTGCGGCCTGAAGAGAGCCGCTGTTTGATGGGTTGCGCGCGTTAAAGAACTGGCGCTCTTGCGCAAGAACATGCGCGCTGCAACGCAATCTGCGGATCGCGCGGCGCTGTGCAAGCGCCGCTGTTCAACCGTGTTGTGATTCAGCCGGCCACGATGGGCTTGCGGCCCGGGGCGGTGCGTGCGCCGCGACCGCGGGCGTCGTAGGTGGACAGGGCGCCGCCAGCGGCGCCCATGTTGCGCAGTGCGTCCAGCGATTGCTGCGTATAGCGCAGATGCACGTCGATGAGCGCGCCGTTGCGCATATTGATTTCGTTGGCGGATGCCGATTTGCTCAACAGGGCCTGCCACACGCCTGACAGCTGCGGGTGCAGAACGGCCGCCTGCTCCGTGCCGGCGTGTCCTGCCGGCAGGCCGATTTCCGCGAGCAAGGAGTCGCGGGCCTGGCTCAGGTCCACGAGCTTGCGGGCGACCTCGCCCTTGCGTTCAGTGATTTCCTGCAGCGTGCCGACGCTTCCCAAGCCCACTAACACTTCGGTCTCTTCTTCCAGAATGGCGGAGAACTCGGTGATCAGGGTATCTTCCTGCCGCAAGCAGGATTGAAGGGATTCGACGGTGCTCATGGTCATGCTGTTCGGCTCGAGAGGTTCGGGGTTACTTCAGCAGATCGCGGGCGCTGGCGATCAGACTGTCCGCAATGCGGCCAGTGTCGATCTTCAACTGACCCGAGGCGATGGCGGCGCGGATGGCGGCCACGCGTTCGACGTTGATGTCATTGGAGCCGTCCTGCAGCGCCAACAGCTTGCGCGACGCTGAGCTCAGCGCCACCTGCGAGCTGCTGGAGCCGCTGGCGCTGCCCGCGCCATAGGCCTGGGCAACGGCCGAGTCGGCGCGAGGCGCGACGGTGTCAGCCGATAGGGGGCGGTTGGTGGTGGAATTGATCTTCAAGATTTTCTCCGCGGGGCGTCCAGGGTCGGTTGTGCGACGGAATCGCCTACTTATGCCTCAGTAACGGCAGGGCCGGAAAGAACTTTAGGGGCGGGCGGCGTATGGTGCGATGCGACATGTAACAACAATTACAGTTGTATTTCGACCAGGCTGGCGTTGCGCACCACGCCGCTCACGACTTGGCCGCCCGCGGTGCGCACCTGCACGGTGGCGCCCGGCGCCGCGTTGTCGAGCGCCTGCCCTTCGCTGCTGACCACGAAGCCTTTGCCGCGCGCGTTGATGCGGACATTGGCGCCGCGCAGCACCGATTGTGCGTTGCGCAACCCGGAACTCCGCACCGCTTGCCCGGCATTGATCCGGTGCACCGCCGTCATCCCCGCCACGGCTTGCGGATCCGTAATTGCGCCTGGGGGCAGGGCGATCAGGTCGCCGTCCCGCGGCGCGAGGTCGTCCGGCGTCAGCGCCTGTCCTGCCGCAATCAGCCGCGCGGCGACGTAATAGTGACCCGGCACGCTTACCGTTGCCTGGACATAGGCCGTCCAGGGTTTGGGCGCGTTGCAGCGTACCCCAACCGTCATGCGCGAACGCAGTTTCATGCCTGACGGCATAAATGGGGACATGGCATCGCAGGGCGCCAGGCGTTCTGCGCGCGGCGGGTCGATCGCGACCGACGGCTGTCCGGGCAGGCCAGCCAGCTGATCCAGCAGATAGGTCTGCGCCACGAGGGCGATCGCCTCGGGTGCCTGAGTGGCCGCTTCCTGCCCCTGCGCGGCAGCCAGGGGCAGCAGCAGGGCGGCCAGGCAGCCGGCGCGCGCGCGGAGTCGGGTTGCGGATATTTTCATGATGGATGAATTGTAGAAGTCCGCGGCATTCGGCAATACGTGAATTGGATGAGAAATGACGGGTTATTTGGCTGATTGTGTCGAGCCCCTGGCCCCTATGATGCCGTCATCCAATGGGATAACGGTCTGTCCGGCGTCCCTCGTTTTATCTGAATTGCAACGCACCAAGGCGCCCCGATGCTAGACAGGCTTAATGAAGATTTCCGCTTCTTCCAGCAGTCCCTGGGACTGCGCGCGCAACGCCAGGAAGTGCTGTCGTCGAACATCGCCAACGCCGATACGCCCAATTACAAGGCGCGTGATTTCGACTTCAAGACGGCAATGGCCAACGCCATGGAAGGCACCAAGCGCCTGCCCGATACCTCGCTCACGCTGACGTCCGCGCGCCACATTCCGGCCAAGGCCGTATCGCAGGGCCCGACCGAACTGCTGTACCGCCTGCCGTACCAGCCCAGCATGGACGGCAATACGGTGGACATGGACATCGAGCGCGTGCAATTCGCGGATAACACCCTGCATTACCAAAGCACGATGCAGATGCTGTCTGGCCGTATCCGGACCATGATGGCCGCAATTCAGGAATGATTTCTAAAGGGAGCGGCAGGCAATGTCCTTGTTGAGCATTTTCGATATCGCCGGTTCGGCGCTCAGCGCGCAATCGCAGCGCATGAACGTGGCGGCCAGCAACATGGCCAACGCCGACAGCGTGGTCGGCCCCGATGGCAAACCGTACCGCGCCCGCCAGGTCGTGTTCCAGGTGAATCCCCCGGCGGGCCAGGCCTTGGGCCAGGAGATCGGCGGCGTGCGCGTGGCTGGCGTGATCGAGGACCAATCGCCCTTGAAACAGGTCTACGACCCGCAACACCCGTTGGCCGACGCGCAGGGCTACGTCAGCATGCCCAATGTTGACCCGGTGGCTGAAACCGTGAACATGATCGCGGCCTCGCGCTCGTACCAGGCGAACGTGGAAGTGCTCAATACCGCCAAGGCCCTGATGCAGAAGACGCTGACCATCGGCCAGTCCTAATTTCCGGAACCCGTGTATCCATGACCACTATCGACCAATCAACGAGCAAGACCGGCCTGGGCCTGGCGCAAACCGGCGCCAACGGCAGCAGCACGGCCCAGGGCCTGCAGGACCAGTTCCTGAAGCTGCTGGTGACCCAGCTGCAGAACCAGGATCCCCTGAACCCGATGCAGAACGCCGAGCTGACCTCCCAGCTGGCCCAGATCTCCACCGTGGAAGGCATCACCAACCTGAAGAACACCATGCTCGCCATCAGCGGGCAGATCGATGTTTCTCAGTCGATGAATGCCGTGGCGATGATAGGCAAGGGCGTGCTGATCCCCGGCTCCAAGATCAAGTCCGGCGTGGATGCGGCGAATCCCGAGGCCCGTGTTGTTACTCCCTATGGCCTGGACCTGCAGGGCGACGCCCAGAAAGTGCAGATCCGCATTTCGGACGCGAACGGCGCGGTGGTCCGTACGATCGAAACGACGGACCAGAAGCCCGGCGTGTACACGCTGTCCTGGGATGGCAAGAACGATAGCGGCGTTGTGCTGGAGCCGGGCGCGTACACCGTGTCCGTCATGGCCACGGATGCCGACGGCAAGAAGGTGAATGCAGAAGTGCTGAGCTACGGCCAGGTCAAGAGCGTGGCGTATTCCACCGAAGGCCTGCGTCTGGATCTGGGCCTGGACGGCCAGACCAGCATGCTGGATGTGCGCAAGGTAATCGGCGCCTGAAGCGGGCGCAATGTATCGGTGCCGGCGCATGGGCGGCGGCTTCCCTAGTTAAAGATTAGCGAGAAAAAACATGGGTTTCGGACAAGGATTGAGCGGCTTGAACGCCGCGGCGCAGAACCTGGACGTCATCGGCAACAACATCGCCAACTCCGGCACCGTCGGCTTCAAGTCGGCGACCGCATCGTTCGCCGACGTCTACGCCAGTTCGCGCGTCGGCCTGGGTGTGAAGGTCGCGGCCATCAACCAGCGCTTTACCGTGGGTACGGTGAACGGCGGCGGCGGCGAATACGACATTGCGATCGACGGCGCCAAGGGCATGTTCCGCGTCACGGACCAGAGCGGCGCGGTGATGTACACCCGCAACGGCGAATTCCTGGTCGACAAGAACAACTTCATCGTGAATGCCCAGGGGTATCGACTGACGGGCTATCCGCCTGGGTCCGTCGGCGCTAACCCAGTGGAATTGCAGCTGCCTACGGCCAACGTCGCTCCGAAGGCAACGTCGACGGGCACTACCGTGGCCAATTTGGATGCCAATGCGAAAGTAATTTACGAGACAAATACGACGACGGATCCGGGTTCGGCGGGCACCGTCACGCTCAACGGTGTGGCATACACATTCACTCGGAGCAATGTAGGTGCATTGCAGTGGCCCGTAGGTGGTGTTCCGCCGGACGGCACCTACATCAACGGCGCCAACACGGTTGTCATCACCGGGGGGGCGGGCGCGGTCACCAGCGGCGACATCAAGACAATGGCTGGTTACGACGAGTATGTGGCGCCGACCATCGAAGTCGGCAAGCCGTTCGATCCGAAACTGTCCAGCACTTACACCAACGCCTCGCCGATGACTGTGTTTGACTCGCTGGGCAACTCCCACCAGGTCATGCAGTATTTCGTGAAGCGCCCGGCGGCCACTGCGGACACCAGCACCTATGACGTCTACTACACGATCGACGGCCAGGCCATGGCGCCGACCACCGAAGCGGCCGGCGTCTGGGGCAACCCGCAGAAGTTCACGTTCAACAAGGCCGGCGTGATGACCAGCGCGCCTGTTGTCAACCTGTCCTTCGCCACCCCGGGTGGCGGCACCACGCCAGCGGATCCGATCAACATCGCGATGAACTACGCGGGCACCACCCAGTTCGGTAGCGCCTACAAGCTGGTCGCCAAGCCGGATGGATACGCTTCCGGCGAGTTCAGCGGCATCAATATCAGCGGCGACGGCAGCATCGTGGCCAGCTACACCAACGGCGAGACCCAGATCGTCGGCACCATCGTGCTGGCCGACTTCTCCAACCTGCAGGGCCTGCAGCCCGTGGGCAACAACGCCTGGACGGAAACCTCCGCCTCGGGCCAGCCCATCCTGGGCCAGCCTGGCAGCAACGGCCTGTCCAAGGTCGTGGGCCAGGCCACCGAGTCGTCCAACGTCGACATGAGCAAGGAGCTGGTCAACATGATCATTGCCCAGCGCACCTACCAGGCCAACTCGCAAACCATCAAGACCCAGGACGAAATCATGCAAGTCCTGATGAACCTGAAGTAAGGCCGGCAGGCACGCGACGACACCGACGGAATAGGCAATGGACCGTATCATCTACACCGCCATGAATGGCGCGGCGCGCATCACCGAGCATCAGGCCGCGCTTTCCAACAACATGGCCAACGTGAACACGGCGGGTTTCCGCGAGCAGATCGCGTTGTACCGCTCGGTGCCGGTCACCGACGGGACGAGTCTGCCCACGCGCGTTTCGACGGTGGCGTCCACGCCGCGCAACAGCTTCCAGATGGGCAATATGCAGACCACGGGCCGGGACCTGGACGTGGCCTTGTCCAGCGAGCGCGGCTGGATCGCCGTGCAGACGCCGCAAGGCGAAGCCTATACCCGCGCCGGTGGCCTGCAGGTCGGCATCAACGGCCTGCTGCAGACCTCGCTGGGCCAGCCTGTGCTGTCGGATCAGGGCGGTCCCATCGACATACCCGACCAGGCTGCCCTGACCATCACCGCCGACGGCACCATTACCGCCATCGGCGCCGGCGATGCGCCAAACAATATCCTGAACCTGGGCCGGATCAAGCTGGCCAGCCCGCAGAACGATCAGCTGGTGCACGGCGACGACGGGGTGTTCCGCATGGCGCCCGTCAACGGCCAGCCTGCGCCTCCGGTGCCGGCCGATCCCAGTCTGCGGCTGTTGTCGGGCGTGCTGGAAGGCAGCAACACCAATCCCATGGCGGCGATGGTGGGCATGATCGCCAACGCCCGCCGCTTCGAGCAGCAGATGCAGGTGATCCAGCAGTCGGACCGCAACGCCGAACGCGCCAACGGCATCCTGTCGGTAAGCGCCTGATACGGCAACTGAACTAGAAACAATTTTCGCGCGCGGCCGGGCCGCGCCACCAGGAGTACTACATCATGATGCGTTCGCTGTGGATCGCCAAGACGGGCCTGGAAGGTCAGCAGACCTCCATGGACGTGATTTCGAACAACTTGGCCAACGTCTCCACCAATGGTTTCAAGCGCGGCCGCGCCGTGTTCCAGGACCTGATGTACCAGACGCTGCGCCAACCCGGCGCCCAGGTCGGCGACGCTACCCAGCTGCCGTCCGGCCTGCAGCTGGGCACCGGCGCGCGCGTGGCCGCGACCGAGCGCATCCACACCGCAGGCAACCTGAACAACACCGGCAGCGAGATGGACATCGCCATCAACGGCCGCGGCTTTCTGCAGATCGAATTGCCCGACGGCACCCAGGCCTATACCCGCGATGGCGCCCTGCAACGCGACCAGAACGGCCAGCTGACTACCGTCAGCGGCTATGTGATCCAGCCGCCGATGAACATCCCCGACAACGCGCTGTCGATCTCGATCGGCAACGACGGCATCGTCTCGGTGACGCAGCCTGGCGCTGCCGGCATCAACGTGCAGATCGGCCAGTTGCAGATCGCGACGTTCATCAACCCCACCGGCCTGCAGAGCATTGGCGAAAACCTGTACCTCGAAACCGACGCATCGGGTCCCGCCAACCTGCTGCAGCCAGGCGTGGACGGCGCGGGTTCCATCATGCAGAAGTACGTCGAAACCTCCAACGTCAACGTCGCTGAAGAACTGGTCAACATGATCACCACGCAGCGCGCCTACGAAATGAACAGCAAGGCCGTCAAGACCTCGGACGAAATGCTGGCCCGCCTGACCCAACTGTGATGTCCATGTCTGTCCTGCGCCTGGTATCGAGTGCGGCACTGGCTATGCTGGTGGCCGGTTGCGCCATGATCCCGCCCGAGCCTATCGTGACCGGGCCGACCACGGCCGCGCCGCCGCCGCCGGCCGCGCCGATGGCGCAGCCCACGGGCTCGATCTACCAGCCGACCACCTACGGCAACTATCCCTTGTTCGAGGACCGTCGGCCGCGCAACGTGGGGGACATCGTCACCATCGTCCTGAACGAGAAGACCAACGCCTCCAAGAACGTCGCCACCAATACCAACCGCAGCGGCAGTGCCAGCCTGGGCATCGCCGCAGCGCCGTCCTTCATGGACAGCTGGGCCAACGCCAACCTGAACACCGACGCCAAGGGCGGCAACGTGTCGCAGGGCAAGGGCGACAGCACCGCGAACAATGCCTTCACCGGCACCATCACCACCACGGTGGTGGGGGTGATGTCCAACGGCAACCTGCAGGTCGCGGGTGAAAAGCAGATCGCCATCAACCGGGGCAGCGAATTCGTGCGCTTCTCGGGGGTGGTCGACCCGCGCTCCATCACCGGCACCAACACCGTGTCGTCCACCCAGGTGGCCGACGCTCGCATCGAGTACCGCAGCAAGGGCGTCATGGACGAAGTCCAGACCATGGGCTGGCTGCAACGCTTCTTCCTGATCGCTTCGCCGTTCTGAACATGAAACAACCGAATCCGATATCCGCCTTGTTGTCCTTGTTGGCGCGCGTCTGCGTTTCGGTCGGGCTGGTGGCCGGCGCAGGCGCGGCTCATGCCGAGCGGCTCAAGGACCTGGCTTCGATCCAGGGCGTGCGGGGCAACCAGCTGATCGGCTATGGCCTGGTGGTGGGCCTGGATGGCAGCGGCGACCAGGTGCGCCAGACGCCATTTACCCAGCAAAGCCTGACCAATATGCTGTCCCAGCTAGGCATTACGGTACCCGCCGGCAGCAATATGCAGCTCAAGAACGTGGCGGCCGTCATGGTCACGACCACCTTGCCCGCATTCGCCCGGCCGGGCCAGACCCTGGACGTGGTGGTTTCGTCCATGGGTAACGCCAAGAGCCTGCGCGGCGGCACCTTGCTGATGACCCCGCTCAAGGGCGCCGACAGCCAGGTCTACGCCATCGCCCAGGGCAACATCCTGGTGGGTGGCGCGGGCGCTTCCGCCGGCGGTTCGAGCGTGCAGATCAACCAGTTGAACGGCGGCCGCATCAGCGCGGGCGCCATCGTCGAGCGGGGCGTGCCCACCACGTTTTCGCGTGACGGCTACATTCATGTGGAATTGAACAATACCGATTTCGGTACGGCGCAGAATGTGGCCATGGCGCTGAACCGCAAGTTCGGAGCAGGCACCGCCACCGCGCTGGATGGCCGTGTCGTGCAGGTGCGCACGCCCATGGAGCAGGCCTCCCAGGCGCGGTTCCTGTCGCAGGTGGAAGACCTGCAGGTGGCGCGCGCGCCCACGGTGGCCAAGGTCATCATCAATGCCCGCACGGGTTCGGTCGTCATGAACCGCACCGTCATGATCGAAGAAGCCGCCGTCGCGCACGGCAACCTGTCGGTCATCATCAACCGTCAAAACCAGGTGTCGCAGCCCGACACGCCGTTCACGGAAGGGCAGACGGTAGTGGTGCCCAATACCCAGATCGAAGTGCGGCAGGAAAACGGTTCGCTGCAACGGGTGAGCACCAGCGCCAATCTGGCGGATGTGGTCAAGGGTCTGAACGCCCTGGGCGCCACGCCCCAGGACCTGTTGGCGATCCTGCAGGCCATGAAGACCGCGGGCGCCTTGCGCGCCGAACTGGAAATCATCTGACGGCCATGGCGTACACCAACGATGCGGCGCGCGGCGCCAGCCGGCAGGATTCGGTCTTTGACATGGGCCGTTTGTCGGATTTGAAGCGCGACGTCAAGAAGGACCCGGAAGGGACCGAACAGCAGAAGCAGGTGGCCAAGCAGTTCGAGGCCCTGTTCCTGCAGATGATGGTCAAGCGCATGCGCGAAGCCACCCCCAAGGAGGGGCTGTTCGATTCGCAGCAGACCCAGATGCTGCAGTCCATGGCGGACGAGCAGTTGGCTTTGCACCTGGCGTCGCCCGGTATCGGCCTGTCCGGCGCCATTCTGGCGCAGATGCAGCAAGGCAAGCCCGGCGAGCTGGGCGCGGATGCGGTCAAGCGCCTGGGAGAGGGCGCGGACCCCGATTTCCGGTCCGCGGGTTCGCGCGAAGTTTCGGCATTGCTGAACGTGATGCGCAACAACAGTGCCCAGAACCGGGCGTTGGCCGCGGCGGAAGGTGCGCCAGACCATGTGGTCGCCTTCGTTTCCAAGATGTCGCGCGCGGCCAATCTCGCTTCCCAGCAAAGCGGCGTGCCCGCGCGTCTCATCATGGGCCAGGCGGCGCTGGAGTCGGGCTGGGGCAAGCGCGAGATCAAGCACCAGGACGGCAGCACCAGCTACAACCTGTTCGGCATTAAGGCGGGATCCAGCTGGAAGGGCCAGGTCGTCAATGTGCTCACCACCGAATACGAAGACGGTGTGGCGAAAAAGGTGACGCAGCCCTTCCGTGCCTACGCTTCCTACGAGGAATCGTTCGCGGATTATGCCCGCCTGATCGGTAACAGCCCGCGCTACGAGGCCGTCACGCAGGCGCGCAACGAGATCGAGGCGGCGCGCAAGATCCAGGCCGCCGGCTACGCGACGGATCCGCAGTATGCGCAAAAGCTGATCGGCGTCATGGGCCAGCTACGTGGCGCGGCATCCAAGGTGGAAATTTCTCGCCAGATGTTGGAAGGACTCTAAATTCGGATCATCTCCTGCCGTTAATTGGATATCCAGGTATATCAGCGGTTAAATACGGGGCATTGTCAGCATGAATATGTATAAATTGGCGCTGGGCGGGCTGAACGCCGCTCAGGCAGGGCTGGCCACCACCAGCCACAATATCAACAATGCCACCACGGTCGGTTACAACCGCCAGCGCGTCATGGTTTCGACCGCCGGCGCCCAGGCCACCAGCAACGGCTACATTGGCCGTGGGGTCCAGGTCGACACGGTCGAGCGCAGCTACGACAGCTTCCTGTACAAGCAACTGGTAGGCGCGCAGGGCAGCGGCGCCCAGCTCCAGACGCAATACAACCAGGTTTCAGCGATCAACAACCTGTTTGCGGACCGCACCGTCGGCATCGCGCCGGGCTTGACCAATTTCTTCACCAGCATGAACGCGGTGGCCAGCAAGCCGGCCGACCCCGCTGCGCGTCAGGATTTGCTGGGCAAGGCCAACAGCTTGGCCACCCAGATCCGTTCGGCCTACACCGAAATGCAGAATCAGCGCATCGGCCTGAATACGCAGATCACCACGACCGTCGAGCAGGTCAACAGCTATCTGACGCGTATCGACGACCTGAACCAGCAGATCTCGCTGGCTACGGGCAAGGCGGGCGGCAGTCCTCCGAACGATCTCCTGGATCAGCGTGACCAGGCGGTCATGGAACTGAATCAGCTGGTGGGCGTCACCACCTACGAGCAAGGCGACAAGATCAACATCACGCTGGCCAGTGGCGGGCAAGCCCTGCTGTCGGGCAACACCATCTATCCGCTGCAAGCGGTAGCTTCGTCCAAGGACGTGGGGCGCACCACCATTGCTTATACGCTGCCAGCCGGCGCGGGCAAGACGGTCGCCGTGGAACTGAACGATACGGAAGTGACCGGCGGTTCGCTGGGCGGTTTGCTGCAGTTCCGCGCAACGTCGCTGGATGTCATGCAAAGCCAGTTGGGCCAGATGGCCGTCGGCCTGGCGCTGTCCTTCAATGCGCAGCACAAGCAGGGCCTGGACCAGAACGGTAATCCTGGCACGGACTTCTTCGGTATCGGTTCGCCGCAGGGCGTGCCCAATGCGCAGAACAAGAGCAACGCGTCGATTTCCGGCCAGTTCACGAACCTGAACAACATCAACGCCAAGGAATACGAGATTTCCTTCGACGGCACGAACTACCGGGTGCTGCGCATGCCGGAAGGCTCGCAGGTCTACAACGGCCCGGCGACCGGCACGCCCGGCACGCTGAATCTCGACAGTGAGATGGGCGTTACCCTGACCATCAGCGAGCCGCCCCAGGCTGGCGACAAATGGTCACTGGCTCCTACGCGTGACGCCGCGCGCGACCTCACCGTGCTGATCAGCGATCCCTATAAGATCGCCGCGGCTGACGCAGAGGGCGGTGACGCCAACGGCAAGAACGCGCTGAAGCTGGCGCAACTGCAGAACAGCAAGGTGCTGGGTAACGGCACGATGAGCGTGAACGACATGTTCGGCCAGGTCGTGAATACCGTCGGGGTCCAGACCGCTCAGCTCAAGTCCGCGGCGACCGCGCAGGCCAACCTGATCACGCAGAAGGCTGCGGCGCAGCAGGCGGTTTCGGGCGTCAACCTGAACGAAGAATACGTCAGCCTGTCGCTATACCAGGAACAGTATCAAGCCAGCGCCCGCATCATCGATGTGGCTAGCACCATGTTCGACACGCTGCTGGGTCTGCGCGGCTGATCGGATCGTTGAATCGTGACCAATAAAGAAAATTTCGGAGCTTCACCATGCGCCTGAGCACCTCGATGATGTATTCGAACGGCCTGAAAGGCGTTCTCTCTCAGGAATCCGACATGAACCGCCTGGTCGAGCAGGTCGGCAGCGGACGCAAGAACCTGACGCCGGCGGACGATCCCCTGGCCGCCGCGCTGGCCATCAGCGTGGCGCAGACGCAAAGCATGAACAACACGTACGGCATGAACCGCCAGACCGCCAGCACGAATCTCGGCCAGGAAAGCAACACGCTGACAGCCGTGACTAATGCCTTGCAGGAGGCGCGGACGCGCATCATCCAGGCGGGCGGCGTGCTTTCGGACAGCGACCGTCAGACCTTGTCCACCGCGCTCAAAAGTACCCGCGAGGCCTTGCTGGGCTTGGCGAACACGACGGACGGAAACGGCCAGTATCTGTTCTCGGGTAATGATGGCAGCGTTATTCCGTACTCCAAGGACGCCGCGGGCAAGATCGCTTATAGCAATTCGGTCGGTGAACGCACCATTCAAGTCGATCAAAGCCGTCAACTGTCCTCCAGCGATCTGGGTAAGGACATTTTTGGCCGCGCCAATCCGGGTTCGCAGGCCTTTGTGGCTTCTGCAGCCAATTCCAATACTGGCACCGCCGAGTTTGGCTCGCCATCCGTGACGCCGGGTTCGGCCAACACGGGCATGAAGTTCGCGGTGCAGTTTGAAACCGACGCGGCGACCGGAGCGATAGGCTATCGGGTCACGACGACGAATCCCGACGGTACCAGCGCGACTGTGCCTGCTGTGGGATCTCCTGCGACGGCTTACACCGATGGCGCCGCGATAAATCTGGGCAGCGGCGTTTCCGTATCGATAAAGGGTGCCCCGCAGGCTGGTGACGTGATCAAGGTCGATAGCGTCCAATCTTCCAATATGGACGTGTTTGCCACCCTGGACGACGTCATCGCAGCCCTGGACGCGCCTAGTGCTGGCGACCCTGTGGCGACTGCCAAGCTGAACAATGCTTTGGCAACAGCCAACAAGAAGCTGGCGAATACCTATGACAACGTTCTGACGGTGCAGGCTTCGGTCGGGGCCCGGATGAATGAACTTGATGCGCTGAGCGCCACGGGCACGCAGAAGGGCCTGTCTTACTCCAAGTCCCTGTCGGATCTTGAAGAGCTGGACTATTACCAAGGCGCCAGCCAGCTCGCGTTGCGCCAAGTCGCGCTGCAAGCGGCGTCGGCGGCATTCATGACCATCCAGGGATCGAGTCTGTTCAGCCGCAAGTAGTAATGCGGTAGGTCAAAAAACGCGCCATCGAGTGCGTAGAGTTGCGCCTTTGCGGACGCTACTGGCCAGGGGCCGGGGCGTCCGTGTGTGCGTGCAGTGTAGGAAATACTCGTTTCACATTGCTTAACGTTCGGATATTCCATGCTTGTCAACTTGAAAGTCCGCACCTGTCTCGTTCTGGTGTTGCTGCTCTTCACGGGCGCCATGTTCATATCCAATGGCGTCGCCTGGATGGGGCTGAACTCGAGCAATGAGAAGCTGGAGCGGGTCAATGACGCCTACTCCACGCAGGCGGCGCAATTGAACCGCTCCTATATCCTGTTCTTGCGCGGCCGTTTGCTGCTGGCGACATCGCTGATGGATCTGCAGCAGGGCAAGACCGAACAGGCGAACGCTCAGGTCAAGCGCGCCGAAGGCTTGATGCAGGATGGCGTCAAGGCGCTGGACGCATACCGCAAGGCGCCGCGCCTGGAAGGCTCGGAGGCTGTAAATCAAAAGCTGGAGAGCGCCTACAGGCAATTCGACGGCGTGGTCAAGCGTCAGGTGACTGCGCTGTCGACCATGGCCGTGCAGGACTACCTGGACTTGAACGACGCCGGCAGCGCTGCGAATACGGCATTGAGAGAGGCAGTGGGAGAGGTGTTGGCGCATATCGACTCCAGCACCGATGAGCTGGTCTCGCAGGCCGAAACGGCCCATGGCGTTTCGCGTACGGTCACGATCGTGATGCTGGCGATTTCCTTGGCCCTGGCATTGGGATGCTGGCTGTTCATCAGCCGGACCGTGCTGCGGCCGCTGCGTGAAGCGGGCGATCATTTCGAGAAGATCTCGGGCGGCGATTTCACCGGCCGCATCGACGTACGCAGCACCAATGAGATCGGCCAGTTGTTCGGCGCGATCAAGCGCATGCAGGAAAGCCTGACCCGCACGGTGGCGCTGGTTCGCCGGGGCGTGGACGAAATCAACGTGGGTTCGCGCGAGATATCGGCCGGCAATACGGACCTATCCAGTCGCACCGAGCAGCAGGCGGCCTCGTTGGAAGAGACTGCGGCCTCGATGGAACAACTGGCCTCGACCGTGAAGCAGAACGCCGACAACGCGCGCCAGGCCAATCAGCTGGCGGCCAGCGCCTCGGACGTGGCCGAGCGTGGCGGTTCGGCAGTGTCGGAAGTGGTCAGCACGATGCAAGGCATTTCGGCCAGCTCGCGCAAGATTTCCGAAATCGTGTCGGTGATCGACGGCATCGCCTTCCAGACCAACATCCTGGCGCTGAACGCCGCGGTGGAAGCGGCGCGCGCAGGCGAGCAGGGCAAGGGCTTTGCGGTGGTGGCGGGCGAAGTGCGTTCGCTGGCGCAGCGCAGCGCCCAGGCGGCCAAGGAAATCAAGGGCCTGATCGAGGATTCGGTGACCAAGGTCGGTGCGGGTTCGCAGCAGGTGGAACGCGCCGGCGCGACGATGCAGGAGATCGTGGCCTCGGTGAAGCGGGTGACGGACATCATGGGCGAGATCTCGGCGGCGTCCGAAGAGCAATCCAGCGGCATCGACCAGGTGAACCGCGCGGTGTCGCAGATGGACGAGGTGACGCAGCAGAACGCGGCGCTGGTGGAAGAGGCGGCCGCAGCCGCGGGTTCGCTGCAGGAGCAAGCGCAACGCCTGGCCGAAGCGGTGGCCGTGTTCAAGATCAACGCGGGTGAAGTCATCGAAGCCCCCGCGCAGCAATTGGCATCGCAACGCAGTGCGCCGCGCATGCCGGCTCCGCAGGCGGCAGCGGCAGGCAAGGCGTCCGCCGAGCCAGCCAAGACAGATGCGCCGCCGGCGGAATCTGCTCCGAAGGCCGCGCCCGCGCCACGGTTGACGCAAGTCGCCCGGCCCAAGCCGGCACCGGAAGCCGCCACCACCGTTCGTCCGCTACGCCGGCCGACCATGCGCCCGGCGAGCGCCAAGGATGCCGCAGCTGCGGCGCCAGCGGCCAGCCGACGGCCGACGCCTTCGTCGGACGACGATTGGGAGTCTTTCTGACGGAGGGATCCGTCAGCGCAGCACATGCAGTAAAGCTACCCCCCCTATTTACGGCCTGGCGGCAAGAATGCCGCCGGGACGACTACCGGAATATACGGAAATGTTTAGCAATCTGAAGGTGCGCACGGGCTTGATGCTTGCCCAGTTGGCCGTCGCTTTGGCCGCGCTGGTGTCCATCGTCCTGGGCTGGAACAGCATGCGAGCCAACTCCGAGGCGATCAACGCCTTGGACAGTTTGAGCGTTCAGCAGGCCAATCTGATCAAGGACGCATACACGCAGATGCTGCGCGCCACGATACGCGCCGACATTGCCGCTGCGCAGCGGGCCACGGGCGACGCCAGCGGCGCCAGCGAGAACACGCGCACGGTGCAGCAATTGGTTGCGGATGCCAAGAAGAAGATGGAGACCTTCAAGACCATTCCAAAGACCACGGCAGTCGGCAAGAGCGCCGAAGGCGACCTCATTTCGTCGTTCAACGGCTTTGCCGACGCGCTGCAAGCCATGATGTCGGCCTTGGACAAGGGCGATTCGGCGGCCTACCTGGATCTGAAGAACACCCGGGCGGGCGCCGCGAGCGGGGCGTTTTCGAAGCAATTGACCGAATTCGCCAAGGACATTACCTCTTATAGCGAAGAGATGGTGTCGTCGTCGCGCTCGCAGGCGGCGACGATGGCCATTGTGTACGTTGTGCTGGCCGTGCTGATCGTAGCCGTATGGCTGGGCGCTTTCCTGTTCATGAACCGCGTGGTCCTGCGCCCCTTGCGCGCCGTCAGCGACAGTTTCGACAAGATCGCCGGCGGTGACCTGACCGTCCGCGTGGATGTGGCCTCGACCAACGAGATAGGCACGCTGATGGCGGCGGTCAAGCGCATGCAGGAAAGCCTGACGCGCACCGTGGCGTCGGTGCGCCGCGGGGTGGACGAGATCAACGTGGGCTCGCGCGAGATTTCCGCAGGCAATACGGATCTGTCCAGCCGTACGGAAGAACAGGCGGCTTCGCTGGAGCAAACCGCGGCATCGATGGAGCAACTGGCTTCGACCGTGAAGCAGAACGCGGACAATGCGCGCCAGGCTAACCAATTGGCGGCCAGCGCCTCCGACGTGGCCGAGCGCGGCGGTTCGGCGGTGTCGGAAGTGGTCAACACCATGCAGGAAATTTCGGCCAGCTCGCGCAAGATTTCCGAGATCGTGTCGGTGATCGACGGCATCGCCTTCCAGACCAACATCCTGGCGCTGAACGCCGCGGTGGAAGCAGCACGCGCAGGCGAGCAGGGCAAGGGCTTTGCGGTGGTGGCGGGCGAAGTCCGTTCGCTGGCGCAGCGCAGCGCCCAGGCGGCCAAGGAGATCAAGGGCCTGATCGAGGATTCGGTGACCAAGGTCGGCGCGGGTTCGCAGCAGGTGGAACGCGCTGGCGCGACGATGCAGGAGATCGTGGCCTCGGTGAAGCGGGTGACCGACATCATGGGCGAGATCTCGGCGGCGTCGGAAGAGCAATCCAGCGGCATCGACCAGGTGAACCGCGCGGTGTCGCAGATGGACGAGGTGACGCAGCAGAACGCGGCGCTGGTGGAAGAGGCGGCCGCAGCCGCGGGATCGCTGCAGGAGCAGGCGGAGCGCCTGGCCGAAGCGGTGGCCGTGTTCAAGATCAACGCGGGCGAAGTGATCGAAGTCCCGGCGCACCAGTTGGCCGGCCAGCGCCGCGCGCCGCGCATGCCTGCTCCGGTCGCTCCCGCGGCTTCCGCCGCGCAGGCGGAATCGCCCGTCCCGGCAGCCAAGGCAGTTCCGGCCGCACGTTTGACGCATTCCGCGCGCGCCAAGCCGGCCGCGGCCGAAGGGGCGACGGCGGCCCGGCCGCTACGCCGTCCCGCAGTGCGTCCGGCAGCCGCATCCGAGGTGAAGCCCGCGCCGGCGCCGAGCCGCCGGGCTGCGCCAGCGGATGACGATTGGGAATCTTTCTGACACCGGCCTGGCCGGTAAATGGGTAGGGTATGCGAGGCTATATACATCTTTTGGCGGCGGCCGCGATAGCGGTGTTTCTGGCCGGCTGCGCGGCGACGGGGCATAACTTCGACCCGGGCAAGCTGTCGATGCTGACGCCGGGGCAGACGACGCTGGAAGAGGCTTCGCGCACGCTCACCGCCCCGCCCGACAAGCTCTATAAGCAGACCGACGGCACGCTGCTCGCGCTCTGGGCCTTCAAAATCACCTTCGTCGCGGACGGCTTGTACAGCCGCAAGGAAGCGCTGTTGCAGTTCGGCCCGGACGGCCGGCTGCTGCGCCTCGTCGACAGTACCAATATCTTGCTGGAACCTTGGGAACGCCAGAAGCTGCTGGGACCCGCGCCTATGCCTGACCTGCGTCAGGACATGGCGCCATCCCCCGTGGCGCCCGAGGTGCAGACCATCTACATCCCGGGTCCGGGTGAACCGACCGGGTTGCAGCCTCAGGGCAAATAGCGCCCTGTAGTCCAGCGGGGAGCATCGCGGCGCGCGCCGCGATGTACGTCGCCCGAAGTGCATGCCTCGTGTAACAAGGCATGTCGATCGGGTGGTTTTTCATTTGGTCAGAGTAGTTCCTGAGGGATGGGGAAATAATATGGAAGCGAGTCTCGAATCCGGTGCGAAATCCGGCAAGGTCGGAAAGAAGAAGGCCGCGCGCGCGCCCAAGGTGAAGCGCAAGCTGCGGTTGCGCGATGCCCGCGTCGGCACCATGTTGCTGTGGGTCATGGCGTTCTTCGCCGTGTTGATCGCGGCGGTGGGTGGTCTGGCCGCGTACTTCCTGCAGAGCAACTATGAGTCGATCCGCGAGGTCAATGCCTTGACCGAGCGTTCCAAGCAGGTCGAAGTGATCAACAGCGACATGCTGCGCGCGCGGGTTGCCCTGATGGTTGCCGCGCGCCACCTCCAGGAATCCGGCTGGGGCAGCGGAGAGAACTCGGCCCGCGACGCCGCCGCGGCCTTGAAGGGCGCCACGGATCTGCTGACCGGCGTGCGTAGCCGCTTCGCCGATTTCCAGAAGAACATGCTGCAGGATGACACCGGCCGTCAGCTGTCGATGAATCTGGTGCGCCGCTACCGCTCGTACATCGACGACGGCGTGGACACCATGGTCGAAGCTTTGCGCAGCGAAGACTATTCCACCTTCTATATGGTGAACAACGAGTACGGCACGCCCCGCAGCGCCGCCTTCATCGAGGCGCTCAGCGAGTTCGGCAAGTACATCGGCGACCAACAGCAAGCCACGATCGACGAGGCCGAAGCCAATTTCAACCTCGCCATGGTGGCAGTGGGCGTGGCCGTCGGCCTGGCGGTGCTGCTGATGATCCTGGCCCGCATCGTGTTCGGCCGCCTGGTGGTACGCCCCTTGGTGGAAGCCGGTCAGCATTTCGACAAGATTGCTGCGGGAGACCTGACCAGCCGAGTGGAGGTGCGTTCGCACAATGAGATCGGCCAGCTGTTCGCCGCACTCAAGCGCATGCAGGAAAGCTTGACCCGCACCGTGTCGGTAGTGCGCCGCGGCGTCGACGAGATTACGGTGGGTTCGCGTGAGATCTCTGCTGGTAACACCGACCTGTCCAGCCGCACGGAAGAACAGGCCGCCTCGCTGGAGGAAACTGCAGCCTCGATGGAAGAACTGGCTTCGACCGTGAAGCAGAACGCCGACAATGCGCGCCAGGCCAATCAGCTGGCGGCCAGCGCTTCGGACGTGGCCGAGCGCGGCGGTTCGGCGGTGTCGGAAGTGGTCAGCACGATGCAAGGCATTTCGGCCAGCTCGCGCAAGATTTCCGAGATCGTGTCGGTGATCGACGGCATCGCCTTCCAGACCAACATCCTGGCGCTGAACGCCGCGGTGGAAGCGGCGCGCGCAGGCGAGCAGGGCAAGGGCTTTGCGGTGGTGGCGGGCGAAGTGCGTTCGCTGGCGCAGCGCAGCGCCCAGGCGGCCAAGGAAATCAAGGGCCTGATCGAGGACTCGGTGACCAAGGTCGGCGCGGGTTCACAGCAGGTGGAACGCGCTGGCGCGACGATGCAGGAGATCGTGGCCTCGGTGAAGCGGGTGACCGACATCATGGGCGAGATCTCGGCGGCGTCGGAAGAGCAATCCAGCGGCATCGACCAGGTGAACCGCGCGGTGTCGCAGATGGACGAGGTGACGCAGCAGAACGCGGCGCTGGTGGAAGAGGCGGCCGCAGCCGCGGGTTCGCTGCAAGAGCAGGCGCAACGCCTGGCCGAAGCAGTGGCCGTGTTCAAGATCAACGCGGGCGAAGTCATCGAAGTTCCCGCACACCAACTGTCGGGTGGCTACGCCGCGCCGACGCTGACGCAGGCGTGACGCCAGCCTTTTGACGTCTGCAACAGGACCGCGGCCGCGCATCAGCGCGGCCGCGGTCCATGTGCTTTACGCCTTGGCGCGCGCAGAACTCGTGCGCACGTTAAGTTTTCGAAAATTTGGCCGTTAACAACAATAACGCCTGAAAAGGGCGGTGAACAGTGTTCGAAAATCGGGGCCGTGCCGGCCCGAATTTGACGAAGCTGGCGGGGGAACACGTCTATGCGGGGCGTCAGATCCGGTTTGCTCGCCGATATTCATTCGCTGCCCGACATGATGTACCCGGAGGCAAGCTGTGCGCGTCAACCTACCCGTCCACAATGTAGAAACCAAGCTGCGCGAGGATCAGTACTTGATCTCGCGCACGGATACGAAGGGCCGGATCGTCTATGCGAATCCGGCCTTTGTCGAAGTCAGCGGCTTCTCTCGAGAAGAGCTCATCGGCAAGCCGCACAACATCGTGCGCCATCCCGACATGCCGCCCGAAGCCTACGAAGATTTGTGGGAGACGCTGCAAGCGGGTGAATCGTGGCTGGGGCTGGTGAAGAACCGGCGCAAGGACGGCGGCTACTACTGGGTGCTGGCCAACGCGACGCCCATCGTCGAGAACGGCGAGGTCGTGGCGTACTCCTCGGTGCGGGTACGGCCGTCCGAGGAGCAGGTCGAAATGGCCGAGGACCTGTACGCCCGTATCCGTGAGGGTACGGCCCGGGGCGTGCGCATCCTGCGCGGGCGTCCGGTGCGCGCCGGTTGGCGCCGTGGCCTGGACGTGCTGACGTTCGCTTTCCGCAGCAATGTCCGTAGCCGCATGCTGCGCCATGCGCTGCTGTCTTCAGCCATCGTCGCCGGCGCAGGCTTTTATGGCCTGCGGACCAACTGGGCGGAACTGAGCACTTGGGGCGCAAGCGTCGGCTGCGCGGCCATCGCACTGGGCGTCATCGCCATCTTCGGCATGGGCTGGCGCTTGTCCCGGTCGCTGCTGGACCCCATGGTGGATGCCGCCAATATGGCGCGCCAGGTCGCAGCCGGCAACCTGACCACGCAGATCGTGGCGGATTCCGATGACGAGATCGGGAGCTTGAAGTTCTCGCTCGAAGTGATGCGCAAAAGCCTGATCGGGATTGCTCAGGACGTGTACCGCGGCATCGAAGGCACGACCCATGCCGCGGCGCATATCGCGCGCGGCAACCAGGAGCTGGCGGGCCGCACCGAAGGCCAGGCGGCGTCCTTGCAGCAGACTGCCGCCAGCATGGAACAGCTGACCTCCACGGTGCGGCAGAACGCCGACAATGCGCGCCAGGCCAACCAGCTTGCGGCCAGCAGCATGGAAGTGGCGCGCAAGGGCGGTGTGGCGGTGGGGCAGGTGGTGAACACCATGCACGGTATTTCGGACAGCTCGCGCAAGATCGCCGACATCGTCAGCATCATCGAGGGCATTGCCTTCCAGACCAATATCCTGGCTCTGAACGCGGCGGTCGAGGCGGCCCGCGCCGGGGAGTCCGGCAAGGGCTTCGCCGTGGTGGCGGGCGAGGTCCGCAGCCTGGCGCAGAAGAGCGCCCAGGCCGCCAAGGAGGTCAAGGGCCTGATCGAGGACTCGGTGGAGCGCGTGACCGAAGGCTCCCAGCAGGCCGAACAGGCGGGCGCGACGATGCAGGATATCGTAGCCGCCGTGCACCGCGTCACCGACATCATCGGCGAGATTTCCCAGGCGTCGCAGGAGCAGTCCAGCGGCATCGAACAGGTGGATACGGCGGTGTCGCAGATGGATGTGATGACGGTGCAGAACACCGCGCTGGTCCAGGACCTGGGCGGTGCCGTCATGCAGCTGGGCAGCCAGTCCGGCGCATTGCGCGAGACGATCCGCGTGTTCCGTCTTACAGGCCAGCAGTAAGGAGGCGGGGCGGTGCCATGCACCGCCTCGGCGTCCGGCGTCGGGCGTCAGCCGGGGCCTCTATTTACCCGCCAGCGCGTCGGCGACCCGGCTCATTGCGGTGAAGCCGGATTCGAACAGCGATTCCAGGAAAGGCCCCGCGTGAGGTAGCACGACAGTCAGAATCGTCACACCGATGATGAGCGTCACTGGAAAGCCGATCGAGAAAACGGACAGCTGTTGCGCCGCGCGATTCAGGATGCCCATGGCCAGGTTGATGGTCAGCAGCGCGCAGATCAGCGGCAACGCCAGCAGCAGGCCGGATATGAAGATGGTCTTGCCCCATTCCACCACGACGCCAAAGCCGTTCTGGTGTAGCTGAATCATGGCGACAGGCAAGGTATCGAAGGACCGTACCAGCGCGGCCAGGACCAGCAGATGGCCGTCCAGCGCCAGGAATGTCAGCATCGCAATGATGTTGAACAGGCGCGACAGCACCGCGGTATTGGCGCCGGAGCTCGGATCGAAGAAGGAAGCGAACGACAGGCCCATCTGCAGGCCCACGAACTCGCCGGCGGTCTGCACGGCGGCGAACACCAGGCGCATCGTGAAGCCCAGTGCAATGCCGATCAACACTTGCTGCATGACCATCCACAGTCCCGTAAACGAACCGGGCGCAATAGGAGGCACCGGATCCAGCGCGGGGCTGATCGCGACGGCCAGGACGAACGACAGCCCGATCTTGACCTTGATGGGAATCAGCGATTCGGAGAACAGCGGCGCGGTGCCCACGAGCGCCAGGATGCGCACGAACGGCCAGAGGAACTGGCCGATCCAGCCGTTGAGCTGCTCGAGCGTGAAGGCGATCATGGAGGGAGGCCCGGCGTCCGGCGGCGGTAGCCGCTCAGGAAACCAGCATGGGGATCTGGCCGATCAACTGCCGGATGTAGTCGACCATGACGCCTATGAGCCAGGGGCCGAGCAGCACCAGCACGCCGCACATGGCCAGCAGCTTCGGAATGAAGGACAGCGTCATTTCGTTGATCTGCGTGGCGGCCTGGAAGATGCTGATGACCAGACCCACCACCAGCGTCACGAGCAGCAGCGGTCCGGCCATCGCCAGGACGATCTTCATCGCCTGGTAGGTCATGGTCATGACGGTTTCTGCGGTCATGGCGATTCTCCTCCAGGTTATTGATAGAAGCTCTGGGCCAGCGAACCCATGAGCAGGTTCCAGCCGTCGGCCAGCACGAAGAGCATCAGCTTGAAGGGCAGCGCCACCGTCACCGGCGGCACCATCATCATGCCCAGCGCCATCAGCACGCTGGCGACGACCAGGTCGATGATGAGAAAGGGGATGAAGATGGTGAAGCCGATCTGAAACGCGGTCTTGAGTTCACTGGTGATGAAGGCCGGCACCAGGATGCGCAGGGGCACCTGCGAGGGGTCTTCCAGGGCAGGCTGCTTCGCCAGGTTGGCGAACAGCGACAGATCGTTTTCGCGTGTCTGGTGCAGCATGAAGGTGCGCAGCGGACCGGCCGCGCGTTCCACGGCGGCTTCGAACTGGATCGATCCCTCGGATAGCGGCTTATAGGCGTCGGTGTAGATCTTGTCGAACACCGGCGACATCGTATAGAAGGTCAGGAACAGCGCGAGGCCGATCAGCACGTGGTTGGGCGGCGACATGGCCGTGCCCATGGCGCTGCGCAGCAGGCCCAGCACGATGATGATGCGGGTGAATCCCGTCATCATCAGCAGCGCGGCGGGCAGGAACGACAGCGACGTCATCAGCAGCAGGGTCTGCATGCTGAGCGAATAGGTTTCGGACCCGTTAGGCCCCGGCGTGGCGGTCAACGCAGGCAAGGTGGCCTGCGCGACGACCCCTGCGGGAAACAGGGCCAGGCCCAGCAGGGCCGCGGCGCCGAGCAGGTGCAGCGCGCCTGGCCGGGCGCGGGCGGGTGTCGTGCTAGTGGGCAAACTCATGGGTATCGCTTGGAGGGCGCGGCAGCGCTAGCGGCGCTTGAGCGCCTGGCCCAGCTTGGCTGCGAAGGCGGCGGCGGGCAAGGTCGAAGCCTCCGGCAATTGGCCGGCGGGCAGGGTGTGCAGGGTGTTGAGCTGGTTCGGGCCGACGCCCACCACCAGCCAGGTGTTCTCGACTTCCACCACCACGATGCTCTGGCGCGGACCGACCGGCAGGCTGGCTACCTGCCGCAGCAGATTGCCGCCGCCGCGCGGGGTCAGCCCCGCGCGGCGCGCCAGCCAGGCCGAAACCAGGATGGCGGCCACCACCAGGATGAGGCCGATGATGACGCGCAGGAGGGCGGAGTCGTCCATGACGCCAGGATCAGCGGCGGTTGTTCAAGCGGTTGATCCGCTCGGACGGCGTGATGATGTCGGTCAGGCGGATGCCGTACTTGTCTTCCACGACCACGACTTCGCCCTGGGCGATCAGGTAGCCGTTGACGAAGATGTCCATCGGCTCGCCGGCCAGGCCGTCCAGCTCGACCACGGAGCCCTGGCCCAGTTGGAGCAGGTTCTTGATGGTCAGGCGGGTGCGCCCCAGCTCGACCGTCAGCTGGACGGGCACGTCCATGATCAGGTCGATGTCGGCGCCGGCGCCGCTAGCGGCGCCAGCCAGCGGCTTGAACACGGATTGCGCCGCCGATTGCGCGGCGGGTGCGGCCGGAGCGGGAGTCGGCGCGGCAGCGGGCGGGGCAGCGGGCGCTGCCGTGGCGGTCTGCTCGGCCATCGCGGCGGCCCAGTCGTCCTGGGGCTTCAGGCCGTCGGCTTGGGTAGGAGGATTGGCGCGGGATTGTTCGGCGAGCGCGTCGGCCCAGTCGTCGGCCGGGGACGAGCCGGTACCGGGCTCGTTCTTGTCAGTCATGGTCAGAGGCCTCGTTGGATTCTGTATCGTGGGTAAACATGTTCTGTACGCGCAGGGCGTACTGGCCGTTGAAGACGCCATAGCCGCATTCCATCAGCGGCACGCCGTCGACGCTGGCGACTATGGTTTCGGGCACGGTCACGGGCAGGACGTCGCCTACCTTCAGGCGCATCAGTTCGCGGATCGACGAGGGGATGCGGGCAAACTCCGCCACCACGTCGATATCGGCGCTGCGCACCTGGCGCGACAATTGCTGCGCCCAGCGCTGGTCCACTTCCTCGAGCGTGGTTTCCTGCAGCGGGCGCGTCAGCAGATCGCGCACCGGCTCGATCATGGAGTAGGGCAGGCAGATGTTCAGGTCGCCGCCGGTCGCGCCGAATTCGATGTGGAAGGAGGTGACGACCACCACTTCATTGTTGCCGGTGATGCTGGCGAACTTGGTGTGCATCTCCGAGCGCACGTACTCGAATTCGATCGGGTAGACGGGGTCCCAGGACTTGCCGTAGCTTTCCAGGGTCAGGTTGAGCAGGCGCCGGATGATGCGCTGTTCGGTCGTGGTGAAGTCGCGGCCTTCGACACGCGTGTGGTAGCGGCCATCGCCGCCGAACAGGCTGTCGATGACCAGGAACACCAGGTTCGGGTCATAGGTGAAGAGCGCCGTGCCGCGCAGGGGTTTCATCTGAATCATGTTCAGATTGCTCGGCACCGGCAGGTTGCGCTCGAAGTCCGCGTATTTCTGGATCTTGATCGAACCCACCGTGATATCGGCGCTGCGACGCATGAAGTTCAGCAGCACGTGGCGCATCTGGCGAGCGAAGCGCTCGTTGATGAGCTCCAGCGTCTGCATGCGGCGCCGCACGACGCGCTCGGGCGAACTCAGGTCGTAGGCGCGGGCGCCGGCGCTCTGGTCCGTGGCGGTTGTTTTGCTGTCGCTTTCGCCGGTGACGCCCGCCAATAGCGCATCAACCTCGTCCTGCGAAAGAAATGCCTCGTAGGCCATGCTTATTGCACCACGAACGCCGTGTACAGCACGTCGGTGACGTACTGGCCGTCCGGCAGGGGCGAGAAGGGGCGATTGACGGCCTGCTTGATGGCGTTGGCCATGTCGGTCTTGCCTTGCTGCGTCTGCACGCCGGTGGGCGATTGCGACGACAGCACCATCAGGATGCGGCTGCGCACTTCAGGCATGTACTTTTCGAGACGCGTGCGGGTCTGCTCGTCGCTCACGCGCAGAGTCAGGCCCACGTGCATGATGCGTTCCGTGTCCGGGTTTTGCAGCGTGACGGTGAAAGGCTCGATCGGCACGAAGATCGGAGCGGGCACGGCGATCGGGCTGGCCGGCGGCGCGACGAAGGTCGTCGGGGTGCCCTGCGGGCCTTGAGCGGGTTGGCCCGGTTGGCCGGGTTGGCCAGGTTCGCCGGCTGGCACCTGGCCGACGCCGAGTTGCACGTTTGCGCTGCTTTGCGGCTGCATGCGCTGGGTGATGAACCAGGTTGCGCCGGCGCTGGCCGCGGCCACGATGAGCAGCACCAGAATCGCCAGCAGGGGGCGAAGAATACGGCCCATGCCGCCAGAGCGGGAAGAAGGCGCGCCGCGCGCAGGCATGGGTGAAGGTTTGGAAGTCGCCATCTCGGTGTCGATGCGTGTTTTGCCGCTGATGAAAACGGGTTCTTAGTGGATGAAAGCATTCTGCCCCAAATGCCGCCTCGGCTTGGAGGCGAAAAACAGGGCGAAAGCCGCGTATCTCAAGCTATTGCTGCGCCGCCCGCAGCCATGGCCGCGAGCGGTGGTGCGCTTGTTTGTCAGGCGAAGGTGTCCACCAGCGCATTGGCGTTGCGCGCGACCGTCACTGCGGCGGGCGCTTCTGCCACGCTGTCGGCGCCTGTCTGGCCGCCGCCGGCATGGCGTTGCGAGCCGTTGCCGCCCTGTTGCGCGAACTCCTGTTGGGCGGCTTGTTCGCCCACGCTGGTCTGGCCCAGCGAGATGCCGGCCTGGGCCAGCGCCTGTTGCAGTTGCGGGAGGGCGGTTTCGATGGCTTGGCGCACCGAGGCGTGGGCCGACACGAACGACGCGCTGGCCACGCCGTCCGTCAGGTTCAGGCTGACGCGCAGCGGACCCAGATCGGGCGGATCGAGGCGCAGTTCGGCAGTCTGCATGCCCTGGCGCGCGCCGTGGCTCATCATGACGACCTGTTGGCCAAGCTCGGTGCCCCAATGAGTGCCGCCAACCGGGGTGGCGACCTGCAGCACGACCGGCACGACGGGGGCGGCGATGGCGGTCTGGTTGGTAATCGGCGCGGCAGGCTGGCGTTGGGTGGTGGCGGCCAGCGCCTGGGCCAGGTGGTCCTGGGCGGAGCCGCCATGCTGGGGCGCCTGGAACTGTTGTTCGGCGCTGACCAGCGCCTGCGGCGACGCGTCGTCGGCGTCCTCGGGCAAGGCGGCGTGGCCGGGTTCGGCGCGCGCATCGCGGGCGGGACGAGGCAGCGCGACCTCCGCGGCGAGTCGCGGCGCTTCGGTCTTGACCGGCGCGGCGGCGGCCGGGGCGCGGACCGGCGCTTGCGTGGCGGCGGGGGCGTCGGTGCCGGGCTTGACTGCCGCAGTGATGACCGGCACGGCGATTTCGGCGTCGCGCGCGGCAAGCGCGGCGGCGGCCTCGGCCTGCGGGGCGGTGAGGGCGCCAGCGCCCGCAGCCGTAGCGGCCTGCGTCGCGGGCGCGACGTCGGCGGCATTCAGGGCGGCAGTGAGGACGGCGGCGCCGCTGCTCATCGCGGCGGCGGCCGCGACGGCGTTGCCGCGCGCGAGCTGTACTTGTTCGGCGGCCTGGGTTGCGATCTCCAGGGCTTGCTGCGGCAGGATGACGGCCGGTTGCGTTGCGGCGACTGCCAGCGCGCCAGCTTCGGCCTGCGTGGCGGTCTGCACGGCCTGGTCGATGGCGCTGGCGGCGGCGCCTTCAGCGCGGGCGGCGGGGTCGCCGGAATTCTGGCTGTCGGCAGGCGTTTTGGCGCCGTTCCTGGCCGGGCGCGCGTCGGCGGCCTGGTTCGGCCGCTGTTGTGCGGGGCGCTGCTGAGCCAGCACGTCGGAGAAACTGGGACCCTTTTTGTTTACGGGCGCGGCCTTGGCGCCAAGCGCGTCGGCGATCGAGGGCGGCGCAGCGGGCGCGATCGAGGGCAGGGGAGCGTTCATCTGGGGCTTCCTGTGAGGTATTGCTTAATGCATGCCGGTCTGGCGTTGGACCAGGCGGGCGGAGTATTCGTCATTGGCGCGTTGTTCGCGGCGCGATTCGACCACCGCTTGGGCGCGCAACTCGCGCTGCGCCAGGGCGTCGTACGAGTTGAGCTTGCGCTTTTCCTGTTGCCAGTACAGCCGGCCCTTCGCGAGGTTGTCGTCCGCTTGGCGCAGCACGCCTTGTTGCTGGCTGATGGCGTCGTCCAGCGTGCTGATGAAGCGCTGATAGTTATGGCAATCGCTGGCCGACATGCCGCTGGTCATGGCCTGCTGCAGCCGCTCCAGGTAGTCCTGGCGGTAGTCGTGCAGCATGGACAATTGGCGCTCGGCGTTGGTGCGTTCGGCGCCGAGCCTGCCGAGCAGGCGCGCGGCTTCGTCCGTGCTTTCCTTGGCCAGGTTGATCAGCATGTCCAAAGGCAATTGGCTAGGCATAAGCGTCCCTCAATTCGAAACTGGCGCGCAACTGGCTGACGGCGGCTTCGTAGCCGACGTTTTCGCCGATGTCTTGCTGCAGAAAGGCTTCCAGGCGCGGATAACGGGCGATGGCCTCGTCCAGCTGCGGATCGTTGCCGGCGGCGTAGGCGCCCACCGCAATCAGGTCGCGGTTGCGCTGGAAGCGCGACAGGCTTTGCTTGAAGCGGCGCACCACGGCGAACTGCTCGGGTGTGATCAGCGAGGTCATGGCGCGCGAGATCGACGCTTCGATGTCGATGGCGGGGTAATGGCCCGCTTCGGCCAGGTGGCGCGACAGCACGACGTGGCCGTCCAGGATGGCGCGGGCCGAATCGGCAATCGGATCCTGCTGGTCGTCGCCTTCGGCCAGCACGGTGTAGAACGCGGTGATCGAGCCGGCCTTGCCGGAGGCCCCAGGCGCGCCCATGCCGGCGCGTTCGACCAGCATCGGCAGTTTGGCGAAGACCGAGGGCGGATAGCCTTTGGTGGCGGGCGGCTCGCCGATCGCCAGGGCGATTTCGCGCTGCGCCATGGCATAGCGGGTCAGCGAGTCCATGATCAGGAGCACGTCCAGGCCCTGATCGCGGAAGTGCTCGGCCAGGCGCGTGGCATAGGCCGCGCCTTGCAGGCGCAGCAGCGCCGACACGTCGGCCGGCGCGGCCACCACCACCGAGCGCGCCAGGCCTTCGGGGCCGAGGTTGTGTTCGATGAATTCCTTGACTTCGCGGCCGCGTTCGCCAATCAGTCCGACCACGATGACGTCGGCCTTGGTATAGCGGGCCATCATGCCCAGCAGCACGCTCTTGCCGACGCCGGAGCCGGCGAACAGGCCCATGCGCTGGCCGCGGCCGACCGTGAGCAGGCCGTTGATGGCGCGCACACCCGTGTCCAGCACCGTGTCGATGGGCGCGCGCGACAGCGGGTTGATCGGCTGGGCGGACAGGGGCGCCAGTTCGGCGCCCGTGAGCGGACCCAGCCCGTCCAGCGGCCGGCCGGCGCCATCCAGCACCCGGCCCAGCAAGGCGTTGCCCACGGGCAGGTGGCGGCCCAGCTGCGGCTTGGCGTTGCCGTTCAGTTCGGCCTTGCGCGGCAGCGGGATCTGGCGCTGGACGGGAGGCTCGCCAGGCACGACGCGCGCGCCGGGCGGCAAGCCGGAAATGTCGGCTTGCGGCATCAGATACAGGGTGTGGCCGTCGAAGCCGACGACTTCGGCGTCCGCCCAATGGTCGTGGCCGCGGGCGATTTCAATGCGGGCCGCCGCTCCTACCGGCAGGCGCAGGCCGGTCGCGTGCAGCACCAGGCCGGTGGCGCGCGTGATCTTGCCGCTGACCAGCCAGGGGTCGGTCGAGGCGGCGCGGATCGAGCCGATCTGCAGCTGGGTCTGCCAGCGGTCGATGACCGGCACGGCAGTCGCGGCCGGCTGGCCGGGGACCGGATTGGCGCTCACGCCGGCTCCTCCCAGGACACGTTGCGGCCCAGCGAGGCCGCGACCCGGCGCCAGCGCGTCTGCAAGGTGGCGTCGATGTCGCCGTAGGGCGTTTCAGCACGGCAGCCGCCGCGCGAGATCGACTCATCGGCGAGGACGCGCCAATGGCCTTCCTTGAGTTCGTCCGCCAGGTGCAGCCGGATCAGTTCGATGTCTTCGGGGTTGGCCCACAAGCGCATCTGGCCGCCGGCGGTGGGATTGATGTGCAGCACTTCGCGCACGGCGCTGACCACGGTGTCCGGCTGCTCGGCGAGCGTGGTGCGCACGACCTGCTGGGCGATGTCCAGCGCCAGGGTCAGCAGGCCCTGGCCCATTTTTTCTTCGAGCGAGCCGAGGGACGCGGCGCAGGCCTCAACCAGCGCGTGCAGGCGCTGCGCTTCCGCGGCGCCTTGCTCGCGGGCCTGGTTGAGGCCTTCGGCGTAGCCTTGCTCGCGGCCAGCGGCCAGGCCGGCTTCGTATCCCGCCTGTTGACCGGCTTCCAGGCCGGTGGCATGGCCCAGGGCATGGCCTTCGTCGCGGCCTTCGGCGAGCGCCTGGGCACGCAGTTGGGCCATTACCACCTCGGGGTCCGGACCCGGATCGGGTTCGGGCTCGGGCTCCGGCTCGACGACTGCGGGCTGGTCGAACGACAGCATCTGCCAGCGCCGCCAGGCGGCGCTGCGCGAGATGAGCGCCGTGGCGCCGCTGTCCACTTCAGACATACGCGTCGTCCCCCTGGTTGCCCAGGACGATCTGGCCGCTTTCCGCCAGGCGGCGCGCGATCTGCAGGATCTTCTTCTGTTCGGCCTCGACCTTGGACATGCGGATCGGGCCCTGCGCGTCCAGGTCTTCGCGCAGCATTTCGGCGGCGCGGCTGGACATGTTGCGCAGGAACTTGGCGCGCAGCTCTTCCTGGGCGCCCTTGAGCGCGACCATGAGCGTGTCGTTGTCGATTTCCTTGAGGATGAGCTGGATGGCGCGATCCTCGACGTCGAGCAGGTTGTCGAAGACGAACATCTCGTCGATGATCTTCTGCGCCAAATCGCTGTCGCGCTCGCGCAGGCTTGCGACCACGGTTTCTTCCTCGGCCGAGTTCATCATGTTCAGGATCTCGGCCGCGGTGCGCACGCCGCCCATCTTGCTGCGCTTTGCGCCCTGGCCGGCCAGCACCGAGTTCAGGACTTCGGTGAGCTCGGACAGCGCGGCGGGCTGCACACCGCCGAAAGTGGCGATACGCAACATCACGTCGTTGCGCAGGCGGTCCGTCAGCAACGCCAGCACGCCGGCGGCGCGGTCGCGCTCCAGGTGCACCAGGATGGTCGCGATGATCTGCGGGTGTTCGTCGCCGATCAGTTCGGCCACGGTGTTCGGATCCAGCCAGTTGAGTGCGTCGATGCCGCTGCCGCCTTCGCCGGCTTCCAGGATGTCTTCGATCAGGCCGGCGGCGCGGTCGCTGCCCAGCGCCTTGGTCAGGACGGTGCGAATGTAGTCGTCGGAACCCAGCGTGACGGCCATGAACTGGTCGGCTTCCTGGCGGAATTCTTCCAGCACCACGGCCACGTCGGCGCGCGTGACCTGTTTCAGGCTGGCCATGGCGGCGCCGACCTGCTGCACTTCACGGGCGCCGAGGTACTTGAAGACCTCGGCCGCGGCGTCCTCGCCCAGCGACATCATCAGAACGGCGCTGCGCGTCATGCCGTCCAGCGGAGTGGAATCATTTTTCATCTTTGCTCATCCAGGTGCGCAGAACCATCGCAACGGCGCGCGGATCCTTGTTGGCCATCGTGCGGGCCCGTTCCAGGTTGTCCTGGTAGCGGTCCACTTCCTTGGCGCGGGCCGCGTCCTGGGCCTCGCGCGCCGCTTCGACGCGCTCGGCTTCAGCCTGTTCCGGATCGACCGGCGGGTACAGGTAGTCGCCCACCGTGCGGCGCAGCAGGCGGTACAGCCACAGCGCCAGCACACCACCGACCAGCCAGGCCAGGATCGTCTTGAACAGCGAGATCATTTCCGGATCGCGCCACATCGGCACCGGCGGCGGGCCGTCGTTGAATTGGCTGTTGACCAGGTTGAGCGAGTCGCCGCGGGGCTCGGAGTAACCCATGGCTTCACGCACCAGATTGGTCAGCTTGTTCAGTTCTTCAGGCGGCAGGGGCTGCAGTTCGCCGTCCTTGTCGCGCATGTAGTTGACGACCACGGCCACCGACAGACGCTTGAGGTTGCCCACCGGCTGCTTGATGTGGCTGATGGTGCGGTCCACTTCATAGTTGGTGGTGGCGTCGCGGCGTTCGTTCAGGTTGCCGGTGGCGGCTTGCGTGCTGGTCTGCTGCTGGGCGTTGGCGGGTTGCTGCGGCTGCCCGGGGCGGGGCGGCTGCGGTTGCGGCGGGTTGGCGATCGGGGCCTGCGGATTGGCCGGTGCCTGGTTCGACAACGCGCCGGGCACGCCCTGGGCGGCGTTGACGCCGCGCTGGGAGGAGTCGCTGGTCTGTTGGCTGCGCACGGCGGCCTGGCCGGGTTCCTGGTTCGGGCGGTAGACCTCGGAGGTTTCTTCGCGGCGGGCGAAGTCGACGTCGGCGCTGGCCTGGGCGTGGACGTTGCCCGGGCCCACCAGCGGATTGAGGATGGTGAGGATGCGCTCGACCGTGCGCTGTTCCATTTCGCGCACGAAGCGCATCTGGTCGGCGTCCATGCCGCGGCCTTCGCCCATCGGCGCCGACAGCAGGCGGCCGTTCTGGTCGACGATGGACACGTTTTCGGCGGTGAGTTCGGGGACGCTCGAGGCGACCAGCCAGGAGATCGCGGAGACCTGCGCATCGCTCAGGCTGCGGCCGGGATGCATGTTCAGCAGCACCGAGGCGGTGGGCGCCTGGCGCTCGCGCACGAACAGCGACTGGCGCGGCATGGCCAGGTGCACCCGGGCATGCTGCACGGTGTGCATGGCTTCGATCGAACGCGCCAGCTCGCCTTCAAGGCCGCGCTGATAATTGATCTGTTCCGTGAACTGGCTGGCGCCGAAGCGGGCGTTGTCCATCAGTTCGAAGCCGACGGAGCCGCCGCGCGGCAGACCCTGGGACGCCAGCTGCAGGCGGGCATCGTACACGCGGTCGGCCGGAACCAGCACGGCGGTGCCGGTTTCGTTGTAGCGGTAGGGCACGTTCATCGTCCCCAGCGCCGCCACGATGGCGCCGCCATCGCGGTCGTCCAGGTTCGAGAACAGCACCTTGTACTTGGGTTCGCTGCTCCACATCGCCACGGCGACGATGACCGCAACGAGCGCCGCCGCCGCGCCCAGCAGAATGGGCTTGGGTAGCGCGCGCACCTTCTCCAGCGCGGGGAATTTCGTCAGCAGCGACGAACTCAGGGTGGCCTGCTGGTTCATTGGCGGCCCCCGCTGGCCACGCGGAGCTGGAGATGGGACTTCATGTCTGGGTAGGGCAGATTACACATGCAACGTGCTTCTGGTCTGGGGAGAGCGTGGATTATTGCCCCTGAGACGTCCATCCCAATCGTTGAAAACAGCCGGTTTTTGGCGTTACTTATCCCCTATGTCCCCCACAAGGCGAAAGTCGCCGTCGCTGCCCGGGCGAGAGGCGGCTGCATACGCGGAAATGTCGGGTTTTTTGGCGGTTCTTGTCGGCTATGAACCGGCGGGATCGGGGGTACGCTGTGCGCAACATTGACGTAATCCCCACCAGCAAGGAATCAGGTAATGGCTGTATCAGGCTTGTCCGGCATCGAAAGCATGCTTCAGCAGATGCGCACGGTAGTAAGCAAGGCAGAGACCGGTAACCTCGCCGCAGGTGAAATGGTCGGTCAGCCGGATGGCTTCGCCGCGGAACTGCAGCGATCCATCCGTCGCGTCACCTCGGCCCAGAACGCCGCCACGGCGCAGGCCAAGGCCTTTGAGCTGGGCGCGCCCGATATTTCGCTCAACGACGTCATGATCGACATGCAGAAGGCCAGCATCGGCTTCCAGACGGCGGTGCAGGTACGCAACAAGCTGGTTGCGGCCTACAAGGAAATATCCTCGATGGCGGTCTGAGTTCTGTTTCTGGGGTCAGCGCTTCGGTCCCGGCCGCAAGCGCGGGCAGGCATCCGGAGGGAACTTGCAGCGCAAGTTCCCACAGCCAGCCATCAATTGCGTTGGGCGCCTTTTTCCAGGCGCCAGACTACCTGCTGCAGCCAGTTTTCCTGGCGCGCGTCCAGATTGAGAAAGATGGCCCCAAGGTGGCTGACCGGCGGCTCGCCTGTCAGCGAAACATGCCTGGGCGCCGGTTCGTCCGGATCGGTGGACTGCACCATCGGTTGACCCGAGACCGGGTACACATTGCGCACTTCCAGGCTGGCGTTGAGCTTGCCATGGTCGCCAAAATCCAGCTGCACGTTTTCCAGCACGGTGCCGCGCTCGGGCAGGGCGGGGACCGCCAGTCCTGCCCGCAGGCCCACGCCGTCCACCGAGATGTCGCGTATCGTGAACGTGTAGGGCTTGTCGGCGGGGGATGCCTGCCAGCTCGCGCGGCACACGTTGGCGGCCGCGATCAGGGAAGCGCGAAACATCTTGCGGCGCTGGATGCGGGCCAGGCGCTCGGGGAAAGGCGAGACCAGCGCGGCGCTGCCGTCGTCGAAATGAATGATCTGCGGCCGCTGCACGCGAAAGCGGATCTGCACGCCGCCGTAGGCGGTCGCATGGAAGTGGAAAGTGGCGCCGCTCAGCAAGCCCATGGAGTCGGATTGCTCGAAGTCCGCGCCAGCGTAATCGCGCGGCCTCCAGAAGAACTCGCCGGCCTGCTTGTCCACGCCGAGGATCAGCACCGCCATCTCGCGGTCCGCGGCGTCGCGAACGAGGATGTGGCTGTCGGGGTGGGTCAGCTCGAACAGGGCCGAGCGCATCTCTTCAGGCCGGGTCAGCAGGAACTCCGGGTCGCTGGCATCCAACACTTTGGTCTTCCTCAGGTAATAGGGTCAGGCGGGCGGAGCGGGTTCGGGGAACTCGCGCGATTCCAGGCGATAGAGCCAGGCCAGCAATTCTGCCACCGCTACGTAGAGTTGGGGCGGAATATGTGCGTCCAGGTCCACCTGCATCAGCAGGCCGACCAGTTCGCGCGACTCGTGGACATAGAGCCCGTTTTCCTGGGCGGCGCGGACGATGGTGTCCGCGAGCTGGCCGTAGCCTTTGGCGACGACGCGCGGAGCGCCGTCCTTGTCTTCGTACGAAATGGCGACCGCTGCGTTGCGGCCGGCGTTCGGGTCCGATTCCGGATGGGGGGTGAGGCGGCTCATCAGATATCGGCGGGAATGCCGGGGCGCGGTTCGACCACGTTCACCGACAGATTGCTCAAGGTCAGGCCGGCGGCCAGCAGGCGCGCGCGCAGCGAGTCCGAGGAGTCATTGATCTCGGCCGCGCTGTGCGGCGCGATCAGCTGCAGGACGATCTGATCGCCGGCCAGGTTCAAGCGGGCGTCGACCAGGCCCAGGCGGGGCAGGTCCAGCTTCAGCCGCGTTGCCCAGGTGGGGACCGCGGAGTCCGGGTCGCCGCCGTAGGGGTCGCGTTCGACTTCCCATTCCATGGGCGTGCCGGGCCAGGCTTCGCCTTGCCAGGTTAGCGTCTGGTTGGCCAGCACGTCGAGCTGCTGGCGGACGAGCGGCGTAAGGTCTTGGTGTATGCCGCTGACGGCCGTGCCGGGGGCGGATGAACTGGAGGAACCAGTGCTGCTGGGTGCGGCGTCCGTGCCCGGGCGTCCGCTGGCGGACGTGCCGACCCGCGAACGCGAAGGTGCGGATTCCTGTGCGGGCGGATTCTTGCCAAGCATGGCCTGCGGTTCGTTGCGCAATTGCTCCGGGCTGGCCCGACCGAAGACCATGTCGGTCAGATGGGACTCGTAGAACAGTCCGCTGCCTTGCAGCGCCTGGCGCAGGGCCTGTCCCAGGGCGCGGGCGGAAGGGCCGCCCGCCGCCAGGGCGGCATGCGCTGCGGCGTCTGGTCCTTTGGCGGCGTTGGCGCTTGCGCCGTGTCCGGTCAGGAGGTTCTGCTTGGCGGCGGTCGCCGGACTATCGCCGTCCAAAGCAGCCGCGACCGAGGTCGCGAGAGCGGAAGCTTGCTGGGCGGTGGTCTGCGTCGGCGTCTGGCCAGGCGTGGGCTGAGGTGTCTGCGCAGCGGTCTGCGCGGGCTGCTGGCCTGGTTGCGCTGTCGGCATGGGGCCGGCGCCGGCGGCGGGTTGGCCGGCCTGCGCGTCGGCGGTCCACAGGGGCGCGCGGCCCTGAACTGCCGGAGCCGCCTCGGGGAATTGGGCCAGCAAGGCCAGAATGGTGCGCGCCGTCGTGCCCAGCGTGGTCGGGGCTGAGGCGGTGGTGTCGCTGCTGGTGACCAGGCCGCGGGCAGCCAGCGCCAGCGCTGCCGCGGTTTTGGGGTCGACGACAGTATTCTGGCGGTCGCCGCGGGCGCCGCCAGTCTGTATGCCTTGCCGCGGGTCGCGCGTCGAGCCGTCCGAGGCGCCGGGCTTTTCCAGGTTGCCGGGCTGGCTGACCGCGTCGGGCCGGGCGCCGGAGACTTGATTGGCGCTGGCGGCGGACATCGTCGTGCCTAGCACGGCGTCCAGCCGCTGCACCAGGACGTTGCCGAGTGCGGCGGGACCTACGCTCATTCTTCAGGCGCCTGGTAGCCGTAGGCGGACAGTAGAGTCTGCTGGCGCTTCATGCGTCCCAGCAAATCGCCCAGACGGGCTAATTGCGGCAGCGCCAGGTCACGAGTGAGCGCGTCGTTCTCCAGGATGCGCACGAGGAGGTCATACTTCATGGCGCGTCCGGCCTCGTCCAGCGGCGCGCTGGCCTCAGCCAATCGCAAGCGTTCAACTTGTTCACAGTACAACTGCCCATGGACCATCGCGGCATCCCAGTCGCCCGACTGAGCGGCCGAAAGCATGTCTGCCGTAATGAGGGCGATCTCCTGATAGTGGTCCAGGATAGGGTGGGTGTACTGGGTCAGGGACGTCATGGAAATCTCGGGCGATCGATGGCTGGCTAAATTCGTGTTTCGTGCCATCAAGGCTGTATCCCGCCGACAGGCCGGTCTATGGATGTCTGCCAAGCCTCGGCCAGGTCTGCTAGGAGGCGGTCGGCTATGTCGAGCTGTTCGGCATCCACCTTCAGGTTCGCCGTCAACAGCGTGCGGATGATGTAGTCATAGAGGCGTGCGAGGTTTCCTGCAATCTCTCCGCCTGCTTCCATGTTCAGTCCGGTCTTCAGCCCTTCGTCGACAATCTTGATTGCTTTCGAGATCGCTGTTCCACGTTCCGTCGTTCTGCCCTCTTGCATGTGAAGGCGCGCCTGTCCGATAGCTGCTCGGGCGCCCATATACAGCAGAGAAATCAGCCGTTCAGGGCTGGCGCCTAGAACTTGTGTCTCCAGGCCTATGTCGGTATATGAACGAACAGAATGGAAGCCGGTTGGGCGGCGCGCGGCGTAGGTCATCAATGCATCTTCTTGAGGTTACTTGGACTTGGCCAAAGCCGCGAACTGTTGTGTCAGGTAGTTGGCCGTAACGGTCTGCTGCGACACAAACTTATCCAATGCGACGAACTGGGTGCGCATCGCGTCCATCGCTGCGACGCTGGTCGCTTTTGCGCGCTCCAGCTGGTCTTGCACGTCTTTAATCGACCTGCTCAGACCTTCCGTGCTGGCCTTGATGGAGCCTTTGTCGCCCAGAATGCCCTTGATGGCGGAGTCAAACTTGGCTGCAAGGCCGTCGGTCGATGCCATCAGGCGTTGAATGTCGGCAGGATTTTCGGCCAGCGCCTTGTCGAGCTTGGTTTGGTCCACCTTCAGTTGACCCGTCTTCGGATCGCTCGAAAAACCCAGGTCTCCCAGCGACCGCAAGGAGCCTTCGCCGGTGACGACCATCAGGGCACTGGACAACGCGGATTGAATGCCGCGCGTGGTGCCATCGCCGGTCAGAGCCTGGTTGGTCTGAGCCTTGGTATCAAATGCCGTCAGTTTGGTGATGGTGTTCTGTAGTGCGTTGTAGGCGTTGACGAAGTCCTGGATAGCCTTGTTCGCCGTCGCTGGGTCGTTTTCCACCTTGAGCGTAACGGACTTGCCGACTTCCGTCTGGGCGGTCAGATTGAGGGTGATGCCGTCAATGGCATTGGAGACATTGTTGCTTCCGCTGGTGACCGTAATCCCGTTGATTTCAAGCTTTGCGTCCACCCCGGCAGTCTGCTGCGTCATTCTGGGGCCTGGGTCGCTAGAGTTTGCGCTGTAGCTCAGTAGGCTCTTGAGTTGCGCATCGCCAGATACGTTGATGGAGGCGACCGCGCCTTTGGAGCCGGACGCCTTTGCGCTGAGCATCAGATAGTTGTTGCCGTTGCCATCGCTAATGATGGTTGCCCGAACGCCGGCCTTGTCGTTGGCGTTGATCGCTTTGGCAATGCCATCCAGGGACGTATCGGCGCTGAGATCCACCTTGGAGGTCGTGCCATCCGCAAGGGTGATGTCAATCGAACCCATCGTGCCATTGGAGGCCTTGCGATCGGTAACGGCGCCAGATCGCAGGGTTTGAGTACTGGCGAGATTTTGCACTTTCAGTGTGTATTCACCCACCGTAGCGCCGTCGCCAGAAACGCTGGCGGTCACGCCGTCTCCGACCACATTGGTCTTTACTGCGCCCAATGTTGACGATTTCCCCAGCGCCGCGGCGGCTTTCTGCAAGGCTTCCACCGCGCTTTGTACCTGCCCGAACGCACTGACGCGAGCCTCATAGCTCGCCTGACGATTCGTGTACAAGCTCAGTTTTTTGTCCTCGGCCGCCTGTAGATCCGTCAGGATCTTTTCGAGGGGCAAGCCGGTGGTCGAGCCGAGGTTGGTGATAGAAGCCATGTGAAATTCCTTTCTAGCGATGCGATTCTGTCAAAAATATGGTGCCGGCGATTGGCCGGGTAAGGGCATAAGGCGGGCCTAATTCGACGCTTCCGGATACATGCTCGCTTCGGGGAGCATTTGAGTCGATTACGGGGCCGGATCAGGCAGAGGTCTTGATGCCGTTTCCTTGCATGTTCACGATCATTTTGGCGATTTTCAGCAATGTTTCACTGGGAATCGTGCGTATGACATCGCCTGATTCCGCATCCACCACAGACACAACGACCTGATGCACGTTCGGGTCTATTTCGAACTTCAGCTGTGTGGACCAGGCTTTCATCTGGTCGTTGATTTCGTCCAGAGCCTTGTCCAGGGGTAGCTTCTGCGAGTCGGACTGATCCGACGTCGCGTTGTCCGAAGCCCCGCTGTTCGTTGCGGCGGCCGTGGGCACGACGCTCACGGCGGGGTCCGGCGCGAGCGGCGCGGGGGCGACCGGCGCTGGCGCAAACGAGGCAGGGGCTATGGGGGTTACGGCCATGATCACTCCAACGGCGATGTGGGCGTCTCGGAGGAACGCGCTGTTTTCAGGGAATTCTCAGCTACGATAACGGCAGGCCCGCAGGGAACTTTAGCCACCGGCGAGCCAGATGTTTCACGTGCTAAACAGTTCGGATCGGGTAATGAGTGTCAAGACGGCGCTGAGAGTTATCGAAATCATCGAAACCTATGCGCGCGAAAAGCGCGCGCTGCCGCTATCGGAGCTGGCCCGGCTGCTGGATGTGCCGGTATCGAGTTGCCTGGCCCTGATCCGTACCCTTACGGGCCTCGGCTATCTGTATGAAACCGGCCGGCGCCAGGGTTACTACCCGACCGGCCGGCTGCTGGCCATGGCGCAGCGCATCGCCCGCGCCGATCCGGTGCTGGATCGGGTCTATCCGAGCCTCACGGAATTAAGGGACGCTACGCGCGAAACGATTGTTTTCGCCAAATTGAGCCAGGAAGGCCGAGTCGTCTACCTGGACGTGCTGGATTCTCCGCATACCATCAGATACGCGCCGGTTGCAGGTGAATTCAAAGACGTTCATGCAAATTCGCTGGGAAAAGCGTTGCTGTCGCTGCTGGATGCGCCAGCCCGCGACGCCATGCTTGTGGGCATGGTCATGACCCGCCACAACGAGCGCACCCTGGTCACGCGCGAGGCGCTGCTCGCGGACCTGGAATTGTCGCGCCAGCGCGGCTGGTTCATGAACAGCGGCGAGTCCATTGCGGACGTGGGCGCGATCGCTTGGCCGGTCACCCTGTCCGGCGAACACTATGCGATTTCGGTGGGCGGGCCGATCTACCGGATCGAGCCGCAGCAGGAAGCCTACGCGCGCATCCTGCGCTCGGCCTGCACGGCGCTGGAGCAGCAGGCCTGACAGGCAGGCCTGGCCGCTGATCAAACGCCGCCGTTCAGTAGGACTTGGGCAGGCCCAGCACTTTTTCCGCGATGAAGCACATGATCAGTTGCGGGCTGACCGGCGCAATGCGGGGAATGAAGCTCTCGCGCAGCAACCGCTCCACGTGGTATTCCTTGGCGTAGCCCATGCCGCCCAGGGTCATGACCGCGGTCTGGCAGGCGTTGTAGCCGGCCTCGGCCGCCAGGTACTTGGCCGAGTTGGCGTAGGGGCCGCAGGGCTTGCCCGCGTCATACAGGCTGGCGGCCTTGAACACCATCAGGTCGGCGGCTTCCAGCTGCATCCAGGCCTGTGCCAGCGGATGCTGGATGCCCTGGTTCTGGCCGATGGGGCGGCCGAACACGGTACGCTCGCCAGCGTATTTCACCGCCCGATCCAGTGCGGCGCGGCCGATACCCACCGCCTCGGCCGCGATCAGGATGCGCTCGGGGTTCAGTCCGTGCAGGATGTATTCGAATCCCCGGCCTTCCTCACCGATTCGGTCGGCCACCGGGATGCGCAGGCCGTCGATGAACAGCATGTTCGAGTCCACCGCCTTGCGGCCCATCTTCTCGATTTCGCGGACTTCTACCTTGTTGCGGTCCAGGTCCGTATAGAACAGCGACAGGCCCTGGGTGGGCTTTGCCACCTCGGACAGCGGGGTGGTGCGCGCCAGCAGCAGCATCTTGTGCGCGACCTGGGCGGTCGAGATCCAGATCTTGCGGCCATGCACCACGTACTCGTCGCCCTGGCGCACGGCGCGGGTGCTGAGCTTGGTGGTGTCCAGCCCGGCGTCGGGTTCGGTGACCGCGAAGCAGGCCTTCTCGCGGCCGGCGATCAGGGGTTCCAACCAGCGGCGGCGCTGCTCGTCGCTGCCGAACACCACGACCGGGTTCAGGCCGAAGATGTTCATATGGACGGCCGAGGCGCCGGTGAAGCCGGCGCCGGAGGCCGCAATGGTCTGCATCATCAGTGCGGCTTCGGTCATGCCCAGGCCGGCGCCGCCATACTCCTGGGGCATGGCGATGCCCAGCCAGCCGTCGCGCGCCAGATCGGCGTGCAGAGGTTCAGGAAAGCCGCCTTCGCGGTCGCGCTCCAGCCAGTATTCGTCCGGATAGCGCTCGCAGATGCGGGCCACGGCGTCCCGCAGCGCCAACTGGTCGGGGGTGAATTCAAAGTCCATCAGTGGTTTTCATCCTGGGTGATGCCGCGGGCCGCCATGGCGTCGATCCGGGCGGGGTCATAGCCGGCCTCGGCCAGCACTTCGCGGCTGTGCTGGCCCAGCCTGGGGGCGGGGCGGCGTAGGGAGGTGGGGGTGCTTTCGTATCTGCCCAGGGGAGCCGTCGTGCGGATCGGGCCTTCGCTGGGGTGGTCCATGGTCCGGATGAAGTTGGTCGCGGCCAGGTGCTCGTCCTGCAGCAGGTCGTCCACGGAATAGAGCGGCGAGGCGGGAATGTCCGCCCGCGCCAGGCCTTCCAGCCATTCCTCGCTGCGGCGGGTGGCGACGACCTCGGCGACAAAGGCGTAGACCTCGCCGATGTGGGCGGCGCGTGCGCCGTGGGAGCTGAAGCGCGGGTCCCGCGACAATTCGGGCCGGCCGATCAGGTCGAAGAAGTTGCGCCAGTGCTTATCGTTGTAGATCAGCAAGCTGATATAGCCGTCGGCCGTGGCGTAGGGGCGGCGGTGCGGCGCCAACAGGCGCGCGTAACCGGTGGGGCCGAGCGGGGGATCGAAGGTGGCGCCGCCAAGATGGTCGCCCAGCACCAGGTGGGCCATGCCTTCGAACATGGGGATTTCCACTTGCTGGCCTAGCCCCGCGCCGCGGGCGTGCAGCACTGCGGACACCAGCGCGATGCCCACGTGCAGCCCGACCGCCCGGTCGGCCAGGGTCAGCGGCGCGTAGCGCGGCACGTCCCCGCTTTGCTGCGCGGAGAGGGCGGCGATGCCGGTCTGGCCCTGGATCAGGTCGTCGTAGGCGGGGCGCCCGGCGTAGGGGCCGGCCTCGCCGTAACCGTAGGCGCCCAGGTAGACGATGCGCGGATTGCGCGCCGCCACCGCCTCGTAGGACAGGCCCAGCCGGGCCATCGCCTGCGGACGGATGTTGTAGAGCAGGGCGTCGCAGCTTTCGGCCAGTGTCAGGCAGGCCTCCAACCCCTCCGGCGTCTTCAGGTCCAGCACGACGGAGCGCTTATTGCGGTTCAGATGTAGATAGATATGCCCCATGCCGGGGTTGCGCATGGGGCCGACGGCCCGCATGTTGTCGCCGGCCGGCGGTTCCACCTTGATGACGTCGGCGCCCAGGTCGGCCAGGACCTGGGTGGCATAGGGGCCCATCACCACCGTGCTCAGGTCCAGGATGCGCACGCCCGCCAACGGGCCGGAGGCCTGCGTGCCAGATTGCGGTGATGCGCTCATTGCTGTTCTATCCCCGCGTCGCGGATCAGTTTGCCCCACAGGTCCAACTGGGCGCCGACGAACTGTGAGAACGCTTGTGGCGTGCTGGAAAAGGCGTCAAAACCGAGGCCGGCCAAGCGCTTTTTCACGTCCGGCTTGGCCACCACCTGATTGATTGCGGCATTCAGCTTGGCCACGATTTCCGGCGGCATGCCGGCCGGGCCGAAGTAGCCGTTCCATGAGTTCAGGTCGAAATCCTGCACGCCGGACTCGGCCATGGAAGGCAGGTCCGGGACAATGGCGCTGCGTTCGGCGGTCGACACGGCCAGCGCCCGCAGCTGGCCCGATTGCACGAAGGGCAGGCCGGAAGCCAGGTCGGTGAACATGAAATCGACCTGCCCGCCGACCACGTCGGTCAGCCCTTGCGGCGTGCCCTTGTAGGGAACGTGCAGGATGTCGATCTTGGCGCGGTTGGCCAGCGTGGCGCCGGCGACGATGCCGGTGCTGTTGCCGCTGGCGTAGGTAATGCGGCCCGGATGCTGGCGCGCGTCGGCGACCAGTTCGCCCACCGTTTTCCAGGGACGCTTCGGATTCACCACCAGGATGAAGGGCAGGTTGCCGCCGCGGGCGATGGCGGTGAAGTCCTTGACCGGATCGTAGGGCACGTTCTTCATCAGCCAGGGCGCCGCCGAATGCGAGGTGTTGGTGGTGACGAACAACGTGTAGCCATCGGGCTTGGCGCGAGCGACGTAATTGGCCGCGATGGTGGCGTTGGCCCCGGGCTTGTTCTCCACCACGACCTGCTGGCCCAGTATGTTGCCGAGCTCGGCCCCGAAGATGCGGCCCACGGCGTCGGTGCCGGATCCGGCGGGAAAGGGGACGATCAGGGTGATGGGTTTGGTGGGGTAATCAGCGGCGTGCGCGGCGGGGCCGGCAGCCAGCGCCGCGCCGCCGATAAGGGCGGCGCCCAGCAGGCTTAGAGGTTTCATGGATTTGTCTCCTGTGTGCTTCGGATCCCGGCGCGGTTTCTGCGTCCGCTGCCCGGGGCTGCGCCGCGTCAAGCGGCTGGGGGTGGCGCCGGAAAGCCGCGTATCACGCGGTCTGGGGATTCTTCATAGGGGGGCGTGTAGATCACCAGCAGGCGGGCGGGCTCGTCGCTGGTGACGGTGAAGACATGCGGAATGTCCGGGGGGAAGTAGCAGCAGTCTCCCGGACTCATGTCGGCCCATTCGTCCTGCACCTGCGCGCGCGCCGTCCCGGACAGCAGGTAGCAGACTTGCTCGATGCCAGGGTGGGCGTGCGGCAGGGCGCCCTTGCCTTTGTCGATTACGCCCAGCAGCACTTCCACGCCTCGGGAGCCCACGGTGTCCGGACCGATCAGGCGGCGGTTCAGGGTGCCGGTGTGGTTGGCGGGGTGATAGCCGGGCACGTCGGCCTCGCGCACCAGCCAGGCTGGGGTCTTGCTCTGCGTCATTTTTGGTCCGTTAAAATTTCCATACGTGAAATTATTTTTATGTATGAGAAAAATATCGGCAAGCAGTTTTTCGATCCGGATACCTTGCCGCTCCCTGGGGGATTAGGGAAAACACCGTGCGCGGACTGCTAAAATCGAACGCTGACTTCACTTCCGGCTTTGTCATGTCTTCTGCCCGCACGCCCGACGTTTCTGCCACCCTGTCCGATTGGCTGCAGTATCTGGAGTCGATCCACGCCACCGCCATCGACATGGGCCTGGACCGGGTGCGCGAGGTCGCTGGGCGCATGGGGCTGGAGCTGTCCGGCGTGAAGTTCGTCGTCGGCGGCACCAATGGCAAGGGCTCCACCTGTGCCATGCTGGAAGCGATCCTGCTGGCGGCCGGCTACAAGGTCGGGCTGTACACCTCCCCGCACCTGATTGATTTCAACGAACGCGCCCGCATCAATGGCCAGATCGCCACGGACGAGGCGCTGATCGCCCAGTTCCAGGCGGTCGAGGCAGCGCGCGGCGACGTTTCGCTGACCTATTTCGAATTCACCACGCTGGCGATCCTGCGTCTGTTCTCGCAGTCGAAGCTGGACGCCGTGGTGCTGGAAGTCGGCCTGGGCGGGCGGCTGGATGCCGTCAACATCGTCGACGCCGACTGCTCCATCGTCACCAGCGTGGATCTGGACCACACCGACTGGCTGGGCGATACGCGCGAAAAAATCGGTTTCGAGAAAGCCCATATCTACCGCAGCGGCCGGCCGGCAATCTGCAGCGACCCCGTGCCCCCGCAATCGCTGCTGGATCACGTTGAGAATATCGGCGCCGATCTGTGGCTGTTCGGCCGTGACTACAACTATTCCGGCGACCGCCAGCAATGGGCCTACGGCGGGCGTGAACAGCGCCGCAATTCGCTGGCCTATCCGGCGCTGCGCGGCGCCAACCAGTTGTTGAATGCATCGGCCGCGCTGGCGGCGCTGGAGTCGGTGCGCGACCGTCTGCCGGTGCCGCAGCAGGCCGTGCGCCTGGGGCTGTTGCAGGCGTCGCTGCCAGGCCGTTTCCAGATCCTGCCGGGCCAGCCCGCGGTCATCCTGGACGTGGCGCATAACCCGCATGCCGCAGCGGTACTGGCGCAGAACCTGGACAACATGGGGTTCCATCCGTACACCCATGCGGTGTTCGGCATGCTGAACGACAAGGACCTGGCCGGCGTCGTCGCCAAGCTCGGGACGCGCATCGACAACTGGTACTGCGCCGGCTTGCCGGGGCCGCGCGGTACGCCTGGCGAAGCGCTGGCGGAGCAAGTCGCCGCGGCGCTGCCGCCCGCGCCTGCAGACGGCGAAAAACCGGGCATCTCCGTGTATGCGGATCCTGCCCAGGCCTTCGCGGCTGCGCGCGAACGGGCAGGGGAGAATGATAGAATCGTGGTGTCCGGCTCGTTTCTCACCGTAGCCTCGGTTTTGCAGGCTCTGGGTCGCAAGGCATAGGCAGCAGCGGGTCAGTCGCGTCCGGCGGCCCGCCGCCATATCGCCGCAAGGAATTCTCCTCCATGGGTTTTTTCAAACGCAAAGATCCTGCCGACCAGGCGCAGCCCTCCAAGCGGGCGGCAGTGCCCAGCGAGGTGCAGGCTGCGGAGCTGCGCGGCCGCGCGCGGCGCAGGCTGGCAGGCGCTGTCGCGCTGGTATTGGCAGCCGTCATCATCCTGCCCATGGTGCTGGATTCGCAGCCCACGCCGGTCGACGACAACATTCCCATCAGGGTGCCGGAACGCAACACGCCGTTCCAGCCGCAAGTGAGCGAACCGCAGGTCGCCACGCCGCAGACGCCCGCGCCGGGCAGCGCTGCGTCGACGGATCCTTCGGCCATCCCTACACCGCCTCCGGTCACGTCCGTACAACCGCCCGCGACGGCAACCCCGACGACGCCCCCGGCGACACAGCCCACGACGCCGCCGGTGACCGCAGCCGTTACGCCGCCCAAGCCCGAGGCCAAGCCGGCCACGCCGCCCAAACCCGAACCCAAGCCGGCGCCCAAGCCCGATACCCGCTCGGATGACGGCGCGCGCGCCCTGGCCCTGCTGGAAGGACGCCAGGCGCCCGCCGCGTCGGCGCCCGCGCCCAAGCCGGCCGCGAAAGGTAATTTCGTATTGCAGATCGCCGCCTACACCACGTCCGAGGACGCCCAGTCGCGGCGCGGCAAGCTGCACCAGGCCGGCGTGACCAACGCATTCGTTGAACAAGCCACCATCAATGGCAAGCAGCAGTACCGTCTGCGGGTGGGGCCGTTCCCCTCGCGCGAGGCGGCGCAGGCGGCCCAGGCGCGGTTGCGCACCCTGGGCTATGACAATGGTTTCATCGCCGCCCAATAGTGACCGGTTTCGACTTCGTCGTGCTGGCCATCCTGGTGGTTTCGGGTGTGCTGGGCCTGGTGCGCGGCCTGCTCAAAGAGGTGCTGTCGCTGGTCGCCTATCTGCTGGCCTTTGTGGCCGCGATATGGTGGGGCCCCACGGTCTATGCCTGGTTGGAGCCCTATATTGAAACAACGCTGCTGCGCATGGGAGTTTCGTACGCGGCAGTGTTCATCATCGTGCTGCTCGGCGTGGGGTTGGTCAATATGACGCTTGCCGCCTTGATCCGCAGTACAGGACTGAGTCCCGCCGACCACGGCCTGGGCGGGATGTTCGGGCTGGCCCGTGGCCTGTTGATCGTGCTGGCGCTGGTCGCCGCCGCAGGCTACACGCCGCTGCCGGAAGAGCCGTGGTGGAAGGACGCCATGTTTTCGCATTCGGCCATCGAGGCCATCAAACATATCAAGACGTGGCTGCCGCCGTCCCTGGCGACGTGGCTGCCGTATTGATTAGCTTTAAATCAACCAGGAAAGCTCACCATGTGTGGAATCGTAGGGGTCATCGGGCGCGGGCCGGTCAACCAGCTGCTCTATGACAGCTTGCTGCTGTTGCAGCATCGCGGGCAGGACGCCGCGGGCATCGCGACGTCGCAAGGCAACCAATTCAATATGTACAAGGCGCACGGCCTGGTGCGCGACGTCTTCCGCACGCGCAACATGCGCGCGCTGCCGGGTACGTCGGGCGTCGGCCAGGTCCGCTATCCCACCGCGGGCTCCAGCGCCAGCGAGGAAGAGGCCCAGCCGTTCTACGTCAACGCGCCGTTCGGCATCATGTTCGCCCACAACGGCAACCTGACCAACTGGCGCGAGCTGCGCGAATCGCTTTACCGCGTGGACCGCCGCCACATCAACACCAACTCCGATTCCGAAGTCCTGCTGAACGTCCTGGCGCACGAGCTGCAATCGTCGGCCAACGGCGTGTCGCTGGATGACGATGCCATTTTCCGCGCCGTGTCGGCCCTGCATAAGCGCGTGCGCGGCGCCTATGCCGTGGTGGCGCAGATCTCCGGCTACGGCTTGCTGGCCTTCCGCGATCCCAACGGCATCCGTCCGCTGTGCATCGGCCGCCAGGAAACCGAAGAGGGCGTGGAGTGGATGGTGGCCTCGGAATCCGTGGCGCTGGAAGGCAGCGGTTTCGCCTTCGTACGCGACGTCGAGCCGGGCGAAGCAGTGTTCGTCGATCTGGACGGCCGCTTCGTCAGCCGCCAGTGCGCCGACAACCCCCAACTGGTGCCCTGCATTTTCGAATACGTGTACTTCGCGCGTCCGGATTCGCTGATCGACGGCGTGTCGGTGTACGACGCCCGCCTGCGCATGGGCGAATACCTGGCCGACAAGGTGGCGCGCAACATGCGCCTGGGCGACATCGACGTGGTCATGCCGATTCCGGATTCTTCGCGTCCCGCCGCCATGCAGCTGGCCGCCCGCCTGAACCTGGACTACCGCGAAGGCCTGATCAAGAACCGCTACGTGGGCCGCACCTTCATCATGCCGGGCCAGGCCGTGCGCCGCAAATCGGTGCGCCAAAAGCTCAATGCCATTGGCATGGAGTTCAAGGGCAAGAACGTGCTGCTGGTGGACGACTCCATCGTGCGCGGCACCACCAGCCGCGAGATCGTGGACATGGCCCGCGCCGCCGGCGCCAACAAGGTGTACTTCGCCTCGGCCGCGCCTCCGGTGCGGTTCCCGAACGTCTACGGCATCGACATGCCCACGCAGAGCGAACTGATCGCCACCGGCCGCAACGACGAGGAAATCGCCCGCGCCATCGGCGCCGACTCGCTGGTCTACCAGGACCTGCACGACATGCAGCAGTCGGTGCGGGACATCAATCCCAAGCTGTCGCGCTTCGAGGCTTCGTGCTTTGACGGTGAGTACGTCACGGGCGACATCACCGCCGAGTACCTGGCTCGGCTGGGTCAGTCCCGCGCCGAACCCGGCGAGGAAGGCGGCGCCAGCGGCTTGCAGTTCAACATGGGCTACGCGGCCAGCGACGCCTGACGCGTCTGCCTGCTGGCAAGAAAAATGCCGTCCTTCGGGACGGCATTTTTTATTGCTGGGCACTTGCCCTGGGAAATCAGGCCGCGCCCTTCCACAAGGTTTCGCGTGTGGCTTCCAGATGTGTCAGATATAGCCGCAAGTCGAATTCGTATTGGTGGTACTGCGGCTCCATGCGCAGGCACAGGTTGTAGAAGGCTTTGTTATGGTCCTTCTCCTTCAGGTGAGCCAGCTCATGCACCGTGATCATCTTCAGGAATTCCGCCGGCACGGTCTTGAATAGCGTCGCCACCCGGATTTCATGCTTGGCCTTGAGCTTTCCGCCCTGCACCCGTGAGATATAGGTGTGCTGGCCCAGCGCATGCTGGATCACGTGGATCTTGCTGTCGAAGGCGACCTTGTTGATCTGGTCGCCGTTGCGCAGGTAGGCGTTCTTCAGGTCCGTCACGTATTGATAGAGCGCCCGGTCGGTGCGGACGTCGTGCGGTCCGGACGGGTAGCGCGCCAGCAGCGCCGCGCCCAGCTTGCCTTGGTCGAGCAGCTTCTGGGCCTGGGTGAGCAGGGATTCCGGATATCCGGTCAGGTATTTCAGGGTGGACATGATCAAGACGAGGGCGCCGGCGGGGGCGCGGTCAGGCTTCCCGGCGTTTGGCCGCCGCCCGCGAGGCCGCGGGCGGCATCGGGATGGGGCAGTTACTGCGACCCGCCGCGCCGGAACACGACCGGCAGCGCCATGAAGAAAATGATGACGAAGAGCGCCAGGCTCCACAAGGCGTACTCGATGCCCAGCACCGGCACTTTGGCGTCCATGCAGGTGGCATAGATGCCGAACAACGGCGGCACGGCGCTTTCCAGGCCGATGCCGGTCATGAAGCGGTCGGCGAAGGTCTGGTCGCAGGAGAGCATGTTGGCGGCCACGCTGTACTGGTACCAGGCGGCGGCAATGCCGCTCAGGGACAGCAGTGCGGCGAGCGCGCCGCACAGGCGCGTCAGGGCGCGTCCGCCGCCGAATCCACCGACCAGCGCGACGACGCCGATCACCAGGTAGATCAGGCGCTGCATGACGCACCAGGCGCAGGGCGGCATGTCGAAGACGTGCTGCGAAACCAGGGCGAGGCCGACGGCGCCGAAGCAGAAGAGGGCGATCAGGCGGAGCAGGCGTTCTGAGCGAGAAGTCATTGTTGCTTTGCAAGGGTTGGAAAAGGGGCCGGACGCGGCGTCCGGCCAGGCTTAGGCCTTGGGAATCGGAATTGGTTGCATCACTTGCTGCAGCACGCCCAGCAGCAATTCGCGCGAACCTTCCCAGAAGATCTGCACGCCCAGGCACAGCATGATGAATGCCGACAGGCGCATGAACACGGCGGTGCCATTGTCGCCCAGGCGGTGCAGCATCTGCGCGGCAAAGCGCAGGCAGATGTAGAGCGTTACCGACACGACGATAATGCCTGGGATGGAGCCGCCCAGGCGCACCAGGCTCAGCACGTGGTTCTGGTCGCGCAGCGACACCCCCACGGTGATGGCGGCGGCGATGGAGCCTGGGCCGCAGCTGATGGGAAAGGTCAGGGGATAGAACGCCCGCGCCTTGGCCATTTCGGGGGTGAAGGACTCGGCCATGCGCGCCACGCGCTCAGTGTCGGCGTCGGGCGAATTCACCAGCCGCCAGGCGCTGGCGATCACGAGCATGCCGCCGCCGACCCGCACGATGGACAGGGAAATGCCGAAGAAACTGAGCAGCACGTTGCCCGCCACCATGGCCACGATCAGCATCAAGCAGACATTGATGGCCACGCGCTTGGCCAGCACCATGCGGGTGGAAGACGACGCCCCTTCGGTCAGCGACAAGAAAATCGGCGCGATCGCGGGCGGGTTCAGGAACGGCAGCAGGGTGGCCAGCGCGAAAAAGAAGCTGGTGCCGAAAACGCGCAGATAATCGTTTAGCTCCATGGGGAGGGTATCGCCTGGCCGAAAACCGGGATTGTATGCGGTCCCGGCGGCGCTGGCGATGCCAGGGGCCTGCCGCGCTCAGGCGGCGCGCTGTTGCGTTTCCTCGCCCGCCAGGGCGTCCAGGATGTCGCGCTCGAATTGCATCTGGCTGCGCGGGCGCGCCAGCGCCGATCCATCGACGATGAACACGTCCTCGACGCGGTCGCCCAGCGTCATGATCTTGGCCATCAGCAGGTTCACCTCGTGGCGGGCGAAGACGCGCGCCAGGGCGTGCAGCAGGCCAGGACGGTCGGTGGCGGTTACCGACAGGCGCCAGGAGGTGCTGCGCTCGTCGGGCTGCAATTCGGCCTGCGGCATGACCGGGAACACGCGCGACACGCGCGACTGGCGGCCCCGCCCGTAGTAGCCGCCACGGGCGGGCTGCTGCTGGGCGGCGGCATGCGGATCTTTCAGGCGTTCGGCGAGTTCATGCTCGACCAGGGTGGCCTGCGCTCGCAGGTCGCTGGCGCCTTCCGGCAGCAGCACGATGAAGCTGTCCAGCGCCCAGCCGTGGCGCGTGGTGTGGATGCGGGCATCCTGAATGGAGAGCGACTTGGCGTCGAAGTAGCCGCAAATCGCCACGAACAGATCGGGCGCGTCGCGGGTGTACACCATGACCTGCAGGCTTTCCCCTTGTTCGATGGGGCGGGCCTTGACGACCGCCTGGGCTGGAGCGACCTGGTGGTACAGATGGCGCGTGTGCCAGGCAATGTCCGAGGCGTCGTGGCGCAGGAAGTACGCCACGTCCAGCTGGTTCCAGAAGGCTTCGCGGGCGTCGTCGCGCAGGCCCGCCAGGCGGGTAAGGCGGGCGGCCTCTTCCTTGCGTTCGGTCAGGACGGTGTGGGCGTCGGCGTGGGCGCCGCCGAGTGCGGCCAGCGTCAGCTTGTACAGGTCTTCAAGCAGCTTGCCCTTCCAGGCGTTCCAGACCTTGGGGCTGGTGCCGCGGATATCGGCCACCGTCAGCAGATACAGAGCGGTCAAGTGGCGCTCGTCCTTCACGGTGGCGGCGAAGTCCTGCACCACGGCCGGGTCGGACAGGTCGCGCTTCTGCGCCACGGCCGACATCAGCAGATGCTGGCGGACCAGGAATTCCACCAGCTTGGTGTCCTCGGGCTCCATGCCGTGTTCTTGCGCGAACTTGCGCACTTCGCGCGCGCCCAGTTCGGAATGATCGCCGCCGCGGCCCTTGGCGATGTCGTGGAACAGCGCCGCCACATACAGCAGCCAGTGCCGGTCCAGGCCGGCGATCAGCTGGCTGGCCAGCGGATACTCCTGGGCATGTTCCGGCATGGTGAAGCGTCGCAGGTTGCGCACCACCGCCAGCGTGTGCTGATCCACTGTGTAGGCGTGGAACAGGTCATGCTGCATCTGGCCGACGATGCGGCGGAACACCGGCAGGTAGCGCGGCAGGATGTTCAGCATGGTCATGCGCCGCAACTCATGCACGATGCCGCGCGGCTGCTGCAGGATCTGCAGGAACAGCTTGCGGTTGACCGGGTTGCGGCGGAACTGCGCGTCGATGCGGTGGCGCGAATGCCAGATGGCGCGCAGCGTCCGCGCCGACATGCCGGTCAGTTCCGGATGCTGCTGCATCACCAGGAAGGCGCGCAGCAGCAGGGTGGGATTGCGTTCGAAGCCGTCGTCGCGAATGATGTCCAGGCGGTCGCGCAGATTGCGGAAATCGTCGTCGATGTCGCGCGCGTCGCTGTCCGGGCGCGGGAACAGCCGTTCCTCGATGTTCTGCACCAAAATGCCGTTCAGCTGCGTCACCAGCCGCGCCGCCCAGTAGTAGCGCTGCATCAACAGCTCGCTGCCGCGGCGGGTGGCGGTGGCGTGAATGCCGTAGACCTCGGCCAGGGCCGGCTGCAGGTCGAACAGCACGCGGTCCTCGCGCCGGTTCGCCAGCAGGTGCAATTCGATGCGCAGACGCTTGAAAGCCTGTTCGGCCTTGCGCAGGTCGCGCGCTTCCGATGAGGTCAGCAGGCCGGCCTGCGCCACGGAACGCCAGCTATTGCCGAAGCCCGCCGCGCGCGCCATCCACAGAATGACCTGCAGGTCGCGCAGGCCGCCGGGAGATTCCTTGCAGTTCGGTTCCAGCGCGTAAGGTGTGTCGTGGTAGCGGGCGTGGCGCTGCTGCATTTCGACCCGCTTGGCGCGGAAGAAGGCGCGCGGGTCCAGGCGGGACTTGGTCGCGGCTTCGAATTGCTTCATCAGCGTGCGGCTGCCGGCCAGCCAGCGGGACTCCAGCAGGGCCGTTTCCACGGTGATGTCGGCGTCGGCCTCGCGTTCGCAGTCCTCGATGGTGCGCACGCTGTGGCCGGGTTCCAGGCCCAGGTCCCAGAGCGAAGCCACCAGCTTTTCGATGGCGGACTCATCGTCGGGCGTGGGAGCGTGCGGCAGCAGGATCAGCAGATCGACATCGGAATGCGGGTAAAGCTCGCCCCGGCCATAGCCGCCCACGGCCGCCAGCGTGGCACCGGCAGGCAGCGGGCAGTGCTTCACCAGGTCGCGCAGGGCGGCGTCGACGATGCGGCGCTGCTCGGACAGCAGGGTGTCCGGCCGCAGGTGCGTGCGGAACTGCGCCACCGCGGTCCGCCGGGCTTCCTGGATGCGTTCGCGCAGGGCGCTGAGGGATGCGGCGGTCATGGTGGCTGGAGCAGGTGCGTCAGAGTGCGGGGATGATGATGGGTTCGGTAATGAAGGCCGGCGGCTGGGGCATGCCCGGCGACAGGGTCAGGACTTCATAGCCGGTTTCGGTGACACAGACAGCATGCTCCCATTGCGCCGACAGGCTGTGGTCGCGGGTGACCACCGTCCAACCGTCGGACAACTGACGGATCTCGCGGCGTCCGGCGTTGATCATGGGCTCGATGGTGAACAGCATGCCCGTGGTCAGCTTCACGCCGGTGCCAGGCTTGCCATAGTGCAGCACCTGCGGGTCTTCATGGAAGCGCTGGCCGATGCCATGGCCGCAGAATTCGCGCACCACCGAAAAGCCGTTGGCCTCGGCATGCTTCTGGATCGCGTTGCCGATGTCGCCCAACGTGGCCCCGTTTTTCACCTGCTGGATGCCTTTCCACATGCATTCGAAGGTGATTTCGGTCAGGCGGCGCGACAATATGGACTGCTCGCCCACCGCGTACATCCGGCTGGTGTCGCCGAACCAGCCGTCCTTGATGATGGTGACGTCGATGTTCAGCGCGTCCCCGTTTTTCAGCACCTTGTCGCCAGGGATGCCATGGCAGACTTGGTGGTTGACCGAAGTACAGATGGCGCCGGGGAAGGGCGGGTAACCCGGGGGCGCATAGCCCACGGTGGCGGACTTCACGCCCAGCTCATCGGTCAGGTATTCCAGGCAGAGACGGTCCAGTTCCCCGGTGGTGACGCCAGGCTTGACATGAGGGGTGATGAAATCGAGGACTTTGGCCGCGTCCTGGCAGGCGGCGCGCATCTTGGCTAGGTCGGCCTGATTGGTAATAGTGCCCATGGAGTCGCTTCGCGATGTCTCGCTTGAATGTCTGCTTGAAAGAATAGTAGAATTATAGGCTTCCCTAAAATTTTGGGGAGCAATCGGGTTACGGCAAAGGCTGAACCCGGCGGGTGTTGGCAGCGGCTTGGTCGCAGGTCAGGCACACCCGGCAGGCACTAGCGGCGGTCCATTCATAGTGATCGGCGGCAGGCTCTGAAGTTTCACCGCAAGCGAAGGTTGTGGAGCGAAATCGGGCAGGTCGTGGATCTTACGAGCGGGGCGCCTGCTGGAGCCAAGTCGGGTTGGGCGTGGCTGGCGGCGTGCAGATGCGGGCGCAAGCTGGGACGCGGCGTGCTTGTAAGCCCGGTCATGTTTTAGAGCGGCGATGCAGGCTCAGGGTTTGGACTCGGTATGGATGTCGGCTTAAGTTCTTGAAAACGTTCGCGTTTTCTTAAGAAATGCCCCGATGGTCTGATGCGCGATCGAACTGAAGCCGGGGCGTAAAGCCCCACGCTTGAACGCGAAGAGCTGGATTTTCCAGAGCTGGATTTCGCCGCCAACAAAACAGGTCCGGGTGCGCTTTCGGGAAACCGCCGGAAACTTCCAGGAAATTCCTGGTGGGTCTGGACAAGCGCCTGCAAGCATGCGGTGCAAGGTTCTTGGTCGTGGCGGCCGTCTGGGTTTATCGCGGCAGCGTAGTAGAAGGCGCCCCAGGCGTCGTAGTTATTGCGGCAGTGATCGGTCGGCCCGGTTAAAATTTTGTCATCCCGCATTTGCGGGAAATCGCGCGCAACACCACCCAGGGTGTCAGCCAGAGGCTGATGCAGGTGCGGCGCAAGAAATCAACCCTTGGAGAAAGTTATGTCTTTGATGCGCGAAATGCTGGAAGCGGGTGTCCACTTCGGTCACCAGACCCGCTACTGGAACCCCAAGATGGCCCCTTACATCTTCGGCCATCGCAACAAGATTCACATCATCAACCTCGAAAAGACGGTTGATAAGTACCAGGAAGCCACCAAGTTCGTGAAGCAGCTGGCTGCTCGCGGCGGCAACATCCTGTTCGTCGGCACCAAGCGCGCTGCGCGCGAGCTGGTCGCCACCGAAGCCGCCCGTTGCGGCATGCCCTTCGTCGACGCCCGCTGGCTCGGCGGCATGCTGACCAACTTCAAGACGGTCAAGACCTCGGTCAAGCGGCTGAAGGACATGGAAGTCGTGGTCGCCGAAGGCGGCGCCGAGCGCATGATCAAGAAGGAAGGCCTGCTGTTCCAACGCGAACTGGACAAGTTGAACAAGTCGATCGGCGGCATCAAGGACATGAACGGTCTGCCTGACGCCATTTTCGTGATCGACGTCGGCTACCACAAGATCGCCATCGCCGAAGCCAAGACGCTGGGCATTCCCGTGGTCGCCGTGGTTGACACCAACCACTCGCCCGACGGCATCGACTACGTCATCCCCGGCAACGACGACTCGGCCAAGGCCATCGCGCTGTACGCCAAGGGCATCGCCGACGCCGTGCTGGAAGGCCGCGAACAGAACCTGAACGGTCTGGTCGAAGAGCTGGGCGAAGGTCAGGAAGAGTTCGTCGAAGTGCAGGACAACCAGGCCTAAGCCTGTTGTCATGTCCGGCGGTTAGCGTCTGGGAGCGGTTCCGAATGCGGGTCCGCTCCCGCCTCGCCGGCAATGCGAAGGTGGGCTCCCATCTTCCTGATCCGCTAGTCGCGGATGTCCCATCGAATCAAACCACTGTCCCGGCCTGCCGGGGCATGTTCTAGCAAATTGGAGCAAACATGGCTGAAATTACCGCTGCCCTGGTCAAGGAACTGCGCGAAAAGACCGACGCCCCCATGATGGAGTGCAAGAAGGCCTTGACGGAAGCCGAGGGCGACCTGGCCCGCGCCGAGGAAATCCTGCGCGTCAAGCTGGGCAACAAGGCCAGCAAGGCTGCCGCCCGCGTCACCGCTGAAGGCCTGATCGGTCTGTTCATCTCCGCCGACGCCAAGAAGGGCGCCGTCATCGAAATCAACTGCGAAACCGACTTCGTTGCCAAGAACGACGACTTCGTCGGCTTCGTGAACAAGCTGGCCGAGCTGGTTGCCACGCAGAACCCCGCCACGGTGGAAGCCCTGTCGGCGCTGCCCTACGGCGACGGCACGGTCGAAACCACCCGCACCGCCCTGATCGGCAAGATCGGCGAAAACATCTCGATCCGCCGCTTCGAGCGCATCGAGACCCCGAACGCCCTGGCCAGCTATGTGCACGGCGGCAAGATCGGCGTGCTGGTCGAATACACCGGCGCGGAAGAAGTGGGCAAGGACCTGGCGATGCACATCGCCGCCACCAAGCCCAAGGCGCTGAACGCCGACGGCGTGAACCCCGCCGACATCGCTGCCGAACGCTCGGTCGCCGAACAGAAGGCCGCCGAATCCGGCAAGCCGGCTGAAATCGTCGCCAAGATGGTCGAAGGCTCGGTCGCGAAGTTCCTGAAGGAAGTCACCCTGCTGTCGCAGCCGTTCGTCAAGAGCGACAAGCACAGCGTTGAGCAGATGCTCAAGGAAAAGGGCGCTTCGATCAGCAAGTTCGTGCTGTTCGTTGTCGGCGAAGGTATCGAGAAGAAGACCAGCGATTTCGCCGCTGAGGTCGCCGCCGCCGCCGCTGGCCGCGCCTGACCCCAGGGTAGTGCTTAAGGGCCGGCGCTAGATTAAATTCTAGTCCGGCCTATTTCTTGTCTTACACTTTCGTCGGATTGTTCTTCGGGATATCACCTATGAGCAGCAGAGCATACAAACGGGTTCTTCTCAAACTTTCCGGCGAGGCGCTGATGGGCGACGATGCATTCGGCATCAACCGCTCCACCATCGTCCGCATGACCGATGAGGTCGCCGAAGTCGCCGCCACGGGCGTCGAATTGGCTATCGTCATCGGCGGGGGCAACATTTTCCGTGGCGTCGCCCCGGGCGCGCAGGGCATGGACCGCGCGACCGCCGACTACATGGGCATGATGGCCACCATCATGAACGCGCTTGCGCTGCAAGACGCGCTCAAGCACAAGGGTGTCGACACCCGCGTGCAATCGGCCTTGAACATCGACCAGGTCGTCGAGCCGTACATCCGCCCGAAGGCGCTGCGCTACCTCGAAGAGGGCAAGGTCGTCATCTTCGCGGCAGGCACCGGCAACCCCTTCTTCACCACGGACACGGCCGCTGCGTTGCGCGGCGCCGAGATCGGGGCGGAGATCGTGCTGAAGGCCACCAAGGTCGACGGCATCTACAGCGCGGATCCCAACAAGGATCCCACCGCCACGCGTTACTCGCGCATCAGCTTCGACGAAGCGATCGTCCGCCGGCTGGAAGTCATGGACGCCACGGCCTTTGCGCTGTGCCGTGACCAGAAGCTGCCGATCAAAGTGTTTTCGATCAATAAGTCCGGCGCCCTCAAGCGGGTCGTCAGCGGCGAAGACGAAGGCACCTTGGTACACGTCTAAAGAAAAGGAAACGCCATGAGCGTCGCAGAAATCCGCAAATCCGCCGAAGCCAGGATGGCCAAGTCGCTTGACACGCTCAAGACCAACCTGGCCAAGATCCGCACGGGCCGCGCCCATACCGGCATCCTGGACCACGTGCAGGTCGAGTACTACGGTTCGCCCGTGCCGATCAGCCAGGTCGGCAACGTGAACCTCGTGGACGCGCGCACCATCAGCGTGCAGCCCTACGAGAAGAGCATGGCCGCCGCCATTGAAAAGGCGATCCGCGAATCGGACCTGGGCCTGAACCCCATGTCGATGGGCGACACCATCCGCGTGCCGATGCCCGCCCTGACCGAAGAGCGCCGCCGCGACCTGACCAAGGTGGTCCGTAGCGAAGGCGAGGACGCCAAGGTGGCCGTGCGCAACCTGCGCCGCGAAGCCAATGAAGCGCTGAAGAAGCTGGTCAAGGACAAGGAAATCTCCGAGGACGACGAGCGTCGTTCGCAGGATGACGTCCAGAAGCTGACCGACCGCAGCGTGGCCGAGATCGACAAGATGGTCACGCAAAAAGAAGCGGAAATCATGACCGTATAATTCCTGGATGCCGCCAGGGTGATAGGCTAGGCCGTATCGCCCTGGCGACCAGGATTTCCTGCCTGAGCGCCGTCCTGTCCATTGGTCCGCAGCGTTGCTGCGTAACGATGGAACGACGGCGCAGGCTTTTCTTCATGTAGTTCCGTTTTCGCCGTTTCACCGCGCGCAGCTCCAGACCAATGGCAACCAGTTCGACCCAGGCGGTTCCCGCTACCCGCGACATTCCCGAGCACGTGGCCATCATTATGGATGGCAATGGCCGGTGGGCGACGAGGCGGCTGCTGCCGCGCACCGCGGGCCACGCCAAAGGCGTGCAGGCGGTGCGGCGCGTCGTCGAGGCCTGCGGCCGCGCCGGCGTGCGCTATCTGACGTTGTTCGCCTTCAGTTCCGAGAACTGGCGGCGTCCCGCCGAGGAAGTGTCACTGCTGATGCGCCTGTTCGTGCAAGCGCTGGAGCGCGAGATCGGCAAGCTGGACGAGCAGGGCGTGCGCTTGCACGTCATTGGCGACCTGTCCGCCTTCGAGCCCCGCCTGCAAGAGCTGATCTTCGCCGCTCAGGAACGCACGGCGCACAACGACCGCCTGCACCTGACGGTTGCCGCCAACTATGGCGGACGCTGGGACATTCTGCAGGCGACCCGCGCCATGCTGGCCGCCGAACCGGGTTTGGCCTCGCAGCCCCAACTGGTGGACGAGGAACGCCTGTCCCGGCACCTGTCCATGGCTTGGGCCCCCGAGCCCGACCTGTTCATCCGCACTGGCGGCGAACAGCGCATTTCCAATTTCCTGATCTGGCAGATGGCTTACGCGGAGTTCTACTTCACGGACCGCTACTGGCCGGATTTCGGCGCCGCAGAACTCGCGGCCGCTTTTGACTGGTATCGCACGCGCGAACGCCGTTTCGGCCGCACCAGCGCGCAACTCAGCCAAGACGGCGCGCAATAAGCGGACGACCAGCGCGTCTTTCCAGGGCAGTACACGAGGAGACCGTCATATGTTGGGCCAGCGTATCGTTACCGCAGTCGTTCTGTTGGCCATTCTGGCTGCCGCAATGATCAGCGCGAACCCCTGGTGGTTCGTTGCCTTGTTGGCGCTGGCTGCCGCCTGCGCCAACTGGGAGTGGCTGCGCCTGACGCTGCCGCAGCCGCCATCCCCCTTTATCGCCGTAGGCGTTGCCGTCCTGCTGTTCGCCGGCATGCTGGCCTTGACCTCCGCCTGGTTGGCGGGTGGCGGCACGGGCATCGCCGATCCCGCCTGGGTGTTGCGCTATCTGGTGCCGGCGGTGGCGGCGGTCTGGCTGTTCGGCGGTCTGGCGGCGGTAGTACGCGGCCGCTCCGACGCGCCTCCCGCCAGCTTGGGCTGGTCGGCTTTCTCCGTGCCTGCCGCATTCGCCGCCTGGGCCGTGCTGGCGCAGATGTTCGTGGCCCATGGCCCCGGTTTCGTGGTGTCGCTGCTGGCGCTGGTCTGGGTCGCCGATATCGCCGCATATTTTGCCGGCAGAGCGTTCGGCAAGCGTAAACTGGCGCCGCGGGTCAGCCCGGGCAAGACGATCGCAGGCGCGGTCGCCGGCGTATTGGGGGCGGTGGTCTGGATCGGTCTTTCCAGCCTCTGGGAGGGCACTTACGGGCACGCGCTGGTCGAGCGCTGGAGCTTCTGGCTGGCCCTGCCCATCGCTGCACTGCTGGGCGTGGTGTCGATCGTGGGAGACCTGTTCGAGTCGCTGCTCAAGCGGCGCGCCGGCCGCAAGGATTCCAGCACGCTGCTGCCGGGCCACGGTGGGGTCTATGACCGCATTGACGCGATTCTCCCGGTCGCGCCGTTTGCGCTACTTTTGTCTGGAGTGTTGTTTTGACGGCTTTTCAACGCGTCGTCGTGCTGGGATCGACCGGTTCGATCGGTGAAAGCACGCTGGATGTGATCGCCCGCCACCCCGAGCGGCTGGCGGTGTATGCCTTGTCGGCCTACAGCCAGATGGCGCGCCTGGCGGAGCAGGCGCAGGCCAGCCGCGCAGCAGTCGTGGTGGTGCCCGACGCGGCGGCCCGCAAGAAGTTCGCCGCGGCCTGGGCGGGCGGGCGGCCCATGCCGGAGATCCGGGTGGGCGCGCAGGCCTTGGCGGATACCGCCGCCGATCCCCAATGCGACTCGGTCATGGCGGCCATCGTAGGCGCCGCGGGCCTGCCCGCCGCCCTGGCGGCCGCCCGCAGCGGCAAGCGCGTGCTGCTGGCCAACAAGGAAGCGCTGGTGGCGGCTGGCTCGCTCTTCATGCAGGCCATACGCGATAACGGCGCCGAACTGCTGCCTATCGACAGTGAACATAACGCTATTTTCCAATGCCTGCCCCATGGTGGGCGTGCTACGGCGCCGGAAAGCCCGGCGCCGGGCGTGCGCCGCCTGCTCCTGACTGCTTCCGGCGGCCCGTTCCGCGGGCGCGACCTGGAAGATCTGCACGAAGTGACCCCGGCCCAGGCCTGCGCCCACCCCAACTGGAGCATGGGCCGCAAGATTTCGGTGGATTCCGCCACCATGCTCAACAAGGGCCTCGAGGTGATCGAGGCGCATTGGCTGTTTGCCATGCCCGCCGACCGTATCGAAGTGGTGGTGCACCCCCAAAGCGTGGTGCATTCCATGGTGGAGTACGACGACGGGTCGGTGCTGGCACAGCTCGGCCAGCCGGATATGCGCACCCCCATCGCCTACGGCCTGGGATTTCCTGAACGCCTGGACAGTGGCGTCGGTCCGCTGGATCTGACTCGCCTGGGGCGGCTGGACTTCGAGAAGCCCGATCTGGCGCGTTTCCCATGCCTGGCGCATTCCTTCGCGGCGCTGCGGGCCGGGCAGGGGGCCTGCGTGACCCTGAATGCCGCCAACGAGATCGCCGTGGAGGCTTTCCTGGGCGGGCGCCTGCCGTACACCTGGATTCCGCGGGTTATCGAGGCTTCCTTGGAGTGGCAGGCACGGCAAGCATCTGTTACGCTCAACAGTCTTGACGACGTGCTCGCCCTTGACTCCGACGCGCGCGTCTTCGCGGGCAGCCTGGGCCTGGCCTGATACAGGTCATCGTCGTCGCTCGCCAGCCTCTGATTTTCTAGATTTCTCCGACCTCGATGCTTTTCACCCTGTTGGCCTTTGCGGTTGCGCTTGGCTCCCTGATCATCTTCCATGAACTGGGGCACTATTGGGTGGCCCGCCTGTGCGGCGTGAAAGTGTTGCGCTTCTCGGTGGGGTTCGGCAAGGTCATCCTGCGTCGCACCGACCGCCACGGCACGGAATGGGCTGTCTCGGCCCTGCCGCTGGGCGGCTACGTCAAGATGCAGGACGATCCTCCTGCTGGCGCGAGCCCGGCGGAAGTCGCGGGCGCTTTCAACAGCAAGCCCGTCGGCCAACGCATTGCCATCGTGGCCGCTGGCCCCATTTTCAACCTGATACTCGCGGTGTTCCTGTACGCCGGCCTCAACATGGCCGGCACCGAAGAGCCCGTGGCCGTCATCGCCCAGCCCGCCGCTGGCACGCCGGCGGCGCAGGCGGGCCTGCTCTCGGGCGACCACATCCTTGCCATCGACGGCGAAGAAGTCGCCTCCTGGTCGGACGCGCGCTGGCGTCTGATGGACGTCATGGCCACTGGCGGCAGCGCCCGGATCGAGGTCAAGACCCCCGCGGGCGCGGTGCAGCAGCGTGAACTGATCCTGCCGTCCAACAGCATGGACCCGGCGGGCGGCGACCCGTTGGCGGCGGCCGGCGTGCGGCTGGCCCAGCCCAAGCCCGCCGTGCGCGTCGTCAACGATGGCGGCGAAGGGCAGGCGGCCGGCTTGCGCGCAGGCGACCTGGTGCTGGCCGTGAATGGCGTGCTCACGCCGGATACCGGGGCCCTGGTCCGGCAGATCCAGGAAAGCGCCGGCAAGACCCTGGCGCTCACGCTGGCGCGCGACGGCGCCAATATTTCGCTGAACGTCACGCCGCGCGCCGAGACCGTCAACGGCCAGGTGATCGGCCGACTGGGCGTCCAGCTGGGCGGCGACATCCCCATGGTGACTGTGCGCTACGGCGTGTTAGAGAGCCTGTGGAAAGGCGCGGTCCGCACCTGGGACACGGCCTGGTTCTCCCTGCGCATGATGGGCCGCATGGTGACGGGCGACGTTTCCTGGCGCAATGTCAGCGGCCCGGTGACCATCGCGGATTACGCCGGCCAGACCGCCAGAATCGGAATTGTTGCGTATATCGCCTATATCGCCTTGATCAGCATCAGCCTGGGCGTACTAAATTTGCTGCCTATTCCCATGCTGGACGGTGGCCATCTGCTGTACTATCTCGTCGAAATTGTGCGGGGTAGCCCGCCGCCAGCAAGGTGGATCGATATCGGACAGCGCGCCGGCATAGGTTTATTGGCAAGCCTGATGGGGCTTGCGCTGTTCAATGATTTCACGCGTTTGTTCACTTGAACGCGATTTAGCATAAAATCCCCCGCCATTTGCACGACCGAGGATACTCAAGGATGTCTTTTCGCCGGATGTTTCATCACAAAAAGGGTGTACTGCCGGGTTTGATCGCCGCACTGCTGGTTCCGGCCATCGCCCACGCCTTCGACCCTTTTGTCGTGCGGGATATCCGCGTAGAGGGTATTCAACGGACTGACGCCGGCACCGTCTTCGGCTATCTCCCCGTCAAGGTGGGCGAAAAGTTCACCGAAGAAGAAGCCACCGAAGCCATCCGCCGCTTGTACGGCACCGGCTTTTTCACCGACGTGCAGATCCAGACGGACAACAATGTCGTCGTGGTGGTCGTGCAGGAACGTCCCACGATCGCGTCGGTGAACTTCAATGGCATGCGCGAGTTCGACTCCAAGGCCATTACCACCTCGCTGGCGCAAGTGGGCTTCGCCGAAGGCCGCATCTTCGACCGCTCCATGCTCGAGCGCGCCGAATACGAACTGAAGCAGCAGTACCTGTCCAAGGGCAAGTACGGCATCGAAGTGACTTCCACCGTGACCCCGCTGCCCCGCAATCGCGTGGGCGTGAGCTTCGACGTGTTCGAAGGCTCGGTCGCGCGCATCCAGGAAATCCGCTTCGTCGGCAACAAGGCCTTCTCCGAAAGCGATCTGCTCGACGAATTCAAGCTGACCACGCCGGGCTGGCTGACCTGGTACACCGATACCGACAAGTACTCGCGTGAAAAGCTCGAGGGCGACCTGGAGCGTCTGCGCTCGTTCTACCTGGATCAGGGCTATCTGGAATTTTCGGTCGAGCCGCCCCAGGTCACGATTTCGCCGGACCGCAAGGACATCCGCATCACGATTACTGTCCACGAAGGCGAGCCCTACAAGGTGCGCAGCGTGAAGCTGGCCGGCAATCTGCTGGGCCTGGACAAGGAAATCAACGCGCTGGTCGAAATCAAGCCGGAAGAGACGTTCTCGGCCGCCAAGGCCAACGGCTCGGCCAAGGCCATTACCGACTACCTGGGCGAACTGGGCTATGCCTTCGCCAACGTCAACCCGAACCCGCAGCTGGATCGCGCCAAGCATGAGGCCGACCTGACGTTCTACGTCGACCCCAGCCGCCGCGTGTACGTGCGCCGCATCCAGATCGGCGGCAATACCCGCACGCGCGACGAAGTGGTGCGCCGCGAAATGCGCCAGCAGGAAGCTGCCTGGTACGACGCCAAGGACATCAAGACCTCGCGCGACCGCGTCGACCGCCTGGGCTATTTCAGCGACGTCAACGTCAAGACCGATCCGGTTCCGGGCTCTCCCGACCAGGTCGACGTCAACGTGGACGTCAAGGAAAAGCCCACCGGCATGATCAACCTGGGCGTGGGTTACGGCTCGTCCGAAAAGGCCATTCTGTCGGCCGGTATCAGCGAAGACAACGTCTTCGGCAGCGGCACCAACCTGACCCTGCAGCTGAACACCAGCAAGACCAACCGTGCCATCGTGCTGTCGCACACCGATCCGTACTGGACCAAGGACGGCATCAGCCGCACCACGTCCGCCTACTATCGCGTGACCGAGCCCTGGAACAACAACGACGGCGACTACCGCGTCAAGGCCATGGGCCTGGGCATGAACTTCGGCGTGCCGATCTCGGAATACGACCGCATCATGCTGGGTGCGAACGTCGAACGCAACCAGATCGACCTGTTCAACAACTCGCCGGCGGCCTATGAGAAGTTCGTCAGGGACTACGGCGATGCGACCAACTCGGTGATCTTCACCACCGGTTGGACGAAGGACACGCGCGACAGCGGCTTGGCCCCGACCAAGGGCGGCTACACCCGCCTGAAGGCCGATCTGTCGACCATCGATCTGCAGTACACGATGTTGACGGCGCAGCAGCAGTACTTCGTGCCGCTGGGCGGCTCCTATACCCTCGCCTTGAATGGCATGGTCGATTGGGGGCAGGGCTACGGCAGCAAGGATTACCCGATCATCAAGAACGTCTATGCCGGCGGTATCGGCACGGTGCGCGGCTACGAAGGCTCGTCGCTGGGTCCGCGCGATTCGAAGACGGGCGACTACCTGGGCGGCACGCGGCGCGTCATCGCCAACGCGCAGCTCTATCTGCCGTTCCCGGGCGCGTCGAAGGACCGCACGCTGCGCTGGTTCATTTTCTCGGACGCCGGCCAGGTATCGGCGGGCAGCGGCCAGAGCTGCACCGGCGGCAAGCCCGGCAGCGAGGTCGAGGATCCGTGCGGCTGGAGGTTCTCGGCCGGTATCGGCCTGTCGTGGCAGTCGCCGATGGGGCCGTTGCAGTTGTCCTACGCCCGTCCGCTCAATTCGAAGTCGGGCGACGACAAGCAGAGTTTCCAGTTCCAGATCGGAACGGGTTTCTAAGCGCGTCGTTACGCTTGAAAACAAGGGGGAGGGGCGCTCAGCCGGCTCCCTTGCTGTTTAGTGGCACAATACACACTTTGGCTTTGCCTTACTGGAAGGTGAGATTTTCATGATGTCTGATTCCGCACTTAAATCCTCGAATTCGCTGCGCGCCAAGCGCCGCGGCAAGCTGGGCGGCTCGATTGCCCTGGTAGGTGCGCTCATTCTCGGTTCGGCTGCAGCGATTCCCGCGCAGGCCCAAGGCACGAAGATCGGTTTCGTCAATACCGAGCGGATCCTGCGCGAGTCGGGTCCGGCCAAGGCAGCGCAAAGCAAGATCGAAGCCGAATTCAAGAAGCGCGACGACGAGCTCCAGCGCCTGAATAACAGCCTGCGTTCGCAAGCCGAGAAGTTCGACAAGGACGCTCCCGTTCTGTCCGAGTCCGACCGCGTCAAGCGCCAGCGCGAACTGTCCAACCTGGATACCGACCTGCAGCGCAAGCGCCGCGAGTTCCAGGAAGACTTCAACCGCCGCCGCAACGAAGAGTTCTCCGGCATCGTGACGAAGGCCAATGACGCCATCAAGCGCATCGCCGAACAGGAAAGCTACGACCTGATCATTCAGGACGCCGTCACGGTCAACCCGCGCATCGACATCACCGACAAGGTGATCCAGAGCCTGGGCAAGTAAGCAGCACCTGTCAAGCTATGCCGGTTTTACTGGATCTTGCCCGCGCGCCAACGCTGGAAACACTGTTGAGCGCCGCCAACACCCAGGGAATGGACTGGCGTATCAGTGCGGTTCCAGGTGCAGACCCCATGCGGGTCTGCGGCATCGGAACCCTGTCATCGGCGGGTCGGCAGGAAATCGCTTTCCTGGCCAACCCCCGCTACCAGAGTCAGCTAGGCGCCACGCAAGCAGGGGCGGTCATCGTCTCGCCCGACGTGGCCCAGGCTCTGGAAGCCGAAGGCCACGCCCGGCCGCCGTTCGCGCTGGTCGTCTGTCAGCATCCCTATCTGCTTTACGCCCGTTTGGCGCAGTGGTTCGACGCCGCCAGGCGCCCCGCGCTGCCCGCGTCCACGCATCCCTCCGCGGTTGTCGCCGCTGACGCCATCATCGAAGAGGGCGTGCGTATCGGCCCGAATTGCGTTGTCGAATCCGGCGCCCGCATCGGCCGCGATACCGTGCTCGGACCTGGCTGCGTCATCGGCGCCGGCTCGTCCGTTGGACCCGGCAGCCGCCTGTACGCCCATGTCACCCTGTATGACGGGGTGAAAGTGGGCGCGCGCGCGATCATCCATAGCGGCGCCGTGCTGGGCGCGGACGGCTTCGGCTTTGCGCCGGACCCGACGCTGGGCAAGGGCGCCTGGGGCAAGATTCCCCAGCTCGGCGGCGTGACCGTCGGTGACGACGTCGAGATCGGCGCCAACACCACCGTCGACCGCGGGGCGCTGGAGGACACCGTCCTGTCCGATGGCGTGAAGCTGGACAACCAGATCATGGTCGCCCACAACTGCCGGATCGGCGCGCATACCGCCGTTGCGGCTTGCGTCGGCGTGGCCGGGTCGACCACCATCGGCGAGCGCTGCACCATCGGCGGTGCGGCCATGCTGTCGGGACACCTGACGCTGGGCGACGATGTGCATATTTCCGGAGGCACAGCGGTGACCTCCAGCATTTCGAAGCCTGGCCGCTATACCGGGGTCTTCCCGTATGCGGAACATGGCGAATGGCAGCGCAACGCCGCCGTGATACAACAGTTGGCGCAGTTGCGCCGGCGCGTGCGGACGCTGGAAAAAGACTAGGGCGCATTGCCGCCCCTGGCGCGTCCGCGCCGCACGATTACTTTACTTCGCAGGAAAGCATAGAAAAATGGAACTCGACATCAAGGGGATCATGGAGAGACTGCCGCATCGTTATCCGATGCTGCTGATTGACCGCGTCGTCGAAATGGTGCCCGGCAAGTCCATCGTGGCCATCAAGAACGTCTCGATCAATGAACCGTTTTTCAACGGCCATTTCCCGCACCACCCGGTGATGCCGGGCGTGCTCATCGTGGAAGCCATGGCTCAGGCCTCCGCCCTGTTCTCGTTTACGGACGAGAACGGCGGCCTGAAGTGCGAAGGTTCCAAGACCGCGTATTACCTGGTCGGCATCGACGGCGCGCGTTTCCGCCGTCCCGTGGTGCCGGGCGACCAGTTGCGCATCGAGGTGGAAGCCGAACGCCTGAGCCGCAGCATCTGTAAGTACCAAGCGCGCGCGACGGTGGACGGCCAGGAAGTCGCCTCGGCCAAGCTGATGTGCGCGATTCGCAGCCTGGAAGAGTAAATGGCAGGAAACATTCACCCCACCGCCGTCGTTGATCCGGCGGCCAAGCTCGACCCGACCGTCGTCGTGGGTGCGTTCGCGACCATCGGTCCCAATGTGACCATCGGCGCGGGCACCGAGATCGGCCCGTACTGCATGGTGGACGGGGTGACGACCATCGGCCGCGACAACCGCTTCTACCGCTATTGCTCGGTCGGCGGCATGCCGCAGGACAAGAAGTACCAGGGCGAGCCTACGCGCCTGGAAATCGGCGACCGCAACACCTTCCGGGAATTCGTCACGCTCAACACGGGTACCGTGCAGGACGGCGGGGTCACGACGATAGCCGACGACAACTGGGTCATGGCGTACGTGCACGTGGCGCACGACTGCCACATTGGCAGCAACACCATTCTGGCCAATTCGGTGCAGCTGGGCGGCCACGTCCACGTCGGCGATTGGGCCATCGTGGGCGGCCTGACCGGTGTGCACCAGTTTGCGCGCATTGGCGCGCACAGCATGACGGGCGGCAACAGCTCCCTCATGCAGGACACGCCGCCTTTCGTGCTGGCCGCGGGCAATCCTTGCCGCCCGGTGGGCGTCAACGTCGAAGGCCTCAAGCGCCGCGGCTTCACGCCCGCCGCCATTTCGGCCCTGCGCGACGCCTACAAGCTCATTTACCGCCGAGGCCTGTCGCTGGACGCGGCGCGCGCCGAAATGCGTGCCCGCCAGCAGGCGGAGCCCGAGGTCGCCCCGCATCTGCAAACCCTGCTGGACTTCCTGGACGTCGCGAGCCGCGGCATCATCCGTCCATGAGCACGCGGATCGGCATGGTGGCCGGCGAGCCTTCGGGCGACTTGCTGGCCGGTCGCATCATTGCCGGTCTGCAAGCGCGCGACGCCGGCATCCGCTGCGAGGGCATAGGCGGGCCGCAGATGCAGGCGCGCGGCTTCGATGCCTGGCATCCCATGCACGCCTTGACCGTGTTCGGCTATGTCGACGCGCTCAAGCGCCTGCCCAGCCTGCTTGGCACCTATCGGAACGTCAAGCAGCGCTGGCTGGCGGAGCCGCCCGCCGTATTCGTCGGCATCGACGCGCCGGACTTCAACCTGCGCCTGGAGCACCAATTGCGCCAGGCAGGCACGCCCACGGTGCATTTCGTCGGACCGTCGATCTGGGCCTGGCGCTACGAGCGCATCCACAAGATCCGCGAGTCGGTGTCGCACATGCTGGTGCTGTTCCCGTTCGAGGAAGAGATCTACCGCAAGGAAGGCATTCCGGTCACTTACGTGGGTCACCCGCTGGCCGGGGCCGTGCCCATGCAGCCGGACCGCGCCGCGGCGCGCGAGCGTCTGGGCATCGATCAGAACGCCCGCGTGCTGGCGATCCTGCCGGGTAGCCGTTCGTCCGAGATCCGTCTGTTGGCGCCGCGTTTCCTGCAGGCTGCCCAGATCCTGCTGAAGAAAGATCCGGCGCTGCAATGCGTGGTGCCCATGGTCAATGACCAGCGGCGCGCGGAGTTCCAGGCCATCCTGGCCCAGTACCCCGTGCCAGGGCTGCGCTGCGTCACCGCGAACGATCTGCACGGCGAGGGCGGAGAGCGCCAGGCGCCGGTGGCGTGGACCGTCATGGAGGCCGCCACGGCGGTGCTGGTGGCCAGCGGCACCGCCACGCTGGAAACGGCTCTGTATAAGCGTCCCATGGTGATTTCCTACGTGCTGTCGCCCTGGATGCGCCGCATCATGGCCTGGAAGTCCGGCCAGCAGCGGCCCTACCTGCCCTGGGTCGGCTTGCCGAACGTGCTGCTGCGCGATTTCGCCGTGCCGGAACTGCTGCAGGACGACGCAACCCCCGAAAAGCTCGCGGAAGCGACCTGGACGTCCCTGACCGACGACGCGGGCCGGACGCGCATCGAGGCGCGCTTTACGGCTCTGCATCAGGAGCTGCTGCGCGACACGCCCGCGCTGGCCGCCCAGGCGATCCTGGAGGTGGCAGGTGGAGCAGCCTGAGCTGTTCGCGGCGCCAGAGCAGCCAGCCATGGTCACGGCGGGCGTCGACGAGGCGGGCCGCGGCCCGCTGGCGGGCGCCGTCTACGCGGCTGCCGTCATCTTGAATCCGGCGCGGCCCATCGCCGGCCTGGCGGATTCCAAGGTGCTCAAGGCGGCCACGCGCGAGGCGCTGGCGCTTGAAATCCAGGAATTCTCGCTGGCCTGGTGCATCGCCAGCGCCAGCGTCGCCGAGATCGACAGCATGAACATCCTGCGCGCCACGATGCTCGCGATGCAGCGTGCCGTGCAGGGCTTGTCCACGATGCCGCAACTGGCGCTGGTGGACGGCAACCAGGCTCCCAAGCTGGGCTGCACGGTGCAGACCGTCATCAAAGGCGATGCCCTAGTGCCCGCGATTTCCGCGGCCTCGATCCTCGCCAAGACGGCGCGCGACGCGGACCTGCTGCGTCTGCATGCCCTGTATCCCCAGTACGCCTTCGACCAGCACAAGGGCTATGGCACCGCGCTGCATCTGGAGATGCTGCGCGAGCACGGCCCCTGCGCCGAACACCGGCGCAGCTTCGCTCCCATCAAGGCCTTTAGCCTGAGCTTATGAAGCACATCAGTTCCCGCGACAATCCCGCGGTCAAGGCGCTGGCCAAGCTCGCCGTCACGGCGGGCAAGCGCGGCGCGCCGGTGCTGCTGGAGGGCGTGCACCTGTGCCAGGCCTGGCTGCAGCATCACGGCGCGCCCGATCAGGCGATCTTCGACGTGGAACGCTTGTCCCAGCCCGATATCGCGGCGCTGGCGGCCGCCGTGCCGGACCGCGACTGCCTGGCCCTGGACGCGCGCCTGATGCAGTCCCTGGCAGCCGTCGAAAGCGGGCAGGGCGTGGCTTTTCAGGTGACGCCGCCGGTCCTGGACCTGCCCGATGCCGTGGATGAGAACTGCGTGCTGTTCGACCGCATCCAGGATCCCGGCAACGTCGGCACGCTGCTGCGCACCTGCGCGGCGGCGGGCGTGAAGCGCGTCTTCCTGGCGACGGGCACCGCCGCCGCCTGGTCTCCCAAGGTGCTGCGCAGCGGCCAGGGCGCCCATTTCGCGCTGGCTATCCACGAGCATGTCGATCTGGCCGCCTTGCTGCCCCGGCTGCAGATACCGCTGGTGGCGACCGCGCTGGACGGGGCGCGCGACCTGTACGAAGGCGTGCTGCCGCAACGCTGCGCCTGGGTGTTCGGCCATGAGGGCCAGGGCGTGGCCGCGGAACTGCTTGCCGCCGCGCGCCTCAAGGTGCGCATACCGCACGACATGGCGGCGGTGGAATCGCTCAATGTAGGCGCCGCAGCCGCGATCTGCCTCTTCGAGCAGCGGCGCCAAGCCTTGCGCGGCACTCCGGGCTGAAGGCCGAGCAACCCGGCGTTTCGCCGTTTTTCCGCCGATTGAAGGCACCGTCCCCTCTTTATACTGCCCCGTTTGCCTGAACGAGGTGGCCTTGAGCCGCTCGGCCGGGCGCGACCGGATCAAGGACGGGACATGAAAAGCTGGATCAAATCGAGTCTTGCCGCGCTGGGCGTGGCGCTGTTGCTAGCCGCTTGCGCCGGCCCCCGGTATGGCGACGTGGCGGACCGCATTCCGGCGCTGGAAGCTGCCGAAGGCCGGATCTACTTCTACCAGCCCGCGACGCCCAACGGCGACAAAGTCGCGCAGCCCGCAATCCTGGTCGATGGCCGCAAGGTCGGGCGTTCCAAATCCGGCCGCTTTTTCTTCGTGGACCGCGCGCCAGGCGAGTTGGAAGTCATTACCGCCACCGACCGCAAGGAGCGCAAGGATGCACTCAAGGTCCCCTTGGCCGCGGGGCAGACCCAGTACCTGCGGGTGGATATCGCGGGCGGGCGGCAGGTCCTGCGGCTGGAGGCCTCCGCTGACGAAGCCCTGCAGGCCATGAAGGACCTGCGTTATTGGGGCGCAGGCCGGCGCGAGCGCGAGCCGCTGCGCTACGAGTAAAATTACAATATGTATGTTTTAGATTTATATATATACCTGTTCGCACCGGGCCGTAGCGTTGATGGCCTGCGAGGCAGGCAAACCGGAGAAGACGGAATGAAGCGCAGGTTCAAGTTGGTGGCTGCCGCCGTGCTGGGCGCGGCCCTGTTGGCGGGTTGCAGCGGTCCTCGGTACAAGGAGGTTGCCAGTTCCATTCCCATGATGGTGCCGGAAACGGGCCGCATCTACTTTTACCAGCCGCCGGCGCCGGTTGGCGTGGTGTCGGCCCAGCCGTACCTGCGCGTGAACGGCCTGAAGGTCGGCCGCTCCAAGCCGGGTAGCTTCTTCTATGTGAACCGGCCTGCTGGCCAGTACGTGGTCGACACTTTGCGCGACGACGAGAAACTGTCGTTCACGCTGGCCCCGGGCCAGACCCGCTACGTGCGCTTGAGCATCGAAGGCGTAAGTGGCAATTCGTCCAACATGGGCCGCCAGGACATGCGCCTGGAAGAGTCGGAGGCAACCGCCCAGCGGGAAATGGGGCCGCTGCAATATTGGGGCGCCGGGTCGCGCGAGCGCGTCAAGCTGCGCCCCTGATCTGGGCCATGTTTTAAAGGAGGGCGCGCCATCGGCGCGCCCTTGCCATTTTCAGCCCCGGTCCAGACCCACTTCCTGCAACACCGTCGTGGCGATTTCCTCGATCGATTTGGTGGTGCTGGACAGCCAGGAAATGCCCTCCCGGCGCATCATGCGCTCGGCCTCGGCCACTTCGTAGCGGCACTGTTCCAACTGCGCATAGCGGCTGTTGGGGCGGCGCTCGTTGCGGACTTCGGCCAGGCGTTCGGGCTGGATCGACAGGCCGAACAGCTTGCCGCGGTGCGGGGCGATGGTCGAGGGCAGGGTGCCGCGCTCGAAATCGTCCGGCGTGAGTGGGAAGTTGGCCGCCTTGATGGCGTACTGCATGGCCAGGTACAGGCTGGTGGGCGTCTTGCCGCAGCGGGACACGCCGACCAGGATCACGTCCGCCTGGTCCAGCTGGTTCACGAACTGGCCGTCGTCATGCGCCAGGCTGAAATTGATGGCGTCGATGCGGTTGCGGTACTTTTCCGAATTGGCCTGCATGTGCGAGCGGCCGATGGAGTGGCTGGACTTCAGGCCCAGGGCCTGCTCGATATGGCTGACGAAGGTGCCGAACAGGTCCAGGAAAACCCCGTTCGCCTGACGAACGCGCGCCAGGATGTCGGGATTGACCAGGGTGCTGAACACGATAGGGGGAACGCCAGCCTCCAGGGCGCTGCGGTCGATCCGCATGGCCACTTCCGCAGCCTTTTCCAGCGTGTCGACAAAAGGCAGGCGGACAGGCTTGAAATTGACCTCTTCAAACTGCGAAAGCACTGACTGGCTGAAGGTTTCTGCGGTGATGCCGGTACTGTCGGAAACGATGTATACCGTGCGTACGATCGGGGTAGATGTCATGTGTAAAAAATTCCAACCAGGCAGATAGCCGGATGCACTCCACCGAGTACAATCAGGCCCCTATAAGTCACCCCAAGGGCGGTCCAAGGCCAGTTTGGTCAGCGCGTAAATTGGGGCTGTGATCCGGTTGTGATCCAGCTTCCTGATGCATTGACCAAACTCGCTTTCATTCCATTGTAAAAGGTGACTTCAATGTCGTATGTTGTTTTGTTCGAGCAGCTCCGCATGACGGATGTGGACTCGGTAGGAGGCAAGAACGCATCACTAGGCGAAATGATCAGCCAGCTGTCTGGCGCGGGCGTCCGCGTACCGGGCGGCTTTGCCACGACCGCTGACGCCTTCCGCGACTTCCTCAAGGCCTCTGGCCTGGACAAGCGCATCGCCGAACGCCTGACCACGCTGAACCCCGAAGACGTGCGCGAACTGGCCAACGCCGGCTCGCAGATCCGCCAATGGATCATCGACGCGCCGTTCTCGTCCGAATTCGAATCGCAGATCCGTACCGCCTTCGCCAAGCTCGACGCTGACGGCAAGGGCTCGTTCGCCGTGCGCTCCTCCGCCACCGCCGAAGATCTGCCCGACGCCTCGTTCGCCGGCCAGCAGGAAACCTTCCTCAACGTCGTCGGCATCGATGACGTGCTGGACAAGATCCGCCACGTGTTCGCGTCGCTGTACAACGACCGCGCCATTTCCTATCGCGTGCACAAGGGCTACGCGCACGCCGACGTCGCGCTGTCGGCCGGCATCCAACGCATGGTGCGCTCCGACAAGGGCAGCGCCGGCGTCATGTTCACCATCGACACCGAATCCGGCTTCCAGGACGTGGTGTTCATCACCTCGTCCTATGGCCTGGGCGAAACCGTGGTGCAGGGCGCGGTCAATCCCGACGAGTTCTACGTCTTCAAGCCGACGCTGGCCCAGGGCCACTATCCGATCGTGGGCCGCCGCATCGGCTCCAAGCTGATCAAGATGGAGTTCGACCCCGAGCGCCCCGAAGGCCGTGCCGTGCGCACGGTCGACGTGCCGGTGTCCGAGCGCAACCGCTACTCGCTGACCGACGACGAGGTCAACGAGCTGGCCCGCTACGCCGTCATCATCGAGAAGCACTACCAGCGCCCGATGGACATCGAGTGGGGCCGTGACGGCATCGACGGCAAGATCTACATCCTGCAGGCGCGCCCGGAAACGGTGAAGTCGCAGCAGGGCGTCAACGACGTGCAGCAGCGCTACCGCCTGAAGGCCACCGGCCAGGTCCTGATCACCGGCCGCGCGATCGGCCAGAAGATCGGCGCGGGTCCGGTGCGCGTGGTCGGCGACATCTCCGACATGGACAAGGTCCAGCCGGGCGACGTGCTGGTCACCGACATGACGGATCCCAACTGGGAACCCGTGATGAAGCGCGCCTCCGCCATCGTCACCAACCGCGGCGGCCGCACCTGCCACGCGGCGATCATCGCGCGCGAGCTGGGCATTCCGGCGGTCGTGGGCTGCGGCAACGCGACCGACCTGCTGAAGGAAGGCCAGGCCGTGACCGTGTCTTGCGCCGAGGGCGACGAAGGCCGCATCTATGACGGCTTGATCGAAACCGAAGTGGAAGAAGTGCGCCGCGGCGACATGCCCCCCATCGATCTGAAGATCATGATGAACGTGGGCAACCCGCAACTGGCCTTCGACTTCGCCCAGATCCCGAACGGCGGCGTGGGCCTGGCGCGCCTGGAATTCATCATCAATAACAACATCGGCATCCACCCCAAGGCGGTGCTGGACTACCCGAACGTCGACGGCGAACTGAAGAAGGCCGTGGAATCGGCCGCCCGCGGCCATGCCAGCCCGCGTGCCTTCTTCGTCGAGAAGATGGCCGAAGGCGTGGCGACCATCGCGGCCGCTTTCTACCCCAAGCCCGTCATTGTGCGCATGTCGGACTTCAAGTCCAACGAGTACCGCAAGCTGGTCGGCGGTTCGCGCTACGAGCCCGAGGAAGAGAATCCCATGCTGGGCTTCCGCGGCGCGTCGCGCTACATCGCCGAGGACTTCGCCGAGTGCTTCCGCATGGAATGCGAAGCGCTGAAGAAGGTGCGCGATGAAATGGGCCTGACCAACGTCGAAATCATGGTGCCTTTCGTGCGCACCCTGGGCCAGGCGTCCAAGGTGGTGGACCTGCTCGCCAAGCACGGCCTGGCGCGCGGCGAGAACGGCCTGAAGCTCATCATGATGTGCGAAGTGCCGTCCAACGCCATCCTGGCCGACGAGTTCCTGCAGTACTTCGACGGCTTCTCGATCGGCTCGAACGACATGACCCAGCTGACGCTGGGCCTGGACCGCGATTCCGGCATGGAGTTGCTGGCTGCCGACTTCGACGAACGCGACGAGGCCGTGAAGTTCATGCTGCGCCGCGCGATCAAGGCTTGCCTGGCCGCCAACAAGTACGTGGGCATCTGCGGCCAAGGCCCCAGCGACCATCCGGACTTCGCGCAATGGCTGAAGGACGAGGGCATCCTGTCGATGTCGCTCAACCCGGATACCGTTGTCGATACCTGGCAGCGCCTCGCCAAGAACTGATCGGCTTGCTGATGTGAAAACCCCGCGTCCGAGAGGACGCGGGGTTTTTTTATTCGGGTTTTTGCTGGCTCACATGGGGCTTGGCAAGCCCGAGTCCGGGTAGGACAATCTTTGCCATTACCGGCTTGCGCAGTCCGCCGGATCCGTAAATGCTGAATTTGGCCGTGGCAATGCCACGAAAAGGGGAAAGCATGAAAACGGCATCTGTAGTTGCTGCGCTTTGCCTGGGAGCGTCGCTGCTGGGGGACTCTGCCTTGGCAGCCGATGTTTCAGGGGGCGCGACCATCGTGCCCATTGCTGGCGGCCTGCCGGCGGGATCTTTCGATATCAAGACCGATGCGGCGTCAATCTTCCTGGAGCGTGCCGTCCTGTTCAAGGAAAACGGATGGTTCACCAAGGACAAAGAGGTGGCCATTACGGCGAAGATGAGCATAAATTCCAGGAAACGGAATAGTTCATCCACGACGCTGACCATTAGCCGCGTCTACAAATTCGACGTTAAGACCTATGACGATGGACGGGTCGAAATCCCGATCAAGAGTCTCCCTCTGTTGGATACTTTCAACTTGAGCGGGGAAGATTATCTGGTGACCAGCATCGTGATGGATCTCTTTCTCAGCAAGAAAAAGGAAAAGACCGATTTCACCAAGACGCTGGAAACCGTTATTGAGGTCAGCAAGAGAATCCCCATTCCTGTCAATCCGTACGCGGAGTACGCATCTGTCTTCGGCGATTCATTCAGTCAAGTCGTCGAGCGCGCAATTCAGGAGGGAGCGGATACGGTGCCGTTCGCGAGTTTCGGGTTGCGCTTTCTGCAGGGAAGCACATCCGCTGCCTATACTGAAAAACCGGGTATTCATGCCATCGTGATTGCGGGCAAGGCGCAGGAGCCGGGGGTGCTGCCGCTGGAAAAACTCGACGGCAAGAGCCTGGCTTACGACGAGATCGCCGGATTGTCCTACGCAGGAAATCGGGTCAAGAACAATCACATCATCGTCAGGGTCACGGCCAGCACCGACCCCTGGAAATCCCTGGCGTCTTCCAAAGACACATTGGAACGGCTGTATGCCGAAGGCAAAGGCGCGCTCGATTTTTCGAAAGCGCAGGGCATATCGGCACCGAACCTGGCGGCGATCATCAAGCGCCAGGACGCGTCGGACACTTTCATACTGTCCTCGGCCGAGACGGCGCAGTTTGAATCCGCGATCAAGGAATTCAACAACATTCGTGCATCTTCGGTGTTTCAGTTTTGACGACTGTCGCCAAGGATGCCGAGGGCGCTGGCAGGCTTCATGCCGCCAGCGCTTCGCGCGCGATCAATTCGCGCTTGCGGTCTATGCCCCAGCGGTAGCCGGCCAGCGAGCCGTCGGTGCGGACCACGCGGTGGCAGGGAATGGCCAGCGCGATGTTGTTGGTGGCGCAGGCGCGCGCCACGGCCCGCACGGCGCGCGGCGAGCCTATGCGTTCGGCGATGTCGGTGTAGGTGGCGGTCTCGCCCACGGGGATCTCGCGCAGCGCTTGCCACACTTGGCGCTGGAAGGCCGTGCCGCGCACGTCCAGCGGCAGGTCCAGGCCGCGCGAGGGGTCTTCGACGAAGCCGACCACGGCCGCGACCCAGCCTTCGAATTGCGCGTCGGCGCCGATCAGGCGGGCGGCCTTGAAGCGGTCCTGCAGGTTGCGCACCAGTTGCTCGGGATCTTCATGCAGGGCGATTTCGCAGATGCCGGTGTCGCTGGCCGCCACCAGCAGCGCGCCCAGCGAGCATTGCGCCACCGCGAAGCGGATTTCCACGCCCTGGCCGTTCTTGCGGAAGGCGGTGGGCGTCATGCCCAGGATGGCGGGGGCGGCTTCGTAGAAGCGGCCGCTGGAATTGAAGCCCGCGTCATACATGGCGTCCGTGACGCTGGCGCTTTGCTTGAGCTGCTGCCGGGTACGGCCGGCGCGCAGGGCGTCGGCGTAGGCCTTGGGGGTGATGCCGGTGGCCGCCTTGAAGACGCGGTGGAAATGGAAGCGGCTCATGCCGGCCTGCTCGGCCAACGTGGACAGATCCGGCGGCTGCTCGGCTTCCAGGGCGCGGCAGGCGCGTTCGATGGCGGCGGCGTGCTGTTTGCTCAGGGCGGCGGCTTGGTTCATGGAAAAGCTCCTGTTGCGCGTGGATTTGCGCGCTTGGACCCATCGTCTCAAAAGCCTGCCGCCGCCGCACTCCGTATATTGCGCGGCGGCCGCGCGGGGCGGCTACGCGGGCGCGTAGGCGTCGAGGAAGCGCCGCAACAGGCCGCCGGCCACGGGGGTGGCGCGGACATTGGCGGACAGCCCCGGGACGTCCAGGTTTTCAGCCGCGTAGCGGCGGCCGAAGCGTTCCAGGTGGGCGCGGATGAAGTCGGGACCGAATTCGGGATGGAACTGGGTCGAGAACACGTTGCGGCCGATGCGGATCATCTGGTGCTCGTCCAGGTCCGACCGCGCCAGTACGGCGGCGCCGGGGGGCGGTTGCAGCACGGTCTGCGCGTGCAGCATCTGGGCGGGAAAGGTGGGCGGCAGTCCCGCCAGCAGCTTGTCGCCGGCGGCGGGCGGCAGCAGTTCGACCGTCTGGGTGCCGACCTCGCGTCCGGCGGGGTTGTAGCCGACCTTGCCGCCCAGCGCGTAGGCCAGGAGCTGGTGGCCGTAGCACACGCCGAACATGGGCAGGCCGGCCGCGGCGGCTTCGCGCAGCCAGGCGGCGGTGTCCTCGCTCCAGGGTTCCTTGTCGGTCACCATGGCGGGCGAGCCCGTGATCAGGGCGGCGCGATAGCGGGCGGGGGCCTGCGGCCGCTTGCCTTCGTGCACGGGCACGATTTCCATGGCCTCGGCGCTCAGGCCGGCGGCCTGCGCGAGTTGTTCGGCATAGCCGCCGAACTGGCTTTTGAGCGTATCGTCCGGATCGCCGGTATGCAGGATCAGGACGGGTAGAGCGGAGGGTATTGCAGCGGTCATTGGAGGCTTGTGCGTAAAGGATGCGGGCGCCGGGTTCCACAGGGATTTCCACCGCCAGCGCACATCATAATCCAGCGCTCCGGTCCGCGACTCAAGCGCCTTTCCCGTTCCGTCCCGGAAATACGTACAATTCCGCTCACATACTCATCCTTTCGGGCGAACAAAGACTATGTGGATCTGGCTGGGACTGGCCGCGCTGGCCCTGATCGGGGAACTGGCGACGGGGACTTTCTATCTGCTGCTGGTGGCCCTGGGCCTGGCGGCAGGCGGCGTGGCCGCATGGTTGGGCGCGGGCCTGGAGTGGCAACTGGTGGGCTGCGGCATCGTGCTGCTGCTGGGCCTGCTGGTCCTGCGCAAGACCCGCGTGCTGAAAAAGCGCGAGGTCGATTCCGCCCGCAATGCCGATGTGAACCTGGACATCGGCCAGACCGTGTCGGTCGAGGCCTGGTCGGACCAGGGCACCGCGCGCGTCTGGTACCGCGGCGCGCACTGGCAGGCGGAGCTGGCCCAGGGCCAGGCGCCGGTGGCTGGCGAACAAACCATCATCGAAATGCGCGGCTCGATTCTGGTGCTGGCCCCCAGGGGCACGCCGGGATCGGCCTGATCAGCGCCGACCCGCCGCGGGCGGGGCCGGCAGCGGGCGTCCGTGTTTTCGGGCTATTCCCGCGAGTGTATTTACCAGAAGGAGAGGCTCCGAATCATGATGATCGATACATCCACCATCGTCCTGCTTGTCATCGTCGCGTTGGCGATACTGATAGTCATCAAGGCCATCGCCATCGTGCCCCAGCAGCACGCCTGGGTGGTCGAGCGCCTGGGCAAGTTCGACCGGGTCTTGTCGCCCGGCGCGGGCTTTGTCATCCCGTTCATCGAGCGCGTGTCGTACAAGCATTCGCTCAAGGAAATCCCGCTGGACGTGCCCAGCCAGGTTTGCATCACGCGCGACAACACGCAGCTGCAGGTCGACGGCGTGCTGTACTTCCAGGTGACCGACCCGATGCGCGCCTCCTACGGTTCGTCGAACTACATCTCGGCCATCACGCAGCTGGCGCAGACGACCCTGCGTTCGGTCATCGGCAAGATGGAGCTGGACCGCACCTTCGAAGAGCGCGATTCCATCAACAGCAACATCGTCGCTTCGCTGGACGAGGCGGCGCTGAACTGGGGCGTGAAGGTGCTGCGCTACGAGATCAAGGACTTGACCCCGCCCAACGAGATCTTGCGTTCGATGCAGGCCCAGATCACCGCCGAGCGTGAAAAACGCGCCCTGATCGCGGCCTCCGAAGGCCGCCGCCAGGAGCAGATCAACATCGCCACCGGCGAGCGCGAAGCCGCGATTGCCCGTTCCGAAGGCGAAAAGCAGGCGCAGATCAACCAGGCGCAGGGCGAGGCCGCTGCGGTGTTGGCGATTGCCGAGGCCACCGCCAAGGCCATCACCCAGGTGGCCGACGCCGTGCGCCAGCCCGGCGGCATGGAAGCCGTGAACCTGAAGGTCGCCGAGCGCTACGTCGAGGCGTTCGGCAACGTCGCCAAGGAAGGCAACACGCTGATTCTGCCGGCGAACCTGGCGGATGTGGGCGGCATGATTGCTTCCGCCATGACCATCGTGAAGTCCACCCGCAACAGCTGATAACCGCGTCTGGCGGCGCCTGGCGATGATCGCTCCCGTGAACTTGCTTTTGATAGCGGCATTGGCGGGAGTGCTTGCGCTGTGCGTGCTGGGGTCCCTGGCCCGCAGCGGCATGGCGGGCATCAAGGAGGCGATACGCGCCAACCTGCTGACGCTGGCAGCGTTCGGGCTCTATGCCTTCCAGGTCACCGAGGCGCCGTTGTGGGTGTCGGTGATCGCCAGCAATACCGCCGTGGTCCTGGCGCTATGCGCGTACTACACGGGATTGCGCCGGCTGGTGGGCCTTACCGTGCCCAGGCGCCTCATGGCGCTGGCTTCCAGCGCAACGTTGCTGGTGCTGGCGTTCTACACCTACATCGAACCCGAGGTCGGACCTCGCATGGTGGTCATGTCCGGGCTGATGTTCGGGTTCATGGCGGCCATCGCCATGACGGTCAAGCGCGGCATGCCGATGAACCGGTCCCGCTACAGCTACCATTTCGTGCGCGTGGTGGCGCTGGTGTCCGCGGCGGTGTGCGCGGCGCGCGCCGCCGTCTACCTGTTCGATATCGCGACGGCGCAGGCCCTGCTGCAGCCCACGGCGTGGAACATCGCGTTCATGACGCTGGGCGTGCTGACGATGCCATGCCTGACCCTGGGCACCATCATGATCATCCACGACCGGATGCTGGCGGACCGCGAACAGGAGGCCAGCACGGATTTCCTGACGGGCCTGATGTCGCGCAAGGCGTGGTGGCTGCAGGCCGAGCGCTATTGCGCCCAGGCCTTGCGCACGCGGCGGCCGCTGACGCTGCTGTTGCTGGACATCGACTATTTCAAACGCATCAATGATACTCACGGCCATGCGGCCGGCGACGCGGTGCTGCGGCATTTCGGCCTGCTGGCCACCGCCACGCTGCGCACCGGCGACCACGTCGGGCGGGTCGGCGGCGAGGAATTCGCGGTGCTGTTTCCCGACATGCGCAGCGATGCGGTGATGGACGTGGCGGAGCGCCTGCTGGATTCGGTGCGGCGCACGCCCTGTGCGCACGGTGGCAGCACTATTTCCTATACCTTCAGCGCCGGCGTGGCGGACTGGATGCCCGGGGAGAGCCTGCAGGCATTTTTCGAACGTGCCGACCGCAAGCTGTATGCGGCCAAGGCTGCAGGGCGCAACCGCATCACGGGCCCGGGGCAGGAGGCTGAGCGCCAGCCGTTGCCCGAGGCCGCCTGAATCAATCGTCCTTGCTCTTGCGCGGGGCGCGGGTGTCGTGCTTCATGATGCGTTCCTTTTCGCGCTGCCAGTCTTTTTCGCGCGCGGTGTCGCGCTTGTCGAACATCTTCTTGCCGCGGCCCAGCGCGAAGTCCAGCTTGATGCGCCCGTTCTTGTAATGCAGGTTGAGCGGCACCAGCGTGTAGCCGCGCTGCTCGACCTTGCCGATGAGCTTGCTGATTTCCTCGGCCTTGAGCAGCAGCTTGCGCGTGCGCATGGCATCGGGGTGGATATGGGTGGAGGCCGTGGGCAGGGGGCTGACGTGCATGCCCAGCAGGTACAGCTCGCCGTCGCGCACGATGACGTAGCTTTCCTTGAGCTGCACGCGGCCATCGCGGATCGCCTTGACTTCCCAGCCTTGCAGCACCAGGCCGGCCTCGTAGCGGTCTTCGATGAAATAGTCGTGCGTGGCCTTGCGATTGTCGATAATGCTCATAAAGCCCTTGTGCCTGGGTGCCGCAGCCTGCCGCGAGGCGTGTTCTGGCCCCAGGTCGTGTTGTGCCGGTAAAATCGTGCCATTCTAGCCATTTGCGATAGTCGATGCACAAAGTACAACGATCCGTCCTGGTGCCTTACAGCGCCGCCCAGATGTTCGATCTGGTCGCCGACGTGGAGAAGTACCCCGAGTTCATGCCCTGGTGCGGCGGCGCCGAGGTGCAGACCCGCGACGAGCACGGCATGCAGGCCTCCATCCTGATCAGCTTCGCGGGCATGAAGCAGCGCTTCACCACGCGCAACACCCATGTCTATCCCGACCGGATCGACCTGGAGCTGGTCGATGGCCCGTTCTCCAGCCTGGTGGGACACTGGGAGTTCCAGCCCCTGGCCGAAGACGCCTGCAAGGTCCTGTTCACCATGGAGTACGCGTTTTCCAACCGGGCGTTGGAAATGGTGGTGGGGCCGGTCTTCAACCGCATCGCCACCAGCTTCATCGATTCCTTCACCAAGCGCGCGCAGGCCAAGTATGGCGAATGAGCCGTCCGTGGCGCAGATCGGCGTCAGCGTCTGTTATGCCTTGCCGGGCCACGTCTGGCTGCGTGAATTGCGCCTACCCGATGGCGCCACCGTGGCCGATGCGCTGGCGGCCAGCGGCTTCGCCCAGGCCTTTCCGGTGGTGCAGCCCTGGACCCGGGGCGTGGGCATTTTCGGCCACGCCACCGAGCCGCAGGCCAGGCTGGCCGACGGCGACCGCGTGGAAATCTACCGCGGCCTGAGTTTCGATCCCAAGGAATCGCGCCGCCGCCGCGCCGAACACCGCCGCGCCAAGACGGCGAAGAACGGCAGGGTCCGCCCGGCCGGGCTGCTGTAGGGCAGCGCTCCGAGGGGCGGCGTGCCGCCCCGCACAATGTCGCAAATAGGACAAATTCTGCTGCCGCTTCCGGCGTAACATAAACATCGTCACGCATTTACGTTTACGTCAACGTCATGTCAAAATCGACGGGCTGGCGTTCACGAGACGGCAGCAACGCCAACAGACAATACTCAGTACAACAGGAGACAGGCTGTGGACTTGGAACTGACCGACGAGCAACGCGCTTTTGCGCAGGCGGCGCGCGACTACGCCGAGGGCGAACTGGCGCCCAACGCGGCGCGCTGGGACGCCGAGGGCATCTTCCCGCGTGAAGCCTTCGCGCGGGCGGGCGAGATGGGCTTTTGCGCCATCTACGCCAGCGAGGACATCGGCGGCCTGGGGCTGCCGCGCCTGGACGCCACCCTGGTGTTCGAGGAAATGGCGGCGGTGGACCCGTCGACCACGGCCTTCCTCACGATCCACAACATGGCTACCTGGATGGTCGGCAACTGGGGCCAGCCCGCGCTGCGCGAGGCTTGGGGACCCTTGCTGGCCAGCGGCCAGAAGCTGGCCTCCTACTGCCTGACCGAGCCGGGCGCGGGTTCGGACGCCGCGTCCCTGTCGACCCGGGCGCAGCGCCAGGGCGATGACTACATCCTCAACGGCGCCAAGGCCTTCATTTCTGGCGGCGGCGACACCGACCTGCTGGTGGTCATGGCGCGCACCGGCGGCGAGGGCGCGGGCGGCATCAGCGCGTTCGCCGTTCCGGCCGACAGCGAGGGCATAGGCTACGGGCGCAAGGAAGAGAAGATGGGCTGGAACAGCCAGTCCACCCGTCCCATCACCTTTGAAAACGTGCGCGTGCCGGCGGCCAACATGCTGGGCCAGGAAGGCGAGGGCTTCAAGATCGCCATGAAGGGCCTGGACGGTGGCCGCATCAATATCGCCACCTGCTCGGTGGGCGCGGCGCAGGGCGCGCTGGACGCCGCCCGGCGCTACATGGACGAGCGGCGCCAGTTCAACCGCCGCCTGGCCGAGTTCCAGGCCCTGCAGTTCAAGCTGGCCGACATGGCGACGCACCTGGTGGCGGCGCGCCAGATGGTGCGCCTGGCGGCCTGCAAGCTGGACGCCGGGGCGCCCGACGCGGCGACCTACTGCGCCATGGCCAAGCGCTTCGCCACCGACATGGGTTTCCAGATCTGCCTGGATGCGCAACAAATCCACGGTGGCTACGGATACCTGCGGGACTATCCCTTGGAGCGTCTGGTGCGCGATACTCGCGTTCATCAGATTCTGGAAGGGACCAACGAGATCATGCGCGTGATCATCGCCCGCCAATTGTTGGAAAAAGGAGCCGACATAAGATGAATGCACCGGTGCTGTTCGAAGAAAAAACCGCTGCCAATGGAGTACGGTTCGGGATCGCGACGCTGAATTCGCCGCAGACCCTGAACGGCCTGTCGCTGGAAATGGTGGACCTACTGGCCGAGCGGCTGGATGCCTGGGCACGCGATCCCGGCGTGGCCCTGGTGGTGCTGCAGGGCGCGGGCGAAAAGGCCTTCTGCGCGGGCGGCGACCTGCACGGCCTGTACCGCAGCATGACTGAAAACGCCGGCAAGCCGGGCTGGAACAACGCCTACGCGCGCCGCTTCTTCGAGCACGAGTACCGCCTGGACTACCGCATCCACACCTATCCCAAGCCGGTGCTGTGCTGGGGCCATGGCATCGTCATGGGCGGGGGCATCGGCCTGATGATGGGCGCCAGCCACCGCGTGGTCAGCGAAGCCTCCCGGCTGGCGATGCCGGAGGTCACCATCGGCCTGTTCCCGGACGTGGGCGGCAGCTGGCTGCTGAACCGCATGTCGGGCCGCCTCGGCCTGTTCCTGGCGCTGACCGGCGCGCAGTTGGGCACGTCGGACGCGATTTTCGCCGGTCTGGCGGACTTCCGCCTGGACCACGCGGATTGGCCCAAGCTGCTGGCCTCGCTCGAGGAGCAGCCCTGGGCTGGCCAGGGGGCGGACGCGGCGGAGGACGCCATTCCCCCGCGCGCGATCAACGACGGCCTGCTGCGCCGCGCCCTGACGGCGCTGGAACCCAAGACGCCGCTGGCGCCGGGCAGCCTGCGTCATCACTCGTTCCTGATCAACAGTCTGTGCAACGGCAACCGCCTGGACGACATCTACGAAGAACTGGCCGCGCTGAAGGACCACGAGGATCCGTGGCTGGCGCGCGCGGCGCAGACCATGCTGGCCGGCTCGCCCGGATCGGTGCGCCTGTCGTTCGCGCTGCAGCAGCGGCTGCGCCTGCGTTCGCTGGACGACGTGTTCCGTGCCGAATACATCGCGGCGCTGGCCTGCACCGGCCATGGCGACTTCGCCGAAGGCATCCGCGCCTTGCTGATCGACAAGGACAAGAAGCCGCGCTGGAATCCCGCCGTGATCGACATGGCGACCGACGCCTGGGTGCAGAAATTCTTTGACGAGCCCTGGCCCGAGGGCGAACCCCATCCGCTGGCGGACCTGGGACAGGAAGGGCGCTAGGGCCCGCGGCGGCGGATCCGCCGCCGCCCGCCGGCACGGCAACGCAGTACACGATGGTTTCACACCTATAGCAATAGCAACAGGAGACAAGACATCATGAGCAGCATCGCGTTTATCGGTTTGGGCAATATGGGCGCGCCCATGGCATTGAATCTGGTCAAGGCCGGCCATAGTGTGACGGTCTTCGACCTGATGCCGGCGGCCGTGAAGATCCTGACGGACGCCGGCGCCAAGGCCGCCGCGTCCGCTTCGGAAGCGGTCAAGGGCGCCGAGGTGGTGGTCTCGATGCTGCCGGCCAGCAAGCACGTCGAAGGGCTGTACCTGGGCGAGGACCTGCTGGGCAAGATCCCTTCGAGCGCGCTGGTCATCGAGTGCAGCACCATCGCGCCGGACTCGGCGCGCAAGGTCGCGCAGGCAGCCGAGGTACGCGGCATCGCCATGATCGACGCCCCGGTTTCCGGCGGCACCGGTGGCGCGGCCGCGGGCACGCTGACCTTCATCGTCGGCGGCCAGGCCGCGGCGCTGGAGCGCGCCCGTCCCGTCCTCGAAAAGATGGGCAAGAACATTTTCCACGCCGGTCCGGCCGGCGCCGGCCAGGTGGCCAAGATCTGCAACAACATGCTGTTGGGCATCCTGATGGCAGGCACCTCCGAAGCGCTGGCGCTGGGCGTGGCCAACGGCCTGGATCCCAAGGTGCTGTCGGACATCATCGCCAAGAGCTCCGGCCGCAACTGGGCCACGGAACTCTACAACCCCTGGCCCGGCGTGATGGAGCATGCGCCGGCCTCCAAGGGCTATGCGGGCGGTTTTGGCGTGGACCTGATGCTGAAGGACCTGGGCCTGGCGGCCGAGGCCGCCTTGTCGGCGCGGGCCTCGATCCCGCTGGGCGAACTGGCGCGCAATCTGTATTCGCTGCACAGTTCCGGCGGTTCGGGCAAGCTGGACTTCTCCAGCATCGTCAACCTGGTCAAGCGCGAGCAGGACTGACATGGCGCCATCGCAAGCGCAGCTGGACCCGGCCGCGCGGGTCCAGGAGAGCTTCGCCCGGCAGAGCATCATGACCTTGCTGGGCGCGGCGCTGGACGTGGTCGAGCCGGGCAGGGTGGACATCGTGCTGCCTTACCGCGCCGACCTGTGCCAGCAGAACGGCTTTCTGCATGCGGGCATTTCCACGACCATCGCCGACAGCGCCGGCGGCTATGCCGCCTATACGCTGTTCGCGCCGGGCGAGGACGTGCTGACCTCGGAGTTCAAGATGAACTTCCTGGCGCCCGCCAAGGGTAGCCGCTACGTCGCCAGCGGCCGCGTGGTCAAGCCTGGCAAGCGCCTGTCGGTCTGCCAGGTCGAGGTGCATGCCTACGACGGCGAGCAGGCCACGCTTTGCGTGATAGGCTTGCTCACCGCGGTGCGCGTGACGCCGCGTTGAATTCCGCGCGCTGCGGGTCCTGCCTGGTCGGCGGATCCGCGGCGCGTTCATCGCGCGGTGCATGGGTTTCTGGCAATGCCTCCAAAAGAACATCATCGGATTTTCCGCAGCAACTGGCTGCGCGCGGCCGTGCTGGGCGCAAACGACGGCATCGTGTCCACCGCCAGCCTGATTACCGGCGTGGCGGCGGCCCAGGCCACGCATGACGCCATCCTGACTTCGGGCGTGGCCGGGCTGGTGGCCGGGGCGCTGTCGATGGCGGCGGGCGAGTACGTGTCGGTGCGGTCGCAGGCCGATACCGAGGCCGCGGACCTGCGCCTGGAGCAGCGCTCACTCAAGCGCAATTCCAGCGAAGAACTGGCCGAACTCATCGACATCTACGTGGCGCGCGGCCTGACCCGCGAGCTGGCCGAACAGGTGGCGCGGCAATTGACCAGCCACGATGCGCTGGATGCGCATGCCCGAGACGAGCTGGGCATATCAATGCATAACCGCGCCCGTCCGGTGCAGGCCGCCGTGGCGTCGGCGGCATCGTTCGCCGGCGGCGCGGCGCTGCCGCTGGCCGTGGCGGCGACGGCGCCCATGCCGCAATTGATCGTCTGGGTCATTGGCGCGTCGGTCGCCTGTCTGGCCGGCCTGGGCGCCCTGGCGGCGGGCGCGGGCGGCGCGCCCAAGGGACCGGCCGCGTTGCGGGTGACGATCCTGGGCGGTCTGGCGATGGCGGCGACGGCGGGCGTGGGCGCGCTGTTCGGCGTGGCGGTCTAGTACCAGCCAGCGCGAGCGCGCGCCGGCAGGGGCGCGCCGCGACGGCTTGGGAACCGCGCCAGCGCGGCCTCGCGGACCGTGGGCTTACGGCGTGATGGAATAGGGCAGCGGAACCGCCCCAATGCGCGGACCGTCCGCGGCGCCCAGGCGCAGGTCGCCTTCGGGCAGCGCCGCCAGCGTGGTTTCGAACAGCACCGATACAAGGCCGTGTTCGCCGGCCGCGTCCACGACGCGTCCGATGGGCTCGCCGGGCTGCGTGGCGTCATAGACGTCCACGCCGGCCAGCGCCTGATCCTGGACGGCAGTATCCGCGATGGTGCCGTAAGCCATGCGCCGCTTGACCGTGCCGCGATAGTGGCTGCGCGCCACCACTTCCTGGCCCGGATAACAGCCCTTGGTGAAGCTGACGCCCTGGATCAGGTCCAGGTTGACCGTTTGCGGGATGAATATGTCCTGCGTGGCCGCTGTGATCCACGGGATGCCCGCGGCCAGGTCGGCGGTATGCCATTGCGCGGCTGGCGCCAGGCCGAGCGCGCCGGCCAGTGCGGCCGACTGGGCCAATTGTTCGTCGGAGGCGATCCACCACCAGCGCAGGCGCGCATCGGCGGACGGCGCGGCGATCCAGGTGCCGGACGGCAGATCGACGCGTTGCCAGGGCGCACGCGGCAGCGCGCCGGCCGCGGCTTCCAGCGCGGCGGCTTCGGCGGCCGAGGCCGTCACGCCCGCCACATGCAGCGGCGTGGCGGCGAGCTTGGCCTTGGCGCGCAGCACGAACATCGACAGACGCTTGAGCAGCGCCTGGGACAAGTCCTGGCGCACCAGGCCGTAGAGTTGGGGCGCATCGTCCGCGCCGCCGGGGGCGCCGCGCCACATCACCAGGGTGGCCAGCAGGCGGCCCTTGGCGGTGCAGTAGCCGGCCAGGCGGGCGGCGTCCTGGGGCAGCCCGGTGACGTCCTGCGTGAGCTGGCCGTGCAGGAAAGTGAGCGCGTCCGCGCCGGTAGCCGCGAAGATCAGGAAATCGTCCAGCGGCGCGACTTGCGCGCAACCTTCCGCGCGGGCGGGAATCGAAGAATGGAAAGCGTGCATGGAGGCGGTGTTATCGCGTCATCAAAGTGCTGATGATAGCCGTGTTCCCCTCCGGGCTGGGCCATGTCCCCGCCGCGCGCAGGGGCGCGCACGACGTTCTGCCCCTCTTTAGCCGCGACAGGTCCGCGCGATCAATTAAACTTCCGACACTTATGAAGAAGCGACTCTTTTTTTTCGTCCTGTGGTTCTCCCTGTTGATCGCGCTGGCTGCCGCCGCAGCCGTGGGCGGCGCCTGGTATTGGGCGCACAAGCCCATGCAGCTGAAAGCCGACAGGATAGATTTCGTGGTGGATCCGGGCAGCAGCCCGCGCACGGTCGCGCGGGCGCTGAACGAGGCCGGCGTGCCGGTCTGGGAACCCGGTTTCATCTGGATGGCGCGCCTGTCCGAACGCGACAAGCAGATGAAGGCCGGCGGCTACCAGGCCATCAATGGCGACTCGCCCTGGCAGCTGCTGGAACGCCTGGCGCGCGGCGACATGACGCAGCGGCAGATCACCTTCCTGGAGGGCTGGACCTACCGCCAGATCCGCCAGGCGCTGCGCGCGAATCCCGACGTCAAGCAGACGCTGGGCGAGACCACCGATGAAGAATTGATGGAACGCCTGGGTTCCGACATCAAGCAGCCGGAAGGGCTGTTCTTCCCGGATACCTACATTTTCACGCCGGGCAGCACCGATTACGACCTGTTGCGCCGCGCCTACCAGGAAGGCCAGCGCATCCTGCAGGACACCTGGGCCAAGCGCCAGCCGGACCTGCCGGTGACCACGCCCTACGAGGCCCTGGTGCTGGCTTCCATCGTGGAAAAGGAAACCGGCCACGGCCCGGACCGCCGCCGCGTGGCCGGCGTGTTCACCAACCGCCTCAAGATCGGCATGCTGCTACAGACCGATCCGACGGTGATCTACGGCATGGGCGACGGCTACCAGGGCCGCATCCGCAAGCGCGACCTGCAGACCGACACGCCCTGGAACACCTACACGCGGCCGGGCCTGCCGCCCACGCCGATCGCGGCGCCGGGCCGCGCGGCGCTGCTGGCGGCGGTGCAGCCCGAGACGCACAAGTTTCTCTTTTTCGTTTCCCGCGGCAACGGCACCAGCGAGTTCTCGGTCAATCTGAACGAGCACAACCGCAACGTTTCCCGCTATATCCTGGGCCAGGGCCAGAACGCCGCGCCCAGCCCGGCATCGGGCCGCGGCGCAGCCAATGGCAATCCGGCCAACGGCACGCCCGCAGCCGCGCCGAGCGCAAGCCCGGCGCCGACGCCGGAAGCCGCGCCCGAGCCGGACCAGGCACAAGCACAAGGACAAGACCAATGACCACGCGCGGACGCTTTATCACGCTGGAAGGCGTGGACGGCGCGGGCAAAAGCACGCATACCGTCTGGATCGCCGATTTCCTGCGCGCGCAGGGGCTGGACGTGGTATCCACCCGCGAACCCGGCGGCACGCCCCTGGGCGAGAAGTTGCGCGGCTTGCTGCTGACCGACCCCATGGGGCTGGACACCGAGACGCTGTTGATGTTCGCCGCCCGTTGCGAACACCTGCATCAAGTCATCGAACCGGCGCTGGCGCGCGGCGCGTGGGTGGTCTGCGACCGTTACACCGACGCCACCTACGCCTACCAGGGCGGCGGCCGCGGCCTGGGCGCCTCGCGCGTGGCCGCGCTGGAAGACTGGATGCAGGCCGGCCAGCCCGACCGCACCTGGCTGTTCGACGTGCCGCTGGAAGTCGCGCGCGCCCGGCTGGCCGACGCGCGCGAACCCGACCGCTTCGAGCGCGAGGGGGCGGCTTTCTTCGAACGCACCCGCGAGGCCTACCATGCGCGCGCCGCGACTGATCAGAAGCGCATCCGCATCGTCGATTCGACCCAATCCATCGCCCAGATCCGCGTGGAACTCGAGGCGGGGCTGCTGGAACTTCTAGGGCAGCAGGCATGAACGCGACCCGCGCCGCCAAAGAGGAGGACGCCACGGCGTCCAACGCGCCGCAATTCCTGCCCTGGCAGGCGGAGACGGCGCTCACCTGGCTGGGTAACCGCGACCGCTTCGCCCACGCCTGGCTGATTCACGGACTGGCCGGCATCGGCAAGCTGGACTTCGCGGTCGCCGCGGCAGCCAGCCTGCTGTGCGAGACCCCGGACAACGGCCTGGCCTGCGGCCATTGCGCCGCCTGTGCCTGGTTCGCCAGCGGCAACCATCCCGACCTGCGCCGCATCCGGCCCGAAGCCGTGGCCGTGGAGGAGGGGGCGGACGCCGCCGAACCGTCGGAAGACGCCGAGCCGGCCACGGGCACGGCCAAGCGCGCGCCGTCCAAGGAAATCCGCATAGACCAGATCCGCTCGCTGGAATCCTGGTTCAACACCGCCACGCACCGCGGCGGCTGGCGCGTGGCGTTGCTGTATCCGGCCCATGCGCTGAACGTGGTCTCGTCCAACGCCTTGCTCAAGGTGCTGGAAGAACCGCCGCCACACACGGTCTTCTTGTTGGTCGCGGACGCGCCGGACCGCCTGCTGCCCACCCTGGTGTCGCGTTGCCGCCGCCTGCCGCTGCCGGCGCCGGATTCCGACACCGCGCTGCAATGGCTGCGCGAACAGAGCGTGGAGCCGGCTCGCGAATGGCTGGCCGCCGCGGGCGGCGCGCCGCTGGCGGCGCTGCGGCTGGCGCAGTCGGGCGAAGCCGCTTGTCCGCCCTGGCTGACCCAACTGGTCGGACCGCTGTCCCAGGGGCAGTCGCCCGACGTGGGCACCTTGGCCGAGGCTCTGGAAAAGGTGGCGGCCACTGAGTGGATCGACGCCTTGCAGCGCCTGTACACCGACCTGATGCTGGCCAGCGCGGGCGCGCCCGCGCGCTATTTCCCGGCCCTGGGCGGCGCGGTCGCGAAGGTCGCCGCGCGCATGAACCCGGCCAAGGTGGCCGAAGCCGCGCGCTGGCTGACGCGCCAGCGCGCGCTGGCCACCCATCCCCTGAACGCCAAGCTCTTCGCCCACGCGACCTTGCAGCGCGTGGTGCTATCCTGCCTGGCGTAAGCCCTTGATCCGGCGGCGCTTCATCCGGCAACGGGTGCAGCGCCGCGGCACTTGTATCCAGACTCATCATGTACGTCGATTCCCACTGCCATTTGAACTTTCCGGAACTGGCCGCCGATCTGCCGGCCATTCTTGACCGGATGGCCGCCAACCAGGTCACCCACGCGCTGGTCGTCAGCGTCAACATGCCGGAATGGCCCGGCCTGATGTCCCTGGTCGAGCCGCAGGCCAATCTGTGGGCCTCGGTCGGCGTGCACCCCGATTACGAAGACACGCCCGACCCCACGCCCGAAGAGCTGGCGCGCCTGTCCGAGCATCCCAAGGTCGTGGCGATCGGCGAGACCGGGCTGGACTATTACCGCCTGTCCGAACCGCTGGACTGGCAGCGCGAGCGCTTTCGCCGCCACATCCGCGCCGCGCGCGACACGGGCCTGCCCCTGATCGTGCACACGCGCTCGTCCGCCGAGGACACCGTGCGCATGCTGCGCGAAGAGCGGGCGGCCGAGGTCGGCGGCGTGATGCATTGCTTTACCGAAAGCTGGGAAGTGGCACAGGCCGCGCTGGACCAGAACTTCTATATTTCGCTGTCCGGCATCGTGACCTTCAAGAATGCCCAGGTCGTGCATGAAGTGGCCGCCAAGGTACCGCTGGATCGTCTGTTGATCGAGACCGACTCGCCGTATCTGGCGCCGGTGCCGTATCGTGGCAAGCTGAACGACCCGTCCAAGGTGATCCACGTCGCGGAAAAGATTGCGGATCTCAGGGGCATACCGGTGGCCGATGTGGCCAAGGCATCTACGGATAATTTCTTCCGTCTTTTCAATAAGATAAAGAAATAATCTGATCTAATTTATTTAAAGTAATTTATAGGAAAACAATGGCCGCCCGCAACGCTTCCTTCCAGAACACCCTATTGTCGTGTTGCCGTGGAGCGCTGCTGGCGCTGGCCATCGGTGTGGCGGTTCCGGCCGCGGCGCAGGCGGCCAACCCCGGCGATTGGTGGGTCTATGTCGCCAACGACTATCCGGATGACATCAAGGAACTGCTGGCGCGCGGCGAAGATCCGAACGTGCGCTACAAGAACGGCCAACCGGCGCTGATGCGCGCGGTGGTCGACGGCGCCTGGAAGGTGTTCGACGTGATTGCCGCCGACAAGCGCACCGACGTCAACGCCGAGAACCCGGCAGGCGAGACGCCGTTGATGTACCTGGCCATTGCCGGCCAGACCGAGCGCGCCAAGAAGCTGATCGCCCGCGGCGCCCAGGTCAACCGCCTGGGCTGGACGCCGCTGCACTACGCGGCGTCGAAGGGGCAGCTGGAAATGGCGCGCCTGCTGCTGGCGCACCAGGCCATGGTCAACGCGCCCGCGCCCAATGGCGAAACGCCGCTGATGATGGCCGCGCTTTCCGGCCGCAAACCCATGGTGGACCTGCTGCTGAAGGCCGGGGCTGACGTCGGCTCGCGCGATACCAAGGGCCAGACCCCGGCCGATTGGGCCAGGACGGGCAAGTCCACGGCGGTGGCGGCCGAATTGGACAAGCTGATTGCGCAGCAGGAGGAGTCCCGCCGCAAGCTGCGCGCGTCGCGTCCAGCCGAGGAAGGCGTTGAGGCGGGAGCAGGGGCGGGCGCCGCAGCAACGGTGCCGGTGGCTCCGGACCAGGGCGCGCCAGCGGCACAGGCTCCGGTCGCCGAAAAGAAAGCCCCGGCCGCGTCGTCCGCGGTCCAGGGCGTTTCGGGCGTGAAGCTCAACAACTACGACGAGCCCGCCGCGCCCTGAGGCGCGGGCTTGCCCGAGGCCGGCCCGCAAGGGGCCGGCCCGATTCAGATCACGTAGTTCTTGTAGCGCTCGATGTAGTCGCGGGCGCTGCCGTTCAATTCGCGCACGCAGCGCTCGGCCTCGTCGGCGTCGCCGCGGACCATTGCGTCCAGCAGGGCGCGGTACTGCTTGATCCCCATCTCTGAACGGCCCGGCAACAGGGCCACGCGGCGCATCGACACGCGGGTGCGGTCGTAGATGCGCTCGATCATGTCGCTGAGTACCGGATTGCGCGCCAGTTCCTTGATATGGTTGCGGAACTGCTCGATCGTGGCCACGTGGGCCTCGATGTCGCCGCTCTTCAGGCTGTGCTCGAAGGGCTCTCCCAGCAGGGCCTGCATCGCTGCCCAATCGTCGGGCGTGGCATTGGCGATGGCCAGGCGCACGGCCAGGCCGTCCAGCGCCTCGCGCACCTGGTACAGCCGATAGGTCGTTTCCATGTCCACCAGGGCCACGACGGCGCCCTTGTTGGGCACCCGTTCCACCAGCGCGCGGTCTTCCAGCGTCGCCAGCACTTCGCGCGCCTTGGCGCGGGGGATGTCGTAGGCCTGCGCCAGGTCTTCCTCCGGCACGCGGGTGCCGGGCAGCAAGGCCTGCGACGCAATGCGTTCCCGCATATCCAGTATGACTTCGTGGGTGGAAGCCGCCTTGCGTGTTTCCTTGGCGGCGGCGTCAGCTGAGGCAGTCGCGCGTTTATTGGGCATGTAGGCACCTGGGTTGAATGGCGGGAAGCATAGCATTTTTTTGAACTCAAGATTGTGCACAATTTAGAGTGCGTAGTTGTAAATCAGCATTGACACAATAAAACGCACAAGAATATAGTGGCTGCACTTCGTCGCCGTACCTACGCATCCAAGGAGCCCAGGGCAATGAAAGACGCCGCGCAGTCCCCTCAACTTCCCGGTCCGCAGTGCCAGGCATACCTGGCCCGGCGCAACGCCGCCGTCGCCTTGGGCGTGGCCAATGGCCCCCCGGTATTCGCGGCCGCTGCCCGCGGCGCCACGCTGACCGACCTGGACGGACATGCCTACATTGACTTCGCCGGCGGCATCGGCACCCTGAACGTCGGCCATGCGCATCCCGAGGTGGTGGCCGCCGTCCAGGCGCAGGCCGCGCGTTATCTGCACACCTGCTTCAACATCGTCATGTATCCGGAATACATCGAGCTGGCCGAAGCGCTGGTCGATCTGGTGCCCGGATCCTGGCCCAAGAAGGCCATGCTGCAGACCACCGGCGCCGAGGCCGTGGAAAACGCCATCAAGGTGGCGCGCCGCGCCACCGGTAGGCAGGCGGTGGTGGCGTTCGAGAACGCCTTCCACGGCCGCACCTACATGGCGCTGTCGCTGACCGCCAAGGCGCCCGCGTACAAGACTGGCTTTGGCCCCTTCGCCTCCGAGGTCTACCGCGCGCCGTTTCCGGTGCGCTACCGCTCCGGGCTTACCGAAGCCGAATGTGCCGAGGCGGCCTTCAGTGAATTCCGCCGCCTGGTCGAAACCGAGATCAACGCGGAGCAGGTCGCCGCGGTGATCATCGAGCCGGTGCAGGGCGAGGGCGGCTTCCATGCCGCGCCGCCCGCCTTTCTGCAGGCGCTGCGCGCCTACTGCACCGAACACGGCATCGTGCTGATCGCCGACGAGATCCAGTCGGGCTTCTGCCGCACCGGGGAATGGTTCGCCACCCAGCATGCCGGCATCGAGGCCGACCTCTACACCCTGGCCAAGTCCATGGGCGGCGGCCTGCCGATAGCGGCGCTGGTGGGGCGCGCCGACCTGATGGACGCGCCCGCCGTGGGCGGCCTGGGCGGCACCTATGGCGGCAACCCGCTGGCCTGCGCCGCGGCGCTTGCCACCATCGCGGTGATGCGGCGCGAAGACTACGCGGCGCGCGCCCGCGGCCTTGGCGCCAGCGTGCGCGAACGCTTTACTGCCTGGGCCGGACAGTACGGCATCGTCGGCGACGTGCGCGGCCTCGGCGCGATGGTGGCCTTTGAAGTCGTGCGCGGCAACGGCGACGACAGTCCCGCCGGCGATCTGGCGGCCCACATCGTGCAGGCCGCCTACCAGGGCGGACTGGTGCTGGTGAAGGCGGGCTTTTACGGCAACGTGATCCGCTTCCTGGCGCCGCTCTCCATTACCGACGAGGAACTGGCCCGCGGCCTGGACATCCTTGGACGCGCGGTGGCGGACGCCCAGCGCATCGCCGACGCCCGCACGTCGCAAACGGCTTGAGGAGCGCACCATGCATACGCTGTTGAAACTGAAGAACGCGCGCAAGGTCGTCAGCCAGCTGGGGGCGGCGAAACCGGGCATGGAAGTGCTGGTGCTGTATGACCTGCACACCCACCACAACATCGAGCCCCTGGCGATCGCGGTGGACGAGGCGGGCGCCGGCCTGCACCTGCTGCAGATCGCGGGTTCCGCGCGCCACGGCCGGCAGTTGTCGCCGGTGGTGGCCCAGGCCATGCAGGGGGCCGACCTGGTCATCGCCCTGACGCGGGCCAACGCCGCGCATACCGATGCGCGCCAGCAGGCCACGCGCGCCGGGGTCGGCGTGATCGTACTGCCCGAATCCCATCTGCCCGATTTCTTCCTGGCCGAAGGCTGGGACTGCGACTTCGACGCGCTGCGTCCGCAGATCCAGGGCCTGGCCGACGCGCTGACCCGCGCCGACACGGCCCGCGTCACCAGCGAACTCGGCACCGACGTGACCATGAGCATCGCCGGCCGCCAGGGCCGCGCGCTGCACGGCTTTGCCAACACCACCGATATTTCGGCGGGTTATTGCCTGGAGTCCAGCCTGGCGCCGGTCGAAGGCACGGCCGAAGGCGTGATCGTGGTCAACGCCAGCATCCCTGGCGTCTCGCTGATCCGCGACGAGCCGGTGCGCATCCATATGGAGAAGGGCATGGCGGTGGCGATCGAGGGCGGGGCGGTGGCGCGGCAGTTCCGCGACCTGCTGGCCAGCTTCAACGACCCCCTGGTCTACAACCTGGGCGAACTGGGCGTGGGCATGAACCCGCGCTGCCAATTGGACGGCACCATGCTGTCCGATGAATCGGTCTACGGCTCGATCCAGCTGGCGCTGGGCACCAGCGCCTACATTGGCGGCACGGTCAAGGCTGCGGCGCACTACGACACCATCGTTACCGACGCGACGCTGGAACTGGACGGCAGGGTGGTGCTGCAAGGCACCGAACTGCGCCTGGAGGAAGCGGCATGAGCATAGACCTGAGCCGCGACGCCGACGGCGTGGCCACCGTGCTGATGAACCGCCCGGAAAAGCGCAACGCGTTCACGCTGGACATGTACCGGGAGTTCGGCCGGGTCATGCGCGAACTCGACGCCGACGACGCGGTGCGCTGCGTGGTGCTGCGCGGCGCCGGCGGCGCCTTCTGCGCCGGCAGCGACATCGGCGGCTTCGAGGAGGACCGCGATGGCGCGGCGCAGGCGGCCGAGTACGCGCTTTTCACCTTGTCCATGACCGACACGCTCAAGCATCTGCGCCATCCCACGGTGGCCTGCATCGAAGGCGTGTGCGTGGGCGGCGGGCTGGAACTGGCCGCCTTGTGCGACATCCGCATCGGCGGGCGCAACAGCCGCTACGGCATCCCGGTGAACCGCATCGGGCTGACCGTGGACCACCAGGAACTGGCCGACCTGATCCGCGTGGTCGGCGCCGCGCGGGTGCTGGAAATCCTGCTGGAAGGGAACATATTCGGCGCCGACGAAGCCATGTCCAAGGGCCTCTTGAGCCGCGTAGTGGACGACGAGCGCGTGGCCGAGCAGGCCTACGCCACCGCCCGCCGCATCGCCGCGGCCGCGCCCTTGGTCAACCGCTGGCACAAACGCTTCGTAGGCCAGCTGCGGGAAGGGCGCGCGTTAAGCGCGCAAGAGCGCAGCGAAGCCTATGAATGCTTCGGCACCGAGGACTACCGGCGCGGCCGCGCAGCCTTCGCCGCCAAGCGCATCCCCGAATTCATCGGCCGCTGAAGCGGCCACCGACCCGAGACGGACTGCATATGACGCAAGCTGCATCCCCCCTGGCAGGCATCAAGATCCTGGACCTTTCGCAGATCATGGCCGGGCCGTACTGCACCATGGTGCTGGCCGACCTGGGCGCCGAGGTCATCAAGGTCGAGAAGACAGGCACCGGCGACGACTCCCGCGAAATGGGCCCCTATGTGAACGGCGAGTCCACCTGTTTCGCCCAGATCAACCGCAACAAGCAGGGCGTGGCGCTGAACCTGAAGGATCCCGAGGCCCGCGAGGTGCTGTACGAGCTGGCGCGCTGGGCCGACGTGGTGGTGGAGAACTACCGCGTCGGCGTGACCAAGTCGCTGGGCGTGGACTACGAAACGCTGTCGCGCATCAATCCGCGCCTGGTGTATTGCTCGATCTCCGGCTATGGCCATACCGGCCCCTACGCGGGCAAGGGCGGCTTCGACCTGGTGGCTCAGGGCATGAGCGGCATCATGAGCATGACCGGCGAGCCCGGCGGGCGGCCCTTGAAGTCGGGCATCGCCATCTATGACGTGGGGGCGGGCCTGACGGCGGTCTATGCCATCCTGGCCGCCTGCATCCACCAGATGAAGACGGGCGAGGGCCAGCACATCGACATCGCGCTGGCCGAATGCGGATTGCCCTGGTTCGTCTGGGAAGCCGCCGCCTACTTCGCCGACGGCACGGTGCCGGAAGGCACCGGCAGCCGCCACCGCGTGTCGGCTCCGTACCAGGCCTTCGGCACGCGCCAGGGCTTCATCATGATAGGCGCCGCCAACCAGCGCACCTGGGAGCGCCTGTGCGCCGACGTGCTGGAGCGCCCCGAACTCATCACCGATCCGCGCTTCATCACCAACTCTGACCGGCTGGCCAATATCGCCGAACTGGAACCCTTGCTGGAAGCGGAATTCGCGCGCGCCGACGCGGCCGAATGGATAGCGCGCTGCGAGAAGGCCTCCGTGCCCTGCGGCCCGATCAACGACTTCGGCCAGGCCATGCAGGACCCGCATTACCTGGCGCGCGGCATGGTGCAGGAACTGGACCATCCCGCGCTGGGCAAGATGAAGACCATAGGCATCCCGACCAAGTTTTCCAGGACGCCTGGCGCCTTGCGCACGGCCGCGCCGCTGATGGGCCAGCACACGGACGAGGTGCTGCGCCGTTTCGGGGTGGCGGAGGACAGCATTGCAGGCATGCGCGCCCGAGGAGTCATCGCGTAACAGACCAACCGCAGCAGGCAGTATCGAAGTCGCATCCAAGCTACAAGGGGACGCCGGCGTCACGCACGCCGGCGGCTATTCGAAGTTGAACAAAGATGTTCACGCCGCAAGGAACCTTCATGACACAGCCCATCCATCTTTCCCGCCGCGGCTTCATCGCGGCCAGCGCCGCGCTGGCCGCTTGCGGCGCCGTTCCCTCCCTGGTCCGGGCGCAATCGGCCCAGCCGTTCCGGCTGGGGGCGCTCAATTCCATCACCGGCGTCGGCGGCCCCTATGGCCCGGCCATGCTGGAAGCCATCAAGATCGCCATCGACGAGGTCAACGCCGCCGGCGGCGCTGCCGGCCGCAAGATCCAGCTCTATGCCGAAGACGACCAGACCAAGCCCGACGCCGCCGTGCTGGCGGTGAAGAAGCTGATCGAGATCAACAAGGTCGAGGCGGTGGTCGGCATCTGGCCGTCGTCGGTGGGCCTGGCCGCCATGCCCATCACCAATGCCGCGGGCCTCATCACCATGAACACCTGCGGCGCGCCGGAAATGCTGACCGAGAACAAGCAGGGGCTGGCCTGGATGTTCCAGGCCTCCAACGCGGTGTTCGGCCGCGCTTTCGCCGAAGTGGCGCGGCAGCGCGGCTTCAAGCGGCCGGCGGTCATGGCCTTCAACAACTCCACCTTCGTAGGGCAGGCTAACTACTTCCGTGATGCCTGGCAGGAGAAGGGCGGCAAGGTCAGCGCCTTCACCATCTATGAACCCAACCAGACCACCTACCGCACCGAACTGACCAAGGTGCTGGCCTCCAAGCCCGACGTGATCTCGCTGAGCGCCTACCGGCCCGACGCCACCATCATCCTCAAGGAATGGTTCCAGACCGGCCAGGACTGCAAGTTCATCATGCCGGGCTGGACCGCCAACGAAGACCTGGTGAAGGCGCTGGGCAAGGAAGCCACCGAGGGGATCATCTCGATCTCCAACGTGGCCGCCCACGAGCACCAGGCCTACAAGACCTTCGCCGCCGAATTCCGCAAGCGCACCAAGCGCGAACCGGACATCTTTGCTTCGCAGTCCTATGACATGGTGATCACGCTGGCGCTCGCCATCGAGGCGGCCGGGCCGACCGCGGACGTGGCCGCCATCAACGGCAAGATCCGCGCCGTGACCGCGCAGGGCGGCGGCGAAAAGGTCAACGGTTTCGCGCAAGGCCAGGCGCTGCTGCGCGCCGGCAAGCCGGTGGACTACGACGGCGCGTCCTCGCGCCTGGACTTCGGCAAGCAGGGCGAGACCGTGCCGGACTTTGGCGTCTTCGACATCCGCGACGGCAAGCTGGTGCTGAATGAAGTCATCGCCGGCCAGGTCTGACGATAAAAACACTAGGGGAACACAAGTATGGATGGAATCACCGTCATCAACGCCGCGATCAACGGCGTTGTGATCGGGATGCTGCTGGCCTTGCCGGCACTGGCGATCACGCTGGTGTTTGGCATCGCCCGCTTTCCCAACGCCGCCAGCGGCGACTACATGACGTTGGGCGCCTACGCCGCCGTCTTCACCCAGGCGCTGGCCGGCGGCTCGATGCTGGCGGGCGGCCTGGCGGCCGTCGCCGGCACCACCCTGGTCAGCCTGTTTTTCTATGCCTGGGTATTCCGGCCGCTGGAGTCGCGCTCCAACGTGTCGCGCCTGATCGCGTCCATCGGCGTGGCCTTCGCGCTGCGCAGCACGATCACCTTCTTCGCCGGGCAGGATCAGTACACCTTCGACATGCCCTTGACGCGCGCCTGGAATTTCGGCGGCGTGCGCATCCTGCCCACCGACCTGTACATCGTCGGCACGGCGGTGGCGGCGTTGGCGCTGGTGTTCGCGCTGATGCACATGACGCCCACCGGGCGGCGCATGCGGGCGGTGGCGGACAACCCCGAGCTGGCCGCGGCCAGCGGCATACGCGGACGGCGCGTGATGATCACACTGTGGAGCATCGCCGGCGCGTATTGCGGGCTGGGGGGCGTGCTGCTGGGCATCAAGGCGGTGGTGATCCCCGAACTGGGCTGGGAACTGCTGATGCCCATGTTCGCGGCCGTGATCCTGGGCGGCATCGGCAATCCGGTGGGCGCCATCGTCGGGATCATGGTGTTCAGCATTGCGCAGGAAGTCGCCAGCCTGGTGGTCGGGCCGGCCTACAAGATCGTATTCGCCTTCGCGGTGCTGCTGTGCGTGCTGCTGCTGCGTCCCCAGGGAATCTTCGGCCGTCCGATGGCGGCGAGGTGAGTCATGGAAGCCTATCTGATTGCTATCGCCATCGGGATCCTGATCTACATGCTGCTGGCCTTCGGCCTGTCGCTGCACTACGGGTTCACCGGACTGATCAACTTCGGCCACGTCGGCTTCTTCGCCATCGGCGCCTACACCTCGGCGCTGCTGTCGCTCAAGGGGGTGCCGATACCGATATCCATGGTGGCAGCCGCCGCAGTCGCTGCCTTGGCGGCCTGGCCGCTGGGCATGATCGCCTTGCGATTGGGCAGTGACTACCTGGCCATCGTGACCTTGGGCTTCTCGGAGTCGGTGCGCATGATGCTGCAGACCGAGGAATGGCTGACGCGTGGGATGCACGGCCTGCCGGGCATCCCGCGGTTGTTCGCGGGCTGGGCCTCGCCGCAGACCGTGGACCTGTGGATCATGCTGCTGCTGGTGGCGGTCAACGCCGGGGCGCTGCTGCTGATCCATCTGGTGATACGCAGCCCGTTCGGGCGCGTGATCGAAGCGGTGCGGGACAACGAGGTGGCGGTGCGGGCGCTGGGCAAGGATCCGGCCCGCTTCAAGACCCGTTCGCTGATGCTGGGCGCGGGCCTGGCCGGCCTGGCGGGCGCCTTCCAGGCGCACTACCTGACCTTCATCAGCCCCGAGCAGTTCGTGCCGTTGATCACCTTCTACATCTGGATCGCCATCATCCTGGGCGGAGTGGGGCGGTTGAGCGGCGTGGTGGCGGGCACGGTGCTGCTGGTCGGCTTTCTGGAAGGATCGCGTTTCGTGCGCGACTTCGTCGGCGGCATCTCGGAGGTACAGATGGCCAGCGTGCGCATCGGCGTCATCGGCCTGGCGCTCATTTGCGTGGTGCTGTACCGGCCTCAGGGCATTTTCGGCAACACCTCGGCCACGCGCAGGAGATAAGGGATGACGCTGCTTTCCATCAAAGGGCTGAGCGCCAGCTTCGGCGGTTTCAAGGCGCTTGACGACGTGTCGCTGGAAGTGCGCAAGGGCGAAATGGTCGGGGTGATCGGCACCAACGGCGCGGGCAAGAGCACGCTGTTTTCGGTGGTCACGGGCTACATCCCGCCCAGTTCCGGGTCCGTGCGTTTTGCGGACGAGGACATCACGGGCGTGGCCGTGCACCAGCGCGTGCGCCGGGGCCTGGCCCGCACGTTCCAGGTGCCGCGCGAGTTCAGCCAGCTGACGGTCTTCGACAACATGATGGCCGCCGCGCCGGACCAGCGCGGCGAAAAGCTGGCGGCGCTGGTGTTCGCCCGCCGCGAGGTGGCGCGCGAGGAAGCGCGCAACGCCGAACGCGTGCACGAATTGCTGGCGTTCCTGAACCTGACCCGCGTGGCCGATGAGCCGGCCGGGAAACTGTCGGGTGGCCAGAAGAAGCTGCTGGAACTGGGGCGGCTGCTGATGCTGGAGCCGCGCTGCATCCTGCTGGACGAACCGTTCGCGGGCGTCAATCCGGTGCTGATCGAAGAACTGTCGGCGCGCATCGTGGAGCTGAACCAGCGCGGCCTGACCGTCGCCATCATCGAGCACAACCTGGAAGAGCTGTCGCGCATCGTGCCGCGCATGTACGTCATGGACCGCGGCCGCGTCATCGCCGAAGGGACGCCCGACAGCGTCCTGGCCAATGAACAGGTGCGCGAAGCGTACATGGGGGGAGTGATATGAGCCAACTCGTCATGCAAGGCCTGTCCGGCGGCTACGGCGAGGTCGATATCGTCAGCGGCATCGACATGCACGTCGCACCGCGCGAGATCGTCACCATCGCCGGCACCAATGGCGCGGGCAAGTCGACGCTGGTCAAGGCGGTGATGGGGCTGTTGCCGCGCATCGCCGGCACCATGACCTTCGACGGCCGCGACCTGCTCGCGCTGCCGGTCGAGGAGCGGGTGCGCATCGGCATTTCCTACGTGCCGCAGGTACGCAATGTGTTCGGCGCGCTGACCGTGCTGGAGAACCTGCAAGTGGTCGAACACGTGCAGGCGCGCGAAAAGCGCATCCGCGACATGTTCGAGCTGTTTCCCGCGCTGGCCGGGCGGCGCAAGACGCATGCGGAGAACCTGTCCGGCGGCGAGCGCCAGCAGCTGGCCTTCGCCCGCGCGCTGATGTCCTCGCCGCGCCTGATGGTGCTGGACGAGCCCTCGGCCGCCTTGTCGCCGGCGCTGACCGAGCAGGTGTTCGCCGAAGTGCGGCGCCTGCCGCAGATCGGCGTGGGCGTGCTGATGGTGGAGCAGCGCGCGCGCCAGGCGCTGGCGTTCAGCGACCGCGGCTACATCCTGGATTCCGGCCGTATCGTGCTGACCGATACGGGGCAGGCGCTGCTGGCCAACCAGCATATGAGCGATCTGTATATCGGGCGGGGAGGGCATGCGGGGGGCGGCCACGCTGGGGGCGCTCGTTCGTCCGCTGGCAATGCTCCCGCCTGAAACCGATTGGACCGTCCCGCCGGCGGCTGCTGGCGCGGATGGCAAGTCTACTTTTCCATGATTCTTTGCAGGAGCCGTACTTTGCCTACTTCCTTGCCTACTTCCGAAACCATGGTTTCCCCGGCATCCGCTGCGCGCCGCCCCGCGCCCGGCGCCATCGCCGCCCTTACCGCCACCGAGGGCCTGGCCGCGCTGGAGCAGGGCAAACTGACCTGCGAGGCCTGGGCGCGCGCCTGCCTGGACCGCATCGAGGAACGCAACGGCGGCGTCAAGGCCTGGGTCCGGGTGGACGCCGAAGGCGCGCTGGCCCGCGCCCGCGAATGGGACCGCCATGGCCGGCGGCGGGCGCTGGACGGCGTGCCGCTGGGCATCAAGGACACCATCGACACGGCGGCCATGCCGACCGAACTGGGCGACCCCGAAATCTTTCCGGGCCGCCAGCCCGAGGCCGACGCGCCCGTGGTGACGCAGGCGCAGGAGTTGGGCTTCAACCTGCTGGGCAAGAACACCGTGTCGCGCCACGCCATCATGTTGCCCGGTCCGGCGCGCAATCCTCACGACCTGAGCCGCACGCCGGCCGCGTCCTCGGCGGGGTCGGCGGCCGCCGTGGCCGACTTCATGGCGCCGCTGTCCATCGGCACGCAGACGGCGGGCTCCATCCTGCGGCCGTCGGCCTTTTGCGGGGCGGTGGGCTTCAAGCCCACGCTGGACGCCATCCCCTACGTGTCGATCCGGCGCTATTCGCGGGTATTGGACGTGATCGGACCGATCTCGCGCTCGGTCGCCGACGCGGCGCTATTCATGCGCGCCTTCACGGGTGATCCCCGTTTTGATCCTGCGTCTTCGCTGCGCAGCGATTTCCGCCTGGGCGTGTGGCGTCCCAAGGACTGGGCGGACACGGAGCCCTGCATGCGCGATAGCTTCGAAGCCAATCTGCGCGCACTGTCGGCCGCCGGCGTGAAGGTGACTGAACTGGCCATGCCGCCGGCCTTCGACACCATGGGCGAGGCGCAGGACGTGATCATGGCCTACGACCTGGCGCGCGAGTACGCCGCCATCAAGCGCGACCACGCGGCGCTGTGCGATCCGGGCCTGATCGAGTACCTGACCATGGGCGAAGGGCTGTCCGCGGCCGATTACGCGGGGGCGCTGGACGCCGCCGACGCCTGCCGCCGCGCCTTCTACGACGTCGCGCGCGAAGTCGACGCGGTGGCCATGCCTTCCACGCTGGGCGAAGCGCCGCCGGCCAGCTCCACCGGCAGTTCGGCTTTCATCCGCATCTGGTCGTTGCTGCACAACCCGTCCATCACCTTGCCCGTGGCGCGCGGCCCCAACGGCCTGCCGCTGGGCTTCCAGATGGTCGGTTTCGTCAAGGAGGACGCGCGCCTGCTGTACTGGGCGCGTTGCGCGGAGCGCATCCTCGGGTCCACCGCGCACCAGGCCTGACCGGGCTCTCGCCGGGTTTGATCCGCTGCGCGCCGCCGGGGCGCGGCGGATTCTTCGGCGCCTTCGGGCGCCTTTTTTGCGTCTGCGCTCTGGGGTTTTCCCGAGTAATTCTCAATATTCGGGAATAAAAAGCAGTGAAAGAACCATAAATTGATAATCTGCGCTCCGTTAGCTTGGAGCCAAATGTTGAAAGCGGACCACTCAGTCGGGGCAGGTGCGGATCGCGTGCTGTATGTGCTGGCCACCCTGGCCAGGCATGACGGCCCCCTCAGCATCGCCGCTTTGGCCGAGCAGACCGGCCTGGCGCAAAGCACTCTGTACCGCCAGGTGGCGCTGCTCAAGCGCTGGGGCTTCGTCGCCGAGCATGACGGCGAATACGGCCCCGGCCCGCTGTGCGTGCAACTGGCCTGGGGCTTTGACCAGTCCTCGTTCCTGATCCACGAAGCGCAGCCCGACATGGCCGCGCTGGCCGCCGCCTCCGGCGAAACCATAGGCTTGCTGGTGGCGGTCAAGGACCAGGCGGTGTGCCTGGACATGATCGAAAGCCAGCATCCGCTGCGCTGCTCCTTCACCAAGGGGCGCGGCCTGCCGCTGGCGCGCGGAGCCTCCGCCAAGTCGCTGCTGGCCTTCATGCCGTTGGCCCGCCTGCAGGCCGCGCTGGCCTATCTGGCGGCCGAGGCCGGCGTGGACGCCGATCGACTCGGACACGAGCTGGAAACCATCCGCGCCCAGGGCTACGCCATGACCGACAGCGAGGTCGACGCTGGCGTCTGGGGCGTGAGCGTGCCGATCTTTCAACGCGCCAATCAGGCCGTGGCCTCGATCACGCTGATGGCGCCTTCGACCCGGGCCGCGCAGCGGCCCGAGGCATTGACCGAAATGGCCGTGGCCGCGGCCCGGCGCATCTCGGCGAAGTTGCAGGCTCATTGAGAGCACTTTTTTTCTTCCACGCTCCACCGTACCCACCGACCGCCGTACCCACATTCCTTAGAGGACCCACCATGACCACTCGCCGCACACTGCTGACCGCCGCCCTGACGCTGGGCCTCGCCTGGAGCGCCGGTCCGGCGTTCGCCCAGGAAACCATCCGCGCCGTGACCGACGCGACTTTCCCGCCGATGGAGTTCGTCAAGGACGGCAAGCGCACCGGCTTCGACATCGAACTGGTGGAAGCCTTGGCCGGCGCCATGGGCAAGAAGGTCGAATGGATCGACATCGACTTCAAGGGCCTGATTCCCGCCCTGCAGGCCGGCCGCGCCGACATCGCCGTGTCCGCCATCTACATCACGCCTGAGCGCGCCAAGGTCGTGGACTTCACCGATCCGTACTACGCGGGCGGCCTGGTCGTGATGACCAAGAAGGACGGCCCGGTCAAGACGCTGAAGGACCTGGACGGCCGCAAGGTGTCGGTGCAGGTGGGCACCAAGTCGGTCAACTACCTGAAGGAACACTACCCGGCGGTGCAGCGCGTGGAAGTCGAGAAGAACCAGGAGATGTTCAACCTGGTGCAGATCGGCCGCGCCGAAGCCGCGGTGACGGGCAAGCCCGCCGCCAAGCTGTTCGCCCAGAGCACGCCGGACCTGACGGTGCTGAACGACCAGATCACCACCGAGGACTACGGCATCGCCGTGCCGAAGAACAAGCCCGAGCTGACCCGTGAGCTGAACGCGGCGCTGCAGAAGCTCAAGGCCGACGGCAGCTACCAGGCCATCGTCAACAAGTGGTTCGAGGCTCCTGCGAAATGAACCTGGATTTTTCTCCCGTCTTTGCCGACTTCGGCGCGCTGATCAATGGCGCCGTGGTCACCGTCGAGGTGACCGCGGGCGCCTTGCTGCTGGCCTGCGTCATCGGCCTGCTGGTGGGCGTGGGGCGCCTCAACCCGAAGCGCTACGTCATCTACAACCTGTGCAGCGTCTATCTGCTGCTGTTCCGCGGCACGCCCTTGCTGGTGCAGCTGTTCATCTGGTTCTTTGGCCTGCCGCACTTCGGCATCACCCTGCCGGCGTTCGCCTGCGGCGTGCTGGGCCTGGGCATGTACTCCGGCGCCTACGTGTCGGAAATCGTGCGCGGCGCGATCCAGTCGGTGGACCGCGGCCAGACCGAGGCGGCGCGCTCGCTCGGCATGTCGTCCGGCCAGGCCATGCGCATCATCGTGCTGCCGCAGGCAGTGGTGCGCATGATCCCGCCGCTGGGCAACGAATTCATCGCGCTGATCAAGAACTCGGCCCTGGTGTCGCTCTTGACGATCCACGACCTGATGCATGAAGGCCAGAAGATCATCAGCGTGTCCTATCGCTCGCTGGAAACCTATCTGGTGGTGGCGCTGATTTATCTGATCCTGACCACGGCCACCATGCTGGTGCTGCGCAAGGTTGAACACCGCCTGCGCGCGGGGGGGATGGTGCAATGAACTCCGCAATGAACTCCGCTGCGGCCCGGGCCGCGGACCCGCAAGAAATGATCCGCATCCGCGGCCTGCGCAAATCCTACGGCGACCACGAGGTCCTGAGCGGCATCGACTTCGACGTGCTGCCGTCCCAGGTGGTGGTGGTGATCGGGCCCAGCGGCTCGGGCAAGAGCACCTTGCTGCGCTGCTGCAACGGCCTGGAAGTGGCGCAAGCCGGCACCATCGACATCTGCGGCCAGACCTTGCTGGACCACGGCAAGCTGCTGCCCGAAGCCGAACTCAACCAACTGCGCATGCAGGTGGGCATGGTGTTCCAGGGCTTCAACCTGTTCCCGCACCTGTCCGTGCTGGACAACGTCACGGTCGGTCCGCGCAAGCTGCGCGGCATGGGCCGCGAAGAAGCCCATGCCCTGGCCGCGGACCTGCTGGACAAGGTTGGCCTGGGCCAGAAGATGTCGGCCATGCCGGCCAGCCTGTCGGGCGGGCAGAAGCAGCGTGTGGCCATCGCCCGCGCCCTGGCCATGCAGCCCAAGGTCATGCTGTTCGACGAGCCGACCTCGGCGCTGGACCCGGAGCTGGTGGGCGAAGTGCTGCAGGTCATGAAGCTGCTGGCCAAGGAAGGCATGACCATGATGGTGGTCACGCACGAAATGGGCTTTGCCCGCGACGTGGCCGACATGGTGGCGGTGATGGACGGCGGTGTGATCCTGGAGTCCGGTTCGCCCGACGTGATCTTTACCCAGCCGCGCGAGGCGCGTACCCGCGAGTTCCTGCAAGCGGTGCTGAGCGCGGGGCAGGGGGCTGCATGAACGCCGCGCAATTCGACAAAAGCCTGTGGAAGGCCCGCGACGACAGCGCCGAGCAAGGCGACACGCGCCGCCTGGCGCATATCGTCGAAGCGGCTGCCGGCCAGGTCCGCAAGGGCGAGGCGGTGCTGCTGGGCTTTGCCTGCGACGCCGGCGTGGCCCGCAACCAGGGCCGCATCGGCGCAGCCGAAGGCCCGGCGGCCATCCGCAAGTTCCTGGCGGGCCTGCCGGCGCACGGCCTCACGCGCCTGCTGGACGCCGGCGACGTGGCCTGCGAGGGCGACCGGCTCGAGGACGCCCAGGAGCAACTGGGCCTGCGCGTGGCGGAACTGATGGAACAGGGCGCCCGGCCGCTGGTGCTGGGTGGCGGCCATGAGATCGCCTGGGGCAGTTTCCAGGGCCTGGCGCGCTGGCTGGATGCCCGCGGCGACACGGAACCGGTGCTGGTGCTGAACCTGGACGCGCACTTCGACCTGCGCACCGGGCGGCCCGGCAGTTCCGGCACGCCGTTCGACCAGATCTCGCGTTACTGCGAGGAACGCGGCCGGGCCCTGCAATACGCCTGCCTTGGCGTATCGCGGCTGGCCAACACGCCGGCGCTGTACGCGCGCGCCGCCGAAGTCGGCGCCATCTGGGTCGAGGACCGCGACATGCAGGAGCGCCACCTGGCGGCGCGCCTGGCCAACGTCGACGCCTTGCTGGCGCGGGCGCGGCACGTCTACCTGACCATAGACCTGGACGTGCTGCCGGCGGCGGTCATGCCCGGCGTGTCGGCGCCGGCGCCCTATGGCGTGCCGCTGACGGTGATCGAGGAAATCGTGCTGCGGGTCAAGGCCAGCGGCAAGCTGCGCCTGGCCGACATGGCCGAGTTCAATCCGCGCTACGACCAGGACGGTCATGGCGCACGGGCGGCGGCGCGCCTGGCGTGGCAGTTGTTGAGCGATTGAGCGGACCCGCCTTCATCCTTCGGGTGGGGGGCAGGATCAGGCGGGGCGGTTTCCTGGCAGGAAACCGCCCCGTTTTTCATCCCCCGTATGGCGGGTGGCAGGGCTTGCGGCTTACGGCTGGCAGGCTGGACGCTGCCGGCTTGGCGGCTTAGGATAAGGGCAGCATCAGGCTTCGGTTTGCGGCCCGTTCAATAGCCGCAACATTTATGCGTCCCTAATTAAAATATTTTTGTTTTAAATGGGGACGTTATAAATTTCGTGGATAAAATGGCGCAACTTTGTCAGGAGAGCCAGCTCATGTCTCAAACTCCCACCCACGCATTGCCGTCTTATCTGAACGCCGAGGACCTCGGCCCCTGGGGCAACTACCTGCAGCAAGTCGACCGGGTCACCCCGTATCTTGGTTCGCTGGCGCGTTGGGTCGAGACCCTGAAGCGCCCGAAGCGCTCGCTGATCGTCGACGTGCCGATCGAACTCGACAACGGCAGCATCGCCCACTTCGAGGGCTACCGCGTCCAGCACAACACCTCGCGCGGTCCCGGCAAGGGCGGCGTGCGCTTCCACCAGGACGTCACGTTGTCCGAAGTGATGGCGCTGGCGGCCTGGATGTCGATCAAGAACGCCGCGGTGAACCTGCCCTACGGCGGCGCCAAGGGCGGCGTGCGGGTCGACCCGCGCAAGCTGTCCGCTTCCGAACTCGAGCGCATGACGCGCCGCTACACTTCGGAAATCGGCGTCATCATCGGACCCTCCAAGGACATCCCGGCTCCTGACGTGAACACCAACGCCCAGACCATGGCCTGGATGATGGACACGTACTCCATGAACGAAGGCGCCACCGCCACCGGCGTGGTCACCGGCAAGCCGATCGCGCTGGGCGGCAGCCTGGGCCGCGTCGAGGCCACCGGCCGCGGCGTGTTCGTGGTGGGCTGCGAAGCCGCGCGCGACCTGAACATCGACGTCTCCAAGGCGCGCGTGGTGGTGCAGGGCTTCGGCAACGTGGGCGGCACCGCCGCCCGCCTGTTCCATGAAGCCGGCGCCAAGGTCATCGCCGCGCAGGACCACACCGGCACCGTCCACAACGCCGAAGGGCTGGACGTGCACAAGCTGCTGTCCTACGTGTCGCAGCATGGCGGCGTGGGCGGCTTCTCCGGCGGCCAGGCCATGGACAAGGCTGAGTTCTGGACCCTGGAAACCGAGTTCCTGATCCCGGCCGCCCTGGAAAGCCAGATCACCGCCGCCAACGCCGCCAAGGTGCGCGCGAAGATCGTGGTGGAAGGCGCCAACGGCCCGACCACCCCCGAAGCGGACGACATCCTGGCCGAACACGGCGTGTACGTGGTGCCGGACGTGCTGGCCAACGCCGGCGGCGTGACCGTCAGCTACTTCGAATGGGTGCAGGACTTCTCCAGCTTCTTCTGGAGCGAGGACGAGATCAACCAGCGCCTGGAGCGCCTCATGCGCGAAGCCTACGCGGCGGTGTCGCAAGTGGCCAAGGAGCACAAGGTCACGCTGCGCACGGCGGCGTTCATCGTCGCTTGCACGCGCATTCTGCAAGCGCGCCAGGTGCGCGGCCTGTACCCCTGATACCCGATACGGCGAGGCGTCCCTGGACGCCGCGCCGAGGAGGGCAGGGAGACAAGAACCGCCCCGGCCGCGCCTGTCCGGCATGGCCGGTGGCAAAAACGGAGATCGCCCCGCAAGGGGCGATTTCCATTTGCGCGTCCGTGCGCGCACCGCGCATGAATAGCACATCGACGTTGCAGGCCTGCGCGGGCCGCGCCCGCGCTTGCGGGTTGTCGGCAAGGCGCGACATTCCGCGCCTTTTTCATGGCCTAGGGAATTTCCCAGCTTGCGTAACCAGAACTGACACATTGCGTCCCTAGAATTCGTTCCTGCCATGCGCCGGGCGCGCCGCACGCGATGCGTGCCAGCCCGGATGCGCATGTCTGTTCAATCAATGGGAATTTGCAATGAAAAAGACTTTGTTCGTCACCGCCATGCTGGCCGCGTTCGGCGCAACGGCGCAGGCGGAAACCTCGGTGACGCTGTACGGCTTGATCGACACCGGTATCGGCTACCAGCGCATCAAGGGTGATGGCTACCATGAGTCCAAGGTTGGCATGGTCAACGGCGTGTCCAGCGGTTCGCGCTGGGGCCTGCGCGGCGCCGAGGACCTGGGCGACGGCCTGAGCGCCGTGTTCACGCTGGAAAGCGGCTTCAACTCGGCCAACGGCACGTCGGGCCAGAGCAGCCGCCTGTTCGGCCGCCAAGCCACCATCGGCCTGAAGAGCACCTCGTGGGGCCTGTTGGAACTGGGCCGTCAGACCAACATCGCTTCGAAGTACTTCGCCGCGATCGATCCGTTCGGCGGCAGCTACGGCCAGGCCAACATTGGCGTAGCCTTCAGTGCCGCCAACACGGTCCGCTACGACAACATGGTGCAGTACTCGACGCCGTCGTTCAGCGGCGTGCAGTTCGGCATCGGCTACTCGTTCAACGCCGCCGACACGACCACCGCGCAAACCGGCTTCAAGACCGCCGACAACACCCGCGCCATTACGGCCGGCCTGCGCTATGTCAGCGGCCCGGTGAACGTGGCGCTGACCTATGACCAGCTGAACCCCGCGAACCAGTTGAACAACGACGCCACGCCCAAGTCGTGGATGATCGGCGGCTCGTACGACTTCGAAGTGCTGAAGCTGGCGCTGGCCTACGGCCAGACGCGCGACGGCTGGTTCACCGGCCAGGGCGCCAACGCCTTCGGCAGCGGCAGCCCCGAAGCCAAGGGCTTCGGCACCAACGTGGCGGTGTCGGGCTTCAAGGCCAATTCCTACCTGGTGGGCCTGAGCGTGCCGATCGGCGGCGCCAGCAACATCCTGGCTTCGTGGCAGCGCGCCGATACGGACAGCACCAAGCTGACCGGCGACGACGCCACCATGAACATCTACAGCCTGGGCTACACCTACAACCTGTCCAAGCGCACCAATCTGTACGCCTTGGGTTCGTATGCCACCAACTTCGCGTTCACCGACGGCGTGAAGAGCACCGTGGCCATGGTGGGCGTGCGTCACCGCTTCTAAGACGAAAGGCGCGCAAGGGCGGCGCGTCAGCGTCGCCCTGCCGCCGCGGTTGCACTGAGCGGACTGGGCGTCTTACCCGGCCACAGACGCGAAAAAAGCGGCCACCTCCCTAGCTCCATCCTCAGTCCGCTCAACCGAACCCCGGTTTGATGCCGTATCGAACGCCCGCGTAGACCGCGGGCGTTCCCGCATGCGGCTTATGCGGCAGGCAGCAGTTCAGGCTTCAGGATCCCGCGCAGTTCCGAATAGGGAATGCTCAGCTCGGGTTCGCCATGGGAGTATGGCGCGATGGAATAGGCGTCGTACTTGACCACGATGCCGTCGCGCGTCAGCGCGTAGTTGTCGCTTTCCTGGAACGGCCACATCTTGTTGTAGGCCGCCGGATCGCGGCGCGCATCGGGATTGCTGGCCAGCCATTTGGCATGCGCCTGCCGCAACGCGGCCACATACTGCGGATGGCGTCCGGGTATCAGCGCTTCCTCCAGGCTCATCACGCGGCCATGGCTGCGCTCCCAGTTCAGGTACTGGGTGGCGGGGATGCCATGCGCGGCGCCGGTCAGGAACTGTTCGGTATGCAGTTCGACCGCCACGATGTCGCCGACCGTGTCCTTCACGCTGGCCTTGAAATAGGTGGCGTCGCGCGCGCGCGCCACCGACCAGAAGTACTGCGTGTACTCGGACAGCGTGTCGTAGGGGCCGCGGCGGTTGGCATCGGTGCCGGTCATGTAGGCCAGCACGTGGTCCACCAGCGCGGTGAGCTTGGGGATGCCCGGGAAGGCGACGCTGTCGATTTCGATGCGCGGGCAGTCGCCCTCGCAGCCCGGTTTGCTAGACGCCCACTTGATGCGCTCGGTGGACAGGTCGCCGACTTTTTCCGGCGTGGATGCCGAGGCCGGGCCCTGCGTGGCCAGCGTGATGTCGGCCGGCGGCGTGCTGCTGCAGCCCGCCAGCGCCAGCAGGGCCGCGCCCAGGATGAGACCGCTTATCGCGCCTTGCGGCGTGAATGTGCGACGCATTGAAACTACCTCCAGAAAATCGGTGCCGGGCGGTTCAAGGCACCACGCCGGTCCATTCGGGCGTGGCGAACTTCTCGGCCGCCTGCGCCTGCGCGCGGGCCAGGGTGTCGCTGCCTATCTGCCCGGGGGTGAGACGGTGCAGGCCGGCAAAAGTTTCCACCATGCGGTCGATGATGACTTCGCGCGATAGCCCGGTCTGGGTGCGCAAAGGGTCGACGCGCTTCTTGGCGCTGGTGGTGCCTTTGTCCGACAGCTTCTCGCGGCCGATGCGCAGGACTTCGACCATTTTATCCGCGTCGATGTCGTAGGACATGGTGACGTGATGCAGCACCGCGCCGCCGCGGCGGGCTTGCGCAGCGCCGCCGATCTTGCCGATGTCGGAGGCAATGTCGTTGAGCGGCTGGTACCAGGCCTTGATGCCCAGTCCCTGCAAGGCGGTCAGCACCCAGGCGTCCAGGAAGGCGTAGGACTCCTGGAAGCTCATGCCGTGGACCAGCGCCTGAGGCGCGCTGAGCGAATAGGTGATGGAGTTGCCGGGTTCCATGAACATGGCGCCGCCGCCGCTGACGCGGCGCACGACCTGGATGCCGTGGCGGCGCGCGCCTTCGGGGTCGACTTCGTTCTTGAGCGATTGGAAGCGGCCGATCACGACCGCGGGCGCGGCCCATTCCCAGATGCGCAGGGTAGGCGGGCGCAGGCCGGCGCCGACCTCGTCGGTGATGACGGCGTCCAGCGCCATGTGCAGCACCGGGTCTTGCGGCCCTTCATGGATCAGTTGCCAGTCGTAGTCGTTCCAGTCGGTGCGCGTCATGCCAGCGCCCTCCGCAGCACCACGGCGACGGCTTCGGCCGAGAATCCGAACATTTCGGCATCGGCGGGCAGGGCCGACTGCACGGCCAGCGCCAGTTCCAGTTCGCCGGCGTCGGCCGGCAGGCCGTTCAGGCCGCTATTGATGGCGTCCAGGGCCTCGGGCGGCTCAAGAAAAAAATCGCCGCTGATGCGCACGTCGGCCAGGCGGCCATCGCGCACTTCCAGATCCGCGACGACCAGTTTGCCGCCGGGGACTTTGTATTCGCCATGCATGGGCGCTCCTTGCTGTATCAGTGCCAAAAACTACAGGCTGAGCTTCATGCCGTCGTGGCTGGCCTTGAAGCCCAGGCTTTCATAGAACCTGCGCGCATCGGGCCGGGCGCGGTCGGTGGTCAGTTGCACCAGGCTGCAGCCCTGGATGCGGCATTGCTCGATCGCCCATTCGAACATCTTGCGTCCGAGGCCGGCGCCGCGCGACGACGAGGCGATGCGCACGCTCTCGATCTGCCCGCGCCACTGGCCCAGCCGCGACAGGCCGGGTATGAACGATAACTGCAAACAGCCGACCAGGTTGGAACCCTGTTCGACCACGGCCAGGAATTGATTGGAATCCTGGCCGATTGCGGCAAAGGCGGCAGCATAGCGCGGGTCCAGCGGCAGCGCGGGATTCTCGCGCGTGGCGCCGAGTTCGTCGTCGGCCAGCAGGGCGACGATGCCAGGCAGATCCCCCAGTCGCGCGCGGCGGAAAACCAGTTGCGGTTCGGGCATGGCGGCTCCTTCAGCGCGCGACGTTCTGGGCGGTCTGGCCGAACAGGATGCGGCGCGATTCATCGTCGCTGATGGACGGGGCGGTATTGATGGTGTCGGCCAGCGCATAGGCGCGCTGCGTGGCGGGGCGCGCCGCGATGGCGTCGAACCAGCGCTTCAGATGCGGGAAGTCGTTCAGGTCCTGGCCCTGCTTGGCGTGCGGCACGATCCAGGGATAGGCCGCCATGTCGGCGATGGAATAGTCGCCGGCGACGAACTCGCGGTCCGCCAGGCGCTTGTTCAGCACGCCGTAGAGGCGGTTGGTTTCCTTGACGTAGCGGTCGATGGCGTAGGCGATACGCTCCTGCGCATAGCCCGAGAAATGGTGGTTCTGGCCGGCCATGGGGCCCAGGCCGCCCATCTGCCAGAAGAGCCACTGCGACACTTCGGCGCGGCCGCGCAGGTCGGCGGGCAGGAAGCGGCCGGTCTTCTCGGCGAGATACAGCAGGATGGCGCCCGACTCGAACAAGGAAATCGGCGCGCCGCCGCCGGCCGGGGCCTGGTCGACGATGGCCGGAATGCGGTTGTTGGGGGCGATGGCCAGGAACTCGGGCTTGAACTGATCGCCGCGGCCGATGTTCACCGGATGGATCTTGTAGGGCAGGCCGGTTTCTTCGAGGAACAGCGTGATCTTGTGGCCGTTGGGGGTGGTCCAGTAATAGAGATCGATCATGGGATGTCCTGTGCGTTGCGCCGGCGGCGGCCGGCGCAGGGAAAAGCCATGATAGCGGGGCCGGGTTCGCGCCGGCCCCAATAACCGGGGGGCGGGTACGGATTTGTCCCTTGGGCGTCCCCCGGCCTGTCAGCCGATTTTCAGGCCGCGCCGGCGCGCGGCCGGCCAGGCATGCGCCAGGTCCAGTTCAGGCTGACGCCCGCCGCCGCCACGAAGATCATGGCCACGCCGGCGATCTGCGTGGCGTCCATGCGGTGCCCGTAGGCCACGAAGTCCAGCAGGATGGCCACGGCAGGATAGATGAAGCTCAATGCGGCGGTGGACGTGGTCGGCAGCTTCTGGATGGCCGAGTACATGAGGATGTACATCAGGCAGGTATGGATCAGCCCCAGCGCAACCAGATAGCCCCATTGCAGCGGCGCGGCGGGCAGGGCGTTGAAGTCCGCCATGGGCAGCAGCATCACGGCGCCCAGCGTGACCTGCACCAGCGCCAACACCTGCGGCGGAATGTGCTTGAGCCGCTTGACGATGATGGCGGTGACGCCATACAGCGCCGCCGCGCCCAGCCCCAGCATCAGTCCCGACAAATAGGCGCGGCTGTCCGCGCCGCCGGCTTCGGACAGGCGCAACACCAGCATCAGGCCGGCAAAGGCCAGCACCGACCAGGCCAGCTTGCCGCGCGTGGGCCGTTCGCCCAGGAACAGCACGCCCAGGCCGATCAGGAAGAAGGGCTGCACGTTGTAGACCGCGGTGGCCAGCGAAATGGACGCCAGCCGGTAGGCGGAAAACAGCAGCACCCAGTTCAGCACCAGCGCGGCGCCGGCCGCCAGGGCCAGTGCCAGCGTGCGGACGGTGAACAGGCCGGGCTTGAGCAGGCCGCGCGCCCAGCAATACAGGAACAGCGACAGGGCGCCGAACACGCAGCGGAAGAAAACCACGTTCCAGGCGCTCTGGCCCGACTCCAGCACGAACACCCCAAGGGTGCCGGACAAGGTCATCGCGGCGGCCATCTGGGCCAGGCCCACGCGTTCTGATGAGGGGTTCATGAGGGTTCTCCAGGGGCCTCGCGGCCACGATATTCGATGGAGAAATTATCCCAGGCGGATCAAGCTGGTTATATGATCATGATGTGGTGAATCGATTCCGAAACCTTTGTTTAGGTGGAATTTATGCAAAACGACCTAAAAAGTGAAAACCCGGTCCTGGATGGTATCGATCGTCGTCTGGTGGAGACGCTGACGGCCAACGCGCGCACCACCACGGCCGACCTGGCGCGCCAGGTCGGGATGTCCGCGCCCAGTGTGGCGGACCGCCTGCGCAGGCTTGAAGAATCGGGGGTGATCCGTGCCTACACCTTGGACGTGGACCCGGTGGCGCTGGGCTACACGCTGGAGGCCATCGTCCGCATCCGTCCCTTGCCCGGGCAGTTGCGCCACGTGGAAGGCCTGATCCAGCAGATTCCGGAATTCGTCGAGTGCGACAAAGTCACGGGCGACGACTGCTTCATCGCCCGGGTGGTGCTGCGCTCGATCTCGCACCTGGACGGCATCCTGGAGCGCGTGACCGAGTTCGCGGAAACCAACACCGCCATCGTCAAGGCGCACACGGTGCGCCGCCGGCTGCCGCCGTTGCGATGAAACCCGCTCAGACTGGCGCGGACAGCGCCTTTTCGATGTCGTCCCGGATGCCGGCCGGCGTGTCGGTGGGCGCGTAGCGCTTGATGACTTGGCCGTCGCGGCCCACCAGGAATTTGGTGAAGTTCCACTTGATGCCCTCGGTGCCGAAGACGCCGGGCTTTTCGCCCTTGAGCCAGCGGTACAGCGGATGGGCGCCGTCGCCGTTGACGTCGATCTTGGCGTAGAGCGGGAAGGTGATGTCGTACTGCGTGCTGCAGAAATTGCGGATCTCGGCTTCGTCGCCGGGTTCCTGGTGGCCGAACTGGTCGCAGGGAAAGCCCAGCACGGCGAAGCCGTCGTCGTGGAACGAGCGGTAGAGCTCTTCTAGGCCGGTGTATTGCGGCGTGAAGCCGCACTTGGAGGCCACGTTCACCACCAGCAGCACGCGGCCGCGGTAGGTGTCCAAGGACTGTTCCGTGCCGTCGATGGCGCGGGCGGAGAAATCGTAGAGGGTGCTCATGCGTGCTCCTTGGATCAGGCGTCCGAACGCGAGGGCGTCAGCGCGTCGGCTTGTTGTCCAGCGAGTGTAGCCCCGGCGCCGCGGCCGTAGTAGCGCGTGCCCCACAAGGTCAGCAGCAGGACGGCGGCGGTGATGCCGGCCGACATCCAGGGCAGGTCCGTCAGCGGCAGGCCATGGCCCAGCGCCACGCTGCCCAGCCAGGCGCCGCCCGCATTGCCGAGGTTGAACGCGCCCTGGTTCAGGGTCGAGGCCAGATTGGGCGCGTCGGCTGCCTGGTCCACGATCAGCATCTGCAACAACGGCACCACGGCAAAGCCCAGCACGCCCCAGATGAAGGTCACGGCCAGCATGGGCGCCAAGGCGTGGATGGCCTGGCTCAGCGCCAGGAACACCAGCAGCAGGCCGAGGAAGATGCGGCGCAGCGACACTTCCAGGTTGCGGTCGCCCAGCTTGCCGCCCAAGGTGCTGCCCACTGTCAGCGCCACGCCGAAGAGCAGCAATACGCCGGTCACGCCGCGCTCGGACACGCCGGTCACTTCGCGCAAGAGCGGCGCGATGTAGGTCAGCACACAGAACAGCGCGGCGGACGCCAGCACGCTGGCGGCCAGCGGCCAGACCACGCGCACGTCGCGCAGCACCTTGAATTCGCGCAGGATGTTGCCGGGCTGCATGGGGATGCGCGCCGGCAGCCAGGCGGCCAGCGCCGCCACGGCCGCCAGGCCGATGCCGCTGACCACCCAGAAGGTCGAGCGCCATCCGGCCACCTGGCCCAGCGCCGTGCCCAGAGGCACGCCCAGCACATTGGCCAGCGTCAGTCCGGTGAACATCAGCGCGATGGCGCTGGCGCGCTGGTTGCGCGGCACCAGGTCCGCGGCCACCACGGCGCCCAGGCCGAAGAAAGCGCCATGGCAGAACGCGGTGAACACGCGCGCGGCCATCAGCAGCCCATAGTTTGGCGCCAGCGCGCACAGCAGATTGCCGACCACGAAGGTGCTGGCCAGCCCGATCAGCGTGGCCTTGCGCGGCAGCCTGGCGGTGACGATGGCCATGATGGGCGCGCCGATCACCACGCCCATCGCGTAACCGGTGATCAGCAGGCCGGCGACGTCGATGCTGACCTGCAAGTCCGCGGCGACGTTGGGCAGCAGGCCCATGATGACGAACTCGCTGGTGCCGATGCCGAAAGCGGCAGCGGCCAGCGCGATGAGGTGCAGGGGCATGGGAGCGGGGGCCGGCGCTTGAGGGAAGGTCCGGCGGCAAAGAAAAGGCAAGGGCGGAATTCTAGGACAGCGTCGCGTGGACGCTTGCGGAAGGCCCTATTGCAAATAAGGGTATACCCGGATTTTTGAGGCGAAGTCAGCGCACGTCGAACGTTGTCCGCCACACCGGCAAGGGCTTGCGCCGCGCGGGGCCATTGCCGGAATTCGCGCGCGCTCGTCCTATCATGACGGCATCGGATAGAAATGCGCGCGCGTGCAGGAGGAATTGGCAATGGAAGGAATGATCGAACGCCTGGAAGCGATGCTGGCCAAGGGCACGGACAACATGCTGCTGCGCTTTTCCTTGGGCAAGGCCTATGCGGAACAGGATTGTTTCGCCGACGCCGAGCCCCATCTGCGCGCGGCGCTGGCGTTCGATCCCGCCTATTCGGTGGCCTGGAAATGGCTGGGCAAGGCCTGCCTGGGGCAGGGCGACAAGAGCGGCGCGCGCGCCGCCTGGGAGTCGGGCCTGCAGGCCGCGCAGGCGCGCGGCGATCAACAGGTGGTGAAGGAATTGCAGGTGTTCATCAAGCGTCTGGACAAGGAAGCCGCGGCCGGCGGCTGAAGCGCGCGGCGCGGCAAGCCCTGCGCGGGGCCATTCCCGCAACAGACCTAGCTGGCCTGACGCGCGGGCAGTGGTTGGGCGCGCGCGAGCCGAAATACCTCGATGGCATGGCGCAAGTCTTCGGTCCCGGCTGGCTGCGCGCCGCGCTCCGGCGCCGCGCCAGGCGCGTCCGCAATGCCGCTGTGCACATCGCGGGCCAGGCCGACCAGGTTCCTGCGCGTGGCCTCCAGCGAAAACCGCAGCGCGCCGGTTTCATCATCGGGATTGCCGGGCGCCAGCGGCGTGCCCAGATTGCCGGCGGCGATCTGCCGCGTGAAGTCGGTGGCGGTGGCCAACAAGCCGGAAAGCGTGCGGGCGTAGGCCCAGCCCGATGCGAAGATCAGGCTGGCGCCGCCGGCCAGCACGGCGGCCGCCAGGGCCAGTTGCTCGGCGTCCAGGTTGGCCGCCAAGCCATGCAGCGCGAAGCCGCCTGCGGCCAGGAACAACGCGGACGACAGCCCGGCCCAAGCCAGCATGCGAGTGCGTATGCCGGCCACCGGCCAGTGGCGCAGGCGCGCCAGCAGGCCTCCCGGAAGAATCCGTCCGGCGTTCAGCCGCAAGCCGCCGGTAATGCCGGTGCGCAGGCGCCGGTAGGCGTTGTCGGCGGTCTCGATCTGGGCGCGCGTCGGCTTGACGCGCACGCAGGCATAGCAGACGGTCACACCCCGTTCCACCACGGGAGTGATGCTGGCCAGCGACCAATAGTGGCCGCCATGCTTGCGCCGGTTCTTGATCACGCCGGTCCAGGACTTGCCGCGTTGTATGGTGCGCCACAGGTCGTCGTAGGCGGCCAGCGGCATGTCGGGATGGCGCATGGTGTCATGGCCTTTGCCCATCAGGTCCGCTTGCGTGTAGCCGCTGACCTCCAGGAACGCGGGGTTGGCATAGATGATGCGGCCGCGCGCGTCGGTGCGCGTGATGAGGCACTGCTCGTCGTGCAGCGTGTATTCCTGGTCGTGGACCTGCGGATGGTCGCGCATGCTGTGTCGTCCTGCGATCGGCGTTGGCGGGGAGTCGCAGACCGATCATCCGGGACGCGGCAGGAATCGGCGTTGACCTAGGTCAAGCGGCGCCCAAGCCGTTCCCGCGTGCCGCCGCGGCCGGTCGCCCCTCAGGCGGGTGGCAGGCCGCCAAACGCCTCCAGCGCGCGCAGCCGGCTCTGGGCCAGATCGACGATGGCCAGCGGATAGCCGGCCTGCGCGCGCTCCATCGGGCTGGGATCGTGGATGGCGCGGCTGTCCAGATGCGCCAATTCCGGCAGCCATTCGCGCAGGAACACGCCGTCGGGGTCGAATTTGCGCGACTGCGACAGCGGATTGAAGATGCGGAAGTAGGGTACTGCGTCCGCGCCCGTGGACGCGCTCCATTGCCAGCCGCCGTTGTTGGCGGCGAGGTCGCCGTCCACCAGCTGCGCCATGAACCAGGCTTCGCCCAGCCGCCAATCGATCAGCAGGTTCTTGGACAGGAACATGGCCGTCACCATGCGCAGACGGTTGTGCATCCAGCCCAGCGCCAGCAGTTGGCGCATCGCCGCGTCGACGATGGGAATGCCGGTCTGGCCTTGCTGCCAGGCGCGCAGGTCATCCGGCGCGTCGCGCCAGGGCACGGCGGCGGTCTCCGGCTTCATGGGCTGGTGCATCGACAGGCTGGGGTGGGCGGCCAGCAGATGCTGGTAGAACTCGCGCCACAGCAGCTCGTTGATCCAGGTGGCCGCGCCGCGCTTGCCGCCGTCCACCTCGCCGTGATTGGCCGCCAGCGCCGCGCGCAGGGCCTGCCCCGGCGACAGCACGCCCGCCGCCAGATAGGGCGACAGGCAGCTGGTGGCGGGCAGCGAGGGAAAGTCGCGTTGCTCCTGGTAGGCATCGATGACGCCATCGGCAAAGGCTTCGAGCCGTTCGCTGGCGGCGTCCTCGCCAGCGGGCCATAGTGCGCGCACGGGGTCGGCGGGCGCCTCGAAACCCTCGAAAGCCGCGGGCAGCGGGTCCGCCGGCCACGGCGGCGGCGTCTGGGCGCGCGGCGCGGGCAGCGCCCGCAGAGGCGCCGTGCGCAGGCGTTCGCGGCAGGCCCGCGCGTATGGCGTATAGACGCGGTAGCACTCGCCCTTGCCGGTCAGCACGGTGCCGGGCCGCAGCAGCGAGGCGCCGTGATGCAGCGTCCAGTCCACGCCCAGGGCCTGCAGACGGGCGGCGACCGCGGCATCGCGGCGGCGTTCATTGACGGCCCATTCGGCGTTGGCGTGGACCTGGCCGATGGCGTGGGTGCGGCAGAAATCGGCCAGCGCGTCCGGCGCATTGCTCCAGTCAGGCACGGTCAACAGTCGCAGCGGAATACCCAGGCGGCCGAGTTCCCGCGATAGTTCGCGCAGATTGCGCAGCCAGAAATCGACCTTGGTCGGCGCATCGCCGTGCAGCCGCCATTGGCCGGGCGCGGCCAGAAACAGGGCGGTGACCGTGCCGGCTTCGGCAGCCGCAGCCAGGGCGGGATTGTCGTGCGCGCGCAGGTCGGTGCGCAGCCAGAGCAGCGTGTTCATGGGCGGTCCAAGGCAGGAGGCGGCGAGGCTGGCATTCTATATTGCGTCCGCTGCGCGGGCGCACGGACGGCGCGGGCTTGGAAGACGATGTAAAAACTACGAGTAGATGTGTCCTTGCCTGCACAGGCCCGCGCAGCGGGCCTCGCAGGGGAATTCGCGCGGCGCGGCCCAATCGCGGCGCTTTGCGGTCAAACCATGAAACACGCTGGCGCGCTGGGCATATTGACGCGGCCTGGGCCCCGCCATGTAATTCAAGTAAACGACTAGAGCAAGATGAACGCTATGGGAAATCTGATGGACCTACGCCCGTCTTTTCTGAGGGGCCGCACACCCGCAGGCAATGCGTCCCGCGACGTTTTGCAAAAGCTCTGGCGCTCGGTGGATCTGCCCGATGAATCGCTGGACCACGTGGTGTTGACTGGCGCCGACCCGGTACTTCCCTCGTCTTTCGCCGTTGGCACGGCGGCGCAGACCAGCATGGCTGCGGCCGCGCTGGCCGCGGCCGAAATCTGGAATTTGCGCGGCGGCGCCAGGCAGCAAGTCGGCGTCGACATGCTGCATGCGGCGCAGGAGTGCCGCAGCCACTACACCATCAACGGCGTTACCCCCAATCCCTGGGACCCCATCACCGGCCTGTACCGCTGCGGCGACGGCGGCTGGGTCCGCATACACGCCAATTTCGCCCATCACCGCGATGGCGCCCTGGCGCTTTTGGGCTGTCCTGTCGGTGAAGACACCTCCCGCGCAACGGTGGAACGCGCCCTGAGCCGCTGGAAGGCCCTGGACTTCGAACAGGTGGCTGCCGATGCGGGCTTGCCGGTGGCGGCCATGCGCAGCTTCGACGAATGGGACCGCCATCCGCAAGCCACGGCGGTGGCCGCGCAACCCTTGCTGACCATCGAGCGCATCGGCGAGGCCGATCCTCGGCCCTTGCCCAAGTACGGCAATGGCGCCCGGCCGCTCAAGGACATCCGCGTGCTGGACCTGACGCGCATCATTGCCGGGCCGGTCTGCGGCCGGGCGCTGGCGGCGTATGGCGCCGACGTGATGCTGCTGAACTCGCCGCACCTGCCCAACATCGACAACATCATCGACACCAGCCGCGGCAAGCTGTCCGTGCAGGCTGACCTGGACACGGCCGACGGCCGCATCGCGCTGGGCAACCTGTTGCGCAGCGCGCACGTGTTTGTACAGGGCTACCGCCCCGGCGCCATGGCCGCGCTGGGCTTCGGCCCGCAGGACGCGGCGCGCATCCGCCCTGGCATTGTCTACGTGTCGCTGTCGGCCTATGGCGACAAAGGTCCCTGGGCCGGTCGCCGCGGTTTCGATTCCTTGGTGCAGACCGCCACCGGCTTCAATCATGCCGAGGCGCAGGCTGCGGGCCAGGACGAGCCCAAGCCCATGCCCTTGCAGATCCTGGATCACGTCTCGGGCTACCTGATGGCCTTCGGCGCGCAGGTCGCGCTGGCGCGGCAGGCGACCGAAGGCGGCAGTTGGCATGTGCGCGTGTCGCTGGCGCAAACCGCGCATTGGCTGCGCGGCCTGGGCCGGGTCGAGGGCGGCCTGGCCTGTCCGATGCCGGGCTTCGAAGGCTTGCTGGAAACCGAGCCCTCCGGTTTCGGTGAGCTGGTGGCATTGCGCCACGCCGCGCAGTTTTCGGAAACCCCGGCCCGGTGGACGCGTCCATCCAGCCCGCCGGGCACCCATCCCCCGGTCTGGCCGTTCAACTAGGGCCACGGGCGCGCGTCAGCGCGCCATGAGGCGCTTGCCCCGGGGGCGGGCGGCCTCTTCGGACCGTGGATGTTTCTGCGGTTCCGTCCCACTTTGATCCAAGCGCCGCAACACGGCCCGCTGGGCGTTGTCTGTTCGACACGGCCCGCGTTTCCAGCGTTCAGCCACGCCTGAACCGCCTCCATCGCGTTTTCCCCGCCAGTCCTGTCTGGCTTCCGTTGTACGCGGATTGATCTGGTATTCAGGTTTTCTGTTGGCGATTCAATAAATTACATATTGATATCAACAGTCATATAAATAGCATGTCGTCATATTTTGTCATTTTTTAAATAACTATACGAATCCCTCGGGCAAGGCTCGCTGCGAGCGCGCATGTAATTCCGTCCTGGATCTGAACCAGAACGGATTCGCCGATGCCGCCATTCAGTAGCTTGGCGACTTTGTCCGGCCGGCGCACCCGGCCCGCGGGATTCTTTGAGACAAGGTCATGACGATGCTGAAACCAACCAAGTCATTTGCTTGGCGGAGATCGGCTGCAGGCCAAGCCAGAAGGGCGTTTTGCATCGCGCTTTCGGTTTTCCTGCTGTTCCAGGGATGCGCAGCGCCGCTAGCCGGCGAGCTGCGCAAGCCGCTACCCAGTTCCGAACGCAACGCTCCACCCATGACGGCCAGGGCCGAAGCCGCCGGCGAAACGCCGGACCCGGATGCCGCGCAGGCGCGGAGCCGGGCCGCGGGCACGCTGGATCCCGCGCCCGATCTGGAAGGCCGTCCCTTGCCGGCCAATCCCAATCAAATGGCGAGTGCCGACGCCAGATCGCTGGCCAGCGGCAAGGCCACCGGCGTAGCAAAGCGGGCGGCCGAAAGCTGGCTGGGCCAGTTCGGCACCGCCAGGCTGGACCTGCTGGGCAGCTTCCATGGGGGCGCCCTGGACATGCTGTTCCCGCTACACGATGCCGGGACCGGTCTGATTTTTTCGCAGTTCGGCGCGCGCCGGACCAACCTGCTGCAAGAGTCCTATCGGACCACGGTCAACCTTGGCCTGGGATACCGCCATTTCGCCGACGGCTTCATGGTGGGCGGCAACGCCTTCCTGGATCAGGACGTTTCGCGCGGCCATCGGCGGCTGGGCCTGGGCGGTGAATGGTGGGCGGATTATCTCAAGCTCAGCCTGAACGGCTACTTCCGCCTGAGCGACTGGAAGCGTTCGCCCGATGAGCGCGGCTACCAGGAACGCCCGGCCAGCGGTTGGGATATCAGGACCGAAGGCTATTTGCCTTGGTATCCGCAGTTGGGCGGCAAGCTGATGTTCGAGAAGTACTACGGCGATGATGTCGGCCTGTTCGGCGCCAGCAACCGGCAGAAGAATCCCCGTGCCTGGACCCTGGGCGTGTCGTATACGCCGGCGCCGGCCGTCACCTTGGGATTGGACCATCGCATGGGGCAGGGCGGAAAGTCCGACACGAGCTTCAAGCTGGGCGTGAAGTACGCGATAGGCGTGCCCTTGGCCAAGCAGCTGGAGCCGGGCGGCGTCGCGAGCAGCCGCCAATTGGCTGGCATGCACATGGACTTGGTCGAGCGCAATAACGAAATCGTCCTGGAATACAAGAAAAACGCCCCGCTGACGATCCAGCTGCCAGCGGCCACCAGAGGCTATCCGCAGACGGTGCTCAGTTTTCCGGTGACCATCGTGGGGGCCGGGGAGGCACCCACGGTCGAATGGTCCGGTTCGGCGGCGGCTTTTACCATGCCCTATGGCGGCGGCGCGTCAGGGGCGATGACGCTGCCTGCCTACAACATCGGCGGCGTCAACACCTATCGCCTGACGGCAACGGCCATCGATGCGCACGGACGGAAAATCAGTTCGAACGTCATGGAGGTAAGCGTCAATCCGCTCAGCCTCAGCGTCGCGCGCTCGAAAGCCGTGGCTCTGGCCGACGGCATGGACAGCGTCAGGTTTACGGCCCAGGTCCGCGGCGTCCAGGCGGAACCCATGGCCGGGCGCGCCATTGCCTGGACCTTGCACGGGCCCGGCGCCATCAAGGAGTCTTCGGACCGGACCGATGCGGACGGACTGGCGTTCGTCATGGTCAGCAGCCAGGTCGCCGCCATGGTCGAAGTCGAGGCAACGGAAGCTCAAGGCTTCAAGGGCCGCAGCGAGGCCGAATTCCTTGCAGCGACAAGTTCGGCGAACGTCGCGCAGCTCGATGTGACTCCAGTGTCCATCCTTGCAAACGGCCGGGACAAGACCGTGCTTACGGCGACAGTCAAGGATGGCAAGGGCAACGCGGTAGGCGCGGGGGTGGCGGTCAATTGGACGGCCACCGGCGGCCGGCTTTCCAGCGGCAGCAGCAATACCGATGCGAGCGGCGTGGCGGTGGCGGAACTGCTTTCCGCCAACGTTCCGGGCACCTCGGACATCACCGCCAAGGCTGGGGTCGACGATCCGGGGAAGACGAGGTCCGTGGATTTTCTGCTCGACGCATCCGATGCGAAGGTCGTGCTGCTCACGTCCGCCAAGACCACAGCCCTGGCCAACGGTATTGACACCGTGACTCTCACAGCCACCGTTGCCGACGGCCGGGGCAATCCGGTGGGCGCGGGCATCGCCGTCAATTGGGGCGCCAGCCTCGGCACACTGAGCGCCGCCTCCAGCAGCACCGATGCAAATAGCCAGGCCATGATCGTGCTGACAGCGCCCACCGTGGCGGGCGTGGCGGCCATCAGCGCCAGGGGCGCAAGCGGCGATGCGGGCAAGGCTGCTGCGATCGCCTTCGTGGTAGATCCCTCAAGCGCCCGTGTGGTCCTGCTTACGCCCGGCGAGGCCAGTGGCGTGGCCAATGGCACGGATGCCCTGGTTTTCACGGCCACGGTTGAAGATGGCCGTGGCAATCCGGTCGGCGCCGGCATCACCGTCAATTGGACCGCCAATCTGGGCGTCATCGCCTCCGCCAGCGTCACCAACGCCAATAGTCAGGCAACGGTGCTGCTGACCGCGCCCATCGTCCCCGGCATGGCGACCATTACTGCCAAGGCTGCGGATGGCGATGCTGGCAAGACGGCCTCGGCCGTCTTCGCCGCCGACGTGCTGAGGGCGCGCGTGGCCGTCCTGACGCCAAGCAAGACCAGCGGCTTGGCCAATGGCACCGACACCGTCACGCTCACGGCCACAGTCGATGATGGCCGCGGCAGTCCGGTGGGGGCGGGCGTCGCCGTCAATTGGACCACCGATCGGGGCACCATTGCCGCCGCCAGCGTCACCAACGCCAGCAGCCAGGCTACGGTCGTCCTGACGGCGCCGACCATGATTGGTCAGGCGACCGTCACCGCCAAGTGCGCGCCTGTCCGGCAGGGGAGGAGCCTGGGCAGCGATCCTGGCAAGACCGCTGCCATCGCCTTCACCGTCGACACGTCCAGCGCGCACGTCATCGAGCTCAGCCCGAGCAAGACCACCGGCGTGGCCAACGGCAGGGATACCGTGACGTTCACGGCCACGGTTACGGACGCGGGGGGCAATCCGGTGGGCGCGGGCGTCGCGGTCAACTGGGGCGCCACCATGGGTGCCCTCGCGGGCGCGACCAGCGTGACCAACGCCAGCAGCCAGGCCACGATCGTGCTGACCGCGCCGACGGCGGCCGGCGTGGCGTCCATCCTTGCCAAGGCGGCAAGCGGGGATGCCGGCAAGACCGCCTCCGTCACCTTCACGGCCGATGTGTCCACCGCCCGCGTGGTTTCGCTCCTTCCCTTGCGCAGCACCAGCACCACCTTTCCGGCTGGCGTTTGGGTCAATCTGAGAGCGACCGTGCAAGACGCCTATGGCAATCCTGTCGGCGCGGGTGTCACCATCACTTGGAGCAGCGACGCCGCCACTTTCGATCAGGCTACCAGCACGACTTCTCAGGACGGAACGGCTACCAACACCGTAACGCATTTCTCGGCCGGCGCAGTCTTGGTGAAGGCCCAGGCCGTAGCGGGGGATCCGGGCAAGACCCTAGTCATGAACTACGTGGCGGACCCGTCCCGGGATTACGTCAATATCTTGAACGCCAACAAGAATACGGGCGTGGCCGACGGCATCGGCACCACTATCTTCACGGCTGTCGTGCGCAACCAGTTTAACGACCCGGTGGGCGCCGGCATCACCGTGCACTGGACGACGACGGGAGGTACCTTGGCCGCGCCCACGAGCATGACCGATGCCGCCGGCGCAGCCCGCATCGTGCTGACCGCGCCGACCGTGGCGGGCGAGGTGTCGGTGAGTGCCAAGGCGGGAGCCAACGATGAGAACAACAGTTTCGCCGTGGTGACTTTCAAACACAGCCCATCCTCTCCTCGCGTCGGCAGTGCTGCCACCAGCAAGACCCGCATCGTGGCCAATGGCCGCGACTCCGTGATCTTCACGGCGATGGTGCAGGACGGCAATGGCAATCCTTGGGGCGAGGGCCTCGTCGTCAATTGGAGTTCCGACCTCGGCACCCTGGATGGTGCTACCAGCAAAACCAACGCCAACGGCGCAGCCACGGCCGTGCTGACGGCAGGGACCGTCGCCGGCCTGGCCTCGGTGACCGCCACGGCGGGAGCGGGGGATTCGGGCGCGACCGTTAGCGTGACTCTGACGGCCGACCCGCTATCCCCCGGGGTTGCCTCCCTGACCGCCAGCAAGAACTCCGGGCGGGCCAACGGGACTGATACCGTGACCCTCATTGCGACCGTGAAGGATGCCAACGGCAATCTGGAGGATGCGGGCATCATCGTCAACTGGACGACCAACCGCGGCACCCTGGCCGCGGCCACCAGCAGCACCAATGCTCGCGGTATGGCCACGGTTCAACTGCGCGCGCCTACTTCCGCCGGTACTGCGGTGCTGACCGCCAGGACAGTGGCGGCGGATCCGGGCAAGACCGTCCGCGTGAAATTCGCGTCACGCGCCATCACCCCGCCGCAGCCATGACGGCCAAGACAGTCACGTAGGCTCTGGCCAGGCTGGTCCCGGCGTATGCCTTGGCGCCGCGCTGCCTGCCGGCGCCGCCTACTGCCTGGCCTTCCAGTCGCGCAGGGCGCGCATGGTGTTGGCCACGTGGGAATCCGGATTCATGTCGGTGTATTCGTACAGGATCTTGCCTTGCGGCGAGATCACGTAGGAGATGCGTTGCGCGTATTCCGGGCGCTTGTCGTGGACGGCGTCGTAGGCCTTCATGATCTTGCCGTCGCCGTCGGCCGCCACCGCGAATTTGCCGCGGCACTCGCTGACCGAGAACTTGTTCAGCGTATCAATGTTGTCGGTCGACACGCCGATGACGGTGGCGCCCAGGGACTTGTATTCGTCCGTGGCTTCGGCGAAGTTGTGCGCTTCTATCGTGCAGCCCTGGGTGAATGCGGCGGGAAAGAAATACAGGACCACCGGACCTTGCTTGAGCGCCTCGCTCAACGAGAACGTATAGACCTTGCCGCCCAGCGAAGCCTCGGTGCTGAATTCCGGCGCAGGGGCGCCCACGTCCAGCGCGGCCTGGGCCGTAGGGCCGGCCAGCAGGCCGCAGAGCAGTAACCAGGGGGCAATGCGCTTCATCGGAATCTCCAGAGTTTCAGGGGCCGGGCGGCAACAGGCCTACTGTAGCCCTGTGAGCGGCGAGGGTCCAGCGCGCGGCCTGGCGGCCGCGGCCGGGGCTAGTCACGCCCGGGCCCGCCGCGGCCATTGCCGTTTCCATCCCCGCGCGGCTGGTCGCGCTGCTGTTGCTGACGCGCCTGCTGCTGTGCCTGCTGGTCGCGCTGCTGTTGCTGACGCGCCTGCTGCTGTGCCTGCTGGTCGCGCTGCTGTTGCTGACGCGCCTGCTGCTGTGCCTGCTGGTCGCGCTGCTGTTGCTGGCGCGCCTGTTGCTGGACCTGCTGGTCGCGCTGCTGTTGCTGGCGCGCCTGCTGCTGTGCCTGCTGGTCGCGCTGCTGTTGCTGACGCGCCTGCTGCTGTGCCTGCTGGTCGCGCTGCTGCTGCTGCTGCTGCTGCTGACGCGCCTGCTGCTGTGCCTGCTGGTCGCGCTGCTGTTGCTGGCGCGCTTGCTGCTGTGCCTGTTGATCGCGTTGCTGTTGCTGACGCGCCTGCTGCTGTGTCTGTTGATCACGCTGCTGTTGCTGACGCGCCTGCTGCTGGGCCTGTTGATCACGCTGCTGTTGCTGACGCGCCTGCTGCTGAGCTTGTTGATCACGCTGCTGTTGCTGACGCGTCTGCTGCTGTGCCTGTTGATCGCGCTGCTGTTGCTCGCGCACCTGTTGTGCCTGCGGCGGCTGTGGGCGGCCTTGCTGCCCGGGCGTCATATCGCGTCCGCGCTGCATATCCCCGCGATCCGGGCTGCGGTCGCCGCCGCCACGGTTGTCGCGCCCGTTGTTGTCCCGGCCGTCGCGTCCATTCCCCGGACGCTGGCCTTCAGGCGGCCTGCCGTTGGATTGATGGTCCACGTACGCCTGGGGCGGACGGCCCTTGTTGTGGTCATAGAACTGCGCCCGGTTGTTCCCGGCATCGCGCACATAGCCGCGCTGCATATCGGTCTGCTGGGAATGCCGGTCCTTGCGCGCGGCGAGTTCGCGCGGGTCCGCGTCGCGCCGGATGCCCGACGGGCCGCCGTGGTAGCTGACGCGGCGGTTGTCGACGTTGTTCACGACTACCGTGTGGTTGTAGACGTTGGTCACGCGCGTGATGTTCACGTTCGTGACGGAGCGGTTGTAGTAGAAGCGGTCGCGTTTCCAGTAGCCGCCCACGTAGCCCAGGCCGGTGTAGCCGAAGCCGTAGTTGATGCCGCCATAGAAGCCCACGTGGGGGCCCCAGTAGCCCGCGTTCCACAGGTACACGCCGTTCACGAAGCCCCAGTATCCCGGTGTCCAGAGGGCGCCGGGATAGGGCGCCAGCACCCACGCGCCGGGGACCCAGAAGAAGCCGTAGCGATTGCGGCTCCAGTAGCCGGGTACCCACATATAGCCGTCTGCGGGCGCGGCCGGCTGCACATACACGGGCAGCGCAGGCGGCGGTTCCGGACTGCGGTCCACCAGCGCCAGGTTGGCGTTGGCCGGATCGCCATCGTCATAGACGGGCGCGGCGGGCGCGGGCGGCGGCGCATAGGTCTGCGCCGTGGCGCTGGTACAGGCGGCCAGCAGAACGGCCGCGGCCAGGGGGCGCGGGCGGAGGATCCGGGAGTAGATGTTCATGGTCTTTTCCTTTGCGCAACGGGCGCGCGGATCAATAGCCACGATAGTAGTAATGAGGGGCTGGATATGCCGGGTAGTAATAATGCGGCGTGTAGTACACCGGCGCAGGGCGGTAGTACGCCGGCCTGGCGGGCACCACCACGCATCCAGTCAAGGCGCTGGACATGGCCAGCATCAGCAACAGACTCTTCTTCATTTGCGACTCCTGCCGAGCGCCTGGCGTGGCTCACGCCTTTGTTGCGCTCGTCAGGATTAGGCCACAGGGCAGACCCCATGGTTCTGCACTGTAATCGTTCCGAAACAGCTTTCCGGTGACGGATGTTTGCGCCTGCGTGACCGTCGATGTCGTTCGTATCAATGTCCGCGCAAATGAAGAGGGGCCGCCTCGGCGACCCCTGTGTACCGCGTATCGCCGTGTTACGGCTATCAGTTCCAGCGGCCGCCGTTGCCGGCGAGGCTGAAGCGGCCTGCGCCCATGAAGGCGATGGCCAGCGCGGTGAACAGGAACATGCCTTGCAGTTCCAGCGCCCAGCCGCCGTTGTTGGTCAGGCTGCTGATCTGGCCGGAGTGGGCCAGCAGGATCGCGACCAGCATGTTGATGGCAATCAGCAGGCCGCCCAGGCGGGTGTAGATGCCGACGATGATCAGGACGGGAGCGAGGATTTCGCCGACGTAGGCGCCATAGGCGAGGAAACCGGGCAAGCCGTGCGAGGACAGCATCCCGCTGATGCCGCCGACGCCGCCGCCGGTCAGTTTGAACAGGCCATGCAGCAGAATCAGAATACCGAGGGTCAGGCGCAGGATCAGCTTGCCGGTGTCGTCGGATTTGATCATGGTGAGTTTCTCTTCTATTGGTTGAAAGGGGACCGCGGCCGTTGGAACAGGTTGCGAGCCGTTGGTTCCGCGCCCCGATGATCGCGGGCAGGACGGCCGCCAGGGCAGGCCGCGCCATTATTGCAAAACCCGAGCGAAATCATCAAGTTTTTGTCGCCTGACGACACTCAGAACTCTTCCAGATAGCGCATGCGGAAGCGTCGACCCTTGATATTGCTGTTGGACAGGCGCGAGAACGCCTGTTTGGCGATCTGGCGGTCCAGCGCCACGTAGGAGTTGAACTCGGTGATGTTGATCTTGCCGACCTGCTCGAACGTCAGGCCGCCATCGCCGGTCAGGGCGCCCAGCAGGTCGCCCGGACGCAGCTTGTCCTTCTTGCCGCCCTGGATGCACAGGGTGATCATGGGCGCGCGCAAGGGGCGGTCCGCCTTGGGCCGCAGCGTCTTGATGTCGCCCCACACCAGCGGCGCGCCCTGATATTGCTCGATCAGGTTGGCCCAGCGCATTTCCTCGGGCGAGCACAGGCTCAGCGCCAGCCCCTTTTGTTCGCCGCGGCCGCTGCGGCCGATGCGGTGCACGTGGACCTCGGTGTCCTTGGTGACGTCGACGTTGATGACGGCGCCCAGGTTCTGGATGTCCAGGCCGCGCGCGGCCACGTCGGTGGCCACCAGCACGGCGCAGCTGCGGTTGGCGAACTGGATCAGGATCTCGTCGCGCTCGCGCTGTTCCAGGTCGCCGTTGAGCGCCTGGGCGCTGATGCCTTCGGCTTGCAGGCGTTCGACCAGGTCGTGGCTGCGGATCTTGGTGTTGCAGAAGGCCAGCGTGGATTCCGGACGGAAATGCGCCAGCAGGCGCGTCACCGCGTCGAGCCGGTCCTTGTCATCGATTTCGTAGAAGATCTGCTCGATGCGGCTGGCGTCGTGCTGCGCCTCGACCTTGACCTCCGCGGGATTGCGCAGGAAGCGGGCGCTGAGCTTGCGGATGTTGTCGGGGTAGGTGGCCGAGAACAGCAGCGTCTGGCGCTTGGTGGGACAGTGCGAGGCAATGGCCACGATATCGTCATAGAAACCCATGTCGACCATGCGGTCGGCCTCGTCCAGCACCAGGGTGTTCAGACCCGACAGGTCCAGGCTGCCGCGTTCCAGGTGGTCCTGAATGCGGCCGGGCGTGCCCACCACCAGATGGGTGCCGCGCGCCAGCGATTCGGCCTGGGGACGGGCGGCGGCGCCGCCGCACAGGGTCAGGATCTTGACGTTGGCGATCTGGCGCGCCAGCCGCCGCAGTTCCTGCGCAACCTGGTCGGCCAGTTCGCGCGTGGGGCACACCAGCAGCGCCTGCGGCGTCAGGCGCGTGGGATCGAGCTTTTGCAGCACGCCCAGGCCGAAGGCCGCGGTCTTGCCGCTGCCGGTCTTGGCCTGCGCGATGAGGTCGCGGCCTTCCAGGATCAGCGGCAGACTTTGCGCCTGGATGGGCGTCATCTGCTCGAAACCCAGGCTCTTCAGATTGTCGAGCAGGGCGGGCAGCAGGGGCAGGGAGGTAAAGGAGGTGTCGGTCACGATAAGAGGGATAGTCGCTTTCTGCCCCCGGGGGGGGCGGCCCGGCGGCAAAGGAAAGGGGGCGGTTGCGTGAACCGCATACGCCCAAGAGTGTAATGCCTGCGGCCGATGGACCCTGAAACAAGAGCCGGGAATACGGCAGCCGGGAATGAGAGCCCCGGGTGGTGCGGAAACAGGCGCGGGGCGGCGTCAGGCCTCGGATTCGTAGGTGCCGGCCAGCGCGCGGGCGGCTTCCTGCATGCGCGGCAGCCAGGCTCGCGCACCGTCGATCGAAAGCCGCGCCACGGGCGCGTGCAAGGCGACCGCGGCAATGGCGCGTGTGCCATGCAGAATGGGCACCGCCATGCAGACGATCCCCAGCAGGAATTCTTCGCGGTCGAAGCTGGCGCCTTCCTTCTTGATGGTGCGCAGTTCCTGCTCCAGCGCGGCCACGTCGCACAGCGTGTTGGGCGTGTAGCGCGGCAGCGGCGCCGCGGCCAGCAGGCGCTGGCGCGCCTCGCGCCGCATATGGGCCAGGAACAACTTGCCGCTGGCCGAGCAGTGCAGTGGCACGCGCGAACCCGATTGCAGGTTGACCCGCAGCGGCCAGGCGGTTTCGACGCGGTCCAGGTAGATGACCTCGTCGCCGTCCAGCATGGTGCAGTTGCAGGTCTCGCCGATTTCGTCGACCAGGCTGTCCAGGATGCGGTGGCGCTCGCCGCGCAAGGGCGAGTTCAGCAGCGTGTCGCGCGCCAGCGCGCTCAGGCGCGGGCCGCTGACGTAGCTCTTGCCAGCGGGCTCGCGCAGCAGCATGCCGGCGTCGACCAGGCGCGACAGGATGCGCAGCACCGAGGGCTTGGGCAGGCCGGTGGCGTCCGTCAGCGCGGCCAACGATACCGGCTGCCCGGAGCGGGCCACCTGTTCCAGCAGGGTCAGCGCGCGCAGCGCTGCGGAGGATTCGTCTTTCATCTTTCAATAATTGAAGATTCGGCGGTTTGCCTCCCATCTTTGCACGGATTTTGCAGAAAATGGAACGCAGCGGGGTGTGAGCGGCGAGGTTTCTGCTGCAGTATCGGATCATGCCGGCCCAGATGCAATCCGACACCGCCGGCCTGCCAGGAGAGAGACCATGAGCAGCAAGCAACACATGACCCCTAGCGAAGCGTTTGTGGAAACGCTGGTCGCCCAGGGCGTCAAGGACGTATTCGGCATCGTCGGCTCGGCCTTCATGGACGCGCTGGACCTGTTTCCGGCGGCGGGCATCCGCTTCGTTCCCACGGTGCACGAACAGGGCGCCGCGCACATGGCCGACGGCTATTCGCGCGTGACCGGCCGTCACGGTGTCTGCATCGCGCAGAACGGCCCGGGCATCACCAATTTCGTGACCGGCGTAGCGGCCGCCTATTGGGCGCACAGCCCGGTGGTGGCGATCACGCCCGAAACCGGCACCGCGGGCATGGGGCTGGGGGGCTTCCAGGAAACCGAACAGCTGCCCATTTTCTCGCGCATCACCAAGTACCAGGCGCACGTGAATCGGCCTGACCGCATGGCCGAGTTCACCGCCAAGGCTTTCGACAACGCGCTGGCCGAGCGCGGCCCTACGCAGCTGAACATTCCGCGCGACTACTTCTATGGCGAGATCGACGTGGCCATCCCCGAGCCGCGCCGCATCCGCCGCGGTCCGGGCTCGGAAGAGGATCTGGAGGCGGCAGCGCAGATGCTGGCGCAAGCCAAGTTCCCCGTCATCGTGGCGGGCGGCGGCGTGCTGTTCTCGGAGGGCCAGGCCGAATGCGTGGCCTTGGCCGAATTGCTGGGCGCGCCGGTGGTCACCAGCTACCTGCACAACGACGCCTTCCCGGCCAGCCATCCGCTGTGGTGCGGCCCGCTCGGCTACCAGGGCGCCAAGGCCGGCATGAAGCTGCTGTCGCAGGCCGACGTGGTGCTGGCGCTGGGTACGCGCCTCGGACCCTTCGGTACTTTGCCGCAGCACGGGCTGGACTACTGGCCGCAGGGCGCGCGCATCATCCAGGTGGACGCCGACCACCGCATGCTGGGCCTGGTGCGCCCGGTGTCGGTCGGCATCTGCGGCGATGCCAAGCCCGCTGCGGCGGCGCTGGCCGCCAAGCTGCAAGGGCGCGAGGTCGCCTGCGCCGCCACCAAGGCGGGACGCGGCGAACAGATCGCGGCGCAGAAGGCCGAATGGGAGAAGGAACTGGACAGCTGGTCGCATGAACGCGACGACTGGAGCCTGGACATCATCGAGCACGGCGGCGGCCGCATGCATCCGCGCCGCATGCTGCGCGAGCTGGAACGCGCCATGCCCAAGCACGTGATGGTGTCCACCGACATCGGCAATATCTGCTCGGTGTCCAACAGCTACCTGCGCTTCGACGAGCCGAATTCCATGCTGGCCGCCATGAGCTTCGGCAATTGCGGCTACGCCTTGCCGGCGTTGATCGGCGCCAAGCTGGGCAGGCCCGACCGGCCGGCCGTGGCCTACGTCGGCGACGGCGCCTGGTGCATGAGCTTCCAGGAACTGCTGACTTGCGTGCGCGAGAAGATACCGGTGACCGCGGTGGTGTTCCATAACGGCCAATGGGGCGCGGAAAAGAAGAACCAGGTGGACTTCTACGGCCGCCGCTTCGTCGGCAGCAACCTGCTGAACCCGAACTTCGCCGAACTGGCGCGGGCCATGGGCGCGGAAGGCATACGGGTGGAGCACGCCGACCAGGTGGGCGCCGCTCTGCAGGCCGCCTGCAAGGCCCAGTCCGAAGGCAAGACCACCGTGCTGGAGATGATGGTCAGCCAGGAACTGGGCGACCCGTTCCGCCGCGACGCCCTCAAGCAGCCGGTGCGCTTCCTGGACAAGTACAAGCAGTACGTGAACCAGCCGTTCCATCCGGGCGAGGTGCCGTTGTCGATCGATCCCGCCAAGCGCTGACCGCGTAGCGTTCGTCCGGCGCGGCGGCGGCCACGCCGGACTTCTCCCGCCAGGCGCCGCGGACTCCGCGGCAGGAGCAGACCGAAATGGAAAGCGATAGCTTGTTCGAGCCGCTGCGCAATGCCGCGCTGTCAGCCGGACGCTTGCGTACCGCGGTAGCGTATCCCTTGTGTCCGACCAGCCTGGGCGCGGCTGTGCAAGCGCGCGACGCGGGCTATATCGAACCGGTGCTGGTCGGCCCGGCGGACAGGTTGCGGGCCTTGATGGCGGAGTTGGGGCTGCGCGCAGGCGAACTGGAAGTGTTCGACACGCCCGACGACGAAGTGCAGGCTGCGCGCGCCGCGGCAGCGCTGGCGCGCGACGGCGCCGTGCGCATGCTGATGAAGGGCAGCCTGCATACCGACCACTTCATGGCGGCCGTGGTGGCGCGCGATGCCGGCCTGCGCACCGACAGGCGCATCAGCCATGCCTTCGTGATGGCGGTGGCGGCCTATCCCAAGCTCTTCATCCTGACCGACGCGGCCGTCAACATCGCGCCGACCCTGCAGGAAAAGGCCGATATCGCGCAGAACGCCATCGACCTGGCGCGCGCGCTGGGCGTGGAACGGCCCAAGCTCGCGGTGCTGTGCGCCACCGAGTCCGTCAATCCTGCCATGCCCGCCACGCTGGATGCGGCGGCCCTGTCGAAGATGGCGGACCGCCAGCAGATCCGCGGCGGCGATATCGACGGCCCGCTGGCCTTCGACAACGCCATCTCGCGCGAGGCGGCCGACCAGAAGGGCATCGTGTCGCGTGTGGCGGGCGATGCCGACATCCTGCTGGTGCCCGATATCGAGGCCGGCAACATGCTCTACAAGGAACTGACCTGGCTGGCCGGCGCCGGCACGGCCGGGCTGGTGCTGGGCACGCGCGTGCCCGTGCTGCTGACCAGCCGCTCCGATTCCATGCAAGCCCGCGTCAACAGCTGCGCGGTGGCCTCGTTGTATGCGCGGGCGCGGGCCGTCTGAATTCCGGCCGTCGACGCGACTGGCTCCAAAAAGTCCGGCGGTTTGGTACTAAGCCTGGACCCTCAGGCTGGATACGCTACCCCCAAGGCCATCCGTTGAATGGTTCGCGACACACAAGATCAAGGGGTAGAACATGCGCAGCGCAAAAAAATGCCTGACCACGATTCTGACGGCGCTGGCCCTGGCGGGCGGAGCCATGGCCGCGGACGCGCCCAAGCCGGGCGGCACGCTGGTGATCGGTTCGACGCAAGTGCCGCGTCACCTGAACGGCGCGGTGCAGTCGGGCATCGCCACCGCCTTGCCCAGCACCCAGCTGTTCGCCAGCCTGCTGCGCTATGACGCCGATTGGAAGCCGCAACCTTATCTGGCGCAGTCCTGGGAATTGGCGCCGGACGGCAAGTCGCTGACCCTGCATCTGCGCAAGGACGCGCTGTTCCATGACGGCAAGCCGGTGACCTCGGCCGACGTGGCGTTCTCCATCATGGCGGTCAAGAAGAACCACCCGTTCCAGACCATGTTCGCGCCGGTGGAGGCCGTGGACACGCCGGACCCCTACACGGTGGTGTTGCGAATGAACAAGCCGCATCCGGCCATCCTGCTGGCGCTGTCGCCGGCCTTGATGCCGGTGTTGCCCAAACACATCTATGACGACGGCCAGGACCTGAAGAACCATCCGCGCAACTCGGCCGACGTGGTCGGGTCGGGTCCGTTCAAGTTCAAGGAGTTCAAGCCCGGCCAGGAAATCGTGCTGGAGAAATTCGACAAATTCTTCCTGCCCGGCAAGCCCTACCTGGACCGGATCGTGGTGAAGATCAATCCGGACGCCACCAATTTGCTGATCGGATTGGAACGTGGCGACATCGGCGTGTTGCCGTTCATGACCGAGCCCACCATCCTGCGGCGCGCCAAGGACAATCCCGCCATCGTCATGACCAGCAAGGGCTACGAAGGCATAGGCGCGCTGAGCTGGCTGGCCTTCAACACTGCGCGCAAGCCGCTGAACGACGTGCGGGTGCGGCAGGCCATCGCCTACGCCACCGACAAGGGTTTCATCACCAAGGCGCTGAACGCCGGCTTCGCCAAGCCTGCCGACGGTCCCATCATTGGCACCAGTCCGTTCGCCACGCAGGACGTCGCCAAGTATCCGCTGGACCTGAAGAAGTCCGAACAGCTGCTGGAAGAAGCGGGCTTCAAAAAGGACGCCAAGGGCGAACGCCTGTCGCTGACCGTGGACTACATGCCGGGTTCCGACGTGCAGGGCAAGAACGTGGCGGAGTACTTGCGTAGCCAGCTGAAGAAGGTTGGCATCGCGGTGCAGGTGCGCGCCTCGCCGGACTTCCCGACCTGGGCCAAGCGCATCGCCAGCAAGGATTTCGACATGACCACCGACATCGTCTTCAACTGGGGCGATCCGGTGATCGGCGTGCACCGCACCTATCTGTCCAGCAACATCCGCGACATCATCTGGACCAATACGCAGTCCTACGCAAATCCCAAGGTGGACGAGCTGTTGGAACAGGCTGGCACGGAGACCGACGCCGACAAGCGCCGCGCGCTGTATGCCGAATTCCAGCGCCTGGTCACCGCGGACGTACCCATCGACTTCCTCACGGTCATTCCGTACCACACCTTGTCCTCGAAGAAGGTGCACGGCTTGCCGGACGGGATCTGGGGCGTCATCTCGCCCATGGACGATACCTACTTGCAGTAAGGGGGAGCCGCCATGACGCGCTATCTCCTGCGTCGGCTGGCCTATGCGCTGGTGCTGCTGCTGGCCGTGGTGACGCTGAACTTCCTGCTGATCCACATCTCGCCGGGCGATCCGGTCGAGACCATCGCGGGCTCCATGGGCGGCATCAGCGAAGAACTGCGGGCGCAGTTGCGCACGCAGTACGGGCTGGATAAACCCTTCCTGACGCAGCTGGGCATCTACCTGATGCAGGTGCTGCGCGGCGACCTGGGCTATTCCTACTTCTTCAACGTGCCGGTGGCGCAGCTGATCTGGGACCGCGTGCCGGCCACGCTGCTGCTGGTGGTGACTTCGGTGCTGAGCGCCTTCCTGGCGGGCACGCTGCTGGGCACGCTGGCCGCGCGCAAACCCAATGGGCCGCTGTCGCAAGGCATCACGCTGCTGTCGGTGGTGGGCTATTCCGCGCCGGTGTTCTGGACCGGCATCATCCTCATCATCCTGTTCGCCTCGGTGTTGCCGATCTTTCCCGTGTCCGACATGCGCTCTGCCGGCGGCCCGCAGGACGGCTGGGCCGGCGTACTGGACGTGCTGCACCACCTGGTGTTGCCGGCCTTCACCTTGGCGTTTGTCTACCTGGCGCAGTACAGCCGGCTGGCGCGCGCCAGCGTCATGGAGGCCCTGTCGGCCGACTATATCCGCACCGCGCGCGCCAAGGGCCTGCCGGAACGCACCGTGCTGTACAAGCACGCGCTGCGCAACGGCGTGTTGCCGGTGGTGACCATGCTGGGCCTGCAGTTCGGCAATGTGCTGGCGGGCGCGATCCTGGTCGAGACGGTCTTCAACTGGCCGGGGCTGGGCCGGCTGGCATTCGACTCCGTGCTCAGGCGCGACTATCCCACGCTGCTGGGCATCCTGCTGTTCGCTTCGCTGCTGGTGGTGGTGATGAATCAGCTTACCGATCTGGCCTACCGCCTGATCGATCCCAGGATCAAGACCTCATGAGCCAGACTCCTTCCGCCGTTCCCGTTGCCGCCTTGCAGGCCCAGGCGGCGCGGCCGCCGGCCCGCCCGTCCTACGAGGCCCTACGGGTGTTTGCGCGCAATCCCTCGGCGCTGGCCGGCGTGCTGCTGCTGGCCGTCATCCTGGCGGTGACGATCTTCGGCCCCATGGTCATGCAGGCGGACCCGTTCGAGATCGCCGGCGCGCCGATGACGCCGCCGGGCGCGGACGCCTTGATGGGCACGGACTACCTGGGCCGCGACGTGCTGACCGGCATGGTCTACGGCGGCCGCGCCACGCTGCTGGTGGGCGTGGTGGCGGCGGTGCTGTCCATGGCCATCGGGCTGACGGTGGGGGCGCTGGCGGGCTACTACGGCGGCTGGATCGACGAAACCCTGATGCGCATCACCGAGTTCTTCCAGGTGCTGCCCACCTTGCTGTTCGCCATGGTGCTGGTGACGCTGTTCTCGCCTTCGCTCGTGACTATCGCGGTGGCGATCGGCGTGGTCAGCTGGACAGGCACGGCGCGGCTGGCGCGCGGCGAATTCCTGCGCCTGAAGCGCCGCGAGTACGTGCTGGCGGAACGAGTGATAGGCGCGGGCGACGCCCGCATCATCTGGCGGGTGATCCTGCCCAATGCCTTGGCGCCGCTGATCGTGTCCGCGACGCTGGCGATAGGCATGGCCATCCTGTTCGAGGCCGGCCTGTCGTTCCTGGGCCTGGGCGATCCCAACATCATGAGCTGGGGCCTGATGATAGGCAGCAACCGCCCCTACATCCTGACCGCGTGGTGGGCCGTGACTCTGCCGGGCGCCGCCATCTTCGTGACTGTGCTGGCTGTCAGCCTGATCGGCGACGGTCTGAACGATGCGTTGAATCCCAACTCGCGGGGGCGGGCATGAACGCCCCGGTGCTGGAAGTGGATAGCCTGAGCCTGGAGTTCCAGGCGCGCGGGCGCGCGGCCGAGGTGCTGAGCGCGGTGAGCTTCGCCCTGAACCCTGGCGAGACCCTGTGCCTGGTGGGCGAATCCGGCTGCGGCAAGAGCATGACGGCGCTGGCCATCATGCGGCTGATTCCCGCGCCGGGGCGCATAGGCGGGGGCAGCGTGCGCCTGCGTGGCGATGACCTGGCCGGCCATGACGAAGAGGCCATGCGCCGGGTGCGCGGCAACAAGATATCAATGATCTTCCAGGAGCCCATGACGGCGCTCAATCCCGTGTACACGGTCGGCGACCAGATCGCGGAGCCCTTGCGCCTGCATCAGGGCCTGAGCAAGAGCCAGGCCCGTGAGCGCGCCATCGACATGCTGAAGTCGGTGGGTATCCCCTTGCCCGAGCGGCGCGTGGACGACTATCCGCACCAGATGTCCGGCGGCATGCGGCAGCGCGTGATGATCGCGATCGCGCTGGCCTGCGATCCGGACGTGCTGATCGCCGACGAGCCCACCACCGCGCTGGACGTGACGGTGCAGGCGCAGATCTTCGACCTGCTGCGCGAGCAACAGGCCCGGCGCGGCACCGCGGTGCTGCTGATCACGCACGACATGGGCGCGGTGTCGGAAATGGCGGACCGCGTGGTGGTCATGTACGGCGGGCGGGTAGTGGAGCAGGGCGGCGTGCGCGAAATCCTGGCGCAGCCGCGCCATCCCTATACCCAGGGCTTGATCGCCTGTCTGCCGGAACTGGACCGCGAGCCCGACGACATCCGCCCGGACCTGCCGGAGATTCCCGGCGTGGTGCCTTCGATCTGGGAGCGCGGCGCGGGCTGTCCGTTCATGGAGCGCTGTGGGCAGGCCATGGCCCGTTGCCGCGACGCATTTCCACCGTTGGTCCAAGTGGGCGAGGGCCAGGAAGTGGCCTGTTGGCTGTATCCGGAGGCCGCGCGATGACGTCACCGCAATCTCCCGCCTTGCTGTCCGTGCGCGATCTTGCCGTGCATTTCCCCATTGGCGGACGCGGACGCGATGGCAAGCCCGTCGTCGTGAAGGCCGTGGACGGCGTGTCCTTCGAGCTGCAGCGCGGCCGCACCCTGGCGATCGTGGGCGAGTCCGGGTCGGGCAAGACCACTACCGCCTTGTCGGTGCTGCGCCTGGCGGATCCGACCGCGGGTTCCATCCATTTCGACGGCACCGACATGACGGCGTTGAGCGGTTCGGCCCTGCGCCGCATGCGCCGCCGCGTGCAGCTGGTGTTCCAGGATCCGTATTCCTCTCTCAATCCGCGCCAGCGCGCGGGCGATATCGTGCGGTCGCCGCTGGACCTGATGGGCATCGATCCGCCGGGCGGACGCGAGGCACGGGTGGCCCGCATGTTCGAACTGGTGGGCTTGCGGCCGGAACAGCGGCAGCTGTTTCCGCATCAGTTCTCCGGCGGACAGCGGCAGCGGCTGAACGTGGCCAGGGCCCTGGCCAGCGCGCCGGATCTGATCGTCTGCGACGAACCGGTGTCCGCCCTGGACATCGCCATTCGCGCGCAGATCCTGAACCTGCTGCGGCGCATCCAGCGCGAGCAGGGGCAGTCATTCCTGTTTATCTCGCACGACATGGCGGTGGTGGAGCACATCTGCGACGACATCGCCGTCATGTATCTGGGCAAGATCATCGAGCAGGCCTCGCGCAACGCTTTCTTCACGCGTCCCTTGCATCCCTACAGCGTCGCACTGATGTCGGCGGTGCCAACCGTGAAAGGCGGGCGCGAACTTGCCGCCCGCCGGGTGCGGCTGGCGGGGGATCCGCCTAGCCCGGTCGATCCGCCGCCCGGCTGCCGCTTCGCCGGCCGTTGCCCGGCCGCGCAGTCGCTCTGCACCACGCGCGAGCCCGCTCTGCGCGAAGTCGCGCCAGGCCACCGCGTGGCCTGCCATTTCGTCGACTCCCGCGATGGCGTCCTGGTGTCGCCGCTGCAGGGATGAATCCACCCTCCGATAGAAGGACAGACCGATGAGCCAGACCCGCGCCCGAACCACCATCTATGCCGCGCGCAGCATCCTGACCATGAATCCGATGCAGCCGCGCGCCACCCATGTGGCGGTGCGCGAAGGCCGCATCCTGGGCGTGGGCAGCCGCGAAGACCTGGCGGGCTGGGGCCCCGCCGACCTCGACGAGCGCTATGCGGACAAGGTGCTCATGCCCGGCCTGGTGGAAGGGCATTGCCACCTGCCGGAAGGCGGCATGTGGAAGTTCGTGTACGTGGGTTATTACGACCGGCGCGGGCCGGACGGCCGGCTTTGGGAAGGCCTGAAGAGCTTCGACGCGGTGGCTGCCCGGCTGAGCGAGGCCGAGCGTGCCTTACCAGCCGGCGAAACGCTGATCGGCTGGGGCTTCGATCCGATCTTCTTCGACGGCGCGCGCATGCGTGTGCAGGACCTGGACGCCGTTTCCGCCGAGCGGCCCGTGGTGGTGATGCACGCCAGCATGCACCTGATGAACGTGAATACTCCGATGCTGGCGCGTGCCGGCATCGACCGCGACACCGATATCGAAGGCATTACCCGCATGGACGATGGGCGCCCCAGCGGCGAGCTCTGCGAATTCGCGGCCATGTTTCCCGTCATGCGCCTGATCGGCAGCCCGTTCCGCACCGTGGGCGTGTCGGAAGAGGGCCTGCGCATGTTCGGCAAGGTGGCGCAGTGGGCAGGCGTCACGACCGCCACGGACCTGGTCAACGAGCTGGGCGAGGAGGGCCTGGCGACGCTGGCGCGCATCACCTCTGAACCGGACTATCCGGTGCGCATCGTGCCCGCCGCGTCCGCGCTGACGTATGCGGGCGATCCGGCGCGCTGCCTGGCCAAGTTGGAGGATGCCCGGCGGCTCAACAACGACAAGCTGCATCTGGGCATGGTCAAGCTGGTTGTGGACGGCTCGATCCAGGGCTTTACGGCCAGGCTGCGCTGGCCGGGCTACTACAACGGCGCGCCCAACGGCATCTGGGTGATCGCGCCGGCCGAACTGGACGCCATGGTCCAGACGTATCACGATGCCGGCGTGCAGCTGCACATCCACACCAATGGCGATGAAGCCACCGAGCTTGCCATCGACGCCGTCGACCGCGCCCTGCGCCGCAGTCCGCGCCGGGACCACCGCCATACCTTGCAGCATTGCCAGATGGCCGACGCGGCGCAATTTCGGCGCATGGCCAGCCTGGGCATGTGTGCCAATCTTTTCGCCAACCACATCTTTTACTGGGGCGATGCACACCATGCCCTGACCATGGGGCCGGACCGCGCCAAGCGCATGGACGCTTGCGCCTCGGCGGCGCGCGCCGGCGTGCCGTTCTCCATCCACTCGGACGCGCCCATCACGCCGCTGGGGCCGCTGTTCACGGCCTGGTGCGCGGTCAATCGCCAGACTTCCTCGGGCAAGGTGCTGGGCGAATCCGAGCGCATCGACGTGGAGGCGGCCCTGCATGCCGTGACGCTGGGCGCGGCCTACACCCTGCATCTGGACCATCTGGTGGGTTCCATCGAGATCGGCAAGCATGCCGATTTCTGCGTGCTGCAGGACGATCCGCTGGAGGTCGCGCCGGAGCAGCTGAAGGATGTGCGCGTGCTGGGCACGGTCATCGGCGGCAGGCCGCTGGCGCTGCGGGAGGCCTGAGATGGCGCCGTTGGGCGGAGCGCGCATCGCGCTGACCGTTGTGGGCGGGTTTCTGGGCGCGGGCAAGACGACCTTGCTCAATCATGTGCTATCCACCACTCGCCGCCGCGCGGCGGTCCTGGTCAATGACTTCGGGCCGGTGGACATCGACGCCGGACTGATCGCGCAGCGCAACGACCAGGTGATCAGGCTGGCCAACGGCTGTGTCTGCTGCTCGATGGCAGGCGGCCTGGACGACGCCTTGGCGCGCGTCCTGGCGCTGGACCCCTTGCCCGAATGGATCGTGATCGAAGCCAGCGGCGTGTCGGATCCAGGCCGCATCGCGCAGGTCGGCATGGCCGATCCCATGCTGCAGCTGGAGGGCGTGGTGGTCCTGGCCGACGCCGCGAACGTGCGCGCGCTGGCGGCGGATCCCCTGTTGGCCGATACGCTGGAACGCCAGCTCAAGGCCGCGGATCTGCTGGTGCTGAACAAGACCGACCTCGCGTCCGCCGAGGAATTGCCGGCGCTGCGCCAGTGGCTGCATGCGGCGACGCGCGGGGCCGCGATGGTCGAGGCGCGGGAAGGGCGCGTGGATCTGCGTCACCTGCTGGGCGAGGGCGAGATGCACGGTCTCGCGCGTGCATGCGCCAGCGGCGCTTGCGGACATCCGGGACACATCCACCCCGCAACGTCCGATGAGCCCGACCACCCTTTCCAGAGCTGGCTATGGCGCGCGCCTGCGCTGCTCGACGCCGACAGGTTCGCCAACAGGCTGCGCGAGGCGCCCAGGCAGCTGCTGCGCGCCAAGGGCTGGGTGCGTACCGACCGGCATGGCCTGGTGCTGGTCCAACTGGCCGGGCGGCGGGTGCGGTACGACACGCAGGCCAGGCCGCCGGCCGATCTGGACGCGCCGTCGCTGGTGCTTATTGGCCTGCGCGGCGCCATCGACCCTGCCAACATGGACGCCTGGCTCGCGCAAGCGTCGGCCTGAAGGAGTGCCCCAGAGAGACATGAATTAATTGGATTACCTGTTCATATCTTTGTGATTGATTGATTCGATGTGGCCGGGAGAATGCGCCGGGGACTTGCCGGCGTTTCCTACGGCGACCTATCGACCCAATCAGTCTACAAAGGAGTGAATCATGACAGGTACTACCAACGGCGCGCGCAAGGCCGCCATCGTATTCGGCGGTTCGCGCGGCATTGGCGCCGCCATTGCGCGGCGGCTGGCTGCTGACGGCGCGGACGTGGCGTTCACCTACGTCTCGGCCCCCGAGCGGGCGCGGGAAACCGCCGCCGCGATCGAGGCGAGCGGGGCGAAGGCGCTGGCCATCCATGCCGACAGCGCGAATGCGGAGGCGATCCGGCAGGCCGTCGCGCAGGCGGTCGAGCGTTTCGGGCGGCTTGACGTCGTGGTGGTCAACGCCGGCATCATGAAGCTGGGCGGGGTGGCCGACGTGAGCCTGGCGGATCTTGACCAGATGCTGGCCATTAACGTGCGAGGCGTGTTCCTGGCCATCCAGGCAGGCGTTGCGCACCTCGCGCACGGCGGCCGCATCGTCACGATCGGCAGCAATGTGGCCGTGCGCATCGGGGGCCCGGCCGCGAGCGTCTATTCGATGACGAAGGCCGCGGTGGCCACGATGGTCAAGGGCATCGCCATCGACTTGGCGCCGCGCGGGATCACCATTAACAACGTGCAGCCGGGACCCACCGAGACCGAATTGGCGGCCCCTTATCTCGACATGGTCCGTCCGATGATTCCGCTGCAGCGGACGGGCAGCGCCGACGAAATCGCAGGGCTGGTCGCATGGCTCGCGAGCGCCGAATCGGGATACATGACGGGGTCGAGCCTGACGATCGACGGCGGGATGGTGCTGTAGCGCCGACAGGCGCGGGAGGCGGCATCGATCTTGCCGGGATCGACGCCCGGCTGACGCCGGCCGCCGCACGAGCGCCAGCCCCCCCCGTCTGGTGCAAGCGATTTCCCGCTTCTGGTTCTAGACCCTGCACGGGGGCTCACTTACCTTTGATCTGAATGCTGGCGCGCGTCGCGCCGGCGTCTATCGGAGGTATGCAATGCAGAAGACCGTCACCGCCGACATGCTGGCCGAATTCGCGGCGGCCTGGAACCGCCACGATATCGACGCCCTGATGTCCTTTATGAGCGAGGACTGCGTGTTCGAGACCGTGGCCGGCCCCGAGCGATGGGGCGCGCGCCATGAAGGGCGCGACGCGGTGCGCGCGGCCTTCGCCGCGGCCTGGGCGAACTTCCCCGATGCGCAGTGGCAGAACGCCACGCATTGGGTCGCGGGCGACCGCGGCGTATCCCAGTCCACTTTTACAGGCACCGCCGCCGACGGCTCCCGCGTGGAGGCGGACATGGTGGACGTGTTCACCTTCCACGACGGCAAGATCCGCGTGAAGAACGCTTACCGCAAGCAGCGCCCGGCCTTGCCGGCGCGCGGCTGAGGACGCCTTTCGCGCCCAGCAACCGGAACGCAGCATGGATACTCAAATGTCCTTCCAATCTGTAGGTCCGGCCCCCGCTGGCCGGACGGCGATCAGCGCGTATAACCCGGCCTACGATCCGCTGGTGTCCCCGCCCGGGCGCGGCCAGGACTACGCGCCCACCTACTGGGTCGCGACCGCCGGCCAGCCGCCCGAGGACGACGGCCCGGTCGAAGGCGATATCGACGCCGACGTGGTGATCGTGGGCTCCGGCTTTACCGGCCTGTCGGCGGCCCTGACGCTGGCCCGTGACTTCGGCGTAAAGGCCGTGGTGCTCGAAGCCAACCGCGCGGTGTGGGGCTGCACCAGCCGCAATGGCGGGCAGGGGCAGAACGCATCCGGGCGCCTGTACCGCTCGCAATGGATAGCGCGCTGGGGCCTGGCGACCGCCAAGCGCCTGGACGCCGAGATCCGCGAAGGCTTTGAATACTGGAAGAGCCTGGTGGCCCAGGTGGATTGCGACGCGCAGCCGGGCGGTCATCTCTACACGGCGCACCGCCAGAAGAAGATGGCCTTCCTGGAGAACGAAGCCCGCGTGATGCGTGAGGTGTTCGGCTACGACGCCAGGATGCTGAGCAGGGAGGAATTGCGCGAACGCTACGTGTACGACCGCGAGGCGGTGGGCGCGATGCACGAGCCGGACGGCGTGGGCGTGCATCCCTTGAAGCTTGCCTATGGCTACATGCGCCAGGCGCGGGCGCTGGGCGTGCGTATCCATCCGGGCAGCCCGGTGCTGGGCTGGCGTTCGGAGAACGGCGGCGTGCGGCTGCAGACCCCGAACGGCTATGTACGCGCGCGCCGCGTGGCATTCGCCACCGGCGGCTACACCGCGCAAGGCGTCAACCGCCTGCTGGACAACCGCATCATGCCGGTGCTGTCGAACTCGCTGGTGACGCGGGTGCTGACCCCGGCGGAGCGTGACGCCGCGGGCCTGAAAAGCACGGTGTTCATCACCGACACGCGGACCTTGCGCTTCTATTACCGCCTGCTGCCCGATGGCCGCATGCAGATAGGCAGCCGCAGCGCTCTGCGCGGCGCCGACGCGCAGCATCCGCGCCATCTGGCGCTGCTGCGCGAGGGCTTGGCGCGCAAGTTTCCCACGCTGGCGGGCGTGGACGTGGACTATTCCTGGTGGGGCTGGGTGGACGTGAGCCACGACATGATGCCGCGCGTGACGCAGCCCGATCCGGCGCAGCCGGTCTATTACGCCTTCGGCTATGGCGGCAACGGCGTGGCGTTCTCGGCCCACGCCGGCAAGCGCCTGGCGCAGCGCATGATGGGCCAGGACGGCGTGGCCTGGGACCTGCCGATCTACGACTCGCCCTTGCCGGGCCATATGTTCGCGCCGTTCCGCAGGCTGGGCCAGGGCCTGCTGTACCGCTGGTACTACCTACGAGACGAAATGCTCTAGCGTGTGCAGGTCCGGGCCCTCAGGGGCCTTTTTACTGCCGGCGGCGGCACGGCGGTAGCGCTCGACCACCTTGGCCAGCCTGGCGATGCCGGGCTCGATGTGTTCCGGCCGGATCGAGGTGAAACCGACGCGCAGGAAGTTGCGCGGCGCGTCGGCGCCGTTCATGAAGAAAACGTCGCCCGGCTCGACCACCACGCCTTCGGCCAGCGCCGCCTCCGACAGCTCGACCGCATTGAGCCAGGGCGGCCCTTGCAGCCAGCAGAACGAGGACCCGGTGATGGGGATGGACTTGAAATCAGGCAGGTGCCGCGCCAGCGCGCGGGCCAGTTCGGTGCCGCGTTCCTGGTAGGCCTGGGACTGCCTGCGCAGCAGTGAATGGTGGTGGCCCAGCGAAATGAACAGCGAAAACGCGCGCTGGATGTAAGCCGACGGATGGCGCAGCATCAGGCGGCGCAGGGCGCGCAATTCGGCGGTGAGCTCGCGCGGGGCCACGATGTAGCCGATGCGCAAGCCTGGGGCGAAGGACTTGGCCAGGCTGCCCACGTAGATCACGCGGCCGTCGCGATCCAGGCTCTTCAATGCGGGAATCGCGCCTTCGCCCCAGCGGCTCTCGCTTTCGAAGTCGTCCTCGATGATCAGGCTGTCGGCCTGGCGCGCCAGCGTCAGCAGGTTCTGGCGGCGTTCCGGCGACAGCGTCACCGTGGTGGGGCATTGGTGGCCGGGCGTGACGAAGATGTAGTCGCAGCCCAGCAGATGGGTGCCGCTGCACAGCCCTTGTTCGTCCACCGGCAGGGGCAGGAGATTGCGCGTGTGGCTGGCGAAGATGTTGCGGGCGTCGGGGTAGCCGGGGTCTTCCATGCCGACCACGGTGTCTTCATTGACCAGCAGGTCGGCCAGCAGATAGAGCGCGTGCTGCGCGCCCACGGTGATGACGATTTCCTCGGCGTCCGCCCAGACGCCGCGGCGCGGCAGGACCTGGGTGCGGATCTGTTCGATGAGCGCGGGATCGTCGTGCGTGATCAGGTCGGGCGCCCAGCTGCGGATGTCCAGCACCGACAGCGCCTTGATGCAGCACTCGCGCCATTCCGCGGTGGGAAACAGGTCCTGGTCGAACTGGGCGTAGACGAAGGGATAGGGCTGCTTCTGCCAGTCGCGCGGCTTGGTGATGTTGCGCTGGCGGGATGGCCGGAAGCGCAGTCTTTCGTCCCAGCGCACGTCCGGTTCGCCAGCGTCGCCGGGCGGGGCGTCGGACGTGGGTCCGGAATGGCCTCGCATGACCGTGTCGCTGACGAAGTGGCCGCTGCGTTCGCGCGACACCAGATAACCTTCGCTGACCAGTTGCTGATACGCAAACACGACGGTGTTGCGCGCGATGCGCAGCTGGTCGGCCAGATGCCGGCTGGACGGCACCGGCGTGCCGGGCGGCAAGTGGCCGCTGAGGATGGCGGACACCAGCATCTGGCGCACGCAGCCCTGCAGGCTGAGATTGGGCGCGCTTTCACGTTCGAACAGGCGCTCCCACAACACAGGCTTGAGCATCGAGGCCTGGCTGGACATGACGGCTCCTTGTGTAGGCCCGCGCAGCCGGTAGCCGCTGCGCAGGCGCCGTTCTTGAGGATAGAGGAGCCGGATGGGGGAAGAAATGAGGGATTGCCCGGGCGGCGTTCAGACCCGTCCCTTCCAGGGGATGGCGAATTTCTCCAGATAGCGGACCAGCAGGTCGAAGGCGAAGGCGAACACGCCGATCACGATGATGCCCATGATGACGGTGTCGCTGGCCAGGAACTGGGCCGCGTTCAGCACCATGAAGCCCAGGCCGCGGTCGGCGGCCACCATTTCGGCGGCCACCAGCGTGGTCCAGCCCACGCCGATGCCGATGCGCATGCCGGTGAAGATTTCCGGCATGGCGGCCTTCAGGATGACGTGCCAGACGATCTGCGCGGGCGTGCCGCCCATCGCGTAGGCAGCGTGAATCTGTTCGATCGACACCGAGCGCACGCCGGCGCGGGCCGCGATCGCCATGGGCGCGAAGATCGCCAGGTAGATCAGCAGGACCTTGGGGAATTCGCCGATGCCGAACCAGATGATGATGAGCGGCAGATAAGCCAGCGGCGGCAGCGGGCGGTAGAACTCGATGGGCGGATCGAAGATGCCGCGCGCGTAGCGGTTCACGCCCATCAGGATGCCGACCGGAATGGCGGTCACGCAGGCCAGAAAGAAGGCCCCGAACACCCGCGACAGGCTGGCCAGCGCATGTTCCGTCAGCGTCGAATTGGCCACGCCGTCGGTCATGGCCGAGACGAACTTGTCGTATACGGCCAAGGGCGAGGGCAGGAACAAGGGCCGCACCCAGCCGGCGCTGGTCACCAGGAACCACAACCCGATGAGCGCCAGGCTGGTGATCAGGCTGATGTGGCCGCTGTAGCCCGCGCCCGGCGCGCCGTAGACCCTGCCTGGCGCCGCGGGCTTGTGGCGCGGGTGGCTGCTAGCCATGGAAGCCTTGGGGGGAGGAGGCTCGCTCGTCGCCATAGATGATGCCAAGGACTTGTTCGCGCATGGCGATGAAGTCGGGACTGGATTTGATGCTGCGGCCATCGCGGGTCTCCAGGTAGCGCCGGTTGAAGTCCGGCGTGAAGGTGTGCGTGATGCGGCCCGGGCGGGGCGACATGACGATCAGCCGCGAACCCAGAAACAGCGCTTCTTCCACGCTGTGCGTGATGAAGAAGAACATCTTGTTGGTCTGCCGCCAGATGTCCAGCAGCAGCTCCTGGATGGTCTCGCGGGTTAGCGCATCCAGCGCCGCCATGGGCTCGTCCATCAGCAGCATGGCGGGGTTGCAGGTCAGCGCGCGCGCAATGCCCACGCGCTGCTGCATGCCGCCGGACAGTTGGTAGATCATGTGGCGGTGGAAGTCCTGCAGGCCCACCAGTTCCAGGTTGCGGCGGGCGCGGGCGCGACGGGTTTCCTTGTCCACGCCTTGCAGCTTCAGGCCGAACTCGGTGTTCTCCAGCACGTTCAGCCAGGGTAGCAGGGCATGTTTCTGGAACACCACGCCACGGTCCGCGCCGGGCCCGACGATGGGCCTGCCGCCCAGCGTGATCTCGCCCTCGGTCGGCGACAGGAACCCGGCCAGCAGGCTGAGTAGCGTGGTCTTGCCGCAGCCCGAGGCGCCCAGCGCGACGACGAACTCGCCGGGCTGGATGGTCAGGTTGACGTTCTGCAGCGCGATGACCGGCCCGCTGTCGTGCAGGCCGGGGTAGGTGACGCTGACTTTCTCCGCGCACAGGCTCTGCGTGGCGGACGTGGACTGCATGGTCATGCCGGCTCCCCTAGTTGCGACGGGCTGCGCGCAGCCCTGCGGGGCGCGAGGCAGGCGGCGCCGGACGGCCCGCCTGGCCGGGCGCGTCGCTTACTTCTCTGCCGCCTTGGCGTACTTGTCCGTGACGTGCGGGCTGTAGTCGGCCAGGGCCTTGTCGATCTGCTTCTGGTCCTTCAGGAACTTGGCGCTGGCCGCGAAAGCGCGCGCGGCGCCCGAGTCCTTGCCGCCGCCCAGCCAGACATTGGAGGCCTGTTCCTGCACCGTCGGGAAGACCAGCAACTGGAGCGCCTCGACCATGTCCTCGGGCTTGCCGCCGATCAGCTTGACGATGCTCTTGACCTGGGGCGAGTCAGCGGTCCACTTGGCGCTGTTGGCGCGGTAGTCCGCATAGGACTTGGCCAATACGCTGGTGAAGGCGGCCATGAACTTGGGATTCTTGGCGGCCCAGGCGCGGTCGACCACGATGCCGTCGAAAGTCGGCACGCTGGCCTTGCCGATCTGTTCCGAGTCGGCAATGATCTTGCCGCTCTTGGCGATCTCGGTCAGCGCGGGCGGCCAGACGTAGGCGGCGTCGATGTCGCCGCGCTGCCAGGCGGCCACGATCTGCGGCGGCTGCATGTTCAGGATGCGCACGTCGCGCGGATTGATCTTCCAGACCTGTTCCAGCCCCACCAGCAGATGGAAGTGCGAGGTGGACACGAAGGGCGTGGCGACGCGCTTGCCTTTCAGGTCGGCCGTGCTGTTGATGCCGGAACCGTTGCGCGCCACCAGCGCCTCGGATTTGCCGATGTTGTCCAGGATCCAGAACAGCTCCATGTCCACGCCGCGGGTGGCGGCGGCGGTGATGCCGGTGGAGCCCAGCACGCCGACCGGCACGTTGCCGGAAGCCAGGGCAGTGGAAATGTCGCCGCCGGAGGTGAACTGGCGCCAGTCCACCTGGTAGCCGGCCTCCTTCAATGCCTTGTCGAAACTGCCGTCGGCGATGGCCGACAGGAACGGCCCGACGATCAGCTGGTAGCCCACCACCAGCTTGGTCTGGGCATAGGCGGGAGCGGCCAGCAGCGCGGCGGCCAGGCCGGCCAGGGTGCAGCGGCGGATGAGGCGGAATATCGCGTTCATGGAGATCTCCGGGAGGGAACGGCCGCGCTCCGGCGCGACCGGCTGAAGCCAGTTTGCCCGGATGGGGCCAGAACGCTAGGTCCAGATGCCCTAATCAGTAGGAGCCAAAAAGATCCAGGCCCGCCTGCCTCGCCGGCAACGCCAGGACTGGCGCGGCCGGCGCGGCGGGATGCGGCCGGCGAGGCGGCCCGCGACATGCGCCAAAAGGGGGAGGGAGATCCTGCTAGCGGATGAGGCTCAGAAACTCGGCCCGGGTCGAGGGGTTGTCGTGGAATTCGCCCAGCATGACGGAGGTCACCATGGACGAATTCTGCTTTTCCACGCCGCGCATCATCATGCACATGTGCTGCGCTTCGATGACCACGGCCACGCCGGCGGCGTCGGTCACGGACTGCACGGCCTCTGCCACCTGGCGGCTGAGGTTCTCCTGGATCTGCAGGCGGCGCGCGTACATCTCGACGATGCGCGCGACCTTGGACAGGCCCAGCACCTTGCCGTTGGGCAGGTAGGCCACATGCGCCTTGCCGATGAAGGGCAGCATGTGGTGCTCACAGAGCGAGTACAGCTCGATGTTCTTGACCAGCACAATCTCGCGCGTGTCGGAGGTGAACAGCGCGCCGTTGACGATTTCGTCCAGGTTCTGGTCGTAGCCGCGGCACAGGTGGCGCATGGCCTTGGCCGCGCGCGCCGGCGTGTCGGCCAGCCCTTCGCGGGACGGATCTTCCCCTAGTTGTTCGAGAATGGCGGTGTAGTGCTTTTCCAATGACATCGGGGACTCCTGGGGGCGGCGCTGGTTGCGGCGCTTTACTGTGTGTAGCGTAGTGCTGCAAGTCTACCGCAGCGCGGGAAAACGATCAGACGGGGTTCGGGTCCGGCCCGGATCAGACTCCCCGGTTCTCGACGGCGTACTTGATCAATTCCGCCTGCCCATCTATGCCCAGCTTGCGCTTGATGTTCAGGCGATGGGTCTCCACCGTGCGCACCGACAGCCCCAGCGCCTGCGCGATCTGCTTGTTGGCCTCGCCGCTGGCAATGTGGCGCAGCACGTCGCGTTCGCGCTGCGTCAGCATGGTGGCGGGCGCGGTGGCCTGCGACAGGCGCACTGCCACCGCGGCGCTGAAATAGCTGCGGCCGGCCATGACGGCGTCGATGGCGGTGACGATCTCCTGCGCCGGCTCGTCCTTCAGCAGATAGCCGCGCGCGCCGGCCTTGACCGCCTGCACCATGTATTCGGGGTTGTCGTGCATGGACAGCACCAGCACCGCGATCTGCGGGTAGCGCTCATGCAGCAGGGCGGTCAGTTCCAGTCCGCCCACGCCCGGCATGTTCAGGTCCATCAGCGCCAGGTGCGGCAAGGTGCCGCCCTGCGGATCCTCGGCCAGGCACGCGGCCAGGAAAGCCTGGGCGGCGGCGGCGTTGCCGGCTTCGCCCACCACCCGCAGCTGCGGCACGGTTTCCAGGCGCAGGCGCAGCCCGTCCCGTACCAGGGGGTGGTCGTCGATCAACAGCAGTCGGATGGCTTCGGTCATGCTTCGGGGCTCGCGGGAACGGGGGCGGCGGGCAGCGGCAGCCAGGCTTGCAGCACCGTGCCGTGGGAGGTGGAGCGGAACGTCAGCGTGCCGGACAGCGCGTTCATGCGTTCGCGCATATTGCGCAGGCCGATGCCGCGGCGCGGATCCTGCTGCACTTCGGCATAGTCGAAACCGCGGCCGTCGTCGGCAATGGTCAGGCGCAGGTCGCGCGAAGAATAGGCCAGCGTCAGGTCGGCGCGGGTGGCGCCGGCGTGGCGGATGACGTTGGTCAGGGCTTCCTGGGTGACGCGGAAAAGGGCGGTGGCGTAGGCTTCGGGCAGCTTCTCCGGCTGCCCGGCGGTATGCAGGCGCACGGCCAGCGGCGGGGCGCCGTCCTGGCTGGGAATGGCGAACTCCCGGCCCAGGTGTTCCAGCGCGGCCGGCAGGCCCAGGTCGTCCAGCAGCGTGGGCCGCAAGTTGTGCGAAATGCGGCGGACCTCGCCCACGGCGGTGTTCAACCGGTCCAGCGCGCCACCCAGCGGGGTATCGATGTGGGCTAGCTGGCGCGGCTCCGTCGGCAGTGCCTGCCGCAGCCGTTCGCGCGCCGCTTCCAGGGACAGCTTGATCGACACCAGCACCTGGCTGATGCCGTCATGCAACTCGCGCGAGAGCCGTGCGCGCTCGTCTTCCTGCGAGCGCACCAGCTGCCGCGCCATCAGTCGCAGCTTGGCGTCGGACTGGCGGTGGTCGCTGATGTTCAGGGCCAGGCCGCAGGCGGCCACGCCCAGGATGGACACGGCGGCGATGCCTGCCACCCAGGCGAACATGCTGCGGATATTGGCCTGCGCGGCGGCGTCGATGCGTTCCAGCGCTTGCTGCACGTCGTCCAGATAGATGCCGGTGCCCAGCATCCAGCCCCAACGCTCCAGCACCACCACATAGCCGAGCTTTTCCTCGGTCTGGAGGGTGGACGGCTTTTCCCACAGGTAATGCACCGCTTCGCCGTCCTGGCCGCCGCGCCGGGCGGCCGTCAGCAGGTTCTGGATGACCGGCTGGCCCTTGGTGTCGCGCAGTTCCCAGAGGTCCTGGCCGACCAGTTCCGGTTGGCGCGGGTGCATCAGGTTCCTGCCCTGCAGGTCGTAGACGAAAAAATAGCCGTCGTGGCCGAATTCCATCTGCGCCAGCAGGTCGAGCGCGCGCTGGCGGGTGGCGTCGTCGTCGGCCGCCGCCTGCAGCGGCGCGATGGCGCTGTAGGCCAGGTTGACGTAGTGGCGCAGCTCGCCTTCCTTGCTGGCCAGCCAGGCGCTTTCCACCACTTGTTTTTCGCGCTGCGCGAGTTGCAGGCCTTGCACGTAGACGGCCACCGTAATGGCGGCGACGGCCACCAGCAGGGGCACCGCGGCAAGCAGCAGGATTTTCAGGCGCAGCTTCATGAAGGATTTGTATCAGCGCGAACGCGAATATTGCAGTGCAACATGTTGCGTCCCGCAATCAGGACGGGAAATTTCAGCTTGGATTTTACGATTTCCGCCAAATCATGCTGCGGCGCATTGCGTAGTAACACGTAGCGGACTTGCGTAGTTTCGCGCTTGTTGCTGCGTGGTCAAAACGAAATACTAGCGTCCGCGTCGACACGGCGCTGCGTGGACGCGCGCGTCCACCACCCCACAACAATGAGTCTGCCTTCCGCGGGACGATAAAAGCGTTTCACGCCAAAAGCATGGCGGGAGGCAAGAGGAGCACTTATGCAAACCAGCAGTAAGGGACTGGGTCAACACCTGGTCTGGCTGGCGGTTGCGGTACTGGGCGCGTTCGCGCTGGGCACCGTGGCGCTGGCCAGAGGGGAGACCATCAATGCGCTATGGGTGGTGATCGCCGCCGTATGCGTGTATTTGATCGCATACCGTTACTACAGCCGCTTCATCGCCAAGAACGTCTTCCAGCTGGATCCGACGCGCATGACGCCGGCATGGAAGCACAACGACGGCCTGGACTACGTGCCCACCAACAAGCACGTGCTGTTCGGCCACCACTTCGCCGCCATCGCCGGCGCCGGTCCGCTGGTGGGCCCGGTGCTGGCCGCGCAGATGGGTTATCTGCCGGGCATGCTGTGGATCCTGGCCGGCGTGGTGTTCGCCGGCGCCGTGCAGGACTTCACGATTCTCTTCATCTCGACCCGCCGCGACGGCCGTTCGCTGGGTGACCTGGTCAAGTCCGAACTGGGCAAGATCCCGGGCGTGATCGCGCTGTTCGGCGCCTTCATGATCATGGTCATCATCCTGGCCGTGCTGGCGCTGATCGTGGTCAAGGCGCTGACGCACTCGCCCTGGGGCACCTTCACGGTGGCCGCGACCATCCCCATCGCGCTGTTCATGGGCGTGTACCTGCGCTACATCCGTCCGGGCAAGATCGGCGAGGTGTCCATCATCGGCTTCGTCGGCCTGATGGCCGCCATCACCTTCGGCCAGGACGTGGCCGCGCACCCGGTGATCGGCCCCATGTTCGACTTCGACGGCAAGGGCCTGACCTGGATCCTGATCATCTACGGTTTCATCGCCTCGGTGCTGCCGGTGTGGCTGCTGCTGGCCCCGCGCGACTACCTGTCGACCTTCCTCAAGATCGGCACGATCGTGGGCCTGGCCATCGGCATCGTGGTGGTGGCGCCCGAGCTGAAAATGCCCGCGCTGACCCAGTTCGTCGACGGCACCGGTCCGGTGTGGTCGGGCAACCTGTTCCCGTTCCTCTTCATCACCATCGCCTGCGGCGCGGTGTCGGGCTTCCACGCCCTGATCTCCTCGGGCACCACGCCCAAGCTGATCGAGAACGAAACCCAGGCCCGCTACATCGGTTACGGCGGCATGCTGATGGAATCCTTCGTCGCCATCATGGCGCTGGTGGCGGCTTGCGTGATCGAGCCGGGCATCTATTACGCCATGAACAGCCCGGCGGCCGTGATCGGCACCACCCCCGACCAGGTCGCCCAGGTGGTGTCCAGCTGGGGCTTCGTGGTGACGCCGGCCGACCTGATCCAGACCGCCAAGGACGTGGGCGAAAGCACCATCATCTCCCGCGCCGGCGGCGCGCCCACGCTGGCCGTGGGCATGGCCCACATCCTGCACCAGGCCATCGGCGGCCCGGGCATGATGGCCTTCTGGTACCACTTCGCCATCCTGTTCGAAGCGCTCTTCATCCTGACGGCGGTCGACGCCGGCACCCGCGCTGGTCGCTTCATGCTGCAGGACCTGCTGGGCACTTTCGCCCCGACGCTCAAGCGCACCGACTCGCTGCCCGCCAACCTGATCGCCACCGGCCTGTGCGTGGCGGCCTGGGGCTACTTCCTGTACCAGGGCGTGGTCGATCCGCTGGGCGGCATCAACACGCTGTGGCCGCTGTTCGGCATCGCCAACCAGATGCTGGCCGCGATCGCCCTGACCCTGGGCACGGTGGTGCTGTTCAAGATGAAGCGCGACCGCTACGCCTGGGTCACGGTGCTGCCGACCTTGTGGCTGCTGGCATGCACGCTGACCGCCGGCTGGCAGAAGCTGTTCCACGCCGATCCGCGCGTCAGCTTCCTGGCGCACGCCGACAAGTACAACGCGGCCATCGCCGAAGGCAAGGTCCTGGCTCCGGCCAAGTCCCTGGGCGAAATGTCGCGCGTGGTGTTCAACGACTACATCAACGCCGGCCTGTGCGCGATCTTCATCTTCGTGGTGGTCAGCATCGTGGTGTTCGGCCTGCGTTCGGTGCAGCGCGCGCGCAACGAGAACAAGCCCACCTCGCGCGAAATGCCGTACGAAACGCTGCCGGCCGCTGCCGGCGCGGACTGAGCAAAGGGGAGACGACGCATGCTGTTCACCAACATGAGTTCCGCGGCCGGCGCCGCCGGCCGCTACCTGGGGCAGACGCTCCGGCTGATGGTCGGCGTGCCGGACTATGAAACCTATGTGGCGCACATGCGGCGCACGCACCCTGACCAGGAGCCGATGACTTACGAAGCATTTTTCCGCGAGCGCCAGGACGCGCGCTATGGCGGGAAGAAGCGGATCGGCTGCTGCTGACAGACAAGGCCTCGCTCGCGAGGCCTTTTTTTCGTCCAGCAGCTTCTAGGCGCCGGGTGCTTCCGCCTTTCTGCGCAGCTTTTCGGCGTAGATCACCAAGGGCACCGCCCCAATGGCGCACAGCGACATCACCAGGAATCCCCCCGGCGCATAACTGCGGTACAGCGCGCCGCCCAGCTGAATGCTGGCGAACATGAAGACCCCGCCCGACAACAGCGCATAGAGCGCAATGGCCGAGGTCTTGATCGCCGCGGGCACGTGGCGCGTGATGTACCACATGATGGCGGCGTTGTTGCCCGCAAGGGTGAAGCACTGCAGCAGCTGCAGCGCGGCGATCAGCGTGGGATCGGTGGTGGCGGATAGTCCGGCCCAGCGAACCGCCGTCATGACGGCGGACGCCAGGATCAGCCACTGCGCGCCTGTGCGGGCCAGGATGCGGGGCGCCAGGAAGAAGAACAGGACCTCGCTGGCCACGCCTACCACCCACAGCATCGAAATCAGCGAGGTCGACAGCCCGCTGGCGGTCCAGTACAGCGTGGAATAGGAATAGAGGAAGCCGTTGCTGGCCTGGACCAGCGAGGCCGCCGCGATGCACATCAACAGGGGGCGGTCGCGCAGGACCTCGAGCATGGGCAGGCGCACCGCAGGCGCGGGCGCTTCACCGGCGGCGGGGCGCGCCGCGCGGGGTAGCAGCCGTACGCAGGCCAGGCAGGCGATGATGAGCAGGATCGACAGCCACATCACCCAGTCGGCGTCGAAGGTCTTGATCAGGTAGCCGCCGGCCACGGTGACCACGGCGAAGCCCAGCGAGCCGCAGGCGCGCATGACGGTGTAGGAGCTGCCCTGGCCGCGGCCGCTGGCGATGGCCATGCGGTCCATCAGCGGTAGCACCGCCGGGAAGACGGCGTTGAGCAGCAGGGTGATCGCCAGCAGCCAGCCGGGCGTGCTGCTGAACGGGTAGCAGACGAACAGCACCAGCGACGCCGCCAGGGCCGCGGCGATCAAGGCGTGCGCGCGGCCGGTCTGGTCGGCCACGTGCGCGACGACCGGCGTGGACAGGATCTTGGGCAGGAAGGACGTGGCGACGATCAGGCCGATCATGGCGGGATCCAGGCCGCGGCTGGCGAACCACAAGGGCAGGAAGGGAATGCTGACTCCCTGCAGGCCGTAATACAGGAAGTAAAACCCGTGCAGGGCGAGGGCGCCTTGCCTGGCGTCGGGATTGCCGCGCATAGCGATGAATGGATCCGGCTGAATTGACGCGGCGTAGCATACTCCTAGCCGGGCTGGATTTCAGAAGCGGCGGAGCCTCGATGCAGGGCATGGTCAAAGAAGAGGCCGCGCCTTGATCCAGGACATTGGCAAAAGTGCACGGGCGGAATTACGCTAGCGTAGTCGTGGCGTGTATGAGCTGCGCCGCGCGTGCGTTTTCACCATCATTCCTAGGAGTTGCGACCCATGGCCAAGAAACTGGATGAGAAGACCACCAAAGCCCTGAAAGAGCGGCGCAAGCGCCCGCTGGCGACGCCGACCGACCTGGCGTCGGCGGCCACCAGGGATATTTCCGCCGCGCTGAACCAGATACTGGCCGACGTGTTCGCGCTGTATCTCAAGACCAAGAACTTCCACTGGCATGTCAGCGGGCCCCATTTCCGCGACTACCATCTGTTGCTGGACGAGCAGGGCGACCAGTTGTTCGCGATGACGGACCCCATCGCGGAACGCATCCGCAAGATCGGCGGCACGACGCTGCGGTCCATCGGGCATATCGCACGCTCGCAGCGTATCTCGGACAACGACGCGGACTATGTGCAGCCCCTGGACATGCTGGCCGAGCTGCGCGAGGACAACAAGGTCCTGGCCGCGGCGCTGCGCGAAGCGCACAACATCACCGACGAGCACCGCGACATCGCCAGCTCCAGCTTGATCGAAAACTGGATCGATGAAACCGAAAGGCGCACGTGGTTCCTGTTCGAAGCCAGCCGGGAGGGGGATTCGACGGGGCATTGAGGCGCCAGCCAGCCGGGCGCCCTCGTCCTGCCAGGCCGGCTTGCCCGCCTCAGCCGTGCTTCCCGAAACCGCCGCTGGCCCACTCCGATGCGCGCTGTACGCTCAGCTTGTACGTCGGCGCAACATGGGTTTGTGCCAGTTGCTCGCCGGATTCATCGTAGGCGCTCAGTACGGCGTACGGCTCGTCTTCATCGGGAACGATATCCAGCTTGACGGTCAGGCGGCCGGCGGCGGCGTCGATTTTCACGCTCTTGTGCAGCGTGGCGTGCAATTGCTGCTCGTGGCGGCGCAGGACTTCCCTGGCGGTCTTGACCAGGGTGATGAAGGCGGGGGAATCGAGCGGCTTGGGGTTCTTCTTGTCGCGGCCCATGGTCCATGGACCGACCAGCGCCGGCTCGGCCTCTCCGTCCATGGTCATTTCCACGGCCCAGCCGTCGTCTTCCTCGTTCTTGATGATGCGGGCGGTCCAGCCGTCGTCGCGCCACAGCGTGGGTAGCTGCTCTTTGCGGTCTTCGGGGGCATCAATATCCGGCATGCGGGCGTCGTTCACTGCTGGTTTTCTCCTGAATTCGTTTGCTCGCCAACCCATGATTGTGGCGCATCACGGCTTCCTGCCAAAATAGCAGGTGGCTTGGGCGGTTTTCTGACCCGCCGTCGAATTCAGCCCACAAAATACGCAAGTCACCTTGCCGAACGTGTACTCAGGGATTCCTGCGATACAGCGCCAGAGAGCCGGCCAAGGCCAGCAATGCGCCGCCACAGGCGCGATCCAACCAGAGGGCGCCGTCGCGCTTGAGCAAGCGGATCGCCTTGGCGCCAGCGGACGCATAGGTAAACATGACGAGAAGGTTAATGGCCGAAAAAACGGTCGCCAGCGTGACGTACTGCGGTATCTGGGGCGCCTGCGTGGAAATGAACTGCGGCAGAAAGGCCGAGAAAAACAGATAGCCCTTGGGATTGGTGACGGCGACCAGGAAGCTCCGTAGAAAGACCGAGCGGCCGGCGGGCGCTTGCGCGGAAGACTCGGCGGGTAGCGTCACCGAACCGGACGACCGGAATAGCCGGATACCCAGGTACGCAAGATAGACGACACCAATCCATTTGATGGCCGAGAACCAGAATTCGGAGGCCGCCAGCAAGGCGCCCAAGCCCAGCGCCACCGCGCTGATCAGTACGAAATCCGCCAGCACCGCGCCCATCATGCCGGGCAGCGACGCGCGGACCCCGAGATTCGCGCCGTTGGCAAGTGCCAGCAGAACCGTCGGGCCGGGTGTCGCAATGCCCACGAAGGCAACCACGGCGAAAACGAGAAGCGTGTCAGTCATGCGCGGATTTTCCAGTTTGGTCGGCCGCCAGGCAAGTTCAGCTGGATGGCGGTGGCCAGGCCGGCGCGCCCGGGCGCCGCGATGCGCGTGGCGGCGGCGGCGGCCAAGGCCCAGAACAGGCCGATGGGCGCGAACTCGGTCGCGACCATGCTGAAGGATGCCAGGCCCAGCACGGTAATGGCGAGCCAGGGGTGCGCAGGAGGAATGTGATGGGATCGAGGGGGCATCGGGCGGGTGGCTGCGCTTTAGAGAAAGCGCATTCCGGAAACGGCGGAACGATCCGGCACGTTAGCATCGCAACGCGCCGGACGCAGCATTACTTCTCCGTTTTCATCACCAACGCCGGCTTGTCCCGATACCGCTGCGGAAAGGTCTTGGCCAGGTTCTCGACCTTGGGCACGTCGTTGACCATGATGTACATGCTGTACGGATGGCGCACGAGATAGTCCTGATGGTAGTCCTCGGCGGGGTAGAAGGCCTTCAGCGGCTCTATCGTCGTGGCCAGCGCCTTGGGATAGGCGCCGGCCTTGTTCAACTGCGCGATGTAGGCTTCGGCGACCTTGCGCTGGCTGTCGTCGGCGGGGAAGACCGCGGACCGGTACTGGGTGCCGCTGTCGGGACCCTGGCGGTTGAGCTGGGTCGGGTCGTGGGCCACCGAGAAATAAATCTGCAGTAGCTGGCCGTAGCTGACCTGGGCGGGGTCGTAGGTGATCTCCACGGCTTCAGCGTGACCGCTGCGGCCGCCGCTGACGGTGTCGTAGTTGGCGGTGGATGCCTGGCCGCCGGCATAGCCGGAGACGGCCGAGGTCACGCCCTTGACGTGCTGGAACACGGCCTGCACGCCCCAGAAGCAGCCGCCGGCGATGACGGCTTTCTGTGGCGCGGCGGCCGCGGGTTGGTCCAGGGCCGGGGGCTGAATGATGAAGGCCTGTTCGGCGGCGTTGGCCGCGGCGGCGCCCAGCAGGCCGCAGGCGGCGGCCAGCGCGGCGCAGAGTTTGTGGGGCAGGCGGGTGGCGGACATGATGTCTCCTGGTGGCGGAAGGCCGGAAGGTGGGGCCAGATATTCAAGTTTGCGGGGTGAACGCCAGGGCCACGCCATTCATGCAATAGCGTAGTCCGGTCGGGCGCGGGCCGTCATCGAAGACATGGCCCAGGTGGCCGCCGCAGTTGGCGCAATGCACGGCGACGCGCGTCATGCCGAAGCTGCGGTCCTTGGTCTCGCCGACGGCGCCGTCCAGCGGTTGCCAGAAGCTGGGCCAGCCGGTGCCGCTGTCGAACTTGGTGGAAGAGGAGAACAGCGGGTGGGCGCAGCCGGCGCAGGCGTAGGCGCCCTTGCGGTGCTCCTTGTCCAGCGGGCTGGAGTAGGGGCGCTCGGTCGCTTCGCGGCGCAGAACGTCATATTGCTCGCGCGACAGTCGTTCGCGCCATTGCGCGTCGCTCAGCGTGTAGGGAAAGGTCTGGGCGGCGGCGGCCGGGCCGCCGCGCGCGGCCAGGACCGGGGCCAGGCCGGCGGCGATGGCCGCCGCGCCGCCCAGGCCCAGGAACTGCCTGCGGTGTAGTCTCATGACATGCTCCGGATCGGGGCTGCTCGGGTGGGTGTTATTTGCTCATGCCGTCCTTGGACATGCCGCCTTTCGACATGCCGTCCTTGGACATGGAATCCTTGGACATGCCATCTTTCGACATACCGTCCTTGGACATCCCGTCTTTCGACATGCCTTCCTTGGACATGGAGCCCTTGGACATGCCGTCTTTCGACATGCCGTCCTTGGACATCGAATCCTTGGACATGCCGCCCTTCGACATGCCGTCCTTGGACATGGAATCCTTGGACATCGAGCCGCCGCCCGCGGCGTCCTTGCTCATGTTGTCGGCGGCGTGGACGGCCGCGGCGCCGAAGGCCAGGCACAGGGACAGCGCGGCGGTGGTAGCGATTTTCTTCATGATGCGTTCCTTTATGGAGTATGAAAGATTCCACCTAGCTGCCGCCGAACCAGTTGTAGCCCTGGTCCTCCCAGTAACCGCCTGGGTAGGTGTTGGTGACGAAAATTGCCTGTATGTGCTTGGGGTTCTTGTAGCCAAGCTTGGTGGGCATGCGCAGCTTCATGGGGAAGCCGTACTCGGGTGGCAGCGTCTGGCCGTCGTAGGTCAGCGCCAGGATGGTCTGGGGATGCAGCGCGGTGGGCATGTCGATGCTGGTGTAGTAGTCGTCGGCGCACTTGAAACCGACGTACTTGGCGTTCAGGTCCGCGCCCACGCGCTTGAGAAAGGCAGAGAACGGCACGCCGCCCCATTTGCCGATGGCGCTCCAGCCTTCCACGCAGATGTGCCGTGTCACCTGGTCGATCTGCGCCATGGCGCGCAGTTCTTCCAGCCGCCAGCGGCGCTTGTCGGCGACCAGGCCGCTGACTTCCAGCCGGAACGATTCCTCGTCCACATGCCGCACCTCGCCGATGCCGTAATAGGCGTTGAACGGGAAGGGCCGAGTGATCATGGATTCGGGATAGGTGGGCGCCAGCTTGTTGGGGTCGAAGATCCAGCCCTGCACCCGGTCGTTGAAGCGCGAAACAGCCGTCAGCGCCTTTTCCACGCTTTCATCGTCCGACAGCGAGCAGCCCGACAGCATGGCCAACCCGCCCAAAGTCAGGCTGCTGCGCAGGAAGGCGCGGCGCGAGGGTTGTTCGATCCGCTTTTCCAGGATCTTTCCGGCTTCCTTGAGGATGGCCGGGCCGTCCAGGCCGGGCAGGGAGGGACGTTTGTGCTGGCTCACGGAGGGCTCCTTATTTGCCGCGGATCATGGCGATCAGGCTGCGCGGCACCAGCGCCACCATCACCAGGTGGACCGCCACGAACGCCGTCAGCAAGGCCATGGCGATGAAATGCACGCGGCGCGCGGCTTCGTATCCGCCCATCAGTTCGCGCAGCAGGTCGAACTGCACCGACTTCCACAGCACCAGTCCGGACAGGACCAGCACGGCGATATCGGCCATCACGAACAGGTAGGCCAGGCGCTGCACCTGGTTGTAGCGGCGCGGGTCGGCGTGGGCGAGCTTGCCGCGCAGTGCCGCGCCCAGGTCGGCGGCCAGGCTGCGGATGCTCAAGGGGAAGAACTTGCGCCAGAGGCGGCCGGTGGCCAGATTCATGGCCAGGTACAGGACGCCGTTGAAGAACAGCAGCCACATGCCGGCGAAGTGCCATTGCAGGGCGCCGCCCAGCCAGCCGCCCAGCGTGATCTCACGGGGAAACACGAAGTCGAACAGGGGCGAAGCGTTGTAGATGCGCCAGCCGCTGGTGACCATGATGACCACGGCCAGGGCATTGAGCCAGTGCATGATGCGCAGCCAGCCCGGATGGATGGGAGCGTTTGCCGGCGGCATGGACGGCGCGTCGTGGCTTGCGGGAGTGGCCAACATGGCGGGGCTCCGGAGGGCTTGTTGTCGTTGGAGCCATTCTTCTCCGGGGCCGATACCGAAGTCCTCACGCAAACTTAAATTAATTGTGATAACTCGGCGGCGCGGATTGGCGACAATAGGCGCATAGCCCCTCTATAGAGTTTCCCGCCCATGGACACGCCCCGACGCGTACTCATCGTCGAAGACGACGCCCACATCGCCGAACTGCTGCGCCTGCATCTGCGGGACGAAGGCTATGCGGTCGAGCATGCCGCCGACGGCAACGAAGGCATGCGGCGGCTGGAGGAAGGCAGCTGGGACGCGCTGGTGCTGGATCTGATGCTGCCCGGCATCGACGGCCTGGAGATCTGCAAGCGGGCCCGCGCCATGGCGCGTTACACCCCCATCATCATCACCAGCGCGCGCTCCAGCGAGGTGCACCGCATCCTGGGCCTGGAGCTGGGTGCGGACGATTACCTCGCCAAGCCGTTCTCCATGCTGGAACTGGTGGCGCGGGTGCGGGCGCTGCTGCGCCGCAGCGACGCGCTGGAGCGCAATGCGCGCATCGACGCCGGCAGCCTGGCCCTGCATGGCGTGTCCCTCGATCCGGTGGCGCGCACGGCCGAGGTCGACGGCCGCCGGCTGGATCTGACGCCGCGCGAGTTCGACCTGCTGCATTTCTTCGCGCGGCATCCGGACAAGGTCTACTCGCGCATGGATCTGCTGAACCAGGTATGGGGCTACCAGCACGAAGGCTATGAACACACGGTCAATACCCACATCAACCGGCTGCGCACCAAGATCGAGGCGGACCCGTCCGATCCGCAACGCATTCTGACGGTCTGGGGCAAGGGCTACAAATTCGCCGCGGGACCGGGCGGCGCGGGAGGCGCATCATGAAGCGGTTCACGCTCACCCAACGGCTGTCGGCCGTGTTCGCGCTGCTACTGCTGGCCTGCTGCGGCGCTTCGGCGTGGCTGCAGATCGCGGCCAATTCCCGCTACGAGCAAGAGGTGGTGCAGCGCCTGTCCAGCGGCCTGGCGCAGCACATCGCCGGCGCCAACGAATTGATGGACACCAATGGCTGGAAGCCCGCCGCGGTGCGCTCGCTGTTCGATATGCTGATGGCGGTGAACCCTGCGGTGGAGGTCTATCTGCTGTCCAACGACGGCCGCATCGTGGGCGATGCCGCGCCCGCCGGCCAGATCAAGCGCGACCGCGTCGACCTGGGACCCGTCCAGCGCCTATTGGCAGGAGAGATGCTGCCGATCACGGGCGACGACCCGCGCAGCCTGGACGCGCGCAAGGTCTTCAGCGCCGCGCCGGTGCGCGTGGGCGGGCAGGAGAAGGGCTACGTCTACGTGGTGCTGCAAGGCCAGGCGCACGACGCGCTGGCGATGGCGGTGTCGCGCAGCTCCGTGCTGCGCACGACGCTGTGGTCCATCGCGCTGGTCGCGCTGCTGGGGCTGGTGGCGGGCCTGGCGGCCTTCGCCTTGATCACGCGCCCGCTGCGCGGCCTGACGCGGGCCGTGCGCACCTTCGACGGCGACGACGGGCAAGCGCTGGCCGCGCTGGAGCGTCCGGGCGACGCTTCGGACCGCAATGGCGACGAGATCGCGCTGCTGCGGCGCAGCTTCGTGCAGATGGGCAAGCGCATCTCGGACCAGTGGCGCGAATTGACGCGTCAGGACCAGCAGCGGCGCGACCTGGTCGCCAACATCTCGCACGATCTGCGCACGCCGCTGACTTCGCTGCACGGCTATCTGGAAACGCTGAGGCTGAAGGACCAGTCGCTGGATCCGGACGAACGCCGCCGCTACCTGGACATTGCGTTGGCGCAAAGCCGCAAGGTCGGCCGCCTGGCGCAGGAACTGTTCGAACTGGCGCGCCTGGAGTCCGGGCTGGTGCGGCTGGAGCCCGAAACCTTTTCCTTGCCGGAACTGGTGCAGGACGTGATCCAGAAGTTCGAACTGGCGGCCGAGGCCCGCCAGCAGCGCCTGACCACGGATATCCCGCAGGAGCTGCCGCCGGTGCGCGCGGACTTGGGTCTGATCGAGCGTGTGCTGACCAACCTGCTGGACAACGCGATCCGCCACAGTCCGCCAGGGGGGCTCATCGAATTGCGGTTGGGCAGCGCGCAGAACCTGGTGCAGGTGCAGGTCAGCGATACCGGCGAGGGGATTCCGCAGGCGCTGCGCGCCGGCCTCTTCACCCGGGCCAGCGCCTTGAACCGCGGCCCGGGCGATGGCGGCGGTCTGGGATTGGTGATCGTGCAGCGCATTTTGCAGCTGCATCACAGCGAGATCAGGCTGGTGGACCACGCCGGATCGGGCGCGGTGTTCCAGTTCGACCTGGCTGCGGCGCGTTAGCGTCCTGGCCCTGTGGCACAGGACGCCAGAAGGCGCTGGGCTGCATTTACTCGTCGCGAGCGCCGGGGTTGGCAGCGCGAACCAGCCGCCGCACCGTGCCGCGCGATGCGTCCACCTCCAGGACGTCGCCCGTGGCGACCTGTTGCATGATGCCCTGCACATTGACCACCGCCGGGATGCCGAACTCGCGCGCCACGATGGCGCCGTGCGACAGATAGCCGCCAGCCTCCATGACCAGCGCGCCCGCTCGCAGGAACAGCGGCGTCCAGGCCGGGTCGGTGGACGCGGCGACGAGGATGCCGCCCGCCGGCATGGCCAGGCCTTCGGACGGCGTGCGGGCCACGAAGGCGCTTGCCCGCGCGCGGCCGCCAGCGGCGGGGGTGCCGTGCCAGGCTGCGGCGGAACCGGAATCGCCAGTTGCGGGGGACGTCGGTACGGCCGCGCGGGCCTCGGCGTATTCGGCGTATTCGGCGTATTCGGCGATGACGTCGCGATCCGGGGTCGAGGCCCACGACTCCAGCTGCGCGCGGCGTAGGGCGGCGCGGTGGCCCGCGGCGGCGGGAGCCAGCCTGGCTTCGGCCAGGGCGACGAGTTCGGCGGCGGTCAGATGGAAGACGTCGTCCGCGGCGGCCAGGCCGTCTGGACGGACGAAGCGCCGGCCGAGCGCAAGGGCATTCTTGCGGGCCACCGCCAGATAGGCCACCAGCACGCTGCGCGCGGCTTCGCGCTGCCTGCCTTCGAGGCCGGCCGCGGTCAGCAGCTTGGCGGCCAGCGGGCGCTGCCAGAAGGGCAATGCCGCGCGCAGGCGCTGGCGGGCCTGGCTGGCCGAGCTGTCCTGCCGGGCGCGCAAGGCGGCAAGATCGGCGTCGGCCAGTTGCAGCACGCTGTCCAGCAGGTAGGCGGGGTTTTCGCGCCAGCGCGGGTTGCGCAGATAGGTTTCATAAACGGCGCGGTGGCCATACTGGCGCAGGAAGTCCGCGAAGGCCTGCTTGAAGGGACTGCCGTCCTGCAAGGCGCTGTGCCAGCCGGCGCTGTCGCGCGCCGGATCGCGCAGCCAGTCCATGGCCTGCGCGTCGGCGGCAGCCAGCCTGGCCAGCGCCATCAGGGCGTAGCTCTGTGCCGCCGTCACGCTGGGTTCGCCGCCGGCCAGCAGCGCGGCCGTCAGCGCGTGGCCTTCGCCCGGGCAGGCTTTCTCGACCATTTCCAGCAGCTTATGCAGCGCGCCGCCGCCTGAACCCTGCAGGAAGAAAAGTTGGTCCGCCGCCAGCACTGTGTGGAACTGCTCCCGCAAACGGGCGCCCAACTCGGCGTTGGACGCGGGCGCGGGCTGGTCCAGCCAGGCCTGGGCGCGGGCGAACAGTCGCGGCAGGTCCAGTTCCGCCTGCTTGCGCAAGGGGGCCGCGCGGCGCAGGTAGCGCAGGATGCGCGCGCCATGCCGCAGGCGTTGCGCCAGCGTCAGGGGCGGCACCGCGATCTCGGGCTGCGGGCCGCCCAGCAGCGCGTTCATGGCTTTCGGCGGCACGCCCAGCGCGTCATGGCCGACCCACTGGATGACGGAGGCGTCCAGATAGACCCGGCCCTGGAACAGCGCCGCCAGCCGCACGCCTGGCAGGGTGGAGTAGCCGCTAAGTTCAAAACCCGTGGTCAGCATGCGTTGCGCCATGACGCGGCCCGTATCCCATTCCAGCGCCGACATGGCCAGCGGCAGGACCTCGCGGGTGTTGCCGCGCGACCAGTACGCGGGCTGCGCGCGCAGCGCCGGATAGGTGTGGCGCGCCGCCGCGGTGATGGGGCGGGCCTGCACGATCCAGAAGCGTCGTCCATCCCAGACCCATTCGATGTCATAGCCGCCGCCGGCATAGTCCAGGGCGCGCGCCGCGTCGCGCACGATGTCGCCCAGGGCTTCGGCCTGCGTGTCGGTCAGCACGGCCTGGGCCGCGCGCGCGGCGGGCGTGGGCGCAAGCACGGTGCCCGAGGCGCCGGCGGGCTGGCTGGCGTGGCGCTTGGCGCCGATGCGGCGCGCGGCCAGGGGCCATGCCTGGCGCAAATAGTCTTCGCGCAGGCGGTATTCGTCGCCGTCCGCCTCGCCGTCGACCAGCGATTCGCCCAAGCCCCAGTTGGCGTGGATGAGTATCTCGTCATGCCGTCCCGAGACCGGGTCGATGGTGAAGGCGATGCCGGAGGCGGCGGCGTCGATCAGCGGCATGACGACCACCGCCATGCCGGCCGGGTTCAGTCCCAGTTTCTGCCGGTAGGCGCAGGCCTGCGGCGTCCATTGCGAATCCCAGATCTGCCGGACGGCGTCGATTGCCGCTTCGGCGCCGTGCACATTGAGGCAGGACAGATGGATGCCCGCGAACGAAGCGCCCGCCGAGTCTTCCTGAGGGGCGGACGAACGCAAGGCCAACGGCCGCTCGAGCCAGCCGCGCGCGGCGAGTTCATCGCGCAGAGCCTGGGCCACGGCGGGCAGCGGCGCCTGGCCCGGCTCGCGGTTCAGGCTGAGCGTGGCGGGCAGCACGAAGCCGTCCGGCACAGGTACGCCCAATTGCGCCATGCGGCCCAGCTGCCAGCCCTTGCCGCCCGCGGCCTGGGGGCCGGCCAGCGCTGCGCCGGCCCAATCCAGCACGGCGGCAGTCATGGCGCGGCCGCGGGCGCCACGCCGCGCACGAAGAGGCTGATGGCGGCGTCGAACTCCGCCTTCAGGCTGGCGCCGGGCAGGTCGAGCCAGCGCAGCATCGCGCCCAGATACAGGAATTGAAGCAGGTGGGCCAGTTGACTGGCGGCAAGATCGGTCCGGGCCTGGCCAGCGGCCTGCGCCTCTTCGATCAGCGCGGTGTACAGCGCCTGCATGCCGCTGCGCGGATAGCGGTCGTCGTCGCGTGTGCCGGGCTGCAGCGTCGACAGCCGGTAGCGCAGGTAGGGACCCAGATAGGCGCGGTGCGATTCGGACCAGTGCGCCGAGGCATGCAGCAGCCGCGTCAGGCGCTGCGCGAGGGACGGCAGGGCACGCAGCGCGGGCTGGAGCGCGTGGACACTGGCGGCCAGTTCCTCATGGAAGCGATGCGCGAGCAGGGCTTCCTTGACGGGAAAATGGTTGTAGAGCGTTCCCTTGGATACGTCCGCCTGGGCGGCGATCTGTTCCATGGTGACCGCGTCATAGCCCAGGGTTTCGAACAGCCGCCAGGCGGTTTGCGCCAGATGGTCCAGGGTTTGCAGGCGCTTGCGTTCGCGACGCCCGGCTTCGGGGGCCGTGGATTCGGAGGGGGGAAAGGCGGAAGAGTCCATGGTGGCGGAAATAATTGAACGACGAATAATATTGTACGTCGTTCAATTATTCTCCGAAAGCCCGCCCTTAGCGAAGCCGGCGGTCTCAAGCGGTGGCGGGCATCTCGCCGTGCAGCAGGTAGTCCATCAATTCACGCACCGAGCGCATGGCGCTGCCGAAGGGCAGCTTGGAGGCGCCGCGGAAGAACAGTCCGCGGCTGACTTCGCCGCGCATGGCGGCCGCCAGCTTCAGGTCGATGCAGAATTGGCCGAAGCGCGAAAGGCCGTCGCGCAGCCCGCATTGCGTCAGGCAGTCCATGCGCTGGCTGCAGCGCCGCGCGTCGCAGCGGGTGTTGGCCTGCAGCGTTTTTTCCTGGCGCAGATAACGCGTCAGCCATGGCGTTTCCACGGCGCGGGCGGGCAGGCCCGCCACGCTGGTGAATTCGGCCAGCTTGTCCGGATCGGCGTCGATCAGCACGCGCTTGAAGTTCTCGTGCGCATCGCCTTCCTGGGTGACGGCAAAGGCCGTGCCGACCTGCACACCGTCGGCGCCGTTGGCCAGCCAATGGCGCACCTGCTCGTGGCTGCCCACGCCGCCCGCCACGATCAGGCGCGGCGCGTCCGAACCCAGCGCCAGTTCCTGGAACAGCTTGTGGCAATCGGCCAGCACGTGCTGGAAGTCGAAGCGTTCGCTGTGGATGTCGTCCAGGCGGGCTGCGCCCAGATGGCCGCCGGCGTGGCCGGGGTGTTCGATCACCACGGCGTCGGCCATGCGGCCCTTTTTCATCCATTTCTTCAGCACCACGGCCACGCCGCGCGCCTCGGACAGGATCGGCACCAGCGCCACCTTGGGATAGTCGGCCGTCATCTCGGGCAGGTCCAGCGGCAGGCCGGCGCCCATGACGATGGCATGGGCGCCGCTTTCGCAGGCCTGGCGCACCAGGGCGGGATGGTCGCGCACCGCCTTCATCACGTTCACGGCCACCAGGCCGCGCCCTTGCGCCGTGTCCAGCGCCGCGCGTATTTCGCGGTCCAGGGCTACCTGGTTGGCGCCGTCGATGACGTCGCGGTCATGGCAGCGCTCGGTTTTTTCCATCAGATCGGGATGGTGATGGCGCAAATCCACACTGGCGATGGTGCCCATGGCGTTCTGGCTGGCGACCGCGCCGGCCAGGCGATGGGCGGATACGCCGACGCCCATGCCGCCCTGGACAATGGGCAGCAATTCGCGTCCGGCGAGGGTGAGTGATTTGAACCACGTCATGATGAGTCTTTCCTCTTTTCAAGTGGACAGAGGCTAGAGCAAGGGGGAGAGGGTCGCCTTGCGCAGGATCAAGCGGAGCAGCACCCCGCTCAGCGATAGGCGAACTCCTCGAACCATTGCATCAGCAGCGCCAGGGCCGGCGCGCCGAGCGCGCGCACCGGCGGCGCGTCGGGCGAGCGGCGCGCGCCCTGCACGGCAAAGCGGCGCACGCCGCGGCGCGCCAGCTCGCGCGCCAGGGCCAGCAGCCGGGTTTCGTCCAGCCAGTCCGGATGCCAGGTGATGCGGCATTCGAAGTCGATGTCGGCAGCCAGCAGCTGCGCCAGGCACGCCAGCGCAGGGCGCTGCGAGTCGCGCCGGCCGGTGATGTCGTCATAGCCCTGGGCGTCGGCCTTGATGTCCAGGCCGACCCAGTCGAGGTACCGCAGCACGTCGGCCAGGCGCAGGGGGTAGATGCCGGCGGTATGCAGCCCGACGCGGTAACCCATGCGCCTGACGTCGCGGATCATCTGCGGCAGGCGCGGCTCGCTCAAGGGTTCGCCGCCGGAAAATACGATGGCGTCGAGCAGGCCCTTGCGCGTTTCCAGGAAGGCGCGCGTCTCGCGCCAGTCGTAGCGCGCGGCGCGGGTCTGCAGTTCGACGTTGTGGCAGTAGTGGCAGCGCCAGGGGCAGCCCGCGATGAACACGACCGCGGCCAGTTGCCCCGGCCAGTCCACGGTGGAAAAAGGCACCAGCCCGCCGACCGCGGGCGAATGCCGCGGCAGGGGCTGGGCCACCGGTTGCGGCGGCGCCGGGTAGGCCGGCCGCGCCGTCAGCCGCCGCGTGCCCGGGCCGCAGCCCGGGGTGGACGCGGCGGCTTGTGGCGCGCCTTCAGGCGCTGCGTTCGACGAAGAAGCGGCGTTCATTGAATTCGCCCTGTTTGCCGGTGTTGAAGGAAGCGACGGGGCGGTGGTAGCCCATGACGCGGGTCCAGATTTCGCAGCGCACGCGCTGGCTGTCGTCCAGCCGCAGGGCGGGAGCGGTGGTGACTTCGGGAGCGATCAAGGTTTGCATGGCGGTTCCTCAGGGAGTGAATGCCGGGCGGCTGCCCGGCGGTCCGGTTGGGGCCTGTCGTGGTGACCAGGTCCTAGGCCGGGGTGCAGCATGCCGATTGCTTGGCCAGCAGCTCGGCATCGCATTTCGGGCAGAACTCGTGGTGCCCCGCCAGATAGCCGTGGTTGGGGCAGATGGAGAAAGTCGGCGTGACCGTGATGTAGGGCAGCCGGAAGTTCGACAGCGCGCGGCGCACCAGCTGCTTGCACGCGGCGGCGGAAGACACGGCCTCGTTCATGTACAGGTGCAGCACGGTGCCGCCGGTGTACTTGCCTTGCAGCGTTTCCTGCAGCTCCAGCGCATGGAAGGGATCGTCGGTGTGGCCCACCGGCAACTGGCTGGAGTTGGTGTAGTAGGGCTGAGTCTCGCTGCCCGCCTGCAAGATGGCGGGATAGCGCTTGCGGTCCTCGCGGGCGAAGCGGTAGGTGGTGCCTTCGGCGGGCGTGGCTTCCAGGTTGTACAGATGGCCGGTCTCTTCCTGGAATTCGGTCATGCGGGCGCGCACGCGGTCCAGGAGGCGCACGGCCAGGGCGTGTCCCGCCGCAGAGGTGATGTCCTCGGCGTCGTCCGTGAAGTTGCGGACCATCTCGTTGATGCCGTTCACACCCAGCGTGCTGAAGTGGTTGCGCAGAGTGCCCAGATAGCGGCGGGTATAGGGATAGAGACCCTGGTCGATATAGCGCTGCACCACTTTTCGCTTGGTTTCCAGCACATCGCGGCCCAGCTCCAGCAGATGGTCCAGGCGCTGCATCAGCCGCGCTTCGTCGCCGCGGCAGGTATACCCCAGGCGCGCGCAGTTGACCGTGACCACGCCGACCGAGCCGGTCTGCTCGGCCGAGCCGAACAGGCCGTTGCCGCGCTTGAGCAATTCACGCAGGTCCAGCTGCAGGCGGCAGCACATCGAGCGCACCATGTGCGGTTCCAGGTCCGAGTTCAGGAAGTTCTGGAAGTAGGGCAGGCCATAGCGCGCCGTCATCTCGAACAGGCGCTCGGTGTTGGGATGGTCCCAGTCGAAGTCGGGCGTGATGTTGTAGGTGGGAATGGGGAAAGTGAATACGCGGCCCTTGGCGTCGCCGGCCATCATGACCTCGATGTAGGCGCGGTTGATCATGTCCATCTCGGTCTGCAGTTCGCCGTAGGAGAACGGCATTTCCTCGCCGCCGATGTACGGGATCTGCTCCTTCAGGTCCGGCGGGCAGGTCCAGTCGAACGTGAGGTTGGTGAAGGGCGTCTGCGTGCCCCAGCGGCTGGGCACGTTGAGGTTATAGATGAGTTCCTGCATGGACTGCTTCACTTCCGCGTACGTCATGGCGTCGCGGCGGATGAAGGGCGCCATGTAGGTGTCGAAGGAACTGAACGCCTGCGCGCCGGCCCATTCGTTCTGCAGCGTGCCCAGGAAGTTGACGATCTGGCCGATGGCCGCCGACATGTGGCGCGCCGGAGTCGCTTCCACCTTGCCGGGGATGCCGTTGAAGCCTTCGGTCAGCAGTTGGCGCAGCGACCAGCCGGCGCAATAGCCGCTCAACATGTCCAGGTCATGGATGTGGATGTCGCCTTCGCGGTGGGCGCGGCCGGCTTCGGGCGCAAACACGTTGGACAGCCAGTAGTTGGCGGTGACCTTGCCCGCCACGTTCAGGATCAGGCCTCCCAGGCTGTAGCCCTGGTTGGCGTTGGCGTTGACGCGCCAGTCGCGCTGGTCCAGGTATTCCTCCATGGCGCTTTCCACGTCCACCAGCGTGTGGCGCAGCGAGCGCAGCCGGGCGTGCTGTTCGCGGTGCACGATGTAGGCGCGCGCGGTGCGCCAGTGGCCCGCCTGGACCAGGGCTTCCTCGACGCGGTTCTGGATGGTTTCGACGCCGGGGCAGGGGTTGCCGGCCAGCGCGGCGATGACGCCGTCGGTCAGCGTTTGCGCGCCCGCCAAGTCCAGTTCCCCGGTGCTCTGGCCGGCCGCCGCCATGGCTTGGGCGATCTTGTCGCGGTCGAACGCCGCGACCCGGCCGTCGCGCTTGAGGATGTGCTGGATATGCATGACTGACACCATATGTAGTAGGGTGTGAAAACTCTACCACCACATATGGTGCGCGTATCGCCCCGCGCGGCTGGGATGTCAGTCTTGCTTGATGCGCGTCAAACGCGCGCTTCGGAAGCTTTGGAAGCTTCAGAAGCCGATGCCGACCCCGGCCAGGGATATCGCCACGGCCAGCGCGGCGGTGCCGGCGGCCGGGCGGGGCGCCCAGGACAGCATGCCGACCCAGAGCAGGGCGCCGGCCGAGAGCCAGCCCAGCCATGCCACCACGCCCACGGTATTGCCCCACAGCCCGACGCAGGGCAGCAAGGCCAGCGCCAGCAACAGCAGGCCGGCGCCGCGCAGCACGCGAGTGTGGCCGGCGGACGGATCGCGTCCCCAGATCTGGTCGTAATGGCGCGGCATGGCCAGGCTCAGGCAAGCCATGCCCGAGTAGGTCAGCAGCAGCGCCATGGAAATTGCGTACAGGTCGTTGATGTTCATGCGGCCGCCTCTGCGTCACTACGGGGATTGCGCCGGGCGGGCGCGCTTGCGGGCCGTCGCCACAACAACAGGGCCGCCCAGCCCGATAGTACGCCGAACGCGACGGACGTCAGTTCGACACCCGCGCTTTCCCAGTCGCCGCGGGCGATCTGGGCCAGGGGATGGTCGCCCAGGGTGACGAGCGACAGCGCCGGCAGCAGCAGGCACAGCGCCGACAGCAGGGCCAATTGCGAGATCCAGGCGCGGCGCGGGCTGCACAGCCAGGCATGCGCCAGCGTCAGCGCCCATATGGCGAAGAAGCAACGCAGCTCCCACAGCGCGCGGTTTTCCAGCGCCACGGGCAGCAGGCGGTTGGCCCAGAAGTAGCCGATGCAGGCGATGGCCAGTCCGGCCAGCGCGGCCACGTTCAAGCCTTCTATCAACCGGTACACGCGCGCCGTCGCGCTGCCGAATTCGCCGCCATGTTTGGCGCGGCGCTTGACCATGAACAACAGCGCGCCCGTGCCCATCATGGCCGCACCGGCCAGGCCGCAGATGAAGTACAGCCATTTCATGGCCAGGCCGCCGAACTTGACCATATGCAGACCGCTCATCACCTGGAATGTCAGGGAAGGCGCGCCGCCGTGGACCCCGCCTGGGGGCCGTACGCGCAGCAGTTCGCCGCTGGCGGAAAACTCGGCCATGCCGGTGGTGGCGCTGAGGTTCCTGGCGTCGTCGGTGGCTTCATTCCAGCCATAGACGCCGATGCGCATGGAGCTGTCTTCGGGGTTGTTGATGACGATGGCGCGCGCCGTCTGCCCGATCAGTTGCTCGCCGCGGGCCACGATGGGTTCCAGCGCCGGCATGCTCTGAGCCACGCCGGTGCGCGCCGGCCGGTCCTCGCCGGACAGTTCGGCCAGGAACAGGCGGCTGGCCCGCGGATCGGCGCCATAGGTTGCCGCGACGGGGGCGGGCATCAGTATCGCGCTCGATATGACGATGCCGGTGTAGGCAATCATGAACTGGAAAGGCAGTGTCAGGACCGCCACCGCGTTGTGCGCGTCCAGCCAGGAGCGCTGGCCCTTCTTCGCGCGGAAGGTGAAGAAGTCCTTGAAGATGCGCTTGTGCGTGACCACGCCCGAAATCAGGGCGACCAGCATGGCCATGCTGGCGAAGGCGACGATCCACAGGCCCAGGCCGGCGTCGTGCAAGGTGTAGTGGAAATCCACGAAATGCGAGCCGCCCTGCGTTGCGCGGGCTTCGGCCTCGTGGTGGTCGTCAAGTTCCGCGCCGGTATCGGGGTCCAGTTCGGCGTCGGCATACTGGCCGTTCTTGTCGAACCAATAGGCGGTCAGCCCGTTGTTGTGAAAGCGGTCGACCGGCCAGATTTCCCACATGCCCGCGCCCGCATGGTTGCGCGCCATATAGTCCACGGCCAGTTCCAGCCGGCGGGCGCGGTCTACCGGGACGCTTTCCTTTTGCGCGGCCCGTGCTTCCGCCTCCTGGTGCTCGGGCGTCATCCAGTGCGTGATGGGTTCGGAGAAAACGGCCAGCGAGCCCGTCAGGAAGACGGTGAACAGCAGCCAGGAAAACCACAGGCCGACCCAGGTGTGGAGCCAGGCCATGGACAGGCGGAAACCGGATTTCAGGACGAGCCTCTTTCTTGTTGGTGCCGCCGCGAGCCGGACGGTCTGATTTTATTGAGAATAGTTCCAATTCTAGTCTAAATGGGGACGAGGCAGACCGCGTCGTCGCCTTGTATTTTCCGTGCCGCGGGCGGCAACCGGCGCGGGCCGCCCTGGACATAGCGCGAGCGAGCGCGGACCGGGCATGGCAATTGCTGGGTAGGCGCTCCATCCGCATATCCGCCGCGGGCATGCGCGGATGCCCCATGTGAACGAAAGAGGAGCGCCCAATGAAACGCAAAGCCGGAAACACCTCGCAAATCGAGGAATTGTTGTACCAGGCCCTGGAGACCGAGATAGGCGGTCTGGCCGTCTATGAAACCGCCGTGACCTGCGCGGTGAATGAGGATCTGAAGAAGGAATGGCTCGGCTACCTGGAAGAAACGCGCACCCATCGCCGCGTACTGTTGACCGTATTCGAGAAGTTGCGCCTGGATCCGGAGGCGCAACCCCCGGGCAGGCAGGTGGTGCGCCATATCGGCGAATCGCTGGTCAAGGCCATGAAGATGGCGATCAACGCCGGCGACCCGGACGCGGCCCAACTGGTGGCCACCGAATGCGTGGTGCTGGCCGAGACCAAGGACCACGCCAACTGGTCCCTGATCGGCGTGATTGCCGAACAGCACAGCGGCGACCAGGCCAAGGTGCTCAAGCAGGCGTACGACGCCGTCGCCACGGACGAGGACCATCACCTCTATCACACGCAAGGCTGGTCGCGCGAGTTGTGGATCCAGTCCCTGGGATTCCCTGCGGTGCTGCCGCCTCCCGAAGAGGTCAAGCAGGTAGAGAGCGCCATTGGCGCGTCTCGGGCCGAGCAGGCGCGCGGCAAGATGCTGAGCCACTAGGAGATTGCGATGCCAGGCAAGAAAGCAGCAGGCAAGCGCGGCGCGGGCGCGGCCGTGGACACGGCCTACATGAATACGGACAGCGGTCCGGCGTCCGGCCCCGCGGGCAAGCCCAGCCACCCGGCGCTCAAGCGCGCCGCGGCCGTGGGCGCGACGGCCGCGGCCATCCTCCACAATGCCGGCAAGGCCGCGGAATATGGCGAGGAAGGGGCGCGTTGTCCCTATGCCGGCGCCCACGTGGCTGACGCGGATCCTGCCGCGACGGCCAGTTCGTTGTCCGAAGCCGAGACCTCGGACAAGACTGGGGGCGCAGCCGCGGCCGGGGTCAATGCGGCCGACGGACGGCTGGAGCGTGTGCGGGCCGATTCGAGCGGACAAATGCTGACCACCAACCAGGGTGTGCGCGTCAGCGACAACCAGCACTCGCTGAAGGCCGGCCTGCGCGGGCCGGCCTTGCTCAAGGACTTCATCCTGCGCGAGAAGATCACGCATTTCGACCACGAGCGGATTCCGGAACGCATCGTGCACGCGCGCGGTTCAGCCGCGCATGGCTACTTCGAATGCTATAAGCCGCTCACTGACCTGACGGCCGCGTCGCTGTTCGCCGAAGCCGGCAAGCGCACGCCGGTATTCGTGCGCTTTTCGACCGTGGCAGGCGAGCGCGGCTCCAAGGACACGGCCCGGGACGTGCGCGGCTTCGCCGTGAAGTTCTATACGGACGAGGGCAACTGGGACCTGGTCGGCAACAACATGCCCGTGTTCTTCATCCAGGACGCGATGAAGTTTCCGGACCTGGTGCATGCCGTCAAACCCGAGCCACACCATGGCATGCCCCAGGCCGCATCCGCGCACGACACCTTCTGGGACTTCGTGTCGCTGATGCCGGAATCCACCCACATGCTGATGTGGCTGATGTCGGATCGCGCCATCCCGCGCAGCTACCGGATGATGCAGGGCTTCGGCGTGCATACCTTCCGCTTCGTCAACGCCACCAGCGAGTCGCGTCTGGTGAAGTTCCACTGGAATCCGCTGTTGGGCACGCATTCGCAGGTTTGGAACGAGGCTGTCAAAGTGTCCGGCGCCGACCCCGACTTCCACCGCCGCGATCTGTGGGAGGCGATCGATGCCGGTAATGGCCCGCAATGGGAACTGGGCGTGCAGGTGTTCACCGAGGAGCAGGCGGAAGGATTCAGCTTCGACGTGCTGGACGCCACCAAGATCGTGCCGGAAGAACTGGTGCCCGTTGTGCCCGTCGGGCGCATGGTACTGGACCGCAATCCCGACAATTTCTTCGCCGAGACCGAGCAGGTTGCCTTCTGCGCGGCCCACGTCGTGCCCGGCCTGGACTTCACCAATGATCCGCTGCTGGCCGGGCGCATCCATTCCTACGTGGACACGCAGATATCGCGCCTGGGCGGACCGAACTTCCACGAAATCCCGATCAACGCGCCGCTGGCTCCCGTGCACAACAACCAGCGCGACGGCATGCACCGCCAGGCCATCCATCGCGGACGCGTGGCCTACGAGCCCAATTCGCTCGCCGGCGGCTGTCCGTTCCAGGCCGGCATGGAGGGCTTCGTGTCGTTTCCGGAGCCGGAGACGGGCGACGAACTGCGCGGACATCCCGAGAAGTTTGCCGAGCACTACAACCAGGCAACGCTGTTCTATGAAAGCCAGGCGGACTGGGAACAACGCCACATCGTCGATGCCTACGCCTTCGAATTGAGCAAGGTCACGGTGCCTGCGGTGCGCCAGCGCATGGTCGCGTCGCTGCGCAATGTGTCCGAAGCGCTGGCGCAGGGCGTGGCCGAGCAGTTGGGCATGGCCTTGCCCGAGCCTTTGCCGCGCGCGATCGAGAGTCCACCCAAACCCGAAATCGCGGTGTCGCCGGCCTTGTCGCTGACCGCTCGCCCAGGCGAGGCCGGCATCGCGACCCGCAAGGTCGCGATCCTGGTGGCCGAAGGCGCGGATGGCAAAGCCGTGGCCGCCGTGGCGCAAGGGCTGATCGCGGCCGGCGCCGTGGTGCGCCTGGTGGGGCAGCGCATCGGTCCCGTCCCAACGGATGAGGGTGGGGCCGTGGACGCCGACGCCTCCCTCGACAATCATCCTTCCGCGCTATTCGATGGGGCGGTGGTGGCGGGAGGCGAGGCCGCCGTGGCGCGCCTGCGCGAGGACGGGCGGGCGCTGGAGTTCCTGCGCGATGCATTCCGCCACGGGAAGACTCTGATGGGCGTGGGCGCAGGCGCGCAGCTCTTTGCTGCGGCAGGCATCGCACCGGGCCAGGCCGACGCGGGCTTGCTGATCGTGGACGCGGCGACTGCGGCCAAGAGTGTGTCCGCATTCATCGATGCCCTGGCCAGGCACCGCCATCCCGAAAGGGAGACGTCGCCGCCCATGGTGTGAGAATGCCCAGGCGCCAGCATGGGTGCGGACGCCTCTTGACAAGCCACATGCGCCTGCCAATACTGCACTGGCAAGTCGGGGCGAGCGCGCTTGGCGCTTGCCGTCCTTCAGACAAGGGGGCTGTATGCGTCGCGCGTCCGTTTTGCCTATGTACCGTTGGGGTTGGCTGTCGGCCAGCCTTTTCTTGTGGGCTGCCTGTTTTTTCCTGGCGCCACAGGCCAGGGCGGAGTCCGCGGCCGAGCTCAGCCGGGAGGCGCGCAGCGCGCTGGATCGCCTGTACCAGCAGGAACCCAGGACACGTGAATTGGGCAAGAAGGCGGTGGGCGTGCTGGTGTTCCCCCGCATCCTGAAGGGCGGCCTGCTGGTCGGCGCGGAAACCGGCAACGGCGCGCTCATCCGGGGCGGCAAGGTCCAGGGTTACTACAACATATCGGCGGTCTCGTTCGGCCTTCAGGCCGGCGCGCAGGAGTTCAGCTATGCGCTGTTCTTCATGAACGAGCCGGCGCTGCAGTACCTGGACCAGAGCGACGGCTGGTCGCTTGGCGCCGGCCCCAGCCTGGTCGTGGTGGACGATAGCTATGCCGCCAGCATTACCACCACCACCCTGAGCCAGGATGTATACGCCGTGCCATTCGGCGGACAGGGACTGATGGCCGGCATGGGCCTGCAAGGGTCCAAGATCACCCGCACCCAGCCCGACTGAGGGCAGGCGCCAGCCCGCTACCGCTAGTCCAGGGTGATGCCGGCGCGCGCCGCGACCTCTGAAAAGGTGCGCAGTTCCTTGGTGATCTGCGCCTTGAATGCCGGCCCGGGCAAATAGACGGGATCCAGCGCCAGGTCCGCGACCGACTTGCGCACTTGCGGATCCTGCATGATTTCCGCCACGGCGCGGCTCAGAGTGTCGACCACCGGGGCCGGCGTGCGCGCCGGCGCCACCAGCGCGTACCAGCCGACGAAAGACACATCCGGCATGCCCGCTTCGGTGAAGGTGGGTACGTCGGGCAGCTGCGGCATGCGGCGCTCGCCCGTCACGGCCAAGGCGCGGATCTTGCCGGCGCGGACCTGCGGCGCGGCCGAAGACACGGTGTCCACGCCCAGGTCGACCTCGCCGCCTATCATCGCCGTGACCAGCTGCGCGCTGCCCTTGTAGGGCACCGGCGTCATCTTCGCGCCCGCGGCCTCCGCGTACATTTCGCCTGCCAGATGGGGGGCCGATCCGGCGCCGAAGGTGCCGTACATCAGGCTGTCCTTGCCGCTGCGCTGCTTGGCCAGCGCGGCCGCTTCCTGGATGGTGCCGGCCGCCAGCCCGTTCTTGGCCAGCAGCACCACGGGCGCCATCGCGACGATGGCGATGTGTTCGTAGCTCTTCTGCGGATCATAGGGCAGGCCGGGCTTGAGCGCCGGCAGCACGGTGTAGGTGGTGCTGCCCGACAGCATCAGCGTGTAGCCGTCGGGCTGCGCGCGCGCTGCCGCTTCCGCGCCAATCACGGTGGAGGCGCCGGGACGGTTCTCCACGATGACGGCCTGGCCGAATTTGCCGGACAGCTTGTTGGCCAGCAGCCGCGCCACGGCGTCGGTCGCCCCGCCTGGGGTAAAGGGCACGACGATCTTGATCGCCTGTTCGGGATAGGCGGCGTGGACGCCGCCGGCATGCGCGAGGGCGGCAAGGCTTGCGGCCGCCAGGGCGGCGCGGAGTTTGACGGTCATGACGGAGGTCCCGGTCAGTTGGCGTTGGAAGACGGGCTGGCGGCCGCCTGGCGCAGGGCGTTGCCCTGATCGCCCAGGTCCCAGAACAGGCCAGCCATGATCGCCAGCCCCTCGCGGGCGACGCTGCCCAGCAGGTGTTCGTTGGGCGCGTGCTGGGCGCAAGCCGGATAGGAATGCGGCACCCACAAGGTGGGCAGGCCCAGCTGGTCGGCGAAGATGTCGTTGGGCAGCGATCCACCCAGGTTTGGCAGCAGCGCCGGCCGCTTGCCGGTGCTGCGCTCCAGCGAGGCCGCGGCCCAGCGCACCCAGGGATTGTCGGGCGACAGGCGGGTGGCGCCGGCCTGCATGCCGATGCGTACCTGCACGTCCTCGAAGCCCGCCGCGCGCAAATGTTCCGTCACGTGGGTCTCCAGCGCGCGCCAATCCGTGCCTACCACGAAGCGCAACTGGCACCAGGCCACGGCTTCGGGCGGTATGGCGTTGACCGGTTTGGCTGGATCGCCGGCGCCGAAAGTCAGGACGTCCAGGCTGTTCCAGCCGAACACCTTCTCGGGCGCGCTCAGCCCGGGCTCGCCCCACCATGCGTTGATGTCGGGATCGTCCTGGCCGCCGCCGACTTCCAGGTCGGCCAGCGCCTCGGCCACCGCCTGCGGGATGGGGGGCGGGCGCAGGCCTGGCACCGTGATGCGGCCGCGCGCATCGACCAGCGTGGCGATGGCGTGCGCCAGCACGATGGCCGGGTTGGCCAGCAGGCCGCCCCAGTTGCCTGAGTGATAGCCGCGTTCGCGCAAGCGCAGTTTCAGTTCGAAGTTCACCGCGCCGCGCGAGCCCATGAAGAGGGTCGGGCGCTGCGCGCTCAGGCGCGGCCCGTCGCTGGCGATGAACACGTCCGCCGCCAGCGCCTCGCGCTGGGCCTGGCAGAAGGCGGCCAGTCCGGGGGAGCCCGCTTCCTCGCCGGTCTCGATCAGCCAGATGGTATTGAAGCCGAGCGCGCCGCCGCGCGCGGCGATGACCTGGCGCAGGGCTTCCAGGTTGATGCTGTGCTGGCCCTTGTTGTCGGCGGTGCCGCGCCCGTACCAGCGGTCGCCCTCGACCTGCAGGCGCCAGGGATCGCGGCCGGCTTCCCATTTGGCGGCATTGCCGTGCACCACGTCGCCATGGCCGTACATCAGCACCGTGGGCAGGCCGGCCTGCTCGATGCGGCGCGCCACCAGGATAGGCAGGTCGGCGCCGGAGGGGTTGGGATGCACCTCACAGGCGAAGCCCAAGTCCCGCAGCAGCGGAACCAGCTCTTCGTCCAGGTAGGCGTGCTGGGCGGGGGCTTGGTCAGCCACTTCGCTTTCCGTCGCGTAGGCGACGCGGCGGGCCAGGGCGGCTTGAAGGTCGCCGTTGTCATAGGCTTGAACGGCTTGGAGCAGGGCTTGTTCGCGTATCACTTCGTTGCCTGGGATGCTGAGGGAGGCACAAAGTTATTACGCTTCACCGCATGCCACAATTAGATAATTAGCATTCTTTCATTGCCATAAAGGCATGGATAAAAGGGGCGCCATGATTTCGCTGGGCTTGAGGTACTTCCTGGAGGTCGCGCGCTGCGGCTCGATCGCCGGCGCCGCGGCTGCGCAGCACGTGGCGGCCTCGGCCGTCAGCCGGCAGATCGCCAAGCTGGAGGACGGGCTGGGCATTGCATTGTTCGAGCGGCAGGCGCGCGGCATGGAACTGAGCGAGGCCGGCCGCCAATTGGCCGCCTATGCCAATGCCGCGGCGCTGGAAGCAGAGCGCGTCACCACCGAGATACGCCAGCGCAGCCACCTGGGCGACGTGACCATACGCCTGGCCTGCACCGAGGGTTTCGCCCACCGTTTCCTGCCCATGTGCATGGCCGAGTTCAAGCGGGTCCGGCCCGAAGCCCGTTTCCATCTGCACGTGGAACGCCCCGAGGAAGTCAGCCGCCAGATCCTGGAAGGCCTGTCGCAGCTGGCGCTGCGCTACACCACCGCGCAGGATGACCGCCTCAAGACCGAACTGCTGGTGCGCGCCCCGGTCTATGCGGTGATGTGCCGGAACCATCCGCTGGCCAGCCGGCGCAGCCTCAGCATGCGCGACCTGGCGAAGGTGCCGCTGTCGCTGGGCGATCAGGGCACCACGGTGCGGCAGTTGTTCGACGCGGCTTGCGCGAACGCGGGGCTGCACATCGAGCCGGCCTATGTATCCAACCATTCCGCGGCCTTTCTGCCCATGCTGCCCGGCAGCGAGATCGTGGCGCTGTCGGGCTACCTGACCATGTTGGGACAGCGCGACGGAGAGGGCCTGGCCGCGGTGCCGTTCAGCAATCCGGAGATGCGGCAGCGGAGCATCCAGGTGCTGACATTGCAGGGCCGGACGCTGCCGGCGCTGGCCCGCGAGTTCCTGGAGTTCATGGCGCAGCGGCTGACGGCCACGCCCAAGGCGCCGGAAGCGGACGCCTGAGGCGGGCGCCTGAGGCGAAGGCCTGAGGGGGCGGCCAGAGGCAGATGTCATCGGCGCTCGTCCGAGAGGGAGGCCGCGCGGGCGGCCCCCGGACCAGCGTCAGTCCAAAGAGATATTGGCCTCCTTGACCACGGCCGCAAAGCGCGCCGAGTCCGCGTCGCGGGCCTGGGCCAGCGCGGCGGCGTCCTGCGGCCAGGCGTCAAAGCCATAGGTCTCGAAACGCTTGCGCACCGCGGGCGTCACCACGGCCTGGGCGATGGCGTCATTGATGCGCTTGACCACGGCATCCGGCGTGCCCTTGGGCGCGAAGGCTGCGACCCAGGTCTTCAGTTCGAAGTCCTTGGGGCCGCCAGCCTCGCTGACCGTGGGCACGTCGGCGTAGGAACCCAGGCGCGACGGCGCCGCCAGCGCCAGCAGCTTGACCCGCTTGGCCTGGTACAGGTTCTGCACCGTGGCGGCGGTGCCGAAGGCCCAGTCCACTTCGCCGTTGGCCACTGCCGTGTAGAGCTGGGCCAGGTCCTTGAAGGGGACGTGGGTCATGTTGGTCTGCGTGGCGGTCTGGAACATGGACGTGCCCACGTGCGCCACGCTGCCCATGCCCCAGGTGCCGTAGGTCAGCTTGCCGGGCTGGGCCTTGGCCGCCGCGATCAGATCGGTGACATTGTTCCAGGGCGAGGAGGCCGATACGACCATGAAGAAATGCGTGGTGTAGATCGGCGCCACCGGCACGAAATCCTTGACCGGATCGAAGGGCAGGTTGCGGTAGAGCTGCGGCTGCAGCGTCATGTGGGTGTTGTCCACCACGGCCAGCGAGTAGCCGTCGGGCGTGGCGCGCTTGACCTCGCCGATCGCCAGCCAGCCGTTGGCGCCGGGCTTGTTCTCGACGATGAGCGGCTGCTTCCAGGCCGCCGTGAGCTGTTCGCCCAGCATGCGGGCGACGGCGTCGGGACCGCTGCCCACCGAGTACGGCAGCACGATGCGCACCGGCCGTTCGGGGTATTTGTCGGATTGGGCCTGTGCCGAGGCGCAGGCCAGGGCGCCGGTCAGCGCCATGCACCAGAGGGTATTTTTCATGTCTCCTCCACTTTCCATGGATGGTTCGCGGCGCTTCCCGGCGCCGCTTATCGTTGAGGCCGCAAGCGCGGATAAAAGCGCCGCGGCCGGGTACTCAAAACAGCGCTTCAGGACACGGCGGCCGCTTCCGGATGCCGCGCCTCGTAGGCAGCGGCGAAGCCCGGATCGCGCTGGCGCAGGTCGTCGTGGCTGACTTGGCCGGTGCGGCGCATGTAGTCGTAGGCGAAGGACACCGGGTCCAGGTGCATCTTCTCGGCCACGTTCTCGTACCAGTCCAGGCTGCGCGCGGCGGCGGTCTGGAAATTGGCCGAAGCCGGACGGCGCTGCGCCTCGAAGTGCGCGAACGCGGCCTGCGCGTCGTCGGGATGCTGCGTCAGGCCCTGATGTAGCGCGATCGCGTCCTGCATCGCCATCCGGGTGCCGGAGCCCAGCGAAAAATGCACGGTGCGCAGTGCATCGCCCAGCAGCACGATGTTGCCGTGCGACCAGCGCTCGTTGCGCACGATGCTGGCCTCGAACCACAAGGAGCGGTTGCCCAGCAGTTCGTTCGCGCCCAGGTCGGCGCGGAACACCTCGGCGCAATAGCGGCGGCTGGCGTCCTCGCTGGCCGAGTCCAGGCCGGCGCGCTGCCAGGTGTCCGGGTCCACTTCCACCAGGAAAGTGCTGAGATCCTTGCTGTACTGGTAGCTGTGGGCGATGAAGATGCCGTGGTCTGTTTCGCGGAAGATCAGCGATACCGGATGGAAGCGCTGGCGGGTGCCATACCAGGCGAACTTGTTGCGGCGGCGTTCGAAGCTGGGGCGGAAGTGCTCGGCGTACTGCTTGCGCACGGCGCTGTTGCTGCCGTCGGCGGCCACTACCATGTCCACTTCCGCGGCCAGCCGCCCGATGTCCTCGATCCGCTGCTCGTGCAGGATCTTCACGCCGGCTTCCAGGCAGGCTTTTTCCAGGACTTCCAGCATGTCGATGCGGGCCGTGCGCGAGAAATGGTTGCCCTGGACCTGGACGCGGGCGCCCTGGTGGATGATCTCCATGTAGTCGCAGCGTTCGTGGTGCGCCACGAAGGCCTTGAAGAATTCCGGGTCGGCCTCGCGCAGGAAGGACAGGCCGATGTCCGAGAACACCACGCCCCAGCCGTAGGTGGCGCCGCGCGGATTCTGTTCGTAGACGGTGATGTCGTGCTGCGGGGCATGCTTCTTGGCCAGCAGCGAAAAGTACAGGCCGGCGGGGCCTGCTCCGATGATGGCGATCTTCATTTTGCTTGGCTCCTGTTTGCTTCGGCCTGCGCGCAGGCTTCCTGATATGACTGCAAGGCGCCGCGCAGCGCGGCGGGCACTTCGATGGCGCGCCGTTCGCCGCGCGCCACGCAGATCGGGGTCAGCCGGGCATCGAAGGCGGGCTGGCCGCGCACGCTGCCGGCGACGTGCAGGGTGTAGGTGCGGGTGCGGATTTCCTCGACCCTGACGCACATGTCGAATTCCTCGTCCGGCCACAGCGAGGCCTGGAAGTCGAAGGCCAGCGCGCGCGTCGGCGTGCCGAAACCATGCTCGTCCTTGATGCGCTGCGGCGTGCCGTTGAACAGATGGCCGTAGAACAGTTCGGCCGCCGACAGCACGTATTCGCCGAAGGTGACGGTGTAAACCACGCCGGCGGGATCGCAATCGCCCCATTTGACGCGGCGGCGCACGATGAACGGCGTCTCGCTCACTACGTATTCAGTGCTGGTCATTGCCGTTCTCCCTGGCCTTGGCGGCCTCCTGGTTGAGCATTTCCGCGACGCTATGGCGCAGGGCGGCCTTGTCGAGCTTGCCGACCTTGGTCACGGGAAAGGCCTCGATCTGTTCGATGCGTTCCGGGCACTTGTATTTGGCCAGCCCCTGGCCGGTGAGGAAATCCGCCAGTTCCGTCAGGCTCGGCGCCTTATGCCCGGGCCGGACGATGACGAAGACGCAGCCTTTCTCGCCATAGAAAGGGTCGGGCATGGCCACCAGCCGCGCCTCGGAAATGGCCGGATGCGCGCCCACCAGCGCCTCGACTTCCTCGCAGCCGATCTTCTCGCCGCCGCGGTTGATGTTGTCGCGCAGGCGGCCCTCGAAGGCGTAGCAGGTTTTCCCGTCCACCACGCGCGCCGTCATCATGTCGCCGGTGCGGTAATAGCCGTCGGAGGTGTAGGCCGAGGCGTTGGCGGCGGGAGCGTCGAAGAACCCCGGCAGGGTGGCGGGGCCGCGGAAGCAGAGTTCGCCCATTTGCCCTTCGGCCACTGGCTCCTCAGTGCCGGGCGCCAGCAGGCGGATGTCGTCTTCGGCGCAGCCCGAGCGTCCCTGGGTGTGGTGCCGCTCGTACTCGGACGCGTCGGCGGGCGAGCCCAGCAGCAGCCCTTCGGTGATACCGAACAGATTGGAGCAGGGCACGTTCAGATGGGCTTCGAGCCGGTCGGCCGCGCTCATGGTGATGAACAGGCGCAGCGTGGACAGGTCGTAGCGCGCCAGGTCGGGGAAGGCCATGAGCTGCGGCGCTATCGGCCCGATGGACATGGCGCGGGTGACGCGGTGGCGCTCGATCAGCTCCAGCATGCGCGGCACGTCGACCCGTGGCATCAGCACCGCGGATACGCCCATGGCGATCACGGGAATCAGCACATAGACCTGGGCGGCGTTGTGCAGCAGGGGCAGCGCCCAGATGATGCGGTCGTCGTCCTGCATCTTGTAGCGCCGGGCGCAGGCCAGCGAATGGCCCAGGTACTCGGCATGGAAGCGCGGGATGATCTTGGGCATGCCGGTGGTGCCGCCCGACAGCTGGAAGCTCAGCACGTCTTCGCAGCCGGGGCCCTGGTCCGCCAGGATGAGGCGGGCCTCGGCCAGCGGCATCGCGTCCAGCAGCGCATGGAGCGACACGCCGTGCGGCGAGTCGCCGCGCGCTACGACCAGGTGCTCCAGCGTGTCGCTCGCGGCCAGCATGCCCGCGGCGAAGGCCGGCAGGTCGAACTTGCCGAAGTCGGCTTGCACGAAATAGCCGCGGGCGCGAGTCTGGCGCGTCAACTGGCCGATCTCCAGTTCGCGGTGCTGCGGCAGCGAACAGACGGGTACGATGCCCGCCTTGTAGCAGGCCAGCAGGGCCAGCGCCGTTTCCAGCGTGGTGCCCATCTGGAAGATGGCGCGGTCCGCCGGCGCCAGGCCGAGTTTCAGCAAGGCGGCGGCCAGCCGATCGGTCTGTTCATCCAGTTCGCGGAAACTCAGGCTGCCTTCGTCGATGATCAGCGCGGTGCGCTCGGGGCAACGCAGGGCGGTGGCGTGCAGCGCCGCGCCCACGGTCGAGCGCTCCCACGCGCCGCTGGCGAAGTACTGGCGGGCCCGTTCGGCGTGGTGGTAGATCACGCCCTCTATGGGGTGGCGTATATCTCGCATGGTTGTCTCCTCCTGGCCCGTGTCTCAGTGGCGCACGGCCGAGATCAGGACGCGGTCCCGATCCAATACGTCGATCGTGCCGCTGACGCCGCCGGTGAACAAGCCGTACCAGACGGCGGGCTTGAGCCCCAGGGCCTTGCGCTGGAACTCCAGCGGGCCGTCGGCGACGATGCAGTCGAAATGCTCGCCCGGCAGCACCGTGCAGTTCTCGCGCTCGGAAGCGTCCTGCACCAGGGAAGAGAATTCCTCGACCCGGGGCACGAAGATCCGCACGCGCGGCTCGGCGGCGCTGTCCGCCATCTGCAGCCGGTCTTCCAGCAGCGCGGCCTTGCGCGCCCAGACGTCGTCGATATGCCGGATGCGGCCGCCGGCGGATTCCGCATCGGCTTCGGCCTGCATGGCCGCGCGCAGCGTCAGGTCGGCGTCGATCGCGTCGACCTCGCCCAACGGGCGCAGCTTGCGCGTGAATTCGATGAAGTAGCCGTTGGGATCGCGCACATAGATGGATTCGATCACCTCATGGCGGGTTTCGACGGAGACTTCCAGCCCGGCGTCCTGCAGCTTCTGCTTCCAGGCCTTGAGCTCGTCTTCACTGTCGACCAGCCAGGCGGTGTGGGTGGCGTCGAACACGTGGTCCTCGGGCAGCGGCCGCATGCTGCTGCGTCCGCGCAGCGCCTCCGGTTCGTCCGAGCCCAGGTAGTAGAAGAACGCAATCGTGCTGCCCTGGCCGCTATCGAAAAAGAAGTGCAGGAAGTCCGGGTGCGTAGCGGGACCCCAGCCGCGCGCGGAGATCACATGGACCAGTGGCAGGCCGAGGATGTCGCGATAGAAGGCGACCGTTTCGCGCAGGCGCCAGGTGGGCCGCGCCGTGTGGTCCACGCCGTGCAGGCGCAGGGGGGCGGGGGTCTTGGGGGTTGCAGTCATGACTTGCTCCGTCGACATTCGGATTAGAGGAAACGCTGGCGCAGCCAGGCGGCCAGTTCGCGGCCGGCGGCATAGCGCCCGGGTTCTTCGCTTTCAGCCAGCGCGCGGCCGTGGTGGTCGCCGCGGATGCGCAGGTGGGTCTTGTCCGGCGCGGGGATGGCGTCGTGGATGGCGCGCACGTCGGAAGGGAAGCAGGCCTGGTCGCCGGTGTATTCGATGATCAGCGTGGGCTGGACGATGCCGCCTGCGGTGCGTTCCATGCTGGCGTTGGACGACAGGCCGGACCAGGTCGACAGCCAGCTCTCCGGCGTGCAAAAGCGGGCGAAGCCGACGGCGCCGAAGTTCGACGCATAAGGGTCCTTGCCCCACAGCGAGCCCGGGTGGCGGTCGGACGGATCCAGGCTGAGGTCCAGGCAGCGCAGGTCGGCGTCGGTGCGCCAGACCACCAGCACGGGCGTGTGCGCCGCCTGCCGGCGGCGCTCGGCGGAAGCGTCGGCGCCGCTCTTGACGTCGGCGCGCGCCGCCAGGCGGTCGGCGATCATCTGCCGCGCCTGCGCGTCCAGGCGGGCCACGCGTTCGCGCTGCGCCTGGCGGTAGCGGGCGACGAACTCCGGCGCATAGCGCGCCTGGCCCTTGGGGCGGTAGCCGTTTCCGGGCGCCAGCGGATCGAGTTCCGGCGCCACCGACAGCGCGTCGTTCTCGTCGGCGACGGACGGGTCGATGCAGTTCAGCAGCAGCGCGCCCTGGCCGGGGTGGGGGCCTACCAGCACCAGCCCATGCACCTCGGGCATGTCCAGTTCATCCAGCCCGCTGGCCTTGCCGCCCGGCGTACGGGCGACGCGTTCGCTGGCGGCCAGGCCGGCCTGCTGCGCATAGAACGCGTACAGGCCGGCGCCGCCGGAATTGCCCAACAGCACGATTTTCTTGAAACCCTGCTCGCGCAGGAAGCGCAGGCCGGCGGCCACATCCTGCAAGGCCTGTTCATGTTCCAGCCTGAGGTCGTTGCCGACTGAGCGGGCGCCCTGCGACCAGGCAGCTAGGCCGGCGCCGACGATATCGGGGATCAGGTAATGGCAGGCCATGAACTCGCGCGGATGCATGACGCAGACCACGGTGTCGGGGCGCGGACCGGCCGGCTGGTAGAGCGATCCGGAGGTGGCGGCGCCGTCCGCGGTGCGCAGCACGACGTTGCGGGTCGAGGCGCCGGCGGGCAGGTCGCGAGGATTCCAATCGGTGTTGAGAAAGCCGGCGGTGATCTGGCTGGAGGGGGTGGCGGTAGTCACATTCGTCTCCTGTGGCGATGGTCCGTGGACCTCGGTTTGACGTATTAGACGAATATTTGACTTTAGTGTCAATTAAATTTAAAAAACTGACAGTAGCGTCAAAAATGAGGGACTCAACAGGGGCAAAACAATGCCCGGCGCGACCGGGACGCCGAAACGCGCATGCCATAATTTCGGGACGGGGCCGTCCCGGACGGTCTATTCGAGGAACATCGCAACGTGAACGACGCAAGCACCAAGGGAGCGCTGAAGGGCGAAGCGCTGCGCACCGCCATACTCGACGCCGCGGCCACGCTCTTCATCAAGCGCGGCTCTGGCGGCACCAGCATCCAGGACATCGCCGAGTCCCTGGGCCTGAGCCGCACTGCCGTCTATTACTATTTCAAGAGCAAGGACGCGATCCTGCGTTCGCTGACCGAGGACGTGCTGAGCGCGGCCAAGAAAATGGCCGGCGAAACCGCCACTCGCGAAGACCTGGATCCGGTCGAGGCGCTGCGCGCCCTGGTCACGCAGCATGCCGATCTGATCCTGTCGCGCACCGCCGAATTCCGTGTGGCCGACCGGACCGAGGCCGACATGACGCCCAAGCAGCGCGCGGCCGTGCAGGCGTCGCGGCGCAACGTGCTGGAGAACTTCAGCCGGGTCATCGAAAACGGCATCCGCGACGGCCAGTTCCGCATGGTCGATCCCCACGTCGCGGCTTTCAGCCTCATCGGCATGTGCAACTGGTCGGCATGGTGGTACAAGCCGGACGGCAGGCTGGGCCGCGCGGAAGTTGCGGCCATCATGGCCGACATGGCCGTGCAATCGCTGTTGCGCGACGCCGCCCGGCGGCCGCGCTCGCCGGACGTGCGCGAGTCGCTGCGGCTGGTGCGCGAGGATCTTGATTACCTGGAAAAGCTGGTGCTGCCTGGCGGGCCGCAGGCCTGATTGCCGCAGATGCGGGCGGCTTGGGGCGGCAGGGCTTCGAGCTTGCGGAGGTCGGGGTGCTTTAGCCGCCGAGGCTGCCCTGCGCCATTCCGATGCTCGCCCCGGCGGGGCTGCGCTTCGGATGGCTCCGGGGTCCTCGGCTGGTAGTCGCCCAATGCGGTGGTTTTGGATCTTGCTCATGGGCAGACGCCGTGAGCCGGTGGCCGGGCGGAGGGATCCGAAGCGCAGCCCCACCGGGGCGAGATCGGAATCCCGCAGTCCGGACGCCGGCGGCTCAAGAACCCTGCCTCACAAAACCGAAGTGCGAGGCGGCAGGGCTTCGAGCTTGCGGATGTTGGGGTTCTTTAGCCGCCGAGGCTGCCCTGCGCCATTCCGATGCTCGCCCCGGTGGGGCTGCGCTTCGGATGGCTCCGGGGTCCTCGGCTGGTAGTCGCCCAATGCGGTGGTTTTGGATCTTGCTCATGGGCAGATGCCTTGAGCCGGTGGCCGGGCGGAGGGATCCGAAGCGCAGCCCCACCGGGGCGAGCATCGGAATCCCGCAGTCCGGACGCCGGCGACTCAAGAACCCTGCCTCACAAAACCGAAGTGCGGGGCGGCAGGGCTTCGAGTTCGCGGATGTCAGGGTTCTTTAGTCGCCGAGGCTGCCCTGCGCCATTCCCGGTTCCGCTAACCGACTTTCCCCGTCAGGCGCCGCGCCGCCTCCTGCACCGCCGCCAGATGGGCGGCGACATAACGATGCACAGGCGCAGTCAGCGTTACTGCGGCAGCGATTTCGCCATTGAGCAAAAAGACGGGCGCGGATATGCCCGCCACTTCCGCCAGGCGGTCGCCCATGGCGGCGAAATAGCCGTCGGCGCGGATGCGGGCGTACAACTCCTGTTCAGGCCCGGGCGCGTGGCCCAGCACCGGGTCGTAGGCCGTCAATACGCGTCCGCCGCTGCCGCGATCCAGCGGCAGCAGATCGCCCGCGCGGATGTGGTCGCGCACGGGATGCGGGGAATCCACGCGGTACAGGCACAGGCGCGCATCGCCCTGGCGCACGTGGTAGGCGGCGCTTTCGCCGGTGGCCGCGACCAGGTCGCGCAGCACCGGCAGGACGACGTGCTCCAGCGAAAACGAGGAAGCGTAGATGCCGTGCAGGCGCGCGACTTCCCCGCCCAGGGCATAGCGGCCGTCATCCAGGCGCTGGATCCAGCCGGCGTGTTCCAGCGACGCCAGCAGCCGCAGGACGGTGCTCTTGTACAGGCGCGTGCGCTCGGCCAGCTCGCCCAGGGACAGGGCTTTGTCGCGGGGCGTAAACACCGACATCAAGCTCAACGCGCGATCTACCGCCGCCACGCCGCCTGCGGCGGCGTCGGCGTCGGCGAGCGATTCCGTGGCGGCTTTACGCGGCATCCCGATCTCCGGTGCGTCGAATCATGGGTAGGACCATGTTCCATCCTTTAGAACGAATCATGCGCATTGTAGGCGGCGTCTGGCGCTGGATTCGTGGTTTTCCCTGGGCGCGTGGCGCTTGACAGCGGAAAGCTGCGTACTCAATAATTCTATCTTAAGGAATTATGTTCTATAAGATAGAATTATTGGAAAATCAAACCATGGCTCAATCCAACGCCCACACACCCGACGTCCTGATCAGCGAGGTCGGCCCGCGCGATGGCTTGCAATCCGTCAAGGCAACGATGGCCACGGCGGATAAGTTGCGTTGGATCGACGCCTTGATTGCGGCCGGTGTGCGCGAGATCGAAGTCGCTTCCTTCGTGCCGGCGCGCCTGCTGCCGCAGATGGCCGATGCCGCAGAAGTGGTGCGCCATGCGGCGGGGCATGCCGGCATCACGGTCATGGCCCTGGTCCCCAATGCGCGCGGCGCCGAAGCGGCGCTGCGGGCCGGCGTCCACAAGCTGACCATGCCGGTGTCGGCGAGCCGCGCACACTCGCTGGCTAACGTGCGCAAGACACCCGAGGACATGGTGGAGGAAGTGCGCGCCATCGTACGGCTGCGCGACGAGCTGGCTCCCGCGGTCAAGCTGGAGGCCGGGATCTCAACGGCCTTCGGTTGCACCTTGCAGGGCAGCGTGCCCGAAGACGAAGTCATCCGCCTCGCCGCGCTGTGCGTGGCGGCGGGCGCCGATGAGTCGGGACTGTCGGACACCGTGGGTTACGCCAATCCCGCGCAAGTGCGCCGGCTGTTCCGCCGCCTGCGCGCCGAACTCGGGGAAAAGGCCGGCGCGGCCCACATGCACAACACGCGCGGCCTGGGCCTGGCCAACTGCCTGGCGGCCTGGGAGGAGGGCGTGCGCACGTTCGACAGTTCCCTCGGCGGACTGGGCGGATGCCCGTACGCGCCCGGTGCGTCCGGCAATGTCGTGACGGAGGACCTGGTCTTCATGTTCGAGGCCATGGGCGTGCGCACCGGCATCGACCTGGATGGAATCGTCGCCGCGCGCGCGCCGCTGGCCGCCGGCCTGCCCGGCGAGCCGCTGTACGGCATGACCCCCGACGCCGGCTTGCCCAAAGGATTCGTCCGGCGGGCTTGATCGCCCGTGCCCCTGCGGCCCTACACACCAGAAACATGCGGCTAGACCGGCCTGTGCCGGAACCGCCGCGACTTGCAGAAGATCCACGCCCATGTCCAGCCACGCCCATCCGCGCCTTCCGTACGAACACATCCGCGTCGTCGAATTCACCCACATGGTCATGGGTCCCACCTGCGGCATGCTGCTGGCGGACCTGGGGGCCGAAGTCATCAAGGTTGAACCCGTGGGCGGCGACAGCACGCGCCGCTTGCTCGGGTCGGGCGCGGGCTTCTTCCCCATGTTCAACCGCAACAAGAAGAGCATCGCCCTGGACCTGAAGCAGCCCGAGGGAATCGAAGCCGCATTGCGGCTGATCGACTCGGCCGACATCGTCAGCGAGAACTTCAAGGCCGGCGTGATGGAGAAGCTGGGCCTGGACTACGCCACGCTCAAGCAGCGCAATCCCCGCCTGATCTACGTCAGCCACAAGGGCTTCCTGCCCGGTCCCTACGAACACCGGACGGCGCTGGACGAAGTGGTGCAGATGATGGGCGGCCTGGCTTACATGACGGGGCGTCCAGGCGATCCGCTGCGCGCGGGCGCCAGCGTCAACGACATCATGGGCGGCATGTTCGGCGCCATCGGCGCCATGGCGGCGCTGGCCCAGCGCGAACAGACGGGCGCAGGCACGGAAGTGCAGGCATCGCTGTTCGAGAACAACGTCTTCCTGGTGGGGCAGCACATGATGCAGTACGCCGTCACCGGCCGGGCCGCCGCGCCCATGCCCAGCCGCATCTCGGCCTGGGCCATCTACGACGTGTTCACCGTCAAGGACGGCGAACAGATCTTCCTGGCCGTGGTCAGCGACAAGCAATGGGGCATCTTCTGCCGCGCTTTCGGACTTGGCGAGCTGCTGGCCGACCCCCGTCTGGCCAGCAACAACGACCGCGTGCAGGCACGCGATTGGTTGATGCCGCAGTTGCGCTCGCATCTGGCGGATCGCAGCGCGGCGGAACTGGCGGCTGTGTTCGAGCGCGAAGGCCTGCCCTTCGCGCCGATCACGCGGCCCGAGCAGCTGTTCGAGGATCCCCACCTGGCAGCCACCGGCGGCCTGGCGCCCATCGCGCTGGAAGACGGCCGGGAATCGCGGGTGCCGCTGGCGCCTTTCACGCTGGGCGGCGCCCAGCCCGGAATACGCCTGCAGCCGCCTGCGGTGGGCGAACACACCGACGCGCTGCTGCGCGGCGTCGGCTATCGCGACGATGAAATCGCGGCCTTGAAAGCAAGGCAAATCACACAAGGAGACTAACCATGATCACGCTATCCCGCCGCGCCTTCCTGGGCGCCGCGCTTTGCGCCGCCGCCTTGCCTCTGCGCGCCCAGAGCGCGGGCGGCTATCCCAACGGCCGGCCCGTGCGCCTAATCGTTCCCTACACCCCGGGCGGCGGTACGGACTCGGTGGCGCGCGCCATCGCGGCCAAGGTCACGGCGATGGCCGGCTGGTCGGTGGTGGTGGAAAACCGTCCTGGCGCCGGCGGCAACATCGGCATGGACTTCGTGGCCAAGGCCAAGCCCGACGGCTACATGCTGGGCTTGGGCCAGACGGCCAATCTGGCCATCAATCCCGCCCTGATGCCGCAGATTCCCTTCGACGCGGGAAAAGACTTCGCGGCGGTCTCCCTGATCGCTTCGCTGCCGGTGGTGCTGGTGGTCAAGGCCAACGCGCGCTGGCAGACCCTGGCCGACCTGATCAAGGACGCGCGCGCCGAGCCCGGCGCCATCAAGCAAGCCCTGGCGGGCTCGGGCACGGTGGGGCATCTGGCCGGCGAACTGCTTGCCTATCAGGGCAAGTTCCAGGTGTTGAACGTGCCGTACCGCGGCGCTGCGCCGGCGCTCAACGACCTGTTGGGGGGCAATACCGACTACATGTTCGCCACGCCGCAGGCTGCCCAGGAAATGCTCAAGGGCAAGGTGCTGCGGCCGCTGGCCGTCAGTTCCAGCGCGCGGCTGGCGATCCTGCCCGATGTGCCTACCGTGGCCGAGTCCGGCTACGAGGGATTCGAGGCGTTGGACTGGAAGGCGCTGGTCGCGCCGGCCGGCACGCCGCCCGAGGTCGTCAAGGCCGTCAATGCGGTCGTGGAGAAGGTGCTGGCCGATCCGGCCACCGTGGCCATGTTCACCGCCGAGGGCAGCACCGCCATGGGCGGCTCGCCGGAGGCCGCGCAGCGCTACATCCAGGAAGAACAGAAGAAGTGGGCGCGCCTGATACGCGAAGCCGGCATCCAGACAGCGGCGTGAGGCGTTTGTTCGCTGCGCGCAAGCGGGGGGGACGATCAAGGCGGCGGATAGCCTGCTCTGCCGGGCTTGGCCGCCTTCCATTTCAGCCGCAGCCTTTCCAGCGCCAGATACACAATGGGCGTGGTGTACAGCGTCAGGAACTGGCTGATCAGCAGGCCGCCGACGATGGCGATGCCCAGCGGGCGGCGCAGTTCCGAGCCTTCGCCCATGCCCAGCACCAAGGGCAGGGCGCCCAGCAGCCCTGCCAGGTTGGTCATGACGATGGGCCGCAGCCGCAGCATGGCGGCGCGGTGGATGGCCTGCTCGGGCGTCAGTCCTTCGCGCCGTTCCAGGCTGAGCGCGAAGTCGATCATCAGGATGGCGTTCTTCATGACGATGCCCACCAGCAGGAACAGCCCCAACAGCGCAATCAGCGTGAATTCGATGCCCGCCAGACGCAGCGCCAGCAGCGCGCCCACGCCGGCCGAGGGCAGGGTCGACAGGATGGTGAGCGGATGCAGCGGGCTTTCATACAGGATGCCCAGTACCAGGTAGATCGCCACTAGCACCGCCAGGATCAGCCAGGGCTGGTCCTGCAGGCTTTGCTGGAAGTTGCGCGCGTCGCCGCCCAGACGGGTCTGGATGTAAGAGGGCACCATCAGCTTGGCCATGGCGGCGTCGATGGCCACCAGGGCCTGCTCCAGCGACACGCCCTCGGCCAGCGAAAAGCCCACGCCCACGGCCGCGAACAGGCCGTCATGGAACACGCGGTCGTTCACCAGCCCGTAGTCGTAGGTGGCGAAGGCCGTCAGCGGCACGCGGGTGCCGTCCGCCGCCACCACCTGCACCTGTTCCAGCACCTCGGGATCCTCGGTGTAGCGCGGGTCCAGCTCCAGCACCACGCGGTACTGATTCATGGCGTCATACAAAGTCGCGACCTGGCGCTGGCTGAAGGAGTTGCTGAGCACGCTGCTGATGGTGCCCATGTCCACGCCCAGGCGCTGCGCGGCCGCGCGGTCGATGTCGATCACGACCTGCTGGGTGGCGCCATCGCCTTGCGCGTCCACGTCGCGCAGCTCGGGTATTTCCTGCATGGCCTTGGAGATCTTGCGCGACCATTGCCGCAAGGCCGGCACGTCGCTGGCCATGATGGCCAGCTCATGGTCGCCGGAGTTGCCGAAGCCGCCGGGCATGCGCAGGTCCTGGTCCACGTTCAGGAAGAACATGCCGCCCGGCACCGCCGGGGCGTTGGTGCGCAGCCAGTTGATGACCTCGGTCGACGATTCCTTGCGTTCGGCGGCGGGCTTCAGGCGGATCAGGAACAGGGAATTGCTGATCCCCAGGCTGCCGCCGTTGTAGCCGATGACGTCCTGCACCGCCGGATGCTTGAGCACCAGTTGGCGGTACATGTCGATCTTGGGCTGCATGACCTGGAACGAAAAGCCGTCGTCGCCGCGCACGAAGCCCACCAACTGTCCTGTGTCCTGCACCGGCAGGAAGCCCTTGGGCGCTTGCACGTACAAATAGACATTGAGCCCCACCACGCCGGCCAGCAGCAATAGCGTCAGCCTGGCGTGGCCCAGCACCCGCCACAGGGTGCTGCCGTACCAGGCGTGGATGCGCGCGAAGGCCGCCTGCATGCGCGACGGGCGTATGTCTGCGCCGGACGCCGCCGGACTGGCGGGCTTGAGCCAGCGTGCGCACAGGCTGGGGATGATGGCCACCGAGACCACCAGCGAGATGACGGTGGCGGCGACCAGGGTGATGGAGAACTCGCGGAACAGCCGCTCGACCAGACCACCCATGAACAGGATGGACACGAAGACCACGCTCAGCGCCACCGTCATGGCCACCAGCGTGAAACCCACCTCGCGCACGCCGCGCAGCGCGGCCTTGCGCGGCGACAGGCCGCGCTCGATGTGGCGCGAGATGTTCTCCAGCACCACGATGGCGTCGTCGACCACCAGGCCGGCCGCGACGATCAGCGCCATCAGCGACAGGTTGTTCAGCGAGAAGCCCCACAGGTACATGACGGCGAAGGTGGCGATCAGGCACACCGGAATCGCCACGCTTGGTATCGCGGCGGCCCGGGCATTGCCCAGGAACGCCCACACCACCAGGATCACCAGCGCCGTGGCCAGCGCCAGCGTGATGTGCGCTTCGCGCAGGGTGGCGTTGATGCCGGGCGAGCGGTCCAGCGCCACGGTCAGGTCCACGTCGGCCGGCATCAGCGCACGCAGCCCGGGCAGGGCCTGGTTGATGGCGCCTATGGTCTCGATGATGTTCGAGCCCGGCTGGCGGCTGATGGTCAGGACCACGGCCGGGTTGCGGTTGTGAAAGCCGCTGCTGTAGCGGTTCTCGACCGAGTCGCTGACGCGCGCGATCTGCGACAGCCGGATCACGGCGCCGTCCTGGTGGCGCACGATCAGGCTTTCGTAGTCGCGCGCGGCCCGGGGCTGTTCGGGCGTGCCGACCTCCCAGCGCTGGCTGGCGGAATCCAGCTGGCCCTGCGGCCGCATGGGCGCGGCGTCGGCGATGGCCTGGCGCACTTCGTCCAGCGCCACGCCGTAGTGGGCCAGGGCGTTGGAATTGACCTGCACCCGCACCGCGGGCAGGGAACTGCCGCCCATGGTCACTTCGCCCACGCCGTTGATCTGCGAGATCTTCTGCGCCAGCACCGTCGAGCCCAGATCGTAGAGCTCGCCCGCGGGGCGGGTGGACGAACTGAGCGCCAGCGCCATGATGGGCGCCTGGGACGGATTGACTTTGCGGTAGCTGGGATTGCCGGGCATGCCCGAAGGCAGTTCGGCGCGGGCGGCGTTGATGGCGGCCTGCACGTCGCGGGCGGCTTCGTTGATGTCGCGGTCCAGGTCGAACTGCAGCTGCACGCGGGTGGCGCCCTGGTTGCTGGACGAGCTCATCGAACTGACGCCCGCGATGCTGCCCAGTGCGCGTTCCAGCGGCGCGGCCACGGTGCTGGCCATGCTTTCGGGGCTGGCGCCCGGCAGCTCGGCCCGTACTTCGATGGTGGGGAAGTCGACCTGGGGCAACGGCGCCACCGGCAGCAGCCGCCACGCGACCGCGCCCAGCAGGGTCAGCGCGATCGCCAGGAAGATGCAGGCGGTCGGGCGGTGCAGCAAGGCGCGGATCATGGCGCCGGGCCTTCAACCCCGGGCTTGGCGGCCGCGGCGCCGCGGCGCTGGCCCAGGCGATGGAAGAACAGGTACACGGCGGGCGTGGTGAACAGGGTCAGCACCTGGCTGACCAGCAGCCCGCCCACCATGACCCAGCCCAGCGGCTGGCGCAGTTCCGCGCCCGAACCCGTGGCTAGCATCAGCGGCAGCGCGCCGAACAGCGCGGCCAGCGTGGTCATCAGGATGGGCCGCAGACGCAGCAGGGCGGCCTCGCGGATCGCGGCCTGCGGCTCCAGGCCGCGCGAGCGTTCGGCCTCCAACGCGAAGTCCACCATCATGATGCCGTTCTTCTTCACCAGCCCGATCAGCAGGATGATGCCGATGACCGCGATCAAGTCCAATGGACGCCCGGTAAGCAGCAGCGCCAGGAAGGCGCCCACCGCGGCCGAGGGCAGGGTGGACAGGATGGTCACCGGATGGATGGCGCTTTCATACAGCATGCCCAGCACCAGGTACATGGTGACCACCGCCGCCAGCATCAGCCACAGCGTGTTCGACAGCGAGGCCTGGAAGGCCGCCGCCGCGCCCTGCAGCCGCAGCTCCACGCTTAGCGGCATGCCGATTTCCTGCTGCGCCGACTCGATCGCGGCGATGGCTTCGCCCAACGATCCGTCAGCCGGCAGGTTGAACGACAGGTTGACCGCGGGAAATTGCGACAAATGGTTCACGGCCAGCGGTACCGCACGTTCGCTGACGGTGGCCAGCGCCGACAGGGGGATCGCCTGCCCGTCTTCGGTCTGCAAGTGGATGCGTTCCAGCGCGTCGGGGTTCAGGGCCAGCTTGCGGTCCACTTCCAGCACGACCCGGTACTGGTTCGACTGCGTGAACAGCGTGGCCACCTGGCGCTGGCCGAAGGCGTTGTATAGCGTCTGCGCCACGTCGTCCATCGTCACGCCCAGGCGGGCCGCGGCGTCGCGCGAGACCTGCAGATAGGCCTGGCGGCCGTCGCCTTGCAGGTCCGAGGAGACGTCGGCCAGTTCGGGCGCCTGCGCCAGACGCGCCATCAGCGCATGGCTCCAGCGTGCCAGCAACTCGCTGTCCGGCGAGGTCAGTGTGAACTGGTATTGGCCGCGGCTGACGCGGTCCTCGATATTGAGTTCCTGCACCGGCTGCAGGAATAGCGAGATGCCGTGGACCTCGCGGGCGCGCGCATCCAGCCGCGCCATGATGTCCGCCAGCGGCGCGCTGCGCTCCGACCAGGGTTTCAAGTTGATCAGCAGCCGCCCGGTGTTCAGGGTGGTATTCATGCTGTCGATGCCGATGAAGGACGACAGGCTGGCCACGTCCGGGTCCGCCAGCAGCGCCGCGGCCACCGCCTGCTGACGCCGCGACATGGCGTCGAACGAGGTGCTTTGGGACGATTGCGTGACGCCTTGCAGCGTGCCGCCATCCTGGGTCGGGAAGAATCCCTTGGGCACGGCCAGGTACAGCAGGCCGGTCAGCGCCACCGTCGCCAGCATCACCGCCAGGGTCAGCCGCTGGTGGCGCAAGGTCAGGTCCAGCCAGCCGGCGTAGCGCGCCTGGACGCGGTCCAGCAGGCCGGGGCGCGTCGGCTCATGCGCCGGCAGCAGCCGCGCGCACATCATGGGCGTCAACGTCAGCGATACCGCCAGCGATATCAGGATGGCGACCGCCAGCGTGACCGCGAACTCGCGGAACAGCCGGCCCACCACGTCTTCCATGAACAGCAGCGGGATCAGCACCGCGATCAGCGACAGCGTCAGGGACACCAGCGTGAAGCCGATCTGGCCGGCGCCCTTGAGCGCCGCCGCCATGGGGCTGTGGCCCTGCTCGCGGTAGCGCGCAATGTTCTCCAGCATCACGATGGCATCGTCCACCACGAAGCCCGCGCCTATGGTCAGCGCCATCAAGGTCAGGTTGTTGGTGGAGAACCCTGCCAGGTGCATGAAGCCGAAGGTGCCTATCAGGGACAGCGGCACCGCCAGGCTGGGGATCAGCGTGGCGGGCAGGTTGCGCAGGAACAGGAAGGTCACGAGCACCACCAGGCCCACGGCGAAGGCCAGCTCCCATTGCACGCCGCGCACCGACGCGCGGATGCTTTCGGTGCGGTCCGTCAGCACGCGGACCTGGGCGGCGGCCGGCAGGCTGGCCGTCAACTGCGGCAGCAGGGCCTTGACCTGGTCGGCCACGGCGATGACGTTGGCGCCCGGCTGGCGCTGGATGTTGACCAGCACGGCCGGCTGCTTGTCGACCCAGGCGGCCAGGTATCGGTCTTCCGCTCCGTCCTCGACGGTGGCGACCTGGCCCAGCCGCACCGGCGCGCCGTTGCGCCAGGCCACGATCAGCTCGCGGTACTCCTCGGCGCTCTGCAATTGGTCGTTGGCGTCCATGATGACCGAGCGCACCGGCCCGTCGAAGCTGCCCTTGGGCTGGTTCGAATTGGCCTTGGAGATGGCTTCCTGCACGTCGGCCAGCTGCAGTCCGCGCGCGGCCAGCGCCATGGGATTGACCTGCACCCGCACCGCCGGCCGCTGGCCGCCGGCCAGGCTGACCATGCCCACGCCGGACAACTGCGACAGGCGTTGTGTCATGCGGGTGTCGACCAAGTCGTAGACCTGGGGCAGGGGCAGAGAATCGGACGTGACCGCCAGCGTCAGGATGGGCACGTCGGCGGGGTTGACCTTGCGGTACACGGGGGGCGTCGGCAGGTCATTGGGCAGCAGTGCGCCGCTGGCGCTGATGGCCGCCTGGACTTCCTGCTCGGCCACGCCCAGCGACACGTCCAGCGAGAATTGCAGCGTGATCACCGAGATGCCGCTGCCGCTGGTGGAGGACATCTGCTTCAGGCCCGGTATCTGCCCGAAGCGCCGCTCCAGCGGCGCGGTGACGGTGCGCGCCGTCACGTTCGGACTGGCCCCGGGATACTGCGTGGTCACCTGGATGATGGGGTAGTCCACCTGCGGCAGCGCCGCCACGGGCAGCATGCGCCACGCCAGGATGCCCGACAGCAGCAGGGCGATCATCAGGAAGGACGTGGCGACAGGGCGCAGGATGAAGGGGCGCGACAGGCTCATGATTTCTGCGGTTCGACTATCTGCACATCGCGGCCGTCATGCAGGCGGTCCACGCCTTCGACCACCACGCGCTCATTCTCGGTCAGGCCGGATTGCACGACGATGCGGCCGGCGTTGGCGGGGCCCAGTTCCAGCACGCGGCGGCTGGCGCGACTGTCTTCCCCGATGACGAACACAAAGGCGCCTTCGGATCCATATTGGATGGCCGCCGTGGGAATGGTGATGACGTGGTCCTGCTGCACCACCGCCAGGCGGATGTTCACGAACTGGTTCGGAAACAGCGATTCGTCGGCATTGGGAAAGCGCGCGCGCAGCTTGACCGTGCCGCTGGCGGCCTGGATGCGATTGTCCAGCGCTTCCAGTGTGCCCTCGGCCAACAGGCGGCGGTCATCCGCATCCCAGGCCTGGACCCGTAGCGCGGCGTCGCGCGCCTGGGCCCGGCGTAGGATGTCCAGACGCGTTTCCGAAATGCTGAAGAGGGCCGAGATGGGTCGGGTCTGGACCAGCGTGGTCAGACCGTTGGCGTCGTCGGCGCGGACGTGGTTGCCGGCATCGACACGGCGTAGCCCGATGCGGCCGTCGTGCGGCGCGACGATGCGCGTGTGATCCAGCAGCCGGCGGGCGTCGGCCACCTGGGCCTGGTTGCGTTGCCGCTGGGCCGCGTAGGCGCGCACCTGGGCTTCGGCGGTATCGAGTTGCTGGCCCGCCACCGCTTCCTGCCGCGCCAGTTTGCGGTAGCGCTGCCGGTCCGCCTGGGCGTTATCCAGCAGCGCCTGGGTCCGCGCCAGTTCGCCTTCGGCCGCGGCCAGCGCCGCCAGGTAGGGACGCGCGTCGATCTCGGCCAGCAACTGGCCGCGCGCAACGGCCTCGCCTTCGGTGAAATGCAGCTTCAGCAGTTCGCCATCGATCTGGCTGCGCAACGTGACCTGCGCCAACGGTGTAATGGTTCCGAGCGCATGCAGATCGCGCTGCAGCGGACCGGCGGTGGCTGCCTCGATCGCGACGGCAACCGGAATCTGGCCGTACTCGGGGGGGCGCGCGGCGGGGGAACCCTTGGATCCGGCGTACCAGAACGCCAGGGTGGCCAGGGTTGCCAGCGCGAATGCAGCGGCAATCAGGACCAGGCGTTGACGTGGGGAAGCGGGGCCCGCGGAGGGGGGCTGGGACATCAGGACTGCCAAGCGTGGGGGTTACGGACAGTCGGAATTCTATATGAATAAAAACTATTCGCGTTTTTGCGTCAGGAGATCGTCAGGTTGCCGTGGGCCGCGAGTGATCGACCACGTGATGGCGGGGCCTCGCCCTGGCGCCTTGTGCCTACCTCTTGACCGAATCGCGATACGCGACGGCATACATCGTTGCCACCGCGAACGTAATCGGAATGCAAAGCAGCACGCTCGCCGCGCTCTGCGCCAGCCCGGTGGCCGTGTAGTCGTACGCGAGCATGCGCAAGCTGGAGCCGGCGTGGCCCGCCACCGCGACCAGCAGCAAGAGCGCGAGCATCAGCGGCCAGCGCTTGTAAGGCATCGCGCCCCGCGTGCCGCGAAAACCGTACTCGCCGGTCACTGCCGCGCGCGGCAGTCCCAGACCGTACACCGCAAGCGCGTACAGCACCGGCGCCCAGATCAACGCCAGCGAGGCGAACAGGGCGCCCCAGAACAGATTGTCGTTCGACCCGCCCAGCACCATGTAGATCACATAGGGCAGGTCCCCGGTGGCGCGGGCCACAGCCGTCGCCGCGATGACCAGCACGCCGAGCAGCGCCAGATGGCGGGCTTGCGCCGTGCCGCCGCGGGCGGCGGCGACGCCTGGCGAGGCTGGCAGAGCGACCACGCAATGCCAGGCGAACGTCATGCGCGCCAAGGCGATCAGATTGATCAGTGCCAAGGCGAGAAACAACCAGCCTCCGTACGGGAACAGGTTGGCAATCAACAAGGCGAAGGGCAGCGACAGGGTGAATACCGCCAAGGACCAAGGCGCGGCGGCCAGCATGGCGCGGCCCTGCTGGCGGATGGTGTCAGCCGTCGCTGCGAGGAAGCGGCGTGCTCCGGGTTTGCTCGACAAGGGGTCTGCGCCTTACTTGCTGCGGTAGTTGTTGGCTTCGCGCTCACCGGCCCATTTGCGCAGCGCGGCGATGAACTCGGGGCAGACGTTGCCGTCCACCTGGCTGTCGATGATGATGCTGTTCTGCATGCGCATCACCACGCTGCATTCATAGACCTTCGTGCGGCCGCTGTAGTAGCCGTGGTTGGTATTCTGGAACACGGGCGTGGCGGCGCTGGTCGAGGTGGCGGGAATCATGCCGACCACCTGCTGCGAGGTGCCGGTCGAAACCCATTCTGTATAGGGTGCGGTCTGGTAATCGGACCAGATCAGCTCCATGGTGTTGCCCACCCCGCGCTTTTTCGACGGCTCGCCCAGCGCCGTGATGGCGTCGGCCACCGGACGGCCCTTCATGTTCTTGGCCACGTTCACGCTGGGCGATAGCGACAGCCCCGACGAGAAGATATTGGTCAGCGACGGCAGCGTCGAGCTGCCTCCGGTGGGCATCGGCGCGCAGCCGCCCAAGGCAGCCAGGGCCAGCGACACCGGCAGGGCGCGGCCCAGCCACCAGGTCGAACGGAGTCGCGATGTATTCATGCTGAGCCCAAGCTCCCTCAAAGATCCGGCGTGCCGCAACATAATTCAGCGGCCGCAAGATTTTGTCTTGTTTTGGTTTCGTTTCGTGACGAGTCGTATCGCTCGGCCGCAACGCTGACAGGGCAGCGGAGAACGCGCAAGCGCCCGCGCAACGCTGCGCCGGAAGGGGCCGATGTTACCGAAAAAATAGTGGCACATCAGTTTTCAGGCGCCGCAAAATTGGTTACGTAATACCTGGAAACGCGCCAAACCGGCTCGCGGAAGACAAACTGTAACGTGCTACGATCCGCGCGTTCTGCGCCCCGGGGCGCCTTGGCGATCAGGCATCGCGGGGCTGCGCGGCGCCCTAACCACTGGATATTGCACACCCATGATGCTCGCGCGATTGCTGCTTCAGTTCCGTTCCACAGTGGCCGCACTGGCCGGCGCAGGCGCGCTGGCACTGGGCCTCGCCGCCGCGCCCGCAGCGCATGCCGATACGCTGTACGGCGCCGTGGCCACCGACGAAGCGCACGCCAAGCTGTATTGGGTCATGCCCGAAACCTCCACCAAGGAAGCGCAGGACGCCGCGCTGGCCAAGTGCAACAAAGCTGGCGGCAAGGGCTGCAAGAGCGTCACCTCGTTTTCGGACAGCTGCGTGGCGTTCTCGCGCAATTCGCGCAATGACCTGTTCTGGGGCACCAGCGTGTCGTCGGAAGTCGCCGCGAAGAAGGCGATCCGCACCTGCACCAACGACAGCGCCGACGGCAAGTGCAAGCTTGCCGTCATGCCCTTGTGCGCCGGTCCCGGCTACAGCGAAGCCGAACTGAAGGCGCCCGACACCGCCACGCCCGCCCAACTCGAAGCCCTGTCGGCCAAGCTGGATTCGCGTGGCTACTGGGGCTCCGTGGCCGAGAAGGAGTCGGGCCAACTGACCTACGCCGACGGCTATCCGAGCGAGAAGGAAGCGGTCGACGCCTTGCTCAAGTGGGAAGACTGCGTCGGCTGCCGCACGGTGCTCACCTACACCGACACCTGCGTCGGCATGGCCTGGGGCAAGGGCAGCGAGGGCCGCGGCACCAGCTTCACCGCGAAGAACCCGGACCCCGTGGCCGCGCGCAACGAAGCGCGCGCCATTTGCAACGCCAAGAGCGGCGGCCTGACCTGCGTGGCCTTCGTGCGCTGCTCGGGGCGCGCATATATCAGCGGGTACAAGGGCGAGGACGAGAAGGCCAACTGAAGGAGGCCTTCTGGCGACTCTCCGGCGTGGATTGCGCCTGTAGCATGGCCTGCTGTCGCGTAATGCGGGCCTTATGTAATTACGCCTCAGCAGGCAAAGACAGGTGGTTCAGGCGAGGGGCTCGGCGCTACACTGCAAGCTCCGGGGTCTCTCGCCACCGATGGAGCTTTTCATGAAAAAGTCCATATACCCCAGTACCGCGACGCTTCTTTCCCTGTTCTGCCTGTGCGCCGCCGCACAGACCGTCACTCCGCTCAAAGGGCAGTCGCCCCAAACCACCCAGCAAGACATCAGCGCATGCCAGGCTCTAGCAGGCAGCGGCGCCAGCGCCAGCACGGACGATCCTAAATCCGGCGGGCGCGTCCGTGGCGCAGCAGCCGGCGCGGCAGCGGGTGCGGCGGTAGCCGGCGCGCGCGGCAATCAGCACGAGGAGGTCTACGATCGGATGAGCGATGACGCCAAGCAGCAATACCGGCAGAATCAGGCCAAGGACGCGGCGGCGGCAGGGATGGTCGTGGGCGGTTCGCGGCAACGCCAGGACCGCCGTCAGGATCGAGCTGAAGCGTCGCAGCAGAATTCGGCAGCCGCCTCCACGTATAGCACTTGCATGCAGCAGCGCGGGTATCAAGTGGCGCCGTGATCCGCGAGGGTTGCAGGGCTGGCCGATGAACGGCGCGGGGCGGCTTTGATTTGCGATTGAGAATAGATCTCAGTACAATCCGGCCACTTTCAAACGACCTGCGCCGCATGAGCCGCAACCCTTTGCTGGCGTCCAACACGACGCCCGCATCCGCCGACGACACAAACGGGAACGCCAGCGCGATCGCCAAAGCCTACGCGCGCTGGCGGCTGCCGCTCATGCGTGGCCTGGCCCGGTTCAAGGGCAGCATTGGCAGCGCCGAAGATGCGCTGCACGATGGGGTCGTCAAATGGGTGGCGGCCAGTCCCGCGTTGGACTCCACGGATGAGCAGGGCGCCTACTTGCGCAGGACGGTGTTGAACGGCGTGGCCGACGAGTTCCGCGAACGCAAGGCGGGTCGGCGGCTGCAGACGGTGTCGTTCGACGAGGCCGAAGTGGGCGTGCAGGCGCTGGCGGCGGGCGATGCCTCATGTCCCATGCGCGCGGCGGCGCATCAACAGCGTCTGGAGCGGCTGGGCGCTGCCTTGCAGGAACTCCCCGAGCGCCAGCGCGAAGCCTTTGTGCTGAGCCGTTTCGATGGGCTGACCCAGGACGAAGTCGCCGCCCGCATGCAGATTTCGCGGCGCATGGTGGTCAAGCATCTGGCGCGCGCCATCGCCTACTGCGAGGTCCGGGTGCACTATGCTACGGTTGCGCAAATGCAGCAATTGCATCGGCCCGTCGGCGATGACGCCGGCCTGGACAATAACAACAATAGCGACTCCGCCTCGTCATGACCGATACGTCTTCCTCAGCCTCGCCGGATAGGCTCGCCTTGCATGAGGCGGCCGCCGAGTGGCTGGTGCGTCGCCAGGACGCCAGCTGGTCGGACGCGGATGAGCAGGAACTGCATGCCTGGCTTGCCGCCCGTCCCGCGCATCGGCAGGCGTATTCGCGGGTGTCGCGAACCTGGCAGGACTTGTCGCAGGCGCCGCGGCCTGCGCTGGCCTCCGACGGGCAGGCCACCGCAAGTCCAACCAGATCCTCGCCGCGAAAAGCGCCGGGAAATGCGTCCGGCCGCCGAGCCGTCCAGCCAGAATTCTGGGGGGCGTTGCTGGGGCAACCCGTCTTCTCGAAGGCTTTCGCCGCCGCCTGTGCGGCGCTGGTCGTGGGCGGCGGCTACGGCTGGTATCGCTGGGACAACACGCCCGGCTATGTGCTGAGCGTGAGCACGGCGGCGGGAGAGGTGCGTCAGCTGGACCTGCCCGACGGCTCCCATGTCGCGCTGAATTTCGGCAGCACGCTGGAGGTCCGCTACTATCCGCGGCGCCGCGAACTGGTGCTGAACCAGGGCGAAGGGTTCTTTGACGTGGCGCCGGACACAGGCCGGCCATTTACCGTCGATGCGCGCCAGAGCCGGATCACCGTGGTGGGCACGGCCTTCAATGTGCGCAACACGCCCGATGAAGTCATCGTCAAGGTGTCGCACGGCCGTGTGCGGGTGCAGCCCGATCGCGGCAAGGCTGGGTCGGAGTTGTCGCTGGGCGCGGAGCAAGGCGTGACCGTGGATGCGCGAAACGCCACCTATCAGGCGGTGGCCGCGGTGCCGGACGGCGTCGGCGGATGGCGCAATGGCCGTCTGGTGTACCGGCGCACGCCGTTGGGCGAGGTGGCCCAGGAAGTCGCGCAGTACCTGGGCAAGCCGGTTGCGCTGGCCAGCCCGGGCCTGAAATCCCTGCCCGTCTCGGGCTTCGCCGCGACCAACGCGCCCGCCGCATTCCTGGAAGCCTTGCCGGATTTGCTGCCGGTGCAGGTCAAGCGCGCGCCTGACGGCGGCTATCTCATCCTGGACCGCTGAGCGTCCGGAAATCTAGCTGAAAATTATTTTTGTTTATATGCGGTGCGCGGGTTCCCAATCCCGTCCCGGAATCCGTTTACTCCCGCAAGGCCGGTAGCGGCCAACAACAATGGGAGTGGGAATGGGACGGGGATTGTTGAAAGACGCGCTTGCTGGCGGCGCGTTGACGGCGGGCATGCAGCTCAGGGCCATGCCGGTGATGGTGGCGTGCGCGCTTGCCGTTCTGGCGTCGCCCGTCGCAGTGCAGGCGCAGCAGGCGCAGGCGGATTTCAGCATTCCGGCGCAGCCGCTGGAGCATGCCTTGAGACTGTTCTCCGAGCAATCCCGGCATCAGGTGCTGTTCGACGAGGCGGTGGTGGCGGGCAAGCGCGCCCCTGCGGTCAATGGCCGCTACACGCCGCGGGAAGCGCTCGACCAACTGCTGGCCGGCACGAATGTGCGCGTCAATAGCGCCAGGCCGAACGTGTACACCTTGACGGTGGTCGGGCAATCCTCGTCCGACGCGGTGATGCTGCAATCGGTGACGGTCACCGGCAGCGGCATGGGTGGTCCGACCACCGAAGGAACCGGCTCGTACACCAGCGATGCCATCACGATCAGCAAGATGACGCAGTCGGTCAGGGAGACGCCGCAGTCGGTCAGCGTGCTCACGCGCCAGTTGCTCACCGATAAAAACCTGACCACGCTGGACGAGGCGCTGGCGCAGACGACTGGCGTAACGAAGTCCGCAAGAAACTTTGGCAACCACAAGTTCTCGATACGCGGGTTCACGGTAGACGACAACAACTACCTGGTCGACGGCGTGGCCGGCGTGGTCTACGCCCCGGTGGGCTGGCTGCCCATCGATACCGCCGTTTTCGACCGGGTGGAAGTGTTGCGCGGCGCGGCGGGCTTGATGCTGGGCTCGGCAGATCCCAGCGGCGCGATCAACATGGTGCGCAAGCGTCCGCGCGGCGAAGGCCATTTCGAGGGATTCACGACGGTGGGTTCCTGGGATAACTACCGCATGGAACTCGACGGCGGCGGCCCGCTTAACGAGTCCGGCACGGTGCGCGGCCGCCTGGTCACCGCCTATCAGGACCGCCATTACTTCTACGACGGCACCAAGTCGAAATCGCCCCTGGTCTACGGCGTGATCGACGCCGATCTCGGGAGCGACACGACGCTGACGCTCGGCGCCCGCCACCAAGCCACCGACACGGATGGCTACTGGATTTTCGGCTTGCCGCGTTATACCGACGGCGGCGCGCTGGACGTTTCGCGTTCGACTTCGTTGCTCCAGGACTGGAACCGGCAGAAGGGCCAGGTGAATGAAGTGTTCGCCGAAGCCGAGCACCGGTTCAACCAGGACTGGAAGGCGCGCCTGTCGCTCAACCATACCGAGGTCGACCTGGATCAACGCGTGGCCATTCCGATCGGCGGCGTGGATCGGGCGACCGGCGTGGGCTCGCGCTTCTACACCATCTATTTCAACAATGCGCGCGTCAAGAACGATGGCATGGACCTGAACACCACGGGCAGTTTCCGGGCGTTGGGCGGCACGCACCAGATCCTGCTCGGCACCAGCTGGTCGCGCCAGCGCGTCAACCAGAAGACGGCGAATCTGGACACAGATACGCCCATCAACGTGTACGATCCTGACCATTCCTCCATCCCCGAACCGACGCGTCCGGCCTGGGACAGCAAGGAAACGTCGCGTCTGGAGCAGACCAGCGTGTACGGCAGCATGCGGTTGCAACTGGCGGACCCGCTGCACTTGCTGCTGGGCGGCAAGTTCAGCTGGCTGAAGTACCGGTCCAACGATGGGCTGACGGGCAGGATGACCCGGGACTATGAGCAGAAGCATGAATTTACGCCCTACGCCGGACTGGTCTATGACCTGGACCAGCAATGGTCCGTCTACACCAGCTATGCGGACACCTACCAGCCGCAGAGCACCTACGTAACGTCTTCGGGCAAGCCGCTGGACCCGTCGATCGGCGCCAACTACGAGGCGGGCGTGAAGGGCGAACTCTACGACGGACGCCTGAACGTGTCCGCGGCGGTGTTCGCTGTGAAGAAGTCCGGCATTGCGGTGGAAGACATGGCGGCCACGGGCAGCTGCCCGGGCTCGCTGGCTTCGCCCAATTGCTATCGCAACGGCGGCACGTTGCGTAGCAAGGGCTTTGAATTGGAAGCCAGCGGCGAACTGTCGCCGGGCTGGCAGGTAATGGCCGGCTACACCTACGTCACCAGCCGCGACGACGAGGGCGGGACGATCAGCGCGGAGACTCCGCGCCATCTGTTCCGCCTGTCCACCACGTACCAACTGCCGGGCCGCTGGAATGCCTTCAGCGTCGGCGGCGGCGTGTCGGCGCAAAGCGGCTACTCATACGATGCCTACGACGACGAGTCGGTGCGGATGGGCGCGCCCGGCCGCGCCGTATGGGATCTGCGCGCGGGCTATCGCATCAACAAGCATTGGTCCGCCAGCCTGAACGTGGCGAACGCGTTCGACAAGGACTATTACGGCATGGTCAGCCAGATCCGTCGCGGCAACCATTATGGCGAACCTCGCAACGTGATGCTGACCTTGCGGGGTACGCTGTGACCGGCCATGCGCGGGCCGGTGATTGCAGCGGCCAGCGGGCGTCGGCGTGAAGGGGGGATTCCGCCAGAGCATGTCCTGGCTGCACACCTGGTGCGGCCTGACCTGTGGCTGGCTGCTGTGCGCGATTTTCCTGACCGGCACGCTCAGCGTGTTCCGGGAGCCCATCACGCGCTGGATGGAAGCGGGGCCGCCGCCGGCTCCCGCCGCCGGGGCCGCCGACGCGCGACAGTGGCTGGCGCGCGCTACGCAGGAGCTGTCATCCCGGGCAGCGGCGGCTTCCGCCTGGGATATCTCTTTGCCGGCTCAGCCAGGCTGGTCCGTGCAGCTGTCCTGGCGCACGGGCGATGGCGTTCGTCATGAGGTCTGGCTGGACTCGCGGACGGGCGCGGTGCAGCCTGCGCCCCAGGTGCGCGAGACGGAGGGCGGCCGGCATTTCATGTCCTTCCACTACACCCTGCACGGCGGCCTCCCGGGCTACTGGCTGGTGGGCTGGATATCCATGTGCATGCTGGTCGCGCTGGTCTCCGGCGTGGTGGTGCACAAGCGCATCTTCAAGGACTTTTTCACCTTCCGGCCGGGCAAGGGACTGCGCAGCTGGCTGGACGCGCACAACGCCACGGCGGTGCTGACGCTGCCGTTCCTGTTCATGATCGGCTACACCGGGCTGGCGTTCTTCTACTCCAGCTACATGCCTTGGCCGCTGCATGCGGCGTATGGCGACGACGCCGGCGCCTATCGCCGCTACCAGGCGGAGCTTGCGCCCACGCCGCCGGCGCCTCGCATCGCCGGGCAGGGCGTTGGCGCAGTTCCGGATCTCTACCCCTTGCTGTCGCGAGCACGCGAGCTGACGGGACAGGACGCGGCGCGGATCACCATCGATCGTCCGGGCGACGCGCGCAGCGTTGTCCTGGTGTCCGGCCGCAAGCCCTTGGCCGGCGCCGCGCCGCGCCTGCTCACCGAGAGCAGCCGGGTCGCATTCGCTGCGGCCAGCGGAACGGTCTTGCAGCTTGTGCCCGCCCATCACGAGGAGCTGGCAGCGAAGCAGGTCCATGAGACGATCGAAGCCCTGCACAAGGCGGACTTCGGCGGATGGACCATCAAGTGGCTGTACTTCTTCAGCGGCCTGATAGGCACCGCCATGATCGCCATCGGTACGCTGCTGTTCTCCATCAAGCGGCGCAAGAAGAGCGAGCATGAGTTCGGCGAAGCCACGGCGCGAGTCTACCGCTGCGTCGAGGCCCTGAACGTCGCGGCGCTGGCGGGCATTGCCCTGGCAAGCATCGCCTACTTCTACGGCAACCGGCTGATTCCGGCCGCCTGGCCGGACCGCAGCGCCTGGGAGATCCGCTTCTTCTTCGCCGCGTGGGCGGCCACCTTGGTCCACGCGCTCTGGCGTGCGCCGCGCCTGGCCTGGATCGAGCAATTGGCCGCGGCGGCCGTGCTCTGCCTGGGGCTGCCGATATTGAACTGGGCTACGACGGGCCGTCATTTGTGGGCTTATGCCGTCAGTGGAGAGCAACTGCCGGCGGCTGTGGAGCTTACCGCGCTCGCATCCGGCCTGCTGCTGGCATACATGGTCCGCGCGTTGCGGCGGCACTGGAAGGATGGGCCGGCGGGTGTCGCGCAGCCGCCGCGAAAGGCGCAGGCCGCCAGTGGCGGCGCCGCGGCGCATCGATGGGGGATCGTCAGCCGCGTGGTGGCGGCGGCCGCAGGCGGCTATCTGCTTTCCGCCTTGGCCATGTCGGCGCTGGCGCTGACGTGGCCGGCGGCTGGCGCATCGCCGGCAGTCGGCGTGCTGGCTGCAACGCTCTTGAGCTTTGTCGTGTATACCGCGATCGGGGTGGGCGTATTCGGCGCCCGTAGCGCGGGACGGGCGTGGGCGCTGATCGCGGTGGCTTGCCTGATGTCTGGGGTGGTCGTGCTCGGTCTGCGCGCGTAGAGGCCAGTGGCGCTATCCGCAACCACGGAAGGGGGAAATGTCAAAAATCGTGTCATATCCCTTTCAATCGCGCCTGCATCAACTCCAGTAACCCCCGCACCCGCGCCGTCGCTGAATGCCGGTGGCTATAGGCCCCCAGCAATTGCAGCGGCGCGGGCTGCAGATCCAGCGGCACTTCCACCAGGCGGCCTGCCGCAAGGTCTTCCTGGCAGCCGAAGGCCGCCAGTATGGCGAAGCCTATGCCTTGCCGCGCGCCGGCGCCCGCGAGCTCGCCGCTATTGACGCGATAGCGGCTGCGGACCGGCACCTTGATGATCGCGCCGGCGGCGTCGACAAATTGCCAGGGCTGGCCTTTTAGCGCGTTCAGCGTGGTGATGCAGGGCAGGGACTTGAGTTCCCGCGCGTGGCGCGGCGTGCCGGTCTTGGCCAGCAAGCCAGGCGCGGCGACGACGACGCTGGGCAGGGTGGCCAGTTCGCGGGTGATGAAGGCGCTGTCGTCCTGGCGGCCCCGATGGAAAACGATGGCGAGATCCACGTCTTCCTCCCGCAGCGCCTCCAGGCCGTTCATGCGCGTGTCGCATTCCAGTTCCACGCCGGGGTGCAGGCTGCAGAATTCGGCCAGGATGGGAGCCAAGAGTCTTGGAGCTTCGCCGGGCATGCACATCTTCAGGGGGCCGCGCAGCTCGCGTTGCGCCGCACCCAGTTCTTCCTCGGTGGCGAGCAGGACGTCGAGCAAGGGCTTGGCGCGTTCGTACAGCAGCCTGCCGGCTTCGGTCATGCGCAGGTGGCGGGTGCTGCGTTCCAGCAGGCGCACGCCCAGCTTGCGTTCCAGGGAGGCGACGTGGCGGCTGACGTTGGACGAAGGCAGGGCCAGCAGCCGGGCAGCGCCGGCGAAGCTCTGTTCGTCGACGACCGCGGCATAGACGCGGACGGTGTTCAGGTCCAGGGCATCGCGCATGATTATCCCATTTGAGGTATTAAACCGCCCCATTTTCACACGCTAGTTCTCTTCAGTGGCGAAACCTAAGATGTTGTCATCGTTTGACGTGCCGCCGCCGGTGGTGCGTGCGGGCGGTCTTTACTGGAGCGCTGCAGCGTGGAAATCGGAATATTGGGGGGCGGCATTGCGGGCTTGAGCGTGGCGCTGGCTTTGCGCAAGCAGGGGCACATGCCGCGGGTCTACGAGCGCCGGGCAGGGCCGGCGACCATGGGGGCTGGCGTGACGCTCTGGCCCAATGCCGGCTTTGTGTTGGAGGAACTGGGGTTGCTGCAAGACATCGCGGCGGTGGGCGGGCGGCCGGTTGCGATGCGCCGCCAGGATGCGGCAGGCAATCCCTTGGGCGGCCTTGATATCGCGTTGCTGGACCGGATAATGGGATATCCCAGCCACACGATACTGCGCCGGGACCTGCTGGCAGTGCTGTTGGACCACGTGGCGCGCGCCGGCATCCCGGTGGAATATGGGCATCGGGCGCTGGCGATCGATCTGGACGACGATGGCCGGGCCGTGGCGCGGTTCGAGAATGGCCTGAGTATCCGTCCGGACCTGCTCATCGGCGCCGATGGCCGCATGGATTCGGTGGCTCGCCGATTCGTTGCGGGCGATAGCAAGCCGGTGTATCAGGGCTTCGTGAACTGGATAGGCGTGGCGCAGGCGGACAGCGCGCTGGTCGATGAAATCGCCATCCAGGACTATTGGGGCGCGGGCGAGCGCTTCGGCGCCGTGGCGGTGCGGCCGGGACTGGTCTATTGGGCGGGGGCGCAGGCGCGGCCCTTGCGCGCGGCGGCTTCTGCCGCGGACTTGCGCCAGGAGGTCGAGACCTTGTTTGGCGGTTGGCCCGAGCCTGTCGCCCGCATCATCCGCGCAACGCCGGCGCACGCCATCCACCTGATCGCCGTGCATGATCTGGAGCCCCTGAAAACCTGGAGCCGGGCCAATGTGCTGCTGGTGGGCGATGCGGCGCATGCGCCCTTGCCGACATCGGGGCAGGGCGCGTGCCAGGCGCTGGAGGATGCCTGGCATCTGGCCCGATGCCTGGACGGCGCGGACCAGGGGCTGGATGCAGCCCTGCGGGACTTTGCCCGGATACGCGTTCCCAAGACCACGCAGTTGATCGAACAGGCGCGGGGGTTTGCGCGCGGCCTGTTCGCCACCGATCCCGCAACCTGCCGCATGCGGGACGAGCGCGCCAAGGCGTCCGATCCCGTGCGCGACGCGCAAGCCCTGGCGCGAGGATGGGCTCAAGACTTGCCGATGCCCGGCGGTTTGGATGTATCGGCGGAAGAGGAAATGGGCTTCGGCAGCCTGTATCGCGTCTGAAGGGGACCGCGGGCACGCGGCTTGCTGAGTGTCATGTCCGGTTGGACTGGAACACCACCATGCCGAGCACCCGCATTTCCAAACGGCAGTCACCCGGTAAGCGATCGGAGCGCGCCGAAGGTACTGCTCGAGCCTCAGCCGGCCATGCCGCAGCCGGCCGCGCCAAAGCCGGCAGTGCCAAAGCTGGCAGTGCCAAAGCCCGCCGAGCCGTAGGCCGCCGCGCCTCAGCCGGCCACGCCTCAGCCGGCCGCACCTCAGCCGGCCGCACCTCAGCCGGCCGCGCCAATCCAATATCCCGCTTTTTCGATCATTTCGCCGCCCATGTGACAAGGTGGGCGGGGTCGCCGATCGCGTTCGGGCTGGCGCTCATCACGGTGATCATCTGGGGCGCATCCGGACCTGCGTTTGCCTATTCTGAAGTCTGGCAGTTGGTGATCAATACCGGGACGACCATTGTGACCTTCCTGATGGTTTTCCTTATCCAGCAAAGCCAGAACAAGGACAGCGAGGCGCTGCATCTGAAATTGGATGAACTGCTGATCGCGCTCAAGGGCGCGGACGAACGACTGGTCGACGCCGAGCGCCTGGACGAAGACAAGCTGCTGGCCCTGGCCGCCGCCTGCACGGCGCGCGCCAGGAAGGAACGGCGCCAGCGCATGCATAGCCGGAGAAAGCCATGACCGAAACCAAACCGATGGTGCGCAAGGGGCAATACGCAGGCCCGCTTACGCGCGAGGAGTTCCGCTTGCGCTTCATGCGGCGCTTCTACGATCCCGCCTTCCTGGTTGAGCGCGAGGCGCTGGAACGCCTGGAAACGATCGCCTGGAACGCCTATGAAGAGGGCCGCAAGTCGCCTGTCACCGTCAAGGCCGGGGCGGGCTACGCCGATCCCGACTACGACTTGTCGGTCGAATGGAAGGAAACGCGCGACCGGCTGGAGCGCGCCGCCGTGGCGCAGCGGGATCCAGGTACGGCATCGCGCGTCCTGGTCGTCGTCGGCGCCGCGCGCAATGATGGCACCTGTCCGGGCGAAGTCTCCAAGAGCTGGCGGCTGGCGGGCATCGTCCTGAGCGAATTGCAGACGGCTGGCATGCAGACCGACATGCTGGACCTCAGCCGCCTGACGTCCGAGTACCAATACCAGATCCATCCCTGCAAAGGCTGCGTGTCGACCGCGATGCCTTTATGCCATTGGCCGTGCAGCTGTTACCCGAACCACTCGCTGGGGCAGGACAACGACGCCATGGCCGGCATCTATGAGCAGTGGGTCGCGGCCCACGGCGTGATCCTGATTGCGCCCACCTACTGGTACCAATCGCCCAGCCCCTTGAAGCTGATGATAGACAGGCTGGTCTGCGCGGATGGCGGCAATCCCGATCCCACGCTGACCGGCGGCAAGGATCCGCTGAAGGCCAAGCAGGTCGAATTGGCCGGCTGGCCGTACCCCAAGCATCTGGCCGGCCGCGCCTACGGCCTGGTGGTGCACGGGGACGTGGCGGGGATCGAATCGCAGCGGCGCGCGCTCACCGACTGGCTGGACTGGATGGGGCTGATCGACGCGGGAGCGGCATCGCGCCTGGATCGCTACATCAGCTATTACCGCCCGTATGCCACCAGCCACGACGACCTGGACCAGGATCTGGCGGTGCAGCAGGAAGTGCGCAATGTGGCGCGGGCCATGGCCAATTTCCTGCCGCGCCTGCGGCAGGGCGAATGCGCGTCACAGGACCAGGGCATCCGCAATCCCCGCCCCAAGTAAACCGCAGTAGCATGAAAGCAGGAACAGACAGGAGGCCCCATGGAAAACGCCAAATGGGATTTCGAACTTGAGCGTCCGATCGAGGACCAGGGCAGCTGGAGCATAGGATACGTGCTGGTGCCACCGCTCGCGGGTGCGCCGCAAGAGCGGATAGCCATCGAGGAGCGCTTCGTTTCGGCCCAGGTGGCCATCGATGAAGCGACGCGGCTGGCGCAGATTCACGTGGCGGACCTGAACGGCGACACGGCGTCGTTCGAGAAACCGACGGATACGGAAGTGCCGTTCGGCAAGAATCCGCGCTTCTGAAGCCTCTTGCGCAGGCTTGGTGGCATGGCGCTTGCTGATTCCCGGCTGCGGCGGATTTCGCCGCACTTCCTGATAGGTGCTGCGATGCCCCAGATCCAATTCGAGTTGGCCTTGCATCCGATAACGATGGCGTCCGTGCCGCCACCCGGGACTGCGGCCCATCGTCCGCCGCCGGTGAACCCGGACGATGCCAGCGACAGCGCTCAGGGCGACGAAGTGCCAGACGAGGACATCGAGCCCGCCGACACGACGTCCGAGGACAACGCCGCCGAAGGCTCGGCTGACCGATAGCCTCGAGACCCGGACTGCGCGCCCGCGCAAAGCCGGCGCGCAGGAGCGGCAGCAGTCGCGAGGGCGCATGCCCGGGCCAAGGCAACGAGGCATCGAGGCCTCGGCAGGCGCTGCCGCGTCTAAAATGGCGCTCCGATCATTTCGAGGCGCCCATGGCGCCGCCTGCCCAGGTTCCCCATGCAAGAAAACACGTCCGCCGCGCAGCCGGCATCCGGAACGCCGCAACGCCAGAGATTCGAGTCGCTCACGCAGACGCTGGAGGCGCAGCGCGCCCGCCTGCGCCGGTGGCAGACCGTACAGCCGGAATACCAGAAGAAGTACGAGGACGCGCTGGCGCCGCTGGAGACGGACGAGGTCGAACTGAAGGCCAGGCTGGTGGCCTGCTTTGACCATGCCTGCAAACAGAAGGAACTGACCAAGGCGGAACGCGCCCTGGCGTCCGAGATCGCGGCGCAGCTGGCAGAGGAGACGCTCGACGCCATCGTGCTGGACGGCACGCCGGCAGAATGCGACGTGGAGAGGTTGAAGGCCCTGTATCTCAAGCATGGCGGCTCGGACTACGACGCCGGGCTGGAGGATGAAGAGGACGAGGAAGGCGTAGCGGCGCTGCGCGGACCGGCGGCCGCCGCGCCAACTCCCGAGACGCTCGCGGAAATCGATGCGCTGGTGGCTGCCGGCCCCGATCGGCTGGCCGAAATCGGTGAGGACCGCTACGCGCAGTACAACCAGGCGCTGGAAGCGCAGCTCGCCATCCTGGCCGGCGACATCGCGGCCGAGGAAGATGGCTTCAAAGCCCGGTACCACTTCGATCCCGCGCAATCCATCGACCCGGCCGACCTGATGGAAGACCTGGACGCGGAGATCGCCGACGCCCAGGAATACATAGGCGAACTCGAATTCGAACTATCGCAGTTCGCGGACATGCAGCAGGTCAAGGCCTGGCTCAAGGCCATGAAGCAGCAGCTGGCCGCCACGCGTCGCCGCGAAGGGCGCGGCTAAAGTAAGGATCAGGCCGCCGGACGCCGCGCGACGGGCACCACCTTCATCACCGGCGCGGCGCTCTTGCCCGCATCGGCGCGCGGCCGGATCATCATCGGGAAGAAGCGCCACAGGTATAGCCCGAACGCCAGCGCCCAGGCCGTCGCCGAGGCATGTAGCAAGCCGATGGTGGCGGCGGTCGGGAGCAGGGCGGCCAGGCGCAGCAATGCCGCCAATATCATCAGCGCATAGCTCAAGACCATGCTGCGGTCGGTCCGCAGCGGCCGCCCCAGGTGGCCGAGCGCGGTGCGCGTGACCATGCCCAGGATCAACACCGAGAAACCGGCCACGCCGATCACGTGCGCGGGCCAGGCCGGCCGCAGCACATAGCCGGCCAGTTGCGCCGCGCCCACCAACAGGCCTATGCCCAGGCCGCCATAACCCGCGTACAGGATCCATAGCAGCGGCACCTTTCGCACCGCCCAGGGCTTCCACGATATCCATTGCGCCAGGGCGATCAGTCCGGTGGCGGCCAGCGCCAGCGCGGCCGCCTGCGGCTGGCCCGCCAGCAGGCAGGCGATGGCGACTATGCCGGTACCCAACTGCCAATGGCCGCTGCGGGTGTGGGGCGGAATGTCCAGCCCGGCCACCGCGCGCTTGGCGAAGAAGGGGATGACGCGGCGCGCGATCAGCAGCGTCAGCACCGCCATGCACAGCAGGCCGGCATTGAAGTAGCGCATCAGCGCGAAGTAGTCGCCCTGGACCGAGGCCCAGAGATAGAGCGCGTTGGTCGCGGCCAGGCCCAGCAGCAGAAAGGGAATGCCGTAATTGCGCTGGTTGCGCGTGACGGCAACGGCGCGGCCCAGCGCGCCCGCGGCCCACAGGAAGAACAGCAGGTCCGCCGCAGCGGCCACCACGAAGGCCGTGCGTCCGGGCACGAGATAGCCCGCGCGCGCCACGATCCAGACCGCGCACAGCGCCGCCAGGGGCGTGCCCCGCAAGGGGTTCTTGCCGGTCCAGTTGGCGCCCGCCGTCAGCAGGAATCCCACGGCGATGGTGGCGACGAAGCCCCACAGCATCTCGTGCGCATGCCAGAACATGCCATTCAACACGCCCGTCAGGCGGGCAGGGGCATGCACCCACAACAGCACGGACGCCAGCGCCCAGAAACAGCCGGCCAGGTACAGCGGCCGGAAGCCCATTTCCGTGAAGGCGCGCCATTGGGGGCGCGGACGGCTTGGGACCGCGGCGGGTTCTTCGATGCTAAGCAGCGTGCTCATGAGGTCTGCGCGGTGCCGTTTCGGCATGCGTTTAAAGGTGTATTTGAAATACATATTAATGCGTCCAGCGCGTCCCCGCCAGCGCGGCGGCTTGATCCAGCGCAAGCCGGGCCGGCAAGAAAGGGGTGACTAGTCACATCGGCAAGGGGCTTCTGGTCGGCTGGCGAATGGTCCGCAAGGCTCGCGATGCCTAGGCTAGCCACATGTCTTCGTGAGTAAAGCGAGAGTAACCATGGCAGCAAGTCATTCCTCGGCCGGCGCGCCGATGCGGGTCCTGATTTCAAGCACATTCGCCTTCACCATCTGTTTCGCGGTGTGGATGATCTTCGCGGTGCTGGGCATACCCATCAAGCAGCAGTTGGGCCTGTCCGAAACCGAGTTCGGCCTGCTGGCCGCCATGCCGGTGCTGACCGGTTCGCTGGTGCGGGTGCCGCTGGGCATCTGGACCGACCGCTACGGCGGCCGGCCGGTGTTCTTCATCCTGATGCTGCTGGCCGTGGTGCCGATCTGGCTGCTGTCCTATGCCACCGAGTATTGGCAGTTCCTGGTACTGGCGCTGTTCGTCGGCCTGACGGGCGGTTCGTTCTCGGTCGGTACGCCCTATGTGGCGCGCTGGTTCCCGCGCAACAAGCAGGGTCTGGCGATGGGCGTGTTCGGCGCGGGCAATTCGGGCTCGGCCATCACCAAGTTCGTGGCCCCGGCGTTGATCGCGGCGGCGGGTGGCGCCTGGGTCATCGTGCCCCAGGTCTATGCCGTGGCGCTGTTGGTCACCGCGATTCTGTTCTGGCTGTTCTCTGCTTCCGACCCGGCGCACCGCGTGAAGAGCGGCGCCAGCCTGTCGGCGCAGATGGCCATGCTGAAGGATCCCCGCGTCTGGCGCTATTGCCAGTACTACTCGGTGGTGTTCGGCGGCTACGTGGCGCTGGCGCTGTGGATGACCAAGTACTACATCGGCGAATACGGCTTCGACATGAAGCTGGCGGCGCTGTTGGCGGCTTGCTTCTCACTGCCTGGCGGCGTGCTGCGGGCCCTCGGCGGCTGGATCTCCGACCGCTACGGCGCCTACAAGACCACCTGGTGGGTGATGTGGGTGTGCTGGGTGGCGTTCTTCCTGCTGAGCTATCCGCAAACGGAATTCACCGTCGCGACCGCCAACGGCCCGCGCAGCTTCGGCATCGCGCTGGGACCGGTCGCCTTCACCGTGCTGCTGTTCGTGGTCGGCATCGCCATGGCCATCGGCAAGGCCTCGGTCTTCAAGTTCATCTCGGACGAGTTCGGCGAAAACATCGGCGCGGTTTCCGGCATCGTCGGCCTGGCCGGCGGCCTGGGCGGCTTCGTGCTGCCGATCATGTTCGGCATCCTGCTGGACCTGACGGGCGTGCGCTCCAGCGCCTTCATGCTGCTGTACGGCACCGTCTGCGTCTCCCTCATCTTCATGCACTTCAGTTTCCGGCCGGAAAGCGCGGCCGTCGCCCGGCAACACGCTGCCGCTCCTTCCACCACCTCCTGAGAGTATCCCTATGTCTTCCACTCAAGTCCTTGCGCGCTGGGAGCCGGATAATCCCGGCTTCTGGAAGCAGACCGGCGCCCGCGTCGCCAACCGCAATCTCTGGATCTCGATTCCTGCGCTGATGCTGGCGTTCAGCATCTGGATGCTCTGGAGCGTGGTGGTGGTCAACCTGGACCGCGCCGGTTTCATGCTGTCCAAGAACCAGATGTTCTGGCTGACGGCGCTGCCGGCGCTGTCGGGCGCGACCCTGCGCATCTTCTACTCCTTCCTGGTGCCGGTCTTCGGCGGGCGCAAGTGGACGGCCATTTCCACCGCCTCGCTGCTGATTCCGGCGCTGGGCATGGGTTTTGCCCTGCGCGACCCGACCACCACCTTTCCGACCCTGCTGATCCTGGCGCTGCTGTGCGGCCTGGGCGGCGGCAACTTCAGCTCCAGCATGGCCAACATCAGCTTCTTCTTTCCCAAGGAAAAGAAGGGCCTGGCCACCGGGCTGAACGCCGGCATCGGCAACCTGGGCGTGTCCCTGGTGCAGTTCGTGGTGCCGGTGGTGATTTCCATCGGCGTGTTCGGCGTGGCGGGCGGCGAGCCCCAGGTCATCACCGTCAATGGCGCGCAGCAGAACCTGTGGCTGCAGAACGCCGGCTTCATCTGGGTGATCCCCATCGCGCTGGCGTCCATCGCGGCCTGGTTCGGCATGAACGACATCGCCGACGCCCGCGCCTCGTTCGCGGACCAGGCCGTCATCTTCAAGCGCAAGCACAACTGGCTGATGTGCTGGCTGTACGTGGGCACCTTCGGCTCGTTCATCGGCTTTTCGGCAGGCTTCGCCATGCTGACCAAGACGCTGTTCCCGCAGGTCGACCCCATGGCCTATGCCTTCCTCGGCCCGCTGCTGGGCTCGCTGACGCGGCCGTTCGGCGGCTGGGTTTCGGACAAGCTGGGCGGCGCGCGGGTCACGCTGTTCACCTTTGCGGCCATGATCGCGGCGGTGCTGGGCGTGGTGACGTTCCTGCCGGTGGCCGGACAGACCGGGAATTTCACCGGCTTCCTGACCATGTTCATCGTCTTGTTCGCGCTGACCGGCGTGGGCAATGGCTCGACCTTCCGCATGATTCCCGTGATCTTCCTGCGCGAACGCACGCAGGCGGCCGAGGGCAAGGGCGCCGCGGCGCAGAAGCAGGCCCAGGCGGACGCCGCCAAGGAATCGGCCGCGGTGCTGGGCTTCTCGGGCGCGATCGGCGCGTACGGCGGCTTTTTCATCCCGCGCAGCTTCGGCACCTCGCTGGAGATGACGGGCAGCGTGCAGGCCGCTCTCTATTGCTTCATCGGTTTCTACGCCACCTGCATGGTTATCACCTGGTGGTACTACGCCCGCCGCAATGCGCCGGTGCCTTGCTAGCGCAAAACGGACGCGGTCGGAGTGACTAGTCATTCTGCCGCGCCCCGCCTGTGCCACCGGCGAATGGTCCGGCGGGCGGGCCGCGCCCACAATGGATTCAACAGCATTGATCGCAGTACGCGCCGGCCGGACCGGCGCTCTTGGAGAATAGAGAATGAGCCATTTCCTGGACCGCTTGAAGTTCATGTCGCGAGTGAAGTCCACCTTCGCGGACGGTCACGGCGTAACGGTCAACGAGGACCGCAAGTGGGAAAACGCCTACCGCGCCCGCTGGCAGCACGACAAGGTGGTGCGTTCGACGCACGGCGTCAACTGCACCGGCTCCTGCTCGTGGAAGGTCTACGTCAAGAACGGCCTGATCACCTGGGAAACCCAGCAGACCGACTACCCGCGCACGCGGCCCGACCTGCCCAACCATGAACCCCGCGGCTGTCCGCGAGGCGCTTCGTACAGCTGGTACGTGTATTCGGCGCAGCGCGTGAAGTACCCGATGATCCGCGGCCGTCTCATGGAAATGTGGCGCGAGGCCCGCAAGACCATGGACCCGATCGCGGCCTGGGAATGGATCAGCCAGGATCCCACGCGCGCCAAACGCTACAAGGCGGTGCGCGGCCTGGGCGGCTTCGTGCGCGCCGACTGGGACACGGCGATGGAGATCATCGCCGCCGCCAATGCGCTGACGATCAAGAAGTTCGGTCCCGACCGCGTGATCGGATTTTCGCCGATTCCGGCCATGTCCATGGTCAGCTACGCCGCCGGCGCGCGCTACCTCAGCCTGCTGGGCGGAGCCTGCCTGAGCTTCTACGACTGGTACTGCGACCTGCCGCCGGCCAGCCCGCAGATCTGGGGTGAACAGACCGACGTGCCCGAATCGGCCGACTGGTACAACTCGACCTACCTGATGGTGTGGGGCTCCAACGTGCCCCAGACCCGCACGCCGGACGCGCACTTCTACACCGAGGTCCGCTACAAGGGCACCAAGACGGTGGCCGTGTCCAGCGACTTCGGCGAAATGGTCAAGTTCGGCGATATCTGGCTGGCGCCCAAGCAGGGCACCGATGCCGCGCTGGCCATGGCCATGGGCCATGTGATCCTGAAGGAATTCCACCTGTCGGGCGCTTCGGACTACTTCCGCGACTACGTGCGGCGCTATACCGACATGCCCATGCTGGTGCTGCTGCAGGAGCGCGACGGCTTTTATGCGCCCGACCACTTCCTGCGCGCCTCGCATCTGGACGGCGCCCTGGGCGAGCAGAACAACCCCGATTGGAAGACGCTGGTGCTGGACGCCAAGAGCGGCGACCTGGTTGCGCCCAACGGCAGCATCGGCTTTCGCTGGGGCGAGGGCGCGGTCAACGGCGGCGAAAAGGTCGGCCGTTGGAACCTGGAGTCCAAGGACGGCGGCAGCGGCCGCGAGATCGAGCCCACGCTCAGTCTGCTGGACCAGTCCGACGCCGTGATCGGCGTGGGCTTCCCGTACTTCGGCAGCGAGCATGGTGAACTGCAGGTGCGCAACGTGCCGGCGCGCCGCATCCGCCTGGCCGACGGCAGCGAGGCCCTGGTGGCCACGGTGTACGACCTGCAAATGGCCAACTATGGCCTGGACCGCGGCCTGGGTGGCGGCAACGTCGCCAGTTCCTATGACGACGACGTGCCGTACACGCCCGCCTGGCAGGAAAAGCACACCGGCGTGCCGCGCGCGCAGGTGATCCAGGTGGCGCGCGAGTTCGCGCAGAACGCCCATGACACCGAAGGCAAGTCCATGGTGATCGTCGGCGCCGGCCTGAACCACTGGTACCACATGGACATGATCTACCGCGGCATCATCAACATGCTGATGATGTGCGGCTGCGTCGGCAAGAGCGGCGGCGGCTGGGCCCACTATGTGGGCCAGGAAAAGCTGCGGCCGCAATTCGGCTGGGCGCCGCTGGCCTTCGCTTCGGACTGGGTCCGCCCGCCGCGCCAGATGAACGGCACTTCCTTCTTCTACGCCCATACCAGCCAGTGGCGCCACGAGAAGCTGAACGTCCAGGAAATCCTGGGGCCGACGGCGGATCGCGGCCGCTACGGCGACCTCAGCATGATCGACCTGAACGCCCGCGCCGAGCGCATGGGCTGGCTGCCGTCGGCGCCGCAACTGCGCACCAACCCGCTGGACGTGGTGGCGCAGGCGGAAAGCCAGGGCAAGGACCCGGTCGCCTATGTGGCAGAACAGCTCAAGTCGGGCGAATTGCGCATGTCTTGCGAGGACCCGGACGATCCGGCCAACTTCCCGCGCAATATGTTCGTGTGGCGCTCCAATATCCTCGGCTCCAGCGGCAAGGGGCACGAGTACTTCCTGAAGTACCTCCTGGGCACGCAGAACGCGGTCTTCGGCGACGAAGCCGATGCGATCAAGCCTACCGAGGTGACCTATCAGGAAGACGCTGCCGAAGGCAAGCTGGACCTGCTGACCGTGCTGGACTTCCGCATGAGCACCACCTGCCTGTACGGCGACATCGTGCTGCCCACGGCCACCTGGTACGAAAAGGATGACCTCAACACCTCGGACATGCACCCGTTCATCCATCCGCTGAGCGAAGCCGTGCAGCCCTTGTGGGAAAGCAAGACCGACTGGGAGATCTACAAGCTGCTGGCCAAGAAGTTCAGCGAAATCGGCGGCCCCTACCTGGGCAAGCGCCGCGACGTGGTGCTGACGCCGCTGATGCACGACACCCCGGGAGAGCTGGGCCAGGCTTTCGAGCCCAAGGACTGGAAGCTGGGCGAATGCGATCTGGTGCCGGGGAAGACCGCGCCCAACATGACCGTGGTCGAACGCGACTACAACGACATCTATCGCAAGTTCACCTCGGTGGGACCGCTGCTGGACAAGCTGGGCAATGGCGGCAAGGGCATCAACTGGAACACCGAGCACGAAGTGCACGAGCTGGCCGGCATCAACGAGGCCGTGAGCGAGCCGGGCGTGAGCCAGGGCCGGCCCAAGCTGGACACCGCCATCGACGCGGCCGAGATGATCCTGACCTTCGCGCCCGAGACCAATGGCCACGTGTCGGTCAAGGCCTGGGAAGCCCTGAGCAAGATCACGGGGCGTGAGCACGCGCACCTGGCCATCGGCCGCGAGCACGACAAGATCCGCTTCCGCGACATCCAGGCGCAGCCGCGCAAGATCATTTCCGCGCCCACCTGGTCGGGCCTGGAAAGCGAAGAGGTCAGCTACAACGCCGGCTATACCAACGTGCATGAACTGATCCCATGGCGCACCCTGACGGGCCGCCAGCAGTTCTACCAGGACCATCGCTGGATGCTGGACTTCGGCGAAGGCTCCTGCGTGTACAAGCCCGCCATCGACACCAAGACGGTCGCGCCCATGCTGGGCCGCTACCCGAACGGCGAGAAGGAACTGGTCCTGAACTGGCTGACGCCGCACCAGAAGTGGGGCATCCACAGCACGTACTCGGACAACCTGCGCATGCTGACGCTGAGCCGCGGCGGTCCCCACGTGTGGATCTCGGAGGCCGAGGCCAAGCAGGCCGGGCTGGTCGACAACGACTGGGTCGAAGTGTTCAACGTCAACGGCACCCTGACGGCGCGGGTGGTGGTCAGCCAGCGCGTGCCGGTCGGCATGTGCCTGATGTACCACGCGCAGGAAAAGATCGTGAACGTGCCTGGCGCGGAAACCAGCGGCAAGCGCGGCGGCATCCATAACTCGGTCACGCGCACGGTGCTCAAGCCCACGCACATGATCGGCGGCTACGCCCAGCAGGCCTACGGCTTCAATTACTACGGCACGGTGGGCGCCAACCGCGATGAATTCGTGGTGCTGCGCAAGATGAAGAAGGTGGACTGGCTGGAAGGTCCGCTGGTCGAAACGCAACAAGAAGAGAAGCAATCATGAGGATACGCGCCCAAATCGGCATGGTGCTGAACCTGGACAAGTGCATAGGCTGCCACACTTGCTCGGTCACCTGCAAGAACGTCTGGACCAGCCGCGACGGTGTCGAATACGCCTGGTTCAACAACGTGGAAACCAAGCCCGGCATCGGCTATCCCAAGGAATGGGAGAACCAGGAAAAGTGGAAGGGCGGCTGGAAGCGTACCGCTGCCGGCAAGCTGGAACCGCGCCAGGGCGGCAAGCTGCGCATCCTGGCCAACCTGTTCGCCAACCCGAACCTGCCGCAGATCGACGACTACTACGAGCCGTTCACCTTCGACTACGAGCATCTGCAGAAGGCGCCGCTGTCGCAGACGCCGCCGACCGCGCGTCCGGTGTCGGTGCTGACCGGCAAGAAGATGGACAAGATCCATTGGGGCCCGAACTGGGAAGACGACCTGGGCGGCGAGTTCAGCGCGCGCAGCCGCGACGCCTTGTTCGAGGGCGTGCAGAAGGAGATGTACTCGACCTTCGAGAACACCTTCATGATGTACCTGCCGCGCCTGTGCGAACACTGCCTGAACCCGGCCTGTGTCGCCAGCTGCCCGTCCGGTTCCATCTACAAGCGTGAAGACGACGGCATCGTGCTGGTCGACCAGGACAAGTGCCGCGGCTGGCGCATGTGCATCTCCGGCTGCCCGTACAAGAAGATCTACTACAACTGGAGCAGCGGCAAGGCCGAGAAGTGCACCTTCTGCTATCCGCGCATCGAGGCCGGCCAGCCGACCGTGTGCTCGGAAACCTGCGTGGGCCGCATCCGCTACCTGGGCGTGATGCTGTACGACGCCGACCAGATCGAGCACGCCGCGTCCACCGCCAACGAGCAGGACCTGTACCAGTCGCAGCTCGACCTGTTCCTGGATCCGCATTCGCCCGAGGTGATCGCCGCCGCGCGCGAACAGGGCATTCCCGAATCCTGGCTGGAAGCCGCCCGCAAGTCGCCGGTCTACAAGATGGCGATGGAATGGCGCGTCGCCTTCCCGCTGCATCCGGAATACCGCACCTTGCCCATGGTCTGGTACATCCCGCCGCTGTCGCCCATCCAGACGGCCGCCGAGTCCGGCCAGATGCCGCAGCGCACGGTGGGCAAGAGCGCCATGATCCCGGACGTCTCCAGCCTGCGCATCCCGGTGCGCTACCTGGCCAACCTCTTGACGGCGGGCAAGGAAGCGCCGGTGGTGCAGGCGCTGGAACGCATGCTGGCCATGCGCGCCTACAAGCGCTCGGAAACCGTGCACGGCGAACGCGACACGGCGCTGCTGGAGCAGGTCGGCCTGACCGAGGCGACCGTGCAGGACATGTACAAGATCATGGCCATCGCCGACTACGAGGACCGCTTCGTGGTGCCCAGCAGCCACAAGGAAGTGGTCGAGGACAGCTTCAACGAGAAGGGCAGCTGCGGTTTCACCTTCGGCAACGGCTGCTCGGGCGGGGTGTCGGAAGGCACTTTGTTCGGACGCAAGCCCCAGGGCAGCGAGATCTTCATCGAGATGCCGAAATCGCGCAAGAAGGCCGCCACGGCCTAGGAAAGGAGAATAACCATGAGTCTGTACCGCCTGCTTTCCGCCTTGCTGTGCTACCCCGAGCCCGAGCTGCTGGACGCGCTGGGCGAGGTCGAAGCCGCCTTGTCCGACTATCCCGACGCTGAGGAAACCCTGCAGCCGCTGGTCGCCTACCTGGCCACCAACGATCTCATCGCGCTGCAGGAAAACTACGTCGCCACCTTTGACCGCAACCGCTCGCATTCGCTGCACCTGTTCGAGCACGTGCACGGCGAAAGCCGCGACCGCGGCCAGGCTATGGTGGACCTGCTGGATACCTACCGCGAGCATGGCTTTGAACCGGTGGTGTCCGAGCTGCCGGACCATGTGCCGCTGTTCCTGGAATTCCTGGGCGTGATCGACCCCGCCCAGGCGCAGGACCTGCTCGACGAGGCGATCCACGTGCTGGCCGCCATCGGCGCGCGCCTGGCCAAGGGCGAAAGCCCCTACGCCTGCATCTTCGCGGTGTTGCGTGCGCAGTCCCGCGTGATTCCGCGCGAGCAGACCGAGGCGCCCGTGCGCGACATGGACGAGGCGATGGAGACCTTCGGCACCGGACCGGATGGCGTGGAACCGCTGCTGCGGCCGTTTTCGGGCGATGGCGCGCAGACCGTGCGCTTCTATCCCCGTGCGCCCGCGGCTCATTAATCTTCAGGACGACGCATCATGAACTCCCTGAATCAGTTTCTTTTCGGCATTTATCCCTACATCGCGCTGACCATCTTCCTGTTGGGCAGCCTGGTGCGCTTCGAGCGCGAGCAATACACCTGGAAGACGGACAGCTCGCAGCTGCTGCACCGCGGGCAACTGCGCCTGGGCAACATCCTGTTCCACGTCGGCATCCTGGGCCTGTTCTTCGGCCATCTGGCCGGCCTCTTGACGCCGGTGGTGGTGTGGGACACGTTGGGCGTATCGCACACGCTCAAGCAGACCGTGGCCATGGTGGCCGGCGGCGTCATGGGCGGCCTGTGCCTGATCGGCCTCTTGATCCTGATCCATCGCCGCCTGAGCGATCCGCGCATCCGCGCCACCACGCGGCCGGGCGACAAGCTGTTGCTGCTGTGGATCCTGGTCACCTTGCTGCTGGGGCTGTCCACCATCGTGCTGTCGGCCGGCCACATGGACGGCGAGATGATGGTGCGCCTGATGACCTGGGCACAGCACATCGTCACCTTCCAGGGCGACGCGGCCAGCCATATCGCCGACGTGCCGCTGCTGTTCAAGGCGCACCTGTTCATGGGCCTGACGCTGTTCGTGATCTTCCCGTTCACCCGCCTGGTGCACGTCTGGAGCGGCTTCGCCTCGGTCGGCTACCTGGGCCGCGCCTGGCAGCTGGTCCGCCCGCGCTGATTCCACGCACCAGGACTAGGAGCCGAACATGCCTGTCATCGTCAATGGCGTCGAACTGAACGACGCGGATCTGGAACGCGAACTGCCGCCGCATGCCGAGGCCGGCAATCCCATGCGCGAAGCGATCACCGCCCTGGTGCTGCGCCGCGTGCTGCTGGACGAGGCCGGCCGGCTGGGCCTGGACGCCGCGGACGAGGAGGGCGCCATCGGCGCCTTGCTGGCCCGCGAGGCACCCGCGCCCGAGGCCGACGAGGCCGCCTGCCGCCGCTACTACCAGATGCATCCGCAACGCTTCATGGCGGGCGAGCTGATCGAGGCCGACCACATCCTGTTCCAGGTCACGCCCGGCGTGAACCTGGACATGCTGCGGGCGCACGCCAATGTGGTGCTGGCCGAATTGCTCGAGGATCCCTCGCGCTTCGCCGAGGTGGCGCGGGAGCAATCGAACTGCCCCTCGGCCGCCCTGGGCGGCAGCCTGGGCCAGCTGGGCCGCGGCGACACGGTGCCGGAATTCGAGCGCGCGGTGTTCGCGCTGCCCGCTGGCGGCCTGCTGCCGCAATTGCTGGAAACCCGTCACGGCCTGCACATCGTGCGGGTGACGCGGCGCATAGAAGGCCGCATGCAACCCTACGAGCACGTGGCCGCGCAGATCGCCACGGCGCTGTCGTCCATGAGCCGCGATACCGCCTGGCGCCAGTACGCCAAGCTGCTGGTCGAGCGCGCCGACATCCAGGGCATAGACCTGCAGGGCGGGGAGCCGGAGCGCGTCTACAGCGGGAGCGCCGCATGATGGACGAGCCGGCTGCGGGACCCCTGGTGGACGGCCATGGCCGTCGCATCGATTATCTGCGCGTGTCCGTCACGGACCGCTGCGACCTGCGTTGCAGCTACTGCCTGCCCAAGGATTTCAAGGGATTCGAGACACCCGCCAACTGGCTGCGCCACGAGGAAATGGCGCGGCTGGTGGGACTATTCGTTGGCCTGGGCGTCAGCAAGGTCCGGCTGACCGGCGGCGAGCCGCTGCTGCGCCGCGGCCTGGCCGGTCTGGCGGGCGTCATCGCCGCCATGCCTGGCTTGAAAGACCTGTCCGTGTCCACCAACGGCACTCAGCTGGCGCGCCACGCGCAGGACCTGCGCGCCGCCGGCGTGGACCGTCTGAACATCAGCCTGGACACGCTGGACGCCGCCGCCTTCAGCCAGATCACCGGGCGGGATTGCCTGGAATCGGTGTTGGCGGGCCTGACCGCGGCCAAGGGCGCGGGCTTTGCGCCCATCAAGCTCAACAGCGTGGTGCACGCGGCCACGCCCGAGGCCGAGGTGCGCAGGCTGCTGGACTATGCGGTGCGGCAGGGCTTCGTGCTGCGCCTGATCGAACCCATGCCCATGGGCAGCTGCGGCCAGGGTTACGCCCATACCGATCTGAACGCCATGGGCGCGCGGCTGGCGGCCGACGCCGGCCTGCTGCCGGCCTTGGGCGGGACGGGAGCGGGGCCGGCGCGCTACTGGACCACGGGCCACGGAACACCCGTGCTGGGCGTGATCACGCCCATGTCGCGCCACTTCTGCGCCGCCTGCAACCGCGTCAGACTGGGCGTGGACGGAACCCTGTACCTGTGCCTGGGCCAGGAAGACCAGGTGCCGCTGGGCCGCCTGCTGCGCGCGGGCGCCAGCGATGCCGATCTGATCCAGGCGATCCAGGCCGGCATCGCCGCCAAGCCGGAGCGCCACGATTTCGTGGCTCGTCCGGAACGCATCGTGCGCTTCATGGCGCAGACGGGAGGCTGAGATGCGCGACATCGAACGTCTGGTCGACGGCTTCCAACGCTTCCAGCAGCAGTACTACGAAGACGCGCCGTCGCTCTACCGCAATCTTTGCGAAGGCCAGCACCCCAGCACTTTGCTGGTGGGCTGCTGCGATTCGCGGGTGGATCCGGCCATGCTGCTGGGCTGCGACCCCGGCGACATCTTCACCGTGCGCAACGTCGCCAACCTGGTGCCGCCGGCCAGCACCGACCGTGGCTTGCAGGGCGTGCTGGCCGCGATACAGTTCGCGGTCGAGCAGTTGCAGGTCAGCCGCGTCATCGTGCTGGGCCACGCCCATTGCGGCGGTATTCGCGCCCTGATGGACCGGCGCACCCGGGGCGACGGCGAGACCGACTACCTGGAACGCTGGATGGACATCGCCGAACCTGCGCGCAAGCAGGTGTTGCAGCAGATGCCAGAGGCGACGGCCGCCGAGCGCAGGCGGGCTTGCGAGCAGGCGTCCATCCTGATTTCGCTGCGCAACCTGGAGGAACTGCCCTTCGTGCGGCGCGCGGTGGAGGCGGGCAGCCTGACCCTGCATGGCTGGTATTTCGACCTGGTGGCGGGCGCTTTGCTGGCATACTCGGCGCGGGCGGATGCCTTCCTGCCCATCGTATGCCCTTTGTTCACGGAGCTTGCATGACCCCAGTTTTTGGCATCGCCGGCCGTTCCGGCAGCGGCAAGACCACCCTGATCGAGGCCATGCTGCCCTTGTTGGCCGCGCGCGGCCTGCGGGTCAGCGTCATCAAGCACAGTCACCACGATTTCCAGATGGAGCCCCCCGGCAAGGACAGCGCCCGCTTCCGCCAGGCGGGCGCGCTGGAGGTGATGGTGGCGTCGCCGTTCCGCTACGCCATCGTCCACGAGCTGCGCGACGCGCCCGAACCCACGCTGGAGGACCAATTGGCGCGCCTGTCGCCGGCCGACCTGGTGCTGGTAGAAGGCTTCAAACAGGCCGCGATCCCGCGCATCGAGGTGTACCGGCCCGCCCTGGGCAAGCCGTCCCTGCATGCGGAGGACAGCAGTTTCCTGGCGGTAGCCACCGACGCGCCGCTGGCCACTGGCCTGCCTTGCCTGCCGGTCAACGAGCCGGCGCAAGTCGCGGATTTCATTTGCCGCAGCCTTGGGCTGGCTTGACGGCCCGCGGCCGGCGCTGGAGGCGCAGCGGCTACACTGGAACCCGCCGCATTCCTCAAGCAAGACCGCGTTGAAAGCCATGAAGCCTACCGATACCGCCGCCGCCGGACCCGACGGCCTGCCTTCGCCCTGGCATCGCCTGTCCACGCGCATCGTCATCAGTTCCCTGGTGGCGCTGGTGGTGGTGCTGTCCATGGTCAGCTGGACGCTGTGGCTGTCCTGGCAGCTGGAAGGCGCGGGCGCGGCCATCAACGACACGGGCAGCCTGCGCATGAGGGCCAATCGCGTGGCGGTGGAACTGATGCGTCCGCAGGCAGGGCGCGAGTTCCGCACCAATGAGCAGGTCCAGCTGATGGACGACACCATCGCCCGGCTGGCGCGCGGCAATCCGGCGCGCCCGCTATTCATTCCCAACGACGAGGCGATCCGCAAGCAATGGCATGACGTGGCCGCCTACTGGTACGACATCATGAAGCCGGCCGCCAAGCGCGCCCTGGCGCAGCCGGACGCCGCGACCTATCTGGAAACCTTGCCGGAGTTCGTGGCCCGGGCGGATACGCTGGTGCGCATGATCGAACAGGACAACGCCGGTAAGACCACCTCGCTGCGCCTGTCGCAGGGCGTGCTGGCCGCGATTGCCAGCGCCGGCACGCTGGCGATGATCTACCTGCTGTATCTCTGGATCATTTCGCCGGTGCTGCGGCTGCGCGACGGCCTGCAACGCATGGCTGCCAGGGAATTCAGCACCCGGCTGCCGGTGGAAAGCCAGGACGAGTTCGGTGTGTTGGCGCGCGGCTACAACCGCATGGCCGATGAGTTGCAGGATCTGTACACCGGCCTGGAACGGCGCGTCGAAGAGAAGACCGCCCAGCTGGCCGCGCAGAACCGCGATATCGGCGCGCTCTATGACATGGCCGCCTTCCTGAACCAGCCCAACGAGATCGAAGCGCTGTGCGACGGCTTTCTGCGGCGCGTGATGCTGCAATTCGACGCCGAGGGCGGCAGCATCCGGGCGCTGGACCCCAACAACGAGAAGCTCAATCTGATGGTGTCGGTCGGGCTGTCGGACGAGCTGGTCGAATCCGAGCATTGCATGCGGGTGAACGACTGCTATTGCGGCGTCGCCACGCGGCAGGCCGGGGTCATCGTCATCCAGGATTTCCGCGAGTCGCCGCCGGCGATGGAACTGAACTGCCAGCGCGACGGTTTTGCCAGCGTGGCCGTGTTCCGCATCGTCACGCGCGACGAGGTGCTGGGGTCGTACTCCCTGCATTTCCGCCAGCAACGCCGCCTGTCACCGGCCGAATCGCAGCTGCTGGAAACGCTGGGCCAGCATCTGGGCGTGGCCCTGGACAACCGCCGCCTGAGCGCCCAGGCGCGGCAGCTGGCGGTGGTGCGCGAGCGCGGGCTGGTGGCGCAGGGGCTGCACGACAGCCTGGCCCAGGGCCTGAACTTCCTGAACCTGCAGTTGCAGATGTTGGACGCCGCCGTCAAGCGCGGCGACCAGGCGGAAATCGACGAGATCCTGCCGTTGCTGCGCACTGGCGTGGACGAAAGCTACCAGGACGTGCGCGAGCTGCTGACCAACTTCCGCACCAAGCTGTCGCAGGGCGACCTGCAAGCCGCCATCGAAGACACCGTGGCGCGTTTCCGGCGCCAGACCGGGATCGAGACCGAATTGCGCTTCGGACGGGGCGAGGGCGCGCCGTTGCCGCCTGACGAGCAGTTGCAGGTGCTGTTCATCCTGCAAGAGGCGCTGTCCAATGTGCGCAAGCATTCCGAAGCCAGCCATGTGCGCATCGATGTCGCCAATGACCGCGACTTCAGCCTGGTCATCGCCGACGACGGCCAGGGCTACGATCCCGCCGAGGTCGCGGAGCGCGGCGAATCGCATGTGGGCCTGCATATCATGCGCGAGCGCGCTGCACGCATGCGCGCCGTGATAAAACTTGAATCGCAGCCCGGCGCCGGCACGCGCGTCGCGCTGACCCTGCCCGGCAGCGAACGCCAGGCCGCCTGAACCTTCCGACCATGCCCATCCGTATCCTCCTCGTCGACGACCACACCCTGTTCCGCTCGGGCGTGCGCCTGCTGCTGCAACGCCAGCCCGATTTCGAGGTCGTGGCCGAGGCCGGCGACGGCGTCGAAGGCCTGAAGCGCGCCAAGGAACTCAAGCCCGACGTGGTCCTGCTGGACCTCAACCTGCCGGGCCTGTCCGGACTGGAAACCCTGCAGCTGCTGACCCAGGAATTGCCTGCCTGTGCGGTCATCATCCTGACGGTGTCGGAAGAGGCCGACGAACTGGGCCAGGCGCTGCGCGACGGCGCGCGCGGCTACCTGGTCAAGAACATCGATGCCGACGCGTTGACGGCCGCGATCCGCCGCGCCGCGGGCGGCGAGCCGGTCATTGCCGAGAGCATGACCGCCAAGCTGGTGGAGCAGTTCCGGGGCCAAGCCAGCCTGGCGGCGCAGGCGCCGCAGGCGGCAGGCAGCGCCGAGCGCCATCGCCTGACCGCGCGCGAGACCCAGATCGTGCAATGGCTGGCGCGCGGCGCCAGCAACAAGGTCATTGCGCGCGAACTCGACGTGAGCGAAAGCACGGTCAAGATCCACGTGCAGAACGTGCTGAAGAAACTGAACCTGACCAGCCGCGTGCAGGTCGCGGTGTACGCCGTGGAGCACGGGCTGTACACCGAAGAGTAGGGCGGCTGTCACCGGGCAGAGTCAGGAGGCCGGGCCGGGGTCTGGCGGCCTAGTTCTTTTCTATGCCGGCGATATCAACCGCCTTGCCCCAAAGCACGTAGTCGTCCTGAATGATCCTGGAGAATCCGGCGGCGTCAGTCGGCGCCAGTTGCAGGCCGATTTGGCTCAGGCGTTCTTTCAGGCCAGGAGTGCTCGCAGCCTCCTGCAATGCCGCCTCAAGCTTTTTGACGACCTCGGCGGGCAGGCCAGCCGGTCCTGCCAGACCTACCCAGCCCTGAGTTGCCAGAGGGATGCCTGCCTCCCGGAACGTGGGCGCATCCGGGAACAACGGGGATCTCGCCGCCTGGGGGACGGCGAGCACCCTGGCTTTGCCGTCGTGGACCAGCAGCGCCGCCAGTCCGTCGCCCAGAATCGCCATGTCGACTTCCTTGCGCAGCAAGCCGACGCGGGCTTCGGAGGTGCCCTTGTAGGGCACGTGGACGATGCTGAGGCCGGCTGCGGCGTTCAGCATTTCCCCTGCCAGATGGCCGCCGCTACCGACGCCGAACGAGGCGAACGTCAGTTTTCCCGGCTCGGCGCGGGCTTTGGCGATAAGCTGGTCAAAGGACTTGAAGGGCGAGTCTTCCGGGACCACGACGGCGATGCCCAGGCTGCCGAAACGGCCGATCGGCGTGAAATCCGTCCGAGGATCGTAGGGCGGCGTCTTGCGGATATGCGGAACCAAGGTCAGCGCCGCTTGAAACGGGGCGGCCAGGGTATAGCCGTCCGGTTTGGCGGTAGCCACGTACTTCATCGCGATCTGGCCGCCAGCGCCGACGCGATTCTCGACCACGACCGGCTGTTTCAGGCTGCGTCCCAGCCCGTCCGCCATCAGGCGGGCGATGGTGTCGGTATCGCTGCCTGCGGGCAAGGGCACGACCAGCGTGATCGGGCGCGCCGGGTATTCGGATTCGGCTTGGGCAGGCCCGGGTCCAAGCAGAGTTGCGCTCAAGATGGCCGGGGCCAGAATGCGGGTGAACGTTGCCGTCGACATTTTCTCTCCTCCTGTTGCTCAGGTCTGGCCTGAATCAGCTGCCTGACTGGATCAGGCGTGCGGCTTTTTCCCCGATCATCATCGAGGGCGCATTGGTGTTGGCCGAACACATCGTCGGCATGATTGACGCGTCCGCCACCCGCAGCGAGGAAACACCCTTGACCCGAAGGCTGGCGTCCACCACGGCTTGCGCATCCGACCCCATCCTGCAGGTGCCCACGGGATGGTATGAGGTCTGACCTATGGTTCTTGCATAGTCCAGCAGATCGGATCCTTTCAACCGCAGGGGGCCGGGGCGGGTTTCCCTGACGACGAAAGGGGCGAGCGCGGGCTGCGTCGCCACTTTGCGCGCGAATTCGATTGCCGCCACGGTGACGCGCTGGTCCTCGTCGCTGGAGAGATAGTTGGCATGGATAGTCGGCGCTTCGCCCGGTTCGCGCGATCGGATGTGCACCGAGCCGCGTGACGTCGGCCGCAAGGGGAAGGTTCCGATGGAGAAGCCGGGAAAGTCGTCCAGCACGAGCTTCTTGGGGTCGCGCGCATCCGGGCTGGATAGCCAGTGCAGCTGCAGTTTGACGTCCGGTTGCGCCAGCGCCGGGTCGGACTTGGCCAGCGCATGCGCGACTGCGCTGGCGCAGCTCATCATGCCGCGTCCGCGCAGCGCGAAATCGGCCGCCATCCAGGCTTTGCGCAGCGGATTGCGCATGATCTGGTTCAGGGTGACGGCGTTGCGGCATTCGTAGGTCACCCGCGTGTGGAGATGGTCCTGCAGATTTTCGCCAACCGCTGGCGCATCGTGCAGGACCGGGATGCCAAACTTTTCCAGCAAGCCGCGCTGGCCGATGCCGGACAGTTCCAGGATCTGGGGCGACTGGATCGCGCCGGCGCAGAGGATGACCTCGCGGCTGGCGTTGGCCCTGACGAGCTGGCCCCCATGACGGTATTCGACGCCCGTGGCCGTGGTTCCGTCAAACAGGATCCTGGACACCAGCGCGCCCGTTTGCAGGCGCAGGTTCGCGTTCTGCGCCAAGGGACGGATGAATGCTTCGCGGCTGCTCCAGCGCCACCCTTTGCGGATGTTGTGCTGGATGTAGCCCACACCCTCGTAGTCGGCGCCGTTGTAATCGGGATTGCGCGGGATGCCAGCGGAAACGCAGGAATCGACGAAGGCGTCCATCAGCGGATGGCGCGACCGGAACTCAGTCACTGAAACCGGCCCGCTGCGCCCGCGCACGGCGGGATCGCCGCCCGCATAGCCTTCGATCTCACGAAAAATCGGTTTCAGGTCATCGTAGCCCCAGCCGGTCGCGCCGAATTCGTCGCGCCAGCGGTCGAATTCGGCCGGGTCGCCATGCACCCAGATCATGCCATTGACCGAAGACGATCCTCCCACGACTTTGCCACGCGGCCAGAAGATGCTGCGGTTGTTCATATGCCTTTCGGCTTCGGTGTGGAACCGGCGCAGCCCGCGTTCGCCGCGAAGTATGTATGCAACGCCCGCGGGTATGCGTATCCAGATCCACCGGTCATCCTCGCCCGCTTCCAGCAGCAGTACCGAGCGGCCGCTCGCGGCCAGCCTGGCAGCCAGCGCGCAACCGGCCGAGCCTGCGCCCACGACGATGTACTCATAGTTCTCGGGCCGATTCACGAGTCTGCTCCCAATTGCTCGCGCAGTCGCGCGGCTTCGTCGCCCATGCGCTGGAAGCGCTTGTCCGGTTGTTCCGGAAAGGGATTGTCTTTCCCCAGGACGGGGGGGCAGGGCGTGATAGCCAGTTCCACCAAGACAGGCGAAGCGGCGGCCATGATGTCAGGCAACGAGGTCGCCAACTCCCGCGCGTCGCCGATGTGGAATGCGGCGGCATAGCCCGCGGCCATCGCCGCGGCGGCGAAGTCGACCCTGCCGCCACCGGGCATGCCGAGATTGGCGTTGCCGTTGAATTGCACGCCATTGGCAAATACGAAGTGGATATAGCGACGCGGCGCGGCGCCCGCCACGGTGGCCAGGACTCCCAGTTCCATGAGCAGGCTGGCGTCGCCATCCAGGACAAGGACGGCGCGCGCCGGCTGCGCCAGCGCGATGCCTAGCGCCAGCCCCGCCGCTCCGCCCATCAGCGGGACGGACGACAAGGCGAGAGGCGCGCCCGGAGCGACCTCGTCCATGGCCTTCATGGCGCTCATGGTGCTTACCACGACGGCGTCGCCGCGGGCCGCGTGGATGGCGCGGCAGGCTTCCAATGTAGTCATAGGCATATGCGGTTCAATCCCATTCGGTGTGGCGGCCGACAATGACGGCAGCGGGTGTATGCGAGCGTTTTGCGTGGGTCCACGCTGTTTCGACCACGCCCAGGTCCGCCTCGGTCTCGATGTTCCAATGGGCGATGGTCAGCGCGTCCAGTACCGGCTCCAGCAAACTCACCATGTGGCGGCGGGACGCCCGCATCTCCTGGCCGAAGTTGCTGAACTCCCGTCCGAACTGGCCAATCATCAGGAGCAGAGGGATCCGCGCGTCCAGTCCGCAGGCCCTCAATGAATTGACGCAGTTATAGAGCCCCTGGTTTTGCATCATGATCACCGGCTGGCGGCCGCCGATGTACAAGCCGGAGGCGACGTGCAATGCCTGATTCTCATTGGCGCAGTAGGTGACGTCGATGCGGCCGCGGTCGGCATCCAGGTATTGATGGGTGGCGATCTGCACGAAGTCGGGCACGACGGTCGCGGAATCGATGCCACAGTCCGACAGGGCACGCGCGATGGCGCTGCCCTTGACTGCAGGCGGAATTGAGGAAGGCATGGCTGGTCTCCTGATTGTTCGTTTGATGTCGGTCCGCCGCCATTGCTTCGGCAGGGTGCGAGTTCGGCATCCAGCTGTAGCGCCGAACTCGCTATTCCCGAGCTATGCGAAGAAGTGTAGGCTTGCGATTGATCCGGTATTAGTCATTTGTTTTTATCAATCGATACGTTTTAGGTATTGCCATGAACATGCCCACTTCACTTGTCCGCCGTCTGCGCGCACGCCATCTGGAGTTGTTGCAGATCCTCGGAGAAGTCTCTACGGTTCACGCGGCCGCCAAGCAGATGAACCTGTCGCAGCCGGCGACCACGCGCATGCTCCGCGAAGTGGAAGAGATGTTCGGTGGCCAGCTGTTTGAAAGGAGCGCGCGAGGCATTGCGGCGAACCGGTCGGGAGCCGCGCTGATCGCGCGCGCGGCGATACTGATGCGCGAACTGGCGACGATCGAAAAGGAAGTTGAGCTTGAGCGCCAAGGGCAGCAGGGGCTGCTGCGTGTCGGCGCTCTAAGCGGCAACCTCAATGCGACGCTCGCCGTGGCCCAGCTGCTCAAGCAGGCCCCGGCGGTGCAAGTGTCGATCCGGGAAGGGCAGATCAATCTTCTGATTGCGGCCTTGCTCGGAGGAGAGCTGGATTGCGTGGTAGGTCCCATCACCGACGAAGAGCTGCGCAATCCGCGCATCGATGAGCTGCGTCTGGAGCGGCTGGTTGAGGATTCGATGGCGGTGGTCGCGTCGCCGAAAAGCCCCTGGTGCAAGCGTCGGCGCATCAAATGGGGCGATCTCAGTGGCGAACGCTGGATACTCCCTCCGCCGGAGTCGGTGTTGCGGCGGGCTTTCATGCGGGTCTATCTGGAGCTTGGCATGAGTCCGCCCGAGCACCGCGTGGAAGCCCTGTCGCCTTTGACTACCCGCTCGCTGATCACTCAGAACACCGTCGAATTGGGATTGTTGCGCATGGCGCACGCCAAGGAAGAAGCGAGGCTGGGAGGCCTGAAAGTCCTGTCCATGGTTTCCGAGCCGAAATTGCCTCCACTGGCCTTGCTGGCGCGGCGGGCGCCGAGCTTGAGGCCCATGCTGCTCGATCGCTTCATCAAGTTGCTGAAGGACTCGTCCGCCGCGATCAATGGCGGCTAGGGTGATGTCGCCGTTTGATCTGCGACAAGGCCAGGGGCGTGGCGGCCCCATAGACTGGCCGGCATGGAAACTCGAACCTCTCCCATGGAGCTCGTGGCCCCCGCCGGCAGCCTGGCCGCGCTGAAGGCCGCCATCGACGCCGGCGCCGACACCGTCTACCTCGGGCTCAAGAACGCCACCAACGCCCGCAACTTCGCCGGGCTCAACTTCACCGAAAGCGACATCCGCGCAGGCGTGGAGCTGGCCCACAGCCGCGGGCGCCAAGTGCTGTTCGCGATCAATACGTTTGTGCAGGCGGGCAGGGCGCCGGAGTGGCGCGCCGCCGTGGATGCGGCCCACGGGCTGGGCGCCGATGCCGTCATCATGGCCGACGCCGGGTTGCTGGCCTACGCCAGCGACCGCTATCCCGACCTGCGCCTGCATCTGTCGGTGCAAGGTTCCGCCACCCACGCCGACGCCATCGAGCTGATGAAGGAACAGTTCGGCATCCGCCGCGTGGTGCTGCCGCGCGTGTTGACCCTGGCCGAGATCGCGCGCATCTGCGCCAACGTCAGCGTCGAGGTCGAGGTGTTCGGCTTCGGCAGCCTGTGCGTCATGGCTGAGGGCCGTTGCCTGTTGTCGTCCTACGCCACCGGCGATTCCCCCAACAACAAGGGCGTCTGTTCGCCCGCGCATGCGGTGCGCTGGTCGGAAGAGAACGGCCGCATGGACGCGCGCCTGAACGGCATCCTGATCGACCGCTACGAGCCGGGCGAACCGGCGGCCTATCCCACCCTGTGCAAGGGCCGTTTCGATGTGGACGGCCAGGCCGACCACGCGCTGGAGGAGCCCACCAGCTTGAACGCCATCGGCCTCTTGCCGCGCCTGGCGGAGATGGGCGTGTCGGCCATCAAGATCGAAGGACGGCAGCGCAGCCCGGCCTATGTCACCCAGGTGGTGTCGACGCTGCGCGCGGCCTTGGATGGCGCGCACGCGGACGCCTCCCGTTTTTCGCCCCGTCCCGAATGGAACGCCATGCTGGCGCGCCATTCCGAGGGTTCCCAAGTCACGCAAGGCGCATTCGAACGTCCATGGAAATGAAACCTAGCGCATACCAGATATCGGTTGCACCGCTGCAGTACTACTGGCCGCGCCAGCACACGCTGGATTTCTACGCGGCCTTGGCCGACAGCCCCGCCGACATCATCTACGTGGGCGAAACCGTCTGCAGCCGCAGGCACGAGCTGCGCGCCGAGGACTGGCTGGAGCTGGCGCGCGACCTGCGCGACGCGGGCAAGACGGTGGTGCTGTCGGGCCGCACCCTGATCGAGACCGGCGCGGAAGCCAGCGCGCTGAAGAAGCTTTGCGGACAGGACGACTTCATGGTCGAGGCTGGCGAACTGGGCGCGGTGCGGCACCTGAACGGCCGCTTCTTCGTGGCTGGTCCCCATATCAATGCCTATCACGGCGGCACCCTGGAATGGCTGGCCGAGCGCGGAGCGGCACGGTTCGTCGCGCCGCTGGAAATGGACAGCAAGACGCTGGCCCGCCTGATGGCCGAAAAGCCCGCCGGCCTGGAAGCGGAAGTCATGGTGTGGGGCCGCATGGCGCTGGCGTTCTCGGCGCGCTGCTTCACGGCGCGGCATTTCCGCCTGAAGAAGGACGATTGCGGCTTTCGCTGCATCGAACATCCGGACGGGCTGGACATGCGTACGCGGGAATCGCGCGATTTCCTGGCGATCAACGGCATCCAGGTGCAGTCGGGCGCCTGTCTGGATCTGCTGTCGCAGGCGCCGGAGCTTGCTGCCATGGGGGTGCAGGTGCTGCGGGTGAGCCCGCAATCGGCCGGCACGCTGGAAGCGATCGCCGCGCTCGATGCGACGCGGCGCGGCCTGGCGCCGACAGAGGTGCAACCGCCTGCGGGCATGGCCCGCTGCAACGGTTATTTCCACGGCAAGCCCGGCATCGATCTGTTGGAGGCCGCCGCATGAGCGCCGCGATCCAAGTGCCCGGCGTGTTCGCCAGGCTGGGCCGGCGCTTACCCGCGCCGTTCGTCTCGCTGCATTTCACCACGGGGCTGGAACTGGCGCGGCGGCTGAAGTGGCTGACGCCGCCCGCAGAACTGGAGGGCCGCAGCTTCGCCATCACCGTCGAGGACCTGGGCCTGCGCAGCAGCTTCGCCGTGCGCCAGGGCGCCTTTCGCCCGGTATGGAACGGCGCGGCCGCTGAGCTGGAACTGGGCGCCAGGCTGGCCGATCTGCTGGCCTTGATGCGTTCCGAGACGGACGCCGATACCTTGTTCTTCCAACGCCGGCTGCGGATCTCGGGCGATACCGAGCTGGGCCTGATCGTCAAGAACTGGCTGGATGCCGCGCCGCGGCCGGCGTGGCTGCAAGGCGCGATGCGCTAGCGGCGAGCATTGTCCGCCAACGCCTGCGGGCATTGCGGGAATCCACCACGGATCGTGCTATACCGGGCGTCTTTGCTGCGGGAAGCGTTGCCGCATTCCCGGGCGCGATCGAACGGAGGTAGCAATGCGGGTCATGGTTGTGGGCGCCAGCAAGGGGCTGGGCAGGGCATTCGTCGAGGGGCTGGGCCAGGATGCCTCGCTGATCGTGGGCGTGGCCCGCCGCGCGCCGTCGGACATTGTCGTCCCGCCGGGCTGCGAACTGCGCTGGATCGAAGCGGACCTGTCGCAGCCCGAGGCCGCCGTCGAGCAGATCGCCGCGCAAGCCCCGGATGAACTGGACGCCGTCCTCTACAACCTGGGCGTGTGGGAAGAGCATGCGTTCAGCGAGGACTACGACTTTCTGGCGGATACGCCGACAGAGATCGCGCGGATGGTCGACATCAACGTCACCGCGACCATCCTGTTGCTGCAACGCCTGATACCGCGTGTCCTGGGCGCGCGCAGGCCGCAGCTCGTCCTGACCGGCTCGACCTCCGCGCTGGCCGGCAGCGGCCGCCCCGAGGTTACGTTCGGCGCGTCCAAGCACGCGCTGCGCGGCATCGCCGACGCTTTGCGCGAAAGCTTCAGGTCGCGCCGGCTGGCGGTGACCTGCCTGCAATTAGGCTACCTGAACACGCAAGACGGCCTGGACGTGCCGCGCGACGCGGCCAGCATGCGGGGAGAGGGCGGCTTGATACCGGTGCACGACGTGGTGGCGATGACGCGCGCGCTGCTGAATCTGTCCGATGCCTCGTTCGTGCGGGAGATCGTGATGCCGGCGCTGATGGACGAGCGGTTCTGATGCGCCGCGCGGTGATATGGTTATGAGCCCCGAGCGGTATCCATATTCCGCCCGCATAACTACAATCCGGCCTGGACTGCATACCTCGCCATCAGCATCAACAAGGAGACACGCGTGACCCAATCGAATAAGCCGTGGCGGCTAGAGACCATTGCCGTGCATGGCGGCTATCGCCCCGATCCGACCACGCGCGCCGTGGCCGTGCCCATCTACCAGACCGTGGCCTATGCGTTCGACGACACGCAGCATGGCGCCGATCTGTTCGACCTCAAGGTGCCGGGCAATATCTACACCCGCATCATGAACCCGACCACCGACGTGCTGGAGCAGCGCGTGGCGGCGCTGGAAGGCGGCATCGCCGCGCTGGCGCTGGCCTCGGGCCAGGCCGCGGTGACCTATGCCATCCTGACCATCGCCGAAGCGGGCGACAACATCGTCTCGTCCAGCACGCTGTACGGCGGCACCTACAACCTGTTCGCGCACACGCTGCCGCAGTACGGCATCACCACGCGTTTCGCCAATCCGTCCGATCTGGCCGCCTTCGAGGCCCAGATCGACGACCGCACCAAGGCCATCTTCGCGGAATCCGTCGGCAACCCGCTGGGCAACATCACCGATATCGCCGCACTGGCCGAACTGGCGCACCGCCACGGCCTGCCGCTGATCGTCGACAACACCGTGCCGTCGCCTTACCTGCTGCGCCCCATCGAGCACGGCGCCGACATCGTGGTGCAGTCGCTGACCAAGTACCTGGGCGGCCACGGCACCAGCCTGGGCGGAGCCATCATCGACTCGGGCAAGTTCCCCTGGGGCGAGCACAAAGAGCGCTTCAAGCGCCTGAACACGCCGGACGTCAGCTACCACGGCGTGGTCTATACCGAAGCCTTCGGTCCGGCCGCCTACATCGGCCGCGCCCGCGTGGTGCCGCTGCGCAATACCGGCGCGGCGATCTCGCCTTTCAACTCGTTCCAGATCCTGCAAGGCATCGAGACCCTGGCGTTGCGCGTGGACCGCATCGTCGAGAACACCGTCAAGATCGCCAACTACCTGCGCGAACATCCGAAGGTGGAATGGGTCAACTATGCGGGCCTGCCGGACCATCCCGACCACGCCTTGGCGCAGAAGTACCTGGGCGGCAAGGCGCCTGGCCTGTTCACCTTCGGCGTGAAGGGCGGCCGCGAGGCCGGCGCGCGCTTCCAGGACGCGCTGCAGCTGTTCACCCGCTTGGTCAACATCGGCGACTCCAAGTCGCTGGCCACGCACCCCGCGTCCACCACGCACCGCCAGCTCAATCCCGAAGAGCTGCAGAAGGCCGGCGTGCGCGAGGAGACCGTGCGCCTGTCCATCGGCATCGAGCACATCGACGACCTGTTGGCCGATCTGGATCAGGCTCTGGCGCAAGTGTGACCGGCCTGGCCATGTGCTGAAGCCGGCCGCGGGACTGCCCGCGCCGGTGGCGCCTTACTTGCGCGCGCCTTTGCCATTGGCCGGGCAAACCATCTCGCGCAGCTTGCGCTGCACGGGGTCTTGCGCGATCGGCGCATTGCGGATGGTGGGCGGGGGCAGCGACTCCACAATGGGGCCGGTCGCGTTCTCGCCTGCATGGTGCACGACCTGGCTGGCGGTATAGGTGCCGGCGGTGCAGTTCATGGTGACCGGCTGGGTCACGGAGCGGTAGGGTTGCCCATTGGCCGCGGAGATCTTGGGCTGGGCGTAGAACCAGGCCACGTTCACGGCCATGACGGCCGGACGCTCCGATACCACTTTGATCGATGCGCTGTCGTAGAACACGCCCGGCATGGCTTGCGGGTCTACGGGCAGCCAGTCGGGTTCGGCGGACAGCATGCCGCCGGGGCCGGGATCGCGCGGCACGATGTTCACGGCGCAGGCGTCGGCGGGCACGGGATCGCCTTCGCGCACCGTAATGGTTGCGCAGGCGTCGGGCGGGGCCGCCTGCGCGGGGTGGACCCAGGCGGTCACGGCCAGGGCGATCAGGGTTGCGTGCCTTGCGGTCATTGGTGTTTTCCGGTGGTGGCGCGGCGCGCCGTCGCCAAGCTTGTGGCCATGGCGTGTACCCGATCATACCGGGCAGGGCGGGTACGCGCGGCGCGCAAATGCCTTAGGGGCGACGCCTCCTAAGGCGTCAGCACATATTCTGGATAGCGCTTGCAGATCTCGGCCACCTGGCTGAGGGTGCCCGAAAGGTGTTCGCGCAGTACCTGTTGGGCGCGCTGTGGATCCTGCGCGGCGATGGCGTCCAGCAGGCGCTGGTGATCGTCCAGGATGCGCTCGGCTTTGCCGGCTTCGGGCAGGTGCAGGCGGCGCAGGCGATCCAGGTGGCCGCTGTAGCGCTGCGCCAGTTCCCACAGCCGGATCACGCCCGCTGCCTCGTGCATGTCGCGGTGGAAGGCCTGGTCGGCGTCGATGAAACGCTGGTACTGGGCGCTGGCATGGCTGGCGCGCTGCAGGTCGATGCTGGCTTGCAGGCGCTGGAACAGCTGCGGGTCCGGACGCTGCGCCAGCATCTGCACGATCTCCAGTTCCAGCGAGCGGCGCAGGAAATGCGCCTCGCGGGCGGCGGCCACGTCGATGCGGCTGACTACCGTGGTGTGCTGCGGGTAGATCTCGACCAGCGCCTCCTCGGCCAGGCGCATCAGTGCGTCGCGGATCGGGGTCTGGCTCAGGCCGTAGGTTTCCGCCAGCGTGATGCGCGACAGCGGCGCGCCGGGCGCGAGTTCCAGCGACAAGATCTGTTCGCGTAGGTGTTCGAAGACCTGTGGCGCGGCGTGGCGCGAGCGGTCCAGTCTGAGCTTGGTGCTTTGCATCGGGTCGCGTGCGGAGTGGGGCCTGAAGAGTAACGGAGTTTAGCGGGTTTTTACCTAGCTGACGCACTAATGTATTAGTGTTTAAATGGCCGGGTCGCCATCACGAAACACCTTCACGCCCCTATGAAACGCTCCTACGAAAGCCTGCGCAGCGCCGCCTGGATGGCCAAGGACGACCTGCGCTCCTTCGGCCATCGCTCCCGCATGATGCAGATGGGGTACGGCCCCGACGACTGGGCGGGCCGCCCCATCATTGCCATCATCAATACCTGGTCGGACCTGAATCCCTGCCACAGCCACTTCAAGCAGCGCGTCGAGGACGTGAAGCGCGGCGTGTTCCAGGCGGGCGGCTTTCCGGTGGAATTGCCGGCGATTTCAGTGTCGGAATCCTTCGTCAAGCCGACCACCATGCTGTACCGCAACTTCCTGGCCATGGAAACCGAGGAACTGCTGCGCAGCCATCCGGTGGATGGCGCCGTGCTCATGGGCGGTTGCGACAAGACCACGCCAGGCCTGCTCATGGGCGCGGTCAGCGCCGGGCTGCCCTGTGTCTACGTGCCGGCCGGCCCCATGCTGCGCGGCAACTGGAAGGGCAAGATCCTGGGGTCCGGGTCGGATGCCTGGAAACTCTGGGACGAGCGCCGCGCCGGCAAGATCACGCAGGAGCAATGGACCGAGGTCGAAGGCGGCATCGCCCGCAGCTACGGCACCTGCATGACCATGGGCACGGCCAGCACCATGACCGCCATCGCCGAAGCCATAGGCATGACGCTGCCGGGCGCGTCCTCGATCCCGGCAGCGGACGTCAACCACATGCGCATGTCGGCCGAATGCGGCCGGCGCGTGGTGGAGATGGTCTGGGAAGACCTGACGCCGCAACGCATCCTGAGCCTGGCGTCCTTCAAGAACGCCATCAACGTGGCCATGGCCATGGGCTGTTCGACCAACGCCATCGTGCACCTGGTCGCCATGTCGCGCCGCGCCGGCTGCGCCGTGGGCCTGGACGACTTCGACGCCGCCAGCCGCAAGGTGCCGGTCATCGCGAACATCCGGCCCAGCGGCGACACCTATCTGATGGAAGACTTCTTCTACGCGGGCGGACTGCCGGCGCTGATGTCGCGCTTGCACGACCATCTGGACAGGTCCGCCATGACCGTCACCGGCAAGACGCTGGGCGAGAACATCGCCGGCGCCGAGGTCTACAACGACGACGTGATCCGTCCGCTGGACCGGGCCATCTACGACGAAGGCGCACTGGCCGTGCTGCGCGGGAATATCGCGCCGGACGGTTGCGTCATCAAGCCCAGCGCCTGCGCGCCGCAGTACTTGCGCCATACCGGCCCGGCCCTGGTGTTCGACGACTACCCCAGCATGAAGGCGGCAGTGGACGACGAAGACCTGGACGTCACCGCCGACCACATCATGATCCTGCGCAACGCCGGTCCGCAAGGCGGCCCCGGCATGCCGGAATGGGGCATGCTGCCGATCCCGACCAAGCTGGTGAAGCAGGGCGTGCGCGACATGCTGCGCCTGTCGGACGCGCGCATGAGCGGCACCAGCTACGGCGCCTGCATCCTGCACGTGGCGCCGGAAAGTTATATCGGCGGCCCGTTGGCCCTGGTGCAGACGGGCGACCTGATCACCGTGGACGTGCCCGCGCGCAGCATCCACCTGAACGTCAGCGACGACGAGCTGGCCGCGCGCCGCGCCGCCTGGACGCCGCCGCCCAAGCGCTACGAGCGCGGCTATGGCTGGATGTATTCAAAGCACATCCTGCAAGCCAACGACGGCTGCGATTTCGATTTCCTGGAAACCGGCTTCGGCGCGCCCGTGCCCGAGCCCGAGATCTTCTAGGCGCCGCGCGCGCCTCATCCCCACAGTCTTCAGCCCCCCGGAGCCACCGTGTCCCCAATGAATCCCGAAACCCGCGCCCGCCTGGCTGGCGTCAGCACCGCCACCCTGTGCACGGCCTTGTTCAAGCGCGGTTTGCGCAACCAGTTCATCCAGGACGTGCGTCCGCTGAACGCCACGCTGCCCAATATGGTCGGCCCGGCTTTCACCCTGCGCTACATCCCCGCCCGCGAGGACCTGAACACCATCAAGGTGTTCGAGGACCGCGCCCATCCGCAGCGCGTTGCGGTCGAGACCTGCCCGCAAGGCGCGGTGCTGGTGATGGACAGCCGCAAGGACGCGCGCGCGGCTTCCGCGGGCTCCATTCTGGTCACGCGGCTGATGAAGCGCGGCGTGGCTGGCGTGGTGACGGACGGCGGTTTCCGCGATTCGCCCGAGATCGCCGAAATGGGCTATGCCGCCTATCACCAGCGGCCTTCGGCTCCCACCAACCTGACCCTGCATCAAGCCTTGGACATCAACGCGCCCATCGGCTGCGGCGACGTGGCGGTGTGGCCGGGCGACATCGTGGTGGGCGACCGCGAGGGCGTGGTGGTGATACCCGCCGGCCTGGCCGACGAGATCGCCATCGAGGCCGTGGAAATGACGGCCTTCGAGGACTTCGTGACCAGCGAGGTGCAGCAGGGCGCATCCATCCTGGGGCTGTATCCGCCTACGGATCCGGGCACCAAGGACAAATTCGCCGCGTGGCGCAAGCAACAGGGCCGCTGAGCCTTGCCGCCGGCGCAGCCGGCAACCCCATAAGCCAAACAAGAGGCAGGAGACAACCATGAATACGCAACGACGCGGCGCGCTGGCCGCGCTGCTGGCCGCCGCCACGCTGGGCACGCTGGCAGCGCCCGTCCAGGCCGCCGATTGGCCCGCGCAGAAGCCGATTTCCTATGTGGTGCCGTTCACCGTGGGCGGCTCGACCGACGTGGTGGGCCGAGTGCTGGCCCAGAAGCTGGGCGACCGCCTGCACCAGAACGTCATCGTCGAAAACAAGCCTGGCGCGGCGGGCGGCATCGGCGCGACCTATGTGGCCAAGGCTCCGCCCGATGGCTATACCCTGTTCGGCGGCACCATCAGCACGCACGCCATCAACGCCAGCCTGTACAAGAACCTGAAGTACGACCCGGTCAAGGATTTCGAGCCGGTCTCGCTGATCGCCTACCTGCCCAACGTGCTGCTGGTGGATCCCAACCTGGGCGTGAATTCCGTGGCCGACCTGATCGCCCTGTTGAAACGCGACCCGAGCAAGCGCACCTTCGCGTCCTCGGGCGCGGGCACCTCCACGCACCTGGCCGGGGAATTGTTCTCCAGCATGATAGGCGTGCCGCTGACGCATGTTCCTTACAAGGGCACGCCGCCCGCCATGGTCGACGTATCCTCCGGCGCGGTGACTTTCATGTTCGACCAGATGACGGCTGCCCTGCCTTTGCTGCAGACCGGCAAGCTCAAGCTGTTGGCCGTAACCACCAAGGACCGCATCGCGCTGGCGCCCGAGGTGCCGACCATGCAGGAGGCCGGGGTGCCCGGTTTCCAGATGGCGTCCTGGCAGGCCGTGTACGCGCCCAAGGGCACGCCCAAGCCCATTCTCGACAAGCTGGCGCAGGAAATCGCGGTAATCCTGAAAGAGCCTGACGTGCAGGAAAAGCTGGGCAAGACCATGGGGATGGAACTGGTCGGCAGCACGCCGGATCAGTTGCGCGAGCTGATGGCGACCGAGATTCCGCGTTGGGCGGAAGTGGTGAAGAAGTCGGGCGCGACGGTCGAGTAGACGGGCCGGGCTTGCGGGGCGCGGTGCATTGCGACCGCGCCCGCAGCCGTTCAGGGATTCAAACTCAGGGCTTCAGATTCAGCTTCGGCACCAGCGCCTTGAACGCCTCCTCCTGGCGCGCCACGTCGGCCGTGAACTGCGGCAGGTCGGCATACGAAGGCGTCAGGTTCTGCTTGCGCATCAGCGCCTGGAAGTCCTGCGATTGCGCCACCTGGCGAGCCGCGGCCCGCCATTTCTCCACCGCGTCCGCGGGCGTGGCCTTGGGCAGTCCGATGCCGCGCCAGACGCTGAATTGCAGGTCCGCGCCTTTCTCCTTCATGGTCGGCACGGCGGGCAGGTTGTCCAGGCGCTTGGGCGCCATGACGGCCAGGGTGCGCAGCTTGCCGGTCTCGACATGCTGCTGCAGTTCGGCGTAGGCGACCGTGGTGGCCTGCACGTCGCCTGCCAGCAAGCCCATGATGGCCGGGGCCGAGCCCTGGTAGGGCACGTGCACGAACTTCACGCCGGCCTGCTCGCCCAGCGCCGCCGCCGCCATGTGCGGCACGGTACCTATGCCGGCGTTGGACACCGCCACGCGCTCGGGATTCTTCTTCGCGTCCGCCAGGAATTCCTCCACCGTCTTCCAGGGCGCATCGGCGCGCACCGTGACCGACGAGGGATCGTCGGTGAAGCGCGCGATGGGCTGGAAGTCGCCGACCGTGGTCTTGCCTATGCCCATCAAGGGAACCACCAGCATTTCAGGCGTCATCAGCACCAGCCGGTAGCCGTCGGGCTGCGCATTGGCGACGTAGGCCCAGCCGATGGAGCCGCTGGCGCCGGGCTTGTTGATCACCACCGTGGGCTGCGCCAGCAGCGGCGGGCGCACCGCCTCGGCGATGGCGCGCGCGGTGTTGTCGCTGCCGCCGCCAGGCTGGTAGGCGACCACCAGTTCCATCGAGCGGGCGGGGTAGTCCGCGGCATGCGCGGCGGACAGGACGGAAACTGCGGACAGGGCGCTGATGGCCAGCGCGGACAGGCGGTAGGGGCGCATGGTGGCGGCTCCGGTATCAGTAGCCCAGGGCGGAAAGGTCCGCGAGCGTCTGCTTGGTGATGGCGATGGTGCGTTCGCGTTCGGCCCCGGCCAGGTCCAGGCGCGGCGGCTTGACGGTTTCGGCGCTGCCGGTGATGAGGTGTTCTGCCAGCTTGATGTGCTGCACCAGCTTGACGACGGTGTCCAGGTGGAACAGCGGCGTCAGCGCGGCATAGAGCTTGCGGGCCCGCACGAAATCGCCCTCGACGGCCAGCTTCAGCAGGTCGACGGACGCCTTGGGCACCGCATTGGCCATGCCCGATACCCAGGCGGTCACGCCCAGCGCGGCGCTTTCCAGGATCAGGTCGTCCACGCCGCAGATCACGGCCAGCCGGTCGCCAAAGCGCGTGATCAGGTCGGTCACGCGGGTGGTGTCGTAGGACTCCTCCTTGATGGCGACGATGGTCGGCTCTTCCAGCAGTTCAGCCACCAGGTCCGGGGTCAGGTCCACGCCGTAGCCGCGCGGGTTGTTGTAGAGCAGGATGGGCAGGGCGCTGGCCCGCGCCACCGTGCGGTAGAAGGCCACGGTTTCGCGGCCGTCGGATTTGTAGGTCAGGCCGGGGAACACCATCAGGCCGTTCACGCCGATGCGCGCGGCTTCCTGGGCGAAGGCGGCGGCGCGCGCCGTGCCGGTTTCCGCCACGCCCGAGACCACCGGCACCCGGCCGCGCACGGTGTCCACGGCGGTGCGCAGCACCTGTAACTTCTCTTCGGGCGAGAGCTGGGCGTTTTCGCCCACCATGCCCATCATCACCACGCCGCCCACGCCGTTCTCGATCAGGCGTTCCAGTCCCTGGCGGATAGCCTCCAGGTCCAGCGAAAAATCGGGTTTCAGCTTGGTGGTGACGGCGGGGAATACGCCTTGCCATTGAATGCTCATGCTGCGGCTCCTGATGCGTGGTCCATCCAGCTGGTTCCGGTTGGATGTTGGTTATTGGATATTGGATCCAAAAATATGGGGTTTAAAAAAACGAGGCTGGGGCCTCGGACCGTCGCTCAGGGAGTGGCGGCTTGAACTGGATCATGGATCCAATATACTCACATTAAACGGGCTGCGGGCACCGGCTGTCTCTCGGGGTTTTCCTGGGCATGGACGGTCCGGTTCCGGCAATCCGACGCCGTGCGGCACCCGCCCGGCGGCTCAACCAGGCAGGTTATACGTGTCCCAGAATTCGCCGCTTTCCGCTCCTCCGCAGTCCCGTCCCCAGGCCGCTACCGCTGGCCGCCTCGTGCGCAAGACCGCCGTCGAACTGGTGGTCGACGAACTGCGCGACCGCATCCTGTCGGGCGCGATTCCTCCCGGCTCCGCGCTGCGCCAGGAATTGTTCGCCGAGGAACTGGGCGTGAGCCGCCTGCCGGTGCGCGAGGCCATCCGCCAGCTCAGCGCCGAAGGGCTGATCGACATGATTCCGCACCGCGGCGCCTATGTGTCCATGCTGTCGCGCGCCGAGGTGCAGGAGTTCTTCGATATCCGCCTGCGGCTGGAGCCGTGGCTGTTCCGGCTGGCCGTGCAGCAGCGCGAGGTCCAGGATCTGGACCTGGCCAGCCAGGTGGTGGCGCAGATGGACGCCGCCGAGCCCGAGCAATGGGGCCGCCTGAACTGGCAGCTGCATGAATTGCTGTACCGCTCGGCGCAACGGCCCGCGGCGCTGGCCATGGTGCGCGCGCTGCACGAAAAATCCGAACGCTACTTCCGCTTCCAGATCGTCAACGCGCCGATCCGCCAACAGGCCCATGACGAACACAGCGAACTGATCACGCTCGCCCGCCAGGGCCGGGCGGAAGAGGCCGAGGCCGCGCTGGAGCGGCACATCGCCGAGGCCGCCGAGCAGATACTCGCCATCGTCGATCATCTGCTGGATGCGTCGGCCTTGCAGGAACCGGCCTGACGCTTAAACGTCCAGTTCCAGCGTGCCGCAGCCGCGCGACACGCAGACCATCATGCTGCGGTTGGCGGCGCGTTCTTCGTCGCTGAGCACGTAGTCGCGGTGATCCACCGCGCCGGACAGCACGCCGGCTTCGCAGCTGCGGCACAGGCCTTCGCGGCAGGAGTATGGCCAGGCGACGCCGGCCGCTTCCAGTACATCCAGCACAGACTTGTCCGCGGGCACTTCATGACAGCCGCCGCTGCGCGCCAGCCGTACCGTGAAGGCCGCGCCGGGCTCGGGCGCGGCGGCCGTGGCGGCGCTGAAGCGTTCGAAATGCACGCGGGCCGCGGCGATGCCGGCGCGTTCGCAGGCGGCGGCCACGGCGTCCATCAGCGGTCCGGGTCCGCAGCAATAGATATGCTGGCCCGGTTCCCGTTGCCCGCCCAGGTAGGCGTCCAGGTCGCAGCGCGCGCCGCCTTGTTCGCGGTCGACGTGCAGCGCCACGCGCTCGCCGTGCATGGCAAGTTCAGACAGGTAGGCGGCCGCGTCGCGGTCGCGCACGCAGTACAGCAGCCGCCAGGGCTCGCCGCGCCTTACGCACGCATGGATCATGCTGAGGATGGGCGTGATGCCTATGCCGCCCGCGATGAAGACATGGCTGGCGGCCTGCGCGTGCAGTCCGAACAATTGTCTGGGCTCGCCGATATCCACCAGGTCGCCTGCGCGCAGCTGATCATGGACGTAGCGCGAACCGCCGCGCGAGTCGGGCGCCAGGCCGACGCCCAGCCGGTAGACGTCCCGCTCTGCCGGATCGCCACATAGGGAGTACTGCCTGAGCAGCCCATTGCCCAGCGCCACATCCACATGCGCGCCGGCTTCGAAGGCTGGCAGCATGGCGCCGTCGGGGCTGCGCAGGTGCAGGCCAAGCACGCCACTCGCTTCGCGCACGATGCGGCTGACGATCAAGCGCCGCATCTCAGGCCACCGCCTGCGCCGCGCGCACGCCGGACCCGCCAGCCGCGGCCTGCTGCTGCTCTTCCTCGACGCGGCGCGCCACCACCCAGCGGAACTGGGACAGCGCGGCGTCGATGGACAGCGGCACCATCTTGAAGTCGGGCGCCAGGGATAAGGAGCGCTGCTGCGCGGTGATGATGTCGCGGTCTTCGTCGAACGCTTCCACCACGCTCTGGTGGATGGATGCGGTGACCTCGGGCTGGTCGATGGAGAAGTTGTGCGGATGCGCGAAGAAGTAGTGCGTCGAGGTGGCGGTTTCGGGCGTCAGCGCCTGGCAGCCACGGAATTCGATGGCGCCTGCGCGATTGCCTTCCTGCGCGCCGTTGCCGGCCGGGGCCATGCCCGAGTCCATCAGCAGGATGCCGGGCAGCGTGAAGTTGTAGATGTTCCAGCGGTCCACCAGGCCCGGCCATTCGCGGACCTTCCTTGCGAAGGGTGGCGCTTCGGTATTGAGCGTCCAGCGCGTGATGCGCACGCCGTCGGGCAGCCGGTCGACCTTGGGCGATACCGCGGCATAGTCTTCGCTGCCGCCCAGGGTGGTCGGATGCACGAAGGGCAGATGCGAGAAATCGAGCAGATTGTCGGCGATCAGCAGATAGTTGACGTCGTAATGGATGTAGCCGTCCAGGCTGCGCCAGTCGGGATGATCCAGCCATTGCGTGTCGGGGATGAGGGCCGGGTCGGCGCGTTCCGGATCGCCCATCCAGATCCAGATCCAGCGGTGCCGCTCCACCACCGGGAAGGTGCGTACCCTGGCCTGCGGCGGAATGCGCGCCTGCGCCGGCGCCTCGACACAGGCGCCGGTCGGGTCGAACTTCAGGCCGTGGTACATGCAGCGCACGCAATCGCCTTCGCGCCGGCCCACCGACAAGGGCGCGCCGCGGTGGCAGCAGCGGTCTTCCAGCGCCACCAGCCGGCCCGCAGCGTCGCGGTACATGAGCACGGGCACGCCGATGATGGTGCGCGAGAACAGGCCGTTGGCGCCGACTTCCTGGTCCCATGCCGCGACGTACCAGGTGTTTTTGATGAACATGGGTTTGCTCCTGTGTTTACTTGACGTAGCGCCAGGCGCCGTCCTTGATCTGCACCATGACAGCGGCGCGTTCGTCATAGCCCACGTGATCGGTGGGCGACATGGTGGACACGCCCTGCGAGGTGACGGCGTCGCGCGTGGCTTCCAGCGCATCGCGCAGGCCCGCCCTGAACTCCGGCGTGCCCGGCTTGGCCTTGGGCAAGGTGGTCTTCAATGCCTGCTGCAACACGATGCCGGCGTCCCAGGCGTTGGCCGCGAACACCGACATCGAATCCTTGCCGTGGGCCGCTTCATAGCGCTGCGTCAGGTCCATGGCGACCGCGCGTATGGGATTGGCTGCGTCCAGCTGGCTGGCGACCACGACCGGGCCCACCGCGAATAGCGCGCCTTCGGCGTCCTTGCCGGCGATGCGCAGGAACTCGCGGTTGGCGATGCCGTAGGTCTGGTAGATGCGGCCGGCATAGCCGCGCTCGCGCAGCGATTTCTGCGGCAGCGCCCCGGGCGTGCCGGACGCCGCCACGATGACCGCGTCCGGCTTCGCGGCCAGCAGCTTCAGGGTCTGCGCCGTGACGCTGGTGTCGGTCTTCACGTAGCGTTCGGTGGCGACCAGCTTGATGCCGGCGCGCGCAGCCTGCGCGGAGACTTCGGCCAGCCAGCTGTCGCCGTAGGCGTCGGCGAAGCCGATGTAGCCCAGCGACTTCACGCCGGCGGCCTGCATGTGCGCAATGGTGCTGGCCACCATCAGGTTCTCGTTTTGCACCACCTTGAATACCCAGTGGCGTTGCGCGTCCATGGGTTCGACCAGCTTGGCCCCGGCCGCCAGGCTCATCAAGGGCACCTTCTTCTCCTGCGCGATGGGCAGCAGGGTCAGGGTGGCGGGGGTGACCGAGGTGCCCAGCACCACGTCCACGTTGTGCTCGTCGACCAGCCGCCGGAAGGCGCGGGCCGCACCTGTGGCGTCGGACGCGTCGTCCAGCACGATGTAGCGCACCGCCTCGCCCGCGACTTCGCGTGGCAGCAGGTCTATTGCATTTTTGGCGGGGCCGCCCAGCGACGCGGCCGGGCCGGTGAGCGACAGGATGACGCCTACGCCGACATCGGCCGAGGCGGCGCTACAGGACAGCAGGGCGCACGAAACCAGCACCGCGCGCACGGGGTGTAGAAGGGGCTTCAAGATTTTGTCTCCTTGTGGAAACGCCGGTCTGCGCGGCGTTTGACAAGACGATAGATAGCGGCGGAATATGCGTCAATATCATGAACCTGATTCTAGAAATGCACGTTATGCATAACGAGAAACTGGACCTCAACCTGCTCGCGGTCTTCGACAGCCTGATGCGCGAACGCAGCGTGACCCGCGCCGGCGAACAGCTGGGCCTGTCGCAAAGCGCCATGAGCCATGCCGTGAACCGCTTGCGCGCGTTCTTCGACGATCCGCTGTTCGTGAAGACCGGCCAGGGCATGCTGCCCACGCCGAAATCAGAGAGCCTGGCGCCGACCATCCTGGCGCTGATGGCGACCATACGCGGACAGGTGCTGTCGCAGGCGCAGTTCGATCCGGCCTCGGCCATGCGCGTCTTCACCCTGTGCATGACGGACATGGGCGAGCTGGTGTTCCTGCCGCCGCTGATCAAGCGCCTGCGCGAACTGGCGCCGCACTGCACCCTGCGCACGCGCCAGGTGCCGCTGCAGCAGGTCGAGCCGCTGCTGGCCTCGGGCGAGGTGGACCTGGTGCTGGGATCGCTGCGCGCGGCGCCGCAGGGCCTGTTCCAGCAGCAGCTGTTCATGCATCGCTTCGTGACGCTGGTCAGCGTGAAGAACAAGGAGGTGGGCGACGAGCTGACGCTGGAACAGTTCCAGCGCATGCCGCAGATCGTGGTGACGTTGGCGGGGCGTTCGTCCGAAGCCTATGACAGCGCGCTGGAGGAGCAGGGCGTCAAGCGCAACATCTTCCTGTCCACGCCGCACTTCCTGGTGGTGCCGCTGTTGCTGGACCAGCACCCGGACCTGATCGCCACGGTGCCGCAGGAGCTGGGCAATGTGTTCGGCGGCTATGGGGTGGTCAAGGTGCTGGAGCCGCCATTGCCGCTGCCGTCCTTCGCGCTGAGGCAGCATTGGCATCCGCGCTTTCACCAGGATCCGGCGATCATCTGGCTGCGGGAGCTGGTGAAGGATACGTTCGATGGGTATCCGTGGGACGGGGCGAGGCCGAAGCGGCGGCGGGTTGACTAGAGGTCCGCGTAGCGCGGCAGCAGATCCTGGTCCACCAGACGCATTTCGATGCGGTTCGCCAATTCGACGTGGCTGGCGTTGTCCAGCGAAAACACTTCGTTCGCGACGCTGACGATGATGGTGCCGGTCTGTTTCTTTCCGGCAGCAGGAACGGGAATCAGAGCCTGGGCTTCCGGGACTTGCTCGGCGGTGATCACTTGCGGAAGGTATAGCATCCAGCCGACGCCGGGTTTGTCGTCGAAAACCTGCTTCTCGTAGTAATAGCGTGGAGAGACAGTTACATACTGCGTGACAAAGAGCTCGGCGATCGCGGCGACGATATCTTTTACCGAGGCGGCGCCGCCAAAGCGGTCGTCGCGCCGCTTATGGTAAGAGATGGTCAGAGTGCACGGACCGCCTTTATTGTTGCCTTGCAACTCAAGAACTACGCCATCGCGTTGTTCTTCAGCGCCATTCCAAATAGAGATGGCAGTAAATGACCTGTCAAGCCGATATTCGTTGTTCAACACGGCAAGGAACGCATTCGAGGGTTCGTCGCCCTCGAAGGCAGGATACAACCTGGCTTCGTCAATCGACTCACCCTGCGAGAACCATTCCGTCAATCCGTCGGACTTGCCTGCCAGCAACGCTGTGATCGCGCGCAGCCGACGAAGCATTTCCGGAAAATCTCCGGACTGATGTGTTGGGTCTTTAAATTGGCATGTGATAAGCATGTCTTTCTCGTCAGGGAACTACAACGGATTCCGCGCCCAGGCTGTTCAGCAGCTGCCGCAGCAGTGCCTGCGTTCTTGGAGTTTGGAAATACCATCTTAATCTTGCGGGAGGGTTGGTACGAACCGCGCCTGCCTGGCGGCTGGCTTGTAAGCGCATGGTCTTGAAGCCGCCAAACCAACCGGCTTGCTCTCCGTCTTCATCGATGAAACTGCCGTAGTTTCCTTTCGTCTCCTGCAGCAGGCACTCCGTCGACACGAAGCCGTCAAAGTCGATGTCAAACTCGCTACCGAGAGTGAGAACCTTCCAGTTCCATTCATCGCTCCACAAACAATACTCGGTGTCGTAGTCGAACCCGGTAATCCGGGCTTGATATGCATAGGCGTTCCAATTTTCCCCATGCCTGCGCCTGACTTTCATCCCCAGGTCCGGCGGGCATTTTTTGCAAGGTTCTTCGGTCCTGGGCAAGGCACGGTCGGTTGGTTTGGCTTCGCTGTCTTCCCGAGGCGTATCGCCTGGCAAAGTGGCCACGCCTCCCAGCACTGCACCTGCCGCGGCGCTTGCTGCCGCCCGAGCGAACGCGGCTGCTATGGCTTCCGCCACCCATCCTGCGATTGGTATTGCGAGAGGTCCAGGCATTTCCCTTAAGCACCATGGGTGGGATGAATCCTGATGAGTTCGCCGTTGCGTTGCGCCAGCCAATCGTGGACGGGGGCAAAGAACGCGGCTCGTTGCTCGGGGGTTAGCAGCGCAGCGATGTCGTTCGCGAGTCTTGCGTCGTAATAGCGCAGCAATGCAGGGGATCCATTGGGCATGCGTACTACTTTCAATCGCGCCTGCAAGGCTTCGGCCAGATCATCTATGGCGTAGCTGCTGAGGATCCAGATACAACCAAGCCCGCTTTCGGCCAGGCGTTGCAGCGCAGCGATGTGGGGATTCCCGTCGGAGGAGCAATCCAGCAGCCATAGGCCGGCATGGGCCAGCGCTTCATCAGGCGTGCCGTCGAACAGCGCTACGCAAGATGAGGAGCGGGATAAGGGATGGGTAGCCGAAACCTCATCGGGCAGCGGCTTCCAGACACTCCTGGCACAGCGTGTCGCTCTGGGCTGTGGCTATCGGAGCGGGATCGGACAGTCCTTGGGCAAAGCCGATACGCGCCACCATCTGTGACGCTATCAGTACGGCGCCGCAGGCGGTGCGCATTCCCTCCACGGCGGTGTCCTGGCCCATGAATGAATGATTGCGTCCCGGATCGGCCAGGATGGGAAAGGCGCCCTTGCATTTCGGGCATGTGACTTTATGTCCCACCAACGCGATCTCTCGTCCAAGGAGCATCGAGGTGGGGTGGCCTTCGGCTACGGTCCCGCCGTGCGAAGTCCGATCTCCCTTTCTGATGATGGAACGTTCAGACATGCCGCCTCCGTCTTGGTCGAAGCCGAATTTAGCATTGTTCGACCAAGGGGGGCGTTGATGACGATCATGGGTGAGTAGACGCAGACTGCACGGGCCTCAATTGATCTTGATATTCCGTTCCTTGACCAGCGTCTTCCATTGCGCGGTCTCGCGCGCCAGATGGTCGCGCAATTCATCCGGCGTGCCGCCGATGGGCTCGGCGCCGATCGAATCCAGCGTGGCGCGCACCTTGGCATCATTCAGCGCGGCGCGCATGGCGGCGTGTAGTTTCGCGACCACCTCGGGCGGCGTGCCGGCGGGGGCGAAAGCCGCGAACCAGGGCATCAGTTCGTAGCCGGGCAGGCCGCTTTCGGCCACGGTGGGCACATCGGGCAGGGCGGCCGAACGCTTGCTGGTCGTCACAGCCAGCGCCCGCAGCTTGCCGGCTTCGATGTGCGGCTTGGCGGAGGTGATGCTGTCGAACATGTAGTCCACCTGTCCGCCCAGCAGGTCGGCGACGGCGGGGCCGCTGCCCTTGTAGGGCACGTGCAGCATGTCTACCTGCGCCATGGACAGGAACAGCTCGCCCGCCAGATGGATGGAGGTGCCCACGCCGGCCGAGGCATAGGTGTAGTGGTTGGGCTGCGCCTTGGCCTTGGCGATCACATCCTGCACGCTGGTGGCGCCGGTGCGCGCGGGATTGGTGACCAGCACATTCGGCACCACGGCCAACAGCGAGATCGGTGCGAAATCCTTGATCGGGTCGTAGTTCAGGTCCGTGTACAGCGCCGGATTGACGGCCATGCCGTTGGCCACGATCAGGATGGTGTAGCCGTCGGGCTTGGCGCGGGCCACGCTGGCCGCGCCGATATTGCCGCCGGCGCCCGCGCGGTTCTCCACGATGAAGGTGGTGTTGAGCTGCTTGCCCATGGATTCGCCCAGGGTGCGGGCGATGCTGTCCATCGCGCCGCCCGGCGGGAAGGGCACGATCCATTTGACCGGATGATCCGGATAGGTCTGCGCCAGCGCCGCGGACGCGCCGCCCAGCAGGGCCAGGCTCACGCAGGCCTGGGCAAGTCGTTTGAATACAGGGCGCAAGCGCATGATGGTCTCCGTAGTGCTCGAATTATTGTGTCGCCGCGCGCCGATGGTCCGCAGACTCGCCGGGGGAAATTCCCGGCATTCATACTTTTACGATCAGGTTTGTGCGATGTGTCAGTATGGCTTGCGTTTTCCGTGCGAGTCCAAGACTATATGGGTTCCGATTGATACCTTTTTGGTATGTATGAGGTCATGCAATGCAACTGAGGCAATTGCGCTATTTTCAGGCCGTGGCGGAAGAAGGCAGCTTCACGCGCGCGGCCGCCCGGCTGCACATGGCCCAGCCGCCGCTCAGCCGTCAAATACGCCTGTTCGAGGAAGAACTGGGCGTGCAGCTGTTCGAACGCACCACGCGGGCGCTGCGGCTGACGGAAGCGGGCCGCTTCCTGCTGGAACAATCGCGTCTGTTGACCGCGCGCCTGGAAGAGGTGCTGGAGGGCACGCGCCGGCTGGGACAGACGCAGCGGCGCTGGTTCGGCATAGGCTTCGTGCCGTCCACGCTCTATGGCTTCGTGCCGGAGCTGATCCGGCAACTGCGCAACGCCGATCCGCAGGTCGAGGTCGGCCTCACGGAAATGACTACCTTGCCGCAGCTCGAGGCGCTGAAGGCCGGACGCATCGATCTGGGCATAGGCCGTATCCTGTTCGACGACCCCGCCATCGAACGGCGCGTGCTGATGACCGAAGCGCTGATGGCGGCGGTGCCGCTGGGCCATCCGATCGCGCGGCTGCGCCGGGTATCTGTCGAGCGTCTGGCGCGCGAGCCCTTCGTGTTGTATCCGGCGCGCCCGCGCCCGAACTTCTCCGACCATGTGCTGGGGCTGTTCCGCGCGGCGGGACATGCGCCGCAGGTGGTACAGGAAGCCAACGAGTTGCAGACCGCCATCGGCCTGGTCGCGGCCGGGCTGGGCGTGACGGTGGTGCCGGCCTCGGTGCAGCGCTTGCAGCGCCAGGATGTGGCGCATGTGGCGATCGACGCCGACACTTTCGTGTCGCCGGTGATCGTCAGTTATCGCAAGGACGATGCGTCGGCGTTTCTGGCGCGGGCGTTGGAGCTGGCGCAAGCGCTGGCGGCTTAGCACCAAGGAAACATGGCCATGCCGGATCAGGCAGCAAAATCCCTCTCCCTCAGACAGCTGGAACTGTTGTTGGCGCTGGCTTCGGCCGACAGTATTGCGGGCGCCGGCGCGCGGCTGGGCATGACGCCCTCGGCCACCAGCCATGCCCTGCGCACGCTGGAGGCCACGCTGGGGGCGCCCTTGCTCGACCGCAATGCGCCGGGCGTGCATCTCACCTATGCCGGCCAGCAAATCCTGCCGCACGTCAGGGACGTGTTCGCCTCCCTGCAGATCGTACGGGCGACGGCGAACGCCAGCGCGGGCCTGCGCTCGGGGCTGCTGAATCTCGGCTCCCTGGGCGCGAGTTCCTCCTTGAACATCCTGCCGCAGCTGCTGGAGATGTTCAAAGCGCGCTATCCGGGCGTAGACGTGTTCGTGACCGAGAAGCCGGACCCGGAACTGGAGCGCGCGCTGGTCGAGCGCCGCATCGAGATCGGGGTGGTGGCCTTGCCCAAGCCTGATTTCGATACGTTGGCGCTGGTCACCGACGAACTGATGGTGGTGCTGCCCGCCGGTCATCCGCTGGCCGAGCGCAAGTCGATCGCGGTGAAGGACCTGATCGACTATCCCCTGATCATGACGCGGGCGGGCTCGCAACCGGTCATTACGCGCATGTTCGAGCGCGCCGGCGCCAAGCCGCATATCGCGCACGACCTCTCGCAGATCATGTCCATCCTGGAATTCGTCAGGCGCGGGCAGGGCATCTCGGTGCTTGCGTCGCTGGTGCTGCCGCAGGCCTACGACGGGCTGGTTTACAGGAAGATCAGCCCCGCCTCCAAGCGCAGGATGGGCCTGGCATGCCTGAACGAACGCAGGCTGTCGCCCGCCGCGCATGCTTTCTGGACCATGGTCAGGGAGGCCGCGCCCAAGCTGAAGTTCCCGGTCAAGTAGAGCGCGCGGCCACGATCTGGCCCGTGCGTCATGTTCCCCTTCATATTGAAAAAAAACTCAATTGAAGGTGAGGATTGGGAATTCTAGACTGCATCGATCGACTCTGATGGAGAAGGCGTATGCAGTCAGTGGAAGCTTCCGCGCTCAGTGGCGTGCGTGTCCTGGACCTCTCGCGCATTCTGGCGGGCCCGAGCGCGACGCAGCTGTTGGGCGACCTGGGCGCGGACGTGGTCAAGGTGGAAAAGCCGGACGAGGGCGATGACACCCGGAAATGGGGGCCGCCGTACATCAACGGCCAGGACGGGCGCGCGACCGCGGAAAGTGCCTACTACCTGAGCGCTAACCGCAACAAGCGGTCCATCGCGCTCGACATCGCCACTGAAGCGGGCCGCGACACGCTGCACCAACTGCTGGGAAATGCCGATGTGCTGGTCGAAAACTACAAGGTTGGCGGCCTGGCCAGGTATGGCCTGGACTATGCGCAGCTCAAGAATCGATACCCGCGCCTGGTCTATTGCTCCATCACCGGATTCGGCCAGACGGGTCCCTACGCGAAGCGCGCCGGCTACGACTTCCTGATCCAGGGCATGGGCGGGATCATGAGCCTTACCGGCGAGCCCCAGGGCGCGCCGATGAAGGTGGGCGTGGGCATCGCGGATGTCATGACCGGCATGTATGCCGCCGTCGGCATCCTGGCGGCGTTGCGCCATCGGGATTTGACCGGCTTGGGGCAGCACATCGACATCTCGTTGCTGGACAGCCAGATTGCCTGGCTGGTGAACGCGGGGACGAACTATCTTGCCGCGCAGGAGCTGCCGACGCGCCTGGGCAACGGCCATCCGAACATCGTGCCTTACCAGGTATTCGACGCCGCGGACGGTCCCATGATTCTTGCCGTGGGCAACGATGCGCAGTTCCGGCGCTTTTGCGAAGTGGCCGGCGTGGCCGGTCTGGCTGACGACGCGCGCTACGCGTCCAATGCCGCCCGCGTTGCCCATCGCGCGGAACTATGCGAGCGGGTACAGGATGCGCTGGCCCTGCGCCCAAGAAAGACCTGGCTGGAACAGCTGGAAGCCGTGGGCGTGCCTTGCGGCCCGGTCAACGATTTGCGCGATGTGTTCAATGATCCGCACGTTCAGGCCCGCGGCGCGCATTTGCGCATGCCTTGCGCATGGGCGCAAGGCGGCGAGCTGAACCTGTTGGCGAACCCCTTGAAGCTGTCCGCCACGCCGGTCTCCTACCGCAGGCCGCCGCCCCGCCTGGACGAGCACGCGCAGCAGATCCTGGCCGATTGGACGACAGCGGGAGGCGGCCGCCAGGAGTAGGGCGTTCCCGGGGCATGGGCGCAGGACGCTGACGGTACACACCTTAGACAACACCGCCCCGGACGAGGGCGGACACACGAGGAGAGAGACATGGATAGGAGACAGTTGTTGGCGCTTGCTGCATTGACGCCATTGAGCCGGGCATTTGCGCAAGGCAAGTACCCCTCGCAGAGCATCAGGTTGATTGCGCCCTACGCGCCGGGCGGCACCGTGGACATCCTGTCGCGGCAGTTGGCCGAGCCGATGCGCGCCAGCCTGGCCCAGTCGGTCATCGTGGAGAACCGTGGCGGCGCCGGCGGCACGCTGGGGGCGGACGCCGTGGCCAAGGCCCGTCCCGATGGCTACGCCATCCTGTTCGGCGCGGTGCATCATGCGATCGCCCAATCCGTATATCCGAAGCTGGGATACGACATCCGCGACATGACTGCCGTGGGCTTTCTGGGACGCGTCAACCATGCGCTGATCGTCAACAAGGATCTGCCCGCGCAGAACGTGCAGGAGCTGGTGGCGCTGCTGAAGGCCAATCCGGACAAGTACAGCTATGCCACGCCGGGTGCGGGCACCATGCAGCACCTGATGGCCGAGTACTTCAAGAACGTCACCGGCACCCAGATGATGCATGTGCCTTACCGCGGTTCAGCGCCGGCGATCGTCGACATCATTGCGGGGAACGTGCACATGATGTTCGAAACCATGCCGTCGGCCATCCAGCACATCCGGGCCGGCAGCGTGCGCGCGATCGCGGTGACTTCCAAGGTGCGCTCGCCCAGCCTGCCCGATGTGCCCACGGCGGCGGAAAGCGGCGCGGCCAATTACGACGCGACCAGCTGGTACGGCATCTATGCGCCGCCGTCCACCTCCGCGGACGTGGTGCGCGTGCTCAACGCGGCAGTCAACGACGCGTTCGCCGACCCGGCGTTCGTGCAGCGCTGGATCGCGCTGGGCGCCGATGCGGGCGGAGGCACGCCGCAGGAATTGGCGGCGCTGACGCGCAGCGAGGTCGAGCGCTGGGCCGAGGTGGCGCGGCGCGCGGATATCAAGGTGGGTTGATGCCGGCGGGCCTTGTGGCCTGGCCGGAGTTTTGCACGTAGCAAGGATGAACCATGACTGAACTTTCCCAAGACCAATTGGCGCTGCAACAGCGCGCGCGCGAACTGGCGCAGACCGTATTCAAGCCGGCGGCCGCGGCCACCGACCAATCCGAACAGTATCCCTGGGACCATGTCCGGCTGCTGCGCGAAAGCGGCTTCATGGGCATGACGATTCCACGGGAGTACGGCGGACAGGGGCTGAGCTATCTCGATACCGTCCTGGTCGTGGAAGAAATGGCCCGCGCCTGCGCCACCATGGGACGCATCACGGTGGAAGCCAATATGGGCGCAATCGGCGCCATCATGCAGTACGGCAGCCATGAGCAGAAGACACTGGCCGCCGGCTGCGTGCTGGCGGGCGACAAGCCCGCCATCTGCATATCGGAGCCCCAGGCCGGCAGCGCAGCCAGTGAAATGGGCACCAGGGCCGTCCGCAAGGGCGACGACTACCTCATCAATGGCGAGAAGTACTGGATCACTGGAGGCGGGGTGTCGCGCCTGCATTTGATCTTTGCGCGGGTCATCGACGATGGCGAGGATCTGGGCATAGGCGCGTTCATCCACGTGCGCGAACCGGACGGCGCGGATGATGGGCTGGAGATCGCCAAGCGCTCCTACGCCATGGGCGTGCGGGGCATACCCGAGACCTACATCAAGTTCCATGACCTCAAGGTGCACAAGTCCATGCTGGTAGTCCCGCCGGAGGGGCTCAAGCGCGGCTTCGCCGGCCTGATGCAGGCCTACAACGCCCAGCGCGTGGGCGCGGGCACGGTGGCGCTGGGCATCGCGCAGGGCGCCTTCGAGGAGGCCGTGGACTACGTCAAGCAACGCCAGCAGTTCGGCCGGCCGATAGCGGAGTTCCAGGGCCTGCAGTGGATGGTTGCCGACATGGCCATCCAGCTGAATGCCGCGCGGCACATGCTGCACGCGGCCGCGCGCAGCGGCACCCCGCGGACCTTCGGCTTTCCAGACCTGTCGTTGGCCGCGCAGGCCAAGATCTTTGCCGCCGAAACGGCGCAACGCGTGACCAACGACGCCTTGCAGCTGCATGGCTCGTCCGGCTATGGGCGCGACATGCCGATGGAGCGCCACGTGCGCGATGCGCGCATGTTCACGATCGCGGGCGGCACGGCGCAGATCCTGCGCACCCAGGTCGCTTCCGCGGTGCTTGGGATGAAGCTGCCGCAAACGCGGGACGGGTATCTGCGCGGGCGGTGATGCTTGACGATGAATTCCGCCTCGCGTAGTATCTTTTTAACCGATCGGTATAAAAGGAGCTTTCGCAATGGAATTCCAAGGCAAGGTCGCGCTGGTCACTGGAGGAACGCGGGGCATCGGCGCCGCCATCGTTCGTAGGTTTGCAGAACGGGGCGCCGATGTCGCCTTCACTTATGCCAGATCGGATCAGACGGCCAGAGACTACGCCCATGAACTCGGCAAAAGCGGCGCCAAGGTCCTGGCCATCAAGGCGGACAGCCGCGATCCGGCCGCCGTCCGGGCGGCGGTAGAGCAGACTGCCGGCGAATTGGGCAGGCTGGACATACTGGTCAATAGCGCCGGCGTGTTCCCTTACGGGCCGGTCGAGGACGCCACGCTCGAAGAAATCGACGACACCCTGGCGATCCACGTCAAGGCGGTGTTCGTGGCCTCGCAAGCCGCGCTGGCTTACATGGGGGCTGGCGGCCGCATCATTTCCATCGGCTCCTGCTTCGCCCAACGCGTGCCGTATGGAGGCGTGACGCTCTATGCGATGAGCAAGTCCGCGCTCATCGGATTCACCAAGGGCCTCGCGCGCGAGGTCGGCGGCCGGGGCATTACGGTCAACATTGTCGATCCCGGGTCGACCGACACGGATATGAATCCCGCCGATGGCCCGACGGTGGCCGCCGAGCTGGAGCTCATGGCGGTCAAGCGCTATGCCGAACCCGGGGAGATTGCGGCTGCTGTGGCCTATCTCGCAGGGGCCGAGAGCCAATTCATTACCGGCGCATCGCTCGCGATCGATGGCGGCTTCACCGCCTAGGATTTCCGCATGGGCGGAGCCGTCGGTGGCATGATCCAATCACTGTCAAACAGGAATGGAGATTCAAATGGCCTGGGGACTCCTGGTTCTGGCCGGCATGCTTGAAATCGTCTGGGCCTTGGCGCTGAAGCAGGCAGACGGCTTGACGAGATTCTGGCCGAGTCTGATCGGCATCAGCGTCGCCATGCTGAGCCTGTTGCTGCTCGCCTTGGCCCTGAAGCATCTGCCTGTGGGCACTGCTTACGCAATCTGGGTGGGTATCGGCGCTTTCGGCGTGGCGGTTTTCGGAACATTGGTGCTCGGCGAGCAGATGTCATCGGCCAAACTGTTGTTTCTGGGGCTGATCGGCGTTGGTGTGGCGGGTCTGCGGATAATCGAATCGTGAATTCTGACAAGCAAGCGAAATCGGCCCCCGCGCCGAAAATCGGGCGTCCCAAGGAGTTCGACAAGGACCAGGCCTTGCTGGCGGCCATGCGAACCTTCTGGACGCAAGGCTATGAAGGCACCTCGATCCAGGATCTCGTCAGCGCCACCGGCGTCAACAAGCCCAGCCTCTATGCGACCTTCGGTTGCAAGGAAGAGATCTTCCGCCAAGCGGTCGAACTCTACGACCGCGTCGAGGGGCGGGCGACGTCGCAGAGCCTCAGCGTGGCCCGCACGGCGCGCGAGGCCGTCGAAACCATGCTGCGATCGAACGCGCGCGCCTATGCCGTGGCCGAGGGGCCGCGGGGTTGCATGGTCGTGTTGTCATCGTTGCTGGGCGCGCCCGAAAACGAAAGCGTGCGCGCGTTTCTTGCCGCAAACCGGAAGGATGGCGAATCGATGCTGAGGGACCGTCTGGCCCGAGGCATTGCCGAGGGCGACCTTGCGCCGTCCGCCGATGTCCGTCAGCTTGCCGCGTTCTACACGACCGTGCTGGAAGGCCTGTCGATCCAGGCCCGCGACGGCGCCGGCGTGAAGAAGCTCAACATGATCATCGATGCCGCGATGCTTGCGTGGCCGGCCGGTTGACGCACGCCGGCGCAGCCACGCGGGATTGATGCCGGCGCTGCCCAGCCTAGGGCTGGACCACCATCCAGGCGACTATCCGGCGCACGACCGGCAGCAGCAGCAAGAGGCTGGGAAAAGCCACGATCCACGAGGCGCCCCAGGCGCTGGGCCAGCTGATGACAAAGTCGGAGCCCAGGCCCACGCTCGTGGCAGTCGCCACCGCGGAAACGATGGCCGACATGAAAACCGAAAGAACCAGCGGCATCAGGAAGGGGGCATAGCGCTGTGGGAGTTTCTTCAGGGTGGATCTAGTCGGGTTCTTGGGCATTTCAATACTCCCCGCCATTCCGAGCTGAGTTTTTCTCGGCGATCAGGTCTTTGATGTATGTGCGTAGCGAGCGCGGCTCGCGTTCGAGCGCAGCCCTTAGCGCCAGACTATTTCCTCCAAGCCCATAGGCGCGATAGTGATCGAAAACCTTCGACAGCAAAGGCAACTGCTGGTCGCCATAAGGCAGGCGGGCGTTTTCCGCCCATGCGCTGAAACCGGGCTCGAGCGCTGCGACCGGAGATCCCAGTTCCTCGGTCAAGGCCGCGACAATGTCCGTGCGGCTGTACATGCCGGCGCAGAGCTCCAAGGTCGCGTAGGCCAGCCTGTCCCCGGTCAGGGCGATTGCGGCAGTCTCGGCCACATCGCGATAGTCCACGCGAGCGATTCTTGTGTCCCGGGGAAAGGGCTCGGCGTAGCTGGAATGGTCGCGGATCGATGGCCAGGCCAAACCGATGTTCTGCATGAAGTTGGCGGGATGCAGGATCGTATATTCCAGCCGTGAGGAATAGAGGGCATCCTCCACCGGAATCTTGCTGGCGTGATTGGCCAAGCGCATGTTCGTCGGCTGGATGACCGATGAAAAGACGAACTTCCTCACGCCGCTGCGCTCGGCCGCCTGGACCAAGGCGACCCCCATCGGCGCTTCGTCCGCGGTGAACGCCGGGCCGATATGAAACACGCCGTCCACGCCTTGCGTGGCGGCCGCGAGACTGTCGGCATCGCGGAGGTCGCCGATGGCGGTCTCTGTCGCGCCCAGCGAGCGGGCCCTCGCGGCGCGTGCCTCGTCGCGCACGAGCGCCCGTACCGTGACCTTGCGCCGCTGCAATTCAGGAACCACCAGGCTTGCGAATTTGCCGGTGGCCCCGACGACCAAAACGATAGGTTGAGTGCCGTTCACAGGGTTTCTCCTTCGTATGCGTGTGAGTACGAAGGCAGTGTATTTTCTACCGATTAGTGGAACAATGCTTGTAGAAATTGAATGTGAATAACGATAATCGAGATAAATAATGAGCCGCCTCGAAGACCTGGAAGCGTTCATCCATATCGCTGAAACCGGAAGCCTGACCAAGGCCGCGCGAAACCTTGGCCGCTCTCTACAAGCCGTCAGCCGTTCTCTCGTTGCGCTGGAAGACGATGTGGGCGTTCAACTGGTCCATCGCACCACGCGGCATTCCTCGCTCAGCGAGGCGGGCGAGGCCTTCTTCCGGCGGGTCAAGCCGGCAATGGAAGAGATAGGCGAGGCCCGGCTGGAAGTCGCCGACCGTCGAGCCGCGCCCTCGGGCCTGTTGCGTGTCGGCGCCCCGGTGCTGTTCGGCCCGGACTTCCTGGTTCCGGTCATCGCGGAATACATGCGCGAGTACCCGCAGATCGAGGTCGATCTGCAGCTGACGGATGCCTTTGTCGATCTTGCCGCTGCAGGCCTCGATCTGGTCGTACGCATCGCCGATCTGCCGGACTCCGGCTTGCAAGGGCGGCGATTGGGAGCCTTACGCAGAGTCGTGTTCGGAGCGCCTTCCTATTTCGAACAGCATGGCCGCCCCGCGCATCCTTCGGAACTGCGCCAGCATGCCTGTATCGTCAGGACCGTCGATCAACAGTCGGGGCAATGGGCCTTTCAGATAGACGGCAAGCGGCGCAACGTCGGGGTCCGGGGTCCGTTCCGGACCAATACGATGGCGGCAATTTATTCCGCCGTCAGCGTCGGGCTCGGTATCGGCTATTCGCCGCTGTGGCAGATCAGGCACCTGCTGGATACGGGACAGGTGGAAGTCATATTGGAAAATTTCGAGTCCAAGCCGGTGCCGATACACGCGCTCTGGCAGGAGAACAGGCTGCCGCCTGCCAAGGTGCGCGCTTTTGTGGATTATCTGGCGGCTGGACTGAAGCTCGATCGGTTCTAGCTGGCACGGTAGACTAAGAATCCTCCTATCCCGATGCCCGGCGACCATGTCTCTCCAAACGCACGTCCGTATAGCCCAGAGCGGAGACATCGATTCGATGGTTGAACTGGATCCGATCGCCAGGCAAGAACCGGGCAGGAGGACATTTATTGCCCATGCGGTGGCTGCCGGCCAATGCTGGGCCGCGACGGAAGCAGACGATGCTTCGGCGCTGATCGGTTACGGGGTGCTTGACCACTCGTTCTTCGAACACGATTTCATTCCGCTGGTCGTCGTTAGAGATTCGGCGCGGCGCCGTGGCGTCGCTACGGCAATCCTGCGGACGCTGGAGTTGCAATGCCAGGGAGGAAAACTGTTCACGTCGACCAATACTTCAAACAACGCGATGCGCCAATTGCTTGGCCAGCTGGGCTTTATCAGTAGCGGCCAAATCGAAAATCTGGATGACGGCGACCCTGAACTCGTGTTCGTGAAGTTCCGATCCTCCCTTTGAGGACCGCCATCTGTCTGCAGTTGGTCAATATCCAACCCGAATCTCACTCTGCCCCAGGAGGATCATCATGCCGGTATTTCAGATCAAGCACTTGGACCACGTGGTCCTGAGAGTGCAGGACATGGCGCGTAGCCTGGAGTTTTATACCAAGGTGCTAGGCTGTTCCATCAAGAAGAAAAACGATGAGTACGCCATGATCCATCTGGGCGCAGGCAGCTCCATGATCGATCTGGTCGACGTGCAAGGGCCATTGGGAGCGGCAGGCGGTGGAGCCCCAGGGAAAGACCGGCACAATCTCGACCACTTTTGCCTGCGGGTCGATCCGTTCGATGAAACGGCCATCCTGGAGCATCTGCGCGCTTTCGGCATTACGGCGGACAAGGCCGTGATGCGATATGGCGCGGAAGGCGAAGGGCCTTCGATCTATTGCTTCGATCCCGACGGCAATCAGATCGAACTGAAGGGGCCTGCGATCTAGGGCAGGCTTATCCGACGTGGATTCAGGCCAGATCTGTGTAATTGCTCAGCGCACCGGCAACAAATACTTCAGGGCCTGCGTGAAGCCGCGCGGCGCCACGGTGAGATGGTCCTCGTCGTTCAGGACCACGGACTTCAGTTTCAAGCCTGGATATTTCCGGCCTTGCAGCGCCGTCTCCAGCGCTCGGTTGTCGGCGACCATGTCCACCGTCTGGTTGTAGCGCCGGTCACCTTTGCGCAGGGCCTCATAGGCGCCGACGTAAAGATAAACGTTCGCCGCCAGATCCTGATGCTGCTGCGCATAGCGCGCTTCGAGCTTCAATGCATATCGCTTGTCATACCAGAGAGAAGGACTGCCCAGGATATAGCCGTTGAACATGCCGGGCTCGGTGAAAAGGATCTGCGTCCCTAGCAGGGCGCCGTAGGAGTGGCCGAGAAAGAGGGCTCTCGCCGCGTCGGCCCGATAGCGGGCGGTAACGAAAGGCTTTACCTGATCGCGCAGGTACTGTTGATAGGCACGCGCCTGGCCATGGATCGCGTTGGGTGGCGCGGTGCTTGGACCGTTCGGGGTCGGCGTGTAGTCGCGCTGACGGCTGACTCCGCCGTCCTCGCCCTTGCCATAGGACAGGCCGACAAGAATGAATTCCTCGATTTGCGGCCCTTCGACGTTCAGGCGGCGTCCCAGCTGCCGGATGATGGGGAAAGCATAGTCGGCATCGGTCACATAAAGCACGGGGTAGCGCCGCTGCGGCTGCTTCGCATAAGAGGGCGGCAAGGCGACGAAGACTTGGTAGCCGCGGCCCGACATGGGGTCGGGCACGTCCCATACTTCGCTATCGGCGATTTCGTAGGGGCGTCCCTCCCCAGGCTGTATCTTTGGAGCCGATTGGGTTTGGGCCCGCGTCGGACTGCCTGGCACGCCGAAGCTGGCGAGGAGGGCAATCAGCAGGGCATTAAGAAGGCGTCGTTGCATGTGAGGGGGGATGTCGGTCTACAATTTTGGCTGTGTCAGGCAGGCGGAATTTTAGACTGGCATCCATTATCCGAACTTGGGAAGTCATAAATTATTCAGTGCCGCAAGGAGCAAGATCATGTCCACAAGCCTGCGCGCAATCCGTTCAGATATTACGAAGCTCCAGGTGGATGCCATCGTCAACGCTGCAAATTCCTCATTGCTTGGCGGTGGCGGGGTCGATGGCGCCATCCATCGCGCGGCTGGCCCGGATCTGCTGCAGGAATGCAGTTTGCTGGGCGGCTGCAAGACCGGGGATGCCAAGGTGACCCAAGCCTATCGCCTGTCCGCTCGGTACATCATCCATACGGTGGGCCCGGTATGGCGGGGCGGAGATAGCGGAGAACCGGCGCTGCTGGCCAGCTGCTATCGCCGGTGCATCGAGCTTGCCGAGGAAAGGGCGGTCACATCGATTGCGTTTCCCAGCATCAGCACGGGGGTATATGGGTATCCCATTGAATTGGCAGCGGAGGTGGCAGTCAGGACTGTGCGCGAAAGCCTCGCTGGGGACTCCTCTATCCAGGAGGTGATTTTCTGCTGCTTTTCACCAGAAGACCTTCTTCAATACGAGCGCATCTTGAATCGGCCGACCTTTTAGCCAGCCGATTCCATCCGACGCCTTCCCTACAGGCTGGCCTCACCACGTGTACTTCACGCCGATCCGCCCCACATACTGATGGTAGTCTTGCGCGCCCCAGCTGCCGGAAGCATTGACCCATCCCGTCCAGCCCTTGGTGAAGTTGGCGTGCACCCCCAGCTTCAATTCATATCGGTCCTTGGGATACAGGTCTCCGATGGGTAATTGATTGAAAGACACGGAACTGTCGACGTTGCTGTGCCACCAGTTCACGGTTGCGAAAGGTTGGGCCTGGCGGTTGTTGCCAAGGTCAAATGTGGTGAAGGTGCGCACCCCAAGGCGGGTAATGGTGCCGTTCGAATCGGCGCGGTCTACCCGGGTGCCGTTCTGCTCGGTGATGCTGTCGGTATTGCTGTCGACATAGATGATTTGAGCCTGCGGCTCCAGCGTCCAGTTTTCCCGCAGCTTGAATGCGTAGCCGGCTTCCGCAGATATCGCCCAAGCCTGCGAGTCGTAGTCCACGCGCGGCAGTTCGGCGCCTTGCACCCGGTTGTTGAACCAGCCGTATTGGAACCAGGTGTCCACGTAGGCGCCCAGTTTGGTCTCGTCGTTTTGAAACCATGTGCCATAGACGCCTGCGCTGTAGCCGTTGACGCGGCCTTTTGCCTTGTATGGATTGCCGTCGGCGCGGGCAGTGCTGTCAGCCGTCCCGTATCCAAGCATGGCTCCGAGGTGCAATCGATCTGTCTCGGAAAAGAGCTTCCATTGCGCAAGATCGCCGCCGCCCTGCAACAGGAACAGGTCGGTGCTCACGTCAAAGTTGCCGTCGCGGCTGTGGCTGCCTTCCCATTTTCCTGAGGTGCGCAGCCAGAGCGAATTACGCTTGCTGCCGTCGGCCGCGAACGGTTGCGATTCGATGAATTGAGGTTCACCTAAACGGTCGTGCATGCTCTGCACGAACATCTGCCCCACCAGGCGTTGGTTGGCCAGGTAAGCCGCGACTTCGGGCCGATACAAGGGCTCGGGCTCGGGCTCCGGGTCCGGCGGCGGCGGCGGAGGCGGTGGCGGCGGCGGTGGCGGCGGAGGAGGCGGAGGAGGAGGCGGAGGAGGCGGGGGAGGCGGGGGAGGCGGAGGTGGTGGAGGTGGTGGAGGGGGCGGCGGCGGAGGCGCTTCCTTTTCAGACCGCAAGTACCAGTTCTGATCGGTCGGTGCTGCCGCGGATCCCTGATAGAGCCGATACTCGTAGGGGCCAGCCACCGCGCGACCGGACAGCGCGAACGCACCCGCGCCGGATACGCCGCCGTTGGTCACCTCGACCACCTGAATCCCGCTTGCCGTCGTCAACGCGCCGGGGCCGCCAGTGTTCTTTATGCGCAGTTGCGATGTGCCCGTGGCGCTCCCTCCATTGACGATGAGCTTGTCCGACGGAGAGCTGTCATCTCCCAGGTAAGTATTGAGCGCGATGGTGCCGTTCCCGCCGTAGTTGCGCGTCGTGACGGTCTTGTAGCTGCCGGCTTGCGGGGGCGTAAAGTCAATGAGGCTGTTGGTATTGACCAGGTTCGTGAGGTTGGAGTTTCCCGTCACCTGCCAGGTGCTGTCATTGCTCATGGAAAGATTGGTCGTGCTGCCAGGCTGTGTCAGCACGCGGCCCTGGATCAAGGTGCCGCTGGCGCCGATATCCGCGGTCGCGACGGCAGTGGCGCCGACGTTGATGGCGGCATTGCCGCCGGTGACGGAGGAGCCGCTCAAAGACACGATGGCGGGACCCTCCGATAGATGTATGCCGTCGGCTTGGGCTGAGGCAATCTTGGAATCCACAAGGGTGTACGTCTTTGCCGCGGCGCCCGCCGCCCCGGTCAGATGCAAGCCCTGGGCATTTGCGCCTGAGGTTTGCAGCGTCGCGCCGGTGGCGCTGAAGCGCGTGGCGTTGACCGACACGCGGACGGCATCGGCGTCCGCGCCCTGGGTGTCGACCAGGCTTCCCGTCTCGCCGTCGCGGCCCAGATTGACCGTGCCCCAGCCCTCGACGTGGATGCCGTACGCCGCCTGTCCCAGCGTGCTCATCCGGGTGCCGTTGATGTTCGCCACGGCGCCGGACTGGGTGCGCACGGCCACTGAACGGTCGCCGAAGGTCAGAATCTGCCCGCCGTCCACGGTCGCGGGCGGCCCGCCGTTGACGAACAGCGCAAACGAGCCCGCGGCCAGCGTGCTCACCTGGGTGTCTTTTAAGGTGGCGCTGCCGCCGTTGACGTACATGCCGTAAGTGCGGTCGGACTGGATGGTCATTCCATCGGCCTGGAATATGCCGTTGGTAAAGACATAGACGCCGATCGCGTTTTGTGCGCGAACCGACGTGCCGGTGCCCATGAATTTGCCGTAGTCCTGTACCAGAACGCCGTATGCGGTCGTGCCTTCGGTGGTGATCGATCCGTTTGTGGCCGTGAGCAGGCTGTCTTTCTCGAAGACATGGACGCCGTAGGCGGCGGAACTCTTGGTCAGGATGGCGGTGTCGTACAGATTGGCTTTGGCGCCTCGCCACACCTCGGCGCCTTTGGAGCCGCTTTGCAAGGTGGTCAGCGTCGAGTCCCGCAGTACGGTCGTCGCACCGGGGCCATAGGTGCGCAGGGCATGGGAGCCGGCAAAATCCGTCGTGACAAACACGTTCGTACCATCGAACTCTGACGGAACGCCCGTCTCCCCGACGTTGTAGATGCCCCGCACGCTTCCGCCGGTGGCATAGACGTAGACGCCTCCCGGCCTGACCACCATCTTGCCGCCGCTTTTGACATACAAGCCGTCGATGGCGTTGCCGCTGACGCTTATGCGGATGGGCGTTCCGTCGCCGAGCGAGGGATCCAGGATGGCCAAGCCCCCTTGGACCTGAATGCCCGTACCGCCCATGGATATGGGGTAGGGCGGTTTAGGCGTGATGACCGTGCCGCCGACAAACGTCTTTTCTTCGCCGTCGACAACCCGAAATGGGATGATGTAGGTGCCTTGCGGGATTATCTCCGCAAGCGTCGCCGAGCCGCTGAGCGCCGCGGCAAGTCCGATGGCGACACGAGCCGCGAGGTTCGGCGATTGAACAATGGGGGGGACATCTTCATGTTCTGCGCATTTCACGAGCGGCTCCTGCCAGAGGAAATGTGACCGGAAGTCAATCTGGACGCCGCAGGAATATTGATGCGCCGTCTTTCGAGCAGACACAACATGAACGCCATGGAACCCTACTACTACTTTTCTCCTAGTGCAAATGGCCGATGCGCGATTGCACGCGGCGGCTGGCCGGCATTGCCAAGAGGCAAATTTTTTTTTGATAATGGGGCGTGCCAGCAGCCGACCCCGCAGCGGCGCCGCCGAGCGCTGTCGGGCTGCGGTTCTACCTGCACCGGCTTCGCTGTCGACTGCCTTGGAACGCCGCTCAGGCGCAGTGCGTCCCTTGAGGCTAGGGAAAACCACTACTTCGAATTGCGCACATCGTGGTCGATCCGTTCTTGAAGGAAGACGCAAGATTGCCCGGCGGGCCGAGCCTACAGACGCTGCCCGCCCGTCGCATCGATACTCTGCCCAGTGATCCAGCGCCCCTCATGCGAGGCCAGAAAGGCGACGATGTCCGCAATATCCTCAGGCTGCCCCACACGGCCCAATGCAATCGTCGTGGCGATGACCTTGCTGTGCTCGGGATCGCGGGCGCGGGTATTGAGGTCGGTGGCGGTGGCGCCGGGCAGCACCGCATTGATGGTGATGCCGCGTGCGCCGAGTTCGCTCGCCAGCAGCAGCGTCAGCGCCTCCAACCCGGCCTTGGCCGGCGCGTAGACGCTCATTTCCGGATAGGCGGCGCGGGTGCCCATGGAGGACACGTTGACGATCCGGCCATGGTCGCGCAGGAAGGGCAGGGTCTGCTGGATCAGGAAGAAAGGCGTCTTCAGGTTGACTTGCAGCACCCGGTCGAACGCGTCTGGCGTGACTTCCGGCAGGCGGGCGCGCAGGCCCACGCCGGCGTTGTTGACCAGGATGTCCAGGCCGTCATCGGCGTAGCGTTCCTCGAGCGAGGCGCGCAAGTCCCGCGCCAATGCCGCCGCGGCGTCGGCTCGCGCCAGGTCGGCCTGCAAGGCCCAGGCCTGGCCGCCTGCCGCCTGGATCTGGCGCACGACGTCGTCGGCGGCATTGCCAGCGCTGTTGTAGTGCACCGCCACGCGCGCGCCGCGCCGGCTCAGGGCCAGGGCGATGGCGCGGCCGATGCCGCGGCTGGCGCCGGTGACGAGGGCGGTCTTGCCGTTCAGGCTGTCGGGGGATTCAGGCTTGCTCATGCGGTTTCCGTTTCGGGTTGGGCCCACGCGTGTTGCGCTTCCAGTTCGCGCGCGGCAAGCAGCAGCGCGTTGCGGTCGACCTTGTTGGTGCCGGCCCAGGGCAGTTCATGCACGAAGCGGATGCGGCGTGGGTGCTGGTAGGCCGGGCCGTGTTCGAGCGCGTGGCGCTTGAGGGCGTCGGCGTGCAGCCGGCTGCCGTCGCGGCGCACGACAAAGGCGACGGGGATGTGGCCGCGTTCCTCGTCGGCCAGCGGCACCACGCAACTCTGGCGCACGTCGGGGTGCGATTCCAGCAGCTTCTCGACTTCGACCGGATAGATGTTTTCGCCGGAGCAGACGAACATGTCGTCGGCGCGGCCCACGAAATAGTAGAAGCCGTCGGCGTCGCGCCGCAGCACGTCGCCGCTGTGGTACCAGCCGTCCTTGAGCACCTGGGCGCTCTTCTCCGGCAGGTTGTGATAGCCCGCGAGCACGGCGGGGTTCTTCATCAGCAGCACGCCCTGGTCCGGGCTGGGACCGTCAGCGAGCCGCACCTGAGTGGGATCCAGCGGGTAGCCCAGCGCCAGCGCGGGCGTGGGCAGGCCGTCGGGATGCGGGCCGAACACTGCCGGGCCGGCCTCGGTAGTGCCGTAGCCGTGGGTTACGCGCACGCCGGGCAGGGCGCGCTGGATGCGTTCCAGCAGCGCCACGGTCATGGGGGCCGAGCCCAGCATGACCCGCGTCAGCGCCGACAGGTCGCGGCCTTGCAGCAGCGCCGGGTCCTTCACCAGCCGGGCGAACATGGTGGGGACAGCGGTAAGGACGGAGATGCGGTAGCGCTCCAGCGCGTCGGCATAGGCGGCGACGTCGAACGAAGGCTGGATCACCAGCAGGCTGTTGCTGGCGAAGGCGCGCTTGGCCATGAACAGACCGTTCATGTGGAATAGCGGCTGGGCCAGCAGATAGCGTTCCTGTGTGCCGGCGCCGGCGACGACGGCGCCGGAGGTGGCGGCCAGCGCCCAGAGCTGGCCGCGATGCGTGAGCGGCACGCCCTTGGGCTTGCCGGTGGAGCCCGAGGTGTACAGCATCTGAGCGATGTCGTCGGCCTGCGGCGTGACGAAGCCGAAGTCCGTGGGCGCGATCTGCGCGGCAAAGCCTTGGGGACCGGCATCGTCGAAGTCCAGTACCGGCACCTTGGCCTCGAAGGCGGCGCGGCGCGGGCCGTCCACCAGTGCGAGCGCGATGCCGGCGTCGCGCAGCACATAGTCGATGTTCTCCTGCGACTGCTTGATGTTGATGGGCACGGCCACATAGCCGGCCCGCATGATGCCGAAGTACGCGATCAGGTACTCGGCCCGATTCAGCGCGGCGATGGCGATGCGGCTGCCCGGCGCCAGCCCGCGCGCGGACAGCCAGGCGGCCACGCCGCCCGCCAGCAGGCGGACCTGGGCATGGGTGTAGTGCAGCTGCGCGTCGGGCAGGCGCAGGTCGATGATGGCGGGCAGATCGGAAGACAGTTCGGGGTCGGCCAGATGGCCCAGGTTGAGCAGGGAATGCGTCATGGAATTTTCCGGAAAGAATGAGGCTCAACGCCTTTGCAGCTTGGGATTGAGCGCGTCGTTCAGGCCGTCACCGACCAGGTTCAGCGACAGCACGGCCAGCATGATGGCCACGCCCGGCACGGCGCAGATGTACCAGGATGAGCGGATCAGGCTGCGGCCTTCGCCGACCAGCCGGCCCCAGCTGGCGATGTTGGGATCGCCCAGGCCCAGGAAGGACACGACCGATTCGTAGAGGATGGCGCCGGCCACTACCAGCGAAGACATCACGATCACGGGCGGCAGGGCATTGGGCAGGATTTCGGCGGCGACGATGCGCAACGGCCTCATGCCCAGCGCGCGGCAGGCCTGCACGAACTCGCGTTCCTTGAAGGACAGGAACTCGGCGCGGGTCAGGCGGGCGATGGGCGGCCACGACACCAGCCCGACCGCCAGCGTGATGTGCTCGATGCGCGGTCCCAGGATGGACACCACCGTCAGCACGAACACCACGTTGGGGATGATCTGGAACAGTTCGGCCACGCGCATCAGGCCTTCGTCGATCCAGCCGCCGGCCCAGGCCGCGGCCGCGCCCACGCTTACGCCGATCAGGGTGGCGGTGGCCGCGGCCACCAGGCCGATCAGCAAGGTGGCGCGCGCGCCATGGGCAATCATGGCGGCGATGTCGCGGCCCATGGAATCGGTGCCCAGCGGATGGCGCCAGGACTCGAACGGCCAGATCTCGGGAGCGCCGACGATGCGTAGCGGATCGGCGGGGTAAAGCCAGCCGGCGCCCGCAGCCAGGAAGGCAACAAGCACGAGCAGCGTGGCGCCCGCGACGGCGCCGCGGTTGCGCGCAAAGCGTGCCGCGAACGAGGCGTGGCGACGCGTGGATGCGGTGGGCAGGGCAGTAGCAAGGGTAGGGGATGCAGACATGTCAGGCAGCCTTGATGCGCGGGTCCAGCCGCGTGTAGATCAGGTCGACGGCGATATTGGCGATGATCACCACGAAGGAGCTGAGCACCAGGATGCCCAGGACCACGGGATAGTTGCGGCTCATGACGCTGTCGAACAGCACCGCGCCTATGCCGGGCCAGCTGAACACGGCTTCGACTACGATACTGCCGCCCAGCACCGCGCCCAATTGCAGGCCCAGCAGCGTGACGATGGGCAGGAAGGCGTTGCGCAGCACATGACGCAGCACCACGGCGCTGCGTGTCAGCCCCTTGGCGTAGGCGGTGCGCACGAAGTCCATGCGGCTGACTTCCAGCATCGAGGCGCGCATCACGCGGGCATAGGCGGCGGAATAGAACAGGCCCAGCGCCAGCGCCGGCAACGCCAAGTGATGCAGCACGTCCAGCGCCTGGCGCCAGGCGCCGCCGGCCAGGCCGATGGTGACCATGCCGCCCACCGGAAACCAGCCCAGCTTGACCGAGAACAGCACGATCAGCATGATGCCCAGCCAGAAGCTGGGCGCGGCAAAGCACAGCACCGCGAACACCGACACGGCGCTGTCCCACCAGGTGTTGACCTTGACGGCCGACACGATGCCGGCCGCCATGCCCACCAGCACCGCGATGGCGAGGCTCGCGCCCATGAGCAGCAGCGTGGCCGGCAGGTGGGCGAGGATCACGTCCAGCACCGGCAGGTTGTGGCGGTAGGAATAGCCCAGGTCGCCGCGCGCCACCGAGCCTATGTACTTCAGCAGCTGAACTGCGGGCGGCTGGTCCATGCCGTAGGTCACGCGCAGGCGCTCGATGAGCGCCGGATCGGTGACCTGCTGCTCGGCCGTCATCACGTCCAGGAAGGTGCCGGGCACGGATTGGATGAGCGCGAAGTTCAGCACCACCACGCCCAGCAGCAGCGGCACGGCCTGGGCCAGTCGGCGCAAGATCAGTCGGATCGGCATGCGCGCCTCAGGCCTGCAGCCACACGTCGGCCAGGCTCTCGCCCTGGACGTTGGCGCCGGTGGTGAAGTTGCGCACGTTTTTTCCGGCCAGCGTGAACGACTGGATTTCCACCAGCGGCACATGGGGCACGTCGGTGGACGCCAGCCGGGCGAACTGGTGCGCCAGCGCGCGGCGCGCTTCCGGGGCGGTTTCCTGGGTCAGCTTGGCCACCAGCGCGTCCATTTCGGGGCTGGAGTAGCCCGTGGCGTTGCGGAAAGCGGCGCCCTTGACGATGCCGTCGGTGGTGTAGAACTGGGTCACCGTGGGCACCAGCTCCAGCGGCGCCGTGAAGTTGGAGACCGCGATGTCGTAGTCGTAGTCGCCATAGATGCGCTTGAGCGCCGTGGCGCGGTCCACGGAATCCAGCTTGACCTCGATGCCCACGTCTTGCAGCGCCTGCTTCAGGTATTGGCCGAGCTTGGCGTTTTCTTCGAACCAGGCGGCGGCCACCAGGTTCACGGTGAAGCGCTTGCCGTCCTTGAGCGGCAGGCCGGCGGCGTCCAGCAGCGCGGCGGCCTTTTTCGGATCGAATGGATAGCGCGGCACGTCCTCGGTGTAGAACAGCGGGTTGCTGCTGAAGACGGGGGCAATGGCGGGCTTGCCGCGGCCGTAGTAGATGGTGTCGACGATGAACTGGCGGTCGATCGCGTGCAGGATGGCCTGGCGCACCTCGCGGCGGTTGACGATGTCGCGGCGCTGGTTGAATTCGGCGGTCACGGTCCAGGCCGAGTTCTGGTAGCCGCGGGTGTCGACCACCACCTTGCCGGTCTTGAGCAGGCGGTCGATGTCGCGCCCCGGCACGGGATTGGAATAGGCCAGGCCCAGCTCGCCGGTCTCCAGCGCGGCGCCGCGGGTGGCAGGGTCGCCCCACCAGCGGATGATGAGGCGGTCCAGGTTGGGCTGGCCTGCATTCCAGTAGCTGTCATTGCGCAGGTATTCGACGTGGCTGCCGCGCACCCACTTGCCGTACTTCCAGGGGCCGGTGCCGACCGGCGTGTTGTTCAACGGGTTGGTGATGATGTCGCGGCCGTCGTACAGGTGCTTGGGCAGCAGCAGCTGGAACTGGCCGGCCAGCGTGGACTTCAAGAAGAATTCTGGCACTGGCGCGTCGAAGTTCAGCACCACGGTCAGCGGATCGGTGGCGGTGGCGCCGGTCAGCGATTTGAGTGCGATGCCGGCGGAAATCGGCTTCCAGTGCTGCAGCACGTTGTAGACCACGTCGGCGGATGTGAAGGGCGCGCCGTCATGCCAGGTGACGCCTTCGCGCAGCTTGAGGGTGTAGCTGCGGAAGTCCGCCGCGGGCGTGACGGACAGGGCCAGCGCGGGCTGGAACTTCAGGTCGGCGTCCAGCTTCAGCAGGCGTTCCAGGATCTTGGTCGCGGTCTGGAACGGGCTGGACCCGCCGCCGCCCGGCACGAACAGGGCTTGCGGTTCCAGGCCGCCCCAGCTTGCCACCAGCGTGCCGCCCTTGCGGGCGGGGCCGGCATCGGCGCCGGGTTGGGAAGTCGCGGCCAGCAGCGCCTGTGGCGCGATACCCAGGCCGGCGGCCAGGCCGCCGGCGGCGCTGCGGGTCAGGAAGGCGCGCCGTCCGGGGCGCTGCGCAGTAGTCATGATGTGTGTCCTTGCGTTCGGATGAGAGTCCGCTCAGCCCTGGCTGAGCGTGGCGTAGGTGGCGCGGCCGATGGCCACCAGCGCGCCCTGGTCGTTGTAGAGGTCGACGTCGGCCACGCCCACGCTGCGGCCGTTGCGGCGCACCCGGGCCACGGCGGTCAGCGCGGTGTTGACGGCGGGGCGCAGATAGTCGACGCGGAAGTTGATGGTCGGCAGGCCACGGCCCAGCAACATGCCCACGGCGAAATCGCCCACGGTATCGATCACCGCGGCCAGCGGGCCGCCATGCCATTGGCCGCTGGCCGCGCCGCGCTCGAATTCCGGGCGCATGGGGGCCAGTACGGTCAGCTCGCCTTGTTCGTGATTGACGTCGCGCACCGACAGGCCGAGCCAGGCGATGAACGGCGAATCGTCGAACTTGGCCTGAATGGCGGCGGCGTCCAGGGTGGCGGCGGGCGCCTTCGGGTTGGCGCTCATGCCGACACCAGTACTTTGCCGACGATCTTGCGATCCTCCAGCGAAGCCAGCGCTTGTGCGCCTTGTTCCAGCGGCCATTTGCGGTCCACGTGGACGCGCAGCCGGCCGTCGCGCACCAGCGCCAGCAGCTCGTGCAGGTCTTCGCGTTCCCAGCCGTTGGAGCCGCGGATCTGCAGCTCGAAGGTCCAGATGTAGCGCAGGTCTTCCTTGGGATCGAAGCCCGCGGTGGCGCCGCAGGTCAGCAGGCGGCCCCCCAGGCGCAGGCAGCGCAACGATTTGACCCAGGTGTCGCCGCCCGTGAAGTTGACCACCACGTCGACGCCGCCGGGTTTGCCGCCGCGGCGGCGCGACGGCTTGCCGAAACGCTCCTGGACCGCCTTGAGAAAGTCTTCCTCGGTGTACAGGATGATGTGGTCGGCGCCCAGGGCGCGCAGCGCCTCGGCCTTTTCGGGGCTGCCGGCGCAGGCGATGACTTCGGCGCCGGCCAGCTTGGCCAATTGCACGGCGCACACGCCCACGCCGCCGCTGGCGCCCAGGATCAGGACTTTTTCGCCGGGCTGGACCTGGCCGATGCGGTTCATCATGCGCAGAGCGGTGCCGTAGGCCACGGGCAGCGCCGCGGCCTGGTCAAAGCTGACTTCGTCGGGCAGGCGCAGCAGCTGGTGCGCCGGCACGCGGCACAGCTCAGCCAGGCCGCCGTGGATGGTCTCGCCCACCAGGCCGCCGTCGACGCGGTCTATCGGGTCGACCAGCACGCGGTCGCCGGCCTTCCAGTCGCGCACGTTGGCGCCGGTGTGTACCACCACGCCCGCCACGTCCAGGCCGATGATCACGGGAAAGGGCAGTTTGATGCCGGGCATGCCGCGGCGGGTGAACACGTCGTGGTAGTTCAGGGACGAGGCGCCGACGCGGATGACCACGTCATCGGGACCGGCAACGGGATCGGGGAATTCGGTTTCCAGGCGCAGCTTGTCGCTGCCGCCGTGTTCACGCAAAACAATGGCTTTCATGAGTGTCTTGAAGTGTGGATAAGGGAAAGAATCACCACGCGGCCAGGCCGGCGATGGCCTGACGCGTGATTTGCAGGCCATGGGCCACCACATTGCGGCGCCAGACGCTGGATACGGGAACGAAGGCATCGACCAGGTCCGCGCGGAACTGTGCATCGCGCGCCGCGTCTGGCGTGGCGGGGGCCTTGAAGCGCAGCCATTGGTCCAGCCTCAGGGCCGGCCGCATTTGCAAGCCGCGCGTGCCGAACTCGACCACCGCGCCGGCCAGCGGCCGCGCGCCCAGGGCCTGCTGCACGCCGCGGAACACCAGGCCCTGGTAGTCAGGACGGGCCAGGCCGTGCGGGCGCTGTCCCAGCACGCGGTCCGCGCCCCACCAGGCCGCGGCCTGCGCCTGTTCCGCGCTGCCGTCGGGGTTGAAGCACAGGAAGAAGGGTTCACCGTATTCACCTATGCCGGTATGCCAGTCGATGAAGGCCACGCGCTTGCTTGCGCCCAGGTGTTCGTCGACGATGCGGCGCAGCGTGCGGTTGGACCATTCGGGACCGTTGCCGCCGTAGACCAGGCCGTCCGGATGCGTGTATTGGCCGCTGGCCGTCACGTTGAACAGCGCATCCGCGCCATGTTGCTGGCGAAAGCTCTCGAGCGCGTCGGCGCCGGCATCGAGCGAGGCTTCCGTCCAATACTGCGGAATCAAGTGTGGATGCAGGGTGGCGTAATGCGGGTTGGCGGGTGCGGGCCGGGTATGGTCGATAAAGTTGCGGTTCAGGTCGACGTTGTTTTCGGTCGTGCGCGTGTCATGCGCGTAGCCATAGGGATTCAGCGCATGCACCAGCACCACGTTGACCCCGTCCGGCAAGGGCAGGCCGCCGTCCGCCTGCAACCAGGCCAGCTGCACCGCCGAGCCGGCGGCGCCTTCCAGGCCGTGGGTGCCGCTGATGGCCAGATGGCTGCGGGCAGCGGTTGGGCTGCCCAGCACCGCCACGTCCACCGTCAGCGGCCGGCCTTGCGGATCCTTGGCGGTGGGGTGCTCGTGGCGTGAGAGCGCGGCGCCACATGCGGCGGCCACGGCTACGAAGGCCTCGCGCGCCGCCGCGTAGCCGGTGGCAAAGCAATCCCAGTAGTCGGGCAGGGGCTGGCCCATCATGCCTCCTGCACGAAGACTTGCAGCGCGCCCGCGGCATGCTCGGGCGCCACCGCCAGTTCGCCTTGCGCGTTGGCGCGGTAGGGGACCTGTCTGCTGTCGAGCCACGCGCGCGTCTGTCCGATATCGCGCACGCCGATGACGGAGCCTGCGAACCAGCCGCCCTGGCTGCTGGCGGGCAAGCCCGCCGGTACGCGCACATGGGGAAAGCGCTGTTCGAAGGCGGCGGGAGCAAGAAAGTCGATGCGCAGGCTGCCGCGCCGCACTTGCAGGCCTTGGTCCGGAAGCTCGCTGATGGCAATGGGGCCGAGTACGCGTTCATACGCGGGGCGCAGGGCTTGCGGTTCGGGATGCACGGCGATCAGCGATTCGATGCGACGCGCGCCATTGGCATGGTCCTGCCATTCGGGGCGGTACACCAGATGACGCGTGAGATGGCCGCAGGTGAAGAAGTCCGGCACAGTGAACAGGCCGGCGGGAAACTGGGTGTTGTTCCAGGCCGCGTCCTCGCTGCCTTGCGGCAGGTGCACCGGACGGCCGCCACGCTGAGGCGGCTCGGCTGCTATGCCCAAGCGGGCCAGCTCGGCGTGCACGGCGGTGCTGTCGGTGGTTTGCAGCGCAACGGATACCGGACCTTCGTAGGTGTCGTCGAAGCCGGCAAAGCGCGACTGGTCGCGCAGTTCCGGCGGAAAGGCCAGCAGTTCCAGGTAATTCGCGTCCAGGATCAGCGTCTGGTTGCGCGTGCCGCGGTGGTGCCGGCCTTGCGGCGCCAGGGCGAATCCCAAATTCTGGTATTGCTCGGTTGCGGCCTGCAGGTCATGCACCCGGATGATGTAGTGGTCCAGTCCGGTGACTGAGGGTAGGGACATCGCGTTTCCTGATTTGGCTTGACGGAAACAGGCAGTCTGGCCGATGCGAAGTCGGGCCAGAACGATTGAATTCGCATGTGGATATCTGTTTTCTGACGAGGGGTTCCGCGTGGCGATAGAATGCGGACTCCGAGATGCGTCCTGCCAGCAAGAAATCCGTGCCTGTTGCCCGTTCACCCGCCAGATACCGCGCCAAAGCCCCCGCCAGCATTGCGCTGGCGCTCGCATTGCTGATGGCTGGCGTCGCGCAGGCGCAGGGCGCGGCGCCCACGACGGGCAAGGTCAGCGAGGCCATGGGCGATTTCCGGATCGAAGGATATGAGGGGTCGCGGCTGCGGCAGATCAAATTCCGCGACAGGACGTACCGGCCTCTGAACGCCTACGAGTTCATTCACGTGCGGGCGTTGGGCCCGACGATGGGCGGCCAGCCGGTGCTGCTGGCCGTGTCGAACGATTTCATGGGGGTGGGCACGATCTTGATCGCGGTGCAGAACGGCACGCCGCTGGCGCGCGTGCTGAGCCCCGCCATCGACATTCGCGATCCCGATCTGGGCCTGCCGCAGCCCGACCGGCAGGACGTGCTGCTGTTTACGGCAGGCTCGCGCGCGCTGGTGACGTCGACCGGGCAGGTGCTGTGGTTCGAACACCTGCTGCCCAAGGAATACCAGGCGTCGGGAGGCATGCTGGTGTCGGTATCGCCGGACAATGGCAGCGGCGCCTTGCTGCTGGACAACGAGATCCGTCTGAGCAAGGCGGACGACGGAGTCTACGCGCGCGTGCCCTTCACCAAGGCGATGCAGGGCAAGGCCTTCAAGCCGCTGTGGGACGAGAGCTACGCGGCTGCGCGCAAGACGCATGGCGAGGGACGGCGCATCGATCAGCGCCGTCTGTACGACAATCTGAAAGCCGAATGGATCAACCGGAATTTCCGCTGGCACAAGACCGCGCAAGGCTGGCAACTGCGGGGGCAGGGGCTGGATTCATCGCCAGTCTTGGCACAGGAACGCGGAGAGGTCCGATGATGGCGCGCGCCACGTTCCGGCGGGCTGCGAGAAGCGCATCGCGCTTGGCGGCGCCGGCGCTGCTGGCGGGGCTGATGGCGGGGTGCGCGACGCAACCTGATGTTTTTGAAAAGCACCTGCGCAGCGAAGACGCGAACCCGGCGGACGCCGCGCTGACGCTGGACGTTACCTTCGCCCGCGCGCCCGACCATGATCCCAAGTCGAACGTCTACGGCGGCGCCGCGCAGCGTGTCGAGTATTCGGGCTATCCCAGTATCGACGTGCCCTTCTATCGGAAGGGCCTGGGTTTCGAGCTGGGCGTGCTGGGGGATCCGCGGGCCTTGCTGGCATTGCCGTATCCCTCGCCCAAGGTCGATGCGTCCACGGTCAAGCTGAAGATCTTCGGCCAGCGCCTGGATGCCAGGCACTATCGTTTCCTGGTCCTGCCACGGGCCGGATGGCGCAGCCTGGACAGCTTCCAGGTGTCGTTTGCCATCAACGGCCGGCGCGAGGGCATGACGTTCGCCTATAGCGCACAGGCCACCTGCGATAGCAGCTTCGACGTGACGACGCCCACCTATGGCTTCGGCATGTCGGTCTCGGCGAGTTTTCCCGGCGGCAAGCCGGGCTGCCTGAAGGCTTGCGACGCGCGGCCGGGCTACCCGGGGCATTGCGCGTTCTTTTCTGGCTTCGAGACCGTACCCGGCCTGTAGCGCCGGTGCTCCACCCCGCCGCAGTTTCTGCCGAACCCGCGGCGGTGTGCGCTGCCTCGCCGTCGAGCATGGTCGCGCCGGTGGACTTCGAGCGGAATTGGGTGGCTCGCATATTCATATCTGAAAGTCTTCTTTGCCGTGGCGTGCATGGGCACGCAGCATGGAGGTCCGTTCACAGCTCTCCAATCGATAACGACATGGCAACTCGCAAGACACCGGGCGGCGCCCGCATCGCAATTTCCCTGGCGCTGGCCTTAGGCGCCGGAGCGGCGCAGGCCGACGCCACCTTGGACAAGGTCAAGGAACGCGGCACCATCACCATAGGCGTGCTGGCCAATGGCGGCGTGTTCGGCTCGCTGGATCCGGCCACGCAGCAGCTGGTGGGCTGGAATCCGGAGCTGGCGCGCGAGCTGGCCAAGGATCTGGGCGTGAAGGCGGAACTGGTGCAGGTGCAGACCGCCACGCGCACGCAGTTCCTGATTTCCGGCAAGGTCGACCTGCTGATCGCGTCCATGGAACTGAACCCCGAACGCGCCGAGATCCTGGGCTATGCGCCCACGCCTTTCTTCCGGGTGGGCGGCGCCGCGGCCACACTCAAGACCAGCGGCATCGCCAAATGGGAAGACCTGCGCGGCAAGCCCGTATGCGTGTCGCAGGGCAGCAGCTTCGCGCGGCCCCTGTCGACGGATTATGGCGCGGTGGTCAAGGGCTACAAGAGCTCGTCGGATTCGCTATTGGCGCTGCGCGGCGGCCAGTGCGTCGCGGCCGTGCACGACTCGACTCTGATCCAGCCCTTGCTGCGCAGCAACCCGGAATGGAAGGACTACCACGCGCCCATTGCCACCGAGGTGCTGCCGGCCAACTCGGTGGTCTGGACCCGCAAGGGCGAAACCGACACCATCGCCGCCGTGGACAAGGTGGTGCAGGACTGGCACCGCAAGGGCTGGCTGATCGCCACGGAAACGCGTCTGGGCATCGCGCCGCCGCAGCCGCTGCTGCAGGAACTGCACGCGAAGTACAAGCAGGGCAATTGAGGCGGGCCGGGGCATGTTCGAGTCGGCATTGAGCGCCTGGGTCGGCTTCTTCAAGCCCCTGGGCCTGAACTACAGCTTCGTGCTGGATGCGGGCGAGCTGTCCGCCTTCGGCCGCGGGCTGCTGGTCACGCTGCAGCTGTGCGCGTGGACCATCCCGGCCAGCCTGCTGTGCGGCGTCCTGATCGCCGCGGGCCTGACCAGCGGCCGCGCCTGGCTGGCCCGGCCGCTGCAGGCCTTCGTGGAGGTCACGCGCAATACGCCCACGTTGGTGCAGCTGTACTGCGCCTTCCTGGTGCTGAACATGCTGATCACGCAAAAGCTGGGCGGCGGCAGTCCGATAGCGCCGTTCGCGTGGGTGGTGATCGTGGTGGCGCTGCACAAGGGGGTGTTCCATGCCGAGGCCCTGCGCGCAGGCATCGAAGCGGTGCCCGCGGTGACGATGGAGGCGGCGCGCTCGCTGGCGTTTTCGCGGCGCCAGATCCTGACCCAGGTGCAGTTGCCGCTGGCGCTGCGCTTTGCCTTGCCGGCGCTGGTCAACAACCTGGTGGACCTGGTGAAGATGACCGCCATCGCTTCCGCTATCGCAGTGGGCGACGTGACCTATGAATCCATCATGATCTGGTCGTATCGGGACAACGTGCTGGAACTGTTGCTGCTCATCCTGCTGTACTTCGGCCTGCTGACCTGGCTGGTTGGCGTGGGCGGGAGATGGCTGGAAGCGCGTTTGAGGATGCCGGGCTATGGGCAATGATCTGGCCTTGCAGGCGGGGGCGGCGGGGCGCCGGCTGCCGGCGGCTTTACGCGATCCCTGGCTGGCAGTGTTCCTGGCGCTGGCGGCCCTTAATCTGGCCTGGGCGGCCACCGGCACGGCGCCGGCCGCGGTGCGGACCCTGTGGCAGTGGTCGCCCGCCTTGTTGCGCGGGCTGGCGATGAACATTCAGATCAGCGTGCTGGCCATGGCCTTGGGCACGCTGGCGGGGCTGGTGGTGGGCGCGCTATCGCTGTCGCCGTCGCCGTTGCTGCGCCGGCTGACGCGCGCCTACGTGCTGCTGTTTCGCAATGCGCCCATCCTGGTGCTGGTGTACTTCACCACCTATGTGTTTCCTTTCGAGCTGAGGCTGGGCGGATGGAATCTGCCGTTTCCGGACTGGATCAAGGTGGTCATCGGCCTGGGCCTGCCGGCCAGCGCCAACGTGGCCGAGATTTTCCGCGGCGCGATCCAGTCCATCCCCAGCGCGCAATGGGAGGCCGCGCAATCGCTGGCGTTCCGGCGCTCGCAGATCTTCCGCATGATCGTGCTGCCGCAATGCCTGCGGCGGATGCTGCCGTCCTGGATGAATCTGTATGCCAGCATCACCATGAGCACCTCGCTGGCCTCGCTGGTGGGCGTGCACGATCTGGTCGACGCGGCCACGGTGGCCAGCAACACCGTATCGCGCACCGACTTCACGATACTGGTCTATTTCACGCTATTGGCGCTGTTCTTCGCCTATTGCTATCCCATCGCGCGCTGGACGCGCTATCTGGAAAGACGCCATGAGCATTATTGAGTTCGAGGCGCACGCCGTCGCCCAGACGCCGCTGGTCAGCCTGCAGGACGTGCATCTGGCCTTTGGCCAGACCGAGGTGCTCAAGGGCATGGACGTCGAGGTCCAGCAGGGCCAGGCCGTGTCAATCATCGGGCCTTCCGGTTCGGGCAAGTCCACCATCCTGCGCTGCATGACCGGACTGCTGCGGCCGCAGCGCGGCCGCATCCAGGTCGGCGGTGTGCGCGTCGATGCCTTGAAGACGGAGGCCGAACTGATCGGCTTGCGCAAGCGCGTGGGCTTCGTGTTCCAGCAATACAACCTGTTCCCGCATCTGAGCGTGCTGCAGAACTTGACGATCTCGCGCATCAAGGTGGCCGGCCTGCCGCGGGCGCAGGCCGAGGCGCGGGCGCACGAGCTGCTGGCCAAGGTGCGGATGGAGCATAAGGCGCACGCCTATCCCGGCGAACTGTCCGGCGGCCAGCAGCAGCGCGTGGCGATTGCGCGCGCGCTGGCGTTGCAGCCGGAGTTGATCCTGTTCGATGAAGTGACGTCCGCGCTGGATCCAGAGATGGTCGGTGAAGTCCTGACCGTGATCCGCGAACTGGTGCAGGACGGCCTGACCTGCGTGCTGGTGACGCATGAGATGCGCTTTGCCGAAGAGGTCAGCGACATCGTGTATTTCACCGAGGCCGGTCGCATCGTCGAGTCCGGGCCACCGGCGCGCCTGTTCGGAAAGCCGTCCAGCGAGCGCACCCGCGCCTTCCTGCAACGCGCGGTCGGCGCGGCGCCGCCGCGGGACAGCGTCGCCGATCCCATACAGGCTTACCTGAATTTCGATCCGCTGCGCCTGGCAGTGTGAACCATGATGGAGTTGCACATGACTTTCGTATCCCTGACCTGCAACCGTGCCGAGGTGCGCGCATGAACCTGGCAGACGTCCGCGTCCAGACCCGGCTGGTGCATGCCGGATCGCCCGAGCTGAAGCAGGGTGCCGGACCGGTGAACGTACCGGTGGTGCGCACCAGCACCGTGCGTTTTGCCGACACGGCCGCGCAAGCGGCCCTGGGCCGGCAACGTGCCGCTGGCGAGCGGGTGGCGACCTACGGCCGCCATGGCCTGGATACCCATCAGGCGCTGGAAGAGGCGGTGGCCTCGCTGGAAGGCGGCTATCGCACCTTGTTGGCGCCTTCTGGGCTGTCGGCCATTGTGCTGGTGCTGTTGGCGACGTTGGCGCCGGGGGACCACGCGCTGGTGGCAGACAGCGTCTACTCGCCGGTGCGCAAGGTAGACCGTGCGCTGCTGCAGCGCTTTGGGATCGAGGTGGAGTATTTTTCCGCCACGCACGACGAACTGGAGCCGCTGATCCGCCCCAACACACGCCTGCTGTATCTGGAGTCGCCCAGCTCGCTCTTGTTCGAGGTGCTGGACCTGCCGGCGTTGGCGGCCGTGGCGCGGCGCCATGGCGTGCTTGTGGCGGCGGACAATACCTGGAGCGGCGGCCTGTACTACCAGCCGCTGGCGCTGGGGGCGCACATTTCCATCCAGGCGGCGACCAAGTATCTGGCGGGGCATTCCGACGTGATGATGGGCGTGGTTACCGTGGACGGTCCGGAGCTGGCCCGGCAAGTCGCCGCCGCCCACGACGCCCTGGGCTTGTCGGTGGGCGCGGACGACGCCTACCTGACCTTGCGTGGCCTGCGCACGTTGGACGTGCGGCTTGCGCGGCACCATAAGAACGCGCTTGCCGTGGCCGGATATCTGGCGCGGCATGAAGACGTCGCAAGCGTCTATTACCCGGCGCTGGAGCAAGACCCGGGACATGCGCTGTGGAGGCGGGATTTCAGCGGCGCCAGCGGCCTGGTGTCGTTCGCCTTCCGGCATTCCGATGCCACGGCCGCGGCGCGCTTCATCGATGCCTTGCGCTATTTTTCCATTGGCGCTTCCTGGGGCGGCTACGAAAGCCTGGCGCTGGAGGCCGCGCCCGAGCGCCTGGCCGAGCACCGCTATTGGCAGGACGGCGCGCAGACGCAATCGGTGGTGCGCCTGCACGTCGGGCTGGAAAGTCCGCTGGACCTGATCGCCGACCTGGAGCGCGCTTTCGCGGCCACGCGCGAGGCTTTGCGGCGCAGCGCCTGATGCATATGCAAATGAGCGGTTTTCTTTAGGGTTTCCGGCTATGTAGAAGCAACATATACCTCTTTGTCCGTTGGTACCCGCGACCACTAGAATTTGCCCTGTTCCATGTTTGGCGGCAGGGCATGTCTACTATTCTTTCCATCGGATCGGTGCAACTTCCTTTTCTTGCTCAACGGCAGGAAGCGGTACGCGAGTTCTATCGGCATGTCATCGGCTTGGAGGAGGTGGCCGGGGCCGGCGGCCAGCGCTTGTTGTTCGCGTTGGGCGAGGCGACCTTGTCGCTGTCTCCGGTGGACGAGGTCAGCCGCGAGGTCAGGCCCGACTATCTGGCGCTGAAGACCCGCGCCTACGACGACATCCTGGCGCGGCTGCGCCTGGCGGGTCTCCATCCGGTCTGTTCCTTGCCCGATGCCGAGCCTCGCGTGATGTACGTGAAAGATCCGTCAGGCAATCAGCTGGCTTTCCTGGGCTGAGGCGCGCGATGAATTTTCAGCAATTGCGCTCCGTGCGCGAAGCCGTGCGCCAGGATTTCAACCTGACCGACGTGTCCGAAAGCCTGCATACCTCGCAGCCTGGCGTCAGCCGCCAGATCCGCGAGCTCGAGGAAGAGGTGGGCGTGGACATCTTCGTGCGCTCCGGCAAGCGGCTCATAGGCCTGACCCCGCCTGGCGAATTGATCTTGCCGCTGGTCGAGCAGATCCTGCAATGCGCGGACAACATCCGCCACGCAGGCGCGGAATACGCGGACAGCCGGACGGGCGTGCTGTCCATCGCGGCCACCCATTCGCAGGCGCGCTACGCCTTGCCGCCCGTCGTCAAGGAGTTTCGCGAACGCTATCCGGAAGTGGTGCTGCATCTGCATCAGGGTTCGCCCAAGCAGGTTTCCGAAATGCTGCTGGAAGGCGAGGCCGACATCGGCGTGGCGACGGAAGCGGTGGCGGATTATCCGGGGCTGGTCAACTTGCCTTGCTATCGTTGGAGCCACAGCATCATCGTGCCCCGCGGCCACCCGCTGGAACGGCAACAGGACGGTGTCACGCTGTCGCAGCTGTCGCGCCATCCCATCATCACCTATGGGCGCGGCTACACCGGCCGCGCCCATATCGACGAGGCGTTCGCGCGGGCCGGCATCACGCCCGACATCGTCATGACGGCGATGGATGCGGACGTGATCAAGACCTATGTGGAGCTGGGGTTGGGTCTGGGCATCGTGGCCTCGGTGGCCTGGGACGCCGAACGCGACACGCGCCTGTGCGCCATCGACGCCCGCCATCTGTTCGAGATCAATCTGACGCGGCTGGCGATACGGCGCGGCGCGTGGCTGCGCGGCTACGCCTTCCACTTCGTGGAGATGTTCGTGCCCACCCTGACGCGCGAGATCGTCGAACGCGCGCTCAAGGGCGAAGGCTGAGGCAGGCGGCGCAGCGGCCAACGTCCCGCGCATATCCTTAGTTGCATCGCTTCGTTCCCGCCGCCGCGCGGCGCAAGTAGGCTGACCTTTTCTCCCACACGGAATCCAGGGTCATCCCATGAGCACATCTGTACCGCCGCCCGCGGCCGCGAATATTCCCGATCAACGCGCAAAGGCAGTGCGCGAATTCATCGCCCAGGCGCGGCGGCTGGCGCCCGACGCCGCCAGCGCGACGCGCGAACAATTGACCCAAGTGGCAACACTGCTGGAGGCGTTGGGGCGGCGTCGGGAACTGTTCCCGGAAGAGGCGTTCGCCGTGGTCCCCGGCAGGCCGACCGCTATCTACCGACTGGCCGAGGACCTGGACGGCGGCCATGCCTTGTACCTGTCGCTGGGCGCGCCGGGCAAGGCCCAGCCGCCGCATGACCATACGACGTGGGCCATCATCGCCGGCGTGCAAGGCAATGAGCGCAACGAGGTCTATGCGCGCGAACCCAGCGCCGATCCGCTGCGCGACGTGCTGACCCACGTGCAGCGCGTGGATGTGCAGCCGGGCAGCTCCATCGTGCTGGGTCCGCAGGATGTGCATACCATCGAGCTGGTGGGCGACGAGCCCGGCGCGCACCTGCATTTCTATGGGCTGGCGCTGGACCGTCTGCATGGCCGTGTGGTGTTCGAGAGCACCGCGGGCGGCACCTACCGCACGTTCTCGCCGCCTGCCGCGATCTACCACGCGCGCATCTCCGCGCAGGCCCTGCAGGATGAACTGCGCGGCGCGGGCGAGATCGCCTTGCTGGACGTACGCGAGGCCGGCCGCCATGCGCGGCGCCATCTGCTGCATGCCGTGCCCGCGCCCTTGTGGCGCCTGGAGCTCCTGATCGACAGGCTGGCGCCGCGCCGCGATGCGCGCATCGTGCTGATGGACGATGACGAGACGCTGGCGCATCAGGCCGCTGCCAAGCTGGCGCGCCTGGGTTGGACCAATATCTCGGTGCTGGCGGGCGGGACGGACGCGTGGGAGCGGGAAGGGCGCGAGTTGTTCTCCGGCACCAACGTGCCCAGCAAGGCCTTCGGCGAAGTCATCGAACACGAGAAGCGCACTCCCTGGATAGACGTGGACGAACTCGATGAGCGCGTGGCGCGCGGCGACGACATCGTCGTGGTGGACAGCCGCACGCCAGAGGAATTCCACAACTTCACGCTGCCCTTCGCGCACAGCCTGCCCGGAGCGGAACTGGTCTATCGCATCCGCGAACTGGCGCCGGACCCCGCGACGTTCGTGGTGGTGAACTGTGCGGGCCGCACGCGCAGCATCGTAGGCGCGCAGACATTGATCGACGCCGGCATACCCAACCGAGTGGCGTCGCTGCGCAACGGCACCATGGAATGGTTGCTGTCGGGCCGCGAACTGGCCCACGGCAGGCATGCCGCGTTGCCGGAGCCGGGAAATGAGGCGCTGGCGGCGGCGCGCCAGCAGGCGGCCGATGTCGCGCGCCGCGCGGGCATCGCGCACATCGATACGGCCACCTTGCGGGCATTCGAGGCGGAACAGGGCGTGCGTACCCTCTACAGGTTCGATGTGCGCACCCGCGAGGAGTACGAGACCGGCCATCTTGAAGGATGGCGCTGGGCGCCCGGCGGCCAGCTGGTGCAGGCTACGGACGAGTACCTCGCGACGCGCCGCGCCCGCGTGGTGCTGGCGGATTGGGACGGCGTGCGCGCCTTGACCACCGGCGCCTGGCTGGCGCAGCTGGGCGCGGTGGAGGTCTATCTGTACCAACCGCCGGCATCGGCCCCGGTGGTGAGCGGGCCCGAGCCGCGGTGGGTGCTGCGCCACCGGCCTGACGCGGGCGGCCTGCGGCCGCAAGCCTTGCGGGCCGCGCTGGAAAGCGGCCAAGCCGTGCTATTCGACGTCGATTCCGGGGCCGCGTACCAGCGCGGCCATGTGCCGGGTTCGCGGTTCGCGGCGCCCGACCGCGTGGCGGAATTCCTGCCTGAGGATGGCGGGCGGACCATCGTGCTGACTTCCTCGGACGGCGTGCTGGCCAGCGTGGTGGCGGCCGAGCTGGCGTGGCGCAGCCAGCGGCAAGTGCGCTACCTGCTGGGCGGCACGCGCGCCTGGGCGGCTCAGGGCCTGGAATTGGCGCGTGGCGCGCAAGACGTGCTGACCGGGGACGACGACCACAGCATCAGCCCCTATCTGTTCGAGGACCTGGCTGCGCGGGATCAGGGCTTCCGCGACTACCTGGACTGGGAGCTGGGGCTGGTGGCGCAGCTGGAGCGGGAAGGCAGCCAGGACTTCCGGCTGATCGCGCGCGAATGAACTGATGGGCTTGCGGGCGCTGGCCTCAGTGCGCGGCGCCTTCGATCGCCGCCATCAGGTCATCCGGATGCACCATCAGTTCGCGCGCCTGGCATAGCGTCGGGTACTGCTGCAGCACGCCGGTCCATTGCGACGATTCCAGCAGCAGGCGCCAGACCGGCTCCAGTGTTTCCGGGGCCGCCTCCAGTCCCTGCGCCAGGCGGCTGGCGTACTCCAGGCTGGGCTGCGCGGACAGCAGCTGCATGCGGCTGGCGGCGCTGAGCAGGCGGGGAATGGCCTCGGCGGGACCGTCGCAGAAATAAAGCACGCTGGTGTCGAGCCGCGGGCCGTCGGCGGGCAGCGCGCGCAGCGATGCGCCGCGCAAAGGGAACCGGCCCTGGCGCGTGCTGAAGGCATAGTCAGTCTGGGGCCCTGCGTGCGCCAGCAGGCGCAGGCCGCGCAACAGGCGCGGGAAGTCGGTGGCGGCGGCGTCGGCCGAGGCCTTGGCTTCGAGCAGCAGGCACAGATCCCAAGCCGCAGGCGCATTGGCGTCCTCTGTCCTGCGCAGCAGGGCGGCGTCCCATTCGCTTTTGGCGCGTTCGGCGTTGGCGGGCAGCGATGGCGGCACGCGCATGGAGGACACGGCCTGGTAGCTGTCTTGGCCATCGGCGTCGTTGAGGCGGCGGGCCAGGACCTCCAGCGCCTTCAAAGCCTGCGCCTCGACGGCGTCGCCGCGCAGCCGCGATGCGGAGCCCTGGGCGAGGGCGACCGCGCTGCCGGGACTCGGTCCTTGTCGTTCCCACAGCGCGCGGTAGCGGCGCACGTCGGCGTCGGAGGCAAGAACGTCCAGCCGTTGCAGATGCGCCAGCGCAGGACTTGCGAGCAGGCGCTCGAGGATCGCGCAGGTTGCGGCGGGCAGCGCGTCGGCCGGCAGGTTCGTCAGACGGTTAGCGGCTTCCGGCAATGTGGTCCATGATTCGGACGCGGCCGCGGCTTGCAGGGCAGCCATGGCCTCGCGCGCCGCGCCGGCCGGCATGCGCTCGACCTTGGCGGGATGGGCTATGGCGTTGGCGGCGGCGATGACCTCGCGGCGGTCCTGGGCGGCGCGGGCGGCCAGGGAGGCGTACTCGCGCACGGGAGCCAGGCGGTGCCGCAACAGCATGGCCTGGAATACGGGATCGCCGTCGGACTCGCGCATGGCATCGCGGATCAGGCGCGCCAGGGCAAAGAGAAAGGACTGTTTGATGGCGGGCGGCGGCGGGGCGCCGGTTTCAAGCGACAGGCGGGCCTGTTCGATGGCGACGGCCAGCGCGGTGGCGGACGGGGCGCCCTCGACAGGTATTCTGGAAACGGCCGGCACGCGGTAGCGCCGGGCAGTGCGGCGCAGCGTGGCATCGAGCAGGGACAGGGAGGGCGGCTGGGGCATGGCGCCCCAAGCCTACCGCGATGCCGTCGGCGCGGCAAACGCACCGCGCCCGGTCCGGCTGCGGCTTACTTGAACAGCGCGGCGTTCTCTTGCAGGGCGGCGTCGGCGCATTGCGCGTCCAGGTTGCCGCCGGGAGCGCCCGCCACGCCGATGGCGCCGATCACCGCGGAGCCGGCCTTGACGGGCACGCCGCCGCCCAGTACCAGGAAGCCGGGGATGTCGGTCAAGGTGGCCGCGGCCGGGTTCTTCTGCACGTTTTCCAGCATCGTCAGCGTCGGGGCCTTGGCCGACGCCGCGGTGTAGGCCTTGGCGCGGCTGGCTTCGATAGTGTGCGGGCCGGCATTGTCCGAGCGGGCGAAAGCCTTGAGCAGGCCGGCGCGGTCCACCACCGAGGCGCTGACGTTGTAGCCCTTGGCCTGGCAGGCGGCGACGGTGGCCGTCGCCAGCTTCTGCGCGTCGGCCATGGACAGGTTGCTTTCGTTGAGCACGGCGGCATTGGCGGCGCCGGCGCAGGCGAACAGGGTGGCGAAGGCGATGAGTTTGGGCGACATGTCTGTGTCCTTTGTGGGTCGGTGACAGGAACAGACAGCTTAAGGATAGCGGCCGATCCGCGGTATTCGGTCGGCTACGCTGGGGGCTCCGTAGGGCTACGGAGGCCGCTCGGCGCAAGGCTGCGTGCAGCGTGGGCGGGCGCTAGCCCAGCAGCCCCGCGTACTCGCGGATCAGCCCGGCCAGGTTTTCCGCTTCCAGCTTGGCGAAGACATTGGCGCGGTAGGTCTCGACGGTGCGCGGCGACAGATCGAATTCGCGCGCGATCTCCTTGTTGCTCAGGCCCTGCACGATGCGTTCCAGCACGTCGCGCTCGCGCCCGGACAACTTGTCCAGGCGTTCCTGCGCGGCCTGGGTTACCGCGAGCTTTTCGCGGCTGGCGATGTGGGTGCGCACGGCGGCCTGCACGGCGTCGAGGAAGACGTCGTCGTCCACCGGCTTTTGCAGGAACTCCATGGCGCCGCCCTTGAAGGCGCGGCGGCACAGGTCGACGTTGGCGTGACCGGTCAGCATGACCACCGGCAGGTCCGATTGTTCGGCCAGCCGGCTCAGCACGTCCAGGCCGCTGATGCCGGGCATGCGGATGTCCAGGACCACGCAGCCGATGGTTTGCGGATGCAGCTGGGCCAGGAAGGCCAGCGGATCGCCGTGACCCTCGCTGCGCAGGCCGACGCTGCGCAAGAGCAGCGCCAGGCCGTCGCGCACCGCGTCGTCGTCGTCGACCAGGTAGACCAGCGGGGATTGTTCGAGCATGGGAATGTCCTGCATAGTCATGCGGCAGCGCCGGAGCGCGGCAGGCTTACCGTGAAGCAGGCGCCTGCCGGGCTGAGATTGCGCGCGGCGATGCGGCCGTCCATGGAGCCGGCCAACGTTTCGCACAGCGCCAGTCCCAGGCCCATGCCTTGCGGCCGCGTGGTGTAGAAGGGGGCGAACAGGCGCGGCAGCGCGTCGGCGGCGATGCCGGGGCCGGTGTCGCTGACGCTGAACAGGTAGTCCTCGCCGTCGGTGCGGCCTTCCAGTGAAATCTGGCGTGGCCCGGAAACGCCAGTCAAGGCGTCGGCGGCGTTTTGCACCAGGTTGTGCAGGATCTGCTCCAGGGCCACGCGGTCGCCCAGCGGGCGGACGCCGGGGCTGGCGTTGTGCCAGCTCAGCCGTATGCCCTGCCTGGCCAGTTCGGCTTCGCGCAGGAAGCGCAACGATGCCACCAGCGCGTCCGGGTCCAGCGCTACGCGGCGGGCGGGCGAACTGGGCTGCACCAGGGCGCGCATGCGGCTGATGATGTCGGCGGCGCGCTTGGCCTGTTCGGCGCTGGCCAGTAGCGCATGGCGCACCGCGGGGCGTTCCTCGTCGTCGTCCAGCAGCCTCTCGGCGGCGCGGGTCTGGGCCAGGATGGCGGTCAGCGGCTGGTTCAGTTCGTGGGCGATGCCGGCGGCCATCTCGCCCAGCGTGCTCAGGCGCGCCATGGCGCCCAGGCGCAGTTGCTCCTGCTGGCGGCGGGCCTGGGCGAGCGAACGCTGCCAGGCCGCGGCGCCGACCACCAGCAGCGCGCTGGCCAGGCCCCAGGCCAGCCAGGTGGCCCAGGGCCAGACGCCCGGGGTCAGCTTGCGCGTGCTGCGCATCTGGAAGGGTTGGCTGGCCGCGCCCAGCGGCTTTTGCAGGGCCAGCGGCCAGCCAGGGGCGCCGGCGTCGGGCTGCTTGTCCAGCAGCGGCAGCGGGGTCTGGTCCACGGTCAGGGTCAGGTTGGCCAGCCCGGGTGGAAAGTCGGCGGCGGGCACCAGTTGGCGGGCGTCCAGCAGCAGGCTCCAGCCGGACGGCGCCACCAGCCAGTAGCGGGCATTGTCCACAGGCAGCGTCACCGGGCGCGCCAGGCCGCGCGCGCGTTCGACGGCGGCTGCAAGGCCGGCAGGTTCCGCCACGTTGCCGCTCCAGGCGCCGCCGGGCAGGTAGCCCAGCCCCAGCAATTGCGGCATGGCCGGTTGCAGGCTGGGATACAGGCGTTCGGGAGCGGGAGGATGGGAGAGGGCGGCCAGGGTCGCCAGCACGGCCTCATGCTGCACCGTTTTCTGGCTCAGCATGCGCTGCGCCACGCTGGTGCTCTGGGTGAAGCGTTCGTACTGGTCGACGTAATCCTGCCGCCCGATCCACAGGGCGCCGAGGGCGAACAGGACCAGCCAGCAGAAGAAGGCGCGAGCGCGCGATAGGGGATTCACGCCTGAAATTATGCCTTGCGGCCGGCGCGGGCAGGAATCCGTAGGGCTACGGAGGGCTGGCGCTCAGGCCGCCAGCTTCTGGGCGTCCGGGTCCGACGCCTGCGAGCTGGCCGCCAGCGCGATCTGGTAGAGCGCGGCTACCAGGTCCGATTGCGTCACCAGTCCGACCAGGTTGCGCGCTTCATCCAGCACCGGCACGCAATGCAGGCTGTCCGACATGGGGCGGGCCAGCTCGATGACGGGCAGGCCCGGGGTGGCGAAGGGCACTTCGCTGCGCATGCAGTCGGCCACCAGCAGGTCGGGCGCGGCGTCCGCGTCGGCGGCGACGGCCACGAGCCGCGTTTTGCGTGCCAGCACGTCGCCCTGGCTGACCATGCCGGCGTAGCGCCCGGCCGAATCGAGCACCGGCAGCGCCTGCAGGCGGTGCTTGTCGAACAGGCGCACGGCGTAGTCCAGCGGATCCTGGGCCTGCACCGTCACCACGTCGCGCGACATGATGTCGGCGCAATGCACGTCGCCGAAGCGGCGCACGCTGGCGCGCATTTCCGCGGCCAGCACGATTTCTTCCAGGTCTTCCTTGCTGATGTCCAGCAGTTCGCCGCGCTGCGTGAGCGCGTCGTCCAGGTCGGCCAGGCTGAAGCCCAGGCGCGCGCTGGGCGCCAGGTCGCGCGTGTTGTGGCCGGCGGCAGGGTCGGCGTGGCGGCGCGGATAGTTGCGCTTGAGCGCGCCATTGAAGACCACGGCGATGCACAGCAGGATGGCGGAATTCAGCGCCACCGGCCACAGCGCGAAGCCGTAGCCCAGGCTGGCGACGGTGGGGCCGCCCAGCACGGCGGTCAGCGCCACCGCGCCGCTGGGCGGATGCAGGCAGCGCAGCGAGAACATGGCGCCGATGGCCAGGGCCACCGCCACGGCGGCCGCCACCCCGGGCACGGGGATGAATTGGGCGCAGAACACGCCGATCAGGGCCGAGACCAGGTTGCCGGCCATGATGGACCAGGGTTGGGCGAGCGGACTGGCGGGCGCGGCGAACAGCAACACCGCGGAAGCGCCCATGGGAGCGATGAACCAGGGGCTGGCATCGCCCAGCGCATGGCGGCCGACCCATTCCGTGCAGAGCAGGCCGAGCAGCGCGCCCAGCACGCCGTAGAGTTTCTCGCGTCCGTTGACGCCCACCGGCGCTGGCGCGAACGAGCCCAGCCAGCGCTTGATTGCAACACCCAAAACGATCTCCTCGCGCATCTTTAATATGTCGCGGGGCGACAATTTATCACGCGGGGCCAGGCCGTGCTGCATAAGCTTATGCAGCACGGCGCGTTTCAGGCTTCGCCGGGCTCGTCGCCGATGCGCGTGAGCAGGCGCGTCAGCAGCGGGCGCATGGCGCGCAATTCTTCCAGGTGCGAAGCCGACAGGTCTTCCAGCATGCGCTCGGCGCGGGCGGTCAGCACGACTTCGACGCGGCGGCCGTCCTCGGGGTCGGCTTCGCGGCTGACCAGATCCAGGCGCGCCAGCCGGCCCACCAGTTCGGCGGCGGTGTGGGGACGGATCAGCAGGCGTTCGGCGATTTCTCCCACGTACAGGCCGCGGCGGCCGGGCGTGCTCTTGCGGGTGCCTTTGATGGCGAGCAGGGCCTGGTGCTGCTGCGGCATCAGGTCCAGGCCGGCGGCGGCGTTTTCGCTGAACGCGGCAAAGCGGCGCAGCGCATAGCGGAAGTCGGCCAGCAGTTCGTAGTCCGTGGCGGTCAACTGGGGAGGGGGCGGGGGCTGTTTCACCCGACTGATTCTAATATATGTCGTGATACGATATATATGACATTTCGCAAATCCCTGCGAGATTCTTCCTCCCTTCGAACATGCCTCCCACTTCTTCCTCTGCCCGGGCCGCGCTGCGCCTGGGCGACTTCACCACGGACAAGCGCGTGGTCCTGCTCATGGGCCTGGCCATTCCGGTCGGCCTGGCCAGCGTGGCCGCGGCCTGGGCCTTGCTGCGCCTGATCGCGCTGTGCACCAACCTGGCCTACCACCACCAGTTTTCCTTCGAGGATCAGCCCATCACGACAGGCCACCTCGGGCTGGCCTCCGTCGCCATTCCGGTCGTGGGCTGCCTGATCATCGGCCTGATGGCGCGCTATGGCTCGGAGAAGATCCGCGGCCACGGGATTCCGGAAGCCATGGAAGCCATCCTGATCGGCAAGAGCCGCATCCAGCCCAAGGTGGCCGTGTTGAAGCCGGTGTCTTCCGCGATCTCCATCGGCACGGGCGGCCCGTTCGGCGCCGAGGGCCCCATCATCATGACGGGCGGCGCCATCGGTTCCCTGCTGGCGCAGACCATCCACCTGGACGACGGCGAGCGCAAGACCCTGCTGGTGGCCGGCGCCGCCGCGGGCATGACGGCCATCTTTGCCACCCCGCTGGCGGCGGTACTGCTGGCGGTCGAGCTGCTGCTGTTCGAATGGAAGCCGCGCAGCTTCCTGCCGGTGGCCATGGCCGCCTTGGTGGCGGCGGCCACGCGCGCCTTCGTGCTGGATGCCGGGCCGATCTTCGCCTACGCCGGCGCACTGTCGTTCACGCCGGCGCATCTGCTGGCCTGCGCCGTCGTCGGCGTGCTGGCGGGCCTGGGGTCGGGCGTGCTGACGTCCATGGTCTACACCGCCGAGGACCTGTTCGAAAAACTGCCTCTGCACTGGATGTGGTGGCCGGCCTTCGGCGGCCTGGTCATCGGCATCGGCGGACTGATCGAACCGGCGGCGCTGGGCGTGGGCTACGACAATATCCGCCATCTGCTGGCGGGCGATCTGGCGTTCCAGGCCGTGTTGCTGCTGCTGGTGGTCAAGGTCATCATCTGGTCCGTTGCGCTGGGCTCGGGCACCTCGGGCGGGGTGCTGGCGCCGCTGCTGATATTCGGCGGCGCGCTGGGCGCGCTGGCGACGCCGCTCTTGCCGCAGGCGGCCCCGGGCTTCTGGGCACTGCTGGGCATGGCCGCGATGATGGGCGGCACCATGCGCGCGCCGCTCACCGCGACCCTGTTCGCGGTGGAGCTGACCGGCGACATGGGCGCGCTCTTGCCGGTGCTTGCAGCTTGCGTGTTCGCGTACGGAGTCACGGTGCTGCTGCTGAAACGATCCATCCTGACCGAGAAAATCGCGCGGCGCGGCCACCATATCAGCCGCGAGTACCGCGTCGATCCCTTCGACCTGCTGCGCGTCAGCCAGGTCATGACCACGCCGGTCGAGACCCTGCCGGCCGACTGGACGGTGGCGCAGGCCATCGCGCATTTCACGACGGCGCAGCCGGTGCATACCAGCTACCCGGTGCTGGACGCGCAAGGCGTGGTGGTGGGCGAGGTCACGCGCGCCGACACCCTGGCCTGGGCGATCGACGACGAGCAGACCGGACGCACGCTGGGTGATGCCCTGCAAGGACGTGACCTGGTGTACGGCCATCCCGAGGAATTGGCCAGCCAGATCGCCGACCGCATGGCGCTGACCGGCGCGGGGCGAGTGCCCATCCTGGACCGGGTCAACGGCCGGCTGGTCGGCATCGTGGGGCGCAAGGACCTGTTCCGCTCGCGCGCGCGGCGGCTGCGCGAAGAGAGCCAGCGCAACGCGTACTTCCGCCGCACGCCTTCAGTGGGACGCTGAGGCCCGCAGTTCCCACAAGACGTCCAGCACATGCCGGGTGGCTTGCTCTACTTGTCCGGCGCGATGGGCGATGCCCAACGGACGCCATAGCGCGGGCCGCAGCGGGCGCATCTCGATGCGCGGATCCGGCTGCGGCGCGGTGGCTTCGTGCGGCAGCAGGGTGGCGCCGTAGCCCGCGGCGACCAGGCTCTTGATCGCGTCGTTGTAGTTCAGCTGGATGCGGGCGCGCGGGTTCAGGCCCGCGGCGGCGAACCATTCCCCCGTCAGGCGCGACAGCCGCGTGCTGGCGTCGTTCAGGATCAACGGCCGCTCGGCCAGCCAGGCCGGCGTCAGACGCGCGGGCGCCTGCCAGCTTGCGGGCAGGAAGGCCATGACCGGATCGCGCCGCCACGGGCGCAGCACCAGGCCCTCCAGCGGCGGCTGGGGCAGGGCCACCAGGCCCACGTCCAGCGAGCCGTCGGCCAGGCGCAGCAAGGTTTCCTGGGAAGTCAGCACGGCCACCTGCACGTCGATGCCGGGATGGTTGCGGCCCAGCGTTTCCAGCGCCTGCGGCAGCAGATGGGCGATGGCGCCGGTGGAGGCGCCCAGCCGCACGCGCCCGGCCAGCCCTTGCACCTGACGCTGCACGTCGTCCAGCGCCTGGTCGGCGTCGGCCAGCAAGCGGCGCGCGCGTTCCAGCAGGGTTTCGCCGATGGAGGTGGGCCGGACCTGGCCGCGCTTGCGCGTGAGCAGCGGCGCGCCGATACGCGCCTCCAGGTCGGCCACGTGCAGGCTGATGGTGGGCGGCGCCAGATGCAGCGCGCGGGCCGCGTCGGCGAACGAGCCCAGGTCGGCGATGGCGACCAGGGTGCGCAGGCGGTCCAGGCTGATTTCACGCATGGCGGTCTCGTTCAGGAAAGCTGAATTGGATAGTCATGATATTCGACTTTTGTTATCTACGATCCGGACCGATGATGAGGTCCTGCGCCCGGAACGTTCCGGCGCTCCCTTTGATCCAGGACGCAAGCGCCATGACCCATCCTCTAGTTTTCATCGACGGCGACCAGGGCACCACCGGCCTGCAGATCCACGAACGCCTGCATGGGCGCGCGGACCTGCAGCTGCTGACGCTGCCCGCAGCGGAGCGTAAGGACCCGCAGCGCCGCGCGCAGGCGATCAACGGCTGCGACATCGCCATCCTCTGCCTGCCCGACGAGCCGGCGCGGCAGGCTGCCGCTTCCATCGTCAACCCGGACGTGCGGGTGATAGACGCCAGTTCCGCCCACCGCACGGCGGCAGGCTGGGTCTACGGTTTCCCGGAAATGAACGCGGAGCAGGCCGGGCTGATCGCCCAGGCCCGGCGCGTGAGCAATCCCGGCTGCTATCCCACGGGCGCGATCGCCTTGCTGGGGCCGCTGCTGCGCGCGGGGCTGGTGCCGGCCGACTATCCCGTGGTGATCCACGCGGTGTCGGGCTACTCGGGCGGCGGCCGCGCCGCGGTGGACGCGTATGAGGCCGCCGATGGCGGCGGCGGACCGGCATTCCAGCTCTACGGGCTGGGCCTGGCGCACAAGCACACGCCGGAAATCGAACGCCATTCCGGCCTGACGCAGCGGCCGGTGTTCGTGCCGGCCTACGGCGCGTATCGCCAGGGCATTGTGCTGACGGTGCCGTTGCAGTTGCGCCTGTTGCCCGAGGGTGTCGACATGCAACGTCTGCAGGCCTGCCTGCAACAGCACTACGAAGGCGCCAGGCATGTGCAGGTGGTGGCGCCGCAGGACGCGGCCGCCCACACCCACCTGGATCCCCAGGCGCTCAATGGCAGCAACGATCTGCGCCTGGCCGTCTACGGCAATGTCCAGGAGGGGCAGGTACTGCTGACGGCAGTGTTCGACAACCTGGGCAAGGGCGCGTCGGGAGCGGCGGTTCAGAACCTGGACCTGATGCTGGCCGCGATGGGATAGCGCGGCGGCAAGCGCCCCACGGAGCGGGCCGGCGGCCCGCTGCGGCTCAGGCCGGATCCGGGTCCGCCAGCGTTTCCACCACCAGGCGGCGCAGCCAGGCCGTGCCGGGGTCGCTTTCGAAGCGGGCGTGCCAATGCACGGTCACGGACAGGGGCGGCAGGGCGATGGGCAGCGGGCGTATCTGAAAGGCGTCGTCCCGGTTGAACCAGATTGCCGCCCGCAGGGGCAAGGTCATGGTGAGATCGGTGCGCCGCAAGATCTCGGCCGCCGCTGAAAAATGCGGCAAGGTCAGATAAGGCCTGCGCGGCAGCCCGGCCTCGCTCAACACGTCGTCCAGCAGGCGGTGGGCGCTGGCGCGCGAGGCCACCAGGATGTGGTCCAGGCGCTTGAACTGGCTGCGTGTCAGGCCGGCCGACAAGACCGGATGGCCGCGCCGGCCCATGCAGGTGTAGCGTTCGCGGAATAGTTCGGCATGGCAGGTTTCGCTGCCCAGCCCGGCCAGGTTGCCGATGGCGAGATCGACCTCGCCTTCCTTGAGCGCCTGCGGCAGCCGTTCCAATGGAACTTCCAGTACCTCGACTTGCAGGCGCGGCGCCAAGGCGTGAACGCGTTCCATCAGCGACGGCAGGAACACCATTTCACCGATATCGGACATGGACAGGCGAAAGCGCCGGGTGCTGCTGGCCGGCTCGAAGCGCTGCCGCAGGCTCACGGCTTCGGCAAAGCTGTTCATGCCGCGTTCGATAGGCTCGGCCAGGGCAAACGCCACCGGCGTGGGCTGCATGCCGGACGCCGTGCGGACGAACAAGGGGTCGTCGAACTTTTCGCGCAGGCGCGCCAGCGCGTAGCTCACGGCGGGCTGCGTCAGGTTCAGGCGCTGCGCTGCCCGGGTGACGCTGCGCTCGTGCAGCACGGTCAGGAAAACCCGCATGAGGTTCAGGTCGAAGTCCATGCATGCCTCTCATATCAGCCTGATTTATAAGATAAATAATACCTATAAATTTGACATATAAATAGTTGATTCCTAGACTAATTTCATAGGGCTGGGGCAACGCTTGCCGATGGCCGCAACACAGGGGAAGCACCGCCATGCATGCGTTGACACTGCCGTCGTTGTTGCTGGAGCAGGGCGCCCGTTGGGGCGTGCGCACATGGGTGCAGGCGCCAGGCGGCTCGCTGCGTTATGGCGACGCGCCCGACCATGCGGCGGCCTGGGCCGCGCGCCTGGCCGCGGCCGGCGTCGCCCGGGGCGACCGGGTCGGCCTGATGGCAGGCAACCGGCATGAATTCCTGTCCATCGTGTTGGGCTGCGGCTGGCTGGGCGCGGTGGTGGTGCCCATCAACACGGCGTCGCGCGGCATGCAGCTGCAACACATCCTGGCCAACAGCGGTTGCCGGTTGCTGGTGGCCGACGCCGCGTCCTGTCCCGCGTTGGCGGCGCTGGATACGCGATCCCTGGCCTTGAACCGCATCTGGCTGCTGGACGGGAATGCCGACGCGTTGGCGCTGCCGGTCCCGGCCAGCGCGCCGCCGCCCGCGCCGGACACGCCGCTCCCGCCGGCGGCCGACGTCGGGCCGGGAGATACCTTGGCCATCCTGTACACCTCGGGCACGTCCGGCCTGTCCAAGGGCGTGTGCTGTCCGCACGCGCAGTTCTATTGGTGGGGCAGGATCGCCGCGCGCAATCTGGAAATCGCCGACAGCGATGTGCTCTACACGAGCCTGCCGCTCTTTCACACCAATGCCTTGAACGCCTGCTTTCAGGCCCTGGTCACGGGCGCAACCATCGTTTGCGATGAACGCTTTTCGGCCAGCCGCTATTTCGACCGGCTCGAGGCCACGGGCGCCACGGTGACCTATTTGCTGGGCGCCATGGTGCCCATGCTGCTGGCGCAGCCGCCCGCCGCGGCCGAACGGCGCCACCGCGCGCGGATTGCGCTGGCGCCTGGGGTTCCTGAACGCTTCCATGCGGTGTTCGCCGAACGCACCGGCATCGCGCTGCTGGAAGGCTACGGCTCCACCGAGACCAACTTCGCGCTGGGCGGCACGCTGGCCGGACAGCGCCCAGGCACGATGGGCCGCGCCGCACCCGAATTCGACGCGATCGCGGCTGACGAGCACGACGCCGCAGTGCCCGACGGCACGCCGGGCGAACTGCTGCTGCGCGCGCACATGCCGTTCGCGATTGCGACTGGGTATTTCGGCATGGACGACAAGACCGTGGACGCATGGCGCAACCTCTGGTTCCACACGGGGGACCGCGTGGTCCGCGAGGCCGACGGCTACTTCCGCTTCCTGGACCGCATGAAGGACGCGATCCGCCGGCGCGGCGAGAACATTTCCTCGTACGAGGTGGAGCAGGTGCTACTGGCGCATCCGTCGGTTGCCGCCGTGGCGGTCTATGCGGTGCGTTCGGAGTTGGCCGAGGACGAGGTCATGGCCGCGCTGGTCTACAAGACCGGGCAGGCCATCACGCCTCAATCGCTGCTTGATTTCTGCCAGCCGCGCATGCCGTATTTCGCCGTGCCGCGCTACCTGCGCGTGCTGGACGACCTGCCGCGCACCGAGAACGGCAAGATCCGCAAGTTCCAGTTGCGGGATGAGGGCATCACCGGCGACGCCTGGGACCGGGACGCCGCCGGCTATCGCGTGGCGCGCTGAGCGCCATGGTTCCATTCAAAACATACAAGGGGCGGCAATGACGATGGCATACAAGGGGGCGGCCGCGGCCGCTGGCGACGATGCGCGCAGAAAGCGCACTCGGCGCGTGGTGATGGCCTCCGTCGCGGGCAACGCGATGGAATGGTATGACTTCTTCATCTACGGCACGGCGGCGGCGCTGGTGTTCGGCGAATTGTTCTTTCCCAAGGGCACCGATCCGCTGCTGGGCACCATGGGGGCCTTTGCAGGCTTTGCCGTGGGATTCCTGGCGCGGCCGCTGGGCGGCGTGATCTTCGGCCATATCGGCGACCGCTACGGCCGCAAGCTGGCGCTTGAGTGGACGCTGGGCCTGATGGGCGCGGCGACGTTCCTGATCGGGCTGCTGCCCACCTACGATCAGGTGGGCTTCTGGGCGCCGGTGGCCATGGTGGTGCTGCGCATCCTGCAGGGCGCGGCCGCGGGCGGTGAGTGGGGCGGCGGCGTGCTGTTGATCAGCGAGGCGGTCGGGGGCAAACGCCGCGGCTACTTCTCGTCCTTCAGCCAATTGGGCGTGGCGGGCGGCTTCGTGCTGTCGTCGGGCGTCTTCATGCTGGCGCAGCAGCTGCCGCAGGAGGCCTTCATGAGCTGGGGCTGGCGCCTGCCGTTTCTCTTGAGCGTGCTGATCTTCGGGGTGGGCCTGTACATCCGCAAGCACATTCCGGAAAGCGATGAATTCGTGCAGGCCGCCAAGACGGCCAAACGCGGCATGCCGGCGGTGGAGGTGTTCCGCCGCTATCCGCGCCAGGTCTTTACGGCGATGGGGCTGCGCGTGGCCGAGAATGGCGGCTCGTACATCTTCCTGGCGTTCGCGCTGGCCTATGGCAAGTTCCTGGGTATTCCCAACGACGTCATGCTGGGCGGCGTGCTGCTGTCGATGTTCATCGAGCTGGGCACCCTGGTCTGGTTTGGCCACCTGTCCGACCGCATCGGCCGGCGCACGGTATACCTGATCGGTTCGGCCGGCCTGGTGCTGGTGGCATTCCCATTTTTCTGGCTGGTGCAGACCAAGGAGCCGGTGTGGATCTTCCTGGCGTTTTTCCTGGGCAACACGGTGTGCCATGCCGCCATGATCGGGACCCAGCCGGCGTATTTCGCCGAACTGTTTCCCGCGGAAGTCCGCTACACGGGATTGGCGCTGGGGCATGAGCTTGCCTCTGTTTTCGCCGGGGGCTTGTCGCCGCTGATCGCCATGGCGCTATTGCGCAAGTATGAGTCGGCGACGCCCGTGGCGTGGTTCCTGGTGGGCATGGCCGCGGTTACCGTGCTGACCTTGTTGCTGACGCGGGAGCCGCCGCGCGAGGAGTCGGCGTGAGCGCGGCCAGCGATCCGGGCATCGTCGGTGTGGGCGAAACGCCCGCCTTGCGCCATCCCGGTCCCCAGACCAGTACGGCCGGCCTGATGGCCGAAGCGATTGCCCAGGCGCTGCGCAACGCGGGGCTGGCGCCAGGCCGTGTGGACGGGCTGGGCGTGGCCTCATTCACGCTGCGTCCGGACCGCGCCATCGATCTGGCGTGGCAGTTGGGGCTGCGGCTCAACTGGTGCATGCAGGACGAGATGGGCGGCGCCAGCGCCATCAATCTGCTGCGCCAGGCCTGGCTCGCGCTGGAAGCCGGGCAGGCCGGGACGATCGTGCTGGTGGCTGGAGACCATTTCACCGGGGCCGATTTCGCCGGACTGGTGCGCGGCTACAACCGCAGCGCGCGCGACTATCTCAGCCCCTTGGGCTGCGAGGGTCCGAACCCCTTGTTCGCCATGCTCACGCAACGGCAGATGGCGCGGACCGGGCTCAAGCGGGAGGACTATGGCGCGCTGTGCGTGGCGCAGCGCCAATGGGCGGCGGCGAATCCGAATGCCGCCTATCGCCAGCCCTTGAGCCTGGAGCAGTACCTGGCCGCGCCGTTGATCGCGCCTCCCTTGGGCCGCATGGACTGCGTGCCGGTGGTCAGCGGCGCATGCGCCTTGGTGCTGAGTGCGCGTCCGGCGGGGATTTGCGTGAGGCTGCTGGCCAGCGATGCCCGCTACAACGGCGACCAGCAGGAAGGAGACGGGCTGCAGACCGGCATCGCCGAGTTTGCGCCCGCGCTCTGGCAGCGTGCGGGCCTGGGGCCGGACCAGATGGACGTGGTCAGTGTCTATGACGACTATCCCGCCATGGCGCTCGCGCAACTATGCGATCTGGGTTTCGCCCGGGCGGACGATCTGCCCGGCTTCATCGCGCGCCGCCTGGCCAGCCGCGACTTGCCGGTCAATACCGCCGGCGGCCAGTTGTCCGCCGGGCAGGCCGGCACGGCCGGCGGCATGCATGGCCTGGTCGAGGTCGCTCGCCAGCTGTTGGGGCAGGCGGGTGACCGGCAGGTGCGCGGCGCGCGCCATGGCGTGGCCACCGGCTACGGCATGGTTCAACTGCGCTACGGCATGTGCGCCAACGCTGCGGTGCTGGCCCGGGAGGAACGATGAGCATCAAGGTCAGCCAATGTTGCAGCTGCGGTCATCTGGTCTATCCCGCCCGGCTGTGGTGCCCGGCTTGCGGCCATGATCAGGCGCGGGCCGCTGCGGTGGAATATGCGGAACTGCAGGCCTGGACGGTGTTGCCGTCCAGGGACGGCGCGCCTGCCACGGTAGTCGCGACCGTCCGGGCGCTGCCTGTGGGACCGGTGCTGGTTGTGCGCCTGGAAGAATCTCCCGTCCAGGCAGGCCAGCGTTTGTCACTGTTCGAACGCGATATGGATGGGCAGGCTTTGCCCTGCGCCCGCGTCCTGGCCGAGCCGCAAACCTGAATCGCTTCCCGCTCAATCGCCGCTGGCCGGCTCCTGGATCGTATCCAGGCGCTGGGCCAGCGAGGCGGCCGACAGCTCGCCCACGCGCAGGTCCACCAGCCGCCCCTCAGCATCCAGGAACAGCGTGGCCGGCAGGCCGCGGTTGCTCATCTGGCGCGAGGCCGCGCCTGCGGGATCCAGCAGCACGTTGCGCAACGACGGCGCATGCTGCGCCAGGAAATCGGTGACCGCCGGCGGGGCCTCGGCCTGGTTCAGGAAGACGAAATTCACGCCAGGATGCGCCGCCTGCGCCGCGGCGAACGCAGGCATTTCGCGGCGGCAGGGCGGACACCAGCTCGCCCACAGATTGATGACGGTGGGCTTGCCTTGGTAGACCGCCAGTCCGGCCGGCGCGCCGTCCAGCTGGCGCAGGGCCAGCTCGGCCAGTTCGGGTTGCGCCTGGGGCGTGGGCGCCAGCCAACGTCCGCCGCCTATCCAGACCACGCTTGCCAGCGCCAGTGCGCCCAGCAGCGCGGGCCGGGGCGCCTTGCGACGCAGCGCCGCATACAGCGCATAGGCCCAGGCCGCGGCCAGCCCGGCCATGCCGGCCCAGCCGCCGTCGCGCAGGTCCAGGATGCGCAGCGGGTTCTCCAGGAAGTGCGCCGGGTACTGCCAGACGAAACCCAGCCGGGCGACGACCAGGCCGGTGATGAGCGCGCGCCATAGCACCGCGCCGGTGTCGGACGGCGCGGCGGTCACGGCCGCCTGCTTGCGGGTGAGCAGCCTGGCGGCCAGTAAGCCGATGGCTGCCGCAATGATGAGGACCAGCAGCTCCGAGGGAAAGACAAGCGGGCCGATACGGATGGCGGGCGTCATGGAAGTACCTGCGGCTGAGATGGAGGATCAGGCCGCATGTTGCAGCTTGGCGGGCGCCTGGGCGATGCGGCGGGTGATTTCGGCGGCGGCGCGGAGAATCAGGCCGGCCAGATAGTCCTCGCGGAAGGCCGCGAAGGCGTCTTGCGCGCCGATGATGGTGATGCTGCCCAGTACATGGTTCTCTTCATCGAAGATCGGCGCGGCGATCCCGGTCTTGCCGGAATCCAGCTCCCCCGACGATACGCAGTAGCCGGCCTTGCGCACCTGCAGCATGGCGCGGGAAAACGCTTTCCAGTCCGGCCCCAGCCGCTGCATGTCGGGCGACTGCGCATGCTCGTCATAGACGCGCCGCAACTGGCGCGGCCCCAGATTGGCCAGGATTACGCGCGCCGTCGCGCTGCGCAGCAGCGGCATGAACCGGCCGCGGCCGAAATTCAAGGCTTGGGTATTGCGGCCCGGCTGCTGATGCACGTTGATCACTTTGTCGTCATAGCGCGCGCTGAGCAGCACGTCCAGCCCGGTCTGGCTGGACAGTTCCTCGATCAGGTCGCGGCTCACGGTCAGCATGGGGTCGTATTCCCGCATCTGCAGGTCCAGCGCGATGATGCGCGGGCCCAGCGCATAGCCGGCGGGCAGGCGCACCAGCAATCCGCAGGCGCACAGTTCCCGCACGTAGCGGTAGGCGGTGGCCGGCGCGTAGCCGCGCAGTTGGCAGATGGCGTCGACGTCCAGGACCGGCCGGTCGGGCTGAAAGAGGTCCAGGACATCGAGCATGCGGCGAAGACTGTTCATGGGTGCGAGGTGTGGGGAAAGCTGACGTGCTGCGAGGGTGCACCAAGGGGCGCTTATTGGCAAATCGCCGCGCCGCGCGCGGCGCGCATGCGTGCGTATAGAAGATCCGCGCAGAACTATCAAATAGATAATTCTAATAAATTATCAGGCATCAATCTGCCTAAATGAATTGAACATTTATCAAATTACGATAAAGTAGCAAAAAAGGAGGCGGTAATCATGAGCGGAGCGAGTGTCTTGCTGGAGGCCTTGCGCAAGCAGGGCGTGGAAGTCTGTTTCGCCAATCCCGGCACGACCGAGCTGGACTTGGTGCGGGCCATGGAAGAGGTGCCCGGCATGCGCTGCGTCGTCGGCCTGCAGGAGAACGTCTGCACCGGCGCGGCCGATGGCTACGGCCGCCTGACCGGCAAGCCGGCCGCGACCCTGCTGCATCTGGGGCCGGGATTCGCCAACGGCATCGCCAATCTGCACAATGCGCGGCGCGCCCGCACCCCCATCGTCAACATCATCGGCGACCACGCCAGCTGGCACCTGGAGTGCGACGCGCCGCTGACCTCGGACATCGAGTCGCTGGCGCGCCCGGTATCGGGCTGGGTGCAACGCATCGCGTCCGCCCAGGACGCGGCCGGCGCCGCCCGCGCCGCCGTGCGGGCCAGCCTGGCCGATGGCGGCCAGGGCGCGACGCTGATCTTTCCGGCGGACTTCCAGGCGGAAAGCGTCACGGACGAATCCGCCGACGCCGCTGCCGACGGAGTCGCTACGGAACCTGTCGCATTCGATGCCGCCGCCGCATGGCAGCGCCTGAGCCGCGCGCAAAAGCCGCTGTTCCTGCTGGGCGGGGGCGGGCCGGCCAGCGGCCTGGGCCGCCGCGCGCAGATTGCCGCAGCGCGCCTGTGCGCGGCCTTGGGCGGTAAGGCTTATGCCGAGACCTTTCCCGCCAGATCGGAGCGCGGCCGGGGCCTGCCGGACTTCGACCGGCTGCCGTATTTTCCGGAACCCGCGCGCGCCGCGCTGGACGCTGCCGACCTGGTGGTGCTGGTGGGGGCGCTGCCGCCTGTGACCTATTTCGGCTATGCCGGCCACCCCAGCCGGCTGGTGCCGGCGGAGCGCCTGCTGGAACTGGCGGCGCCCGGCCAGGACGCCGCGTCGCGCCTGGAGGCGCTGGCCGAACTGGCCGGCGCGCCGGCTTTCGAGCCCGCCGCCGCGATGCTCCCCGAACCCGTCCCGGGCGTCTTGACGCCGCAGTCGATTGCCGCCGTGGTGGCGCGCGCTTTGCCGGATGACGCCATCGTCTCGGTCGAGGGCGGCACCTGCGGCTATCCGCTGTACGCCGCGTCCGCCGGCGCCGCGCCGCACACGGTGCTGACCAATACCGGCGGCGCCATCGGCCAAGGCCTGCCCGTCGCCATGGGCGCGGCGATCGCCTGCCCGCAGCGCCGCGTGGTGGCCGTGCTGTCGGACGGCAGCACCCAATACACGATCCAGACGCTGTGGTCGCTGGCGCATGAAAACCTGCCGGTCACGGTGCTGATCGCCGCCAACCACCAGTACGCCATCCTGCGCAACGAGCTGCGCCGCGGCAATGCCGTGTTGGGCGAACGCGCCGCCGAACTGACGTCGCTGGACCGCCCGCGCATCGATTGGGTCGGGCTGGCCTCCAGCTACGGGGTGCAGGCCAGCCGCGCCGCCACCTCGGAAGAACTGGCCGCGCAGCTGGCGTCGGCGCTGCGCCAGCCGGGACCGGTCCTGATCGAGATGGCGCTGTAGGCGCCGCTATATATAAGGAGCTTCAAAGCATGGACTTGCAACTCAAGGGGAAAGTCGCCGTGGTCACGGGCGGCAGCCTGGGCATCGGGCGCGCGGTGACGGAAGCGCTGGCGGCCGAGGGCGTGCGCGTGGCCATCGTGGCGCGCCGCCAGGCGCAGCTGGACGAAGTGGCGGCTGAAATCACCAAGGCCACCGGCGTGGAGGTGCTGGGCGTGGCGGCCGACGTGTCGGACACGGCCCAGGTCAACGCCATGATGCAGCGCGTGGCCGAACACTTCGGCCGCATCGACATTCTGGTCAACGGCGCGGCCCACCCCGGCGGCCTGGTACGCAGCGAGATCGACGAGGCCGATCCCGAAGGCCTGCTGGAAGACATCAACATCAAGGTGGTGGGCTATATGCGTTGCGCCAAGGCTGCGGCGCCGCACATGCGCCAGGGCGGCTTCGGCCGCATCGTCAACATCGGCGGCTTGACGGGACGCGGCAGCAAGCAGCTGTCGGGCATGCGCAATGTGGCCATCTGCCACATGACCAAGACCCTGTCCGACCAGTTGGGGCCGCACGGCATCACGGTCAACGTGATCCATCCGGGCGTGGTCGAAACGCCCCACATCCATGAGCTGTACGAAAAGGAAGCCGCCAAGCAGGGGCTGACCGCCGCCCAGGTCGAGGCCAACTACGCCCGCGCTACGCCCATACGCCGGGTGCTGCAGCCGGCCGAGATCGCCGACGCGGTGCTGTTCCTGGCATCTCCGCGCGCGGGGGCCATTACCGGCGAATCGCTGGGGGTGGACGGCGGCATCACGCGCGGCATCTTTCTTTGAACCGCTGATTCTTGTTCGGGAGTCTGGATATGCAAGGCACGATACTGGTCGGCACGGCTGGCCAAGGAATACTGCGCAGCGTGGACGACGGCGCCACCTGGCATCGTCTGGGGCTGAAGGAAGCGATCGAGTTCGACGGCACCGTGCGCAGCCTGGCCGTGGACCCGGCCGACCCGCGCCGCGTGTTTGCCGGCGCGGACGTCGGTATGTGCGTCAGCACCGACGGCGGCGCGCATTTCACCCGGGTCGACAGCCCCATGGACGGCATGACCGTCTGGGCCATCGCCATCGACCCCAAGAATCCGCGGCGCATGTACGCGGGCACCGGCGCGCCGTCGCGCGCCGCCATGTTCCGTTCGGTGGACGGCGGCGCGAGTTGGCAGCGGCTGTCGCCGGAACTGCCCGAGTTCTGCCGTGGCGTGAACCGCCCGCGCATCCTGTCGGTCTGCGTCGATCCGGACGACGGCCGCGAAGTCTGGTTCGGGGTCGAGGAAGGGGGCCTTTGGCACAGCCGCGATGGCGGCGATAGCTGGTCGCGCCAGGACGAGGAGGGCAATGCGGATGCCATTGCCAACCCCGACATCCATTGCGTCGCGGTGCTGCCGGCCACGGCCAGCGCGCCCAAGACCGCCATGGTGCTGACCGTGAACTCCGTCTACCTCAGCGAGGACGGCCGGCGCTGGGACGGCGTGGCGTCGAAGTCGCGCTTCGATGGCATGTACTACACCCGTACCGTGCAGGCGCTGCCCGACGATCCCGACGCGCTGCTGTTGGCCATCGGCGACGGCACGCCCGGCACGCGCAGCAAGATCTACCGCTCGTCCGACCGGGGCCGCAACTGGCAGCCGGCATTGCTGCACACCGCGCCCAATTCCACCTTCTGGGCCTTCGGCGTGCACGCCGCCGATCCGCGGCTGGCCTTTGCCGGCACCAAGTACGGCCATCTGTTCCGCTCTACCGACGGCGGCCGCAGCTGGTTCAAGGAATGGCGCGATTTCAGCGAAATCACCGCCGTGGCCTGGACGCCGTACGCCGCGCCCGTGACCGCGCATCCCCAGTCCATCAACTGATATCCAAGCCCGAGACCGCCATGTCCACGAATACCACGCTTGCGCCGGCAGACCGCCGGCCGCGCATCGCGCGCACCCACCTGGCCCTGTTCGTGCGGGACCCCTTCGCTTCGGCGCCCTGGTACGAATCCGTGCTGGGCATGCAGGAGACGGCGCGCGGCGAGCAATGGGTGTTCCTGTCCTTCGGGCGCAAGCACCACGACATCGCCCTGATCCGCGCGGCCGAAGGCGAGCCCGCCCGCGGCCCGGTCAACATGCAGCACTACGGCCTGGAGATCGAGGGCGACGTGGACGAACTGCGCCGCCTGTACGGCATGTTGCTGGCCAAGGGCGTGGAGGTGGTGAAGATCACCGACCACAAGGTGGGCTACGGGCTGTATTTCACCGACCCCGACGGCCACCGCTTCGAATTCTTCTGCGAGACCGTGCACGGCGACGAAGAGGGCAAGCAGGTCCTGCACGACCACAACGCGCCCAGCGTCCCGATGACGCTGGAACCCCTTTGATCACCCGCGCGGCGCATCCATTCCCGACCCGACATTTTCTGGAGCATCCATGAGCAACACCAACTTCGGCCCTTACCACATCCGCAAATGGTATTTGCAGATCGAAGACACCCTGGCCACCGAGACCGGCGAACCGGCTGACGGCGAACCGCTGCGCAAGATTGTCATCGCGGCGGCGCTGCACAACCCCTATGCGGGCCGGTTCGAGCGCGACCTGTCGGCCTACGTCGAACCCTCGGGCATGCTGGGCGAGGAATTCGGCCGGCGCGTCATCGCAGCGGCCGGCGGCCAGCCGCTGGAAAGCTACGGCAAGGCTTGCGTGGTGGGCACGGACGGCGAGTACGAGCACGGCAATGCGCTGCTGACCACCATCTTCGCCGAACCCGTGCGTGCGGCGCTTGGTGGCGGCAAGGCCTGGGTCCCGTCCACCGGCAAGCGCGGCGGCCCTGGCACCGTCATCGACATTCCGCTGGCGCATAAGGACGCGCTTTATGTCCGTTCGCACTACGACAGCGTGACCGCGCTGTTCGGCGACGCGCCCAACCGCGACGAAGTGCTGATCGCCTTCGCCTTCGCCACCCGCGGCCGCCTGCATGCGCGCCTGGGCGGGATTCCCGCCAGCGAAATCCAGGGCAAAGACGGACTCTGCTGAAGGAACCCGACATGCAACGCCGCGACACCGACATCGCCGTCAACGGCATGACCCTGCATCTGACCGAGTGGGGCCCGCAGGACGGGCGTCCGCTATTCATGCTGCATGGCATCCGCGGCTACGCCGAGACCTTTGCCGGCATCGCGCAGGCCTTGCAGCCGGACTTCCGCGTGCTGGCCTATGACCAGCGCGGCCGCGGCGCCAGCAGCTGGGATCCGGGGCGCAACTACTACACCGACGCCTACGTGGACGACCTGGCGGGCGTGGCCGACGCCCTGGGCCTGGAAAGTTTCGACCTGTTGGGCCATTCGATGGGCGGCATTGCCGCCATCGTCTTCGCCGCCCGCTATCCGCAGCGCGTGCGGCGCCTGATCGTCGAGGACGCCGGACCCGCCGCGTTCGAAGGCAGCGCGGGGGCGGCGCGCATCCAGCGCGAACTGCGCGAGACGCCCGCGTCCTTTCCGGACATCGACGCGGCCCGCGAGTACCTGCGCGCCTTGCGGCCCAGCGTGACCGAAGCCGCCCGCGAGGAACGGCTGCGCCACATGCTGAAGGAGGATGGATCGGGCGGCTGGACCTGGCGTCATGACCACGCCGGCATCGCCGCCACCCGGCTGGATCCCGATCCGGCGCGCGTGGTGGACCTGTGGCCGCAGGTCCAGGCGCTGGCCTGTCCGACGCTGGTGGTGCGCGGCGGGCGCTCGGACTACCTGCAAGCCCAGACCGCCTGCGACATGGCGGCGCGCAACCCGAACCTGGAGTGGATCGAGATCGCCGGCGCCGGCCATTACATCCACGACGACCAGCCCGAGGTCTTCAATCAGGCCGTGGGCGGGTTCCTGCGGCGCGCCTGACCCGCCGCCCGCAAGGCCAACAACAAGAATCCAAGGGAGAGCCAATATGGCGCATATCGTAGAAGTGCCGGTGCTGGTGGTGGGCGCCGGGCCGGTCGGCGTGACGCTGGCCAACCTGCTGGGCAGCTATGGCGTGGAAACGCTGGTGCTGGAGCGCAACCAGGACGTGCTGGACTTTCCGCGCGCGGTGGGCCTGGACGACGAGGCCATGCGCACTTTCCAGAGTGCGGGCCTGGCCGACGAGATGCTGCGCGACATGATCCAGAACGTGCCCATGCGCATGTACACGCGCACCAAGCGCTGCTTCGCCGAGATCCTGCCGGCCACGCGCGAGTTCGGCTGGTATCGCCGAAACCTGTTTTCGCAGCCGCTGGGAGAACGCACCTTGCGCGCCGGGCTGCGGCGTTTTCCGCATGTGACGCTGGAGCTGGGCAGCGAGCTGCTGTCGCTGCAGCAGGACGAGCGCGGCGTCACGGTGCGGGTGCGCCAGGCCGACGGCGCCGAGCGCGAGATCCGCGCGCAGTACCTGCTGGCCGCCGACGGCGGGCGCAGCACGGTGCGCGAACGCCTCTTGCAGCTGCCGTTCGACGGCAACACGCATCCGCGCAAGTGGGTGGTCATCGAATGCGACCAGGATCCGCTGGACGCGCCTTACACCGCGCTGCATTGCGAGCCACGCCGCCCCTATGTCTGCCTGCGCCTGCCTTACGGCCTGCGGCGCTGGGAATTCATGCTGTTCCCGGGCGAGGACGGCGAGCAGATGCTGCAGCCGGAAAAAGTGCGGGAACTGCTGCGCCACCACGTGGCCGACCCCAGTAAGCTCAACGTCATCCGTGCCCGCGTCTATACCCACAATTCCCGCGTGGCGCGCAGCTTCGTCTCGGGCCGCGTCTGCCTAGCGGGCGACGCCGCGCACCTGACCCCTCCCTGGATCGGCCAGGGTCTGAACGCCGGCCTGCGCGACGCCTTCAACCTGGCCTGGAAGGTGGCCTGGATCGTGCAAGGCCGCCTGGATCCGGCCGCCTTGCAGAGCTACCACGACGAACGCCACAGCCACGCGCGCGCCATGATCTCGCTAGCTGACATGTTCGGCGCCATGCTGTCGCAGACCAACCCCGTGCTGGCGGCGTTGCGCGACACGTTCTTCATGTCGATCCGGAACATTCCGAAGATTCGGGACTATGTGCTGCAGATGAAATTCAAGCCCATGCCGCGCTATAGCCGTGGCGTGGTGGGCGACAGCGCCGACAAGACGCAGCGCGAGTGCATCGGCCGCATGTTCATCCAGCCGCTGGTCGAATGCGAGAACGGCGCCACGCAGCGCCTGGACGAAGCGCTGGGCGCGGGATTCGCCCTGATAGGCTGGCGCCGCGATCCGCGCGCCGGGCTGCCGCCGGCCCTGCGGGCGCAACTGGACAAGCTGGGCTGCCGTTACGTGGCGGCGCAGCGCGCGCGCAGCGGTTGCGATCCCGACGAGCTGCAGGCTGGAGCCTTGCCCGTGCTGCAGGACACGGAAAATGCGCTGCATTTCTGGTTCCAGCGCACACGCGCCGACTGGGTGCTGGTGCGTCCCGACCGCTACGTGGCGGCGCTGGGCCGTAGCGAGGACGCGGCCGACGCCCTGGGCCGCTTTGCGGCCCGCTTCGTGCCTGGGGCAACCCAGGCAGCCGCCCGGCTGGCGGACAGCGCCGTACACGCGCCCGGGGCCATCCTGAACGGAGCGCAGCCATGAACGCGTCCGCCCCGGCCGCGACCCCCAAGGTACGCAACGTGCTGTTCATTATGTGCGACCAGCTGCGCGCCGATCACCTGTCCTGTTACGGCGGCGCCGGCGCTTTGCGCACGCCCAATATCGACCGGCTGGCGCGCTTGGGGGTGCAGTACGACCGGGCTTACGTGACGTCCGCGGTCTGCGGCCCGTCGCGCGCGTCCTACTACACCGGCCGCTATCCGCTGTCGCACCGCGTCACCTGGAACCGCGTGCCGCATCCGGTGGATGAATGGTGCCTGGGCGAGTACCTGGCCCAGGCCGGCTTGCCGCTGCACTTGCTGGGCAAGACGCACTTCGTGCCGGACCGCGCCGGATTGCGCGCCAAGGGCTACGCCGCCGAAGACGAGCAACGCTTCCTGCAGGGCGGATTCGTGCCAATCGAACGCTACGACGGCCATTTCGAACTGGCCAAGGACAGCGCGTACCGCCGCTACCTGCGCGAACGCGGCTACGACAGCGAGCGGCCCTGGGAAGACTACGTGGTAGGCAGCCAGGCGGCCGACGGCAGCCTCGCCAGCGGCTGGCTGATGCGCAACGCGCCGCTGCCGGCCAGGGTGGACGCGGCCGATTCCGAGACGGCCTACCTTACCGACCGGGCCCTGGGTTTCATGCAGGAGCAGGGCGACCAGCCGTGGGCGCTGCATCTGTCATACATCAAACCGCACTGGCCCTACAAGGCGCCGGCGCCGTACCACGCCCTGTTTGGCGCGGAAGATTGCGAGCCGCCGGTGCGTTCGCAGGCGGAACGGGAACGTCCGCATCCGGTGCACGGCGCCTACCAGCGGCTGGAGGAGTCGGAGTCCTTCGCCCGCGACGAGGTCTGGCGCAGCATCCGGCCGGTCTACATGGGGCTGGTCAAGCAGATCGACGACCAGATCGGCCGCGTGCTGGACTTCCTGGAGCGCAGCGGCCGGCTGAAGGACACCTTGATCCTGTTCACCTCGGACCACGGCGACCACCTGGGCGACCACTGGCTGGGCGAAAAGGAATATTTCTACGACAGCGCCATGCGCGTGCCTTGCCTGGTCTATGACCCCGCGGCCGCGGCGGATGCGACCCGCGGCACTCGCAGCGACGCTTTTGTCGAGTGCATAGACATCGTCCCCACGGTGCTGGACGCGCTCGACCTGCCACCCCAGGCGCACCGCATCGAGGGCCGGTCGCTGCTGCCCGGGATTCGCGGGGAGTCCGGTTCGGCGCCGCCCGCGCGCGAGTACGTGATCGGCAGCCTGGACTACGCCTACCGCGAGGCCCGATTGTTCCTGGGGCGCGGCGAGCGGGAATGCACCGGCCTGATGGTGCGCGACGAGCGCTACAAGTACCTGCACTGGCAAGGCTATCGCAGCCAATTGTTCGATCTGCGCGACGACCCGGGCGAACTGCATGATCTGGGCGCCGATCCGGGCATGGCGCCGGTCGCGGCCCGGATGCGCTCGGCGCTGCTGGACTGGCACCAGGGTTTGAAGCGCCGCGCCAGCGAAACCGACGAGGAGGTGCGCGAGCGCACGCATGCGCACGAACGGATGATGGGCATTCTGATCGGCCGCTGGTGAAGCGCGCCGGTCCTGATCTGGGTTTCCAGCCGTCCAGGGCCGTTCTGGCCCCGGGCGGCAATTCAGTCGCCGGCTTCGACCGGAACGACGCATACAAGGGGAAGTACCATGGGATCGCCGTACCGTTGTTGTTTTCAACCTGTATTGTGGGCCGCGCTTGCGCTGCTGCCGGCCGGGCAGGCCGCGGCCCAGGTCTGGCCGTCGGACACCGTGAAGATTGTGGTGCCGTATCCGCCCGGCACCGAGCCCGACGTGCTGGCGCGCGACCTGGGTAACCGCCTCTTCAAGGAAAATGGCAAGACCGTGGTGGTGGAGAACCGGCCCGGCGCCAACGCCATCATCGGCAGCGACTACGTCGCCAAGGCGGCGGGCGACGGCAACACCCTGCTGATGGTGGACCGGCTGGCGCTGGAGACCAATCCCTTTCTGTACGCCAAGGTGCCATACCGTTGGCAAGAGGACTTCAAACCCGTCACCGACCTGGGCCAGGTGCAGTTGTACGTCGCGGTCAGCAATGCGTTTCCGGCCAAGACCTACAAGGAATTCATCGATTACGCCCGCGCCAATCCGCAGCGCATCAATGTCGGCACCGGCGGCCAGGGCCACGTGAACCACCTGGGCATGGCCATGCTGGCCAGCGCCGAAGGGGTGCAGTTCACCTATGTGCCGTTCAAGGGCGTGGCGCCGGCGATGACCGCGACCATGGCCGGCGACGTGGACAGTGTCATGGCCGGCGGTCTGGCCGTGTCGGAACAGTACAAGGCCGGCAAGATCCGGGTGCTGGTGGCCGGCGCCACCCAGCGCGCCGCCATGTTGCCTGACGTGCCGACCCTGCAGGAGGCCGGCGGCAAGGCCGGCAGCATTCCGTCCACGGTCTTCACGCTGTTGGCTCCGGGCAAGACGCCCGACGCCCTGGTGGCGCGGATCAACCAGGCGGTGACGGCGGTCACGGCGGATCCTTCCTTCCGCCAGACCTATGAGGCGCGCGGCCTGCTGGTGCGCGGTTCGACGCCCGAGGCCACCCTGGCCGCCATGAAGGAGGAGGCCGGCCGCTATGAAATTCTGATCAAGGCCGCGGGCATCAAGCAGGATTGAGGCGGGTTCCGGGCGGCGGCGGCCCGGGCTTTCCTGCGGTATCTGTCAGGGGGGACGGATCGCGCCCCCGCAAGAGGATAAAATACCGGCTCGCGGCTTTTTGACTGGCCATTCCGGCATTCTTCATTCTTGCGCCCGGCGCATCCATAACGATGAAAAAACTGACAGCTGTACTCCTCGCTTCCGCCACCGCGCTGCTGACCGCTTGCGGTCCCAGCGACAATGCGCCCGCCGCCGGCGCGCAGGCGCCTGCCGCCGCCAAGAAGGTCGTGGTTGGCCTGGATGACAACTTCCCGCCCATGGGTTTCCGCGACTCGAACAACCAGATCGTCGGTTTCGACATCGACATGGCCAAGGAAGCCAGCAAGCGCCTGGGCCTGGAAGTGGAATTCAAGCCCATCGACTGGAGCGCCAAGGAAGCCGAACTCAACGGCAAGCGCGTCGACGTGCTGTGGAACGGCCTGACCATCACCGAAGAGCGCAAGAAGAACATCAGCTTCACCGCGCCCTACATGGCCAACCACCAGATCATCATCGTCGGCAACGCGTCGCCCGTGAAGCTCAAGGCTGACCTGGCCGGCAAGGTCGTGGGCGCCCAGGATGGCAGCAGCGCCACCGACGCCATCGCCAAGGACCCGGTCGCCGCGCAAATCAAGGAAGTCAAGAAGTTCGGCGACAACGTCACCGCACTGATGGACCTGGCCGCCGGCCGCCTGGACGCCATCGTGGTGGACGAAGTGGTGGGCCGCTACCTGATCAGCAAGCGCGCCGGCGAGTACCGCGTGCTGGACGAGAACTTCGGCACCGAAGACTACGGCGTCGGCGTGCGCAAGGACGACACCGAACTGCTGGGCAAACTGGACAAGACCCTGGATTCGATGAAGCAGGACGGCACCGCCGGCCGCATCGCCACCCAGTGGTTCGGCGCCAACATCATCAAGTAAAGGGCCAGCGGCGCCCGCGGCCATCGCGCCCGGGCGTCCAGACCCAAGTTCCACAGCCCGCCGCGGCGCCGACGCGCCAGGCGGGCTGATTCATGAATCGATCCAACCTTGGCGTCCACGGACGCTGACGGCGCGAACCCACTGCATGGACTACGTACTCTCCCTATTGGGACCATTGGCGCAAGGCGCGAAAGTCACCTTGACGCTGTTTTTCATCACGCTGGCGCTGGCCGTCCCCCTGGGACTGGTGCTGGCGCTGGTGCGGATCTCGAAATGGCGGCTGGCCAGCAACCTGGTCAATGGCTATATCTGGCTCATGCGCGGCACGCCGCTGATGCTGCAGATGCTGTTCATCTACTTCGCGCTGCCGTTCGTGCCCGTGATCGGCATCCGCCTGCCGGACTTTCCCGCCGCCGTGGTGGCCTTCGCGCTGAACTACGCGGCCTATTTCGCCGAGATCTTCCGCGCCGGCATCCAGTCGGTGGACCGCGGCCAGTACGAGGGCAGCAAGGTCCTGGGCATGACCTATCTGCAGACCCTGCGCCGCATCGTGCTGCCGCAGATGGTGCAGCGGGTGCTGCCGCCCATGAGCAACGAGACCATCACCCTGGTCAAAGACACCTCGCTCATCTACGTGCTGGCGCTCAACGACATCCTGCGCACGGCGCGCGGCATCGTGCAGCGCGATTTCACGACCACGCCGTTCCTGGTCGCCGCCGCCTTCTATCTCATCATGACGCTGATCCTGACGTGGTTCTTCCAGCACATGGAAAAGCGCTATGCCAAATATGACCAGTAATTCTCCGTCCGCGCGTCCCGTCATGATCGAGGCCCGCGAGATCATCAAGTCGTTCGGCTCCAATCGCGTGTTGGATCGGGTTTCGCTCAGCCTGGGCCAGGGCGAGGTCGTCGCGGTGATCGGGCCGTCGGGCTCGGGCAAGAGCACCTTCCTGCGCTGCCTGAACCACCTTGAAACCATCGACGAGGGCAGCATCGAGGTCGAAGGCGAGGCCATGGCCCGCGCCGTGCCGGGTGGGCGCAGCCAGTACGCCAGCGACGCCGACGTGCGCCGCATCTGCCGCAAGATGGGCATGGTGTTCCAGTCGTTCAACCTGTTCCCGCACATGACCGTGCTGCAGAACATCATCGAGGCGCCCATCACCGTCAAGGGCATGACGCGCGCCCAGATCGTTCCCAAGGCGGAAGAGCTGCTGCGCAAGGTCGGCCTGCTGAACAAGCGCGACAATTATCCGACGCGCCTGTCCGGCGGCCAGAAGCAGCGCGTGGCGATCGCCCGGGCGCTGGCCATGGAGCCGGACATCATGCTGTTCGATGAACCCACCTCGGCGCTGGATCCGGAACTGACCGGCGAAGTCCTGCGCACCATGAAGCAGCTGGCCGACGAACGCATGACCATGCTGGTCGTGACCCATGAAATGGGCTTCGCGCGCGAAGTCGCGCACCGGGTCATCTTCATGGACGAAGGCCGCATCGTCGAGGAAGCGCCTTCGGCCGACTTCTTCCGCGCTCCGCGCGAGGCGCGCAGCCGCGAGTTCCTGGCGCATATGCTCTGAGGATGCGCCGCCGTCGCATGAACAAAGCCCGCTATGGCGGGCTTTGTTCATTTCTCGTAGGCTGCATTTGCCGTCAGGCGCTGGCGAAAAACACGTAGTCGGTAATGCGGCCGCCGATCCATAACTCGACATCGACGGTCCGCAAGCCGGCGATTGACAGGTCCGCCAATGCAGACTTGAGCTTCGGCCGGAGCAGGACGATGCCGGCCAGGTAGGCCACTCCCGCCTCGGGGCCGCCCATTCTTCCGCTCAGGGAAACCTCCATTGATACTCCTGAAAAGCTAGCGCGCGCGCCGGGGCACGACCATGGGGCTGCCGGTCTCGGGGTCGGGCATGACGCGGCAATCCAGATCGAAGACCTGGCGCATCATGTCCTCGGTCACGACCGGACGGACATCGCCGTGCGCCGCGATCCGCCCATCGCGCATCATCACGATCCTTTCAGCGTAGCGCAAGGCCAGGTTGAGATCGTGCAGCACCACCACCAAGGTGCGTCCGGCGCGGTGCAACCGGGCGCACAGCTCAAGCAAGTCGAGCTGGTGGCGGATGTCGAGGAAAGTGGTGGGTTCGTCGAGCAGCATGATGCCGGCTTCCTGAGCCAGCACCAGCGCCAGCCAGGCGCGCTGGCGTTGGCCGCCGGAGAGCGTGTGCACGGGTTCATCGGCGATTGCGTCCAGATCCGTGGCCGCCAGGGCGGCGTCGACGGCGCTGGCGTCCGCCGCCGACCATTGCCGCAACAGGGACTGATGCGGATAGCGGCCGCGGGCGACAAGGTCGCGGACGGTGATCATCTCGGGCGCAATCGGCTGCTGCGGCAGGTAGGCCAGGCGGCGCGCCAGCGTCTTTCGGCGCAGGCTGGCGAGGTCGGCGCCGTCGAGCAGGGCGCGGCCCCGGCTGGGAGTCAAGGCGCCGCCCAACACGCGCAGGAGCGTGGATTTGCCGCAGCCGTTGGGGCCCAGGATTACGGTGAACGAGGCCGGCGCGATCTCCAGCGTCAAACTGTCCAGTACGCGGCGGGCGCCGTAGGACAGGCTGACGTCCCGGAGTTGGAGGACGGGTGTGGGCGTTGTGGCAGTCACGTTGAAACCTTGCGCCATTCGAGCATGAGCAGAAATGCGAGATAGAGGCCGCCGATGCCTGCGGTAAGCACGCCCACCGGCAAGCCGTTGGCGCCAGCCGAACGCGACAGCAGGTCGGCGCCTGCCAGCAGCACGGCGCCGGTCAACGCGGCTAGCAGGGGCTGCGGGCCGTCGGCAGGGACGCAGCGCCGCGCAATCTGCGGGGCCGCAAGCGCAATGAAGGCGATGGGGCCGGCGACGCTGACGGCGGCGGCCGCGGCCAGCACGGCCAGCAGCGTCGCCGCCAATCGGTTGGACCCAGGGGCGACGCCCAAGGCGTGCGCGACGTCGTCGCCCATTTCCAGCAGCCGCAGGCGCGCGCTCAGCCCGAGTGCCAAGGGCAGCAGCAGCGCGCAGGCCGTGGCGATCAGCGCAACATCGTTCCAGGTCTTGCCGGCCAGATTGCCGTTGAGCCAGGTCGCGGCCAGATGCGCCTGTTCGCGGCGCAGATTGGAGAGACCGTACTGCACGAAGGCGAAGGCGATGGCGGCCACCGCGATGCCCGCGACCACCATGCGTTGGGGCGCGGAGAAACCCGCGCCGGATCCAAACCAGACCCCCGCCGTCGCCAGCAGCGCCCCGCCTGCGGCGCCCCACGCCAGCGGCATCGCTCCCGGCCAGACCATTGTCACCGCCACCGCGCCTGCCGACGCGCCTGCGGTGAGGCCGATGATGTCGGGGCTGCCCAGCGGGTTGCGGGTAATGCTCTGGAACAGCGCGCCGGACAGGGCCAGCGCGGCGCCGGCGCCCAACGCGGCCAGGGCGCGGGGCAGTCTGACCGTATAGATCAGCCAGTGCTCGATTGCGGTACCGCCGCCCGCCAGGATCCGTCCAAGACGGGGCCAGCCTGGTCCTTGCTCTCCCGTCAACAGGGCGCCCGCAATCGAGGCAAGGGCCAGCGCGGCCAGCAGCAAGGCGTAGGCCAGCGCGCGTGGCGTGTAGGGGAGCGACAGCCAGGCGCCGACGCGCAGCATGCGCCGCCGGCCGCTCAAGGAGGGCTCCCGGGCTGGCGGCGCAAGGCCGCCAGCAGGAACGGCGCGCCGAGGAACGCGGCTACCACGCCGGTCAGCAGTTCTGCCGGCGCCCGCAGCAGGCGCGCCAGGATGTCGGCCGCGAGCATCAGCAGAGGACCCAGCAGCAGGCAGTAGGCGAGTTGCCAGCGCAGGTCGGGACCGCCGATGCGGCGGGCGATATGCGGAACCGCCAGACCGACGAAGGCGATAGGGCCCGCGGCTGCGGTGGCGGCAGCGGCCAGGACAGCGACGCCGAGCAGGCCCAGCGCGCGGTACAGCCCGGCGCGCACCCCGAGCGCCTGGGCCAGCGCCTGTCCCAGCGCCAGGACGTTCAAGGGCCGGGCCAGTGCAAGCGCCAGCAGCAGGCCGGCACCGATATAGGGAGCGGCCCGGGCCACTTCGGTGAGGGATCGTCCTGCCAGCGAGCCGACGGCCCAGAATCGATAGGCGTCGAAGATGTCCTCATGCAGCAGGGCCACAGCCTGCACGTAAGCAAACAGCACCGCGTTGACCGCCGCGCCGGCCAGGATCAGGCGCACGGGCTGCAGGCCGCGGCCGCCGGCACCGATCATGTACACGGCCACGGCCGCGGCCAGCGCGCCGGGCAGGGCCGCCCAGAACGGATGGGCGGGCAGGCCGCCGAGCACGAGGGTGGTGGTCACGATGGAGGCAGCGGCGCCGGCGTTGACGCCCAACAGTCCGGGTTCCGCCAGCGGATTGCGGGTCAGGGCCTGGATCAGCGCGCCAGCGACGGCCAGCGCCGCGCCGGTCAGCAAGGCCAGCAAGGTGCGTGGCACACGCGAGGCAACCACCAGCGCGGCGTAACTGTCATCGGCTTGGAACAGGGCATGCCAGACCGAGGCGGGAGACAGATTACGTGAACCGAGCCAGAGGCTGCCCAGGGTGGCGGCGGCGAGCAACAGACAGGTTGCGCCCAGGCCGGCGGCACGGGCGGACTTATTCATTTCGCACGCCGGGCCCGGCTTCGGAGCGCTGGGCAGCAGCGGCCAACGCCGGCGCCAGCCTGCCTAGCATCCAGTCCACGGCCAGCGGCGTGCCCGAGGACGAGGCCATGATCAGCGCCGGGTCGCTCAGCGCCACATAGGCGCCGCGCTTCACGGCGGGGATGGCGGCGAACAGCGGCAGCGCCGCGGTCCGGTCGCGCTCCTGGGGGGTATAGAACCAGGACACCAGCACGTCGGCGTCGCCCAGTGCGTCCGCATGCTCGAAACCCAGATAATGGGCGAAATGGCCGGCGCTAGCGTGCAGGCCTTGCATGGACGGCGCCAGTTTCAGGCCCATGGCGGCAATCGTGTCCACGCGCGGATCTCCCGCCACATAGGCCGCGAAATTGCCCGAACCCAGGTCGGCGCGCACATAGGCAAAGGTCTTGCCGGCCAGCACGGGGTGGTCGCGCGAGGCCTGCGCCAGTGCGCCGCGGATTTGCGCCTTGAGCGCCGCGGCCTGTTCGCGCTGGCCCAGCGCGGCGGCGACCAGGTCGATCTGCGTATCCACCGGGGTCAGGAATGGCTGTTCCGGATAGGCCACCACCGGCACCAGTCGCGACAGTTGCGCATAGGCCTCGGCGCTGACGCCGGAAAAGGGCGCCAGCACCAGGTCCGGCCGCAGCGCGACGATGGCTTCGACGTCCAGTTCCGGAAACATGGCGATGGCCTGCGGCAGCGGCGCGCCGCGGGCCTCGATCGCGGCACGCACCCAGGGCCAGTAGTGGTCGGCGTCGCCGCCCCAGTCGGCCCGGCCCACCCCGACCGGGACCACCCCCAACGACAGCGCCAGATCGTCGGCGCCCAGGCCCAGCGTGACCACGCGTTTGGGCGGCGCCGCGATGACGGCCCGACCCAGAGCGCTGTCTATCGTGACGGGAAAGCCATCGGCCCGGGCCGCCTGTGGCGCTGGCGCGTCCGGCGCATCGGCAGCGCGATCGCAGGCCGCCAGGGCGAGCGAGGCCAGGCAGGCGGCGCCGGCCCGCAGGATCGCACGCTTGAAACTTGAGAAGCCAAGACGCATCGTGCAGGCAAATCCCCCGATCAATATTGAGCCCTGAGCGTCAGCATGACGTTGCGGGGCGCGCCCCACCAGCCCTGGCTGAAAAAGCCGATCTGGTCGTAATACTTCTTGTCGAACAGGTTGTTGACGTTGAGGGTGGCCGAGACTTGCTTGCTGAACTCGTAGCGCGCCATCAGGTTGACCAGCATGTAGCTGCCTTGCTCCACGTCCACGTTGCCGCGCGGGCTGGGGGCGGACTGGTACATGCGGCTTTGCCAGTCCATGCCGCCGCCCACCGTCAGCCGGTTCAGGTCGCCAGGCAGGCGATAGGTTGTGTAGAGCTTGAACAGGCTGCGCGGATGGCTGGTGTTGATGGGCTTGCCGTCGGCGTCCTTGGCGGTGAAGTGCGTGTAGCTGGCCGCGATGTTCCAGTTGGGCATGATCTGCCCGGTGGTTTCCAGCTCGAAGCCTTCGACCTTGGCGCCGGATACCGCGCGATAGGCCTGCGTGCCGGGCATGCCTATGACCGACTCGCCGGGAATGGCCTGCGCCAGGTTGTTCTGGCGGGTCTGGTACAGCGACACGGCCGCGTCCAGCAGGCCGTCCAGGTAAGACGCCTTCAGACCGATCTCGTAGCTCTTGCCGTCGATCGGCGGCAGGATGGAACCGCTGGGCGAGCGCGCGTTCTGCGGCTGGAAGATCTCGGTGTAGCTGGCGTAGGCGGTGTAGGTCTTGTCGATGTCGTAGATCAGGCCCGCGTAGGGCGTGAACTGGTCGTTGATCTTGTATTGGCGCTTGCTGCCGAAGTAGGTCTGGTTCGTCTCCCAATTGCTCCAGCGTCCGCCCACGATCAGGTGCAGCGGATCGGCCAGCGAAAACCGGCCCACGGCGTAGGTTCCGGTCTGCTTGACCCGCATGTCGTCGGCGGGCGTCTTGCGGCTGGACCATGTCGGTTCGGCGATATGGTCCTGGCGCCAGTCGAAGAAGCTGCCGATGGCGGGCTTGGCCCCCACCATCAGGTACTGGCCGATGTCGCTATGGTCGTCCACGCTCATCCAGCCCAGGGCCAGCTCATGCTTGCGGCCGAACAGCTGGAACGGACCCGACAGCGTCAGGTTGATGTCGTCGCGCGAGCGATCGCCATCGTAGTTGTTGAAGTTGCTGGTCATGCCCGTGCCGCTGGCGCGGTCCGGATAGCCGCCGCGATAGAGCTGCTTCATGCGGTATTCGCCCTCATTGTGGCTATAGGCGGCGCGCGCCTTCCAGTCGTTGGCGAAGCGGTGGCTCAGGTCCACGAAGGTGGTGGTCGATTCGGTGTCGATGCGCGCCCAGCGCGTGTTGTTGGCCACGGACCGGTTGAAATCGGTGCGCGAGCCGTCCGAATAGAACAGCGGGAAACCGCTGCCAAAGCCGTTGCTCTGGTTGCGCTGATATTCCACGCCGACGGTGAGCAGCGTATCGGGAGTGAGGTCGGCGCTGATGACGCCGTACAGCGTGCGATTGCGCGTATCCAGGAAGGTGACATAGTCGTCGCCTTGGCTGTAGGCGGCGACGAAGCGCGAGCGGATGCGTCCGTTCTCCGTCAACGGCACGGACAGGTCGGCGTCGCCGCGCACGTAATCCCAACTGCCAGCGCTGGCGCTGCCGGACAGCGCGAACTCGCGCAGCGGCTTCTTGCGGATGAAGTTCACTGCGGCGGAGGGATTGCCCGAGCCGGTCATCAGGCCGGTGGCGCCGCGCACGATCTCCACGCGGTCGTAGATGGCAGCGTCCATGTCGGTGGAGCCGTAGTTCCATTGGCTGAGGATGGGCGCATTCAGGCCGTCGAACTGGAAATTGTCGATCGCGAAGCCGCGCGCCGAGAACGACAGGCGGTTGCTGTCGCTGCGCGTGACGGAGATGCCTGGCGCGCTGGCCAGGATGGAACCGGTGTCCTGCAAACCCTGGTCCTCGATTTGCTGGCGCGTCACTACGCTGACCGATTGCGGCGTCTCCCGCGGCGACAGCGTCAGGCCGGTTGCGGTGCTCATGGCCTCGGTGTTGTAGGCATGGGTGCCTTCGGTGGTGCCGGCGACGCCGGCGCCCCTGACCGTGACGGCGGGGAGTTCGGCGGGATGGTCGGCGCCCGATGACGAGCTGGATTGCGCACTGGCTGCGTGATAGGGCAAGGCAGAGCACAGCAAGGCCGTCCGGACGGCCAGGGTAAGCAGATACGCCCGGCGCGTAGGCGCGTGCGGCGGGGACAGTGCGGGGGACATGAACACAAGCTCCAGCTGAAAGATTTGGTAATGAGAATTATTGTTTTTGCTGGAGACTTGAACGTATGCCGGAGGATGCGATGCGTATGCTGAACGCCGCCGGATCAACCCGATCGGGCGTTCGCCAAAGGCGTGGACTGCCGTTGCAGCCAGGCCCAGCCTGCCGCGCTCGCGGCGACGCAGGCCAACATCGCAAGCGCCAGGGCCAGGGGCCGGCCGTAGATCATGGGTACGCCCCAGCCGCTGGCTACCGAGAAAGCCAGCATCTGGGTGAAGCCGAGCATCGAGGCCGCGGTGCCGGACAGCCCTGGCGCACGGGCGAGAATCTGCAGGGTCATGCCCGGGACGCACATGGCCAGGCCGCAGGTATAAAGGCCGGGCAGGATCACCGCCCAGGGCAGGGCGGGCCGTCCGGCGCCCGCGGCGTATATGACGCTCGCGAGGCAACTGCCGCCCATCAAGGCATACGCGAGCCAGGTGATGCGGTGGTCGCTCCAGCGCCCGGCCTTGCGCGCCGCGAACAGCGCGCCTGCCATGGCCCCGATCACGAGCGGTACGAACAGATACGCGAAATCCGTTTCGGGCAGGCTGAGGACGTTGGCGATGAAGTCCGGCGCGGCGCCGATGAGGAAACCCTGGGCCGCGAAGATCAGGCTGAAAGCGATGGCAAGTGCAGCGAACCGCCGGTCCGCGAGAACCATGCCGTAGCCGGAAGCCAGTGAGCGCCACGACAGCGGCCTGCGCCGGCTGGCGGGCAGCGTCTCGGGAAGCTTCCAGGCGCACAACGCCCAGGCCGTCGCGGCCAGCGCGGCGAGCATCAGGAAGACGGCACGCCAGCCCAGCTGCGCGGCCAACTGACCGCCGACTATGGGCGCCAACGCCGGCGACAGATTGAACACCAGGATCAGATAGGACATGACGCGCTGCGCCGCCGGTCCTTCGTAGCAGTCGCGCACGATGGCCTGGCCCACCACGATGCCGGCGCCGGCCGAGAGGCCTTGCAGCGCCCGCGCCGCCAACAGCCAGGCGAAGCTCGGCGCTGCAACGGCCAGCGCGCTGCCGCCGATGTAGCAGACCAGCGCCGCGAGGATGACGCGGCGCCGGCCCAGCGAGTCGGACAGCGTGCCATGCAGCAGCAGCATCGCCGCGTAGCAGAACATGTAAACGCCCAGGGTCAGCTGCACTGTTTCCTGCGGCACGCCGAACTCCCGCTCCAGCGCGGCGAAGGCGGGCAGATAGGCGTCGACCGTGGCCGGGGCCACGCAGGCCAGCAGGCCCAGCATCAACACCATCATGGGAAAGGAAGTCGGGAGGTCGGGGCGAGGCACGTGGGCGTCCGGGGCAGGGGCTTTCCGGGACGGAAAGCATGGCCCCATGGTCGCGCGCCAGGCGCGGCAGGATGAATGGGCAACGCCGCAAGAGCAATGGGTGCTGCCGAAAGCCGCGGGCGAAGGCGCTCACGGCGGCCCGCTCAGTTCAGTTCGCTGGGGGCAACGCCATAGCGCTCGCGGAACGCCGTGGCAAAGTTGGTGGCGTGCCGGTAGCCCACGCAATGCGCTGCCTGCTGCACGCTGCAGCCCCGCGCCAGCTGCTCGCGGGCGACTTCCAGGCGGCGTTCGCGCAGCCAGGCGAAGACGGAACACTGGTAGGCGGCGCGGAACTTGGCGCGCAGGGTGCTGGGACTCATGCAGGCCAGCTTTGCCAGATCCTCAAGCGTGTGCTCCTCGCCGGGCGCGCTGTGCAGCCGTTCCCGTACCCGCTCCAGCAACTGCCGGTCACGTCGCGACACCGCGCCGACCTCGGGCTCCCGCTGGTCCAGCGACGCCAGCGCATGCGCCAGAAGTTGCGCGCCGACGCCCTCGCGCAGCATGGCGCGCAGCGGATCGTCCCAGCGGCATTCCAGCAGATGTTCGATGGCCTGCATCAGGTGCGCCTGCACTTGCCAGCGTCTCAGCCGGAAGGCGGGGGTGCGCAAGACTTTGCGGATCTGGTCGCTGAACGGGTCGTCGTCCGCGCCGTCCGGTTCGGACAGCGACAGATTGACGCTGCGCAGCCGTTGGCCTGCATGGTGGATGCCGGTCATGGCGACCGTATCGCCGTACGCGGCGCTGACGCCGCTTTGGGCAACGAGCTGCAGGTCGTCATGACCGCCCACGCGCGCCTGGGCCTGTCCTTGCAGCATGACGATGGCCGAAAAGCGGGGCGTCATGACGGAGGTCGATTCGTAATGGTGATGCACCAGCACGTCGGACATAACCAGGGTCAGGCCGGGCCGGATCGCATGCTCTTCGACGCGGCCCTCGGCGATGCAGACGGTATCCGGATCGGCGCCTGCGCTGTCGAACCCCGGCAACTGGTAGTGGAATCCGTTATGGCCGCCCAGGCGGTTGAAATCTGCGACGGTGAATCGGACAGTGGGGGAGGAAGGATTCAATGGCGTCACTCGCGCTGCGGGTTGAGTCCTCGGGCGTTGGCACGGGGAGGCGGCGGGGTTCAAATGAGAATAGCATATATTCGCATTGATTCGACGGCATTGCGGAGCCTCTCAGGGCGCGGCGCAATCTCCCAGCTGGTCGCCCATGATGTCGCGGTACCACTCGTGGAAATGCAGCATTCCGTCTTCCATGGGCGATTGGTATGGACCGCTTTCGCTTACCCCGCGTCGCAGGAGCGCCAGCCTGCCGGCGTCCATGCGTTCGCCGATTTCGTCGTCTTCGATCGCGGTTTCCATGTAGGCCGCGCGCTGCGCCTCGACGAACTCGCGTTCGAACAGGGCGATTTCCTCGGGATAGTAGAACTCGGCGACGTTGACGGTTTCCTGCGGGCTTTTGGGGTAGAGCGTGGACAGCACCAGGACGTGCGGGTAGAGCTCGATCATGTGGGTGGGAAAGTACGTCACCCAGATCGCGCCGAAGTCCGGCGGCGCGCCGTCCCGGTAGCGCATCAATGTGCCGTGCCAGTCGCGGTATACGTCGGAACCAGGCTTTTCCAGGGAATCGTGCACGCCCACGCGTTGCAGGCTGTGGCGCTCGCCAAACTCCCAGCTCAGGTCATCGCAGGTAACGAAGCGTCCAAGGCCGGGGTGGAATGGCCCGACGTGATAGTCCTCCAGATAGACCTCGATGAAGGTTTTCCAGTTGTAGTTGCACTGGTGCACCTCGACGTGGTCCAAAACATAGTCCGAAAAATCGAATTCCGGCCGGGCGAACAGTCCGTCGAGATCCGCCTGCGGGTCGCCAGGGCCTTCGAACAGCAGGCCGTGGCAGCGCTTCAGGGGAAAACGCGGCAGGTTCAGGCATGGCGTGCTGGGAAATTGCGGTGCGCCCAGAATCTGGCCGCGATTGTCGTAGGTCCAACGGTGCAGCGGGCAGACGATGTTGCCGCCGCTGGCGGACAGGTTGCCTGCCGGTTTGCCCGGCCCGGCGACAGCGCCGGTCTCGCCGCCCAGGATGAGCGCCTGGCGGTGGCGGCATACGTTGGATATCAGCTCTACCCCGGCGGCGCCGCGCACCAGGACGCGCCCGCCGTCTTCATGCGGCAGCCTGCGCCAGTCGCCGGGTTCGGGTACGGTTTTCTCATGTCCGACATACAGCGGCGTGCGCTTGAATATCACTTCCTGTTCGCGGGCGAACAGGGCTTCGTCGAAATATGCCCGCACGTGCAGCGGGCTGAACGCCTGCTTTACGTGCGCAAGGCGGCCTACATCCGTCATGTCCGACTCCTTATGCCTTCCGCAAGGCCGCGGCCTGTCAGGCGGCTTCGGCGCTCTCGGCGTCGAGCCGGGCGATGCGTTCGGCGATGTCCAGTTTGGGGCAGGTGCTGCAATAGTCGCCGTCGCTTCTGCGGAAGTGGTGACAGCAGACCTGCCGGTCGATTGCGATGGCCGGCAGCGACCGCCGCTGATAGGTCAGATAGCCGCTGCCGCCGGCGATGCCCAAGCGCGCAAGCCAATCGGCCGCGGCTGCGGTTGCCCAGGCGTTGTCCGCTGCGCTCACGCCTGCGCGGGCTGCCAACAGGGCGGACAGGATGCAGTCGGCCTGCATGCAGGCGGTCGCTCGGGGATTGAGGCGCAGCGTCGCGCCCAGTTCGCGGTAGAACATGGCGCCGATCTCGCGCAGTTGCGTGGCGGCCGCATCCAGCCTTTTTTCCAGGCAGCCGTGCACGGGTTCATGGCGTTCCATGGTGTAGCCGGCGATGAAGCCGTTGGCGACCGGCTGGCTGAGCCGGGTCAGGTCCGGGACGATGCCGCTGCGGTGCGCGGCGATCACGCTGAGGTAGACGGGCTGCCAGATCAGCAGGCCCCAGCAGCGCAGCGCCAGGTAATGCGGGCCGGCTTCCGGATGGCGCTCCCGCCACCAGTCGCGCAGCCGTGCAATGGCATCGGCATTGCACGCGCCGGGACGGATGCCGGGCGCGTCCGGTGGACCCACGCGGCCATCCAGGCCGGGCGCCAGGCGGCCCGCCAGCGCGAGCAGATCGTCAAGTTCGCGGGTCACGCAAGAGCCTGCGCGGCGTCGGCGGTCCGATCCAGCCAGTGCGGCCGGTAAGGCGCTACGGGATTGGGCAGCCTGGGCGCCATCTGGAAACTGCCGATGGGATCGGCCAGATTGACCATCTGCAGGTTGTTGGCGAGTTGCAGACGGTTCAGGCACGAGTGGATCATGTCCGGCGCGTACAGGTCGTAGCGCCGGTATTTTTCCAGCCGTTGCGGATGCGCCTGCTGGTACGCGGCGATGCGGCCTGCGACCAGTTCCCAGAAATCGTCCTCCTGCATGAGGCCGGTGTCCGCCAGGATCTGGGAAAGATGGCGGAAGTAGCCCTCGAACACGTCCACGAAGATCGTCAGCAGCTTGTATTCCTCGGGCACGTCCGCCGCCAGCCGGCGCGCGTTCTCGGGCAGCTCGGCTTCGGGGTCGAGAATGGAGGATTCCTCGGCAATGTCCTTCATGAAGGCGCGCACGGGCACATGGTCCCGGATCACCAGGATGACGTTCTCGCCATGCGGCATGAACACCAGGTCGTGGGCGTAGAAGCAATGCACCAGCGGCGTCAGGTAGGCGTCCACATAGCGTTCCAGCCATGTCCCGGCGCTCAGCCCCGAGGCGCGGATCAGCGCGGGCAGCAGGGCCTGGCCTTGCGGGTCCACGTGCAGCAGCGCGGCCATGGTCATCAGCCGTTCGTCGGGACCGATCAGCGCCTGCGGATTCTCGCGCCATAGCGCGGAGAACATCTTCTTGTAGGGCGTGTCGGCGGCAATCGCCGCTTCGTAGTAGTAGTTGCGAAAGCCCAGGCTGGCAGCCTCGCGCAGGATGGTGAAGCCGTTGGCGCTCAGCCAGGGGTCGGACGCGATCAGGCCGTGGATGTATTCGTTGATGGCGGGCGTGCCCGACATGTAGTAGGGCGAAAGCCCCCGCATGAAACCCATGTTCAGGATGGACAGCGAGGTCTTCACGTAGTGCTTGCCCGGCCGGCTGATGTTGAAGAAGGTGCGTATCGATTGCTGCGCCAGGTAGTCGTCTGCGCCGTAGCCCAGGCATACGATCTTGCGTTGGGCCACATAGGGCGCGAATGCCAATGACAGCTTGTTGAACCACTGCCACGGGTGTGCCGGCATCAGGTAGTAGTCGGCGGGGTCCAGACCCTGGTCACGCAAGGTGGCCCTGTGGCGCGCCACGGTGTCCTCGCCCAGTTCGCCGCGCAACAAGCTGGCGTAGTCCATCGTGGACAAGCAGGCGAAATGCGCGTTGTCTTTGTGCACCGCCAGCCACATTACGCGGATGGGAGACGCGGCCTCTGGCGCATAGAGATGGTAGTCCTCGGCGTCGAAGCCCAGGCGGCCGTTGTTGGCGACGAAGCTGGGGTGGCCCTCGATCATCGAGGTTTCTATGGTTTGGTAGTCAGCCAGCGCGAGTTCGGCGGCGGGCAGGCAAGGGCGCGTGTGCTTATAGGCGGCGCCGTGCAGCGTGCTGGCGATTTCATCCAGATAGATGGGTAGCCGGTCTTCCGGAATGCGCAGCTTGTCGCGGATCTCGATCACGAACTGCAGGGCGTCCAGGGGCACGGGCGCGCCGGCCGTGGTCTTGGCGATCGATTCCGTGCGGATGCGCCAGTGGCGCATGGCCATCAGTTGCGCGTCGTAGCGGTATTCGACCCGGCCGTCCGCGAGCGCGAGGCGATAGCGGTCGAAACCCGGCGTATCCGCAGGGCCCAGGCGTTCGGGCTGCAGCAGTCCCTCATGGGTGTATTCGGAGATGGCCTTGCGCACGAGCAGGCGGTTGACCTTGGCCCAGGCTTGCGGCTCCAGATGACTGGCGACCTGCGCAGGGTGGGGGGCGGCATGTGGGTTCATTGGGGCGGCTCCTGGTATCGGGTCTGTTCGAACTGTGCGCGTGTGCAGAACGCCAGGCTGGCGGTCTTTTCGCGGAAAGGGACCTGGCCGGCATAGGTAAATCCCATGGCCAGATTGAGCGCGTGGATCTTCGCGTTGTTCGCGTCGGGCTCGACCACGATGCGCCTGGCGTTCAGGCGGTCGAACATGAAGCGCATGACGAAGGCGAACACCTGCCGGCTGAAGTTGGGGATCCGCACACGAGGCGGACCGATGAAAAGATGCATGCCGAGGTCGCCGGGCCGGACCGTGTAGTGTTCGCCGACTTCGTCGCGGGCCGGGTCGTAGCATTCCACCAGAAAGGCCGGCTGTCCGTCATGGCTGCCTAGCCAGGCGCTGGCGTGCCCGCTGCCGCAAAGGGCCTCATAGAAGTCGCGCACCTGATCCTCGTTGTGCTGCTGCATGGACCAGAAGCGCGCGTAATCCATGGAAAACCATCGCCGCAGCAGCGCGGCGTCCGCGTCCGGAACCAGGGGGCGCAAGGCGAGCCCCGGGCCTTCGTCGTAGTGGTCGCGCGACTGGCGCACGACCTCGCCCAGAAAGGTGGCTGTCATCGTGAGCATGCTGACTCCCCTCGAGATCAGATGGTGGCGGCGCGATGGCCGTCCATCATGGGCATCGGTTCCGGCGCGCAGAGGCGATGCGCCAGTACGCCGTTTTCCGGCGGGCGGAAATCCTGCAGTGCGGTGCGGGGCTCGATGGCGTAGTGCTCCACGCCGGTCAGGTCGCGCAGTATCTGCGAGTTGCGGTAGCAGCAGAATCCCAGGTCGGGATTGGTGACGCCATGGCTGAGCAATCCCGTGTTCTGCACAAAGATTTCCGCGCCGGCATGGTCCACCGAGTAATTGCGGGCGATGCGGTAGCCGCCGTCTTCGTCCCAGGCGATGCGGTCGCTGATGGGGTTGACGCAGGCCGGGATGCGGGGGGCATAGCCGGTGGCCAGCACCAGGCCGTCCGTGACGTGCGTGAACGGCTGGCCGGTATCGACATGCATGAAGTCCAGGTGATAGCGGCCCGTGGCGCGCTCATGGCGGCTGGCGCGCAACTCCGCGCTCGTCAGAAGGGTGTAGCGGCGGTCGCCTGCGCGGATCTTTTCGTCCAGCAGGTCATATATCTGATTGATCAGGGACGCGTTGATGCCTTTGTATAGGCTGCTTTGCTGGCGCAGCATCTCGCGCCGCCGGGCTTCGGGCAGGTCGTGGAAATAGTCCGTGTAGTCGGGAGAGATCAGTTCCAGCGTGAGCTTGGTGTTCTCCATCTGGAAGAAGCGCGGAGAGCGGGTGATCCAAGCCAGGCTGTAAGCGTGCTTGTCGCTGTCTCGCAGCAGGTCATGGAACACCTCCGCGGCGCTCTGCCCGCTGCCGACAATGGTGATGCCGCGCTTGCGCTGCAACTGCGTCTTGTGGCGGAGGTAGTCGGCGCTGTGGATGTAGGGCGCGGCGCGCCGGTCGCAGCAGTCCGGCAATTGGGGCTGTGTGCCCAGGCCCAGCACCAGCTTGCGGCAGCGGATCATGAAGCGCTCGCCGTTGACGCCATGCTGGCCGGTCACGAGGTAGCTGCGGCTGTCCGGGTCGTGGAGCACGCTCTGGACGTCGTGATTGAAACGCAGGTTCGGCAGGCGGGCCGCTACCCATTTGCAATAGCGGTTGTACTCGGCGCGATTCAAGTAGTGGTTCTCGCGCATGTAGTAGGAATAGATGCGGCCGCTTTGCTTGCAGTAGTTCAGGTAGCTGTACTCGCTGCGCGGATCGGCCAGGCTCACAAGATCGGCCAGGAAGGGGTTCTGCAAAGTCGAGTCCTCGATCAGCATACCGGGGTGCCAATCGAACCCTGGCCTCTGGTCGAGAAACACGGCGCGTACACCGGATAGCGGCGCCGCCAGGCAGGCAAGACTCAGGTTGAACGGGCCTAGGCCTATGGCGGCGAAGTCATGGATTTCACGGTTCATGTGGATCTGCCTTTTGCCGGGGCGGCATTGCGTGAACATGATTCTCGTCTGGGGATGATTATCATTTTCAATATGGGCACTCTAGCAAATCGCGATTTGTTGCGGTGTCTTGCAAGTGAGTTGCAGGCGGCGCTCATATGCAGCGTGGCGTATCGCATAGGCGCAATCACCAGATTGGGATTTTTGGAATAAGTGCAGCTATTTTCAAATGTAGGCAGGATCAGATGGAAAAGCTGTTCTATGATTGATATCTACCCGCGGATAGTCGCGATATAGAAGTGAGTTTTTCTAAATTAAGGATGTTTATGGGCGCCGTGCTGCCACTGCTTGCGCTGCGAGCATTCACCGAAACCGGCCGCCTCGGCAGCCTGAAAGCTGCCGCCGAGGTGCTGGGTGTGACCCCGGGGGCGGTCAGCCAGCAGATACGCCTGCTGGAAGACCGGTTGGGGCTGGCGCTGTTCGTGCGCGAGCGTCACGGCGTGCGGCTGACGGAAGCGGGCGCACGCGCGTATCCGGGGCTGATGCGCGCCTTCGACCAGATCGAAAAATCGCTGGCGCTGCTCGAATCCCAGGCCGCCCAGCGGACCCTGACCGTCAGCACGGTGCCTTCGTTCGCCTCGTCCTGGCTGGTGCCGCGCATAGGCCGGTTTTCGGTTTTGCATCCGGACATCGAGGTGCGGGTGGAAGCCTCCTCGCAATTGGTCGATTTCAAGCGCGACCGCATCGACGTGGCGTTGCGGCACGGGCTGGGGCAGTACCCGGGGCTGTCGGCCTTCCGCTTGATGGCGCCGGTGCTGCTGCCCGTGGCCAGTCCGGCCTTGCTGGCGCAAGGCCCCGGCATCGAGCGGCCCGAGGACTGCTTGAAGTACCCGCTGCTGCAGGATTCCGACCGCGCGGACTGGCCTTTGTGGCTGCAGGCGCACGGCGTGGACGCGGGGCAGGAAGCGCAGCGCGGCCCCAGCTTCGAGGACGATCTGTTGCTGCTGCGGGCGGCTGCCACGGGGCAGGGCATCGCGCTGGTTCAGGACACGCATGCGCGCGAAGATATCGAATCGGGCCGGCTGGCCATTGCCCTGGACCAGCCCTGGCCCGCGCGCTTCGCGTATTACGTAGTCAGCCGGCCGGATGCGCTGCTGCGGCCGGAAGTGCAGGCGTTCATCGACTGGGTGAAGGCGGAAGCGGCAGCGATGCAGCAGGCGCCGCAGACGCTTGCGGCGAGCTGAGTGAGTTGCCGGGCAGCGGCGTGTCCCAACCGCCGCCTAAGGCGCGGATCAGCCTTACGGTGGTCCGCGCCTGATCTCCATCCAACCTGGCCGAGGCCAACTGCTGCTGCAGCAGGCTGCGGTCCGCATCGATGACGTCAAGCTGGGTGTGCGTGCCGGTTTCGTATTGCAGCCGGGACAGCTCGGCCGAACGTTGCGCAGCCAGCCGCGCGCGGTCCTGCGCGGTCTGTTGGGCCGCCATGATGCGCAGATGCATCAGATTGTCCTCGACCTCCCTGAACGCGTTGAGCAGCGTTTCCCGGTAGCGCGCCGTTTCTTCGTCATGCGCGGCCCGGGCGGCATCGAGATCCGCCTGGCGGGCGCCGCCGTCCAGGATGGGCAGCGATAGCGCGGTACCCAGGAAGGGGCCCAGCAGAAAGGTCCGGCTGGACCATTGGAACAGCTGGCTCAGGCTGGATGATTCGAAGCCGGCCGCACCGGTCAGTTCCAGCCTCGGGAAGAAGGCGGCGCGGGCCGCGCCGATGCGGGCGTTGGCGGCGGCCATGGCGCGTTCGGCCGCGGCAATGTCCGGACGGCGCTCAAGCAGTTCCGAAGGCAAGCCCGGTGGAACGGCCAACTCGATGCGGCGCAGCGGCTCAGGCGGCAGGGAGAAATCGGCCGGGGCCTTGCCCAGCAGGATTGCCAGCGCGTGTTCGGCGCTGGCGCGCTGGCGTTGCGCGCCCAAGGCATCGGCGCGCGCCGCTTCAAGTTCGCCGCGGGCGCGCTCGAGTTCCAGCTCACCGCCGTCGCCCGCCTCGAGGCGCATCTGGCTCAACGCAAAGCCGCGTTCGCGCAAGGCCAGCGTTTGCTGATAGATCTGGTGCTGGGTATCCAGCTCCCGGATCAGGAAGTAGGTGTCGGCGACGTCGGCCTGCAAGGCCAGCAGTGTCAGCCGGTACAGCGCGCCGCTGCGAGCCTGTTCCGCTGATGCCGCGCCTATGGTCGAGGAAACGCGGCCGAACAGATCGGCCTCATACGCCACCGCGGCGTCGGCCCGCCACAGCGTCGTGGTGGAAGCCGGCCCGTTGTCGCGTCCGCTGTACGAAGCTGGAGACTCCCGCTGGCGGGTCGGCCCGAAGCCCGCGTCCAGCCGGGGAAACAGCGCCGAGCGAGCCTGCCGATGCTGGGCGCGCGACTGCTGCAAGCGCGCGTAGGCGGCGTGCAGCGTCGGATTGGCGTCCTGCGCGGCGGTCTGCAATGCGTTCAGGGCCGGATCCTGGAACAGGGTCCACCAGGCGCCGCGCAGCGCGTCGTCGGCCGGCCGGGCGGTGGACCAGGCTCCCGTCGGTTCTGCCTGCGCCTGCTTGTAGGCGGGCGGGATGGGCCCGGAGTCGGGCGCGTGCGCCGGACGTAGCGCGCATCCGGCCAGCGCCAGCGTCAGCAGCGTCAGCCCGAAGCGCAGGGCGCGATGATTCAATGCGTAGGTCATGTTATGGGTTTCCTTGCAAGGCGGAAGCTTGAACCGCGTCGCGGGCCGGTCCGGCTGGCGCGCGGGCTGCGACCAGATTGCGTCCGAAGCGCGCGTAGACGGCAGGCAGCACGAATAGCGTGAACAGGGTGCCCACCAGCAAGCCGGCCACCAGCACCGTGGCGATCGCGCGCTGGCTGCCCGCGCCGGCGCCGCTGGCGAACAGCAGCGGCATCAGGCCGCCGACCATGGCGGCCGTGGTCATCAGGATGGGGCGGATGCGGGTGGCGGCGGCCGCGCGCACGGCCTGGACGCGGTCCAGCCCCCTGAGCCGCTGCTCAACATTGGCGAACTCCACGATCAGGATGCCGTGCTTGGTGATCAGGCCGATCAGCGTCACCAGCCCGATCTGGGTGTAGATGTTGAGCGTGGCGTAGCCGAAGAACATGGCGGCCAGCGCGCCGCAGGCGGCAAGCGGCACCGTGGTGAGGATCAGCAGCGGATCGCGGGCGCTCTCGAACTGGGCCGCCAGCACCAGAAATATGAAGGCCAGCGCAAAGGCGAAGGTCAGGGCAAAGCCGCCTTGTTCCTGCAGATACTGCCGGGATTCGCCCAGGAAGCTGGTCTGGAATCCCGCCGGCAGACTGGCGGCTTCGGCCTGCAGGAAGGCGACCGCCTGGCCCAGTGGCACACCGGGCGCGGGGATCGCGACCAGCGTGGCGCTGTTCAGCTGATTGAACTGCGTGAGGGCATTGGCCTCGACGCCTTTCTCCAGCGAGACCACGGTGGACAGCGGCACCTGTCCGCCGGTAGCGGTCCTGACATGGAACAGGTCCAGGGACTCGGCGTTCAGGCGCAGGTTGCGCGGCGCCTGGGGGATCACGTCGTAGGAGCGGCCCTGGGCGCCGAAGCGATTGACATAGGACTCGCCGACCAGACGCGCCAGGGTGTCGCCGATCTCTTTCATGCTCAGGCCCAGGTCGTGCGCCTTGGCGCGGTCGATCCGCACCAGCGTGGTCGGGTTGCTGAAGGTCAGGTCGGAATCCACGAAGGCGAATTGGCCGCTGGCGCGCGCCGCGGTTTTCAACTTGTCCATCGCGTCGTGGACCGCCCGATGGCCGGCCGGGGACGACAGCACGAACTGCACGGGAAAGCCGCCGACGGAGCCGGGCAGGGGCGGCGGCAGGAAGGCGGAGCCCGCAATGCCTTCGATGCCCGGCAAGGCCGCCTGCAGATCAGCCATGATGGCTTCGGCGCTGCGGTCCCGCGTTTCCCACGGGCTCAGCATGACGCCAGCCCAGCCTTTGTTGAGCGCGCCGCCCGCGCCGGACACCATATAGACGGTAGCGGCTTCCGGCAGGGCGAGCAGCGCGGCCTCGACCCGTTTGGCCTCGGCCTCCAGGAATTCCAGGCTGCTGGCTTGGGGGCCTTTCATGTCGACGATGATTTCCCCCTGGTCTTCCGCGGGGGCGAGTTCCGACTGCAAGCCGTTGAACAGGACGGGCAGGCTGAGCAGTACGCCAGCGCCGGCCAGCAGCACCGGCCGCGTGTCGCGCAGCATGCGCGCCAGCGCGCGCTCATAGACGCCCACCAGCTTGGCGGTCGCATGTTCCACCGCCCGCGCGTAGCGGCTGGGCGCCTGCTGGCGCATCAGCCTGGAGGCCACCATGGGAGACACGGTCAGCGCCACCATGGCGGACACCATCACAGCCGCGGCCAGCGTGAAGGCGAATTCGCTGAACAGCGCGCCCGTCAGGCCGCCGATCAGGCCCAGCGGGGCGTAGACCGCAACCAGCACCGCGGCCATCGTCAGCACGGGCCCAACGATTTCGCGCGCGCCGTTCAGTGCGGCATCCAGCGGCGATTCGCCTTCTTCCATGCGGCGATGGACGTTTTCCACCACGACGATCGCGTCGTCCACCACCAGGCCGATGGCCAGGACCATGGCCAGCAGGGTCAGCAGGTTCAGACTGAAGCCGAGCGCCAGCATGGCCGCCGCCGCGCCCAGCAGCGACAGCGGAATGCTCAGCACCGGCACGGCCACCGCGCGCAGCGAGCCGAGGAAGATGAAGATCACGAGCACCACTTCCAGGCTGGCAATGCCGAACTTGCCCAGCACATTGCCGATCGCGGCGTCGATGAAGACGGTGACGTCATACGGAATCGCCATTTTTGCGCCGTCGGGCAGGTCCAATCCGGCCAGAATCCGGCGGACCTCGCGGGAAATATCTAGCGGATTGCCGCCGGGCGTTGCCATCACTTCCAGGTACGCGGCGGGTTCGCCGTTCATGCCCGCGACCTGGTTGCGGCTTTGCGCGCCGATCTCGACGGTGGCGATGTCTTCCATCCGCACCAGGCTGGGGCCGCGCTTGACGACCAGTTCGCGAAAGCCCTGGGCGCTATCCAGGCTGGTGTCGGCGCGCACGTTCGTCACCACGAGCGCGTCGCGCAGTTGGCCGGGCGCGGCCTGGTAGTTGTTGTCCCGGATCGCGGATTCGACATCAGCGGCCGTGATGCCGTGGGCGCCCATGCGCAGCGGGTCGAGCCAGATGCGCATCGACAGCGCCTGTCCGCCCAGCACGTTCACGGCGGCCACGCCGTCGACCGTGCTCAGCATGGGCTTGGCCACGCGCATCAGGTAGTCCGTGATGCCCGTCAGGGGCTGGCCGGCGGGCGCGGTGAATCCGGCATAGACCACCCCGATGGCGCCGGGAGACTGCCGCACGACCACCGGGTCGTAGGCGCCCTCTGGCAGCAGATAGCGCACTTCGTTGACCTTGGTCAGGACCTCGGTCAGCGCGGTGTCGGAGTTCGCGTTCAGGCGCAGGTAGGCGTTGATGGTGCTGCGCCCTTGTTCGGACGATGAGGTCAGGTATTCCACGCCTTGCGTGGTGGCGACGGCCTGCGCCAGCGTGGCGGTGACAAAGCCCTGCATCAGGTCCGCGGACGCGCCCGGATATTCGGTGGTGACGGTGACCACGGCGCTTTCGATGCGCGGATACTGGCGCAGCGGCAGGTCCAGCAGCGCGCGCAGGCCGACCAGGGCGATCAGCAGGGCGAACGCGGTGGTGAGGACAGGGCGGCGGATGAAGAAGTCGGTGAATGACATGGCGTCTTACTCTCCCGCCAGGCGCGGACGGACGGCGGCGCCGTCGTGCAGGTTGATCTGGCCAGCGATGACCACCAGATCGCCGTCGCGCAGATCCGTATCCGACAGCGCGACCTGGCCGTCCCGGGTTGCGCCGGTCTGCACGGACACGAGCCGGACGCGCGCTGGGTCGTCATTGCGCATGGCGTAGACCGTCTCGCCAGACAGGGTGCTTTGAACGGCTTCGGCCGGCACGGTGAGCGTGGCGGTGTCGGCCGGCAGCGATACGCTGACCCGGGCATACGCGCCGGGCCATAGGCGGCCAGCCGCGTCCGGCGCCAGCGTGGCACGGACCCTCAGCGCGCGGCTGCCGGCGTCGATCTGTGGATCGATCGCGGAGACTTTGCCCGCCAGCGGAGCCTGTCCGCCGCCGTCGCTGGCGACAGACACGTCCAGTCCCAGCCGCAATGCGGCGGCGTGCCGGTCCGGCAGGGTGAAATCCACATGCAGCAGGCGGGTGTCGGTCAGGGTGGCGATGGGCGTGCCCGCCTCGACGTACTGGCCCAGATTGATCAGCCGCAGCCCCAGCGTGCCCGCGAACGGCGCGCGCACCAGGCGCTGGGCCAGGTCTTCTTCTCCCTGTGCGACCTGGGCCCTGGTTTCGGCGTGCAGCGCCGCGTGCTGTTCGTACTCGGCGCGCGACAGGGTTTGTCCGAGCAGGCGCTTGGCGCGGTCCAGGTTGGCCTGGGCCAGCGCGGCCGATGCGCGATGCCGCTCGAGCTCGCGGCGCACCGGGCCATCGTTGATCTGCACCAGCGGCAATCCTGCCGCGACCTGCTGGCCGCTGGCGAAATGGATGGCGGTGACGCGCCCCGCGACCTCGGGCGCCACCAGCACTTGCTGGTCCGCCACGACGGTGCCGATCGCCTGCAAGGCGGCGGACAGCGTTCCGACCCGGGCGGGTGCCACCAGTACAGGAACGGGTGCGGCGTCATCTGCCGACGCGGCTTGGGCGGCGGCTGCGGCCTTGCGTTGCGTGTCGTAGAGGTAGAGGCCGCCAATGGCGGCAAGAACGAGCGTGGCGGTCAGGGCCAGTTTGCGGCGGGCAGTGCGCGGCGGCGCTGGGTTCGGGATCTGAGACATGAGGCCCATACGTAGAGTCAATGTAGCTGCGCTAAATGCGCAGATGGCAAGACTCGCAATGGTAGGGAGGCAGTCTCCCTTGGGGAAACGATAAGTTCTCCGTTATGGATTTAGTTTTTCTCATCTCTTTGCGGAATGGCGGGCGCGCCTGCATGCCGGCGTTTGCGCAGTTGCGGTCTAAGATCCGTACCCATGCCGATCCGTAACTCCGAACCGCGCCCGCTGCTCACGCTGCGCGGCCTGTATAGCGAACGCCTTTCCCCCGTAAGCCTGGACCTGGCCCCGGGCGAATGCGCGGCAATCATGGGCCCTTCGGGCTCAGGCAAATCCCTGCTGCTGCGACAGGTGGCCGATCTCGATCCCGGACATGGCGTAGCCTTGCTCGACGGCAGGCCGCGCTCGGGCATGCGGGGCCACGAATGGCGCCGCCAGGTCATCTATTGCCAGGCCGAGGCCGGCTGGTGGGACGACCGGGTCGCGCCGCATTTCACGGACCGCGCGCGGGCCTTGGCCATCATGGAGCGCCTGGGACTGTCGGCGGACAAGCTGGACGCGCTGGTGCACGAGCTGTCCACTGGCGAACGCCAGCGCCTGGGCCTGGTCCGCGCCTTGGCGCAGGAGCCGCGCGTGCTGTTGCTGGACGAGCCCACGGCGGCGTTGGACCAGACGGCTACGGACCGGGTCGAAGAGGAATTGCGGCGCTACCTGGGCAGTGGGGCCGCGGTATTGATGGTGACCCACAGTCCGGCCCAGGCCGAGCGCATGGCGCGCCGTTCCTGGCGCATGGAGCAAGGCAGGATGGAGCCGCTATGGACGTGATCAAGCTGCAGGCCACGGATCTGGCCATCGCTTCCTTGCTGGTGCTGCTGAGCGCCGGCATTTCCTTCGCCCTGCGGCTGAACCTGCAACGCCAGGTGCTGTGGGCGGCGCTGCGCACGGTGGTGCAGCTGCTGCTGGTCGGCCATATCCTGCGCATCGTGTTCGCGCACGCGGCGCCCTGGCTGACGGCGCTGGTGGTGGCGGTGATGATGGCGCTGGCGGCCAGGGAGGTTGCTGCGCGACCCAAGGCCCGGCTGACGCAGCGCGGCAACGGCTGGGTGGGCGCGATGGCGGTGGCGGGGACCACGGTTATCACGGTGCTGTTCATCCTGAATACGGCGCTGCGCCCGGAGCCCTGGTACGACCCGCGCTACACCATCGCCCTGATCGGCATCGTGCTGGGCAGCGTACTCAACGCCGCCAGCCTGGCGTTGGACGGCGTGTTGTCGGGCGCACGGCGGGAGAAGCTGGCGATCGAGGCGCGGCTGGCCCTGGGGGCGACCGCGCACGAGGCGTTTTCGTCCCTGCTGCGCGAGTCCGTGCGGCGCGGCATCGTGCCCAGCATCAACCAGATGTCGGCGGCCGGCATCATCACGCTGCCGGGCATCATGACCGGCCAGATCATTGCCGGCATGGATCCGATAGAGGCCGCGAAGTACCAGATCCTGCTGATGTTCCTGCTGTGCGGCGCCAGCGCCATGGCGGCGATGGCGGCGGCTTACGGCGCGATGCGCCGGCTGACGGATGAGCGCGGGAGGCTCAGGCTGGACCGGCTGCATCCGGGATAGCCATTCCAGGCGCTTTTTTCCGGAAATTTCATGAAAGCTTGACGCGCGCTTGGCGATACTGCGCGCAATCTTGCATTTTCCTGAACTCTTTCCGGACTTCCATGCCGCCTGTGCCCAGTGCCGCAGTACCCCCGCAGCGCCTTGCTTCCTTTCCGCGCCGCCTCCCGACGCCTGCCATGCGGGAGCGCCGGGCATGAGCGCGTCCATGGCAACTTCCATGAGCCTGCCGGCGCGGCGCACGGCCTGGCCTGGGTGGCTGGTGCTGGCGTGTCTGGCCTTGTGGCTGGGCGCGCTGGCCTGGGCGCGCTGGCTGACCTTGCCCGACGAGGGCCGCTATGCCGGCGTCGCCTGGGAAATGCTGCGCAGCGGCTCACCCATGGTGCCGCTGCTTGACGGCATGCCGTACTTCCACAAGCCGCCGCTGTACTACTGGCTGGCCCAGATCAGCTACGTGCTGTTCGGTGTGAATGAATTCAGTGCGCGGCTGCCGTCGCTGCTGGGCGCCTGGAGCGCGGGCGCGGGACTTTATGCCTTCGTGTCGCGCTACCGCAATGCCGCGCAGGCGCGCTGGGCGGTAGTTATCCTGGGCTTGATGCCGTTGTTCTTCGGCGCGGCCCAGTTCGCCAACATGGATATGCTGGTGGCCAGCATGATCACGCTGTGCGTGCTGGCCGCGGCCGATACCGCCTTGCGGCGTGCCGCCGGACGGCCGTTCCGCGCCATGTCGGTGGCCACGGGCGTGCTGGCGGCGCTGGCGGTGCTGGCCAAGGGGCTGATCGGGCTGGCCTTGCCGGGCGCCATCGTGCTGGCGTGGCTGCTGTTGCGCCGCGATTGGCCGGGCGTGCGCGCCTTGCTGTGGGCGCCGGCCTTGCTGGCCTTCGCGGCGGTTGCGGTGCCGTGGTTCTGGCTGATGGAACTGCGCTATCCGGGCTTCTATCAGTACTTCTTCGTCTACCAGCAGTTCGAACGCTTTTCGCAGGGCGGCTTCAACAACGCGCAGCCGGTCTGGTTCTACCTGCCTATCGTGGCGGGGCTGGCGCTGCCGTGGTCGATCTGGGCGGTATCGGTCTTCAAGCCGGCGTACTGGCGCGAGTCCGACCCGCAAGGCCTGCGGCGCCTGGCGGCGATCTGGATCGCGGTCGTGATCGTGTTCTTTTCGATTCCGCATTCCAAGCTCATCGGCTATGTGTTGCCAGTGTTCCCGCCGTTGGCTTTTTTGATCAGCGAACGGCTGGCGCCCGCATGGGTAGCCGGCAAGCGGCGTGGCGCCTGGATCGCCGCCGGGGCGGCTGTCGTCATCTGCCTGGCCGCGATCATCGTCGCCGCGTCGAATCCGCGCGGCAGCGCGGGGCCGCTGGCGGCGGATCTGCGTAAGGAAATGCAGCCGCAGGACATCCACATGGCGCTGCATACCTTGCCCTTCGACCTGGGTTTCTATACCCAGGCCCGGGAGCCCGCCTGGATGGTCGACGACTGGAACAATCCCGAGATTCCCACGCGGGACAACTGGCGCAAGGAGTTGTACGACGCGGCGAAGTTCGATCCCGTCATGGGCAAGCGCGTGCTGATCGGCGCCGACGACATGCCTGTGCGCATGTGCGCTGCGGCGGACGGGGCGCGCTTCTGGATCTGGGGCCGGGACGACGATGCCGCCAGATACCCCGTGCTCAATGGCGTGACGCCACGGCTTTCCAGCGATAGGCGGACGATATGGCGCATCGATATCGACGCGGCGTTCCGCCAGCGCATGTGCGGCGGCCTGCCGGCCGCGGGCCAGGCCGCTCCGCTGGCGCCCAAACCCTGACCAAGCGCGGGGCCGCGACGTGCCGCCCCACCTCCGAATGGCTGCAAACCATCAAGCATCGTGGATCCGATCATGAGCATTCTCGAACTATTTTCCTGGCTGACCAGCGAGCATGGCCTGATGGCCTTGCTGGCGCAGAACTGGGTCCTGGGCACCGCAATCATCGCCGCCGTCATCTTCGTGGAGACGGGTTTAGTGGTGATGCCGTTCCTGCCTGGCGACTCGCTGCTGTTCGCCGCGGGGGCGTTCCTCGGGCTGGCCGGCATCGATCCCGCCATATCGCTGGCGGCGATCACCGCCGCAGCCATTGCCGGCGATGCGTTGAACTACACGATAGGGTCGTCTTCGTGGGGGCAGCGGCTTGCCCGCAGCCGCTGGGTCAAGCCTGAACATATGGTGCGCGCCCGGGCGTACTTCGTCCGCTACGGCGCCATGACGATCACCGTGGCGCGCTTCGTGCCCATCGTGCGTACCCTGGCGCCGTTTGTCGCCGGCCTGTCGCAGATGCCGCGCCGCACGTTCTATGCCTACAACCTCATCGGCGGCGTCCTGTGGTGCTCGTCGATGCTGCTGGCCGGCTATTGGCTGGGCTCGATCTCCTGGGTGCGGTCGAATCTGCACTGGGTGTCGCTCATCATCATCGGCCTGTCGCTGATTCCGGTCGCGCTGCAGTTCCTGCAGGTGCGTCAACTGCGCCATGGGGAATCGCAGCAGTAGGAGCCCGCCCAACGAAAAAGGCCGGCAGCCCCTTGGGGGTGCCGGCCTTTTTCGTTGCCGCCGTGTTGCGCGGCAGGCGTTTAGCCGATCGAGGCCAGGGCCTGGTTCAGCGTGGCGCTGGGGCGCATGGCCTGGCTGGCCAGGGCTTCGTTGGGCTGGTAGTAGCCGCCGATGTCGACGGGCTTACCCTGGGCAGCCTTCAGTTCGGCCAGGATCTTGTCCTCGCCGTCGGCCAGCGCGCGGGCCGGGGCCGCGAACAGGGTGGCCAGTGCGCGGTCGTCGGTCTGCGCGGCCACGGCCTGGGCCCAGTACAGGGCCAGGTAGTAGTGGCTGCCGCGGTTGTCCAGGCCGCCGACCTTGCGTTCGGGCGACTTGTTCTCGTCCAGGAACTTGGCGGTGGCCAGGTCCAGGGTCTTGGCCAGCACTTGGGCGCGGGCATTGTCGTAGCTGCGGCCCAGGTGTTCCAGCGACGCGGCCAGGGCCATGAACTCGCCCAGCGAGTCCCAGCGCAGGAAGCCTTCTTCCACGAACTGCTGCACGTGCTTGGGCGCGGAGCCACCGGCGCCGGTTTCAAACAGGCCGCCGCCAGCGACCAGCGGCACGATCGACAGCATCTTGGCGCTGGTGCCCAGTTCCATGATGGGGAACAGGTCGGTCAGGTAGTCGCGCAGCACGTTGCCGGTCACCGAGATGGTGTCCAGGCCTTCGCGGATGCGCTTGAGCGAAAACTTGGTGGCCTCGACCGGGCTCAGGATGCGCAGATCCAGGCCGCTGGTGTCGTGGTCCTTCAGGTAGTGCTTGACCTTGGCGATGATCTGCGCGTCGTGGGCGCGGTTCTCGTCCAGCCAGAACACGGCGGGCGTCTTGGTGGCGCGGGCGCGGGCCACGGCCAGCTTGACCCAGTCCTGCACCGCGGCGTCCTTGGTCTGGCACATGCGCCAGAGGTCGCCGGCTTCGACGGCCTGCTCCAGCAGCACCTTGCCCGAGGCGTCGGTGACGCGCACGGTGCCGGCGGCGGGAATGACGAAGGTCTTGTTGTGCGAGCCGTATTCCTCGGCGGCCTGGGCCATCAGGCCGACGTTGGGCACGCTGCCCATCGTGACCGGATTGAAGGCGCCGTTGCGCTTGCAGTCTTCGATCACGGCCTGGTAGACGCCGGCGTAGCTGCGGTCGGGGATCACGGCCTTGGTGTCTTGCAGATTGCCTTCGGCGTTCCACATCTTGCCCGAGTCGCGGATCATGGCGGGCATGGAGGCGTCGACGATGACGTCGCTGGGCACGTGCAGGTTGGTGATGCCGCGGTCGGAATTGACCATGGCCAGCTGCGGCAGGACCTTGTAGGCGGCGTCGATGTCGGCGCTGATCTCGGCCTGCTTGTCGGCGGGCAAGGATTGGATCTTGGCGTACAGGTCGCCGATGCCGTTGTTGGGATCGAAGCCGGCTTGCGCGAGCGCGTCGGCGTGCTTGGCCAGCACGTCCTTGTAGAACACGGACACAACGTGGCCGAAGATGACTGGGTCGGAGACCTTCATCATCGTGGCCTTCAGGTGCACCGAGAACAGCACGCCGTTGGCGCGGGCATCGTCGATCTGCGCCTGCAGGAAGGACTTGAGCTTGGCGGTCGACAGCACGGCGGCGTCGATGATCTCGCCGGCCTTGACCGGGGTCTTTTCCTTCAGGACGGTCTTGGCGCCGTCGGCGGCGGTCAGTTCGATCTTGACGTCGCCGGCCTCGGCGATCAGGGCCGACTTTTCGGTGCCGTAGAAGTCGCCTTCGCTCATGTGGGCCACGTGCGACTTGGAATCAGCCGACCAGGCGCCCATCTTGTGCGGGTGCTTGCGGGCGTAGTTCTTGACCGACAGGGGGGCGCGGCGGTCGGAGTTGCCTTCGCGCAGGACCGGGTTCACGGCGCTGCCCTTGACCTTGTCGTAGCGCGCCTTGACGTCGCGTTCGGTGTCGTTGGCGGGGGCGTCCGGGTAGTCGGGCAGCTTGTAGCCCTGGTCCTGGAGTTCCTTGATGGCGGCCTTCAGCTGCGGCATGGACGCGCTGATGTTGGGCAGCTTGATGATGTTGGCTTCGGGCTGGACGGCCAGCGCGCCGAGTTCCGACAAGGCATCGCCCAGCTTCTGGCTGTCTTCGAGGTAGTCGGGGAAGACCGAGATGATGCGGCCGGCCAGCGAGATGTCGCGGGTCTCGACCGTGATGCCTGCGGGCTTGGCGAAAGCCTGGACGATGGGCAGCAGCGAACGGGTTGCAAGCGCCGGAGCTTCATCGGTGAGGGTATAGATAATCTTCGGAGTAAGAGACATGATCCTTGAATCTGTTCGGCAGGCGCTAGGCGCAAACCCGAACATGCTATGCGGCCGGAAGCCGGTAGATGTTGTCGGAGAGTGGGTTCGTTTGGGCACGCGTATGCCCAACATGGCTGACGCCTGCCCCTTTTTTGATCTGGGGAAGTGCGATCGCCACTAACCTTCCATTGTAATACCGCGCTACGCCTGCTGCGCAGCAAAATCCCGCGGATTCGATCGGGATATGGCCATAATGGCGCCAAATTAAACGGGGACACATTAAATCGGACGCGCCGCGTTTGACAAAGCGCCGCGCAAGGAGGAAGCTACGTCCCCATGAATTTCCGCGCCGTCCGCATTTCGCTGATTATTACCATCATTCCTGGAATGGTGGGTTAGCGCGCGACCGCAACAGTCACAGCCACCCGCCCCAAGAGGCGGGTTTTTTGTGGCCGCCTCTGCCGGGCAAGACACCGAAGCAGAGAGCCAGATGCACCACGCCCCGCAAGCCAGCCAGCAAACCGCCACGCCGACCGCATTCCAGGACGGCCGTGCCTCGCCGATGGAATACCTGAGGCAGATCCTGACCGCGCGGATCTATGACATTGCCCGCGAGACCGAGCTGGATCGCGCCCGCGGCCTGTCGGCGCGGCTGGGCAACCCGGTCTACTTCAAGCGCGAAGACAACCAGCCGGTCTTTTCCTTCAAGGTGCGCGGCGCCTACAACAAGATGCGCAACACGCCGCAGGCGGCGCTGGAGCGGGGCGTGATCACGGCGTCCGCCGGCAACCACGCGCAAGGCGTCGCGATCTCGGCCGCCAGGATGGGCGTGCGCGCCATCATCGTGGTGCCGCAGACGACCCCGCAGGTGAAGGTGGATGCGGTGAAAGCGCACGGCGGTCCCACGGTGACGGTGGTGCAGGCGGGCGATTCCTATAGCGACGCCTTTGGCCATGCCCAGAAACTGGCGAGCGCGCAGGACCTGACCTTCATCCCGGCATTCGACGATCCCTATGTGATCGCCGGCCAGGGCACGGTGGGCATGGAGATCCTGCGCCAGCATGCCGGCCCCTTGCACGCCGTCTTCGTGCCGATCGGCGGCGGCGGGCTGGCGGCGGGGGTGGCGACCTACATCAAGGCGGTGGACCCGGGCGTCAAGGTCATCGGCGTGCAGACCGAGGATTCCTGCGCCATGTCCCTGTCCATGCAGGTGGGGGAGCGGGTCAATCTGCCCGAGGTGGGCCTGTTTTCGGACGGCACGGCGGTCAAGCTGGTGGGCGAGGAAACCTTCCGCCTGTGCCGGGAGTACCTGGACGAGATCATCCTGGTGGATACGGACGCAGTCTGCGCGGCGATCAAGGACGTATTCCTGGACACCCGCAGCGTGTTGGAGCCGGCGGGCGCGCTGGCGGTGGCGGGGCTGAAAAAGTACGTGGAACGCGAAGGCGTGCAAGGCCAGCCCATGGTGGCAGTGACCTCGGGCGCCAATATGAACTTCGACCGTCTGCGCTTCGTCGCGGACCGTGCCGAAGTGGGCGAGGCGCGCGAGGCGGTCTTCGCCGTGACGGTGCCCGAGGAGCGCGGCAGCTTCCGCCGCTTCTGCAGCGTGATCGGCCAGCGCAGCGTGACGGAATTCAACTACCGCATCGCGGATGCGCACACTGCCCACATCTTTGTCAGCATGCAGATTTCCCGGCGCGGCGATGCGGCGGACATCATGGCGGCGTTGCAGCAGCAGGGTTTCTCCGTCGGTGATCTGAGCAACAACGAGGTGTCCAAGCAGCACATCCGCTACATGGTGGGCGGACGCTCGCCGCTGGCGGCCGGCGAGCGCCTGTTCCGCTTCGAGTTTCCGGAGCGTCCCGGCGCGCTGATGAAGTTCCTGTCCGAGATGGCGCCCAACTGGAACATCAGCCTGTTCCACTACCGCAATCAGGGCACGGAGTTCAGTTCGGCGCTGGTCGGCATCCAGGCGCCGCTGGCGGACAGCGCGGCGCTGGACGCGTTCCTGCGGCAACTGGGCTACGCCCATACCGAGGAAACCGGCAACGAGGCCTACCGCCAGTTCCTGATCTGAGCGCGCCTGGATTCAGCCCGGCGCGCAGCCGGGTTTGCGCGGCAAGGTCACGCCTGGTTGCAGGCGCAAGGTGGCGCGTCCTTGCGCCGGCTGTGTCAGCTGCAAGGTGCTGGCGCGCCAGGCCGGCACGTCGTCGAAGGCCACGTCGGGCGCAGCCGTGGACTTGGACTGCGCGTCCGGCCGGTCGAACTGGATGGCCGGCAGGCGCAGGCAGACGTCCTTGAAATCCAGCCGCGCAAGTTCGCGGCCGTCGCTCATGCGCACCGCGCGGAATGCCATTGGCGTGTCCACGAACTTGGTGATGGCGGGGACGATCTGCAGGTAGCCGTCGGCGTCCTTGACCCGTTTGGTAGGCTCGATCTCGACCGCGTCCCTGCCCGGAGGCAGGGCCAGATAGGCTACGCCATCGGCCACGTCCAGCAGCTTGCCCGGGCCCAGGTTCAAGGCGGCAAGCGGCGCGTGGCGGATCATCACGGTTTCGTTCCAGGACGTCTGGACGCGCGTCCAGCCCGGCAGGCGGGCGTCCTCGAAGCGGGTGGTGGAGATGCGGTCGCGGTCCGGCTTGGCCGACAAGACCAGGCGCTGGACCCGCAGCGCGTTGTTGACCACGCGCAGTTGAGCCAGCACGGTATTGGCGCTGGAGCTGGTGAAGTAGGCCAGCACGGCGTCCGTTTCCAGCGCCTTGGCGGTGGATGCGCAGAAGAAGGCTCGGGCCTCGATGCTCTGGCCATCGGGATAGAGCAGGGCGCCGACGTCCTTGCCGCACAGCGGCTTGCCCTGGTACGTGATGGTGGTGGCGCGGGTGGTTTGCCGCTGCCCGGTGTTCCAGTCGCTGCGGCTGCCGGTGGCGGCTTCGACCACCAAGCCATGGTTGTCGTAGACCACGACCGCGCCCGCGGGCACGGCAAGCATGCTGAGCAGAAACGCGAGACTGCGTCGACGCGCCATCGGCGGACTCCCTGGGGTGGCTGGAGGGGTCTATATATACCACCGCCAGGGAGAGCCCCCTTACTGCGGGCCGAGCTTGCGGATCAGGGCGTCCAGCATGTCCAGTTCATCGGGCCGCAGGTCCGTCAGGGGCGCGCGCACCGGGCCGGCGTCGTGGCCAACCAATCTGGCGCCGGCCTTGACGATGCTGACCGCATAGCCGGGTACGCGGTTGCGGATGTCGAGGTAAGGCAGGAAGAAATCGTCCAGCAGGCGGTTGGTGGTGTCGTCGTCGCCGGCGGCGACGGCGCGGTAGAACGCCATGGCCGTCCTGGGCACGAAGTTGAACACCGCCGACGAATAGACCGGCACGCCCAGCGCGCGGTAGGCGGCGGCATAGACCTCGGCCGTGGGCAGGCCGCCCAGGTAGGAAAAGCGGTCGCCCAGCTTGCGGCGGATGCGCACCATGGCTTCGATGTCACCCACGCCGTCCTTGAAGCCCACCAGGTTGGGGCAGCGTTCGGCCAATTGCGCCAGGCTGTCGGCCGACAGGCGCGATTGCGCGCGGTTGTAGACGATGACGCCGATCTTGACGGATTTGCAGACCTGTTCGACGTGCGCGGCGATGCCTTGCTGCGAGGCCTCGGTCAGGTAATGGGGCAGCAGCAATATGCCCTTGGCGCCCAGGCGTTCGGCCTCCTGCGCATAGGCGATGGCCGTGCGGGTCGGGCCGCCGGCTCCGGCCAGGATGGGGACCTTGCCCGCGCAGGTCTGCACCGCGGTGCGGATGACGTCGGCGTATTCTTCCGCCGCCAGCGAGAAGAACTCTCCGGTACCGCCAGCGGCGAACAACGCGGTTGCGCCATAGGGCGCCAGCCATTCCAGGCGTTGCGCGTAGGACCTGGCGTTGAAGTCGCCGTTCTGGTCGAAGTCGGTGACGGGGAAAGACAGCAAGCCTTCCGAAACGATCTGCTTGAGTTCCTGCGGGGTGGTCATGTCGCGTTGATCCGTGTGGGGCGCCATCGAGGGTAGGAGTCGGCCGGCTGCCTGGTGAAAGAGGTAAGTCATCGTACAACATCAAATATGTCGATTCAAGGTGGAATTTCCTATGAGATTGACATTTTATAGGTGCATACCCGATGGAAAGAGATTCCGCTTTTCAAAAATATTCTCTTGGTTGTACGATGACTGACGCAGAGTTGGACGCAGTTCGAAGGGGGCGTGTCGGGTCAATTCGAAGAATTGGCGCGGACGCCGGCGCTCGCAGCCGTCCACCAGACCATCCAGAGGAGACTCCATGAACCCGAGCAAGAGACAGTTCCTGGGCGGCGCCGCGGCGCTTTGCCTGTCGCCGTGGCTCCCGGCCTGGGCCCAGTCCGGCGACTGGCCGACGCGCGCGGTGCGCATCATCGTGCCTTACCCGCCTGGCGGCTCATCCGACATCATTGCCCGCATCCTGGCGCCGCGCCTGGCCGATGCCCTGAAGCAGACCGTGGTGGTCGAGAACAAGCCCGGGGCCAACGGCAACCTGGGCGCCGGCCTGGTGGTGCAGGCCGCGCAGGAAGGCCATACCGTGCTGTTGTGCGACGTGGGGGCGCTGGCGATCAGCCCGTCCGTGTACACCAAGTTGTCCTTCGACCCGTCCAAGGACCTGCGCGCGGTCGGCATGCTGGCCTATTCGCCCCACGTGCTGGCCGTGCATCCTGACGTGCCCGCAAAGACGGTGCAGGAGCTGGTGGCCTTGTCGAAGCAGCAGCGCCTGAACTTCGCCGTGACCGCCATCGGCAGCGCGCCGCACCTGGCCGCCGTGGCCGTGCAGCAGGCCACCGGCGCGAAATGGGAATACGTGCCGTACAAGGGCGGCTCGCAGGCGGTGACGGACACGATAGGCGGGCAGACCCAGGTCATCATGAACGGCCTGCTGGCCACGCTGCCCCACATCAAGGCCGGCAAGCTGCGGCCGATCGCGATCTCCAAGCGCGAACGCATGCAGCTGGTGCCCGACATTCCGACCATCTCCGAGCAGGGCGTGGCCGGTTTCGAGTCCGGCACCTGGCAGGGCGTGATGGCGCCCGTGACCACGACCGATCCGGTCGCCATCCGCTTATCGGAACTGATGGCGCAGATCGTCAACCAGCCGGACGTGAAGGCGCAGTTGAACGAGCAAGGCGCCGAAATCGTTACCCGCAATCCCGCCGAATTGGCGCAGTTCTTCAATAGCGAACGGGCGCGTTGGGCCTCGGTGGTGAAAAGCGCGGACATTCGGCTGGATTGAGGTCGGGGCCGCCTGGACAGCTTGCAAGGCGCGGGAGCACACTGGAACCGTCCCGCGCCCGCTCAGGCCCCGGTGCGACGCGGGGCCAGGCCGCGTGCGGTCGCGGCTCAGGGGCAGGGCATGCAGCCATGAAAATCCTTTGGGCAGCCGCGCTGCTGGCAGTCTTCTGGGGATCCGTCGCCGCGCAAGGCGGCGGCCCCTCCGTTCCCCAGCCCCCGCCTTCAGCCCGCGTCATCCCCGATGCCTGCGTCGGTACATCATGCCCCCGGCTCGTCAATCCCGGAGCCAGTCAGGAACCCTGCCTGGGCACTGGCTGCGCCACCGCCGGCCGGCCGCCCGGCCCGCCCGCGCCGCCCTCCAGCGGCCCCAGCCGCCAGCCGGGCTGGATGAGCCCGGCGCCATCCCGTTTGCCGCCGATGCCGGCGCAGCGCGGCGTGCCGGCCGGGCCGCTGACACCGGCGCCGCCGTTGCCGGTGCCCAGGTAGGTTGATGTCGCATCGGATGCGGCAAGAAAACCGGAAAATAAACCGGAAATTTTTATCAACGGAAGCTACCTAGCATCTAGATTTATCTATTTATTATCAATAAGATAGAGGTTTGATCTATCGGAATAAAAACCGGAAAATAGTGATGTATAGCTCTCCAGAGCAGTTTTTGCCCATGATGCCGGGCGAGCATCTCCTCGAGCCCTACCTCGAGCGCGCGTCGCACGTCGTAAACCAAGCTTCGGAGCTTGGCGGATTGGCGCATTCCGCCACGCTTGCCTCGCTGCATGAATTGCTTCGAAGCATGAACTCTTACTACAGCAACCGCATTGAGGGGCAAAGCACGACTCCGCGGAATATTGATGCGGCGCTACGTCACAAATTTTCCGACAAACCCGAGATAGCGCAGTTGCAGCGCATCGCAGTTGCCCACATCGAGGCGGAAAAAGACGTCGAAGCACAGGCCGCCCACGCCTCTGCGCTGAATGCCGATTTCATCAAGATTGCACATCGGGCGTTGTATGGCCGTTTGGCGCCAGAGGACCGCAGGACCAAGGATGGACTGGTCGTGGAGCCGGAAAAGCTGCGGGAGGTCGACGTGTCCGTGGGTCGCCACAATCCGCCTGTGTGGCAGTCGTTGCCGCGTTTCATGGAGGCATTTACCAAGCATTACGATCGGCCGCGTCCGGCAGACGCTCGCCTGATCGCCATCGCGTGCGCGCATCACCGCATGGCTTGGATGCATCCGTTCGCGGACGGCAATGGCCGCGCGACGCGGCTACAGACACATGCGGCCATGTTGCCCATCACCAAGGGTGTATGGTCGGTCAATCGCGGCTTGGCCCGCGGCGTGCGGGACTATTACGGTTACCTGGCCGCGGCGGACGCGCCGCGCCAGGGCGATCTGGATGGACGTGGCAACCTGACCCAAAAGGGATTGCTCCAATGGGTCGATTACTTCCTGCGTGTGTGCGAAGACCAAGTCGCTTACATGTCCGATATGTTGGCGCTGGACTCAATGAAGGCAAAGATCAATGCGTCGGTTCTGGTCGAGACAGCAAAAGGACGGCTACGGGTGGAAGCCGCCTTGCCCATCTATCATTTGTTTGCGGCGGGGCCAACTACGCGAGGTGAATTCATTCAAATGACGGGTCTGGGTGAACGCACAGGCAGATCCCTGTTGTCCGCTGCCTTGAAATGCGGGTTGGTGGCATCCGATACCTCCCACGCGCCCGTAAGGTTCGCCTTCCCGCTGGACTCGCTGCCGATTCTGCTGCCGGCGCTCTACGGGGCGGAAGAGTAGCCGCCGCCAGGTTCAGCGGACACGCAACGCACTCCCGCCATCCGCATATACGACCGATAAGGCTCCGCCTGAACCATCCCCTCCAGCAACTCCCGCAGGACGTCCTGCACGATCTTCACCGCCTGCGTCAGCGGCCGGTTGGATGCGGTGGCCAGCATCAGGCGCGTGGACAGGGCGGGATTGACGATCCTGCGGGCGACCAGCTGGCCGCTGTGCAACTCGCCCACCACCGCAGGCAGGGCCAGGACCGTGTGGGCCAGTCCGTTCAGGACGATTTCCTTCATCAGTTCCAGCGCGTCCATTTCGAACACGACATTCAGGGGCGCATCGGCCTGCGCTGCCGCCTGTTCCAGCGTGCGGCGCAGGCCGTGGCTGCGCGTGGGCAGCGCCAACGGCAGATCAGCCAGCTGCGAGAAGTCGATGGAGGACAAGGCCCGCGCGGCGGGCGACAGGTTCTGCGCCGGCGACACCAGCGCCAGGTCCAGCTCGGCCAGGGGATCGACCACCACGTGCTGCGAGCGCCGCGCGTCGTGCAGCACGGCGATGTCGACGCGGGCGTTGGCCAGCCATTCGTGCACATAGCCGCTATAGCCCGTGATGACGTTGAGCTGGATGCGCGGATGGCGTTTCCATACTTCCGCCACCAGCGGCATGCCGACCATGTGCGACAAGGTGGGCGTCAGTCCCAGCGTGACCTGGCCGGAGGGCGATTTCTGCTCGTCGTGGAATTCGGTCACGACCCGAGCCATTTGCGCCAGCAAGGGGCGCAAGCTATCCAGCAGCTTCTCGCCTTCGGGCGTCAGGGACACGCCGCGGCCATTGCGGTAGAGCAGGGCGCAGCCGCATTCGTCTTCCAGCTTCCTGACCTGCCGGCCCAGCGCCGATTGCGCGATGCCGAGCACCGAGGCGGCCTTGGAGAAGCTGCCCGAATCGGCCACGTGGATCAGGTTCTCGATCTTGCGTAAGTCCATCGCGATGTCTCGCCGCCTGCTTGCGGGCAGGCGCTCCTAGTGTGCGTTTTTTGTATATCTGATAGGCACAGTATGCCTACATGACATCCCGCCAGCCATCCTAGAATTCCTGCGTATTCGCCCCGCGCCTGAGCGCTTGTCCTTGGTTTCCGGCCCTCCATGACACCTGTTTCCGAACTGAACACGTCTTCCCACGCCTTGCTCGACATCTTCGCCCGCAACGGCATCGACCGCGTTTTCCTCGTGCCCGGGGAAAGCTATCTGGGGGTGCTCGACGCCTTGCATGATTTCCCGGGCATCGACGTGGTGACCTGCCGGCATGAAGGCGGCGCGAGCTTCATGGCCTGCGCCGACGGCCGGTTGACGGGCCGGCCGGGCGTGGTCATGGTGTCTCGGGGGCCAGGCGCGGCGAACGCGGCCATCGGCGTGCATGCCGCGCAGCAGGATGGCGTGCCCATGATCCTGCTGATCGGACAGGTGCCGCGCAAGGACCTGCGCAAGGAGGCGTTCCAGGAGATCGACTATCAGCAGATGTTCGGTTCCATCGCCAAGTGGGTGCATGAGGTGGCGGCGCCGGAGGACCTGGCCTGGGCCGCCTTCAAGGCGCTGCGGGTGGCGACTGCCGGCACGCCCGGGCCGGTGGTGCTGGTGGTGCCGGAAGACGTGCAACAGGCGCTGGTGCCGCAACCGGATTGGGTGGCCGAGCCTGTCAGCCCGGTGCAGCCGGCGCCCGCCACACTGGCGCGGCTGCAGGCCTTGCTGGATGCCGCAAGCAAGCCGCTGATCATCGCCGGCGGCGCCTTCAACGCGCCGGGCGGGCGCGAGGCGCTGTTGGGGCTGGCGGAACGGCACGGCATCCCGGTGGCGGTATCGTTCCGCCAGCACGACCTGTTTCCGAACACGCACCCGCTGTACGCGGGCGACCTGGACCTGGCGACGCAAGCGGCCCAGGTCGCGGCCTTCGACGCCAGCGACCTGATCCTGGCGCTGGGCACGCGCCTGGGCGATATCACCACGCAGGGCTATGCATTCCCCGGCTATCCCAAACCCTCGCAGACGCTGGTGCACTGCCATGCCGACGCGCATTTCGTGAACCAGCATTTCGCGGCCGACGTCGGCATCGTGGCCGATCCGGTGGCCACTGCGCAGGCCTTGGCGGCCTTGCCCGCGACGGGCTGCGCGGCGCGCGGCGACTGGGCGGCCTCCTTGCGCGCCATCCGGGAACGCGTATCCGCCTGGCCCGATCCCAAGGCGGACGACGGCGTGCCGTTCGTGTCCGTGGTCCGCGCCCTGGCCGAGCAGGCGCCGCGCGACCTGATGGTCTGCCTGGACGCGGGCACCTTCGCCGCGCCGGTGTACCGCCATTTCCCCTTTGCCTACCCGCAGAGGCTGATGGCCTCGCAGTCCGGCGCCATGGGCTATGGCACGCCGGCCGCCATTGCCTCTCAGCTGCGCAACCCGCAAAGCAAGGTGGTATGCCTGGTCGGCGACGGCGGCTTCATGATGACGGGCAACGAGATGATGGCCGCGGCCGAGCGCGGACTGCCGGTGTTCTTCATTGTCTCCAACAACAATTGCTATGGCTCCATCCGCCTGCATCAGGCGCGCACCTATCCCGGGCGTTACGCAGGCACCAATCTCGCCAGCCCCGATTTCACGATGATGGCGCGCGCCTTCGGCATGCAGACCGAGCACGTCACCCGCGCGGACCAGGTGGCCGGGGCCATCGCGCGCGGGCTGGCCTCTACCGTCCCATACTTCCTGGAGGTCAAGACCAGCCTCGCCGCGATTCTGCCGGAAGGCGCGGACAGCGGGGCAGGCATCGACCTGCTGGGGCGCGGCCAGCCGGCGGCTCATTCGCGGTAGCCGGGATCCTTCCTGTCCATCAGGCGCAGCATGGCAGGCCATTCCAGTTCGCCGAAGGGCCGGCGGGTGGTCGGTTGGTACAGGTGCCAGGTCTTTTCGATCACTTCCGGAGGTGGCAGGCAAAGTTCGCGGTTGGCGGCCAGGGCGTCGACCTGCGCCTTGCACGCCATCTCCAGCCAGTACAGCGTGTTGAACGCCTGCGCGATGCTGGGGCCTGCCGCCAGCAGGCCGTGGTTGCGCAGGATCATCGCCTCGCTCTGGCCCAGGTCCGCCACCAGCCGCGCGCGCTCGTCCAGGTCGATGGCCACGCTTTCGTAGTCGTGGTACGGGATCTTGGCGAAGCGCATGGCGGTCTGGGTCAGCGGCAGCAAGCCGCATTGCAGCGCCGACACCGCCATGCCGGCCCGCGTGTGCGTGTGGATGACGCAGTGCACGTCGTGGCGGGCGCCGTGCACCGCGCTGTGGATGACGTAGCCGGCGGCGTTGATGCCGTACTCGCCCGGATTGTCCAGCACGTTCCCGTCCAGGTCGATCTTGACCAGGCTGGACGCGGTGATTTCGTCATACATCATGCCGTAGGGGTTGATCAGCAGATGGCCCTCGGGTCCGGGTATGCGCGCGGTGATGTGGTTGTAGATGAGATCGCTCATGCCAAAGTGGGACACCAGCCGGTAGCAGGCGGCCAGTTGGATGCGGGTGTCGCGTTCCGCGGGACTCATGGGGCTATGCATGGTTCGGGTCTCCGGTTCAGTCGCTGGCTTTGACGTTGAAATCGCGCACCACCTTGCCCCACGACTCGTACTCGGACTTCATCAGCGCGCCGAATTCCGCGGGCGTGGCGGTGGTGCGGACCTGGGCGCCCAGGTCCGCCAGCTTGTCGCGCACGGCGGGGTCCGCCAGCACGGTATTGACCTCGGCGGCCAGCTTTTGCTGGATCTCGGGGGGGATGCCGGCGGGCGCGATCAGGCCCAGCCAGGCGCCCATGTCGAAGCCGGGGTAGCCCTGTTCGGCGACGGTGGGCACGTCGGGCAGACTGGCGACCCGCTGCGGCGTGCTGACGGCGATCGCTTTCAGGCGGCCGGCCTTCACCAGAGCCAGCGAAGACACCATGGTGTCGAAGGTGGCGTAGGTCCGTCCGCCGACGATGTCCGTCTGCGCCTGGCTGCTGCCCTTGTAAGGCACGTGGATCATGCTGGCGCCAGCCTTGGCCAGCAGCACCGAGGTCACCAGATGGCTGGTGGTGCCCACGCCGGTGGTGGCGTAGGTGTACTGGTTCGGCTTGGCCTTCACGGCCGCGAGGAAGTCCTTCAGATTGTTGGCCGGGTTGTCGGGACTGACCACGAACAGGTAGGGCAGCCAGGTCAGCAGGCCGATCGGCGCGAAGTCCTTGCGCGCGTCGTAGTTCAGGTTGGGATAGACGTGCGGGTTGATGGCCTGCGGCGCGGACGCGCCTATCATCAAGGTATAGCCGTCGGGCTTGGCGCGCGCGCCCAGGCCGGCGGCGATGGAGCCGCCCGCGCCGGGCTTGTTTTCGACGATGAACTGCTGGCCCAGGCGCTGGGCCAGGCGGTCGCCGACCATGCGGGCGACGGTGTCGGTGGCCGTGCCGGGCGGGAATCCGACCAGGATGGTGACGGGTTTGGAGGGATAGGGGGCTTGCGCCCAAGCCGGCCCGGCCGCGGCCCAGGCCGTGGCGGCCAGCATGGCGGCCAGCGCGGCTCGCCTTGTCGCATTGCGCATCGTCGTCTCCAGTCATTGTTCTGATGGCGGGAGAGCGCCTGCGCCTGCCCGCAACGGAACCGCGGTGGGCAGCCCGTCGCCGTTCAAGGTCGCACAAGGACCCACCGCCTTCAATGACTCCAGCGGCCAAGCAGATAACGCGAAATGGCATGGATGGCGGACGCCGCGCAGGCGTCCGCCGGGGGATCAAGCCGTCAGGCTGATCCAGGTCGTCTTCAGGTCGCTGTACTTGTCCAGCGCATGCAGCGACTTGTCGCGGCCGAAGCCGGACTGCTTGACGCCGCCGAACGGCACGGTAATGTCGCCGTCGGCGTAGCAGTTGACCCACACCAGGCCCGCGCGCAGGCGGCGCGAGAGGCGGTGGGCGCGCGACAGGTTGGCGGTCCAAAGGCCTGCGCCCAGGCCGTAGATCGAGTCGTTGGCCAGCCGCAGCGCGTCGTCCTCGGTGGCGAAGCGCTGCGCGGCCAGCACCGGGCCGAAGATCTCCTCGCGGACCAGGCTGCTGTCCTGGCTGGGGCAATCGAAAATCGTCGGTTCGATGTAGTAGCCGCCAGTGGCGCCAAGGGCCTGGCGGCCGCCCATGCGCAGTTGCGCGCCTTCGGCGGAGCCCGCTTCGATGCGGGCCAGCACGCCGCGCATCTGGCGCTCGTCGACCATGGCGCCCATGGCGGTGGCGGGGTCCAGCGGATCGCCCGGCTGCAGCGTGGCAGCGTAGTCCGCAACTTTGGCCATGAAGGCGTCGTAGATGCCGTCCTGCACGTACAGGCGGGAACCGGCGATGCAGACTTCGCCCTGGTTGGAGAAGATGGCCAGCGCCGCGGCCTGCGCGGCGCGGTCCAGGTCGGGGCAGTCCTCGAACACGATGTGCGGCGACTTGCCGCCGCATTCCAGCCAGACGCGCTTCAGGTTCGATTGGCCCGAATACTCCATGAAGCGCTTGCCGGTGGCGGTGGAGCCGGTGAAGGCGATGCAGTCCACGTCGGGATGCAGGCCCAGCGCCTGGCCGGCCTGCGCGCCCAGGCCGGGCACCACGCTGAAGACCCCGGCGGGAATGCCGGCTTCCTCGGCCAGCGCCGCCAGCCGGATGGCCGACAGCGAAGCCTGTTCGGCCGGCTTGAGGATGACGCTGTTGCCGGCCGCCAATGCGGGCGCGACCTTCCAGGCGGCCATCATCAAGGGGTAGTTCCAAGGCACCACCGCTGCCACCACGCCCAGGGCTTCGCGCGTGATGGTCGCCAGCGCGTCCGGGCCGGTGGGGGCGATCTCGTCGTAGATCTTGTCGATGGCTTCGGCGTACCAGGCGTAGCAGCGCGCGGTCTCCGGCACGTCGAAGGCCAGCGCATCCCGGATCGGCTTGCCCATGTCCAGGGTTTCCAGCAGCGCCAGTTCCTCGCGGTGCGTGTCGATCAGGGCGGCCAGGCGCAGCAGATGCTGCTTGCGCTGGCGCGGCGCCAGGCCGCTCCAGACGCCGGCCTCGAAGGCGCGGCGGGCGGCCTGCACGGCGCGGTCCACGTCGGCCGCGCCGCAAGACGCCACGTCGGCCAGCTTGCGCCCGTCTATCGGGCTGGTGGCGGGGAAGGTGGCTCCATCGGCCGCGCCGCAGTAGGCGCCATCGATATAGGCCTGGCCGTTGAAGGCGAGCGCGGCGGCGCAGGCGCGCCAGTAGGCGGCATCCTGGCTCATGACCGGGCCTCCTGGGCGTTGGCGCGCGCCACCATGGCGTCCAGCAGCACGTTGCAGCCGGCTTCCAGGTCGGCGGGCTTGGCGTCCTCGATCTCGTTATGGCTGACGCCATCCTTGCAAGGCACGAAGATCATGGCGGTAGGCGTGACGGCAGCCATGTAGACCGCGTCGTGGCCGGCGCCGGTGACGATGTCCATGGCGGCCAGGCCGCGGCGGGCGGCGCCGTCGCGCACCTTGCCCACCAGGTCCAGGTCGAACGGCGTGGGCGGGAAATACTGCACATGCTTCACGTCCACGGCCACGTTGTGGCGCTGCGCGATCTCCGCGCAGATCTCGTGCCAGCGCTGGTCCATGCGGGTGAGCGTGGCTTCGTCTTCGTGGCGCAGGTCCACCGTGAAGCGCACCTGGCCCGGGATGACGTTGCGCGAACCGGGGTGCGCATGGATCTCGCCCACGGTGCCGCGGCCATGCGGCTGATTGCCGTTGGCGATGTCCACGACCGCCTGCAGCAGGTAGCTGGCGGCATAAAGCGCGTCGCGCCGGATCGGCATCGGGGTGGGGCCGGCATGCATTTCCATGCCGGTCACGGTCACGTCGTACCAGCGCAGGCCGAGCGATCCGGTCACCACGCCGACCACTTTTTCCTCGTGCTCCAGGATCGGACCCTGCTCGATGTGGGCCTCGAAGTAGGCCCCCACCGGGCGGCCGCCCACGGGGTCCGTCCCGGCATAGCCGATGGCGGCCAGCTCGTCGGCCACCGACTTGCCGTCGCGGTCGGTGGCCGACAGCGCCACTTCCAGCGGGAACTTGCCGGCGAACACGCCCGAACCCATCATCACGGGCACGAAGCGCGAGCCTTCCTCGTTGGTCCAGATGGCCACTTCCAGCGGCGCTTCCGTAACCACGCCATGGTCGTTCAGGCTGCGCATGACTTCCAGGCCCGCCAGCACGCCGTAGCAGCCGTCGAACTTGCCGCCGGTGGGCTGGGTGTCGATGTGGCTGCCCGTCATGACCGGCGGCAGATCGTTGTTGCGGCCGGCGCGGCGGGCGAAGATGTTGCCCACCTGGTCCACGCGCAGCGTCAGGCCGGCATCGCGCATCCAGCCGGTGACCAGGTCGCGGCCCTGGCCGTCCAGCGCGGTCAGCGCCAGGCGGCAGTTGCCGCCCTTGGCCGTGGCGCCGATCTGCGCCAGGTCCATCAGCGACTGCCACAGCCGCTGTCCGTTGATCGAGATAGTCGTCGTCATATTGGAATCCCTCTGTGTCAGTGGCTGGCGGCGGCATTGCGGGCCAGCGCGGCCTCGCGGATGCCCATCAGGGTTTCGCCCGGCGAAATGCCGTTGGCGTCGTAACGAATTTCCAGCAGGGCCGGCAGGTTCTCGCGCTCGGCAAAGGCCAGCGCGCGCTCGAAGGCGGGGCCGAAGCTGGCGGTGTCTTCGACAGCTTCGCCATAGCCGCCGTAGCCGCGGATGATCTGGGTGAAGTCCGGATTTTCGAAGGACAGGGCGATGGTGCGGGCCGGGAACTCGCGTTCCTGGTGCGCGCGGATGGTGCCCCAGATGCCGTTGTTGAATACCAGCACCACCACGCCCAGCCGGTACTGCAGCGCGACGCCCAGCTCCTGCATGTTCATCTGGAAGCAGCCGTCGCCGGCGTAGCACACCACCGTGCGCTTGCGGTCTTCCAGCTTGGCCGAGATAGCCGCCGGCAGGCCGTAGCCCATGGAGCCCACGGTGGGCGTGAGGCTGGTGCCCGGCCCGGCATAGCGGCGGTAGCGATGCGGATACAGCGCATAGTTGCCCGCACCCACGGTGATGCAGGCGTCGGCCGGCACATGCGCGTCGACGTAGGCGGCGGCCTGGTCCAGGCTCATCGGGCCGGGCGAGGCCAGCGGTTCCAGGCTGTCGACCAGTTCCTGGTGGGCTGCGCGCACGGCGGCGCCGCGTGCCGTCTTGTGGCCGGGGACCAGTTGGGCCACGCTGGCGGCGAAGCTGGCCACATCCGCCACGATGGCCTGGGTCGGCGAGAACACGCGGCCCAGCTCGGCGGCGTCGGGATACACATGGATCAGTTGCTGGCGCGGCAGCGGGCTCTCGATGACGGTATAGCCTTCGGTAGTGGCCTCGCCCATGCGCGTGCCCACCGCCAGCACCAGATCGGCGTCGCGCAGGCGCTGGCGCAGTTCCGGCGTCATGGCCCAGCCGACGTGGCCGGCGGCGTTGGGGTGGCGCTGGTCGAAGCACTCCAGGCGGCGCCAGGCGGTGCCCACCGGCAGCTCGAAACGCTCGGCAAAGCCGGCGATCTGGTCGATGGCGGTCTGGTGCCAGCCGTTGCCGCCCAGCAGCAGGAAGGGCCGTTGGGCGGCATCCAGCAATTGCGTCATGCGGTCCAGGTCGGCGGCGCCAGGGTGGCTGTGCACGCGCGGGTAGCGCGGCAGGTCGGCCACGCGGGCGCGGCCCCACAGCGTGTCTTCGGGCAAGGCCAGCACCACGGGACCCGGCCGGCCGCTGGTGGCGACGGCGAAGGCACGCGAGATGTACTCGGGAATGCGGTCGGTGCGGTCGATCTGCGCCACCCACTTGGCCATCTGGCCGAACATGCGGCGGTAGTCGATCTCCTGGAACGCTTCGCGCTCCATGAAATCATTGCCGACCTGGCCCACGAACAGGATCATCGGGGTGGAATCCTGGAAGGCGGTATGCACGCCGATGCTGGCGTTGGTGGCGCCCGGGCCGCGCGTGACGAAGCAGATGCCGGGCTCGCCGGTCAGCTTGCCATAGGCCTCGGCCATGTAGGCCGCGCCGCTTTCCTGGCGGCAGACGACGGCTTCGATGGCATCGGTGTGGTCGTTCAGCGCGTCGATGCAGGGCAGATAGCTTTCGCCGGGGATCATGAACACGCGGCGCGCGCCATGGATGCGCAGCTGCTGCATCAGGATCTGACCGCCATTGCGTTCGGGAATTGCGGCTGACGTCATGCGGAGTCTCCTTGTTGCGGGACGGCCTGCGCGCGGCGCTCGGCGGCCCATCGTTCGAATTGGTGATGGCGCGCCAAGAGGCGGCGCGCGGTGTTGTAGACAGGCGGATCGATGCGCTCGGCGTCGTGGCGGCCGGCGCGCTGGGCTTCGTAGCGGACGACGCAATCTTGCGCTGCCGCGACTTCATCCGGGGCGGGCGTGAACACGGCGTGGATCAGCTTGACCTGATCGGCCACCGTCGCGCACTTGGACTTCAGCCCCAGGCGGCGGGCCCAGCGCACATCGGCTTCCAGCGCCGGCATGTCGCGGTAGTTGAACGGGCAGTCGATCGGCAGGCAGCCGGCGGCGGTGCAATCCAGCAGGAAGCGGGCGCGCACGTGGTGCAGCTCGATGCCGTCCTTGCCGCGTTCGGCGCCCAGGCTGGCGCTCAGGTCCTCGGCGGCAAGCAGGCAGGCGGACACGCGCGCGCTGGCGGTCAGGATGTCGTAGGCGCGGTGCACGCCCAGCGCCGACTCCAGCGTGGGCACGATCTCGGTGCTGCCGGCGGGCAGGCCGAGTTCGGCTTCCAGCGCGGTGATCGCCTGGTCCAGCGCGGCGATCTGCGCCGCGCTTTCGGCGTGCGGCAGGAACACGGCGTCCGGCGCGCCCGGCATCACGCCGCGCAGGTCCGCCAGGCCGTCGTCTTCAAGCTTGTTGATGCGCACCGCGGCCACCACGCCCAGGGCGCGGCAGCGGCCGAACAGCTCTGCAATCAATGGGCGCGCGGCTGGCCGATCCGCCGGGGCGGTGAACTCTTCCAGATCCGCGACCAGCGCATCGGCGCCGCTGGCCAGGCCGTCGGCCTGGGCGTTGGCGTCGAATCCGGGCACGAACATCCAGCTGCGGCGCAGGAACGGTGGACGGCGGGAGGGAGTGATAGGGGTCATTGCACGTGCCTCGGCAGGAACAGCACCAGTTCAGGTACGAAAGTCAGCAGCAGCATGACCGCGGTCATGGCCAGCATCATCCAGGACAGCGGGCGCAGCGTCTGCATCATGTTGATGCCGCCGATCTTGCACGCGGCCATCAGGTCGACGCCGACCGGCGGCGTGTTGGCGCCGATGGCCATGTTGATCGACAGCAGGATGCCGAAGTGCACCGGGTCGATGTTGTAATGCGCCAGCACCGGCATCACCACGGGAGCGACGATGATGATGACCGGAATGGCTTCCATGAAAGTGCCCAGGAGCAGCAGCACCACCGTCAGCACCAGCAGCACGGCAGTCTTGCTGTCGGTCCATTCGACCAGCAGCGTGGACAGCGCCTGCGGCACCTGTTCGGCCACCAGCACCCAGGCGAACAGGCCCGACGCGCCGATGATGAGCAGGATGGAGGCGCTGCTTTCGCCGGTGGACTTCAGGTTGTCCCACAGCGACTTCAGGCTCAGCGTGCGGTACCAGAAAAAGCCGATCAGCAAGGCGTAGATGATGGCGCTGGAGGCGGCCTCGGTGGCGGTGAAGATGCCGAAGCGGATGCCGCCGATGATCAGCACCGGCACCATCAGCGCGGGCAGCGCGTCGATGGCCGCGGCGCGCAGCTCGGGCCAGCTGAAGGGCTGGCCGCCGGCCCAGTTGTGCTTGCGCGATTGCCAGATGGCCACGCCGATCAGCGACAGCCCCAGCAGAATGCCCGGAATGATGCCGGCCACGAACAGCTTGCCCACCGAGGTGTCGGTGATGGTGCCGTAGACGATCAGCACGATGCTGGGCGGGATGATGGTGGAGGTGGCGCCGGCGCTGCCGACCAGGGCGCAGGAAAAGCCCTTGTCGTAGCCGCTGCGGGCCATGGCGGGCAGCAGCAGGCTGCCGATGGCGACCACGTCGGCCACGCCGGAGCCCGACAGCGCGCCGAACATCAGGCAGGCCAACACGGCCACCACGGCCAGGCCGCCCTTGATGTCGCCGACGATGGCGGCGCACAGGCGCACGATGCGCTGGGTCAGGCCGGCGCCGTTCATCAGTTGAGCCGCCAGGATGAAGAGCGGAATCGCCAGCAGCGTGAAGCTGTCCAGCCCCACCACATATTGCTGCGCCGCCACCATCATGGGGGCGGAATCGTAGACCGCCAGGTAGGCCAGGCAGGACAGCACCAGGCCGAAAGCGATGGGCATGTCGATCAGCACCGTGATCGCGAACACGCCCATCAGGAAGAGAGCACCCGTAGACATCTTGTTAATCCTTTGCAGCGGCGGGAGCGGTGGAGAACAGCTGGGCCAGATGCACCACGATGGTGATGGCGCAGGCGAAGGGCAGCGCCAGATACACCACGCCGGCCGACACGTCCAGCGCCGGCAGGGTCTGGTCCATGGTCAGTTCGGCCAGTTGCCAGCCGGCATAGCCCAGCGCCGCCAGGCCGACGATGATGAGCGCCTGGTTGATGCGTTCAAAGACATTCAGGATGCGGGGATTGCGCACCACGAAGGGCAGCAGCCCCGCCATCAGGTGCGAGCGCTCAAAGCTGCAGACGACGCCGCCGATGAAGGCGGACCACACCAGCACCAGGCGCGGCAATTCCTCGGCCCAGTGCGGCGTGGTGTGGGTGACGAAGCGGGCGAACACCACGTAGGAAATCAGGATCGCCAGCAAGGCCACCGCCAGGGCGGCGAAGGCCTTGCTGATGCCCGACAGGATCGCGGACAGTCGGTTGAGCATTACTTGGCCTCGCGGTACTTCTGCACCAGGGCCATCAGCTCGGGGCCGTAGGTGACCGAGTAGGTCTTCCACACCGGCGCGACCGCGGCGGCGAAGGCGGGCTTGTCGACCTCATTGACCTGCATGCCTTTTTCCCTCAACTGGGCGATGAACTGCTGGTCGCCATCCGTGATCATCTGGCGCTGGGCGTCGCGCCACTTGTCGGCGGCGGCCTGCACGATCTTCTTGTCGTCGGCCGAGATGCGGTTCCAGACCGGCTTGGAGATGATCAGGTTGGCGGGACCCCAGACGTGGCCGGTCAGCGACAGGTACTTCTGCACTTCGAAGAAAGACGAGGTGTAGATGATGGACAGCGGGTTCTCCTGGGCGTCGAACACTTTCTGTTGCAGCGCCGAGTACAGTTCGCCGAAGGCCAGCGGCGCGGGGTTGGCGCCCAGCGCGGTAAAGGTGTCCAGGCGCATCTTGTCGGGCGTGACGCGGGTCTTCAGGCCTGCCAGGTCGGCAGGCTTGGCGACTGCGCCGCGGTTGTTGGTGACGTGGCGGAAGCCGTTTTCCCACCAGGAAATGATGGTCAGGTTCTTCTTGTCCGCCAGCTTGGCCAGCGCCTCGCCCAACTCGCCGTCGAACGCCTTGTAGGCCTGCTGGGAGGTGGACCAGGTATAGGGCAGCTCCACCACGCCGAACTTGGGCTCGATGGGCTGCAGCGAACCCGAGCCGATGATGGCCGCGCCCTGGCTGCCGATCTGCAGGCCTTCGAGCATGGTCTTCTCATTGCCGAGCTGGCCGCTGGGGAACAGCACGAAATTGACGCGGCCGGCGGTCTTTTCCTTGACCTCGGCGGCAAAGCCTTCGGCGGCCTTGTTCCAGCTGTGGCTGGGCGCCAGCACGTGGCCGAGCTTGATGTCCAGGGCGTGGGCCGACAGCGGCGCCAGGCCGGCGAGGGCGAGCAGGGCGGCGGCCAGCAAGGTTTGTTTCTTTTGAGGAGCGATGGTCATGGCGGAACTCCGGGAGCAGGGGGAAATGGGTAGGGTCAGTAGGACTGCGCGCGCATCGATGCGGGCCGTCCAGGCAGGGCGATGCGGGTGCCGGTGTCGCTCAGGCCGTGGTCGCCCACGGCGAGGACCTGCATTTCGGCATCCAGAAAATTGCCGACGTACAGATAGCGGCTGTCGGGACTGAAGGCCACGCCCTCGGGCAGCGCACCGACCTCGGCGGCGCCGGCGCGGGTCACGGACTGGCCGTCGATACGCAGCAATACGATCTGCCCGCGCGGATGGTGGAACCAGGCGCTGGACGGGTTGTTCGAACCCTGCACGATGGCGACCGCCGCGTAGCGGCCGTCGGGACTGATGGCGATGCCTTCCGGGCCGTCCTCGACCATGACGCGGTCGATCACGCGCGGCGGATCGGCGCGCAGATCCACCACGCTGACCGAATCCGCGTGGCCGTCCGACGCGGTCGGGCTGCCCATGTCCACCACCAGCGCCAGCGCGCCGTTGGGCGACACCACCAGGTTGAACGGCACCAGGCCGGTGGTCAGGTCCTCGGCGGGATCATGGGTCACGATGGGGTTTGCACCGCTCTCGTCTATGCGCAGCAGGCCCAGGCGATGGCTGTCGGTCTTGACCACGAAGGCGCGGCGGCCGTCGGCGGCAAAAGACACCGCCACCACTGGGGTGCCCATGTCCACTTCGCCGCAGACTTCGGCGCGCTTGCCGGCGATGCGCAGCACCGACACGGAGCGGCCGGCCTTGTTGGCCACCAGCGCCAGCGTGCCGGCGCGGTTGATGGCCAGGCCCGAAGGCTGCAGCCCGACCTCCAGCCGCTGCACGATGGCCGGCGGATTGGCTTCCAGGTCGATCACGTACAGTCCGCGGCCAGGCTCGGGCTGCCAGCCGGCGCCATCGGCGCGCGCGCGCCAGTCCATGGAATCCGCGATCAGGCCCAGGCGTTGGTCCGGCGTGACGGCCAGGTTGACCGGCGGGCCGAACAGCGAGTTGGGCAGGGAAAGGGTGGCGACCAGTACGGGCGCGGCGGGATTCGCGCCGGCGTCGTAGACGCACAGGCTGTCATTGCCCGGCGCCAGGAAACGGATCTGGCCGTCGTCCCAGGTGACCTTCTGGTCGTTGCCGACCAGCAGCAGGTGGCGTGCGTTCCGAGGGCTCATGCCGCCAGCTCCTGCGCCTGCGGCACCGCCAGGGTGGCGCCGATGAGTTGCCGCGTGTACGGATGGACCGGCTCGAAGTAGACCTGGCTGGCGGAGCCGCGCTCGACCACGCGGCCGCCTTGCAGCACCACGATCTCATCGGCGATGTGCTGCACCACGGCCAGGTTGTGGCTGATGAACAGATAGCCCAGGCCGCGCTCGAGCTGCAATTCCATCAGCAGGTTCAGGATCTGCGCCTGCACCGACACGTCCAGCGCGGAAGTGGGCTCGTCGCAGATCAGCAGCTGCGGCTCCAGCATCAGCGCACGCGCGATGGCCACGCGCTGGCGCTGGCCGCCCGATAGTTCGCGCGGATAGCGCGCGGCGAAGGCCGGCACCAGGCCCACGGCGTCCATCATCCGGCGCACCGCGGCGGCTTGGGAGGCTGCATTGCCGATGCCATGCGTGCGCAGCGGCGCGGTCAGGATTTCGTTGATGGTGCGGCGCGGGTTGAGCGAGGAGTACGGATCCTGGAACACCATCTGGATGCGGCGGGCGCGGGCGCGCGCCGGCATCGCGGCCAGTGGTTTGCCGTCCAGCAGCGCCTGGCCCTGCGTCGGCGCCAGCAGGCCCAGCATCAGCTTGGCGATGGTGGACTTGCCGCTGCCGGATTCCCCCACCAGGCCGATGGTCTGGCCGGCGGGCACGTGCAGGTCGATGTCATGCAGGATGCGCGGGGCGGGACGACGCGAGAACAGGCTGGCGCGGCCGTACTGGAAGCACAGCGCGTTCAGGCTGATGCTGGCGTTGGGCGTAGCGTGGCGGCTCATGCCGTGGCTCCTAGGCGCATTGCGCCGGGTTTGATGCACAGGCAGCGATGTGCGCCCTGCACGCGCGCCGGGAAGGGCTGGGCGCAGCGGGCTTCGGCCACCGGACAGCGCTCGCGGAAGGCGCAGCCGCGAATAGCGGTGTCCAGCGAGGGCACGGCGCCGGCGATGGTGGGCAGGTCGGCGCGCGGCGCGGTGCGCCCGGGCTGGGGGATACAGTTCAGCAGCATGGCGGTATACGGATGGCTGGGGTGCTCCAGCACCTCGCGCACGCTGCCGCCTTCGACGATGTCGCCCGCGTACATGACGATGACGTGGTCGGCGATGCGCGCCACCAGGCCCATGTCGTGGGAAATGAACACCATCCCCAGGCCGAACTCGGCCTGGATGTCGCGCAGCAGGTCCAGCAGCTCGGCCTGCACGGTCACGTCCAGCGCGGTGGTGGGCTCGTCGGCGATCAGCAGTTCGGGGCCGCACATCAGGGCCATCGCGATCATCACGCGCTGGCGCAAGCCGCCCGACAACTCAAAGGGATACTGCCGCATGCGGTCGCGGGGATTGGCGATGCCGACGCGGCGCAGCAGGTATTCGGCGCGCTCCTCGGCCTCGCGGCGGCTGACGCGCTTGTGCCGGCGCAGCACGTCCACCAGTTGCGTGCCGATGGGGAACACCGGGTTCAGCGAAGTCATCGGATCCTGGAAGATCATGGCGATGCGCGCGCCGCGCAACTGCGCCAGCGCGGCGGGCGTGAGCGCGGCCAGGTCCTGGCCGGCGAACTCGAGCTTGGCCACGCGGCGGCGCGCGGCCGCCGGCAGCAGGTCCAGCAGCGCCAGCGCGGTCAGCGACTTGCCGCAACCCGATTCGCCGACGATGCACAGGGTCTTGCCGCGTTCCAGGCTGAAGTCCACCGCCCGCACCACGTGCTTGGTGTGCGTGGGTGTGTGGATGTCGATGTGCAGGTTCTCGACCCGCAGCAGGGGTTGGCTGTTTGCGGTCATGGGATCAGCCCTTCTTCATTTGCACGGCGCGCAGCGCTTCGCCGGCGCGGTTCACGCACAGCACCAGCACGAACAGGACCACGCTGGGAATCACCACCAGCGAGGGCTGGAACAGCATGTTTTCCTTGCCCTCGGCGATCATCAGGCCCAGCGACGGCATCGGCGCCGGCACGCCCAGGCCCAGGAACGACAGCGACGCTTCCAGCGTGATCGCCATGGCAGCGTCCACGGTGCCGATAATGAGCAGGTTGCCCACCAGATTGGGCAGGATGTCGCGCCAGATGATTTGCAGGTGGGTGCAGCCCTGCAAGCGCGAGGCCGTGACGAACTCGGCGTTGCGCAGGCCGGCCGCCATGGTCCGGGCCACCAGCGCATAGCGTTCCCACAGCAGCAGGCCCAGCACCAGCACCACCACGGTGAGCGAGGCGCCCACCACCGAGACCACCGCCAGCGCCACCAGGATGATGGGCAGGGCCAGGCGCGCGGTGATCAGGAAGGACACGGCGCGATCCACCGCGCCGCCGAAGTAGCCCGCCGCCACGCCCAGCGTGGTGCCGATCAACCCGCCCATCAGCGCGACCGACAGGCCGATCAGCGCCGACACGCGCACGCCGTACAGCGCCCGCGCCAGCACGTCGCGGCCCAGCTGGTCGGTGCCGAGGATGTGATTCCAGCTGCCGTCCTCGCTCCAGACGGGCTCCTGCAGACGGGCCAGCAGGTCTTGCGTGTAGGGATCATGCGGGACCAGGTAGGGACCCAGCAGGCCGGCCAGCACCAGCAGCGCCAGCATGGCCAGGCCGAAGTTGCGGCCATAGCGGGCCGCGCGTTCGCCACGCGAGCGGACGGGAAGAGAGGAGGCGATGACGCTGCTCATGATGAAACTCGCACGCGGGGGTCGAGCCAACCGTTGACCAGATCGGCGACCAGGGTGAGGACGATGTAGATCAAGGCGAAGATCAGGATCAGCGCCTGCATCGTGGGAAAGTCGCCGCGCAGGATCGAGGTCCAGGCCAGCAGGCCCGCGCCATTGATGGCGAACACGGTCTCGATGACGACGGAGCCGGCCAGCAAGGTGCCCATCTGGGCTGCGGCCAGCGACACCAGCGGCCGCAAGGCATTGCGCAGCGCGTACTTCAACACCACGCTGGGGCCGCCCAAGCCCATGGCGCGGGCGGTGCGGATGTAATCGGTGGCCAGCACGGTTTCCATTTCGGATTTCATCAGGCGCAACATGGCTGGCATGGCGAACAGCCCCAGGGCGGTCACCGGCATGACATAGTGCTTCCAGCTGTCGAAGCCCGAGGCCGGCAGCCATTGGTTGCGCACGCTGAAAAGGATGATGAGCAGGAAGGCCAGGCAGAACGGCGGCATGGCCTGGGCGCAGGCCGACAGCAGCATGGTGCCGCGGTCGATCAGCGAGCCGCGGCGCAATCCGGCCAGCACGCCCAGCGGTATCGCCAGCAGCAGCGCAAACAGCATCGCGGCCAGGCCCAGCTTGGCGGTGGCGGGGAAATGCTGGGTCAGCAGTTCGGCCACGGGGCGGCTGAAGTACAAGCTGTCGCCGAAATCGCCGCGGGCGACGCCGGCCAGCCAGCGGCCGTACTGCACTAGGATCGGGTCGTTGAAGCCGTGCAGCTGCGCCAGGCGGGCCGCGTCGGCGGCGCTGCCTTCGCCAGCCAGGCGCGCCGCCGGATTGCCGGAAGCGAACACCAGCGAGAAGCTGATCAGCGAGACGAACACCACCAGCAGCGCGGATACCACCAGGCGACGGAACAGGAATGCAATCATGGGGCTACCTATGACGGTGTGCGCCGGGGGGACCGCCGTTCCCGCCCGTTTGGGCCTGGGAACGGGGCCATGCCGGCGGGGCCGGTCAGTTCCAGCGGGCCTTGTAGAAACGAGGGAACTCGTCGCCATCGACCGAGAAATTCAGGTCCTTGGCCTGCACGGCGTTGAGCGAGTGGTTCCACAGCGGCACCCAGTAGGCCTGGTCGGCCACGATCTTCTGGGCGGCGGCATAGTTCTTGGCGCGCAGTTCGCGGTCCACGGAGGTGTCGGCGGTTTCCAGGTACTTGATGACTTCCGGATTGCGCGCCTGGTCATCCGGGCCGCCGCGGAAGAAATTGCTGGTCGACAGCGCCGCGTCGGCGATGCCGTAGGAGCCCCAGTTGGACGACAGCATGGCGATCTTGCCTTCGCGCCAGTTGGTCATGGCGGTGCCGTACTGTTGTTCGACCAGGTTCAGCTTGATGCCGGCCTGCGCCATCTGCGCGGCGGCGGCGTCCAGGATGGCGCGCGGCGGGGCCGAGATCACCAGGTCCAACGTCACGCCGTTGGGGTAGCCGGCCTGGGCCAGCAGCTGCTTGGCGCGGGCCGGGTCGAACTTGTAGGACTGCACGTCGGCGGCGCAGCCGAACTGGGCCGGGTTGCAGGCCGCGTTGATGACCTTGGACGCGCCGCCGACCAAAGCCTTACGGATGGCTTCGCGGTCGATGGCGTAGTTGATGGCCTGGCGAACTTCCTGCTTGGCCAGCGGCGATTTGCCGCCGTCAAATTGCGGGTTCAGCGAGATGTAGCTGATGCGCATGATGCTGCTGCTCTTGACCGTGACGGCCGGCTGCTTTTCCATGCGCTTGGCGACGTCGGGCGGGACGCGCCAGATCCAGTCCAGGCCGCCGGAGAGCAGTTCGGCGTACTGGGTGTTGGCGTCGGGCAACACGCGCACCACCAGCTTCTGCACGGCCGGTTTGGCGCCGAAGTAGTCTTCGAAGCGTTCATATACGTAGCGGCTGCCGGGCTGGCTTTCCACCAGACGGTAGGGGCCGGTGCCGATGGGCTTGGCGCCCATGTCGGACTGGTTGGCCTCGTAGTACTTGCGCGGATAGATCGGCAGGTTTTCCGACAGCATCTCCAACGCCAGCGGGTAGGGCGTCTTCATCTTGATGCGCACGGTGTCGTCGGAAGCCTTCTCGGCCTTTGCGATCCAGGCGACCTGGTTCTGGAACCGCGCCTTGTAGCCTTCCGAGGACACCAGGTTCAGCGTGTACAGCACGTCGTCGATGGTCAGCAGCGAGCCGTCGTGGAACTTCACGTCCTTGCGGATAGGCAGTTCGATGGTGGTGTCGTCCACGAACTTATAGCCGGTGGCGATGGCCGGACCGAATTCGCCCGTGTCCTGGTTTTTCTGCAGCAGCCCCGAAAACACCATGCGCGCCAGCGCCAGGCCGGGGCGGTCCGATTCCTTGTAGGCGTCCAGCGTGGCGGGCGCCGCATCGAAGGCGATGTTGAGGGAGTTGTCAGCCTTATTGGCCTGGGCGGCATGGGCGCCAAGCGCCAATAGCGCCGCGCTCAAAAGCTTCACGGTACGGGTCAGCTGCATGTTTTCACCTTGATGTGTTTTAGGTATGGGGCCTACGGGTATTGCGGGTGCTGCGGAACTGCTGCGTGCGTATCGGCAGGCAAGCCACTCCCCTTGCCGCTGGCGGCGCGTTTTGCGCCGGCGGTGCTTGCACGGTCGGTAAGGGAAGGGGCCTGGTTCTCAGGCCGGGGGTCAGGCGTTCATCAAATCATCGGATCCCAGCGCTGCCGAAGTCTTCCCGCAGGCGGGCCAGGATGCCGACCAGGTGGTCGTGCATGGCGTGGCGCGCGCGGATCGGATCGCGGTCGGATATGGCCGCGAGGATGCGTTCGTGTTCCTGCTGGGCTTCGCTCCACACCTTGGTGGTCACGAAGTGCTCTTCAAGACGGGTGAACACCGGGCTCAAGGTGCTGAGGTGCCAGATATGGGAGATTGCCGCGGCCAGCGCGGCGTTGCCGCAGGCTGCGCCGATCGCGCTGTGGAAGGCGCGGTCGTGCACGCTGGGCGATTCGGTCAGGGACATGCCTTCATGGGCCGCGCGGATCGCCGCGATCTGGGCGGGCGACGCTTTCTGCGCCGCCAGGGCCGCGCACTCGGGCTCCAGCAGCAAGCGGGTTTCGAGCAGGTCGAAGGGGCCGATGTCGGTGGCTTCGACGCCGTTGGCGGCGACCGGGGCAGGCTGCGGCGACTGGTACTGGCCGTCTTCGCGCGCCTGGTTCACGAACACGCCGGTGCCCACGCGGACCTCCACATACCCCTCGATTTCCAGCGCGATCAGCGCTTCGCGCACCGAGGCGCGGCTGACCTGCAACTGTTCGGCCAGCTCGCGCTCGGCCGGCAGCCGCCCGCCCGCGGGGAAGTCGCCCGCCTTGATGCGCGCGGCGATCTGGTCGGCAATCATGCGGTAGAGGCGGGTGGAGGCGACGGCCTGGAGAGAGGTCATTGTGGCGTTCGGATGGATGATCGGGATGTAGAGGGTAAAGGCTCTGCCCAGGCTTGTCTTGCGTCGCACTCCCGGCATGGCCTGGAGTGTCCGGATATCTGGTGGCCCAGTGGTCAGGCCACTGGACGAAATGTACCGGAGGCGGTCCGGCTTGTGAACCGGGCTTTTCCATTTTTAGGGAAAACCACTAGCGAGGCGTTTGCCTGCGGCGGTGGCGCGCGGCCGGCGTCCGCGGCGGGTCGCCGGCCAGGTACGGGTTCAAGCCGAAGCCAGTCCGCCGAAGAAGCGCGAGGCGTTCGATTCCAGCCCTTCGATGTAGTAGCCGCCTTCTTGCACGATCAGGGTGGGCAGCTTCAGGCCGCCGACTTCCCGGCCCAGGCGTTCGAAGCCGTTTTCGCTGACGGCGACCATGGCTTGCGGGTCTTTTTCGAAGATGTCGAAGCCCAGCGACAGCACCAGGGCGTCGGGCTGGAACAGTTCGATGGCGCGGCGCGCTTCGGCCAGCTTGTCGAAGAACACCGACTCCGGCGAACCGTGCGGCATGGGCAGGTTGATGTTGTAGCCATAGCCCGGGCCGGCGCCGAGCTCGTCGGCATGGCCGGCGACCACGGGATAGAAGTTTTCCGGGTCGCCGTGGATGGATACGTACAGCACGTCGCTGCGCTCGTAGAAGATCTCCTGGATGCCCTGGCCGTGGTGCATGTCGGTGTCCAGGATCACCACGCGCGGATAGCGCGAGGTCAGGCGCTGCGCGGCGATGGCGGCATTGTTCAGGTAGCAGAAGCCGCCGGCCGCGTCGCGTCGCGCATGGTGGCCGGGCGGGCGGCAGATGGCGTAGGCGTGGCGCTCGCCGGCCAGCAGCGCGTCGGCGCCGGCGATGGCGCATTGCGCCGACCAGTAGGCCGAATGCCAGGTGTGCTGGCCGACCGGGCAGCTGCCGTCGGCCAGGTAGCGCGCGGCCTGCGCCAGTACGCCGCGCAGGGCGTTGGGCTCGCGCACGAAGACGTTGGAGACGACCTCGTCGCCCCAATCGTCGGGCAGCTGCTTCCAGGCGGCGTGCGCGCCTTGCAGGAAACGCAGGTAGTCCAGCGTGTGCACTGCCGAAATCGCGCCGGCGCCCTGGTCGGGCGGGGCTTGAACGTCGAAGCCCAGCTTGCGCGCGGCCTCTGCCAGCGCGTCCAGGCGCGAGGGCACTTCCTGGGGGGTGCGCATCTTGCCGCGCGAGAAATAGGTCTGCGGGTGGTGCAGTTTCTGATCGTCGTGGAAATATGCCTTCATGCTGGATGACACCTGGTTGGGGGTTGACGCCGCGCCGGCCGGGCTTGCTGTTCTGGGCAGACGGCCAAGACGTCGTTATACGGCGGCCGCGACAGGAACGAAAGCAGGATGACGTGGGCAGCAACGGAATGGCCGGCATCGCTGCGACGCAATGCTTCGCGCTGCGATCGGCAAAATAGGACTGGGCTGATTTCGGTTCATGGCGACCGGTGGAACAATGAATTGGCCGGCAACTCACCGCCTCTGCCGCCGGCCTTCTGCGTGCCACGGCACAGCCGCTGGTCCTCCGTTCATCTGGAACATCATGCTCAAATCCGCCCTGATTGTCGATCAAGACGAAATCCAACGTTGCGCGCTGGTGCGGATGCTGGCCAAGATCGGCGTGCCCGAGGTGGCAATGGCGCATGATGGCGCGTCGGCGGTGGCGGCGATCCGGCAGCGGCAGTGGGACCTGGTCATCGTCGATCTCGACATGGCCGACCGCACGGGGCTGCAGATGATAGACGCCCTGGCCGATGCCGGAGGCTGTGGCGGCATCGCCATCGCCAGCAGCCATCCGTCCCGCATCCTGCAGGCCGCGGCAAGCTATGCCAGGAACCGCGGCGTGCCCATCATCGCCGCTCTGGGCAAACCCCTGGAAGCGGCCTGCCTGATTTCCCTGATCGAATCGCTGGCCAGGTCGGCCTTGGCCGACGGGGCAGCCACGCTACGCGCGGCGGCAGAGAGCAGCGGCGCGGTCCTGGCCGGCCTGAACCGGGAACGCCTGCTGCGCGCCCTGGCGCAGCGGGAAATCACGGCATATTTTCAGCCGCAGCATTGCGCGGCGACCGGCGAATTACGCGGCGCCGAAACACTGGCCCGCTGGGCCGGGGATGGCGGCGCGATGGTGCCACCCGCGGCGTTTCTGCCAGCCTTCGAGGCCACCGGCCTGCTCGAACCCCTGACCGGCTACATGCTGGCGCGCGCTTTCGAAGCGCAGCGCGAACTGGGCAGCCGCCCGGATTGCGTCATCGGCATCAATGTGCCGGCGGTTGTCGCCAGCTCCATCAGCTGGGCTCAGGACGTGGCCGACCGCGCGGAACAGGCGGGCGTGGAGCCACACCGCGTCGTCATCGAAATCACCGAGGACGGCGGGGCGCGCTCCAACGGGGCGCTGGCTGGCGCCATCACGCAATTGCGCCTGCGCGGCTTCAGCTGCGCGATCGACGACTTCGGCACCGGCGATTCATCGCTCGACCGCCTGCTGTGCGCGCCCTTTGACGAACTGAAGATCGACCGCGACCTGATCGCCCGCGCCGGCCGGCAGGGCCATGCCCAGAGCATCCTGGCCTGCACCATCGAAATGGCGCGGTCGCTGGACATGACGGTGGTGGCCGAGGGCATCGAAACCCATGAAGAGCTCGAGATGGTGCGCGCATTGGGGGTGCAGGTGACGCAAGGCTATTTCCACGGCCGGCCGATGCCGCTGGACGCGTTCCGCCAGTACGCGCTCAGCCAGGGCGTGATCGGACACGGAATCCTGAGGATGTACGCGAACGCCTGAGGCGGCAACCTGCGGCCGGCCGCAAGCCGGCATGGCTCAGGATCCCGCCAGCACCACCAGTACCGCCAGGCACAACAGCAGGCCGAAGGCCGCCAGCGCGTACGGCAGCAACTGCACATACACGCCGCGCTCTTCCCCGCGGCCATGGGCCAGCCCCGCCGCGATCGACATACGCACCGGCGAGAATATCCCCATGGACGTGCCGGACACATGCAGCAGCGCGGCCGCCGCTGGCACGCTGAGGCCCGCATTCAATGCCAGCGACAGCTGCGCCGGCATGAACAGGCTGTTGGGCGCGTTGCCGCTATTGGCCAGGATGCCGAATACGCCGGCCAGCACCGGCGTGATCAGGATGGTCCAGTCCTTCAGGCCAGCGAACAGGCCGTCGGCGTAGGCTTGCGAAATACCCGCGCCCGCCAGCACCTCGGCCATCATGGCGAACAGGAATACCGAGTACACGGCGTGGCGTCCGGTGGTCCAGGCCGCGCGCGCCTGGGTAACGAGCAGGCCGCGCTGACGGCATGCTGCCGCGATCAACACGGCGCCGATGATCAGCCAGCTGCCGGCATGCAGCAAGGGCATCCAGCCTGGCAGGTCCACAAACGGCCGGAACGCCGCCAGTCCGCCCAGGCCGCTGTTCAGGCCCGGCAGCAGGCGCGTGGCGACCAGCCATGCAATCATCAGGATGTAGGGCAGGGCCTTGCGCGCCGCGGCCTTCATGCGGGGCCGGTCCGGCCGGCGGTCCAGCAGGAAGCGCAGCACGATGAGCGGGCCATAGGCCGACAGCAGCGCGGTTTCTGGTCCCAGCAGCGCCGTCGCGGCGCTCAGCGCGGCCAGGCTCGCCATCATCCATGCGGCCTCGCGCACATGCTCGGCGGGCTCGGCCCGCAAGCCCGCGCGCCTTGCGGTGCGCCAGTACAGCAGCATCCACAGCACGGTCAGCAAGGCCACCGGCACCATGCCGTACAACGCCAGCTGGGTGGCCGGGACGCGCGCATAGGCCGAGGCCAGCAGCGTGCCGCTGCCCATGGCGCCCCAGGGAATCAGGGTTTGGCTCAGCAGTGCGAACACCATGGTCTCGCGCGGCTTCAGGTCCAGCGGTCGGATCAGCAGCACCGTGCCCAGCATGCCCACGCCAAAGCCGGTGGCCGACTCGGCGAAGGGGCCGACCAGGAAACAGGCGAAGAACAGCAGCCGGCGGCGCGCCAGGGGATGGGCCAAGGCGGTCTTGCTGCCGTCCGCCGCCTCGCGTGTCGCGCGTCCTTGCGCCGCCATGTTCCAGAACAGCAGTCCGCCCAGAATGTAGGGGGTGATGATCCAGCCTATCCAGAGACCCCGTTCCAGCGCCAGCCCGAGCTGGCCGGCGCCAAAAGACGCGGGCGCCGTGTACAGCGCGATCGGTACGGCGGCAAGCAGGCCGAGGACGGCGGCGGCGGTGGTGTTCAGGCGTCCGCTGGCAATGGCGCCGATGACGGCCAGGGCGGGCAAGGACCACAGGAGGTACATCATGGATGGATCGTCTGCATGGCGGAGTCCGGGGTGTGGCGTAGCGCGTAGCAGTGTATGCCGGGAGCGCGACGGCGCCGGCTCATGCCTGCCCGATCGCAGGGTCTTTTGGAAGACGCGGCAACCGTACGCTGCGTCCTGCGTCTGGAACGCGGGACGATGATAAAAATGCCGAGACCTGCGGCGGCAGGTTCAGAAGTCCAGCGTGGCGTGCGGCCAGCGCTTCTGCGCCACCAGCTCGCGGGCGACCAGGCGCAGGATCTCGACCACCGCCTTGGTGGCGCGCGAGGCCGGCCGGTCCGATGGGTGAGCCAGCATGCGGCGCAGGCTGAGGCCTTCGATGGGCTGGGCGGACAGGCGGCCTTCCTCGATGTCTTCCAGCACGGTTGCGGCGAAGTGCACGGTGACGCCGACCTTTTCCTTGATGAGGCGTTTGGCCACTTCCATGGTTTCCACTTCCACCACCGGATTCAGATGCACGCCCGCGTGCGCCGCCTGGGCCTCGAGTTCGAGCCGCACGCCGGACTTGGCCAGGCCGGTCATCACCAGGGGCAGTTCGGCCAGGTCCCGCACGCCGATCCTGGCGGGCCGCGTCTTGCGCGGCGTGGGCGGGCCGATGAGACACATGCCTTCGGTCAGGAAGGGATAGGTGAGCAGGTTGGCCAGGGGAACCGGACCATTGAGCACGGCCAGGTCCACCTGGCCCTTGAGCAGCATCTCGTGCAAGGCGGGGGAAAAGGCTTGAACGAAGCGCAGCCGGACTTCGGGCAGTTGTTCATGCACCGCGCGCGTCAGGGGCACGGCAAGGGTCATGGCGAGTCCGGGGGAAAGGCCGATGACGATGGGGCCGCTGGGATGGCGTTGCAGGGCCGACATGTCCTGCTTGAGCTGTTCGGCGTAGCGCAGCAGGAAGGAGGCGCGTTCCAGCAGGAAGGCGGCTTCCTCGGTGGGGGACGCGCCGCGCGAATGGCGCACGAAGAGCTGCACGCCGAGCTCTTCCTCGAGCAGCTGGATCTGGCGCGTGAGCGCGGGCTGCGCCACGTGCAGGACGCTTGCGGCCCGGCCGAAATGCCTCTGATTGGCCAGAACGACAAAGTAGCGGAGTTGCCGCAGATCCATTTCTGTTCGTGCTCCCAGTGCCAGGACGAGTCATAACAAAATTATATGAGAGTGGTAAGAAAATGGTAGTGGACGCTGTATGGAGCAGGGCTTTAACTTGCATCAGCCGCGAGAAAAGCGCAGCGAAATCTCTGTTTGAAGCTCATCTAAAAAAGGAATGACATGGATATCAACGTCCAGGAAATGGAAGCCACCCGCATCGCGCGCTGGGGCAAGGTCGAGCCCTACCGCGAGACCTTCATCGAAAGCCGCCTGCCGGGCATGAAGAAGAACATCTACAAGATCATGAACCGCGGCGTGCTGGAGAACAAAGGCGTGGAGCCGGCCATTCCCGGCAACCACCGTTTTGGCGTGACCTTCATCGAAATCCCCGTGGGACAGGGCGCCAGCCTGCATGCCCACAAGACCGAGGAAGTGTTCTGCCCGTTGAACGGCCAGATGGAAGTGATCTGGGGCGAGAAGGGCGAACACTCGGTCATGTTGAACCAGTGGGACGTGATTTCCTGCCCCATCGGCGTGATGCGCGGATTCCGCAATCCCAACCCTCATGCCCTGGTGGTGTATTCCGTGGTGGGCGGCACCGATGAGGAATGCGGCCGCATCGCCTGGCATCCGGACGTGGTGCGGGCTGCGGAGAACACCGGCCTGGTCTATGGCACGGACGGCTTCCTGAAGGAAAAAGCGGACAGCTGATGGCCGCGGATGGCGTGCGCCAGTTTTCGCGTGACGCCATCAATCAGAAAAAGAACATCGAGGAGATCATGGAATGAGCGATGCCAACGGCCTGTCCCGGCTGATAGCAAGACGACGCGTGCTGCGGGCTGTCGCCTGTACGGGCGCGCTTTGCGCGGTCCCCGCGCTCGGCCAGGCCAAGCAACTCGTTCCTTTCTTCGGCAGGAGTTCGCGCAAGCCGGTGCGCCTGGTGGTGCCGTTTGCGGCTGGCGGCACTACGGATATCGTCGCGCGCCTGCTGGCCGCGCACTTGCCCGCCTACCTGGGCCAGACCGTGATCGTCGAGAACCGTCCGGGCGCCGGCGGCAATATCGGCGTCGCCTCGGTCGCGAAGGCGGACCCGGATGGCGGCACGCTGCTGCTGGTGTCCTCGTCATTCGTCACCAAGCCGGCCATCGCCCGGGAGCGGCCCGCCTACGACCCCATGCGCGACTTTGCGCCGGTCAGCCTGGCGGTCAGCTCGCCGGACGTCATCGTGGTGCGCGCCGAAAGCGGCTTGGCCACGCTCAAGGACCTGCTGGACGCTGCGGCCCGCAGCCCCGGCACGCTCACGTACGCCACGCCGGGCAACGGCAACAGCGTGCATCTGGCGGCCGAACTGCTGTGGCGGCGCGCGGGCGTAACGGCTCTGCACGTGCCGTACTCGGGCGCCGCGCCCGCCGTGGTGGCAGCACTGGGGGGCCAGGTCGACTGCGCTTTTTCCGCGCTGCCCGCCGCGCAAGCCTTTCTTGCGGAAGGCAAGCTCAGGGCCTTGGCGGTGGGCGGCGAAGAGCGCTGGCCGGCGCTTTCCGGCGTGCCGACGATTGCGCAAGCCGGGTTCGCGGACTTCCGCTCCGAAACGATCCAGGCGCTGTTCGCGCCGGCGGGCACCCCGGCCGCCACGGTGGAGCGCGTCAACAAGGCTGTGGCCGACGTACTGGGCAAGGAGCCGGTCCGCAAGCAATTGGACGGATTTGGATTCCGCGTGGTGGCCAGTTCCGCCGCGGAACTGCAGGCCCGGGTGGCGCAGGAAGTCCCCAAATGGGCAGCCGTCGCATCCCAGGCCGGCATATCGGCCGACTGAAGCGCGGCCTGCAAATTTCATTAGTCAGACTACAGGGTTGAACGTATATGAGTCATGCCAATTCCTCCGCGCAGACGCGCGCCGCCGGCGAGCCGCGCGCCATTCCCGCCACGCCGCAAGCGCTGCTGGCAGCCGTGCTGGCGGCCAACCAGGCGCAGGATTCGCGCACCCGCGTAGTCCTGGATTCTTTGATCCGCCACCTGCACGCGTTCGCGGCGGACGTGAAGCTGAGCTACGAGGAACTGCACCAGGGCCTGGACTTCATGGTGCGGGTGGGGCAGGCCACCAATCCGCTGCGGCACGAAGGCATATTGCTGGCCGACATCCTGGGCGTGGCCACGCTGGTGTTGCTGATGGACGCCGAGGGCGTGCTCGAGGCCGGCGGCACCGAACCCGCGCTGATCGGGCCGTTCTGGCGCGCCAACCAGCCCATACTCGAAAACGGCGCGACGATCGCCTCCGAAGATACGACGGGGGAGCGGCTGCTGGTGTCCGGCCGCATCTGTACGCTTGACGGCAAGCCGCTGGCGGGAGCCCGCCTGGAAACCTGGCAAGCCGCGCCCAGCGGCCTTTACGAGAACCAGGATCCGCACCAGGAAGATATGAACCTGCGGGCCGTGTTCCTGACCGACGAGGACGGCCGCTTCTGGTTCGACAGCGTCAAACCGGCCGGTTACGGGGTACCCATCGATGGCCCTTGCGGCGACCTGCTGGCCTTGCAGCAGCGCAACCACATGCGGCCCGCGCACCTGCACTTCATCGCGTCGGCCGCCGGCCATAAAGTCCTTACCACTCAGATCTTCGACGCCAATGACGCCTACGCATACAGCGACGCGGCGTTCGGCGCGGTCGGTTCGCTGCTGAGGAAGTTCGAGCCGTCGGGCGACGGCAGCTATCGCCTGGAGGTGGAGCTCAAGCTCGAACCGGGCGAAACCCGCATGCCCAAGCCGCCGCTCTCCTGATTGCGCCTTTCCCATCAGTCCTCAACCCCGGTGCGGCATGCCGCGCCCAGGGCAGCCTTTGCCCGCAACAACCAGAATCCAGAGACAGACATGAGCCAGAAAACCCAAGCCCTGCGCGTGATCGAACGCGTCTCAGCCGTCGCCGACCTGCAGCCGACCCTGGTCGACATCTCCGTACCGCAGGCGCCCGAAGGCCACGCCGTGGTGGAAGTCAGCGCCGCCGGCATCAATCCCAGCGACGTCAAGGCGGCGATGGGCATGATGCCTTACGCCATCTGGCCGCGCACGCCCGGACGCGATTACGCCGGCAAGGTGATCGCCGGCCCCGGGGAATGGATCGGGCAGGAAGTCTGGGGCACGGGCGGCGACCTGGGCATTACGCGCGACGGCACCCACGCGCGCTACTTGCTGCTGCCGGTTGCGGCGCTGGTGCGCAGGCCCGCGCACATACCCGCCGCCAGCGCGGCCATGGCGGGCGTGCCTTTCGTCACCGCCTACGAAGGCTTGCGCCGCGCCGGCCTGTCCGGCGCGGGCCAGACTGTGGTGGTGTTTGGCTCGAACGGCAAGGTCGGGCAGGCCGCCATCCAGCTGGCCAGCCGCGTCGGCGCCAGGGTGATCGGCGTGGAGCGCGGCGGCGAAGGCTATGTCGGCCACGCGATGTCAGGCGTGTCGGTCATCGATGGCAGCCGCGACGGGATCGCCCAGCGCGTCATGGAACTGACCGGCCAGGTGGGCGCCGATATTGCCTACAACACGGTGGGCTCGCCGTACTTCGCCGCGGCGCTGGAATCGCTCAAGGTGGGCGGCCGGCAGATCGTCATTTCCACGCCTGACCGCAACGTGCCTTTCGACATCCAGGCCTTCTACCGCCGCGACCTGCAACTGATCGGCGTGGACAGCCTGAAGCTGGACTCGGCCCGCTGCGCCGAGGTGTTCCGCGCGCTGCTGCCCGGCTTCGAGGACGGCAGCCTGCAGTCCTTTCCGGTGAGCCCGGACGCCGTGGTGCCGCTGGCGCAGGCCCGCGAGGCCTACATCAAGGTGCTGGAGGGCGCGCAGGACAGGCCCGTGCTCGCGCCCTGATCCGGCGCAAGTCTTATCTGGCCGATCGCCTGTCCGTCTTGGGCGATCGGTTTTTTTTCGCGCAGCAGAAGAACATCAGGAGACAAACCATGACACTGCATCGCAGGCATTTCCTTCAATACGCGACCGCGCTGGCCGGCACGGTGGGGCTGAGCTCCACGCTGTTGGCGCAGCCGGACTATCCGGCGCGCCCCATCAGGATGGTGGTGCCGTTCACGGCGGGGTCGACCACCGACGTCATAGGCAGGACGGTGGCCGAACAGCTGGAGAAAAAACTCGGCCAGCCGGTGGTGGTGGAGAACCGGCCGGGCGCGGGTGGCGTGCTGGGCGCCACCATGGTGGCCAGCGCCGCGGCCGATGGCTACACCGTGCTGGTGCATTCCGCCGCCCATGTGGCGAACCAGTCGCTCTACGCCAACCTCAAGTACGACACCCTCAAGGACTTCGCGCCCGTGACCATGCTGGCGTCGATGCCGAACGTGATCGTCGCGTCGAACGCGCGCAACTTCAAATCGCTGAAGGATCTGGTGGAGCGTGCCCGCGCGGAACCCGACCAGTACACCTACGGCTCGTCCGGCAGCGGCAGCGGCGCGCACATCGCCGGAGAGAAGTTCCGGGCGGCGACCGGCATCCAGGCGATCCACGTGCCATACCGTGGCACGCCGGAGGCGGTCAACGACGTGATCGCCGGCCGGGTGGACTGGTTCTTCCTGCCGCTGCCGCTGGCGCTGCCCATGGTCAAGGCCGGCAAGCTGACCGCCTTGGCGATCAGCGCCGACAGCCGTTCGCCGGCGCTGCCGGACGTGCCTACCACCGCGGAAGCGGGCTACCACGGCGTGGATCAGCAGTTCTGGGTAGCCATGTTCGCGCCGGCCGCGACGCCGCCGGCGGTCCTGGCCAAGCTGCATGCCGGTACCGAACAGGCGCTGCGCTCGGAGACCACGCGCGAGCGCTTCGAGAACCTGGGCGCCGAGCCCGCGCCGATGCCGCAGCAGCAATTCGCCGAGCTGATCAGCCGGGAAATGGAAAGCACCGGCAGCCTGATCCGCGGCGCTGGCATACGCGTAGGCAACTGAGGCGGGGGGTAGGGGGGGATATGTCAATACTTAGAAAAATCGGCTTGCTGGGCGCCTGTGCGCTGGCCGGTCCGGCGTTTGCGCAATCGTCGTCGCTGACGCTGTTCGGCCATATCGATCTGAACGTGACCAGCGCCTCGGCGGGCAGCACGTCCAAGATCGGCATGGACCAGGGCGGCTACATGCTGCCCAGCCGCATCGGCATGCGCGGCACGGAGAGCCTGGGCAACGGCAACTCGGTTGGCTTCTGGCTGGAGGCGCCGATCCTGCCGGCCTCGGGCGGCCCGCAAGGCTTGAACTGGACCCGGCGCTCGACCATCAGCCTGAGCAACGACCGCTATGGGGAGCTGCGGCTGGGGCGGGACTACACGGCGGCCTTCTGGAACGTGTCGTCGTTCTCGCCCTTCGGCACCGTGGGCGTGGGCGGCAGCAGCAACATCATCAAGGGATGGCCTCTGGGGCTGGAAGGCGCCACTACGCTCTCGCGCGCCAGCAACATGGTGGCGTACTTCCTGCCAAAGAAGCTCGGCGGCATATATGGGCACCTGAACTATGCGCGCGAAGAGGATCTGCGCGGCGCCGATTATGCGGGCGGGCGGCTGGGCTACCAGTCCGGTCCGCTCAACGTCGCGGCGGCTTATGGCAGAACCTCGATGGGCGGCGGCGACCACTACGAAACGGCAACCTTGGGCGCCAGCTATGACTTCAGCGTGGTGAAGCTGTTCGCCAACTATCTGCTGCAGAAGATCGGGCCGGACAAGCAGCACGTGGCCCTGGCGGGCGCGTCGGTGCCCGTGGGCGGCGGCCATGTGAAGCTGTCGTATTCGCGTTCCACCCAGAGCGGCCGATACGAAGGCGACGACGCCCAGCAGTTTGCGCTGGGCTACACCTACGCGCTCAGCAAGCGCACGGTGCTGTACACCGCGGCCTCGTTCATCAAGAACGACGGCAACGCCGCTTTCGTGACCGGTGACGTCGCGCCGGAAGGCGTGCCGGGCGCCAACTCGAAGGGGTTCCAGGTGGGTATCAGCCACTCGTTCTGATCGTGGCGTCGCGCGGCCCCGCGTGTACTGCGGGGCCGCGGCCGTCTTCGTCGAACCGGACAGCACTGGCGGCCTGATCCGTGGCGCCGGGCCGCTCACAATTCCTTGCCAACTTTCTCTTCTCGAGAGGGTCTGCACGCTATTCCTGTAACCATGACGTGTCACAGTGTTCTGGCTGACTCTCAGCTGAACCGTGCCGTCGCGCCCCGGACCTCTCAAGGGCTCTCACAGACACGATATCCCGTGCACGAACGAGCACCGTTTGCGCACGGCCCCGCAGCAGTGGGTACATTTTTTTGGATGTTATGTCTAGAACCCCCTCCGTCTCGTGCAGCTCCGCGCGCAATTGTGCGATCTATATTTCCGGCGGTATCGGCGACGGTGTGCTCAGCATGGTGTTTGTCCGGGCGCTCGCCGAGCAAACTGGAGGGACTGTTTCATTGCTGATGACTCAGGACGAGTCGGCGCAGGAACTGTTTCGCGCTCAGCCCTACGTGCGGGAAGTCGTATCGGTGCGATCAGAGCATCGACTACGAGGTTGGGAACGTGTAACACGGCTGAGCCAGGTATTGGCGGACCACGCCTACGACACCCTGTTTTTCTTTACCTTCCGTACTCACGTTGCCTTGGCGGCCCGCTTGGCGGGGATTCCACAGCGCATCGGTTTCGTGCGCATGCACCAACCGCATCTCGGGGCGCTTCTTACGGATCGGATCTGGGTGCGCCGCAAAGGGACCCCGCATCCTGATTTCTATACATGGCTGCCGTTGCTGTATGCCAAGGCGGGCTACCAGTATGAGCCGCGCTATCCTTCGCTGTTCTGTACCGCGTCGGCCAGCAGCAAGGCCATGCAATTGTGTCAGACACAGTCGCGGATGATCGGATTCGGTTTGAATGGCTCAGTGCCATGCAAACGCTATAGCGGCCGGGCTTTTGCCGAGGTGGCGCGGATCTTGCATGCGCGGGACAACGGGCTGCGTTTCATGTTGGTGGGCGGCCGCGACGTCCAGCATATTGCGCAAGAGATCTGCGCCTTGCTGCCTGAGTCCATGGTCGTGCTGGACGCGACACGGCAGGCCTCGGACATATGCGAGAGTCAGGCATTGATCGCGCGCTGTTCGGTATTTGTGTCCAACGATAGTATGGGCATGCATATTGCAGCGGCTCACGGATTGCCGACCATAGGATTGTTCGGGGCTACCCCTGCGATGCGCTATGTGCCTTGGCTCCATCCTCTTCAATCCACCGTGGATGGCGACATGGCCGCCATCGCGCCGGCAACGGTGGCCGACGCGATCTGGGAGCGTTTGGGCGAAGCCTCCGAGAAGGCGGAGGCGGTTCCCGCGCTCCACCAAGAGTCGGTATGAAACGATGCGCGGCGCCGCGTCGGCAGCGTGACCGCGCTTTTGCGGATTACCTGCCACCTCGCGCGGGCGCGGCCGACAGCGCGCCGGTATCGTGCACCGCCTTGCCTCCCAGCAGCGTGAGGACGGAATTGATGGCGTGGATCTGGTTGGCCGGCATCGTCAGATAGGGCTGGTCCAGCACTGCCAGGTCGGCCAGCTTGCCAGCGTTCAATTGGCCCCGGTCGTCTTCGTCGAATGCCAGCCAGGCGGCCTGGCGCGTATAGAGAGCGAGCGCTTCTTCCCGCGTCAGCAGGTTGTCCGGCTGGCGCTGCACGGTGGCGCCGATGGCTAGCCCGTGGACGTGGTACTCGACCGCCTGCCAGACGCCGGCCACGCCGATGCGGGTGGAGTCCGTGCCGCCGGCGACCGGCAGGCCCAGGTCCAGCGCGGTGCGCACCGGCGGCGAATCCTGCTCCGCGCCCTTGGGATTGGCGGCGCGTATCGCCTCGCCCTCGAAGTACGGACCCATCTGCACTGTATAGGCCAGCCCCAGCTGTGCCATGCGCTCCAGCGTGCGCCGCGAGCCGGTATTCAGGTGGGCGATCGACCAGCGCAGCGGCCGCAGGTCGTGGTCGCGGCCGACTTCCTCGAACACATCGAGGATGGCGCTGGCGGCATCATCGGTGTAGGCGTGGATCTCCAGGGGAATGCGGCGTTCGGCGGCGTAGCGGGCGATGCGGGCAAGTTCCTGGCGCGCTTCTGCCGGAGGGTTGAACCCCGGCCCCATGCGCACGCCGTCGTTCATGGCGGACACCAGGTTTTCGCCCAGTCCCAGGAAAGCGAGCTGGCCATCGTCATGGCGCGGCGGGCGGAATGCCATGATCTCGCGGAACCATTGCGCCTCGTCGCCCGCGCGCATGGCCGAGATGCGGTAGCCGGCGCGCATCGTGAGCGCGCCGCGGTCGCGCAGCGCGTAGAGCGGCTCGTAGGCCTCGGCGGCGCCGGCCGACGGATCGATGAAGCCCGTCAGCCCGCGCGCGTTCATGGCGCGCAGAAAGGCTTGCAGCCCGGCGGCACGGTCGGCCGTGTTGCTCAGGCGGGCGAACAGCGCGTTGAACGGACCAATGCCTCCGAGCAGCCTGCCGGTGGCGCGGCCCTGCGCGTCGCGCTCGACCGTGATGCCGTGCAATTCCGGCGGCTCGACGCGGTCCAGACCCAGGGCTTCGATGCCGCGACTGTTGAGCAGGGCGTAGTCGTACAGGTACTGCACATAGGCGGGATGGCCCGGAACCGCCTGGTCCAGGTCGGCCCGCGTGGGCGCGCGGCGTTCGCGGAACTGCCGCGGATGCCACGATCCGACCACGGCGACCCAGTGGTCGCGCGGGCGTCGGGCCGCGTCGCGCGTCAGTCGGCCCAGGGCGTCGACCAGGCTGGGCGCGTCGTACCAATAGGTTTCGAATGCATAGGTCTGGCCGCCGCGGATGGCGTGGATGTGCGTGTCGATGAGGCCGGGTATCACCGTGCGGCCCTGCAGGTCCAGTTCGCGGGTGGCTGGGCCGATGTGCTCTGCCACTGCGTCGTCGCCGCCCACCGCGACGATGCGTTCGCCGCGGATCGCCAAGGCGGTCGCGCGCGGCGCTGCCGCGTCCATGGTGATGATGTGGCCGTTGCGCAGCACCAGGTCCGCATCGTGGCCGTGGGCGGCGTAGGGCAGCGCGGCGGCCAGGGCGAGGACGAGGGTGGTGGTTATTTTCATGGATGGTCTCCGGTCATCGATGGGGCTCAGTAGCGCCATAGCGCTTCCAGGCCAAGAAAATGGACGGTCTCGGCGCGGCCCGTATCGCGGATGAAGCTTCCGGGCCGGAACATCGAGTAGGCAGCTTCGAAACTCAGGTGACGCGACACCTCCCAGCCCAACACCACGTCGGCCTGCGTGCCGATGTAGCGCGAACGGCTGGAGCCGGCCGGGCGCAGCAGATTGCCGGCCACGCCGTACACGCCGTCCCGCAGGCTCTGGCGCCAGTAGAAGATGGCCGCGGTTCCCAGCGTCCAGCCGGACCCCAGGTCCAGCGTGAGCGAAGGGTGCAGATTGATCAGGTTGGAAGGGCCTATCAGGCCCGCTTCGCCGAAGTACTTGCCCTTGGGGAAGAAGACGGCGAAGGTCTGCAGCTTGGGATCGTCTGGGTCGCGGTCCCCGCTGATGATGTTGGCTTTCAGGCCCAGGCGCGGCTGCAACGGCGCGCCGCGGAAGGTGTAGCTGACGTCGCTGGCCAGTGACCAAGCCCGCGCCGGCGCGCCGGCGAAGCTGCCGTACTGGTACACCGCTTCCAAGTCCCAGCGCCAGTCCGAGCGTTTGCCGAAGTAGCGCGTGCCCAGCGCGTTGCGGGTCTCGGGGCCGCTGCCCTGGTTGTAGCGGGCCGAGTCGCTGGACAGCGACAACAGATACGCGTCCAGGCCGGCGGCGCCTGCGGGCTCGGACCAGGTGCCGTAAAGGCCGGCCAGTTTGCGCTGCGGATCGGCGCGGTCGCTGAAGTCGTCCGGGTCGTTGCGCACCGGGCGCACGTAGAAGCCGTCCACGCGCAGGTCCTGGCCCTGCCAACTGAGCGCGCCGCCGTCGAACGAGCGCAGCACGTTCGGCCCGTAGCGCGCCGAGATGAGCCGTTCGCTGCCGTAGGCCATGACCTGGCGGCCCGCGCGCGCGGTCCAGGTTCCCGCATCGCCGGGCAAGGAGACGTCGACGAAAGCCTGCAGCACATCGTTGCCGGTGTCATCCGGCGGGCCAATGGAACCGGCATCCCGCTGCGCGTGGGTCAGGCTCAACTGGCCGAAGGCGCGCACCCGCGAGCCCAGCCGCAGGTCCGCGTAGGGCAGGAAGCGATAGAGCTGGTAGCCCTCGTCGGGTACCGGCGCATCGCCGAATTCGTTGTTGCGGTAACGCTCGTAGCGCGCCCGCAATTCGGCGCCCAAGGTCAGCGCCGCGGAATCTCCCAGCCGGATCCATTTGCCGGCCTCGTCCCAGGCACCGGTGCGCTGGGCGGGATCGTCCAGGTAGCTGTAGTCCTCGGAATAGCGCCAGGGGTCGATGGACGGCAGCGCGGTTGCGGCGGCCTGCGCGGTGGCGACGGCCAGCGCGGCCAGCAGGATGAGTGCGAAATGGTGGAAGTTCAAGTTGCCTGGGCTGCGGCCGGCGCGTGCGGACGCAGAATGCGATGAATGGAGCCAGGCGGGGAAGATAGGGTAAGCGCAGGGGCGGCGGTAGTCACCGTTCGCCGTCCGATGCGTCCTAAATAAGGAACGCTGGCCGACCTGCTGCACATCGGCAGGCACGCTGGTCCGGGCCTTGAGCCTGACCTGGCTGGCGACGCCTGCGCCAGGAAAGTCCTATTTCCCGGAGAGGGTCATTCAATCCAATCTACAAAACTATAAATATCTTTATTGTAGAAAAAATATATAAATTGGTAGAATTGCCGCGACAGGCCGCAAAGACGGCCCCGAGCGGCCGCCGGCCGCGTTTCTGGAGACCAAGAGTGAAAAGCTTTTCCGCGATCGTCCTGGCGGTTGGCATGGCATGCGCGACCTCAGTACCGGCTGCCAGCCCGCCGCCTCCCAATGTGCTCATCATCCTGGCCGACGACCTGGGCTACAACGACATCCAGCCGTTCGGCCAGGACCTGATCCAGACCCCCGCGCTCCAGCAACTGGCGCAGGAAGGCATGCGCTTCACCAATTTCCACGTCAACCCGACCTGCTCGCCGACCCGCGCGCAACTGCTTACCGGGGTGGACAATCATCTGGCCGGCATGGGCGCCATGGGTGAGTACCGCATCCCGGAGATGGACAAGCATCCCGGCAATTACATCGGTTCGCTCAACGACCGCGTCAACACGCTGGCCGAAGTGCTCAAGGAGCGCGGTTACGCGACCTTCATGGCGGGCAAGTGGCATTTGGGCGGCAAGCCGGAGCAGTTGCCGGGGGCGCGCGGATTCGAGCGTTCCTTCGCCCTGATCAATCCGGGAGGCAGCCACTGGGACAACAAGGGCTTGCTCGCGGTGCAGCCGCGCACCCGCTTTGTCGAGGACGACAAGACGGTGGCGCGCGACACGGGCGAGTTCTCTTCCAATCTCTATACCGACCGTTTCGTCGATTACATGAAGGCTGCCCAGCAGGCCGGCAAGCCGTTCTTCGGCTATCTGGCGTTCCAGGCCGTGCATGATCCCTTGCACGCGCCCGAGGCCGACATCGCCAAGTACCGGGGCAAGTTCTCGGAGGGCTACGACGTGCACCGCCAGCGGCTGTTCGAGAACATGCAGCGCCTGGGCGTCATCCCCGCCGGCACGCGCATGTCCGCGCCGGCGCCGCTGTTCACGCCCTGGAAGGACCTGGTTTCAGAGGAGCGCGCCCGTCAGGAGCGCGTCATGGAGATCTACGCCGGCATGGTGGACAACCTGGACAGCAATGTCGGACGCGTCATCGACCAGCTCAAGCGCAGCGGCCAGTATGAGAACACGGCGATCTTCTTTTTCTCGGACAACGGTCCTTCAGCCGCGTATATGGATTTCTACCCGGGCAATGCCGATGGCAGCTGGATTGCCAAGGAGTTCGACACCTCGTTCAAGAACATGGGCGCGCCGGGGTCGTTCGCCGGGGTGGGCCCGGGCTGGGCATACGCCAGTTCCGCGCCCTTCAAGCTTTTCAAGCTGGTCATGACCGAAGGCGGCACGATTTCGCCGTTGATCGTCAAGGCTCCCATGGTGGCCAGGCCCGGCGCGATGAATGACGGCTACCTGGGCGTGGAGGACATCTACCCGACGGTGACGGCCATGACGGGCGCGGTGCGCGGCGACTCGCGCCAGGGCGTGCCGCTGGAACCGCTGAAGGGCGAGTCGTTCCTCAAGGTGCTGGACGGCGGCGCGGCGTCGGCGCGCGCGCCGGACTTCGAGCGGGGCGCGGAGCTGTTCGGGAACAAGGAGTACCGGATGGGCAAGTGGAAGCTGAGCTGGCTGCCGGAACCCTTCGGCACCGCCGGCTGGCAGCTCTACGATACCGATGCGGACCGCGGAGAAACCGAAGATCTGGCCGCCAGGCACCCCGAAATCGTCAAGGCGATGGCGGCCAAGTACGAAGCCTGGAGCAAGGCCAATCGCGTCATCCAGTGGGATACGCAGTATCTGGCGGACCAGCTCTTCAACTACTTCGACTGGCGCAAAGGCATGCCGCGCCAGATCGTCGACCAGCACTAGCCGGCCATGTTTCCGAAGAAACGCGCATGGGCCGGGGCGGCGCTGTTGTGCGGGTTTGCGGCGGCGGGGGCGTATCTGCTGCCGGCCGCGGCGCCGCAGGCAGGGCAACTGGGCGATGGCCGCCACGGGCCCGCCGGCATGGTGTGGATTCCGGCTGGCGATTTCCTGATGGGTAGCGACAGCCCGCGCTCGCAGGCCAATGAGCGGCCCGCCCATCCGGTGCGCCTGGCCGGCTTCTGGATCGATCGCGACCATGTGACGAACCGGGATTTCGCCAGGTTCGTGGCTGCGACCGGCTACCTGACTACCGCGGAGCGGACGCCGGACTGGGACACGATCCGCGTGCACCTGCCCGCGGGCACGCCGCGTCCCGCAGGACTGGTGCCAGGCGCGCTGGTGTTCGTGGGCAACAGCAAACCCGTGGACCTGAACGACTACGCGCGCTGGTGGCGTTTCGCGCCGGGCGCCAGTTGGCGCCACCCGCAGGGGCCGGGCTCGGACATCGCCGGCAAGGAAGAACATCCTGTGGTGCAGGTGTCGTACGAGGACGCCCTGGCGTATGCGGCCTGGGCGGGCAAGCGTCTGCCGACCGAGGCCGAATGGGAATACGCGGCCCGTGGCGGCCTGGAACAGGCGGACTTCGCCTGGGGCCCGGACCTGCGGCCCGGCGGCAGGCCGATGGCGCGCACCTGGGACGCGGGCCTGGCGTTTCCGCTGCAGTCGCCCAAGGTCATGCCGGGCACCGAACCGGCGGGCAGCTATCCGGCCAATGGTTACGGGGTCCGTGACATGGCGGGCAATGCCTGGCAGTGGGTGGCCGACTGGTATCGGCCGGATGCGTTCCGCCTGCAGTCGCAGCAACGGCGAGTGCGCAATCCCGGCGGACCCGCCGCCCCCTACGATCCCGCCATGGTCAGGCCCGAGGCGCCCAAGCGCGTCATCCGCGGCGGCTCTTTCCTGTGCAGCGAAGACTATTGCGAAGGCTACCGGGTCAGCGCGAGGCAGGGCCAGGATCCCTACAGCAGCGCGTCCAATGTCGGGTTCCGGTTGGCGTTGAGCGCCGCGGACTGGCAGCCGCAAAGACCCTAGCGCGCGTTCCCCAGGCGATCGGCGTGTTCGAGCACCAGGGCGGTGGTGACGCGCAGATGCTCGGACAGAAGGGCGCACGCCAGGTCGGCGTTCTTGGCGAGCGCGGCCTTGGCGATGGCTTCGTGTTCGGCTTGCACGTCGCGGGCGTCGGCCTCCGCCGGCCCCATGACCGAGAGGTTGCGGTAACGCGCGGTCTGCTGACGCAGGATCAAGGAAAACCGCATGCTCCAGCGCGAGGGGCAGGCCGACAGCAGGGCTTCGTGGAAGGCATCGTGCGCCAGTTCCCACGCGGGGTTCAGGCCGGCGGGATCCGCCAGCATCATCGCCTGGCGGTTGAGTCGGTGCAGGGCCGCCAGCACCCGTCCTTCCCATTCAATGTCGCCATTGGCGATGGAGGCGCGCAACGCGTCGGACTCGATGCGTTGGCGGGTCTGGGTGATGTCCAGCAGTTCTTCGCGGGACGTGCGGCTGACGCTGAAACCGCGCTGGTCCTCGGCATTGACGAAGCCGGTGGTGGCCAGGCGCGAGAGCGCCTCGCGCAGCGGGTTCACGCCCGTGCCGTAGCGCAGCGCCAGTTCCTTCAGCTTGAGCTTGGAGCCTGGCAGCAGCCGGCCGGCGATGATGTCTTCCTGGATGGCGGTGGTGAGCACCGACGCCTGCGTGGGTTGCTGCGTGGCATGGCCAGGGGCGTGGTCGATGGCGAGCGGCTGGGGCATGGAAAGAACAGATCCGGGTTGGGCCCCCGAATTTTACGCGCCGGGCTCAAAATCGACAAACCAATAAATATATATTTTTATTGATTTGTAGATAAAAATGCCTATACTGATCCGCAGGTTGGACGGGCATGCCGCAGCGTCCATCCCGCCTGATCCCGGCGCCCGGTCCGCGGATGCGGCGCGGCGCTTCATCGCTCATCAAGGACGTCTAGCTCATCATGAAATTCATACGCTTTTCCCACGGCAACGAGCAGCATCTCGGCATCCAGGAAGGCGACCAGGTGGTCAGCCTCGGACAGCATGAACTGCTGGATCTGCTGCGGCAAAAGGCGGACCTGTCCGCATTCGCGCGCGAGCGCGCAGCCTCCGGCAAGCGTTACGCCCTGCAGGAAATCCAATACCTGCCGCCGCTGGCCAATCCTGGAAAGATCATCTGCATCGGTCTGAACTATCTGGACCACACTGCGGAAAGCAAATTCGAGCAGCCCGCGTACCCCACGGTGTTCAACCGCTTCAACAGCAGCCTGATCGCGCATGAACAGCCCATGATCCGCCCCAAGTCCTCCGATTCCCTGGATTACGAAGGCGAGTTGGCCGTGGTGCTGTCAGGCGGCGGGCGCTACATCAGCAAGGAGGATGCGCTCAAGCACGTGGCGGGCTATTCGGTCTTCAATGACGGTTCGGTGCGCGAATACCAGTTCAAGTCGCCCCAGTGGACGGTGGGCAAGAACTTCGACGGCACCGGCGGTTTCGGTCCGGCGCTTGTCACCGCGGACGAACTGCCGCCGGGCGGCGCGGGCCTGGCGTTGGAAACCAGGCTGAACGGCAAGGTGGTGCAGTCGGCCAACACGCGCGACATGGTTTTCGACGTGGCTACCCTGATTGCGCTGCTGAGCGAGGCATTCACGCTGGAGGCGGGCGACGTTATCGTGGCCGGCACGCCGTCGGGCGTGGGTTGGGCGCGCGAGCCGCGCCTGCTGATGCAGGACGGCGACGTCTGCGAAGTGTCGATCGAAGGCGTAGGCACCTTGCGCAATCCCATTGCCTTGGAGCGCTAGCGCCAGCCGCGGGGCAAGAACAGCATTGGATACCGCCAGAGGCCGGCCGCAACGGCCCTGGCAGGAATTTGGAGAGAGACATGAAGGAAATCGAGATCCCCGTCCTCGTGGTCGGGGCCGGGCCGGCCGGCCTGGCGGCGACGGCCCTGCTGGCCAAGTACGGCATCCAGACCCTGGCCATCACCCGTTACCCGGGCACCGCCAATTCGCCGCGCGCGCACATCACCAACCAGCGCACCATCGAAGTCATGCGCGACCTGGGCATCGAGGACCGGGTGCGGGCGCAGGCCACGCCCAACGCGCTGATGCTGAACAACGTCTGGGCCACCAGCTTTGCGGGCAAGGAGTTGGCGCGCCTGCAAACCTGGGGCGGCGGGGACCAGCGGCGCGGCGATTATGACCGGGCCAGCCCCTGCGCCATGTGCAACATCCCGCAGCACCTGTTGGAACCCATCATCCTGACGGCGGCGCGCGAGCACGGCGCGCAATTCCTTTTCAATACCGAACTCAAGACCATCAGCCAGGATGCGGACGGCGTGGTCGCCGAGATGGTGGACACGATCAGCGGCGAGGAAATCCGCGTCCGCGCCCAGTACGCCGTGGGCGCCGATGGCGGCAACAGCCTGGTGGCGAAACAGCTGGGCTTTGAATTCGACGGAGAAATGGGCCTGGGCGCGGCCATCAGCTGCTGGCTGGAAGTGGATCTGACGCCCTATGTGCAGCACCGCCCCGGGGTACTCTATTGGATGGCCGAACCGGGCAACAGCTATTGGTTCGGCAGCGGCACTTTTGTCTGCGTGCGGCCCTGGAACGAATGGATCATGCTGTCCATGTACGACAAGTCCAAGGGCGAGCCGGACCTGAGCGAGGACGCCATCGTGGCGCGCGCGCGCGCCGTGATCGGGGTGCCGGACATTCCCGTGAAGGTGAAGTCGGCCAATAAATGGCAGATCAACCATATCGCCGCGCGCGACATGGGCAAGGGCAGGGTGTTCCTGGCGGGCGATGCCGCGCACCGCCACCCGCCGGCCAACGGCCTGGGCACCAACACCTCGATCCAGGATGGCTTCAACCTGGCCTGGAAGCTGGCCCTGGTCCTGAAGGGCCAGGCTGGCCCGGACCTGCTTGAGACCTACAGCCAGGAGCGCCAGCCTGTCGCGCGCGGCGTGGTGGACCGGGCTATGAAGTCCGTGAACGACATGAAGGCCATCGCCGATGCCATCGGCTTCACACCGGGCCAGTCGGCGCAGGAAGGCTGGGCCAACCTGGATGAGCTGTTCAGCGATAGCGACCGCGGCCGCGAGCGCCGCGCGCAGCTGGACGCGGCCGTGGCGCTGCAGAACTACCAATTCAACTGCCATGGCGTCGAACTTGGCCAGATGTATGCGTCTTCCGCCATCGTGCCCGATGGCAGTGCGCGCCGCCCGCCCGAGCGCGATAGCGAGCTCTACCACCAGGCCACGACCTTCCCGGGCGCTTCCTTGCCGCATGCCTGGGTGGAACAGGGGCGGCGCCGTATTTCCACGCTGGATCTGGCCGGGAATGGGCGCTTCGCCCTGCTGGTCGGACGTACGGACCAGGTCTGGCGCGCGGCTGCGGCGCAAGCCGCCAGCGCATTCGGCATCGACATCGCGGTGTACAGCATTGGGGCCGGTTGCGAGGTGCTGGATATCTACGGCGACTGGGCGCGGCTGCGCGAGGTGTCGGAGTCGGGCTGCCTGCTGGTGCGTCCGGATCGCCATGTGGCCTGGCGCAAACATGCCGCGCCGGATGAGCATGGGGCGGCGGCGGAATTGCTGGACGCCCTGCAAGGCATACTGGGCCGGCGGGCCCGCGCCGGCCTGGGCGCGCGCGCGGTGGCTGAAGCCGCTTTGTCCTGAGCGGACACTGTTCCAAGGGAGACTGAGCCATGTCCTTCAACAAAGCCAATGCCGCGCGCTACGGCGTGCATTCCATCGATCATTTCGCCCTGATCGTGCCCGATCTGGCGGAAGCCGGGAAATTCCTGACGACGTTCGGCCTGGACGTCCGGCCGGCCGCGGGCGGGCTGGAATTGCGCTGCGTGGGCGACCAGCATTGCTGGGCGCGCATAGCGGGCGAAGGCCCCAAGCGCCTGGCGTACCTGAGCCTGAACTGTCATGGCGACGAGCTCGAGGCCATCAAGGCGCAGGCCCACGCCCAGGGCGCGCGGCCGGCGGCGGCGGCCCGGGGCGCCGCGGCGGCAGGTGAGGGCTTCTGGTGCCTGGACCCCGACGGCAATCTGCTGCAGATCAAGGCCGGGCCCAAGACCACGCCCCATACCAAGAGCCGCAATGCGTGCGTGCAGATCGCGCCCGGCCAGCGCGGCGCGCTGGGCCGGTCCGCAAGGGCCGCGGTCAGTCCGACGCGGCTGTCCCACGTCCTGCTCTTCACCACGGATCTGGAGCGCAGCCTGGCGTTCTACGCCCAGGCCCTGGGGCTTTACCTGTCGGACCGCTCGCGCGATATCGTCGCCTTCATGCACGGGCGGCACGGCTCGGACCATCATCTGCTGGCCTTCGTGCAGGACCGCGCGCCCGGGTGGCACCATAGCGCGTGGGACGTGCCGGGCATCGAAGAGGTCGGCTGCGGCTCCGAGCAGATGCGGGCCGCGGGCTACCCGGAAGGCTGGGGTGTGGCGCGCCACACGCTGGGTTCGAACTACTTCTACTACGTGCGCGATCCCTGGGGATCGTTCTGGGAGTACTCGGCCCACATCGATTACGTGCCGGCCGGATACGACTGGCCGGCCGGCGACTATCCGCCAGAGGATGCGCTCTACATGTGGGGGCCGGAAATGCCGGAGTACTTCATCCGCAACACCGGCTAGTCCTCCTGCAGCCGCCCGAAGCGCTCCGCCAGGTAATCCACCAGTGCCCGGACCGACGACAGCAGGCCGCGCCGCGACGGGAACACGGCGTGTATCAGTTCGCGCCGCGGTGCCCAGTCCGGCAGCACCCGGACCAGCTGTCCCGCCTGCAGCTGTTCCCGCACCATCAGCGTGGGCAGCTGCACCACGCCCACGCCGGCCATCGCCGCGTTGCGCAAGGCGATCATGTCGGTGGTGATCATCCTGGGGGCCAGCGAGACCGTGGCCTGTTGGCCATCCTGCTTGTACAGATCGAGGCGATAGGCCTGGTTGGGCGAGCCGAGCGCCAGGCTGGGCCAGGCGCCCAGGTCGTCCGGCGTTGCCGGCTGCCCGCATTCGGCGGCCAGCGCGGGGCTCGCGACCAGGCTCTGCCCGCGATCCGCCAGCACGCGCATGACCAGGTCGCTGTCTTCCAAGGGGGGCGGCCGCACGCGTATCGCCACGTCGACGGCCTCGCCCAGCACGTCGACCCGCCGGTTGGTGGCTTCCAGTTGTATCACCACGCGCGGGTACTTCAGCATGAAGTCCGCCAGCATCCCGCCCACATGGGTATGCAGCAGGGCGATGGGACAGGTCAACTTGATGACGCCGCGCGGCTCGACCTGGGCCGCGTCTATCACTTCCTGCGCGGCCTCGGCTTCGGCCAGCATGGCCTTGCAGCGTTCGTAATAGGTCTGGCCGATGTCTGTGACCATGAAGTGCCGCGTGGAGCGCTGGATCAGCCGCACCCCCAGGCGTTCTTCCAGCAGGGCCAGCCTGCGGCTGAGGCGGGACTTGGGCATGCCCAGTGCGCGTCCGGCGGGCGCGAAGCCCTGGTGCTCGACGGTCTGCACGAAATAGAAAAGATCGTTGAGGTCCTGCATCGCGTTCCTTTACATCCAAAAATAGGACTCTGATAACAAAAAACGGGTCTTTCGCCAATTTTGTTCTATTTTTATTATTTGTGCAGCCATAAGGCTTCTGATTCGGCACACCGCCGTCGATTTTCAATCAAGGAGTACACCATGTCCGCACCCGCCAACTTCAACGGCCAGCGTCCCGTCATCGATCCCGCCGACGCCGTCATGCTGCTGATCGACCATCAAAGCGGCCTGTTCCAGACCGTGGGCGACATGCCCATGCCCGAGCTGCGCGCCCGCGCCGGCGCGCTGGCTTCGATGGCCACGCTGACGAAGATGCCGGTCATCACCACCGCCTCCGTGCCGCAAGGCCCGAACGGCCCGCTGATTCCCGAGATCCACGCCAACGCGCCGCATGCGCAATACATTGCGCGCAAGGGCGAGATCAACGCCTGGGACAACCCCGAATTTGTCGCCGCCGTGAAGGCCACCGGCCGCAAGACGCTCATCATCGCCGGCACCATTACCAGCGTGTGCATGGCGTTCCCGGCCATCAGCGCGGTCGCCGACGGCTACAAAGTGTTCGCGGTGATCGACGCCTCGGGCACCTACACCAAGATGGCGCAGGAAATCACGCTGGCGCGCGTGGTGCAGGCTGGCGTCGTGCCCATGGACACGGCCGCCGTGGCCTCCGAGCTGCAGAAGACCTGGAACCGCGAAGACGCCATGCAGTGGGCCGAGGTCTACACCAAGGTGTTCCCGGCCTACCAGCTGCTGATCGAAAGCTATGCGAAGGCGCAGGAAGTGGTGAAGAACAACGAAACGCTGGATTCGCAACGCTGATCCGCTTCGAAACCTGGCGGCCATCCGGGCCTCAGGGTCCGGATCAGGCCGCCACGCCATGGCGCTCGGCAATGCGCAGCAGCAAGGCTTCCAGTTCCTGGAGGATGGGCCGGTGGTCGTCCACCCGCCGCACCAGGGCCGAGGGCATGGCGGGCAGGTCTATCTCCACGAAGGCGATCTCGGGCGTCGCGTAGTAGCTGGCGGCGCGCTTGGTCAGCATCAGCAGGCCCTCGCGCGTGTTCACGGCGGCGATGCCTTCGCGGATGGTGCGCACCACGGGGCCGTCGCCGATGGGTTTGCCTTTGGGGGTATGGCGCGGAAAGTGGTAGTCCTGCCATTCCTGGTTGACCGATCCCGGCACCATGCGCACCAGCCGTTCCTCGGCCAGCAGCTCGGGGTCCAGCAAGGTCGCCGCGGCAAACGGGTGGTCCAGCGGAACGCATAGCATGCGCTGGTCCCGCAGCACTATCGGCCCATGGCACAGGCCGTCCGCGCCCAGCGGCAAGCGACAGAACGCCACGTCGACCGAGCCGTCGGCCACCGCCGCGTAGTGGGTGACGTAGGTCAGTTCCACGAACTCCAGCTCCACGTTGGAATGCGCCGCCTTGAATTCCGAGACCAGGGGCCGGTATAGCTCGTAGAAGCCGCCGCCCAGGAAACCGATGCGCAGATGGCGCGGCTTGCCCGCGGCCTGGCGCTTGCAGTCGTCCAGCGCGGCTTTCAACATGACGACGGCCGGCCCCGCGCCCAGCTTCAGGGTTTCGCCCAGCGGCGTCAGCGCGACGCGGCGGCTGCTGCGCTCGAACAAGGGGGCGCCCAGCGTTTTCTCCAAGGCCTTGACCGCCTCCGACACGGAAGACTGGCTCATGTGCAGCGCCTCCGCCGCGCGGCCGAAATGCAGTTTGTCCGCGACGGCCAGAAAGCAATCGAATTGGCGTAGATCCATGGCTTCAGGGCACCTGAGGGGAAATTGACAGTTCTTCTATTAATCGGAAATAACGATTGATGGCGTGAATAATAGCGCTTGTTCGCGCGTGGCCCGATGGGCAGAATTCGACCTGTTCATAAAAGCTTAGCTCATTGATGAGCGACAAGGAGACAGGCATGAGTCCATCTATGCCAAACAGGTCAGGTCCAAAAGGATCGGCAGAGCCGATTGAATTCATGGTTGAAGGCGACCTGGTCCGCGGCACCTTCTACCTGCCGTCGAATGCCGCTGGTCCCGTGGCGGCGGTCGCGCTCGCGCACGGCTGGTCCATGGTGGCGGGCGGAGACCTGGAGGAGTACGCAGCTGCCGTGGTGGCCCAGGGCCTGGCCGCGCTGACTTTCGACTTCCGTCATCTAGGCCGCAGCGAAGGCATGCCGCGCCAGGAGATCGATCCGCAGCGGCAGATCCAGGACTTCCGGTCCGCCATTTCCTATCTGCGCCGGCGCCCGGAAGTGGACCGCGAACGCATCGGCATCTGGGGTAGCAGCTATAGCGGCGGCCATGCCCTGACGGTTGCGGCCATAGACCGTCGCGTCAAATGCGTAGTCAGCCAGGTCCCCACCACCAGCGGCTTCTCGGCCGCGCAACGGCGCGTGCGCTACGACAAGGCGCAGGCGCTGCAGGCCGCGTTCGAAGCGGATCGCGAGGCCCGCGACGCGGGCCAGCCGCCGGCCACGCTGCGCATGGTCGACGCCGACCCCGACGCGGCGGTCGCCTATCCGGGTCCGGATTCCTACAACTACATGACCGGTGAAGCGCGCCGCTGCCCGGCATGGGTCAACGAAGTCACCTTGCGTTCGCTGGAATTGGCTCGCGCCTATGAGCCCGGGATGTATGTGCGCCGCATCGCGCCCACGCCGCTGCTGATGATCGTCGCCACCGGCGACGGCCTGACGCCGGCCGACCTGCAGCAGGACGCGTTCAACGCGGCGCACCAGCCCAAGGAGTTGCTGCTGCTGCCTGGCGGCCACTACTCGGTTTACACGGAACATTTCGAACGCACCAGCAGCGCCGCGGCCAATTGGTTCGCGCAGCATCTGGGTTGAGACAAGCACGGATAAAAAAAATGACGACGACAATAATGATGGAGACACAGGACCGCCAACGCCGCCACGCTTCGCTGCGCGCGGCGGCCGTGGGCAATGCCCTGGAATGGTTCGACTGGACCTTGTACGGCACGTTCTCGGCTTATCTGGCCATGAACCTGTTCGATCCGTCTGACCGCGGTTCGGCGCTGCTGGCGACGCTGGCGGTGTTCGCCGGCGGTTTCCTGGCGCGGCCGATCGGCGGCTGGCTGTTCGGCCGCATCGGCGACCGCTACGGCCGCAAGTTCACCTTGGTCCTGACCATGTGCCTGCTGGCCTTGACCAGCCTGGCGATCGCGCTGCTTCCCACCTATGAGCAAGCAGGCGTGATGGCTTCGGTGCTGCTGTTCATCTGCCGCCTGATGCAGGGCTTGGCGCATGGAGGCGAGTCCGGCGTGGCCTATACCTATGTGGCGGAAATTGCGCCGCCGGCCAAGCGCGGATTGTGGTCCAGCTCGGTGTTCGTCAGCGTCACCATCGGCGTCATGGCGGCCACCGCGCTGGCGGCGTTGCTGACCTCCTGGCTGGGCAAGCCGGCGATGGAGGCCTGGGGCTGGCGCGTGGGCTTCGGCGTGGGCGCGCTGCTGGGCGTCTACGCGCTGTTCCTGCGCCGTAGCGCCAGCGAGAGCGAGGTGTTCGAACACAGGACGGAGCAGGGTGGCGCGCAAAAGGTCTCGGCCCGCCAGGCGTTCAAGATCGCCCGCAACATCGTGATGATCGCCGCCGCGTCCAACGCCACCTACTACACCTGGGTCACGTTCGCGCCGGCCACGGCCATCGCGACCAAGGGCATGGATCCATCGGGCGCCTACACGGCCAGCCTGATCGCGCAGCTGGTGTGCCTGTTGTGGCTGCCGGTGTGCGGCTGGCTGGCGGACCGCTACGGCCGCAAGCCCATGGTGATGGCTTTCGGCCTGGGCGTGGCGCTGGCGGTGTTCCCGGTATCGCACATCGTGACCGACCAGCCCTGGACCCTGTTCGTGGGGCAACTGATCGGGCTGCTGGTCTGGGCGCTCCTGGCCGCGATCTTCCCGGCCGTCGTGGCCGAGCAGGTGCCGACCGGCGCGCGCGCCATGGGCGTGGGCTTCATTTCATCGCTGTCGGTCGCGATCTTCGGCGGCACGGCGCCCTACATCAATGCCTGGCTGGGCGCCCAGGGACTGGACTGGGTCTATACGGCCTACGTGGGGGCGCTGGGCCTGATGGCTTTTGCGGGCGCCTTCCTCATCAAGGAAACGGCGGGCATGGACCTGAACGACATCCGCCTGCCAGGCGATGAGGCGGACGCCGCCACTGGCAACAAACCCGCCAAGCGCGCGGCATTCAACTGAACTTTCATATATCCATCATCACATGAGCAACATGAACTATCCGGATCTGGCAGGAAAAATCGCGGTCGTCACGGGCGCCGGGGGCGGCATCGGGCGCGCCATGGCGGCGGCGTTCCGCCAGCAGGGGGCGACCGTGGTCGCCACCGACCTGAACCTGGAAGCGCTGTCCGGCGTGGACGCGGATTGCCGCGAGCTGGACGTGACCCAGGCGCAAGCGGTGCGCGAGCTGGCCGACGCGGTGGCCGCGCAATACGGCGCGCTGGACGTGTGGGTCAACAACGCCGGTTTCATGGCCCGCATGCCCGCCCTGGACCTGGACGAGGCCGCATGGCAGCGCACCATGGACATCAATCTCAAGGGCACGTTCTTCGGTGCCCAGGCGGCCGCGCGGCACATGATTGCGCAAGGCAGCGGCGCCATCATCAACCTGTCCAGCTATGCCGGCGTCAAGCCGCGCCCGAACTGCGCCGACTATGCCGCTGCCAAGGCCGGCGTGGCCCACCTGACCCAGTGCCTGGCGCTGGAATGGAGTCCCAAGGGGCTGCGCGTCAACGCCATCGCGCCCGGATTCATCGAAACGCCGATGAGCAGCTGGATGCACGGCGATGCCGCCACCTATGCCGCATACGTCGAGCGCCTGCCGGTGCGGCGCGTCGGCCAGCCGTCGGAGATCGCCGATGCGGCGCTGTACCTGGCCTCGCAGGCGTCGGCCTATGTCACGGGCCACGTGCTGATGGTTGACGGCGGAGTCTCCAAGACATGAGGACCGGGAACGGCGTGGAATCGTATTGGACCGGAAAGGCGGCGGTCGTTACGGGCGCGGCGCGGGGGCAGGGCGCTGCCGAGGCGCTGCGCCTGCTGCAGGCCGGCGCAACCGTCTACGCGCTGGACGTCTTGCCTGATAGCGATGCAACCTGGACAGACCTGCGCGCGGCGGCGGGCGCGGATGCCGAACGGCTGCGCATCCGGGTGGCGGACGTGGCCCGCGAATCCGATTGGCTGACCTTGGCCGAAGAAATTTCGCAGGCCGGCGTGCCGCTCTACGGCCTGGTCAACAACGCCGGCGTGACTCTGCGCAAGACCGTGACCGAGACCACGCACGCCGAATGGCGGCGCCTGCTGGACATCAACCTGGACGGGCCGTTCCTCGCGATCCGCAATCTGGCTGGATTGATGCCGGAGGGCGCGGCCATCGTCAATACCTCGTCGACGGCCGGGCTCACGGGCTATTTCAGCGCGGCCTATACCGCCAGCAAGTGGGCCTTGCGCGGGCTGACGCGGGCGGCATCGCTGGAACTGGCGGGGCGGGGCATACGCGTCAACACGGTATGCCCGGGCCTGGTGGAAACGCCGATGATCATGCAGCCCAATGCGGTGCACGACGCCGGACGGGCGCGCCTGTTCTATGAAGGCAACCGCGATGCGACGCCGCTGTCGCGCGGCGCGGACGCCGACGAGATCGCGGCGGCGGTGATGTTCCTGTTGGGGCCGGAGGCTTCGTTCATCACCGGCGCGGACCTGCCGGTCGACGGCGGCATGACGGGCGGGGGCGTGTACTGGCGGATCGGCAAGTCCACCGGCAATCTGTAGCCGCAGTCCCGGGCGGCGGCCCGGGACGGGTCCAGACGCAGGCGCTGGAGGCTTAGTGCTTGTCGCCGTAGATGTTGCCGGCGATGCCGCCGGCGGCGGCGCCGATGGCGGCTCCGGTCCAGCCGCTGCCGCCCGCGATGGCGGCGATGCCCGCGCCGGCGGCGGCGCCGATGGCCGCGCCCGACAGCGTGCCTTGCTGCTTGGAACTCATATTGGTGCAGGCAACCAGCGACCCCATCATGAGGCCTATGGCAATCGATCGGATGACTTTCATGGCTGACTCCTAGCGGGCGCGCTTGGCGGGAGTGGCGGGAGCGGCTGGCGCCGCAGGCGCGACGATTTCAAACCAGAGCGTTTCCACCACGGGCCGGTCCATCCTGCTCGGATTGGCCGCATACCAGCTATCCAGGCTTTCGCGCACGGAGTCCAGCGTGTGGCTTTGCAGGCCCTGGGCGAAGCGCGGGATCAGCGTCTGGTTGGCCGCCGGCGCGCGGCGTTGCTGATAGGCTTGCTCCACTTGAATGATATTGGCCATGCCCAGCAGGTAGGCCTTTTTCAGGTTTGCGTCGGACTCCGTCCATTGCTTCCCGGTGATGATGGGCGCAGGCTCAGTGGGCGCGGCCACCACCGGCGCGGCGGCCAGCAATGACAGCGCAAGCGCTGCCGGACCTAACAGGTGTTTCACTTTCATCGCATCGCTCCTTGGTGGAACAAAAGACAGAAAAACAACCCAATGACGCCATTCGCGCCGCACGCTTGCAAGGGCCAGACGGCGGGCGACATCAATCAATTTAGGCTCGAAAGCAGGCCGGCGCAAGGGGCGCGGCGGGCGGATCAGATTCCCAGATAGGCCTGCCGCACCTTGGGATCGGACAGCAGCGATTGCGCCGGGCCGGAAAGCGCGATGCGGCCGGTCTCCATCACATAGCCGCGGTCCGCGCCCGTCAGCGCCAGATGGATGTCCTGCTCCACCAGCAGCACCGTGACGCCTTCCTGGCGGATGTCGGCCAGCACGCCCATCAACTGCTCGACCACCACCGGCGCCAGGCCCAGGCTCATTTCATCGATCATCATGAGCACCGGCGCCGCCATCAGGGCGCGCGCCATGGCGCACATCTGCTGTTCGCCGCCGGACATGCTGCCGGCAAGCTGGCGGCGCCGTTCCGACAGCCGTGGAAAGTAGGCGTAGACGCGCTCCAGGTCGCGCGCGACATCCGCCTTGCCGCCGCGGCGGTAGGCGCCCATCAGCAGGTTGTCCTGCACCGTCATGCGGTCGAACAGCTGGCGTCCCTCGGGCACCTGCACCATGCCGCAGGCAAAAGCCTCGTCCGGCGCCGCGCGCGACAGCTGACGGCCGTCCATCACGATGCTGCCGGTGCAGGGCAGCACCCGCGATAGCGCCCGCAGCAAGGTGGTCTTGCCGGCGCCATTGCTGCCGACGAGCGCCACGATCTCGGCGCGGCGGACTTCGAGCGCAATGTCGCGCAGCACAGGCAGTTCGCCATAGCCTGCGCTCAGCCCTTCCACCTTCAATAGCGGGGCGGCGGCGTCGCTCATGCGCGCCTCTTGCCCAGATAGGCCTGCACCACCGCGGGATCGGCCAGCACCGCGTCGGGCGCGCCGTCCGCGATTTTTTCGCCGTGATGCAGCACCAGCAGCCGGTCCGACAGGCTCTTGATGGCCTTGATGACGTGTTCGATCACCAGCACGCTGATGCCGCTGTCGCGGACTTTGCGGATGACCTCGATGACTTCGTCGATCTCGACCAGGTTGAGCCCGGCCATGACCTCGTCGCACAGCAGCACCTTGGGCTGCATGGCCAGGGCCTTGGCCAGTTCCAGCCGCTTGCGGCCCGGGCCGCCCAGTTCTTCGGCGCGCTGCTCCGCCGCGCGGCCCAGCCCGACGAAGTCCAGGCAGGCGCGGGCCTGCTCGCGCGCCAGCGCCAGCTTTGGCTGGCCGCCGCCGTGGCCGAACAAGGCGCCCACCGCCACATTGTCCAGCACCGACAGGCCAGGAAAGGGCCGCATGATCTGGAAAGTCCGGCCTATGCCCAGGCGGGCGCGGCGATAGGCCGGCAATCCGCCTATCGGCCGGTCCTGATAGAAAATTTCGCCTGCGCTGGGCGCCAGCGGGCCGCTGATCAGACTGACCAGCGTGGTCTTGCCCGCGCCATTGGGACCGATCAGGCCCAGGATTTCGCCCTCGGTCAGCGTGAAGCTGACCTGGTTCACGGCCACTAGCCCGGCAAAGCGCCGGGTCACATTGCGCAGGTCCAGGATCGCGCTCATAGCCGGTGCGCCCGTATGTTGTCGATGAAGTAGCGCCAGCCCGACTTGCGCGCGTGCCGCAGCAAGTCCGCCAATCCGCGCGGCATCAGCACCACCGCCGCGACGATCACCGCGCCGAAGAACAGTCCCGCCACGCTGGTGATCTCGCTGGACAGCAGTTCGGAAATGGCCGACAGCGAGAACGCGCCCACTACCGGACCCAGCACGGTGCCCGCGCCGCCGAACACCGCCATGATGATCATCTTCACGTTCAGGCTGATGTCGAAGGCGCTTTCCGGATCGAGAAAGGTGATCCAGTAGGCATGGATGCCGCCGGCCAAGGCGCTGAACACCCCCGAGATCGCGAACGCCTCCACCTTGTACAGCGTGGTGTTCACGCCCATGACCGCCGCGCCTTCTTCGTTCTCGCGGATCGCGATCAGTCCGAAGCCGAAGCGGCTGCGCGTAAGCCAGGCGACGGTCAGCGTGGCCAGCGTCAGCAGGCCCAGGGAAAGTTCATAGAACAGCGGATCGTTGTTCAGCGGCTGCAGCACCAGGCCGATGTTCTGCCCGGCCAAGCCGATGTTGGAGACGATGGCCGTCATGACCTGCGCCAGCGCCAGGGTGGCGATGGCGAAGTAATGGCCGCGCAGCCGCAGCACCGGCACGCCCAGCAGCACGGCGAAGACCACCGCCAGCGCGGCGCCCAGCGCCAGCCCGGCCGCGAAGGGCAACTCCCACTGCGCCATGGCGATGGCCACGCCGTAGCTGCCCAGGCCGTAGAAGACCGAGTTGCCGAAGGACGCGTAGCCGGCGTACCCGCCGATGATGTTCCAGCCCTGGGCCAGCACGGCCAGCAGCAGGGTATTGATGCCGAACTGCACCAATACGTCCGAGCCATACCAGGGCACGCCGGCCAGCACGGCCAGCGCCAGCAATGCCAGCAGCAGGCGCGGCGCCTTCATGCCGCTCTGCCCAAGAGGCCGCTGGGCTTGGCCAGCAGCACCAGCACCAGGATGCCGAAGCTGGCCACGTCGGCGTAGGTGGGGCCGACGTACAAGGTAGTCAGCGATTCCACAATGCCCAGGAAAAGGCCGCCCACCATCACGCCCAGCGGGTTGTCCAATCCGCCGATGATGGAAATGGCGAAGCACTTTGCGGTCAGCGTGGCACCGATGTAGGGATTGATCTGCGAGACCGTGCCGTACAACCCGCCCGCCGCGCCCGCCAACGCCAGGCCCAGGCCGAAGGTCACCGCGTAGAGGTGGCGCGGCTCCACCCCATAAAGCCTGGCCGCCACCAGGTTCTGCGCGGTGGCGCGGATGGCGCGGCCCAGGCGGCTGTGCAGCAGGAACAGCCACATGCCCAGCGTGATCGCCAGCGCTACGCCGAAGGCGGCCAGCCGCGCCATGGGCAAGGTGACGGGACCCAGCGCGTAGCTGTCGCCGGCATAGGGAGGGTTGATGGTGCGGAAGTCGGCCGAGAATGCCAGCTGCGCCAGATAGGTCAGCACCACCTCCAGGCCGAAGGTGATGAGCAGCGTGTTGAACATGGGCGCGCGCACCACCAGGTTCAGCAGGCCGCGTTGCAGGGCGTAGCCCAGCAGGAACATGGCGGCCGCCGTCAATGGCAAGCCCAGGAAGGGATCGACGCCCGCGTCGTTGTACAGGTACCAGGACGCGTACGCCCCCAGCATGATGAACGCGCCATGCGCCAGGTTGACGATGTTCAGCACGCCCCAGACCAGCGCCAGGCCTTGCGCCATCACGGCATACAGTCCGCCCAGGAGTATGCCGTTGACGAGGATTTGCGCGAGCAGATCCATCCTGTCCTCCGGCCGGCCCTAGCGCGCGTTCCAGGCCGGCATCGGGTACTTGGGCTGCGTGATGAAGCCCTTGGCGCCGTAGACCGCGGCCAACTGATCACCTTGCACCTGGATCACCACCTGAGGCAGGTCGATCTGCCCCTGCGCGTTGAAAGCGACGGGGCCGTACAAGCTGTCGAACTTGATCTTGGCCAGGGCATCGCGCACTTGCTGCGGCTTGGCGCTGCCGGCGCTTTCCATGGCATAGACCAGCGCTTCGACGTCGGCCACGCCGGAGGCCGCGTGGTAGTCCGGGTCATAGCCGTACTTGGCCTTGTAGACGCGGGCGAATTGCTCGGCATCGCCGAACCAGCGGTCCTTCAGTGCTGCCGAGGGCAGCCAGGCGGTCATGCCGAAAGCGTAGTCCGCGTCGCGCCCCAGCGCCTTGCGGAAATCCTCCGACGGCACGCCGACGGTGAAGGAATACATCTTGGGCGCGACGGCCAGGCTCTTGGCCTGGCGCACGAAGTTCAGGATCTCGGTCTCGTGTCCCGCCACCAGCACCGCGTCCACGTTCTTGCTCTTGATCTGCGACAGCAGCGAGTTGAAGTCGGTGGCGTTGGTGCTGTAGCGCTCGTCCATCGCCACGGGCAGTCCCGCCGCCTTCAGCAGTGGACGGGTACCCTGGGCCACCGAGACATCGAAAGCGTCATCCGCATACAGCAGCGCCACGCTGGCGGGCGCGGGCTTGAGCGCCTTCAGCATTTCCACGGTGCTGCCGAAGTAGTTGCTGGCCGGCGCCAAGGTGCCGAAGATGTACTTGAATTTGCGCGAGAAGATCTGGTCCGAGGCGCCGCCGCCCTGGACCATGGGCACTTTGTACTTTTCCGAAACCGCCGAATCGGCCAGCGCGAAATTGCTGGCGAAAGGGCCCAGCAGCAGATTGGCCTTGTCCTGCGTCACCAGTTGCGTGTACTGCCGCACGCTCAGATTGACGTCGGACTGGTTGTCGTAGATCTTCAGCGCCAGCTTGTGGGTGGCGCCGCCGATCTTGACGCCGCCTGCGGCATTGATCTGGTCCACCGCCATCTGGTAGGCGTCGCGGTAGTAGCGACCGGTATTGGCGACGGGGCCAGTCAGTTGAACGGAAGCGCCCAGCAGGATATCGGGCGCCGGTGCCGCTGCCGAGGCGGCGCTGTGCAGGGCCAGCGCCAGGACGGGCAGGGCGAGCAATAGTCTCCGAGACATGATGATGTCTCCTGCAAGTTCTTATGCGGTCCATTCTCTGCCCCTGCGTTTACGTCTACCTGAACCGTGCCACAGCCCGGTACTGGTTACATATTCTGACTAAGCTGATCAAATGAAACAGCGTTCCACGAACCCGTGATTTGGCTGTACATATTGTTGGCGGTCGCTTCGGGCGGCATGGCCCCCTCGAAGCCGGCAGGCAGATAGAAGACAGATAAATCCGAGGAGGAGTCAATGCGTACGTTCAATCGCAAGGCCGCCGCATGGCTGGCGAGCGGGCTGATTGCAGTGCTGGCAGGCTGCGCGTCGCCCGGAGGCAAGAAAGAAACCGTAGACATGAAGGGGCTGTCCCAGCCCGTGGAGATCGTGCGCGACCGGCATGGGGTGTCGCACATCTACGCGCAGAACCAGGATGACCTGTTCTTCGCGCAGGGCTTCAGCGCGGCGCGCGACCGCCTCTGGCAGCTGGACCTGTGGCGCCGCCAGGGCGAGGGCAAGATGGCCGAACAGTTCGGCCCGCGCTTTGTCGAGCAGGACCGCGCGGCGCGCTTGTTCCTGTACCGCGGCGACATGCAGGCTGAATTCGCCAGCTACCATCCGCAGGGCAAGGCCATCCTCACGTCGTTCGCTGCGGGCATCAACGCCTATGTCGATTGGGTCAAGGCGAATCCCGAGCAGATGCCGCCGGAATTCAAGCTGACCGGCACCGAACCCGGCTACTGGAGCCCCGAGACTTCGCTCATCCGCATCTACGGCCTGACGCGCAACCTCAGCGAAGAGGTCAGGATGGCGCAACGGGTCGCCGCCCTGGGCCTGAACGCCGTGCAGGGACTCAGCACCTTCGAGCCGCCGCTGGCCCTGCAGGTGCCGGCCGGCCTGGACGTGCGCCAGATCGACAACACGGTCCTGGCCAACTACAACCTGGCGCGCAACGGCCAGAAGTTCGTCGCCGCCGACTTCCCGCGCAGCCCGCTCGCCGCCGCCGAACGCGAGAAGCTCGCGCGCGAACTGTCGGCCAGCATGCTGGCCTCGCTGGACCCGGCTTTCGATCCCACGGCGACCCGTTATGAAAGCAATAACTGGACCATAGGCGGGCAGCACACGGCCACAGGCAAGCCCATCCTGGCGGGCGATCCGCACCGTTCCATCACGATGCCGTCGCTGCGCTACATGGTGCACCTGAACGCGCCCGGCTGGAACGTGATCGGCGCCGGCGAACCGGCGCTGCCCGGCGTGTCCATGGGGCACAACGACCGCATCGCCTTCGGGCTGACCATCTTCGCCTTTGGCGACGAGGAAGACCTGTACGTCTACGACACCAATCCGGCCAGGCCCGACGAATACCGCTATAAGGGCCGCTGGGAGAAGATGCGGCAGGTCGACGAATCCATCCCGGTGCGCGGACAGAGCGCGGCGGTGCGCCAGCTGAAATTCACCCGCCACGGCCCGGTCATCCATGTGGATCCTGTACGCCACAAGGCCTATGCCTTGCGCGCGGCCTACCTGGAATTCCCCGGAACCGCGGCCTATCTGGCCAGCCTGCGGCTGAACCAGGCGCAGAACTGGAACGAATTCGTCGCCGGCATGGAAAAGCACTACACGCCCAGCGAGAACATGGTCTACGCCGACGTCGACGGCAACATCGGCTGGTTCGGCGGCAGCATCGCGCCGATACGTCCGCGCGCCGACTGGTCCGGCATGCTGCCCGTGCCGGGCAACGGCGATTTCGAATGGCGCGGCGTCCTGCCCGGCAATGCGCTGCCGCGGGCCTACAACCCGCCGGAAGGCTACGTCGCCACCGCCAACGAGTACAACCTGCCGGCCGACTACCGCTACAAGGACATGTCCGCGCGCACCTGGGCGGAACCCTACCGCGTGCAGCGCATACGCGAGGTGCTTGCCGACAGCAAGGGCCAGACGGTGCAGGCTTCGCAGGCGCTGCAGTATGACAATCTGTCCATCCCGGCGCGTACCCTGACGGGCTACGCGAAATCGCTGAATTCGGCCGATTCCGGAACCTCGCAGGCCTTGAGCTTGTTGAAGGACTGGGATGCGCGGGTCGGCACCGAGTCGCGCGCGGCGACGGTCTACGAGTTCTGGCTGCCCGAGGTGGTCAAGCGCGTGACCGAGCTGTATGTGCCTGCCAACGGCCGCGCCGCGTTCGGCAATCTGTCCACCGCGAAAACGCTGGAGAAGCTGGCGACGCCGGACAGTGCCTTCGGTCCGCAGCCGCAGCAGGGCCGCGATGCGCTCCTGCTTGAGGCGCTGAACGACGGCATGCAGAAGCTGCGCGCCAAGCTGGGTCCGGACTCCTCGCAATGGCAGTGGGGCAAGCTGCACCACATCCAGTTCGAGCACAGCCTGGCCAGCTTCCTGCCGCCGGCGACCGCCAACGCCTACGGCACGCCGCGCTATCCGGTCAGCGGAGATAACGACACGGTGCATCGCGCCACCTTCCGCGCCAGCGACTTCCGCCAGATCAGCGGCTCGTCCTACCGCCAGGTGATCGACGTGGCCGACTGGGATAACTCGCGCGTGCAGAACGTGCCCGGGCAGTCGGCCGATCCGCGCAGCCCGTACTACCAGAACCTGCTCAAGGACTGGGCGACCGGCGAGTATTTCCCCATGGCGTTCAGCCGCGCCAAGGTGGATAGCGAGAAGGCCGATACCTTGAATCTGCGTCCAGCGCCGCGCTGATTCAGGCGAGACCGCCCCTGGTCGAATTGACAAGGGTGCTTACCGACGGTTGCGTGCGTGCATGGCCTGGCGCAGTTAAGGTTTCGGGGTCGCACGGAATTCCCGATCCAGGAGACTGAGGCCCCCATGCATTCCACGCAATCCTACAAAACCGTTGTTCCGCGCAAACCTGCAGCCAGCTCACCGATGGGCTGGCTGCGGGAGCGCACGCAGTTCGTCCGGGCGCTGTTGTCCAATCCCGCCGCCATAGGCGCGGTGGCGCCGTCCGGCCCGGCGCTGGCGGCGGCCATTACCGCCTGCATTCCGCCCAGCGCGGGCAAAGTCCTGGAGCTGGGTTGCGGCACGGGCGTTTTCACGCGTGAAATGTTGCGCCGCGGGGTGGACCCGGCCCGCCTGGTGCTTGTCGAACAGGACTCGGCCATGAGCTCCAGTTTGCGGACGCAGTTTCCAGAGGCGGCGGTGCTGCAGGTGGCCGCGCAGGACCTTTCCCGCAAGAGCCATCCGGAGCTGGACGGGATCGGCGCCGCGATTTGCGGCCTGCCGTTGCGCAACATGAGCCAGGCGCATCATCACCAATTGCTGGCCGCCGTGTTCGATGCCTTGCCTGCCGAGGGATCGATGGCCCTGTTCACCTATGGCGTGCGCTGCCCGATATCCACGGGCGTGCTCGAGGCTTGCGGCCTGCGGGCGCGCAAGGTCGGTTTCGTGCCGCTGAATCTGCCGCCGGCCTCGGTGTACAGCCTGGCCCGGCAGGTCTAGGGGGCGGCCCGGCAGGCTCGCGGCTTGCCCTAGCCAAATGAACTAGGGCCGCGTATTGCAAATAACTAATTGACACGAAAGGGTCGCTCAACCAACATCGCAGGCATAACTATTGGCGGCCTGGGACACGTGGGTGCGGGGTAAACAGCCACGTTGAAGCAGGCCGGCAGGGTTCGGGAACAACAACGATTTCCGACCCCAACGAGGAGACTGCGATGCGTTCATCCCTGATCGAGAGCGCGGCGCGCCGGCGCCTGTTGGCCGGCGGCGCGAGTGCCTTGGCCGCAGCAAGCTTGGGACGCGCGGCCTTGGCCGCGGAACAGAAGGCGGCCCCCGGCGCGGCTGCGCCACCGGCTCCGGCCTCCGCTGCCAAGCCATTGCCCGCCTACGCGGCGTGGAAGCAGCCCGACGCGATGATCGTGCACAGCGCCAACACCATAGAAACGCGGCGCGAGGCATTCGGCAGCGGGGTGGTCACGCCTTTGCGCCAACTCTATGTGCGCAACAACCTGCCGCCGCCGGACGAGGCAATCGTGGCCGATCGGGACGCGTGGACCATCGAGATCGCGGGAGTGGCCAAGCCCATGTCCCTGAACGTGGGGCAACTGAAGACCATGGGCTTGCAGACGCTGGCGATGGTGCTGCAGTGTTCGGGCAACGGCCGCGGCTATTTCCCGAACAAGCCCAGCGGCACGCCTTGGCAGGTCGGCGCGGCCGGCTGCGTGATCTGGAGCGGCGTGCCGGTAAGCGTGCTGGTCGAGCATTGCGGCGGATTGGCGGCGACAGCCGTGTACATGACCGGCACCGGCGGCGAAAAGCTGCCGGACGGCCTTGATCCGAACATGGTCATGGTCGAGCGTTCGGTGCCCAAGGAAGCGATGCGGGATGCGCTGCTGGCGTGGGAACTGAACGGCGAGCCGATTCCGCTGGCCCACGGCGGCCCCTTGCGCCTGATCGTGCCGGGCTACACCGGCGTGAACAGCGTCAAGTACATCAAGCGGCTGGCCTTCACCGAAAAGGAAAGCCCCGCCGCTATCCAGCAGACCGGCTACCGCCTTGCGCCGCCGGGCCAGAAGGGCGATCCCAGCCAGCCCTCGGTGTGGGCCATGGGCGTGAAGTCGTGGATCAATACGCCCAATCCGGCCGCTGCCACCCTGAAGGCCGGGCGCGTGGTGGTGCAGGGGGTGGCGTTTGGCGGCACCAACGGCATCAAGCAGGTCGAGGTTTCGACCGACGGCGGCAAGAACTGGCAGAAAGCGGAACTGGTCGGCCCGGACCTCGGGCGCTATGCCTGGCGCCAGTTCGCATTGCCGGTCGAGTTGGCCGCCGGCGAACACGTGCTGGTCAGCCGGGCGACCGATACCGAGGGTAGGGTGCAGGACGAGGAACGGCCGCAGAATTCCGGCGGCTACATCAACAACGGCTGGCGCGATCACGCCGTGGCCGTGGCGGTCAAGGCATGACGGCGAAAGCCCTGGCATTGCCCTGGAAGCACGCGTTTTGCGCAGCATTGTTGGGCACCAGCCTGCATGCCGGCGCGCAGGCGGCCGAACCCGACATGGAAGCGGGGCGCGCCTTGTTCGTCGGCGCGGCGCCAGCCTGTGCGCTTTGCCACACCTTGAATGACGCGCAATCCAGCGGGGCCATCGGTCCCAAGCTCGATGAGATCAAGCCCGACGCGGCGCGCGTGGAGACGGCCATTCGCAACGGTATTGGCCAGATGCCGGCATATACGACTCTGTCGGACAAGGAGATCGAGACGTTGGCGGCGTACGTGGCCAAGGCTAGCGGCGCGCAGCAGTGAGCCGACCCGGCCCGGCAGACCTAGAAATCGACCGACGCCGACAACATCACCGACCGCGGCGAACCCAGGCGCAGATATCCTTCGGACGCCGACGACCAGTAGTCCTTGCCGAACACGTTATTGATGGTCGCGCGCAGGGTGACGGGATGGTCGAATGCTCGGGTGGCGTAGCGCATGCCCAGATCCCAGCGCGTCCAACCCGGAATGCGGCGGCTGTTTTCCAGGTTCTGGTACTGCCAGCTGGTCGACAGGGCGCGCGCGCTCAGGGTCAGTCCGGGCGCGAACGAGGGATCCCATTCCATGCCGATATTGGCCATCCAGCGCGGCACGCCGACGGCGCTGTTGCCATCGGTGTCCGGCCTGGCGCTGCGGATCATCGTGGGCTGGATGTAGGTGATGCCGCCCAGCAGACGCACGCCGCGCGCCAGTTCGCCGTAGGCATTGAACTCAACGCCGCGGTTGCGCTGTTCGCCGCTCATGTCGTAGCGGGTCACGCCGTCACTGACCGTCGTCAGGCCGGAAGGCTGCTTGATCTGGAACAAGCCCAGCGTTGTCGTGACCGAGCCGAAATCGACCTTGACTCCGGCTTCGATCTGCTTGGTCTTGATGGGGGCGAAAATCTCGCCCGCGTTCGAGGTGCCGGCCGGAGCAATGGGGCCGGCGCTCAGGCCTTCTATATAGTTCGCGTACAGCGAGACATCGGTCCACGGCTTGACCACCAGGCCGAAGGCCGGCGTGACGGCCGATTTGTCGTAGCTGGAAGTCTCCTGGCCGGTGGTGTAGCTGTAGTTGGTCGCCTTCACCGTCTGGTAGCGCAGGCCCGCGGTGAACTGGATGCGATCATCGGCAAACGAGAGCGTGTCGGCCAGCGCGATGGTGGGCAGCTTCAGCAGGGAAGTGCGCGGCGGCGAGCTGGACAGCCCGTCGATCGAGGGTTCGGGGATCTGGGCCGGATCGTAGAGGTTGGACGGCGACATGCCGAAGATGTAGTAGTCGTAATAGCCGGCGCGCTGCTCGAAGGTGGAATAGCTCAGGCTGACTTCGTGCCTGACCGGGCCGGTACTGAAATTGCCGCGCGCGCCCCATACCGTGGAAACGTTCTGTTCATAACTGGGCCAGTAGTACGGGCGCATCATCAGTTCGCCGTTCTGGCCGACCACGATGGGGTCGGCATACAGGTAGCGGTTGTTGCTGCGACGGTAGCCCACGCCGCCGAATACGGTCAGGTGCGGGGTGAGGTCGTACTCGGCGCGCAGCACACCGTAGTTGTCGCGCGACTTGGCATAGCCCCAATCGGGCGAATAGCCCTTGGACGCATCGGGCGCGCGCGGCACGGGCAGGCTGTCGCCGAAGATCAGCACGCCGGAATCGCCGGGCCCATCGATATTATTGGTCTGGTGGCCGGCATCCAGCGAAACGCGCAGCCGCTCGCCGCGATAGTCCAGCCCGACCACCGCCACGCCCAGCTGGTTCGATTGATGCTGGACCGCGGTATCGCCGTCGCGGTACGAGCCATTGAAGCGGATGCCGAATTCCTTGTTCTCGCCAAAGCGCCGCCCGATGTCCACCATGCCGCCGAAGCGGGAATCGGATTGATAGGTCGCCGTCAAGCGTGTGAGCGGATCGTCGCCGGCACGCTTGGCGACGACGTTGATGCCGCCGCCCACGCTGCCGCGCGGGCTCATGCCGTTCAGCAGGGCAGTGGGGCCCTTGAGCACTTCCACGCGCTCGACGCCGTCCAGCGCGATGGTGCGCAGCGGCAGCATGCCGTACAAGCCGTTGAAGGACACGTCCTGGTTGCGCACCGGAAAGCCGCGGATCTGGAATTCGTCGCCGGTGCCGGCCACCGAGCCCTGGCCATCGTTGACCGTGCGCACCGAAGCGTCGTTCGCCAGCACGTCGGCGATGGAGTTGGCTTGCTGGTTCTGGATCAGTTCGGCGGTGTAGCTGGCAATGTTGAACGGCGTGTCCATCACGTCGCGTTCGCCCAGCAGGCCGACGCGGCCGCCGCGGGCCACCTGGCCGCCGGCGTAGGGTTCGGGCAACTGCGAGTTTCCGGTCACCAGCACCGGCGCCAGTGTGGTCACGGCCGGGGTTTGGGCGGCGCCCGTCACCGCGTATCCGCCGCCGGGCGTGACTGTGCTGGTCAATCCGGATCCCTGCAGCAGGCGCGACAGCGCTTCCCGCACCGACATGCGACCGGACACGGCCGGCGCCTGATGCGCGGCGATCTGGGCGCCGCCCGCCATGATGGGAGTGCTGGTCTGGCGCGACAGCATGTTGAGCGCCGTGTTTAGCGCTTGGGCAGGCAGGTCGATGGCATGAAGCTGTTCCGACGGCGCCTGAGCGTGGACTAGTGCAGGCATGGCGGCCAGCGGCATACTCATGACGCCCGACAACGCCAGGCGCAGCGCGGAACGGCCCAGGAACGGCCGGCAAATACCGGATTGATGCATTTCAACTCCGTCTATCGAGAAAATCGCCGCCCGGTGGCGGCGCTATCGATACAGAAGACGGATGAGACGCGGAAACGGAGACACCTGACCGAAAAAAAATCAGCGCAGCCGTAATACGACATCGCCGTTCGCCTGCGATTCTGCGCGCAGCGGCAGAATCGCTTCGAGGAGAGCCGCCGCGTCGCCGGCATCGGCGCTGCGAAAGCGACCGGTCAGGCGCAGGGCGCTGACCTTCGGGTCAGCGGCCGTCAGCGGCTGCGCGCGAAATGCGTTGATGGCCGGCAGGGCCTCGTCCAGGCGCTGGTTGTCGAACCACAGCCAGCCATTGCGCCAGGCCGCGATGCTGTCCGGATCGATGCGCCGCACGGGGTCGACTTCGCCGTTGCGCCAACTGACAGCGGTATTGGCGTACAAATCCAGGGGAGGGCCGCCGCGCGCCCAGGTGTACCAGCGGGCGTCGCGCGGAGCAGGGCGGAAGCGCACATGGCCTTCCTCCACGGCGAGGGAGACGACGCCGCCGCGGTCGCTGACCGTGAACACCGTGCCGACAACCTCGACCTCGCCGCCGCGGGTACGGACCCGGAACGGCCGGCTGGCATCTCGGGCCACCGTGAACAGCGCCTCGCCATGGCTGAGTTCCACCACGCGTTCGTCGCGGTACAGGCTGACGGCAAGCCGCGTGCGGGCGGCAAGGTCGATCCGCGTTCCCAAGCCGCCGCCGTCCGGTTGATCTGGCACCTGAGCCTGGGATAGTTGGCTGGAACCCGTTTCATAGGACGCCTGATACAGCGGCCGCCGCCAGTACCAACCTGCGCCCAACGCGGCCGTACAGGCGCCTGCGGCCGCCCAGCCAAGCAGCGCGCGGCGCGACAGCCTGCGATCGCTGGCGGTGGCGATGTCCTGGTCGAACCGTGCGCGCATGTCAGGAGCTACGGCGGCAAGCAGCTGCCAGCGCCGCATGGCCTCGACGTAGGCGGCCTCGTGCTGCGGCGTGCGGGCGCGCCACGCGGTCAGCCGGGAGACTGCCTGGCGGGCGCCGCGCTCGGTGGCGATTTCAGCGGTGGCGATCAGCGTAAGCGCCTGATCGATGAGCGCCTCGTCGGGGGCTTGCTGCATGGGGTCAGTTGCCGCCGTCCGCGGCTGGCCCGCGACCAGGCTCCGGACGGTCCACGGCCGAATCGGAGTCCAGGTACAGATTGCGCAAGGCATGCGAACAATCCAGCGTCGCGCGCACCAGATGCTTGGCAACCGCGGCCTCGGTGATCCCCAACTGTTGCGCGATCTCGGCGCGGCTGTGGCCATATGCCCGGAACAGCAGGAAAACCTGCATCCGCCGCGCGGGCAGGGACGCCAGCACCGCCGCCACGCGTTCGACCATCTGGCGTTGCGACACGACTTGCTCGGCCGAAGGCGCCATGGCCTCGGCTTCTAGCGGTCCATGCAGGGCCAGCCAGTTCTGCGAGACCTTGCGTCGACGCGCCTCGTCGATGCAGAGGTTGTGGGCGACGCGGAACAGCAGGCCGCGCAATGATTCGATCGCCGGGCCGTTCTTGCGGGCGTTGTTCAGGCCATTGGCGTAAACGCGTTCGAAGCTCGCCTGGGCGATATCGGCGGCGTCATCCGGATTGCGCAATTGATAGCGGAGGTGCCGCTGCAGGTCGCGGTAGTGGCCGAGCAACTCGTCGACGAACTCGCGTATCGTCGTGGCGGCGGCGGACCGTTCGGCGGAACGAACTGGGGGGGAGGCGGACATCGGGCAGGGAAAAACCGGCTTCGATCACGACAGCGCGGTTACGGGCATGACCAATAATGATTCCCATTATTGTTAATAGGATGCCGGACTGCAAGCGATCGTTTACCCTGCGGCTCAATGCGCATTCCTTGGGAGTTTGGGCTAGGAGCTCGCGTTGGCCGCCCCTTCCAGAAAGAGCTTCTGCACCATGGAAGTCATGCCGAGCGGCGCAATTTCCCCGCGCTGAGCGGCATCCATCGCCGCGTACAGCAGGGAGTCGTACGCCCTGACCAGCCACAGGGAAGGCACATCTATACGAAAGACGCCAGCCTTCTGACCGCTCAGGAAGAAGGTCTCCAAGGCATCCCCGTAGAACGAGGGTATCGGTGCGTTGACGTCCTCGTTTCTTGCATCTATCACGCGGACCCACTGGGCGTGATTCCAGAACAGGTAGTACTCCCGGCCCAGGACCATCGCTTCGGTCAGGCGCTGGAGCGCTGCCGCATGGGGCGGCGTCTCCAGGTCCGCGCGGACCAGCGCATCTTGCAGGTGTTGGGTGGCCCGCTCCATGAGCAGGTCGATGACCCCTTCGCGGGTGGGCGATATCCGGTACAGCGTCGCTTTGCTGATCCCGGCGCTGCGCGCCAGCTGTTGCAGGTTCGCCCTGGGCTGTTGGGAGACGGATAGGGCCAATGCGCGGGCGAGCTTGTCGTCGAGGGCTTCAGACATGGGGTTCTCCTGGCGACCGATATTGCTGAGTCTTTTTGAATTCAATTGTGGTTAAAAACAAACACATAAAGTCTACTACGAATCTTATGAGTCTACTAAAAATCTAATGAATCAATATTGACTCATTTAAATCTAATAAGTACTATCGGGTCCTCGATCGCCTCAGCCTGAGGCGGCATTTGGATGTCAGAGGACTAGATGACCCGATTCAGAGCCAGCGCCATGGCGCTATGCCTGCTCGCCGTTCTCGCCGGGTGTGGCGAGCAGGACCCGCAAGCGGCGCAGGTGCCGCCCGTCGAAGTGGAGCCCCTGGTGATTGCTCCCCGGCCCCAGGCGATCATGGTCGATCTGCCCGGGCGGATTTCCGCTGTGCGCGTGGCCGAAGTGCGCGCGCGGGTCGCGGGCATCGTCCAGAAGCGCCATTTCGAGGAAGGGGCCACGGTGAAGGAGGGCGATCTGCTTTTCACGATCGAGCCGGCGCCGCTGGAGGCCTCGCTAGCGCGTACCCAAGGCGCGCTGGCGCGGGCCCAGGCCCAGGTCAAGCAGGCCCAGGCGCTGGTCAGCCGGTATCAGCCCCTGGTCAAGATCGAGGCTGTCAGCCGTCAGGAATATGACGACGCGTTGGCCGCGCTTCAGACCGCGAAGGCCAATCAGCAGTCCGCCCAGGCGGACGTAAAGGCCGCGCAGCTGGACCTGGGCTACGCCAGCGTGCGGGCGCCCATCTCGGGCCGCATCGGCCGCGGCCTGGTGACCGAAGGCAGCCTGGTCGGGCAGGGCGAATCGACGCCCATGGCGCTGATCCAGCAGATCGATCCCATCTATGCGGACTTCCGGCAGCCTGTCAATGCGGTGCTGAAGCTGCGCGAGGCAGCCGCGGGCGGTCGGATGCAGACTGGCGGCCAGGCCGAATCGGCGGTGAGCGTCCGGGTGGATGGCACGAACTACACGGCCCAGGGCAGGCTGCTGTTCTCCGACGTCTCCGTCGATCCGGGCACGGGCCAGGTGTTGCTGCGCGGCCAATTCAGCAATCCCGACGGGCTGCTCTTGCCCGGCATGTATGTGCGCGTCAACGCCGAACAGGGCGTGGACCAGAACGCGATTCTCATCCCCCAGCGCGCCATCATGCGCGGGGCGGACGGCCAAGCCAAGGTGCTGGTCGTGTCCGACGACAGCAAGGCGGAAGAGCGCGCGGTGCAGACCGGCGCGATGCAGGGTACGGAGTGGCAGATCACGCAGGGACTGGCGGCGGGCGACAAGGTCATCGTGGACGGCGTCGCCAAGATCCCCGCCGGCACGCCCTTGACCGTCAAACCAACTTGAGCCCAGGCGGTCACATCATGCCGAACTTCTTCATTCAGCGGCCCAACTTCGCGTTGGTCATTGCGATCTTCATTTCCCTGGCGGGCCTGCTCGCCATCTTTGCGCTGCCCGTGGCCCAGTACCCCAGCGTCGCGCCACCGCAGGTCATCATCAAGGCGACTTATCCCGGCGCATCCGCCGAAGTCATCAACAACAGCGTGATCAGCCTGATCGAGGAAGAACTCAACGGCGCCAAAGGCCTGCTCTACTATGAGTCGCAGAGCAATAGTTCGGGCGTGGCGGAAACCACGGTGACTTTTGAGCCGGGCACCAATCCCGATCTGGCGCAAGTCGACGTGCAGAACCGCATCAAGCGGGTGGAATCGCGACTGCCGCAGGCGGTCATCCAGCAGGGCCTGCAGCTCGAGCAAGCCAGTTCCAGCTTCCTGCTGATCTACGCGTTGACGTACAAGGATGCGGGCAAGGATCAGGTGGGCCTGGCTGACTACGCGGCCCGCAATATCAACAACGAAATCCGGCGCGTGCCGGGCGTGGGCCGGGTGCAGATGTTCGCGGCCGAACGGGCGCTTCGCATCTGGATCGATCCGGCCAAGCTGGTCGGCTACGGTTTGTCGGTCGATGAGGTCAACAAGGCCATCGCCGCGCAGAACGTCCAGGTTTCGGGTGGCTCCACGGGTGAACAGCCCAGCCCGTCGACCCAGGAAATCACAGCGACCATCATGGTCCAGGGCCAGCTCACAACGATTCCGGAATTCGAGGGCATTGTGTTGCGCGCCAACCCGGATGGTTCCACGGTTCGTCTTGGCGACGTCGCGCGCATCGAACTGGGCCGCCAGGACTATCGCTTGTCCAGCCGCCTGAACGGCCAACCGGCCGCGGCCATGGGCGTGCAGCTCGCACCCGGCGCCAACGCGCTGGAAACCGCCAAGGGCATCAAGGCGCGCCTGGCCGAGCTGTCCAAGAACTTCCCCGGCGATATGGCGTACAGCGTGCCGTTCGACACCTCGGTTTTCGTCGAGGTGGCCATCTCCAAGGTGTTGATGACGCTGGCCGAGGCCGTCGTCCTGGTGTTCCTGGTGATGCTGCTGTTTCTGCAGAACTTCCGCTACACCCTGATCCCGACCATCGTCGTGCCCATCTGCCTGTTGGGCACGCTGGCGGTCATGCTGCCGCTGGGGTTCTCCGTCAACATGATGACCATGTTCGGCATGGTGCTGGCGATCGGCATCCTGGTGGACGACGCCATCGTGGTGGTGGAGAACGTCGAACGGCTGATGGCCGAAGAGGGCCTGTCGCCGAAAGAGGCGACCATCAAGGCCATGGGGCAGATCAGCGGCGCGATCGTGGGCATCACGCTGGTGCTGGCCGCCGTGTTCCTGCCGCTGGCCTTCATGACGGGCTCCGTAGGCGTGATCTACCGCCAGTTCTCGGTGTCGCTGGCCGTGTCCATCCTGTTCTCGGGTTTCCTGGCGCTGACGTTGACGCCCGCGCTCAGCATCCTGCTGCTCAAGCCGATTGAAAAGGGGCATCACGAAAAGAAGGGCTTCTTCGGCTGGTTCAACCGGGTGTTTGCGCGCATGACCGAGCGCTATTCGGCGACCAACGCGCGCCTGCTTGCGCGCAGCGGTCGCATGATGGTGTTGTACGCCGTCCTTGTCGGCGGGTTGGGCTACGTCTATGCGAGCCTGCCGTCGGCCTTCCTGCCGACCGAGGACCAGGGCTACATGAACACGGACATACAGTTGCCGCCAGGCGCCACGCTGTCGCGCACGCTGGAAACGACCCAGCAGTTGGAACAGTACCTGGACACGCGCCCGGCCGTTTCGGACGTGCTCACGGTGCAAGGTTTCAGCTTCTCCGGGCAAGGCCAGAACGCGGGCCTGGGCTTCGTGATGTTCAAGGATTGGGCCCAGCGCGCAAAGAACGAGTCGGCCATGGCCGAGGCGGACCAAGCTAATCAGGACCTTGCGGGCGTTCCCGATGGCGTGCTGTTCTCGGTGGTGCCGCCTTCCGTGGAAGGCATGGGCAATTCCTCGGGCTTTGCGCTGCGCCTGCAGGACCGCGCCGGCCTGGGCCGGGAGGCCTTGCTGTCGGCCACCGAGACCCTGATGAAGAAGGTGTACGAGAATCCCAAGGTCTTTTCCTACATCCTGATCGAGGGGCTTTCCGACGCGCCGGAGCTGGACCTGCGCATCGACCGCAGCAAGGCCGAGGCCCTGGGCGTGTCGTTTGATGCCATCAACTCGGCGCTGTCCACCGCGTTCGGCTCGGCGCTGGTCAACGAGTTTCCCAACCAGGGCCGCATGCAGCGCGTGATCGTGCAAGCCCAGCCTGAAAGTCGCGACACGCCGGAATCGGTAGCCAAGCTGAATGTGCTCAATCGCGCGGGCGAACTGGTGCCGCTCGAATCCTTCAGCGAGATTGGCTGGAAGCATGGTCCGGTTCAATTAATCCGCTACAACGGCTATTCCAGCATCAAGCTGATCGGAGATGCCGCGGCCGGAGGCAGCACGGGCGAGGCGATGCAGGAAATCGAACGGCTGATCTCGGAATTGCCCCAGGGCATCGGCTTCGAGTGGACCGGCCTGTCATTCCAGGAAAAGGCCACGGGTTCGCAAGCGCCCATGCTGCTGGCGCTGGCGCTGCTGGTGGTGTTCCTGGTGCTGGTCGCGCTGTACGAAAGCTGGAAGATCCCTGCGTCCGTGCTGCTGATCGTGCCGGTGGGCGCGCTGGGCGCGGTGGCCGCCGTGATCGTGGCCGGCTTGCCCAATGACGTGTATTTCAAGGTGGGGCTGGTGACCATCATTGGCCTCGCTGCCAAGAACGCCATCCTGATCATCGAGTTTGCCAAGGATCTGCATGAGCAGGGGCGCTCACTGAAGGAGGCCGCGATCGAGGCCGCCCGCCTGCGCTTCCGTCCCATCGTGATGACGTCGGTTGCCTTCATCCTGGGCGTGGTGCCGCTGGTCATCGCAACGGGGGCGGGCGCCACCAGCCAACGCGCCATAGGCACCGGCGTGCTGGGCGGCATGCTCAGCGCCACCATCCTGGGCGTGCTGTTCGTGCCCGTGTTCTTCGTCTGGACGCTATCTGTTTTCAAGCGCCCCAAGGCGCATGTCGCGCCCGGCCAGTTGGCGACCAATCAAGCAGGTGAGAAATGAAAGCGATGACCCTTACCCTCCAGCGGCTCAAGCCGCTGGCCGCGGCCGCAGCCGTCGTGGCAATGCTGGCGGGCTGCGCGCTGGCGCCGACCTATGAGCGCCCAGCGTCGCCTGTCGCTCAGCAGTGGGGAGTCGAAGGCCAGGCGGACTTCGCGTCCGGACCGGGCTCGGCCGCCGCCACGCTGGACTGGCGCGACTTCGTGACCGACCCGTCGCTGCGCGGACTGATCGAAACCGCGCTGGCCAACAACCGGGATTTGCGCCGGGCCTTGCTCAACGTCGAAGCGGCGCGCGCGATGTACCGCGTGCAGCGTTCCGAGCAGTTGCCATCCATCGGCGCCCAGGCTGGCGGCACGCGGCAGCACAATCCGGCGGATCTGAATGCCAACGGCACGTCCGGCGTGCAGAGCGAGTGGCGCGCCGGCGTGGGCGTCACGGCCTTCGAGCTGGACCTGTTCGGCCGCGTGCGCAGCCTGTCGGAAGCGGCGCTACAAGAGTATCTGGCCACCGAGAACGGCGCGCGCAGCGCCCGCATCAGCCTGATCGCGGAGGTGATAGACGCCTACCTCACGCGCGAAGGCGCGCGCCAACGCGGGCTGCATACCGAGCGCACTTTGGCATCGCGCGAGCAGTCGCTGCAACTGATCGCCCGGCGCCGCGCCGAAGGCATCGGGAGCGCCTTGGACTATGAGCAGGCGAAGGGCCTGACGGACCAGGCACGCGCCGATCTGGCGCGCATGGAACGGCAGTACCGGCAGTCGACCAATGCGCTGACGCTGCTGGCCGGAGTCAGTGATTTGAGCCCCTATCTGGCGCCCCATGACGGCGCGGTGCCCATGCTGGTGCAGCAACTGGCGGCGGGCACGCCGTCAGAGCTGCTGACCTACCGTCCAGACATCCTGGCCGCGGAACATCGGCTGCGGGCGCGCAACGCCGATATCGGCGCCGCGCGCGCGGCGTTCTTCCCGCGCATCTCCTTGACCGGCATGTTCGGCAGCGCCAGTTCGGACCTGTCGGATCTGTTCTCGGGCGGCCAGCGCGCCTGGTCCTTCGCGCCGCAGATCACGCTGCCCATCTTCGACGGCGGCCGCAACCAGGCCAACCTGGATCTGGCCCGGGTCCGCAAGGAAGCGGCGGTGGCCGAGTACGAACAGTCGATCCAGACCGCGTTCCGCGAGGTCATGGACGGGCTGGCGGCGACCGACACCTTGCGCAGGCAGGAGGACGCGCTGCGCGCGCAGACCGACAGCAGCCAGGCCGCGCTGCGCCTGTCCGAGGCGCGCTATCGCGGCGGCGTGGACAACTATCTGCGCTACCTGGATGCCCAGCGCAGCGACTTCGCCAATCAGATCGCGTTGATCGAAGTCCGGACCGAGCGCCAGATCGCGCTGGCCTCGTTGTTTCGCGCCCTGGGCGGAGGCTGGCGTGGCGATGGGGCAGCGGAAAAGTAGGGCGCCCATTGCGCAGCAGCCGGTCCAAATGACGGGGCTGGAAGTTTGCCCGGCCGTCCTGGACCAGAGGCGTAGGGAAGGGGAGTCATGCGTCCTGTTCCGAAGCCGTGGCCGAGCGTTTGGGCGGACGTGCTCGGGACAACTGCACGTTCATGCGCGGCATGGAAGGTTCCAGTCCGGCCTGGTCCAGCCGGCGCCGCAGGCGCATGTTGAAGGCGCGCTGGACTTCCCATTGCCGCAGCGGCGCGGTCTTGAAGCGAAAGCGCAGGATCGCCTGGCCGTTGTCGAAGCTCTCCACGCCTTGCTGTTCGATGGGCGACCACAGGAAGGGATAGATCGCCGGATCGGTGCGCAACTCCAGGGCCACTTCGCGGACCAGCGCCACGGCGTCGTCGATCGGCATGGTGGCCGGCACCGGCCAGCGGAACATGGCGTAGCCGAACTCGCGCGAGTAGTTCTTGATGGTCTTGATTTCGCTGAACGGAATCGTGTGCACTACGCCATCCAGGTCTCTCAGGCGCACGGTGCGTATGGTCAGGCCTTCGACAAATCCAAGGTGGTTGCCCACGTCCACGTAGTCGTCGATGGAAAGGGAGTTCTCGATGATGATGAACAGGCCTGTGATCAGGTCGGCCACCAGCGATTGCGCGCCGAAGCCGATGGCCAGGCCGATGACGCCGGCGCCGGCCAGCAGCGGCGTGACGTTCATGCCCATGTTGGCCAGCGCGACGATCACGGCAATCACGAAAATAGTGGCAAGCAGGACGTTGCGGATCAGCGGCAGCATGGTCAGCGCGCGGACATTGGTCCGGTTCTTGCCGCTGGTGCCCAGGGTGTGCTGCAGCGCGGTGTCGGTCAGGATCCATATCAGCCAGGCTACCAGCAGGGTGCCGACGAAGCTTGCCACCTTGGGGCCGATCGCCGATCCGCTGCTTTCCATGAGCGCGATCAGAGACAGGCCCAGTACGCGCAAGCCGATTTCCAGGAACACCAGCAGGTTGGCGATCCAGAGCAGGGTGTAGCCGAAGTACCTGAGCTGTCCCAGGTAGGCCGTGCGCCGATTCGCGGCGCGGCTGGAACTGAGGTAGGCGCGGCGGATGATGCCGCTGACGGCCATGCCCGCGATTGCCACCAGCGCGCAAAGCAGGGCGCGGCGTATCACCTGATCGCTGTCGTTGGCGGTAGCCAGGGTGGTGAACAGCGAGATACCCACCAGGATGAGGAACGGGACGAACCAAAGCGGCCCGATCAGCCGTAGCAGCTTGTGCAGCCCTTGGCGTTTGACCCGGCGCTCCTTGGGCTGGTTGCGGATCAGGTGCGTGACGGGGCGGCGGAACCGCAGGATGAACAGCGCGCTCAGCGTCGCGGCGGCTACGTTGGCGAGCAGGCCGGCGAACTGCGCGATGCCGAGTCCGAACACGCTGGTGACCTCGGGATCGTGCAAGGCGTCGCCCAGTGCGGCCAGACTGCCTATCAGCCAAAGCGGCAGGGCGGCGCGGCGCTGCAGGATGTCCAGCGCCCGCCCGCGGTGCGCGCCGTCCAGCAAGGTCAGGGCGATCAGGCAGAGCGAAGAGAACAGCGCGCCGACGAGCAGCACGTAGGCCAGTACCAGGGCCCCGAGCCGGCCCACGGAGTCCGGCGTCAGGACGGAAAGGGAGAGCATGATCACGAAGGCGATGGCCCAGGGCGCCAACTGCCGCGCCGCCAGCCAGAGCAGCTGGCGGGTCTTCGGACGGACCGGCGCTGCGTCCGCCGGCGCCCGGCGCCGTTCGAGGCGTCGGCCTATCCAGCGCAGCGCCAGGGCCAGGCCGGCCCAGATCGCCAGCACGATCAGGAAATCGGCGATCAGCGTGGGCCATTCGCGCCATGCCGGCAAACCGGTGGCGAGTTCGGCACGCGCTTGCCGGTACAGCATGCCCCAGCGGGTCAAGGCGCCTTCGGGGCCGTCCAGGCGTCGTTCCAGGCTTTCGGCGGTGTCGCGGATGAGGGCGAGGATGCCGTCCTTTTCGTTCTCCGCGCCTTGCTTGGTCGCGTCGCGCAGTTGCTTCAGCTGGTTCAGAAGATCAGCGCGTTGCTTGTCGTTTTCAAGTGTCTGGATGACCTGGTCCAGCGACTGGTTCAGTTGCGCATTGTCGACGGGTTTGCTGGAAGTCGATCCGGTCAGGCTGGGCAGCGCTGCAGATGAGGTCGGGATGAAACCCAGGCTCAGCACAAGGAGTATCAACGGCAGGCATAGACGGATACCGCGCAGGGTTGAAACTCGCAAGATTGCCTCTCTGATGATGATATGGATACCTTTTAGAAGAGTCGCGGACGGGACGCAAGGTTTGGTTTTCAGGACCTCAGCAGAGCCAACTTATGGATAGTCACGTCAGGACGCTGGCGAAGGCGGTTAAAGCGGTTTGCCGGTGTCCAGGGATGCCTGGGTCTGGTGTTGGTGTTATGCGCATAATGTGTATTATGTAAAGTACAAATTACGCTTGGGATGACAGAGTAATCATCCCCGGCAGATCGGCCGTGCTGTTCAGCGCGGCCCTAGTACTTCGGCCAATTGCGCACCCTGGGGCATGCCGTTGAACTTCTTGACCGAGCCGTCGCCCTCCCGGACCACGATGCCAGGCGTGCCGCGGAAACCAGCCGATATCATCAGCATATGATTGTCTTCGAGGATCTGGAGTACATCGTCGGGGACGCTATTGGCGGGCTTGATGCCACCCTGGTCAAACTTGTGTTCGTTCTCCGCCAACGCAGCCGATGGATCGGGCGCGCCAAGGATCGCCGCAGCCTTGGCTGGACTGTCTGCCCGGATCACGCCGACGAGCAGATGGCGAAGCTGGACTTTGCCTGCGTCCACCCAGGGACGCGCGGCTTCCCAGAATTGGTGGCAATAAGGACAATTTGCATCGGAGAAGGCATAGATGATGCGGGGCGCGTCGGGTTTTCCGTCCTGCACCCAGGCAGCGGACTCCAATTGAACCCATGTCTTCTCGCCCATCGGTTTCTCAACCAGGTCCCGCAGCGTCAATCTGTCGAGCGGCGTGCCTTTGGCGTCCAGACGCGTACCGACGATGGCGTTGCCGTCGCTGGTGACGTAGACGGCAACGGGGCGATCGCCTGCAGTGCCTGCGAAGGCGCGCAAGCCACCGCCCACATCGAATTCCTGCATCACCATGAGACCTTGCGCCTCCAGTGCCTGGACGACTGGCGGCCGGGTCCCCTTCCCCGCCTGACTCTGGCCAGCCACCAGCATGAGGGCGATAGCTGCGATGGAGGATAAATTCTTGCGTACTGCGAACATGGTCATTCCTTATCTTGGTAAATCTTGAGAGGCGCCTGAAGCAAGATTGAAGCGGCGCGAAATCTTGTCCTTAAAGCTGGCCATGGTGATCTCGCCCAGATGCGAATCCACCAATCGTCCCTCCGCGTCAAAGAACAGGGTCGTGGGCAGGCCCCGCGAATTCATCGCCTGCATGGATGAGGACGCGGGGTCGAGCAGCACATTGCTCAATGCCAGGCCCTCGTTGTGAAGAAAATCACGTGCCAGTTGCGCGCTCTCACCCTGGTTGAGCAGGACGATGCCGACACCTGGAAATTCAGACTGCGCTTGTTCCAAGACCGGCATCTCGCGGCGGCAAGGCGGACACCAGCTCGCCCAAAGATTGACGACCAACGGGCGCCCTTCGTACGATCTCAGCGCGATTGGTTTTCCATCCAGTGTTGCCAACTGAAGGTCCGGCAGGCGTGGCGCTTCAAGCAGCAATGAAAACGCTCCGCTACCTGCGAACCAGGCCACAACTCCGGCTAGTACACCGACGTAAATGGGGCGGCGCTGCACTGGCATGGACCGGGTTCGCCACCAGACGAACGCAATCGTCGCCGGCACCCCAACCCACCAGTAATATCCACCATCGCCGATTGCAATCATCGACATGGGCGCCGCGAAATAGTCTTCCCACCAGAAGGCGATGTATCCCAGGCGGGCTGCCACGACGCCCCAAAAGACCGCGTCGAGCAGTGCGGCGCCGGCAAGCCGATGAGAGGCTTCCGGCAAGCGTTTGGCCAGTGCGCGGGTCACCAGCCAGGAAAGCAGTACAGCCGCGACGACACCAATGCTCTGAATGGAGAACGGACCGATACCTATCATGGCGTGCCCGCCTGGTTCAGATGCCCCAGGAAATCAGCCGCGCTGACCTCACCCACCACACGCAGGTCTCTGCGTTCCGTGCCGTCAGGCCCCACCAGGATAAGCGTGGGCGGTCCCATGACGCCCCAGTGCTTGAGCAGGGCCTGATCGGTGGCGTCGTTGCGCGTCACGTCCGGCCGCAGTACCTGCATGCGCGCCAGCCGCTGCGCCACAGCCGGGTCGCCAAACACATTGCGCTCGATCACGTGGCAACTGATGCACCAGTCGGCGTAGAAATCGATCAAGGTCCATTGGCCCTGCGCAGCCGCTTGCGCCAGGCGCTTATCGACGTCCTCGACAGACTTGGCCTCGACGTAGGCCGGTTTGGCGGTCGCTGACGCGGCTGCCGAAGACGCGGCGCGCAGATGCGCCAACGGCTGCGACGCCGACTCGCCTCCCGACGCGGCGCCCACGAGCATGAAGATGGACCATAGGCCGGCAATGGCTCCCAGTGTGCGCAAGGTCCACATCAGACGCAGTCTTTGCGCCAGCGCTTGCGCCCAGGCCAGCAGGCCGATGGCGATAGATAGTATCCAAGCCCCCCACAGCACCAGGCTTACGGTAGCTGGCAGGAAGCGGTCGAGCATCATCACCGCCATTCCGACCATGACGTAGCCGAAGGCGACGCGTACGCTATCCATCCAGGCCCCGGGCTTGGGCAGTATGCGGGCGCCGCAGACAGCGATCGCCAACAGCGGCAGACCCATGCCCAGGCCCAGGGAAAACAGCGCCAGGCCGCCATACAGCGCGCTGCCCGTCTGACTGATATAGAGCAGCGCTCCCGCCAAGGGCGCGGTCATGCAGGGGCCGACCAGCAATGCTGACAAGAAACCCAGCGCCGCAGCGCCGACCACGCTGCCACCAGAACGTCCCTGGTTGGCGGATCCGAGTCGGTTCAACAACGCGGACGGCAAGCGCAGCTCGAACATTCCGAACAAGGAACTGGCGAGAATCAGGAACAAGGCCGCAAACGCTCCCAGCAGCCAGGGCGATTGCAGGGTCGCCTGGAGATTGGCGCCTGCCAAGCCTGCCGCGACACCCACGGCAGCATAGGTGCCGGCCATGGCCAAGACATAGAACAGGGACGTGATGAAGGCGCGTCGCGGCTTGGCCTGATTGCCGACGACCATGCTGGAAATGATAGGAATCATCGGCAAGGTGCAAGGCGTGAAAGCCAGCAGCAGCCCGAAGCCGAAGAACAGCAAGGTGCCTGCGACCGGCCCCAGCGTCGCAAGACGTTGTGCCGCAGCCTGGTCCTCGGCGACGTTGGCGCCGCCGCCTGCGCCCGCCTCCCGTGGACGGGCGCTTGCCGGAGGTGGGACAGCAGGAACGGCAGCGGCTGCAGAGGCTCCTGCCGCCGTCACGGGCAAATTCACGGCCATGGTCTGCGGCGGATAACAGATGCCTCCTTCCGCACACCCTTGCCAATGCAGCGTCAACGGACCTGTCACGGATGCAGGAAAACGCAGGCGCAGCGCATCTCCGAGATAGATTTCCGTATCGCCAAAGAACTCATCATTCTTTGGCGTGCCTGGAGGAAGATCCAGGCGGACCTCCTCGCCCTGCCCGGAAACCAGCTTCAACGAGTGACGATAAACATAGTAGTTATCGGCAATGCGCCCTTGCGCCGCCAGTTCCCTCCCCTGCTGCTGCACTTGCGCCAGTTTGAATACATCGACCGGATCCAGGAATTCGGCTTCCTCCTTCCAGGAAAACAGTCCGGTACTCGCCCACGCACTGCCGATGGCGAGCAAACACAGAAAGACAATGGCCAGTACTCGCCGATATACAAACAACCTGATTCCTCCGGGCAATAGTCGGCCCCCAACCACCCTCATGCGGCGGTGAAAGGGAGCATATCCAGCGATGATGGAGGAGGTCGATTAACTGAAACTAAAGAAGGGAACGCAGGCGCGGAGAGCCCGGAAATCCGGGAGCCGACCCGCCTGGGCCAACAATTTCTGGCCTAACATATGGATCCTTGGCTGCAGCGGATTGGGATGCAAATGCGGGTATTGCTGGTAGAAGACGACGAACTGATCGGCAAGGGAATTGTGGCTGGCTTGCGCGCGCACGGCATCATGGTGCAGCACGTTTGCACGGCAGTGGAAGCTGAAGCCGCCCAAACCGGGAACTCCTTCAATGCCCTGGTGCTCGACCTGGGGCTTCCCGACCGTGACGGCATGGAGTTGCTCTCCGTTGTGCGCGCGATAGAACCGTGTTTGCCCGTGCTGATACTGTCCGCTCGGGATGCCATAGAGCACAGGATAGCGGGCCTGCACCAGGGCGCCGACGACTACATGACCAAGCCGTTTGATCTGCGGGAATTGGCAGCGCGATTGCATGCGCTGGTCAGACGCACACAGGGGCGCGCAGCCCAGATCATTGCGGCGGGACCGTTGCGCCTGGAACCTGAAAGCGGGCTTGCCTGGCTGGAAGGCCAAGCCATCTCGCTATCGCGTCGCGAGGTGGATCTGCTGGCTCATCTGGCCACTGCCGATGCGAGATGGATTGCTCCTGATCTGCTCAGTGAACGCCTGTACGGGTTGGGCGAAGAAGTAAGCAGCAACGCGCTCAATGTCCATATTCACAATCTGCGCCGCAAGCTTGGAGCTGAAGTGATTGAGACTTCGCGTGGATTGGGATACAGGCTGGGTTGGAGAATCAACGCATGAGCTTGCGTCTGCGCGCGGTCCTGATCGCAGGAATTTCTCTGATGGTTTTATGGGCGGCGGCAGCCGCCTGGATGATGCTGGGTGTGCGTGCCGACGTTGCTCGTACACTCGACGGCCGGCTGGCCATGTCGGCTCGCATGGTCTCTGGCCTGCTTGCAGGCTCGGCCATAGATCCCAACGCCAAGCCGACGGATTTCGCGCAAGCGGTTCGTGTCAATGGCAGCGAAGGAATCGCTTGCGAGATTCGTGCGCTTCGCGGCGAAGTTTTGGCGCGCACCAACGGCAGCCCGGCCTCGGACTTCGAAAGCCTGCCTGGCGGTTACAGCACGCGCATGATAGCGGGGCAGGAATGGCGGATCTATGTGCTTCGTGACGACATCTACCAGATAACGACAGCGGATCGTGTCGATCAAAGGAACTCGCTGATCAATGAGTTGCTGTTTGCGGCAGGCGTGCCATTCCTGATCGCGCTTCTTGGCGGACTGGCTGCTCTCTGGATCGGTATTGGGCAAGGCCTTGCGCCGCTGCAAGCCTTGCGCATGCAGTTGCGGGCCAAGGAGACGGACGACACCACGCCTATTGCCGTCGCGAGGCCGCCAACGGAGCTTCGTCCGGTCCTGGATGCGATGAACGGACTGTTGGGACGGCTGGCCCAGGCACTCTCAAGCCAGCGGGCGTTTACGGATGCGGCAGCGCATGAATTGCGTACCCCACTGACCGTGATCGACACTCACCTGCAAGTGGCCAGGCTGACTGAAGGCGAAGAAGCCGCGTCTTCACTTGGTAGCGCCGAAGAAGGCGTAAAGCGCCTGCGGCGCACCCTGGACCAAATGATGGTTCTTGCTCGTGCCGAGGCATCGATCAACCCGGAAGACAGGTGCGCATCCATCCAGGAAGTCATCTCCAGCGTCATCAATGCAACAACGGTCGAGGCACAGGTGCGCTTGGCGCTTTCCATTCATGGCTCAGATAGCGGTAGTTCGATTCCCCGCGGGATGCTGGAGGCTGCCGTCCGCAACCTTGTAGACAATGCAATCCGCTATTCCCCCGAAAGCATGACTGTCGAAGTCGCGGCGCACTTCGAGTCCCCGACCCGACAATGCCGAGTCATCGTGACCGACCGCGGGCCAGGACTCAGTGAGGATCAAGTAGCCAAAATTGGGCGCCGCTTCTGGCGCGGAGACCAAGGCCGAAGCCGCAACGACGGTGCTGGTCTTGGTATCTCGATCGTGCATGCCATTGCCGAGCGATTCGGGGGGACGCTGAATCTGAAGCCCCGGGCAGGCGGGGGTCTGATTGCGGAACTTGTGCTTCCATGTTTCCCGCTGGTTCAGTGAACTTCAGAATGCACTAGCAGCAGTCCGACAGGCCACAGCGATAGATACAGTGGCTCTCTGCCCTACTCTCTGCTCTTTTTGCTCTTGCTGGCCTGGAAGCGGGCCTTCTTCTGGCGATTCCCGCAGGTGTTCATGTCACACCACCGCCGCGTGCGGCTCTGGCTGGTGTCAAAAAACGCGGCCTGGCAGCTAGTCGATGCGCACAAGGCCAGCTTTCCGTCTCGTTCGCCTGCGACGATGCTGATGGCGTCGGTGGCGATGACGCCCAGGGCGTCTTCCACGCGGGCCGCCGGGCCCAGCCACCACTGCCGCCTGCCTTCGGATGACAGGGTTGCCGCGGCCTTGCTCTCGACGCTGCGGGCATTGATGACTTTGACGGCGGACGCAGGCAGCGGGTCTCCCGACGCGGACGCGCTAGCCGCGGCGTGGATTGCTTCCCTCAGTTCCCAGGCCAGCTCGAGCTGGGCGTTGGTGCAGGATTTCACGGCCAGGCCGTTCAGCGCCAGCCAATCCAGGAACCGGCGCGGTGTGGGAATACGCTCCACGGAATCGCCTTGACGCTCCGTCAAGGTTCCGGTGAAGCACGTCGCCAGCACGCTGCCGAGACGGAATTCAGGAAAATCGGCGCGCATGAGATCCCCCAAGCTGGTTGACCGTGAAATTGGCGGTATGTTAGAACCGTCTAAGCCGGTTCGCAATGGCTCGTACTTCAAACCACGATGACCAGGAGATCGCATGCCTGCTTCAAACAACGACGTACACGTATTTCAGGCCCGCACCACCGATGCGGATCTCGACGATCTGCGGGCCCGACTGGCCGCGGCGCGCTTGCCGGAGGCCGAAACCGTTAAGGGCGCGGCGCCCGGCGCCCGCCGCTGGGCGCAAGGCGTTCCGCTGTCCGACCTCATCAGCGTGGTGGACTACTGGCGCACCGCGTACGATTGGCGCTCGTTCGAGGCGCGCCTGAACCGGATCGGGCAGTTCCGCACCGTGATTGATGGCCTGGGTATCCACTTCCTGCACCGCCGGTCCCGGCGCGCGGACGCCACTCCTCTGCTGCTGACGCATGGTTGGCCGGGCAGCATCGTTGAATTCGTCGATATCGTGGACGAGCTGGCAAATCCGAAGGACGCCGGCGCGCCGGCGTTCCATGTGGTGGCGCCGTCGCTGCCGGGATTCGGCTATAGCGACAAACCGGCAGCGACGGGTTGGGGAACCGAGAGGATCGCAACCGCCTGGGTGGAACTGATGGAACGGTTGGGCTATGACAAGTTCCTGGCCCACGGCGGCGATTGGGGAGGCGTGATCACCGCGATCCTGGGCGGCAGGTTTCCGGCGCGGGTCATGGGCATCCACACCACGCTCGCGCAGGCCCCGCCAGGGTTGCCGTTGGACGGGCTGACGGCCGCTGAACGCAAATGGGCCGAGGACACCCGCGACTTCTGGCGCTACCGGGCCGCCTACGCGAAACAGCAGGCGACCCGGCCGCAAACGATAGGATATGCGCTGGTCGACTCGCCGGTCGGGCAACTGGCCTGGATCCTGGATAAATTCGCGGAGTGGACGGATAGCGTAGACAGCCCCTTCGAGCGGATTTCGCGGGACCGCATCCTGGACAACGTCACCCTGTATTGGCTGACGCGGACCGGCGCGTCGTCGGCGCGTATCTATTACGAAAGCCACGACTCGCTGGACCCCGAGTTGCGGGTCGATGTGCCGTCGGCCATCAGCATCTACCCCCGCGACATCGAAAAATGTCCGCGTCCCTGGGCGCAGCAGCGGTATCGGCGGATCGTCCGGTGGCGCACGCCCGACATCGGCGGGCATTTCCCGTCGCTGGAAGCGCCCGAGGATTTCGTCAAGGACCTGCAGGCGGGCCTCGCGGCCGTGCTGGCCGCCCATCGGTGAGGCGCGCCCGGGACTTATGGTCATGCACGGTGGGATGGGCGTATTCGCGGTCCATGCAATCTCAACGACCTCCTGCGCCACCAGAGCCAGACTCCGCTGATGCCCAATGTGCCCAGGCCCAGGCCCAGCAATGCCACGACGGTTTCGCCCGCAACGCCGCCCAACTCGCCCGTGTGCAGCGGATAAAGCACGGAATTGATCCGCGCGCCCGGATCGAGTTCGTTCCAGCGCTGCGCCGCCAGCACCTTGCCGTCGCGCGGGTCCAGCCAGACGGTGGACCGTCCGTTGGGATGCGGATCGTCCGGCACGCTCATGCGGATGGCCAAGGGCCGGTCGGTGCGCGGGGTGTAAAGAAAGTAGCCTATCGAGCCGTCCGGAAATGCCGCCTGGGCGGCGGCGGCCAGTTCGTCCAGGGACCGAGGCTGGATGGCGCCTGCGGGCTGCGTCGGCAGCTTGGGCGCGACGACCGGGGTCTGGCCGCTGGCCAGCGTGATCCAGCCGCCTATCGGACGCCAGGCCATGTAGGCGCCGCTGGCCATGCACACGGCTAACGCAAGCGCCAGGATGGCGCCGCCGTTGCGGTGCAGGTCGAACAAGGCGCGCAACGTGCCCTTATCGAACGCCATGCGCAAGGACGGCGGCCATTTGCGCGGCCACCAGACGATCAGGCCGGATACCGTCAGCACCAGATAGGCCAGCGCCGTCCAGGCCAGTATGGCTTTGCCGGTCTGTTCCAGCATCAGGGCGCTGTGCAGCTTATAGACCAGGGCGACGATGCCTTCGTCGTCAGCCCTTCTGCCCTGCTCCCGGCCGCTGGTCGGATCCAGATAGACCGTGCCGTCCCAGGCGCCAGCCGCCCTCACCCTGACCTGCATGGTTTCGCCCGAATCGCGCGGCGGACGGAAGGTGAAGGAGGCTTGCGGCCCGAACCCGGCGGCCAGATTGCGGCGCAAGGATTCGAACGATGCCGGCTGGCCGGCGCCTGCGCTTTCGGCCCGGAACAATTCCGGATGCAGCAGTTTGTCCAGCGGCCGGGCAACCACCAGAAAGGCGCCGCTGAGCCCGGAGAGGATCAGGATCCCGCCCAGGCTCAGCGCGACCCAGCGATGGCATAGCAGCCAGATGCGCTTGGGCATCAGTACGCCAGGCGCGCCTGCAGGTAGACCATGCGCGGCGCGCCGACCATGCGGCCGCCGTTGGTGTCGACGTTGCGGGTGTAGTAGCGGCGGTCAAACAGATTGTTCACGCCGACGGCCAGTTCGCTGCCCTTCCATTGCGGCAGCTTGTAGCTGAGCTGCGTGTTCCAGACGCTGAAGCCCGGCACCCGGCCTTCGCTCGCGTCGGCGCTCTCGTCTTCGGTGTTGGCCGTGTCCGAATACTGGCCGCTCTGCGCGGTGGTGTAGAGGTTGAAGGTCCAGTTATTGCGGGTGTAGCGGCCGCCCAGCGTGCCGGTCTGGCGCGAATAGAACGGCACGTCGTTGCCTTCGAACTCGCCGGATTTCTGGATGGCGCGCACGTAGGTGTAGTTGGCGTAGAGATTCAGGCCGGCGAGTGGTCCGGACTTGTCGAAGTCATAATCGATGGCGAATTCGACGCCGTTGTGGGTGGTGGCGCCCAGATTGCGGAACACGGCCGGATTGGTGCCGGGGATCGACAGGATCTGGTTGTCGAAGCGCAGATCGAAGACCGTGAATTCGGTGTGGGTCTGTTCGCCCGAGTAGCGCAGGCCGGCTTCGATGGTCTTGGCGACTTCGGGGCTGAGCGGGTTGGACGCCGACATCGAGTTCAGCTGCGTGTACTGCACCGCGCCGAACGAGGTGTTGTAGTTGGTATAGAGCGTCAGTGCGTCGTCGACCAGATAGGCCACGTTCAGCGACGGCAGGCCGCGGCTGTTGCGCAGGTCGAACGGTGTGTCGTTGGCGGTGCCGCTGGGCTGGCGGTTGGTGCGGATGTGCTCATAGCGCACGCCGGGCGTCACGCGCCATTTGCCGTAGGCGATGCGGTCGTCCAGGTAGATGGAGTGCGCTTCGGTCTTGTTGTCGAAGACCTGGGCGACGCCGACGCGCTGGCCCGTGGCCAGGGATTCCGAATAGCGCCGGTCCTGGCCGGTTTCGTGGATGTAGCGATAGCCGATGGTCACGTCGTGCGTGGTCGGGCCCCATTCCAGGCGCTGCGTGTAGCGTGGCTCTATGCCCAGCACCTGGTTGTTGCGCGGCTGGTAGTCGTTGCGTCCTGTCGTGGTGTTGATCAGCGAACTCTGGCGCGAGCTGTCGTAGTGATAGACGCGGGCCTCGAACTCCTGGGTGTCCGAGATGGAGTTCAGGTAGCCGATGTCGACCTGGTCGCGCTGGCCTTTCCAGTAGTCGGTGGGATGGGTGTTCTGGAACGGATCATCGCGGTACTGCGCTACGGTCAGGCCGCCGGGCGTCATGGACTTGACGTCGTAGTGCGCGAACTTGCCGTAGATTTCCGAGGTCGGCGTCAGCTCATAGCGCCACTTCAGCGCCACGTCGTTGTAGCGGTCGTGGCTGGCATCGCGCCATTGCTCGCCGTCCATGCCGGAGTACATCAGCGCCACGCCCAGGCCGTTTTCGAACTGCGTGCCCATGAAGCCGGTGTACTGGGTATTGGTGCCGCCCTGGCTGAAGATGTTGTAGCGGGCGGAAGCCTCGGCGGTGAGTCCGGGGGTAGTCGGAATCGAACGGGTCTTGAAGTTGATCACGCCGCCCACGTTCTGCGGGCCATAGCGCACTGCCCCGCCGCCGCGCACCACGTCGATGGCTTCGATGTTGCCCAGGCTGGTCGGCGACATCACCAGGTTCGGCTGGCCGTAAGGGGCCATGGCCATGGGAATGCCGTCCAGCAGCATGGTGGTGCGAAATGAATTGCGCGGGTTCAGGCCGCGGATGCCGACATGCAGGCCTACCGAACTGCCGCTGGCGCTGGTGCTGCCGCTGATCTGCACGCCGGGCACGCGGCGCAGCACGTCGGCCACGCTGGTGGCGCCGCTGTTCTGGATTTCGTCGCGCTTGACCAGCGTGCGGGCGCCGCCGAAGGTCTGCACGCTGTTTTCCAGGCCGGTGCCCAGCCAGTCGCCGCTGACCTGGATCGACTCCAGCGTGTTGGCGTTGCCTGCTGGTATGGCCTTGGCCGCGGGGGCCGGCGCGCGCACCACGTACCCCTGGCCGCCCTGCTCCACCGCCACCAGGCCGGTGCCGGACAGCAGTTGGGCCAACCCGGACTCCACGCCGTAGCTGCCATCCAGGCCCTGGGTCCGCAGCCCGCCCGTGTCCTCGGGCCGGAAGGAAAGCGTGATGCCGCCCGCCTTGGCGAAGGCGGAGAGCGCCTGGTCCAAGGGACCTGCCGGGATGCGATAGTCATGCATTGCGGACGGAGCCGCGCTTTGGGCTGCCGCGGGCGGCGCCGCGGCGAACGCGGCCGCCAGGCTCAGCGTCAATCCGGCCAGCCTCAGGACGCGGGTTTGGGTTTGGTCTTCGACTGCCACTTGGTCACATCCCTACAGGTCATCAATGCGCGGTATGCCGGATGAGGCCGGGAGAAAGGGACAGGCGTGATGCGGCAAAGTTGTAAATAAGTGAAACCTGGACGGACTGGCGACGCGTCAGCGCGTCAGCGTGACCCAGTAGGACGTGCGCGCCACGACGCGCAGGTCCAGCGTCTTGGCCACAACGGCGAGTAGCGCGTCGGTGTCTTGCAGGCGGAACACGCCGGACACCCGCAGGCCGCCCACCGCCGGATCGCAACGCACCACGCCGCGCCGGTAGCGCGATACCTCGGCCAGCAGCATGTCCAGCCGCATGTTGTCGGCTTCGATGGCGCCGCGCGTCCATCCGGGCGACTCCGATCCGGCGGGCGCGCTGGGCAGGAAGGCATCGGAGGTGAAGCGGACCGACTCGCCGGCGTTGAAGATCCGTTCCGGACTGCCGTTCCTGAGGTTCACGGCGACGCGGTGCTCCAGTACGGCCAGTTCGGTCAGGGCGTCGCCGTCATCCAGTTGCCGCACCACAAAGCGGGTACCCAAGGCGCGCAAGCGGCCCTGGGGCGTCTCCACGATAAAGGGCCGCGCCCTGCCCGACTGGTCGGCGGCCGTACGCACATAGACTTCGCCGCCGCGCAACTGCAGCAGGCGTGTTTCGTCGGAATAGCGCACGTCCATGGCCGTGTCGGTATTCAGGTGAACCTGGCTGCCGTCGGCCAGGCGCAGATCCTGGTCTTCGCCCACCGCCGTGTGATAGGCGCCCGCCGGCTGTGTATTCATGCGATAGGCCAGCAAGGCAGCGGGCGGCAGCGTCAGCCCCAGCGCTGCCAGGGTGCGCAGCACCGTGCGCCGGCTGACTTGCGGCGCACGCGTCAAGAGCGGCACGCCTACCGAGGCCGGCACGGCGTCGAATTGCTGCATCAGGCGCTGCGCCCGCTGCCAAGCAAGCTCGCGCTCGGGATTGCCATGGCGCCAGCGTTCAAAGGCTGCATGATCGGCCGGCCCTGCCTCGCCGGAGTGCAGGCGCACCAGCCAACGGGCGGCTTCCCGAATGACCGAGGCATCGATCGGCTTGGATCCTGTCGCGTCCATTTGTCAGGAGTCCAGCATGGTCAGGCAGATTTCGAAGCCTTGGGCCATGTAGCGCTTTACCGTACGGTCGCTCAGGCCGGTGCGCGCGGCGATCTCGACGTAGGTGAGACCTTCCAGTTGCGACAGGACGAACACCTCGCGCGCCTGCGGCGCAAGGTTACCGAGCATGCGGTCCAGCTGTTGCAGCGCCTGCTGCACGCCCAGCAGCATCTCGGGCGTAGCCTCTAATTCCGGCGGCAGCGCGGCCATGGCCTCGAGCCAGGCGCGTTCCAGCGAGCGGCGGCGCCAGTGATCGTTGAGCAGCCCCCGGGCGATGGTCGTCAGATAGGCCCTGGGCTGGCGCAGCGTGCGGACTTCTTCCGGATTGCGCAGCACGCGCAGAAAGGTGTCGTGCGCGAAGTCGGATGCCTCATCGCCATGGCCGAGGCGATGCCGCCACCATTGGCAGAGCCATTCGTAATGGTTTTCGCAGAGTAGCTGTAGCGGCTGTAGGGGGTTGGACATGCTCGAACGCCCCGATAGGCAGCGCGATGACACGGAACGGCGGCCTGCCGGGCGGTAGCGCCGGCGGCCAATCGGGGTAAATGATACCAAGAACCGTTCGCAGTATCGAACTGGCGGCAGCGAGCACTCAAGCTTCTTGAAGTCTGCCGCCTTATGCCCTCAGAACGGCACCATCACCTTCAAGGTGCCGCGGTGGCTTTGTATGTGGGACGAAAAGTCGCCGTCGTACTGCAGCCGGAAGTCGATGCCGCCCGCGTTCGACACCTGCAGCCCCGCGCCGACGCGGCCGATGACGTCGTCCATGGGCACCGAGGTCTCGAAGGCGCCCGAGCCGGCCGGCGCGCCCTGCAATTGCGCCTTGACCGTGTATTCGTCCTTGGACAGGAACGACACGCCGCCATACATGTAGGGGCGCATGGTGGCGCCGTTCTTCAGCGCCACTTTGCCGCCCAGCTCCAGCGTCGGCGACAGGGCCATGACGAACTGGTTGCTGCTTTCCACGTCCAGATGCAGGGCGTTGCGGGATTCGCTGTAGCCGGGCATGTGGGTGTAGGACGCGTCCAGGTCCACATAGGGTTTCAGATAAACGTGTTCCGCGGCGTAGGTGCGGGCGATGCGCAGGCGCAAGGCCGCGCCATAGACGTCCAGGTCCGAGTTGGCCGTGCTCTGCATGCCGGGGATGCGGATGCTGCGGTCGATGTCGTACTGGCCATAGCCGCCGCCCAGGGCCGCGGACAAGGTCCAGGGTCCGGTTTCGCGCTTGAGCACCACGCCGGCGTAGCCGCTGTCGCCCTTGCCGCTGACCCGTCCGTCGTCCCCGCTCAGATGGCTGTTTTGATAGGCGACGGAGCCGCCCAGGAACCAGCCCGGCTTTACCTGGCGCTGGCCGCCGAACTGGTAGGTGACGCCATCGAACGAAAAGCCGGAGACCCCGCCGTCGCCATCCTGGTTGGTATTGATGCCGGACACCTGGCCCCAGAGGCAATCCTGCTCGCCGGTCAGCGCGTCGCCGCCCTGGAATGCCGGGCACGACATCATGGCGCCGGTAAAGCGCGCCATGCTGGCCTGCATCTGCGCGGCGGGCGCCACGGTGACGCCCGCCGACAGGTCGGACAGCCGGTTCGAATAGGTGTCGGCGCCTTCCCGGGAGGCCATGTCCAGCGCCGCGAACAAGGACGCCATGGCGGCATTGCCGCCCAGGTTCCAGGCGCCCTGCATATGCCGCGCCACCGAGCGCTGGTTGGCCGCCAGCTGCATGGACGGCGCGGCGAAGTCGGCCTGCACCGCGCGCACGCGCACGTCCTGGCCGTCCAGCCTGGCGTCGTAGTCGATCACCGGGCTGTCTTTGGCCGCGGGGCTGCCCTGGACGTCGCCTTGCAGCGTCGCCACGGTGACTTCGTAATCGGGCAGCAGCGTGATCGGCTGCACATTCACCTGGCCGTCCAGGCGGGTATCGCCCTGCACCACCATGCGCGGGGATTTGAGGTTGGCGAAGTCCACGTCCGCCTGCAGGATGCCGCCGGCTTGCAGATTGAAGTTTCCCGCCACCGTCAGGTTGTCGAACGCGCCGGACCGGCCGATGGCCACCAGGCCCGCGTTGTCGATGTTGGCCTGATAGAGCGTGGCGTCGCTCAGGGTGCCGGTGGCAGCGTTCCAGACATTGCAGGCGATGCCGCCCGCGCCGCCGCCGCATTCGATGTTGCCCAGGACGGTCCCTGCATTGTTGATGGCGAGGTTGGCGCCGGAGGGGCTGGCGAGGAAGCTTGCGGTCTTTGCTTGCTGCAAGGACGCGCCGTCATAGCGCACCGCGCTGCCGCCGGAGCCGGCCGTGATCGTGCCCGCCGTGCCCACGGTCAGCGTGTTCTGCTTGTCTCCCACGATCCAGACGCCATAGGCGCCCGCGCCGCTGCCGCCGCTGACGGCACCGTTGACGGTGACCGCGACCTGCCCCGAGCCCTGCGGCCCCGCGCTTTGTGCAAAGATGCCGGTGGCGCCGGCGCCGGTGGCGGCGATGCTGCCGCTCTGCGTCACCGTGACGTTCTCGCCCGAACCCGTGCTGCCAGCTCCCGCCGTGCTGCCCGCGAAACCGCCGGCGGCGTTGCCGCCGAGCCCGCCCCCGCCGCCGATGGATTGGGCGATCACGCCGTAGGCGTAGTCGCCTTGGGTCGTGATGTTACTGGCGACATTGAGGTTGAGCGTGCCGCCGCTGCCGCTGCCGCCCGTCTGGCCGCTGCCCGGGGTCCAAGCGCCCGAGCCCAGTTGCAGCCCCTTGCTGATGTCGCCCGCGATACCTCCGCCGCCGCCGATGGACTGCGCGATCACGCCATGCGAGCCCGCGCCGCTGGTGCTGATGTGGCCGCCGGCATTCAAGGTCAAGGTCACGGCCCCGCCGTCGCCGGCCGCGCCGCCGCGCCCGCCCAGCGACACGCCGGTCAGGTTGCTGGCGTCGCCCGCGCCGCCCAGGCCGCCGCCGCCGCCGATCGATTGCGCCAGCACGCCATAGGCGCGCGCGCCTTGCGTGGTGGCGGCGATGCCGGTGGCGACGTCGATGGCGCCGCCCGAACCGGCCAAGCCGCCGCTGCCGCCCACCGAGACGCTCATGGAATGGCTGTTCTGCTGCAGCTTGGAGCTGCTGTTGCCCGCGCCTGCCGTGCCGCCGCCGCCGCCGATGGACTGCATCGCCAGGGCTGGCGCGTCGTCGCCCGAGGTCTGGACGTTCAGCCATCCGCCCCCGCCGGAGGTCAGGATGCTGCCGCCGTTGCCGGCCACGCCGCCGGTGCCGCCAAACGAGGCGCCGACGGTGATGGTGCCCTGTGCCTGGTCCGAGCCGTCGCCGCCCTGCCCGCCGCCTCCGCCTATGGATTGCAGCAGCACGCCATAGGCGCTGTAGCCCGCAGTGGAAATGCTGTTGCCATGGTCGTCGTCGAAGGAGACGCTCAGGTTGCCGCCGTCGCCGCCGGCGCCGCCGCTGCCGCCCACGCCGATGATGGCGTTGGCCTTGATCTTGCTGCCCGAGGCGCTGGACGATCCGCCTACCCCGCCGCCTCCGCCTATCGATTGGGCCACCAGACCGTCGGCCCAGTCGCCGGCGGTGGCGATCTTGCCCGCGTAGTTAACGCTGACATTGCCGCCATGGCCGCCCGTGCCGCCGGTGCCGCCCACGTCCACGCCGAATTGGTAGGTGCTGTTCTCGTCGTCGAGCCGTTCCTTGTTGTCGCTGTGGTTGCCGATCCGGTCCAGGATGGGATAGGACGAGGCGTCGGCGCCCAACGACCCGCCCAGTCCGCCACCGCCGCCGATCGATTGCAGCAGGACGCCATCGGCGTCGCCGCCTTCGGTGCGGATCGCGCCTTGCAAAGTGGCATTGATGTCGCCGCCCGTGGCGCCCGAGCCCCCGGTGGCGCCCAGGCCCACCTGCAAGCGGGCGGATGGCCGGTCTTCGGCGCTGCCGGCCACGTTCAGCGTGCCACCCTGCGAGGCTCCGCCGCCGCCGCCGATGGACTGCGCCACAATGCCGCGCGAACCCGAGCCCAGCGTGCGGATGGTGTAGTTGGGGTTCAGCGTCACGTCCACCTTGCCGCCGGTGCCGCCGGCCCCGCCAGTGCCGCCCAGGGCCAGGGTGAGCTTGACGTTGGTGGGGCCGCCATGCGTGTAGGCGTTGCTGCTGCCCACCCCGCCATTGCCGCCGCCCCCGCCTATGGATTGCGCCAGCACGCCATTGGCGTAATCGCCATAGGTCACGATGGTGGACGCCGGCGGCACGCGTACGCCCGGCGGCGTCAACAGCGATGGGGGCAAGCCGGCATAGGCGCCGTTGGCGTCGCCCAGGCCCACGCTGACCGCGCCGCCGTTGCCGCCGCCGGAGCCGGAGCCGCCCAAGGTCATGCCGGCGGACAGCGAGATCGTGGTTTCATCACCCAGCACCGTGGACAGCACGGATGAATCGCCGCCGTTGCCGCCGCCTCCGCCTACCGACTGCGCCATCACCGCGTGGGAGCCGTCGCCCAGCGTGACGACCGTGGAGCCGTTGCTGAGGTTGACCTGCGTGACGCAGGCGGCATCTCCGGCCGGGCAGGCGTCGCTGCCCGCCCCGCCGCTGCCGCCTACCGCCGCTTCGAAGTTGAACGCCAGCGACGCGCCCTCGCCGGTGGGCACCGCCAGCACCAGATCGCTGGCGCTGGAGCTGCCGCCGTTGCCGCCGCCGCCTCCTATGGTCTGCGCCAGGATGCCGAACGAATCGTTGGGCGCGTAGGTGTCCGGGTCGATGCCCGGGCTGGCGTAGTCCATGCCCGTGGCGACATGGGAACTGCTGAGGTTCACGATGGAGGAATAGCCGGTGCCGCCCGAGCCGCCGCTGCCGCCCAGCACCACGGCCGCGTTGAAGCCCACGGTGACGTCGTAGTAGCTGGCATCGCCGCCATTGCCGCCGCCCCCGCCTATCGATTGGGCCAGGATGCCGGCCGAGTGGGCGCCGCCGGTGCTGATGTTGAGGTTGCTGTAGCCCACCTTGACCTCGGCGGCCTTGCCCCCGCCGCCGCCGCTGCCGCCCAGTTGCAGCGCGGCGAACGAGGCCACGCTGGCGTTCTTGACGCTGCCGCCGGTGCCGCCGCCGCCGCCGACGCTCTGCGCGATGATGCCCGGCGCATAGTTGCCGTGAGTGGCGATGTTTGACGTCGAATACGTCAACGTGCCGTCGCAGCCGCCCTGATTGCTCATGCAGACCGAGCCGCCGTCGCCGCCGCCGCTGGCGCTGCCGCCGATTGCCACCGACACGCCGACCGATGCGGTGAAGGTGTCGCCGCCGTTGCCGCCGCCCCCGCCCACCGACTGGGCCAGCACGCCTGCACCGAATTGGCCGGCCGTCTGGATAGAACCCAGATCCTGGATGATGACGTTGCCGCCCGCGCCGCCCCCGGCGCCGCCGCCGCCCACACCCAGCACGCCGATACTGTCGCCGCCGCTGCCGCCGCCCCCGCCGATGGACTGGGCCACCATGCCGATGGCGGCGTTGCCGGCCGTCGTGATGGAGCCGGTGTTGCCGAGCACCACCGTGCTGCCGGACGAACCGGTGGCCCCGGCCGAACTGCCGCCCACGCTGAGCAGGCCAGTGGCGCTGCCGGAGGCCCCGCCGCCGCCGCCGATGGACTGGCCGATCATGCCGTGCGAGTTGTAGCCCGACGTGGCGATGGAGCCCGTGTTGTTCAGGGTGACCTGGCTGGCCGCGCCGCCGCCCGCGCCGTCTCCGCCCAGCGAAACCAGTTCGGCCGTGTCCGCGCCGCCCGCGCCGCCGCTGCCGGCGATGGACTGGGCCAGCACGCCGTAGGCGTGGTCGCCGCTGGTCGTGATGGTTCCGCCGGTCGTGGCGGTCACCGTGCCGGCGTTGCCGCCATTACCGCCGTTGCCGCCCTGGCCGCCCAGCACCGAGACGAAGTCGCTGCCGGTGCCGCCGCCGCCGCCGATCGATTGCGCCACGATGCCGGTCGCAAAACTGCCTGTGGTGCTGATGGCGCTGCCGCTCGCGGCTACGACGTTGACAGCGCTGGCGTTGCCGCCAAACCCGCCGCCGCCGCCCTGCCCGGCCAGCGCGGTGCTGTCGCTGCCATCGCCGCCCTGTCCGCCCAGGCTTTGCGCCGCCAGGCCGGGCAGGTTGTCGCCGCGGGTGGCGACGCTGGCGCCCTGATAGAGATTGATGGCGACGCTTCCGCCCGCGCCGCCATTGCCGCCCGAGTGGTCCTTGTCGGGACCCATGCCGCCTTTGCCGCCTATGGCGCGGGCAGCGACGCCCGCGCCTTCGATGGTAGCGCCAGCGGCCGAACCGGCCACATCCAGCAGCACCGAGCCATTGACGTCCACCGTCACCTTCTGGGTCCAGCTGTCCGAGGTGCCGCCGCCGTTGCCGCCGTTGTCGCTATTGTCGGTCGAGGCCGTGCCGTCGCCGCCGATGCTCTGCGCATAGATGCCAAAGACCGTGGCGCTGTCGTAGACCTGCCAGTAGCTGTAGGCCTGGCCCTGGTGCGTCACCTGCACCGTCCCGCCCGTGCCCGCATTGCCGTTGTTGTAGCCGCCCATGCCGCCTATGGAATTCGCGTAGATGGCGGCGCCGTTGGCATAGGTGCGCAGGCGCGCCGCGCTGCTGCCCAGGTTGATGGCGCCGGTATTGCTGACCGTGACCGTGCTGGCGTTGCCGCCATTGCCGCCCACCTGCTCGCCGTATTCCAGCGTCGGGTCGTTCTGGTCGCCGCCCGCCCCGCCCAAGGCGCGGGCATTGATGCCGTACAGGCCCTGGCGCGGCGTGGGCAAGGAACCCGACATCGTCAGGTTGCCGGAGTTGGTCACGGTGACGGTCTGGCCCAGGCCCCCGTGGCCGCCGTTGGAGTCGTTGTTGTCGTTGGCGGGGTCGCCGATCCCGCCGGACGATACCGCCATGATCAGGCTGTTGAAGTTGCTGAGCGCCGTGCCGTTGAGCGCGACGTCGCCGCTGCTGGACACGGTGACGTTGCCGCCGTCGCCCGCGGTGCCTTCGTCCACGCCGTCGCCGCCGCGCGATAGGGCCGTGACCACGCCCAGCGGGTTCAGCCGGGTCTGATTCGCGTCGGCGCTGTAATTGCCCGATGAGGTGACGGACACGTCAGGCCCGTTCTGGCCGTCCTTCTCGTCGTTGTGGTCCACCCCGCTATCGCCTTCGCAGATGGCCTGGGCGCTTGGGTAGTTTCCCGACGACACATTCAGCGAAGGGCCGCCGGCACAGGCGTAGCCGGCCTGCGCGCTGCCCGTCGCGCCCCAGGCGCAGGCGCCCAGCGCCGACACGACGGCGAGTCGCAGGGTGTTCTGCCGCAGCAGAGGGAAAGGCAGGCCGGGGTTGCGCACGGAGAAAGAGATGGGCTTCATCGATTCGCGGATTCTGTTGACCTGAGCGCGAAGGCCGCCCGGATGCCCGGGGGGCGCTCAGTAGTAACTGGCAAAGTTTCGCCACTAGAATCCGCAGGGTGCGCGCCGGGTGCAACTTTTTTTCGACGAATCAGTGGTTTTTTTCGACGAAATCCGCAAAAAAAACCACATCGTTACATTGGGTCCGGGCTTAGGTGTAAGCGAAAGTTAGACCCGCTGGAGGCGGCGCCGCCCCGCATATCAGGAACGGGTGGAGCCGCTGGCCGACGCCAGCAGCGTCTGCCCTTTCTGCGTCAGGATGACGACCGGTTCGGTATGCGCTTCTTCCCGGTCCTCGGACATGTCGACCAGCCCATTGGCGGTTGCGTCCTCCCAGGCCGACAGACGCGGGCACGAACTGCGCCAAGCGTCCATGGTCTGCGCATAGGTGCGCGGCCGCTCGGCGATCCAGGCCAGGAATTGCAGCAAGTTGCCGAGCTGGGAGGTGCCGGGCTCGAGTGTGGGGTTGTCGTGCATGATGTGCTCCCGCCATGGCGGCTGTCCATGAACAATACTCCGGCGGGCTCGCCGGAGTCATTCCGCCTGGAGCCGTGCCGGCCTAGACCGCCAGCCTGCGCATCGTCAGCGCGACGACCGCCGTGGCGACGAGCTGCATGCCGGCCACAACGTACAGCCCGGCGGCGACGCCGCCCGTCCATTCCTTGAGCCAGCCCATCATGAAAGGCGTGGCGAAGCCCGCCAGGTTGCCCACCGAATTGATGAAGGCGATGCCGCCGGCCGCGGCGGTGCCGGTCAGGAATGCTGCCGGGATGGCCCAGAACACCGGGAAGGCGCCCAGCACGCCGATGGCGGCGATGCTCAAGGAGGCCATCGCCAATACCGGACTGCCGATATAGGCGCCGGTCAAGGACAGGCCCAGCGCGCCGACCAGGGTGGCGCCCGCGCAATGCAGCCGGCGTTCGCGGGTGGAATCGGAATGCATGCCGTTGATCACCATCGCGGCGGTGCCCAGTATGAAGGGAATGGCCGACAGCAACCCGATGTTCAGGGTGCCTTGCACGCCCAGTTCGCGCACGATCGAAGGCATCCAGAACGCCAGCGTCGCGTTGCCGCCGACGATGCAGAAGTAGGCGGCGGTACACAGCCACAACGCCGGCAGGCGCAAGGCCTGAGCGAAGCTGGCGTGCTTGGCGGGATCCAGGCGCTCGCTGTCCAGTTCAGCCGTGAGCGCGGCCTTTTCCGCCGCGCTGAGCCAGCGCGCCTGCTGGGGGCGGTCCGGCAGATACGCCAGCACCACCATCCCGGCGATTACGGACGGAATGCCTTCCAGCACGAACAGCCATTGCCAGTTGCGCAGCGGGGCCACGCCGTCCATGCCGCTCATGATGAGACCGGCTATCGGCCCGCCCACGATGCCGGCCAGCCCGAACGACGTCATGAACCAGCCATTGATGCGCCCTCGCCGGCTGGCGGGAATCCAGTACGTCAGATAGAGCATCACCCCGGGGAAAAAGCCGGCTTCGAAGGCGCCGAGCAGAAAGCGCAAGACGTAGAAGGAAGTCGGCGTGGTGACGAATGCCATCGCCATCGACGTCAGGCCCCACATTATGGTGATGCGGGCCAGGGTCTTGCGCGCGCCGATGCGCTGCAGCAGCAGGTTGCTGGGCACCTCGAAGATGAAGTAGCCGATAAAGAAGATGCCCGCCCCCAGGCCGTACACGGCCTCGCTGAAGCGCAGGTCCTGCAGCATCTGCAACTTGGCGAAGCCGACATTGACGCGGTCGATCCATGCCAGCAGGAACAGGAATATCAGGAAAGGGATGAGTCGCCAGGCGACCTTGCGGTGCATCAGGCCTGGATCGGCGGCGGCCGACGCGGCGTCTTGTGGCGGTGCGGAGAGGGGTTGCGGTGAAACAGCATCCATAGCGGGTTCCTCGGTGGAGCGGATCAGGGGTAGCGCCCTAGCCCGCCGATACCGGGGCAAGGTCACGCGAGCAGATGTTTTCGGCTGCTATAAATATATTTTGCCATTTTGAAAAAATACAATAATGAGGATTTACCCGCATTGTCCGTGCGCGGGACGAGTCTTGCCCCGATGCCGGATCGTCAGGCCAACAGGTTCTTGGGCAATGCGGCAACAAAGGAAGCAAAGCTGATCGACCCTTGCCCGGGGCTCATGTGCAGCGTCATGACCGCGGCCGCGCGGGCCGAGTCCTGCGCCTGGATCGCCTCGAGCAACTGGCCGTGCTGCTCCCACGACGACGCGAGCCGGCCGAAGGCGGAGAAGGCGTGGAGCCGGTAGGCGCCCGTGCGCGAGCGCATGCGCAGGATCTCCTGGCGTAGATAGGGATTGCGGGCGCCCATGTACAGCGCATCGTGAAACCGCCGGTTGTGCTCCTGCCAGGCGTCGGTGTCCTCGCGCCGCACCACCGCGGCGGCGCGCTCATGGATGACCGCCAGCTCATCGCGTTCCGCGGGCGTCATGCGTTCGCAAGCCAGGCGCGCGCCGATCCCCTCCAGTTCGGCCAATAGCTCCCACATGGCCATCAGCTGAGCCACATCCATCTTGGCCACCACCATGCCGCCGCGCGGCAGGCTGGCCACCAGCCCCTGCGCCTGCAGTTGCAGCAGCGCCTCGCGCACCGGCGTGCGAGAGACGTCGTAGGTCTGCATCAGCATCTGTTCGTCGACGGGATCTCCCGGCAACAGGCTGCCGTCGCGGATCGACTCTTCGACGGACAGGCGGATGCGCTCAGCGGCTTTCATGGCGGACTCCGGTCAGGGGATAAAGAAAATTCATCCACAGCATAGTATTTTCTTGACTTATATAAATATATTTATGAGACTAGACTTTTATTTTACCGAGCAAAGTGCGGCAGGAGGTAATGAGCATGGAAGACTCGTCCAAGCAGGCGTGGCAGGCCTGGGTGGCCTTGGTGTGCAGTACCCATGGCCTGACGGTGCCCGCCGAAACCCAAGCGGCGGTCGCGCGCGGCTTGCTGCGCCTCTCCGTTATCGAGGCGGATATTGCGAATTGCGGGGATGAGGATGCCTGACCTCCGCGCTCATCTTTCCATCGGCGACATGCGCAGGCGCTATGAGCAGGCCACGCCGGGCGAACGCGCCGAGCTGGTTTCGGCGCAGGCCGCCACGTTCGAGCGCAGCGCGGCTGAGCTGCACTGCGCCACGCGCATCTATCAGCCCTGCCCGCCTGCCGGTCGGTCCGGCGGTTTGCTGGAAGGTGTGGCGCTCGCGCACAAGGATGCATTCGAGACCGGCGCGCATGCGCCTGGCCGTGGCCGGCCGTTGCGCGACGATGCGCCGGGACCGATGGCGACCGTACTGCGGCGCTTGCAGGACCAGGGCGCGCTCAATCTCGGCGCCCTGGCGATGGCCGAGCACGCCTGCGGGGCCACGGCCGAGAATCCGCATGGCCCGGCCCTGGTCAATCCGCTCGATCCCGCCGCCGCGGTGGGCGGCTCTTCCAGCGGCTGTGCGGTGGCGGTGGCGGCCGGCCTGGTGCCCGCCTCGCTCGGCACCGACACGGCCGGCTCGGTGCGGATGCCGGCGGCTACCTGCGGCCTGGTGGGGCTCAAACCGACCCAAGGGGTGATCCCGGCGGATGGCGTGGCGGCCTTGGCGCCGACGCTGGACACGGTGGGGGTGATCGGCCGCGACGCGCTGGACGCCGCCTGCGTCTATGCCGCGTTGCTGCCATCGGCGACGGTCTCGCCGGCGCTACCCACGGATGCGGCGGGTATCGAACAGGAACTTTCCAGGCCCCGGCGCTGGCGGGTGGCGTCCACGCTCGCGACCGCCGGCGCGCGCCCCGACGTGGGCGCGGCGATGGCGTGCTTCGAACAGCGATTGCGGGATTCGGCGCGGATCGCTGCCCAAGCAGGGCCCGATCTGGACCGCCTCAACCGCCTGGCGCAGATCGTGCTGCACGCGGAGGCTGCCGCCACGCTCGCCGGCAGCGTGCGCCGCGAATTGGCGTCGCTGGCGCCCGCCACCCAGGCCATCGCGCTGCCTGGTTGGGCCATGCCGGCGATCTGGTATCGGCATGCTCTGTCGCAAATCGCGTTGTCGCGCGCCGCGTTCGTGGCCACGTATCTCGTCGATGCGGACCTGCTGCTCACGCCCTGCCTGCCGCAAGGGGTGCCGGACCGCTCGGCGGTCACCACCAGCAGCCCTGCTTTCGAGCCGCGCGCGCGCGCGGCGCTGCATCGCCACCACGCCTACCTCAACTATCTGGGCCTGCCCGCGCTGGTACTGCCCGTCGGCATCGACGCGCTGGGCCGCCCCGTCTGCGTGCAAGCGGTCGGCGCGCCTGGCAGCGATGCCCTGCTGCTGGCCTTCGCGCACCAGTTCGCCCTGCCCTTTTCCGCCATCCTGCAACGCTAATCCACGGACTCATCATGGCCAGAATCAATGCCTCCCCCACCCTTGCGCGCTTTCGCGTGCTGGACCTTTCGCGCGTGCGCGCCGGCCCGACCTGCGTGCGCATCCTGGCCGATTTCGGCGCGGACGTGATCCGCATCGAGCCGCCGGCCGGAATCGATCCCAACGAAGCCATGTTCGCCGCCGACCGCACCGGCGGCGATTTCCAGAACCTGAACCGCAACAAGCGGTCGATGACGCTGAACCTGAAGAAGCCCGAAGGCCTGGCCATGTTCAAGCAGCTGGTGGCCACGGCCGATGTGGTGGTGGAGAACTGGCGTCCCGACGTCAAGGCGCGCCTTGGGGTGGACTACGAGGCGCTGCGCGCCATCAATCCCCGCATCATCCTGGCCAGCATTTCCGGCTTTGGCCAGGACGGTCCCTACGCGGATCGGCCAGGCTTTGACCAGATCATCCAGGGCATGGGCGGCCTCATGTCGGTCACGGGCTTTGCCGGCGGCGGTCCGCTGCGCGCCGGGCTGGCGGTCGCCGATTGCGGCACCGGGATCTACGCCGCGGTCGGCGTCCTGCTGGCCTTGCTGGAACGGGAACAATCCGGCGTCGGCCAGTGGGTCCACAGTTCCCTGCTGCACACGCAGATTGCGCTCATGGATTTCCAGGCGGCGCGCTACCTGAACGACGGCGACACGCCGGTGCAGGCGGGCAACGATCATCCGACCAGCAGCCCGATGGGCCTGTTCGAAGCCAGCGACGGCGCCTTCAACCTGGGCGCGTCGGGCGAAGGCAACTGGCGCCGCCTGTGCCAGTGCCTGGACGCGCCGCAATGGCTGGAGGATCCGCGCTATGCGACCGAGAAGCTGCGCGTGGCCAACCGCGCCGCGCTCAATGAATCGCTGGCGCAGCGCTTCCGCCAGCAAAGCGTCGCGCATTGGGTCGGGCTGCTGAACGGCGCCGGCGTGCCGGCAGGTCCGGTCTACAGCATTCCGCAAGTATTCGAGGACGAGCAGGTCCGCCATCTGGGCGTGGCGCAGCCGGTCGCGGACGAGACCGGACATGAATACCGCCTGATCTCGCAGCCCGTGGCGTTGACGCGCACGCCCGCCCAGATCGCTCGGCCTGCCCCCGGCTGGGGCGAGCACACCCGCGAGATGCTGGCGGAGATAGGCTATGCCGAGGGCGACATCGAGCGCCTGTATGGCCAGGGGGTGGTATGAGCGGCGGCCAGATCCAGGTGGACCTCCGGGAAGGGATTGCGACCCTGACGGTCTGCCATCCGGAAAAGCGCAATGCGATGACGCTGGCCATGTGGCAGCAACTCGCCGCCGCACTGCGTGAACTGGAGGGCGCCGGGGTCCGGGTGCTGGCGCTGACCGGCGCCGGCACCCGGGCTTTCGTGTCCGGCGCCGACATCAGCGAGTTCGACCAGGCGCGCGATGGCGCTGCCGCGGTCGCCAGGTACAACCAGGCGGTGGCGGACGCGCAACAGCTGCTGGCGGAATTCGCGGCCCCGACCGTGGCGCTGATACAGGGCGCCTGCATGGGCGGCGGCATCGGCCTGGCGCTGGCCTGCGACCTGCGCTATGCCAGCGCCAGCGCCCGTTTCCGCATGCCGGCCGCGCGATTGGGGCTGGGCTACTCCTATGCCGACATGCGCAGGCTGGTGGACGTGGTGGGTGCGGCATCCGCGTTCGATCTGTTCTATACCGCCCGCAATCTCGACGCCGAGCAGGCCGAACGCCGCGGCCTGGTCCATGAACGGTACGCCGACGACGATTTCGCCCGTCAGACCCAGGCCCGGGTGCGCGGCATTGCCGCCAATGCGCCCCTCTCCCTGCGCGCGGCAAAGGCGGCCATACTGGCGACCATGAATCCGCCCGCGCCCGCCCGGCTTGACGCGATCGATGCCCTGGTGGCCGACTGCTTCGCCAGCGAGGACTACGCCGAAGGCCGGCGGGCGTTCGCCGAAAAACGCGAGCCGGTCTTTCTCGGCCGTTGAGACGTCTTTGAACCATGAGCAAGATGCCATGAACAACCCACGCATTCCTTTCATGCTTTCCAGCCAGCGCCCCCCCTTGGCCGCGCTGGACGGCCGGCCCATCCTGGTGCACCTGGTGGTCAATGTGGAGCACTGGCCGTTCGACCAGCCCATGCCCCGTACCTTGCTTACCGCGCCGCATGGACGCGAGACGGTGCCGGACGTGCCCAACTACAGCTGGGCCGAATACGGCCTGCGCTGCGGGCTGCCCCGGCTCATCGACGCCATACGCGGCCGCGGCCTGCCGGCCTCGGCCAGCCTGAATGCTTCGGTCATCGATGCCTATCCCGAGGCGGCGCAGGCGCTGCTGGAGGCCGGCTGGGAATTCATCGGCCACGGCATCCACCAGCGGGCGCTGTCGCAAGAGGACGGCGACGGCCAGGCCCGCACCATCGCTGCGGCGCTGGACCGGATCGAGCGCTTCAGCGGCAGCCGTCCGCGCGGCTGGCTCTCGCCCGGCCTGCGCGAAACGCTGGACACGCCGGATCTGCTGGCCCAGGCCGGCATCGACTACCTGTTCGACTGGTGCCTGGACGATCTGCCCAACTGGATGCAGACCGCCGGGAGGCCGCTGCTGGCGCTGCCCTACGCGCTGGAGCTGAACGATTCCGTCATCCACGCGGTGGAAAAGCACGCCACCGGGGAATTCAGCCGGCGCCTGGAACGCACGCTGGACCTGTATGCCCAAGAGGCCCAAGCCGCGGGCTGTCCGCGCGTCCTTACGCTGGGATTGCATCCGCATCTGATGGGCGTGCCGCACCGCTACGCCGATCTGCTGGCCATGCTGGACCTGTTGCAGCGGCATCCGATGACGACCTTTGTCACCGGCGCCGCGATGTATGACTGGTACGCCAGCCAGGTTCCCTCCAAATCCGCCGGAGCCGCCGCATGAACGCTATCGATACATTGGTCGCGCACTTGCTGCGCACCCGCTACCAGGACCTGCCGGCGGCGGCGGTGTCGGCGGCCCAGACCTTCATTCTCGATGCGGTCGGCGTCGGGCTCTCCGGCTCGCGCCATCCCCGCATGGCATCGCTGCGCCAGGCGGCCCAGGCTTTGGGCCAGGGCGCGGAGGCCACCGTCTGGGGCAGCGGCGAGCGGTTGCCGCTGGCCAGCGCGGTCATGCTGAACGCCTATCAGGTCTTCAACCAGGAGTTCGACGCCATTCATGACCGCGCCGTGGTCCATGCGTTTGCCTGCATCGTGCCCGCGGCGCTGGGCTACGCCGAGCGCGAAGGCGGCATCGATGGCCGTCAACTGATCACGGCGGTCGCGGCCGGATTGGACTTCGCCATCTACGTCGCGCTGGCCCAGCGTGCGCCCATGCGCTTCTTCCGGCCCGCCATGTGCGGCGGCCTGGGCGCCACGGCCACGCTGTGCAAGCTGGCGGGACTGGACGAAACCGCCACGCGCGACGCGCTGGGGCTGGCATACAGCCATCTCTCCGGCACCATGCAGGCACATATCGAAGGCTCTCCCGCAGTCGGCCTGCAGGTCGGCCTGAACGCCAGAGCCGCCGTCACATCGTTCGAACTGGCGCGCGCGGGCTTCCCCGGGCCGCGCGACATCCTGGAAGGCCCCTACGGCTACTTCGCGCTCTATGACGCTGGCCAGGCCGACTGGGACGCGGTCCGCGAGGATGTGGGCCGGGTGTTCCAGATCACCCGCATGAGCCACAAACCGTACCCGACCGGCCGCGCCACGCACAGCGGCATCGGCGCCGTGCTGGATCTGATGCGCGCCCATGCGCTGCGGCCCGAGGACGTGGACCAGATCACGGTTCGCGCGTCTTCATTGATCGTGCGCCTGGTCGGACGCCCGGCCCATCCAGGCATGGATTCCGCCACCGCCAGGCTGTGCATGGGTTATGCCATGGCCACGGCCATGCTGCGCGGCCGGGTCGGCATCCCCGATTTCGATCCGGCCGCGCTGGCCGAAGCCAGGACTTTCGAACTGGCAACCCGCATTCTGGTGGTGGATGATGGCAATCCCGACCCCAACGCCATGTGCCCCCAGCGGGTCGAATTGCGGCTCAAGGACGGCCGCGAATTCACGGTCGACATGCCGGCCTTTCCCGGCAGTCCGGAACGCCCATTGGGCGTGGCCGAACAGGACGCGAAGTTCGAAGCCTGCTGCGCCTCCGCGCAGCCGCCCTTGCCTGCCGCGCAGACGCGGGAACTGGCGCGCAGGCTGCGCGGGCTGGAGGGCGAACGGGACGTGCGCGGTATCGTCGAGCTGTTGACGGCTCCGCGCGCGTCCTGATTGCACCTGCCGGACTGGGTGCGTCAGTACTTGAAGCTCAAGCGCGCCCAGACCGTGCGGCCCGGTTCATTTACCGCGGTGTTGGCGGCATAGCCGAAGCCGGTGTTGCCGGCCAGGTTCAGGTGCTCGCTGTAGGTCTTGTTGAACAGGTTGTCGACGCCCAGCGACAGGCGAACCTGCTTGTTGACCGTATAGCCGCCGTTGATGGAAAACACGCCGAAACCCGCGCTGGGACCGAAGTCCTTGCCCACGACATTGCCTTGGTTCAAGGCGTAGCGGCGCTGCGCGGCCACGACGCGCCACAACGCGCCGGCGGACCACGTACCGTCGTCGTAGGCGGCGCTGAGCTTGGCCTCCAGCGGCGGCATCTGCGGCAGCGCGCTGCCGTCGCTGCGGTTCTGGCCCCAGGCATACGCCAGCGTGGCGCCCAGCTTCCATGATGGCGCCGGCTTGTACGAGACGCCCAGCTCGCCGCCCGCGATGCGCGCGTTGACGTTCGTGGCCTGCGACGTCGGACCCATCATGCCGCCCGAGGTGTAGCTGAACAGGATGTAGTCGTTGATGTAGCCGGCGTAGCCCGAGAACCAGGCGTCCAGCGTTTCTGTCTTGTATTGCGCGCCGAAGTCCAGCTGAGTGGTCTTCTCAGGCTTCACGCCTTGGAAAGCGTTGACGGAACCCGCCGGGCCGCGGTCCGGGGAAAACAGCTCCCAGTAGTCCGGGAAGCGCTCCACATGGCCCAGGCCGACATAGAGCGTGGCCGGCAGCGAGGCCAGATCCTTTTCGTAACGCAAGAAGCCGCTGGGCAGCGTGTCGTTGCGGCGTTCATCCGCCGTGGGATTGGGCATGGGCATCATCATCGAGCCGTTGTCCTGGCGGAAATCCTTGGCCGAGGCCCAGTCGATCCGCGCGCCGCCGATGATGCGGCTGTCCGGCGCGGCGCGCCAGGTCAGCTCGCCGAACAGTCCGGTGTTGGAAAAGTCCGCGTCCTTGATCCAGCTCTGGCTGCTGTACGGCACGGTGTCGGTGCCGTTGCGGGAGCGGTGGCGGCTCTGCTGGAAATCCAGGCCGGTGACCAGGCTGACATCCTGCGACAGTTCCCAGGTGCCGGCGTAGCGGCCGCCCCAGGTTGCGCGGTCCACGTCGGCCGCCATGGCCATGGGCATGGCGCTCATGGGGTCCGGCGCGCGCAGCGTGTAGTTGTCCATCACGTGGTCGGCGTAGTTGTAATACAGCTGTGCTTCGACCTTGCTGAGCACGGGCCCGAGGTTGCGCTTCTCGAAGCGCAGGCCGAAGCTCTCGCGCTTGAATTGGGAGCCATCCATGCCGCGCCCGGCGTAGCGCGCTTCGCCGTCGCCCGTGCCAGCAGTCAGTTCGTACAGCGTGTCGGCGTCGGGCGTGAAGCCCAGGGTCAGGTCGGCGTTCCACTTGTCCCAGCGCGAAGGCACGGTGTTGCCGTCGCCGTCCTTGTAGTCCTGGGAGTGGGAATGGTTGGCCGTGATGCGCGTGTAGACCTTGTCGTTGCCCACGGTCAGATCGGCGGCCTGGTCGTTGCGGCCGAACGAGCCGCCCGTCAGGCTGCCGTCGAATCGCACGCCGGCGGCCGTGAATCGCGGCGTGTCGCGGTCGAACTTGACCGTGCCGGCCGACGCGCCCGGTCCCCACAGCACGGTCTGCGGTCCCTTGATGACCGTGAGCTGGTCGAAGTTCTCAGGCGAAATATAGGAGCTGGGCGCGTCCATGCGCGCCGGGCAGGCGCCCGGCATGGAGGTGCCGTTGGTCAGCAGATTCAGGCGCGAGCCGAACATGCCGCGCAGCACGGGATCGCCATTGGTGCCGCCATTGCGGATGGCCGAGAAGCCGGGAATCGTCTTCAGATAGTCTGTCCCGTCGCTGGCCGGCAGCGGCTGGCGCGGGATCTTGGGATCCGTGGTGAAGGTCAACGGCGCGCTGGGTTCCACGCCCGTAATGACCACGGGATCGGTGGTGTAGATCTTGTTCGTCTCGGCGGCTTGGGGCCAGACGGGGAATGAGGCGGCCAGGGCGGCGGCCAGGCAACTCATACGCAGGAATTCCTCTTTCTTGGTCATGTCAGGTTTCTATCGATCGGGAAAGTTCTGTAGCGGGCGCGGACTGACGGCAACCCGCGCCTTCAGGGGTGAAGGCCCGCAGTCGCACGTCTGAGGCGCGCATTGATGGCACGTGGACGCCCCTCCCCGCGGCGCGCGGGACCCGTGGTCCGGTGCGTGCCGGCGATGCTGGCGCAGCCGTTCAGGCCCGCAGGCTTGCGGGCTGAGCGGATGGCCTGTCGATAACGTGCGGGAAGGAGGTCAGGCGGACTGAGGCGGCGCTCGCGACCGCTGTGGCAGCCGGGCTAAAGCGCTGGAGAATTGCGGTTCCGCGGCCGGAGGATGGACGGCGGGCGCCGTCGCCGGCAGGAACCAGGCGAGCAGGAGAATTTCGGGAGGCGTGGCCCCGCTGAGCATGGCGCAGCCTGCGCTGCAGCAATGCGGCAAGGCGCCGCTGTGCTGCTGTGCGCCCTGCCCCTGCCCATCGACATCCAGCGTGACCACGCGCGGGCCGCTGGCGGTGCAGACGATGGTGGTGACTCCCGCCTTGGCCGTTCCCATGCCGGAGGCCGCCAGCGCGGAGGACGCGATCAGCGCCTGAAAGACGAACAGGGTCATCGCGACCAGCGCGACCCAACGTCTACGGGCATAGGAAGATGCGTGCATCAGGGATTCCTTATCGGCGCAGATGCTATCACGCAGGGCGGAGCAGATGCCGCGGATGCATCGGGTCTTGCGGTCAATTCGGATTGCGACATGATGTAGATCAGATATCGTGAGCGGTTCTATCCATACGGACGGCCAACGTGGCTATGACATGCTTGATTGACGAAACGCGGCTCGTGGCGGCAACCGCGATACCCGTTGCATGTAACGACTTCCCCGTGTACTCTGTTACATGCAACAGGGAGGCTGCCATGGTGACATCCAGTGTGAACGCCCGCGTCAACAAGCATCGCACCGCGCTGCGCATGGCCGGCTTGCGTCCGGTCCAGATCTGGGTGCCTGATACCCGACGGCCGGATTTCGCCGAGGAATGCCTGAGGCAATCGCGCCTGGCGACCGAGGCCGATGCGGCAGATCACGCAACGCATCGCCTGATGCATCAGGCGATGTCCGAGCTGGAAGGCTGGGAGCCCTGATGCGCGGCGAACTGGTGACAGTCGTGGCGCAAGGCGATTTTGGCAAACCGCGTCCGGCCCTGGTCATTCAGGCTGACCTGTTCAGCGAACATGGAAGCATCACCGTCCTGCCGGTGACCAGCAGTCTGGTCGAGGCTCCCTTGCTGCGGGTCAACGCAAGGCCGACTGCTCAGAACGGTTTGCAACAGCTATCTCAAATCATGGTCGACAAGGCGCTAACCGTAAGGCGGGACAAGCTTGGCCCTGCTTTCGGCCGCATCGAGGCTGCAACGCTGCTGGAAGTCGAGCGCTGTCTGGCCGTCTTTATTGGAATCGCCAAGTGATCGGGCTACCCTGTCGCGGGCAGCTTGTTGTGGCGACCCGGCTTTTCACCCATTGAACAAAGAGGATGCAGATGTCCCGTTGGACTTTTTATTCCGCCCCTGGCACCTGTGCGCTGGCGACGCATATCGCGCTGCGCGAAGCTGGCGCCGATTTCGATCTGGTCAAGCTTGATATGGGCGCCCTGCAGCAGCAAAGCCCTGAGTACCTGCGCGTCAATCCCAAGGGCCGCGTGCCGGCGCTGGCGACCGAACACGGCGTGCTGACCGAGACCCCCGCCCTGCTCGCCTTCGTGGCGCAGAGCTTTCCGGCCGCGCAGCTGGCGCCGGTCGACGATCCGTTCGCATTCGCGCGCATGCAGGAATTAGCGAGCTATCTGGCGTCCACCGCCCACGTGGCGCACGCGCACAAGCGCCGCGGCGCGCGCTGGGCGGACGATCCGGCCGCGCATGCCGCCATGCAGGCCAAGGTGCCGCAATCCATGACCGCCTGCGCCGCCTATCTCGAATCGCAAATCGTCGGCCCCTGGGCGGCGGGCGAACATTACAGCGTGGTCGACGGCTATCTGTACACCATAGGCAGCTGGCTGGAGGGCGACGGCGTGGACCTGACGCAGTTTCCCAAGCTGACGGCCTATCTGGCCCGGGTCGCCGCCCGGCCGGCCGTGCAGCGAGCGCTGGCCGAAGCGCAGGCCGCCGCCTGACTGCCCATGCAATGAACCCGCGGGGACTGGCCGGCATGCGATGTCCGGCCAGTCCCCGCGGGGCGCATCGATGCGCCAAGCAACGGACTTGATTGCCACCAAGGTTTGATTGCCATCAAAAATGGAACGCTGCGGCCAGTTCCTTGCGGCTACCGCGATATTGCATCATTTCCTATCCTTCTTTCGTGCCGTCTTTGTCAGCTCGGTTTAAGCCAGCAGACGACGGAATGAGCGCCCGGACTTCTCCGGGCGCCGAACATCAAGAGAATCAAATGAAGCACACCTACGCTGCGTTCCTGGCCGCATCCCTCCTTACCTTGGGCAGCCTACCCGCGCATGCCGCGCCCGTGGACTACCAGATCGATCCCGAACACACGGAGATCGTGGTGACCTGGGACCATCTGGGCTTTTCCAAGCCTACCGCCCATGCCGGCGCCGTGACCGGCGTGATCCGCTACGACGCCGCCCAGCCGGCAAAGTCGGCGGTCGACCTGAGCGTGCCCGTGGCGCGCCTGACGTCCCATGTACCCAAGCTGGATGAGATGCTGCAAGGCGCGGAATTCTTCCAGGCGGCCAAGTACCCGGACATCCAGTTCAAGAGCACCTCGGTCGCCGACCATGGCGACGGCAAGCTCAGCATCAATGGCGTCTTGCGCATCAAGGGCATCGAAAAGCCGGTGGTGCTGCAGGCGCGCCAGAACAAGCAAGGCATGCACCCGATGGCGCAACGCCCGGCCATTGGCTTTGACGCCATGACGGTCGTGAAGCGCAGTGATTTCGGCGTGGATGCGTTCGCGCCGGGCGTGAGCGACGAAGTGCAACTGCGCATCACGGTCGAGGCCGTCGCCAGCGCAACGCGCTGATGCTCGGGGCGCCGGAATCGCGACCGCGCCTGCCGCGGACGCAGGCCCAGGCCGCTTTCAAAGGAATCCGATCCAGCGCCCCGCGACCAGGCAACCCAGCCACAAAAATAAAGACGCGCCTGCTCGCAGGCGCATTCCGGCCGAGGCCATGCCCTGCTCCTGGAGCATCTCCCAGGCTTTGCTGCGCCGTGCCAGCAGCGCGTTGACCGCGCCTGCGGCCAAGAGACCCATCTTGACTCCAAAGGCGGGATTTTCCAGGTATTCCAGCGGCCGCACGCTGAAGAGCATGGCACCGGTCAACACAGCCAGCGCCAGGCCCACGGCCGCCGTGCGTGCCAGCACAGGCGCCAGCATGGCCAGCGGTCCGGGCTTCAGCAGCCCCAGCAGGCGCAGGTCCAGCGGGACGATGGAGCCGATGAGCAGACCGATGGCTCCGATGTGAGCGGCGTTTACCAGCAGATATAGCGTGCCCGACCGCCGCAGCCAGATCGACGGCGGCAGCGATTCAAGCTGTTCCAGCGCCAGGCGCAGCAGCTCAGGCATGGGCGCAGCCGCGCTTCAGGGCTTCTTGATGCGGCTGGGATAGATGTCGTAGGTCTTGCCGCCCACCTTGATCTGAACGGCCTTCATGCGTTTGGTGCCGGCTTCGCTGTCGCGGTTGCCGATGGCGATGATGGCATCGCCCGACTTGGCGGAACCCTCGACGAATCCGGCGTCCTTGGTCTGGGTGGGATTGCCCAGTTCAACGCGCCAGACGCCGTCGTCGGCGCGCACGTCCAGCCAGGGATGCGGAGGCGCGATCTGCACCTGTTGGACGGTGCCTTGCAGCGTCATCTGTTCGGTTTCGGCCCAAGACCAGCCATGGTGCGCCAGCGCAGCGGGCGTCACGCCCAGCAGCGCGGAAAGCGTCAGTCCTGCCGTTGCCACGCGTATGGATAGCTTCATATCGCTGCTCCTGAATTGCGGTTGGCTCCCTTCCCTTTGCGGCTGCGGCTCGTGTGGCGCGCGTCCGGCGCAATCAGCATAGCGCGGTAAGCGCGGCATATCGAGATCGTCACAAACTTAAGAAATTACTTTAAATAAAGCACTTTCAATAGCATTGAAAATATAACAAAAACAATGAGTTAAGAGTTATTTATTAGGTGAAACCTAATATCTGAATGCAAGCTGAATTAGCGTAATCGACGCACTCCCTGGGAAAACCCGGAGAAACTTTTACGCACCGCTGCCGGTCGCAATTTGTTCAGGTGATTGTCAGGCCCCGTCCCCGAAACGCCGTCGTCTCCCGCGCCCGCCGCGCCCCACCGAGAGCCTCCGATGACACAGCCCACCCTGCGCTCGTCCGCGAATCCGGCCCTGCTGCTCCAGCCGCGCGCGCCTGCCGGCTTGTCGGTAATGGATGCCACCATGGTGCTGGTGGGCGTGGTGATCGGAATCGGCATATTCGGTTTTCCGCCCCTGGTGGCACAGCACGCCGGTTCCGAGGCGGCCTATATCGGGCTCTGGTGCGCGGGCGGCCTGGTGATGCTGGTCGGCGCGGTTTGCTACGCGGAGCTGGGATCGGCCTATCCCGGCGCGGGCGGCGAGTACCTGTACCTGACGCGCGCTTGGGGGCGCCGTGTGGGACTTATGTTCGCCTGGGCGCGTTGCTCCGTCATCCAGACCGGCGCCATCGCGGTCGTGGCCTATATCTATGGCGACTACGCGCAACGTCTCGCGCCACTGGGCACCTATGGCCCGGCGCTGCACGCGGCAATATCGGTGGTGGCGTTGACCGCCTTGAACGTGGCGGGCACGCGCTACTCGAAACGCCTGCAATGGCTGTTCACCGCGCTGACGGTGGCGGCTTTGGCTGCGGTGCTGGTCGCCAGCCTGACGGCGGCGGGAGACAGCGCGCCGCGCGCCAATGCCGAACTGGCGCCGCTGACGGGCAATGCCGCGGGCCTGCTGGGCATGGGCATGGTGTTCGTGCTGTTGACCTATGGCGGCTGGAACGAGGCCGCCTATCTGAGCGGCGAGTTGCGCGATCCCGGCCGCAACATGAGCCGCGTACTGCTGATCGGCACGCTGCTCGTGACCGGGGCGTACGTGTTGACCAATCTGGCGCTGCTGGAGATCTTCGGCCTGCAAGGCTTGCGCGACACGCCGGCCCTGGGCGCCGACGTGATGCAACTGGCCGCTGGTCCGTACGCGGCGGCCTTGCTCAGCCTGACGATCTGCGCCACCGCACTCAGCACCATCAACGGCACCATCATCACCGGCGCGCGCGTGTATTGCGCGCTGGGCCGCGACGTGCCGCGCCTGCGCGCGCTGGCGGCCTGGAGCGCGCAGGGCCAGACGCCCACATCCGCGCTGCTGGTCCAGGGGGCGATCACGCTGGCGCTGATCGCGCTGGGCGCTTTCAGCCAGAACAGCGTGCAGACCCTGGTCGCCTACACCGCGCCGGTGTTCTGGATCTTCATGCTGCTGGTCGCGGCCTCGGTATGGCGGCTGCGCCGCATCGACCCCGACCGTCCGCGCCCGTTCCGCGTGCCGCTCTATCCCCTGCCCCCGCTGCTGCTGGCGCTGACCTGCGCCGGCCTGGTGTACTCCAGCGCCATGTATGCCGGCGCCGGCGCCTTGATCGGGCTGGCAGTGCTGGCCGCGGGCCTGCCCTTGCTGCGCCTGCTGGAGCCGGCGCAGCCGCAGGCCTAGCCTTGTTTCCCGGGACGGCCGCCAAGCAAGGTTCGTCCATCCGCATGCCTTACCTGCAAGGAGCCCACATCATGCAAATCGCGATCTCGTCCTTCAGGCCCGTGGCCCGGGCAAACCCGCCGCGGCTGCGCGGCGCCCTGCTCGCCTCGGCGATGGCTCTGGCCTTGGCCTGCGTGCCGCCAGCCGCGCACAGCGCGTCCGCGGCGGCGCAGTCCGCCGAACAGAAAGAGTATGTTCCCGACGTCGGCCAGGACGGCAAGGACGTCATCTGGGTACCCACCCCACAGGCCCTGGTCGATACCATGCTGGACATGGCGAAAGTCACGCCCAAGGACCGGCTGATGGACCTGGGCTCGGGCGACGGCCGCACCGTCATTACCGCCGCGCAGCGCGGCCTTACGGCTCAAGGCATCGAATACAACCCGGACCTGGTCGAGCTGTCGCGCCGCAACGCGGAGCGCGCCGGCGTCGCCGACCGCGCCACCTTCGTAACGGCGGACCTGTTCGCCACCGATCTGTCGCGGGCGGACGTCATCACCATGTTCCTCCTGTCGACCATCAACGAAAAGCTGCGGCCCAGGCTGCTTGAACTGGCGCCCGGCACGCGGATCGTGTCGAACTCCTTCCGCATGGGCGATTGGGAGCCGGACGCCGAGGAAACGATCCGGCAGGATTGCAGTACCTACTGCACGGCGTTGCTGTGGATCGTGCCCGCCAAGGTGGCGGGCAACTGGGAAGTGGACGGTCAGCCCTTGCAGCTGGAGCAGCGCTACCAGCGCTTGTCCGGCAAGCTGGGCAGCGCGCCGATCTCGGAGGCGCGCCTGAACGGCAGCGAGATCTCGTTTGTCGCCAACGGCGTGCGCTATACCGGAACGGTCAACGGCAAGCAGATGAGCGGCAGCGCCGCTGGTCGGGGAAACTGGTCGGCCAAGCGGGTGTAGCGGGCCTAGCGCGGCGGCCGTTGCGGGAAGCTGCGTTCGAAGATACCTTCGGCGATGCGGTTTTTCAGGATCTCGATCGAGCCGCCCGCGATCATCCAGCCGCGGCAGCGCCGCACGCAGTACTCGACCAGCGATTCGCGGCTGTAGCCCAGCCCGCCCAGGACCTGCAGCGCGTCGTTGGCGACGTCAAAGCCGACCTGGTTGCAGTAGGCCTTGGCGATGGCGGTTTCCGTGGCCGAAGGAAAGCCGGTGTCGGCCGCGCTGGCGGCGCGGTACAGCAGCAGCTGGGCCGCGTCCAGCTTGATGCGCATGTCGGCGAACTTCCACTGCAAGCCCTGGAATTCGCACAGCAGGCGGCCGAACTGCTTGCGCTGCATGGCCCAGTTGCGCGCTTCTTCGTAGGCATAGCGGCCCAATGCCAGCGAGCGCGCCGTGTTGCCGATGCGCTCCACATTGAAACCGGCGATCTGCTTCTTGAAACCGCCCTCTCCCAGCACCACCATGTCGTCGGCGACAAACACGTTGTCGAAGAAGATTTCCACCCATTCCTCGCCGGACATGAAGGCGGAGCGCTTGCCCAGCTTGACGCCTTGCGCCTTGGTGTCGATCAGCACCGAGCCGATGCCGCCGGTGCCCGGGCCGAAGCGCACATAGGTCAGAATCACGCTGGCGTGCGGACCGTGGGTGGTGAAGATCTTGGTGCCGTTGATGCGCCAGCCGCCATCGGCGCGCGTGGCGCTGGTCTTGAGTTCGGTCACCGCCGAGCCGGCATCCGGCTCCGTCATGCCCACCGAGATCAGTCCTTCGCCCGCGAGCAGCGCGCTCAGGTACTTTTGCTTCTGCAGGCTGCTGCCGTACTCGGCCAGCACGCGGATCGCGCCGAAGTTGCCCGCCTGCACCACGTCGGCGCTGCGCGGACACACCGAGGCGACCGTTTCGATGGCGATCACGGCATCCATCAGCGAGCCGCCGACGCCGCCGTCTGCCTCGGCGATGGTGATGCCCAGCAGGCCCTGGCTGGCCATCTTGCGGGCGACGTCCCAGGGGTAGTCGTCGGAATGGGCGCGCTCGACCGCGCCCGCGCGCAGTTCGCCTTGCGCGAAACGCCGCACGGCGCCTTGAAAATCCAGTTGTTCCGGAGTCAGGTTGAAATCCATCTTGGGTTCCTGGTAAGGGGTAATCTGAACGGGCTTCAGGCCAGGCGGGCCAGGCCGTCGACCGCGACCACGCCATCGGCGCGGACGAACAAGGGGTTGATTTCGGCTTCTTCGATCTGCACGCCGGTGGCGCAAGCCAGACGGGAAAACGCGGCAATGGCGCGCGCCAGCGCCTCGCAATCGCCCTGGGGCAAGCCGCGAAAGCCGCGTATCAGCCGGGTCTGGCGGACTTCGAGGATCATCCTGCGGGCCTCTTCCTGGTCCACCGGCGCCAGGCGCACGGCGTAGTCGGGCGACAGTTCAGCGGCAACGCCGCCCGCGCCCAGCAGCACGGTCGGGCCGACCAGGGGATCATGGCGATAGCCCAGGATCATTTCGATCAGGCGCGCTTCCATGGGCTGCACGAGGATGCCGTCGATCCGCGCGTCCGGGGCCTGGCGCCGGACGTTTTCCAGCATTTCCTGCACGGCGCCGCGCAGGGTGTCGCCATCGGCGATGCCGACGCGCACGGCGCCCAGCTCCGTCTTGTGCGCCAGGTCGCGCGAGCAGATCTTGGCGACCACGGGATACGGCACGGCATGCTGCAGCGTGGCCGGATCCACAAGCTGACCCTGCGCCACCGGCACGCCCAGTTCGCGAAACAAGGCGCCGGCCTCGTGCTCGCTCAGCATGCCTGAGCGGGGCAATCCGGCCGGCCAGGCCATCGCCGCGCCAGCCGCCGGCGGCCTGCCGCCCGCGGCGAAGTACACCGCAAGCGCGTCCGCGCACGCTTCCGGCGTGCGGAAGGCCGCGATGCCGCCAGCGCGCAGCAGCGCCAGCGATTCGGGCGCCTCCGGGGCCAGGAATACCGCCAGGGGCTTATCCGCGGGTTTGTCAGCTTCCAGCAGCGGCTGGACCGCCAGCCCGGGATGAAACTGCGCGGACGAGCCGACCACGCTCAGCACCGCATCGCACCAGCCGGCGCGCAGCAAATGTTCCAGCAGCATTTTGTACTGGGCGCTGCTGGCCGCCAGGGTCAGGTCTATGACGGGTGTTTCGCGGATGCGCAGGCCTTGCTCGCCCATGCGTTGCACGAAGTCGGCGGGCGGCGCCACCGCCACCATGCCGTGTAGCCCCAGATTGTCGACCACCGTCGCCGCGCCGCCGCCTGTGGTCGTGATCACCGCGACCCGCGCGGGCTGGTCCGGGGCGCGCAGCGAACTGCCTGCGCGGGAATGGCGCGACGCCAGCGGCGCCAGCTCGAACAGCGTCTCCAGGTTGCGCACCCGCATGACGCCGTAGGCTTTGAGGAACGCATCCACCGCGACGTCATTGCCCGCCATGGCGCCGGTGTGCGACTGCGCCAGCGCATCGCCCTGTTCGGAGCGCCCCAGTTTGTAGGCGATCACGGGCTTGCCCGCGGCTCGCGCCCGACTCAGCGCCCGGGCCAGGGTGGCGGCGTCGCGCAAAGTCTCCAGGAACAGCAGGATGGCCTTGGTCTGCGGATCGTCCACCAGCGCATCGACCACTTCACCGACCGTGATGTCGCTCTCGTTGCCGACGGAGACGGACTTGGCAAAGCCGAAGCCGCGCGCTGCCGCGCGCGACAGCAGCGATCCCATCATCGAGCCGCTTTGCGACACCAGGCTGAGGTCGCCCGCCAGCAGGGTATCCGCCTCGAACGCGGCGTTGACCGACAGGATGCCGCCGGTATGCAGGTTGGCGGACCCGATGCTGTTGGGTCCCAGCAGGCGCAAGCCCAGCGCCCGGGCCTGCGCCACCAGCGCCGCCTGGCGCGCCTGGCCTTCGGCGCCGGTCTCGCCGAACCCGTCGGAATAGATGGTCACGACCCGGGCGCCGGCCTGGGCGCATTGCGCCAGCATGGCCGCGACTTCGCTGCCGGGGATCATGACGAACACATGGTCGACCGGCCCTGGCAGGCCGGCCAGCGAGGGATAGGCTTTTTCGCCCAGGATTTCCGGGCGCCCCGCGTTGATGGGATAGACCGCGCCGGCATAGCCGTGCTTGCGCATGAAGCGCAGCGGCCGGGCGGTATTCTTGCGCGCGTCGCCGGAAGCGCCGACCAGGGCGATGGCACGAGGCGACAGGAGCGCTTCTGCAAAAGAGATGTCTGACATGGATGAGGCTGGTGTCATGGATGGACGGAGGGGAAATGCGTCAGGGCCGGGGCATGTCGGCGGCCAGCCGCAGCGCGCGGACCGGCATGCCGTCCAGGCGCCAGACGGCGTCGCGCAGCGCCAGGGCGCGCTCGCGGCCCAGCACCGGACCGGCAAGTTCTTCGAACTTGTCATTCAGTTCGGCGTCGGAGAGCGGCGCTTCGGGATCGCCCTTGCGGTAGGGAGCATGGTGTTCCAGCGTCTGGCCGCTGGCGGTGGTGATGGAGACGCGGGCGGCGCGCATGCGCGGAAAGCCGGCGGTCAGCGCGGCATCGGCGCGCAGTTCCAGCTTTTGCATCAGCTGGCGCACTTGCGGATCCCGCAAACGTTCTGGCTCGAAAGCGTCCAGGCGCACCGAGCCGTGGACCAGGGCATGCGCCACCACATAAGGCAGGCTGAACTTGGCCTCGAAGGCCGTGGCGGGGGCGAAGTTGCCGGTGACGTCCAGGGCCGTCCGGTAGGCGTCCACGCGCAAGGATGCGATGTCGTCCGCGCGCACGCCGCGGGCCCGCAGCGCCAGGGCGCCGTCAATCGCGGCAAAAGTATGGCCGCAGCAGCCGTGGTTCTTCTGGGTGATGCGCAGGATGTTGTAGCGCTGGCCCAGGCCGTCGATCGCCAGGTTCCAGTCGGGGTCTTGCGCCAGCGCAGCGCCGAAGCCGACCTCGCCCTCCAGGATGTCCGGTACGCCGGTGATGCCGTGGGCGGCGCCCTGCCCCGCGCGCACGCCGACGGCCGCCGCATGCCCCGCGTGCAGCGCCTTGCTCATGGCGTCCGAGCGGAAAGCCTGCTGCAGGCCGCTGGCCAGCGTACCCGCCGTGGCCAGCGCATGCAGCATGACCTGGGCGTCGCCCGGCGCGCACAAGGCGGCCGCAGCCGCCGCGCCGCCGAAGCAGCCCACGGTGCCAGTCGTATGGAAGTAGCGGTAATGCGCCGGCTGTACCGCCGCGCCGATACGGGTCGAGATCTCGTAGCCCACCACGATGGCGTTGAGCAGTTGCTGGCCGCTGGCATCGGCGTCTTCCGCCAGCGCCAGCGCCGCGGCGATGGTCGGACAGCCGGGGTGGTAGATCGCGTCGCGGTAAATGTCGTCGAACTCGACGGCATGGGACACGCTGCCGTTGATCCAGGCCGCGGTGGCCGGAAAGGCCGTGGTGGCGCAGCCCGGCAGACTGGATTTGCCCGCACCGAGTTCCGCGCCATGGGCGCCCAGCAACTGCAGGCAGGGTTGGCCGCGGGTGCCCGGATACAGGGCCGACAGCCAGTCCAGGAAGGCGCGCTTGGCGTGGTGGATGACTTCGTCGGGCAAGCGGGCCCGGGTGTCGTGCGCGCCATAGGCCGCAATCGTGTCCAGCAACATGCGTGTCTCCGTTGTCGTCGCGGCGCGGCGGCGCCTCGCTCATATTCATCTCTGCCGATCACTCTATGCGTCCCCGGCCGGCCAGCGTTGATAAAAAGGAAAACGAGCGTTCTTGATCCCGGGGGGACGGAAATGGAGAAGGTTGCTTTGCCAATTTTTCATACCGGCAGCCCGGCGCGCTCCGTAAGCTGCATGCAACAACTAAAAAACCCGCAACACAAAGGAGGAAGTAATGAGCGACAGCAAGACCCCGCTGGGCTTCATCGGGCTGGGCGTCATGGGCGAACCCATGTGCGCCAACCTGGTCCGCAAGTCCGGCCATCCGGTATATGTGACCGATATCAGCCCCGATCCGGTGGCGCGGATCGGCGCGCTCGGAGGCCGTGCCTGCGCCTCCATCATCGAGGTGGCGCAAAGCGCGGAAATCGTGTTCCTGTCCCTGCCCAGCATCGTGCAGGTGGAACAGGTGTGCACCGGTCCGGGGGGCCTGGTGGAGGCGGCCGGACGCGTGCGCATCGTGGTGGATATGAGCACCAGCGACGTCACCCGCACGCGCAAGCTGGCCGAGACCTTGCGCGGCCACGGCATCCTGCTGATCGACGCGCCGGTCGCCCGCATGCGCGAGGCCGCCAGGCTGGGTACCCTGATGATCACCGTGGGCGCCACGCCCGAAGACTACGAGACCGTGCTGCCCTATCTGTCGTGCATGGGCACCGACGTGCTGCTTTGCGGCGGCGTGGGCAACGGCCAAGTGGTCAAGATCATGAACAACATGGTGGTATTCATGACGGTGCATGCCTTGGCAGAGGCCATCACCATAGGCCGCAGCGCCGGCGTCGACGGCGCGCTGCTGCTGAACGCGCTGAGCAAGGGGTCGGCCGACAGCTTCGTGCTGCGCAATCCCGGCCTGAAGGCGCTGGCCGCCGAGACTTACCCCGAAAAGACCTTTCCGACCGAGTACGCGATCAAGGACATCCTGCTGGCGCTGGAACTGGCTCGGCAGGGAGAGGTGGACGCCCGCTCCGCCAAGCTGACGCATGACCTGCTGGAGCGCACCCGCGCAGCCGGCTTCGTCAAGGAGTACTACCCGGTGATGGTCAAGCTGATATGAAATCACTCTTAGCCAGGTGCGCGCTGCCCGCGCTCGCCGCCATCATCAGTTGCAACGCGGCCGCGGCCGACTATCCCTCCAAGCCGGTCACGCTGGTCATCGGCTTCACCGCGGGCGGCCCCACCGACGCGGTGGGCCGATACCTTGCGCGCAAGCTCGAGGCCGAATTGGGCCAGACCGTCGTGGTCGAGAACCGCGCAGGGGCCAACGGCGTGGTCGCCGTGCAATCGGTCAAGCGCGCCGCCGCCGACGGCTACACGCTGATGCTGGGCAGCAGCGGCACACTGTCCATCGAGCCCGTCTACAAGCAGAAGGTCGACTACCAGGTGCTGAAGGACTTCCAACCCGTGGCGCTGGTGGCCAGCTATCCCTACCTGCTGGTGGTGCCCTCCAGCTCTCCCTTCAACACCGTGCAGGAACTGATCGCCGGGGCGCGCCAGAAGCCGGGCAGCTTGACCTTCGCGTCGGCCGGCAGCGGCGCGGTCAACCATCTGGCGGGGGAATGGTTCAAGAGCGCTGCGAAACTGGACATCACGCATGTGCCCTACAAGGGCGATTCGGCCGCCATTGCCGACCTGGTCGCGGGCCGGGTCGACATGGCGTTCCTCAGCGCGATCGCGGCCATGCCCCAGGTGCAGGCCGGCAAGATGCGCGCCTTGGCGATCGCCAGCGCGGAACCCTCGGCCGTCGCGCCCGGCATCCCGACCGTGGCGCAAGCCGCGGGGATCCCGGGTTTCACCGCCGAACCCTGGAACGGCGTGCTGGCGCCGGCGGGCTTGCCGCCCGACGTGACGCTGCGCCTGAACACGGCGGTCAACAAGGTTATGGGCACGCCGGAATCGCGCGAGGCGCTGCTGAAACTGGGCCAGTTTCCGATGACGGGCAGCGCGGATGACTTCGCGCGGCACATCCAGTCCCAGACCGAACGCTGGGCGCAAGTGATCCGGGACGGCAACATCGCCAAGGCGGAATAAATGGATAACTCACTGCAATACCCCGAACTGAAGCTGTTGATCGGCGGCCATGCCCTGCCGGCGGGAAACCGCCGCACGCTGGACGTGGTGGATCCCGCCACGCAGGCGGCGCTGGGCCGCCTGCCGGTCGCTACATCGGAAGATATCGACGCGGCGCTGGACTCGGCGCATCGCAGCTTTCCGCGCTGGCGCGACACGCCCGCGCTGGAACGGGCCGCAATCCTGCGGCGCGCGGCGGCGCTGATGCGCGAGCGCACGCCGCGCCTGGCCTGGCTGATCACCCGCGAGCTGGGCAAGCCGCTGGCGGAATCCGAAAAGGAAGTGGCCACGGCCGCCGAAATGTTCGAATGGGCGGCCGAGGAAGCGCGCCGCACTTATGGCCGCTTGATCCCGGGACGCGTCGCCGGCATCCGCCAGATGGCGATTCCGGAACCGGTGGGACCGGTGGCGGCTTTCTCCGGCTGGAACGCGCCGGCCATCACGCCTTCGCGCAAGATCGCGGGCGCGCTCGGCGCCGGCTGCTCCGTCGTCATCAAGCCTTCCGAAGAGACTCCCGCGATCGCGCTGGAAATCGGCCGCGCGCTAGCCGACGCCGGACTGCCCGCCGGCACGCTCAACATGCTGTTCGGCGACCCGGGCGAAATCTCGCGCCGGCTGATCGAGTCGCCGCTGATCCGCATGGTGACGTTCACCGGGTCCACCTCCATCGGGCGCGAGCTGGCCGTGATGGCGGCCGCTGGCCTGAAGCGCGCCACGCTGGAACTGGGCGGCCACGCTCCGGTGCTGGTGTTCGATGACGCCGACGCCGAGGCTGCCGCCGATACCGTGCTGGCGGCCAAGCTGCGCAACTCCGGCCAGATCTGCACTTCGCCTACACGCATGTATGTGCAGCAAGGCGCATATGAACGCTTTGTGGCGCGCTTGGCGGAACGCGCTCGCGGATGGCGGGTCGGCAATGGCCTGGACGCGGGCGTGCAGATGGGACCGCTGGCCAACCCCAGGCGCCTGGCGGCGATGGAGTCCATGGTGGCCGACGCGCTGGCGCATGGCGCGCAACTGGCGGCCGGCGGCACGCGGCCCGATCTGCCGGGCTGGTTCTGGTCGCCGACCGTGCTGCGCGACGTGGCGACCGACAGTCTCGCCGCCAATACTGAACCTTTCGGCCCCTTGGCGCTGGTCAGTCCATTCAGGGACCTGGACGAAGGCCTGGCGCTGGCCAACCGCCTGCCGTTCGGCCTGGCCGCCTATGTCTTCACGCGTGACGCCGGCATCGCGCGGACCGCGACCGAGCGCATCGAAAGCGGCGTCGTCTGCGTCAACCACTGCCAGGCGTCCTTGCCGGAGACGCCTTTCGGTGGCTTCAAGGACAGCGGCCTGGGCAAGGAAGGCGGCATAGAGGGCCTGCAGGAATTCATGCAGATCAAGTACGTAAGCCAGATATAGGCCAAACCAGGAGACAAACCATGAACAAGAAAATCACCGTCCTGCTGGCGCTCGCCGCCGGCACCGGACTGGCGCAGGCACAGGCGCCATCGGCGGACGGCATATCGGACGGCGTCGTGCGCATCGGGGTGTTGACGGACATGTCCGGCGCCTACTCCGGCAACGTCGGGCCCGGATCGGTACTCGCCACCAAGCTCGCCATCGAGGACTTCGGCGGCAAGGTCCTGGGCAAGCCGGTGGAGATGCTCTCCGCCGACCACCTCAACAAGACCGACGTGGCCGCGGGCCGCGCCCGCGAATGGATGGACCGCGAGCAGGTCGACGTGGTCACCGAACTGGGCAATAGCGCCGTGGCCCTGGCCGTCATGAACATCGCCCGCGAAAAGGGGCGGATGACCATGGTGACGGGCGCGGGCGCCACCCGCATCACCGGCGAAGACTGCTCGCCCAACAACGTGCAGTGGGTCTATGACACCTACGCGCTGGCCAAGGTGGGCACCCTGCCCCTGGTCGAGGCCGGCGCGAAGAAGTGGTACTTCGTCACGGCCGACTACGCTTTCGGGCATTCGCTGGAAAGCGATGGCATGCGCTTCGTGAAGGACGGCGGCGGCACGGTCGCGGGGACAGTCCGCTACCCCTTCCCTGGCACCGACTTCGCGTCCTTTTTGCTGGCTGCCCAATCCAGCAAGGCGGACGCGGTGGCCTTCGCCAGCGCCGGCGCGGACCTGCAGAACGAGATCAAGCAGGCGCGCGAGTTCGGCCTGTCCGAACGGCAAAAACTGGTCGCCATGCTGATGAGCATTACCGACGTGCATGGCGTGGGGCTGGAGGCGGCGCAGGGCATGACCTTCGCCGAGACCTTCTACTGGAACATGGACGACGAGACGCGCGCGTTTTCGCAACGCTTCTTCAAGGCCGCGGGCAAGATGCCTACCGCCTTGCAAGCGGGCCAGTACTCGGCGGTGCTGAACTACCTGCGCGCGGTCGAGAAATCCGGGTCGGACAATGTGGACGTGGTCATGCGGACGCTGCGCGGCATGCCGATACGCGACGCCTTTGCGCGCAATGCCCGCCTGCGCGAAGACGGCAAACTGATCCACGACACCTACGTCGTCGAAGTGAAGTCGCCAAAGGAGTCCACCGCGGCCTGGGATTACTACAAGATCGTCAAGACGGTGCCAGGCGACCAGGCCTTCATGCCGCTGGCCGAAAGCCAGTGCAAGCTGGTCAAGAAATGAGCGCGGTGCAACCGGCACCCGAGGCCCCGCCCGTCCACGAGGTCTATGCAATCCGCTATGCCAGCGTGGAGCGGCGGGCCGTGGACAACTTCCTGTCGCGCGGCGACGTGCACGATGGGCCGATGCCCCTGGACTTCTATTGCTGGCTGGTGCGCGGCGCCGGCCGCGCGGTGCTGGTCGACACCGGTTTCAGCGCCTGCTCGGCGCGGGCCCGCGGCCGCGCTTTCAGCCTGCAGCCCGAAGCCGCGCTGGCGCGGCTGGGGCTGGCGCCGGAAGACATAGGCGATATCGTCCTGACCCATCTGCACTATGACCACGCGGGCAACGTCGAAGCCTATCCGCAGGCGCAGGTCCATCTGCAGGATGCCGAAATGCGCTACGCCACGGGCCGCTACATGTGCTTCGAGGCGATGCGCCATTTTTTCTCGGCCGACGACGTGCAGGCGGTCGTGCGCCGGCTCTATGCCGGACGGGTGCATTTCCACGACGGCGATGCCCAGCTGGCGCCGGGCGTGGAACTCTACCGGATCGGCGGCCATACGCCGGGCCTGCAAGTGGTGCGCGTGCATACCGCCCGCGGCTGGATCGTGCTGGCGTCCGACGCGCTGCACTATTACCGCAACTACACTGACCACAACCCCTTCCCTGCCATCTTCCATGTCGGCGACATGCTGGAGGGCTATGCGCGCATCCGGTCGTTGGCGGATTCCGATGCGCACATCGTGCCGGGCCATGATCCCCTGGTGGCCGGGCGCTATCCGCGCGCGGACGCGGGAGATGGCATCTACCGGCTGGATCTACCGCCGTCCTGACAAGGAACCCGATATGCAAGACGACGATTTCATTCTGCATCGCCTGGCTGGCGCCGTGAACGCGCGCGAACGGCTGGTGTGGCGGGGCCGGCACCTGAACACCGTGTTCCTGCTGGAATCCGGTGATACCGCACACCTGATCACGGTGGGGCGCGGCCGCATCGAACAGGTGCGGCGTGGCCCCTTCGTCATGCCGCGCTGGGATTTCGCGCTGCGGGCGCAAGCCGAGGACTGGGCCCGCTACTGGATGCCCAGGCCGGCGCCGGGCTTTCATGACCTGATGGCCATGATCAAGTTCCGCCGCCTGCGCGCCGAGGGCGATCTCTATCCCTTCATGTCCAACCTGCTGTATTTCAAGGAGGTGCTGGCCTGCCCGCGCACCCCGGGAGCATCCTCGTGAACCCGCAACAAGCCGTATTCGAACCTGTCGTCGGCCGCTACCTGCGTTTGGCATTGGGCGGGCGCGAGCACCGCGTCTACGTTGAAGAAGCCGGCGCCGGCGCGCCCCTGCTGTGCCTGCATACCGCGGGCGCCGATACCCGCCAGTACCGTGCGCTGATGAACGATCCGGAGATACTGCGGAATTTCCGCGTCATCGCCTTTGATTTGCCCTGGCATGGCAAATCCTCGCCGCCCGAGGGCTGGCACGAAGAGACCTATCGCCTGACCTCCAAGGACTATGCCGAGGCGGTCCTGGGCGTGGCCGACGCGCTGGCGCTGGAACGCCCCATCGTCATGGGCTGCTCCATCGGAGGCCGCATGGTGCTGCATCTGGCGCTGGAACATGCGCAACGTTTTGGCGGGGCCATCGGCCTGCAATCGGGCGCCCACGTGGACCCCTACTACGACCTGGAATGGCTGAACCGTCCCGACGTGCATGGTGGAGAAGTCTGCGCCGGCATCGTTTCGGGCCTGGTGGGCCCGGGCAGTCCCGACAAGCACCGCTGGGAGACGCTATGGCACTACATGCAAAGCGGACCGGGCGTGTTCAAGGGCGACCTGCACTTCTACACCGCGGACGGCGACATCCGGGAACGCGTGGCTCAGATCGACACGCAGCGCTGCCCACTGTGGCTGCTGACTGGCGAATATGACTACTCATGCACGCCGCAGGACACCGAGTTCCTGGCGGGCCGCATCGCGGGCTCGAAGTGGCAGATCATGGAGGGCATGGGGCATTTCCCCATGAGCGAGGATCCGGAACGGTTCCTGTCGTATCTGCGGCCGGTGTTGCAGGAAGCCGCCACGGCCCGTTTGGGGAAATAGCTGCGGGTGGCTAGCTGCGGGCGGCGAGCTGCGGGCGGCCGGCAGTCGCCCGTCAGCCGCGCACGCTGCGGCGCCTAGCTTGCGTCCGCCGCCGGCGCCGTCAGGGCGCGCAGCAGTTCTTCCACGGGGCGCGCCAACTGCGCCGCGTCGCGCACGCAGACATAGAACTGGCGTTCGGCCCAGGCATCGCGCAGGCGCAGCAGCACCAGTCCCATCGAGGCCAGATAGTTGCGGGCGATGCCTTCGGGCACGATGCCTATGCCCAGGCCTTCGCGGATCATGCGGCAGCGGGTTTCAAAATTGGAGACCTGCAACTTGACGTTGGGCGGGCGCGTCAGCGTCTGGCCCGCATAGGCCAGGAACTGATCGAGAGAATGGCGCGGAAAGTAGCCCAGCAGGTCATAGTCCAACGCGTCCTCGAGGAACAGCTCGGCGCGTCCGGCCAGGGGATGCCCCACCGGGACGACCAGTCCGACGCGATCGCGGCGGAACGGGAACGAGGACACGCCCGGCACCGGATGATCGGCGTGATAGATGCCTATGTCGACCGACGCTTCCGCCACCATGCGCGGAATGTCGTAGCTGTGGGCATCGAGCAGGTCGACGCTGACATCGCGCCGGTCGGCCAGGAAGCGGCCCATCACGCCAGGCAGGAACTGCAGGATGGTCGATGGATTGGAAGCGAGGCGAATTTTCGCCTGACCATCCGTCGAATAGCCATTGATGGCGCTTTCCGTCAGCTGCACGCTGCGCAGGATGGCTTTGGCGCGCTGGTAAAGCAAGGCGCCGGCCGGCGTCGGCTCGACCCCGCGTCCGTGGCGGTGCAGCAGCGTCCGCTCCAGGTGGCGCTCCAGTTCCGCCACGCGCTTGCTGGCGGCGGAAGTGACCAGGTTTTCGCGCTCGGCCGCTTTCGACAGGCTCTTTTCTTCGACGGCCGCGACGAAGATCTCCAGTGCGGGAATATCCAGCTTTTTCATACCGGCAATATACCGTGGCGCCACGCCATCAAGGACGCTTCCACGTACCCGATTTCTTCCGCCGTCATGCCGGCCATGGCGTAGTAGCGCTGGCGTGCGGCTACCACCTCGCGCACATGATCGAGGATGGCGCGCGCGACGGATTCCGAGCGCAGGCCGAAGCGCCGGTACTCGCTCAAGCAGTTCTGGAACGAACTTTCCCGGCCGGCCGCGCCGATGTGCAGATAGTGCCTGGCGGAGCCTTCCTGCGTCACCACGTCGAACAAGGGCGACAGGCGGTAGGTCTGCGCGCCCGCGTCCTTCAGGAAGCCGACGTTCTTCAGGTGGTCGTCGGTGTTGTGGACGGCCACGTTCAGGATCATGCGCGCGTACAGCTCCTTCAAGTCCTGCACCGGGTTGGACGACACGCGGCGGACCACGTCCGCCAGCCGGGCGTAGGAATAGGTGGCCTTGCCGCGCGGCCCGTCCAGTTCGCGCTTGCCGATCTGGGCCGACGGGCTGATGAGCGAGGCGCCGCTGAGGAAATGCCGGCGGGAGACCACCGGATCTCCGCCCTTCCCGGCCGGCAGCAATTCGCGGTCGAAGCGGTGCGTCAGCAGCACCGCGCCCAGGTGCGTCTCGACCAGCCGGATTTCGGGCACGGTCAGGCCGATGGCCCGGGCCATCTCCAGGTTGGCGTACTCGACGCGCTGGCGGTCGTAGGAGTCGCCTTTGCGCGGAAACTTGGCGATCCACATTTCGCCATGCTCGTCGCGCACGATGGTTTTGGGGCGCGCGCCGCCTATGTCCCAGGAGCTGCCCAGGATGTCGCGGTACAAGCCCTTGGGTTTGACGCCCTGGTCGATGTCCGTAAGCAGGCCCGCGAGCGATTCCAGCTGGCCGAGTTCCGGCAGGCGATAGGTCTTGCGCATGTTCGGCGTGAGCGGGCGGGCGCTGAAGAACAGCGCCCCCACGCCCATGCCGCGGCCCTTGAGCAGGACTTCGTCTTCCGTCACGCGGGCGCCGGCGTTGTCTACGCGCATGACGTTGCGGCCCCAGGCGTCCGGGGCGGCGTCGAAGATGGCGCCCAGCGTTTCGTAGCGGCTTTCGGTGCGGAACGTGGTGCGCGCGTCCACAAGCGGCAGATTCAGCGGATCCAGCGCAAAGGCGCGCGGGTCGTTCACATAGGACTGCACATAGGTGAATTCGGCGTAGAAGTGATTTTCGTCCGTGTCGTCCAGCGTCAGCAGGCCAGCCAGCACCGCCTCGCCGCGGATGTCCACGTAGACATACAGCTCGCTTTCCACCGACTTGTGTTTTCGGGTCTGCACCATAGGCCGGCGCTACAGCTGGGTGGGATCGGCGCGGTGCGCGTTCGGCGCCTTGCCGCTGCCGCGGCTGGGCCGGCGCACCGCGTCCAGGCGCTTGCCCACGCCGTCGAGTTCGGGGTCGCCCAGGGCGTAGACCTGGTCGGCGTAGCCGTACTGCAGCAAGGCTTCGATGGCCAGCGCCAGGGACACGCCGCCGTCGCCGCGCTCCAGGCGCGTGATGGTGGCGCGCGACACGCCCATGCGGCTGGCCAGCGTGGACTCGGTTTCGGCGCGGCGCAATCTGGCGGTGCGGATGTTGGCGCCGATCCGGGCAAGCGCTTGGGCGCCATCGAAGCTGGGTTCGATCTTCTTTTTCATGACTCAATAATAGTGCTTGATTGAAGGAATTGCACTATTAATGAGTCATGGCAAAACCTGCTAAAGATCTATTAATGAGTCATATCTTAAATTTATGACTTATTAATAGTGCAAATTTTGCCTAAACGACTACCGCCTGCTCCAGGCGCAACCCGCCGCGCCGCGTGTCCAAAGTCACCTGCGCGCCCAGCGGCAAGGTCAGGTTCGGATCGCCGTGGCCGCTGGGCCATCCCGCCAGCACGGGAATGCCGCGGGAGCGGAATTGGTCCAGTATCAGCGGGTACAGCAGCCCCTGGGCCTGGGCATCGTCGCCCGACACGCCCAGGATCCGGGTGAAGTTGCCGACCAGCACGCCTTTGAGCTCGTCGAACTTGCCGGCGGCCGCCAGTTGGTTCAATAGCCGGTCGATGCGGGGCAAGGCTTCATTGACGTCCTCGATGAAGAGGATGGCGCCTCGAGTGTCGATTTCGCTGTCGGAGCCCATCAATGCGCCGATCAGCGCCAGGTTGCCGCCGATCAGCCGTCCGGTCGCCGTACCCGATATCAGTTCCGTGGCGGTCGCATACGGGGGCGGCATAATCCATGCCCCCTGCCCCAACTGGCCGGTGATCATCGACAGCAAATGCGATTCGGTGGGCTCGCGTTTGCCAGCCAGCAGGTCCTGCGCCAGCATCGGCCCATGGAATGTGACGAAGCCTGCGTGTCGCTGCATGGCCAGGTGCAATGCCGTGATATCGCTGTAACCGATGAACGGCTTGGGATGGCGGCGCAGCAGATCGAAATCCAGCTGGTCCAGCAGGCGCCAGGAGCCGAAGCCGCCCTGCAGGCACCAGACGGCACCGATCTCGGGCGAGGCGAAGGCGGCGTGCAGATCGGCCAGCCTGTCGGCGTCCGCGCCGGCCAGATAGTCATAGGGCGCGTCCAGCCGCGAGCGTGACGCCGGCATGACCTGCGGGTCGTAGCCGCGCGCCAGCAGCCATTCGGCGGCATCGTCCGCGGCATTCAGCGCGGCGGACGCCGGCGCCACGATGGCGATGCGCGCGCCGGGCTTGAGCGCGGGCACTGGCGCCACGCTGCCGTTGACTAGCAGGGGCGCCGCCGATCCGGGCTTGGCCGATTGCGGCATACGGCGCGGCGGCTTGGGCGCAGCGCAGCCGGCCAGGGCGGCGGACAGGCACAGCCCCCCTGCGTTGATCAGAAAACTCCTGCGTCCGGGACTAGGCTCCGGTCGCCAGCCTTGCGGCGCTTGTTCCATGGTCATTCCTGCTGCCGTCAGAAGCGTTCGTATTCCAGGCGGTAGCGCCACTGTCCGGGAACCAGCCCTGCCATGGGCAGACGGCCGATGCGGATGCGCCGCAGGGCCTGCAGGCGCAATCCGGCCGCGTCGCATACGTATTCGATGAATCCGGGCGCAGGCGTCTTCAAGGCGAAGCGCAGGTGGGTCTCGTTCTGCCAACTGACCTTCATGGGCGTGGCGGCGCGGCCGTCATAAGCCATCCCGCGCTGCAAGCGCGCCAGATCGGCAGCGCTGAGCTGGCCGGATACCTGCGCCACGTACTCCTGCTCGACGTAGCGCCCTTCCTCCACCAGCTTGCGCGCCACCGGATATTCCTGCGTGTAGACAACCAGGCCGCTGGCCGCGCGCTCCAGCGGCGTGACGAGCTTCAGGCCGTTGAACATGCGCTTCAGATAGCGTTGCCCGGATCGGTCGCCGGGCATCAGGTTCTCGGGCAGGATCAGGTCTCGCGCCGAGCCGGGCTCGTCGTTGGCGTAAATGCCCGCGGGCTTGTGCAGCAGGATGGTCACGGGCCGCACATCTTCCAGGCGCGCGCCGGGCAGGAGGCCGACGGACTGGCCGGGCTCGACGCGAAAGCCTGGTTCCTCGACCGGCTTGCCGTCCACCGCGGCCCATCCGCCTTCTATGTATCGTTCGGCGTCGCCGCGCGAGCACGACAGTTCCTCGGCCAGGCGCTTGGCCAGGCGTACGCTTGCGCTCATTGCGTCACCGCCTTGTGGGAGGAGGCTGCGGAATCGGTCCAGGTAGCGGACCAGAAAGGAAAGCCGTCTTGGAGCGGCGCCAGAGGGTGCATCGTCATGAAGTATTGCCGGGGTGTTGCCAGAAAAGCGGGCCATGGGCCCGCGACGTGAGGCAGATGTTACGCCCTTCCCTGGCCTGCTGCCCGGCGCGCCCGATTGATCTTGGAGGGCGCCTGCCGTTCTAGACCGGCGGGAATCCGGCCCGCTCCGCGGGCGTCTCGGCCGGCTGCGCTTCGGTGGCTAGCGCGCTAGGCGGCGGCACTTCGTCGATCCAGGCCTTGAGCAGCGTATGAGTGACCGCCAGGATCACCGGACCGATGAACAGGCCCACGATGCCGAACGCGAACAGCCCGCCCAGCACGCCCACCAGGATCAGCAGCAGCGACAGGTTGACCCCGCGCTTGATGAGCAACGGCCGCAGCAAGTTGTCCAGCATCGCCACCAGCACCGCCCAGACCAGCAGCACCGCGGCCGCCAGCTTCATGTCGTTCTGGAATAGCCAGACCACGCCGCCCAGCATGGGCAGAAAAGGCCCAAGCTGCGCCAGGCACAGCATCACCATCAGCGCGGTGAGGATGCCTGCCGCCGGCACGCCCGCGATCCACAGGCCGATGCCGCCCAGGCCGGACTGCACCACGGCGGTGACGACGATGCCCAGCGCCACGGCGCGTATCGCCTGCCCGGCCAGCTTGACCGCCGCCAGGCCGCGCTGGCCCGCCAGCCGGTTGAAGAAGCGCCGCACGAAGTCGACCGCCACCTCGCCCTTGGTATAGAGGATGCCGGCCACGACCACCGTGATCAGCATGTGCATCATGAAGGCGCCGACGATGGCGGCGTGCCCCAGCAGCCATGTCACGGCGCTGGTCAGGTAGGGTTCCAGCTTGGCCAGCAGGCCGCCGGCGCCGGCGTCGGAAAGCGTCTGCCATTCGTGCGCGATCTTGGGGCCGACCAAGGGAATCCCCTGGACCCAGGCGGGCGGCGCCAGCAGCGCGTAGTCGGGCAGGCTCTTGACCGCCGCCATGATCGTGCCGCTATGCAGCGCCAGCGTCGAGATCACCTCGTACAGCGGCAGCACGATGACGAACAGAAGGATGACCAGCATCGTCAGCGTGCCGATCCAGCGCCGCCCGCCGCAATAGCGCTGTATCGCCAGCATGACCGGCCAGGTGGCCACGACGATGGTGGTGGCCCAGACCAGCCCGGGCAGGAAGGGGCGCAGGATGTAGAGGCTGCCCGCCATGAGGCCGGCCAGGATCACGATGACGAGGATGATGCGGGCGAGATCGACCGTCTGGCGTGGAAGAGGATTCAACCGCTGCTCCTGACAGGGCCCGTGGCCCTGATCTGTGGCGCATCGATGCCGGCGGGGCGTCTGCCGGATGGGTGCATGCGGATGCGCCTGTGGCGAATTTATCCGAAATTCCCGCGGACATATACCGCGGACGCCCGCAAGCCGTGGGAACGCCCCGCCCTAGCCCGGCGCCGCGCCCGCGCCCTGGGCGCGGATCAACGTATAGGCGATGTAGTACTTGTAGATGTTGCTCACGTATTGCACCGTTTCGCGCCCGATGCGTTCGGCCGCCACACGCTCGACGTTGTCGAACCAGACATTCGGGTCCAGTCCCTTGGCGGCGGCTTCCTTGCGCAGCTGGCTGATCCGGCCCGGTCCGGCGTTATAGGCCGCGAAGGCGAACAAGCCCTTGTTCAGATCGGTCATGGGTTCCTTGGCGTAGTACTGGTCGATCATGAAGCGGATGTATTTGACGCCGCCATGGATGTTGTATTCCTCGCGCCGGATATCGCCGACTTTCAGTTCCTTGCCGGTGGCCGGCATGATCTGCATGACGCCGATCGCCCCGACCGAGCTCTTGGCGTCCTGGTCCAGCCTGGACTCCTGGTAGCCCTGCGCCATCATGAGCAGCCAGTCGATGTTGTATTGGTCGCCGTACTTGCGGAAGAAGTCCGCCAGGCGGTGGAATTTCTCGATTTCCTCGGGGTCGGTGGCGGCCTTTACCCACTTTACGGATTTCAGGTACTTGGTCAGCTGCTGATTGCCGAACGACGTGCCGATGCGGTTCTTCTCCATGAAGGGGTTCAGCACCGCCGCGAGCTTGGGGGAGTTCTTGCGGAAGGCGAAAGCGATATCGTTGCCGCTGTCGACCTCCAGGTTTTCATAGACCCGGATCTGCGGGAATATCTGCTTCCAGAAATTGGCCAGATAGCGGTCGGCGACGGTGTACTTCACCAGGTCCGCGCTGGCCATCTCCAGGATGTCATCGGTCTCGAAGGTGCCAGGCGCGTCGCGGATGATGGCAGGCTTGAGCCCGCGGGACTGGAGGTCCGCGTTCAATTGCTTGACGCTGCCGTAGTAGCTGCTGACCGGGCTGATGAAGATCTCCTGCCCGGCCAGATCGTCCAGCGACTTCAGCTCGGGCGCCCCGGGCGAGGCGACTATGAGTTCCCGCACGCCACTCGCCAGGGGCGTGGAGAAGTCCACCAGCTTCTGGCGCTCATCGGTGATCGTCAAATTGGCCGCAATGATGTCGCCCTTGCCCGCCAGCAGGTCGGGAATGAGGCGTTCGCGCGAGGTCGGCAGAAACACCACGTACACGCGGATGTTCTTGGTCTTGAGCTGCTTGTTCAGGTCGTTCTCGAACGCAGTCATCATGTCCGCGATGATGCCGCGCTGGGTGCCGCCCTTGTCCAGGAAGTACAGCGTCTTGTTGTAGGGCACCAGCACCCGGACCTGGCGCCGCTTGACCATGCCGTCGAAATCGCCGGTCCAGGGTTTGACGTTGTAGGCCAGCGCCAGCGGGTCGCCCTTGCCCTTCGCTGGCTGGGCATACCCGGCCGTTGGAGGCAACCATTGCAACAGCGCGCAAAGCATCAAGGCAATCACGCGAAATGACATAGTTCCTCCGGCAGGCCCGGTCGTGCTGCTACGCTTTTCGTACGCCGCGCGGCGAGGCGCTTTGCGCGGCCCGCCGTCTACAACAATAATCCGAATCGAGGCGCTAGGGATGGGAATTATCGGGCGGGGCAAGCGCCGCATCCTGCCGCTGGACTTGCGCCATCAGATGCCGGGTCAATTCGCCCAACTGCGCGTCCTTTCCTTTCAGTTGCGCCAGGTACTCGGACGAGCGCTGCTCGGCGGCCGCGAGCCTGGCTTCGAGCGATTGTTCGCGTTCGCGGGCCGCTGCCAGGGCTGCGTTTGCCGCTGTCTGTTCAGTCTGCTGGCGCATTTGCAGGGCCTGGACGTCGGCGCGCAAGCCCTGCGCGTCCTGCTCTGCCTGCCGGCGCTGGTCTTGCTCCTGCTCCAATCCCTTGCGGGCCTGGGCCGCCTGTTGTTGGCTGGCCGCTTGCGCTTCGTCCAGCCGCGCCTGCAGCCGCTTGACGGCGCCGCGCTCGCCGTCCAGCTCGTTCAGCCAGCGGCGCTCATGGGCGGCGTGACGGGTTTCGGTTGCTGCTAGCGCCTGGGCATGTTGCGCACGGATATTCTCGTTTTCCGCCAGCGCAGCCTGGGTGGCGCTGCGGGCGTCTTCCAATTGCAGCTGGTTCCGCTTGAGCAATTCGTCACGCTGCCGCAGCTGCTGTTCGGCTGCTTGCAGCCGGTCTTCGGCGGCGGCCAATTGGGCAGTGGCTACCCTGAGCGCTTCCTGCAAATCCTGTTCGCGATGCGCAAGCTGGGTTTCGCGTTGTTGTAGCTGTTCGGCGTTGGACGCCAACTGCTCCCCTTCCCGCGCCAGTTCTTCCCAGCGTCCGCGATAAGCCTGTTCCTGTTGTGCGCGGGCCTCGGCCAAGGCGGCTTCCCAGAAGTGGGCCGCCGCCTGGGCCACTGGGTCCGGCACCGCTGCGGGCGCCGCGAACGCGCCCGGGTCCTTGATGCGCGCGCCTAACGAGCGAAACCAGGTTTCCAGGTAAGGACTGACGGTATTGGGCGATCCGCGGCCTATCTTTTGCCGCACTCGCTCGATGGTGGGTCGCGCGCCCTCCAGCAGCAAGGCGTCGGCGGCGGTCCAGACGTCAGTTTCGGTAATTCCGGTGGCCATGCGCTTGCTCCGTGCCCGGTTCAGCATCTGTAGGATATTTACTCACGATAATGGAAACTTATCGCGAGTAATCTCATATTTATGTTAGATATCATACAGCATACATAATAAAATGTATGAAATATGATTTCCTACAGATTTCCGACCCGGGCGGCCCTGCTGTCACGCACTTCGCGCCGCCCATCCAATGAACACGCGCGGTAGGGAGTCCAGCCCTCGCCGAGCGCGGCCGCACCCTATTCGTCCGGGAACGCGAGCTACTGGGGGCGGCGGTGGCGCGTTTTGGCGCCCTACCGCTGCGTGCCGGAGCCGGCGACGAGCGGCGGGACGGAGGCATGGCGCAATGCGATTCCCTGTTGCCGCTTGTGCTTTTTGTCAGACGGATGCGGGCGACTGCAGATGCGCTTCTTTGCCAGCGTCCTGATCCAGCGCTTTGCGTGTTTTCTCGGGATCCAGCACCATCAAGGCGAGGATGCTCACCCCTACCGCCACCGCCCCGCACACCGTGAAGAACTGTCCGAAGCCGGCGAGGACGTCTCCGCCGGTGGCGGAGATCATGTAGCCGATCAAGGCGGGGGCCAGGATCCCGCCAGTGGTAATAATGCCGTTGTAGATCGCCAGCATGGAGGCTCGTTGCGAATCCGGCGACAGGTACGCAACGATTGCGAACCCGAACGCGGGCATGATGTTTATGGCGATCGAGCCGGCGAAGAACAACGCCAAGGTCGCCGGCATGCTTCCGCCTACGTACTGCAGTCCAAGGTATATCGCGCCCCCCACCATGCAGGCAAAGAGTGCAGGCCGGACCATTGCCTTCCTGAACGAGGCGCCTCTCTGCAATGCCCTCTTGCTGCGCGCCGACGCAATCAGATTGGTGAGAATGACCGCCAGGGTCGTCGATATGAGGTAGGCAGACATCTGCGCAGGGCTTAGCCCCACTCCTTTCTGCAGAAAGACGGGCAGCCAACTGACGGCCAGGACGTTCGGTATGTATCCGATGAAACCCATCACCGCAATCATCAGGAACGACCTGCTCAGCAACATCCGGCGGTACGACACCCTTGAGTGTGCTTCGCCCGCCGCCTGCTCGCCAATCGAGCCTTCCCGGCCAAATGGCAGCCAGAGCGCGACCCAAACCACGCTGACCACGCCTAGCAACAGATAGGAGAGCCGCCAGCCTAGGTGCTGGATGGACAACGGCATGACTGCGCTGGCAAGCAATCCGCCCAACAGCATGCTGACCTGTATCAGCGTCGAGACGCCGATACGCTCATTGGCTGGATACCACTTGAAGCCGGCATGCTGAGTGGTGGCGGTTGCAGGCCCCGTTGCGGCTCCCAGCAACACTCGGCTGGCGACGAGCGCGGCGAAGCTGCTGACGAAACTGACGATGAACTGCGCAGCGGCCCACAGCAGCGACATGGCCAGCAAGATCCATTTGGTCTTGACTCTATTGGCGAGGAAGCCAACCGCCACGCCGGCAAAGGAGTAAACGAAGTAGAACGCACTGCCTGCGAATCCAAACTCCACGGGCGTCAAGCCCAAGTCGTGGATGATGGACGGACCGGCAAAGGCAAAAATCAGCTTATCCAGGGTGCAGATGACCGCAACGGCCATCACCATGGTCAGGGTGACGCGTCGATAAGGAGGGTTTTTCATGGCAGTCTCGATCCTTGCCCAGCACTGTTATATCGATTTCCATATTCGAAAAACATTACGAATATGGATAAATTGATTGATGGATTCTTGAAATCGCCATCGCTGAGAAAATTCTCGGTAAAAATCGGCAGCGATTGCCGATCGATCATGTCACCTTTGTTGGGCAGGTCTCGCGACTTTTTTTTGATCAAAAAACTTTTGGTTGTGGCCCAAGTCAGGTGCAAGGGAAAATTCCTCACAAGGGTGCGGTAGCCAGAAGTAGAATCCTCCCGCTTAGGAGCGCCACAGAATGAAGAAATCGGGGATTACGTATCGTTGGATCAGAGAGGCCAGCAGCCGCGCGAAACCCGGATCGACGCAACCCGTGCCCCAGGTTTCATGAAACTAAACCAATTGCGGGCCTTTCTGGCTGTTGTGGAGACACGCAACATCAACCGCGCAGCCGATCGATTACATCTCACTCAATCGGCCGTAAGTAAATCGCTGAGAGAACTGGAAGCAGATCTGGAAGTGCCGCTCCTGGTGCGGACCGCGCAAGGGATGCGGCTGACAGAGGCCGGCGCCGCGATTGCAGACCGGGCGCGCTTGATAAATGCGGAGGTCGCGCGCGCTCGCCAGGATATTGCGGCGCTAAAGGGACGCCTCACTGGCGCATTGACCATCGGCGTCGCGCCAGTGGCTGGCACTGCCGGTGTGGCGAAGGCGATTCTGGAATTCAGGAAACGGAACGCCGATGTCCAGATCACGATTGTCGAAGAGAGGCCAGGCAAACTGCTCACTTTGTTGCGGGATGGGACGCTTGATTTCGCCATATCGACCGAGATGCCTGCGGAGTCTGCCGCCTGCTCGGCGATTCCACTGTCGACGGTAAAGACGATGATTGGGGTCAGGCCCGGCCATCCCGCCCTGAACGCCACCACTCTTGAGGAAATCCTGCGCTATGAGTGGATTACACTCGACCCGATAAGCGACGAGACCTCGCCCTTGGTCAGATGTTTTCAGATGCTGGGCTGCGCATTGCCCGAACGGATTATTCATTGCGCGTCGATCGGACTGTATATAGAGCTGGCAAGGAATTCGGACGCAATCAGCATATGGTCGGCTACGCCATTCAACATGGCCGCATTTCGTCAGGTCCTCTCCCCGCTTGCTCTCACTGATAATCTCCCGGACCGAAACATCTGTTTATTGAGCAGGGATTTTCACCTCCTGAGCCAAGCCGCCAAGGGTCTTATGAAGGAAATAAAGGCTGCTTTTTTCCAGGCCTGACGGCAACGTCATAATGCTTTCCGGGGCAATCTATAATGCATCCGAAAGATCATGCCAAGTACACAATAATAGGCATGAAGGAAGATTGCCCCTACTCATCCGCCCATGACACAGCTGAAATCGCAGGCGCCGCTGCCCGCCTTGGACCCGCTCACCCTGGACGCCCAGGCCGATGCCGCGGCAAGCGTCCTGCTGCGCGAAGGCAGCTCGGCCAACACGCTCGCCAGCTACCGCGCCGCCATCCGCTATTGGAGCGCGTGGTTCGAGCTGCGCTATTCCCGTCCCTTCGCCCTGCCCGTCCCGGAAGCCGCGGTGATTCAGTTCGTGGTCGACCATGCCCAGCGCTCGACCGAGCAAGGGCTCAAATGGGAGTTGCCTTTGGCGCTGGACCAGGAGCTGGTCCGGCTCAAGGCCAAAGGCAGGCTGGGCGCGCCTAGCCTCAACACGCTGTTGCAGCGCATATCGGTGCTGTCGAAGGCGCATGAACTGCACGGCCACCCCAACCCCTGCCGCGCCGCGGCGGTGCGCGAATTGCTTTCCAGGACGCGCCGCGCCTACGCCCGGCGCGGCGTGGCGCCGGCCAAGAAGGTGGCGCTGACGCGCGAGCCGCTGGAAGCCATGCTGGCGACCTGCGACGATTCCCTGCGCGGGGTGCGCGACCGCGCCCTGCTGCTGTTCGCCTGGGCCAGCGGCGGCCGCAGGCGCTCCGAGGTGGTGCGCGCGACGATGGAAAACACGCGGCGCACGGCCGAGGGCTTTCTGTTTGCGCTGGCGCATTCCAAGACCAATCAATCGGGCGCCGCCCACGCCAACGACCAGAAGCCCATCGCCGGCGTGGCGGCCCAGGCGCTCGATGCATGGCTGCGCGCCAGCGGCATCACGCAAGGCCCGCTGTTCCGGCGGGTGCGGCGCGGCGACGTGCTGGGCGAGCCGCTGGCCGCGGCCGCGGTGCGGGACATCGTGCTGGAACGCTGCAAGCTGGCCGGGCTGGAGGGCGACTATTCGGCGCACAGCCTGCGTTCCGGATTCGTGACCGAGGCGGGCCGCCGGAACGTGCCGCTGGGCGACACCATGGCCATGACCGGCCACGCCAGCGTGGCCACCGTGATGGGTTACTTCCGCGCCGGGGCGGCGGCCGAATCACCCGCGGCCCGCTTGCTGGACGAACCGGACGCTCCGCGCGGGTAAAATCGCGCGCACTCGCCGCAATCCGAATTCAGCCTGACACGATCCACATGCGAATCAACCTACGCGGGCTGGTGCTTGCGCTTACCGTATTCAGCGCCCTTGCCGCCACCGCCAACGCCCTGTACGCCAGCTATCGGGTGCAGCGCGAACAACTCATCGCCAACACGCTGGAAGCCAACCGGGTCTACGCCGCCAAGCTGGCCGCAAGCGCCGGCACCTTTCTGGATTCGGCCCTGCGGCAGCTGGAATACAGCGCCCGCTACGTGGCGGCGCGCTTCGATTCGCGGGAATTGCTGGCCGTGGAAGTTGAGCGCCTGCGCGAGCAGACCGACAGCTTCAACTCCGTGGGCATCGTGCGCGCTGACGGCATCATGCTGGCCGCCAGCCAGGGCATCCGCAACTTCGAGGGTTCGCGGGTCGACAATGCCAGCAGCCGCATGGCGCTGCAAACGCGCAAGCCGCTGATCAGCAAGCCCTATGTGTCCATCGCCGGCAATCTGCTGATCAACGTTTCCCATCCGATTCATTCGGAGAGCGGCGCCTACCTGGGTTATGTCTCAGGCACGATCTACCTGCGCGACGAGGGAGCCCTGCACAATCTGTTGGGCAAGCATCCCTACCAGGATGGCTCATATCTGTATGTGGTGGACAGCGATGGGCGGCTGATCTATCACCTCGACAGCAAACGCGTGGGCGAGGATGTGAGCAGCAACCCGGTGGTGGCAGCGGTGATGCGCGGCGAGGACGGCGCGCAGCGCCTGGTCAATACGCACGGCGTGGACATGCTGGCGGGATATGCCCACGTGTCGCGCAGCGGCTGGGGCGTGGTCGCGCAGCGTCCCGCGCAGGCCACGCTGGAACCCTTGAACGACCTCATCTGGGCGCTGATCCGCTACGCGGCGCCCTTCGCCCTGCTGTTCCTGCTGGCGATCTGGTGGTGCGCGCGCAAGATCTCGCAGCCCTTGTCGCAGTTGGCGACCAATGTGGAGCATCACGACATGGCGGTGGCGATGCAACGGGTGCGCTCGGTGCAAGCCTGGTATTTCGAGGCCGAACGCCTGAAGCGCGCAGTGATCAGGAGCTACACCAACCTGCAGGACAAGATCGGCAAGCTCAATCAAGCCAGCATCACCGATCCCCTGACCGGGCTGCGCAACCGCCGCGGTACGCTGCAGGCGGTGGAGACGTTGCAGGCAGCCGAAACGCCCTTTGCCGTGATCGCGCTGGACATCGACCACTTCAAGCGGGTCAACGATACCTACGGCCACACGGCTGGCGACGAAGTGATTCAGGGCATGGCGCAGCTGATGCGCGACTGTTCGCGCCCGACCGACATACTCTGTCGTAGCGGGGGCGAGGAATTCCTGATCCTGCTGCCCGGCGCGGGGGCCAAGGAGGCGGCGGGCATGGCCGAGCGCCTGCGCAGAAGGACGGAGACGCACCGCCTGAAGGGCGCGCTGGAGATCACGGTGTCGGCCGGCGTGGCGCAATGGCCGGCGGGCAGCGCGGATGTCGACACGGTGTTTCAAGCCGCCGATGCCGCGCTGTATGCGGCCAAACAGCAGGGGCGCAACCGCGTGGTGACACACGCGGCCTGACGCCCCTGCCCGCCGGGCGGCAAACTCAGGGGCTGATTTGGCGCCGGGTCAGGCGTCCTTGTCTTCGGCGGAGTCCGCGTCCACGGCAGCGACCTTGATGTCCGCTTCCTTGTTGGTCTCGGGCGCCTTCCAGTCCAGGGGCGGAATCTCGAATTGCCACTTCTTGCCGACGAGTTGATGAGACATGAACGTTCTCCTGTTCAGGGCGCATGGCTTTCCCCCGCACTAAGCGCAATGCATGAGATTCGTGCGTGCCATGGATGCTGTTCCAATGGATGCCATTGGGGCGCGGGGGGCATGCGCGCAGGCAACGCAAACGAAAATGGCGGCCGCAGCCGCCAGCGACTTTTTCGGCGCTTGGTTTTGTTGTGATTTTGCCGAAAGTTGTCGTATTTTAGCATCGTATTGCCTGAAAAAGCAATGCTGCCGCTGGCGGCCGCCCTGCCTAGGCGGCTGCCGGACGTTCGCTTTCGGACGGAAGGCCAGGCCCCGGACGCGTGCGCATGGGCCTCGGCCGCCGCGATATTGACGCAAATCCCCCGGCATCGTGACGCGATTGCCACTGCCCGCCCGCCTGCCGCCTCAATACACTGGCTGCACCCCTTCAAAGGAGACTCATCGTGACCCAAGCTCCCATCGAAGGCGGCTGCGATTGCGGCGCTGTGCGTTACCGCCTCGCCAGTCCGCCCATGTTCGTGCATTGCTGCCATTGCACCTTGTGCCAGCGCCATTCCGGCACCGCCTTCGCCATGAACGCGGTGATCGAATCCAACCGCGTGCGCAGCTTGCAGGGCGAGGTGTGCCGCCATCCCGCGGACCGGACCGCCGATGACGGCGAGACTGTCGTGATCGTGCGTTGCGCAGCCTGCGCAGGATTGTTGTGGAGCCATCATCCGGGCTATGGCGAAACGGTGGCGCTGATATACGCCGGCACGCTGGACCGCGCCGCCGATTTTCCGCCTGGCGCGCATTGCTTTGTGCGTTCCAAGCATCCGTGGGTGGGCATCCCGGACAATGTGCCGGCGGCCGACGAGTTCTATGACATGGACGCCTGCTGGCCCGAGGCAGCCAAGCAGCGCCTGGACGCCGCCTTGGCCGGCAGCCAGCGCAAGCCCTGGGTGCCCAAGGGCTGAACACGCGCCGCGACTCAATTCCTTCTTCTCATCGTTGTAGCCGTCTGCGCATTGCGCAAGGCATTGCCCTGCCCGCGGTTCCCACGCGGCCTAGGGATTTCCCCCGTTTTGGCCGGAAAAAGGCCTGTTTTGCACATTGCCCGTCCACCTGAAAGGTGAACGGAAGTTTGGATTCCTAGACTTCCGCGTTCAATCAAAAGTCAGCTTTTGTTCAGAACGTAGTCAGGCAAAAGCACAACAACGGGAGGACTACAGATGCAATCCAAACGCAGCGCCGCGCGGCGCGAGGCCTGGGCGGCCGGCACGATGATCGTGCTGGGCCTGGGCGCCATCGCGCAGGCATCCACCTACAACATCGGCAGCCTTGCGCGCATGGGGCCGGGCATGTTCCCCGCCATCCTGGGCGTGCTGCTGGTGCTGCTGGGCTTGATGATCGCGCGCATGGCCGCGGCTCCCGCGGCCGTGGAGGAAGAGGCCGAAGACGAGCCGCCGCCAGACTGGCGCGGCTGGGGCTGCATCATCGGCGGACTCATGACCTTCATCCTGTTGGGCAAGTACGGCGGTCTGGTGCCCGCGACCTTTGCGCTGGTCTTCATTTCCGCAATGGGCGACCGTCAGCACACGCCGCGCAGCGCGGCCTTGCTGGCCACGGGCGTGACCGTGCTGGGCGTGGCCGTGTTCTCCTGGGCGCTGCAGTTGCAGTTCCCGCTGTTCCGCTGGGGCTGATCGATGGAAATCCTCAACAACCTGATGCACGGGTTCTCCGTCGCCTTCGCGCTGGACAACCTGATGTGGGCCGCCTTCGGCGTGTTCATGGGCAACCTGATCGGCGTGCTGCCGGGCATGGGCGTGCTGGCCGCGATCTCCATCCTGCTGCCGCTTACCTACACCATGACGCCGACGGCGGCGCTGGTGATGCTGTCGGGCATCTACTACGGTTCGCAGTATGGCGGCGGCATTACCTCCATCATGCTGAACCTGCCCGGCACCGCCTCGCACGCGGTGGCCTGCCTGGACGGCAATCCGCTGGCGCGCAACGGCAAGGCAGGCTCGGCGCTGTTCATGCTGATGTTCTCGTCGTTCTGCGGCGCGTCGGTGGGCATTCTGGCGATGATCCTGTTTTCGCCGATGCTGGTGGACGTGGCCTTCAAGTTCGGTCCCGCCGAGTACTTCTCCATGATGATGCTGGGCCTGCTGGCTGGCGCGACCCTGGCCAAGGGGTCGGCGATCAAGGGCGTGGCGATGGTGGTGGTGGGACTGCTGCTGGGCGTGGTGGGCACCGACGTCAACACGGGCACGATGCGCTTTCACTTCGGCATTCTTGAACTGTCCGATGGCCTGCAGATCGTGGCGCTGGCCATGGGCCTGTTCGGCGTGGCGGACTTCCTGAAGAACATCAACCGCATCGGCGGCGACGCCAAGGTGACCACCGCCAAGATCAGCATGAAGTCGATGCGGCCCGAAGCCGGCGACATCAAGCAATCGCGCGGCGCGCTGGTGCGCGGCACGGCCATCGGCGCGGCTTTCGGCATCCTGCCTGGCACCGGCCCCACCATCGCCTCGTTCATTTCGTATGCGACGGAAAAGAAGGTGGCGCGCGAGCCGCGCCGCTTCGGGCGCGGCGCCATCGAGGGCATCGCGGGGCCGGAAGCGGCGACCAGCGCATCGACGCAGACCAGCTTCATTCCCACCATGAGCCTGGGCATCCCGGGCGACCCGGTGATGGCGCTGATGCTGGGCGCGCTGATCATCCACGGCATCCAGCCGGGACCGCAGATGATGGTGGAGCACGCCGACATGTTCTGGGGGCTGATCGCCAGTTTCTGGGTCGGCAACGTGCTGTTGCTGCTCTTGAACCTGCCATTGATCGGCATGTGGGTGCGGTTGTTGACGGTGCCATTCCGCTATCTGTTCCCGGCGGCGCTGTTCTTCGTCTGCGTCGGTGTCTACAGCACCAACAACAATCTGTTCGACGTGGCCATGGTGACCTTGTTCGGCGCGGCAGGCTATGCGCTGATCCGCCTGCGCTTCGAGCCCGCGCCGCTGTTGCTGGGTTTCGTGCTCGGCCCCATGGTGGAAGAGAACTTCCGCCGCGCCCTGCTGCTGTCGCGCGGCGATCTGGCGATCTTCGTGACGCGGCCCATCAGCCTGGGTTTCGTGGCGGCCTGCGTGGGATTGATCGCTTTGCTGGTGATGTCGGCGGTGCGCCAACGCAAGGGCCGCGAGGCTTTGAAGCAGGCGCAGTCTTCGGTGTAGCCGCGCGAGCCCGCACCTTACGTCGGCCGGCCTCGCGGGGCCGGCCGTTCACGGGCGCTGGAGCCTGTGTAAGGCTCCGCTGGATCAGAACAGGCTAGGCGTCAGGCGTGGCCAGCGGCCCGGCAGTGTGGCCGTCGATATGGCCCAGTGTGCGTCCAGGATCAAGACGGTCGCGCACGCGCTGCTTCAGCTCTTTGGCCGAGGGAAATCCGCCATCGCTCTTGCGGTCCCAGATCAGGTCGCCGTTGTAGGTGACCTGGAAAATCCCGCCGGTGCCGGGCTGCAGCACGACCTCGCCCAGGTCGGTGGAGAACGTCGACAGGAGTTCCTGAGCCATCCAGCCGGCGCGCAGCAGCCACTGGCACTGCGTGCAGTAATGGATGACGATGCGGGGTCGGAGGGCGGGTGCATTCATAGGAAGAAGATTCTACGCCGGTTCATGGATAATATCGGGTTTTCCCGGGTTCGCTACGGACCCCGAGCCTGCCATGAAGTCTGCATTATCCCCTCGCGGCCAACGCTGGCTGATCGGTCTCTTGATGGGACTGGTCACGCTCACGCCGATGGGCATCGATATCTATCTGCCCTCCCTGCCCACCATGGCGCAGGACTATGGCCAGCCCGTCACCGCGCTGCAAGCCAGCATCACTTTGTTCATCTTCGCCGTGGGCGTGGGCCAGATCCTGATCGGCCCGCTGGCCGACCGATATGGCCGCCGGCCCGTGGCGCTGGGCGGTGCGCTGGCCTATCTGCTGGGCTCGGCGCTGGGCGCCTCGGCCAGTTCGCTGGAGGTGTTCTACGTCGCGCGCGTGATCCAGGGGCTGGGCGCCTGCTCGGCCTCGCTGGTGGCCTTCGCGGCGGTGCGCGACTGCTTCAGCCCCGCGGTGGGCGCACGCGTCTACAGCTATCTCAATGGCGCGCTGTGCACCGTGCCCGCGCTGGCGCCCATGGTGGGCGGCGCATTGGCCGTCCACGCGGGTTGGCGCAGCACCTTTGTCTTCATGGTGCTGTTCGCGTTGACGCTGGCGGGTTTTCTGGCGATCCGTTTCGAGGAGACGCGGGCCAAGCCCGCCAAGCCGCAAGGCGCGCTCTACAGCCTGCGCCGCTATGCGCCGATCGCGGCCAGCGGCCGTTTTCTGTATTTCGCGGCGTTCGGCATGGCCGGCATGGCGATGATCCTGGTGTTCGTCTCCGCTGCGCCGGTGGTGCTGGTGCAGCAGCTGGGTTATTCCGAGCTGGGTTTTTCCGCCTGGTTCGGCGGCAACGCGGCGATCAACATTGGGGCCTTCTTCCTCGCGCCCGCCTTCATCTCGCGTTTTGGCCGCCATACCATGGTGCGCGTGGGTATGGCCGCTCTGCTTGCGGCGGCGGCCATGCATCTGGCCGCGTGGCTGTGGCTGCCCTTGTCGGCCTGGGTCTTCATGCTGCCGGTGGCCGTGCTGACCGTGGGCTTTTCATTGGCGCTGGGTTCGGGCCTTAGCCTGGCGCTGGAGCCGTTCGCCGAGCGCGCCGGCACCGCGGCCGCGGTGTATGGCCTTTTCCAGATGAGCGGATCGGCCGTCATCGCCACCGTCCTGCTGGATAGCGGCATGTCGCCGCAATTGGCCATGGCGCTGATCGGCGCCGTCATCGTCGGGCCGCTGTTGTGCCTGTCGCCCGGCATGGCGCGGCGCTTGGCCGCGGGCTGAGGGCCCAGCCCCGCTCCGCCAGGCGCCATATCCCTCTACTATCCAGGAATAGCCCATCCTGGAGACGACATGAATATCGAAGAAGCGGCGCAAGAGCCGGTCCTGGCGCGCCATGCCGAAGGCGGCGTGGTGACGCTGCGGCTGAACCGCCCCGGCCAGTTCAATGCGCTGTCCGAAAGCCTGCTGGCTGCGCTGCAGGCCGAACTTGACGCCCTGTCGCGCGATGCGAGCGTGCGCTGCGTGGTGCTGGAATCCAGCGGCCGCGCGTTCTGTGCAGGCCATGACCTGCGCGAAATGCGTAGCCAGCCCTCGCTGGATTACTACCGCGACCTCTTCAGGAAATGCAGCGCCGTGATGCAAGGCCTGCAGGCCCTGCCCGTGCCGGTGATCGCCAAGGTGCATGGCATTGCCACGGCCGCCGGCTGCCAATTGGTGGCCAGCTGCGACCTGGCCGTGGCTGCGGACACGGCGAAGTTCGCGGTATCCGGCATCAACGTCGGCCTGTTCTGCTCCACGCCCGCGGTCGCCTTGAGCCGCAACGTGTCCGCCAAGCGCGCCTTCGAAATGCTGGTGACGGCGCGCTTCATCGACGCCGGCCAGGCCAGGGACTGGGGCCTGGTCAATGACGCGGTGCCCGAGGCGCAGCTGGACCAGCGCGTGCGCGCGCTGGTGGACGACATCCTTGCCAAGAGCCCCGCCGCAATCCGCTACGGCAAGCGCATGTTCTACCAACAGCGGCAGATGGCGCTGGCGGACGCCTATGACTACGCCGGCGACGTGATGGCGCGCAACATGATGGAAGCCGACGCCTGCGAAGGCATAGACGCCTTCCTGCAGAAGCGCCAGCCGCGCTGGCAGTCCTAGCGCTGTCGGGCGGGGCCGTGCGCGCGGCCCCGCTACGCCAGCGCCCAGCCGCCGGCAGCGGCCGCCAGCACCACCCACACGGGCGACCAACGCGCGTAGACCAGCAGGCCGAACAGCAGCAAGGCCAGGCCAAAGTCGGCGCGGTCGCGGATGGCGCTGGTCCAGACCGGGTCGTAGAGGGCCGACAGCAATATGCCGACGACGCTGGCGTTCACGCCCGCGATCAGATTGCGCACGCCTGGACGCCGCCGCAGGCTTTCCCAGAACGGCAGCGCGGCGGCCACCAGCAAGGCGCCCGGCAGGAAGATGGCGACCAGCAGCATCAGGCCGCCAGCCCAGCCCGACAAGGGGCCGGACGACATTGCGCCCAGAAAGGCGGCGAAGGCGAACAGCGGCCCCGGCATGGCCTGCGCCGCGCCATAGCCCGCCAGGAAATCGGCGTTGGACACCATGCCGCCCGCCACCGCCGCGGAATCCAGCAAGGGCAGCACCACGTGGCCGCCGCCGAACACCAGGGCGCCCGCGCGGTAGAAACCGGATAGCTGCTGCGCCAGCGGCATACCGCTGATCGCGGCCCAGGCTGGCAAGCCCGCCAGCAGCAGCACGAACAGCGCCAAGGCCGTGTACCCGGCACGGCGCGACACCTTCAGCGGCTGCACCGCCAACGCCGGACGCGGCGGCACCTGCAGCGCGGCCATGCCGGCGATGGCGCCCAGCAAAATCGCGCTCAATTGCCCCAGCGTGGTCGGCATCAGGATGGTGATCAGCGCCGCCGCCACCGCCAGTCCGGCCCGCTCGCGGTCAGGACAGAGCGAGCGCCCCATGCCCCAGACCGCCTGCGCGATGATAGCCACCGCCGCGACCTTCAGGCCATGGATGGCGCCCGAGGCGGACAGCCAGCCGAACTGCGCCAGCCCCAGCGCGAAGAGGATCAGGGCGACGGCGGTGGGCAGTGTGAACGCCAGCCAGGCGGCCGCCATGCCGGCCCAGCCGGCGCGTTTCAAGCCTATCGCCATGCCGACCTGGCTGCTGGCCGGCCCCGGCAGGAACTGGCACAGGGCCACCAGGTCGGAATACGCGTAATCGTCCAGCCAGCGCCGGCGCTCCACGAATTCGCTGCGGAAATACGCCAGGTGCGCGACCGGCCCGCCGAAGGACGTCAGCCCCAGGCGCAGGAAAACCAGGAAGACTTCCAGACAGGAGCCCTGGCCAGACTGTTCGCGCGTGGGGGTGGCGGGCTTGCTGGCGACGTGTTCGTCTTGGTGGGGTGGCAGCGGCGGCATGGGATTCGGGCTTCATCGGCAGGCGGGGCATGAGGGTCCGGCCCCCGCCCCATGCTTATAGCCGGGCGGCGTGACGGATTCAACCGCCTGAACGGCCCGGGCCATATGGCCGGTTTACCTCGCCGCCCGGCCGCGCTTCAAACAACTTTACAAATACCGTACAAATATCGGCGGACTGCCCCTGGCGCGGCCCTATAGCATCCCAGGTCGCCATTTCCGGTTCAAATCCCCAATGCTCAAGTTCGCGATTCGCATCTTCGTGGTCGCCGCTATCGGTTACATCGCGGGATCGCAGCTGGTGCAGCGCAGCCTCGAGTATCTGCTGGACCCGCTGAGCGCGGACCTCTCATACCAATCGGTCCGGGGGCAGATACACGCCTTGCGCAAGGAACTGGATGGCCTGGCGCAAGGCGCGCGGGCGGATTACCTGCGCGACGAGATACAGCCGCACTACGGCCTGGGACTGAAGCTGCTCACGGACGCGCAAGCCCAGCCCACGCCAGCGGAACGGCAGCAGCTCGCCAGCGCCGGCTTCATCATGCGCGACGAGTACAACGTCTACGTCGCTCCCCTGCCGGGCGAACCCCGTCAGTGGCTGGAGTTGAGCCTGCCACGCGCGCCGCAAGCCGTTGAAAGATGGATCACGATAGCCGCCTGGGCCGCGCTCAGCCTGATCGTGGGCATCATCCTGCTGCTGCTCTGGGCCCTGCCTTTGTGGCGCGACCTGGACCGGCTGCGCAACGCCACGCTGCGCATGGGCCAGGGTGAACTCGGCGCGCGGGTGCGGCTGTCGCGCCTGGCGGGCATGCGGCACGTGGGCGAAAGCTTCAACCAAATGGCCGAACGCATTTCGGCGCTGATCGAAAACCAGCGCAGCCTGACCAATGCCGTCTCGCACGAATTGCGCACGCCGCTGGCGCGCCTGTCCTTCGAGGTCGCGCTGCTGGGCCACGACCAGCACCTGCCCCGGCGGCACCAGATATTGCGCGACATGCAGGCCGACATCTGCGAACTGGAAACGCTGGTGGCCGAACTGCTGGTCTACGCGCGCCTGGAGCGCCCCGCCGACGACACCGTCAGGCTGGAAACGGTGGACACCTGCGACTGGCTGGGCGAAGCCCTGGCCCAGGTCGCGCACCAGGCCGAGGCGCGCGCCATCCAGTGCCATGTGCACCGCGACTACCCGCCGCGCGTGCGGCTGCATCCGCGCTACATGAGCCGGGCCTTGCTGAATCTGGTGCAGAACGCGGTGCGCTACGCCAGCCGGCATGTGGAGATCAGGCTCAGCCAGTGCCCTGCGGGCGGCTTCGAGCTGATCGTGGACGACGACGGCGGCGGCATCGCCCCGGCCGACCGCGCGCGCGTGTTCGAACCCTTCATCCGGCTGGACGAAAGCCGCGACCGCGGCACTGGCGGCGCGGGCTTGGGCCTGGCCATCGTCTGGCGCGTGGCCGCGAACCACGGCGGCGGCATCGAGATACACGACAGCCCCCTGGGCGGCGCCCGCTTCGTGCTGCGCTGGCCGGCCTGAGCGTTGCCGCTGCGCAGCCGCGCTCATGGCACAGATGAAAACTCCATTTATGGCACTTCTGCCCTGGGCCAAGCTGCGTCATCCTGTCGGCACGAGATTCCGCTCGGCTACACGCATCGAAAAGGCAGCAACATGACGCAGCGTTTGAATTACTTCCAGGTATCCGAAGAACAATCCAGGAAGTACCTGGAATTCAGCATGTCGCTGAAAAAGACCCCCATCGTCCGGGAGGTCGGCGAACTGGTGGATATCCGCGCTTCGCAGATCAACGGCTGCGGCTTTTGCCTGGACATGCACATCAAGCAGGCCAGGATCGCGGGCGAACGCGAGCTGCGCTTGCATCACGTCGCCATCTGGCGCGAATCCACGCTGTTCTCGCCGCGCGAGCGCGCGGCGCTGGCCTGGACCGAGGCCGTCACCACCCTGTCCGCGCAGGGCGTGTCGGACGCCGTCTATGAAGAGGCGCGCGCGCAGTTGTCGGAGCAGGAAATTTCCGACCTGACGCTGCTGGTGGTCGGCATCAACGGCTGGAACCGGCTGAACGTGGCTTTCCGCACCGTGCCGGGCTCGGCCGATGCGGCTTACGGCCTGGACAAGGCCGGCCTGAACTAGGACTGCATCAGCTTCAGGATCCGCAGGCCCAGTTCATGGGCCTGGGCCTGCGTGGCGATATTAGTGAAGCTGAGCAGCAGCGCCGATTGCCGCTGCGGGGCGGCGTACCAGCGCGACAGCGCACCCGCGTACATGCCCTGCTCCTCCATCCGTCCGGCCAGTGCCACGTCGTTCTGGCCATCATCCAGGCGCGCCACCAGATGCATGCCGCCCGGCTGGGGTTCTATCCGCAGACGTTGCCCCAGCGCCGCGCTCAGGCCCGCCACGGTCGCGGCGCGGCGTTCCGCGTACAGCTTGCGCATGCGCTGGATGTGGCGGCCGAAATGCCCCTCGGCCATGAAGGCGCTCAGGATGGCCTGCGTCAGGCCCGGCGCCGCGCCCGCTTGCAGCCGCGCCGACTGCGCGAAGCGTCCGGCCAACGGCTCTGGCACCACCAGATAGGCCAGCCGCAAGCCGGGAAACAGCACCTTGCTGAAGGTACCGGCATACAGCACCCGGCCCTGCGTATCCAGGCTCTTGAGCGCCGGCAGCGGCCGGCCGACGTAGCGGTACTCGCCGTCGTAATCGTCTTCCACGATCCAGGCCCCGCGACGCTCGGCCCAGTCCAGCAGCGCCTGGCGCCGCGGCAATGACAGCGACATGCTCAAGGGGCTTTGATGGGCCGGCGTCACCACCGCGCCGCGCGCCTGCCCCGCCCGCTCGATGCCGGCGCCGACCATGATCCCATCTTGATCCACCGGCACGGGCGCCGGTTCCAGCCGGGCCTGCTCCAGCAGCGCCCGCGTCGGCGGATAGCCCGGATCTTCCATCCAGACCTGGTCGCCGGGCTCGAACAGCGTCTGCAGGATCAGCGCCATCGTGCTGTTGTAGCCCGAGGTGATGAACACCTGCGAAGGCTGGCAATGGATGCCGCGCGCCACTTGCAGATAGGCGGCTGTCACGCTGCGCAGCGCCGGCAGCCCGCCGCTGGGCGGATAGGCCAGATCCCCGGCCTGCAGGCCGCGCAGCTGGCGGGCGCCCAGCCTGGCCCAGAGCTTGCGCGGAAATTCGTCCAGCGCCGGCAAGCCCAGCTGGAACGGCCGCAGGCCCGATGGCTCGCGCCAGCCTGGGCCGTCTCCGGGCGCCTCCGGCGGGACGGCCGCGGCGGGCGGCGGCGCATGCTGCGGCTGCACGTCGGGCGCCACCACCGTGCCGGCCTGGCCGCGCGCCTGGATGTAGCCTTCCGATGCCAACAGCGAATACGCCACTTCCACCGTGCCGCGCGCCACGCCCAGCTCCTTGGCCAGCGCCCGCGCCGACGGAATGCGGTCGCCTGGCTTGAGCGTGCCTTGGGCGATGGCGCCGCGAAAGCGCTCATAGACCTGGCGGTACAGGGGCTCGGCGTCGCCTGATGATGCTGGCAGCGCCTGGGGTTGAGGGTTGATCATGGCATAGTTAAAAATGGATTTTATGGCCCTTCTAATTATGGCATGCGGCACCTAACATGGCTGCTCATGAACTCTCACACCGCTAGTGCATCCATGACAGAAGTCGCCATGCAACACCTCGAAAGCCCGCAGGATCTGCGGGCATGCCTGCCGCTCATGCGCGAGCTCAGGCCTCACCTGAAGGAAGACGCCGATTTCGTCGAGCGCGTCAGCCGCATGCGCGCGGATGGCTATCGTCTGCTGGCAGCCATGGCCGACGGCCAGCCCGTTGCGCTGGCCGGCTACCGCCTGCAGGAAAACCTGATCTACGGCCGCTTTCTGTACGTCGACGACCTGGTCGTGGCGCAAGGCCGCCGCGGCGAGCGCTGGGGCGCCCGGTTGCTGCAAGCGCTGGACGCTGTCGCGCGCGACAGCGGCTGCGCCCGCCTGGTGCTGGACACCGGCCTGGGCAACGCCCTGGCCCAGCGCTTCTATTTCCGCGCCGGTCTGCTGACCAGCGCCATCCGATTCAGCAAATCCCTGGAAACTCCCGCCTCATGAACATCCTGCGCATCATCTGCAGCCCGCGCGGCCGCGCCTCCGAAAGCTATCGCCTGTCGCAAACCATCGTCGACCAGCTCACCGCCGCCGCGCCGGACGCGGCCGTGGTCGACGTGGACGCAACCGCCCTGCCCCTGGTCGACACCGACTACGCCCTCACGCTGAGCGCGCGCCAGGATCCCGACGACGGCCGGCAGCACCGCGGCGCGCTGGGCCGCTCATCCGCATTGATCCAGTCCTTGCAGGATGCCACCCATGTCGTCATCGCGACGCCCATGCACAACTTCACCGTGTCGGCCTCGCTGAAGACCTGGATCGATCACGTGGTGCGGGTGCGCAGCACGTTCCAGATCTCGGAACGTGGCAAGGAAGGCAGCCTGCCGGACCGTCCGGTCTACGTGGCGATTTCGTCCGGCGGCGAGTTCGGCTGCGGCGAGCACAGCCAGCCGGACTTCCTCACGCCGTATCTCAGGCACGTGCTAGGCACGATAGGCCTGAAGAGCGTGACGTTCTTCTCGGTGCAAGGCACGGCGCGCGGCACGGATGCGCTGCACGAGGCGCGCGCGCAGGCGCAGTCCGAGATCGCCGCGCATCCGTTCGCAACTGGTCCGCATGCGGAACTTGCCGCGGCTTGAGTCCGACACTGCCTGGTGCCGTCGCATCATGGCGCGCGCACCAAGCCGGCTCATGCTTAGGGATAACGCCGGCGCCGGCCCGGCGTCCGCAAGAAGAACTAGGCAATCGGGCTGCGTTGACACCCCCAAACAGCCGGCACTACGCTCTTTGCAAAACCCTCTAGCCTGAGCAGACTACGCCGTATTTCCTCATTCGGGCATGGGTGCAGGAGGCGTGCAATGACCTTGACCAGATCCGGCATCTTGCTGGCCGCGGCCCTCGCGCTGTCTGCCCTGGCCGCGCCGCGCGTCGAGGCGGCCTGCGCCGACAAGAAGATACTGGCCATGGCCAACGACGGCCGCACGGTGAACGCGATCGCCAAGGCTTGCAACATGCCGTCCGCCAAGATCCGGGGCGTGATCGAGCGCGCCGACGCGGACGACGACGCGCCGGCGCCGCCCACAGCCAAGGCGGAACGCACCGCCGAGGCCGATCCAATCAAGAAGCTGCCGTCCGGCGCTGGGCTGGCGCAGTGCGATTGCCAAGGCATGGTGCCCTATGGCGAACGGGCGCCGGATCTGCGCTGTCAGAGCGGCATGTCGATGGCGACGCCCTGCGCCGGTTATTGCTCGCCCCATGGGGTCGCGCCGTGGCGGCGCATATGCAGCTGAGCCCTATTGCCTGGCGCTCGGCATGAACCAGCGGTAATAGGCGTTGTCGCCGTCGTCGCGCGCCAGCTTGTTCATTTCCCTGCCCCAGGTTTCACGATCGCCCACATAGGCCGCCAGCGAGGCTCGATAGAACGTGTCCAGCCGCGCCCGCTCCAGCAGCATGTCGGCGCGCAGCGCCTCGGAGGCGCCGACCAGCGGCGGCTCGCTGCGCAACGCCAGCAGCGCGGGCAGGACTCGCGCCACCTCGCGCGGACGGACCCAGGTCGCGTACTCGATGCCGGGGCGGTCGTCGGTCACGGCCTGCGTGCGGCCGGCAAAGCGCGCCAATCCGTCGCGGTCGGTCACCCAGGTGGACAGCAAGGCGGCGGCCGACGGCACGCCCACCGCCTTCAAGGCGGCGGCGACGTCCGGCTGCTTATAGCGCGCCTCGATGCGGGCGGCGTCCAGCGCCAGCGGCTGCATCGATCCCAGCAGCAGCATTTCATGCAGCTCGCTGGTCCACAGTTGGGCGTGCGGAAAGACCTCGATGAAACTGGCGACCAGCGCACGGGTGTCGTCCTCGTTCTGCGTGGGCAGCGGCAACCATTGCGCCACGATGCCCTGGGGCGCCAGCCGGTTCGCGGCAAGCTGGTAGAAATCGCGCGAATACAGATTGACCACGCCCGCGGCGGACGGCGGCGGCGGCTCCAGCGTGATCAGGTCCCAGCGTTCGGCGCTGGCCTGCAGTTCGCGGCGCCCGTCACGCAGGCGCTTGTCCAGGCCGGGGTCCGAGGCGGCCTGGAACGTGCCCTGGAAATGCGGCGCGGCGCGCAGCACGGCCGGCAGCAGCTCGGCCACCGCGCGCTTTTCCAGTCCGCGATACTGCGACAGCGCTCCCGCAGTGATGCCGGTGCCGTAGCCCACCACCAGCGCGGATTTGGGCTCGGCGTTGTGGACGATGAGCGGCAGCAGCGCCTGCAACCGCATGTAGCGCAGCGATGGCATGGCATCGCCGGAATTCGACACGCCCTGGATGTAGAGCCGGTGGAAACGGTTGCCGTTGCCGGCGCGTTCGACCACGGCCACCGTGCCGCCGTGGCTTTCTTCATAGAACACCAGGCCCGCGCCGCTGGCGCCGGGCAGCAGCCGCGCGAACTGATCCACCGGCAACATGGCAACCACGGCCAGCGTGGCGAGGCCCGCGATGCCGGTCGCCCAGCCGGTGGCGGCGCGGCCGTCGGAGCGTCCGCGCCAGGCCGCCACGGCCCCGACCGCGGCGGCGATGGCCGCCAGTACGCCCAAAGTCCGCACCAGCCCCAAGGCAGGCAGCAGCAGGAATCCCGTCAGCAAGGTGCCGGCGATACCGCCCAGGGTGTTGCAGGCCAGCACGGCGCCGGCCTCCCTCCCCACGCGCTGATCGCCCACCGCGATGCGCAGCACCGCGGGAAAGGCCGCGCCCAGCAGCAGCGTGGGCGCCAGCACCAGGCTGCCCGCCGCCACCGCGAAGCGTGCGCACATCCCGGCGAAGCCGCTGCCGGTCCATTGATAGACCGCCGCTTCCGCCTGGGTTTGGGCCACGATCAGCCATTTGCCCAGCAAGGCCACCTCCAGTACCGCGATCAGGCCCGCGCCGGCGATCAGAAAGCCAAACACCGGCCAGGGATTGCGCACGCGGTGGGCCCAGCGCGCATACAGCGCCGCGCCCAGGGCCAGGCCGGCCAGATAGGTGGCCAGCACGATGGCGAAGGCGAAAGCGCGCGTGCTCATGAAAGGCACGATCATCTGCGACCAGATCACTTCGTAGCCCAGCGCGACGGCGCCGGCCACCGCGTACAGCGCCACGGCCAGGCGCGCTTCGCCGGACAAGGGCGCGGCGGCGGCTTGCGCGCTGGCGGCGGGTGTCGCGCTGTCGCCTGCCTTGCGGTCCAGCGCCCAGGCGCCGGCCGCCGCCAGCAGGTTCAACGAGGCTGCGGCCAGGGCCGCGCCCTGCACGCCGAAGCGTGGAATCAACCAGAAAGCGGGCAGCAAGGCGCCCAGGATGGCGCCGCAGGTATTGGCGGCGTACATAGTCCCGCCACGGCGGCTGACGTCCGCGCCCTGCCGGCTGACGGCGCGCAGCAGCACCGGCAAGGTGCCGCCCATCAGGAATGCGGGCATGGCCAGTAGCAGTCCTATCGCCAGCCAGGCCGCCACGCTGCTATGGCTCTCGATCGCGACGAAGGCGGCGGCGCTGCGCGCCAGCAGCCATGTCACCGCGACGCAGGACAGCGCCACGGCCGCTTCCAGCATGGCGTAGAAGCGCACCGGCCGCCGCAAGCGGTCCGCCCGGCGGCCCAACAGCCAGCCGCCCAGCGCGAGCCCCAGGAAAAATGCGCTGACCGCGCCGGCGATGGCGCTGACCTCCACGCCCACCGCCAGCGACAGCTGCTTGATCCAGAGCACCTGGAACACCAGGGCCGCCGTTCCGGACAGGAACAGCAGCGCGGCCGGCCGGGTCGCCGTCAATGGCCGCCCCTCGGCGGCTTTGTTCTCCACGCCAGGTCCTTGCATCGCCTCGCTTGCCCCCACGCCCATCGTGCTGCTCCTGCTGCGTTGCCGGGCGGCGCGACAGGCGCCGCCCGGTCCTGCGCCGGCTCGCGCCGGAACCGGCTACTTCGACTTCTGCTTCTCGACCTCTTCGAAGTGTTTCTCCATGGCCTTGTTCACCCGTTCCTGCACCTGGTCCACACTGAAGCTGGCAGGCCGCTGGCTGGGCGGATAGGTGATGAAGGTTTCCAGGAACGCCGACGCCTTCATGGTCGCGATCGCGGTCAGATAGGAGTTCTTGGCCAGCCAGTCGTTGTACTGGTCCGAAGTGATATCGGCGCGTTCATACGGATCCATGCGCAGGTTGAAGATCTTCGGCACGCGCAGGCAGACAAAGGGATCCTGCCAGACGTTGAAGTTCCCAGGCGCGCGCTGTTCGCAGAACACCGCCTTCCAGTCGCCCCAGCGCATGCCTACCAGCAGCCCATCGTCGTTGAAGTAGAAGAACTCGTCGCGCGCGCTCTTGTCCTGCTTGCCGGTCAGGTAACCCAGCTGGTTGTAGCCGTCCAGGTGCACCTTGAACTTGTTGCCTCCGGACTGCGGCGCCCAGCCCTCCAGCAGCCGCTCTTTGACGTTGGCGTCGCCGGTGGCGGCCAGCAGGGTCGGGAACCAGTCCATGCCCGAGACCATGCCGCGCTTGATTTCCCCTGCGGGAATCTTGCCTGGCCAGCGCACCATGGCCGGCACGCGGAACGCGCCCTCCCAGTTGGAGTCCTTTTCGCTGCGGAACGGCGTGGTGGCGGCGTCCGGCCAGGTGAAGGCGTTCGGTCCATTGTCGGTGGTGTAGACGACGATGGTGTTGTCGGCGATGCCCATGTCATCCAGCTTCTTCAACAGCTTGCCGACGTCCTGGTCGTGCTCCCACATGCCGTCGGCATAATCATTGCCGGGCATCCCGCTCTTGCCCTTGTGCTCGGGCCGGATGTGCGTGTAGATGTGCATGCGCGTGGTGTTCATCCACACGAAGAACGGCTTGTCCGCTTTGCCGTGCTTGTCGATGTAATCGATCGCCGCGCCCACGGTTTCGTCGTCGATGGTCTCCATGCGCTTGGTGGTCAAGGCGCCGGTGTCCTGCACCTTGCCGTCGGCCGTGGCCTTGATCACGCCGCGCGGCGAGAAGTTCTTGACGTAAGGATCGTTGGGATCCTTGGGCCAGTACGGGCGCTCCGGTTCTTCCTCGGCGTTCAGGTGGTACAGGTTGCCGAAGAACTCGTCGAAGCCGTGGCGGGTAGGCAGATATTCGTCCCTGTCGCCCAGATGGTTCTTGCCGAATTGCGCGGTGTTGTAACCCTGCGCCTTCAGGGCCTCGGCGATGGTGATGTCGCCCTTCTGCAGCCCGACCGTCGCGCCGGGCGCGCCCACCTTGGACAGACCGGTGCGCAGCGGCGACTGGCCGGTGATGAACGACGAGCGGCCCGCCGTGCAGCTGTTCTCGGCGTAGTAGTCCGTGAACATCGCGCCTTCCTTGGCGATGCGGTCGATGTTGGGCGTTTGATAGCCCACCACGCCGTGCGCATAGGCGCTGATATTGGCCTGCCCGATATCGTCGCCGAAGATCACGAGGATGTTCGGCTTCTTGCCTGATGCCGCCGCCTGGCCCTCATTGGCCGGCGGCGCCTGGGTTTGCGCCTGCGCGCTTGCCAGTGCCATGAAGCCTGTTGCGGCGAAGAGCGCCGCGCTCAACAGTTTTCTTGCGTTCATCGCTTTCTCCTGACCCTTGCGGGCGGTTCCCAGTCACGTAAACGAATCACTGTGTTTCAAATGCGTATACCCTTCTCCACTCCTTTGCCATGTTCACGATTACCCAACCCTGTTGTTCCGCTTCATCCAACGCCTTGTCGAGACGGCCTATCCGGGACTCGCGGTCATAGGCCCATTCGCGCTTCGCGTCGGTGTGGTGCACCAGGCCGGCGAAGCGCTTGCCGCTGCCGGCCGCCGTCCATTGCAGCATCTGCAGATCGCCGTCCGAATTGCCGAAGGCAAAGATGGGCTGGCGGCCGATGAACTTGTTGATGGCCACGGGCTTGCCCGGGCCGTCGTCGTTGAAGTCGAGCTTGGGCGTGCGCATCAGCACGGGCTTGCCGTCCCGCATCTGGAACTCGGTGACGAAGGTGGTGCCTATCACCTGTTCGGGGGGTATGCCGTAGACGTCCTGCGCCCAGGCCCGCATGAATTCCACTTCGCCGCCGGACACGATGTAGGTCTTGAAGCCGTTGCCGCGCAGGTAGTCCAGCAGCTCCAGCATCGGCGCGTAGATCATGCTGGTGTATGGCTGCTTGAAGCGCGGATGGCGGGCGGTCTTGATCCATTGCCTGACCTCGGCGCTGAAGGCCTGCGTCGTCATATTGGTGTGCGTGGCGCCGACGATCTTCAGCAGTCCCTCCGTGCCCGCCGCGGCCAGCGCCTGGCGGTCGCCTTCGATCGCGGCCTTGTAGGGCTGCTCCGTCGTCCATTCAGGATGCTGGGGCGCCATGACCTTGAGCTGGTCCAGCGCGAAGATCAGCTGAAAGTACATGGGCTGCTCGCTCCATAGCGTGCCGTCGTTGTCGAACACGGCAATGCGGTCGGCTGGCGCCACGTAGTCCGGGGTGCCCTCGGCCGTGACGGCTTGCACAAAGCTGAGTATGGCCTGGCGCGAGGGGCCCTCGTTCCAGGAAGGCAACGGCGTCTGCGCGCGCGCCACGCTGGCCAGCAGCAACAGGATCAGCAGCGCAAACCAGCGCCGGACCAGCAAAGGCGTCGTCATGGGAGATCTCCTGGAGGTTCGCCGGACGCGATGCCTGCGCGTCCGCGTGAGGATTCCGTTGGCCGGGGATTCAGAGGCAGCAGACCATGCGCTTCGGCCGGCCTTGCCCGGGCGACCAAGGCGCGGCGCCACCGTGGAAACACCCCGCGCAAGCCGCGCCAGCCCAGCGTCGCGTCAGGATCGCGGCCATAGATGGCTCGCAGCGCGTCGGTCCCGGTCTGCCGCAGCGCAGATTCCAGGCCAGCCGTCGCCTGTGCAACCGTGGCTGCCCCAGCAGCGCGCCGCAGCCAGACGTAAAGCGCGTCCAGGCGCGGCCGCGGTTGCGCCAACAGGCGGCGCAGCGTCATCGCGGCATAGGGTTCGGACGCGCGCCACTGTGCGCGCCGCGCCCGCAAGCCGGCGCGCAGCCGGGCAATTGCCCGCCGCAGCCAGGGCGCGCCCAGCCACCAGGCCAGCGCCGCGAGCGCCGCCCCGGCGGCCAGCGCCAGCCACCCTCCCGGGATACGCACCTGCACCTGCCGGCCCATGTCCCGCAGGTCCTGTTCGACCGAGAATGGCGTCTGGTAGGCGGCGCCGGCCTTCGCCTCGAAGCGTTGCGCCGGCAGCGCCACGCGCTCTTCCTTATTGGCCGCGATGTTCCACCAACGGATTTCCACCGCGGGCAGCTCGAAGGCGCCACCACGTTCGATCACATAATCCAGACGATCCACCCGTCGTCCGCCCAGGAAGCCGCCGCGGTTGTCGGAAAGCTGTGTCAACTCGGGCTCCGACGGGTACAGCTTGAGGCCCGGTACGGCCGCCATGGCCGGCGGCGGAATCAGCATGGCCTGCGCGCCCTGCGCCTCTATGGTGATGACGCGGCTGACGTGGTCGCCCACGGCGGGAGGCTCGGCCGAATAGCGGATCTGCTGGGTGGCCTGGACCGCGCTTGCCGCCAGGGCGCGCCCGGCGATGCCGCCCGGCGGCCCCGCGGCGCGTACCTCCAGCGGGCGCGTCTGCGCGGCCAGCGGCGCGGACGCCTGCCCCACCTGCGCGCTGACGTGGATGGCCGGCACCTGCAGGATACCCGCCGTTTGCGGACTGATCAGATACGAAAAGCGCAGTCCGCTGTACGCGACGCCGCCAATCGAGGTCCGGATGATGCTGGCCTGTCCCGACGGCCCCGAGACCAGCGCGCCCGGCATATCCAGGGCGGGAAGCTGCGGCGGCTGGGTGAACCAGGTCGAAGTCAGCACGTCGACCTGCAGGATGGACGTGGCGCCCGCCGTCAGGTCGCCGGACACCGCCATGCGGGCTTCGGCGCGCAATTGCGGCCCCTCATCGGTGGACTGGGCACGCGCCATGTTGGCGTACAGTCCCAGCTGCAACAACAGCAGCAGGCCCAGATGGCGCAACAGCGCGGCATGGCAGCGGATCATGGCAGCTTCCCCTGCGAGGGCGCGGCCTTGCGCGCGTCTTCGATGGCGAACTTCTGCTTCAGGAAGCCGGCAGGCGACAGGCTCAGGCTGCGCAGCCAGACCTCGTCGGACGCGGCTTCGGGCACCGTGGTCCGCATCATCTTGCCCGCGCTCTTGTTGCTGTCCACGCGGGTTTCGTCGGGCTTCTCCGAGTCGTCGTCCTGTTGCTCGCTTTCGGCGGCGGCGATCAGCCTGGCGACCAGCTCGCGATTGTCGCGCGCCGCGCTGAAGTCCGGCCGCAGGCGCAGGGCCTGGTCATACGCGGCGAGCGCCGCGTCGTAGCTGCGCAGCCGGACCTGTGTATTACCCAGATAGAAGTAGCCCTCGGGCGTATCCAGTTTCGCGAACGCCGCCAACGCTGCCTGGTACTCGCCCGCGTCGTAGGCGGCGCGGCCCTTCCAGTAAGGATCTGCGTACAAGGCCGCGGCTTCGGCATAGCGTTTGTGCTCATAGGCCCAGCGGCCTTGCTGATCGGGCGTGAAGAAGGCGTCGGCCAGCGGGCCGGCGTCCACCCGAGGCGTGTACAGCGCGGCCATGACGGTCAGCAGCAGGCAGGCCGTCCAGTTGATGTTCCAGCCGCGCCGCAGCGACAGCAGCGCCAATAGCGCCAGCGGCCAGCACAGCCAATAGCCCGCGTCCTTCCAATGCAGCAGCTTGTCCGCGTCCTGGACCTCCTGGTAGTGGCGCTCGGCGTGCAGCGTCACCCAGTCCAGGTCGTCATCGTTCAAGGTCAGGCTGCCCAGCGGTGCGCGGGCGGCCTGCGCCAGCTGTTTCAGGGCGTCCTCGTCGAAATGCCCCAGCACCGGCCTGCCCTGTGCATCGATGCGAGGCTGGCCGCGGGCGTCGCGCACCACGCCGCCGTCGCGGGTGCCCACCGCCCACACCAGTATCTGGAAGGAACTGGCTCGGGCCAGGCGCTCGATCTCGGCCAACTGTCCGGTGTCTGCGCCGTCCGTCACCAGCAGCAAGGTGCCGCCCGCCTCGCCGGACTGCAGCAGACTCGCCGCCAGGGCGATGGCGCCGGCAGCGTCCTTGCCCGGCGCGGCTATGAGTCCGGTGGACAGGGCCTGCACGAACATGTCGGGTAGCGCGGGATCGTCGGTGGGCGGCAGCACCAGGTGCGCGGAGCCCGCGTAGGCGATCAGGCCCGTCTTGGCGCCGGCGCGCCGTTTCAGCAGATCGCGCAGCTTGCGTTTGGCGGCCTCCAGCCGGCTGGGCGGCAGATCGGCCGCGTCCATCGATGGCGACAGGTCCACCGCCGCGATCAGGGGCGCGAGATTGTCCAGGAAGGCCGGGCGGTCCTGCTGCCACGTCGGCCCCGCCGCGGCGATGCCCCCCAGCGCCAGCAAGGCGGCCAGCATCTGCGCGGGACGCGGCCCGCGGCTGCCTTGCGTGCGCAGGGTCAGGTACGGCAGCAGCGCTGGCGCGATATTGCTGCGCCATCCGAGCTGGCCGTCCTCGTCCCGCCGCCGCCATAGCAGCAAGGACGCGGCCGGAATCGCCAGCAGCCACCAGGGGCGCAGGAAATGGAAGGCGCTCAGGTCGACTTCCATCGGCCCTCCTCCACGCTTGCATCGCCTTGCGGCTTGGCGCCGTGGCGCCAGCCGCGCAGCGCGGCCGCGAGATGCCAACCCGCCAGCAGCAACAGCGCCAGGCCCAGCGGCACCCAGAAGAAATCCTGCTTGGGCTGATGGCGCAGCTCGCGGACCTCGTGCGGCGTGATGCGGTCCAGCTCGGCGTAGACCTGCCGCAGCGAGGCCTGGTCCTGCGCCGGAAAGAAACGGCCCCCGGTCTTGGCGGCGATCGCACGCAAGGCATCGAAATCGACCTTTTCCTCGCCTTCCGCCTGCGGATCGCCGATGCCGACGGTGTGCACCACGATATGGCGCGCGGCCGCCATGGACGCCGCGCGGTCGGGCGGCACGGCGCTGCCGGTGTCGTTGCCATCCGTCAGCAGGATCAGCACCTGGTCATGTTCGCCGGCGTGCTCGAATTGCTTGATCGCCACGCCGATGGCATCGCCGATGGCGGTGTTGGGTCCGGCCATGCGCGTGCTGACCTGCCCCAGCAGCAGCTTGAGCGTGGCATGGTCCTGGGTCAGGGGCGCCTGCGGATAGGCGGCCGTGCCGAACACGATCAGGCCGAGCCGGTCGTCCTGGCGGCGGTCGATGAAATCGGCCACCACCGCTTTCACGCCGCTCAAGCGGTCCTCGCGGCGGCCGTCCGGCGCCACGAAATCCTCGGTCTCCATGGATTGCGAGATGTCGATGGCCAGCAGCAGGTCGCGCACCGGCTGGCGATGTTCCAGCGGCGGTTCGACCCGCTCGGGCCGTGCCAGGGCAAGGATCAGCAGCAGCCAAACCAGCGCGTTCAAGGCCAGTTGCCAGCGGTCGCCGCGCACGCCGGGGCGCTGCGGCGTCTGGCCGGTGCTGCGCGCCACCGATTCGAAGAACGGAATGCGCACGGCGCTGCGGCGCTGCACATATGGCGGCAGATACCGGTACGCCAGCCAGCCCAGCGGCAGCAGCGCCAACAGCCAGGGATACTCAAGCCGCCACATGGTGACGCTCCATCCATTGCCGGCTGGCGGTGAACAAGTTCCGCACGAGCGCGGGGTCGATGGCCCGCAAGGTGTGCGGCGGCGCATAGGCCAACGCTCTTAGCAAGACGCCGGCGTCGGGAGGAAACACGGCCATGCCGTCGTCCATGAAGGCCACCCACTCCGCGCCCTGCAAGGCGCCCACCCTGGCCCTGTCGGTTTCTGCCACTGACGACAATCCGACGCGCTTGAGCAGTTCCGGCAGCGCACGCGCGGCCAGCGGGTCCGACTGCGTTTCCCGCCGCAGGGCCTCCAGCATGCGCAGGCCCTCGCGGCGGTAGCGATTGCGCCTGCGGCGGCGCGCAATCCGCCATGCAGCCCATCCGGCCAGCGCCAGCACCGCGGCCAGCAGGACCAGCCAGCCCCAGGTCTGCGGCCAATAGCTGACCGGCGCGGGCAGCGGAAGCTGCCGCAGCTGTTCGATGGACGGTGCGGCGTCAGCGCTCATGCCCTGCCCCTGGCTTGCGCACGGTTCGCCTGCCGACCCAGTTCGCGGCGCAACTGCGCCACGGTGTCGTCCGCCGTGTCGATGGACAGCAGCGGCACGCGGCTGCGTCGCAGCAACTCGGCCACGTCATGCAGTCGTCCCGAAAAGAAGTCCGACAGCGGCTCGCGCACCTGCTTGCGATCCGCCGCCACCTCGACCTGCAGCTCGCCTTGCGTCACCACCAACCGGCCGCGCAAAGGCAGACGCAGCGCCAGCGGGTCATACACCAGCGTGGCCACCACGTCGTTGTGCGCGGCCAAGCTGCGCAACAACCGCAAGCTCATATCGTCGGCGCCAGCGAAGTCGCTGACCACGCACACCAGGCAATCGTGCGGCGCATGCGCCAGCGCGCCTTGCAGAGCTTCATTCAGCCGGCCAGACGCGTCCACATCAGGCCGATCGGCGCCCATCGACTGGCTGCGCCGCGCGATGGCGGCGAACAGCGCCTGGATGCGTTCTCGGCTGCGCAGCGGGCGCACGCTGTCGATGCCCGCGTCGCTGAACACCAAGCCACCCACGCGGTCGCCCGCCTGATAGGCCATCCAGGCAGACAGCGCCGCGACGCGCGCGGCCACCACCGACTTGAAGCTGCGCACCGAACCGAAATACATGCCCATGCGCTGGTCCACCACCAGCAGCACCGGACGGTCGCGCTCCTCGCTGTAGGTGCGCACATAGGGCTTGCCCAGGCGCTGCGAGGCGCGCCAATCCAGCTGGCGCAGGTCGTCTCCCGGTAGGTAGCGCCGCAACTCTTCGAAGTCCAGCCCGCGCCCGCGCAGGCGCGAACCATGTTGGCCGGCCAGTATGCTGCGCACGGGCTGGCGGCTGAAGAACCCCAGGCCGCGCGCGGCGGGTTCCAGCGCCATCAGGTCCGTGATGCGGACCTGGACTTCGGGGGAAGGAGCGGCTGAGGGCATGGCGGATTCAGGCCGGCACCGCGACGGTGTCCAGCAGTTTGTCTATCACCTGGTCCGCCGACACGCCGTCGGCCACCGCGTCATAGGACAGATGCAGACGATGCCGCAGCACCGGCCTGGCCACGCTGCGCACGTCATCGGGCGAGGCGTAATCCTGTCCCGACAGCCAGGCGTGGGCGCGCGCCACCTTGTCCAGCGCGATCGCGCCGCGCGGGCTGGCGCCGACCTGGATCCAGCGCGCGAGATCGGCGTCCTGCCCGGCCGGATGGCGCGTGGCATTGACCAGGTCCACCAGGTACTGGTCCAGCGCCTCGGACACATGTACCCGATCGATATCGGCGCGGCAGGCGAACAAGGCCTCCTGCGTCAGCGGCGCGGAATCGGCGCCCGCGTCCTGGCGCGACTCGCCTCGCAACATGGCCAGCATCTGCCTTTCGCTGTCGGGGTCGGGATAGTCCAGCACGACCTTCATGATGAAGCGGTCCATCTGCGCCTCGGGCAAGGGATAGGTGCCCTCCTGTTCTATCGGATTCTGGGTGGCCAGCACCATGAAGAGGCGCGGCATGCGGTGGGTGGTGCCCGCCACGGTGATCTGCCGCTCTTCCATGGCCTCCAGCAGCGCGGCCTGCACCTTGGCCGGCGCGCGGTTGATCTCGTCGGCCAGGATCAGGTTGCCGAACAGCGGCCCCTGCTGGAACTGGATGCGGCTATTGCCTTGCACATCCTGCTGCAGCACCTCGGCGCCGGTAATGTCCGAAGGCAGCAGATCGGGCGTGAACTGGATGCGGCTCATGGCAGCGGCCAGATGTTGAGCCAGGGTCTTGACGGTGCGCGTCTTGGCCAGCCCGGGCAGGCTTTCCAGCAGCAGATGGCCGTCGGCCAACAGGCCCAGCAATACTTCACGTATGACGGCGCCCTGGCCCAGCACTGAGCGCGCGATGGCGCGCTCCAGTTCCAGGATGCTGTCGCGGTTGCTCGTGGTCATTCCCCCTCCTGAGTGACGGATGGCATTTCGCGCTAGCGGCTGGCGACGCCGTTCCTGGCGGTCTGGGCCAGCTTCCATTGTTCAGGCGTCATGACGGTGCGGAATCCCAGGTGCGACATGCCGTTCATCGGGTCCGTGCCGCGCCGGGCGCTGGTGCGGTAGCTGATGCAATAGGTGTCGCTGCACAGGAAGGAGCCGCCGCGCGTCACGCGCTTGGGCGCGCCCGGCGGGACGATGCCGTCGTCCGGGTCGTAGCTGTCGGCCGGCCCTGCGGGGTTGGCGGGCGGCTGGCGGTATTGCGCCTGGATCTTGAAGGCGTCGGCGCGATACCAGTCGGCGGTCCATTGCCACACATTGCCCGCCATGTCGTACAGCCCATAGCCGTTGGGCGAGAAGCTGCCCACCGGCATGGTGCCGACCTGCACCTTCTCATCCTTCACCACCGGGAATGGCTGCGGTTGCTGCGTGTCCCAGATATTGGCCATGGGCTTGCCCTGCGGCAGCAGTTCCTCGCCCCATGCATAGGTGGCCTGCTCCAGCCCGCCGCGCGCGGCCATCTCCCATTCCGATTCCGTGGGCAGGCGCTTGCCGGCCCATTTGGCATAGGCTGCCGCGTCCTGATACGACACCTGCACGACCGGATGGTCGTCCTTGCCGGCGATGGAGCTGCCCGGCCCTTGCGGATGACGCCAATTGGCGCCAGGCACATAGCGCCACCAGCGCGAATAGTCGCGCAACGACACTTCGCTCTCGGTGCCGACGAACACCATGGCGCCGGGCACTAGCAGGCGCTCGTCGGGACGCGGCGTACCGGGCGGCAGTTGGACCTGCAGGTCCTCCCATTTGGGCTTTTGCTCGGCGGTCGTGACGTAGCCCGTGGCTTCGACGAAGCGGCGGAACTGCGCGTTGGTCACATCGTTGACGTCCATCCAGAAGCCGCTGACCGATACCTTGTGCGCCGGCATCTCGTTGGGCTGCGCCAGCTTGTGGCTGCTGCCCATCAGGAATTCGCGCCCCGGCACCCAAGCCATGCCGGCTGGGCCGCTCTTGCCGTCGCCCAGCACCACCTTGACGGCTGCCGGCGGGCCGTCCTTGCCCATGACCACATAAGCGGTGCTCGCGCCCGCGCCCAACACCACGCCGGCCAGCAGCAATGCTCCGGCGTAGCGTGTTTTCCCTTGTGTTTGCTTTGCCATTTCAATCACCCGAAAGCTAGCGGTTCAGGAGCGGCGGGGCCGCGCCCGGGGCTGACAGCCCCCTTGAAATCGTGCTGACGTTCAGAACACCAGCGTCGCGGTCGCCATGACCGTGTCGTTGCTGTCCAGACGGTTTGTGCTGCTGATCGTGGGCACCCAGCGCAGGCTGAGGGACAGGGAGCGCTTGTCCGCCAGCTTCCTGTCATAGGTCACGATCGGACCCAGCGCCCAATCGTGTCCCTTGAAACCGTTGAGCCGGTCCGCGGTCGGGCCGGAATCGTTGCCCAGCTGCTGAATGGTGCCCAGGATCAAACCCGCGCTGACGCCATTGCTGAATACCTTGCGACCCATCAGGTCCATGCTGAACAGCGGCGCGTTGCGGTAATCGGTGGCGTTGTTGCGGGTATAGAACTGGATGCCCGCCACGGTATCGAACTGAAAGCCCGAGTCCGGGAATATCTTGGTGTACGCCACCTGCGGAATGAAGGTCCAGTTGTTCAGGCTGGGGTTGGCCATATCGTCGGCGTTGTATTTGCCGGTGGGCGCCCAGATATTCAGGCTGAGCGCCATGTGCGAGGTTTCGGAAAAGTGGTAGCCCGCGATGATGGGCGAGAAATACAGGTCGAACAGGTTCGACGCGGTATCGCTTTGGCCGGCGCTCCGTCCTCCGGAGCCCGTCACGGTGGAGTTCACCTTGGTCCAGACGTAGGGCAAGGTGAAACTGGAGGCGAAGTTCCAACGTCCGGGCCCGGTGTCCCAGGTCTTGAGAACAGTGGCCAGCGTGAACGCGACTTTGGCGTCCAGGCCCAGCGAGGTGCGTCCTCCTATGGGCACTTCCCGGCTGCCGCCTATGTTTCCGTCCAGGTAGATCTGCGACAGGTTGACGGCCCAGATCGGTTCCGGCGACACGATGCCTGCGTTGGGCTGCACGTTGGTGCCGGTGATCTGACGTCCCAGCGCGCCTTCGGTGGCCCAGGCCGCCGTGGGCGACGACAGTGCGGCGCAGAGCACGACTGCGCGCGCCAACAGCACGCTGCTGGCCGCGGTTACTGCTGCGCTGATTCTCTTGAATGCCGAACTCGTACTGCCCATGCGATGTACCCCGGCTGGAGATAACAAGATGCAAAGACACGCCGTACGGAAACGCTGATTTCAGCAATGAGCGCCGAAATCAAAAGTCGAGAAATCCTTCGCAATATTCGCACAGAGTTTTACTTTCACCAAGCCGGGTTTCCGAGGCGCGCGATGCCTTTTCAGCCCGGCGAAAGCTGTTGCGCCGCCATATGACGGCCAAATGAAAAAGGGATGCCTCGCGGCATCCCCAGGGACAGCGATTACCGGCGGCGTGTCGTCAGCCCGCCTGCTCAGCCTCCTGCCGCAGCGGGCTGGCGTGCACCTGATCGATGCGCAGCCCATCGCGCCGGGTGACCTCGAAGCGCCAGTCGCGCCACGCGATCGAGTCTCCCGTCTCGGGAATCCGTCCGCCCGCGCGCAGCAGGCAGCCCGCCAAGGTTGCGTCCGGATACTCATCGGCCAACGCCGGCGCGTCCAGCAGGCGCGCGGCTTCCGCCACCGCCAGCCGGCCCTCCAGCAGCCAGGATCCATCGGCCAGTTGCAAGGCTTCGGGCTGGTCTTCCTGGTGCTCGGGCAGATCGCCCGCGACGGCGGTCAGCACGTCCATGGGCGTGATCAGGCCCTCGCACACGCCATGCTCGTCGACCACGATCAGCATGTGGTCGCGCGAGGCGCGCAATTCGTCCAGCACCTTTAGCACCGGCGTGGTTTCCATGACGTAGCGCGGTTCGCGCGCCAGCTCCACCAGATCGATCGGGCCAGGATTCTGCAACAGCGGCAGCAGGTCCTTGAAGTGCAGCACGCCCAGTACATTGGCCGGATCGCCGGCGCACAGCGGCAGACGCGAGTGGCCGCTGGCGAACTTGCGCACGATGGCCTCGGGGGTATCGGCCACGTCCAGCCAGACCATGTCGCCGCGCGCCACCATGATGGAGCGCACGTCCCGCCCGCCGATGGAAAGCACGCGCTCGATCATGGTGCTTTCCTCAGGCGCAAAGGCAGGTTCGCCCTCCGCGCCGTCGACCAGCGCGGCCACCTCGTCGGCCTGCGCGCCCGCCTGTCCGGCGCGGCCGGCGCGCAGCAGGCGCAGCACGGCCTGCGCCGTGCGCTGGCGGCGGCCCAGGGCGTGCGTGCCCTTGGCGCGGTTGCGGCGCGCCAGCTGGTTGCATAGCTCGATCAGGATCGAGAAACCGATGGCGGCGTACAGATAACCCTTGGGCACGTGGAAGCCCAAGCCTTCGGCCACCAGGCTGAAGCCGATCATCAGCAACAGGCCCAGGCACAGGATCACCACCGTGGGGTGGCGGCCGACGAAGGCCATCAACGGACGGCTGGCCAGCATCATCACGGCCATGGCCACCACCACCGCGATCATCATGATGCTCAGGTCTTGCACCATGCCCACGGCGGTAATCACCGAGTCCAGCGAGAACACCGCGTCCAGCACCACGATCTGCAGGATCACCTGCCAGAACACCGCATGCTGCGGCTTCTGGCCCTGGTCGTGGCTGGCGCTGCCCTCCACGCGTTCATGCAATTCCATGGTGCCCTTGAACAGCAGGAACAGGCCGCCCAGGATCAGGATCAGGTCGCGGCCTGAGATCTCGGCGCCCAGCAGCGTGAACATGGGTTCGGTCAGCGTGACCACCCACGCGATACTCGCCAGCAGGCCCAGGCGCATGACCATCGCCAGCGTCAGGCCGATCAGGCGCGCGCGGTTGCGCTGCGCGGGCGGCAGCTTGTCCGCCAGGATGGCGATGAACACCAGGTTGTCGATACCCAGCACAATTTCAAGCACGACCAAGGTCGCCAGGCCTAGCCAGGCGGTGGGGTCGGACATCCAATCGAAAATCATCGAGATTCCATGCAAATCGGGACCGCGCGCCAAGTGACGCCGGACAGGATCAAGGGAAATGCGCCGCGGACGCGGGCGGAAGGCTCAGTGTGGGCGCGAATGCGTCTGGAGGCTGGCGGCGGAGCGCGGCAACCCAGGCGCGGCGTGGCCGCGGCGGCGAGGATGGAATCGGCGTGCGGGCTGCTTGCCCTGGCCGTGGCAGGAAGATGGGGCATGGGGCGCCGGCTTGCTTGCGGCGCCCTGCTAGAAGGTGGGTCTTCAGTCATAAATGGCGGACGGCTCTGGCTGCCGGGGCAGCAAACGTATAGAACGCCCGCCTTGCTCTCGTTCTTACAGGAAACTGAATACTACCTGAATCTAGTTTCCGGCGCATTCGGGCAAGTCCGGTTCCTGGATGGCGCGGGACCGCAACTTTGCAGGATTTTTACTGGTGTTTACCCTAGGGCGGCGATATACTGCGGGCACTTTCAACTCACCCGAGATCAATGTGGACAACGACGGATGTAGTCGACACACGACTGCAAGCGCCGCTTGACGCAGGATCCGCGGCTATAGCCCGCGCCGGTCCTGCCTGAAGCCAGGACCCGGCTCTCCGGCCCCCTCCCAAGGGCCGACAGCCCTATCCCTTACTGCTTGCCGACACGCGATGCGTTGCGCCGGGTTGCGCGCGCCCGCGGCCGGCCAGGCGGCGCATGCATGTGGACCTTCCACCGTACTCCCCGCTAAGGAGACGATCATGCGTATCAAACAATTCCTGCCCTTCCTGGATCGGAGCGGCGCCGCACAGATGGCGGCGGCCGGACATAAGCCGGCCGCGCCTAAGGCGGCCCCGCCCATCTACCAATTCACTATCGTGAGCCTGGGCGACACGCTCAACGCGCTGCGCAAGCAGCTCTATTACGAACTGCGCGACCTGGACTTGCGCGTGCTGGCGGTGCGCATTTCGCGCAGCGAATCGGATCAACTGGCGTCGACCATCGTCACGCTGCATTGCCCGCCGCACCTGCGCAATCTGCTGGGCGCCGTTGCGCTGCGGCTGGGCCAGAGCCCGGACGTGCGCCGGGTGCATTGGGAATGCGAGTCGGGCGCGGCCATTGCCGTGCTGCCCGCCTGACACAAGCGCGGCCGCGGCCGCAGCCGGGAGGCTGTCATGAAAGATCCGTACAAAACCCTGATGATTGCGCGCGTCGTCGCGCTGGCGCTGATCTGGCTGGCGGGGCTGCTGCTGGTCCTGGCCTCGGTCTGGCGCCTGCCCTGAGCGCCCTGCGCTCCCCTCACAACATGCTGAAGCATCGAGAAGAAGATGAAGAACTTCGAAAATATCCAGTTCATCACGTTGGCCAATACCCTGGTCAGCCTGCTGACCGCGTTCGTGCTGGGTTCCGTGGTCGGCTTTGAACGCCAATTCCGCCAACGTACCGCCGGCCTGCGCACCAATGTGCTGGTGGCGGTAGGCGCCGCCATCTTCGTGGACCTGGCGTTCCGGGTGGGTGGCGCCGACGGCGGCTCGCGCGTGATTTCCTATGTGGTCTCGGGCGTGGGCTTCCTGGGCGCCGGCGCCATCATGCGCGAAGGCGGCAGCATCCGCGGCCTGAACACCGCCGCCACGCTATGGGGCTCGGCTGCCATCGGCGCCTGCGCGGGCGCATCGTTGATCCTGGAAGCGGTTGCCGCCACGGCCTTCGTGCTGGCGGCGAACACCTTGCTGCGGCCGGTGGTCAGCTACGTCAATCGCCAGCCGGTGGATCCGCAGACCACGGAAGTCACGACCGTGATACACGTCATCGCAAACGTGGAGCAGCGGCAGGCGGCGATGACGGTGCTGGAAGACGTACTCGAAACCGAGCAGCTGCCCCTGTCCGAACTGAAGATCGACCAGTTCGGCGAGAACGAGGTCGAGATCGAGGCCGCGCTCAGCGAGGCGTCGGTGGACGAACTGGACCTGGACCGGGTCACGGCCAGCATCGCCGCCTCGCCCGCCGTGCGTACGGCGTTCTGGGCGGCCCGCACGGTGTAGCGCAGCCCGGATCAGGCCGCCTGGCGCAATGCCGCGCAAGCCGGATCCCAGCGCCGCCCCGGCACGGCGGCCAGCAAGGCTTGGGTGTACGGATGCGCGGGCTGGCCGAAGACCTGGGCGCAGACGCCCGCTTCGACCACTCTGCCGTTCTGCATGACCGCGATGTCGTCGCAGACCTGCGCGGCCACGCGCAGGTCATGCGTGATGAAGAGGATGGACAGCCCCAATTGCTCGCGCAGCCGCGCCAGCAGATCCAGCACCTGCGCCTGCACCGACACATCCAGCGCCGATACCGGTTCGTCCGCGATCAACACCTGCGGCCGCATCGCCAGCGCCCGCGCCAGCCCGATCCGCTGGCGCTGGCCGCCCGAGAACTCGTGCGGATAGCGCCGCAGGGCGTCGGGCGACAAACCCACCAATTCAAACAGCTCCTGCGCGCGCGCCAGCGCTTCGCTCCTGGGCGTGCCATGTACGATGGGGCCGCGCGCCACGATCTCGCCCACGCGCTGGCGCGGATTCAAGGAACCGTAGGGATCCTGGAACACCATCTGCACTCGCCGCGCATGCTCGCGCCGCGCGATGGTCCCCTTGAGCGCCAGCGGTTCGCCGGCCAGGCTTATACCGCCCGCGTCCGGCGGCGCGAGTCCCAGCAAGGCGCGCGCCAAGGTCGATTTGCCGGACCCGCTTTCGCCCACGATGCCCAGCGTGCCGCCCTCCTTCAGGCTGAGCGTCACGTCGTCCAGCGCCCGCGTCTCGCGGCCCGGACGGCCGAACCACCCGCGCTTGCGATAGGTCTTGGACACGCCCTGCGCGCGCAGGATGACTGGCGCGTCGGCCGGCAACGCCGGCCGGGCCGCGGCCGGCGCCAAGGGCGGCACCGCCGCGATCAGGGCGCGCGTGTACGAGTGCCGGGGGTGTTCCAGCACCTGCTGCGCCGCGCCGCTTTCCACCAGTACGCCGCGCTGCATGACCGCTACGCGGTCGGCGATTTCGGCGACCACGCCGAAGTCATGCGTGATGAACAGCACGGCCGTGCCCTTGCGGCGCTGCAGGTCGTGGATCAGGTGCAGGATCTGCGCCTGCGTGGTCACGTCCAGCGCGGTGGTCGGTTCGTCCGCGATCAGCAGGGCTGGCTCCAGTGCCAGGGCCATGGCGATCATGGCGCGCTGGCGCTGGCCGCCGGACAGTTCGTGCGGATACGCGTCCAGCGCCCGCGCCGGGTCCGGCAATCGCACGGCGTCCAGCAGTTCCAGCGTGCGGCGCCGGATCTCGGTCCGTCCCAGGCGGGTATGGGTGCGGAAGACTTCCGCGATCTGGTCGCCGATGGTGCGCAACGGATTGAGCGCCGTCATCGGTTCCTGGAAGATCATGCCGATGCGCTGGCCCCGCAGGCGGCGCAGCGCCTCGGGCGCCAGCCGCAGCAGGTCCTGCCCTTCCCACAGCACCTGGCCACCGCTTGCGCGCACGTCCGGCGGCAGCAGCCCCAGGATCGCGCCGGCGGTCAGCGACTTGCCCGAGCCGCTTTCCCCCACCACGCACACGATCTCGCCCGCGCTGATGCTTAGCGACAAGTCTTTCAGCGCGTGCGGACGGTCGGCCCCCGGCGGCAGGTTCACGGTCAGATTCTGGATGCGCAGCAATTCGGTCATGAGTGGTCCACCACGAAGTAGCCCTGGATCGTAGGCTTGCCCGGATCGCGTGGGAACTGCGCATTTCTCATTTGCTCATTCGGTTTGTGGCGCACAGCTTCTGTGGCGCACAGCTTTTGTGGCGCACGGCTATCGTGACGCTGCGTCAGTTACGCCTGTTTACGTTTTGGGAACGCGGATTGCTCCGCACTGCGGATCGACCCTTACCGGAGCGTCCATGCCCTCCTCGCACTACATCGATGCCACCACGCTGACCGTGCTCACCGTGAACACGCACAAGGGTTTCACCAGCTTCAACCGCCGCTTCATGCTGCATGAACTGCGTGAAGCCTTGAGGCTGGCGAGCCCCGACATCGTGTTCCTGCAGGAAGTGCTGGGAGAACACCAAGGGCACGCGGAACGGCACCAGGCCTGGCCCGCCCTGTCCCAGTATGAATTCCTGGCCGACTCGCTATGGACCGATTTCGCCTATGGCCGCAATGCGGTCTATCCGGCCGGGCACCATGGCAATGCGCTGCTGTCCAGGTATCCCATCGAACGCCATGAAAACCACGACGTCACCGTGCATGGGCATGAGGGGCGCGGATTGCTGCACTGCGTCCTGCGGGTGCCCTCGCTACCTTCCCCGGTCCATGCAATATGCGTGCACCTGGGTTTGCTGGAGGGGCATCGGGGCAAGCAGCTGCGGCGCCTGTGCGAACTGGTGACGGACGGCGTGCCTGCCGACGAACCGCTGCTGATCGCGGGCGACTTCAACGATTGGCGCCTGCGCGCCGATGCCTTGATGACCGGCTGCGGCACGCGCGAGGTCTTTACTACGCGCCTGGGCCGCCCTGCCCGCACGTTTCCGGCACGTTGGCCCCTCTTGCGGCTGGACCGCATCTATGTGCGCAATGTCCGCGACTGGCAGCCGGTACCGCTGGCCTCGCGAGTCTGGTCGCGGCTGTCCGACCATGTGCCGATCTGCGCGGAGATCGCGCTATGAACCTGCGCTGGCGCGAGCACAACCGCTACACGCTGCTGGAAAACGGCACCGATTACTTTCCGGCGGTGCTGGAAGCGATCAGCGCGGCGCGCAGCGAAGTGCTGGTGGAGACCTTCATTCTCTTCGACGACGCCGTCGGCCAGGAATTCCAGCGCGCCCTGATCGCGGCAGCCCGCCGCGGCGTCAGCGTGGACCTGACGGTGGATGGCTATGGGTCCGATGAACTGAGCGATGTTTTCGTCGGCGCCATGACCGAAAGCGGCATCCGCGTCCATGTCTTCGACCCGCGTCCGCGCTTCCTGGGCGTGCGCACCAATGTGTTCAGGCGCATGCACCGCAAGATCGTGGCGGTGGACGGCCGGATCGCCTTCGTCGGCGGCATCAATTTTTCTGCCGACCATCTGCCTGATTACGGTCCTGAAGCCAAACAGGACTACGCATTGCGGCTGGAAGGCCCGCTGGCGGCGGACATTGCGGACTTTGCCCGCGCCGCGCTGGCCGTGGACGCCTGGGCGCGCCCGCGGCGGCGCCGGCCGTCGCGCCTGGATCCCATGCCGGCGGGCGATGGCGGCGGACGCCTGGTGGTGCGCGACAACGTCGAGCATCAGACCGACATTGAACGCTACTACCGCGCGGGCGTACGCGCCGCGCGCGAAGACGTGCTGATCGCCAACGCCTACTTCTTCCCCGGCTATCAGTTGCTGCATGACCTGGCCAACGCCGCCCGCCGCGGCGTGCGCGTGCGGCTGCTGCTGCAGGGCGAGCCCGACGTGCTGGTGGCGCGGCTGGCGGCGTCCATGTTGTATGACTACCTGATCGACGCCGGCGTGGAGATTTACGAATACTGCAAGCGCCCGCTGCACGGAAAGGTGGCTTGCGTGGACCAGGACTGGAGCACGGTAGGCTCCAGCAATCTGGATCCGCTCAGCCTGGCGCTGAATCTGGAGGCCAATGTGGTGGCGCGCGACGCCGGATTGAACACTGCGCTGCGCGGCAGCCTGGACCGGCTAATCGAACAGGATTGCCGACGCATCGAGCTGCCCGAGGGTTCGAAGCGGCGCTTGCGGCGGCTGTGGATCGGGGTGGTCGTGTTCCACTTCCTGCGGCGCTTTCCCGCCTGGGCCGGCAGCTTGCCTGCGCACAAGCCCCGCCTGAAATCCATAGCCATGGAACCGCAGCGGGAGTCGGCATGAGAGTGTTCCGCTCAACGTTGACGCGTGCATGGCGGCATCGCTGGCCCCGCCTCAAGCGCGTGCTGCCGGCACTGGTGCTGGCCTTGGTCGCAGCGCTGCTGTACTACTTTGGCCGTTCGGTCGACTGGGCCCAGGTCTGGATCGCCATGCGCAGGATTCCGCCAGGCACCATTGCCGCCGCAGCCGTACTCGTCGTGGCGGGCTACCTGAGCTATGGCGCGCTGGATCTACTGAGCAAACGCTACACCCGCCATACCCTACCCTGGCCGAAAGTGCTGGGCGTGGCCATGATGAGCTACGCCCTGAACCTCAGTCTGGGCGTGCTGTTGGGAGGCCTGGGCGCGCGACTCAGGCTGTACGCCCGCCTGGGCTGCCGCAAGTCCTTGGCGACGCGCGTCGCCCTGTTTTCGGCGGCCTCCAACTGGATAGGCTACGCATGGGTCGCGGGCGCGCTGTTCGTCGCGGGCGCGGTGCCCGTGCCGCAGGGCTGGGCCATAGGCTCGAATCTGTTGCGCGCGCTCGGCGTGGCGCTGCTGGTACTGGCGGCGGGCTATGTGGCGGTGTGCGCGCGGGCGCGGCAGCGCACCTGGACCTGGATGGGACAGCACGCCGTCCTGCCCGGCGCCTGGATGGCGGCGGCCCAAAGCCTGGTGGCCGTGCTGTCATGGGCCATCATGGGCGCCATCATCTATCTGCTGTTGCAGGGCAAGGCCAGCTACCCCGCCGTGCTGGGCATACTGCTGTGCGCCAGCTTCGCCGCCCTCATCATCCGCGTGCCGGGCGGGCTGGGTACCACCGAAGCGATCTTCGTGGCCACGCTCGCGCCCGGGATTCCAGCCACCGAGGTGTTGGGCGCGGTACTGACGTACCGCGCGCTTTATGCCTTCACTCCGCTGTTCCTGGCCCTGACGGCGTTTGCCGTGATGGAAGTGAAGCTGAGACACAGGCGGGCGCACGCGGTCGTGCCCGCGGATGGTAGCGGCAAGAATGCGCACGGGTCGTTCAAGGTTTAGGCGTGAGCAGATCCGACAAGGCATTGCCCAGCTCCTTCACGGCGCCAGTGACGCCCTCCGCCGCGCCCTCGGCGCCCACCCCTATCGCATGACCGAAGCCCCGCGCAACCTGCGCGGTAAAGCCGCGCGTGACCGAGAACTTGGGATTGTCCAGGTCGCCTGCCAGGGCGAAGTCGAAGCGCAGCGTGCCGCTCTGGTCCTTCAGCGCCGCCAGCACCGCCTTGCGCGGCAATGAAAACAGGCTGCCGTCGCCGCTGAAGCGCAAGCCGCGCAACGCCACCGTGCCCGTGGCCTGAAGCTGGCGCTTGGCGATGGCGGTGCGCATATCCAGGTCCATGGCGCCCGCTGCCAGCGAGGTGGCGCCATTGTCGGCCAGGTATGGGGCGGCATGCTTGATGTCCATATTGCGCACCGCGACCTTGATGTCCGCATCCGTGCCGCCGACCACCAGCCAGCCCTCCGCGCGCACTGTCGCCGCGCCGTTGCGGTTGCCTTCGATATTGCCAGTGAACTCCATGTCGCTGCGACTGCCGTCGCCGGGTATGGCCAGCGGCCGCAGATGCGCCTGGACGTCCGAAAACGGGATCCGGTGCGCAGGCCTGGAGATCGCCGCGTCCTCGAAATCCAGGCGGCCGTCGCGCAAGATCAATTCCGCGATGCGGATCGGCGTCCTGGGCCGGGACTGGCTGTCGCCGCCTTCGCCGGCCCGCAAGGAGGATTGCAGGGCGGGCGCGATGTCCATGTCCCCATTGGTCCTGCGCACCACGGTGAAGTCGAAGCCTTCGATGGTGACAGTCTTGAAGACCGCCTCGTGCCGCAGGAAGGCGGACCATTCAGGCTCCAGGATCACTTGGCGCGCCGTGGCGCCCGCCTGGCCGGTGCCGCCGGAGATCGTCACGTCCTTGAGGATCACCTGCCGGTATCCGACCTCGACGTGGCCTACCTGGCCGCGCGGGCCCAGCATGTTCGCGATGCGCTGTTCCGCAATGCGCAAGGCAGCAAACGCCAGCACGACGGCCACGGCCAAAATCAGGGTCAAGACCGCGAAGGCGTTCCCCCATGGCGACTTGCGGCGTGGCGCGGCTGGGTCGAGGTTCATCGTGGGTTCCGGAGGTGCGGCGCAATCCGTGCATGGTCCTGGAAACGCCCCGTCTCATCAATGGGCAAAAAGGATTAGGCGCTCAGCGGCGTTTATGGTCTGACATGAGGCACACGCCCGCCAGCACGCCGATGAGCGCGGCGCCGGCCAGGCTTTTCCATGCGTTCTCGTGAACGTATTCATCGGCGGCATGGGAGGCCTGCCTGGCCCGGTCCCAGGCCGCCTGCTCCCAGCCTTTGGCGTGTTCGCGCGCGGCTTCCAGTTGCTGCTTGAGGCCGTCGCGCGCCGCTTCGATCTCCGAGCCGCCGTAGCTGGCCGTACTGCGCAGCAAGGCTTCGGTTCCGGAGATCAGCTCGCGTATCGTGCGCGCGGAGTTGTCAGCCGGTTGAAAAAAGTCCCGCAATCCATGGTGCTTGTTCATACGTGCTCCTCGTGAAAAAAGCGTGCGCTCTGAACCGTCGCAAGACGCGGTCCGTCGAGCCGGTCGATGCCGGGCGTCTGCTGGGGATCCAGCCCGGGCATGGGGTTTGGCAGACTGTCGGGCGGCCAGCGGCCGCGCTGGTCTTTTTCCTGTCCGGCCGGATCGGGCCCTGGCTGTTCCGCCGGGTGCTGCGCCGGGTCCGGTTGCTGCCGGTCCCGGGGCTGGGCAGGCTTTGAAGGCGTGGTCTTGGTCATGTCAGGCTCCTGCAGAGGCAAATGTGATCGATGCGGCAGAGCGGCTTGCGGCCTCACCCTGCCCACCATTGCTTGATGGTCGCGCGCAGGGCCGCTCCGCCCGCGGAGGCGTCTTCCTTGCGCAGCGCCTGGAAGTACGCCGCCACCTGCTTGAGCGGAACGTGCGGCGGCAGAGGCGGCATCTCGGGGTCGGTCACCATTTCCAGCACTACCGGACGGGTCGCCGCCAGGGCCTGGTCCCAGGCCTCCCCGACGGCATCGGGGTCATCGACGCGTATGCCTTCCAGGCCTAGCAGGCGGCCGTACTCCGCATAGGAAAACGCCGGCAACCATTGCGAATCCGCAAACCGCGGATCGCCGCCCATGACGCGCTGCTCCCAGGTGACCAGATTGAGGTCGCCGTTGTTCAAGACCATGACGATCAAGGTGGGATTGGCCCAGTCCTTCCACCGATGGGCGACGGTAATCAGTTCATTCATGCCCAGCATCTGCATGGCACCGTCGCCCACCAGCGCGATGACGGGCCGGGCCGGGTGGGCCAGCTTGGCGGCCAGGGCATAAGGCACGCCGCAGCCCATGGTGGCCAGGCCGCCCGATACCGAGCCCATCATCCCTTCGCGCATGGCGATGTCGCGCGCATACCAGTTGGCGGCCGAGCCCGAGTCGCAGGTGAGAATGCTGCTCGGCGGCAGCCGTTTGGATAGTTCCAGAAAGGGGCGCTGCGGATTCAACGGCCTGGCCTGGACCATCGCGCGCGCTTCGACGGTCTCATGCCACTGCGCGACCTTGCTCTCGATGCGCTCGCGCCAGCGGCGCGCGGTCTTGGGCTGCAGCAAGGGAATCAGGGCCTGCAGGGTCAGCCGGCTGTCTCCGACCAGTCCGAGCTCGACGGGATAGCGCAGGTTGAGCTTGCGGCCGTCCAGGTCGATCTGCACCGCCCTCGCCTGCCCCTCGGCCGGCAGGAACTCCGAGTACGGAAACGACGTGCCCACCATCAGCAAGGTGTCGCACTCGTTCATCATGTCCCAACTGGGCTGCGTGCCCAAAAGGCCGATGCAGCCCGTGACGTACGGCAGGCTGTCCGGCACGACCGCCTTGCCCAGCAGCGCCTTGGCAACGCCCGCACCCAGCAGTTCGGCGACCTGGCGCACTTGCTCGCCCGCGTCCAGCGCACCGGCGCCGACCAGCATGGCGACACGTTCGCCGCGGTTCAGGATGTCGGCTGCGTTGCGCAATGCGGCATCGCCGGGCACGCCGGCGTGCGAGGTCATGCCTATGCCGGTGGGCACGGTGCCATGTTCGCGGGCAGGCTTTTCCACCGCCGGCAAATCCTGCACATCGTTTGGAAAAATGACGCAGGTCACGCTGCGCCGCTCCATGGCGATGCGCATGGCCCGGTCGATCATGTGCCGCGCCTGCTCGGCGGTCGCCGCCATCTGCACGTAATCGTGCGCCACGTCCTTGAACAGGCTGATCAGGTCGACCTCTTGCTGGTAGTCACCGCCCAGCGCGCTGCGCGCTTGCTGGCCCACCAGCGCCACGACAGGCTGATGGTCCAGTTTGGCGTCATAGAGGCCGTTCAGGAGGTGGATCGCCCCGGGGCCTGAAGTCGCCAGGCATACACCGGCTTGCCCGGTGAATTTGGCGTGGGCGCAAGCCATGAACGCGGCGGCTTCTTCGTGGCGGGCTTGGATGAACTCCAACGGTTCCTCAGTGCGCCCGAAAGCGCCGATCAACCCATTGATGCCGTCCCCCGGATAGCCATAGATTCTTCTGACACCCCATTGGGACAGCCGCTCCAGCACAAAGTCCGCCACAGTCTTCATTCGAGTCTCCCGCGGTCGCCCGCCATTCGACAGAACGCCGGGATCAGCAATTGCCATTCCCGGCGTCCTGGCGCCTGCGGCGGGCACGGCGCTTGCGGATGAAAGCCTTGCGGCGGACGCGTTGGACGATCCGCCACACAAAGGGAGTTGGCATGGCGAAGATTCGAACCCTGGTAGTAGCGGGTGAAGCATTTCCCCTGGCGAAGACGGGTGGCCTGGGCGATGCCATCACGGGCATGGCGCGCGCGCTGCGCGAAGCCGGATTTCCCTTGATGGTGTTGCTGCCGGCGTACCGCGGCGTGCGGCAGCGCCTGGAGCGGGTCCGGGTAGTGGCCCCCCTCCACAACTTGCCGGGAGGCGAGGCGCGGCTGCTCGCCGGACATTGCGCCCAGTCCGGGCTGGACTTCCTGCTGCTCGAGAACGATGCGCTCTATGACCGGCCGGGCCTTTACCTGGACGAGAACGGTTGCGAGCACACCGACAATGCGCTGCGCTACGCGGCGCTGGCCCATGCGGCGGTGCGCGTGGCGGGTGGCCTGCCCGGCATTGCGCGCCCGACCCTGCTGCACGTGCACGACTGGCACGCCGGACTGGTACCGCTGCTGCTGCGGGAATACGGGCCGCGCGATGTCAAAAGCATCATGACCATACACAACCTGGCCTTCCAGGGACAGTTCCCGATGGAATGCGCCGAGTCCCTGGGCATCCCCGAGCGCTACCGCAACGACGAGGGCGCGGGCGCCTGGGGCCGGCTGAATTTCCTCAAGACCGGAATCCGTTATGCCGACCGCGTCACCACGGTCAGCCATACCTACGCTCGGGAGATCCTGACGCCGGCCTTTGGCTGCGGCCTGGACGCGCTGCTGCGGCGACGTGCCGCCGACCTGGTTCCCATCCCCAACGGCATCGACAACATGCTGTGGAATCCGGTCCGCGATCCGCACCTCGGTTCCTTGCGCTACTCGGCGCGCGACCTCGGCAGGAAGGCGCGCTGCAAGGCGGCCCTGCAACGCGAGTTCGGGTTATGCGAAGACAGCGATGCGGTGCTCGTGGCCATGGGCAGCAGGCTGACCGAACAGAAGATGGCGGACGTTGCCGCGCAGGCCCTGCCCCAGGCCCTGGAGCGCCACCCGCGCTTGCAGGTCGCCATCCTTGGCCAAGGCGAACGCCGGCTGGAAGAGGCGTTGAAAGCGCTGAGCGCGCGCTACCCGGGACGCTGCGCCACCCATATCGGTTATGACGAGGCGGTGGCCCACCGGCTGCATGCGGGCTCCGATGTGCTGCTGCATGGCAGCCGCTTCGAGCCCTTCGGCCTGACGCCGCTGTATGCGATGCGCTATGGCTCGATCCCGATAGGTTCACGGGTGGGCGGCATGGCCGACACGATAGACGATCCAGGGCCGCGCGCACCGCTGTCGGCGATGGCCGGCGCCAACGGCCTGCTGTTCGACGGCGACGATCCGGCGGCCATGGCCGCTGCGATCACGCGCGCCCTGAGCCTGCGCGAGGATGCCATGCTCTGGCGCACCATGCAGCGCAACGCCATGAGCGCGGATTTCAGCTGGCGCTCGGCGGCGGGCCCCTACGCCGAACTTTACCGCTCGCTGGCCGAGGCCGATCGGCGGACGCGAGTCCCGGCGCAGGCCGAGGCAGCGGCGAGCGCCGCCGCCCTGCGCGCGGGGCAACGTTCCAGCGGCCGGCTGCCCGCACCCGCCGTATAGGCACGCCCACAGGAGGAACCGCAGGTGCCCACAGCCCACGCCGCCCACGCTCCATTGCGCTTCTACCATGCCCGAGGCGGCGCGCCCGGGCCTTCCTCCGCCCCTGGCGGCGAATCGGGACCGGCCCTGTATGCGCGCCTGCGGCAACGCGGCTTCAACGCGCTGCTGCTGCCCGCGCCTTGGCTATTGGGCCCTGACAGCCTTTCCGCCGCGCCGCTGGACGCCGACAGCGCCTTGCTAGCAGGCAGGCGCGTGCCCATGGCCGAATGGATCGGACATGTGGCGGATCAGCTAGCGCCGCATGGGCTGGCGCTGTACCTGGATATTGTCCTGGACCGCTGCGCCGTCGGCGCCGTGTCCGGTACGGCGGGCCCGGGCTGGTACCAGCCACCTCCCGAGAACCCCGCTCGCGATCCGCGCATGAGCGCCGAGGCGCGCGGCGTACTGCATTTGCGGCCGGGCCCTCTGCCCCCCGGTTTTCTCCAGGCTTGGCGCGAGCGGCTGGAGCGTTGGACGGAACGCGGCGCCGCGGGCTATGCCTTTCAAGCGCCGGAATGTCTCCCGGCCCCGGATTGGGCCGAATTGGCGGCGGCCCTGCACGGCGGGCGAGCGGCCCCGCAACTGCTCGCCTGGGCCCAGGGACTCACGCCCGAATCGCTGGCGGCCCTGCGCGGAGCGGGATTCGACGGCCTGTTCTCATCCTTGCCGTGGTGGGACTTCAAGTCCGCATGGCTGGCGGAAGAAGATGGCAGACTGCGCGCCCTCGCACCCGTGATCGCCTCGCCGCCGCATGCGGATACGCCGCGCGGCGCGGCCGACAAACGGGCTGCCTGGACTGCAGCGCTATGTGCCGACTTCCTGATGTTCGACGACCAGGATGAAGCCCGCCTGCCCGACGTCGCCGCCGCCAACCACTGGTTTGCGCAGGCCGGCTTACGCGGGCCGCTGCGCCTGGCGGGCGGACGCGATGGCCATTGCACCATGCTGCTGCGCGCATGCGCCGCCGGCACCGCCGTGCTGGCGCTCAATCCATCGGACACGGCCGAGGCAAGCGTGGATTGGGATGCGCTGGCCCCTCTATTGCCCCCGGCCGATTTCCTGTCCGAAGGCGTGCCGGACGGCCTGGCGCCACAAACCGACCACCTCGCGCCCGCGGGCTGCGCCATGTTCCTGCTCGAACCCACGCATCCGGTGCGCGAACCCTCGCGGCACGCTGCAAGACGCATGGACGGCGCCGCCAGCCAGCGCATCGTCGTCGAACAGGTCAGCCCCGCCGTGGATGGCGGCGCCTTTCCCGTCAAGTGCATTCCGCATGAGCGGATACCGGTGTGCGCCGACATCTACATGGACGGCCACGAACTGCTGGCGGCCGAACTGCGTTGGCGTGCGGCCGACGAGACCTCATGGCGCGCCACGCCCTTCGCGCGCGGTTTGAACGACCGCTGGGAGGCCGCGTTTCGTCCGCGCCGCATCGGGCCGCATGAGTTCGCCATCCACGCCTGGTTCGACGCCTGGCAGACGTTCCGCCATGACCTGGAAGTCAAGCGCCAGGCCGGCGTGGACCTGCGCCTGGAGGTGGAGGAAGGCCTGCTGATGCTGCGCGCGGCCCTGGCGCGCGCCCGCAACGCCTCCCATCCCGGCGCCATGACGCTGCGCAACATCTTGCAGCGGTTCAGCAAGTCCGCCGAAGGCGAGACGGTTCCGCCCACGCCGGAGCAGCTGTCCGCCCTGTTGGACGAGGACCTGGCCAGCACCATGCGGGAACTGGACGACCGCCCCTTCGAATACGTCAGCCCCGCGCCCTATCCGGTCTGGGTGGACCGCAGCCAGGCCTGCCACGCCAGCTGGTATGAACTGTTTCCACGGTCCCAGTCCGCGCAATCCGGCCAGCACGGCACCTTCGACGACGTCATCGGCCGGCTGCCCGACGTGCGCGAGATGGGGTTCGACGTGCTCTATCTGCCGCCCATCCATCCCATCGGGCAGCGCAACCGCAAGGGACGCAACAACAGCCTGGACGCGGCGCCGGGCGATGTGGGCAGTCCGTACGCCATCGGCTCGGCCGAGGGCGGACACGACGCCATCGAACCCCTGCTGGGCGGGTTGGACGGCTTCCTCAGACTGGTGGAGGCTGCGCGCGCGCACGGCATGGAGGTCGCGCTGGATTTCGCGATCCAGTGTTCGCCGGACCATCCCTGGCTGGCGCGCCACGCCGACTGGTTCTCCTGGCGGCCGGACGGTACGCTGCGCTACGCCGAGAATCCGCCCAAGAAGTACCAGGACATCGTCAATGTGGCCTTCTACGGCGCCGCCGCCCGCCGCGCCCGCAAGCTGGCTTTATGGCGCGCGCTGCGCGACGTGGTGCTGTTCTGGGTGCATCATGGCGTGCGCACCTTCCGGGTCGACAACCCGCATACCAAGCCCCTGCCGTTCTGGCAGTGGCTGATCGCCGAGGTCCATGGCCAGCATCCCGACGTGATCTTCCTGTCCGAAGCCTTCACCCGCCCCAAGATGATGTACCGGCTGGCGAAGATCGGCTTTACCCAGTCCTATACCTACTTCACCTGGCGCAACGACAAGGCGGAACTGGAGGCATACCTGGAAGAAGTGTCCACGCCGCCTGCCGCGGACTTTTTCCGGCCGCACTTCTTCGTCAACACGCCGGACATCAACCCCTATTTCCTGCAGTCCTCCGGCCGCCCGGGCTTTCTGATACGGGCCGCGCTGGCCGCGCTGGGGTCCGGTCTGTGGGGCATGTACAGCGGCTTCGAACTGTGCGAGTCGGCTGCCCTGCCCGGCAAGGAGGAATACCTGGATTCGGAGAAGTATGAACTGCGCCAGCGCGACTGGTTCGCGCCCGGCAACATCCGCGCGGAGATCACCCGCCTGAACCAGATCCGGCGCGCCAACCCCGCCTTGCAGAGCCATCGGGGCCTGACCCTGGCGCGCAGCGGCAACGACCGCGTGCTGGCGTTCTGCAAGTCCACGCCCGGCCGCGGCAATTTCATTCTGGCGGCGATCAGTCTCGATCCCTTCCAGCCGCAGGCGGCGCGCATCGAAGCGCCCTTCTGGCTGTTCGGCCAGGCCGACACCGGGCGGCTGGTCGCCGAAGACCTGCTGGCCGAACGCAGCGAGCCATGGCAGGGCCAGACCCGTGAACTGACGCTGCATCCCGATCAACCCTATCGCGTGTGGCGCCTGTCGCTGCATGGCTGACGCCGCACGCCCATTGCCATGATCAGTGAAACCCAGCCCCTCCAGGACGACGGCCTTTGGTACAAGGACGCGGTCATCTACCAGCTGCACGTCAAGTCCTTCTTCGACTCGAATGGCGATGGCGTGGGCGACCTGCCCGGCCTGATCTCCAAGCTGGACTACATCTCCAGCCTGGGGGTCAACACGATCTGGCTACTGCCCTTCTATCCCTCGCCCCGCCGCGACGACGGCTATGACATTGCCGACTACCGCGGCGTGCATCCGGACTACGGCACCGTGGCCGACGTCAGGAAGCTGATCCGCGCGGCGCACGCCCGCGGCCTGCGCGTCATCACCGAGCTGGTGGTCAATCACACCTCGGACCAGCACCCCTGGTTCCGCCGCGCCCGCGCGGCCAGGCCGGGGTCGGCCGCGCGCAATTTCTATGTCTGGTCGGACAACGACAAGGCTTACGCCGGCACGCGCGTCATTTTCTGCGATACCGAGAAATCCAACTGGACCTGGGACCCCGAGGCCGGCGCCTACTTCTGGCACCGTTTCTATTCCCACCAGCCCGACCTGAACTACGACAACCCGCAGGTGCTCAAGGAAGTGCTGGCCGTGATGCGCTACTGGCTGGACATGGGCGTGGACGGCCTGCGGCTGGACGCGGTGCCGTATCTGGTGGAGCGCGAAGGCACCAATAACGAGAACCTGCCCGAGACGCACGATGTGCTCAAGCGCATCCGCTTCGTGATCGACGCGGAATATCCCAACCGACTGCTGCTGGCCGAGGCCAACCAATGGCCGGAGGACGCGCAGGAATACTTCGGCGCCGGGGACGAATGCCATATGTCGTTTCATTTCCCGCTGATGCCGCGCATGTACATGGCGATCGCGCAGGAGGACCGCTTCCCCATCATCGACATCATGCGCCAGACGCCGGACATTCCCGCCACCTGCCAATGGGCCATTTTCCTGCGCAACCACGATGAACTGACGCTGGAAATGGTCACCAGCCGCGAACGCGACTATCTCTGGAACGTGTACGCGGCGGATCCTCGCGCCCGCATCAACCTGGGCATCCGGCGCCGCCTGGCGCCGCTGCTGGAGCGCGACCGGCGCCGGGTGGAACTGATGAACAGCCTGCTGCTGTCCATGCCGGGCACGCCGGTACTGTACTACGGCGACGAGCTGGGCATGGGCGACAACGTGCACCTGGGCGACCGCGACGGTGTGCGCACCCCGATGCAGTGGTCGCCGGACCGCAACGGCGGCTTCTCGCGCGCCGATCCCGAGCAACTACCGCTGCCCGTGCTCATGGGACCGTTGTATGGCTATGAAGCGGTCAACGTCGAAGCGCAGCAGCGCGATCCGCACTCATTGCTCAACTGGACCCGGCGCCTGCTGGCGCAGCGCCGGCAGAGCCATGCGTTCGGGCGCGGCGCGCTGCGCTTCATCTTCGCCGGCAACCGGAAGATCCTGGCCTACCTGCGGCAGTGGCAGGACACCACCATCCTGTGCGTCGCCAACCTGTCCAACGCCGCGCAGCCGGTCGAGCTGCAACTGCAGGAGTTCAACGGCCGAGTCCCGGTCGAAATGCTGGGCGGAACGCCGTTCCCGGCGGTGGGCGAACTGCCCTACCTCCTGACCCTGCCGCCCTATGCGTTCTATTGGCTGGATTTGAGCAACCAGGCTGCCCCGCCTGACTGGCACGCCAGCACGCCCGAGCAGATGCCGGAGCTGACCACGCTGGTATTGCGCGCGCACGGCGGCGCGGCCTTGACGGACTCGTCCCGCGCCACGCTGGAGCGCGAAGTACTGCCGCAGTACCTGGCGCGCCAGCGCTGGTATCCGGGCAAGCAGCCGCCCGCCCGCGCGCGCCTGGCCTACGCCACGCCCTTCACCTCGGCCGCTGGCGAATACTACTGGGCCGAGGTCGAGCCCGAGGATGGCGTCACCGGCTTGCGCGCTCAGGCGCCTTTCGTGCTGGTATGGGATGAGACCGCCGCCGTGCAGTATGCGATTGCGCGGGTCCGCCGCGGCGCCGAGGTCGGCGTGCTGGCGGACGCATTCCTGCAAGACGGTTTCGTGCGCGGGGTGGTCCAAGCCTTGCTGGAGGGCCGCGAGCTGGACGGCCGCAGCGGCGGCAAGCCTGGCGACAAGCCCGGGGTGATCCGCTTCATGGCCGAGGACGGTCTGGCCGCCATGGACCTGGCCGAGGACGGCGAACTGCAGTGGCTGACCGGCGAACAATCCAACAGCTCGGTCATCGTTGACGGCAAGCTCATCCTGAAGCTGATCCGCGCGGTCCAGGCCGGCGCATCGCCCGAGGTGGAAATGACCCGCTACCTGACGCGGGCGGGCTATGCGAACATGCCCGCGCTGCTGGGCGAAGTGCAGCGCGAGGATGCCGACGGGGTGGTCCATACGCTGGCCGTTGCGCATCGCTACGTCGCCAACGAGGGCGACGCCTGGAGCTGGACGCTGGATCTCCTGAAACGCACGCTGGACAATGCGCTGCTGGTAAACCAAAACCCCGACGAATTCGCGCAAGACCTGCAAGGCTACGCCGCCATGGCCGCTACCATGGGCGAACGCCTGGCGCAGATGCACAACCTGCTGGCGCAACCCAGTGACGACCCCGCTTTCCAGCCGCGCCAGGCCAGCCAGGCCGACGCCGACGCACGCGCGCGGCATATCCAGGGCCTGCTCGAAAGCGCGGAAAAGGATCTGCGCGCACAATTCGGCAAGCTCGAAGCCCCTTCCCGCGCTTGCGCCGAATGGTATTTCGAACACCGCGCCCGCCTGGCCGCGCGCGTGGCGGCGATGGCACAGGCCGAAGCCGGAACCCTGTGCCTGCGGGTGCACGGCGACTTCCACCTGGGGCAGGTACTGGTGGCGCAGGCGGACGCCTATCTCATTGATTTCGAGGGCGAACCGGTCAGCAGTGTGCAGGCGCGCCGTGCGCTGGCCTCGCCCTACAAGGATGTCGCGGGCATGCTGCGTTCGTTCGACTATGCCGCGGCCTCGATCGCCCGCACCGACATCATCGGCGGCGCGCCGACCGACGCCAATGCCGGCGCGGGCGAGACGCCCGGCACGCCGGTTACCCCTACCGAACTACGCGACGCGTTGCTGTCGCGTTTCCGCCAGACCGCCACCCAGGCGTTCCTGCAAGGCTACCGCGATGCCCGCGCCTCGGCGCTGATCCCGCCTGCGGACGAGGACGCGCTGCTGACCCTGGCCGAACTGGAGAAAGCCGCCTATGAGGTGAGCTACGAAGCGGCGCATCGCCCCGACTGGATCTCGATACCGCTGTGCGCGCTGACCGAGCTGGCGCGCAGCCTGCTGCTATCGGCGGCGGTGGACGATGAGGACACGCCATCATGAACCAGGACATGCGCGCCGGAGCCGTCACCGCCGATCCCGCCGAACTGGCCGCGCTGGCTTGCGGCCTGCACAACGATCCCTATGCCTTCCTGGGGCCGCACGATGGCGAGCTGCGCGTGTATGCCCCGGGCGCGCAGCGGGTCGACGCGCTGGATGCGGGAGGCGCCAGGACCGCCCTGCGAGAACAGGGCCAGGGACTGTTCCTTGGACGCGTGGCGCACGCCCGGACAGGCGACGCGAGTTCGTACCGCCTGGCTATCCAATGGCCCGGCGCCGAGCAGGTCACCGCCGATCCCTATGCGTTCGGCCCCTTGCTGAATGAAGAGACGCTGGAGCAACTGGCGCAAGGTTCATGGCGCGACGCCGGGACTGCGCTCGGCGCGCGACTGATGGCGGTCGATGGCGTGGCCGGCCTGCGCTGCGCGGTGTGGGCGCCGAATGCGCAACGCGTCGCCGTGGTGGGCGATTTCAACGCCTGGGACAGCCGCCGGCACGGCATGCGGCTGCGGCACCGCGCGGGCGTCTGGGAGATCTTCATCCCGGGCGTGCGCGCTGGCGAGCGCTACAAGTTCGCCATCACCGACCGCGCCGGCAATCAGCGTCTCAAGGCCGATCCGCTGGCGCGGCGCAGTGAAGCGCCGCCAGCCACTGCTTCGGTGGTGGAGGATCCAGCAGACTATTCGTGGGAAGACCAGGCCTGGATGGCGGACCGGCAGGCGCGCCAATCTCCGGAAGCGCCGCTGTCCATCTATGAAGTGCACGCCGGTTCCTGGCTGCCCGACGACGCCGGATCCAACGCCTGCATCTGGGACCGCCTGGCCGACAAGCTGCCGGCCTACGCCCGCGCCATGGGTTTCAGCCACGTGGAGCTGCTGCCCGTCATGGAGCACCCCTTCGGCGGATCCTGGGGCTACCAGCCCCTGGGCATGTTCGCACCCGCCGCCCGTTACGGGCCGCCGGAGGCGTTCGCCCGCTTCGTCGACCGCTGCCACCACGCCGGCATCGGCGTCATCCTGGATTGGGTGCCCGCGCACTTTCCCGACGATGCGCACGGCCTGGCCCGCTTCGACGGCAGCGCGTTGTACGAGTACGAGGATCCGCGCGAAGGCTACCACCCAGACTGGCACACCATGGTCTACAACCTGGGACGCACGGAGGTGCAGGCCTTTATGATCGCCAGCGCGCTGCACTGGCTGCAGCGCTTCCACATCGATGGACTGAGGGTCGACGCGGTGGCGTCGATGCTGTACCGCGACTACAGCCGCCAACCGGGACAATGGATCCCCAACCGCTACGGCGGCCGCGAAAACCTGGAGGCGATGCAGTTCCTGCAGGCGCTGAACGGCACCGTGCGGCAGGAAGTCCCGGACGCCATCATGGTGGCCGAGGAATCCACCGCCTGGCCGGGCGTGACCGCGCCGGTCGCCGAGGGCGGCCTGGGCTTTCACTACAAGTGGAACATGGGCTGGATGCACGACACCTTGCGCTATCTGTCCCAGGACCCGGTGCACCGCAAGCATCACCACCACGACATCACCTTCAGCATGGTTTACGCGTACAGCGAGCGTTTCATCCTGCCGCTGTCGCACGACGAAGTGGTGCACGGCAAAGGCTCGCTGCTGGCCAAGATGCCGGGCGATGCGGCCGCCAGGCTCGCCAACCTGCGCGCCTATCTGGGCTTCATGTGGGCCCATCCGGGCAAGAAGCTGCTGTTCATGGGCGGCGAGATGGCCCAGCCGCGGGAGTGGAACCATGACGAGCCGCTTGATTGGGAATTGCTGGACCGTCCCGGCCACCTGGGCATGCAGCGACTGGTCGCCGACCTGAACGGCCTGTACCGCGCGCTGCCAGCGCTGCATGCGCAGGATGCCGACCCAGCCGGCTTCGCCTGGACCATCCTGGACGACCGCGATAACAGCGTGGTCGCGTTCGTCCGCAGCGACGGCACGCACCATGTGCTCGCGGTCGCAAATTTCACGCCCGTGGCGCGCCATGACTACCGCATAGGCGTGCCGCGCGCCGGCCGCTGGACGGAAAGGCTGAACACCGATGCCACGCACTACGGCGGCTCGGGCCAGGGCAACCAGGGCGGCGCCAGCACCGGAGAAGGCGCGTCCCACGGCCAGCCCCAGGCCTTGTCGCTCACCTTGCCGCCTCTGGCCACCCTCTTTTTGCTCTACGAAGGCTGAACGGATATGGACCCTACCCAATTCACGCGGCTCGCCAGCGGACAGCCTCATCCCCTTGGTGCGGTAAGCGATGGCCTGGGCGTGAACTTCGCGGTGTTCTCGGCCAATGCCACGCGCATCGAGCTGTGCCTGTTCGATGCCAAGGGCCGCAAGGAGCTGCGCCGCTTCGACCTGCCGGAATGCACCGACGAGATCTGGCACGGCTACCTGCCGGACGCGCATCCGGGCTTGGTATACGGCTACCGCGCCCACGGCCCGCATGATCCGCGCAATGGACACCGCTTCAATCCCCACAAGCTGCTGCTGGATCCGTACGCCAAGCAACTGACCGGTCCGCTGCACTGGAGCGACGCGCTGTTCGGCTACCGCATGAACCATGCGCGCGCCGACCTCAGCATCGACCGGCGCGACAGCGCGCCCGCCATGCCCAAGGCCATCGTGGCCGAGGAAATGCCATTCACCTGGGGCAACAGCCGACCACCAGCCACGGCGTGGAATGATTCCATCATCTACGAGGTCCACGTGCGCGGCGCCTCCATGCTGCGCGAAGACCTGCGCCAGCCCTTGCGGGGCACCTGCTCCGCCCTGGCCGACCCGCGCTTCATCGAGCATCTGCAGCGGCTGGGCGTCACGGCCGTGGAACTGTTGCCGGTGCAGGCGTTCCTGCAGGACCGCTTCCTGACCGAACGCGGTCTGCGCAACTACTGGGGCTACAGCACGCTGTCGTACTTTGCGCCGGAACCGTTCTATCTTCAGCACAATCCGAACGAACTGCGCCAGGCCATACGCAGGCTGCACGCCGCCGGCATCGAAGTCATCCTGGACGTGGTCTACAACCACACATGCGAAGGCAGCGAACTGGGGCCCACGCTGTCCTGGCGCGGCCTGGACAATGCCAGCTACTACCGGCTGGTACCGGGCGATGAACGCTATTACATCAACGACACCGGCTGCGGCAACACCGTCAACCTGTCGCATCCGCGCGTGCTGCAGATGGTCACGGATTCGCTGCGCTATTGGGCCCAGTCCTATGGCGTCGACGGCTTCCGCTTCGACCTGGGCGTCACGCTGGGCCGCGAAGGCACCGGCTACGACCCCGGCTCGGGTTTTTTCGACGCCGTGCTGCAGGATCCCGTGCTTGCCCGCCTGAAGCTGATTTCCGAGCCCTGGGACGTCGGGCCGGACGGTTATCAGCTGGGCAACCATCCGCCCGGCTTCGCGGAGTGGAACGACAAGTTCCGCGATGCCACCCGGCGCTATTGGCGCGGCGACCCCTCCATGCGCGGCGAGATGGCGGCGCGCCTGTGCGGGTCGCGCGACCTGTTCGACCGCCGCCATCGCCGCCCCTCGAGCAGCATCAACTACGTCGCTTCGCACGACGGCTTCACGCTGGCTGACGTCGTCAGCTACGACGCCAGCCACAACGAGGCCAACGGCGAAGGCGGCAACGACGGCCATGGCGAGAACTACAGCCACAACTGGGGCGCGGAAGGCGCAACCGACGACGCGGCAATCCTGCAGACCCGCAAGCTCGTGCAGCGGGCTCAGCTTGCCTGCGTGTTCCTGTCCGATGGCACGCCCATGCTGCTGGCCGGCGACGAATTCAGCAACAGCCAGGAAGGCAACAACAACGCGTACTGCCAGGACAACGCCCTCTCGTGGCTGGACTGGACGCAGGCGCAGGCCGACGACGGCCGTGAACTCAGCCGCTATGCGGCGCGCCTGATCGCCTTGCGCCGCGCTCACCCCAGCACGCGGGGCGCGCGCTACGGCGATGCCGGGCAGGAGCTCGTGCCGGGCGTCAAGGCAATCTCCTGGTTCGATCCGACGGGCGCGGAGCTGGACGCGGCAGCCTGGGAATCGGAGCAAGACAATGCCATGGCCCTGCGCCGCGCCGCCTGCCGCGAGGACGGCAGTGTCGACGTGACGCTGCTGATGCTGAACCCGGGCGCGGAGGACCTCGTGTTCCAGCTGCCGCCGCCCGCGCTGGCCTGGATCCGCGAGTTGGATTCCGCCACGCAGGCGCCCGCCGCGCCCCTGGCCGACGCCGCCATCACGGTGGCCGCGCGCAGCGTGGTGCTGCTGGCGGCAACCCATGTGCCGGGAGACCCTCCATGACGCATGCCTACGCATCCGGCGCCACGCCGTTGGAGAGCGGCGTTACACGCTTTCGCCTGTGGGCGCCGTCTGCACCCGCAGGCCTGGCGCTCGAGGTCGAGGGCCATCCACCCATCGCCTTGCGCCCCGATCCGGACGGCTACGTGCAAGCGGACGTGGACTGCCCCATAGGCGCCCGCTACCACTACCGCCTGAACGCCGACACCGTCGCGCCCGATCCCGCCTCGCGCCTGCAGCACGGCGACGTGCATGGCGACAGCGTGGTGGTCGCGCCGGATTCCTATCCATGGCGCTACGCGACCTGGCGGGGACGCCCCTGGGAAGAATCCGTCCTGTATGAGACCCATGCCGGCCTGGAAGGCGGCTACGCGGGCCTGCTCGCGCGCCTGCCCGAGCTGGCGGCGCTGGGCGTCACGCTGCTGGAGCTCATGCCCATCGCCGACTTCCCCGGCCCGCGCAACTGGGGTTATGACGGCGTGCTGCCCTATGCGCCCGACACCGCCTACGGCACGCCGGACGAACTCAAGCGCCTGATCGACGAGGCCCACGGCCTGGAGATGGGCGTCATGCTGGACGTGGTCTACAACCATTTCGGCCCCGACGGCAATTACCTGCCGCGTTACGCCGCGCCATTCTTCAGGAAAGACGTGGCCACCCCCTGGGGCGACGCGATCGATTTCCGCCAACCTGCGGTCAGCCAGTTCTTCAAGGACAACGCGCTGTACTGGCTCACGGAATATCGCTTCGACGGACTGCGCCTGGATGCCGTGCACGCGATTGCCGGCCATGAATGGCTGCATGAGCTCGCTCAATACCTGCGCCAACACATTCCTGGCGAGCGCTACGTGCATCTGGTGCTGGAAAACGACGACAACCGGGCCAGCCTGCTGCAGGGAGATTTCGATGCGCAATGGAACGATGACGCCCATCATGCCCTGCATTGCCTGCTGACCGGCGAGAGCCATGGCTACTACTCGGACTACAGCGCGCAGCCGGCCCAAGCCTTGGCGCGCTGCCTGGCCGAGGGCTGGCTGTATCAAGGGCAGCGTTCGCCATACCGTGGCGGGCAGGCGCGCGGCGAGCCCAGCGCGGCGCTTGCGCCCACCGCCTTCGTGCTGTTCCTGCAGAATCACGACCAGATCGGAAACCGGGCAGGCGGCGAACGCCTGGCCAGCCTGGTGGACAACCCTGCCCGGCTGCGGGCCGCAGTCGCCCTGCAGTTGCTGGCGCCGCAGATTCCGCTGATTTTCATGGGCGAGGAACGCGGTTCACGCACGCCGTTCCACTACTTCACCAGCCATGCCGACCCGGCCCTGGCGCAAGCGGTGCGCGAAGGCCGGCGGCGCGAGTTCTCGCGCTTTCCCGAATTCCAGGGCGCGGCCGCGCTGGCCGATCCGAACGACCCCGATACGTATCTCGCTAGCAAACCGCGGGCCAGCGCCGCGGACGCGCACGCCTGGATGCGAGACTACGCGGTGCTGCTGCATCTGCGTGCCCGCCTGATTGCGCCGCGACTGCCCGGCGCAACCAGCCTGGGCGCAGCCGCGATCGGCGAACGCGGCGTGTTCGCGCGCTGGGAGCTGGCCGGCGGCGCGCGGCTGACGGTCTATGCAAACTTCGGCCCCGACCGCCTGGCCTTGCCCGAGCCCTTGCAGGCCGGCCCCGAATCCCATGCCACGCTGCTTTTCGAATCGGTGGCGGGCGCGCGCGACGCGCTGGTCCAGCGCGAAGTGTGTGGCGACAGCACGGTATGGCTGCTTGAGGAGCCGGCATGAGCGCGGCGCCTGCTGGCGATGTCGCCCTGTCCGCGCTGGCCGCCCGGGCCGGTATCGCCGAGCATTGGACCGACGCGCGCCAGCGCCCGCAACGTGTGTCGCCAGACACCCTGCGCCTGCTGCTGGCGGGCATGGGCCTGCCCGCCAGCAGCGCAGAGGACATCCGCGAGAGCGACCATCGTCTCGGCGCAGAAAACGTAGGCCTGCTGCCGCCCCTGCTGGTGACGCGCAGCGGCATGGCCACGCCCTTGCCCCCTGCCGCGCGTGGCCGCTATCGCATCGTGTGCGAATCCGGCGCGACCTGCGAGGGCAACATCACGGAAGACGGCCGCCTGACGGCGCCGGACGAGCCCGGCTATCACGCGCTGTATGCGGGTGCGGACCGGACCGTGCTTGCCGTCGCACCCATGCAGGCGCCAGGCCTGGAGCTGTTGACGGCAGCCGCCCGCCCGCGCGCCTGGGGACTTTGCGCGCAGGTCTACAGCCTGAGACGCGATGGGCCCGAAAACGTGGCCGGTGACGGCGGCTACGGCGACTTTGCCGCCCTGCGCGAACTGGCGGCTGCCGCCGCATCTGAAGGCGCCGACGCGCTTGCCATCAGCCCGGTGCATGCCATGTTCGCCGCCCAGCCGCAGCGCTGCAGCCCCTATGCGCCCTCCAGCCGCCTGTTCCTGAATACCCTGTATGCGGACCCTGCGGCAGTACTGGGCGTCGAAGCCCTGCGCCGCGCATCCGCGGATGTCGGCGCCGCGCCGCCCGCAACGCATCTGATCGATTGGCCGGCAGCAGGCGCGCGGCGGCAGCGCCTGCTGCGCACACTGCATCGGCAGTTCCGCGCCACCGGCCCGGAGGATTGCCGCCTGCGTTACGACGCCTACTGCGCGCTGCGCGGCAAGGCGTTGCGCGACCATGCCGTGTTCGAAGCCCTGCATGCCGCCCAGGTGGCGCGCAACGCCGCCTCCCTGCCCTGGACGCAGTGGGCGGCAGGCCTGCGCGATCCGGACTCGGCCGAGGTCGAGCGCTACGCGCAGCAGCATCCTGAAGAAGTCGACTTCCATCGGTTCGCCCAATGGCTGGCAGCCGAGAGCCTGGCCGGCGCGCAAGACGCGGCGCGCCAGGCCGGCATGCGCGTGGGCTTGATCGCGGACCTGGCCGTCGGCGACAGTCCGGATGGCAGCCACGCCTGGAGCCGGCAGACCGACCTGATGTCGGGACTGTCCATCGGCGCGCCGCCCGACATCCACAACCCTCAAGGGCAGTACTGGAACCTGACCGCGTTCTCGCCCCGCGCGATGCATGCCCAGGGGTTTGCGGCCTTCATCGATATGCTGCGCGCGTCCCTGGCCCATGCCGGCGGGCTGCGCATCGACCACATCCTGGGCATGGCACGGCTGTGGCTGGTGCCCGACGGCCTTGCCGCTGGCGCCGGCGCCTACCTGCGCTATCCGCTGCGCGAACTGCTGGCGCTGACGGCGCTCGAGGCCTGGCGCCATCGGGCCCTGGCCATCGGCGAGAACCTGGGCACCGTGCCGGACGGCTTCAACCGCGACCTGGCGGATCACGGCATTCTGGGCATGAATGTGCTGTGGTTCATGCGGCGGGAGGCGGACGTTGCGGCTGAGCAAACCATGCCGGACGCGCCGGAACCCTTTCTAGCCCCCGAAGCCTGGCCCGCCGAGGCCGTGGCCATGACCAGCACCCACGATCTGCCTACCTTGCGCGGCTGGTGGGCCGAGCGCGACATCGATGTGCGCGCCAAACTGAACTTGCTGGGCGCGGAGGATGACGAAACGTCGCTGCGGCGCTGCCGGCGGATGGACCGCAGCTTGCTGGCGCAGGCCATGGGCTGTCCCGCCGAACCCGCGCAGGCGCCATTGGCGGACATGCTGCGCTTCGTATCTTCCAGCCCCTGCCCGCTGCTGCTGGTTCCCATGGAGGATCTGGCGGGCGAGTTGGAACAGCCAAACCTGCCCGGCACCATCAACGAGCACCCCAATTGGCGTCAGCGCCTGCCGGCGGGCAGCCAGGCTTGTCTTGCCGACGCCGCGGTGCAGTCGCGGTTGCAAGCCATGCGCTGCGGGCGGGGCCGGCCATGAGCCTGCCGCGCGCCACCGCCCGGCTGCAGCTGCATGCCGGCTACACCTTGCACGACGCCCGCGCCTGCGTCGACTATTACGCCGACCTTGGCGTGACCCATCTGTACCTGTCACCGATCACCCGCGCCCGCACCGGCTCCACCCACGGCTACGACGTGGTCGACCACGCCATGGTCAATCCGGAGCTGGGCGGCGAGCCCGCGCTCCGGGACCTCGCCCAGGCCGCGCGTCGGCGCGGATTGGGCCTCATCGCAGACATCGTCCCCAATCACATGGCGGCCCATCCCGACAATGCCTGGTGGCGCGATGTGCTGGAGCATGGCGCGGCAAGCGCGCACGCGCGCTGCTTCGACATCAGTTGGGATGGCCCGGACCCGGCGCTGCGCGGCAAGGTCCTGCTGCCCATCCTGCCCGAGCCCTATGGCGTGGCGTTGGCCCAAGGCGTCATGCGGCTGCGGCACGACGCCGACAGCGGACGGATCGAACTGGAGGTGGCGGGCCTGCGCTATCCGGTGGCGCCGGAGTCGATTCCACGCAGGCTGGAGCCGCAAACCCTGCTGCGCCGATATGATCCCGCCCGCGCAGCTGGCCGCGAACGCCTGCACCGCTTGCTGGAATGCCAGCATTACCGGCTGGCCTGGTGGCGCAGCGCCGCCGACCAGATCAACTGGCGGCGCTTCTTCGAGATCAGCGAACTCGTGGGCGTGCGGATCGAAGACGAAGCCGTATTCGATGCCGTGCATGCGCTGGCGCTGCGTCTGTATGCGCAGGGCGTGCTGGACGGGCTGCGCATCGACCACATCGATGGTCTGGCCGCGCCGGGCGCCTACCTGCGCCGCCTGAACCAGCGCCTGGGCGCAGCGGGCGCCAGCCGTCCGCCTTCCTGCGCGCAAGCGCAAGCCTATCTGGTGGCGGAGAAAATCCTGGCGCCGGACGAATCGCCCGATCCGCGCTGGCCGCTGCACGGCACCACCGGCTATGACTTCATGGACCAGGTCAGCGCGTTGTTGCACGACCCTGACGCCGAGGCGCCGCTGCGCGCGTTCTGGCAACTGCTGACGGGCGACCTGCGCACGCCGCAGCTGCAGCTGGAGGCCGCTCGCACGCGCATGCTGGAGCGGCATTTTCCGGCCGAACGGTTGGCGCTGGTCCGCAGCCTGGAACGGATGGCGCGGCAACGCCGCCAGACCCGCGACTGGAGCGCGGTATCGATAGACCGCGCGCTGTCCGCGTGGCTCACCGCCTTCCCCGTGTACCGGACCTACGCCGAGGACGGCGGGCGCAGCGGCGCGGATCGTCGTTGTTGCGATAGCGCCGGTCAGCGGGCGGCGGCACTGTTGAACGCCCTGCCCGGCTCGGCGGACGCAGCCCTGCTGGCGCAGTTGGACCGCTGGCTGGACGGCGGCGCTGCCAGGCATGCGACACCGGAACACCGGAATGGGTCACCTCGGCACGCCGAAACCGAGGCGGCCGAAGCCTTGCGGCGGTTCCAGCAACTGACGCCGCCGCTGGCCGCCAAGGCGCTCGAAGACACCCTGTTCTACCGCTACGGCCCGCTGCTGTCGCGCAATGAAGTCGGCGCATCGCCCGCGCGATTCGCGTTGCCGCCCGAGGCCTTTCTTGGCCTGGTCCAGGCCCGCGCGGACGACTTCCCCCATGCCATGCTGGCCACCGCGACGCATGACCACAAGCGCGGCGAAGACACGAGGGCCCGGCTGGCCGTGCTGTCGGAAATGCCGGAACAATGGCGCAAGACCGCTTACCGTTGGATCCAGGCCCTGCCGGACGACGGCCGCCTTTCTTTGGCGGATCGCTACATGCTCGTGCAGACGCTGGTGGGCGCATGGCCGGCGGATTGGACCGCAGACGCGATTGAATGCAAGGCCGAGGTCGTGGCCGGCTGGATCGAACGCGTGGCGCAGTGGCAGCTCAAGGCTCTGCGCGAAGCGAAAATCCACACCAGCTGGACCGATCCGGATCCCGCATATGAAAACGCGGCGCGCGCCGCGCTTGCTTTCCTGCGGGATTCGGGACCAGGACGCCGCCTGTTGGCGGAAATGGCTGCCTATGCCTTGCAGTTGGCTCCGGCGGGCATGATCAACAGCCTCGCGCAGACGCTCTTGCGCAACACGCTGCCCGGCGTGCCGGACTTGTACCAGGGAACGGAGCTATGGGACTACAGCCTGGTCGACCCCGACAACCGGCGCGCCGTGGACTATCCGAGGCGAATCGCCATGCTCGCCGAGGCCCAGGCTCTGGCCGCGGAAGGCGGAATTTGCACGCGGGAATCGGATTGGCGCAGCGGCGCGGTCAAGCAGGCGCTGATCCAGCGACTGCTGGCGGCGCGCCAGCGTCATCCCGCATTATCCAGTCATGGAGGATGCGTCGCGCTGACGGTGGCGGGGCCGAACGCGCGGCATCTGCTCGCCTGGCTGCGGCGTCATGAAGATGGGACTGCGCTGATCGTTGCCCCGCGGCTATGCGCGAGCCGGCTGTCCGGCTACGCGAGCGGCGAGCCTGCGGCAGCGCGCGGGTTCTGGGCGGGCACGGTCATCCAGTTGCCTGACGCCATCAGGAACGGAGCCTGGCGCGATGCCGTGAGCGGCGTCCCGGTGCAGCCCGGTCCGGATGGCGCGCTGCATCTGCATGACCTGCTGCGCGAGCTGCCGGTAGCTTTATGCCTGTCCCTCCATCCTTGAGGAGGAAGTCCCGCGTAAATGCCGTCCATGAATAAACGGCCTTGTCCGCCCACAGCGGGACAAGGCCGTCTTGCTACCGCGATACCCGCCCGACTATGGGGCCCGGAACACGCGGTCTACGAGTCAGCGCGGCATCTTGCTTTGCTGCCCGGGGTTCTGGCCAGGCTGTTGCCGGTCTTTATCGGCATGCTGGCCGGATTGGCCGGGCTGCTGCTGCCCAGGCTGATTGCGGTCCTTGGGGTTTTCCTGGGCCTGTTGCTTCTGCTGCTGCTTTTGCTGGTCGGGCTGGTTCTGATTGGGCATTGCAAGTCTCCTGGAAGACGGAAAAAACTCCGCCACCTTCCATACAGCAACCCGCGTGCCCAAACCCCGGTGACCCAGCCCTCGCACCGGGCGAGCATGGGGGGGACGCAAGGCCCGAGGGTAAAGTCCGGTCCAGCAGGTAAAAATTGCGCTTGGTGGCCCGCGCTATTGCGTGGCCACGTGCCGTTTGCCGCGCGCGGACTGCGCCTCCTGGGAGGCATCGTAGGTATCGAGCCAGGACGAGGTATAGGCGGCGGGCGCGGCCAGCGGCTCGCCCTGATCGCGCTGCGTGCGCAGGCGGACCATCAATTCGTCCAGCGGCATGGGACGGCCCAGCGCGAAGCCCTGCCCGTAACGGCAGCCGGCGGCGCGCAAGGCGGGAATGTCCGCCACGTTTTCGACGCCTTCGGCCACTACGCGGCGGCCCAGCCGGTTGGCCAGTTCGGCGGCGGTGCGCAGCACTTCGAACGCGACAGCGCTGCGGCGCATGCGCGTGACGAAATACTGGTCGATCTTGACTTCCGATAGCGGCAGCGCCGACAGCAGCTTCAACGACGCATGGCCGGTGCCGAAATCGTCCAGACTGACTTCACAGCCCGCGTTTTCGAGCTTCAGCAGCGTCGCGCGCAGCACGTCGAGTTCACGGATGGGCTGGTCTTCGGTCAGTTCCACCCGCACCAGCGACGCCGGCAGTTCCGCCGCGTAGATGCGGTCCAGCAGGAAGTCGACGGCGGCCTCGTCCGACAAGGTGGAGGCAGGCGCATTGATGGCCACGGGAATCGCGATGCCGGCGCGCCGCATGGTCAGCAGCATGTCTATCACCCGCAGGCAGACGCGCTCGAACAGCATCTTATCCAGCCCCAGGCGGTTGACCGCAGGGATGAATTCGGACGGCATGATGATGCCCAGCCGCCGATGCCGCCAGCGCGCCAGCGCTTCGGCGGATACGATCCTGCCCGTCAGCAAGTCCACCTGCGGCTGCAACAACATGCGCAGGCCATCCTTGCCGGTGATCATGGCGGCGATCTCGTCGTCGCTCGCCACCGAGTCTGTGGAAGCCTCGTGATTCGACGTCATGTCGACACTCCTTGCGCGCCCCTGGGCGTTAACCTGCGCTGTCCGGGCGCAGAAAGAGGCACATTGGACTGAGTATTCCCAGCTACAGCGCTTTTTGTATGCCATTTCCAGACTTTGTTCCAGGCAATTCTGCGCTCCTGCGGCGGCAAAGTCACATATATGTATCCAGACGTATTAAGCTGCTCGGATTCATGAACAAGGCCGCAATCTCCGGCGCCCCGGCCGCCCCTCGCCGAAATGCCTTGTCGACATGGTAGGGTTGGCGTCCTTCGCCCTGCCGGGCCCACCTCCGCTGCTGTACTCCTAGCGTGAAGAACCTGTTTTCCCGTTGCCGCGCCTCCTTGCGCAACGTCCTGTGGCTGGACGCCCTGCAAGCTGCGGCCATCAGCGCCGCGCCCGTCATCCTGGCTGTGCTGGCGCATGAACCGCGCCTGGGCTGGAGCGCCATCGCGGCGTTCTGGGCCTGCTTCGGCGACCCGGGCGGCCCGCTGCGGCAGCGCGCCGGCGCGATGCTGGCGCTGGGGCTGATCGGCGCGCTGTTTTGCTTCCTGGCCAGCGTCAGCGCCGCCCACCTGTGGCTGCTGCTGCCATTGACCTTTGCGTGCTGTACCTTCGGCGGCCTGTTGCGCGTGTTGGGACCGGCTGCGGCCATCGTCGGCACCCTGCTGTCGGCCGGCTTCGTGGTGGCAGCCGAACTGCCCGCGCCGACCTGGTCGGAGAGTCTGTCGTACACGCTGTTCTTCCTCGCCGGGGCGGCCTGGGCCATCCTGATGACCGCGCTGGTATGGCGCAGGCGGCCCTGGAAGGATGCCACCCATGCCGTCGCGCATTGCTATCGCGGTCTGGCGGATTTCGCCGATGCGCTGGCCCGCATGTATTCCGGACTGACGCCGGCGGCCAGCCCCCAGGCCTGGAGCGCCGTCACGCGTCCGCAGCGCAGCGCCCAGCGCGCCGCCCTCGAAGCCGCCCGGACGCGCATCCGCGAAGTGCAGGACGCGCGGCCCTCGCGCCGCGCCCGCGCGCAGCAGTTGCTGTACCTGCTGGACACCGCCGAGGACAGCTTCATCGCGCTGGTGGCCGCGGCCGACCTGCTGGAATCGAATGCGCCGCAATGGCTGGGCCGCGGCGCCGGCGCCCATCTTTCCCACGCGCTGCATCGTTATGCCAGCCTGTGCAATGCCATCGCCAGCACCTCGGACCTCAACGACGCCAAGCAGGCACAGTGCCTGCGGGATCGGCTGGACCACTACGGTTCCGGTCTGCACGAACTGCGCGGCGGCGCCATGGCCCGTGCGCCCGAACTGGCTACCATGGTGCCGGTGCTGGACCGCTTGCTGCACACCGCGCAGGCCGTGACGCAGTCGCTGTTCGACCAGGGCGATGCGCCCGTGGCGCCAGCGCGCGACCGCCGCGCTACCAGCCGCACGCAAGACGCTTGGCGCGCATTGCGCCAGAATCTGAGTTTCGAATCCGACGCCCTGCGACACGCACTGCGCGTAGGCGTGGGCGCCACCATCGCGGTGGCCCTGTCCAAATCCTTTGCCGTCAACCACGGCTACTGGATGTCGCTGACGCTGGTCTTCATTCTGCAGCCCTACTTTGCCACCACCTGGCAGCGCACGTTGGAACGCGTGGCCGGCAGCGTGGCGGGCGCCATTGGCGCCTCTCTGCTCGGGCTGTTCCTCAGCACCCCCCTGTCCGTGGCCCTGGCGGTGTTGCCCATCGCGCTGGGCACGTTCGCCGCGCGCACCATCCATTACGCGCTGTTCACGTTCTTCCTGACGTCGCAGTTCGTGCTGGTCACCCATATCCAGCAGCCGGATATTCAGGAGCCCATGCTCGCCGCCCTGCGCGCCTTCAACAGCGTGCTGGGCGGGATCCTGGCGCTACTGGTGGGCTTTCTGGTCTGGCCTGAAAAAGAGCCGCGCCAACTGGCGGGCGCGCTCAGCCTGGCGCTGGAACGCCATGCCGCCTACGTGCGTGCCCTGGTCCGTGAAAAAAGCGGCGATGCCCGCGCGGGGCACGACATCGTGGCGCGCCGTCGCATGGCCTGCCTGTCGGCCGACAACGCGCAGGCCTCCTTGCAGCGCCTGCAACAGAACCCGGTCCATCGCGACCGCAACGTAGGCACGGCGGAAAACCTGCTGAACGCAATGCGCCGCGTCACGGCCGCCGGCACCGTGCTGGAGATACAAGCCGCTTTGCCCGCCGCCTCACCCGCGGCCCAGGCGCTAGCCGAGTATGGCGCGGTGCTGGCGCACGCGCTGCATCCGCAGGAGTCCGCGCCGGAGTCGGGGGGCCGGCAATTGGCCGTGCCCGCCGCAGTCGCTGCCGGCTATCCGGAACTCGCGGGGCCACTGGAACGCATCGCGCAGCAAGCGCGCCAGTTGCGCCAGCTGCGCGAACGCGTGGAACGGGCACAGCCCTCGGCCTAGCCGGCCCGTTTGCGCTGGCCCCGGCGAACTGCCGCGGGCTTGACGCGCATCAAGGGCGAAATGGCCGAAAAGCGTAACCATAGACACATGGCACGCTTAAACAAGGAGGCCTCCATGTATCGCCGCATTTCCGTCCACCTCGATCACGGATTCGACTGCAAACGCCGCATTGAAGCTGCCCTGGCCCTGGCCAAGCGCCACAAGGCCGAGCTGGTCGGCATCTACGCCAACGCCGCCCCGCCGCAGTACTACTACGGCGAATCCGTGCTCATGTCGCGTTCGCTGGGCATCATCAAGGAACTGCACGCGCAAAACCGCGATGCGGTAGAAGCTGCCTTTCTCGAGGCTGCCGCCGAGGCGGATGTACCCGCCTTCATGCGCGCTGGCACCTCCTCGCCCAGCGAGACCGTGGCGCTGCTCGGCCGCACCACCGACCTGATCGTGGTCAGCCAGGAAAACCGCGAAGACGTCGAAGCCGCGCACGAAATCGAATTCGTGGAGCAGACGCTATTGACGGCCGGCCGCCCGGTGCTGGCGATTCCGTCCAGCGGCGAATTCCCGGTCATCGGCGACCGCGTGCTGTGCTGCTGGGACGGCAGCCGCGAAGCCGCCCGCGCGCTGGCCGATGCCGCGCCGATCCTGCGCCTGGCTACGCATATGACCGTGCTGACCATGAACGAAGGCGCCGCCAGCCCCAAGCATGAAGCGCCGTTCGAGGACCTGGCGACCTACTGCGTCGCGCAAGGCATGCCGGCGCCCGAGCACGTGCGCCGCGACATCAAGGGCGTCGGCGTGGGCAGCACCATCCTGAATGCCGCTGCCGACCATAGCGCGGACCTGATCGTCATGGGCGCCTACGGCCATAGCAAGCTGCGCCAGTGGGCGCTGGGCGGCGCCACCGCGTCCATCCTGAAGAGCATGACCGTGCCGATCGTGTTCTCCCACTAGCGTCAGGCTGCTAGCCCCCGCGCACGGGGGTCAGTACCGGCCTGCCGGCGAAGTGCGCCGTGGCATTGTCCAGGAACAGCGCCACGGTGGCATGCACCGCCTCCGGTGAGCGGCCCGCACTATGCGGCGTCAACACCACGTTGTCGAGCTCGATGAGCGCCTTGGGCACGTCGGGCTCGCCGTCCACCACGTCCAGGCCCGCGCCCGCAATGCGGCGCCCGGCCAGGGCCGCGATCAGCGCCTGCGTGTCGACCACGCTGCCGCGCGCGATGTTCACCAGATACCCTTCGGGTCCCAGCGCTTCCAACACCTGGGCATCCACCAGATGGCGCGTGCCCGCCCCGCCCGGCGTCGCCACCACCAGGAAGTCCGACGCCGCTGCCAGCGCGCGCGGGCTATCGAAATAGGCATAGCCGGATTCCGGGCGGACGCTGCGGCTGTAATAACCCACGCTCATGCCGAAGCCCAGGGCGCCGCGCCGGGCGATTTCCAGGCCGATGGTGCCCAGACCCAGGATGCCCAGGCGCTTGCCCGAGACCTGCGGCCCCATGAAGCCGCTCCAATGGCCTTGACGCACCGACGCATCGGCCTGCGGCAAGCGCCGCGCCGCGCCCAGCAGCAGCGCCATGGCATGGTCCGCCACCGACACTGCGTTGGCGCCCGGACCGTTGGTCACGACGATGCCGCGCGCGGCCGCCGCGGCCAGATCGATGTTCTCATGGCCCACGCCCAGGGAGCAGGCGATCTCCAGCTTGGGCATCGCCGCCATTTCCGCCGCGTGCAAGCCGGTTGCGCCGCGCGTGAGCACGATGCGGATCTCATGGCCATGGTCGCGGATCGCCTGGGCGCGCGACGCGTCGGTAGGCGCAAAAATCGCGCGAAAGCCGCGCGCTTCGATTTCGGGCAGATAGTCCTGCACGCTTTCAATCAGGACAAGCAAGGGGATGGTCATGTCGGGAATGCCGCGCATCGCGGGGGCTGCATAAAAACCCGGCGATGTTACGCCTGGGCCGTGACGCGCGCCAGCCGCCGTCCGTCAGGCGGCCGCTTGGCGGCAGGACCGGCGCGCGAGCCGCCCGACACGGCTCGCGCTATTGTGGACCGGCCCCGCTACAGCCGTCCGGTCAGCAGCATCACGATCAGGACGATCAGCAATATGCCCAGTATGCCGCTGGGGTAATAGCCCCAGCCACGGCTATGGGGCCAGGCCGGCACGGCGCCGACCAGCAAAAGGATCAGGATAATCAGCAGGATGGTCGACATGGCGACTCCTCGGTTCTTGTTGGGGTCTGTGGAATCCCGTTGCCCGCGTCAGGGGCTGGGCGGCGTGATTTCCTTGCCCGGCGGCGACAAGGGCGGCAGGTCGACGTCCGGCTCGTCGGTATCCGGATCCACCGGCAGGTCCCCGGGAGGCGAACCCGGCGGTATCGGATCTGGTTTGGGCGGAACGTGCAGGTAATACGAGTACGCAATGTGCATGGCTGTCTCCGGGGAAAATCCATTCTTCCCTCAGCAAGCCGCGTGCCCGGGCCGGCCCGCGTGACCGGCACGGGCACGCCGCATGCTGATGCCAGCGCCCATGTCCCCCTTGGCTGGCGCCGACGACATGAACTCAAGCTCCCAAGCGCCCCGCAGGTCCGGCGGCGCGGCACTGGTCTATTACGACGACAGCCGGGCAGGCTATACGCGAGCCCGCATCAACGGCCACGCCTTCCACTACCTGGACGCGCGCGGCAAGCGGATACGCAGTGCGCGGGAGATCAAGCGCATCGATGCCCTGGCGATACCTCCGGCCTATGAGCAGGTATGGATCTGCCCGTCTCCGCTTGGGCACCTGCAGGCCACCGGGCGCGACGCGCGCGGCCGCAAGCAGTACCGCTACCACCCGGACTGGACCGCGGTGCGCGACGCGAGCAAGTACCAAAGCCTTGCAGATTTTGCGCAGACGCTGCCGCGCATCCGGCGCCAGGTCGAACGTGATCTGCGCACCCCCGGCTTATCCCAGAACAAGGTGATAGCCGTACTGGTGCGGCTGCTGGAGGCAACCCTGGTGCGCATCGGCGCGCGCGAATACGCCCGGGCCAACAAGTCCTATGGCCTGACCACCCTCAAGCGCCGCCACGCCAGCGTCAGCGGCGACCGCTTCCGTTTCCGCTTCCAGGGCAAGAGCGGCGTAAGCCACGACGTCAGCGCCGCGGACCGGCGCGTGGCGCGCGTCATCAAGCGCTGCCTGGACATCCCCGGCCAGCAGCTTTTCCAGTACCTGGACGAGGATGGCGGCAGCCATCCGGTGGACTCTGGCGCGGTCAATGCCTATCTGCGCGCGGCGGGCCGGGGCGACTTCACGGCGAAGCACTACCGGACCTGGGCAGGTTCCGTCATGGCCTACGCGGCGTTGCAGAGCTGTCCCGCCGACGACGCCGCCCAGGCGCAGAAGAACGTGGTGGAAGTGGTCAAACAGGTGGCGCGGCGGCTCGCCAATACGCCTGCCGTGTGCCGGGCCTGCTATGTGCACCCAGCCATTCTGGCCGCCTATCTGGAGGGCGCGTTGCCACCAGCCGCGGCCGCGCCACAAGCGCCCCGCGGCCTGCACCCGGACGAACGCCGCCTGCTGGCCTTTTTGCGGGCGCAGGCCGCTGCGGCGGCGCCGGCCGCTCAGGAATCAAAGGATCGATGAGCGCGCATTCTTGGCCTGTGGCTGCGGCGCGGAACCGTCAGCCCAGTTCGACTCGGTGCGCGTATCGGCCACGACTCGCTTGTCGCGCGCGGCCTCGTCCGGGGTCGAGGCGTCTGGTTTATCCGGTCTGCGCGGAACATCGACGGCAGAACGCGGCGGCAGTATCTTAGCGTTGTCTTCCGGCTGCTTGCCGGCACGCGCCGGCTTCGCGGATCCCGGTACGGATGCTGGTTTCATGCGTGGCTCCTGGGGTTGCTCCTCGAGGGGAACTGTCTCCCCATGCTACGGCGGCAGGCCGCAAGGGTCATCGCCGGCAGGCTTCAAATTGCAAGCGGATGTGGCCTTCGGGCCAGGCATGCCGGTTGTGGCGCGTACCGGGCATCACAAGGAGATGCAATGCGAGATCCAAATTTCGAGCAATGTGTGCAAGCCTGCTACGAATGCGCGGTCGCCTGCGATATATGCGCCTCCGCCTGCTTGCAGGAGAGCCCCGCGCAGATGCAGCGTTGCATCGCGCTGTGCACGGATTGCGCTGCGGTGTGCCGGCTATGTGCGGCCATGCTGGCGCGCGATGGCGAGTTCGCCACTGCCCAGTGCACCTTGTGCGCACTGATGTGCGACGCCTGCGCGCGCGAGTGTTCGTCGCACGAGGCCGAGCATTGCCAGGTTTGCGCAGGCGCATGCCTGGGCTGCACGCTGGCCTGCCGCGACATGCTGGAGGCCTGAAGCCTTCCGACCCGCCGCGCGGCCGTCCGGGCCGGCCGCGCCGGCGCACTTTCCGCCCGACTGCCAGGAGCTACCGATGGCCTCTACCCACACCCCCCTGCCCTCCGATTTTCCGGAGAACGGACCGGACAACCGCGGCGCGCACCGACGCTCACGGCACCCTGAAGCCTGGATCGACGATCTGGAAGCGACGCTCAGCGACACCGCCGCAACCGACATGGAAGCACTCAAGGCGCGCCTGTCCGAGCAGTTGCGCGCCACGCGGCGCAGCCTGCGCGACGCTTCCGACAACGCCAGCGACCTGATGCGCGAAACCATAGACTGCACCGAGGAATACATCCACGCCCGGCCCTGGCAGGCGATCGGCCTGGTGGCGGGCGCGGCTTTCCTGTTTGGCGTGGTGGTGGGACGGCAGTAGTCCAGATCGCGGACCGCCCGGGCATGCCATTTGCTTGGACATGGGCAAGGCGCGTGCCGCGCCTGCCCGCCAGGAGAACCCCATGAGCAAGCCTGATCAAGCCGACACCGGCGCCCGTCCGCATCCCACACCACCCATGCCGGCCCAGCATCTGGACAAGCCGGGCCAGGAAGCTGACATGGTGCTCAAGCCCCAGTACCAGGCGCCGCAGTACAAGGGCAGCGGCAAGCTCGATGGCATGGTGGCCCTGGTGACGGGCGGCGATTCCGGCATAGGCCGCGCCGTTTGTCTGCTGTATGCGCGCGAAGGCGCCGACGTGGCGGTGGTCTATCTTAATGAACAGGAAGACGCCGAAGACACCCGGCGCGCCGTGGAGAGCGAAGGCAGGCGCTGCGAGCTGATCCCCGGCGACGTGCAGGATCCGGCGTTCTGCGAGCAGGCGGTGGAACAGACGATACGCGCGTACGGCAAACTCGATGTGCTGGTGAACAACGCCGCCTATCAGCAGCACACGGACACCCTGCCCGAGATCAGCGACGAAAAGTGGGATAAGACGCTGCGCACCAACATCACCGGCTATTTCCAGATGGCCCGCGCGGCGCTGCCGCACCTGCACGCCGGCGCGTCCATCATCAATACGGGATCGGTCACGGGCCTGCGCGGCAGCGCCAAGCTGCTGGACTACTCCACCACCAAGGGCGCGATCCATGCATTCACCCGATCGCTGGCCGCCAATCTTGCCGGCAAAGGGGTGCGCGTGAACGCAGTGGCTCCAGGACCCGTATGGACTCCCTTGAATCCCGCCGACCAAAGTCCTGAAAAGATCAAGGAATTTGGCAAGCACACCGACTTCGGACGCCCGGCGCAACCCGAGGAAATTTCCCCGGCCTACGTCTTCCTGGCCTCGCCCGCATGCGCCAGCTATATCACCGGCATCGTGCTTCCCATTACCGGCAGCGCCGGCGACTGAGGCCAGTCCGGCGCCGCGCGGTCCTTACTTCGGCGGCGCTATCGACGCAGGCGCTTCGCGCGACGCGGGCGAGACCGCCGGTGCCTCTCCCTTGACGGCGGGCTGGATCTTGTCGGGGTCGGCCGGCGCAGTGCCCTGCAGCTTGCGGGCCATGGCCAGATGCTGGGCCAGCATGGGCAGCGAGCGCGCAGCGAACTCTCGCACCTGCGGGTCCTTGGACTCGCGCGCAGCAGTCTCGAACAGACGGTTGGCCATCGTGTGCGCGTCCATGGCCGCCTTTTCGATGTAAAGCGCATCGAAGTCCGCTCCGGTCCTGTTGCTCAGTTGTTCCAACGTGCCGCGATCGGGCTCAGAGGGTTCGGTCGGCAGCTTCACCTGTTTGCTCGCCGCCAGGGTCTTGAGTTCGGCATTCATGGCGCGATGCTGCTCCAGCATCTTCGCAGCGAACGCCTTGACGTCGCCGTCGCCGGCGCGCTTTTTCGCCAGTTCCGCAGCCTCCGCCTCGAACATCCCCGAACCCGCCGCGGCCTGCAGGAAGCGCGCCTCCGGCTCCGCCAATTCCTGCGCCCGCACACCGCCCAGCACGCCTGGCGCGATCAGCAGGCAAATCGCGACGATGCCGCACAGCCAAGTCGTCTTCTTCATGTCCGCCTCCCATATCGATAGTCCGTTCCTACTGCGCCGTCGTCGGCGCTTCCACGTGCCGGGGCGGCGTCAGCGGATCGAAGTCTTCCCACTTCCCGTTCAACCAGCGGCCATGGGCGCGTTCGATATCCCTGCCGCCCGCTTCTTTCAGTACCGTCCTGGCCAACGCGTCACGGTCCGGCAACACATGCAGCGCCAACATCACCCCGGCCTGGCGCACAGCGGGATGGGAGTCAGTAGCGACAGGCGCGGCGGGATGTCTACGGCGGCCCCGCCCGACCACCCACAGCGCGCCGGCCAAAGCGCCCAGGTAGGCGCCCACGCCAGCGCCTGCTATGACCATCAGCACCGACGCGCCAACGCGGGCAGCGATCAGCCCGCCCAGCAGCGCGAACACGAGGCCCAGCGCGGAGGCGCCCGCCACCGCCCCAAGATGGCCGCCCTTGGCATCCGGATCTGCCACGCGGTCACCGCCTATCGGATAGCGCGCATGCTCGCCGGCGGTATTGATGTAGAAAGTATGGATATCGTCTTCGGTGAATCCTGCCGCGCACAGCTTGCGCGCCGCTTCAGCCGCGTGGTCGAAAGTGTCGAATCGGGCTGCAACGATCAAGGACATGGTGCTCTCCAGCGCTGGGGATCATTGCCTCATGGACAGCAACTGCCATGCCCGCGCCGGGCACGGTGCTTGCTGCGGGCGTGGCAAGCGGCCTGGCCCAGCCGGCAAAGGCAGTCCGCCCGCAGTTCCGCCCCACCCGCATCCTGCGCAAAGGACATCCCCATGGACATGCCCGGCAACAATGAAGATTTCTCCGAGCTGGAAGACGAATCGGCGCCACCGCCGATGCCGCCCGAAACCCGCGGCCTGTCCATCCTGGACTGGTCGGCATTGATCGCAGTGGTGGCAGGCGGCCTGAATACCGGCCTGATCGCCGCGGTCGATCTGGACGTGTTCGCCAAGATACTGCCCTCGGCCGCTGCCACCCGCAGTGTCTATGGCTTGATCGGTCTGGCCGCGCTATACAGCGTGGTGCTGCTTTTCAGGCTGGGCGAACAACCGGAATGAGCACACCGGAAGACGGTCACGCCGTGCCGGGACGCTTGCCCGGATACTGCCCGCCTTCCTCGTACTCGGCGCCCTTGTCATTGGGTTTCTTGTCCGATTCGCGCTTGGGCGCGGCGGGCGGCTTGCCGAAACCGGGCTTGTCCGTGCCGAACTGGCCGCTGCGATGGGCGGCTTCGGTTTCCGTGCGCGGCGCATTGGCCTTGGCATGCTCCGGATCCGCTTTCGCGTTGTCTGTCCGCTTGGTTTCCATATTCGTATCCCCGTCTCGTTCAATGGATGCCGCGGGCGCCGCGCATCTGCATCGCCCGCCGTCAGCCCCCCGAGCAAGCGGCGTGCCCGGCCCGCCCGGGCACGCCGCTTGCTTGCGCATGAGGCCAGGCCCGGACGATGCCGGGCCCCATCCAAGGAGTCAGCCATGAATCTGTCCCGAGTCGTTCTCCCCGCCGTCGCCCTGAGTCTCTCGGCCCTGGCCTTTCAGGCCCCGGCGCAAACCATGCAAGGCGGCGCCACTGCGGTTCGCAGCAACGAGCAGATCGACGACCAGTACAAGCTGGACAAGAAGCGCTGCGACGGCATGAAGGGCAATCAGAAGGACGTCTGCCAGCAGCAAGCCGAAGCCACGCGCGACAAGGCCCGGGCCGATGCCAAGGCCGGCAAGGAAAAGGCCGAGGCCTCGCATGACGCGGCCAAGGTGCGCAACGACGCCGACTACAAGGTCGGCAAGGAGAAATGCGACGGCATGTCCGGCAACGCCAAGGACGCCTGCATGGCGGACCTGAAAACGCGGTACGGAAAATGAAGTCAGGACCGGTCCTGTTTCCTGGCAGACGCCGCGGCGGGCGCATCCGCGTCCGCCGCGGCGTACTCTTCCAGCCGGTTGTACAGCGTCTTGGGGCTGATGCCGAGCACGGCGGCAGCCTGCTTTTTCACGCCGTTGCACCGCTCCAGCGTCGCCAGGATCAGGCGCCGGTCCGCTTCCGCCAGCGTTTCTCCCACCGGCACGCTCACCTGGCCAGCCGCGCCGTCGCCGGCCGGCGACACCCGTGGCGTCAGCATGTCCGCCTCCAGTGCGTCGCCTTCCGCCATGATGAACGCGCGCCGCACGTAGTTCTTGAGTTCCCGCACATTGCCGGGCCACCCGTACTGCTGCAGCGCCGCCACCGCCCGCTGCGAGAAATGCTTGTTCTTGCCCGCCTCCTGGTTCAACCCTTGCAGGAAACGATTGGCGAGGAACAGGATGTCGTCGCCGCGTTCGCGCAGCGCGGGCAGCTTGATGGGAAAGACGCTGAGCCGGTAGTAAAGATCTTCACGCAGCTTGCCTTCCTTGACCGCCTGCTCGGGATCGCGGTTGGTGGCGGCGACGATCCGGATATCGCAGGCGATCTCCCGGTTGGTCCCCACCCGCATGAACTGCCCGGTTTCCAGCACGCGCAGCAGCTTCACCTGCAGATCCAGCGGCATCTCGGTCACTTCATCCAGGAACAAGGTGCCGCCGTCGGCACGCTCGAAATAGCCCTTGTGCTGGCGGTCGGCGCCGGTGAAGCTGCCGCGTTCATGCCCGAACATTTCGCTTTCGATCAGGTTGGGCGAGATTGCGCCGCAGTTCACCGCGATCAGCGGACGCTGGCGGCGCGCGCTGAGTTCATGGACGGCATGCGCGGCCAATTCCTTGCCCGTGCCGCTCTCGCCGATCAGCAAGATCGTAACGTTGGTGGGCGCCACGCGGCCGATCTGGCGGTAGACGTCCTGCATGCCGGCGGATGCGCCATACATCCTGCCGTAGCGGCCGGGTTCCTCGAACGGCGCGCCGGCAGGATCGCTGCCCGAGTTCGCGCTCACGCGGGCGAAGATGCCGTTCAGGCGCTCCATGCAGATGGGCTTGACGAGATAGTCGGTAGCCCCCAAACGCAGGGCCTGGACGGCGTTGTCCACGGTGCCGTGGCCGGTCATCACCACCACCTCGGCGCTGGCCGCGGCCTCATTCTTGAAGATGTCCATGCCGCTGCCTTCGGGCAGGCGGATGTCGGTCAGCACCAGGTCGGGCGCGTGTCGTTCCAGCTGGATCAGCGCGTCCTTGACGCTCGCAGCCAGCGCCACGGAAAACCCGTTCTCGCGGCCGATCTCGGCCAGGGTTTCGCGTATCGTGGGGTCGTCGTCAACGATCAGCAGATGGGGCATGCCTACTCCGTATCGCGAATGTTGCGCTCAGTTATCCAGCATAGCGACTACGGCCGAAGGCAGGGTAAATGTTCGATACTTTCCATCAACGTTTTCGTATGCTTGCAAATCGTCGCATCCCGGACCGCTGCGTCCCTCTAGCATGATCGGATGCGCATGGCCCCAAGGCCGGGCCAAGGAATCAGCATGGCGAATCGCACCCCCAACGCCGCGCGCGAGACGGCGTCCGCGTCTACGGGCGTACTCACGGATGTATCCGGCCTGTCCCCCGTGATGCAGAAGCTGGGCGCGCAACTACAGCTGGCGGCGGCCACCGACGCCAGCGTTTTCATCGTGGGCGAAAGCGGAACCGGCAAGGAAATCGTCGCGCGCGCCATCCACGACGCGAGCGAGCGCCGCGCGCAGCCCTTTGTCGCCGTGAACTGCGGGGCCATCAGCGGCAGCCTGGCGCACGCTGAGCTATTCGGCCATGAAAAAGGCAGCTTCACCGGCGCCGTGGCCCAGAACGCGGGCTACTTCGAATACGCCAGCGGCGGGACGCTGTTCCTGGACGAAGTGACCGAAATGCCGCCTGACCTGCAGGTCAATTTCCTGCGCGTGCTCGAGGCGGGCACCTACCAGCGCGTGGGCGGCTCCGATCTGCTGCGCGCCAATGTCCGCATCATCTGCGCCAGTAACCGCGATCCCCACGCGTCGGTCGCCGAAGGCCGCCTGCGTCAGGACTTCCTGCACCGTCTGCTGGTGATCCCGCTGCGCGTGCCGCCCCTGCGCGAGCGCGGCGACGACGCGATGGTGCTGGCGCACTGGTTCCTCAATACCCTGAACACGGCGCACGGCACGCGGAAAGCCTTCAGCCCACGCATGCTGGAAGCGATCTCCACGCACGATTGGCCCGGCAACGTGCGTGAATTGCGCAATGCGGTGCAACGCGCGTACATCCTGGCGGACGACGAGCTCGCCGCCGACCTGCTGCCCCGCGCCCGCGACGAGCAGCGCGCCACCGTGCGGGATGGCGCACTGACCCTTCCCGTGGGCATGCCGCTGGATGAGGCGCAGCGCGCCTTCATTCTCGCTACCCTCGCGCATCATTCAGGCGACAAGCGCATTACCGCCGAGACGCTGGGACTCAGCCTGAAGACGCTCTACAACCGTCTGGACGGGTACGAGAAGGACGGCACCGGCCTCTGATTTCCACGTGCCGGCGGCATTTCTTACCGGCGCCTTGTAATACTGAGGCAGCAAGCGGACACGATTTCCGCACCCTGCCCGCTGCGGGACCTGGCACGGACCTTGCTTAAGTTTCTGGATGGGCTGCCCGTCGGCAGCCGCTGTCCAGGAGACTCGATTGGTCTACCCCACGCAAGAATTGCGCCTGCGCCAGCAGATGACGCTGGCGCCCCGGCTGCAGCAATCCGTCAAGCTGCTGCAGATGACCGCGCTGGAATTCACCACTGCGGTGGAACAGGCGCTGGCCAGCAATCCGTTCCTGGAAGAAGCCGATGAGCAGGAGGCTGAACCGGGCGCCGTCGCGGGGGTCTTTCCTCCCGCCGCCGACACCACCGCACCGGACCCAGCGCCGCAGGTCGAGCCGCCCATGCCGGACGCGCCCGCCTACTCCGGCGACTATCCGACGCGCGGCCAGGGCGAAGGCCAGGAACGCGATCAAGGGCTTTGGGCCGCCTCGACGCTTTCGATGAGCCAGCACCTGTCGCTGGAACTGGGCAACTATCAGCTGGCGCCGCGCGACCGCCTATTGACGGAGTTCATCATCGATGCGCTTGATGACGACGGCTACCTGCGCGTGCCGCTGGCCAGCCTGTGGGGCGACGCGCACCGCGGCGCCGACGCCGTCCCCGACGAGGACGAATGGATGACGGCGCTGCGCCTGGTCCAGCAGCTGGACGCCCCAGGGCTGGCCGCGCGCGATCTGGCCGAATGCCTGTCGCTGCAGTTGGCGGCAGCCAGCGGCATCGGCGACGAACTGCGGGCCCTGGCCTTGCGCATCGTGCGCGAACAGCTCGATCGGCTGGCCCGCAACGATTGCGCGGGCCTGCGCCAGCAGCTGGGCTGCTCCGAGGAAGCGCTGCGCGAGGCCTGCGCGCTGATCCGCAGCCTGGACCCCAAGCCGGGCGGCCGCTATAGCGCCGAAGCGCCTGTCTATGTCGTGCCCGACGTGTTCGTGGACAAATGGCAATCGCGCTGGCGCGTGCTGCCCAACCGCAACGCCATGCCCCAGGCGCGGCTGCACCAAACCTATGCCGAACTGTTCCGGCGCGCCCGCCTGGACGATCGCAGCCCCATGGCGCAGGAACTCCAGGAAGCTCGCTGGCTGGTGCGCAACGTCGAACAGCGCTACGTCACCATCCAGCGCGTGGCCGAAGCCATCGTCAAGCGCCAGCAGACCTTCTTCGAGTATGGCGACGTAGCCTTGCGGCCGCTGATGCTGCGCGAAGTGGCCGACGACCTGGACATGCATGAGTCCACGGTGTCTCGCGCGACCGTCGGCAAGTACATGGTGACGCCGCGCGGGGTTTTTGAATTCCGCCATTTCTTTTCGCGCGAACTGGCCACCGACACCGGCGGTTCCTGCTCCGCCACGGCGGTGCGCGCCCTCATCAAGGAAATGGTAGAGGCCGAGGACCCGGCCATGCCGCTGTCCGACGTGGCGCTGACCCAGCAATTGGCCGCGAACGGCATCCTGCTGGCGCGGCGCACGGTATCGAAGTATCGCGGCCAATTGCGCATGCCGCCCGCGGAATTGCGCCGTCGCCACTAGCCCGCGCGCAAGGCCCGCCGTCGAGCGACCGCAAGCGCTAGGCGTCCTGGCGGGTTCCATCCGGCGCGCTGTCCAGCATGCCCTGTACGCGCTCCGACAGCTTGTCCAACCGAAAGGGTTTCACGATCAGCTCCAGTCCCTGTTCCAGAAAGCCCTGGCCGCGCGCGGCGCTCTCGGCGTAGCCCGTCATCAGCAACACGCGCAGGCCGGGACGCGCCACGCGGGCGGCGTCGGCCAACTGCCGGCCGTTGAGTCCCGGCAATCCGACGTCGGTCACAAGCAGGTCAATGCCGCGCGCGGATTGCAAGAACTCCAGTCCAGCCTCGCCGTCTGCCGCGGCCAGCACCTCCAAGCCCAGTTCGGCCAGGCATTCGCACACCATCTCGCGCACGTTCGCATCGTCTTCCACCACCAGCACGACTTCCTTGCGCGCCGCGCCTGGGGCGGCCTGCGCCGGGCGCTCGCCATTCTGCACGCTTTCGGGCGCGCCATCATGGCGCGGCAGGAACAGCCTGACCGTGGTGCCTATGTCTACGGTGCTCTCCAGGCCGGCGGCGCCGCCCGCCTGCTTGGCGAAGCCGTAAATCATGGACAGGCCCAGGCCCGTGCCCTGGCCCATCGGCTTGGTGGTGAAGAACGGGTCGAAAGCATGCGCCAGCACGTCAGGCGCCATGCCGCAGCCTTCGTCCGTCACCGAGACTTCGACGAAGCGTCCCGAATGCGCGCCGACCGACTGCAGCAGCAGGGGATCGTCCGGCTCCACGTTGCGCGCAGCAACCGTCAGCGTGCCGCCGTTGGGCATGGCATCGCAGGCGTTGATCACCAGGTTCAGCATGGCGTTCTCGAACTGGTTCTTGTCGCAGCAGACCGTCCACAGTTCCTGCCGCAGGTCCAAGCGCAACGCCACCCGTTCGCCGGTATAGCGGTGAAACAAGGCGACCATGGACTGCAGCGCGGAGGCCGCGCAGAACGGTTTGGGGTCGATCGGTTGCCGCCGCGAAAAGGTCAGCAGCCGTTGCGTCAGATGGGCCGCCCGGTTGGCCGAATCCATGGCGACGTCCACAAAGCGCAAAGCCTGTTCCGGCGCGCCCGCGGTGATCTTGCGCTGCACCAGGTACAGCGCCCCAGAGATCCCTTGCAGCATGTTGTTGAAGTCGTGGGCGATGCCGCCGGTCAAGCGCCCCACCGCTTCCATCTTCTGGGACTGGCGCAAGGCATTCTCGGTATCGCGCAGGGCCTGGGATTGCAGCTTCAGGTCGGTGTCGTCCCGCCCCGCCACATAAAGGCTGTCCTGCGCCCAGGACATGCTCCAGGTTATCCAGCAATGGCTGCCGTCACGCTTGAGCATGCGGTTTTCCAGGTGCCTGGCGGCGGGCCGCGGGCCCATGTCCTCCGAGGCCCAGCTCCATGCCCCCAGGGTCGCCGCCAGATCCTCGGGATGGACCAGTTCGGACAGTTCCATCGTCAAGAACTGTTCGGGCGTCCAGCCCAGGATGACGCGCACGGCCGGATTGACGCTGACGAAGCGCCCTTGCCGGTCGATCACCGCCAGCAATTCCGGAGACAGGCGCCATATCCGGTCCCGCTCGGCGATCGCATCCTCGACGCGCTGCTCCAGGGTGCGCGCGTACTGCGAACGTTCGACCGCGCCGCACATGCGTTCCGCCACTTCCTCGATGAACGCGATGTCGCTGTTCTTGAGACGGCTGCCCGACGCGGGGCATGCCAGCAAGGCGCCTTTATGCCTGCCCCAGCGCCGCAGCGGCGCCACAATCGCCCAAGGACGGATCTCGCCGCCGGCTTCTCCCAGCAGGGGCGCCAGATAGGTCGTGCGCCCCTGGCGTAGCGCCGCGTTGTAGTCGTCGCCCAGGGCATCGAGCGGGTGCGGCGGCTGTCCCAGCAGCTCGACGCCCGGCGGCCAACATGAGGAGATGGCAGGCCCCTGGCCCTCGCCTTCCGCATCCAGCACCGCAACCTGGGCCAGCGCCAGATGCTGGCACAAGCCTTCGCAAGCCGCCCGCTCGATGTCCTCCTGCCGATGCAGTTCGCGCATGCGGTCACCGAGGGCGGCCAGGTAGTTCTTGCGGTGCTGCCCTTCCCACAGCTCGGCTTCCGCCGTCTTGCGCGCCGTCACGTCCAGGAACAGTGCCATCATCCGGCCGGGGCCGTCCTTGCGCGCGCGGGCTTCGTACCAGGCTTCCTTGGGCGCGGGCACCATGAACTCGAACTGCGTCGGCTCGCCGCTATCCACCACCTGGGCGAAGGTGTCCATGATCTGCCCGGGCACGCCGGGAATCATCTCTCGCAAGGTATGGCCCAGGGTGTCGCCCTCCTTCATGCCGGTCTGGCGCTCGAATGCGGGATTGACCTCCAGGAAGCGGAAATCGACGATGCGCCCGGCGTCGTCGCGCAACGCCTCGCTGAGAAAAAACGCCTCCTGCATGCCCGCGAACATGGCGCGCCAGCGCTCGCCGCTCTGGCGCAAGGCCAGTTCTGTCAGATGACGTTCTATCGCCAGGGCAGCGCTGCGCGTGACCAGGGCAATCGCATCGATATCATGGGCCGACGGTGTACGCGCGACGCCGTAGTAGTTGGAAAAAATACCCAGCAGGCGTCCGTCGGGCGCCTTGATCGGGGTGGACCAGCAGGCTCGCAAGCCGTGCGACAAGGCCAGGTCCCGCCAGCGTTCCCAGCCCGGACTCAAGGCGATATCGTCCACGTAGACCGGACTGCCGGTGTAGGCCGCCTCGCCCCATGACGCCGTGCCGGGACCGATGGCGGCCCTGTGCACCGCCGCGTTATAGGCCGCCGGCAGGCTGGGCGCGGCGCCGTGCAGCAGGAAGCCGCCGGTATCGTCCACCAGCGCGATGGCGGTGCGCAGATCTATGCTGGATTGCGCCTCGATGGCATGCAGCACATGTTCCAGCACCTCGGCCAACGGCACGCCGGCGGCGATCCGCTGCAACATGATGCGCTCGTCCTCCAGGCGGGCAAGCGTGTCCGTCCAGGGTAGCGCCACTTGGTCTCGCTTGGTCAGCATCTCGGCCCCTTTGCCCCCGACTGTATTGCGGGAGTGGCCGCGCAGCCGAAACGCTAGGTAACCCGACGCTACGGATCGCCCGCGGATAGCGGCCGGTTCAGCAATCCGTCTTCAGCGGTTCGCGTTCCAGCCGCAACGCCTGGAGGGCCTCGGGCTTGTCGACCAGCACGCATTGCTTGCCGGTGCGGGTGCAATGGTCTTTGACGCGCCAGTACGCACCGTGGCTGACGCAACCGGTCTGGCAGATCACCAGGTCCGCGGCGACCAGGCTGGCTTCCAGCGTATTGCCGTCGGTATCGGCGCCGCCGTCATGGCCGAGATAACGTCCGCCGGCCAGTTCGACCATCTTGCGGGTCAGCGCCAGCGCGACGGCATCCTCGCCCACGCAGAGCACCGCTTTTTCACGCAGCACCACCGCGGAAGGCGCGGGCCGCCAGGCCGGCGGCTCCGTAAGCGTCTCCAGTTCGCGCGCGGCGGCGCCAGCGCGTCCCTGCCAGGCCAAGCGTTCGCGCATCAGGGTCTGCACCCGTTCCATCAGTTGGGTGACGCTGCGGGCCAGCGCCACGCGCCGGGGCAAGCCGGGAATGGAGGTCTCCAGCGCCTTGCGGTCTTCGCGCGCCCAGGCCAGCGCGGTGTCGCGCAGGATGACCGCCGCACGCAGACGCATGGCCTCGCTCTCCAGATACAGGATGCGCGCCGCCTGCGCCGCCAGCAGCCGGCTGCAATGCGCTTGCGCCTGTCCGTAGGCGGCCAGCAGCGCGGCATGCTCGCGCCGCAGGTTCTGGCTGTCGGGGGAGATAGGATTCATCGCGGCCCTCGGATCTGGTTGGGGATGCTGCTCTATGGGCGGGCCGCTAATTATAAATGAGAATTACTAGCTTTTAGCGCGAATTCTAGGAGGCGCTGCCCCCCACCGCGGCGGACGCCGGTGCGCGGCCCGTGCGCCGGTACAGGCCGGCGCTGATCGCCAGCGCCAAGACCAGCAGCGCGCCCGCCATCGCCGCAACGCCGGGCCACTGGCCGGTGGTCCAGAAGTGGCCGCCCCAGGCGCCGAGCACGCTGGCGCCGACGTAGTACACCAGCAGATAAAGCGATGCCGCCAGCGCCTTGTAGCCGCGCGCCATCTGCCCGACCCAGCCGCTGGCGACCGCGTGGGCGGCGAAAAAGCCGAAGGTGAACACCACGATCCCGGCTATCAGCAGCGGCAGCCAGTTGGACAGGGTCAACAGCAGGCCGGCCAACGCCATTCCGGTGGCGGCCGAAAGCATTGCGCCGCGGCCATGACGGTCGGCCAGACGGCCGAACCAGGTCGACGCGAAAATCCCGACCAGATACACCACGAAGATGAAGCCGATAAAGGTCTGGCTCAGCGAAAACGGCGGCAGCAGCAGGCGGAAACCCACGTAGTTGTAGACCGTGACGAAGGCGCCCATCAGCAGGCCGCCCAGCGCAAACAACCCGCACAGGGGGCCGTTCTTCAGATGCGAGGCGGCGCCCGCGCGCACATCGCCCCACACGCCGGTCCACCCCCTGCCCCGCTGCGGCGCAAACCTGCGCGACGCGGGCAGCAGCCAGACGAACAGCACCGCCGCTACGATACCCACAAGGCCCAGCGTCGCCAGCGCGGCGCGCCAGCCGAAATGATCGGACACCAGGCCAGTGATGACGCGGCCGGACAAGCCGCCGAAGGCGCTGCCGCCGATGTACAGGCCCATGGCGAAACCCAGGGTGCCCGGTTCGACCTCTTCGGCCAGATAGGCCATAGCCAGCGCCGGCACTCCGCCCATGGCCAGGCCTTGCAGGGCGCGCAGCGCCAGCAGGCTGTGCCAGTCTGGCGCCGCGGCGGCGATGGTGCCCAGCACCGCGGACGCAAACAGCGATAGCGCCATGGCGCGCTTGCGCGGCACGGCTTGCGAAAACAGGCCCACGAAAAAAATGGCCACCGCCAGGAAACCGGTGCATAGCGACAGCACCAGGCTGCTTTGGGCAGCCGATACGCCGAAAGCGTGGGTGAACAGAGGCATCAGCGGCTGCACGCAATACAGCAGCGAAAACGTGGAAAAGCCGGCCGCGAACAAGGCCCATTGGGCGCGCCGCAACCCCGCAGTGCCGCGGGCAAGATGATCGGAAGGCGTGAGAACAGGCGCCGCCGGGGCGGACTCGGAGGTTGAAGAGGAAGAACAGGCGGAGGGGGAAGACATCGGAATTCTCGAAAGCAGCGGGCATGCAGCCCACGCGATCAAGGTAGACTTTTCCCCTTCATATGTCCAATATATGAAACTCACTCCCGCCATATTTAATAACGATGGAACTGCGCCACCTGCGCTATTTCACCGCCGTCGCCGAAGAACTGCACTTCACGCGCGCCGCCGCCAGGCTGGGCATAGGCCAGCCACCGCTGAGCCAGCAGATCCAGCAGCTGGAGCGCGAGATCGGCACCCCGCTCTTTCTGCGCCTGCCGCGAGGCATCGCGCTGACCGAAGCCGGCGCGCAGTTCCTGGACGACGCGCGTGCCATCCTCGCCAGCGCCGACCGCGCCATCGACACGGCTCGTCGCCTGGGGCGCGGGGAACGCGGTGCGATCACGGTGGGATTCACGGCATCCGCCGTGTTCCACCCCTATTTGCCGCAGGCCATCCGCGCCTACCGGGACCGCTATCCCGACGTGCGCGTGACGCTCACGGAAAGCAACACGGTCTCGCTGCTGCGCGGCCTGCGCGCAGGCGAAGTCGACGTGGCATTCGTGCGTCCGCCTTACGTGCTGGACCCGGAATTCGAATCCGAACGCGTGCTCGATGAACCCATGCTGGTGGCCTTGCCGCCCGACCACCCGCTCAGCCGCAAGCGCAGCGTGCCGATCGCGGCGCTGGCGGATGAGGACTTCGTGCTGTATCCGCGTCCCATCGGCGCCGGCCTGTACGACGCGATCATGTCGGCCTGTCTGCGCGCCGGTTTCGCGCCGCGGGTCATCCAGGAAGCGCCGCAAATGGCATCCATCGTCAGCCTGGTGGCGGCCGGCGTCGGCATTTCCATCGTGCCCGCGGCGATGCGGCACATGGGCGCGCAAGGCATCGAGTACCGGCCGATCAAGGGCGACGCGCCGCACGCGCTGCTGGACATGGCCTACCGCCGCCACGACCGTTCGACCGCGGCCGCCAATGCCGTCGACATGTTGCGCGAACTGGCCCACCCCTAGGAGGCGCCACGGTTTCGCACTGTCGCGTTTGTCATCTTCTGTAAGACCCGCGTCCGGACCGCAATGTAAATTTGGCGCGCGCGGCGGTCCGTCCCTGTCGAGGGGCACGGCGCCGCGCGATTCCAACCTGTCTAAAGGTGAAATAGTGCGACGTACCCTTCTGGCCTTGGCCATCGCGACGATCCCCGGCCTGGCCGCTGCCGCCGGGCTGGCCTCTTCCATCGGTTCCGTGACCGTCTACCAGGACCGCGCCGTCGTGACGCGCGCCGCCAGCAGCGAGCTGGCCGCCGGCGAGCATGAATTGGTGCTGGAGAAGCTGCCCGCCAGCCTGCAGGAAAATTCCTTGCAGGTCTCAGCCAAGAGCACCGGCCAGGCCACGCTGCTGGACGTGAAAGTGCGCGACGCCTATCAGGCCGACACCGCCAACGAGCGCGTCAAGCAGCTGGAAGAACAAGTGCGCAAGCTGCAGGGCCAGCAGGCGCTGCTGGACGATGAGGCCGCGGTGCTGGACAACCAGCGCGAGCTGGTGCTGATGATGCAGCGCGGCGCCACCGAACCCGCCAAGGACGGCGCGCGCCTGACCTTGGACGAACTGAAGGCGATCCAGTCGCTGAGTGCGGATTCACTGGCCCGCGCGCTGGCCGGACTACGCCGCGTCGCGGAGCAGAAAGAGGCGCTGGAGCGCGAACTCACCGCCTTGCAGAACCAGCTGGGCCAATTGCAGAACTCGCTCAATCGCCGCACCAAGACCGTCACCTTGCGCGTCAACCTGGCGCGCGCGGGCAAGCTGGACCTGAACGTTTCCTACGCCGTGGCCGGCGCGCGCTGGACGCCCGCCTATGACGCGCGCCTGCGTCCGGCGGACCGCAGCGTGGACCTGGGCTACTTCGGCGTCATCCGCCAGAACACCGGCGAAGACTGGAACAACGTCAAGCTCACGCTGTCGACCGCGCGCCCCTCGCTGGGCGGCGGCGCGCCCGCGCTGCAGCCGTGGATCGTGGATGTGGCCGCCCCGCCGCCTCCGCCCCGCCCGCGTCCCAGCCCCGCTCCGGTGGCGGCCATGCAGCAGGCCGAAGCCCAGGCCAAGATGTCGCGCCAGCGGGTCCAGTCTTTCGAGGACGCCGGGGCGCCCGCCGTCGAGATTGTGCCGGAACCGCTGGAGCAGGCCACCGCCCAGGTGCAGGCCGAAGCGACGAGCGCATCGTTCCAGATCAAGAATCCGGCCACGCTGCTGTCCGACAACTCCTCGCAGCGCGTGGCCATCGCCACGGCCAAGCTGCCTGCCACGCTGCAGTACCAGTCCACGCCGGCGCTGCGCGAAGCCATGTTCCTGACGGCGCATGCCAGCAACAACACCGACTTCCCGTTCCTGGCCGGCTCGCTCAACACCTTCCTGGACGACGCCTTCGTGGCGGCCAGCGCCATGAAGGCGGTGATGCCCGGCGAGAAGCTCGAACTGGCGCTGGGCGCCGATGAAGGCATTTCGATCAAGCGCCAGCTGGTCAACCGCTATACCGAAAGCACCGGTTTTTCCGGCAGCGGCAAGCGCGTGACCTACGAGTACAAGATCACGGTCAAGAACAACAAGGCCACCAAGGAGCAAGTGTCGTTCAAGGACCGCCTGCCCATCTCGCGCAACGAGAAGATCGTGGTCAAGCTGCTGTCGCCGGCCGACCGCGAGATCAAGCGCGAGGAAGACGGCAAGCTGGTCTGGGACTGGGAAATGGAGCCCGGCAAGTCGCGCGAAACGGTGTTGAAATTCTCGGTGGACTATCCGGGCGATATCGACGTCTCCGGCATCTGACGCGCTCAGCGCATCTGGAACGCCTCCTGGTGGAACAGTTCGCTCACCGGCATGCCGCGCCGGTGCAGCCCATCCTTCAAGGCATCGGCGAATCCCGCCGGGCCGCAAAACCACACGCTGGGCCAGGGCGCGCCCGGTGTGTGGTGCTCGGCCAGCTCGGCGGCCGTCAGCGGCCGCTGGGTTTCGCTGTAGCGCACCTGCAGCGTCACATTCGGGACGCGCGCGCATAGCGCTTTCAGGTGATCCGCGAACGGCGCGTCATCGGCGTTGCGGCCGCAGTAGTACAGGGTCGCGACCGGTGCAGTGTCCGGGTCCGTCTGCAGCGATTCCATCCATGATATGAACGGCGTGACGCCGATGCCGGCCGCCACCCAGATCTGCGGCCTCCCATCGTCGCGTTGGAAGTCGAAACAGCCATAGGGACCTTCGATAATGACGTCCTGCCCCACCTGCAGGCTGCGCTGCAGGCGCCGCGTGTAGTCCCCCAAGGCCTTGATGGAGAACTGCACCCGGCCGGTGCCATCGTCCGCGCCGGACACCGTGTAGGGGTGCGCGCCCTCACGCCGGTTCGTGGTCAGGAAGGCGAACTGCCCGGCGCGATGGTGCCAATTGCCCTCCACCCTACAGGTCAGCGCCAGTATGTCGTCGGAAAGATGATCTATGGCCAGCACCTGCCCCCTATAGCGGCGGCCGCGCCCGATATTGCCGGTCAGCGCCATCAGGGCGCACACCGTCCCCACCGCCGTGCATATCGCCACCATCCAGCCGGCCGGCTGCCACCACCAGGCGGCAGGCGTCAACACCACGCCATGGAAGGCGACCACCAGGAAGATCACCGCAGCGATGCGATGGACCTGGCGCCAGATGTGGTACGGAAAGCGCCGCCACAAGGTGAGTAGCACCATCGCCGCCAGGATCCACACGGCCCATTCGCCGATGTCCTTGGCCGAGCCGCGGAACATGTCCAGCAAGGCTGCGGCCCGCGGCGTCTTCGGCACTGGGTCGAACAGCGCCAGCAGCAGCGGCTTGCCCAGCTTGATCAGGTAATGCGCCGCCGCCAGCGCGGCCGCCAGGATGCCGCTCCATTTGTGCAGCCGGTACATCTTGTCCAGTCCGCCCATCCGCGTTTCCAGCCACCTCGGACGCACCGCCAGCAGCATGATCAGGGTCATGATCGCATAGGCGCCCAGGCCGGTCAGCAGGATGAGTTGGTCGCGCGCGGTCCAGACATTGAGTTCGGCCGGAGGTTGAGCCCACCAGGCCCCGGCCCAGGCCAGCAGGGAGATCAACAGGACGGCGGCCAGTGTGCGTCGCATCGGTTCATCGCTCCATCTAGGGAACCGCGCCACCGAGCGCGGTCCGCATGGAGCCATGGTAAATCCGCCTGTGGGGTGGATTCTCTCTGCGCGGCCGCAGTCTTGATCGGGGTCAAGTCCGCCGAAAATCGGGATGGTCCGGACGGGGCCGGCCAGCGCCAGGATACTCCATGGCAGCGGAACGATGGCTCAATGGCTGCGGCAGAACTCGATGAAGGCGTCGGCTTCCAGCGGCACGGAAATCCCGTAGCCTTGCGCCATGTCGCAGCCCAGCTCGCGCAGTAGTTCCACGTCGCGCTCGTGCTCTACGCCTTCGGCCACCACGCGCCGACCCAGCACGCGGCCCATCTCGATGGCGGCCGCGACCACCGCGCGCGACGCGGGCTCGCGGTGCATGTGCACGATGAAGTCGCGGTCTATCTTCAGTTCCGTGAACGGCATGGCCGAGAACAGCCGCATGGAGGCGATGCCGGCGCCGAAATCGTCCATCGCCAATTCAAAGCCGCGCACCCGCAGCAGGTTCAGCGCCGAGGACAGGGCCAGCCAATCGGTCACCGGCTCGTCTTCGGTCAGCTCGACCTTGACCAGCCGCGCCGGCAGGCCGGCCTGCGCCACGCGCTGCTCCAGCAGACCCGGCAGGTCGCGCGAGCATAGCGTGGAGGCCGAGGCATTGATCGCGATGGGCACGGCGATGTCCTCGGCATGCATGCGCTGCAGGACTTCCAGCACCCGGTCGGTGACCCGGCAGAACAAGGTGCGGTCCAGGCCCAGCCGATGCGCGGCGGGCACAAAGTCCGACGCGGGGATCGCGCCCAGCTCGGGATGGTCCCAGCGCGACAGCGCCTCGGCGGCCAGCACCCGTCCCGTGGACAGGCTCATCTGCGGTTGCAGCACCACGCTCATCCCCTGCCCCGTGATCAAGGCATGGCCCAGCGCGGCCTCGATGACGTCGCGCCGCAGGGAACGCGGCCGCGGCGACTCGGCGTCGTCCTCGTCCAGGCTGCGCAGCGCCGTCTTGATCGCCTGCTGCATGGCCGTGCGCGATACCGGCTTGGACAGCGCCTGCGCGGACGGACAGCCGGCCTGCAAGGCCAGCCGCACATGCGACTGCAACAGTTCATCGCTGAGGCTGCTGATCCAGATGATGGGCGGCATGCTCTTCAGGCGGCCGGCGTCCACCAGGCGGCGCAGCTCATTGGGCAGGCGCGTGCCGTCGCCCTCGCCCGTGACGATGTCGCTGATGACCACGTCGTAGAACTGGCGCGCCAGCGCGGTGACGGCTTCGATGCTGCTGCCCAGGCCGGCCACCCGGCGGAAACCCAGCGCCAGCAGCACATTCTGCAGATAAGCGCGTTCGACCGGATGGTCTTCGACGAGTAGTATCCGTCGGGTCCCGCCGGGTTCCGTTTTAGGCATGGTCTACCGTCCTACTCATATAGGGCGGGCCCCCGCAGGCGGCCGCTGGAAACTGTGTACACCATGCTAAGGCATTCGCGCCCGGACTGTCGTTATTGCTAACGGGTTAATGCAAGCCCATCGCCGATAGTCGTAGTATCGGGAACATCAGCCAGACGGAGGCAGCCTTCCGTCGCCCCGCGGCGCGGCCGGTGCCATAATAGATGTCTTTATTTCCGCATCTACGGCACGGAGCTACCCTTGACCCGCATTGACGACCCCCTGCACGACCGCGAGGTCGGCGCGGCCGACTCCACCCAGGACAACACGCGCACGGACGATACCCGCATCAGCGCGGTCCGCCCCTTGATTTCGCCCGCACTGCTGCAAGACGAGCTGCCGGTTTCGACCGAGATCCAGACGCTGGTCGAGCAAAGCCGTGTCCAGATCGCCGACGTGCTGCACGGCCGCGACGACCGCCTGGTGCTGGTGGTCGGTCCCTGTTCCATCCATGACCATGGCCAGGCCATGGAGTACGCCCGCCTGCTGCGCACCGCCGCCGAACAGCACCAGAAGGACCTGCTCATCGTCATGCGGGTGTACTTCGAGAAGCCGCGCACCACCGTGGGCTGGAAGGGCTACATCAATGACCCGCGCCTGGACGGCAGCTTCCGCATCAACGAAGGCCTGCGCCGCGCGCGCGAGCTGCTGCAGGACATCAGCGGCCTGGGCCTGCCGATCGCGACCGAATTCCTGGACCTGCTCAGCCCGCAGTACATCGCCGACCTGATCGCCTGGGGCGCCATCGGCGCGCGCACCACCGAAAGCCCCAGCCACCGCCAACTGAGCTCGGGCCTGAGCTGCCCGCTGGGCTTCAAGAACGGCACCGACGGCGGCGTGCAGATCGCGGCCGACGCCATGGTCGCCGCCAGCGCCAAGCATGCCTTCATGGGCATGACCAAAATGGGCATGGCCGCCATCTTCGAAACCCGCGGCAACCAGGACACCCACGTCATCCTGCGCGGCGGCAAGCAAGGCCCGAACTACGATGCCGCCAGCGTCGACGCTTGCTGCGCCGCCCTGCGCGCGGCCGGCCAGCGCGAACAGGTCATGATCGACTGCTCGCACGCCAATTCCAACAAGTCGCACCTGCGCCAGGTCGACGTGGCCAACGACATTGCCGCGCAGATCGCCCAGGGCGACGGCCGCATCACCGGCGTGATGATCGAAAGCCATCTCGAAGAGGGCCGCCAGGACCTGAAGCCCGGCCTGCCGCTGCGTCGCGGCGTGTCCATCACGGACGCCTGCCTGGGCTGGTCGCAGACCGCGCCCGTGTTGGAAACGCTGGCCCTGGCCGTGCGCCAGCGCCGCGAAAAGGCCTCGAAGCAGGCCTGACGCTACGGCCTGAATCTGCGGCCTGCGTGTCGGGTCCGGGATTCAGGCCCGAAAGCCCTTTCGCTCCTGCCTTGCCGCGTCCGCCCTCAGCGGCCGACGCGGTAAGGCGCCGGATCCATGTCCGGCGCCTGGCCCGTGATCATGCAGGCCAGCAGCTTGCCCGTCACCGGTCCCAGCGTGAAACCATGATGTGCGTGGCCAAAGGCCAGCCATAGTCCTGGATGGCGCGGCGCCGGTCCGATGACCGGCCGCATGTCCGGCATGCAGGGCCGGCATCCCATCCAAGGCTCGCGCTCCACGGCCTCGCCCAGCGGCAGCAGCTGGCGGGCCAGCGCGCGCGTGCGCTGGATCTGGATCGGTGAAGGCGGCGCATCGCGCGCCGCGAATTCCGCGCCGGTCGTCAAGCGCACGCCCAGGGTCATGGGCGTCACCAGGAAACCGCTTTCGATGTCGGCCACCGGATGCGACAAGGCCGCGCCGTCCTCCAGCGCGAAGTGCTGGTGATAACCGCGCTTGACCGCCATGGGAAGGCGATAGCCCAGCGGGCGCAGGATGTCCGGCGACCACGGACCCAGCGCCACGACCACGTCGCGGGCCTCGATCAGGCCCTGTTCACCCTGCACCTGCCAACCCTTGCCCGATGGCTTGAGGCTGCGCGCGTCGCCGCGCGCCAGCACGCCGCCGCGCCGCTCGAACAAGGCCGCATAACCCTGCGTCACGGCGCCGGGGTCCGACACGTTGACCGGATCCAGCCAATGCACCGCGCCCGCCATGCGCGATAGCGAGGGCTCCAGCGCCGCCAGCGCCTGGCGGTCCAGCACGCGGTAGTTCAGGCCATAGGGCGCCAGCGCCTGCGCCTCGGCGACGGCCTGGGTCAGGCCCGCCTCGCTGCGCATGCCATCGATCCAGCCGTTGCGCCGGAATAGATGGGAGATACCTGCTTCGTCCTTGAGCGCATCGTGCTCGGCCACGCTGCGCTCGATCAGCGGCAGCATGGCCTCGGCCGCGCGCGCCAGGCGCGACGGCGCCGAATGCCACCAGTAGCGCAGCAGCCACGGCGCGATGCGCGGCAGGAAGCGGGGGTGGTAGCTCACGTCCGGCGTATTGTTCCTGGCGTAGCGCCACAGGCTGCGCCAGTCGCGCGGAAAGGCATAGGGAATCACGCTGGCGCGTTCGATCAGGCCGGCGTTGCCGTAACTGGTTTCCTCGCCGGGGCCGCGCCGGTCCAGCAGCACCACGGAACGGCCGCGCGCCGCCAGATGCAGGGCGGTGCTGACCCCGACGATGCCCGCACCCAAGACCAAGGCGTCTGTTTTCATGCGGCGGATTCTGCTCTCGCAGGCGGTGTTCGGCAAGAGCGCTCGCGCGTAGAATCCCTTCCTGCGCGGCACGCCTCCACCGTCTTCGTTGCTCCCAAGGAATACGCCATGACACCCCCTCGCCTCCCACCCGTCACGCTCGCTGGCGAGGTCGTGCGCCTTGAACCCCTGGCCGCCAGCCATGCAGCCGCGCTCGCGCAGGTTGGCCTGCATCCCGAGCTGTGGCGCCTGCAGCCCGAACCTGTACAGACGCCGGACGACATGCAGCGCTATGTGGATCGCGCGCTGACCGGCCAACGCGAAGGCCATTGCCTGCCGTTCGTCATCGTGCGCCAGGACAATGGCGAGATCATCGGCGCGACGCGCTACATGGACATTGCGCTGGCCCACAAGCGCCTGGAAATCGGCGGCACCTGGCTCACACCCGCAAGCCAGCGCAGCGGCGCCAACACCGAGGCCAAGTTTCTGTTGTTGCAGCACGCCTTTGAAACAATTGGTATCATGCGCGTTGTATTCAAGACTGAACTGAGCAACATGCAATCGCGCCAGGCCATCCTGCGCATCGGCGGCGTGGAGGAAGGCGTGTTCCGCAAGCACTTGATTGCGCAATCGGGACGCGCGCGCGACATGATCTACTTCGCGATCCTCGACGAGGACTGGCCCGCGGTCAAAGCCCGCCTGCTGATGCGCATGCGTCGGGCCGCGTAGGCCGGGCCGCCACGCTCTTTTCGCAGCTTGTCCGGGCCGCAAGGCCCGCCCCGCACTATTGAAGCCAGGTATGCAACAGACTTTCGCCGCGCCCGCGCGCTACACGATATACATCTACACCGAGGAACAGCGCGGCAACCAGTTGGTCGAGTCGCCGGTGATCGGCATGCTGTCCGACATATCGGGGTCCGACAAACTCGTGGTGGCGCTGGACCCGCACAGCGGCTTGAAGTTCGTCTACCGCATCGACCACGACAGCAACAACCTCGACGCCGCAGCGATCACCGAACAGGACGTGTCCCTCTTCAACGGCAAGACCTCGGTCCAGATCAACTCCATGACCTATCGCCTGGGCACGGCCGAGAGCGCGATGAAATTGCTGCGCGGCAAAACCCAATGGATACAGGACAAGGGCGCGGTGCTGTCCGTGCTGCTGCAGAATGCGGCCGCGCGCAAGACCCGTTTTGCCTCGCCGCGCATCGAGCGCGACCGTATGCGCAAGGTGCCGCCCGGCGTCCCGGTCGAGCACCTGCCTACATAAAAAGCACAGTATCCACAGCGCTGGCCTTATCCACAATTTCTGTGGATAAAACAGGCTCGAACCCATGGCTGATGGCCGTTCGGCCGACGCGCAACGGGCTGCTCATTTTTTGACCAACCCAAAGTTCTCCATCGCGCGGCTGCCATCCTTGATTCTTGACGCGGCGCCGCAGCGACGATGATGATATTCTCCGCAAGCGCGCGATACGAAAAATATCGCGCTCGCGGACTCCCCCTATACAAGAAGACCCAGATACAAGGAGCGGATGGCGTGTTTGCACTCGAACCTCCTTGCGCGCAACCGCTGACGCCGGACTCGCCGTGACCATCATCATTGTCGACGACCACGGAGACTGGCGCGACACCATCGCCGAGTACATAGAAGACCTCGGTCTGGACCGCAGCATCCTCACTGCCGGCTCCCTGGCCGAGCTGGACCAGCTGTTGCTCACCGTCACGCCGGGCATCCTGGTGCTGGACGCCATGCTGCCGGACGGCGACGCGCTGACCCGCGTGTCCCACTTGCGGACCTCCTTCCCGTCCATGGGCATCATCATGCTGACCGGACGCCTGTTGAGTGAAGACAAGGTCTCGGGCCTGAGCCTGGGCGCCGACCACTACCTCACCAAACCCGTCAACCTGGCCGAGCTGGGGGCCACTCTGGTATCGCTATCGCGCCGCCTGCGCGTGGTGCCGGCGGGCGATGCCGATGCGCCCGAATCCGACGCCTGGCGCTTCGATCCGGCGCGGCGCACCTTGATGTCGCCGCAGCAAGTCTGCGTGGACATCACCGACACCGAAAGCCGGCTGATCGGCGCACTGATCCAGGCCGCGCCGCTGCCCCTGTCGCGCGACCGCCTGATCGAAGCGCTGGGCGCCAGCGTGGAGGCCTACGACACGCACCGGCTGGATGCCCATATGCACCGACTGCGCCGCAAGCTGCGCGCGCATGCAGGCGGCGATATGGGCATACGCACGGTGTACGGCGTGGGCTATGTGTGCACCACGCCCGTGCGTATCGTCGGCAACGCCAAGAACTGAAACCGCCTCATGCATCCTCCGATCCGACCCCGCCGTTCCGTCCTCTATATGCCTGGCGCCAATGCGCGCGCGCTGGACAAGGCGCGCAACCTCGACGCCGACGTCCTGATCCTCGACCTGGAAGACGCCGTCGCGCCCGACGCCAAGGCGCAGGCTCGCGACCAAGTCGCCGCGGCCCTGCGCGCTGGCGGCTACGGCCGCCGCGAATGCGTGGTGCGCGTCAATGCCTTGGACACGCCCTGGGGCCTGGACGACGTCCGGGCCATAGCCCAGGCGGGCGCCGACGCGGTGCTGTTGCCCAAGGTACAGTCCGCCGCCGAACTCGACGCGCTCGCGCGGGCGCTGGACGCGGCGGGCGCGCCTGCCGGCCTGCCCTTGTGGGCCATGGCGGAAACGCCTTTGGGCTTTCTGCGGCTGGACGCCATCGCCTGCGGTCATCAGAGACTGGCGGCCATCGTCGTCGGCACCTCGGACCTGGTGAAGGACCTGCACGCGCGCCACACCCCATCGCGCGAAGAAACCCTGTGGGCGCGATCGATGGCGGTGATGGCGGCGCGGGCCCACGGCCTGGCGGCGCTGGACGGCGTGCACCTGGACCTGCACGACGACGCCGGCCTGGAGGCGGCCTGCAGGCAGGGGCGAGACCAGGGATTCGATGGCAAGACGCTCATCCATCCAAAACAGATCGCGGCGGCCAACGCCGCCTTCGCGCCTACGGAAGAAGAACTTGCCACCGCGCGCAAGCGCCTGGACGCCTGGCAAGCCGCGCAGGCCGCCGGCCTGGGCGTGGCCGTGGTCGACGGCGCCTTGGTGGAGAACCTGCACGCGCACGAGGCGGAACGGCTGCTGGCGCTGGCCGAGGCCATCCCGCGCGCCTAGCGCCCTGTCCCGCAGATACGGCCGTGCGGATGCAAGGCCACGCGCGTAGCCTGCGCCGCCATGCGCGGACAAACACGGCCGCGAAAAAAGCGCCCATCGCAGTAATATCAGCTTTCAAATGCATATTTCGGTAACGCGCCATCGGGCGCGGGCCCGGCAAATCGGGGAGAGATCGTGGCGCTGATCTTGCGGCAAGTATCGATGTCATTCTGCGCGGCGGCGCTGTGGGCCGCCACCGCTGCGGGCTTGCCGGCGCCGGCGCGGGCTCAAGCTGCCAATTTCCACCCGTGCAATTCCCAGCCCTCCCTGCCGATGTGCCAGCATGGCTACGGCAAGCGCATCGCGGTCCAGCGCTGGGGCGCGCAGCCCGATCCGCAGGACCCGGACGCAGCCGTCAACGCCTCGCTGGTCACCCGCGATCCGGCCAAGGAAATCGGCAAGCTCAAGTCCAGCACCATCCTGGTCCAGGACCTGGACACCTCCGAAGTCCTGTTCGCGCGCAACGAGGGCGCTGTGCGGCCCATCGCCTCCATCACCAAGCTGATGACGGCGTTGACGCTGGTGAAGGCCGGCCTGCCCATGGATGAAATCATCACCATCGACGCCAGCGACACCCGCTCCGCCAGTGAGTTGCCCTCGCGCCTGACGGCCGGCACCAAACTGAGCCGTGCCGATTTGCTGCGCCTGGCGCTGGTCCCATCCGAAAACAGCGCCGCGCAGGCCCTGGGGCGCACCTATACCGGCGGCTCGGCAGCCTTCGTCGCGGCGATGAACGCCGAAGCCCGCGCCCTGGGCATGACCGACTCCAGTTTCGCCGAACCGAGCGGCCTGTCCAACGAAAACCAGTCCTCGGCCAGGGACCTCGTCAAATTGCTTGCTGCGATTTCCGCGCAGCCGCTGATCTCGCAATACACCGGCGAAACCAGCTACCAGGCCGCCGGCCAGACCTTCCGCAACACCAACATCCTGGTGGGCCGTCCGCAATGGGACATCCTGGTGTCCAAGACGGGCACCACGCGCGAAGCCGGCGACTGCCTGGTCATGGCGGTGAAGGTCGGCAAACGCAACCTGGCCATGGTGCTGCTCAACGCGCAGGGCACCAGCGGCTCGCGCTTCGGCGACGCGGTTCGCCTGCGGCGAGTGCTGGACAGCCGGTTCGCCTCGCGCTAGCCGACGCCATCGCGCCTGCCTGGCGCGCCGCGCCCTGTACAATACCGCCCTTTGACGTGGAACGAACGCCCGTTCCGTCCGCCTGTCGCGCCGCCCGTGCGCCCCCCTTTCCCCGATTATTTTTCAGCGCGCCCGGCCGGCGGGAATTCTGCCGCGTCCCTGTTGCACCATCCATGATCCGCTTCCAACAAGTTTCACTCATGCGGGGCGTCAAGCCCTTGCTCGACAAGGTCGACCTGCTGCTCAACCCCGGCGACAAGATCGGCCTGATCGGCGCCAACGGCGCCGGCAAGTCCAGCCTGTTCGGCCTCTTGCGCGGGACGCTGCACGCCGACCAGGGCGACCTCGACTACCCCTCCAGCTGGCGCATGGCCTATGTGGCGCAGGAAACGCCCGCGCTGGACCGGCCGGCCATTGAGTACGCGATCGACGGCGATGTGACCTTGCGCAAGCTGGAAGCGGAACTGGCGCAGCTCGAAGCCGAACCCGAAAGCACCGAGAACGGCCTGCGCATGGCCGACATCTACGCCGCGCTGGCCGATGCCGACGCCTACACCGTGCATTCGCGCGCCGAGCAATTGCTGACCGGCCTGGGCTTCACGCAGGCCCAAATGCACCTGCCGCTGACGAGTTTTTCCGGCGGCTGGCGCATGCGCCTGAACCTGGCGCAGGCGCTGATGTGCCCGTCCGACCTGCTGCTGCTGGACGAGCCCACCAACCACCTGGACCTGGACGCCATCATCTGGCTGGAAGACTGGCTCAAGCGCTATCCGGGCACGCTCATCGTCATTTCGCACGACCGCGATTTCCTGGATGGCGTGGTCAACGTCATCGTCCATATCGATGAGCGCAAGCTCAAGCGCTATTCGGGCAACTATTCGTCCTTCGAGCGCCAACGCGCCGCGCAGCTGGAACTGGCGCAAGGCATGATGGAAAAGCAGATGCGCCAGCGCTCGCACCTGCAGTCCTTCATCGACCGCTTCAAGGCCCAGGCCAGCAAGGCGCGCCAGGCGCAGAGCCGCATCAAGGCGCTGGCCCGCATGGAAGAAGTGGCGCCGCTGCGCGCGGCCGCCGAGTTCTCGTTCGAGTTCCGCGAGCCCTTGCGCGCGCCGAATCCGCTCTTGACCATGGACGCGGTCAGCGCCGGCTATCGCATCGCGGATGAGGAAACGGAAGTCGAGTCCGACAAGATCATCGTGTCGGGCATCAATTTTTCGCTGCAGGCTGGCCAGCGCATTGGCCTCTTGGGCATCAACGGCGCGGGCAAGTCCACCTTCATCAAGACCATCGCGGGCGAACTGGCAACACTGGCCGGCGAGGCGCAGTTCAACAAGGGACTGTCGATCGGCTACTTCGCCCAGCACCAGGTGGAGATGCTGCGCCATGACGAATCGCCGCTGTGGCATATGACGAAGATCGCGCCCACCGTGCGCGAGCAGGAATTGCGCAACTTCCTGGGCAGCTTCAACTTCAACGGCAACATGGCCACCAGTTCCATCGCGCCGTTCTCCGGCGGCGAAAAGGCGCGGCTGGCGCTGGCCCTGATCGTCTGGCAGCGCCCCAACCTGCTGCTGCTGGACGAGCCCACCAACCACCTGGACCTGGAAACCCGCGAAGCCCTGACCACCGCGTTGGCCCAGTTCGAAGGCACGCTGATGCTGGTATCGCACGACCGCCACCTGCTGCGTGCCACCACCGATGAATTCATCATCGTGGCCGACGGCGAGGTCAGCCCCTTCGATGGCGACCTGGACGACTACAAGGACTGGCTGTACAAGACCAAGCTGGCTGCCAAGGCCGCTTGACGCAAGGCGCGCCGGCCGCGCCTGAGCCGGTCGCACCGCATCACGCCAGCGCGCTGGGATAGGGGCTGGTGTCGATGTGTTCCAGCATGCCGTAGGCCAGCCGTTCCAGCAGCCTCGCGCGATCACCGGCATGCGCCGGCTCGTCCCACAGGTTGCGCAGCTCGTGCGGATCCTGCTTCAGGTCGTACAGCTCGCCCCAGCGCGCGCCATCGTAGACCGTGACGCGAAAGCCGTCCGCCAGCAAGGTGCGGCAGCGGATGCGGCTGTTGAAGCCCAGGATCACGCGCTGACCTTCTTCCTCGATCATGAGCGCGTCGCGCACGGCCGCCTCGCGCCCGTTGATGAGTCCGGCCATGTCGCGCCCCTGGATACCGTTGTAAGGCTGCACGCCGGCGCGCGCCAGCACGGTGGGCGCGACGTCGATGGTGCTGAGCAAGGCGTCGCTGGCGGCGCCCGCCGTCGGCGTGGCGGCGGGATCGTGCCAGATGAATGGCACGCGCGTCAGGCCGCGGTAATGGATCGGCCCCTTCAGCATCAGCTGATGGTCGCCCAGGTAATCGCCATGGTCGCTGGTGAAGATCACCACCGTGTTGTCGGCCAGCCCCAGCGCGTCGAGCTCGGCCAGCACCCGGCCGATCTGGTTGTCGATGTTGGCGATCGAGCCGTAGTTCAGCGCCAGCGCTTCGCGCGCCTCGCGCTCGTTGCAGGAGAAGATCGCGGGCGTGTGCTTGACCGCAGTGCCTGCGTCACGCTGGGCGCGCAGCCAGGCCACGTGCGGCGGCGGGGTTCCAGCGCCGTGGAAGGACGCAGGCAGCTCCATGTCCTCGGGCCTGTGCAGGTCCCAGAAGCGTCCCGGCGGCGTGAAGGGATGGTGCGGGTCGGGAAACGAGCATTGCAGGAAGAACGGCTGGTCCGACGCCGCATAGCCGCGCAGGGCATCGATGCTGCGGTCAGCGATGTAGGCCGTGGGATACAGCTCTTCAGGCACGCGCGTGCGCCAAGCCTGGCGGATGCGCGTCAGTTCATACTCCGGCGCGGGAATGGCATGCGCCGGGCCGATCAGCGCCTCGATCTCAGGATGCACGCTTCGCAACCAGCGCCGGTAATGCCCGTGCACGTCGTCGCTGTGGTCGTCGACCAGATCCACCTGGTCGAACCCGTAGTAGGGATAGCTCAACTCGTGGTCGGCATGTTCCAACCACAGCTTGCGCTGCTCCTGGTCATAGCGGCCGGCGTCGGGTTCAACCGCCTCGCGCGACAGTCTGTCCTCCGCACGCACCGGCCAGGACGGCGGGATGTCGGTCATGTTCTGCAAGTGCACCTTGCCGACCAGCGCGGTGCCGTAGCCGGCCTCGCGCATGGCTTCGACAAAGGTGCGGCTGCGCAGCGACAGCGCGATGCCGTTGTGGCGCGCGCCGTGGGCGGACGGATAGCGCCCAGTCATCAGGCTGGCGCGGTTGGGCATGCAGATGGGCGTAGCCACGTGCATATTGTCAGCCCGCCAACCTGACGCGGCGAGACGGTCCAGGTTGGGCGTGCGGACCACCTGGTTGCCATAGGCGCCCAGATGGTCGGCGCGGTGCTGGTCGGTGATGAACAACAGGAAATTGACGGGCTTCGCGGCACGGCTCATTGCTTGGCTCCGGACATCTCCACCGCCGCGCGCCACGCCGGCATGTCGCGCTTGACCATGTCGCCGAACGCCTCGGGCGTCATGTAGATCGGCACCATGCCCAGGGGCTGCAGCGCCTGTTCGAACGCGCCGTCGGTAAGCACGGCCTGCAGGTCCGCGCTCAGCTTCTTCACCACCGCGGGCGGCGTGCCGGCGGGCGCGAACAAGCCGATCCACGAACGCACCGCGACGCCTGCGGCCACGTCGGAGAACAGCGGCACGTCGGGCAGCGCGGCGTACTTTTCCGTATTGGCCACGCCCAGCACCTTGACCTTGCCGGACGCCAGGAACGGAATCGCCGGCGCGATGCCGCCTATCATCAGCGGCACGTGGCCAGCGACCAGATCGGCCATCGCCGGCGCGGCGCCCTTGTACGGTGCATGCACCACATCCAGGCCGGCGGCGTGCTTCAACTGCTCCATCGCCAACTGGTGCACCGTACCCAGGCCGGGCGAGCCATAGGTGTACTTGCCGGGATTGGCCTTGATCAGCTTGACGGCTTCCGCCAGCGTCGAAGCCGGAAACTCGGCGTTGGCCAGCAGCACCACCACGTTGTCCGCCACCAGGCCGACCGGAGCGAAGTCGCGCACCGGGTCATAAGGCAGGCTGGCGTACAGCGCGCTATTGATGCCGTGCGTATTGGTGGTGCCCATCAGCAGCGTGTAGCCGTCGGGCGCGGCGCGCGCCACCATGGATGCGGCGATATTGCCGCCCGCGCCCGGCTTGTTCTCCACCACCAAGGTGTAGCCGCGGGGTTCCAGGCGCTGCGCCAGTTGGCGCGCCAGCACGTCCACCGCGCCGCCCGGCGAGAACGGCACCACGATCTGCACCGGCCGCGCAGGGTACGCATCCGCGGCAGCCGCCGTGCCCGTCATGCCACAGGCCCAGCTTGCGGCCAGGGCCATCCAGAATTTCTTCATTGCTTCGTCTCCATCGCGGCGCCCTTCCCTGGCCTGGCCGGGGCGCGCCTGTCTTTCGTAGAGCGGCAAGTATGCCCAGGGCCCGGCGTCCGCGTGAAATGAAATAAACTGAACGATTCATAACCATATGAATATGAATCGCCATGCCAGAGCGCGCCAGCACTCATCTCAAGCGGCGTCATGCCGAACTGCTGGTCGCGCTGGACGACGAGCGTCACCTGGGCCGCGCCGCCGAGCGCCTGCATATGTCCCAGCCCGCCGCGTCCAAGGCGCTGGCGCAGTTGGAGGAACAGGTGGGCTATGCGCTATTCGAGCGCGGGACCCATGGCACCCTACCGACCAATGCCGGAATGGTTATGATCCGCCACGCCCGGCACAGCCTGGGCGCGGCCCAGCGGGTGGCCGCGGAATTGCTGGCCGCCGAAGAGCGCGGCGCCAGCCTGCTGCGCCTGGGCACCTTGCCCTCGGCCGCGCCCAAACTCGCGCCGCAACTGATCACGCATCTGTTGCGCCAGTCGCCCCGCCTGGAGGTGAAATTGGTGGAAGGCGCGCTCGGAGAACTCATGGACAAGCTTGCGCGCGACGAGCTGGACATCGTGCTGGGCCGCCTGGGCAGCCGCCTGCTGCCGGCGGACTGCGAGGTGATCCGCCTGCACGAAGAACCGATCCTGGTGGTGGCGCGCCCCGGCCACCCGCTGGTCGGAAGCGACGCGCTGGAGGCCGCCGAACTTGCGCGCTGGCCCTGGGTGCTGCCGCTGGAAGCCACCATGATGCGCGAGCGACTGGACGAGGCTTTCGTGCATGCCGGGGCGCGCCCGCCCGATTCCAGCATCCAGTCCAACTCGCTGCTGGCCACCCTGGCGCTGCTGGACCAGGACGACCGCCTGGCGGCCCTGCCCCAGGCGATTGCGCGCTACTGCGAGCGGCAAGGCGGCGTGGCGGTGCTGCCGCTGCGGCTGGAAGCCAACTTCGGTGCCATCGGCGCCGTGGTGAATCGCAATACGGCGGGCATGCCGGTGGTGCAGGCGGCGATGGAATGGCTGCGCAGCTTGTCCGGAGGCGCCGGTCAGGCCCAGTCGGACTAAGGCGCCTGATAACCCAGCAGCACGCTGGCGGCCTCGGCTTCGCGCCGCACCGCCTGCGCGATCGGACCGTCCGTCGCGGCGTCGAAGCCGCCCGTCGCGCCCAGCGCGGTCAGCGCGGCGCAGGGCCGGCCGTTGTGGTCCAGCAGCGGCGCCGATACGGCGCTGATGCCCTTCAAATTGGTATCGCGCACCGAGGCGCAGCCCGCGGCCAGCACCTCGCGGCGCAGGCGGCCGATCGGGTCGGCGGCATCCAGCTGCGCGCGCATGTCGGCCGGCGCGCGCGCCAGTTCAGCCTCGGCAAGCGCCCGCACCCGCGCATCGTCCTGCAAAGCCAGGAACACCCGCCCGGTCGCCGACCAGAGCATGGACAGCACCGAGCCCATGCGCACGTTCACTGTCACCGGCAGGCCCGGCTCCTCGAAGCGCACGATGGTAGGTCCCTTGTTGCCCATGACCGCGATGAAGCAGGTCACTTCCAGGTCTTCGCGCAGGCGCACCAGGCTGGGTTCGGCCAGGCGGATGGGATCGGCCTGGCGCAGCGCGGCCAGGCCCAGCAGCATCGCCTCCAGGCCCAGGTAGTACTGTTGAGTGGCGGCATCCTGCGCCACCAGGCCCTCTTCCATCAGGCTGACCAGATAGCGGTGCACCTTGGCGGGACTTTCATCCACCTGCGCGGCCAGCAGCGTAAGGCTGGCGCGCCCGCCCAGCCGGCCCAGCCCCTTGAGCACGGCCATGCCGGTTTCGGCAGCTTGTACACGCTGGCGCCTTTCCCGCGGACGCGGCGTCTCGGCGGTCGTGGCGGGGACGGAGGAAGGATCGGGAGTCTGTTTCATGGGTGCGATGAAGGAGCCGCCGGGCGGCTGGGGACGCAGCCCGGAGATTACCCCAATTGAATAATTACGCAATGCGTATATGATTTACGCAATTGTAATTCGGAGCGACACCATGGGCCACCCTTCCACCCCCGCACCCACCCCGCCCGCCAACACCGGCGGCTGTCCCATCGACCACGCCGCGCTGGCCCGGGCCCAAGCCTGTCCGGTCAGCCCGCGCGCGGCGGAATTCGATCCATTCGGCGACGGCTACCAGCAGGATCCGCCCGAATACGTGCGCTGGGCGCGCGAACAGGAACCCGTGTTCTATAGCCCCAAGCTGGGCTACTGGGTGGTGACGCGCTACGACGACATCAAGGCGGTGTTCCGCGACAACCACACCTACAGCCCCTCGATCGCGCTGGAAAAGATCACCCCGACCGGCCCAGAGGCCAACGCCGTGCTGGCCACCTATGGCTACGCCATGAACCGCACGCTGGTCAACGAGGACGAGCCGGCCCACATGCCGCGCCGCCGCGTGCTGATGGATCCCTTCACCCCGGACGAGCTCAAGCACCACGAACCCATGGTGCGGCGCCTGACGCGCGAATACGTGGACCGCTTCATCGACGACGGCCGCGCCGACCTGGTGGACCAGATGCTGTGGGAAGTGCCGCTCACGGTGGCCCTGCACTTCCTGGGCGTGCCCGAGGAAGACATGGACCTGCTGCGCAAATACTCCATTGCGCACACCGTCAACACCTGGGGCCGGCCCAAGCCCGAGGAACAAGTTGAGGTCGCGCACGCGGTGGGCAATTTCTGGCAATTGGCAGGCAAGATCCTGGACAAGATGCGCCAGGATCCCGATGCGCCGGGCTGGATGCAGTACGGCATCCGCAAGCAGAAGGACCATCCCGAGGTCGTGACCGACTCGTACCTGCATTCCATGATGATGGCCGGCATCGTCGCGGCCCACGAGACCACCGCCAACGCCTCGGCCAACGCCATCAAGCTGCTGCTGCAGCATCCCGACGCCTGGCGCGAACTGTGCGAAGACCCCGGGCTGCTGCCCAACGCGGTCGAGGAATGCCTGCGCCACAATGGCTCGGTCGCGGCCTGGCGCCGCCTGGCCACGCGCGACACCGAGATCGCCGGCGTGGCGATCCCGGCGGGCGCCAAGCTGCTGATCGTGTCCTCGTCGGCCAATCATGACGAGCGCCATTTCGCCGACGCCGACTTCTTCGACATCCGCCGCGACAACGCCAGCGACCAGCTGACTTTCGGCTATGGCGCGCACCAGTGCATGGGCAAGAACCTGGCGCGCATGGAGATGCAGATCTTCCTGGAAGAACTGACCCGCCGCCTGCCGCACATGCGCCTGGCGCAGCAGCAGTTCACCTACGTGCCCAACACATCATTCCGCGGCCCCGAGCATCTGTGGGTGGAATGGAACCCGGCCGACAACCCCGAGCGCCGCGATCCCGCCCTGCTAGTCCAAGCGCAGCCGGTGCGCATCGGCGAACCCTCCACCCATGCCATCAGCCGCAAGCTGGTGGTGACCCAGGTCACGGCCGCGGCCGACGGCATCGCACGCATCCGGCTGGAATCGCCCGACGGCAAGCCGCTGCCGCGCTGGACGCCGGGCTCGCACATCGATGTCGAATGCGGCGATACGGGCCTGTCGCGCCAATACTCGCTTTGCGGCGATCCGGCGGCCGCGAATGCGCTGGAGATCGCCGTGCTCAAGGAAACGGCGGGTCGCGGCGGCTCGGCCTGGATCCACCAGCACCTGCGCGCCGGCAGCATCGTGCGCGCGCGCGGTCCGCGCAACCATTTCCGCATGGACGAAAGCGCCAAGCGTTTGATCCTCATCGCTGGCGGCATAGGCATCACGCCCATCAGCGCCATGGCGCGCCGCGCGCGTGAACTGGGCATGGCCTACGAGCTGCATTACAGCGGGCGCTCGCGCGCCTGCATGGCCATGCTGGAAGAGCTGCAGCAGTTGCATGGCGAGCGCCTGCGCCTGCACATCAGCGGCGAAGGCAGCCGCAACGACTTCGCCGCCCTGCTGTCCCTTCCCGAAGCCGGCACGCAGATCTACGCCTGCGGCCCCGAACGCATGCTGGACGCCTTGCAGGCCGCATGCAGCGCCTGGTCCGAGGACAGCCTGCGCGTGGAGCACTTCCATTCCACGCTTGCCACGCTGGACCCGTCCAAGGAGCATGCCTTCGAGGCCGAGTTGAAGGACTCCGGCATCGTCGTGCAGGTGCCCGCCGGCCAGACCCTGCTGACCGCCTTGCGCAGCGCCAACATCGACGTGCAGAGCGATTGCGAGGAAGGACTCTGCGGCTCCTGCGAAGTGCGCGTGCTGGGCGGCGCGGTCGACCACCGCGACGTGGTGCTGACCCGCGCCGAGCGCGAGGCCGGCACCCGCATGATGGCCTGCTGCTCGCGCGCCCAGGGCGGGCGCATCGTGCTGGAGCTGTAGCGGCCTGCATGCATGCGGCGCCGGGTCCTTGCGCCCGACGCCGCATGCGCGCATCCATATGCCTGAAGTGCGCCTGAAAGCGGTAGAATTCACCCTCTGCTCATCACCACGCCGTCCCGCTGCAACGCGGGACGACGTTTTTTGACGCGGCCAGTCCCGGGCCTGCAGGCGGGCCCCCAGCGGGGCTTGCCCATGCCGCGGCCAGCCGCGGGGTCATTTCTCAGCGCTCCTAGATGTCGATCAAAGACCAACTTTTCCTCGCCAGCCAGTATCTCGCCCCCCACCACCTGGTGTCGCGGCTCTTCGGGTACGCCTCCGACTGCCGGGAACCGGCGGTCAAGAACTGGATGATCTCGCGCTTTGTCCGCCGCTATGGCGTGGACATGCGCGAAGCGCTGCAGGAAGAGCCGCTGGCCTACGATTGCTTCAACGACTTCTTCACGCGAGCGCTCAAGGAAGACGCCCGGCCGCTGGACGACGAACCGGGTTCGGTGGTCTGTCCCGCCGACGGCGCCATCAGCCAGATGGGCGCGATCGAACACGGCCGCATCTTCCAGGCCAAGGGCCACAACTACGGCGTGGCCGACCTGCTGGGCGGCGACGCCGAGCGCGCGGCGCCGTTCCAGGGCGGCCAATTCGCCACCATCTATCTGTCGCCCAAGGACTATCACCGCGTGCACATGCCGGTTGCCGGCACCCTGCGCGAAATGATCCACGTGCCGGGCCGCCTGTTTTCGGTCAATCCGCTGACCGCCCGCAACGTGCCGCGCCTGTTCGCGCGCAACGAACGCGTGGTCTGCATCTTCGACACCGAGCACGGCCCGATGGCCCTGGTGCTGGTGGGCGCGATGATCGTCGCCTCCATCGAGACCGTATGGGCCGGCCTGGTCACGCCGCACAAGCGCCGCGTCAAATCCACCCGCTACGACGACGCGGCGCGCGCCCCGATCCACCTTGCCAAGGGCGCGGAAATGGGCCGCTTCAAGCTGGGCTCCACCGCCATCGTGCTGTTCGGCCCCAACCAGATCCGCTGGGCCGACACGCCTTCGGTGCTGGGTCCGGTGCGCATGGGCGAGCTGATGGCGCTGCCCGCCTGATATTTCGATTTATTCGAAGCTGGATGTCTGGTTTTATTCGCTTTATACGATGAATCGGCGTTGCTAGATTACGGGCTTTTGCCGGCCCGCCATGACATCCATCATCTCGACCACTGCCAGTCCCCGCGCCGCCTCGGCCGACCGCCCCTTGCCGCGCGCGCTGGCGCGCATGCTGTCGCTGGACGATTTCGAGGCCGCCGCCAAACGGCGCCTGCCGCGCCCGATATTCGGCTACGTCGCGGGCGCGGCCGAAGACAACCAGTCCCTGCGCGGCAACCGCAGCGCCTTTGCGCAATATTCGTTTTCGCCGCGCGTGCTGGTGGACGTATCGCGCCGCACCCAGCAGACCGAGATCTTCGGCCGCCGCTATGCCTCGCCCTTCGGCATCGCCCCCATGGGCATCAGCGCGCTGTCGGCCTACCGCGGCGACATCGTGCTGGCGCGCGCCGCCCGCGAACAGGGCATACCCGCCATCCTCAGCGGCACCTCGCTGATTCCGATGGAAGAAGTTATCCGCGCAGCGCCCGGCACCTGGTTCCAGGCCTATCTGCCCGGCGATCCGCAGCGTATCGACGCCCTGGTCGAACGCGCCCGCCGCGCGGGCTACGAAACCCTGGTGTTGACGGTGGACATCCCCGTGTCGGCCAACCGGGAGAACAATGTGCGCACCGGTTTTTCCACCCCGCTCAAGCCCAGCCTGCGCCTGGCCTGGGACGGCCTGACGCGGCCGCGCTGGCTGGCCGGCACCTTCATGCGCACGCTGCTCGCTCACGGCATGCCGCATTTCGAGAACTCCTTCGCCACGCGCGGCGCGCCGATAGTGTCGGCGTCGGTGCTGCGCGACTTCAGCGCGCGCGACCACCTCAGCTGGGAGCACGTGGCGCGCATCCGCAGCCAATGGCCGGGCACGCTCATCATCAAGGGCATCCTGCATCCGCAGGACGCGGCGCTGGCGCGGCAGCACGGGGCCGACGGCATCATCGTGTCCAACCATGGCGGCCGCCAGCTGGACGGTGCGGTCTCGCCGCTGCGCGCCCTGCCCGGCGTAGTCGCGGCGGCGGGCGGCATGACCGTGATGATGGACAGCGGGGTGCGCCGCGGCAGCGACGTGCTCAAGGCCCTGGCGCTGGGCGCAAGCTTCGTCTTCGTCGGCCGGCCCTTCAACTATGCGGCCGCCGTCGGCGGCGAAGCCGGTGTGTCGCACGCCATCGGCCTGCTGCGCGCCGAGATCGACCGCAATATGGCGATGCTGGGCATCAACAACCTGCGGGAAATGCAGGCGGACCTGCTCATGCGCGCGGCTGCCTAAGCGGACAGGCGCATAATGCGCCATCCGACCATCGAAACATGTGAACGAGCATGGCTGCAAACGATCTGAAGGTGCGCGCAGCGCTACCGGGCGACCACGAATGGATTGTTGCCGCGCACGGCGACGTCTATGCGGCCGAGTTCGGCTTCGAGCGCGGGTTCGAGGATGACATAGGCGGCAAGATGCAGGCCTTTCGCCGGCTGCCAAGCACGTTCAATCGCATCTGGATCGGCATCATCGGCGATGAACGGGTGGCGTCGATCGCCGTCTCCGAACGGCCTGCCGGCGTGGCCTTTCTCAATTTCGTCCTGGTCCTGCCGCAACATCGCGGCAAAGGCGCTGGCCTCCGGATGATGGACACCGTGCTGGAGCACGCGCGCGCCCATGGCATGAAGGAAGTCCAGCTGGAAACCTACAGCTGCCTGACCGCGGCCAGGGCGCTGTACCGGCGCCTGGGGTTCGAGCCGGTGAAGGTGGTGCCGGACCAGGCTGCCTATGGCCAGGCCTTCGACCAGGAATTCTGGGCACTGCGCATCTAGCCTTGCTGCAAGCGCGGCGCCCGCACTTCAAGAGACGTTACGGGCCCCCGGGCCCGGCATAGAATGGCGATTCCCTTGCCACGCGCGCCGCTGCTCCCGGCCCGGCGCGCCCCAGAGCCGCCGTGTCCCTACGCCAATCTTCTTTCTTCCTGCGCTTCCTGACCTTGGGGGCCCTGGCTCACGTCTACGTGGGCGCCCGCCTGATCCCGGATGCTCAGTTGGGCGGCGCAGGTTCCGCCGCCGCCATCCTGGCCTTGCTGCTGTCCTGCATCCTGATTCCGCTGGGAATGCTGGGCCGTTCTTCCGTGCACCCGCCCTGGGGCGACCGCATCGCCTGGGTCGGGCTGTTCGCCATGGGCCTGTTCTCGTCGCTATTCGTGCTGACCGTGCTGCGCGATGCGCTGCTGCTGGTGACCTGGCTGGCGAACCTGATCATCGGAGCCGAGTTGCCCTGGACCTCGCTGCGTTGGGTCAGCGCCTGGGCCGTGCCCGTACTGGCCCTCGCCGGCACCTTGATCGGCCTGTACAACGCCCGCAAACGCGCGCGTATCGTCGACGTGGACGTCCCTATCGCCGGGCTGGCGCCCGACCTGGACGGCTTCACCATCGTGCAGATCAGCGATATCCACGTCGGCCCGACCATCAAGAAACGCTACGTGCAGGCCATCGTCGACGCCGTCAATGAGCAGTTGCCGGACATGGTCGCCATCACCGGCGACGTGGTCGACGGCAGCGTCGAACAGCTTGCAGCCCAGGCCAGTCCGCTGGGCCAGCTGCGGGCGACCCACGGCGTGTACCTGGTCACCGGCAATCATGAATATTATTCGGGCGCCACGCCCTGGATCGCCGAATTCCGCCGCATGGGACTGCGCGTGCTGATGAATGAACACGTAGTCATCCACCCTGCCGGCCTGCCCGTGGTGGTGGCGGGCATTACCGACTACAGCGCCGGTTCCTTCGACCCGCAGCAGCGCAGCAACCCCAAGGCCGCGCTGGCCGGCGCGCCCGCCGACGCGCTGCCCAGGATCCTGCTGGCGCATCAGCCGCGCAGCGCGGCGGCGGCCGAGCCGCTGGGCTATACCCTGCAATTGTCCGGCCATACCCATGGCGGGCAGTTCTTTCCGTGGGGATTCTTCGTGCGGTTCCAGCAGCCCTACACGGCGGGCCTGCATCGCCTGGGAAAAATGTGGATCTACATCAGCCGCGGCACCGGCTACTGGGGACCGCCCAAGCGCCTGGGCGCCCCATCCGAGATCACGCGGCTGCGCCTGCGCGCGGCTCGCGCCGGCTGAACGGCGCGCTTCAGCCGTTGTCCGGCAAGGGTCCGCGCTCCAGATAGCTGGTCAGCGCGATGTCGCTGGTGGTGTTGGTGATGCCGTCGATCTGATGGATGCGCGCCAGCAGCGATTCCAGCGCCTGCGTGTCGCGCACGCGCACTTTCAACAGCATCGCGCTCTTGCCGGTGATGGTGTGGATCTCTTCCACCTCGGTCAGTTCGGCCAGCCCCAGCACCTGCTGCGTGATGGTCCAGTTGTTGGTGTCCACGTGCACGAAGGCCAGCAGCGGCCGCCCTATCCGGGCGCCGTCCAGCTTGGCGGCGATGCCCTTGATCAGGCCGTCGCGCTTGAGGCGCTTGACCCGTTCATGCACAGCCGGGGCGGAAAGGTTCAGCAATTTGCCCAGTTCGGCGTAGCTGGGGGAGGCGTCGTCGGCCAGCAGCGTTAACAGCTTTCGGTCGCGGTCATCAAGATCAGGCATTGGAATCGGGTTCTGCCGAACGGCATTCGAACTTTTATGGAATAAGGAAATATACGCGTTAACCCTTATTTTATTCCAATAAAATTTGGCGATGCAGAACCGTAGCACCCGCCAGTCTTCTTCCGTCCCCGCCCTGATGTTCGCCGTCAGCGTCGTAGGCTCCAACGGCCTGGCGCTCAGCCCCATCCTGAGCGACGTGGCGCGCTCCTTTGCCACCTCGCCGCTGACCATCAGCACCGCTATTTCCGCCTACGGCGCGGCCACCGCCGCCAGCGCCTTCTTCCTGGCCGCCCGCATCGACCGCATCGGCATCCGCCGCTCGCTCCTGGGCGCGATGGCCGTGCTGATCGCCGCCTTGATCCTGTCCGCCTGCGCGCCGCACTGGATCGTGCTGACGCTGGCGCAAGCCCTGGCAGGCGCCGCGGCGGGCGTCATCCTGCCTGCGGCCTATGGATCCGCCTCGCTGATCGCTCAGCCTGGCCAGGAAGCCCGCACGCTGGGCCGCGTCATCGCGGGCTGGTCCGTGTCGCTGGTGGCGGGCGTGCCACTGTCAGCGCTGATCTCCGATGCCGTGGGCTGGCGCGCTACCTACGGCACGCTGGCGCTATGCGCGGCGGTCGCCGCGCTGGGGTTGCGCAAGCTGCCGCAACGCCGCGCGGACAATCCAGCCCCGCTGCGGTTATCGCGCCTGCTGGCGCCCCTGTCCTACCGCGACGTGCCCGCCTTGCTGCTGGGCTGCCTGGCGTTCTCGTCGGCGTTCTATGGCGTGTACGCGTTCCTGGCCGACCACGTGCGCGGCCTGCTGGGGCTGAGCGCCGGGCAAGTGGGCTTCATCGCCTTTGCCTACGGCGCCGGGTTCCTGCTGGCCGGCGTGGCCGGCGCCCCGCTGATCGAGCGGCTGGGTCCGCGCCGCGCCCTGCCGCTGGCGCTGGGCGTCATCGCGCTGGTGTACCTGGGGCTGCTGCCGGCCGCCCATGCGCTGGCCGCGGTGCTCGCCATCGCCACGCTATGGGGCGCGGCCTCGCAGCTGAGCCTCAACCTGCTGGTGTTGCTGCTGTCGCGCGCCCGGCCCGAAGAGCGCGGCGCGGTACTCGGTCTGAACACCTGCACCACCTACCTGGGCGCAAGCGTGGGCACTGCCATCGCCGGCACCCTGTATACCCATGCCGGCTTCGAAGCGCTGGGATTGGCCGCGGCCAGCGCCCTGGCCGCCGCGGCGCTAGGCCTGCATTGGCGTCTGAACGGCCGGCGCGCGGCGCGCGGTCAGGCTGCCGCCTGAACCGCCAAGGCTATCGCCGGATCGCCGCTCAGCTCCGGTATTCCACCGCGCAGTCCCGGCCCGACCGTTTGGCCTGATAGAGCGCGAAGTCGGCGCGACGCAGCACGTCCGACGCCGTGGCATCGCCGGGTAGAAAGCCGGCGATGCCGCCGCTGACCGATAGCGTCACCACCGACCCGTCTATGTCCGCCGGATGCTGCCGCAGGCTGGCGCGCAAGCGTTCGCAGATCGCGCGCGCCACCGCCGCGTCCGCATCGGCCAGCAGCACCAGGAACTCCTCGCCGCCCAGCCGCCCTATCGAATCGCCTTCGCGCAGACAGGTGCGCAGCTGATCGCAGAAGTGCCGCAGCGCGACGTCTCCGCCCAGATGGCCATAGCGGTCGTTGACCTGCTTGAAGTAATCCAGGTCCAGCATCAGCGCCGTGGTCGGTCCGCCCTCCCCGTGCCGGCCGTCTGCCAGACGGTCTTCCATGCGCTTGAGGATTTCGGCGCGGTTCCAGCAGCCGGTCAAGCTATCCACCCTGGCCATCCGCGCCAGCGCCGCTTCGGCGCGCCGGCTTTCGGTGACGTCCATGCCCAGGTTGACCACTTTGCCGTCGGGCAACCTGACGTTGGACCACAGCACCGACAACAGCTCGCCGTCGCGCGTGCGCGGCTGCCATTCGCGGAAAGAGCGGTCGGGCCGCGCGACCACGCTATCCATCGCGCGGTTCCGGACCGTCGGGTCGGGATAGAACAGCGCGAACGGGTCCGGGCTCTGCTTGATCTCGGCTTCTGACCAGCCGAAGCGGCGCGCGCAGGCGTCGTTCCACAAGGTACAGCGGCCGTCCGCATCGAAGGCGTTGATCAGCACCGGCGCCGTCCGGAACAGCGCGCCGAACTGCACAATGACTTCGTTGAGCCGCGCCAGTTCGCGATCGCGGACAGCCACGCCCAGCACGGCGTGTTGCGCATACGCGGCCAGGATATCTTGCGCGTTGGCATAGGCGGACACGTCTGTCAGCGCCCGCCTGAACGCAAAAACGATGTGGCCGCAGGCCACCGCATTGGCGTCGTAAAGGGTGCGCGCCACACAGGCCAGCACACCGGCCTCGCTCAACCAAGGCTCGTCTTGCGGCATGCCATCCAGGCAGGCGTAGGCCGCGCGGTCCGCCAACAAGGCATGCACCGCCTCGTCTGCGCCCGCGAGGTCCGCGGCAATGCCGTCGCGGCAACTGGCGCTGGCGATCAGCCCTGCGGCGTCATCGGCTTGATCCAGCCGGACCCAGGCGTAATCCGCGCCCATGTCCTGCACGGCGCGCCCGGCCAGCGTCTGGAAAAAACGGTCTTGGCCCGCCGCCAGAATTGCGCTGGCGGCCGCCAGGATGCGGCCATCTTGCACGGCCAGAACCTGGGCATGGGCAACATCATCAGACGATGGAATACGCATGGCTCTGCTATCGAGGGGAGGACGGCGCGGCCCTCCGCATAGCGGCCATCGTGGCGACTACAGGCCGAGGGGTTAAAAATCGGGGCCAGTATACGAGTAATCCCTGAGCCCAACTGGCAAGAATCGTCAACGTCCCCTTGGCCAGGCCCCTGCGCGCTACCAGGGAAAGTCGATCAGATCGCCGTACAAGCTGCGCAGCTTGGCCTTCACTTCGGCCGAATTCTGATAGATCGAAATGAACTTCAGCAGCCGCGGGTCCTGCGCGCCGGCCGGCGTGGCCACCCAGCGGATGGCATAGCGCCGCACATTGGCCGGATCGGTGTTGTCGAAGGCCAGGCCGTCCTTTTCGTTCAAGCCGGCCTGTTTGGCAAAGGTGGTGTAGGTGACGGACGCGGTCACGTCGTCGAAAGTGCGCGCGGACTGCGAACCTTCAATCGGCACGAACTTCAGCTTCTTTGGGTTCGACACCACGTCTTCCAGCGCGGCCTGATGCGCCACGCCGGGCTTGAGCTTGATCAGGCCGATGGATTCCAGCAGCAACAGCGCGCGACCGGTATTGACCGGGTCGTTCGGCACCGCGATGGTCGCGCCCTCGGGCATCGCGTCGCCCTTCTTCAGCTTCTTCGAAAACAGGCCAATGGTGGTGGAATAACCGTATGCGATGGGCTTCAGGTTGGCGCCGCGGCGCTGGTTGAACAGTTCCAGGAAAGGTTCGTGCTGGAAGAAGTTCGCGTCCACCGAACCATCGGCCACCGCGATGTTCGGCAGCACCCAGTCGTTGAATTCCACCAGCTTGACGTCCAACCCCTCCTTTTTGGCCTGGGCGATGGCAAGTTCGGTGGCGGCGTTCGCGACGCTCGGAATCACGCCGATGCGCAGCGGCTTGTCCTGCGCCATGGCGTTGCTTGCGCAAGCCAGGACCAGCCCGGCGGCCGCGACGCGGCGGGTAAGTTTCAGAAGCAGTTGATGCAGAAACATAAGGACCATCCAGATATCAAAAACAGGGCATTGCCCGGCACAAGCGCTTATTGTGCAGCAGCCTGCTGCGGCCGCCCGCAATGCCCTTTTGTCACGCAATGGCAATGCCGCGGAGCCGCTGGCGGCGCTAAGATGACTGCAATACCTCCGCGGGAGACCCTCATGAGCGCGGTATTGAACACCCAACCGGGCGCGCAGTCCGCCGCCAGCCACCGCGACCGCGTGGAAGACCAGCTCGGCGCGCACAACTACCATCCCCTCGACGTGGTCATCGCGCGCGGCAGCGGCGTCTGGCTCTACGACGTGGACGGCCGCAAGTACCTGGATTGCCTGTCGGCCTATTCGGCCGTGAACCAGGGGCATTGCCACCCCGCCATTCTCGCCGCCATGAACGAGCAGGCGCAGAAGCTCACGCTGACCTCGCGCGCCTTCCGCCACGACCAGATGGCGCCGTTCTACGAAGACCTGGCCCGCCTGACCGGGGCACACAAGATCTTGCCGATGAACAGCGGCGCGGAAGCCGTGGAAACCGCCATCAAGGCGGTGCGCAAATGGGGCTACGAAGTGCGCGGCGTGCCGCAGGACCAGGCCGAGATCATCGTCTGCGCCAACAACTTCCATGGCCGCACGCTGGGCATCGTGGGCTTCTCGACCGACCCCGACGCCTACGGCCATTACGGGCCGTTCGCGCCGGGCTTCAAGGTCGTACCCTTCGGCGACTACGATGCCTTCGACGCCGCGATCACGCCCAATACGGTGGCCTTCCTGGTCGAACCCATACAGGGCGAAGCCGGCGTGGTCCTGCCGCCCGCGGACTATTTCGCGCGGGTCCGCCAACGCTGCACCGAAAGCGGCATCACGCTGATCCTGGACGAGATCCAGACCGGCCTGGGCCGCACCGGCAAGCTGCTGGCCGAAGAACATGAAGGCATCGAGGCCGACGTGACGCTGATCGGCAAGGCGCTGTCGGGCGGCTTCTATCCGGTGTCCGCGGTGCTGTCCAACGCCGACGTGCTGGGCGTATTCCAGCCGGGCCAGCACGGCAGCACCTTCGGCGGCAACCCGCTGGCCTGCGCCATCGCGCGCGCCGCGCTGCGCGTGCTGACCGAGGAAGGCATGATAGAAAACGCCGCCGCCATGGGCGCGTACTTCCTGGACCGCCTGCGCACCCTGCCCGGCCCGGTGCGCGAAGTGCGCGGACGCGGCCTGATGCTGGCCGTGGAACTGGAGCCCGACGCCGGCGGCGCGCGCCTGTGGTGCGAACGCCTGCAGGCACGCGGCATGCTGGTCAAGGACACCCACGGCCACACGCTGCGCCTGTCGCCGCCCCTGATCGTGACACGCGAGCAGATCGACTGGGCTTGCGATCAGTTGAGCGCGGTACTATCCGCCACTTGATGCACCCCACCGGAGCCCGCGACTTGCAGAACACCGCCAACCTGCCCCAACACATCACCCTGATCGGCGCGCCCACAGACATCGGCGCCGGCGCGCGCGGCGCCTCCATGGGTCCGGAGGCCCTGCGCGTGGCGGACCTGGGTCCGGTCATCGAGGCCCAGGGCTTTCAGGTCACCGACCGCGGCAACCTCTACGGGCCCGCCAATCCCTGGCTGCCACCCGTGGACGGCTACCGCCATCTGGACGAAGTGGCCGCGTGGAACCGAGCTGTGCACGACGCCGTCTACGAGGAACTCAGCCAGGGCCGCCTGCCCATCCTGCTGGGCGGCGACCACTGCCTGGGCATAGGCTCGATCAGCGCGGTGGCGCGCCACTGCCGCGCAGTTGGCAAGAAGCTGCGGGTGCTGTGGCTGGACGCCCATGCCGATTTCAATACCAACGCCTTGACGCCCACCGGCAACATCCATGGCATGCCCGTGGCCTGCCTGTGCGGCTATGGTCCGGCGCAGATCACCGGACTGTCCGGCCAGACTCCCGACATCGAACCGGGCTGGGTGCGGCAGATCGGCATACGCAGCGTGGACCAGGGCGAAAAGCGCCTGGTCCACGAAGCCGGCCTGGAAGTCTTCGACATGCGCTACCTGGACGAAATGGGCATGCGCGCCACCATGGAAGCGGCCTTGGCGGGGCTGGACGAGGACACCCATCTGCACGTGAGCTTCGACGTGGATTTCCTGGATCCGGAAATCGCCCCCGGCGTGGGCACCACCGTGGCGGGCGGCCCGACCTATCGCGAAGCCCAGCTCTGCATGGAAATGATCGCCGATACCGGCCTGATGCGCTCGCTGGACGTGGTGGAGCTGAACCCGGCCTTCGACGTGCGCAACAAGACCGCCGAACTGGCGGTGGACCTGATCGAAAGCCTGTTCGGCAAGTCCACCCTGATGCGCCGCGGCTCCTGAGCCGGCCTGCCCCTGCGCCATGCGGTGACAGCCATGCGCCGGCTCGGGCCGCGCATGGCGCGTGACCCGCGCGCGCTCTGCCTGACTCCCCTATTTCGGCGCCCCCCCTCGCCCGCCCCGACGAGTCCGGCGGATCGCCCCCGGGCCTGGGAAATCCCCTCTGTTGACTTTTCACATGTGCGAATCTAAGTTCTTGCACAGGAATTTTCTTTCACCATTGTGAATTAATTTTCAGCCAGATGGAGAACTGGCGCCCCGCAAGCGGATACACAGCATCAAACGAAAAACCGATAAATCGGCCCGTTCGGGCCGGGAGGCAAGCAGATGCGTATCAAACCCCTGTTGGCGGCGCTGGCCGCCTCGCTGGCCGCCTGCGCGGCCCAAGCCCAATCCGACGTGGTGCGCCTGGGCGTGTCCAACGACCGTTCCGGCATCTATTCGGACCTGGGCGGCCTGGGCTCGGAAATGGCGGTCCGCATGGCGGTCGAGGACTTCGGCGGCAAGGTCGCCGGCAAGACCGTCGAGGTCATAGGCGCGGACAACCAGAACAAGGCGGACGTGGCCTCGGCCCTGGTGCGCCGCTGGTTCGACACGCAGGGCCTGGTGGCCGTGGTGGACGGCGGCGCCAGCTCCGCGGGCCTCGCCGCGCAAGGCGTGGCGCGGGAAAAAGGCGGCACCGCCCTCATCAGCGGCGGCTTCGCCGGCGACTTCAGCGGCAAGCAGTGCAGCAACCTCAGCACGCAGTGGGCGCCCGATACGTATGCCCTGGCCAACGCGGTGGTCAAGAGCGTGGTCGAAAGCGGCGGCAAGTCCTGGTACTTCATCACCACCGACTACGTGTTCGGCAAGTCGCTGGAAGCGAACGCCTCGCGCTTCGTCGACGCGGCGGGCGGCAAGGTGCTGGGCAGCACGCGCCATCCCCTGGGCGCCATGGACTTCGCGTCCTTCCTGGTGCAGGCGCAATCGTCCAAGGCCAACGTGGTGGGCCTGGCCAGCGCCGGCGGCGATCTGGTCAACCTGATCAAACAGGCCCAGGAGTTCGGCCTGACCGGTGGCAAGCAGCGCATGCTGACTTTCCTGACCTTCATCAACGACGTGCAGGCGATGGGCCTGCCGGTGGCGCAAGGGCTGACCTTCCCCACCGGCTTCTACTGGGACGCCGATGCAGACACCCGCGCCTGGACCCAGCGCTGGCAGAAGAAGATGGGCGTGACGCGCGCGCCGTCCATCGTGCAGGCGCTGAGCTACGTCGCCACCACGCACTACCTGCAGGCCGCCCAGGCCGCCGGTTCCTTCGACGGCGCCACCGTCAACCAGAAGATGCGCGAGTTGCCCATCACCACCAAACTGATCAAGAATGCCCGGGTGCGCCCCGAAGACGGCCGCGTCATCATGGATCTGTATCTGGTCGAAGTGAAGAAACCCGCCGAATCCAAATATCCCGGCGACTTCTATCGCATCCTGTCCACGGTGCCGGGCGAAAAGGTCTTCGTGTCCCTGGCGGACAGTGAATGCCCGAGCGTGAAGAAATAGCGTTGCCGCGCCGCGCCCGCCCTGCGGGCCGGCCGTTAAAAACACCCAGGAGGAGACATCCCATGAAGTGCTATTGCGTCGTGAACTTCCGCGAACCCCTGCAGGAAATGAACCCGCCCACCCCGACGCCGCAGGGGTCGCAGGTGCTGCTGAAGGTACGCGCAGCGGGCGTTTGCCACAGCGATATCCACTTGTGGGAAGGCGGCTACGACCTGGGCCAGGGCCGCACGCTGTCGCTGAAGGACCGCGGCGTCTCGCTGCCCCTGACCATGGGCCACGAAACCGTGGGCGCCGTGGTCGCCGCTGGCCCCGACGCCCAGGGGCTGCCGGTCGACCGCAACTACCTGGTCTATCCCTGGATCGGCTGCGGCAACTGCCCGCCTTGCCAGGCCGGCATCGAAAACCATTGCTCCGCGCCCGCCTGCCTGGGCGTGCACCGCGCCGGCGGCTACGCCGACCACATCCTGGTGCCGCACCCGCGCTACCTGATCGACATCGGCGACCTCGATCCCGCGCAGATCGCCCCCTATGCCTGCTCCGGGCTCACCACCTATTCCGCGCTGAAGAAGATCGGCGCCGACGTGTACCGCTCGCACCCCGTGGTCATCTTCGGCGCCGGCGGCCTGGGCCTGATGAGCCTCACGCTGATCAAGGCCCTGGGCGGTGCGGGCGCCATCGTGGTCGACATCGACCCGGCCAAGCGCCAGGCCGCTTTGGAAGCCGGCGCCCTGGCCGCCATCGACGGTGCGGCACCCGACGCCGCGCAGCAGATCATCAAGGCAGCCGGCGGCAAGCCCGTGCAGGCCGCCATCGATCTGGTCGGCGCGCCCGCGACCACCTCGCTGGCCTTCGACTTTCTGACCAAGGGCGGCAAGCTGATCATCGTGGGCCTGTTCGGCGGCGCCTCGTCCTGGCCGATCGCGCTAATCCCCATGAAGGCCCTGTCCATCGTCGGCAGCTACGTCGGCAACCTGGCCGAACTGCAGGAACTGATGGAACTGGTGCGGGCCGGCAAGGTGCCGCCCATGCCGGTGCACCGCCATGCGCTGGCCGAAGCCGACAGCGTGCTGGCGTCGCTGCGGGCCGGCAAGGTGGTGGGCCGCGCGGTGCTGACGAACTGAACTAGACGGGCCGCAGGCGCGGATCGTAGATGAAGCGGTCGCGCCGCACCACCACGATATGCTCGGCATCGGGGTGCGCCGGATTGATCAGGAAATTGCAATCCGGCACGCCCCGATAGGGCACGATGGCGCTGGGCAGTTCCAGCAGCGCCGACACGCCGGACTGCACCCAGTTGTCGCCCACGGCCTGCGAGGCCTCGGCGAAAGGCACCGCGTCCCAGAACGGATAATCCTCTTGCAGCTGCGTCAGGCTGAGCGTCTGGCGGGCTTCATGCACGGCGCACGGCACGGCCAGTTCGATCAGATAGCGGTTGGCCTGCTCGGACGCGCGGGCCGCAAAGTGCACCACGGTTTCCAGCACCGCCAGCGCCACGCTGGCCGAGGCATAGACCACTGGCGTGCCGGGGCTGTTGTAGCGCCCGCCCACGGCCGCGGCCCCCGCCCCGCTCACATCGTCGGCGCGGTACTTGCCTGCGGTCGTGCCGATGCGCCAGATCGAAACGCTGTCATCGGTCATGCGTAGACGCCCGCCGCGGCGCGCGCCAGCGTGTCTTCGACGATGCGGCTGCTGGCGTCGGAGGTCAGCAGCGACAGCGGTTTGACGTTGCCAAGCGCGGGCACCGGCGTGTTCAACCAGGCCACCGCCTCTTCGTCGCTGCCCAGCACCTGGCGCGCCACCCGCGCCACCCGTGCCACGCGCGCCAGGCGATCGGATTCGCCCAGGGGCAACATCAGGCCTTCGCGGCTCCAGCGCGACAGCGAAGCCGCCTTGACCTCGGTGATGGCCATGATTTCAGACTTGGGCACCTGCAGGTAGTCGGCGGCGTCGTCCACCATCTGCGCGGGCAGGCCGCGGCGCACGTCGCGCGCCATGTCGACCAGGGGGCTGTCGACCAGGCTGCGGAACAACTGCTTGGCGCGCGCCGCGGCATGGCGCGACGGACGCTTGGCGGGGGTTTTTTCGAGGGCGGCTACGCTCATGGCCTGGCTCCTGCAAGTCTGGGCGTCCACGGCGGCGGACACACCATGAATTCCAAATAGAATTCATGATATCCCATTTGGAAACACCATCACAAGATCCGTCCCTAACAATGCCATGCCTCCAGATAGGCGCCGGATTTGGGCATATCATAGGCGGCTGTAACACGATTAATCAGACACTAATAAGGACTGGCGATGACGGACCGGCAGCTGACGATACTCGCGGCGTTGAATCTCATGGTGGCGGTGGGCGCCGGGGCGTTTGGCGCCCATGGCCTCAAGCGCATGCTCACGCCGGAACTGCTGTCCGTCTGGCAGACCGGCGTGCTGTATCACCTGATCCATGCGCTGGGCCTGTTCGTGGTCGCGCTGCTGGGCGCCCGCTACGGCTCGCCCCTGCTGTCCGCGGCGGGCGTGGTGATGTTCGTCGGCATTGTGCTGTTCAGCGGCAGCCTGTACGTGCTGTCCCTGACGGGCACGCACTGGCTGGGCGCGGTCACGCCTTTCGGCGGCGTCGCCTTCCTGGCGTCCTGGGCCATGGTCGCGCTGGCGGCCTATCGCGCCCAAGGCTGAATTCCCTCCTCTTTTCCTTTTCAGGCGGCCGGAACCGCCCACCCTCCCAGGCTGTAGATGTCCACTTCTTCCGTACTGCCCGCCCCCCAGACCCAATCCGCCGCAGCAGGCATTGCCTGTGTGGTGGGCGGCATTTTCTTTCTGACCCTGAGTGACGCCAATGCAAAATGGCTGGGCGCCCACTACAACCCGCTGCAGATCCTGTTCCTGCGGGCGCTCATCGCCCTGCCTTTCGTCATGGCGCTGGCGCTGTGGCTGGGTGGGCGCCGGGTCTTGCGCACCGCCCATGCCGGGCTGCACCTGACGCGCGGCGCCATCAACGTGGTGTCCGCCTATTGCTTCTATCTGGGGCTGCGCACGCTGCCGCTGGCCGAGGCCACCGCCATCGCCTTCGCCGCGCCGCTGTTCGTGACGGCCCTATCGGTGCTGATCCTGAAGGAGCGCGTGGACGGCAAGCGCTGGCTGGCCGTGCTGGCCGGTTTTGCCGGCGTGCTGATCGTGGTGCGGCCTGGCGCCGCCACCTTCCAGGCCGCAACCCTGCTGCCGCTGATCACTGCCATGCTCTACGGGGTAATGATGATCACGGCCCGCGGCATCAACCGCAACGAAGGCATGCTGACGACCACGCTCTACATCGTGCTGGGCCAGCTGGTCTGTAGCGCGGTCGCGCTGCCCCTGGTCTGGGAGCAGCCCGCGATGGCGGACCTGCCGTACTTCGGCGCGGTCGCGCTGTTCAGCACCCTGGGCCTGGCGCTGATCACGCAGGGATTCCGCATCGGGCCCGCCTCGGTGGTCGCACCCTTCGATTACACCGGACTGATCTGGGCCACCGTCCTGGGCTGGGTCTTCTGGCACGAGACCCCGGACGCCTATGCCTATCTGGGTGCGCTCTTCATCGCCGGCAGCGGCGTCTACATCGCCGTGCGCGAAGCGCGGGCCAAGTCCAAGTCCCGCACCCGCAAGCCGGCCAAAGGCTGACGACGCGTTATTCCGTGGGCGGCGGAAAATGTCGCCGCAGCACCCGCGCCACGTTGGGTTCCAGCGCCGCCTCGCGCGCCACGGCCGTCAAGGCAGGACATTCGGATGCGAACCACGCCTGCCCCGGACGCCAGCGCGTCATCACGGTCACATACAGGTCCAGCGCCGAAAAACGCCGGCCCAGCATGTGCGGCGCGCCGGCCTGGCGCTCCAGCTCCAGCCAGATGTCCGCCCGCCGCGAGTGCACTCGCTCGCGCAGCAGTTCGGCGGCCGGGCCCGCGCTGGTCCACTGCGGGGGATCGTCGCCGTAGGTGAACGTGGGATAGACCGCCGCCACCAGGCGGATCAGCAAATTGAGAAAGAGCGCCCGTTCCGGCTTGTCGGCCGCAGGCGCCAGCCCGGCTTGGGGCGCCACGTCGTTCAGGTGCAGGATCATGGCGGCGCTCTCGGTCATGACCCCGCCGTCCGGCAGCACCAGCGTGGGCACCTGCCCCAGGGGATTCAATTGCAGCAGCCTGTCACGCTCGGCGCAGGGCTTGAGGTACGGCAGGTCTGTCAGCGTATGCGGCACATTGGCCAGCACCAGCGCCATCTCGACGATGGCGGATCCGCAACCGGCGGACCCGATCAGCTCATACGGTTTCATGGCGTTCATCCTCCCTGTTCTGCCGGCGCCAGGCGCAGCAATTCGCCCGGCGAGGCGTCGGTCAACACGTACACATAGCCGTCCGGCCCTTGCCGCACGTCGCGTATCCGCTGCTTGCGGTCCGTCAGCAGCCACTCCTGGGCCACCACGCGGTCGCCGTCCAAGGTCAGGCGGATGAGATTCTGGTTGGCGAGCGCGCCGATGAATACGGAGTTGCGCCAGGCCGGAAACCGGTCCGCGTTGTAGAAAGCCATGCCGCTGATGGCCGGCGACTTGGGCCACCAGTACAGCGGCGCCTCCATGCCGGGCAGTTCCGCGCCCTTGGCTTCGGGGATGGGCTGGCCGGAATAGTTGATGCCGTGGGTGACCAGCGGCCAGCCGTAGTTCTTGCCGCGCTGGACCAGATTGATCTCGTCCCCGCCGCGGGGTCCGTGTTCGTTTTCCCAGAGCTGGCCGGTCCAGGGGTTGAGCGCCATGCCCTGGGGATTGCGATGGCCGTAGGACCAGATCTCGGGCCGCGCGCCGGCCTGGCCGACGAAAGGATTGTCGGTCGGCACCGAACCGTCGACCTTCAGCCGCACCACCTTGCCTTGCAGCTTGTCCAGGTCCTGCGCGGTAGGCCGCTGGTTGTTTTCGCCCAGCGAGATGTAGAGATAGCCCTTACCGTCGAACACCAGCCGCGAGCCGTAATGCAGGCCCGACGACAGCTTGGGTTGCTGGCGGAACAGCACACGGAAATCCTCCAGCGCCGAGCCGTCGGCGGACAGCCGGCCGCGGCCTACCGCGGTGCCGCTCTTCGAGCCCTCGGCTTCGGCATAAGACAGGTAGACGTATCTGTCCTTGGCAAAATCCGGCGACAGCGCCACGTCCAGCAGGCCGCCCTGGCCCTGCGCCGCGACCTTGGGCACGCCGGCCAATGGCTTGGACAATCCGCCCGGAATGCGCAGCAGCCTGAGGCTACCGGGACGCTCCGTAATGAGCACGCCGCCCTCGGGCAGAAAGGCCATGGCCCAGGGATGGTTGAGGCCGCCCACCACGGCCGTGACGCGGGCCGGGACGGAAGCGGGTTCGGGACCGGGCTGCGCGGACACGGCCAACGCGGCGCTCAGCGTGAACGACAGGAACAGCGCGCGCGTGATCGCGGCGGGGCGTGACGGCATGGGCATCTCCGGCAACGGGTGGCGTACCATATCGGCCAGGAACGGAGATCCCCGTCCTTGCTCTCAGGAGACCCCATCTGATGAAACTGTACTACATGCCCGGCGCGTGCTCGCTCGCATCCCATATCGTTCTGGAATGGATCGGCAAACCCTATGAAACGCACAAGCTGAGCCGCGACGAGCTCAAGGGCCCGGAGTTCCTGAAGGTCAACCCGCTGGGCGCCGTGCCGGCCCTGGCACACGATGGCTGGACCGTGACGCAGAACGCCGCCATCCTCGAATACCTGGCTGAACATGCCCCGGAACTGAACCTGCTGGGCGACGGCACGCCGCGCTCGCGCGCCGAAGTGCGCCGCTGGCTGGGCTTTATCAACTCCGATATCCACAAGACCTTCTCGATGATCTTCGGCGCCCCGCGTTTCCTGGGCGACGAAGCCGCGCAGAAGGAACTGGCGGCATCCGCTTCCGCGCTGCTGAGCAAGCTGTTCGCGCAGCTGGACGGCCAGCTCGCCGGCAAGTCCTACCTGACCGGCGACAAGCCCTCCATCGCCGACGCCTACCTGTACGTGGTGCTGCGCTGGGCGCACGGCAAGGAAGTGAACCTGGCGGGCCTGGACAACCTGGCCGCCTTCTTCAAGCGCATGGAAGCCGACAAGGGCGTGCAGGCCGCGCTCAAGGCCGAAGGCCTGTAAGGCTTTCCGAGGCTTGCGCCGACTGGCGCAAGCCCTCAGCGGGAAGCGTCCGACGCTTCTGCCAGATCGGGCGGCGCACCCTCTTCCAGCGTCTTCTTCACCGCCGCCAGAAAGCGCCGCGCCAGCAGGGGCGGCGCGCTCAGATTCGAATGCGTGGCCCAGATGTCCACGCTGGCCTGCGGCGATATCGGCCGCAACACCATATGCGCGGCCTGGTCCGGCGTCACGCACCAGGCGTCGACCAGCGCCGGCCCCAAGCCCTGCTGCACGAACGAACAGGCAGTCACGGGCGAATGCACCTCCACCGCCGCCGCGCAAGCCGGCCCCTCGCCGAAGAAAGGCTTGAGCGCCCGCGCCAGCGGCGTGTCGCGCGGATAGCCGATCCAGGCCGCCGTGGAGAAATCCTCCGGCTGTACGACTTCGCGCGCCGCCAGCGGATGGCCGGCAGGCAGCGCGCACAGGATCGGCACCTGCGCCAGGCGCACGGATCGCAGATTGGGATGATCGGGCGGCTGCATGGAAACGCCGATGTCCGCCTGGCCCGACAGGAAATACGCCGCCAGTTCATCGAAGGTCACGCTGCGGTAATCGACCCGCGCGTCGGCGTTGCGGCCGCGGAAACGGTCCAGCGCCATCGGTATCAGGCGCTGGCCGAAACTGGCGCTGGCGACGATTTTCAGCATACCCGCGCCCGATTGGCCAAGGCTGGCCGCCAGGTCGTTCACGCGTTGGATGCCGCCATAGACCTGCTCGACTTCCGCGTACAGCCGGCGCGCCTCGGCCGTGGGCGACAGCCGGCTCTTCACGCGCTCGAACAGCTTGTAGCCCAGCCGGCTCTCGGTCAGCGCCAGCACGCGGCTGACCGCGGGCTGCGACACATGCAGCATGCGCCCCGCGCCGCTGATCGATCCGGCCATCATGATGGCCCGGAACACCTCGATCTGGCGCAGGTTCAAAGGCCGACCGGCAGTGGGTCCGACCTCGTCCGCGTAGGCATGCTCATCCATTTTTTCCCCTGGCAAATCAGCCCCAAACCGATAACGCCCGATTATAGGTTTTCGACATTTTTCGATGAGGGCGAGCGCCGTCCCGGGGTGTAACCTGCCCGCCTCAACACTAGAAAACCAGGGGAAATCCACCATGCACAGCAAAGTCATCCGCGGCCTTTCCGCGCTGGCGCTCGGCGCCGTCCTGACCGCCACTGCCACCGCCGGCGCCTATCCCGACAAGCCCATCACCTTCGTGGTGCCGTCCGCCGCGGGCGGCTCGCCCGACGTGCTGTCGCGCCTGATCACGACCCAGCTGGCGCGCGACACCGGCGCCACCGTGGTGGTCGAAAACCGCCCCGGCGCCGCCGGCAACATCGGCATCGCCCTGGTCAAGCGCGCCGCGCCCGACGGCTACACGGTCGGCTACGGCAACATCAACACGCTGGCCGTGAACCGCTCGCTGTTCAAGCGCCTGCCGTATGACGTGGACGCGGACCTGACTCCCGTGGCGCATCTGTTCGATCTGTACAACGCGCTGATCGTACCGGCCGACTCCCCGGTCAAGAGCGTGCAGGACTTGATCGACCGCGCCCGCAAGGAACCCGGCCGCCTGTCCTACGGCGCCTCGGGCGTGGGCACCACCGGCCACATGGGCGGAGAACTGTTCAAGAGCATGGCCAAGATCAACGTCATGTTCATCCCCTACAACGGCGGCCCCGCCGCCATCCAGGACCTGTTGGGCGGCCGCCTCGACTACCTGTTCGTCAACACCTCGGAAGCGACCCCGCTGGTCAAGAGCGGCAAGGTCCGCGCCATCGGCGTAAGCAGCCTGAAGCGCCTGGCGCTGATGCCCGACGTACCCACCCTGGACGAAGCCGGCCTGAAGGGCTATGAGACCGTCGCCTGGGGCGGCGTGGTCGCGCCCAAGGGCACGCCGCCGGAAGTGGTCGCCACCCTGAACGCCGCCATCCAGAAGGCGCTGCAGGCGCCTGACGTACGCACCGGCCTGGCCACGCTGGGCGCCGAACCGGCCAGCGGCTCGCCCGCCGACTTCAAGCAGCTGATCGACCGCGAAACCGCCAAGTGGCAACAGATCATCGACGGCGCCGGCATCGAGAAACTCGATTGAACATGAGCACGCGCATGCTGCAAGCAGACTTCATCGTGGCAGGCGCCACGCTCATCGACGGCAGCGGCGGACCCGCCCGCCAGGGCGACCTGGCGGTGCTGGACGGACGCATCGCGGCGCTGGGCGAGTTCGCCCATCCCGCCGGCGTCCCCGTCATCGACGCCAGCGGCATGACGCTGGCGCCCGGCTTCATCGATTCCCACACCCACGACGACGGCTACCTGCTGGCGCACCCGGACATGCTGCCCAAGGTCTCGCAGGGCATCACCACCGTGGTCACCGGCAATTGCGGCATCAGCCTGGCGCCGCTGACCGGCGCCGCGATCCCGCAACCGCTGGATCTGCTGGGTCCGGCCGAGCTGTTCCGTTTCGGCACCTTCCGCGCCTGGCTGGACGCACTGCGCGCCACGCCCGCCGCCGTCAACGTCGCGCCCCTGGTCGGCCACACCACGCTGCGCGTGGCCGTCATGGCAGACACCTCGCGCGCCGCCGACCCGGACGAGCGCGCCGCCATGCGCGAATTGCTGCAAGAAGCGCTGGACGCGGGCGCCTTCGGCGTTTCCACCGGCACCTTCTACCCGCCGGCCAGCGCCGCGCCCACCGACGAAATCATCGACGTCTGCGCGCCGCTGCGCGGCCGTCCCGGCGTGTACGCCACCCATCTGCGCGACGAGGCGGACCACATCGTCCCGGCCATGGAAGAAGCGCTGCTGATCGGCCGCGAACTCGATTGCCGCGTGGTGTTCTCGCACCACAAGCTGGCCGGCGAACGCAACCACGGCCGCAGCCGCGAAACCCTGGACCTGATCAGCCGCGCCGCCGCCAGCCAGGCTGTGTGCCTGGACTGCCATCCCTACCCTGCCACCTCCACGATGCTGCGGCTGGACCGGGCGCGGCTGGCCAGCCGCACCATGATCACCTGGTCCAAGGGCTACCCCGAGGCCACCGGCCGCGACTTCGGCGAGGTCATGGCCGAACTGGGCCTGGACGACGAGGCCGCCATCGCCCGCCTGGCGCCGGCCGGCGCCATCTACTTCCTGATGGATCCGGCCGACGTCGGCCGCATCTTCTCGCATCCGCTGACCATGGTGGGTTCCGACGGCCTGCCGTTCGACCCGCATCCGCATCCACGCCAATGGGGCACTTTCACCCACGTGCTGCGCGCCATGGTGCGCGAACAAGGCCTGCTGACACTGGAAGCCGCCATCCACAAAATGACCGGCCTCGCCGCGGACCAATACGGCATCGCGCAGCGCGGACTGCTGCGCGAGGGGTATCATGCTGATATGGTGCTGTTCGATCCCGCCACGGTGACAGATGTGGCCACTTTTTCAGCTCCCATTCAGGCAAGCCAAGGCATCCAGGCAGTTTGGGTCAACGGCAAGCAGGTCTGGGACGGGGAACGAACCGGCGCCGAACGCCCGGGCCAGGTTCTGACGCCCGGGACGGCATTAGCTCGGAGTGAATAACGTGAACAACTATTCCCAGGGTTGTTACCTGGGTGTATTGGGCGGCATGGGCCCCATGGCCGGCGCGGCCTTTGCCCTGCGCCTGGCGGCACTTACGCCCGCCGCGATCGACCAGCAGCACATTCCCACACTGCTGCGCAACGACCCCCGCATCCCCGACCGCTCCAGCGCCTACATGGCCGGCGGCGAGAATCCCCTGCCCTACATGCAGGAAGGCGTGCGCTTCCTGCAGGACGCCGGCGCGCGGCTCATCGCAATTCCCTGCAACACGGCCCACCTCTGGTACGACCAGATCGCCGCGTCCACCGGCGTGCCGGTGCTGCACATCATCCAGGCCGTCATCGACGACCTGCGCCGCCTGGGCCTGTCCGCCGGCCGCATCGGCCTGATGGGCACCGCCGCCACCTTGAAGCTGGGCCTCTACCAGCAGCATCTGGAAGCGCAAGGCTACCAATGCATCGTGCCGGACGACGATGAAGTCGAGCGCTACTGCATGGGTTCGATCCGCGCGGTCAAGGCCAATCGCCTGGAAGACGCCTACGCCCCGGCCGCCGAATGCATCGCCCGCCTCAAGGCGCGCGGCGCGGATGCCGTGGTGCTGGGCTGCACCGAACTGCCGCTGGCGGTGCCGCACGCGCTGCGCCCCAGCCTCGGCGTAACGCTGACGGATTCGATCGACGCGCTGGCTCGGGCGGCGATCGCGCACTACCAGGCCGAGGAACTGGCGGCCGCTTGAGCCGCCGCAGCCCGTCCGCGGGGAAACGAAAAAAAAGCGCATCTTGCGATGCGCCCGAATTTCCCTTCGCGGGGAATTGCCATCAACCGCCCAGATACGCCTTGCGCACCTGGTCGTTGACCAGCAGGTTGGCGCCGGTGTCCTGCAGCACCACGCGCCCGTTTTCCAGCACGTAGCCGCGGTCGGCCACGCCCAACGCCTTGTTGGCGTTCTGTTCGACCAGGAACACCGTCACGCCCTGTTCGCGGATCTCGCGGATGATGTCGAAGATCTGGGCGATCACCAGCGGGGCCAGGCCCAGCGTCGGTTCGTCCAGCAGCAACAGGCGCGGCCGCGTCATCAGCGCGCGGCCGATGGCCAGCATCTGCTGCTCGCCGCCCGACATCAGGCCGGCGCGCTGGCTGGCGCGCTCTTTAAGGCGCGGGAACAGCCCATAGACGTGGTCGATGCCTGCCTGGATCTCCTCGCGCTTGGCGAAGAAGCCGCCCATCATCAGGTTCTCGGCCACGGTCAGGTCCTTGAAGACCCGCCGCCCCTCCGGCGAAATGGCGATGCCATTGCGCATGATGTGGTGCGTGTCCTTGTGGGTGATGTCCTCGCCCTCGAACGTGATCGTGCCTTCCTTGGCGCGGGGGTTGCCGCAGACCGTCATCAACAGCGTGGTCTTGCCCGCGCCGTTGGCGCCGATCAGCGTGACGATCTCGCCCTTGTTGACTTCTACCGACACCCCGTTCAGCGCCTGGATGGCGCCGTAGTAGGTATGAATGTTGTCCAGCTTAAGCATTATTCCTCCCCCAGGTACGCTTTGATGACGCGCTCGTCGTTGCGCACCTGCTCGGGGGTGCCGGTAGTGATGGGCTTGCCGTGCTCCATGACCAGGATGCGGTCCGAGATGCCCATGATCAGGCTCATGTCGTGCTCGATCAGCAGCACCGCGACGCCGAACTCGCGCCGCAGCTGGTCGATCAGCGACTGCAGATCACGTTTTTCCTGAGGATTCAGGCCCGCCGCCGGTTCGTCCAGCATCAGGAGGCGCGGCTTGGTGATCATGCAGCGCGCGATCTCCAGGCGGCGTTGGTGGCCGTAGGCCAGGTTGCCCGCCTCGCGGTTGGCGAACTCGCGCAAGCCCATGAAATCCAGCCATTGCGCCGCGCGCGCCAGCGCATCGGTCTCCGACTGGCGATAGGACTTGAGCTTGAGCAGGCCCGGCAAGAGCCGAGATTCCACCTGGGTATGCTGCGCCACCAGCAGGTTTTCCAGCACGGTCAGTTGCTTGAACAGGCGCACGTTCTGGAAGGTGCGCACCAGCCCGTGGCGCGCGACCTTATGGCTGGGCAGGCCGGTGATGGCCTTGCCGTCCATGGTGATGTCGCCCGCCGTCGGCGCATAGAAGCCGCCCACGCAGTTGAACACGGTGGTCTTGCCGGCCCCGTTGGGGCCGATGATGGCGAACACCTCGTCGGATTTGACTTCGAACGCCACGCTGTCGACGGCCAGCAGGCCGCCGAACCGCATGGTGAGTCCGGAAACTTTCAGCAATGCCTCGCTCATTTAGCCAACTCCACATGGGGACGCTTCATGGGCAACAACCCCTGCGGACGCCACATCATCATCAATACCATCACCAGGCCGAACATCAGCATGCGGTACTCGGCGAATTCGCGCGCGACTTCCGGCAACACCGTCAGCAGCACGGCCGCCAGGATCACGCCCACCTGCGAGCCCATGCCGCCCAGCACCACGATGGCCAGGATCAACGCAGATTCGATGAAGGTGAAGGACTCCGGGTTCACCATGCCCTGGCGCGCTGCGAAGAACGCGCCGCCAAAACCGGCGAACATGGCGCCCAGCGTGAACGCGGACAGCTTGATGCGCGTGGGGTTCAAGCCCAGCGAACGGCAAGCGATCTCGTCTTCGCGCAGCGCTTCCCATGCGCGCCCGACCGGCATGCGGATCAGCCGGGTCGACACGAACAGCGTGGCCAGCGCCAGCAGCAGCGCCATCAGGTACAGATAGACCACCATGTGCTGGTTCTGGAAGGTCCAGCCCATGAATTCATGGAACGTGGTGCCGCCTTCGGTGCTGGCGCGGCGCGTCATTTCCATGCCGAACACCGTCGGCTTGGGAATGCCCGAAATGCCATCCGGGCCGCCCGTCAACGTATTCAGGTTGATCAGCAACAGGCGGATCATTTCACCGAAGCCCAGCGTCACGATCGCCAGGTAGTCGCCGCGCAGCCGCAATACCGGAAAGCCCAGGATGAAGCCGAACAGCGCCGACATGGCGCCCGCAAACGGCAGCGCTTCCCAGAAGCTCCAGCCGCCCCAGTGGTACAGCAAGGCGTAGGTATAGGCGCCGACCGCGTAGAAGCCCACGAAGCCCAGGTCCAGCAGGCCAGCGAAACCCACCACGATGTTCAGGCCCAGGCCCAGCATCACGTAGATCAGCACCAGCGTGGCGATGTCCACCGAGCTGCGCCCGGCGAAGAACGGCCAGATCACCGCGATCGCCAACAGCAGCAGCGCAAGCGGCTTGTGGGTACTGGCCGGCGCGGCCGGCAGTGTGGGCATGCTGGTCTTCAGCTTCTGGAACGGCTTGGCGATCCAGGGGCGCAGCAGCTGGAAGAAGAACACCACCGCGGCGGCAATCGCCACCAGCGACCAGTTCGACTCCATCGTGGTGCGCGCGCCCTGGCGGATCAGCTGCAGGCCGAAGACGGGGGTGACGATGACGGCCGTCAATACGGCCGCCATCGTGGCGTTTTTCAGATTGTTGTTCGACATCAGACTTTTTCCACCTCAGGTTTGCCCAACAGCCCGGTGGGACGGAACAGCAGGATCAGGATCAGCAGCGAGAACGCCACGATGTCCTTGTACTGCGAGGAGATGTAGGCGGCCGCGAAGGTCTCGGCCAGCCCCAGCAGCACGCCGCCCAGCATGGCGCCGGGGATGCTGCCGATGCCGCCCAGCACTGCCGCGGTAAAGGCCTTGATGCCGGCCAGGAAGCCGATGAAGGGGTTGAGCTTGCCGATGGTGATGGCGATCAGCACGCCGCCCACCGCCGCCAGGATCGCGCCCATCACGAAGGTGAACGAGATCACGCGGTTGGTGTCGATGCCCAGCAGGTTCGCCATATGCATGTCCTGCGAGCAGGCGCGCGAGGCGCGGCCCATGCGGGAATACTTGATGAACAGCGTCAGCCCGATCATCAGCAGCACCGTGACCACGATGATCATGATGCGCGAATACGGCACCGTCACGTCGAAGTCGGATCCCATGTGGAACTGCACGGCGCCCGACACCAGCGATGGCACCGCCATGTCGCGCGCGCCCTGGCCCAGGGCCACCCAGTTCTGCAGGAAGATCGACATGCCGATGGCGGAAATCAGCGCCACCAGACGGGGGCTGCCGCGCACGGGCCGGTAAGCGACGCGTTCGACGCTGAATCCGTAGATGCCGGTAACGACGATGGCCACAACCAGCATGGCCGCGATGATGAACGGTATCGGCAAACCGCTATTGGTGCCGATGGCCGTCAAGGTGACCAGGCCGACATAGGCGCCGATCATATAGATTTCGCCGTGAGCGAAGTTGATCATACCGATGATGCCGTAGACCATTGTGTAGCCGATGGCAATCAACGCATAGATCGCGCCCAGAGACAATCCGTTGAAGAATTGCTGGGTAAGTTGGGGTATGAGGTCAGACATTATTTCTCTTGCTCCAAATGGTTCCGGCCCCGGTGGTAAGACCCGGAGCCGGAAACCTGGGCGTATTTTATAAGGGCCTGACATCTGCGCCTGCCGGCCGCACAGCGCTTTTGGCGCATCGCTACGCGGATTACGGCAGAACGAGGACGACAGGCCCTACACGCCGGCGACGTGCCGGCGGATCGCGAGTTTACAGCTGGGTCTTCTTGCCGTCCTTATCCCATTTATAGACGGCGAATTCGAAGTTCTTCAGATCGCCCTTGGCGTCGTACTCGACCTTGCCGATGCCGGTGTTGAACGTCGTCTTGTGCATGTAGTCGGCCACCTTGGCGGGGTCTTCGCCCACCGCGTTGATGCTGTCGGCCAGGATCTGCACGGCGGCGTACGCCGGCATCTGGAAGGCGCCGTCCGGATCGCGCTTGGCGTCCTTGAAGGCCTTCACGATGCTCTCGTTGCCGGGCAGCTTGGTGAAGTCGGCGGGCAGCGTGACCAGCAGGCCGTCGATGGCCGGGCCGGCGATCGCCACCAGATCCTGGTTGGCGGTGCCTTCCGGACCCATGAACTGGACCTTCAGGCCCTGTTCACGCGACTGGCGCAGCAACAGGCCCAGTTCCGGGTGGTAGCCGCCGAAGTAGACCAGGTCCACGCCAGCCGACTTGAGCTTGGTGATGATGGCCGAGTAATCGCTGTCGCCGACGTTGATGCCTTCGAACATGGCGACGTTCACGCCTTCCTTGGCCAGGGAATCCTTGACCTGGGTGGCCACGCCCGAACCGTAGGTCTGCTTGTCATGCAGCACGGCGACCTTCTTGGGCTTCAAGGTCTTGGCGATGTAGCTGGCGGCGTACGGGCCTTGCTGGTCGTCGCGGCCGATGGTGCGGAAGAAGAAGTGCGGCTTGATCGTGTCGGTGACCAGCGGCGAAGTCGCGCCCGGGGTGATGCCGACAATGCCCTCTTCCTCGTAGACCTTCACGGCGGCCACGGTCACGCCCGAGCAGGCGTGGGCCACGGCGAACTTGGCGCCGGAATTGACCACGCGGTTGGCGGCCGGCACGGCCTGCTTGGGTTCGCAGCCGTCGTCGATGAGGATGGGTTCGAGCTTCTTGCCCTTGACGCCGCCCTTGGCGTTGATGGTCTCGATCGCGGTCAATGCGCCGGCCTGGATCTGGTCGCCGTATTGCGTATTGGGGCCGGTCATGGGCTGGGGAATGCCGATCTTGATCGTGTCGGCGGCGTGCGCGGCGCCAGCCAAGGCAAGTGCCCCAAGCGCCATGGCTACCGGGGTAAGGCGATTCAGAAACTTCATGCGGAGTTCTCCAGCGAGGTTTTGAGCGGCTCTGTCCGACGCGGTTTATCGGTTGGGTAATCCGTTAATCCTCGTCGCCCGTCGCCGGCTTCTTGGGCAAAAACACGGTGTGGGCGGTATTCTGGAAGCAAGCCGCCATACTGTCACTGCGTGTAATCCCCAATATTTTGGTCGGCGCCTTTAATCGTGACGGATAGCGGCGGCAAGCCCATGAAATCGCTGGAGAATCGGCGACCGAGCCTTATTTAATATCTGGCGCGGGGCAAGAATTTGTGCTTGAGGATATATATTCGCGCAGATTAATACGCCGTTTAAAGACGCATTTAAATACAGTGCTTACGCGAGCCTTACGAATAATAATTAACGCGCGTAGTAATTCACTGCATTGAAGCGCGTAAGCGGGCCAAAATGCCTGCCCGCCCCAGCCTCTTACTTAAGCATTGGCCGGCTTGGCCAGATTCCACATCAGCGCGCGGAACGGCGCCAGCATGCTGATATTGACCGCCAGCTTGATGGCCAGGTCGCCCATCATCCAGGTCATCCACGGCGCGCCGGTGGCGGCAAAGGCGACACTGAAGAACACGGCGGTATCCAGGATGGCGCCCAGCACGCCCGATACCAGCGGCGCGCGCCACCAGCGCTGGTCGCGCAAGCGGTCGAACACCTGGATGTCGACCAACTGGGCGCAGATATAGGCCAGCCCCGAGGCCAGCGCGATGCGCGGCGACGCCACCCATACCGACACCACCAAGGCGGCGGCGAAGCCGAACCAGACCACCCGGCGCGCGGCCGCCGGACCGAAGCGGCGGTTCAGCACGTCGGTCACCAGGAAAGCCACCGGATAGGACAGCCCGCCCCAGGTCAGCCAATCATTCAGCGGCACCTGGACCAGGATGTTCGAGCCGACCACCACCACCAGCATGCACAGCACGGCGATGGCGAACTGCGGCCGGCTCATGAGAGCGTAGCGCCGCGCAGCAGCGCTGCCGTCCGTGGCCGTCATTTCCCGAATTCCTCCGCCAGCTCGCGCGAGCGTTGCGCGGCAGCGGCCATGGCCTCTTCGACGATGCCGGCAAAGCCCGCCGCGCCGAAGGCATTGAGCGCCGCAGCCGTAGTGCCGCCCTTGGAAGTGACGCGTTCGCGCAGCGTGGCAAGCGGCTCGGAGGATTCGGCCGCCAGGCGCGTGGCGCCGGCCAGCGTGCCCAGCGCCAGCTGCTTGGCCTGCTCGGCCGTCAGGCCGACCTTCTGGCCGCCCGCGACCAGCGCTTCCAGGAACAGGAAGACATAGGCCGGGCCGCTGCCGGACAGGGCCGTCACGCCGTCGAGCGCGGCGTCATCCGCGACCCAGACGACTTCGCCCACGCTGGACAACAGCTGCGCCGCCAGATCGCGGTCGGCCGCGTCCACTCCGTCCAGCGCCGCCAGGCCGGTGATGCCCGCGCCCACCAGGGCCGGCGTATTCGGCATGCAGCGCACCAGGCGCTTGAACGGCGCTTCGGGCGTGCCCAGCCAGCCGGCCAGCGTGTCGGCGCGGATGCCGGCCGCCACGCTTACCACCAAAGTGTCTTCGCGCAGCCATTGACGCGTGGAAGCCACAACGTCTTTCATGTTCTGTGGCTTGACTGCGAACACCCACACACGGCACCCCGCCAGGGCCTCGCTCGGCGCGGTTGCGGTAGTCATGCCGCGGGCCTGCCAGGCGGCGTGCGCATCCTGGTTTATGTCAATGACATGGATGTTGCCAGCGGCGCATACTTTGCCGGCCAGGCCGGAGGCCAGGGCGGCAGCCATATTGCCGCCACCGATGAACGCAATCGAAAGTTCGTTTTTCATAGGAGACGATTGTAAACGGGAGTTCTCGTTGGGAAAAAAAAGAAAAATGTTCGTTCGCGCCTGAAACGCGCAATTTGACAGGCGTTTAGAGTGATGTGAAAGTCACGGTTTTGTCACAAACAATTCATAAGGTGTCGTGTTTTCCGCGTCCGGACAACCCGGCCGCGTCACGCCCAACTGGAGGAACCTCTCTATGCGATCCCACCGTATTGCACTAACCTTTGCCGCCATCATGACGGCTTTCGCAGGCGCCTCCGCGCATGCCGCCACCGAGATCCAATTCTGGCACTCGATGGAAGGCGCCCTGGGCGACCGCGTGAACGGCCTGGTCGACGAATTCAACAAAAAGAACCCCGACTACCAAGTCAAGGCAGTCTACAAGGGCAACTACGGTGAATCCATGAACGCAGGCATCGCCGCGTTCCGCGCCGGCAACGCTCCCGACATCCTCCAGGTGTTCGAAGTCGGCACCGCCACCATGATGTACGCCAAGGGCGCCATCAAGCCGGTGCAGCAGATGTCGGAAGAAGTCGGTAACCCGATCGACCCCAAGGAATTCATTGGCGCCGTGGCCGGCTACTACTCGTCGGCCGACGGCAAGCTGGTGTCGATGCCCTTCAACAGCTCGACCGTGGTGTTCTACTACAACAAGGACGCCTTCAAGAAGGCCGGCCTGGACGCCGACAAGCCGCCCAAGACCTGGGAAGAACTGGCCGCCGCCGGCCAGAAGCTGAAGGCAGCCGGCCAGGAATGCGGCTACACCACCTCCTGGCCGTCGTGGGTCCAGCTGGAAACGTTCTCGGCCTGGCATAACGTGCCCTACGCCACCAAGGACAACGGTTTCGGCGGCCTGGATGCGCGCATCGCCATCAACACCCCGCTGCACGTGCGCCACCTGGACAACCTGGCCAAGCTGGGCAAGGAAGGCATCTTCATGTACGGCGGCCGCGGCGACGAGCCGAACTCGCTGTTCATCAGCGGCAAGTGCGCCATGATCACCGGTTCGTCCGGCCTGCGCGCCAACATCGCCAAGAACGCCAAGTTCGAATTCGGCACCTCGACCCTGCCCTACTACGCCGACGTGCAAGGCGCGCCGCAGAACACCATCATCGGTGGCGCTTCGCTGTGGGTCTTCGCCAACAAGAAGCCGGAAACCTACAAGGGCGTGACCGCGTTCTTCAAGTTCCTGGCCAGCCCGGAAATCGCCGCCCGCTGGCACCAGCAGACCGGCTATGTGCCTGTCACCAAGGCCGCCTACGAGCTGACCAAGAAGGACGGCTTCTACGACAAGAACCCGGGCACCGAAGTCGGCGTCAAGCAGCTGAACGTCGAAACCACCGCGCAATCGCGCGGCCTGCGCCTGGGCTTCCTGCCGCAGATCCGTGAAATCGAAGACGCTGAAATCGAGCGCATCGTTTCCGGCAAGGTCAGCGCCAAGGACGGCGCCGAAAGCATCGTCAAGCGCGGCAACGAACTGCTGGAAAAGTTCGAGAAGAGTGTAAAGTAACGCCCTTCTGAAATGCCGGCTAAGTCCTGTCAATCGGTATTTTCCATGCCGTAACAAGGACTTGGGCGCTTCGGCAGCACGCAGTACAAGGCTTAAGGCCCGGCATTTTCAGGGCTTTAAGCCTCTCGTATTTTACGAAGGCGGTTTCAGGCGGCGGTTACTCCAACCGCCGCTTTTCTGTACCTTGGGTTCCCCCTATGGAAAAACGCGTTGTATTCGGGCACAAGACCTTGCCCTATCTGCTGCTCCTGCCGCAGATCATCATTACCGTGGTCTTCTTCTTCCTGCCTGCCGGCCAGGCCATGTGGCAATCGCTGCGGCTGGAAGATGCTTTCGGACTGTCCTCCGAGTTCGTCGGACTGGACAACTTCATGGAACTGTTCTCGCAACAGGCCTACCTGGATTCCTTCCGCGTCACCGCCGTGTTCTCGATCCTGGTGGCGGTGGTCGGGCTGAGCGTGTCCTTGCTGCTGGCCGTCATGGCAGATCGCGTCATCCGCGGCGCCGGCCTCTACAAGACCCTGCTGATCTGGCCATACGCCGTGGCGCCCGCCGTCGTCGGCGTGCTGTGGCTGTTCCTGTTTTCGCCTTCGGTCGGCATCCTGGCGGTGGCGCTGAACCACTCCGGCGTCGACTGGAACCCGCGTCTGAACGGCAACCAGGCCATGACCCTGGTGCTGATCGCCGCCGTGTGGAAGCAGGTTTCGTATAACTTCCTGTTCTTCCTGGCCGGCCTGCAATCGATTCCGCGCTCGCTCATCGAAGCCGCCGCGATCGACGGCGCCAGCCCGTCGCGCCGCTTCTGGAGCATTGTGTTCCCGCTGCTCTCGCCCACCACGTTCTTCCTGCTGGTGGTCAACATCATCTATGCCTTCTTCGACACCTTCGCCGTGGTGGACACGACCACGCAGGGCGGTCCGGGCACGTCGACCTCGATCCTGGTCTACAAGGTGTACAGCGACGGCTTCCGCGGCCTGGACCTCGGTTCGTCCGCGGCCCAGTCGGTGGTGCTGATGTTCATTGTGATTGCCTTGACGGTCGTGCAGTTCCGCTACGTCGACCGCAAAGTGCAGTATTGATTTTGTCCGAGGCTATAAACAATGGTTGAACGCCGTCCCTGGCTGGATATTCTGGCCCACGTCATTCTGCTCTGCGGCGTGGCGATGGTGGCATTTCCGCTCTACGTCACTTTCGTCGCGTCCACCCAGACCGCGCAAGAAGTGGCTTCCGCGCCGATGTCCCTCATCCCCGGCAAGCATTTCGTCGACAACTACATGCAGGCGCTGTTCGGCGGCTCGTCCGGCGGTTCCTCGGGCGCGCCCGTGGGCCGCATGATGTACGTCAGCCTGATCATGGCGCTGGCGATTTCCATCGGCAAGATCGCCATCTCGCTGCTGTCGGCCTTCGCGGTGGTGTACTTCCGCTTCCCCGGCCGCATGTTCTTCTTCTGGATGATCTTCGTCACGCTGATGCTGCCGGTCGAAGTCCGCATCGCGCCCACCTACAAGGTCGTGGCCGATCTTGGCCTGCTCAACAGCTATGCCGGCCTGACCTTGCCGCTGATTGCCTCGGCCACCGCCACCTTTCTGTTCCGCCAGTTCTTCCTGACGGTGCCGGACGAGCTGATCGAGGCCGCGCGCATCGACGGCGCCGGTCCGGTGCGCTTCTTCCGCGACGTGCTGCTGCCCTTGTCCAAGACCAGCATCGCCGCGCTGTTCGTGATCCAGTTCATCTACGGCTGGAACCAGTACCTGTGGCCGCTACTGGTCACCACGCAGGAAGACATGTATCCCGTCGTCATCGGCATCAAGCGGATGATCAGCGGCGGCGACAGCGTGACCGAATGGAACATCACCATGGCCACCGCCATGCTGGCGATGATCCCGCCGGCGCTGGTCGTCATCCTGATGCAGAAATGGTTCGTCAAGGGTCTGGTCGACACTGAAAAGTGACGCTTACCCACGCTCGCCCACCCGAACACGACTCCGAACACGAATAACTCATGGCTACTCTCAGCTTTCGCAACGTCAAGAAAACCTACGCCGGCAACGTGCCGGTCATCCATGGCATCGACATGGACGTCAAGGACGGTGAATTCATCGTCATCGTCGGCCCGTCGGGCTGCGGCAAGTCCACGCTGATGCGCATGGTCGCCGGCCTGGAAACCGTCACCAGCGGCGACATCGTCATCGACGACAAGGTCGTCAACAACCTGGAACCCGCCGAGCGCGACATCGCGATGGTGTTCCAGAACTACGCGCTCTACCCGCACATGACCGTGTTCGAGAACATGGCCTACGGCTTGAAGATCCGCAAGTTCTCCAAGGACGAGATCAAGAAGCGCGTGGACGTGGCCGCGCAGATCCTGGAACTGAGCCACCTGCTGGACCGCCGCCCGCGCGCGCTGTCCGGCGGCCAGCGCCAGCGCGTGGCCATGGGCCGCGCCATCGTGCGCGAACCCAAGGTGTTCCTGTTCGACGAACCGCTGTCGAACCTGGACGCCAAGCTGCGCGTGGCGATGCGCCTGGAAATCATGAAGCTGCACCGCCGCCTGGGCACCACCAGCCTGTACGTGACCCACGACCAGGTCGAGGCCATGACCTTGGCCCACCGCATGATCGTCATGTACCAGGGCGTGCCCGAGCAGATCGGCACGCCGATGGAAGTGTTCGAAAAGCCCGCATCCACCTTCGTCGCCGGCTTCATCGGCTCGCCGCCGATGAACCTGATGGAAGTGAACGTGGCCGGCGACGGCACGGTGCAGACGCTGGACGGCACCGCGCTGGAAATCTCTCCGCTGCAAGTGCCCTCGCAGGTGCGCGGCCGCAAGGTCATCATGGGCATGCGCCCCGAGCACATGCTGCTGAACACCCAGGGCGTGCCGGCCGAAGTCGAGATGGTCGAAACGCTGGGCTCCGAGCAACTGGTCCACAGCCGCTGCGGCAAGTCCATGCTGGTCGTGCGCTGCACTACGCGCCAGTTGTCCGAGTCGTCGGCCAAGGTCGGCGACCGCGTCAACCTGGGCCCGGACGGCCGCCATCCGCTGCACTGGTTCGAGGCCGACACCGGCCGCCGCGTGCAAGGCCTGTAAATGCATCCCGGGCGGAACCGGCGGCGCTGCCCGTCCGGATCCGCCCCGCCCGTTTCCAGTCGGAAACGGGTTCTCCCCCGATCAGTACGAGTACGTCATCATGGTGCCTATGGTGTACTGCGCGCGGTCCTTCACGATGGGGCTGTCCGCGGCGTCGCCAAACAGGCGCCGCGCTTCCGCCGCCGTGGTCCAAGACCAGGACTTGCTCAGCGGCACCGTCCAGGTCGCGCCCAGGCCCACGCTCTCTAGGCCGCCCTTGGGCGTGTACTTGCGATAGCCGGACTTCGCCGACTGGTTGCCGCTCACGCCGTACCAGGTGCGCATGTAATTGCCGTCGCCGAAGGTGCCGGACAGCGCCAGCGAAATCGCTCCCGCGTTGCCCTCGTACACCATGGTGCTGGCCCCCAGATTGAACATGGTGTAGGCGCTGCCCACATCGCGGTTGTCGCCCTTCTTGAACGCGTGCGCCACCGTCGCCGACAGGGTCACCGGGCCCAGCGTCGTTTCAGCGTCCATGCCGATCTGCGCGCGGCTTTCGATGTCGCCCATGCCGCGCAGCTTGTCCGACCCCTGGAACCCTTTCTTGTGGTCCTTGCGCGAGGCGCTGGGCGCAAGATAGAAGCGGAAGGTGCTGTCCAGCGCCTGCGTTTCCCAGCCCAGGCCATGGTCGGTGCCGAGGAAGAAGCCGCCCGGGCTGCGCACGCCCAGGCCGATGATGGGCACGGCGGAATATTCGTCGCTGCCGCTATAGCGCGGCGCGTAACCGGCGCCCAGCGTGCCGTAGAACAGCCATTCTTCGGCCGGCCCCTCTCCGGTCGCTACCGTCAACCCGCGCGAACTGGCCCCGCGCTGGCCGTAGACGGAACTGGTCGCAGCGTCATCGGCCAGGGATAGTCCCGGAACTAATGCCAGCAGGCACGCGGCGCCGGCGCCGCGCGTAAACAGGGAAGAACGGATTTTTCGCTTCATAACAGCTTCCAAGAAACGAGGTTGAGGGGGTAAAACCGTAGAGCCGAGGACGGCCCGATCTATTGAGTGACAGCGCCCTGCTTGGCCTGGCGCATCAGCGCCATTGCCATCGTCGACACCGCGGCGACCAGCGGTTCGCTGGTGTCGGAATTGCTCATGACGAGCACGGCAAGCTTGTCGCGCGGCGCCAGCACAAAGCGCGAATGAAAGGCTTCGGTGGCGCCGCTGTGCTGGCGCAAAGGCGCGCCGGCGATGTCCTCGCCACAGGGCGCCGCCAGCCACGACAGCGCCAGGCGGCATTCCAGCGCCAGGCCGCCCTCCACCGTTTCCATGTCGAGCACGGCGCGGGCCGACTCGGCATTCAGCACGCGGCGGCCCTGGTAGAGGCCGTCGGCGAAAAGCATGCTGGAGAAGCGCGCCATCTCGGAGGTGCTGAGCCACAGGCCGTCGGCGGCCTCATTCGGCTGCGGCGCCTCGGTCCAGGGCGCGCCGCGGCGGTAGCCCGAGGCGCGCAGATCGAGCATGCGGGAGCTGGGATGAAAGCCGGCTCGCGGCATGTTCAAGGGCTGCATGATCGTGCGGCGCACATAGGCGTCGAAGGGCTCGCTGGCCACGTGCGCAACCATGTCCCCCAGCAAGGCGTAAGCCATGTCGGCACGCGCGCGTCCCATGGTGTCTTCCAGCGATCCCGGGTGCACGGCCAGCAGGTTGCGCGCGGTGAAGGGATGCGTGCCCAGCCATTGCATGGCGCCGCGGCGCGGCTGGATGTCCCAATCGGGCAGCGCCTGCGAGGCCGGCTGGTCCAGCGCCAGGCGTCCGTCATCGGCGGCGCGCAGCACGCCCGCCGCGGTGACGATCTTGGTGATGCTTCCTACGCGGTACAGCGTGTCGCTGGTGGCGCTGCGGTGGCGCAGCGGATCCGCGTAGCCGAAGCCGGTGCTCCACACCACGCGCTGGTCGTCGACGATGGCGATCGACAGGCCCGGCACGCCGGACGCATCCAGGTCATAGGGGATGCGCTGGGCCAGATAGCCGACGACCGCCTGGTAGTCGCCCTGCGCGATCGGCGGCGGCGTGTCGGGAGGCACGCCCTGGCAACCGCCCGCGGCGACCAGCAACATACCTACGGCAACCAGGCGGCTGAGGGAAAACATGGCTAGCGGCAAGACCTCTGTAGAGAACTGCCGTCATGCTAGCCACGCGCGTATTCGCGATCTTTCCCGCTTTGTATGGAGTTTGTGAAGATTGCGGCGGCGGTTTGTGAAGTTTGTTTACGTTGTGCCGCGCCGCGCCGTCAGGCGGTCTTCCAGCTGATCACGAAACGCGCGCCGCCCAGGGGGCTGTCGCTGGCCTGCACCGTGCCGTTGTGCCAGCGTGCCACCCGACTGACGATGGCCAGGCCCAGCCCCACCCCGCCCGTGCCGCGATCGCGGCTTTCGTCCAGGCGGATGAAAGGCTCGAAAACGCGCTCGCGGTCCGCCGGCGGGATGCCTGGGCCGTCGTCGTCCACGATCAGCACGTACTCGCGCGAGCCCGGGCTGATCAGGCTGACCTGGACCTGCCGGCCGGCATGCCGGATGGCGTTCTGCAGCAGGTTGAGCAAGGCGCGCGTCATGTAGCGCTGGTGCAGGTGTACCTCGGGCACCTGGCACAGCGCCACCTCGCAACGCACGCCCGAGACCCCGGCCTCGAATGCGGCATGCTGCACCACCGAATCCAGCCAGCCGCGCGCATCCTGCGCCTGCAGCGCCACGCCGTCGCCCTTGTGCTCCAGACGGGCGTACATCAGCAACTCGGAAGCCATGGCATCCAGTTCGGCCACGTCGCTCTTCATTTCCTCGACCAGCCGCTTGCGGGCGGCCGGGTCCTCCTCCCGGTCCATCATGTCCAGCTCGAACGACAGGCGCGCAATCGGCGTGCGCAGTTCGTGCGACACGGCGTTGGTCAGGTCGCGCTGGTTGCCTACCAGGGCGCTGATGCGGTCGGACATCTGGTTGAAGGTATCGCCCAGGTTGCGGATGCTGGAATGGCGCGAGAGGCGCGCGCGCGCCTGCAGATCGCCCTGCCCCATGCGCAGGGCTGCGGTCTTCAGGGCCTCCAGGTCGCGCCAGATGGGCAAGGCCCACACCAGCATGAAGGCGCACAGCAGCAGGCCCAGGGCGGAATACACCGCCGCCATCAGCCAGGGGCCGATGGACGGTTCGGGCGGCAGTTTGACCTCGAGCCATTGCTTGCCCGGGCCCGGAATCGCCGCCACGAAGGTCTGCTGCTTGTCGCGCACGAAGAAGCTGCCGGACTCCACCATGGCGCGCTCGTCTTCGGTAGCCCCGTAGCTGTCGGCGTCGACCACCTTTAGCGCCAGGCCGTAATGCGGCGCCAGCGCGTCGCGCACGTGCGCCTCGCGCTCGGCGGGCGGCACGCCGCCCAGTTCCTGCACCAGGCTGTGGATCTGGCCCCGCACCGCTTCGCGCGTGTAAGCATCGCTGACGGGTTCGAAGAAGTAATTGGCCGACCGGTCCACCACTTCGTTGGAAATGACGAAGCCTATCGCCAACACCACGAACAGCCGCAGGACAAACTTAAGCATCACCGCCCTCGTGTGCCTTGGGCGAGAACAGATAGCCCTTGCCCCACACGGTCTTGATGCGCGCGGGGTCGCGCGGATCGTCGTCCAGCTTGCGCCGCAGCTTGCTGACGCAGACATCGACGCTGCGGTCCAGCCCGTTGAACTCGATGCCGCGCACCGCATTGAGCAGGTCGTCGCGGGTCAGCACCTGGCCGGCCTGGCTGGCCAGCGCCCACAGCATTTCGAACTCCATCGTGGTCAGGTCCACTTCAGAGCCGGCATGGACCACGGCGCGCGTGCGCCGGTCTATGACCAGGGGACCGAACTCCAGGCGCTCCGGCGGTTCGTCCAACTGGCTGTGCCGCCGCAGCAGCGCCCGGATCCGCGCCAGCAGCACGCGGGGTTCCACGGGCTTGATGACGTAGTCGTCCGCGCCCGATTCCAGGCCCAGGATCTGGTCCAGGTCGTCTTCACGGGCCGTCAGCATCAGGATGGGCGCCGACGAGAACGCGCGCAGGTCGCGGCAGACCTGCAGGCCGTCACGGCCGGGCAGCATCAGGTCCAGGATGGTGATGGCCGGGTCATGCCTGCGGAAAGCCTCCACCGCGTGATCGCCGCGGTAGGCCTGGGCCACATTGAACCCGTGCTGCTCCAGGAACTGCGCGATCAGGCGCGACAGTTTCGGATCGTCTTCGACTAACAAGGCCTTGGTCATGGTGTCCAGACAGAAAAAAGTGAGGTCGATGGCGCCGCATTCTACGCAATCGCGGCGGACGGGCGTTCGACCGGGAAGCCTCCCGCCGGTTCCGCGGCCCGACGGAAGAACAAAAAAGCCGGGCCGGAAGACTGTCGCTTCCGGCCCGGCATGTCGTGGAACGCAGAGTGGTTCCGCCCGTGTCGCGGGCCGCAGGCCCGCTCGCGGACTTACTTGTAGACGGTCTTGGAACCGTCCTTGTGCCAGGTGAACACGTCGAACTGGAAGTTCGTCAGGTCGCCTTGCTTGTTCCAGGACACCTTGCCGATAGGCGTGTCGAAGGAGTTGGCGTGCAGGTACTTGGCGACCTTGGTCGGGTCGTCGCTGCCCGCGCCCTTGATGCCGTCGGCGATGACCTGGGTAGCCGTGTAGGCGGTCATCTGGAAGGCGCCGCTGGCGTTGCGCTTCTTGGCCTCGAAGGCCTTGACGATGTCGGCGTTGGCGGCGTTCTGGGTGAAGTCGGCCGGCAGCGTCAGCAGCATGCCTTCGACGGCGTCGCCGGCAATGGCGTTGATGTCGGGGTTGCCCGTGCCTTCCGGACCCATCCACTTGGCCTTCACGCCCTGTTCGGCCGCCTGGCGCAGCAGCAGGCCCATTTCGGGGTGGTAGCCGCCGTAGTAGACGAAGTCCACGCCCTGGCTCTTCAGCTTGGTGATGACGGCCGAGTAGTCGCTGTCGCCGGCATTGATGCCTTCGAACACGGCGACGGCCACGCCACCCTTCTCCAGGTCGTTCTTGACCGCGGTGGCGATGCCCTGGCCGTAGGACTGCTTGTCATGCAGTACGGCGACCTTCTTGGGCTTGATCTTGTCCAGGATGAACTTGGCGGCGGCGGGGCCTTGCTGGTCGTCGCGGCCGATGGTGCGGAAGATGAACTCGTAGTTCTTGCCGTCGGTCAGCGCCGGCGACGTGGCCGAGGGCGTGACCATGACCACGCCTTCGTTGTTGTAGATATCGGCGGCGGCGATGGTGGCGCCCGAGCACACGTGGCCCACGACGAAACCGATCTTGCTGTTGACGACGCGGTTGGCGGCGACCGGGCCTTGCTTCGGTTCGCAGCCGTCGTCGATCACGACGGTTTCCAGCTTCTTGCCGTTGATGCCGCCGGCGGCGTTGATGCGTTCGACCGCGGTATCGACCCCTTCACGGACCATATCGCCATACTGAGTGACCGCGCCGGTGGTGGGGCCGACGACGCCGATCTTGATGGTTTGCGCTTGCGCTCCCGAGGCAAACGCCAGACCGGCCGCGACGCCCAGCGCTGCGATGACCGGGGTCAGACGAAAAACTGGCTTCATGTGTGGACTCCTCTAATGATTTGTAATCGTTAGTTTTTTGCACCGTGGCGGACGCCGGATCATCTCCAGGCCAAGCATGCCTGCTGGACTGCCCTTTGCAGGGGTTTCGGCCCCGGTCACGCCCGGTTGCATTGCGATTGCACGGCAAGCATACACTGAAAAATAGCCCTTCCCAGGCCAGTTTCGGACCACTTTGATACCCGTCCGATTATTGCGCTGCGGCATTCTTCGCCGCCCGCCCTTATGCCCGCCAGCGTATATGCAAAAGACGATTTATTCGTTTGCGTTACTAAGGCCGCGCGGCATCATGGCCGCCATGAGACTCCAACCGATCATCGTTCCCGGATGGAAAAACTCCGGACCCCAACACTGGCAATCGCGCTGGATGGCCCTGCTGCCGCATGCGCGCCGGGTCGAACAACGCGACTGGGAACATCCGGCTCCCAGCGAATGGATCGCGGCGCTTGCCACCGAAGTGAATGAGGCCCGCAGTCCCGTCCTTCTGATTGCGCACAGCCTGGGTTGCCTGATCAGCGCCGCCTTGCCGGTGCCGCTGCGCGCCAAGATCGCGGGCGCCCTGCTGGTGGCGCCCGCCGACGTTGAACGGGAAAGCGCGCCCGCCTGCCTGCGGGACTTCGCGCCTGTGCCGCGCCAGTCGCTGCCCTACCAGAGCGTGTTGGTCGCCAGCGACAACGATCCGTATTGCCAGCTGGAACGCGCCCGCGCCTTCGCGCGCGATTGGGGCAGCCGGCTTGTGATCGTGCCGGGCGCGGGCCACCTCAATGCCCACAGCGGCCTGGACGACTGGCCGCAAGGTTTGAAGCTGCTAGGCGCGCTGCGCCGCCGGGCGGTATGGCGGGTATCGCCGCCGCCCGAACGCATCGCGCCGATTCCCGCCCGGCCGCTGTCGCACCAGACCTGAGCGCGGTCTGGCCACAGACGAAAAAAAACCGGAGCCGCGAGGCTCCGGTTTGCTCATGCGGCGGCTGCCGCTGCGGTCACTGCAGCAGGCTGCGCAGCATCCAGGCATTCTTTTCGTGCACGTCCAGACGTTGCGTCAGCAGGTCGGCCGTGGGCTGGTCGTTGGCGGCATCGGCCTTCTCGAACGCGGCGCGCGCGGTCTTGGCGACGGACTCGTTGGCGGTCACCAGCAGACGCACCATTTCCAGGGCCTCGGGCACCGAGTCCGGCTCGGAGATCGAAGACAGTTTGCCGAATTCGCGATAAGTGCCCGGCGCGTAATGGCCCAGCGCGCGAATACGTTCGGCGATGCTGTCCAGCGCATTCCACTCTTCCGTGTACTGGGTCATGAACATCAGGTGCAGCGTGTTGAACATGGGCCCCGTAACGTTCCAGTGGAAGTTGTGCGTCATCAGGTACAGCGTGTACGAGTCGGCCAGCAGCTTGGACAGTTCGCCGGCGACGGCGGCGCGGTCCTTGTCCGAGATACCGATGTTGATGCGCGGAACGCTGGAGGTCTTCTTGGGGGACTTGGCCATTGCTAGCTCCTAGGGATGAATGTGCGAAACAAGGATAACACTGCAAATACGGCGAAATGCCGCAATATCCGCTGCTACGGTCAATAAGTCCTGCGACCTTTTGACGCGGCGCAAGCCGCGCGCGCCGGGCCGCCGGACAACGGTCTGGAAATCAATCCTGCACCGCCGCGACCTCGTCGGTCAGCATCTTCACGCCAGGCAGATCGCAGGCATACACCGCCTGCGCCAGCGCCTCGATGGCGGCCAGGCGCGGGAAGCTGCGGCGCCAGGCCAGCACCACGCGGCGCTCCGGCACATGGCCCTCAAACGGCAGATAGCGCAACAGGCTGTTGGAAGGCGGCTGCTCCGGCACCGCGGTCACGGGCAGGACGGTCACGCCTATGCCGGCAGCGACCATGTGGCGGATGGTCTCCAGCGAGGACCCTTCGAAGGTGCGCTGGATGCCGTCGCTAGCGGCCGAAAAACGCGACAGTTCGGGGCAGACTTCCAGCACTTGATCGCGGAAGCAATGGCCGCTGCCCAACAGCAACATGGTCTGCTGCTTCAGGTCCTGCGCGTCGATGGATTTGCGCCGCGCCAGCTCGTGGTCATTGGGCACGGCCACGATGAAAGGCTCATCGTAGAGGGGCTGCATGACCAGGCCGGCCTCGGGCAGCGGCAAGGCCATGATGGCGCAGTCGATTTCGCCCTGACGCAGCAGCTCGACCAGGCGCACCGTGAAGTTCTCTTGCAGCAGCAGCGGCATCTGCGGAGTGCGGCCGATCTGCACCGGCACCAGCCGGGGCAGCAGGTACGGGCCTATGGTGTGAATGACACCGACGCGCAAGGGGCCGGCCAAGGGGTCGTGCCCCTGGCGCGCAATTTCCTTGATGCTGGCGCTTTCTTCCAGCACCTTCTGCGCCTGCGCCACGATGCGCTGGCCAATCGGAGTGACGCCAACCTCGGCGCCGCCGCGCTCGAACAGCGTCACGCCCAATTCGTCCTCCAGCTTGCGTATCGCTACCGAGAGCGTGGGCTGGCTGACGAAACAGGCCTCGGCCGCCCGGCCGAAATGCCGTTCGCGCGCCACGGCGACGATGTACTTGAGTTCGGTGAGAGTCATGGTGGACTACGCCCCCGGGGTTATGCCCCAGCCTCGTGGCTGGCGCTTGCTAGATTAAGGTTCGCGGCTGGCTGCATGGTCAGGTGCGCAGGAAGTCCTCGCGCCCGCGCATCCAGCGCGCCAGATGCGCTTCGACCGCGGCCGGGTGTTCGGCGCGCAGCCAGACCGCGGCGTCGCGCGCGTCCTCGGCGATGGCCGCGTCGGTTTCCAAGTCGGCGAAGCGCAATAGCGCCATGCCCGACTGGCGCGTGCCCAGGAATTCGCCCGGGCCGCGCTGTTCCAGGTCGCGCCGGGCGATTTCAAAGCCGTCGGAGGTTTCGAACATGGCCCGCAGCCGTTCGCGCGCCACCTGCGACAGCGGCGTCTGATAGAGCAGCACGCATACCGATTCGGCGGTGCCGCGCCCTACCCGGCCGCGCAGCTGGTGCAGCTGGGCCAGGCCGAAGCGTTCGGCGTGTTCGATCACCATGAGCGAGGCGTTCGGCACGTCCACGCCGACCTCGATGACGGTAGTGGCGACCAGCAGATCCACCTCGCCATCGCGGAAGGCCTGCATCACGGCGGCCTTCTCGGCTTGCGGCAGCCGGCCGTGCACCAGGCCGATGCGCAGGTCCGGCAGATCGACCCGCATGCCTTCGTAGGTATCCACGGCGGTCTGAAGTTCCAGGGCCTCGCTTTCCTCGACCAGCGGACAGACCCAGTAGGCCTGCTGCCCGCCGCGCGCGGCCTGCGCGATGTGGGCGATGACTTCCTCGCGCCGCGCGTCCGACACCAGCTTGGTCAGGACGGGGCTGCGCCCGGGCGGCAGCTCGTCGATGACCGAAACGTCCAGATCGGCGAAGAAGGTCATGGCCAGTGTGCGCGGAATCGGCGTCGCGCTCATGTTGAGCTGGTGCGGCACGTTGCGGCCGCGCACGGTTTCGCCCTTGCGCGTCAGCGCCAGGCGCTGCCCGACGCCGAAGCGGTGCTGTTCATCGACGATGGACAGGCCCAGCCGGTGGAATTCGACGTGGTCCTGGATCAGGGCCTGCGTGCCCACGATCAATTGCACGCTGCCGTCCGCCGCCGCTGCGGCCGCCTCGCGCCGCGCCTTGGCCGACAGGCTGCCGCTCAGCCAGGCCACGTTTACGCCCAGCGGCTGCAGCCAGGACACCAGCTTGCGGAAGTGCTGTTCCGCCAGGATTTCGGTGGGCGCCATCAGCGCGACCTGGGCGCCGCTGGCAATGGCCTGGGCGGCGGCGATGGCCGCCACCACGGTCTTGCCGCTGCCCACGTCGCCCTGCAGCAGTCGATGCATGGGATACGGCTTGGCCAGGTCGGCGGAGATTTCCTGGACCACGCGCTCCTGCGCGCCGGTCAGCTTGAACGGCAGCGCTTCATATAACTTGGCGACCAGGCCGCCGGCCTCGTTGCGCGCCGGCAGCGATTCGGCTTCCTTGACGCGGCGCGCGGCGCGCGCAGCCGCCAGCGACAGCTGCTGCGCCAGCAGTTCGTCGAACTTGATGCGGCGCCAGGCGGGATGCACGCGATCCAGCAGAGCCTGCTCGGACTCGCCCTGGGCCGGCGTGTGCAAGGCGCGGATGGCCGGCTCGAACGGCGGCAGGTCGTAGCGCGCACGCGCCTCGTCGGGCAAGGTGTCGGACAGGTCGGCGCGGTCCAGCGCCTGCGCGATGGCGCGGCGCAAGGTCAGTTGGGGCAGGCCTTCGGTGCTGGGATAGACGGGCGTCAGCGCGGTGGGCAACGGCGCGTCGGCATTGGTCATGCGCGGGTGCACCATCTGGCGCCCGAACAGGCCGCCGCGGACCTCGCCGCGCGCGCGCAGGCGCTTGCCCACGCTGACTTGCTTCTGCTGGCTGGGATAGAAATTCAGCCAGCGCAATTGCAGTTCGCCGCTGTCGTCGGCCAGGGTGGCGGTCAGCTGGCGCCGGGGCCGGTAGGAGACCTCGGATTTCGTGATCTCGCCTTCCACCTGGCCGGCAAAACCAGGCCGCAGATCGCTGATCGGGACGATGCGGGTTTCGTCTTCGTAGCGCAGCGGCAGGTGCAGCACGAAGTCCTCGGGCAGCACCAAGCCCAGGTTACGGAGCTTGCGCTCCGTATCCGTCATTGCTTTGCCGGCGCCTTTGTTATCGGCGCCGGACCGCTTGGAAGCCGCGGTTGCGGCCGGCATGGAGAAACGAACCTCTGGATCGAAAAGTCCGGGCGGGCTTTACAGGACCAGGATGGCTTCGACTTCGAACTGCGCGCCCTTGGGCAGGCTGGCCACGCCGATGGTGGAGCGCGCCGGGAACGGCTGGGGAATGATCTCGGCCATGATGGCGTTGGCGGCCGTGAACTTGCCCAGGTCGGTCAGGAACAGCGTCAGCTTGACCACGTTGTCCAGCGTGCCGCCGGCGGCCTTGATGACTTCCTGCATGTTGGCGAAAGCCTGACGCACCTGAGCGTCGAAGTTCTCGGAAACCAGATCGCCAGTGCCCGGCTCCAGGCCGATCTGGCCCGAGAGATAGACAGTCTTGGTGCCGCTTACGGCAACCGCTTGCGAGTAAGGGCCTACCGCGGCGGGCGCGGTGTCGGTATGGATGATTTGCTTGCTCATGGGCGGAATCCTTCGAAAGACGGATAGAAGCTACAACTATCGAAGTGTATCGAGCAATAGACTTTTGCGAAAGTGGCTGAACGCCTTAGGGTGGCTGCACGACGGAATATGATCGGCCCGACAAGGCTGAGCCAGCCTGGCGTGATTGCGGCTTCGGTATAATTGGTGGGCTATCCCACGGCTTTTCAAGTGAGGCGTTTGCCATGAAAAATACCAGCCTGCAAGCCAAGGTGGACTATTGGGCAAAGGTGCGCCGTTCCAACTATGCGGCCAGCATGCGCCTGGAAGGCTATCCGGCCACGCCCGCCGACGCGAAGCGCGAACTACCTTCACGCGAAACCGTGTTGCGCGCTCATCGCAAGCCCGCCTGACCTTGGACAAATACGGCACCGGACAGGATCCGTACTGCTACTCCGGCAGCTTCACGTTGCGTAACCGGCTGGACATCCGGGACGATGCGCGGCTCGCGCAGGCTGAGCAGGATCTTTCCGAGATCGCCGTCAGCCAGCTCGAATTTTCCCTGCCTCCCTACGACCTTGCTTACCTGAAGCAGCTCCATCGCGTGCTGTTTCAGGATCTCTACGACTGGGCGGGTGAGCTGCGCACCATCGATATTTCAAAGGGCGGCACGCGCTTCTGCAATACCGCCAGAATCGAGCCCGAGGCCAACAAAATCTTCGCGGCCCTGGCACAGGCCCACTGGCTCATCGATCTGCCGCGTGACGCCCTGATAGCCGCTGTCGCTGTCGCCTATGGCGACCTCAACATGATTCACCCCTTCCGAGAAGGAAACGGCCGCGCCCAGCGCCTCCTGTTCGAGCACCTTATCCTCAATGCGGGCTACGAGATCGGTTGGTGGTCAGTGACGCAAGTGGAATGGGTCGACGCCAACATCGCGGCCGTGATCTGCGACTATGCACCGCTGAAGGCGGTGTTCCAACGCTGCGTTGGCCAGCGGATAGACGGCTAGCGCGGCCCAGGCAAGCCCGGGCTATCTATATCCCCCCGATGCTCCCGCAGCAGGTCATACAAGGCCTGCGCCGCGACCGACAGCGTGCGGCCCTTGCGCCGCACCAGGTAGAGCGGCCGGGTCAGGGCTTTGCCAGCCAGCGGCACGATGCGCAGGTCGGCGCCGCCGAAATGGAACAGCGTCATCGCCGGCACCACCGAGATGCCCAGGCCGGCGCGTACCAGTCCAGTGGCGGTCGCCAGGTGCTCCACCTCGAAGACCGGGGCCGGCGCATCGGCGCCGAGGGCGGCATCAAGATGTTTGCGCACGCTGCTGCCCCGCGCGAGCTGGATCATGGGATAGCGCAGGATGTCGCGCAGCCGGGCCTTGCCCGCGCCCGCCAGCGGATGGTCGGCGCGGCAGACCAGGAAATAGCGGTCCGCATGCAGGAACTCGCTGTCCAGCTCGTTCATGTCCGGCCGCCGCGAAGCCACGGCGAAGTCGACCTGCCCTGCTTGCACCAGGTCCAGGCAGGGATCCAGCAAGGCATCGCGCAAGTCCACCATGATGCCGGGATAGGCCTCGCGAAAACGCGCCAACAGCCCCGGCAGCCAACCTGCGGCGAGCGAGGGCAAGGCCGCTAGCGCTACCCGGCCGCGGCGCCTTGCCGCGTGGTCGCGCAGGTCTTCCATGACCAGATCCATATCGGCCAGCAGCCTGCGCGCGGTCGCGTCCAGCACCTGGCCTTCAACCGTCAGCTCCACATGACGCGTGTTGCGGTCGAACAGGCGCAAGCCCGCACTGTCCTCCAGCTGGCGGATCAGGGCGCTGAAGGCCGGCTGCGTCAGGTGGCAGCGCTGGGCCGCCCGGGTGAAGTGCTTTTCTTCGGCCAACGCCACAAAGGCGCGCAATTGGCGGGCAGACAGATTCATGGCTTTCCTCTATGAATTGATCTGATCTTTCTATTTTACTGATTAGCGGCGGATGCCTATAGTGGGCTCAGACACCTTGATCCTGCACCGCTTCCGTATGCCACTCTCCCCCCTCTACATAGGCTGCGCCTCCGGCTTTTCCGGCGACCGCAGCGACGGCGCCGCCGCCGTGGTGCGCACCCTGATCGCCCGAGGCGGCGGCGTGCTCATCTACGAAACGCTGGCCGAACGCACGCTGGCGTTGGCCCAGCTGGCGCGCAACGCAGACCCGGAGCGCGGCTACGAGCCCTTGCTGGACGAACTGGTCGGACCCGTGCTGGGCGACTGCCTGCGCCACGACATCAGCATCGTCGGCAACTTCGGCGCGGCCAACCCCGCCGCCGCGGCCCGACGCCTTGCCGCGCTCGCCCGGCAGCAAGGCTTGCCGGCGCCACGCATCGCCGTGGTGCACGGCGATGCGCTCACCAGCGATGCGCAGCGGGAATTGCTGCGTCAACGCCTGGGCGGCGCGCTGGACGGTTTGGACGTGGTCAGCGCCACGGCCTACCTGGGCGCCGCCGAGATTGCGGAAGCGCTGGCAGCAGGCGCGCAGGTCGTGGTGGCGGGCCGCGTGTCCGACCCCTCCCTGACATTGGGACCGGCGCTGGCCCACTTCGGCTGGGCCATGGACGATTGGCCGCGCCTGGGCCGCGCCACCATGGCCGGCCATATGCTGGAATGCGGCTTGCAGGTCACCGGCGGCTACTTCTGCGTGCCGGGCCTCAAGGACGTGCCGGACGTGCATGCCGCAGGCTTTCCCATCGCCGAGATCCATGCCGACGGCCAGTTCGTGATCGGCAAGGCAGACGGCACCGGCGGCATGGTCGACGCGCGCACGGTCAAGGAACAACTGCTGTACGAAGTACACGATCCCGCTCGCTACCTGACGCCGGACGTCGTCGCCGACCTGAGCCGCGCCGAAGTGGCGGAGCTGGGCGGCGACCGGGTGGCGCTGCGCGGCATCACCGGCCATGCGCGTCCCGATGAACTCAAGGTCAATGTTTGCTACCACGGTGGCTGGCTGGCCGAGGCCGAGATCTCCTATGCCGGCGTGCAGGCCGAGGCGCGCGCCCGCCTGGCGGCCGACATCGTCCGCAAGCGCCTGGACCCGGCCCTGCGCCTGCGCGCCGACCTGATCGGCGCCATCAGCATCCTGGGCGACGATGCCGGCGAAATGCTGTCCAGCCTGCCCGACGGCCATGGGCGCGACGTGCGCCTGCGCATCGCCGCCGAACATGGCGACCGCAAGCTGGCCGAGAGCGTGCTGCGCGAAGTGAACGCGCTCTATACCTGCGGCCCAGCTGGCGGCGGCGGCGTGCGCACTGCGCTGCGCCCGCGCCTGAACATGATGTCCTGCACCCTGCCGCGCGACGCCGTGCCCAGCGGCTGGACCTTCCTGGAGGAAGCCTCGCAATGAATCCGCCGCTGATCGCGATCCCCTTGTACCGCCTGGCGCACAGCCGCTCCGGCGACAAGGGCGACATCTCCAACCTGAGCCTGATCGCCTGGGACCCGGAATGCTATGAGGCGCTGGCCGCGCAGGTCACCGAAGCCCGCGTCGCTGCCTGGTTCGCTTACCGCAATCCCCGGCGCGTCACGCGCTACACGCTGCCCACGCTGCATGCCATGAACTTCGTGCTGGAAGGCGTACTGGACGGCGGCGTCAACGATGCCCTCAACCTGGACACGCACGGCAAGAGCCTGTCCTTCAGATTGCTGGACATGACGGTCGAGGTCAGCCCGGCGCTGGCCGGCCGGCTGCCAGACATACCCGGCGACCGCCCCGCGGCCGCCTGATTTCAATTCCTATAAAAATCCCACAGGAGACACATATGCGCATCGCTACCAAAGGCCGGCTGGCCTTGCTGCTGGCCGCCGCCCTGCCCTTGAGCGCCATGGCCCAGTTCCCCGCCAAGCCCATTACCTTCATCGTGCCGTTCGCGGCGGGCAGTGCCACCGACCAGATCGGCCGTGCCATCGGCCAGGGCGTCACCGAACAGACCGGCCAGGCCGTCGTGATCGAGAACAAGCCCGGCGCCAGCGCGATGATAGGCGCCGCCGCCGGCGCCCGCGCGGCGCCCGACGGCTACACGGTGCTGATCACCACCAACACCACGCACGCCGCCAACGAACACCTCTACAAGACGCTGACCTACGACCCGGTCAAGGACTACGCACCGCTGACCTTGTTGGGCAAAGGCGGCCAGATCATGGTGGTCAATCCCAGTTCGCAGGCCAAGACCGTCGGCGACTTCCTGGCCCAGGCCAAGCAGTCGCCCGGCAAGCTGAGCTTCGGCAGCGGCAGCTCCAGCAGTCGCATCGCCGGCGAACTGCTGCAGCAGATGGCGGGCGTGCAACTGCTGCACGTGCCGTACAAGAGCAACCCGCTGGCAGTCACCGACCTGTTGGGCGGCCAGATCGACATGATGATCACCGACACGGCTACCGGCCTGCCCCAGGTCAAGTCGGGCAAGCTGCGCGCGCTCGGCGTCACCGGCCAGGCGCGTTCGCCGCTGGCGCCGGACGTCCCCACCATCGCCGAAGCCGGCGTGCCGGGCTATGAAATGGGTTACTGGTTCGCCGCCTATGCGCCGGCCGGCACGCCGCCGGATGTCGTCAAGCGCCTGAACGAGCTGCTGGTCAAGGCCACCGCAAGCGCGCCGGCCAAACAGTTCTATGCGCAAACGGGTACGGACGTGGCCAGCTCCACCCCGGACGAACTCGCGAAGTTCCAGCAGGCCGAGTCGAAGAAATGGGGCGAAATCATCAAGAAGGCAGGCATCCAGCCCGAATAGGCCGGAGGCTCCGAGGTGATGATGTACCGGCGCGCCGCAGCCAGAAACGTCGCCACGGTGTTGCGCAGCGCCAGAAAACACAAAACCCATCGCATCGCTGCGATGGGTTTTGTATTTGGAGCCAGCGCCCGGACTTATTTGTCCACGAATGCGCGCTCGACCACGTAGTCACCCGGCTGTCCCACGCCCGGCGAAACGGTGAAGCCGCGCTTGTCCAGCATGGCGCTGATGTCGGCCAGCATATGGGGGCTGCCGCAGATCATGGCGCGGTCGGTTTCCGGATTGATCTGGGGAATGCCGATGTCTTCGCACAGCTTGCCGTTTTCCATCAGTTCCGTGATTCGGCCCTGGTTGCGGAACGGCTCGCGCGTGACCGTCGGGTAGTACACGAGCTTGTCGCGCACCACGTCGCCGAAGAATTCGTTGTTCGGCAATTCTTTTTCGATGAAGTCGGCATAGGCCAGCTCGCTGACCCAGCGCACGCCATGCACCAGGATGACCTTGTCGAAGCGTTCGTAGATGTCCGGGTCCTTGATGATGCTCATGAAAGGCGCCAGGCCGGTGCCGGTGCCGAACAGGAACAGGTGCTTGCCCGGCTTCAGGTCGTCGACGACCAGCGTGCCCACGGGCTTGCGGCTGACCAGGATGGTGTCGCCTTCCTTCAGATGCTGCAGGCGCGACGTGAGCGGGCCGTTCTGCACCTTGATGCTGAGGAACTCGAGGTTCTCTTCATAGTTGGCGCTGGCGATGCTGTAGGCCCGCAGCAGGGGCTTGCCTTCAACTTCCAGTCCGATCATCACGAAGTGGCCATTGTGGAACCGCAAGGCCGAGTCACGCGTCGTGGTAAAGGAAAACAGGGTGTCGTTCCAGTGGTGCACGCTTAGTACGCGCTCAGTGTTGAAAGCAGCCATGTCGTATCAAATTAGGGCGACCGCCCCGGGCTATGCGCCCGGCTTGTGCCGCTGGGTCATTCCGTGCCGCAAAAAAGACGCGGCCCGGCATTAGGGTTGACCCTATTCTACAGGGTCTCGATGATAACTGCTCTCATTATTCCGTAATACGCTTATGCCGTATTGATGGGGATCAAGGCTGCAGCCTGCCCGACTTACGAATAGTTGAACGCCGCTTTGCTTCCTGTTATCGTCGCGTTCTCATTTGATAATCATTTTCGTTAGCAGACTGTTTTGAGCGGTGGGAAGCCTGGACGCCCGGGAAACCCGCTGCAGCCCTAGCCGGAGCACCTCCTCATGAACAAGCGTCCCCAATTGAATTCGCTGCTGCGCGCCCTGGCGCTGGCCGGCGCCGCCGCCTTCACCGTGTCGGCCAACGCCGCCGAGGAAGTCAGCCTCTACACCACCCGGGAACCCAAGCTGATCCAGCCGCTGCTGGACGCCTTCACCAAGGAAAGCGGCATCAAGGTCAACACGGTCTTCGTCAAGGACGGCCTGCTGGAACGCGTCAAGGCCGAAGGCGCCAAGTCGCCCGCCGACGTGCTGATGACCGTGGACATCGGCAACCTGCTGGACCTGGTCGACGGCGGCGTGACCCAGTCGATCAAATCGCAAACGCTGGAATCCGTCATCCCCCCCAACCTGCGCGGCGCCGATGGCAAGTGGTACGCCCTGTCGCTGCGCGACCGCGTGCTGTACGTGGAAAAGGACCTGAAGCTGGAAGCCTTCCGCTACGAAGACCTGGCCGATCCCAAGTGGAAGGGCAAGGTCTGCATCCGCTCGGGCCAGCATCCCTACAATACCGCGCTGGTCGCCTCCATGATCGCGCATGACGGCGCCGAAGCCACCGAAAAATGGCTGCGCGGCGTCAAGGCCAACCTGGCCCGCAAGGCCGCCGGCGGCGACCGCGACGTGGCCCGCGACATCCTGGGCGGGATCTGCGACATCGGCCTGGCCAATGCCTACTACGTCGGCCACATGAAGAATGCCGAAGCCGGCACCGACGCGCGCAAGTGGGGCGACGCCATCAAGGTCATCCGCCCGACCTTCGCCAACGCCAAGAGCGGCGGCACGCACGTGAACGTCAGCGGCGCGGCCGTTGCCGCCCACGCGCCCAACAAGGCCAACGCGGTCAAGCTGCTGGACTTCCTGGTGTCCGAGCCGGCCCAGGCCCTGTACGCCCAAGCCAACTACGAATACCCCGTCCGCAAGGGCGTGAAGCTGGACCCCGTGATCGCCAGCTTTGGCGAACTGAAGGTGGATCCGCTGCCGCTGACTGAAATCGCCAAGCATCGCAAGCAAGCCAGCGAACTGGTGGACAAGGTCGGTTTCGACAACTGATAAGCCCGTGGAACGCCCCGCTTTGCGGCGCGGCGCAGCCATGTGGCAGTGACACCCGCGCGGGCCGCGCCCAGGCCAGCGCGTAGGGCCTGCTCCCTTTTTTGGAGGGAGCAGGCCTTGCCATTGATGCAATCGACTTTGAAGCATGCACACTGATTCTTTGCCCCGGCCGCTGCGTCTGCGCTGGACTGAACGCGGGGCCGGCTGGCTGGCCGGTGCCGCCCTGATCGCGCTGGCCGTATTGGCGCCCGTCCTGACGCTGGGTTGGTGGGCGCTGGGCGGCGAACTCTCGCACTGGCAGCATCTGGCCAACTATGTGCTGCCGCAGGCGCTGGCCAATACCGCCGTGCTGCTGGCCGGCGTGGGCGTGCTGGTCACCCTGCTGGGTACGGGCGCGGCCTGGCTGGTCACCGCCTACGACTTCCCTACCCGCCGCGTGCTGACCTGGGCGCTCTTGCTGCCGCTGGCGGTGCCGACCTACATCATCGCCTTCGCCTATCTGGACCTGCTGCACCCGATAGGCCCGATACAGAGCGGCATCCGCGCAGTGCTGGGCTACGACAGCCCGCGCCAGTTCCGCCTGCCGGACCTGCGTTCGATCTACGGCGCGATCTTCGTGCTGGGTTTCGTGCTGTATCCCTATGTGTACCTGAGCACCCGCGTCATGTTCATGACGCAGGCCGCGAGCCTGCTGGAAGCGGCCCGCACGCTGGGCGCCGGACGCGTCGCCGTGTTCTTCCGCGTGGCCCTGCCCCTGGCCCGGCCCGCCATCGTGGTGGGCGTGAGCCTGGCGCTGCTGGAAACGCTGAACGATATCGGCGCCTCCGAATTCCTGGGCGTGCAGACGCTGACCGTGTCGGTCTACACCACCTGGGTCACGCGTTCCGACCTGGCGGGCGCGGCCCAGATCGCGCTGACCATGCTGGCGATCGTGATCGGGCTGATCCTGCTGGAACGCCATGGCCGCAAGCGCCAACGCTACGCCAACACGCAGCGCATGCGGCCCATGCAGCCGCGCCGCCTGCGCGGCGCCGCCGGGGCCATTGCGGCAATGCTGGGGTGGATCCCGGTGCTGGTGGGCTTCGTCGCGCCTGCCCTCTACCTGATCGTGGAAACCTACAAACGCCTGCACCTGGTGGGCGGCGTGTCGCACCAATTGATCAACGGACTTTCCAACACGCTGATCGTGGCCTTCAGCGCCACCATCGTCACCCTGCTATGCGGCCTGATCGTGGCCTGGGCCGGGCGCACCCTGCGCGAAAGCTCGGGCTTCAATCCCGGCCGCGCCTGCGCGCGCATTGCCAGCCTGGGCTATGCGGTGCCCGGCACGGTGCTGGCCATCGGCCTGCTCACGCCCTTCGTCTGGATCGATACCGCGGTCGCCAAGGTGTTCGGCGGCACCGGCCTGTTCCTGATGGGGTCCATGGGCGCGCTGGTCTGCGCCTACGCGATCCGCTTCCTGGCGATTTCGACCGGGGCGCTGGAAGCCGGCCTGGCCCGCATCCCGCCGTCGCTGGAACAGGCTTCGCGCCTGCTGGGCGAAAGTTCGGCCGGCACGCTGCGCCGCGTCCATCTGCCGCTCTTGCGCCCGGCGCTGGCGGCCAGCGCCCTGCTGGTGTTCGTGGACGCCATGAAGGAACTACCCGCGACGCTGCTGCTGCGACCCATGAATTTCGACACGCTGGCCACCTGGCTATACGCGGAAGCTGCCCGCGGCACCTATGAAGAAGGCGCCGTCGCGGCCCTGGCCATCGTGCTGGCCGGCCTGTTCCCCGTCATCCTGCTGGCGCGCACCAATCTGAAAATGGGACATTGATCATCGTGCCCGATCTCTTAGAACTCGATCACCTTTCTCTCGCCTACGACACCCCGGCGGGCCTCAAGCCCGTGGTGCAGGACCTGACGCTGGGCCTGCCCGTCGGACATATCGGCTGCCTGCTGGGTGAATCCGGCTGCGGCAAGACCACCGTGCTGCGCGCCATTGCCGGCTTCGAGCCGGTGCGGGCCGGACGCATCCTGCTGGACGGCACGGTCATTTCTTCGCCCACCGTGCAGGTGGCGCCCGAGCATCGCCGCGTGGGCATGATGTTCCAGGACTATGCGCTGTTTCCGCACTTGTCGGTAGCGCTGAACGTGGCCTTCGGCCTGCGCAAGCTGGCGCGCCCGGAGCGCGCGCGCCGCGTCGAAGAGATGCTGGAACTGGTGGGTCTGGCGCATGCCGCCAACAGCTATCCCCACGAGATTTCCGGCGGCCAGCAACAGCGCGTGGCGCTGGCGCGCGCGCTGGCGCCCTCGCCCGACCTGCTGCTGCTGGACGAGCCGTTCTCGAACCTGGACGTGGACACGCGCGAACGCCTGGCCTTCGAAGTGCGCGACATCCTCAAGACCACCGGCCACACGGCCATCCTGGTGACGCACAACCAGGCCGAAGCCTTCGCCATCGCGGACCGCATCGGCGTCATGTCCCAGGGCAGCATCGCGCAGTGGGATACGCCCTATAACCTGCACCATCATCCCGCCAGCGACTTCGTGCGCGATTTCATCCGCCGCGAAGCGCTGGAAGAGCGGCGCGAGCAGGCCTACGCCCGCGGCCGCTGATTCTGCGCCGGCCGCTCAGTCGGCCGACAGCTTCACCTTCTGCGACAAGGCCTTGAAGGCCTCGTGCTGGCTTTGGGTCAGGCGTTCCACTTCCTGCGGCGTGGAACCGTAGGGCATGAAGCCGGCCTGCTCCAGCTTGGTCTTCACTTCCGGCAAGGCCAGCGCCCATTGGAAGGCTTCGCTCAGGGTCCGGGTCACTTCCGGCGACATCTTCGCCGGGCCATAGACCGCGAACCAGGGATCGACCACGGCGGCTTCATAGCCCAGCTCGGCCAGCGTCGGCACATCCGGCAAGGCCGGCGCGCGCTTGCTGCCGGTCACCGCCAACGCATGCACCTTGCCCGCCTTGATATGCGGCAGCGACGCCGGCAGATTGTCGAACATCACCGGCAGATGGCCGCCCAGCAAGTCGTTCAGGCCCTGCGCGCTGCCCTTGTAAGGGATGTGCTGCATGCCGGCGCCGGTCAGCTGGTCGAACATCACGCCCGCCAGGTGCATGGAGGTGCCGGTGCCGGGCGTGCCGAACGAGGTGCCCGGATGCTGCTTGGCGTAGGCCACCAGATCCTTGACGCTATCCACCTTCAAGGCCGGACCGACTTCCAGCACCACGGTGGACGCGCCCAGCATGCTGACGCCCGTGAAATCCTTGGTGGGATCGAACGGCATGGACGGGTAGACGAAGGGATTCAGGGCGTTCGTGGAAATCGCGCCGAAGCCGATGGTGTAGCCGTCGGGCGCAGCCTTGGCCACCGCGTCCATGCCAATATTGCCGCCTGCTCCGGGACGGTTCTCAACGATGACCGGCTGGCCCAGCTTTTCAGCCACTTTCTGGCCGGCCGTGCGCGCCACCAGGTCGGTGGTGCCGCCTGCCGTGTAGGGCACGATGAAGGTGATGGGCTTGGCCGGATAGCCGGCGGCAAGCGCGGCCGATGCGCCCTGGATCAGCGCCAGCGCGGCCAGGCCGCGCAGCGCGTTGAATGTATAGCGATGCATGATGTCTCCATCCCGGTTTGTTGTTGGGTCGGGAGGCGCATCATACCGCCGGCCGCGCCACGCTTGCGCGGCCGGTGTGCGTGCAACTTCAGGCGCGCGGCTCGGGCAGCGGGATGTACTCGGTCTCGTCGCCCGGCACGATCTGGTCGAAGCGGTTGCGCTGCCAGTCCTGCTTGGCCTGCTCAATGCGGTCCTTGTTGCTGGAAACGAAGTTCCACCACACGAAGCGCGGGCCGTCCAGGGGTTCGCCGCCGATCACGGCAAAGCGCGCCGCGGTCTTGGCGCGGATCTGCACGGGCCGACCGGGCGCGAACACGACCAGGCGGCCGCTTTCGAACTCCTGGCCGTCGATCTCGACCGTGCCTTGGGCCAGATAGGCGGCGCGCTCTTCGTGCTCGGCCGGCAGCACCGTGGTCGCGCCGGCCTGCAATTGCAGGTCGCCGTAAAACAGCGGCGACAGCGTCTTCACCGAGGACGTCTTGCCGAACAGCGAACCCGCCACCACCTGGGCGCGCACGCCTTCGCCTTCGACGACCGGCTGTGCATCCAGCCCGTAGTGGGTGAAGCCCGGATCGGTCTCTTCATGCTCCTTGGGCAACCCGACCCAGATCTGCAGGCCACAGAGGCGCTGCGCGCCCTGGCGGCTTTCGGGCGAGGAACGTTCCGAGTGCACGATGCCGCGGCCGGCCGTCATCCAGTTGACCTCGCCGGGCAGGATGGTCTGAGTGTTGCCCGCGCCGTCGCGGTGCACCATGGACCCTTCGTACAGGTAGGTCACGGTGGACAGGCCGATATGGGGATGCGGGCGCACGTCTATGCCGGTACCGGGCGCAAACTCGACCGGCCCCATGTGATCCAGGAAGACGAACGGCCCGACGGTGCGGCGCTGCGCGGACGGGATGGCGCGGCGCACGGAAAAGCCGCCCAGGTCGCTGGTGCGCGGCACCACGACGGATTCAATCTGGCTTTCGCCGGCTTCGGACAAGGTGGACATGATCAGACTCTCCGGGTTGTAGGGCCAATGGCCATCTTAAGGCCTGCCGCTTGCATGGAAAAACAGCGGCGGGCGGGCTTCATCAGCCCGCCCGCCCAGGGGCTTTACGCCAGGTCGAACACCAGGACTTCGGCATTCTTGCCGCCCGAGAGCTCCACGAGGGTCTCGTCGGTGATGGCCAGAGCATCGCCAGCCGAAAGCTCGACGCCGTTGACCGTCAGGCTGCCACGGGCCACGTGCACCCAGGCGCGGCGGCCAGCGGCCAGTTCCAGCGCGGCGGACTCGTCGCCATCGAACAGGCCGCCGTACAGCCGCGCGTCCTGATGGATCTTCATCGAACCGTCAGCGCCATCCGGCGACACCAGGGCCTGCAACCGGCCGCGCTTCTGCTCGTCGCTGAAGCTGCGCTCTTCGTACTCCGGCGCGATGCCGGCGACGTCGGGCTCGATCCAGATCTGCAGCATGTGCGTTTCGCGGTCCGACAGCGGGTTGAACTCCGAGTGCATCACCCCGCGGCCGGCGCTCATGCGCTGCACGTTGCCGGGCTGGATGGTCGAGCCGCTGCCCATGCTGTCCTTGTGGGCGATCGCGCCGTCCAGCACATAGGTGATGATTTCCATGTCGCGGTGGCCGTGCGTGCCGAAGCCGCGGCCGGCCGCGATGCGGTCGTCATTGATCACGCGCAGGGCGCCGAAGCCCATGTGGGCCGGGTCGTAGTAGTTGGCAAAGGAAAAGGTGTGAAACGAGTCCAGCCATCCATGGTTGGCGTGACCCCGTTCAGCAGCGCGGCGAGTGGTAAGCATTGCGGACTCCTATTTCAATAATGTGAATGGTTGTGCAGCCTGCCTTTCGTCACCTCCTTTCGGAGCGAAACCGCTGCACCACCGGCATGAGTGATATTGTGCGCGTGCGCCCCCGCCTGTTTGGCGCTATATTTTGACGGAACCATTCAAATTTTTTGAATACTCATTCCAGGCACATCCATGCAAGCCATCACCCCCGAACTGCTGATCCTGGTGGACGCCATCGCGCGCCACGGCAGCTTTGCCAAGGCGGCCCGTGAACTGGGCAAGGTGCCCTCGGCGGTGACCTACTCCATCCGCAAACTGGAAGACGGGCTGGACGTGCTGCTGTTCGACCGCTCGGGCCACCGCGCGCTGCTGACGCCGGCAGGCGAAACGCTGCTGAAGGAAGGCCGCCACGTGCTGCAGTCGCTGGACGACCTGGCCTGCCGCGTCAAGCGCATCGCCACGGGCTGGGAAGTGGAACTGCGCATCGCGGTCAGCGCGGTGCTGCCGTGGCGGCCGTTGTACGACCTGATCGAGGAGTTCCAGGCGCTGGGCAGCGCCACCACGCTGCGCTTTTCCAGCGAGGTGCTGAGTGGCAACTGGGACGCGTTGACTTCCGGGCGGGCCGATCTGGTCATCGGCGCGGGCGCCGCCGGCGAACCCACCGGCCCGTACCGCTCGCAAGCCATGGGGCAATCGCAATTCGGCTTCTGCGTGGCCGCGCACCATCCGCTGGCGTCCCTGCCGCAGCCCCTGAGCCGTGCGGACATCACGCGCTACTGCGCGGTAGTGGTGGCGGATACGTCCCGCAACCTGGCGCCGCAGACGCGCGGCATCCTGGCCGAACAGCCCACGCTGGTCATGCCCACCATGCAAGCGAAGATAGACGCCCAGGTGCGCGGCCTGGGCTGCGGCTACCTGCCGCTGACGCTGGCCGCGCCCTATCTGGCGCAAGGATTGCTGGTGGTATGCGAGACGGACGAAGGCATGTCCCTGACGGAACACCTGACCTACGCCTGGCGCTCCGAGCCCCCCGGCGAAGCCTTGAAATGGTGGCTGCAGAAACTGAAGTCGCCGCGCCTGTGCGAGAGCCTGCTGGGGATGGGGTAAGGCGCGCGGCCGCGCGCCCTACTCGTCCTCGATACCCAGCTCGCGCAGCTTGCGCGTGATGGTGTTGCGGCCTATGCCCAGGCGCGAAGCCGCTTCCACGCGGCGGCCGCGACTGGCGTCCAGCGCGCTTTGCAGCAGGATTTTCTCGAACTGGCGCGTCAGCGTGGCCATGACCGCGGGCTCGCCACGCTCCAGCCGGTACTGCGCGTCGCGCACCAGGGAATCCTGCCAGTTGCGCGATGAGTCATCACCCGCCGGCGCCGCGGCCTGCACCACGGCACCCACGCCGGCCATGGGCGCGGCGGGACGGGCAAGCGCCGGACCTGGCTGTTGCTGATGCTCCATGGCGCGGATTTCCGGCGGCAGGTCGGCGCGCTCCACCGTCTGGCCGGGCGCCATTACCGTCAGCCAGTGACAGAAGTTCTCCAACTGGCGCACGTTGCCCGGAAAATCGAACTTGGACAGCACGGCCAGGGCTTCCGGCGTCAGGCGCTTGACCGGCACCCCCAGCGCGCGGGCGCTGGCCGTCAGGAAGTGGCCGGCCAGGGCCGGGATGTCCTCGACCCGTTCGCGCAAAGGCGGCAGGCGCAGCCGGATCACATTCAGGCGATGGAACAGGTCCTCGCGGAACAGGCCCTGCTCCACGCGCTGCTCCAGCGGCTGGTGGGTAGCAGCAACGATGCGCACGTCGACGCGCACCGGCTGCGCACCGCCGACGCGGTAGAAGCTGCCTTCGGCCAGCACGCGCAACAGGCGCGTCTGCAATTCGATCGGCATGTCGCCGATTTCGTCCAGGAACAGGGTGCCGCCGTGCGCTTCCTCGAAGCGGCCACGGCGCAGGTTGTTGGCGCCGGTGAACGCGCCGCGCTCATGGCCGAACAGCTCGGCCTCCAGCAGGTCGCGCGGGATGGCTGCCGCGTTCAGCGCCACAAAGGGGCCGCCGGCGCGCACGCCATGGCCATGTAGGGCGCGCGCCACCAGTTCCTTACCGGTGCCGGACTCGCCCGTGATCAGCACGGTGACCTTGGATTGGGCCAGCCGGCCTATCGCCCGGAACACTTCCTGCATGGCGGTGGACGAGGATTGCGTCATCATCCAGCGTTCGTTGTTCTGCGCCGACTCCCCCTGCCCTTCAGGCCCTTCGGGCTGGGCGGACTCCTGCATGGCGCGCTGGATCAGCGCCACCGCCTCGTTCACATCGAAAGGCTTGGCCAGGTAATCAAAAGCGCCGCCCTGGAAGGCGGACACGGTGCTGTCCAGGTCCGCGAACGCAGTCATCACGATCACGGGCAGGCCGGGATGGCGTTCCTTCAGCTGGCGCAGCAGTTCCAGGCCATTGCCGCCCGGCATGCGGATATCGGAAACCAGCGCGGCTGGCGTATCCGCGGCCGGCTTGTCGCGCGACAACGCGTCCAGCACGTCGGCCGATTGGGAAAAGCTGCGGGTGGGCACCCCGGCGCGCGCCAGGGCTTTTTCCAGGACCCAGCGGATGGCCTGGTCATCGTCGACGATCCATACGGGTTTCATCAGAGTGCAGGCTCCATCGGAAGGACCAGGCGGAACTCGGTGCGGCCGGGCCGGGATTCAAATTCGATGATGCCGCCGTGCTGCTGCACGAAGTCCTGCGCCAGGCTCAGGCCTAGGCCGGTGCCTCCGGCGCGGGCCGTGACCAGCGGATGGAAAATGCGGTCGCGGATCTGGTCCGGCACGCCGGGACCGTTGTCGATGATGGACAGCTCCAACGCCAGGCGGTGCTGCCGGTGGGCCAGCATCACCTGGCGCGCCACGCGCGTGCGCAGCGTAATCACGCCGGGTTCGGTCTGCGGTCCCTGCGGCCGCGCCACCAGTTCTTGCGCGGCATTGCGGGCCACATTCAGGACGGCCTGCATCAGGCGGGCGGCGTCGCCCTTCAGGTCCGGCACCGAGGCGTCGTAGTCGCGCAGCAGCGTGACGTCGTTGCGGAACTCGGCCTGGATCAGCGCGCAGACGCGCTCGCAGATTTCATGGATATTGACCGGCCGCGCGTTCAGCGGCACACGTTGCGGGCCGCTCAGGCGGTCCACCAGCGCCTGCAGGCGGTCGGCTTCGGAAATGATGACCTGGGTGTACTCGGCCAGGGCCGCGCTGGGTAGCTCGGCTTCGAGCAGTTGCGCGGCGCCGCGCAGGCCGCCCAGGGGATTCTTGACTTCATGCGCCAGATTGCGCAGCAGTTCGCGGTGGGCCTCGATCTCGTCAACCAGCCGGTGGTTGCGGTCGGCCAGCACGCGTTGCTCGATCTCGCGGGTTTCTATCAGCACGGGCCAGCGCTGGCCCGTCAGTCCGACGGTCGTGACGGAGACTTCCACGGATTCGGCGGCGCGGCGCAACGAGGCCAGTTGCCTGACGTCGGCGTAGCGTCCGGCAGCGGCGCGGTCGATGGAGGATTGGATGTTTTCCGGACTGTCGAACAGCGTGGCGGCGGATTGGCCGCCCAGTTGCTTGCGCGAGCGGCCGAACAGGTCTTCGGCGGCCGCATTGGCGTATTCGATATGACCGCGTGCGTTGACCAGGAAAACGGACGTGGCTAGCAAATCGAGAGCTTCTACATTCATTTTCTACATACCCGAATGTGAGGGGACGGCGGAACGCGACGGCCGCGCCGGAAGCCGGCGCCCTGCCCGCCAGGCGCAGCGCCTGGCGGGTAGCACGTCGAACCGCGATCTGGCGGTGCGCTTGCTGCGGGCCCTGGTTTCTGCCTGCAGCATCGCGCCACCTCCAGCTACTGCCTCAAGCCATCAGAGGCTGTAGTACATGTCGAACTCGACCGGGTGCGGCGTCATGCGCAGACGGTTCACGTCGCCCATCTTGAGTTCGATGTAGGCGTTGAGCATGTCGTTGCTGAACACGCCGCCGCGGGTCAGGAACTCGCGGTCGTTGTCCAGGGCTTCCAGCGCTTGCTCCAGCGATGCGCAGACGGTCGGGATCTTGGCGTCTTCTTCCGGCGGCAGGTCGTACAGGTTCTTGTCGGCGGGATCGCCGGGGTGGATCTTGTTCTGCACGCCGTCCAGGCCGGCCATCATCAGGGCCGAGAAGGCCAGGTACGGGTTGGCCAGGGGGTCCGGGAAACGCGCTTCGACGCGGCGGCCCTTGGGGTTGCCGACGTACGGAATGCGGATCGAGGCCGAACGGTTGCGGGCCGAGTAGGCCAGCTTCACGGGCGCTTCGTAGTGCGGAACCAGGCGCTTGTACGAGTTGGTGCCGGGGTTGGTGATGGCGTTCAGCGCGCGGGCGTGCTTGATGATGCCGCCGATGTAGTACAGCGCGAATTCCGACAGGCCGGCGTAGCCGTTGCCCGCGAACAGGTTCTGGCCGTCCTTCCAGATGGACTGGTGGACGTGCATGCCGGAGCCGTTGTCGCCGACGATGGGCTTGGGCATGAACGTGGCGGTCTTGCCGTAAGCGTGGGCCACGTTGTGGATCACGTACTTGACGATCTGCGTCCAGTCGGCGCGCTGCACCAGGGTGCTGAACTTGGTGCCGATTTCGAGCTGGCCGGCGCCGGCCACTTCATGGTGGTGCACTTCGACCGGCACGCCCATCTGTTCCATCAGCAGGCACATTTCCGAACGCATATCCTGGAAGGAATCGACCGGAGGCACGGGGAAGTAGCCGCCCTTGACGGTGGGACGGTGACCAGTATTGCCGCCTTCGAATTCCAGGCCCGAGGACCAGGGCGCTTCTTCCGACTTGATCTTGACGAAGGTACCGGACATGTCGCTGTTCCAGGTCACGCCGTCAAAGACGAAGAATTCGGGTTCCGGACCGAAGTAGGCGGTGTCGCCCAGGCCGGAGGACTTCAGGTAGGCTTCGGCGCGCTTGGCCAGCGAACGCGGGTCGCGGTCATAGCCCTTCAGATCGGAGGGTTCGACCACGTCGCACGACAGGATCAGGGTCGGTTCTTCGCGGAACGGATCCAGGTTGGCGGTGGACATGTCGGGGATGAGCAGCATGTCGGAGGCTTCGATGCCCTTCCAGCCCGGGATCGACGAACCGTCGAAGGCCTGCCCGCTTTCCAGCTTGTCTTCGTCGATCTGGCTGACCGGCACGGAGATGTGGTGTTCGCGGCCAATCGTATCGGTAAAGCGGAAATCCACGAATTTGACTTCGTTGTCGGCGATCTGTTTCAGGACGTCTTTCGGGCTTGCCATGTCATCTCCATTAGATAAAAAGGTCGAGGGCTATACCCGTCGACTGGCATAAAAGAGGGAAGCAATAAGCGTGCCAGGTTTTACCCCCGGGATTCCCCGGGGAAGGCAGCTGGGTCACGGGAAAATGTAGCACCATAATGGTGCAAATAGTGGGGCACGTCAGCCCCACTATGGTGCATGCACGCTACAGGAACATTTCCTGCAGGTCGTTGAGGAATCTCCAGCCCAGCGGGGTCGCGCGCAGACGGGTCGGATCGGCATCCAGCAGCCCGCGCTTGGAGGCCGCCTCCAATTGGTGCGCGATGGCGGCCAGCGACAGGCCCGTGCGTTCGTTGAAGGCAGTGGCGGCGACGCCGTCCTTCAGGCGCAGGGCATTCAGCATGAACTCGAACGGCAGTTCGTCCGGGCCGACCTGGCGGCTTTCGGCAATGTGGCTGCCGTCGCGCGCCATGGCTGCCTGCATCCAGGAGTCCGGACTGCGCAGCCGCGCCTCGCGCAGGATGCGGTCATGGAAGGACAGCTTGCCGTGCGCGCCCGGCCCCAGGCCCAGGTAGTCGCCGAACTCCCAGTAATTCAGGTTGTGCCGGCAGCGCGCGCCGGGCTTGGCATAGGCCGAGACCTCATAGCGGGCCAGGCCGGCTGCCGCCAGTTCGGCTTCCACCGCGTCCTGCATGGCGGCGCTGGTGTCGTCGTCGGGCAGGTCCTCGGGCGGGAACTTGGCGAAGACAGTGTTGGGCTCCATCGTCAGGTGATAGAGCGACAGATGCTCCGTGCCGAAAGCCACGGCTTGCCGCAGGTCGGCCACACAGGCCTCCAGGGTCTGGCCGGGCAAGGCGAACATCATGTCCAGGTTCACGCGCGAGACGGCGCGCTGCGCCATCTCGATCGCCGCCCTCGCCTGCGCGCTGTCATGGATGCGGCCCAGCTTCTTCAGTTGCGCATCGTCAAAACTCTGGATGCCCAGCGAGAACCGCGTCACGCCGCTGGCGGCATAGTCGCGGAAGCGCCCGGCCTCGGCCGTGCCGGGATTGGCTTCCATCGTGATCTCGGCGTCGGGCCACAAGTTCAGACAGGCGCGCAGCATGGCCAGCAGTTCGTCCAGCCCCTCGGACGACAGCAGGCTGGGCGTGCCCCCGCCGATGAAAACCGACACCACCTGCCGCCCCCAGATGGAAGGCAGCGCCTGTTCCAGGTCGCTGCGCAGGGCATCCAGATAGGCGCGCTCGGGGATCTCGCCCGGCGCCGCGTGCGAGTTGAAGTCGCAATAAGGGCATTTGCGCACGCACCAGGGCACGTGCACGTAGACCGACAGCGGCGGCAGGCTGGACAACGTGGCGCCGGCCGGCAGCTTCAGGCGCGACGGCTGCGCGCCCATGTCGTTGCGGATGGGAATGATGATGGACATGCGTAATTCCTGGACCGGGCGCCACGCGGCGCCCTCGTCAAGCCTGGCTCAGCTTGCTCAATAGTTCGCGCAGGGCGCGGGCACGGTGGCTCAGCCGGTTCTTTTCCTCGGGATCCAGGGCTGCGGCGGTCAGGGCCTGGTCGGGCAGGTAGAAATGCGGGTCGTAGCCGAAGCCGTTGGCGCCTTCGGGCTGGTCGATGATCTCGCCGTGCCACAGGCCTTCGCCTATCAGGGGCCGCGGGTCGTTCTCGGCGCGCACCAGCGCCAACACCGCCACGTACCAGGCGCTGCGGTCCGCCACGCCGGCCAGCTTGCGCACCAGCAGTTCGTTATTGGCCTGGTCGGATTTTTCGCCGCCATGCATCTTGGCATAGCGCGCCGAATACACGCCAGGCGCGCCGCCCAGCGCCGCCACGCACAAGCCGGAATCGTCGGCCAGCGCGGGCAGCCCGGTCAGCCGGCTGGCATGGCGGGCCTTGGCCAGCGCGTTCTCGACGAAGGTGACGTGCGGCTCTTCGGCTTCAGGCACGCCCAGTTCGCCTTGGGGCACCAGCTCCATGCCCAGAGGCGCGAACAAGGCGGAGAACTCGCGCAGCTTGCCGGGATTGTTGGAGGCCAGCACGACGCGGCGCAGGGAATCGGGAATCTTGGGAGCGGTCATGGGCAAATTGTATAGGGCGCGGGTCCGATGCGCCGCCGCCGGGCGGGATGCCCCCGCCCGCTCGAAGGATATGCCTTCGGCCGGGGTTGACAGTGATACGTACCCTAATTGAAGATGGCGCGCCCGTCGTCGACGCAACAACGCCGACATATTTTCTTGTCAATATGATCAAACTTGTCACTGATAGTATCTGAACGCACCGGCGATGGACCCCATTCACGCTTTGCCCCGGCCGGTAGCGGCCCGCGCGCCCTCATCTTCCCAGGACAGCGCGTCAGCGCACATGAGCCTGGCCGGCATCCTGCGCGAACGGCTGTTGCGCCCGCGCTTCCAGCCCGTGGTCGACCTTTCGCACAGCCGCATCTACGGCCATGAAAGCCTGATCCGCGGCCCGGCCGACACCGCCCTGCACTTTCCCGACGCGCTGTTTGCCGAGGCCCGCCGCCAGGGCCTGCATCCGCAACTGGAACTGGCCAGCTTCCGCGCCGGCGCCCAGGGCTTTCATCAGCACGACGCCGCCGGCATGCTGTTCCTGAACCTTTCCGGCTCGGCGCTGCTGCACTACTGGACCCTGTGGGGCGAAGAAATGCCCCAACGCCTGCTCAAGAACTGCTCGCTCGCGCCGTCCAGCATCATCGTCGAACTCACCGAACAGGATCCGCTGTCCGAACACATGGCGGAGCTGTCCAGCGCCTTCGCCTGCCTGCGCGAACACGGCATGCGCGTTGCGCTGGACGACTACGGCGTGGGCAACTCCAATCTGCAGCTCTGGGCCGAGATGCAGCCGGACCTGGTCAAGATAGACCGCTATTTCTTCGACGGCATCGGCCAGGACGAGCGCAAGCAGAACATGGTGCGCGCCATCCTGAAGGTGGCGCAGCACCTGGGCACCACCATCGTCGCCGAAGGCATCGAAACCGCCGAGGACCTGGCCGTGGTGCGCGAACTGGACATCCGCTACGCGCAAGGCTGGCTGCTGGGCCGGCCGGAAGAAATGCTGCTGACCGAGCTGGCGCCGCCGCTGCGCGATTCGCTGCGGCAGCGGGCGCCAGCGGCCGCGCTGCAACGCGGCATCGGCGGCACCGCCGCCAGCCTGCGGGTCGAAGCACCCGCGGTGCAATTGAGCGGGCACACCAACGACGACGTGCACCGGCTGTTCATCGAACACAAGGAGATGCACGCGGTGGCCGTGGTGGACGACGACAACCGCCCGGTCGGCATCATCAACCGCCGCGACTTCTCGGAACACTACGCCCAGCGCTATACGCGCGAACTGTTCGGACGCGACGCCTGCTCCACCTTCATGAACGCGGAGCCGGTGCTGGTGGACCTGAACGTATCCATCGACCAGTTGAGCCATGTGCTGATTTCCGAGGACCAGCGCTACCTGATGGACGGGCTGATCATCACGCACGAAGGCCGCTACGACGGCCTGGCCACGGGCGAAACGCTGGTGCGCTCGGTTACCGAAATGCGCATCGAGGCGGCGCGCTACGCCAATCCGCTGACCTCCCTGCCCGGCAACATCCCCATCAGCCGGCACATCGCTACGCTGCTGGAAGATGCGGATGACTTCACCATCTGCTACGGCGACCTGAACAACTTCAAGCCCTTCAACGACGTCTACGGCTATTGGCGCGGCGACGACATGATCATGCTGACCGCCGACGTCATCAAGCGCCATTGCGACCCGCAACGCGACTTCGTCGGCCATGTGGGCGGCGACGATTTCGTGGTGCTGCTGCGCAGCCCCGATTGGATGGCGCGCGCCCAGCGCATCATCGCCGAATTCAACGAGCGCGCGATGGACCTGTACGACGACGAGGGCCGCCGCAACGGCGGGATCGAAGCCGAGGACCGCTACGGCGTGCCCCGCTTCTTTCCCTTCGTGACGCTGGGCGTCGGCGCCCTCACCGTCACGCCCTCGCTATGCGAGCGCATCCGCCCTGAGGACATCGCGTCGGCCGCCGCTCATGTCAAGCACAAGGTCAAGCACGGGAACCTGTCGCTGGTGGCCGAGCGCTACACCGGCGGCATCCTGCCGCAGCTCGACAGCTAAGCCCTGCCCAGCCGCGCCACCGGCCGGCTGGGCGATCTGGAACACCGCCACCGCCCTGCGCAAGCCCTGCGCCTGCGCTTCCAAGGCAGCCGCCGCAGCCGCCGTCTGTTCCACCATGGCGGCATTCTCCTGCGTCGAGCGCTCGATGTCCGCCACCGCGTGGTTCACCGAGGCGATGCCGGCGGCCTGCTCTGCCGTGGCGCTGGAAATCTCGGCCACGATCTGCGTCACCCGGTCCACCGACTGCACCATGTCGCGCATGGTGTCGCCCGCCAGGCTGACCTGGCGCACCCCCGCCTGCACGCGCGCCGCGGAGTCCTCGATCAGGCCCTTGATCTCCTTGGCCGCCTGCGCGCTGCGCTGGGCCAGCGAGCGCACCTCGCCCGCCACCACCGCAAAGCCCTTGCCCTGCTCGCCCGCGCGCGCTGCTTCCACGGCGGCGTTCAGCGCCAGAATATTGGTTTGAAAGGCGATGCTGTCGACCACGCCGACGATCTCGCCGATGCGGCGCGCGCTCTCGGCAATGCCCTGCATGCTCTGCACCACTTCTTCGACCGCCGCGCCGCCGCGCTGCGCCAGCTGGGTCGCGCCCAGCGCCTGGCGGCTGGCCAGGTCGGCGTTGCCAGCGGTCAGCTGCACCGTGTGCGCCAGCTGCATCATGTTGGCCGACGCTTCCTGCAGCGAGCCCGCCTGGCGCGCGGTGCGGTCCGACATGTCCGCCCCGCCCGCGGCGATCTCGCCCGAGCCGGTATGGATTTCCTCGACGCCGTGGCGCACCGAGGCCACGGCCGCCGACAGCCCTTTCTGCATGCGCCGCATGGCGCTATACAGGACGCCAATCTCGTTGTCGCCGCGCATGGCGATCGCGCCCGTCAGGTCGCCGTCGGCGATGCGGTCGAAATGCGCGCCGGCCTCGTTCAGCGGCCGCAGGATGCCGCGGCGGAACGCCAGCCGGATCAGCACGGCCAGCAGCAACACCAGGGCCAGCACGCCGGCCGCCACCGCGATCACCCGCTGCAGCGTGAGGCTGGCGCTGGCCACCGCCGCCTGGCCCTGGTCGCGGGCATAGGTCTGGTAGGCGTCGGCCTGCTTGACGTAGGCGGCGCCGCTGCCCGGCAGCACCTTGTCCACCAGGCGGTTCACCTCGATGCCGTTCCAGCCCTTGATGGCCGCATGCATGGGCGCCAGCGTCTTGTCCGCGAAGGCGGCATAGGCGGCCAGCACCGCGTCGAACAACGGCGCGCCCTCGGCGCTGGCGTCGGGGTTGGCGCGCAGGCGCGCCAGGCTGGCCGCCGCCTGCTTGAATAGCGTCTCAGCGTGCGCCAGGGACTCGTTGCGCGCCTCTTCCAGGCCGCCTTCCATTGCCGTCTTGGCATCCGTCAGCGCGGCGCGCGCCTGGAACAGCCGGCTGCTCATGTCGGCCAGGTCGCCGGCCCGTTCGATGCTGCCCCGGCCCAACGCTTCAATGTCCGCGCGGTTGTCCCGCAGCACCGAGATTCCGGCCGCCGCCGCCAGCGCGAACAGCACCACGAACAACGCAAGAATGGCCGACACCGCCGTCGTGACCCTGATGTTTTTCCGCATATCAGTCCATACAAAACCTGCCGCCAGCGGCGGCGTTCACAGGGATTATGGACATCCAGTTTGGCAATTTCTTGACACAACCCCGGCGCCGGGATGACAAACTCCCGTCACGAAACCGAACCCCGTATTAAGCAATTGTGAATTGGCAGGGCCCGCGGCTTGCGGCACATTCAATGCTGTAACGATCCATCACCCATATAGAAAACAGCAACATGCCCAACGCCTCCCACGCCTATCAGGACATCCGCGAAGCCGTGCGCGACCTCTGCGCCCAGTTCCCCTCCGAATATTTCCGCAAGGTCGACGAAGAACGCGGCTACCCCGAAGCCTTCGTCCGCGCGCTGACCGAGGCCGGCTGGCTGGCTGCGCTGATCCCGCAGGAATACGGCGGCTCCGGCCTGGGCCTGACCGAAGCCTCGGTCATCATGGAAGAAATCAACCGCAGCGGCGGCAACTCCGGCGCCTGCCACGGCCAGATGTACAACATGGGCACGCTGCTGCGCCACGGCTCCGAAGCCCAGAAGCGCGAATACCTGCCGCGCATCGCCGCCGGCGAGCTGCGCCTGCAATCGATGGGCGTGACCGAACCCACCACCGGCACCGACACCACCAAGATCAAGACCACCGCCGTCAAGCGCGGCGACCGCTACGTCATCAACGGCCAGAAGGTCTGGATCTCGCGCGTGCAGCACTCGGACCTGATGATCCTGCTGGCGCGCACCACGCCGCTGGACCAAGTCACGCGCAAGTCGGAAGGCATGTCGATCTTCCTGGTGGACCTGCATCACGCCGTCAAGCACGGCATGGCTATCCGCCCGATCCCCAACATGGTCAACCACGAGACCAACGAGCTGTTCTTCGACAACCTGGAAATCCCCGAAGAAAATCTGATCGGCGAGGAAGGCAAGGGTTTCAAGTACATCCTGGACGGGCTGAACGCCGAACGCACCCTGATCGCCGCCGAGTGCATCGGCGACGGCTACTGGTTCGTGGACAAGGTCACCGCCTACGCCAAGGAGCGCATGGTGTTCGGCCGCCCCATCGGCCAGAACCAGGGCGTGCAGTTCCCCATCGCCCGCGCCCACATCAACGTCGAAGCCGCCAGCCTGATGCGTTACGAAGCCTGCCGCCTGTTCGACGCCCATGAGCCCTGCGGCGCTCAGGCCAACATGGCCAAGCTGCTGGCCGCCGACGCGTCCTGGGAGGCCGCCAACGCCTGCCTGCAATTCCACGGCGGCTTCGGCTTCGCCACGGAATATGATGTGGAGCGCAAGTTCCGCGAAACCCGCCTGTATCAGGTTGCGCCGATCTCGACCAACCTGATCCTGTCCTACGTGGCCGAACACATCCTAGGCCTGCCCCGTTCCTTCTGACCGGATCCCGACATCAATGACCGTTGTCAAAGACACCCCGCACCTGAGCGCCGAGCTCGCGGCCTTTGCCGCCAACTTGCGCTATGAAGACATCCCGGCCCCGGTACTGCGCCGCGCCGAGGACCTGCTGCTGGACTGCCTGGCCTCTATCCTGGCGGGCGCTTCCGCCCGCGCGGTGCAGGCCATCGACCGCTATGCCGCCGCCATGGGTCCGGCCGACGGCCCCAGCGAAGTCCTGATCACCCGCCGCCGCACCACGCCGCTGTTTGCCGCCATGGTCAACGCGGCGGCCGCCCACGTGGTCGAACAGGACGACGTGCACAATGGTTCCGTGTTCCACCCCGCCGCCGTAGTGTTCCCGCCGGCGCTGGCCGTGGCCCAGGCCTTGGGCCGTTCGGGCCGCGACCTGCTGGTCGCCTCTGTTGCGGGCTACGAAGTGGGAATCCGCGTCGGCGAATTCCTGGGCCGTTCGCACTACAAGATCTTCCACACCACCGGCACCGCCGGCACGCTGGCCGCCGCCGTCACCACCGGCCGGCTGCTCAACCTGTCGCCCGAGGAAATGCTGCACGCGCTGGGATCGGCCGGCACGCAGGCGGCGGGCCTTTGGGAATTCCTGCGCGACGCCGCCGACTCCAAGCAACTTCACACCGCCAAGGCTGCCGCCGACGGCATCACCGCGGCCTACCTGGCGCGCGAAGGCTTCACCGGCGCGCGCCATATCCTGGAGGGCCCGCAAGGCATGGCGGCCGGCATGTCAACCGACGCCGATCCCAGCCGCCTGTGCGACCGGCTGGGCGAGCGCTGGGCGTTGGCCGAGACCTCGTTCAAATTCCACGCGTCCTGCCGCCACACCCATCCGGCCGCCGATGCGCTGCAGCAGGCGTTGCGCGACAACAATCTGACCGAGGCCGATGTCGAACGGGTCGTGGCCCACGTGCATCAGGGCGCCATCGACGTGCTGGGCCCGGTGGTCAATCCGCAGACCGTGCACCAGTCCAAGTTCTCGATGGGTACCGTCTTGGCCCTGATCGCCCGGCAGGGCCGCGCCGGCCTGGCGGAATTCGACGCCGGCCTGGACGATCCCGGCGTTGCCGCGTTCCGCGGCAAGGTCGAAATGGAGTTGGACGCGGAAGTCGACGGCGCCTACCCCCAACGCTGGATCGGCAAGGTCACGGTCTACACCCGCGACGGCCGCAAGCTGCATGGCCGCGTCGACGAGCCCAAGGGCGATCCGGGCAATACCCTGAGCCGCGCCGAAATCGAGGACAAGACGCTAAGCCTGGGCCGCTACGCCGACGCCGCCACCGAGCTAGAGCTGCGCGGGCTGATCGCGGCGATCTGGAACCTGGAAAAAGCGGAGAAGCTGGGAGCGCTGCTGCCGCGGGGTTGATGGCGACAGACTGCTCGACGGGTTGGCCGGAATGAGTCCGTCCAACCCGTCATTTTTTTGTGCCGATCAGGTCAGCGCCGCTCGCTGTTCGCGCACCAGGCCAGCGATGCCGCCTTCGGCCAGCACCAGCATCGTGTCCAGTTCCGCGCGGGTGAAGGTCGCGCCCTCGCCCGTGCCCTGCACTTCCACGAACGCGCCGCCGCCGGTCATGATCACATTCACGTCGGCGTCGCAGGCCGAGTCTTCCTCGTAATCCAGGTCCAGCACCGCGCGGCCCTGCACCAGTCCCACCGACACCGCCGCCACCGCGTCGCGGATCGGGTTCACGGCCAAGTCGCCGCGCTTCATCAGCAAGGCGATCGCTTCGGACGCCGCGACCCAGGCGCCGGTAATGCTGGCGCAGCGCGTGCCGCCGTCGGCCTGCAGCACATCGCAATCCAGATGCAGGGTGCGCTCGCCCAGCGCCTTCATGTCGAATACCGCGCGCAGGCTGCGGCCAATCAGGCGCTGGATTTCCTGCGTGCGGCCGCTCTGCTTGCCGCGCGCGGCCTCGCGATCGCCGCGCGTGTGGGTGGCGCGCGGCAACATGCCGTATTCAGCCGTTACCCAGCCTTCCCCCTTGCCCTTCAGAAAAGGCGGTACTTTCTCCAATACGCTGGCCGTGCACAGCACATGGGTGTTGCCGGCCTTCACCAGCACCGAACCTTCGGCGTAGCGCGTGAATCCGCGCTCCAGGCTGAACGGCCGCAGTTCGTCGACGGCGCGGCCCGAGGGACGGGCGATGGCGGGGGGTGTGGTCACAGGCAGACTCCAGACGTGGCTTAGATCCGCCGCATTGTACGGGGTGGCGCCGCAGGAAAACGCCGCTTGGAGTATCCTGCCGCGATATAACCGGTACAAACACAAGGGTCCGCGCCGAAATACCGGCTGGCGCGGGCTGGGCCGCAACCGGTTCCCAATAAAAAGCATTACCAGGACACGCACATCATGATTCGCAGCATGACCGCTTTCGGCAACGCCCGCGCAGATCTCGAGCAAGGCACGCTTGCGCTCGAATTCCGCAGCGTCAACAGCCGCTTTCTCGACCTCTATTTCCGCCTACCCGATGAATTGCGCCACGTCGAAACGCCACTGCGCGAACTGCTGACCGCCAACCTGGCGCGCGGCAAGGTCGAGATCCGCGTCTCCTACACGCGCAACGCCAGCACCGACTTGTCCAAGTTGGAACCGGCCTGGCTCGAAAGCCTGGCCGAACAGCTGCAGGCCGCACGCCGCATCCTCCCCGACATCGCCGCGCCGCGCCTGGTGGAACTATTCAACTGGCCTGGCCAGCGCGCCAACGATGCGCTCGACCCGCAAGTCTGGGGCGCCGCCTGCCTGCAGGCCGCCCAGCAGGCCCTGACCCAATTGCAGGAAGGCCGCGAGCGCGAAGGCGAACGCCTGGCCGGCATGATGCGCGAATGCGCCGACGGCGTGGCGCGCATCGTCGAACTGGTGCAGGCACACCTGCCCCAGTTGCTGGCCGACCATCGCGACAAACTGGCTTCCAAGCTGCGCGAAAGTGTGGAATCCGCCTTCCCCGGCGGCTTCACCCACATTTCCGGCGCGGAACTGTCGGAACGCCTGTCGCAGGAAGCCAATCTGTTCGCGCTGCGCATCGACGTGGCCGAAGAGCTGTCGCGCCTGCGCTCGCACCTGGAAGAGCTGCGCCACCTGCTGGGCGACGGCGGCGGCAAGCAAGCCTCCGGCAAGAAGAACGCCGGCAGCGCCGGCAAGCGCCTGGACTTCCTGTTCCAGGAAATGAACCGCGAAGCCAACACCCTGGGCTCCAAGGCCGGCAGCATGGAAGTCACCCGCGCCGCCATGGACTTGAAGCTGCTGATCGAGCAGATGCGGGAACAGGCGCAGAACATCGAGTAAGCACATGCCCGGGCGGCGCGCGATCTGAGCGCCCCCGCCTTTGGTGCAAGAAGGCAGCCCTTACCTGCTGGATGGACGGTCCAGTACGTAAGGGCTGCTTTTCGTCTGGTTTTTGAGATGAGAGGGGCCAGGCGATCATCCACATCTGTTGATATAGCCCACTACCGCGCTTGTCGCCGGGGGCGCGTTGCCAATCAACATCTACGTGGGCAGAAAACATCTTGAACACCGCATTCGACTGCATCAGTCAGGCTTTGCAAGCAGTCGTCCCTGTAGACCATGATTGACATTTCTGTATGTCATGGTTCACAATAAATCCAATTGAAGTCGTCCAAAGTCGCGAGTTCAAAGTTTGGCATGACAATCTGCGCGACAGGATTGCCCGCGCACGCATTACAGCCAGAATCAACCTTGCCGAGCACGGCAATCTGGGCGACTGGAAGCCCTTGCGCGATGGCATTTCGGAAATGCGTATCGACGTCGGTCCCGGCTATCGCCTGTACTTCACCCGCCGCGGCAACAAAATAATTGTGTTGCTGTGCGGTGGCGACAAGGCAAAGCAGGACATTGACATCAAGCGCGCCATCGATCTCGCCAAAATGCTGAAGGAGTGAACCATGAGCGAACATCTCAACGCCGACATCCCCGCAGGATTCAGCCGATGGGATGCCGCTGACACCCTCAAGACCGATGAAGATGCCGTACTGTATTTCGAAGCTTGCCTGGCGGAAGACCCAGGCGATGGCAGCCTGATCCGAGCGGCCTTGGGCGACATCGCCCGCGCGCGCGGCATGAGCCAGCTTGCCCGCGAGACGGGTCTATCCCGCGAAGGGCTGTATCAGGCGCTGTCCGCCAAAGGCAACCCGGAGTTCAGCACCATCATGAAAGTGATCCGTGCCTTGAGACTCAAACTACACGCGAAGATTGCACACACTTGAGAGACTTGTGCAGGTTGCGTTACCGCAGCCCGCAAGGAGGCAGCACTCATGCCGCCCCCTTACTCGCCAGCCTCTCAGCGCGCCTCACCCGCCGCAGGCTCCCCCCGCAGCGCTGAATCCAGATACGCGCTGCGCGCCCGCGCATCGGGGAACTTCATGTCACGGTAGTTCACGAAGCGCGAGCCGCGCGCCAGCCGGTAGCCGGCCCAGATCAGCAGGAACAACGGAATCCCGATATAGGTCGCGACCACGCCGCCCCAATCGATCTTGTCCTGCAGGAACGCCTGATAGTTCTGTCCCAGGGTAATGATCAGGCACAGCACAAAGGCGAAGATCGGCCCGAACGGAAAGAACGGCGACACATAGGGCAGATCGGCCAGGTTGTGGCCCTGCTTGACGTAGCCGCGGCGGAACCGGTAGTGGCTGATGGCGATGCCCAGCCAAGCGATGAAGCCCGTCATGCCTGACGTGTTCAGCAACCAGATGTAGACCGCGTTGGGGCTGAAGATGAAGGTAAAGAAGCACAGCGCCGCCACGGCCGTGGTCGCCAGCAGCGCCCACAGGGGCACGCCGTTGCGCGAAATGCGGCCGAAAATGCGCGGCGCCTTGCCGTCGCGCGCCAGGCTGTAGAGCATGCGCGTGGCGGCATACATGCCGGAGTTGCCCGCCGACAAGACCGACGTCAACACCACCGCGTTCATGACCGAAGCCGCTCCCAGCAGACCGGCGCGTTCGAAGATCAGGGCGAAGGGGCTGACGCTGATGTCCTCGACCTCGTTGCGCAGCAGATGCGGATCGGTATACGGAATCAGCAGGCCGATGACCAGGATGGCCGCCACGTAGAACAGCAGGATGCGCCAGAATACCTGGCGCACCGCGCGCGGCAGGTTGCGCGCAGGATCCTTGGATTCGCCCGCGGCGATGCCGATCAGCTCGGTGCCCTGGAACGAAAAGCCCACCACCATCGCCACGCCGATCAGCGCCGCGAAGCCGCCCGAGAAAGGCGCGTCGCCCACCGTCCAATTGGCCAGGCCGCCGGTCTCCCCGCCGCGGATGATGCCCAGCAGCATCATCACGCCCATGGCCACGAACGCCAGCACGGCGACCACCTTGATCAACGCGAACCAGAACTCCGCCTCGCCGAAGCCGCGCGCCGACATGGCGTTCAGGCCGAAGGTGATAGCCAGGAACAAGGCGCTCCAGTAGAAGCCTGGCACGTCCGGAAACCAGTAGGCCATGACGAGCTGCGCCGCCACCAAGTCCACCGCCACGGTCACCGCCCAGTTGTACCAATAGTTCCAGCCCAGGGCGAAGCCGAAGCCATCCTCGACGTAGCGCGCGCCGTAAGTGGAGAAGGATCCCGAAACCGGCATGGCGGCGGCCAGTTCGCCCAGGCTGGTCATCAGGAAATAGACCATGATGCCGATCAGCACATAGCCCAGCAGCGCGCCGCCGGGGCCGGCCTTGGCGATGGTCGCGCCCGAGGCCACGAACAGCCCGGTGCCGATCGACCCGCCTACCGCGATCATGGTCAGGTGGCGCGCGGACAGCGTGCGGCGCAGCTCGGAAGGCCGTTCCGCCTCCGCTGTGCGCGTGCCGCCTGAGCGACGTTCATCGTGTTCCGATGGTGCCAAAATGCATTTCCTTCAGGTCATGAAGGCACCCGCGCCACGCGCCCGGGTGCCTGGGGATTTCCAAGCAACCGGCGAGGATAGCGCAAGAGGCCCCATCCGGTGAAATCGCGGGGCCTCGGGGACGGATCAATCAGGCTATTGAAACGCCGTTTCCATGAAGGTGCGCAGCTTGCGCGAATGCAGGCGTTCCGGCGGCATGTCGCGCAGTCGCTCCAGCGCGCGGATGCCGATTTCCAGGTGCTGGTTCACCTGCCGGCGATAGAAGGCGCTGGCCATGCCGGGCAGCTTCAACTCGCCATGCAAAGGCTTGTCCGACACGCACAGCAAGGTGCCGTAAGGCACCCGGAAGCGGAAGCCGTTGGCCGCGATAGTGGCGGATTCCATATCCAGCGCGATGGCGCGGGACTGGGCAAAACGCTCCACCAGCTCCAGATGGTCGCGCAGCTCCCAGTTGCGATTGTCGATGGTGGCGACCGTGCCCGTGCGCATGATGCGCTTCAAGTCCCAGCCCGACAGCCCCGCCACTTCTTCGACCGCCTGTTCCAGCGCCACCTGCACCTCGGCCAGCGCAGGCACCGGCACCCAGGTGGGCAGGTCGGCGTCCAGCACGTGATCCTCGCGCACATAGCCGTGCGCCAGCACGTAGTCGCCCAGGCGCTGCGAATCGCGCAGGCCGGCGCAATGGCCCAGCATCAGCCAGGCGTGCGGACGCAGCACGGCGATATGGTCGGTAATGGTCTTGGCGTTGGACGGACCCACGCCGATGTTCACCAGCGTGATGCCGGAATGGTCGCCGCGCACCAGGTGATACGCCGGCATCTGCGGCAGGCGGACCGCCTGGTCCTCGTCACCCGGGCCGCTTTCGCCGCGGCGCGTGATGCGGTTGCCCGGTTCCACCAGCATTTCATAGTCTTCGTTGCCGCTGGCCATGAGCGCGCGGGCGCGGGCGCAGAACTCGTCCACGTAGAACTGGTAGTTGGTGAACAGCACGAAATTCTGGAAGTGCGCCGGCGCGGTCGAGGTGTAGTGCTGCAGGCGGTGCAGCGAATAGTCCACGCGCTGGGCCGTGAAAGGCGCCAACGGCTTGGGCTCGCCCTCCTTGCCGCGCCAGGAACCGTTGACGATGGCATCGTCCGTCACCGCCAGGTCCGGCACATCGAACAGGTCGCGCAGGGGCCGCTTGAGCGCCTCCAGGTGCTCGCCTTCGACATAGGCGCCCTCAGGGAAAGCGAAATGCAGCGGGATGGGCGAATCGGACTCGCCGACTTCCACCGCCACGCGGTGATTCTGCAGCAACTGGCCCACCTGCTCTATCAGGTAGTCGCGGAACAGCGCGGGCTGGGTGATGGTGGTCTGGTAAATGCCTGGCTCGGCCACGTGGCCGTAGGACAGCCGCGTGTCGATCGGGTCGTAGGTTTCCACCACGATGCGGATGGCTGGGTAGTAGGCGCGGGCGCGCTCACGGCCGTTGGTCGAACCTTTCAGCACTTCGCGGAAAGCGGCGCGCAAGAAAGCGGTGTTGCGCGCATAGATTTCAATCAGGCGCTCCACCGCCGCCACCGCATCCTGGTATGGCTCGAAGGGCAAGGCCTCGGGCCGGCTCATGGAAGACAAAGGGTGCACTGCGTTCATCATCGAGCTTTACTCCGCTTCTCACCTTATCTGTTTCAGCGGCCACCGCCGGCTTGCTGTGCCGCAGGGCCGATGCCGCCGATTATGCCCGAGCCAGCGCAAGATGAAGTGTCATATTCAGGCCTGCCGAAGCGGCGCGGCGCCGTAACGTCTGCCGACAAGAATGCTGCATTGCACTACAAATGTAATGAAACATTATTCCATTACAATCATGTGGCAATCCGGGGTTTTGCGTCCCGGTGTTGCCCCCCCTTTCCGCCGGCTTGCCTGTCCAGGCAAAGCCATGCCGCCCACTCCGATTCTTGAAGTGACGTAATGACGCCGCCCACGCGAAAAGCCCGAATTGCCCAACTGCGCATTCCCGTATTCCTGTCAGCGCCCATCATCGCCCTGACCCTCTCCTGGATCCCCGACGCCGCCCAGGCGTCCATCCGCCCCGAGCAGGCCCGCCCCTCGCTCACCGGCCTGCGCCTGGCGCAGGAACCCACCGTCCCCACCCTGCGCGACCGCGTCGTGCAAGCCGGCCTGGAGGCCATCGGCACCCCCTATAGCTGGGGCGGCGACGATGCTGAAGGTTTCGATTGCAGCGGACTGGTCCTGTACGTCTTCCGCGAAATCGCCGGCCTGGAACTGCCCCGCACGGCCCGCGCCCAGCGCACCGCCGGCGAATCCGTCGCTGGCAAGCAGGAGCTGCGCCCTGGCGACCTGGTGTTCTTCGCCACGCGCGGCCGCGGCGTGACCTCGCACGTCGGCATCTATATCGGCCAAAACAAGTTTGTCCACGCCCCGCGCCGCGGCACCAAGGTGCGTGTGGATGAAATGAAGAATCCGTACTGGACCAAGCGCTACGTCGGCGCCCGGCGCTACCTGGATATGCAACCGGGCCAGATGCTGGCCCAGGCCTCCGCGCCCTGACGAAAAAAAAGCGCGCTTGCGGCGCGCCATAGGGGCGGCACCACAGCCTGCCGCGGCCAGTCCTCGATGGACGCGCCGCCGCAGGCTGAACGCGTTTCAGCCCCGGCCCACGAAGGGCATGTTGGTCGCCATGATGGTCATGAATTGCACATTGGCTTCCAGCGGCAGGCGCGCCATGGCGGCAACCGCTTGCGCCACGTGCGCCACGTCCATGCGCGGTTCCACCTTGGTGCTGCCATCGGCCTGCAGGATGCCTGCGGCCATGCGTTCGGTCATATCGGTGGCGGCGTTGCCGATGTCGATCTGGCCGCAAGCGATGTTGTAGGGCCGGCAATCCAGCGAAATCGACTTGGTCAGCCCGGTCACCGCATGCTTGGTGGCGGTGTAGGCGATGGAGAACGGACGCGGCGCGTGCGCCGAGATCGAACCGTTGTTGATGATGCGCCCGCCGCGAGGATTCTGTGCCTTCATCACGCGGATGGCGGCCTGCGCGCACAGGAACATGCCAGTCAGGTTGGTGTCGACCACCTCGCGCCAGACAGCGACGGGCAGCTCCTCGATCGGCATCGCCGGCGCGCCGCGCCCGGCATTGTTGAACAGCACGTCCAGCCGGCCGTATTCGCGTTGCGCCGCGTCGAAGAGCTCGCGCACGGCCTGCTCGTCCGACACATCCGTGGGCACCACCAGCGCCCGCACGCCATCCTCGCCCGCCGCGGTGCGAGTCGCTTCCAACGGTTCGCGGCGGCGGCCGGCCAGCACGACCCGATAACCTTGCGCCAGGAATTCCAGCGCCACCGCGCGGCCTATACCGGTACCGGCGCCGGTGACCAGCGCTACGCGCGGGTGTTCGATCTCGTTCGCTTGCATCGGATTCTCCTTGTTATCGATCGGCGGAATGCTACCCGAATCGTTCTGGCGATGCTGCAAGCGAAGGTTCCAGCCGTGACACTTACGCAGCCGTCACACGCAAGCAAAAATTACGCGGCACGGCAGCTTGCCGGAAAGCGGGAGACGAGGCGATTTTCCGCAAGCGCCCGCACCTCGCGGTTGCCTGCGCACGCGGCTTTTCTTCAGGCATATCCCACCGCGGAAACGCGCGCAGCGCATGCCACCGAACCGATAATCCCGTGTTGATCCGTCACAAGTTTTTATATAATTCCTAGAAATTAGCTTATTACCAAAAATCCAAAGATACCTATGGAGCAGCATCCATGACCCCAAGGTCCCTGACTGGCGCACTCGTCCTCGGCGCGCTCTACACCGCCTCGGCCGCAGCCCAGGGCGCGCCTGACGGCAAGCAGATCAGCACCCAGGGCGCGAATGGCGCGCCCGCCTGTATTACCTGCCATGGCGCCCGTGGCGAAGGCAATCCGGCCGCCGGTTTTCCGCAGCTGGCCGGCATGGGTAGCGCCTACCTGGAAGAACAGCTCGAAGCCATGGCCAACGGTTCGCGTATCAGCCCCGTCATGGCCGCCACCGCCAAGGCGCTGGACCCGGCGCAGCGCAAGGCCTTGTCGCAGTACTACGCTTCGCTGCCGTCCACGTTGGATACCGACAAGCTCGCCGCCACCGCCATGCATCCGGTCAAGCCGGCCGACACCGGCGCCTGGCTGGCCACCCGCGGCGCCTGGGATAAGAACGTGCCGGCCTGTAATCAGTGCCACGGGCCGGGCGGCATCGGCGTCGGCGCGAATTTCCCCGCGCTTGCGGGCCAGCCCGCCGCCTACATTGCGGGCCAACTGCGCGCCTGGCAACAAGGCCAGCGCCCGCCGGGTCCGCTGGGCCTGATGCCTGCCGTGGCCACCCGCCTCTCCAGTGCCGAGATCGACGCCGTGTCCGCTTACTACGCAGGCCTGCCCAAGGCCGCCGACCAGCTTGCCGCGCAAGCCAACACCGCTGCGGGAGCCCAGCAATGACCGCCACCAGCCTGCGCCTGCTGTCCGCCGCCTGTCTGTTCGCATCCGCCGCCACTTTTGCGGCCGAACCCCGCCCATCCTTCACGCCGCCGTCCGCCGCGTCCATCCCCGACAACGATTTCGGCAAAGCCGTACGCGAAGGCGAGCAGATCTTCCTGCATACGCCGCAGAAGGCCGGCAAGTTCGTCGGCAACGACCTGAACTGCGCCAGTTGTCACCTGGATGCCGGCCGCCGCGCCGATTCCGCCCCGATGTGGGCGGCCTATGTGCTGTACCCGGCGTATCGCGCCAAGAATGGCCACGTCAACACCTTGGCCGAACGCCTGCAAGGATGTTTCCGCTTCAGCATGAACGGCAAGGCGCCAGCCGCCGACGATCCCACGCTGACCGCGCTGCAGACCTATATGTTCTGGCTGGCCAGCAAGGCGCCCACCGGCGTGGTGCTGGAAGGCCAGGGCTACCGCAAGTTGCCGCCGCCCGCCCAGAAAGCGGACTACGTGCGCGGCAGCGAGGTCTACGCGCAGTATTGCGCCGTCTGCCACGGCGCCGAGGGCGGGGGTCAGAAGAACGGCAAGCATTGGGTATTCCCCGCCCTGTGGGGCGCGGACTCGTTCAACTGGGGCGCGGGCATGCACCAGATCGGCAATGCCGCCGGCTTCATCAAGGCCAATATGCCGCTCGGGCAGGCCGGCATGCTGAGCGACCAGGAAGCCTGGGACGTCGCCTACTTCATGAACGCGCATGAACGCCCGCAGGATCCGCGCTACACCGGCTCGGTCGCCGCGACCCGGGCCAAGTACCACGACTCCGACGACTCGCTGTACGGCATCGAGGTCAACGGCCACCTGCTGGGCAGCGACTCCTCACCAGCCGGAGGCAAGCTGACCCAGGCCGCCGCCAAGGCTGGCGGCTGAATCCGGAAGGCGCAAATCACGCGGCAGGCTTGCGGGTTACCCCCTGCCCGGCCGCGTGATTTGTTATTCTTCGTGTCTCAGCATCACACGCCCGCCACATTCATGTCCGCCAATCCCGGAAACGTCTTCATGGTCGTCGCGCCCAGCGGCGCCGGCAAGTCCAGCCTGGTCAAGGCCTTGCTCCAGCAAGACCCCTCCATCCTGCTCTCCATTTCCTGCACCACCCGCGCGCCCCGCCCCGGCGAGGAAGACGGCCGCGAATACCGCTTCGTGTCGGCGGACGAGTTCAAGCTCCTGCGCGAAGGCAACAATCTGCTGGAATGGGCCGAAGTGCACGGCAATTTCTACGGCACGCCGCGAGACCGCATCGACGAAGCCACCCGCGCCGGCCGCGACGTGCTGCTGGAAATCGACTGGCAAGGCGCGCGCCAGGTGAAGCAGCGCTTTCCCGGCGCGATCGGCGTGTTCGTGCTGCCGCCGTCCATCGATGAACTCGAAAGCCGGCTCAAGGCGCGCGGCCAGGATGCGCCCCAGGTGATCGCGCGCCGCCTGATGGCCGCGGGCGGCGAAATCGCCCACGCGCCTGAATGCGAATATGTTATTATTAATCAAGAATTTAGCGTGGCCTTGTCGGAACTGACTCAAATAGTTAGCGCCGCGCGGCTGCGCTTTTCGTCTCAGGCCGCCCGCCACAGCCAGTTGTTCTCGCAACTTGGCATCCCGGCCGAGCACTGAGCCGAACGCATTCTCCCTATCCTCCATCAGCACCAGGTGTCCTAATGGCTCGCATTACCGTCGAAGACTGTCTGAATCAAATCCCCAATCGTTTCAAGCTCACGCTGGCCGCGACCTACCGCGCCCGCGAGTTGGCGCAAGGCCATGCCCCGCGCCTGGACAGCAAAGACAAGCCCACGGTCACTGCCCTGCGCGAAATCGCGGGCGGCCTCACCGGCGTGGAAATGCTGCGTAAAGTACCCACCTGATCGTTTCCGGGGGCGGCAAGCATGGCTTTTCCCGGGCTGAAGTACGCTTCATCAGGTCTGCTTGCCGCACTGCGTGCCGGCTCCCGTCTCGGGCGCCGCACGGGCAAGAAAGACAAGACTCCCCCCACGCCACCGTCCGTCGCCGCGCAAGAAGCGGCGGACGCGACCGCCTCGCCGGTCGCCTCGCTGGCGCCGCTGACCGAAATCATCGGCAGCTATCTCGACAAGAAAGACGTAGAGCGCGTGCGCGAAGCCTATCGCTTCGCGGACCAGGCTCACCTGGGCCAGTTCCGCGCCAGCGGCTCGCCCTACATCTCTCATCCCATCGCCGTCACGGAAATCTGCGCAGGCTGGAAGCTCGACGTCAACGCGTTGTCCGCCGCCCTGCTGCACGATGTGATGGAAGACCAGGGCATCGCCAAGCACGAGCTCGCCGAGAAATTCGGCCCTGAAGTCGCCGAACTGGTCGACGGCCTGTCCAAGCTGGACCGCCTGGACTTCGCCACCAAGGCCGAACAACAGGCCGAGAGCTTCCGCAAGATGCTGCTGGCGATGGCGCGCGACGTGCGCGTCATCCTCATCAAGCTGGCCGACCGCCTGCACAATATGCGCACGCTGGACGCGGTCAATCCGGAAAAGCGCCGCCGCATCGCGCGCGAAACCCTAGACATCTACGCGCCCATCGCGCACCGCCTGGGCCTGAACCTGCTGTTCCGCGAACTGCAGGATTTGTGCTTCGCGGCCATGTACCCGAACCGCTACCAGGTGCTGTACAAGGCCGTGCTGGCCGCGCGCGGCAACCGCCGCGAAGTCATCACCAAGATCGCCGATTCGGTGCGGGCCTCGCTGCCCGCCGCCGGCATCGAGGCCGAAGTCACCGGCCGCGAAAAAACGCTGTACGGCATCTACCGCAAGATGGTCGACCAGAAGAAGTCGTTTTCCGACGTCCTGGACATCTACGGCTTTCGCGTCATCGTGCACACCCTGCCCGAGTGCTACCTGGCCCTGGGCACGCTGCATCAGCTCTACCGGCCCGTGCCCGGCAAGTTCAAGGACTACATCGCCATTCCCAAGGTGAACGGCTACCAGTCCTTGCACACGACTCTGGTCGGCCCCTACGGCACGCCCGTGGAGTTCCAGTTCCGCACGCGCGACATGCATCACGTGGCGGAAGAAGGCGTGGCCTCGCACTGGCTCTACAAGGGCGCGGACCTGACCCTGAACGACCTGCAGAAGCGCACCCACCAGTGGCTGCAGTCGCTGCTGGACATCCAGAGCCAGACCGGCGACTCCGGGGAATTCCTGGAGCACGTCAAGGTCGACCTGTTCCCCGACGCCGTCTACGTGTTCACGCCGCGCGGCAAGATCATCTCGCTGCCCCGCGGCGCCACGCCAGTGGACTTCGCCTACGCGATCCACACCGACATCGGCAACCAGGCGGTGGCCGCCAAGGTCAATGGCGAATTCGTGCCCCTGCGCACCGAGATGAACAGCGGCGACACCGTGGAAATCGTCACCTCGCCGGCCTCGCGTCCAAACGCGCAATGGCTCAACTACGTCCGTACCGGACGGGCGCGCTCCGAAATCCGCCACTACCTGCGCACGGTCAAGTACGAAGAGTCCGTGGCCTTTGGCGAACGCCTGCTGGGCCAGGCGCTGCAAGAACTGCACATGCCTCTGCCCGCCACCGACGACCCGGCCTGGCAGAAGCTGGCGCGCAGCACCGGCGCCAGCTCGCGCGAGGAAATCCTGGCCGACATCGGCCTGGGCAAGCGCCTGGCTGCCGTGGTGGCGCGCCGTTTCGCGCCCGAGCATCAACTGGTGGCGACCACGGCCGCGGCGGTGGACGAGCTTACCTCGGCGCGCAGCGCCCCCATCCTGATCCAGGGCAATGAAGGCCAGGCCGTGCAATTGGCGCCTTGCTGCGGCCCCCTGCCCGGCGACCCCATCATCGCCGGCATGCGCATGGGACACGGACTGGTGGTGCATACCGCCGACTGCCCGGTGGCGATGCGCCAGCGCCTGCGCGAGCCGGAACGCTGGATCAATGTCGCCTGGGACGCCCACACTGCCAAGCACCTGGCCACGCGGCTGGACATCGTCACGCGCAACGAGCGCGGCGTGCTGGGACGGCTGGCCGCGGAAGTCACGGCGGCCGACGCCAACATCGTGCACGTCACCATGCACGACGACGCAGTCGCCACGGTGTCGCTGCATCTGACCATCCAGGTCGACAGCCGCAAGCACCTGGCGCAGGTCATCCGCGCCATCCGCCATGTGCCGCAGGTGCAGAAGATCGTGCGCGTGAAAGGCTGAGGTGCAAAGCGGATGTGCAGGGCTGAACCCCGCCCTGCACGCCGCAATCAGGTCACGTGCTGCAGGAAATCCTTGAGCCGCTGGCTGGGCGGATTGCTCAGCAATTCGCCCGGGGGCCCATCATGGGCGATCTTGCCGGCATCAATGAAGATCAAACGGCTGCCCACCTTGCGCGCGAACTCCATCTCATGCGTGACCACCACCATGGTCATGCCCTCCTCGGCCAGGTCGCGCATGACCTTGAGGACTTCGTGGCGCAGCTCCGGATCCAGCGCCGACGTGGGCTCGTCGAACAGCATCAGCTTGGGCTTGATGGCCAGCGCCCGCGCAATCGCCACGCGCTGCTGCTGGCCGCCGGACAGCTCCGACGGATAGTGGTTCATGCGCTCGGCCAGGCCAACCTTGGCCAGCAGGCTCTCGGCCAGTTCGCGCGCCTCGGCGCGGCTCTGGCCGCGCGTATGCACCGGGCCGAACATGACGTTTTCCAGCGCGGTCATCTGCGGGAACAGGTTGAACTGCTGGAACACCATGCCCGCTTCACGGCGGATCTCGCGCACTTGCGCGGCCCCGCCGTTCACGCTCAGGCCATCGACCAGCAGGTCGCCGCCATTGATGGTTTCAAGCACGTTGATGCAACGCAGGAAGGTGGACTTGCCGGAGCCCGACGGCCCAACCACCACCACGACCTCGCCCGCGTCGATGTTCAGCGAAATCCCGTTGAGCACCATGGACTCGCCGAAGTTCTTGGTGACGTTGTGAAATTCGACCATGCTCATAGTATGCGCATCCTTCTTTCAACCAGATGCAGGGCCAGCGCCATGAGGCCGGTCAGGATCAGGTAAACGATCGCCACCGCCGACCAGATCTCGACGGCGCGGAAATTGCTGGCCATGATTTCCTGGCCCTGGCGGGTCAGCTCGGCCACGCCGATCACGATAAACAGCGACGAATCCTTGAGGCTGATGATGCATTGGTTGCCCAGCGGCGGAATCATGCGGCGAAACGCCACCGGCCCGATGATGTGCAACAGGATCTTGTGGAACGGCAGCCCCATGGCTTGACCCGCTTCCTTCAGGCCCTTGTGCACGGATAGCAGTGCGCCGCGCACGATTTCAGAGATATAGGCCCCGGAATTGATGATGAGCGTGACAATCGCCGCCCATTCCGCGTCCACCCGGATGTTCGCCAGCAAGGGCAAGGCGAAATAGATGAACATCACCTGCACCACGATGGGCGTGCCGCGGATGACCGCGACGTAGACCTGCGCGATGGCCGACAGCACGGGATGCCCATAGGCCCGCGTCACGCCTGACAGCGCGCCCAGCAAGAAGCCGCCAAACAAGCCCCAGAACGTGATCTTGATGGTCATGAGCGTACCCTCGAGCAGATTGGGTAGCGCGTCCCTGATTACAGTCCAGTCAAACTCCACGATATTCCCCCTATGGCGCGGCGCCGCGGCATGGCACGGCGAGAGCGGCGCGGGACCGCCCGCCGGACTGCGGCGCAGCGGCCGGCATCAGCCGGCGCTGGCCGCTGCCGAGCGGTCCCGGAACGCAAAGCGAACCCGTATGCTCAGGGCTTCTTGCCGAACCACTTGGTGTAGATGGCGTCGTACTGGCCGTTGGCCTTCAGCGTGGCCAGGGCCTTGTTCACCTGCGGCACCAGATCGCTGCCCTTGGGAAAGGCTATGCCGTAGAAGTCGCCGCTCTTGACCGAACCCACCACCTTCACGCGGCCCTTGCCCGCCGTATTGGCGTAGTACTGGACATTGGGCGTGTCGTGCACCGCCGCGTCCACCCGGCCCGTGGCCAGTTCCAGATAGGCGTTGTCGATGTTCGGGAACAGCTTGAGCTTGGCGTCCGGCACCTGGGCCTTCAGGAAGTCCACGGTGGCGGTGCCGGTCTTGACCGCGACGGTCTTGCCGGCCAGGGACTTGGCGTCCTTGATGTCGGTGTTCTTTTCGCCGACCAGGATGGCCAGGCCGCTTTCGTAATAAGGATCGGAGAAGTCGATGACCTTCTTGCGGTCGTCGCGGATCGTGATGCCGGCCAGCGCCGCGTCGATGTTCTTGGTCTGCAGGCCCGGGATGATGCCGGCGAAGTCCATGGGCTGCAGCTTGTACTTGAGGTTGAGTTCCTTGGCGATGGCCGCCCAGAGATCCACGTCGAAGCCCACATAGGTATTACCCTGCTTGAACTCGAACGGCACGAAAGCGGTATCGGTGGCCACCACCAATTCCTTGCCTTGGGCCTGCGCGCCGGAGGCGGCGCCGAACATGGCCACGGACAGGCCGACCAGCGCGGCGGCGACTTTGCGTTTGATCATGAAACTCTCCTCTTGGGGACCAGTCGGCACCCCGGGGTTGTTGTAGGGGCATGATTCCTAGGCCGCGCCGGGGTCTCCGGCACAGCTTACCGCCGATCTTAACGCATACGTCCCCACCCGGCAGCGGCCGGAAAATTTACAATCCGCATGACACCCGGAGGATTCCCATGGCCTACAAATATGTGCGCATTGCCGGCAACCGGCGTCAAACCGGCCTGGCGCTGGGCAAGCTGGCGCGCCCCCTGATGGCAACCTACCTGGAGCAAAGCCGCAGCTGGGATGCGCTGCGGCCGTGGCGCGGCCACGCCTTCCTGGACGAGTTGGCACGGCAGGCGCAAACGGCGCTGCCGGCAGTCTGGGAAGAGCTGGAAGGCATGGCGGAAGGCCTGCGCATGCCGATCGAGGACGTGCTGCTGTGGAACTGCCGCGGCGACCTGCTGCACAGCACCACCGACGGCTGCACGTCGGTCGCACTACGGGCGGCGGACGGCACGCGCTGGATCGGCCACAACGAGGACGGCGATCCCTACTTGCATGGGCGTTGCCATCTGGTCGACGTGGCGCTGGACGACGCACCCGGCTACGTCAGCTTCTATTACCCCGGTTCCCTGCCCGGTCACACCTTCGGCGCCAACCGCGCCGGGCTGGTCCAGACCATCAACAACCTGCGCATCCGGCAACGGCATCCGGGCGTGCCGCGCATGCTGATGGCGCGCGCGCTGCTGGATTGCGCCACGCTGGACGAGGCCGTCGGGCTGCTGCGCGAACTGCCGCATTCCGGCGGCTTCCATCACACGCTGGGCGCGGCCGGCGACCCGCGCCTGCTCAGCGCCGAAGTCGCGCCGGGCTCGGTCTCCATCCTGGAGATCGGCACGCGCTACGGCCATGCCAATCACATCGTGCATGCGGACATGGGCGGCGTGGCGCAGCTGGTCACGGACTCGTCGCGGGCGCGGCAGAACCGCATCGAAGGAATCGTGGACGGCTGGTCCGGCAGCACCGGCCGCGACGATGTGATCGCCGCCTTGCACGACACCGAGGGAAAGCTGCCGATATTGCGCACCGCGGCGGACGATCCCGATGACGAGAACACCTTGGCGACCGCGCTATTCGAGATCGGAGAAAGCGAAGTGACCCTGCGGGTTTACGACCGCAAGGCGAAGGCGGACATTGCGCTGGACGTGATGTCGGACACGGAATCGTAGTCATCCGCCACGCCCGAAAAACAACGGCCGCGTCATTGCTGACGCGGCCGTTGCTTCATCCGCTACGGGTCAAGCCTGGCCGTAGCCCCCGCCTCCGGGGGTTTCAACGACGAAGATGTCACCCGGACACAGCTGCGCGCTGTCTTGCGGCCCCAGTTCCTGTACCGAACCATCGGCGCGCTCGACCGAGTTGCGGCCCATGGCGCCGGGCTGCCCGCCTGCCAGGCCGAACGGCGCGTACAGTCGGTTGTTCGACAGGATCGCCGCCGTCATGTCTTCCAGGAAGCGGATGCGGCGCACGCCGCCGTCGCCGCCCGGATAGCGGCCGGCGCCGCCCGAACCCTTGCGGATTTCGTAGGACTCCAAGCGCACCGGAAAGCGGAACTCCAGCACTTCGGGATCCGTCAGGCGCGAATTGGTCATGTGCGCCTGCACCAGCGAAGTCCCTGCGAAACCTTCATCGTGGGGACCCGCCGCATCGATGCGCACCGGACCCGCGCCCGTGCCGCCCGAGATGGTCTCGTAGTACTGATGGCGCGCATTGCCGAACGTGAAGTTGTTCATCGTGCCCTGGCTCGCGGCCAGCACGCCCAGCGCGCCGTACAGCGCGTTGACGATGCACATGGAGGTTTCCACGTTGCCCGCCACCACCGAGGCCGGCGGATTCGGGCGCAGCATCGAGCCTTCCGGCAGGATGATGGACAGCGGCACCAGGCAGCCGTCGTTCAGCGGAATATCGTCATTGACCAGCGTGCGGAACACGTACAGCACCGCCGCCACGGCGATGGCGCCGGGTGCGTTGAAGTTGTTGTCCAGCTGGTTGGACGTGCCGGTGAAATCCACCACGGCGCTGCGCGCCTGGGTGTCGACCTTCACGGCTACGCGGATCATCGCACCGTTGTCCAGCGGATACTCGTAGCTGCCGTCCTTCAACACCGAGATCACGCGGCGCACCGCTTCCTCGGCGTTGTCCTGCACATGCCCCATGTAGGCGCGGACCACCTCCAGGCCGAAGTGGTCGCACATGCGCAGCAGCTCCTGCACGCCCTTTTCGTTGGCGGCGATCTGCGCGTGCATGTCGGCGATGTTCTGGTCCGGATTGCGCGCGGGCCAGCGGCCCGAGCCCAGGATGCCGCGCGCGGCGGCTTCGCGGAACTCGCCGTTCTTCACCAGCTGGAAGTTGGTGAAGAGCACGCCTTCGTCTTCCACCGTCTTGGAATCCGGCGGCATCGAGCCCGGCGTGGTGCCGCCGATGTCGGCATGGTGCCCGCGCGACCCCACGTAGAACAGGATTTCGCGGCCATCGCGACCGAACACCGGCGTGATGACCGTGACGTCCGGCAGGTGCGTGCCGCCGTGGTACGGATCGTTCACCACGTAGGCGTCGCCGGGCTGCATGCGACCCGCGTTGGCGCGCATGACCGTGCGGACGGACTCGCCCATGGAACCCAGGTGCACAGGCATGTGCGGGGCATTCGCGATCAAACGGGCCTGCGCATCGAAAATCGCGCAGGAGAAGTCCAGCCGTTCCTTGATGTTGACCGAATAGGCCGTGTTCTGCAGGCGGTAACCCATCTGCTCGGCGATCGACATGAAGAGGTTGTTGAAGACCTCCAGCATGACCGGATCGGCCTGTGTGCCGATGGCGCGGCGTTCCGGACGAGCTTCGACGCGGCGGATCACGAAGTGATCCTGCGCCGTCAGTTCAGCCTGCCAGCCTGCTTCGACCACCGTGGTCTGGTTGGGCTCGGAAATGATGGCGGGCCCCGCCACCACGTCGCCGCCCGCCATGTCCTCGCGCACATACAAGGGCGTGTCGCGCCAGGCGCCGCCGCTGTACATGCTGACGACGCGGCTGGGAGCCAGGGCGCCATCGCGCAGCCGCGCGGTGGTCGCTTCGCTGACGCGTTCGCCGCCGCCCGTGGCTTCGACGGAGATGGTTTCCACCACCAGCTCGCGGTTGGGCATCAGGAAGGAATAGCGCAGGCGGTAGGCCGCCTCGAAATCCTTGCGCGCCTGGTCCAGGTCCGTGTAGGCCACTTCCAGCGAGGTGTCCGTGCCGCGGTACTTCAGGTGCAGGCGGCGCTGCACGCTGATATCGCTTTCGGCCACATGCTGGCGGCGCAATTCGCCCACGGCCTGGCCGGCCAGCTCGTCCAGCTCGCCCTGGAGCGCCTGCATCAGGTCCGCGTCCAGCACCTTCTCGACCGTCTTCTGGCGCATGTCGGTCTGGTCGGCCAGGCCCATGCCATAGGCCGACAGCACGCCGCCCAGCGGATGCGCGAACACGGTCGTCATGCCCAGCGCGTCTGCGACCAGGCAGGCATGCTGGCCGCCCGCGCCGCCGAACACGGTCAGCGCGTATTCGGTCACGTCATGGCCGCGCTGCACCGAAATGCGCTTGATGGCCTCGGCCATATTGCCCACCGCGATTTCCAGGAAGCCCTCGGCGAGCTGTTCCGGACTCATCTCGCGGCCGGTGGCCGCACGCACTTCGTCGGACATGGCCGTAAAGCGCGCCACGACCGCGTCGCGGTCCAGCGGCTCATTGGCCTCGGGGCCGAAGACCTTGGGGAAGAAATCGGGTTGGATCTTGCCCAGCAGGACGTTGCAGTCCGTCACCGCCAGCGGGCCGCCGCGGCGATAGCACGCGGGACCAGGGTTGGCGCCGGCCGAATCCGGACCCACGCGCAGCCGCGCGCCATCGAAATGCAGGATCGAACCGCCGCCCGCCGCCACCGTGTGGATACTCATCATGGGTGCGCGCATGCGCACGCCGGCCACCTGGGTCTCGAATTCGCGTTCGAATTCGCCGGCATAGTGAGACACGTCGGTGGAGGTGCCGCCCATGTCGAAGCCGATGACCTTCGGAAAGCCCGCGATCTCGCTGGTGCGCACCATGCCGACGATGCCGCCGGCAGGCCCCGACAGGATGGCGTCCTTGCCCCGGAAACGGTGCGCGTCGGTCAGGCCGCCGCTCGATTGCATGAACATCAGGCGGATGCCCGGCAGTTCGCCAGCCACCTGGTCCACATAGCGCATCAGGATGGGCGACAGATAGGCGTCCACCACCGTGGTATCGCCGCGCGACACGAACTTGATCAGCGGGCTGACCTCGTGCGAGGCCGACACCTGCGGGAAGCCCACTTCACGCGCGATGCGGGCGGCGATGCGCTCGTGTTCCGGCGCATGCCAGGCATGCATGAAGACGATGGCGACGGCGCGGATGCCGCTGTCGTAGGCGGCCTGCATGGCCGCGCGCAGCGCTTCCTGGTCCAGCTCGCGGATCACCTCGCCGTCGGCGGCCACGCGCTCGTCCGCTTCCACCACGGATTCGTACAGCATCTCGGGCAGAAGGACGTTGCGATCGAACAGGCGCGGACGGTTCTGGTACGCAATGCGCAGGCCGTCGCGGAAACCCTTGGTCGTCACCAGCAAGGTGCGCTCGCCCTTGCGTTCCAGCAAGGCGTTGGTGGCCACCGTGGTGCCCATCTTCACGCACTCGACCTGATCGGCGGGCACGGGCTGGCCGGGCGCGATGCCCAGCAGCTTGCGGATGCCGGCCACGGCCGCGTCGCGGTACTGCTCCGGGTTTTCCGAGAGCATCTTGGCCGTGGTGGTCGTGCCATCGGGACGCCGCGCCACGATGTCGGTAAAGGTACCCCCACGGTCAATCCAGAATTGCCACTTCATAGCTGTCCTTGCAAACAAAGAGTCGCCGCGGCGCATGCGGCCGCGCGCGGATAAATGGAATCAAAGAGAGGTCGCCGCGCGGGCGGCCTGGTCGTACAGGCCGGACAGCGCGCGCAGCGTGTGCGCCAATTGGCGGCTGTAGTCCAGCCCGCCCCCACCCGGCGCGTCCAGGCCGGCGGTCAGGCATTGTTCGCGGATCTCGGCGTAGCGCTTGAGGATGGCCGCGCCGTCCGGGGTCACGCTGTAGAAGACTTCCTTGCTGTTGCGCTCGCCTTTGACCACGCCCAGGCGGTCCAGCTTCTTGAGCGCATAGCTGACGATGTGCGTGTCCTCGACGTTCAGCGTGAAGCAGATGTCGGCCAGCTTCTTGGGCCGTTCACGGTGATAGACATGATGAAAGACCATTACGTCGGTGGGCGTCAGGTCGGGCAGCCCGGCCGCCGCCATGCAGCGCACGGTCCAGCGGTCGAAGGCGTGGCTGGCGATCATCAGGCCGAATTCCACCTCGGAGAGGTCGGGCGCGCTGCCGCCGGCCAGATGGGCCGACGATGCAATCAAAGCGGGTGTCATGGGAGCCGCAAGCCGAGTTTATATGAGTGAAATACTAATAATTTATCTATATTTCATCAATAAAAAATACGAACGGAGCGCCAGAAATCCCCTCTTTCGAGGGAATACCCCTAGAAAACTCCAAACCAGAAAGGCGGTTTAAGGCGCCGACCAGCCCATGGGCAGATTGGCCCGGATCAGCCCGCCTGCGATGGAAATCCGCGGCGCGATCTCGGGCATGGGATCGCCCGGGCCGAACCAGCGCGCATCGGCGATCTCGTCTTCCTGGACACGTATGTCCCCCGACACGTAGTCCGCCGTAAACGCAACCATGAGCGAATGCGGAAACGGCCAGGATTGGCTACCGAAATACTGCAGGTTGCCGACCTTCAAGCCGACTTCCTCGTGGACCTCGCGATGGACGGTCTGCTCGATGCTTTCGCCAGGCTCGACGAAGCCTGCCAGCGCGGTGTAGCGCGAGGTGGCCGTGGTGGTGTGGCGCGCCAGCAGAATGCTGTCACCCTTGCGGATCAGCACCATCATGGCCGGCGAAATACGCGGATAGGCCGAAAAGCCGCAGGACGGGCAACGCAGGCAAAACTCGGTGGGCACGCGTTCCGCCGGCGTGCCGCAGACGCCGCAGAACCGGTGTGTGCGCGCCCATTCGGCAATCTGGTAGGCGCGACCGGCCAACGCCATGCGTTCATCGTCCAGTACGCCGAACAGCGAGCGCAGCTTCCTGAAGGCATAGCCCTGCGGCGGCTCCACGCCGGGTTCGACATGCACGGTGCGGTACGGCGAACCGGGCAGCGCCCAGATCGGCTGCAAGGCCGCCGCCGCCAAGCCTATCTGTACGCACAAGGCGGTGTCCGGCAAGACTGCGGACGTCTCTTCAACCAGCAATTCATCACGACGGAAAACGAAGTTCACACGCGCCTCTGCACCATGCATTCGATACGCAATGTTAGAAGAAAAACGGCCGCTGCATTGCGTTTGCGCAAAGATTGAACCCTCAATGATCGACGCTGCGCGCGGCTGTTAGGAATAACCCGTAAAGACGCGATTTCACGCGCCCTGCCGCCGCATAGCAACATAGAATGGCACGGCTTTTCAGCTGCGCGTCATCGGCGCAGCGCACTCTTTCGCAATGCCTTTCGGGCACAACCCGGCTTCACCATTCGCAAAGAAGGACCCACCCATGCACAAGAAAATTTCCCTGCTCGCCGGCAGCATCGTCCTGGCGTTCAGCGCAGGCGCACAGGCGCAAACGAAATGGGATCTGCCCACGGCCTATCCGGCCAGCAACTTCCACGTCGAGAACCTGACCACCTTCGTCAAGGACGTGGATACGCTGTCGGAAGGCAAGCTGAAGATCACGCTGCACAACAACGCCTCGCTGTACAAGGCGCCCGAGATCAAGCGCGCGGTGCAAGGCAATCAGGCGCAGATCGGCGAGATCCTGCTGACCAACTTTGCGAACGAAGACCCGATCTACGAACTGGACGGCCTGCCCTTCCTGGCCACCGGCTACGACGCTTCGTTCAAGCTCTACCAAGCGCAGAAGCCCTTCCTCGAAAAGAAGCTGAATTCGCACGGCATGACGCTGCTGTACGCGGTGGCCTGGCCGCCCCAGGGCATCTTCGCCAACAAGGACATCAAGCAGATCAGCGACATGAAGGGCCTGAAGTGGCGCGCCTACAGCCCGGTGACGGCCAAGATCGCCGAACTGGTCGGCGCGCAGCCCGTCACGGTGCAGCAGGCTGAACTGGCCCAGGCCATGGCCACCGGCGTCATCGATTCCTACATGTCCTCGGCATCGACCGGCTACGACACCAAGACCTACGAGTACATCAAGAAGTTCTACGACACCCAGGCCTGGCTGCCGAAGAACGCCATCATCGTCAACAAGAAGGCGTTCGACGCGCTCGACCCCGCGACCCAGGCTGCCCTGAAGAAGGCCGGCGCGCAGGCCGAGGAGCGCGGCTGGAAGCTGTCGCAGGAAAAGAACAAGTGGTACCAGGAAGAGCTGGCCAAGAACGGCATGGAAACCATCAAGCCCACGGTCGAGCTGAAGGAAGGCCTGTCGGTGATCGGCAAGCGCATGCTGGACGACTGGCTGAAGAAAGCCGGCGCTGACGGTCAGGCCATGATCGACGCCTACAAGAAGCAGTGATATTTCCATGCGCCGCTTTCTAGATGGTTTATACGGCGCGGCCGGCCTGCTGGCCGGCCTGTGCACGATCGGCGTCCTGGTGTCGGTGCTGGCCGCGATCATCGCGCGCCAGCTCAGCATGAACATTCCCGGCACGGACGCCTATGCCGGGTACTTCATGGCCGCCGCGGGTTTCCTTGCGTTGGCCAGCACGTTCAAGCACGGCGAGCACATCCGCGTCACGCTGCTGCTCAATTCGCTCAAGCCGGCCGCCGGCCGCAAGCTGGATATATTCGCCCTGGCGGTCGGCTGCCTGCTCGCTTCCGCCTTCGCGTTCTTCAGCGTCAAGCTGACTTACGACTCCTGGCAGTTCAACGACATCTCCACATCCAACGACGCCACGCCGCTCTGGATTCCCCAGCTCAGCATGGCCGTGGGCACGGTGCTGTTCCTGGTCGCCCTGATCGACGAGCTGATCCGACGCTCACGCGGCCTGTCCGCCGCCACTTCGCAGCAAACCCATGAATGAACTACTCGTCATAACCCTATTGGTCGTCTCGATCTTCGCGCTGCTGGGCTGCGGGGTCTGGGTCGGCCTGACCCTGGCGGGAACCGCCTGGATCGGCATGGAGATCTTCTCCAGCCGGCCGGCCGGCGACGCCATGGCCGTCACCATCTGGGGCGCGTCCTCCAGCTGGACGCTGACCGCCCTGCCGCTGTTCCTGTGGATGGGCGAAATCCTGTTCCGCACGCGGCTGTCCGAAGACCTGTTCAAGGGGCTCGCCCCCTGGCTCAACCGCCTTCCCGGTCGGCTGCTGCACACCAACGTGATCGGCTGCGCCATCTTCGCGGCGGTCTCGGGTTCGTCCGCGGCAACCTGCGCCACGGTCGGCAAGATGACCATTCCGGAACTCACGCGCCGCGGCTATCCCGAGGACAAGATCCTCGGCACGCTGTCGGGCGCCGGCACCCTGGGCCTGCTGATCCCGCCATCCATCATCATGATCGTGTACGGCGTGGCGGCGGACGTGTCCATCGCCAAGCTGTTCATCGCGGGCATCGTGCCGGGCATCCTGCTGGCCCTGCTGTTCATGGGTTACATCGCCTGGTGGGCGATCCGCAACCCCAGCCAGGTGCCGGCGGCCGATCCGGGCCTGTCGCTGATGCAGAAGCTGTCGCGTTCGCGCCACCTGATCCCGGTGATGCTGCTGATCGGCGCGGTGCTGGGGTCGATCTACACTGGCATCGCCACCGCCACGGAAGCGGCCGCGGTCGGCGTGGTGGGGGCCCTGTTCCTCTCCGCGCTGCAGGGGTCGCTCAACCGCTCCACCTTCATGCAATCGCTGCTGGGCGCAACCCGGCTGTATTGCATGATCGCGCTGATCCTGGCGGGCGCGCAGTTCCTGACGTTGGCCATGGGCTATATCGGCCTGCCGCGCGCGCTGGCCGAATGGATCGGCGGACTAGGCCTGTCTCAATTCTGGCTGATCATGGCGCTGATGGTGTTCTTCATCATCCTGGGCTGCTTCCTGGACGGCATTTCCATCGTCGTGCTGACCATGGGCGTGCTGCTGCCCACGGTGCAGGCCGCCGGCATCGACCTGATCTGGTTCGGCATCTTCATCGTATTCGTTGTGGAAATGGCACAGATCACGCCGCCGGTGGGGTTCAACCTGTTCGTGCTGTCCGGCATGAGCGGCAGGGAATTGCCCTATATCGCGCGCGCCTCGCTGCCCATGTTCTTCCTCATGATCCTGGCGGTGCTGCTGCTCTATGCCGTGCCTGGCATAGCGACGTGGCTGCCGCTGCACATGACGCTGTAGCCTGGCGCCAACATGAAACCCCGTTCCTGCAACGGGGTTTTTTTTAACCCCTGCCCGCGCACTCTACCCGCCCCCTGTTTTGCGTTCCTGTAAACCAGGGAAAACTCCAAAAAACTACAGGTGTTGTTTGCTCCTCAACTTTTCTAGAATTCCCAGGCGCTGATACGTTGCAACATTACGGCGTATATGTGCATATGCGGCCATCGCCCGGACCCGCGCTTACCCAAAGCGTCGGAGCGACGGCCCAGCGCCTGACGATCCGCCAGGCGCGACCAGCCGGGCCAAAAGCCCGGCGCCATTAAAAATAGCGCTACCCAGGAGGAGCCCCCCGCATGAAACGCATCACTCTATCCCTCGCCCTTGCAGGCCTGGGCCTGGCCGCCGGCACGGCCCAAGCCGAAACCAGCGTCACCCTCTACGGCATCGCCGACGTCAGCATCCGCTACCTCAGCACCAGCGCCGGCAGCGTCGGCGCGGACGGCAGCCGCGTGTCGATGGAGAACGGCGCCATTTCCAACAGCCGTTGGGGCCTACGCGGCTCCGAAGACCTGGGCAACGGCAACCGCGCCTTCTTCCGCCTGGAAAACGGCTTCAACATGCAGAACGGTCGCGGCTCGGATCCCAGCAAGACCTTCAGCCGCCTGGCCTATATCGGCCTGGACGGCGGCAATATCGGCGCACTGACGCTGGGTCTGCAGAACACGCCGATGTTCGACCTGCTGGCCGACTACTTCGACCCGCTGACTGTCGGCAACTACGACCAGAACGCCTGGCTGCCCGCCGCCATGTCGCGCGTGCGCACCAACAACATGACCAAGTACTCCAACACCATTGGAGACCTGGCGTTCGTGCTGTCCTGGGCCAACGGCGACGACTACAACGACCACAAGGCCGGCCAGCAGTACGGCGCCAGCCTGCGCTACACCGTGGGCAACCTGGGCCTGGGCGCGGGCTACCAGCAGACCTACGACGGCACGGATTCCGATCTGCGCCAGCGCGTCTGGAACCTGAACGCGTCCTATCAGTTCGAAGGCGCCAAGGTGTTCGCCGGCTACTACAACGGCCGCGACGAAACTGGCTGGGTCAACGCCGTCATGGGCGGTGCCCAGGCTCCCGGCCTGGACCGCAAGGACAACGGCTACTTCGCCGGCGTCACCTGGCAGGCCACGCCGCGCTGGGCCATCACCGGCGCCGCCTACTACGACCAGAGCAAGAACGTGGTCGAAGACGGCGACAAGGGCAAACGCTACGCGCTGGTCGCCGTGGCCGAGTACTCGCTGTCCAAGCGCTCGCAGATCTACGGCACCGTGGACTGGAACAAGGTCAGCGATGCCGCCAGCGGCGAAATCACCGGCAAGAGCAACCAGCTCGGCGCCGCAGTGGGCTTCCGCCACATCTTCTGATGACTGTCCGCGCCGGACGCCTTGCGCGTCCGGCGCGGTTTCGTCACATCCCCCGATTTACATCCCCAGATACGCCTTGCGCACCTCGTCCGAGGCCGCCAGTTCCGCCGCTTCGCCCGACAGCGCCACCCTCCCGCTCTGCATCACATAGGCGCGCGCCGCGACTTCCAGCGCTTGCGCCATGTTCTGCTCCACCAGCAGGACCGACAGGCCGTCGTCGCGGTTCAGGGCCGCCAGCGCATCAAATACCTGCTCCACCAACAACGGCGACAGACCCAGGCTGGGTTCGTCGATCAGGAGCAGGCGCGGGCCGCTCATCAGCGCCCGGCCGATGGCCAGCATCTGGCGCTCGCCGCCTGACATGGTGCCGGCAAGCTGCGCGCGGCGCTCCTTCAGCCGCGGGAACAACGCGTATACCCGCTCCAGGCGTTCGCCGTAGACGCGCTCGTCCCGCACCGTATAGGCGCCCAGGCGCAGGTTCTGCTCCACCGGCTGGCGTGCGAATACGCGGGCGCCTTCGGGGATCATGGAGATCCCCTGAGTCACCAGCCTGTCCGGCGGCGTGCCGGTGATGTCCCGGCCTTCGAACACCACCCGCCCGCCCTTGGGCTTGACCGCCCCGACAATGGCCAGCAAGGTGCTGGACTTGCCCGCGCCATTGGCGCCCAGCAAGGCCGCAATCTCGCCCGGCCTGACTTCCAGCGACACACCGCGCACCGCCTGCACGCCGCCATAGGCCACGCTCAGCTCTTCCACTTTCAGCATCGCATCAGGCACGGTGCTTTCTCCCCAGATAGGCTTCGATCACGGCCGGGTTGCGCACGATCTCCTGCGGCGCGCCCTCGGCGATCATCTGGCCGAAGTTCAGCACCAGCACCCGCTGGGCCAGCCGCATGACCACCTCCAGCACGTGTTCCACGATGATGAGCGTGACGCCCGACGCATGGATGCCGCGCAGGATCTCGGCCAGGGCGATGGCCTCGGCCGGGTTGAGGCCGCCCGCCACTTCATCGAGCAGCAGCATGCGCGGCTCGGTCGCCAGCGCCCGCGCCAGCTCGACGCGCTTCTGCCCGGCCACGTTCAGCTCTGCCGCCCGCACGTCGGCGCGCTCGGCCAGCCCCACCAGCTCCAGCACGCGGGCGGATTCGCGGCGCGCGTCCTGCAGGCGCGGATGGCGCAGCAGCGCGCCGACCATGGCGTTCTCCAGCACCGTCATCTGGCCGAAGCTGCGCGGGATCTGATACGTGCGCACCAGGCCCATGGCGGCCACCTGTTCGGGACGGCGTCCTATCATGGACTGGCCATCGAAGGTCACCGAGCCGGAGGTGGGTTCGTGATGCCCCACCAGGCCGTTGAACAGGGTGCTCTTGCCCGCGCCGTTGGGACCGATGATGGCGACGATTTCACCCGCTTCGACCGACAGCGAGATGTCCTTGTTCGCGACCAGGCCGCCGAATTGCTTGGTCAGGTTCTTAACGTCGAGCAGAGCCACGGCGCCTCCTCAGTGTGACCAGCCCGCCCGGCAGGAACATCGTGACCAGCAAAATGGCCAGGCCGAAAACCAGCAGGTCCAGGCCCATGCCCGAACTGCCCCACAGCACGCGCGTGCCCTCGGACAGCGGCAGCAGCACCGCCGCTCCCAACCAAGGACCGATCAGCGTACCGACTCCGCCCAGGATCGTGACCAGCACGACCTGCACCGACATCGTCAGGTTGAACATGGACTCCGGATCGATGAAGCCCACGTACATGGCGAAGAAGCCGCCCCAGACCCCGGTCATGCCCGCCGACATCACGAAGGCCAGCATCTTGTAGCGGTCGGCCGGCACGCCGAGGCTGCGCGAGGCCGCCTCGTCGCCGTTGATCGCTCGCCAGTAGAAGCCGGTCTTGGAATGCACCAGGAAGAAGGTGGCGCAGAAGGTCAGGAACGCCAGGCCCACCGCGATCCAGTAGTACGGCACCTTGCTGCGGAACAGCAGCATCCAGGCAGCGTCGCCGATCGGCGCCTCCAGGCCGACCGCGCCGCCCGCCCATTCCCAGTTGATCATCAGCAGCAGCCCGATCTGCAGCAGCGCGATGGTGGCCATCGCGAAGTAATGGCCAGACAGCCGCAGCGTGGGGCCGCCCACCAGCCAGGCCAGCGCCGCGCTGATCACCCCGCCCAGCGGAATGCCCAACAGCGGCGTGAGCTTCAGATGGTGCAGCAGCAGCAACGTGGTGTAGCCCCCCACCCCCACGAACACGCTGTGGCCAAAGGAGATCCGTCCCAGGAAGCCGCCGACGAGGTTCCAGCACGCGCCCAGCGCGCCGAACATGATGGCCAGCAACAGCACCTGCAGGGTGAAGGCGTCCTTCACCACCAGCGGCACCAGGGCCATCAGGATGGCGGCCACGGCCGCCGCCGCGACCGGCCACTTCGGTACGCCCGCATACGCGGCGTCGATTCTGTTTGTCTTGTTCATCTCACCACCGCCCGAATAGGCCGCGCGGCCGATACCAGAGAACCAGGATGAACAGGATGAACACGCTCACCGTCTTGAGCGCAGGCGCGACGAAGTAGCCCGTCATGGCCTCGATGATCCCGATCAGAATCCCCGCGATGAAGGCGCCGGGCAACGAACCGAAGCCGCCCATGCACACCGCCACGAAAGCCAGCAGGCCGAACACCGTGCCCACCGAGGGAAACACGTAGAAGAAGGTGGTCAGCAAGGCGCCGGCCAGGCCCACCGCGGCGCTGCCCAGCATCCAGACCTGGGCGTTGACCCGGTCGGGTGAAATGCCCACCAGCGCCGCCACCTGGCGGTCTTCCGCCACCGCCTGCAAGGCATGGCCCCAGCGCGTGCGGTACACCAGGATGAACAGCGCGACCACTACCACCAGCGCGATCAACCCCGTCACCACCTGTGGCCTGCCCAGCGAAATGCCAGCCACCGTGACGCTGCCTGACACCAGGGTGTCGGGCAGGCTGCGGTAATCGGGACTGAAGGCGATGAAGGCGACCTGGCGCAGCACCAGCCCCAGGCCGAAGGTGGCCAGGATGACCGCCATCGCCGGCCCCTTCTGCAAGCGGCGGATGATGAGCGCGTAGGTCAAAAAGCCGACGAAGGCGAGCACGATGGCCACCAGCGGCGCCGATAGCGTGGGATCGATGTGGCCCAGCGTGTAGAGCCAATAGGCGGCATACATGCCCAGCATCAGGAATTCGCCGTGGGCGAAGTTGATGACGTCGGTGATGCCCCAGATCAGCGCCAACCCCACCGCCACCGCGGCATAGATCAGGCCGTTGAACAAGCCTGCCGAGAGAGCTTCAAACATGGAGTGCTCCTGCGGCGGACCCCGCGGCCCGCCGCGTCTGTGGTTACTTCCAGGCGAACGGCAGCGTCGGCAGGCTCTTGTCCGTGCGGTATTTTTCCGGCCAGACCGTCTGGTAGGACGAGCCCTTGAGCTCCAGGATCAGGCCCGAGCCCTTGGTGTTCTGGCCCTTGGCGTCGAATTGCACCCCGGCCCAGGGCATCGCGACCTGCGCCTCGCCCAGGTCGGTGGCGGCCAGCGCCTTGCGGATCGCCTCGGGATCGGTCGAACCGGCCCGGTTGATCGCGTCGGCCAGCACCAGCACGCCCTGCATCGAACGGGCGTTGTTGCCGTTGAGATCCTTGCCAGTCTTGGCCTTGTACATGTCGTTGATCTTCTTCAGCCCGGCCTTGGACGCCGCCACGTCATTGCCCCAGACGTCGCGCGTCAGCACGCCCTGGACCTGCGGCCCCACTTCCTGCACGAAGCGCGAATCGATGAAGCCCGCATCGTTGGCCAGCAGCACAGGCGGCGCGTACTTGCTTTCCCGCATGGTACGCACGAACAGCATGGCGTCCGAGGTATAGCTGGCGAAGATCGCCACGTCGGCCTTGGCGGCGGCCAGCTTCTGCACTTCCGCCGTCACCGAGGCCGAGCCCGCGCTATAGGCAATGTTGGCGACCAGTTGGCGCTTGTATTGCTTGGCGAACTTTTCAACGGCCTTGTAGGTGTTCACGCCGAAGTCGGTGTTTTCGTACACCACGGCGATCTTGGCGGTCGGCACGGCCTTCACGCCGTCCAGGAACTGCATCATGTTCTCAACGAAGGTGTCGTCGTTGGGCGAGGTGCGGAAGAACCACTTGTAGCCGCGCTCGGTCAGGTCCGGGCTGCTGGATTCGCCATTCACATAGGGAATGCCGCGCTGCTCGGCGATGCGGCTGGCGGTCTTGGTCACGGCCGACTGGTAGGCGCCGGTCAGGGCCACCACCTTCTCCTGGTCGATCAGGCGCTGGGCGTCGGCCAGACCCACTTCGGGCTTGCCCTGCGAATCGCCGAACACCACTTCGATCTTGGCGCCGCCCAGCGCCGGCAGGCCGCTGCCCGCCGCCAGCGGTATGCCTTCCAGTTCGGGATGCGGATTGTTGATGATGTCGACCGCCAGTTCGACGGCCGCCTTGATTTCCGCCCCGGTGGAGGCCAGGGCGCCTGACAGGGGATAGATCGCGCCGATGCGCACGGCCTGCTGGGCCTGCGCGGGCACGGCGCACATCAGCGCCAGGCTCGCGGCGACACCCGCGATGAGCTTCATCTTCATAACTGGACTCCTGGATTGAACCGGCTAGGTGTGAAAGCAATTCATCTGCGCGGGCGGGTGCATCGCCTGGGCAATGGCCCCGTTCGCGGCGTCACGGGACCCTCCGGCCAGCCGGAAGGCCCCAGATTCAAAGCGTTGTCGCCATTTCCCCTTGTCCTATGATGGATCGTTCTGGTGGCACAACGGATACTGCTGCACAAGTACGACTGCTGCCGCTTCCTGTTTACGCGCTGCCTGGAAACGGCAGGCGAGCGGTCAGAACACCGCCATCCTGCTGTTGATGAGGTCCGTGACCAGCATGTGGCCCGGCGCGTGGGTAATGCAGAACTCCGGCCGCACAGCCGCGACCACCGACTGCGGCGTCACGCCGCAAGCCCAGAACACAGGCATTTCGCCTTCGCGTATCTCCACCGGATCACCATAGTCCGGGCGGCTGATGTCGGCAATCCCGATCAACGCGGGGTCGCCGATGTGCACCGGCGCGCCGTGGACCGAGGGAAACCGCGAGGTCACCTGGATGGCGCGGATGGCGTCCGCAGCCTTCAGGGGACGCATGGACACGACTAGCGGGCCGCCGAACACGCCCGCGGCATGGGTTGGAACATTGGTGCGGTACATCGGCACGTTGCAGCCCTGCTCGATATGACGCACGGGCAGGCCGTTATCCAGCATCGCTTCCTCGAACGAGAACGAGCAGCCGATCAGGAACGACACCAGGTCGTCGCGCCAAAGATCCCGCACGTCGGTGGGCTCGGCCACCAGCTCGCCGTTCTGCCAGACGCGGTAGCGCGGGATGTCGCTGCGGATATCGATGTCCTGCCCCAATTCCGGCAAGGCGGGATCGCCCGGCTCGGACATGGCCAGCAAGGGACAGGGTTTGGGATTGCGCTGGCAGAAGTGCAGAAAGTCCGCGGCCAGCGCGCGCGGCAGGATCGCGAGGTTGGCCTGCACATGGCCCGGCGCGAGGTTCGCCGTGGGGCCGGTGAGCTTGCCGCTGCGCGCATCCAGGCGCGCCTGGCGGGCCAATTCCACGCTGGTGCGCACGGCAGGGTTCGTATGCATGTCCATCCCTTCAATGATGATTCCGGTATGGGGACATTGCACAGGAACCGCGGACCAGCGTCCAATCACAAGTTGCGATAGACCCCGATCAATATTCCTTATCAGGGTTAAGCCGGATAGCGCAGCGCCTCTTCACGCGCAATCTGCTGTGCCGCCTCGGCCACCGCGCGCGGGATCTGGCTATCCGGCCCCTGCATCCAGCAAGCGGTGTAGTGCAGCGGCGGCAAGGCCGGCGCCTTCACCTCCAGGATGCGCAATTCGCCCTGCGCCAACTCTTTGTGCAGGATGACGGGCGCGATGACGGCGGTGCCGATTGCGTCCTGCGCCATCCGCACGATGACGCTGAGCGCGGAACTGCCATACATGCGCGGCGCCTCCACGCCGGCCTGCTGCAGCAACTGGCGCACGGCGCGGTGCGGATCGGTGGTCGACGGATAGGTGATGACGGGCCATTCGGCCAGCCGCTTCAGGGCGATCGGCTGGCGTCCGACCTTGAGCTTGGGGCTGGCCACCCAGGACAGGGGGTAGTTGCAGAGATAGAGATTCTCGATGCGGGGCTCTTCCATCGGCCCCAGCAGGAACGCCAGGTCGATCTGGCGCGAGGCCAGCTGCGTCTTCAGCACCGTGGTCGTATCCACCTGGATCTCGACCATCAGCGCCGGATAGACGTCGTGCAGATGCTCCATCAAGGTAGGCAGCCAGGTATGCACGATGGTTTCCGAGACGCCCAGCCTGAGCGTGCCGCTCATGACGCTCTTGGCGCGCGCGGCCTCCTGCATGTCGCGCCGCATCTGCAGCATGCGCTCCGCATGCGACAGCAGTTCGCGGCCCTTGCCCGTCAGCTTGATGCCGCGGGTGTCGCGGTCGAACAGACGCACGCCCAGATCCGATTCCAGCGACGCGATGCGCTGGGAAATGGCGGGCTGGGTGGCGTTGAGCTTCTCGGCCGCGGCCCGGAACCCGCCCAGGGTGGCGACCCAGAAGAAGGTCTCGATATTGCGCAGATCGATCATGGCGGCGGCGTCCGGCTATGCAGCCGCCATCTTAGCGCCCGGGACGGGCCGGCGGCCGCGTCCGCCCCGGCCTTGCATCACTGGCCGGCGTACAGCGCTTCCACCGCCAGGCCGATGCTCAGGATGCGGCGGTCAGTACCATTGCTGCCCGCGATCATCAGCCCCACCGGCGCCGTGCCGGACGCATGGCAAGGCAGCGACAGCGCGCAGCCATCCAGGAAATTGATCAGCGTCGGATTGCGCAGGATCAGGCCGTTGGCCGCGTAGTAGGCGTCGTCCGAAGCCTGCAGGTCGGCCACTGCCGGCGCCACGATCGGCGTGGTCGGCATGATCAGGGCGTCATAGCCCGCGATGCGGCGGTCCACCGCCGCCACCCAGGCTTCGCGCGCGTCCAGCAGGTCCAGGTAGTCGGCCGCGCTCATGTCCTTGCCGCGCATGATGCGCGACACCACGCGCGGGTCATAGCGCTTGCCGGCGCGGGCGATCAGGTCGCGGTGCCAGGCCCAGGCCTCGGCGGCGGTGAAGCCGCCCTTGGCGTTGATGGCGGCCAGTTCCGCGAATTCCGGAATCGCGATCTCTTCGACCAGCGCGCCCGCGTCCTTCAAGCGGCTGACCGCGGCCGCAAAGCTGTCGGCGACGTGCTTGTCCATGGCGTCCAGCGCCAAGGTGGTCGGGATGGCCAGGCGCAAACCGCGCAGCGCCGCCGCTTCCGGCACCGGGCCGCCGTCGCCGGACAGGATGGCATCCAGCTCGGCGCAGCAGCGCACGCTGGCGGCGATGGGACCAATGGAATCCAGGTTGGCCGACAGCGGCAGCACGCCTTCCATGGAGACGCGCCAGGCGCTGGGCTTGAAGCCCGTCAGGCCGCAAAGCGCGGCGGGGATGCGCACCGAGCCGCCGGTGTCCGAACCGATGGCGGCTGCCGCCATGCCGTCGGCGACCGAGACGGCGGCGCCCGAGGACGAGCCGCCGGGAATGCGGCCGGTGGCGCGGTCGTAGGGATTCAGCGGCGTGCCGTAGTGGGGGTTGATGCCCAGGCCCGAATAGGCGAACTCGGTCATGTTGGTGCGGCCGATGATGACCGCGCCCGCCGCCACCAGGCGGCGCACGACTTCAGCGTCGGCGTCGGCCGCCGGCTCGCCTTCGCGCGCCACGGAACCCGCCATCGTAGTCTCGCCCTCGATGTCGAACAGGTCCTTGATGCTGATGGGCAAGCCCTCGATCGCGGAGCGGACGATGCCGGCCGCGCGCAGCGTGTCGGACGCCTGCGCCTGGGCCAGCGCCGTATCGGCGTACAAGCGGGTGTAGGCGCGCGCGCCCTCGCCCGCTACGTCCTGGGCGCGGGCCAGTGCGGCCCGCGTCAGTTCCACGGAGCTGCTGCGGCCCTCTTGCAGGGCCAGGGTCAGATCATTCAGAGTCGAAACCATAGTCATCCTAGTGCCGCCTTGCGGCATGAGTGCAAACAGGCGCGCCCGCGGGCGCGCCTGGCGATAGGCGCCGGAGGCCGGAATCAGGCCACCACGGGCAGCGTCTCGACATGATAGCGGTGACGCAGGCTGCGCTGGCGGCGCGGGTCGTGCAACTCCATCGTGAAGTCGGCCGAGGGGCGGATGCCGCCGATCGCGCCGACGGTGCCGCAGGTCATGCCGGCGCCCGCCGGCAGCACGGCCGAGCCGCCGGTGTAGCCGGCGACCAGATCCTGCGGCGTGCGCAGCGACGCCAGCGGACCCTCTTGATACAGCACTTCCACGCCGTTCTCGACGATGTAGGAACGGATCACGAGTTCGTCCCAGTAGTCGGCCACATCGGCCAGGCGCCAGGCGCTATTGGCCAGCGGCTTGACGCAGACCTGCTTGGACATCGCCACGCTATAGGTCTCCAACTTGCGGTCGGTGTGATCCGAGGCGATGCTGACGTACATCTCGCCGTCCACCGCGAACACGAAGGTTTCCACTTCGCCCGAGGAGTCCTCGCCCAGGGCCTGCACAGTTTCCTTCTGGGTCAGCTGGTTGTCGGCGATGCGGTAGTACAGCGGCACGCTGCTGGGACGCGGCACGCCGATGGCGGCCAGTTCTTCGATGTGGTGCTCGATCGCGGCGATGTCGCGTCCGGCCCAGCCGGCGACGATCAGGGTGTCGAACTCGACTTCGACCTGGCGGGGTTGCGAATCTTCGATCTGGAATACGGCTTTCATATCTGTCCTGCTGAAATAAGGGAGTGAAGGACGCGGCGGCTCGCCGCGCCCGGAATGTCTATGGAATGAAGGTCAGCCGAACACGCGCGGCAGCCACAGCGCCACGTCCGGCCAGAAAGCCAGCAGCGCCAGCATCACGAACATGGCCAGCACGAACGGCAGACTGCCGACGATGACCGCGCTCATGGAACCGCTCTTGCGCAGGCTTTGCACCACGAACAGGTTCAAACCGACGGGCGGCGTGATCAGGGCGGCCTCGACCAGGATGATGATGACGATGCCCAGCCAGATGGGATCGAAACCCAGGCCGATCATGATGGGCGCGACGATGGGGATGGTCGTGATCATCATGGACAGCGTTTCCATGAAGCAGCCCAGCACCAGGTAGAAGATCACCACGATCAGCAGCATCCAGCCGGGCGACAGGCCCAGGCCCGTGATCGACTTGGTCAGTGCATCCGTCAGACCGGTAGCGGACATGACGAAGTTCAGGAAGCTGGCGGCCACCACGATCAGCATGATCATGGCCGTCGACCGCATGGTGCCTTCCATGACCTCGCGCAGCATCGACCACGACAGGCGGCGGAACCAGGCCGCCAGGATGAAGGCGCCCAGCACGCCCAGCGCGGCCGCTTCCGTCGGCGTGGCCAGGCCGGCGTAGATGGAGCCCACCACCAGGAAGAAGATCCCCATGGGCGGCGCCAGGTGCACCAGGCTGGCGATGCGCTGGCCCCAGGTCGCCTGGATCTTCTTGCCGCCCCAGGACGGCTTGGCAACGCAGGCGATGACCACCGTCAGCATGAACAGTGCGGCCATCGCGAAGCCCGGGATGATGCCGGCCAGGTACAGCTTGGGCACCGACGAATTGGTCAGCACGCCATAGATGACCAGGTTGATCGATGGCGGGATCAGGATGCCCAGCGTACCGCCGGCAGCCAGGCTGCCCAGGAACAGCGGCTCGTTGTAGCCGTACTTGCGGATCTGCGGGATGGCCACGGTACCCACGGTCGCGGCGGTCGCCACGCTGGAGCCGGAGGTGGCCGAGAACAGCGTCGAGGCGCCGATGTTGGCGTGCATCAGCCCCCCCGGCAGCCACGACAGCCACAGGCTCATCGCGCCATACATGCGTTCGGCGAAACCGGCGCGCAGCAGCACCTCGCCCAGCATGATGAACAGCGGAATCGCCACCAGCAGGAACTCGTTGTTGGTGCTCCAGGACACTTCGCCGATCGCGCGCGTCAGCGGCAGCATCGAGAACAGCGGGTCCAGGATCAGGCCCAGCACGCCCAGCGCCGCGCCCACCGGAATGGACAGGCCGATCAGCACCAGGAGCAGTATCAATGCGGTGGAAATCATGCGGCTTCTCCCTTCACCATGCGCTCGCCGGCGGCGGCTTCCTCGTCGGCCTCTTCCTGCGCCGAACGCACGCCGCAAATGTTCTTGACGAGTTCGATGTCGCCCGTGACCAGCGCGGCGGAGGCGCGCGCCAGCATCAGCGCGACCGTGATGCACATCCAGCCCAGGCCCAGCAGCCACAGGCCCTGCGGAATCCACAAGGGCGTGGCCAGCGGCGTGTTGGCGGCGGATTTCTGCGCCCAGGAGGTCTGCACCACCTCGGACGCGTAGTAAGTCAGGTAGACCATGAAGACCGCCAGGGCCACCATGGAGATCCAGTCCAGCACGGCCGCGATGCGCACCGGCATGTACTGGTAGACCACGTCCACGCGCACGTTGGCGCGTTGCAGCGTGGCGAACGCCAGCGCCCACGAGGTGCTGATGGCGAAAGCGTAGCTGGACAGCTCATCCGCGCCGCCCGTCGTGAAGCCCAGGAATTTGCGGGCCAGCACGTCAAACGAGATCAGCAGCACGCTGGCCACCGTCAGTGCGCCGCCGGCCCACACGGCCACGCGAGAGAAGCTCTCAGCGCGCCGCAATAGCCCGCCCAGCAGGCGAAAGTGTTCAGTTTGAGTCATGAGTAAAACCTTTGCAGGGTCGGGCGCGCAGCGCCCTCCCAGCTATGTAACGAACGATCCCATAGGGACGCCACGAAGCCGGCTATGCCGATCTGCAGCGACTCCCCCCATCGGGATGCCGCGGGTCCGGCTCAGCCGGTCCGCAGGCATGCCCCCCCTGGGGGGGGAAGCGCGCAGCGCTTCGGGGGGAACTACTTGCTGGCAGTCAGGCCCAGCGTCTTGCCGACCGTCGCGTTGAAGTCCTTCACGCACTGGGCCGAGCAGCGCGCGGCCCACTTGGGCAGCACGGCTTCCTCGGTGACCTTCTTCAGCAGCGCGCGGTCGGCGTCCGAGGGCTGGACCAGGACCATCTTGCCCTTGACCGGGAACGGGCAAGCGGCAGCGCCCGTGTTGCAGTCATAGCCTTCCTGCGTCTGGCGTGCGGCGGCGTCCCAGATGTTGTCGACCAGGGTCTTCACATTGGTCTGCAGGAACGTGCGCACCTTGGGATCCAGCTTGTCCCAGGCCTTCTGGTTCACGGCGTGGATCTGCTGATTCCAGTTGATCGGCAGCGCGACCAGGTGCGTCGACACTTCGTACCACTTGGCCGAATAACCCGACAGCGAACCCGTGATGGCGCAATCCACCACCTTGTTCTGCAGCGCGGGCACCACTTCGCCGAAGGCCATGGTCACGCTGGAACCGCCCAGCGCCTCGACGAACTCGGCGGTGGTGCGGCTGCTGGTGCGGACCTTCTTGCCCTTGATGTCCGCCAGGCTCTTGATTTCGGCGTTGCAGAACAGCACTTGCGCGGGGTAGGTGGAAATGCCCAGCAGCTTGACGTTGTTGCCTTCGCCATACAGCTTGGCGTAGACCGGCTCGAACGCGTCGGTAACGGCGCGCGCGGTCTTGACGTCAGGCGCCAGGCCGGCCAGGTCGATCGCTTCGTTGATGGGGTTGTCGCTGGCGAAGTACGCCAGGGTGGCGGTGCCGAACTCGACCACGCCCTGCGACATCAGGCGCAGCAGTTCGGGACCCTTAAGGCCCATTTCGTTGAAGCCCTTGATATCTGCCGTGACCTGCCCCTTGGACAGCTCGGGAATGGTCTTGGTCCAGAACGGCTTTTCGTAATCGTTGTAGGCGGTCAGGTTGCTCAGGCCGCCCACGACCTTCAACTGCGTCTTGGGCAGGTCCTGCGCCTGGACGGCGCCGGCCAGCAAGCCGGCGGCGACAGCGGCGAAAACTAGCGACTTCTTCATGGACAAAACTCCTAGCTGGCGGGATGGTATGCCGCGCGCCGGATCCCGTTATCCTGGCGGCGCGCGGTGGCAATCGGAGAGTCTGGAGATCAGCCGCGCAACGACAGGCATCGCGCCTGCGCGGCTTGGCTTGCCGCCCGGGTCTGGGAATGGGACATACGCTGGTTCATGCTTCCCCCGCTCTATGCATCCAGGCGATCGTTATTGATGTGCCGCCATTGCAGCGTCAGGGGCGCGGAGCGTCCAATCGTATGTTGCGATACGGGGGTATAAATTTTTCTTTGGTCTCGCCCGGCAGGCGCGTTGCGTTTCGCGCAGACGACGCAGTGGCGCGGCTCAGCGGGCAGCTAGCCACGCCGGGCCGCAGCCCTGCCAAATGGCTGATTGCGCCGCCCTCGCGACGCCTGCTGGGGTAAACACCTAGATAGGCACCCCGTCCGCTGCCTGCTCGGCCACCTTCTGGGCCATCTGAGCGATGACGCGCACCGCGTGGCTATCCGGCCCCTGGACCCAGGTCGCCGTGAAATTCAGTTCCGGCAAGGGATCGGCCTGCACGCACAGGATGCGCAGTTCGCCGCGGGCCAATTCCTTGCCAAGGAAAACAGGCGCGATCACGCTGGTGCCGATTGCATCCTGGGTCATGCGCACCATCATCGACATCGACGCGCTACCGTACATGCGCGGCGCGGTCACCCCCGCACGCGTCAGCATGTCGCGCACCACGCGGTACGGCGCGCTGTTGGAGGGATAGGTGATGATGGGCAGCTTGCCGATCTGCTCCAATGTCAACGGTTCGGGTCCAAGGTCCAGCACCGGGCTCGCGACCCAGGCCAGCGGATAGGTGCAGAGCGGCAGATTTTCGACCCGCGCCTCCAGCACAGGTCCCATCAGGAAGGCCAGATCGATCTGGCGCGACATCAGGTGCGAACGCAACACATGGGTCGTGTCGACCTCGATCTCCAGCACCAGCGCCGGATAATTCGAATGGATCAGTTCGATCAGCGTGGGCAGCCAGGTCTGCACGATGGTCTCGGCCACGCCGATGCGCACCGTGCCGCTCATGACGTTCTGCTCGCGCGCGGCCTCGAACATGTCGCGCCGCACCTGCAGCATGCGTTCGGCGTGCGACAGCAGCTCGTGCCCCTTGGCGGTCAGCTTCACGCCGCGCGCCTCGCGCTCGAACAGGCGCACGCCCAGGTCGGCCTCGAGCGAGGCAATGCGCTGCGATACCGCAGGCTGCGTGGTGTTGAGCTTGTCCGACGCGGCGCGAAAGCTGCCCAGCGTGGCTACCCAGAAAAAAGTTTCGATATTGCGTAGTTCGATCATCAGCCTGTTCCCCCGGCGCGATGAGCGTATCATGTCAGCCGCCCGGTGCCCGCAAGCCGGCGTCCCAGCCAGATAAGGAGTTTGTCGATGACCCCGGCCGATCACGGTCGCACGCGCTCAACCGCGCCCGCCTCCGGCGGCCCGATGATGGGGGTGCTGTTGCTGGTGCTGTCGATGTGGACGTTGTCGTGCCTGGACGCCAGCGGCAAGTGGGTGATGAACGCGGGCGTACCGTTGCTGGTGCTGTCGTGGTTCCGCTACGCCGTGCACTTGGCGCTGGTGCTGGCCCTGGTGCTGCCTGCGCGCGGCCTGGGCGTTTTTCGCAGCAAGAAGCCGCGCGAACAGATCCTGCGGGGTGGCTCGATGTTCCTGGCCACGCTGATGTTCTTCACCACGCTGAGCTACATCCCCCAGGCCGAAGCCACCGCCATCAATTTCCTGGCGCCGCTGCTGGTGCTGTCGGCCGCGCCCTGGGTGCTCAAGGAACCTGCCCGCCTGTCGCGTTTCGTCGCCGCGGGCATTGCTTTCATCGGCGTGATCATCGTGATCCGTCCCGGCGGCGGCCTGGATCCCGTCGGCACGGTGTTCGGCCTGCTCACGGCCTGTTGTTTCGCGGTGCAGTTCATTGCGACGCGCCGCGTCGCGGGCGACGACCCGTTCACCTCGCTGATCTGGAGCGGCGCCGTCGGCACCATCTGCCTGACGCTGGCCCTGCCCTTCATCCTGCCGCCCGCCCTGCCCATCCTCAAGGCGCTGGCGCCGTTGGACTGGGTCGTGCTGATCTCCACCGGCATCACCGGTGGCCTTGGGCATCTGTTCCAGATCGCCGCCTACCGCCGCGCGCCCGCTTCTACCCTGGCGCCCTTTGTCTACCTGCAGATCATCAGCGCCACCTCGGTCGGCTGGCTGGTCTGGGGCCATTTCCCGGATCCTCTGACCTGGCTGGGCATCGCCATCATCTGCGCCAGCGGTATCGGCATCGGCCTGATCGAATGGCGCCGCAGCCGCGCCCAGGCCGCGCCGCTGGCCCGGGCCGGCGTGCGCTGAGCCAGCAGCGCGCGGGCGCCTCCTCCCGTACAATGCGGGTCGCTTTTTGCGCTTTCGCGCATGGGCGATCCAGGCAATCCCCGAATCGAGGCTCCCATGATCATCAAGCCCCGTGTGCGCGGCTTCATCTGCGTCACCACCCATCCGGCCGGCTGCGCCGCCAACGTCCGCAATCAGATCGACTACGTCCAGGCCCAGGGGCCGATAGCTGGCGGGCCGAAACGCGTGCTGGTGCTGGGCGCATCCACCGGCTATGGCCTGGCGGCGCGGATCAGCGCGGCCTTCGGCTGCGGCGCGCAGACGCTGGGCGTGTTCTTCGAACGGCCCGGCGACGCTGCCAAGGCTGGCACCCCGGGCTGGTACAACACGGCGGAGTTCCACGAGCAGGCCCACGCCGCCGGGCTCTACGCCAAGAGCGTCAATGGCGACGCCTTCTCCGACGAGATCAAGCGCAAGACCATAGATCTCATCAAACAGGACCTCGGCCAGGTCGACCAGGTGATTTACAGCCTGGCCGCGCCGCGTCGCACGCACCCGAAAACCGGGGAAGTCTTCAATTCCACGCTCAAGCCCATCGGCCAGGCGGTCAACCTGCGCGGCCTGGACACCGACCGCGAAGTGGTCAAGGAATCCGTGCTGGAACCGGCCACCCAGGCCGAGATCGACGCCACCGTGGCCGTCATGGGCGGCGAAGACTGGCAGATGTGGATCGATGCCCTGCTGGAAGCGGGCGTGCTGGCCGAAGGCGCCACCACCACGGCCTTCACCTATCTGGGCGAGAAGATCACCCACGACATCTACTGGAACGGCTCCATCGGCGCCGCCAAGAAGGACCTGGACCAGAAGGTGCTGGAAATCCGCGCCAAGCTGGCCGCGCGCGGCGGCGACGCCCGCGTGTCGGTGCTCAAGGCGGTGGTGACGCAGGCCAGCTCGGCGATCCCCATGATGCCGCTCTACCTGTCACTGCTGTTCAAGACCATGAAGGAAGCCGGCACGCATGAAGGCTGCATCGAACAGGTCTATGGCCTGTACCGCGACAGCCTCTGCGGCCAGGCGCCCATCCTGGACCAGGACGGCCGCCTGCGCGCCGACTACAAGGAACTGGATCCCGAAATACAAGCCCGCGTGCAGGCGCTGTGGAGCCAGGTCACCAACGACAACATCTACCAGCTGACGGATTTCGCGGGCTACAAGCAGGACTTCCTGCGCCTGTTCGGCTTCGAGATCGACGGCGTCGACTATGAAGCCGACACCGATCCGGCCGTGGAAATCCGCGGCCTGGCGTAAGCCGCGCCGCTAACGCGCCATCAGCTCCAGCAGGCGGTCCAGGCCGCCTTCGTCGATCGCCACCTTGACCTCCTCGCGCACGGCCGGCTTGGCGCGGTAGCCCACCGACAAGCCGGCGGCGCGCATCATCGGCAGATCGTTGGCGCCATCGCCCACGGCGATGGCGCGCTCCGGTCCCACGCCCAGCGCCGCGCACACTTCGAGCAGCTTGCGGCGCTTCTCCTCTCCGTCGCAGATATCGCCCCAGGCCTGGGGCAGCAGCCGGCCCGTCAAGCGGCCGTCTACGATTTCCAGCACATTGGCGCGCACGTCGTCCAGGCCCAGGCGCACCCGCAGGCGGTCGGTGAAGCAGGTAAAGCCGCCGGTCACCAGCAGGCAGGTCAGGCCCGCGGCCTTGCAGGCCGCGATCAGCGTCTCGGCACCAGGATTGATGCGCACGCGCTGCTCGTAGACCTCGTCCAGCGCCGCTTCCGGCATACCCGCCAGCAGCGCCACGCGCTCGCGCAGGCTCTGCTTGTAGTCCTTGATCTCGCCGCGCATCGCGGCTTCGGTCAGCGCCGCCACCTCGGCCTTCTTGCCCATCAGGTCCGCCATCTCGTCCAGCGTCTCGATCGAGATCAGCGTGGAGTCCATGTCGAAGGCGATGAGCTTGTAGTCCCTCAGCGCCAGCGGAGGCGCAATGCCGCGCCAGTGCAGGCCGGGTATCGTCGAGGCGGAATGCATGAGTTGTCCTTGTCTATGCGGAATGGGAGGGGTCGCGCCCTTGCTCGCGCAGCCACTCGATGAACAATTGCGCGGATGCAGCGGCGGGACCGTCCTGCCGGTACAGGGCGTGGATGCCGGCGTTGGGCAGTTGCGGGCCGTCGAACAGCGGGCGCAGCCGGTCAGCGCGGATATCGTCTTCCAGCAGGCACCAAGGCGCCAGCGCGATGCCGAGGTCGTTCATGGCAGCCTGCATGCACAGGAACTGGTGGTCGAACACCGGCCCGGGCAACTGCGCGGGCACGTCCACCTTGGCCAGCGCGAACCAGCGCGGCCAGTGGTCCATGCCGCCCGCGATCTTCAGCAGCGGATGCCCCAGGCAATCCGCAGGCGCGGCCAGGCGGTTGCGCTCGATGAAGCGCGGCGACGCCACTGGCACGTGAAAGTCGTCCAGGCAGTGCACACAGGCCAGGTCCGAATGCGCCATGTAGCCATGGCGGATCAGCACGTCGCTGCCCGTATCGCCGCCACGGTCCAGGAAGGAGCGCCCCTGCGTGGTGAGCTGCACGTCCACCCCCGGATGCCGGGCCTGGAACGCCGACAGGCGCGGAATCAGCCATTTCATGGTCAGGGACGGCGTGGCGCAGACGCGCAGCACGCCGCCATAGGCGGGCGATTTCAGCTTGGCGGTCGCGGCCGCGATGCGTTCCAGGCTGGCCTGGATCTCGGGAAAATAGGCCTGGGCGCAAGGCAGCAGCGCCACGCCGCGCGCCTCGCGCGCGAACAGGGGTTGCCCCACGTACTCTTCGAGTATGCGGATCTGCTGGCTGACCGCGCTGTGCGTAATGCTCAGTTCGTCGGCGGCCGCGGTGAAACTGCGCAGACGCGCCGCGGCTTCGAACACGCGCAAGGCCTTGAGCGGCGGCAGGCTCTGCCCCGCCATCTCAGTTGCGGCCCGCCCGCGCGCCGGCCCGGCGCCGCGCTGTGCTGCTCTTTCCCACGTTTTCCCTTGTCGTCTATTTTTCTATGGGCGCGGCTTGCGCGCGCCTCTGCCATCCAGCCGCATTCTAGGTGATAGCCCGCGCGCCGACCTCTTAGAAAAACTAACGACTACCCTTAAAAAACACCGCTGGTCGGGCGCACAGCGCGTTCCTATGATGCCGACAACCTCAAGCAGGAAGCGAAACATGGCATCAATCACCGTAGACGGCATCGTCAAGACTTTCGGCGGGCAGCAAGTGCTGCGCAATCTGTCGCTGCACATCCCCGACGGCGCGTTCTACACGCTGCTGGGACCCAGCGGCTGCGGCAAGACCACGCTGCTGCGCTGCATTGCCGGCTTCTATGCGCCCGACGGCGGACGCCTGCTGTTCGACCAGGACGACGTGACCCATGTGTCCGCGCACCGCCGCGACATCGGCATGGTGTTCCAGGACTATGCGCTGTTCCCCGACAAGACCGCCTTCGACAACGTCGCCTACGGCCTGCGCGCCCGCGGCGTGGCGCGCGCCGAAATCACGCGGCGCGTCAACGAGGCGCTGGACAAGGTCGGGCTGCTGGCCCTGGCGGAACGCTATCCCGCGCAGATGAGCGGCGGGCAGCGCCAGCGCGTGGCCCTGGCGCGCGCGCTGGTGATCCGCCCGCGCGTGCTGCTGATGGACGAGCCCCTTTCCAACCTGGACGCCAAGATGCGTCTACAAATGCGCGACGTGATCCTGGACCTGGTGCGCGAGGCCGGCATTACCACGGTGTTCGTGACGCATGACCAGGAAGAAGCCCTGGCGATGTCCGACCGCATCGCCATCATGGATCGCGGCGACATCGCCCAGCTGGGCACGCCGGAAGAACTCTACGGCACGCCCGTCAACGCCTACGTGGCGGACTTCATCGGCTCGGCCAACGTGATCCCGGTGCCGGCCCGCAACGGCCAGGCAGGCGCTCCCGCCGGCCATGTGCGCTACGAGATCTGCGGCCTGGGCTTTGACGGCGTGCAAGGCAGCGACCAGCTGGACGGCAAGGGCGTGCTGATCGCCCGCCCGGAGGAACTGGCCCTGATGGCGCCCGCCCCTTACGTGCCCAATACCTTGCCCGGCAAGGTGTTGCGGCGCCAGTACCTGGGTTTCAAGACGGCCTATCGCATCGCGCTGGACAATGGCTCCGAGATCCGCGTCGAACTGCATGCCGGCAATATGGTGGCGCAGTTCCAGCCCGGCGAAGCCGTGCAGGTGCTGATCCCCGCCGACAGCCGCGTCGTCAACGCCTGAGGACGCGCCGACCATGAAAATCAAATGGTGGCCCTGGGGCATCTTGACCGCGATCAGCCTGGCCTTGCTGCTGTTCTTCGTGCTCTATCCGCTGGGCGTGCTGTTCAGCAACAGCGTCACCGGGCAGGACGGCGGCTTCACGCTGGAGGGCTTCAAGGCCCTGCTGGCCGATTCGCAGTATGTGGAGGCCTTCGGCAATACGCTGATCCTGGGCCTGGCGGTCACGACCTGCACGGTGCTGGTGGGCGTGCCTTTCGCCTACATGGTGGCGCGCTTCGACTTTCCGCTGAAGAACCTGGTGGCGATCCTGCCGGTGCTGACAATCGTGATCCCCGAGATCATCGTCGGCCAGTCCTGGCTGCTGATCCTGGGCAACAACGGCATCCTGACCAATCTGCTGGGCGACGCCGGCATCTCGCTGCCTTCGTTCTACGGCTGGACCGGCATGGTGTTCTCCATGACGCTGGTCTACTACACCTACATCTACCTGGGCGTGCTGGCCGCGTTGCGCGGCTTCGACGGCCAGTTGGAAGAAGCCGGCCTGAGCCTGGGCACGCCGCCGCTGCTGACCAAGCTGCGCGTGCTGGTGCCGGTGCTGCTGCCGGCGGTGCTGGTCAACGCGCTGGTGGTGTTCACGCTGGTGGTGGGCAACTTCGCCCTGGCCATGCTGCTGGGCAGCCGCGTGCCGCTGCTCTCGGTCATGACGTACAACACCTTCGTCAGCGAAATGGGCGGCAGCCCGACACTGCAGAGCGCCATGTCGGTGGTGTCCATCGCCATCGTCGCCATCGTGCTGTTCTTCCAGAAACGCGTGGTCGAACGCAAGGTCTACACCATGACGCAGGGGCGCGCGCCGGCCGCCACCCGCGTGCGGTCGTGGACCGCCCTGCTCTACACCAGCGGCGTCGGGCTGATCATCTTCATTTCGCTGCTGCCGCTCATCGTGGTGTTCATCGCCGCCTTCACCAAGACCAGCGGGCCGGTGATGCAATGGGGCCAGTGGTCCTTGGCCAGCATGCAGCGCGCGCTGCATGGCGCGCCGGAGCCCATCCTGAACTCGCTCAAGTTCGCGTCCCTGGCCACGGTGTTGGGCGTGGCCTTCGCGGTGCTGGTGAGCTACCTGACGATCAAGAAGCGCAGCGCGTCGACCCAGGTGCTGGACTACATCGTGGTGCTGCCGCTGACCATTTCCGGCACGGTGCTCGGCATCGCGCTGGTGCAGACCTTCAACACCGGCTGGCTGGTGTTGGCGGGCACTTCGGGAATCATGGTGCTTTGCTACACGGTGCGGCGCCTGCCCTTCGCGGTGCGCAACGCTTCGTCGGTGCTGTTCAACATCCCCGAATCGATCGAGGAAGCCTCGATCAGCCTGGGCGTGTCTCCGCTCATGACGTTTTTCAAGGTAGTCCTGCCCGCGATGAAGGCATCCATCATCTCGGCAGCCATCCTGATGTGGCTCACCACGATCTCCGAGCTGTCGGCCTCCATCGTCGCCTACAGCGGCGGCCTGGAGACCATGCCCATCGCCATCTTCCGCCAGGTCGACGGCGGCAGGCTGGGCATGGCGTCGGCCTACGGTGCGGCGCTGGTCACGGTCATCGTGCTGCCCATCATCGTGTCGGTCAAGGCGTTCCGCATCAAGCTGTTCTCCGGTAAATAACCCACTCGCACAGAGGCTAACCATGCAACTCAAGCACCTACTTCAGTACAGCGTCCTCGCCGCCGCCCTGGCAACCGGCGCCGCGCAGGCCCAGAACGTCGTGCTCTATTCGTCCAACAACACGGAGACGATCGAAACCGCCCTGGACGCGGTGAAGCAGAAGTCGCCGAAATTGAACGTGCAGCCCGTCACCGGCGGCACCGGCACGATGATGAAACGCATCGAGGCCGAAGCGCAGAACCCGCGCGGCGACCTGTTCTGGAGCGGCGGCTTCGGCACGCTGGGCGCCTACCGCCAGCACCTGCAGCCCTACCGCCCGGCCGACCTGGACAAGATCCCCACCGAGTTCCGCGGTCCGGACGACCTGTGGGTGGGCACCAACGTGCACGTCATGGTGATGATGGTCAACGAACGCCAGCTCAAGGGCCTGCCGGCCCCGGCCACCTGGTCCGACCTGATGCAGCCGCAGTGGAAGAACAAGTTCGCCATCACCGATCCGTCCAAGAGCGGCACGGCCTACATGCTGGTGTACGGCCTCTTCAAGCAGTTCGGCCAGGAAGGCCTGGACAAGATCGCCGCCAACGCGGTCGTCACGGCCTCGTCGGGCACCACCTACAAGGGCGTGGCCGCGGGCGAGTACGCCGTCGGCATGACGCTGGAATACGCCGCGCAGGAATACGTGGCCGGCGGCCAGAAGGAGATCAAGCTGGTCTACCCGACCGAGGGCAGCTACCTGGCGCCTGAAGGCATGTTCATCATCAAGGGCGCGAAGAACATGGACGCCGCGAAGGCGCTGTACGACGGCCTCTTGAGCAAGGAATCGCAGGAAGCCCAGCTGGTGAAGAACTTCCGCCGCCCGACCCGTACGGACGTGGCCGTGGCCAGCCTGACCACCTTGCCTGAACTGAAGACCATCAAGATCTTCCCGGTCAGCCAGGATGCGGCGGCAAAGGAGTATGAGGCTGTAGTGTCGGCCTGGAATCAGGCCGTGGCCAAGGCGAAATAAGAAGCCCCCCCACGCCGCGCCCCTCCGGGACTAACTGTCCCCAAGGGCGCTGGCCCACCTAGGGGCGACCCGGCGGTGGGCGGCGGCGTCAGTCGCCGTTGACCATGCGCCCCGCAGCCAGCACCAACTGGCGCCCGCAACGGGCCGCCAGCTGCGGATCATGGGTCACCAGCACCAGCGTGGTGCCGTGCTCCCGGTGCAGATCGAACATCAGGTCGATGACCGTCACGCCCGTGGCGGCGTCCAGGCTGCCAGTGGGTTCATCGGCGAACAGCAAATCCGGCTGCACCACGAAGGCGCGCGCCAGCGAAACGCGCTGCTGTTCGCCGCCCGACAGCGTGCGCGGATAATGATGCAGGCGCTTGCCCAGCCCCACCCGTTCCAGCATGGCTTGCGCCGCGTCGCGCGCCGGCTGCCCCGCCAACTCCAGCGGCAGCATCACGTTTTCCAGCGCCGTCAGGTTGGGCAGCAGCTGGAACGACTGGAACACGAATCCCACATGATTGGCGCGCAAGCGCGCGCGGCCGTCCTCGTCCAGCGAGAACAAATCCTGTCCCGCCAGGCGCACGCTGCCCACGCTGGGAACATCCAGGCCCGCCAGCAGTCCCAATAGAGTCGACTTGCCCGAACCCGAACTGCCGGTGATGGCCACGGCGCTACCCGCCTCGACCGTAAAATCGATACTTTCCAGGATGGAGAGCGTGCCGCCGGCATCGGCCACCTGCTTGCCCAGCCCTTTCACCTCGATCGAATTCTTGTTATCCATGCGCCTATTTTCCCGTCTGCTACTCGTGACCGCCGTGGCGACCGCCATCATGGCGCCCGCCCACGCTCAGACCGCCTCGGCCGCCCAGGGTTCCGCGCCACGAACCGTATTGGTCCTGGGCGACAGCCTGTCGGCCGAATACGGCATCAAGCGCGGCACCGGCTGGGTGCCGCTGCTCTCGGCCCGCGTAGCGGAACAATACCCCAAGTACCAGGTCGTCAACGCCAGCATCAGCGGCGACACGACCAGCGGCGGCGTGGCCCGCCTGCCTGCCCTGCTGCGCCAGCATGCGCCGGCGGTGGTGGTGCTGGAGCTGGGCTCGAACGACGCCCTGCGCGGCCTGCCCCTGAACATGACCGAGCAGAACCTGCGCACCATGGCCCAGACCGCCCGCAAGGCCGACGCCGAAGTCCTGATCGTCGGCATGCAGATCCCGCCCAATTACGGCCGGGACTACACCCAGCGATTCGCCCAGGTGTTCCCCACGGTCGCCAAAGACGAAAACGCCCGGCTCGTGCCCTTCCTGATGGAAGGTATCGCAACGAACCGGGCGATGTTCCAGGCCGACGGCATCCATCCGAACGAGGATGCCCAGCCTCTTTTGCTGGACAACGTGTGGCCGACGCTGCGGCCACTGTTGAACTGATTCCGCGCTGATCAGCCGGCTGCCGGCTGCTCGCCGCGGATGACCGCGGCGGCGGCGGGCAGCACCTGCACCTTGTACTCTTCGCGCAGCATGCGCACCAAGGCTTCGTTTTCGGCCTGGCCCCAGGCGCCCGACAACTGCTGCGCCAGGCGCTCCTTGTCGGCCGGATCGACCGTGCCGGCCTCGACCTTCTCCAGGCGCGCCAGCGTGTAGTCCGCACCCGATTGCACGCCGGCGTAGGCCGGCAGCGTGGTGGCGGGCAGACGCATGACGGCGTCCAGCACCGGACGCGGCAGATCCTTGGGATCCTGGCGCGACACGATTACCGGGGCGCCAAAGCCTTCCGGCGTGGCGGCGGGGTTGGCCTGATCGGCGGCCAGCGCGGCCTCGCCGGCCTTCTTGGCGGCTTCGGCCGAACGCTCGTCGAGCAGCTTGGCGCGGATGATCTCCGACACCTTGTCCAGCGGCGGCACGTGGGCCGGCTCGACCGCGGCAACGCGCAGGGCCAGCATGGTATCGGGCGACAGTTCGATCACGCCGGAGTTCTGCTTTTCACGCAGCACGTCGGGCGAGAACAGCACCTGGCGCACGCGCGGGTTGTCCAGCAGCGCGGCGTCGGGGCTGGCGGCAGCCGAACCCGGGCCGGCCTTGTCGGCAGGCAGCAGGCCTTCGCGGGTCACGCCGGACGCGGTGCGCAGTTTCAGGCCGACGGTGTCGGCGGCGGGCTGCAGGCTGTCGCGCTGGTCGTAGACCTGCTTGTTCAGCTGGCTGGCCATTTCCGAGAAGCGCACGGCGGCGAGCTGCTTGCGGACTTCAGCGGTGATCTGGTCCTTGACCTCGGCCAGCGGCTTGATGGCGGCGGGCTGGATCTCGGTGACCTTGACGACGTGCAGGCCGGACGGGGTTTCGATCACGCCGGACACCTGGTCCTTGGCCTGGCCGAAAATGGCCTTTTCCAGCGGGCCGGTCAGCATGCCCGGAGCCAGCCAGCCCAGATCGCCACCATTGGCGGCCGAACCTGCGTCCTGCGAGTTCTTGCGCGCCAGTTCGGCGAACTGCGCCGGATCGGCGGCGGCCTGCTTGGCCAGATCCTCGGCCTTGGCGCGGGCGGCCTTGCGGGCGTCTTCCGAGGCGCCAGGGGCCAGGTTGATCATGATGTGGCTGGCGCGGCGGCGTTCGGGCTGGCCGAAGCGGTTCTTGTTCTGCTCGTAGTAGGAGGCCAGGTCCTCGTCCTTGACCTGCACGCCTTGCGTGGCGGCAGCCTCGTCCAGCACCAGGTACTGGACCTGGACCTGTTCGGGAATCTGCAGCTGCTGCTTGTTGGCGTCGTACCAGGCCTGGATGTCGGCCGGGGTCGCGCTGACCTGTGAGCGGAAATCGGCGGCGGCGAAGCGGCGCAACTGCACTGTGCGCTGCTGCGTCAATGCCGTTTCCAGCGCAGCCACGACCTCGCCAGGCGCGCGGGCCGACTGGCCGACGGGCTCCAGCACGCGCGCGACCGCCAGGTCGCGGCGCAGGCCGGCTTCGAACGAGGTCGGCGACATGCCTTGCGCGGCCAGCACCTGGCGGTAGCGCTCGGGCGAGAAACGGCCATTGTCCTGGACTTCCGGAATCGCGGCGATGGTGTTGCGCAGCGTTTCGTCGGACACCGAGAAACGGTTGTCGACGGCGACGTTGGCCAGCAGGCGCTGATTGATCAGCTGGTTGAGCAGGCCTTCGCGCAACGCCGGCGTGTCGATCACGGCCGGGTCGAACTGGGCGCCGAGGCGCTGGCGGAACTGCTCCAGCTGGTTGCGGTGCGCCTGGTCGAATTCGGCCCGCGTAACGGGCTGACCATTGACCGTGGCCAGTTCAGGCTCGGCGCGCATGAAGCTGTCATAGCCTTGAATACCGACCAGGAAGAAGGACGGCACAATCAGAAGCAGCAGGATGAACTGCATCCAGCGCCGATGGCTGCGAATAAATTCGAACATGGAATCCCTGTTGCCGCACTCCAGGCAGGCGCCCGAAGCCGCAAGAAAACGCATAAAAAAAGGCGAAGTCGATTCGCCCTATTCCCATACCGGTCAATACCGGATCAGCGGGCGGATTTTAGCATTTCTCATTCGCCGCGCAGGCCTGGATTCTTCCGAATGGCGTCCGGGGCTGCGCCCTGGCTCCGGCGGCACGGAACCGGGGACCGAGTCAACCCGGGGAACCACCATTTCCAGGCCCTTGCGGCCCCCGTATCGTGGCCTGTCAGGGTAAGTCCCCATTACCCCGACGCCGCGCCTCCGAGGACGCGGCCCCCTCCACGCACGCTCAGAGGTACACACTGATGCCGTTCCCATCTCCCCGCCTGCCACTCCTGCGCACCTGCATCGCCCTGGCCTTCATAAGCGGCGCCCCCGCCGCGCTGGCCGCGCCCGTCGCCGCCGTCCACCAGGCCGCGCAAGCCCAGCAGCAAGCCATGCTGGACACCATGCGCGACCTGGTCGGGATAGAGTCGGGCAGCAAGGACGTCGAGGGCGTGGAGCGCATCGCCGTACTGATCCGGGACCGCCTCAAGGCGCTGGGCGGCACGGTGGAGATCATCCAGCCCACCGACGTCTTCCGCCTGGACGACACGCCGGAGAAGGTCGGCCCCATGGTCCATGCCGAGTTCAAGGGCAAAGGCCAGAAGAAAATCATGCTGATCGCCCACATGGACACCGTCTACCGCAACGGCATGCTCAAGGACCAGCCCTTCCGCGTCGACGGCGACAAGGCCTACGGCCTGGGCATTGCCGACGACAAACATGGCGTGGCCGCCATCATCCATACCCTGACCCTGCTGCAGAAGCTGGGTTTCGATGACTACGGCACCATTACCGTGCTGATCAACGGCGACGAGGAAATCAGCTCGCCCGGCGCGCGCAGCACCATCACCCGCCTGGGCGCCGATCAGGACGCGGTGTTCTCATTTGAGGGCGGCGGCGCCGAGGCGCGCCTGACGCTGGCCACCAGCGGCATCGGCGCGGCCTACCTGACCGTGCAGGGCAAGACCTCGCATGCCGGCGCGCGCCCGGAAGGCGGCGTCAATGCGCTCTATGAACTGGCGCACCAACTGCTGCAACTGGACAAGCTGTCCAAGCCCGAGGAAGGACTGAAGCTGAACTGGACCGTGGCCCAGGCGGGCACCAACCGCAACGTCATCCCGGGCCAGGCCACCGCCCAGGCCGACGCCCGCGCATTGCGCGTCTCTGACTTCGACGCGCTGTCGCGCACGCTGGAAGAGCGCATACAGAAGAAACTGCTGCCCGAATCCAAGGTCAGCGTGAAATTCGAGGTGCGCCGCCCACCGCTGGAAGCCACCCCGGCCTCGCGCGCCCTGGCCCAGCACGGCGTGCAGATCTACAAGGAACTGGACCTGCCGATGAAAGTCGTGGACCGCGCCAGCGGCGGCGGCACCGATGCGGCCTTCGCCGCCCTGAAGGCGCGCGGCCCGGTGATCGAAGGCATGGGCCTGAGCGGTTTCGGCGCGCACTCCAACGACGCCGAGTACATCCAGATCAACAGCATCGTGCCGCGCCTGTACCTGGCGGCGCGGATGATCATGGACGTGTCGCAGGACAAGGCGCCCATGAAGTAGGCCCATGGGCAGGCCGCGGCGTCCGCGCGCGCCGCGGCAGGCCGGGATCCGGCGTGCAGAAGGAGTATCCTTGCAACCCTGTACAAAAGAACCCGAAGCAACACCTAAATGAGCGCAAAACTCCCCTCCTGGCCCTACTCCCGTTACATCGCGCACCGCGGCGGCGGCCGTCTGGCCCCGGAGAACACCCTGGCCGCCATGCGCGTGGGCGCCGAGCACGGCTTCACGATGTTCGAATACGACGTCAAGCTGAGCAGCGACAACGTGCTGGTGCTGATGCACGACGACAACGTGGACCGGACCTCCAACGGCCAGGGTCCGGCCGCCGCCAAGACCTACTCGGAGCTGGCCCAGCTGGACTTCGGCAGCTGGCATTCGGCCGCCTACGCCGGCGAGCCGCTGCCGACCTTCGACGCCGTCGCCCGCTATACGGTGGCCAACGGCATCGCCAGCAACGTCGAGATCAAGCCCTGCCCGGGCCGCGAAGCCGAAACCGGCCGCGCCGTGGCGCTGGCCGCGCGCCAGCTGTGGCAAGGCGCTGCTGAACCGCCGCTGTTGTCCTCGTTCGCCGAAGAAGCGCTGCAGGCCGCAAAGGAAGCCGCCCCCGAACTGCCGCGCGCCTTGCTGGTGGAAAAGGTCCCCGCCGACTGGCGCGAGCGCCTGGTCAAGTACGACTGCGTGGCCCTGAACATCAACCAGAAAGACGCTACCCGCGAGCTGATCGACGCCGTGCACGCTGCCGGCTACCGCATCGCGGCCTGGACCGTCAACGACCCCGAGCGCGCGCGCCTGCTGCTCGACTGGGGCATCGACGGCATTTTCACCGACGAGCTGGCCGCGATCCGGCCCGCCGCCTGAGGCAGAACGCCCGTGTTCAGTTACCGCCACGCCTTCCACGCCGGCAACCACGCCGACGTGCTCAAGCACGCCATCCTGATCCACACGCTGGATTACTTCAATAAAAAGGACGCGCCCTACTGGGTCGTGGACACCCACGCCGGCGCCGGGCTGTACAGCCTGGACAGCGACTGGGCGGCCAAGACTTCGGAGTTCGCCGACGGCATCGGCCGCCTGTGGGAAGCCGAAGACCTGCCACCTATCCTGGCCGACTATGTCGCCCGGATCCGCGCCTACAACACCAACGGCCGCCTGCGGCGCTATCCTGGCTCGCCGTGGCTGGCGCTGGACGCGCTGCGCCCGTCGGACCGGCTGCGCCTGTTCGAGATGCACCCGACCGAAATCGACACGCTGGTCGCCAACCTGGAGCACCAGGGCCGCGCCGCGCAGCGCCAGACCACCATCTACGGCGACGACGGCTTCGAAGGGGTCAAGGCGCTGCTGCCGCCGCCCACGCGCCGCGGCATGGTGCTGATCGACCCGTCGTACGAAGACAAGAACGACTACCGCCGCACGTTCGTCACCATCAAGGAATGCATCAAGCGCTTCGCCACCGGCACCTATGCCGTCTGGTACCCGCTGGTGCAGCGCCGCGAGGCCAGCGAAATGGCGCGCCACCTGGAAAACCTGAAGGTCAAGAGCTGGCTGCACGCCACCCTGACCGTCAAGAAGGCCACCATCGATGGCTACGGCCTGCACGGCAGCGGCATGTTCCTGATCAACCCGCCCTGGACCTTGCATGACGCCCTGAAGCAGGCCATGCCTTATCTGGCGCGCACGCTGGGCCAGGATGAGCGGGCCGGCTTCACGCTGCAATTCCGCGAGAATCCGTTCCCGGTGCCGAAGAAGCAGTCGGACGACTGATTCCGCACCGAACGCAAAAAAAGGCCACGATCACTCGTGGCCTTTTTTCTTGCCAGGTCGTGCAATCGCTATTGCGGCACTCAGGCTGTTTCGCTTTCCGGCTCTTCACGGCGCAGCGCCTCTTGCGCCCGGGCCAGCTTGGCCGCCGCGTCGCGCAGCGCGGTGCGCAGGCCCTCTTCGATCACGGGGTGATAGAACGGCATCTCCAGCATGCGCGCCACGGTCAGTTCCTGCTGCACGGCCCAGGCCAGCAGGTGGCCGATGTGCTCGGCGCTGGGGCCGACCATTTCGGCGCCCAGGAAACGGCCCGTCTCGATATCGGCGTAGACGTGCAGCATGCCGCGGTTCTTCAGCATGACGCGCGAACGGCCCTGGTCACTGAAGTCCACCTCGCCGGTCACGAAGGTACCCGGCACCAGCCGCGCATGCCCCTGGCCCGCCATGGCGATCTGCGGGTCCGAGAACACCACGGCCAGCGGCGCGCGGCGCAGGCCCTGGCGCACTTCCGGATAGCGGGCGGCGTTCTCGCCAGCGATGCGGCCTTCGTCGGCCGCTTCGTGCAACAGCGGCGCGTCGGCATTGGCATCGCCGGCGATGAAGATGGGCGCGTCGCCCGCCTGCATGGTTGCGCGGTCAAACAGCGGCACGCCATGCTTGTCCAGTTGCAGCGAGGTATTTTCCAGCCCCAACCCGTCCACGTTGGCGCGGCGGCCGGTGGCCACCAGCGCATAGTCGAAGCGTTCGGTGCGTTCGGTATTGTCCAGCGCCACATAGCGGACTTCCACTTCATCGCCGACGCGGGTCGTCTCGAGCACGCGGGCGTCCGGATCCAGATAGAACTCGCGCTGGAAGATCTTGCGGGCGGTGTTGCGCACTTGCGGATCGCTGATGCCGGCCAGGCTGCCGCTGACGCCGAAAACGCGCACCTCCACGCCCAGACGCGCCAGCGCCTGGCCCAGTTCCAGTCCGATCACGCCCGGACCGAACACGGCCACGCGTCCCGGCAGATCGTCCCAGGCGAACACGTCGTCGTTCAGCACCAGCCGGTCGCCCAACGCGCGGAACGGCGGCGGCACCGCGGGGCGCGAGCCGGTCGCGATCACCACGCGGGACGCGCGCACTTCCGTGTGCTCGTCCACCTGCAGCACCGTGTCCGACACGAAGCGCGCGTAGCCGCGCAGCTTGTCCTCGGCGGGTATGCTTTCCACGCCTTCCAGCACAAAGCCCACGAAACGGTCGCGCTCGCGCTTGACGCGGTCCATCACCTCTACCCCGTCCACCGTGATCTCGCCCCCCACGTGCACGCCGAAGGGCTCGGTGTGCGCGGCGCTGTGAGCCGCTTCGGCAGCGGCGATCAGCAGCTTGGACGGCATGCAGCCGACGCGGGCGCAGGTGGTGCCGTAGGGACCGCCTTCAATCAGCAGCGCGCGCTGGCCCGCGGCGCGGGCGGCGCGATAGGCGGCCAGGCCGGCCGTGCCGGCGCCGATGACGGCGATATCGGTATGCAGAGTTTTCATGACTGGGGGTCCCCCGATGTGGCGTGGAGCAGGAATTCAGGAAGGCGGGTTCCGCCTTGTTGCGCACCCTCAGGACGTAGGCCGTCCCGCAGCGCCCGCGAGGGGCCGTGCGCAAAGGTGCGTAAAAAGGGAAACTCGTGAAGGTGGCGGCGGGCGGCGAACCGCCCTTCCGCCCTGCGCGGCCCCAGGACGAACCCAGGAGCCGGCAGGTTTGCAGACGCTTAGGCGAAGTGCGCCTTGAGCTCTTCCAGGCCGCCGATCAGCGAACCGTTGATGAACACCTGCGGGGCGGTGCCCTTGCCGGACACGGCGCCGATCACACGGCCGCGGACCTTGTTTTCCAGCGGGATCTCGATCGGAGCGTAGCCCTTGGCATCCAGCAGCGCCTTGGCTTCCACGCAGAACGGGCAGCCCGGCTTGGAGAACACGACCACCTGGTCGGGCTTCTTGGCCGACGGGGCGAAGTGAGCCAGCATGGTGTCGGCGTCCGACACTTCAAACGGGTCGCCTTCCTTTTCCGGCTCGATGAACATCTTCTGGACCACGCCGTCCTTGACCAGCATGGAATAGCGCCAGCTGCGCTTGCCGAAGCCCAGGTCGCTCTTGTCGACCAGCATGCCCATGCCTTCGGTGAAGGCGCCGTTGCCGTCGGGCAGCAGCGTGATGTTGGCCGATTCCTGGTCCTTGGCCCATTCGTTCATGACGAAGGTGTCATTGACCGAGACGCAGACGATGCTGTCCACGCCAGCGGCGAAAAACGCGGGAGCCAGTTCGTTGTAGCGCGGCAGGTGGGTCGACGAGCAGGTCGGCGTGAAAGCGCCGGGCAGCGAAAAGACCACGACGGTCTTGTTCTTGAACAGGTCGTCGGACGTGACCTTCTTCCAGGTGTTGTCCTCACGGACCGGGAACGTTACGTTCGGAACACGTTGGCCTTCGCGGTTTTGCAGCATTCAAATCTCTCCTTGGGGTAGCGGGGTTGTTTGATTAACCACCATGGAAAGAATGATAAATCCTTGCTATCAATTATTCAAATTTAATAAATTCAATAGATCGATAGATTTTGGCAATGAAGAAATAACCGATGCGAGGCCGGACCTATCATAGCCCGGCCTCGCATCTGGGGAGATTACACCGCCACGGGCGCGTAGCCGGCGTCACGGATCGCGTCTTCGATCTTGTCGGCGTCATCGGCTCCGGTCACGGTCACGCGGTGCGTGGGCAGGTCGATCGCGACAGTCGCGCCCGGCGCCGCCTGGGCCACCGCGGCCGTGATGGTCTTGGCGCAATGGCCGCAGGTCATGTCAGCCACTTGGAACTCGATGCTCATAGTTATCTCCATAGGATTCAAGGGTGATGGACATCATTTCGTCCACCATGGAAAACAGCTTAAACCTTCCTATGATGGCAAGGTCAAGCGTAGAATCGGAGTCAGGCTACACAGGAGCACAGCAATGAATATCGGCGAAGCATCCAAGAGTTCCGGCATTTCCGCCAAGATGATCCGCTACTACGAAAGTATCGGCCTCATCAGCCCCGCCGGACGCACGGATTCCGGCTACCGCGTGTATAGCGACCACGACCTGCACACGCTGCGCTTCGTGCGCCGCGCGCGCGACCTGGGCTTCTCGGTGGAACAGATGAATGAGCTGCTGGCGCTGTGGAAGGACCGCAGCCGCGCCAGCGCCGACGTGAAACGCATCGCGCTGGAGCACGTGCAGGAACTCGAGCGCAAGGCCGAGGCGCTGCGCGACATGGCGGCCACTTTGAAGCATCTGGCCGAGCACTGCCAGGGCAACGACAGGCCGGACTGCCCCATCCTCGAAGGCCTGAGCTGCAAGCACTGAAGCGGCCCAGGCCCCACGCGATCAGTCCTGGGCCTGCGCCTCGGCCGCTACCTTGGCGTGGTACGCCTCGGTCGCGGCCTGCTTGGCGGCCGCCTTCTCGGCGGCGGCCGCGGCCTTCGCCTCTTCCGCGGCAGCCGCTTCCGCCGCGGCCTGGATGGCGCGCTGGCGCGCCCGTTCCCGCACTATCGCGATGCCTTCGGCGTCCAAAGACTCGAACACCGCGATGGACTCCACGTGGCCCGTGTGCGGGAACATGTTGATCACGCCCGCGCTCTTCAGTACATAACCGCCTTCATGCACCATGATGGCCGCATCTCGCGCCAGCGTGGCCGGGTTACAGGACACGTAGACGATGCGCACGGGACGCTCGTGCGCCTCCAGCAGCGACAATGCCTGCGCCACCGCGTGCGCGCCTTCGCGCGGCGGATCGATCAGCATGCGGTCGAAGTAGCCCAGCCCGCGCAGCCATTCCACGTCCACCTCGAACAGATTCAGGGTGGCGAAGCTGGTGCGATCGCCCAGGCCGTGGCGCGATGCCGCATCGAACGCGCGGTCGGTCAGCGCCTTGCTGCCTTCCACGCCGACCGCTTCCTTGCCCTGCGTCGCCAGCGGCAGCGTGAAGTTGCCCAGGCCGCAGAACAGATCGGCCACGCGGTCGGTAGTCTGCACTTCCAGCAGCTTCAGGGCGCGCGACACCATGGCGCGGTTGATGGCGTGGTTGACCTGCGTGAAATCGGTGGGCCGGTACGGCATGCGCAGGCCGAATTCCGGCATGGTGTAGGCCAGGGTTTCGCCATGCTCGCGCTCCAGCGGATGCACGGTTTCCGGACCCTTGGACTGCAGCCACCACTGCACGTTGTGCTTGGCGGCAAAGGCGCGCAGGATGGCGATGTCGCCGTCGGTCAGCGGCAACAGATGGCGCAGGACCAGGGCGGTCACGCCCTCGCCCAGCGACACTTCGATCTGCGGCATGCGGTCCGGCGCCGACATGGAGCCGATCATTTCGCGCAAGGGGATCAGCAAGTCGCTGACGTGGCGCGGCAGCACATGGCATTCACGCATGTCAGCCACGTAGCTGCTCTTGCGTTCGTGGAAGCCGACCAGCACTCCGCCCTTCTTCGGCACCACGCGCACCGACAGGCGGGCGCGATAGCGGTAGCCCCAGGTCGGGCCTTGCAGCGGCGCCAGGATGCGCGCCGGGCGCAGCTTGCCGACGTGCCAGAAGGTGTCTTCCAGCGAACGCTGCTTGATGGCCACCTGCGTGCTGGGCTCCAGGTGCTGCATGGCACAGCCGCCACAGACGCCGAAATGCGGGCAGCGCGGCGCCACCCGCTGCGACGAAGGCCGCAGCACCTCGTCCACGCGCGCAATCTCGTAGGACGGCTTGCGGCGCAACGTGACCGTAGTAACCCGTTCGCCCGGCAAGGCGCCTTCCACGAAGACCACCTTCCCGTCGCGGCGGGCGATACCCCTGGCTTCCAGGTCCAGGGATTCAATACTCAAAACGTCAGACATCTCACGCAGTCCAGAAGAATTACACGCAACCCGCTATTGTAGAAGGACTGCGGCCAATCCTGGAAATGGAAGTAGCGGGGCCGGAACGCACCGCTGTCGGCCCTAGCCCCTTGGCTGTCGGGCGATGCCCCGGGCCTGCGTGCGCGCCCGCTGCAAGCGCAGCGCGGCCATGGCCGCCACGGCGGCAACGGCTCCCACAAGCGGCAGCCACGCCAGGCCGGCATGGACGATGGTCAGGCTGCCCAGCCCGCCGCCCGCCGCGGTTCCAAGATTGAAGGAAGCGATGTTCAGGCCGGCCGCTACCGCCGTGGACTCGGGCACATGGCGCTGCGCCAGCTTCAGCAGCCGGAGCGTCAGCAAGGTGACGATGCAGAAGAACACCATGCCCAGCGCGCCGGCCAGCACCACCACCGCCAGCCCGGAACCCCGCGACAGATATAGTCCCAGCAGGTTGACGGTCAACCCCGCGAGCGCATACAGCGCGGCGCGATCCCCGTCCATCGCGTCAGCCAGATAGCCGCCCAACAGATTGCCAGCAATCGAGCACAGGCCGAACAGCAGCATAGCCGCGCTGAGCCACCGCACATCCGCCCGCGTGACCTGTAGCAGATAGGGAGAGATGAAGGTGAAGAAACTGAACGTCGCCACACTGACCAAGGCGCCCACTCCGGCCGTCGCCAGCATGCGCGGATGCGCCAGCGCCTTCAAGCCAGCCCGCACGCCCGCCTGCGGCTTGCCCGGCCCGCGCACCGGCATGAAGCGCAGCAGGCCGATGACGCCGGCCAGCGCCAACGCGCCCACACCAGCGAAAATGGCACGCCACGACCAGATGCTGCCCAGGAATGTGCCTAACGGCACCCCCAGCGCCAAAGCCAACGTCAGGCCGATCCACACCACCGACAGCGCCCGCCCGGCCCGCGGGGCCGGCACCAGCCTTGCGGCCGCATCCGACGCCACCGCCATGAACACCCCGTGCGCTAGTCCCACCAGAAAACGCACGCCCAGCAAGACCGGCAAAGTGGGCGACAGGCTCATCAGCACGCTGCCCGCGGCCAGCACGGCCATGGCTAGCGCCAGGATGCGGCGGTCCGTCCAGGGCGCGAGCAGCGCGGTCACCAGCGGTGCGCCTATGGCTGCCCCCAAGGCGTAGACCGCGATTGAGGCGCCCGCCGCCTCGATGCTGGCGCCAAGGCTTGCGGCCATGGCCGATATCAGGCCGGCCGCGACAAATTCGGAAAGGCCGAATGCAAAAGTGCATACGGAAAAGACGTAGACGGCGACAGGCATGACGATCCCGGACTCAAATGGAAAGGTCCGGCGCAAACCGCGAGGCGCTGTGAGGCGCTCGGCCGGATCCTGGGACTGAGCTTAGGGATCTGTCGCGGGTTCGTAAAATATCTTATTTATTAAAAAATAAGACTTTCAACGTCTGAAAAGGCCTGCTGCATGGTGCAGACCAGACGGTCGCGGGCGGGCGACGCCCGCTCCGGATTCCAGGCCATCAACAGGTCCAGATGCGTCAGCGCCATGGGCGCGTCGCTCTCGATGGCGCGAAAGACGACGTCGTCGCGCCGTTGCGCGGCCAGCGATCCTGGCAGCAGAGCGATACCGAAACCCGCGGCCACCAGTGCAATCAGTGTCTGCAGTTGACGCGCCTCCTGCGCCACCACGGGCCGGAAGCCCGCGGTCTGGCATAGCTGGATCAGCTGGTCGTGCAGGCCCTGCCCCAAGCTTCTGGGCGACGCGACAAACGCTTCATCCTTGAGTTTGGCGAGTTCGATCGAAGGCTGGTAGGCCAGGGGATGACCTGCCGGGAGGGCCACGCAGAGGGGTTCGCGCAGCAGGGCTTGAAAGCGCAGATCCGGCGTGCTGCCGCCCGGCGTGCGCAGGAATCCGATATTCGCAGTCCCGTTCTCCAGGGCCTCGACCTGCTCTCGCGTCGTGCCTTCGCGCAGGGTGAACGCCACTGCGGGGCACGTCAGCCGGAAATCGCGCAAGGCCCGCAGCAACGAGGCATAGGGCGCGATGTTGATGAAGGTCATCGTCAAATGCCCGTCCATGCCCTGCGCCACCCGCCGGGTACGCGCCACGCCTTCATCCAGCCCGTCCAGGATGCGCCGGGCCGTCTCGAGGAACGCCGCGCCTGCGGGCGTCAGCGCGACGCTGCGGTTGGTGCGCTCGAACAGCGTTGCGCCTATCTCGGCCTCCAGCCGCCGGATGGCCTGGCTCAGCGGCGGCTGCGCCATGTGCAGTCGCTGTGCGGCGCGGTTGAAGTGCAGGGTTTCGGCCACCGCGATGAATTGCCGCAATAGGCGTGTTTCTATCATTGGAACGCCTGAGGTTCTGATTCGATTCCCACAGTATATTTTTTATCTTGTCCGGCAAAAAAAAGGCTTGCCGTAGACAGCGCGCCAACAGCTGTCCCACGGCAAGCCCAACGCCGGCGCTGTCAGGCGCCGCCACGGATAAAGGTCAGAAGGAACGCGCCACCGAGAACACCGCGCCCAGGCGGCCCGAAGGATGGCCGTATTTCGTGGGCAGCCAGTTGTCCTTGGTCGCACCCACGGCGGCCAGGCCCAGGATCCAGCCCTTCAGGTCCTTGGTCACGCCGACCTTGTAGTCGACGTAATGGCCCATGGAGTCGCCGTCCATATTGGTCTGGTTCTTGAGCTTCTGGTAGCCCAGGTGGCCGACCAGGCCCCAGCCGTCGCCCAGGTCGAAATTGGCCGTGCCGTCCAGGTACCAGGTGCCCTTGCTGTCGGGCGTGCTGAAGAAGTCGCTGGGCGTGTAGGAGTACTTGAGGCTGTAGTTGCCGTAGGACGCGCCCAGGTAGAGGTCGGTGTTGTTGTAGTTGCCGCCCTTCGGCGAACTGGAGCCCGGGTAGTAGTAGTGCAGCACGCCCGCGTCCAGCGTGAAGCCGCCACCTACGTCGCCCTTCCAGCCGCCATAGAAATCCATCTCCAGGTTGCCGTCGGTGAAAACGAAGTCCGAGACGTTGGAGTTCCAGTTGCCCAGATAAAAGCCGGAACTGTGGGTCAGGTCGAAGCCCAGCTGCACGGCGGGCCGGAAGTCGGTCTGCGAGTAGCCGCGAAAACGGTAGTCGCTGACGATGGCGGCGTTGCCGCTGAGCGAGAATCCGCCGCCCAGATCGGTGGGTTCGGCCTGTGCCGCCGCGGCGAAACAAGCGGCGAACGCAAGGGGCACGGCTAGCAACGTCTTCTTCATGGTGCGGAGTCCTGATCGGATTTGTCGAGTGGGGGGATGGCCGCAGCGCATCCACAGGACCGGCTGGGCAACATTTCGTACCGGTTCCCACTACACCAAGCAATGTCCGTGCCAGGTCCGGCGCAAGCTGATTGCGACGCGCATGCGCCGCGGCGCCGCCTGCCGCGCACCAGGACAGTGCAGACGCAGGTCTGTGCGCAGGCATTCATGCGTCAAAACGGGGAGTCCTCGCCCGCATGGTTCGGCGCCGCTGGCGGGCATGTCACCGGCAGTGTCCGCAAATGAAAAACCCCGGCACGCGACTGCGTGTCCGGGGTAGTACGACCGGGCCGGCCAGGAAGGCCGGCTGCGACGTTTAGTTGGCGGCGGGCTTGGCCGGCGCGGCGGCCGCGGGCGCTTCAGCCCTGCCCTTGCCATGGCGCCCTTCCATGCGGGCGTGGCGCTCCTGCATGCGGTCCTGGCGCTCCTTGACGAACTTGGTCACCTGACCGCGCTGGGTCTCGTTCAGGCTGTCCCAGACGGCCAGCCACTGGTCGCGCACCTGCTTGGCCTGGGGACCGAAGGCTTCACGCGATTTTTCGGACTGTTCGACCAGTGCGCGGGGATCCAGCTTGCCGCTGTCCAGTTGCGCCTTCAACAGGTCGTGGCGCTTGCCGCCGGAGGCGCGCATGGCTTCGTGCAGGCTGCGTTGGCCGTCCTGGGCGGTCTTGAACAAGGCCTGCTGCTTGTCATCCAGCTTCAGCTCGGCGACCTGCGCCTTGGTCACGGGACCCAGGCCGGGAACGAAGAGGCCGTCGCGCATGCCTTTGTGGAAGCCGCCGCGCTGGCCATCGTGCATGGCGGCGGGACCGCCGTCAGCGGGAGGAGGAGGCGCAGCCATGGCGGAGCCGGCCACCATGCCGCCCGTCGCGGCGACAAATGCAAGAGCGGCCAAATTGGAGCGGATAGCGAATCGGGACATGTAGGTCTCCTGAAAGTGAAGAAAGCGAGGCCATTGTGCGGTTGCCCCGGTTTCATCCAGGTTTCGTCCAAGCAAGCAATGTTTCAGTCGATTGCGCCGGCGCCAGGCGCAAGAACGGGGCCGCGCGGGCCCCGTTTCTTCCTTGCTTCCCGACAGACGGATCTTGAGGCCGCCCAGGCGTTCAGTTGGCGTCCCAGGCCGCCATGTATTCCTTCCAGTGCGGCGCGTCGCTGGCGCTAAGGGTGTCGCGCACCAGCGCGATTTCCGCTTCGTAGGAAGTGCGGTCGAGTTCGCCGCGCAGGAAACGGAATCGGCAATACACCAGCCAGGTGTTGACCACGTCCGTTTCGCAATAGGCCCGTACCTCGTCGGCGCGGCCTTGGCTCCAGGCCTCCCACACCTTGCTGCCATCCATGCCGAGCTTGCCGGGAAAGCCGCAAAGCTTGGCCAGCTCGTCCAGCGGCGCATTGGCGCGGCCGTTGTACTTGGCCAGCAGGTCCATCAGGTCCAGATGGCGGGAGTGGTAGCGCGAGATGTAGTTGTTGAACTTGAAATCGCGGTCTTCCTCGCCCATGTCCCAGTAGCGCGGCGCGGGCACACCCTGGATCAGGCTGCGGTAATGCAGCACCGGCAGGTCGAAGCCGGAACCGTTCCAGCTCACCAGCTTGGGCGTGTAGCGTTCGATGGTCTTGAAGAAGCCCGCCAGCAAGGCGGCTTCGGGATCGTCGGGCTGGCCCAGCGTCTTGACGCGAAAGCCCTGGTCGTCGCGGAACACGCAGCCCACCACCGCCACCTTGTGCAGATGCAACGGCAGGAAATCATGGCCCACGGCCTCGCGCCGCGCAGTCAGCGCGCGCTCGACCACTTCCTGGTCAGGAACCTCGGGTCCCCAGCCATTGAGCTTGCGCAGCCCATCGGCATCGGGGATGGTTTCCAGGTCGAATACCAGGGTGGGCGTCATTTGGCAGGCAGGTACTGCATGGGGTCCACCGGCTGGCCTTGGCGGCGGATCTCGAAATGCAGGCGCGGCGAGGTGGTGTCGCTCTGGCCGAGTTCGGCGATCTTGGCGCCGCGCTTGACCGTCTGGCCTGTCTTCACCAGCACCGCGCGGTTATGCGCGTAAGCGGTGATGAAGCCGTTCTGGTGTTCGACGATGATCAGGTTGCCCAGGCCGCGCACGCCGTTGCCGCTGTACTTGACCAGGCCGTCCGCCGCGGCGGTGATGGGATCGCCCAAGGCGCCGGCGATGTCGATGCCCTTGCTGCTGTTGTTGAAGCCCTGCACGATCTGACCGCTGGCGGGCCAGGCCCAATTGATGACGGCCGCATCGGCCGCGCGCGTGGCGGGCTTGGTTTCGACCGGCGCCGTGGGCGGCGGGGTGGTGGTCTCGGTAGTGGGCGGCGGCAGGGTTTCCGGCTGGTCCAGCGGACGCGGCTGCGGCTTGGTGCCTGCGACCGGCGCGGTCTGCGCCCCGCCGCTGGCGCCGCCGGACATCTTCAGGACCTGGCCGACCGAGATCTGGTTGGGGTCGCTGAGGTTATTCCAGCGCTTGACGTTCTCGATGTCCACATTGTTGGCGCGGGCGATCTTGTACAGCGTGTCGCCCGGCTTCACTACATAGCTGCCGCCGGGTTGGGTCGCCGGCGCGGGTTGCCCGCCGGTCATGTCGACCACCGGGGCGCGAGTACCTTTCGAAGCGCAGCCCGCCAGAATGGACAGGCTGAGAGCCCCCGCGATGAAGAGCGGGCGGCGCAGGCGCGTCATGGACGCGCCCAGGGTGATATCGGTCAGTTGCAACTGCCCGTTGAGCATACGTTTCTCCTGTTTGCTCAAGATTGTATTCCGGCCCGTAGCGGCACAAAGCGCACGGCCTCTAATTCGGTGCGTTTCCAGCTGGCCGCGCCTGTGCGTTCGATGAGAACCAGGCGCTGGTTGGCGCCCCCTTCAGGAGCGATCAGGCGGCCACCCGGCGCGAGCTGAGACAGCAGCGCCTGCGGGATGGCAAGGCCAGCGGCAGCCACAACGATAGCATCGAACGGCGCCACGCCGGGCAGGCCCAGCATGCCGTCGCCGTAGATCAAACGGATCCTCGTGGTGAGCCGCAAGGCGCGCAGATGCTCGCGCGCCAACTCATACAGTCCGCGGATGCGTTCGATGGTGTGGACCTCGCGCACGAACTGCGCGAGCACCGCTGCCTGGTAGCCGCAACCCGCGCCGACTTCCAGCACACGGGTGGGCGTGCGGTCGTCGCAGGCAGCGGCGATCATGCGCGCCACCACCCAGGGTTGCGAAATGGTTTGCGAATGGCCGATGGGCAGCGCCGCGTCTTCGTAGGCGCGGCTGGCCAGCGCCTCGTCGACGAACAGATGGCGCGGCACGGCGCCCATGGCGTTGAGCACGCGTTCGTCGGTAATGCCCTGCGCCCGCAGGCGTTCCACCATGGCCTGGCGCAGGCGGTCGGAGTTCAGGCCCAGGTTGCTGCCGGACGCCGGCGTCGGCGCCTGCGTCTGGCGTTGCAGCGTGGCCGCGGAAATGCGCGTATTGCTGTTGGCGGGCGTGACGCCAGGACTGAGCCGGCCCGAGTCGTAGCGCACCGGGCCGGTGCGCCCGGACACGGGCTGGCTCACATCCGGTTGGCTTACGCGTTTGCGCATAGCGGCTCCGCCCAGGTCCGGATCTCGTCGAGCTGGCTGTGCTGGGTCAGGTCCAGGCGCAGCGGCGTGACTGACACGGTGCCCTGCTCGACGGCATGGAAGTCCGTGCCCGGCGTGGCGTCGGCCGCCATGCCCACGGGCCCGATCCAGTAGACGGTATCGCCATACGGCGTGGTCGTGCGCACCACCGGCTGCGAGGGATGGCGCTTGCCCAGGCGCGTGACCGCGAAGCCGTGCATGTCTTCGAAGCGGCGGCTGGGAATGTTGACGTTCAGCAGCACCGGCGCGGCCAGCGGTTGGGCAAGGTGGCGCTCGACCACCAGGCGCGCGGCGCGCGCGGCGGAATCGATGTGCGCCCAGCCCTTCTCGGCCAGCGAGAACGCGATGGCGGGAATGCCGAACAGATAGCCTTCGCTGGCGGCGGCCACGGTGCCCGAATAGAGGGTGTCGTCGCCCATGTTGGCGCCGTTGTTGATGCCGGACACGACCAGGTCGGGCCGGGTATCCATAAGACCGGTGAGGGCCACGTGCACGCAGTCTGACGGGGTGCCGTTGACGGCGATGTAGCCGTTGGAGGCGGTGCGCACCGACAGCGGCCGGTTCAGCGTCAGCGAATTGGACGCGCCGCTATGGTTGGTCTCGGGCGCGACGACGGTGAGATCGCCCAGGCCCTGCAGCGCGTCAACCAGCGCCTCGAGCCCGGGGGCGGAGTAACCATCATCGTTCGAAACCAGAATTCGCATTGTGCATCCGAAAGAAAATAAAACGCGGGTGAACGCGTCGGATTGTACCGTCCGCGGCCGCCATCCGTGCGATCTGCTGGCAGACGGGCGCCGGCATCCCGCTCGATAACCCGTAGCCGGGCCCCGCCCCGGGCGCGGTAGAATCCGCAGCCATTACGGTAACAACACAACAACAACGGACCCCTTTCATGGCGATAAACGACCCCTCTCTGGTCTTCAGCGCTGCGCTCATCCTGCTGGCCTACTTGATCGGCTCCGTGCCGTTCGCCGTGGTCGTCAGCAAGCTCATGGGCCTGCAGGACCCCCGCAGCTACGGCTCCAAGAACCCGGGCGCCACCAACGTGCTGCGCACCGGGAACAAGACCGCCGCCGCGCTGACGCTGCTGGGCGACGCCGCCAAGGGATGGTTCGCGATCTGGCTGGCCGAAAAACTGGCGCCCGGGATCTCCCCGATCGCGCTGGCGCTGGTGGCGCTGGCCGCCTTCCTGGGCCATCTGTACCCGATATTCCTGCGCTTCAAGGGTGGCAAGGGCGTGGCCACCGCCCTGGGCGTGCTGGTGGCGATCCAGCCCTGGCTGGCGGTCGCCACTGCCGCCACCTGGCTCATCGTCGCGGTGTTCTTCCGCTATTCGTCGCTGGCATCCCTGGTGGCGGCCTTTTTCGCCCCCGTGTACTACGTGTTCGGCTCGGGCCTGGCCTGGTATGCGCAGCCGCCCATGGGCGTCGCGCTGGCGATCATCGGCGTGCTGTTGTTCTACCGCCACCGCGCCAACATCACGCGCCTGGTGCAAGGCACAGAAAGCCGCATTGGCGGCGGCAAGAAGAAATAAGCAAGACGCGCATGTGACAGGGCGGCCCCAGGGCCGCCCTTTCATTTCAGGCGATGTCGGCGAGGTCCCAGCGCGGCTTGACGGTGAAGCTGTGCGCATCCGGGTCCAGGGTCGCCAGACCCGCCTTGACCCGCTCGGCGGCCGCAAACGCGATCATGGCGCCGTTGTCGGTGCACAGTTCCAGCGGCGGGAAATAGGCGCGCGCCTTGAGCGGCTTGAGCGCGGCGTCCAGCTTGGCGCGCAGCAATTGATTGGCGCCCACGCCGCCGGCCACCACCAGACGCTTCAGGCCGGTCTGTTTCAGGGCTTTGATGGCCTTGGCCGCCAGCACTTCCACGATGGCGGCCTGCGTGGCCGCGGCCAGGTTGGCGCGCGCCTGTTCGTCCAGCCCGCCCGCCGCCTCGGCAGCCTTGACCCGGGTCAGCACGGCCGTTTTCAGGCCACTGAAGCTGAAGTCCAGGTCGCCGCTGTGCAGCATGGGCCGCGGCAGGTCGAAACGCGCGGCGTCCCCGCTGGCGGCCAGCCTGGACAGCGCCGGCCCGCCCGGATAGCCCAGCCCCATCAGCTTGGCCGACTTGTCGAAGGCCTCGCCCGCCGCGTCGTCCAGCGTTTCGCCCAGCAATTCGTAGCGCCCCACGCCGTCCACCCGCATCAGCTGCGTGTGTCCGCCGGAAACCAGCAGCGCCACGAAGGGGAATTCCGGCCGCGGATCCGCCAGCATCGGCGACAGCAGGTGGCCTTCGAGGTGATGGATGCCGATGGCGGGCAGATGGCGCGACCAGGCGAACGACTGCGCGACGCTGGCGCCCACCAGCAAGGCGCCGGCCAGGCCCGGCCCTGCCGTGTAGGCGACCGCGCCGATATCGGACATCTGCAGGCCGGCTTCTTCCAGGACCTGCCGCGTCAGCGGCACGACCCGGCGGATATGGTCGCGCGAGGCGAGTTCCGGCACCACGCCCCCGTATTCCTGGTGCATGGCGATCTGGGTATGCAGCGCGTGCGCCAGCAGACCGCGTTCGGTACAGACGGCTGCGACACCGGTTTCGTCGCAGGAGCTTTCAAAGCCGAGAATAATCATGGCGGCAGAGTTTACAACTGATGCGAAAATACGCCCGTTTATGAAAAACCGGCGGGCAACCCGGCCCGCCTACAACAACCCGCAATCCTGCAAACACATTGGGGACTCGAATGCTCGAGAAGCTATTCAAGCTGCGTGAACACGGCACGACAGCGCGCACGGAACTGGTCGCCGGCCTGACGACTTTCCTGACGATGTCGTACATCATCTTCGTCAATCCGGACATCCTGTCGTCAACCGGCATGGACCGCGATGCCGTGTTCGTCGCCACCTGCCTGGCCGCCGCGCTGGGCTCGCTGGTGATGGCGCTGATCGCCAACTGGCCGATCGGCATGGCGCCGGGCATGGGCCTGAACGCCTTCTTCGCATTCACCGTGGTCAAGACCATGGGCTATACCTGGGAGCAGGCGCTGGGCGCCGTGTTCATCTCGGGCGTGATCTTCCTGTTCCTGACGTTCTCGGGCATCCGGGTCTGGCTGGTCAAGGGCATACCGCATTCGCTGCGCAGCGCCATCGCCGCGGGCATCGGGCTGTTCCTTGCCATTATCGCGCTATCCAGCGCCAACATCGTGGTCGCGCACCCGGCCACCAAGGTCACGCTGGGCGACCTGACCCAGCCCGGACCGCTGTTCGCCATCCTGGGCTTTTTCATCATCGCCGCGCTGGACGCCCTGCGCGTGCGCGGCGCCATCCTGATCGGCATCATCGTGGTCACGCTGCTGTCGATGCTGCTGGGCTACAACGAGTTCAAGGGCATCTTCGCCGCACCGCCCAGCCTGGCGCCCACGCTCATGAAGCTGGACATCCTGGGCGCGCTGCACAGCGGCTTCGTGCATGTGATCCTGGTGTTCGTGCTGGTTGAAGTGTTCGATGCCACCGGCACGCTGGTGGGCGTGGCCAAGCGCGCCGGCCTGGTGCCGGAGAACCGCCCCAACCGCCTGGGCCGCGCCTTGTTTGCCGACAGCACTGCCATTGTCGCAGGCTCGATGCTGGGCACCAGCAGCACCACTGCCTACGTGGAAAGCGCCTCCGGCGTGCAGGCCGGCGGCCGTACCGGCCTGACCGCGCTGGTCGTGGCGCTGCTGTTCCTGGCCGCGCTGTTCATCTCGCCGCTGGCCGGCGCCGTGCCTGCCTACGCCACCGCGCCCGCCCTGCTCTATGTGGCCGGCCTGATGATGCGCGAACTGATCGACATCGACTGGAACGACGTCTGCGAAGCCACCCCGGCCGCGCTGACCGCGCTGGTCATGCCGTTCACGTACTCGATCGCCAACGGCATCGCCTTCGGTTTCATCAGCTACGTGGTGCTCAAGACCGCCACCGGCAAGATCCGCGACGTGCATCCCGCCACCTGGTTGGTCGCGGCGCTGTTCGTGATCCGCTACGCCTTCTTCCCAGGCTAGACACGGGCGATTGGCCCGCGCCGCAGAGCGCGCCAATCGCCGGGATAGCGCAATTCAATCAACCCGCCACACCATAAGGTTGCTGGCGGGTCCGCTTGATTTCACCGATACACTCCCCATGTATAACGGCATATGGAGTCCGCCTTGCGCCTTACCCGCTTTGTTCCCGCCCTGTTGTCCTGTTCCGCCTCGAGCACGGAGGTGTCCGCATGAGCAGCCTGGCCCGCATCCCTTTTTCCGTACTGGACCTGGCCCCGATTGTGCAGGGCCGCGACGCGGCTGACGCTTTCCGCAACACCGTCGCGGTCGCGCAGCACGTGGAACGCCTGGGCTACAAACGTTTCTGGCTGGCTGAACACCACAACATCAACGGCGTGGCCAGCAGCGCCACGGCCGTGCTGATCGGCCACGTGGCTTCGCACACCAATACGCTGCGCGTGGGTTCGGGCGGCGTCATGCTGCCCAACCACGCGCCGCTGATCATCGCCGAGCAGTTCGGCACCCTGGAAACGCTCTACCCCGGCCGCATCGATCTGGGCCTGGGCCGCGCGCCCGGCAGCGACGGCGCCACGCAGCACGCGCTGCGCCGCGGTCCTCGCAGCGGACTGGAGTTTCCGGCGCTGGTGGAAGAATTGCGCGGCTTCCTGGCGCCCTCGCGCCCCGGGCAACCGGTGCGCGCGATTCCCGGCGAAGGCCTGGACATTCCGATCTGGCTGCTGGGTTCCAGCGACTTCAGCGCGCGGCTTGCCGCGGAGCTGGGCCTGCCCTTCTCCTTCGCGGGACATTTCTCGCCCGAAGGCATGGCGGCCATGCGCCTCTACCGCCACCTGTTCAAGCCATCGGCAACGCTGGCCCGCCCCTACGCCATGATAGGCGTGCCCGTCGTGGCCGCCGAAACCGATGAGGCCGCCAGGCGCCAGGCCACCACCCAGCAGCTGAAGTTCCTGTCGCTGGTACGCGGCAACCGACTGCAACTGCAGCCGCCCGTGGACAGCATGGACGGCCTGTGGAACGAATGGGAGCGCGAGGCTGTCCAACAAAGACTGGGCGCCGCCATCGTGGGCGGCCCGGATACCGTCCGGCGCGAACTGGAAGCCCTGGTCGCCGAGACCGAGGCCGACGAAGTCATGATCGTCTCGGATTTCTACGACATCGCAGACCGCCTGCGCTCGTTCGAGATTGTCGCTTCATTGAAAAACGGCGCCGCGGCAAGCACCGCGGCCTGAACGCGGCAGATTGCGCCCCCTGGGCGCCAACCATTGCGATGCGGCAGCCACACGCTCTACTATGACTTAAAGAGCACGGAAAACGCATCGCCTTATCGGGTCCGGGACCGGCACACCCCAGGCCTCCGACACCGCCTTTTGCGCCGCTCACGCGGCAAGGATTCAAAATGAGTATTGTTGAACTCACCAAAGACAGCTTCCAGGAAGCCATCACCCCCGACGGCACCCTGATCGTCGATTTCTGGGCGCCTTGGTGCGGCCCGTGCCGCGGTTTCGCGCCGGTTTTCGAGCAGGCCGCCACCGAGCACCCCGACGTCACGTTTGCCAAGGTCAACACGGACGTGGAGCAGGAACTGGCCGGCGCGCTGGGCATCCGCTCGATCCCGACCCTGATGGTTTTCCGCGAAAAGGTCCTGCTGTTCTCGCAACCGGGCGCCCTGTCCGGCGGCCAGCTCAACGAGCTGCTGGCCAAGATCAAGGAAGTGGACATGGAAAAGGTCCACCAGGAAATCGCCGCGGCCCAGAATGGGCAGGACGCTTGAGCGGGCACGGATGATGACGGGTCATGCGCGCTGAATGCCTGGCTTCTTGCCTGGGCTTTCACGCGCGGCATCCGTACTACGATTCCACTTCCCAGGCGGCGCGGCCGCGGGTGATGTTGGCGACCGTCACCTCCAGATCCGCCACCGCCGCGCGCGGCAGCGTGAACCGCAGCGCAACGCCTTCCTCATTGAAATCTTCTTGCAGGATCGTCGCGCCCGCCTGAGCCAGGCGCGACTTCAGCAGCGCCAGTTCGCCGAAGCCACAAGCGCAGGCGACAGTCGCCAGATCCACGATCTCCGTGCGCGCTCCCAGCCGCAGGCAATTGGCGGCGCAGCCACCGTAGGCGCGCACCAGTCCGCCTGCACCCAGCTTGATACCCCCGTACCAGCGCACCACCAGCACCGCCACGCGATCCATGTCCTGGCCTTCGATGGCTTGCAGGATGGGACGTCCTGCCGTGCCGCCGGGCTCGCCGTCGTCATTGAAGCGATATTCCTGGCCGATGCGGTAGGCCCAGCAGTTATGGGTCGCTTCCGGATCGCTGTGCTGGGCAAAGAAGCGCATGGCTTCGTCCACCCCGGACACGGGCGCCGCATACGCGACGAAGCGGCTTTTCTTGATGTCTTCCTGGTAGGTGCAAGGAGCGGTCAGCGTGTGCATGACCGGCATTGTATGTGCTGACACTGTCGCCCAGTGCCATGCCGAGGGCCCGCAGCGAGCGTCTCGCAGCGCCAGGACGCAGCCAATCAGGAGGCCGGCCTAGCCGTGGCAGTCAGGTACTTCTTGGTCCAGGTACACGTCGAAGGCCACGTCGCGCGCCCATTTCGCCGTCATTGCCTTCCAAGCGCCGGCACGGTCCCAGGCACGCATTTCCTGACTCAGCCAGTTGCGGCTGGCGGAGTCGGACGCCGGCAGCAGCCACACGCGTTCGCGCCTGGCGCCATCGGCCGCCAGCGTCGAGGAAAATTTCTTCCATTCCGGGAAGCGCACCAGCGGTTCCCAGACCGCATCGTCCACCAGCCCGATGTCGCAGCTGCCTTCGCGCACGGCGACCAGCGCATCGGACGGCACGCGGTAGGTGCGTACCACGGCGCCCCAGCTCTCGGCCAGGGCGCGGGAAGCGGTTGCGGCCTCGGCCATGCAGACGCTACGGCCGCGCACGTCGGCGGGCCGGCGCAGGCTGGTATCGCTGCGGATCACGGCCTTGGGACGAGCGGCATAGCCCGTGGCTTGCGTCGCGACGGCGTCGGGCTGGGCCGACGCGCCGTCGGTCAGGACTAGATCAACCTGCCCTGCCGCCAGCGCAGCAGCGGCCTGCTCCTGCGGCAATTGCACCAGGCGCACCGGCAGTCCCAAGCTTTGCCCCACTCTGTCGGTCATTGCGGCGTCCAGGCCGTCCGGCGTGCGGATCTTGGCGCCGGCCGCGGGCGGCGGCGCCAGGAAAGGCACTCCCACCACCAGTTCGCCGCGCGCCCGCGCCGCCGCGAAGGCTTCCGGCTGCGCCTGCGCGAGGCCGGACGCAGCCAGGCAGGCGCCAAGGACGAAGAGACGGATGCGGCCGATCATGCGGGACTCCTGTCGCCCTCAGACGTACTGATAGCGCAGCAGGCGATGCTTGAGGTTTTCAAGCACGAACTGGTCGATCAGCGCGGCCAACACGGCGATGACCAGGATGTTGGTCATGACGCCGGTCATGTCGGCAATTTCGCCGGAATAAGCCAGCGAGCGACCCAGGCCCTTGCCGAAGCCGATCAGCATTTCCGCCGAGATCAGCGCGCGCCAGGCATTGCCGAACGCCAGTTGGGCGCCGGTGATCAGTTCCGGCATGACGGCCGGCAGATAGACCCGCTTGACCAGGCCCCAGCGCGTGGCGCCCATGACGCGCGCCGCCGACACGTGCACGCGCTGCACGGATTCGGTGGCGTTCATCACGCTGAGCGCGGCCGGGAAGAACGCCGACAGCGCCACCACCACGATGATGGGCGTATTGCCAAAGCCCATCACGATCAGGAACAGCGGCACCCAGGCGATCGACGGAATCGACTGCAGGATGACGATGGCGCTGCGCAAGACTTCGCGGAAGAAGAACAGCACCGCCGCCACCAGACCGAAGCCGATGCCGGCGGCCAGCGCCAGGCCGTAGCCCGCGCCCAGCCGGCCCAGCGTACCCAGCAGGCTCTGGTGGAAGGATTGCTTGCCCAGGTCCTCGAACAGGCGCTCGACGACCGCAGGCACGCCCGGCATCAGGAAGTCCGGCAGCGCGAACGCCGCCAGTTGCCACAGGGCCAGGATGAACAACACGCCCAGAACGCCCGCGAAATGCTTGCGGGCGCCGGTGACTCGGGTAGATGCGCTCAAAGCTTGCGAGCCTCTTGCCAGGACAGGTCGACGATGCTGGAGACGTCATACGGCTTGCCGTCGCGCGTCTTCAGCGAACCCTGGGCTTGCAGGATATCGGCGATTTCCTGCATGCGGCGGGTATCCTTGTCGGTCAGCTTGGGCGTGAAGACCTGCGTGCCGATGGCTTCGGCGATGACGGTCTCGCGCGGCAGTTCGCCACGGGTCAGGGTCTTGAGCGTGGGCTCGGCGATGAAATACGAGGCGATCAGCTTGGAGGCCTGAGCGGGTTCCTTCTGCAACAGCTGGATGGCCTGGTTCTGCGCGTCCAGCGCCTTCCAGACGTCGTCCTTGCGCTTGGCCAGCGTTTCGCCAGAGGTGATCACCACCATGCAAGGGAACGGCCAGGCCTGGCCCACTTCGTAGATCTGCTTGACCGGCGCGATCAGCTGCGCGATGCGGTCGTAGGGTTCGAACAGGAAAGCCGCGTCCACGCGCTTGCCCACCAGCGACTGGACCGCCACCGCCGGGCTCACGCCCATCACGTTGACGTCATCGGCGGACAGATTGCCCTGCTTGAGCACCACGCCCTTGAGGACCACGTCCGCGGTGCTGCCTTCGGCTTGGGACGCCAGGGTCTTGCCCTTCAACCCCGCGATGTCCTTGATGCCGGAATCGTCGCGCACGATCAGCGAGTGGTAGCCCTGCTGCGCGCCGCCCACGACCTTCAGGTCCGCGCCCTTGGAAGCCCAGGCCACGGCGTTGGTGAATCCCAGCACGCCGATGTCCAGCTGGCCGCCGACGATGGCCTTGATCAGGTCGGTACCCGACTTGAACTCGATCAGCTCGGAATCCAGCCCGGCCTTCTTGTAGTAGCCGCCCTCTTGCGCAACGATGGCTTGCGCATCGTCCATCACGCGCAGATAGCCCACGCGGAATTTCTCGGCGGCCATGGCGGGGGCCGCCGCCAGCAGCGCCGCGGCCAGCGGCAGGGACAGCCATTGCTTCAATTTCATGGGAAGTGCTCCAGGGTATGCAGGGCTGGCCGGCGCGCAGGCGCCGGCAGCAAGGATTCAGATCGGGCCTGTCAGGCGGCCAGGGCCAGGTCGGCGTGCTCGCTGGAGCCGTCCACCGCGATGCCGAGCAGGCGCAGGATCTCGCGCTTCTCGGTAGCCAGACCGGACAGGTCATGGGTCTTTTCGCGGTGCGCCAGGTTGAATTCGCGCAGCACGCGAGCCGGGCGCGGGCTGAAGACGATGATGCGGTCGGCCAGGAACAGGGCCTCGTCCACGTCGTGGGTGACGAGCAGCACGGTGGGCTTTTCCTGGGCGATCAGCTGGCGCAGCACGTCTTGCAGGCTGAGCCTGGTCAGCGCGTCCAGCGCGCCGAAAGGCTCGTCCATCAGCATGGTCTGGGGCTGGGCGATGAAGGCCCGCGCCAGCGCGGCGCGCTGGCGCATGCCGCCGGAAACCTGATGCGGGTAATAGTGTTCGAAGCCGGCCAGGCTGACGCGCGCCAACCATTGGCGGGCGGCTTCGCGGGCGCGGGCCTTGGGCGTGTTCTGGAATTCCAGCGCCAGCGCCACGTTGTCTTCCAGCGTCAGCCAGGGGTACAGCGCATGTTCCTGGAACACCAGGGTACGGCTGGGATGGGGGCCTGCGACCGCCTTGCCGTCGGCCAGCACGCTGCCTTCGGTGGGCTTTTCCAGACCGGCCGCCAGATGCAGCAAGGTGGACTTGCCGCAACCCGACGGGCCTACCAGGGCGACCAGTTCGCCGGCCTTGATTTCACTGGTAAAGCCGTCCACCACGGGCAGTTCGCCGAAGTGCTTGTGGACATGGTCGAAGGTCAGGTTCATGGAACGTATCGTCGCGGGCCAAAAAATGAGCCTCCAATCTAACAATTCGTTATATGAATCCAAACTATCAATATTGAATGTCTTAACTTCTTTTCGTAATAAGGATCGAGTCCAACCCCGTCGGGAGCGCTGAGTGTAGAGGGACCCGCAATAGCCAAATCGAATCGATAACGCGCAAAACGATATTGGACCCCTGCCCCCTCCGTCATTAAGGTGAACCCAGACATAACGGGGTCCACCCCGATCGGAGCAACATGGAGCGAGACAACACCGCCGCCGCGCAACCGCGCGGCGCGCTATCCCATTTGAAGATCCTGGACCTGACCCGCGTGCTGGCCGGCCCATGGGCGACGCAGACGCTGGCCGACATGGGCGCGGACGTGATCAAGGTCGAGCGGCCCGAACACGGTGACGACACGCGCGGCTGGGGGCCTCCCTTCCTGACCGGCGCCGACGGCGCCGAAACCCGGGATTCGTCCTACTTCCTCAGCGCCAACCGCGGCAAGCGGTCGATTACCGTGGACCTCGCCACGGCCGAGGGCCAGGCGCTCATTGCGGAACTGGCCAAAGATTCCGACGTGCTGGTCGAGAACTACAAGGTCGGCACGCTGGCGCGCTTCGGGCTGGACTATGAAAGCCTGCGCGCCATCAATCCGCGCCTGATCTATTGCTCGATCACCGGCTTCGGCCAGGACGGCCCCTACGCGCCTCTGCCGGGCTATGACTTCGTGTTCCAGGGCATGGGCGGACTGATGAGCATCACCGGCGATCCGGCCGGCGAGCCGATGAAATCCGGCATTGCGATCACCGACCTGCTGACGGGCGTCTATGCCAGCACAGCCATACTGGCCGCGGTCGAGCACCGCCGCGTCAGCGGCGTGGGGCAATACATCGACATGTCGTTGCTGGACTGCGTGATCACGATCTCGTCTTACCAGGCCATCAACTACTTCCTGTCCGGACGGGTGCCGCAGCGCATGGGCAATGCCCATTCCAACATGGTTCCCTACCAGGTGTTCGCCTGCAAGGAAGGCTCGGTCATCGTCGCTGTCGGCAATGACGGCCAGTACCGCGCATTCTGCGGCGCCATCGGCCGCGCCGACCTGGCCGCCGATGAACGCTACGCCACGGCCGGACAGCGCAACCGCAACCGCGACACGCTGATCCCGCCGATCGCCGAGGCCATGCGCGCGCGCACCATGCTGGAATGGGTGGAAATACTGCAGGCGGTGAACGTGCCCTGCGGCCCCATCTACAACATCGAGCAAGTCTTCCAGGACCCACACGTGCGCCATCGCGGCATGCAGCTATCGCTGCCCCACGCCGCGGGCGTGGACACGCCGGCCGTGGCCAATCCCATCCGCATGCGCGACACCCCCATGCGCTACGACCGGGCCGCGCCCACCCTGGGCCAGCACACCGACAGTGTGCTGCGCGAACGGCTGGGCCTGGACGACAGCCGCATCGCCGAGCTTAAAACCCGCGGAATCATCTGACCCCAGCCGCCGGACAGGCGGCCATGACAACAACCCAGGAGACACCACCATGCGCATCATTACCGCCGCGGTCTGCGGCGCCCTGACACTGGCGGCCGTCGCGGCCGCGCCCGCGTTGGCCCAGGACGGCCCGGTCCGCTTCATCGTGCCCTATCCGCCTGGCGGCGCCGCCGACCAGATCACGCGCCTGGTGGCGCAGGAAATGAGCAAGGGCGGCGGCGAGACCATCATCGTCGAGAACAAGCCGGGCGCCGCCGGCATGATCGCCGCGGACTACGTCGCCCGCGCCAAGCCTGACGGCAAGACCTTCTTCGTCGGCTCCAACGCGCCGCTGGTCATAAACCAGGCGCTATACGCGAAGATGACCTACAACCCGGCCAAGGACTTCGTGCCGGTCTCGGGGCTGGCCAAGTCGCCGCTCCTGCTGGTGGTGCGGCACGACCTGCCGGCGCGCGACGTGAAGGCGCTGATCGCCCTGGGCAAGCAGTCCCCCGGCAAGCTGACGATGGGTTCGGCCGGCACCGGCAACATCACCTATCTTGCCGGCGAGTACGCCGTCAGCAAGCTGGGCTTCCAGGTCACGCATGTGCCCTACCAGGGCAGCGCGCCCGCCATCGTTGGCCTGATGGGCAGCAGCACCGACATGATGTTCGACGCGTTGCCCTCCAGCATGGCGCAGGCGCAGGCCGGCAAGATCCGCCCCTTCGCCGTGCTCGACGACAAGCGCTTCGCCGGCCTGCCCGACGTGCCCACCGCCGCCGAGCTGGGCTATGCCGGCATGGACGCCAGCGCCTGGTTCGGACTGGTGGCGCCCGCCGACACGCAGCCCGCCGTCGTCCAGAGCATGAACCGCGGCGTGAACCAGGCGCTGCAGCAGCCGGAATTGCAACGCAAGCTCACGCAGATCGGCGCTGTGTCCATGCCGGGCGACGCCCAGGTGTTCGCCGCCTTCGTGCAGGCAGAGCGCGACCGCTGGCTGCCGGTCGCCCGCGACCTGGGCCTGAAGGCCCAGTAAGGGAAGTCCGCCATGATCACCTTGGACTCCATCGCGGCGTTGCGCGCCTTTTCGGGGCAGCCTGCCGCCCTCACGCCCTGGCAGGCGGTAGACCAGGACACCATCAACCGCTTCGGCCTGGCCACCGGCGATACGCAGTGGATCCACATGGATCCGCAGCGCGCGCAGGCCGAATCCCCCTACGGCGCGGCCATTGCGCACGGCCTGCTGACGCTCTCCCTGCTGCCCAGCCTGTACGCATCCGCCATCCGCTTTCCCAACCGCAGGCTGGCGGTGAACTACGGCTTTGACCGCGTGCGCTTCACGCAGGCGGTCAAGGCCGGCGCACGCATCCGCGGTGCGTTCGCGCTGGCTGGCGTGGACGAGCTGCCCGACGGCCAGGCGCGTCTGGCCTGGGATGTGCGCATCGACATCGATGGCGAGGAACGGCCGGCGCTGGTCGCGCGCTGGCTCACGCAGATCGCGTATCACCCAGCCCAAAAGGAGCAGGCATGACACTGAAGATCACCCGCCACGGCGCCACCGCCGTGCTGGCCATGGACCGGCCCGATCAGCGCAACGCGCTCAGCCTTGAGATGCGCGATGCGTTCGCGCATGCCCTGCCGGAACTGCGCGAGGACGACGGCATCAAGGCCGTCGTGCTGACGGGTTCCGGCGGGCATTTCTGCGCCGGCGGCGACATCAAGTCCATCGCCCAGGCGCATGCGGCGGGCCTGGACGCCTTCGAAGGACGGGAACGCATCCGCAAGATCCACCGCTGGTACGACGCGCTGGTGGATCTGGAAAAACCGGTCATCAGCGCGGTCGAGGGCGTTGCCTTCGGCGCCGGCCTGTCGCTGGCGCTTTGCGCGGACTACGCCATCGCGCGGCGCGGCGCCACCTTCTGCGCCGTGTTCGCCCGCATCGGCTATGTGCCCGACATGCTCGGCATGTATCTGCTGCCACGCGCGGTCGGCCTGGCGCGCGCCAAGGAACTGGTGTTCACCGCCCGGGTCTGCGAGGCCGAGGAGGCGCTGGAACTGGGCCTGGTGCAGGCCCTGTGCGACGGCGACCCGCTGGAACAGGCGCTGGCCATGGCCGAACGCTTCCATGCGGCGCCGACGCAGGCGCTGGGCCTGGCCAAGACGATCATGAACCGGACTTTCGAGTCCAGCCGCGAGGACATCTACGCGCAAGAGGCCATGGCCCAGGCCATCTGCCGCGACAGCGCATTCCATCGCGACGCCGCCCGGCGTTTCGTGGAAAAACTGCCTCCTGCCTACAAATGGGATTGAACGACAAGGGATTGAACGACATGCCGACAGAAACCCAAGCTGCCGAACCCGGACCCCAGGCCTGCTACGAGGCCTATCTGGACGAAGGCCGTTTCATGCTGCAGCGCGACCGCGCCAGCGGCGAGTTTTTCTTCTATCCGCGCGTGGCCGCGCCGCGCAGCGGCTCACGCGACCTGGAATGGGCCGCCCCCAGCGGGCTCGGCCGGGTCCATGCCGCCACCGTGATCCATCCGCGCCCGCCCGAAACGCCCTACAGCGTCGTGCTGATCGACCTGGACGAAGGGCCACGGCTGATGTCGCGGGTGGACGGCATCCCCGCACAGGAGGTGCGTATCGGCGCCCGGGTGCGCGCCCGCGTCATCCAGGAGGCCGGACGCGGCCTGCTGGTATTCGAACCCACGGCGGAGCAGGCATGACCCAAGACCGTTTCCCGCGCGGCAAGGCCGCCATCGTGGCCGGCGCCACCTACGGCATAGGCCAGATGCCCGGCATGAGCTCCATGGACCTCGCGGTCGGGGCCAGCCTGGCGGCCCTGGACCAGGCGGGACTGCGCCCCGACCAGGTCGACGGCCTGTTCATCGGCCTGCCCGACGACTTCATGTCCGGCCTGGGCTTTGCCGAATACCTGGGCATCTCGCCGCGCCTGACCGACAACAACCGCACCGGTGGGTCCTCCTTCCTGACCCACGCCATGTGGGCCGCGCTGGCACTGGAGGCGGGCCAATGCGACGTGGCGCTGATCGCCTACGGCAGCAACCAGCGCAGCGGCGCGGGCAAGCTGGTCAGTTCCATGCGTCCTTCTCCCAACGAGGCGCCCTACCGGCTGGCGCGCCCCGTGGGCGCCTATGCGCTGGCGGCTTCACGCTACGCCCACCAGTACGGATTGAAGCGCGAACAGCTGGGCGCGGTCGCCATCGCCGCGCGCCAATGGGCCATGCTCAATCCCGAGGCTGCCATGCGCGAGCCCCTGGACATGGCGCAGTACCTGTCGGCCCGCATGGTGGCCGAGCCCCTGAGCGTGCGCGACTGCTGCCTGGTGACCGACGGCGCGGCCGCCGTGGTGATGACCCGCGCCGACCGCGCACGCGACCACTGCGCCCGGCCCGCCTACCTGCTGGGCGCGGCGGCCGCCACCGACCATCGCGAGATCACCAATATGCCGGACCTGACGGTGACCGCCGCCGTGCGCAGCGGTGCGCGCGCCTATGCCCAGGCCGGCGTGCGTCCGCAGGACATCGACGTGCTGGAGCTGTACGACGCTTTCACCATCAACCCCATCCTGTTCCTCGAAGACCTGGGATTCTGCGCCAAGGGCGAAGGCGCGGCCTTCGTTGAAAACGGCCGCATCGCGCCGGGCGGCGAACTGCCGGTCAATACCAACGGCGGCGGCCTCTCCTGCGTGCATCCCGGCATGTACGGCCTGTTCACGATGGTCGAAGCCTACGTCCAGCTGGCCGGCCTGGGCGGCGCGCGCCAGGTGCCTGGCGCCAGCCTGGCGCTGGCGCACGGCAACGGCGGCGAACTCTCCAGCCAGGCCACGTTGATCCTGGGCGCGGCCGAAACGCTCTGAACCCCACAAGGAAAACCATGAATCACACTGCTTATCTGCTCGACCAACGCAGCATCATCGTGACGGGCGCGGCCCAAGGCATAGGCCGCGCCATCAGCGAACTGGCCATGCAATTGGGCGCGCGCGTCACGGCCGTGGATATGAACGCCGATGCGCTCGCCGCGTTTGAGCGCGAGGCGCCGCAAGGCCAGTTGCTGACCCTGGCCGGCGACGTGTCGGACCCGGCCTTCGCCGAAGCGGCGGTGGCGCAGACGGCCGAACGTTTCGGCACGGTCGACGGCCTGGTGAACAACGCCGGCATCACGCGCACCGCCATGATAGAAAAGATGACCCAGGAAGCCTGGCAGAAGGTGATCGACGTGCACCTGACCGGTTCCTTCCAGTTCCTGCAGGCCGTCGGCCGCCATATGCTGGCGACAGCGCGCGAGACCGGCAAGCCCGGCGGGTCGGTGGTCAACATCACCTCGGACGCAGGCCGCCGCGGCACTATCGGCCAGATCAACTACGCCGCAGCCAAGTCGGGCGTGCTGGGGCTGACCATGAGCGCGGCGCGCGAATGGGGCAAGTACGGGATACGGGTCAACACCATCGGCTTTGGCGTGGTGGAAACGCCCATGACGGAAACCATACGCGGGGACAAGTTCCGCGACACCTATCTGTCGCAGATCCCGCTGGGTCGCTTCGGCCAGCCTGAGGAGGTGGCCTGGCCGGTGTGCTTCCTGCTATCGGATGCCGCCTCGTACATGACGGGGCAGCATCTTTATGCCAATGGCGGGATGACCATCGGCATGTAAGCCTGGTCCGGGGCCGCCGCGCCTGGCGGCCCGCGGCGTCCTCAGGCGTCGATGCCGCGCGAGGTCAGGTAGTCGTCGTAGCCGCCGCGGTAGTCGACGATCTCGCCCGTAGGCAGGATTTCGATCACGCGCGTGGCCAGGCCGGAAACGAACTCGCGGTCATGCGACACGAACACCAGCGTGCCTTCGTACTTTTCCAGCGCGAACTGCAGCGACTCGATCGATTCCATATCCAGGTGGTTGGTGGGTTCGTCGAGCAGCATGACGTTGTGCCGGCCCAGCATCAGGCGGCCGAAGGTCATGCGGTTCTTTTCGCCACCGGACAGCACCTTGGGCGCCTTGGGCAGGTCGTCCGCCGAGAACAACAGGCGGCCCAGCACCGAACGGATGGACTGGTCATCGTCGCCCGGCTGGCGGTGGTCGCCCATCCAGTCCAGCAGATTGATGTCGGTCTGCAGGAACTGGTCGGACACGTCCTGCGCCATGTAGCCCAGGTCAGCGTTCTCGGACCACTTCACGTCGCCCGAATCGGGTTGCAGGTCGGTGGCCAGGAGGCGCAGCAGCGTGGTCTTGCCGACGCCGTTGGCGCCGATGATGGCGATCTTCTCGCCCGCGTCGACCATGGCCGAGAACTTGCGGATGACGGGCGCGTCGTAGGCCTTGGTCAGGTTCTCGACGGTGACCGCCAGGCGGTGCATGACCTTGTTCTGTTCGAAGCGGATGTACGGGTTCTGGCGCGACGAGGGCTTGACCACGACCTGGTCGGCCTTGATGCGGTCGATCTGCTTCAGGCGCGAAGTGGCCTGGCGCGACTTGGACTTGTTGGCGGCGAAGCGGCGCACGAAGTCCTGCAGTTCGGCGACGCGTTCCTTGGCCTTGGCGTTGTTGGACACCAGGCGTTCGCGCGCCTGGGTGGACGCCAGCATGTAGTCATCGTAGTTGCCGGCATAGATGCGGATCTCGCCATAGTCCACGTCGGCCATGTGCGTGCACACCTGGTTCAGGAAGTGGCGGTCGTGGCTGATGATGATCATCGTGCTCTGGTAGCCGTTGAGCACGTTTTCCAACCAGCGGATGGTGTTGATGTCCAGGTTGTTGGTCGGCTCGTCCAGCAGCAGCACGTCGGGATTCGAGAACAGGGCCTGTGCCAGCAGCACGCGCAGCTTCCAGCCCGGCGCCACTTCGCGCATGGGCAGGTTGTGCTGGTCGACGGCGATTTCCAGGCCCAGCAGCAGTTCGCCGGCGCGGGCTTCGGCGGTATAGCCGTCGTACTCGGCGAACTTGGCCTCCAGGTCGGCCGCGCGCATGTAGTCGTCTTCGGTCGCTTCCGGGTTGGCGTAGATGGCGTCGCGCTCGGACATGGCGGCCCACATCTCGGTGTGGCCCATCATGACCACGTCCAGCACGCGCAGGTCTTCAAACGCGAACTGGTCCTGGCGCAGCTTGCCCAGGCGCACGCCCGGCTCCAGCGACACGTTGCCCGCCGATGCTTCCAGGTCGCCGCCGATGATCTTCATGAAGGTCGACTTGCCGGAACCGTTGGCCCCGATCAGCCCGTAGCGGTTGCCTTCCCCGAACTTGACGCTGACGTTCTCGAAAAGGGGTTTGGGACCGAACTGGATGGTGAGATTGGCGGTGGATATCACGGTGTGTTTTAGAGGCTAAAGGCGTCTGGGACGCGTGCGGGAAACCTGACATTGTACCAAGCCCGCTTGACGCCCGCCCTGCCCCACGCTTGGCGCCCCGCAATCCGTCTCGGAAGCCGGACCGGGAGCGGCCTTCCCACCGCCCACGCGCCTGCCCGCCGCTACTGGTTGACGTCGATGACGTACCTGCCGCGATTGCCGCCCGCCATCATTCTTGCGGCAAGCTCCGGCACCTGTCCCAAGCCAGCCGTCATCACAATATCGGCGAACGGCGTATCGCCGTACACCCGCCCCAGCCGCTCCCAGGCCTCGCGTCGCCGCGCAACCGGACACATCACCGAGTCCACCCCCAGCAGGCGGACGCCGCGCAGGATGAAGGGCATGACCGTGGCAGGCAAGTCGACGCCGCCGGCCAGGCCGCAGGCCGCGACCGCGCCACCGTACTCCGTCGAGGCCAACACCCGTGCCAGCACGGCCGATCCCACCGTGTCCACCGCGCCGGCCCAGCGCTGGTTCTCCAGGGGTTTGGAAGCCTGCGCCCAATCCGCGCCCGCAAGCACTTCGGACGCGCCCAACGAAATCAGATAGGGATGCACGGCCTCGCGCCCGGGCTGCACCAGCGCCGCGACCCGATACCCCAGGCGTGCCAGGAGCGCCACCGCCACGCTGCCGACCCCGCCGGACGCGCCAGTCACCAGCACCGTGCCGCTTCCAGGACCGATACCCGCGGCTTCCAGTTCCATGACGCATAGCATGGCGGTTAACCCTGCGGTGCCGATAGCCATGGCCTTGAAGCTGTCCAGGCCCGACGCCAGCGGCACCAGCCATTCCGACTTGACACGCTGCACCTGGGCATAGCCGCCCCAATAGCGCTCGCCGACACTCCAGCCGGTCAGCACCACCGGCGTTCCGACGGGATAGTCCGGCGCGTCAGAGTCAATCACCGTACCGGCCAGATCGATCCCAGGCACCATGGGAAAGTCGCGCACGATCCTGCCCGTGCCGGTTACGGCCATTGCATCCTTGTAGTTCAGGCTGGAGTAATCGACCTTGACCGTCACGTCCCCGGCCGGCAGTTGGGCTATGCTCAACTCCTGCAAATGGCACTGCGTCTTGCCGTCCTCCTGCGTCAGCACCAGGGCCTTGAATGGGTGGTCATGCTTCATGCTGCGTTCCTTTGTAGTTGGTTGGGTGTCAGTCCACCCGGCTGCCCGAGAGCTGCACGAGTTCGCCCCAGCTGCGGTATTCCTGGCGCAAGAGCTGCGAGAATTCCTCCGGCGTATCGACGCGCGCGAACGCGCCGATGGCCTTGAGCGATTGGGCCAGCGCCGGCGTGGCGACCGCGTCGCGTATTTCCTGGTTCATGCGCCGCACGACTGGCTGGGGCGTCCCTTTCGGAAACAGCATCCCCAGCCAGGGATTGGCCTGGAACCCGGGGTAGCCTGCTTCGGCGAAAGTCGGCGTATCCGGCAGCATGGGCAGGCGCTGGCTCGCGCCCACCGCCAGCGCCTTCAGGCGGCCGGACTGGATATGCGGCAGGGTCACCGCCACCGTGTCCAGGCCGATGGCGACGTTGCCGCCGATCATGTCGGTCATGGCTTTGGCGCTGCCCTGATATGGGATATGCGTCAGCTGCAGCTTGGCCTCGCGCTCCAGCATCACCATGCCCAGGTGCGACAGGGTGCCGTTGCCCGACGAGGAAAAATTCAACGCGCCGGGATGACGCTGCGCGTACTCCCGCAAGCTCGCCACGTCGCTGAACGGCTGAGCGGCATTGGCCACCAGCACCATGGGCAGGTCGGCCACCAGGCCGACGGGTTCAAAGTCCCGCAAAGTGTCGTAGCCGGTCGATTTGTAGAGGTGCGGATTGCTGACCAACGACGCGGTCGCCGACAGCATCATGGTGTAGCCGTCGGGCGCGGCTTTCGCCAGCGCCGCCAAAGCAATGCTGCCGCCCTGCCCGGGCCGGTTCTCCACGATCACGGGCTGGTTCAATCTGGGCGACAGCCTCTCGGCCAGCAGCCGCGCCACCGCGTCCGTCGCCTGGCCGGGCGGGAAGCCCACCAGCAGCTTGACCGGCTTGGCGGGCCACTCGGGTCCGGCCTGTGCTGGCGTCGCCGTGATCAGGCCCGCTGCCAAGATCCATCCTGCTGTCCATGCGCGCATCGTCGTCTCCTCCTTGTGGCGCCCGGAGCCTGTCTCAAGGCGGCTCCGTGGCGATGGAATCCGTACTAGATAACGCCCCGCTCCCGCAGGGCTGCCTGCTGTTCGCCGCTGATGCCCAGCGCGCCCAACACCTCCGCGTTGTGCTGCCCCAGGCTGGGGCCGGCGTGATGCACCGCGCCCGGCGTCGCCGAGAACCTGGGCACCACGCTTTGCATCCGTACCGGCCCCAGTTCTTCATCCTGCACCGAGACAATGCCCTGGCGGGCTGCGATATGCGGATCGCGGAAGATGTCGGCGATGTCATAGATCGGGCTGAAGCCGACCGAGTGCGCATCAAGCAAGGCCCCCAGTTCGGCCAGCGTATGGCGCGCGATCGCCGCGGCCACCAGGGCATCCAGCGCCTCGCGGTTGCGCACCCGGTCTGGATTTGTCAGGTAGCGCGGGTCCTGCGCCACGCCGTCCAATTCCAGCGCCACGCACAAGCGTTCGAAAATGCGCTGCGTCGATGCCGCGATCGAGGCCCAATGGCCGTCACGGGTCCGATAGACGTTGCCTGGCGCGGCATACTGGCTGCTGTTGCCCAGCCGGCCGCGGACGATGCCCAACTGGTCGTATTCGATGGGCAGGAAGTCCATGACCCGGAACATCGACTCCATCAGCGAACAATCGATCTCCTGGCCCTGCCCCAGCGGCGCGGCTTTTTCGCGGTACAAGGCGGCGACGATGCCCAACGCCCCGAACAGGCCAGCCACCGCATCCGCAATGGGAAAGCCCATGTGCAGGGGCCGGCCATCCGGTTCGCCGCAGATATTGGTCAGTCCGCTCATGGCTTCGAACACGCGGGCGAACCCCGGCTTGTTGCGGTAAGGGCCGGTCTGGCCGAAGCCCGTCACGCGCAGGATGGTCAACGCCGGGTTCTGCTGGCGCAGCCACTCGCCCGGCATGCCCCAGCCGTCCAGCGTTCCGGGACGGAAGTTTTCCACCAGCACATCGAAATCCGGCAGCAGGCGCGCCACGATGTCGCGGCCTTCGGCGGTGCGCAGATCCACCGAAATGCCCTTCTTGTTGCGGTTCGCGACCTTCCACCACAGCGGCACGCCATCCTTGTGTGGCGCCAGTGCGCGCAAGGGGTCGCCCGGTCCCGGAATCTCCACCTTCAGCACCTCGGCGCCCAGGTCCGCCAGCAGCGTCGCGGCCCAGGGGCCAGCCACCACGGTGGACAAGTCCAGGATACGCACGCCTTTCAGCGGCCCCGCATTTTCCTCGAAACTCATCTGCTGATTCCCCTGTTTCCAGCCGGACCTGTCCGGCGGGCACCGCCATGCGTACGCATCAAGTTGGGGGAATTCTGTGCTGAAATCAGCCCATCCGGAATGGGCATTCTTGATAAAGCAGTTATCTCCAATCGAGATGGGGCGCAGCCATGGACCTGAAGAACCTGAGGGTATTCACCCGCATCGCAGAAGCCGGCAGCCTGACCCGGGCGGCCGCAGCCCTGGGCATCGCGCAGTCCGCGTTGAGCCGCCAACTGTCCGAACTGGAACAGGAGTTCGGCGGCAGACTGTTCTTTCGCACGGGGCGCGGGGTGCTCTTGACCGAACTGGGCGAAAGCCTGATCCCGCGCGCCCAGGCTTTGCTGCTGGAGGCCGATCAGTTGCTGGAGGAAGCGCAGGCCGCCCAGCGCAAGCCTGCGGGCATCGTCAACCTGGGGGTGATTCCATCGCTGTCGCAGCCGCTCATCGGCATGCTGCTGACCTACACGCAGGCACGCTATCCGGGCATCCGGCTGCGGGTCTTCGAGGGTTACAGCGGGGAGATCGAGGCCTGGCTGGCCAACGGCAAGATCGACATCGGCATCTACAACCGGTACCGCGCCGCGTCCACCCGCCCGCAAGAGGTCCTGTTCGAAACCGAAATGAAATTGGTGACCAGCGCCGGCTCGGCGGTGGCCGCAAGCCGCGAACTACGCCTGGCCGATCTGGCCGCGGTGCCGCTGGCCCTGCCCGTACGTCCGAACTCCTTGCGTGCGGTGCTGGACAGCCTGACCTTGCGCGCCGGCATCGAACTGAATGTGGTGCTGGAAGCCGACTCCGGCGTCGTCATCAAGGATGCGATCCTGCGTGGCGGCCTGCACAGCATCCTGCCCAGCCACGCGGTATCAACGGAACTGGCGGACGGCAGCCTGGTTGCGATCGGTCTGGCAGATCCCGCTGTCCGGCAGACGGTACTGATGGACCTTAGCCGCCAGCGGCCCGCCACCGCGGCCACCCGGCAGCTGTTCAAGGCCTTGCCGGATCTTGCGCGGCAGGTTGTGGCCGGTGCGCCCGCCGACAAACCGCGCCGGCCGCGCGCGGCGCCCCGGAGCGGCTGAGGTCGCGCAACGGCCCGAGGCTCAGTGCGTGTGCTCGTCCAGCACCAGGTGCGCCATGCCCTTCTCAGTGGCCAGGCCCACCTTCTGCCCGATAGGCAGGGTCGCCTTGGTCGCGACGTGGCCGTACGGCAGGCCCGTCACCACCGGCACCTTGACCGTCCTGCGCAGCCAAGCCACCACTTCGTGCAGGTCGTAGCCGTTGTCGTGCGCGGCCAGCTTGTAGTCCGAGAAGCGGCCCAGCACGATGGCCCTCTGCTTGCCCAGGATGCCGGCCTGCGCCAGCTGGATCAGCATGCGTTCGATGCGGTAGGGATGCTCGGCCACGTCTTCCAGGAACAGGATGCCGCCACGCACCTTGGGCATGTAGGGCGTGCCCAGCAAGGACGTCAGCATGGCCAGGTTGCCGCCCCACAGGATGCCGCGGCAGTCCACCGCATCGGCGTCCTGGGTTTCGAAGCTGAGGATTTCCAGTTCGCCGCGCATGATCTCGCCGAACAGGGCTTCGGTCAGGTCGTCGACCTTCTTGCCGCCGAAGTCATAGATGGCCGAGGCGCCGGTATAGCTGACCGCGCCGGTCTGCGCCAGCAGGCCCAGGTTGAAGGCGGTGAAGTCGCTCATGCCGACGAAGCGCTTGCCGCTGTCGGCCATGGCCTTCCAGTCAATGGAAGGCAGCAGCCGGCCCATGCCGTAGCCGCCGCGCGTGACCATGACGATGGGCAACTTCTGCTTGGCGGCGCGCGTCAGGCTGGCCAGGCGCTGCGCGTCGGTGCCGGCGAAGCGCTGGTGCTCAGCCAAAGCAGTGCGGTCCAGGGCGGTCTTGAAGCCCTGCTGCTGCAGGCGCTCGCGGGCCAGTTCAACCGTGGCCGGGTCGCGCACCGCGGAGGACGGCGAGATCAGGTAGATGCCGCGGGCGTCCGGCAGCACGTGGGCGTGGCTGTGGTCATGCCCGCAGTCTTCATCACATTCGTGGCCTGCATGGCCATGATCGTGGTTGTGGTCATGCTCGTGGGCGGCGGCGGCTTTCGCACCGCGCGCCTTGGCGCCTTGGGATTTGCTCATGCTGCGGATTCCTTGCTGCGGCGTTCGCGGAAGAACCGGCGCAGCAATTCGCCGCAAGGTTCCGCCAGCACGCCGCCGGTGACTGAGGTGTGATGATTGAGTTTGGGGACCGAGCCTACGTCCAGCACGCTGCCGCAGGCGCCGGTCTTGGGGTCGTAGGCGCCGAACACCACGCGGGCGAGCCGCGCGTGCAGCATGGCGCCGATGCACATGACGCAGGGCTCCAGCGTCACATACACGGTGATGCCCGGCAGGCGGTAGTTTTCCAGCGCGCGCGCGGCGCCGCGCAAGGCGACGATCTCGGCGTGGGCGGTGGGGTCGTGGTCGATGATGGTGCGGTTGTAGCCCCGCCCCAGAATGTCGCCCTGGGCCGACACCACCAGCGCGCCCACCGGCACCTCGCCGATGTCGTAGGCGGCCTGGGCCTCTTGCAGCGCCAGTTCCATGAAGCTGGCGTCCTGCGCGGTCCAGGGTTGAACCGCCGCCAAAGGGATTGCTTCAACCACGGTACACCCGGGACTTCAGTGCGATGCGGCCGGCCAGGCTGGTCACGGCTTCTTCCAGCCATTGATAGAGTTCGGCATGCTCGTCGTAGCGGGCCTGGTTCAGGTTCGATACCCGGCCCTCTTCGATGAAGCCCCAGGCCCGGCTGCGCTTGTCCCGATGCTTGGGGTCCCAGACGCCGAAGGCGAAGCCGCCGGCGCGGCGGATCAGCGAAAAGCACGGAATGTCGGTGTAGCCGTCGCCGACGAACACCATCTGGTCGAACGGCACGCGCAAGCGGTCCTCGGGCACCTTGCGGTTGACCTCGAAGGGCTTGTTGCGGAAGTCGCGGCCGATGATGCCTTTCTGGATATGGAACAGGTAGCGGGTCTTGTCGGTAAAGCTGACGATGCGGCGCGGAAAGGCGATGCCGCCATCGGCGCCGTAGACGAATTCGGACGCCCAGATCTCGGTGAATTCATGCGCGATGGGCGTGGAGCGGACCACGTCGCCAATGCCGCTGGAGATCAGGTAGAACTCCAGCTGCACTTGCGGCTGTTCGGCCCGCACCGCGGCGCGCAGGCGCTGGAACAGCGTGGGAACGCCATCGTGCAGTTCCAGCCGCGCGCCCCAGTCCTTCAGGCGTTGCTGCGTGATGAGGCCATGCTTGCCCGATTGCGACAGCTGGATCATCTGGTACAGGTAGGCGGGCACGGGGTCCCAATCCTGCTGCGACAACAAGGGATCGACCTCATCCTTCCAGAAGGATGCCGTGTCCACGCCCATGCTTTCCAGGAAGCCGGACGTGCTGTCCGAGGCCAGCGTGTCGTCGAAGTCGAATATCAGGGCGATGACGTCGGACATGTATATGCGTGAAAAAGGGGCGACAGCCGCCATTTTGCCTGAATGTGGCGGCGGCTGCGCCCCTGTGGGCCCGGATGCAGGCCCTGTGCCCGACCCGTCCGCTTACTGGCGGACCGGCGCGGTCATGGGCGCCGCGGCGGGCGCGGGCGCCATGCCCGGCGCGCCGGCCGCGGGCGGCACCGTGTCGGCGGGCACCTGGATGACGGTTTCACGCAGCACGCCCCCGCCCTGCACGCTGCCGCGCACATTGGTGGGCGAAGTCATCTGTGTGACGCAATCTTGGCGCGATGCGGCCGGCAGGCGGTTGCAGCGGTCCAGCATGTTCTGCTGCAGCTGGTCGGTGCCGCCGTCCTTGAGATTGTTGCGGCCGCTCTCTTGCCGCGCCGCGCCGGCTTCGCGCATGCAGGCGGCCTGGTCCTGGCCGGTGGCGCCGCTCTTGCAAGCCGCCACATCCTGCTGGTACTGGGACTGGGCTGAGCCGCGGCCGCTCGCATCTGCCGCGTGGACCGCTCCCGCGGCCAACATCAGGCCTGCAGCGCAAAGCGTCGCCGCGAGGCGTTTGGTATGCATGGGACGTGTAGTCATGGTCAGCTCCTTGAGATTGGTTGATCCGTTACCCACTATCCCACGATGACGCTTCGGCTACATGTCCAGCGACTTGAATTCGTAAGACTACGTTTCAATTGACGCGGCGCAACAAACCCGCCCTGCCGGCTTAGCTGGCATCGCGCTCGGCGTCGGCTTTGCTCAGGCGGTTACGGTAGGTCGCCGCGCGCATCAGCAGCATGGCGGTCACGGGCGAAGACACGATCAGCAGCAAGGTGATGATGACTTCATGAAACACAGGCCGGGCAGACAGCGCCGAAAACACCAGGATGGAAGCGGCCAACACGCAACCGCAACCCATGGTGTTGCCCAGGGTGGGCGCATGGATGCGGGCATAGAAGGTACGGAAGCGCAGCAGGCCGGCCGACCCGGTCAGCGCCAGCAAGCCGCCGAGCACCAGCAGGATGCTGGCAGGTATGGTGGCCCACAGCGGGATCTGGGCGTCGATCATGGCTCGATCACCTCGCCGCGCAGCAGGAAGCGCGCCATCGCGGTGGAACCGACGAAGCCGAACAGCGCGATCAGCAGCGCGATGTCGAAGTACACGGACGTGCCGGAGCGGATGCCGAACACCAGCATGGTCAGCATGCCGTTGATGTACAGCGTGTCCAGGGCCAGCACGCGGTCCTGCGCGGTGGGACCGCGCAGCAGCCGGATGGCGGCGAAGACCATGCCCAGCGCGAAGCAGAGCAAGGCGAAGGACGCGGCCCAGTAAAGTATGTTGTTCATTCGAAAATCTCCATCAGCGGGCGCTCGTAGCGTTCCTGGACCAGCTTGATCCAGTCGCCCTCGTTCTGCAGGTCCAGCACGTGCAGCTTCAGGCGATGGTCGTCGGTCAGGTCCACCCAGACGGTGCCCGGCGTGTAGGTGACGATGCAGGCCAGCATCGCCAGGCCATGCGGGTCGCGCATGGTCAGCGGGATCATGATGAACCCGGGTGAAAAGTTATTGCGGCGCGGATTCAGGATCAGCCGCGCCACGGCGACATTGGATTTGATGATGTCCGCGGTCACGTGCAGGAACAGCGGCACCGCCTTCCACAGGCGGCGCGGCCGCGCCCGCAGCGGCCGCAGGCGGGATGCGGCCCAGGTGAACCACAGCGCCAACGCGATGCCCAGCGCGATCTGGCCGGCGGACGCGCTCTCATTGAGCACCAGCCACAGGACGAACAGGTAGACCGGCAGGAACAGGAAGTAGAGGCGGCGCATCAGCTTCCTCCCTTGAGGCCGCGCACGGTCTGCGCGGACATGACGGCGTCGATATAGGACTTGGGCTGGTCCAGCGAACGCGCCGCGTCGTCCAGGTAGGCCGACACAGGACCCGCGCCGGCCGCCAGGCCCACGCACAGCAGCAACAGCACTGCCACTGGCCCGGCTTCGATCAGCCGCAGGCGCGGCGTGCTGCGGTCATCGCTGGCCCAGAACACCCGGATGCCGGTGCGGCCCAGGCCGATCAGGCCGGCCAAACCGGACAGCAGCACGGCGGCCACCAGTATCCATGCGTCCATGGGCACGGCCGATTCGTTGGCGGCCGACACCGCCGCCGACAGCAGCGACAGCTTGGCGACAAAGCCCGACAGGGGCGGCAGGCCAGTCACCAGCAAGGCGCAGGAAATGAAGGCCAGGCCCAGGAAGGCCATGGCCGCGGGAATGGCCACGCCCACCACGTCGTCGGACCGGTTGACCGAGGCGGGATCGTCCAGGTCGAAGGCATCCAGGGTCACGGCCAGCACGTTGGCGCCGAAACTGCGGGTGCGTTCGATCAGCTCGGCCAACAGGAAGAACGCGCCCGTGGTCAGCACGGAACTGAGCAGGTAGAACAGCGCCGGACCGGTCAGCGTCACGCCCGGCATGCCCAGCGCGGTCAGCAGCGTGCCCGCCGACACGATCACGCAGTAGCCCACCATTTTTTCCAGCTGCTGCGTCGCCAGCAAGCCCAGGCCGCCGAACAGCAGCGTGGCCAGCCCCGCCGCGAACATCCAGTCCAGGCTGAATGCCGCTGGCGCGCCTGTCGGCAGCAGCAAGGAGCCGATGCGCAGCAGCGCGTAGATGCCGACCTTGGTCATGATGGAGAACATGGCCGCGACCGGCGCGCCGGCCGAACCGTAGCCCTTGACCAGCCAGAAGTTCAGCGGCCAGGCGCCCGCCTTTACCAGGAAAGCCACGCCCAGGATGGCCGCGCCAGCCTCGAACAGCATGCGGTCCGCGCCCGCCAGGTTGCCCGCGCGCACCGCCAGGTCCGCCATGTTCAGCGTGCCGGTGACACCGTAGATCAGCGCGATGCTGATCAGCAGCAGGAACGAAGCCACCAGATTGACCGCGATGTACTGCAGGCCGGCGCTGACGCGCGCCACGCCCGAGCCGTGCAGCAACAGGCCATAGGACGCGGCCAGCAGCACTTCGAAGAACACAAACAGGTTGAACAGATCGCCCGTCAGGAATGCCCCGTTCAGCCCCATCAGCAGGAACTGGAACAGCGAATGGAAGTGCACGCCGGCGCGGTCCCAGCGGGCCAACGCATAGACCAGCGTGGCCAATCCCAGCACCGCGGTCAGGGTCAGCATGACGGCGGCCAGACGGTCGACCACCAGCACGATGCCGAAGGGCGCGGGCCAGTCGCCCACCAGATAGACCCCTACCCCGTCCGGCCAGACACCGGGTACGCCGCCGCCCGCCACCACCAGCAGCGCAATGGCGGCGGCCAGTTGGCCCAGGGTGGAAACGAGCGCGATGGCGCCACGGGTATAGCGGCGGGTGTCAGCCAGCAGGAGCATCGCCGCGCCAGCCGCGAGCGGCGTGACAATGGGCAATACGGGTAGATGTTGCAGCCAAAAATTCAAGATTGGGACTCCCGTCCATCAACGTGGTCGGTACCCGTGAGGCCACGCGAGGCCAGCAGCACAACCAGGAACAGCGCGGTGGTGGCGAAGCCGATCACGATGGCCGTCAGCACCAGCGCCTGCGGCAGCGGATCCGCATACCAGGAAGGATCATGGGCCACTGCCGGATCCACCACGGGCGGACGGCCCGAGGTCAGCCGGCCCATGCCGAAGATGAACAGGTTCACCGCGTAGGAAACCAGCGACAGGCCCATGATGAACTGGAAGGTCCGCGGCCGCAGCAGCAGCCAGACGCCCGAGCCAGCCAAGACACCGATAGCGATGGCGTATATCAATTCCATCAGGCTTCCCCTGTTTGTGCGGCGGCCGCCTGGATTTCGACGGCAGCCTTGCGTTGCGCGCGCAGCGATTGGTGGGCCAGCGCCACCAGCACCAGCACGGTGGAGCCCACGACCAGCATGTAGACGCCCAGGTCGAACAGCAGCACGCTGGACAGGTGCACATGGCCGATCAGCGGCAGCGCGATATCCCAGGACAGCGCCGCCAGGAAGGGCTTGTAGGCCAGCCAGGCGGTCACCGCAGCCGTGCCGGCGAACAGCAGGCCGATGCCGATCCAGTTCTGCGGGTTGAGGCGGCTGCGCGACTCCACCCAGTACACGCCGCCCACCATGTATTGCAGGATCACTGCGGTGGCGAAGATCAGTCCGCCCACGAAACCGCCGCCCGGCTGGTTGTGGCCGCGCAGCAGGAAGTAAACGGAAATCAGCGCGGCGGTGGGCAGCAACAGGCGCACCAGCACGGTCGGCACCATCATCGAGCCCGTGGGCACCAGCGACTTGATGTCCGGCGCCTCCGGCACGCCGCCGTCCTGGTCGAGCTGCTGGCGCGGCAGGTCCGCGCTTTCAGCGGCCGGACGGAAGCGGCGCAGCAGCGCGTAGACCGTCAGCGCCACGATGCCCAGCACGGTGATTTCGCCAAAGGTATCGAAGCCGCGGAAGTCCACCAGGATGACGTTCACCACGTTGGTGCCGCCGCCGTCCGGCAGCGCGCGATCGACGAAATACGAGGAAATGGTGTCGCCTTGCGGACGCACCAGCACCGCATAGGCCAGCGCGGCCATGCCGGTGCCCGCGGCGCCCGCCATCAGCAGGTCGCGCAGTCGGCGCCCGCGCGCCCGCAGCGTGGCCTTCAGGCCTTCGTCCTCGTCCTGCGCGATGCGCCGCGGCAGCCAGCGCAGGCCCAGCAGCAACAGCACCAGGGTCACCACCTCGACCGACAACTGGGTCAGGGCCAGGTCAGGCGCCGAGAACCAGACGAAGGTCAGGCAGGTGATCAGACCCGCGCCGCCGGCCAAGGCCAGCGACGCCAGGCGGTGGTACTTGGCCTGGAAGGCCGCAGCCAGCGCGCAGCCCGCGCCCACCAGCCACAGCAGCGCGAACGCCGGGTCGATCGGCGTCATGCGGCCGGCGCCATCCAGCCAGCCGCCCCCGCGCAACGGCAGCCAGGCCACGAACAGCGTGCCCAGCACGATCAGCAGCATCTGCACCTGCAGGCGCGAGGACGCCAGCCAGCGCAGCAGCCAGGCCGCGGCCACGCTGGAGCCGTCCAGCAGCGCCTCGAAGCTGCGGCGGCCGTCCAGGCGGTAGATGAACGGCACCCGGCCCGGGTTGGCGCGCTGATGCGCGCGCAAGGCCAGGTAGAGCAGGATGCCGGCCGTGGTCGCCACCAGGCTCATGACCAGGGGCAGGTTCACGCCGTGCCAGACGGCCAGGCTGTATTCCGGCATGTCCTGGCCCAGGATGCTCTGTGCCGCCGTCGCCAGGAACGGGCCGATCGTCAGCCCGGGCACCACGCCCACCAGCAGGCAGATGGCCACCAGCAGCGCGCTGGGAAACAGCATCCAGCGCGGCGGCTCATGCGGCGCACGCGGCAGGTCGGTAGCCGGAGGGCCGAAGAACACTTGCAGGATGAAGCGCAGCGAATAGGCCACGCTGAACGCGCCCGCGATGGTAGCCACCAGCGGCAGGCCGATCTCGGTAATGCGGTCGCCGCTGACGAAAGTGGTCTCGGCGAAGAACATTTCCTTGGACAGGAAGCCGTTGAGCAGCGGCACCCCCGCCATCGATGCGGCCGCCACCATGGCCAGCGTCGCCGTAATGGGCATGGCCTTGTACAGGCCTGAGAGCCGGCTCAGGTCGCGCGTGCCGGTCTCGTGGTCCACCACGCCCGCGGCCATGAAGAGCGAGGCCTTGAAGGTGGCGTGGTTGATCATGTGGAAGATGGCCGCGACCAACGCCAGCGTGCTGTTCAGGCCCAGCAGCAGCGTAATCAGCCCCAGGTGGCTGATGGTGGAATACGCCAGCACCCCCTTCATGTCCTGCTGGAAGATGGCCGCGTAGGCGCCCAGCACCAGTGTGATCAGCCCCGCCCCGCCGATGATCCAGAACCACTCATCGGTACCGGACAGCACCGGCCAGAACCGCGCCAGCAGGAACACGCCTGCCTTCACCATGGTGGCCGAATGCAGATAGGCGGATACGGGCGTGGGCGCCGCCATGGCGTTGGGCAGCCAGAAATGGAAAGGAAACTGGGCGCTCTTGGTCAGCGCGCCCAGCGCCACCAGGATCAGGACGGCCGGATACCAGGGGTCGGCGCGCACCAGGTCGCCCGCCGCCAGCACCCGGTCCAGGTCATAGCTGCCGACGATGTGGCCCAGTATCAGCACCCCGGCCAGCAGGCACAGTCCGCCCCCGCCCGTGACCGTCAGCGCCATGCGCGCGCCGCGGCGCGCGTCCAGGCGGTGATGCCAGTAGGCAATCAGCATGAAGGACGCCAGGCTGGTCATTTCCCAGAACATGACCAGCTGGATCAGGTTGCCGGACAGCACCACGCCCAGCATGGCGGCCATGAAGGCCTGGAAGAACGAGAAAAAGCGCGGCACCGGATCTTCCGGCGACATGTAGTAGCGGGCGTACAGCACCACCAGCGCGCCCATGCCGGACACGATCAGTGCAAACAGCCAGGCATAGCCATCCATGCGCAGCGTGAACTGCAGGCCCAGGGCGGGCGCCCAGGGCATGTCGAAGCGGACCACGCCGCCATTGGTGACTTCGGGATACAGGCTGATGACCAGCACCACACAGGCCAGGGCGATGAGGCCTGCCAGCCAGGCCTCGGCATTGCGGGCGTTGGCTGGCAGGAGCGCGGCGCACAGGCTGCCGGCGAACGGCAGAGCGAGGATCAGGATCAGCGACATGGCGTTCCGAGAGTGTCCGGGCCCCCTCCCGCCAGCACAAGGCAGCGAAAGACGAACAGACCGGGGATTGAAAAACGGACGGAACCCTGGCCCGGTGCGTCGCTGCACTACACGTTGCCCCGCGGGGGACATCAACCAACGCCATTGAACGGCGCAGACAGAAACAAACGCAATAGCTTTCTTGCAAGACCGGCCAAGAATCTCATACGAAAAATATCAGATTCTTGTAAGTTATGCAGAGATTTATGTGTTTACGATGCGGATGACGGCACGATCGATGCGCAATCCTTGCGCAATTGAAATATTCCCGAAGCTTTTCATGTCGTTGTCAGCATTGGATTTTTTGGTCTATTGCGGTCTTCTTCGGACATCCGCGCCATAAAAAAATAACCCTGGACAAGCCAGGGTCTATCCGGGTTGACCGGCCGAAATTTACTGTGTGGAATGGCGCCCACGAAGCTCCGCCACGCCAGCATCCGGGCGCGGCAGGCTTCACCGACGCCGGCCCAAGAAGCCGGCCGGGTCGGAAATTCAAATAATCTGGAGAAGACTCTTGACCATGCTGTCCCAAGCCAAGGCCGTCCTGGCCGCCGCCGTCGCCGGCCTCTGCCTCACCACCGCCGCGCAAGCAGCCGACCCCTACCCCAACAAGCCCATCCGCCTGATCGTCCCCTTCGCCGCGGGCGGCACCACCGACATCGTCGCGCGCATCGTCGCCGAAGGCCTGACCCGCGAGCTCGGCCAGGCCGTGGTGGTCGAGAACCGCGGCGGCGGCGGCGGCTCGATCGGCGCCGACGCCGTGGCGCGCTCCACGCCTGACGGCTACACCCTGGGCGTGGCCACCGTCAGCACCATGGCCACCAACCCGGCCACCAATCCCAAGAACCCCTACAACCCGTTGAAGGACTTCGCTCCCATCACCAATATGGTGAACGTCCCCAACGTGCTCACGGTGAACCCGGCGGTGCCGGCCAAGAACCTGGCAGAGTTCATCGCCCTGCTCAAGGCCAACCCCGGCAAGTACGCCTACGCGTCCTCGGGCGCGGGCGGCATCGGCCACCTGGACGGCGAACTCTTCAAGTCCCTGACCAAGACCGACATGGTGCACGTGCCCTACCGCGGTTCGGGCCCGGCCCTCAACGACGTGATCGCCGGCCAGGTCAACGCCCAGTTCGACAACCTGCCCTCGTCCATGCCCCACATCCAGGCCGGCAAGCTGCGCGCCCTGGCCGTGGCCGCGCCCAAGCGCCTGCCCGCGCTGCCGGACGTGCCGACCTTCTCCGAAGGCGGCCTGCCGGAAATGGACAATATGGCCTGGTACGGCCTGGTCGCGCCCGCCGGCACGCCGCAGGCCGTGATCGACCGCATCCATGACGCCGCCGTCAAGGCGCTCAAGGATCCCAAGATCGTGCAGCGCCTGGCCGACGGCGGCTCGCTGGTGGACGGCAACACGCCTGCCGAATACGCCGCCCAGATCAAGCGCGAGCTGGAACTGCGCCAACGCATCGCCAAGGAACGCAACATCCAGTCGACCAACTGATCGTCCGCTGCGACGCGCCGGCCCGATCTTCGGGACCGGCCATGCCCGAGAGCCGGTCTACCCAGACCGGCTCTTTTACTGGGTCCGCGCTTTTCCGACAGGCGTACGTTCCCGAGGTCCGGCCTTGACTGCAATCGCCCCGGTGGTAGCATGTGCGACCGTGCGATCCCATTTTTCTCCCCTCCCCTGCGCCGCCTGCGCGCTTTGCGCCCTGCGCTCGACCCTGTTGAGCTCGCAGGAAGTCGCCGCGCGCTCCGCCTACGCCCGCTCCAAGCCCGGCTAATCGCCCGCTTTTCCCCTTCCTGAGCCCTATCCCGGCCCGCCGCCGGCTGCCTGCGCACACCCGCGCTTTCCGCAGCCCTGCAGCCGGCCGGCGCAAGCCCTGCCGCGTGGCCGGGCCCCAAGCCTCGTCTCTTTATCCGCAAGCCGCCGGAGGTTTGCGGCCAGGCCACGCACCGACCTATTCCAAGCGCCATGCAACTCACCAAGAATTTCGTCAAAGCCAAGAATCCCTGCGCGGGCGGCTACAAATGGTTCATCCGCGACCACAACGGGCAAGGAGACTATCAGGCCGTGCTTGACGCTCTGGTCGCTGACGGACGCGTCAGCGACGCCTGCTGGCTGCTGGACCAGTTCGGCCCCACCGACGCCGTGCTGCGGCTGGATTCGGTCGACGCCAATGCCATCGTCTTTGCCGGCACTCTCGAAGTGCGTATGGGCATCAATGTGGATAGCGTGGTGCGCGCCGGACGCAGCATCGTCACCGGCGGCGGCATCCGCGCCGGCGAAACCATCCAGGCGGGCGAGAACATCACCGCCGGCGCCACCATCGCCAGCGGCGGCAACATCCGCGCGGGTGGCGACATCATGGCCGACTGGGGCATCGAGACCGCCACCCGCCTGGATTGCGGCGGCAACGTCCGCGCCAAATGGGACATCTGCGCCGGCCAGGACCTGGCCGTGACCGGCCACCTGCATGCCGGACAGGACGTGCAAACGCAAGGCGCGATCAAATGCGGCCAAGGCATCAAGGCCGGCGGCGACGTGCGCGCCGAAAAGGAAATAGACGCGGCCTGCGGCATCCAGGCCGGCGGCTCCATCCAGTGCGGCGAACACCTCGCTTCGGGCTGGGGCCTGATCGCCGGCGAGGACATCCGCGCCGACGGCGCGATCCGCGCGGGTGAAGGCGTACAGGCCGAAGGCGTCATCGAAGCGGGCGCGGGCCACGGCATCTACGCCGGCCTGAGCGTGCGCCTGGACGCCTGGGCCGCCTGCGCGCGGGTCGTGGCGCAGAGCCGGCCCGAGCAACTGGTCAGCGGACACTGGGACGGCCAGGACAGCGCCGCGTACGCATAGCGGCTGCCCGGCGCGGCGTTCCTCGCCTACTCTGCCTGGATGTTCGCTTCCTGCATGCGCCGGCCCCAGGTGCCCAGTTGCGCCTGCACGAAAGCCTGCTGCTGCGCCTGCGTGTTCGGCGCCGCCGTCATGCCCAGGGCGGCAAACTTCTGCTGCACCTCGGGCCGCGCCAACGCGTCGTTCACCGCCTTGTTCAAGCGCTCCAGGATCGGTTGCGGAATGCCGGCGGGACCGGCCAGGCCGACCCAGACCACCAGATCGAAATCCTGGTAGCCGGTCTCGGCGAACGTCGGCACGTCCGGCAAATCCGGCAGCCGGCGCTCGGTGCTGATAGCCAGCGCCCGCAGCTTGCCGCCGCGCAGCAGCGGCGTCGCGACGGACAGGTCCGCCATCACGTAATCGACTTGCCCGCCTGCCAAGTCCGTCAGCGCCGGGGGCTGACTCTTGTACGGCACACCTTCCGCGCGCACGCCGGCAATGCGATTGAAAGCCGCGGCGCCGACCTGCCCGCCGGGAGAACCGTAGCCGTAGTTCAAGGAGCCCGAGGCCGCCTTCTTCACGAAGGAGGCCAGGTCCTTGTACGGACCATCGGCGCGCACCAGCAGCAGCATGGGCATGGTGGTCAAGCGCGACACGTGGCTGAAGTCCTTCTGCGCATCGTAGGGAAGCTTTTTGAACAGCCCCGGGTTGATGGAGTTCAACGAGCTGCTGGAGATCGTCAGCGTGTAGCCGTCGCCCGGCGAACGCACCGCGTACTCGGTGCCTATCAGGCCTTGGGCGCCGGGCTTGTTCTCGACGATCACATTGGCGTTCAGATCCTTGCGCAGTTCTTCCGCAATGATGCGGGCGCTGGTGTCGGTGGCGCTTCCTGGCGAAAAGGCCGCCACGATCTTGATGGGCTTGTCGCCCGGATAGCTATCGGCCTGCGCCGCGCCCTGCGCGGACAGGCCCAGCATGGCGCACGCCAACAGCGCGACTCGAATCGTTTTCATGGTTTGTCTCCTGGTTTTATGGGTACTGCCTGGTTTGCCTTACCGCTCTGACGGCGGTGTTGCGGCATTCATTTCGCCCAAGCGCGGCGGGCCCCGGCGTATGGCCGCAGGCGTGTCGGACAGCTTTATCGGTATGCCTGGCCCGTGGTAATCGTCACGGCGGACCACCATCTGGCGATGCTCGGTATGCGCGGCCGCGGCCACCGACGCCATGTCCAGAATCGGCGCGGCGGGCACGTTCTGCGCCAGCAGCTGCTTGCCGAACGTCTCGCCATCCACTTGCGCGAAAGCCTGGGCCAGCGCGGAATCCACGGCCTCGCGGTTGACCACCCGCTGCCCGTTGGACTTGTAGCGCTCGTCCTGCGCCATTTGCGCCATGCCCAATTGGCTGCACAACTTCGCGAACAGGCGATCGTTGGCGACCGCGATGAACAAGGGGCAAGTCCGGGTCTGGTAGACGTTGTAGGGCACGATGTTCGGATGCCCGTTGCCGCTGGGCCGCGGCGTGTTGCCCGACGCCAGATAGTTGGCCAGGAACGGATGCGCTACCGACACGGCGGAATCGTAGAGGCACACGTCAGCCATCTGCCCGCGTCCGGTCCGATGGCGGGCCTGCAGCGCCAGCAGCACGGCAATCGCGGCATTCATACCCGTGGTCAGATCGACCACCGGCACCCCCAGCCTCAAGGGCTCGCCGCCCGCCTCGCCGTTGATGCTGAGCAGCCCGGCCATGGATTGCACAGCGGCGTCGTAGCCCGGCAGTTCGCCGAGCGGACCATCGTCGCCGAAACCCGTGATGCGGCAATGGACCAGCCGCGGAAAGCGCTCGGTGATGGCGGATGGTTCGGCCACGCCCCAGCCGCGCAGCGTGCTGGCCTTGAAGTTCTCGATCAGCACGTCGGCGGTTTCGAGCAATTGCCAGAAGGTCTCGCGTCCGGCCTCACTGTTCAAGTCCAGCACCATGCTGCGCTTGTTGCGGTTCACGGCGCGAAAGTACGCCGAACTGCCGTCAACGAACGGCGGGCCGAAGCCGCGGCATTCATCGCCGTCCGGCGACTCGATCTTGATCACGTCGGCGCCGTGGTCGCCCAGCATCTGGCCGCAGAACGGGCCCGCCAGGACGCGCGAGGCGTCGATCACGCGCAGGCCGGCGAGTGCGCCGCCCGCATCGCTGCTATGCATGTCTGTCTCCTTTCCGATTCAGGACTCAGGCCGAGGCGCGGGCGATCAGCCAGCTGAATTCCCTGCCCTGCGCGCCCGCCTGGGTGCTCATGCGCAGCGCGAGCCGGTGGTTGTGCGCATCCAGCGCGCCTTCCAGCAGGCCGTTCCAGGCTTGCGCCACGCAAGGATGCGCATCGGCCACGCCGTCCATCAGGTTCCAGCCCGTTTGGGTCACGCGCACGCCTTCCGGCGTCTCGCTCACCTCGCACGGGTCGCCCTGCGCTTGCGCCAGCGCCACCATGAAGCGTCCGAACTGCAGGGCGGAGGCATCCTGCGCCACGCCCAGCGCCTGCGCCGTCTGGTGATAGAACTGCATGCCTATCATCCGTCCGGTCAAGTGCAGCAGGCCGGCCGCTTCCTCGGGCCCCCACAGGTTCACAGCCACGGGCAAGGCGCTGCGCACGTACTCCATCGCGTAGTTGCGGCTGGCCTTGGCCAGGCGCGTCGCGGGCCAATCCGCGGTGGGCAGCGTGGGCGCGGCCGCGGCGTCGAAATCGGGCGCGTCCTCATTGCGGCAAAAGCGCAGGCGTTCATGCGGCTGCAGGTCGCGGTCGTACTCGTAGTAATAGCCCTCAAGGCCGGATTGGCCGTCCACGGCCTGCTTGGTGCACACGAAACCCAGCCGCGGATTGTTGAGCGACACGCCGTTCTGCGCATGCCAGCCCGCCAGCATGGCGCGCGACACCTCCGACGGTATCGCGCACAGCGCGGTGCCCGACCAGATCCAGCGCGGCGCGGAATAGCGTATCCAGGCCTTGCGGTCGGACTCGTGCATGTACTGCACCGCCACGCCGCCGATATGGTTCGACAGGTAGTGGTACTGCGCCGCCGCGACGGCGGGCGGCAGATGCGCGATGCCCAGCTTCTTCAGGCCCGGCAGGAAGCGTTCGTTGCGCTGGCGGCAGAAGATCTCGTAGACCAGTTCCGCGGCGCGCGCGGTACCGCGGCGAGTCACGGCGGACAGGACGATGCCCGTGAAATAGGCGTGGTACCACTCGGAGACTGCCCGCCAGCCGCGCTCCTCGGATTGCATGTCATGCATGGCCATTCACTCCGGTGGGAGCCACCACGGAACCGGGCAGCAGGGATTGCATCGACGCGACGGCGAAATCCGCGATGTCGCGCGCGATGGCCTCGCGATCCACCTCTGATTCGCCCTCTCTCGGGCGATACCACATGGTGGTCCAGTTCAATGCGCCCAGCAGCGGCTTGACCTGCAAGGCTGGGGGACCGCGCCGGAAATCGCCCGCCGCCATGCCCGCCTCGATCACGCTGCGAAACAGCGACTCGTAGCGGTCGCGTTGCCGCACCAGCTCTTCCAGCTCGGCGCGCTGGCCCGCGGTGGTGCGTCCGGCCAGATGCAGCTCGACGCCCTGCACCGTGACGCGCTGGTATGGCAGATGCGCCATCATCAGGTGCGTGTGGGCATGGGCCATGTTCCACAGCCGCTGGGGCGGCGACGCGCCTGCGTCCTCGGCCAGCGGCGTCACCCTGTCCAGGTTCAGTTGCATGGCGCGCCGGTGCACGGCGAAGAACAGGTCGGTCTTGCTGCGGTAGTAGTAATAGACGCTGCCTTTGGTGACGCCGATCAGGTCGGCGACCGAATCGATGGTCGTGGCGGCGAACCCCATTTCGGTAAAGGCTTGCGCGGCTGCGTCCAGCAGCTCCACCTGCCGCAGCGGCATCTCGTCGTAGGGAATAACAGTCTTGGCTTTCATGATGTTCCTAGCGTTACGCGGCTGCGCCGGCGCTTTTCTTGATGGCGCGGGCCAGGACCACGCGCTGGATTTCAGAGGTGCCTTCGTAGATTTCGGTGATGCGCTGGTCGCGGTAGCAGCGCTCCACCGCGCTGGGCTTCACATAGCCGCGCCCGGCCAGGATCTGCATCGCGTCATCCACCACGCTGTGCGAGGTTTCGCTGGCCAGCAGCTTGGCCATCGCGCCCAGCGTGCCGATGTCCTGCCCGGCGTCGTAGGCGCGCGCGGCCTCATAGGTCATCATCCGCGACGACGACAACGCGGTGGCCGCATCGGCCAGCTTGAAGCCCACGCCCTGGTGGTCGATGATGCTGCGCCCGAAGGTCTGGCGCTGCACGGCGAAGTCCCGCGCTTCGGCATAGCTGCACAGGGCAATGCCGTTGGCCTGGGCGGCCACCACCACGCGGCCGATGCTCAGCGTCGCCAGCGCGAGCTTGAGCCCTTCGCCCAGCGCCCCGACCACGCTTTCCGCGCCGACCCAGGTGTCCACTTTCAAGTTGGTGGTGGTGGTGCCGCGTATGCCCATCTTGTCTTCGTAGTGGTCCACCACCACGCCCGGCGCATCGCGGTCCACCACGAATGCGCTGATGTTGTTGCGCGCGCCGGGTTCCCCCGTGCGCGCGAACACGATGAAGTAACGCGAATGCCCGCCGTTACCCAACCAGCATTTTTCACCCCGGATGCGCCATCCATCGCCTTCCGGCACCGCCGTGGTCGACAGGGCCGCCGCATCCGAACCCGCGCCGCGCTCGCTCAGGGCGAAATTGACCGCATGGCCGTCGCGCGCCAGGCCGCCCAGCAGCACCATCTTCTGTTCGGCAGAGCCTCCCAGGATGATCGGAAACGCGCCCAGCGACAGCGCCGCCAGGATTGCGGCCGTGGAGGCGCAGCCCTGGGCCACGGTCTCCACCACGGCCACCAGCGAGGTCAGCGATGCGCCTGCGCCACCGTATTCGGCCGGAATGAAAAGCCCGGAAATGCCGCTATCCCGCAAGGGCGCCAGGTGTTCGACGGGGTAACGCTGGTCCCGGTCGATGGCGGCGGCGGCGGGCGCGAACGCCCGCAACGTCAGGTCGGCGGCCTTGTCCCGCCAGGCGCACGCTTCCGGGTTGAGTGAGGGATTCCAGATCACGGACATGCTTGTCTCCAGCAACATACTAATCAGTATTTAGTGAGTTGAACGAGAACATACTACTTGGTATTTTTCTTCGATACCTGGGGAAAACCCGGCGTATGCGAACGAGGCCCCACAGGCGAACGCGAGTTCGCCCGTGGGGTGTTCCATCAACCGCTGACGGCCGCAGCTATGCGGCTTTCGCCTGCGGCGCCGGGTTGCGCAACACCAGCATCAGTCCCAGCAGGATCGCGCCCATTCCGCCCAGGCTCAGCGCCGACAGGCGGTTGCCCAGGATCAGGTAATCCAGGGCCGCGGTGCCGGCCGGGACCAGATAGAACAGGCTGGTGACGTTGACGAGATTGCCGGCCTGGATCATGCGGTAGAACAGCAGGGTCGCGCCGACGGATATCACCAGCCCCATCCAGATCAACGGCAGGACGAAGCCCGCCACCCACTCCACATGCATAGGCTGAAACGGCACGAACAGCAGGCACAGCGCCAGGCTGACAAGGTACTGCAGCGGCATGACGTCCATGGGCGCCTGACGCACGCGCTTCTGCAGGATGGCGCCCGTCGTCATGCAGACCAACGCGGCCAGCGCGAAGACCATGCCGGCCGCGGAAAAGCGCGCCATGCCTATGCTCTGGTAGACCACCATCACCAGCCCGCACAGCGCCAGGAACAGGCCGGCCAAGCGCGGCAGTGAATAACGCCGCTCCATCAGCGCCAGCGTCAGGATGGGCTGCGCGCCCAGCAGCGTGGCCAGCACTCCCGGCGTGATGCCGTGGTCCAACGCCAGCAGATAGCAGATGGAATACCCGCCGATCAGCAGCAGGCCCGTCGCCGCCACCGTCGCGCGCGTGCCGCGCTCGGGCAGCCAGCGCCGCCGCCATACGCAGATCAGCAGCAATACGGCCAGGGCCAGGATGAAGCGCAGCAGCAGGAAGCCGAAGGCGGAGGCATGGGACAGCCCCCATTTGGCGAAAATCGCGCCGCCGCTCCACAGCAGCACGAACAAGGAGGTGGAGCCATAGGAGGTCCACGCGTTTCTATCGAAAGACATGAGGTTTCTACCTGTCGGGGTATTAACAGGCTCCGGTCCCGTCCGCGCAGGCGCACGCAAGCGTGCGCTAGACGGATGCAATACGCATCAAGACGTCTGGCAAATCTGCTGGGGAAGAGACTGGAGTCGGGTTGCGGACGGCGTCAGCCGACGACGACCGCGCAAGGCGGGTAAGCGCCCGAGACCACGCCGCAAGGCGGCGCGACCGGCGGCGATACCACCGTGGACAGGACAGGAGAAAAACCGGGGGAAACTGCGGAGTGCCGCGACGACACGCGCGCACGCCGATCGGCTGCGGAGGCAGCGGATGCGAAGTCGGCGAGGAGCGTGTGATCAGGCATGGGGCGTAGCCTACCGTCTGCGCGCAACGCGGTCAAGCGATGCGCCGCTGCTCCACGCCCATGTCGCGCCACGCTTCGCCATGGCAGGTGAACATCAGGATCTGGTGCCGCGTGGCCGCGTCGAACAGCGCGCGCTTCATGAAGTCGCGGCGCGCGTCGTCCGTATGGACCAGTGCGTCGTCCAGCAGCAGCAGCGTCGGGCGCCCTGCTTCGCGCAGCAGGTCCGCGTAGGCGAAGCGGGCCAGGATGCCCAGTTGCTCGCGCGTGCCGAAGCTGAGCGCGGACAGCAGGTCCTCGCCGCCAGCGCGGCGCAGCGCCATGGGCAGCAGGGCTTCGTCCAGCCGCAGGTCGGCCTCGGGGAACAGCAAGGCCAGGTAGTGGTTCAGCCTGCGGGCCAGCGGCGCCTGCAGGCGCTGGGTGGCGGCGGCGCGCTTGTCCGCCAGCAGCTTCTGCAAAAGCTCCAGGGCACTCGCGCGCCGGGCGAAGTCGCCGCGCCGCCGTTCCAGGCGTTCGCAAGAGGCCTCGGCTTCGGACAGGCGTTCGCCCAGCCCTTGCGCGCCCGCCTGGTCCAGCTTGCCCTGCAATTGCAGGATTTCGCCGTGGCGTTTGTGCTGCGCATCGCGCTCGATGGCGGCGGACTTCTCGTAGCGCTGGACGTCCTGCTCGACCAGTTCGGGACGGTGGCCGGCCAAAGCCGTCTGCGCTTCGCGCACGCGGCGCTCCAGATCGTCGTGGCTGCTGCGCGCCTCGGCGAGCCTGCCGGCGCGGGCCTGGCGTTGCGCGCCGCGCTCGGACGACTGCAGTTCGGCGCCGCGGGCGGCGGCCTGGTTTTCCAGCAATTGGGCGCGCGCGCCGTCCGCGTCCAGGGCGCGCTGCGCGGCGGCCAACGCGGTCTCGGCTTGCGCCGCAACCGCCTCCGCTTCCCGCAGGGCCTGGAGCGCCGCGGGCAGATCGCCGCCCTCCGTGTCCTGCACGGCAGGCAGCTTGTCCAGCCGTTCCTGCAACTGCGCACGGCGCGCCAGCGCGTCGTCACGCTGGCCACGCAGCACGTCCACGCCCTTGGGCGCATGGATGCCCAGCGTCTTGCGCATGCCGTCCAATTCGCGCAGCAAGGCGCCGTAGCGGGCGTAGCGCTGTTCGGCTTGCGCCAAGGTCTCGACGTCCAGGCGCTTGAACAGGGCCGCGCAGGCCGCCTGGGCCGCGTCGACTTCGCGCTTGAGCGCGGGCAGGTCCTGGCCGCCCGGTTCGATGCGCAAGCGCCCCACGCCCGGCAGATCCAGTTCGGCCGCGGCCGTCAACAGGACCTCGTCGGCGCCGCTCAGGATGCGGCCGTCCAGCCGCGCTTGTGCGCCCGCATCCAGCTGGTACGACAGGCGCGTGGCGCTGGCCTGCTGCTGCAACTGCAGATTGGCCAGCTCGCGCTCGCGCTTGCGCAGCGCCTCGATATCGGTGTCGGCGATTTCGATCCGCATGGTCTCGGCCTTGAGCGCGGAGCCCTGCTCGATCAATGCGGTCACTTCCTTCAAGGCGCCGTCCAGGCGTTCGATCTCCGCGCCCAGCTGGACCAGTTGATGCTCCAGGTCGCGCCGGTCGGCCACGGCCTGCACCGAGGTGACGCGCAAGCGCGCCGCGTCCACCGCGGCGGCATGGGTCTGGCGCTGCTGCTGCGCGCGCGCCAGCGGCTCGCGCGCGGCTTCGACCCGGGCGCGCGCGGCGCGGGCCTCGTTGACCAGGGACTGGAGTTCGGCCTCGTCCTGCTGGTCGCGCCGGACCTGGTCCTGCAACAGCGCCAGCGTCTGCGCGGCTTGCGCCTGTTCACGGCGCAGGCCTTCGAAGGCCTCGCGTTCCTTGGCCAGGGCCGCCAGGCGCGCGCGCGCCTCGGCCGCCTTGGCCTCGAAGTCCTTCCAGGGTTCGCCGGCCTGGGCGCGTTCATGGTCGCGGCGCAATTCGGCCAGGCGATCCACGTCGGCGTTCAGCTGCGCCATGGCTTGCGCGCACTCGTCGCGTTCGGCCGCGGCGCGCGCGAGCGCGTCCTCGGCTTCTTTGTAGGCGCCCTTGGGACGGCCGTTGCGCGCGTCCAGCAGCGCGCCGCGCTCGGCCGCCACGCGTTCGTACAGGCGGTCGCCATCGCCGGAAGCCAGTTCGCCCGACAGCTGCGTCAAGGCGTCGCGCAGATGCGCGCCGGCATAACCGGCCGCTTCCTGCAGGTTGTGGCCGTCGCCCTGCTGGATCCACAGCAGGCCGGGGATGCCCGCCAGGTCTGGCTTGCTTTGGCCGCGTCCGGGCAATTCAAAGCCCAGCAGCGCCGCCAGCGCGTTCTCGGCCTCTTCGCCGTCCAGGCGCTGCGCGCCGCCATCGATCAGCAGTTCGCAGCGGGCGCGCGACAGGAATTGCTTCTTCAGCACATAGCTGTGCCCGGCATGTGTGAACTCCAGTTCCACGCTGGGCCGCGCGCCGGACTCGCCGTGCGGCGCCAGGTCGGCCACCTTGCTGGTGCTGTAGCGTTCGAGGAAGGCGGAACGGATGGCCGCCGCCACGGTGCTCTTGCCCGCTTCATTCGGACCCACGAACAGGTTCAGGCCGTCTTGCAGCCCCTCCAGCGCCATGGGCTGGCGGAACTTGCGGAATTCTTCCAGGGCGATGCGCGAGAGCTTCATTTGGCGGCTCCCGGCGCGGCGCTTTCGCGCTGGAACCGCAGCAATAGTCGCAAGGCCTCGCCGGCGACCGAGGCTTGGTCCGGGTCCGACTGCAATGCCTGCAATTGCGTCGCCACTTCGCCCACATAGCCGCTGGCGCGCAGATCGGCCAAGTCGGCTTCGTCTGGTTCCAACAGCAGGCCGGACAGGTCCGGCAGCAGCGCGCGCACCTGCGCCGCCGCCTGGTCCACGGCGCGTTGCAGCGCTTCCCAGGTTTCCATGTTGACGTGCCCTTGCACCTCCAGCCGCAACACGTCCTCGGCGCGCAGATCCGCCATGCGCCCGGCCAGCGCCTGCGCGTCGGTGGGCAAGCTCAGCGTTTCCGACCAGGCCGACCAGCGGTACTTGCCCGTGGCCACGCGTTCCACGACGGGCACGGCGCCCGGCGCGGCTATACGCACATGCAGCGCATAACCAGGTTCGTTGCCGCGGAAGCGGTCTTGCTCCGGCGTGCCGGCATACCAGGTGCGTTCGTCGATGGACAGGCAGCCATGCCAATCGCCCAGCGCCAGGTAGTCCAGACGCGCCCGCGCCGCGCGGTCAGGGGCGATGGGATTGGTAGCGTCTATGGTGTCCGGCAGGCGGCCCGCCACGCTGCCGTGCGCCAGGCCCACGCGGATGCGGCCGGCTTCGGTTTCCAGCGCGTCAAAGGCCTGAGTCACGTCGTCATAGGTATGGCGTTGCGTCAAGGGCGCAGCCAGCACGGCAAGATTGATCGCCGCCAGATCGACCACGCCGGTACGCAGCGGCACGTGCACGTTGGAAGGTATGCAGGCCAGCTGCATCGCCCGGCTCCAGACGCTGTCGGCCAGCGCCGCGTCGTGGTTGCCGGCAATCATGACCCAAGGCCCAGCGTAAGCCGCCATGGCGGCGAACAGCCGGCGTATCGTGCGGTCCGACACGCCTTGCGTATCGAACACGTCGCCCGCCACCAGCACGGCGTCCACGCCGCGCTCGGCGGCCAGCGCCGCGATGCGGGCGACGACGTCGAAGCGGGCCTCGGCCAGCATGGCGGCGTCGTCGGTTTCAAATTGGCCGTATTGCCGGCCGATCTGCCAATCGGCGGTATGCAGGAAATGGGTCATGCGCGGAATTGTAAGAGCAAGACCCGGCTTGCGGCGGAGTTCCCCTTCAGGAAGGCGAAGCCAGCAACGGCAAGACCTGCGCCAACGTCAAAGGCGTTTCTTGCAGCATCAGCCTGTCGCCCTGCGTCTCGCCGTCCTGGGCCGCGTCACGCAAGGGATCGGCCGGCAGCAGGTAATGGCGCAACACGGCGTCGGCAAGCAGCAGGCGCCTCGCATCCACGCCAGGCTGGCAGCTCTCCCAGGCCATGAATACCGCGGCCGACACGTAATAGAGCGCCGACGCCGCGCGCCGCACCTGCGCCTCGTGCTTTTCGTCCGCTCCCACAGCCTCGGCCAGGCCGACGGCCCGGCGCAGGCAATCCCGCAAGGTGGCGCGCCAGGCGGCAGGCAAGGCCGTCGCTTGCTCTATCCGGCTTTCCAGCAACGCGGACAGCGCCTCGTGCGCCCGCTCCTTGCGCACGGCGCGCTGGATGGCGTCGAGCGCATTGATGTTGCTGGTGCCCTCCCACAGCACGCCGATATGCGCGTCGCGCACCAGCCGGGCATTGATGAAGTCCTCGATGTAGCCGTTGCCGCCGCGTACCTCCATCGCGCCGGTCGCCACGCTGACGTTGTCGCGGCAAGTCCGCAGTTTCAACAGCGGCGTCAGCAGGCGCAGCACCGGCGCCGCGGCCGTATCGCCCTCTTGCGCGCGGCGCATGATGTCGGCGGTGGCCATGACCATGGACAAGGCCGCTTCCGTCGGCGTCAGCAGTTTCAGCAATTGGCGGCGCAGCAGCGGATAGGCCATGACATCGCGTCCGAACGCATGCCGATGGCGCGCCGCCAGCATGGCCTCGTTGAGGCAGCGGCGCATCATCGCCGCCGCGCGCACGCCATGCGACAGGCGCGACAGGTTGACCTGCTCCATCATGTGCTTGAGCCCCTGATCCACCTGCCCCACCAGGTATGCCTGCGCGCCTTCCAGCCGGATTTCGCCGCTGGCCATCGACCGCGTGCCCAGCTTGTCCTTCAGGCGGACGATGCGATAGGCGTTGCGGCTGCCGTCTTCCAGGCGGCGCGGCATCGCAAACAGCGCCAGCCCGCGCGTGCCTGCGGGCGCGCCTTCCGGGCGGGCCAGCAACAAGGCCACATCCGCGTCCGTGTGCGAGCAGAACCACTTTTCGCCGTGCAGACGCCAGGTGCCGTCGACCTGGCGCGCAACGGTCTCCAACGCGCCCACGTCCGATCCTCCAGCTTTCTCCGTCATGAACTGCGTGCCCTTCCAGAGCGTGTCCGGGTCGCTGGACAGCATGCGGGGCAGCAGCTTTTCCTGCAGGGCTGGACTGCCGAATTTCCGGATCAGATGGATCGACGTGTCCGATACGCTGATGGGACACATCTGGCCGAATTCGGCCTGGACGAACAGGTACTGCAAGGCGTACTTGGCCACGGGTGGCAGCGGCGCGTCGCAACCCAGTACGCCGGCGCGATGGCTCATGGCATGGAACTGGAAGTCGGCGAAGGCGATGTGCTCCATTTCCTGGTAGGCCGGGTGGTACTCGATCCAGTCTTCGTCTTCGCCCCAGCGCGTGCGCGGATGCAGTACGGGCGGGAACTTGTCCGCCACGGTGGCCAGCGCATTCAGGCGCCCTCCCGCCAGTTGCCCCATGCGCTGGAATTGCGGCAGCAGCTTGGCATGCGCGGCCTCGGGCACGTAAAGCCTCAGCAGATCCTGCAAACCCCGGTCCAGCGCGTAGAAATCCTGGCCTGCGCAATCGGGCGCGAGGAAATGCGAACTCTGCAAAGACCGCTCGGGACGCGGGCGGACGTATTCGTCGTATCTGGCGAGAAATGGCACAAGCAACTCCTGAAGGTCGTGGTTCGACGCCGCGCCCCCAATCGGCGCGGACGCATGATTCGCGAATGAAAAGTCAGATGACGCCGGCCGCGTGCAATTCGGTCAGGGTGGATTCCGACAGCCCGAGACGCTGCGCCAGCACCTCGCGGGTATGCTCGCCCAGCACCGGCGGACCCGCGCGATGGTCCAGCGGAGTCGCCGAAAAGCGCATGGGACTGGCGATACTTGGGCAGGTCCCGCCCGTGGATAGCGGCAGATCGACCCGCAAGCCCCGATGCATGACCTGCGGATCGGTGAACGTTTCGGCAAAGGTGTTGATAGGTCCGCAAGGAACCCCCGCGCCTTCCAGCCGGCTCTGCCATGCCGCGCTGGTATCCGTCGCCATGATTTCAGCCAGCAAGGGCAGCAGCGTGTCGCGATGGGTCAGGCGTCCGCTGACCTTGGCGTAGCGCGGATCCTGCGCCAGGTCCGGCCGCTGGATCTCCTGGCAATAGGCCGCGAACTGGCTGTCATTGCCCACCGCCACGATCAGGCGCCCATCCTGCGTGTCGAAGACCTGATAAGGCACTGCGTTGGCATGCGCGTTGCCGTAGCGCCGGGGCGTCTTGCCGGACACCAGGTAGTTGACCGCGGGGTTGCTGCCGAACGCCAGCACGCAGTCCAGCAAGGCCATGTCGATGTGCTGCCCCTGCCCGCTGCGTTCGCGCCACGCCAACGCGGCCGCAATCGCCAGGCTGGCGTACATGCCGGTGGTGATGTCCGCCACCGCGACTCCCACCTTCTGGGGACCCGCGCCCGGCAAGCCATCGGCCTCGCCGGTGATGCTCATCAGGCCGCCCATGCCCTGGAAAATGAAGTCGTAGCCCGGCCGGTGGCGGTACGGCCCGGTCTGCCCGAAACCGGTGATCGAGCAATAAACCAGCGCAGGGTTATCCGTGCACAGGTCTTCGTAGCCCAAGCCATAGCGCGCCAGCGTGCCGACCTTGTAGTTCTCCACCAGCACGTCCGAATCCGCGGCCAGGCGGCGGATGATGTCCTGGCCTTCGGCGGTGGAGATATCCACGGTCACGGATTTCTTGCCGCGATTGGTCGACGCGTAGTAGCCGGAATCTTCGCGCGGCCCGCCGTCGACATCCGGCATCCAGGGCGGCCCCCAGCCGCGGGTATCGTCGCCCGCGCCCGGGCGTTCGATCTTGGTCACGTCGGCGCCCAGGTCGGCAAGGTTCTGGGTGCACCAGGGACCTGCCAGCACGCGGGTCAGGTCCAGCACGCGGATATGGGATAGCGGTTTGATGGTCATGTGTCTTGGGTCTCGATGCCGTTGCGGCGCAGTCAATCGATGCGGATGTTGGCGTCTTTGATGACCTGCCCGTAGCGCGCGCTTTCCTCGCGCATGTAGGCACTGAAGGCCTCGCCGAAGTAGCCCACCGGCTCGCCCCCCGAACGCAGCAGGGCTTCGCGCACATCGGCCTGGGCCATGACCTGCTCGATCGTGCCGCTCAGCGACTTGACGATGGCGGGCGGCGTGCCTGCGGGCGCCAGGATGCCGACCCACGCGGACATCTTCATGTCGGGATAGCCCAGCTCCGCCGTGGTCGACAGTTGCGGCAGCACCGCGGAGCGCTTGTCGCTCATGACGGCCAGCGCGGTCAGCTTGCCCGCCTGGATCTGCGGCAGGCCGGTGAACGCGGGCTCGAACGTGACGGAGACTTCGCCGCCCATCACCGCCGCCTTGGCGGGCGCGCTGCCCTTGTATGGCACATGCAGCAGATTGATCTTGGCCCTGGACCGCAGCATTTCGCCCGCCAGGTGTGCGGTCGAACCGGCCCCGTAGGACGCGTAGCTGAATTCGCCCGGCTTGGCCTGGGCCAGGGTCACGAACTGTTCCAGCGTCTGCGCCGGAACCTTGGGGTTGACGACGATGACGCTGGGCGTGCTCGCGATCAAGGCGATCGGCGCAAAGCTCTTGACCGCGTCATAAGGCAGCTTCGGGTACAGCCAGGGATTGATGGTCAGCGTGGTGTTGGTCGCCGCCAGCAAGGTGTAGCCGTCCGGCTTGGCGTTGGCGACCATTTCCGCGCCGATGATGGTGGCCGCGCCCGTGCGGTTTTCCACGATCACGGGCTGGCCCAACCGTTCTCCCAATTTCTGGCCGATGACGCGGGCCACCACGTCGGTCATGCCGCCCGCCGAGTACGGCACGATCAGGCGGATCGGCATGCGGGGATAGTCCTGGGCTTTTGCGGCGCTGGCGGCTAGCAATGCGCTGGCGGCCAACGCGGTGAGGATGGAAATACGCACGAGAGTCTCCTTGGGGGATCGCGGGTCTGTGCCCGGATTCATTGCCGCATGTCTCTGCGGTGAAACCCATTATTGGCAGCGTGATTTTTCTCGTCCAATATATTTTTTTGTGCTATCCATACCGATATTGGATCAATCTTTTCCAAGCTGCCCGAGCGATCCGGCGTCCTTCCCCACCCGCGAGCCTTCCCATGGATCTGCGCCAACTCCGCTACTTCGTGGCCGTCGCCGAGGAGCTGCATTTCGGCAGGGCCGCCAAGCGCCTGGCCATCAGCCAGCCGCCCCTCAGCTTCAACATCCGCCAGCTGGAAGCCTCGCTGGGCATGGAACTGCTACGGCGCACCACCCGCGAAGTGGCGCTGACCGAAGCGGGCAAGGTGATCTATCGGGAAGCGTTGAAACTGCTGGCGTTGGCGCGCGATGCCGAGGAACAGGCGCGGCGCGCCGCCAATGGCGAAGCCGGCGCGGTGCATATCGGATTCGTGGGTTCGTCGTTCCTGACCCGGCTGGCCTCGGATGTGCGGGCCTACGCCGTGGCGCGCCCAGAGGTCGAGGTGGTGCTCTATGAACTCAGCAGCTACGAGCAGATCGACGCGCTGCAACGCGGCCAGATCGATATCGGGATCGTGCATCCGCGGGTCATGCCATCCGGCGTCTCGTCGCGCGTGCTGCACCGCGAAGACTTCGTCTGCCTGCTCCCGGCCACGCATCCGCTGGCAGCGCTCGAAACGATAGACGCGCAGCAGTTGCAGCACGATGACTTCGTGCTGTTTCCGCGGGACTTTTCGCCGGGCTACTACGACAAGATATTGGCGCTATGCCTGCAGGCCGGCTTCACGCCGCATATCCGGCACAAGGTGCGGAACATGTTGACGATCGCGACCTTGGTCTCGCATGAGTTCGGCGTGTCCCTGGTCCCGGCCTCCTTGGGCAAGGTGCAATTGCCGAACCTGGCCTGCCGTCCCCTGACGCATGCGTCGACCCCGTCGGACCTGCGCGGCATCTGGCGCCACGACGAAACGCAGCCCGCCGTGCTGGCCATGCTGGAGCAACTGGCGCAACCGCAACAGCCATGAAGACAGAGGCCCCGCCAGCGTTCTGTGCTGGCGGGGCCTCCGCGGGGCCGGGCTTGCGGCCCGGGCCAGAGAAAAACAGGAATCAGGCGCTCTTGCCGTCCAGCACCAGCGACTGGTTGGACGCCGCCTTGCGGTCGTAGCGCGACAGGTCCAGGCCGTCCGTGCGGATGGCGGGACGCTGGCCCATGACCTGATCGGCCACCAGCTTGCCGGAGCCGCAGGCCATGGTCCAGCCCAGCGTGCCGTGGCCGGTGTTCAGGTACAGGTTGCCGTAGCGCGTCGCGCCGACCACGGGCGTGCCGTCCGGGGTCATCGGACGCAAGCCGGTCCAGAACTCGGCCTGGGCCACGTGGCCGCTGCCCGGGAACAGGTCGTTGACGACCAGTTCCAGCGTCTTGCGGCGGGCCTCCTTCAGACGCAGGTCGAAGCCCGCGATCTCGGCCATGCCGCCGACGCGGATGCGCTGGTCGAAGCGCGTGACGGCGATCTTGTAGGTTTCGTCCAGGATGGTCGACACCGGCGCGGCCGATTCGTCGGCCATGGGGATGGTGAGCGAATAGCCCTTCAGCGGATACACCGGCAGGTCCAGGCCCAGCGGCGCGAGGAAATCGCGCGTGTAGCTGCCGAAGGCGGCGACGTAGCGGTCGGCGGTCAGCACTTCGTTGCCCACGCGCACGCCGGTGATCTGGCCGCCAGCCGTGTTCAGGCCCGACACCGTCTGGCCGAAGCGGAACTCCACGCCCAGGCCCTTGGCCAGTTCGGCCAGACGCGTGGTGAACAGTTGGCAGTCGCCGGTTTCGTCATTGGGCAGGCGCAGGCCGCCCGACAGCTTGTGCAGCGAGCGCGCCAGGGCCGGCTCGGCCGTCACCAGGCGGTTGCGGTCCAGCAGTTCGTAGGGCACGCCCACTTCTTCCAGCACGGCAATGTCGCGGCGGGCGGCTTCCAGCTGGGCCTCGGTGCGGAACAGCTGCAGGGTGCCGCGGGTGCGCTCTTCGTAGTGGATGCCAGTGGAGGTACGCAATTCGCGCAGGCAATCGCGGCTGTACTCGGACAGGCGCAGCATGCGTTCCTTGTTGACCGAGTAGCGTTCGGCGGAACAGTTGGCCAGCATGGCCGCCATCCATTTCAGCTGAAACAGGCTGCCGTCCAGGCGGATGGCCAGCGGGGCGTGCTTCTGGAACAGCCACTTGATGGCCTTCAGCGGAATGCCGGGCGCCGCCCAAGGCGTGGAATAGCCCGGCGACACCTGTCCGGCGTTGGCGTAGCTGGTCTCCTGCGCCGCCGCAGGCTGGCGGTCCAGCACCGTGACTTTGGCTCCCTGACGGGCCAGGTAATAAGCGGTGGTGGTGCCGATGACGCCGCTGCCGAGGACGATGACGTGCATGATTCTTTCCGATGATTGGTTTTGTTCAGGAATTTCGGTAGTCTATGGGCCTCTCAGTAGTGAAAAGCACTGAAGATTTTTCTTTGGCAGTGCTTTTTCCCGCCCCCTTCCTGTTTTTCCATCGCCAAAAGTGAAATGCGCGAGCTAGACCGTATTGACCTGAAAATCCTGGATATCCTGCAGCGGGAAGGCCGTATTTCCGTCACTGAACTGGCCGACCGGATCAGCCTGTCCGCCACCCCCTGCTCCGACCGCGTCAAGCGCATGGAGCGCGAAGGCGTCATCACGGGTTACCATGCGCGCGTCAATCCGGCGGCGCTGGGCAAGAACCTGCTCGTCTTCCTGGAGATCAAGCTGTCGGCCAAATCCGGCGACGTGTTCGACAAGGTCAAGAAAGAGTTGCTATATGTGCCCGAAGTCATGGAATGCCACCTGGTGTCCGGCGACTTCGACTATCTGGTCAAGGCCCGCCTGACTGAAATGAACGAATACCGCCGTCTCCTCGGCGAAATCCTCAAACGCCTGCCCGCGTCCGCCGAATCGCGCAGCTACGTGGTCATGGAGGAGATCAAGGAGACCCTGTACCTGCCTGTGGACCGCTAGGCGCCTGCCGCCTGCGCGGATTGCACGCCGATTGTTACCGGTCGGGTCCGCGCTGGCTGCTATGCTGGCGGCCCTTCGGCGCGTGCCTATGCCGCGTAATCCGACCCTAATTTATTTGCCTATGTCTATGACCCGTCTCTACAAGTACTTCTTCCGCGGCCTGATCACGGTCCTGCCGCTGGCCCTGACGATCTACCTGCTGTATATCTTCCTGGCCTGGACCGAAGCCGTGGCGCTGACCTTCCTGCGTCCCTTCATCGGCGGGTTCTACGTGCCGGGCATGGGCCTGGCGCTGGGCATCCTCGGCATCCTGGCCATCGGCTACCTGGTGTCCAAGGAACGCGTGCAGCGGGTGCTGGTGCTGCTGGAAATGCCGTTCACCAACCTGCCGGTGGTCAAGAGCATCTACTCGTCCCTGAAGAGCTTCGCGGATTATTTTTCGCCCAGCTCCAAGAACACCGCCCAGCAGGTCGTGATCCTGCGCGTGCCGGGCCAGCAGCTGGAACTGGTCGGCCTGGTCACCCGCCGCAACATGGAAGGCCTGCCCGAAGGCTTCACCCAAGGCGAGCGCGTGGCCGTGTACCTGCCGATGGGCTACATGATCGGCGGCTATACCGTGTTCGTGCCGCAGGAATGGGTCCAGCCCATCCAGATGTCGGTCGAGGAAGCCATGCGTTCGTCCCTGATCGCCTGGATGGCGCGCGCCGAAACCAACAACAACCGTCCGGCCGCGCAGGAGCCTCCCGCCCCCGCGAAGGACGGCGCCAACGGCGGCGGCCAGGCCTGAGCGCCCCGCCCTCACCTCTACGAAACTCACGCTATGCCCATCATCGAATTCACGCTGGCCCAAGGCAGCCCCTATATTGAAGTGAACCAGCTGCTCAAGGCCACCGGCGTCTGCGACAGCGGCGGCGCGGGCAAGATGCTCGTGGCCGAAGGCCACGTCAGCGTGGGCGGCGTGGTCGAAAGCCGCAAGACGGCGAAGATCCGCGCCGGCCAGATCGTCACCTGCGGCGACGTGCGCATCGTCGTGCGCGCCGCCGACGCCGGCGGCCAGGACGCCTGAAGCCCTACATCCCAAAGCATCACCGCGAGCCGCCATGAAATTCAAGATGTCCCAGAACTCCATCTTTGCCGTGCTGCTGCGCTCGCCCTGGTGGATGAGCGCCGGCGTGGCCGTGCTGCTGTCGGCCGCCGGCTTTGCCGCGCTGCCGCTGGAGTACGCCGCGATGGGCGTGTTCGCCGCGGTGCCGTTCGCGGTCATCGCCATCATGGCGGCCTACAAGCAGCTGCGCTCGCCCTCGGGCGCGCGGGTGCAGGCCGTGGCCGAGGCCGCCGCCGGCATGTCCTGGGCCGACTTCTCCAAGACCGTCGAAGCGGGCTTTCGCCGCGACGGCTGTGAAGTGCAGCGGCTGCAATTGCCCGGCGCCGATTTCGCGCTCACCAAGGACGGCCACGTCGCCCTGGTCAGCGCCAAGCGCTGGAAAGCCGCCCGCGTCGGCGTCGAGCCCTTGCGCGAGCTGCAGGCGGCGCGCGAGAAACGCGGCGCGCGCGAAGCCATCTATATCGCACTGGGCGAGGTTTCGGACAATGCGCTGCAATATGCCAAGTCGCAGGGGGTGTCGCTGATGATGGCGCCCGAACTGGCCAAGCTGCTGCGGGACCTCAAGCCCTGACCTCGGTACGGCAATGAACTACCGCCTGCTTGCCGACCTCGTGCTCATCGTGCACGGCCTCTTCGTCGCCTTCGTGGTGTTCGGCGGACTGCTGGCGTTATGGAAGCGCTGGGTCGCCTACCTGCACCTGCCGGCCCTGGCCTGGGGCGCTTTGGTCATAGGCATGGGCTGGATTTGCCCGCTGACGCCGCTGGAGATTTCGCTGCGGCAGCAGGCCGGCCAGCAAGGCTATGGCGGCGGCTTCATCGAACACTACGTGCTGGCGCTGATCTACCCCGAAGGCATCACCCGTGCGACGCAGATCGTGCTGGCGGCCTTGCTGATCGTGGGCAACATCATCGTCTACACGCTGTGGGCGCGGCGCGGCCGGCGCCAGCCGGCCGCCTAGGCCGCACCGTTTACAAGCCGCGCGCGATCACCAGGCGCTGGATGTCGCTGGTGCCTTCGTAGATCTGGCACACGCGCACATCGCGATAGATCCGTTCGACCGGGAAATCCTTCAGATAGCCATAGCCGCCCAGGGTCTGGATGGCGGCCGAACACACTTTTTCGGCCATCTCGGAGGCGAACAGCTTGGCCATGGACGCCTCCGTCAGCGCCGGCCTGCCGGCTTCGCGCAGCGCCGCGGCGTGCAGCACCATTTGCCGCGCCGCGTGGATCTGCGTCGCCATGTCGGCCAGGCGGAAAGCCACTGCCTGATGCTCCATGATGGGCTTGCCAAAGGCCTGCCGGTCGCGCGCGTAGTCGCGCGCGCACTCGAACGCGGCCCGCGCCATGCCCACGGATTGGGAAGCGATGCCGATGCGCCCGCCTTCCAGGTTGGACAGCGCAATCTTGTAGCCCTCGCCTTCCGCGCCGAGGCGGTAGGCCGCCGGGATACGCATGTCCTCGAACGCGATCTGGCAGGTGTCCGAAGCATGCTGGCCCAGCTTGTCCTCCACCCGCAGCACCTTGTAGCCCGGGGTGTCGGTCGGCACGATGAAGGCGGAAATGCCGCGTTTGCCGGCCTCGGGGTCGGTCACCGCGAACACGATCACGACCTGGCCGCTGCGCCCCGACGTGATGAACTGCTTGGCGCCATTCAGGATGTAGTCGTCGCCATCGCGCCGCGCCCGGGTGTGCAGGCTGCTGGCGTCCGACCCGGCCTGCGGCTCGGTCAGCGCGAATCCGCCGATATGTTCGCCGGTTGCCAACGGCCGCAGGAACTGCTCTTTCTGCGCGTCGGTGCCGAACTTCAGGATGGGCATGCAGGCGACCGAATTGTGCACGCTCATGATGGTGGAGCAGGCGCCATTGCCGGCAGCGATTTCCTCCAGCGCGACCGCATACGCGATATAGCCGCTGTCATTGCCGTCCCAGGCTTCGGGCACCAGCATGCCGAAAAAGCCCAACTGCGCCATTTCGGCGATGGCGTCGGCGGGATAGGCGTGGTCACGGTCCCAGGCCTCCGAGTTGGGCGCCAGGCGCTCCTGCGCGAAGCGGCGCGCCATTTCCTGGACGCTGAGCTGTTCTTCCGTCAAAAGCATGTCTGTCTCTCCTGGATGCGGTGGCGGCCGGCGCGCGGCCTGCTCTGTTCTGCGTTTCGGCGTCGGCTTGGGACGGCCGTCAGATCGCCAGAATACACCGGGCCGGCGCGCGCGCCGGACGCGCCTATTCGCGCGGCGCGTCCTGCTCGGCGCGCTGACGCGCCGGACCGCTGGCGCGGCTCAGGTTGTAGGCGGTGTTCACCAGTCCGATGTGCGAAAACCCTTGCGGAAAATTGCCCACCAGGCGGCGCCGGCCGACGTCGTATTCTTCCGCCAGCAGGCCCAGGTCATTGCGCAGCGCCAGCAAGTGTTCGAACAGGCGTTCGGCGTCGGCGATGCGCCCCTGCATGACATAGGCGTCGGCCAGCCAGAAGCTGCAGGCCAGGAACACGCCCTCCTCGCCCGGCAGGCCGTCGCTGGCGTGCTGGGTGGAATAACGCAACAGCAGGCCGTCGCGCAGCAGTTCGCGTTCGATAGCACGCACCGTGCCCGCCACGCGCGGATCGTCCGCGGGCAGGAAGCCCACTTGGGGGATCAGCAGCAGGCTGGCATCCAGTTCCTCCGATCCGTAGCTCTGCACGAAACAGCCGCGCGCCGGGTTGTAGCCGTGCTTGCAGATATCCGCGCGGATGCGGTCGGCAAGGCGCTGCCATTCATCGCGCGGCCCGCGCAGGCCGAATCGGTCGCAGGACTGCACCGCGCGGTCGAACGCGACCCAGCACATCAGCCGCGAATGCGTGAAGGCGCGGCGCTCGCCCCGCACCTCCCAGATGCCATGGTCCAGGTCCTGCCAACGGTGTTTCAGCGGCTCCAGCAGCACGTTCTGCAGGCGCCAGGCCTCGGCCAGCGGCGCCAGGTCCGCGGCGCGCGCGGCATACAGGGTCTCGATGAGTTCGCCGTAGACGTCCAGCTGGCTCTGGCCGGCGGCGCCGTTGCCGCGCCGCACCGGCAGGCTGCCCTCATATCCCGGCAGCCAGGGGATCTCCAGTTCGGGCAGCCAGCGCTCGCCGGCGATGCCGTACATGATCTGCAACTGGTCGGGATGCCCGGCCACGGCGCGCAGCAGCCATTGGCGCCAGGCCTCGGCCTCTTCGCGGTAGCCGGCATTGAGCAAGGCGTACAAGGTCAGCGCCGAGTCGCGCAGCCAGCAATGCCGGTAGTCCCAATTGCGGCTGCCGCCCAAGGCTTCCGGCAACGAGGTGGTGGGCGCGGCGATGATGCCGCCAGTGGGCTGGAAGGTCAGCAGCTTGAGCGTGATCAGCGAGCGGACCACGGCATCGCGCCCTTCCTCGCTGCCTTCCCAGCGGCAGCGCTTGGCCCACTCCTGCCACCAGGAGATGGTGCGGTCCATGCTTTCCACGCGGTCCGGCACGAAATGCGGCGTGCGGTGCGAGCGGTGATAGGACAGCGTGAACGGCACCACCCGGCCCGGATGCACCGAGAAGCGCGCCGTGGTCGTGAGCTCGTGCCCCGCCAGGTCCACCGGCGTATGCAGCTCGACCGCGTCGGGGCCGGCGATGGCGCTCAGGCCGTAGTCGCGCCGGCGTACCCAGGGGACGGCCTGCCCATAGTTGAAGCGCAGCGCCATCTCCATGTCCATCTGCACGTGCCCGGATTCGCCGCGCACGATGCGCACCACGTCGGCGCGCTCATCGTCGTCGCTCAGCGGCATGAAGTCGTACAGCAGCGCCGCGCCCGAGCTGGTCTCGTAGCGCGTTTCCAGCACCGCGGTATCCGGCACGTAGCGGCGCGAGACCGTGTATTTCTGCGCATGCGGCGCGATGCGCCAGTGTCCGTGCCGTTCGTCCCCCAGCAGCGCCGCGAAGCACGCCGGTGAATCGAAGTGCGGCAGGCACAGCCAATCGATGGAGCCGTCGCGCGCCACCAGCGCGGCCGACAGCATGTTGCCGATCAATCCGTAGTCTTCCAGGGGCTTGGACATGGTCTAGCCCGCGCCCCGGAACTCGGGATACAGCGTCATGCCGCCGTCGACGAACAAGGTCGTGCCAGTGACGTAGTCCGAGGCGTCGCTGGCCAGCCATACTGCCGCGCGCGCCACGTCTTCGGGTTCGCCGATACGGCCGTAGGGAATCAGCTTCAGCAGTTTGGCCAGGCTTTCCGGGGTGTCCCAGGCCGGCTGGTTGATGGCGGTGCGTATGGCGCCCGGCGCGATGGAATTGACCCGTATCCGGGCCGGAGCCAGTTCCTGCGCCAGCGATTTCATCAGCATGGACACGCCGCCCTTGGAGGCCGCGTAATTCACCTGGAAGGCCCAGGGAATGACCTCGTGCACCGAACTGATGAAGAGGATGTTGCCCGTCGCCAGCCCCTGCCGCGCCGGGTCGGCCGGCTGCGATTGGAACAGCCGGGCCGCGGCGCGCGCGCACAGGAAATGCCCCGTCAGGTTCACATCGATGACGCGTTGCCAATCGGCCAGCGTCATGTCGGCGACCGGGGCCGGATGCTCTATGCCCGCATTATTGACCAGGATGTCCAGTCGTCCGTAGTGCTGCAGCGCCTGCGCAAACAGGTGCTCCACCTCGGCCTCCTTGCTGATGTCGCCGGCCGCCGTGACGGCCGACCCTCCCTGGCGCTGGATTGCTTCGGCGACTGCCGCCGCGCGCCCCTGGGAATCGCCGCCCGCGCGATGATTCACCACCACCCGCGCGCCGGCCGCGGCCAGCCCGATCGCGGTGGCGCGGCCTATGCCGGAGGACGCCCCTGTCACCACGGCCACCCGGCCGCGCAGTTCACTCGGGTGTTGCATGCCTGCCTCCCTGGCGGCCGCTACCCATCGTGGCCGGCCGCCGCGTGTAGAAAGTCCAGGGTAGTACCGCGCACAGGTTCCATGCAACCCATTGCGCAACGTGCATAATGACGGCTATGCCGGCCCGCGCTCCTAATGGAGCGACGGGCCGCAGGTCCATATGCCCACCCGTATGCCCTCGCTTCCTGGAGACGCCGTGCTGGATCCGATACTTGCAGAACTGTCGACCACCCTGCCCGAGGCCAAGTCCGTCGAACAGCTGACGCGCCCGCTGCTGGACATGCTGGGCGCGGTGACCGGGCTTGAGTCCACCTATCTCACGTCCATCGACCTGAAGGCGGATCTCCAACACATCCGCTACGCGCGCAACGCCGGAGCACTGCAGATCCCCGAAGGGCTGTCCGTACCCTGGGACGACACGCTGTGCAAGCGCGCGCTGGACGAAGGACGCCTGTGCACCAGCGATGTCTCCAGCTGCTGGCCGGACTCCGACGCCGCCCGGCAACTGGGCATACAGACCTATCTGAGCGCGCCGGTGCGCAGGGATGACGGCGTGCTGTTCGGCACCCTGTGCGCCGCCAGCGCCACGCAACGCCAGATCGAGCCTCGGGCGGAATTGGTACTGAAGCTCTTCTCCAGCGTAATCGCCCGCTTCCTGGAACGCGAAATGCTGATGGAGCAGCTGCACGCCGCCAACGTCCAGCTCATGTCCTATGCGTTGACCGACACGCTGACCGGCCTGCCCAACCGGCGCGCCCTCTACGAGGCGCTGGACCGCCTGCAGGCGCGCGCCGTCCGCGAAGGCGGCAGCGTGCTGGTCGGCGTGGTCGACCTGGACGGCTTCAAGGGCATCAACGACGTCTACGGCCACCAGCAAGGCGACGTATTCCTGCAGGAGGTGTCGCGCCGCATCGCCGCTGCCCTGCGCGGCTCGGACATGCTGGGGCGGCTGGGCGGCGACGAGTTCGTGCTGATCGGGCCGGGCCCGGCCCTGGCAGCCGGCGACGGGCCGCATGGCGTGCACGCGCCGCGCGGCGAGGCCGAAGAAGCCGCGCGGTCGCTGGAAGAACGCGCCACCGCCGCCACCGTGGGGCGCTACCAGCTCGGCGAAGATGCCGTGCCGTACGAGGGCGCCAGCGTAGGCGTGGTGGCGCTGGACCCGCGCGGCCTGGACGCGGAAGCCGCCGTGCGTTTGGCCGACGCCCGCATGTATGAGGTCAAGCGGGCGCGCAAGACGGCGCGCGTCATTCACTAGCGCGAGAAAGGCGCCTTGTTCAGGCTGCCGCGGGCGCTACCGCGGCGCCTTCTATGCCGTGGCGGCGCAGCGCGTTTGCGACGAAGTTGCTGGCCTTCATCTCTTCGACAAACCCCGACAGGACTTCCATGGCTTCGGCGCCACGGTTCTTAGGCGCGCCCATGGCCTGGCGTATGGTCATGAAGCTGCCGGGCAGCAAGCGCAAGCCCTGCAACCGCCTGGCGTCCGCCTCCAGCTGCTGCAGCACACCCGCCGCCACGTCCGTGCCCTCGGCCAAAAAAGTGTCGACCACGGCCGGCGAGGTAGGCGCACGCGTAATGGTCGCCCGCTTCAGTTCACGGCTCAGGTACAGGTCGTACGCGCTGCCTTGTCCGACGGTGACGCGATGTCCCTCGCGGTCGACCTCGTCCAATGCGCGTAGCGCAGAATCTTCGCGCACGAGGTAGGCGCCCTGGATCAGGACATAGGCGTCGGTAAAGGCAATGCCGGCCGCGCGCAGCGGATCGATGGCGAAGAAGCCGATGTCCGCGTCCTCCCGCGTGACGGTCTCCACGGAAGCGCCCGCGCTATCCAGCACGACCAGGTCCAGCGGCACGCCCAGCCTTTCGGCGAAGGCGCGCGCCAGGTCCACGGACAAGCCGGCCGGCGCGCCGGCGGCATCGCGCCCCGCCAGGATGGGATTGCCCAGGTTGATGGATGCCCGCAGCCGGCCGGTTGGCGCGAAGGCGGAAATGATGTTCGTGTTCAGCTTCATAGGTTTGTGCAGGGTGGGAAGATCATGAACCATGGCGGCTGAAGACGCCGCCGCAGCAGAGGTCGATGCGCGTCGGCTCCAGCGTGTCGCCGAACCAGGCGTTCAACGCCGCGCGCCGTTCGCCGACATACACCGGCTGCCCGTCCGTGCCGAGCTTCATGCCCAGGTCATGGCCCGGCACCAGCAGCGTTCCGGGCGTCTTGCGCCACAGCTCCCAGATGCGGGCCAGCGTAGCGCGGCTGGCGTCCATATCGGCGGTGTCATTGACCGTGCCCGACAGCAGTTCGGCCCGGTTCTTCGCGGCATCGCCGGTGAACAGAACCGTTTGCCGACCATCGTCGACGTAGAACAGCAAGTGGCCCGGCGTGTGCCCCGGCGACGCAATCGCGCGCAGGTACGGCAGGAATTCGTCGCCATCGCGTATGCGCCGGACACGCTCCGACGACGCCAGTTCGCGCACGTAGAGCTCCGGCAGCGGATTGAACCCGGGCGGCTGGGCGGCCGCCCAGGCCAACTCCAGCTCGCCGATCCAGACGGTGGCGTTGGGAAACAGCGTGAAATTGACGGCGTGATCATAGTGGGCGTGCGTCAGCACCACGTCGGTGATGTCGGCCGCGGCCACGCCGCAGCGGCTCAGGTGCTGGCCCAGCAGATGGCGCACACCGAACGCGCCCACGTCCACCAGTATGTTGCGCCCGCCGCCCCGCAAAAGCGTGGTGGTGCTCCAGCCCAGTCCGCCATGGCACAGCGAACGCCCTGGATAGCCTTGTATCAATACCTCGATGTCATACATGGCCTACTCCGCTTGCACATGCGCGTCCGCGATCAGCTTGCGGTAGCGTTGCAGGTCTTCCTGGATCAGGCGCGCGAATTCCTGCGGGGTGCCCGCGACGATCTCGTTGCCGCCTTCGGTCTGGAGCTTCTGGATCACGTCGGGCTCGCGTGCGGCCTTGACCACCTCTTCATGCAGGCGCGACAGGATCTTGGGATCGGTGCCAGCCGGCGCCAGCAAACCCTGGAATTGCGTGACCACGAAATCCTTGAAGCCCAGTTCCTCCATCGTCGGGATATCGGGCAGGCCTTGCGCGCGGTTCGGTCCCGACACCGCATACCCGCGCAGCTTGCCGGAACGCAGATGTGGCGTGGCCGTCACCACCGTGTCGAACGTGAAGCTGAGCTGCCCGCCCAGCACGTCGGTCAGGGCCTGCGCATTGCCCTTGTAGGGAATATGCGTGAGCTGCGTCTGCGTCATGACCGCCAACAGTTCGCCCGCCAGATGCCCGCCCGCCCCCACGCCCGCGGAGCCGTAGCTTATCTGGCCCGGCTTGGCCCGCGCCGCCGCGATCAGGTCATCCACGCTGCGTATCGGCGATTGCTGCGGCACGACCAGCACGTACTGATAGCTGGTGATCTGGCTGATCGGCGCCAGGTCGGCCACCGGATCATATGGCGTCTTCTTGTACAGCGAGGGATTCACCACCAGCGGCCCGCTCGCATCCAGCAGCAGCGTGTAACCGTCAGGCGCGGCCTTGGCGACGAAATCAGTGCCTATCATGCCGTTGGCGCCCGGCTTGTTCTCGACGACGAAGGTTGCGCCCATGCTGACCGACAGCTTTTGCGCGATCACACGGGCGGTGATGTCCGCTGCGCCGCCCGCGACATAGGGCACGATCAGGCGCACCGGTTTGCTGGGATAGTCCGACGCCAGCGCCGCGCCGGCCGCCATCATGCCCAACGCGCCCGCCATCATTGCCGTAGCCATGGCTGTGTATTTCATGTCTGTCTCCGAAATGCTGCCGCCAGCGCAGGTCAGGCCGGCAGGGAATCCGCATGGCGGCGCAACAACGCCAGGACATCCGCGTCCAGTGCAATCCCCTGCTCCTTCTGGCGCGCCATCTTGGCCAGTTCGATCTCGCCGGGCTGAATCACCGGCCGCGCGGGATCGGCCGGCGCGCTGCCGTGCAGGATCTGCGCGAAGTCGGCCATGCGTTGGGCGAGCCATTGCGTCGAACCCAGCCTGCGGGTGTCTATCAGCAGGAAAAAGTGGCCAAGGTTCTGTGGCTGATCGGGCGCATCCACCCATGACTTCACATGCGTCAGATAAGCCGCGTTCGACAGCAGCCCGGCGAACAGGTCGACCATCAGCGCCAGGCCGTAGCCCTTGTGCCCGCCGATCGGAAGCAGAAAGCCGTCAAGCGCATCCTTGGGACTGGTCGTCGGCTGTCCGGCCGCGTCGGTGGCCCAGCTGTCGGGAATCTCCTGCCCGGCTTTCAGGGCGTTGCGGATCTTGGCGCGCGCCACCACGCTCATCGCCATGTCCAGCAGAAAGTGCGCGCCCTCCGGATTGGGCACGGCGAAGCCGATCGGACTGTTGCCGACCCGGGCGTCGGTGCCGCCCCAGGGCGCGATGGTAGTGGTGGCGTTGCTGCCGATGATGCTGGCATAACCCGCTTGCGCCGCGATCAGGCCATAGGGAGAAATGGGACCGAAATGATTGCTCTGGCGAGCGAACGCCATGCCTACCCCGCACTCGCTGGCGGCCTGCATGGCGGCGCGCAGCGCGTGCATGCCGACCAGCGGCCCGACGCCGTTGTCGCCATCGACCAGGCACAGGCCGGGCGCGGGGCGCTCGACTTGAATCCGGGCGCGGGGATTGATGCCGCCCACCTGCAGGCGCTCGCCGTACGATTCAATGCGGCTCAGGCCATGGGTGGACAGGCCGAACAGGTCCGCCAACACCAACACCTGGACAACATCGGCGGCATCCTGGGCAGGCAGCCCCAGGCTTTCGAACGCGCGTATGCCGAGCTGCGTCAGCTCCTCTTCGGCGATAAGAATCGGGTCTTGCTTTTGGCTACTCATGGCAATGCTTCTCGAAAAAGAATGGGGATTCGTGAAAGATGGATCATTCGGCGGACAGGCGGGCGCTGCGCACCACCTGCCCCCAGCGCTTCTCTTCGGCGTCGATGAAGGCGGCAAATTCGGCCGGTCCCGCGCCGGACGCCTCGCTGGCGTCGTGCGCCAGGCGTTCGCGCACGGAATCGGTCTGCAGCGCCTTGAGCGCGGCCTGGTGCAGGCGCTCGATGACGGGGGCCGGCGTGCCCGCAGGCGCCAACAGGCCGAACCACTGCGAACTTTCAAAGCCCGGATAGCCCTGCTCTGCCACGGTGGGCACATCAGGGAGCACGGGCAGGCGCCGTTCCGATCCCACCGCCACGATGCGGATCTTGCCCGCCTGGGCATGCGGCAGCAGTCCGGGCGTGCCGGCCGCCGCAGCGTCGATGTTGCCCGCCAGCAGATCGGTCACCTGCGCGCCGGTCCCCTTGTAGGGCACATGCACCACGTCGATGCCGGTCGCCGTCTTGAGCATCTCGAACGCCAGATGGCCCGCGCTGCCGTTGCCGGCGGACCCGTAGTTCAAAGCTCCCGGCCGGGCGCGCGCCAATGCCACGAACTCCGGCAGCGTCGACGCCTGGACCTTGCCGCCCACCGCGAACACCATGGGCAGCTTCGCCAGCAGCACGATGGGCGCGAAGTCGCCGCGCGGGTCATACGGCAGCTTGGCCACCATGGACGGGTTCACGGCCAGCGTGCCCACATGGCCCAGGATGAGGGTGTAGCCATCGGGAGCGGCGCGCGCCGCTTCCACCGTGGCGATCATCCCCTGCCCGCCGCCCTTGTTTTCCACGATGACCTGCTTGCCCAGATCGCGCGACATCTCTACCGCCACCGCGCGTGCCACCACGTCCGAACTGCCGCCGGGACCGTAGGGCACCAGCAGGCGGATCGGACGTTGCGGCCAGTCCCCGCTCTCGGCGCGCGAGGCCGGCGCCAAAAGCGCCATCAATGGCACGCAGGCCAGTGCAAGGGCGAATTGCCGGCGTAGGCGGCGGACGCGAATCATGAGCTTGTCTCCTGGTATGTGCCGCGCTCGGGGCGGCTTGGAAGACATGATGCGCAGCACGCACAATAGAGTAAAGTGCAAAAATTAGATCAATTCTTGACGAAAACGCATGAAATTCGATTTGGCCGATTTGCGCGCCTTCCTGGCGGTCGCCGACCTGGGCAGCTTCCGCGCCGCCTCCGAAGCCCTGCATCTTTCTCAATCCGCCCTGTCGCGACGCGCCGACAAGCTGGAAGCTGCGCTAGGCGTGCAGTTGCTGACGCGCACCACCCGCAAGGTCGAACTGACGACCATAGGCCGCGGCTTCGTGCCGCGCGCGCGCAACGTGCTCAACGAACTTGAAAGCGCCCTGGTCGGCATACAGGACGTGGCCGAACGCCTGTCGGGCCTGGTCACCATCGCTTGCGTGCCTTCGGCGGTGGCCTATTTCCTGCCTGGCGTGATCCGCAGCTACCATGAGCAATACCCGCGCATACGCATCCGGATCATCGATGAGTCCTCGTCGCAGATCCTGACCGCCGTCGCGCGCGGCGATGCCGATTTCGGCCTGACCTACATAGGCGCGAACGACGCCGACATCGAATTCAAACCCTTGCTGGAAGAGCCCTTCGTGGCCGCGGTCAGCCGCCAGCACCCTTTCGCGCAAAGAGAATCGGTCACCTGGGCCGACCTGGACACCCATCCCTACATCAGCCTGGCCCAGGGCAGCGGCAACCGCTTCCTGATAGATCAGGCGCTGGCGCACAGCGGCGTGCGGCCTCGCCATTTCTGCGAGGTCCAGCATGTGCCGGCGCTGGTGAGCATGGTCGAGGCTGGCCTGGGGGTAGGCGTCGTGCCACGGTTGGCCATGCCAGCCGGGGAACATGCCGATCTGGTCAGCGTGCCGCTGCGCGAGCCGGCCATCACGCGGACCATAGGATTGATCCATAGCCGGGGCAAGGCGATCAACCCGGTCGCCAAGCTGTTCTATGACCTGCTGGCGGCCAGGGTCGGCGAGCGGCAGGATGTTTGAACGGTGACTCCCAGCTCAGGACTCGCCTGATCCGGGAGTCGATGCCAGACCGAGCGCGTCCACTACCGCCTTTGCCATCGTGGCATCTTCAATCGCTTTCGAATGCCGACCGTTCATCAAGGATCGCCTGCCATCTCGCAGGGTCCAACGCCCATTGGGCATGTGGACTCTGCGCTGTTCGCAACCGGGCCCGTGGCTAGCTTCGATGCTCGCGCCGTGAACCAGCAGTTCATGGCTGGTGAGGCCTGCGATCCGCGCCACCACTTTTCGGCGATTGAATCGGAGCAGCGCAGCGTAATCCACCAAACCGAGCAGATCGCGCATCAAGGCATGAATATCCCGAGCCATCTTGCTGATGCTCTTTGCGCATGCGAGCAGGATGATGAAAGCGATGACGTAGAAAAACCCGCGCAAAAACGCGGTCAGTCCATAGAGCAAGACCGATTCCATCGAAAGGGCCTTTCCTTTGGTTGTGGCGACTAGCCAAATTAGTTCCAAAACAACACACCAAACATACAGAGGCAGAGACCACTTCCTGAACTGCTCCCTGCGCAGCGACTTTTGCTCCACAAAAGCCGGGCTGCTTCCAGGTTCGACACCTGCGCTAACGGATGCGTCCAGCATTTCGTCCAGGATTTCATCTTCGTCCACCCGCAAAGCTATCACCCTGCGCGCCGCAGGCAGCTCGTCCGCTATGGGTCGCCACCGTGACCAAGCCCCCACAATGCCGACAACCGTGCGGACGAAATCAAGAACCGCAACACCGACAGCGATCGTCACTGATTCCCATGTACTCCAGGAAATGGTTGGCCACAGCGCGTCCAAACCCGTATACGGCGCGCTGGCCAACAAGCCAAAGAACACAATTATCAACAGCACGAAGCGACTGAATACCGCCATCCCTCCAGAGGCGATTTCTTCAATCGTCAACTTCCTCAACGAGACAAATGGTGCAGCAATCGTGACCGCCCTTTCAACCGCAGGATGGTCGGCCGCCATTGCCGCCACTTGGCCGCCATACGAATGGCCGATCAGCACCACGGTATTCAGTGGAAACTTGGCCTCATCAAGCCACTTTCTGACGTTCTCCGCAGCGACGCTTCGCGATAGCTGCTTGTTTCCAGACTCCCAGCACAGGCCGTACACCGTCAAGCCAGCGGACTCTAGGCCCTTTCGGCATTGAGCCCACCGCGCCCAGTCGTACCTGGGCCCGCTCCAAGTGCCGGGAATAATGAGGGCTGTCCGAAGTCGCTCATGACTTTGGAAAGCTTGGCCGCAGGACCTCTCACTCAATAGGCGGATACTTGCGGCCTCCATTTCCTGCCCCGTGCGCCGATACGCAAAATTGCGGAATCGGCTACCGACGGAAAACAGGATGGCGCGGCGATGCTTGAACACGTACATGCACTGATCCGGGATCGAAAAAAGCGCACTCAGCAAAAGCTTCACGCTCCAGATCAAGAAAACGCCGCCGCCTGTCGCCAGGAATCCACCCATCAAGGCCAATGGAGTGGCAAGGACAGCAGCTATCGCCGGAGAACTGTGCAAAGGTACGGCCGGGTCCATCTATGCCTGAAGGTTGAAGTAACTAATGGTAAATCAATCTATCAAATTAGATCCTTCGCCACAAGCCGCCTCGAGAGTCTGCTGTGCGCACGATGGCCGCAACATTCCAGTCCAAAAAAAAAGCGCCGCCTTCCAGCGACGCTTTATTCAGGGAGTGTCAGCGTCTTACCTCACCTTGCCCTGCTTCCACGCATCCAGCAGCTTCTCATAAGCGATCGTCTCGCCCTTGGGCTTTTCGTTGGCCAGTTTCTTCCACGGCGCGTGCTGGTCGGACAGCCACTTGCTGGGATCGCTCTTGGCGTTGAGCTTGGGCGCGCACTGCGCCATCCCGGCCCGTTCCAAACGCGCCATGACCTGGTCCATTTCATTGGCCAGGTTGTCCATGGCGGCCTGCGGGGTCTTTTCGCCGGTGACCGCGGTGGCGACGTTCTTCCACCACAGCTGCGCCAGCTTGGGATAGTCAGGCACGTTGTTGCCAGTGGGCGTCCACGCCACGCGCGCCGGGCTGCGGTAGAACTCGATCAGGCCGCCGTAGTTCGCCGCGTTCTTGGTGAAGAACTCGCTGTTGATGTCGCTGTCGCGGATGAAGGTCAGGCCGGTGATGGACTTCTTCAGCGACACCGACTTGGACGTGACGAACTGCGCGTACAGCCAGGCCGCCGCCATCTTGTCGGGGTTGGTGGACTTGAAGAAGGTCCATGAGCCCACGTCCTGGTAGCCGTTCTGCATGCCGTCCTTCCAGTACGGTCCATACGGCGACGGCGCCATGCGCCACTTCGGCGTGCCGTCGTCGTTGACTACCGGCAGGCCCTTCTTGGTCATGTCGGCGGTAAACGCCGTGTACCAGAAGATCTGCTGGGCGATCTGGCCCTGGGCGGGTACCGGGCCGGATTCCGAGAAGGTCATGCCCATGGCCTGCTGCGGCGCGTACTTCTTCATCCAGTCCACGTACTTGGTCAGGGCGTAGACGGCGGCCGGGCTGTTGGTGGCGCCGCCGCGCGCAACCGACGCCCCCACCGGCGTGCACTTGTCGTCCGCCACGCGGATGCCCCACTCGTCCACCGGCATGCCGTTGGGCAGGCCCTTGTCGGCGGCGCCGGCCATCGACAGCCAGGCATCGGTGAAGCGCCAGCCCAGCGACGGGTCCTTCTTGCCGTAGTCCATGTGGCCATAGACCTTCTTGCCGTCCAGTTCCTTGACGTCGTTGGAGAAGAAGTCGGCGATGTCCTCGTAGGCGGACCAGTTGGTGGGCACGCCGAGTTCGTAGCCGTACTTGGCCTTGAATTTGTCCTTCAGGTCCTGGCGCGCGAACCAGTCGGCGCGGAACCAGTAGACGTTGGCGAACTGCTGGTCGGGCAGCTGATAGAGCTTGCCGTCGGGCGCGGTGGTGAACTTGGTGCCGATGAAATCCTTGAGGTCCAGGTTGGGATTGGTCCACTCCTTGCCCGCGCCCGCCATGTAGTCCGACAGCGGCAGGATGGCGCCGTAGCGATAGTGCGTGCCGATCAGGTCTGAATCGGAGATCCAGCCGTCGTAGATGGACTTGCCGGACTGCATGGAAGTCTGCAGCTTCTCGACCACGTCGCCTTCCTGGATCAGGTCGTGGTTGACCTTGATGCCGGTGATCTCGGCGAAGGCCTTCGCCAGCGTCTTGGACTCGTACTCGTGCGTGGTGATGGTTTCGGACACCACGCTGATTTCGTTCACCCCTTTAGCCTTGAGCTTGGCGGCGGCTTCGATGAACCATTTCATCTCGGCCATCTGCTGGTCCTTGGACAGCGATGAAGGCTGGAACTCCGAATCGACCCACTTCTTCGCTTCCGGTTCGCCGGCCCAGGCCGCCGAAGTCCCGATCAGGGCGATAGCGGCCGCCATGGCGTGCATGCGCAATTTCATGACCTGTCTCCTCGATAAATCTTCCCCATCGTTTGCTGCGGACCGCTGGCCGGGGAAGATGCTGGCCGATAGTCCTTCCACTACCTCTTGAATATGCAAGGAGTCTGGCGCCCCTCTTCAGCCTTTCCGCATGACGAAGGCCAGCAGCAGCATGGACGCAATGAAGCTGATCCACACCGATGGAGGCTCGTCCAGTGAAAACCATTCCGCCGCCTTCTGGCCCAGTCCCAGGAATGCCAGGTTGAGCCAGGCCGCGGCCATCAGGCCGATAAAAAGACGGTCGCCGCGCGTGGTACGCAGGGGCAGGAAGCCCTTGCGCTCCATCGTGGGCGATTTCAATTCCCAGACCGTCATGCCGACCAGCATCAAAACGATGCAGGAAAAGAACACGGCGACGGGCGTGGTCCATACCATCCAGCTGAACATGATCGAGTTCTCCTGGTATTCCTTGCAACTACACCCGGCCCATCGCGAAGCCCTTCGCGATGTAGTGCCGCACGAACCAGATCACGATGCCGCCCGGCACGATGGTCAGCACGCCGGCCGCCGCCAGCACGCCCCAGTCCATGCCGGAAGCCGACACGGTGCGGGTCATGGTGGCGACGATGGGCTTGGCGTTGACCGAGGTCAGCGTGCGCGCCAGCAGCAGCTCCACCCAGCTGAACATGAAGCAGAAGAATGCCGCCACGCCCACGCCCGACTTGATCAGGGGCAGGAAGATGGTCAGGAAAAAGCGTGGGAAGGAATAGCCGTCGACATAGGCGGTTTCGTCGATCTCGCGCGGCACGCCGGACATGAAGCCCTCCAGGATCCATACCGCCAGCGGCACGTTGAACACCAGGTGCGCCAGCGCCACCGCCAGGTGCGTGTCCATCAGGCCGAACGAGCTGTAGAGCTGGAAGAACGGCAGCAGGAACACCGCGGGCGGCGTCATGCGGTTGGTCAGCAGCCAGAAGAACACGTGCTTGTCGCCAATGAAGCGGTAGCGCGAGAACGCGTAGGCCGCCGGCAGCGCCACGGCCAATGAAATCACCGTGTTGATGACCACGTAGATCAGCGAGTTGATGTAGCCGGAGTACCAGGCTGGGTCGGTGAAGATGGTGCGGTAGTGCTCGAAGGTGAAGTCGCGCGGCCACAGCGTCAGGGAGCTGACGATTTCGGTATTGGTCTTGAACGACATGTTCAGCATCCAGTACAGCGGCAGGATGGCGAAGACCAGGTACAGGGTCAGGAAGACGCCGCGCCAGCGGGAATTTTTCTCACGCATTTGCGCGCTCCTCGTCGAAGCCGCCGGTGGTGCCGGCGCGCTGCATCCAGTTGTAGAGAATGAAGCACAAGAGCAGGATGATGAGGAAATAGACGATCGAGAAGGCAGCCGCCGGCCCCAGGTCGAACTGGCCCACCGCCTTCTGCGTCAGGTACTGCGACAGGAAAGTGGTGGCGTTGCCCGGCCCGCCGCCCGTCAGCACGAAGGGCTCGGTGTAGATCATGAAGCTGTCCATGAAGCGCAGCAGCACCGCGATCATGAGCACCCCGCGCATCTTGGGCAGCTGGATGTAGCGGAACACCGCCAGGCGCGACGCGCCGTCGATGCGGGCGGCCTGGTAATAGGCGTCCGGGATGGCGCGCAGGCCGGCGTAGCAAAGCAGCGCCACCAGCGGCGTCCAGTGCCAGACGTCCATGATCAGCACCGTGATCCAGGCATCGAAATCGTTGCCGGTGTAGTTGTAGTCCACCCCCAGCCAGGACAGCGTGGCGCCCAGCAGACCGATGTCGGTGCGCCCGAACACCTGCCAGATGGTGCCGACCACGTTCCACGGGATCAGCAGCGACAGCGCGATGATCACCAGCACGGCGGACGCGCGCCAGCCGCTGGCCGGCATGGACAAGGCCAGCAGGATGCCCAGCGGGATCTCAATGGCCAGCACCGCCAGCGAAAAGCCGATCTGGCGGAACAACGCGCCATGCAGCTCTTCGTCCTGCAGCACGGCGGCATACCACTCGGTGCCGACGAAGACGCGGCGTTCGGGCGAGATGATGTCCTGTACCGAGTAGTTGACGATGGTCATCAACGGCAGGATGGCCGAAAACGCCACGCACAGCACCACGGGCAGGACCAGGAACCAGGCCCGGTGATCTATGGGTTTCATCGGATCAGCTCCTCGTTGCGGTAGAAGCAGGTGTGCGGATTCACGACCGACAGCCAGACCGTGCCGCCGGCGGCGGCCGGAACGATGTTGCTGCCCAACCGGGCCCGTACCGGCGTGCCCTCGAAATCCGCCACCAGCAGCGTATACGTGCCTACGTCCTGTACCCGCTCCACGCGCATGGCCACGGCGCCCGGCGCGCCCGGCTCGGTGATGCGCAGGTACTCCGGACGCACGCCCAGTTTCACGGGACCCGCGCCGTCCAGCTTGGCCGCCATCTCCGCCGGGACCCCGACGACGCGGCTCTTGCCCACTTCCAGCCCGCCGTCGCGCCATTGCGCCGGCAGGAAGTTCATGCCCGGCGAACCGATGAAATGGCCCACGAAGGTGTGCGCCGGCCGCTGGAACAGGTCATCCGCACTGCCCACCTGCACCGCCCGGCCGCGCGCCATCACCATGACCTCGTCGGCGAAGGTCAGCGCCTCGGTCTGGTCGTGCGTCACGTAGATCAGCGTCAGCTTGAACTCGTGGTGGATTTCCTTGAGCTTGCGGCGCAACTCCCATTTGAGCTGCGGATCGATGACGGTCAGCGGCTCGTCGAACAGGATCGCCGACACGTCGCTGCGCACCAGTCCGCGCCCCAGCGAGATCTTCTGCTTGGCATCGGCCGTGAGGCCGCTGGCGCGCCGGTCCAGCACATTGGACATTTCCAGCATCTCGGCGATGCGCCCGACGCGCTCGCGGATGAGCTTGGGCGCCATGCCGCGGTTGCGCAGCGGAAATGCCAGGTTCTCGGCCACCGTCATGGTGTCGTACACCACCGGGAACTGGAACACCTGGGCGATGTTGCGCGCCTGCGGCGTCTTGTCGGTGACGTCCTGGCCGTCGAACAGGATGCGCCCGTGCGACGGCCGCAGCAGGCCCGACACGCAGTTCAGCAAGGTGGTCTTGCCGCAGCCCGACGGCCCCAGCAAGGCATAGGCTCCGCCGTCCCTGAAGGTGAAGGCCAGCGGCAGCAGGGCGTAGTCCTCGTCGGTCTTGGGATCGGCCACGTAGGAATGGGACAGGTCCAGCTCGATCTGCGCCATCAGGCCGTCTCCCCCGCGCCCACCGGCTGCCGGGGCGCGGCCAGCAGCCCGCCGCCCGCGCCGAAGGCATAGGTCTGCGCCGGGTCGAAGTACAGCTGCACGCGGTGGTCCAAGGTATAGCGGTGTACGCCGGGCAGTTGCGCCACCACGTCGCCCGCCGGCGTCTGCGCGTGCACGAAGGTGTCGGACCCGGAAATCTCGGCCAGTTTCACCACGCCGGGCAGCACAATGTGGCCCGGCCGCGCTTCCACGTCCAGCGCGCCGGCGCGCAGGCCGGCGGTGATGTCCGCATCGGCGCCTGCCGGCAGCGCCCGTTCGACCGCCACGTCTCCCTGCAGGACGAAGCCGGTGGCTGTGCGCTTGGCGGAGAACAAGTTCATGGGCGGATCGCTGAAGGCGCGCGCCACGCGTATGGAGTTGGGCCGGTGGAAGACTTCGGCCGTGGGGCCGTATTGCAGCAATTCGCCTGCGTCGAGCACCGCGGTGTGGCCGCCCAGTAACAGGGCCTCGCCCGGTTCGGTGGTGGCGTAGACCACCGTGGAACGTCCTTCGGCGAACAATTCGGAAAGTTCGTCGCGCAATTCCTCGCGCAGCTTGTAGTCCAGATTGACCAGGGGCTCGTCCAGCAGGATCAGCGGCGCGTCCTTGGCCAGGGCCCGCGCCAGCGCCACCCGCTGCTGCTGTCCGCCGGACAGTTCCGAGGGATAGCGTTCCAGCAGATGGTCGATATGCAGCCGCGCCGCCATGGCGCGGACCTTTTCGGCAATGTCGCCCGCCCCGCGCAGCTTGAGCGGCGAGGCGATGTTGTCGTAGACCGACATGGACGGGTAATTGATGAACTGCTGGTAGACCATGGCGACGTTGCGCTGCCGCACCGGCACCCCGGTCACGTCGGCGCCATCGGCCAGCACGCGGCCTTCGGTGGGCCGGTCCAGTCCGGCCATGATGCGCATCAGCGAGGTCTTGCCCGCCAGGGTGGCCCCCAGCAATACCGTCATGGCGCCCGCGACGGGGGCCAGGTTCATGGGATACAGGTGCGTCTGCGAGCCGGCCCGCAAACCTATCCTGTCCAAGTTCAGCTGCATCTGGTCTCCTCTACCTACTAATACGTCCCTGTTTTTTACGGCGGACTTCGGTATTCGGTACAGCGGCTCGGCCTGCATTCAATCGAACAACAGGATGAGCATACTCTTTCAGATAGCTTTCGTTTATTGTGCGTTTTACTCAAGAAGCGAACAAAAAACAATCTTGCGGCGCGTCATTATTTTTCGCTTTTGTTGTTTTACTATACGAACATGACACTGAACCCCAGACAGAGCGCCCTGATCGAAATGGTGCGGGCCCAAGGCTCGGCTTCGATCGAGGAACTCGCCAAACGCTTTGACGTCACCCTGCAGACGGTGCGGCGCGACGTCAACATTCTTTCCGAAGCGGGCCTGCTGTCGCGCTTCCATGGCGGTGTGCGCATCGAAGCGTCCACCATCGAGAACATCGCCTACCGCAAGCGCCAGGGCCTGCACGCCGCCGGCAAGCAGCGCATCGCCGAAGCCGTGGCGCGCGCCGTGCCCGACGGCTGTTCGCTGATCCTGAACATCGGCACCACCACCGAAGCCATCGCGCGCGCCCTGCTGCGCCACCGCGGCCTGCGCGTCATTACCAACAACCTGCACGTCGCCGACATCCTCTCGGACAACCCGGACTGCGAAGTCATCGTGGCCGGCGGCGTGGTGCGTTCGCGCGACCGCGGCATCGTCGGCGAAGCCACCATGGACTTCATCCGCCAGTTCAAGGTCGACATCGGCCTGATCGGCATTTCCGGCATCGAGGCCGACGGCACCCTGCGCGACTACGACTTCCGCGAAGTGCGGGTCGCGCGGACCATCATCGAACAATCGCGCGAAGTCTGGCTGGCCGCCGACAGCAGCAAATTCAAGCGCCAGGCCATGGTGGAACTGGCGCACATCTCGCAAATCGACCGCTTCTTCACCGATGCGCATCCGCAAGAGCCGCTGGCCCAGGTCCTGCTGGACGCTGGCGTGCGCTGCGACGTCGCGGCCGCCCCGAATACCTTGAAGCAAACACCTTGAATCCCATGAACCAACCGCTAGCCTCCGTCGCCCCGCCCGACCGCAACCGCCTCCTGAACACGCTGGACAACACGCACTCCTGGGACGTGATTGTCATCGGCGGCGGCGCCACCGGCCTGGGCACGGCCGTCGACGCCGCTTCGCGCGGCTATCGCACCCTGCTGATCGAAGGCGCGGACTTCGCCAAGGGCACTTCCAGCAAGGCCACCAAGCTGGTGCATGGCGGCGTGCGCTATCTGGCGCAGGGCAATGTCAGCCTGGTGCGCGAAGCGCTGCATGAACGCGGCCTGCTCAACCGCAATGCGCCGCACCTGGTGTGGCCGCTGGGCTTCGTGGTGCCGGCCTACAACCTGTTCGACCAGCCCTTCTACGGCGTCGGCCTGAAGATGTACGACATGCTGGCCGGCAAGCTGAACCTGGCGCCCAGCCGCTGGCTGTCGCGCCGCGACACGCTGGCCAACGCGCCGACCCTGGCCGAGAACGTGCAGGGCAAGAACCTCAAGGGCGGCGTGCTGTATTACGACGGCCAGTTCGACGACGCGCGCCTGGCGATGAGCCTGATGCGCACGCTGTTCGACCTGGGCGGCACGGCGGTGAACTACATGCGCGCCACCGGCCTGACCATGACGGGCGGCAAGGTCGACGGCGTGACGGTGCAGGACGCGATAGGCGGCGCCAGCTTCACGCTGCGCGCGCGCTGCGTGGTCAACGCCACCGGCGTGTGGGTAGACGCGGTGCGCCGCATGGAAGACAAGAATGCGCAGACCATGGTCGCGCCCAGCCAGGGTGTGCACCTGACCTTGCCGCAGGATTTCCTGCCGGGCAAGCGCGCCATCCTGATCCCCAAGACCGACGACGGCCGCGTGCTGTTCGTGGTGCCATGGAACGGCCACACCATCGTCGGCACCACCGATACGCCGCGCGACGACCTGCCGCTGGATCCGCAGGCGGGCGCCCAGGACGTGGATTTCATCCTGAGCACGGCGGCGCGCTACCTCAGCCGCAAGCCCACGCGCGATGACGTCACCAGCGTCTGGGCCGGGCTGCGTCCGCTGGTCAAGGCCACCGGCGAAGCCTCCACAAAGTCGCTGTCGCGCGAGCACACCATCCTGGTGTCCAAGGCCGGGCTGGTGACCGTCACCGGCGGCAAGTGGACCACCTACCGCCGCATGGCGCAGGACGTGGTGGACACGGCCATCCAGCACCAGCTGCTGACGCAGGCTACCTGCCGCACGGAATCGCTGCCGCTGCACGGCGCGGCGGGCCTGGCGCCCTCGCAGGAACATGCCGGTACGCCGGACAGCTACTACGGCAGCGACTTGCCGACCTTGAAGGCGCTGCCTGGCGCCGAGCGCATGCTGGTCAAGAGCAGCGGCCTGTCGGAGGCGCACGTGCGTTTCGCCGCGCGCTACGAACTGGCGCGCAGCGCCGAGGACGTGCTGGCGCGCCGCAACCGCGCCCTGTTCCTGGACGCCGAGGCTGCGATGCTGGCCGCGCCGGAAGTGGCGCGCATCCTGGCGGAAGAGCTGGGACACGATGCCGCCTGGCAGCAGCGCACCTTGCAGGACCTTGAAGTGGTCGCGGCGAATTACCGTCTCAAGTAGCGCGGTGGGCAATGGGTCGCGCGTGCTTGCGAGCGGCTTTCTTGCGCTCGCTCTCACGCGCCGCACCCATCGCCTACGGGACTCTTAGCCGGCTCTTCTGGATCATCGCCTCGAACGTGCGCAGCAGCGCCGGGTCGCACTTGGAGCCGGCCTCCTGGTTCAGGATGCGCATGATTTCCGCGTGCGTGCGCGCGGGGTGATAGGGCCGCGCGTCGCCCAGGGCGTCGTAGGAATCGGCCAGCGAAATGATGCGCGAATGCAGCGGGATGTCCTCGCCGGACAGGCCGGCCGGATAGCCCGAACCGTCGAAATGCTCGTGGTGGTGGCGCACCGCCAGCGCGATCAACTCGCGTTGCGGAATATCGCTGTGCATGATGATGTCGGCGCCCGCCGCGGCGTGCGCCTTCATGATTTCCCAATCTTCCGGGTCCAGCCGCTTGGGGGAATACAGCACGCGGTCCGGCGTGCCGATCTTGCCGATGTCGTGCAGGCGGGCGGCAACCGCGATCGCCTCCTGCTCCGCTTCGGGCAGGCCGCAGGCCCCGGCCAGCGCCACGCTCAACGCAACAACTCTTTCAGAATGGCGGCCCGTGGCCGGGTCGCGCGCCCGCATGGCGGCGAACAAGGCCGCCACGCAGGAACCAGCAGGATATTCGGGTACGTCTGGAGGCATCGGTCATCGCGCGCAAGCGGGTCGCGCCGCGTTGCGCTGTAGCAAAAGGTCGCGATTCTGACACATTGCGCAGCAATCCTTGCCGATCAGATGCCGCGCCCCAGACCAAAGCAGAGCCGGGCCGTCCGCGGACTTGCCGCGCGATGGCGCCGGCTGCGCCAGGCCTCAGCCCTTCAACCTGTCCAGCAGCGCGTTCGCCACGCCCACCGAAGATGCCGGATTCTGGCCCGTGACCAGCAGGCCGTCGCCGACCACATGCGGCTGCCAGTCGGGACCGCTGGTGTACAGCCCGCCCAATTGCTTGAGTTCATCCTCCACCAGGAACGGCACCACGTCGGTCAACTGCACCGCGGCCTCTTCCGCATTGGAGAAACCGGTGACCTGCCTGCCCTGCACCAGCGGCTTGGCGTCGGCCGTCTTGGCGTGACGCAGCACGCCGGGCGCGTGGCACACGGCCGCCACCGGCTTGCCCGCCGCCAGCATGGTTTCGATCAGCGCGACCGAATTCGGATCTTCCGCCAGATCCCATAAAGGGCCGTGGCCGCCGGGATAGAACACGGCGTCGTAATCGGCCGCCTGCACCTGCGCAAGCCGCAGCGTGGCGGCCAGTTGGCGCTGCGCGTCCTGGTCCTGGCGAAAGCGCCGCGTATCGTCGGTCTGGGCGTCGGGATCGTCGCTCTTGGGATCCAGCGGCGGTTGTCCGCCCGCGGGCGACGCCAGCGTGACCTTGGCGCCCGCGTCGACGAACGCGTAATACGGCGCGGCGAATTCCTCCAGCCAGAATCCGGTCTTGCGGCCGGTGTTGCCCAGCGTGTCGTGGGAAGTCAGCACGATCAGGATGTTCATGTGGCGCTCCTTTCATCCGGGCCGACGCGCACGATGCGCTTGCCGGCGTTTTCACCCTTGAGCAGCCCGATCAGGCCGCGCGGCGCGTTTTCCAGCCCATCGACCACGTCCTCGCGGTATTTGATGCGGCCTTGCTTGATCAAGCCTTCCATCGCCTCGCGAAATTCGCCGTAGCGGTGAGCGTACTCGTTGAAGATGATGAAGCCCTGCATCTTGAGGCGCTTGGTGAGGATGGTGCGCATCAGCAGGCCCAGGCGGTCCGGCCCCTGCGGCTGGCTGGTGGCGTTGTAGGCCGAGATCAGGCCGCAGACCGGTATCCGCGCGCGCGGATTCAAAAGCGGCAGCACCGCGTCGAAGACCGCGCCGCCCACGTTTTCGAAATACACGTCAATGCCCTGCGGCACGGCGCGCGCCAGGCGGCCCGGCAGATCGGGCGCCTTGTGGTCCAGGCAGTCGTCAAAGCCCAGTTCCTGGACCGCGTAACGGCACTTGTCCGCGCCGCCGGCGATGCCGACCACTTTGCAGCCGTGGATCTTGGCGATCTGGCCGACCACCGCGCCGACCGCGCCGCTGGCCGCGGCCACCACCACGGTCTCGCCCGCCTTGGGCTGGCCGATGTCCAGCAGGCCCATGTAGCCGGTGAAGCCCGGCATGCCCAGCACGCCCAGCGAATAGGACGGGTGCTCGGGATCGGGCCCCAACCGCAGCAGGCCGGCGCCGTCGGACAGGGCGTAGTCCTGCCAGCCGGATTGCGCCAGCACCCACTCGCCCGGCCGGTAATCAGGGTGATTGGAGGCCTCGACCCGCGTCACCGTGCCGCCGACCATGACCGCGCCGACCTGCACCGGTTCGGCATAGGACGGCGCGTCGCTCATGCGGCCGCGCATATAGGGATCGAGCGACAGGTACACGGTGCGCAGCAGCACCTGGCCTGGCCCCGGCTGTGGAACTTCGCCGGTTTCCAGGCGGAAATCGCTGTCCGCCGGCTCGCCCTGCGGGCGCGCGGCGAGCACGATGCGACGGTTGATGGAAGACGATTGCGGCATGACGGTCCAGCCTCCTGCAAGGAAGCCGCCCGGGCCTTGCGGGAACAGCCCGGGTGGCGGGATGGGTACCGGGCCATTACACCATCGATGCTCGCGCGGCCGACATGTAACCCTGGCCGCTGCCCCTCTTTTAATTAATTAATAATTTAATTAACATGCACTGCATGTGTCCTGAACCCCGCTCCGATTCCTCCGCGCCCGCTCGCCGGCCCGGCCGTCCGCCGCGCCCCGACAACGCCGCCGCGCGCGCCAAACTGCTGGACGTCGCCACCGGCCTGTTCGCGGCCCAGGGCGTCGCGGCCACCACGCTGACGCATATCGCGCAGCGCGCCGGCGTCACCTCGGCAATGGTGCACTACTACTTCAAGAGCCGCGACCAACTCATAGACGCGGTGGTGGAGGAGCGGATCCTGCCGGTCATCGGCTTCGTCTGGTCGCCCGTGCCGCAGGCGCAGGACCCGGCGGCCGACCCGACCGCCGCCGTGCGGGCCTTCATCACCGAGGTTGTCGGCCGCCTGGTGCAAAGCGCCGCCGAGCGCCCCTGGCTGCCGGCCTTGTGGCTGCACGAGGTCGTCAATGAAGGCGGCCAATTGCGTGACCGCGTGCTGCGCCATCTGCCTGCGGAACGCCTGCAGACTCTGATCGGCCTGATCGCCGAAAGCCAACGCATGGGCGCCATCACGCCGGGCGTGGAGCCGCGCCTGGTGTTTCTTTCCATCCTGGGCCTGACCCTGCTGCCGCTTGCCACCTCCAGCCTGTGGCGGCGCGTGCTGCAGGACGACGCGCAGGCGCAATCCATCGACACCCGCGCGATCGCGGCGCACGCGATCGCCATGCTGACGGGCGGCCTGTTCTCGCCGTCCGTTTCGATTTCCGCTCCTCCAGGACGCTGACCATGCGCATCCCTCCCGTCTTGCGCCGCCCCCTGCCCGCCAGCGCGCTGGCCTTGCTTGCCCTGGGCGGCTGCGGCAAGGAAGACCACGCCTTCTTCCAGGGCTACGCCGAAGGCGAATACGTCTACGTGGCATCCTCCGAGGCCGGCAGGCTGGCCGAACTGCCGGTGCGGCGCGGCCAGCAAGTGGCGGCCGACGCGCCGCTGTTCGCGCTGGAGGCCACGCGCGAAACCGCGGCGCGCGACCAGGCCAGCGCGCAACTGGCCGCCGCCGTGGCGCAGCAGGAAGACATTGCCACCGGCAAACGCCCGGCGGAAGTCGACGTCAGCCGCGCCCAGCTGGCGCAGGCCGAGGCCGCCAGCCGCCGCTCCGCGGCGCAACTGCGGCGCGACACCGACCAGTTCCGCATCGGCGGCATCGCCCGCGCGCAGTTGGACGACAGCCGCGAGCAGGCGCAGTCGGACGCGGCGCGGGTACGCGAACTGCAGGCCCAGCTGGAAGTGGCCCGCCTGCCCGGCCGCGACGAACAGCGCCGCGCCCAGGCCGCCGAGGTCGATGCCGCCAAGGCCGCCCTGGCCCAGGCCGAATGGACGCTGGCGCAGAAGCGGCTGGCCGCGCCGGCCGCGGGACTGGTGTTCGACACGCTCTACCGCGTGGGCGAATGGGTACCGGCGGGCAGTCCGGTGGTCAGCCTGTTGCCGCCGGGCAATATCAAGGTGCGCTTCTTCGTGCCGGAGGAAGCTCTCGGCGCGCTCAAGATGGGCCAGCAGGCCACCGTGCGCTGCGACGCCTGCGGCGATCCCATTCCCGTGCGCATCGACTACATCTCGACCCAGGCCGAGTACACGCCGCCCGTGATCTACAGCCGCGAAAGCCGCAGCAAGCTGGTGTACATGGTACAGGCCCGGCCCGCGCCCGAGGCCGCCGCGCGGCTGCACCCAGGTCAGCCAGTGGAGGTGACGCAGCAATGAACGCGCCGGCCGCCACGCAAGCGTCCAACGGGCAATACGTCATCGACGTGCACGGGCTGAACAAGCGCTTCGGCGACAAGCACGTCGTCAACGACGTGTCGCTGCAGGTGCGCGAGGGCGAGATCTTCGGCTTCCTGGGCCCCAACGGCAGCGGCAAGACCACCTGCATCCGCCTGATGTGCGGCCTGTTGACGCCGGACTCGGGCAGCGGCACTTGCCTGGGCTACGACATCCTGCGCGACAGCGAGCAGATCAAGCGGCACGTCGGCTACATGACGCAGAAGTTCTCCTATTGGGACGATCTGACCATACGCGAGAACCTGGATTTCGTGGCGCGCATGTATGGCATGCCGGACCGCACAGCCACCGTGGACCGCGCGCTGGAAGACCTGGGCCTGCAAAGCCGCGCCAAACAGCTGACCGGATCCTTGTCCGGCGGCTGGAAGCAGCGCCTGGCGCTGGCGGCCTGCCTGCTGCATCAGCCGAAACTGCTGCTGCTGGACGAACCGACCGCCGGCGTGGACCCGACCGCCCGCCGCGACTTCTGGGAGCAGTTGCATGAGCTGGCGGCGCGCGGCATATCGGTGCTGGTCAGCACGCACTACATGGACGAAGCCGAACGCTGCCACAAGCTGGCCTACATCTCTTACGGCAAGCTGCTGACGCAGGGCACGGCCGAAGACGTCATCGCCGAACAGGGCCTGACCACCTGGGCCATCCACGGCCACAACCTGGTGCCGCTGGCGCAGCGGCTGCGCGGCGCGCCGGGCGTGGACCAGACCGTGGCCTTCGGCTCCGCCCTGCACATCAGCGGCCGCGACGCCGCGCTGCTGGAACGCACGCTACGGGATGCCATCGCCGGCCAGGACCTGAGCCTGGAACGCATCGACACCAGCCTGGAGGACGTCTTCATCTACCTGATGAAGCGTTCCACCGACAATTTTGCGAGCCCGCCATGATGCGCCATCTGCAAGGCTTTTCCTGGTCGCGCTGGTGGAGCATGGTGCTCAAGGAGTTCCTGCAGCTGCGCCGCGACCGCATCACCTTCGGCATGATCGTGGGCCTGCCCATCATGCAGCTGGCGCTGTTCGGCTACGCCATCAACACCAATCCCAAGCAGATGCCGACGGCGGTCATCACCGCCGACCACAGCCCCTTCACGCGCAGCTTCGTCGCGGCGATGAAATCGTCGGACTACTTCCACATCATCGAGGAACTGGACACCGAAGAGGCCGGACGCACGGCGCTGGCCCAGGGCCGCGTGCTGTTCGTGCTGACCATACCGCCGGACTTCAGCCGCAAGCTGCTGCGCGGCGAGCGTCCGGCGCTGCTGATCGAGGCCGACGCCACCGACCCCATGGCGACCGGATTGGCCCTGGGCGCGGCCACGCAGCTGTCGCAGGCGGTGGCGACCAAGGACCTGACCGGCCCGCTGGCCAGCCTGGCGGGCGGCCAGCCGCCCTTCGACGTATTGGTGCACCAGCTCTACAACGAAGAGCAGATCTCGCAGTACAACACCGTGCCCGGCCTGATGGGCGTGATCCTGACCATGACGCTGGTGATGATGACCGGCCTGGCCATGACGCGCGAGCGCGAACGCGGCACCATGGAAAACCTGCTGGCCATGCCGGTGCGGCCGCTCGAAGTGATGACGGGCAAGATCGTGCCTTACATCGCGATCGGCCTGATCCAGTCCAGCATCATCCTGCTGGCCGCGCACTTCGTTTTCCACGTGCCATTCCTGGGGTCGCTGCTGGCCGTGTACCTGTCGGCGCTGGTGTTCGTCGCCGCCAACCTGACGGTGGGCATCACGCTGTCGTCGCTGGCGCAGAACCAGTTGCAGGCCATGCAGCTGACCATGTTTTATTTCCTGCCCAATATGCTGCTGTCCGGCTTCATGTTCCCGTTCCAGGGCATGCCGCTGTGGGCGCAATACCTGGGCAACCTGCTGCCCCTGACCCATTTCAACCGGCTGATCCGCGGCATCCTGCTCAAGGGCAATGGCTGGTGGGACCTGTGGCCCAGCATCTGGCCGCTGCTGCTGTTTACCTTGGTCGTGATGACCGCCGCCGTGAAGTTCTACCGCCGCACCCTGGATTGAACCGCCATGTCCCGCCCCACGCCCCTGCCCCTTCCGTCCGCCGCCGCGCACAGGCTGGCCGCGCCGGTCCTGTGCGCGCTGCTCGCGGGCTGCGCGGTCGGACCGGACTTCGAGCGGCCTGCGCCGCCGCAGGTCGACGCCTACGCCTCGCCGCGCGCGTCCGCCCCTTCCGCGGACGCGCAGCGCCTGCAGGCCGGCGCCGACATCCCCGCGCAATGGTGGCGGCTGTTCCGTTCCGAGGCGCTGGATCAGCTGGTGCGGCAGGCGCTGCAAGCCAGCCCCACTCTGGAGCAGGCGCGCGCGCGCTTGCGTCAGGCCGGTGAAGACCTGAACGCCGAAACCGGCGGCCGCATGCTGCCCCAGGTCGACGGCAACCTGTCGGTGACGCGACAAAAGGTGGATCCGTCGGCCTTCGGCGTGCCGGTAGCCGAGCAGCCCGCGCCCTTCACGCTCTACAACGCATCCATCGACGTGTCCTACACGCTGGACGTGTTCGGCGGCAACCGCCGCGCGCTGGAAGGGCTGGGCGCGCAGGTCGACTACCAGGCGCATGAACTGCAGGCCGCGCGCATGTCGCTGGCCGCCAATGTGGTCACTGCCGCCATCCGCCAGGCCGACCTGGACGAACGCCTGGCCGACACCCGCGAGCTGCTGGCGGCCCAAGTGCGGCAGCAGGACATCATGCGCCAGCGCCAGCAGGCGGGCGGCATTTCCGAGGCCGACCTCCGCAACCAGGAGCTGCTGGTCGCGCAGACGCGGGCGACGCTGCCGCCGCTGGAGTACCAGCTGGCGCAGGCCACGCACCAGCTGGCGGCCTACCTGGGCCTGGCGCCGGCCGATCTGCGCTCGGCGCCGCTGCGGCTCGCGGACCTGACGCTGCCTGCCGACGTGCCCACCGGCGTGCCCTCGGCCTTGACGCGCCAGCGCCCCGACATCCTTGCCGCCGAAGCGCTCTGGCACCAGGCCTCGGCCAATGTAGGCGTGGCCGTCGCCAACCAGTATCCGCAATTCACCCTGACCGCCAGCTTCGGTTCGCAACGCACCCGCGTGGGCGACCTGTCCAATGGCCTGAACGTCTGGAGCCTTGGCCTGGGACTGGTCCAGCCGCTGTTCCACGGCGGCGAACTGCGCGCGCGCACGCGCTCGGCCGAGGCCGCCTACGATGCGGCTGCCGCCGGATACCGGCAAACCGTGTTGGAGGGCTTTCGCCAAGTGGCCGACGCCTTGCGCGCGGTACAGACGGACGGCGATGCCTACCAGGCCAGCGACGAGGCGTGGCGCCGCGCCGACCAGGCCGAGCGTATCGCGCAAGGCCGCTACCAGGCCGGCGGCATCAGCCACTTGAGCCTGCTGGACAGCCAGCGCCAGCTGTTGCAGACACGCATCGCGCGCACCGCCGCGGACGCGGCCCGCCATGCCGACACCGCCGCCCTGTTGCAGGCGCTGGGCGGCGGCTGGTGGAACGAAGCGCCCGGCGGCGCACCATAACGGTGCCGTCCATGGGCAATGCGTAACCATGTCCGAGAATTCGGGTAAGAAACTGGCGTTGTGCGAGGTTTAGGAAATCGCTGTATCCGATGCATCATGCATGCGCTCATGCTGCACAGACACAACGATTCATGAATGACCTACTAGACCTGATCGTCTTCTCTCCCGCCCCCGGAGTACGCGCGCAGCGCAGCGCGGCGCTGGCGGAAATGGGCTTCTCGCCCCGGCCGTGCGAAGACTCCAACAGCCTGTTCCGGCTGTTCCAGGCCCACCGCACTCCATTGCTGGTGATGGAAGCCGGACTTTCCGAGCTCTGCATGGCCGTGGCCGGCCTGCGCGCCATGGACACCACCGCCGGCATCGTCGCCGTGTCCACCTTCGATTCCCCTGAAAACCGCATCCTCGGCCTGCATTGCGGCGCCGACGTCTGCCTGCCGCCCGATGTGTGCGCCGCGGAAATCGCAGCCGCGCTGCAAGCGCTGGTACGCCGGATTCCCGCCGCCAGGCGCGCCGCGGACGCCGAGCCGCGCCCGGCACAAGCCGCGCCAAGCGAAGCCGCCGGCAAATGGCAGTTCCATGACGCGGCCTGGACCCTGGTCAGTCCGCAAGGCACGCGGCTGGCATTGACGCTGGCCGAGCGGGAGTTCCTGCTCAAGCTGACGGCTTCCGCCGATAAGCGCCTGCCGCGCGCCGACGCGGCCAGCACCGACACGCACGGCGGCCACGAATCGATGCGCCGCACCGACGTGCTGGTCAGCCGCCTGCGGCGCAAGGCGCAAGACCTGAACCTGGAACTGCCGATCCGCACGGTCTGGGGCTGGGGCTACGCCTTCACCGGAGAAATCTGAGACCGCTGGCCCGGCCCCGCGGGCGCGCCCGCCGCCGCGGCCCGCGGCGGGCGTATCATGCGGCGTACGAGGCCGATTCCCGGCCTGCGCCCGCCACGCTCCCTCCTTCGCGCCCGACATGGAAGTCTTCGAACGCCTGCAAGCCCTGCTTGCCCTGAACCAGGCCCGCTACCGCCTGATTGAACACCCCGCGGCCGGCCGCTCCGTCGAGGTCGCGGCGATCCGCGGCACCGAGGTCAGCCAGGGCGCCAAGGCGCTGGTGTGCCGCGTGAAGATATCGTCCAATCAACGCAAGAACGTGCTGGCGGTGTTCCCTGCCGACAAACAGGCCGACCTGGACGCCATCGCCCGCGCGGCGGGCGGCAAGAAGGCCTCGCTGGCGTCGCAGGACCTGGCGCGCGAACTCACCGGCTGCGAAATCGGCGCCATCCCGCCTTTCAGCTTCAACCCCGAACTGCACCTGCTGGTGGATCCCAGCCTGCGTCTGCGCCATGGTGAAATCGTGTTCAATGCGGGGCGTCTGGACGCCTCCATCCTCCTGAACACGGAAGACTATTTCCGGCTGGCCGCGCCCGCAGAGGCGCCGCTGATCAAGGCCTGATCCCCAGGCCGCGCCACGAGGCCGCCATGTTCCGCTCCTCGCTGAAACATGCCGCAAGCGGCTCCAATATGCGTTGGCTGATGAGCCTGGCGCACATGGAGCCTTCGCCCGTCAGCCGCTGGGTGGCGCTGCGCGCCGCCCTGGCCATCGGCCTGCCGTCGGCCGTCGGACTGGCGCTGGACCAGAGCGCGGCCGCGGCGCTGGTTGCGCTGGGCGCGCTGCCCGCCATCACCGGCGACAACGGCGGCCCCTACCGCAACCGCGCGCTGTCCATCGGTGCCACCGTGTTCGGCGGCGCGCTGGGGTATTTCCTGGGCACGATGATTGCCGGACATGGCCTGTGGACCTCCGCCGCCATGACCTTGCTGGTGCTGGCGGCCAGCCTGGTCGGCACCTTCAACAACATTGCCGCCGTCGCCACGCTGCAATTCGCCGTCTACGTCATCGTCGGCGCCAGCCTGACTTCCACCCTGCCGCCCTGGCTGCCTTCGGTCCTGGTGGGCGCCGGCGGCCTGTTCGGCCTGGCGCTTACCCTGACGGGCTGGGTGGTCAACCCAATAGCGCCCGAGCGCGCCGCGGTCGCCATGGCCTACCGCAAGCTGGCGGCCATGTTCGCCGCCATCGGCACCTCGCGCACCATGAGCGCGCGGCGCGACATGGAAGCGGCCATGACCACCGCCTACGACACCGTGCTGGCCGCCCGCCGCGGCGCCGCCGGCCCCTCGCCCCGGCTGGCGCGGCTGGCCGCGCAGTTGCAGGCCTGCACGCCGCTGACCAACGCCGCGCTGGCGCTGGCCCGCGCCGGACGGGTGCTGCCGCACGATTGCGCCCGTGTCATGAACCGGCTGGCCGACCGCGTGGAAAACGACGCGACGCCGGACCCGCGCGACGACATCGCTACCTTGCGCCAGGCGGGCATGGACCCATTGGCCGACGCGCTGGCCCAGGTGCAGCCGCTGCTGGACGGCGCCGCGCTGACCGAGGCCGACGCCTTCGCCGGCCTGCCGCCGGCGCGGCCGCGCACGCCCTGGCGCGTGCTGGCGCGCACCTACCGGCCGGGGCCCACCACGCTGCGTTATCTGGTTCGGCTGGGCCTGTGCCTGATCGCCGCCGAAGCCGTGGCGATGGCGGCCTCGCTGCCGCGCTCCTACTGGGTGCCGCTGATCGTGGTGGTGGTGTTCAAGCCCAACTTCGGCTCGGTGTTCGCGCGGGCGCTGCAAAGCTGCGCCGGCAGCGTGGTCGGCGTGGCAATCAGCGCGACCGTGCTGGCGCTGGACCGCAACGGCATCGTCAGCCTGCTCACGGTGGCGGCGCTGGCATCCCTGCTGCCCTGGTCGGTGCGGCGCAACTACGGCTTGTTCTCGGCCATCATGCTGCCCATCCTGATGCTGCTGATCGGCGCCCTGCAACCGGGCAGTTGGCCCATCGCGCTGGCACGCCTGATCGACGTGGCAGTGGCCGCGGGCATCGTGCTGCTGGTGGGCTACCTGCCCTGGATACGCATCGAACGCGGCAACCTGGACAACGCGGTCGCCGCCGCCATGGACACGCTGGCCGCCTATCTGAACACCGTGTTCCAGGCCGACCCCACGGGCCGCCACGACCTGCGCGCCAGCGCCTATGCGCGGCTTTCCGACCTGCGCATCGCCTTGCAGCGCGGGCTGTCCGAGCCCCGCCTGGTCAGCCGCCGCGCGCTGGCGTGGTGGCCAGTGGAGGTGGCGCTGGAACGGGTCGCCAACGCCATTTCCGACACGGCATGGTCGCTGCCCGCCGATCAGGCCGCGCCCAGCGCCGCCGAACTGGCGCAGTTGGCCGCGAGCCTGCATCAGATGAGCGCCGCGGTCGTCCAAGGCGTAGCCATGCCGTCCGCCGCCATCGCCTCGTCCGCGCCCGCGCTGCGCGACGTGGCGGCCCAGATCGAAGCCTTGCGCGCCGCGCTGGCCGGCCCGGATTTCGCGGCCGCGCCAGGCAAAGCCCTTCCCCACAAACCCGCCAACCAGGTCTGAACCATGTGTCTTGCCGTACTGGCCCTGCATGCCCTGCCGGGCATCCCCGTCCTGATCGCCGCCAACCGCGACGAGTTCCATCAACGCCCCACCTTGCCTGCCGCGCAATGGCCGGACGCGCCCGAGGTCTACGCGGGCCGCGACGGCCTGGCCGGCGGCAGCTGGATGGGAGTCACGACCGGCGGCCGCCATGCCCTGGTGACCAACTTCCGCGAACCCGGCAAGCTCATCCAGAACGCACCTTCGCGCGGCGCGCTGGTGGAAGACTATCTGCGCGGCGCGGCGTCCCCGGCCGACTACCTGGCGCAGGTCCATGCCGCCGGCCAGGCCTACAACGGCTTCAACCTGATCGTGGGCGACGCGCATGAAGCCTGGTATCTCAGCAACCGCGACGGCGGCCCGCGCCGCCTGGCTCCCGGCGTCTATGCCCTGTCCAACCATCTGCTGGACACGCCCTGGCCCAAGCTGGCGCGCACCAAGGCGGCTTTCGAAGCCGTGCTGCGCAGCGGGCCGCAGCCAGACCTGCCCGCGTTGATGGCCGCGCTGGCCGACCGCCAGCCCGCCGGAGACGCTGAGCTACCTGCCACCGGCCTGCCGCTGGATCGGGAAAGGCTATTGAGCAGCCCCTTCATCGTCAGTCCGAACTATGGCACCCGCAGTTCCAGCGTGCTGGCGCTGCGCGACGATGGCGCCGGACAGCTGGATGAAAGGCGCTTTGGCCCGGACGGCACCGTCAGCGGCGAAAGCAGGCTGACATTTTCCTGGCGCGCGACTAGCGGTACGCTTGCATAGGCTGCGGAAACAATCGGTTGATATCGGAGGCCCGCGGGAGCGAACTCCGCGCCGGCATGCGGGTCGAACTGTTCATGCGCGCCGGGCAGGCGTGCAGATCGTCCTATTCAGGAGAGTCTCATGAACAAGCGTATAGAACGCTGCACCATGGCCGCCGCGATGGCGCTGGGCAGCATGGCCTTTGCCGGCATCCTGTCCACCGCGCAGGCCGGCCTGCCGCCGGTGCAACAGCAAGGTTCGGTGCAGTACGTCAGCGGCGGCATCGGGCTGGACGAATCCGAAGCCATGAAGGCTGCCGCCAAAGACTATCCACTGGCGCTGACGTTCGCCGCGCAACGCGACGGCAAGGCCGACTACGTCGCCAATGTCGCCGTCACCATCACTGACGCGCATGGCAAGTCCGTCTTGCAAGTTACCGCCGAAGGTCCGTACATGCTGGTGAAGCTGCCTGCCGGCAACTACAAGATCTCGGCCACCTACAACGGCCAGGCGCAGCAACGCGAAGTGTCCGTGCAGAACGCGGGCACCGCGCGCGCCGTGTTCGAATGGAAGTAGCGGGCGTCATGGCACGCGCTTGAACGCGCGCGCCACGGCTTCGATTTCGTTGGTCCAGATTCCGCCCGCGTAACCCGCCGGCACGCGGCGGATGTCCTCGGGCGTGTCGATGCCCGTGGAAAACCCCTCGCCGCCGTAAGGGCCGATCAGGAACGCGCTGCTGCCTGCGGCATCCATGCGTTCCAGGAAGCGACCGGGCCAACCCCACAGCCAGGGCGCCACGTTCACCGGCACCATCAACACCATGCCGCGGCAGACCTGCGGCACATGGCCGCTCCAGCCTGCGGCCACGTAGCGCAACAGGCAGGACTTCAAGTCCGAACGCGTCAGCGTCCGCAGGTCCGGCGCCAACTGGCGCAGCCGGCCTACCGGCTCCTCGCCGCCGTACACCATGAAGTCGGCCCGCCTTGCGGATGGCATGCCATTGAGCACGGCCGCCAGCGCCGCGCCCTCGGCCGGGTCGCGGCTCTTGACGTTGATCAGGAAACGCTGGCGCGGAAAGGCCTCCAGCACTTCGGACAGCGTGGGCATCAGGCCCACGCCGCGCCCGCGGAATGGAAAGGTCTTGCCGCCGTCGGCGGTATAGCCGTAGCCGATGTCCAGCCCCTTGAGCTCGGCCATCGTGTGCGCGCGCGTCTCGCCGCGGCCCTCGGTACGGCAGTCAACCGTCCAATCGTGGAACACGGCGAATTGGCCGTCGGTAGTGGGATGGACGTCGATCTCCACGATGTCGGCGCCGGCGTCGAAGCTGGCGCGCATGGACGCGATGGTGTTTTCCAGATAGCCGTGCGTGGGCGCGACGATGCGGGTGGCGGTGCAGGTGTCCTGCTCCATGCCCGCCGTGTCGTAGCGTTGGGCGATGCCGCGATGCGCCAGCAGCGTCGCCCTCGCGCCGGGATCGGGAACGGTCCGGTCGGCGTTGTTGAGATAGACGAAGCCCAGCAACGCGATGGCTGCCAGCGCTGCAACGCGCCGCTTGCGCATGCCTGCTGCCCCTTAGACGCCGGAGAACAGGATCGCGATGATGAAGCCCACGCTGATGGTCCAGACCAGCGAGCGCAGCGCGCCCCAGCCTGCCAGGTACATGGCCAGATAGCCCAACCGCACGCCCAGCCAGCAGGCCATCAAGGTGGCGACATGCGCGGGCGGCGCCTGGGTATACAGCGCGAACAGCACGGCCGCATAGAAGAACGGCAGCGATTCGAAGGTATTGGTCTGCGCCGCGTTGGCGCGTGCCCGCCAGCCTTCCTGGCGCGCCAGCCAGGCGCGCGGATCATTGTTGTCGAACTTCTGTCCGCCCGCCTTGGCGACTATCGCCGATACGAAAGGCAGCAGCGCCGCCGCCAACATCAACCACGCGATCATTTTCATAGTCTGGCTCCCAGGTATCCGGCAGGCGCCAGGATACCTTTGTTCGGAGCGCGGCGGCAGAGAATGAAGTGCAGGGCCTGGTCCGCGCGGCTTGCGCCGGGCCGCGTTTACACTCAGCGCTTGCCAAGTCCATCCACCTCCATGCCCCTGCTCAGCCCCTGGTCCGCCCTGTTTCTTGCCGCCGCCATGTTGTGGCCGCCCGCCACGCGGCGCTGGGCGCTGGCGCCATTGGCCGCCGCCTACGCCTGGGCCTGGGCCGAGGGCACGATAGATCCCGTGGCGCTGGCCTGGCCTGCGCTGCTGATCCTGGCTGGGGTGCTGGTCCAATCGGCATCGAACGCAACGACGCGCGCCGCTGGCCACACCCTCTTCATCGCGTTGGCGGCCTTGTTGTTCCTGCATCGGCTGCCGGGCTTTCACAACCCGCAGGTCATCGCGCCGGCGCCGCTGACTCCGGACGCCGTGCCTTTCGGCATGTACCTGAACCTGGACAAGCCGCTGGTGGCGTTCTGGGTGGTACTCGCCATGGCGCCGCCGATGGCGGGAGCGGATTTCCGCGCAACGCTGTCGTCGGCGTTCCTGGCCTGCGCGGCCGCGGTGGCCGTCTGCCTGGGTTGCGCCCTGGCGCTGGACGTGGTGGGCTGGACGCCCAAATGGCCGCCATCGGGCTGGATCTGGCTGATCAACAACGCCCTGCTGGTAACGCTGGCGGAAGAGGCGCTGTTCCGCGGCTACCTGCAGCAGCGGCTGACGGACTTGTGGAGCGGCCGCAACTGGGGGCCGTGGGCGGCATTGATCATCGCGGCCGTGCTGTTCGGCCTGGCGCATTACGCTGGCGGTTGGCAATGGATGCTGCTGGCCGGCCTGGCAGGCGCGGCCTACGGCCTGGCCTACCGCTACGGCGGCTTGGCCGCGGCGGTGCTGGCGCACCTGGGCCTGAACGCGGCGCACTTCGGCTTGTTCACCTATCCGATGCGCGCCGTGCTCTGAAGGCTGGGCCTTTTACCTACGCCAGTGCCGGATAGTCGGTATAGCCCCCCGGACCCGGCGCATAGAAGGTGGCCGGGTTGGGCCGGTTCAGCGCCGCCTTGAGTTCGAAACGGCGCGCCAAGTCCGGGTTGGCGATGTACTGCACGCCGAAGGCCACGGCATCAGCCCGGCCCGCGGCGATGGCAGCCTCGGCGGACTCGCGGCCGAATCCTTCGTTGGCGATGTAGGTGCCGCCGAATTCGGCCTTGAGCATCGGGCCCAGGCTGTCAGCGGCTTCGTACTCGCGCACGCACAGGAAGGCGATGCCGCGCTTGCCGAGTTCGCGCGCCACATAACCGAACGTGGCGGCCGGATTGGAATCGCCCATGGTGTGGATTTCCCCGCGCGGCGACAGATGCACGCCCACGCGGCCCGCGCCCCACACCGATATACAGGCATCCACCGCTTCCAGCAGCAGCCGCGCGCGGTTTTCCAACGAGCCGCCATAGGCGTCAGTGCGGTGGTTGGTGCTGTCCTGCAGGAACTGGTCCAGCAGATAGCCGTTGGCGGCATGCACTTCCACGCCGTCGAAACCGGCCTCCATGGCCATCTTCGCGCCATGGCGGTAAGCCTCGACCACACCCGGAATCTCGGCCGTTTCCAGCGCGCGCGGGGTGACGTAGGCGCGCTGCGGGCGCACGTGGCTGACGTGGCCCTTGGCAGCGATAGCGCTGGGCGCCACGGGCAACTCGCCGTCCAGGAACATGGGATCGGAAATGCGGCCCACGTGCCAGAGCTGCGCCACGATCAGGCCGCCGGCCTGGTGCACCGAGGACGTGACCTTGCGCCAACCCTGGACCTGCTCGGGGGTCCACAGGCCCGGCGTATCGGCATAGCCCACGCCTTGCGGCGTGACGGCCGTGGCTTCGGTCAGGATCAAGCCGGCGCCGGCGCGCTGGGTGTAGTACTCGACCATCAGCTCATTGGGCACGCGGCCCGGGCTGGAATGCATGCGCGTCATGGGCGCCATGACGATGCGGTTGCGCAGCGACAGATCGCCTGCGCGCAGGGGTTTGAAAAGTTGGCTCATGCGTAAATCCTTGGCCCCAGCTCAGGGACCGCTGGCGACGTAGCGGGGGCTACATATCCTGGTTCAAGCGCCGCAGGAACGCGGCGATGACGGCTTCGTTGCGACGGTAGAAGATCCACTGCCCCACCTTGGTGGCCGATATCAGGCCCGCGCGCTGCAAAACGGCCAGGTGCGAGGACACGGTGGACTGTGACAGTCCGCAGCGTTCATCGATGTGGCCCGCGCATACGCCATGCTCCAGCGTATGGCCCGGGCGCTCCTCGAAGTACGCATGCGGCGTCTTCAGCCACGTCAGGATGTCGCGCCGTACCGGATTGGCCAGCGCCTTGAGGATGGCGTCGGCGTCGACGGCAGGTAGCGCGGCGGCGGAGTCTGGGCTGGGAGTGGGGGCAGTCATATTCAAATATCGCAATTTACCGAATCTTATATCGGAACTATTCGATATATAGTCATGCCCCTGCGGTGGTCAGGGCTATCCGAGGCTATCCGCCCGAGGCTTTCCGCCCCGGCGGCGCCCTTCCCCGTGCCGTACCGCTCAGACCGGGCACCGGTCCAACACGGACCACCCCGCGCGCGCCTCGATGGCCTCGCCCGCGGCCAGGCACAGGTCTTCCCGGAAACGCCCCGCCACCAGCTGGACGCCCATCGGCACGCCGTCCGCCAGGCCAACGGGGACCGACAAGCCCGGCAAGCCGAGTATCGCGGTCGAGACCAGCGGACTCTGGGCGCGCAGCATGTCGCCCATGGCCGCGTCGCCTTGCTGGTCCTGGTCGATCGGGAACGGGCGTTCGAACGACACCGGCATGAGCAGAACCGGATAGCGGTCGAAGAACGCGCCCCACTCCCGCAGGAGCGTGGTGCGCATGGCCAGCGCCTGCACCAAGCCGTCCTTGTCCAGGGACGAGGTGTGGGCCAGCATGCTGCGGTACGCGCGCTGGATCGCCGCGTCGCCGGCGCGCTCGATTTCGCGGCCCATGGAGCCGGACGCCTCGTTCATCAACACATTGCGCCAGAGCTCGGCGGCCTCCTCGAACCTGGGCGGCGCCGCCGTTTCCACGATGTAGCCGGCGTCTTCCAGGCTTTTGGCGGCACGCAGCAAGGCGTCCACTACGGCGGGATCGGGCTGCAAGGCCGAGGTGCCGCAGAATAGCGCCACCCGCCGGCTGTCGCCAGGCCGCCGCAAATCCAGCGGCGCGGGGACCCACCACGGATCGCGCGAATCGCCCGCGGACATGGCTTCCAGGCCCAGCCGCAGATCGGCGATGCTGCGGCCCAATGGCCCCTGGGTCGCAGCCAGTTGGGAGGCGACCGGACGCTCCGATTTCTGGGTGGCGTTGTAGGCCGGCACCCGGCCTTGCGATGGCCGCAGCCCCGCCACGCCGCAGGCATAGGCCGGGTAGCGGATCGATCCGCCCTGGTCGCTGCCGTGCGCCAGCGGCCCCATGCCCAGGGCGGCGGCGACGGCCGCGCCGCCGCTGGATCCGCCCGGCGTGCGCGCGGCATCGAACGGGTTGACGGTGCGGCCATGCAGGTCGTTGTCCGAGAACCAGCGCCAGGAAAATGCCGGGACATTGCTGCGACCGATCACGACCGCGCCCGCCTTGAGCCAGTTGTCGACCGCCGGATTGTTCTCGCTTGCGATGAGGTCGCGGTACGCGACGACGCCATTGGTCGTGGCCGATCCCGCCAGATCGGCATTGGCCTTGATCGTCACTGGCACGCCGTGCAGGAGGCCTAACTGCGCCCCCTCGCGCACCGCGGCGTCGGCGGCGTCGGCCGCCTTCAGGGCCTGCTCGGCGCAGATCTCGGTCAGCGGATTGAAGACCGGGTTGAGTTGCTCCGCCCGTTGCAGGCAGCTCTGCACGGCTTCGCGGCTGGAAACTTCCCGCTTGCGGATGGCAAGGGCCAGGTCGACGGCGCTCCAGCGCCAGAGTTCGTTCGTCATGATGGCTCCGGATGATTGTGAACGCGGTCAGTCGGCCGACGCGCCGGAGCGCTTCACCATTTCGCCCCAGCGCGGAATCTCGGTGGCGATGAGGCTGGCGAATTGTTCAGGCGTGGAAGGCGTCGCGTCGACGGACAGCGTTTCATTGAGCTTGAGGACCGCGGGATCCCGCAGCGCCTTGGCGATGGCGGCGTTGAGCTTGTCGATGATGGGCTTGGGAGTGCCGGCGGGTGCGACGATGCCGCCCCAGGACACCACTTCGAATCCCTTCAAGCCGGATTCGTCGACGGTAGGCACGCCCGGCAGGACCGGCACGCGCGCAAGGCTGGTCGCGCCCAGCACCTTGACTTGGCCGGAGCGGATGAAGGGCAGCACGCCCGCAACGTTGTCGATCATCACGTCGAGCTGGCCGCCCACGATGTCGCCCACCGCCTGCTGGCCGCTCTTGTAAGGGACGTGCAGCATGGTCGTGCCGGTTTCGCTCTTGAGCATTTCTCCGGCCAGGTGGGCGCTGGAACCCACGCCCAACGAACCGACGCTGACCTTGCCAGGATGCTGCCTGGCATAGCTGATCAGGTCCTGCACATTGCTTGCCGGGAAGTCGTTGCGGGCGATCAGCACCAGGGCATTGCTGATGGCAAGGCTGATGGGCGCAAGGCTGCGTTGCGGGTCATAAGGCAGCTTCGAATACATGCTCTTGTTGATCGCCAGCGTCACCAGATTGCCGAAGCCTATCGTGTAGCCGTCCGGCGCCGCCGCGGCCAGGGCCTGGGTGCCGACGATGCCGCCCGCCCCGCCGCGGTTGTCGACGATCACCGGCTGGCCCAGTTCGCGCCCCAGGGCATCGGCTATCGGCCGCAGCACCACGTCGGGCCCGGATCCCGCCACATACGGCACGATCAGCTTGACCGGCCGCTCGGGCCAATCCGCCTGGGCCGTGCCGGCGCCGGCCGCTCCCAGCAAGGCAAAGCACAAAGAAATGGCCTGACGGACACGAGGGGAAAAGATCTGCATGGCTTGCTCCTGAACTGAAGTACGGGACTGCACCGAGTCTTGTCGTCGTGAAGCTTAGAGACCGCCCGCGCTGCGCATAAGGCTATTTCTTTGTTAAGGTGACAACTTCAAGTTGTCGCTATCGAGGGCGCATGAAAGACCACCATCTCCGGGCCTGGCTGAAGGTCGCCGAACTGCGCAGCATCCGGGCCGCCGCCCGCAGCCTGCACCTGAGCCAGGCCGCGGTGACCAAGGCCATCAAGGAACTGGAAACCGAACTCGAAGCGCCGCTGCTCACGCGCAGCCCCCAGGGCATCGAGGTCACCGAATGCGGCGCACACCTGACGGTGCGGGCGCAGCTCGCCCAGGCCCAGCTCTCATTGGCGCGCCAGGACATCCGCCAACTGCTCAGCGGCGCCCAGGCGCGGGTGGCCGTGGGTGTCACGCCCATGGTGATGCTGAGCGTGCTGCCCGAGGTGCTGAGCGATTTCAGGCAAAGCATGCCCGCGGCCAAACTCAAGGTCTCGGAAGGCTTGCTGGCGGCGGTCCTGCCCGCGCTGCGCAACGGCACGCTGGATTTCGCGTTGGCGTCCAGCATGGCGGACAACCATGGCGGGCAGGAATTCGACTTCGAGGAACTGCGGCCGCTCGAATTCATGGTCGCCTGCCGCCGCGGGCATCCGCTGGCGGGCGCCACGCGATGGCACGACATCGCGGGCTGCGAATGGCTGCTCAACACCTCGGGCGGCAGCCACACCGACGCCTTTCTGCAAGGCTTGCGCGCAAACGGTCTGAAGCCACCCGAACGCGTCATCGACTGCGATACGTTCGGGGTGATGTGGAACCTGATGGTCCGCAGCGACGCGTTGATCGTCTGCCCGGCGGGCATGCTCGATATCCCGCCCTACGGCGCTGAAGCCAGCCAGATCCTGACGGAGGCGCCCATGCCGGTCGCCAGCATAGGCATCATGACGCTGCGGGGGACGCCACTGTCGCTGGCGGCGTCCACCATGGCGGACCTGTTCCGGCGCCGCATCCAGCGACTGACCCAGGCAGGTGCCGTAGCTAACCGCCAGGCTGGCGGCGCGGCTTGAGACTGTCGGCCCAATCGCGCGCCAGGTCACGGCGGGCGCGCCGGTTGACCAAAGCGGTGATGGCCATGGCGATGACCGCGCCCCCGGCCGCCAGCGCCATGTCCTTCTGCGCGTCCCAGATGTCGCCCTGGGTGCCCAGATAGGCCGCTCCCAGCTCGCTGCCCACGGTGGCGGCGGCGCCCCATTCCAGCAATTCGTAGAGCGCCGAGGTCGACAGCGTAACGTCCATGGGCAGGAAGTAGGCCCAGAAGCCCCGCACCTCGACCACGCGCAGGAAGATCTCGCGGATGGGATAGGCCAGCAACAAGCCGTAGGAAAAATGCACCACGCGGTCGAAATTATTGCGTTCCCAGCCAACCATGCCGTTGAAGCTGTGGCCCGTCAGCGCCCGCCACCAGTCGTCATAAGGCACCAGCGAATAGGTGTAATGCGCGCCGACCGCATGCAGGCACAGGTAAAGAAAGATCAGCGTGTACGAGGTCCGCGAAAACACGAACCAGCGGCGCGTGAAGAACAGCGCCGCGCCGAAAGCCAGCACCAGCGCGTTCTCCAGGGCCCAGTCCGCGCGGTCGTGCGGCGCGATGGCCAATGCCGTCCAGATGAGCGCGAACAGCGCGCCCAGCGTGTACAGGTAGCGCCGGCGCGGGTCGGCCACGGTCAGTCTCCCTGGACCCGGCCGCGCAGGCGCTTGACTTCGCCGTGCAGCACCTTGCGCTGCACTCGCCGGCGTTGCGAGGCGCGGGTGGGCTTGGTCGGGCGGCGCGGCTTGTCGGTGCGCGCCGCCGCGCGCACCATGGAGATCAGGCGTTCGATGGCTTCGGCGCGGTTCTTTTCCTGGCTGCGGAACGCCTGCGACTTGATGACGATGACCCCGTCCTTGGAGACGCGGTGATCGCTCAGCGCGCACAACGCTTCCTTGATTTCCTCGGGCAGGCTGGAGGCGCGCACGTCGAAACGCAGGTGCACGGCGCTGGACACCTTGTTGACGTTCTGGCCGCCCGCGCCCTGGGCGCGGATCATGGTGAACGCCAGGTCGCGTTCATCGAGGTAGATGGAATCTTGGACGTGAAACATAGGCCGCAAGTATAGATGCGCCGCGCAAAGTAAAATAATGCGCTTTTGCCTGATTTATCCGAGGTCCGGCCTTATCCGGCCGCCGGCACCACCATGACTTATTCCGCCAAAGAAATCTTCAAGACGCTGCAGGGCGAAGGCGCCCACGCCGGCCGCGCGGCGGTTTTCTGCCGCTTTGCCGGCTGTAACCTCTGGACCGGCCGTGAAAGCGATCGCGCCAGCGCCGCCTGCACCTTCTGCGACACCGACTTCATCGGCACCGACGGCGAAGGCGGCGGCAAGTTCGCCACGCCCGAACTGCTGGCCGACGCCATCGCCGCGGCCTGGGGCCCCGGCGCCACTGACCGCTACGTGGTCTTTACCGGCGGCGAACCGCTGCTGCAGCTGGACGCGCCCCTGCTCACGGCCGTGCACGCGCGCGGCTTCACCATTGCCATCGAAACCAATGGCACCATCAAGCCGCCCGCCGGCATCGACTGGATCTGCGTCAGCCCCAAGGGCACGGCGCCCGTGGTCCTGGAACGCGGCGACGAGCTCAAGCTGGTCTATCCGCAAGCCAACGCGCGCCCCGAAGCCTTTGCGCACCTGGACTTCGACCACTTCTTCCTGCAACCCATGGACGGCCCCGCGCGCGCGGCCAACACCGAGCAAGCCGTCCAGTACTGTATGCAGCACCCGCAATGGCGGCTCAGCCTGCAGACCCACAAATACATAGGCATTCCATGATTTACCCTTGCCCCCTGCGGAGCGCGCCATGATTTCCGTGACCCGCAGGCTGGAGTTCGACGCCGGCCACCGCATTCCCGACCACCGCAGCCAGTGCCGCAACCTGCACGGCCATCGCTATGTGCTGGAAATCACCCTGACCGGCGACGTGGTGCAGGCGCCCGGCGAGTCCGACAACGGCATGCTGATGGATTTCTCCGAAATCAAGCACATCGCCAAGACCCACATCGTGGACGTCTGGGACCATGCATTCCTGGTCTATGAAGGCGACGCCGCGGTGCGCGGCTTCCTGGACAGCCTGCCCGGCCACAAGACCGTGGTGCTGGACCGCATCCCCACGGCCGAAAACCTGGCCGCCATCGTCTTCCAGACCCTGGCGCCGCACTATCACGGCCACTACGGCGCCGAGCTGCGCCTGACCCGCGTGCGCCTGTACGAAACGCCCAACTGCTGGGCGGACTGCAACGGCTGAACGCCGGGGCGCGGCCGCCGCTGCCGCGCCTGTCTTTTCCTCACCGCCGCCCCCTGACCTTCGGTTTTCCATAGACGGGAAACCCGCCCCCTATTTTCCCGATTGAGAAAATCCATGGAGATAATCGCCATTTTCAATTATTAGTAAGCTAATAGATAGGATACAATCTATTCCATGAACACGCCCACCGACTCCCAGCTCATGGCCACCACCTCTGCCCTGATGGTGCTGTCGCGCGCCTACCGCGGCGCCGCCGACAAAGCCCTGGCCGACTATGGCCTGTCCCAGGCCACCGCCTGGCCCGTGATCCTGGCCGGCCGTCTGGGAGACGGCGTGCGCCAGGGCGCATTGGCCGAGGCGCTGGGCGTGGAAGGCCCTTCGCTGGTGCGGGTGCTGGACCAGTTGGTCGCCGCCGGCCTGATGGAACGCCGCGAAGACCCGCACGACCGCCGCGCCAAGACCCTGCACCTGACCGACGCCGGCCAGGCGCTACGCGCCACGGTCGAGGACGTGCTGGTCGACCTGCGCCGCCGTCTGTTCCGGGGCGTGAGCGAAGCGGATCTGGAAGCCTGCCTGCGGGTCTTCGACAGCCTGAAAGTCACCCTGGGCCGCGGCGGCGCGGGCACCCAGCCACAGGACGAACAAGCGTGAAACTCCCCAACGTCCGCGAATCCATCTTCTCGCTCAAGAGCTACCTGAGCGCCATCATGGCGCTCTACCTGGCCTACAGCATGGGTTTGCCGCGTCCGTTCTGGGCCATGACTACGGCCTATGTGGTAGCCCAGCCCTGGTCGGGCGCGGTGCGCTCCAAAGCGCTGTACCGCTTGGCCGGCACCTTCTTCGGCTCGGCCGCCACCGTCTACCTGGTGCCGCGGCTGTCGAATTCGCCGGTGGTCATGACCGCCGCCATGGTGCTGTGGGTGGGCGCCTGCCTGTACCTGTCGGTGCTGGACCGCACTCCGCGCTCCTACCTTTTCATGCTGGCGGGCTACACCGCCGCGATGATCGGCTTTCCCAGCGTGACGGCTCCTGCCCTGGTGTTCGACACCGCGCTCGCCCGCGTCGAGGAAATCAGCCTGGGCATCGTCTGCGCCACCCTGATCCACAGCATCGTGCTGCCGCGCGGCCTGGCCCCGGCCCTGACGCTGATGCTGGACAAGGCGGTGCGCGACGCCCGCAACTGGATGCACGACACGCTCAGCGGCCAGGCCACCCAACAGAAGGACCGCGACCGTCGCGTGCTGGCCAACGACATCACCCAGTTGCGCCTGATGTCCACCCACGTGCCTTTCGACACCAGCAACCTGCGCTGGACCTCGGGCGCGGTGCGCGCCATGCAGGACCAGATCGCGGCCCTGACGCCTACCGTGTCCGCCGTGGAAGACCGCATGCGCGCCCTGCAGGCCGGCGGCCAGCCGCTGCCGGAGCCAGTCTCGGCCCTGCTGGCAGACATCTCCGAATGGATCAACGCCGGCGCCCAGGCCACGCACGAAACCGCGGTACAACTGCGCGCTGCCGCGACCCAGCTCACGCCCGCCATCGACAGCCGCTCCAGCTGGCGCGACGTGTTGCTGGCCAGCCTGATGACGCGGCTGCGCGAACTGGTCGACACCTATGACGAATGCCTGGCGCTGCGCCGCGAGATCCGCGCAGGCCTGGCCGGCGCGCCGCTGCGCGCGCCGCGCTCCAAGCCCGCGCCCAACGCCGCCCTGCACCGCGACCGCGGCATGGCGCTGCTATCGGCCCTGGCCGCCGGCGTGGCCATTTCGGTCTGCTGCGCTTTCTGGATCGGCACGGCCTGGAGCAACGGCGCCACCGCCGCGCTCATGGCCGCCATCTTCAGCTGCTTTTTCGCGTCGCAGGACAACCCGGTTCCCGGCATCATGCAGTTCCTGACCTACACGGTGTATTCGATTCCGTTGTCGGCGCTGTACCTGCTGGGCATCATGCCCGCCCTGCACTCGTTCGAAATGCTGGCCCTGGCCATGCTGCCCACGACCTTCGTGCTGGGCATCTTCATCGCCCGTCCGGCCACGGCCGGCAAGGCCATGGCGATGCTGTTCGGCTTCCTCGGCACCATGGCGCTGCAGGACACCAACACTGCCGACATCGTGTCGTTTATCGACACGCAGGTCGCGCAGTGCATGGGCGTGGCCACGGCGGCCATCATCGCCGCCATCTTCCGCACCGTCAGCGCCGACTGGAGCGCGCGCCGCATCCAGGCCGCCAACTGGAAGGAACTGGAAACGCTGGCAAGCTCACCGCGCGCGCCCTCGCGCCATACCTATGCCGCCCGCATGCTGGACCGCATCGGCCTGTTGCAGCCGCGTTTGGCGCTGGCCCAACGCCCCGACGACCTGGTGGCCGCCGACGCGCTGAAGGACCTGCGCGTGGGCCGCGACATCACCGAACTGCAGCGCGCCCGGCGTCACCTGCCCATGGCGGAACCGGCCATCCAGCCGGTGCTCGACGGGCTGGCCCGATTCTTCCATGCGCGCTCGGCCTGGCAAGTCGGCGAGAAGACGCCCGAGTTCCTGGCGCAGATCGACCGCGCGCTGGCCAGCGTGGCCGCCACGCCCCCGGGCGCCGCCGCGCGTGACCGCGCCGTGGTCGCCCTGGTGGGCCTGCGCCGCGCCTTCTTCCCCGACGCGCCCGACTACCAACCCGCCCATCCCACCCTGGAGGGCCAAGCATCATGATCGGCGAATTCAATCTTTACGGCGTTTATTTCCCCTGGCTGCTGGTGCTGGGCGTGGTGACCCTGGGCGTGGCCTGGGCGGTGCGCCGCGTGCTGGCGCGCGCCGGGCTGTACCGCCTGGTGTGGCACCCCGCGCTATTCGACCTGGCGCTGTTCGTGGTGCTGCTGTACGGCGTATCCCTCATTTCCCCCTATTTACTCCAGAGATAAGCATGAAACTCCCCAACGCCCTGCGCCCCGCAGCCATCGGCAAGTTCGCGGTGACCGCCGTCGTCGTCGCCGCGGCCGCCTACGCCGGCTGGCAGCTCTGGGTGCACTATGAAGTCGAACCCTGGACCCGCGACGGCCGCGTCAAGGCCTACGTGGTGCAGGTCGCGCCCGATGTGTCCGGCCTGGTGACCAGCGTGCCGGTGCACGACAACCAGGACGTGAAGGCCGGCGACGTGCTGTTCGAAATCGACCGCGCGCGCTTCCAGCTGGCCTTTGATCAGGCCCAGGCCTCGGTGCGGTCGGCGCAAGTGGCGCGCGACCAGGCGGTGCGCGACGCCAAGCGCAACCGCTCGCTGGGGCAATTGGTCGCCGCCGAGGCGCTGGAACAAAGCCAGACCAAGCTGCAGCAGACCGAAGCCGCGCTGGCCCAAGCCGAAGTGCAGCTCAATACCGCGCGCCTGAACCTGGACCGCAGCCGGGTGCTGGCCGTCAACGACGGCCGTGTCACCAACCTGGACCTGCGCGCCGGCTCCTACGCCACCGCCGGCCGCGGCGTGATGGCGCTGGTGGATTCCGGTTCGTTCTATGTCGAAGGCTATTTCGAGGAAACCAAGCTGCCCGGCATCCACGAGGGCGATCCCGTCACCGTGACGCTGATGGGCGATTCGCACCATATCCGCGGCCACGTGGAAAGCATCGCCATGGGCATCGCCGACCGCGACCGCAGCACGGGTGCCAACCTGCTGCCCAACGTCAATCCCACGTTCAACTGGGTCCGCCTGGCGCAGCGCATTCCAGTGCGCGTGAAGATCGACGACGTGCCGGAAGGCGTGCGCCTGGTGGCCGGCCAGACCGCCACCGTGTCGGTGGATTCCGGCCCGGCCCATGCGCTGAACGAGGCTCACCAGCCGTCCTGATCGCCGTTTTTTTCAACCTCTCACCCCTAATCGACGCACAGCCGTAATTGCCATGAACACCAGACACCTCCTGCCGCTGCTGCTGGCCCTGACGCTGGCCGGATGCACCACCGTGGGCCCTGACTATCAGGTGCCCGCCGGATCGGTGGCCGAGCGGCAGAGCGCGCAAACGCCTTTCACGGAAGCGCGCAACGCGGCCTTCCGGCAGGATGCGGTGCCTGGCCACTGGTGGCGTCTGTACGACGATCCCGTGCTGGACGGATTGGTGGAGAAAGCCCTGGCGGCCAACACCGACCTGCGCGTCGCCAGCGCCAACCTGGAACGCGCCCAGGCCGCGGTGAAGGAAAGCCAGGCGCAGCAACAGCCTACGATCGGCGTCAATGCCTCGCCCACTTTCGGCCACGTGTCGGGCTTGCAGGAGCTGCAACCCGGCATCAATCCGCCCAACCGCTGGTCCTATTCCATGGGCGCCAGCGTGTCGTATCAGCTGGATCTGTTCGGCCAGATCCGCCGCGCCGTGGAAGCGGCCAGCGGCGACGAGCAGGCCGCGCAGGCGGCCTACGACGCCACCCGCGTCACCGTGGCCGCCGAGACCGCCCGCGCCTACGCCAATATGTGCGCAGCCGGCATGCAACTGGCTTCCGCCCAGCATTCGGTGCAAGTGCAGAAGCAATCGCTGGACGCAGTGGACCGGCTGCAACGCGCCGGCCGCGGCACCACACTGGACGTGACCCGCGCCCGCAGCCAGCTACAACAATTGCAGGCCAACCTGCCGCCGTTCCAGGCCCAGCAGCGCACGGCCCTGTACCGGCTGGCAGCGCTGACGAGCCAGACGCCAAGTGAAATCTCGCCCGCGCTGTTGCAATGCGCCCAGGCGCCGCGCCTGACCGAGACCATCCCCGTGGGCGATGGCGCCGAACTGCTGCGCCGCCGTCCGGACATCCGCCAGGCCGAGCGCACGCTGGCCGCGTCCACCGCCCGCATCGGCGTGGCCACGGCCGACCTGTATCCGAAAATCTCGTTGGGCCTGTCGTCCGCCTCGGGCGGACCAGCCAGCATGTTCGGCGACCGCGGCACCTTCAGCTGGAGCGTTGGTCCGCTGATCTCCTGGACCATCCCCAACACCGGCGCGGCCCAAGCCCGCATCGCCGAGGCACAGGCCAGCACCAAGGCCGCGGCGGCGCGCTTCGACGCCACCGTGCTGAACGCCCTGCGGGAAACGGAAAGTGCCTTGGTGGTCTACGCGCGCCAACTGGACCGCGACGCCGCCCTGCGCGCCGCGCGCGACCAGAGCGCCGAGGCGGCCTCGCAGGCCAGCCGCCTGTTCCAGTACGGCAAGACCGACTACCTGACGGTGTTGGACGCCGAACGCACGCTGGCTACCAATGAAAGCGCGCTGGCCGCCTCGCAGGCCGACCTCAGCAACGACCAGATCGCGCTGTTCCTGGCGCTGGGCGGCGGCTGGGAAAAGTGATCAATGCACCGAGGCGCCGTCCGGCGGCGTCTGGTTCAGGCCCAGCGCGGCCTCCCAGCTGCGCAGCGGCACGCAGGTCTTCAGGCGCACGATGGCGCGCTCGATCAAGGCCGGATGCAGCGCGTGCCCCACATTGCTGGCGATATCGATGGTCGAATCCCCATGCAGTTCGCTCAGGCGCGCCTGGGCGGCCTGGATGTGGTCCACGCTCATGATGGGATCGGCCTCGCCATGCAGCAGGTGCAGCGTGGTGTATTGCGGCGCGGACTTGGGCAGCTGCGCATAGCGGCCTGAAAACGCGATCACGCGGCCGGCCATGCCGTCGTGCGCCTGTACCAGTTCCAGCGCCATGATGGCGCCCTGCGAAAAACCCGCCAGCGCCGTATCCGATTGCAGCAGGCCGAAGCGCGCCTGCGCCTCGCGCATATAGGCTTCCAGGGGCGGCAGCGCCCGCGCCACGCGCTCGGGGCGGTTTTCCTCGGTCACGCCGCGCACCGAGAACCATTGCCGGCCCTCGCCGCCGCCGTCGAAAGGCTCGAACCCCTGGGGCACCAGCACCGCCGCGCTGGGGAACGCCGCGCGCACCGCCTGCGCCAGGGGCTGCATGTCAGCGGGGGTGCCGCCCACGCCGTGCAGCAGGATGAACAGCTGGCGCACGTCGACGCCGGCATCGGGAAGGAATTCGATAGAAGAGGAAGACGCCATGAAACCGCTCCGTGCTGGCTGGGGCCGCCGAACAGCCCCGGAATAGCCGCATTGTAAAATGCGCGCCTTGAAGCAACCTTTGCCGCACCGCCACGGACCGGCTGGCTTGCGGCGTTGCCCGGCGGGCAGGCCCGCATGCCCGTGCCTGATGGGTCCGCCGCCCCGGCAACCACCTACCCAGCAATGCAAACTCCGACGACAGAATCCGGCGCCACGCCTGCCAGCCAGAACCAGCTGCATCGCGTGCTCAAGGCGCGCCACCTCACGATGATAGCGTTAGGTGGCGCCATCGGCACCGGCCTGTTCGTGGCCTCCGGCGCGGCCATCGCCCAGGCGGGCCCGGGCGGCGCGCTGATGGTCTACCTGGCCATCGGCCTGATGGTCTACTTCATCATGACCAGTCTGGGCGAACTGGCCACCTTCATGCCGGTATCGGGCTCCTTCTGCACCTATGCCTCGCGCTATGTGGATGGCGGCTTCGGCTTTGCGCTGGGCTGGAACTTCTGGATCAGCTGGGCCACGGTCGTGGCGGTGGACGTGGTCGCCGCGCAACTGGTCATGGCGTACTGGTTCCCCGACACGCCCGGCTGGATCTGGAGCGTGGCCTTCCTGGCCCTGACCTTCGGCCTGAACGCCTTCTCCGCGCGCAGCTTCGGCGAGGCCGAATACTGGTTCGCCATCATCAAGGTCGTGGCCGTGCTGTGCTTCATCGGCGTCGGGCTGGCGATGCTGGTCGGCATCATCCACGGCGGCACCACGGTAGGCCTGGCCAACTGGACCATCGGCGACGCGCCCTTCGTGGGCAACGCGGCCACCTGGGTGGGCGTGGCAATGGTGGTGGCCTATTCGTTCCAGGGCACCGAACTGGTGGCCGTGGCTGCCGGCGAATCCGAGAACCCCCGCCGCAACGTGCCGCGCGCGATCAACCACGTGTTCTGGCGCATTCTGCTGTTCTACGTGCTGGCCATCCTGATCATCGGCCTGCTGCTGCCCTATACCGACCCGCAACTGCTGCGCAACGAAGTGGAAGACATCGCGGTCAGCCCCTTCACGCTGGTATTCCAGCACGCGGGGCTGCTGTCGGCGGCCACCGTGATGAACGCGGTGATCCTGACCTCGGTGCTGTCGGCCGGCAATTCCGGCATGTACGCGGCAACGCGGATGCTGTTCAACATGGCGGCCGAAGGCCAGGCGCCCGCCCTGTTCCGGCGCGTGACCCGCAGCGGCGTGCCGCTGTACGCGCTGATGGCCACCGCGCTGCTGGCCTGCCTGTGCCTGTTCAGCCTGGTATACAGCCCCAAGGCGGTCTACATCTGGCTGCTGAACTTCGCCGGCATGACCGAATTCATCGTGTGGCTGAGCATCGCCGTCAGCCATTACCGCTTCCGCCAGGGCTATGTGAAGCACGGCTACGACACCGCCGACCTGCCCTACAAGGCCGGCCTGTTCCCCTTCGGCCCCCTGCTCGCCTTCGTCCTGTGCCTGCTGGTCACGCTGGGCCAGAATTACCAGGCCTTCCTGCAAGACCGCATCGACTGGATCGGCGTGATCTCCACCTACCTGGCGATTCCCCTGTTCCTGGCCTTGTGGATCGGCCACCGGCTGGTGCGCAAGTCGCACTGGATCCGGTACGAGGATATGCGGTTTTATGGGCTGGATCTGGATCGCGCGGCGGGGACGGAGACCTCGGTATCTACTGCGGAGAACGCCCGGGCTTGACCGTGGATCCGCGTGCCTGAAGCGACTAAAATCGCACTCAACACGGCCCACCCCTCTGCATCGAAAGGTGTACGGGTGGGTTTTCTTTTGGGCCACGGCGTTACCGGCGCAAAACTATTCGCGGCACGCTCCGCCCCTTTTAACTACTGTATATACATACAGCTATAATGGCGCATCGGCCACTACCCCGGTTCCTGCCATCCAGGAACCGATTGCCATGCAGTCCCCAGAACGTATCCACCCCGCGTTGTGGCGCGCCACCCAGTTGGCCCAAAGCGCCGCCCGCACCCTGCCCACCGGGCATGCCGCGCTGTCCGCCGAGCTGCCGGACGGCGGCTGGCCGCTGGGTTCCCTGATCGAATTGATGGCCCCGCATCCCGGCATCGGTGAAATCCGCCTGCTGCGTCCGGCGCTGGCCCAACTGGAAACACGCCGCGCCATCGCGCTGGTGCAGCCGCCGCACGCGCCTCACATCGCCAGCTGGATGAGCTGGCGGCTGGATCCGCGCCAATTGCTCTGGGTCGCGCCGGAAAAACCCGTGGACGCGCTCTGGGCCGCCGAACAGATCCTGAAGAACGGCAGCTGCGGCGCCCTGATCTGCTGGCTACCCCACGTGCGCCCCGAATCCCTGCGCCGCCTGCACCTGGCCGCCCAGGCCAGCGACCTGCTGTTCATCGCCGTGCGCCCCAGCAGCGCGGCGCAGAACGCCACGCCCGCCCCCTTGCGGCTGGCGCTTGCGCCGGCCGCGGGCGGCCTGTCCGTGCACATCCTGAAGCGCCGCGGGCCTGCCTGCGACACCCCCTTGTACGTGGGCCTGGAATCCGGCGCCCCCATCCCTGTTTCTCCCCGCCATGCGCCTCTGGATCGCCGCCTTCCTGCGCTGCCTGCCGCTGGACGCACTGCGCCCGCACTGGCCGCTTGAGGGGCAGGCGTTCGCGGTCCTGGAACAGGAACGCGTCGCCGCCCTGACGCCCGCCGCCCGCCGGGCCGGCGTCAAGCCGGACATGCGCCGCGCCGGCGCGGCCGCCATCGCCCCCGAGGTCGAGCTGCTGCCCCGCGACGTCCAGGCCGAGGCCGAAGCATTACAGGGCGCGGCGCTGGCCTTGCTGCAATACACCCCTGAAGTCGCACTGGCCGACGGCGACACCCTGCTCCTGAACGTAGGCGCCAGCCTGATGTTCTTCCGCGGTCCGAAGGCCCTGCACCGCAGGGTGGCCGCCACCCTGCACGCGCTGGACCTGCGCGCCTCGCTAGGCATGGCGCCCACCGCCGCCGGCGCCTGGCTGCTGGCGCGCAGCCCCGGCCGGCGCGCGCCCCGACGCACCCTGACGCTGCCCACGCTGACCCGGCGGCTGGACGCCCTGCCGCTCACCCTGCTGCCGCAGGCGCAGACCCGCCGCGACTGGCTCGACGACATCGGCTGCCATACCCTGGCGGACCTGCGCGCCCTGCCGCGCGCGGGCCTGCAGCGGCGCAGCGCCCCCGAACTGCTCCAGGCCCTGGACGCCGCCTACGGCCAGGCGCCCGAACTGCATCGCTGGATCGAACCGCCGCACCAGTTTTCGCGCCGCATCGAACTCACGGACTACGTCGAGCACACCGACGCGGTGCTGGCGGTGGCGCGCCGCCTGGCCGAACAGCTGGGCGGCTGGCTCAGCGCCCGGCAACTGGCGGTGCGCCGCGTGGTGCTCAGCATGGAGCACGAACGCGGCCGCCACGCCCGGCCGCCCACCGAACTGGAGCTGGCCCTGGCCCAGCCGGTGTGGCAGGCGCCGCAGATCCTCCACCTGCTGCGGGAAAAGCTGGCCCGTTTCACGCTGGAAGCGCCTGTAATCGCCGTGATGCTGCTGGCGCCCGACACGGTCGAGCAGCCCGCCGCCAGCACCACCCTGTTCCCCGAGCCCGGCGGCACGCCCGCCGACCATGCCCGGCTGCTGGACCTGCTGGTCGCGCGGCTGGGCCGCGACCAGGTGCGCCACGCCCATCCGGTTCCCGATCACCGCCCCGAGGCCGCCAACGCCTGGGGCGACGCGCTGTCGCCGCCCCAGCGGCCCGCCCCTCTGCCCGCGCTACTGGACCGACCCTTCTGGCTGCTGGACCCGCCGCTACCCTTGAAGCTGTCCGGCCATCGCCCGCAGTACGGCGGCCAGGCGCTGCGGCTGATGCGCGGCCCGGAACGCATCGAAAGCGGCTGGTGGGATCCGGCCCTGACCGTGCGCGACTACTTCGTCGCCGAGGACGCCGCCGCCGCGCGCTACTGGATCTACCGCGAGCGCGACGACGAGCACGCCCGCTGGTTCCTGCATGGGCTCTACGCCTGAAGCGGCATGCGCATGGACGACGACGATACCCCCGGCATCCTGGCGCAGCTGCCCGGCTACGCCGAGCTGCAATGCCAGTCCAATTTTTCTTTCCTGCAGGGCGCTTCGCACCCCGAGGAACTGATCGACCGCGCCGCCGAGCTGGGCTATGCCGCCCTCGCCATCACCGACGAATGCTCGCTGGCGGGCGTGGTCCGCGCCCACGTGGAGGCCCGCGCCCGCAAGCTGCCGCTCATCATCGGCGCCACCTTCCAGCTGCGCGCCGCGCCCGACGCCGCGCCGCTGGGCCTGACCCTGCTGGCGCAGACCCGCGAGGGCTACGGCAACCTGTCCGAATTGATCACCCTGGCCCGCACCCGCGCGCCCAAGGGCGAATACCGGCTGGCGCCCGAAGACCTCACCGATCCGCCCGCGGGCTACGCCCATCTGCGCCACCTGCCCGAATGCCTGGCCATCCTGAGTCCCGCCTACGGCACCGATGCCGACCGCATGGCCGAGCAGGCGCGCTGGCTGGCGCGCGTCTTCCCCCACCGCGCCTGGGTCGGGCTGACCCTGCTGCACCGCTCGCGCGACGACCTGCACCGCGCCGCGGTCGAACAAGCCGCGCAGGCCGCGGAACTGCCCCTCGTGGCCTTGGGCCAGGTGCAGATGCACCTACGTTCGCGCAAGCCGCTGCACGACACGCTGACCGGCATCCGCACCCGCCAGCCGGTGTCGCAGTGCGGCTACGAACTGTCCGGCAACGCCGAGCAGCACCTGCGCACGCGCATGCGGCTGGCCAACCTGTACCCGCCGCAAGCGATGGCCCAGACGCTGGCCGTGGCCCGCCGCTGCGCCTTCTCATTGGACGAGCTGCGCTACGAATACCCGGACGAGATCATTCCGCGCGGCCACACGCCGGCGACCTATCTGCGCCAGGAAACCCTGGCCGGAGCCGCCCGCCGCTTTCCTTTGGGCACGCCGGACAGCGTCACCACGCAGATCGAAAAAGAACTGGCCCTGATCACGGACCTGCACTACGAAGCCTATTTCCTGACGGTCTACGACATCGTCCAATTCGCCCGCGGCCAGGGCATCCTGTGCCAGGGCCGCGGGTCGGCCGCCAACTCGGCCGTCTGCTACTGCCTGGGCATCACCGAAGTGGACCCGGTGCGCGGCAACAACCTGTTCGAACGCTTCATCAGCAAGGAGCGCAACGAACCGCCCGACATCGACGTGGACTTCGAGCACCAGCGCCGCGAAGAGGTCATCCAGTACATCTACGGCAAGTATGGCCGCGAGCGCGCCGCGCTGACCGCCGTGGTCATCTCCTACCGCCCGCGCAGCGTATTGCGCGATACCGGCAGCGCGCTGGGCGTGGACCTCGGTGTCATCGACGCCGTGGCGCGCGCCCACCAATGGTGGGACGGCAAGAAGGAAATGCTGCGCACCCTGGGCGCCTGCGGCCTGGACCCGGAATCGCAGGTGGCGCGGCACTGGGCATCGCTAGCGCAGACGCTGATGGGCTTTCCGCGCCACCTGTCGCAGCACCCCGGCGGCTTCGTGATTTCACGCGGCAAGCTGTCGCGCCTGGTGCCCATCGAGAACGCCGCCATGGCGGACCGCAGCGTCGTGCAATGGGACAAGGACGACCTGGACGCACTCGGCCTGCTGAAGGTGGACGTGTTGGCGCTGGGCATGCTGTCGGCGTTGCGCCGCACGCTGGAGCTGGCCGGCCAGCGCCGCGGCCAGCCCTTGCGGCTGCAAGACATCCCACCGGACGACACACCTACCTACGACATGATCTGCGACGCCGACACCATAGGCGTGTTCCAGATCGAATCCCGCGCCCAGATGACCATGCTGCCGCGCCTGCGTCCGCGCCAATACTACGACCTGGTGGTACAGGTGGCCATTGTGCGCCCAGGGCCGATCCAGGGCGGCATGGTCCATCCCTACCTGCGCCGCCGCCAGGGCAAGGAGCCCGAAACCTATCCCAGCGAAAAAGTGCGCGGTGTGCTCAGCCGCACCATGGGCGTGCCCATCTTCCAGGAACAGGTCATGCAGATCGCCGTCGTGGCCGCCGGCTTCACGCCCGGCGAGTCCGACCAGTTGCGCCGCTCCATGGCCGCCTGGAAGCGCAAGGGTGGCGTGGACAAATACCGTACCAAGCTGGTCGGCGGCCTGCTGGCCCATGGCTACAAGCTGGACTTCGCCGAGGCGCTGTTCCGCCAGATCGAAGGCTTCGGCGAATACGGCTTCCCCGAAAGCCACGCCGCCAGCTTCGCCCTGCTGGCCTATGCCAGCTCGTGGCTCAAGCGGCACGAGCCCGAAGCCTTCCTGGCCGCCCTGCTCAACTCCCAGCCCATGGGCTTCTACGCCCCCGCGCAACTGGTGCAGGACGCCCGCCGCCACGGCGTCTGCGTGCTGCCGCCGGACGTGACGATCAGCGGCTGGGACTCGGCGCTGGAAACCCTGCCCGAAGGCCACCCCGGCGCCCGCCGTACCACGCATCCGCACGCCCCCTCCACCGACGGCCCCCGCCCCGCCGTCAGGCTGGGACTGAGCCTGATCCAGGGCATGCGCGAAGACGCCGCCCGGCGCATCGAGGACGCGCGCGCTACCGCACCCTTTGCCGACACCGGCGACCTGGCCCGCCGTGCCGCGCTCAACCGCCATGACCTGAACGCCCTGGCCGCCGGCGACGCCCTGCGCACCCTGGCCGGCCATCGCCGCCAGGCCAGCTGGGAAGCCGCCGCCAGCGTGCAGAGCCGCGACCTGCTGCGCGACGCCGCCATCCAGGAAACCCAGGCGCCGCAACTGTCCGCCCCCTCCGAGGGCCAGACCGTGGCGGCCGACTACCGCAGCGTGGGCCTGACCCTGCACAGCCACCCCGTGGCCCTGCTGCGCCCCCAACTGGCGGCGCGCAATTTCCAGCCCGCCTCGGTGTTGAACGGCTACCCCGACAAGCGCGTGGCGCGCGCCTGCGGCATCGTCACCGTGCGCCAGCGCCCGCAGACCGCCAAGGGCGTGATCTTCGTCACGCTGGAAGACGAGACCGGCCCCGTCAACGTGGTCGTGCGTACGGAACTCATCGAACGCCAGCGCCGGGAACTGTTGGGGGCCTCGCTGCTGGGCGTCTATGGATCCTGGCAAAGCGTGGACGGCGTGCGCCACCTGATCGCGCAACGCCTGGTGGATTTGTCCGAACTGCTGGGCGACTTGAACACCCAGAGCCGCAATTTCCACTGACCGCTCCGGACGCATCTCAATCGCCGAACAGCGTGGCCAGATCCAAGGCCTGCGCCATGGCCTGGTAGCCGGCATCGTTGGGATGCAGGTGGTCGCCCGAGTCATACGCGGCCAGCAGCCGCGCCGGATGCGCCGGATCACGCAGCACCGCGTCAAAATCCACCACCGCGTCGAACACGCCGCTTTCGCGAATCCAGCGGTTCACCTCCCGCCGCACCGCATCCTTCGCCGGGTTGTAGTGGCCCGACAGCGGCGTGCCGTGCAGCGAGCCTTCATACGGCGCGATGGTGCCACCCACGATGCGCACGCCGCGCAGGTGGGCGGCCTCCGCCAGTTGCCGGTAGCCCTCGGTCAACCTTGCCGCCGTCATGGGCGCGTCGTCCGGCGCGAAGCCGCTGTCCGGCCAACCGATGTCATTGATGCCCATCATCATCACCACCGTGCGCACGCCAGGCTGCGACAGTACGTCGGCATCGAAGCGCGCCATCGCGTTCACGCCCATCTTGTCGCCCCAGACCCTCGCGCCCGAAATGCCCGCGTTCGCCACGCCCATGCCCTGCGGCGCCAGACGGCGCGCCAGGAAGTCCGGCCAGCGGCGATTGGCGCCGGGCGTCGAGCCATTGCCATCGGTCAAGGAATCCCCAAACGCCACCACCACCGGCGCGCGCGACGGGCTCTCGACCCAGATCCCGGCCAGGAAGGCCCGGCCTTGCAGCGCCTGCGCATCCGGCAGCTCCGCCGCCGCAGTGGCATCGCCCCGCACCAGGGCGCCGGTCTGCTGCGCGCCCCAATGGAAGGTCGTCACCGGCGTGGCCTGCGGGAAGTAGAGGCTGACGGCCAGCTCGGCCAGCGCGGCTACCGGCAGGTCCACCGGATCGCTGACGACCTGCGCGCCCGGCGCCACCGTCACGCTTGGCCGACCGCCAAAGGCCAGTCCGCGGCTGGACGCCGGACTGATCTTTGAAGGGCCGGAGGCCAAGGCAACGCTGGCCGCCCCGATCTCCAGGGGCTGCGTGCCATAGCGGTTGGACAACACCACCCGCAGGCGCGGTCCGCCCACGCTGAGCATCAAGGTCTGGCGCAGCGTCTGGCCGCGCAATTCGGCCGGCATTTCCGTGGGCAGCACGAAAGAATCCTCCCACAGCGGTTGCGGGCTGGCGAACCAGGAACTGACCCAACTGGAACGCGCGGCATCGGCCTGAACAGGAGGCTGCGCGGCGATGGCGGCGGACGGGGCCAGGACCGAAAGGCCACCGGCCAACGCAACGGCCGAAACCAGGGAATGAAGATTGAAGCGATTCATGACGACTCCAGAAAAAGAGAAAGTGACGTCACGATAGGTTCTTCCCAATTTCACCGGTAGAACCCTAAACTGCATACCACTTCTTCCAAAAAGGAATGACCATGGATACCCTGCGCGCCATGCGGGCCTTCGTCCGCGCCGTGGAGCTGGGCACACTGTCGGCCGTGGCCCGCGAACAGGCGCTGAGCCAACCGGCCCTGAGCAAGATCGTCGCCGCGCTGGAAAAGGACCTTAACGTGCGGCTGCTGGAACGCAGCACCACCCGCGTCGTACCCACCGAGCAAGGCAAGCGTTTCTACGAGCGCGCCACCCGCGTGCTGGAGGAATATTCCGAAGCCGTCGCCGACGCCCGCGGCCAGACCGAAAAGCCCGCCGGCTTCCTGCGCATCAACGCGCCCGTGGCGCTGGGCCAGTTCCGCTTGAATGCACTGGTCCGCAAGTTCCTGGACGAATACCCCGACATCCAGGTCGAACTGATCCTGAACGACCGGTTCGTGGACCTGGTGGAAGAAGGCGTGGACGTGGCGCTGCGCCTGGGCGGCAACCTGCCGCCCAACGCCATCGCGCGCAAGGCGGCCGAGTCGCCGCGCTACCTGGTGGCAGCCCCCTCCTACCTGGCGCAGCGCGGCAAGCCCCGCGCGCCCCGCGATCTGGCCGCCCACGAATACGTGCGCTTTGCCTGGCTGGCCGCGGGCGACACCCTGGAACTGCACCAGGGCGCCACCCTCGCCACCGTCCAGACCCAGGGACGTTTCCGCGTCAACAACGCCCTGGCCATCCGCGAAAGCCTGGCCATGGGCGCCGGCATCGGCCTATGCCCCGCGTGGCTGGTGCAGGACCTGGTCGCCAGCGGCGAACTGCTGCGCGTGCTGCCCAAATGGAGCGCCACGCCGCAAGAGGCCTACCTCATCTACCCGTCGCGCCGTTACCAGTCGCTGCGCGCGCGGCTGCTGATCGACTTCCTGAACGACCGGCTGGCCCGCCTGCCCGGCATGCAAACGCCTCAACCGCAGACGGCGCGGACCAGCGTCCGATAGATGTCGCGCGCGCCTTCCAGCTGCTCCAGCGCAATGGATTCGTCGATCGTGTGGGCATCCTCTTCATTGCCCGGGCCCAATCCTATCGTCGGGATACCGCGGCGTCCGGCCGATTCCGACCCGTTGGTGCAGAATGCCCAGCTGCCCACCACCGGATCCCGGCCGCTGGCGCTGACCGCCGTGCGCGCGGCCTGCAACAAGCTGGCCTCTGCATCGCAACGCCAACCCGGCAACCAGCGCGGCGGCGTGGCATGCTGCCCGGTATAGGTCGCCACCTGGTCCTCGCTGACCCGCAAGGTGAAATCGGACAGGCCATGGGCGGCCAGATGCCCGCGGATCTGCGCCAGCACGTCCTCCAGGCTTTCGCCCGACACGGTGCGCCGGTCAAAACGTATCGTCGTCGAAATCGGAATCATGGAAATCGACGGGTAAGGATGCGACACGATATCCGTCGGCACCAGCAGCGCCTGGCCCAGCACCTCATCGTGCGGCAAAGGCAAGCTCTCCAGGACCGCCAGCGCCCGGGCTGCGGCATGCAAGGGGTTGACGCCGATGTGCGGCGTCGCGGCATGGGCCGGCTTGCCGTGGAAGGTCAGCAGCAACTCCACCCGTCCCTTCTGCCCCGCCTTGATCTGCAATTTCGAGGGCTCGCAGATGACCACCGCCTGCGGTGCGCAGATGTCCAGCACCGAAGCCAGCGCATGCCCTTCGATGACTTCCTCCAGCACGCTGGCCGACACCGCCACGCGGCGCTTCAAGCCATCCCGCGCGGCCTCCGCCACGCCGCAAATCGCTGCGGCGATGCCACCCTTCATGTCGGTGCTGCCGCGCCCATACAGCCGTCCATCCCGGATCTCGGCGCCGAACGGATCGAAGCGCCACTCGCCCGCCACCGGCACCACGTCCATGTGCCCGTCGAACAACAGGGCCACGTCCGCATCCTCGGGGCCGATCAATCCCAGCACCGAGCCATTGCTATCGGTCGTGACCGAACTGAAGCCCGCCTCCCGCATGGTCGCGGCCATCAGCGCCGCCATCTCGCCTTCCTTGCCCGAAAGGCTCGGAACCCGCACCATCGCCTGCGTCAATGCAACTACGTCCAGAGTCATCATCATTCCTGTCTGAGAGTGGCGGGCGCGGCGCGCCCGCCGATGTGGAGAGGCGCGACGCCTACCGGTTGACCAGGCTCTTCGGCACGCGATACACCAGCACCGCCCCGATCAGCGCGAAGCTGGCGAGGAAATACATGCCCCAGTCGGTCGAACCGGTCAGGTCCTTGATCCAACCGATCGCGTACGGGCTGACAAAGGCCGCCAACCCTGCGAACGAATTGATCCCGGCAATACCCGCCGCCGCGCTCTTGCCTTCCAGGAACGCCGTCGGCAGACTCCAGAACAGCGGCGAGCACACCATGCAACCGGCGGCCGCCACCGACAGCATGGCCACGGCCAACATCGGGTTATGGCTGAACAGCGTGCTCAGCGCCAGACCCGTCCCACCCACCAGAAAGGGCACGATCATGTGCCAGCGGCGCTCCCGCGTCGCGTCCGAATGGCGGCACACCAGCACCATCGAGATCACTGCGCATATGTTCGGCACCGCCGTCAGCAGGCCGATGTCCAGCAGCGACACCACGCCGGTGGAGCGGATCACCGACGGTATCCAGAACGCCAGGCCGGACAGGCTGGACACCGTGCAATAGCAGATCAGCGCCATATGGACCACGCGCCGGTCCTTGAGCAGCGTCAGCATCGACACGTGTTCGGTCTTGGCGGTCTTCTCGCGCAGCAGGTTCTGGCCCAGCCGCGACTTCTCTGTGGTCGACAGCCAGCGCGCATCGTCGATGCGGTCATCCAGGTACCAGAACACCGCCAGGCCCAACAGCACCGAAGGAATCGCCTCGATGATGAACATCCATTGCCAACCAGCGAGACCATGCGTGTCATGGAAAGATTCCATCACCCAGCCCGACAGCGGCCCGCCCAGGATGCCGGCGAACGGCACCGCCGTCATGAACACCGCCACGATCTGGCCGCGCCGGTTCGACGGAAACCAATAGGTCAGGTACAGGATGATGCCGGGATAGAAGCCGGCCTCGGCCGCCCCCAGCAGGAAGCGCAGGATGTAGAACTGGGTCGGCGTCTGCGTCAGGGCCATGGCGGCCGAGATGATGCCCCACAGGATCATGATGCGCGCCAGCGTCTTCTTCGCGCCGATGCGGTGCATCAGCACATTGCTCGGCACCTCGAACAGGAAATAGCCGATGAAGAAAATGCCCGCGCCCAGGCCGTACACCGTTTCGCTGAACTTCAGATCGTCCAGCATCTGCAGCTTGGCAAAGCCTACGTTCACCCGGTCCAGAAACGCCGCGATGTAGCACACCATCAAAAACGGCAGCAGCCGCCACGCCACCTTCCGATACAGCGCGTCATCCCGCGCCGCCAGGGGATCCTTGTCTGCGGCAACCGGAGGCGCCGCAATACTCTCGACTGACTGGTCCATATTTTCACCTTGGGGTCTGTTTTTTTAGGCCGAACGCTCCCCTGCAGGCGCTCGGGGCGTCCGCATGCTGTTTTTTATGGGAAGGAAACGTCCGGACCGGTTATGCGGACGGTCTATCGACGGTCCGCGCTGGCCGCGCCGCAGGTCAGGCGGTTGCCGCCACCTCCGGCGCAGGTTCCACCGCGCCTCTGCGTTCCGTGATCAGGCCGTAAGCCTCGGGACGCCGGTGCCGGCCGAAATTGAAAGTCGTGCTCTTGTAGGACAGGCACAGGTCCAGGTCGCAGCGCGCGATCGCCAGCTCATCGCCCTTGGTCGAGCAGGCGGCCACGATCTCGCCCGACGGCGCGATGATGCAGCTGCCGCCTATCATCTCGCAGCCCTCTTCCTTGCCGGCCTTGGCCACGCCCACCACCCAGGTGCCGTTCTGATAGGCGCCCGCCTGCATCACCAGGTGGTTGTGGAACATGGACAGGTCGTCATGCTCGGGCGCCGGCGGATTGTGCACCGGCGTGTTGTAGCCGAGCAGAATCATTTCCGCGCCTTGCAGGCCCATCACGCGATAGGTCTCGGACCAGCGGCGGTCGTTGCACAAGGCCATGCCCATCACGCCGCCAAAGCCGCGCCAGACATCGAACGACTCGCCTGGCTCGAAATAGTGCTTCTCCAGATGCTGGAATGCGCGCCACGGCTCATGCTCGGCATGCCCAGGCAAATGCACCTTGCGGTACTTGCCGATGATGTCGCCGTTCTGGTTCACCAGGATCGACGTGTTGAAGCGGCGCTTGACGCCCTGCTCCACCGCCAGCTCCGCATAGCCCAGGTAAAAGCCTATGCCCAGCTTGCGCGCGGTCTCGAACAGCACCCGGGTCTGCGGACCGGGCATCTCGCTTTCATAGAACGCGTCGATCTCGGCCGGATCTTCCATGTACCAGCGCGGAAAGAAAGTCGTCAGCGCCAGTTCCGGAAAAACCACCAGCTGGCAGCCCATGGCATGGGCCTGGCGCAGATGCGCGAGCAGGCGCTCGACGACGTCGCGGCGTGTGTCGCTGCGCTGAATCGGCCCAAGCTGCGCGGCCGCGACATTGATGATGCGTGACATGTTCAGTCTCCTACGGTTTCATTGTTCTGCGAGTTCGAGCATCAGCTCTAGCAACACGCCGGCGCCCGCCTCGATATCCTGGTCATGCGTGAATTCGGCGACGTTGTGCGACAGCCCGCCCACGCTGGGAACAAACACCATGCCCGTCGGGCACATGCGCGCCAGCATCTGGGCATCGTGCCCGGCGCCGCTGGGCAGCCGCCGCACGCGGTGCCCGCGGCTACGCGCGATGTCCTCGACCCGGCCGACGATGGCCTCGTCGAACGCCACCGGCGCAAAATCGGCCAGCACCCGATGGCTCAGTTCCACCCCTTCGTCCGCCGCAGCCTGCGCCGCGTACTTCATGCAGCGCGCAATCGCCTCCTGCAAGGCCGCGCCATCGGTGTTGCGCAGGTCCAGCGTGAAGGTGGCGCGGTTGGGGATGACGTTGATCAGGTTGGGAAACAGATTGACCTGGCCAACAGTCGCCAGTTGCCCCGCCCCCAATTCGACGGTCAGATCCCGTGCAAAGCACGCGATGCGCGCCGCCACGATGCCGGCGTCATGGCGCAACGCCATTGGCGTGGTGCCGGCATGGTTGGACACTCCCCGCACGGTGAACTCGATCCAGTGGATGCCCTGCACCCCGGTCACCGCGCCGATGGTGTAGTCCTCATGCTCCAGCACCGGCCCCTGTTCCACATGCAGCTCGACAAAGGCATGCACCTCGTTATTGCCTACCGGAGCCGTCCCGGCATAGCCGATGCGGGCCAGGTTCTCGCCCACCGTGGTGCCGTCTATACCGACCGTGGCCAGCGCATCCGCCAGCGCCAAGTCGCCCTGGAACACCAGGCTGCCCATCATGTCCGGCGCAAAGCGCGCGCCTTCCTCGTTGGTGAAGAACGCCACCGCTATCGACCTTTCAGTGACCACGCTCGCGTCGTTCAAGGCCGCGACCACTTCCAGCCCGGCCAGCACCCCCAGGTTGCCGTCGTAGCGACCGCCGGTGCGTACCGTGTCGATGTGCGACCCTGTCATCACGGGCGGGCCGGCCTTGCGCCCGGCCCGCAGGCCCACCACATTGCCTATGCCGTCCACCGTCACGGCCAGGCCCAGTTCGCGCATCCACTGCACCACCAGATCGCGTCCCTGCCGGTCCGCGTCCGTCAGCGCCAGGCGGCAGACGCCGCCGCCCTCGATGGCGCCGACCCGCGCCAGGTCGGCAATGCGGCGCAACAGGCGGGCGCCGTCGATCCGCACGGCCTCGCGGCCGGCCTCAAGCGTGGCGCCAGTCATACCACAGCCTCGGCTTCGACTTCGGCGGCGCTCCGCCCGACGATGCGTTGATACAGTTCCGGGTCGGTCGCCCCTTCGCTGCCGAACACCAGCACGCGGCTGCCTGCGTCCAGGCCCAGCGCATCACGCACTGCCGGCTCGGCCAGCGCAGCAAGACAACCGGTCAGCCCAGCGACGGCCGATTCGCCAGCCACGATGGGCGCGTCGCCATACTTGCCGCCAGCCAATAGACGCACCGTCTCCAGCGCGGCCTCGTCGTCAACCGTCAGGAAAGCCTGCGCGCCGGGATGCAGCACCTCCCACGCCAGCAGCGACACTTCCCCGCAGGCCAGCCCGGCCATCACCGTATCCAGATCGCCATGCACCGCCACCGGCTTGCCGGCGCGGGCGCTCTCGTACAGGCAGGCCGCCTTGTCCGGTTCCACCACGATGAAACGCGGACGACGCTCGCCCAGCTGCTCCCAGAAATGCGCGCAGACCGCGGCAGCCAGCCCGCCCACGCCGCCTTGCAGGAACACGTGCGTCGGCAACTCGCCATCGCCCGCCTCGCGCAGCTGGCGCAATGCCTCGTCGGCCATCACGGCGTACCCCTGCATCACGTCCTTGGGCACCTCCATATAGCCGGGATACGACGTATCCGACACCACATAACGTCCGAGCCGAGCCGCGTCTTCCGCCGCCTGCCGCACCGAATCGTCGTAATTTCCAGGCGTGCGCACAACCTGCGCGCCATATTGCTCAATCGCCCGCTTGCGCCCTTCGCTAACGGTCGCGTGGATGTAGATCACGCATAGGCAGCCAAAGCGTTGCGCGCCCCAGGCGACAGAACGGCCATGGTTGCCATCGGTCGCGCAGGTCACCGTCATGGCCTGGGTCAATTCCCGATAGCGGCCGGACAGCAAATCCTCGACCGACAGATCGTCACGCCCCAGCTTGGCCGCCAATTCCCGCAGCAATTGGCGACTGACGGCATAGGCGCCGCCCAAGGCCTTGAAGCTGCCCAGCCCGAAGCGGCCGCCCTCATCCTTGTACCGGATACCCGCCACGCCCGCGGCCCGGGCCAGCCCCGACAAATCCCGCAACGGTGTCGGCTGATAGCCGGGCCAGCGGCGGATCTGCGTCTCGGCAAGCGCATAGGCCTGGCCACCCAGCACGTCCAGCTGCCGTTGGCCATAAGGCGCGGCCGGCTCAAAAGCCGGGTTGGGCGCGTACTGCAGCCGGATGTTCGGAATGGGATGGTTCAAGTCAGTCTCCTCTTGGAATTCAGCGATGCAAGTCGCCGTAGTGTTCGTGCAGGCGTTCTATGTTCTGCAGACGTTCGCGCGCGGCAGGTCCAAGCTTGCGAGCCAGGGCCGAGCACAGATGATTGATGACGCTGGTGGCGGCGACGTAGGAATCGAACACGGCCGCGCCGCTGTTCACGCATCGCAATACCAGGTCCGAGCGCGCGGGCAATTCGGTAGCGGTCGGATCGGTCAGCACCACGACCTTCGCGCCTACCCGGTTCGCGTGTTCGACGATGGGCTTGAGCAGCGTGACGCGACGCCGGAAATCCATCACCAGCAGCACGTCGTCAGGCCCCAGGTCGGCCAGATCCTCGGCCAGGTTCAAACCCGCACCCGGCACCAACGCAACGCCGTCGCGCAGCTGCGTCAGCAAGGCCCAGGCGTACTGCGCCAGCACCCGTCCATTGCGAAAGCCTGCGATGCAGATGCGGCGAGCGCCGGCGAACAGCTCGATGGCCCGCTCCACGTCGCGGCTGTCCAGGCGCTCGAAGGTCTGCGCCAGGTTCTGCAAGTCCGTGGCCAGATGCTCCGCCAGCGCGTCGCCCGTCGCGTCCGGCGGGCGCACGCCCGCCATCTCGTACAGCGGCGACCCACGATCCGCCTCGTCGCGCGCCTGCGCACGCACCTCGTTGAAATTTTCGTAGCCCAGACGCCGGAAAAACCGCCCCGCCGTGGCCTTGGACACGCCCGCCTTCTGCGCCAGCTCGGCGCCCGAATAGGCCGCGATATTGCCCAGGCACTCCAGGGTCACGCTGGCCAGCCGCTGCTCGCTGTCCGTGAAGCTGTCCTGCAGCGCGAGGATGCGCTCCTGCAACACCGAAGTCATGATGATCCCGTCTATGAAACTGTAGTTTCACAAATATATATTCATGAAACTACAGTGTCAACGCAAAAATCGGATCGTCGCGCAGCGGCGAATGCCCACGGAAATCTGGACGCCTGGAAAGGAATTCGATGAGCGGGCGTCAAGGCCATGGCGGCCCTGCATGCGCAAGAACGCGCACAGCGTCCTATAACGGCAACACCTCGCGCCGGCCGCATCCGCTCCCGGTCACAGCCCGCCATGGCTGGTCTATCATGGCTTTTTCGACGAGTTGTTGTAAGGAGCGTTACATGATCCGAAAGCTGATCCCTTTCCTGCTGGTCGCCAGCCTGACCGCATGCGCCAACACCGGCGCCCCGCGTTCATCCAGTGCGCCGGCGGCCTCCAGCTCCTCCGGCAGCGCGTCCTCCTCTGACGCCGGGACCAGCACGTACGGCGGCTCGTCCTATGGCTCGTCGTCCTCCATGGGCGGCGGCAAGACCTGCGACGCCGCGGCGCTGCAATCCCAGATCGGCCAAAAGGCCACCGCATCCGTCATGGAAGAACTGCGCACCCGCAGCGGCAGCGCCACGGCCCGCATGTTGCGTCCGGGCCAATTGGTCACGATGGAGTACAACGCTACGCGCTTGAACCTGATCGTTGACGATAAGGACGTCATGACCGCCATCCGCTGCGGCTGATGCCTCGCGGGGTCGGCCCGGCCGGCCTCGCGCTACGCCTCTGGCGGCCTGACCGCCGGCGGCACATGGGGCAGGAACGCCCCCGCCACCTCGAAAGCGCATTCCTCGCGCGCGATATCGATCACCCGGGCCACCACCGGGTTGACGATGTTCTTCTTGTGCACCGCGTAGTAATTGATCGTGGGCAGGTCGGGTTGCACATTCAAGCGGCATAGCGCGCCGCGCTCCACCAGCGGCGCGAAATACGCGCCCGGCAGATAGCTGATGCCCAGGCCCAGCATCGTCAGCTGCGCCATCATTCCCAGGCTGTTGCAGGTCAGCACACGTTTGACCGGCAGGCCCTGTTCCGCGAACCAGGCATCGTACAGATGCGACAAGGCCGAATTGGTAGGCTGCGAGATCACCGGATAAGGCGCCAGGTCCTGCGGCGTCAGCTTCGCGGAAAAGTCGATATCCAGCGCCGGACTGGCCATCCAGACATTGGTGACCGCGCCCAGGTGCACGCAATCATATTGATAGCCCCAGAACGGACCCGGCATGATGGCCAGGTCCAGCTCGTCCTGCTCCAGCCTTTCATACAGCGTGATGCCGCCATCGATCTCCGGCATCAGCTGCACGCGCGGATAGCGCAGGCTGATCTGGCTGATCAGCCGCGCCAGCCAGGTCATACCCACCAGTTCCGTCACGCCCAGCCGCACCACGCCTTCGAAGCTGGCCGGGTCGGCCATGTTCTGCACAATGCGGCTGTTCAGGTCCAGCATTTCCCGCGCCAGCTCGTACAGCTTGCGGCCCTGCGGGGTCATGATCAGCTTCTTGGCGCGGCGCTCGAACAGCGGCGCGCCGGCAAAGGCTTCCAGTTCGCCCACCCGTTTGGCGACCGCCGACTGGGTGGTGTGCAATTTGCGGGAAGATGCGCTGAAGCTGCCCAGCTGGGAACTCCAGTAGAACGCCTCTAGCTGTTTGAGGGTGTACATCGCGGCGGTCGATGCGAAACGCATGGAAACCCTCACCTTACCATCATGGCAACGCCTGCCGCCCGGCCTCAGCCGCGCGGATGCAGGATGTCCGCCAGGAAGCGTTGCGCGCGCGGATGCGAGGGCGCGCTGAAGAAGCGCTCGGGCGTATCCATCTCCAGGATCTCGCCCGCGTCCATGAAAACCACCCGGTCGCACACGTCGCGCGCGAAGCCCATTTCGTGGGTCACGCACACCATGGTCATGCCGTCCTTGGCCAGGCCCTTCATCACTTGCAGCACCTCGCCCACCATCTCCGGATCGAGCGCGCTGGTCGGTTCGTCGAACAGCATCACCGGCGGCTGCAAGGCCAGCGCCCGGGCGATCGCCACGCGCTGCTGCTGGCCACCGGACAGCGAGCCCGGATAGGCGTCGATCTTGTGCTCCAGCCCCACCCGCTCCAGCAACCCGCGCGCCAGCTCCACGGCTTGCTTGCGCGGTTGCTTGCGGATGCTGACGGGCGCAAAGATCACGTTCTCCAGCACGCTCATGTGCGGGAACAGATTGAACTGCTGGAACACGAAGCCGATCTTCTGGCGCAGCGCGTTCAGGTCCGCCCCCTTGGCATAGATGTCCTTGCCGTCGATCAGGATGCGCCCCTTCTCGATGGGCTCCAGCCGGTTGATGGTGCGGATCATGGTGGACTTGCCCGAGCCCGACGGGCCGCACACCACCAGAACCTCGCCGCGCGCCACCGAAAGATCCACGTCCTTCAGCACGTGATGCGCGCCGTACCACTTGTTCACTTTTTCTAGATTGATCATGTTTTGTTCCTTCAAGCCATGGCGCGCGAGCGGCGGATACGCAGGTCCAGCCAGCTCAGCCCGCGGCTCAGGCTGAAGCACACCAGGAAATAGATGATGGCCAGGATGCCGAACACTTGCAGCGGCTTGGTCAGCACCAGGTTGTTGACCTGGTTGGCCGCGAAGGTCAACTCGTTGACGCTGATGACATAGCCCAGCGAGGTCTCCTTGATGGTGGAGACGAACTGGCTGGTCATGCTGGGCAGCACGTTGAACAGCGCCTGCGGCAGCACCACCCGCCGCATCGTGGTCCAGTAGCCCACGCCCAGCGAACGCGACGCTTCGATCTGGCCGCGCGGCACCGCCTCGATACCCGAGCGGATCACTTCCGACAGATAGGCGCTTTCATAGACCACCAGCGCAAAGATCAGCGTCCAGAAGCCGCTGATCACCTGCCCGGTCAGCTTGGGCACCACGAAGTAGGCCCAGAAGATCAGCATCAGCAACGGCATGCCGCGCACCACGTTGACCAGCGCCTTGCTGGCCGTGCGCAGCCAGCCATAGGGGCTGACCCGGGCCAGCGCGATCAAGAGCGCCAGCGGCAGCGACAAAGCCAGGCCGCAGGCGGCCAGGATCAGCGTCAGCGCCAGTCCGCCCAGCGGCCCGTTGGGGTATTGGCCAACCAGCAGCGTGGGCCAGTATTGAGACAGTAGATCAAGCACCGTGGCCTCCCCGGTTCAAGCGATAGCGGTCATAGATGCGCGATCCGATCAGCATGATGAGGAACGATCCCAGCAGGTACATGATCGTGGCGGCGCCAAACGTGGCGAAGGTGCGGTAGGTCTCGTTTTCGATCTCGCGGGCCTGGTAGGTCAGCTCCATCACACCGATGGCCATCGCCACGCTGGTGTTCTTGAACAGCAGCAGCGCGCGCCCCACCAGCGGCGGAATCGAAATCCGCACCGCCTGCGGCACGATCACGAAACGCATGCATTGCAGATAGCTGGCGCCCAGCGCGCGGGCGGCCTCGAACTGCGTAAAGGGAATGGCGCGCAAACCGCTGCGGATGTCCTCGGCGATATACGCCGCCGACCCCAGCGCCAGCGCGATCGCCGCCAGCGACATCTCGGCGTTGTGCTGGTACAGCCACATGCGGAAACCCTCGGGCAGCAGCTCGGGCATGCCGAAATACCAGAACAGCACCTGCACCAGCAGCGGCACATTGCGGTGGTATTCCACGTAGGCGTCGACCAGCCAGCGACAAGGCGCCAGATTGGTCGCGCGCACCACCACCAGCGTCACCGCAATGGCAAAGGCCATGACCCAGGCAACCAGGAACAGCTGCACGGTCACAGCCATGCCGCTCAACAGCAGTTGGTATTGGGAAGCGTCAAGTAGGCTCATAAAACAATCAATCTCCTGCTAGCGCGAGGCCCAGGCCAAACGTCACGGGTTCCGGCCGCCCGCTGGATGCGGCGCCGGAACCCGTGACGAGGGACTCGCGGTGGTGCTTGACCCGACCTCAGCCCGCAATCGGACCGATCTTGAAGCCGCGCTCCAACTTGTACGGCGTCTCGGGGCCGAACCACTTGTCGAACAGCTTGGCGGCCACGCCCGAGGCTTCGGCCTCATCAAGCGCCTGGTTCACCGTTTCCAGGAAACGCGGTTCGGACTTGCGCACGCCCAGGCCCCAAGGCTCGTCGAACACCGACTTGGCGATCACGCTGACGGGCGCGGTCGGCGGGCTTTGCAGCACCAGGCGCACTAGCACCAGCTCAGAAGCGAACTGCGCGTCCACCTTCTTCTGCTGCAAGGCCAGATAGGTAGCCGAGCTGTCGCCATAGCCAATCACCTGCGACTTGTCCAGAATGCGCTTGATCTCGCGCTCCGAGCTGGAACCCTTGGTCGCGCCGATGCGGCGGCCGTTCAGCGCTTCCACCGTTTCCAGCCCTGAATCCTTGCGCACCAGCAGCTTCTGCGGGCTGACGTAATAGGCGTGGCTGAAGCCGATTTGCTGCGCCCGGTCCGGCGAATAACCCAGGTTGGCCGCCAGGATGTCCACCCGCCCTTCATTCAGTTCCGGCACCCGCGCCGCCACCGACAGCAGCTTGTAGCTGATCTTCACGCCCAGCTTGTCCGCGACCAGCTTGCACACGTCCACGTCATAGCCCACCAGCTGGCGCGTCGTGCCATCCTGGAAACTGAACGGCTGCGACGTGCCCAGCGTGCCGCAAATCAGCTCGCCGCGCGCCTTGATGTCATCCACCTGGTCGGCCTGGGCGACGGCGCCCAGGGCCAGCGTCGCCAGGCCCAGGCAGGCGGCGAAAAGAGTGTGACGTTTCATGCTTGATTCCCCTTGTATGGTTGTATGGTGAACTGACTGCTTAGCCCGGCCTCAGGCCAGCTTGGCGCAAGCTTCCCGGATGGCCGAGCAGCCCTGCTTGATATCGTCCATCGAAGCCGCGAACGACAACCTGAACGTGCCCGGCGCGCCATAGGCATGGCCGTCGATGACCGCCACGCCCGCTTCGCGCAACAGATAGTGCGTCAGATCGGTATCGGTCGCGATCACGTCGCCCGCCGGCGTCTTCTTGCCCAACAGGCCCGAGCAGTCCGGGAACACATAGAACGCGCCCTGCGGCACGACGATATCCAGGCCCTGCGTACCCGACAATTCCGCAATCGCCAGATCGCGGCGCTGGCGGAACACCTGCGCAAACTCGGCCACGCAATCCTGCGGCCCCGACAAGGCCTCCAGCGCCGCCGCCTGGCTCACGGACGATGCGCCCGACGTGCTCTGCGACTGCAGGATAGCCATCGCCTTGATCAGCTCATCCGGACCCGCACCATAGCCGATGCGCCAGCCCGTCATGGCATAAGCCTTGGACACGCCATTGACCACCAGCGTGCGCGCCGCCAGTTCCGGCGCGACCTGCAGCGGATGCACCGTCGGCTCGCCGGTGAAATTCAGGCGGGCGTAGATATCGTCCGTCATCAGCCACACCTGGGGGTGGCGCTTCAGCACCTCGGCCAGGCCGCGCAGCTCGTCCGCACTATAGACCGAGCCCGTAGGGTTGCTGGGCGCGTTCATCATCAGCCACTTGGTGCGCGGCGTAATCGCGCGCTCCAGCGCTTCGGGCGTGACCTTGTAGCCGGTCGCCGGCGAGGTCTCCACCGCCACCGGCACGCCGCCGTTGACCAGCACCATGTCCGGGTACGACACCCAGAACGGCGCGGGGATCAGCACCTCGTCGCCATCGTTCAGCGTGGCGGCCAGGCCGTTGAAGATCACCTGCTTCGCGCCCGTGCTGACGATGATGCGCCCCACGGGATAGTCGACGCCGGTCGCTTCCAGCAAGTGCTGGGCGGCGGCGCGGCGCAGCGGCACCGTGCCCTGGGCCGGCGGGTACTTGGTTTCGCCGCGGTTCATGGCGGCGGTGGCTGCCAGGCGGATGTGTTCGGGCGTCGAGAAATCTGGCTCGCCGATGGTCAGGTCGATGATGCGGCGGCCTTGTTCGCGCAGTTCCGCGATGATGGCGCGCGCGGCTACGCTGGGCGACAGCTTGATGCGCTTGATGCGGTCGGCGACGATGCTGGTGGGTTGCGGGGTTTGGGTTTGGCTCGAGGTTTGGCTCACGCTTTGGCTCATTTCGCGGCTCCCGTCTTCTCGGCCAGGGTCTTCTCCAGCCAGGGCTTGGTATAGGTGCCGGCGCGCAGCTTCTCCTTCGCCACCACCTCGTCGGCTTCCTTCTTCTGCGCCAAAGCCAGCACAGCCGCGGCATGCTCGGCGGGAATCACCACCACGCCATCGGCGTCGCCCACCACCACGTCGCCCGGGTTGACCACCTGGCCGCCCACCGACACCGGCACATTGATCTCGCCCGGACCATCCTTGTACGGACCCTTGTGCGACACGGCCCGCGCATAGCAACCGAACTCGCCCTGCGCAAACACATCCAGATCGCGCACCGCGCCGTCGATCACAAAACCCTCGATGCCGCGCGACTGCGCATCCATCATCATCAGCTCGCCCACCAGCGCATTGCTGGTGTCGCCCGCGCCGTCGACAACAATCACGTCGCCCGCGCCGCCAAGCGAAATCGCCTTGTGGATCATCAGGTTGTCGCCCGGGCGGGTTTTGACGGTCAGCGCCAAGCCGACCGTGCGGCGGGCGCCGGCGTGCAGCGGGCGCAGGCCCGAAACGCCGTAGAGGCGGTTCATGCAGTCGCTGATCTGGGCCGAGCCTATGGCGGCGAAGCCGGCCAGCACGTCGGCCGAGACGGCCGGGCCGGAACGGGGAAGAATGCGGTATCCGATGGGATTCATGAGTCTGGGGGTAAATGCGTGGACAGCGTTAAGCGAACACGCATTACAAGGCCCCAGGGGGTGTTCCTCAAAACGATATAAATTCCCGGTGATGTAGGAATTTTATTCGTGAATGGTGATGACTAGGGTTATCCCTTATTCGTGGTTGAGTGGGGTCGAGTCCGGGGTCCAGAGGTTAGACGTTGTCTTTGGCGTCGTGTGTTTCCATCAACGCCACTGCCCCGGGGAAGAAGGTAGTGCCCGCCTGCACTTCGATGTCGGCTTCGACGTCGAGACTGTAGGCGAACACCATTCCCTTGGTACTCCTGGATCAGCGATCGGCGCGTCGCGCTTTCGTCGCCACTACTGAATCAACGCCAGCGCCTCGTGCATCGCGTCACCTGCATCTGCGTCGTCCTTTCCATGCAGCGCTTGTTCCAACATGGCGTCGGTCAAAATAGCCATGTGTTCGCAAAGGCCCTCCACTCCTCCCATTAACGCAGCCACCGACCAGGCATCCAGCGGCGGCGAGCCGGTTGCATCGGGTTCGGATGCGCTGTTACCGACCATGCGGGCGATGGTCTGGATGGCGTAGCGGGCACGGTCTATTTGGTGGATGTGGGAAAGGGAGACTGGGCCGGATTCGAGATTGGTATCGATGGACCAAGGGTTTTCGGTCAGGGGGTGGTGCAGCATGGGGCTGCCTCCTATAGGGATGAGTCAAGCCGCATGCGTTGCAGCTATCCGCCTATAGCTTTCCGGCTTCCAAACCGAACTACCGGTGGGGTAGTGGGGAAAAGTCTACCGCATGGACAGCGGCTGAGCGCCACAAGAGTGGCAATTCCGCTGCGGTGTAGGAGGTGCTGAACTTCACACATTGAGAGACCGGTTGAATGCACAACCCAAAGCGGCCATTTACCTTGCGCGCGAAAATCTCCTTCAGAGCTGAAGCTACCTGCTGCGGGGATAGAGCTGATGCCTAACGCGGTGCCCCAGCGAGCCGCGCGTCGGACCCACGGTGCCCGCGAGGGCATGGAGGCGGCGAATGCGGCTAAGCCGCGCGCGACAAGCGGCAGTACGTCCATCCACAGGGCCGACGGCGCCAGCGGTAGCAGGGAAGTTGGCGGCGCAGGATTGCGTCGGTCTCAGCAGCCGGACGTGGCAAGGGCCGTTCAGGTCGACCAAACTGCCGGTCACTGAGATTACGCTGCAGCAGGCGAGTACATGGGAATTGAACACCACTTTTAGCTCGACTGGCGCGCCGCTCTGAGCCGGGCTGATGGAAAGTTCAGGGCGGGACAGATGAAGCGGAGCTGAGCGAGCTGAGAGGTCAGCTTGGCGCACAAATCTTGTGCAGTTAGCATCGGCCTACCGTAGCGCGAACGGCCGCCGGTCGCCTGCACGGAACTGCCTCGGCTGCTCGCCGCTGTAGCGCTTGAACGCGATCGAGAACGCCGCCTCGGACTGGTAGCCCACCTGCCAGGCAATCCGGCCCACCGACATCGAAGTGTCGGCAAGCAGGCGCGCGGCTTCCTGCATCCGGATGCGAGTCACGTAATTGAAAATGCCCGCGCCCAGCTCGCGTTGCGCCGCGGCGATCAGCCGCGAGCGCGAGGTGCCGGCAGCGCTGGCCAGCATTTCCAACGTCCAAGGTCGGGAAATGTCGCGGTGGAACTCGCGCAGCGCCAGCGCCACCCTTGAATGCTCGGGCAGCGCTATCCATGCCGGCAGTAGCGCCGTGTGCGTAGCGATGTAGTGCCGGATCAAGTGGATCACGACCAACTCGGCCTGGCGCAATGCCACGGCGCGAAAACCCGGGCGCTGCGAAGTCAATTCGTCGCGGATGGATTCGGTCGCGCGGCACAGCCACAGCGGCAGTTCATCGAAGTCCAGTTGCAGCACGTCGGGCAACGCGTCGAACAGCGCTGTGCTCGTGCCCTTGGCCGGCGCCATGCCGGCGTAGAACGTCGACGTGACGCCCGTATCAGGCGACTCGCCGAACGCGAGCGTACGGAAGCGGTCGGCATTGGCGGGATTGCGCAGATCCACGGGTTGGTTGGGAGAGGTGTGCAACGCGTCCTGGACGATATGTTCCTGGGCGCGCAGGATCAGGCACACGGTCTTGTCGCGCACCGCGCTCTTTTGCCCCGAACGGGTCATGAGCAGGTTGCAGCCCGCGCCGGTGAACACATACAGCGACACCGGCCACACGCCGCCAGGCATGTGCACGGCCCATGGGCTGCTTGATTGCGCCTGACCCGCCTCGATCTCGGCGAGGCGGCAAGCGTCAAGCGCGGCGCTTATCGGGTCCATCTGTGTCCTTCATCCATTTCGACCCTCCGGGGAGGGGCATGCGGCACCAATTTTTACTCGAGCGGCCATGCCGGAAGCTAAACACTGTCGGACAGGCGCGCAATCCGTGAATCCCCGAACATCCGGACAGCCCCCCGCCGGTGGCGCTTTCGCAAAAGGAAACGAGTCCCTTGCACGGCGGCGCGAAACCATACTCCCGCCAGGCCGACGCGCAGACGTTCCGAGCACAGGAGACACTAAGCTGGGACTCAAGACGCGCGGCGGATCGTTCACCCATTTCAAGAAGAATGCGATGCGCCCTACCGACATCCCCGATCTCAAGTCCGCGGCTTTCCTCGCCGACCGATATCCGACCTATCGCCGCCTGCAAAGCGACTTTCCTCATTTCGAGATGGACATCAATGGCGAAGAGTGCATCGTCCTAACGCGTTACAGCGATGTGGACGAAGTGCTGCGCAATCCGCTGGCGACCGTGCAGCAGGCACCCGGCGTGTTTCCCGAGCGCATCGGCCAGGGCGCGGGGGCACGCTTCTATCGGGAGTCGCTGCCGAACATCGACGCGCCCGACCACACCCGCATCCGCCGCATCGTCACCCCTGCGTTCAATCCCAAGACCGTCGCCAACATGCGCGGCTGGGTGGAAAAGGTCATCGTCGAGCATTTGGACAGGCTCGAGGGCCAGGATGAAATCGACTTCGTGTCTTCGTTTGCCGACCCGGTGCCCGCGGAAATTGCTTGTCAGTTACTGCACGTGCCAGTGTCCGACGCCCCAGAGTTGTTCGCGCGTCAGCATGGCCTGAATGCGGTATTGAGCGTATCGGACATCACGCCGGAACGTCTGGCCGAGGCTGATGCCTCGGCAGCCTACTACTACGAGTACATGGATGACGTGCTGGACACGCTCAAGGGCAAACTGCCCGAGGACGACTTCGTCGGCGCACTGATGGCCGCCGAGGGCGGGGACAACGGCCTGACGCGCTCCGAGCTGGTGACCACGCTGATCGGTTTCCTGGTGGCCAGCTACCACACCACCAAGGTGGCGATGACCAACACGGTACTGACCCTGCTGAACCACGACGGCGAACGGGCGCGGCTGGTGGCTCAGCCCGACCTGGCTCGCAACGCCTGGGAAGAGTCGCTGCGCTATGACTCGCCGGTGCATTTCGTGCACCGCTACGCGTCCGAGCCTCTCACGATCGGCGGCCAGCCCGTCGCGCAGGGCAAGCGGCTATTGCTGGGGCTGCATGCGGCGAGCCGGGACGAGAACCGCTTCGCGCAGGCCGATCACTACCTTATCGACCGTCCCGACAACCGCCATCTGGCGTTCGCGGGCGGCGGCCATTTCTGCCTGGGGTCTCAGCTGTCCCGGCTGGAAGGCGACGTGCTGCTGCGCACGATCTTCCAGCGATTTCCCGCCATGCGGCTGACGGAAACGCGCTTCGAGCGCGTGCCGGACCTGACCTTCCCGATGCTCCTGCGCATGACGGTCTCGCTCCGCGCCGGGCAAGGTTGAACGGCCATGAGTCAAATCACTGTCCAGATCCTGAACGGCATGTGTTGCGGCTTCGGCAACTGCGCGGCGCTTTGCCCCCAGGTCTTCGCGCTCGACTACGACACGAACCGGACGCGAATCGTGCCTGACGCGCCGCTGGCCGACTATGCGGCGGCGATCTCGCAGGCCGCCAGCGAGTGTCCGACACAGGCCATTTTCTTCAGCGCGTCCGACGACCCAGCGCGGGCTTCGCATGGTTGAGCACGCTCCGGGCCGTGAGACGGCGGATTGGCGGCCAATGCTGCTGGCGGGGCGCCAGCGGATCGCCGAAAACATCTATGCGGTGACGCTGGCCTGCGAACAGGGCGCGCCGCTGCCCGACATCGCGCCGGGCGATCACATCGAAGTACAGGTGCCGGGCGGCACGCGCGCCTACTCGCTGTGCAATCCACCCGACGCGCGGGATGGCTACCACTTGGCCATCCATTGCGCGTCCGCGCACGGCGTAGCGCATTATCTGTGCGAGACGCATGCCATCGGCGCGCCCTTGCTGGTGCGAGGGCCGCGCAATCTTTTCGCGCTGTCGCCCCGACATCGTCGGGTTGTGCTGGTCGCGGGGGGCATCGGCATCACGCCCATCATCGCGATGGCGGAATACCTGGCGCGGCGCGGCCTGGACTTCGCGATGCACTACTGCGCGCGCCGCCGCGCCGCCGCCGCGTTCCTGAACCGGCTCGATGCCGGCGCCTGCCGGCACCAGGTGCGATACCACTTCGATGACGAACCCGAGGACGGGAGGTTGGACCTGGACAGGCTGTTTGCCGACCTGGACGCGGACCAGCACGTGTATCTATGCGGTCCGAACGCGATGCTGGCCGACGCCGTGGCTTCGGCCGAGCGGCATGGCCTGGCCGGCCGCCTGCATTACGAGCGCTTCGGCGCGAGCCGGCCGCCAGCGGCACAGGCGGCGGCAGAGGGAGCATTCGAAGTGGTGGCGGCACGCAGTGGCCGGCGCGTCGACGTGCCGCCGGACTGCTCGATCGCCACCGCGCTGGCCCGCGCCGGCGTGGAGGTACCGCTGTCCTGCGAGCAGGGCGTGTGCGGCATGTGCATGACGCGGGTCCTCGACGGCATCCCCGACCATCGCGACGACGTGCTGTCGGAGGCCGAGCGCGCGTCGAACAACCTCATCTTGCCCTGCGTTTCGCGCGCAAAGTCGGCGTCGCTCACGCTGGACCTTTGAGTCGGCGCGCGGGGGCAATCGAACATCACTTGCACCCGTCATCCGGTTCGCTGGCGGTCGGGCGCCACAACATACCTAGGAGATAGGATGAAACTTGCCATGTTCCACGAGGGCGGCCGAGACCGCCTGGGCGTCGTCGAGGCGGACGCGATCATCGACGTGACCGCGGACCTACCGGCGTTGTCGCCCGATCTTGCCGACTGGCTGCCAGGGCAGGACACGTCGTGGCGGCTGCTTGCGCTGCTGGCGCGCGAGTCCAGAGCACGCCTGCCGCTGTCCGCCGTGCGGCTGCTGCCGCCGCTGCGGCGGCCGTCAGCGTTTCTGGCCATCGGCGGCAACTATGCCTCGCATCTGCGGGAGATCGCCCGTTTGAACGTCAGCGTGGGAGAGCACCAGATCTGGTTCAACAAGCAGGCCTCCTGCATTACCGGGCCGTTCGATGACCTGATCATTCCCCCGGGTATGTCGACGCTGGACTACGAAGTGGAACTGGCGGTGGTTATTGGCCGGCGTTGCCGCAACGTGCGAGCCCGCGACGCCATCCACTACATCGCCGGATACACAGTCTGCAACGACGCCAGCATCCGCGAACGCCATCACCGCAGTCCGACCATCACGCTGGCCAAGTCATTCGATTCGCTGGGCCCGCTGGGGCCGTGGCTGGTCACGGCCGACGAGATCGCCGACCCGCACGCGCTCCAGATCCGCACCTGGGTCAATGGCGAACTGCGGCAAGACGGCAACACGGCGGAGATGCGCTTCAACATCTTCGATCAGATCGAGGAGCTGAGCAGCGCCATGACACTGGAGCCCGGCGATGTGTTGGCCACGGGCACGCCGGCGGGCATCGGCGCCGCGCGCCAACCGCCGTTGTTCCTCGCGCCGGGCGACGTCGTTCGCATGCATATCGAAGGCATCGGCGACATCAGGAACCGCGTCGTGGCCGCACCGCCTGCGCAGGCCTGAACGGCGGCGCCACATCCCGCGCCACCGTCTTGATGGCGGCGCCCGCACCTTCCAAGCAGGACTTCCGATCATGCTATGCATCACGTTTGACAACTTCGGTAGCGCGGCCGGCGACGCGCTGCCCTGGCCTTGCCCCGCCAGCATTCCCACCGCCGAATGGGCTGCCTACAACCAAATCGGCCTGGAGTTGGGCCATCCGCGCATCCTCCAGCTGTTGGATGAATTACAGATCCGCTGCACCTATTTCGCCGAGGGCTATGCAGCCCTGCGGTATCCGGATGAGTTGCTGGCCTGGCATGCGGCCGGGCATGAGATTGCCATGCACGGCTGGAAACATGAAATGTGGACGGGCATCGCCTCGCGCGAAGAAGAAGACCGCCTGATCCAGCTCGCCGTATCGAGCATCCGCGGGTTGACAGGGCTGGCGCCGGTGGGTTTCCGGCCGCCGGGGCTGGCCATCAATCCCTGGACGGACGAGGCGCTGGCGGCGCACGGCATCCGCTATGTGTCGCTGGCGCTGCCTGGCAGGACCGACGCGACGACGATGCCGACGCGGGTGGCGGTGCTGCCTACCGATCCCGCGCTGATCGATGGCGCGGTCATCCATCCACGATTCGGCGGCATTTTCGGCACGCTGGACGCGACGGCAGCCTATGAGCAGCTGTATCGGTCCGCGCTGACCCACGAGACGGCGCGTCCCGACGAACCCTGGGTGCTGGTCGTGCATCCGTTCACCTCGGGCAACCGGGCCTGGTTCGGCTTTGAGGATTTCATGCGGCGCCTGGCCTTGGCATTCGGCCCCGCGCGTTTTGCGCTGGCGAAGGACGCGGTGCCATCAATGACGCACGCCCGCGCGCCCCTGGATTGATATCAGACCGTCCGTCTGTGCATCGGCGCGGGCCGGCAGGCCCTGCGGGCCCGCGCCATTTAAGCAGCAGTCGCACACACAAAATACATATAAGGGAGACAAATCATGAGGCATTTCGTTTTCATCGGCATCCTGCTCTGGGCCTGTGCGCGCAACGCGCTGGCGGCGCAAGGTGTGACCTATGGTGGTCCGGTCGGGGGCACCGACATACAGAGCGCCTACTTGCCGCCGCATCCGGGCCTATATGGTTCGGCCATCGCCGTGGGCGCGTTGGGGGAAAAGTTCTATGACAACGCCGGGCAGAGTTCCACGACTTCCGGAAGGCTGCCAGGCGGAATTGCGCAGTTCGGTCTTCTCTTTGTCTATCCGCATAAGCTGTTCGGTGGGACCCTGGGCAGTTCCGTCTCCACTGGCTACGGTTGGGGCAGTATCACCGTCAACGGCAAGCATCAGAACTTCAAGGGTATGAACGACATCTACACCGACGTACTCATGTGGAGCAAGCATCTTGGCACTGTCGAAGAGGGCCGACCGCGCGGCTTGACGATGAAGCTGGGGTATTCGATGGTACTGCCCACTGGCAAGTACGACGCGAAAGAACTGTACACGACAGGACGCAATACGCTCTATTACATCCCGAACGGTGCGTTCACCTATCTGACCGGGCCGAATTTCTTGGGCGACGGCACCGAGTTCAGCATGAGCTATTTCCTGGACATTGCCCGCAAGAATTCTGCGACCGGCTACCGGAACGGGATGGTGGTGGACGTGGACATGGCGATCAGTGAGGTCATCGGTCGATGGCAGCTGGGCGTGGCGGGGTACTACGCGCGCCAGATCGCCGACGACAGGCTGAACGGGCAACGTGTGTCGGGTAATCGCTTCGCCAGCGCGGCGGTCGGGCCGGTCATCGCGTACAACATGCCGGACTGCAAATGCAGCGTCAAGTTCAAGGCACAGTTCTCCGTGTTCACGCGAAATTCACTGGCGCCTAACGCCGCCTATCTATTCTTCAACAAAGCATTCAACTAGAGCGAACTATGAATATGACGCGATGTTTCAGCGATAAAACCACCGCTTGCTGCGTTGGGCCGGTGTGCTGTTGTCTTAGAAGATAAGGTGTCAGACTACAATTTCACAGTATCTAAGTGGCGAAATTGTAGTCTGACACCTTTTTCTGCGTCACCATCGGCCCTTCCGACGATACCGCGCACCCTTTAGGAGGCTGGATAGAACGCGCGACATTCGCTGCCAAGATGCCCATCCGCCATGACGTTACCGCTGCAGCAGTCCAACCCATCGCGTCCGACATAGCTACCGGCGTAACAGGCCCCTGGCAGCAGCTTTTTCCAGGTTACGCCTTTGGAATTCGGCCCCCCCGTACCTCTAGCCTCATAGGCGCAGTCGCTCGATCTCTGCTGCGCGACTGGCTTGGTCTTGTTGAACTGCGTAGCTCCCAGAGATCTACATTGCTGATAGCTGACCAGATCCGTCTCCTGCTGTGCTTTGGCCTGGGCTACCAGATCTTTGCAAGTCACGTGTTCCGGCGTGCGAATACAGTTGATTCTGTTTTTGAGGGCCGTAGCGTCCCGGATCAACTCATCGCATTTCTTCTTTAGCGATGGCAGCCCATCCGTACTTTGGCAGCGTGCCTCGAAAAACGCAGGCGTGAAGTCGAATGTATTTTTGCTCGGACCGGCGCCACGGTACATCACGATGAGACACTGCTTCCTGCCTGAAGCAATGCATACTTCGCAATCGGCTCCCTTTGTGCATGCACTATACGAGGCAGTGGTGCTCGCAGGTGTGTGCGCATACTCTGTGCCGTTCAGTTTGGCATCAAACACCACGTGCGCATCACAGTTGGCAGGACAGGACTTGCCATCCGCGTACATGGTCAGTCGGATCTCGGACGCCTGCACCCCACCCGACCAAATAAAAAACCCCAGCATCAATACTATTGCCCGAAAAATATGAACAATTTTCGTTTTCATAGATGTGACTCCATTTAGTAAATAGCTGTCTTAGGAGCTTGCCAGCATCAGTGCAAAGAACCAATCTGGCTCTGGAGTTATCAGGGTTCAGTGGACACCTAATTTCCGCTTGCTATGCGCAGCTTCAAACTCATTCGGACTAACACCGCCGAGATAGCTGTGTCGTCGCACTGAATTGTAGAAATCATCAATGTACTCGGCCAAGCTTAAAGTAGCAGCATCGCGGTCCGAGTAGATATGCTTCTTGATGTGCTCCTTCTTCCGGCCACCGAAGAACGACTCGGCTACGAGGAAAAGGTGGCAGACTACAATTTCGCCACCGACTGCTGCGGAATTGTAGTTTGACACCTTTCTTGTTGAATCCCCCCCGCAGCTCCCGCCCCTATCTGCTTGTGCGCAAACCGAAACGAGTTGTGGCCATCATCCTGATACGGTTGGACGAATTGACGGATGGGGTGTGCAGCACGCGCATATCCATCAAAAAAACATCGCCAGCCCGTCCCGACATCTCGATGATTTCGGTGTTGGATGCGCTGAGAACAGCTTCGAGATCAACAGGCGTTTTCAACGACCTACGAAGTCTCCCAGCCGTTTCACCCGCCACGCGATGAGAACGGGCCAGCGCTAAAGTCGCGCCCCCGTGTTCAATAACGTCGTCGATCAGATAGAACACCTGGATGCCGGGAATCTCAGCGCCAGATGTCGCAGCCAGGTCAACGTGCCAGTTCAGGCTGCCCAGAGACCAAGGCCCTTGATGAGGCAGAGACAGCAAGGGCTGCGTGCCTTGGCTGGATTGCCGGGCTCTGCCGGTCAGGTCAGCAATTGCGTTGCGGATTTCCGCCGTGTTCAGCGTTCTATCCAGATCCGCAATCTTCACCATCGAGGATAGCTTTGCGATCTGCTGGAAGGGCGACAAATTATTCAGTGAGCTGCCAAGACTTTTTCCACCGGCCCAGACCTTGAGCCGCGATAGCTCACGCAGAATGCACTCTCGAAGCGGCTTCAGACAGCGCTTGGAATGTGCACCGCTCAATCGCAAGTACCCTTCTCTATGGAAAAAATCGAGCTCTGATTGATTGAAAGTTTTGCCTGTCATGTTCGAGACTTTCGTATAACGGCTTCTGTCTGGACAGTCGTAAACGTCATTTAATCCGTAGGTTGCTGGCTTCGATAGATTACACATTCCAACTCGCTGAACATCCGCAACTGGCCGGGAGCCGCCTTTGATAGCCAACCGTTCTCGACCCACAACGGCCAATCGAGCCCGTGCCAACCGGACATTCAGTTCGGTGCCCATGCTGTTATCACTAGCTTCCGATATCTGTGGGGAGCGTGGCGATTTCAGTCAGGCGTTGCCCGTCGTTGCCATCCTCGACTCTCCAGCCTCGGGTGTTTAACATCTTCCGTATCTCATCGGCTTTTACCCAGTTCTTTGCCTCTCGGGCTTGAGCGCGTTCACCGAGTAGCACCCGGATACTTTCCGGAATGTCAGACGCAACTGGGTTCCAATCGCGTAACCCGAGGCCCAGTACAAAATCAAAGCTGTCCACAGTCGCTTTCAAGGTCGCAGGGGGGAGCTCGCTCTTGACGAGTTCCCATAGCACGGCCAATGCCCTCGGCAGATTCAGGTCATCATTCAATTCGGCGTTGAAGCGCGCGGCGAAATCCGGATCGATGCGGCCACCGTCAGGCCAACCGGAATAGAGATGCCGCAGCCGGTTCAAGGCTGTCTGCGCGGCACCAAGAGACGCCCAACTGAAATGCAGCTTGCTCCGGTAATGCGCTGTCATGCACAGGTAGCGGTAGGCAAGCGGATCGATGTTCCGACTGCGCAAGGTCTGCAAGCGAACAAAATCCCCGCTCGACTTCGACATCTTGCTGTCGGCATTGAGTGTTAGAAAATGTCCGTGTATCCAGAAGTTCGCAAGACGAGTGCCGTGGGCCGCTTGTGTTTGCGCAATTTCGTTGCTGTGATGCACGGCGATATGGTCTTCTCCGCCACAGTGGATGTCGAACCAGATGCCGAGGTGTTTCGCCGACATGGCCGAGCACTCAATGTGCCAGCCCGGAAATCCACGCCCCCATGGGCTATCCCATTCCATCTGCCGGACCACGCCCTCCGGACTGAACTTCCATAGCGCAAAATCCGTGATGTTCTGCTTCGCGCCAAGTGCTACGCGCTTGCCCGCCTGCAGGCCGGCACGGTCAAGCCGGGCCAGAAAGCCGTAGTCATCCTGTTTGCTTGTGTCGAAATAGAGACCGTCGTTGGTCCTATACACGTAGCCGGACCGATCCAACTGGCCGATAAACGCGATCTGTTCGGCAATGTGATCGGTCGCGCGGCACCATACCGTCGGCTCCAGCAAGTTGAGGGCTTGCCAATCCGCGACGAAGGCCTCGGTGTAGCGCTGAGCAATAGCATATGCGGACTCCCCGGTCCGTCTGCTACCTTTTTCCATCTTGTCTTCGCCTTCGTCGGCATCCGAAGTCAGATGACCGACGTCGGTGATATTGACGACGTGACGGACCTCATAGCCGTTGCGAATGAGTACCCGACGCAGAATGTCTTCAAACACATACGTTCTTAAATTGCCAATATGCGCATGGTCGTAGACGGTGGGGCCGCAGCAATACATGCCGACGTGGCCAGCGTGGATTGGCGTAAACGAGCGCACGGTACGCGACCAGGTGTCATACAACGCAAGCGGCATCAACTCTCTCCGTATGGAAGGGCGCAGGCAAAAACAAAAAAGCCGCCGGTTTTGCAACGGGCGGCCAAAGGCGATTGATTCAACGTGCAGCTAATGGCTAGACGCAGCTTCCCCCCGGCACGTTCTGACAACATGCACGGACCAGCGGAAAGAGGGATTTGAAGCGAGTAGACATGCCCACAATCCTAGCGGCTTTTGGCTGAGCAGGTCAATACTGGCGGAAAAAAGATGCCCTCTTGCCCGTCCAGAAACTAGGCGTAATCCGGGCGATAGGATGAACGCGTCTTGAGTACGCCGAAGCACAGATGAGCGAGCTTTCTCATTGCAGCGCTCACCCCGACCCAGCATCGTTCTTGGAACCGGGCGACGAGCAGCCGGCAAGCAAGGCGACAAGGCACAGCGCTGCAACACAGAGCATCAACAGCCCCTGTGCGCTGCGATATCAGCCATAATCAATTCAACCTGGCCCCGCGTGACGGCAGGAGTTCAGTTTTCGCTCCCACATAAGCCGGTAGCGGGTGGGTCGTAGCGTACTCAGTGCGGAGTATCTCAGTGATGACACCGGAAACGCCAGACGACGACTTGGTACGGACCCGCAGCCACAGGCCCCGCGAACTGCCCCAGGGCTATCGGGCGGGATTGATTACGGCCATCACGGTATTGCTGGGCTTTTCGCTGGGTTTCCTGCGCTACTGGGGCTTCGACGCGCCGGGCGATTGGAGCGCGCTGTCCATACTGCCGGGCCTGTCCCTGGTGCTCGCCAGTCTGCTGCAGATAATTGCTCTTTACCGCGCCTTGCGCTTGGAGGATGACGCCGAGGATGAATACCGGAAAACCGTGCGATGGTTCATCGCGTCGGCGGTACTGCTATTGCTGGGTCTGACAGCGGCGCTGTGGGAAGCGGCGTGATAAGAGAGGGATTGGAGCGGGTGTAGGGAACCCAGTGGTCGCCAACGAGACCATCTACCCTCCAGCAGCCCGTTCCAGCGGCAGGGTAAAATGCGCCCCCCATGCGCTACTCCGACTTCGACCAACGCCTCGCCGCTCTCGGCGCCCTGCCCGTCCATCGTGGCCGGATCCTGCGCGTCTGGCTGCAAGGGCAAGCGCTCGACACCGGCACGCGACGCCGGAGCTCCGAGCATTTTCTGCCTCTCGCACTACGCGACGCCGTGCCCGTCTTGACGGCGGAACTGGACGCCCTCGCCCGCGTCCGCTCCGAACACGCCGGCAACGACGGCTCGCGCTTGCTGGTCGAACTTGCCGACGGGCAGATGGTGGAAAGCGTGCTGTTGCCGCGCGACGGACTCTGCGTCTCCACGCAGGTCGGCTGCGCGGTCGGCTGCCGCTTCTGTATGACCGGCAAGAGCGGCCTGATCCGCCAGGTCACTAGCATGGAAATCCTTGCCCAAGTCGTGCTGGCGCGGCGTCAGCGCGCGGTGAAGAAAGTCGTCTTCATGGGCATGGGTGAACCGGCGCACAACCTCGACAACGTGCTCGAAGCCATCGACCTGCTCGGCACCGAGGGCAATATCGGCCACAAGAATCTCGTGTTTTCCACCGTGGGCGACCTGCGCGTGTTCGAGGCCCTACCCCAACAACGCGTCAAGCCCGCGCTGGCGCTGTCGCTGCACACGACCAAGGCCGAACTGCGCGCACACTTGCTGCCGCGCGCGCCGAGAATTGCGCCGGAAGAACTGATCGAACTGGGCGAGAGATACGCCCGCGACACCGACTATCCGATCCAGTATCAATGGACGCTGCTCAAGGACATCAACGACGGCGACGACGAACTCGATGCGGTCGTGCGCTTGCTCAAGGGCAAGTACGGCGTGCTCAACGTCATTCCCTTCAATAGCCTCGAAGGGGATGACTACCAACGCCCCGATACCGAGCGCATCCACGAGATCGTCCGCTCTCTGCAAAGCCGTGGCGTGCTGACCAAGGTGAGGAATAGCGCCGGGCAGGACGTGGATGGAGGCTGTGGGCAGTTGCGCGCGCGGGCTGTCGGCGCAGCGCAAGTGGTCGAACTGCGCCGCACGCGCATTGCAAAGCTGGAAGCTACCTAGGACGGGACCGCCCGTAGCCTGATCCTTTCTCTGCTTACGGATTCACGAGTAGTTCCGCAGAGATTCGCCTGGTCAGTCATTCACAGATGGAATTTTGTAGGTCCCATTTTGAACCGCCTGCTGAGCGCGTCCGGGATCGTATTCCCAATGCCATGGCTCACCACTGACGGTGCGAACGAATCCAAACCGAGGCGCGCTCTGTTTTAGCCACTCATAAACCTCGTTGCCGTCCGCGCCGGCGACAGCAATATCGATGGCGATTCCGTTCTGGTGGTTCGAGTTGCCGGGTTTCGCAGCCAAATTGAATCCGGGAAGACGCTTGACATACCCATCCCACAACATCTTCTGCTCCGGATAGGATCGGAACCCGCTATTGATAGTGAGGTTGACCCCCGACGACTTCGCCTCACCAACCATTTCCAGATATGGCGAAACAGTATCAATGGAAAGACGCTCAATTTCCATCTTCGAATCGATTATTTCGACGACGTCAATCTGGCCAATGTAGGCGCCATGCGACCAGGCGGCATTAGAACCGAACTTTCCACTTCCAGCCGCGGGCTTGAGCAGATCCAGTGTCTCATTGATAAACCCGCCGTCGACGTTCTTTGTCGAGGTCCAGCCAAGTGGCTCGCCATCTTCTCGGACGGCATGCGCAAACAACGCGACCTTCTTTGCTCCAGTCTGCAAGCGTTGAATCGCATCAACACGTACGACAGTCCCTTTCGGTATTATTCGGATTTTTCCGTTGGCCGTTTCGAAAGCCATGAGATTGTTTGCTTGCCTCAACCGCGCGTCGGGATCCGAGACGGTGAAGCTGTTGCTGAGATAGCTACGTTCAAGCATAGGTCCTCCATTTAGGCGCTTGCCTGAAATCAGATCGGAACACTACGACACACCTAGCTGTGCAAAAAATAAAATGGGTACCAGACTAAAATTTCCGCAATATCCAGATAGCGAAACTGTTGTCCAACACCATTTCCTGAGCGCGGATCAGCCGGCCGGTAGCAGACCGGGCGGCTTTCGAATTCGGCCGCATGACCGGCATTGTGGCCAGATCAGTTATCGACCCGTGCGCGAAGTTTTTCCAGAAAACTTTCGACCGAACTGGACTTGATAATGGACTTGAAATTCGAATAATGGGCCTGCTGAACGGACATCCCGCTCACATACATTTCGACCATCTGCCATTTACCATCTATATAGAGAAGTTGAAACTCCATGGTGAACTCGTTGGCCTTCGATTTCGCCGAATAGTAAATGCAGTCCGCCATCTTCAGCGTGAGGCAGGTGATCTGGATCACAGCAACCGAGCTTGGCTTGCTTCGGAACATCTCCCCAGACTCCAATACAAACTGCGAGGGCAACAGGCCTTCGAAGGCGCCTTGGAGGGTCCTCATCAAGAACCGGCTATAAAGTTCAACGGCTTCTGCCTGCCTTGCCGCTGACATCGATCCCCATGCGGGTCCCAGTACAACTCGCGTCATGGTCTCGGTTGCTACCAGGCGCTTGAAGGTGGGGCCAACACGTTGAGCGAACGCTTGCTTGGTCTCTTTCTGCGGGTTCGCCATAGCTAGAAGTGCCACTGCAACCCCTTTGGCATCGGCATCCGGTTTTTGAGAGGGCTGCGCGGTTCCACTTCCGGGCGATCCCATCAAAAGAAAGCTCAGCAGCAGAAGTTTCGCAAGCACGTATTGCATCTTTTTTTCATCCAGCAGCCGTGGAGAATGCACGCGTCCTACGCAAGACGCCTGTGCTCGGTGAGCAAACTTCGAGTCGCGGGACACTACTGTTTAGCGCTCGCGGCCTCCCGGCCAGGCTTTGCCGCGTTGCTGCCGGCCTTTAACTTCGCGCGCTCCGCGTTGCAGTCGAGTTCCAGCACCACCTTCCCGGTATTCTTTTCCGTGACCTTCGACGCCAGCTTCAGGTCTTTCGGATTGCCCCGATCCTTGCATGCTTCGTATGCATAGCCTTTTGCGGAAGAGAGTAGTAGCCCAGGATGGCGCGGAGCGGTAACCGCCGCTTTCCACTGGCCGGATTGTTCCTGCCAGTACGCCTGATACATCGTGGTGTCCTGCGGCGGGTTTGTTGCCGCCTGGAGTTCCTTGGTTTTAGCTCGCTCCGCGTTGCAGTCCAGTTCCAGCACGACCTTCCCGGTAGCCTTCTCCGTCACTTTCGCGGCGCGGTTCCAAAGCTTGGGGATACCGCGATCCAGGCAGGCCCGATGCGCAGCTCCTTCTGCAAAATTCAGATCGGTCCCAGGTTGATTTGCCGCAGGCCCCTTCCACACTCCCGCAGGATCCTCCCAGGTGGCGACGTATTGCGCGTCAGCCGGACCAGCCAGCAGCATGCCTATCACGCCCGCACCGCATAGCCAATTCCTCATGATCGCCCCCCATTCTCTTTTTGAACGAGTAGGTTATTCGTGATCGCGGTGTAAGTAACTAGCCCGGAAGGAGCAATCCGATGCTTCCGGGCGATACGGTGACACAGCCCTAAGCTCCCCTTTCCCGGCCCGATCCATCAAGTCCGTCGAATCTGATGCAGGCCACCTCGTCCGCCTTGATCCGGATCGCAAAAACTGACCAGTCTCAGCCCTGGCGGCTCGATTTCGAACGAGTTAGATAGCGCAGTCAGCCTGTCAACACGCCATCATCGGCTTTTGGAAATCACATCGCTCATGTACTTGTTCAAATCCCGAAAATCCTGAACGGTCCAGGAGTGCGGCGCCAGCTTCACGCCGTTCTCTCTCAACGTTCTCGGAATCAGATCTCCGTTCGGACGAAGGATTACCGACGAGACTATGACGCCCGGATATTCATTGAGTCGCTTCTTGAACGCAGTCGTTGTGAGGTCGGGCGTGGGAGGATTGCTTTTCTTGGCCAGTGGCCCCGAGCCCTTGATATCTGCGCCGTGGCACATCGCGCATCTCTGGGTGTAGAGATTCTTCCCGTTGAGGCTCTGTGCGAAAGATAGTGATGGTTGAGTCAACACCCACGCTCCTAGCGTGGCGAGGACTAATTCTCTTGCTTTCATTTGTCCTTGTCGTATCAGGCAAATTGGCGGGCCGCCGAGTATAGACTCGTAGCAAGAAAATTGGTGCCAGACTACAGTTCCGAAGCACAGTCAGCGGCCCTCGCGCTTCTCGACCAGAAAATCAATCAACGCGCGCACCTTGGCGGGCATCTGAGCCCGAGTTGGCGCATAGATATAGAACCCCGCGAAGGGCTTGCACCAGTTGTGCAGCACACGCACCAGCGCGCCGGACTCCAGATGTTGCTGGACAGCGATGTCGATGTGCTGCATGAGTCCAGCGCCTTGCAACGCGGCACGGATCATTCCGTCGTCGTCGTTGGTGATGATGCGGCCCTGAGGCTCCACGGTGAAGGTGTGGCCGCCGGCCTCGGGCGAGGTGAATTCCCACGGGTGGATCGCACCCCGGGTCTGCCTGAAACGCAGGCAGTTGTGCCGGGACAGGTCTGCCGGTGTGACGGGCAAGCCATGTTGCTCGAAGTACGCGGGCGTGGCCACTACCGCCATTTCCAGCGCTGACGTGATCGGCACCGCCACCATGTGTTCGGCCAGGCTCTCGCCTATGCGTATGCCGGCATCACAGCCTTCGGCCACGATGTTGGCCAGCGCATCGTCCATGACCAGTTCCAGTTGGAGTCTGGGGTAGCGCGTACAAAACTCCTGCAAATGGGGGTCCAGCAGCGTTTTGGCCGCTACGCGCGAGGTGTTCACCCGCACCAGCCCGGAGGGCTCGTCACGCATGTCGTGCATGGTGCGTACCGTGCGCTCCACCGCGATCAATGCCGGATACCACACGTCATAGAGACGCTGGCCTTCTTCGGTCAGCGACATGTCCCGCGTCGTGCGGTACAGCAGCTTGACGTTCAAGCGGCGCTCCAGTGCCTTCACGTTCTGCGACAGATTGGCGCGAGAGACCCCCATTTCAGCCGCGGCTTTGGTAAAGCTGCGGTGGTGGGCCACATGGGCGAACCAGGCCAGGGAAGGAAGCAATGACGGGTCCATGCAACGCTCATTGTCAATTTGGAAATACTACTGTAGTTCGAATTGGGGGCTATGGCTAACCAAATGCACGGCGTACAGTGCATTCATCGGGCTTGGGCTTGCGCCTTCAGACAGAAGTGGCCCGGCAATTCCTACTTAGCGGCCACCAGGAGCGCATCATGCAAAGCGTCAAGATCAAGCACACCTACTGGGACATTGCGGCGGACCTGTACTTCCCGCCGGATTTCGACAAAAGCAGGAAGTACCCGGCGATCATCAGCGCGCACCCCATAGGAAGCTGCAAGGAGCAGACCTCGGGCAAGGTCTACGGCGAGGCCCTGGCCAAGGCAGGTTTCGTCGTCATCGCCTTCGATGCCAGCTTCCAGGGCGCCAGCGGCGGCGAACCGCGTTTCACCGAAGACCCCACGCTGCGCGTCGAGGACTTTCGGGTGGTGTGCGACTACCTGGTGACGCTGCCCTATGTGGACGAAGAACGCATCGGCGTGCTGGGTATTTGTGGAGGCGGCGGCTACTCCATCAACGCCGCCATGACCGAGCGCCGGATCAAGGCCGTGGGCACCGTCACGGGCGCGAACTATGGCCGCCTGATGCGCGAAGGCTTCAGCGGATTTGATCCTATCGGCGCGCTGGAGGCCATGGCCAAGCAGCGCACGGCAGAGGCCCGGGGGGCCGCGCTGCGCGTTGACGACCTGCTGCCGCCCTCGCCCGAGGCAGCCAAGGAAGCGGGCATCAAGGAAATTGACGTGCTTGGCGCCACCGAGTACTACCGCAGTGACCGTGGCCGCGCGCCCAATGGCCTGAACCGTGCGCTGCTCTCGCACCAGTCCGCGGCCATAGGCTGGGATGCTTTTCACCTCTGCGAGACCTTGTTGACGCAGCCCTTGATGGTGGTGGTCGGCGATCAGGTCGGGGCCTTTGGCGCCTACCGCGACGGCTGCGAGATCATTGGCCGCGCCGCCTCGAAGAAGAAGGAGTTGGTCGTGGTCGAAGGCTGGTCGCATTATGACCTGTACGACAAGCCCGAGCCCGTCGGCCAGGCGTTGGCCAAGCTGATCCCCTTCTATCAGGAAAACCTGTAGACGCAGGCTGAGCGCGAGCCTGCTGCTCCCCGGCCTTCTGCGAGAACAAGCCATCGGCCCCGCCGGAGACGGCTGGGCCGATTCATTTGGAGAGGAACAACATGACCAAGGCCATGACCAAGGTATTGATCCTGGGCGCGAGCGGCCAGATTGCCCGCTGGGTCGTACAGATGCTGGGCGAGCGCAAGGATCTCGAACAGACTCTGCTTGTGCGCGACCCCAAGAAGCTCACCAGCGCGGAACCCGCCAACGCCAGAATAGCCATCGGCGATGTGATGGACAAGAAGCTGCTGCCCCAGCTTATGGAGGGACAGGATGTGGTCTATGCCAATCTGGCGGGTGACGTGGACAAACAGACTGCGCACATCCTGGCGGTGATGAGGTCCAAGGGCGTCAAGCGCCTGATCATCGTGAACTCGCTGGGCATCTATGACGAAGTGCCAGGCAAGTTCGGCGAATGGAACCGCCACGAGATCGGCCAGTACCTGCCGCCTTACCGCAAGTCAGCGGATCTGATCGAGGCGTCCGATACCGACTACACCATCTTGCGTGCTGCCTGGCTGCAGAACGAAGAGGAAGTGGACTACGAGATCACCGGGCGGGACGAGCCATTCAAGGGCACCGAAGTATCGCGCAAGAGCGTGGCAGCGTTGGTGACGGAACTGGTAGCGCACCCCGAGCGGCTGGTGCGCGCCAACGTGGGGGTGAACAAGCCCAATACCGCCGGCGACAAGCCAGCTTTCGCTTGATTCGAAGCTTCTCTACTCAGTTCCCGCCCCCTACGCCACCCAAGCCTTCAATCATCCCCTCCCGCCGACGCATTCCGAGCCTCAGCCAGCGCCACCGTCAAATGCATCACCTTCTTCTTAAGCTGATCCCGCTCATCCGTCAGCCGGGTCAGCAGTTCGCGCAGCCGCACCACCTCGGCCGGCAAATCCGCAATATTCTCAACAGGAATATCCGGCACAGCCTCCCGCGGCGGCGGCGCCTTGGCTTGGCGGACTTCCCGGGCAGCCTGCTGCAATTCCTTCCTGCCGCCAGCCACTGCCGCAGCCTGGCGCTCGGGCGGCAACGTCGCCACAGCCGCCGCAGCATTGATGGAGATAGCCCCATCCTTGACCGCCCGCACCAGTTCCGGCGCTGCAGCCTTCTGTATCTTCTCGATCTGCCCCAAGGTATTGCTGCTGATACGCGCAGCCCGAGCCAGAGCCTGGCGGCTCAGCGCCTGCGACACGACTGCGGCCGGCAACGGCGGCGGTTCGCCGGAGTCTTCGTCCCAAGGCGGATCGTCGGACGCGGGCGCCGAGGGGGTGCGCGCCTGCAGGATTTCCTTCTTGCGCAACGCCAGCACCCCACGCTGGAAGTCGGACACGCTACGCCGGCCCAGGTGGTTTTCGATCATCCATAGGTGCACGTCCTCGATGGACTTGAACGAGGTGTTCTGGCGGGTCTCGAAGGGGATGCCGTGCTGCATGCAGAGCGCATGGCGGTTGTGGCCGTCGACCAGCAGATCGCCCCATAGCACCAGGGCGTCCCGGCAGCCTTCGGCCAGCAGGCTGCGTTCCAGCGCTTCGCGCTCGTCGTCGGTCAAGGGGTCTATGTAGGCGCGCAGGCCCTCGTCTATCCTGATTTCCATGGTGTCCAAATACGGTTACGCCGAGGCCCGGCACGCAATACGAGCCATACGAGGCCCCTGGCATCTGCCCTAAACCAGCCCTTGATCTGTCCTAAGCCAGCCCCTGCCCCCGCAGCACGTCCTGGATTGCCGCCAGGCGCGCCACCGGATCGGTCATGGCGAGCAAGGCGGCCTTGTCGTCGGGCGGCAGCGGCAGCAGTTCGCACCAGCGATCGGCGACCCAGCCGCTGTCGTCGAGCCGGAACGGCGGGCCCAGGGGCATTCTTTCGGGGGACACCCCGTCTTGCTGCCATTGGGCGACCAGGCGTCCCAACGCGTCGGCGCTAGGCTGCATGGCCGCCGGCACGGGCGCGGGCGGGTCGTCGGGGATGGGCTCGGCCTGGCCCATCCAAAGGCCGTATTTTGCCACCTCGCTGGAAAGCAGCCGGAAGCGGCTGGTGCCGACGCAGCGCAGCTCCAGCAGGGCCGGCATGGGCGCGTCCCACGATTCGATGCGCGCCATCGTACCGACCGGCGCCAGCGTCTCCATGCCCTCCGGCGTGCGAACCTCCTGGCCCGACAGCAGGCCCACCACGCCGAACTCGCTGCCGTCCGCGATGCATCGTCGGATCATGTCCAGGTAGCGCACCTCGAAGATGCGCAAATGCAGCACGCCGGCGGGAAACAGCGCGTTGGATAGCGGAAACAGCGGAATCAGAGACATGGCGGCCTCCTATTTCACGATGAATGCCTCGTCGACAGGCACCTGCATGGCCGTGACCATGGCGTTGGTCTGCGCGGCCATGCCGATCACGCCCAGCAGTTCGGCATGCTGGCCGTCGGTCATGCCCTTGGCGCGGGCGGCGGCGGTGTGGGAGTGGATGCAGTAAGTGCAGCCGTTGGCGGTGGACACGGCGATGTAGATCATTTCACGCACCAGCGGCGAGAGTTCGCCGTCGGCCATCATGACCTGTTTGAGCTGGCCCCAGACCCGCTCCAGCTGCGGCGGATCGTTGGCCAGGGCGCGCCAGAAGTTGTTGATGAAATCCGACTTGCGCGTGGCGCGAATGTCTTCGAACACGGCCCAGGCTTGCGGGCTTTTGCGTACGTCTTCGTCGGACAGCAGTGTTACGGTGCTCATGCGGCGCTTCCCTGGAAACTAGTTCAATTCGATGAAAAGACATGTCACGCACTCGCCATATCGCGCGGCGCGGCCATGCCCTATGATGTAGCCCGGTTCGCGGCGCTCAGACGCTGCGGCCGTCGTACGGAATGCGGGGCCAGGCGTTCAGATCCACGTTTTCCAGGCAGCGCACGTTCACCGCCGCGGTCTCTTCGCCCTTGGCGCCTACGCCAAAGCCGAATGGCGCGCAGCCGCAATTGGCGCAGAAATGGTGTGAGATCACGTGCTTGTTGAACCGGTAGGTCGACAAGCCGCTGGCGGGCGTGGCAAGGCGCACGCTGGCGCGAGGCACGAACCACAGCAGATAGCCTTTACGGATGCAGTGCGAGCAATTGCATTCCAGGACCTGGGACGGTTCGCCGTCGACTTCAAATGCGATCTGTCCGCAATGGCAGCTTCCTTTCAGCATGGCCGGGCTCCTTGGTATGTGAGGGTCGGGCTTCCATCATAGAGCGGCGCCGCCCTCCTGGCACCGTCCGTTCACCACTCTGGAGAGATCATGCCCCAACTATCCGCCTACCTCAGCTTTGACGGCAATTGCGCCGAAGCCATGCAGTTCTACGAACGCGTGCTGGGCGGCCGGATGGAGGCCATGATCCGCTATGCGGACGCGCCGCCCGACGCCGCCATGCCGGTCCTGTCGGACGAAGACGCCGGGCGCATCATGCACGCACGCCTGGGCCTGGACGAGCAGACGCTGATGGGCAGCGATGCCACCGCCGGGCATCCTTACCCTGGCAAACAGGGCGTGGCCCTGTCCCTGGCCTATCCCACGGTCTCGGACGCGCAGCGCGTCTTCGAGCTGCTGGCCGATGGCGGCAGTATTACGATGCCGCTGCAGAAGACCTTCTGGGCCGAAGCCCATGGCTCGCTGATAGACCGCTACGGCACCCGCTGGATGGTCAGCGGCGGGCGCGTTTCCCACTAAGAAGCAAGACGGCGGATCGAGCCGCCATCCACGGAGCAACAACTGATGACGCATGGAATACACGGCAAGCAACGCTGGTGGGCGCTGATGGTGCTTTGCCTGGGCGTGTTGATGATTGTGCTGGACACCACCATCGTGAACGTCGCCCTGCCCTCTATTCGCGAAGACCTGCATTTCACCGAGACCTCGCTGGTCTGGGTGGTGAATGCCTACATGCTGACGTTCGGCGGCTTCCTGCTGCTGGGTGGGCGGCTGGGCGACCTGCTGGGCCACCGCCGCATGTTCCTGGCGGGCCTGGTGGTCTTCACCATCGCCTCGCTGGCCTGTGGCCTGGCGCAGAACCAGGCCCTGCTGATCGGCGCACGCGCCGCGCAGGGGTTGGGCGGCGCGGTGGTGTCGGCGGTGTCGCTGTCGCTCATCATGAATCTGTTCACCGAAACGGGCGAACGGGCGCGCGCCATGGGCGTGTACGGCTTTGTCTGTGCAGGCGGCGGCAGCATCGGGGTGCTGTTGGGCGGGCTGCTGACCAGCGCACTGTCCTGGCACTGGATCTTCCTGGTCAACCTGCCTATCGGCGTAGTGGTCTATGCGCTGTGCCTGCGGCTGATTCCGGCCGCCCGGCCCGCCGCCGCGGGTACCCGGCTGGACGTGGCCGGCGCGCTCAGCGTCACGGCCTCGCTCATGCTGGCGGTGTATGCCGTGGTCAATGGCAATGAAGCCGGCTGGACGTCGACGCAATCGCTGACCCTGCTGGGCGCGGCCGCCGCGCTGATGATCCTGTTCCTGACCATCGAGGCGCGGGTGGAATCGCCGCTGATGCCGCTGGGCCTGTTCCGCCTGCGCAACGTGGCCACCGCCAACGTCGTGGGCGTGCTGTGGGCTGCTGCCATGTTCGCGTGGTTCTTCGTGTCGGCGCTGTACATGCAGCTGGTGCTGGGCTATAGCCCTATGGAAGTGGGCCTGGCCTTCCTGCCGGCCAACCTCATCATGGCGGCGTTCTCGCTGGGCCTGTCGGCCAAGCTGGTGATGCGCTTCGGCATCCGCGCGCCGTTGGCCACGGGCCTGTTCATGGCAGCGTTGGGACTGGCGCTGTTTGCGCGCGCGCCGGTGGACGGCAGCTTCGCCGCGGACGTGCTGCCCGGCATGCTATTGCTGGGCCTGGGCGCGGGCGTGGCCTTCAATCCCATGCTGCTGGCCGCGATGAGCGATGTGGAGCCCAGCCAGTCGGGCCTGGCTTCGGGCGTGGTCAACACCGCTTTCATGATGGGTGGCGCATTGGGCCTGGCGGTGCTGGCCAGTCTGGCCGCGGCGCGCAGCGCGGGCCTGGCCGCCGCAGGCGCGGCGCCGAGCGTGGCGCTGAATGGCGGCTATCAGCTGACCTTTCTGGCGGGCGCGCTGATCGCGGGGCTGGCCGCGGTGCTGAGCGCGCTGCTGGTGCGCACACGCAACCATGAGTTGTCGGTCCAGGCCGGTACCACACACTGAACCCGGATTTTGCGGCACGCGGGCGGACAGGCATTGCCCTGCCCGCCCGCGCCGCCATTGCCGCTACTTGCGCGGCATCCAGTTTTCCGCCAGCTTCACGAAGGCGCTGGCGCCGATCGGCAGCAGCGCATCGTTGAAGTCGTAGCTGGTGTTGTGGACCAGGCACGGACCTTCACCGTGGCCAGGTTCGCGGTGGTCGCCTTCGCCGTTGCCGATGAAGCAATAGCTGCCGGGCACCTCTTCCAGCATGAAGGAAAAATCCTCGGCCGCCATGATGGGCGCCTGCACCAGCACGCGCTCCTGCCCCACCACCTGGGTCAGCGCGTTGCGCATGAAGGAGGTCTCGGCTTCGTGGTTGATGGTCGACGGATAGTGCCGCGTGAAAACGAATTCGCACTGCGCGCCGAACATGCCAGCCACGTGCTGCGCGACCTCGCCCATGCGGCGCTCGATCAGGTCCAGCGTTTCGCGGGTGTAGGCGCGCACCGTGCCGCGCAGTTCGCAGGTGTCGGGGATGACGTTGACGACCCCGCCCGCCTGCACTGTGGTTACCGAGATGACTGCCGTCTCCAGCGGTTTCTTGTTGCGGCTGATGATGGTCTGGAAGGCCTCGATCATCTGGGCCGCCGCGGGTATGGGATCGATGGCCAGGTGCGGCATGGCCGCGTGGCCGCCCTTGCCGCGTATGGTCACGTGGAATTCGCTGTTGGACGCCAGCACCGGCCCCGCGGACGAGGCGAAGCAGCCGACCGGGATGCCCGGCATGTTGTGCATGCCGAACACGGCTTCCATGGGAAATTTCTCGAACAGGCCGTCGCGCATCATCTCGCGCGCGCCGCCGCCGCGCTCTTCGGCCGGCTGGAAGATCAGGTAGACCGTGCCGTCGAAGTTGCGATGGCGCGCCAGATGCTGGGCGGCGCCCAGCAACATGGCGGTGTGGCCGTCGTGGCCGCAGGCGTGCATCACGCCGGGATGCTTGCTGGCGTGGCTGAACTGGTTGACCTCGTGCATGGGCAGCGCGTCCATGTCGGCGCGCAGGCCCAGGGTGCGGCCGGAGTCGCCATTGCGGATCACGCCCACCAGGCCGGTCTTGCCGAAGCCCCGATGCACCGGGATGTCCCAGCTTTCCAGCAGCTGGGCCACCAGGTCGGAGGTGCGGTTCTCTTCGAACGCCAGTTCCGGATGCGCATGGATGTCCCTGCGGATGTCGCGGATGGACGGGGAGTTTTCAACAATCTCTTCGATCAGGTTCATAAGCTGCTGCGGGCTCCGCAAGCGGAGCCCGGAATTAGAGGGCTGTTACGCACTGACGCGAGCCTTGCGCAGGCCCTCGGGTTGGAAAGGGGGAATTCAATCGGGCTTGATGCCCAGCTTGCGCAGCACGGGACCGGAAGTATCCCGCTCTGCAGCAACCCGCTGGGCAAAGGCCGCCGCCGCCAGATGGTACGGCAGCGAGCCGTGGCTGGCGTACATCTGCTTGAGCGCGCCGTCCTGCTGCGCGCGGCCGATTTCTTCGTTGAGCCGCTGCACGATGGCGTCCGGCGTGCCGGCGCGCGCGGCCACGCCCAGCCACACCGCGCCCTCGAAGCCCGTGAAATGGCTGGCGGCCAGCGTCGGCGCCTTGCCGAAAGCCGCATCGGGCACGGTTTCGCTCATGGCCAGCACGCGCAAGCGTCCTTCCTTGACCATGGGCTCCACCAGGGCGGTGCCGGCGAAATAGATTTCCGTGTCGCCCGCCAGCACGGAGTTCAGCGCGCCGGTGCCGGTCTTGAACGGCACGTGCATGATGTCGACGCCGGCCTGTTCACGCAGCATCTCGAACAGCACATGGGGCGGGCTGCCGTTACCCGAGGACGCGTAATTCAGCCGGCCAGGCTTCTGGCGCGCCAGCGCCAGCAACTGGTCCAGGGACTTGGCCTGCAGCTTGTCATTGACCGTGAGCGCCATGGGGATGACCGCCAGCGGGCTGACCGGCTGCAGGTCGCGCGCCGGATCGTAGGTCAGGGCCGGAAAAATGTAGGGGTTCCACACCAGGTGGGCGTTGGTGACCAGGGCCAGCGTGTGGCCGTCGGCCGGCGCGGATTTCAGCTGCTGCATCGCCAGCATGCCGCCTGCGCCGGGCTTGTTTTCAACCACCACAGGCTGGCCCAGGGCGTGGTGCAGGCGCTCGGCCAGGGGCCGGGCGAACAGGTCCGGCAAGCTGCCGGGACCGCCGTTGACCAGGATCGTCACGGGCCGGGCGGGCCAGTTCTCGGCGCTGGCCCAGGGGCTTGCGGCAAGCGCCGCGAACGCGGCCACGCAGGCCGCCATGCGGCGCAACATCGGTCTCCGCGCGGGCGTTTTGGACGGATTGCGGGTGCGCAGCCGGGCCTGCCGGACGTCGTGTAGCCGTATCACTCTGCTTGTCTCCTGGTTGCGCCTGCCGCCGGCTTCATGCCGGTCGTCGTCTCGACGCTTTTTTCTACGATAAGCAGCATAAATCTCGGCGTCAATAATTTTTATCGAGATTTTTTTATCACAGTGATAAAGTAGCCCCCATGTCAGAAGGCGCCACCCTCCCTCCGCTTGCCCATTCCGCCTCGGCCAACACCCTGGTCGGCGCGGCCTATGTCAACCTGCGCCGCGACATCATCCAGGGCGTGCACCCGCCAGGATCGCGCTTGCGGGTCGAACACCTGAAGGACGATTACGGCGTGGGCGCGGGCACGCTGCGCGAAGCGCTGGCGCTGCTGGTGTCGGATGCACTGGTCATCGCGCAAGGCCAGCGCGGCTTTCACGTCACGCCGATTTCGCTGGAAGACTTCCGCGACATCACCGAGAACCGGGTGCTGCTGGAAACCCAGGCCTTGCGGCAGTCCATCGCCCTGGGCGACGACGACTGGGAAAGCGCCGTGCTCGCCGCCTTCCACCGCCTGAGCAAGGCCGAACAGCGCCTGGCCGCTGACCCCGACACCCGATTCGAGGAATGGGAACAGCGCAATCGCGAATTCCACCGCGAACTGATCCGCGCCTGTCCCTCGCGCTGGCTGCATCATTTCCTGGGCATCCTGTACCAGCAGGCCGAGCGCTACCGCCGCCTGACCGTCACGCGCAAGCCCATCGCCCGTAACCTGGACGACGAACACAAGGGCATTCTGGACGCCACGCTGGCCCGCGATGCCGACCGCGCCTGTGACCTGCTGGCTGCTCATATCCGGCTTACCTACGACGCGGTGGCGCGCTTGCCGCCGGACCTGTTCAATCCTCAAGCCTGAACCGCGGCCCGCCCGCGAAGCGCGCGGTCAAGCCGCGCCGGCGCGATGCTGCGCCAGCACCTCGTGCATGGATCTTGCCGCGCGTTCCAGTACGGGCACCGCGCGCAGCAGATCATCGAGCATGACCCGGGCGGTCGGTGCATGGCAGGCCACCGCCGCCACCACCCGGTCGTCCGCATCGCGCACCGGCACGGCCACGGCGCTCATGCCGCGCACGAACTCCTCGTTGTCGATGCCTATGCCGCGCGCGGCCAGCCGCTCAAGCTCTTCTTCCAATCGGGCCGGGTCCGTCAGCGTGCGCGGCGTGTTGCGCGTGAGCGGCAGGCGCGCCAGCACCCGCCCGCGCTCCAACCGATTCATGGACGCCAGGAACAGCTTGCCGCTGGCGGTGCAATGCATGGGCACATGGCTGCCCACCGCGAAGAACAGACGTAGCGGCTCCTCCGTTTCCACCCGCTCCATGTAGATCACGCGATCGCCGTCAGGCGCCGTCAAGTTGCAGGTTTCGCCCAAGGTGCCGACAAGCTGTGCCAACACGGCGCGGCAGGCGCGCGAGAAGGCAGATGCGCGCAAGGTGGCGAGCGCCAGCGTGGCGGCCTGCGGCCCGGGCACGAAGCCGTTCTCGGTGGGCGTGGCGGCGACATAGCCGGCGCGCTGCATGGCCGCCAGCAGGCGCATCAAGGTGGTCTTGGGCATATCCAGCCGCTGCGCCAGTTGCGCCAGGGTGGGCGGATGCTGGGCTCGCGCCAGGTGGTCCAGCACCACCAGCGCGCGCAGCGAACGCGCGGCTTCCTGTTGGGTCGCGGCGTCGTCGGCCTGCTGCGCCGATGCTGCACCGCGATTTTGAAACTGAATCTGCATATTCTGTTCCACTTTTCCGCCCCTGCGCCTGTTGTGCTTTGTTCTGCGCGCGTGCTTCCTAGAATCGCCACAAATGACGGAGCACCCAAGCCCCGGCATCGATCCAGTATATAAGTGCGCCCCACAACGACAAGCAGGGTAAACGCGCCGTAGGCCAGGCGCAGCGCCCGGCTGCAGGGAGAGCTTGCGGACATGTCCGATACCGTGGATTACATCGTGGTTGGCGCCGGCTCGGCCGGATGCGTGATGGCCAACCGGCTGAGCGCCAGCGGCACGCATAGCGTCTGCCTGCTGGAAGCCGGCCCCAAGGACAGCAACCCGTGGATACACATCCCCATCGGCTACGGCAAGACCATGTTCCACAAGGTCCTGAACTGGGGCTACTACACCGACCCCGACCCCGGCATGCTGGACCGGCGCATCTATTGGCCGCGCGGCCGCACGCTGGGCGGCTCCAGCTCCATCAACGGTTTGATCTACATCCGCGGCCAGCGGCGCGACTACGACGCCTGGGCCGCCGCCGGCAATCCCGGCTGGAGCTGGGACGAATGCCTGCCCTACTTCCGCAAGCTGGAAAACAATGACCTGGGTCCTGGCCCCACGCGCGGCACCGAAGGCATGCTCAACGCCACCTCGATCAAAACGGCGCATCCGCTGGTGGAAGCGCTGATCGGCGCCGCGCAAAAGCTGGGCCTGCCGCATGTGCAGGACTTCAATACCGGCGACCAGGAAGGCGTGGGCTACTACCAGCTCACCACGCGCAACGGCCGCCGCTGCTCCACCGCCGTCGCCTACCTGCGCCCAGCGCAGGGCCGCAGCAATCTGCGCGTGGAGACCGACGCCCACGCCATGGCCGTGCTGTTCGAAGGCAAGCGAGCCTGCGGCGTGCGCTACCGGCGCAACGGCCAGGTGCACACCGTGCGCGCCCGCCGCGAAGTCGTGCTGTGCGCGGGCGCCCTGCAGTCGCCGCAGCTGTTGCAGTTGTCCGGCGTCGGCCCCGCAGCCCTGCTGCGCCAGTTCGGCATCGGCGTGGTGCGCGACCTGCCAGGCGTGGGCGAGAACCTGCAGGACCACTTGCAGATCCGTCTGATCTACGAAACCACCCGCCCCATCACCACCAACGACCAGTTGCGCAGCCTGACTGGCCGCGCCCGCATGGGGCTGGAATGGCTGCTGTTCCGCGGCGGCCCGCTGGCCGTGGGCATCAATCAGGGCGGCGTGTTCTGCCGGGTCGATCCGGCCAGCCGCACGCCCGACACGCAGTTCCATTTCGCCACGCTGTCCGCCGACATGGCGGGCGGCAAGGTGCATCCGTTCTCAGGCTGCACCTATTCGGTGTGCCAGCTGCGGCCCACGTCGCGCGGCCGGGTCCAGCTGCGCAGCGCGGACCCCTTCGAGGCGCCGTCCATGCAGCCGAACTACCTGTCCACCGAACTGGACCGCCACATGGCCGTGGCCGCGGTGAAGTATGCGCGCAGACTCGCCGCCACCGAGCCGCTGGCCGGCCTGATGAAGCGCGAGTTCCGCCCCGGGCCGGAGGTGCGCACGGACGACGAGATCCTGCACTTCTGCCGCGAATACGGCGCCACGATCTTCCATCCGTCCGGCACCGCCAAGATGGGACCGTCCAGCGACCCCATGGCCGTGGTGGACGAGCGCCTGCGCGTGCATGGCGTGGCGGGACTGCGCGTGGTGGACTGCTCGATCATGCCCACGCTGGTGTCAGGTAACACCAACGTGCCCGTGGTGATGCTGGCCGAACGCGCGGCCGATTTCATGTTGCAGGACCTCAGGCAAGCACAGCCGCAGGCGCTGCGCGTCGCCGCCTGAATCGGAGATGACGGACCCCGGATAGCAGAACCCCCAAGGCGCAGGACAACGCAGATTGCCCGACCGCCCCACCAAAGGAGACTAGACATGGCCAAGCAAAACGAAGCCGCGGTGCGCAAAGTCGTCGCCGCGTCGCTGATCGGCGCCACCATCGAGTGGTACGACTTTTTCCTGTACGGCGTCGTCGCGGGCATCGTGTTCAACAAGCTGTACTTCCCCACCGGCGACCCGACGATCTCGACCATGCTGGCCTATACCACCTTCGCCGTGGGCTTTATCACCCGGCCGCTGGGCGGGCTGATCTTCGGCCACTTCGGCGACCGCATCGGCAGGAAGAGCATGCTGGTGATGACGCTGATGATCATGGGCATCGCCACCTTTCTGATCGGCCTGGTGCCGACCTACGACAGCATCGGCATCTGGGCGCCCATCCTGCTGCTTCTGCTGCGCGTGTTCCAGGGCATCGGGCTGGGCGGCGAATGGGGCGGCGCGGTGCTGATGGCCTATGAATACGCCCCGCCCGGCAAGAAAGGCTTCTACGCCTCGCTGCCGCAGATCGGACTGGCGATCGGACTGTGCCTGGCCTCTGGCACGGTGGCGCTGCTATCCACCCTGCTGACCGACGAGCAGTTCATGGCCTGGGGCTGGCGCATCGCCTTCCTGGCCTCGGCCGCGATGGTGCTGGTGGGCATGTACATCCGCCTGAACATCAAAGAGACGCCGGAATTCGCGGCGGTCAAGGCCAACAACGCCGAAAGCCGCATTCCCTTCTTCGACATGCTCAAGCGCTATCCGGGCAATGTCTTCAAGGGCATGGGCGCGCGCTACATCGACGGCGTGTTCTTCAACGTGTTCGGCGTGTTCTCGATCTCGTACCTGACGCAGACCGTACAGATCACGCGCACCGAAGCGCTGATCGGCGTGATGGCCGCGGCCCTGGTGATGTGCTTCTTCATCCCCTTCTTCGGCCGCCTGTCCGACCGCATTGGACGCACCCGGGTCTACTTCTGGGGCTCGCTCATCACTGCTGCAGCGTCCTTCCCCGGCTTCTGGCTGATGCTCAACAGCCAGGGCAGCGTGATGCTGATCTGGCTGGCCATCATCATTCCGTTCGGCATCCTGTACGCCGCCGTGTACGGGCCGGAAGCGGCGCTGTTCTGCGAGCTGTTCGACGCCAAGGTGCGCTACACGGGGATTTCCTTTGTCTATCAGTTCTCCGGCATCTTCGCCTCGGGCATCACGCCCATCATCGCGACCGCGCTGTTGAAGACGGGCGGCGGCCAGCCTTGGCTGATCTGCCTGTACGTGCTGTTCGCGGGGGTGGTGTCGGCGGTGTGCGCCATGCTGATCGGACGCGGCGCGCAGCCGGCGGAACTGGAGGCGGCGGCAAATGCCATGCCCCGCGGGGGATTGGGCAAGGCTTGAACGTGAAAGCGCCGGCCGCACGGGCCGGCGCTTTCTGCCTGAGGTTTATTGCTTCAGGCGGTTGCCACCGGACGGCCGTAGAACGGATAATTGGGATCGTTGTAGCCGTGGGTCGACGCGTGGCCCGGCGTGACCCAGTCATTGACGACGGCCTCGTCCTCGGCCGTAATCTTCACATCCAGGGCCGCGTAGTAGTCCTCCATCTGCGCCAGCGTGCGCGGACCGGCGATGACGGCGGTGATGATGGGATTGGCCAGCACCCAGGCGGTAGCGAAATGCCCCGCCTGCGTGCCACGGGCGGCGGCATGCGCCACCAGCTTTTGCGCGATTTCCAGGGACTCTTCGCGGAACTCAGTGGCCAGGATGCGGCGGTCGCCGCGTCCGGCGCGGCTGTCGGCCGCGGGCGCCTGGCCCGGCAGGTACTTGCCGGTGAGCACGCCGCGCGCGATCGGGCTGTAGGGCACGACGCCCAGGCCGTAGTGCTTGCAGGCGGGCAGGATCTCGACTTCGGGGCCGCGGTTGAGCATGTTGTAGTAAGGCTGGCACACCACGGGTTGCGGCACGCCGAGCTTTTCGCACAGGCGCATCACTTCGGCGATGCGCCAGCCGCGGAAGTTGGACAGGCCAAAGCTGCGCAGCTTGCCGGCGCGGATCAGGTCGCCCAGGGCCCACAGGGCCTCTTCGAGGTTTTCCTCGTGGTAGTCGCGGTGCAGGTAGAGGATGTCCATGAAATCGGTGCCCAGGCGCGTGAGGCTGTCCTCCACGCCGCGGATGAGCCACTGGCGCGAATAATGGGCCTGGTTCGGGCCTTCACCGACGGCGTTGCCGATCTTGCTGGCGAGCACCCAGTCGTGGCGCTGGCCTTTCAGGAGCTTGCCGACCACTTCTTCGGAGCGGCCGCCGTTGTAGACGTCTGCGGTGTCGATGAAGTTCAAGCCATGGTCACGCGCGGACGCGACGATGCGGGCGGCTTCGTCGTCGGGGGTTTGCTCGCCGAACATCATGGTGCCCAGGCAGAGCGGAGAGACGCGGAGATTGCTGCGGCCGAGGCGGCGGTAGTTCATGGTTGGCTTCCTCTCATTCACGGAAATGGATTAGACGCGAGCATGCAACGGTAAGCCCGCGCCCGTCAAATTTGCACCTAAGGCATTGTTGGTTGGATTGTTGATGATCGGTTTTGTAAGGCCGCGGTTCTTGAACCGCCGGCGTCCGGACTGCGGGATTCCGATGCTCGCCCCGGTGGGGCTGCGCTTCGGATCCCTCCGTCCGGCCACCGGCTCACGCCATCTGCCCATGAACAGGGGTCCAAAACCAAGGCATTGGGCAACTGTCAGCCGAGGACCCCGGAGCCATCCGAAGCGCAGCCCCGCCGGGGCGAGCATCGGAATGGCGCAGGGCAGCCTCGGCGGCTAAAGAACCCTGACATCGGCAAGCTCGAAGCCCCTCCCCATATCCCGAACACCAAAAGCCAAGCCAAAACTCCCTACACGCCAGCGTCCACCGCCGCCAGGATCTTCCCGAACAAAGCATCCGCATGGGCCGAATCCAGCCAGCGCACGATCACCACCATCTGCCGTTCCGGCTCCACCCAGGTAAACGAGCTACCCGCCCCCACGCCAAAGAAGCTGGAAGCCGGCACGCTCGGGAACACGCGGCCTTCATGATTCAGCCAGATCAAATAGCCGTAATACGGCGCGATCGCGCATGGCGTGCGCATATCCCGGATCCACTCGCTGGACAGGATGCGGCGGCCGTTGGCCATACCGTCGTTCAGCAGCATCTGGCCGATCAGCGCCTGGTCGCGGGCGCTGATGGACATGCCGCCGCCCCAGTGCGAGCCGCCCGGCACGGAGGGCATGCGCTGGCCGTCGATCTCGACCCAGGCGTTGTCGTAGCCCACCCATTGCCAGTTTTCGCTGGCGCCGATGGGCCGCGTGACGGCTTCGCGGAAGACTTCGGGCAAGGGTTTGCGGAACAGGTGCAGCAGCGCATACGACAGCTGGTTGATGCGCACGTCGTTGTATTCCCAGTACGTGCCGGGACGCTGCAAGGGCCGGGCCTCGCCCTTCTTGCCGTCCGGCGGCACGCCGAAGGTAACGGCGCGGTAGCGGTCGGCCTGGTCGGATACGCCGAAGCGTTCGCCTTCCCATTCGCTGGTCTGCTGCAGCAGGTGACGCCAGGTGATGTCGGCGTTCTGCCCTTCGTCGAAACCAATGCCACGCACGCGCTTGCCCACAGGTTCGTCCACGTCCGGCAACAGACCGCGGTCGTGGGCCACGCCGGCCAGGATTGCCAGATAGAGCTTGGCCACGCTGAACGTCAAGTCGGCGCGCTCGGGTTCGCCCCAGGACGCGATGGTCTCGCCGCGCACGGTGACCACGCCGGACACGGGGCCGCGGTCGTGGATCGGGCCCAGCAGGCGGTTCCAGGGCGGCGGATCGTTCAGGTGCACGCCGAAGTTGCCCTTGACGCTGCGGTCCCAGGCGGATTCGTGGTCGTTGGCGAACTGGATCGCCTGCTGCATGAGTGTGTTCATTGTTTCCCTCGTTATGTGTGTATCTCAGGCCGGGGCGCTTGCCCGCCCCCCGGCCAGGAATTCCATTGCCGCCTGCACGCCGCCGGGCCGATGCGGCACGCCTGCCGCGGCCAGGCCCATTTCCACGCCGGCCAAGGTGCCGCACAGCGTCAGGTCGTTGAAGTGACCCAGGTGGCCGATGCGGAACACGCGGTCGGTCAGCTTGCCCAGGCCCTGCCCCAGCGACATGTCGAAGCGTTCCAGCACCACTTTGCGGAAGGCGTCGGCGCTGTGGCCTTGCGGCATGATCGCCGCAGTCAGGGCCGGGCTGTGCGCGGCCGGGTCCAGGCTCAGCAGTTCCAGCCCCCAGCCGGCCAGGGCCAGGCGCGTGGCCTGGGCGTGGCGCTGGTGGCGCGCGAAGACTTGCGACAGGCCTTCTTCGCGCAGCATGGCCAGGGCCTCGTGCAGGCCGTAGAGCAAATTGGTCGAAGGCGTGTACGGAAAGTAGCCGCGGGCGTTGGCCGCGAGCATTTCGCGCCAGTCCCAGTACGAACGCGGCAGCCGTGCCTGGTCGGCCGCGGCCAGGGCGCGTGCGCTGACGGCGTTGAAGGCCAGACCCGGCGGCAGCATCAGGCCCTTTTGCGAACCGGCCACGGTCACGTCCACGCCCCATTCGTCGTGGCGGTAGTCGATGGAGCCCAGCGACGAGATCGTGTCCACCATCAGCAGCGCCGGATGCGCGGCGCCGTCAATCGCGGCGCGCACGGCTGCAATGTCGCTCGTCACGCCGGTAGAGGTTTCGTTATGCACCACGCACACGGCCTTGATCTCACGTTCCTTGTCTTCGGCCAGGCGGGCGGCGATGGCCGCCGCGTCCACCGGGTGGCGCCAGTCGCCTTCCAGGAAATCCACTTCCAGTCCCAGCCGCCCCGCCAGCTTGCGCCACAGGCTGGCGAAATGGCCCGTCTCGACCATCAGCACGCGGTCGCCGGGCGACAGGGTATTGACCAGCGCGGCCTCCCAGGCGCCGGTGCCGGACGACGGGAAGATCACCACCGGCGACTGTGTCTGGAACACCTGCTTGATGCCTTCCAGCACCGCCAGGCCCAACGCGCCGAACTCCGGTCCGCGATGGTCGATGGTGGGCTGGTCGATGGCGCGCAGCACGCGGTCGGGTACGTTGGTCGGCCCCGGAATCTGCAGGAAATGCCGGCCGGACGGATGACTGTTCAGGGTAAGCATGCGTAGTCCCAAAGTGGAATATTTTTGTATACCAACAAAAGGCGCCAAGCAAACAAGCAAGGGTTGCCCGGCATGCGGACTTGCGGCATGCGTCACTCTATCCCATTGTTTTTACGTTAATAACCTAGGGTATACACCCATCGGGCGATACGGAAGTACAGGTTTATAGTTTCGCAAAACACGGGGAATTTTTGTATACCAATGAGCAGCGTTTCCAGCCTGATGCCTGATTCCGGCGCCGCCAGCGTGGCTGCCGAAACCGCGCCGCCGACTGCGGCCCGCGGCGCGGGCAACGGCCGCACGCTGCCGGCTACGGTGGCCGGGCAATTGCGCGAACGCATCATCCAGGGTGAATTCCCGCCCGGCACGCGGCTGAACGAGCGCACCCTTTGCGACCTGCTGGGCGTGTCCCGCACGCCCTTGCGCGAAGCCTTTCGCGTGCTGGCCGCCGAAGGGCTGGTGCAAATCGAACCGAACCGCGGCGCGCAGGTGGTGGCGCTGTCGGAGGCGAACATCCGCGAAGCCTTCGAGGTCATAGGCGGGCTGGAAGCCATGTCCTGCCGGCTGGCCTGCGAACGGGCCACGGACACCGAGATCGCCGAGATCCGCGCGCTGACCTACGAAATGATGGCCAGCCACGCGCGCCACGACCTGCCGACCTACTTCCAGACCAATCGCGCGATCCACGAACGCATCAGCCTGGCCGCGCACAACAGCCTGCTCAAGCAGCTGTACGACGCCCAGAATGCGCGCATTCAGAACCTGCGATTCGTTTCGAACGAGAACCGCCAGAAATGGGATCTGGCGATGCGCGAGCACATCGAGATGGCCGAGGCCCTGGACGCGCGCGACGCCGACCGGCTGGCCGGCATCATGCGCCAGCACTTGCAGCGCAAGTGCGAGGCGGCGTTGAAGACCCTGGCCCAACCGCCCGCGGCAGTGGCCGATTCGGGCTGACGCCCCCTCTTGCGCAAGCAGGACAGCGGGCCGAGCCGCCCGCATGAATAGAAGATGTCAGATACGCAGTACGTGCAGTGACTTCCACAGGAGCCTCACCATGACTGATTTCCGCATCACCCCCGCAGCATCCGCGCCGACCCGACGCAGCCCCATCCCCCTCAAGGCCCTGACCGCCGCCCTGCTGGCCTGCGCCACGCTGGCGGCCCAGCCGGCGCTGGCCGGCAAGAAGGACGACACGCTGCGCATGGCCTACGACCAGGCGCCCGAGAGCGTGGACCCCTACTACAACAACGTGCGGATCGGCGTCATCATCGCCGCCAACGTCTGGGACACCCTGCTCTACCGCGACCCGGTCACCAACGAGTACAAGGGGCAGCTCGCCAAGAGCTGGAAGCAGGTCGACGACAAGACCATGGAATTCGAACTGCGCCAAGGCGTCAAATTCCATAACGGCGAGGAGTTCGACGCGGACTCGGTGGTGTACACGCTGAACTACGTGGCGGACCCGAAGAACAAGGCCGTGACGCAGCAGAACGTGGCCTGGATCGACAGGGTCGAGAAGATCGACAAGTACAAGGTGCGCCTGATCACCAAGGAGCCCTTCCCTGGCGCCAAGGAATACCTGTCCACCACCGCCGCCATCCATCCGGCCAAGTACTACCAGGAAGTCGGCCCCAAGGGCATGAACGCCAAGCCGGTGGGCTCGGGGCCCTACAAGGTGGTGGACTACCAGCCGGGCAAGTCCATCACGCTGGAACGCAATGCCGACTACTTCAAGGATTCGCCCAAGGCTCAGCCCAAGATCGGCAAGGTGGTGATCCGCTTCATCCCCGACCGCCAGACGCAGATGGCCGAAGTCATCTCGGGCGGCGAGGACCTGATCATGAGCGTGCCCAAGGACCAGGCCGAACAGCTGGGCGGCATGCCCTCGCTGCAGATGGTCACCGGCAACACCATGCGCATCGTGTTCATGCAGATGAACATCCAGGAAGGCACGCCGGCACCGCAGCTGAAAGACGAACGCGTGCGCCGCGCCATCATCCACGCGATCGACCGCGAGTCCATGCTGAAGAACATCGTGGGCGAAGGCGGCGGCCTCATCAACACCATCTGCACGCCTTCGCAGACGGGCTGCACGCAGGAAGGCGCGCCGGTCTACAAGTACGACCCGGCCCAGGCCAAGAAGCTGCTGGCCGAGGCCGGCTACCCCAACGGCTTCGACATCGACCTGGTGGCCTACCGCGAGCGCAACCAGACCGAAGCCATCATCAACTACCTGCAGGCGGTGGGCATCCGCGCCAAGCTCAACTTCCTGCAGTACGCCGCCATGCGCGACATGATCCGCGCCAACAAGGCCTCGCTCACGCACCAGACCTGGGGCTCCAACCTGGTCAACGACGTGTCCGCGTCCACGCCGGTGTACTTCGCCTTCGGCAACGACGACGTCACTCGCGACCCGCAGGTGCGCGACCTGCTCACCAAGGGCGACCGCACCATCGACAGCCCCGCGCGCAACGCCGCCTACAAGCAGGCGCTGGACCTGATCGCGCAGAAGGCCTACGCGGTGCCGCTGTGGACCTTGCCTGCCTACTACGTGGCCACCAAGGACGTGAACTTCAAGCCCTATTCGGACGAACTGGTGCGCTTCTGGGACATGAGCTGGAAGTAAGGCGCGGCCCCGCGCCGGCCCTGCATCGCGCCGGGCCGGCGTGAGTCCAACGAAGAGGAAGCCCTATGCTGTATTTCACGATCAGGCGCCTGGGCCTGGCGGTGCTGGTGGCGCTGACGGTCTCGATCCTGGCGTTCCTGCTGCTGCACCTGTCCGGCGACCCGGCGCTGGCCCTGGCCGGCGAAGGCGCGCGCCAGGCCGACATCGACATGATCCGCAAGACCTACGGCCTGGACCGGCCGCTGGCGGTGCAGTACGCGGACTGGCTCTGGCACATCCTGCAGGGCGACTTCGGCACCTCGGTGTATTTCAAGACCGAGGCCGGGCCGCTGATCCTCTCCAAGCTCAAGACCACGCTGCTGCTGGGCATGGGCGCGCTGGCCTTCGCGCTCTTGATCTCGATTCCGCTGGGCGTGCTGGCCGCGCTGTACAAGGGCAGCCTGATCGACCGCATCTGCCTGGCGGTCGCCGTGCTGGGGCAGGCGCTGCCCAACTTCTTCTTCGCGCTGATCCTGATCATGCTGTTCTCGATCTCGCTGCGCATCCTGCCGGTGTCGGGCAGCGGCAGCTGGCAGCATTTCGTCATGCCGGCGATCGCACTGGGCTACTACGTCGCGCCCGCCTTCATGCGCCTGATACGCGCCGGCATGATCGAGGTCCTGGCCGCCGACTACATCCGCACCGCCCGCGCCAAGGGCCTGCCGGCGCGCAAGATCGTCTTCAAGCACGCGCTGCGCAACGCCATCGTGCCGGTGGTGGCGCTGGCCGCGGTGCAGCTGGGCTACCTGCTGGGCGGCTCGGTCGTCATCGAAACCATCTTCGCGCTGGACGGCCTGGGCTACCTGGCTTACCAGAGCATCACCTACAAGGACTATCCCGTGATGCAGCTGATCGTGCTGCTGCTGTCGGTGCTCTACGTGCTGCTGACCCTGGCGGCCGATATCGCCAACGCGTGGCTCGACCCGCGCATCCGGGTGTCCTGACATGAATACGCCTACCCTGACCCCGTCCGCTCCCGGCGTCCAGCCCCCGCTGGAACTGTCGGCGTCCGCCCTGCGCTGGCGGCGGCTGCGCCGCAACAAGGCGCTGCTGGCCGGCGGCGGCATCCTGCTCGTCATCGTGCTGATCGCGCTGTTGGCGCCCTGGATCTCGCCGCATGATCCTTATTTCCAGGACCTGGCCTACCGCACGGCGCCGCCGGTCTGGTATGCCAAGGGCACCTGGCTGCATCCGCTGGGCACCGACCAGCTCGGCCGCGACTATATGTCGCGCCTGTTCTACGGCGCCCGCATCTCGCTCTTGATCGGCATCAGCGTGGCGCTGATCTCGGGCCTGATCGGCACAGCCATGGGCATGGCGGCCGGCTACTTCGGCGGCAAGGTCGACATGGCGGTGTCGTTCCTCATCACCACCCGTCTGTCCATGCCCGTCATCCTGGTGGCGCTGGCTACGGTGGCCATCGTCGGTGGTTCGCTCTGGGTGGTGATCCTGGTGCTGGGGCTGCTCAAGTGGGACCGCTACGCGGTGGTGATGCGCAGCGCCACGCAGCAGGTGCGATCGCTGGAGTACGTAGCGGCGGCGCAAGCCGCGGGCGCCTCTACCTGGCGCATCGTCTGGGGCGAAGTGCTGCCCAACGTGGTGCCGCAGCTGATCGTGATCGCCACGCTGGAAGCCGCCAGCGCCATCCTGCTGGAAGCGTCGCTGTCCTTCCTGGGCCTGGGCGTGCAGCCGCCGCTGCCGTCCTGGGGCTTGATGATCTCGGAGGCCAAGGCCTATATGTTCTTCTCGTTCTGGCTGATTGCCATCCCCGGATCGGCGCTGGCCTTGCTGATCTTCGCGATCAACCTGGCCGGCGACGGGCTGCATCAACTCCTGACGCCTGAAGAGAGGGGCTGAGCATGAGCGACACGGACATCGTGCTGGACGTGCAGGGCCTGACCGTCGACATCGCCACGCCGCGCGGCGCCCTGCACGCGGTGCGCGACGTGTCGTTCCAGGTCCGGCGCGGCGAAACGCTATGCCTGGTGGGGGAATCCGGCTGCGGCAAGTCCATGACTTCGCTGGCCATCATGGGCCTCCTGCCCAAGGCCGCGCAGCGCAGCACCCGCCGGCTGTCGGTACTGGGCGAAGACCTGTCGGCCGCGCGCGGGCGGCGCATCAACGCGCTGCGCGGCAGCAAGATGGCCATGATCTTCCAGGAACCGATGACGGCGCTCAACCCCGCCTACGCCATCGGCGAGCAGTTGACCGAGCACTACATCCACCATTGCAAAGCCAGCGCGCAGCAGGCGCGCGACCGCGCGGTCGAGCTGCTGGAGAAGGTCGGTATCGCCTCGGCCGGGCAACGGTTATCCCAGTACCCGCACCAGTTGTCGGGCGGCCTGCGCCAGCGCGTGATGATCGCCATGGCGCTGATGTGCGGCCCGGAACTGCTGATCGCCGACGAACCCAGCACCGCGCTGGACGTCACCATCCAGGCGCAGATCCTGCGGCTGCTGGCCGACCTGCAGGCCGAACTGGGTATCGCCATGGTGCTGATCACCCACGATCTGGGCGTGGTCGCGCGCATCGCGCGTCAGGTCGCGGTGATGTATGCCGGACAGATCGTCGAGGAAGGACCGGTGGCGGAACTGTTCGCGTCGCCGCGCCATCCCTACACCCAAGGACTGTTGGGCTGTATTCCCGTGCCCGGGCGCACGCCGCCCGGCGAGGCGCTGGGCACCATACCCGGCGTGGTGCCGGCGCTGGTGGGCGAGTTGCAAGGCTGCGCCTTCCGCGACCGCTGCCCACATGCCCAGCCGCAATGCCGCGATGAGGTGCCCGTGCATGGTGCCGCGTCCGGCCAACAATGGCGCTGCATCCTCGAATCCGAAGGAGTCCCGGCATGAGCCCCTTGCTGCAAGCCGAGGCCGTCAGCAGGCAGTTCTCGATCCGCTCGGGCATGTTCCGGCCGCGCAGCACCCTGCATGCGGTCAATGGCGTGGACCTGGCGGTGGAGCGCGGTGCCGTGCTGGGTATCGTGGGCGAATCCGGTTGCGGCAAATCGACGCTGGCCCGCATGCTGCTGGGCCTGACGCCGCCGACCGAAGGCGCGATCCGCCTCGACGGGCAGGACATCCGCAGCCTCGGCCGGCGCGCCCTGGCGCGCCGTGTCCAGCCGATCTTCCAGGATCCGTATTCTTCGCTGAATCCGCGCCGCTCCATCGCCTCCATCGTGTCGCTGCCGCTGGAAGTGCATGGCATCGCCAATCCCAAGCAGCAGAAAGCCATCGAAATGCTGGAACGCGTCGGCCTGCCGCCACGGCTGGCCCACAACACGCCGGGCCAATTGTCCGGCGGGCAGCGCCAACGCGTCGCCATCGCACGCGCGCTGGTGATGCATCCCGAAATCGTTATCTGCGACGAGCCGACCTCGGCGCTGGACGTCTCGGTGCAGGCCCAGATCATGAATCTGCTGATGGACCTGCGGCGCGAATTCAATCTGACCTACGTCTTCATCAGCCACAACCTGGCGGTGGTCGAGCACATCGCCACCCATGTGGCGGTGATGTATCTGGGCCGGGTAGTCGAATCCGCCGCCACCGCGCAGCTGTTCCACGACCCGCGCCATCCCTACACGCAGGCGCTGCTGGCCTCGGTGCTGACGCCCGAACCGGGCCTGGGCATCCCCGACATGGGGCTGGGCCTGTCGTTCCCGGACCCGTTGCGCCCGCCTCCCGGCTGCCCCTTCCATCCGCGCTGCCAACAGGCCATGGCGCAATGCAAGACCGAACGCCCGACATTGATCCGGCGCGAGCAATCCGTGGTGGCCTGCCACCTCTATCCCCCTACCCCCAACGGAGTCCAGCCATCATGACCCGCGCACAAGCCATCGCCCAGGCGGAACAGTGTTTTGATTCCGGCGCGTTCCGCGCCCTGCTGGCGCGCCGCCTGGCACAGCCCACGGAGAGCCAGAATCCGGCGCGCGCGCCCGAACTCGCCGCCTATCTGGAAGCCGAGATCCGGCCGGCCTTCGAGGCGCTGGGATTTACCTGCCGCACGCTCACGCATCCGAAGGCGCTGGCGCCGTTCCTGTATGCCGAACGCATCGAGGATCCGGCCCTGCCCACCGTGCTGGGCTACGGCCATGGCGACGTCATTCGCGGCCTGGAAAAGGAATGGAAGGAAGGCCTGTCGCCCTGGGCGCTGACCGAGTCCGAGGGCCGCTGGTACGGCCGCGGCATCGCCGACAACAAAGGCCAGCACAGCATCAACATGGAAGCGCTGCGGCTGGTGCTGGAAACGCGCGGCAAGCTGGGCTTCAACGCCAAGTACCTGATCGAGATGGGCGAGGAAACCGGCTCCATGGGCCTGCGCGACTTGTGCGAGGAACATCGCGCGATGCTGGCGGCGGACCTGCTCATCGCCTCGGACGGGCCGCGGCTGAGCGCCGAACGCCCCACCATCTTTCTGGGCGCGCGCGGCAGCCTGAACTTCGACCTGAGCATCGAGGCCCGCGCGGGCGGCCACCACTCGGGCAACTGGGGCGGCCTGATTTCCAACCCCGGCATCCAGCTGGCCCATGCGATCTCCACGCTGGTCTCGCCCACCGGCCAGATCCGCATCCCCGAATGGGTGCCGCGCGAGCTACCCGACGCAGTGCGGCGCGCCCTGGCCGACTGCCAGGTGGACGGCGGCGCCGACGGTCCCGAGATCGAACCCTGGTGGGGCGAACCGGGCCTGTCGCCCGCCGAGCGCGTGTTCGGCTGGTGCTCGTTCGAGGTCCTGGCCTACAAGACCGGCAACCCCGACACCCCCGTCAACGCCATTCCGCCGCGCGCTTGGGCCCGCTGCCAGCTGCGCTTCGTGGTGGGCGTGGACCCGGACGACCTGGTCCCCGCCCTGCGCCGCCACCTGGACCGCCAGGGCTTTCCCATGGTCCAGATCACGCTGACGCGCGAGAACATGTTCCGCGCCACCCGCATCGACCCGGAGGACGCCTGGGTGCGCTGGGCGGTGGATTCGCTGGAACGCACCTCTGGCGCCAAGACCGCCGTGCTGCCCAACCTGGGCGGCTCCCTGCCCAACGACATCTTCACCGACGTGCTGGGCCTGCGCACGATCTGGGTGCCACATTCCTATCCTGGCTGCTCCCAGCACGCGCCGAACGAACACCTGCCGCCGGCCTTGCTGCGGCAGGCGTTGAGCCTGATGACGGGACTGTATTGGGACTTGGGCGCGGGCGGCACGCCGGCATTGACGCGCTGAGACGCGACGCCGGGGCCTGTGCAAGTTCAAAAGGAACTTGCGCCGCCCCTAAGGCTTGCCGGACGGCCCCAGTCGCGCCCGCAGGAAATCGATGAAGCGCCGCACCTTGGCGCTGACGTGGCGGGTGTCGGGATAGACCGCGTAAACCTCCTGGCGCGGCAAGGTGTACGAGGGCAGCACGCGTTGCAGTACTCCCCGCGCCAGCGGTTCTTGCAGCAACCAATCAGGCAGCGCGGCCACTCCGCATCCCGCTACGGCAAACGCCAGCAGCGCCGAAGCCGTATCGGCCTGCGCCACCGGCGCCACGCGCAGTTCATGCTCGCGGCCCTTGCCGTCCGTCAGCCGCCAGCGGTCACTGCGCCCCGGCCTGTTGGCCAGCCACGGCAACGCCGCCAGCGCCTGCGGCGTGCGCGGCATGCCGTGCTGGGCCAGCAGCGCGGGACTGGCCACAAGCCATAACCTGAACTGGCCGATCCGCGTGGCGCGGTAGCTGGAGTCTTCCAGCGCCCCCACCCGGATCGCCAAGTCCAGCCGCTCGGCGATCAGGTCCGCATGCGCCGAACCGGCGCGGTAGCTGACCCGCAGGGCGGGATGCTCGCGCGCATACGCCGCCAGCGCCGGCGCCACCACCAGGTTGCCGTAATCCACCGACGCCGTGACCCGCAGGCTGCCCGATAAGGCCGCCTGCCCGGAACGCGCCTCGTCCACGGCGGTTTCGGCGTCGCGCAGCAGGCGGGCGCAATGGCCGTAAAAGCCTTCGCCCGCCTCGGTCAGGGCCAGCCGCCGGGTGCTGCGCGTCAACAGCGCCACGCCCAGTTCCTGTTCCAGCTGCTTGATATTGAAGCTGACCACCGCCTTGGTCGTGCCCAGCGCATCGGCCGCCGCCGTGAACGAACCGGCCTCGACCACCGCCGCATACATCGCCAGACGATTCAGATTGATCATGGAAGGCCGCTACGAATTGTCAAAAAAACACGAACAGTATATCTATTCATAAGGCATTTTTTGCGAACGACAGGACTCCTAGAATGACGCTCCCTCTCTGGAATCCAACCCCATGCCCGACCTTTCCTCGCACTGCCAGCGCCTGGCGCTCGACGCCCATACCCGCATCGAACAATGGATAGGCACACCCGACGCACCGGACAGCCAACTGGCCGATCTGCTGGAGAACTTTGCGCCTGGCTTCAGCATGATCGCGGCCGACGGACAGCGCCTGTCCGCCACGGCCTTGCCCGCCCTGTTCGCCAGCCTGCGCGGCGCGCGCCCAGGCTTGAAGATCGATATCGACGAGCTGGCCGTGCTGCATGCCGACACGGCTTCGGTCTTGCTGAGCTACCGCGAGCGCCATGCCTGGAGCGCCGGCGCCACCCAGCGGCGCGCCACCGTCCTGTTCACGGTTCAGGCCGGCAGCCAGCCAAAATGGGCGCATCTGCAAGAGACCTGGGCCTGAGGATTGAACAGACTGGGACGGCCTCGAGGCCAAAAAAAAGCCTCCGGCTAGGAGGCTTGTCGTTGTCGTTTGCGTATCCCGTCCAATAGCAGATCGGCAATGAATTCCGCCAGGACCAATTGCCGCGCCGCATCCGGCGTCTGCCGCGTGAACCGTTCGATGATGCCCATCAGCGATTGGGCGAACCAGTCGGACGGTATGTCATCGCGGAACAAGCCGGCCTGCTGCTCGGCGCCCACGTTGCCGGCGATCATCGCCACCAGTTCGTCCTTCAGCGCCTCGGCCTCGGCGGCCTGGAAGAAGCCGATGCGCGTCAGGTTGGGATCTTCCTGCAGGATGGCGAGCAGGCCGCTTACGCTCTGGCGCAGACGCCCGGCCAGTTCGGCGCCTTGCAGATCATCGGGCAAGCGCGCCTGGCCGATGGCCTGCCGCAAGCGCTGGGCGAACAAGCCCACCAGTTCGTCGTAGGCCGCCTGCTTGCTGGCGAAGTATTGATAGAAGACAGGTTGGGTCACGCCGGCCCGGGCGACGATGTCGCTGATCCGGGTATGCTGGAATCCGCGTTCCGCGAATTCCGCCGCCGCGACTTCCAGAAGTTGAGCCCGTGTGCGTTCACCCTTGGTGAGACGCTTGTCTTGCGGTAAAGAAGTAGGTCGTGCCGTAATCATCGCGAGAAAATACTACCCTTCGGCGCTTTTAGCCACTGGTTTTACCCACGGCTTCCAGCACGGATACAACCATTGCAATGTCATATCCAAAGTACTGGCCTGCTGTTGTCGCCATCGCCGTCGCCAGCCTGGTCTCGGGTTGCGTGCCCTACCCGGTCTACAAGACCATGCAGCCCGACGCCCACGCCACGGTGCTGGACGAAAATTCCCATCCATTGGCCGATGCCCGGGTCGTGTTGATCAGCAGCACCTTTCCCTATGGGCGGGAACAGTTCCGCAATGAAACCCGCAGCGCGGCCGACGGCGGCGCCACGTTCGAGGCCTTGCGGGAATGGCGCGCTGAATCCATGGTGATCCACGGCTCGCAGGTCTACTTCTGGAACTGGTGCGTGGAAAAAGCGGGTTACGAAACCTACATGACCCTGGACCGCGACGCCGCGTATTTCAAGGACAAGCCGCAAATCACCCTGCGCCCCGGCGAGTCGCATTCCTGCAACAACTGGCCCGACCGGCAGGCGTCGCCCGCGCCCCGCTGAAATCAGTTGAAATCTCGGTAGCGCTTGAGACACTTTATGGCACCGGCCAGGCAGTAAAGTAGGAATACCGGCCCGGGCCAGGCGTTGCGCCCGCCCCGAGACGGATCAGGAGCAAGATCATGAAGCGGTTTTCTGGCCTTATGGCCATCGTCGCGGCGCTGGCATTGGCCATGGCAAGCGCGCCTGCCCTGGCTGGCGGGCGTGGCGGCGGTTATTGGGGCGGCGGATATCACGGTGGCGGATACCACGGCGGTGGATATCACGGCGGATATCACAATTACCATGGCGGCAGCAGCAGTTCCGACGGCTGGTGGATAGGCGGCGCGTTCGCGCTGGCCACCATAGGCCTGCTGCTGGCGGCGGATTCCGGGCCTTCCTACACTCAGGCAGGCGTCTACTCGTCGGGCGTGGGCTACACCAGCCCGCCGGTCTACGCGGCCCCCGTCTACAACGCGCCGGTCTATGAGGCGCCCCCCGTCTATGCCGCGCCCCAGCCCCAGTACGAGCCGGTGCAATACGAATCCGTACCGCCGGTCAACAGCGCGCAGGCCAACGCCACCGTGGACTGCCAGCGCTGGGCCATGAACCAGAGCGGCTATGACCCGGCCACCATCACGCAATGGACCACCCAGGTCATGGTGGACTCCTACAACCGCGCGCTCGATTCCTGCATGACCAGCCGCGGCTATCGCGCGCACTGAAGCGCGATTCCGGGTATTCCCGCTTGTCCCGCCGCGCCGGCCTGCACACACTGCATGCCGGCGCGCCTCATTGGAAGGCCGTTGCCGCGTCCCGGCGGATAGGCCGCCGGGCATGACAAGGGGAAAGCATGTTGAATCTCAAGCGGATCGCGGGGCTGTGCGCCATCGGCGCGGCCTGCGCGCTCTCGGCCGCCGCGCAGGCGCAGGCCGACGCCAAGGCCATGACCATCGTCGTGCCCTATGGCGCGGGCGGCATCGTCGACAACACGGCGCGCGCCTTCGCGCAGAAATTGGCGGCGGAACTGGGCCGGCCGGTGGTGGTGGAAAACCGCGGCGGCGCAGGCGGCATGATAGGCATGAACACGGTGGCGCGAGCCCATGACGAGAACACCCTGGCCTTCACCGCCGTCAGCCCGGTCACGCTGTCGCCGCATGTAATGAAGACGCTGTATGACCCCTTGAAGGATCTGGCGCCCGTGGCGTCCGTGATGTATTCGCCGGTCTATCTGGTGGGCGGCCCGAAGTTCACGGGCAAGTCCTTCCAGGACATGCTGGCCCAGGCCAAGGCCGATCCCGGCGGCCTGTCACTCGCGACCGCCGGCGTGGGATCGCTGGGACACTTGATGCTGGAACAGATCAACGGCCAGGCGGGCGTGCGCATCACGCACGTGCCGTACAAGGGCATGGCGCAGATGGTGCCCGACGCCCTGGGCGGCCAGTTCACGCTGATGCTGGTCAATGCCTCCGGCCCGGTCAATGCGCTGATTGACGAGGGCAAGCTCACCCTGCTGGCCGTGGGCTCGCCAGCCCGGCTGCCGGCGCGGCCCGGCACGCCCACCTTGGCCGAACTGGGCTATCCCATGGCCAACATGACTTCCACCTTCGGCTTTTTCGCGCCGGCCAGCACCAGCCCGGATTTCCGCAAGCGCATGAATGGCCTGATCAACCGGATCGCCGCCATGCCGGACATCAGCAAGCCGCTGACCGACGCGCTGAACATCATGTCGCCCGGCACGGTGGAGCGGTTCGCGGCCCAGGTGCAGAAGGAATATGCCGACAACGGCCTGATCGTGAAGCAGGCCAACATCCGCAGCGAATAGGGGCAGGCCGCAGGCCGGCAACCCACGCGGCGGGATTCGGGAGTTCGGGGATGCGGCGGTTCAGCGCCGCCAGCCCCGCCAGGCGCACAGCAGGCCGACGGCCAGCAAGGCGCCAGCGGGCAAAACCCAGACGAATCCGGCATCCGTGTAGACCACCTGGTCGACCGAGTCGTAATAGCGGCCCAGCTCGTTGAAGTCCCACTTCAGGTATTGCGCGTACCAGGCGTAGAAGAAGAAGGCGGACAAGGCCAGGCTGGCCGCGCCGGCCACGCGCAGCAGGCCCTTGCTGCATCCCGCGCGCACCGCGGCCTTCCACGCCAGGACCGCGCAGCCCGCCACGGCCGCCAGCACCAGCAGGTCGCCGACGTCAACGCCCATCGGCCGCCTCCAGGCCGTCCAGACAGGCCTGGGCTTCCTGCCATTGCTTTTCGCTGAAGACGCGCAGGCCAGCTCGTTGCAGCAGTTCCGCCGTCACGCCCACGCCGGGCTGCTTGCGGCCGGCGAAATGGCCGTCGTACACGTAGCCGCTGCCACAGGAAGGACTGCCCTCTTTCAGCACCGCGATGCCGATGCCCTGCCTGCGCGCGGCCTCCAACGCCGCTTGCGCGCCGTGCACGAAGGGCGCGGTCACATCCTCGCCGGACACCGCCATGACGCGGGCGCGGCCGGCCAGCACCGCCGCCGCGTCGGCGGCAGGCTCGATCTCGGCCGGCGGGCGCGGTACCGGCATGCCGCCCGCCATTTCCGGGCAGACGGCCACCACCCGCCCCTCGTCGCGCCACCGGCCAAGCACGGGGTTGTCGTGGGACGCGCTGCGTCCGTCGTAGCGCACGGGGTTGCCCAAGAGGCAGGAACTGACCAGAACGTATTGCATGCGTAATCCGACGTGTTGGGCTGCCAGGCCCGAATCCAAAGCATGCATGATAGAGCACCCTGCCTGGCAGCCTGGCTGCCCGCCAGCCCCGGGATCAGCAGCCGGTCGCGCCGCTGTCGCGCATCCAGGCGCGCAGGGCGGGATCGCGCACTTGCAGCACTTCGAACAGGCCCAGCGCGTTCAACGCGGGCAAGGCCTCCTGGATGTCCTGCCGCGCCACGGCCACGGCTTGGGCCGGCGCCTGCGGGTCGAGGCAGACGCGGGCGTTCGCGAGGAAAGCCCCCACGGTCCCCTTCCTGACCTCCACGCCCTTGAAATCGCCTCGTTCCACGCCGTCCGGCAAGATGTCGCATGCCTTCATGTTCAACTCCTGTTGGTGTCCGATACAGGCGTTACGATAGACGGGACCCGCATGGCAGGTCTGCGTTGATCCAGCCATTCAATACCGTCTTTCTGCCAATGGCAATTCCTCCTCCCCGCCCTCCCTTGCTCGATCCCCAACGCGCCCGGTCGCGCGGCGGCCCCAGGCTGATCGCCGTGCGCAGCCAGGACGGCGCGCTGCGCCACACCGCCATGCACCAGCATGCGCGAGGGCAGTTGCTGGGCGCCTATCGGGGCTTGCTGACGGTGTATGCGGGGGACCTGCAATGGGTGGTGGCGTCCCGGCAAGCCGTCTGGATTCCCCCCAACCAGCCGCATGGGCTGTACTCGCACGGCGTCTACGCCGGCTATAGCGCGTATCTGAGTCCCGCGGCCTGCGCCGGGTTGCCCGCTGCGCCCTGCGTGCTGCATGCCTCGGATCTGCTGGTGGCCGCGGTGGACCGCGCCGCATCCTGGGGCGACGACACGATGGGACCGGCGCGCAACCGCCTCATTGAAGTGATCCGGGATGAAATCAGGAGCTTGCCCCAAGCCGGCCAGGCGCTGCTGCTGCCCCGCGACCCGCGCTTGCAGCGGCTGGCGCTTGCGCTGTCGGACCAACCTTCGGACGTGCGGACGCAGGAGGAATGGGCCGCCGCGATCGGCATGTCGCCGCGCACGCTGGCGCGCCGCTACCTGGCGGAAACCGGTATGACCTTGGGGGCATGGCGCCAGCGCGCCCGCCTGATGCGGGCGCAGGAAATGCTGGCGGAAGGCGCCGCCGTGACCACGGTGGCGTTGGAACTGGGATACGACAACGTCAGCGCCTTCATCGCCATGTTCAAGCGCGAACTGGGCGCCACGCCGGGCCGCTACAACGGCCCAGGCGGCTAAACGCTGTCAGCCCTGAAGCCTGGGCTTCAGGATTCCTCGGCCGTCTTGCTGGCCCGGCGCGCGCGGGGAGCGGCCTTGCTGGCGGTCTTGCTGGCAGCCTTGCGGGCGGGCTTGGCGGGAGCCTCGGAAGCCGGCTCGGCCGGCGCCGGATTCGCAGGCGCAGTCTTGGCGGCGGTCTTCTTGGCCGCGGGGCGGCTGCGGGTCGCGGCGCGCTTCGCTGCGGGCTTGTCAGCTGCGGGCGCTTCCGCCGCAGGCTGGTCCGCGACGGGCTTGCTGGCCTTGGGCTCTTCCCTGACGGCAGTCCTGACCATGCCGCCCTCGAACGGATCGGATATCTTGGCAGGCGTCTTGCTCGCGGGCTGGCTGCGGCTTTCGGCGGCGGGCGGGGCAAAGGTCCATTCAGCGATATTCACGGCCGGCAGCGGCTGGCGCGCCTGCGGCAAGGGCTTGGGCATGGGCGGCAGGCGCGAGGGCTGGACAGGCTTCGACTCCTGCGCCCGCACCAGTGCGTCGGCCCGCAAGGCGTCCACCCTGGCGGCTTCCGCTTGCTCGCCAGCCTTTCTGGCGGCGTCGGCCTGGGCGCTTGCTTGCGTTGCTGCCGGCGATTGCGCGGCGATTGCAGCCGGCGCCTTGGTCGGCGGTGCGGAGTCAGTTTCGGCGGCCTCGGTGGAAGACGCTACGGCTGAAGCTTCGGCCGGCGCCACAGCGTTTTCGCCGCTGGCGCCCTGCTCGGCGACCTGGCCGGTTCCCCTGCTCTCGCCACCCGACTTGCGCCCGCCACGCGACTTGCGGCCGGAGCGGGAGCGGGATTCTTCCTGGGCCGCGCCGCCTTGCGCATCGCCGGCGTCGGCCGCAGCCGGTTGGCGGGCCGGGGCGGAACGGGAGGCGCCATCGGCGGTGGCGCGATTCGCGGCCGGCGCGCCGCTTGCGCTATCGCGGTACACATAGGTGCCGGCGTTTTCCTCGCGTCCGACTTCCAGCAGGCCGCGCGACTGCGCCTCGTCCAGCAGGTTGCCGAAGGCGCGGAAGCCGTAGTAAGACTCGTTGAAATCCGGCCGGCGGCGCTTGAGCGCGTCCTTCAGCGCCGACGCCCAGACCTTGCCGCTGTCGCCGCGCTCGGCCATGAGCGCTTCGAAGGTTTCCGCAACCATCTCGACGGCCTGGGTCTTGCGGGCCTCCAGCTCTTCCTTGCGGCGGCGTTCTTCGTCGGGCGTGCGGCGTTGCTGGCTTGCGCCGGCGCCGCCACGGTTGTCTCGGCGCGCGTCCGCCGCGCGCTGGCCTTCGCGCGCCAGGTCGTCATAGAAGATGAATTCATCGCAGTTGGCGATGAGCAGGTCCGAAGTGGACTGCTTCACGCCCACGCCGATCACCTTCTTATTGTTCTCGCGCAGCTTGGACACCAAGGGCGAAAAATCGGAATCGCCGCTGATGATCACGAAGGTGTTGACGTGCGACTTGGTGTAGCAGAAGTCCAGCGCGTCCACGACCAGGCGGATATCGGCCGAATTCTTGCCGGACTGGCGCACATGCGGAATTTCGATCAGTTCGAAATTGGCCTCGTGCATGGGGGCCTTGAATTCCTTGTACCGCTCCCAGTCGCAATAGGCCTTCTTGACCACGATGCTGCCCTTGAGCAGCAGGCGTTCCAGCACCGGCCGGATGTCGAATTTCTGGTACTTGGTGTCGCGCACGCCCAGCGCCACGTTCTCGAAATCACAGAAAAGCGCCATGCTGACGTTTTCGTTGGGGGTATTCATGTTTTGCTCCAATGCGATGGCGGCTGTCGGGCGAGACGCCGCCAGATGACGCTCATGATATACATATCTGCCGCCCATCCGCGGCGCACCTACCCAGCAGCCATGCCAGAAGCTCCCTTGTTCCCGGCGCTTGCCACCGATCGTCTCGTCCTGCAGCCCCTGGAAATCGGCGATGCCGAGGCCATCCAGCGCCTGTTTCCGCAGTGGGAAGTGGTGCGCTACCTGGTCGATCAAGTGCCATGGCCCTACCCGCCCGACGGCGCGCGCCACTATCTGGAGCAAGTGGCGATCCCTGCGATGCGGCGAGGCAAGGAGTGGCACTGGTCCATCCGCACCCGCCAGGCGCCCGGCAGCCTGATCGGCATCGTCAGCCTGATGGACGACGATCCCTGGAACAACCGCGGTTTCTGGCTGGACCCCGCCCATCACGGCCACGGCTACATGACCGAGGCCAGCGAAGCCGCCACCGCCTACTGGTTCGAGGTGCTGGGCAAGCCGCTGCTGCGCGCGCCCAAAGCCGCCGTCAACGTCCCCTCGCGCAGGATTTCGGAGCGCGGGGGCATGCGCCTGGTCGGTACCGAGGAACGCGGCTACGTCAGCGGCCGCCTCCCTACTGAAATCTGGGAGATCACCCGCGAGGAATGGCTGGCCCGGCAAAGCCGCTAGGGCCGGCGCAAGGCCGCAAGCGCGCCGGCGCAAGCGGAGGGCGTTTGATGAATAAACCCGTCCCCATTATTTCCTGGACCGCGCCGGCCCGATAGCCGGTCCAAGCCGCCGCTTACCGCCCTTTTCGCCCCTTTTTCCGGCCAATTGACCCAGGCCCGTCATGGCTAGAATTCCCGAAAGTCCGGCATTCCGCGCATGGAATGCCTATGTTTATCGGGCAAGATCCATGAATCCGTCTACCGTCATCGGCGCCGCCGTCGGCCTGCTCACCCTGGTTATCGTCGTGGCCCTGGCCGCCACCGACCCCGGCATGTATATCAACCTGCCCGGGCTGGCCATTGTGCTGGGCGGCACCGCGGCCGCCGTGTTCATCGCCTACCCGCTGTCCGAAGTGCTGCGCGTCTTCAAGCTGGTGCGCACCGTCTTCCGCAACGACCAGCACGACCAGCAGCGCGACATCGAAGAGCTGGTGTCCATGGCCCAGCTGTGGATGAACACCGACGTCCGCAAGGTCGAGCAGGAACTCAAGAAGGTCAGTAACCCTTTCCTGCGCACCGGCGTGCAGCTGATCATCGACAACACGCCCGAAGACCAGATCATCGAACTGCTGCAATGGCGCGTGGCCCGGCTGCGCGCCCGCGAGCAGGCCGAAGCCCAGATGTTCCGGGTCATGGCCACCTTTGCCCCGGCCTTCGGCATGCTGGGCACCCTGGTGGGCCTGATCAACCTGATGTCGGTGCTGGGCGACGGCAGCATGCAGATGATCGGCCAGCAACTGGCGATCGGCCTGATGACCACCTTCTACGGCATTCTGCTGGCCAACCTGGTCTGCAAGCCGATCGCGCTCAAGCTGGAACGCCGCACCGCCAGGCGCGTCGAATCCATGAACATGGTGTTGCAGGGCATCGCCATGATGTGCGAGAAGCGCGGCCCGGCGGTGGTGCGTGAAACCCTGAATTCCTTCGTCATGCACGTCGAGGACGAGATCTACGACGGCGGCGCGGACGCCAAACCCCAGGCCGCCGCGCAAGCCAAGACGGAAGGCCAGGCCAAGTCCGCCGCCAAGCCCGCAACCCAGCCCGTCTCCATCGCCCGCCCTGCCGCCGCGCGCCAATGAGCCTGATTTCCCCCACCCTGGCGCAGCGGATCGAACAGGCCCGCCAGGCCCAGCTACGCGCCGAGAAAACCGCGGCGAACGGCGGCTGGCGTCCCAGCAAGAGCGACCGCAAGGACCGCTACGCCCGCTGGCACGTCGAAGAGACCGTCGAGCAAGACTCGGAAAACTGGCTGCTCAGCTACCTGGACCTGATCACCCTGCTGCTGGCCATGCTGGTCGTGCTGCTGGCGCTCACGCGTCTGCACGGCGGCGCCTTCGGCCAGTCGGAACAATCCGTGGAACTGGTCGGCACGCTGGCCGAAAGCGGCCTGCCCGCCTACGACGGCGAATACTCCGAATTCGATGCCGTGCAGATTCCCGCAAGCTGGGCGCAGGCCGAGGCCCCGGCGGTCGCCGTAGCCGCAGCCGCCGCCTCGGCACAACCGGCCCAGGAAGGCGAGGTCGTCGCCGAAGCCGCCCCGCCGCTGCGAGCGCCCTCCAAGGAATCGCTGGGCCTGGGCGACCTGGGCAAATCGGTGGACGTGATCATCAACGAACAGTCCGTCAGCTTCCGCATCAGCAACGAACTGCTGTTCCCGTCCGGTCAGGCCACGCTCAGCCCCACCGGCCTGGACGTGATCAAGCGCCTGGCGGCCATCCTCAACAAGAACGAGTACCAGGTTTCGGTCGAGGGCCACAGCGACCCCGTGCCCATCCAGACCCGGCAATTCGCGTCCAACTGGGAACTGTCCAGCAGCCGCGCCACCAGCGTGCTGCGCGAGCTGGTCCGCGACGGCGTATCGGCCCAGCGCCTGCGCGCCGTGGGCTATGCCGAGACCCGCCCCATCGAGTCCAACGACACCCAGGCTGGCCGCGCCGCCAACCGGCGGGTGGAACTCATCATGGACATCACGGCGCCGCAGAAGGCGGCGCAGAGTGCGGCGCCTGCCACGCCGGCAAGCAACGCCAGCCAAGGCTAGGCGATCGAACGGCCGCAGCACGCACAAGTGGTGCGCTACGGCATTCTTATGCTTCTTGATCGGTCGTTCTGGATCGCGGCAAAGAAGAATGCCGTGGTGAGGCCAAATAGAATGAGCCCGTTCACCGCCTCAATGGCTCCGACCAACTGCCAATGAGGCGGCAGGAACGCCGGCGCGTGCCCATAACTTGTTATGGCCTCCAGCGAATAGAGCATTGCTTCGGTAAGACTATGGACGGCGCCTATGTGTACATAGAGCAAAGCCCACGCAAACGCCTCTAAAGCGTGGAGGACCGCCGCAAATAATGCAAAGATTGCAACGGATAAGCCAAAGAGTATCTTGCTTCGGCCCCAATGGGACGGCGCAGCAGCCAGAATCCTGGCCATGGTCATGAATGCCGTGACATGCATGACGATAGTTGCGACGAATAATGGCAAACCCCAAAGCCAATCATCTTCCCAAATCATGCCGCGCCTCCCGGCCCTGGATCGTCCGATCAGAGAATTTCCCCAACATTCAAATCCGGAACAATCCCAGGCCTCGTTCACAAGCGCGCTCTGGCTGGAAATAATGGGCTACGGACGTCCGGCCGACGTAATCACGATCTCGACACGCCGGTTCTGCGCCTTGCCTTGAGGCGTCGAGTTGCTCGCCACGGGGCGAGCTTCACCAAAACCTTGCGCCGAAATTGAATTCGGCGGCACGCCCTTCGAGGTCAGGAAACGCGCGACGTTGTCCGCTCTTGCGGATGACAGTTCGAGATTGGAGGGGAACTGCGATCTCAGCTCCGGGCCGATGGGTTCGTTATCGGTGTATCCCTGCACAACGACTTGCTGCCCCGGCAGATTGGAAAGTGTAGGGGCAATCTTTGCGAGAGTCTGTTCACCTTTCGGACTAAGCCTCCAGCCGCCTTCCGGGAAAAGTATCTCGTTGACCATCGTCACCTTGAGCTCATTTTGCAATTGCGTGATCTGCGCGCGATCGCCGCTCAACTCTGCCGTGAGCTTTTGGTTGAGGGCGGCATACTCAGCCGCCATCTGGGCTTCTTTGTCATAGGTCTTTTTGGTAACACAACCCGAGACCGCCAGCATTAAGCACGCCATTACAGCAAGTTTGCCTGGTTTCATATTTCTCTCCGCCGATGTTGTAAAACGGCAGCGCGAGCGGCTGGCTCGTTCCGCCGAATGTAATATTGGATTCGCACGACAGGACCGACCTCTGCAAGTCTCAAAAAAGAGAGTTGACAGGTTCCACGTAACTACATGGCAAAGGTAGTCAGAAGTGAACCAAGTCACCACTCATTTGACGCCAGCGTCCTGTCGATCCTATCCAGGTTCCGGCGTTCTGGCTCCTCCCGTGAAATCAGTCACGACCTTGGCAGGCGTATCCGGCCTGGTCAGGCATACATTCGGCGACAGGGTTTTGAGGTATGCCAAAGAAGCCGTGATGCTTGATATCGAGCTGATCGAGAACCAGGAATGCTTCATTCCTCAGGTCGTCATGACAGACTTCCTGTGGGAGATCGAACGGCGTTCCGGAGAGGCCAACCTGGCCCTGCTTGCCGCCCCGTGCCTGTCGCTCACGACCTATGGTCGCTGGGGAGAATATGTCCTGGCTGCCGACAACCTGGGCGAGGCGATTGCGCGGGCCGCGTCCTCATTGGGCTATCACAGCACAGGCGACCGGTTGCAGCTCACGATAGAACAGGGCATTGCCCGAATCAGCTATTTCCATGCCATGCGAGGCCGTCGCGGCTACGCGCATATTGCAACCGGCACCGCGGTAGTGTTGCTCAGCCTTTTGCGCCCCTATCTGGGAGCGGACTTTCTTCCCATTCAGATTGAACTGGATATACGCCGTCCAACGGCGTCCGCCCCTTTCGAGGATACTTTCCTGTGCCCCGTCGTGTTCGAGACCGAAGCCGTATCCGTGTGCATTGATGCCCGCCTATTGCAGCGCCCGGCCAAGGCGGGTATTCGGTCGCGCCTGGTGACGATCGACGACGTCGCGCGGGTGCTCCTGGAACCTGCCGACCTGGGAAACTTTCTGGGAGTGGTCGTCGCGCATATCCGCGCGCAGGTCCAAAGCGGCGTCGTATCGATCGACAGCACGGCGCGGGCGTTGGGCAGCAGCGTGCGGACGCTGCAACGGGTGCTGCGCCGCGATAGCGGCTCGGACTTCAGAGAACTCGTGAACGTCATCCGCATGCGCCGCGCCAAGGAATTACTGGCGGGGACAAATGCTTCGATCACAGAGATTGCAACGGAATTCGGATACTCCAGTCCGGCGAATTTCGCTCGCGCATTTCGCAATGCCGCCGGCGTGGCGCCGCATGAATATCGGCTGAGTCAGAAGACAGGCTAGAAACGAATGGTCAAACCCGCCATCGGCCCCTGCAGCACGGCGTCGAACTTGAAACCGCCGCGGTTGTAATCCACGCCCAGGGCGCGGTAGCCGACGGCGGCGGATACGCTCTTGCTGAAGTTGTAGCCGACACCCAGCCCTACATCCCAGTCAGCATCGGCGCCGCCTGCACCGATCAGGCCCCAACCGGTGATGTAGAACTTCTGGGTCAACACGTAGTTTCCCCGCACGCCCACCAGCCCGTCGACCCAGGTGGCGCCGTCGCTGGTCTTCCTGCCATTCAGATGCGCGCCTTTCAAGGTGACGTCGGTATCGACCGACCAGACCCGCAAGCCCGCCACGACATCCAGCTGGTGTGGCGAGTTTTCAAGGACGGAATAACCGACTCCGATGAGTCCCGCAAACGTCGACGTCTGCACCTCTGCGCTGGTGGCCAGAATGCCGTGCGGCGTATCGCCCTGCGAACCGATTTTCGTGTAGATCAAATCGCCGAAAATACTGTATCGCCCCTTGCGCGCGTCGCCGATAAGCATGGCTCCGAAGTCAAGGTTATCGAACAGTTTGTCGAATCCCGCGTCGAAATCGATGACGGGGGAACGCGACTGAGAGGTCTTGCCCGACAGTCCGGCTGCCCAGAAATACGGCGTGACCGAAAACTTCCATTCGCTGGAAGGCTGGGAGTCCGCCGCGGCAGACTCCCGTTCCGCGCCCGCCACGGAACCGGCATAGAGCAATCCGCAAACCAGGCAGCCTGTGATCTTCTTTTTCATCGTTAGAGATTCAGCTGACTCTTCTTACCGGCGGAATGGTCCACGATCCGTTGATAATCGAAGGATCGCTCTCATTGGGCCAATACAAGCGCATCATCAGGATGAATTCCCCCTTGGGCGCCGGCAGCCAATTCGACTCCAGGCCTGGGCCGGGAGATTCATGCTGGATGAGCAAGTCGATCGATCCGTCCGCTTTTGCTTTCAGCGGCTGGCGCGCGCTGATCGAATAACGGTTGAGCGGGTTATCGACAAAGAAGTAGTCCGCGTCATACATGGTCAATGACCAGAATCCGGAAACCGGCGGCGTAAGCCCCTTCTTGAACGACAGCACGTACTTTTCCGAGCCGTTGTAAACGCGCTTGATTGCGCCGGTGTCCGACTTCAAGGACGTGGGATAGACGGCATCCTGGGGCCGGTTGGCGCCCAAGCCGATCGCGGTGATCAGGGCTCGCTGGATATAGTTGGTGCCATAAATACCCGTCTTGGTCGTGAATCCCCAGCCGTCGACGTCCTGGATGTCTCCGCCGCTGGACTTGAAGTGCGTCATGATCCGCCCGAAACCTACCTGCGGAACACGTTTGGCAAGAGCGGGATCGAATTTGGATTTGTCGAAGTCCTGGCCCGGCACGATACCCATCGATGCCAGCTTTGCCACCAGGGGCGCGTCCGCCGCGCTCGGCGGGTTTCTTTTCAGCAACTTGGCAAACAAGGTGAAGTATTCGATCGCGTCCATGTTGTTGACCTGATCGCGAACGGACGCTTTCATATCGATGGCAGGATCGACCTTGCCTTGGGGCGCGTTCCAGTTCTTGCCCCAGGCGCTGAGGGGACAGAGCTTTACTTCGTCTTGCAGCTTATGGACTTTGGCATAGTCTTCCGGCGTGCCTGAACAGTAGATGCGGCCCAGCAGCCACACGATGCTGGTCGGGGACTTGTATTGCGTCATGCCATTGGGAACGGTCCCCTCCCAGCCTGGGCCCGTCACCACGAAGGTTTGCGGACCGGTGCCCGTCGTGCGCTTTCCAGGCACGTCAAACACGGTCGTCCAACCGTCCAGCATCGGGAACAGCGCGTAGCGGTCGTCCAGATCGGGCAGGCTGACGACCCAGGGCTCGTCGCCCACATCGAAAAAGGCCGTGGTGTAGAGGGTGTCGGCGTTCGGCGCGGTCACGTCGCGGAATTTGGCGTCGGGATATTGGCGCAGCTTGATGAGATGCCCCATGGGCGCGCGGGTGCCCTTGGGCTCCGCGACGTTGGTGATAACCCGCCGGGTCATCTCCATCGTCACCAGGGGATAAGCATAAATATAGGCTTCGGTCGCCAGTGCAAACTGCTCATCGCCTTCCGGGAAATTCGCGACCAGGCCATCGGCCGCGCGTGCGGAAGCGCCCAAGGTGGCGGTTGCCAGCAAGGCGACGCCACCGGCATTGAATTCTCGACGTGTTAGCTTCATTCACATGCTCCGACAGAATTACTTATAAAAACGTGGAACAGACACAAACCTGGACAGCCATTGCCCAGCGAAGAAAGAAACACCCGCAGCGTAGGAGAAGGGGAATAGGCTCGCCACTCATTTTGCGCCACGCCCTCCAACGGGCGGGCGCGAAAGCAATGGACCTGCTTCCGGTGGGCAGAATGCCCGGGTCAGACGATGCCGTGCTTCCTCAGCACTGCCTGCTCGTCGCCCGACACCCAACCGAAAACCCTGGGCGCGCCATCCAGTAATTGGACAAAGTAGTGCACGTCAAAATCGATATGCGTATCCGGCTGGCCCGCGCGCGCGTAGATCGCCGTCCAAGCCACGTGCGCTACGCAATGCAGTTCGTCTATCGGCGACAACCGGATATTTCTGATCCGCATTTCCTTCGTGCCTATCGCGCGATAGTGTGCATATCCTTGCGCCATTGCCTGTCTTAGCTGGTTGTCGTTCTTCCCGGACATCACGCCGGCCGGAGACGCCGCGATGAAATCAGATGCATAAAGGGATGCCATCTCCTCCATGTCCACGTCTCCTTGCAAGGACTGGTTGAAAAAGCGTGCATATCGCTCGAACAACTTTTCTACGATCGGCTTCATTGCGCCCTCCTCTGATTGGATTCAGCTATTGCGGCCCACTCTGCCGTCCGCCCCTCGGGGCCTCACAGCGGCACTGGCCGGTTCCGCAGCACGTTCTTCATCACCAGCGTCGAGCGCAAGCGCAACACGCTAGGCAGCGCCGACAACACCCGGTCGTAGAGCGCCTGGAACGCCGGCAAGTCCTGGGTAACGACATGCAGCATGTAGTCCGGGTCGCCGAACAGCCGCTGCGCCTGCACTACCTCTGGAATGTCGCGCAAGGCGGCTTCGAACGCCGACACCCGGTCGCTGCTGCCTTCGCGCATCGTGACGAAGACGATGGCTGAGAAGTTCAGCCCGACGGCCGCCAGATTGATGTTGGCGCCGTAGCCGCTGACCACGCCCGCCTCTTCCAGCGCCCGCAGCCGCCGGTGGCAGGGAGACAGGCTCAAACCGACCCGTTCGGCCAGGTCCGTGATGGAAATCCGGCCATCCTGCTGCAGTTCAGCAAGAATCTTTCTGTCTAAGTCATCCATAAGGAAGATTCTACCCGGATATGGGGTTTTTCAGGTAGATAGCGGGAGCACTTCCCCGCTCATCGCCGATAACATTCCCCGCCTGTGGTTCATTTGGGGTATGCAGTTGGAAACCGGCAATCTGGTGGCGTTTTGGCTTGTTTCGCTTTCGTTGGTTGTCGTCCCGGGCGCGGATTGGGCGTATGCCATATCCGCCGGCTTGCGGGACAAGGCAGTGCTTCCCGCCGTGGCGGGCATGTTGACCGGCTATCTGATGATCACCATGGTGGTCGCGGCGGGGATAGGCGCCCTGGTGGCGAGCGAACCCGCCATCCTCACCGTCCTGACCCTGGCCGGCGCGGCGTATCTGTTGTGGCTGGGCGCCAACGTGCTGGCCCATCCCTCCGAGCCCCAGGCCGGCGATGCGCAAGCCTCGGAACATTGGATGGCCTGGGCGGCGCGCGGTTTCGCGGTCAGCGGCGTCAATCCCAAGGCCATCCTGCTGTTCCTGGCCTTGCTGCCGCAGTTCACCAGCCGCGATGGCGCGTGGCCGATTTCCACGCAGATCACGGCCCTGGGCATCTTGCAGATCCTGAACTGCGCGGTCATCTACACCTTGGTGGGCCTGGGCTCGAAGGCGATCCTGCAAACGCGGCCGACGGCGGCGCGCCGGGTGAGCCAGTTCTCGGGCCTGGCCATGATCGTCATCGCGCTGATTCTTTTCGGGGAGCAGATCGCCGTCCTCATGGCTTGATCGGCCTGATCCCCTGGATGCCCGCCGCCCGCGCCCTCCAAAACTTCCCCGGGCGGGTCGATTCGTGGTCAATATCCTGTCGGATGAACAGATCAAGATTTCCAACCAATTCGCTCAGCGAGGCACGGACAAGCGGCACGAAGTCGAGTTGCAGGAATCGCCGCTAGGCAATCCGATCACTGCCGGCAGCCCGCACTGGCTTGATTGCGAGATTTATGCCGAACACGCCGCTGACGATCACCTGATCGTGATTGGCGAAGTGAAGGCGCTGAACCAGCAAGAAGCTGCTTCAACGGCGTTTCCCCAGCTGGACGGCTCACCGTTGCCCGCGAGCATTGGAATGGCGCAGGGTAGCCTCGGCGGCTAAAAAAAAGAACCCTGACATCCACGAGCTCGAAGCCCTATCGCCCCTGCACTTCGATTATGGGAGGCAGCGTTCTTGAGCCGCCGCCGTCCGGACTGCGGGATTCCGATGCTCGCCCCACTGGGGCTGCGCTTCGGATCCCTCCGCCCGGCCACCGGCTCATGGCATCTGCCCATGAACGGGGTCCAAAACCAACGACGATTGGGCTACTGCCAGCCGAGGACCCCGGAGCCACTCCGGAAGCGCAGGCCCCACCGGGGCGAGCATCGGAATGGCGCAGGGCAGCCTCGGCGGCTTAAGAACCCCGACATCCGCAAGCTCGAAGCCCTACCGCCCCGCACTTCAGTTTTGAAAGGCTGGGGTTCTTGAGCCGCCGCCGTCCGGACTGCGGGATTCCGATGCTCGCCCACTGGGGCTGCGCTTCTGGATCCCTCCGCCCGGCCACCGGCTCATGGCATCTGCCCATGAACGGGGTCCGAAATCAAGGCATCCGGCAACTGCCTGCCGAGGACTCCGGAGCCATCCGAAGCGCTGCCCCACCGGGGCGAGCATCGGAATAGCTGTCCACCGCGCTCCCCACCGTGGGGTGGAACCGGTCGTCGCCGAATATCTCGGTCAACTCGAAGCGCTTGAGCTTGTCGCGCACGGGATCCTTCATTTCCGCGAAATGGAGCGCGGCGCCGCGCTGGGCCAGGCTGCGGCTCAGTTCGCGCAGCATGTCCGCCGAGGTGACATCGACGCTGGTGACCGGCTCGGCCGCCACCACCACCCGGCGCACCGGCGTGGGCGAGGCGTCCACGGCTTCCATCAGGCGTTGCTGGAACAGCTCGGCATTGGCGAAGAACAACGGCGCGTCCCAGCGGAACAGCACCAGGCCGTCGATCAGCGAGGCATTCGGATAGCGCTTCAGGTCGTGGTAGCCGCGCAGGTTGGGCACCCGGCCCAGCACCGCGTAGTGCGGGCGCCAGCCGTCCCACAGGAATTCGATGACGGCGAGGACCACCGCCAGGCAGATGCCAGGAATGGCGCCGAACACCGCCACGCCGGCAAAGCATGCCATCGACAGCCAGAATTCCCATTGCTGGATGCGGTAGATGCGCCGCAGGTCCTTGAATTCGAACAGGCCGATGGCCGCGGCGATCACCACGGCGGCCAGCGCGCTGTTCGGCAGGTAACGCAGCAGATTCGGCGCCGCGACCAGCAAGACCGCCACCGCAATCGCGCCCACCACGCCCGTGAGCTGCGTACGCGAACCCGCCGCCTCGGCAACCGGCGTGCGCGACGCGCTGCTGCTGATCGGAAAGCCCTGGAAGAAGCCGGCCGCCAGGTTGGCCACGCCCAGGCCCACCATTTCCTGGTTCGGATCGACCCGCGTATTGGTGCGCGCGGCATAGGTGCGCGACAGCACGCTGGTATCCGCGAACGCGATCAGCGCCACCGCGCAGCCGCCCAGCGCAATCTTGACCAGGTCCGCGTTGCTGAGCCATGGCAAGGCGAACTTGGGCAGCCCCTGCGGAATCTCGCCCAGCACTTTCACGCCCTGGGAATCCAGGTGCAACAGGCTGACCGCCAGCGTCGCCAGGATCACCGCGATCAGGATGCCCGGCACGCGCTCGAAGCGCTTGAGCAGCAGGATCACCGCCAGGGTCGCCGCCCCCACCGCGAAGCTGTACCAATTGGTCTGGCCCTGATACACGGCCTGTCCCAACTGCACCAGTTCGCGCAGCGGACCAGCGTCCTCGATGGAGATGGCGAACAGCTTGGGCAACTGGCTGACCAGCACCGTCAAGGCAATGCCGTTCATGTAGCCGTAGCGGATCGGCTTGGACAGCAGCTCGGTGATGAAGCCCAGCCGCAGCAAACCCATGACGATGCAGAACAGCCCGGCGACCAAGGCCATCAGGCTGGCCGCGGCCACGGCGCGCATGGGATCGCCTTCCGAAACGCTGAGCACCACCGCCAGGATGGGCGCGGCCAGGGCGGAGTCCGGCCCCAGCACCAGAATGCGGCTGGGGCCGAACAGCGCATAGGCCAATAGCGGGATGATGGTGGCATAAAGCCCATAGACGCCTGGGACGCCGGATGCTTCGGCATAGGCGATGCCGACTGGCACCAGCATGGTGGTCAGCACCAGGCCCGCGGCCAGGTCCTTCGGCAGCCAGGCGGCCTGGTACGACCGGAGCATCGCCAGCCCGGGCAGCCAGCGCAGCCAGCCGGCGGCGGACATATCCTTGGAGGCGGAAGTATGGGATGCCATGGGACCTTCGCAGTGTGGACGGGCGTGCCGGCAGCGCGTGTCAGGCTGCAAATCCGGTAGCGCCGATTCCGTAGTCTGACGCATTATTCATGCTTGCGGCCGTCCATGGCGGCGCACGGCACGGCATCCTTTCCTTATACAGGCACGGGCAAGAATCCACATGACGCAAATGCACAATCCCGAAGACGTCCCAGGCGCGTTCCAGGCCGCCTGGAACGATCATGACATGCAGGCGCTAGGCGCGTTGTTCCATGAGGACGCAACGTTTGTGAACCGGTTCGGCCACTATGTGCGCGGCGTCGACGAAATCGTCAAGATGCATGCTCCCATTCACGCCACCATCTATGGCGATTCCACGCTGGCGAACGAACTCGTCGGCGTGACGCCGATCGGCGCCGACGCGGCGATCGTGCACTTCTGGAGCCGCCTGGCGGCCGGCGCGGCCCATCCGGCGGGCGCGCATGCCGTCGACACCATGATTCTTGCCGTGCTAACGCGGCAGGCCGGCGCCTGGCGCATCAAGGCACTGGAGAACGTCACGCTGGTGAATCCCCGTACGGGCGTGGCTGTGCTGAGGGATGGCGGCTGAGCCTGCCGCCTACCTCTGCTTACAAACAACGCCTTTTGGCGCGCGTCGCGGGATGGTCCAGGCGCAACAAATAGCGGTAATCTGGCGAACCTTATCAGCAGTCCGCACTGGAAGATCCCATGTCCTATCTGCTTTTCATCGTCGAACCGGTGGGCCAGCGCGCCCAACGCACGCCCCAAGAAGGCCGTGAAGCCTATGCGCAGATGCTGCGCTATGCCGAAGACCTGAGCTCGCGCGGCCTGCTGGCCCGCGCGGAATCCCTGAAGTCCGAATCGGAAGCCGTGCGCTTGCAGATCCGCGACGGCGAACGCTCCCTGCTGGACGGTCCCTATGCCGAAGCCAAGGAAATGATCGGCGGCTTCTTCCTGTTGAACTGCGAAACCCGGGAAGAGGCGTTGGCGCTGGCGGCCGAATGCCCGGCAGCGCAATGGGCCACGGTGGAAGTCCGCGAACTGGGTCCGTGCTTCATGTAGCGGCCTCCAATCGGCTGCCTTACCGTTCAGCGGCATAACCGCGCCGCCCGCCCGTTCGAGGGTCGACGCCCGATTCCCTTTTCGGGCCTCGTCACCCGCAGGCCAAACCTAGTACTTACCCTAGGTTCATCATTTTCTTGTCGATCCCGCGTCTCGCCGTTCGTCGTGCCAGTACAAGCCCACCCACGGGCTGTGTTTTCTGAATCGAGGAGTCTCAGAAATGCGATACATGATCATCGTCCGGGCCACGCCGGACAGTGAGGCCGGCGTGATGCCGCAGGAAAGCCTGCTCGCCGCCATGGCGACCTATCACGAGGCGCTGGCCAAGGCCGGCGTGCTGCTGGACGCCAACGGCCTGCACCCTTCCTCCAAGGGCTGGCGGGTGCAGTACGACCAGGGCCAGCGCAAGATCGTCGACGGTCCGTTTGCCGAGACCAAGGAGCTGATCGCCGGCTACACCATGATCCAGGTGCGTTCGCGCGAGGAAGCCATGCAATGGGCGCTGCGCTTTCCCGAGCCCTTCCCCGGCCAGCCCTGCGCCGTCGAAGTGCGCCAGGTCTTCGAGCTGGACGAGTTCGGCCCCAGCGAGGGCGTCGAACGCTACCGACGGATACCCGGCAACGGTCAATGAGCACTATCGCCACACTCCCCCTACCCATCAACGGACTTCATTCATGCTGAAAACCCTGCTGCTCATCGTTCTGGCCGCCATCGTGCTGGTACTGGCCTACGCGGCCACGCGCCCGGACACCTTCCGCGTCGAACGCAGCGCGCAAATCCAGGCGCCGCCGGCGCGCCTGTTTCCCCTGATCAACGATCTGCATGCCTTCAACACCTGGAATCCCTACGAAAAGAAGGACCCCGCGATCAAGGGTACCTATGGCGCGGTGACGGCCGGCCCGGGCGCGACCTACGCATGGGAAAGCAAGGAAGTGGGCGTGGGCCAGATGCAGATAGAAAGCGCCGTGCCGGACGCTTCGGTGGCCATGCGGCTGACCTTCATCAAGCCCTTCTCCGCCGTCAACCAGGTCAACTTCACCCTGGCGCCGGCCGGCGACGGCACGCGAGTCACCTGGGCCATGGAAGGCCGGCTGAACTATGTCGCCAAACTGATGCACCTCTTTTTCAACATGGACAGCATGGTCGGGAAGGATTTCGAAGACGGGCTGGCCAACCTCAAGACCCTGGCAGAAAGGCGCTAGGACAACCACACTAAAAAGGAAGCGGGAACATCATGCACAACCAGATCTTCGTCAATCTCCCCATCAATGACATGCAGAAATCGCAGGCCTTCTTCAAGGGCTTGGGCTTCAGCTTCAATCCGCAATTCACCAACGACCAGGGCGCCTGCATGGTCGTGAGCGAGAACATCTACGTCATGCTGCTGGTGAAGGATTTCTTCCAGACCTTTACCGGCAAGCCGGTGGCCGACGCCACGAAATCCACCGAGGTGCTGATCGCGCTGTCCTGCGACAGCCGCGCCGAGGTGGACGAACAGGTGGCGCGCGCCCTCGCCGGCGGCGGCACCGCTCCGCGCCAGCCCCAGGACCACGGTTTCATGTACGCCCACGGCTTCGAGGACCTGGACGGCCATGTCTGGGAGCTGGTGTACATGGTTCCCGGCGAAGTGCCCAACGCATGACGCAGGAGGCCGTGCATCGCGCCATCGAGGCAGTCTGGCGGATCGAGGCCGCCAGCGTCATCGCCGGCGTCGCGCGCCTGGTGCGCGACGTCGGGCTGGCTGAAGAGCTGGCGCAGGATGCCTTGGTCGCCGCCCTGGAACGCTGGCCCGAAACCGGCGTGCCGGACAACCCGGGAGCGTGGCTGATGACTACCGCCAAGAACCGCGCGCGCGACCGGCTGCGGCTGAACGCGCTGCATACGCGCAAGCACGAGCAGATCGGGCACGAGCTGGAGGCCCTGCAGGCTGACGTCGAGCCCGACTTCGTCGACGCGCTGGACGCCGCGCGCCAGGACGACATCGGCGACGACCTGCTGCGGCTGGTATTCACCGCCTGCCACCCGCTGCTGTCCACCGAGGCGCGCGTGGCGCTGACCCTGCGCCTGCTGGGCGGACTGACCACGGCCGAGATCGCGCGCGCCTTCCTGGCCTCGGAATCCACCATCGCGCAGCGCATCGTGCGCGCCAAGCGCAGCCTGTCCGCGGCCAACGTGCCGTTTGAAGTCCCCAGGGCCGAAGAGCGGGCGCCGCGCCTGGCGTCGGTGCTGGAAGTCATCTACCTGATCTTCAACGAGGGCTATTCGGCCACCTCCGGCGATGACTGGGTCCGTCCCGCGCTATGCGACGAAGCGCTGCGCCTGGGCCGCATCCTGGCCCAGCTCGCGCCCGGTGAAAGCGAGGTCCACGGATTGACCGCGTTGATGGAGCTGCAGGCTTCGCGCTTGCACGCGCGCACCGACGCGCAAGGCCGCCCCGTACTGCTCATGGAACAGGATCGCGGCCGCTGGGATCCGCTGCTGATCCGGCGCGGACTGGCGGCGCTGGCGCTGTCGGACAGCCTGGGCGCGCCGCGCGGCCCTTACGCCTTGCAGGCCGAGCTGGCCGCCTGCCACGCCCGCGCGCGCACGCCGGAGGAAACCGACTGGCCGCGCATCGTGGCGCTGTACGACGCGCTGGCGCAGGCCATGCCGTCGCCGGTGGTGGAGCTGAACCGCGCCGTCGCCGTGGGCATGGCGTTCGGCCCGCAGGCCGGGCTGGACCTGGCCGACCATCTGGCCGGGGAACCGGCGCTGGCCAATTACCACTGGCTGCCCAGCGTGCGCGCCGACCTGCTGGCCAAGCTGGGACGCAAGGCCGAAGCCCGCGCCGAGTTCGAACGCGCGGCCGGCATGACGCGCAACGCGCGCGAACGGGAACTGCTGCTGGCACGGGCGCGCGACATGTCCGACTCATAGCCGCACGAGCCGGACGCCGCTGCGCCGGCCAGCATGCTTAAATCCAGCCATGCGCCCTGCCGACCATGTCGCTTCCGATCCTGCCGCGCCCGTAATGCCGGGCGTGCCGCAGGCGTTCGAGCATCCCGGCGACCGGGCCGAGTTCCGCCAGGCGGCGCACCAGCCCGGCGTGGAGCTGTACCGCGCCCACATCATCCGCTACGCCTTCGAGCCCCACACCCACGAAGCCTACGGATTGGGCGCGATCGAGGCCGGCGTCGAGCGCTTCCGCTACCGTGGCGCGGAGCATCTGGCGCCCTCGGGCTCGGTGGTGCTGATGAATCCCGACGAATTGCATACCGGCCGCGCCGAAACCGAGGGCGGCTGGCGCTATCGCATGGTCTACCTGGACCCGGACGTGGTGGCGCGCGTGGCCGGCGAAAGCGGCTGGTGGTTCGATACGGCCGTCGGCCATGACGCCGCCGGCGCGCAGCGCGTCACCACGCTGCTGGACACCTTGTGGCAGGCGCGCGAGCCATTGGCTTTCGACAGCGCGCTGTACGCGCTGCTGGGAGAATTCCGCCGCCATGCGCGCGTGCCGCACGCGGCCCGCGACGAAGGCTCGCCGCGCTTTGCGCCCGTCATCGATTACCTGCGCGCGCATCTGGCGCGCCGCCTGACGCTGGACGAACTCGCGGCCGTGGCCGGGCTCAGCCCCTTTCATTTCCTGCGCAGCTTCCAGGCGCAGTACCACGCCACGCCGCAGCAGATGCTGATGGCGCTGCGGCTGTTCGAGGCCAAGCGCCGGCTGGCCGCGGGCGAGCCCCCGGCCCAGGTGGCGCTGGCGGCGGGGCTGACCGACCAGGCCCACCTGACCCGCGCCTTTTGCCGCCGCTACGGCGTCACGCCCTCGCGCTATCAGAAGCAAGTCCGCGCCTGAGTCGCGCGCAGCAATCTGGTACAAGACGCGCCGCCCGCGCGCTCGCTAGACTGCCGCCATTCGTGACCTGGAGCGACGTCGTATGTGGGCTGGAACCCTTTACGCCCTGGCCGCCGGCCTGATGTGGGGCCTGGTGTTCGTGGGGCCCCTGCTGCTGCCGGAATACCCCGCCGCGCTGCAATCCGTGGCGCGCTATCTGGCGTTCGGCCTGATCGCGCTGCCGCTGGCCTGGCTGGACCGCCGCGGACTGCGCCAGTTGCAGCGCGCCGACTGGATCGAAGCGCTGAAGCTGGCCGCCATCGGCAACCTGCTCTACTACCTGTGCCTGGCTAGCGCCATCCAGCGCGCGGGCGGCCCCGTACCCACCATGATCATCGGCACCCTGCCCGTGGTCATCGCCATCAGCGCCAACCTGCGCAACGCCCGGCGCGACGGCCGGCTGCCATGGAAGCGGCTGGCGCCCGCGCTGGCCTTGATCGCGCTGGGCATCGCCTGCCTCAACCAGGTCGAGCTGCAGGCCCTGCGCCAGGAGCCCGACGCCGACATGTCGCGTTACGCCATCGGCGCGCTGCTGGCGCTGGGCGCGGTGGCCTGCTGGACCTGGTATCCGCTGCGCAACGCGGACTGGCTGCGCGCCCACCCCGACCGCAGCCCGCGCACCTGGGCCACGGCCCAGGGCGTGGCGACGCTGCCGCTGGCGCTGGCGGGCTATCTCGTATTGTGGGCCGGCATGGCCGCGGCTGGCAGCGACTTTCCCATGCCGGCCGGCCCCCGGCCCGAAGTCTTCCTGGCCTTGATGGCCATCATCGGCCTGTTCGCGTCCTGGCTGGGCACCTTGTGCTGGAACGAAGCCAGCCAGCGCCTGCCCACCGCCCTGGCCGGACAGCTGATCGTGTTCGAAACGCTCGCCGCGCTGGCCTATGCCTACATGCTGCGCGGGCAGATGCCCCAGCCACTGACGCTGATCGGCATCGCCTGCCTGATGGTGGGCGTGCTGCGCGCGGTGCGGATCAAGCCGGAACCGCTGCCCGCGGCTGCATAAGGCCGCGCCACACGGAGCATCGGTCCAGACCGGTGCTCGCGACAACCGCGCGACGTCTACAGCCCGGGGCCTTTCAAGCGCCGCAGGCGCCATGCCAGGAAGACCCCGCCCAGCCCGGCCGCGGCCACGATGAGCGAAGCCACCGACCAGCCGTAGCGGTCGATCGCGCCGCCTACCGCCAGCGGGCCTATCACCTGGCCCAGGCCGCTGCCCTGCATCACCAGCCCCACCGAAGCCGGCGTCAACGCGGGCCGCGGCGCCAGCAACGGCGCCGTGCCGAGCAGCGTGGCCGGTATCAGCCCGCCCACCGCCGAGAACAGCACGCACAACAGGAAGGTGGGCATGGCCGGCAGCACGGAGCGGAAGATCAGGAGCGCCACCGCGCCCATGATCAGGCTGGCGCAGGCGATCAATGTCGAACGGCGCCAGCCGCGTGCCAGCAGCACGCCCGCGCCCAGGTTGCCGACCACGTTGGCAGCGCTGGCGATGGCGCTGTACAGGCCGGCGGTCGCCAGCGGCAGGCCCAACTGCTCGGTCAGCAGCACGGGCAGGAAGGTGAACAGCGCGAAGAACATCAGGCTGTAGAGCGTGAACGACAGCGCCAGCAGGCGCGGACCGGGCGTGCCCATGGTATCGACCGTGTCCTGCCGCAAGCCCCGCCACGACAGGCTGGCTCCGCCCGGGTTGGCCGGCGCCAGCGCCGCCACGCACACAATGGCCACCAGCACCGCCGCGCCCGCGCACCACCAGTAGGCCTGCCAGCCGCTGAAGGCTTGCGAGGCCAGCATCGCAATCGCCATGCCGGCCGGCATGTAGCAGCTCCACAGCGCGAAGGCGAAGTCGCGGGTGGACGCCGTCACCATGCGCTGCAGGGCCGCGGGCCCCGCCACGGTAATCATCAGGAAGCCCAGCCCCTCCACCACCCGCGAGGCCAGCAGGACACTGTAGGCGGTCGCCATCGCGCCTATCACCGAACCCACCGCCGTCGCCACCAAACCCGCCAGCAGCATGCGTCGCGCGCCGTAGCGGTTGATGACGCCCCCGGCCGCGATCCCGCCGACCAGCCCCAGGATAGAAAACACCGCGGCCAACGCACCAATGGAGGCCAGGTCCAACCCCATGTCCTTGCGCAGCAAGGGCGCGGCGATGATGACCTTGCCCACTTGCAGCGCCGCCACCACGCCCGCCCCCACGATGGCCAGCACCGCCGACCAGCGCGTTCCTTCCTTGCCCATCCCTGTCTCCCTTGTTTTGCGACCCAGCCAGGATGCCAGCGCAAGCCGATCCTGGTAAGTGATAATCTTTTGATGTACTTGATCGATTTAATAGATCAGCCGGCAAGATGATAGACGCCCTGACCCTGGACCAGTTGCGCGTGTTCGCCGCCGTGGCCGACGCCGGCAGTTTCCGCGCGGCCGCGCGCCGCCTGTCGCGGGTGCAGTCGGCCGTCAGCCACGCCATCGCCAATATGGAAGCGCAGCTGGGCGTGACGCTGTTCGACCGCAGCGGCCACCGGCCCGTGATGACGCCAGAAGGGGCTGCGCTGCTGGCCAACGCCCGCGACATCCTGCTGCGCGTGGACGCCATGCGCGCCCGCGCCCAGGGCCTGGGCGAAGGCGTCGAGCTGGAACTGTCGCTGGCAGTGGACACGCTGTTTCCGATCGCCGAGGTGGGCGCCGCCCTGAACGCCCTGCGCGCGGCCTACCCGTCCGTCGCCGTCCGGGTTTCGGTGCTGCCCCTGGGCGGCCCGGTGGAAGCGCTGCTGACACGCAGCCACACGCTGGCCATCGTCGCCGGCGACCATTTCCGCAACCCGCGCATCGTGATGCAGGCGCTGTCGTCCGTGCAGATGGTGGCGGTGGTCGGCGCCGGACATGCGTTGGCGCAGCGCGTCGCCGCCGACATCCCGCTGGGTCCGGCGGACCTCGCCGATCATGTGCAGATCGTGCAAATGGACCCGTCCTCGCTGACACAGGGCCGGGACTTTGCGGTGCTGTCGCCGCAGACCTGCCGCGTCAGCGGCCAGGACACCAAGCACGCCCTGATCCTGGCTGGCGTGGGCTGGGGCCGGCTGCCGTTCTGGCAGGTGCAGCGCGATCTGGCCGAAGGCCGGCTGCTGCGGCTGCCGACCGACAGCCTGGGCCGCGGCAGCCAGGTGGCCAGCGAAACCTATCTGGCGCACCGCATCGACCAGCCCCTGGGACCCGCTGCCCGCGTGCTGGCGGCCGCCTTGCGAGCCGCCGCGCATCAGGGCTTGGATGCCGGGGACGCCGGCGCGCGCGCATAGCTGACGCCCATGCCGGCGCGCACGTCGTTCTGGATGCCGTAGGGCGGAATCGGATAGCGCAGACCGTTGGCCGACAAGGCCTTCATGCCCTCGATGGCGATGGGCAGGTAGCGCGGCGGCAAGGCCATCAGCATTTCCTCGTCGGGCACGCCGCCGTAGCGGCGCTCCGCGTAACAGGGCAAGGACAGGCTGGGTTCGCCGGTGGCCAGCGCCCGGCCCCAGGAGTCCGCACAGGCCGTCTCGCCCACCACGCTCCAGTCGAAGCGTCGGTAATTCTTCCATTGCAGGCCGTTGATCAGGATGATCATCTGGCCCGGCGTGGCGTAGATCAGGCAGATGTCGGGCGGGTCCAGCCGGCCCGCGGCCAGCGGCGACACCACCAGCCCGCGATATTTGCCCGCAGGTACACAGGACAATGCCTCCTGGCGCGCCTGGGCGTCTTCCTGGGTGGCGTGCCACACGCCCACGTAATCCTCGCCGCGCTTCCAGGCTTGGTCCTGCGGCCCCAGGCCGATCACGGCGCGGCATTGGGCGCCGACCAGGTCGTCGCCCGTGATGCCTACGGTCCAGCCGAGCCGGGCGGCCATGCCGACGATCTGGTCGGTGGTGTGCGTGGCCTGCGGCCGCCGCAAGCCCTTTACCGCCGCCATATCTTCTTCACGTTCGTAGAGCTTCATGCCGATGACCGTGGTCTTCAGGCGCAGCAATTTGTTCAGTTCATCGACCAGCGATGCCCAGTTCAGTGTCGTCTCTTCCATGCCCGTCCCTTGGACTGTTGTGCGCGGACTTTGCCGCATTGCCGCAGATTGATCGCGGTCAGCGATGACTATAACGAATCGCCCGCCGGGCGCTTGATTGATCTATCGTGGAATGCGGCAATCCTGCCAGCGGCACGCGCGCAGGACACTCCCCGGCTTCCAAGGAGCCCACCATGAACCGTTTCGAACAGAAGACCGTCCTGATCACCGGCGGCACCAGCGGCATTGGCCTCGCCGCCGCCCAGGCGTTCGCCGCCGAAGGCGCCCGCGTGGTCGTCACCGGCCGCGATGCCGCGGTGCTGAAGCAGGTGCGCGCCAGCCTGGGTTCCCATGCGCTGGCGCTGCGCAACGACGCCGGCGCGCCCGGTGCCCCCGCCGCCCTGGCGACCGAACTGCGCCAGGCCGGCATCCGCCTGGACGCCGTGTTCATCAACGCCGGCGTGGCGCGTTTCGCGCCCCTGGCCGAAGCCACCGAAGCGCTCTGGGACCAGACGTTCTCGACCAACGTCAAGGGCGCCTTCTTTCAATTGCAGGCGCTGGACCCGCTGCTCAATCCGGGCGCGTCCATCGTGCTGAATGGCTCGATCAACGCCCGTATCGGCATGCCGGCATCCTCCATCTATGCCGCCAGCAAAGCCGCGCTGATCTCCCTGGCCAAGACCCTGTCAGCGGAACTGCTGCCACGCGGCATACGCGTCAACGTCATCAGCCCCGGCCCCGTCGCCACGCCGATCTACGACAAGCTGGGCCTGGACGCCGCTGCGCTGGAAAAGACCGCCGCCAGCATCCGCGCCCAGGTGCCGCTGGGCCGCTTTGGCACGCCGCAGGAGATCGCCTCGACCGTGCTGCACCTGGCCTCGCCCGAGTCCGCCTTCATCGTCGGCACCGAGATCATTGCGGACGGGGGCATGAGCCAGTTGTAGGCCCTGGCTGGCCGGGTTGGCGCGGGCTTATCTGCCGATACCTGCGGCTAGGCTCCGATGGAACGCAGCGCGCGCTTGCAGATGCGTTGCGTCGCCTCGGCCGGCTTGCCTTTGGACCAGCGCGCGCAGACCTCGCGTACCCAATCCGGCTGGTCCTTGCTGGCGTCGTTCAGCCAGTTTGCGACCGAGTCCTGCACGTAGACGGCCGGGTCGGCCCGCAGCGGCTCAAGCAGGGGCAGCGCCCTGCCGGGATCGGCCTTCAAGGCCGCAATGTGCGCGCACCAGACCCCGCGCGGCCGCAGCGACTCGCTGGCGTAACGGCGCACGCGTTCGGAGGCATCCGCCGTCCAGGGCTGCAGCAGTTCCAATGCCGTGTCCAGCTCGGCCGCCAACTGCGGGCGCAGCGCCAGCCAGGCCCATTCCCGCACGCCGAAATGCGCATCGTCGGCCAGCGGCCGGATCAACGCCAGCCGCTGCTTCAGGGTCAGATCCGGCATCATCCCGACCATGAAGCAGGCCCAGCCCCGGACGGTATCCGAGCGGTGGCTGCGCAACGGTTTGAAGGCGTCCTTGCCCAGGCCCTCCTGCAAGTGATGCGCTGCAGCGGCCATGCGCTTGGAGATCCCCATCCCAGCCTGGGCGCGCAGCGCGGCGATGGCCTCGGCGCCCACCTGCGGGGCGGCCGCCTGCATCAGTTCGGCAAAGTCCACAGCCAGGCATTCAGTCAGGTTGCCGGCCGGTTCGCCGGCGTTCAGCTGCGCCAGGCGCTCGGCGCTGATGTCCTTCACGCCCCGGCCCGTCGGCGCGGCTGAGGTCTTCTTGCTCATTGCGTAGTCTCCTGCCCAGTAGCCCGGCCCGAGTCGGTTCCTTGCCAGATCTTGCCCAGCAGCGCGCGCAGGCTGGCCCGGTCCGCAAGGCTCAAGCCCGCGAACAAGGAGCCTATCCAGTCCGTATGCGTCTTGAACAACTGCCCGGCCTCGGCCCGCCCCTTGGCGCTGAGCTTCACGATAATCTTGCGCCGGTCCTCCTTGCCAGCGCGCCGCAAGACGAATCCGTCGCGCTCCAGGCCGTCCAGCAGGCCCGTGACCGTGGCCCGTGTGACACCGGCGCCATCGGCCAGCTCGTGCGGCGACATACCGTCCGCCTGCTCGTGCAACAGGAACAGCAGCACGAACTTCCCTTCCGACAATTGGCGCGGCGCCAGCCGGGCGGCGCAATCCCGGTCGATGGCGTTGGCCAGCGACAGCAGCTGAAAGCAAAGGCCTATCCCGTCCGCCGTCGGCAGGCCGCGCCTGGCCGCGACTTCAAGCAGCGCGCGGTGCTTGGGTTCCAGCATGTGTTGTGCGTCTTGCATGTGGGATCTGACCCTGTGATTCTCGACGTCCATATAATAAGGTGCCTAACTATTTTTCCGCAAGATGGCTGCTGCAGTTCGAACCGCTATCATCCTGGCTACTCAAGCAGTCGACGACTGAATCCATGCCCCTACCCTCCCGCGTGACCCTGCGCCGCATGCAGGAAGACGACATCCCGATGCTGCTGGCCATGGAATCGGATCCCGAGGTCATGCGCCACAGCACCGGCGTCAAACCGGCAGACGAGGCGCGGCGGCAAGAGCTGCTGGCATGGCTGCGTGAACCGCTGACCCGGCTGGGCCATTGGGCGGTCGCGATCGATGGCGCCGCAGTGGGCTGGGTGAGCCTGGTCCCTCTGGCAGGCACGGACAGCATCCAGCTTGCCTATCGGCTGCAACGCGCGGTTTGGGGACGGGGGTACGCCAGCCAGGCAGCGAAGCAGTTGTGCGAATACGCCTGGCGCGAGCTTGAAGTGGCCGAACTCGTCGCGGTGGTCTGGCCCGACAACCAAGCCTCCGTTCGCGTCCTGGAGAAACTGGGTTTCACGTTCCGCACGCGCGAGCGCCACTACGACCGCGACACCTTCGTTTATGCACTGCCGCGTCCTGTCGCCGAATCCGACCTATCATTGCGGCCCTGATCTCCCCATGCGCCATTCATGCAGAAATCCGCCATGAACTACCCCGTGCTTCCCGCGTCCGAATTCTCCGCCGCCCGTGTCGTGCCCGAGCTGCTGGTGTCCGACATCCACAAGAGCCTGCATTTCTGGTGCGGGCTCTGCGGGTTCTCGATAGCCTACGACCGCCCGGAAGACCATTTCGCCTATCTGGACAAGAGTGGTTCGCAGGTCATGCTGGAGGAACACGGCCACGGCAGGAACTGGATCACCGGCCCGCTGGAAGCGCCGCTGGGACGCGGGATCAATCTGCAGATCGAGGTGCCTTCGATCACGCCGATGGTCGACGCCTTGCGCGGCGCCGGGTGGCCGCTGTACATGGAACCCGAGGAGAAGTGGTACCGCGCCGGTACGACCGAGGTCGGCGTGCACCAGTTCCTGGTGCAGGATCCCGATGGCTATCTCATCCGCTACTCGGCGGGCCTGGGCAGGCGCGACGTTCCGCCGGCGGCCTGAGCCACGGCGGCTTGGAGGCGGCGTCCCAGCCGCCTCCAATCAGGGTCTTCAGCGGTACAACACCGTCGGCAGCCACATGCCTATGCCCGGAAACACGTACAGCAGGAAGATCGCCACCACCTGGATGCCCATGAACGGCATCATGCCCAGGAAGATCTGGTTCAGCGTCACGTGCGGGGGCGACACGCCCTTCAGGTAGAAGGCCGACATGGCGACCGGCGGCGACAGGAAGGCCGTCTGCAGGTTCAGCGCGACCAGCAGGCCGAAGAACAACGGGTCGATGCCGAAGGTGTTGAGCAGCGGCACGAAGATGGGCATGAAGATCACGATGATCTCGGTCCATTCCAGCGGCCAGCCCAGCAGGAAGATGATGATCTGCGCCAGCAGCAGGAACTGCAGCTGCGACAGCCCCAGCGACAGCACCCATTCCTCGATGATGCGCTGTCCGCCCAGCAGCGCGAACGCGGCCGAGAATATCGACGAACCGACGAACAGCCAGCACACCATGGCGCTGGTCTTGGCCGTCAGGTACACCGATTCGCGCAGTACCGGCAGATTCAGCCGCCGGTACGCCAGCGCCAGCAGCGCACCGCCCATGGCGCCCATGGCCGCGGCTTCGCTGGGGGTGGCCAGGCCGAAGGCGATGGATCCCAGCACCGCCGCGATCATCACCGCCAATGGAAAGAACGAGGACATCAGCATCTTGAAGATTTCCAGCCGCGCCCACGTCAGCATCGCATAGAACAGCACCAGGATTGCCGCGCATATGGCCGCGAAGATCCAGAAGCCCTGGGGTGCGGCAATGCCCTCGTCGGCGGCTGCCGGCGTCTGCGCGGCGGCGGATGCGGCTGGCGCGCCCGGCGGCTCGGCCAGGCCGCCGGCTGTTGCGGGCGGGTTCGAGGGGGGCTCAGCCAGGCCGCCGACGGCAGCCGGCTCGTTCGCAGGAGGCTCGGCCAGTTCGTTGGACGGCGGCTCCGCCAGGCCGTCGGCTGGCGGCTCGCTGAACTCCGAATCGAAGCCGCCCGATCCCAGCTGCAGCTCGGCGGGAATCTCGTACACCACTTCCGGACGCGTCGACGCCTGGTACACCACGGCCAGCAACAGCACCGTGACCGCCAGCGGCGCCAGCGCCAGCGCCATGTTGCGCAGCAGGAAGCCGAACGGCACGTTCTGGTTGCGGCGCCCCTTGAACATGGCCGCCAGCATGCCGGACACGGCGCGGGTATAGCCGCCCGAGGCCAGCGCCGCCGAGTTCGCGGACAGCGGCACGCCGCGTTCCTCCTTGGGCAGCGGCGGCGCCATGTCGGGGCGCAGCTTGGCCACGATGATCACGTAGATCATGTACAGCACCGCCAGCATGATGCCCGGGAACAGCGCCCCCGCGTATAGCTGCACCACCGACACGCCGGTGGTCGCGCCGTACACGATCAGCATCACGGACGGCGGCAGCAGGATGCCGAGGCAGCCGCCCGCCGTAATGGCCCCGGCCGTCAGGCGCACGCTGTAGCCGGCCTTGAGCATCGCCGGCATGGCCAGCAGGCCCATCAACGTAACCACCGCCCCGACAATGCCCGTGGCGGTGGCGAAGATCGCGCAGGTCGCCAGCGTGGCCACGGCCAGCGCGCCCGGCACGCGCGCCAGCGCCAGGTGCATGGAGCGGAACAGCTTTTCGATCAGGTTGGCGCGTTCGACCAGATAGCCCATGAACACGAACAGCGGAATCGAGATCAGCGAGTCGTTGGTCATGGTGGCGTAAGTGCGCTGCACCATCAGGTCCAGCGTCTGCCCGACCGAGCGGCCCGCATCCGAACTCTGCATGTAGTACGCCAGGAACGTGAACAGCACGCCCATGCCCATCAGCGTGAACGCCGTGGGAAAACCCAGCATGATCGCCACCACGATCAAGGCCAGCATCAAGAGGCCGATATGCCCGGTGGTGAGATTGTCCCAGGGAGTCAGGAAGGCAATCATCAGCACCACCAGGCCGATGCACGACAGGCCGAACCATAGCGCCTTGTGGATTTTCATGGCCGCGGCTCCCCTGACGTGACGTAGCGGTCGAGCTTGGCGATGTCCTCGTCCTTCACATGCACCATCTGCTTGAGCTTGTCGACGTCCACTTCCTCGACGTCTTCCGCGCGCGAGGGCCAGGCCCCGCGCCGCAGGCACAGCACGCAGCGCAGCACTTCCGCCACGCCCTGCAGCAGCAGGACCGCGCCCGCGATCGGAATGAATGCCTTGAAGGGATAGATCGGCGGCCCGTTGGCCATCAGCGAGGAATGCTCGCGGATGGCGATGGAATAGCCGGCGTAGTACCAGCCGGCCCATACCAGCGCGATCACGCCAGGGAAAAAGAAGACGATGAACAGGACCAGGTCCAGGCCCGCCTGCACGCGCGGCGGCAGGAAGCCGTACAGGATGTCCCCGCGCACATGCCCGTTCTTGGCCAGGGTGTAGGCCCCCGCCATCATGAACAGGATGCCGTAATACATCATCTGCATATCGAACGCCCAGGCGCTCGGCTGGTTCCACAGGTAGCGCGCGGCCACCTCCCAACAGACATGCAAGGTCAGGGCGACGATCAACCAGGCAAAGGTCTGTCCGACAAAAGTGGAGATACGGTCTATGAAACGTACGATGCGGATCATCTCACTTCCAGGTCAAGACGCATGACATCCCGCCGCGCGCCGATGAACGGCGCGCGGCGCGGGATACAGGTACCGGTCCCTCAGGCGGGTTTAGTACTGCGCGAGAAGTAGTGGTTGTAGGCCATGCGGAAGTTGACCGAGGTGTCCCCGTGCCAGCGCCCCACCCGCTCGGCGAAGGCGCGCTGCGACTCCAGCACCTTCTTGAACAAGGGATTTTCGGCCGAGCGCTTGGCGATCATCTCGTCCCAGATCTTCAGCTGCTGCTGCAGGATGGCGTCGGGCGTCTTGTAGAACTTGACGTTGTGGTCCTTCTGCAGCTTGCCGTAGTCCTGCGAATAGCGGTTCGCCGCCTTCCAGGACATGTCCGCACTGGCCGCCTGCGCGGCATTGCGCAGGATGTGCTTCAGGTTGTCGGGCAGCGCGTCGTACTTGGCCTTGTTGAACAGGATTTCGAACTGCTCCGCGCTCTGGTGGAAGCTCTGCAGCATGCAGATCTTGGAGACGTCCTGGAAGCCCAGCGCCAGGTCCGAGGACGCGTTGTTGAATTCCGCCCCGTCCAGCAGGCCGCGGTCCAGCGCCGGCACGATTTCCCCGCCCGGCAGCGCGTTCACGGCCGCGCCCATGGCGGTGTACATGTCGATGGCCAGGCCCACGGTGCGGAACTTGAGGCCCTTGACCTCCTCCATCTTTGTGATGGGCCTTTTGAACCATCCGAAAGGTTGAGTCGGCATGGGACCGTACATCAGCGACACCACGTTCACGCCCATGGCCTTCTGGATCTCGACCAGCAGTTCCTTGCCGCCGCCGTATTCATGCCAGGCGAGCAGCATGTTGGCGTCCATGCCGAAGGACGGACCCGAGCCCCACAGGGCAACCGCCGTGTTCTTGCCGTACCAGTAAGCGACCACGCCATGCCCGCCGTCCAGCGTGCCTGCGGACACCGCGTCCAGCAGATCGAAGGCCTTGACCACGGCGCCGGCCGGCAGGATCTCGATCTTCAACTGGCCGCCGGCCATGTCGTTGACCTTCTGCGCATAGTCGCGCGCGAACTCGTGGAAGATGTCGTTGGCGGGCCAGGTGCTCTGGAAGCGCAGGGAAACCGGCGCATTCTGCGAGCGGGCGACGGCCGGAAATCCGAGCGCGGCGGCCCCGGCGACGGCGGCGCCCGAGATGAACTTGCGGCGGGGCTTTGTAACGTGTTGCATGGCTTGTTGTCTCCTGAATTAGGACTACATGGACCAGCTTGTAGTTACTACTCCTGCGTGGGCGCGGGATGGTGAAGCCTGCTGCGGGATCCCGCGGGCGCGGTTGCGGACGATACGCAAAGCGTGTGCTGATTAAACCTTTCTGACTAATCGCTGACAATCAGCTTTGTGTCAGGAATTACCCTAGACACGGGGCACTAGTGCTTTCGTACGGTCCTTCCTCGAGCGGCAGACTTCACGCACCGCTGCTCCAGGCCGCCGACGATGGCGGCAAGCCCATATTCGAAAGCCGCATCAGGTCCAGCGGCGTCGAATGCCTGCAAAGCCTGGGCCAGCAATGGCGTCGCGGACGACGGAGCCTGCTGCGCGCCGGCCCGTCGTTCCTGTTCGTCGCCCGCGGCCGCCTGCTGTTCGAGCACGGCGCCGACGGTGAAATAGCTGATCGTCGTCAGCGCGTAAGCGGCGTCGGCTGGCGCGAATCCCTCTTCGCACAGAAACGCCAATTGCGCCTCCACGGCTTCGAATTGCGGTTCGCTCGGTCGGGTGCCGGCGTGTATGCGCGCGCCGTCGCGATAGGCCAACAAGGCCCGCCGGAAGCTGCGCGCATTGCCGTTCAGGAAAGCGCGCCAGCTATCGCCCGGCCTGGGCATCGAGTACGTGTGGCTCTCCGACAGCATCGCCTCGCCCAAGCGGTCCAGCAGCGCGCGCTTGTTCTTGAAATGCCAGTAAAGCGCGGGCTGCCGGACGCCCAGGCGATCGGCCAGCTTGCGCGTCGTCAGGCCATCCACCCCCACCTCGTCCAGCAGGTCCAGCCCGGCGCGGATCACGGCATCCAGCTGCAATTTGGTCATGACGCTTCCTCGTGGAACTTGATAATTTATCAATGATAAATTATTGTGCCGAAAAATTTATCAACGATAAATAAATACGAATCAGCACATGAAATCCACACCCCTACCCGAAGGCCGGACGTGAGAGCCGGCCATGCCCTGGTTATCCTGAGCACCGTTGCGCTGGACGCGGTCGGCATAGGCCTGGTCATGCCCGTCCTGCCCGGCCTGCTGCGAGGCCTGGTCCACTCGGAGGAGATTGCCGGCCACTATGGGGCCTTGCTCGCGGCGTATGCGCTGATGCAGTTCCTCTGCGCCCCGGCGCTGGGCGCGCTGTCCGACCGCTATGGGCGGCGGCCGATCCTGCTGCTCTCGCTGGCGGGCGCCGCCATCGACTACCTGATCATGGCGACGGCCCCGACCCTGCTGGTCCTGTATCTGGGGCGGCTCGTCGCCGGCATCACCGGCGCCACCGGTGCGGTGGCGGGCGCCTGCATCGCCGACCTCACCAAGGAGGGCGAGCGGGCGCGCTACTTCGGCCTGATGAGCGCCTGCTTCGGCGTCGGCATGATTGCCGGTCCCGTCATCGGCGGCCTGTTGGGCGGCATCTCGCCGCAGCTGCCGTTCCTGGCGGCCGCGATCCTCAACGGCCTGAATTTTCTGATGGGGTGCTTCCTGTTGCCGGAGTCGCATCGCGGCGAGCGGCGGCCGCTGTCGCTGAAGGCGCTCATGCCCGCTTCCTCTTTCCTGTGGGCGCGCGGCAAGACGGCGGTGATCGCCTTGATGGCCGTCTTTTTCGTCATGCAGTTCGTGGGACAGGTGCCCGCCACGCTGTGGGTCATATATGGCGAAGACCGCTACCAGTGGGATGCCGCCACGGTCGGCCTGTCGCTGGCCGCGTTCGGCGCGCTGCACGCCCTGGTCCAGGCGCTGGCCACCGGCCCCGCCACGGCGCGACTGGGAGAAAAGCGGACGCTGTTGCTGGGCATGGCCGCCGATGCCCTGGGCTATGTCCTGCTGGCGTTCGCGACGCGCGGATGGATGGCCTTCCCCATCATGGTCCTGCTGGCGTCGGGCGGCATCGGCATGCCGGCGTTGCAGGCCATGCTGTCGGCGCGGGTCGAGCAGGAACGCCAAGGCCAGTTGCAGGGCGCGCTCGCCGCGTTGTCGAGCCTCAGCGCGATCGTCGGGCCCCTGGCCATCACGGCGCTCTATGCCGCCACGCTGAACGTGTGGAAAGGATGGGCATGGATCGCGGGCGCCGGGCTGTATTTTGCCTGCCTGCCGGCCTTGCGCCGCAGGGCTTCGCAAGGCAAGTCTTAGTAGGACGGCACCAGTCACGCGCTACTATCGCGGAACCACAATCGGCAAGGAAAGGAATGAACCAGAAGCAGCGCGCCGCCAATCGCCGCCGGATTCCACGCAAGGCCTGGGCCTTGGGCCTGATCATCACTGGCGCCGCGGGTTTTTATGCATGGTGGCAATCACCCCTGGGTCCCGGCCTGACCGAAGGCAAGATGCGCAAGATCCTGGTCGAGGCCACGGGGCAACCGGCATATGCGCCGGTCGGCGCCTGCGTCAACGTCGTGGGCGTGCGGCCCTTGCCCACCGATGTCTACACCGCGTTCCTGGAAAGCCAGGACAGGATCGTGCAGGGGTTGATCAAGCATCAGCTGGTCACGGTCAAGCGCGTCAGCGCCAACGGCGACGGCGGGCCACCGCAAGCGGACGAAGATCCCGAGGACGCGAGCAGCCGCATGGAGCTGACGGATAAAGGCCGGCCCTACTACACGGACGGCGAGGCCCGCCTCAGTTCCAAGCTGGTCTATACCGCGAAGTTCTGCGCCCCCGGCCTGCAGATCGGCAAGATCCTCACCCATACCAAGCCGCTCAAGAATCCATTCGACGACAACCCCAACCTGGTCTCGGCGGTGAAGTTCGAATGGCGGCTGGAGCGCAGCACCGCGGACTGGGCGGCCGATCCCGCCTTCCGTCCGTACCTATCCGGCTTTGCGCCGGAGGACCAGCCGGACGAATGGCAAACTGAGTACATCATGCTGGAACGGAAAAACGGCGTGTGGGAACTGGGAGACAGGCCCTACATCATCCGTTGGTGAGCGCGGCGTCGTCGGACTCGGCTGGCGGACGGCGCACCGCTCTCAGCTTGCCGCTTTCGCCGCCGCCGCAGAAAAAGCAGCCGGCGCCATCCGACTCCAATCCGGATACGCCGATACCGGCCGGCATTTCCACGCTTTGCAGCACTTCGCCAGTCCGCGCATCCAGCTGCCGCAGATCACTGGCGCCATCCTCCCAGGTGCCATGCCAGAGCTGCCCGTCGACCCAGGTCACGCCGGTGACGTAGCGGTTGGATTCGATGGTGCGCAGCACCCGGCCCGTTTCAGGATCCACCTGGTAGATCTTGCGCTGGCGGTACTCGGCCACCCACAGGCTGCCCTCGGCCCAGGCCATGCCCGAGGCGCCGCCGCCGCCCGGCGCCGGGATGCGGGTCAGCACCCGGCCGCTCTCTGGCTCCAGCTTGACGATGGTGCCATCGGAGATCTGATAGAGATGCTTGCCATCAAAGGCCGTGCCCGCGTTGGCGACCAGGTCGATGGAGGCTTGCGTGTTGCCGCTGTCGGGGTCCAGGGCGATCAGTTTTTCGCCGGTGGCGAACCACACCTGCTGGCCGTCGTAAGTCACGCCGTGCACTGCCTGCACGCCGGGAAAGGGACCGTACTCGCGGATGATCTGGGCTTTCGTTCGTTTCATTTCGATGTCCTTGAACTGGAGTTCGAGCATTCATGCTAGTCGGCAGCCAGCGCGGCCGGGAGTAACAAGGTTGTCGTGAATCCCGGCACCGGCGGCGTCATCCAGCGGCGCGCCCGGCCCTGGCCGCAAGCCTGCACCTTGCCGGCCACCGCCAGCGCGTCCAGCGTGCGCTGCACCGTGCGCTGGCTGGCGCCCAGCGCCAGCGCCAGGGCGGAACTGGACCAGGCTTCGCCGTCGGCCAGACAGGCGAGCACGGCTCCCTGGTCCCTGTCGCCGTCGCCAGCGGGTCGTGCCAACAGCGCGACCCCTCTGCCCTCTTGCGGCTTCAGGACAAAGCCGCCGCGCGCGGCGCTGATGCCGGCCACGCCGTCCAGGGCCGCACGCAGGCGCCCGATCTCGACGCGCAGGCGCGCGCGGTGCGTCTCGTCGAAGTAGGCGGTACGGAACGCCTGCTCGATGAGCGTTTCCCTGGGCGCCGGCTGCGGCCAGGCTTCAGCCAGGACGCGGGCCAGCGCGAACAACACCGGGCGACTGGCCAGCGGGATTGCCCGGCCCTCGCTGCGCACCGCGTGGCGGCAACCGTCGACCACCAGCGTGTCGGAGGCCAGCAGCGCCTCCACTTCATCCAGCAGGATGGGCCGCTGGACGCCCTGCTCGATCAGCCGCGCCGCGGGCGTGTTCAGGAGCAAGGTCGCGTGTTCGACCTCGGCCATCAACGCGGGGATGCCGGCGACGCGGGCGGCCAGTTCCGCCTGGGTCAGCGCGGCGCGCGCCGGCCCCGTGCGCAGCCGCCGCAAGGCGACGCCGGCGGCGATCAGTTCGTGGATGGCGCGGGACGCCGGGGCCAGGGCGGCAGGGTCCAGCAAGGCCAGCGCATCCTCGGCGCGATCGAGCCGGCCTAGCAACAGCTCGCGGCGGGCCTGCAGATGCCGCGCATGCGCGGCGTTGGCCGGGTCGCCGTGGGCGTCCAGCGCGGCGCGCGCGGCCTCCAACGCCTTTTCCGGCCAGGCCAGGTCGCGCGATACCAGGGCGATCTCGGCCTCGGCCACGACGCAGCGGGCGCGGGCCAGCACGTTCTTGGGATCGAAGTTCCGCGCCGCGCTGCGCAGCAGGGTCCGGGCGCGGCGGAACTCGCCCAGTTGCGCCAGGGCGATGCCGCGCAAGGCCAGCGCGGGCGCATCGTCGCGCAGGGCCACAAGGTTCAAGGCGCCCAGCGGATTGCCGGCGGCCAGCGCGCGCGCCGCCGAGGTGATCAGAAAATCCATGGAAATCCCGCCACTGCCGCCGCTCCCGCAGTCCGCTTACCGGCAACTAATCTACCACCTGGCGCGGCTTTGCAGCGGCGTCCCCAAGCCAGGCGCGCGGCCCGCAGGCGGGAAAGTCACCGTCAGCGCCACGCCCGCGCCGCGCAGGCCGTCGCCCAGGTCGACTGCGGCGCCATGCTGCTGCGCAATCTGCGCCACCAGGGACAGGCCGATGCCGCTGCCACCCGCCACGCTGCCCGGGGCGCGATAGAAGCGGTCGAACACGCGCGCGCGTTCCTCCGGCGCAATGCCCGGGCCATCGTCGGCCACGCGCAGGCAGGCCCCGCCGTCTGCCGCAGGTCCGCAAGTCACCGCGATCTGGCCGCCGCTCTGCGTATAGCGCACGGCATTGTCCAGCAGGTTGCGGACCAGCACGCCCAGGGCGTCCAGCCGCCCGCGCACCACGCAGGCCTGCACGTCCAGCTGGATGCGCAGCTGCTTGCGGGTCGCGTCCGTTTCCCAGTCGCGCACCAGCATGGCGACCAGCGCATCCAGTTGGACCTGCTCGGGCTCGTCGGCGCTGGCGCTTAGCGCGTCCATGCGAGCCTGGTCCAGCAATTGTTCCGACAAGCGCGAGGTGCGCTGCGCGACCAAGCGCAATTTCTCGATGGCGGCCGGCGCATCGGCGGAGCCGGCGCTGCGGGCCACCAGTTCCGCGTGCGCGCTCAGCGCGGCCAACGGGGTGCGCAGCTCGTGCGCGGCATCCTCAAGAAAGCGGCGCTCGCGGTCCATGCCGCCCTTGACCCGCAACAGCAGCTGGTTGATCGAGCGGATGAAGGGACGCAGTTCGCCTGGCATGCCGGCCATGGGCAGCGGGGCCAGGTCGAACGGCCCGCGCCGCGCGATGGCCGCGCCGGCGCGGTCCACCTTGCGAAACGCGCGGCCGACCACCCGCCAGCTCACCACGGCCAGCAGCACGAACAGGACGGACACGATGACCAGCCCGCGCTTCAGGCTATACAGCGACTGGGCGCGCAATTCGCTCTGCGGCCGCGCCACCTGCACCTGCACCCGCCCCTGCGCGTCGGAGACCGCGTACACGCGCCAATCCATGCCGTCGGCGGACACGTCGGCATAACCATCCTGGAAGCCGCCGCTCAGGGGGTGTTCGGGGGACTCGGGCGAGCGCAGCAGCAGCCGGCGGTCGGCCAGCGACCACAAGTGGAAACGGATCTTGTCGCCGTCGACACGGCTGGACGCGGGCGGGGTGAAACGCTCGGACGGCGCCGCGTTGCCCAACAGGCTGACCGGCAGCGACGCCAGCATCTGGCTGGCCGCGTCATGCAGCCACCGATCGCGCGCGCCGGTCTGCGAGCGCGTGGTTTCGTACTGCTGGAAGGCGAACACCGCGATCCAGGACAGGGTCATCGTCAACAGCAGCGTCAGCGTCAGTTGCTTGCGCAGCGTCTTCATTCGGCCGCCTCGATGCGATAGCCCAGTCCATGGACGGTGAGGATCAGCTTGTCGCCCAGCTTGCGGCGCAACTGATGGATATAGACCGCCACCGTATTGCTTTCGATGGCGCCGCTGTCGCCATAGACGGCAGCCTCCAGCTGTTCGCGGCTGACGGTGTGGCCGATGCGTTCCATGAGCGCCAGCAGCGTGCGGTACTCATGCGCGCTGAGGCTGACCTCGACGCCGTCGCGCGTCACCGCCCTCTTGGCCGGCTCCAGCACCACGTCGCGGCAGCGCAGCGCCGACACCACGGCGTTGCTGCTGCGCCGGACCACGGCGCGCAGCCGGGCCAGCAGCTCGTCCAGCTGGAATGGCTTGACGATGTAGTCGTCGGCGCCGGCATCCAGGCCCTGTATCCGTTCGCTCAGCCGGTCGCGCGCGGTCAGGATCAGGACCGGCGTGGCGTCGTAGCGCGCGCGCAGGTGCTTCAGGACCGCCAGCCCGCTGCCGTCGGGCAGGCCCAGGTCCAGCAGCACGGCATGAAAGCCGTGCTCCACCAGGGCCAGCCGCGCCTGCGCGACATCGCGCACCCATTGCACGTCGGCGCCAGACTGCGCCAGGCTGGTGTGCACGGCGTCGCCCAACATGGCGTCGTCTTCAACTAGCAGGACACGCAAGAAATCTCCAGGACCATCAACGATGCCGCAGCATGCCGGCTGCGGGTTAAGAACTTATTAAGAATCCATGCCGCGCGCGCCCATCTGGCTGCGGGCGGCCAGCTGCGGGCGGCGAGCTGCGGGCGGCCATGGACTTGAGCGCAGCATTTTAATTCGGCACCTTGACTGTACTTGTATATACGAGTTAAATAAAACCCGCCGATACCCGCAACCCCGGAACGCGCCATGAGCGCCGCCCGCCGCACAGCACCTGGGCAACACCCCCCTGCCTTCGAGTACGTGCCTGCAGTCGGCCCGGATACGCCCCATCTCACGCTCTAGTCCCTCTTCTCCCCCCTTTCCTCCGCTCGAGGAGTAGTGATGCGTCATCTTCCAGTCGTTGAAGTTTGCGTTTCGAGAAGTTTTTCACCCAGGTTCGCGGGTCCGCTGTTGCTGGCCCTTGCCTTGTCGGCAGCGTTGCAAGCCGCCCCGGCCTGGTCCGCCACGCCCGCCATGCCGGCCGCCGCCGGCGACACGCGCGCCGCCGCCCGGCAAGCGCCCTTGACGCTGGACGGCCGCTCGCTCACTGCCGCTGACGTGGTCGCCGTCGCGCGCGGCGGCCGGCCCGTGGCGGCCACCGAGGCCGCGTGGCAGCGCGTCGCCCGGTCGCACGATCTGCTGCTGGAATACGGCCGCCTGGGACAGCCCGTGTACGGCCTGAATCGCGGCGTGGGCCAGAACAAGGACCAGACCATCTTCTCGGGCGACACACTGTCGGACGAGGCCCGGGCATTGTCCGCGGCCTTCAACCACCGCATGCTGCTGTCGCACACCGTGGCCTACGGCGAGCCGGCGGCAGCGGACACGGTGCGAGCCGCCATGCTGATAAGGCTGAACACGGCGCTGGCCGGCGGTACCGGCATGAGCCCGCCCCTGGTTCGCCAATACGCCGATTTTCTCAACCAGGGTTTGACGCCGGTAGTGCTGGGCCAAGGCTCCGTGGGCCAGGCCGACATCACCATCCTGCCCCAGATCGGCCTGGCCATGATGGGCGAAGGCATGGTCGAGATCGGCGGCAAGCTCCTGCCGGCGGCCGAGGCCATGCGCCAGGCGGGCCTGGCGCCAGTACAGCCTTATGCCAAGGACTCTCTGTCCCTGCTGAGCTCCAACGCCTATGGCGCGGCCCTGGCCATCCTCGCGGCGCACGACGCCAGCCGGGTGCTGGACCGCGCCGATGAGGTGGCGGCCCTGTCGCTCGAAGGCCTGAACGGCAACATCGCGCCCTTGCTGCCCGCCACCCAGGGCCAGCGTCCCTATCCGGCCCAGCAGCAGGTGGCCCGTCGCATCCTGTCGCTGCTCGAAGGCAGCGCGCTCTGGCAAACGGACGAGCAGCGGCCCCTGCAGGATCCCCTGAGCTTCCGTACCGTGAGCCAGGTGCATGGCGCCGCACGCGAAGCGCTGCGCCAACTGGACGCGCAGTTGCTGGTGCAGATCAACAGCTCGGATGACAACCCGACCGTGGCGCTGGATGTGTCGCCGCCGGCCGGCGCCACGCCGCAGGAAACCCGCTATTACGTGACTCAAGGCAAGCTGCGCGGCGCCGTGTTGCCCAGCGCCGGATTCGACCCCACCGCCTGGGTGGTGCCGCTGCAGTCGGTAGGCGTGGCGCTTTCGCAGGTGGCCCAGTCGTCGGCGCAGCGCGTACTGCGCATGGGCGACCCCGCCTTCACCAAGCTGCCGCGCTTTCTGTCGCCCAATGACACGACCCTGGCCTACACCACGATCCAGAAGCCCGTGTCGCTATTGGCCACCGAGATCCGGACGCTGTCGCAGCCCGTCTCGTCCGACGCGCTGGCGGTCGCGGGCAATATCGAAGACGTGGCCACCAATGGCCCGCTCGCCGCGCAACGCGTGGGGCAGCAGACCGGACGGCTGCGCACCCTGCTGGGCATAGAGCTGATCCATGCGGCGCAGGCCGTGGACCTGCGCACGCGCGCCGACCCCCGGCGTCCGCTGGGCAAGGGAACCGGCGCGGTGCTGGCGGCCTTTCGGGTGGAAGTGCCGTTTCTTTCGCAAGACAGAAGACTTGCCGACGACATTGCGCGCGCCGACCGGTTTCTGGACCAGGCGCGCGACGCCGCGCTGTAGACGCCGCGCCGCCGCCTGACCAACAACAAGGGGAATGAACATGAACAAGTATCTCGCGCTGTGCCTGAGCGGCACGCTTCTGGCCGCCACGCTGTCCGCGCCCGCGGCTGCCGCCGAAGGCAAGTATCCCGATCGGCCCGTCACCATCGTCGTGCCGTTCGGCGCGGGCGGCATCGCCGACGCGTTGCCCCGCATCGTGGGCCAGGAGCTCAACGGCAAATGGGGCGTGCCGGTCATCATCGAAAACAAGGTCGGCGCCTCCGGCAATATCGGCATGGACTTCGTCGCCCGTGCCAATCCGGACGGCTACACGCTGGCCCTGGCGCCGGCTGGCAACCTGACCGTCAACCCGCTGCTCTATACCAAGCTGCCCTTCAACACGGCCCGCGACTTCGCGCCGGTGACCATGCTGGCCACTTCGCCCAATGTGCTGGTGGTCAACGACAAGGTGCCGGTCAAGACCTTCACCGAACTGGTGGCCTATGCGCGCCAGCATCCGGACAAGCTCAACTATTCCTCGCCCGGTCCTGGCAGCGGCGCCCACCTGGCGGGCGAACTGCTCAACCAGTCGGCCGGCATCGTCACGCGCCACATTCCGTACAACGCCATGGCTGCCGCCGTCAACGATGTGGTGGCGGGCAATGTGGACATGATGTTCGCCGGTGTCTCGACCGTGCTGCCGTTTATCCAGTCCGGCAAGCTGCGCGCGCTGGCGGTCGCCGGTCCGCAACGCCTGCCGCAATTGAAGGACGTGCCCACGGTGGCCGAAAGCGGCTATCCGGGCTTCGACGTGACCTCCTGGTACGGCATCGTCGCGCCGGCCAAGGTGCCGCCCGCGATCCTTGACCAGTTGCAGGCCGACATTGCCGCCGTGCTGCAGAAGGAGTCCGTGCGCCAGAAGTTCGCCGGCCTGGGCGTGGAGCCCGCCGGCTCGAACCGCGCGGATTTCACCCAAACGATCCAGCAGGAAACCGATAAATGGGCGGCCATCGTCAAGCAGGCCGGCATTCAACCGATCCAATAACCGAGGAGACATCATGCAATCCATAGACATCACCTACCTGAACGGCCCCGACGTGCGTGCGCTGGAGCTGACCGACGCGGAAATCCTGGCCGCCGTGCAAAGCGCGCTGGACGCCCAGGGGCGAGGCAAGACCGTCATCGAACCGCGCATGCACCTGGTGCCGGAGTCTTCCGCCAAGGGGCACTTCAATGTGCTGCGCGGCTATATTGAGCCGCTGCACGTGGCAGGCGTGAAAGTGGTCAGCGACTTCGTCGACAACTACAAGGTCGGCCTGCCTTCGGAAATGGCCCTGCTCAACCTGTTCGATCCGGTCAATGGCAAGCCGCTGGCCGTGGTCGACGCGACCGCCATCACCGACATGCGCACCGGCGCGGTCACGGCGCTGGGCGCCAAATATCTGGCGCGCAAGAACAGCAAAGTGCTGGGCCATATCGGTTCGCGCGGCACCTCTTACTGGAACGTGCGCCTGCTCGACAGCCTCTACGACTTCGACGAGATCCGCGTGCATTCGCGCCGTCCGGAAAGCCAGCAGGCCTTCGGCGAGCGCCTGTCGCGCGACCTGGGCAAGCCGGTAAAGGTCGTCAATAATTGGGAATCCTGCGTGCGTGGCGCCGACATCGTGGTCGAAGCCTCGCGCCTGCCCGAACCCACGCCTTTGCTCAAGACCGAGTGGATCAAGCCCGGCGCCCTGGTCATGCCCTATGGCACCATGAGCGCGGTGGAGCTGAGCCTGACCGACATCATGAGCAAGGTGGTGGTCGATGACTGGGGCCAATGCCGCAAGGGCCTGCCCTACGGCGCGCTGCGCGCCCACGTCGACAGTGACCGCATCACCGAGGAAAACCTGCACGCCGAACTGGGCCAGATCGTGGCGGGCCTGAAGCCGGGCCGCGAGCGCGATGACGAGACCATCCTGTTCTGGCACCGTGGCCTGTCCACTACCGACATCGCGCTGGGCCATGCCATGCTGGAGAAGGCCCGCAAGATGGGCCTGGGCCAGACCTTGAAATTTGCCTAGGCGAAGCGCCATGGATCTCATCACTTCGACGCGCATGTACGACGTGGCGCCCGCGGCGCGGGCTGCCTGGCATGCGCTGCTGCAGGCCGCGCACGCCCGCGCCGGCCTGGACGTGCACTTCGTCGAGCACGGCTGGCCGACGCCCATCGGCGAACTGTGGGAGCGGCCGGGGCTGTGCGGCGTCTTCATATGCGGCTGGCCTTATGTCACGGCGCTGCAGGCGGGGCGGGCCTTTGGCGCCGTCGCCGCAGTGGTGCCGGACTGGCCGGCCTACGAAGGCCTGCCGCGCTACCGCAGCGAATTCCTGGTGCGCGCCGACTGCGGCTGGTCGTCGCTGGCTGACGCGGCCGGCAGCCGTTATGGCTGGATGGTGCGTGACTCGCAATCGGGCTGGAACGCGCCGCGCGCGGCGCTGGCGGGGCTGGCCGCGGCCGGCGGCGCCCTGTTCGCGGCGTCCAAGGGCCCCTATGGCAACCCGCGGGGCCTGCTGCGCGCCCTGGCCGACGGCGAAATCGACCTGACCGCGGTCGACGGCTGGTACCTGGATCTGCTGCGCGCGCACGATCCGGCCGCGCTGGCCGGATTGCGCACGCTGGCGTATACGCCCTGGACGCCGAATCCCTTGCTGGTGGCCGGACCCGACGTGGATCCGGCCAGCGCGCAAGCCCTGTCGGACGTCCTGCTGACCATGCACGAGGATCCAGCCCACGCGCCGCTGCTGCGCGCCGCCCATGTGGCGCGCTTCGCGCGCCCTGACCCCGCGTCGTACACGGTCCTGAGCGACATGGCGCAAGCCGCAACGGCGGCCGGCTATCCCGAGATACGCTAAAGCCGGGGCAGGCGCCGCTTTGCGCAGCAGGTGTACTGCCCCGATTCCCTGGAACGTCGGCGCTTTAAAGAATTATTAAAACCCCGTGCCGACAATGCACTCCTGCGACGGCGGGCCCCCGGCCCGCCGCCAGCACGCACCCTCAGCAATGAAAGATGGCGCTGATCCGTCCGGACCGCGCGGGAGATGCATATATGAAACGCCTGCATGGCATGGAATTGTTCGCCGAAGTGGCGAAGGCGCATAGCTTCAGCCGGGCCGCCGCGGTCCTCGGCATGCCGACCTCCACGGTGTCGCGCCAGGTGGCCGAACTGGAGCGCGCGGTCGGCCTGCGGCTGCTCAGCCGCAACACGCGCCGAGTGGAATTGACCGACGCCGGCCGGCTGTATTTCGAGCGCTGCCGCCGCATTGTGGCCGAAGCCGAGATCGCCCACGAGGAATTGCGCGAGCAACTGGAAATTCCCAGCGGCCCGCTGCACGTCCAGTTGCCGGCGGCATACGCGTTGGACGCCTTGATGCCGGCCTTGGTCGAATTCGGCAGCCACTACCCCGAAATCCGCCTGCAACTGAGCGTGACCGGCCCCGAGTTCGCCGAGCACCCGCCCGAGATCGGCGACGTGGCGATCCGCCTGGGCGAACTGCCCGACTCGTCGCTGGTGGCGCGCCGACTCGGCGCGGTCCATGCCAGCCTGTACGCCGCGCCCGCCTACCTGGCGGCCCGCGGCACCCCCGCCTGCCCCGCCGACCTGGCGCGCCACGACTGCATCGGCCTGCGCGCCGGCGGCGGCCAGCCCGCGCCCTGGCCGCTGCAGCGCGGCCGCGAGCAGTTGCTGGTTCCAGTGGAGCACCGCTATGGCGCCAACGACGCCTGCATGGCCCGGCAGCTTGCCGTGCTGGGCGCCGGCATCGCGGCGCTGGGCGGAGACGAAAGCGGCCGGCTGCGCTCCGGCGAGCTGGCGCGCGTGCTGCCGGCCTGGAGCCTCGGACCGATCGAGGTCCATGCCGTGACCGAGACCCGCCTGTTGCCCGCCCGGACCCGCCGGCTGATCGATTTTCTGGCCGATTACCTGGATGGCGCCGCGCGTTGCCACACACCGCGCCTGGAGGTGCGCCGCGCGGCCTAGGTTTTTCCCTGCGCGCACGGGCCCTCACCCCCGTCACAATATTGCATCCCGAGGCGATACGGCCCCCTTTTTCACCCGCGGGCCGCCCCTCCTGTCCTCCTTCGGCCCTGGCGCCGCCCTCCACCGTGTAAACTCCCCCCTTTTTGACTCTGGTGGTATGTTGCAGGCCCCACAGCGCACAGGTTTAAGCGGCCCGACGCTCATTCGCTTGCTGACTCGCCTGACGGATGCCGACGTCCCGCAATCCAGGCAATCGCTTTCAGACCATCTGAGCCTATGGCTCGGCTGGACGGACGCGATCGCGCTCTCCGCGGCGCTGAATACCAGCCCGCCGGTGATCGCCCCCGGCGCGCGCATGTTCAGCAGCGCCGAGGAGCGCGACTGCGCCCGCGTGCGGACCACGTTGGCCGACGCCATCGCCAGCGACACCGCGGCCACGGCCGCCAAGCGGCCCGGACCGGGACAAGCCCGCGCCCCCGCCAAGCAGTTGGCGGCGCTGGCCGAGGCCGAAGCCGACTACGCGAATTTTCGCCAGCGCTATCTGTCGTTGCAGCACACGATGGAAACCGCCGTGGGCAATCTGCGCAGCCGCCTGCGCGGCATGGTCGCGGCCAAGAATGGCGAAATGACACGCCTGGCGGTGGTCGACGCCATCATGGACCGCGCCCTGCTGCCCAAGGAACGCGCGCTATTCGGCGTGATTCCGAAGTTGCTGCAAGGCCATTTCAACCGCTTGCGCGAGGCCGAGGCCGCTGCGTTGGCCGAGGCTGCCGCATTGGCGGAAGCTGAGGCCCAAGCCGCGGTCGACGTCGAGGCGCAAGGCGATGCCGCAGCCGAGACAGGCGCGGCGCCCGCAGTGGCGCAGGCACCGATAACGCCAGGCGCCTGGCTGGACACGTTCCGCAAAGACATGCGCAGCGTGCTGCTGGCCGAATTGGATGTTCGTTTACAACCGGTCGAAGGGCTGCTTGCCACCCTTCGCGCCAGCTAACCGGGACACTATGTCCAAATATCTGACTAATCTCGTTGTTTTCTTGGCGGGTCTGGCCGTCGTGGGCTGGATCGGCGCGGGCTATGCGGGCAACAACCCGCTGGCGCTGGCCGTGACCTTGCTGATAGGCGCCTGTTACGTGGGCGGCGCGCTCGAACTGCTGCGCTACCAGCAGGCGACCTCCTCGCTGACGCGCGCGCTTTCGGGCCTGTCCGATGCGCCCGGCAATCTCGGATCCTGGCTGGACCAGTTGCCGCCTAGCCTGCGCAACGCCACGCGCCTGCGAATCGAGGGCGAGCGCGCGGGCCTGCCCGGACCGGCGCTGACGCCGTATCTGGTGGGCCTGCTGGTCTTGCTGGGCATGCTGGGTACCTTCCTGGGCATGGTCGTGACCCTGCGCGGCACCGGCCTCGCGCTGGAAAGCGCCACCGACCTGGCCGCCATCCGCGCCTCGCTCGCCGCGCCGGTCAAGGGCCTGGGCTTCGCCTTCGGCACCTCGATCGCAGGCGTCGCCAGCTCCGCCATGCTGGGCCTGCTGGCGGCCCTGTGCCGCCGCGAACGCGTGCGCGCAGCGCAATTGCTGGACAGCAAGGCAGCCACCACGCTGCGGGTGTACTCGCAAGGCTACCAACGCGAGGAATCCTTCAAGCTGCTGCAACGCCAGGCCGAAGTCATGCAGCGCCAGGCCGACGCCATGCCGACCCTGGTCGACCAGTTGCAGACCATGATGAACAGCATGGCGCAGCAGAATCAGGCCCTGAGCGACCGCCACATGGCCAGCCAGGACGCCTTCCAGGGCAAGGCCGAAGCGGCCTACTCCCGCCTTGCCGCCGTCATGGAGCAATCCATGAAGGAAAGCGTGTCGCAAAGCGCGCGCTCGGCCGGCGCCGCCCTGCAACCGGTCGTGGAAGCGACCATGGCCAGCCTGTCGCGCGAAACCGCGTCCCTGCAAGACACCGTGACGCAAGCCGTGCAGCGCCAGCTGGAAGGCCTGACCTCGGGCTTCCAAGCCACCACCAGCAATGTCGCCGGCATCTGGAACCAAGCCCTGGCCGGACAGCAACGCGCCAGCGAGGCCCTGTCCCAGGACCTGCGCGCCTCGCTCGACCACTTCGCCCAGACCTTCGAACAACGCTCGGCCGCCCTGCTGGACAGCGTGTCCTCGCGCCTGGAGGAATCGTCGGGCAGCATGTCCCACGCCTGGACCCAGGCGCTGTCGCGCCAGGAGCAGGCCAGCGAGAAACTGGCTGGCGACAATCTGCAGGCCCTGACCGCGGCCGCGGCCAGCTTCGAGCAGCATTCGGCCTCGCTGCTGCGCACCCTGAACCAATCGCATACCCTGCTGCAATCCGACCTGGCTTCGCGCGACCAGCAGCGCCTCGCCGCCTGGACCGAAACGCTGGGCGCCATGGGCGCCACGCTGCGCCAGGAATGGGAACAGTCCGGCGCGCAGGCCGCCGAACGCCAGGAGGCGATCAGCGCCACATTGGCGCAGGCCGTGCACGACATTACTGCGCAATCGCAGGTCCAGGCCCAATTGCTGGAAGGCGTGTCGGCCCGCATGGAAGCGGCCGCCAACGGCGTCTCGCAGCAATGGGCCAGCGCCCTGGCCCGCCAGGAACAGGCCGGCGAAAAGCTGGCCGGCGACAACCGCCAGGCCCTGGCTGCAGCCGCCGCCACCTTCGAACAGCATTCCGCCGCACTGTTGCAAACGCTGGACCAGTCGCATGCCCAGTTGCAGGCTGCGCTGGCCTCGCGCGACCAGGAACGCCTGGCCGCCTGGACCGGCACGCTGACCGCCATGGGCGCGACGCTGAGCCAGGAATGGCAGCAGGCCGGCGCCGACACCGTGGCCCGCCAACAGGCCGTCAGCGACACGCTGGCCCAGACCGCGCGCGACATCGCGGCCCAGACCCAGGCCCAGGCCGGTCTGCTGGAAAGCGTATCGGCCCGCCTGGAAACGGCGGCCGGCAGCGTCACCCAGGCCTGGACCGAAGCCCAGGCGCGCCAGGAACAGGCCAATGCCAAGCTCGCTGGCGACAACCAGCAGGCACTGGAAACCGCCGCGGCCACCTTCGAACAGCATTCCGCAGCTTTGCTGCAGACGCTGGACCAGTCGCACACTGAATTGCAAGCCGCGCTGGCCTCGCGCGACCAGGAACGCCTGGCCGCATGGACCGGCACGCTCACCGCCATGGCCGCCAAGCTCGGCCAGGAATGGGAACAGGCCGGCACCCAGGCCGCCCTGCGCCAGGTGGAAGTCAACGACACGCTGGCCCAGACCGCGCGCGATCTCACGGCCCAGACCCAGGCCCAGGCCGGCCTGCTCGAAAGCGTATCGGCCCGCCTGGAAACGGCCGCCACCGGCGTCACTCAAGCCTGGACCGAAGCGCAGGCGCGCCAGGAGCAGGCCAATGCCAAGCTGGCCGGCGACAACCAGCAGGCGCTGGAATCGGCTGCTGCCGCCTTCGAACAACACTCCGCGGCCCTGCTGCAGACGCTGGACCAGTCGCACACTGAATTGCAGGCCGCGCTGGCTTCGCGCGACCAGGAACGCCTGGCCGCCTGGACCGGCACCCTGACCGCCATGGCCGCCAAGCTCGGCCAGGAGTGGGAACAGGCCGGCACCCAAGCCGCCCTGCGCCAACTGGAAGTCAACGACACCCTGGCCCAGACCGCGCGCGACATCACTGCGCAGACGCAGGCCCAGGCTGGCCTGCTGGAAAGCGTATCGGCCCGCCTGGAGACCGCCGCCACCGGCGTCACCCAAGCCTGGACCGACGCGCAGGCGCGCCAGGAGCAGGCCAACGCCAAGCTGGCCGGCGACAACCAGCAGGCGCTGGAAGCCGCCGCCGCTGCGTTCGAACAGCATTCCGCCGCCCTGTTGCAAACGCTGGAGCAATCGCAGACAGACCTGCAGACCGCGCTCGCCGCCAAGGACGAAACGCGCCTGGAAGCCTGGACCGGCAAGCTCGGCGCCATCGCCGACTCGCTGCGCGCCGAATGGGAGCAGACCAGCTCCTACACGGCCAGCCAGCAGCAGCAGATCTGCGACACCCTGGCCATCACCGCGCAAGACATCAGCGCACAGACCCAGGCGTCCGCCAACGACACCATCGCCGAAATCGGCCGCCTGGTGCAGGCTGCCTCCGAGGCGCCACGCGCCGCCGCCGAGGTCATCGGCGAACTGCGCCAGAAGCTCTCCGACAGCATGGAGCGCGACAACGACATGCTGGAAGAGCGCACTCGCCTGCTGGAAACCCTGGGCACCCTGCTGGACGCCGTCAACCACACCGCCGCCGAACAGCGCACGGCCGTGGACGCACTGGTGTCCTCGTCGGCGGACCTGCTGGACCGCGTCGGCACGCAGTTCACCGAACAGGCCCAGGCCGAAACCGGCAAGCTGGCCGAAGTGGCCGCACAGGTCGCCAGCGGCGCGGTCGAAGTGGCCAGCCTGGGCGAATCCTTCGGCACGGCCGTGCAGCTCTTTGGCGAGTCCAACGACAAGCTGGTCGCGCACCTGCAACGCATCGAAGCGGCGCTGGACAAGTCCATCGCGCGCGGCGACGAACAGCTGGCCTACTACGTGGCGCAGGCCCGTGAAGTGGTCGACCTGAGCATGGTGTCGCAGAAGCAGATCATCGAGAACCTGCAGCAGCTGGCCATCCAGCGCGCGACGGCCGGAGCGGAAGCGGCATGAGCGAGGACATCGACGGCGGCGTGGAGCCCGCAGTCCCGGCCTGGGCCGTCTTCGGCGACCTGATGTCGGTGCTGCTGGGCGCCTTCGTCCTGATCCTGGTGAGCGTCGTCGCGGTGCAGTTGCAGCTGTCGACCCAGCTCGAGGAAGAGGTCAAGCAGCGCCAGGTCGAAACCCAGCGCCGCGAGACGCTGGAACAGGCGCTGGCGGGCCCCCTGGCCGCCGGCCGCGTGACCCTGATCGACGGCCGCATCGGCATCAGCGGCAGCGTCTTGTTCGCGCTGAACTCCGACCAGTTGCAGCCGGAAGGCCGCGAGGTCCTGAAGAGCCTGATCGAACCCCTGTCGGCCTATCTGAAGTCGCACAACGAAATCCTGATGGTCAGCGGCTATACCGACGACCAGCAGGTGCGCGAAGGCAACCGGCGCTTCGCCGACAACTGGGACCTGTCCGCGCAGCGCGCCCTGACCGTGACGCGCGCGCTGATCGACGAGGGCGTACCTTCGTCGGCCGTGTTCGCCGCGGCCTTCGGCTCCGAACAGCCGGTGGCCGCGAACACCGACGAGGAAGGCCGGGCCAAGAACCGCCGCGTGGAAATCGCGCCCATCCCCAAACCCTCCAGCGACGCCGGAACCAAGCATGGCCAGTGACGGCACGCGCGGCGAAATCGTCGACGCCCGGGCCGTGCTGGACGCCTGGCGGGAAACCGGCGCCGACCGCATCGCGCCGGTCCGCTTCCAGTTCATGGACGCCCTGCAACGGCGCGCCGCCACGCAAGACGGCCAAGCCCGCAGGCTGCTGGACGGCAAGCTGACGGCACTGATCCAGGCCTATGAGGCCGAACTGGACGGCGCTGCCGTTAAGGCTCTTGCAGCCTCCAATGAATGCGCTCATGAAGGCGCCACCGCGGCGGCTCCCGCCGCTTGCGAACTCGGACCGCTGGCGACGCTGACCGCCTACATGGCCGACCCCGGCGCCGACGCGCGCGGCGCCACGGACCTGCGAGCCTCCTACCCAGAACTGGAAGTGCTGGAGTACTTTCGCGGCGTCTGGTCGCGGGTCAGCGCGGACCGGCAAGTCCGGCAGTCCCAGGAGCAGGTGCACAAGAACGCCGGCCCGCTCAACTCCAACCAATTGGTGCACCGGGCGCTGTCGCTGATGCGCGAGGTGTCGCCGGGCTATCTGCAGCAGTTCCTGTCGTACACCGATGCGCTGATGTGGCTGGAACAGGTACAAGCCGCCACTGCGCCCGCGCCCAAGGAGGCCGCGCCGCGCGCCGGCGCCAAGAAGACGACGCGCGGCAAAGGGCGCTAACAGCGCCGGGGTGCGGCCCCGAGCGATGCGCCCCCTCCCTGCCGCCCACCAGGCGGTCCCGCCAAGCGCCCCCCCTCCTTGGCCCTCCCAGGACGCCCCCAACAGAGCGCGTCCTCCCGATTTGCGCCCTTCCCCCCATCGGCAGTAAGATACGTTCCATATACAAACCATATATGGATCGCTAACTCCATGGGCATCGTCAAGATTTCCGAGCAGATGCATGAGAACCTCCGCGTCGCCAGCGGCGCGCTCAGCCGCTCCATCAATTCCCAGGCCGAACACTGGATGCGCATCGGCATGCTGTCCGAGCTCTACCCCGAACTGCGCCACGCCGACATCTGCCAACTTCTGATCCGCATCGAACAGGCGGAGGGCTTCGCCATCGCCTCGCTGTCCCAGGGGCTGCCGCAGGCCGCCCAGCAGGAGGCCGCATAAATGGCAAAGAAGGTTTCCATCAAGTCCGCCGCCGACATCGAAATGGCCCGCAAGGCCGGCGCCATGGCGGCGGAAGTGCTGCACATGATTGCCGAACACGTCCGCCCGGGCGTCACCACCGATGAGCTGGACCGCATCTGCCACGACTACATCGTCAATGTGCAGAAGGCGATTCCCGCCAACGTCGGCTACCACGGCTTTCCCAAGACCATCTGCGCCTCGGCCAACCACGTGATCTGCCACGGCATCCCGTCGGCCAAGGTGCTGAAGAACGGCGACATCCTCAACATCGACGTGGCCGTCATCAAGGACGGCTGGTTCGGCGACACCAGCCGCATGTACTACGTGGGCCAGCCCAGCCCGCTGGCGCGCCGCCTGGTCAACACCACCTACGAAGCCATGCGCGCCGGCATCATGGCCGTCAAGCCCGGCGCCACGCTGGGCGACATCGGCCACGCCATCCAGACCGTGGCGCACCGCGAGCACTTCAGCATCGTGCGCGAATACTGCGGCCACGGCATCGGCCAGATCTACCACGACGATCCGCAGGTGCTGCACTATGGCCGCCCGGGCGAAGGCATGGTGCTGCAGCCCGGCATGATGTTCACCATCGAACCCATGATCAACGCCGGCAAGCCCCAGACCAAGCAGCTGCCCGACGGCTGGACCGTGGTCACCAAGGACCGTTCGCTGTCCGCGCAGTGGGAGCACATGGTGGTCGTGACCGACACCGGCTACGAGGTGCTGACGCCCTGGCCGGACGGCTTCGGCGACTATCCGCCCATCCCCTGATATTCTGACGCGGCGCGCCGGCCCTGCCCATGGCAAGGAACGGAGTGCGGACAGACAAGGGCACGATCATGATCGTGCCCTTGCCGTTTCCGCCGTCCGTGTCCCATGTCCGCTCTGCTCTCCGCGTTCCGCCGTCTGGCCGCCTCCAACCTGGCCGCCCAATTCTCCGAACAGATGGCGCTCGCGGCCGCGCCGCTGGTCGCGGTCCTGGCGCTGGGCGCCAGCGCAGCAGAGACGGGTTATCTGCAAACCGCCCAGACCCTGCCCTTCCTGCTGCTGTCCCTGCCCGCCGGCGTATTGGCCGACCGGATGTCGCGACGCGCGCTGATGACCGCCGCCGAGTACGTACGCGCCGCCAGCCTGCTGGGCCTGCTGGCGCTGCTTGCAACGGGGGGACTGAGCCTGGGCTGGCTGGCCGCGCTGGGCTTCCTGGGCGCGGTCGGCACGGTCGCCTACAACGTCGCCGCTCCAGCGCTGGTGCCCAGGCTGGTCGCGCCCGCCGAACTGGCCAGCGCCAACCGCTGGTTGGAGCTCGCTCGCAGCGCCGCCTTCTCCGCAGGGCCGGCCGCCGGCGGCGCACTGGTCGGCTGGATGGGCGCGCCCTCGGCCTATGTCCTGGCCACCGTGCTGTCACTGCTGGCAGCCCTGCTGTTGGCCGGCCTGCCCCACGACAGGCCCGGACCGGCGCCGCGCCGCCGCCTGCTGGAAGAACTGCGCGAAGGCGCGGCCTTTGTCCTCACGCACCCGCTGCTGCGCCCGGTGCTGGTGACCGCCGTCTTCTTCAATACCGCCTGGTTCGTGCTGCAAGCCGTCTACGTCGCCTACGCCATCGAACGGCTGGGCCTGTCTGCGGCGGCCGTCGGCCTCACGCTGGGCGTGTATGGCGGCGGCATGGTGGCCGGCGCCCTGCTGGCGCCGTGGCTGGCCCAGCGGCTGAGCTTCGGCGGCATGATCGCCGTCGGCCCGCTGGCCGCGTTGATCGCAAGCGTCATTCTGCTGTCCACCTTGGTCTATCCGTCCGGCGCCTGGGCTGCGGCGGGCTTCTTCCTGTTCGGTGCGGGTCCCATACTCTGGACCATCACCACCACCACGCTGCGCCAGGCCATCACGCCCAATGCCCTGCTGGGCCGGGTGTCCGCCGTGATCCTGACCGCCACCTTCGGCGCCCGCCCCGTCGGCGCACTGATCGGCGCCGCGCTCGCCGCGCGGGTCGGCGTCGAAGCCTGCCTATGGGTGTCGACCGCCGGCTTCGCCGTGCAATTCGTGGTGCTGTACACCTCGCCCGTGCTGCGCCTGCGCAGCCAGCCCGAGGCCGGCGCCTGCTGAAGGCTGTTGCGCACGGAAAACCGGCAATCTGTACCTGCCCGCGTCAACCGCGGCCCGCTAGACTGCCACGGTCAATCGAAACGATGCCGGCAAGATGCTGAAAATCCTGGGTAAGGCGTCATCCATCAACGTGCGCAAGGTCCTATGGACCTGCGCCGAACTGGACCTGCGGTTCGAACGCGAGGATTGGGGTTCCGGTTTCCAGCCCACCAGCGATCCCGCGTTCCTGGCGTTGAATCCGAACGCGATGGTGCCCGTCATCCGGGACGGCGACTTCGTGCTGTGGGAGTCCAACAGCATCATCCGCTACCTGGCCTCGCAATACGGCGGCCAACGCCTGTACCCCATCGAGCCCAGGCTGCGCGCCCGCGTCGACCAATGGATGGACTGGCAGGCGACCGACCTGAACCGCTCCTGGAGCTACGCCTTCATGGCCCTGGCGCGCGAATCAGCCGCCCACCGCGACCGCGCCGCGATCGAGGCATCCTGCCGCGAATGGGCGCGATTCATGGAGATACTGAACCGGCGCCTGGAACAGGCCGGCGGCTACGTCGCCGGCCCCGCGTTCTCGCTGGCCGACATCCCCGTCGGCCTGTCGGTCAACCGCTGGTTCCGCACGCCCTTCGACAAACCGCAACTGCCGGCCGTCGCCGCCTATTACGACCGGCTCGCCGAACGCGAAGGCTACCGGCTGCACGGCCGCAACGGCACCGCCTGACGCGACCAGGCGGCTACTTCACCACCCCGCAAACCAGCCGACCGCCCCCACCGCCCAGCGGCGCCGGCGTATCGCTGTAGTTGTCGCCGCCCACGTGCACCATCACCGCACGACCCTTCACATCGGCCAGCTTCAGATGCGGCGCCACCACGGCCTTCGTGGCCGTGCCATCCGCGGCAACCACGATGAAAGGCAGATCGCCCTGATGCCCGTCGGTCGCCATCGGCCCCTTGTGCGCCTTGGTGCCCTTGGGATCGAAATGCCCGCCCGCGGCGCCGCCAGCCGCCATCTGGTTGTTCACCATGCCAGGCTCGCACGAGCCCTTCTCATGCACATGGAAGCCGTGTTCGCCGGGCGGCAAGCCCTTCAAATGCGGCGTAAGCTGCAGCCCGCCCTTGGTGTCCTTGAGTGAGATTGTGCCAGCGCTCTTGCCCACGCCCTCCGCGCTCAGGAACGACATCGACACGTCTTCCGCCAACGCCGCGCCAGACGCGCCTGCCAACGCAAGCGCCGCGACCAGCATCGAGATTTTCTTCATGGGGTGCCTCCAAGATACGCGCCCGCAAGCCGCGGACGCCCGATGGTGCATGGACGACCCGTTGCCGCCCATGCCGCAAAAAACAATAGCATTCGGGTCACAGCGTCTGCCAGCAATCTTCGTTCCTGATACAAACGTAGATCTTGCCGTGATGATGGCTTGCGCGCATTGAATGGCGGCTTGCTACGCGCGGGGTTCTCGCGCCTCACCCATCCTACGGATCGTAGGGTTCCCCAAGCACCGTCCCGTCGCATTCGCGCCAGCGTACAAAATCCCGACGCCTCACCCAACGTACGTCAACTGCGGCCGCCCGGGCGGCCGCAATTGACGGGCATCGCAAGACTCGAAACCAAACACCGCTGCAGCAGCGCCAAATACCAAGACGCACGTAGCCCGTCGGCGCGGGCGGCCTACGAAGCACTGGAAGCAGCAACCATCTCACAAGGCAACCGCATCACCCTCGAACCATTAACACCACCGCATGCAGCGCCACGCCTATCAATCCGCCCACCAAGGTGCCATTGAACCGGATGTACTGCAGATCCCGCCCCACGCTGAGCTCAAGCTCGTCCACCAGATGCCGCTCGTCCCAATTCTTCACCGTGCGTGAAATATGCTCCGTAACCCCGCTGCGCAAGCGCCCCGTCAAGCGCCGCGCCCCGCCCAGCACGTGATTGTTGATCGCCTCCCGCAATCCCGGATCCTCCCCCAGCTTGCGCCCCAAAGCGAGCAAAGCGCTCTCCAGATGCCGTGCCAGCGCCGAATCCTCGGACGACAGATCCCTCCGCAGCGCAGCATGGATATCGTCCCAAAGTCCCTGCACATACTCCTGCACCTTCGGATGATCGATCGCCCGCTGCTTCAGCGCCTCCACCTGCGCCGCCAAGGCCGGATCATCCTTCAACCGCCGGATGTAATCCTGCACCCAGGCCTCATAATCCCGCCGCACCGGATGCCCCGGCTCGGACAGCACGTCCCGCAACTCCTCCACCAGCGCCCGCGCCAGCCGGTCCGCCAGATTGTCCGCAATCCCGTCCACCGACTTGACCACGTCCACCGCCGCAATGATGCGCGGCCACTCCTTCTTGGCGAACTTCACCAGCAGATTCGAAGCCCGCGCCTTCACTTCTTCATCGCCCAGATAGCCGCCCAGCCGCTCCAGCGCCGCGTCCAGCAGCTCCTGATGCCGCCCGTCTCGCGTCAGCAGACCCAGCACCTCGCCCGCCGTATCCGCCGCATCCCAACGCCGCAGATTCTTCACCACGAACTCCTGGATCACCCCCCGCACCGCCCGGTCATCCAGCAGATCCAGCGTCTGCAAGGCCACATTGCGCGCCCCTTCGCTCAAAGCGCGCGCCTGCCGCGGACGCCCCAGCCAGCGGCTCAGGCGCGCGGCCGGATCGAACACCCGCAACTTCTCCATCAAGGTGTCCGGATCCAGGAAGTGGTCGCGCACGAACACCGCCAGGTTGTCGCCGATGCGGTCCTTATTGCTGGGAATGATGGCAGTGTGCGGAATCGGCAGGCCCATCGGCCGGCGGAACAGCGCCACCACCGCGAACCAGTCGGCCAGCGCGCCCACCGTGGCCGCCTCGCAGAACGCCCGCACCCAGGCCCATGCGCCCTGCCCGCCCATCACGTGGCTAGTGATGAAGCCGCAGACCATCGCCACCAGCAAGGCCAATGCGGCGATCTTCATGCGCCGCAACTGGGCGCGGCGCGCCTCGGAAGCCAGCGCGGAATGCGTGGCGGCGGAACGGGGCGTCTCTGTCATGGGGTCTCCGGCTTGGACAGACCCAGCATAACGTAGCGGCCCCCGCAGCCCCCGGACGTCAGCCCAGAGGCGGCAACAGGTTGAACAGCAGGACCATGACCAGTCCCACCACCGACACGATGGACTGCACCACCGAAATTGTCTTGGTGGCTTCGCCCATGGTCATGCCGAAGGACTCCTTCACCATCCAGAAGCCCGCGTGATTGGCGTAATTGAAGAACAGCGAACCGCAGCCGATGGCCAGCGCCAGCAGCGGCAGGTTCAGGCTGGGATCGGCGCCCGCCAGCGGCGCCAGCAGGCCCGCCGCGCCCACGATGCCGACCGTTGCCGAACCCGTGGACACCGACAGCAGCATGGCGATCAGCCAGCCCAGCACCAACGGCGGCAGCGCGAACTGATGGGTCAGGTGCACGATGGCATCGCCCACGTGGGCGCTGGTGAGCACCTGCTGGAACGCCCCGCCGCCCGCGATGATCAGCATGATGCCGGCGATCGGCTTGAGGCTCTTGCCCAAGCCATCGCGCAGCTTTTCCGCGTCGCCGCCCCGCATCAGCACCAGGGTGACAGCGGCGAACAGCACGCCCAGCAGCATCGCGACCAGCGGGTCGCCCAGGAAAGCCGCCACATGCATGGCGCCGGAATCCTTGGGCAGCAGCATCTCGGCGCCCGCGTGCACCAGCATCAGCAAGGCGGGCAGCAAGGCCGCCAGCACACCCAGGCCCACGCTGGGCGCGCCGCGGCCGGCGGTTTCCTGGCGGGCCGTGGTGAACTGTTCAAGCAGCGCCTCGTCCGGGCGCGTCGTCATCCGTGGCGCAATGAAGGCGCCATACAAGGGACCGCCGAACACCATGGCCGGCAGCGCCGCGATGAAGCCATAGATCATGGTCGGCCCCACCGTGGTCTTGAGCGTGGCGATGGCCGTCAGCGGGCCGGGGTGCGGCGGCACCATGCCGTGCATCGCCGCCAGGGCCGCTATCACCGGCACGCCCACGTACACATAGGCCGACCCCTTGAAGCGCTCCTGGCTTTCCAGCTTGCGGGCCACGCTGAAGATCAGCGGCAGCATCACCACCAGACCCACCTCGAAGAACATCGGAATGCCGATGACGAACGCCACCAGGGTCATGGCCCAGGGAATCATGCGGGCAGAGGTATGGCGCAGGATGGCGTTGGCCAGGCGTTCGGTCGTGCCCGAATCCGCCAGGATCTTGCCCAGCATCGCGCCCAGCGCGATCACCACGCCCACCGCGCCCAAGGTCTTGCCCGCGCCGTTGCTCAGATTCTTGACGATGGCCACCGGCTCCATGCCGGTGGCGAACCCCACGCCGATGGAGACGATGAGCAGCGCCAGCAACGGATGCATGCGGATGCGCGAGACGATCAGCGCAACCAGCACCAGCACGCTGGCCAGCGCGGTAAGAAGCAATTGGATGTCGGAGGAGGACATGGACGGGCCTGGGAAAAATGGGCGCGGCCCTGCGGCCGTTTGCAGGCCGCGTGCAGGCCATACGCCGAAAGAAACACGGATTTTATTCCCGCCAAGCTGAACGCCCAGTCAGGAAAGCCGCAAGCCCAGGGGCCTGTTCACACCGCGACGAAGCAGGCATCAACCCGCCGCGCCCAGCAGTCCCGGTCTGCCTTCGTGGGCGGCCTGGGCCCGTTCCAGGATGAATTCGATGATCATCGAGATCGCCCGCGGATGGTGCCGGTTGGGCATGTACAGCATGTACATGCCGCGTCCAAAAATGCTCAGCCGCCATTGCGGCAGCGCGGCCACCAGATCGCCGCGCGCAATGTCGTCATGGACCACGTAGTCCGGCACCACGCCCACGCCCAACCCCGCCAAGGTCGCATCGCGCAGGAAAGCGTAGTTACGCGAGATCACGGTCGGCTCCAGTATCACGTGCTGCCGCGGCTGGCCGCCGTAGTAGGCGGAAAGCCGCAAGGGCCGTCCGATGACCGCGGCGCTGATGGTGGGCGTGCGCGCCAGCTCTTCCGGATGCTGCGGCAGGCCGCGGGCGGCGGCATAGGCCCGGGACGCGCAGGCCACGTAGCGGACCTGGCCCAGCTCGCGCGCCACCAGGTTCTGCGGCGGTTCGGACATGATGCGTATCGCGATGTCGACCTCATCGCGCAGCAGGTCGTCCACACTATTCTCGAACAGCACGTCCAGCACGATGTCCGGATAGGTCCGCTTGAACTCCAGCAGCCAGGGCGTCATCACGAACTGCCCGTAGCCGCTGGGCACGCTCAGCCTGACCTTGCCCTGCGGCGTCTTGCCCAGAGTCTCGACGGATTCGCGCGCCGCCGCGAGTTCGTCCTGGATGCTGCGGCCATGCTGATACAGCTTCAGTCCGATTTCCGTGGGCTCCACATGCCGGGTGGTGCGGCGCACTAGCTGCATGCCGACCGAGCGCTCCAGCTGATTCAGGTGGTAGCTGACATTGGCGCGCGTCATCTTCAGGCGGCGCGCGGCCTCGCTGAGATTGCCCGCGTCCAGTATTTCCACCAGCAATGTCAGGGATTTGGTGTCCATCCAGGGCCTCCTCGCCAGGGTGATGCACCCGCCAATTGTCAAATTTTTTTGACTTCAATGTCAATTATCGATGCCATTGTCAAGACTTCTTTACTGCGAAAGAATGAGGCCAGAAAAGACGGGCCGTTCCTGGCCCACCAGGCTGAGTCCTGGCGGCCGCCCCTGGCGCCGCCGCCACGGCAGACCTCATCGGAGACACTGTCCATGACAGACAGCGCAAGCACCGGCGCAGCCAACACGCGCCGCTATGACGACATCCTCGTCGTCACCATCGACCATCCCCCCGTCAATGCCCTGAGCGCCGCCGTGCGCGCCGATCTGGCCGCGGCCATCCGCGACGCCCAGGCCGACCCGCAGGTGCGCGCCATCCTGCTCCTGGGCGCGGGCAAGAACTTCATCGCTGGCGCCGACATCCGCGAATTCGGCAAGCCGCCGCAACCGCCCATCCTGCCCGAGGTCTGCAACCAGATCGAGGCCAGCGCCAAACCGGTGGTGGCCGCGCTGCATGGCGCGGCGCTGGGCGGCGGACTGGAAGTGGCGCTGGCTGCGCACTACCGCGTCGCGCTGGCGGGCGCCAGGCTGGGCCTGCCCGAGGTGAACCTGGGCCTCTTGCCCGGCGCCGGCGGCACCCAGCGTGCTCCGCGCCTGATGGGCGCGCAGGCGGCGTTGGACCTGATGCTGAGCGGCAAACACCTGACCGCCGGATCGGCCCGGGAAGCGGGCCTGGTGGACGCGTTGTCCGACGAAGCCGATCCGCTCGACGCGGGCCTGGCCTACACCCGGCAACTGTTGGCGCTGGGCGCCGGCCCGCGTCGCACCCGCGATGCCGGGGCGCTGGAAGACCGCGTCGCCGCGCTGGCCCAGGTCGACGCCGCCGCCGAACGCGTCGCCCGAACCACCCGCGGGCTGTACTCGCCCGCCAAGATCGTCGAGGCCGTGCGCGCCGCCATCGAGCAGCCTTTCGAGGAAGGCCTGCGCACCGAACGCGCCCTGTTCCTGCAATGCCTGGACAGCCCGCAGCGCGCGGGACTGGTGCACGCCTTCTTCGCGGAGCGCGACACGGCCAAGATGCCGGGGCAAGAGCCCGCCCGGCCGCGGCGGTTGGAACGCATCGGCATCGTCGGCGGCGGCACCATGGGCGCGGGCATTGCCGTGTCGGCGCTGGACGCCGGCTTTCCCGTGACCATGGTCGAGCAGGATGAGGCCGCGCTGGAACGCGGCCGCGGTCGCGTCGCGCAGGTCTACGAGCTGCTGGTCAAGAAAGGCCGGATCGGCGCCGACGAGCGCGACGCCCGCATGGCGCGCTACACCGGCTCGACCCGCTACGAGGCGCTGGACGACGCCGACCTCATCATCGAGGCCGTGTTCGAGGACATGGCGGTCAAGCAGACCGTGTTCGCGCAGCTGGACCGCGTCGCCAAGCCCGGCGCGGTGCTGGCCACCAATACCTCGTACCTGGACGTCAACCTCATCGCCGCCGCCACGCGCGGGCCCGCCGACGTGCTGGGCCTGCATTTCTTTTCGCCGGCCAACATCATGAAGCTGCTGGAAGTCGTGGTGGGCGACCACACCGCGCCCGACACCGTGGCTACCGGCTTCGAACTGGCGCGACGACTGCGCAAGATCCCGGTGCGTGCCGGCGTGTGCGATGGCTTCATCGGCAACCGCATCCTGGCCGTGCACCGCCAGGCGGCCGACATGATGATGGAGGACGGCGCCTCGCCCTACGAGATCGACGCCGCCGTGCGCGCCTTCGGCTACCCCATGGGGCCCTACCAGATGGCGGACCTGGCTGGTGGCGACATAGGCTGGGCCACGCGCAAGCGCCGCGCGCCCACGCGCGACCCCGCGCTGCGCTATGTGCAGATTCCCGACCGGCTGTGCGAACGCGGCTGGTTCGGCCAGAAGACGGGCCGCGGCTTTTACCTCTACCCCGACGGCGCGCGCCAGGGCGAACAAGATCCCGAAGTGCTCGCCCTCATCGACGCCGAACGCGCGCGCGCCGGCGTCACGCCGCACGCCTACACGCAAGAAGACATCCAGCGCCGCTACCTGGCCGCCATGATCAACGAAGCGGCCAATGTGCTGCATCAGGGCATCGCCCAGCGTCCTTCCGACATCGACGTGGTGTTCCTGTCCGGCTACGGCTTTCCGCGCTATCGCGGCGGCCCGATGCACTACGCCGACAGCGTGGGGCTGAACCGTGTACTGGCCGATATCCGCGGCTATGCGCAGGAGGATCCCGCCTTCTGGAAACCCTCGCCGCTGCTGGTGCAACTGGCCGAATCCGGCCGCAATTTCGCCACCCTGAATCCATCCGCCTGACCCCGATACCAGACAGGAACACGCCATGCGCGAAGCCGTCATCGTCTCCACCGCCCGCACCCCCATCACCAAAGCGGGGCGTGGCGAATTCAACCTGATCGCCGGCCCCACCCTGGCCGCGCATGCCGTGCGCGCCGCCGTCGACCGCGCCGGCATCGATCCCGCCCTGATCGAGGACGCCTTCATCGGCTGCGGCTACCCGGAAGGCGCCACCGGCCGCAACATCGGCCGCCAGGCCGTGATCCGCGCCGGCCTGCCGGTCAGCGTGGGCGGCGCCACCGTCAACCGCTATTGCGCCTCGGGCCTGCAGGCCATCGCTTCGGCCGCCAGCCGCATCGTCATGGACGGCGCCCCCGCCATGATCGCGGGCGGCGTGGAGCTGGTGTCGCAAATCCGCAGCCGCGACGACGGCGTCAGCGGCATGGATCCGTGGATCGTGGACCACAAGCCCGAACTCTACCTGCCCATGATAGAAACCGCCGACATCGTGGCGGCCCGCTACGGCATCAGCCGCGAAGCCCAGGACCATTTCGCCGCGCAAAGCCAGGCGCGCACCGAGGCCGCCCAGGCCGCGGGCCGGTATGTGGAGGAGATCATCCCCGTCACCACCATCATGTCCGTCACCGACCGCGCCACCGGCGCCGTCAGTGAACGCGAAGTGACCGTGGACCGCGACACCTGCAACCGCCCCGGCACCACCTATGAAGCCCTGGCCTCGCTGGCCCCCGTGCGCGGCGCCGGCCAGTTCGTCACGGCGGGCAATGCCTCGCAGTTGTCGGACGGCGCCGCCGCCTGCGTGCTGATGGAAGCCGCCGAAGCCCAACGCGCCGGCATCAAGCCGCTGGGCGCATTCCGCGGACTGGCGATCGCCGGCTGCGAACCCGACGAGATGGGCATAGGCCCGGTCTACGCCGTGCCCAAGCTGTTGGCGCGCCACGGCCTCAAGGTGCAGGACATCGACCTCTGGGAATTGAACGAAGCCTTCGCCTCGCAAGCCTTGTATTGCCAGGAAAAGCTCGGCATCCCGATGGACCGCTTGAACGTCGACGGCGGCGCCATTGCCCTGGGTCACCCCTTCGGCGTCACCGGCGCCCGCCTGGCCGGCCACGTACTCATCGAAGGCCGCCGCCGCGGCGCCCGCTATGCCGTCGTCACCATGTGCGTGGGTGGCGGCATGGGCGCGGCCGGCCTGTTCGAAATCTACTGAGGATCCCCCATGGACCTGGAATTCACCCCCGAAGAAAACGCCTTCCGCGATGAAGTGCGGACCTTTCTTGCCAGCCACCTGCCCGAACGCCTTTCCGCCAAGGTCGTACAAGGCAAGCTGCTGACGCGCGCCGACATGGTCGAGTGGCACGCCATCCTCAACCGCCAGGGCTGGCTCGCCAGCCACTGGCCGATGGAGTACGGCGGCACCGGCTGGAGCGCCGTGCAGAAGTACATCTTCGAAAACGAATGTGCGCTGGCCGGCGCGCCGCGCATCGTGCCCTTCGGCCTCAGCATGCTGGGCCCGGTGCTGATCAAGTACGGCACCGAGGCGCAACGGCGCCACTGGCTGCCGCGCATCCTCGACGGCAGCGACTGGTGGTGCCAGGGCTACTCCGAACCCGGCGCGGGCTCCGACCTGGCCTCGGTCAACACCACGGCGGTGCGCGACGGCGACAGCTACATCGTCAACGGCCAGAAGACCTGGACCACGCTGGGCCAGTACGCCAACATGATTTTCTGCCTGGTGCGGACGTCGCAGGAAGGCCGGCGCCAGGAAGGCATCAGCTTCCTGCTGATCGACATGGCCAGCCCCGGCGTGGAAGTGCGCCCCATCATCACGCTGGACGGCGAACACGAAGTCAACGAGGTGTTCTTCTCCGATGTGCGGGTGCCGGCCACCAATCTGGTGGGCGAGGAAAACCGCGGCTGGACCTGCGCCAAATACCTGCTGACCTATGAACGCACCAACATCGCCGGCGTCGGCCAATCGACCGCGGCGCTGGCGCGCCTGAAGACCGTGGCCCAACGCCAGCGCAAGAACGGCCGGCCGCTGGCCGAGGATCCGGACTTTGCCGCGCGGCTGGCGCGCGTCGAGATCGAGCTGGCCAATATGCGCACCACCAACCTGCGCGTGGTCGCGGCCGTGGCCGGCGGCGGCGCGCCCGGCGCCGAAAGTTCCATGCTGAAGATACGCGGCACCCAGATCCGCCAGGAGATCAGCGCGCTGAACCGCCGCGCCATGGGTCCCTACGCCCGCCCCTTCGTGCCCGAGGCCCTGCACGACGGCTACGGCGCGCCGCCCATCGGCCCCGAAGGCGCCGAGAGCGCCGCCGCGCAGTACTTCAACAACCGCAAGCTGTCGATCTTCGGCGGCTCCAATGAAATCCAGAAGAACATCATCTCCAAGATGATCCTCGGACTGTAAGGGCCGGCCATGAACTTTGAACACACCGAAGACCGGCGCATGCTCTCCGACATGCTGCGCCGCTTTGTCGCCGAACAGAACGACTTCGCCACGCGCGACCGCAATGCCCTTTCAGAGCGCGGCTACAGCCTGGAACTGTGGCAGCGCTACGCCGAACTGGGCGCCGTCGGCGCGCTGTTTGCCGAAGCGGATGGCGGGCTGGGCGGAACCGGCTTCGACATCTCCGTGGTGTTCGAGGCGCTGGGCCGCGGCCTGGCCGTCGAACCCCTGCTGGACGCGTTGATGGTCGGCAGCGCCATCGCCTCCGCTGGCACGCCAGCCCAGCGCGAAGCGCTCGAAGGCCTGATCGCCGGCACCATCACCGCCGCACTGGCCCACGCCGAACCCGACTCCGGCTACGAACTGGCGCATGTCGAAACCCGCGCCGAACGCAACCAGGACGGCTGGGTGCTCAACGGCGCGAAAGCGGTGGTCGCGGCGGGCGAACACGCCGACCTGTTTCTGGTCCCGGCCCGCAGCGCGGGCGGCCCGGACGACGAGGCCGGCATCAGCCTGTTCCTGGTCAGCGCCGGCACGCCCGGCCTGACGGCGCGCGGCTATGGCCTGATCGACGGCGGGCGCGCGGCGGAACTCGTTTTCTATGGGGTGCAGCTTGCCCCGGAGGCGCTGCTGGGCGAGGCCGGCGCCGGCTACCCGCTGCTGGAGCGCGCCGCCGGCCGCGGCATCCTGGCCCTGTGCGCCGAAGCCGTGGGCGCGATGGACTGCGCCCGCGACGCCACCCTGGAATACCTGCGCACGCGTCGCCAGTTCGGCGCCCCCCTCGGCAGCTTCCAGGCCTTGCAGCACCGCATGGCCGACGTGCTGCTGGAGATCGAACAGGCGCGCTCGGCCGTGATCAACGCTGCGGCCGCGCTCGACCACCCCGACCGCGCCACCCGCGAGCGCGCGCTATCCGCCGCCAAATACACCATCGGCCGCATCGGCACCCTGGTAGCCGAAGAGAGCATCCAGTTGCACGGCGGCATCGGCATGACCTGGGAGCTGCCGCTGGCGCACTACGCCAAGCGCCTGGTCATGATCGATCACCAGTTGGGCGACGAAGACCATCACCTGCGGCGCTACATTGCGCTTGGGCAGGCTTGAAAGGAGGCCCCCGCAATGACCCAGGTCCAAGCCGCCCCGCCCCTTTCGCCGCCCTTCGCCGCGCCCTTCGCCGTGCGCAGCGCCGCGGACGTGCAGCGTCTGCAAGCCCGGCCGCTGGCCGAGACGCTCACGGTGCAAAGCACCTATGAAATCTTCCGCAATTCGGCCGCGGCCTTCGGCGACAAGACCGCGCTGACCTTTCTGCGCAGCGCCGACCCCGGCGACGCGCCGCTGCGCTGGAGCTACCGCGAACTGCTCGCCGGCATCCACCAGACCGCCAACCTGCTGCATGAGCTGGGCGTGGGCCCGGACGACGCCGTCGGCATCCTGCTGCCCGGCTGCCTGGAGTACCACCTGGCGCTGTGGGGCGGCGAGGCCGCCGGCATCGTCCAGCCCTTGAACCCCTTGCTGGCCGAAGACAAGCTCGTGTCCCTCATGACCACGGCGCGCGCCAAGGTCCTGATCGCCTACGGGTCCGACGTCGAATGCGGTTCCTGGTCCAAGGCGCTGCGCCTGCGAGAACGCGTGCCTACGCTGCACACGCTGCTGCGCGTGGCGCCGCTGGACGAGCCGTCCCCGGCCCGCCCCGCGCTGCCCGACCATGCGCTGGATTTCAACGCCGCGCGCGCCACGCAACCGGCCGACCGCCTGGTCAGCGGCCGCGCGATCCAGGCGGACGACGTGGCCGCGTACTTCCATACTGGCGGCACCACCGGCGCGCCCAAGCTGGCCATCCACACGCATGCCAACCAGGTCTTCAGCGCCTGGGCCGCGGTGCAATTGCAGAACGCCGGACCGGACGACGTGGTCATCAACGGCTATCCGCTGTTCCATGTGGCGGGCGTGCTGCCGGCATCGCTGGCCGCCCTGTCGGCGGGCGTGGAAACCGTCATTCCCACCACCCTGCTGCTGCGCAACCGCGACGTGCTGCGCAACTACTGGCGCCTGGTCGAACACCATCGCGCCACCTCGTTGCAAGGCGTGCCCACCATCCTCGCGGCGCTGGCCGAAGTGCCGCTGGCCGGCGCCGACATCTCCTCGCTGCGCTATTGCCGCACCGGCGCCGCGCCCCTGCCCGCCGAACTGGCGGCCCGCTTCAAGCGCCTGTTCGGACTGCACGTCAACGAAAGCCTGGGCATGACGGAAATGGCCGGCATCTCGACCATCTCGCCGCCCGGCTGCGAGTTCCCGGTAGGCTGCGTCGGCTTTCCGCTGCCCTATGTGCAGGTCCGCATCGTCGGCCTGGACCTGCCGGCCGGCACGCCCGCGCGCGACTTGCCCGCTGGCAAGGCCGGCATGGTGCTGTTCAAGGCGCCCAACGTCATTCCCGGCTTTCTCGACCCCGACGACACGGCGCGCGCCTTTACCGAAGACGGCTGGCTGATCAGCGGCGACGTGGGCTATATGGATGACGCTGGCCGCCTGCACCTGCAAGGCCGCGCCAAGGACCTGATCATCCGCAGCGGCCACAACATCGATCCCAAGACCATCGAGGACGCGCTCGCCTCGCATCCCGCTGTGCAGCTCTGCGCCGCGGTCGGCGCTCCCGACGCCTATGCCGGCGAACTGCCCATCGCCTTCGTCACGCTGGCCGAGGGCGCGCAGGTACAGGAAGCAGAACTGCTGGCCTACGCCGCCGAACACGTGGACGAGAGCCCGGCGCGGCCCAAGCGCGTCATCGTGCTGGACAGCATGCCCATGACCAATGTCGGCAAGATCTACAAGCCCGATCTGCGCCGCCTGGCCACCGCCGTATCGGCCCAGGCCGTGGTGGCGCACACCCTGCAGGACGCTGGCCTGATCGACGACGGCACGCTGTTCCGCGTAGAGGCCAACGCGCAACCCGAGGTCTCTGTGCTTGCCGACCCCCGTGCGCCCGAAGCGCTCAAAGCCAGCCTGCGCGACGCGCTGGCCCGGCTGCCGGTAAAAGTCGCGCTGCGCGACTGAGCAGTTCCCCACACAACAACACCCCAGGAGACAAACCCATGACCCACCAGCCCCTGCGGCGCGCCTGCCTCGGCGCCGCGTTGCTCGCTATGGCCGGCGCCGCCCTGCCTTTCGCCGCCGCCGCGCAAGGCGCCTACCCGTCCAAGCCGATCACGCTGATCGTGCCCTTCCCGGCCGGCGGTTCCACCGACCGCCACCTGCGCATCGTGGCGCAGGACGCCTCCAAATACCTGGGGCAGCCCGTCATCGTGGAAAACCGGCCCGGCGCCGGCGGCACCCTGGGCCCCGCCACCATGGCCAAGACCGCCAAGCCCGACGGCTACACCGTCACTCTGTACACCCTGGCCATGCTACGCATGCCCTACATGCAGAAGAGCAGCTGGGATCCCATCAACGACTTCAGTTTCATCCTGGGCCTGTCGGGCTATACCTTCGGCTTCACCGTCCGCTCCGATTCCCCGTACCAGACCTTCAACGAGTACATCGAGGCGGCGCGCAAGGCGCCCGGCACCATCGACTACGGCTCCACCGGCATCGGTTCCTCGCCGCACCTGCTGATCGAGGAGGTCGCCATCAATGCCAAGGTGAAACTGAACCATGTGCCCTTCAAGGGCAACGCCGACATGCAGCAAGCCCTGCTGGGCGGCCACGTCATGGCACAAAGCGATGCGACCGGATGGGACCAGTTCGTGGACTCGGGCAAGATGCGCCTGCTGGTCACCTTCGGCGAAAAGCGCACCACGCGCTGGCCCGACGTGCCCACGGCCCAGGAGCTGGGCTACAAGGTGGTCTCCACCTCGCCCTACGGCCTGGCCGGCCCCAAGGGCATGGACCCCGCGGTGGTGAAGACCTTGCATGACGCCTTCAAGAAGGCGCTGTTCGACCCGGCGAGCATGGACGTCATGAAGCAGCTGAACCAGGAGCCCGCCTACCGCAACAGCCAGGACTACAAGGAATGGGCGCAGGCCACCTACGTCAAGGAAAAAGGCCTGATCGAGTACCTGGGATTGATGGCGAAGGATTGAACTGGCGGCCAGGAAGCCGAACTCTCCATTTCAAGAAGACTCCCGGACGCCACTTGGCAGTCGGCCGTTGTGACTTGGCACACGGCCGACCTCAGGGAGATCAATTTAATCTTGATTGACGCAGGAAGCCGGCCTGCACAACGATGGCGCGCTGTTTCGCGTAAAAGCCGACGAACAACCCGATATCGCAGTCCAGGCCGACGCGCGTGGACCCGATTGCCGGTCAAGGTCGCCCTGCACGACTCGGCAATTCCCTGCCCGCGTACAACAACACCCCAAGGAGACAAACCCATGCCCCAGCAGCCCCTGCGGCGCGCCTGCCTCGGCGCCGCACTGCTCTCGATCGCCGGCGCCGCCCTGCCTTTCGCCGCCGGCGCGCAAGGCGCCTACCCGTCCAAGCCCATCACGCTGATCGTGCCCTTCCCGGCCGGCGGTTCCACCGATCGCCACCTGCGGATCGTGGCGCAGGACGCCGCCAAATACCTGGGGCAGCCCGTCATCGTGGAAAACCGGCCCGGCGCCGCCGGCACCCTCGGCCCCGCCACCATGGCCAAGACCGCCAAGCCCGACGGCTACACCATCAGCCTGTACACCCAGGCCATGCTGCGCATGCCCTATATCCAGAAGAGCAGCTGGGACCCCATCAACGATTTCACCTTCATCCTGGGCCTGTCCGGCTACACCTTCGGCTTCACCGTCCGCGCCGATTCTCCGTACAAGACCTTCAATGAGTACATCGAAGCGGCGCGCAAGGCGCCCGGCTCCATCGACTACGGCTCCCCCGGCACCGGCTCGTTGCCGCATCTGCTGATCGAAGAAGTCGCCATCAACGCCAAGGTCAAGCTGAACCACGTGCCGTTCAAGGGCAACGCCGACATGCAGCAGGCCCTGCTGGGCGGCCATCTCATGGCGCAAAGCGACGGCACCGGCTGGGACCAGTTCGTGGATTCCGGCAAGATGCGCCTGCTGGTCACCTTTGGCGAAACGCGCACTACCCGCTGGCCCGACGTGCCCACCGCACAGGAGTTGGGCTACAAGGTCGTGTCCACCTCGCCCTACGGGCTGACCGGCCCGAAGGGCATGGACCCCGCGGTAGTCAAGACGCTGCACGACGCCTTCAAGAAGGCGCTGTTCGACCCCGCCAGCATGGACGTCATGAAGCAGCTGAATCAGCAGCCCGCCTACCGCAACAGCCAGGATTACAAGGAATGGGCGCAGGCCACCCACGTCAAGGAAAAAGTCCTGATCGAGTACCTGGGCTTGATGGCGAAGTAATCAGGGCGGCGCCGCCTTCAGCGCAGCGCCGCAACCTCGACTGATCTGGCGCCGCAGGCTTCCACCAGCTCGGGATCGTGGCTGGCGAACAGCACCACCCGATCCTGCGCCCAGATCTTGAATTGTTCGGCCAGCACCCCGCGCGCCTGCGCGTCCAGCCCGTTGCTGGCCCCGTCCGCAATGATGACAGCCGGGTCGCCCAGGGCCGCGGCCGTCAGGTAGACCTTGCGCCGCGTGCCTGTCGACATCTGCTCGAAGCGCTTGTCCAGATGCGGCTCCAGCCCCAGCCGGAAGGCCAGGTCCAGCACGCTGTCGGCCAGCGGCACGTTCTTCTCTGCCGCGACCTGTTCCAGCAATCCGCGCCCCGTCTGCGCGGGCTGCGCCATGCAATTGTCGGGCACATAGGCCAGGCGGGCCCGCGCTTGCGCCGGCGCCTGGGCCAAGGAATGCCCGTCGATCCAGACATCCCCCGAATCCGGCGCGATCGCGCCCGCGATGATGCCCAGCAGCGTGGACTTGCCGGTGCTGTCTTCCTCGCACAGCGCCACGCATCCGGGCCTGAAGGTATGGGTCAGCCCCTGGAAGACGAGATGGTCGCCGTAGCGCTTGCCGAGATTGTCGATTCGTAGCATGGCCGGGAGTGTACGCAGGAACACGGCGCTCGGCCATCGCCGCCTGGGCGTGGCGTCAACGCAGCAAATGTGAACTGAACTCAAATTTTTCCCCATTGACGATGTGGGAATCCGCATTTTTGCCGTACATTACGCAGCGTAAATAAATGTTAATTTTCAGCAAAACATTTCGAATTTTGTAACGGTTGCCTCGCCTGTTGCTGCCCTTGGCCCGCTGAGCGACCTACCACCAAGACGCATTTAGTTTCATTTAAATCAATCAACGTCCAATCCTGCCGGCCCGGCTTTGGTGTCGGCATAGAAGAGATCAATGAATCACGTCTATCGAGTAGTCTTCAACGCCGCCGCCGGCGTGTGGCAGGCCGTCAGTGAAATCGCCCGCGGGCCGGCAAAAAGCAGCAGCCCTGCCCGGCGCCTGCGCCGTAGCGCCGCGCAACTGACGGGCGCAGTGGGCATTGCACTGGTCGCCACGGGCGCGCAAGCCGCGGGTGGGAATCCGCCGCTGCATTGGGATGGCAGTCATTCCGTCGCGAACGGCACGGTGGATGGCGCCTCGGGGATCTGGGATTACGCCAATACCAACTGGACCTCCAGCGACGGGTCGGACAACCAAGCCTGGACCGGCGGCGACGCGGTGTTCGAAGGCGCAACTGGCACCGTGGCGGTCGGCGGCCAGCACAGCGTCAGCGGCATGACATTCCGCACCGATGGCTACAGGCTCGTGGGCGGCGCCAATGGCCAGCTGAACACCAGCGGCGGCATGGTTATCACGGTCAACCCAGCCGTGACCGCCACCTTGGGCGTGGCGATCGGCGGCAGCGGTTCGTTGATCAAGTCCGACTCGGGCACGCTGGTGCTGAACGGCGACAACAGCTACAGCGGCGCGACACATCTCAGCGCAGGCCGTCTGGTGGTAGGTAGCAATACGGCTCTGGGTACTGGAGACCTGCTCGCCTTCCCCAGCACCGTGCTCGATGCCAACAGGCAGGTGGCCCTGAATAACAACGTGCAATTGGTGATAGGTGGATTGGAGATAGGCGGAAGCGCCGACCTCACCTTGAACGGTACGGTTGGCGGCCCAGGCTGGCTGATCAAGAACGGCGCGGCCAACCTTACCCTGAACGGGACCAATAGCTACCTGGGAGGCGTCACGCTGAACGCCGGCACCTTGACGGTGGGCAACAATCAAGCCTTGGGCGGCGGCGCCCTGACCGTTGGCGGCAACTCGACCCTGACGGCCAACCAGGCTACCTCCCTGGTCAACCCCATCGCACTGAACGCCAACCTGGCGGTGACCGGCGACAATGACCTGAGCCTGAATGGCTCGATTTCTGGCCCCGGCCAATTGGTGAAATCCGGCAACGGCACGCTCAGCCTGGGCGGCGTCAACACCTCCTCCGGTGGTGTCGCCCTCAGCGGCGGCACCTTGGAGCTCAAACACGGTAGCGGGCTGGGAACTGGGATGCTGGTCACCAGCGGCACCGCCACCCTCAAGAATTCCCTACAGGGCGCCGCCCTGACGATCCCCATCAGCGTCCATGGCGACCTGACCGTGGACACGCCGCAATCGCTGCTGCTGGCCGGCCCTTTGAGCGGCACCGGCAAGCTGACCAAGACCGGTGCGGATGCATTGATATTTCATGCCAATAGTTCCTACGGCGGCAGTTTCGATATCGCCCAAGGTGTCGTCACTTTCAACACCAACACCTCTTTGGGGTCCCCTTCCTCCGTCAACCTGGCCACGGGCACCACCCTGAACCTGCCCGGCAACACCAGCATAGGCTCCCTGACCGGTGCAGGCATCACGAACGTCGGCCCGGGCAGGCTAAACCTAGGCGGCAACAACCTCGACAGCGTGTACGCCGGTCAATTCGTCGGCCTAGGCACACTGAACAAGGTCGGCACCGGCACGCTGGAACTTGCCGGCAGCAGCGACATGGTCGGCTTCAGCCAGGTCAGCGGCGGGACCCTGCAGGTCACCGGTGTATTCAATGGCGCCGGCGTGGCGGTGGGCAACGGCGCGACCCTGACCGGCAGCGGCACAGTCAGCGGCCAGGCGAACATCGCCAACGGCGGTCACCTGGCGGGCGCCAGCGGCAGCACGCTGAACCTCGGCAGTCTCGTCCTGTCGCAGACCTCCAACATCGATGTGACGCTGGGTACTCCCATCACGGGAGGTACGTCGCTCTTCACCGTCGGCGGTTCTCTGACCCTGGACGGCACCCTGAACATCACCGACGCCGGCGGCCTCGGGGATGGCGTGTACCGCCTGTTCACGTACGGCGGCACCCTGACCAACAACGTCCTCGCCTACGGCACCTTGCCGGGCACATGGACCGTAGGCGAACTGAATCTGCAGACCGCGACAGGCAATGAGGTCAATCTGCTGGTCAGCTCGCCGAACCAGCGCACCCTGTTCTGGGACGGCAACATGGTGGTGCCCAACGGTGTTGTCGAAGGCGGCACCGGCGTATGGAGCGCCGGCGCCACCAATTGGACCAATTTCGACGGCACGATCAATAGCAACTGGACCAGCCAGTTCGCCGTCTTCCAAGGCAACACCGGCGTCGTGCTGGTGCAGGGCGAACATACCGTCAACGGCATGCAGTTCATGACCGATGGCTACAACCTGGTGACAGGCGCCGGCGGCAGGCTCAATGCGGTCAACCGCGATGGCGGCAAGTTCGCCGTGCGGGTCGATCCGGGCGTCACTGCGGCGATCAACGTGGACATCAATGGCACCGGCACCCTGCAGAAGCTGGACCAGGGCACGCTGGTGCTCAATGGCAACAATGGCTATCAGGGCGGCACCTTGCTGGCAGGCGGCACGCTCGTGGCCGGCAGCAACAACGCGCTGGGCACGGCGACCCTGACCGCTACAGGTGGCACCACGCTGGGCAACAACAAGGTGCTTACGCTGACCAACGGGATCGTTGTCGAAGGCCAGTTGAACCTGGGCGGCATCCATGACCTGACCCTGAACGGCGACATCGCCGGCAACAGCGGCGGCCTGAACAAGAACGGCAGCGGCACCCTGACCCTGGGCGGCAACAACGCCTTTGGCGGCACGATGGCGCTGAGCGCCGGCAGGCTGGTGCTGGCCTCCGGCAATCCGCTGGGTAACAGCATCTTGAACACCTTCTCCGGCACGCAGCTGGACAACAGCGTGGCATTGAGCCTGAACAACACGGTCAACCTGGCTGGCGACCTGAACCTCGTCGGCAACCAGGACCTCACTTTGAGCGGCCTGGTCAACGGCACAGGCGGCCTGACCAAGCGCGGCACGGGCAAGCTGACCTTGAACGGCGCCAACTCTTTCCAGGGCGGTGTCGACCTGACCGGCGGCAACCTGGCCGTGGGCCACGATGCCGCGCTCGGCGAGGGCACGCTGACCGTGCGCAACGCGGGAACCCTGGAAGCCAGCCGCGCGGTGACCCTGGCCAACAACGTGCAACTGAGCGCCTCCCTGGCGCTGGACGGCAGCAATGATTTCACCCTGAACGGGGTGATCAACGGTTCCACCGAGCTGGTCAAGAACGGCGCCGGCCGACTCACCCTCAATGGCGATAACCGCCATAGCGGCGGCACCACGGTCAATGACGGCAACTTGAGCCTGGGCAATGCCGCGGCGCTGGGCACCGGCATGCTGACTGTCACGGGCAACACGCAACTGGATACCGCCGGCCCGATGCGCCTGGGCAATACCGTCAACGTCGATGGCGCGCTCACGGTGGCGGGCAACAACAGCCTGATCCTGGATGGACAGCTCAACGGCAACGGCACGCTGCGCAAGTTCGGCACGGACGACCTCTCGCTTACCAGCAGCGCCAACACCTTCAGCGGCATGATCGATCTGCAAGACGGTAGCCTGACCACCGCGGGCAACAACGCGCTGGGCCAGAATGCCACCGCGAACGTGGCAGCCGGCGCCAATCTGTTCATCACCAATCTGGCTCGTCTGGCCAGCCTGAACGGCAATGGCACCGTGACGGTCTCGAATGGGAACAACCTGACCATCGGCGCCAACGGGGCCAACAGCAACTTCGGCGGCCAGCTCAACGGTATGGGTAGGTTGACCAAGCTCGGCACGGGATCGCTAACCCTTTCCGGCGTCAACGGCCTCACGGGCATGACCTCCGTCGACGCCGGCAGCCTGCGGGTCGACGGCTCGCTGGCCAGCACAGAGATATACGTCAACAACGGCGCCAGCCTGGGCGGAGCCGGCAGCATCGCCGGCGACGTGACGGTCATGGGCGGCGCCAGCCTTAACGCAGTGGGCGGCAACACCCTGTCGGTCGGCAGCCTGAAGCTCTACGGCAACTCCACGCTGAATGCCAGCCTGGGCGCCCCCGCCCTCGGCGGCGGCGCTGCCTTGGTGAACGTAGCCGGCGACCTGACCCTGGGCGGCACGCTCAATGTCAGCGACATCGGCGGCTTCGGCACCGGCGTGTACCGGCTCATGAACTATGGCGGCGACCTGTACGACAACGGCATGCGCTTCGGCAATATTCCCGGCAGCGTGCAAGCGGCCGACCTGACCTTGCAGACCGCCATCGCCAAGCAGGTCAACCTGCTGGTCGCCGCGCCCAACGTCACCGTGCAGTTCTGGGACGGCGCGCAAACCACCGGCAACGGCGTGATCGAAGGCGGCAGCGGCACCTGGGACGGCGCCAACGCCAACTGGACCGGCGTCGACGGCAACGGGAACCGGTCCTGGGCCGGCAAGTTCGCGGTCTTCCTGGGCGCTGCGGGGACGGTCACCGTCGCCGGCGCGCAAAGCACGACGGGCATGCAGTTCATGACCGACGGCTATGTCCTGGAGCGCGGCTCGCTGGGTTCGCTCAACCTGGTCAACGGCGGTCAGGGCTATGCCGCGGTGCGCGTCGATCCCGGCGTGACCGCGACCATCAACGCCCCGCTCGTTGGCAGCGGCACGCTGGCCAAGGTTGACGCCGGCACCCTGGTGCTCAACGCGTCCAACGGCTACACCGGCGGCACGGCGCTCAACGGCGGCACGCTGGTGCTGGGCAACGACAAGGCGTTGGGCAATGGCCTGCTGACCGCAGCCAACGGCACCACGCTGGACAGCAACACGGCAGTCACCGTGCGCAACAAGATCGCGCTGAACGGCGCGCTGACGATCGCCGGTTCCAACGCCATGGACCTGAACGGCACCGTCGGCGGCGCCGGCGGCCTGATCAAGAACGGCGCGGCCAACCTGACCCTCAGCGGCGTCAACAGCTACGTCGGCGGCACCCTCCTGAACGCGGGCGGCCTGATCGTCGGCAACGGCGCTGCGCTCGGTTCCGGCACGCTGACGGTAGGCGGCGCAGCCACGCTGGACAACACCCAGGCGCTGGCGCTGGCGAACAACATTGCCCTGACCGCCGGCCTCGCCGTGCAAGGCAGCCACGACCTGACGCTCAACGGCAACATCTCGGGCGCGGGCAGCCTGACCAAGAACGGCGCCAGCACGCTGACGCTCAACGGCACCAACAGCTACACCGGCGGCACCTACGTCAACAGCGGCACGGTAGCGTTGGGCGCAGGCAGCAGCCTCGCCGCCACCGGCGTCGTGACCGTCGCCAGCGGCGCCACCTTCGACCTGTCGGCAGGCCAAGGCGCGCAGGTGTTCGGCACCCTGGCGGGCGCTGGCAACATCAAGATGGGAGCCAATTCGCTGTTGGCGGGCGGCTCGGCCGACGGCATCTTCAGCGGCTCGGTCAGCGGCACGGGCACCCTGGTCAAGCAGGGCTCGGGCACGCAGACCCTGACCGGCGCCAACAGCTATACCGGCGGCACGCTGGTCGCGGACGGCACGCTGCGCGCGGGCTCCACCACGGCATTGGTCCAAGGCACCGGCTATCAAGTGCTGACGGGCGCCGTGCTGGACCTCAACGGCAACGCGCTGCTGGCCAGCAGCCTGAGCGGCGGCGGCACCGTGGCGCTGGGCGGCGGACGCTTGACCGCGGACATCGCGGCGGGTAGTGCGTCCACCTACATGGGCATCGTCGTGGGCAGCGGCGACCTGGTCAAAACCGGCGCTGGCGCACTCGCGCTGACCGGCGGCAGCGCCTTCACGGGCGGCGTGCAGCTCAAGCAAGGCAGCATCGCCCTGGGCCATGCGCAAGGCCTGGGTACGGGCACGCTGGCCATGGACGACGGCACCGTCATCAGCCTGATCGCCAACGGCATGACCATCGCCAACAACCTGGCCATGACGGGCACGAATGACCCGGTCATCGACACGGGAGCGAACAATGCCACCTGGGCCGGCGCCATCACGGGCGGCGGCTTCCTCACCAAGCAGGGTAGCGGCGTGCTGACCCTGACCAGCGCGGGCAATACCTACACCGGCGCGACGGACGTCGCGCAAGGCACGCTCAAGGCTGGCGCCGCGAATACCTTCAGCAGCGCCTCCGCCCATACCGTGGCCAGCGGTGCGGTGCTGGACCTGGCCGGCTACAGCCAGACCGTGGCCAGCCTGAACAACAGCGGCGTGGTCAATCTCAGCGGCAGCACGCCGGGCGCGGTGCTCAAGGTCACAGGCCCCTACGTCGGCAACAACGGCAAGCTGGGCGTTTCCACCGTGCTGGGCGCGGATGGCAGCGCCACCGACAAGCTGCTGTTGAGCGGCCCCAGCGCCATCGCCAGCGGCAACACCGCGGTGCAGATCACCAATGCCGGCGGCCTGGGCGCGCAGACCGGCAGCCAGGGCATCCAGGTCATCGCCACCGAAAACGGCGCCAGCCTGCAGCCCGGCAGCTTCACCCTGGCGGGCAATCACATCGATGCCGGCGCCTACGAGTACCGCCTGACCCAGACGGCACAAGGCGCCGCGCTGCACTCGACCAACACCCAGGTGCCCCCCGGCCCCGGCGTGACTCCGACGCCCGCCTACCGCGAAGAAGTCCCGCTGCTGTCCTCCCTGCCCGCGCAACTGCGCCAGGCGGACATGGCCATGCTGGGCGACATGCGCAAGCGCATGGGCGACGACGTCGCCCAAGGCGCCATCGACCAGGACCCGAACCACCGCGCCTGGGCCCGGGTGCTGCGCACGGCCCCCACCATCACGCAGCAAGGCACGGTCAACCCCGAGAGCAGCGGCCACCTGACCGGCTTCCAGGCCGGCGTGGATGTGTACGCCAGCCGCAACCTCAAGGCCGGCCTGTACGTGGGCCAGCTGGACGGCGACATGGGCGTGCGCGGCTTCTCCAGCGGCATGGAGCGCAAGTACGCTGGCTACAACAACCTGCGCGGCCGCTACGTGGGCCTGTACGGCACCTGGCAGCACGACTCGGGCCTGTACGCCGACGCCGTGATCCAGGGCGCCGACTACCGCAGCAGCCTGCGCACGGCCGACACCGGCGCCGGCGCCACCACCAAGGGCCACGGCTGGCTGGCCTCGCTCGAAGTGGGCAAGCCGATCGACCTGGGCAGCAGCTGGCAGCTGGAGCCACAAGCTCAGATCATCTACCGCAAGCTCGACCTGGACGACACCACGATTAGCCTGGCCAAGGTGAAGAACGACGCGGACGACGACTGGACCCTGCGCCTGGGCGCCCGCGTCAAGGGCAGCTACAGCATCGGCGGCACCGTGCTGCAGCCCTTTGCGCGCGTCAATCTGTACAAGGCCAGCAACACCACCGACGTGGCCAGCTTCAGCGCGCCGGCCGGCACCACCGACATCCGCGCCAAGGGCGGCTACACCTCGACCGAACTGGCGGTCGGCGCCATGGTGCAGTTGACCAAGAACACCAGCCTCTACGGCGACGTGGGCAAGCTCTGGGCCAACAGCGGCGACAGCCGCGTCAAGAGCGGCGCGCAGGGCTCGATCGGCTTGAAGGTGCTCTGGTAAGCCTCGTCGCGTGGGCCGGGTAACCGGCCAGCGCCATGACCAAGCCCGCAGCGATCCATCCGCTGCGGGCTTTCTTTCGGCATGACCCTGACAATACGAACCGCTATTGCCGCATCGAAAGTACCGGAGACCTCACCACACCCGGAACACCCGCCCCGTCTGCACGCCTTCCACGCTGCGGCTATAGGCCGACGCGACCCGGCTGGCGGGCGCGGATTCGAAGCCCGGGAAGTACGGGCCGTAGCTGTCCAGCGATTCCGTCAGGACCGTGGGGCTGACCGAATTGATGCGGATGCCGCGCAGCTCCACGGCGGCGCCGCGCACGAAGCCGTCGATCGCCATGTTCACCGCGGAGGCGTTGGCGCCGTAGCGGATGGGCTCATCGCTGACGATGCCGCTGGTGAGCGTGATGGAACCGCCCTCGTTGACGTAATGCTGGCCGATCAACGCCAGGTCCACCTGGCCCAGCAGCTTGTCGTGCAGGCCGATCTTGAACTGCTCCGCCGTCATTTCCGCCAGCGGGCCGAAGTGCAGGCTGCCGGTAGTGGAGACGATGGCGTCGACCTTGCCCACGCGCTCGAACAGGGCGCGGATGCTGTCGCTCCGGGTTACGTCGACTTGATGCTCGCCACGGGATTTGCCGACGGCGATGATGTCGTGGCGTTGGCCCAGCTCTTGGGCGACCGCGCGGCCGACGGTGCCGGTGGCGCCGATCAGGATGATTTTCATGGGGACTCCGATACATGTTGTGGGGTGCGCCCGCGGTACCGCCAGCGCCTGCATGCATTCTGGCCAAGGGCGCGTTCCGGAAAAATCCTAGAATGGTGGGTTCACTTCACACTCAGGGTGCGGAATCCATGGACCGCTTGCTCAGCATGGAAGTCTTCGTGGCGGTGGTCGAACTGGGCAGCCTGACGGCGGCGGCGGCCCGCCACGAGATGTCGCCCGCCATGGCAGCCAAGCACATCAAGGGCCTGGAAGCGCGCCTGGGCCTGAGGCTGATGAACCGCACCACGCGCCGCCAGAGCCTGACCGAAGCCGGCCAGGCCTATTTCGCGCGCTGCAAGGTGATCCTGTCGGACATCCGCGACGCGGAACAAGGCGCCGAGGCCATGCGCTCGGCGCCGCGCGGCCATCTGCGCATCACCTCCACCGTGACCTTCGGCTCGTTCGCGCTGGCGCCCGCCATCGCCGAGTACCTGTCCGAGTACCCCGACGTCAGCGTCGACCTGGCGCTGAGCGATGCGGTCGAGGACGTGGTGGCCTCGCGCTACGACCTGGCGGTGCGCATCGGCGAACCCGCCGATTCCGGTCTGGTCGCGCGCAAGATCGGCCGCTATCAGATGATCATTTGCGCGGCGCCGGCCTATCTCGAACGCCATGGCACGCCCGAGACCGCCGGCGACCTGGCGCGCCATCAATGCCTGGATTTTTCCTACTGGAACCGGCGCACCGGCTGGCGCCTGAACGCGGACGAAGGCAGCGGCGCGGCCTACCCCGCTGGCCGCTTCGTGTCGAACAACGGCCAGGCGCTGCGGCAGGCGGCGCTGGCCGGATTCGGCATCGTGCTGCAGCCGGAACTGCTGCTGGCCGAAGACGTGCGCGCGGGCCGGCTGGTGCCGATCCTGCAGTCCGCGTGGCCCGCCGCCAGGCCGATCACGATGCTGTATCCCAAGGACCGCAAGGCCCTGCCCAAGCTCACCACCTTCGTGGAGTTCATGGTGCGACGGTTCAGCCGGCCAGCCAAGTAGGCGCGCAAATCAACGCTCGGCAAGCTGCCGTCAGGCTTGCGGCGCTGTTTGGAGGCAGGCGCCGGCCTCCTGGAACAACCAGTCGCGGAATGCGGCAAGCCTCGGCAACTCGCGGTCCTGCGGCCGATAGATGACGTAATAGGCAAGCGCCGACGCGACCTTCATCCGCGGAAACAAGCGCACCAGACGGCCCGCGGCCAGATCGTCATGCGTCATCACGCTGCGGGCCAGCGCGACACCGTGACCGTCGATCGCGGCTTGCAGCACCGCGGCGGAATTGTTGATCTTCATGCCGCGCGCGGTGGACACCCCTTCCACGCCGGCTTTTTCCAGCCACATGGCCCAGGTCGGAAATCCCAGCTGCCCGTCCATCGACAGATCGTGGATCAGTGTCTCGCCCGCCAGATCCGCCGACTGCCTCAGCGATTTCCGGCGCCGCAACAGTTCCGGGGAACATACCGGGTAGACCTCCTCGTCCATCAGCTTCTCGGCCGCCAGGCCGGGCCATGAACCGGCGCCGTAGCGCACGCCGATATCGATCTGCTGGGCCACGAAATCGACGGGCTTGAGGTTGGTGTCCAGGCGCACGTCGGTATCGGGCCAGGCCAGCTGGAAGCGTTCTATCCGGGGCAGCAACCACTTGGCGGCGAACGCCGGACTTACCGCCACGGTCAACATGCCGCTGAGGGAACCTTCCTTCAGGCGCTCCAGGCCCAGGGCCAGTTTGCCCAGCCCCGCCTGTATCTCGGGCAGCGCGCGTTCGGCCGCCGCCGTCGGGACTAGCCGTGCCTTGCCGCTGGCGCCGCGATGGAACAAGGGCGCGCCCAGCCATTGCTCGAGCGTGCGCACCAGCTGGCCCACCGCGGCGGGCGTGACGTGCAGCTCGGCCGCGGCGGCAGAGAAACTCTGGTGGCGCGCGCTGGCCTCGAAGGCGCGCAACGCGTTGAGGTGTGCGATCGACTTCATACGATAAAGATTTTCTTTTAATAGGAAGTAGTTTATCTGGTTTGCCGGCAAATGCGGACTGACCAAGAATACGCCCTGACGACCACAGTTCTGCCATCGAAAAAAGGTGCTGGAGCAAGCAAGCTTGCACATCACTTCAGAAACAGCTTTTCTACCAGCATCATGCTTATCAATGCCGATTTCTCGCTCAACGTCATCGTGACGCCTGACCAGCAACCCTGGGTGCCATCGCCGCAAAGCGGCGTAGAACGCGTGCTGCTGGACCGCATCGGCGGCGAGCAGGCGCGCGCCACCAGCATCGTGCGCTATGCGCCGGGCAGCCATTTTCCGTGGCACGCGCATCCCGGCGGCGAAGAGATATTGGTGCTGTCGGGCGCCTTCTCCGATGCCGGCGGCGACTTTCCGCAAGGCTGGTATCTGCGCAACCCGCCCGGCTCCGGCCATGAGCCGTCCAGCAGGAACGGCGCCACCCTCTTCGTCAAGTTGCGGCAAATGCCGCCGGACGAGCAGTCCGCCGTGCGCGTCGACACGCGCGATCCGGCCGCCTGGACGCGCGAAAACGGCAACGCGGTTTGCCCGCTCTACTCCTCGTCCGTCGAGCAGGTCCGCCTGCTGCGCCTGCCCGCCAATGCGCCGCTGCTTGAGGCCGCGCCCGCTGGCGCGGAAGCGCTGGTGCTGGCGGGGTCGATTGCCGATGCGCACCGCTCGTACCCGCAAGGCAGTTGGCTGCGCCTTGCCCGCGGCGCTCAGGCCGTACTCGCGGCCGGCACTGCGGGCGCGACCGTCTATCTGAAGACCGGCCATCTGCCGGATCCAAATGGCCGGAGCCTGTCATGACAATACAAGCCGACACCGTCATCATCGGCGCAGGCCTGAGCGGTCTGTACGCCGCCTTTCTGTTGGAACGGCATGGCGCCGACTACCTGCTACTGGAGGGACGAGACAGGCCTGGCGGCCGCATACTGGGCGCCGGCTCCTACGATCTGGGCCCCACCTGGTTCTGGCCCGCGATCCAACCCGAGCTGGACGCCATCGTCCGCGATCTCAGCCTGCCCGTCATCCCGCAGTACGAGGCGGGCGCCCTGACGGTCGAACGTTCGGGACCGCCCGCGCGCATGCCAGGCTACCCCAGCTACCCGGCTTCCATGCGGCTGGCGGCGGGCATGAGCAGTCTGGCCGAGGCCCTGCGCGCGCGCCTCGATCCGGCGCGCATCAAGCTGGGCCATACCGTGACCCGGCTGCATGCCACCAGCCACGCCGTCGACGTGCATGCGCATGATCGCGAGGGGCGGACCCATGTCGTTCGCGCCTCGCGCGTGCTGCTGGCCGTCCCGCCGCGCCTGGCGCACGCCCGTATCGCCTTCGATCCGCCGCTGCCGGCCGCATGGGCGGCGCAATGGCGCGACACGCCGACCTGGATGGCGCCGCACGCCAAGTACCTGGCCGTCTACGGTGCGGCATTCTGGCGCGAGCAGGGCCTGTCCGGCGCAGCGCGCAGCGCCCGGGGGCCGCTCGCCGAGGTCCACGATGCCAGCACGGATCAAGGACCGGCCCTGTTCGGATTCCTGGGCGTGCCCGCCGCGGCGCGGCGCTCGGCAGGCCAGGACGAGCTGATGGCCCATTGCCGCGCGCAGCTCGCGCGGTTGTTCGGCCCCGAAGCGCTGACGCCGGTCCAGGAGCATTTCAAGGACTGGGCGCAAGATCCTCTTACCGCCACGCCCGCCGATGGCATCGACAACAGCGCGCACGCGGCAGCGCCCGGCATGACGGTGGACGCCGGCCCATGGCAGGACCGGCTGACCGGCATCGCCAGCGAATGGTCCGGCGCGTTCCCCGGCTATCTGGCTGGCGCGGTTGACGCTGCCGCCAACGGCGTCCGATGGTTGCTGCGCGGATCCGCAAGCGCATCCCCCTCCACTCTCCCCAGAGACTCCGCCTGATGAAAACTCCCGCTGCCACCTATCGCGCGATCCAGAGTCCCGCTCCCGGCCAGCTTGAACTGGTGCAACGGCCCACGCCTCAACCTGGGCCCGGAGAAGTCCTGCTGCGCGTCGAAGCTTGCGGCGTCTGCGGCGCCGACGCCGCAGACATCGACAATCCCGCCTTGCAGCGGCCCCGCGTCCCAGGACATGAAGTCGTCGGCCGCATCACCGCCCTCGGTCCTGGTGCCGACATCAATTGGTCGATAGGCCAGCGCGTCGGCGTGGGCCGCCTGGGCGGCCATTGCAATGCCTGCCCGTCATGCCGCAAGGGCCTGTTCAATCTGTGCTCGAATCAAGCGGTGATGGGCGCGACCCGGGACGGCGGCTATGCCGAGATGATGCTGGCCCTGGCGACCGGGCTAGTCTCCATCCCCGAGGAGCTGGACTCCGCGCACGCCGCCCCGATACTCTGCGCTGGCATCGCCACGTTCAACGCGCTGAGGAAATGCGGCGCGCAAGCCGGCGATCTCGTCGCCGTGCTGGGGATCGGCGGCCTGGGCCACATGGCGCTGCAATACGCGCGCCGCATGGGCTTGAAGGTCGTCGCCATCGGGCGAGGCGGCGACATAGCCGCTGACGCCTTGCGCCTGGGCGCGCACGTCTACATCGACACCCACGAAGAAGACGCCGCGCAGCGGCTCCAAGCCATGGGCGGCGCGCAGGCGCTGATCGCCACCGTCACCGACACGCAAGCCATCGCCGAGGCCATGCGCGGGCTGGCGCCGCAAGGCCGGACGATGCTGCTGGGCGTGGGCCGCACTCCGCTTGAGGTCGCGCCGGGCTTTCTGGTGGGCGGCGAACGCGTCATTGCCGGGTCCATGACCGGCACGCCCTGGGAAACTGAAAAAGCGCTGAATTTCAGCGTACTTGCAGAGGCGCTGCCCATGGTCGAGACTCTAGCCCTGGAACGCGCGCCCGATGCCTTGCAGCGCCTGAAGTCCGGCGATGCGAAGTTCCGGGTGGTCCTGACCATGGACGCCGTACAGCAAGTCACTACCGATACCAACTAAAACCGCAACCCTCGAGGAGACCCACTTGTCCGCATCAACACCGGCGCCATCGGCCGCGCCCAGCGCTGAACTCACGCCAGAGGCGCAGCGCGGCAACATCGCCCGGCTGACCATCGCCCAGGCGCTGGCCGGCGCCAACGCCGTGGTGGTCTACGCCACCGGCGCGATCGTCGGCGACATGCTGGCGCCGGACAAGGCGCTGGCGACCCTGCCGATTTCCATCTTCGTGGTCGGCATGGCCGCCTGCATCCTCCCCATGGGCGCCATCGCCCGCCGCTACGGCCGGCGGGCGGCCTTTCTTACCGGCACGGCCTGCGGCGTGCTGGTGGGCCTGCTGGCCGCCGCGGCCATCGTGCTCAGTTCGTTCTGGCTGTTCTGCCTGGGCACCTTCTTCGGCGGTGCCTACGCCGCGGTGGTGCTGTCGTTCCGCTTCGCCGCGGCCGACGGCGTGACCCCCGCGCGGCGCGCCCGCGCCCTGTCCTTCGTGATGGGCGGCGGCGTGCTGGCCGGCGTGGTCGGCCCGCAACTGGTCACGTACACCATGTACCTGTGGCCCGTCCATATGTTCGCGGCGACCTATCTCGTGCAGGCCGCGGTCGCGGCGATCTCGGCCCTGGTCCTGCTGGGCGTAAGCCTGCCCATGCCCAGCGCGGCCGAAGTCGCGGGCGGACGCCCCTTGGCGCTAATCGCGCGCCAGCCGCGCTTCATCACGGCGGTGATCTGCGGCGCGGTCACCTACATGCTGATGAACTTCCTGATGACGGCCGCGCCGCTGGCCATGCACATCTGCGGCCATACGCAGGAAAGCGCCAACCTGGGCCTGCAATGGCACGTCATCGCCATGTACGGCCCCAGCTTCTTCACCGGCAGGCTCATCACGCGCTTTGGCGCCGGACGCATCGTCACGGCCGGCCTGGTGCTTACCGGCCTGTCCGCGGCCATCGGCCTTACCGGGATCGACGTGGCCCATTTCTGGGTGACCTTGATCCTGCTGGGCCTGGGCTGGAATTTCGGTTTCGTGGGCGCGTCGGCGCTGGTGCTGGAATGCCATCGGCCCGAGGAGAAAACCAAGGTGCAATCCCTGAACGACTTCATCGTCTTCGGCACCATGGCGGTCGGCTCCTTCGCGTCGGGCGGCCTGCTGGCGGCCTACGATTGGGCGACCGTGCTGTGGGTGTCGTTCATCCCGCTGGCGATCGCCGCGATCGCGCTGCTGGCCGGCGCCGCGAAGGTTCGACAACAGGCTTGACCCTCACGTAACGTCATGTCCCAGAGTCCGTTACGCGCCATCAACAGGAGGAATGTCGTGCAACTGAAAGTAGGAGAACTGGCCAGGCGGAGCGGACTGACGGTCCGCACGCTGCACCACTATCACGCGATCGGCTTGCTCACGCCTTCGGCGCGCGCCGACAACGGCTATCGGCTGTATGGCCGCGACGACATCGCCCGGCTGCATCAAATCCAGGCGCTGCGCCGCTTCGGATTGCCGCTGGCCGAAATCGGCGCTTATCTGGACCAGCCCGACACTCCCTTGGACGAGATCATCGCCAAGCAGATCGCGATGCTCGATCGCCAGATCCAACAGGCCTCCCGGCTGCGCGAGCGTCTCGCCCAGCTGCAGGGCCAGTTGGCACAAGGCAGGGAACCGGAACTGGCCGATTGGCTAACCACTCTGGAACTCATGACCATGTACGACAAGTATTTCTCCCCCGACGAACTGGCCCGCCTGCCCATGTACCGCAGCAACCAGAATGCCGACCCCGCCTGGCTCGCGCTGATCCAGGAGGTGCAGGCGCAGATGGACGGCGGCGTCCCGCCCGAGCAAGCACAGCCGCGAGCGCTGGCCTTGCGCTGGATGACCCAGCTGCTGCGCGACACCAATCGCGACCCGCGCCTGCTGGTCAAGCTGAACCGGATGCACGAACGGGAGCCAGCGATGCAGGCGCACATCGGCATCTCGCCGGCCATGCGCGACTACGTGCTGCGCGCCTTCTCGGAAAGCAAGCTGCGGATCTATGAAAAGTATCTTGCGCCGGACGAGGCCCGGTACATGCGGCAGCACTATGACGACCGCATCGGCGAATGGCCCGAACTGATGGCCGACGTGCGCGACGCGCTCGACGCGGGCGCGGCGCCCGACTCCGCTACAGCGCTGGCGCTGGCCCGGCGCTGGCTGGATCTGTTTCGCAGCTACGCCGGCGACGACCCCGCCACCCAGGCGAAGTTCCGCCATGCGCTGATGAGCGAACCCGAGCTCACCGCCGGCACCTGGACCGACGACGCCACCCTGTCGTTCATGCGGCAGGCCATGGGCGCGCTGGCGGCGCGGCGCTAGGCGGCACGGTCTTCCAGGCCATATGGGCAGGCCGTCGTTCCCCGGCGGGCCTGCCCTTTTGCTAGACTGACCGGCCCGAGCCAGGCCTCACCCCCTTACCCCACCATGTCCCAGGAACCCCGCCCCGACCCCAGCGCCGACGATATCGCCAAGGAAATCTCGGCGGCCATCGTCGCGCACAAGCTGCCGCCGGGCACGCGGCTGCGCGAGGAAGCGCTGGCGGGGGTGTACCAGGTCAGCCGGACCAAGATCCGCGCCGCATTGCTGATGCTGTCCAAGGACAAGCTGATCCATATCGTGCCGGACAAGGGCGCGTTCGTGAGCAAGCCGGACGCGAACGAGGCCCGCGAAGTCTATGCGGTGCGGCGCATCCTGGAAGCGGCCCTGGCGCGCGAATTCGTGGCGCGGGCCACGGCGGCCGACTATCGCCGCATCGACGCGCACCTGGCCGCGGAACGCCAGGCGCTGGCAGGCGGCGACGTGCAGGAGCGCAACCGGCTGCTCGGGCACTTCCACATCCTGCTGGCCGAGACCGTGGGCAATTCCGTGCTGACGGGGATGCTGCGCGAATTGTCCGCGCGCAGCGCCGTCATCACCGTGCTGTACCAGAGTTCGCACGACGCCAGCTGCTCGTCGCAAGAGCATCACGCCTTCATCGAGGCCGCCCGCGCCGGCGACGCGGAGCGCGCCTGCGCGCTGATGGACGCCCATCTGGAACACGTGCAGACGGCGCTGAACTTCAAGAATGGCGGCCGGACTGGCGGCGACCTGGTCAGCGCGCTGCTCAGCTAAAGCCAGGGAGACCTGCGCCTGGCGTCCTGTCATGCGGGCGCATCGACGAGACACAGCACTAGCCCTGCCCCTGCGCGCCCGCCCGCAGCAACTGGCCCATGCGTTGCTGCAGCCATAGTTCCGTTTCACTCAGGCTGCCGCCCCGCAGCCACAGCGTGCGCACCGACAGCATGGGCAGGAACAGGTCCGCGCAGCGCACGCTGACGAGCTCGTTGCTGAAACCCTGGTATTCGCCGATGTTCAGCGGCAGGATGGCCCAGCCCACGCCATTGGCCGCCATGGCGGCGATGTTGTAGCTGCTGTCGGCCCGCCAGACCGAAGGGCTCAGCACCACCTGATCGACGCCGTCCATCTGCATCAGCAACTGGCGGTGCCGCGCCAGGTCGTTGCGCCCGACCTCGGGCAGCGCGGCCAGCGGATGGCCCTGGGCCACGAAGATGCCTTGCGCCACATTGCCCAGATGGCGGTGCGCGAAGGCGCTGCCGGGATCGCCACGGTCGAACTGGAAGGCCAGGCTGGCGCGGCCCTGCTCCACGTAGTCCGCCACCTCCGTCGCGGTGCCGTTGAGCTGGGTCAGTTCCAGCGCCGGATAACGTTCGGCCAGTTCCTTGAGCAACTGGTCGGCCACCAGATAAGGCAGGCCTTCGTCCAGCGCGATGGCCAGGCGCGCTTCGCGCCCGCCGGCAAAGGACAAGGCGCGCTGCTCCAGCGCGCCGGCCTGCCGCAGCAGTTCCAGCGCTTCCTGCAGCATGACCTCGCCGGCGGCGGTCAGGGTGGCGTTGCGCCGCGACCGGTCGAACAGTTCCAGGCCCAGGTCAGCTTCCAGCAGACCCACCGCCGTACTGACCGCCGACTGCGCCCGGCCCAGCCGCCGCGCGGCCGCCGAGAACGATCCGGATTCGGCTGCGGCGACGAAATGGCGGAGCTGGTCCAGTGTCCATTGCACGTTTCGATCCCTCCCTTATCCATCTATTTTATAGATGACTCTTAACTTTTTTCCACCAATTACAAGATGGATAATCCCGTTCTCTGAGACCCGGCCATCCCGGCCCCGCCCGCGCACGCGGCGCGGCAGGCGTTTCAGTTTCAGGAGTAGAACCATGCAGCGGACTGAACCGAACGCTGTCGCCACGGCCGCGCCCGGCCGCTGGCTGGTGCTGGCCATCGTGTCCAGCGCCTTGCTGTTGATCGTGGTCGACATGACCGTCCTCTATACCGCCCTGCCCCGGCTGACGCATGAATTGCACGTCAACGCGTCGGAAAAGCTGTGGATCGTGAACATCTATGCGCTGGTCGTGTCCGGCCTGCTGCTGGGCATGGGCACGCTGGGCGACCGCCTGGGCCACAAGCGTCTGTTCATGGCGGGGCTGGTCGTGTTCGGCATCGCCTCGCTGGCGGCAGCCTATTCGCCCGGCGCCGCCACGCTGATCGCAGCGCGCGCGCTGCTGGCCGTGGGCGCGGCCATGATGATGCCGGCCACTCTGTCCATCCTGCGCCTGACCTTCGCCGATGAACGCGAGCGCGCCATTGCCATCGGCGTGTGGGCCTCGGTGGCCTCCGGCGGCGCCGCGGTCGGCCCGGTCGTGGGCGGCGTGCTGCTGGAGCATTTCTGGTGGGGGTCCGTGTTCCTCATCAACGTGCCCATCGTGCTGCAGGCCCTGCCGCTGGCCTGGCGCTATATCCCGGCCAGCTGCCCGGACGCCTCACGGCCCTGGGACCTGCTGGGCTCGCTGCAAGTGATGGCCGGCCTGATCCTGTGCGCCTACGCGCTGAAGGAACTGGGCAAGACCGACCCTTCCTGGCTGCATGCCGGCCTGGCGTGCGCGGCGGGCGCGGCCATGCTCGCCGTGTTCGTGCGGCGCCAGCGCGCGCGGCCCTATCCGCTGATCGACTTCGCCATCTTCCGCAACCTGAGCTTCAGCTCGGCGGTGGCGGCCGCGCTATTCGCCGCCGCAGCGCTGCTGGGCATGGAGCTGGTGTTCAGCCAGCGGCTGCAACTGGTCATGGGCATGTCGCCGCTGGAAGCCGCGCTCTTCATCCTGCCGCTGTCGCTGGCCGCCTTTATCGCCGGTCCGCTGGCGGGTTGGCTGCTGGGCCGCGTCAACAGCTCCACCATGCTGTTCGTGTCGCTGCTGGTCTCGGGCCTGGGCATGACCGGCTATCTGTTGAGCTACGACGCGGCGCTGCTGCCGCAGATGGTCAGCCTGTGCGTGCTGGGCGCGGGCATAGGCGCCACCATGACGGCGGCATCCAGCACCATCATGCAAAGCGCCACGCCCGAGCGCGCTGGCATGGCGGCCTCGATCGAAGAGGTCTCGTATGAGCTGGGTGGCGCCCTGGGCGTCACCCTGATGGGATCCATCCTGTCCGGCGTGTACGCGCACACGCTCGCGGTGCCGGCAGGTCTGCCGCAGTCCGATATGGCGCGCGACAGCCTGGATCAGGCGCTGATCGTGGCGGACGGGCTGTCGTCGGACCTGGGCATGGCACTGACCCGCCTGGCCAAGACCGCCTTCGACACCGGCTACGCTGCGGTCATCGCCACCGCGGCGGCGATGCTGCTGGTCACGGCCGGGTTCGTGCTCTTGAACCGCCGGCGCATGGCGGCTTGAGGGCAGGCCCGCGCCGCAGGCCTGCGGCACGCATCAGCAGTTGCGGAAGGCGTGGTCCATGTCGGCGATCAGGTCTTCCTCGTGTTCCAGCCCGATGGACACGCGGACCAGCCCTTCGGACACGCCGGCCGCATCGCGTTCGTCCGCCGGCACGCCGGAATGCGTGGTGGACGCCGGATGGCAGATCAGCGATTCGGTGCCGCCCAGGCTGACGGCCGACTTGAACAGGTGCAAGGCGTTGATGAAGCGGAACGCCTTGGCGCGCCCGCCGTCCAGCACGAAGGCGAAGGTCGAGCCCGGCCCGCTGCACTGGCGCTTGTAGACTTCCTGGTAGGCCCGGTCGGTGATCATCTCGGGATGGAAGATCCGCACCTTTTCATGCGGATTGCCCGACAGCCATTGGGCCACCTTGGTCGCCGTGCGCGCGGCCTGCTTCATGCGCAGCACCACCGTCTCCATCGAGCGCGTGATCATCCAGCAGGAATGCGGGTCCAGTTGCGAGCCGAAGGCGCTGCGGATGGCGCGCACCTTCTTGACCAGCGCCTTGCTGCCGGTGACGGCGCCCGCGACCAGATCGCTATGGCCGCCCACATACTTGGTCAGCGAATACACGCACATGTCCACGCCATGCTCGGCCGGCTTCTGGAAGATCGGACCCAGCAGCGTGTTGTCGCACACCGACACGGGACGGTAGCCGTGCCGCGTTTCGAAGGCGTCCAGCTCGTTCTTCATGGCCTCGAAATCGACCAGCGCATTGGTCGGATTGGCCGGCGTTTCGACAAAGAAAAGACGCACCGGCCCCTGGGCCGCCGCGGCCTCCAGCGCCGCGCGCATGCCCTGGGCCGACAGGCCGTCCCCGATGGCGTGCGAGCCTATGCCCCACTCCGGAAAGATCTTGGAAATCAGGGTTTCGGTGCCGCCGTACAGCGGCACCGACTGCACCAACTGGTCGCCGGGGCGCAGGAACGCCAGGAACACCGCGCTGATCGCCGACATGCCGCTGGAGGTCACGGCCGCGTCTTCCGAACCGTCCAGCAGCGCCAGGCGATCTTCGACGATTTCCAGGTTGGGATGGTTGAAGCGGCTGTACACCAGCCCCGCCGATTCGCCCTGCGGCAAGGGCTTGCGGCCCGAGACCAGGTCGAAGAACGCCGCGCCGTCCTCGGCCGAGCGGAAGGCGAAGGTGGACGTCAGGAACACCGGTGGCTTGACCGCGCCTTCCGATAGAAAGGGGTCGAAACCGTAGGACATCATCTGGGTTTCCGCATGCAGCGGGCGGCCGAAGATGTCCTTCTTGTGATAGCTGGAGTAACTCATGGTGTGCCTCTCTGTCTGGTTTCCGGGTGCCCGGACGGGCCGCCGGGCAGGCGCGTCACGCATGCGAAGACGATAGCGCCCCCCGCCTCGGGCTGCATGGAAGTATGGCGGCAGGCGCAGGCAAGATTCTTTCCATTTGCATCGCCAGACAGGGATAATGGGAAACGATATTTCCTACGCCCAGGATTTCATGAAAGACACTGCCTTGTTACATCAACTTGACGCGATCGATTGGAAAATCATGAAAATCCTTCAAGAAGATGGCCGGCTCAGCAACGCCGAACTGGCCGAGCGCGTCTCGCTGTCGGCTTCGCCCTGCTGGAAACGCCTGAAGCGCCTGGAGTCGTCCGGCGCCATCCGCGGTTACCAGGCCGTGCTGGACCGCCGCGCGCTGGGTATCGGGGTGGTGGCCTTCGTCAGCATCTCGCTGGAGAACCACACGGAGAAGACCTGCCAGGCCTTCGAGGCCAGCGTGCTTGCCATGCCCGAGGTCCTGGCCTGCCACAACACCACCGGCCAGCACGACTATCTGCTGCACATCGTGGCGCGGGATTTCGACGCCTATTCGGAGTTCGTGCGCAGCCGCCTGCGCACCCTGCCCGGGGTCAAGGAGCTGCTGAGCACGCTGTCGATGCACGAGGTGAAGTCCTCGACCAGACTGCACCTGTAAGGCGGCTGCCGCTTGCCTGGGGAGGTAATGGGGGCCGCCGGCCCCTTCGCTACATCACGCCGGGAACCACGCGATTGCGGCCCTGGCGCTTGGCTTGATAAAGGCCGCGGTCGGCCACCTGGATCAGGTCGGTGCAAGGCTGTTCGCCCTGGGGTACCGCCGTGGCCGTGCCGATGCTGACCGTCAGCCAGGGCCCGTCGCCGGTGTCCTTCTGCGGAATCTGCAAGGCTTCCACGGCGCGCCGCAGCTTCTCGGCGGCCAGCCGCGCGCTGCCCGCCGGCGTGCCGGGCAATACCAGCGCGAATTCCTCGCCGCCGAAACGCGCCGCCAGGTCGGTGGACCGGTCGCAACTGGCGAAGATGGTGTTGGCCACCCGCTTGAGCGCCTCGTCGCCCGCGATGTGGCCGTAGGTGTCGTTGTAGGCCTTGAAGTGGTCCACGTCGATCATGAGCATGCTGATTTCGCGGCCGTCGCGGCGCGCGCGCTGCCATTCGGCGTTGAGGTATTCGTCGAAATAGCGACGGTTGCCCAGGCCGGTCAGGCCGTCGGAATTGGTCAACCGGCGCAGTTCCATATTGCTTTCCAGCAACTGCTGCTGGCTCTGGCGCAAGGCCTGGTAGGCCTCGTCGCGCTGCACCAGCGCCAGGTAGGAGCGTGAGTGGTAGCGGATGCGCGCCACCAGTTCGATGGAGTCGGGCAGCTTCACCAGATAATCGTTGGCGCCGGCGGCAAAGGCCGCGCTCTTGATCGCCGGGTCTTCCTTGGTGGACAGCACGATGATGGGGATGTCGCGCGTCACGGGATGGCCCCGATACTCCTGCACCAGGCTCAGTCCGTCCACGCCCGGCAGCACCAGGTCCTGCAGGATGACGGTGGGCCGGGTCTGGATCGCCACGGCCAGCGCCTTTTCGGGATCCGAGCAATAGTGGAAGTCGATATTGCCCTCCGTGGCCAATGCGCGCCTGATGGCCTCGCCGACCATTACCTGGTCGTCGACGAGCAACACCATGGCCGCATGCGAATTCAGGTTCGCCGAAGCCGAGCTGTCAATGGGAGGTTGCATAGTGAGTCCTTGAATTCTTTCGAGGTCCGTCCGCTCAGGCAAAGGCCTGGATCAAGCGGGGAGCGATTTGGTCCAATGGGCTGATTTCCACGGCCGCCTGCATGGCGGCCGCGGCCTTGGGCATGCCGTAGACGGCGCTGCTGGCCTGGTCCTGCGCAATCGTCAGATAGCCGCGCTCGCGCAGCGCCTTCAGCCCGCGCGCGCCGTCCTGGCCCATGCCCGTCAGCAGCACGCCGACGGCCATGCCGCGCCAGTGCTGCGCCACGCTATGGAAAAAAACATCGATGGAAGGCCGGTACAGGCTTTCCTTGGGGGTTTCGGTGTAGCGCAGCGTGCCGTCCGCCAGCATGTGGAGATGGTCGCCGGTGCCGGCCAGCAGTATCTGGCCGGGCTCGGGCCACTCGCCCTCGCGCACCAGCCTTACCGGCAGCGGCGCCTGCTCGTTGAGCCAGTCCGCCATACCCGCGGCGAACGAGGCGTCCACGTGCTGCACCAGCACGATGCCGGCTGGGAACCCCGGCGGAATCCCCTTCAGCAACTGCGCCAGGGCCGGCGGGCCGCCGGCCGAGGCGCCGATGACCAGCAGGCGCTTGGCGTCCGCCTGCTGCATCGGCCGGGCCACCGGCGTAAGCGCAGGCCGCTTGCCGTAGCGGCCGATCAGCCAGCCCACGTTGCGGATCTTGCGCAGCAGCGGCGCCGCCGCCGTGCGCATGTCGCCGCTGCCGATCACCGGCGTATCCGCCGCGTCCAGCGCGCCATGGCCCATGGCGTCGAACACGCGCGAGGTATGGCGCGCCACGTCGGCCGTGACCACCACGATCGCGCAGGGCGTTTCAGCCATGATGCGGCGCGTGGCTTCGACGCCATCCATGATGGGCATGATGAGGTCCATCAGCACCACGTCCGGCCGGTCGCGAGCGCATTGGTCCACGGCCTCCTGGCCGTTGGTCGCGACCCAGGCGAGCTCCAGCCCCGGCTCCAGCGCGATCGCGCGCCGCAGCACTTCCACCGCCATCGGCATATCGTTGACGATTCCGACTCTCACGTGCGCGCCTTTCCGATCAGGTCTTCCACGGCGTCGAGCAGCGCATCGTCATGGAAGCTGCCCTTGGCCAGATAATAGTCCGCGCCGGCGTCCAGCCCGCGCCTCCTGTCCTCTTCCCTATCCTTGTACGACACCACCATCACCGGCAGGCCCTGCAGCTTGGGATCCGCCTTGATGCGCGACACCAGCTCGATGCCGTCCATGCGCGGCATGTCGACGTCGGTCACCACCAGGTCGAACGCCTCGCTGCGCAGCATGTTCCAGCCGTCCATGCCGTCCACCGCGACAGCCACGTCGAAGCCGCGGTTCAGGAGCAGCTTGCGCTCCAGCTCGCGCACGGTGAGGGAATCGTCCACCACCAGCACGCGCTTGCGCCGCCGCGTCTGTTCGGCCGCGCCCGCGCCGTCCACCCGGGTCAGTTGTCCGCCTGCCACCAGCTTCTGCACCGACACCAGCATGTCTTCCACGTCCAGGATCAACAGCGGCGTGCCGTCGTCCATCAGGGCGCCCGCCATTACATCCTGCACCTTGCCCAGGCGCGGATCCAGCGGCTGCACCACCAGCGTGCGTTCGCCCACGTAGCGGTCCACGGCGATGCCATAAAGCCGGTCGTGGTCGCCCACCAGCACCACGCACACGGTTTCCCGGGCCGGCGCCGAACCGCTCTTGCGCAGGATCTGCCGCGCGGAGACCAGCCCGATCTGGCGATCCATGAAGCGGAAATGCTGATGTCCTTCGAGCTGTTCGATGTCCTCGGCGCGCACTTGCAGCGCGTGGTTGACGTAGGCCAGCGGGAAGGCGTAGATCTCATCCTGCACCTCGACCAGCAGGCTGCGCACCACCGACAGCGACAAGGGCATCTCCAGCATGAAGCGGGTGCCCTGCCCGGTCAGCTGCTGGATGCGCACCGCGCCGCGCAACTGGCGCACCATGGTCTGCACCACGTCCAGCCCCACGCCGCGCCCGGATATCTCGGTGACCTCGCCGCGCGTGCTGAAGCCCGACAGGAACAGGAATTCCAACAGCTCGGCTTCGGTCAGCCGGGCCGCGGTTTCCGCGCTGGCCAGCTTGCGCTGCACCACTTCCACGCGCAGCCGGTCCAGCGATATGCCGGCGCCGTCGTCGCTCAACTCGATCAGCAGCATGCCGGCCGCGTGGCGCGCCGACAGCCGGATGCGGCCTTCGGCCGGCTTGCCCGCCGCCAGCCGGTTCTGCGGCATTTCGATGCCGTGGTCGACCGCGTTGCGCAGCAGATGCATCAGCGGCGCATCCAGCTTTTCCAGGATGTCGCGGTCCACCTGGGTGGACTCGCCTTCGAGTTCCAGGCGTACCTGCTTGCCCAGCGCGCGGCCCACGTCGCGCACCATGCGCGCCATGCCGCCCACCCCGTCGCCGAACGGCCGCATGCGGCAGGCCAGCGCGGTGTCGTACAGGCGTTGGGCCAGGTGGCCCATGCGCCAGCCGAATTCATCGACCTCGCTGGTGCGCTGCGACAGCTCCTGCTGGCATTGCTCGACGATACGCAGGGCATCGTCCAGCGCGGCTTGCGCCTGCGCCTCCAGCGCCTGTCCGGCCAGCGCCGCGCGCACGCCGTCCAGCGCCTGGACCGCGCCCGCCTGCATGCGCTTCAGGCGCAGCATGGACGCGCCGAAAGGCCCGATCCAGTGCGACTCCACCAGCGTCTCGCTGGACAGGCCCAGCAATTTGTTGAGCGTGTCGGCCGTCACGCGCAGCACGCGTTCGCCCTCGCCCAGCCCCATGTCGGAACTGCGCCGCACCGGCGCCGCGGCCGGCGGCTCTTCCACGGCCGGGATCGGTGGCAGGAAATCCGCAGGCTTGGGGGCCGGCGCCGCGGCCGACGCTGCAGGCGGCGCAAGGGGCGCATTGCTCAGCCGCGCCACCAGTTCGTCGATCTCGCTGCCCAGCTCCGCGCCCGGCGTGGCCACGCGCTGCAACAGGTCCGCGCCCATCAGCAAGGCATCGATGTCCGCCGCCTGCAGGCGCAGCCGCCCTTCCCGCGCCTCGACCAGGCAATCCTCCATGGCATGCGCGATACGCACCGCCGGATGCAGGTCGACGATGCGGGCCGCGCCCTTGAGCGAATGCGCCGCGCGCATGCAGGCTTCCAGCTGCGGCGCCGAGGTCGGGTCGTGCTCCAGCGCCAGCAGGCCGTTGTTCAGCACCTGCACCTGGGTGCGGGTCTCGAGCTGGAACAATTCCAGGAGCGAGGCGTCGCGCATCTGTTCCGGATTCACGCCAGGCTCCGTTCCAAAGCTTGCATCAGCAAGGTCTCGTCCAATACGCCGACCGCGCGGCCTCCGCAGCGGGCCATGCCGCGCGAGTATTTCAGGCTCGCGCCCTCCACGGTCGCCGGCAAGGATTCCAACCGGTCCAGGTCCACGGCATGGATGCCCTCGACCTCGTCCACCGGTGCCACCACTGCCCGCCCCGCGCCGCCCAGCAACAGCATGCGCGCCGTGGCCGGCCGTTCGCGCGGATCCCCCGCCGGAGCCTCCAGGCCCAGCAGGCGCGCCAGCGACACGCATACCGTCAAAGAACCGCGCACGTTGGCCACGCCCAGCATCGCCGGATCGCGGCGGTGCGGCAGGCTCAGGATGCGGCGGATGCCCGCCACTTCATCCAACGCCCGCGTCGGCAGTCCGAGCCATTCGCCCTGCACGCGGAACACCAGCAGCGAGGACAAATGAGCGCCTTCCTCCGCTCTCGCGTCGCCCGCCGCGTCTGCCATCTGCGGCGGCAGGCGGTCGAGGATGCGCTTGGCCGCCGCCGCGTACACCGGACAGTTGCGACAGTGCACGTGGTCCGCCAACTGCCCGCAGCTCTTGTCGCCGCGGATGCCGATGCGGTTCCAGCAATCGTCCACGTCGGACAGCGCGCCCAAAGTCTCATCCACGTCGCAGCTCCCCGCGCGCCGCGCGCGCCTGCAGGCGGCGGGCCGCTTCGTGATCGCCGTCCGACGCCACCAGCGCGGCCAGGTGCAGCAAGGCTTCGCGATGGGTCGGATCCAGGTAGAGCGCCTTGCGGTAGGCAACTTGCGCCTGCCGCGCATCGCCCGCCGCGTCCTGCAGCAGGCCTTGCAGATACAGCGCCTCGGCGCTGGCGCCGTGGCTGTCGATGTGCGCCCGGCACTGCGCCATGGCGTCCTGCACCCGGCCCTGATCGGCCAGGGACGCGATATGGCGCAGGGATGCCTGCGCGCCGCCCTGACCTGCCGGCGGCGCCGCAGGGACTACCGGTATGGGAGCGTGCGCCAGGGGCAGGCCGGGCTCAGGCGCCTGCGTCAAAGGCCGTCTGGGCGGCGCCCAGCTATGCACGATGGGGCGCGCCGCCGGCGCTACAGCGGGCGCGGCGGGCGGCGGCAGCGGCTTGGCCAGGAAAGCGAACGAGCGCGCCATCGGCACCGCGGGCAGCCTGCGCCCGGTCAACAGCGTGGTCTCGGCCGGGCCGACGAAGAGCACGCCGTCTTCGCGCGTGAACCCGCGCAACACCTGCACCGCGCGTTCCTGCGTGGCGGAGTCGAAGTAGATGAGCAGGTTGCGGCAGAACACGAAGTCATAGGGCGCCACGCCGGCCAGCAGAGCGGGATCGAACAGATTGCCCGGCTGGAACCGCACCTGCCCCATCACCTGGGCGGCCAGTTGATGGCCGTCGGCCGTCTCGGAGAAATAGCGGTCGCGATAACCCAGATCATCGCCGCGGAAGGAGTTGCGGCCATACAGGGCGCGCTGCGCGAACTCAACCATGCGCACGCTGATGTCGAAGGCGTCGATCTGGAAACGTTCGGCAGGCACGCCCGCGTCCAGTAGCGCCATCGCGATGGAATAAGGCTCTTCGCCGCTGGAACAAGGCACGCTCAGCACCCGCAGCACGCGGCTCTCCGCGCCCGTGGCATACAGGCGCGCCCGCGCCAGCGCGGCCATGGCCGCCTGCGATTCGGGATAGCGGAAAAACCAGGTCTCCGGCACGATGACCGCTTCGATCAGCTGCTGCATCTCGGCGGGCGACGCCTGCACCTGCCACAGATAATCCTGTTCGTCGGCGACGCCGGCCAGGCCCATTCTGCGCCGTACCGCGCGCTCCACGGCGGCCTTGCCGATGGAGCCGCTGTCCAGGCCCATGCGCCGCTTGAGCAAGGCGCTGAAATCGTCGATCAGCATCATGGCCGCGCCTCGCCCGCGGCATCCGCGGGAAACAGCAGCGCCCGCACCGGCGCGGGCAGCAAGTCATCCACCTTGACGGCCTGCACCATGCCGCCGGCATCGCTATGCACTGCGCCCAGATAGCGCGCGCCCGGATTGTCCAGGCCGCCGGACTGGAACGCGGCGGGATCGTAGTGCACGGTTTCGGTCGCCTGCTCCAGGATCAGCCCCAGCAGATGCTCCGGCGCGCCGGGGACCGCCCGGTAGCGGACCAGCGCCAGCCGCGTGCTGGTCACGGCGGCCGCCGCGCTCCCGCCCGCCAGCGCGCTCATGTCGATGACGGGTATGGCGACGCCGCGGCGGTCCATGACGCCGGCCACCCAGGCCGGCGCGCCCGGCACCTGCTTGAACTCGCGCAGGCCCAGTACCTCGGCGATGTCTCTCGCGTCCAGCGCATAGCGGTCGCCGCCGATGCGGAACAGCAGGTACAGCCGGCGTCCGGCCGCAGCAGAGAGAGTGCACTCGGCCATGGCAGCCATCACACCTTGAAGCGCGACACGCCGCTGCGCAGGTCGTTGGCCACCAGCGTCAACTCTTCGATCGCCAGCGTGGACTGGCGCAGCGATTCCACGGTCTGCTGCGCGGCGTCGCTCAACTGCTGCAGGGCCTGGTTGATCTGCTCGGCGCCGGTGGCCTGCGCCTGCATGCCTTCGTTGACCATCTGCACGCGCGGCGCCAGGGTCTGCACCTGCTGGATGATTTGCGACAGCTGGTCGCCCACCTGCTGCATGTCGGCCATGCCGCGCCGCACTTCTTCGGAGAACTTGTCCATGCCCATGACGCCGGCCGACACCGACGACTGGATCTCGCGCACCATCTGCTCGATATCGTAGGTGGCGACGGCGGTCTGGTCCGCCAGCCGGCGGATCTCGGTGGCCACCACCACGAAACCGCGGCCGTACTCGCCCGCCTTCTCGGCCTCGATCGCCGCGTTCAGCGACAGCAGGTTGGTCTGGTCAGCCACTTTCGTGATCGTAGTGACTACTTGCGTGATATTACCGGCCTTCTCGTTCAGGATCGCCAGCTTGGCGTTGACCGAGCCCGCTGCGCCCACCACGTTGCGCATGGTGTCCTCCATGCGCGCCAAGCCCACCTGGCCGCTGCCCGCCAGGGCCGCGGTCTGCTCGGCCGCGCCCGAGACTTCGGCCATGGTGCGCACCAGCTCGCGCGAGGTGGCGGAGATTTCGCGCGAGGTGACGCCGATCTCCGTGGTGGTGGCGGCGACCTCGGAAGCCGTGGCCTGCTGCTGCTTGGAGGTGGCCGCGATCTCGGTCACCGAGGTGGCCACCTGCACCGCCGAGCGCTGCGTCTTGCCGACCAGTCCGGTCAGCTCGTCCACCATGCCGTTGAAGCCGGTTTCAATGGCGTTGAATTCGTCCTTGCGCGCCAGCGTCAGGCGCCGCGTCAGATCGCCCCCGCCCGTGGCTTCCAGGGTCTTGACGATGGCCCGCATCGGGTTGGCGATGGCGCGCATCAGCATGATGCCGCAGATGATGGCAGCGATGATCGCCAGGGCCAACGACACCAGCATGCGCACTTCGGCGCTGTCCACCGACTGCCTGATGGCGGCCGCCGCGTCATCGGCCTGCTTCTTGTTTTCCAGCACCATCCTGGCAAGGATGTCGCGGCCCTTGTAGAACGCGGGCCGCAGTTCCGCCTTGATCAGCGCCTGCGCTCGCGCCGGGTCCGCCAGCATGGCCGGTGCCAGCACATTGGCGCGGATGCGCTTGTATTCCTGCAGTTCCTTCTCGAACTCGCTGAACATTCCGCGATCATCTTCGCGCCCGATGGTGCGGCGGTACTGTTCCGTATGGTCCGCCAGCAATTTATCCGTCTCGGGCAGTCCGGCCAGGATGGTGTTGCGCTCCTGCTCCGTATCCATGTTCAACGCATCCTGCACCACCACGAAACCGGCGAACCAGGAGGCGCGGATCGAGGTGCTGTAGTAGATGCCTGGCACGGCGTCGTTGTTGATCAACTCGACTTCCGACTCGATGACCAGCAGGCGCCGGTAATCCATCACCACCATCAACGCCATGATGGCCAGGATCGCCAGGAAGCTGGCCAGGATGCGCTGGCGTAGTGTCAGATTCTTCATGCCGGGAAACCTCTATGCAAAATCAACTCGTCGATTGGGCCGAAATATTCTGGAACAGAACAGGGGACACAAGGCTGTCCATTTATTACGGGATGTTGTGAGTTGGATGACAATTATTGCAAAGGCAAAGGCCCCCAGCCACGGAAAACGCTGAATTTGCGGCAAATATGGCGGTTTGCGTCGGGAAAAAGCAAAGCCCTCTTACAAGGGCTTGTCTTTTCCCGCAACAATGCGTACCGGACCCGTTTTCAGGCGGTATCGCCCCACAGTGTGGCGGGTGGCCTGGATTCCACCCAGTCGCGCGCCTGTCCGTAGGCATGCGCCAACTGCAGCACGGCCAGGTCGGCCTGGGGCGGTCCGATCAGTTGCATGCCCATGGGCAGCCCGGCTGCGTTGAACCCCACCGGCACGCTGATCACCGGGCAGCCCGCCAGGGTCCAGGGCGTGACGGTCTCCATCCAGCGGTGATACGTGTCCATGGGGCGCCCGGCGATCTCCTTGGGCCAGTCCAGCGCCGCATCGAAAGGAAACACCTGGGCCGACGGCACAGCCAGATAATCCACGTCCTCGAACATGCGCAGCACGGTCTGGTACCAGGCGCTGCGCTCTTCAGTGGCCTGGTAGACCTGCCGCGCCGTCATGCCCTCCAGCCCTTCGACCTCCCAAATCACGGCCGGCTTGACCAGCTTGCGCGTTTCGGGATTGTGGACCAGGGGGTGGAGCTGTCCGCCCACCATCAGATGGCGGTGGGCCAGCCAGATCCGCCACAGGCGTTCGCCGGCAAACGGCACCTGGTAGTCGACCGCCTCGCAGCCTGTCTGCGCCAGATCGGCCAGCGCCTGCTCGCACAGTTCCAGGATGCCTGCCTCCATCGGCAGGTAACCGCTCCAGTCGCCCAGCCAGCCCACGCGCTTGCCGCGCAGGTCGGCGTCCAGCGGCTGGGCGAACTGGGCCGGGTCGCCGGTCAGGGACAGCGGCACGCGCTTGTCCGGCCCCGCCATCACGGACAGCAGCATGGCCACGTCGCGCGGCGAACGGCCCATCGGCCCTTCGTAGGCCAACTGCTTGAGGAATACCTCGGTCGACGGCCCATAGGGCACCCGGCCGGCCGAGGGCCGCATGCCGTAGACGTTGCAGAACGCCGCGGGATTGCGCAGCGAGCCGCCGAAATCACTGCCGTCCGCCACCGGCAGCATGCGCGCCGCCAGGGCCGCCGCCGCCCCGCCGCTGCTGCCGCCCGCGGTCCTGGACGGATCGTAGGGGTTGCCGGTGACGCCGTACACCGGGTTATAGGTATGCGAGCCCAGGCCGAACTCCGGCACGTTGCTGCGGCCGATGAAGATGGCGCCGGACGCACGCATGCGCTCGATAATGATGGAGTCGTGCGCCGTGACCTGATCCTTGTAGACCAGCGAGCCCATGGACGTGACCATGCCGCGCACCGCGGTCAGGTCCTTGGGCGCTTGCGGCATGCCATGCAGAAAGCCCAGCCATTGGCCCGCGGCCAGCTGAGCATCGCGCTCATCGGCCTCGCGCAGCAGTTCGTCGCTGTCGCGCCGGGCGACGATGGCGTTCAGCTTCGGGTTGACCCGGTCGATGTGAGCCAAATAGGCGGCCATAACCTCGCGGCAGGACACCTGGCGCTGCCGGATCGCCTCGGACAGCGCGTGGGCGGGCATGGCCACGATGTCATTCAACGGGGCGGCGATGGACATGCTTGTCTCCTTTATGGCGCACCTCGAAACGGGGCGCCTTGTCATATTGGGCGGCGCTGGCCGGACACCGGCCGCGCAGGCAGACAATATTACGCCCGCGGATCAGGAGGGCTCGTTGGACACCGTATCGAACCCCGACTTTCCTTTCCTGTCGAACAGGCAGGACGCGACAAACTCGCGTTTCCTGCCGCTGGCGTCCGTGAAGGTGTAGTCGGTGCTGATCATCCATACCAACGGCCCGACGTCCTGCATCACGTCGTAGACGTCGGGAACGTCCAGGTCGGTCGCCTGGTACAACGGCGAGCTCTGGTCTTCGGCGACCATCTGCTTGAGGATCGCGGGAGTTTCCTTCCTGCATAGCGTGATCAGGTCGCCCGCCTTTTTCTTGGACCACAGGTCCGCGTCCGTGTAAGGCAAGTCGCGCTCGCGGGCCAAGGCGGGATTGGACGCCAAGACGCAGAGCAGGCCGCAAGCAGCCAGGAAACGGGAACGGGTCATCGATGCATCCGAAGTCAGAAAAACGAAGGCCGGATGATACGCGAGGTAGGCGCAATCCCTTGCGCCAGATCGAGACACCGCCAGCCGCTGACGGAACTGCGCCCGCCTGATCAGTCCACCCGCCACCAACCTGGCAGCAGGCCGCGCACCTTGGCGCGGCGATAGCGGTCGTCGATCAGGTGCACCGTGCCCACGTCGTGCTCGGTGCGGATGACGCGGCCCGCGGCCTGCACCACTTTCTGCATGCCGGGATACAGGTAGGTGTAGTCGTAGCCGTTCTCCACGCCATAGCGCTGGTCCATGGCGCGCTTCATGTTTTCGTTCACGGCATTTACCTGCGGCAGTCCCAGCGTGGCGATGAAGGCGCCGATCAAACGCTTGCCGGGCAAGTCCACCCCTTCCGAGAAAGCGCCGCCCAGCACCGCGAAGCCCACGCCCTGCCCGGCTTCTGTAAAGCGCGCCAGGAAAGCGGCGCGGCCGGCCTCGTCCATGCCTGGGGTCTGCAGCCAGATCGGCACGGCGGGGTGGCGCTCGCGCATCAGATCCGACACCTGGCGCAGATAGTCGAAGCTACTGAGAAAGCCCAGGTAGTTCCCTGGCCGCTCCGCGTATTGCCGCGCAATCAGCTCGACGATGGGTTCCAGCGAGCGTTCGCGGTCGCGATAGCGCGTGGACACGTTGCCCACCACGCGCACCGCCAATTGCTCGGCCTGGAACGGCGCGGCCACGTCGAGCCAGGGCGTGGCCGCGGGCAGGCCCAGCGTGTCACGGTAGAACTGCTGCGGGCTCAGCGTGCCGGAAAACAGCACGGTAGCGTGCGCCGCCGCGTAGCGCGCCGCCAGATACGGCGCCGGGATCACGTTGCGCACGCACAGCACAGAAGGCGGTGTCTTGGCGCCGGCGGCGCTTGCCTCCGACCGGGTCACATCGAACAACGCGTGCGAGCCGAACTGTTCCGCCAGCCGCATGAACTGCAAGGCCTCGAAGTAGAACGCCAGCACCGGATCGTCCTGCGGCAACGGCGATTCGGCCATGTATTCCATGATCGCGCCCACCGCCTTCTGCACCGCGGCCAGCACCCCGGCCGCCACCTCGTCATAAGCCTGATAGCGTTCCGCCTGCTTCTTGTTGAGCGCATTCCAGGAGCGTTGCAGTCCGTCCAGGGATTTCTTCAGCGCCTTGGGCGCGGCGTAGCGCGCGGCCGCCAGCGAGGCCTGGTCGAGCTCGCCCGTGTACATGCGACGCGCCCGGTCGACCAGGTTGTGGGCCTCGTCCACCAGCACCGCCACCTTCCATTGGTAGACCTGCGTCATGGCGTACAGCATTGCCGTGGCGTCGTAGTAGTAGTTGTAGTCGCCCACCACCACGTCGCTCCAGCGGATCAGCTCCTGCGACAGGTAGTACGGGCAGACCTGGTGCTCGCGCGCGGCGGCCGCTACCGTGGCGGCATCCAGGCGCGCATGCGCCAGCGCGGCCTCGCGCGCCTGCGGCAAGCGGTCGTAGAAGCCCTGGGCCAGCGGGCAGGATTCGCCGTGGCAGGCCAGGTCCGGATGCACGCAGGTCTTGTCGCGCGCCTGCAGGTCCAGCACCCGCAGGCCAGGCGCGGCGGGCTGCGCGTTGACGGTGTCCAGCGCTTCCAGCGCCAGGCCGCGCCCCGGGCTCTTGGCCGCCAGGAAGAAGATCTTGTCCAGGCCCGCGCCCGGGCTGGCCTTGAGCAGCGGGAAGATCGTGCCCAGTGTCTTGCCTATGCCGGTGGGCGCCTGGGCCATCAGACAGCCGCCGTCGCGTGCCGTGCGGTAGGCAGCCACGGCCAGCTCGCGCTGCCCGGCGCGGAATTCGCCGTGCGGAAACTTCAGCGCCTCCAGCGCCGCATCGCGTGATTGGCGGTGCGCCAGTTCGGTCGTCGCCCAGGCCAGGAAACGTCCGCATTGCTCGCGAAAAAACGCTTCCAGCGCGGCGGCCTCGTGCGTTTCCGCCAGCACCGTCTCTTCCTCGGTGACCACGTTGAAATACACCAGCGCCACGCGCAGGCTACCGAGTCCGCGCGCCTGGCACAGCAGATGTCCGTATACCTTGGCCTGTGCCCAATGCACGGCGCGGTGGTTGTCGCGCACGCTGTCCAGCTGGCCGCGGTAGGTCTTGATCTCTTCGAGCTGGTTGGCCGCGGGGTCGTAGCCATCGGCGCGGCCGCGCACCAGCAGGGTTTCATGCTGCCCGGACAGGGCCACTTCGGTCTCGTACGCCGGCCCGCGGCGGCCCGTCACGGTCGCGTGGCCCGCCATGCCCTCCAGGCCCGTGGGCGCGGGCGTGAAGCGCAGGTCCAGGTCCCCTGTCCGCGCCGTAAATTCGCACAGCGCGCGCACCGCCACCGCGTAGCTCATGCCGCGTCCTCGCGCCAGCTGACGTGGCACACCCGCACCGGCATGCCGTGCGACACGCAGTACTGCAGCCAGCGGATCTGGTTGTCCTGCAGCTTGTCGCCCGGACCCTTGACCTCGATCAGCTCGTAGCGGCGCTCGGACGGCCAGAAGCGGATCAGGTCCGGCAGGCCGGAGCGGTTGGTCTTGACGTCGCGCAGCAAGCGTTCAAAGAACAGCTTCAGATGCGCGGCCGGCAGGCATTCCAGCGCCTGCGTCAGCAAGTCCTCGGACAGCGAACCCCAGAACACGAAAGGCGATTGCAGGCCCGACTTGTCGGCGTAGCGTTGCAGGATCAAGTCCCGGTAGTCCGGCCTGTCCAGCTGCGCCAGGCATTGCGCGAACAGCGCCGCGCGGCGCTGGTGGAAATCCGGCGCGTCCAGGTCGGCAGGACCACGTTGGAACGGATGGAAGAAGGCGCCCGGCAAGGGCGCGAATACGGCCGGCCAGCACAGCAGCCCGAACAGCGAATTAATCAGCGCGTTTTCCACGTAGTGCACGGGCGCGTCGTCCCGGTGCAGATGGTCGCGCGTGACGAACTCCACCGGGGCGGGCTCGGTCGGCCGAGCCAGCGTCAGGTCGGTGCGCAGCAAGGCGGGAGCCGGCTCGCGCGCCGGGACGCCCTGCCCCGCGCCCCGATACAGGCGCGGCCACATGCGCGCCAGGCGCTGGCTTTCCTCTTCGCTTTCGGGCGCGGCCTGCGCCTGCAGCGCCAGGGCCAGCGCATCATCGGGCCGCGCCATGCGCTCATACACGCGGATGCGGCGGTGGCGCGCGCCGGGATACGCGCAGGCCTCGTATACGCGTTGCGCCGCGTCCCAGTCCCGCGCCCGCTCGCAAGCCTGCCCGATGCGCAGCAGCACCTTGGCGCGGCGCTTTTCCAGCCAGGGATTGCCGCTGGCACAGGCCTGCACGGCCTGCATCAACGCATCGGCGTCGGCCCCTTCGTCCAGCGCCACGCGGCAGGCGTGCAGCGCCAGATAACAATCCACGTCTTCCCGCGTCTGGAAGGCGCGGGAAGATGCGTCGAACGGCACCGTCTCGTACTGGAACACGCCCAGGTCGGCCAGCACGAACTCCGACCAATCCTGATGCAGATTGCCGAAGAACATCAGGCGGAAGCGCTCGCAGATATCCGTCACGGTCACGCGCCAGACCGGCTCGTCCGCGCCCGGGTTCCATTGCGCGTAAGGCCGCGCCTCCGCGTTGGCCGCGCGCGCGGCCTCCAACAGATCGCCCTTGCGCGAGGCGAATCTGACCGGCACATCCGCAAACATGCGGTTCAGCTCCGGCTTGGTGTGCAGGCCGAACAACTCGTCCAGCGTCATCGGCGCCCGCGCGTCCAGCCAGCCCAGCGCCAACAGCGGCTGGGCTGCCGCCTCGGCCGCGCCGATCTCTTCATAGACCAGCCGGCCGGCGCGGAACCACGGGCCGCGCCGCATCAGCATGCGCACCATCAGCGCCTGGGAGGCCTGCGGCAAGGCCGGGAAATCCGCCATGAAACGGCGCTCGGCGTCATCCAGCAGGTCGGCGTAGCGCTCGCCCACCCACGTCAATGCGCGCTGGAAGTTGTGCAGATAGTAGTAGCGGTAGGCGGGAAACATCGGCCGGGCCGGATAACTGGATATTTATCCAGCAATCATAGCAGGCGCGGCCGGCTGGCGTGCGCCGCTTCAGTCCTGCCCGTGACGCAGCAGATGGAACCCTTCGCCTTCGTCCGGCTCGACGAAGTACGCGGTGATCGCGTCGTACTGTTCGTCCGTGGTGGTGTAGGGATGCGTGCCCGACGCGTTGCGGGCGCGCAGCCTGGCCTTGCAGACCTCGTCGGGCAGATCCAGGTAATGCAGCCGATGGGCGCAGCCGGCATCTTGCGCCACTTGGCGCAGCCATTCGCGGCTGCGTCGCGTGTTGGCCGGGAAGTCCAGCACCACCGACAAACCCGCCCGCACCAGCGCCGCCACGTGGCTGCCCATGGCGTTGCGCAGACGGCTGGCGCAGCGGGCGTAGTCGGCCAGGTCCACGATTTCTCCCGGATAGAGCGCCGCCAGCCAGCTGTCCTCGCTGAGCAGGATGGTGCCGGGCTGCGCCGCCAGTTGCTGCGCCAGCGTGGATTTGCCGGAGCCGATCTTGCCGCACAGGAAGTGCAGCATGGGCGTGGCCGAGGGGGAAGGATCAGTGGACATCATGAAGTGCTCTCCTGGGAAAAACTGCAGACAGGAGGCGGGCAACAAAAAACCCGCCTCTGGCGGGTTTATGTAGCGATGTACCGACGCGCGCTAACCCACCATGGACCTGATGGTGGTAATAATCAGCGCGAGGGAAGTTGCGGGACTATGCATGTAGCGTAGCGTGCGCCCGGCATCGGGGCTTGTCAAATCGCCCATGAAAAACGCGGCCCCGGCCATGAGTCCTTCGCCAGCTGCTGACCCGACACGGTACGCCCGTTCATCCACCTTGGCGAAACGCCTGCACGTGCTCAATCAAGGCTCGAAGCTTGGGAGGAATATTTCGCCGGCTGGGATAATAGAGATAGAAACCGGGGAATGTCGGACAGAATTCGTCGAGCAAAGAAATCAGTTCTCCGCGTGCAATGGTTGGGCGAAAGCTCTCTTCCATGCCGAAGGTGATTCCGGCTCCGGCAACCGCAAGCTTGATCATCAGTGCCATGTCGTTGGTAGTGATTTCCGGCTCAACCTGGACGCTGAAATCTTTGCCATCCTCTGCAAACTCCCAGCGATAGGGAACCGCCTTCGGCGCCGGGCGCCACCCGATGCAGCGATATCTCGGGAGATCCCGGGGATGCATGGGCATGCCATACCGATCACGGAAGGCCGGAGCGCACACCACCATTTGCCGTTCGTCGCCAACGATGGGAATCGCAATCATGTCCTGCTCGATCACTTCGCCCAGGCGAACTCCGGCATCGTAGCCTTCCGCCACGATGTCGAACTCCTCGTCAGTCACCGTGACGTCGAGCTGGATTTCCGGATTCGCCTGCGAAAACGTGCTCAACATCGCTCCCGAAAGAAAGCGCTCGGCAATCGAAGATACCGTCAGACGTAGCTGCCCTCGCGGAGGTCCCTGGAGGTTCACCGTGGCCTCGAAGGCTGTTCGCATATCGGCCAAGGCCGGGGCCACTTCGGCAAACAACCGCTCTCCCGCTTCCGTCAGACTGACGCTGCGCGTCGTGCGCCGAACCAGCGCAACGCCCATCATGCTTTCCAGCCGCGCGATCGTTTGACTTACTGCCGAACGCGAGACGCCGATGCGATCCGCCGCCGCCCGGAAATTCTTCTCTTCAGCCACGAACACAAACGTTGCCAGCGCATTGAAATCAGCGTCCATTGGTTAGCAAACCTTCCCAAGCCATAAAGCAGCGGCCAGCTTATCACGCCAATCAAGAGTACCTACAGTGCTGCTCATGGAGTTCATCTCTCCATGGAGTACACAAAAAAACCTCTCGAAAAGGAGATCAGTCATGGCTCGTGGAATGCCAACCATTGCCGGGATGATCCTGGCGACTTCGGCGCTGGCAGGATCCGCTTTGGCAACCGGAACCCCCGCCGTCACCGACACTACCGAGCGCCGCATGCAGCGGGGCTCGGAGGTCCTGCGCAGTCTGAACAAAGGCGCTACGCAGCCAAATCTGGAGCGCATGCGCGCCGAGTTTCCATTCCTGGCTCAGGCGACCGAAGGCTATGCATTGGGCGATGTCTGGTCCCGGGACGGCCTTGATCCCCGCATCCGCCAGATTGCGGCCGTCGCGGTGTTCGCGGCTATGGGTGAATTCGCTTTCATGAAGATCCATGCCCAATACGCCCTGAACATTGGAGTCGCCGAAGAAGAACTGAAGGAAGCCATATATCTGGTGACCGTGCCTGCCGGCTTTCCTCGCGCGATTACCGCGTCGCAAGCTCTGTCCGAAATCTTCGCCCAGCAGCGCGCGGCTACGGCCCAGGAATTCCGGGGGACGAAGCCATGATCCGCCCCTCCGTGCTTTACGCGGCCATTGCCATCGTCGCCGCAATTTCCGCCCCTCTCCAGAAAAGCGCCGCCCAGATGACTAACAACACCGCTCCCGCCACCCGACAAGTGGCAAACCATCCCTACGCCGGCATGTGGGTGACCAAGGATGGCCGGATACGCCACAACCTCCTGCCGAGCGGCCGCTATGACGAGGCGCGCGGAGAAATCGAAAGCGCCTATCAAGGCCGATACGAGGTAAGCGGCAACCACATTGAATACTGGGATGACACCGGCTTCACCGCCGATGGGGATTTCATCGATGGTGTCTTGCACCACGGCGGAATGATCTTGTATAGGCGCCAGCAAGAATAGGCGTCGCGCTTGGACTTTGGATTTGAAGCGGCGCCGGCAAACCGCGTGGCCTGCCGGCGCCGCCTTCCATCACGCTACGCGATGGAGCGGGGATATCAGCGTGCCGGCTGCGGCGCGGCCCCCACGTCCTTGCGCACCTTGGCCACGTCGGCCGCGGTGACGGCCGCCGCCTGGTTGCCCCAGCTGGACCGCACGAACGTCACCACCTCGGCGACCTCCTTGTCGCTCATGCGCCAGTCGAAGCCCGGCATCGCATAGGCGGTCGGCGCCGCCGTGGTGGCCGGCATCTGCGCACCCTTGAGCACGATGTGGATCAGGGAGGCGGGATCCGCCGAGTTCACCGTGGAGCTGAGCGCCAGCTGCGGGAAGGTCTCCGTGTAGCCCTTGCCCGTGCTGCGGTGGCAAGCCGCGCAGTTGTTGAGGAAAGCCATCGCGCCGTCTCCCTTGTCCTTGCCCGTGCGCAGCGCCTGTGCCACGGACTCGTCATAGGCCAGCGGCTTGGTCGCATCCTTGTTCACCGGCGGCAGGCTCTTCAGGTAGGCCGCGATGGCGTTCAAATCGGCGTCGGACAGATGCTGGGTACTGTCGCCTACGACCTGCGCCATGCCGCCGAAGGCGCCGGAATGGCCGTTGCGGCCGGACTTCAGGAATGCCACGATGTCGGCCTGGCTCCAGCCGCCCAGGCCGTCGGTGGTGTCGCCGCGCAGGTTCTTGGCCAGCCAGCCTTCGACCACGCCGCCCGACAGGAAGGCCGAACCGTCCGCCTCGGTCAGCGCCTTTTCCTGCAAGGCGATGCCGCGCGGCGTGTGGCAAGTGCTGCAATGGCCCAGGCCTTCGACCAGGTACTGGCCACGCAGCAGCGCGGCGCGGTCGGCACCTTGCGTGTCGGCGGTCACGGGCGCCGTGGCCACGTCGGGCGCGAACATCCAGCGCCACACGCCCAGCGGCCAACGCATCGACAAGGGCCAGATGATGTCGGTGTCCTTGTTCTCCTGCTTGACCGGCTCCACGCCGTGCATGAAGTAGGCGTACAAGGCCTTCACATCCTCGGGCGTGACCTTGGCATAGGCGGTGTACGGCATGGCCGGATACAGCGAGTGCCCGTCCTTGGCCACGCCGTGGCGCACGGCCCGGTCGAAGTCCTCGTAGGTATAGCCGCCGATGCCGGTGTCCTTGTCGGGCGTGATGTTGGTGGAATAGATCATGCCCAGCGGCGAATCGATGCCCAGGCCGCCGGCGAACGGCTTGCCGTCCTTGGCCGTGTGGCAGGCGATGCAGTCGCCGGCGCGCGACAGGTACTCGCCCTGCTTGATCATCTGCGCGTCGGCGGCGGCAGGCGTGCCGTCGGCGGCGAACGCCGCGCTCGCCGCCAGGGCGGAAAGAGCCGCAACAATGGTCTGCTTAATCATTGTGTCGTCTCCTTAAGCCTGGACCAGCGGGCCGGGGTTCTTCAGGTACTGGTCGCGGATGGCCTGCGCCGACCAGTAGGCCAGCGCCCCGACCAGGCCGGTGGGGTTGTAGCCCATGTTCTGCGGGAACGCGCAGGCCCCCATCACGAACAGGTTGGGCACGTCCCAGCTTTGCAGGTACTTGTTGACCACGCTTTCCTTGGGGTTGGTGCCCATGATGGCGCCGCCCGTGTTGTGCGTGCTCTGGTAGACCCGCGTATCGTAGCGCGCGCCCTTCTTGCGCACCCCCACGGCGTACTTTTCGGGCTTCATGGCCTTGGCCACTTCTTCCATGCGCTTGCCCATGTAGCCCAGCATGTCGAATTCGTTGTCATGCCAATCGAAGGTCATGCGCAGCAGAGGCTGGCCAAAGCTGTCCTTATAGGTCGGGTCCAGCGACAGATAGGCGTCGCGATACGACATCACCGAACCGGAAATGCCTATGGTCATGTGGCGCTGGTACGCGTCCTGCACGCCCGCCTTCCAGCCCGTGCCCCAACTGGGCGTGCCCGGCATGGTGGGCGTCTGCTTGATCGGACGGCCGCCATAGCGCACGTGGCGGATGCTGGCGCCGCCCAGAAAGCCCAGCGGGCCATGGTCGAACTGGTCACCGTTCAGGTCGTCCATGCCCACGCCGCCCGCGCCCGTGCCCACGAAGGGGTTGAGCTGGGTGCCCTTGGGCAGCAGCACGCTGACGCCGCCGTTCATCTGGTAGGCGTAGTTCTTGCCGACCACGCCTTCGTTGGTCTTGGGGTCGTAAGGCTTGCCGATGCCGGACAAGAGCAGCAGGCGCACGTTGTGCATCTGGTAGGCCGACAGGATCACCAGGTCGGCCGGCTGCTCGATCTCGCGGCCTTGCGCGTCGATGTAGGTCACGCCCACGGCCTTCTTGCCGCTCGAGTCCAGGTTGACCTTGATCACGTGGGATTGCGTGCGCAGCTCGAAATTGGGTTTCTTCAGCAGCACTGGCAGGATGGTGGTCTGCGGCGAGGCCTTCGAATACATGTAGCAGCCGTAGTTCTCGCAGAAACCGCAGAAATTACAGGGCCCCAGGCGCACGCCGTACGGATTGGTGTACGGCCCCGAGGCGTTGGCCGCGGGCGCCGGATACGGATGAAAGCCGACTTCGCGCGCCGCCTTGTCGAACAGCTGCGCGCCGTAGGTGGTGGTCAGGGGCGGCAGCGGAAATTCCTTGCTGCGCTTGCCCTCCAGCGGATTGCCACCTGCGACGATCTGGCCGTTCAGGTTGCCGGCCTTGCCGGAGGTGCCGCACACGTATTCGAACTTGCTGAAGTACGGTTCCAGCTCATCGTAGGTCACGCCGAAATCCTGGATGGTCATGCCTTCCGGAATGAAGCTCTTGCCGTAGCGCGTTTCGTAGCGGGAGCGCAGCTCCAGCTCTTCGGGCAGCACGCGGTAGTGCATGCCGTTCCAGTGGAAACCCGCCCCGCCCACGCCCGTGCCCAACAGGAACGAACCATTCTGCCGATACGGCACGGCCACGTCGTCGACGCCGTGGCGGATGGTCACGGTTTCCTTCGACAGGTCCTGGAACAGCTTGCCGCGCACGGAGTACGCCAGCTCGTCGGCGACCTTGGGATACTCGGCGTCCTTGGGCGTGTCCTGCATCGCGCCGCGCTCCAGCGCCAGCACGTGCAGCCCTGCCTCGGTCAACTCCTGGCCGAGGATCGCACCGGTCCAGCCGAACCCGACCAGCACCGCATCGACTTTGTCTTTTTTGATCGCCATGGCTTAACCCTTCTCCCCAGAGATCGACACGGGGCCGTAGGGATACTTCGCGTTGGGCTGGTCGGCCCAGTCCATGAAGTCCGCGCGCGCGCCCGGGAAACCCACCATCTTCCAACCCACCATGTTCTTGTTCCCGCCATACATGGGATCGGCGAAGAACCCTTCCTTGGTGTTGGAAAGCAGGAAACTGAAGAACGTCGTGGCAGGCACGCTTTCGAACTTGATCTTGCCGCCCTGCAGATCCTTCAGGATCTGTTCCTGCAGCGGCTTGTCCAGTTCGGCGTAGGCCTTGCCGTGCGTCTTCACGCACCAGGCGTCACAGGCCTCGATGCCGTGGCGGTAGACCTCGCGCGGATTCTGGCTGAGTTGATAGCCCAGTTCCGGCACCTGGTCGGTATGGAACGGACCTTGCATGTACCAGAGCTTGCCGTGGCCGAACGGCGTTTCCATCTGCCGGTCGATGAACTCTGGTACGCCGGCCTCGATGGCGCCGGGACCGTACTCGTCAGCGGGAATCAGATGATCCACCGCGGCCACGATGAAGGCCCATTCGGCCTTGGTGAAATAAGTGGGTGCGTAGGGCTTGGCGGCGCGCGCGGCGGCGCCATCCGACTCGTTGGTACAGCCCGTGGTCATTGCGCCCACCGCCAACGTCGACGCCGGCACGATGGCCAACGCCTGCAGGAACCGCCTGCGCGGCTTTGCGTCTTCTGTCATAGACATCTCCGTGAATACTCCAAGTTGTCCTAGCGCGCTAGCGAACATGAACCTGGAAACACGAACCGCCGAGCTAGTGACAACACGCTCTTCGCTTACCGAAAACCGACCCTTTCCCTACAACTGGAGCCTGGGAAAAGGTGCGCACATTATGCGCTCTTTGAGTCATCTGATACGCTCAAATGACCATATCAGATCGATTTTCTTGACATGCAAATAAGTTTTGCATTAAGGACAAAGTAAGAGGCTTTGCACTAGACCCGCATGACAACGGATTCACCCATGAACGAAAAAACCAAGACTTGGCGCAGCACCACGACGACGCGCAGCTGGAGCACCACGAAGGACCTGACGCCCGAACAGCGCGCCAACATCGAAGAGTTGCTGGACGGCGGAATGGATGGCGCTTCGGTGAGCCAAACCTGGAGCTATGCCGGCATCGAGAACGGCGAGTCCTTCAAGGTCGAGATCAAGGACGGCGCGGTCACGGTGAATGGCCGCAAGTACGACAGCCTGGACGAAGTCCCGCGCGCCGAACGCGAGCGCATCGAAGCGCTGCGCGCCGGCCAGGGAGACGGCGGCCTGTGGGACATGCTGCGCAACGCCGGCGTGGACGTGGAAAACCTGGCGCAGGGAATGAAGCAGCACGAGGCCAAACCGGAGTTCGTGATCGAAACCGATGATCCCGCGCCGGCGCAGGCGCGCGCATCGGCCGAAGCCGTTCCATCCCATGTGAACGCGGGCCTCCCGCCGGGCGCCGTGCCGGTCAAGAGCGGCGGCCTGCGCAGAACGCTGCTGATCGGCATTGCGATCGGCCTGGGCTGGTGGGTGGCGCGGGCGCTGAACCTGTTCTGAAGCGTTCACGTCCAGGCGTTGCCCATGAATTGTTTCAAAACTTGGCCTGAGCGCACCGCACTGCCCTGCGCGACACGCATGGAAACATAAGGACAACGCCCGGCAGGAGCCACGCGCCTACGATCTGGAATTCCCGATGCGCGCCGCCCGCGCGCCAGGAGTCCGGATGCGCGTACTGCACTCGCTCAGAGCCCGTGTCGCCGCCAGCCTGGCAGGCATAGGCTCTCTGATTGCCGCCGCCAGCGTCGCGCTGTACGGCGCCTACGGCAAGCTCAACCGCGCGTCCGAACCCTTGTACAGCGCCGATGCCCCGATCCAGACCGGACAATGGCAGGTGGTGCCGCGCCGGGCCTGGACCGCCTCCAGCCCCAAGGTCTACGGCGTGCCCGTCAAGCCCGGCGCCACGGCGCTGGTAGTCGAGGCCGATCTCACCAATCGCACCGCCGAATCGAGCGCCGACTATCTGGGACTGTTGCGCTGGAATGCGCCGCTCGGACCCGCTGCCGGAAAACCCATGGTGGTGGGCCTGCGCGACACGCAGCAAATGCCTTACCTGCAACCCGGCCTGCCCGAGCGCATGGCCTTTGTCTGGATACTGCCGCCGTCAGCCGCGGCTCCCGCGCGCACCGCCCTTGCCGTGCAGAGCAAGATCTACAAGCCCGTGGACAATCTGTACGGCGCGCCCGGTTGGTTCAATCCCGCCAACGTCGGCCGGATCGAATTGCCCGTAACGCCCGACGGCAAGCCCGAGGCCGCGCCATGAGCGCGCGCCTGGGCACGCTGCTGCTGGTGCTGGCCGCGGCGCTGGCCTTGTATGCCATGCAGCGCAGCACGCCCCGCTACATGGCGCTGACCGGTCCCATCACTGTCCGCGGCGCCATGGGGCAGACGGTGAGCGCCAGGCAGTTCGACGTCACCGTGGAGCGCGTGCAGTTCGCGCAGCAATTGAACTACCGCAGCCTGAGCGCGCCGCAAACGCGCGGGACCGGCGGTGTATGGGCCATCGTCTGGCTGCGTCTGGCGGCCCGGAACACCTCGGCCACCGTCGGCGAAGCCGCCTGGCTCGGACCCGACGGCCTGGCCTACCGCCACACGGACCGCCTCGCGCTCGCGCGCAATCAACCGCCCCATGCCGTGGAACCGGGCCTGCCGCGCACCGTGCGGCTGGTGTTCGAGATCCGCCCGGACCAGGCGCGCGGCGCTACGCTGCTGCTGTCCGCGCGCTATGGCCCGCGCCTGGACTCGCAGGCGCGCATCGCGCTGGACGACGTGCCGCTGGATGCCTCCGGCCGGCCCGTCGCCGCCGCCAACTACGACCTCGAACAAGAGGCCGTCCCATGAATGACCCGGCCATGAACGAACGCCGCTGGCGCCGCCGCAGCCTGTGGCTGCTGCCTCCCTTGCTGCTGCTGACCTTGTACTGGAGCGGCCACGACAGCGTGGCTCGCTGGCTCGACGGCCGCGAACTGCAGCCGCGCGAGGTCGCGGCCGGCACCCAGGCGCTGCTGGGTGGCGCGCAGTGGCAATTGCAGCAATTCGCCGTGCTGGAACCGCCGGCCGGCCGCGGCTGGCAACCCGGTTCCCGCGCCGCGCTGGCAGCCTTCTCCGTGCAGGTGCAATCCACCGATCTGCCCACGCGCTGGCGCGGCTGCCGCATCGCGCTGCACGATGCGCAGGGGCGTACCTGGCTGCCCGCCATCGCGCCGGCGCTGCGCCTGCCCCGCGGTACGGCGCGCGGCTGCGTGGCCGCCGCCCACAGCGGCGCCGCGTCGGGCGCCAAGGTGGAAATCATGGAAGCCTTCATGGTGCCCGCCGACGCGGCCGCGCCCTGGTCTATCACCGTATCTATCGATGCCGAGAGGCCTGCTTACCTGCGCTTTGCGCCGCCGGACCCGCCCGGCTGAATCAGGCTGCCGGCGCAGGCGCCGGACTGCGCATCTTCCACGGCGCGTAGGCGCATTCCAGCACGGCGGCGAGAAAGCAGATGCGCAAAGGCTCGATCAACAGACCCGTGGACGAATCGCGAAACGGGCTGCCGAACAGCAGCGAAACGCCGTGCGCCAGCACCTGCCAGGTATCCAGGTCATGCGGGCCGATCAGGCGCGTCGCGCCGTACCACAGCCATGCGGCGCCCCAATCGATCAGCCGATAGCCCACGATGAGCGTCACCAGCAGCAGCGCGCTGCTGTGAAAGGCCAGGCGCACGCCGCTGGCCAAAGGCAGGTAGCGCTTGCGGTAGCCGGCCACGAAATGCTCGACGAAATCGCGCAGAAAGCGCGGCACCGCGCGGTAGCGATCGCCCAGCCGTTGCAGCCGTTCATAGCGCCGCAGGTCGGCATCGTCGCGCACGTCGTAGCCATAGACCAACGCGGCCATCACCAGCCATATCACCGGCAGCAAGGCATAGAAGAACAGGCTGACCAGCGCCACGCCCACGCCGCGCCCTTGCGCCTCGACCGGCGTCATGCCCGCCGCCCAGGCATTCGTAATGGGCGTCAGCATATTCATCAGGGACTGCAGCAGCGCCTCCAGCCCGCGCCGGTCGGCCAGCCATTGCCAGGCCTGGTCCTTCCAGCGGCTGATGACGTACAGGCCGATCAGGATCCAATTGGTCTCGCACAGCACCACCAGCCATTGCCAGCGGCCTTTGCCCGTGCGGTCGCGCGCCATCACCGCCGCCTTGCGCACCAGCCAGGAAATCGCCACCGAGACCAGCAGCCAGCGCGAATCCAGGGCGTCCAGCACATTGCCGTGCTCGCCCAGCGGATCCAGCCCATAGGCCAGGCGCGAGTACTGCCGCACGATGTCGCCGAGAAACCCCCAGGCGGCGTAATAGGCGAAGAACGGTAGCAAGGCCACGGTCAACGCCCGCCCCAGCCGCCCGTCCGTACTGGCGGACGCGGTGTCGCCAGCGCGCGCGGTGTCGCCAGCGCGCGCCGCCGCTTGCGCGTCGCGCAAGGCCGGGAGGCCGGGCAGCAGCACCAGAAACATCGCCACCGTGGTGACCAGCTGTGCCAAGGCAACCAGCGTAAGTACCGCCAGGCCGGCCAGATGATTGGCAAAGCCCGTCTGCGCCGCCACCCACAGCAGCACATCGCGGGCCAGCGTGCCTGCCAGCACCAGCGCCATCAATTGCGGCCAGAACCGCAGCCACAGCCGGCCAGTCAGCGCCCATGGCGCGAGTACGGACTCGAGCATGCCTACACCCTGCAGTGCGCGGATTGAAGCGGTCGATATTAATGCCGCGCCGGCGCGAGGAATGTTACCGCTCGCCACGATTGCGCACAGGGTGTCAATATACGGGCATGAGCACACTGACCTTCCGCCCCGCCACCGCCGACGACGTCCCGGCCTGCGTGACGATCCGCGGCCAAACCAGAGAGAACGCGTTTTCCGTCGAAGAACTGCGCGCATTGGGCATCACCGTGGACAGCTGGGCCGCCGGCGTCCTTGCGGGAGACCTTCCCGGCTTTGTCGCCTGCGCGGACGGCCGGGTGACAGGCTACTGCTACGGCGACCGCGACACCGGCGAAATCGTGGTCCTGGCCCTGCTGCCCGAAAGCGAGAACCAGGGCGCGGGCAAGACGCTGCTGCAGCTGATGGTCCGGCATCTGGCAAGCCTGGGGCACCAACGCCTGTTCCTGGCATGCGCCAGCGATCCCGCCGTGCGTTCCCACGGCTTCTACCGCCACCTGGGCTGGACGCCCACGGGAGAACGGGATGAAGCCGGCGACGACATACTGGAACTGTCGATCAGATAATCTCCAGCCGCCATCCGTCGCTGCCCGCAAGCAGGCGATGCGTCAGGCCCAGGCTGTCCATGAACGCGTCGTCATGAGACACCACGACCAAGGCGCCCCGGTACGCGCGCAGCATTGCCTCCAACGCCTGCATCGACGGCAGATCCAGGTGGTTGCTGGGCTCGTCCAGCAACAGCAGTTGCGCGGGCGGGTCCGCATACAGCGCGCAGGCCAGTGCGGCCTTCAGCCGTTCTCCTCCGCTGAGCGCGGCACTGGGTACGGCAATCTTGCGCGCGTCCAGGCCAAGCTGGGCAAGGCGCGTGCGCAAGTCAGCTTCCGACGCGCCGCGATTGGCCGCCTGCAACTGCTCCAGCACCGGGCGCTGCGGCGCCAGCGTGGCCAGTCCCTGATCCAGATACACGGCCTCTACCGCGACCCGGCATGTCCCGCCCGATGCCTGAAGCTGCCCAGCCAATACTTTGAGCAAGGTCGACTTGCCGCAACCGTTCGGGCCGACCACTCCCACCCGCTGCTGTCCGCCCAGCATCAGGTCGATGCGGCGCGTGGCGGCCGGGACAAAGGGCAGTTCCACCCCATCCAGCTCAGCGATGCGCCTCTGCGCAGGCATGGCAGTTGGCGGCGCATGCAGCACGATGGCGTCCTGGTCCTCGACCTGTTCGGCCGCCTCGCGCACACGCAATGTGAGCTGCTCACTTGCCGCCGCATGCTGGCGGCGCAGCTTGCCCGCGGAGGTTTCGCTGCGCGCCTTCTGCCGGTCCAGCAGAATCTTGGCCTGATTGGCTTCGCGCCCCTGCCGGTTGCCGCGCGCCTGCCGCCGCTCCTGGCGCTCGCGCTGCTCGCGCAGGGATTGTTCCTCGCGCTGGCGTTCATGCTTGCGCTGCTCCAGCAGCGACAGCGCGTTGCGCCGCTCCTCTTCCTTGCGCTCGGCATAGAAGCTGTAGCCGCCCCCGTACCCACGCAGCCCCAACGTCGACAATTCCACGATGCGCTGCATCGCTTCGAGCAGTTGCCGGTCATGGCTGATCGCCAGCAAGCCGCGCGGCCAGCGTTGCAGTTGCTCGATCAACGCCAGCCGGTTTGGCCTGTCCAGATGATTGGTGGGTTCATCCAGGATCAGAAAGTCGGCCTCCGACAGCAAGGCGCCGATCAGGGCGACGCGCATGGCTTCGCCGCCGCTGAGCGTGGCGGCCGGCGTCGCGGCGTCGAGATGGCCCAGGCCGCAGCGCTCCAGTTCCTGCTGCAATGCCAGGCGCACGTCCCAGCGATCGCCGAGAATGTCGAAGTCCTCGGCGGCGGCGCTGCCTGCTTCGATGCGTCCCAGCGCATCGAGCCTGGCCTGCACGCCCGCCAGCGCCGCGACGGTCCCGGCTACGCGCGGGGCGGCCTGCTGGGCCAGATAATGCACGCTGCCCGAACGCACGCAGCGGCCGGAGGCCGGCGGCAACTGGCCGGCAAGAATGCCGGCCAGCACGCTCTTGCCCACGCCATTGCGGCCCACCAGCCCGGTAGGCCGCAGGTCGAACTGTTCGTTGAGACCGGAGAAAAGCGTCCTGCCGTCCGGCAGAACATAGGACACGCCTTCCAGCGCGAGATAGGGATTCGTCATGTGCGGTTCCAAGGATGCCAAGAACTCCCCCTGCTCTTTGGGGGTGGGTGGAGACTGGCCGTCGTGCAGACGGCGGCATCAATGACGCATGGCGAATGACTCCTGGTGGGGTGATTGATCCGACATTGTAATGGCGATTACCGCCTGACCTGGGCGTCCTGCTCGATCGTGGCAAGCAGGACGCGCCTGAGCGCGCTGGTCAGGTGGCTGCGCGCCTCGTTCTCGAACAGTCCGACGGTCCGTTGCGCGGACGGGTCATCGAAATAGGTCACGCGTAGGCGCGGATCTTCCTCCCAGTGCGCCGCCCGCGTGAGCGGCACGATGGTCACGCCGACATCCTGGTGGACCAGTTCGACCATGGTCCGCAGTGAATTGATTTCCAGGAAATCGCCGAACTTGAGATGGTTCCTGCGGATGAAGGCATCGATCAGCGCCCCCGTATGCGTATCGCGCGAAGGCCGCAGGAACAGGCGCCGCGCCATCAGGCTGGCAATGTCCGCCTTGCCCGCCGCCTGGCGGTTGGCGATGAACACGAAGGGTTCCGTGTAGAGCGGGGTCCATTGCGTGCCGGAAGGCAGTTTGTGGGCATTCTTGACCGCCAGGGCCGCGTCCAGTTCCCCTGCCCGCACCCGCAGCGACAGGTCGCCGGAAAAACTGATCACGGGCTGCACGTTCAGCTTGGGATGCGAGTCCCGCAAGGTCAATACGGCGCGCGCCAGGAACGCCATAGAGGTGCCCACCGATCCCACATCGATGGAACCCACCAGCTCGTCGCCGCCGGGGCCGTCGCGCAGATCGTCGTACACCGCCAGCAGTTGCTCCGCGCGCGGCAGCAGGCGGTGTCCGCCTTCGCTCAGGGACACGATCTTGCCGCTGCGGTCGAACAGGCTGACGCCCAGGTCGTCTTCCAGCGCGCGCATCTGCAGGCTGACCGCCGCGGGCGTCAGCGACACCCGTTCCGACGCGGCGGCGAACGAGCCGCTGCGGGCCACGGCAACAAAGGTGCGAAAGAAGCGGATCGAACTCATGTGACGGGCGCCCTATCGGTAAGAAGAACTTTATATACCACAAAGTAATTTTAGTTTTACTTCTTTATGACAGGACGTCAAAGTTACGCCATCCCGCAGCCGAGCCGGCATACGCGGTCCCGTCAACCGTATCGTCACCATCGCGCCGCGCCGCCGGCGCCGGGACGTGAGCTACGAGCCCCCTATGCTTCGCTTCGCACTCTCGCGCATCGGAATGGCCATACCGACACTGCTGATCGTGTCCGTCGCCGTTTTCGTGCTGATCCGCTTGATCCCCGGCGATCCGGCCCAGCTGCTGCTGGGCGACCTTGCCGACCCCGCCAGCCTGGAAGAACTGCGCCAGCGCATGGGCCTGGACCAATCCTGGCCCGCCCAGTTCGCCTTGTGGTTCGGCAATCTGCTGCATGGCGACCTGGGGAAATCCATTACCACCGGCCAGGCGGTGCTGGCCCTGGTGTGGGACCGCTTCCTGGTCAGCGCTCCCATCGTGCTGGCCGCCGTGGCCGCCGCCGCCCTGGTCGCGGTGCCGGCGGGCATCATCGCCGCCTGGCGCCAGAACCGCGCCGCCGACATCGCGCTGGTCGGCATGGCCACGCTGCTGGTGTCCATTCCCACCTTCTGGCTGGGCCTGCTGCTGTTGCTGCTGCTGGGGCTGAAGCTGGAATGGCTGCCGGTCGTGGGCTACGTGTCGGTGTCGGAGGACGCGGTCGCGGGCCTGCTGTACCTGGCCATGCCCATCCTGACCCTATTCCTGCATGAGATCGGCGTGCTGATGCGCATGGCGCGCGCCAGCGCCCTGGAAGTCCTGCGCCTGGATTACGTAACCCACGCCCGCGCCAAGGGCCTGAGCGAACGCGCGGTGCTGACCCATCACGTATTCAAGAACTCCTTCGGCCCCACCTGGACCCTGATCGGCCTGGTGCTCGGCAATCTGCTGGGCGGCATCGCCGTGGTGGAAACCGTGTTCACGATACCCGGCCTGGGCCGTCTCCTGGTCGATTCCATCTTCGCCCGCGACTACCCGGTGATCCAGGGTTGCCTGCTGTTCGTCGCGGTCATCTATGTGCTGGTCAACCTCTTCGTCGACCTGCTCTATCCCGCCTTCGATCCCCGCGTTGGAGCCGAGTAAACCGCCATGCAACTGACCGCCATCAATCCCATCAAGCCCCGGCGCCGCCGCCTGCCCGCCAATGCGGCCATAGGCGGAGTCATCATCGCGATCGTCGTGGGCGCCGCCCTGCTCGGCGCGGTGTGGACCCCGCGCGACCCGCTGGGCATCAGCTTCGCGTCGCGGCTCAAGCCGCCTGGCGCCCAGTTCTGGCTGGGCACCGACGAATTCGGCCGCGACGTGCTCAGCCGCCTGATGGTCGGCGCCTCGACCAGCGTCTGGATCAGCCTGCTGACCGTCTCGTTCTCCGTCGTGCTGGGTACCGCCATCGGCGTGCTGACCGGTTTTGTGCGGGGCTGGACCGACCGCATCATCATGGCCTTCAACAACGCCCTGCTGGCCTTTCCCGGCCTGCTGCTGGCACTGGGCCTGCTGGCGGTGGTGGGCGCCAACAAGTACGGCATCATCCTGGCGCTGGGCCTGGCTTACACGCCTTCGGTGACGCGGATCGTGCGCGGCACGGTGCTGTCGCTGCGCGAGAAGGAATTCATCGAATCCTCGCGCGTGCTGGGCAACTCCGAGCTCTACACCATGTTCCGCCACGTGCTGCCGAATTGCGTGGCGCCGCTGACGGTGCTGGCCACGTCCATGTTCGGCTGGGTGATCCTGGCGGAAAGCGCCCTGTCCTTCCTGGGCCTGGGCGTGCCGCCGCCCGCGCCGACCTGGGGCAACATGCTGGCCTCGGCCCGTCCGTTCATGGCGCAGGCTACGTATCTGAGCATCTTCCCCGGCATCTGCATTTCGCTCACGCTGCTGGGCATCAACCTGCTGGGCGACGCCGTGCGCGACCGCCTGGATCCGCGCATGCGCACGGGTGAATGACATGACGAACAAGAACATGGACACCGGCGCGACGCTGGCAGAGGTCAACGGCCTGACGCTGACGGTGGGCGCGGGCGGCAGGGAAATCGTCAAGCGGGTCAGCTTCTCCATCAAGCCCGGGGAACTGGTCGGCATCGTGGGCGAATCGGGCAGCGGCAAGACCCAGGCGGCGCGCGCCTTGCTGGGCCTGACGCCCCCGCCGCTGGTGCGCGCGGCGGGCTCGATCACGTTCGAAGGCAAGTCGCTGACGGATGCCAGCCCCGCCGCCTTGCGCAAGCTGCGCGGGGCGCGCATCGGCATGGTGTTCCAGGAGCCGATGACCTCGCTCAATCCCTCCATGAAGATCGGCCGCCAGCTCGACGAAGGGCTGGCGCTGCACCGCAAGGACCTGTCCGCCGCCGCGCGCAAACAGCTGATACTGGCCATGCTGGCGCGGGTCGGCCTGCGCGACCCGGCCGCCGCGCTGGACGCCTGGCCCCATGAATTCTCAGGCGGCATGCGCCAGCGCATGATGCTGGCCGCCGTGATGCTGCTGGAATCGGCCCTGCTGGTGGCGGACGAACCCACCACCGCGCTGGACGCGGTGGTGCAGCGCGACGTGCTGGAACTGATGCTGGAACTGACCCGCGCCCGCAACACGGCCGTGCTGATGATCAGCCACGACCTGCCCATGGTGGCCAAGTACACCGAGCGCATGATCGTGATGCGCCACGGCGAAATCGTGGAAACCGGCACCACGCAGCAGATCCTGGACCGCCCCGCGCATCCGTATACGCGGCAATTGCTGGCGGCCATGCCCATGCGCGGCCCTGCACGCCCCATTCCGCCCGAGGCGCCCATCGTCGACGTGCGCCAGCTGCTGGTGGACTACGCAGGCCGTCAGCGGCTGTTCGGCCGCACCCAGGCCAAACGCGCCCTGCACGGCATAGACCTGCAGATCCGGCCGCGTGAGGTGGTGGCGGTGGTCGGCGGATCCGGCTCCGGCAAGACCACGCTGGGCCGGGCCATTGCGGGCTTGCTTGCCCCCACGGACGGCGGCATCTACTTCCGCGGCAAGCCCATTGCGCAAACGGGCGCCGCCTGGAACGACTATCGCCTGAACTGCCAGATGGTGTTCCAGGATCCCTACTCCTCCTTGAACCCCCGCATGACGGTCGGTGAACTCACGGCCGAAGGCCTGCGCCAGGTGGACGGCATGACGGCGGCGCAGAAGGCCGAGCGCGTCCAATCCGTGCTGACCGAGGTGGGGCTGGGCCCGGAGTACGCCCGGCGCTACCCGCACGAACTGTCGGGCGGCCAGCGCCAGCGCGTCGCCATCGCCCGCGCCATCGTGCGCCGCCCCGCCTTCGTGATCGCCGACGAGCCGGTCTCGGCCCTGGACGTCACGGTGCGCGCGCAGGTGCTCAAGCTGTTTGCCGAATTGCAGCAGCGCCACGGCTTTTCCTGTCTGTTCATCAGCCACGACCTGGGCGTGGTCGAGCAGGTGGCGGACCGCGTGGTTGTGATGCAGGACGGCCAGATCGTCGAACAAGGCCTGCGCGACCAGATCTTCGACGCGCCCCAGCATCCCTACACGCGTAAGCTGCTGTCGGCCATTCCCGTCCTGGAAGCCAACGACACCGGCGGCGTGCGCCTGAAGTGGCGGTTCGATCAATGATGTCCACGGCTCCGCACGCACAGGAACAGACATGACGGCAGCAGCGTTCTTCCCTCTGGTTGAAGTGTCCGGCGCGCCCTACGAGCGCGGACTTCAGCATGGACGCCTGGCAGGCGGGCGCGTGCGGCGCAGCGCCGACATCTACGCCCGTGCGTTGCAGCAGTTCCGGTACTCGCCCGCCGACCTGCAACGGCTCATCGCGCGCTTCTCGCGCGCCGTCGAGGACTTCGAACCCGACTACCTGGAAGAGATGCGCGGCATCGCCGAAGGCGCCGGCGTTTCGTTCGAAGACGTGCTGATGATCAACGCCCGCACCGAAATCGTCGCCCAGGCCCGCCGCGCACATCTGGCCGCCGGCGCCGCGCCGCAAAGCGACGAATGCACGGGCGCCGCCATCCTGCCGGAACGCAGCGCCAACGGCAATTTCCTGCAGGGCCAGAACTGGGACAACCGCCAGGATTGCGCCGACACCATCATCATCCTGCGCGTGCTGCGCGACGACGGCCCCGACGTGCTGACGTTCGTCGAAGCCGGCGGCCTGGCGCGCTATGGCATGAACTCCGCTGGACTGACCCTGAACGGCAACGGCATGTCCTCCAGCCGCGACTACCTGCAGGACGGCGTGCCTCTGCCGCTGGTACGCCGCAAGGCGCTGGAACAGGAACATTACGCCCTGGCCCTGCAGGTCGTCACCGGCACACCCAAGGCCTGCTCATGCAACCTGATCCTGGGCACCCAACTGGGCCTGGCGCTGAGCCTGGAATGCGCGCCCGACGAGACCTTCCTGGTCTATCCCGAGGACGGCCTGCTGGTCCACGCCAACCACTGGACCAGTGCCGTCGCGCTCGGCAAGCTGCAGGAGACAGGCATCGCCAGTTCGCCGGAAAGCCTGTACCGCGATCAGCGCGTGCGCCAGAGCCTGTCCGCCGCGGGCCGCAAGCTCGGCGTGCAGGATCTCAAGACCGCTTTCGCCGACACCCACGCCACCCCGTTTTCCGTCTGCCGGCCGGGGCGTGTCAGCGCCCAGGGCTATGCGTCCTGCACCACCGCCACGCTGATCATGGAACCCGCCGCCGGCGTGCTGGAAGTGGCGCGCCTGCCTTGGCAGGGCGCCGCCTACGCCCGCTACGGGGTGGCACGCGGATCGTCCCCTTCCTATTGAACGTCTTCCAGCTGCAAACCGCTCACAACAAGGATCCATCATGAAACGACCTCTGTATGCGTACACCGCCCTGGCCGCCCTCCTGACGGCCGCCGCGCCTGCCCTGGGCGCCACCGTGCTGCGTGCCCACCAGGACGCGGACATCCGCAGCAGCGATCCGGGCGTCAACCGCGACGCCAATACCGATGGGGTAATCCTGCATGTCGTCGAAGGCCTGGTCGGCTACGACGCCAAGGGTCAGCCCGCTCCCCTGCTGGCGGAGAAAATCGACGTCTCCGAAGACGGCAAGACCTACACGTTTCATCTGCGGCAGGGCGTGACCTTCCACAATGGCGCGCCTATGACCGCCGACGACGTGGTCTGGAGCTGGAACCGCTACATGGATCCCAAGACCGGCTGGCGCTGCCTGACGGACTTCGATGGCCGCATCGGCCTGAAGGTGGAAGGCGCCGCCGCCACCGATCCCGCCACCGTCGTGTTCAAGCTGGACCGGGCCGCGCCGCTGTTCCTTGATTCGCTGGCGCGCAGCGACTGCGGCATGACCGCCATCACCCACCGCGACTCGGTCAAGCCCGACGGCACCTGGGACAAGCCCATAGGCACCGGCCCCTTCCGCTTCGCCGAGTGGCGCCGCCGCGAATACGTCAGCCTGACGCGCTTCGAGAACTACGCCAACCGGCCGGGCAAGCCCGACGGCTACGTGGGCTCCAAGCGTCCCCTGGTCGACGAAGTGCGCTTTGTCGTGATCTCCGACCCGGCGACGGCAAAAACCGCCCTGGCCAGCGGCGCCATCGACGTAATGTCCAAGGTGCCATATTCCGAGGTCGCGGAACTAGCGGAAAACAAGGCCATCAGCACGAACGTGTCGCCCCAGCTGGCGCCTTCCACGCTGACGATCCAGACCCGCGACAAGCTGCTCTCCAATCCCTATCTACGCCAGGCCATCGCCGCGGCACTGAACTACAAGGAACTGGTCGCAGGCGTGACCTACGGCCTGGCCGAACCCAACAACTCGCTCGTGCCCGTGGCGTCGCCCTACTATGGGGAAGCCGAAAAGAAAGGCTATGTCTACGATCTGGCGCGCGCCAAGGCGCTGCTCGCCAAGGCCGGCTACAAGGGCGAGAAGATCGTCATTTCGACCAACAAGCGCAATCTGCCGAACTATGACGCGGCGGTGATCACCCAGGCCATGCTGCAGCAGGCCGGCATCAACGCCGACATTGAAGTGCTGGAATGGGGCGCCCAACAGGACAAGTGGCAGAAGGGCAACTACCAGATGATGTCGTTCTCGTACTCCAGCCGCATGGATCCCGCTCTGAGCTTTGAAGCCGTCACTGGCGACAAGGCCAGCCAGCCGCGCAAGCTGTGGGACGATCCCGGCGCCCGCGCGCTGCTGGAAAAAGCCACCAACGCCACGGCGCCGGCCGAGCGCCAAGCCCTGCTGGACCAGCTGCACCGCCTGATGCTGGAGCAGGTCCCGATCATCCCCTTGTTCAACACGCTGAGCACGGGCGCATACCGCAAGAACGTCCAGGGTTTCGAATCGTCGATCTTCGGCGCGCCGCTGCTCTGGGAAGTCTCGAAGACCGAATAGGAACGCCGCCATGAATCAAACCCTGTACCTGCTGGGCGACATCAACCTCAAGGGCGTGCCAGACGCCAGCGGCCTGTTCGATCACGTCCGCCAGCCGCTGCGTGTAGCGGACCTGGTGTTCGCCAACCTGGAATGCTGCCTGTACGACCTGCCCGAACACGCCCAGGAGCGGCGCGGCTTCTATACCTCGCCGAGGCACGCGCAGGCCCTGCGCGAAGCCGGCCTGCAGGCGGTCGGCAATGCCAACAACGTCAACATCGGCCACGAGGCGGTGCTGTCCACGCTGGCCGCCTTGCGGGGCGCTTCCCTGCCCAGCGTCGGCGCGGGCGCCAATGCCAGCGAGGCCCGCGCCCCGCTGATCGTAGTCAGGGACGGCGTGCGCTACGGCTTCCTGCAGCGCACCGCCGTGTACTGGCCGGACAATCATGAGGCCAGCGCCCACCATGCCGGCGTCGCCATCATCCGCGCGCATACCGCCTACCGGCCGCGGCTGGAAATGCAGGCGGCGCGCACGCGCCCCGGCGTGCCGCCCGAAGTGCTGACCTGGGCCGACCCGGAGTCGCTTGCGCAGTTCCGCGCCGACGTGGCGGCGCTGCGGCAACAGGCGGACATCGTCATCGCCTCGCTGCACTGGGGCTACCGGCGCGAAGTGCTGCAGTACCAGCGCGAGTACGCGCATGCGGCCGTCGAAGCCGGCGCCGACATCGTGCTGGGACACGGTCCGCACATGATCCTGCCGATCGAACTGCATCGCGGCAAGCCCATCCTCTATGGCAGCGGCAACTTTTCCTTCCAGGTTGCCCACCAGGCTGACGCGCATACCGAATGGACCGGCATGACGGTCCGCGTCGACATCCGCGACAAGCGCCCCGCCGCCATGCAGTTCCGTTTCGTGCAGCGCAACAGCGCCAACCAGACCGTGTTCGTGCCCGCGTCCGAAGTGGCGCAAGAACGCGACCTGCTGATGCGCGCGTCCGCCGCGCTGGGCGCCGACCTGCATATCAGCGCCGACGGCCTGCAACTGGACCTGGCCGGCCCCGCCGCCTCCTGAACCTCCGTTACTCCGAATTGATGCTCCCATGAAATACGCCCCGTTTCCTCTCGTCTCGATCTCCGGCAGCCCCTTTGAACGTGGCGTGCAATACGGCCGCGCCGTGCCCGAACGCATCGCTCACAGCGCCCGGCACTATCGCGGCGAACTCGACAAGATCGGCACTCCCCCCGCCACCCAGGCCGCCCTGATCAAGGAGTTCGCCGACCAGATCCAGAAGTTCGACCCCGCGCACACCGAGGAGATGCGCGGCATCGCGGAAGGCGCCGGCTGCGCCTTCGACGACGTGGCGCTGATCAACGCCCGCACCGAGGTCATCGCCAAGGCACGGCTGCAGGCCAAGATGGGCAACCTGGATCCCGCCGAAGGCGAATGCACCGCCGCCCTGGTCATGCCCGGGCGCAGCGCCACGGGCAATCTGATCCATGCCCACAACTGGGATTGGGAGCCAGACGCCTGCGACAGCACCATCGTGCTGCGCGCCACCCTGGAAACCGGCATCACCTTCCTGACGCTGGTGGAGGCTGGCGGCCTGGCGCGGCACGGCTTCAACTCGGCCGGCATCGGCCTGACCGGCAACTATCTCAGCAGCGACCGCGACTACACCCAGTCCGGCGTGCCGCTGAGCAGCGTGCGGCGGGCGGTCCTTAGCCAGCAGCACGTCGCCATCGCCATGCAACTGATCGCCGCCACGCCCAAGGCCTGCTCCAGCAACATGATCGTCAGCCAGGCCGGCTGGGTGATCGACTTCGAATGCGCGCCCGACGAGAGCTTTACGCTGCTGCCGCAGGACGGCCTCTTGACCCACTCCAACCACTTCATGAGCGAAGTGGCGCTGGGCAAGCTGCGTGAAGCTGGCCTGAAGAATGCCGTGGACACCTACTACCGGGCCTGGCGCGTGCGCCAGTTGCTGGACGCCTGCGGCCCCCGGATCACGGTGGCTGACGTGCGGCGCGCCCTGGCCGACGACTGGGCCACGCCCTATTCCGTTTGCCGTCCGCCGCGCGGCACCTTGACGGGCGGGCGCTCGGCCACGGTGGCGACCCTGGTGATGGACACTGCCGGCCACACCATGGATATCGCCGCCATGCCCTCTTTCGGGCAGTTCTTCACCCGCTATGGTCTGACGGGCGAGGCCTATTCCATCGACTGATCGGGCAGGCAGGACCGAGCCCGCGCTTCGTCCTGCCAATACTCGCGGCAAAAATCCAGATACGCCCGCACAACGGACGAAGGATGCCGGTGCGAGGGATACAGCAAGTTCAGTTCCTGTTCCGGCAAGGGGTACCCATCGAGCACGCCCACGAGCCGCCCCGCGCGCAGGTCTTCGGCGGCAAGGAACAATGGCAATTCCGTCACGGCCTGGCCGGATAGCGCGCGATGGCGCAAGTGGGCGTAGTCGTTCGTGGACAGGATCGGGCGTGGATGGAACGCCGTTCCCCCCAGATGCCATACCGGCGGTTCGTAGCCTGCGCGCGCCCAGGCCGCGCAGGGCAGCCGGTGCAGGTCTTCCGGCACAGCGGGATAGCCCAGCCGTTCGAGCAAGGAGGGACTGGCGACCAGCCGGTGCCGGTACTGCAGGATTTTCCGCGCAACCATGGACTCATGTTCGATCGCGCCCACGCGCAAGGCCACATCGATGCCGTCGACAATCAAGTCGACGCGCCGCTCCGTCGTGTGGACAAAGAGCCGTATGCCCGGATAACGCTGCTGGAACGCAGCCAGCAGGTCCCACCAGATATCGAACGACGGCGGCAGCGACAGGCGCAGCAGTCCCTCCAGTTGGCGCTGCGCATTGAGCACCGCCTCTTTCGCGTCCATCAAGGCCTCGATGCCGCGGCTGGCGTGCTCGTATAGCCTGGCGCCGGCATCCGTCAACTTCGTTCCCCTGACTGAACGCTCGAACAGCTGCACGCTGAGCTGCTTCTCGAGTTCGCGGATGCGGCGGCTCAAGGTGGGCAACGGCACACCGGTGCGCGCTGCGGCAGCGGACAAGCTGCCTGCGTGCACCACGGCGACGAACATCTCGACCGCGTTGAGGTCCATTCATTCCTCTCAATTTCGATAGGAAGTTTATCGGTTTTGGCGATTCCGGCAAACCTGCGCTATCGGCATAGTGAGGGCGTGTTCCCTCTAATCCGATCACTGGAGATCGCCATGAAAACCGTAGAAACACTATTGAAATCAAGAGTTTCCACCAATAAATATGACTCTGACCGCACTTTATCAGACCTTGAAATCGATAAGCTCATCCAGCTGGCGACCCTGGCCCCCTCTGTCTTCAATGTCCAGAATTGGAAGTTTGTGGCGGTACGCAGCGCCGCCGGCAAAGCCAAGCTGCTGCCGCTAGCCTATGGTCAGGCAAAGGTCGCCGACGCCGCCGTCACGTTCATTGTTTGCGGAACGCTCGCGCCCCATGCCACGCTGCCCGCCGCGCTCCAGCCCTCGGTCGAGCGCGGCATTCTGGACGACGCGACCCACGCGGGCTGGGTCGCCGCCGCGAACAGCATGTACAGCGACAACCCGGCGCTACAGCGCGACGAAGCCATACGCTCGGCCTCGCTCGCCGCCATGACGTTGATGCTGGCGGCGCAGGATCGCGGCCTGGCTTCCGGGCCCATGATCGGGTTCGATCCGCAAGGCGTTGCCGCGGCTTTTGGCCTGCAAGCCGACGAAGTGCCGGTCATGCTCGTGACCGTCGGCTACGCCGCTCCCGGCAACTGGCCGCAGAAGCCTCGTAAAGCCACTGCCGACGTCCTGTCCTACGCCTGACCCGTCCACACACACACTTGATTCTGAACAAGGAAAAGCCATGAAAGCCTATGTCATTGAGCAAGCCGGTGGCCCGGAAACGCTTCAGATCCGCGACATCCCGCCAGTCGCGCCGCAAGCCGGTGAAGTGCGCATCCGCGTGCGCGCCTTCGGTCTGAACCGCGCCGAAACCTACTTGCGCGCCGGCAAGATGGGGCCGATAGACGCCCCGCGCGTACCCGGCATCGAGGCGGTCGGCGAAATCGTCGAAGACGCTTCCGGCACCTTCCGCATCGGACAGCGCGTGGCCACGGCCATGGGCGGCCTGCAGTTCACCCGGCATGGCAGCTATGCCGAAGAGGTCACCGTGGCGCTGGCCAACGTGATCGACCTGGACGGAACCACGCTGTCGTGGGAAGAGCTTGCCGCCCTGCCGCAGGCATACTTGACGGCCTGGGGCGCGCTGGACAAGAGTCTGGCGATCAAGTCCGGACAATCGCTGCTGGTGCGCGGCGCGACCTCGACCGTGGGTCTTGCGGCCGTGTCCTATGCGAAATCCGCCGGCTTGCGGGTGGTGGCGACGACCCGCTCCCCAGGCAACGAAGCGCGTCTGCTGCACGCCGGCGCGCACCAGGTCATCGTCGACACTGGCGCCGTGGCCGGGACCGCGCGGCGTAACTTCCCCGATGGCATCGATGCTGCGCTGGAGGTCGTCGGCGCGGCCACCTTGCGCGACACCGCCAGCGCTTTGCGGCCATTCGGCGCCGTCGCGGTCGTCGGACTGCTGGGCGGGCCTCCCTTGCTTGAACAATTCAACCTGATGGCGGATCTGCCCCCTGCCGTGCGGCTCAGCTTTTTTCCGAGCCAATTGTTCGGTACGCCCGCCTTGCCGCTGGACAAGGCGCCGTTGCGCTCGATTGCCGACGACATCGCCCGCAAACGCCTGCCGTCGCTACTGGAGCGCACCTTCGCATTCGACGAAGTGCGGCAGGCTCATGCACTGATCGAAGGCGGCCGCGCACCCGGCAAACTCGTCGTGCGCATGTAATGCCGCAAGCATGCCGATTCGCGCACGGCGCTCCGGCCTCCCCCCGGCGTGCTGCGTGACGATCCGCACAACGCCCGACCATGGCTGCAAGACAATCTGCCCGCGCGCAACTGCCGTGCACCATGGCCGGCAGGTCCCTGAGCGAGCGGCGGTCCTCAGGCCAGCAAGGCGTCCAGCTCGCGGAAAACTGGCGCCGTCAGCCGCTGCCCTTCTTTCGCCGCGTTGACCTGCAAGGCCACGCGCGCCACGTCCATGACACTTTCTGCTTGCGGATAGTCGCCCTTGGCCTGCAGCCAGGCCAGCACGTCCGCCAGGTGCCAGATCGAGGTGCTGCCCTCGTGGACCGGCAGCGGAAAGCTGTCTGGATAAGCCAGCATGAGCTTGCGCATGTTCTGACGCGAGACGCCCACGATTTCGGCCACGTCGGTCAAACCCACCAGATCGGGCGCGGCCTCGATCAGCTTCGCGGATGGTTCCGCGCGCCTGACGTCCGCAAGCGCCGAGCGCACCGCGGCTTCCGCGCTTTTGGCTTCTCGGGTGAACTCGAGCGCCAGGCGTCCCGGCAGCCCGGTGCCGACCAGGGCATCATCGCAACCGGCCGCGCCCAGGCGTTCGACCAGCGCATCCATATCGTGATCGGCGTCGGCAAGCTGGTACTTCAAGGTAAAGGTGTATTCCATCGCGCTACTCCCAGATGCCGCCGCCTGCCTCGGGCAGGTCACGGCGCGCAGTACAGTTGTTCACGACGCGCCGCAAGGCGCGCGCATGATTGCCAGGATTCCTTGGCGTGCTCCAGACGCTGGTGATGCAGAATTCGCCGCAGCGGCATTCCGCAACATTGCTGGGGCAATAGATCCGGCCCCAGGCGTGGCTGCCGCCAACTTCCACGCGCCAACCGTTTCCTTCGGCGTGGCGGAGTGCTGCCTCTACCTCTTTCTTGGGATGGGACGGACGAGCCATCATTGGTATCTAGTATGAAGACGTTCAATTCGGTTGTCAATAGACAACCATAAACAGCTTCAGGGATGCCAGTGGCGCGAATAGCGTCCTTTGCGGCCACGACCGCTGGCCCTGAAAGCCGACGTTGCAGCTTATCGAGGGCACTCGCGGTAACCAAGGCGGAATCCGTCTGAAAAACGGACGAAAGGACTGGAATGGCTTGCGGGTTCTACCGCTGCGGCCCCTCGCGAGGCCGCGCGTTCACCAGAGAATGATCTGCGAACAGCGGAATAGCGACAGCTTGCGGCCGCTTGCGTCGACCACGGTCGCGGACCAGATCTGGGTCGTGCGCCCCATGTGTTCCGCCACCGCTTCAACGGTCAGCACGCCTTCCTTGGCGGTGCCCAGGAAGTTCGATTTCAGCTCCAGCGTGGTGAAGCCCTTTGCGCCTTCCGGCAGATGCGCCAGGGTGGCATAGCCGGCGCAAGTGTCGGCCAACATCACCTGGCTGGCGGCATGCAGGTATCCGTTGGGCGCCATCATCCACGGCGCCACGGTCATTTCCATGGACATGCGCCCCTCTTCGATCGACAAGGGCCGTACGCCGAAGGTGTCGGGCAGCGTGCCTTGCTGGCGTTGGAAGAGGCGATCTATGGTTTCACTGGAGCGCAGCATGGCATGTTCCTATGCAGAGGGTTGTCGCGAAGAAGGAAAATACTATCCCAGGCGCCGGCGCGCCATCAGCGCCGCCAACGCCAGCATCGAGGCCACGGCCAGCACCAGGCCCAGGGTCGTCGCCGGACTGCCGCCCGCCAGGCTGGCCAGTGCCGTCATGCCGCCCGCGCAAGCCATCTGCAGGCCGCCCAGCAACGAGGACGCCAATCCTGCCTGGCGGCTGAACGGTCCCAGCGCCATGGCGGTACCCAGCGGATTGACCAGCCCCATGCCGAACAGGTACAGCGCCACGGCGGCCGTGAACTGCGGCAGGCCGCTATCCTCGCCGCCCGCCAGCAAGGTCAGCGCGCCGGCCAGCGCCACCGCGCAGCCGGCCCGGGCCACACCGGCCGCGCCAAAACGGTGGGCCAGGCGCGGCGCCAGCATGCCGGCGGCGAACACCACGAACACCGTGCAGGCGAAGAACAACCCCAGCTGCAGCGCGCTCAGGCCGATGCGCCCCATGAGCATGGCTGGCGTGGCCGCGAAAATGGCGTACAGGCCGCCGATGACCACGCTCACAGCCAACGCCGGACGAATGAACCGCCGGTCCCGCGCCAGGTCCGCATAGCCGCGCAGCACGGCGGCCGGCGTCGCCGCCGCCCGCCGGTCGGCCGGGTGCGTTTCCCCCACCGCCGCCACATAGGCCAGCGCCAGGACCAACCCCAGGGCCGCGACCAGCGCGAAGCTGGCGCGCCAGCCCGGCCCATACTCCATCGCGCTGCCCAAGAGCGGCGAGAAGCCCGGCGCTGCGGCCATGGCCACCATCGTCAGCGCCAGGGTGCGCGACAGCGCTTCGCCTTCGAACAGGTCCCGCGCAATCGCCCGCGACAGCACCGCGGCCGCGCATACGCCCAGGGCTTGTATCACCCTGCCCGCCACCAGCAGCGGCAGGGTCGGCGCCCAGGCGCAGACCAGGCAGCCGACGATGAACAAGGCCAATCCGCCCAGCACCGGCGCACGCCGCCCCCAGCGGTCCGATACCGGCCCGGCGAGCAACTGCCCGATGGCGAAGGCCAGGAAAAAGCTCGACAGCACCAGGCCCATGTCGCGCGTGTCCACGCCGAGTTCTGACGCCATGCGCGGAAAGGCCGGCAGGATGATGTTGGTGGACAGCGGCCCCAGGGCGGCCAGCCCGGCGAGCACGGCCAACAGGCGGCCGGTCAGCCTGACGGGAGCGGCGGCGTCGCGGCCCAGGGAAAGGGAGGTCGGGTTGTTCATGGTTCGATGAGGTCAGGTTGTCGATCGAGATTCAGGGCCGTTCCAGCACCGTGGCAATGCCCTGCCCGCCGCCTATGCATTGCGTGGCCAGCGCATAGCGCCCCTGGCTGCGAGCCAGCAGCGCCGCGGCCTTGCCGGTGATGCGCGCGCCCGTGGCGCCCAGGGGATGGCCAATGGCCAGGCCGCCGCCGTCGATGTTCACACTGGCCATGTCCAGGCCCAACTCGCGGATGCAGGCCAGCGCTTGCGACGAGAAGGCTTCGTTGATCTCCACCACGTCCAGGTCGGCCACCGCAAGTCCCGCGCGCGCCAGCGCCTTGCGCGTGGCAGGTATCGGGCCTATGCCCATGACAGCCGGATCCACGCCCACGGTCGCGAAGCTGCGGATGCGAGCCAGCGCCTCCAGGCCATGGCGCGCCGCAAAGTCGTCGCTGACGACCAGCACCGCCGCCGCGCCGTCGGTCAGCGGCGACGAGGTGCCCGCCGTGACCGCGCCATCGGCGCGGAACGCCGGCTTGAGTCCCGCCAAAGCCTCCAGCGAAGTACCCGGGCGGATGCAACCGTCGGCATCGACCAGCTCGCCGTCCGGCAAGCGGATGGGCACGATCTCGGCGGCCAACAGTCCCTGCTCGCGCGCCCCGGCGGCCTTGCGGTGGGATTGCAGCGCCAGCAGTTCTTGGTCGGTGCGGCTGACATTCCAACGCTGCGCCACGTTCTCCGCCGTCTCGCCCATGGAGAGGTAGGCGTCGGTCGTCGCCTGCAGCTCGGGATTGGGCGAAAAATTGAAGCCGCCCTGCGGCACCATCGTCATCGACTCCACGCCCACGCAGAGAAAAGCCTCGCCCATGCCCGCCTCGATCTGCGCCGCCGCGATGTGCACCGCCTGCATCGACGAACCGCAGAAGCGGTTCACGGTCATGCCGCCCACCTCCTGCGGCAGGCCGGCAAGCAGGCCGACGATGCGCGCCAGGTTGTTGCCTTGGGCGGCCTCCGGATAGGCGCAACCGAGGATCACGTCCTCCAGCAGCGCGGGATCCAGATCCGTGCGCCGCAGCAGGCCCTGCACCACCTGCGCGGCTAATGTGTCGGGCCGCACATCGGCCAACCGGCCCTTGCGGGCAAAGTGGAAAGGCGAGCGCGCATAGGCGGCAATCACTGCTTTCATGGTTTCAGCCCCAAGGAATGGTCAGACCGCGGCCGCGTAGCGCTGCGCAACGGTATTGCTGGACAGGTGTCCCGCCATGGTCAGGCGCGCGGCTTCGAAGGCATCCCATTCCTCGCTAGCATGCAGCGAGGGGATCGTGACCTTCTCGCCGCGCGCGAAGCCCAGCAAGGCGGCATCGACCAGATCTTCGGCACGCATCACGATGCGCTGGTCCAGCGTTTCCACCGGCAGGCCGCCGATGGCCCAGAAGTCCGTGGCCGTGGCGCCGGGCAGCACCGCCTGAACCTGCACGCCGGTCCCGGCCAGCTCGTGCTGCAGCGACTGGCTGAACGCCAGCACGAAAGCCTTGCTGCCGCCGTAGACGCCGTTCAAGACCTCGGGCGCGAGAGCCACGATGGAAGCGATATTGATGATGGCGCCCCGGCCGCGCGCCACGAAGCCCGGGACGGCCGCATAAGTCAGCCGCATCGGCGCGGTGACGTTCAGTTCCACCATGCGCGTCATCTGCTCCACGTCGCTTTGCAGCAGCGGCGTATGCGTGCCGATGCCCGCGTTGTTCACCAGCAAGGTGATGCTGGCATCCTGGCGTAGCTGTGCTTCCACCCGCGCCAGCGAAGCGCGGTCGCCCAGGTCCGCCGGCAGCACCTCTACCGCGCGGCCGGTGCGCGTACTGATGTCGCTGGCCAGAGCGTTCAGTCGCTCGCGATTGCGCGCGACCAGAATCAAGTCGTAGCCCTGCTGCGCGAGTTTGTGCGCGTATAGCGCGCCGATGCCGCTGGATGCGCCCGTGACGAGAGCGGTGCCGAGTTGGGTTTGTGCCATGGTGAGACTCCTGGGGAGGTCATTGCGATGGGATCCATGTTGGGGCTTGCCGGGAATGGCGTAAATGACGTATATAGCCATTAATAAGGACATACGCAGGACATAAACCTGCAAGGACGCCCCCATGCACCGCATCGGTTACATACTCCCCGAAGGCTTCCAGATCATTGGCCTGGGCACGCAGGCCGTGTTCGAACTCGCCAATGTGATGGCGCGCGAACCCCTTTATGCCCTGGACAGCTATGCCCTGGAGGGCGCTGTGCGCGCTTCGGCGGGCCTGACGGTGCAGGCCCGTCCGCTCACCGCCCGCAGCCAGGCCGACACCTGGCTGGTGACCGGCGTGCTGTCTCCCCTTTCCAGGCCCGTGGCGCCCGAACTCCCCCGGCTGCTCGAAAAACTCGCGCCCCGCTCGCGCCGCGTCGCCGGCCTGTGCACCGGCGCATTCCTGCTGGCCGACGCCGGTCTGCTGGATGGACGGCGCGCCACCACGCACTGGCATTGGGCCGACGCCTTGCAGCAGCGCCACCCGCGCGTGCAGGTCGAGGCCGACCGCATCTATATCGCCGACGGGCCAGCTTGGACCTCCGCCGGCATGACGGCGGAAATGGACCTGGCGCTGGCGCTGGTGGAAAAGGACCTGGGCGCCGATGTCGCACGCTCGGTGGCGCACCGCCTGGTCATGCACCAGCGCCGCTCGGGCGGCCAATCGCAGCACTCGGAAATGCTCAGGCTTGCGCCCAAATCCGACCGCATCCAGCAGGCGCTGGAGCATGCCCGCCGCAACCTCGCCCAACCCCTGAGCGTGGAGGATCTGGCCCAGGCCGCCAGCCTGAGCCCGCGCCAGTTCAGCCGCGTGTTCACGGCCGAAACCGGCCAGTCGCCCGCCAAGGCCATCGAGGGACTGCGGCTGGAGGCCGCGCGCCTCATGATAGAAAGCAGCCGCCACCCGCTGGAGGTGGTGGCCAGGGAGACCGGTTTCCGCGACCGGCGCCACCTGCGCGAGGCTTTCCTGCGCGGCTTCGGCATGCCGCCCCAGGCCCTGCGGCGCGACGCGCGTACCAGCCCGCCCGCCTCCTGAGCCGGCGCCAAGCAGCCGGCCGCCGCCTGCCTGCGGTCCAGTACAATCCGCGTTTGGCGACGTTGTGCTCGCCCGTTTTGTCTGGATCCCTGCATGTTGCGACTGTCTGAAATCAAGCTGCCGTTGAATCACACGCCCGAGGAATTGCCTGCCGCGATTCTCAAGAAACTAGGCGTTCCGGCCAGCGACCTGCGCGCCCACACCGTGGCCTCCCGCAGCTACGACGCGCGCAAGAAGCACAACATCCTGCTGATCTACACGCTGGATATCGACGTTGCAAACGAGGCAGCGCTGCTCCAGCGTTTTCACGACGACCGCAACGTCAAGCCCACGCCCGATACCGAATACAAGTTCGTCGCCCAGGCGCCCGCCAGCCTGGACAAGCGCCCCATCGTCATCGGCACCGGACCCTGTGGCCTGTTCGCGGGACTGGTCCTGGCGCAGATGGGTTTCAAGCCCATCATCCTGGAACGCGGCAAGGCCGTGCGCGAACGCACCAAGGACACCTGGGGCCTGTGGCGCAAGCGGGTACTGAACCCGGAGTCGAACGTGCAGTTCGGCGAAGGCGGCGCCGGCACTTTCTCCGACGGCAAGCTGTACAGCCAGATCAAGGATCCCAAGCATTACGGCGAAAAAGTACTCAAGGAATTCGTGCTGGCCGGCGCGCCGGAAGAAATCCTCTACGTGAGCAAGCCGCACATCGGCACGTTCCGCCTGGTCGGCATGGTCGAAGTCATGCGCGACACCATCACCAAGCTGGGCGGCGAGGTCCGCTTCTCCAGCAAGGTCGAAACCGTGCAGCGGGAAAACGGCCGGATCACCGGCGTAACCCTGGCCGGCGGCGAACATATCGAGGCCGACCACGTCGTGCTGGCCATCGGCCACAGCGCGCGCGACACCTTCCAGATGCTGCATGATCAGGGCGTGTTCATGGAAGCCAAGCCGTTCTCCATCGGCTTCCGCATCGAGCATCCGCAATCGCTGATCGACCGCGCCCGCTTCGGGCCCAACGCCGGCCATCCGATCCTGGGCGCGGCGGATTACAAACTGGTGCATCACGCCAACAACGGACGCTCGGTGTACAGCTTCTGTATGTGCCCGGGCGGCACCGTGGTGGCCGCCACCTCCGAACCCAACCGCGTGGTCACCAACGGCATGAGCCAGTACTCGCGCAACGAACGCAACGCCAACGCGGGCATCGTGGTCGGCATCTCGCCCGAAGTCGATTATCCCGAGCATGTGCTGGCGGGCGTGGACTTCCAGCGCCAGTGGGAATCCCAGGCGTTCGAGCTGGGCGGCCGCGACTACAGCGCGCCGGGCCAATTGGTCGGCGATTTCATTGCCGGCAAGGCCTCGACCGAATTCGGTTCCGTGCAGCCGTCTTACACGCCGGGCGTGCATCTCACCGACCTGGCGACCGCCCTGCCCGAATACGCCATCACCGCCATCCGCGAGGCGCTGCCGGTGTTCGACAAGACCATCAAGGGTTTCGGCATGCACGACGCCGTGCTCACGGGCGTCGAAACCCGCACGTCATCGCCTATCCGCATCAAGCGCGACAACGAAACCCTGCAGAGCATCAACACCGAGGGTCTGTTCCCGGCAGGTGAAGGCGCGGGCTATGCCGGCGGCATCCTGTCGGCGGGCGTGGACGGCATCAAGATCGCCGAGGCGGTGGCCATGAGCATCATGAGCCGGCAAGGGTAATCAGACGCGCTTGCGGCGCCCGGGTTCCTGCATGGCAGAGCCTTGCAGCCCGGGCCGGCATTCCTAGCCCCTGCCTTGCGGTTTGGCGCCCGGCGTCGGCGCCCTGCCCGCCCGCATCTCGGTGGTCGTCACTCCCCCGAAGCCCCAGTTGTCCGTATCGATTTCCTCGATCACGACATGCGTCCACTCCGGCGGCTTGTGCAGCACGCGTTCTAGCGTCTCGGTGACTTCCCGGATGACCTGCGCCTTTTGCTCGGCGGTAACGCCATCGCGGGTAATGCGGATACTGACGAACGGCATGACTTTCTCCTGGTTGAAGTGCCTGTGCCCGTCGCCACGCCGGAGGTCGTTCTCAATCCAGCTTGGGATCAGGAAACGGCAGCTTATCCTGGGAAACGCTGGGCTGCGCTTTCCACTTGCCGTCCTGCTTGTAGAAATCCATCTGGTTCTCGCTGATCGCGGCCCCCAAGGTCACCGCGACCGTGCAGGCGACCTGGCCCGGATACGTGGCATCGACCGCCGGAATGCAGGTACCCAGCTTGACCTTGGACGGCCGGGGCATGCCCGTGTCCGCCAGCATGTCGACGATCGCATCCGTCGCTTCGGGAATGGAAGGCAGGACCAGGTCCTGGGCCCGGACCATGCCGCCCGCCCCCAGCAATGCAACCATCGACGCCACGGAAATCAAGGGCTTGAACATGCGCCAGCTCCATCAGAATTGAGACCGGCGCAGCTTAAAGGAAGCGGCCTCGCACCACCGTAACAGAGCGATACGCAACTATTCCTAAGGCAGCATCTGAGGGTTGTAGACCACTTCCCACAAATGTCCGTCCGGATCCATGAAGTAGCCCGCGTAGCCTCCTTGAATAGCCTGTGCGAAGCAATCCACGCCCGCCGGCCGCGGCGCGGGGCGGGAAGCAAAGCCTCAGTAGTCCCTCGCCTCGTCGAACCAGCGCTGCGTCTGCGCATCGCTTACGCCCAGCCGTTCGACCTGGGCAAGCTGGCTGAACTGCCACACCGCCTCGCCTATGTCTTCGCGCTCCGCGGTCTCGATGCCCTTCATGCCGTTGAAGTGGCGGGCAAAGGCGGAGATTGCGGCTTGCACCTCGGCGGCATTGCTTGCGCTTTCCAGCGCCGACCGGGCCGTGTCGTAGGCCGAATTCGCCGACTTCGCCATGCGGCTGTTCCAGCCCGAGAATGGCCGGCCGTACTCGCTTTGCCACCACTCCCGCTTGCGCAGTTGGGAGACGGAGTTGTAACCGCCCCATGCGCGGACCTTCTCCCGCGCCTTCATCTGCGCCTTCAAGCGCTTGCCCGCGGCTTCGTCAACGTTGTAGGCGATGAACCTATCCAGCGCGGGCCAACTGGCCAGTTCCGGCAAGCCGTCCAGATCGGGCGTGAACCGGATCTCCAGACTCGTCAGGCGCGGCAGGCGGGCAAGCGCCTCCCAGCCGCTGAAGCCGCCCCAGAGCGACAGACTCTCCAACGCCGGAAAGCGATCGATTTCCTGCAGCGAAATGGGCTGCCCCAGCGGCGCGCCGTGCAGCGCCAGCGCGCGCACTTCCTGCAGCGGGCCGAGGTCGGGCAAGGCGTAAGGCGTCGCGCCAGTCCGGCGCCCCAGCGCCGGCCGCAGCAACAACATGTCGGGCAGTTCGCCCGCCACGGCAACGCGCGTCAGGTCGCCAAACAGTTCCAGGTCACGGACCTGAGGCAACCTGGCTTCAAGATGCCCCGCCACCTGATCCAGCCGGATGCGCAGCGTCTCGATTCTTGCCGCGCCTGCGTCGATGGCGCGCCTGCCTGAGTATGCCGGCGCCCAGCTGAACTGCTCGATTTCACGATCCTGCGACCAACCGAAGAAACCGCTGTCGTTGCCGTAATAATCGATATGCCGCGGCCACGGCGAGCCGGCAGGCGTGGAGAACGGTTCAAATGCAGCCCAGTTGATGGCCTCGTCGCCAGCCACGTGCAGATCAGCCTTCTTGCCCATGCTGGCCGGGCCGATGATCAGATTGCCGCGCCCTGCTTCGCGTGCGAAGACATGGCTGCCCGCCGCGGTCAGGCTCACAAGATAATGCCCTGCCTCGCTCACCGAGCCTGCGGGCTCGCCGGACACGTCTATGGGTACGGACACACTACTCTCCTTTTGCTTGGCGGAATCCACTGATGACAATCCCGCCGATTCATTGACGCCTACGCAGGCTCGCCGTCCACACGGAAGAACAGTGCAGTCTGCCCCTTCAGGCCGCCATCCAGGAATTCGAACTCGACGCGCCTGCCCGGTTCGACCACGTCGCCCAGGTATTCGACCCGATACATCACGCCGCCGATACGGTAGTTGTGGACCAACGAGACGATCGATGAATTGGGGCTGCGCAACCGATAGACCACGGCCTCTTCGACCACTCCCCGCACACCATGTTTGTATAGCCCCCGCTGCAGTTTGCGACTGCGCATGCCGAACAGCATCCCCAGGATCGCAAAGATCGCCGCGACGAACAGCAGTGGGGGCAAAAACAGCCCTCCCACCAGCGGCACAAGGGCAAAGATCAGCATGAACTTGCGCGCGTCCAACTCTTCCCTGCGCACGACCGCACGGTCGGCATCGCTGATTTCCTCGACAGCGACCAGGGACTCCGCGCTCATGGGGTACTCCGCCCGCAACAGCACGGCGGGCGCGTCTGGCTGCAGGGTCAGCAGGTGCAGGCGCACGGGCAGATCCGTCAAGCCCACGGCCGTCGCCGGCCCGTGCCCGCTACGGGTGTCGCTGGCGATCTCGTTCCAGAACGGCAAGGCTGCCTCCACGCGCTGCTCGCCGAATCCGTAGCACACGCCCGGCGTCGAGCCACCCGGACCGAATGAGGTCAGCCGGCCTGAAACGATCTGCTTGGCCAGCCGTCCCTTGAGCGCCCGGTCGAGGCTGCGCCAGCCCTGCGGCATGCGCAGCAGCTTGCGCCCGAAAAATGCCGCCAGCGCTCCCATCACGGTGATGGCCGCCAGCAGTATCGCGCCCACGCCGAAGTCCAGCGTGCGCCACTCGGACAGGCCAAGCGCGACAAAGGTCAACACGGCAAGCGCCAGCAGCAGCACCACGAAGACGCCGAACCCGGCCATCAGCAGTCTCCCGCGGCTGCATTTGCGCAGCAGCAGGATGTCGTCGTCAGTAAGCGGGGCGTCCTCGACTTGCAGGGTCTGGTTCATGCGCTGATCGCTGCCTCCCTTGCTCAATAGGTTCCGATGGGAACCTCGATCTTCAGCGGCGCGCCGCCATGGGCTGGGCGCAGGCTATACGTGTAAACGCCGCCATCATCGTCGGCGAGCGCCGTATCCTTGCGCTCCACGGCATAGCGCTGGCCATCGATCTCCAGCGTGCGTGCTGCGGCCGCATCGGCATGGTCGGGCACCAGCAGCCCGCCGACCCCGTCTCCGACATCGGCGAACTCGTAGTCGCGCAACTCGCCGTCGACCCGCAGCAACTGCACGCGCGGCCGGTAAGGCGCCGCGTCCAGGTTCCAGCCATTGGTCAGATCGGTGATCCAGGGGCCCGGAATGTCGTAGACGCTACCCAGCTGCTCTTCGGAAACTTCGGGCCCTGCTACGACCAGGCAGCACACCACCTTCCCCGCGCGGGAGTCGTAGACCGCCCAGTTGCTGCCGATGGCCGCCACGCTGGGCAGCATCGAGAAATGGAATTGGCGGTTGAACTGGCTATCCGACACCTGGCGCCAGCCACCGATATTGGCGGGTTGCGCCGGCGATTGCGCCTGGCTGGCCATCGTCATCAGGACGGCTGCGGCCAGGGCGCCTGCTCGGAACAGTAAACGGATCATCTCGGTGCCTGTCTTGGGCTCATGGGGATCATGGGACTCGGGCCTAGCGCCGGCATAGTACCAGCGCCAGCTTCGCGGCCGTGGCCTGCGGGAACGAACAGTTCGCCGCTACAGCCATCGGTCTGCCGGCTGCGCGAAATCTTGGCTACTATCGACGCATGGCCCTACTGATCCCTCCTCCCATCGTCCCCCAGATCGCGCAAGCCAAAAGCCTCATCGAACGGCATCTCGGCACTGGCCTTGTCGCCATCCACCTGTTCGGCTCCGCCGTGGACGGCGGGCTGCAACCCCACAGCGATATTGACCTGCTCGTCAGCGTGGCCCAGCCGCCCGGCGAGGCCGCACTCCGCGCTTTGGCCATGGCCTTGCTGGCCGTATCCGCTCCACCGGGTTCATCGCCCAGCTTGCGCGCACTGGAAGTCACCGTACTGGCGCGTGAACAGATCGTGCCCTGGCGCCACCCGGCCCGGCGCGAACTCCAGTTCGGCGAGTGGCTGCGCGCCGACCTGGAGGCGGGCGTGGTCGAACCGCCCATGATGGACCACGACCTGGCCATCCTGCTCACCAAGGCCCGCGGCCACAGCATCCCCATCATGGGCCCGCAGGCCGACCAGATTTTCGAGGCCGTGCCCCGGGAGGATCTGAGGCGGGCGCTGCTCGACACCGTTGCGCAGTGGAACGCGCCCGAAGACTGGGCCGGCGATGAAAAGCACATCATCCTCGCGCTGGCACGCATCTGGTACACGGCCTTATCCGGCGGCATCGCCTCCAAGGAACTGGCGGCGACGTGGCTGCTGGAACGGCTGGAACCGCCCTATCGCCCCGTCCTCGGCAAGGCACGGGCGATCTATCTGGGGCAAGAGGAAGACGATCTGGCGCAGCGGCATCAGGCCGAAACAGCGGCGTTCATCGTCCACGCGCGCGGCGCGATTGAACGGACTTGTGCCGCTTCACGATAGTTGAAGATCGAAAGGGTCCGCATGCTCCCGCGGCTCACGCACGCGCCGGCTTTCTATTGGCTCTTCTGCAGCAAACCAGGCAAGGCCCAGGTGCGTTGACAGCCGCAACCAGGCGCTAAAGCGGGATCGGCTAGCGCATCCCCTCAGTGTTGCTGGAACCGCGCAATGTCGACGTCCACGGGCGGCCTTAAGACGACGCGGCGTGCGCTGGCCTCGACACGTCGACACGTTGAACGGCGGCCATTCTGATTCGTCTATTCAGGAAGAGCGCTTTGCACGCCGGGCCTGCCCCGGCTTTCTCCTTCACTGGACGCAGCCTCCATTGCCCGGAGCACGCCGAATGCGCGCGCCGTCGTAATCGACGGCGGCCGCTCAGGCAGCTTGAGGCTCCCCCAAAGGCCAGCCTGGAACCAGGCGCGCCCGACACACTGAAAACATCATGAAAGACCAAAAAAACACATCACGTACAGTCTTTACACTACGCCCGCAACACGCATTGACGCTATTGGGTCTGGTCGCCGCCGCGCCGGTGCTTGCACAACAGACTGCAGGGGAAACCATCAGCACATTGCCCAGCGTCACCATCAGCGGCACGGCCGATACCGGCACTGGTCCAGTGCAGGGCTACGTGGCGGAAGACACCACATCGGGCAGCAAGACCGACACGCCGTTGCGCGAGATTCCGCAATCCGTCTCGGTGGTAGGCGCGGAGGAAATGCGCGATCGCGGCGTGCAAAGCGTGTCGCAGGCGATTCAGTATGTGCCGGGCGTGCAGGTCACCAACTTCGGTGGCGCCGAAGTGCGCAACGACTGGATCGTGCTGCGCGGCTTCGACGCCAAGATCACCGGAGACTACCGCGATGGCCTGAACCAACTGCCGTATGACCAGATCCGGGCGCGCACCGACCCTTACGCGCTCGAGCGCGTCGAGGTGATCCGTGGCCCCTCCTCGGTGCTGTACGGGCAGGTGGCGCCCGGCGGCCTGGTCAATCGCATCACCAAGCGCCCGACGCTGGATCCTTTCGGCGAGATCGTGCTGCAAGCCGGCAATTTCGACCGGCGCCAGGCCGCGTTCGATATCGGCGGCCCGATAGATGAAGACCGCAAATACCTGTACCGCCTGACCGGCGTCCTGCGCGATGCCGGCACCCAGGTGGAATATGACGGCGACCACCGCTACCCGGATGACCTCGGATACATTGCGCCGGCCTTCACCTGGCGCCCGAATTCAGATACCTCGTTCACGCTGCTGACCCACTACCAGCACGACGAGACCGATGGCGAATCGCGCCCGGTCTTCCCGACCCACGTCCCCGTTGGCGACTATGGTTTCAACCGGTACGACCGCAAGCAATACGCGATCGGCTACGTGTTCGAGCACCGCTTCAACGACAGCATCATGCTGCGCCAGAACGCCCGCTACCAGCACGGCAAGCTTGACCAGCGCGACCTCTACAGCCTGGGGCTGCGGCCCGACGGCCACACATTGCGCCGCTACGCGCTGGTATCCAAGGAAAGCGCCGACGGTGTGGTCGTGGACACGCAAGGAGAGTTCCGCTTCAATGCCGGCCGCGCCGCCCATACGCTGCTCGCCGGCTTCGACTATCGATTCCAGGATGGCCAGCAATGGTATCGGCAGGGCCTCGCCCCCGACCTGGACCTGGACAATCCGGTCTACGACCAGAATATTCCGTATCCGGGCGCCGCCAATGCCATCATCGACCAGAAGGACGTCAACCGGCAGTATGGCCTGTACCTGCAGGACCAGATCAAGATCGATCGCGTGGTGGTGACGGCCGGTCTGCGCCACGATTGGGCCAGGTCCGACAGCCGCAACCGCATGACCAGCACGACAACCCGCCAGAACGATACCGCTCTGACAGGTCGCCTGGGGCTGGCCTACCTGTTCGATTCCGGCCTCACGCCTTATGTCAGCTATTCGACCTCTTTCAACCCGCAATCGGGCGTGTCGATGGACTCAACCCCGTTCAAGCCGACCAAGGGCGAGCAATACGAGTTCGGCATCAAGTACCAACCTCCGGGTTCCAGGAGCATGGTGGCCGCGTCGTTCTTCGACCTGACGCAACGCAATGCGCTCACCCCCGACCCCCGCAATACCAACTTCAGCGTCCAAACCGGCGAGATCCGCTCGCGCGGAATCGAACTCGAAGGCAAAGCCAACCTGACCCGCAACCTGGACGTGCTGGCCTCGTATACCCTCAACGACGTCACCGTGACCCAGAGCAACAACCCGCTCGAGAAGGACAACACGCCCATCGTGACGCCGCGGCACATGGCCTCGGCCTGGGTCAACTACACCTTGTCCGACACCGCGCTGCGCGGATTGGGCATGGGCGTCGGCGTGCGCTATATCGGCAAGACCTATGTCAACGTCGCCAACACCATGGAGAACGGCTCATCGTTCATGGTCGACGCCGGCCTGCATTACCAGCTCGACAAATGGCGTTTCGCACTCGACGCCACCAACCTCTTCAACCGCGAGACCATCGTGTGCCGCAACAACCAGACCAACTGCCGGTACGGCCTGGAGCGGACCTTCATCGCCAGCGTGGCGTACCGCTGGTAGACGGCCAGGTGGATCCTGGTCTGGCCGGGCTCATGGAACTGGCCGCCGTCAGCGACGGCCAGCCCATACGCGGGGCGGGCCGGCACTGCCCCCGCTCCGCTACGACGCCGCCCCGTCAATCCGGCTGCAGGCATTCGTGGCAGGAACTCAGCGCCAGATGGGCGTCGCGGATCATGAAATTGACCAGCGCTGTCGAAACCCCCAGCTCACGCGCCACGTCACGCTGCGTGCATCCTTCGAACCGGTGCAGTTCGAAGGCCCGGCGGGTACGTGCCGACATCTGCGTCAGCGCGGCGCTCGCCATCCTGAGCGCCTGGCTGCTCACCGCGGCGTCTTCCGCCAGCGAGGCCGACACCGCGTGGCGACCGGCTTCCTCGTCCGCGAAAAGCCGTTGCTCCAACGCACGGCGCCGATGGCAATCGATCGCCAGATGCCGCACGGTCTGGTACAGGTAGGCCGCCGGCTCGCACACGCCTTGCGGCACCGCGCCCTCGAGCAGCTTGACATAGGCATCCTGCACCACGTCCTCAGCCAACTCCTGCGAATCCAGAATACGCAGCGCCGCACGCACCAGCTGCCGCCGGTTCGCCGCGTACAGTGCGGTCAGTGCTTCCATCGTCGGCGCAGTGCCCGTAACCATGTGTACCTCCTCGAGCGCCAGGCGCCCAGGTCATAGTCCGACACCGCCCCTTGATGGAGCGGCATCAATATCGATAAGTGACTGTGGCGAATACCGTGCGGTCCACGCCATAGCGGCAATTGCTGCGATCTCCCCGGCAGACCGCGGTCTGCCGGTTGAACACATTGCTGGCATCCAGCGCCAGGCGCCAGGCGCCTGCGTCGTACGCGAGCGCGGCGTCCACAAGGGTGGCGGCGTGGTTCTTCATCGTGTTGGAGGCGTCCACGTAGGTAGAGCCGATATGGCGCACCCCCATGCCCGCGCTCCATCCCGCCAACCATCCATCAAGCGAATGGTTCAGCCAGAGGGACGCCATCTGGCGCGGCGTCACGATAGGCATCTTTCCCGCCGTGCCGTCGTTGGCCTGCAGATTCTTCACATCGTTGAAGGTGTAGGCGGCCAGCGCATCCCAGCCTCGCGCCAGATTGACCTTGGCCTCGAATTCGACGCCGCGCGCGCGTACGCGGCCGGTCGTGACGCTGAAACCAGGATGCGCCGGATCGGGATCGGCGCTCAGCACGTTGCGCTGCCGCAGGTCGAACAAGGCCAGCGTGTACAGGCTTTGCGATTGCGGCGGCTGGAACTTCACGCCCACTTCGAACTGCTCGGCGCGGGACGGATCGAATGGCTTGCCGTCGTAGGAGGCGCCCGCCTGCGGCACGAACGAGGTCGCATACCCCACGTAGGGCGCGAGACCAGCCCCCGCCGCATACGACGCGCCCGCCCGCCACGTGTAGAAATCGCCGCTGCCACGCGTACGAGTATCGGCAAGCCGGTTATCGGTCACGTCGCGATAGCCGTCCCGCCGCAGGCCAAGCAGTACGGTCCAGTCCCCCGCCTGCATCATGTCCTGGAGATAGAGTCCCCACTGCTCGCTGACCTGCCACACCTTGATGATCGACGGCGCGCCGGGCGGCAGCCCGATGTCCTGGCCATAGCGCGGGTCCAGCAGGTCCAGACTGGGCGCGGCCGCCTGCTGATAATGCTGACGGCCCGACAAGCGCCTGACATCCAGCCCGGCCAGCACCGTATGGCGCAGCCCGCCCCCTTCGAAGTCGCCTTCGATCTGGCTGTCCAGCGCCAGCCCTTCGGCGCGCTCCCGTGCCTGGAGCTGCGCGCGCGCCAGCGTACGACCGTCGCTGGCGAGCGCTCCGGCGTATAGATTGCGCAGCAGCATGTCACCGTGCTGGTAGCGCGCATTCTGGCGTACCCGCCAACGGGCGTTCAGGCGATGCTCGAGCTGGTACCCCAGACTGAAGAAATCGCGGTCGTTGCGGTCGTAGTCGTAGTCGCCCACCAGCACCCGCAGAGGGTAGTAGGCGCGCGATTCACCGTCGTTGCGATCATGCTGGTAGTGCATCAGCAAGGTGAACGAGGTGTCCGCGTCGCGCCAGCCAAAGGCAGGCGCCACGTAGACCAGGTTGTCCCGGTAACGATGGCCGCTGTCGTACTTGTCCTGCGTACCTGCTTCCCTGGCTGTCGCGGTCAGGCGGAAACGGGCCTGTCGGCCCTCGTTGATAGGGCCGCCCAGGTCCAGGTAAGCCTGCTTGTGCTCGAACGATCCGAACTGCAACGCCGCTTCGCGCAGCGGCGTCTCGGGAGGACGTTTGGTGACGCGATTGACGATACCGCCCGGCGCGGTCTGTCCATACAGCGCCGACACCGGCCCGCGCACGACCTCGATCTGTTCCAGCGCATAGGCCGGCACCCGTGCGCGGATCTGGTCGTAGGGCATCTGGCTCAGGCCGTCGCGATAATCCCCGGTCAGCTTGGCATCGAAGCCGCGCAACACGATCCAGTCGTTGCGGACCTCGGTACCGCCGTAATTGTCGATCTGCACACCCGGCGTGTATTGCAGCGCCTGCGTGACCGAACGGACCCCTCGCGCCTGCATGTCGGCGGAAGTCACCACCGACACCGACTGCGGCACCGAGGCCAACGGTGCCAGAATCTTGGTGGCGGCGCGATCCTCGAGCTGGGTGAAGCTCCGGACCGTGCCCTCGACCTGTGTGACCGGCAGGATCGACACCGCGGGCATCCAGATCCGACGGACACGGAAACTTCCCGGCAGGTCTTCGTAGACTTCCAGGCCGTGACCGCTCAATACCGCCTCGAAGGCAATCGCGGGCGCGTAGGTGCCGTCCAGGCCGTTGCTGCTCAGGTCACGGGTGACAGCGGGATCGAAATAGACCAGCACGCGCGCCTGGCTGGCAATCTGCTGGAGCACCTGGGTCAGCGGCCCCGGCGCAACGTGAAAGCTGCGCGTGGCGGCCGCCTGCTGGTCGGACTGCGCCCCGGCCAACGGCATGGCCATGAGCGCGCCCAGGAGCAGCATCCGCGCGCACAGCTGCCGCCCCGCCATGGCGTGGGGCGCGTGTACGCGACGTCGATCGGCTGCTCCGATAACCATGGATTCCAGTTGTTTCCCGTGCAATTGAGTCCTCTTGATTGAAAGGACACGCCAAAGCCGGAAACCGGAAAGTTATCGACGAAAGAATTTTCCCGGGATCCGGGCAAATGGAGAAGTTGAACTGTTACCGAGCCGAAACGCGCACCCAATAAGGGCTACGCCGGGTCACCGTGACAGGCAGCAGGCGGGCCACCGCCTGTAGCGCCCTGTCGGTGTCATTCAAGGGAAACAATCCAGAGATCCGCAACTTCGCCGCCGGCGCATCACAGGAAATCAACCCGTGCCGGTAGCGGCTCAGTTCGGCCAGGAACCGGTCCAGCGGCATGTCATCGGCCGCCAGTTCGGCATTGATCCAGGCCGTGTCGGCCAGCGCCACCGGACGGACGGGCTCGACTTCCCCGGCGCCGTAGCGCGTGGCCTGCCCCGGTTGCAACAGCAGCCGGCTGCCGCCCGCCGCCGGCTCGATCTCCACGAGTCCTTCGAGCAGCGCCACACGGGTCTGCTCGCCGTCCAGGCGCACCATGAAGCGCGTTCCCAGCGCTCGCACGCCTCCAGCGGGCGTGTCGACCCGGAATGGCATGTCGGCATAGCCGGCCGCATGCCCGGTGCGAATCTGGATTTCGCCACGGCGCAGGCGCAGGCGGCGTGTCCGTCCGTCATACAGCACGTCGATCGCGCTGTCGGTGTTGAGCAGGACCTCGGTGCCATCATCCAGCATGACCGTGCGCTGCTCCCCTACTCCCGCCACGTAGTCGGGCGAGATCCGTACCCAGCGCTTGCGGTCGGCCGTCCAGACCAGGCCGCCGGTACAGGTGACTAGCCCCAGCATGGCGATGAGCGCGCGGCGGCCCTTGCGCCGGTCGCCCGTCAGCGCCTGATAGGCGGGACTGCCCTCCAGTTCTCGCATCCGGCCGTCGGCGCGCATCAAATGCGCCCAGGCCCGCTCATGATCGGGATCCGCCTGGCGCCAGCGTTCCCAGGCCTGCCTGTCTTGCGCGGTCTCGGCGCCGCTCGTCAACAACACGTACCAGCGCGACGCCTGCTCGGCCACGTGTGGCGCTAGCGGCAGTCCCCCAGCGTAGGCAACGGGCGTAGCGCTCGCCCGCTTCACGCAAGACCGTCCTGGGCAAAGAAGCAGGTCTGGACCGCGCGCACCATGTAGTTGCTCACGGTGCGGGTGGTCACCCCCAGCCGCGCCGCAATATCCTCATGCCTGAGCCCCTCGAGCTGCGCCAGCAGGAACGCCTCGCGCACCTTCGCCGGCAAGCTGTCGAGCGCGCGATCGATGGCCAGCAGGGTTTCAATCACGAGGTGGCGCGACTCAGGGCTGGGTTCGACGCGCTCGGGCAAATTGGCCAAGGCATCGAGATAGGCACGTTCGATGATTTCGCGCCGATGGTGGTTGGACAGCAGCCGGCGGGCAATGGTAGCGAGAAAGGCACGCGGCTCGACCAGCGGCGGGATTTCCTTGGCGGCCAGCACCCGCATGAACGTATCGTGTGCCAGGTCTGCGGCGCAGTCGGAATTCGCGGTGCGATAACGCAGCCAGCGCGCGAGCCACGAATGGTGCTCCGCATACAGTACCGCTGTGCGTTCTCGCAACCCCGCTACGCCGGACATGAACGTCTCCCCGCAATGTTGACTCGGACATTAATCAGTAATGATAACCATTATCTATATTATGGACCAGGGCTGCATCCGAGTTGAGTTCTTGCCGGCATCAGAGATATGACCGCGGCGTCATGCACCAGCCCAGGCCGGCAGGACAAGGCTAGATCCTTGGCCTCCGCTTTCTCCATGGTCAGGACCTCGGACGAGCCACAGCTCAGGAGCTTCGCCGCGCATCGCGCTTTGACATATATACATACGACCGTATATATTTAATGCAAGCTGGAACTCAACTGCAGATCGGTCACGCAACAGCCCGGCGGTTCGCTACAACCCACACAAGAAATCACAAACTTGGCGCGGCGCCCACGTCGCAGCGCCAGAAGGACTAGTCATGTTCGACTCTACAGTGCCGTCTTCAAGCAAGGTTCCCCGTCCAGCGGCAAAAAGCCAGTGGCTCGCAGTTTCCATGCTCGCCTTCGGCGTGTTTGTCGTCGGAACCGGCGAGTTTGTGCTGGCGGGTCTGCTACCGCTGCTCAGTCGCTCGCTTGAAATCTCCCCCTCCGTCGCGGGCCAGGTGATCACGATATTCGCGCTGACCTGCGCGATTGCAGGCCCGATCCTGACGACCGCGACGGTGCGCTGGCAACGCAGGACAGTGCTGGTCGCCGCATCGGCCGTGTACCTCCTGGGCAGCGCCTGGACCGCGCTGGCGCCCTCTTACCTGCAAGTCCTGCTTGGGCAGGTCGTGGCCGCGCTGGGCGTGGGCATGTTCGTTCCGACAGCCACCGTGACCGCCGCCGCCATGGTCGCGCCGGAGCATCGGGGCAAAGCCATCGCGCTGGTGGTCAGCGGCTTTACTGCGGCGACCGCGTTGGGCGCGCCCTTGGGTACTGCCTTCGGCGGGGTGTTCGGCTGGCGATCGACCATGTGGCTGGCAACGGGCTTGGCCGCGATCGGCGTCATCGGCGTCTTCCGCGCCATTCCCGCGACGCTGGCCGTTGCCGCTGCCAATGGTTTGCGACAGCAAGTCCGCCTTTTGCTGCAGCCCCGGATCCTTGCCGTGCTAGGCGTGACCCTCCTGGCGTTCACGGCGGTCTACATGCCCTACACCTACATCGGCATCATCTTTGAATCGGCCACCCAGGCGAACAGCTTCTACCTGGCGGGGCTGATGACGACCCTAGGCATCGTGGGGACCATCGGCAACCTGGGCGTCGGGATGCTTGCGGACCGCATCGGCGGCCCGAAAGTTGTGATCCTTGCCCTGCTTTGGTTGGTTGTCGCCATGCTGGTCTTGCCGCTGGCGACGCAAAGCCTGCCAGCGGCGTTCGTGATGATTGCGTTCTATGGAATTGCAGCCTTTGCCATCACGACGCCACAGCAACACCGCCTGATCGCGCTCAAACCTGATGCCGCAGCCGTCCTCATCTCGCTCAACCAGGCCATCCTCTATCTCGCCATCGCACTGTCCGGATCGATCGGCGGGCTTGGAATCGAATGGGTCGGAGCGATCAATCTGGGCTTTATTGCCGCGGCCCTGGCAGCGGCTGCGTTGTTGCTATCGGTTTTGACGAGGTCAACGCCCCATAAGCCTCATTGACCCAAACGTTGTCTGATTCCAACCTTCACACAGGCGGGATTGGAGCCGGCGCGGACCGAACCCATGGGCGAGGCGGCGTTCTGCGACGAACTGCGCGAGGTGTTCAAGCAGATCGAGCGCCTGCTACTGGCTTGCGACGCGCAGATGGAAGATGCCATCGAGCTGCAGATGTTCCATGTATTCGGCAGCGGCCGCCTGGAACTTGACAAGGCTGGTCAGTTGGCCGCCATAAGACGGGTCCGTGATGAGTTTTTCTTCGCTCCGTATCCTGCCTCGGTGGAACTGAAAGTTGCTGATTTGAACCCCGATGGCGGGCTGGTAGAGATCGAGGCGGTGGCCTTTGCACCGCTCAACCGCACAGTTGGCGCCGAGTCTCCCACCCCGTAACGCCGCACGCCCGCGGGTCGATTGCTCGAACGCTTGCAGCCCCGCCAGCATGTCGCCAAGCGCCGAGAAATGAGGGCCGAGATAGTGGACGATGCCCTCGCGCATGGTGGCCTGGCCGACAAAGACTGGCGATCGGCGCATACCTGGACGCCCTGCCTGATTGCCAAGGATGCCCTCCTGCAGCATGGCCAGCCCATCGGCGCCAAGCGGCTCGTCAAGCTTGCCACAGTGCTCGGCCGTAACGTGGGCGAACCGCTTGACTCTATCTGCCTGAGCGACCTCGCGCTCGAGCAGGAAGCTCGCACGCGACTCCTTGAACGTAAACCAGGTAGCGGCGCGCATCAGTACGTCCTCGCCAAACTGGCGGTCCAGTTCCGTGAGCGCCTCAAGAAGGTTGAACCGCAGCGATTGAGTCAGAACCTCGGAGCGTCGAATGATAGGGCAGAAAGCCGGCGTACCCGACAGGTTATTGTTGATGCGCCAACGACGATCGCGAACGGCTTTGATACGCGTCAGATAGGCACTCGAAGAGGGCTGCTGCTTCTCGATGCCTGTGCGCGGTCCTCCGGAAAGCCTGAAGAACTACCTGGAGGTCAGCTAGTGGCCTCCGCAATTCGGCGGCGCTACCCTTCGGCGGCGCCGTGCTCCAGCGAATGTATGAAGGCCTGGGTCAATGCAGTCAATGGCGACTGGCTACGGGTCACCAGCAACGGCGTCATAGGCCACTCCAGCCCCTCGACCTGCACCACTTTCAGGCCGAAAGCAGCAGCATCGGCAAGCAACGACTGTGGGCACATGCCCAGCCAATCCTTGCTGCTCAGCAATGGGAACATGGCGCGTATGCCGGTGCCGTCGACTTCCACCTGAATATGGGGACAGGACAAGCCTGCCTGCTCGAAACAAGCCTCAAGTTGGCTGCGCGAGAGGACACCGCGCCGAGCTGCCAGCCAGACATAGGTTTGCAAGTCCTCCAAACGGGAGTGAGCATGCTGGTGAACCGGATGCGTCCGCCGCGCCACTACCCTAAGGGTATCGGGAGCCAGCTTGATGCTGCGCACATCGGGCGATACGGTGTCAGCCGTGACCACGCCGAAGTCCACGAATCCCGCCCGCAAAGCACGTAGCAAGCGGTCGGGCGGCATGACGCTCAGGTTCAGCCTGGCAGCAGGCCGCAGCTCCGAAAAGCGCACGAACGCCCGGCTGACCAAAGGCTCCCAAACCGGAGTCGCACCCACCCGAAGCGTGGCCACTTCGCCCGCGATCACGTCGCCGACGACCCGGAACGCTGCCTGGTATTCCCCTTGCAGCCGGACCGCGTAGGGCCTGAGCGCGAGTGCAGCCTCCGTAGGAGCCATGCCGGCGGGCGTGCGCGCGAACAACTCGGCATTGAGCGCGGCCTCGAGCCGGTGGACGCACTTGGTCAGCGCAGGCTGCGATACGCCGAGGAACGCGGCTGCCCGCTGCAAGGACCCATGTTCCAATATCGCCAGAAAACACTCCACATCCCGAATATTCATGCCCGCGTCCGCAAGTTGCCGTTGCGTGGCTGCGTCGCGCTACCAAATGCCGATCAGGCTATCCGGGTAGGCCGCGGTGTCTCGCTCACCACATCCATCAGTCTATAGGCTAACGAAGCCATCAGCTCCGCCTTGAGGGCCGCATGCGTCGGAACGTCCCACAAATTGTGTTCCTCGTGGGGATCGGTCGCCAGATCGTACAACTCGCCCCAATCGACGCCGCGGTACAAGGTCAGGCGATGGCGTTCGGTCACCAGGGTCCGCGCCCGCACCGGTTCGGAAAATCCCAGAAAGGCTCGCTGGCTTTCCTCCTCGATCAGCAACGACTCGCGGCATCCCGACGGGTTCCCCGCCGCGAGCGGCCCCAGGTCCCGTCCCTGCATGCCCCGGACCGGGGCCAAGCCGGCCGCTGCCAGCACCGAAGGCGCGATATCGATTGAACTGCCGAGGGCCCCGACGCGCGACTCGGCGGATCGGCGCGGATCATGCCAGATGAAGGGCACTCGAATCAGGCCCTGGTAGTGGATCGGGCCCTTGAGCATGATCCCGTGGTCGCCCATCAGGTCGCCATGATCGCTCGTGAACACCACGATCGTATTCTCGGCCAGGCCGGTCTCGTGCAGTGTTTCCATGATGCGTCCGACCGCATCGTCGATCATGGTCACCATGCCATAGGTCAATGCGATCATGCGGCGCGCCTCGTCCGGTAGCACTGCAAAGAGACGCGGCCCTTCCAGCGGCGCACTCCCGGCAGTGCGCTCATCGTGCAGCCAGCGCACCGTGGGCGGCGCTCCTGCGCCGGGCGAGCGGCAGGTCGGAGGCAATGGAATCTCGTCCGGCTCGTACATGCCCCAGTAGCGTCCTGGCGGCGTGAAGGGATGATGCGGATCAGGAAAGGAGCACTGCAGGAAAAAAGGCCGATTGCCGGAACTGGCGTGGCGCCGCAGGAAGGCTTGCGAGCGCTCGGCTACATATGACGTCGAATAGATCTCCTCCGGCAGGCGCGTCTTCCACGCCTGAGGCACGGCAAAGTGCTCGTCCGCCTCCGCATGGCTTCGCCCGCACAACTGTTCGTAGCCAGGCAGGCGCTCCCTGGCCCAGCGCGCCCAGTCGCCGAAGGTGTCGTCCGAATGGTGGTTGCACAATTCGACGTGCTCGAAGCCGTAGTAAGGCAACGTCAGCGCATGGCCGGGATCGGACCAGCGCGAACGCCGCTCCTGCTCATAGTTCGGCCCGCTGATGTTGTCGGCCCAGGCCTCGGGGAACGCCGGGCTCAGTCGCAGTCCCGGCGGCACAGACGGCGCTGGCAGGCTCGGAGGCCGCTCGTCCATGTTCTGGAAATGCGCCTTGCCTACCAACCCCGTGCGGTAGCCCTCCTCGCGTAATACCTGCGGGAATGTCACCGCATGGCGCGACAATGGAATCCCGTTGGTTCGAGTACCGTGCACCGATGGATAGCGGCCTGTCATGATGCTGGCGCGGTTCGGCATGCACACGGTCGACGCCACATAGAATCGATCGAACACACTCCCCGAAGCTGCGATCCTGTCGATATGGGGAGTGCGTACCACGCGATTGCCATAGCAGCCGAGGTGGTCGGCGCGCTGCTGGTCGGTGATGATGAATAGAAAATTGGGATGGGATATTTTTCCGGCCATTGCGCTGCTCACTGAAACTGGAGATGAGCCTTCGAGGCGACTTCCTCGAGGCGAACTTTTTCCTTGGCGATGAACCGAGACACATCCTGGGACGTGCTCGGCGTCACCACAAACTGGGTGGACTGCATGCGGCGCCTGAACGCCGACATGGCCAGCACCTCGTTCAGATCGTGATTGAGGCGTTCGATGACAGGCGCTGGCGTACCACGAGGCACATGCAATGCAGTCCAGCCGACGATGTCGACAGGCTCGCCTTTTATCGTTAACAATGGAACGTCGGGTAGTTCTTCCAATGGCTGGCGTCCCGTCAACGCCAGCAGGGTTACCCGCCCGGATGACGCGAGGGCCATGGCCGACGTTATCGTTGTCACCATGAGCGGCACATGCCCTCCAACCAGCGCCGAGATAGCCTGGCCGCTTCCGCCAAAGGGCACGTGTGTGAGAGGCAGGCCCGACTCAGTCCGATACAGCTCGATGGCGAAGTGCGCCGGAGTGCCCGCCCCCGGCGAGGCGACATTCAATCCGCCGGGACTCGATTTCGCCAGACGCTCGACATCCTCCATGGACTTGATGGGCGAATCGGCGGCGGAAAGGAACACCAGCGGCGTGTAGCCGATCATTCCCACCGGAACAAGGTCGCTGTCGGGTTGGTACTGCAGCTTATCGCCATGCAGCAGCCGGGCGATGCTGGTGGAACCCGGCACGGTCATCACGAGCGTGTAACCGTCAGGCGCGGACCGCGCGGCCACGGTGGCTGCCAAGGCGCCACCGGCTCCGGCCTTGTTTTCAATCACTACCGGCTGGCCCAGCAGCCGGCTCAGCTCCGGCTGCATCTCGCGCGCAATCATGTCCAGCCCGCCACCTGCGGAAAAACCTACTAGTAGCTTGACGGGCCGATTGGGGAAGTCCTGTCCCCACGCCAGACGCCCTCTCATGGAGCCGGCCAGCGCCATGAACGCACAGCCGGTCACCAGACTGCGCCGCCGCCTGCTGAATGCCTGAGCGCCTGTGTTCTGTTGCGATACAGCCATGGGGTCTCCCTTCCGACATGGATACCGGTATTGCCGGACAGGACATCCAGTTCGGCTTGGGAACCCAGTGTAGGAGCAGCCAGGATGGGGAGATATCACTCGATTCGCGGGTGATATTCCAGCTGGTTATAGGGTATTTTCGGCGGCCTCTTTGGCCGGCCCGTTCTTACCACAATCGTTTCGGCGCCGAGTTTCGATCAAGTACCAGGTCGAACGCGCCACGAAAGGCTCGCCCTGACGCATCTGCCGGTCCAATGCCATCAACGCATCGCAGTACTTGCCACCGAGAAGTCCGGCCCTCACCCCGGCCCACAGCCGACCAAAAAAGAAAAAGGCGCCGAAGCGCCTTTCTCATTCACTGCAAGACAACTGCAGGATCACTCCCACTCAATCGTCGCGGGCGGCTTGCTCGACACGTCATACACCACACGATTGATCCCCCGCACTTCGTTGATGATGCGCGAAGACACCCGAGCCAGCAACGGATGCGGCAGCGGCGCCCAATCAGCAGTCATGAAGTCAAACGTCTGCACCGCACGCAGCGCCACGACGTATTCGTAGGTACGCCCATCGCCCATCACACCCACCGACTTCACCGGCAGGAACACGGCAAACGCTTGCGAGGTCAGTTCGTACCAGGTCAGGCCGCTGGCCTCGTCCTTGGTGTTGCGCAGCTCTTCGATGAAGATTGCGTCGGCGCGGCGCAGCAGTTCGGCATATTCATGCTTCACTTCGCCCAGGATGCGCACGCCCAGGCCGGGGCCGGGGAACGGGTGGCGGTAGACCATCTGCGGCGGCAGGCCCAGGGCCACGCCGAGTTCGCGGACTTCGTCCTTGAACAGTTCGCGCAGCGGCTCCAGCAGTTGCAGGTTCAGTGTGTCCGGCAGGCCGCCCACGTTGTGGTGCGACTTGATGGAGGTGGCCTTGCCGGTCTTGGCGCCCGCGGATTCGATGACGTCGGGGTAGATCGTGCCCTGGGCCAGCCACTTGGCGCTTTGCTGCTTGCCGGCTTGTTCCTGGAACACTTCGACGAATTCGCGGCCGATGATCTTGCGCTTGGCTTCCGGATCCGCCACGCCGGCCAGCTTGCCCATGAACTGGGCGGTGGCGTCGACGTGGATGATCTTCACGCCCATGTTTTCAGCGAAGGTCTGCATGACCTGCTTGCCTTCGTCCAGGCGCAGCAGGCCGTGGTCGACGAACACGCAGGTGAGCTGGTCGCCGATGGCCTTGTGGATCAGCGCCGCGGCTACCGAGGAATCCACGCCGCCCGACAGGCCCAGGATGACTTCGTCCGTGCCGACCTGCTCGCGGATGCGGGCGACGGCTTCGGCCACGTAGTCGGGCATGTTCCAGTCGCCTTCGCAGCCGCAGATCTCGTTCACGAAGCGGGCCAGCATGGCCTTGCCTTGAACGGTGTGCGTGACTTCGGGGTGGAACTGGACGGCGTAGAACTTGCGGTCTTCGTCGGCCATGCCGGCGATGGGGCAGGACGGCGTGGACGCCATCAGCTTGAAGCCCGGGGGCAGCTCGGTGACCTTGTCGCCGTGGCTCATCCAGACCTTCAACATGCCGTGGCCTTCTGCCGTGGCAAAGTCTTCCAGGCCTTCCAGCAGCTTGGTGTGGCCGTGGGCGCGGACTTCGGCGTAGCCGAATTCGCGATGATCGGAAAAGCTGACCACGCCGCCCAGTTGCTGCGCCATGGACTGCATGCCGTAGCAGATGCCGAGGACGGGCACGCCCAGCTCGAACACCGCATGCGGCACGCGCATGGAGCCTTCTTCGTAGGCGGAAGCGTGGCTGCCGGACAAGATGACGCCCTTCAGGCCTTGCGCCATCTGGTCGCGCACGAAGGCGTCGTCGACGTCGCCAGGGTGCACTTCGGAGTAGACGCCGGCTTCGCGGACGCGGCGGGCGATCAGCTGGGTGACTTGCGAACCGTAGTCGAGAATGAGGATGCGCTGGTGCATGGAGACTCTACCGGTAAAGAATAAAACCGCAGTAAATAAAACCGCACCGGCAGAACCGCTGATTCATTTGCGGTTCTGCCGGTGCGCGATGCATGACATTGTAGTTGACTGTACGGATCAGTCGGCGCGGTAGTTGGGCGCTTCCTTGGTGATCTGTACGTCGTGCACGTGGGACTCGCGCACGCCCGCGGAGGTGATCTCCACGAATTCGGTCTTGGTGCGCATGTCGTCGATGGTGGCGCAGCCGCAGTAGCCCATCGAGGCGCGGATGCCGCCGACCAGTTGGTAAATGATGGCCAGCACGCTGCCCTTGTAGGGGACGCGGCCTTCGATGCCTTCGGGGACCAGCTTGTCGGCGTTGTTGGACGGATCCTGGAAGTAACGGTCGGCGGAGCCGTCCGTCATGGCGCCCAGGCTGCCCATGCCGCGGTAGGACTTGTACGAACGGCCCTGGAACAGCACGACTTCGCCCGGCGCCTCTTCGGTACCGGCGAACATGCCGCCCATCATGCAGGCGAAAGCGCCGGCGGCCAGGGCCTTGGCGACGTCGCCCGAGTAGCGGATGCCGCCGTCGGCGATCAGCGGCACGCCCGTGCCTTCCAGCGCCTTGGCGACTTCGGAGATGGCATGGATCTGCGGCACGCCCACGCCGGCGACGATGCGGGTGGTGCAGATGGAGCCAGGGCCGATGCCGACCTTGACGCCGTCGGCGCCGTACTCGACCAGCGCACGCGCGGCGGCGGCGGTGGCGATGTTGCCGCCGATGACTTCAACCTTGGGGTAGTTCTGCTTGACCCAGCGCACGCCTTCCAGCACGCCCTTGGAATGGCCGTGGGCGGTGTCGACGATCAGGACGTCAACGCCTGCCGCAACCAGCTTTTCCACGCGCTCTTCGGTGCCGGCGCCCACGCCCACTGCCGCGCCCACGCGCAGCTGGCCCTGGGCATCCTTGCTGGCCATCGGGTGTTCGGTGTTCTTGACGATGTCCTTGACGGTGGCCAGGCCACGCAGTTCAAAGCCGTCGTTCACGATCAGCACGCGCTCCAGGCGGTGCTTGTGCATCAGGGACTGCGCCTCTTCCAGCGTGGCGCCTTCCTTCATGGTGACCAGGCGTTCCTGCGGCGTCATGATGTTGCGCAGGGGCTGGTCCAGGTTCTCTTCGAAGCGCAGATCGCGGTTGGTGACGATGCCGACCAGCTTGCGCCCTTCGACCACCGGCAGGCCCGAGATGCCATGCTGGCGCTGCAACGCAATGGCGTCGCGCACTTTCATCTGGGGGGTGACGGTGACCGGATCGATCACGATGCCGAATTCGTGGCGCTTGACGCGGGCGACTTCACGCGCCTGGGCGTCGGCGGACAGATTCTTGTGGATGATCCCGATGCCGCCCTCTTGCGCCATGGCGATGGCCAGACGCGATTCGGTGACGGTGTCCATGGCGGCGGACACTAGCGGGATGTTCAGGCTGATATTGCGAGTGAGGCGCGTAGCCAGGGAAGTGTCGCGAGGCAGGACCTCGGAATACGCAGGCACCAGCAACACATCGTCGAAGGTGAGCGCTTTTTGTACGAGACGCATGGGTAACTCCGGGCGCAAAGCAAGATTATACGCCGCTTGGGTGTTTTGCCTAGGTGTTGTCCCTAGGTTGGCGGGGATATTTCTATACGCCGCAGTGGCGGATTGCCGCCTCGCAATATTTTTACCCGGATATATTGACTTGTATTTTTACCCGGATCATAATTAGCCTGCCATTTTTATCCGGACAAAATAATGAACCAACTATCCGTACCCCGCCACACCGATCCGCACACTGCCTTCGCCGGCCACCGCATACTTACCACTGGCCCCCTGGCCGAGGTGGCGCTCGCCGTTAAACGGGCCATGGACTCGGGCAGCGACGCCGCCATCCTGGTGTTCGACGACCAATCCGGCAAGCAGGTCGACCTGGATCTGAGAGGCGACGACGCCGCCATCGCGGAACGTCACCGCGCCCGCATCGAGCCGGCGCCCCTGGCCGCCGGAATGCCCGCCGACGTGGCAGCCGACCAGACGCAACCGCGCGGCCGGGGCCGCCCCAAGTTGGGCGTGGTGCCGCGTGAAGTCACGCTGCTGCCGCGCCATTGGGACTGGCTGGGCGCGCAGCCCGGCGGCGCGTCCGTCGCCTTGCGCAAACTGGTGGAACAGGCCCGCCGCGATAATGAAGCACAGGACCGCCGGCGCGAGCGCCAGGAGGCGGCTTATCGCTTCATGTCCAGCATGGGCGGCAATCTGTCCGGTTTCGAGGAAGCGACGCGGGCGCTATATGCCGGCGACCGCGAGCGCTTTGCGCAGCAGATCGCCACATGGCCCGAGGATGTGCGCGGCTATGCCATGGGGCTGGCATGGGGCGGCTCCGGCGACAGTAGCGCGGAGTGATCCCAAGCGCGAATTGGGCGCGGCGCGGACCCGCCGCGCGCTTCCCGCCAGAACCCCGCGCCATCACCGCAACATCGGCCACAACGTCAGTGCCAATAGCCCTCCCATGGCGATGTTGAACCATTTCAGGCGTCCAGGCTGCGCGAGGAATCCGCGCAGCGCCATGCCGAAGCCGGCCCACAGCGAAACGCTGGGCAGGTTCACCAGCGCGAACACCAGGCACATCCAGGCCAGCGACGCCCACGGCGCCGCAGCGTCAACATAGACTGCCACCGAGGCCAGCGCCACGATCCACGCCTTGGGGTTGATCCACTGGAACAAGGCCGATTCCATGAAGGTCAGCGGCCTGGCCGATGCCTGGCCCGTGCTGATCGAACGCGACAGCGCGATGCGCCACGCCAGGTACAGCAGGTAGGCCGCCCCGCCTATCTTCAATGCCGCGGACAACGGCGGCCAGGCCTGGAACAGCGCCCCCAGGCCCAGCCCTACCCCCAACAGCAGCGACGTAAAGCCGACGGTGATCCCCAGCACCTGGGGCAAGGTCCGGCCGAAGCCGAAGTTGGCGCCCGAGGTCATCAGCATGACGTTGCTGGGGCCCGGCGAAACAGAGGTCACGAAGGCGAACACCGTCAGGGCAAGCAGATTTTCAAAGGACAAGACAAGGCTCCGGTGGCACGCGGCGCAGGTTTGCGCGCCGACGATCAGACAGCGGCATTGTGGGTCCGGCCCAGCCTTATTAATATTGGCGGTTTTGACATCTTTGATAGCGTTCTTGCCATGAAGATCCAGATCCTGGCCCTGGAGGGCGTGTTCGATACCGGCCTGTCCACCATCCTGGATGTGTTCGCGACAGCCAACGAGCTGTCGCCACTGCTGCCCGCCCCCGTGCTGCCGTTCGACACACGGGTGGTCGGCCTGCGCCGCAAGGTGCGCACCTCGCAGGGATTTGGCGTGCCCGTTTCAGGCAGTCCGGACCCGTCGGACCCGGGCTGGCTTGTCATCCCGGCCATCGGCTGCAAGATGCCCGAAACGCTGGTGCCCGCGCTGGGCCGCGCCGACGTGCGCGACGCTGGCCGGATGCTGCGCGAGCGCGGCCCTGGCGCGAACACCGCCGCGGCCTGCATCGGCACCTTCGTGCTGGCGGAATCGGGCCTGCTGGACGGCCACAAGGCCACCACCACCTGGTGGCTGGCGCCGCTGTTCCGGCAGCGCTATCCGGCGGTCGACCTGGAGGACAAGCACATGCTGGTGCGCTCGTCGTCGTTGCTGACGGCGGGCGCGGCCTTGAGCCACATGGACATGGCGCTGTGGCTGGTGCGCCAGGCCAGTCCCGAACTGGCTGCGCTGGTGGCGCGCTATCTGATCGTGGACCAGCGGCCGGCGCAATCCGCCTATGTCATCACCGACCATCTGACGCATGCCGAACCGCTGGTGCAGGCTTTCGAGCGCTGGGCCCGCGCGCATCTTGCGCAGGGGTTCTCGCTGGATGCCGCGGCGCAGGCGCTGGGCGCCAGCAAGCGCACGCTGGCGCGCCGCACGCAGGAGGTGCTGGGCAAGAGCCCGCTGTCGTTCTTCCAGGATTTGCGCGTGGAGCGCGCCGCCCATTTGCTAAAGACCAGCAGCCTGTCGCTGGAGCAGATCGCGGCCCAGGTCGGCTACGCCGACGGCGTCACGCTGCGCAACCTGCTGCGCCGGCGCCTGGGCCATGGGGTGCGCCAGATGCGCTGATGTCCCGCACCCGGCCCGCGTGCGCAATGCCGGCGGTGGGCGCGTTCAGCGATATGGGTTTTAATCGGAGATAAGCGGCGGGCGCGCTTTTCGCGCCTGCGCATTTCCACACGGTGCGTCATGGCCATCGCAAAGAACTTCCTGCTCTACGACGGAGACTGCCCTTTCTGCTCGAACTACGTGCGGATGCTGCAATTGCAGAAGGCCGTCGGCCCCATCGATCTGCTGAACATGCGCGACCATCCCGATCTGGCGGTGGCCTACAAGGCGCAAGGCTACGACCTGAACCAAGGCATGCTGCTGCATCTGGATGGTCAGGACTATTGGGGCGCCGACTGCATCAACCGGCTGGCGCTGATCAGCACCGGCAATGATCTGTTCAACAGCGTCAACGCGGCCGTGTTCCGCAATCCCTGCCTGTCGACGGCGCTTTACCCGTTCATGCGCACCGGCCGCAGCCTTGCACTGACGCTGCTGGGCAAGAAGAAGATGCAGATGTAGGCGCGCTGGCCCGTCGCCGACGCGGCGCGCGGGAATGGCACCCGGTTGAAGACCGTACGCGCTAGGCCGCGCCCATCGCTCTTGCCAGAGGCTCTTCGGCCATTTGCGCATCCCCATTGGCGTCGCAGCGACGCCACCCCGATGCTGGGTCGCGCTTGTCGTCGAAATAATCCCAATCCGTGCCGCACACCGCGCAGGTGAACGCTAGTTGCTGCACGCCTCGCTGCGTCTCTCCAGCTGACCGCACTACGCCCAGGCTGATCAGGTCTTCATGTCCGGGCGCATCGCGCCGGTCCGCTACGATAGCCTCGCATTTTTTGCACGCCCCCATGCTCCTTCCCCTTTCAATATCCTTTCAGCGGATATTACGAAGGGAAAAACGTTTAAAGCTCAGCAATTCTCACCGTTCCGGGGCCGGCCGGCGCTGTAGTTCAGCCAACCCCGTCGGCTACGTCAGACCAGCGTCACCTTGCCCGTGGCCAGGCTGTACACGCCGCCGACCACTCCCAGCTTTTTCTGCTGCACCATCTCCTGCAAGAGCGGCTGCGCGTTCTTCAGGCGATCGACCGCCATGCGCACATTCTCCTGCACGGCCGCGGCCATCAGATCCTTGGCGCCCGACTTGCTCGCGAGTTCGACGGCGGGCTTGATCGCGTTCACCAGGGCCGGCAAATGACCCGGGAATTCGGTCTTGTCCTTCCACGCCTTGATGGTCGCGTCCACCGCCCCGCAGTTGTCGTGGCCCAGCACCAGGATGAGCGGCGCGCGCAGCACCAGCGTGCCGTACTCCAGGCTGGCGAGGCCGTCTTCGTTCACGAAGTTGCCAGCCACGCGCACGATGAACAGGTCGCCCGGGCCTTGGTCGAAAGCCAATTCAGGCGCAACCCGCGAGTCCGAACAGCCCAGGATGGCGGCGATGGGCTTCTGCTTTACGGCGCGGGCGGCACGTCCGGCGGAGAAATCCCGCATGTTCGGCTTGTTGGCGGCGTAGCGGGCGTTGCCAGCCATCAGGCGCTTCAATGCCGCGTCAGGACCGATATCGTTTGAGGGCACGGCGGCCTGGGCAGCGCCCAGCCAGCCCGAGGCGCCGGCCGCTGCCATTGCAGCAGCTCCAAACAGCAGGCGGCGGCGATTGAAATGCAGGGGATTTGCGCAAGAGGAACAGTCGCACATGAGGCTCTCCTGAAAGACGAACGTCTAGGAAACCAGCGCATGACTATTTTGCCGCTAGCGCGGCGCCCGCGCCTCAAAAATAAGGGTGGAGGGCCCTGAAAGAGTCTGTCGCAATTGGCGCTTGAGATACAGGCACCCCAGGCGTAACGTGGAATGGCGGCATAAGCCGCGTCACCTGCATAGGTACGCACCATGACGCCCAACACCCCCCACCCCAAACCGGCCCAGGCCACGCCCGATTCCGGCTCGCCCGACGCGCACTCGCCGCCGCATGCGGAAAAGGACCGGGCCCGTGCCGATCACCAGCACGAGGAAGCCCGGCGCAAGGCCCTGGTCGGATCCCAGCACAAGGAAAACACGCGCAGCGTCGCAGCTCCGCGCTATCACGGGCACCGCGGCGGATAACGCTGCTGCTGGCTAGATTCCGTAACTTCTTGGAAAAACATCAAACTGCAATAAGCGCCTGAAAGTCGGACCATCACATGTTGGACTTTGGATGGGACCAAAAGCATGAGTCCCGGTCCGGATGCCCTGCCCTGAATGGTTTTCAACGACAGAGGATGCTTATCGTGATTCCTATCAGAAAGACCGCCGCCGCCTGTGCGCTGGGCGCCTTCATGACCCTGGCGGCGGCTGGCCAGGCCGCCTTTGCCCAGGCCCAGGCGAACGCCCCCGCGCCCCTGGCTACCGGCCTGACCGATTCCGGCGTCGCCGAAGGCCAGGTGGTCGAAGCGGTGCGCAGCGGCGACATCCTGTCGATCAAGGTGCGGTTCAAGCCCATCGTCATGGGCAAGACGGAGATGCTCTATCCGCAGATCAGCAAGAGCGACTATGAAAACAGCTTCTACGTCGTGGCTGGCAACAAGAAGCACCTGCTGCTGAGAGACAGCAACGACAAGCCGCTGACCAATCCCAAACTGATGATCAGGACCGAGAAGGACGCCCCGATCGCCGGCTCCTGGCAGGGGAAATTCCCCGCCCCGCCCAAGGAGATCAAAGAGGTCTCGCTGACGATACCGAGCGTCGAGACCTTCGACGCCATCAAGATCACCGACCGCTAGCCATGGCCGGCTACCCGGGCTCGTCAACTCTGCTGGCCGCGGCGTTGCTCGCCGCCACCGGCGGCTCCATGGCGCAGGAGCCACCCTACAAGGCCGAGATCCTGGATCTGCAGGCCACCATCCTGGACTTGAAGGGTCTGCCCTCCGACGCCAGCGGCGGCATCTCGGACCTGAACGCGCAGATAGACGGGCTGGCCGCGCGCCACGACGGCCTGTCGGTGCGGCAGGACAAGAATGCCGTGACCGTCGCCATGCTGGGCGACGTGCTGTTCGACTTCGACAAGACCGCCATCCGTCCCGCCGCCGAGCCTACGCTGCGGGACATCGCCAGCCTGATCAAGGCCAGCTCGGCGGGCACTGTCGCGATCGAAGGCCATACCGACTCCAAGGGATCGGCGTCCTACAACAAGGACCTGTCCCTGCGCCGCGCGCAGGCGGTGGCGCAATGGCTCACGAGCCACGGCGTGGACAAGGCGCGGCTGACGGTGAAGGGACTGGGCGATACCCAGCCGATCCAGTCGAACCGGCTGGCCAATGGCGCGGACAATCCGCAAGGACGGGCGCAGAACCGGCGGGTAGAGTTCGTGCTGCCCAAGCACTGAACAGCGCGGCGCGGGACCGGGTCCTTTTCAGCGGGCCGGGCCTCGCGACTCGTCCGCAACCGCCAGGGCCACATCCATACTGACCAGCACCGGCGCGTTGCGCGGCAACTCGCGCACGCCGATGACCGAACGCGGATGCTCGCCCTGGCGCCCGAAAATCGCCACCAGCAGTTCCGATCCGGTATCGGCGATGGCGGATAGCCTCGTGCTGGCGCGCTCGCCCACCTGGAAGAAGTAGTTGACGCGCAGTATCTGCTCCACCGCATCCAGGCTGCCCTGCGCGTGATGGGCGACCCATGACAGCGCATGCAATACACACAGGCGCACCGCCTCGCGCGCCTGCGCTTCGCCGACCTGCTCGCCTATGGCCCCTTGAACCAGCAACTGGTCCGCGCTGAGCTTGGGAATCTGCCCGGCGACATACACCGTGCTGCCATGCCGCAACGCCGGCAAATAGGCATAGTGCGTGGGCGTGGGCTGTGGCAGGACGAGCCCCAAGGCCTGCAAACGCGCATCGGCTCCGCTCATGACGTTCCTCAGAGACTGCCGGGCAGGAAGTTGACCTGCTTGGCCAGCGTCGCCCAGCGCTTGTTCTCGGCCGCGACAAAATCGGTGAAGGCCTGGGCCGAACCGCCCTTGGTGCTGACGCCCTGCTCTTTCAGGCGCGAGGCCACTTCGGGCGACTGCAATGCGCGATTGAAGTCCTGGTTGAGCTTCTTCACGACCGCCTCGGGCGTGCCGACCGGGGCGACGATGCCTTGCCAGGACGTGATGTCCATGTCCGCCAGGCCGACTTCCTTATAGCTGGGTATGTCCGGCGCGGAATCTATCCGCTCGGACGACGTGACCGCCAGGGCGCGCAGCTTGCCGGCCTGGACGTGCGGCAGCAAGGTAATCACCGGATCCAGGATCAGGCTGATATGTCCGCCCAGCAGATCGTTGATGGCGGGTGCGCTGCCCTTGTAGGGAATGTGGGCCATGCGGATGCCGGCGCGCTGCTTGAACAGTTCGCCTGCCAAAAAGGTGGAACTGGACGCCGAACCGAAGGTCAGTGTGTCCGGCTTGCTCTTGGCATAGGCGATGAACTCTTTCATCGTCTTGGCAGGCACGGCGTTGCCGGTGGCGATGATGTAGGGCTGATCGGCCAACAGGATCACCGGCGCGAAGTCGCGTGCGGCGGAATACGGCAGGCTGCTGTACTGCAGTTCGTTGATCGACATGATGGGCAGGTTGGCCAACAGCAGCGTGTAGCCGTCCGCTGGTGCGCGGGCCACGAACTCGGCCCCGATGATGCCGCTGGCGCCGGGCTTGTTCACCACCAGCACGGGCTGCTTGACGTCCTGGCCCAGCTTTTGTGCGACGGTGCGCACGACCAGGTCGGCCACACCGCCCGGCGGGAACGGCACGACGATCTGTATGCTTTTAGTGGGAAAGTCCTGCGCGCTGGCGTTGCCGACGGCGCCCAGCGCCAGCGTGGCGCACGCAAGGATGCGAATGGCGTTCTTCATGTAAGTGCTCCGAGGTTGCGACCGTTCAGGGATTGCGGGTAGTAGTGGCTTGCGGGCCGAAGCTTGCGTCGAAAAAGCGCATCCAGTTGCCGCCCATCAATAGCGCCACGTCGTCCGCTGAAAACCCGGTCGCGCGTAAGCCCTGCTCGATGTTCTGGAAACCGCGGCTGTCCTGGAACCAGTCCGGCTGCGGCGGAAACCCCGGCTGCGCGGCCGAGCCTTCGCCGTAATCGATGTTCTTGGTATAGCGGCCCGTGCGCATCCACTGCACCACCGAGTCCGGCTGGTCCTGGCACAGATCCGAGCCCAGGCCCAGGTGCTCCACTCCCACCAAGTCCGCGGTGCGCGCCACCATGGCACAGAAATCGTCCAGTGAACAATCCGATTTGTTCTTTAGGTGATGCGGATACAGCGAGAAACCGAACATGCCGCCCGCGCCGGCCAGCGCTTTCAGCACCGTGTCCGACTTGTTGCGCAGCGCCTGCGCCCATGCATGCGGATTGGCGTGGCTGATGGTGATGGGCCGCTCGGACAGTTCTATCGCTTCCAGCGTGGAGCGCTCGCCCGAATGGCTCATGTCGATGACCAGCCCGACCCGGTTCATTTCCTTGATCACTTCGCGGCCCATGCGCGTGACGCCGCTGTCGACCGCTTCATAGCAGCCTGAAGCCAGCAGGGACTGGTTGTTATAGGTCAGCTGCATGAAGCGCACGCCCAGCGTGTGCACCACTTCGACCAGGCCGATGTCGTCTTCGATGGGCGATGGGTTCTGCAACCCGAAAATGATCGCGGTGCGGCCGGACTCGCGGGCTCGCCTGACGTCGTCGCCGCTGCGCGCCTGCACGATCAGGTCGGGATAGCGCTCGAACCACCGGTTCCAGCGTTCGATGTTGTGGATCATCTCGCGCAGGTTCTCGTGATAGGCGATGGTGACGTGGACCGCGTCCACGCCGCCTTCACGCAGTTGGCGGAATATCTTTTCGGACCAGTTGCTGTATTGCAGCCCGTCGATGCGTAAGGCGCTTGCGCTCATTGCTTGCTTCCTGGATTGGCAGTGAGCGGTACTGTAGATTTCCGGCCATAATTCAGTCAAACTAAAATAATTTCGTTTTATTTCATTTTTTCTTAAATATGAAACTAGAGCACTTGCGCATGTTCATGGCCGTGGTCGACGCCGGCGAACTGGCCCAGGCCGGCGACCGAGTCGGCCGCACGCCGGCGGCGCTATCCATGACCCTGAAGCAGCTGGAATCGGAGCTGGGCGGCCCGTTGTTCGAAGGCGAACGCAAGATCCGTCTGTCTCCGCTGGGCCTTTATGTCCGCGCACAAGCTCAGCGGGCCATTGCGGAATTCGACTCGGCCGTGGCCCACATGGTCCGCTATGCCAGCGGCGCGCTCGGAACAGCCAAGGTGGCGGCCGTGCCGAGCGCAGCCATCCGACTGCTGCCGCAAGTCATCGGATCGATGCGCCGGCAGTATCCGCAAGTGCGGGTGGATTTGCGAGACATAGACTCGGCCGCGGTCGGCAAGGCGGTGGCCGACGGAGAAGTCGATTTCGGCATTGCCACGCTGCCGGCGCCCTTGCCCGGCATCGCGACCGAGCCCCTGTTCGAAGACCGTTTCGTACTGGTGTGTCCAGCGGGACATGGCCTGACCAAACTGCGCCGCAACGTGCGCTGGAGCGATATCGATGCCGCGGAGTTCATTGCGAACGGCTTGTGCGCCCGGTTCAACTCCCCGGAAGTCGCCGCATTGGTGGAGGCCTCGCTGCTGACGGTGCGCAACACCACCTCCTTGCTGACCTTCGTCGAACAGGGTTTTGGCGTCACCATCCTGCCTGCTCTGGCGGTCACGACAAGCGCGAAATTGGCGATCGTGCCCCTGGCCGACCAAAGCGCCGTCCGCAGCCTGGAAGTGCTGACCCGCGGCGGTGAGACGCTTAGCCCGGCCGCTCAAGCGCTATTGGGACTCACGCGCAGCATGGCTGCCGAGCTGGCACTGGCCTGGTCATGATTTTTTCGGGACATCGATGAAATTCGACATCTACGGCAGGTTTCAGCTCGACATCCAGCGCGAGGGCTCGGTATGGACGGCGTACCGGTCGGAAGCCGGCAAGCGCGTGCGGGCTGCGGACCTTGCCATTCCTGCCGACGTTCCCGCGGACGGGCTGGCCGAGTACCTGGATGACATCTATCACGAGCTGTCCGGTCCGGGTGACCGGATCGAGCGTATCGGCTAGGGCAGCCGGACTACTCCTCTTCGCCGTAGCCAAAAGGCCAACGGCGCTTGTTCGGCTCGGGCGCGGGTTGCTGACTTTGCATGACGGGCTCCTGAGATTCGATGGACGAATACTACCGGCATCCGCCAAATCGAACTGCAAAGGTTCGCAAAGATCGCGGCAATCATGCCGCAAGAGCCCCATCCACGTTTCTAACACAAGGCAGCCGCGGCCCGCATCGGGGCTAGAACGTATGCCATTTCCTGGACCGGCGCGTAGGATTGAAGCCGTACGGGAGAGCGCCATGCCAGATTCCAGCTGGATTTGCGGCAGCGAGCCGCCGGGTCGCCAGGGATTCTTCGAGACTGAATTCAATACTGGCCAGACCGAAGTCACGATGTACTCCGTATTGGGCTGGATGCCGCCTGCGCATCGCGGATACGTCGTCAGATGGCGCTCGTTGGAACCGGCGGTGGAACAGGCGGAGATAGAGCGCTATCTGTATTACCGGCGCGAGGGGCGCGGGTATTCTTGAGCGCCCCTTTGCCGGTACTGTTACGCGAAAGCCCGCCGTAGCGGGCTTTTTCATGGGCAACCGTCCACGGATCAGGGCAGCTTGGAAGCGACGAACGCGGCTTCGTTCTGATGGCCCGGATACTGGCTGGTCACGCGGCTTGTGAATTCCTGCTTCGTGATCCGATGGCGATAGGCGTCGTGCAGCCACACCAGGAACTGGTCCTGCTGCGCCTTCGTATCCAATGGGATACGGCGATAGTTCGGATTCGCCTCCACCTGGCCCAACAGTTGGTTCATCCAATCCGTGAACGGCTTGTCGACCTCGGCCGCAACCACGCGCGGATCCTCCGGCTGGCTGCTGGCGCACCCCTGCATCAGCGGCAGACTGAACGCCACGGCCACTGCCAGGACAAGACCCGCTTTCTTGAAACGCGTAGACATGCGTACTCCTCAATAAGTGTTCCCGTCGGCCCCCGACTTTAAGCCAAGTCGGCGGACGGTTTTGTGTCCGACGACGGTTTGGCCGCCGCAAGCCCTTGAAATAACTGCAAGTTATGAAATTCCCTGCGGAAAACCCCATCAGGGAATTTACTTATGCTCTTTAATTATTTGCAAAGCGCATACTTGCCGGGCAAGAATTCGTCCTTGGCATAGATCAATACAGATGGAACTTCGTCAACTCGAGGCCTTCGCGGCCGTCATGTCCACGGGCAGCGTCACTGCTGCCGGCCGGCTGTTGGGACGCTCCCAGCCGGCGATCAGCCGGTTGTTGCAGGAACTGGAAGCCGAGATCGGCTATCCCTTGTTTGCGCGCAGCGGCCCGCGCGTGACGCCCACCGAGCAGGGCTTCCTGCTGTATGACGACGTCGAGCGCGCGCTGGCGGGCATGCAGCAGATCCGCAGCCGCGCCGATGAAATCGCCCGTGGCCAGGCCCAGCCGCTGCTGATGGCCGCCACCTCCGCCCTGGCGGCGGGGCTGGTGCCCGACGCGCTCAAGCGCATCGAGGACCGCATCGGCGCCGCCCGCATCCAGCTGCGCAGCGCCTCGCCCGAACGCGTGGTGCACGCCGTGCTGTCGGGCGCCGCGCAACTGGGCGCGACCAGCCTGCCGCTGGAACATCGCGGCCTGACGGTGCATTGGATCGGGCAGGCCCCCTGTGTGGTCGCGTTGCCGGAAAACGATCCGCTGGCCCAGCAAGCCGTGGTGCCAGTGGCCGCGCTGGCCGGGCGCCGCATGATCACGATGGCCAACCCCTACCGGCTGCGCCGCCGCCTCGACGCCGCGCTGGCGCAGAACGCCCAGGCGCTGGGCACCATGGAAACCAATTCGTCCGTCAACGCCCTGGCCGCCGTGCGCGCCGGACTGGGCGTGTCGGTGCTGGAACCGATCACCGCCTACGGCGCCCCCATGCCGGGCGTGGCGATCCGCCCCATCGACCTGGACATCCCCTTTTTCTTCGGGGTCATCACCCCGCAGTCGCAAACGCCGACGCCAGCCTGCCAGGCCATGGTCGACGCGCTCGCCCAAGCCGCCGCGGCCCTGCTGCCCGGCTTCGCCCTGCACGACGCCGCCGAGCATTCGGCCCTCCTGCAGTCGATCTATGGCGACGACGCCCCTCTTACGGAATCCCCCACTATATGAATCAGCCCCTAGCCACCCCGCCGCAAGGCCTGGCCGCGCTGGAAGCGCGCTTGCAGCAAGACCTGTCCTGGCTGGAAATCCCCGCCAAGAACTGGGTCACGCCCCGCCTCGTCGACGGCCAACCGGTGCTGGACGTGGCCGTGATCGGCGGCGGCATGGCCGGCCTGGCCGCGGCCGCCTCGCTCAAGCATCTGGGCATCAACGCCCCGATCTTCGACCAGGCGCCCGAAGGCTATGAAGGCCCCTGGGCCACCACCGCCCGCATGGAAACCCTGCGCTCGCCCAAGCAGTTGACCGGTCCCGCGCTGGGCCTGCCGGCGCTGACCTTCCGCGCCTGGTTCGAAGCGCAGTTCGGCTCCGAAGAATGGGAAGCGCTGGACAAGATTCCGCGCCTGCAATGGATGGATTATCTGCGCTGGTACCGCCGCGCGCTGGACCTGGACGTGCGTAACGAGCACCGCATCCTGGCCGTGCTGCCGCGCGCCGACCAGCTGGTGCAGCTGGACATCGAGTCCCCCGCCGGACGCAGCACGGTGCTGGCGCGCCGCGTGGTGCTAGCCACCGGCCGCGACGGCCTGGGCGGCGCCTATGTGCCTGATTTTGCGAAGAAGCTGCCGCGCAACCGCTGGGCGCATTCGTCCGACGTGATGGACTACAACACCCTGGCCGGCAAGCGCGTGGGCGTGGTGGGCGCGGGCGCATCGGCCATGGACAGCGCGGCCACCGCACTGGAAGCCGGCGCCGCCAGCGTCGACCTGCTGATCCGCCGCAACGACATTCCCCGCGTCAACAAGGGCAAGGGCGCGGGCAATCCCGGCCTGACCCACGGCCACCTGACCTTGCCCGACGAATGGAAGTGGAAGATCCGCCACTACATCAACGCCGCCCAGGTGCCGCCGCCGCGCGGCAGCACGCTGCGAGTCTCGCGCCACCCCAACGCCCGCTTCAACCTGGGCGCGGGCGTGCAGGACCTGGCGCTGGTCTGCGATGAAATCCACGTCACCACGCCCAAGGGCGTGTTCGTGCTGGACTTCCTGATCTTCTCCACCGGTTTCCGCATCGACTGGACCGTGCGTCCGGAGTTCGCCGCGCTGGCGCCGCACGTGCGCGCCTGGGGCGACCGCTACGTGCCGCCGGCTGGCGAAGAAGACCAGGAACTGCATGATTCGCCCGACCTGGGCGCCGTGTTTGAACTACAGGAAAAGAGCCCAGGCGCCTGTCCCGGCCTGGACCGCGTGCATTGCTTCTCCTACCCCGCGGCGCTGACGCAGGGCACGATCTCGGGCGACATCCCGGCCATCAGCGAAGGCGCCAAGCGCCTGGCGCAAGGCATCGCCGGCCTGTTCTACCGCGAGGACGTGGAGACGCACTACGCCAATATGGAAGCGTTCTCCGAGCCCGAAGTGTTCGGCGACGAATGGACGCCAGCCCCGGCTCCGCAAGCGGAGACCGCGCAATGACGGGTTGGTTGCTGCGCCGCATCGCGCAAGCCGCGGTGGTGGTCTTCCTGATGACGCTGATCGTCTTCGTGGGCCTGCACGCCATCGGCAATCCGGTGGACATCCTGATCGGCCAGGACGTCGACCAGGTGGACCGCGCCCGCATCATCGCCGAACTGGGCCTGGACAAGCCGCTGTGGGAACAGTACCTGGCGTTCCTGAACGGTGCCCTGCATGGCAATCTGGGCAATAGCTTCGTCTACAACATTCCGGCCGTGGAACTGGTGATCCAGCGCCTGCCGGCAACTTTCGAACTGGCCATCGCCGCGATGATGCTCACCGTGGTGGTGGGCCTGCCGCTGGGCCTGTACGCCGGCCTGTATCCCGATAGCCGTTTCGCCAAGATGATCATGGCAGGCAGCATCGTCGGCTTCTCGCTGCCGACGTTCTGGATCGCGCTGATGCTGATCATGACGTTCAGCGTGTCGCTGGGCTGGCTGCCGGCCAGCGGCCGCGGCGAAACCGTGGAGTTCCTGGGCTTCCAGTGGTCCTGGCTGACGGCCGACGGCTGGCGCCACCTGATCCTGCCGGCGTTCAACCTGTCGCTGTTCAAGATTTCGCTGGTGATCCGCCTGACCCGCGCCGGCGTGCGCGACGTGCTGCCGCTGGACTTCGTGAAGTTCGCCCGCGCCAAGGGCCTGTCGCCCATGCGCGTGGTCTGTGTCCACGTGCTGCGCAACACCATGATCCCGCTGGTGACGGTGCTGGGCCTGGAGCTGGGCTCCACCATCGCCTTCGCCGTGGTCACGGAAAGCATCTTCGCCTGGCCCGGCGCCGGCAAGCTGATCCTGGACAGCCTGAACGCGCTGGACCGCCCCGTCATCGTGGCCTACCTGATCGTGGTGGTGTGCCTGTTCGTGACCCTGAACCTGATCGTGGACATTCTTTATAAAGTGCTGGACCCGCGGGTGCGGCTGGAGGCCTCGGCATGAGCGCCGTATCGACAAACCCCACTCCCGCGCTGCGCCGCGAATCGCCGTGGCGGCGCAACCTGGCCGAGTTCATGTCGTCCAAGACGGCGGTGCTGGGCCTGGCTGTTGCCACGCTGCTGATCCTGGCCGCCATCCTGGCGCCCTGGATCGCGCCGCAGAACCCCTATGACCTGCTGCAGATCGACGTGCTGGACGCGCGCCTGCCGCCGGGCAGCATGAACGGCCTGGACACCTTCCACTACTGGCTGGGCACCGACGGCCAGGGCCGCGACCTGCTGTCCGGCATCCTGTACGGCCTGCGCATCAGCCTGATCGTGGGCGTGGGCTCGGCGCTCATCGCCGGCATCGTCGGCACGCTGCTGGGCCTGCTTGCCGCCTACGCCGGCGGCAAGACCGACGCGATCATCATGCGCCTGGTCGACCTGATCCTGTCGTTCCCGTCGATCCTCGTGGCCATGATGATCCTGGCCTACCTGGGCAAGGGCGTGGGCAACGTGGTGCTGACGCTGGTGATCCTGGAATGGGCCTACTACGCCCGCACCGCGCGCGGCCAGGCCCTGGTCGAGCGCCGCCGCGAATACGTGGAAGCCGCCCGCTGCCTGGACATCCCCAACTGGCGCATCATGTTGAAGCACATCCTGCCCAACTGTTTGCCGCCGCTGATCGTCATCGGCACCCTGCAGATCGCGCGCGCCATCACTCTGGAAGCCACACTCAGCTTCCTGGGCCTGGGCGTGCCCGTGACCGAACCGTCGCTGGGGCTGCTGATTTCCAACGGCTTCCAGACCATGCTGTCCGGCGAATACTGGATCAGCTTCTATCCCGGCATCGCGCTCTTGGTCACCATCGTGGCCATCAACCTGGTGGGCGACCGCCTGCGCGACGTGCTGAACCCGAGGACCCACAAATGAGCGCCGACCGCGACAACGCCGGCGCGCCGACGCTGGAGGTGCGCAACCTGCGCACCCACTTCCATACCCGCGCGGGCGTGCTGCCCGCCGTGGACGACGTGTCCTTCACGCTGGAACGCGGCAAGATCCTGGGCCTGGTCGGCGAGTCCGGCTCGGGCAAGTCCGTCACGGGCTTCTCCATCATGGGCCTGGTCGACGCCCCGGGCCGCATCGTCGGCGGCGAAGTGCTGTTCCAGGGCCGCGACCTGACCAAGCTGGCGCCGCGTGAACTGCGCAAGCTGCAAGGCAACCGCATCGCCATGATCTTCCAGGATCCGATGATGACGCTGAACCCCGTACTGCGGGTGGACGCGCAAATGATCGAGACCGTGCGCGCCCACAACAAGATGAGCGCGGCCCAGGCCCGCGCCCTGTCGCGCGACACCCTGGGCATGATGGGCATTCCCAGCCCCGAAGAGCGGCTGCTGGCCTACCCGCATCAGCTGTCCGGTGGCATGCGCCAGCGCGTGGCCATTGCGATTGCCATGCTGCACCGGCCCGACCTGATCATCGCCGACGAGCCCACCACCGCGCTGGACGTCACCATCCAGGCGCAGATCCTGTCCGAAGTGCAGAAGCTCGCGCAACAGCACGGCACCAGCCTGATCTGGATCACCCATGACCTGTCGGTGGTGGCCGGCCTGGCCGACGATGTGGCGGTGATGTACGCCGGCCGCATCGTCGAACACGGCACCGTCGACGACGTGCTGGACCGTCCGCAGCACCCCTACACCGTGGGCCTGATCGACAGCCTGCCCAGCAACAACCGGCGCGGCCAACGCCTGCGCCAGATTCCCGGCATGACGCCCAACCTGCTCAACCTGCCCGCGGGCTGTGCCTTCGCGGCGCGCTGCTCGCGCGCCACCGCGGCCTGCGACCAGCAGCCCGGCATCACCCAGGCCCTGCCCGAACACAAAGTGCGCTGCTTCCACCCCACGATCCAGACCAGCGAGGTAATGGCATGAGCACGACCGCCCCTACCCCGCTGATTGATCTCAGCCAAGTCAGCAAGCGTTTCGGCGAACGCCCCTCCGGCCCCGCCACGCGCGCCATGCAGCGCCTGGGCCTGTCCAAGCCGCCCGCCGTGACCCGCGCCGTCGACAACGTGGACCTGATCGTCAACCCCGGCGAAGTGGTCGGCCTGGTCGGCGAGTCCGGCTGCGGCAAGTCCACGCTGGGCCGCATCGCAGCGGGCCTGCTCACGCCCTCCGGCGGCGAGATCCGCATCAACGGCGTGCGCCCGGCCGACATGAACTCGGCCCAGGCCCATGCCGCGCGCCTGCAAGTGCAGATGATCTTCCAGGACCCCTACGCCAGCCTCAACCCGCGCCTGCGCGTGGACGAGATCGTGGGCGAAGCGGCCCGCATCCACGGCCTGGTCGGCAACGGCGACTTCGACGACTACGTCAGCGCCCAGCTGGAACGCGCCGGCCTGGACCCCGCGCTGCGCCAGCGCTATCCGCACCAGTTCAGCGGCGGCCAGCGCCAGCGCATCGGCATCGCCCGCGCCCTGGCCGTGCAGCCCACCATGCTGGTGTGCGACGAAGCCGTGGCCGCGCTAGACGTGTCGATCCAGGCGCAGATCCTGAACCTTTTCATGGACCTGCGCGAAGACCTGGGGCTGACCTATCTCTTCATCAGCCATGACCTGGGCGTGGTCGAGCACCTGTCCGACCGCGTCGTGATCATGTACCTGGGCCGCGTGGTGGAAACGGCCACGGTGGAAGAAGTCTTCCGCCATCCCAACCACCCGTACACGCAAGCCCTGCTGGCCGAGATCCCCAGCCTGAAGTCGCGCCACAAGACCTTTACCGCGATCAAAGGCGAGATCCCCAGCCCGCTGAATCCGCCCGGCGGCTGCCATTTCCATCCGCGCTGCCCGCATGCGATGCCGCGCTGCAAGACCGAGGTTCCCACCTTGAAGGGAATCGCCATCAACCACCTGAGCGCCTGTCACCTGAACGACATGGCGTGAACCCAGTCGCCGCGCCGCGGCTCCCGGATTAACCGCCAGTTCCCCCTATACCAAGGACTCCGAACATGAAACGCCTGCTTCTCACCACCCTGACCGCCGCCATCCTCGGCGCTTCCGCCGCCGCCAGCGCCGACGACCTGTCCATCGGCTTCGCCGACCCGCTGTCGTCCCTGGACCCACAGTTGAACAACCACGCCGGCGACCGCTCGGTGGCCCTGCACTTCTGGGACCTGCTGATCGAGAACAAGTGGAACAAGCTGCAGCCCGGCCTGGCCGTCAGCTGGAAGCCGCTGGACGACAAGACCTGGGAATTCAAGCTGCGCGAAGGCGTCAAGTGGCAGGACGGCACGCCCTTCACCGCCGACGACCTGATCTACTCCTACACCCGCGCGCGCGCCGTGCCGGGCAGCGTGGCCACCTATGCCGGCTACCTGCGCACCATCGACACGATGACCGCCAAGGATCCGCTGACGCTCATCGTCAAGACCAAGGCCCCCAACCCCGACCTGCCGCTGAACCTGGCCTCGGTGCACGTGGTCAGCAAACACGTCGGTGAAAAGTCCACCACCGAGGACTACAACTCGGGCAAGGCCATGGTCGGCACCGGCCCCTACAAGTTCGTGTCCTACACCCCCGGCGACCGCGTCATCATGGAACGCAACGACGGCTACTGGGGCGACAAGCAGATCTGGGACAAGGTCAACTACCGCTACATCAACAACGCCGCCGCCCGCACCGCCGCGCTCTTGGCTGGCGACGTGGACGTGATCGACAAGGTCTCGGTGTCCGACCTGGCCAAGCTGCAAAAGGCCGCCAACGTGTCGGTCTACCCGTACGACGGCCTGCGCGTCATGCTGCTGCAGCCCAGCTTCAACCCCGCGCCCAACCAGTACATCACCGACAACAACGGCAAGCCGCTGGACAAGAACCCGCTGCTGGACGTGCGCGTGCGCCAGGCCCTGAACCTGGCCATCAACCGCAAGGCCATCGCCGACCGCATCCTGCAAGGCGCCGCCACCGAAGCCAACCAGTGGATGCCCAAGGGCACCATCGGCTACAACCCCGACGTCAAGGACATCCCCAACGACGTCGCCCAGGCCAAGAAGCTGCTGGCCGAAGCCGGCTACCCCGACGGCTTCAAGCTGACCATGCACGTGCCCAACGACCGCTACCCGCAAGGCCCGGAAACGGCCCAGGCCGTGGCGCAGTTCTGGACCCGCGCCGGCGTCAAGACCCAGGTGGAAGTCGTGCCATGGGCCGTGTACTCGGGCCGCGCCAACAAGAACGAATTCGCGGTCAGCATGCTGGCCTGGGGCAACGGCACCGGCGAAGGCAGCTACGCGCTGGTCAACATCCTGGCCACCGCCGACGCCAAGAAGGGCCTGGGCGCGTCCAACTGGGGCCGCTACAGCAACCCCAAGGTCGACGCCGCGCTGGAGCAATCCACCTCGGAATTCGACGTGGCCAAGCGTGAAGCCATCCTGCGCGACTCCGTCAAGATCGTGTACGACGACGTCGGCATCATCCCGCTGTTCCACTACAAGAACATCTGGGCCACCAAGAAGGGCCTGAAGGTTACCCCCATGACCAGCGACCGCACGGCCGCCATGATGGTGACGAAAGAATCAGGCAAGTAAGCCATGACGCCCACCCTCACCATCACCCCGGCCGTCGACCTGATCGACGTGCCGCGCCAGATCCGGGTCGAACACGTCGCGCCCGGCCAGACGGTGGAGATCACCGCCCTGACCCGCCGCAACGGCGTGCTCTGGCAAAGCCAGGCCGCCTTCGTGGCGAACGCGAACGGCACGGTCGACCTGGGCCGCGACGCGCCCGTGTCCGGCGACTACGCCGGCGTGGCGCCCATGGGCCTGGTCTGGTCGCAGTCCCCCGTGGACTCGTCCAGCCGCGAACACTTCAACCACCCGGTGACCGAGGCCCTGGTCACCGACGTGGTGGCGCGCGTCGCCGGCTCGCAGGCCCAGGCCTGCTTCACCCAGCGCCTGGCGGCTGACGGCGTCACCCGCCAGGACGTGCGCGAAGAAGGCCTGGTCGGCACGCTGTACCTGCCGCCCGGCCCCGGCCCGTTCCCTGCCGTCATGATCCTGAACGGCTCCGGCGGCGGCATCAACGAACCGCGCGCGGCGCTGTATGCGTCCCGCGGCTATGCCGCCTTCGCCCTGGCCTACTTCAAGGCGCCGGGCCTGTCGGACTACATCTCCAACACCCCGCTGGAATACTTCCAGACCGGCCTGCGGTGGCTGCGCGAGAAGGTCAGCCCCAAGCACGACTTCGTCGCCATCAGCGGCCAGTCGCGCGGCGGCGAACTGGTGCTGCTCTTGGGCGCCACCTTCCCCGAGGAAGTCTCGGCCGTGGTCGCCTACGTGCCCGGCGCCGTGGTCCACAGCGGCCAGAACGCCTGCGATCCCAAGATCGGGCGCGAAGGCCCCACGTGGCTGCTGGGCGGCAAGCCCATTCCCCACGTCTGGGAAAACAACCGCACCGCCACCTGGGCGCCCTTCGACGAAGGCCCCTCGCCGCACCGCCACGAGAAAGCCATCCTCACCGCCCTGCAAGACCCCGACGCCGTGGCCCGCGCCCGCATCAAGGTCGAAGACATCCAGGGCCCCGTCATGCTGCTGTCCGGCACCGACGACGGCTCCTGGCCGTCCAGCATCTATTCCAAGATGGTGCAGGACAAGCTGGCCGAGGTGAACCACCCCTATCCGGTCGAGTGGCTGGACTACGAGAACGGCGGGCACTCCATCCTGTTCCCCTACGTGCCCACCACCCAGCTCGTCTACGCCCACCCCGTGTCCGGCAAGATCAGCACCAGCGGCGGCAACCCCAAGGACAACGCCCGCGCCGACCAGGAATCCTGGGAAGGCGTGAAGCGGTTCCTGGACGCGGCTGTCGCAGCTGCCAACCCCGCCCGCGCCGCCAAGTAAAGCATCAAGGAGATCCGCATGGCTGAACCCATCGTCTACAACGTCACGGACGACCTCGTCGACCGCCTGATCGGCCTGGCCCCGGGCGCCAAGACCTACGAAGTGCGCCACTACCGCGAAAAGGTCGCCGCCGCCACCCAAGGCAGCTACGACGCCCTGTTCGACCCCGCGCTGCCCGGCCTGTCCCTGGCCGAGCGCCTGCTGGTCGCGCTGTACGCCACCCGCATCACCCCGTCGCCGCTGCTGGCCGCGCACTACCGCGCCCGCCTGAACGACGCCGGCGCCCCCCCGGCCGATATCGCCGTCGCCGAATCCGGCAAGCCGTCCGACGCCGCCACCCCGCGCCTGGCCGCCATCCTGGAATTCACGCGCAAACTGATCGAGAAGCCCGTCGAAGGCGACGAAGCCGCGCTGAAGACCCTGCCCGCCGCCGGCGTCTCCACGCCCGCCGTGGTCACGCTGTCCCAGCTCGTTGCCTTCCTGTCCTACCAGGTCCGCCTCGTCGCCGGCCTGGAAGCCATGAAGGCCCTGGAAGCCGGCCCTGCGCGCGCCGCCAGCGAGCCGCCCGCGCCCTTCCCCGCCAACACCGCCGCCACCGCACCCGGCGCGGAGATCAAGGCCCACGGCTTCACCAACGAGTCGCTGGAGTGGAAGGCCTGGCTGGACGTCGTCAACGTCGAAACCGCCACGCCCGAACAGGTCGCCGTCCTGGAAGAAAGCCACCCCAAGGCCAAGGTCTCGGACTACTACCTATTCCTGGTGCATCAGCCCGAAATCCTGCGCCAGCGCTCCACGGCGTTCAACGCCATCATGTATGCGCCGGGTGGCCTGTCGCGTGCGGAGCGTGAACTGGGTTCGACCTACGTGTCGCGTATCAACGGCTGCGTGTACTGCGCGTCCGTGCATGCCCAGCGTTTTGAGCAACTGGCCAAGCGCAATGAGGTCATCGCGCAGGTGTTCGAGGATCCCGCGACTGCCGGCACCACGGCGCGGGAACTGGCTATCGGCAAGTTCTCGATCCAGATCACCGAGGCGCCTGCCTCGGTAAATGCGGACAGCATCCAGGCTTTGAAGGATGCGGGCTTGAATGAAGGTGAGATCCTGGATCTGCTGCATTCGGATGCGATCTTCGCTTGGGCGAATCGCTTGATGTTGAATCTGGGCGAGCCGGTTTTTCCGAAGGCTTGATCCTGTGGCGTCCGGCCGATTGCGTGCCGGACGCTATGCCTGGAGCTTGTCATCGCCGACACTGGTCGGCGATGACAAGCCGCCATATCAACGCTGCCAGGTCAGCAGCTTGACGCCCGCAACGGCAAACACCACGGCCACCGTCCCTTCGATCCAGCGCCGCAGCCTGGCGTACAGCGCAATCATTGGCGCGGTCGAGAACGCGATGGCATAGCCGCCGAACACCATCACGCCGAGCAACGCGCAACCGCCGATGATGGCGGGTAAGGTGCCGTTCGACGCGCTCTCCCCCAGCCCCAGTGACATGATCGCCATCCAGGCCAGCACCGCCTTCGGATTGCCGATATGCATGAGCACGCCCTGTCGGTAGAGCACCCGATAGCGCGGCGTCACACGGCCCGTTTCCACGTTCACAAAGGCCGCGCCCGGCCTCAGCGCCGACCTGCCGGTGCGGAACGCCAGATAGAGCAGATAGACTCCCCCCACCACCTTGATGATGAATAGCGCCTGGGCGGAAGCCGCCAGCACGGCGGAAATCCCAGTCGCAGCCAGCGTCGCCCAAAACAACGAACCCGTAATGACGCCCGCCGCCAGCGCCAGAGCCGGCACACGGCCGTCACGCATCGCCGTTGCCATGATCGCCATATTGCTGGGTCCGGGACTGGCGGTGGCAATCAGATAGGTGCCGTACACAAGAGCAAGCTGACTCACGAGCATTTGCGTTTCTCCAGGAATGTCGGGCCTCTCCGCTTTACAGCGGGAGGTCTCCGCGATGAACGATATGGACCTTGTTGCCGTCAGGATCGCGCAGATACGCGCCAAAGTAGCCGTCACCGTAATGAGGACGTACCCCCGGCGCACCCTCGTCCGTCCCGCCCTGCACCAGACCGCCCGCATGGGCCGTGCTCACGGCTTCCTGCGTAGGAGCCAGAAAAGCGACCATGCTGCCATTACCCACCGTCGCCGGCTCGCCATCGTAGGGCATGTAGACGTAGAAGCGCGGCAGCAGCGCCTGACCAGTCACCCAGCAAAGCGCCAAGGGCCCGCCATCCGGCGTGACAACGCGACGCTTCAATCCAAGCGGAAGCAGCACCGCGTCATAAAAACGGCCCGCGCGTTCTAGATCACGCGTCCCGACAGTGATATGGCTGAACATTTGACGACTCTCCACGCGCCCGCCCTGATGGTCAGGCGCTTTCAGAAATGCATGACATGCCTCAATCGCATCGGGCATGTTACTCGCATGCCAGATAACCTGGATCGCAAAATACTGCACAGTCCAGGGCCGGTTTTCCCGGTTCGCCAGCGTCGGCGGCGTTTTCGTTAAACTGACGCTTTCCGCCTACTTATGCGCCCCGCCCATCGCGGGGCGCATTGCCTTACCCCATGTCCGACAAAACCCACGACATCCGCCCCGGCCAGTCGATCGAACTGCTCAAGGCCCTGCACATCCTGACCCGCGACGGCAAGATGAACCAGGACAGCCGCCGCAAACTCAAACAGGTCTACCACCTATTCCAGTTCATCGAACCGCTGCTCAAAGACGTCCAACAACAACGCGGCGCCGTCACCCTCGCCGACCACGGCGCGGGCAAGTCGTACCTGGGCTTCATCCTCTACGACCTGTTCTTCAAGGAACAGCCCGAGGCGCTGAAGAACGGCTCCCACATCTACGGCATCGAAACCCGCGAAGAGCTGGTGAAGTCGTCGGAAGAACTGGCCAAACGGCTGGGGTTTGGCGGCATGTCGTTCCTGAACCTGTCGGTCGCCGATTCGATCACGTCGGACAAACTGCCCGCCACAATCGATGTGGTCACCGCCCTGCACGCCTGCAATACCGCCACCGACGACGCGATTCATTTCGCCTTGGAGAAGAAAGCCAAGTACATCGTCGTCGTGCCCTGCTGCCAGGCGGAAGTCGCTTCGGTGCTGCGCAAGAACAAGGCGAAGGCGCTGGCCGATCCGCTGGCTGAGATTTGGCGGCATCCGCTGCATACGCGGGAGTTTGGGAGCCAGATCACCAATGTGCTGCGCTGTCTGCAACTGGAAGCGCACGGGTATCAGGTCAGCGTGACTGAGCTGGTCGGGTGGGAGCATTCGATGAAGAATGAACTCATCATTGCGCAGTACAAGGATTTGCCGCGCAGGAAGCCGGCTGAGCGGCTGACGGAGATGCTGGATAGGATCGGGTTGCAGGAGTTGAAGGATCGGTTCTTTGTGCCGCAACCTGCAGAGGCGGCGGCGTAAGCGCCTGTCCTGCATCATGCCGCAGCGTCAGCATCCGTGGTGCGTGCCGTAATCTGCTGTCGGATGCACCGCATGACGCGGTGAACGCCATTCGAGCAACATTCCCCACATGTCTTCTCGCCCGCGCAAGGCATCCCCAGAACAGACGGCGCTGCTAACAGCGGCCTTCCCCGCGCGACTGCGAGCCGAAGCAGCGCATATCGCCGAGGAGATCTGCCCCTCGGTCATGAGCGGCCGCGGCTTGTCCGTCATCGTGCAGGACGAGCCATTGACGCTGCCCTATCGCGTTCAGCATGGGGGCAGCGATTCCCTGTTTTCCAAGCTGGACGAACCCCAGGCTCTGATCTACGCGTGCATGCAGTCACGCCATCACGACGGCCACGTGCGCCAGCGCCAGATTGAGCGGCTGGCTGGGGCATCCGAACCTTGGGTTGTGCCGTTCGTGGTGCAGCTCTGCAGCGAATACCTCGTTGAAATCCTGCAGGACATCGAGGCGCGCTTGCCCTTGCTGGACAAGCGCGTCTATGGACCGGTTCTTCGAAGCAATCCGGCCTTTCTGGATCTGGCGCAGCAACGCATGACCAGCTACTGGGATTGCTACTACCGGCGGCGCGGAGTCAGAAGCGAAACCTATGTCGGGTTTCGCTTGTTCAAGCAGTTTCACGACTGGCAAGTCTCCGGCTAGGACCTCACCAGCCTGAAACGCCCGATCCGCGGATCAATTGCCAGAGCTGCGGCGCAACCGATCGGACGAGTTCTTGTTCAAGCGCTTCGCCTCGTCTTCCGCGTAGTCTTCCTCACCCTCTTCGTACTTGCCTTCATACATGCAGCTGCTGCGGTTCCATCCGCACTCGCCGCCTAATGAACAACCGGAACCCAACGCGGCGAGAAACAAGAAGATGCTGCAACGGCCTAATCTTTGAATCGACATATCGCTCCCTGGTGATCGGGGTTAGTGTACGGGATGGGGATGACGACTGAGCCGGCGTGACCTGAGCCTGAACTGGAAACGACCGCCACCCATGGCGCGGATTTCGGCTCAAGTGTGCTCAATTTGGCACGGGTCACGCTTGATTGCGATGCCCGTCGGACTCGATACTGGCACCGCAATCCCACAAAGATCGCCCAGATTGACAGCTGGAAAAGACGGACGACATGGTCGCTGCAATGGCGGCTGCCTTCTCTTCTTTACGTCAAGCCTGGAGCGACTGATGGACGATCACCCTTTGACTCATGACCGATGGGCCACGCCGGACGATCCGGAGCTCGTCTCCGTACGGTTTGCTGAACTTCGGAAAACGGAACGGGCTTGCTTGGGAATTTGGGCAATAAGTCGAATTGTTGGGAATAGTGCAAATGAGTTGGATCGCACTAGCACCCAGCCGCTAGATTCTTGGATTATCTCCAATCTGCTAGGCGCGGTTGAAAGTCTCTGCGATCACATTGCTGACGTTGTGGGGTCTGCGCTTGCGGAGCCTACAGGAGAGCTTCAAGTCGCGACGGAGCAGAAGCCAATTCATTGAATGACTTGCCTAGAACGAGCCCACGTCCAAGTGGCACGGGCTCGTCTTCCGGTGGCACCTAGATCGAATAAGAAAAAGTCTGCTTACGAGCCGAAGCGCCCCCTCATGGCACCTTGCACGATCCTCCGCACTCTGGCTGAGTGAACGCAATAACGTCTTTCAGACTTCGCTAGCATTTCGCAATTGATAGGTGCGTCCTTCCGTTGGGGAGCCCCATCGACCAAACATTAAACGGTCGTCCTGAACTCTGGAATTTCGTCTTAGCGCCCATGCAAAAAAACACTTCAACACGGTAACGAAGTGTTATGCAGTACTATCGTCGAGCAAATTGACTTCAAGGCCCGACTCGACCGAAAAGGCGTGAGCCACCGCCGATCGAGTGGCCCTTTCCGGCAACATGAAACATTGTAACGGTGCGGTTCAATGAATACTGACGAACGTTGGCTCCTTCTCAATATGCTCGATGAAGAACTACTAAAAGGGGGGCGTTGTTCTATCCGAATGGTGTTCTTTCATCGTTCGAGAAACCGATATTGCTTTCGTCAACGGCGCACACTTAGCGACAATTTGCACCGCGGTTTCCGGTATTGAGGCTCACCTCCGATCGGAATCTACAGCGAAAGGCAGTGACCGCCTTGTGCAGTTGATAGAGAATTCGCCAATCTCGGACGACTTAAAGGCGGATCTCCATAAGCTACGAAAATACAGAAATCGCTGGGTACATGTAGATGAACCTTGGAGCGACAGAATGTTGATCGACGAACCTACCGCAATGGAAAGCGAGCTCGAGAACATGGCATTCTTTGCAGCGCGAACCCTGCGAAAGGCGATCTATGCAAACCAATGTATCTAAGCATTGTGCTCCTTAGGCCAGCCGAAACATCTTTCACAAATGTCAGGGGGTGAAGGTGCCGCAACGTTTAAGATTCTTGTTGGATACAAACGTTCTTATCCCACTTCAAGATTCACTTCAAATTCTTGAAGGCAGCCTAGCTAACTTCGTACGACTGGCAAGCATTGGTGGTCATCAGTTGATGTATCACCCGGCGAATATCGCTGACTTCGAACGAGATCCTAACGCGGACCGCCGCCAAAGAAATCTCCAACGAATCAGACAGTACCCCGCACTAGTTGCGCCGGCGTCATGCATTTGGAACACTCCCGAGACTGGCCCAAACGACGCATGTGACAATGAGCTTCTCTATGCACTTCACTGTGATGCCGTTCACGCATTAGTTACGGAAGATCGAGGCATCCATGCGAAGGCCCGCTTACTTGGGCTTGCGCGTCGAGTCTACACAGTGCAGACGGCGGAAGACTGGCTAAAGCGTCTTCACGAAACGCGTCAGATCGTTTTGCCGAACATCCAAGACGTGCCATTGCACAGTCTGACGCCAGAGTTGCGTGGAACTTTTTTTGACAGTCTACGAGAGGGCTATCCAGCGAAGGCTGGCCGCGATGGCTTCGATGATTGGTTCCGCCGCAAGGCAAGAGAGGATAGGTACGCATGGATATACCGACACGATAGCGGCGCCTTGGGTGCCCTTTGCATCTATCAGATCCAGAACGATGAGATTCTGAACGACGCTGGCGATGTCCTGTCCGGCCCGGCTCTAAAGCTATGTACTTTCAAGGTAGGCGAAGCCGTTCGTGGCCGGAAGATTGGTGAGCTGTTTCTCAAAGCAGCTTTCCGCTTTGCGACTGAAAACCAATGCCAATACCTTTTCATCACAGCAAAGGCACAGAGCCAGGATTATCTTATTCGAGTTTGTTCGGATTTTGGTTTCGAAGAACGTGGCACCTATCGCGGAGACTTGGTGCTGGTCAAATCCCACCCTGTCGGCCAGCCACCGGCAGAGAGTATCACTCCGATCGAATATGTGAGACGGTATTTTCCGCACTACAGGTCAGACTCCTCAGTGCAAAAATTCCTCGTCCCGATTCAACCGCGTTATCACGGCATCCTATTTCCTGACTACACATCGATTCAATCTAGTCTTTTTGCTCCTTCAGGCCACGTGGGCAACGCGATTAAGTTGGCATATCTTTGTCACGCACAGACAAAGTCCATACGCCCCGGGGATGTTTTGCTTTTTTATCGAACCAATGACGAAAAATCCGTGACTTCGCTAGGCGTTGTCGAGCGATTTGAAGTTTCCAGCGATGGTGCCGAAATCGCTAGCTTGGTCAGTCGTCGCACGGTCTACAGCCTTGCTGAAATTGACGAGTTGGCGAAGAAGCCAACCAAAGTTATTCTCTTTCGCCTAGTCACCCATCTTTCCAACGGCGTCTCGTATGACCAGCTCATACTAGACGGCGTCGTGACGGGACCGATTCAATCTATTCGCAAGGTTTCTGATGTCTCTTTTTCCAGAGTCCTCGCCGCATCCAAGCGGTAGAGTCGTTCTGCTCTCCATTAAACCAAAATACGCCGACTTGATACTTGCAGGGTCAAAACGTGTCGAGTTTCGTCGGTCTTGGGCTGCTCAGGATGTAAGCGCTATTGTGCTCTATTCAAGCTCACCAATTCGGAAAATCGTTGGCGTAGTAGAAGTACTGGATTCTATCGTCGCATCGCCTTCCTCTCTTTGGATGATATGCCGAAACAACGGTGGCGGCCTGACGAGAGCCGACCTCCGGTCTTACTTTGCTAACAAGTCGAAAGGCGTTGCCGTGCTATTGGGAAAGGTATTAGAGCTGCCTCAACATCTAGAACCGTCCGAGGTGATCAAGGACTTTGCACCCCCGCAATCTTTCCGATATATGGCTAGTATCGAATGCATGAAACTTGAAGAACAGATGAAAAAAAGAAAGGGTCAGCCATGACGCTCTTCGTTGGCGGAGTTCATGCTGTCGGGAAGACGTTCATCCTTAGCTCTGTCTGCAACGAGTTAGGGTTGAGACATGCAACCGCGAGCCAGCTAATCAGAGAGCAACGAGGGTTTGCTAACTGGACAGCTTCTCGACAGATAGAGGATATCGACGAAAACCAACGGACTTTGGTCGCAGCGACTAGACGACTCGAGAAAAACGGCGAAACTATCGTTCTCGATGGACACTTGGTTTTACGTCGGGCGGAGAACGTCCACGAAAAAATAAAAATAGAGACATTTAACCAATTGATGATTCAGGGGGTAATCCTTATCGAGGCGTCCGCCGAAGTGATCACCAATAGGCTTCGCAAGCGAGGAGACCTAACGTGGCAGCACTCCGAGATCGAAGTGTTTGCTCAAAAGGAACTCGAACATGCCGAGGACGTATGTGCGCAGCTAGGCATTTCGCTTGTGAGATTACGCTCCCCGACTTCGTTGGAAATGAAAACAGCACTCGCAGCCCTCATGGCCAAAATGCAAATAAAACAAGAGCATCAGACCACGCCCCCCTCGCAGTCAGGCTTCGCTTGAACGTTCACATTTTTATGGGCGCACACGAGGAAGCGTCATGAATTAAAAGGAAAACGTGTCAGACTACAATCTGTCGGTTTCCCTCCAATGGAAGAATAGTTGAATGGGATTGCATAAGTTCGAAATCTTGCCCGAGACGCTACCACTCCCCAGGCCGCTTTATCTCTGGGCCCGTGTTGAGTCCGTTGATGTTGTGGAACGACCGAACGATAAAAGTACGCCCACGGCAGTATCTCTGGATGCCTTGGCGTGCGAAGATCTTCGAGACTTGGAGTCTCTTACTCCTCTCGAGCCTAAGTGGCTTCGACATATCACTCTACATTTTCCACGCCCAGATTCCCGAGGTGGGCCCGCTGAGTTCGATAGTGGCTACAAGGAGGGCGACTGGCTACGATTGACGCTATCCATTCATGCTCACGGACCACTAGGCTTCATCGAAGGCCCCTTTCCTTCACTTCTACCTGGGGAGGACACGGCGGCCAGCGATCATCCGGTCTTTTTCGGAAGACTCGCCTGGATTCGGCGTACAGAGCCCCACGAAAGCCGCCTGCTATCGGACCGATGTAAGTGTGAAGTCGTCGACCAGTTGGGGCCGAAATCTCTTTCAATCATTTCGGAGGTCGATGGTTCAACAGTGCGATTACCAGACCTTCTGGTGAGAGTTGTCGATGTAGGCCAAGCCAGTTGCAACGCCATTCATAGTCAACACCATCTCAGTCGTGTGGTGGGCTACTTCGACGTTGGTCGTCCGCTATGGTTTCAATCCAAATCGTGGCCGACTACGCCCCCTTCCATCCCCACGCCAAAGAATGCTTTCGTAGTTTTATCACACTGGGACTACGACCATTACTCAATGGCCTTGGGATTTCAAAAGGCATTATTGAACCTCAGTTGGTTTGCGCCAGCACCACAACATCCAGGTCCGACGGTCGCAGCTCTGATAAAACGTCTTGGCAGGAATCTGAGTCTCTGCTCTGCAGGCATGCATGCGATCAATAGCAACGTGCGCGTCTATGCATGCACAGGACCGACCAACGATAAGAATCAATGCGGCTACGCCATGCAAGTACAAACAACTCAGGGCAACATCCTGATGGCGGGAGATGCCGATTACCAATACATACCATCGCCAGCGAAGCGAGACCTCAAAGGGCTTGTAATATCCCACCATGGGGGAGGTAACACTGGAACTCCACCAACGCCTTCCGGGCCGGGTAACGCAGTCGTATCGTTTGGTGTACCCAACAAATACCACCATCCCGTAGCCGCACAAATCAAGCAACATACCGCAGCCGGTTGGGTAGTGGTCGCCTCAAATTGGGCTAAACACCCAGATCTGGCACCAATGAAACGAATTGCTGGAGCAACGCGTCGTAAGGATCATTGGCTATAAGAAGGTAAGCGAGGTAAATCAACGCCTGCTATGGTGACCTGCCCCCAGATCTAGTACGGCACCAACATAGAGTCCAAGGGTAAATGGCCATCGTAAAAAATGGTGCCAGACTACAATTTAAGGAGCGAAATTGTAGTCTGACACCATTATTTTCGATTTTCAGACCTTCGGAAGATGGAGCGGGCTTGCCAGGGGATCTGGGCAATTAGCCGAATCGTTGGCAACGGAGCAAATGACTTGGAGACGGCCGGTAGCCAGCAGCTCGATCCTTGGGTTGTCTCCAACTTGCTAGGCGGCATTGAAAGTCTATGCGATCACATCACAGATCTTGTTGAATCTGCTCTTGATGAAGTCAGATTCACCGATGAAGCAAAACCGATTCATTAAGAGATTTTTCTGACAGAGTCAGCATTGACACGATGCTGACTCGCGATAGTACAGCCAGAGCGTCAGATGCAAGAGGGTCAGCTTACGACCCAAAGCGGGCATTCAAGAATGTCGTTCTCTATGGCGAATTTGGAATATAGCGATCTATTTTCGACAGCAATTGTTATATGTTGTCTCCCAGGATTAGTGAATCAACGTTACTTTCAAACTCTCGCTGTTGCGCTGTGTCAGCATTAAGTTTTGTTTCTTGACCTTTCAGATTATCGAGAAAGAAAATAATTGAATCTATATTTTGAAGTAGCTTGCACAGAATCTTAACTCTATCGATACTAGCGTTTGAAGCCTTCGGCCAGCTTACTGTGTACTCGCGCCTTGCGCTATATCCATCATCTCTATCTTCAGTTTTTGCCGTGTTAAGAATTTTTTCTCTTAAATCATTAACATTAACGCACGAACCTATTTGAAGAAGAATCGCGGCGGGACTAATTTTCATGTCTTCCATGCAAAGCTGAAAAATCATGCTGTTGCGATTAAACTCCCCATTCCTATAATTTAGTTCATTATTTAAGATATCAACAATCACGCCTCTGATGTTAATGCAATGCTGACTAAGAATAAATTCAGTTTTGAAATACCCAATATCAACCTTGGTCGTGGCGTGAATGTGGCACAGCAAAACTTCAAAAAAAGTTTCTATCTCACTAGAGAGTTTTAAAATAGCAGAGTTCTTTTCACTCGCCGCCCCCCTCGAGGAATAGTCACTAGCTGAATGATAAATTTCTTTCAAATCAGGAATTCTTGTGTATATCCAATTGAGCACTTCTTCAGCGTCTCTGGATACTTGGAAAGCCGTATGGATAAGCATTGAATCATTTGTTAGCGATCTCAATCTCACCCATGTATTAAATACAGTCCCTCGCTTTACAGTCAAATCTCTGTGATCCCTGGCGGCCAGTTGTTTACTCAGGTTTTCATGAAAAAGACTGACTGCTTTGGAAAAATCAAATATAACTACTTCTGATTTTTCGGTCCTCTTGGAAAACAAATTAACGTAGTCAGCCAGGCCGTGCTCGTCGACCGCTTTTATATATTTACCCGTACTTCTATCCAAGAGCAGTGACCTTACTGCTAAATCAGTGTTCATTAAACGATCCTAGAAGGTTGGTTGCCTACAAATTTCTTAATGCGTGCATTACTCAACTGGTTTGCTGGTCTGAATGTTGAAATCTGAAAAATTGCCGTTTTGATGCAATCGCTTGAATCGCTGTGCAAAAACTTCAGGATACTTCCCACGCAGCGAATGACAGTACGGATAGGTTAATATTATGTCGAAATACAACTTTTTTTCGAATAACCCCCATGAAGAAAAACCTTCATCGACCGCCTTTTGGCAAAAGCGGATTGGACATTGGTTTTCAACCCAGAGCCGCCCGCCGCCCCACGACAAAGCACCGAAACCCAACCCATTTTTTCTCTTAGCGGCATGAGGTTTTGGTCGCGCTACTACGCTGCCGCAGATGGCTTCTGAGCGTTGAAAAAACTCGTTGCTTGAGCCTTTGCTTTCGCCAGTGAGGCCGCGAAGCGATCCGCATTCTCCGGGATTTCCTCTATCATGAAAAACTCTGAGAATCTGCGATCAAGAAAGCCGAATGCCAAAGTCTCCCCTATTTTTTCGATCTCGGCCTGCTGTTCGGAATTTACTGTTTTCGATTCTCGCTTCAATTGTTCGATGATTTTTTCGGCTCGCTCTTTTAGGCGTTCGGGCGTGCAGTCATTTCGGAGGTAAGCATCTGCGAGCTTAAAGAACCAGTCTTCCACCGACGTGGTGAGAAAGCCGCCAACAGTCAGGCGGTGTGCGAGTAGCGCTTGAAGAGCAGCCGGCGCAGTTGGCGTCGTCAAAAGTGCTCTGTAAAAGTCACGGAAGCTACGGAGAAGTTCGTCGGGCAAGACCGTATGAGTAGGGCCGACCAAGGCGAAACAGGGCGCAGGTGCCGTCGGCTTGATGCTGCCCACGAAGTGACCACCAAAGCAAGCCGCTACGCACACAACCAAGTTAAAACGCGTCGCCTCGTTCAGTAAACCGAGCGACTGTGCCAAATCATCCCAGCCCAGGGACGAGCCATCGGCAAACGCGAGGCCGGACTTGTCGCCCCAGCCGTGGGTCTCGATATGTAGGATAGGGAATTCATCGTTATCCCGGGCAGACAACGTGAGTTCGCGAATTTTGGCGAGAAATCCGTCGCACCCCTGTACCGTCTCTAGTTCCGCGAGGGGCGCTTCGGGATTGTCTTCTCTGAGGCCATTGATGGACTCGCACAGCGAAGTGCCGGATTTAAAGTCGGTCGGCTTTAACGACTCGATGATTGTGACTTTGCTAAAGCTGAAATTAGACATTCTATGGCCCCGATTGGGTTTTTTTATATGGATCGAATGATAAGACACTGAGATGCCAAGCGTCAGTAAATGCATAGCTCAACTATTGCCATTGACTGCGCATCAGTTAGAAGCCGTTGCTAAAAAGACAACGGTAATTACTGCTTTTCGCCAATAGCCGACCTTCATAACGCACCACTGTCGGCACGGAGCGGACGCAGCCAGCCCAAAAGAGTGGACGCTCAATGCTGAAAATGTGGTGCACCCCGCGCATATCGCCGCGTTGAGTTCACGCAGATTATCAATCTTCATTCGACCTTCGATAGGCCGGATGGGCGTTTCAAATAAACCGCCAATTGTCCTTCGGTGAGAAAGGTCACTCCAGGAAGATCGATATTTTCATCCGCGGAAATAATCGGCGCCTTAGTTACTACGATGCACTCATCAGCACCAAGGCTGGATGCAGCAGCGCGCAATCTCTCGGCCAATTGAGCCAGGACAGGTATCGGAACCCTGCGCGTCCAAGACTTTACCTCGATAAGAAATTTACGTCCGTCGCGTTCGACCAAAAAATCGCCGGCCACCACCTCAGAAGATAAGACTTGAAGATTGGCGCCGGACTTTTTGAGTGTGCTCGCCACATTTCGTTCAAAGCGAATTGACTGTTCGATTCCCTGACTTTTTGTCGTCGGTTCTTCTTGCGCGGCGCGAATTCTGTAGGCGGTGAGAAACAATGCGATCATGGCCAGGCTGGCGATCGCGGTCAAAATGGCGGGCCAAAGAAGTTCGGGGCGCTCGGTATCAAGATTCGCAATACTCGGAAGCGCAGCGACTATCGCGCCAACTATAGACGCCAGGACAGCCATGAGCGTAACCGCCCGCATTCTCTCGATCTGTGCATGCTTAATTTCAACCTCTTCGGCGGCCACCGCCTCGACCGGCTTCGCTTCACTTTCTAGAAGTGCCGGAGTAATTCGGTCGACCATCTTTCGACGTTCGTCGGGAGGTACGAGATCGCTTTCCACTATGCGCGTATAGAGAGTATTTAGAGTTTGCAGGACGGATAGTAAGTCGTCTGGCTGAACCCGGAAGTCACGAGCCTTTCCGTCTATGAGACGTTCAATGTCAAGACGGTTCGGGACATAGCCTTCGAGAATGAGTCGACGAAAGATAATCTTCTCCACCTCGACGTTGCATGCTGCAATGCGCTCTTTCTTCGCACCGATAGTTTGTCGATAGCCAATCAGGAATAGCCCAAACGATACGACGATCCCAAAAATCGAAAGAAATGTGTCCATCCTACCCTGACTCCGTCTTGACTCATGATCCAGCGGCAGCACTTCCGGCTAGTTCGTGCTCTCGCCGCTCTATTTAATCACGGCGTGCGGCGCCTCTCCACCGACGTTGTGAACCTATATAACGGCTATTGAGGCCAAAACTTGAGTTCGGGTTGAGCATACATTCTGAGATGCGTCGATTTAAGTCTTCTAACGGTCGCTTCCTCTTTGCCTCTTTGCCTCTTTGCCGGAAGCAGCTATTTTCAAATGACAGGAAAAAAGTGTCAGACTCTGAGGTTTCCCCGCGAAGTTCCAGGGAAACTCATTCTGAATCAATGGCTTGTTGCGCGGGGCGGAGGCAAGCTTTTGGCTTGTAGATGATCAAGGGCGTGCATGGCGCCAGTCTTATACCCTTCATAGGGCGACCAAACCGTTTGAAGGAAGACAGGCCATGCACGCAGTCGGAGTATTGCAGAAGCTGCTCCAGGATTCGATCCCCAGCCTGCATCTAAGCCAGCTCAAGGCCTTGACGAGCACTGTGCGAAGTACGATGACAACCCGGCGGCTGACTCTCAGTGGACTGGCGCGTGGTTTGCCGGCCGACCAGGCAATCAGGCATCGGATCAAGCGGGTGGACCGGCTGCTGGGCAAGAAAAAAAGGTGTCAGACTGAGCTAACCCGGGTTTTCCGGACACCCGAAGAAGTAGACAATACTTGAAGGAGGTGTCCCATGGATAAATCCAAACCCGAAGGCAAGCCGCTTGAAGCCAAACGCCAGTATCACAGTCGGGAGTTCAAGATCGAGGCGGTCAGACAACTGGAGGAAGGCAAGGTCAGCGGCACGCAACTATCGCTGATGCTGGGCGTGAAGCGGTCGATTATTTACCGATGGAAGAAAGAGCTGGCGACACACGGCCCAGACGTCTCATTTCCCGGTAAAGGCAAGGCTCGCACCGACGAGCAGACCGAGATTCAGCGCCTCAAGCGTCAGTTGGCCGAGGTCACCGAAGAGCGCGATATCTTAAAAAAAGCGGCAGCGTACTTTGCGCGGGAACTGCCGTGAGGTACGCCTTTGTGCAGGCTCATCAGCAGCAGTTCCGGGTCGCTCGGTTATGCCGGGCCTTGCACGTCAGCCGCAGCGGGTATTACGACTGGCAACGTCGTGAACCCTCGGCAAGGCAGCAAGAGGACGTCAAGCTGCTCGCGGCCATCGAGCAGACCCATCAGACCTGCCGGCAAGCGTATGGCGCGGAAAAGACCTGGCGCGCGCTTAACGCCAACGGCGTGGCGTGCGGCAAGCATCGCGTCGCAAGACTGCGACGCCAAGCCGGCATCGAGGCGCTGCGCAAGCAGCGGTTTCGTCGGCTGGAGAAGCATTCGCTGCTGGGGCCAGCCCCGAACCGCCTGCAACGTCAGTTCACCGTGCAATGTCCCAATAAAGTCTGGGTGGGCGACATAACGGTTGTACCAACACGGACAGGCTGGCTATATCTGGCCGTACTGCTGGATCTCTACTCTCGGTCGGTGATCGGCTGGAGCATGGCCGAGAAGGCCGACCGCAGGTTGTTGATCCATACACTTCAAATGGCCCTAGCCCGGCGCCGTCCCGATCCTGGACTGTTGCACCACAGCGATCGCGGTGCGCAGTACAGTTCGGCAGAGTACCGAGGCATGCTTAAGGACCACGGCATCATCATCAGCATGAGCGCCAAGGGGGATCCCTACGACAATGCCGTCGCAGAGAGCTTCTTCAGCAACTTAAAGAACGAATTAACGCATCACAAGGTCTTCCACAGCAGGGAGCATGCGCGGCTGGCGATCTTTAACTACATTGAGGTCTTCTATAACCGCCAGCGAATCCACCAGGGGCTAGGTTATCGAACCCCTGCCCAGGTCGAGGCCTCCGTGTCTTAACCAAACTGTCCGAGAAATCCGGGTCAGCTCAGTCAGACTACAACTCTCTCGGCAGATTGCAGCCAAACACCATTTCTCCCACGCGCAAAGGGGATAACCCATGCCAAAGTTCGTTACCATCGGATATGGCGATCAAGAGGGCTACGACCGTACGCCCGCAGCCATCCGAAACGCAGCGCATGCGCACGACGCAAAATTGCGAAAAGACGGGGTATTGATGGGCGTCGCAGGCAAGCCCATACAAGTGCGCAACCACGAGGCCGCCCGGGTCGAAACAACGCCCGGTCCATTCATGAGATCGCCCTTACCAGTAGCAGGCTTCGCCATCATCGAAGCCGCCGACATGGCCGAGGCTATAGCAATGGTGTCGCAAACGCCCTGCGCCGTCGCGCACGGGGTCGTTGAAGTGTGGCCGCTAGAACAGCCGTAGCGACACCGCTCATCCGCACCGCAGGTTTATGTCTCGCAAGAACAAGGGAATAACAGCCCAGCGCCTATCCCCTACCCCGCATTCACAAATGCCGATGGCTGCAAACCATAGCCTGCCCGGTCAGCCCCTCGATCAGCCTGGCCAGCCCCCTCGCACTGCCATCATCCAGCCATTCAGTCCGAACCATCCGAAACCCCATCGCCAAGCTGAACCGCCAATCCAGCTCCAATATCCGGTAATCGCGCCCATTCTCCGCGCAATGCCACTGCGCCGCCGGATCCTCGTAAGCCGCCCCAATAAAATCAACATGCGAGTCAAACGGCGGCATGGATTCCAGCAGTTCATCTGACCCCGGCAAACTAGGCTCGGACAGATTCTCCCCCACCGCCACATGTGGCTCAGGCCCGTCATAGGCCAGCAGCATCAACGGAAAATTCTTGGGGTCTGCGTCATAGGAAGCCCGCGTATCGTCAGTCAGATAGGCACGCGCCGCCGGCCCCAGGCAGTACTGCGGACTATTCCAATCGCTGCTCTCGTTATCCGCATACCGATCCCCCGGCGTAATACCGTGCTCAGCCAGCAACGCCATGGCCTCTGCCATCGTGTCGTTATGGCGTATCGGTATCTCCACCGGCAGATACCCCGCCCCCACGTACATGGCGATCACGTCTCCCGTGGTGCGCAGGCCTTCCTGATATTGGTACGAACCTTCGTTCAAGCTCGCCAGATCGAAGCTCAGATTCAACAGCGCGCGATACGGAACACCGTCACCGCGCGGCTCCAGCACATATCCGCCTTCCAGCAGTTTTATTTCCAGCACCCGCCAATCGGGCGGCGGCAAATGCATGTCGCGGGGGCACAGAAACTGGTGGTGTTCAGACATGGGCGGGACTCACTCTGCTGAGGTAGTTGGGGCCGGCGAATTGTATGCTGGCGCCCCGCGCATTTCCCTAGGCAGGGAATCAGGCAACGCAAACACTTAATCCACTTTCGCCCCCGACCGCTGCACCAGCGGCACCCATTTGGCGATATCGGCCTGGATAAAAGCAGCCAGTCCGCTGGGTGGCCCGTCGTGGAAGATCTCATACCCCAAGCCCTGCAGCCGCTGGCGCTGTTCGGCGCTGCCCATGACTTTGCGTGCCGCGGCGTTGAGTTTTGCCACGACATCCGGCGGTGTGCCGGCGGGCGCCATCAAGCCGAGGTCGACGGTGATCACGTAGCCCGGCACGCCCTCTTCCATCATGGTTGGCATGTCTGGCAGCAAGGGGGATCGGGCCTCGCCGGTGACCGCCAGGGCGCGCAGCTTGCCCTCCTTGACCAGGCCGGACACGCTGGGCGTGTTGTAGAAGGCGAAGGCGACTTCATGTGCCATGACGGCGGCCACGCCTTGCGGCGCGCCGCGGTAGGGGATGTGCGCGGCCTGGGTGCCGGTGATCGACAGCAGCAGTTCGGCCGAGAGGTGGTGCGTGGTGCCGTTGCCGCCGGATGAGTACATCAGCTTGCCGGGTTGGGCTTTCAAGGCCGAGACCAGTTCGGGTACGGAGCGGTATGGGCTGTCGGACGGCACGACCAGTACATTGGAGCCGCCGGCCAGATAGGCGACCGGCACGAAGTCCTTGTTCGGATCGTAGGACAGCTTCGAGAACAGTCCCAGGTTGATGGCCCAGGTATTGTTGGAGCCCAGCACCAGCGTATAGCCATCGGGCGAGGCCTTGGCTACGTAGCTCATGGCGATCTGGCCGCCGCCGCCGGGCTTGTTCTCGACGACGACCGTTTGCCCCAGTTGCTGGCTCAGGCCGGGTTGGATGGACCGCGCCAGGATATCGGCCGTGCTGCCCGCCGCAAGGGGCACGACCAGCGTGATGGGACGATCCGGAAACGGCGCCGCCTCGGCTGGCGTCGCGACTAGCGACGCACAGGCCAGTACAGCCCCCAGTAGAACCCCTTGTAGTGTTTTCATGATGCCTCCGCGCTGGCGCGAGCAATGGAAACCATGCGGGCTTGCATGATGCCAAGCAGCGTATCGGAGCAGGCAACCCCGAAAAATAGGCGGGGTGCTATAGCGTCATGCCATCACGGCATGGCGGCGTCGCGGCGCAGGCGTTGGGAGACGGAACGGACCACGGCGACGAAGGCCTGGGCCGCGGGAGACAAAGGGTAGTTGGCCAGGCGCGCGATGGAGATCGGCCATTCCAGCGCCGGATTGCGCAAGGCGATGCCCTTGATGCCGGCGGGCATCTGCCCGCGCGCGATCTGCGGCAGCATGGCTACTCCCATGCCCGCCTGTATCAGGCCGATGGCCGTGGACAGCAGGACGACGCGCTGTTCGACGCGCGGATAGATGTTCGCGGCGATCAAGCGGCGGCTGATGTTGAGCCAGGCGGGCGCTTCGGGATTCAGCTGGATGCAGGGCAATTCGGCTAGCACCTTGGCGTCGACCTCGTCCAGCCTGGCCAGGGGGTGATCCATGCGCGCGAAGAGCGCGACGCCGCTGTCCGAAAGCTGTTCCACCATGATGCGGGAGTCGTCGTCCTGCATGACCGCGCCCAGGCCGACATCGGCCTCGTGCGAGAGCAGGCGCGTGCGGATCTGCTGCACCATGCAATCGACCACGATCAGGTCCAGTTGGGGGTGGCGCTGGCGGAACTCCATCAGGATGTGCGGCAACAAGGTGGCCGCGCTGACGTGGCCCACGGCGACCATGACTTTGCCGCGCTTCAGGTCGGAGTGTTCGCGGCATTCCTGGATGGAACTGTCGATGGCCAGGATGGCGCGCCGCGCCGCGTCGACCATGGCCTGGCCGTCGCGCGTCAAGGAGACCTCGCGGCCGCGCACCACCAGCGGCTGGCCGACTTCGGTCTCCAAGCGGCGGATCAGGTGGCTGACCGAGGGTTGCGACAGGCCCAGGCGTTCGCCGGCGGCCGTGAAACTGGCCGTTTCACCGATAGCGACCAACGCGCGCAGTTGGCGCAGGGAGACGGACTCGATCGGCTCGGTCATGTAGCGACGTCATGATGGAATAGTTTGCATACTATAGCTATATGGATGTGCGGTCCCTAAGATGGGATTTCCCTAACCCGCCAGGAACCGCAATGCCCCACTCTTCCTACGCCGCCGACCGCATGGGATCGGCCATCGTCGAACCTACCGGCCGCTTCGAAGCGGGCAGCTTCGCGTCGTTCACGCTGACGTACACCGCAGGCTATTTCGGCATCGACGACACCGGGTCGATCAAGATCGTGCACCGCTTCGCCAGCGACATGGGCAAGCCGCAGTTCGATCAGCCGGACGGCTGGAACTACACCACGGTCGAGGCTTCCAACGGCGCGGTATTGCAGGTCGAGTACGACGGCAAGCGCAACATCCGGCCCTGGGACAAGACGCTATTCATCCGGGTGGTGCGCGGCTACCTGGAGGAAGGCGATCGCATCGTGGTGCGCTTCGGCGATACGCGGCAGGGCTCGCCCGGCATGCGGGTGCAGACGTTCAGCGAGCCAACTTTCGAATTCAAGGTGCTGGTGGACGCCTTCGCCACCTACAACTACACCGAACTCCAGCACTCGCCCACCATCGCCGTGGTGGCCGGGCTGCCGGTCGCCTACAAGGCCATCCTGCCCAGCCAGGCGGTGGCGGGCGTGCCCTTCGGCCTGGGTTTCAAGGGCGAAGACAAATGGGGCAACCCCAGCGATCAGGTAACCGGCGAGTTCACCCTGCGCAGCAGCCTGCCGCTGCACGGCCTGCCTGCCACGCTCACTATGCGCGAGGGCGAGCTCTCGTCGAGGCTTGAAGGATTGGTGGCCGAAGCGCCCGGCGAGCTGCGCATCGAGGTGCTGCGCGATGGCGTGCCCGTGGCGCAAAGCACGCCCTGCCGCATCGTCGCGGCCGGCAGCGGAACGCGCGGGCACTACTGGGCCGACCTGCACGGGCAGTCCGAGGAAACCATAGGCACCAATTCGGCCGAGGACCTGATCCTGTTCGCGCGCGACCGCGCCTTTCTGGATGTCATGAGCCACCAGGGCAATGACTTCCAGATCACCACGCCGTTCTGGGAACAGTTGAACAAGCTGACCGCGCAATACAACCAGGACGGATCGTTCATCATCTTCCCCGGCTATGAATGGTCGGGCAACACCGGCCTGGGCGGCGACCGCAACGTGCTGTACCTGAAGGAAGGCCGTCCCATCCATCGTTCCTCGCACGCGCTGATCGACGACCTGTCGGACCTGGCGCTGGACGCCAACGATGCCGATGCGCTGTTCGACGCGCTGAAGGACGAGGATGTGGTGGTGTTCGCGCACATCGGCGGCCGCTACGCCGACATTACGCGGTCCCATGACGCGCGGCTGGAGCGCTCCATCGAGATCCACTCCGACTGGGGCACCTTCGAATGGTTGCTGGAGGACGCCTTCCGGTTGGGCTACCGCGTGGGCATCCTGGCCAATAGCGATGGACACAAGGGCCGGCATGGCGCCAGCCATCCTGGCGCATCGATGTTTGGCGCGTATGGCGGCCTGAGCTGTCTGATTGCCGACCAGCTAACCCGCCAGTCGATCGCCGAGTGCCTGCGCCAGCGCCGCCACTACGCCACCACCGGATGCCGCGCCTACCTGGATGTGCAAGCGCATTTCGACAGGCCGGCGCAGCGCTATTCCGACGATCCCAAGCTGGGCGCCCCGCTCACGCGCGAGCCTGTCACGCAGGCCGATATGGGTGCCATCCTGTCGTACGACGGCGACTCGCTGGAACTGTCCTTCGAGGTCCTGACCCATGGCGCCATCGAGCGCGTGGAAGTCCGCAACCGCATGGACGTGGTGCAGACGCTGTACCCCTACGACGAGGCTGCGCTGGGCAGCCGAATCCGCATCGTGTGGGAAGGATCCGAGTACCGCGGCCGCGGCCGCCAGACGGTCTGGGACGGCAGCGCGACCCTCGAGGGCAATACCTTCGTCGATCCGCTGCCCATCAATTTCTGGAACCTGGACAAGACCTTGACGCAACCTCGCCCCGACATGCTGAGCTGGCGCTCGCTGACCACCGGCGGCTATAGCGGCATCGACGTGCGGCTGAGCAATCCGCGCGCCGGCGTGCTGAAAATCGACACGCCGGTGGTGCGTGCCGAGATCCCCGTCGACCAGATCGGACTGGAGCCGGTCGTCGTGGAAAACGGCGGCATCCGGCGCCGGCTCCAGGTCTATCGCCTGCCTGACGAGAACCCGGTACAGCGGATGCAGGCGCGGGTGCGCGTGCCGCTGCACACAGACTCCGACAATGCGGTGTACCTGCGCATCACGACTGAGGACGGCTTCTTCATCTATTCCAGCCCGATCTATGTGGAGCGGACCGGGTCCGGGCCGAAATAAGATGGCCGGCCGCTAAGCGCCGGCGGCATCGATCAATTCCGCCGAGGACTCCCGCAGGCACTCGGCGAATAGCTGCGTGGTAGATGTCGTGGTGTCTTCGCGCCAGTACAGGATGGCCTCGCCCAAGGGGCCCAACGGCGGCAGCGGCAGCATCCGCATGCAACATGGCAAGCAGCAGAAACGTTGCCTCACATGAGGTCAACCCGACAAGCGTCAGATGCGCGCCGAGCAACTCCACCAACACCAGCGCGCGGAGCATCATCAAGGTCGGCCCATCGAGCCGCGGCCGGTGGTGGGAAATCTCCTGCAACGCAGCTTCTGCTCGGGCTTATGCGACGGAATCGGCGAGGGGCAAACGTACCGCATCCCTTTCCAGCGTTTCGATCAGTGCGTCGCGCATCACCGCGACGGGTCGCACAAGACGGCCTGGCAGCACGCCATGCACGAGCCATACGCTCAGCCCGCTATTGAACTCCGGCACATCGACGATCTGCAGCGCATTGCGATGCGGGCTGCGCGCCAGCACTTCAGGCGCAGCGAGCCCGACGCCCAAGGCGCGCGCGACCAGCGACAACTGCAGTTCCGAACCGAACGCTTCGACAGCGACATTGAACGGCAAACCCGCCGCAGACATGGCGCGGCTCAGTGCTGAACGCATTCCGCAGCCGTCCTGGTTCAGCACCCAGGGATAAGCCGCTAGATCGGCGAGCGAGACGGGTTTGTCGGGCAGACTGAACGAGCGCGGCGCGACGACGACCGTGGGCTTATAGGCGAGAAGCGTCGACGTCAGGCCTTCCGGCAACGGCACGCTTTCGGGTAAAAGCACGACGACCGCGTCCGCCTTCGCCTTTTCGATGCCCTCCAGCAGTCCTGGCGACCAGCCCGCTGTCACGCGCAGCGTCAGATTCGGAAAGGCGGCACGCAGACGGTCGATGGGTTGTTCCAACGCCAGCTCAGACAAAAACGGCGGCACCCCGATCCTAAACTCGCCTGTCGGCTCGCTATCAGGCGACGCGACGGCCAGCAGGTCGTCGACCGCGCGTAGCACCGCACGCGCAAGGCCATAGACATCGCTTCCTGCCGCCGTCGGCTTGAGCGGCTTGCTCTGCCGGTCGAGCAACTCGATGCCGAGCATCGTTTCCAGATTCTGGACACGGCGCGTGAGTCCCGGCTGAGTCAGAAACAGCCTCTCTGCGGCCCGCACCATTGAGCCGTTTTCGACCACTGCCACGAAAGCCTGCAAGTCACGCGTGTTCATAAAACAATCTCGCATAAACATTATCAAGATAATTCAATTGTCGCATAACGTTCTTGTCCTTAGGATGGGCCACACTCGTACACCCGGAAGCCCAAACCCATGAGTCAACCCGCTGACGCCTGCGCTCGCAAACTGCCCTCCGCTTCGCTGCCCTCACTGCAAGCGGATGCGCCCCCAGGCGGTGGCCTGACCACGTCATTGACGATCTTTTTTGCCGCCGCCGTCGGCGTGATCGTCGTGAACCTGACGGCCGCGCAACCTCTGACGGGGCCTGTCAGCCGAGCACTGACTCTGCCGCCCGAGCTTGCCGGCGTGATCGCGATGCTCCCGCAACTCGGCTACGCCGCAGGTCTGCTATTGCTCGTACCGCTATGCGACCTCCTCGAAAATCGCCGCCTGATCGTGTGGACGCTCGCCTGCTGCGCGATGTTCCTCGGACTGGCGTCGCTCGCGCGATCAGGCTGGCTGTTCCTGGCATCGGTGTTCATGGCGGGGGCGACATCGAGCGTGATCCAGATGCTCGTGCCGATGGCGGCGTCGATGGCGCCTGAAAGCCGGCGCGGACGCGCAGTCGGCAACGTGATGAGCGGCCTGATGCTTGGCATCCTGTTGTCACGACCGCTCGCGAGCCTGATCGGCGGAACGTTTGGCTGGCGTGCGTTCTATTGCATCGCGGCGTTGGCCGACTTGCTGCTTGCAGTCGTGCTGCTGACACGGTTGCCGAGTCACACGCCGCACACGGCCGCTCGCTACCTGGACTTGCTGCGCTCGCTGTGGACCTTGCTGCGCACCGAACCCGTCTTACAGCGTCGCGCGACGCTTGCCGCGCTCGCGCTCGGTGCGTTCAGCGCGTTCTGGACAGCCATCGCACTGCTTCTCGCCCAGCCGCCGTTTTCGCTGGGTATGCAAGGCATTGCCGCCTTCGCGCTGGCGGGTGCAACCGGTGCGATGGTGACGCCGCTCGCGGGCTACCTTGGCGATTGCGGCGCGGGGCGTGCGACACAAATCGCCGCGCATCTGGTGATGATCGCGGCGGTACTCGTGCTCGCGGCTGCCGGGGCTGGCTGGGGCGGGTTCTCCGCGGCCATGCATCCCGTCCTTGCACTCGCATTGCTGGTAGTCGGGGCGGCGGCGCTCGACGCCGGTGTGATCGCCGATCAAACGCTCGGCCGACGCGCGATCAACCTGATTAATCCGGCGGCTCGTGGCCGATTGAACGCGCTCTTTGTCGGCATCTTTTTCGTCGGCGGCGCAATTGGTGCTGCGCTGTCAGGCGCGGCATGGGCATGGGCGGGATGGAATGGCGTGTGCGTCGTCACACTGGGATTCGCAATTGCCGTGTTTTTGTTCGGCTGCTTCGACCGTGCCGCGGAGTCAAGCCGCCGATGAAGTGAACACGGTCACCGCCGACGGCGCAGTGCGCGAGGCGCTGCACACAGACTCCGACAATGCCGTGTACCTGCGCATCACAACCGAGGACGGCTTCTTCATCTACTCCAGCCCGATCTATGTGGAACGGACCGGGGCCGGGCCGAAATAAGGCGGCCAGCCGCTAGGCGCCGGTGGCGTCGATCAATTCCGCCGACGACTCCCGCAAGCACTCGGCGAACAGCTGCGTGGTGGATGTCGTGGTGTCTTCGCGCCAGTACAGGATGGCCTCGCCCAGTGGCCCCAGCGGCGGCAGCGGCAGCATCCGCATGGTTCCGCGCTGCACGTAGCGGCGCGCGAGCGACAGCGGCAGGATCGAGACGTATCCGCCGTCGCGCAGCAAGGACAGGTTCAGTGCCAAGGAACTGGACTCGATGGTCGGGCGCAGCAGGGTCACGCCATGTTCGGCCAGGATTTCGACCATGGTCGCAAAAGCGGGCGAACCCTGCATGGGCGTGATCCAGCGCACGTCCTGCAGGTCGCCCCAGGCCACGGGGGTGTCGGGGCCGCCCAATGGGTGGCGCGTGCCCACCACGAACACGAACGGCTCGTGATGCAAGGATTCGTGGCGCATCACCGGCAGATACCCGGTCACGCGGTTGCGGCCCAAGGCCAGGTCGAGGTTGCCTTCATCCATCATCTTGAGCAGGCGATCGAGCGTGGCTTCCACGAACGAGAACGAGGCGTTCGGCGCGCGCCGCGTGAACAGTTCGACGGCATGCGCGATCAGGGGTTGGGGAATCGTCACCACGGCGCCGAATCTCACATGGCCTGCCGTGCCAGAGGCCAGCGCCTTGACGTCGCGCCGCGCCAGTTCGATCTGGCGCAGGATCTCGCGCCCGCGTTCGACCAGCACGCGTCCTATGCGCGTCAATTCAATGGCGTTGCCCACGCGGCGCACGACCGGCGTGGCCAGCGCTTCCTCGATCTCCGCGATCTGCTTGGAGATGGCTGGCTGCGTGACGTGGAATGCCGCGGCCACCCGTGTCACCTGACGAAGCTCGCCCAGCGCCACCAGGATACGCAGATGCCCTAGCTTCAAGCCGCTGCGGAAGAAACGTTCTATCGAGTTGTCGGACGGCGTGCTGGCGGACATGTCGGGAGTGGAAAGACTGGGGAATCTGTCGCCATCGGGTAATGGCGCAAGCCGCCAATCATAACCAAACGGTAATGCCGAATGCGGAAAGTGTGATTTGCCGCCGGGTCCAGGCAGCCCGTACCCTTCGAACGGACAGCACTGTAGCGCGGGCCTCTCATGAAGCATCGATGAATCACCGGGAGCAAGGATTGATCCCGCGTCGATGCCGCATCGCATAACCGAACTCGCAGTCTGCCGAATAACTCGATGTGCCCCATGGCACACACCCACGGAGACAACACCCATGAGCTCGTCCCTTTCCGGCGGCGCGCCGGCCTATGCCGGCTCGCAGGCCGCGCAGAATCCTGCGCAGCTAGACGCGCTGTACCGCAAGCTGGCCTGGCGCATCATGCCGTTCCTGTTCCTGTCGTTCATCGTCGCGTACATCGACCGCGTGAACGTGAGCTTCGCCAAGCTGCAAATGCTGGCCGATCTGTCGATGTCGGAAACGGTCTACGGCTTGGGGGCCGGCATTTTCTTTCTGGGCTACTTCATCTTCGAGGTGCCCAGCAATCTGATCCTGCATCGCGTGGGCGCGCGCATCTGGATCGCGCGCATCATGGTCACGTGGTCGATCATTTCGTCGCTGACGATGTTCGCGCAAGGACCGCTGTCGTTCTATCTGCTGCGTTTCCTGCTGGGGGTGGCCGAAGCCGGCTTCTTCCCGGGCATCGTGCTGTATCTGTCGACCTGGTTCCCGTCGAGCCGTCGCTCGCAGATCATCGCCCTGTTCATGGTGGCCATCCCGGTGTCGGGCGCCATCGGCGGCCCGCTGTCCGGCTGGATCATGGAGCGGTTCGGTGGCATGCATGACCTCGCTGGCTGGCAGTGGCTGTTCCTGGTCGAGGGTATCGGATCGCTGCTGGTCGGGATCGCCGCCTTCTTCATGCTGCAGGACCGGATCGAGACGGTGAAGTGGCTGAACGCGGACGAAAAGCGCCTGCTGGCGCAGGATCTGGCCGCCGACGACAGCACCCGGGCCCGCCATAGCGTGAGGCAGGTGTTCGGCGACCGCAAAGTGTGGCTGCTCGGCCTGCTCTATTTCTGCATCGCCATGGGCAACTATGGCCTGGTGTTCTGGCTGCCGACGATGATACGGGCCGCGGGCGTGGCCAACCTGGGCAGTATCGGCCTGCTGTCGGCGGTGCCGTCGCTGGTCAGCGCGGTGGCGATGATACTCATCGCGCGCCATGCGGACCGCACCAACGAACGCCGTATCCACGTTGCCGTGTGCTGTGTGCTGGGCGCCGTCGGCATGCTGGTTTCCGTGCTGCTTGCCGAGCACCTGTGGTGGTCGATGGCCGCCCTCATCGTCGCCGCCATCGGCATCAACTCGATCGCGCCGGTCTTCTGGGGCATCCCCACGGCGATGTTGAGCGGCGCGGGCGCCGCGGCGGCCATCGCGCTGATCAATTCCGTCGGCAACCTGGCCGGCTTCGTCAGCCCCTATGTCATCGGCTTTCTCAAGGACACCACGGGGCAGCTGCTGCCCGGCATGATCCTGCTGGCCTGCGCGCTGGTCGGCGGGGCCTTCATCGCCCTGTCGCTGCGCACGAAGCGGGGTCAGGCATGAGCGTGCCCGTCTGTCTGGTAACCGGCGCGGCCAGCGGCATCGGCGCCGCCACGGCCCTGCGTTTCGCGCGTGAAGGCTGGGCCGTGGCCATCAACAATTTCGACCAAGGCACCCGGGCGTCTGCCGAGGCGGTGGCCGCGCAGTGCGGCGACGCCGGCGCCCAGACCCTCATCGTGGATGCCGACGTGGGCGACGACGCCGCTTGCCGCCGCATGGTCGATGCCGTCGCGGCACGGTGGGGACGGCTGGACGCGGTCGTGAACAGCGCGGGCACGACCCGTGTGATTCCGCACGGCGATCTGGAAGCGGTCGACGCCAGCGAGTTCGAACGCGTCTATCGCGTCAACCTCATCGGCATGTTCCAGGTGACGCGCGCTGCGGCTCCCCTGCTGCGCGAGCATCCGGCGGGCGCGGCGTCGGGCTGCGTCATCAATATTTCTTCGCTGGCGTCCTTGAATGGCACGGGATCGTCCATCGCCTATGCGGCCTCGAAGGGCGCGGTCAATTCGCTGACGCTGTCGCTCGCGCGCAATCTCGCCCCGCAGGTCCGCGTGAACGCCATCGCCCCGGGCATGGTCGACGACGGCCTGCTGCGGCGCGTGCTCGGCGACGAGGCCTACGCCCGCGTGGTCGACGGCATGCGCGAGAACGCGCCTCTCAAGCGGGTATCCCAGCCGTCGGAAGTGGCGGAACTGGCCTGGTTCATCGCCGCCCGAGCGCCGGCGATGACTGGCCAGGTGCTGGCCATCGAAAACGGCTTGATGCTCAACACCTGAGCCTCCCCCGAGACTGATACTAGGAATTCCATCCATGAAAGATCTGCACAAACACCGCTCCCGCACGGTCACCGAGGGCGTGACGCGCGCGCCGCACCGCGCTTTCCTGCGCGCCACGGGCCTGGACGACGAGGCCATCGACAAGCCGTTCGTCGCCATCGTCGACACGTACGGCGAGAACACGCCCTGTTCCATGTCGCTGAACCAGATTTCGGACAACGTGCGTCTCGGAATCGCGGCGGGCGGCGGCGTGCCGATACGCGGCTCGGCGATCTCGGTCTCCGACGGCACGTCGATGAATCACTCGGGCATGCGCTTCTCGCTGGTGTCGCGCGAGACCATCGCCGACAGCGTCGAACTGTTCGTGCGCGCCCACTGCTACGACGCGCTGGTCGGCGTGGCCGGTTGCGACAAGACCCTGCCCGGCATCCTGATGGGCATGGTGCGCGTGAACGTCCCCGGCGTGTTCCTTTTTGGCGGGGCGATGCTGCCGGGCGTGGCCCCGGACGGCTCGCAGGCCACGATCCTGACGGCCATCGAGGCCGTGGGCGCGGCGCAGCGCGGCGACATGTCGGCCGAGACGCTGCGCGGCATAGAAAAGCGTTGCACGCCGACCGCCGGTTCCTGCCCGGGGCAATTCACGGCCAACACCATGGCGATGGTCGCTGAGGTGCTGGGGTTGGCTCCGCTAGGCTCGGCGATGGTGCCGGCCGTCTACAGCGAACGCATCGCGATTGCCCGCCGCGCCGGTGAAAGCGTCATGCGCACGCTGCGCAACGGCGGGCCGCTGCCGCGCGACCTGGTGACGCGCAAGAGCCTGGAGAACGCCTGCGCGGCCGTCGCCGCCACCGGGGGTTCGACCAATGCCATGCTGCACATCCCGGCCATCGCCCACGAGGCAGGCATTGCATTCACGCTAGATGACGTCTCGGACGTCCTGGCGCGCACGCCGCTCATCGGCGACATGCAGCCGGGCGGACGCTATCTTGCCGTGGACCTGCATCATGTCGGCGGCGTACCGGCGGTACTCAACGCCCTGCTCGCGGGCGGGCATATACACGGCGACACGCTCACGCAAAGCGGCGAAACGCTGGAAACGGCGCTGCGCGCCTTCCCCGGCCCCGACGGCCGCGTGGTCAAGCCGCATGACGAACCGCTCTCGCCCAACGCGGGGCTGGTGGTCCTGCGCGGCAATCTGGCCCCGGACGGCGCCGCGCTGAAAACCGCCGGCCTCAAGCAGCTGGTGTTCTCGGGCACGGCGCGGGTGTTCGAGACGGAAGAGGACTGCATGGCGGTGGTGGCCGCCGGCGCCTATCGGGAAGGCGACGTCCTCGTGATACGCAACGAAGGGCCCAAGGGCGGCCCGGGCATGCGTGAAATGCTGAGCGTCACCGCAGCGATCTATGGGCAAGGCATGGGTGAAAAGGTCGCGCTGCTGACCGATGGCCGGTTCTCGGGCGCGACGCGCGGCATGTGCATCGGCTATGTGGGGCCAGAAGCGGCGGCGGGCGGCCCGATACGCCTGCTGCGCGACGGCGACCGCATACACATCGATGCGATCAAGGGGAGTCTGGACGTCGAACTCCCCGACGAGGAACTCGCGGAGCGGGCGAAGGCCAGCCAACCGTTCGTGCGCGGCAGGCTGGGCGGCGTGCTTGAGAAGTATGAAGCGCTGGTGCGTCCGGCCAAGCTGGGCGCCGTGACCCATTCCGGGGCCGTGACGTGGCCTTACGAAGCATCTCTTGGGGAAACGCCAGCCCAGGGAGGTCAACAATGACGAAGACGCCACGCATCGGGTTTTGCGGCATCGGCCGCATGGGCGAACCCATGACCCGGCGGCTGTTGGCCGCTGGGTATGAGGTCGCTGTCTGGAACCGCTCCAGCGCGAAGCTCGGCTCCCTGCTCGATGCCGGGGCCGTGGCAAGCGCCACGCCTCGGGCGCTGGGCGCAAGCGTGGACATCGCCCTGCTTTGCCTGGGCGACGGCAAAGCCGTCGTGGACGTGGTGTTCGGCGAACACGGGCTGGCGCACGCCGCCACGCCGCCCTCTTCTCTCATCGACCATTCGACCTTGTCGCCCGCACTCACCCGCGCCCTGGCCCAGCGCTGGACGGCAGCAACAGGCGGCGTGTGGATCGATGCTCCTGTCTCGGGCGGCACGGACGGCGCGGCCGCCGGCAAGCTGGCCATCATGACGGGCGGCCCGGCGGACACAATCGAATTGGTAACGCCCGTGCTGCGCACGTACGCCGCGCGCGTCACGCGCATGGGCGATGTCGGCGCGGGCCAGACCACCAAGCTGGCCAATCAAGCCATCGTCGCGACCACGCTCGCCGGTTTGGCCGAAGCCTTCGTGCTGGCCAAGCGCAGCGGCATCGATACTGCCGCCCTGCCGTCGGCCCTGCAAGGCGGCTGGGCCGATTCCGTGCTGCTGCAAACCTTATGGCCGCGCATGGTGACCCCGCCCGAGCATGCTACCGGTACGGTGCGCGTGTTGCTCAAGGATCTCGACGCGATTGCCGAACTCGCCGAAGCGAGCGCCACAATCCAACGCGTGCTGCCGGAAGTTCGCCGGCTGCTGCAGGATGCCGCGCAGCGTGGGATGGGGGACTGGGATCTGTCGCAGGTATTCCGGATCGGCGAAGCGGAGAGTCAGGCCGGCGTGTAGCGGACTGGGCGTCAGGGAGCGTTTGGCGGCGCGGGACGCGTCGGGATGGAATTCGATCCCGGCGCTGCCCTGCCGCCTATCGGAAGCAGTTTCGGCAGTGGTGATGGCGGCAGGGGAAGCGTGGGCGGCTTCCACATTTCCGAGGTAAGAGCAGCCTCAAACTGACACCACTTGACCGGCGTTGAAACCCGTCTCTGCAACGCGCCTGGATGGGTTCACTGGGCCTTGGGCATCATGCTTTTGGATGGCTAGGCGCGTCGACGCCTCGTTGCTACGCTGGCTACCAGCATTCGTCAGAAACGCTCGGTCCAGTTATCGACACCCAAAAACATGCTCAGGCGCCGGACGCGTAATACCCCTCTTGCTCCGCGATTGCACGGAATGGCGTTCGTACGCCGCGGGATGCCATCAGTCCTGGTACTGGTTCTATTGACCGCCTGTGCCGCCCGCCCCCCAGGCGCCTATCCGATATTCACTCCAGAGTCCCGTGAGCCCTTCGCCACCGTCGCCGACGGCGGCAAACGCCTTATCGAAGAACGGAAAAAATACCAAGACCGCGCGGATCAGGCGCAACTTGGACTATATGAACAAAGCGATTGGACGCTGGCAGGCGTGGTCGTCGGCGTCACGGGCGGCTTGATTGGAAATGTGGCCACCACGGCCGCTGGCGCCGGCATTGCGGCAGGCGCGAGTCAATTGGCCGCGCGGTATCACTTAGAGGCTCAGCGCGGCTTTTTCGATGCGGCGGCGAAGAAGGCGGGCTGTGTGGTCACGGTGACGTACGTCTTGCAGAACAGCGCCCCACCGTCGTTGGTCGAAGCGCTCGACAAGCTGCCCATGCTGGTACGGTCCATGAATTTTGCGTCGATGGAGATTCAATCGCAGCTGCGCCAGAATCTCAATACGCTGACGCCGGCCCCCATCGATGCTGCGGCGGTACTGGCGGCGTACAACAGTTACTACAAGATGCAGAGCACACCGCTACAGGGTTCAGGCAAGAAGGTCGCAGGCGTCGCCATTCAAAATTATCAGGCGGCTGAACTACTCGCCAAGGAGGTAAAGCTGGCCCTCCTGGATATCGAGTCGTGTGTAAAGACGGGGGCTCCGGTCGCTCCATCCACACCGGCAGCTGCCCCGTCTTCAGCCGATACTGCGACGCCCTTGACGCAAGCCGATCCAGTCTTCGGTTGGTTGTTGAACGCCCCTGCAACGCAATGACACTCCGCCCCCGCGCATAGACGACGCACCAAAAACACTGGAGACAATCATGCCTAGATTCAACCCGGGTGATTCAGGACTGCTGGTCGAGCGCTGGAATCAGTTCCTGAAGGACCACAACTTCGCGCATGGGGCAAAGCAGTTCGATGGGGAAAGCGAAAAGGGAACCCGCAGTTTCCAGGTCGCGTTCAACAAGAAGGCGAACGCGAGCATCCTCACTGTCGATGGGATCGTGGGGAACATGACCTTGGGTTGCGGCCTGGCCTTCGACACCACGGACGATTTCGATGCTCGCCTGGCGGCCAAGCTTTGGGGCTATTCCTATCCCGAAATCGCCGCGCAAACCAAAAGCCCGCTCAGCCAGGAACAGATGCACGACGTGTTCGGCCGCATCGAAGCCAAGCCGGCGGGCGAACCAGGCAATAAGGAACGCCTGATCATTACCAACGGGTGGGAGGCGAAGCACTTGCAGTCGGTGGCCCTGCCGCAATTGAAGGGCATTGCTGGCGGGCAGCCCAAGGTGCCGTTTCATAAGGAGCTGGCGTATCAGCTGACTGCGCTATGGAGCGCCTGGGAAAAAGCCGGCCTGTTGCCGGATGTGAAATCCTTCGAAGGCACTTTCAGCCGGCGCTACAAGCGCGGCAGCACGCATGAGTTGAGCAACCATTGCTGGGCAACCGCGTTCGATATCAATTACAGCGCGAACAAGTTGAATGCCTTCCCGGCGACACCGGACGAGATCGGCTGTGTCTATCGGCTGGTTCCGGTGGCTCAGGATTTCGGCGCTTATTGGGGCGGCTTTTATAGAGGCCGTCTGGATGGCATGCATTTCGAATTCACCCGGATCATGAGTTCCGATGAGGTGGATGCGGCGTCGGAGCGCGTGGTCAAAGCGGCCGGGACCGGGGTGCGCAGGCGGCGCTGATCAAAAAGCGGAACCGGCCTGCAATTTCAGCAGAGATGGAGCAGACCGACACCACGCGACCGTAGGCGCGCTCAAAAGCAAAACGCCCACGAGCGCGCATCAGGTCGGCTCACGCCCAACCCCTTCCCGTTATCAAGCCAGCGGCAGTTCCAGCACCCGCTTCGTCGTCATGATGTCCCCGAAGGTGTCATCGATGCTCGCCAGCGCAGCGCGATGCAGCATCGCATGCGGCAACGCAGCCTGCTCCCCCGCACCCGTATCCAGGTCGCGCGTGGCGCAGGCATCGGCCGCCACGATCACCTGATAACCCAGCGGCACCGCGTCGCGGGCCGCGCCTGCAACGCAAGCGTGGGTCATGAGACCGGTGATCAGCAGCGTGTGCACGCCTGCTGCCTTGAGGCGCTGGTCGATGTCGGTGCTGGGAAACACGCTGACGGTGGACTTGCGCAGCACCGTATGGCCCGGCGCGGGGCTCAGATCGGGATGGAATTCAATGCCGGCGCTACCGTCAGCGAAGACGGGACTGCCGGCCGGGGTGCCGTGCTGGATGTGGAAGACCGGGATGCCGTGCCGATCGGCGTGGGCGACGAGCTTGGCGGCGTTGCGCAGGGCCGCGGGGCCTTCGGGAATGGGCAGCCTGCCGCTGAAGTATTCGTTCTGGAAGTCGATCACCAGCAAGGCGGTGCTGGCCGGGTCTATGGACTGCGGGGCGGTGGCGCCGGCGATGGCGCGGATGGTCGGGTGGTTCATCGTAGGTCCTTGATCTGTAGGCGTTTAGTGTGCAGTTCACGCATGAGGGCGAACAGCATCAAGGATCCGCCATCGGCCCAGCACCGGAAAGTGGCCCGAATACCAATAAATGATAGGATCGGGCCAAATCCGCATTTTTTGCCTCAAGCGCCATGCACACCATCGCCGTCGTCGCCTTCGCGGGCATCAGTTCCTTCCACCTGTCCGTGCCCTGCATGGTGTTCGGCGACGACCTGGCCCGGCTCGGCGTGCCGCGCTATCGCCTGCTGGTCTGCGGCGAAGCGGTCGGGCCGGTCGCGACCATGTCGGGGTTCGATATCCATGTGCCGCACGACTATTCGGCCCTGGCCGAAGCCGACACCGTGATCGTGCCGGCCTGGCGCGATCCGGACGAGCGCCCGCCCGAGACCATGCTGCAAGCGTTGCGCGATGCACATGCGCGCGGCGCGCGGGTCATCGGCTTGTGCCTGGGCGCCTTTGTGCTGGCCGAGGCCGGTCTGCTCGACGGCCGCCCCGCGTCGACGCACTGGGTCTGGAGCGACGACTTCGCCCGCAAGTACCCGCGGATCCGGCTCGACCGCAAGGCTTTGTACGTGGACGACGGCGACATCCTGACCTCGGCCGGCACTGCCGCCGCCATCGATTGCTGCCTGCATCTGCTGCGCTGCGACCATGGCGCGGAGCTGGCGAACCGGGTGGCCCGCCGCATGGTGATGGCGCCGCACCGCGATGGCGGGCAGGCGCAGTACATCGAACGACCGCTCACGCGGGAGGACGGCGGCGACCCGATAGGCGTCGCGATGGAATGGGCCATCGAGCATTTGCAGGAGCCGCTGGGGCTGGACCGCCTGGCCAGCGAGGCCGGGCTCAGCCGCCGCAATTTCACGCGGCGCTTCAAGCTGAAGACGGGCACGACGGTGACGCAATGGGTGCTGAACCACAGGCTGGCCGCGGCGCAGCGGCTGTTGGAGACGGGCGGATTGTCGGTGGACCGGGTGGCCGAGGCGACGGGGTTCGGGTCGACGGTGTCGCTGCGACAGCACTTCACGGCGGCGTTTTCGGTGTCGCCTGCGGGGTATCGGAAGCAGTTCCGGCAGCGCTAAGCGAGGCGGGCGCCGAACCGCCTATCAGATAGCGCCGGCCTATCGGATCGCCCGCCGCAGATCAGAAAAAGATCTTCCAATACTTGCTTAAAGCAAATAATAATATGCTTTAGGCAAGTATTTGGATTCCCCCCATGACCGAGCAATCGCTCCACGACCGCGCCGAAGCGGTCCGATACTTCAACCGTTTCTACACCCGCCAGATCGGCGTCCTGCACGAACACCTGCTGGCCAGCGAGTTCTCCCTGACCGAAGTCCGCATTCTTTACGAGCTGGCTCACCGCCCCGCACTCAGCACCTCGGACCTGTGCCGGGAGCTGAACCTGGACGCAGGGTATGTCAGCCGGGTGATATCGGGCTTCGAGAAGAAGGGTTTGATTGCCAAGACGCGCTCGGCGGCAGACGCCCGCGTGGGCGTGCTGGAGCTGACCGACGCGGGCCGGGCGGCGTTTGCGCCGCTCAATGAGGCGTCGCGCAACGAGATCATCGCCATCCTCAAACAGCTATCGGAGCCGGCGCAAGCGCAGCTGGTTAATGCCATGAACGAGATCCAGAACCTGCTCGGCGACAAAGCCCCCCTGCCCTATGTGCTGCGCGATCCGCGGCCAGGCGACATGGGGCTGGTGGTGGCGAACCAGGCCATGGTCTATGCGCAGGAGTTCGGCTGGAACTCGGAGTACGAGGCGCTGGTGGCCGAGATCGTGGCGAAGTTCATCCGGGAGTTCGACCGCAACAGCGAGCGCTGCTGGATCGCGGAGAAGGACGGGAAGATGGTGGGCTCGGTCTTCGTGGTGCGGCAGGACGAAACCACGGCGAAGCTGCGCCTGTTATATGTGGACGGCTGCGCGCGCGGGCTGGGCATGGGCCACAGGCTGGTGGACGAATGCCTGCGGTTTGCCCGGCAGGCGGGCTATAAGCGCATGGTGTTGTGGACCAATAGCGTGCTGACGGATGCGCGCCGGATCTATGAGAAGGCTGGTTTCGAGCTGATCGAGGAAGAACAGCACCACAGCTTCGGCAAGGATCTGGTGGGGCAATACTGGGCGCGGGATCTGTAGGCAACGCCATGCATCCCTGCCGTCTGATGAAATCCGTGTTTGCGGACAGGCGCGGCTCAGATGAGTGAACGCGCCCAAGCTGTTGCTGCTGCCGCCGTCACAGGCGCATTGGTGGGGGCCGCGATGGTGTCCACTCGCGCGGTGTCGAACGACGTCTCGCCGGAGACGCTGGCCTTCCTGCGTTATGCCATAGGAGCGGTCGTGCTTGCCGCGCCCATGCTGCGGCGATGGTCGGTGCCGTTTACGGCCAAGGATTTCTGTGCCGTCGCGGGCCTGGGCATTCTGCAATTCGCGATGCTCATACTGCTGTTGAACTATGCACTGGCCCGGCTGCCGGCCGCCACTTGCGCCCTGGTGTTCTCCACGCTGCCGCTGGTGACCCTATGCCTCGCGATCGCCACGGGACGCGAACGCTTCAGTTGGGCCCGCTTGACAGGTGCGGTCGTGGCGGTCTCGGGGATTGCCCTGTTGCTGCAGCCCACTGCTGCTGCGGTTGGCGGCGCTTCCAATGGCTGGGCTTGGGCCGCCTTGCTGGGCGCGACGTTCATCGGCGCGGCTTGCAGTCTTTTATATCGTCCCTACCTGCAGCGTTATCCGTCGATGTATATCAGCGTGGTGGCGATGTTTGTCTCCGTTTTGTTCCTGGCGGGCGTCTGCCTGATGCGAGGCGCACCGCTATTGCCCAGCCTGTCGGGCTTTCAATGGGCGAATGTGGTCTTCATCGGGCTTTCCAGTGCGGTGGGCTATTTCTGCCTGCTGTGGGCGCTGACTCGATTGGAAGCGAGCCGGGTAATGTCGTTTCAGGCGCTGGCGCCGATCACGGCGGTATTGATCGAGTTGCTGAGCGCCTCGTATCCGCTGACCTGGCGCCTGACGGGAGCATTTATCCTGGTGCTTTCCGGCGTCTGGTTTGGCACGCATGAACGGCCTGCGGCTTCACGCGAGACCGCGACGTAGTTAGCCGCCAGGTCGCTAACTTCTCAGGTTTCCGGATCCATGCGCTCGCGCGTTTTCTCATCCAGGACACTGCGCACCAATGCAAACAAGGGATCCGCGTCGGTGTGCTTCTGGCCATAGGTCAGGTTGAACCCATAATCAAAATCCGGCGGATTCTGGCCTTGTGTGTGCTGGAGGATGGTTTCCAGCTTATCCAGGGCCTTGACGGCCTTGGCCTCCGGCGTGGCGGCATCCTCATATTCTTGCCAAAGCGCCATGATGCCGGCTCGCTGTGTCTCGTCCAGAGAGCGGGTCAGATGCAGCAGGTCGGTTTTCTCCTGCTCGCTCTTGTCCGGATGCTGGTGTTTCTCGATGGCCGGAACGTCGCCATGTATGGCCTCGCCCAGATCGTGGAGCACGCACAGTTTCAGGACTTTGAGCATATCCAGGCCGGCCAGTTCGTCCTCGAAAGCCATGGCCATCAGGCACAGGCGCCAGCTGTGTTCGGCCGTACTTTCGGGACGGCCGGTGGACGTGAATCCGCTACGCAGCACGCTTTTGAGTTTTTCGGCTTCCTGCAGAAAGGCCAGCCGGCCTTTGATGTTCTCGATATTCACGCTCAGTCTCAGCCCATTGCAGCGCGGCCATAAGCCGCGCCCGTCATCACAAGGTCGGCTGCGGAATGGGGATATCCTTCGATATCAGGTTCCCGCCATTGATCCTCGTGTCGCAGCCGGAGCTCAGGCCCCACTTGGTGACACTGCCATCGTCAATCCTGAATTTCTCCGTGCATCGGTAGATGGTGTTGTTGATGATGCCACGGACGTATTCGTACGAAATGATCTTGCCGCCGCTGGACAAGGTATAGCTGTTGGTGGGCGGCCCCCATTTGGAAACCAGCTTTTCTTCGCTCTCGCCGACCCACGATTGCATCATGTCAGCCCGGGTTTCCTGGCGTTCATTATTGATCATGTTGCTTATCGGGGACCCCGCACACCCGGCAAGCAGTTGAGTCGCAAGAACCGTCAAGACTAGCTTCTTCATTTTATTGTTTTCCCCTGGAATCGGCCTGGCATGGCCGTGGATTACAAAGACAGCAGTTCGCAGCGCGACCTAGCGGCAAGATTCCTTCGGCAGATCAAACCCGATCTTGACGCTGGTCGCGGTCACGTTCTTGAAAGCGGCCGCCGCCACATTGTTGTAGCGGGCGTCGCAATTGAATTTGTTGTTAAGCAGGTAATCCTTGCCTTCCGCCTTTTCCATCTGCGTGGCCCATTTGTCGGCCGCGTCCAGCGCGTCGCCTCCGGCCTGCACGAAGCCCAGCATGACTTCCATGCCGCCCGCCGCACGGGGCGCGGTCCAGCTTGCGTAGACCCACGGGTCGGCGGCATTGCCGCAGTCCGTCAGGCAATCGGCCGTGTACGTCAGGCCCGAGTCGAAGGCGGCGGGGATGATTTTCTGCCCAGGCTTGGGCGCATATTCGCCAATGAAGCTGGCGAGGTCGGGCTGGCAGGTTTCGGAAGGCTCCATGCTCAGCGCCGATACCTTGCCCGACTTGATCGTCGCGGTGATCAGGCAACCCTGCACGTCGAACACGCGATCGTCGCCGTAGGATTCCTGCGGCGCGCCGGCTATCGTTTCGAAATGCGCCTGGCTCTTGCCCAGCATTTTTCCGTTGAAGACTTCCTGCACCGTGGCAGCCTGCGCAACACTGGCGCCCGCCATCAGCAACCCCATGGTCAAAACTCTGAAACGCATACTGGACAAAGCTCCGTGGAGTATGAGTCGCGCGGCTGGCGCAACCGCGCGCAAACGGAGCGTATTCAACCATAGATGCCATTGCGCGGATGGCAAAAAAATCAGCTATCCCTGGCCATAAGCCGCGGATTTTCCGCATGCCCTCGAAGCCGCCGATTCAAGCGGTAACAACTGCGCCGACGGCGCAACAAATTATCACGTTTACGACATCGCCCTGGCAACGCGTGGATAACCGGCGGCCTATTACTGCTTGGGCGCGAATGTCACCTGAACTGGCGAATTCTGTTTGAACGTCCGGGCCCATGGGCCATTCTTCGGCTCGAACGCAGGATGCCAGGCCCGGAGTTCCGTATCGGAAAGCCATTCAAGCTGCAGTTGCTCGTCAGGCGTATACGATCGGAACTGCGTCAGCGCCACGATGAACGCATTGCACTTTTCCGACACGCCCGCTTCAACCACGGAAACCTGGGTCTGCTCGTCCCAGGTCAGCGACCCGCGCTGCGGGCATTTGCGGACCTCAACGTGATACTTCCCGTCAGGCGAAGGCAGATCGGCGATGATTTTGTCGGGACCACAAGCCGTCAGCAGCATGGACGACAGCAATACCAACGGAATGCTTTTTTTCATTGAAAAGCCTTCTGACCCGTGAAGGAGGTCGATCCGTGAAAACCTGCGCATGATACCTTGCGACGCTTGTGTCATTGAGGATTGCCAGCATTTGCGAAGAGCGCGCCATCGCCGCGCTTTCCGCCTGCCGACTTGTCTTGACCCACATCAATTGATTGCGGCACTACAGTTGGCCTGCGGACCGCTCCGGTTTAGCCTGAGGAATCACCTACCGCCCCAAGGAGACTCTGATGCCCGCTCTCATGAAAGCTGCAATCTTCGTCGCGCCTGGCCGGATCGAGCTGACCGACAAGCCCATCCCGGACGTCGGCCCCAATGACGCGCTGATCCGCATCACCACCACCACCATCTGCGGCACGGACGTGCACATCTTGAAAGGCGAGTACCCCGTCGCCCAGGGGCTCACCGTTGGCCACGAACCAGTGGGCGTGATCGAGAAACTGGGTAGCGCCGTGATCGGGTACCAGGAGGGCCAGCGCGTCATCGCCGGCGCCATCTGCCCGAGCTTCACCTCGTATCCCAGCCAGGATGGATTCCCCAGCCAGGACGGCGCTTATCTAATCCCCAGCGGGCGCTGCGGCTGCCACGGCTACAAGGCCACGGCGGGCTGGCGCTTCGGCAATCTGATCGACGGCACGCAGGCCGAGTACGTGCTGGTGCCCGACGCGCAGGCCAATCTCGCGCCCATTCCGGACGGGCTGACCGATGAACAGGTTCTGATGTGCCCGGACATCATGTCCACGGGATTCAAGGGCGCGGAGAACGCCAACATCAAGATCGGCGACACGGTGGCCGTGTTCGCGCAAGGACCTATCGGCTTATGCGCCACGGCGGGCGCCAAGTTGCGCGGCGCCACCACCATCATTGCCATCGACGGCAACGACCACCGCCTGGACATCGCCCGCAAGATGGGCGCGGACGTGACGCTGAACTTCAAGAACTGCGACGTCGTGGCCGAGATATTGAAGCTCACGGGCGGGCGCGGCGTGGATTCGTCGATCGAGGCGCTGGGCACTCAGGGCACGTTCGAATCAGCCCTGCGCATCCTCAAACCGGGCGGCACGCTGTCCAGCCTGGGGGTGTATTCCTCCGACCTGCGCATTCCCATGGATGCGTTTGCCGCGGGCCTGGGCGATCACCAGATCAACACCGCGCTGTGCCCGGGCGGCAAGGAACGCATGCGCCGCCTGATGAATGTGATCGAATCGGGCCGTGTGGATCTGGGTCTGCTCGTCACGCACCAGTACAAGCTGGATGACATCGTCGCGGCATACGAACTGTTCGCCAACCAGCGCGATGGCGTGCTGAAAGTCGCTATCAAGCCTCATTGACCGCCGCTCCCCGTGCGGCGGCGCTGATCGCACGGGGGGAATACGGCATGGCCAAGATCATCGAATCTGGCCATGCTCCGGCCGACCGAGGGCAATAGTGCGGCGGAGACACTGCAAAAACACATTTAGAAATATTTATTTATTTTTTATCGCTTTTATTCCTTGGGCTGACTTCCAAGTAAGGCATCATTTGCCCCGCCCCGCCCGTGGGCAGATTCCCGTTCATCCCCCTCAGGTGCCTCCTTGCAATCCCTCACCGCCATCCGCCGCGACGTCCGCGCTCTGGTTCAATCCCGCGCCTACGCGCAGCTCGACGCCTATTACGCCGACCTGGAACAGCAAGACTGGGCAAATACGGAAGACCCTGGCGCGCCCTATTTCGAGGCGGCCAATTCCGGCACCCTGTTCGACTATTCGACGGTGCCATACCAGGACGCCTCGGATTTCCTGCAAGCCTGGATCGCCGCCTGCCCGGACTCGTATCACGCGCAGCTGGTGATGGGTAATTTCTGCTACGGCCGCGCGGCGGACATACGCGGTTATGGCTGGGCGGACAGCGTGACCCAGGACCGCTGGCTGGGCGCGGCACTGGCTTGCGAGCGTTCAGCCGCTGCCTTGCTGCAGGCGATGGCGCTTTCTCCGCGACCGATTGCGGCCTGCGTGACGATGATGCAGCTGGCCGCCCACTTCAAGGAGCCGTACTGGCTGCGTGCGCTGTACGCGGGCAATCCGCCCGAGACCTTGACGCATGACGATATCGAGGAAGAAGGCCTGATGGATGCAGCGCTGGCGCATCTGGCGTCAGTGGGCGTGCCGCGTCTCGCGCAGGCGCCGCAAGCCTTGCCGGCTTGGCTGGCGCCGCGCGCCGAGCATGAAATGGAGCAGGCCAAGGATTATTGGCTGCTGCGCGCCCTGGAGCTGCGGCCCGGGCATCTGGGCGCGCTGACGGCTTACGCGCAATACCTGCAGCCGCGTTGGGGCGGCAGCTATGAGGATATCGACGGCATGGCGGGCGGCCCGCTGTGCGAGGCGCTGACGGAGCCGCAGCGCAACGCGATCCGCTGGATCGGCATTCATGACGCGCTGGACAGCTATCCGGAGCCGGACGACGTCGAGGCCGTGGAAGAGTACCGCCGCATTTTCGAGTCGTTCCTGGCGCGCGAGCTGCGGCCGACGGAGCGCGGCATGGCGCTGGGCTATTACGCGCAATTCGCCAGCTATTCGCTGCAAGATCAGGCGCGCGCCCGCGCACTGCATGGCCAAAGCGTGGCGGCGTTTGGGCCGAACGAGTATCTTGCGCAGGTGGACGGGCCGTTCCGCAGCTTCGCGCACGTGAGCATCATCCATCATCAGCCGGACGAGGATGGCGCGTTCAAGCGCGTGCTGGAACGCATGTGCGGCTGGGACCAGGTGGCCACGGCGCAGGCGCTGGCGGCAGTGGCGCATCAGTTCGGCCGCTGGGGCTTTGCGCAGGATCCGGTGCGGGCGCAGCAGTTGCTGGACCGCGCGGCGGAGCTGGCGGCAGACCAGATGGACGACGATTTCAACGTGCTGGCGGCGGCCGCGATGTTGTGGGACGGCGGCGACCATGAGCAAGGCTATTTCCTGACACGCCAATTGGCGGACCGGCGCGTGCCGGACGCGGCCAGCAGCATGTATGACATCCACCGCGGCTTCCGCGACAACACGCCCGACAGCTACCTGGACGACGCCGTGCGCGACCAGTGGCTGCAGCGCGCCGTGGACGACGGCTCGCCGCTGGCCATGTACAACATGGCCCATCGCAATATCTTCGACGGCGGGACGGACTTCTCGCGCCGCGAGAACCTGGACAAGGTGCTTGGACTGCTGCAAGGCGCCCGCGAGGAGCCGCGCGCGGAAGCGTTGGCGCGCCTGCGCATCGGCGTGCTGCTGCGCGACCATGGCACCGGACAGGAACAGCAGGAAGGCGTGCGCGCTTATCTGCGTCCGTTGGTCGAGGAAGACGACGACTGGCGCGCCGGCCGCGCCAGCGCCGAGATCGCGCTGGCCTACACGCATGGCCGCGGCGCCAAGAAGAACCGCTTTGCCGCGATCGAATGGGCCCAGCACGCCTGCCGCCTGCAACCGGACGACGAGGACATTGAAGATATCCAGGCGCAGGTGATGAACTCGCACAGCCTGGTCAAGACCATAGGCACGGTGTTCGGCGCCTATCTGGGCCGCGGCGGCGTGTCAGCCGAAGACCTGCCGCCCAAGCCGGCCGCACAGTAAGCACATGGCGCGCCTCGGGCTGTCGGGATTGAAGCTGTCGGCCCGGCTGCTGCTGGGTGATGCTGCACTGGTAAGTGCGGGCGTGGCGCTATGCACCGCGCCCGCATGGCTGTATGCGGCGCTGCCGGGTGTGCTGGGCGTTGCAGCAGGAGCTCTCGCCCTGCCGCTGCCTTTCGCGGGCTGGGCAATGCTGCGGCTGCCATTCGCGGCACGGCCGCCAGCCGCGGAGGATGGCATCCGCCTGCGGGCCGAAGACGCCCCCGCGCTGTTCCGCGAGATCGAGCAGGTGCGCGCGCGCTTGGGCGCGCCGGCGCTGGACGCGGTCTATCTGAACGGCGAGTTCAACGCCAGCATCCGGCAGCACCGGCAACTGCTGGGCCGCACGCGCAACGTGCTGTGGCTGGGGCAGCCGCTGCTGGAGATGCTGTCGGCCGATGCTTGCCGCGCCATCCTGGCGCACGAATGCGCGCACATCGCCGGCAGCCATGGGCGCTACGCCAGCCGGGTGTATTTCGCACGGCTGCAATGGCAGGAGGCGGCGCGGCAGCTGGAGCGGCGCAAGGGACTGTCGACGGGGCCGCTGCGCCTCTTCATGAATTGGCATGTGCCGCGCTTTCTGACGGCCAGCCTGGGTTTTGCCCGGGAATGCGAGTACGAGGCCGATGCGCAATCGGCGCAAGCCTGCGGCGCGGCTGCGGCTGCGAATGCGCTGGTGGCGGTGTCCCTGCAAGCCAGGGCGCTGCGCGAGTATTGGCCGGCCGCCTACGCGCAAGCCGCCGACGCTCAGCCGCCCTCGCCCCATGCGCGGCTGGCCGGACATACCGAACTGGCCTTGCCGCGCGACGAAGCCGAGGCGCAGGCCTGGCTCGATCAGGCGCTGTGCCGTCCGACCACTGGCGACGACACTCACCCTTCCCTATCTGACCGTCTGGCCGCGCTGCACACCACGGCATCGCCGGAACAGCGAGCTACCGGACCTTCGCGCCAAAGCGCAGCACAAACCTCAGCCCCGCAAGCGGCGCCAACAAGCACCAACCCACTACCCTGGCGCCGCGCCTCGCCCACCGCAGCTGAAGAATGGCTCGGCGACCAACGCCTGCCGCTGGCCCAGGCCCTGGACGCATCGCAACGCGACGCCATCGAGCAGACTGCCCGCGAACTGCGGAACGAACGCGACGAAGCCATCGCCGGCCATCATGACCTGATGCGCAAGCAACGCTTGCGCGCGCTGTCGGCCGACGAACGGGCCAGCATGGCCTGGTACGCCGACATGCTCACCGGCGATGCGGACAGCGCCGCCATCCTGCTGGAACAGAACCTGCGCGCACACCCCGGCCACGTGCCTACGCTTTGCCAACTGGCTGCGCTGCAGCTGCGCAGGGCCCGCATGGCCCCTACCGAGGCCTCGCGCCTGGAAGCAGCGGCGGAAGTGTTGTGGACGCAGGCCGCCAACGAGCCCGGCCCGCAGCGCCTGCCCTGCCTGCGCCAACTGACGGCGGCGGCGCTGCGGCGCGGCGACCTGGAGCAGGCGCGAGCCTGGCGCCTGGAAGCGGACCTGCTGGAACGCCAGACCCAGGCCGGCGACGCCACGCCGCGCTTTCAGGCGCACGGATTGAACGAGTCCGATCTGCGCAAACTGGCCGACACGCTGGACCCGCTGCTGCGCACTGCCACCGGCGTCTGGCTGCTGCGCAACACCGACAGCAACCGTCTGGCGCTGCTGGTACTGGCGCGGGACTCTGCATTGGCGCGCGCCATCGGCAAGCTGACAGGCGAGCAAAGCTATCTGCGGCGCGATTGCGAAATGCTGTTGGCGCGGCTGCTGCCGCGCGTGCGACAGCCTGTCGAACCAATACTGATGGAAGCCGGCGATCCCTTGCTGAACCAGTGCACGCAAGCCTGCCTCCTGCGCAAAGCCGGAGCCTGAGCGAGACTTGAGACCGGACGCCACGCTGCTTATCCGCGCCGCGTCCGCAACACTATTGCTACCGGTTGCGGCAACACGACAATGCTCTGCGCATGGACAGCCGATTAATCACACGCCGCGCACAGCCCTTGATTTACATCAATCGCGCCCGGATTTTCCAGCATTAATCTGAACTTGACCTCCTTTGCAAAACCCTCGTTCGTGCATTTCCAGACCATGTGCTGAATCCGGAGGTCCAAGCAGCTCTGCCATGGAACAGAACTACTGAGGCTAGGCATTTTTTTGTCGGTTCTATCTGCCATGCGCGTTGCCTGTACGTCCCCCCTCCTCCCCGGCCAGACCTGCCATCGCTCCGCCTTGCGCGCGCGCCTTGGCCTGGACACCGTCCCTATTCAGCCTCTGATCGGAACCGCTTCGGTTCCCTGATCGCCCGGCTCTTCCACGCACACCCAAGGCTCCCGTTTGAAAAAGCGGGAGCCTAGACATCGCTGCGCCTCCAGCATCCGCCCCTTTTTATTGTTGTAACCACAGCAATAAACAGGCTTATGCTAAATGCCTGCCCTTGCCCGGGATCAGACCCGCCGGCAACTTCAATTGGCAGGCATTACGCGCAGACGATCACTTCACTGAATTTCTTTTGATTAAGTGAGTAGAGAAGATGCAGCCCTTGTCACCAATTGACGTCCGCTTGTCATTCAAGCTTTCCAGCGCATTCCTGATCGCGTTGGGCGCTTTCCCCGCCTATTCCCAGACCATCGATGGCGGTTCGGTGGTCACCGTTCCGGGGTCGCAGAGTTCACCCTGGAACCTGGGCGCCAGCTCCCTGACGGTAGGCAACACCAGTACCGGGACATTGCAGATCGGCGCGACCGGCGTGGTGTCCAACGGCTCCGGCTTTGTTGGCCGGCAGGTCGGCAGCACCGGCCATGTAACCGTGAGCGGCGCCGGGGCGCAATGGACTAACAGTTCGGGCCTGTCCGTGGGATTCTCGGGCACTGGCACGCTGGGCGTTTCGAATGGCGGCATTGTAAGAAGCACCACCAACACCTATGTGGGCGTGGCGGCTGGCGGCACCGGCACCGTGACGGTCAGCGGCTTGGGATCGCAGCTGAACAGCACCGGTTTCATGCGCGTCGGCCAGACCGGCAACGGCACGTTGCAGATCAGCGACAGCGCGGTCGTGAGCAATGGGCTGGCCTACGTAGGCTATGACTCGGGCAGCGTGGGTCTGGTGACGATCAGCGGGGCGGGAACGCAGTGGAACAGCAGCGCCGAACTTACTGTGGGCTTTTCCGGCAACGGCCGGGTCAACGTCACCAATGGCGGCGCGGTTGCCAGCACGAATGGCACCATCGGCGCCGGCGCGAATTCGACGGGCGCGGTCACAGTCGACGGCACCGGCTCCTCTTGGACCAACTCCGGCGTCCTCACGGTGGGCAACTCCGGCTCCGGCGCGCTGACCATTTCGAACAACGCCACCGTCAGCGCAGCCAGCGCGCGCGCAGGCGTGGCGGCCGGCTCGCAGGGCGTCATCAATATCGGCGCGGCCGCATTGTCCGCGGCGGCGGCCCCCGGGACGCTGACGTTGACGGGTCCCAGCCCTAATCTGACGCTGGGCGCCACCGGCGGGCTGGTGTTCAACCACACCAATACCAGTGGCTATCTGTTTGTCCCCGGCATCACGGGCGCGGGCAAGCTCAGCACCTACAGCGGCACCACGATCCTGACCGCCAACAACAACTACACGGGCGGCACCACGATAGCCGGCGGCACGCTGCAGTTGGGCAATGGCGGCACCAGCGGGGCCATCGTCGGCAATGTGAGCAATAACGGGGCCTTGAACTTCAACCGCAGCGATAGCGTCACGTTCGCGGGCCTGGTCTCGGGCAGCGGCGTGGTCAATCAGAACGGCACGGGCGCCACGATACTGACGGCCAACAATACCTATACCGGCGGCACCACCATCTCGGCGGGCACCTTGCAGCTGGGCAATGGCGGCACCACCGGCGCCATCGTCGGCAACGTGGCCAACAACGGGACGCTGGTATTCAACCGGTCCAATACCCTCTCGCTCGGCGGCCAGATTTCCGGCAGCGGCTCGGTCAGCCAGATCGGCGCCGGCACCACGGTCCTGACGGGAAACAACACGTACACGGGCGGCACCACGATTTCGGCGGGCACGCTGCAACTGGGCAATGGCGGCACCTCGGGGGCAATCGTCGGCGACGTAGCCAACAACGGCATGCTGGCCTTCAACCGCTCCGATAGCGTCACGTTCACGGGCCTGGTATCGGGCGGCGGCGCAGTCAACCAGATCGGTACAGGCACCACGATCCTGACGGCGGACAATACCTACACCGGCGGCACCACGATTTCCGCGGGCACGCTGCAACTGGGCAATGGCGGCGCCACGGGCGCCATCGTGGGCAACGTGGTCGACAACGGCGCGCTGACCTTTAACCGCTCCGATGTAGTGACCTTCGCCGGCCAGGTATCCGGCAGCGGCGTGGTCAACCAGATCGGCGCAGGCACCACCATCCTGACCGCAGACAACACCTATACCGGCGGCACCACGATTTCGGCGGGCACGCTGCAACTGGGCAGTGGCGGCACGTCGGGTGCCATCCTGGGCAATGTGATCGACAACGGCGCGCTGACCTTCAACCGCTCCGATGTCCAGACCTTCGCGGGCCAGATCTCCGGCAGCGGCGTGGTCAACCAGATCGGCGCCGGGACCACGATCCTGACCGCAGACAACACCTATGCCGGCGGCACCACGATTTCGGCGGGCGCGTTGCAGCTAGGCAATGGCGGCACTTCGGGGTCCATCCTGGGCAATGTGGCGAACGACGGCTTGCTGGCCTTCAACCGCTCCGACACCATGACGCTTGCCGGCCAGATATCCGGCAGCGGCGCGGTCAACCAGATAGGCTCGGGCACCACCGTGCTGACGGGCAACAACAGCTACACGGGCGGGACGACAATCGCCGCAGGCACCCTGCAATTGGGCGACGGCGGCACCTCTGGCGCCATTGTGGGCAATGTGGCGAACAACGGGGCGCTTGCGTTCAATCGTTCCGACGTCCAGACATTCCCGGGCCTGATCTCTGGTAGCGGCACGGTCAGCCAGATCGGCGCCGGCACCACGATCCTGACGGCCGACAATACCTACACCGGCGGCACCACGATTTCGGCAGGCACGCTACAGCTGGGCAACGGCGGTACTACGGGCGCCATCCTGGGCGACGTGACGAACCATGGCGCGTTGAATTTCAACCGCTCCGATGTCCAGACCTTCCCTGGCCTGATTTCTGGCAGCGGCGTGGTCAACCAGATCGGCGCCGGCACCACGATCCTGACGGCCGACAATACCTACACGGGCGGCACCACGATTTCTGCGGGCACGCTGCAGTTGGGCGACGGCGGCACCTCCGGAGCCATTTTGGGCGATGTGGCGAACAATGGAGCACTGACGTTCAATCGCTCCGACGTCCAGACGTTCCCGGGCCTGATCTCCGGTAGCGGCACGGTCAACCAGATCGGCGCCGGCACCACGATCCTGACGGCCGACAATACCTACACGGGCGGCACCACGATTTCTGCGGGCACGCTGCAGCTAGGCGATGGCGGCACCTCCGGCGGCATCCTGGGCAATGTAGCCAACAACGGCGCACTGAGTTTCAACCGCTCTGACAGCGTGACGTTCGCGGGCCTGATCTCCGGCAACGGCACGGTCAATCAGAACGGCAGCGGCACCACGATCCTGACCGCCCAGAACACCTATGGCGGCCCGACCAACATCAATAACGGCGTGCTGCGCGCCGGCGCGGTCTCCACGCTCAGTCCGAACTCGGCCGTGAACGTGACGGCTGCTGGCACGCTCGATCTCAATGGCTACAGCCAGGCCACGGCCGGCGTGATCAACGCCGGACTCATCAACATGGGCAGCGGCACCGCGCCCGGCACCACGCTGACGACGCCGAACTACGTCGGCCAGGGCGGCAGGATCGCCATGAACACCTTGCTGGGCGGCGACGGTTCGCCGTCGGACCGGCTGGTGATCAATGGCGGGACCGCTTCCGGCTCGTCGTCGCTGATCGTCGCCAATGCCGGCGGCGCGGGCGCAGTGACCACCGGCAACGGCATCCTGCTTGTCGATGCCGTCAATGGCGGCACGACCGCCGCCAGCGCGTTCACGCTGGGCAATGCCGGCGGCTATGTCGCCGCGGGCCCCTACGCCTATACGCTGCAACGCTCCAGCGTGGACGGCAGCGGGCTGCAGAACTGGTACCTGCGTTCGACGGTGGACTGCGCCGCCGCGCCCAGCAATCCCGCCTGCAAGGACCCGGAACCCCCGGTGCCGCCGAATCCGCCCGTGCCGCCGATTCCGCCCAATCCGCCCACGCCCACGCCGCCGGCGCCGCCCAACTACCGGCCCGAAGTCTCCACGGCCGTGGCGACGCCGGAGCTGGCCTTGCGCTACGGCGCGACCTTTCTGGACTCGCTGCACGAGCGCATCGGCGAGGCGCGCTACGCCCTGCCCTCCACCCCGGCCGGCGGCAATTCCCTGGCCTGGGGCCGCGTCATCGGCGTGACCGGCGAACGCAACGGCAGCAACTCGGGCATCCTGGGCTCCAGAGGCCCCGACTACGACTACAAGATCTATGGCCTGCAATCCGGCGTGGATCTCTACCGCCGCGCCAACGCCAACGGCAGCATGGACCACGCAGGCGCCTACGTCGCCTTCGGACGCGCCACGGCCGACGTCGACCACCTCGACGGCCGCTCCGCTGGCCAAGCGGCCATGAATGGCGTGACGCTGGGCGGCTACTGGACGCATATCGGCAAGGAAGGCTGGTATGTCGATGCCGTGATCCAAGGCACGCGCTACGACGTCGACAACGGCCGTTCCCCGGCCGGCTACAACCTGGACACCCGCGGCTTCGGTTTCGCGACCTCGCTGGAAGGCGGCTATCCGTTCCGCCTGAACGACGAGTGGGTCATCGAACCCCAGGCGCAGCTGGTGTTCCAGAACGTCAATCTCAATGACGCCAACGACGGCGCCGCCAAGATCCGCTTCAACGACGTCGACAGCCTGAGGGGCCGCCTGGGCGTGCGCCTGGCGCGCACGGTGGAACTGGATCCGGGACCGGACGGCAAGCGCATCGCAACCACCTGGCTGCGCGCCAGCCTGGTCAATGAGTTCCTGACCAACCCGACCACGGAGTTCTCTTCCCAGAACGGCTATGTGCCGTTCCGGGCTGACATGAAGGGCACGTCGGTGCAACTGAATCTGGGCGCGGACGTGGGCGTCAAGCGCAACGTCTCGGTGTACGGCAGCGTGGGCTCGGAGATCAGCCTGCGGGGCGATGGGCAGAGCTTCAACGGCAAGCTAGGCGTGAAGATCGCGTTCTGAGGCGCAAGCCTGCGGATCGGGGCGCCCGGCCCGATCCGCCAAGCGCTATCGATCAGCGGAACCGCAAATGCCGCCGCTGCAATTCCGCGACGGTCCTGCAGCCCATCAGCTTCATGGCGCGCTCGATCTCGACGCGCATCAGTTCCAGCGCGCGCTCCACCCCCGGCCGGCCCGCGGCCGCCAGCGGGAACAAATAGTAGCGGCCCAGGCCCACCGCCTTGGCGCCCAGGGCCAGGGCCTTGAGCACATGGGTGCCGCGCTGCACGCCGCCATCCATCATCACATCGATGCGGTCGCCGACCGCGTCGACGATTTCGGCGAGCTGGTCGAAGGCGCTGCGCGAGCCGTCCAGTTGGCGGCCGCCGTGATTGGACAGCACGATGCCGGTGCAGCCGATGTCGGCCGCGCGCCTGGCGTCTTCCACCGACATCACGCCCTTCAGGCAAAACTGTCCGCCCCATTCCTGCACCATGGCGGCGACGTCGTCCCAGGTCATGGCCGGGTCCAGCATGTCGGTGAAATAGCGGCTGATGGACATGGCGCCCCCGCCCATGTCGACGTGGGTGTCCAGCTGCGGCAGCCGGAAGCGTTCATGCGTCAGGTAGTTCAGCGCCCAGGCCGGCTTGATGGCGAACTGCGCGATGCCGGCAAGGTTCAGCCTGAACGGAATGGCGAAGCCGGTGCGCTTGTCGCGTTCGCGGTTGCCGCCGGTGATGCTGTCCACGGTCAGCATCATGACCTGCACGCCAGCATCCTTGGCGCGCGCCATCATCTCGCGGTTCAGGCCGCGGTCCTTGTGGAAGTAGAACTGGTAGACCTGGGGGCCGCCGCTGATCTTGCGGGCTTCTTCCAGGCTGACAGTGCCGAGCGAGGAGACGCCGAACATGGTGCCGAATTTGCCCGCCGCGGCGGCCACGGCGCGTTCGCCATCGTGATGGAACAGGCGCTGCAAGGCGGTGGGCGAACAATAGACCGGCAGCGCCAGCTTCTGGCCCATGACGGTCACCGACATGTCCACGTCGGACACGCCGCGCAGCACGTCAGGCAGCAGGTCGCAGGATTCGAAAGCGGCGGTGTTGCGGCGGTAGGTGGTTTCATCGTCGGCGGCGCCGTCGATGTAATTGAAGATGGGGCCCGGCAGCCGCTGGCGGGCCATGCGGCGAAAGTCGTGGAAGTTCTGGCACTGGTTCAGACGCATGGGTAGACCCTTATCGACACTACACGTACGGACAGCCTGAGCCCCCGGATGGAGCGGGGGGAATTGTAGACCGACAGCCGCATTTACCAGGGCGTCGGCGGGAGCCCTGTCGCAGATCGTGTTAAATGCGGTCTTTCGCAATACGAACGGAACTGCCCCGCAATGCCCCATCCCTTGCTCAAACCGGCCGCCTGGGCCGCGGCCGCCGTGCTGGCGCTGGCCGCCGCAACCGCCTCGGCGCAGCAGAACCTGGAGCGGGCCACCTCGCTGGCCCAGATCCACGCCATCATGGAGTATTGCAAGGTGCTGACCCCCGAGCTGCTGGAGATACTGAAGAAACGGCAGCAGTCGTCCGCCCGCGAGTCCGGCGTGTCGTCCCTGGTGTTCGATGCGGAGTATCTGCGCGCCTACACCAAGGCGCGCAAGGACCTGGCGGAATTCGGAGAGGAAGAGAATGAGCTGACCTGCCAACCCATGCGGGCCATGGCCGGCAAGGAGTGAGCGCGGCATCCAAGACGGCTGCGCGGCAGCTTGAAACAGGAACCCGGCAAGCGTAGTCTGACACCGCTGATTCTCCCCCCACTCGATAGCCAGGAGCGATTCATGGCGCAGAAAGAACGACATAAGGGCCGCTTGATCGATCACATCGGGCTGGTCGTGCGCGACCTGTCCGCCAGCAAGGCGTTCTATACCGCGGTCTGCAATGCGCTGAAGATTCCCATCGGCGGCTCCGACGACAAGAACTTCTGGGCGGACGAGCTGTTCATCTCCGCGCCCGGCAGCGCCGAGGTACAGGGCGAACTGACCGGCCGCATACACCTGGCCTTCCAGGCGGAAGACCAGGCCATGGTGGATGCCTTCTACCAGGCGGCGATGGCGCACGGCGGCCGGGATAACGGCCCGCCGGGCGAGCGTCTTGCCTACCATCCCGGCTACTACGCGGCATTCGTGCTGGATCCGGACGGCAACAACATCGAAGCCGTCTCCCGCACGCGGGCCGAGCGCAGCGCGGCCTCGGTGCGGATCACCTACTGATCATGCCTTCATCGCCCGGGGCCGGATGTCATGCCGCGCCCCGTGGCGCCTGGATCATCTTCCAACCGTTGCCCGCCGGATCGCGGAAACCCGCGTCCACGCTGCCGTAGCGTTCGATCGGTTCCTGCGTGAACTCGACGCCCTGCGCCTGCAGCCGGGCGTAGCTTTCCCGGCAGTCGGCCACGTGCAGCACCAGAGGCGGCATCGCGCCCTTGGCGACCATGGCGCGCAAGGTCTGCGCGGTGGCCTCGTCGTGGATGGGCGGACCGGGCGCGAACAAGCCGAGCTGAAACGAGGGCTGATCCGGATGCTGCACCGTCAGCCACCGGTACGGTCCGTTGCGCACGTCCGTATGGACGCGGAATCCGAGCTTGTCGACGTAGAACGCCAGCGCCGCGTCCTGATCGTCCACGTACACGCCCGCCACATTGATGCCTAAGTTCATAAGACCTCCTGGGTTGATGGCGGAAATTTACCGTCGGCCTCGCGCCGCCGCTTCTCCAAAACAGCGATATTGAGATCGGGGCGCTGCGCGGCCTTCACCACGCAGGCGGGCATCCGGTCCAGCGGCTGCGCTTCGGTCCGCGCCTGCGCGCGCATGGCGCTGGGACTCAGCCCGGTGATATCACGGAAGATGCGGCTGTAGGTGCCCAGGCTTTCCCAGCCCGTGGCGTAGGCGATTTCCGTGACGCTCTGCTCCGTATCCCGCAGCATGGCCACGCTTTGCTCGATGCGCCGCGTCAGCAGGTAGCGATGCGGCGGCAGGCCGAAGGCGCGTTTGAAGGAATGCGCGAAGTGCGCCTTGGAAATGCCGCTGACCTCGGCCAGGCGCTCCACCGGCCAGGCCTCGTGCGAGGCGGCGTCCATGCGGTCCTTGACTCGCAGCAGGCGGCGCAGCAGCGCCGGGTCCTGCTGCGGGCCTTCGCCCGGCGCCGCTTGCGCCAGCAGCGTTCCCAGCCTCGACAAGGCGTCTTCCTGCACCGCGCTATAGCCCACCACCACGCCCGGCGGCAGGTCTACCTTGCGGCAGAAATCCGCCAGCGGCTGCATGCCCACACCCGCAGCCCGCGCCGCCACCACGGCCTGCGTCATATCCCAGCCCGGCGGCAGCCGCCACAGCAGATGGAAGCCGGCGTGCTCGCCGCTGACGCGCAGTTCGTCGCTGCCAACCGCCTGGCGCAAGGCGCGCAGCGCGGCGTCGCGGCGGCGCGCGTAGACGCCGCGCGCCTTGCGCACGTGGCGCGCGAAACTGCCGTCCTGCAGGAACGCTGCCAAGGTCATCTGCTCGATGATGCTGGGCGAGCGCCCCGCCCGGCGGCGTGCCTGCACGAAATCGGGCGCCAGCGCCTTGGGTACCACCGCATAGCCGATGCGCAAGGCATTGAACAGGGTCTTGTTGAAGCTGCCGCAGTGGATGACGCGGTCGGCCGTGTCCAGGCTTTTCAGGGCGGCCAGCGGCGCGCCGTCATAGCTGAATTCGCTGTCGTAGTCGTCCTCGACGATCCACCAGCCGGCTTGCGCGGCCCAGTCGAGCAGCTCCAGGCGGCGCGAGACCGGCATGGTGACGCCGGTGGGCGCCTGGTGGGCGGGCGTGACGTGCACCAGCTTCACGCCGCGTTGATTGCGGGCCCGCGCAACCGGAAAGCCTTCGGCGTCGATGGCCAGCGGCACGACGTGGCGGGTGTACTGGCCGAAGATGGGTTCGGCGTTCAGGTAGCCGGGATCCTCGATCAGCACCCTGTCCTGCGGCTGCAACAGGAGATGGCCGCAGAGGTCCAGGCCGTCCCGGATGCCGCCCAGCACGATGACCTGGTCCGGATCGCAGCTGATGCCACGGGCCGCGCCCAGGTAGCGGGCGATCTGCTCGCGCAGCGGGCGCCAACCTTGCGGCTCGTCGTTGGCCAACTGGGCCGGCGTCACGCGCCGGGCGCTGGCCATCAAGCCCTTGCGCCAGCGTTCCATGGGAAAGAGCGCGGCGTCGGCGCTGCGCGAGAAGAACAGGGAGTTGGACGGGAACGGCGCCAAGAGCGCGGCCACGTGCGGCGCAGGCGGCGGCGCGCTGGCGTCTGGCGCGGGCGCGGCCATGGCTGCTTGCGATGCGGACATCGGCCCCCGCGCCTTGGGCGTAGCGGCGCCCTCGCCTGGCAGCCCCGTCCGGAAGAAGTTGTCCGGGATCACCGCCGCCACATAAGTACCCGATCCGACCGTGCCCGCGGTATAGCCTTCGCTGCGCAGCTGATCGTAGGCAGCCTCGACCGTGGAGCGCGCAATATGCCAGCGTCCGGCCAGGCTGCGCGTGGACGGCAGGCGCGCGCCGGAGGGCAACGCACCCTTCAAGATGCGTTCGCGGATCTCGCGGTAGACCCAGGCCTGCTTGGACTCCCCGGGCCGCGCCGCATCCCGCGGCAAGTCCAGGCTGGCTTCCTGGCGCTTCGCGCCTGACTGTTTCGCGGAAAGTGGCTTGTTCATATTCACGGAAATGGCTCTATTTCATGTAGCCATTCTATCGGTAGATTGAAGGCCTGCGCCCCTTTTGTGGGGCAATTTTTCCGGAACCTGCCATGACCGCTACCTGCCATACCATCACCCTGGAGACCGGCCCCTTCCTCACGGACGGCAAGACCTCGATCCTGGAAGCGGCACTGGCGCAGGACATACCCGTACCCTTCTCCTGTCAGCGCGGGGCCTGCGGCTCGTGCCGCGCCGTGGTGGTGGACGGCAGCTACGAACGCATCGCGCCGCCCACGGACGGCAGCTACCAGACCGCCAACGACGAACTGCTGATGTGCCAATGCCGCGCGGCCAGCGACCTGACGCTGCGCTTCCCGCACTGGCGCGCCCCCGAGCAGCCCACGCCGCCGCGCCGCGCCAGCGTGGTGTCGCGCCTGCCGCTGGCGCCGGACGTCACCCAGCTCATCGTTGAACTGCAAGATGGGGATGACTACAGCTACCTGCCCGGCCAGCATGCCCAACTGATCCTGGACGGCGGCGCCCGCCGCAACTTCTCGATCGCGAACGCACCCGGCGCGGCCGGGCCTGCACGGCTGGAATTCCATATCCGCCGCATGCCCGGCGGCGCTTTCACCGACGGCATCCTGCCCGGGCTGCGACCCGGCGACGCACTGACCCTGGACGCCGCGCAGGGCGACTGCACCTGGCCCGCGGAGATGCCCCCAGGCATAGACCACCTGCTGCTGCTGGCCACCGGCACGGGCTACGCGGGCGTGGCGCCCATCCTCATGGCCGCGCTGCAAAGCCGCGCCCTGAAGACGGTGACGCTCTACTGGGGCGGCCGCGAGCCCGACGATTGCTACGCCGGCCAGATGCTGAACGCCTTGCAGGGCAAAGGCGACGGGTTCCAGTGGCATGCGGTGCTGTCCAAGGCCCAGGACGGCCAGGACGCCGATGCGGCTGATGGCGCGCAGCATCGCCATGCCGGCCGGCACGTGCAGGACGCAGCCGTGGCGGCCGGCCATGACTGGTCCCGCAGCCTGGTTTACGCCTGTGGCAATCCGGCGATGGTGAGCGCGGCCCGCGAACGGCTGCTGGCGGCCGGCCTGCCCGCAGACCGGTATCGCGCCGAAGCCTTCCACCCGGCGGCCGGCGGCGCGGCCGACATCGCGCCACAGCCTGAAGCGCATCCCTGGGAACGCATCAGCCCGCGCTACACGCTGGCCGGCATCCTGGACGCGCGCCGGCGTTCCATGCAGGCGGTAGAAGAAATCGCCGCGCTGATGCGGCCCGGCATGACCACGCGCGAGGCCATCGCCGTGGCGGACGACCACCTGCGCCAGATGGGCGCGTCCAACAACTGGCACCCGACCTACGTGCGCTTCGGCCCGGACACGCAATCGCCGCCCGTCCAGCCCACCGACTACGACCGCAAGCTGCAGGAGCACGACATCTTCGTGCTGGACATCGGGCCCGTGTGGGACGGTCATGAAGGCGACTACGGCGACACCTTCGTGCTGGGCGCGGACGCCGACCGCCAGCGCTGCGCCGAGGCCGCGCGCGAGGTGTTCAAGCGCGCCCGCCTGGCATGGCTGGAAGGCCTGACGGGCGCTGCCCTCTACGATCGGGCCTCAGAATATGCGCGCGAGCTGGGCTGCGAACTGGTGCGGGAAATTCCCGGACACCGGGTATCCGACTTCCCGCATGCGCTGTATGGCAAGCACCTGCTGGCGCAGGCGGACTTCGTGCCCGCCGACGGCATCTGGGTGCTGGAGATTCAGGTGCGCGATGCGCAGCGGCCCATCGGCGCGTTCTACGAGGACGTACTGCTGCGCTAGCGCGGCGGCGGCCCCGCGCGCGGGTGCGACTGTCCGCCCGCCGCGCCCGCTCTACCCCCGCTGGCTCAACGCCCGGCTGATCCGGTGCTTCGACACCGTGGTCTTCGGCACGTTGAACGGGAACCAGCTGCGCACGTCCTCGTCCAGCCCGATGCCGTGCATGTAGTTGTAGATGGCCTTTTTCAATGCCTTACCCAGCGCGTCGTGGTCCACGCCGGTGGGATCATGGAAGCCGACGTCGTTCTTGGCGAACGTGACCGGCGGCAAGGGCTTCAAAGTGACGCCGTATTCCTCCGGGTTCTTGCCCACCGGCGAATGCACCGTACAGGCGAAACGGTGGAAAAAACCGCTCTGGATGCAGCCGTTGTCGAACAGCTGCCGCACGTATTCCAGCGCGTCCACGGTGTCCTGCACGGTCTGCGTGGGAAAGCCGTACATCAGGTAGGCGTGCACCAGGATGCCGGCGTCGGTGAAGGCGCGCGTGACCCGCGCCACCTGCTCCACCGAGACGCCCTTCTTCATCAGGTTGAGCAGACGGTCCGACGCGACCTCCAGGCCGCCCGATACGGCGATGCAGCCGCTATCCGCCAGCAGTTCGCAGAGTTCGGGACTGAAAGTCTTTTCGAAGCGGATATTGCCCCACCACGAGATGCCGGTGTTGCGGGCGATCAGTTCGGTCGCCAGCGCCTTGAGCGACTTGGGCGGCGCGGCTTCGTCGACGAAATGGAAACCGGTCTGCCCGGTTTCGCGCACGATGGCCTCGATGCGGTCGGCCAGCACCTCGGCGGACGCGCCTTCGTAGCGGCCGATGTAGTCCAGGCTGACGTCGCAGAAGCTGCATTTCTTCCAATAACAGCCATGCGCCACGGTCAGCTTGTTCCAGCGCCCGTCGCTCCACAGCCGGTTCATGGGATTCAGCATGTCCAGCAGCGACAGGTAGCGGTCCAGCGGCAGGCCGTCCCAGGTGGGCGTGCCCACTTCGGCGAAGGCGATGTCGGGCTCGACCATGTTCACATAGCGCACCGCGCCCGTGTCGGCCTCGCGCAGGAAGGTGCGCACCAGGCGCTGGCGCGAACGCTTGCCCTGCACGTGCTCCAGCAGCGACAGCAAGGGCCGCTCGCCCGCGTCCAGAGTCACATAGTCGAAATAGTCGAAGACCCGCGGGTCCTTCAGCTCGCGCAATTCGGTGTTGACGAAGCCGCCGCCCAGCACGGTGATGATGGAGGGATCGTGCGCCTTGATGGTCTGGGCGATGCGGAAGGCGGCGTAAACGGCGCCCGGGAACGGCACGGACAGCAACACCATGGTCGGCGTGTGGCGGGCCAGCGCCTCCGCGGTCAGGCTGCGCAGCATGTCGTCCACCAGCGTCGGCGCGGCCGCCAGCGCCTGGGCCAAGGGGTCGAACGTGGGCTGGCTGCCCGCGAGCGATTCGGCGTAGCGCACGAACTCGAAGCGCGGATCGACGGCGTCGCGCAACACGTCGGCCAGATCGTTCAGATACAGCGTCGCCAGATGCTTGGCGCGGTCATGCAGGCCCAGCGCCCCGAAGGCCCAGCCCAGCGGATCGCCGCCCTCTTCGTCCAGGTATACGTCCAGCGAACTGAAGCGCGGCCCCTCGGGCAGGAAATTGCGGCCGACGATGCGGTGCGCCAGCGTCGAATCGCGGCCCTGCAGGAAGGCGATCACGGGCGCGATGGTCGCCAGGTAGCGCGCCTCCTGTTCCGCGAAGGCCTGGACCGCGGGGCTGCGCTTATTCGCCGGCAAGGCGGCGACGCGTTCCGCCACGGCGCGCAGGCCGTCGGCCGACAGCAGGCGCAGCACCAGGGCCAGCGCCAGGTCTTCCTGGAACGAGGTCACGCCGCGCGACCGCAGAAAGCCGGTCAGGTAAGCGGTGGACGGATACGGGGTATTGAGCTGCGTCATCGGCGGAATGACCGACAGCACGCGTAGAGGCAAAGAGGACATGAAGCACGGCACAACTGCCGTCGAAGCGGGGATCGGAGCCATTATAGGCAGCGCGGCGGAACCGGCCCCGCCGCCCGGACAATGGCCGACGGGTTGCGCCGGCCGCAGGCGTCAAAGATCGCCGAGCACGCTGGGATCGAACCGCCAGCGGTGATCGCCATTGACGCTGCACACCGCCGTCGTCTTCTTGTGGCGCTTCGGGCCGATCTCCCTGAGCTTCAATTCACCGTCGCATACAGGGCACTGGCCACCAATCTCCGTGTAGAAAACCTCGCCGGCGCGATTGGCCTCCAGGTTGCACATCATGAAAAACCGCGAATAGCGCCTACGCTTCAGATCACCGCCGGTGTCCAGGCTAATGAAACTCAAGAAAATCAGGATGAACCACCACGCCGACATCCCCCAGGCGTAGACGCCCAGGGCGGTGATCGCCAAGCCTGCAGCGCCGCCTGTCAAGAGCCAGGCCGCCTTGACGGGTTTGCCGCGCAGCCGCAGGGGCACGATGCTGTAGCGCTGGAATGCTTCAGCCCAGCTGCCGCGAGAAGCCGCAGCGGCTGGCGGATTGGCGGCGGGCTGCGGACTCGCCGTAGCTGACGGCGTCTCGGCCGCCGTAAAACTGCCCGCGTCCGATGCGAAGATGTCCTTGCTCCGCATATTGCCCAACACTCTTGCGCATTCGTCGCACACGCTGTTCTTGCCCTTATGGGCGGCTCCGCATCTAGAGCAATGCACGCTATCCCCTCGCAGTGGAAACTTTGATCTGGCGCCATTATTACCATTATTCTTAGGCACCCGCCGCAACCGCACCCCGCCTGGCGTCATTTCATGCGCAACCGATCAGACCCATTCGCCCCACCCCCGAAGCAACGGACCGTCCGCCTCAATTCCCTGCTCTGGATCCTCGAGCCTCTGGAACGCGACGCCGGTTATATGCGCCGCAAGATGTTCGGCTGCGATGCGGCGTACCTGGATGGCCTGCTGTACCTGGTGGCCGCCGACCGCGACGATCCCTGGAGCGGGCTGCTGGTGTGCACCTCGCAGGAACGCCAGGAGGCGCTGTTGACGGAATTTCCGACCCTGCGGCCGCACCCGGTGCTGGGAAAATGGCTATACCTGCCCCAGACCGACGAGGACTTCGAGACGATTGCGGCGGGAATGGCGCGGCTGGCGCTGGCGCGCGATCCGCGCATGGGCGTGGCGCCCAGGCCGCGGTCCAGGCGCAAAAAAGGCTGACTCGCACCCGGGCCGGTTTCCCTCAGCAGTTCACGGAACCCGCCGCAAACGCCAATTCCACCCGGTTCCCGCCCAGCGCCTTGGCCTGATACAAAGCCCGGTCCGCCGCGGCCAGCGCATCGGCCAGGGCCGGGACTTTGTCCTCGAACTGCGCCAGCCCGACGCTGACCGTGGCCGGGATGCCGGCGCCGTCATCCCGCCGCGACACCGTGCCGGCAAAGTGCTGCGCCACGGCCGCGCCCAGTACGGTGGCGCGGCGCGCGTCCTGGCCGGACAGCAGCGCGGCGAATTCTTCGCCGCCGATGCGGGCGAGCAGCACGTCGGGGCCGAGCACGCAACGGGCCGACTCCGCGAAGAACTTCAGCACCTGGTCACCGGCCTGGTGGCCATGCCTGTCGTTGATCGCCTTGAACTGGTCCAGGTCGAACGCCAGGACCGCAACAGGCCCACGCCCTGCCCCGCCCTCGATGATGCGCGCGCCCTGTTCGAAGAACCACCGGCGGTTGCCCAGGCGGGTCAGGTAGTCGGTCTGCGATTCGCGCAGCAGCTGGCCATGTGTCTCTTCGCGGACCAGCTTGAGCAGCGTCATCGGCAGCACGATCGAATACAGCACGCCTTCGTACATGGTGAGCGTGCTGGCGGTCAGGTGTATGCCGGGACCATGCTCGGCCACCCACCAGGGCAGGATGAAGGCCCGGGCGGCGTAGACCAGCGCGTGGATGCCCGCCGCCGCCGTCGCGATACGCAGTGGCGTCAACGACCTGAGCGACTGGCAGCGCAGCAGCTCCCAAGCCGTCATGCCGCTGACCAGCGCGATCGGGAATGCGCTGACGTACTTCCAGACCAGATCTTCCCGCTGGGCGCCAGCCGCCAGCCAGATCAGGGCCATGACGATCAGCAGCCCGATGGAGGCGGCGCGATAGCGCCTGCCACTGAGCGAAGCCGCGCCATTCATGATCAGCAGATAGCCGCTGAGGACGATGAGATTGGCGACCGCCGAGCCGAGCGGGCTGGGAAGCCTCGCACGAAACAGCACGACGGTACAGCCCACGGCAAGCGTGGCGAAGCCCGCGGCCAGGATACGCAATGATCCGCTGCGGTTGGGATGGGTCCGATGCTCCCAGAACGTCAGGCCTGCACTGGCGAGCAGCGTTCCGATGATGATGAAGTAAAGAGTGAGGAGATCAACGTACATCTTGAATGCTTGGATATCGCGCCGCCGCATCGCGGGGCCAGCAGAAATTCTACGTGGGAAATATGTCGTTGAAACATAGCGTAACCCCTTGCACGGAGCGGTTTCTTTGTATGTCGCGCTAGCACGACACCACTGTCTCGCATGAAGAAACCATCGCGCTCAGTGGCAAATTTGCCACTCATCTACAATCCGTGGCGGTGCCGGTTGCCAACCGCAATCGGGCAGTAGCTCACAGGTAGTAATGACGCGCGCGAAGACACCCGCTTCCAAGAAGAGAAGTCCCCCCAGCATATCCAAGGCCCGCGCCGGTTCCCGGTCCAGCGGCCGTTTCCCCCGATTCCTGAAGGCCTTGCTGTTCTCGTCCCTGGCGAGTTTCGGCGCCGCCACCTATGTGCTGAATCCGCAGTGGCGGATTCCGGCGCCCGTGCAGGACGTCATCACGCGCCTGGGCTGGCCGCAGCAGCGCGAACATGCGACGCCTGCGGCAGTACCGACCGCCGCGCGGACCGGGGCGCCGGTTCAAACAATGTTTGCGGAGTGCCGGCAGTTCTTTCCGCATTCGCGCCCGCCCGAGGTACCGGGCGGCCAGAAGCTGCGCGAGGTGTGTTTTTCCGCCTTCGCCATCCTGCATGACGGGCAGACCAAGACGCCGGTGTTCGTGGCCGAACGCCTGAACCGCCAGATGCTGACCCAGGCCCAAGGGCAGCGCCGGACCGACAAGTTCTACGCCGAGGCGCGCTTGCCGCGCGCCGAACGGGCCGAACTGGACGACTACCGCGGCTCCGGCTATTCGCGCGGCCACATGGCGCCGGCCGGCGACATGTCCAGCCCCGAGGCCATGGCGCAGAGTTTCTCGCTGGCCAATATGGTGCCGCAGGACCAGACGCACAACGGCGGCGCCTGGAGCAGCATCGAGCAGGACACGCGCAAATACGTGATGCGCGCCGCGGGCGACGTGTACGTCTTCACGGGGCCGGTCTATGCCGACAAGCCCAAGACCATCGGTTCGGGAGTCGCCGTGCCCACCTACATCTACAAGGTCGTATACGACGCGACTACGGGGCGCTCGTGGGTGCACTGGCAGGCGAACGCCGCCAGCACCAAGGCCGGGCCGCCCATCAGCTATGAGGAATTCGTCAAGCGCACGGGGATCCGGGTGCTGCCGGCCGGAGGCTGAGGGCCGGGCCGGCCTGCAAATTCAAATCTTGGATTCGTAAAACTCCACCTCGATGCGGTCCGCGCTCAGGTAGCCGCAGAGATTGGCCGGAAAACGGGCCCGGCTGCATGCGGCATAGGCGTTCCCGTACAGCACGGCATTCTGCAGAAAATTGCGGCTGAGCGCCGTGCTGTCGGACTGGATCGTGCGCGTGAGTTCAGCTTGCAGCCGCTCGCTCTCCGTGCGCATCGGCCGCAGTATTTCCGCCTCGAACTTGCGGGCCACGCGCGCTTCCGCTTCACTCGCCGGCACGCTGGAATGCTCGGGGTCATACGCGTCCAGCAGCTCATTCTTCGCTCGGCGCGCGCAATAGAACGCCTGATAATACGAGCCCGTCGCGGGCCGCTTGAGGCGGGCTTGCGCAAAGTAGACCAGCGACGGCACAGGGGAACTCCACGAGATCAAGGTGCTCGTCGTGCCCGGTTTCACCGTGCTCACGTATGTAGGCAGGCAGGCGCCAGCAGGCTCGCGCCTGGACCGCAGGTCGGCCAGCCTTGCGGCGGCGTAACGATCACCGTAGCGCAGCACATCCTCGTAATTGCCGCTGAGATGGCTACCTATGATGGCCCCTTGCGCCACCCAAAAACAGTAGCCATCGACAGACTGCCCATCTTGGCAATACGTCGCCAGCGCGCGCTTCATGCTGGGCCCCATGGCCTGAAAGCCCTCATCCAGGGCGCTGGAATAGGCTTTGTACAAGGCCTCGCTGCTCGCCGTGCCCAAACCCAGCGGCGCCCCCAGGGTCGAAGACGCCAGCACGGCCGTCATGACCGACGCGAACAATGGCATGTCACTTCTCCTGTTGGGTGGCCGACAGCCGGCTGCGGTCGCGCGCGTTCAACACCGTGTCGGGATAGCGGTAGGCCCAGCGCCCGTCCCGGCATTGATAGACCCGGCCGCCATACACGACGGTCGAGCCTTCGCTGTAATAGTTCAGATGCGCGGCGTCCGAGGGCCGGGTGAAGTACTCGCAGGCCTGGCCGGCATAATCAAGCCCGGGACTCTTGGCCGCGGCCTTGGCTGACACCGATGGATCTGGCGCGTCGGCGGGCGCATTGCGCGGCTTATCGCGGCTGGCGGGGTTGTTGGCCCAGGGATTCAGGGCGGGATCGGCGCTGTAGCGCCCCTTGATCCGGTCGCGGTTGCGCAGGTAGTCGGCCTCCCGCTGCTTCGCGAGGGCCTGGGCGGCCGCGCGCTGCGCGTCCTCGTACTGCTGCCGCAACCGGTCCTGCGCGCCCTGGTCGAGCATCGCGTCGTCCTGCTGGCTGGAATCGCGCAGATAGTCGCTCAACGCCCGTTGCGCCGCGTCGATGGCAGCGCCGGTGTTGTTGCGCGAGGAAGACGAGGAACGGGACGAGCCGGTAGCTTCCATGGCCTGCCCAGGCCCTGCCTGCGCCGAGACGCCGATGCCCGCAAGCACGATGGCCGCCACAAGGCGAACCGCGAGCGTGGCCATAGGAAAGCTCCCCGAGGAAGATACGGCAAACGCCGCCAAACCTGGGAACAGGCCTTGCTGATGGCCGGTCCGCGCGCGGCGCCTTCATGATAGATCGCGCCGTTCCCGCCGGAATCAGCCAAAGGGATGAGTCCGCCCTCCTAGCCCCGCTGCGCTGCCTCGATGGTCGCGATGTCGATCTTGCCCATCGTCATCATCGCGTCGAAGGCGCGCTTGGCGACGGCGGCATCGGGGTCCGAGATCGCTTCTATCAGCATGCGCGGCGTGATCTGCCAGGACAGGCCCCACTTGTCCCTGCACCAGCCGCAATCGCTGGCCTGACCGCCGTTGCCGATGATGGCGTTCCAGAGACGGTCGGTTTCAGCCTGGTCTTCGGTCGCAATCTGGAAGGAAAAGGCCTCGCTGTGCTTGAAGGCCGGGCCGCCGTTCAGGCCCACGCAAGGAATCCCCGCCACAGTGAACTCCACCGTCAGCACATCGCCTTGTTTGCCGGAGGGATAGTCTCCCGGGGCGCGCAAGACTTTGCCTACGGCACTGTCTGGAAAGGTCCGGGCATAGAACTGCGCGGCTTCGAGCGCGTCCCGGTCGTACCACAGACAAATGGTGTTTTTGCTAGCCATATTTATCCTCCTGCCGATAGTCCCGCGCACGCAGCGGCTGCGTGGAGCTTCGACGCATGCGGCGAGAGGCCAGGATCGGCCTCTCGCTTTCAGCCCTACGGCGTCACGATATTGAACCAGAACGGGAAGTCATCCAGCGCGCCGAAGACTTCCGCCAGCTTGGCCTGATCGCCCGTGACTTTCACATCCCCCTTGGCCATCGCATCCTTCAGCGTGGTCTGCTTCAGCATGATGTTGTTGAGCGTATCGCGGGTCAGCGACACGCTGGCGCTGGGCTCCTTGGCCTGCTTGCCTTCGGAATGGTTCAGCACGCTGTTGGCCATTTCCAGCATGTACTGCTGCTTGGTGTCGGTGAAATCCACGTTCAGCACCACATGCTTGTCCTCGGTCTTTTCCCGGTTCAGGCGCACCGCGAAGTAGTCGAACAGCATGTCCAGCGTCATGGCGCGCACGGTATCCGGGCTGGCCGTGTCCGGCACTGGCAGCTTTTGCACGCCTTCGCGCAGCTCCTTGGCGCCGGTCAGGTAGAAGTTGCGCCACGGGCCGCTTTCGGCCTGATAGCCCAGCTGTTCCAGCGCGTCGGCCTGCAGGCTGCGCGCCTCCTGGTTCTTCGGATCCGCGAACACTGCATAGTTGACGACCTCGGCCACCCAACGGTAGTCGCCCTTGGCATAGTACTCGCGCGCCTTCTTCACTACCGCGTCCACGCCGCCCATCATGTCGACGTAGCGCTTGGCGCCCTCTTCGATGGGCAAGGTGTGCAGCGTGGCAGGGTTGCCGTTGAACCAGCCCAGGTAAAGCACGTAGGTCGCGCGCACGTTGTGATTGACCGAGCCGTAATAGCCCCGGTTGGAGAATTTGGTGGCAATGGACTTGGGCAGCTTGACCTGTTCGGCGATCTCTTCCTTGTTGTAGCCCATGTTGGCCAGGCGCAAGGTCTCGTCGTTGATGTAGCGGTACATGTCGCGCTGCAGGCTCAGCTGTTCGCGCACTTCCTTGTTGTTCCAGACCGGCCAATGATGCATGGCGTACATCACTTCGACGTCGTCGCCCCACAGGTTCAGGGCCTCGTTCAGGTATTTCGACCAGGCCAGCGGATCGCGGATCTTGGCGCCGCGCAAGGAATAGGTGTTGTGCAGCGTATGGGTGGAATCCTCGGCCGTGTTGAGCGCCTTCTTTTCCCGGATGTAATACAGCATCTCGGCCGGCGCTTCGCTGCCGGGCGCGTAGAGGAATTCGTAGGTCAGGCCGTCGATGGTGCGCTTTTCGCCGGTCTTCTCGATGATGTCGGTGGGCGGAATCAGGGTGACCGTGCCCGCCGAGGTCGTCGTGCCCAGGCCCGCGCCCACCTGGCCGGTCGCGCTGGGCGGCAGCAGGTTGCCGTACATATAGCTGGCGCGGCGGCTCATGGCGGTGCCAGCCATCACGTTCTCGGCGACGGCGTGCTCCAGGAATCCCAGCGGAGCATAGATCTTGACCTTGCCCGCCTTCACGTCGGCCTCGTCCACCACGCCGCGCACGCCGCCGTAGTGATCCACGTGGCTGTGGGTGTAGATCACGGCCACGACGGGCTTCTTGGGGCGATGCTGATAGTAGAGGTCCAGCGCGGCCTTGGCCGTTTCGGTGGAGATCAATGGATCCATGATCGTCAGGCCTTCCTTGCCTTCGACGATGGTCATGTTCGACAGGTCCAGGTTACGCACCTGGTAAATGCCGTCGGTCACTTGGAACAGGCCGGAGATGTTGATCAGCTGCGCTTGCCGCCAGAGGCTGGGATTGACGGTGTCGGGCGCATCGGAACCTTCCTTGATGAAGCCGTACTTGTCCGAATCCCATACCGGATTGCCCTCGGCGCCTTTGATCATGCCCGCAGGCAGCGGCGCGACAAAGCCCTTGTGCGCCAATTCGAAAGCTGTCTTGTCCGCGAACGGCAGTTCCTTCAACAGGGCTGCGTTCGCTTCCTTGGTGGGCGCTTCAGCGGGTTTGGGCGCTTCAGCCGACCAGGCCGGCGCCGCAAGCGCGATGGCCAGCGCCGTCAATGCGGCGGGCGCCGAAGTGCGGCGCCTGGGTGGTACCAGGTCCTGTCGGATAGGGAAGAGAGTCGCGCGGTGAAACAGCTGCATAGTCACTTTCTCCAGACGGGTAGAGGACAAACCGCCCGAAATGGCGGTCCGGCAAGCAACGGAGTCAGGCGAATGCAAAAGGCAAGGTCACACGTGCAAAAAACGGCAAGGCGTGACGGCCGAAGCGGCGGCAGTAACAGGAATGACAGGCGTGAGCGGCATCACGCGGCGCTGTGTTGGCTATAACGAACAAAGCCTACACATTTTTTCCCCTAAATCAATCGTGGATTGCAATTAATCACGTTTCGCATTGCGGGCTGCGTCCGCGCCATTTATCTTTGTCAAACTAGACGCGGTCGATACACCCCTACGCATGGAATACTGCATGGAGTCTCGATGAGCCCCCGGTCAAACCCCTCAGGCAGGCGCAAGCTCGGATTGCATGCGGTTCTGGTCGCGCTGGCCGTACTCAGCGTTGCCGTCGGTTTTTCCACCGCCATGTACTCCAGCTACCAGGTACAAAAGGCGCAGATCATCGGGAATGCCTTGGCCGCCAACCACGCGCGCGCCCAAAAGCTGGCCGAGGTCATCGACGTCTACATTGCCGCGCTGCACCGCCAGGCGCGCAATGCCGCAAGCCAACTCCCCGCTTCGATGGACAAGCCGCAAGCGCTGCAGAATGAACTGCGGCGCCTGGCCGGCCAGATCGACTCGCTGCACGCGGTCATGCTGGCCGACACCGCCGGCCGCATCGTTGCCCGCTCGCCCAGCGGCCAGCTCGCCGATGCGAAGATCCTGAGCCTTGCCGATCTGGGCGTGGGTCCCTCCGGCCCGAGCGCCTGGGTGACGACGCTATCCAGTACGCAGGCTGCAGTGCTTACCGTGACCGAACCCGTGGCAGGCCCCGCTGGCGCGCCTCTGGCCCATCTGGCCATCGTCATCAAGCTGGACGCCGGCAGCGGCATGGACCGGATCATCGGCGAGCGCGACGATATCGCCGGCATGTCCGTGTTCCTGGTCAGCGGCACCGGCCAGGTGTTGTACCGCAAGCAAGCAGGCGCCGGGGTATTCGATCTGGCCAGCATGGAACCCGCCCGACGGGACGGCGGCGCCCTGCTCTCGGATGCGAAAGACGGCACGGTATTGACCGGCTACGCGCCCTTGGCCAAAGGCAATTGGGCCGTGGTGGCGCAGCGCTCGCTGGATCAGGTGCTGTCGCCGCTGCGCGAATTGCTCGGCGAGGCCTTGCGCTCGGCAATCCCGGCCATCGCGCTGACGCTGCTGCTGGTATGCGGACTGGCCTATGCAATTGCATCGCCGCTATCGCGCTTGACCCGCGCCATGACTGTGGGGAAATCAGCAGGCGTGGACATCGGGCGGCTCAATGCCTGGTACGCCGAGGCCGACACCTTGCGCGACGCGGTCCAACTGACGCTGGACCAGCACCAGGACGAAGTGGGCCGCCTGAACACCCAGGCGCTGACGGATCCGATGACCGGACTGCTGAACCGCCGGGCCATGACCGACGTGCTGGACGCTTACGCCGCGGACGGCACGCCCGTCGCGGTCATCGCCATGGACCTGGACCACTTCAAGCGTATCAACGACGCCTTCGGCCACATGACGGGCGACAAGGTGCTGATCGCGCTGGCCGAGGTGATCCGCGCCGGCCTGCGCGACCAGGACCGGGCTTTCAGGGTGGGCGGGGAAGAGTTCATTGCGCTATTGCCCACCGGTGCAGCCTCCCAGGCGGGCGAGGTCGCCGAACGCCTGCGCGCGGCCGTGGCCCGGCGCCTCATGCCAGACGGCGTGGGCCGCGTCACGGTGTCCATCGGCATCGCGCTCTGGCCGCAGGACGGCGATTCTGCTTCCGACGTGATACAGCGGGCGGACGAGGCCCTGTACGAATCCAAGCAGACGGGGCGCAACCGCGTCACGCTCTGGCACGACAAGACCCCGGCTGCGCCGCCCTACCCGACCAACCGTAACTGAACGCCTGGTGACCATATGAACTACTCCCGACTGCTGGCGGGTCTCGCGGTCCTGTTCTTCGTGCTGCTGTTGATCGCGATGCGCATCGGCAAGCGCCTGGGCCATGGCGCCGACGACAAGAGCGCCGGCGCCGCGGCCATCGAGGCGTCCGTATTCGCGCTGCTGGGCCTGCTGGTGGCCTTCACGTTTTCGGGCGCGGCCCAGCGCATGGCCGAGCGCCGCAATCTGCTGGTCCAGGAGGTCAACTCCATCGGCACGGCCTGGCTGCGCATCGATATGCTCAATGCCCAGGACCAGCCTAAGCTGCGCGAGCAGTTCCGGCGCTACGTGGATACGCGCATCGACTACTACCGCCACGTTCCCGACCTGGACCAGCGCGACGCCATCGCGGCGCGGGTCGGGGCGCTGCAAAAGGAAATCTGGACCACGTCCATGAGCGCCGCGCGCAATACCGTGCCGCCGTTTGCGACGTCCTACATAGGCGCTGTCAACGACATGTTCGACGTGTCCAGCGCGCAGACCGTGGCGCAGAAGGTCCATCCGCCCATCGCAACCTACGCTTTCCTGGTCTTCCTGGCCCTGGTGTGCGCCTGCCTGATCGGATCAAAGCTGGCTGTCACGCAGCGCGACAGCATGCTGCACCAGCTGGTTTACGCCGTGGTCATGACAGCGGCGATCTACATCATCGTGGATTTCGAGTTTCCGCGGATAGGAACCATCCGGATCGACCAGAGCGACGCGCTGCTGGCGGCGCAGCGCCAGGCCATGGTCGACCCGCCCGCCGCCGCCCAATAGATATCCCGGCGCCGCAAGACTGGCTGTTGTGGGACACGCGTTCATTCCGGAGATGACATGCCCATGCCCGTGAAGGTGGCGAAACGAGGTGCAGGTTGGCTGCTTGCCGTGCTGGCCTGTAGTGCCGCGCCGCAGGCTCTGGCCCAACAAGGCCTGCGCTTGAGCCAGGACGACCTGCAGAAGCGCGCCAACGGGGTGCTCGCGCTCATGTCGTTCTCCATCGTGCCCGACATTACAACCAGTTCCCTGAACATAGGCGGGGGCAGCGGATCGGTCTCGGGCTCCAGCGAATTCGCCATGACGCAGCTAGGCGGCGGCGACACCATATCCAAATCAGTACCCATCTATCTGGAAGGCGTGCTCGCCGCGAGCCGCTACGACCCAACTTTCATCGCCACGCAGGGCGCGGAGTCTCGGTCCATTCCCACCAAATGGAACAGTATTTCCGCCACCGGCGGCATAGGCTGGGACTTCAAGCTGACCGACGAACTGAAGCTGCGGCCCATCTTCAATTTTGCATTGGGAAACGTCACCAGTGATTTGCGCGCGGCCAGCTGGTACGTGGGGCGCCAAACGGGCAAGGACATCAGCTTCCTCGACCGGGGTTCCCTCAACGCCTACGGCCTGGGCGGTTCGCTGATGCTGGACTACGAGCATTACCGCCCCGGCTATGAAGTCGACGTAGAGCTACGCTATTCCGACATGCGCCTGCAAAGCTTCAACAGCTCCGCGGCCGTGGAGGGGCATGCCACGGCGCAATCGGCCAATCTGTGGGCGCGCTACCGAGCACCCACGGGAATCGTGATGCTGCAGCGGCCGCTGCGCTATGTGCTGGAGCTGACGCACTCGGAGTTCCTGGGCGACCAGCGCGGCATCCTGGGATTCGACCGGCTGACCTCCGTGGGCGCGGGCCTGGAACTGGATTCCAGCGCCTATGACGTGATCATCACCCGCACCCGGCTGGTGGGCCGTTATGTGTTCGGCACCAATGTGTCCGGCTTCTCGGTGGGCCTGGCGGTGAGCTTCTGAGCCGGCCGGCGGCGGAATTGCGCCGGATTTGTTACTCCCCCCTCCCCGCCCGGCGGTGCCAGACTGTTTCCAGGCCGCCCAGCAGCCAGACTGCGCGCAGACCTTGCGCCAGGGCGCCGGCCCGCGATAAGGAGGTATCGACACCATGACCGCAACCACCCAAGACACCCGCATGCGTACGCCCCCGGTCGTCTCGCCCCAGGAATGGGAAGCCGCCCGCCAGCAACTGCTGGTAAAGGAAAAGGCGCAGACCCGCGCCCGCGACGCCCTGACCGCCGAGCGCCGGCGCATGCCCTGGACCGCAGTGGCCAAGACCTATGCGTTCGAGGGTCCAGCCGGCACTCTCACCCTGTCCGACCTGTTCGATGGCCGCCGCCAATTGATCGTCTACCGCGCCTTCTTCGAGCCAGGCGTGTACGGCTGGCCGGAGCACGCCTGCCGCGGCTGCTCCATGGTGGCCGACCAGGTCGCCCATCTGGCGCATCTGAACGCCCGCGACACCACGCTGGTCTTCGTGTCCCGGGCGCCGCAGGCAGACATCGCGCGGCTGAAAGCGCAGATGGACTGGAAGATGCCCTGGTACACGCTGACCGACAGCTTCGATGCCGACTTCGGCGTGGACGAGTGGCATGGCACCAATGTGTTCTACCGCGACGGCGACCGCATCTTCCGCACCTACTTCCTCAACAACCGCGGCGACGAGCAGATGGGCGGCACCTGGAACTACTTGGACATCACGCCGCTGGGCCGGCAGGAAGTCTGGGAGGATTCGCCCGAGGGCTATCCGCAGACGCCGACCTACAAGTGGTGGAACTGGCACGACAGCTATGTCGCGGACGCGCCGCCTGACAAGAAATGGGTCGAGATATCCGATGCGGGCGAAGCCGCATTCCGGGCGCAGAGCGCAAGCGACAAGCGGTGAGTAGCTGGGGCGCGGGGATGCATCGGGCTGTCTGCCGTATTTATTGGTAATTCAAATAACCAATAGATACACAAGCTCAAACAACAGCAATTATCGGGGTCCGATGACCGTGCTAATTTATGCGCCCGCCGACCCTCGGCCCAGGCCCATCCGCGGCGGTGTCCCCGTCAGGCTGGCCAAGCCGGGCAGCCGCGCCCTCCTACCCCTATTTGACGAGAACCATGCACAAGAACCTCGAGAGCGACAGCCCCATCGCCCAGGGAAAAAAAAGGATTTCCAGCCTGCTGCTGGCGGCAGGCCTGGCCTTTGCGGCAGCCACGCCGGTCATGGCGGTGCCTCCGATCAAGGCGCATCAAGGCGCCCCGGACTCCGCGCCGGCCGCGGCCCCTGCCGCGGGCGCCCCCTCGGGTTCGGCGCAGAAGACCGACATCCAGAACCAGGCCGCGTACGAGCGCCTGATGAACAACAGCGGCATCACGCTGCAATGGCTCTGGTCGGCGCAGCGCGGCAAGTTGACCGCGACGGATGAAAACGACCTGGTCCGCCTCGAGGGCACGCAAGCCAACCACGAGGGCACGCTGAAGATCAAGGGCGATGTCGTCTCCATCGCCAGCGACCGCTTCATCTTCCGCGGCACGATCCTGATCCTGGACGCGCCGGACAAGGGCCGGCGCTGCGAACGCAACGGCGAATTCGAGTTCCGAGCGACGGGCAAGCGCAAGTACTGGCGCCTGCAGCAGATGGAAGCCTGCGGCGGACTGACGGACTACGTGGACGTGTATTACTAAGCCGAGCGGCAAGAAGGCTATGCTTGCGGCTGCATGCCGGCGGCCTCCCCATCCACAACCCGCCGGCCCCCGCCACGCGGCATATACGAGGAGGCTCGCATGATCACCGAAACGGACAAGAAACACCTGGCGCGATGCGTCGAGCTGGCGAAACAGGCGCTGGATGCGGGCGACGAGCCCTTCGGCTCGGTACTCGTGTCGCCCAGCGGCGAGGTCCTGTTCGAAGACCATAACCATGCGTCCAGCGGCGACCGCACGCGCCATCCGGAATTCGAGATTGCCCGCTGGGCCGCCAATAACGTGCCTGCCGCCGAGCGCGCCGCCTGCACCGTCTATACCTCCGGCGAACACTGTTCCATGTGCGCCTCGGCGCATGGATGGGTGGGCCTGGGCAGGATCGTCTATGCCTGCTCGTCCGCCCAGTACCGGCAATGGCTGCAGGAATGGGGCGTCGCCCCGACATCGAAGGTGCGCCCGCTGGCCATCGCCGAGGTCGTCGACGGCCTTGCGGTGGAGGGGCCGGTGCCGGAATTCGCCGCACAGGTCAGGCTGCTGCATCAGGAAAGAATGCGGCGCCGGGCCCAGGCACGGTAGCTCCGCCCAGATGACGGTTACCGCCCGTCTCAATCGTCAGTCGCAATCCGCAGTATTCTCGCTGCACCGCATTATGAACAGGACTCCCGCATGCCCTCTGCCCTGACCAAGTGGCTCGCCAGCATCGCATTTGGCCTGCTCGTCGCCTGGGCCAGTCATGGCGTCCTCGGTCCGGTCATGCTGCGCATGTTCGGACTGGCGGACGCGACGGGGCTTGCCTATGCGGCAGCGCTGGACCGGATGCTGATCACGACCAGCATTGTGTCGCTGCTGACCGGCGTGGCGCTTGTCGCGGCGCTTGTGCGCATTCCCAATTTCCGCCGCCTGCTCGGCTGGGGCTGCGCGGTGCTTGGCCTGATCCTCCTGCTGACCCTGCTCGCCGCCCTGCTCGGCATGGAACCCGGCATCTTCAATCCGGCCACCGGCGGCAAGCAGGCCGCCAACGACGCCTATACGGCGCTGTTTTTCTGGGCGCTGATTTTCGGCCTGCCTTATCTGGTGACTGGCCTGGCGCTGACCATAGGCGGCTGGGTCTTGATCCGCAGGAATCCCGGCCCCGGCGCCGCCAGACCGGCATGACACCGGCGCCGCGCCCCCTTACAGTGTGAAATTACCGGGAGCCCCCCGGGCTCCGCTCTTCCTCATTCTTCTCGCCCTATTCGCTCCATGTCCAACCTCATCGTCCACGGCGGCACCCCCTTGCGCGGCCGCGTCATCCCTTCGGCCAACAAGAACGCGGTGCTGCCGGTGCTGTGCGCCACCTTGCTGACCGACCAGCCGCTGCGCCTGCACGGCGTGCCCGACATCACCGACGTGCGCAAGATCCTGGACATCTTCCGCACCCTGGGCAGCGACGTCCGGCTGGACGAATCCACCCGCACCCTGGACCTGCATCACCGCGACACAGCCTTCGATGCCGCCAGCCACCGGCTGCCCGAGGAAATGCGCTCGTCCATCATGCTGGTGCCGCCGCTGCTGGCGCGCTTTGGCGTGGCGCGGCTGGAAGACAACGTCAAGGGCTGCACCTTGGGCGTGCGCGAGATCGATCCGCACGTGGACATCTTCCGCTCCTTCGGCGGCGAGGTGGAACGCGCCAGCGGCTCGCTGCTGGTGCGCAGCAGCGGCCCCTTGAAGCCGACCCACCACTGGCTGGACTACGCCTCGGTGACGACCACCGAGAACTTCGTGCTGTGCGCGGCCGCCGCGCAAGGCGAATCGACCCTGACGAACGCGGCCTCCGAGCCGCACGTACAGGAATTCTGCCGTTTCATGGCGATGATGGGCGCGGACATCGACGGCATCGGCACCTCGCGCCTGACGGTGCGCGGCGGCGCCCGCCTGGGCGGCGGCGAATTCACCTTCGAGGAAGACTTCCACGAAATCACCACCTTTCTCGCACTGGGCGCGATCACGGGCGGCGACGTGGTGGTGCGCAACAGCACGCCCGAGAACTTCCCGTTGATCGACCGCACCTTCGCCAAGTTCGGCGTGCAGATCGTGCACGAGAACGGCTGGTCGCGCGCGCTGCGTTCCGGGCCGCTGAAGGTGCAGACGCCTTTCACCAGCAATGTGCTGACCAAGGTCGAGGCGGCGCCGTGGCCCTATTTCCCGGTGGACCTGCTGCCCATCTTCATCGCGCTGGGCGTGTGCGCCGAGGGCAACGCCATGTTCTGGAACAAGGTCTACGACGGCGCGCTGGGCTGGACCGGCGAACTGTCCAAGTTCGGCGCGCACGTGTTCTCGTCCGATCCGCACCGGCTGATCACGTTCGGCGGCCGGCCGCTGACGCCGGCGGTGGTTGAAAGCCCCTACATCATCCGCGTCGCCATCGCGCTCTTCATGATCGCCAGCAGCATCGACGGCCGTTCGGAAATCCGCAACGCCACGCCGATCCGCCGCGCCCATCCGCGCTTCGTCGAGAACCTGCGCAGCCTCGGCGTGCAGGTGGAATGGACCAGCGAGGAGTAAGCTCTCCAGATACGCACGCCACGGCGCGCAAAACGGGAGCGGGCCGACCGGCTCCCGGCGCGGCGCGCCGCCCTACCCGGGTCATGGCCCCTCATGCAGGAGGCATATCCATGCCGCGCCCGAACCCCTAGGCGGCCAGGGCCTGCTCCGCAGGCCCCAGTTTCAGAGGTTGTTCACGAAGCTGCACCTTCAAGGAGGTGTGTGATGAGCAAACTTTCCGATAGCGCCCTGGATGATCTGAAAGCCTCGGCCCGAGGCCAGGTCCTCAGCCCGGGCGACCCCGGCTACGACGACGCCCGAAAAATCTGGAATGCGATGATAGACCGCCGGCCGGCGGTGATCTTCCGCTGCGCGGGCGCGGCCGACGTGCGCCGCGCCGTGGATTTCGCGCGCGACAACGGCCTGGCCCTGTCCGTGCGCGGCGGCGGCCACAATATTGCAGGCACCGCCGTATGCGACGACGGCATGATGATAGACCTGTCGCCGATGAAGTCGGTGCGCGTCGATCCCCTGCGGGCCCGGGCCTATGTGGAGCCTGGCGCCACCCTGGCCGATTTCGACCATGAGGCCCAGGCTTATGGCCTGGCGACGCCGCTAGGCGTCAATTCCACCACCGGTGTGGCCGGGCTGACGCTGGGCGGCGGCTTCGGCTGGCTGACCCGCAGGTTCGGCATGAGCATCGACAATCTGCTCTCGGCCGACGTCGTCACCGCGGACGGCAAACTGCTGCACACCAGCGAACAGGACAACCCGGACCTGTTCTGGGCGATCCGGGGCGGCGGCGGCAATTTCGGCGTGGTCACCATGTTCGAATTCCAATTGCATCCCGTCGGCCCCGAGGTCTATGGCGGCCTGGTAGTGCTGCCGCTGGAACAGGGCAAGGCAGCGCTGTCGAAGTACCGCGACGCGCTGGCATCCATGCCGCAGGAGCTGACGGTCTGGGCGGTGCTGCGGCTGGCGCCCCCGCTGCCCTTCCTGCCGCAAGCGGTACATGGCAAGCCCATGGTCGCCTTCGCCCTGTGCTATTCGGGCGATCCAGCCCAGGGGCCAGCCGCGGTCGAAGTGGTGCGCGGCTTCGGCACGCCCTATGGCGAGCATCTGGGTCCGATGCCGTACTCGGCTTGGCAAAAGGCCTTCGATCCGCTGCTGACGCCCGGAGCTCGCAACTACTGGAAGTCGCACAACCTGGGCGGCCTGGAAGACGGGCTGATAGACGCCATCGTCGCAGCGGTGGAAAACCTGCCGTCGCCGCAATGCGAGATCTTCCTGGGCTACATCGGCGGCGTGGCCGGTGGGGTGCCGGTGTCCGCCATGGCCTATCCGCACCGCTCGGCGCAATTCGCCATGAACGTGCACGGCCGCTGGGACTTCCCGGAAGAGGACGAGCGCTGCGTCGCGTGGGCCCGGACGCTGTTCCGCACCACCGAGCCCTATGCGCAGGAAGGGGTGTACGTGAACTTCCTGACGCAGGATGAACCCGAACGCCTGGGCGCCGCCTACGGGCCGAACTTCGACCGGCTGGTCCAGGTGAAGACCCGCTACGACCCACACAATCTGTTCCGGCATAACCAGAACATCAGGCCGGCCGCGCCTTGAACTGACCGGATCGCCAGCCTGGCATGGCTGCTATCCTGTTGCCCCGGCATCCGCCGGGGCACGGGCTGCCCTGGTCCGACTCCAGGCGCGCGTGGCAACTACACCTGAGGTTTGATTCGCTGCATGGCTTTCCGCTACTCCCTTCCCCGCATTTTCACTGTCTGCTTCTCTCTCTGGGCGTCGTGGTGCTCTGCGCAGACCGTGGCCCTGACCTTCGATGATGGACTCAACCCGGATAAACAGCCCAAGGCCGCCGAATGGAACGCTCAACTGCTGGGGGCCCTGCAAAAGCACGGCATCCAGTCCGCGCTGTTTCCGGCGCTGAGCAGCATAGGCGGCGCCAACGGACTCGGGCTGGTGGAGGAATGGTCGCGGGCGGGACACTGGATCGGGAACCATACGGCCAGCCACCCCAGCCTGGACGATCCCAAGCTGTCGCTGGAAGCGTTCATTGCCGATGTCGAAACGGCCGATGCCGCCCTCAAGCGCTTGCCTGGATTCGTGCCCATGCTGCGGTTCCCCTATCTGAGAGAAGGCGATACGCAAGCCAAGCGGGACGGCATGCGGGACTGGATGACCCGCAACGGCTACAGGAACGGACTGGTATCCATAGACGCCAGCGACTGGTACTACAGCCGCGTCTACGCCGATCACCTGAAGGCGGGCGATGCCGCCAAGGCCCAGGACGTGAAGCAGCGCTACGTCCGCCATCTGCTCGACCGCGCGGCCTATTACGACGGGCTGGCCCGCCAGCTGCTGGGCCGCAGCCCCAAGCATGTCATGCTGCTGCACACCAACCCGCTCAATGCCGAAGCCCTGCCGGACGTGATTGCCGCCCTGACCGAACAAGGCTGGACCATCACCTCGGCGAGCGCCGCGTTTGAAGATCCGCTGTATGCGCAGGCGCCCGCTACGCTTCCTGCCGGCGAAAGCATCGTCTGGGCGCTGGCCAAGGCCCGCAACCTGCCAGACCTGCGCTATCCGGCAGAAGGCTCCGAGTATGAGGAGCCGCTGTTGCGGGACGCCGGACTGCTGCCCTGAGCGGGATAGACCGGAGACTATTTTTTCGCGGCGGCGGACCTCGCCGCCGCATTCGACGCCGGAAAATTTGTTAACGTGGTCAGCAAACCAAAAAACTAAGCGCTGTCGCTTGTACGCGGGAGAGGAGAATCAAGGGCAATGGCTAATCTTGTTTTGTTGCTGCTGGGCGTGGACTATCTGCGCAAACGCGCTCGCGGCCTGTACGTCATCGGCGGCCTGCTCTTGCTGACAGGCGTCACGCTGTTCATCGACGCGCTCGACAATGCCGTCTACTTCCCGCTGAACTTCTTCGCGGCGCTGATGGTCATCGAGGCCCTGGCCACGCTGATGATCGCCAAGTCCGGGGTGGGCGGGCAGCGGGTGCTGCGCTACGCCAAGGGCGCCATCGTGCTGACCGCCGGCACCCTGGTCCTGGTCGGCCACCATCACGGGCATTTCGTGCTGTCCATGCTGTTCGGCCTGATGTTCCTGGTGGACGGACTGATCCAGTGCATGGCCGCCTATGTGGTGCGCTACGAGCGCTGGCGCTACGTGTTCGCCTCGGGCGTGGCGGAAATCCTGCTGGCCGTCTTCTTCTTCCAGCCCTACCCCACCCATTACGTCGGCACGGTGCCGTACTGCCTGGGGCTGTTCCTGGCGTTCACGGGCCTGCGGCTGCTGTCGCTGGCGCGCCGCGTCCGTCACCTGGATTCCAACCCGGCGCTGGACGTCAATCCACACCCGGACTTCATGCCCACGCGCGTCGAAGTCCACGCGCAGAAGGTATTCGACGGCCCGCCCCTGGAATCCGAGCGTGCGCTGACCGTGCACGTCTGGACGCCCTCGGGGTCCGCCAAGAACGAAACGCGCAACTACCCCGTGGTGAACCGCTACATCGCCGCCGTCGACATCAATGGCGTGGTGTCCACCGGCCACGCGGCGCTGGAATCGCCGGAAGGCGTGTACATCAGCCTGTATCCGGCCCAGGAGATCGACCACTCTCCGGAACAGTTCGGCACCTTGCTGCGCGCCACGGCCGAGAACAACGTGCCGGGCGTGTTCCAGCCCGACTACGCCACCGAGTCCAAGGCCTGGACGCCGTCGACGATGCGGGTGCGCATCCGCAACTACGACGCGGCCAAGCTACAGGCATTCTGGGACGAGTACCGCAAGACCACGACCTACAACCTGACCCACCGGAATTGTTCCAGCTCCGTGTCCAGCGCGCTGGAAGCGGCGCTGGACGGCGTGGTCGGCCGCCTGCATGGCCCAAACGCCGGATGGCGGGTGCTGCTGCGCCTGCTGCTGACGCCGGAACTGTGGGTCGCGGCGCAGATCCGCAAGCGCGCGTTGACCATGGCCTGGACCCCGGGCCTGACGCTGGACTATGCGCGCGCGCTGAGCATGCTGGCCGATCCGCGCCCGTTCGGCTGGTGGAAGATGTCGCAGGACGCGCTGCGCCAGATCGCCCGCATGCGCGCCGGATGGCGCAAGCAGGACCGCAACGCGCATGCCCGCAACGCCGAGCAGGCCGAATCTTCACAAGGGGCGCAATAAGGGGCGCGGCCCCGCCTTGCGCATGAAGACGCCATGATTCCGCAGATCGTGATTGGGGTAGCCATACTGGCCAGCGCTGCCTGGGGCGCGGCAGCCCTCTGGTTCCAGTCGCCGTTCGCCGGCCCCGCGCGCGCCGTCCTGCCAACGGCCTGGCTGGCGCTCGCGGTGGCGGCGCTGATCGGCGTGTTTACCGGACAGCCCTGGCCCGCCTGGCTGTACGGCGTTTTGCTGCTGGCCCTGCTGGCGTGGTGGCGTCTGGGCGTGCGCGCGTCGAACGAACGCCAGTGGATGCCGGAAGTGGCGCGCCAGACCGAGGGAACTGTCGATGGCGACATCGTCACCCTGCGCAACGTGCGCAACTTCGACTGGCGCACGCGCAGCGACTACGACGTACGCTGGGAAACCCGTTCCTACGACCTGTCGCGCCTGGACGCGGTGGACCTGGCGCTGTCGTATTGGGGCCGCCCGGCCATCGCCCACGCCATGGTGTCGTTCGGCTTTGCCGACGGCCAGCACGTGGTGTTCTCGGTGGAGATCCGCCGCAAGCTGCATGACGTGTTCTCGGAAATCGGCGGTTTCTTCCGCCAGTACGAACTGTCGGTGCTGGCCTCGACCGAGGAAGACAGCCTGCGCGTGCGCACCAATGTGCGCGGCGAGGAAGGCTATCTGTACCGCGTGCACATGCCGGAAGGCGCGGCCCGCAAGCTGTTCCTGTCCTATGTGGAAACGGCCACGCGGCTGGTGAAGAAGCCGCGCTTCTACAACACGCTGACGGGCAACTGCACCACCATCGTGTACCGGCTGGCCGACCAGATCGTGCCGGGCCTGCCGCTGGATTACCGCGTGCTGTTCTCGGGCTACCTGCCCGAATACCTCTACCGCCTGAACGCGCTGGAAGGCGCGGACAGCCCTCAGGCCTACCGGCAGGCCGGCCACTACACGCAACGCGCCCGCGCGACGCTCGATGCGGCGCAGTTCTCGCGCAATATCCGGCGCGGCGTGCCGGGCGTGCCGCAAGCGGCCGCCCCCGATCAGGATGACGCGGGCGTACCCGGCGCGGGCGCGCGCAACAGCGCTACGTAAGCCCCCAGGGTCTCCGCGTGACGTTCTTCCGCGCGCAGCCCGACGTGGCCGTCCGCCCTGACGACCAGCAACAGGACGTGCCGCACGCCCAGCCGTCCGGCCATCGAGGGATCCAGGTAGCCGTCCACGCCGTCGACATCCGCGTTCGCCGTCAGCGCCATCACGGCTTCGACGATAGCGCCATCGGATAAGGGCTCTACGGCGGCGCGCACCTGGGCCAGCGCCTCCCTGGGCGTCCGCGGGCCGCCAAGAATGAAGACCGTATGGCCTTTGCGGTTGGTGTGGTCGTGCAACATCCCCTCGCCTCCCGCCGCAAGACGGATCGGGATCTGGTCCGGTAGCCGCTGCCCCGGCGAAACGGGGTCGTGCCGGTCTCCCATGACGATGGGTGAATCAGCGTAGTCGATGTCCAGCTCGGCCTCGGCCACCGCCTCGTGATGCTGCGAGGCGCCGTCCTCGAAGGCCTTGCGGATGGCGGCATTGCGCTCGCGCAACACGTCCGGATCGGTGGCCAACTGCGCGCTTTCGGCCTCGTCGCCCGATGCCAGCACGCGCTGCGCGGCGGGACGGCGCTCCGCCTGGTAGCTGTCGAGCAGCCAGTCCGAGCACTGCCCGCCGCACACCAGCGCCAGCTTCCAGGCCAGATTGACGGCGTCGTGCAGGCCGGTGTTCATGCCGTGGCCCTGGGCCGGACTGCAGGTATGCGCGGCGTCTCCGGCCAACAGGACGCGGCCGGCCCGGAACTGCCGCGCGACTTTGGTGTAGCAGCGGAAGCGCGCCGGATGGGCAACGTCCTCGAAGCGGGCTTCGGGCAGATAGCGCCGCAGCGTGGACAAGGCATCGGCCACCAGATCGGAGTCTTCGGCGCTGGGCCGCAGATACACGCGCCAGCGCTGGCCGGGCAGCGCCGTCAGGATGACCGGGATGCGGTCCAGGTACGCGTAGTTGGCTTCAAAAATCTCGGGCCAGCCGCTGACCGCGGCATCGAACACGGCCCAAGGCTGGCTGATGTCGTGGCCGTCCTGTTCGATGCCGGCCAGTGTGCGCACCGTGCTTTGGTGGCCGTCGCAACCTATCACCCACTGGGCCAGGACTTCGATCTCGCCGGCCGGCTGTTCGATCCTGGCCAGCATGCCGTCCGGCCGTTCCTGCAAGTCCACCAGCTTGCTTGCCCGCTGCACGCCGCCGCCGTGGCTGGCCAGGTAGTCGGCAAGGATGGTCTCGGTGACCTCTTCCGAAATCCCTATGTTGTAGGGATAGCGGCTGCCGCAAAGGTCCAGATCGATTTCGCCCAGCACCTTGCCGTCGGCGTGGATGCGCGCGCCGCGCTGCTTCACGCCTGCCCTCAGCAGCGGTTCCACGATACCCAGCGAATCGAATATCTCCAGCGAGCGGGGATGGACCACCGTTGCGCGGTCCCATTCCAGCGGCCGCTCATGCGCGTCTATCAGCAGACATTGCACGCCGCGCCGTTGCAGTTCGGCGGCGGTGAGCAGGCCCGCCGGACCGGCGCCAACCACCAGGACTGTCGTTGCGATCACCATGATGAGGCCTCTGGAAACGTCGAGGCGGCCCGGATTGCGCCTCGGCACGAATCCAAAAAAATAAAACCGCGCATGGCCAACCGTCAAAGATATTGAGGCTTACGCCGCTGGCATGGATTGCCGGGCCGGCCTCAACCTTTTGGACCGATCCGTCGCGTTTCAGGGATGGCCGGCCAGCTGCGCGGCCTCGCCCAGCAGCGCGTCCAGCAGGCGGCGCGCCGGCACGGTCAGCGGCGCGTCGGCGCGGTGCGTCACGTAGATGACGGTCTTGGGCAAGGGATCGGCGAGGTCGAGCCGGACCAGTCCTAGCGCCGGGCCGTAACGGTCCAGAAACCCCTGCGGCATGATGCCGATCAGGTCCAGCTGCGGCATCAGCGCCAGCAGCGTGGAGAAGGACTCGCATTCGAGCTGCAGATGCAGGGCGCGCGCCTGCGCCTCATCGGCATAGAGCGCGCGCGGATCGCCCGGCCCCTGCGCCGGCCCGGTCAGCACCCACGCCGCTTCGGCCAGCTCGCTCAGCCGCCGCGCGCCTGCCAGCGGATGCGCGGCGCGCGCGACGATGACGGACTGGCTTTCGAACAGCGGCTGCACGGCGAGGTCGCCGCCGCCGCCCGCCTCGGGCAGCGGCCCCAGCGCCATGTCCAGTTCGCCGGAACGGATGCGTTCCAGCGCCTGCGGATACAGCGTGTCGCGTACCCGCAGCCGCACCTGCGGCCAGCGCGCGCCATAGCGCGCCACCGCGCCCGGCGCCAGCAGGATGGCAGCCGCGGGCGACACGCCCAGCGTTACCTGGGCTTCGGCGCCGCGCAGATGCCAGGCCAGGTCTTCGCGGGCCTTATCGATTTCGCGCATGACCACGGCGGCGCGCGCCGCGAGGATCTCGCCGGCCTGCGCCAGGCGCACGCCCTTGGGCGTGCGCACCACGAGCTCCGCGCCGACCTCTTCTTCCAGCTGGCGCAGCGATTTGGTCAGCGCCGGCTGCGACACGTTGAGGACTTGCGCGGCGGCGCGCATGCTGCCGGTCCGGGCCAAGGTAAGCAACAGGTTCAGATGCTGGAGTCGCAAGCCGGCTCTCCGGCCGATTACCTGGGGTAATCGACATCAAAACAATTCAAGGGATGCGCGCGCAGGCCGTCGATAGAATTCCTGCATACCCCATCGGAGACAGGAGCCTAGCATGACCCGAGGCGTGAAGAACATTCTCTTCATCATGTGCGACCAGCTGCGCTACGACCACCTTTCCTGTTTTGGCCACCCCAGGCTGAAGACGCCGAATCTGGACGCGCTGGCCGCGCGCGGCATGATCTTCGACCGGGCCTATGTGCAGTCGCCCGTGTGCGGCCCCTCGCGCATGAGCTACTACACCGGACGCTATGTGCATGCGCATGGCGCCAGCTGGAACTTCGTGCCGCTGAAGGCCGGCGAGATGACCATAGGCGACCATCTGCGGCCGCTGGGCGTGCGTTCCGTGCTGGTGGGCAAGACGCATATGCGCGCCGACGCGGCAGGCATGTCGCGGCTGGGCATAGACCCGGCCTCCGTCATCGGCCGGCGCATCGCCGAATGCGGCTTCGACGCCTACGAGCGCGACGATGGCATCCATCCGTATTCGGGCCACGATCCGGACCCGCGCTACAACGACTATCTGCGCGCGCAGGGCTATGGCGGCGACAATCCCTGGGAGAGCTGGGCCAATTCCGCCCAGGGCGCGGACGGCACGGTACGGTCGGGCTGGTTCCTGAAGTACTCCAACCTGCCGGCGCGCGTGCCTGACGAGCATTCGGAAACGCCGTACATCACGCGCCGGGCGATGGACTTCATCAGCGAGGCCGGCGAACAGCCCTGGTGCCTGCACCTGTCCTACATCAAGCCGCACTGGCCCTATCTGGCGCCGGCGCCCTACGCCGGCATGTATGGCGCGGAAGACGCGCTGCCGGTGGTCCGCTCCGACGCCGAACGCGCCGATCCGCATCCCGTGTACGCGGCGATGATGCAGCATCGCGTGTCGGCGACCTTCTCAGAGCCCGGCGTGCGCGAGGCGGTCATGCCCGGCTATATGGGACTGATCAAGCAGATCGACGACCAGCTCGGCGTGCTGTTCCGCTTCATGGAGGCGCGCGGCCTGTTCGATAACACCATGATCGTGTTCACCTCCGATCACGGCGACTATCTGGGCGACCATTGGATGGGCGAAAAAGACCTGTTCCATGAACCCGTCATCCGCATGCCGCTGATCGTCTACGACCCGGACCCGCGCGCCGATGCGGCCCGCGGCACGCGCTGCGCGGCCATGGTCGAAGCGATAGACCTGGCGCCGACCTTCCTGGAGGCATGCGGCGGCGTGCCGGTGCCGCACATCATGGACGGCCGTTCACTGCGCCCCCTGCTGTTCGGCCAGAAGCCACGGGATTGGCGCGACCACGTCATCTGCGAATACGACTACGCCTTCCAGGATTCGCGCATCGCGCTGGGGACGCCGGCGCGCCAGGCCTGGCTGCGCATGGTGCGCGATGAACGCTGGAAGTACGTGCTGGCCGAAGGCTACCGGCCGATGCTGTACGACCTGCAGGAAGACCCCAATGAATTCGTCGACCTGGGCGCGTCGCCCGCGCACGAGGCGGTGCGCAGGCGCATGGAGGACCTGCTGTTCCGCTGGGCGCGCCAGCCGCGCCAGCGCGCCACGGTGGCCGACGGCACCATCGAGTCCATCGAAGTTCAGCCGCGCATATCCGAAGGCGGCATCCTGATCGGCTATTGGGACGAAGCCGACCTGGCCCGCGCCCGGCAGACCTTCAAGCCCCGTTTCGCATCATCCAACCCGCTCGTGAAGCCGACGCTGGATCGGCTCTCGCAATCCTGAGGAGTGCAGCATGATTCTCGAAACCCCCGACATCACCCGCGCCCAGGCCGGCCTGGACGGCGTCTCCTGGAACATCCTGGGCCAGGTGTACGTGCCCAAGCAGGTCAGCCTGGACAGCATTTCCTGGCACGCCACTTTCCCGGAAGAATCCTTCGTGCCGCCGCACGTGCATCCCAACCAGGACGAGTACATCTTCGTGCTGGACGGCCGTATCGACCTGCTGCTGGACGGCAAGAAGACTTCGGCCGGTCCTGGCGACCTGGTGCGCATGCCTCGCGGCGTGCCGCATGCGTTCTTCAACAATTCGGGCTTCGCCGCCACCGCGCTGTTCTGGGCCGCGCCCGCGGGCAAGCTGCTGGAGCTGTACCGGCGCATCCACAACATGTCGAGTCCGGCGGAGGTGGTGGCGGTGGCGCCGGAATACGACGTGATCTTCATGCCGCCTGTCTCGTCAGCGGCCTGAACCATGCACCGCCGCACGCTACTGAAGGGCCTTTCCGGGGCCCTCGCCTGTACCCTGCCGTGGTCCGCGCGGGCCGCGTACCCGGACAAGCCCGTACGCATCATCGTGCCGCTGCCCGCGGCAAGCCCGCCCGACGTGCTCGCACGCGTGATCGGCGAAAGGCTGCAGCGCCTGTGGGGCCAGCCAGTGGTGGTTGAGAACCGGCCCGGCGCGACCGGCATGATAGGGCTGGACGCAGTCGCCCGCAGCGCCCCCGACGGCTATACCGTGGGCATCATGTTCCTGACCCACACCGTGCTGCCGGCGCTGTTCGGCAAGGTGTCCTATCGCACGGATGGCGATTTTGCGCCGATCGCCAATCTGGTCTGGCTATACAACGTGTTGATGGTCCCGCCAGACAGCGAATACACCGACGTTCGCGGCCTGGTTGAACAGGCCAAGCGTCAGCCCGGCAAGCTCAGCTATGGTTCCGGCGGCAACGGTTCGCCCGCCCATTTGTTGGGCGCGGCCTTCTGCCAGGCGGCGGGCATAGACATGCTGCACGTGCCATTCAAGGGTCCTGCGGAAGCCGCGCAGGCGCTCATGGGCGGCTACCTGCAGACCATGTTCGCCACCGCCTCCGTCGCCGTGCCGTTGGCGCAATCGGGCAAGCTGCGCGCGCTGGCGGTCACGCGCGATGGCGGCATCGACGCCCTGCCCGGCGTGCCCACGCTCGCCGCGGCTGGCGTGCCGGCCTACAACCTGAAGGAATGGGAGGGCATCGTCGCGCCTGCAGGCACGCCGCCGGACCTGATCGCCAAATGGAACGGCGCCATGCAGGCCATCCTGGCCGACGCCGGGGTGCGCGACAAACTGGCCGGCCTGGGCATGGAAGCCGCCCAGCCCAATACGCCGTCCGAGTTCGCGGGGCTGATACGGGGTGAGCTACAGCGCTGGTCGGCGTTCGTGTCGGAGCAGAAATTGCGCAACGGATAGGCCGCCGCGCCCTCGGGGCAGGCGCGCGTGCGCGCTCGCCTGCCCGCCTCGTTGTTGCGCCGCCGGCATGCCCGCCGGGCTGGAGCCGGCGGCTTGTGCGGCCACTTGGCTGCCGCTTACCAGGCGACGCCTCCCACGCGCCCCAGAAACTCCAGCACCGCCAGATAGGACCCTTCGTTGCCCGCCGCATTGGCGCTGGGCGTTCCCCCCGCGTCCAGCAGCAGGCCGGACATCGCGTGCGGCTTGCTGATCAGGGTGGCGGGCAGGCAGGGATAATGTACGTGATGGCCGGCGCCCATGCAGACATGGTGGAAAGTCGGCAGGCCATGTTCCTGGCGCCGCCGCATGACGATTTCCGAGTACGCGGTGCTGGGCCAGAAGCCATCATCGGAAGCGCTAATCAGCAACACCGGACCGGGATAGTTCTCGACCGGAATGCGGGCGCGCTCGAACGCGGCGCTATCGCGCGTGGCGCTGAGGAAGGCGTGGGTCTGGCGGTATGGCGGCTGCGAGGCGTAGGCCGCGTCCCAGTTGGCGCTGGCGTTGTCCTGCCACAGATGCGGCAGCGGCTCGCCGGCCTTGGTCCAGACCTGCGCGTCGCGGCCGGTGCCAGGCGCGCCGGCGCTGACCACGCCATGCATGACGGGCGACGGCACATAGGCGACCACCGCGCTGACCAGCTCCGGATAATGCGAGGCCACCAGCAGCGAAGTCTCGCCGCCGCGGCTGATGCCGGACAAGGCCACGAAGCCGTCGCGCGGCGCCAGTTCGGCGCGAGCCCAGCGCAACACGTGCTGGAAGTACTCCAGCGGCATGTCATTCAGGTACTTGGGACGGCCCTCGTAGTTGAAGATGGCCAACGCCAGGCACTGGTAGCCGCGGGACGCGAACAACGCGGCGCGCGGCGCGTTGACGCCGCCGGACGAGCCGTTCATGTAGATCACCAGCGGGTGCGGACCGGGGCCGGCGGGCGTGTAAAGCTCGCCGGATAGCGTCATGCCGCCCACCTGCTCGCGCACCGCGCGGTGCGTCACGCCGTCGGCCTGGAACTCCTGCACCAGGGTGGCCGTAGCGGTGTGGCGTCCATCGCTGGCTTCGATGTGGATGGCGAGCGGCTCGGTCCGGTCGGGCGGGAACACCACGCTGGCGATGTCCTCGCACGCCATGGACCAGACGATGCCCATGGCCGAGGGTTCGGCATAGCTGCCGGACACGGGGCAATCGCGCGCCAGGTCCAGGCTGCCGTCGTGGCCGGCCACGAATACGGCTTGCGAGCGCCACGGCGCGCCGCACATCGTCATGCTGGCCGTGATGGTGATGAAGGCATAGGCCGGAAAGCCGCTCACGCGGATCTCGCGCGCCACATCGATCAGCGCGCGTTCCGGGGTGACGGTGATGCTGGGTTGTTCTGCCACGGTGGCTCCTTAGCTCTTCAGGTCGGTCTTGGGCACGCCATTGGCCTTGATCACCTGGGCCCACATGGCGGATTCGTCGGCAATGACCTTGTCCAGGTCGGCCGAGGACGTGAACTCCACGGTCACGCCCTGGTCGGCGAACTGCTGCACCAGGCCGGGATCGCGCGTGCCTTCGCGCACCGCATTCTCCAGCGCGGCGACCACCGGAGCGGGCATGGCGGCTGGGCCGGAAATCATCATGCGGGTATAGAGCTCGAAGCCGTCCACGCCCGCTTCCTTCATGGTGGGCACGTCCGGCAGGCTGGAGAGGCGCTTGTCGGAAGTGACCGCCAGCACCTGCAGCTTGCCCGACTTGATGTTAGGCAGCGCCGAGGTCGGGAAGTCGAAGGTGCTCTGCACCGTGCCGGCCATCAGGTCCAGCAGCGCGGGACCGCTGCCCTTATAGGGCACGTCCTGGAACTGGGTGCCGGTCTTGGACTGGAAATGCAGCAGCGCCAGATGATTGATCACGCCGCGTCCGGCGTGCGCGCACGTGATGTCGCCGGGCTTTTTCTTGGCCAGCGCGATGAACTCCTGCACGTTCTTCACCCCCAGATCGGGGTGCACGATCAGCAGCATCGGCGACTTGCCCATGGAGCCCAGCTGCTTGAAGTCCGATGGCTGGTAAGGCAGGTTGTTGTAGAGCAAGGGGTTCAGGATCATGCCGTTGGTGCCGGCAAAGCCCAAGGTGTAGCCGTCCGGTTCGGCGCGCGCCACGGCCACCGTGGCGATGATGGCCTGGCCGCCGGGGCGGTTTTCCACCACCACGCTCTGTTTCAAGGTCTTGCCCATGCGCTCGGCCAGGGCGCGCGCCGCGATGTCGGTCAGTCCGCCTGGGGCAAAGCCCACCAGCAGCCGCACAGGGCGGGTCGGAAAGGTGTTCTGCGCCCAGGCGGGGCGCGAGATCAGGGGCAGCGCGGCAAGCGCGCCCAGGGCATGGCGGCGGGTGAATCGCATACAACTCTCCAGGCAAGGACAACGCCCCCGCGCCCGGGAGAGGCCGCGGGGCAAAGCAATCGAAGGGAAAGGACGCGCGGACGGCCCGCCTTACGGCAAGCTGTCACGGCGTCAGTATGTTGTATGCAATACCGCGGGCGGGCTATCTAGGGATATCCCGAGGCTTCCCGGAGGAAGCAAGGCTTGTATTCCGCAATGCGGTATTTGGTATGCGATCTGATAAACCGTCCGGCCTGGGCCTAAGCCTTGGTCATCAGCTTCTTCCAGCCTTCCAGGCCCAGCCGCTTCATCGTGTCGATGTTCTTCTCGTAAATCTCCGCGGCGTCCGGGAAGGATTCCACCGCGCGGTCGATGCTGTCTTCGCGCAGCAGATGCAGGATCGGATACGGCGAACGGTTGGTGTAGTTCTCGATGTCGTCCGGCTGCGTGTCGGCGAACTGGAACTGCGGATGGAAGGTGGCCACCTGCAGTTCGCCCACCAGGCGCATGCGCTTGAGCAGGCGGTCCGACAGTTCCTCGAAGTCATTGAAATCCAGGAAGTCGTCCAGCGCGTCCGGGATGATCAGCAGCGTGGTGTCGATCTGCTCGGGATCGGTCTCGGCCAGCAGCGCCAGCTCGTCCTGCAGGTCGGTGAGGACGCCTTCGGCGTCGGTGGCGTCGCTGACGGCAAAGCGGATCTGGTCCTTGACCTGCACCGCCTTGGCGAAGGGACAGAGGTTCAGGCCGATCACGGCCTGGTTCAGCCAGTGCTTGGTCTCAGCGACCACGTTGGCGTAGGCGTCGGAAGTGGAAATCATGGGGGTCCATCCTGGAAAAAAGAAAAGCGCGGGCATTGCGGCCCGCGCTTCAAACAGCCTCGCCGCCGCTTACGCGGCCGGCATGGCAGCCATGGTCTGGGCCACGGCCGCGGTCAGCTTCTTGCCGTAGGGCACGTGCAGGAATTCATTGGGGCCGTGGGCGTTGGACTTGGGACCCAACACGCCGCAGACCATGAACTGGGCCTTGGGGAAGCCCTTCTGCAGAATGCTCATCAGCGGAATGGTGCCGCCCTGGCCGATATAGCCGCAGGACGCGCCATAGTATTGCTGCGAGGCGGCGTCCAGCGCCTGGGTCAGCCAGGGTGCGGAAGCCGGGGCGTTCCAGCCGGTGGCGGCGCCTTCGTTGGCCTTGAACAGCACCTTGGCGTTGTAGGGCGCGTCGGCTTCCAGCAAGGCCTTGATCTCTTGCGAGGCAGCCACGGCATCCACCAGCGGCGGCAAACGCAGCGACAGCTTGAAGGCCGTGCGCGGACGCAGCACGTTGCCTGCGCTGGACAGCGGCGGCAGGCCTTCGGCGCCAGTCACCGACAGGGTCGGGCGCCAGGTGCGGTTCAGCAGGGCCTGTTCCGGTTCGGTCGTCATGGGCAGCACGAAGCCGCCGTCGGCGCCGCAGCTCCAGGGGAAACGGCGCCAGACTTCGTCGCCCAGGATGCGCGCGGTCGCGTGCACTTGTTCGACGCGATCGGCGGGAATCTCGCAATGCAGGCTCTGCGGCAGCAGGCGGCCGGTGCCGCTGTCTTCAAGGCGGTCCAGCAGATGGCGCAGGATGCGGAACGAGGACGGCACCACGCCGCTGGAGTCGCCCGAGTGCACGCCTTCGTCCAGCACCTGCACTTCCAGCGTGCCCGACACCATGCCGCGCAGCGAGGTCGTCATCCAGAGTTGGTCGTAATTGCCGGCGCCCGAGTCCAGGCACACCACCAGGGCCACGTTGCCCAGGCGGTCGCGCAGCGCGTCCACATAGGGCAGCAGGTCGTAGCTGCCGGATTCCTCACAGGTTTCGACGATGCCGACGCAGCGCGGACGCGGAATGCCCTGCTTGTCCAGCGCCATGATGGCGGTCAGCGAGGCGTACACGGCATAGCCGTCGTCGGCGCCGCCGCGGCCATACAGCTTGCCGTCTTCGAGCTTGGGGGTCCAGGGGCCCAGGCCGGCGCGCCAGCCGGAGAATTCGGGCTGCTTGTCCAGGTGGCCGTACAGCAGCACGGTGTCGCCGTTGTCGCTGCGGGTGGCGGGCGCGTCAAAGAAAATGACGGGCGTGCGGCCCGGCAGGCGCACCACTTCCAGCTTCAGGCCGGAGACCTTCTGCGCCTCGACCCACTGCGCGGCGTCGCGCACCACGCGTTCGATGAACGCGTTCTTTTCCCAGTCCGCGTCGAACGCCGGGCTCTTGGCCGGGATGGCGATGTAGTCGGTCAGCGCCGGGATGATCTCGTTGTCCCATTTGTCGTCCACGAAAGCCTGCAAGGCCTTCGGGTCCAGGGTGGGAGGAAGAGCGTCTTCGGGGATGCGTGCGTTCATGGCGCGGGATCCTGTGTGCGGAGGGGGTAGGCAATCCGCTATTTTATGCCTGCGCGGCGCGGCTGGCATCTTTTGTCCCTGATTGTTGTCGGCGCGGGGAAATGGTGCCGCTATCCGGCCCTGGTTTCGCCGCTGCGGTTTCTGCCGGCGCGTCGGTCCCGGCTCAAAAACGGCAAAGCCCCCAGACGCGATGCGCTGGGGGCTATGGCGGTACTCATGGCCGGCCATCCTGGATGGCCGGCCATGCAAGGACTTCAGGCGCCGAGCAAGGCCGGTTCGCCGCTGCGGCCCACGGCCGGCGCGTCGGCGTCGATCACGCGGCCGGTCTGCAGCTTGAACACCGCCACCGCTTCGCGCAGGCGCTGCGCCTGAGTCTCCAGCGAGGCTGCGGACGCCGCGGCCTCTTCGACCAGCGCGGCGTTCTGCTGCGTCACGCTGTCCATCTGCGACACGGCCTGGTTGACCTGCTGAATGCCCTGCGACTGCTCCTCGGAGGCGCTGGAGATCTCGTTGATGATGTCCGTCACGCGGCGCACCGAGGTCACGATTTCCTGCATGGTGGCGCCCGCGGCTTCCACCTGGTCCGAACCGATGGACACCTTCTGCACCGAGTCGTCGATCAGGCCCTTGATTTCCTTGGCGGCGGCGGCGCTGCGCTGCGCCAGGGCGCGCACTTCGCTGGCGACGACCGCGAAGCCCTTGCCCTGCTCGCCCGCGCGCGCCGCTTCCACGGCCGCGTTCAGCGCCAGGATGTTGGTCTGGAAGGCGATGCCATCGATCACGCCGACGATGTCGGCGATGCGGTTGGAACTGTCGGCGATGCCACGCATCGTGCCGACCACGTCGCCCACCGCCCGACCGCCGCGCGAGGCCACCTCGGACGCCGCCACAGCCAGTTCTGAAGCGCTGCGCGAGCTTTCCGCGTTGTTCTTCACGGTGGAAGACAGCTCGTCCATGCTGGCGGCGGTTTCTTCCAGCGAAGCGGCTTGCTGCTCGGTGCGCGAAGACAGGTCGATGTTGCCGGCGGCGATCTCGCGCGCGCCGGTGTGGATCTCTTCCACGCCCAGGCGTACGGCGGATACCGTGCGGGCCAGGCTGTCCTGCATGCGCTTGACGGCGCCGTACAGCACGCCGATTTCGTTGTTGCCGCGTTGCTCGATGCGGTTGGTCAGGTCGCCGGCGGCGATGCGGTCGAACAGGCGTCCGGCCTCATGCAGCGGACGGAACACCGAGCGGCCGAACACCGCATACAGGCCCACCACCAGCGCGGCCACCACGACCAGCAGGCCGACCAACACCGCGATCGCTGCGTTGATGCGGGAGGAAGCCTCGCGCGCCACGCGCTGGCCGACTTCGTCGGCGTAGTCCAGGTACTTCTGGATGGCCGCGGTGAAGGTGAGGCCCAGCGGCGTCACTTTCTCCAGATTCAGTCGACCGGATTCCTGAGCGTTGCCGGCGCGGATGGCCGCGATCATCGGCACGATCGCATCGCGGTGATAGACGTCGTAGGCCGCCAGGGCAGCGTCCAGCAGCGGCTTGCCCTGGGCCGAGGTTTCCGGCGTCTTGCGCACCAGATCGATCAGTTCGCCCGCCTTCTTGGTATAGCCGTCCAAGCGCTGCATGCTGGCCAGGTTGTCCAGGCTCTTGCCTTCCATCAGGGCGGTCTGGGCGGACAGCAGCACCAGGCGGGCCCGCAGCAGTTCAGTGCCGGCGCCGTTCACGGCATTGGCGCGGACCAGGTTGGTGTCCAGCAGGACTTCGATGGAATTGCGATTGGAGGTCAGCTGCTGATGCACGGCGATGCCGGTTAGCAGGAAAAGCGCGAAGAAAACGGCTAAAGCGGTCGTCAAGACCGCGCGAATACTGAGATTCTTGAACATTGGGGTCACTCCGGGTTGCGTATAGCGGCTACCTATGCTTTACGACAGGTTGCAATCAAAAGTTAAACATCTCATTTGATTGCAGGCTGCATTTCCTCCCCGCCGCGCTTGTCCAACACAATTAACAACGATTATCATTTGCAGCTTTGGACCTGACGGAAACCCATCGTGACGGCGGCCACCCAGCCCACGGCGCAACATGCCTTGAACCTGCTCTACCGCGACCATCACGGATGGCTGGCGGGTTGGCTGCGGCGGCGGCTGGGCTGCGCGCATGACGCGGCGGACCTGTCGCACGACACCTACGAACGGCTGCTGAACTCGGGCCGGCTGCCGGAAGCCGGGCAGGCCCGCGCCTTCCTCACCCAGATCGCCAAGGGCCTGGTGGTGGACCTGTTCCGCCGCCGCGCGCTGGAAAGCGCCTATCTGGACGCGCTGGCCAGCCTGCCAGAGGCCCACATGCCCTCGGCCGAGGCGCGCGCGCTGGCGCTGGAAACATTGATGGCGGTGGATGCCGCGCTGGACGCCCTGCCCGCCCGCGCGCGCCAGGTCTTCATCCTGTCCCGCTTCGAGGGCCGGACCTACTCCGACATCGCGCAAAGCCTGGGCGTGTCGGTGGCGCTGGTCCGCAAGCACATGCTGCGCGCCGCCCAAGCCTGCCTGGCCGCGCTGTGAGCGCCAGGCACGGGGACATCCCCGAACCGGTCCTGGCGCAAGGCCTGGAATGGCTGGTCATCCTGTGGTCCGGCGAAGCCAGCGCCGACGAACGCGCCGCCTGGCAGCGCTGGCGCGCGGCCCATCCCGACCACGAACGCGCCTGGCAGCAGGTGCAGCGCATCGACACGCGGCTGATGGACATATCGCCCGAGGCTTCGGCCCAGGCCCTGGCCCACTCCGGCCGGCAGGCTGGACGCCGCAAGGCCCTGCGCCTTATGGGCTGGGCCGTGCTGGGCACGGGCGCCGCCGGCTTGGCGGCCCAGCGACTGCCCTGGCATGCCTATGTTGCCGACTACCGCAGCGCGGTGGGCGAGCGGCGCGAGGTCATGCTGGCGGACGGCACCCGCCTCACGCTCAATGGCGATAGCGCCGTCGACATGGAGTACAGCGCCGATACGCGCCGGCTGGTCCTGCGGCGCGGCGAAATCTATATAGAGACCGGCCACGGCCCCGCGGCCGCGGGCCGCCCCTTCTTCGTCGCCACCGCCTATGGCGACGTACAGGCGCTGGGCACCCGGTTCAGCGTGGAGCAGCAGCGCGACCGGGTACGGGTCGGCGTGTACGAAGGCGCGGTCGAGATCCAGCCCTCGCGGGGCCGCGCCTTGCGGCTGGACGCGGGCCAATCCTCCGCGTTCACGCCGCTGGCGGCCGAACCGATGCCGGAATCCTTGCAGCAGGCGCCGGCATGGCTGCGCGGCCAACTGGTGGCCGAACGCCTGCGGCTGGCCAACTTCCTGGATCAGATCGGGCGCTACCGGCGCGGCGTGATCCGCTGCGACCCGCGCGTGGCCGACCTGATCGTCTCCGGCGTGTACTCCCTCGACGATACGGACCGGATCCTGGCCTCCCTTGCCCGCGCCTTGCCGCTGCGCGTGTCGCGCTACACCGGCTACTGGGTGGTGATAGAGCCCAGGTAGCCCACGACGCCGCGCACCCGCCGCACAAACTGGCGGCCGCTACCGCGGCGCGTTTTCCCGGCTTCATCCTGGCCTGCAAAAAAATTCGCAAAAACCGTAGCACTTTTTATTTCTCGTTCGGGATACCTGCATAACCGCAGCATTCACGTCCGCAACGAGGAACCCCCGACATGCAAGCCCGCTCCATTCCCAAGCCCGCCCGCAGCACGCTGGCCCTGGCCCTGACCGCCCTGGCGCTTGCCGCGCCCCCCGCCGTCCTGGCGGCCGGGCCTGGCGCCGCATCGCCCCAGGAGCGGGCCGCCCAAAGCTACGACATTCCCGCCGGCCCGCTGGACCAGGTGCTGAACGCCTACGCCCAGCAGGCAGGCGTAACCATCACCATCGACGGCGCCCTGACCGCAGGCCGGCGCAGTCCCGGCCTGCGCGGCGCCTACAGCCTGAACGCGGGCTATGCCGCCATCCTCGCCGGCAGCGGCCTGGCGGCGCGGTTGGAAGGCGGCAGCTACGTGCTGCGTCCGCTGCCGCCTGGCGCGGCCGGCGTCTCCACGCTGGAGCCGGTCACCGTCCGGGCCTCGGGCATGGCGCCGGACAGCTACGTGGCCGAAGAGACCCGGGCCGGCACCAAGACCGACACGCCCATCCTGGAAGTGCCGCAATCGATTTCCGTGGTGACGCGCGCGCAGATGGAAGCGCAGAACGCGCAGAGCGTGACCGAAGTGCTGCGCTACGTGCCCGGCGTGACGGTGGAAACCTATGGCGTGGATCCCAAGGGCTTCGACTGGGTCATGCTGCGCGGCTTCAATGCCCAGGCCACCAGCGACTATAAGGACGGCCTGCGCCAGGCGACTTCCGGCTACACCCTGTTCCGCAGCGAACCCTATGCGCTGGAACGCATCGAGGTGCTGCGCGGCCCCTCTTCCGTGCTGTATGGCCAGGGCGACGCGGGCGGCCTCATCAACCGCGTCAGCAAGCTGCCCTCGGCCACGCCGCACTACGAGGCCGAACTGGAGTACGGCAGCTTCCAGCGCAAGCAGGCGGCGGTCGACCTGACCGGTCCGGCGACCGCAGACGGCACCCTGCTGTACCGGGTCATCGGCGTGGCGCGCGATGCCAACACGCAATTCACCTACCCCAACGGCGACAGCATTTCCGACGACCGCCTGTATCTGGCGCCTTCGCTGACCTGGGCGCCCTCCGCCGCGACCCGCTTCACGCTGCTGACGGAGTACCTGCGCGACCGCTCGGGCGGCACCATCGGCACGGTCACCGTCAACGGCAAGCCCACCAACCTGCGCAACGGCGATCCCGACTTCAACCGCTACGACCAGGACCAGAAGAGCATCGGCTACCTGTTCGAGCACCGCTTCAACGACACGCTGCAGGTGCGGCAGAACCTGCGCTACGGACGCGTCGATTCGATCCTGGACAATCTGTTCCTGGCCGGGCTGACGCCCACTGGCATCGCCCGCACCGCCCGCCGCTACGACGAAAGCATGACCGCGCTGGCGCTGGACAACCAGGCCCAGCTCGATCTGCGCACCGGCCCGCTGGCCCACACCCTGCTGATCGGCCTGGACTTCAACCGTAGCAGCGCAGACGTGTCGCGCACCTGGGGGCCGGCGCCCAGCTTGAACCCCTTCAATCCGGTCTATGGCCTGGACGTGCCGACCCCGACCCTGCCGCTGGCCAACTACCTGGAACGCACGCACCAGACCGGCCTGTACCTGCAGGACCAGGTGCGTTTCGACGAACGCTGGGTGCTGACCCTGGGCGGCCGCTACGACTGGTACAGCCAGAAAACCGAAAACCGGATATTGAACAGCGACAGCGACCAGAGCGGCAGCCGCTTCAGCGGCCGGGCCGGCCTGAACTACGTCATGCCCAACGGCGTCGCACCCTACGTCAGCTTCGCCCAGTCCTTCCTGCCCAATACCGGAACCTCGGCGCCCGCTACCGGCAGTTCGACCTTCGCGCCCTCGCGCGGACGCCAATGGGAAGGCGGCATCAAGTTCCAGCCGCCCGGATCGAATGCGCTCTACACCTTGGCCGTCTTCGACATCAAGAAGAGCAATGTGCTGACCAATGACCTGCAGAACCCCGGCTTCCAGGTCGCCTCGGGCGAAGTGCAATCGCGCGGCGTGGAACTGGAAGGCAAGTTCAGCCTGGGCGACGGCTGGGACTTCATCGGCTCCTACACCTATGTGCGCGCCCGCATCACCCGCGCCAACAACGGCACCGAAGGCAATCGCCCGGCCCTGGTTCCGGAGCACAGCGCCTCGGGCTGGCTGAACTACACGGTCCGCAACAGCGCGCTGGCCGGATTGAGCCTGGGTGCGGGCCTGCGCTATGTGGGCTCGACCTACGGCGACAACGCCAACACGCTGAAGATCGCCGGACGCACGCTGGTGGACGCGGGCGTGTCCTACGCGGTCGATAAGCACCTGACGCTGTCGGTCAACGCCACCAACCTGTTCGACAAGGAATACCTGGCGACCTGCTCCGACCTGAGCGATTGCTACCCCGGCAGCCGGCGCAGCGTCATCGGGCGGGTGAAGTACCAGTTCTGAATGCCACAATGAAAACGCCCCGCCAATTGGCGGGGCGTTCGCGCAAGCGCCGGGCAGCAAGTCCCGGCGTCAGCGTTTGCCTTACTTCAACCAGACGCGCGCGTTGCGGAAGATGCGCATCCAGGGGCTGAACGTGCCGCCCGCATCCGCGCGGCCCCACTTTTCAGGCGCCCACGACATCATGACGTTGCGCGTCACGCGTTCCGGGTGCGGCATCATGACCGTGAAGCGGCCGTCGGCGGTGGTGACGGACGTCAGGCCGGCGGGGCTGCCGTTCGGGTTGAACGGGTAGGCTTCGGTGACCTGGCCGCGGTTGTCGATGTAGCGCGCGCCAGCCAGCACGCGGCTGGCGTCGCCCTGCTGCGAGAAGTCGGCATAGCCTTCGCCGTGGGCCACGGCGACCGGGATGCGCGCGCCTTCCATGCCGGCAAAGAAGATCGACGGCGACTTGGCCACTTCGACCATGGACAGGCGGGCTTCGTACTTTTCCGACTGGTTGCGCGTGAAGCGCGGCCAGAATTCTGCGCCCGGGATCATGGGCGCCAGCGCGGCCATCATCTGGCAGCCGTTGCACACGCCCAGCGCGAAGGTGTCGGGACGCGCGAAGTAAGCAGCGAACTGGTCCGACAGCTTGCTGTTGAAGCGGATGGTGCGCGCCCAGCCTTCGCCGGCGCCCAGCACGTCGCCGTAGCTGAAGCCGCCCACGGCCACCAGGCCCTGCACTTGCGCCAGGTCCACGCGGCCGGACAGCAGGTCGGTCATGTGCACGTCGATCGCTTCGAAGCCGGCCGTGTCGAAAGCCCAGCCCATTTCCACCTGGCTGTTGCAGCCCTGCTCGCGCAGGATCGCCACGCGCGGACGCTTGCCGGTGTTGATGAACGGCGCGGCCACGTCTTGCTGCGGATCGAAGTCCACGTTGGGGCTCATGCCCGGATCGGTAGTGTCGTTCCAGACGTCCAGTTCGGCCTGGGCGCAGGCCGGGTTGTCGCGGCGCGACATGATGCGGTAGGACACTTCGCTCCAGGCGCGGCCGAGTTCGGCGCGCGGCTGGCCCCAGACCTTCTTGCCGTCGCGGTAGAACTCGACTTCGTCGGCGCCATTCAAGCCGCCGATGACGTGCGAGTGGGCCGACAGGCCCGCGCCGCGCAGCACCTGCATGACGGCGTCGCGCTGGGCGGCGGGCACCTGGATGACGGCGCCGGCTTCTTCGGAGAACAGCGCCTTGAGCGTCAGTTCCTCTCGCTGCACCGCCACCTGTTCCGGGCGGATCTTGTAGTCGCCCCAATCCGCCGATTGCGGATCGAAGGTCAGCATGTCCAGATTGACCGAGATACCGGTGCGGCCGGCGAAGGCCATTTCGGTCAGGGTCGCGAACAGGCCGCCATCGGAACGGTCGTGGTAGGCCAGGATGGTGCCGGCTTCGGCCAGCGTGCGGATGGTGACGAAGAAGGCGCGCAGATCCTGCGGCGCATCGATGTCCGGCACGGTTTCGCCGACCTGGTTGTAGGCCTGCGCCAGGATCGAGCCGCCCATGCGATGGCGGCCGCGGCCCAGGTCGATCAGAATCAGCACGCTGTCGCCGGCATCAGTGCGCAGCTGCGGGGTCAGGCTGGCGCGCACGTCGGCCACGGGCGCGAAGGCCGTGATGACCAGCGACACCGGCGCCACCACCTGGCGCTGCTCGCCGTCCTGTTCCCAGGACGTCTTCATGGACAGGGAGTCCTTGCCCACCGGAATCGACAGGCCGGTGGCCTGGCACAGTTCGCTGACGGCGGACACGGTGTCGTACAGCGCGGCATCCTGACCGGCCACGCCGCAGGCGGCCATCCAGTTGGCCGACAGCTTGATGTCTTCCAGGCGCGCCACGTCGGCGGCGGCCAGGTTGGTCAGGGCTTCGGCCACGGCCATGCGGCCGGAAGCCGGCGCGTCCAGCATGGCGATCGGGGTGCGCTCGCCCATGGACATGGCTTCGCCGCGGAAGCCTTCGTAGTCGGCCAGGGTCACGGCGCAGTCAGCCACCGGCACCTGCCACGGGCCGACCATCTGGTCGCGGCTGGACAGCCCGCCCACGGTGCGGTCGCCGATGGTGATGAGGAAGGACTTGTTGGCCACCGTGGGGTGGCGCAACACGCGGTAGGCGGCTTCGGTCAGGTCAATGCCGGCCAGGTCCAGCGGCGCGGACACGCCGGGCAGGCGCGTGACGTCGCGGGTCATGCGCGGCGGCTTGCCCAGGATGACGTCGATCGGCACGTCCACCGGACGCACTTCGGCCTCACCTTGCGGGCGGATCGTGTCCAGGCCCGGCAGGCCCTCGCCGTCCACCACGCGCAGTTGGCGCTCTTCGGTGGCCACGCCCACCACCGCGTAGGGGCAGCGTTCGCGGCGGGCGATGGCGTCAAAGCGTTCGAGGTCCTTGGGCAGGATCGACAGGACGTAGCGTTCCTGGGATTCGTTGCTCCAGATTTCGGCGGGCGACAGGCCCGATTCTTCGAGCGGCACGCGCTTCAGATCGAAGATGGCGCCGCGGCCAGCGTCGTTCACCAGTTCCGGGAAGGCGTTGGACAGGCCACCCGCGCCGACGTCGTGGATCGCGATGATGGGGTTGTTCTCGGCCTGCTGCCAGCAGCGGTCGATGACTTCCTGGGCGCGGCGTTCAATTTCGGGGTTGCCACGCTGGACCGAATCGAAGTCCAGTTCGGCCGAGTTGCTGCCCATGCTGATGCTGGAGGCGGCGCCGCCGCCCATGCCGATGCGGAAGCCCGGGCCGCCCAGCTGGATCAGCAGCGCGCCGGGAGGAATCACGTCCTTGTGCGTCAGGCCGGCATCGATGCTGCCCAGGCCGCCCGCGATCATGATGGGCTTGTGATAGCCCCAGCGCGTGCCGCCGGCGGTCTGCTCGAACGAACGGAAATAGCCCAGCAGGTTGGGACGGCCGAATTCATTGTTGAACGCCGCGCCGCCGATGGGGCCGTCGATCATGATGGACAGCGGCGAGGCGATGCGCTCGGGCAGACCGTGGTGATCGGCTTCCCAGGGCTGCAAGGCGTCGTCGAAGCGCAGGTGCGACACGGTAAAGCCGGTCAGGCCGGCCTTGGGCTTGGAGCCGCGGCCGGTCGCGCCTTCGTCGCGGATCTCGCCGCCGTTGCCGGTGGAGGCGCCGGGGAACGGCGCAATCGCGGTCGGGTGGTTGTGGGTTTCCACCTTCATCAGCGTGTGCACGGTGGTGTCGCGGCGGATGTACTTGGCGCCTTCGACGCCCTCGCCCGTCACGCCCGGCACGCCGGCCTGGAAGCGCTGCGCGGGGCCGCCTTCCATGATGGCGGCGTTGTCCGAATAGGCGACCACGGTGCCTGCGGGCTGCGCCTTGTGGGTGGCGCGGATCATGCCGAACAGCGTGTTGGGCTGTTCCTGGCCGTCGATCACCCATTGGGCATTGAAGATCTTGTGGCGGCAGTGTTCGCTGTTGGCCTGCGCGAACATCATCAATTCCACGTCGGTGGGATCGCGGCCCAGGTCGGTGAAGGACTTGGCCAGGTATTCGATTTCGTCGTCCGACAGCGCCAGGCCCAGCGAGGTGTTGGCTTCGGCCAAGGCTTCGGCGCCGCGCGCCTGCACGCCGACCGTACGCATGGGCTTGCCGGCCAGCGGCTGGAACAGCGCCTGGCCGTCGAAGCTGGCGTCCACTACGGTTTCGGTCATGCGGTCGTGCAGGCAGTCGGCCGCGCGCGCCAGCATGGCATCGTCGAAGGACTTGGTACCCAGCAGGCCGCGCTCGGGGGTGATCACGTAGCGCACGCCGCGCTCGATGCGATGCACCGAGGCCAGGCCACAGTTGTGGGCGATGTCGGTGGCCTTGCTGGCCCAGGGCGAAATGGTGCCCAGGCGCGGGATCACCAGCAGGGACAGGCTCTTGGCCGGCGCGTCGCCGGTGGCGGGCGTGCCGTAGTCCAGCAGTTGGGTCAGGTGTTGCTGCTGCTCGGCCGTCAAGGCCGCGTCGGTGCTGACGAAGTGCTCGTAGCGGGCGGATATGTCGGCCACCGGCAAGCCGGCTTCCTTCAATTGCGCCAGGAGGCGATCGCGACGGAAGGAGGACAGGACGGAGGAACCAGGCAGATGCTGAACTAGGGACACGATGCGGGCGCCGTATAAAGAGAGGAGAGCAAAAAGAGATTTTACCTGTTTAGGGGGTTTTCCCGGAGCCGTTGTTCGATCAACGCCCGACAGCTCCGTTTCGGCCATTGTTACAAAAGAATTCCAACCGCCGCGCGGCAGGATGTTGCGTAGCAACATTCGCGGCAAAAGCCCGCTGCCGCAAAACTTTCCCAATACCGGCGGCCTTCGAGGCACAAAATTTATGTTGCGACGCAGCATGTTGCAGCTATCCCGCACCACGGGAAAACACGAACTTCCGGTCCCACGGCGCGACGGTAGGATGCAGCGACCCCATAAATGAATAGCGCCTACCCGGCGCTGGCCGTTGCCTCACATGTCCCGCCCCGAAGCCCCCGCCGAGCCTGTCGAACCGATCATTCCCGCCGAATCAGATCCCGCAGTCAAAGTGCCGCTGGCCATCGAGGACTGGCTGGCCGTGATCCTGCTGGCGACCCTGGCCATCATCACCTTCCTGAACGTGCTGGTGCGCTACTTCACCGACCAGTCCTTCGCCTGGACGGAAGAAATCTCGGTGTTCCTGCTGATCGTGCTGACCATGGCCGGCGGCAGCGTCGCCTTCGTGCGCAACCACCATATCCGCATCGAGATCCTGGCGGACTCCGGTTCGCCCCGCCGCCAGCGCATCATGGCGCTGATCTCCAACGGCTGCGTGCTGGCTTTCTTCCTGCTGCTGACCGTGCTGTCGGTCAAGCTGGTTGCCGACGAATACATCTACGAAGAGACTTCGCCCGCCATCGGCGTGCCGACCTGGTGGTATTCGATCTGGCTGCCGGTGATGGCGGCGGCGATTTCGCTGCGCACCATCGGCACCCTGCGCCGCATCGCCAAAAGCCCCAGCCGGGAACAGCAATGATCGCGGCCATCCTCTTTACCGTCTTCATCGTCCTGATGCTGATCGGCGTGCCGGTCGGCGTGGCCCTGGGCCTGGGCGGGACCGTGGCCATCGTGCTGTCCAACCTGGACACGCCCTGGTATGGCTTGTTGACCGTGCCGCAGAACTTCTATGCCGGCCTGGCCAAGTACCCGCTGCTGGCCATTCCCATGTTCGTGCTGGTGGGCTCGATCTTCGACCGCTCCGGCGTGGCCAAGCGGCTGGTGGACTTCGCCATCGCCATCGTCGGGCGCGGCCCGGGCATGCTGCCGCTGGTGTCGATCGCGGTGGCCATGTTCCTGGGCGGCATTTCCGGCTCGGGTCCGGCCTGCGCGGCGGCTGTGGGCGCGGTGATGATCACGGCCATGTCGCGCGCCGGCTACCCGGGCTCGTTCTCGGCCGCAGTAGTGGCGGCCGGCGCCGCCACTGACATCCTGATCCCGCCGTCGGTGGCCTTCATCATCTACTCGGTGCTGGTGCCCGGCGCCTCGGTGCCGGCGCTGTTCGCCGCCGGCATGATCCCGGGCATCCTGGCCGGCATCGCCCTTATCGTTCCGGCGGTCTGGCTGTCGCGCAAGCACAAGATGGGCGCGCTGGAAGCCCACCTGCCCCGCCCGCCCTTCTGGGCCAGCCTGCGCGAAGCCTCATGGGGCCTGGCCGCGCCGGTGCTGATCCTGGGCGGCATGCGCATGGGCTGGTTCACGCCCACCGAAGCCGCCGTGGTCGCGGTGTTCTACGGCCTGTTCGTAGGCATGTTCATCCACCGCACCATCAAGCTGCGCGACCTGTACACCATCCTGCGCGAAGCCGCCGAACTGTCCGCCGTCATCATGCTGGTGGTGACGCTGGCCGGCATCTTCGCTTGGGCCCTGTCGACGCTGAGCGTGATCGATCCCATCACCCATGCCATCGTCAATTCCGGCCTGGGCGAATGGGGCGTGCTGGCGCTGCTGATCCTGCTGCTGATGACCGTGGGCATGTTCCTGGACGGCATCTCCATCTTCCTGATCTTCGTGCCGCTGCTCATGCCCATCGCCAACGCCTATGGCTGGGATCCGGTGTGGTTCGGCGTGATCCTGACCTTGAAGGTGGCGCTGGGCCAGTTCACCCCGCCGCTGGCCGTCAACCTGATGGTGTCCTGCCGCATCGCGCGCGTGCCGATGGAGTCCACGGTGCGCTGGGTGGTGTGGCTGCTGGGCGCGATGTTCCTGGTGCTGGTCGCGGTGCTGGTGTTCCCGCAGTTGGCGCTGTGGCTGCCGCACAAGCTGGGTTATTGAAAGGGCCGGACGGGGCGACCCCAAGGCCGGCGATACCGGTGTTCATTACAACAACAGACAGACTCGCAAAGAGAGGAGACGCAACATGAAATTCCGCAACCTGATCGGAGCCGCCCTGTGCGCGGCGGCCGTCGTCGGCATGGCGCCCGCGCACGCGCAAACCTACAAGCCCGAGTACAAGCTCTCCATCGTCGTCGGCACCACCTTCCCCTGGGGCCAGGGCGCCGAAATCTGGTCCAACCTGGTGCGCGAGCGTACCCAGGGCCGCATCAATATCAAGGTCTATCCCGGCACCTCGCTGGTCCAGGGCGACCAGACCCGCGAATTCACCGCCATCCGCCAGGGCGTGATCGACATGGCCGTGGGCTCGACCATCAACTGGTCGCCGCAGGTCAAGCAGCTGAACCTGTTCTCCCTGCCCTTCCTGATGCCCGACTACGCCGCCATCGACTCGCTGGTGCAAGGCGATGTGGGCAAGGAAATGTTCAAGCTCATCGAGAAAGCCGGCGTGGTGCCGCTGGCCTGGGGCGAAAACGGCTATCGCCAGCTCAGCAACTCCAAGCACGAGATCAAGAAGCCCGAGGACATGAAGGGCCTGAAGCTGCGCGTGGTGGGTTCGCCGCTGTACATCGACACGTTCACCGCGCTGGGCGCCAACCCCACGCAGATGAGCTGGGCCGACGCCCAGCCGGCGCTGGCCAGCGGCGCGGTCGACGGCCAGGAAAACCCCCTGTCGATCTACACCGGCTCCAAGCTCTACACCGTGGGCCAGAAGTACCTGACGCTGTGGAACTACGTGGCCGATCCGCTGATCTTCGTGGTCAACCGCGAGGTCTGGAATTCCTGGTCCGAGAAGGACCGCGACATCGTGCGCCAGGCCGCGCTGGACGCCGGCAAGCAGCAGATCGTGATCGCGCGCAAGGGCGTGACGCCGGAAGATCCGTCGCTGCTGAAGGAAATCGCCGGCCACGGCGTGACCGTGACCTCGCTGTCGCAGGCGGACCACGAGGCCTTCGTCAAGGTCACCAAGCCCGTCTATGAAAAGTGGAAGAAGCAGATCGGCGAAGACCTGGTCAACCTGGCCGAGAAGTCGATCGCCAACCGCAAGAAGTAAGCCGCAAGGAACAAGCAGCAAGCCCCAGGGGAACGGCGGCGCAAGCCGCCAACCGAGGCAGGGACGTCAGATCCCGCCCACCAACGGGCGCCGGCCACAAGCTGGCGCCCGTTTTCTTTTGCGCGTCAGGATTCGGTTGCTGGCGCCGGCCAGATCGGGCGGCTAGGCCGGATAACTGACGTCCAGGATGTCCAGTTCCTCGATCCCGCCCGGCGTGCGCAGCACCACGGTATCGCCTTCCTTGGCCTTGATCAGCGCGCGCGCCACCGGCGAGATCCAGCTGATCTTGCCGGCCAGCGGCTCGGCCTCGTCGACGCCCACGATGGTGACGTTGTGTTCCTCGCCGGCCTTGTCCGAATACAGCACCGTGGCGCCGAAGAAGACCTGGTCTCGGTTGGGCTGGGCGGCCGGATCGACCACTTCGGCGATGTCCAGCCGCTTGGTCAGGAAGCGCATGCGGCGGTCGATCTCGCGCAGGCGCTTCTTGCCGTACAGGTAGTCGCCGTTCTCGGAACGGTCGCCGTTGGACGCGGCCCACGACACCACCTGCACCACCGACGGGCGCTCCACGTTCATCAGGTGCGTAAGTTCGCTGCGCAGGCGCTCGTAGCCGCCCGGCGTCATGTAGTTCTTGGTGCCGGCAGGCAGGGCCTGGGCTTGCGGCAGATCGTCGTCGTCCTCGTTGTCCGACTCTTTGACAAAGGCTTTGTTCATGGCGGTTGCGCCGTTTGGGCGCGGTCACAGTCGATAGCGTGCAGGGCAAGGCGGCCTGGCCGCCGCCCGCGTCAGAACCAGTCGTGCCAGACTGGCTTAAGGTCGGGCGGCAGCGCCGGCAAGCGGCCCAGGTCCACCCGGCTTTCCTTGGGACTATGGAAGTCCGAGCCGCGCGACGCCAGAAAGCCGTAGCGGCGCGCCACATCCGCATAATAGCGGGCCTCTTCCGAGGTATGGCTGCCGGTGTTGACCTCGATGCCGAGGCCGCCCAGCTGCAGGAATTCGTCGAACAGCGCGGCGAATTGCAGCGGCGTGTACTTGTAGCGGCCCGGATGCGCGATGACCGCGGTACCGCCCGCCCCGCGTATCCAGCCCACCGCCTCCGCCAACGTGGCCCATTGCATGGGCACGTGGCCGGGCCGGTCGTCGCCCAGGTGCTTGGTGAACACGGTCTGCACATCGGGGCAATAACCCGCTTCGACCAGATAGCGGGCAAAGTGCGTGCGGCTGATGAGTTCGGGGTTGCCGGCAAAAGGCAGCGCGCCCTCGTAGGCGCCGGGCATGCCCATGTCGGCCAGGCGTTCGCCGATGCGCTTGGCGCGTTCGGCGCGGCCGGAGCGGGTCTTGCGCAGGCCTTCGACCAAGGCAGTGTTCTCGGGGTCGAAGCGCAGGCCCACGATATGCACCGTGACGCCCGCCCAGGTCACCGAGATCTCGACCCCGGTGGCGAAGTCCATGTCCAGGTCGCGCGCGGCGCGGGCCGCTTCGGCCAGGCCGCCGACTTCGTCGTGATCGGTCAAGGCCCACACGTCCACGCCGTTGGCATGCGCGCGCTGCGCCACGTCGCGCGGCGCGAGTGCGCCGTCCGAGACGGTGGAATGGCAATGCAGATCGATGTTCAGTGTGCGCGCGTTCATCCAGCTATTGTAGAGAAGGCCCGGCAGCGTGGATAGCGCCGTGCCGTCCCCGGTTTGCTGGCGTACTCAGGACAGCAGGAACGCCGCGACCGGATCGACCTGCTCGTCCGACATCAAGGTGGGTGCGTGGCCCACGCCGCGCACCTCGTGAGCCTGCGCGCGCGGATTGCGCTTGAGCATTTCCTCGACGGTGGCGCGCGTCAGCAGGTCGGATTCGGCGCCGCGCACGATCAGCACGGGGCACGGCAGCGAATCATACGAACGCCACAGGATCTGTTCGCCCGCCGCCAGTTCCTCCGGGGTCTGCGCGGCCAGGGCCTGGGACAGGGCCAGGTCGTAATGCTTGACCCATTTGTCGCCCTGCCGGGGATACAGATAGCGCGCCAGTTCCGCCCACTGCGCATCGGTATGCGGGCCGAAGGTCGTGGAGTTGGCGCGCATGGTGGCCACGGCCTCTTCGAAGCTCGCGAATTCGCCGGGCTCGCCCACGTACTGGCCAATGCGCGCCAGGGCGCCGGTTTCCAGGCGCGGCCCCACGTCGTTGAGCACCAGCGTGTCCAGATGGAACCCCTGCTCGGGTGGCAGCATGCCCGCGTGCGGACGCATGGCCAGCATGGCGCGCGCAAAGACAGCCGCGCCCGACAGCGCCAGGCCGATCAGCCCGCCCATCGACGTGCCCACCCAGGCCAGGCGCGCCGGCTTCAGCCGCGCCAGCAGGGTCACCATGTCCGAGACGTATTGCGGCACGGTGTAGAACGCGGGATTGGCCAGCCAATCGGAACGGCCGCGCCCCACCACGTCCGGGCAGACCACCCGATAGCGCCCCGCCAGCCGCCGGGCCAGCGTATCGAAGTCGCGCCCGCTGCGGGTCAGGCCGTGCACGCATACCAGTACCTGGTCATTGGCCGGGTCGCCCCATTCCCAGTAGGCCATGCGGTGCAGGCCCGCCGGGCTGGCGCAAGTGACGAAATCCAAACGGGGTTCCAGGCTGGCGTCCACCATCGATACACTCCACAAGTCGTTGCGCGCCGCGGCTGGAGGCGCGCCAGGCCGGTATCTTATCGGACTGCGGGCGGCGGCGGCGCAACACCCAGGCCGCCTGGTTCTGGACTATCAGGCCGGTCGTCGCTACGATCCTGGCATCCGGATCGCCAACCCCGCTCCACGAAATCGCGGGATTGCCATTGCCTATCGAGGCGATCCAATCATTAAATTGGAGTTGCGGACCTGTTAGGATCAGAGTCGGAAGTTTCAAGCATTGCCAGATCAGTCATCCCAAAATTGATATGGAGTCCGTATGCAGCAGAGCAGTCCTTCCTCGCCGCTGGCCACCGGCCATCAATCCGTCAGTCCCCCTCCCCCCGAACCTCCCAAAGTGCTCCAGGACGTCCTGGCCCGCGCTGACGTGCACATCAACGGCACGCGTCCCTGGGACATCCAGGTTCATGACAAGCATATGTATGACCGCGTCTTCGCCAGCTGGTCGCTGGGGCTGGGCGAGTCGTATATGGACGGCGAGTGGGACTGCGACCAGCTCGACGAACTGTTCACCCGCCTGCTGCGCGCGGACATGGGATCGGCGGCGTTGGGCCTGGCCCGCGTCAAGCTGATCGCCGAGCACCTGCGCCACAAGCTGTTCAACCTGCAATCCAAGAACCGCGCCTTCGAGGTCGGCGAACAGCATTACGACGCGGGCAACGACGTGTTCGAAGCCATGCTGGACAGCCGCATGATCTATTCCTGCGCCTACTGGGAAAACGCCCAGACGCTGGAAGAAGCGCAACTGGCCAAGCTGGAAATGATCTGCCGCAAATTGCAGCTGCGCGAAGGCGAGACGCTGCTGGACATCGGCTGCGGCTGGGGCGGCCTGGCGCGCTTTGCCGCCGAGCGCTATGGCGTCAAGGTCACCGGCGTCACCGTGTCCAAGGAGCAACTGGCGCTGGCGCAGGAAAGGGTCAAGGGCCTGCCCGTGCAACTGCTGCTGCAGGACTACCGCGACCTGCAGGGCAGCTTCGACAAGGTGGTCTCGGTAGGCATGTTCGAGCACGTCGGCCCCAAGAACTACGACACCTACTTCAGCAACGTGCAGCGCCTGATGGCCCCGGACGGCGTGTTCCTGCTGCACACCATCGGCATCGCCTCCACCAGCCAGAGCACCGACCCCTGGATCGACCGCTACGTCTTCCCCAACGGCAAGCTGCCGTCCGCCCGCGAGATCGCCACGGCGGTGGAAGGCCGCTTCATCATCGAAGACTGGCACAACTTCGGCGCCGACTACGACCGCACGCTGATGGCCTGGTGGGACAGGTTCGACCACGCCTGGCCCGAGCTGGAACCGCGCTACGGCAAGCGCTTCTACCGCATGTGGAAGTACTACCTGATGTGTTGCGCCGGCTTCTTCCGCTCGCGCGAGGGCCAGCTCTGGCAAGTCATGCTGACCCATCCGCAGCGGCAGGAGACGTACCGCTCGCTGCGCTGAACGCGGTCACGCCATCACAAGAAAGCCGCCCGCATGAGCGGCTTTTTTTCCGGGATGCAGTACGTCGATTCAACGGCCTGCTGCCTCCTCGCGGATCATGTCGGCCGCCCGCTCCGCGATCATGATGGTCGGCGAGTTGGTATTGCCGGAGGTAATCAGCGGCATCACCGAAGCATCGGCGATGCGCAAGCCCTCCAGCCCGTGGACGCGCAACCGCGCGTCCACCACCGCCCCGCCATCCGCGTCGCGCCCCATGGCGCAGGTGCCCACAGGATGGAAGATGGTGGTGCCGATCTTGCCGGCCGCTTCCCGCAGTTCGGCATCGGTCTGGAACGCCGGCCCCGGCAGCCATTCCTGCGGCTGGTAGCGCTGCAAGGCCGGCGCCGCCGCGATCCGCCGCACCAGGCGGATCGAGTCCGCCGCCACGCGCAGGTCTTCCTCGGTGCTCAGATAGTTGGGGCTAATGGCGGGCTTCCCTTGCGGCCCCTGCGCGTGCACGCTGCCGCGCGAGGTAGGCCGCAAGTTGCACACGCTGGCCGTGAAAGCGTCAAAGCCATGCAGGGGTTCGCCGAAAGCGCCCAGCGACAGCGGCTGCACATGAAATTCCACGTTGGCGCGCGCCTGCTTCGGATCCGACTTGGCGAACGCGCCCAGCTGCGACGGCGCCATGCTCATGGGGCCGCTGCGCTTAAGCAGGTACTCCAATCCAATGCCCGCCTTGCCCAACCAGGTGGAGGCGATGCGGTTCAGCGTCTTCACGCCCTGCACCTGGATGATGACGCGCAGCTGTAGGTGATCCTGCAGGTTCTCGCCCACCCCCGGCAGGGCGTGGCGCAGTGCGATACCGCTTTCGCGCAGGCGCGCCGGCTCCCCCACGCCGGAGGTCTCCAGCAACACCGGCGTATTCACGGCCCCCGCCGCCAGCACCACCTCGCGGCGTGCGCGCAAGGTGACGCTCTGGCCGCCCTGGCGCAACTGCACGCCCACGCAGCGTTTGCCTTCGAACACCAGCTGCTCGGCCTGCGCGCCTGTCATCACCCGCAGGTTCGCACGCCTGCGCACCGGGCGCAGGAACGCCTTAGAGGTATTCCAGCGCCAGCCGCCGCGCTGGTTCACTTCGAAGTAGCCGCAGCCGAAGTTGTCGCCCCGATTGAAGTCCTGCACCCGCGGGATGCCCTCCTGCTCGGCCGCGCCGGCAAAGGCTTCCAGGATGTCCCAACGCAGGCGCTGCGATTCCACGCGCCATTCGCCGCCGGCGCCATGGAACTCGTCCGCGCCGCGGTGGTAGTCCTCGCTGCGCTTGAACACGGGCAGCACCTGGTCCCAGCCCCAGGCCGGATCGCCGGACAACTCGGCCCAGTCCTCGTAGTCCTGGCGCTGGCCGCGCATGTAGATCATGCCGTTGATCGATGAGCTGCCGCCCAGCACGCGGCCGCGCGGATAGATCAGCGAACGGCCGCCCAGGCCCGGTTCCGCCGCGGTGCGGTACATCCAGTCCGTCCGGGGGTTGCCGATGCAATGCAGATAACCCACCGGGATATGGATCCAGTGGTAGTTGTCGCTGCCGCCGGCCTCCAGCAGCAGCACCTGCACAGCGGGGTCGCGGCTCAGGCGGTTGGCCAGCACGCAACCGGCAGAACCCGCGCCCACGATGATGTAGTCGTATGTCTCCATAAGCTCTTCTTATCTTTTTGCCGGGCGGAGCGCCCGCCGGCGACGTTGAGCCGACCCGGCTGCGACCGCATTCCGCGCCCCGGGCACTAGCGTGACTCTCGCGCAGCCACGCGGAACTGTCCAATGAATTGTTGAAAAACGGTTTATAAGAAACTTAAATAATGCTCTAGCCTTTTGACGGCTTTCAGTCCTGCCGCTCGCCACTCACTCCGGGAACCGCCCCATGGACCTGAAGCACATCCGCACCTTTGCCGCCGTGGCCCGCGAGGGCAACCTGACGCGCGCGGCCGAGCATCTGCACCTGACCCAGCCCGCGCTCAGCCTGCAGCTGAAGAACTTCCAGGAATCGCTGGACCTGAGCTTGTTCTCGCGCACGGCGCAGGGCCTGGCGCCCAACGCCGACGGCCGCGCCCTGCTGCCCTCGGCGCAACGCATCCTGGAGGCGCTCGACGACTTCCAGCGCGCCATCGGCGCCTTGCGCGACACCGTCCAGGGCGATCTGCGCATCGGCACGATTCTTGATCCGGAGTTCCTGCGCCTGGGCGCCACGCTGCAATACCTGGTGGAGCGCTATCCCAAGATCCGCCCCACCCTGCGCCATGGCATGTCCGGATCGGTGGCGAAACAGGTGCGCGCGGGCGAACTGGACGTGGGCTTTGCGCTCGGCCCCCAAGGGCGGGACCCCGGACCCGCCGGACTGCAGGCGCTGCCGCTCGCGTCATTCACCTATTTCGTCGTGGCTCCCAAGGGTTGGGGCGCGCAGGTGGCCGGCCGCGACTGGGCCGCGATCGCCGCCCTGCCCTGGATCTGGACGCCGCCGGACTCGGTCCATCACCGGCTGCTGTCGGAAAAATTCGACGCGCTGGGCATTGCGCCCAACGCCGTGGCCGAGGTGGACCAGGAAGCTTCGATGCTGGACCTGGTGCGCTCCGGCGTGGGCCTGTCGCTGGCGCGAGACTCCATCGCGCTGCGCGAGTCCCAGGCCAGCGGGCTGGTGCTGGTCAAGGGCTTGGCCATCCAGGCCGAACTCTCCTTCATCACCCTGGCATCCCGCCGCGACGATCCGCTGGTCGCCGCCGCCTTTGCCGCTGTCCAGACAGCGTTTGCGTAGCGGCGTTTCCCTGTCCGCCCGGCTGCGCCAAACGGGTGCAGATCCGCACAGGGATATGCACCGCCTTGACGCATCGGCGCCTTGGGGCGTCCGCAGGCAGATCGCGCCGCCCGCCCCGCTCCCACTCTGTTTCCCCTATGAATCCGCGGACGGCTCCCGCTCGCGGATGCGCTACGGCATCCCTGGCACGGACTTTGCTTGATGGTTCATGCGCGGGCCGCAAGGCCGGCGAGACAACTTGAGCAGCAACGGCAATGGCGCCCCGACCGCAAGGTCCAGGGCGCCTTTGCGTTTTCTGAAACCGAATACCCAAGCCCGGGGATATCCCATGAACGTAGCGGCCTCATCCGATTCTCTGCAGACTCTCGTTGTCATCGGCAACGGCATGGTGGGCCACCATTGCGTCGAGCAACTCATCGCCCGCGGCGCGCTTGCCCGCTACCGCATCCACGTCTACGGCGAGGAAAGCCGCCGCGCCTACGACCGCGTGCACCTGTCCGAATATCTGAACGGACGCGACGCGGAATCGATGGCGCTGGGCGATGCGGCGCTGTACGAACAGGAAGGCGTGACCCTGCACCTGGGCGCGCCCGTACTGGAGATAGACCGGCGCCATCGCGAACTCGTGACCGCACACGGCCGCAGCGCCTACGACAAACTGATACTGGCCACGGGCTCCTACCCCTTCGTGCCGCCGATCGTGGGTGCGGAAGGCGCATCGCGCCTGGTGTACCGCACGCTCGACGACCTGGACCTGATCCGCGAGGCCGCCCACGGCGCGCGCCGCGGCGTGGTGGTGGGCGGCGGCCTGCTGGGACTGGAAGCCGCCCACGCGCTGAAGTCGCTGAACCTGGAGGCGCACGTGGTGGAGTTCGCGCCGCGCCTGATGCCGGTGCAGCTGGACGAGCAAGGCGGCGCGGCCCTCAAGGCCCGCATCGAGGCGCTGGGCGTGGGCGTGCACCTGTCGCGCGCCACGCAGGACATCAAGCCCGGCACGCAGTACCGCTACCGCATGCGCTTTGCCGAGGGCGCGCCGCTGGAAACCGACCTGATCGTGTTCTCGGCGGGCATCCGGCCGCAAGTAACGCTGGCGCGCAAAGCCGGACTGACGCTGGCCGAACGCGGCGGCGTGGCCATCGACGACCACTGCCGCAGCAGCGACGAACACATCTACGCCATCGGCGAATGCGCGGCTTGGAATGGCAGCGTGTTCGGGCTGGTGGCACCCGGCTACCAGATGGCGCGCACGGTGGCGGCAGCGCTTTGCGACGACGCCGCGCAGGCGTTCAGCGGCGCCGACATGTCGACCAAGCTCAAGCTGCTGGGCGTGGACGTGGGCTCGATCGGCGACGCCCATGGCGCCACGCCCGGTTCGCGCAGCTACCGCTACATCGATGAAGCCGGCGCCGGCTACCGCCGCCTGGTGGTCTCGGCCGACGGCAAGCGCGTGCTGGGCGCGGTGCTGGTGGGCGACAACAGCTACTACGACACGCTGCTGCAATACGTGCAGAACGGCATCGCGCCGCCGGCGGACCCGGCCAGCCTGATCCTGCCGCAGGGCCAGGGCGCGCCGCTGCTGGGCGTGGACGCGCTGCCGGCCGGCGCCACCCTCTGTTCCTGCCACAACGTAAGCAAGGGCGCGGTCAGCGCCGCGATCGACGGCGGCTGCGCGGACCTCGCTGCGGTCAAGGCCTGCACCAAGGCGGCCTCCGGCTGTGGCGGCTGCGCCAGCCTGCTCAAGCAGGTGGTCGAACACGAACTGGCCTGCCGCGGCGTGGCGGTCGACAAGAGCCTGTGCGAACACTTCCCGCACACCCGCCAGGAGCTGTACGCCATCGTGCGGGTCAACGGCATCGAATCCTTCGAAGAGCTCCTGGCCAGCCACGGGCGCGGCCAGCAGGGTTGCGACATCTGCAAGCCCGCCGTGGGCTCCATCCTGGCCTCGTGCTGGAACCGCCCGATCCAGGACCCGCAGCTGGTGCCGCTGCAAGACACCAACGACACCTTCATGGCGAACATGCAGAAGAACGGCACCTACTCGGTGGTGCCGCGCATCCCCGCCGGCGAGATCACGCCCGACGGCCTGATCGCCATCGGCGCCGTGGCCAAGAAGTACCAGCTGTACACCAAGATCACGGGAGGCCAGCGCATCGACCTGTTCGGCGCGCAACTACATGAGCTGCCGGACATCTGGGCGGAACTGATCGCCGCCGGCTTCGAGACCGGCCACGCCTACGGCAAGTCCACCCGCACGGTGAAGTCCTGCGTAGGCAGCACCTGGTGCCGCTACGGCGTGCAGGACAGCGTCAAGATGGCGCTGGACATCGAGCACCGCTACAAGGGCCTGCGCTCGCCCCACAAATTGAAATTCGCCGTATCCGGCTGCACCCGCGAATGCGCCGAGGCGCAAAGCAAGGACATAGGCGTCATCGCCACCGAGAACGGCTGGAACCTCTACGTCTGCGGCAACGGCGGCATGCGCCCGCGCCACGCGGAACTGTTCGCCACCGACCTGGACGACGCCGCCCTCATCCGCACCATAGACCGCCTGCTGATGTTCTACATCCGCACCGCCGACAAGCTGCAGCGCACCTCGGTCTGGCGCGAATCGCTGGAGGGCGGCCTGGACTACCTGAAGCAGGTGGTGTTGGAGGACAGCCTGGGCTTGTGCGCCGAGCTGGAAGCGCAGATGCAGCTGGTGGTGGACCGCTACGAATGCGAGTGGGCCAACGCGCTGAACGACCCGGAAAAGCTCAAGCGCTTCCGCACCTTCGTCAATGATCGCGGCGCCGATCCCGACATCCAGTTCGTGCAGGAACGCGGCCAGCCCCGGCCCGCTCCCGCGCGCGTCATCCCCATCGCCGAGGAGATTGCCTGATGGACGCCCTGATCCGCGAACCCCAAGACTGGCTACCGGTGTGCCGCCGCCAGGACCTGGTGCCCAACTCCGGCGTGGTGGCGCTGGTGGATGGCGCCCAGATCGCCCTGTTCTACGTGCCGCAGCCCGCCGGCGGCGGCGTCTACGCCCTGGAAAACCGCGACCCCCGATCCGGCGCCAACGTCATCGGCCGCGGCCTGGTCGGCCACGTCGGCGGCGAACTCGTGGTGGCCTCGCCGCTCTACAAGCAACACTTCCGGCTGGAGGACGGCGTTTGCGTGCAGTACCCGGAACAGCGGCTGCGGACCTGGCAGGCGCGCTTGAACGGCGATGCGGTGGAGATCGCCTGAGGCGCGCCGCCTCTGGATCAGCCCAGCCCGATGCGGCTGGCGCCTTGCCGGAACAAAGCCTCGGCGTCGCCGGCCAGGCGGAAGGCCGCCAGGAAATCGTCCACGCGGTACGAGGGATGCGTCTTGCGGATCGCGGCCAGCAGGCCGGACGTTTCATCGCCCTTGCCGGCTATCGCAAGACAGCAGGCCGCGATCGCCAGGATGTGCACATGGGCATTGGGACGCGCCGCGGCCTTCAGGGCCCAGTCGGCGGCCTCCTCGAACCGGCCCAGGCGGACCAGCGCCAGCGCGCGCACGGCCAGCATGCCGAACAGCAGCAGGTCGTAGGGGCTCAGGTCGCGCGAATGGTCGGACGAGCCTATCGCGGCCTCGGCGTCGCCGGACTGGCAGTTGACGAAGCCCAGGGTGTAGTGCGCCAGGGCGAAGTTCGGGCTCAGGTCCACGGCGCGCCTCAACTCCGCCAGCGACTGGTCCTGGCCGCCGCGCAGCCATAGCGCCCGGCCCATGGCCCAGTGCGCCGCCGGATCGCGGTCATCGGCGATCAGGCCCTGCCCGGCGGCTTCGAAGGCCAGGTCGATGGCCGGCGCCTGCTCGCCCCACCGCTGGAACGCGTCCTGCCAGTGGGTGAACGACAGGCCCGCGTAGGCCCGTGAAAACGTCGGATCGAGGCGCAAGGCCATCTCGAAGAAATGCCGCGCCTGCGCGTTGTCGGCCCGGTTGAAGCGGTACATGTGCCACAGGCCGCGATGATGCGCCTGCCAGGCGTCCAGGGAGTTCGGCGGCCTCAGAATGGCCCGGTTGCGCTCGGCGGATTCGATCTCGATGTCCACGGCGGCCACGATCCGGTTGCCGATCTCGTCCAGGGCCAGGAATGCGTCATCCAGCTCGCGGTCGAAGACGTCCGCCCACACGATGCGGGCGGTTCGCGATTCCACGAGTTCCACGGCCACGCTTATGCGCTTTTCGCGCCGTTGCAGCGCACCGCTGACGACATAGTCCACATTGAGCGTACGGCCAGCCTCGTCCGGCCCCACATTGCGCTGGTCCAGCGCAAAAACCGTGCCTTGGGCGATGACGAACAGACTGCGCAGCTTGGCCAGCCGGGTGATGATGTCATAGGCCAGGCCGTCCGCCACGCCTCCCCGCACGCCGGCCTGCGCCGACCGGTCCACAAACGGCATCACCGCGATCGAAGCGCGGCCTGCGCGGTCGCTGGCGCCCACGGACGGGTTCTCGGCTTCCTCCCTCCGGGCCGCGTCCGGCCGTGGCGTCTGGCTGGCTCGCCCCCTGAGTTCCCGCCATGCGTCGCGCAGGGGCCGCCCGTCCAGGCCATCCGCTTCGAAGGCCCGCATGGCCGCGGCCAGATGCTCCTCGCCTTCACGCCACTGGCCGCGCTGCGCCAGCAGATCCAGCAGCAGCTCGTGGGCGCGCCGATCGAACGGAGCAAGCTGCAGCCACTTGTCCAGGCAGGCGAAGACCTCGCCGGACCCTGCGGGCAGAGCGGACGCCAGATGCTCCAGGACTGCCGCATGGCAGGCCCTCAAGCGCCGGCGCTGCGCGGTCAGCCAGTTGTTGAAAAAGGGATTGCGATCGATCTCCAGCCCTTCGAGAAAATCGCCCGCAAACAGACCGGCCAGCGCGCGCAGCCGCTCGATGTCCAGCCGGGCGATGCCCTGCTGCATCGCGCTGCCGATCTCGATGGCGTCCACCTGGCAGTCGGCCAGGTCCAGCCTCACCGTGTCCTGCGCCGTCTCGACCCGGCGGCGGCCTGGATCGTCCAGCAGGGTTCTGGCCTTGCTGAGACACCAGCGCAGCTCGCCGCGCGGATCGTTCGGCACGTCCCATAACAACTCGCAGAGATGCGCGCGCTGCACGGGATGCGGAGCCAGCGCGAGGTAGGCGATGAGACCGCGCAGCTTGCGCGATGGCGGCAGCGCCACCGCTGCGCCCGCCCGGCTGATCGCCATGGCTCCGAGCAGCCGCAACTGGAGAGCCGCGCCGGGGACGGAACCAGCCCGCGGATCGCGGTCCGCCGAACCCTCGGCCGATTCCACGCCGGCTACCACGCCCGCCTCCATGGCCGGCTCTTAACTTGGACCTCGGGAAGCACGGTGCGCGCAAGCCTGCGCGGCGCCGGTTGCGATTCCCCGGCAGGCCGGCTTCGCCCGCTGCCGCATACACAGCGCTTTAACGGAGACAGACCATGTCCATTTCCTCCCTCGCCACCAGCCCCGTGCGCGACACCGCGCAGCCCGACCTGGCCGCCTTGAAGACACGCCAGCAGGGCACCTGGGCTTCCGGGGACTATGCCGTTGTCGGCACCACGTTGCAGATCGTAGGAGAACAGCTGTGCGAATCGCTGGACGTCCGCGCCGGACAGAAGGTGCTCGATGTGGCCGCCGGCAACGGCAATGCCTCGCTGGCCGCCGCGCGCCGCTGGTGCGATGTCGTCTCGACCGACTACGTGCCGGCGCTGCTGGGACGCGCCCGCGAACGCGCCGCCGCCGAACACTTGCAGATCGAGTTCCAGGAGGCCGATGCCGAAGCCCTGCCCTTCCAGGATGGGAGATTCGACGCGGTGGTCTCGACCTTCGGCGTGATGTTCACCCCCGACCAGGACCAGGCGGCAGCCGAAATGGTCCGCGTGTGCCGCTCCGGCGGCAAGATCGGCCTGGCCAATTGGACGCCTGACGGCTTCATCGGCCAGGTCTTCAAGACCATCGGCAAGCATCTGCCGCCGCCCGCCGGGATCAAATCGCCCGCGCTGTGGGGCACGCGGGCGCGAATCGATGAAATGTTCGGCCCGCATGCGTCCTCGATCCAGGCCGAACCCCGCCACTTCGTGTTCCGTTACCGTTCGCCGGAGCACTGGCTGCAGGTCTTCAAGACCTACTATGGTCCGCTGCTCAAGGCCTTTGGCGCGCTGGAACCTGCGGCGCAGTCCGCGCTGACCAACGATCTCATGGTGCAGATAGACCGGTACAACCGCTCTGGCGATAGCGCGATGGTCGTACCCAGCGAATACCTGGAGATCGTGGTGACGCGCCGGTGACCGGGTCTTGATGCCAGCCTTGGCGCGGTCCGGGCCATCCACGCGGACAGCGGACAGGAAATGATCCATGGCGCAACGCCTTCACGGTCACCCGACGATAGGCCCGGGTGACCGAGGTTGAGCAACCCTGCGATGAAGGAGGCAATGGCGTGCCGGCCATTGCCGGACGGGGTGCGAGCCCTTATCGGGAATCATACGCCCGCCGCGGCTCGCGCAGCGCTATAGCGCGGACGCCAGCACGTACTCCATATAGAGTTGCCGCAGCTCCCGGCATACCGGTCCCGGCCGTCCCGTGCCGACGGGCTGGCCGTCCAGCTCGATCACCGGCAGCACGAAGTGCAAGGCGGACGTCAACACCAGTTCCGTCGCCCGCCGGCACTCGTCCAGCGTGAACTTGCGCTCCTCCACGGCCACCCCGCGTTTGGCGGCCAGCGCCAGCACGGCGGCGCGGGTGCAGCCCGGCAGTATCTCGCGCGACAAGGGCCGCACCACGATCCGCCCCTGCGCGTCGACCAGCAGCGCGCTCGACGACGCTCCTTCCGTCACCACGCCGTCGGGGTCGACCATCAGAGCCTCGAACGCGCCCGATGCCTGCGCGGCCTGCTTGGCCAGCACCTGGGCGATCAGCGACACGCTCTTGATGTCGCGCCGCTGCCAGCGCATGTCCGGCACGCTTGCCACTCGCACGCCAGATTCAGCCAGCGGATTCACCCGCAAGGACTTCTCGCTGACGTACATCATCACGGTGGGCTCGACCTCAGCCGGAAAGGCGAAATCGCGCTTGCTGTCCGCGCCGCGCGTGACCTGCACATAGACAGAGCCTTCGCGCAGGCCGTTGCGCCGCACCAGTTCGCGGCAACGCTCCAGCAGCGTGTCGCGCGGCAGCGGATTGCGGATGCCGACCTCGGTCAGGCTGCGCGCCAGGCGGGCGGCATGCCGCTCAAACTCCAGCAGCAGGCCGTCGATCACCGCGATCACTTCGTAGACGCCGTCGCCAAATAGAAAACCCCGGTCCAGCGCCGGAATGACGGCCTGTTCGGCCGGAACGAGATTGCCGTTGATATGAAAAATGGAGGACATGGAAGCTTATGAAGGTGAGAGAAATCAGTGGCTGATGATGCGGGACAGGAAAGCGCGCGAGCGCGCCGAGGCGGCGTTGCCGAAGAATGCCTCGGCACTGGCGTCGTCGACAATCTCTCCGGACTCCATGAACACGACGCGGTCGGCCACGCGGCGCGCGAATCCCATCTCGTGCGTGACGACCATCATGGTCATGCCGTCGCGCGCCAGCCCCGTCATCACATCCAGCACTTCGCCGATCATTTCCGGGTCGAGCGCCGAGGTCGGCTCGTCGAACAGCATCACCACCGGGTCCATGGCCAGCGCCCGCGCAATCGCGACCCGCTGCTGCTGGCCGCCTGAAAGCTGCCCCGGATGCTTGTCGCCGTGCGCCGCCACGCCGACCCGTTCCAGCAGCGCGGCGGCCTTCTCCATCGCCTGCGCACGGCTGCGGCCCAGCACGCTGACCTGTCCCAGGCAGACGTTCTCCCGCACCGTCAGATGGGGAAACAACTCGAAGTGCTGGAACACCATGCCGACGCGGGCGCGCAGCTTCGGCAGGTCCGTGCCCGGCGCGCCGACGTCGGTGCCGTCGACCACGATGCGGCCCGCATCGAACGGTTCCAGCCGGTTCACGCATTTGATCAGCGTCGACTTGCCCGACCCGGACGGCCCGCAGACCACCACCACTTCGCCGCGCTGCACGCGCAGCGAGCACTGCTTGAGTACCGGCAAGTCGCCGTAGCGCTTGCCGACCTGTTGAATTTCGATCATGAATGTAGACTCCGAATGGAAACGCCCGGGCGCTCAGGCGCCGATCCGGGCGCGCAGCGCCCGCACGCCGCGCGAGGCGGTGAACGAGATCACGAAGAACACCAGCGCCACCAGCATGTACATCTCGACCAGCCGGTTGTCGCGCTGCGCGATCTTGGTCGCCGCCCCCAGGAAATCCGTGAGCGACAGGACATAGACCAGCGCGGTTTCCTGGAAGATGACGATCACCTGGGTCAGCAGCACCGGCAGCATGTTGCGAAACGCCTGCGGCAGGATCACCTTGCGCAGCACCTGGCCGTGTCGCAGGCCCAGGGCGCTGCCCGCGGCATACTGGCCGGGCCCGACGCTGCCTACCCCCGCCCGGATGATTTCCGAAAAGTACGCGGCCTCGAACAGAATGAAGGTAATGAAGGCCGACCCCATGGCGCCCAGCACGATGGGCCGCTCGGATCCCGTGATCGCTTGCAAGGCATAGGGCAGGATGAAATAGATCAGGAAGATCACCAGCACCAGCGGCAAGGAACGGAACAGGTTCACATATACCGTCGCGGGCCACGCCGCCAGGCGTCCGCCATAAAGCCGGGCAACGGCCAGCAAGGTGCCCAGCAGCACGCCGCCCACGGTCGACGTCAAGGTCAGCAGCAGGGTGAAGCGCAAGCCGGACAGGATCAGGTACGGCAAGGCGTCAATAATCGATTGCAGATCGAAATCGGTCATGCCCGGCTCCCTTTCGCCATGCGCCCGCCAACGGCCCGGCCCGGAATCCGCAGCTTGTATTCCAGCGCGCGCATCACCACGATGACGATGAGATTGAGCGCCAGGTAGGCCATGGTGGCGGTCAGAAAGGCCTCGAACACCTGGAACGAGAATTCCTGCATCGCATGGGCCTGGGCAGTCAGTTCCGCCAGCCCGATGGTCAGCGCCACCGAGGTGTTCTTGATGGTGTTCAGGCAGTCCGACGTCATGGTCGGCAGGACCGTGCGCAATGCGTTGGGCAAGAGCACGTGCCGGTACAGCTGCGGCAAGGTCAGGCCCAGCGCCAGGCCCGCGTTGCGTTGGCCCTGCGGCAAGGCCTCGATTCCGGCGCGCAGTTGTTCCCCGATGCGCGCCGACATGTACATGCCGATAGCCAGCGCCGCCGTATAGAAGGACGCGTCGGGCAATTGCTTGATCCAGTCGCCGGCCGCCGTCGGCAGCAGCTCCGGCAAGACGAAGTACCACAGGAACATCTGCACGATCAGCGGGATGTTCCTGAACACTTCCACATAAACGGCTGCCGCCGCGCGCACCCCACGGGACGGCAGCGTGCGCGCCACGCCGACCGCCAGGCCCAGCGCCAGCGCGATCAGCCACGCCAGCGCCGCCGTTTTCACGGTCACGCTCAGCCCGTCCAGCAGGGTTTGCAGATACGTCTGCCCGCCGTCGGGCGACGGGGCGAACAACACGCCCCAGTTCCATTGATATGCCATGCTTTTCTCGATGATCTGGCCGCGCGCGGTCCCGGCCCCTCGCCGGGGCCGCGCATCGGCGTATTGCGGCTAAGCCTGGGCCTAGCGGTAGGCGGCGGGATCGCCCGAATCGGTGGGCGTGGCGACCACGCGCTTGAGCGCCTCGCTCATGGCCACGTTCAGGTTGATGCCCTTGGGCGGCAGCGGGCTGCGGTACCAGCGGTCGTACAGCGCCTGGAACTCGCCGCTGGCGTAGAGGGCCTTGATGGCGTCATCCACCAGCGCCTTGAACTGCGGGTCGTCACGGCGCAGCATGATGGCGTAGGGCTCGATCGACAGGGACGCGTCGGAGACTTCGTAGCGGTCGGGCTGCTTGGCGTTGGCGATCAGGCCGTACAGCAGGATATCGTCCATGACGAAGGCGGCGGCGCGGCCGGTCTCCACCATCAGGAAGCCTTCGGCATGCTCCTTCACCGGCACGATACGCATGCCCAGTCCGCGCGTTTCGTTCAGTTCATTGATCTGGCGAATGTTCGCAGTGCCGGAGGTCGAGGCCACGACCTTGCCCTTCAGGTCGTCGACGGTGCGCAACTTGGAAGACTTCTGGCTGAGAAAGCGGTTGCCTGTCACGAAGGTGGTGACCGAGAACGCCACCTGCTGCTGGCGGTCCAGGGTGTTGGAGGTCGAGGCGCATTCCAGGTCGATGGTGCCGTTGCCCATCAGGGGAATGCGCGTCGCGGAGGTGACCGGCAGGTACTTCACCTGGATATCGCTGCGCTTGAGCCGGGTCTGCACCGCGCGGACGATGCGCTCGCAGATGTCGATCGAGTAGCCCACGGGCTTCTGGTTGCCGTCATAGTAGGAAAACGGGATCGAGGTCTCGCGATGGCCGATGGTGATGGTGCCGGTGTCGGCGACCTTCTTCAGCGTGCCGTCCAGTTGCTGGGCCGATGCGGCGCCCGCCATAAAGATCGCCAACGCCGCGACCGATGCCTTGATGCGAAGTGCCATGCTTTTCTCCTTAGGGTTTATGTCAGCGCTTGGTATAGAGGTTGAATACGCGTTCCACGGGCTCCTGGGCCGGCCCCTGGCGGCGGGCATACATGCAGATCTGCATCGGGATCGCGCAGCGGCGGTCCTTGATCGCGACGATCTCTCCGGCGTCCACCGACACCCGGGCGCTGGATTCGGGCAGCCATGCCAGCCCGACGCCGGCGCTGACCAGCGTGCGCGCGCCATCCACGAAATCGGTTTCGCAGACGCGTTGCAGGACGGGGCGCTGCAGCAGGTCGCCGCAAGACAGGTCGACCAGCCGCCGGAAGTAGGCGCCCTGGGCATGCGACACATAGGGATAGCGCGCCGGGGAATCCACGGCGTACAGCGCGGTCTCGTCCACCGGCATGGCGGCGGGGCGGAACAGGCGCAAGAAGTCCGGCTCCATGCCGGTCCGCATATAAGCCTGCGGGTCCAGTTGTATGTCTTCGGCGGCGTGGCGGAAGCACACCAGCAGGTCGACCACGCCCGCGGCCAACCACTCGACCGAGTCGTGCACATTGCCTACATGCAGCCGCAGCGACTCGACGCCGCTCTCGTCCTTCCAACGGACGCACCAACCCGGAAAGTGCGAGGTCGCCAGGCAATGCGGCATGGCGACTCTGAGAACTGCGCCGTCATGGCCGGTGACGCCGGCCTCGCCGCGCGCATCCACCACCTTGCGCACGATCTCGGCGGCATTGGATCGGAATTGCTCGCCCGCCGCGGTCAGACGCAAGGGGAAACAGCCCCGGTCGATCAGCGCCGCGCCAGCCCAGGTTTCCAGGGACTGGATGCGCCGGCTGAACGCCGATTGCGAGACATGCCGCAATTCGGCGGCCGTGGTGAACTGCCCGCATTCCGCCAGGGTCAGAAAATCCTGGAACCAACGTAGATCCATAACAACCGCCGCGCCGTCAGATTGAATGCGAGGCAGTATAGGGACCACGTCCGGGGGCCTTATGCATAGTTTGCATAACGCCCCCGCAGTCAGGGTTACTCCGGACCTGCCCGTCTACGGCAGGTTTTCGCGGAAGATCACCTGGCTGCGCGCCAGTTCCACCCCGTTCATCGGACTGCGCTTGTCGCGCAGGTTGCAGAAGATGCGCACGCAGCTCATCAGCGCTTCCATCGGGCTTTGCGTGATGACTGCGTCCATGGTGCCGTCTATCAGCAGCGCGCGGGTGTCGGGCGTGAGGCCGTGGCCGATGAAGACAACGCGGTGCTGCAAGCCGGCTTCCTTCAACGCGCGCGCCACGCCGTCGGATGCGCCACCGATGTTGTAGATGCCGGCCAGCTGCGGGTACTGCTCCAGCAACTGGCGGGCCTGCTCGTAGTTGCGCTGCGCATCGTCATAGCCCTCGCGCAGATCCACCACCTGCATGGCCTGGAACTGTTCCGCGTATAGCTGCAGGAAGCCGCCTTCGCGCTCTTCATGGGCGCGGTAGTGACGCGATCCGGCGATCAGCGCCACATGCGCCGCGCGCGAGCCGATGAAACGGGCAATCAGGTAGCCCGCGGTGCGTCCGGCCGCGCGGTTGTCCAGGCCCACGTAGGCCACGCGGGCGCTGTTGGCCAGGTCGGAGATCAGCGTCACCGCCGGCACGCCCTGCTGCGCCAGCAGGTTGACGGCCTCGCGCACGGCGGGATGCTCCAGCGCCATGAACGCGATGCCGTCGGCGCGCTTGCCGTGCCTGGCCAGCGCCTGCGCGAGCGCATCGGGATTGAAGCTTTCCACATACTCGACCTGGCACTTGGCGTTGAGCGGCGCGAAGTGCTCCTGGGCGTAGCTGACGGTGTCGCCCAGCATGCGCAGGTAGCGGTTGCTGCCGCGCGGCAGCAGGAACACCAGCCGCAGGGGCTCGGGCGCGGCGGCCGCAAGCACCTCCTGTTCCGGCAGATAGTCCAGTTCGATGGCCGCCTTGAAGACTTTCTGGGCGGTGCTGGCGCGCACGCCGGGCCGGCGATTCAGGACCCGGTCGGCCGTGGCGGTGGACACTCCGGCGCGCTCCGCCACATCGGCCAGGCGCGCCAGCTTGCGTTCGGGAGGCGTTCGATTCACATCAAAATCCATCATCAATCAGGTTTGACGATGATAGCGCTGATTCACTATTGTCCATTCTGCCGCATGGTACTGGCGCTGTTGTGGCACATCAAAAAACATCATAACCAGAATTATGGAGACAACCATGAAGCTGCTGACACGCCGCAGTGCCCTGCGCCGCCTTTGCGCGGTTCCCGCCGTCGCCCTGAGCTCGGGCTTCCCGCTGATCGCCCGCGCGGCCGACTACACGCTCAAGTACGGCAACAACCTGCCGGTCACGCACCCGCTGAATATCCGCGCCCAGGAAGCCGCCGAACGCATCCTCAAGGAAAGCAACGGCCGCGTGGACATCAAGATCTTCCCGAACAACCAGTTGGGCGGCGACACCGACATGCTGGCCCAGGTGCGCTCGGGCGGCATCGATTTCTTCACCCCGTCCGCCCTGGTCATCGCCACCCTGGTGCCGGTCGCGGCCATCAACGCCGTGGGCTTCGCCTTCAAGGACTACAACCAGGTCTGGAGCGCCATGGACGGCGCGCTCGGCGCCCACGTGCGCGCCGCCATCGCGCAGCGCCGCCTCTACGCCTTCGAGAAGATGTGGGACAACGGCTTTCGCCAGACCACCAGCAGCAAGGCGCCGGTCAAGTCCGCCGCCGACATGGACGGCCTGAAGATCCGGGTGCCGGTCAGCTCGCTGCCGATCTCCATGTTCAAGGGCCTGGGCGCCGCGCCCGCCAGCCTGCAGTTCAGCGAGGTGTATTCCTCGCTGCAGACCAAGGTGGTGGACGCCCAGGAAAATCCCCTGCCCATCATCCAGGTGGCCAAGCTGTATGAAGTGCAGAAGTACTGCTCGCTCACCAACCACATCTGGGACGGCTACTGGTTCATCGCCAACGGCCGCATGTGGGAAGGCCTGCCGCAGGATCTGAAGGCCATCGTGGCGCGCGGCATCAACGAGGCCGGCCTGGCCCAGCGCGAAGACATCAAGAAGCTCAATGCCTCGGTGCAATCGGATCTGGAAGGCAAGGGTCTGCTGTTCAACCAGCCGTCCGCCGACAGCTTCCGCGAACAATTGCGTACCGCCGGCTTCTACAAGGAATGGCAGGGCCGCTTCGGCAACGAGGCCTGGACCCTGCTGGAGCAGGCCGTCGGCAAGCTGGTCTGAGGACGCGCCATGTCCTCCTTGTCCGCACCCCACCCCGCGCCGCAAGCGCTGCCGGCCCATCCCCTGCGCCGTGCCGCCGGGGCCTTCGACGCGCTGCTGGGCAGCGTGGTCGAACACGTGGCGGCGGCCCTCGTGCTGGTCGAGATCGCCGTGCTGTTCGCGGGCGTGGTGGCGCGCTACGCCTTCCACAGCCCGCTGGTCTGGTCCGACGAACTCGCCTCCATCCTGTTCCTGTGGCTGTCGATGCTGGGCGCGGTGGTCGCCCTGCGGCGCGGCGAGCACATGCGGATGACAGCCTTGGTTAACAACGTCAGCCCGGCGCGCCGCGCCCAGCTGGAAACGCTGGCGCTGGCCGCGTCGCTGGCCTTCCTGGCGCTGATCCTGGCGCCCGCCGTGGAATACGCGCATGAAGAACACTTCATCGTCACGCCCGCGCTGGAACTGAGCAACGCCTGGCGCGCCGCCGCGATTCCGGTGGGCATGGGGCTGATGGCGGTGGTGGCCCTGCTGCGGCTCTTGCGCACGCAAACCGCGCCGCAGATGCTGGCGGCGCTGGCCGGGGCGGCCGCGGTGGTCGCGCTGTTCTGGCTGGCGCAGCCGCTGTTTTCCACATTGGGCAAGCTGAACCTGCTGATCTTCTTCGTGGGCATCGTGGCCGCCACGGTGTTCTCGGGCGTGCCCATCGCGTTCTCGTTCGCCCTGGCCACATTCTCCTACCTGGCCTTGACCACCAACACCCCGATGGTGGTGATGGTCGGCCGGCTGGACGAAGGCATGTCGCACCTGATGCTGCTGGCGGTGCCGCTCTTCATCTTCCTCGGCTCGTTGATCGAGATGACCGGCATGGCGCGCGCCATGATCCAGTTCCTGGCCAGCCTGCTGGGACACGTGCGCGGCGGGCTGTCCTATGTGCTGATCGGCGCCATGTACCTGGTGTCCGGCATATCGGGGTCCAAGATCGCCGACATGGCGGCCATTGCGCCCGTGCTGTTCCCGGAAATGCAGAAGCGCGGCGCCAAGCCGGGCGATCTGGTGGCCTTGCTATCGGCCACTGGTGCGCAGACCGAAACCATTCCACCGTCCATCGTGCTCATCACTATCGGCTCGGTCACGGGCGTGTCCATCGCCGCGCTCTTCACGGGCGGGCTGCTGCCGGCCGTGGTGCTGGGCCTGGCGCTGTGCTCGGTGGTGTGGTGGCGCTACCGCAAGGAAGACCTGAGCCTGGCGCAGCGCTTCAGCGCCCGCGAGATCGGACGCTTCTTCGTCATCGCCCTGCCCGCCGTGGCCCTGCCCTTCGTGATCCGCGCCGCGGTGGTCGAAGGCGTGGCCACCGCCACCGAGGTCTCGACCATCGGCATCGTGTATTCGGCCGTGGTCGGCCTGCTGATCTACCGGCGCTTCGACTGGGCCCGGCTCAAGCCCATGCTGATCGAGACCGCCTCGCTGTCGGGCGCCATCATGCTGATCGTGGGCTGCGCCACCGCCATGGCCTGGGCGCTGACGCAGTCCGGCTTCTCGGGCGACCTGGCCAAGCTGATGGCCGGCATGCCCGGCGGCAGCTACGGTTTCCTGGCCGTGTCCATCGTCGCCTTCATCATCCTGGGCAGCGTGCTAGAAGGCATACCCGCCATCGTGCTGTTCGGCCCGCTGCTGTTCCCGATCGCGGCGCAGGCCGGCGTGCACGAGGTGCACTACGCCATGGTGGTGATCTTCGCCATGGGCATCGGCCTGTTCGCGCCGCCCTTCGGCGTGGGCTACTACGGCGCCTGCGCCATCAGCCGCGTCGATCCCAACGAAGGCATCGGCCCGATCTGGGGCTACATCGCCGCGCTGCTGGTGGGCCTGGTCATCGTCGCCGCCTTCCCCTGGTTCTCCATCGGTTTCCTGTGAGGCCTGCGGCCCGGGTCCGGGCCGCGTCCTCCCGACATCCTCAAACCTCTTCCCGCAAAGAATCCATCATGAGTCGTTTCCTGGGCGAAATCCGCCAACTCGGTTATGTGGTGCACGACATCGAAGCCGCCATGGACTACTGGAGCGCCACGCTGGGCGTCGGCCCCTGGTACTACAACCCGCGCGTGCCCATCGTGAACTATCAATACGACGGCGCTAGCCACCAACCGCACAACTCGGTGGCGCTGGCCAACTCCGGCTTCGTGCAGGTCGAGCTGATCCAGACCCGCAACGACGTGCCCTCCATGTACCGCGACTTCCTGCAGGCCGGCCGCACCGGGCTGCAGCACGTGGCCTACTGGACCGAAAGCTACGACGCCGACCTGGAGCGCCTGCTGGCCCAGGGCTTCAAGCCCAAGATGAGCGGCGAAGTCGGCGAGAAAGGCCGCTTCATCTACTTCGACACCGAGTACCACCCCGGCACCGTGATCGAGCTGTCCGAAGTCGCCGGCCCCAAGGGCCGCCTGTTCGACCTGATCCGCGACAGCGCCCGCGACTGGGACGGCAAGGATCCCGTGCGCCCCTTCCCCGACCTGAACCGGATCTGACCTTTTTCTGCCACCGCCGCCATGAATTCCCAATCGTTTACCGCCACCTATCTGATCGAAACCCCGCTGGACCCCGCAAAGGTCGCGGAAGTCATGGCCGGCGAGCAATCCTGCGGCACCTTCACGCGGGTGCAGGGCGAAACCGACGAGCTCCGCGCCCGCGCCCGCGCGCGCATCGAATCGATCGAAACGCTGGAATCCGCTGCCGCGCCCAGCCTGCCCAACGCCTGGCTGGCGCGGCAGCCCGGCGGCATGCCGGGCCTCTACCGGCGCGCCCGGGTGCGCATCGCCTTTCCCGTCGCCAACGTCGGCGCTAGTCTGCCGACGCTGGCCGCCACCGTAGGCGGCAATCTGTACGATCTGGGCGAAGTCACCGGGCTGCGCCTGGAAAGCATGGAGTTGCCGGCCAATTACCGCGCCCAGTTCGACGTGCCGCGCGTGGGCATCGCCGGCACGCGGCAACTGACTGGCGTGGCGCACGGTCCGCTCGTAGGCACCATCATCAAGCCCAACGTCGGCCTGTCGCCCGAACAGACCGCGCATCTGGCAGCGCAACTGTGCGCCGCGGGCGTGGACTTCATCAAGGACGACGAAGTCTGCGCCAACCCCGCCCACGCGCCGCTGGCGCAGCGCGTCGCCGCCGTCATGGCGGTGGTGCGCGCGCACCGCGAACGTACCGGACGGCAGGTCATGGTGGCCTTCAACATCAGCGACGAGACCGACGCCATGCGCCGCCACGCCGACCTGATCGAACGCGAAGGCGGCACCTGCGTCATGGCCAGCCTGAACCATTGCGGCTACTCGGCCATCCAGACCCTGCGCCGCAGCACCCCGCTGGCGCTGCACGGCCACCGCAACGGCTACGGCGCGCTGTCGCGCCACCCCTTGCTGGGCCTGGGCTTCCAGGCCTACCAAACGCTGTGGCGGCTGGCCGGCGTGGACCATATGCACGTGCACGGCCTGCAAGGCAAATTTTCCCAGGAAGACGCCGAGGTGGTCGAATCCGCGCGCGACTGCCTGGCCTCGCTGACCCTGGGCATCGATGACCCCGTCATGCCCGCGTTTTCTTCCGGCCAATGGGCCGGCACCGTGCCCGCCACCTGGGCGGCGGTGCGCAGCGACGACCTGCTGTTCATGTCCGGCGGCGGCATCCTCGCCCACCCCGACGGCCCCGCCGCGGGCGTGCTCAGCATCCGCCAGGCCTGGCAGGCCATGCGCGACGGCGAGCGCCTGGAAGACTATGCCCGCAATGCGCCCGAACTGCGGCGCGCCATCGAATGCTTCGGCCACCGCGCATGAGCGCAACCGCGCACACAGACACGCCGCTGGAACCGCGGCAGGAAACGCGGCCGCGGCTGGGCTGGTACGGCGACGACTTCACCGGCGCCACCGACACGCTGGCGGAAACCGCCCGCGCCGGCCTGCGCAGCCTGCTGTTCCTGGGCGTGCCGACCCAGGAACAGCTGCGCCGCGCCGGCCCGCTGGACGCCATCGGCATCGCCGGCGCGGCGCGCGGCATGGCGCCGACGGAAATGCAGGCCGAGCTGCGCGCCGTGGGCCGCTACATGGCGGGCGCGGGCGTGCGCGTGCTGCATTACAAGTGCTGCTCCACCTTCGACAGCGCGCCGCAGGTGGGCAGCATCGGCGCCGCGGTGCTTGAACTGCGCCGCCACATGCCCAACCCGCTGGTGCCCATCGTCGGCGGACAGCCCAGCATCGGCCGCTATTGCAGCTTCGCCCAGTTGTTCGCGCGCGCGGGCTCCGCGCCCGAGATCCACCGCATCGACCGCCATCCGGTCATGCGCGCGCATCCCGTCACCCCGATGCACGAGGCCGACCTGCGCCTGCACCTGGCGGCGCAAGGCCTGCCGGACATCCGCTCCTTGCCGCACACGGCCTACCCGCGCCTGCGGCGGGCAGCCGACGCGCCGCTGCTGGACGACTGGATAGACCAGGTCATCGAGACCACCGACGGGCCGCTGCTGCTGGACCTGGTCGACGAGGAACAACTGGCCGTCATCGGCCGCCTGATCTGGCGCGCGGCGTCCTGCCTGCCCTTGCTGGCCGTGGGTCCCAGCAGCGTGCAGCAAGCGCTGGCCCGCGCCACCCCGGCAGGCGGCGCAAACGCCACGGCCGCGCCGCTGCAGGCCGCCAGCGGCCCCGTGCTGGTGGTGGCCGGCAGCCTGTCGCCCGTCACCGCCAAACAGATCGACGCTTGCCGGCAGTACCAGCGCCAGCCGCTGCAAGCGGAACGGCTGCAGCGGGATCCCGCCTACGCGGCGGAACAGGTCCGGCAAGCCGCGGCCATGCTGGCCCAGGGGCGCAACGTGCTGGCGCACACCGACAGGCCGGCGCAGGCGCTCGGCGCGCATCAGACCGCCGCCACCGCGCGCGCCACCGGCAAACTGGTGGCGGACATCGTGCGCGCCAGCGCGCAAGCCGGCACGCGCCTGTCGCGCATCGGCATTGCCGGAGGCGACACCTCCAGCCAAGCCACCCTGGCCCTGGGCCTGTGGGGCCTGGCGTTCCGCTGCGTGCTGGCGCCCGGTGTCACCGTCAGCCTGACGCGCAGCGACGACCCAGTGACCGACGGCATCGAACTGATGCTCAAGGGCGGGCAGATGGGCGGCGATCTGCTGTTCGACGAGCTGGCGCTGGGGCAGCGCTGAACGCAGACCGATCTTCACCTCGGAAGCCAGACCTCGCCCGCGCCTCGCTCCAGCGCGGCGAGCACCTCCGCCGTGTGCTGGCCAGACGTCGGCACCTCGCCAGCCGGCAGGGCCACTCCATCGAAACGCGGCGCCGCACGCGCCTCCAGGCGTCCATCCCGCTCGAAATACACGCCGCGCGCCTGCATATGCGGGTGGCGTGCGGCCTCTTCCGGGCTGAACACCGCGCCAAAGCAGACGTCGGTTCCCTCCAGCAACGCGCACCATTCCGCACGCGTGCGCTCGACAAAGATCGCGGCGAACTTGCCCCGCAAGGCCGGCCAACGCTGCCGCTCCCATTGCGGAAAGTCGACCGGATCGAGTTCCAGCTTGCGCAGCAGCAAGGCGTAGAACTGCGGTTCGAGCGCGCCCAATGTGATGTACTCGCCGTCCTTGCAGCAATAGCTGGAAAAAAAGTGCGAGCTGTCATGCACGTTCTCGCCCCGACGGCCCGTGACCAAGCCTTTTGCCTTCGTCGCCAGCATCAATGAAAGCAGATGCGCCGAACCGTCGACGATGGCGGCATCGACCACCGTGCCCAAGCCGGTCTCGCGGGCTTTCATGACCCCCGCCAGGATTCCGATGGCCAGATAAAGCGCGCCGCCGCCGATGTCTCCGAGGGCCGTGATCGGGGAAATCGGCGCTTCGCCCCGTGTTCCCGTGTAATAAAGCGCCCCCGACAGGGCGATGTAGTTGTTGTCGTGGCCCGCGGCCTGCGCCAGCGGGCCGGTCTGGCCCCAACCGGTCATGCGGCCATACACCAGCCGCGGATTGCGCGTGTGCAACGGGTCCGGCCCCAGGCCCAGCCGTTCCATTACGCCAGGGCGCATCCCTTCGATCAGGACATCGGCCTGTTCTGCAAGCTTGAGCACCGTATCCCGGCCTTGCGCCGACTTGAGGTCCAGGGCGACCGTGCGCTTGCCGCGGTTGATGACCTGCCGTTCGTCCGCCCGCCGCACCGGATCGGCTCGCTCGACCGCAATTACGTCCGCGCCCAGGTCGGCCAGGTGCATGGCGCAGAACGGGCCCGGCCCCAGTCCGCAGATTTCGACGACTCTGATGCCTGACAACATGATTGCCTCCTGGATCCGTGAACCCGCCTCAAACGCTGCCCATGCCGCCGCCGCACACCAGCACCTGCCCGCTTACGTAGTCGGACTCCGGCTGGCAGAACAGGTAGACGGCGCCTGCGGCTTCGGCCGCCGTGCCGGGGCGGCCCAGCGGGATGGACTTCTTCGATTGTTCCATCAGGGCCTCGCCTATCCCGACCTTGATCTCGCGGCCTTCGATATGCACCGTCTTGCTTTCCGCCCCGGTCAGTGGAACGGTCAAGCGAGTTTCAATATGCCCGAACGCCACCGCGTTGACGTTGACCTTGAGCCGGCCCCATTCGCGCGCCAGGGTCTTGGTCAATCCCAGAATGCCAGACTTGGCAGCCGAGTAGTTGGACTGCCCCACATTGCCCCCTGCGGCGATCGAAGAAATATTGACCACTTTGCGGAATACCTCGCGGCCTTCCGCCGCCTCGGCCTTGGCGGCCGCGGAGATCACGGGGTAAGCCGCCCGCAGGATGCGGAACGGCGCCGTCAGGTGGCAATCCAGAATCGCGTACCACTGCTCGTCGGTCATCTTCTGGATAACGTTGTCCCAGGTGTAGCCGGCGTTGTTGATCATGATGTCTATGCCATGAAAATGCTCGACGGCGGTGCCGACCAGGCGTTCGGCGAAGTCGGTGGCCGTGACGCTGCCCACGCATGGCTGGGCGATGCCGCCGCGCGCGCGGATCATCTCGACCACTTCATGAGTGGGATCGGCATCCAGGTCGTTGACCACCACGCTGGCGCCTTCCGACGCCAGCTTGAGGGCCACTTCGCGGCCGATGCCGCGGCCGGCGCCCGTGACGATGGCGGATTTGCCGCTGAGTTTGCTCATGTCTTCTCCAGATAGCGTTGGTATTGCCTGTCGGTCAGGGCAAGGCCAGCACCGCCGTGCCCAGCAGCTTGTCCTGCCCATATTGATTGCTGCAGCGGATCGCCACCTTGATGCGGCGTTCGCCGCCGGCCTCGGACTTTTCAATGATCTCGCCAGTGCATAGCGGCGCATTTCCCAGATGGGTGATGCCGGTGAAGCGCATCGCCATGCCGCGCAGCGCCGCCTGCGGCGCCCAACCGGTCAACAACCGCCCGAGATAGGCGGCCGACAGCATGCCGTGAGCGAACACGTCGGGCATGCCCGAGCGCCGGGCAAAATCAATATCGACGTGTATCGGGTTGTGATCGCCCGACGCGCCGCAGTACAACGCCAGCGTGGTCCGGGTGACGGCAGGCAACTGCAGCGGCGGCAGGATGTCGCCCACGCACACGGTGTCATAGCCAGGGATTTCGCGCATTGTCCGGCCCTCCTCAGCCACGGCGTTCGACGATGGTGCAGCGCAGATCCGCCACATGCTCGCCGTTCTGGTTTTCAACCCGGGTTTCCTGGACCACGAAATGCAGCGCGCCGCCCTTCTTGTCGTAGACATCGGCCACGCGTGTGTCGAAGAACAGCCTGTCGCCGGCATGCGCCATGCAGTGGTACTCGAACGCCTGCTCGGCATGAAGAATGCGGCCGAGGTCCAACTGCAGGAATTCCAGGATGCCGGCCAGCTCCGCCACTTCGCTGTTCAGGCAGAACAGGAAAGTCGGAGGCACGGGCAAGCCAGCATGGCCGGCCTCGCTGGCGGCGCCCGCGTCGGTGTAGATCGGATCCGTCTCGCCAGTCGCCAGGGCGAAGAAGCGCAGGCGTCCCGGTTCAACCGCTATCTCGCCGCGCGAGACGCGCCGGCCTATGAAACTGCTGTCTGCCATCTGATCGCTCCTTGATAGGGCGTCCGCATCAGGACGCGCCGCACCCATACAGGGTGACCACGCAAGCCCCGCCCAGTCCCAGGTTGTGTTGCAGCGCCAGCCGCGCCCCCTCGACCTGGGTCGGACCTGCGGCGCCCCGGATCTGGCGGGTGAGTTCGTAGCATTGGGCCAGACCGGTGGCGCCCAGCGGATGGCCCTTGGACAGCAAGCCGCCCGACGGGTTGGTGACCACCTGTCCGCCATAGGTATTGGCGCCGTCCATGACGAAGCGCTCTGCCTCTCCCTGCGGGCAGAAGCCCAAAGCCTCGTAGCTGAGCAGTTCGTTGTGGGCGAAGCAGTCGTGCAGCTCGGCCACCGCGATATCGTCCGGGCCGACGCCCGATTCCTCGTAGACCCGTAGTGCCGCCTCGCGCGCCATGCTGAAACCCACCACTTCGATCATGGACCGCGTGTCGAACGTTTCCGGGCCGTCGCTGGTCATGGACTGCGCCAGGATGCGGACCGTGGCGCGGACGCCGTGCTTTCTGGCAAATGCCTCGGAACACACGACTGCGGCCGCGGCCCCGCAAGTCGGCGGGCAAGCCATCAATCGGGTCATCACGCCTGGCCACACCACCGGATCGTTCAATACCTCTTCGACCTCAATCACCTTGCGGAAGATTGCCATCGGGTTGTTGGCGGCGTGACGACTGGCCTTCGCGCGTATCGCCGCAAATGTCTCCAGGCGGGTGCCGTACTTCTCCATGTGCTCCTTGCCGGCGCCGCCGAACTGCAACAGCGCCATCGGCATGCCTTCCTCTGCCTGCCGTGGATTCAGCGCTCCCGCAATGTCCAGGAACGCGCCCAGCGGCGCGGGCCGGTCATCCCAATGCGCTTTCAAGGCGCCGGGCTGCATCTGTTCGAAGCCGAGCGCGATAGCGCAGTCCACCGCCCCGCTGGCCACCGCCTGGCGGGCCATGAACAGCGCGGTCGATCCGGTGGCGCAGTTGTTATTGACATTGATGACCGGGATACGCGACAGGCCGACCGGATAGAGCGCGGCCTGGCCCGCGCAGGAATCGCCATAGACGTAGCCGACGTAGGCCTGCTGCACCAAGTCGTATGGAATGCCGGCATCGGCCAGCGCCATGCGCGCGGCCTGCGCGCCCATTTCGACGTACGTGTCGCTGGCGCCGGGCTTCTTGAACGGGATCATGCCGACCCCCGCAACTACGATGGACATGGAGTGCTCCTGAGTGATGGTGTTGGTACTGGACCCGCCTCAGACGGATATCCCCGCATCGGCCGCCACGCCAGAAAGCCGCGCACGAGCCGCCTCGTATTCCAGCCGCATGGAGGCCACGATGTCGCGCGTCGGCACGATGGCATCGATGCAGCCCACCCCCTGGCCGGCAGACCAGATATCGCGCCACAGTTTTCTGCGCGGCTCGCCCTGCGCCGCCAGGGTTTCGCGGTAGCTGTCGCGCGTGGGCAGCCGATCCGTATCCAGCCCCAGATCGGCGATGCTCTGCTTCAAGTAATTGGCGTGAACCCAGGAAAACAGGTCGCTATAGATGACGCCATCCGTACCCGCCTCCAGCACCGCCTGCTTGTAGGCTGGCTCGATGCTGGCCTCAGGACTGGCCAGGAAGCGCGTGCCCACATAGGCAAGGTCCGCGCCCATGGCGCGCACCGCCAGCACATGCTCTCCGGTGCTGATCGCCCCAGCCACGAGCAGCAGGCCATCGAACCAGCGCCGCACTTCGCCCACGAGGGCAAAGGGCGAAAGGTTGCCGCCATGGCCGCCTGCCCCGGCGCATACCAGGATGAGGCCGTCCACGCCCGCGGCTGCCGCCTTGCGCGCGTGGCGTTGGTTGATGACGTCGTGCAACACCACGCCGCCGTAGCCATGCACGGCGCGCACCACGTCCTTGGGATCGCCGACCGACGTAATCACGATAGGCACGCGGCGCCGCACGCACGTTTCGAGATCGGCATGCTGCCGGTCGTTGGAGTGGTGCAGTATGATGTTTACGGCATAGGGGGCCGCCGGCGCCGAGGGATGCACCGAGTCATGCGCCACCAACGCCGTCTCGATGCGCGAGATCCATGCGTCGAGTTCTCCTGGTCCACGCGCATTCAATGCCGGGAACGAGCCCACGATGCCGGCTTGGCACTGGGCCAATACCAGATCGACGCCGCTGGCGATGAACATGGGAGAAGCGACTACGGGCAGTCGCAGATTGCGTAACACGGAGAGCTTGGTCATGGAATGAACGAGTCGGGTGGTTCGTGCAGGAAGTAAAGCACCGGGAACGCCCCAGGCATCCCACCCCGAAAGAGTAGGTCCCAGGATCGACGCGACCGATGCACTCCAAAACCGATTCCATGTCCGCAAGAGGCCCGCTGGTGGAGCGGCCCCGTCTGCTGGAGCGCCTGGCGCAGGCTCGTGGCCGACGCTGTGTCGTCCTGCACGGTCCGGCCGGCAGCGGCAAGACCAGCCTGATGCTGGCCTGGCGGCGCGAACTGGTGGCAGCCGGCGTGGACGTAGCCTGGCTGGCCCTGGGCCGGGCTGATGACGACCCCGCCCGCTTGTTCGATGCCCTGCAGACCGGCCTGCGCAGGGTCGACCCCGCCCTGGTGTCGGAAGCCGCCGTGCTGGCCGGCCGCGGCAATGATGCCAGCGCCATCGAAGCGGCGGTGATCGCCCTGGTGCGTGCCATTGCCGCCCATCCGCGCGAACTGGTGCTGATGTTCGACGATGCGCATCATCTGCGCGACCCGCGCGTCGCTGGCGCCGCGCAACTGCTGCTGGACTACGGTCCGGCCAATCTGCAATGCGTCCTGTCGGCGCGACGCCAGCCTGCCCTGGCCTTGGGGCGGCTGCGCGACCAAGGCCAATTGGCAGAGCTAGGCATGGAAGAACTGCGCTTCACGCCCGAGGAATCGGCTCAACTGGCGCACAACCTGCTGGGCTCGATCGACGAAAACACCGCCGCGCAGTTCTACGAACAGACTGGCGGCTGGGTGGCGGGCCTGAAACTGCTATGCATGGATCTGCGCCATGTGCGCCGCGGCGCGCCGGTACGCGACGCACGCAGCTTCGCGCGCTACTTCGAGCAGGAGGTCATCGAGCAGCTCCCGCCGGAACTGGTCGCCTTCCTGATCCGCTGCGCGCTACCTGAACACTTCAACATCGAGTTGTGCGCCCAATTGTTGGGCGACGCTCCCGACATCGGAGCGAGCCTCGATCAGTTCGCCATGCTGGAGCGGCAGGGCCTGTTCATGGTCCCCGCGGGCCCGCGCTACCCCGATGGTTGGTGGCGCCTGCATCCGCTGCTGCGCAATGTGCTGACCGCGCGGCTGGATGCGCTGGCGGCAGAGCCGCTGCGCGCGCTGCACACCGCGGCCTGGCGCTACTTCGCGGCGCATGGCATGCACTATGACGCGGTGCATCATGCATTACGCGCCGGGGCGGTGGACGACGCCACCGCCCTGGTGGAAGCCTGTGCCGCCGAACTCTTTGCGCGCGGCGACCTGCGCCAACTGGTGGGGCTGATGCGCCTGCTGCCGCCGGCTGCCGTGCGCGCCCACGCGGGCCTGCGCCTTTGGGTCGCCTGGACCCAGCTGTATGAGCAACGCTTGTCCGAATGCGCCCGCACCATAGAGCAATTGCAGGCCGACCTGGTCGGCGCCCCGGCGCGCGAGCGCTACCGCCTGACACTCTTGCGCGGCTTGCTCGCAGTACAGCGCGACGACACGGCCGCGGCAATGGCCGTACTGCCGCAATTGCTGACGCCTCCGGACGATGCCGACGGCATCACCCTGACCGGCCGCCGCTGCCTGCTCACCTGGATCCATCTGTATCAAGGCCAGTACGAAAAAGCGCGTGTCGCGCAATTGGAAGGCGCCACGCCCACGGTGCAGGGACAGCCGCTCTACGGTACGCCGATAGGCCTGTTGGCCGGCCGCAGCCTGGTCGGACTGACGCATGCGGTGCAGGGACAGGTCATACAGGCGGAGAGAGTCTACCGCGACGTCCTGTTCGAGGCCGAGCGGCGCGGGCCGAGCTGCGCCGATGCCGGTACCCTGGCGGCGGCCCTGCTGGGCGAAGTGCTGTATGAACTGAACGACGCGCAGGGCGCGCTGAACCTGCTGGAGCCACGCCTGGAAGTCATGGAGCGCGTATCCATCCCGGACACTCGCGTACGCATGATGCTGGTCCTGGGACGAGCGCGCTGGATGATGGGCCGCCCGCTGGATGCCATGGACTACCTGGAGCAATCCCGCGACTACGCAAGTCGCATGGGACTGGACCGCATGCTGTCATACGCGCTGCTGGAGATGCTGCAGTTCCGCCTCAAGCAAGGCGAACGGCAAGCCGCGCACGAGCTGCTGCAGGAACTGGAGGCGCTGGATGCCAGCCACACCGGCTCCGAGGTCGGCACGCTGAGCGAGATCCTTGTCGTCGCCGAACGCGCGCGTATCCGTCTGTGGCTTGGTTCCGGCGACCTGGACCTGGCGCTGACGAGGCTGGAGTCCCTGGCGGAACTCTGCCGCCAGCGAGGCCGGGTGCGCCGCGTGCCTTTTCTGCAGCTGCAGGCCGCGGCGGCCCTGCGGCAACTGGGCCGGCACGATTCGGCCCGCGACCATGTGCGCAGCGCGTTGCGGCTTGGCCATGAACTCGGCCTGGTACGCACGCTGCTGGACGCGCACGAGGACGTGCCCGCCCTGGTCGGCGACGCCCTGCGCGATCCCGCACTGGATGCCGTGCTGGGCTTCTACGCCGAACGGCTGACGGCAGCCGCGCGCGACCCTGGCGCCGGCACGCCGGCCCCGGCCGCGCCCAGCCGTCCCGGACTGGAAGCGCTCAGCCCGCGCGAAATCGAAATCGCGCAGTTGCTTGCGCAGAACCTGCCCAACAAGAAGATCGCGCGCGCGCTCGACCTGTCCCTGAACACGGTCAAGTGGCATCTGAAGAATGTCTACGGCAAGCTGGGCGCAAGCGGGCGCGACGAAGTGATGGAACGGCTCAGGCTCTAGGCCCCCCCATCAGGGGTGGGGGCTGGCGGGGCCGGCAGGCAGCACGATGCCAGCACCAGAACGAAGAGACCGCCCATGCCTTCCATGCCCCCGCGCCCTTCCGTCGTCCTTCTGCTGCGCACCGGCGCGCTGCTGTTCTGCGCCGCCCTGCTCGCCGCGCCAGCCCGCGCCGACTACCCTGAACGTCCGGTGCGCCTGCTGGTGGGCGTGCAGGCCGGCGCCAGCACCGACACCCTGACTCGCCAGTTGGCCCAGCGCCTGAGCGAGCAGCTCGGCCGTCCGTTCGTGGTGGAGAACAAGCCCGGGGCCGCCACCCGCATCGCCATGGAGGCCGTCAGCCGCGCACCGGCCGATGGCTACACCCTGGGCGTGGCCAACGCGGTCAGCGCCAACTTTCCCATGATGTTCGACGACTTTGCCTTCATCCCCGGCAAGGACTTCACCCCGATCAGCCTGCTTGGGCGCGCGCCCTCCTACCTGGCGATCCGGGCCAGCCTGCCGGTAAGGAACGTGCAAGAGTTCGTCGCCTACGCCCAGGCCAACAAGGGCAAACTGAACTATGGCCAGGGCAGCAACGGCAGCAACCCGCATCTGGCTGCACGGCTGCTGGTTCAATCGCTGGGAATCCAGGCCACGGAGGTCGCCTACAAGGGCAACGCACCCACCGGCATCGCGCTGGCGTCTGGCGAAATCGATTTCGCGATTCTCGAATACCCCTCGGTGCGCCCGCTGGTCGAACGCGGCAGCGTGCGCCTGCTGGCTGTCACGGAGCCGCGCCGGGCGGCGCTGGCGCCTGACGTTCCGACCAGCACCTCACAAGGCCTGACACCCCGGCTCGAAGGTGTCACGCCCTGGTTCATGTTGGTGGCGCCCGCCGGCACGCCCGCCAACGTCATCGAACGATTGAACCGCGAGGTCAATCAGGCGCTGCGCTCGCCCGATGTGCGCCAGGCCGCGGAGGCCGCAGGTCTTGAACCGGCAGGCCTGGACGTCGCTGAAACACAGGCCTACTTCCTGCGTCAGCGAGAAAGCGCCGCGCAGTTATCGCACGAATTGAATGTCTCGCTGAAGAACTGAGGCTGTCGCCCCGTCTTGCCACGGCGCAGCCGCGGCCCGATTCGTCTCCGGCGAGCACCCCAGCCACGACTGGAATGCCTTGCCTGGCCTTTGAGGATCCCTGATCGCCATGTCTACCACCCCGCTCTCCACCGATCTCGAAACCTTCCGCACGGAAGTACGCCTAGCCCTGGAGGGCCTCCTGCCACAGGATATCCGTGCCGCCGTGCAGGCGCAGTGCCTGGTCACGCGCGAACAGGCGCAACGCTGGCACGGCATCCTGCACGCGCGCGGTTGGGGCGCGCCCGGATGGCCGCGCGAGCACGGCGGGCCAGGCTGGTCGCTGGCCCAGCAAGCCGTGTTCCGGGAGGAACTGGCCGCCAGCGAGGCGCCGCGCTATGAGAACCTGGGCATAGACACCATAGGTCCGACCATCATGCGTCATGGCACGCCGCAGCAATGCGCCACTTTCCTGCCGCGCATCCTGTCGTTCGAGGATTTCTGGGCGCAGGGCTACTCCGAGCCTGATGCCGGCTCGGATCTGGCATCGCTGCGCACCGTAACGCGCCGCGAAGGTGACCACTACGTGCTCAACGGCACCAAGATCTGGCAGAGCTACGGCCATTGGGCCAACTGGGTGCTGGTGCTGGCGCGCAGCGATGCCGCGGCGCAGCGCAAGCAAGACGGCATTTCCGTGCTGCTGGTGGACATGACCGCGCCTGGCGTCACGGTCCGGCCTATCCGCTTCATGCATGGCGGCGTTCTGCACGTGCAGATTTTCTTTGACGACGTCCGCGTGCCGCTGGCCAATCTCGTGGGCGCCGAACATGCGGGGTGGTCCGTCGCCAAGGGCCTGCTGGTCACCGAACGCCTGTTCGTGGCCCGTGTGGCCGAGACCAAGGCCGAACTGCAGGCGACGCGCCGGCTGGCGTCCGGTCGCGGACCGGGAGGAGCTTCACTGCTGGAACAGGACGTCTACGCGCGACGCTATGCCGAGCTGGACATCCGGGCGCGCGCCCTGGACGCGTCCTGGTGGCCCGCCGTGGCCGCGGTCGAACGAGGAGAAGAGCCCGCGCTGGCGGCCTCGCTGCTCAAGCTGCAAGGCAACGAAGTCCTGCAGGACACCCATCAGCTCCAGTTGGACCTGTTGGGCGGCGACGCGTTGGCCTTCGACCCCGCCGCCGTCGCGGGCGCCCCTTCCGATCCGCCCCTATCGCCGCGGCATGCCGGCAATCTGTCGATGCACGTCTGGCGTTACCGCGGCATCACCCTGGGCGGCGGCACCTCGGAGATTCAGCGCGGCATCGTCGCCAAGGCAATCTTCGGCGGCCAGACCGAAATCGACATGCCGCAAGCCTTGCCCGAGCAACAGGCGATGCTCGACGATGGCCTGCGGCGGCTGCTGGCCGATACCTACGACTTCGACCGGCGCCGCGCCATGCTGGAAGCCGCCGCGACGCAGGCTCCTTCCTTCTGGGCGGGCTACGGCGAACTGGGCTTGCGCGGTTTGATGGTGCCAGAGCGCGATGACGGCTTCGGCGGCGGCCTCTCCGATCTCGTGCCAGTCATGGAAGCGTTGGGCGAATTCCTGGTGCTCGACCCGGTGCTCTGGAGCCACCTGCTGCCTCTGCAACTGTTGCTGGACGCGCCCGGCTACGCGGGACGCGCCGCCGCCATCGCGGCACTGGTGGACGGCCATCCCATCGCCTTCGCGCATGGCGAGCGCGGCGCGCCGCTGACGGCGCGCCGCGATGGCGATGGCTGGCGCCTGTCTGGCGTCAAGACGCAGGTGCTGGGAGGCGACAGCGCGCGCCGGGCGCTCGCCAGCGCTCGGCTGGAAGGAGGCGGCAGCGCACTGTTCGATTGCCCCATGGGAACGTCCGGCATCCAGGTGCGCGCATACCGTCTGCACGATGGCCGCGGCGCCGCCGACCTGACGTTCGACGACTTGCGCCTGCCGGCCAGCGCCCGCGTGGCCGGCCCCGAACGCGCCGATGGCATCATCGACGAAGCGCTCGCCTTCACAACCATCGCGCTATGCGCCGAGACCGTCGGGGCCATGCGCCAGGCGCTCGCTCTGACCATCGAGTACATGCGCACCCGCAAGCAGTTCGGCCGCAATCTGGCCGAAAACCAGGCCTTGCAACATCGCGTGGTCGAGCATTACCGCAACTGGATACATGCACGCGCCTTGCTGCGCGAGGCTGTGGCCGGGTGGGATACGGCTTCGCCGTCGGAGCGCGCCATACGCGTCAGCGCCGCCAAGTGGATGGCGGGCCGCGCAGGCCGGGGCATCGCCCTGGACGCGCTGCAACTGCATGGCGCGGTCGGTTTCCAGGAGGAGACCGCCATCAGCCACTATGCGCGCCGACTGGCCGCGAACGATGTCCTGCTGGGCGACGCTGTTTTTCACCTGGGCCGCTGCGCTGCCCTCAATGGTCCATACGCATGAAGGAAGCATCCGCCATGAACGCCTCCCACCCGGGCCGCGGCCCCCTGCAGGGCCTGCGGGTCCTGGACATTGCCACCATCGTAGCCGCGCCCTCCGCCGCGGCGCTGCTGGCGGACTACGGCGCCGAGGTGCTGAAAATCGAGTTGCCCGGCGGCGACGGCTGCCGCAGCTTCCCGCCGCACAAGGATGGCAAGCCCCTCTGGTGGAAAGTGACCAACCGCAACAAGCAACTCATCTCGCTGGATCTGCGCAAGCCCGAGGGCGTCGCCCTGCTCAAGCGCCTGCTGCCGCGCTTTGACGTGCTGATCGAGAATTTCCGTCCAGGCACCCTGGACCGCTGGGGCCTGGACCGCGACACACTGTGGGCCATCCAGCCGCGCCTGGTGATCCTGCGCACCACGGCATTCGGCCAGGACGGCCCATACCGCGACCGCGCCGGATTCACCAGGATATTCGAGGCCATGGGCGGACTCACCTACATCACCGGCGAGCCGGACGGCCAACCCATGCACGCCGGCTATCCGATAGGCGACTCCATCGGCGGACTGTTCGGCGCTTTAGGCATCATGACCGCCCTTTGGAAGCGTGCGCGCACCCCCGACGCGCCCGGCGAGGAAATCGACCTGGCTCTGACCGAGGCCATGTTCAAGCTGATGGAATTCCTGCCGCTCAAGCACGACCTGCTGGGCGAAAACCACGGGCGCTCCGGCAACACCAGTCAGTATTCGGCGCCCACCGGCGTGTTCCGCAGCCGTGACGGCGATTGGGTATCCCTGTCCGGCAGCACAGACACCTTGTTCGCCGCGAATTGCCGCGCCATCGGCCGCGAGGACCTGATCGCCGATCCGCGCTACGCCAGCAACGCTGCGCGCTGCCGCCACACTGAAGCCTTGAACGCGCTGTTCGCCGAATGGTTCGCGCAGCATGATCTGGCGGACATCCTGCAGCGCTTCGAGCAACACCAAGGCACCCTGGCGCCCATCTACTCGACCCGCCAGATTGTCGACGATCCGCAGATGCGCGCGCGCGGTTTTCTGCGCACGGTGCCAGACCGGGACTTCGGCACGGTCCGCGTGCAGGATGTAGTGCCCCGTTTCCGCAACGATCCCGGCCATGTCTACAGCACCGGCGGCGACATCGGCCAGGACAACGACACGATCTATGGCGACTGGCTGGGTCTGGATCCGGCAGAACGCGCGGCGCTGCGCGAACAAGGAGTGATCTGATGGAAAAACTGAACTTTCGTGAATCCCGCCTCGACCTGCATGCCGACGGCGTGGCAGTCTTCCACCATCTGCGCGGCGAGGCGCGCAGCCCCCTGTCGATGGCGCTGCGCGACGACTACGCCGACATGCTGGCCGCGGTGCGGGAGCGCCAGGCGCGGGCCCTGGTGCTCGCGGGCGGCGAAGGCGCCTTTTGCGCCGGCGGCGACGTCAAGGCCATGCAGCAACGGTTGGCCGACGGTTCACAATCCGCGGGCGTGCGCCAGCGCCTGCAGGATATGCATATCTGGCTGCAACAACTGCGGGACCTGGAGATCCCGGTGATCGCCGCGGTTGACGGGGCAGCCTGGGGCGGCGGGTTCGCGCTGGCCTTGTGCGCCGACTTCATCCTGGCCACGCCCCGGGCTTCTTTCTGCATGGTGTTCCTGCGTATCGGCGCCCTGCCCGACATGGGCGCGCTGCACCTGCTGCCCCGCGCGGTCGGGCTGCCCAAGGCGAAAGAACTGCTTATGACCGGGCGGCGCATCGACGCACAGGAAGCCGAGCGGCTGGGCTTTGTGCTTGCCTTGCATGAACCGGAAGCCTTGCAGGCCGAAGCGCTGGCCCTGGCGCGCCGCTTCCTGCCCGCTTCGCGCGTGGCCCTGGGCTTGACCAAACGCCTGGCCAACCGAGCATACGAACTGGACCCGGCCACCATGGCGGAACTGGAGGCCTGCGCCCAGGTCTCCTGCCTGGCCGAAGCGGATCACGCCGACGCGCTCGAACGTTTCGTGCAGAAGCAGCCCATGCGCTACGACTGGGACGGCAAGGCTCCGCCCGCCTGAATCGCCCGTTTACGGCGACACTGACGACCATAACGACGATAACTATCCCACCAAGGAGACATCATGAGCGGAATCCGACACGCAGGAGGCAGGCGGCGCGCGTGCGCCATCCTGATCGGGGCGACCTTGCTGCCGCTGGCCGCCTGGTCCCAGGGGCCGGCCAACCCGATCACCTTGATCGTGCCGTTTCCCGCCGGCGGCCCGACTGACGCAGTCGCCCGCAGCGTGGCGCAGCACATGAGCGAAACCCTGGGTCAGACGCTGATCGTGACCAACCGGCCCGGCGCCGGCGGCAGCATCGGCTCCTCGGCGGTGGCGCATGCCGCTCCCGATGGCCTGACCTTGCTGGTCGGCACCGCCGCCTTGATGACCAATCCCTATCTCTATAAATTGAACTTCGATCCGATGAAGGATCTGCAGGCGATAGCGCTGCTGGCGAAGACGCCCGTCTTCATCTGGGTCGACAGCCGTTCTCCGTTCCGGAGCTTGCCGGATCTGTTGGCAGCCTTGAAAGCCAACCCTGGAAAATTCAACTACTCATCCTCGGCGCCCACCACGCTAGCCCATCTTGGCAGCTTGCGCCTGCTCGACGAGGCTGGCGTCAAGGCCACCCACATCAATTACAAGGGCTCGGCCCAGGCCACCACCGACTTCCTGGGTGGCGTGTTCTCGATCTACTTCGAGGTCGGTCAGCCGCTGGCGCCGCATCTGGCCGCCGGCAAGGTGCGGCCCCTGGCTGTGCTGGCGGACAAACGCAGCCCCTTGATGCCCGACGTGCCCAGCATCACCGAGTTCGGCTTGCCCGCCATCAACGCAGAGCCTTTCATGGTGCTGCTCGCGCCGCACGGTACGCCCGCAGCGTTGATACAGCGCCTGAACGAACACGCCCACCGGGCATTGCAGGCGCCATCCGTCCGCGGCAAGCTGGGCGCGCTTTACTTCGAGGTCGACGAGGGAGGCCAACCGGCAGGCGTGCAGGATTGGCTGCGTGCACAATCCAGCCAATGGGGCGACGTCATCGCCAAACACGGACTGAAGGCGGAATGACATGGCCGGAACCCCTGATGCGCAATCCGTGACCTGGCATGTACAAGACCATGTCGGGCACATCATGCTAAACCGTCCCGAGGACGCCAACGCGATCGACCTGCCATTTGCCCTCGCCTTTTCCCGTGTCGTGGAGCAGGCCGCGCGCGCCGATATCGGCGCCGTCCTGCTGTCCGCGGCCGGCAAGCAATATTGCGCCGGAGGCGATATCAATGCCTTCGCCGCCTGTGAAGGCACGCTGGACAGCCTGATAGGCGAACTGCTGGACATCCTGAATCCGGCCGTCGCCCGCCTGGCCGCCCTGCCGCTGCCGGTGATCAGCGCCGTGCATGCGCCCGTGGGCGGCGCCGGCATCGCATTGGCGCTATGCGCCGACATCGTCCTGGCCTCTCCGGCCATGAAATTACGCGGCGGCTACTCGGCCCTCGGGCTGAGTCCGGACATCGGCGCATCGTACTTCCTGGCTCTGCGCGCAGGCGCCGCCCGCGCCAAGTACATATTGATGACGAACCGCGCCATGCCCGCCGAGGAATGCCTGCGCCTGGGGCTGGTGGACGAGGTTTGGTCGCAGGAGGACCTGCAAGACGCCGCCGTGGCATTGGCCGGCCGCCTCGCGGCGGGCGCGACCGGCGCCTTGGGCGGCATCAAGCGCCTGTGCGAGGACGCCGGCAGTCATGACTTGCCCACTCACCTGGAACACGAACGCCGCGCCCTGCTGCGCTGCGCGCGCGCCGCGGATTGCCGCGAAGGCATTGCAGCCTTCCGACAAAAGCGTCCGCCCCGTTTCGACGATCCGCGCATCGACTGAACTCGGCGTGGGCGCCAAGGCCATTCTTTTGCTATTGGAAAGCCATTGTTTCCCATACCTGGATTTATCCGGCCAATGGAAGCTGACAGAATCTGTGCTCCCCAAAGGAGACACGGAAGACATGGCAAGAACATTGATAAAACATGCCGGCATCCTGAGCATGGATGCAAAGCTCGGCGAACTGCATGGCGACGTCCTGATCGATGGCGACCGCATCGCCGCGATCGGCCCGGACCTGCAAGCGCAGGACGCTGAGGTCATCGACGCCAGCGGCATGATCCTGATGCCCGGACTGATCGATGCGCATCGCCACGTATGGGAGATCATCGACATGGGCCGGCTGGTGAAATCCCGACCGGCCGAGTATGCCAGCAACTACCAGAAGTGGAAGATGCGGACCATCGTCTGCATGACGCCCGAGGACAATTACCTGGCTGAACTCGTGGGCGGACTGGAAGCGATCAATTCCGGCGTCACCACGGTTTTCGACTTCGCCCATGGCCAGCCCACCGAGGACCGCGCGCTCGCCGCCGCCCAGGGGCTCAAGGATTCGGGCATCGCCGGCTGGTTCGGTTTCCAGCTGGGCGTGTCCTCGTCCTACGGACCCGGCGACACGGTGCCGCTGGCCCAGGCCGACGGCCAACGCATCGCCAAGACCACGGAAACGCATTGGCGCACCGCCGAGCGCCTGCAGCGCGAGTATTTCTCCGATAGTTCGGCACCGCTGCAGCTAGCGCTGGCGCCTAGCGGCAACAACGGCAGCGCGCTGGACGACATCCGCGCCGAATGGGGCCGGGCCCGAGGCATGGGCGTCGGCATGCTCGCCGCCCATATCCACAAGCCCGAGGCGCCCCACCCCGCCGGCTTCATGGGGCATCGCGACTCGGGCATCGGCGACCTGCACGAGGCCGGCCTGCTCGGGCCGGACTATCAGGCCACGCACGCCAACCGCCTCACGTCCGAGGAATTGGCCATGCTGCGTGATACCGGCGGCATGATCTGCGCCACCGCCATGGGCGAGTTCCCCTATGTCATGTCGGCCGACAAGGGGCCGTCCGTACATGGCCGCTCGCGCCGCGCGGGCGTGCCCACCGGCATGGGCATCGACATCTCCCTGGCGTTGCCGGGCGACTACTTCGAGCATATCCGCGCGACCTACTGGAACCTGTACCTGGATCCGGAAGTCCGCGACGTGATGAAGGCCTGTTCCTCCGACTACATCCTGGACTTCGCCACCGGCCTGGGCGCCAAGTCGGTGCGGCTGGGAGACACCGCCGGCACGATCAGCGTGGGCAAGCGCGCCGACCTGGTATTGCTGAGCACCGATCGCATTGGCTTCGGCATGGCGGGCAGCCTGGCCGACCGCGTGGTCAGCTTCGCCAGCACGGCGGACGTGGACAGCGTGTGGATCGCCGGCAAGGCGCGCAAGCGCCACGGCCAGATGTTGGGCGTAGACTGGCCCGCGCTCAAAAAACGCCTGGTCGAAGCGCAGGAGCGCGTTGGCCAGTTGGCGGCCACGATACGTCTCGTCTGATCGTCATTTTTCCTTCGGACGCCTTCAACATGGCGGCTGCAGACCTCGCCAGGACACGCATCCTGGACATGTCGCAGCCGCCGCGGGCGTTTCACGCGTACAGGATTTTTCGAACATGAAAAAGATACTAGGTATTGCCACCCTCGCCGCCCTCCAGGCCTGTTTCACCCCAGCCGCCGCGCAGGGCGCGGATTCCTGGCCAAACCGGCCGGTGCGGATCATCCATGGCTTCGCGCCCGCCGGTCCCATCGATAATTTCGCGCGCCTGCTGGCCGCGCAATTCAACGACCGCTTCGGCGAGCCGGCCATCGTGGAGGGCAAACCGGGCGCCGGCGGCACCATCGCCGCGCGCTTCGTCGCACGCAGTCCGTCGGACGGATACATCCTCTACCTGATGGCCTCCGGCCATGCTTCCGCGCCCGGCCTCTACAAGTCCCTGGGCTACGATCCCATCAAGGACTTCACCATGATCTCCGTCGTGGCCCAGAGCCCTTATGCCGTGATCGCCAATCCCGCCGCCGGCTACGGCTCGATGCGCGAACTCATCGACGCGGCCCGCCAGCAGCCGGAGAAAATCGACTATGGATCCGGCGGCATAGGCAGCGGTATGCACCTGGCCGCCACGCTGCTGCAGGCACGCACCGGCGTGCGCCTGAACCACGTGGCCTACAAAGGCGGCGGCGCGCCCGCGCTGGCGGTGATCGGCGGCGAGGTTCCCGTCATCATGACGGCCCTGGCGGGCATGAGCACCTATATTGCTGAAGGCAAGGTCAAGCCGCTGGCGGTCACGACCGCGCAACGCTTTGCGCAGTATCCCGATGTGCCCACTCTGTCGGAAACGGTAGCCCCCGGCTTCGACGTCACGGCCTGGTATGCCTTGGCGGGTCCCAAGGACCTGCCGCCCGCCATCGTCGCCAAGCTCAATGATATGGTGCGCGACACGCTGCAACGCCAGGACATCATCGAAAGCCTGCGCCTGCAAGCGGCGGAACCGGCGGCGTCCAGCCCGGCCGTGGCGCAGGAGCTGCTGGCCAGCGAAGTCGCCCGGTGGCAGAAAGTCGTCCGCGAGGAAGGCCTGGCGGACATGAACTGAACCCGCATGGCGCGCCGCAGCGCGCCATGCCCCTCAGAACTTGTGGCGGATGCCTAGCGCCACGGCGGCCTGGCTGTCCTTGCCAGCCGGCAGCGTGCTCAGCGGCGCGAAGTTCAGCGCCGAATTCCGCGCATAGGCAGCGGCCGCATACAGGTCGGTGCGCTTGGACAGGCCGCCGTACACGAGTTGCAGCGCATGCTGCCGGGGATTCGGCGGATTGCCCGCCCCCGCCCTGGCCTTCACGTCGTCGTAATAGAAGGCGGCCGTGATCCGCAACACAGGAGAAATGCGGTACCCGACTCCGATCCACCACATGTCGTCGCGTTGGTTCAGATTGCCTGTCGCCGTCTTGTCCTGCGCCCACCGGTAGCCTATGGTCAACCGCCACGGGTCCGGCGCATAGGTTGCGGCCAGGGCCAACTTGCGCAGCCGGTTGGATGCGGCTGCCGCCACGCCGCCCGATTGGTCATAGACCGCCGCCAGGCCGAAAGGGCCGGAGAGGTAGCTCACGCCGCCGCCCCAGGCCGACCGCTGGTACGGCGCGCCGGATGCGTCATCGAGCTGGTAGTGCGCCTGCGCGGCCAGCGGCCCCGTCGCGACACGATACTTGACCGAATTGTCGAGGCGCAGGTTGCCCATGAGAAACGGCATGGGCTCGTAGGCGCCCGCGTAGGTCAGGGGCATGAAGGCCGGCAACAGGTCGAACATGCTGACGTATTGCCGCCCGAAACTCAGCATGCCGTAGGGGCCGTTCAGGCCCAGGAATGCCTGCCGGTTGAATGGCCGCCCCGCCTCGCCCATCGCCCCCGTGTGCATATAGAAGCCGCTCTCCAGCGCGAACACGGCCTGCGTTCCTCCGCCCAGGTCCTCCACGCCCCGCAACCCCCAGCGAGAGCCGGACAGTCCTCCCGAATTCATCCGCAACGCGGACCCTCCGGACGAGGACGAATCCGCAGACGAGCGATTGTTGCTCCGGTACTCGATATAGCTGTCGGCCAGCCCATACAGCGTCAGGCTGGACTGTGCGAGTGCCGATGGCCCGTATCCAGCACAGACAGCCAAGGCCGCCCATTTCGCCAGAGCTTTGAATTGCGTGCTGCACTTCATGAACACCCCCCTTTTTGACTTCGTTATGTTTGCCATGGACGGCAACAAGCCTGCCGCAGGACGCAGCAACTCCCGGCGCCGCGCGAACCGGGATACGCGCGGCGCCGTACTACAGGCAGGATTGATGAATGCCGGCGGACGCCGGCCTCATGCAGGAAGCGGGCCCGCGCTCAGGCGGACCCGCGCCCGCGTCACGCGGTGAACGTGATGGTTTGCGCCTGACCGCTGATGCGTTGCTGCACGGCGGCGAGCTCCGCTTTGAGCTTCGCCCAATCCACGTCGAGCATCTTGCCGTGGCGCTTGCGGGCCCGGCCGGCAACCCAGACGCTATCGATGTCCGCCAGGGAGGCGAAGTTGGCGACGCGATCGGCCAGACTGCCCTGCATGGGGAATCCGATGCGGTCCGTGGCCAGCAGCACCAGGTCAGCGCGCTTGCCGACGCTGATGCTGCCCGCCATGTCCCCCGCCCGGACCGCGCTCGCCCCGAGCGAGGTCGCGAACGCCAGCGCGTCCTGCGACTTGTACTCGCGCACGATCTCGCGCCCTTCCGGCTCCAGGAACAGGCTCAGGAACGCGCCGCGCACATGTTCGAAGAAGTCCTGCTGCACCACCAGCGCGCCATCGATGCCAATGCCGGTCGCCACGCCGGCCTGACGCGCGCGTCCATGGGAAGAAGCCATCATGTTGGGCGACAGCATGTAGGGAAATTCGCCCACCACGGTAGCGCACAGCATGCCCCCCGTATCGCGCAACAGTCCGAGTTCCTCCGCCGTCAGGCGGTTGCCATGGGCGAGGTGATAGTCCGGCCCCAACAGCCCAGCCTCGTACAGATCCTGGATGCCGGACCCGCGGTGGCCGATCGCGCCCAACGGCTTGGGCGCCGGCGGTTTGTGCACGTGCGCCGCGAGCAGCTTCACGCCCGTGTCTCGGACCCGCGCCCATTCCTTCTTCACGTCCGCGACCGCGCGGCCGATGGCGTCCGAGGGCGCCAGCCCCAATTGCAGCGGCGCGATGCCATCCGAGAATATTTCGGAGCGCAGCCGCTCCACGGTGCGCCAGTTCTGCTCGGTGGTGGTGGTGAGATCCGCCTGGACCCGCGCCATGGAGACCGTTGATCCAGGACCGAACGCCAGCGTGCGTCCGAGCTGGAACGCGAACCAGCCGTTGACGCCCGAATCGCGGATGCCGCGCGCCGCGGCCAGCGCCGTTTCCTCGGAGGGCTGCCCATGCGCATAGTCCAGCACCGTGGTCACGCCCGAGTCGATGGCCTGCAGGCCGCCAATCAACTCCACCAGGTAGTTGTCTTCCGGCGTCATGCAGGCCATGGTCCGGCGTTGCCATCCCAGATAGGCGCGCGAGTATCCCGTGGGGTCCATCTTGACCAGGCGTCCGGCGTCGATGCACTGCCAGAGATGGCGATGACCGTCGACCATGCCAGGCATCAGGATTTTCCCGCTAGCGTCGATAACGTCCGCGTCGCCCGCGGACAAGTTCCTGCCTATGGCCGCGATGCGGCCCTGGTCGATCAGCACGTCCGCGCCGGTCATTTCCTGATGCTGCGCGTCCATGGTCAGCAGGTCCGCATTCCGGATCAAAGTCCGGGAGAATCCCGATGCGGGGCGCGCGGCCACGGTGAACTTCCGAAGGGGCTCCTGCGCAAACGCGTTGCCGCTCGCGGCAGCAGCCGCCACCCCGCCCAAGGACAGGCGCAGAAAGGATTTCCTGCTCATCTTGATTGCGTCCCAAGACTCCAACGGAACGCCTGTTCTTTTCTGTGCCACGCTAGTCTCCCTCGTTATAATCAGCCGCGATATTGACATCGCCAGGTCCCGTGATTAAAGGGCTGCTTCAGAAATAAACGGTTTCGCTGCGGGAAAAAATATGAATCGCCTGGTGGCAATGAGCGTCTTCTGCAAAGTCGTCGAACATGGAAGCTTCACGGTCGCCGCAACACGCTTGGACATGTCCACCGCCTCGGTCAGCAAGAACGTGTCCGCGCTGGAAGACCACATCGGCACGCCGCTGCTGGCGCGCACCACCCGCCGTATCGTGCTCACGGACGCGGGCAAGACCTACTACGACAAATGCTCGCGCATCCTGGAGGATGTCGAGGAAGCTGAACGCACCGCCGGTCAGGTCCAGACCACGCCGCGGGGGCTCTTGAAAGTGCGCGCGCCCATCTCCTTCGGCAGCGCCAACCTGGGCCGCCTGATCACCGCATTCACCACGAGTTTTCCCGAAGTCACTGTCGAGATGACGCTCAACGACAGGTATCTCGATCCGGCCGAGGAAGGCGTCGATGTGGCGCTCTACATCGGCGCCACGCCCAAGCATTTCGCGGCCGGCGCCCAAGCCATCGCCACCCTGCCCAGAATGCTGGTCGCGGCACCGCTCTACCTCGAGCGCCAGGGCCTCCCCACGGAAATCCAGGACCTCGCCAGCCACCAATGTTTGGTCTACACGCGCGGCGCCAGCCCCAGCGAATGGCGCTTTACGCGCAACGGCGTGGAGCAGACCGTCCACGTCAGCGGCTCCCTGCGCTGCAACAACAGCCAGACCCTGCACGACGCCGCGCTGAGCGGCGCCGGCGTCGGACTGTTGCCGACCTTTCTGGTGGCGCAGGATCTGGCTTGCGGCCGTCTCACGCACCTGCTGCCGGATTGGCAGCCTGCGGAAAGAAACCTGTACGCCGTGTATCCGCAACCGCGACGCTCTTCGCCCAAGGTGCGCGAGTTCGTCGAGCTGTTGGCCAGCAATCTCGATTTGGGATCGCCGATCGCGTCCTAGCGGCCGGGTTATGCTGCCAACGCGCCCCGCTTGCGGGCGCCATTCACTCTGGAGACTCGCCGACATGAACTGGCCGCTGCGCACTTGGACAATCGCCGCGATCACGCTGTGCGCATCCACCACCGTCTTGGCCGCCGCACCGGCCGATCGGGCCGAATGGACCAGCGGCGTCATGCGCAAGCTGCATCGCGACCTGTCGATGCCCAAGGAAGCGCAAGGCCTGGATGGCTCGCTGAGCCTGCGCCTGCGGCTAACGGTGATGCGGGACGGCAGGATCGCTGCGGTGGAACTGGCCAGGTCCTCGGGTCATGTCGCCGTGGACATAGCGGTCACCCGCATGATCCAACGCGCCAGTCCGCTGCCGGCCTTTTCCGCCGACATGCCGGCCGACAAGGAAATCTTGATGGTACCGGTGCGTTTCGAGATCGAAGATCAGCCCCCGCGGCCCACACGCAATGTGCAGCTCCGCTACGCCGACCCGGCGCGCGGCTTCGGCGTGACCGTGCCCGCCCCCTACCAGATCGCGCGGGTCGGCAAGTCCGAGGAATTCGACGTGCTGGTGCAGATCGCCAGCACCGCCAGTACTCCGCAAGCAGCGGGTGCGGCGGGCTATCTGTGCGGCGTCGGCTTCAGCACACCGCGCAAGGCGCTGAAGACCCACCCCGGCGCCGAAGCCCCGCTCTCGGCCGCTTCCCGGCTGGCGGCCGCCGTAGCCATTCTGGCCGCGCAAAACGAGTCGCCCGGACAGCGGAGCGGCTTTGAATTGCAGGGCGTCAAGGGCATCGACTACCTCGCCCCGGCCGGCAGCAGAGCGGATGGCGTGCCCCTGCTGGAGTACAACGCGTTGCTGGACAGCCCCACGCTGCGTGTCGCCATGCGCTGCACCACGACGAGCCGCGACATGCCAGGCGCCCTGTCCGCATTCCGCCAGATACGGGACGGAATCAGCCTGGGCAAGCAATAGGGCGGGCTCCCCGCCCCGCCCTGGCCGAGGGACTCCCGCAGCGCACGGCGGCGGGAATCGAAACCCGACGCCTCGACTCAGTCCAGCATTTCAAAGAACGGCGCCATGCGCTCGCGCGATCTCAGGATGTGGTCGCGCATGGCGGCCTGCGCGCCGTCGGCGTCACGCGCCTCCAGCGCCTGCACGATGCGCGCGTGTTCAGTCACGGCTTCCTCGGTGACCCGCGAGTGGAAGCGCAGCCGGAACAGATGGGTATGCGCATACAGCCGCGCCAGCGCTTCGGCCAGCAGCTCGTTGCCGCTCTGCTGCGCAATCCAGGAATGGAACTGCGCGTCCAGCACGGCGAACTTGCCGTAGGCCACGCGCGCGTCGTCGGCGCTTGGGGCGCTCATCGCAGCAGACAGCGCGGCCAATTCCTGGCGCGCCGCGTCCGTCATGTGCTGCGCGGCCAGGCTCGCCCCGAACGGCTCCAGTTGCAGGCGCAGTTCATACATCTGCTCGAAGCGCCGGCGCGTGGGCATGGGCGCCGCACTGTATCCCACGTGGTGGGTCTTGACGACGAGGCCTTCCGTTTCAAGCCGGATCAGCGCAGCGCGTATTGGCGTCTGCGACACGCCCAATTCGCGCACCAGCGCATCGACCGCGATACGCATGCCGGGCGCGATCTTCAAGGAAATGAGCTGCGACAGCAGCGTCTCATAGACCTCATCGCCCAAGGAGCGCACGCGCTCGCCCAGGCGCTGGCCGCTCGCCGGCGCGTTTGATGGCGCGGCTCCGGAACCGAGAGAGAGAGTCGTCATGGTTGTTTCACCCAGGTTTGCCAACAATGTGTTGACGTCCAATTTGTTACGAGGTTAGCATAAATCAGATCGTATTTCGGATCCGATCGGATTTAACAACTTAACGAGACTATGACGACAACGATAAAAACGGGGGAGGCAAGGCGGGCTTGCATGCGCGCGCTGGAACTGGCGGGGACCCCCACGAGCCACGCCGCGACACAGACCAGCCTGCTGCTTGAAGCCGAATTGCGAGGCCGGGCTTCCCACGGCCTGCTACGGCTTCCGCGCATCATCGAACGGATCCACAACGGCGTGGCCGACCCGAAAACCCGCGGCGCCGCCGTTTGGCGCTCCCCCGCCTTCCTGGACATGGATGGCGAACGAGGCCTGGGCCCGGTCATCGCGTTGGCGGCCCTTGACCAGATCTGCGACCGCGCCCGCGACACGGGTATCGCGATCGCGGCGGTCAGCAACAACAACCACATCGGCATGCTGGCGTTGTATGCGGAACAGGTGGCCCGTGCAGGCCAGATCCTGCTGGCCCTGTCGACCAGCGAAGCCCTGGTACATCCATGGGGCGGCCGCCGCGCCCTGATCGGCACCAATCCCATCGCGATCGGCGTGCCTACCGAGGACGAACCCTTCGTGCTGGACATGGCCACCAGCCAGGTCGCCATGGGCAAGATCCACGACTACGCCAACCATGGCCGGCCGCTGGACCCGGGATGGGCGCTGGACGGCGCGGGCAATCCCACCACGGACGCCACGGCCGCCAAGGCAGGCGCACTGGCGCCCTTTGGCGAAGCCAAGGGCTACGCGCTGGGGCTGGCGTTTGAACTGCTGGTGGCCAGCCTGACGACATCCGCGCTCGGCACGGCGGTCAAGGGCACGCTGGATTCCACCGAGGTCTGCAACAAGGGCGACGTCTTCATTGTGGTCGAGGCGGGGTCGGGCGCGGTCGCCGACCGCATCACCCGCTACCTGGATGAAATCCGCGCATGCCCCGCCCTACAGCCTGAGCGGCCCGTCGCGGTACCGGGCGACCGGGCGCGCGCCGAACGCCGGCAACGCCTGGACACCGGCATCGAGCTGGCCGACGAGGTCTGGCACCGCATTCTCGATCTGGCGCAATGCGCCGCCTGAACGCACTACGACTTCCCTCAAGGATCCGCAATGACTGATTTGTTTGGAATCATGCGCGCGCCGCGCGCTGTCTTGTTCGGCAACGGCCAGCGCCTGGCATTGGGCCGCGTCGCGGCCGCCCTGGGCCAACGCGTACTGATTTGCACCGACGAGCGTTTTGCCGGCACGCCCGAAATGTCCGCACTGCTGGCGTCGCTGGAAACCGCGGGCGTGCGCGTCCAGGTGTACGACCGCACCCAGCCCGACCTGCCGGTCGAAGGCGTCTACGAATGCGTGGCCGCGCACCGCGCCTTCCAGCCTGATGCCATTGTCGGGCTGGGCGGCGGCAGTTGCCTGGATATGGCCAAACTCGTAAGCCTGCTGCTGGCGCACGGCGGACAAGCGTCCGACTATTACGGCGAGTACAAAGTACCCGGCCCAACCATCCCTGTGATCGCACTGCCCACCACGTCGGGCACGGGCTCCGAGGTCACGCCCGTGGCCGTGCTGGCCGACAGCGCTCGCGACCTGAAGGTCGGCGTATCCAGTCCGCACCTGATACCCCACACCGCCATCTGCGATCCCGAGTTGACCCTGACTTGTCCCAAGGGGCTGACCGCCATCGCCGGGGCCGACGCATTGACCCATGCCATCGAGGCCTTGACCGCCGTCCGGCGCAGCCCCGACGCCGACATCGCGCAGACGCGCGTGTTCGTCGGCAAGAACGCCTTCAGCGACCAACAGGCGCTGGTCGCCATCCGCGCGCTCGCGTCGTATCTGCCTCGGGCGGTCGAGAACGGCGCCGACCTGCACGCCAGAGGGCAGGTCATGGCCGCGGCGCTGGCCGCAGGCCTGGCTTTCGGCGTGGCCGGCACCGCCGCCGCTCACGCCATCCAGTACCCCATCGGCGCCCTGACCCACACGGCGCATGGCGCGGGCGTGGCCACGCTGATGCCCTACGTCATGGACTTCAATGCGCCGGCCTGCGCCGCCGACTACGCGGCGATCTCACAGGCCATGGGGGATACGGAAACCGATCCTCAACGCCTTGCCGGCAACGCCCCGCGCCATGTCTACGAACTGTTCGCGGGCATCGGCATCCCTGCAACGCTGGAAGGATTGGGCGTACGCGCCGACCAGTTGGACTGGATCGCCGAGCAATCCATGCTGGCCGCGCGCCTGGTCACGAACAATCCCCGCCCGCTGGACCAGACCGGCATCGCGGCCATCGTGGCCGCTGCCCACGCAGGCCGCGGCTCGTTTCGCCCATCCCGATAACCCCTACCCCATCCCTATCCGGAGCTGACACATGACCATCGAGGCCAGCAAGCTGTCCACTGACCTTTACATCGACGGCGCCTGGCGCGCCGCCACCTCGGGGCGCCGCATCGACGTGTTCGACCCGTCCACCGAGCAGGTAATCGCAAGCGTGGCCGACGCCACGCTGGAAGACGCCGCCGCGGCCGTGGATGCCGCCGCGCGCGCCGCCGCCGGCTGGGCGGCCACCCCCGCCCGCCAGCGCGGCGAAATCCTGCGCAGATGCTATGAACTGATGGTGCGCGACGCCGACGACCTGGCCCGCCTGATCTCGATGGAGAACGGCAAGGCGCTGGCCGACGCGCGCGGCGAGGTCGCCTATGCCGCCGAATTCTTCCGCTGGTTCTCCGAGGAAGCGGTGCGCATCAACGGCGACATCAGCGTGTCGCCTGGCGGCGCCAGCCGCATCATCGTCCAATACCAGCCCATAGGCATCGCCCTGCTGGTCACGCCGTGGAACTTCCCTGCCGCCATGGCCACCCGCAAGATCGCACCCGCACTCGCGGCAGGCTGCACCTGCATCCTCAAGCCCGCCACCGAAACGCCCTTGACCGCGTATGCCGTCATGCGACTGCTCGAGGAAGCCGGCGTGCCTCCGGGCGTGGTCAACGTGTTGACGACGTCGTCGGCGGGCAAGTTCGCCAATGCCGTGCTGGACGATCCGCGCGTGCGCAAGCTCTCCTTCACGGGGTCGACGGAAGTGGGCCGTGTGTTGCTGCGCAAGGCTGCGGACTCGGTCATCAGCTGCTCGATGGAGCTGGGCGGCAACGCGCCGTTCCTAGTCTTCGACGACGCGGACATCGACGCCGCCGTGGAAGGCGCCATGATCGCCAAGATGCGCAACGGCGGCGAGGCCTGCACGGCGGCCAATCGCTTCTACGTGCAGCGTGGCGTCGTCGAGACGTTCAGCGCCAGGTTCGCCGCCCGCATGGCGGCGCTGAAAACCGGCGACGGCGTCAATCCGGACACGCAATGCGGCCCCCTGGTCAATGCCGGCGCGGTGGACAAGGTGGCCTCGCTGGTGGACGACGCCGTGGCCAAGGGCGCGCGCGTCAAGGCCGGCGGCAAGCGGCTGGACCGTTCCGGCTATTTCTATGAGCCCACCGTGCTGGTGGACGTGCCGGCCGACGCCGACCTGCTGACCGAAGAGATCTTCGGCCCCGTGGCGCCCATCGTGGCCTTCGATACCGAAGACGAAGCGGTGGCATTGGCCAACGCCACCGAGTACGGCCTGGTGGCCTACGTCTACACCCGTGACCTGGCCCGCGGCCTGCGGGTCTCCGAGAGCATCGAAAGCGGCATGATCGCCCTGAACCGGGGCCTGGTGTCGGATCCGGCAGCGCCCTTCGGCGGCGTCAAGCAAAGCGGCCTGGGCCGCGAAGGCGCGCACCACGGCCTGCTGGAATTCATGGAAGCGAAATACATCTCGACCAACTGGTAACTCCGAGCGGCCGCGTCGCGCGCGCGGCCGCCCCTCCCATTTCGAACCCCAAACGAGGAGATAGCCAGACATGGCTAAATATGAAATTGCGACCATCGACGGCGATGGCATCGGTCCGGAGGTCTGCCAGTCGGCGATCACCGTGCTGAAGGAAGCCTGCGGCTCCGGCCTGCTCGCGTTCAGCAGCTACGACGGCGGCGCCGACCACTACGTCAGGTCGGGCTACGTGCTGCCCGACGACACCTATGCGGCCTGCAAGGCGGCCGACGCCATCTTGCACGGCGCGGCAGGCATGCCTGGCGTGACCTATCCCGACGGCACCGAGGTCGGCAACGACCTCCACTTGCGCCTGCGCTTCCGGCTCGACCTGTACGCCAACGTGCGTCCCATCCGGCTATACCAGGGAGTCGACTCGCCGCTCAAGCACTTCCAGCCGGGACAGATCGACTACGTGATCGTGCGCGAGAACACCGAGGGCCTCTACGCCAGCCGTGGCGGCGGCATCGTGCTGCGCGACGAAGTGGCCACCGACACCATCGTCGTCACCCGCAAGGGCATCGAACGCGTGGCGCGTTTTTCATTTGAACTCGCCCGCCAGCGCAAGGGCGCGCCGCGCGACGGCAAGCGCCGCGTCACGGTATGCGACAAGGCCAACATCCTGCGCACCTACGCCTTTTTCCGCGCCGTCTGCGACGAGGTCGCGACGTCCTACCCCGACGTCGACATCGACTACGCCTATGCCGACGCCATCACTGTGCACATGCTCAAACGGCCGGACTTCTATGACGTGATCGTGGCCGAAAACATGTTCGGCGACATCATCTCCGACCTGGGCGCCGCCACCATCGGCGGCATGGGCCTGTCCGCCTCGGCCGAACTGGGCGACACGCACGGCCTGTTCCAGGGCGCCCACGGTTCCGCCCCCGACATCGCCGGCCAGAATGCCGCCAGCCCGCTGGCCACCATCCTGTCGGGCGCGCTCATGTTGCGCTGGCTGGGCGACAAGCATGCCGATGGCGCGTTGACCGACGCCGCGCAGCGCATCGAGCTCGCCGTCGAACAGGTGCTTGCCAAGGGAGACCACGTGCCGCGCGACCTGGGCGGCACCGCAAGCTGCACCGACATGACCCAGGCGGTCTGCCGCGCGCTGTCCCGCTGAGCGGCGTACGCATCCACACACACAAAAGCAATGACGAGGAGACACCCCATGCTACGCATCACCCCCATCCTGTGCGCCGCGCTGACCGCGGTATCGCTTGCCGCCCCCGCGGCGGCCCAGGACTATCCCAGCCGTTCCATCACGGTCATCGTGCCCTTCGCGCCGGGCGGCACCAGCGATACGCTGGGCCGTCTGGTGGCAACTTCCCTGGCCAAGCAGCTGGGCCAGACCGTGGTGGTCGAGAACTCCGGCGGGGCCGGTGGCCTTATCGGCATGCAGAAGCTGCAAAAGAGTTCGCCTGACGGCTACACCCTGGCCTTCAACAACATGTCGCTGGCGATCCTGCCGCACCTGCATCCCAAGGCCAATTACGATCCGCAAAAGGAACTGGCGCCCATCGGCATCGTCGCTACCGTGCCGATGGTGCTGTCGGTCAGCAACAAGAGCGGCATCCAGGACCTGCCCGCCATGCTCAAGCGCATCCGCGACACGAACGCCGTCAAGCTCAACCTGGGCTCCAGCGGTCCCGGCAGCACTGCGCATCTGGCAGAGGCCATGTTCCTGCACTTCGCCAATGCGCGCGGCGAACTCATTCCCTATCGCGGCACGGGTCCCGCGTTGACCGACCTGATGAGCGGGATGATAGATGGCGTCATCGACCAGACCGTGACCATGCTGCCCCTGCACCAGGACAAGCGCGTCAAGGCCATCGCCGTCACCGGATCCGCCCGTCTGGCGCAGAGTCCGGACATTCCCACCTTTGCCGAGGGCGGCCTGCCCGAGTTCGACCTGGCGATCTGGAACGGCCTGGTCGCGCCCGCAGGCACTCCCCAGCCCGTCGTCGACAAGCTGTCCGCCGCCCTGTCCCAGGCCATCGACACGCCCGAGTTCAAGACGCGTCTGGAACAACTGGCGGCGCAGGCTCCGGCTACGCAAGAACGCGGTCCCCTTGCTTTCGCCGATCTGCTCAAGCGCGACTCGGAACGGGTGTCCTCGCTGGTCAAGAGCGCGAACTTGCTCGGCGCCAACTAAGCGTCGCGGGCGGTCTCAGGGGCCATGCCAGTACCGCCGCCCGCGCTCCCGCTCAGCCCAAACCTCCAGGCCCTCGGGACCTGAGCTCGCCATCACCGCGCCATCGCGGTCGCTGCGCCAGAAGGCGGCGCCGGCCCGTGTCCATCGCAGCTCCACCGCGCGAGCCGGATGGTGGAAGCGGTTCAAGTGTCCCGCCTGCGCGATCGCATGGCCGGCGGCCGCGGCGGCCACCAGGTCCCTGCCCGAGGACGACGCCGAGCCATGATGCGGCGCCATCACCACGTCGATGCGCGGCAAGTCCTGGACCAGCGCGCTTTCCTGCGCCACGCCCACGTCGCCCGTCAGCAACAGCGAATGTGACTTCCCCTGCACCAACAGCACGCAGCTATCGGCATTGCGGCCCTGCCCGCCCTTGCCGCCGGCATCCACCGGATTCAGGAAGGTGAACGCCACGCTGTCCGCCTCCCAGCCCTGGCCGCGCCGGCAACGCCCCATGTCGTCAGGCAAGGGCGGTGCAATGCTGCCCGCGTCCGGCCACAACCCAATGTCGCGGCGCAGGAACGCGGCCACATCGAACGAGGCAAAGCCGCGTAATGCCGGAACCGCCGCCAGCACAGCGCGCAAGCCACCCACGTGATCCAGGTCGGCGTGCGACAGGACCAGCACGTCCAGCTGCCGGATACCGCGCGCCAACAGGAATGGCGCCACCACGCGCTCGCCCGCGTCGCTGCCGCCGTAGTGGCGTGGGCCCGCGTCGAACAGCAGGGTTTGGTTGGCGGTCTCCACCAGGATGGCGCTGCCCTGCCCCACGTCCATCGCGCTCATGCGCCAATGGCCCGGCTCGGGCCGGTCGGGCCGCCAGAACAGCAGCGGCAGCATGCAGATCCACCCCAAATGCCTGCCCGGCCATCCGCGTACCTGCAACGCCCATGCCATCCCAGCCACCGCCAGCAGCAGCCAGGGCCATGGCGCCGCCGCGACCGGCACGCTGGCCCAGGCGGCGTTGCCCACCCAGGACACGGGCGCCATGATCAGGTCGAACGCCAGCAAGCCCCATTGACCCGCGAACGCGGCCAGCGCCTGTGCGCCCGGCAGCACCGACAAGGCTGCGCACAGCAAGGCCAGCGGCGTCACGACGAAGGTCACGACGGGAATGGCCACCGCATTGGCCAGCGGCGAACCCAGCGACACCTGGTGCACCAGGAAGGCCAACAGCGGCGTCAGGCCTACGGTCACCATCAACTGCAAGCGCGTCGCCTGCGCCAATCTGGCCACGCAGCGCCGGCGCCAGCCGGCCTCGTGGTCCACCGGCGCATCCGCGATACGCAACAGCACCGCCACCGCGCCGAACGACAGCCAGAATCCCGCCGACACCGGCGCCCAAGGATCCAGCGCCACCACCACAGCGGCGGCGCACGCCAGTACCCGGCCGGCCGACAGCGGCAGGCGCGACACCGCCGCCGCCAGCACCACCGACAGCATGAAAAAAGTGCGCCGCGCCGGCACACCCCAACCGGCCAGCAGGCAGTACAGCAACGCGACCAACGCGGCCGCCGCCCCGCCCGCCACGCGCGCGGGCACGTGCTCGGCCAACCCCGCGCCGCGCCAACGTCCCCGCCGCCACAGTGCCGCCACCAGCACCCCGGCGATGCCCGCTATCGAGGTCACGTGCATGCCGCTGATCGACACCAGATGCGTGATGCCGCTGCGGTTGAACAATCGCCAGTCGTCGCGCGCCACGCCGGCCTGATCGCCGATGGCCAGGGCGATCAACACCGGCGCGTAGCGATGCTCGCCCAGGGCCGCGCGCAAACCCTCCCGCACCCGATGGCGCGCCCGCTCTATCGCGATGCCCGGTGTCGCCCAAGGCCGGTCCGCCAGCAGCCTGGGCTGCCCGCGCACCGTGCCCACCGCGCGTATCCCCTGCGCGAACATGCGCCCTTCCGCATCGGGCCCGGCGGGATTCAGCAGACCGTGGGGACGCCGCAGCACCAGCGCCATGCGCCAGACCTGGCCGGGCTTGAGTTCAGGTAGCGCGGCCTGCGGGCCGGGCGGCGCCTGCCAGCTGACCTGGATGCGCGACGGAATCCCTGGCGGCGCCGGCTCGTCCAGTTCGGCCAGAAAGCGCTGGCTGCGCGCATCGCCGTCCGGCAACTCCGCGACGCGCAGCGCCAGGCGCGACACGGCATCCTGGTGCGCATCCGACAGCCTATCGTCAAGCCTGGATTGCGCTTGCAGGCTGGCATTGAGCAGGCCCGCACATAGGCCCAGCGTCAGGGCCGCGAGCAAGCGCCCGGCGCGGTGCCGCAGCCGCATGCCGACGGCGGGCGCGAGCAGGCACGCCCCCGCCAACAACCATGTGGCCCCAGCTCCTGGAAGCCGGGGGCACAACTGGATCAATCCCGCGCCCGCCACGAACGCCATGCAGAAAATTCGGCCTGTGATGTGCGACTCCCGAAACGGGACAGCGTAGGCCGAGGCGCGGCGTTGCGGCGGATAGTGTGTATGTTTTCAGCCAGCTCGGCTGAACGCAGATCAGAAGCGCTGGCGCGCCTTCTAGCCCGCTGACGCGTTAGCCAGCTGTGCCGCGAACACGCTGGGCGGCAGACCATCGGCAACCTGCTTGAAGGACTTTTCCAGCATGGAAGACAATTGATCGAACTGCCAGGGACTCGAGGAACTGATCTGGCGTATCTCTTCCGGATTGCTGTACAGCCCCACATCGAAACCGCCAGCGGACAGCGTGCGGCCAGTCAGCCAGCTCGATCGTTCGCTGGCAAGATACAGCACGATGGGCGCGATATTCTCCGGCATGAGCGCGGCTATTCCGGGACTGTCCACATCGCCCACCTTCTTGTCGCTGGGAATCGTGCCGGTCAACCGGGTCGCGGCCACCGGCGCAATGGCGTTCGCCGTAACTCCATATCGCGCCAATCCTTGCGCCAACGAATACGTCAGGCCCACCACCCCCATCTTGGCTGCGGCGTAGTTCGCTTGCCCGGGAGACCCTTGCAAGCCCGAAGCCGAGGTGAAGTTGATGATGCGATAGTTCCCGTTCGGGTTGCGCTGCTGGCGGAAATAGGCCGCCGCCGGCTGGACAGTGCTGAAATGCCCCTTCAGGTGTACGCGGACGACGGCATCCCAATCCGCCTCGGTCATGTTGAAGATCATTCGATCGCGCAAGATGCCCGCAACGTTGACGACGATATCGAGCTTGCCGAATTTCGCCACCGCCGTCTCGACCAGCCGCCGCCCGGTTGCCACGTCGGCAATGTCACCGGCGTCGGCAACGGCGCTGCCTTTCAGATCGTTGATCTGCTCGGCGACGCGATGCACCGGGCCGTTGTCGCCGCCAGTGCCGTCCGGGCCGGTACCCAAATCGTTAATGACCAGATTCGCGCCCTCTCGCGCGAAGGCGAGCGCGATGGCAGCGCCAATTCCCTGTCCTGCTCCCGTGATGATCGCGGTACGGCCTTTCAGGATACCCATGCTCAAATCTCCATTTTGGATGTGTTGTAACGATCTCTGAGAACATTCCTCTGCAGCTTCCCCGCTTCCGTGCGGGGTAGCTCATCAAGAAATTCATACCTGCCCGGGCACTTGTAGCCGGCCAGGGTTTCGGCCGCGTAGGCCCGGAGTTCTTGAACCAAGGCTGCCCGGTCGCTGCCTGCGTCGGCAGGCTGTATCACCGCCAGGACGCTCTGCCCCCATTCCGGGTCGCTGACTCCAATGACCGCAACATCCTTCACCGATCCGTGGGTAATCAGGCGGCCTTCGATTTCAGCGGGATAAATGTTCACGCCACCCGACAGGATCAGATCGTTGCGGCGGTCGAGAATGAACAAGAAGCCATCCTCATCGATGGTGCCGATGTCGCCAGCGGTCGCGTAGCCATCGTCAAGACGGGACGACCGGGTCTTTTCTTCATCGTTGTGATAGGAATAATCGGTCATCGCGCTACGCGCATAGATCATGCCTACTTCGCCCGCGGGCAGTTCCTGCCCATTCTCATCGACGATCCTGAGCACCGTTCCAGGTGCGGCCCGGCCCACCGTTCCTGGCTTGCTCAGCCAGTCCTCCGGGCCCACCATCGAGTACATGCCAGCCTCGGTCGAACCGAGGTATTCCCAGATTTTTGGCCCGAGCCATTTCATCATCTTGAACTTGACATCGATCGGGCAAGGCGCGCCGGCATGCACCACGCACTTCAAGCTCGAAACATCGTATTTCTTGCGGTTTTCCAGCCGCAGCAATCTGACAAAATGGGTCGGCACCATGTGCACGGTCGATACCCGATATTTTTCGATATCCCGCAATGCCAGTTCGGCATCGAACTTGTTGCGGCAAACTATCGTATGGCCGCGATGCAGGGACATCATCGCCCATGCGGCAGGCGCCGAATGATAGAGGGGCGAGAACACCAGGTGACAACCAGGGTCATGAGAAACGCCAAACAGATCGAGCGCGTCCGGGAGGTTGCCGATGACATCCTCGGGGCTCTTGTCCGCGAGCTTGCGCTTCACGCCCTTGGGCCTGCCGGTAGTCCCGGATGTGTAGCCCATCCACGAGCCCGCGCTGCGTTGATCGGGGACGCGGCTGTCCGCCTTCAATTCGTCGAATCCGCCCCATCCACGCTCTCCTCCCTCGATGCTGAAGCGCATCGCTGGCAATTCGGCGGAGGCAAGGCCGGGCGCGAACTCATTTGACGCGATCAGCATCTTTGAGTCGCTATCGCGCAAGATGTAGACGATCTCCTCGGCAGTGAGGTGCCAATTGATCGGCACCATGTACAGCCCGAGCTGCCCCGTGGCCAATGCAAGCTCGAAATAAGCTTGACAGTTCTTTAGAAGCACGGCGACCGCGTCACCCCTACGCAGACCTCGCGCGCGAAGTCCATTCGACAGTCTGTTGACCTCGTCCAGCAACTTGCCAAAGGTCGTCGTCGTTCCGTCCGCCTCGATGTACGCAATGCGCTCGGGATGCCTGCTGGCGAGGCTGTAGAAACCTTTCGATTCGGGTCCTTTGCCGTGCATGGGTCTTCCTCCAATGATTTGCTGTGCAAACTCGGTCTCTTTCATCCGGAATTTGGCGCTTTTTTTACGGACGTTTTTTGTCTGTAAATAATAATATTGCGGTTCTTTGAGGTCAAGCGGCTAGGCAAATTGTCCGGTTTCGAGAGACGGGCGAACGAGTTCGCACGCGAGCGGCGCGTTGCCTTGAGGACGACATTGTGGCGTCAATAGGCCGCCACTACCGCCTCGCCAATCACCTTCTGCGCACCGTTCTGGTCCGCGCAGCCCAGGCTTAGCTTGACGAGCTTATCCCCCTGCGCGGTGGACTTTTCAATCACGCGCCCGACGCAATGAGGCTTGTCGCCCACGTTCGTAATTCCCGTAAATCTCACTGACATGCTGCGGATGTCTTCCTGCGGTACCAGCTTGGTCAGCAACCTTCCCAGATATGCGGCCGAAAGCATGCCGTGCGCGAATACGTCCTGCATTTTTGCCTTTCTGGCGAAATCGATATCCACATGAATCGGGTTATGGTCGCCGGATGCGCCGCAGTACAACGCCAAGGTGGTCCGGGTGATGGCCGGTATATCCGTCAGCGCGATCTCATCTCCGACCGAGATGGCAGAAAAATCAATTCTTTGCATGGGTATTCTCCTTATCCGTTTCTACGCTCGACGATTGTGCTGCGAAGCTGCGCCACCGCGTCCCCATTGACGTCGCTCACGGCAGTTTCCAAGACGACAAAATGAAGCTGGCCGTCTTTCTTGTCGTATACGTCGGCCACCTTGGTTTCAAACTGCAGGACGTCTCCGGCATAGGCCATTTTTTTATAGGTGAAAGCCTGCTCGGCATGCAGAACGCGCGCCAGATCGAGTTGCAAGCGCGACATGGTATTGCTGGAGGCCGCGGCCTCTCCATTTAGGCAAAACAGGAAGGTCGGCGGAATCGGAATACCTCTGTAGCCGGCGGCAAGCGCCGCGGACTCTTCAAAGTAGATCGGATTGTTCTCTCCGATTGCTTTTGAGAAAAATTTCAACCGCCCCATCTCCGCCGTCGCGGTTCCCCGCGACAGGATCGTCCCGATATCAGTCGGCTCAGCCATAGCGCATCTCCGTGGAAAAAGTTTTCGCTCTGGTACGCGCGGACGCCGCAGACCGCCAATCCCCTGCCTTCAGGACTGTTGACACGCCCGTACGCCAGCACTATTATTTTCAGACTTATTTCGTCCGTAAATCGTAGCACGGAAATTGCAGAGATCAATAGCAAGTCAACGCAACGCCATCGTCAATCAAACCGAAACGACATTCATGAAGCCCATACCTACACCAGACACCCTTCCATACTGGAACGCGGCAAAACAAGGCCGGCTCGAAATTCAACATTGCAATGATTGCGGCCAGTTCTACTTCTATCCGGGGATTTTCTGCCGGCATTGCCTTTCCGATCAGGTCCGGTGGAAGCAGGTTTCCGGAAAAGCAAAGTTGATCTCCTATGTGATCAACCACCGGCCCATCCCGGGCAATGAGGGCGCATCACCCGTCATCGCCCTGGTCCAGCTGGCCGAAGGCCCTCGCATGATGACCAACATCGTGGGCATCGCGCCCACACCGGAAAACCTGGCATTGGACATGGACCTGATCGTCGACTTTGTGCAGCGCGATGGCATATCGCTGCCCGTGTTTCAGCCCGAGGGAATCAGCAAATGAGCGAAAAAAACATGCATGGCGGCAACGTGGTCATCGTGGGCGCCGCCGAAACCGATGAGATTGGCATCGTTCCCTCCAAATCCGTGATCGCGCTTCACGCCGAAGCCGCCAGAAACGCCCTGCGCGACGCAGGCTTGTCACCCTCGGACGTAGACGGCATCGCCACCGCAGGACTGATGCCGATGGAGGTTACGCACTATTTGGGGATCACCCCCAGATGGATCGATGGCACGATGGTCGGCGGATGCAGCTTCCTTTCCCATGTGCGACACGCCGCGGCCGCCATCGCTTCGGGCGCCGCGAACGTGGTCCTCATCACGCATGGCGAGTCCGGCCGTTCACGAGTCGGGGCGCCCGCCTGGACCATCAACGCGGCGGCAGCGGAAGGACAATTCGAAGCGCCATACGGGGCCGTGGCGCCATACTCGACCTTTACCGTGCCCGCCTTGCGCTTCCTGCATGACCGCGGCATGGGGCCGCGGGATCTCGCGGAAGTCGTGGTCGCGCAGCGAAAATGGGCCAGCCGCAACTCCCGCGCCTTGCGCCGAGAAATCGTCACGGCCGATGAAGTGTTGTCCGCGCCTGTCATCGCTTACCCGTTCACGCGCGACATGTGTTGCGTCGTCACGGACGGCGGCGGCGCCCTGGTATTGACCAGCGCCGAGCGGGCCGCGAACCTGCCTTCGGCGGACCGCGCGGTCTTCTTGCTGGGCTCCGGCGAATCCGCCGAATCACGGCTGGTATCGCAAATGGAAGACGTCAGTTCGTTCCAGTCCTTCCGCCGATCTTCCAAAGAGGCGTTCGAAACCAGCGGAATCAGCCATGACGATGTGGACCATCTGATGTGCTACGACGCGTTCGCGCACTTGCCGCTATACATGCTCGAAGATATCGGATTCGTGGGCAAAGGCGAGTCCGGCGCCTTCATTGCCGAGGGCAATACGCTGCCGTCCGGCAGGCTGCCCATGAATACCAATGGAGGGGGGCTCTGCTACACTCATACGGGCATGTACGGCATGTTTGCCATTCAGGAAGCAGTACGCCAGTTGCGAGGCAGCGCCGAAGCTCAGGTCCAAGACGCGCAGCTTAGTTTTGTACAGGGCGTGGGGCTGTTTTTTGCGGCATCGACCAGTCTGGTACTAGCCGCCAGCCGCCCCTGATTCCCGTAAGCGGGTATACGCCTGGCATCTGAGCGGTAAGTCCCCCCGAAGGAGCATGCGCGATGGCGGCATGCTCCGTTTTGCTTTATGGCGCGCCTTGCTCGCCATCCGCTTCGTATCCGAGGGCAGAATTCTGAATCCGTCTACACCTGGCCGCGGCCGTCCAATAGATCCTACGCTCGAACCCCGGGTCTTTGCCGCAACACTCACCCTCTATAAAGAGCTGGGCTGGGCCGGACTGACCATCGATGGCGTTGCGCGTGCGGCGAAAGTCGGTAAAGCCGCGATCTACAAGCGCTGGCCCAACAAGGAAGCCTTGATTGCGGACACCTTGCAGGACATGTCCGCCCCATTTCCGGATTTCGGCAATACCGGATCCCTGCGCGGAGATCTGGTCCACCTGGCGGTCGCCATCCTGCGATTCTATGCGCAGGGCTACGGGCTCATCGTCGCCCGGGTCCATATCGAGGCAAAGCTCTTTCCGGAAGTACTGGGCAGATCGCTGGCAGGCTGGGAACGCCATAGCCGGGAACACGGACGCAAGATCATCCTGCAGGCGATGGCGCGCAATGAAATCCCGAAAGACGTCTCCCCTGCCCTGGTACTCGATCTGGTCGCCGGCGCGCTGCTGAATCACTTCCTGTACACCCCAGACGACAAAATGGAATTGCTTCAGAAAAACTGCGCGAGCTATGCCGAAACGGTGGTCGACTTCGTGCTGCGCGGCGTGGGCTACCAACCCATCCCGCCTGACAGCTCGCCGGCCACTCCGGCCCGGCCAGCCCGCGGCTCATAGGGCGACATTTCCTGTATTGTGTCGGTGCCCGGCAAGATGCTTCACTCATTAATGAGATAAGTCCATGGCCCACCCAGACACGATTCCAGCCGCTCCATCGTCATTCCCGGCAACCGAGCTGACGAACGCTTTCGTCGCCTTCCTGTTCTCCGCGTCCGCGCCGGTGGCCATCATCCTGAGCGCGGGCGTGAAGGGAGGCCTCAGCCAGGCGACTCTGGCTTCGTGGATATTTGCCGCATTCGTGCTCAACGGCATCCTCACCATCGTGATGTCCGCCATCTACCGGCAGCCGCTCGCCTTCCTCTGGACCATCCCCGGCGCGGTGCTGGTCGCCAGCGCCCTGCAACATCTGCCCTTTGCCGAGGTCATCGGCGCCTATCTGCTGACCGCCGCGCTGATGCTGGTGCTGGGATTGACGGGCTGGGTCGGCGCCATCATGGACCGCATCCCCATGCCCATCGTCATGGGCATGGTCGCCGGCGTCTTCCTCAGCTTCGCGCTGGACTGGATCAAGTCGTTCGCATCCGATCCCTGGCTCGCGGGCGTCATGACCGCCACCTTCTTCCTGGTCTCGGTCTTCCCTGCCGTGCAAAAGCGGCTATCGCCCATTATCGGCGCGCTGATCGCGGGAATAGGCGTGCTGATGTTCATGGGACGAGCGCCACAGCTGGAACACGTGACGCTGGCGACCTCGGTGGCCAGCCCGCAGTTCTACGCGCCGGTATTCTCCTGGGCCGCGGCATTCGAGCTGGTGCTGCCTCTTGCGGTGACCGTGATCGCGGTGCAGAACGCGCAAGGGATTGCCGTGCTGAGGAATTCGCTGCATCGGCCGCCGGTCAATGCGATCACCAACGCCTGCGGCGTGTTCTCGGCGCTGACCGCCTGCCTGGGCTGCGTCTCGACCTGTCTGGCCGGTCCATCGAACGCCATCATCGCCTCCGGCGCCGACGCGTCGCGGCACTGGCTGGCCGCGATCTTCCTGGGCGTGATGGTGATCGTGTTCGGCCTGTTTTCGCCGCTGGTCACGCAGGCGCTGCTGGCCACGCCCGCCGCCTTCGTGGCCACGCTGGCGGGGCTGGCGCTCCTGCGCATCCTGCAAGGCGCGTTCCATACCGCTTTCCGCCAGCACTTCACGCTGGGCGCCCTGGTCGCCTTCCTGGTGACCCTGGGCGGCCTGCCCCTGCTTGGCATCGGCGCGCCGTTCTGGGGCGTGGTGTTCGGCGTGGCGACCAGCTTCATCCTGGAGCGCGCGGATTTTTCGAAGACCTGATGGCCAAAATCGAGCGGACGGCGCACAAGTACTGACTCAAGAAACCGGAGGCGGTTGTGCTGCTTTGCCAAAACAGCCAATCGCATTGCCTCCAAAGAGCGATTCAGGATTTATGAAATCTCTCGTCGCTCGCAAGATTTCCGACGGATACCGGGCCCATGCGCGCTCTTGAGAGAGCATGTGCCAATCGCTGCCATACATGAGTCTGGCATTCAGCACTGCATGAGTTTCGAAGATCCTCTTCAATTGATCGCGCGCGATGCAACTCTCCAACTTTCCACATCTCAGATTTTCCCAGTAACCCGTATCGCCATAGAGGTTCTTCCCCGCGCCAGCCTCCATCAGTGCGGCAAACCCGGCTGACCAGCCCTCAAGATCGTCTCCCCCAAAGTGGCCGATGTTCACACGGGGCGAGTCCAGTTTCATCAGCGCTTGCGTCCATCCCTGCGGGCTTGCGTACTCGTCATGCAGGTCATCCAACCCCATTGTTGATGCGCCGTGAGCCATCACCGGTACGTCCAGACGCTGGGCAATGTTCCACATCGCCGTCAGCTCACGTTCCAGGGCTGCGCCCGAGGGTATCCCCGGGCGCATCGGGTGAACGTCAGGGTTTACAAGCGGCCTGAATCCGTTCGGCGGGTAAATCTTGATGCCGACAAACCCCCGCCTTTCTATCGCGTCGGCCACCCGCAAGCGCACCCGCTTGGGGTCCAGCACCGCACTCCAGGGGTTGTACGCAACCAAGGGGCGCATGTATCCATTCGACAGCACTGAAAGCAACTGATGCAGCGCTATCTGGCTCTCTTGCGATGAAAGGGCTGCGGGAGCCAGCCAATAATCAAAGTCGACCAAGGAAGCAAACACGCGGTCCACCCCGAAAGCCTGGTCACCGGTGGTGAACGACTGCTGGTACGCGAGCAGGTTCATCCATCGATAAGACAGCATGTATCCCACAAAACCCACAACACCTTCGCGATATGCTCCACCTCCCTGGGCCGCGCCATCGCTCATGGGTTCTACCAGTCCTCCGGTCTCGGTGGCTTGAAAAACCATTGCCATCGTGTCCGGTCCCAAGTTTCCGTCCACCCCTCCCTGTGTAAAGCTCGCTGGCGCCGCATCGTTGTAGATCGTCTCAAATTCGGTTCCTCGTACCACCTCGAAGAAGAAGGCTGACTGTCTTTTCAAGAACTCTGCTCGCCGCTGGTGCAGGACAGTTTCGCTTGCCTCTGGCGGCAGGCCCATTACCGCATGGTTGCGGGCCATCCCGACAAGCTCTTTGATTTCTTCATCGGCGGTCGGCGCCAGGGATGCAATCCGGCCGGCAAGTGGGGCCAATGCCCTAATCAGCGTCCTGGATACTCCGGACCTGCTATGCGCAACCGGTCCCGCCAGGAATCCTTCCACCGGCACATCGCTGGCATTAAAGAAGTGCGCGTGGGTATCGACCACCCAAGCCGGAGCGCCCTCGGCCTTCCGCCCAGGACGCGGTGTCAGGATAGGGCTGAGGCCCTCGGGCGGAGCGCTGCCTTGAGCGTTTTCCGAAGCTCGGCGCGGCCATCGGCACCCCCCAACAAAGGGCAGCGCGGCGAGCGCGCTCAAGAGTTCGCGACGCCGGGGTTTCATACAGGGAGCCAGCTCGCGCGGCTTAGTTTGCGCGAATGGCGCGGCTCAGGCTGGTTCTCCGCGAAAAAAGAAAATGAAACGTGCGTCTCGTCGATATCGACGAGACCATAGTTCCTGTACGTCTCTCCTACCGTCACGGCGTATTTCACTGCCGCGCCCGATGAGGTCGCCTCATGCAGGGGCCAACCCGTGGTGAAAAAAGCATCGGACTCGTTACGGTGGATATCGCCGCTGAGCACCAGGATCTTGCTGATGGCTGCCCGACCAAGCAGCCACTCCCAGTCACCGGCATACCCAACCTTGTAATCAGCACAGGTGGAGCCACTGGCGAAGAGGTGAATGGCATCAGGTGCGCGCTCCATAGCAGCGTCGAAGCCGGCTCTTTGTCGGGCGCCCAATATCGTGCGCGCGTCGTCTGGAATCAGCCAGGTTCCCGTACGCCAGCTACGCACATCGGCAAGATGCAACATCACGTCATTCGACAGCTTGATACTTGGCGATTCCAGAGGCGGCTGATTCTCCTTCCAAAGGGACGGAGCATTGTAGGCATTGGGAAATGAGCCCGCCGCCATGCCTTTTTTCAGAGTCCTACGAAACGCCTCATGCAGGGCAGTGCTGATACGCAGTTTCGGCGCCTGAGCGGGGCTTTCCCTGGCAACCGCTCCCAGGACATCATTCCATAGGCAGTCGTGATCGTCCCAAGTCGTCCAGACACGACCTGTTGGCAACGACTTCACAAGTCTTGAGAACTGCGCCTGCTGAAGCAGCTCGCTGTACCGAGAAAACGCATGCTTGGCAAAGTCGTCCACGCCCATATCTTTTGGATGCCCTGCTTCCTCGACATGTATGTCCAGGTACATGCTGTCACCGAGCAAGATCAGATGATCTGGCGCTTGCGCCCTGATCCAGTCCCAAACGGGTTGGTCATTGAATACATTGGTGGCGATGCAGGACGCAAATGCGATGCGCATAAGAGTTCCCTCAAGCGATTCGATTTTTCATCAGGACAATTGCTTCTCCAACCAACTTTCCCTTATCGAATCGCTGGTTCTTTCCGAGTTTTCCGTCGGCGGTCAGCTGGTATCCGGTGACGAAGACGGACTGCCTGACGTTGCCGCCCACGGCCAATGCAACCTCGGAACCTACCGCCACGACAATGTCAGAATGGCTAGGAGCCTCCGGATTTTTCGTCGCCGCGAGATATTGGTCGAACGCGAAGGGAGTTCCCCGCCAACTGCCGATGATGTCGCCGACCTGCGGCTTGTCTTCCGTTAGGGGAACACCCCAGAACGGCGCGGACGCATCCTTGCTTGCCCCCTTCTTGATGGCATCCCACATGAACCTCGCGTGGCCGATGGACTGCTTGAAGGCCTGGTACTCCGGGATAACCTTCGCCGCGTTCCTTACCATGAGGGAAATGGCAACGGCAGACCAGGGGTAAGCAGTATCTTTCCCGGTCAGGTTCTTACCCAGCGCCTTCCACATTTCGTGGATGTAGCTGCTATAGGGTTCAGCGTTCTCTTTACCCTGCCCTTTGTCGAATCGAAGCCACTGCTCCACCGCGGCCGCCACAAGCGCTTCGCGGGCGCGCGTAGCGGGTGACCGCAACGTTGGCTGTTTGGCCTTGGCCCACTTGAACTTCGAGTCCGCCAGGCCGTCAACCGAGTATCCCTGGAGCGGCACCCCGCCAATTTCCGTTTGAACGTGATGCCACCCACCGGGCGCGTCCCCCAGATCGAAGATTTCCTCGCCTAGCGTGAGACTGCCGATCGGTGAGTTCTTCACAGTACTGGGCGTGGCCCGCAGGTTGACAGCCTCGACATTGACGAAACGTTTCATGAGACGCTCCCTGACCGCACCCGGGCATTGGCCGCTGTGCACGCCAAACCGAGACAACGATCTCTATCAACTCAATATGCAAAAAGCCGGCACCTTTTCCAAGGTGCAGTGCAAGCCAAAGTACGTGAAAAGATCCGCATCATCTCTCCGCCAATTGCATGAAACACAATGGCGCAGATACCATCCGCACACACGAAAATCCCGGGCAAGAGGTGCTCCCCTCAAGTTATTGCCATAGGAGCGATGTGCGCGGCCTTGGCCGAAACCATGTTAGGAGCGTCTTTTTGTCGGCGCATACCCAAATTTGAGTATGCGGACCGCAAGACCCGTCCATTGCCACACCCAAGCCATAAGCACATCACTCAGTTAGAAATTGCGTATCAGTCGTTTGGCCTGACGACCATCTCCCGTACTGTGATCAGTCCGCGCCAGCCTTGCCGAATCCGCAAGGCGCCGCGTTCGTTTCACTCTCGGAGACCCGCATGAACGACCGGCTGCACCGTACCCAGGCTTCCCGCTCCGCCGCCATCAAGGCGAAGCTGGACTATCCCGTGATCGATACCGACGTACACGTCAACGACTATGCGCCTGTGCTGGAGGACTACATCCAGCACTATGGCGGCTCCAAGCTGGTGGATGTGCTGCGCAAGACGCAGGGCTCGCGCTTCGCCACCAAGTCCCAGGGCAAGGACTGGTATCAGCAGACGCCCGCGGAACGACAACACAACCGCACGCTGCGTTCGCCCTGGTGGGCGCGCGTCACACGCAATACCCTGGACCTGGCCACGGTCACGCTGCCGGAGCTGCTATATGAACGCCTGGAGGAGCAAGGCTCCGACTACTCCATCCTGTTTCCCAACGACGTGCTGGCGCCGCTGGGCGCGGGCGACGAATACCGTCAGCCCTTGCATCGCGCGATCAACCATTTCCATGCGGACCAGTACCGCAAGTACAGCGACCGGCTGACGCCCGTGGCGGGCATTCCCCTGAACACGCCGCAGGAAGCCATTGAAGAACTCGAATTCGCCGTCAAGACGCTGGGGCTGAAGGTGGCGAACATTCCGGGCGGCGTGCGCCGGCCGATCAAGGCCATCGCCGACAAGTACCCGCCGGCGGAGTACCCGGAGATCGCGCGGCATGCGTCCTACGTCGACTTCTTCGGCCTGGACAGCGAGTACGACTACGACCCGTTCTGGGCCAAGGCGGTGGAACTGGGCGTGCCGCTCGCCACCCACTACGGCAGCCAGGGCTGGACTGGCCGACATTCCATCAGCAACTACATGTTCAACCATATCGGCCATTTCGCCGATGGTTCCCAGGCCTTCGCCAAGGCGCTGTTCTTCGGCGGCGTGACCCGGCGCTTTCCCGATCTGCGCGTGGCCTTGCTGGAGGGTGGCGCGGATTGGGGCGCGCATGTGTATGCGCACCTAGTGGACCGCTGGGAAAAGCGCAACCGCAACGCCGTGCAGCAATACAACCCGGCCAACGCCGACGTGGAGCTGTTGGCAGACCTGTTCGAGCGCTACGGCGCCGGACTGCTGAACGGACGCGAAATCAACAAGGACACCCTGCTGCGCGACAGCCTGGGCCTGTCGGCGTTGCATCACAGCCGCGAGCCCCAGGGCGATGAGCTCGACGACTTCGCCGCGGCCGGCATCGACAGCGTGGAGGATATCCGCAAGCGCTGGGTCGACAGCTTCTACTTCGGATCGGAGGCCGACGACCGGACCATAGGCGCCGCCTTCAACGACCGCGCCAACCCGCTGAACACCAAGCTCAACGCGATCTGGTCGTCGGACGTCGGCCACTGGGACGTACCCGACCTGACCGAACCGCTGGCCGAAAGCTGGGACCTGGTCGAGGACGGCGTGATCAGCGCGGCGGACTTCAAGGCCCTGGTGTTCGACAACCCCTACCGCTTCTATACCCAGGCGCACCCCGAGTTCTTCAAGGGCACGCGCATCGAGCAGAAGCTGCAGGCGCGCTCCCAGAAGCGCGCGGCCTGACCCTCACCGCAAACCGCACTGCCACCCGCCGGTTCGCGCCGGCGGATGGACAGTCCTGCCCGCGGCTGGCGCGCGCCGGCCCGGGCCTGTCTTTCATCATCATCTTACGGAACGACCATGCGCACCCTGCCCTCTCTCCACAGCCTGATTTCACGCCTGATGCTGGGCGCTGCCCTGTGCGCCGTCAGCCTGGCCTCCCTGGCCGCGCCCGACGTGGTCCGTATCGGCTTGGCGACCGCCGGCGGCGGCGACCCCATCACCTGGGGCGGCTCGCCGGGCGGCGTGGCGCGCGCCAACAACTGGCTGGAGGAAGCCTTCCAGGGCACCGGCACCCAGGTGCAATGGCTGTTCTTCAAGGGCGCCGGCCCGGCGGTCAACGAAGCGCTCTCGAACAAGCAGATCGATTTCGCCTACCAGGGCGACCTGCCGTCGGTGGTGGGCCGCTCCAACGGGTTGAAGACCCGCATCCTGCTGGGTAGCGGCGTGCGCAACAACCTGTACGTCTCCACGCCCAAGGATTCCGCGCTGCAATCGCTGGACGATTTGAAGGACCGCAAGGTGTCGATCTTCCGCGGCACCAATGGCCATCTGGTCGCGATCAATGTGCTGGCCTCGCGTCAGCTGACCGAGCGTGACATCAAGGGCGTCAACCTGGACACCGGCAGCGCGCAGGCGGCGCTGGTCTCCAGTGGCGTGGACGCCGCCTTTGGCGGCTATGAGTACTTCAAGCTGCGCGACCAAGGCCTGGCGCGCATCATCTACTCGACCAAGGGCCAGGATCCCTCGTTCACCCGCCAGGCGTCGTTGTTGGTGCGCGAGGACTTCGAGAAGGAGAACCCCGAAGCCGTGCAGCGCGTGGTCGACGTGTTCGTGCGCGCGGCGCAATGGTCCTCCGACGAACAGAACCGCGACGCGCTCTTCAAGGTCTGGGCGCGCAGCGGCACGCCTTACGCGTCCTGGCAGGCGGAGTTCGAAGGCGAAGTGCTGGCCGTGCGCAACTCGCCGCTGCTGGACGAGTTCCTCGCCGCGCGCTACCAGGCCGTGGCGGACGATGCCCTGAAACTGAAGCTGATCCGCCGTCCCGTGAGCGTGGACGGCTGGTTCGAGCCGCGCTACCTCGACGCCGCGCTGCGCAAGGCCAATCTTGCCACCCGCTGGACCGCGTTCAACGCGCAGGGCCAGCCGGCGTCCGGCGAACGCCAGGCCAACGCCGCCACGGCACGATAAGGAGTGGTCATGTCCACGAATACTCTGAGCGCGCCGCTGCCGTCCGCGCGCCATGCACCTCTTGATCTGCTGCGCAACGCCGGCGGCCGCCTGCTGCCCTGGCTGCTGCCGCTGGCGTTGCTCGCGCTCTGGCAGCTGGGCGCGGCGCAGGGCTGGATCTCCCCGCAAGTGCTGCCTTCGCCCCACTTCGTCTGGCTGACCTTGCAGGACCTCTACAGCAGCGGCGACCTCTGGCTGCACGTGCAGGCCAGCATGCAGCGCGTGCTGGTGGGCTTCGCGGCCGGCAGCGCGTTGGGCCTGGCGCTGGGCGCGGCGATGGGATTGTGGCGTCCGCTGGAAGCCTACATCCTGCCCACCTTCAACGCGCTGGTGCAGATTCCGGTACTGGCCTGGCTGCCCTTCGTGCTGCTGCTGGTAGGCATAGGCGAACCGCTGAAGTACATCCTGATCGCCAAGGCCGCGCTGGTGCCGGTGACGCTGAACACCTTGCAGGGATTCCGGCAGACCCCGAGCAACTTGCTGGAAGTGGCCCGCGTCTATGGCTACACGCGCCGCCAGCAGGTGCTGGAAGTGGTGCTGCCGCATGCGCTGCCCACGCTCTTCACCGGCCTGCGCCTGGGCTTCACCAAGGCCTGGCTGTCGCTGGTCGTGGTGGAGCTGGTCGCGTCCAGCGAAGGGCTGGGCTACCTGATCGTCTATGGCCGCCAGCTGTTCCAGCTGGACCTGGTGATGGCGGCGGTGCTCGTGGTGGGCGCCATCGGCTATGCCATCGACAAGTTGTTGGACCTGGCCGAAGTCCGCGCGGGCGGCGGCCAGGCCGCTACCCGCCTGGGTACGACGTCCACGGGAGCCCACGCATGATGGCGGCATTTATCTCCTCGCCTCCCGCCGCCCGCCGCGCAAGCCGTTGGCTGCAAGCACGCTGGCGCGGCCTGGTGCTGCCCGTTGCCGCGATCCTGGTCTGGTGGGCGCTGGCGCGGCTGGACTGGGTCTCCACGCCCTTGCTGGTGTCGCCGGGCAAGGTGCTGGACACCGCGGCCAGCCAGATCTCCTCGGGCCGGCTGTGGCGCGCGCTGAGCGCGAGCCTTGCGCGTGAATTTACCGGCTTCGCAATAGGCACCGTGCTCGGTCTGATACTCGGCGCGCTGCTGGGCCTGCTGCCGCTGTTCAACCGCATCGTGGGCCCCAGCTTCAATACCTTCAAGCAGATCTCGCTGTTCGCCTGGATTCCGCTGATCTCGGTTTGGTTCGGCCTGGGCGACGTGGCCAAAGTGACGTTCCTGTCGCTTGCGGCCCTGGTGCCCGTGGTCGTCAATACCTGCGACGGCATACGCAGCACGCCCACGGCCCTGCTGGAGGTAGCACGCGTGTTCGGCTATTCCCGCTGGCAGACCTTGCTGCACGTGGTGCTGCCGTCGGCGGCGCCTTCGATCTTCACCGGCGTGTACCTGGCGCTGATCTACTCCTGGCTGGCGACCATAGGCGCGGAGTACCTGTTGGTGGCCGGCCACGGCATCGGCAATACCCTGATCGAAGGCAGCGAACACTTCCAGATGGATCTGGTGATCTTCGGCATGTTCGTGATCGGCCTGGTGGGATGGACCATGAATGCATGGGCCCGCGCGCTGGAGCGCCGGCTGACGCGGCACCGCCCGGGCGCCGCCTGATAAAGAAGGAAAGGAATGACGAGCATCTTCGGCAAGGAATTGAGTATCCGCGGCGTGGGCAAGCGGTATGCCGGCCCCGGCGACGGCGCGCAGGCGCTGCAAGTGCTGCACGACATCAACCTCGACGTGTCCGCCGGGCGCTTCGTCAGCATTGTGGGCGCCAGCGGCTGCGGCAAATCCACGCTGCTGCGCCTGATCCTGGGGCTGGACGGCGACTACTCCGGCCAGATCCTGCTGGATGGCAAGTCAGTGCAAGGCGCGGGCCTGGACCGCGGCATCGTGTTCCAGGACCATCGCCTTTTCCCATGGCTGAACGTGGAACGCAATATCGCGACGGCGCTACGCAACGCGCCCTTGTCGAAGGCGGAAAAGCGCGAGCTGGTGGCCGAGCATATCGCGCTGGTCGGATTGCAGGGCTTCGAGCAGTCCTACCCGCACCAGATTTCGGGCGGCATGGCGCAGCGCGTGGCGATCGCGCGCGGCCTGGTCAACCGGCCGCGGGTGCTACTGCTGGACGAGCCGCTGGGCGCCCTGGACGCGTTGACGCGGTCGCGGTTGCAGAACGAGCTGCAGCGCATCTGGCAACACGAAAAGATCACCATGGTGCTGGTCACCCACGACGTGGAGGAAGCCGTATTCCTGGGCGACCGCGTGGTGGTGATGCAGCCGCGTCCGGGCCGCATACGCCGCATCGTCGACATCGATCTGCCGCATCCGCGCCACCGCAGCGATCCGCGCTTCATCCGGCTGCGCGATGACGTGCTGAGCGATTTTCTCGATCCGGACGGGCGCGTGGCCGACAACGAACCGCTGCCGCCTCCCGGAGGACTGGCGGCCACGGTGGGAGCCTTGCCCGCATTGGGACGCTTGCGCATGGCTTGGTAGGAAGCCGGCGGCTCACGCCGCCGGCTTCCACTGCGAGGGTCCGCCGCTCAGTCGATCGACGCGCCCGCCACCTTCACCACCTTGCCCAGCCGCGCGTACTCTTCCGCGCCGAACTCCGCCAGCGACTGGCGCGAGGTGGCCGACGGAATGGCGCCGCGAGACTCCAGCATCTTGCGCACTTCGGGCTGCTGCAACGCGCGGTTGACGGCGGCGTTGAGCTTGTCCAGCACCGCCACCGGCGTACCCTTGGGCGCGTACAGGCCGTCCCAGGCGAAGAACTCATAACCCTTCAGGCCCGCCTCGTTGATCGTGGGAATGTCCGGGTTGGACGCCACCCGCTCCGGCGTCGTCACGCCCAGCGCGCGCAGCTTGCCTGCCGCGATCTGCCCCGACACATTGGGCATCACGTCGATCATGAACGAAATGCGGCCGCCCAGCAGATCGGTCATGGCCGCGCCACCGCCCTTGTAGGGGATGTGCATGACCTTGGTCCCCGCCATCTGGTTCAGCAGCTCACAGGCCAGGTGCGAGGACGTGCCGTTGCCCGCCGAACCGCAGGTCAGTTCGCCGGGGTTGGCCTTGGCATAGGCCAGCAGCTGCGCCAGGGTCTTGAAGCGCTCGTCCGTGGCGTTGACCACCAGCGCCGCGGCGATGACCGTGAAGCGCGAGATCGGCTCGAAGTCGGAAGGCGCGTAGCCCGGCGACTTGTACAGCCAGTGGTTGGTGGCCTGGGTGCCGTTGGTGCCGTAGGCCAGCGTGTAGCCGTCGGGCTTGGCGCGCGCGGCGATCGAGGTGCCGATATTGCCGCCCGCGCCGGGGCGGTTCTCGACGATGATGGATTGGCCGAGTTCGCGCGACAGCGGTTCCGCGACCAGGCGTGCCAGCGTGTCGCCGCCGCCCCCGGCCGCGAACGGCACCACCAGCGTGATCGGGTGGGTCGGCCAGTCGGCCTGTTGCGCCTGGACGCCGGACACGACGGCCGCACAGGCGGCCGCCAACATGCATTGCAAGATTCTTGAAGGTTTCACGGTTTGTCTCCTGAGGAATTTTAGTTTCGCGTCCGCTGCTTTTTGAATAGTCCGGACGCGCGAGCTTGTATCGGTTCGGGGTAGGCGGGGATCTCGGTGATGCTCATGCCGTCATTCCGGCGGAAGATGGCGGCGGCTGCTCTTGTCGGCCAAGCGCCAGCCGCCGTCCGTCTCCACCAGCACGTCCTGGCATTCGCGGATGGCCACCAGGCGCGGCGCGCCGCCTTGTTCATGCGGCACGCTGTCGTAGGCGGTCAGGAAGTAGCCGACCGTCGCTCGCGCGCCGGCCAGTTCGATCAGCCGCAAGTTGGTGATGACATGACAGGTGCTGCGTTCCGGCGCGCGGGCATTCAGGGCTTCCAGGATTTCCTGGCGGCCGGCAAGCCGGCGTCCCTGCCGCTGCCAGACGCCGTCCTCGGCCATGAGCGCGGCGGCGGCCTCGTGACGCCGCGTGTCCAGGGCGTGAAAGAATTCCAGCACCACGGATTCGCAGGCCGTCTTGGCCAGCATGGGCAAAATCGGGTTTTCCATTGCGATCCTCATTCAATCTGGGCGCTGGCCAGCGGCACATCCGGCCGCTGCAACAACGCCGGGTCCAGGGCCGCGCGCTGCGCGATCCATTTGCGCAGCTGGCGGAAATCGCGCGCCGCATCCACCGATACGCCGGCCACGGCGCGACCACCGGGGTCCAGCGCCACCGACAGCAAGGCGCGGTCCCCCGCCTGGGGCCGCAGCACTTCGCTGCAGGCCAGGCCAGGGAATCCGACGATCTGCACCATGGCGTCGTATTGCTCCGACCAGACGGCGCCGGTCGGCGCATAAGGCTCGCCCAGTCCCAGCGCCGACAGCGCGGCGGCCGTGCCCTGGTCCTGCGCGTTCTGCCAGGACTCCATGCGCGCGTGGCCGTCCTCGGCCGCCAGCACCGCGACGTCGCCCGCCGCGTAGACGTCGGGCGACGAGGTCCTGCAATATGCGTCCACCAGCACGCCGCGTTCGCAGGCGATGCCGGCCTCGCGCGCCAGTTCGTCATTGGCCCGCAGGCCCACGCCCAGCACGATGGCGTCGGCATCCAGGCGGGTGCCGTCGGACAGTTCCGCCACCGGACGGCCGTCCGCCTGCGCCAGCACCGCGCGCAGACCGGTGTTCAGCCGCAAGTCCACGCCATGCGCGGCATGCAGCGCGGCCAGGTGCGCCGAGACGCCGGGCTGCACGCTGCGGGCGCACAGCCGCGGCCCTTGCTCCAGCACAGTCACGGCGCTGCCCGACTGGCGCGCCGTCGCCGCCACCTCCAGCCCGATCCAGCCGCCGCCGACCACGACCAGGCGGCGGCCCGGTCCCAGGCTGGCGCGCAGGCGCAAGGCGTCGCCACGGGTGCGCAGCACGTGCACGCCCGGGCCGTCGATGCCCGGCAGCGCGGGCACTATCGGTCTGCCGCCCATGCACAGGATCAGCTTGTCGTAGGCAATGGCGCCGCCGTCCGAAGCATCCACCTGCCTGTCAGCCAGGCGCAGGCGCGTGGCCGCCACGCCCGGCTGGAACTCGATACGCAGCCCGGCCAGCCGATCGGCCGAAAACAGCTCGGTGCTTTCAGGCACGGCCTGGCCGCCCAGCACCGCCTTGCTCAAGGGCGGGCGCTCGTACGGCGCGTGAGCTTCATCGCCCAGCAGCACGATGCGGCCTTCGTAGCCGCGCTCGCGCAAGGTCGCCGCGGCCCAGCCGCCCGCCTGGCCCGCACCGACCACCACCATGGCGGCCGAGCTCATGCAGCCTCCGCCTTCAGGTAGACCGTGCCCGCCTCCACCCGCACCTCGTAGCGGCGCAGGTCCGTCGTGACCGGCGGGCATTGCGGCTTGCCGGTGCGGATGTCGAAAACGCCCTGGTGCAACGGGCATTCGATGGTACCGTCCTCCAGGTAGCCATCGGCCAGGCTGGCGTTGCCGTGCGGGCAGCGGTCCTGCGTGGCGCAGATATCGCCTTGCAGGTCGTAGAGGCAGACGCCCTCGCCTTCGTGCACCACGCGCAGGGTGCCGGTGTCGGGCGAAATGTCCGACACCATCGCCACAGGTTTCCAGGTATCCATGCTCACAGCCCCATCGCCTGGCGGTAGTAGTCGTAGAAGGACCGGATCAAGACCTCGGTCACCATGTAGTCGGCGGGCTCGGTATCGCGGCCGCCCATCTCGACGATGCCGCGCGCTTCCGGATAGCCGGTAACGCCGATCTGCACCTGGTTCAGCATTTCGCTGTCGTCCATCGACACGAAGCCAGCGGGACCCAGCAGGTTGGCGTGCTTCAGGCGCAGGCGGGTCATTTCCTCGTCGTCGTCCTCGTAGCCGTAATAGGTGAACACCAGCTCATGCTCGGTGGGGCTGCGCGGGATGACGTGGCGGGTCTTGAGCGAATTGGCCTGGATGCCGAACTGGGCGGCGGGAAATACCCAGGCGCCGCCGACACGGCCGCGGTTGAACTCGGCGCGCGGGGTCACCGTTTCCAGGTCCAGCAGTTCGAGGTCGTCGCGGAAGCGGCTCATTTCCGTGGTCGCTTCAGTCTTCTTCTTGCCCTCGTTGTGCGACACCATCACGCTGTGCGCGCCACCGCCCGTGGGGATGCACTCGGACTTGGAATCCGCGCGCCACAGGCCGAAGGTGATGTAGAAGGTGTGCAGCAGCGTGGCGTGGTACGGATCCTTCAGGTTCTCGAGGTACATCTTCCAGTTGCTGGGGATCAGCTGGCGGCTGTAGCCCAACAGCTTGAGCGGCTTGCCGGGCAGCATGTGGTCGATCTCGGCCAGCACCTCGGGGCCGCAATAGTCCTCGAAACTGGGCGCGTCCTCGGCGAAGGTGGCCCAGATCGAGCCGCCGCGGTTCACGCTGCGCAGCTTGCGGATGCCGTTCTGCTTGGGATCGAAATCGCGCGGCATGCCCCCCTTGCCCATGGCGCCGCGGCGGAACGGCACGCCCTGCAGATTGCCGTTCAGGTCATAGTTCCACTGGTGGTAGGGGCAGGTGAAATCCTCGACCTTGCCGGTGTTCTGCCAGCAGATCTGCGCGCCGCGGTGCGCGCAGCGGTTTTCCAGCACGTTGATCTCGCCTTCCGCGTTGCGGACCATGACCACGGGGCGGTTGCCGATCCAGTTGCGCTTGTAGCAGCCCACTTCGGGCACTTCGCATTCCAGGCCCACGTAGTTCCAGGTCTTGCCGCCGAAGAACACGTCCATTTCCTTCTGGAAGATGGCGGGATCGGTGTAGACCCAGTTGGGGATGCGCGTGTAGCCCTCCTTGGGCCAGCGGCGTTCGATATGGATGGGGGCCGCCGCCGGAGCCTCCGGCGCGGTGGTGTGGGAACAGGTCATGAGAGGTATCCTCGGGGCGGATTCAGATGGGAACGATGAGCGAGGTGCGCACGCGGTAGTTGTCGTACACGCAGTCGCGGCGGCTGAAGGCCAAGCCCTCGGGCGTCACGCGCACCACGTCCAGGTAGCGGCCCACCATGTTCAAGGTGGGCTCCCGGTCGGACAGGGACTCCATCACCGCGAAGTTGGCCTGCGCCACGATGTGGTCGCCCTGCACTTCCAGCACGCGTACGCCGCTGACGAAGTGGCGCAGCGAGCGCGGCTCGAACATGGTGGTTTCGCGCAGGGCCGTGACGCGGTCGCGCACCATGTTCTTGTTCATGCAGTAGATCAGGCCCAGCGGCAGGCCGGCGTCATGGTTCTCGCGCGACAGCACGCGGTAATGGCAGTCTTCGGTGAAGAAGCCAGGCCAGTCCTCCAGCCGGTCTTCGTCCAGGCAGTAGGCGTAGTCGTCGTAGAAGTCCCGCAGGCGCGCGCGCAGCGCCGGGGTGTCGGAAAGCTCGGTCATGGTCATTGCGGATCCAGGTATCGGTTCTAGGAAATCGCGTGCTAGCGCGGCGTGGCGGCCAGTTGCGCGCGGTTGCTTTCGAAGCCGCTCTGGCTGCCCAGCGCCAGGATCGGCTCCTGCATGCGCTCCTGCCAGATCAGCGACTCCATGGCGATCTGCAGCGGATGGTCCTGCACCGTCAGCGCGGAGGTGGTCTCCGTGCCCGAGTGATGCGAGTGCATGGCCCAGCCCGGCGCCGACAGGATCAGGTCGCCCGCCTTCCAGTCCAGCCGCGTGCCGTTGACCTTGCTGTAGCCGTTGCCGCGCAGGTAATAATTGATGGCCGACGAGCTGTGACGGTGCGGCACGTGATGGTTGTCCGGCGGCGACGAGGAAATGGTGGCGAAGAAGCTGTGCGTGGTGCCGATGCGGCGTTCGGTCGCCGGGTTGTACAGCACGAACAGGCGGCGGCCGTTGTAGCCGCGCGCCATGTCCTCGACGCTGGGCAGCTGGCGCGAGACCGCGGCCCAGGGCCAGTGCAAGGCCTTGGATTCCAGCACCTCGATGTCGATCAGCCATTCGTAGCCCAGCAGCCAGGCGCCTTCAGGCGTGATCTGCTCGCGCAGCGCCAGGTCGCGCGAACGGGCCGCATCCGGCGCGCGCGGCGGCACCGGCTTGGTGTTGGCGTCGGCCGGCGGCACGCCGCCCTCGAATTCCTCGACGTAGTGGATCTCCAGCTTTTCCAGCAACGGCGCGTTGGAGTACGACAGCCGCACCCACGGCGTCTTGCCCTCGTTACGGTAGGAATGCACCTGCATGGCGGGGGTGTTCCATACGTCCCAGTGCCCCACGCGGATGTCGCGCCCGGCCACCGTGGCCACGCCCTCACCGCTGATACAGATCTCCAGCATGTTGGAGTTCTTGCGCAGGTTGTAGGTGCTCTCGCCCGGATTGACCACATTGACGGTGACGTCCGTTCCCGGGGCCAGGCCCAGACCCGGCGCCGTGGCTTCAGGGTGCACGATGAGGGACGCGCGGCGGCCGTTGTCCGGCCGGGGCGCGTCCGTCAGGCGCGCGATCTCAAGATCGATATCCTCTTTGGGGATGACGATGGACTGCCATTTGTTTTGTTCCCGCGGACTGGCGCCGCTGACATCGACGAACATGGGGTCTCCTCTTGCCGCCGGCGCCTCGCGCCGGCTGTCTGGTGATGCGGATTCGGTTCAGGGCTGCGACAGCAGCAGGTTCTCGCGGGTCTGCGGCGGCAGCGCCACGCCCAGGCCATGGTCGCGGGCATGCTCGTACACCACCCGCGCCATCGCCAGGTCGGACAAGCCCATGCCCATGCCCTTGAAGATCGTCAGCCGGGCGTCCTGCGGGCGGCCTGCGTCGGCGGCGAGCAGATCGCTCAGCACCGTAACGCCCTGCCACGGCGCGCCGTCGGCGCCGTAGCGCTCGCGCAATTCACGCGAGCCGCGGCGCGCGTTCTCCATATCGTCCACCACCACTCGGTCCGCGCGCTCGAACACGTCCTGCGCGAATTCGGCCTTGGCCGGCAGGATCGCGCCCACGGCGTTCAGGTGCCGGCAATCAGCCAGCATGGCCGCGTCGACGAAAGGCTCGACGGCACGCGTGATCAAGGTGACGATCTCCGCGCCGGCCAGCGCCTGCTCCAGGCTGGACGCTTCCTCGATCTCGAATCGATACCTGCCTTGCACGCTGGCGACAAAGGCGCGGCGCTTTTCCGGCGTGGGGCTGTAGACGCGCACGCGGCGCAGGTCGCGCACGGCAGCCAGCGCGGCCAGCTGAGTCACGGCCTGCGGCCCTGTGCCGATCAGCGCGGCACAGGACGCATCGGCCGGCGCCAGCGCCCGCGTGGCGACGCCGCTGATCGCGGCGGTGCGCAGCATGCCCAGCGCGCGCGCCTCGATCACGGCGCGCAGAAAGCCCGACTCGGCATCGAACAGGCTGAACAGCGAGCCGCCGCCGTTCTTGGTATGGACCCAAGTCTTGAATCCCGCATAGCCGCCGGCGCCGGTCTGCACCGAACCCAATGCATGCATCGAACTGCCGTCGCCCCAGGTCGCCAGCGCCTTGGGCAGGTTGCGCGCCTGCTCGCGCCCTTGCGCGACCAGCATGGCATGCAGGGCTTCGATCGCCTTGGGAATGTCCAGCACCGAGACCACGTCCCGTTCCGTCAGGTACCGCAGCGCATCAGTCATGCGCGTCTCCTTGTTGGTCGGCGGCGGGCTCTTCCGCCACCGTGTTGACCAGTGTTCCGATGCCGGGAATCTCGACTTCCAACGTGTCGCCGACGTTCATGAAGCGTGGCGGCTTGCGGCTGGAGCCGACGCCCTCGGGCGTGCCGGTGGCGATCACGTCGCCGGGCGACAGGCGGGTGAAGCTGCTGATGTAGGCAATCAGCTCGGGAATGGGGAAGATCAGGTCGGACACCTGGCCGTGCTGCATGACCTCGCCGTTGAGGCGGGAAATGACTTCCAGGCGCGCCGGATCGCCGATCTCGTCGGCGGTGACCAGACAGGGGCCGAGCGCGCCGCTGCGCTCGAAGTTCTTGCCCGGCGTCACTTGCGCGTTGTGCTTCTGGAAATCACGCACGGAGTTCTCGGCCATGCAGGTGTAGCCAGCCACGTGCGCCAGGGCGTCCTTGGCAGCGATGTGGCGGCCGCCGCGGCCGATCACCACGGCCAATTCGGCCTCGTAGTCGAACCGGTCAGAAGCTTGCGGTTTCCACACCGGGTCGCCATGGCCGACGAAACTGTCCGCAAAGCGCGCAAACAGCGAGGGATGGGCGGGCAGTTCGCGCCCGGCCTCGGCCACATGGCGGCCGTAGTTCAGCCCTACGCAGAGGATCTTGCGCGGCGCCACGACCGGCGGCAGCAGACGCAACCCGGCCAGGGGCAAACAGGCCGCCGGGTCTTGCGCCTCGGCGGCGCGCGCGATCTGCTCCACCCCTGCCTCCAACGCCGCGACCATGTCCGGCCAGATCTGCGTCAGCGCCACGACCTCGGTGCCGCGCAACACGCCCCAGGCGCTGCGGCCTGCCTGAACGAAGCTGATGAGCTTCATGTTGTCTCCTGTGCTTGCGGTGGCTTATCGCATGCATTGAGAGATTTCTTTGCATGCATTCGTCGCCTTATTCGTACTTGAACCGCTGTTTTTCCGAATTATTGCATGCAATTTTGATAAATCGCAAGGCGAAGAAGGTTTTTTTATTGACTATTGCATGCAATTTTGACGGTACACTGAAAGCCTTCAAAGACCGGGATCCGCCCACATCTCTCTATGGCCGCACAAATCGATAAAGTCATTTCGGAACTCCGGGACATGGTGCTTTCAGGCGTGCTGCAGCCCGGGGAACGCGTGGTCGAATTGCAGTTCTCGGCGCGCCTGGGCGTGTCGCGCACCCCGCTGCGCATCGCGCTGACCGAGCTGGAAAAGGAAGGTTTGCTGGAACGGCTGCCGTCGCGCGGCTTCCGCGTGCGGGCCTTCACCGTGGACGAGATCGGCGATGCGGTGGACGTGCGGGGCGTGCTCGAAGGCATGGCGGCGCGCCTGCTGGCCGAGCGCGGCGCGTCGCAGGAGGTGCTGGACCGACTGTCGCAGGCGGTGGAAGAAGGACGCGCCCTGTTGGCGCCGGCCCGCCGCGATCCCAACACCACGGTGGATGCGCGCGCCTGGGGGCAGATCAACCGGCGCTTTCACGAGATCCTGTGCGAAGCCGCGGGCAACCGCGCGCTCTTGTCGGCGCTGGAACACAACAACAAGACGCCCCTGGCCGGCCCGGCCGCGCTGACCCTGCCGTCCACGCCGTCGTTGCTGGAAACACCGTTCGTGCTGCGCGCGCAGGCGGACCACGAAGACCTGCTGCGCGCCATCACGCGCCGCGAGGCCGTGCGCGCCGAAAACCTGATGCGCGAACATGCCTACCGCAGCCGTGAAAACAAGCGCGTGCTGCTGGAATCGCTGCGCGGCGCCCTGCCCGCGCAGCCCGGGCTGTCGGACGTCAGCGCTTAATCAGAGCCCCTACGCATGCAACACACCCCAGACCTTTCCGCCCAGGCGCTCATTTCGCGCGAGCTTTTCACCGCCTTGCGCCGCGATGCGCCGCTGGTGCAGTGCCTGACCAATTTCGTTTCCATGAACACCGCGGCCAACGTGCTGCTGGCCATGGGCGCCTCGCCCGCCATGGTGCATGCCCAGGAAGAAGCGCCCGAGTTCGCGCGCCTCTGCGGCGCGGTCGTGATCAATATCGGCACCCTGTCCTCGCCCTGGCTGGACAGCATGCTGCTGACCGCCGCCTCGGCCAACGAAGCCGGCATCCCCTGGGTGCTGGATCCGGTGGCCCACCACGCCACCGCCTTCCGCCGCGACGCGGTGCGGCGCCTGCTGGACCTGCGGCCCGCCATCATCCGCGGCAATGCCTCGGAGATCATCGCGCTGGCTGGTGGACAAAGCGCGGGCAAGGGGGTGGATACGGGCGACGCCGTCGCGCAGGCGGAAGCATCGGCGCACGCCCTGGCCGTAAGCCTAGGCACGGTGGTGGCAGTCACCGGCGAAACCGACTACGTCACGGATGGAACGCGCGCCGTGCGCATCGCGGGCGGCTCGTCCCTGATGCCGCGCGTCACGGCCACCGGCTGCGCGCTGACGGCGCTGGTCGGCGCCTGCGCCGCAGTGTCCAAGGAAGACCCATACTCGGCGGCTGTTGCCGCCTTGTCGTGCTTCGCCATCGCGGGCCAGCGCGCCGGTGAACTGGCGCAAGGACCCGGATCGTTCGCGTGGCGCTTCCTGGATGCGCTGGCGGCGTTGGAAGCGGACGACCTTGGCCGGGAATCGCCGCTGCGCTAGCCATTACATGCGGTACTGCAGGCTCAGCATCGCATTGCGCGGCGCGCCCGGCATGTTCAGGTTGGGGCTGCTGCCGTGGGCCGACACGATGTAGCCGGCGTCGAACAGGTTGTACACGTTCAACTGCACCGAATACGGTCCCTTGCGCCACCACGCCGCGGCGTCGGCCGTCACATAGCCCGGCAGCCTGACGGTATTGCCCGGATTGGCGTAGCGCGCGCCCACCAGGTTAAGGCCGGCGCCCACGCCAAAGCCCTCTCCCAGGTCCTTGGTGACCCAGACGTTGCCGGCGTGGCGCGGCGTCAGCGTGGCGCGTTTGCCTTCCACGTTCTTGCCGCCGTCCCGGGCAATGGATTCAGTGATACGGGCATCGAGGTAGGCGTATCCCAGCATCGCGCGCCAGCCGTCGCCAAGTTCTCCCGCCAAGGTCCATTCCGCGCCGTCCGTGCGCTGCGTGCCGACCGGCACCAGCGTGTTGGTGACGGGGTTGTTGACCTTGATATCGGTGCGCTCCAGGCGGAAGACTGACACCGTGGTCGACAGCTTGCCACCAAGGAAGTCGTACTTGGCGCCGATTTCGTAGTTGGTGGTTTTCTCGGGCGCCAGGTCGGCGTTGTTCGCGGCCAGCGAGAACGCTTCGCCGGATGGCTGGTACGACTGGCTCCACGAAATGTAGTACGACTGCACCGAATCGGGCTGGAACACCAGGCCCAGGCGCGGGCTCCAGTTGGAATCGGTACGGGCCAGGTTGGTGCCGTTGCGGCGGTCTTCGGTCTTCTGCTCGAAGCGGTCGTGGCGCACGCCGCCCAGCACTTTCCAGTGTTCGCCCAGCGACACCATGTCCTGCACGTACAGGCCCAGGGTGTTGAAACGGCCCAGGTTGTCCGTGCCGGGACGGCCGCCCAACTGCAAGGGCAAAGTCGGCAGCACCGGATCGAACAGGTCGACGGTCGCCACATTATTGGCCGAGTAGTTCACCAGGTCCTTGTTCTGCTGGCCGACCTCCACGCCGTACAGGATCTCGTGCCGCACCGCGCCCCACTGCGCGCGTTGCGTCAGTTCGGTCTGGTTGGTCCAGCCGTGTTCTTCGCGCATCACGTTCGAGCGGTTCAAGGTCACGGTCCTTGCGGCCTCGTTCACGATGCCGGGCAAGGTGTTATTGCGATCCAGGGTGTAGTGGTAGTAGCGCGTGGCGTTGCGCAGCGACCAGTTCTCGTTGAAACGATGGTTCAGCGTGGCGGCATACGACTGCACCCGCGCCTGCGAGTAGTCCGCGTCGCGCGCGTTTTCGGCGCCGTAGTAGGTGGAAGGATCCACCTCCACCGGACGGCCATGGTAGGCCGGGATGCCAAAGTCCGTGACGCGGCGGTCTTCGAGGAATTCGGTCTGCAGCAGCAGCGTCGTATCCTCGCCCAGGCGGAATTGGGCGGACGGCGCTATCGCCTTGCGGTCCAGGAATTGCTTGTCGCGGTAGCTGTCGCCCTTCTCCACCGCGCCGGTCAGGCGCCACGCCATGCTGCCGCTTTCCGTCGAACGGCCCAGGTCCAGATCCAGGCGCCGGTCATTCCAGGAGCCGTAGCTCAGGCCCAGTTGCGTGATGTCCTCTCCGGGCTTCTTGGTGATGCGGTTGATCAGGCCGCCCGACGATCCTCGGCCGTACAACACCGCGGCCGGTCCCTTGATGACGTCGATGCGCTCGACGTTGGACAGGTCGCGGAAATACAGCGCGTCGTCGCGGAAGCCGTCGACGAACTGGTCGGCGATGGCGGTAAAGCCCCGGATCGACACCTGGTCGCGCTGTCCATCGCCAGTGGAGAAGCTCACGCCCGGCACGTTCTTCAACGCGTCCTGCATCGAATTGGAGTGCTGATCGCGCATGACCTCCGCGGGCACCACGTTCACGGTCTGCGGAATATCGCGCAAGGGAACATCGATCTTGGTGGCGCTGGACGAGTCAGGCGGGTTATAGCTTTGCGCCGCCGCGTCGTTGCCGTACACGCTGACGGCGGGCAAGGTTGGAGTGCTGGTCTGGGCTTGCGCGGGAGCCGGGCTGGCCAGGGGTGCCAGGACAATCAATGCTGCGGAAATCGAACGAGGGGCGTGCATGGCCGTGCTGCGTCTTTCTAAAGTAGTTTGAAATGGAACGATCGGCGATTTTCCGGTTAATGAGAATAGGTCGCAATCTTTTTGTCATTTCGTTGCCGGCGGGCCACGATAAATGAGACAGGCGTCCAATTCAGTTCCTTGTCAGTACGTGTATGCCACCCGTGCGCGAACCGTGGCCGCGCCAGCCTTCGCCCATGTCACGGCCGGGTCACACGCTGTCCCCAAAATTCCTTTCCTTCAAACCCGGAGGAAAGACGGTGAAGCCGAATCTAGGAAAGATCCTTGCAATGTCCGCCAGCGCCGCGCTGTTGGCGGGCCTGGCCGCTTGCGGCGGCGATGACGACGACGATGACACGCCCGCGACGCCACCGCAGGCCAGCGTGCCGCAGGGCTCCACGCTGGACGTGGCCATCCTGGGCACCACCGACCTGCACGCCAACGTGCTGGGTTACGACTATTACAAGCTGGCTGAAGACAAGAGCTACGGCGTGGACCGCACGGCCACGCTCATCGCCAATGCCCGTAAGCAGAACGCCAACACCCTGCTGTTCGACAACGGCGACACCATCCAGGGCACGGCCCTGTCCGACTACCAGGCGCTGGTGGCCCCGGTGCAATGCAGCGACATGCTGGCGATCTACAAGCAGATGAAGCTGCTGGCCTATGACGCCGCCACGCTGGGCAACCACGAGTTCAACTACGGCCTGCCCTTCCTGTCGCAGATCACGAATACGGACCTCGGGCTGGCCGGCATCGGCAAAGGCACGGCCCAGACCAACCCCGCCGGCGCCAAGGACTGCGCGGCGCCAGGCTTTCCCTTCGTGTCCGCCAACGTCGTATCGGCTGCGAGCAAGCAGCCCGTCTTCAAGCCCTGGGTGGTGCTGGACAAGACCTTCAAGGCCGCCGATCCCAACGGCAAGCAAATCGACGTTGCGCTGAAAGTGGGCGTGATCGGCTTTGCGCCTCCGCCCATCCTGCAATGGGACAAGGCCAACCTCGAAGGCCACGTCGAAGTCTCCGGCTGGAAGGAGTCGGCGCAGCGCTACGTGCCGGAAATGCGCGCGGCGGGCGCCGACCTGGTGGTGGCGCTGGCGCACGGCGGCATCGACATGGTCACCGCCTATAGCCCCGCCATGGAGAATGGCGCCGGCTACCTGAGCCAAGTACCCGGCATCGATGCCCTGATCACCGGCCACCAGCACCTGCTGTTCCCCGACACCAACGCCAAGTCGCAATTCGCGGGCCAGCCCGGCATCGATCTGGAGAAGGGTCTGATCAACGGCGTGCCCGCGGTGCAGGCCGGCCAGTGGGGCAACAACCTGGGGCAGATCACGCTCAAGCTGGCGTATGACAAGAGCTGGCAGGTGCAGAAGGACGCCACGCGCGTGCAGCGCATCTCCACCCGCCTGACCGCGCAGAGCGGCGCCACGCCCGCGACCTACGTCGAACCGGATGCCGCCACCCAGCAGCTGGTGCAGGCGGAACACGCGGCCACCATCGCCTACGTCAAGACACCCATTGGCCAGAGTCGCTTCGACATGGCGACCTATTACGCGCTGGCGGGTGACGTGTCGGCGTTGCAGATCGTGAACATGGCGCAGATCGATTATCTGGCGGACTACATCGCCAAGAACAAGCCGTCATACGCCGCGCTGCCCATCCTGTCCGCCGCTGCGCCCTTCAAGGGCGGACGCAACGGTCCGGGCGACTTCACCTACGTGAAGCAGGGCAACATCGCCATCAACAACGCCGCCGATCTGTACCTGTACCCGAACACCCTGCAGGTAGTGCGGGTCAGCGGCGACATCGTGCGGCAATGGCTGGAGAAGACGGCCGAACAGTTCCGCCAGATCGACCCGGGCCAGGTCGCGCCGCAGGATCTGATCGACACCGGCTTCCCGACCTTCAACTTCGACGTGCTCTACGCCGCCGGCAACGCCCTGCAGTACGAAATCGACGTGACCAAGCCCAAGGGCTCGCGCATCACGAAGCTGACGTACCAGGGCGCGCCGCTGGATCCCGCCGCGCAATTCCTGGTGGTGACCAACAACTACCGCGCCAGCGGCGGCGGCGACTTCCCCGGCCTGGCCGGCGGCAAGGGCGACATCGTGCTGCAAGCCCCGGACGCCAGCCGCGACGTGCTGATCAGCTACATCAGAAAGCACCCGGATCTGGACCTGGCAAGCTATGGTCTGGACCGCAGCTGGCGCTTTGCGCGGGTGGGTGCATTGGCTGGACCGGTGGTGTTCGCGTCGGTGCCGGGGACGCTGGCCATGGCCGCGGCGCATGGCGTGGACAACGTCAGCGTGCATGACGCCACGCCCGACCCGGTGACCCAGCTGTCGCGCTACGCGGTGGATCTCAGCCGCTAAGGCTGGCGGTAGTAGACGCAGATGCGCCGGCCGCCGATCTCGTGCACCTCGATCGGCAGCTCGTACAGTTCGCTCAGGATCTCCGGCCGGACCAGTTCGGCCGGAGTCCCCTGATGCGCGATGCGCCCTGCCCGCATCGCCACGATGCGGTCCGCGTAGGTGGACGCGAAATTGATGTCGTGCAGCACCAGCACCACGGTCTTACCCAGTTCGTCCGCCGCCCGCCGCAAGGTGCCCATCATGGCGACGGCGTGCTTCATGTCCAGGCTGTTCAAGGGCTCGTCCAGCAGCACGTAGCGCGTGTCCTGGCACAGCACCATCGCGACGAAGGCGCGCTGGCGCTGTCCGCCCGACATCTCGTCCAGGTAACGGTCGGCCAGCGGCTCCAGGTTCAGGTAGGCAATGGCGCGGTCGATGTGGTCCTTGTCGTCAAGCGTCAGCCGGCCGCCGGTATGCGGATAACGGCCGAACGCGACCAGGTCCCTCGCCGTCAGCCGCAGTGGCAGGTGGTTGTCCTGGCGCAGGATGGCCAGGCGGCGCGCCAGCTCGCGGCTGTCCGCCCGCGTCACGTCCAGGCCTTCCACCAGCACCCGGCCGGCGGACATGGGCAGCAAGCGGCTGACCATGGACAGCAGCGTGGACTTGCCCGCGCCGTTGGGGCCGATGATGGCCGTAACGCCGCCCGCCGGCAGCGCCAGGCTGACATCGTCGACCACCACGCTATCGCCGTACTGCTTGCTGATTTTCTGGATCTCTATCATCGGCGCCCCCTGCGCAGGATCAGGACGAGGAACATCAGGCCGCCCAGGAATTCGATCACCACGCTGACGGTGGTGTTCAGGCCCAGCACGCGTTCCAGCAGCGTCTGGCCGCCCACCAGGAAGATCACGCTCAGCAGCACGGCCGCCGGCACGGTGTGGCGGTGCCGGTCGGAACCCATGGCCTGATAGGCCAGGTTGCTGACCAGCAGGCCGAAGAAGGTCACCGGACCGACCAGCGCCGTCGATACCGACACCAGCACCGCAATGGCGGCCAGCGTCAGCATCAGCGTGCGGCGATAGTCCACGCCCAGGTTCACCGCAATATCGCGGCCCAGCGCCAACACGTCGTAGCGGCGCCGCATGCGCCACACCAGCAGGGACGCGGCGCACACCGCGGCCAGCGCGATCGGCAGCAGGCCCACGCGCACAGTGTTGAAGCTGGCGAACATGCGGTCCTGCAGCACCAGGAACTCGTTGGGATCGATCAGCCGCACCACGAAGCTGGACAGGCTGCGGAACAGCAGGCCGAAGATGATGCCCACCAGCATCATCAGGTGCAGGCTGCGCACCGCGTCGGAGAACAGCCAGCGGAACAGCAGGCAGGCAAACGCCGTCATGGCGCCGACCTCCAGCAGGAACGCCGCCACCGGATGGCTGGCGGCGGTGGCCGCCTGGCCGAAGCCGAACACCACCACCGCCTGGATCAGCAGGTACAGGGCGTCGAAGCCCATGATGGCGGGCGTCAGGATGCGGTTGTGGGTGATGGTCTGGAACAGCACCGACGACACCGCCACGGCATAGGCCACCAGCAGCATCGCCGCCAGCTTGGCGCCGCGGAACGGAATCACGAAGGACCACTGGCCATTGGCGCCCAGGGTCATGAAGGCGACGGCACAGGCCAGGGCGGCCGCGCCCAGCAGCCATAGGCGCCAGGCTTGCGGCGCGCGGACCGGCGCAGCTGCGCGGATTGCGAATTCAGCCAAGTCGGTTCCTCCGCGTGCGCAACAGCCACAGGAACAGGATGCTGCCCAGCACGCCGACCACCGTGCCGATGGGAATCTCGTAGGGATGGATCACCAGCCGGCCGATGACATCGCAGGCCAGCACGAACACCCCGCCCAGCACCGCCACGTAGGGAATGGAGCGGCGCATGTTGTCGCCCAGTACCAGGCTGACGGCGTTGGGCACGATCAGGCCCAGAAAGGGAATGCTGCCGGCCGTCACCACCACCACGGCCGAAATCGCGGACACGATCAACAGTCCCGCCAGCGTCAGCCGCGCATGGTTCAGGCCGAGGTTGGCGGCGAACTCGCGGCCCATGCCCGCCACCGTGTAGCGGTCGGCGGCCGCGTAAGCCGCACAGGCCAGGCCGAAGCCTATCCACAGCAGTTCATAGCGCCCCCGCAGCACGCCCGAAAAATCGCCCGTGGTCCAGGCATGCAGCGACTGCAGCAGGTCGTAGCGGTAGGCGACGAAGGTAGTGGCAGCGTGGATCACGCCGCCCAGGATCAGCCCGATCAGCGGCACGATGAAGGGCGTGCGCAGCGGCACGCGCTTGAGCAAGGCCAGGAACAGCAAGGTGCCAGCCAGCGCGAAGCCCGTGGCCGTGAGCATCTTGCCGATGACCGGCGTATCCGGCGCCAGCAGCGTGACCACCAGTATGCCCAGGGTGGCGGACTCCACCGTGCCCGCGGTAGTGGGCTCCACGTAGCGGTTGCGCACCAGCATCTGCATGATCAGCCCCGCCACCGCCAGCGACATGCCGGCCAGCAGCAAGGCGAGCGTGCGCGGTATCCGGCTGACCATCAGCAGGCGCCAGGCCCGCTCCGCGTCCTCGCCGCCGCTCCACAGCGCGGCCAGGCTGAGCTGGCCGGCGCCCAAGCTGATGCTGGCCGCGCACAGGGCCAGCAGCAAGGCGACCGCCGCCGCCAAACCGCCCCAACCGCCTATCGACTGCCGCCAGCTCACCCGCAATGCTCCCGCCGCTCAGGCATAAGGCTTTACTTGCCCGCCGCCAGCGCGCCAGCGATCTCGTCCACGTTCTGCTGCATGGCGGTCAGGCCCGCGCTGCCCAGCAGATACCAGTTGTAGCCGTTCAGGTAGACCACGCGCTGGTTCTTCCAGGCCTTGGTCGGACGCACCAGCTCGTTGTCCAGCATGCGCTGGGCCGACACGCCTTCGCGGCCGATGGCGGCATCGCGGTCGATCACGAACAGCCAGTCAGGGTCGGTCTGCGCGATGAACTCGAAGGAGATCGCCTGGCCGTGGTTCGACACGCTCAGCCCCGTCGTCGCCGGCTTGATGCCGAAGGCGTCGTGGATCACGCCGAAGCGCGAACCCGGGCCATAGGCGCTCATTTTGCCGCCGGTGGTCAGCACGATCAGCGCGGTGCCGGCGCTTGCCGCCTTGCCGTTCAGATCCGCGATCGAAGCGCGCAGCGCGTCGAGCTTGGTCTTCGCAACGTCCTGTTTGCCGTAGATGGCGGCCAGCGTTTCGGTGTTGCGCGTGACGCTGCCCACCAGATCCTGGGCGTTCACCGTCAGGTCCACGGTGGGCGCCAGCTTGGCGAGTTCGTCGTACTTGGGCGCGGAGCGGCCCGCCACGAAGATGAGCTGCGGCGCGGCGGCGTGGATCACCTCGTAGTTGGGCTCGAACATCGAACCCACCTTCAGGTAGCGCTGATCGGCATACTGGCTCAGCTGCGGCGGCCACTTGGCGACCGTCGGCACGCCCGTCGCGTCCACGCCCAACGCATGCAGCGTGTCCAGCACGGCCAGGTCCATGACTACCGTCTTCGCCGGGTTGGCCGGTACGGCGGTTTCACCGCGCGCGTGCTTTACCGGCACTGTCGCCTGCGCCGCGCATACCGCCGTAGCGGCGCCGAGGACCAGCGCGGCCCCGGCCTGGACCGCCCAACGCCGGACGCGGCCTGCTTGCGTTTGCTTCTTCATGCATACCTCTTCATGTAGCGGGCGCCAGGCGCCCTTTCAAACTCAGAACTTGACGCCCACGCCCAGCCAGTAGCGGCGGCCGTCCTCGACATAGCCGTAGTCGTCGTACGTGACCAGCTTGTCGAACAGGTTGTAAATGCCGGCGTACACCGCCACGGTCTTGTTCACTTGGTACGAGCCGCCCAGGTCCACGAAGGTGTAGGAAGGCGCCACCACCGACGAGGAAGACGGGCCGGTGATGGGCTGGCTTTCCTTGCCGCGGTAGTTCAGACGCGCCCATGCCTGCAATGCGTCCGAGGCCTGCCAGTTCACCGTGGTGGTGAACAGATGCTTGGGCAGCTGGTTCAGCGGCTGGCCCTGGTACTGGCCGGACTTCTGTTCCGACTTGGTGAAGGTGTAGCTGCTGGTCATGGACCAGTCGCGCGACAGCGGCAGCTTCAAGTTGGCTTCCACGCCGCGCGAATTGGCCTTGTCCACGTTCATGTAGGTGGTCGGGTCCGAGCCGAACTGGTTCGGGCCGTCCGTGCACTGGGTCGCCGGGCAAGCCACGCGGGTGATCTTGTCCTTGAAGTCATTGTTGAAAATGGTCAGGCCGGCGTTGAAACCTTCGCCGTCGTCATACAGGATGCCGATTTCCTCGGTCACCGACTTCTCGGGCGTCAGGTCCGGGTTGCCGTACATATTGCCGCCGCGGCTGACCTGGCCCCAGCCAGCCACCGTCTGGCGCAGATCAGGCGCGCGGAACCCCGTGGACACGCCGCCCTTCAGGGTCCAGCGGTCGGCCATGTGCCAGACGCCGTACAGGCGCGGGCTGAAGTGCGTACCGAAGTTCTCGTCTTCGTCCATGCGCAGGCCGGTTGTGACAGCGAAGGTCTCGGTCAGGCGCCATTCGTCCTCGGCGAACAAGGCCCACTGGTAGCGGTCCACCTTGCTGGGGCCGTTGGCCAGCTGGTTGCCGGTCTGGTCGTTCAGGCGCTGGCTCAGGTAGCTGCCGCCCAGGGTCAGCATGTGCGAGCCCAGCGGCAGCGTCCAGCTGGTCTGGATGTCCAGGTTCTTGATCTTCATCTGGCGCGAGCGGTTGTCGAATTCTTCCTGCTGCACGTAGCTGTCCGACACGCCCCAGCCCCAGCGTCCGGTGTGCGACAACGCCCACTTGTTGCTGCGGTAGTCGGTATCGGACGAGGCCGGGCAGCCGTTGCGCCCGCAAGCCTGGCCGGGCGGCAGCGGCTCAACGGTCTTGCCCAGCGTTTCGTGCAGCTTCTGGCGCATGGTGGTCGCTTCCAGCACGATGTCGTGGTCGCGGTTGGGCGTCAGCGCCAGCTTGGCCGTGACGCTTTCCGAGTTGCGCTTGCGGAAGCCGTCGACGATGTCGTCTTCGTCGCGCTGCGTGGCCTGGCCGTAGATCTGCAGGCCCAGCAGGTCGGTCTTGATCGGGCCGGACAGGTAGAAGTTGCCCTGGTAGATGTCGCCCGACTTGTTGCTTTCCTGGATGGTCGTGTCCAGGCGGATCTCGCCGCCCCACTCCGACGGCACCTTGCGGGTGATGATGTTGATCACCCCGCCCATCGCGTCCGAGCCGTACAGCGAAGACATGGGGCCGCGCACCACTTCGATGCGCTCGATGGCGGAAAGCGGCGGCGTCCAGCCGCCTTCGACGCCCGTGGAGTCCGAGTTGGTGCGGGTTTCGCGCGAATTCTGGCGCTTGCCGTCGATCAGGATCAGCGTGTACTTGGGTCCCATGCCACGCAGGCTGATGTCCTGGCGGTCGCCGCCGCCGGTGACGATCACGCCCGGCACGTCCACCAGCGCGTCGTTGATGTCGCGATAGAACTTCTTGTCCAGGTCCTCGCGGGTGATCACGCTGATCGACGCCGGCGCGTCCTGGATCTGCTGCTCATAGCCCGAGGCCGTCACCACCACGGTATCCAGCGTCTTGGCGCTGTCCGCGCTTTGCGCCCACAGGGGCTGCGCCACGCCGAAACCCGCGGCGCACAGGGCTGCCGCCAATTGCGTGCGCGAACCCGGACCGCGCCGGCCGGCGACCATTTGTTTGCTGCTCATGATTCCAATTTCTCCCGTCCCAGGCCTGCGCCGCACCCCGCGTGCGGCGTCCGTCCTACCCCGTACTTATTAATGAAAACCATTCTCATATTAGAATTGGAGCTGCCGGGAGCCAGCAACACGCTTTCCGCAACTTTTATCTTCTTTGAACTTCTTGACACTCCGGTCCGCGGCCATAAGCCAAACTGCCGGATGCAGAACCGACGACACGCATGCCTTTTTCCCACGCTCCGGCGACGCGCCGCATCCTGCTGATCGACGACGATGTCGAGCTCGCGCAGATGCTGCGTGAATACCTGGAACCCGGCCATTGCCAGCTCACCCTGGCGCATAGCGGCGCGCACGGCCTGGCCCTGCTGGCGCAAGACGACTACGACCTGGTGCTGCTGGATTTGATGCTGCCCGACGGCAACGGGCTGGATCTGCTGAAGCAGTACCGCCAGCGCTCGCGCCGGCCCGTCATCATGTTCACCGCCCACGGCGGCGAGACGGACCGCGTGCTGGGCCTGGAGTTCGGCGCCGACGATTACCTGGCCAAACCTTTTAGCCCGCGCGAACTCAAGGCCCGCATCAGCGCGGTGCTGCGCCGCTTCGAGGAAGTGCCCGACACCGCCCGGCCCGCCTTGGCGTTGGGCGCGGTGTCGCTCGACCCCGCCACCGGCCTCTTGCGGGTGGGCGACAGTGAAATCGCGCTGACCGGCGCCGAGCAGCGCATCCTGGAAATCCTCCTGCGCACGCCGGGCCAGGTGGTCGGACGCGACCAGATCGGCCTGTACGCGCTGGGCCGCAAGCCGGACCGCTACGACCGCAGCATCGATACCCACATCAGCGCGCTGCGCAAGAAGCTGCGCAGCGACAGCGGCGCCGAAACGCTGGCCATTCGCAACCTGCGCGGCCTGGGCTACGTGCTGGCGGGCGCGGACTGATGGCCTGGCTGCCCGCCCGCTCGCTGTTCTGGCGCGCTTTCCTGACTTTCTGGGGCGCGATGGCCGTCATCCTGGTGTGCGGCATGGTGCTGACGGCCGCGGTCGCCTGGTACCGCTTCAACTCCCTGGACGGCCTGAATCCCGGCAACCTCACGCGCGACGCAGCGCAGATCGCCCGCACCGAAGGCGAGGTCGGCCTGAAGCGCTGGGTTCAGGCCATGGACCAGCGCTACTCGGCGCTGAAGATCTACGTCATGGACGCTCAGGACGCCGACATCCTGGGCCGGCGGCTGCCCGCCCGCATGGAAGACTGGTTGAGCGATTTCCGCGCAGGACCCGACCGCTCGCCAAAGGCGGACTACCTGCCCGCCGACCCCACCGGCGAACGGGTCTCCTGGTGGGAACCGCAAAAGCTGGTGCTGCCCGATGGCTCGGTGCTGCTGATGCTGTTCCTGCCGTTCGATTCTTCGCATTGGGAAGTGCTGGCCCTATCGCCGGTCGCGCTGGCGCTGGTGCTGTTCGCGTTGGCGGTGACCGCTCCGTTCTGCTGGGCTCTGAGCCGCCACGTGACGGCGCCGTTGGCGCAGCTGCGTCAGACCACTCATGCTCTGTCGGCCGGCCGGCTGGACGTCCATACCCCTGCCAAGCTGGCTCGCCGCAAGGACGAACTGGGCCTCTTGGCACGCGACTTCGACGCCATGGCCGACCGCCTGAAGGCCCTGGTCGACACGCGCGAGCAGTTGCTGCACAACATTGCGCATGAACTGCGCTCGCCGCTCGCGCGGCTGCGGCTGGCGGCCGAACTGGCGCGGCGCAAGGACGAACGCCAGGACCTGCAGCTGGATCGCATCGAACTCGAATGCGAACGCCTGGACGCGCTGGTTGGCAACACCTTGAGGCTGGCGCGCCTGGGCGCCTTGCCCGTCCCCACCGAAAACCTGGACCTGGCCGAAGTCGTTTCCGACGTGGTCAATGATGCCCGCTACGAAGCCGGCGGCCGGCAGATAGGCATAGAGTGGCAGCAACAGGCCCCGGTGCCGCTCATCGGCGATCGCTGCAGCCTGGCCAGCGCCATCGAGAATGTGCTGCGCAACGCCCTGCGCTTCGCGCCCGCGCACAGCGCGATCCGCGTGCGCCTGCTATCGAACTCGCAGGAGGCCTGCCTGGAGATCGAAGATCGCGGGCCGGGCGTGGCATCCGAAGAACTGGAAGCGCTGTTCGAGCCCTTCTACCGCACCGCATCGGGCGCGCGCAAGGCCGGCAGCGGCGCCGGGTTGGGGCTGTCCATCGCCCAGGCCGCGGTGGCCGCGCACAAGGGCACGATGTCGGCCCGCAACATCTCGCCGCAAGGGCTTTGCGTGCGGATGGAGCTGCCGCGCCTGGCCGGCTGAACCGGGCAGCCGCGGTCAGTCGGCATCGGCCAGGATCGCGGCCGGCAGCCGCGGCAAGACACGCATGGCATTGGCCGTGGTGGCATGTGCCACCTGCGCGGGCGTGATGCCGCGCAGTTCCGCCAGCGTGGCGGCGATGCGGACCAATTCCGCCGGCGCGTTGCGTCGCTGCGGCGGATGCAGCCAGGCCGGGGGAATGTCCGGCGCATCGGTCTCCAGCACCAGGTGCGCCAGATCCACGTCCACCGCATGGCGGCGGATCTGCAAGGCGCGCTCATAGGTCATGGCGCCGCCCAGGCCCAGCGCGAAACCCTGCTCGATGAAGGCCTGAGCCTGCTGCGCGCTGCCGTTGAAGGCATGCGCAATGCCGCCGATACGGGGATGGCGGCGCAGGTATTTCAAGAGGATGTCCTGCGATCTGCGCACATGCAGCAGCACCGGCAGGTGGAACTCGGCGGCCAGCGCCAGTTGGGCGGCGTAGAACCGTTCCTGGCGCTCGCGCGGCTCGCCAGAAGCGATTTCAGGAACGAAGAAGTCCAGGCCGATCTCGCCGATGGCGACGAAGCGCGGATCGCCCAGCGCTTCCTTGACGGCCGCACGTAGCGCGTCCAGATCATCATCGCTGGCGCGCTGCACATACAACGGATGAATGCCCAGCGCATAGGCGCCGCCGGCGGTCTTGCCGGCCAGATCGCGCACCACGGAAAAATTGGCGCGCTCGACCGCCGGAATCACGATGGACTGGACGCTCGCCTCGCAGGCGTCGTCGGCGACCTGCTCGCGGTCGGCGTCGAACTCGGCGGCATCCAGGTGGCAATGGGTATCGATCAGCATGGGCGCGACCTCCTTGCCCGGATTATCGCCCGGCGCGCCCTAACCCGAAACCAGGCGGCCGTTTTCCATCAGCAGTTGGCGATCGGCGCGGGCGGCCAATTCCGGATCGTGGGTGACGATGGCGAAGGCCGTGCCAGATTCCTGGTTCACCCGCGTCAACAGTTCGAACATGTTGTGCGCGGTGTGGCGGTCCAGGTTGCCGGTGGGTTCGTCGGCCAGCACGCAGACGGGACGCGTGACCAGGGCCCGCGCCAGCGCCACGCGCTGCCGCTCGCCGCCGGACAACTGCCCCGGGAAATGCCCTTCGCGGGCGGCCAGGCCCACCATGCCCAGGACTTCGTGGGCGGCAGCCCGCGCGCGGTCGCGGCTCTCGCGGCGCACGATCAGCGGCATCGCCACGTTGTCCAGCGCGGAAAACTCCGGCAGCAGGTGGTGAAATTGGTAGACGAAGCCCAGGCTGCGGTTGCGCACCGCGCTCTTGCGGCCCTCGGACAGGCCGACGGCGAGCTGGCCATCCACCGAGACGGAGCCGCTGGTGGGCACGTCCAGCAGGCCCAGGATATGCAGCAACGTGCTCTTGCCCGAGCCCGAGGCGCCGACGATGGCGACCATTTCGCCGCGCGCCACCGTCAGGCTGACGTTGCTCAGCACTTCGATGCGCGCGGGGCCTTCGTCGTAGACCTTGACGATATTGTCGGCCTGCAGCGCGTGAGTCAGCATGTCAGTCATGGCGCAGCACCTGTGCGGGTTGCAGGCGCGAGGCGCGCCAGCTGGGATACAGGGTCGCCAGCAACGACAGCACCAGAGAGGTCACGCCGATGGTGACGATGTCGCCCATCTGCGGATCCGAAGGCAAGGCGCTGATGAAATAGATTTCGCGCGGCAGGAAATGCACGCCCAGCAGGCCCTCGATGAACGGCACGATCACGTCCACGTTGTAGGCGATCAGGATGCCGCCCGCCACGCCCAGCAGCGTGCCGATCACGCCGATCAGCGCCCCCTGCACCAGGAAGATGCGGGCAATCTCGCGCGGGCCGGCGCCCAGCGTGCGCAGGATGGCGATGTCGGACTGCTTGTCCTTCACGGCCATGACCAGGGACGACAGCAGGTTGAACGCGGCCACGGCCACGATCAACGCCAGAATCAGGAACATCATGCGCTTTTCGGTCTTCACGGCCGCGAACCAGGTGCGGTTGTTGCGCGACCAGTCGCTCGCCATCATGTAGGGCGGCAGCACCTTCTGCAGCTCGGCCGCCACTTCCGGCGCGCGCTGCATGTCGGCGACGCGCAGGCGCACGCCGGCGGTGCCGCTATCGCGGAACACGCGGGCGGCATCCTCGTCGTCGACGAAGGCCAGCGAGGAATCGTATTCATAGTGGCCGGACGAGAACACGCCCACCACGGTGAACTGGCGCATGCGCGGCGTGAAACCCGCCGGGCTGATCGAGCCTTGCGGCGCCATCATCAAGAGCGTGTCGCCCAGCTTCACGCCCATGCCATCGGCCAGTTCATTGCCCAGCACCACGCCGAAACTGCCGGGCTTGAGGTCGGTCAGCTTGCCCGACACCATCTGGCGCGGCAGGTCCGAGACATTGCCTTCGGTCTGCGGATCGATACCGCGTACCTGCACGCCGCGCAAGGCCTGCCCGCGCACCAGCATGCCTTGCGCCGCCACGAATGGGGCGCCGGCCTTGACCTCGGGGTTCTTCTCGGCGGCGGACGCGAATTCCTGCCATCTCTCCAGCACCCGCTCGGGCGCAGCCCCCGGAATATAGAGTTCGATGTGCGGCAGCACCGACAACATGCGGTCGCGCACTTCCTTCTGGAAGCCGTTCATTACGGACAGCACCACGATCAGCGCGGCAACGCCCAGCGCGATGCCCGCCATCGAACTGGCGGCGATGAAGGAGATGAAGCGATCGCGGCGGCCGCGTCGCTGACGGATTCTGGCCAGCCCGGCATAGCGGGCGCCTATCCATAGTTCGTAGGGTATTTTCAGCACGTGCGCATTATGGCATTAACCGCCTGGATTCCGGCCCGCGGATGTGCGGTTCGGAGACCAGGCGTTTCAAGCTATGGCAGTCCGCGGCGCCGCTTAGTTCCCGGCGCCTGCGGGGACTACAATCGCGCCCATGCTGATCGTCATTCCGGGCGCCCTGCCCGCCCTACCCTTTGCCGCCGAACTGGCCAAGCTGTTGCCTGAACGCGCGCCCACGCTGCATGGCTGGCTGCTCGCCGGCAGCGCCCGGCCCCAGGCCCATGACCGGCGCGCGCAGGGCTGCACGCCCTACGAAGCCTGGCTGCTGGACCGCGCGGGCTACGTCCCCGAGCCCGGCCTGCCGCCCGGCGCCGGACTCGGCCCGCTGCTGGCCGGGGCGCAAGCCGAAGGCAGCGGCCCCATCTGGCTGGCCGAACTGGTCCATCTGGCGCTAGGCACGGACCAGGCCACCTTGCTGGATCCCGGCCTGATGGACCTGCGCGCCGAGGAAACGGCCGCCCTGCTGGACACCGCCCGCCCCCTGTTCGAGGACACGGGCTTCGCGGTTGAAGAACTCTCGCCCGAACGCTGGCGCCTGCGCCTGCCGGAGGGCCTGCGTCCGCAGACCGCCAGCCCGCTGGCCGTGGCTGGACAGCGCCTGAACGACTGGTGGCGCCAGGACGCGGAAGCGCGCCCCTGGCGCCGGCTGCTCAATGAAATACAGATGGCCTGGCATGAACACCCGGTCAACGACGCCCGCGCGGCGCGCGGCTTGCCGCCAGTCAACGCGCTATGGTTGTATGGCGGCGGCACGCCCTGGACGCAGTCCCGGCCGACCCCGGCGCAGGTGTACGCCGATCTGGACGCCCCGCAGCGGGCCGGCGATTGGGCCGCCTGGCTGGACGCCCTGGCAGCGCTGGACGCGCAGCATCTGCGCCCGCTGGCCGGCAAGCATGGCCTGCCGGCCGCGCCCGCCGAACTGCTGCTGCTGGGCGACGACCGCAAGGTCGCCCTTACCCTGAAACCGCGCGGGGGCCTGCTCGGCTTGCTGCCCGCGCCCAAGAAAAACTGGAGCGCCTGGTGGTCTCACCCCGCTTAACCGTCCGCACGCCCGACCTGCAGGCCTGCCACATCCTGGAAGCCTCAGGCATCCACCCTCTGCTGGCCCGCCTGTGGGCCGCCCGCGGCGTCACCCATCCTGATCAAACCCAGCTCGCCTGGAAGTCGCTGCTGCCGCCTAACGGCCTGACGCATTCGGACCACGCTGCCGGCGTGCTGGCCGACGCCATCCAGGCCGGCAAGAAGCTGCTGATCGTGGCCGACTATGACTGCGACGGCGCCACCGCCTGCGCGGTCGGCCTGCGCGCCCTGTCCGCCATGGGCGCCGACGTGGACTTCCTGGTGCCCAACCGCTTCGAAACCGGTTACGGCCTGTCGCCCGCTGTGGTCGACCTGGCAGTCCGGCATCGCGCCGGCAAGCCCGACATCATCATCACGGTCGACAACGGCATTGCCAGCGTCGACGGCGTGGCCGCGGCCAACGACGCCGGCATCGGCGTGGTCATCACCGACCACCACTTGCCCGGCGACACGCTGCCGGCGGCCCTGGCCATCGTGAACCCGAATCAGCCCGGCTGCGGCTTTCCGTCCAAGAACCTGGCGGGCGTGGGCGTCATTTTCTACATGATGCTGGCCCTGCGCGCCGAACTGCGCCGCCGCGGCGTCTACGCGGCCGATGGCGGCCCGCGCCTGGACGCGCTGTCCGACCTGGTGGCGCTGGGCACGGTAGCCGACGTGGTCAAACTGGATGCCAACAACCGCCTGCTGGTCACCCAGGGCCTGCAACGCATGCGCGCCGGCCGCCTGCAGCCCGGCTTGCGCGCACTGTTCGCCGTAGCCGGGCGCGAGCCGCGCGCGGCCAACGGCTTCGACCTGGGCTTCGCGCTCGGCCCCCGCATCAATGCGGCCGGCCGTCTGGCCGACATGAGCCTGGGCATCGCCTGTCTGACCACCGACGACGAGGCGCAGGCGCTGGAAATGGCGCGCGAGCTCGACAACATCAACCGCGAACGCCGCACGATCGAAGCCGAAATGCGCGAGCAGGCGCTGGCCGCCATGGAAGCGCCGAACGCGGCCGCAGGCGCCACGGTCTGTGTGTTCGACCCGGGCTGGCACCAGGGCGTGGTGGGCCTGGTGGCCTCGCGCCTGAAGGAAAAATTCTGGCGCCCGACGCTGGCCTTTGCGCCCGCGGGGGACGACGAAATCCGCGGTTCGGGCCGCTCGATCCCCGACGTGCACCTGCGCGACGCGCTGGACCTGGTGTCCAAGCGCCATCCCAACCTGATCCGCAAGTTCGGCGGCCACGCCATGGCGGCCGGCCTGACCCTGGGGCGCGAGGACTTCGCCGCCTTCGCCCCCGCTTTCGACGCCGCCGTGCGCGAGCTGACGGGCCGCGATACCTTCGAGCCAGTGATCGAGACCGACGGCTCGCTGGAATCGGGCTACGCCAACGCCGACGTCGCCGGCATGCTCCAGCAGCAAGTCTGGGGCGCCGGCTTCGCCGCCCCGCTGTTCCTGGACGAGTTCGTGGTGCGCAACCAGCGCCTGGTCGGGGAAAAGCACCTCAAACTGTCGCTGGAGCGCGGCCATCAGCGCTTCGACGCCATCTGGTTCGGCCACGACCAGTCGCTGCCCGAACATATCCAGGCGGCTTACCGGCTGGAGCAGAACGTGTGGAACGGGATGGTGTCGGTTCAGCTGGTCATCGAGCACGCGGGCTGAGGCCCGCCATGGGCGCAAGCCCCGATAAGGCGGGAAACGTCGCACGCGGAGCGGACCCGGGTACCTGTCCCGGGCCGCTCGCACGGCGTCCGGCCTACTTGTTCACCAGCTTCGCAGGCTGCGCCAGGGCCACCAGCGCGCCCACCACCAGGCAGCCCGACAACATGTAGAGGCCTGTATTGGTTGTGCCCGTCATGTCCTTGAGCCAGCCCACCAGATACGGGCTGACGAAGCCAGCCAAGTTGCCCACCGAATTGATGAGCGCGATGCCGGCCGCCGCGGCGGTGCCGCCCAGCAAGGCCGTGGGCAGGCTCCAGAACAACGGCAGTACCGTGCAGATGCCGATATTGGCCACCGTCAGCGCCAAGATCGCCAGTACAGTGTTGCCGCTCCAGATCGCCGAGAACAGCAGGCCCAGCGCGCCGAACAGCGCGGGCAAGGCCACATGCCAGCGGCGCTCCCGCAGGCGGTCGGAGTTGCGCGAGATCAGGATCATGCCGATCACGGCGAACAGGTTCGGAATCGCCGTCAACAGGCCAATGGCCAGCGGACTCTGCACGCCCGTACTCTTGATCAGGGTCGGCATCCAGAAGCCCACGCCGTACAGCCCCATCACGAACGAAAAGTAGATCAACGCCATCGCCCACACCCGCGGCTTGACCAGCGCGGCGCGGATCGGCGGATCTTCCTTCTGCTGTTCCTCGGCCGCAATATTGCGGATCAGCACGGCCTTTTCATTGGCAGTCAGCCACTTGGCCTTGTTGATGCGGTCGTCTAGATAGATCAGCACCAGAACGCCGATCAGCACGGACGGAATCCCCTCCAGCAGGAACAGCCACTGCCAGCCCGACAGCCCGTGGTCGCCGTGGAAGGTGCTCATTATCCAGCCGGAGATCGGGCCGCCGATCAGCCCGGACATGGGCACCGCGGTCATGAAAAAGGTCGTGATGCGGCCGCGCCGGGCCGCCGGATACCAGTAGGTCAGGTACAGGATGATGCCCGGAAAGAATCCGGCTTCCGCCGCGCCCAGCAGGAAGCGCAGGATGTAGAACATGTGCACGCTGCTCACGAACATCATGCAGGCGGAAATGATCCCCCAGGTAATCATGATGCGGGCGATCCAGATCCGCGCGCCCACCTTGTGCAGGATGATGTTGCTGGGAATCTCGAAGATGAAGTAGCCGATGAAGAAAATGCCCGCGCCCAGCCCGTACACGGTTTCGCTGAACTGAAGCTCTTGCAGCATCTGTAATTTGGCGAAACCCACGTTGACGCGGTCCAGGTAGGCCACGACGTAGCACACCACCAATAGCGGCACCAGCCGCCAGCCTACCTTGCGGTAGATCCGGTCTTCCTCTGTCGCCGGGATCGCCGGCGAAACCCCGGGGGCCATCGCGTTGTCCATCTATGTCTCCATTCCTCTGTCGGGATAGGCCGGCAGCTCGCCGGCGCCGTCGCGGTCCATCCCGTCCCGATCAGGAACGGCCGGGCCGTTGCCCCCAGCCTAGAACCCCCGTCTTGACAAAAAACTGAACAATTCGGATTTTCTGGCAGAAACCTCCGCGATAAGATCCGTCCCCCTTCTTGTCCACTGTGGCCGCGCACTTGGCCCAAGCACGGTAAAATGTTCGGTTTCGCACAAAAGTCATCAGGACAGGATCATCATGGAAGCCGAACGTCAGAACCAGCTCGCAGCCCGCCTCGCCGATTACGCGGAGCGCGAACAGGCTCTACGGAGGTATCTTTGACTACGATGCCAAAGCTGAACGCCTGCAAGTCGTAAACGCCGAACTCGAAGACCCGGCGGTCTGGAACGACCCCAAGCACGCCCAGGACCTGGGCCGTGAAAAGAAAGCCCTGGAAGACGTGGTGGAAACGCTCACCGCCCTGGGCTCGGGCCTGGCCGACTCGAACGAATTGTTCGAACTGGCCGCCTCCGACGACGACGACGCGACCCTCGAATCCATCGAGCAGGATGCCGACGCCTTCCAGGAAAAGCTGGAAGCGCTGGAGTTCCGCCGCATGTTCTCCAATCCGGCCGATCCGCTGAACTGCTTCCTGGACATCCAGGCCGGCGCCGGCGGCACGGAAGCGCAGGACTGGGCCTCGATGCTATTGCGCCAGTACCTGAAGTACGCCGAGCGCAAGGGCTTCAAGGCCGAAGTGCTGGAAGAATCCGACGGCGATGTCGCGGGCCTGAAGTCCGCCACCATCAAGATCGAAGGCGAATACGCCTTCGGCTACCTGCGCACCGAAACCGGCGTGCACCGCCTGGTGCGCAAGAGCCCGTTCGACTCCTCGGGCGGCCGCCACACCTCGTTCGCCAGCGTCTTCGTCTACCCCGAGGTCGACGAATCCTTCGAAGTCGAAGTGAACCCCGCCGACCTGCGCGTGGACACCTACCGCGCTTCCGGCGCGGGCGGCCAGCACATCAACAAGACCGATTCGGCCGTGCGCCTGACCCACATCCCCACCGGTATCGTGGTGCAGTGCCAGAACGACCGTTCGCAGCACCGCAACCGCGCCGAAGCCATGCAGATGCTGAAGTCCAAGCTCTACGAACTGGAAATGCGCAACCGCATGGCCGAGCAACAGAAGCTGGAAGACTCCAAGACCGACGTGGGCTGGGGCCACCAGATCCGCTCCTACGTGCTGGACCAGAGCCGCATCAAGGACCTGCGCACCAACGTCGAAATTTCCAACACCCAGAAGGTGCTGGACGGCGACCTGGACCCCTTCATCCAGGCCAGCCTGAAGCAAGGCATCTAAGTTTCGCGATACTTCCCCTCAACGCATCCAGAGGTTCACGAATGTCCGACACCATCGTAATTCTCACCGGCGCATCGCGCGGCATCGGCGCCGCCATGGCGCGCGGCCTGGCCAAACCGGGCACCCGGCTGATCACCCTGGCGCGCCGGGAAGATCCCGAACTGGCTGCCTATGCCCGCTCGCAGGACGCGCAGCTGGAACAGCTGTCCGTGGACCTCTCGGACCTGAATGCGGCCGAGACCGCCGCGCAGCGCATCTGCGCGTCGCTGCCGCGTGACGCCCGCCGCTATCTGCTGATCAACAACGCCGGCACCGTGCACCCCGTCGCCGGCACCGACGCGCTGGTCGACGGCGCGGCCATCGCCGCCGCCTTCAACCTGAACGTTAGCGCCGTGATGCTGCTCACGGCGCGCTTCCTGGCCGCGGTCGAGGACCTCAAGGCCGACCGCCGCGTGCTCAACATCTCCTCCGGCGCGGGCCGCAACCCGAACGCCGGCTGGGGCGTCTACTGCGCCACCAAGGCCGCGCTCGACATGTACTCGCGCGTGGTCAAGGCGGAGCAAGGCGCCGACGGCGCGCGCATCGTCGCGCTGGCCCCCGGCATCGTCGACACCGACATGCAGGTCGCCATCCGTTCCAGCGATCCGGAAAGTTTCCCGGCGCTGGCCAAGTTCCAGGAGTTCCACGCGACCGGCAAGCTGTCCTCGCCCGCCAACGTGGCCTCCCGCATCCTCGCCTACCTGGACCGCGAAGATTTCGGCACCACCGAGATCGACGACATCCGCAATTACGACTGATTCCCCGACCATGACCGACCACTCGACCACTCCGGCGCCCGCCCAGGACGAAAACCGCTTGATCGCCGAACGGCGCGCCAAGCTGGCCAAACTGCGCGAAACCGGGGTCGCGTACCCCAACGACTTCGTTCCCGACGCCCGCGCCGCCGCCCTGCATGACAAGTACGACGGCCAGGAGCAGGAAGCGCTTGCCGCCAGCCCCGTCACCGTCAAGGTCGCCGGCCGCATGATGCTCAAGCGCGTCATGGGCAAGGCCAGCTTCGCCACGCTGCAGGACAGCACCGGCCGCATCCAGATCTACCTGGACCGCGGCACCCTGGGCGAAGACAGCTACGCCGCGTTCAAGCAATGGGACATCGGCGACATCATCGCGATCGAAGGGTCGGTCTTCAAGACCAACAAGGGCGAACTCTCGGTGCACGCCGCCAGCGCGCGCCTGCTGTCCAAGTCGCTGCGCCCGCTGCCCGACAAGTTCCACGGCGTGGCCGACCAGGAACTGCGCTACCGCCAGCGCTACGTCGACCTCATCATGACGGACGCCACGCGCCGCACCTTCGAGGCGCGCAGCAAGGCCGTGGGCAGCATCCGCCAGTTCATGCTGAACGCCGGCTTCCTCGAAGTGGAAACCCCCATGCTGCACCCGATTCCGGGCGGCGCGGCAGCCAAGCCCTTCGTCACGCACCACAATGCGCTGGACATGGAAATGTACCTGCGCATCGCGCCCGAGCTCTACCTCAAGCGCCTGATCGTCGGCGGCTTCGAGCGCGTCTTCGAAGTCAACCGCAACTTCCGCAACGAGGGCGTGAGCCCGCGCCACAATCCTGAATTCACCATGATGGAGTTCTATGCGGCCTTTGCGGAATACCGCTGGCTCATGGACTTCACGGAAGAGCTGATCCGCCAGGCCGCCATCTCGGCCACCGGCAGCGCGGTGCTGACCTACGGCGAACGCGAACTCGATCTGTCCAAGCCGTTCGACCGCCTGACCATCTGCGAAGCTATCCTCAAGTACGCCCCCGGCTACACCCAGGCGCAACTGGACGATGCGGCCTTCGTGCGCGCCGAACTCAAAAAGCTGGGAGCCGATGCCGACGGCCCGGTGCTGTCGCGCGCCGGACTGGGCGCGCTGCAGCTGGCCCTGTTCGAAGAGACCGCCGAAGCCAAGCTCTGGAACCCCACCTACATCATCGACTACCCGGTGGAAGTCTCGCCGCTGGCGCGCGCCTCCGATACCCGCGAGGGCATCACCGAGCGCTTCGAACTCTTCATGACCGGCCGCGAAATCGCCAACGGCTTCTCGGAATTGAACGATCCCGAAGACCAGGCCGAGCGCTTCCGCTCGCAGGTCGAGGCCAAGGACGCGGGCGACGAGGAAGCCATGTTCTACGACGCGGACTACATCCGCGCCCTGGAGTACGGCATGCCTCCGACGGGCGGCTGCGGCATCGGCATCGACCGCCTGGTCATGCTGCTGACCGACAGCCCCAGCATCCGCGACGTCATCCTGTTCCCGCACCTGCGCCGTGAAGACTAAACGGCGGCTGGCATCATGATCTTCAAGATCCTGATGCTGCTGCTGGTCGTGGCGGGGCTGATCTACTGGATCAAACAGCCCCGCGGCGGCCAGCCCTACACCTCCTATCCGGCGGCGCGTCCGCGCCGGCCGGTGTTCATTGCTCTGTGCATCGCCGCGGCGCTCTCGGTGGCGGCTTCCCTGACGACCTTCCTGCTGTGGGCAGGCGGCGTGGCGGGCGGCGTCACCGGCGGCGGCTATCACGGCCAGGTGGATTTCCTGCTGCCCGTGGCGGGCACCCTGCTGGCGCTGGCCGTCGTCTGCGCCGTGGGCGCATTCTTCAAGCGCCGGGGCTGAAGTCCTGCCCTGGCGGCCCGCCTATTCCGGCCATTTGCCGGCTCCCGCCGGCAGCGAGGGCAGCGATGCCTGCAACATCGCATCGATGAACTCGGCAGGCCGCAAGCGGCCGTCCGGCTTGTACCACTGCACCGTCAGGTTCATCGCGCCCAGCACGCAGCGCTTGATGACGCGCGCATCGCCCTGCAGCAGTCCCACGCCGACAGCGGCCGCCACCGCGTCCTGCCACATCGTCTCGTAGCGGTCGCTCAGCGATTTCACGGCCGCGCGGCTGGGCGGCGAAAGACTGCGCCATTCGTAGACCAGCGCATTCATGGCGTCGCCACCGGCGCCATGCAGCATGCTCCACATGTGCACGCGGAATAGCGCGGCCAGCCGGTCCGCCGGCGCCTTGTACCGCGCCAGCGCCCGTTCGCCGTCGTCTATCACCTCCTGGATGCCGTTGTTCATCACCGCCACCAGGATCTCTTCCTTGCTGCGGAAATGATGGAACAGGCTGCCGGACTGCAAGCCCACCGCCCGCGCCAGCTCGCGCACGGTGGTGCGTTCATAGCCGTGCTTGCAGAATAGCTGCCCCGCCGTCAGGACCAGCTCGCGCCGGCGTTCGGACTCCGATCCCTCGTCCCGCCCTTGCGCGGCCTCCCGGATTTTCTCCATGGTGCGGTCACAGCCTTTGAATGATGGTCGCCGTGGCCATGCCGTGGCCGATGCACATCAGCTGCATGCCCAGCTCGCCTTCGGTGGCTTCCAGTCCCGTCAGCATCTTGGCCATCAGCCCGGCGCCGGTGGCCCCTAGCGGATGGCCGTGAGCGATCGCGCCGCCCCAAGGATTGACGCGCGACAGCTTGGCGCCCAGTTCGCGCTGCCAGGCCAGCACCACGCTGGCGAAGGCCTCGTTGATCTCGATCCAGTCTATGTCCTCCAGGCTCAGGCCGGCGCGCGCCAGCGCCTGCCGGGCCGCCGGGATCACGCCCGTCAATTGCAGCACCGGGTCCGATCCCACCACCACCCGCGCCAGGAAGCGCGCGCGCGGCCGCAGGCCGTCGGCCAAGGCCGCATCGCGATCCGCCAGCAGCACTGCGGAGGCGCCGTCCGCCAGTTGGCTGGCGTTGGCGGCAGTGACGCCGCCCTGGCCCGGCAGCCGCAAAGCAGGCGCCATGGCCGCCATGCGGGCGGGATCCGTCTTCTCGCGTATGCCTTCGTCGCGCCCGGCATCTGCGCGCGGCCCCGGCAGCAACTCGGCGTGGCGGCCGGCCTGCGCCGCGCTCCAGGCGCGCGCATGGCTCTCCCTGGCCCATTCGTCCATCTCGGCCTGGGACAGCTGCCAGCGCTCCGCAATCCGCTCCGCGCTCTCGATCTGATGAATCAATGGATAGCGTTCCAGCAAGGCGGGGTTCAAGCCTTCAAAGCCGCGGAACTCGCCCTGGCCCAGCGTCACGTCCAGGAACATCGGCACCCGGCTCATGCTTTCGACGCCGCCGGCCACCACGTAGCGCATGTCGCCTGCGGCAATCGCTTGCGCGCCGAAATGCACCGCCTGCTGGCTGGACCCGCACATGCGGTTCAGCGCCACGCCCGGCACGCTCTCGGGCAAGCCCGCCAGCATGGCGGCCAGCCTGCCGATGTTGGCGCCCTGCTCGCCCGCCTGGCTGACGCAGCCCGCGATCAGGTCCTCGACCTGCGCGCCCGGCAGTCCGGCTCGCGCCAGCAGGCCCTGCACGGTCTCGGCCAGCAGCGTGTCCGGCCGCGTATCGGCCCACCATCCGCCGCGCCGCCCGAAGGGCGTGCGCACGGCCTCCACGATCACGGCTTCATTCATGCCGTCGTCTCCTCAACGTAGAGCGCTTCGATTTCATCCGCATAGCTGCGGTAGATGCTGGCGCGCCTGACCTTCATGGTCGCGGTCACTTCGCCGTCATCATGGTCCAGTTCCTTGGTCAGCAGATGGAAGCGCTTGATCTGCGCCACGGGCGCGAGGCCCGCGTTGGCGCGCGCGACCTCCTGCTGCACCAGCTCGCGCACCTGCGCGCATTCGGCCAACGACCGGAAATGCGTGAAGGCGATGCGGCGCGACTCGGCCCACTTGCCCACCGTATCGAACTCCAGCTGGATCAGCGCGGACACGTACTTCCTGCCATCTGCGATCACGATGCATTCCTTGACGTAGGGGCTGCCCTTGACCGCGTTCTCGATCTCGGAAGGCGTCAGGTTCTTACCGCCCGCCGTGATCATGATGTCCTTCAGGCGGTCCACGATACGCACCCGGCCCGCTTCTTCAGCCACCACATCGCCCGTGTACAGCCAGCCGTCGCGCACGGTACTGGCGGTGGCTTCCGGGTTCTTGTAATAGCCCTGGAACACCATCTCGCCGCGCACCAGCAGCTCGCCGGCATCGCCCATGCGCCATTCCACCCCCAGGATGGGTTCGCCCACCGCGCCCACCTTCACGCGGTCCGGATGCTGGCCGAAGATCATGCCCGCCGACTCCGTCAGCCCGTAGACCTCGATCAGCGGCACGCCCAGCGTACGGAAGTAGCGCACCACGTCGGGCGAGATCGGCGCGGCCCCCGTCATGGCCACGCGCACCCGCCGCAGACCGATGAAGTTCTGCAAGGCGCGCAACACCAGCCAGTACCAGAGCCAGCGGGTCCAGCGCTCGCGCAGCGTGTATTGCGCAGGAGACTTCTCCAGGAACGGCGTGCAAGCCGCCAGCGCGCGCCGGTACAGCCATTGCTGCAAGCGCCCCGCTTCCTGCATCTTGATCGAAATGGCGGCGTGCAGCTTTTCCCAGATGCGCGGCACGCCCAGGAATATCGTCGGCGCGACTTCGCGCAGATCTTCCTGCACCGTGCGTATCGATTCGCCGAAGTTCACCTGCGCGCCCAGATAGAGGGGCACGAAGGTGGAGAGCATCTGTTCGGCCACATGGCACAGCGGCAGGTAGGACAGGTGCACGCTATTGCCGTCCATCGCCAGCCGCTCGGCGATGCCCGGCGCCACGCCGCGCATATTGCCGTAGCTCAGCATCGCGCCCTTGGGCTTGCCGGTGGAGCCGGAGGTGTAGATCATGAGACCGGTGTCGTCCAGCCGCTGGCCGTCCAGCGCCTGGTTCAGGGCAGCGAGCTCGGCCGCCTCGCGCCGCGCGCCTTCGGCCTCGATCTCGGCGTAGGTCACGATGCGCTCACGCTCCGCCGGCGCATAGGAGCGCAGGCCCTTGGTCTCCATCATGACGATGCGGCGCAAGAGCGGCAGCCTGTCGGCCACCTGCAGCACCTTGTCGGTCTGCTCCTGGTCCTCGCACACCACCAACTCAACATCCGCGTGCTCCAGCACGTAGCCCATTTCCTCGGCCGGGCTGGTGGAGTACACGCCCACCGCCACCGCGCCGACCGCGCCCGCTCCCATCTGGGTCAGCAGCCATTCCACGCGGTTCTCGGAGACGATGGCGACCCGTCCGCCCGCGCTCAGACCCAGGGCGCGCAGGCCCAGTCCCACGCGGCAGGCCCGGCTCCAGTATTCCGCCCAGGTCATGGGCTTCCAGATGCCGAAGTCCTTCTGCCGGATGGCGATGGCCCCCGGCTGGCGGCGCGCCTGCTCGCGCAGCATCTGCGGCAGCGTCAGGGCCGGCCACGCCTGCGCCGAAGCGCCGGAGATATCCATGTGCTTGTCCGTCATGACAGCCAGCGCTTGCGGCGCTTGTAGTGCTTGATGTCGCGAAAGCCGCGGGCCTCGCCCGTGCCGCCCACGCCCAGGTAGAACTCGCGCACGTCCGGGTCCGCCGCCAACTTTTCGGCGCTGCCGTCTATCACCACCTTGCCGGTTTCCATGATGTAGCCGTAATGGGCCACCGCCAGCGCCACCGAGGCGTTCTGCTCCACCAGCAGCATCGACACTCCTTGCTCGTGGTTGATGCGCGCAATGATGGAAAAGATGTTCTCCACCAGCATCGGCGACAGGCCCAGCGAAGGTTCGTCCAGCAGCATCAGGCTGGGCTGCGCGATCAGCGCGCGGCCGATGGCCAGCATCTGCTGCTCGCCGCCCGACAGATAGCCCGCCAGGCCGCGGCGGCGCTCGAACAGGCGCGGGAAGTAGCCATAGACCAGATCGAAATCGACCTTCGCCCCCGGCCTGCCCGTCAAGGCATAGGTCGCGGCCACCAGGTTCTCTTCGACAGTCAGGTCCTCGAACACCCGGCGCCCTTCCATCACGTGCGCCAGCCCCGCGCGCACCAGGTTCTGCGGCCTGGCGCCCGCGGTGTCGCCGCCATTGAAGACGATCTGCCCGCGCACCAGCGCCCCGTCCTCCAGGTCCAGCAGGCCGGACACGGCCTTCAGCGTGGTGGACTTGCCGGCGCCGTTGCTGCCCAATAGCGCCACGATGCTGCCGGCCGGCACCGACAAGGACAAGCCGCGCAGCACCTGCACCGCCTTGTTGTAGACGACTTCGATATTGTTGATATCGAGCACCGCCGGAGCCGGCGGCGCGGCCTGCGCCTCATGTCCAGGGTTCACTGGCGCCTCACTTCAGCACGATCCAGTCGGAGGCCGGCACCATCTGCTTCTGCTTCACGTCGGCGCGATAGATCCGGCCCACCGGGATCGAATTACCCTTGATCGAAATCGGCACGCCGATCAGGCCGCCCGTGTCGAAATCCTTGATGCCGTCCAGCGCCGCCTTCATGTTGGCGCTGGTCAGCTCCTTGCCGGCGTCCAGCGTGCGCTTGGCCACCTCGGTGAACAACATCGCCGCCAGGAACCCCTGCATGTAGCCCGTGCTCTGGTACGTCGGGCGCATCTCGCGGATCTTCTTCAGCATCGGCGCATCGGCCGCGGTATCGTAGTAGTAGCGGTACGGCATCACGCCCATGAAGCCCTCGGCGTCCTCGCCCATCTGCATCACGGTGGAGTTGTCCATGGTCCAGAACGTGCCCATGTAGCGCGTCTTCAGGCCCATGCGCTTGCCCTGCCCCACGAACTCGGGAATGGGCGCCAGCACGTAGCCGTGGAAGATGGTGTAGTCCGGATCGGCGCGGCGCAGTTTGATGACCTCGGTCGACACGTCCACGCTGCCCGGCGGCGTCATGATCTCGGTCGCGACCTTCAGGCCCAGCTTTTCCGCCACCGCGCGCGAGCTGGCGATGGGATCGCGGCCGAACTCCGTGTCCGAATACACGAACGCCACCTTGGCGCCGGGCTGCTCCTTGGCGATGTAGCGCAGCAGGATGCCGAACATTTCCGTGTAATCCGGTCCCAGCATGAACTGGGCCGGATACTTGGCCGGATCGTTCAATTCGGTGGCAAACGACGCGCCGGTCATCAGGATATCGCCCGTGCGGATCAACTCGGCATTGATGGTCTTGGAGAAACCGGTGGAGTCGCCGTAGTAGAAGTTCACCTTGTTCTGGCTGGTGATCTTCTTGAACGCCGCCACCGACGCATCCACCTTGTAGGCCGTGTCTTCCGGCACGTAGCGCAGCTTGCGCCCCTTCACGCCGCCCTGGTCGTTGACGATCTTCACGTAGTCGGTAATGCCGGCATGGATGCCCTGCCCCGCGAAGGCGAACACGCCGCTCAGAGGGATGGAGCCGCCCAGCACCAGGTCCTCGGCCCCCTGCGCGGCCGGCGCCGCTGACAGGGCCGCCGCCAGGCCCAGGGGGGCCAACAACCTCGATAAACCGCTGCCGATCCGGATGCGCTTCATGGTTAGTCTCCTGAGGGTCTTATGGATGGCCGCCGCCGCGCTCGCCTCGCATGGGCTAGGTGCGGAAGGGCCAGAGGTGGAAGTAACGGCGCACGCGCCGCCAGATTTCCGCGAGCCCGTGCGGCTCGAAGATCAGAAAGCCCACGATCAGCAGGCCGAAAACAATGGTGCGCACCGGCGAGATCAGGCGCAGCGCGTCGCCGCCCACCGGCAGCCAACCGACGATCAGCTTGAGCAGTTCCGGCACCATGGTCATGAAGATGGCGCCCAGGATGGAGCCCAGGATCGTGCCCATGCCGCCCACGATAATGGCGGCCAGGAAGAAGATCGACATGATCAGCGGGAAGCTCTCGGGGGTGACGACCCGGAAGAAGTAGGCCCACATGCCGCCCGCCACGCCCGCATAGAACGAGGACAGGCCGAACGACAGCAGCTTGTAGCGCAACAGGCGTATGCCCAGCACCTCGGCCGAGATGTCACGGTCGCGTATGGCGATGAAGGCGCGGCCGATGCGCGTGCGGAACAGGTTGGCCGCGCCCAGCACCATCAGCGCCGTCACCGGCACGATCAGCCAGTAGATCTTGAACGAGGTGTCCAGGTCCACGCCCAGCACCCGCGCCGGCGGCACCTGCATCCCCGTCGTGCCGCCCGTGAACTGCCAGTTGGCGAAGATGAAATGCGCGATGAACGAGGCGGCGATCGTGGCGATGGCCAGGTACAGGCCCTTCACCCGCAGGGACGGAATGCCGACCAGCAGACCACCCAGCATCGCCACCAGCCCGCCAGCCACCAGATTCAGCAGCACCGGCGTGCCCAGCCGCTGCTCCAGCACCGCCACCGTGTACGCCCCCAGGCCCATGAAGGCCGCCTGCCCCAGGCTGACCAGGCCGGTATAACCCGTGAGGATGTTCAGCCCCGTGGCACTGGCGACATTGATGGCCACCAGGCAAGCCAGGTACAGCCAGTAGGCATCGGCCACGAAGGGGAACATGACCAGGGACGCGGCCAGCAAGACCAGCCACGCCTTCTGCGTACGGGTGTCGAACAGCGCTTCGTCCGCAAGATAAGTCTGCTTGGCAGTCGCGATGCGCATCGGTCAGAGCCTCTCGATTTCACGGGTGCCGAACAGGCCGTAGGGCCTGACCATCAGCACCACCACCAGCACGATGAAGGTAGCCAGCAATTTGTATTCGCCGCCCATGTAGGCGCCGGCCCAGGCTTCCAGCAGGCCGATGAAGACGCCGCCCACCAGGGCGCCGGCCACGCTGTCCAGCCCGCCCACGATCACCACCACCAGCACCGACAGGCCGAACACGCCCATCGACGAAGAAATGCCGCCGATCGCGCCGACGATTACGCCCGACACCGCGGCCAGCGCGCCCGCCGCCACCCAGGCCAGCGAGAACACGCGCGGCACGTTGATGCCCATGGCATACGCCGCGCCCTGGTCCGAGGCCGTGGCGCGCAACGCCACCCCGCCGCGCCAGTAGCGGAACACCACCAGCACCAGCAGCGCCAGCACCACCGCCACCCAGAAACCGTAGAACACCTTGGGCGCGACGAATGCCTCGCCTATCATCACCGGCGAACGCGGCATGAATTCCGGCAGGCGGCGCTGGTCGGCCGTCCAGATCAGTTCCACCGCGCCCACCAGGATCGACGCCAGGCCCACCGTGATCATGAACACCGAGATCGGCGCCTCGCCCAGCATGGGACGGATGGTCAGGCGCTCGACCACGGCGCCCAGCGCACCCGACACCACCACCGCGCCCACGATGGCCAGCCAGATCGGCCACTCCATGCCCGTGGCGAAGGCGTAGAACACGTAGGCGCCCAACATCAGGAATTCGCCGATGGCGATGTTCACCACCCGGGTCGCCTTGTAGACGATGACGAAGGCCAGCGCCGCCAGCGCATAAAGTCCACCGCTGCCCAGCCCGGCCAGCGTGACTTCCAGGAAGAACAGCCAGTCCATCAGGCCGCCTCCCGCAGGCGGCGGCGCAGGTCGCCGACGTCGCCCGCGCCCAGATAGGCCTGGATGACATGGGGATCCGCCTGCACCTGCGCAGGCGTGCCGTCGGCGATCACCTGGCCGAAGTTCAGCACCACCACGTGGTCCGACAGGTCCATGACCATGCCCATGTCGTGCTCCACCATCAACACCGTCACACCCCATTCGGAGCGCGCGTCCAGGATGAAGCGCGCCATGTCGTCGGTCTCTTCGCGGTTCATGCCCGCCACCGGCTCGTCCAGCATCAGCACCTTGGGATTCATGGCCAGCGCCCGCGCCAGCTCCACGCGTTTCTGCAGGCCATAGGACAGCGCGGCCACCGGCGCGTGGCGGATGTGGTCGATTTCCAGGAAGTCGATGATGCGTTCTTCGATGTCGGCGCGCAGCGCCATTTCTTCGCGGCGCGCCCGCCCCAGATAGAACAAGGCGTCCAGCACATTGGTGCGCAGGTGGGCGTGGCGGCCCAGCTTGATGTTGTCCAGCACGGTCATGCCGCGGAACAGCGCAATGTTCTGGAAGCTGCGGGCCAGGCCCAACCGCGCGCGTTCCGGCGCGGCCATGCGCGTGATGTCGCGACCCTGGAAGCGGATCTGCCCGGACGCCGGACGGTAGAAACCGGAAATGGTATTGAACAGCGAGGTCTTGCCCGCGCCATTGGGGCCGATGACCGTGGTGATGGACCCAGGCGCCACGCGAAAGCCCACGCCGGTAAGCGCCTTGACCCCGCCGAACGCCAGCGTGACCCCATCCACCTCCAGCAAGGCAGTGCTGTCGGACTGATCCACCATTTGTCTCCTCGCTTTTACATGCGAAGTTTTTATCGACGTCGGTCTGGCGAACCCGCGAGGCAGGAGATGCAACGAACCTGTCTTTACCTACGCCAGTACAGCGCCGGAAAATCGTTCTATGCGTTACGCTAAGCGTGCTTAAAAGAAAACCAAGCAAGCGCTCGGTTCAGACCATAGCATCGCGGTTTTTGGATCGACAGCTGGTACTTACCCGATAACGGAGACTCGCCATGACCCAAGGACTTCCCGTCTTCCAGACGCTGTTTCTGGAGACCGACGGCGCAATCGCGACCGTGACGCTGAACCGCCCCGATGCCCTGAATGCCATCGACGTGGCGCTGGCGCAGGACCTGCAAGGCGCCGCGCAATGGCTGGAAACGCGCGATGAAATCCGCGCGGTCCTGCTGCGCGCCACCGGCAAGGCTTTCTGCGCCGGCGGCGACATCAGCATGTTCATGGGCGACCCGGCCCAGGTGCGCGCCACGCTGCTGGACCTGTTCACGCCGTTGAACGATTTCATCGCGCGCATCGCCCGCATGGACAAGGTCTGGATCGCCCAGGTGCACGGCATCGCCGCGGGCGCGGGCCTGTCGCTGGTGCTGGCCTGCGACCTGGCCATCGCCGATGCCGAGGCCCGCTTCATGACGGCCTATCTCAAGCTTGGAGCGACGCCGGACGCCGGCATGACGCACGGCCTCACGCGGGTGCTGGGCGCCCGACGCGCGCTGGACCTGCTGCTGCGCCATGACGCCTTCTCCGCGAACGACGCGCTGGCCTGGGGCATCGTCACGCGTACCGCCGCATCCGGCGAACTTGCCCAAGCGGCGCAAGCCTATGCGCAGGACATCGCCCGCCACGCGCCGCACGGCATCGCCGGCGCCAAGGACCTGTTGCGTTCGGCCGAGCACGCCACGCTGGAAACCCAGCTGGCCGAAGAAACGGCGCGCTTTTTGGACACGGCTGCGCGCCAGGATTTCGCCGAAGGCGTGCGGGCGTTCCGCGAGAAGCGGACGCCGCAGTTCAAGGGAAAGTAGGCCAATGCACGCACGCGGCGCCGGCTCTACCCGCCGTTGCGCAGCCCGCTCCAGTCCGGCGCGCGCTTTTGCACGAAGGCGCTCAAGCCCTCGCGCGCCTCGGGCGTGGCGGCTGCATTGCAGAACACTTCGACCGCCGTCGCCACCCTGCGACGGTATTCGTTGTCGTTGCTGTAGACGAAGGCGCGCCGCCCCATCGCCAGGACTTGCGGCGGCTTGTCCGCCAGCGAGCGCGCCAGCAGGCGGGCCTGCTCCAGCAATTGCGCCGCGGGCGCGACGCGCGCCACCAGCCCCAGCCCGTGCGCCTCTTGCGCATCGAAGATGCGCCCGGTGAACAGCAGGTCGAACGCCCGGTGCTTGCCCACGATGCCCGGTAGGTGCACGTAGTGGATCGCCGGCAAGACGCCGACATCGATTTCCGGATAGCCGAAAGTGGCGGTATCCGCGGCCACCACCAGGTCGCTGGAAATGGCCACCGTCATGCCGCCGCCGCGCACCGCGCCCGACACCACCGAGATCGAGGGCTTCGTCAGGTTGAACTGCGTGTCGTAGAGCTTGATGTACAGCTTGGACAACAGCGCATGAATCCGCGCCGGCGTGCTGTCCAGCAACTTCTTCATGTCCAGCCCGGCGCAGAAGCGCCCAGGCAAATCGCTGGCCAGCAGCACGGCGCGCACCGCGGGATCGGCATTGGCCCGTTCCAGCGCGGCGATCAGCGCGTCCAGCATGTCTTCGTCCAGCGCATTGACGGGCGCATGGCACATATGGATTTCCGCAATCCGATCGCGGACTTCGTATCGCAGGAATGTCATCTGTCTTCTCGCATTCAGGAATGGGTTTGCACGCTGCCCGACGCCAGCAGCGCTTCGATTTCAGCTTGCGCGTAGCCCAGCTCGGCCAGGACTTCGCGAGTGTGCTCACCCAGCACGGGCGCGGGCAGCGCAGCCTGGCGAGGCTGGCGGCCGAACCGTATCGGCAGGCCGACGTTGCGGACCTCGCCCAGCACCTTGTGCTCACTCTTGACGATCAGTTCGCGGGCAGCGACCTGCGGATGCGCCAGCGCTTCGTCCAGCGTGTGGATGGCGGAACAAGCAATGCCCGCGGGCTTGAGCGCATCCAGCCATTGCGCCACGCTGCGCGTCTGCATGCGCGCCTGGACCAGCGCGACCGTCTCGGCAAAATGGCGGACCCGGTCGGCGTTGGTCGCGAATTGGGGCGCATCGACATGGTCCTGCAGTCCCGCGACCGCGCAAAAGCGCTGCCATTGCGCATCGTTGCCCACGCCCAGCATGATGTCTCCATCGGCCGCGCGAAACGCCTGATAAGGGCACATGGCCGGATGGCCCGTGCCCATGCGGCGCGGAATCTGGCCGGTGCGCCAGTAGTTCTGCGCCATGTACGACATCAGGCCAAGCGAAGTGTCCAATAGGGAAACGTCCAGATACTGTCCCTTGCCGGTCTGGCTGCGCTCCAGCAGCGCGGCCAGGATCCCGCTCAGCGCGAACGAGCCCGTGCCCAGGTCCACCGGCGAGAAGCTGGCGCGCGCGAAATTTCCATCAGGCTCGCCCATGGTGCTGATCATGCCGCTGAAGGCCTGCAGCATGACGTCATAGCCCGGCTCCTCGCCCATCGGGCCCTCGCGGCCATAGCCCGATATCTCGCAGTACACCAGACGGGGATTGAGGCCGCTGAGCGTCTCGTAATCCACGCCCAGGCGCGCGGCGGTCTTGCCGCCAAAGCCCTGCAACACCACATCCGACTGTTGCGCGAGGCGGTGCACCACGGCGCGCCCTGCCGGCGTCTTGAGATCCACGGCCAGGCTGCGCTTGTTGTGGTTCACCGCCAGGAAAGTTGCGGATTGGCCGGCATCCTGCGGCAGCCAGGCGCGCGTGTCGTCGCCCTTGCCCACGGGTTCGACCTTGATCACCCGCGCGCCCAGTTCGCCCAGATACTGGCCGCATAGCGGCCCGGCCAGCACCTTGCTCAGGTCCAGGACGGTGATGTTCTTCAACGGCATCATGCGTGCTTCAGTCGACATGATTACTGCTCGCCCTTCAGGCCGATGGTTTGCGCAGCCTGGGTCCATTGCGCGGTTTCGCGCTTGAAGAACGCATCCAGTTCGGCGGGAGCGACTCGGAAAGCCTCCGCGCCGCGCTCCTGCATCGCCTTGCGGTAGGCATCGCTCGCGACCACTCGGGCCACGGCCTCGCGCAGCTTCTGCACCACGTCCGGCGGGGTGCCCGCAGGAGTCTGCAGGGAGAACCAGAATTTGAGATCCAGGCTGGGATAGCCCGCCTCCTTCAGCGTGGGCACGTCCGGCAACAAGGGCGAACGCTCGGCGGCGGTAATCGCCAGCGCCCTCAGCCGGCCGCCTTGCACCTGGCCGAGGCTGGTCGACATGCTGTCGAACAGGAAATCGACCTGCCCGCCGATGACGTCGGTCACGGCGTTCGCGCTGCCCTTGTAAGCCACGCCCACGGCCTGAAAACCCGCAAGCTTCTGCAACGACGCGCCATAGACGTGCGGCGAACTGCCGGGGCCGAAGGTGGCATAGCTGAGCCCGTTCTTCATGTCGCGGCCGCGCTGGACCAGCTCGGCCAAGGTCTTGACCGGCGTGCGCTCGGGATTGACCACCAGCAGATTGGGCATGGCGCCCGTCGTGCCGACCGGCACATAGTCCTGCAGCGGAGCCATCTTCGCGCTCGGGTACATCAGCGGATTGATGGCCTGCATGGCCACCGTGTTGTGCATCAGCGTATAGCCATCCGCGGGACCGTTCAGCACGCTCTGGTAGCCGACATTGCCGCTGGCACCCGGCTTGTTCTGCACGATGACCTGCTGCCCCAACTCGCGCGCCAGAGGCTCGGCCACCAGGCGCGCGATGAAATCAGTCGGACCGCCGGCCGAAAACGGCACGACCAGCGTAATTGGCTTGGCAGGCCAGGTACCTGCCAACGCCGGGCCGGACAGCGCCGCCGCAGCCGCGCAAGCGGCAAGAATTCTTTGGAACGCCATGATGTCTCCGTTGTGTTCTTAGAGGGATGGCGTCCATTATGCGAAGCGTCTTGATATATTAGAAATACCGTTTAAATATGCAGGCCATAATAAATTTGTGATGGCCTGCCTGCACGAGGTTCACGCATCATGTCGATGTCCATCCGCGCGATGCAATGCTTTGTCGCCGTGGTTTCCACTGGATCGATCAGCCGCGCCGCCGCCGCGCTCCATGTCGCGCAACCCGCGCTAAGCCTGCTGATACGCAATCTGGAAGAGGATCTGGGCGTGGTGCTGTTGCATCGCAGCGCCCGCGGGGTCACGCCAACGGCTGCGGGATCGCGCATGCTGGCGCACGCGCGCGAGATACTTGGCCGCATCGACGCGGCGCGCGCCGACGTGCGCGAAGACCTCAGCGCACCGCGCGGGACCGTCTCGCTGGCCATGTCCATGTCCATGGCCAAACTGCTCACCGTGCCGCTCCTGCGCTTTTCCCTGGAACACTGGCCCGGCGTCTACCTGAAGATCATCGAGTCCAGCACCGGGTACATCCCGGGCTTCGTCAGTTCCGGCCATGCCGACCTGGGACTGACCTTCAGCGACGACGCCTCGGTCGACCTGCGCTTCCAGTACCTGATAGATGAAGAACTGGTCGTGGTTTCGCCGCCGTCGGCCAAGCCGCGCAAAAAGCCGGCCCCAGCCGCGCTACGTGCGCTGCCGGTCATGGATCTGCACGCGCTCGCCGAATTGCCGCTGGTATTGCCTGGCAGCCAGCACAGCCTGCGCCGCCTGCTGGACCAGTATCAACAACAGGAGCGCGCCGAATTCCGCGTCATTGCCGAGGCCAACGCCATTCCGCAACTGATCGAACTGGCGCAGGCTGGCATCGCGCACACCATCCTGTCTTACGCGGCGGTGCACCAGGAAGCCGCGCGCGGCGAGGTCATCCTGCACCGCATCGTCAAGCCGCGCCTGGCGCGGCCCGTGTTCCTGTGCAGGTCCGATGTCCTGCCATTGTCCATGGCAGCATCCGCCGTGGCCGACCGGGTCAGCCGCATCATCACGGACTCCCGACCTGGCGACGCGCCCACCCGGGCCAGGTTCAGATGACGCGCTTTTCCACCGCCTGCGCCCAGCGCCGCGCCACCACCGGCGAAGTGGCGCAGGTCGCGGACTCGGTCACCACGCGCACCGCGCGTTCCAGCAGCTGGATGTCGGCCTCGTGCTGGCGGGCCACATGCGGATCTTCGAAGAAGATCACGCGCTGGCATTGGTGTTCCAGCACCAGCTCCGCGATCTGGGCGTCGCCGCCCAGCGGCCCGCTCAGGTAGCGGTGCACCCAGGGCGTATCCTTGGGCCAGCCGCGCGACCAGGCCAGGTCGTTCAAGCGGCCGCCGGTGGTGCCTGTGGCCACGCGCCGCGCAAACCGCGACAGCACGTCGAAATGCTCGCTGGCGAACGCCACCATCTCGTCCTTGAGCGCATCGTGGGCGATCAGCGCCACGGTCTGGCCGGTGAAGTTGAAATGGCGCGAAGCCGAGACATCCGGCGGCAAGCCGGCATGGACGCGTTCGACTTCCATCCATTCGATGGCGCCCGCGAGCGTCGAAATGAACGGACGGCCGTGCGTGATGCACTGGCGCTTGAGCGCCAGCGCCTCCGGGAAAATCGATGACGGGTCGACGGGATCGATCAGGTAGATCGCGCCGTCGAACGGCGCCTGCCCGTCGCGCCCTTCCGTCACCCGGGCCACCAGCTTCATCAAGCCGCCCTCACGGCCGTAGGGATAGCGGATCAGCCCACCGTAGCCCTGCAGCATGCCCTCGCGCACGATCGCATCGTGGGTGCGGCCGACGGTGTGCAGCTGCACCCCCAGCTCGCGTATCGTGCCCGAACATGCGCGCAGCCAGGTAAACAGCGCGGCATCGGGAGTTTCGTGGTGCAGCCGGTTGGCGGCCAGGCCAAAGCGCAATTGGGCAGCGGGCATCGGTGGACTCAGGGAGGTAGGGACGACAGGAAGATCCTTGATGATACCGTGGCGGACATGGCCGCGGCGGGTTCGGCCCGCATCTGCAGCGCTCCAAAACAAAAAACGCTCCCCGCAGGGAGCGTTTTCGACTCAGCGATCAATCCGCCTCATCGATCCAGGCCATCTGGATGGCCTCCAGGATCTTTTCACCACAATGCGCGGGGTCGTCGTTGAAGCCCGGCAAGGCCAGGACCCACTCGCGCAGCTGCACGAAACGCAGCGTCTTGGGATCCTCGTCGGGGTGCGCGTCGAGCAGCGCTTCGGCGATCTGGTAGGTGTCGGTCCACTTCATCAATGGCCCTCTTTGGCGTGGTTGATGGTGTACTTGGGAATCTCGACCGTCAGGTCGGCGTCGGTCACCAGCGCCTGGCAAGACAGGCGCGAGGTCGGGGTCAGGCCCCAGGCCTTGTCCAGCAGATCCTCTTCGTCGTCGGTGGCGTCTTCCAGCGAAGAGTAGCCCTGCTTGACCACCACGTGACAGGTCGTGCACGCACACGAGAGTTCGCAGGCGTGTTCGATATCGATGTGGTTGTCCAGCAGCACGCGGCAGATCGACACGCCCTTCGGCGCGTCTTCGATTACGGCGCCTTCCGGGCAGTAGTCGGGATGAGGCAATACAGTCAGTTTCGGCATAGCGTGTTATCAGGCAATCTCATCAAGTTTGCGGCCCGCCAGCGCGGCGCGGATGCTGCGATCCATCCGGCGCGCAGCGAAATCATCGGTCGCGGCCGACAAGGCCTGGACTGCGTCCTTCACCGTGTCCACGTCCTGGGCGTCCTGGGCTGCCATGGCGGCCTGCAGGCATTCGTCCACGCGCTTGCGTTCCTCGGCGTCCAGCAAGTCGCCGTCGGCGGCCAGCGCGGCCTGCACCGACTCGACCAACTGGCGGGCGTCCACTTGTTGCTCCCGCAGCATGCGGGCGCGGGCATCGGTATCGGCTTGCGCCACGCTGTCGGCCAGCATCTGCGCGATCTCGTCATCCGTGAGGCCGTAGGACGGCTTGACGGACACCATGGCCTCGACGCCTTTGCTCTGTTCGCGCGCGGTCACGCTCAGCAGGCCGTCGGCGTCCACCTGGAAGGTCACGCGGATGCGCGCGGCGCCAGCCACCATGGGCGGAATGCCGCGCAGTTCGAAACGGGCCAGCGAGCGCGAATCGGCGACCAGGTCGCGTTCGCCCTGCACCACGTGGATGCTCATGGCCGTCTGGCCATCCTTGAAGGTCGTGAATTCCTGCGCGCGCGCCACGGGGATGGTGCTGTTGCGCGGGATGATGCGCTCCACCAGGCCGCCCATGGTTTCCAGTCCCAGCGACAGCGGAATCACGTCCAGCAGCAGCCAGTCCTCGCCAGGCGCACGATTGCCTGCCAGCAGATTGGCCTGCAAGGCGGCGCCCAATGCCACCACCTGGTCCGGATCCAGATCGGTCAATGGCTGCGAGCCGAACAGCTTGCCCACGGCCGCGCGCACGACCGGCATGCGCGTGGCGCCGCCGACCATCACCACGCCGCGCACGTCGGCCGGCGTCAGCGCAGCGTCGCGCAAGGCGCGGCGCGCGCAGTCCAGCGTACGGACGATGAGAGGCTGGGCCAATTCTTCGAATGCCGCCCGCGTCAGGCTCGTGTCCACGGTCCTGCCGTCGGACAATGCCAGCTTCAGGCTGGCGGCATCCGCATCCGACAAGGCTTCGCGCGCGGCGCGCGCCGACATCAGCAGGCGGCGGCGATCCGCCGGCGTAAACTCGCCGGGAGCAAGCCCCGCCACCACATGATCGACGATCAACGCATCGAAGTCGTCGCCGCCCAGCGCGGTATCGCCGCCCGTGGCGATGACTTCGAACACGCCCTGGGTCAGGCGCAGAATGGAAATATCGAATGTGCCGCCGCCCAGGTCGTACACGGCATACACGCCTTCGGCGGCATTATCCAGGCCGTAGGCGATGGCCGCCGCCGTCGGTTCATTCAGCAGGCGCAGTACGTTCAGACCAGCCAGACGGGCGGCGTCGCGCGTGGCCTGGCGTTGCGCGTCATCGAAATAAGCGGGCACAGTGATGACGGCGCCGACCAGATCGTCGCCCAACACGTCTTCGGCACGCTGGCGCAGGACGGCAAGGATCTGCGCCGATACTTCGACCGGGCTCAGGTCGCCCTGGACGGTGCGGATGCGCACCATGCCGGGCGCGTCCACGAATTCGTAGGGCGCGCGGCTGGCGCGCGCCTCTTCCAGCGAACGGCCCATGAACCGCTTGACCGAAACAACGGTGTTCAACGGATCCTCGGCCTGCTGCGCCAGCGGCTCGCGGCCCGTGGTGACCTTGCCGCCCGCGAAATAGCGCACGGCGGAAGGCAGCAAGGCGTGGCCCTGCGCATCCGTCAGCACTTCGGCGACGCTGCTGCGCACAGCCGCGACCAGGGAATTGGTAGTGCCCAGATCAATCCCGACCGCCAGCTTGCGCTGGTGCGGCGCGGGCGATTCGCCAGGCTCGGATATCTGCAATAAGGCCATGATTCTGCTTTTATGGTCAGTAGGCGGCGCGATGCCGGCGCCCGCCTCGCGGGCGCTCCGGCGCGCCCTGGGCTATGCGGCGGGCTGGGCGTGCGCCAGTTCTTCCGCCAGCTTCTCCACGAACATCCATTCCCGCACCTTGAGCCCGGCCGCCGCGTAGTCGCGGTCCTGGTCCAGCAAGCGGGTCAGCGTGGCCCGCATGGTGGCGCGCGCCTGCTGCAACTCCGCTTGCAAGGCCGCCAGGCCGTCAGCGTCGTCGCGCGCGTCGTCCAGCATCTCGCGCCAGGTCATCTGCTGCATCAGGAACTCGGGGTCCATGGCCGTGTTGCTCTCGGTCTGCAGGTCCACGCCCGCCTGCTCGCACAGGTAGCGCGCCCGCAGCAAGGGATCGCGCAACAGGCGGTAGGCCTCGTTGGCGCGCGCCGCCCACTGCATGGCGACGCGGCGTTCCGCGGGGCTGGCAGTGGCATAGCGGTCGGGATGCACCTGCGCGGCGACAGCGCGCCAGGCGGACTCAAGCGCCTGGGCGTCCAGATCGAAGCGCGCCGGCAAGCCGAACAGGCTGAAGTGATCGTCTACAGCCAAGACCTACACCGTGAACGACTCGCCGCAGCCGCAGGTCGCCTTCTCGTTGGGGTTGCGGAACTTGAAGCCTTCGTTCAGGCCTTCGCGGGCGTAGTCGAGTTCGGTGCCGTCCAGGTAGGACAGGCTTTTCGGGTCGATGAAGACCTTCACGCCGAAGCTTTCGAACACCACGTCTTCCGGCGCCACGTCGTCCACGTATTCGAGCTTGTAGGCCATGCCGGAGCAGCCCGTGGTCCTAACGCCGAGCCGCAAGCCGATACCCTTTCCGCGCTTCTGCAAGTAGCGGCCGATATGGGTGGCAGCCTGTTGGGTCAGGGTAACGGACATGTTCAGCCCGCCACAGCTTCGGCCGGGGCCGTATGCTTTTCTTTGTAGTTCTGCACCGCGGCCTTGATCGCGTCTTCGGCCAGGATGGAACAGTGGACTTTCACGGGCGGCAGGGCCAATTCTTCGGCGATCTGCGTGTTGCGGATGTTCATCGCTTCGTCCAGGGTCTTGCCCTTGACCCATTCGGTCACGAGCGAGCTGGAAGCGATGGCCGAACCGCAGCCGTAGGTCTTGAAGCGCGCGTCTTCGATCACGCCGGCTTCGTTCACCTTGATCTGCAGCTTCATCACGTCGCCACAGGCGGGTGCGCCGACCATGCCGGTGCCCACCGATTCGTCCGACTTGTCGAACGAACCGACGTTGCGCGGGTTTTCGTAGTGATCCAGAACTTTGGTGCTGTAAGACATGTTAATTCTCCACGAATTTCTAGGCGCGGGCGCTTAGTGCGCAGCCCACTGAACGGTGTTCAAGTCGATGCCTTCCTTGGCCATTTCCCACAGCGGCGACATATCGCGCAGCTTGCCGACGCGGCTCTTGAGCAGTTCGATGGCGTAGTCCACTTCCTTTTCGGTCGTGAAACGGCCCAGGGTGAAACGGATCGAACTGTGCGCCAACTCGTCGTTGCGGCCCAGGGCCCGCAACACGTAGGACGGTTCCAGGCTGGCCGAGGTGCAGGCCGAGCCGCTGGAGACGGCCAATTCCTTGATCGCCATGATCAGGGATTCGCCTTCGACATAGTTGAAGCTGACATTCAAATTGTGCGGAACGCGCTGATCCATGTCGCCGTTGAGGTAGACCTCTTCGATCTGCGACAGGCCTGCCCACAGGCGGTCGCGCAGCATGCGAATGCGCTCATTTTCGGTGCCCATTTCCTCGCGGGCCAGGCGGAAAGCCTCGCCCATGCCGACGATCTGGTGCGTGGCCAGCGTGCCCGAGCGGAAACCGCGCTCATGGCCGCCACCGTGCATTTGCGCTTCGATGCGGATGCGCGGCTTGCGGCGCACGTACAGCGCGCCGATGCCCTTGGGACCGTAGGTCTTGTGGGCGGAGAAGGACATCAGGTCGACCTTGAGCTTTTGCAGGTCGATGGCCACCTTGCCGGTCGCCTGGGCGGCGTCCACGTGGAAGATGATGCCCTTCTCGCGGCAGATTTCACCCAGGGTTTCCACGTCCTGGATCACGCCGATTTCGTTGTTCACCATCATCACCGACACCAGCACGGTATCAGGGCGCAGCGCGGCCTTGAAGGTGTCCAAGTCGATCAGGCCGTTGTCCTTGACGTCCAGGTAGGTCACCTCGAAGCCCTGGCGCTCGAGTTCGCGACAGGTGTCCAGCACAGCCTTGTGCTCGGTCTTGACGGTGACGATGTGCTTGCCGCGTTCGGAGTAAAAGTTCGCGGCGCCCTTGATCGCCAGGTTGTTGGACTCGGTCGCGCCGGAGGTCCAGACGATTTCGCGCGGGTCGGCGTTGACCAGCTTGGCGACTTCTTCGCGGGCGCGTTCGACGGCATCTTCGGATTCCCAGCCAAACGCGTGGCTGCGCGAGGCCGGGTTGCCGAAGTTCTCGTACAGCCAGGGCACCATCTTGTCCACGACGCGGGGGTCGACGGGCGTCGTGGCCGAATAGTCCAGATAGATCGGGCGGGTGGTCATTTCTACAACTCCTGATACTGCTTATACGGTGGCGTTGGCGGCGACGGTCGCGGCCGGAGCATTGGCGGCGCTTGCGGCGCCCCCCACCCGGTTCACGCGTACCGCGCAAGCCTGCGCTTGATTGTTGGCTTCCTGCAATTGGCGCACGCGCTGCTGATCGACCAGATCTTGCAGGGACACCGAATCCAGGTAATCCACCATCTTGCGATTCAACGTAGCCCAGAGTTCGTGCGTCATGCACTTGCCCGGCTTGCCGTCGTTGCCGCTCGTACAGTCCCGCTTGCCGCCGCAACTGGTGGCGTCCAGGGGTTCGTCGACGGCAAAGATGATGTCGGCGACGGTAACGTTACGGGCCAGGCGTGCAAGCGAATAGCCGCCGCCGGGACCGCGCACGCTGTCCACGAGTTCGTGGCGACGCAGTTTCCCGAACAGCTGTTCCAGGTAGGACAGCGAAATATTCTGACGCTGGCTGATGGCCGCTAGAGTGACCGGACCGCTATGCTGCCGCATAGCCAGATCGATCATGGCAGTCACGGCGAAACGCCCCTTGGTAGTTAGCCGCATGGTAGGTTCCCTGTGATTCGGCAATGGCCGCAGGCGAATCCAGCGGTCAATACCCGAGTAATTGGCTCAAGTATAGCCTATTCCCGACTAATTTGGTATGGCTCCCGGCTAGAAAAAACCGCGCATTCGCGCGGTTTTTTTCTGCCCAGTTTCTCCGAGAACCGCCCGGCGGGCAGCCCTGCGGAAAAAACGGATCACGCCGCCTGATACTGGGTAGCGCGCTTGCGCACCAGCTCGAGCACACCCTGACAGGCGTCTTCCAGGTAGTCCAATACCTTGCCGAAACCATCGGCGCCGCCATAGTACGGATCGGGCACGGTGGCCTCCTCGAACTCGTTGGCAAAGCGCATCAGCAGCATCAGCTTGTGCTGGTAGGCCTTGGGGCACTGCTGCTGCATGGCAGACAGGTTGTCCCAGTCCATGGCGAGGATCAGGTCGAAATCGCGGAAATCCTCCGCGGTGACCTGACGCGCTTCGCAGTGCGTGATCTCGTAGCCGCGCTTGCGCGCTGCGGCCTGCGCCCGGGCATCAGGCGCCTCGCCGATGTGAAACGCGTGCGTGCCCGCGGAGTCGATGCGAACCACATCGCCCAAACCCGCGTCGTTCACCAAATGGCGAAACACGCCCTCTGCGCTCGGCGAGCGACAGATATTGCCCATGCAAACGAAAAGTACCTTGGTCATCATGGAAGTAAGTGTGCGGGAAAACCCGAGATAAGGCAAGCTTTTTTTGCGTTTGCGAGATTCGGGCCGAGCCAATACATCGCCATTATTAACTCAAACAAATCATACACTTACGACTGAATCCGGATCCTGCGCCTGAACACTGGACCCGGAGAATTCGCCTGATTGCGACAGCTTGATTGCAACGCAACAGATTTTCTAAAAATTCAGCAGACCGTCAGCCAATAGAAACATTTAGGTACACCAACCTGGCCTATACCGCCCCATCCAGAAGCACCCGCTGCTTCAGCGCGGTCAAGGCGTCGCGGGCGGCCGCCGCCTGCTCGAACTCCAGATTCCGGGCATGGTCCATCATCAGTTTCTCCAGGCGCTTGATCTCGCGGGCCAGGGCCTTTTCGTCCTTCAGGAACTCAGCCGGCACCGCCGCCTCGAGCGCATCGTGCTGCGTGGGCGCGACCACGCCGTCGATCAGCTCGCGCACGGCCTTCTGCACGCCCCTGGCAGTGATGCCATGATCGGCGTTGAATTTCTGCTGCTTGGCGCGTCGTCTCTCGGTTTCTTCCATGGCGCGCTGCATCGAATCGGTGATGCGGTCCGCATAGAGGATGGCGTGGCCATTCAGATTGCGCGCCGCGCGGCCTATGGTCTGGATCAGGCTGCGCTCCGACCGCAGGAAACCTTCCTTGTCCGCGTCCAGTATGGCAACCAGCGAGACTTCAGGGATATCCAGGCCTTCGCGCAGCAGGTTGATCCCCACCAGCACGTCGAACGTGCCCAAGCGCAGGTCGCGGATGATCTCCACGCGCTCTACGGTGTCGATATCCGAGTGCAGGTAGCGCACCCTCACCCCGTGTTCGCTGAGGAAGTCCGTCAGGTCCTCGGCCATGCGTTTGGTCAGGGTGGTGACCAGCACGCGCTCAGCTTGCGAGACGCGCGCCTTGATCTGCCCGAGCAGATCGTCGACCTGCGTGCGGGCAGGCAGGACCTCGACCAGCGGATCCACCAGCCCGGTGGGTCGGACGACCTGCTCCACGACGTTGTCGGTGTGCTCTTTCTCGTACGCAGCCGGCGTGGCCGATACGAATACGCACTGGCGCATCCGGGCCTCGAATTCTTCAAGCTTCAACGGCCGGTTGTCCAGCGCCGAAGGCAGCCGGAAGCCGTACTGCACCAACGTTTCCTTGCGCGCACGGTCGCCGCGGTACATGCCGCCCAACTGCCCGATGGTGACGTGGCTTTCGTCGATGAACATGAGCGCATCGGACGGCAGGTAGTCGATCAAGGTAGGTGGCGGTTCGCCCGGCGCCGCGCCCGACAGGTGCCTGGAGTAGTTTTCGATGCCCTTACAGAACCCCAGTTCCTGCAGCATTTCCAGGTCGAAACGGGTGCGCTGCTCCAGCCGCTGGGCCTCGACCAGATGACCGTCGTCGACAAAACGCTTGACGCGTTCGCGCAGCTCTTCCTTGATGGTTTCGATGGCGCGCAGCACGGTATCGCGCGGCGTGACGTAGTGCGAACCGGGATAAACGGTGAAACGCGGCAGCTTCTGGCGGATGCGGCCGGTCAGCGGGTCGAACAGCTCCAGGCTTTCGATTTCGTCGTCGAATAGCGTCAGGCGCAGCGCCAGCTCCGGACTTTCCGCCGGGAAGATGTCGATGGTCTCGCCGCGCACCCGGAATACGCCACGGGTGAACTCGGCGTCGTTGCGGGTGTACTGCATGGCGACGAGGCGCGCCAGGATCTCGCGGCGGGCGATCTGATCCCCAGCGCGCAGGATCAGCACCATGGCATGGTAGTCGCCCGGGTTGCCGATACCGTAGATGCAGGACACCGTGCCCACGATGATGGTGTCGCGGCGCTCCAGCAGGCTCTTGGTCGCGGACAGCCGCATCTGCTCGATGTGTTCATTGATGGACGAATCCTTTTCGATGAACAGGTCGCGCGTCGGGACGTAGGCCTCAGGCTGGTAGTAGTCGTAATACGAAACAAAGTACTCGACCGCGTTCTTCGGGAAGAACTCCCGCATCTCGGCGTACAACTGGGCGGCCAGCGTCTTGTTGGGGGCCAGCACCAGCGCCGGCCGTCCCATGCGGGCGATCACGTTGGCCATGGTGTAGGTCTTGCCGGAGCCCGTCACGCCCAAAAGCGTCTGGAACATCAGGCCGTCCTCTACCCCCTGCGTCAGCCCCTCGATGGCGGTGGGCTGATCCCCAGCCGGCGGATAGGGTTGGTACAGATGAAACGGGCTGCCCGGGAAGTCGATGAATCCAGGGCCTGGCGCGGACGGGTCCGCCACGGCCGATGCCGCCACGGGATCGGCCGCCGGGTTCGCCGCAGCCCCCGCCGTAATCGGGTCTATTGCGCTCTTAGGCATGCTAGACTCTTCCAGGGTAAACCCCTCATTATCCACAGCAGCCTGTACTGCGTCCACCCACCTCATCAGACTCCCATGAGCACCCTTTTCGATTCCGTCGAACTCGCGCCGCGCGACCCCATTCTTGGCCTGAACGAACAATACAACGCTGATACGCGTCCCGGTAAGGTGAATCTGGGCGTGGGCGTGTACTACGACGATCAGGGTCGCATTCCCCTGCTGGGCGCGGTGCGCAAGGCCGAGGCCGCCCGCATCGAAGCCGCCGCCGCCCGCGGCTACCTGCCGATCGAAGGCATCGCCGGCTACAACACCGGCGCGCAAGCCCTGTTGCTGGGCAAGGATTCGGCGCTGGCCGCCGCCGGCCGCGTGCTGACCACCCAGGCCCTGGGCGGAACCGGCGCGCTGAAGATCGGCGCCGACTTCCTGCGCCAGCTGCTGCCGACCTCCAAGGTCCTGATCAGCGATCCCAGCTGGGAAAACCACCGCGCCCTGTTCGAGCGCGCCGGCTTCGAGGTCGGCACCTATTCGTACTACGACGCCGCCACCCGCGGCCTGAATTTCGACGCCATGCTGGCCGACCTGAAGGCCGCCCCCGCCAAGACCGTCGTCGTGCTGCATGCCTGCTGCCACAACCCCACCGGCGTGGACCCCACCCCCGACCAGTGGAAGCAGATCGCCGCCGTCGTCAAGGAAAACAAGCTGGTCCCGTTCCTGGACATCGCCTACCAGGGTTTCGGCGACGGCCTGACCGAAGACGCCTCGGTCGTGCGCATGTTCGCCGATCTGGACCTGACCATGTTCATCAGCTCGTCGTTCTCGAAGTCGTTCTCGCTGTACGGCGAACGCGTGGGCGCGCTGACGGTCGTGGCCGGCAGCAAGGACGAAGCCACCCGCGTGCTGAGCCAACTCAAGCGCGTGATCCGCACCAACTACTCCAACCCGCCCACCCACGGCGGCACGGTGGTGTCGACGGTCCTGAACACGCCTGAACTCTTTGCCATGTGGGAAGAGGAACTGGCCGGCATGCGCGACCGCATCCGCGAGATGCGCAAGCAACTGGTCGACAAGATCAAGGAACACGGCGGCAAGCAGGACTTCAGCTTCGTGCTGCAGCAGCGCGGCATGTTCTCGTACTCGGGCCTGACCGCCGCGCAAGTGGATCGCCTGCGCGAAGAGCATGGTGTCTACGCCGTGTCCAGCGGCCGCATCTGCGTCGCCGCGCTGAACAGCGGCAACATCGACAAGGTCGCCAAGGGCATCGCAGCAGTGCTTTAAGGCCGCTTGCCGCGCACAGGCCCATCCGGGCCTGCCGCCAGGAACGGGACCTTCGGGTCCCGTTTTTCTTTTGGCGCGGGCCGGCTTTTTCTTTTGGCGCGGGCTGGCTTGCTTTTTTGCGCTGCGTCCCCCAGAATGGCGCTGTATATATGTACAGTCCGCTAGCACCGGATCATCGCCATGGCCAGCAAACTCACTGATCGCCAACAACAAATCCTGGACCTCATCCGGCAGACCGTCGCACGCACCGGCTTCCCGCCGACGCGCGCCGAAATCGCCCTGGCCCTGGGTTTCCGCTCCCCCAATGCAGCGGAAGATCACCTCAAGGCGCTGGCGCGCAAGGGCGCCATCGAACTGACGGCGGGCGCCTCCCGCGGCATCCGCCTGAAAGACGCCTCCCCCACTTCCACGCAAAGCGCGCTGCCGATGCCGGGTCTGGCGCAATTGCTGCTGCCCCTGGTCGGCCGCGTGGCTGCGGGCAGCCCCATCCTGGCCGCCGAGCACGTCGAGCGCGAAGTGGGCGTGGACCCCAACCTGTTCGCCCAGGCGCCCGACTACCTGCTCAAGGTCCGCGGCATGAGCATGCGCGATGCCGGCATCCTGGAAGGCGACCTGCTCGCCGTGAAGAAAGCCTCGGAAGCCCGCAACGGCCAGATCGTGGTGGCCCGCCTGGGCGACGACGTCACGGTCAAGCGGCTGCAGCGCCAGAACGGCCACATCGAACTCCTGCCCGAAAACCCCGATTTCGAACCCATTGTGGTCGAAGCCGGCCAGGATTTTGCGCTGGAGGGCATTGCAGTAGGCCTGATCCGCACACACGCACTGCACTAGACCCCGGCGTTCTGCCTCCGCGCACTACGTAAAAAAACCCCGCCGATTTTCTTGGCGGGGTTTTTTGTTGAAGGCCCTGTCTTGGAGAAACGCCACCCGAGGGCGGCGTCCTCCAGGCGTTCATCAGTGCTTGAGTACCGGATCGGTCGAACCGGGTTCGGCAGGCTTGGCCACCAGGGGTTCCTTGACGGCCTCTTCCTCGGCCAGGGGCTCCGGCAGGCGCTCAAGGGCCATTTCCAGCACCTTATCGATCCAGCGCACCGGCACGATTTCAAGGTGGTTCTTGACGTTGTCCGGGATCTCCGCCAAATCCTTGACGTTTTCTTCCGGGATCAAGACCGTCTTGATGCCGCCACGGTGAGCTGCAAGCAGCTTTTCCTTCAGGCCGCCGATGGGCAGGACTTCGCCGCGCAGCGTGATCTCGCCGGTCATGGCGACGTCGGCGCGCACCGGGATGCGCGACAAGGCCGACACCATGGCCGTGGTGATCGCGATACCCGCGGACGGACCGTCCTTGGGCGTCGCGCCTTCCGGCACGTGCACGTGCATGTCGTGCTTCTCGAAGACGCTGTCGGCAAAGCCCAGGCGGCGGGCGCGCGAACGCACCACCGTGCGGGCCGCTTCGACCGATTCCTTCATCACGTCGCCCAGCGAACCGGTGCGTTGGATGACGCCCTTGCCCGGCATGTCCGCGACTTCGATCGTCAGCAGATCGCCGCCGACTTCGGTCCAGGCCAGACCCGTCACCTGACCGATCTGGTTTTCCTTTTCGGCCATGCCGAAGGCGTAACGGCGCACGCCCAGGAAATCGCTCAGGTTGTCGCCCGTGACGTTGACCGGTTTGACCTCGACGGTCTTGCCTTCAGCCTTGGCGCGGTCGTTCTGGGTCAGCAACTGCTTGATGACCTTGCGGCAGATCTTGCCCACTTCGCGCTCGAGCGCACGCACGCCGGCTTCGCGGGTGTAGTAACGCACGATGTCGCGCAGCGCGCTGTCGTCGACCGTGAGTTCGCTATCCTTCACGCCGTTGTTCTTCATCAGCTTGGGCAGCAGATGGTCGCGGGCGATGTGGATCTTCTCTTCCTCGGTATAACCCGACAGGCGGATCACTTCCATGCGGTCCAGCAGGGCCGGCGGAATGTTCAGTGTGTTGCTGGTAGCCACGAACATCACGTCGGACAGGTCGAAGTCGACTTCGATGTAATGGTCCTGGAACGTATGGTTCTGTTCCGGATCCAGCACTTCGAGCAGCGCCGACGAGGGATCGCCACGGAAATCCATGCCCAGCTTGTCGATTTCGTCGAGCAGGAACAAGGGATTGCGCACGCCGACCTTGGACATGTTCTGGACGATCTTGCCAGGCATGGAGCCGATGTACGTACGACGATGGCCGCGGATCTCGGCTTCGTCGCGCACGCCGCCCAGCGCCATGCGCACGAACTTGCGGTTCGTTGCCTTGGCGATGGATTGGCCGAGCGAGGTCTTACCCACGCCAGGAGGGCCGACCAGGCACAGGATGGGCGCCTTCACCTTGTCCACGCGCTGTTGCACGGCAAGATATTCGAGGATCCGTTCCTTGACCTTTTCCAGACCGTAGTGGTCGTTGTCCAGCACCGTTTCCGCGTTGCTGATGGAATTGTTGATCTTGCTCTTCTTCCTCCAGGGGAGGTTGATGAGCGTATCGATGTAGTTGCGCACCACGGTGGCTTCGGCCGACATGGGCGACATGAGCTTGAGCTTCTTGAGCTCGGCATCGGCCTTCTTGCGCGCCTCTTTGGGCATGTGGGCAGCGATGATCTTCTTTTCAAGCTCTTCGATGTCCGCGCCCTCTTCGCCTTCGCCCAACTCTTTCTGAATGGCCTTGACCTGCTCATTCAGGTAGTAGTCGCGCTGGCTCTTCTCCATCTGCTTCTTCACGCGGCCGCGAATCCGCTTTTCGACCTGGAGGATGTCGATTTCGGTTTCGAGTTGCGTGAGCAGGCCTTCGAGGCGCTCGGAGGTGCCGACGATCTCGAGCATCTTCTGCTTCTGCTCGAGCTTCAGGGGAAGATGTGCGGCGATCGTGTCGGCCAGGCGCCCGGCATCATCAATGCCAGCCAGCGAGGTCAGGATCTCCGGCGGGATCTTCTTGTTCAGTTTTACGTACTGCTCGAACTGAGCCACGATGGCGCGGCGCAGGGCCTCGGTCTCGGAGCCTTGCATGGCGTCCGGTTCGATCGGGCTCACCTGGCAGGTGAAGTGCGAATCGGCGTCTTCGATGCTGTTGATACGGGCGCGCTGGGTGCCTTCGACCAGCACCTTGACGGTGCCGTCGGGCAATTTGAGCATCTGCAGGATGCCGGCTACGCAGCCGATCTCGTAGACGTCTTCGGGGGTGGGGTCATCCTTGCCGGCGGATTTCTGGGCCACGAGCATGATGCTCTTGCCCGCTTCCATCGCAACCTCGAGCGCGCGGATAGAGCGCGGACGGCCGACGAACAGCGGGATGACCATGTGCGGAAACACCACGACGTCGCGCAGTGGGAGCAGGGGCAGGTCGATCGGGTCGGAAGGCAGGGTCTGGCTGGCAGACATAGGAGGTTCCTCGGTATGACTCGGCGTATCGGGGACGGGAGATCCGGGTATACCCGGGCAATCCACGTCGGTTACGTCTGTTATGGGAACAATAGCCGAAAATTCAAGATCTCGGCGCCCGGATAACCCAAAGGCTGGAAAAAACCCCGGGGCGGCACTCCCAGTATGCAAGCGTCGCGCCTGCGGGAAAAGCGTGTTTGCACCCGGGAATGCGCCTTAGGCAAAAAAACCCGTTACAGGAACGGGCTTTTTTGAAATATCAGGCTGCGGCGTCGCGGACTTCTCCGCGTTCTGGCTTGTCGGCAGCCGCGTCCTCGTCGGCGTAGATGAGCAATGGCTTGCCCTCGCCTTCGATGGCGCCCTCGTCCAGCACCACGCGCTTGACGTTGCCTTGGGAAGGCAGGTCATACATGGTGTCGAGCAGGGCCTGCTCGATGATGGAACGCAGGCCGCGTGCGCCCGTCTTGCGGCGCAGCGCCTTGCGGGCGATCGCCTTCAGGGCCGCGGGCCGCACGTCGAGCTCAGCGCCTTCCATGGCGAACAGCTTCTGGAATTGCTTGAGCAAGGCGTTCTTGGGCTCGGTCAGGATCTGCACCAGGGCCGCTTCGTCCAGTTCGTCCAGGGTGGCGACCACCGGCAGACGGCCGACCAGCTCGGGAATCAAGCCGAACTTGATCAGGTCTTCCGGTTCGACTTCGGAGAACAGCTCGCCCACGCCGCGTTCCGACTTGGCGCGCACCGAGGCCGAAAAGCCGATGCCCGATTTTTCGGTACGGTCGCGGATGACCTTTTCCAGTCCGTCGAAGGCGCCGCCCACGATGAACAGGATGTTGGTCGTGTCGACCTGGACGAAGTCCTGGTTGGGGTGCTTGCGGCCGCCCTGCGGGGGCACCGAAGCGACCGTGCCTTCGATCAGCTTCAGCAAGGCCTGCTGCACGCCCTCGCCCGACACGTCGCGGGTGATGGACGGGTTGTCGGACTTGCGGGAAATCTTGTCGATTTCATCGATGTAGATGATGGCGCGCTGCGCCTTTTCCACTTCGTAGTTGCAGTTCTGCAGCAACTTCTGAATGATGTTCTCGACGTCTTCGCCCACGTAACCGGCTTCGGTCAGCGTGGTGGCGTCGGCCATGACGAAGGGCACGTTCAGCATGCGCGCCAGCGTCTGGGCCAGGAGCGTCTTGCCCGACCCGGTGGGGCCGATCAGCATGATGTTGCTCTTGGAGAGCTCGACTTCGTCGCCCTTGATCTCGCCGTGGCGGATGCGCTTGTAATGGTTGTAGACGGCCACGGCCAGCATGCGCTTGGGCGAGTTCTGCCCGATGACGTACTGGTCGAGGAAGGTCTTGATTTCAGCCGGAGTGGGCAGTTCGGAACGAATCGCCGCGCGCGCGGTGGCTTGCGCCTCCTCGCGGATGATGTCGTTGCACAAGTCTATGCATTCATCGCAGATGAATACCGACGGACCCGCGATCAGCTTGCGGACTTCATGCTGGCTTTTATTGCAAAACGAGCAATGCAGCACTTTTGCGTCTGCCGATCCCTTTTTTTCAGGCATATTTCTTTCGTATCTCAGGTAAAGATGCGCCAGGCTGGAACTTAGCCTAGCGCATGCGCTTACTCAAACATGATGGCAGCGGGTCAGATCAACCTGGAAGTCAGCCTTCCGAGCGGGAGGTCATCACCTTGTCCACCAGTCCATACGATACCGCATCTTCGGCCGACATGAAGTTGTCACGCTCCGTGTCTATGCCGATGCGTTCCATGGTCTGGCCGGTGTTTTCAGCCAGGATGCGGTTCAGGCGTTCGCGCAGGTCCAGGATCTCGCGAGCCTGGATCTGGATATCCGAGGCCTGCCCTTGGGCGCCGCCCGAGGGCTGGTGGATCATGATGCGCGAGTTGGGCAGGGTGAAGCGCTTGCCCTTCTTGCCTGCGGCCAGCAGGAACGCGCCCATGCTGGCCGCCAGGCCGGTGCACAGGGTGGACACGTCCGGCTTGACGAACTGCATGGTGTCAAAAATGGCCATTCCCGCGTACACCGACCCGCCGGGCGAGTTGATGTATAGGGAAATGTCCTTGTCAGGATTCTCCGATTCCAGGAACAGCAACTGCGCCACGACCAGGTTGGCCGTTGCGTCATTGACCGGACCCACCAGGAAAATGAGCCGCTCGCGGAGCAGACGCGAATAGATGTCATAGGCGCGCTCGCCGCGCCCCGACTGCTCGATCACCATGGGAATGTAGCCCAGGCCGGTGGGGGTCACCGAAGACCCGCCATTCATTGCCGCATAGAAATCGGTGAATCTCTGCATAGTGTTACGCCATCCCCATCAACTGATCGAAAGGCACCTTCTCTTCGGTGACCTTGGCCTTTTCCAGCACGTGCGCGACGACATTGTCTTCCAGCACGATAGCCTCGATTTCAGCACGACGCTGGCGGTCAGCCAGGTAATAGCTGACAACCTGGGCGGGTTGTTCGTAGTTCTCGGCGAACTCTTCGATACGCGCGCGAACTTGCTCGGGCTTGGCTTGCAACTGGGCTTGCTTGACCAGCTCCGACACCAGCAGGCCCAGGCGCACACGGCGCTCGGATTCGGTGGCGAAGGCTTCAGCCGGGATCGGCACGGATTCGGCGTTCGGGATGCCGCGCTGCTTGAGCTCTTCGCGGGCAGCGGCGACGCGGCCTTGCACGTCGTTGTCGACCAGTGCCTTCGGCACGTCGAACTTGCCGGCTTCGACCAGGGCGTCCATGACGCTGGACTTGGTGCGGCCAGCCGAGCGGACCTTGACTTCGCGTTCGATGTTGCTGCGGATGTCGGCCTTCAGCTTTTCGACGTCGCCTTCGGCCTGGCCGAGGGACTTGGCGAATTCGCTGTTCAGCTCGGGCAGCACGCCTTCAGCCACTTCCTTGACGGTGATGGTGAATTCGGCGGTCTTGCCGGCGACTTCCTTGCCTTGGTAGTCATCGGGGAACTTGAGCGGGAAGACCTTGCTTTCGCCAGCCTTCAGGCCGCGGGCGGCTTCTTCGAATTCCGGCAGCATGCGGCCTTGGCCGAGCACGAACGGGAAATCTTCGGCCTTGCCGCCTTCGAACGGCACGCCGTCGATGGTGCCGGCAAAGTCCAGCGTGACGCGATCGCCGTCTTGCGAGGCGCGGCCTTCACGGGCTTCGAACGTGGCGCGCTGCTTGCGCAGGACGTCCAGCGTTTGCTGCACTTCGGCGTCGGTGACGGCCGTTTCGTAGCGGGTCACGGCCAGGGTCGACAGGTCCGGCACGGCGACTTCGGGATAGACCTCGAACGTGGCGGTAAACGCCAGCGTGTCGTCGGCAACGCCGTCGGTCTTGGGTTCGAGGTTCGGGGCGCCAGCGACGCGCAGCTTGGCGCCGTCGACGGCTTGTTCAAAGGCACGGCCAACTTGGCCATTGATCACGTCGTAGCGGATGCCGGGGCCATGGCTGCGCTCGAGCATGGCAAGCGGAGCCTTGCCAGGACGGAAGCCGGGGACCTTGGCGGTCCGTGCCACGCGCTTCAATTGCGCCTGGACTTCCTTTTCGACGTCGGCCACCGAGACGGCCAGATCAACACGGCGCTCCAGGCCGGAGAGGGTTTCAACCACAGGCTGCATTAAAAGACCTATTTTCCGAGAGATAAAGAGATGACGGGCGGATAAACGCGGCATTTTACCGGAAACTTCCGGCCCCCTGACGCAAAGGGGCGCGAGCACCCGGATAAGTCCGGATACTCGCGCCCCGTTTTCCACCCGGAACGGGAGGAGAAACGCCTGTACGGACGCTTTATTTGGCCTTGGCGATGCGCTCTTCGATGTGCTGCGCACGCTTGGCCGAGGACGGGTGCGAGCTCATCATATCGCTCTTGCCGCCGTCGAGTTCGGCCAGCTTCTGGAAGGCCGTCACCAGGCCGCGGGTATTGAGACCCTTGGCCTGCAACTGGTCGAAGGAATAATCATCGGCGGCGCTTTCCTGCGATTGCGAGAATTGCGCGTTGATGAACTTCTCGGTCAGGTCGCCCAGTTGAGACGAGCTCAGCGCGGCCACGGTAGCGCCGCCTGCCGCATTGGCGGCGTCGCGCGCGGCGGAAACGGTGTAGGCGGTCTGCATTGCCTTCTTGCTGTGGCCCAGCGCGACGTGGCCGATTTCGTGGCCCACCACGCCCAGCACTTCATCGTCGGTCATCATGTCCATCAGGCCGCTGTAGACGCGGATGCAACCGTTGGCCATGGCCCAGGCGTTGACGTCCTTGGTGACGTAGACCTTGTAGCTGGCCTTCTGGCCGTTGACGGTGCCGCCCAGTTGCTTGGCGATCTTCTGCAGGCGGGCGTCGTACTTGCTGCCGGGAGCAGCAATCTTTTCCTGCGAATCGCTTTGCGCGCAAGCCTTGTCCGACAGGGTCTTGATTTCGGCATCGCTCAGCGTGGCCGCCTGAACGACCTTGCTGCCGGCGCCGACCAGGCCGCCGATGTCCAAAGCCTGGGAGGCGGAGAAAGGGGCGAGCGCAACGCTCAAGGCGGCAACGGTGTAGCGGATCTTCATGGGAACAAACTCCTCTTTACTGGCTCTATGCGAACGAGGCCGCAATTCTATATACGACCAATGCACACAAAGCGTTTCGCCACACAGTTTCGCAAATGCCAGCTTTCCTTACATAAAACCCCAACAAGATCCGCGCAGTCATGCTAGCCGGCGCTTGCGCCGGACTGGATCGCTCTTAAAAAACTGATATCTGCGGCAACGCGGCATTGATAGAATTGCGCCCGCCTTTTTCGCACATACCATTCGGCTCGCACCCACAAATGAACTCCAACACCCCTCCCCGCCTGGGCTTGCTGCCCAGCCTCATCTTCAGCTCGCGCTGGCTGCAACTGCCCCTGTACCTGGGCCTGATCGTCGCCCAAGGCGTCTACGTCATGCTGTTCCTGAAAGAGCTGTGGCACTTGGTGACGCACGCCAGCAGCTTCGGCGAAATGGAGATCATGCTGCTGGTGCTGGGCCTGATCGACGTGGTGATGATCTCGAACCTGCTGGTCATGGTGATCGTGGGCGGCTACGAAACCTTCGTGTCCCGCCTGCGCCTGCAGGGCCATCCTGACCAACCGGAATGGCTCAGCCATGTGAACGCCAGCGTGCTCAAGGTCAAGCTGGCGATGGCCATCATCGGCATCTCCTCGATCCACCTGCTGCGCACCTTTATCGAAGCCGGGACGCTGGGCACCCCCAACGCGCGCTTCTCCGAGGCCGGCGTGATGTGGCAGACCGTCATCCACGCGCTGTTCATCCTGTCGGCGCTGGGAATCGCGCTGGTCGACAAGCTTGCCACGCCGCCCGCCAACCACGCCAAGCACTGACGCCAAATCAGTCTCCGCGAGCCTCGCCCGCCTTGCGGGACGCACCAGGCCTCGGGAGCAAAAAAAGCCCCCGCACATTGCGTGCGGGGGCTTTTTTCTGGGCGGAGCGCCGGGCCGGCCCGGGGCGCTGCCCTGCGAAGGTCAGGCCGCTACCTTGATGTTCTTTGCGCTGGGACCCTTGGGGCCGGTGCCGACCTCGAAGGTGACGCGCTGGTTCTCCTGCAGCGACTTATAGCCTTCGCTGCGGATCTCCGAGTAGTGAGCGAAAAGATCCTTGCTGCCGTCGTCGGGCATGATGAAGCCATACCCTTTTTCGGCGTTGAACCACTTAACGATGCCGGTTGCCATGGAATGTCCTTGAACCTAGAAAAAGCGATTGCTCGCGGGGCGCCAGATCATCAAGGATGGGAGAGGAAGCAACCGCAGTACCACTGACGGCGACAAGTGAAACGCAGACCGCGTCGCTTGAGAATCTCGCTAAACCCAGTGTATTGGCGAACCCCGAAAAACGTCAAATATCCGCAAGTTTGACGGCGCCCCGAAAGCGGCGGAAAGCAAGGCCGGGCAAGGGTTTGCACCGGCGCCATCCACCTGGAATTTTCAACTTGCCACGCGTGGACACAAGCGGATACTTGATGCCGCGCCGCTGCTCGAACAGCCGTTTCCCACGGTCGCGACCGCGCTATCCGGCGAAGCCGCCGGAATCGAGGAATTCCTGCTCTGCCTGCGAGGTCTGCCGGCCAAGCGCGGCATTGCGATGGGGAAAGCGTCCAAAGCGTTTGATGATGTCGCGATGCAGGACCGCCCAACGCAGCGTGTCGGCATCCAGCGGCTCCATCAAGGCCACGCCGCGGTTCTGCGCCGCGAGGTTTTCCGCATGTTCGAAAGGCAGGTAGAAGAACGGACGCAGTTGCGGGTCCACCGCCAGGTCGTGGCCCGCGGCAATGGCGCGATCGGCGAAATACTGGGCCAGCGGGTCCGTGGCGAACATGTGCGCGGTGCCGCGGTAGGCATTGCGGGGAAACTGGTCCAGCAGAATCATCAGCGCCAGAGCGCCCGTGGCGTCATCCAGCCACGCATCCAGCTGGCGCGCCGCGGCTGCCATGTGGGCGGCTTCGAAACGGGCGCGAAAGGCAGCGTCGAACTCCGCGTTCTTACTGAACCATTGCTGCGGACCGGCATCGATCCAGAACGTGACCACGTCCTGAGCCTGCGGGGCAATCTGCGTGGAGAAAGATGAAGTCATGAGAACGCGCATCCTGAAGTCTGAGCAAGGGCGACGATAACAGAGACCGTGCCGGCATTAGGGCTCATACACCAGATGAATGAATCGGGTGCGATTTCAGTATCAGGAATTACCGCACTCTAGGGATTACCCTGACATTATTGGCGGACAGATACTTTCCATGTTTAGGAAATGCTGCCGCAGAAAACAAAAAAAGCCCCACGAGGGGGCTTCTACCGAAAACTCAGACCCTTACAGGACCTGGATCTTCGTGGCTTGCGGGCCCTTGGGGCCATTGGCCGTCACAAAGCTGACGCGCTGGTTCTCTTCCAGAGACTTGAAGCCCGAGCCCTGAATTTCGGAGAAGTGAGCGAACAGATCCTTACCACCCGCTTCCGGAGTGATGAAGCCATAGCCCTTTTCCGAGTTGAACCACTTGACGACGCCGGTTTCCATACTGTATTTCCTAGAGATAATGGGCAAATGCCCGGAGGTCACGAATCAATCAAGGAGGGGACAGTAGAACAATAACGCTGAGCCGGAAAAGGCACGGCACTGAACGAAAATCGCAACGCTTGTGATCGTGTGCCGACACTATCGTTAGGTTCCCCTCACAAGTCAACATAATCCTAAAAAATGCGTGCCAATAATGCAACAAAGAGAAACTGCACGCGGATTTCACACATTTTCATAGGCAATAAGAAGTCCTGCATAGGTGTTTACACCCACGCATCATAAACAAACTATCAAGGCTTATATAAATGCCGCCTGCCCGCGTACGAGGATTTCTTCATACGCCGTTCGGGCTAGCACTTTGGTTTGCCGCCAGGCTTACTCGTCGATAGGTAAACCCAGCAGATCGAGCGCCGCGCCAAAAGCATCGGGGCCCGAGCAAAGGAAAACCGCCACGTCGCCGGGATTCATATTCTCCAGGACTTGGTCGATCTGTTCTTGCGCATTATCAACATTGTCGACACTAGAGGCGTGTATGTCAGCCCCAGCTTCGACCTTTTCACGCGGCACGATGTCTGCGATCGCATTGAGATCCGTCACGCCATCTACGACGTAGACGCTGATGCTCTCGCCATCCAGCGTGGTGTGCAGCTCGACGCCGCCCGCTATGTCGGCAACCTGCCGACTTACTATTTCCATGATCCATCTTCCTTGATTTGCGGGCACCGCCCGCCTGGGCACGCACCTTGCAGGTGCACTCGCACGCCCAGGCGCGACTATAACAGCCTTGGGCTAATGCTTCTTGACAGTAGGACCAAGTGACTGCCGCGCGGCCCCCGAAGTGGCGGCGACGGAACGGGTGCGCACCCCGGCGTCGGCCAGCGCGCGGATCAGCGGCTTCTGCGCCGCCAGGAAGGCGCCCTTCTCCTCTCCGGCCAGCTTGCAGATGAACATCTGCGCCAGCAACTGCGTGCGGCGGGCCTTGCGGTTGTCAGCCTCCTGGGCGAGCCAGTCGCCGACCCAGGCCGCCGCCGCGTCGGCATCTGCCTGCAGCTTGATGTGGCCAAGCAGGTCGAACACGGTCACGCCTGCGATGCGGCCGTCCTCGCCGCGCGTGAGAAAGAGCTTGGCGGCCTGGCCCGTATAGCCGGGGACCAGCGCGAGGCAATCGCGCTCTGCGGGTTTCTTCATGGGATCTGCATGTATCGGTTGTCGAGAACCCTGGACTGTAACCCGGCCGCGCGGCTGTCGCGTGGCAGCAATGGATCTCTGCTATCGTCGCCCTATCTTTTACCCCCAATGAATGGTGGACATCATGCAACGCGATTTCGATCTGGTCGTCACTATCCTGGGCGCCCTGCGCGACGCCCCGGGCCCCAACCTGAGCACGCACGACATCAAGAACGTGGCGCTGGCGCCCCATCCCGAAGAACAGGGCCTGCAGGTAATTGCACACCACCTGGACCTGCTGGAGGACGCTGGCCTGGTCAAGCAGATCAGCGAGACCGCGGCGACCGCGGGCGCAACGCGCTGGCGCATCACCTGGAAGGGCTACGACGCCCTGGAGCAGGATGAGGACGACGAAGACGACGAGGATTTCGACGCGGAAGAATAAGGCGCCGGGCGCCCCAGGCTCAGCGGCGCAGCAGGATGCGCCGCGTCAGCAGCGACGCGGCGGCGCCGATCACCAGGCTGAACATGAAAGCGGCGATCGACAGCATCGCCGACAGCTCGCTGAAGCCGCCGTGGCGGGACAACAGGAACACTGCCACGCCCACCGCCGCCGCCAGCGCGGCAACCCCCAGCAGCACATGCTTGACGGAGCCCAGGCGGCCGCATAGCGAGCCGCCAACCAACGCCGCCGCCACCATCGCGGCCATGGACCAGAACAGGTATTCGTACTGCATGCGGACGGTCTCCCCCGAAGGTATTGAGGCGCAGGCATTATAGGCGCGGCCTCGCACGCGTCCGCGCGTGCGCGGACCGCTAGGCTACGGCGACCACGCTGATCTCGACCAGGGCGCCGTAGTGCAGTTCGCGGGTGGGCACGATGGCCCGCGCGGGCCGGTGATCGCCGAAACACAGTTCGTACACCCCGTTGACCTCGTCCCAGAGCGCCACGTCCGGGATGTATACCGTCACGCTGGCGACGGTGGCAAGCGAGGCGCCGGCCGCTTCCAGGATGGCGCGGACGCTGCGCAGCGCTTCCCGGGTCTGGGCGGCCGCGCCGCTGGCCAGCGCGGGCCGCTCCCCAGGAGCTGCGGGCGGCAAAAAGCCCAACTGCCCCGAGACAAAGATGAAGCCGTTGGCGCGGACCGCCTGCGAATAGTGGCCGGCGGGCGGCGTGGCCTGATGCGTATGGATGAGTTCCATGCGTGCCTCCTCTTGAATGACGGCTACCAGCCGCGAAAGCGTTCCCAATGCGCCACCACTTCGGGCGAACCCGGGCGCACGACCTCGTAGGCGTCGTGCTGGGCGCAGGTGGCGCAGGCGTGGTTGGGCACGATGCGCAGCTTCGCGCCCAGCGGCAGTTCGGGCAGGGCCGCGCCGCTGCCGGGGCGTACCTTGATGATGCCCTGCTCCTGGTTGGTCTCGGCCAGCAGCAGGTCGGGATAGACCGTGCCGTCCGCATCGCACACCAGGCCGTACAACTGATCCACCCGCTGCCTGGCGGTGCCCCGGTCGCGCGACATGGCCATCCATCCGGCGTCGACCAGGATCCAGCCCTTGTCGGGTTGATGGCCGATTACGGTCGTCAGAACGGTGGCTGCAATGTCATCCACCGAACACACGCCCAGCCCTGCCATCACCAGGTCGAAGAATACGTACACGCCGGCGCGGACTTCCGTCACACCATCGAGCCTGTGGGCGAAATGCGCGGTGGGCGTGGACCCCACGCTGACCACCGGACATGGCAGGCCGGCCTGGCGGATCGCCTGGGCGCAGGTAACCGCCGCCAGGCGCTCCTGCTCGGCCATGTCGGCAATGGCTTCGACGCTGTCGCAACCGTAGGACTCGCCGGCATGGGTCATCACGCCCCTCAGGCACGCGCCGTCCTCGTGCAGGACCCGCGCGATCGCCAGCAGTTGCGCGGTGTTGCCCGGCTGCACACCAGCGCGGTGGCCGTCGCAATCGATCTCGATCAGCGCGGGGATGGCGTCACCCGCTTCCCGCCCCCGCTGGGCGACGGCGCGCGCCGCCTCCAGGCTGTCCACCACCACGGTGAGATCCACGCCGCGCCGCCGCAGCGCCAGCACGCGGTCCAGCTTGGCGGGCGACACGCCCACGGCGTATAGCAGGTCGGTGACGCCGGCGGCCGCGAACTGCTCGGCTTCCTGCAGCGTGGACACGGCCGCGGGCCCCTGCGGCGAAGACATGAGCCGGCGCGCGACGTCGATGGATTTGGGCGTCTTCAGGTGCGGGCGCAGTTGCACGCCGTGCCCGGCCATCAGCGCGTTCAGGCGCTCGATGTTGCGCGCCATGCGCGTTTCATCCAGCAGCAGGCATGGCGTGTCGAGGGTATCGAGGGAGGAAGGCGTGGCGTTCTGGTTCATGGCGCTCTCGGCATGGCGGATTGGAATGGCTGAAGTATGGCGCGGCGACAGTTCCGCGTGTTTAATCTGGACTTAATCATCCATTAATCCATGCCTGCATGATCACGACCGAAGACCTGCGTTTCTTCCTCAGCCTGGCAGCGACCCGCTCGCTGGCCGAAGCGGCGCGCGCGCTGGACGTGACCCCGCCTGCCGTCACCCAGAGACTACACACGCTCGAGAAGCGGCTGGGCGTCAGGCTGGTCAACCGCTCGGGGCGCGGCACCGCGCTGACCGACGAAGGCCGGCTGCTGGCCTTGCGGGCGGAACAGATCTGCGGCGAGCTGGGCGACCTGGCCGACGAACTGGCCGGACGCCGGGACGTGGTGGCGGGCCATCTGCGCGTGGTCGCCCCCCTGGGATTCGGCCAGCGCTACATCGCCGGGCTGGTCGCCGAATTCCGCGGGCAGAACGCGGACGTCACGGCCAGCCTGACGCTGTCCGACGGGCCGCCGCGGCTGGCTTCCGACGACTGGGATGTGATGGTCCATATCGGCGAGCTGCGCGATTCGACCCTGGTCGCCTACCCGCTGGCGCCCAACCGCCGGATCCTGTGCGCGTCGCCCGCCTACCTGGCGCGTCGCGGTGCTCCCGCCAAACCCGAAGATCTGCGCGCGCACGACTGCATCGCGCTGCGTGAGAACGATGAAGACGTGACCTTGTGGCGCTTCAAGCACGGGCGTGGCCCGGCCGTGGGAGTGCGCATTGCGCCGGCGCTGTCGAGCAACGCAGGCGAAACCGCCGTGGAATGGGCGCTGGCCGGGCACGGCATCATGGTGCGGTCGGAATGGGACGTGGCCGCGCATCTGCAGGCGCGCGCGCTGGTGCCCCTGCTGCCTGGCTGGAGCCTGCCGTCGGCCGACGTGGTGGCCCTGGTCAAATCGCGCCAGGAACTGCCCGCGCGGACGGCGGGTTTCCTGGCTCATCTGCGCGCCGCCTTTGCCGCGGCGCCCTGGCGCCGCTAGTCCAGCATGGCCTCCGCCTCGATCTCGATCAGCCATTCCGGCAGCGACAGGCCGCTGACGATGACCCAGGACGACGGCGGGGGATCCTTCTTGAAGCGGTCGCGCAGCGCCTGGGCGATGACTTCCTGATCTTCCCTGGCCGTTTCGCAGATGTAGATGCGCAGCATGATGACCTGCGCCAGCGTGCCGCCTGCCGCAGCGAGCACGCGCTCGACATTGTCCAGCGCGGCCTCGGTCTGCTCCTGCAGGCCCGGCCCCGCCGTGCGTTCGTTGGCATCGACGCCAACCTGGCCGGACAACAGCATGCGGCGCTGCCCCGTGACGATGACGGCCTGGCTGAAACCGTATTGCACGGTGTTGGGCACGGTATCGGGATTGACGACGGTTCTGGACATGAGCATCTCCGGGCGGCGCGCCTGAACAGGCGCCGAAACCGCCATTCTATCGACGTGCCGCCTCAGGCGCCGGCACGTCCCGCCACGCGGCCGCGCCCGGCCGGCAAGGCAGCCAGCAGCACGATCGCCCCCGCGCAAACCGCCGTCCAGAACCCCGCGCCCACGCCATGGTGGTCGACCACCCAGCCTGCCAGCGCCGCGCCCGCCGCGACGCCCGCGCCCAGACCGGTCACCAGCCAGGTCAGCCCCTCGGTCAGACGATGGCCCGGCACGCTGCCTTCCACCAGCGCCATCGCGATGATCATGGTCGGCGCAAAGGACAGGCCGGCCAGCAGCACGCCCAGCGCCAAGGTGAGCAGATCGTTTACCAGCAGCAGCGGAACCGTCGTCAACGCCGTGACCGCCGCCGCAACCACCAGAAGGCGGGCAAGCGGCATCTGAAACTTCAACACGCCGAACACCAGACCCGCGACGCAAGAGCCCAGAGCATAGGAGGACAGCACCAGGCTGGCGCCGGCCGGGAAGCCCTGCTGGCGGGCGAAAGCGACGCTCAATACATCGATGGTGCCCACGATGACGCCCATGGCGGCCATCATTGCAAGCAGCGATAGCATGGGAGGCATACGCAGCACCGACGCCTGGCGCCCCTCCTGCCTGAACCGCACCGCGGGCGCCGTGGCCCGCTGCAGGACGAAGGCCGTGACGCCCACCGCCAGCAGCAAGGCGGCGAACAAGGGGCCGGCCTGGGGAAAGAACAGCACGCTCAGCCCGACGGCCAGCGGCGGACCGACAATGAAACTCAGCTCGTCGGCCACGGACTCCAGCGCATAGGCGGTACGCAACTGCGGCTGGTCCCTGAATATCTCGGTCCAGCGCGCGCGTATCATCGCCGGCATGCTGGGCAAGGCGCCCGCCAGCGCGGCGAAGAGGAATAGAGTCCAGTCGGGCGCTCCCCATTGCACGCAAGCCGCCAGGCCGACCAATCCCGCGACGCTCAGGCCCGCCGCCACGGGCAGCACCCTGCCCTGACCGTGGCGATCCACCAGACGGGAAATCCGCGGAGCCAGCAAGGCGGTGGCCAAGGCGAAGGTGGCCGCGACGCCGCCCGCCAGCGCATAAGCGCCGCGCACTTCGGACAGCATGGTAATGATGCCTATGCCGATCATGGGCAACGGCAGGCGCGCCACGGCGCCAGCCAGGACAAAACCCAGGGCGCCGGGCGCCTGGAACAACTCGCGATACGGATTCGACACCGGAAACCCTTGAATGGCATGGACAGCGGCATCGTATTCACATACGATGCGTATGTCAATTTACATACGCACCGTATGTCTTTGGAGAGGAGCATGACGCGTTCCCGCGCCGAGATGATAGAAGCCACCCGCGCCAAACTGCTGGCCACGGCCCGGCAAGCCTTCCGCGAGGCCGGCTACGCGGCCACGTCGATGGACGATTTCACCGCGGCGGCGGGATTGACGCGGGGCGCGCTGTACCATCATTTCGGCGACAAGAAAGGCTTGCTCGCGGCGGTGGTCGAACAGATCGACGGCGAAATGGACCAGCGCCTGGCCGCCATCGCGGCGCGGGCGCCCGATGCCTGGAGCGCCTTGCGCGGACGCTGCCGCGCCTATCTGGAGATGGCGGCCGAACCCGAGATCCGGCGCATCGTGCTGCAGGACGCGCGGGCGGTGCTGGGCGCGGCGGCGGACAGCTCGCAGCAGCAGTGCATTGCTTCGCTGGGCGCGCTGCTGCAGACGATGATGGACCAGGGCGTGATCGAGCAGGCGGCGCCGCAGGCGATAGCGCGGCTGATCAATGGCAGCCTGGTCGAAAGCGCCTTCTGGATCGCGCAGGATTCCGCCGATGGCCCGCGCTTGGCGCAGGCGTTGCAGGCGCTGGACCTGCTGCTGCGCGGGCTGCGCAAGTCCTGACCACGGCCGCGAGCATGGCTGCGGCGCCGCGATACGGGCGTTTGCGGTTGCGCCCAGGCATGCGTATTATCCAATATAAATCTTGTTTAAATAATTTCTCTCGAAGGCGGAAGACCGCGTGAGTACCGGCACAACCCATGTTTCAAGCGCGTCCTGGGCAGATCTGCTGCATGGGACCAATGCCCTGCGTTCCATCGCGCTGGCGGGCGGCGTGGCGTTGCACGCCATCAACGTCTACATCGTCACCACCATCCTGCCCAGTGTCATCAAGGATATCGGCGGACTGGAGTACTACGCCTGGAACACCACGCTGTTCGTCGTGACGTCCATCGTCGGGTCGGCGTTGTCCGCCCGGTTGATCGAAACGCTGGGACCGCGCGCGGCCTATCTGCTGGCCGTCGCGGTGTTCACCGGGGGTTCGGTGGTGTGCGCGCTGGCGCCCAGCATGCCCATGCTGCTGACCGGACGCAGCATCCAGGGCCTGGGCGGCGGCATCCTCTTCGCGCTCAGCTATGCCTTGATCCGCCTGGTGTTCGAAGCGCCGCTCTGGTCGCGCGCCATGGCCCTGGTGTCGGGCATGTGGGGCGTCGCCACCCTTTGCGGTCCCGCCATCGGCGGCGTTTTCGCCCAGACCGGGCACTGGCGGCTGGCGTTCTGGGCCTTGCTGCCCGTTGCCGCGGGCCTGGCCGCGATCGTGGCCCTCAAGGTCGGCGGCAAGGAGTCAGTCCCGCCGGCCCGGCCCAGCCCCCTGCCCCTGACCACGCTGGGTCTGCTGGTGGCCAGCGTGCTGGCGATCACGCTGGCCAGCCTGTCGAAGGATCTGCGCTGGAACCTGGCAGGCATTGCCGCCGGGCTGGCCATCGCCGCGCTGATCGCGGCGGTGGACAAGCGCGCCGCGAAGCGGCTGCTGCCTACCGGCGCGTACTCCATCGCCACGCCCTTGGGCGCGCTGTATGCGGTCATGTGCCTGGTGGTGGCCGCCATCACCACTGAAATCTTCGTGCCGTATTTCCTGCAAGTGATCCATGGCATGACACCCCTGGCCGCCGGCTACATGACGGCGGCCATGGCGGCGGGCTGGACTCTGGCGGCCATGCCCAGCGCCACTCGCAGCGGCCCGGCCGCCAATTTCCTGGTGCGGCTGAGCCCGGTTGTGATCCTGGCCGCGCTGGCAGCCCTGGCCTGGATGACGCCGCGCGCAACGCAGCTGCAGTCCTACCCTGGCCTGGCGGTCTATGTGCTGGCGCTGGCTGCCGTGGGTTTCGGCATCGGCCTGAGCTGGCCGCATCTGCTGACGCGCATCTTCACCGCTGCGCCTGCCGGTGAAGAAACCTTGACCTCTTCGTCCATCACCACCGTGCAGCTTTATGCGACCGCGTTGACGGCGGCGCTGGCGGGCGTCATCACCAACAGCGCGGGCCTGGCGGATCCGGGCGGCGTGGCGGGCGCGCAGCATGCGGCGCAATGGCTGTTCGCGGCGTTCGCGCTGGCGCCGGCCGGGGCCCTGCTGTTGCTCGGCCGGATCACCCGCAACCACGCGCCAGGGGCCATCCAGAAATAGGATTCGACCGGGCCTGCCAGTTTCCGCCAAAGGAAGGATGGAAGGCCCGGGCAGCTTTTGCTACGCTGGGCTCCATCTGCAAGGGGTCCTCGCCATGATCAACAGAATCCGCGTGCTGACCGTACAGCCTTCGTCGCTCTCGGCGCGTTTTGCATTCCTGGGAATCGCCCTGCGCTGGACCCTGGGCGCGACGCCCCGTCCCACCCGCCTGCTGATCGGACCGCACGATCTCGAGCCGGTGGGTTCCGAGGCCGCGTTCTGGCAATTCGCCTTGCGCCATGCGCTTGTCGGCCGATCCTTCCTGGTGACGCGCGGCGACCGCTGGGACTTGGCAGCGTCAGTGGACGGCGACGAAGTCCGCGCTTTCGGCCGCAAGTTCGCCTTGCGGCAATGCCTGTTCTGACTCGGCCGGCGCGGACACTGGTACGCTTACGCGCCCGCCAGTACGGAAAGGACCCGCCATCTCGAATCCCGGCATTACCGTCATCCATATCAACGGCCCGATCAACAGCGGGAAATCCACCGTGGGCGCCGCCTTGGCCGCCCTGCTACCGGCTGCGCGCTTCGTCGACGGCGACGACCACGACGCCCCCAGCCATCTGCCATACCCCGAGCAGTGGGCGCTGGCATTGGCCCGACTCGCCAATCTGATCGCTACCGCGCAGGACCGCTATCTGGTCATCGCCTACCCCTTGGAGCAGGACAGCTACGAACAGATCCTGGCTGCGTGCCAACAACGTGGCGCCCTGCTGCGGGTGGTGACGCTGGCACCCACGCTGGCAGCCGCGCAGTCGGACCGGGGCGGACGCGTACTGACCGAATGGGAGCGCCAGCGCATCGCGCAGATGTACCTCGAAGGCTATGCCACGCGTCCGTTCAGCGACCTGGTACTGGACACCTCGGACACAGATGCGCAATCCAGCGCCCGCCAGATTGCGCAGTGGCTGGGTAGATAGCCAGGGCCAGCAATATTGACGGGCTCTAGCGCGCCGGCTGGCGCTGGTACTGGGCATCCGGTGCGCGGCCGCGCAGCAGCGACTCCGGATGCGCTTGCAGGTAGTCCGCCAGTTCGCGCAGGGACCGCGCGGTGCGCGACAGTTCCTGCAAGACCGCGTTGGCATTGAGCGGCAGGCCGGCGTCGGGACTCAGCACGCTTCCCACGGCAGCCAGCGATTTGCCAGCCTGCCGCAGCATGGCTTGCGCCTCGGGCGCGAGGCGGGTATCCAGCCGCTTCATCAAGCTGGAGGTGGCGCGCAACAACTGGCCCAGATCGGCCCCCAAGCCTTCGAACGGCACCCTGTCCAGCTTGGTCAGGATGCTGTTGATCTGCTGCTGCAGCTGATCCAGGTTGTTCGGCACGGTAGGAATGAAGGGATCCTCTTCCATCTTGAACGACACCGGCTCGGCCTCCGGGAACACCGCCAGTGCGACATACAACTGGCCGGTCAGCAGGTTGCCGATGCGCAGCTGGGCGCGCAGGCCCTGTTTGATCAAGGCGGCCAGCAGCTTGCCGTTGGGATGCTCCAACGTCGAGCCCGAATATTCCTTGATTTCCTCGACCGTCTGCGCGCCCAGGCGTTCGGGATAGACGGTGGCGCCAACCAGGGCGTAGAACTGCTTGATGGCCGGGTCGAACTCCAGGCGGATAGAGTCCACCTGGCCGATAGCCGCGCCATAGGCGTCGATGGGCGCACCTACCACCAGCCCCCGCACCGACTGGTCAAAGCGCATGCGGATATGCAGCGGCGCGCCATCGGGTTGCGCGCGAGCCGCGCCTTCCGACGGAAAAATGGTGAACTCCGTGTCGGCTTTGGCCGTCACGTGCGCGTGCCGCTCGATGGTGTCGAACGCGACGCCCCCCACGATTACCGACAGCAGAGATTGCGAACGCACCTGCAGGCCGCGCGCATCGACACTGAAGTCCACGCCGCTGGCGTTCCAGAAGCGCGTGGCGCTGTTGACGAAATCGTCATTGGGCGCGTCGATGAATACCTGCACATTGACGCCTTCGCCGCTGCTGTCCAGGTGGTAGGCCACCACCTGCCCCACCGCGATGCGCCGGAAGTAGACGGGTGAGCCTATGTCCAGCGAGCCCAGGTCGCGGGCCTTGAGGGTGTAGCGCTTGCCGGCGCGGTCCTGCGGCACTTCGGGCGGGGTCTCCAGGCCGACGAAGCTGTATTTGGTGGCCCGGCTCTCTCCCTCCTGGCGGAACCGGTCGGACGGGTCCACGCCGATATACGCCCCGGAGAACAAGGTGCTCAGGCCCGACACGCCGCTTAGCGTCAGCCTGGGCCGCACCACCCAGAACACGGTCCCTTCCTGCAGCAGGCTGCCGGCTTCCTTGTTGATGCGCACGGTTGCGACGACGCCCGAGCGGTCGGAATTCAAGGCCACGCGCTCGACCACTCCGACGTTGACTTCCTTGTAGCGGACCTGGGTCTTGCCGGCCTCCAGCCCTTCGGCGGTCTGGAAACTGATGGTTGCCGTGGGGCCCGCCTCCATCCAGACGCGCACCACCAGCGCCAGCCCGCCCAAGGCTGCGATGAGAGGCACCAGCCAAATCCATGACAGGCGACGCCTTTTACGGCTTGCTGCAGGCGTGCTGGCGGTGGCGGAGCCAGACTCAGGCATGGGAGATGTCCCCTGTTGTACGCATTGGACTCGAGGGCAGAACGCTTTCAAGAATCGCCCCCGAGCGCCCGACGCGCAAGTAAGGGTATTCCCGAAATCGGCGCGCCAGGCGGCCATGCACGCGGACGGATTCACGGGTAGGATAAGGCCCCCTAAAGTAGTAGTAGGAAGTACCCGTGACTATCGAAATTCGTCCGGCCGTCGCTTCGGATGCGGCCCAGATCCATGCCTTCATCACCGAGCTGGCCGTGTACGAGCGCGCCGCCCATGAAGTGATCGCCAACGCCGACGATGTCGAGCGCACCCTGTTCGCCGCTGACGCGCCCGCCAAGGCCCTGATGTGCCTGCTGGATGGCAAGCCCATCGGCTACGCCGTCTACTTCTACAGCTATTCGACCTGGCTGGGAAAAAACGGCATCTATCTGGAAGATCTGTACATCACGCCGGAGCAGCGCGGCATCGGCGCGGGCCGCGACCTGCTGCGCCATCTGGCGCAGGAAGCGGTGGCCAATGGCTGCGGCCGGTTGGAGTGGAGCGTGCTGGACTGGAACACGCCCGCCATCGATTTCTACAAGTCGATCGGCGCGCTGCCGCAAGACGAATGGGTGCGCTACCGGATGGCTGGAGACGCCCTGCTCAATTTCGCGCAGGGCCGGCGCTAGGCGCCGCCAGCCGACCTGGCGGGATCAGAATTCCGGCAGGTCGAAGAGCGTATACAGGGTCGAACTGGCAACCGGCACGGACGCGAGATGCTCGCGCCCGTCGTCATCCACCAACACGCGCACCGGCCGCAGCGCCACGCTCATGCCGTCCTGGCTGATGGCGGTTTCGACTTCCGCTCCGTCCTTGATGGCCTCGATGACTTCGGATGCCGCCGCCGTCACCGGTTCGGTGACCCAGCCCGGGACGCCGCGTTCGGCCTGGCCCCAGCGCACATAGGCCACATGCCCGCTGACGGGCTCTTTTCGAACGGCGACGATCACATACAAAGACATCCCGGCCTCCCCAATGTTTGGCCCGGATCGTATAACAACTTTGCGCAGCCGTTATGACCGCCAGTCTCAAGGTTCGATGTCGATGGGGGCAAAGGACTTCACCAGGTCGTCCAGCCTCTTCAGCTGGGTCAGGAAGGGCTCCAGCTTGTCCAGCGGCAAGGCGCTGGGACCGTCGCACTTCGCGTTCTTGGGATCGGGGTGGGCTTCCAGGAACAGGCCGGCCAACCCCACGGCCATGCCTGCGCGGGCCAGTTCGGCCACCTGTTCGCGGCGGCCGCCGGATGCCGCGTCCAGCGCCGAGCGCTGCTGCAAGGCATGCGTGACGTCGAAAATGAGCGGCCGGTTGCCGGACACTTTCTTCATCACGCCAAACCCTAGCATGTCTACAACCAGATTGTCATAGCCGAAGCTGGTGCCACGGTCGCACAGGATCAGCTTGTCGTTGCCGGCCTCGGTGAACTTCTCGACGATGTTCAGCATCTGGCCCGGGCTGAGAAACTGCGGCTTCTTGATGTTGATGACGCGCTGGGTCTTGGCCAGCGCCACTACCAGGTCCGTCTGCCGGGCCAGGAAGGCCGGCAGTTGCAGGATGTCGACGACCTCGGCCACGGGAGCGGCCTGCCAGGGTTCATGCACGTCGGTGATGACGGGCACGCCGAATTCCTTCTTGACCGCTTCGAAGATCTTCATGCCCTCTTCCAGGCCCGGACCGCGATAGGAATGGATGGAGGAACGGTTGGCCTTGTCGAACGAGGCCTTGAATACGTAGGGGATACCCAGCTTGCGGGTGACGCGCTGGTATTCCTCGCCGGCGCGCAGCGCCAGATCCATGGATTCCAGCACATTGATGCCGCCGAACAGCACGAAGGGGCGATCATTCGCGCAGCTGATCGAGGAGGAGATAAACACTTCTGGGGCGGTCATGATGGGTGCATCCTGTGGAAATTGGGCAGTGATAGTGCGTAATGTACAACCTGCCCGCCCCGGTTTTCACGCCGCGTCCCTGACGCGCGGCCTTAGCGGCCCGACAGCATGCGGCGCAGCGTCCCGTCGCGCAGGACGTAATGATGGAAGAGCCCGGCCAGCGCGTGCAGCAGCGCCAGCGCGATGATGCACCACGCCACGGTGTTGTGCAGCCCGCCGATGAAGCGGCGCTGCTCGTGATCGATGGCGATCAGCGTGGGCACGTCGAACAGGCCGAAGAACGCGAACGGCTCGCCCTGCGCCCAGCGGAACAGAAAGCCCAGCACGATCTGCGCCGCCATCAACAGGTACAGCAATCCATGTACGCCCGTACTAGCCGTGCGCAGCCAGCCGCTGGACGCCGGCGGCAAGCGCCTGCCCGCGGTGAGGCGCCAGACGGCGCGCAGCACGAACACGGCGGCAAACAGCAGGCCGAACGAAATGTGCAAGTGCTGCAGCAAGCGCCGCGCGGGTGTGCCGCGCGGCAGGAAACCCCAGGTTTCGGCCAGCGCGAACAGGCCCACCACCAGCAGCGCGGTCAGCCAGTGGAATGCGATGGTGATGCGGTCATAGTGCGCAGGGCCGGTGGGCGCGGCAAAGGAAATCGGTGTGGTCACGGAATACGCTCATCATCTGGAGGCAGGTGTGCAAGCGTATTGACATCGGACTTACGGCGTCCTGATTCCGGGCGGCATCAGGCGTTGCCGGTGTCCGAAGTCCATCTGGCCGAGTAGGTCTGCGGCAGCAGGCTGAGGCTGCCCACCAGCTGTTCCACCCGTTCGTCTTCCTGGCGCATGGAATAGACCACCGCGGTCACTTCGGAGCGGCCGCCGTCGCGCTGCTGGCTTTCAACGCCGCGCAGGCGCAGGCTGTGCTTGCCCAGGGCGTTCAGCAGTTCCGCACGCACCAGGGCTTCGTCCGTGGAAGCGCAGGTCAAGGCGATGTTGTAGTAGCGCTCTTCGGTTTCCGCTTCAGGCACGTAGCGGTCCACCAGCCTGGCGCCGCGCCGCAGCAGCACATTGGTAACCAGGATCAGCGCCGTCACCGCACTGGCTTCGGCCAGGAAGCCGTAGCCGGCCAGCACGCCCACGGCGCCGGTAGCCCAGATGGTGGCCGCCGCGCTCAGGCCGCGTATGGTCAGGCCGTCCCGCATGATCAGGCCCGCGCCCAGGAAGCCGATACCGGTCACGACCTGGCTGCCCAGGCGCATGTCGTTACTGGCGTCCAGCAGCGCGGGCAAGGCGGTGTAGGCGGCCGCGCCCAGCGAGACCAGTGCATGCGTCACCACGCCTGCGTAGTTCTGGCGCCATTGGCGCTCGACGCCGACGGCGGCGCCCAGCAGCATGGCCAGCGCAAGATTGATGGCAATCGTAAATTCGTTCATGGGACCAGGATCAAAGATTTGGCCCCATTATCGCCCGGTGCAAGGCCAGGCTTAGCTGCGTTCCTGCGCCGGATCGCTGACCAGCCGGTAGGCGATGGCGCCGACGATCGCCCCGGCGATGGGCGCGACCCAGAACAGCCACAGCTGCTCCAGCGCCCAGCCGCCCACGAACAGCGCGGGGCCGGTGGAACGGGCCGGATTGACCGAGGTGTTCGTCACCGGGATGCTGATCAGGTGGATGAGCGTCAGCGCCAGTCCGATCGGGATCGCCGCGAAACCGGCGGGCGCGCGCTTGCTGGTGGCGCCCAGGATCACGAAGATGAAGCCCGCGGTCAGCACGACTTCCGTCACCAGGGCGGACACCATCGAGTACTTGCCCGGTGAATAGGCGCCGTAGCCGTTGGCCGCGAAGTGGCTACCCTTGAGGTCGAAACCCAGCTTGCCGCTCGCGATGCAGGCCAGGACCGCTGCCGCCACGATCGCGCCCAGGACCTGGGCAATGACGTAGGGCAGGATTTCCTTGGCGGGAAAGCGTCCGCCCGCCACCAGGCCTACCGTGACGGCCGGGTTGAAATGCCCGCCGGAAATGTGGCCTACCGCGAACGCCATGGTCAGCACGGTCAGGCCGAAGGCCAGGGCCACGCCCGCGAACCCGATGCCCAGCTCGGGGAAACCAGCTGCCAGCACCGCCGCGCCGCAGCCCCCCAATACCAGCCAGAACGTGCCAAAGAACTCCGCTCCGCAACGCTTAGAAAGCGAATACATTTCGACTCCCCCGAAAAACGAAAATGCAACGGTATCGCGGGGCGGGAACGGCGACTTTAAAGCAATGTAAATCTTGACAATTCTTGAGCGCAGCCGGACGTGAACACCCCTGCCGCAACCACGGTAACTTCGCCGCGCGGGCTAGGGGATCGCCCGGACCGGCTAGACGGAAAGGTTCACAGGCTGGAATAGCTTGGCAGAATCGGCTGCGCCGGACGGCATCCGGCGCATGGCCTGCACTGCGGCAACGAATGCGCCTAGCCGTGCACAGGCGTGCAAAGCTCCACCAGCGTGCCGTCCGGACAACGCACATACGACACGACCTGCCCCCAGGGCTTGGGCGCGGGCGCGCTCATTTCCCGAGCGCCCGCCGCAAGCGCTCGGGCATGCGCGGCGGCAACGTCGTCGGTCACGAAAGCCACTTCCATGCCCAGAGGCTCGGCCGAAGCGGAAGCCGCCACATGGCCGCCATGGAAATTCGCCTCGCCTAGTTCATGCGCGGCGAACGACAGCGTGGTCTCGCCGGTTTCCAGTTCGCCGTAGGTCTGGGATTCATGCAGGAAGCGCCTGGCGAATCCGAACGCCTGTTCAAAAAAGGATAGCGATGCGGCGACGTCGGGCACGTAGATGATGGTGTATCCGAATTTCATGGTTCGTCCTGGTCGTGGGGATGGGCACCCTGCCCGTGCGTGCACGGGGACGGGAGGCAGCCGAGGGCATGTTCAGATTGAACCAGATAACTGTTTATTTATCCAGTATTTTATGGAGCACACATATACCGGGCGACCGGTCCCCATCCTAGGCCGCGCTCTCTTCCAGCCCGCTGCTGGACCAGCGGTCCACGTCGCGGATCAGATACAACAGGAATTTGGTGTATGCCACGTCCAGCGCCAGCATCCAGGCGGAATTGTCCTGGCGGGCGCAGGAAGCGCGGATGGCGCAATCCAGCGTCTCGGCCAGGTGGCTGATCGTGGCGCCGGACATCCGGAAGCAGATCGGCGCCAGACAGGAGTGTCTGTGGGCATGCCGTAACGCGCTATCGCGCGCCTGCGTCGTGGCTTGGGCGTTGGCCACGTCGCGCAGCAAGCGGTTCAGGATTTCGCACCAGTCGGCCAGCAGCTCATGCACGGCTCACCTCTCAGGGAACACGTCTGCGTCAGGAAGAAGGAGTACTAGGCGGCGGCGTGCAGCACCGTCACCAGCACGGTGGCATCGCGCACACCCAGCAATGCGTGCGGCTCGTGGGCAGCCAGCGCCATGAGCTGGTCTTCGCGCAATTGGCGGATGCCATCGCGCGATGTCACGCTCACTTCGCCGGTGATGCACTGGATGGTGATTTCGCCCGCCACGGCGTGCTGCGGGAGGCCCTTGCCCGCTGGCAGCACCAATTGCAGCAATTGCATGTGCGCGGTCTTCATCAGGCTGACGCTGACGGCCTCCCCGTGCTCGCGATGCGGGGTGCGCAGATCGATGACATCCAGAAATGCAGCGTGCTTGAGCGCCATGGGAGGCTCTCCTTATCGTGCTGTTTTGGGTGCTGTGTTTGATGCGGCCGAGGCGCCGTATGGAAGGCTGTCTGCCGCGCCTCCTGCTGAGAAGCTTTTACCGCGCCTATCGGCAAGCCTTTGCCGAAGAGCGCGAAGATATATCAAAAATGTGCTTTCAGCACGGGAGGTTATCCCTAAGCGCGAAACCCGTGCCGGCAAAAGAAAAGCCCCCGGCACGGATGCGGGGGGCTTTCAGGGCGCTGTTGGCGACATGCCAGATCAGTACCCAAATAGGGTTGGTGCGAAGGAGGGGACTCTCGAAGCTAGTAATGGCGGGGTTCAGTTCGATTTATGGGGCCATTTTGGGGCCACTTATGAGACCGTGTTCAAACCGTTTTCGTCAACCTCCAATCCGTACATGGACCTGAGCTGCCGCAGATCAACTTGGTACCACGTAGCGACCGACCTAGCCTGCTCAGAAATCAGCGGCCATGTGTGCGCTTTATCAGGCATGTGGTCGGACGTCACAAGCAGTACGGCCATCTTTGAGTTCCTGACGGTGATGGTCGCTCCCTGCCCAATGCGTACGCTCAGATTCATGACCTGCTCGGAGATTTCCGATATCTGACTAAGGTCATTGACTAGCCGCACCGTAACGAACGTCGGTACTCCGCTTGCTGGTCTTAGCATCCCATCGAACACGAGATCCTCAACCTGAACATTCGGCAAAACTGTGGCGCCAGTGACCATCCCCAGCCACATTAGCCCAAGAGTTTTTGCGTCCGATACAGCTCGCAGAGCCGTTTCGAACGACTGCTTGACACTAGGCGTAGCAGCCGCGGGGGAATCGCTGCTGACAGGCTGATCGCGTTGGCGGGGCTGGCCTATCCCCTCGAAACCCTCCGCCGCCCTTAGAACGACCTCTTGCGCTTCCTGCCGCAATCGCATGCGCTGCTCACTCGGCGGAGTCTGACTCGCCCCGAGAACGAACCCTGGCCCTCTCAGTTCAGCGCCATCTTCGATACGCGTCGTGACAACCGTGAATAGGGCACTGATGGTCTTTTCAAACCGGAGCAAAGCCCACGCAATCAGTCCGACCCATAACAGGGTTTGCAAGAAAGCCGACACTCCCCTCTCCTATCATCGCGACGACCGAGTGTAGCTGTATGTTACGCGAGGGCCAACCATGTGCAGCCACTATCAGACACTGAAGGATGCCGAGTACCTGCTGAAGAAATTCGGCGTCCAACCTCCCGCGCGCCCCTATTCCTACGACATGCGGCCAGGCTTTGATGGTCTATTCGTCCGACGGCCCGACGGAAGAGCCGGCCGGGAAGCAGTAGTTGGTCATTGGGGCCTGGCACGGCGCGGCACCAGAGTGTCGCCCAAGGTCTCGACCTTCAACGCGCGCTCCGACCGGCTTGAGTCGGCGCGCACATTCCAGGAGGCTTGGCAGGCCGGCCAGCGCTGCATCATCCCGGCTGACGCCATATTCGAGCCAGACTGGCGGCAGAAGTATCAGATCTCTACCCGCTTCACACGAAGCGACGGCGCCCCACTCGGTTTAGCTGGACTCTGGGATATCGCCGTTGATGCCGGTGGCGATCCGATGGAGACCTACACCATGATCACCGTCAATGCCGACGACCACGCGCTTTTCAAGCTCTACCACGGGCTCAAGGACGAGAAGCGCATGGTGGTGCTGTTGCCCGACGATGCCCATGACGCGTGGCTTGACGCGGATCCAAGCCAGGCCATGGCCATGCTGCGCGGCGCGCCAGCGCAGGCGTGGACCGCCACCCCGATGCCGGTAGGGAACGCGACGAATCTGTCACTGTTTTAGACGGAATATACTGGATATTCAACCAGTTTTTTCCGCCATGCCGTTCAAAGACCCGCTCACCTGCGCCGACCTCCGGGCCATCCGGGAGCGTCAGCCCTGGAATCCCGATGTCCTCACCCTGCTGTGGGAGGTGAAGCGCCTGCGCGCGGCCCTACTGCGCATGCACCAGGTGTCCTTTGAACTGAAGCGGCCTGCGGGCCTCATGGGTGGAATCTACGACGACCTGCTGGCCGGCCTGGCCGTGGAGCCCTGTGTGCTGGAGAAAGACCAGATGACCATGGAGCTCCTGGAATCCCCGCGCAAGCTGCGCAAGGGGATGGCGCCGCGCTAGGCCAGGTAGTCCCGCCACACTATTGCAAGCGCTACGCCCCGTGCGCAATACTGACCTTCCCGTGATCTTCTTTTGGAGGGTATAGCAATGCAACGCGACGACATCCGAAAGTTGGGCGCCAAAGCGGCCCGCGAAGGGCTGAGCTTATTCGATTGCCCCTACTACGTAGCCTCCGCGATGCCAGGCCACACGGGCGAGGCTATCCAAGAATGGCGCGAAAAAGTCGACGCCTGGGAGGCTGGATGGACGCAGGAGAAAGAAGTTACAAGACCCCCGCCGAGTAGCCGCAGCCACCCAACAGGCCGACGTGGCATGTAAGTCTTAAGCATGCGCCCCAATGCGGGGCGCACCTGCTAGATTGTTTCACTCCGCGGAAGGATCGCGCGTAAACGTGCGGCGATAGTCTTCAGCCCGCGCTAGAGTCCGATAAAACTGGCCGCCCACACCAACCAGTTCGTGAGTCTCCTCCACGGTCAACCTCGCCTCTATCCGCTCCAGCACTGCGGCATAGGCATAGATCACCTCCGTCCAATCTCCGAATCCCAAATTCTCGGGGCTGGCAGTCGCAATCATCTTAGATACAAACTCGTCCGTATTCACATCGATCCCCAAGAGTCCCTGCAGCGAGCAGCAAGATTCATACCCAGGGTAGCACTGGAAATACAACCGAGCTAAGGGTCCGGGTCCCCGTCCGCTACGTCTGGCATGGTCCAAGACTTGGAATCGCCGCGCAAGCTGCGCAAGGGTATGGCGCCCCGCTAGAGGTTGCTACGGCTGATCTCGCCGAGCCTTGCATCCCGTACCCGCTTAAAGAGCTCAGTGATGCGCGCATCTAGCGCCCTTCGACGCCGAGTTTCTAACTGAAGGCGGCGCAGCTGGATGAAGAGCACAATACAGGCGACGGGAAATGCCATTGCGGAAAGAAGCAAGACCTCAGCGAGTTGAAAGTGCTCATGCTGAATTACAAGGATTCGGATCAGCGCATAGGCATCCGTGCCCACCAAGACCTGATAGCCGACAAATAAATATGCCACGGTGAGGAATACGACCTCCCCCCAACCCTCCCATACTTCTCCGGCTCTAGTCCAATCGCGCGCACGAAACATCGCCTTCTCCCATATGGTGTAACCAATTGATAGAGGGATTTCGTGACGCTATCACAATATCGGGACGGCGGCGCGGGTATTGTCGTCATGCCTTCGATCTATGACTATTTATGCATTTTGCTTCGTCGCCCTCTCGATCAAGTTACATCACTATGGACGCAGTGCGTCTTAGCTCCACTCGCACGTCACTGGAGTGCGAGCACGATCCACAACGCCCGCGAGCGCCTCAACCCAATCGACACCGCGGGCGGCGGGCCCGGCCCTTGCACCTTGTATGTTGGAGTCCGACCAGATGACGGCCGATCTGCTGGAATCGTCCTCCAAGCCAACCAGGTGCGTTGTCTCGTGCTACAGCATCTTGTCCCGGTCTTGCTCGGCCCTAGACGCACCGATCGCGCTCTCTACCTTCCTGACTTCTTCGGGCGGAGGCAGTACGGCAGGGAATCCCAGCGCCTCAATCCACAATTCACGAGTCCACCCCATTGTGTGATAAAGATGGTGGTCTTCGTCTTTTTCCACCGCCTCATAGGCCTTTTTGAGAGTCTTCGCCTCTGCGCCTGAGAGCTTATCAGCCACTAGACCGACCAACTCCCAATTCTGGTGGTCCTTCGTTTCAGCAAGCACCACGCATTCCGCTGCCACAATCTGCGCTGCCGCTGGGTCACCGCCAGTCTTCGCGAGCTCGATGGCAGCGACCAGAGACTGACCATGGTGTCTAACTACTTTGCGTCCAGGTGATTCCTGATTCGGATCCAAGCCCAGTTCCTCAAACACCGTGAGCAAGACCTGCTTGTGCGTAGTCGTCTCTTCCAGGTACTCCTGCCATTCTTTAGCGAGATCCTCGTTCGTGGCACAAGATAGTGCCGCGGTGTAGACCTGGATCCCGCCCAGTTCCGTTTCCAACGCCTGATACAGCAGCTCCTGAATTCTTGCAATGTCACCCTTCGTTTTGGTAGCCATACGGTTCTCCTTCATGGATTTCGGTGTGTACATCCAACCCCTCTCCGCAAATAGCGTGCCCACCCATCGCCCAGCAAACCATTTGCCCAAGCCCACGCGCCTCGCACTGACGGCTCGCATCTGTTGTTTACACAACTCAGCCGCTGACCATCCCTGCACGCAGACGAGAGATTAGGCGGGGAGCGCCAACGCCAGAGCACGTGGGGTGCCCATGCACTGCGAGTGACGCGGTGGCCCTTGCTTGATCAGGCGCTCGCGCCCGATCTTGCGCAGCCCCAATAGCCGGCATGACACTTGCTGCTCCCTTCTCGTCGCAGCGCTCTGTCGCCTGGGTAGTGCATGTCCCGGCGATTAAAGGGCTGACGCCATGAGCGGGCGGCCATCCCGCAGAGCGCTGCGGCATAGGCGCGCGTTGCCAGATCGCGCGACCCTTTGGCGCCCGCCTTGCGCGGGCGTTCTTTCATTCGTGGGCGCTCCGATCGAACGCGCCCACCTGCAGAGGAACCGTCATGCCGAAGCTACCCTTTCACGCTGAATCCGATAACCTCCGCCGCGACGGCCAGCCCACAGTCGACAGCCCGCCTACAGAGCAAGAGAACCCCGACCCTGACACGAACTCTGGCTACCCAGCTGGGGGAAAGGAGCTTCCTGAAGGCGAGGACGCGTTCGGTCGTGACCGTAAAACACAGGAACAAGCCGGGAAGGCTCCGCCTAAAGGGAGCACTCGCGGTCGCTGAGGTTCAGGCGGCGGTGCATTCACGAAGCTGCGGAGGGCGCGGGGCGGCTTGCATGGTGTCCTTGCATCAAGCCCTAATTTCGTTCGGTAACAAGGCTGGACACTCAAATACATGGAGTCCATCGTAAGCCGTAGGCCACATGCCTACTAGGAGGTACGAAATGGACGACATCCATCACCGAGCTGGTCGAGAAGCTGCAAAGTATGGCGTACCCCTTTCGGCTTGCCCGCTCATGAAGGCAGCCAATATGCCTGCCCACATAGGCGAGGCACCAGGCAAATGGAACGCCAAATTGTCAGCGTGGGAAGCAGGCTGGAAGGAAGAGACCGCGGCGCGACTCGCTGACCTTAGGCGGCGAACGCAGCAATTGCTCAACGACTGAGCATTAAGTCTGCTAGGGCCTCGCCTGGAGCGCTTTGGCCCAGGCGTCGCCCTCTCTCATTCCGTCGATGACTCCATCAGCGTCTCTTGCCAACGCAGCATATTCGTCCGTGCACGCTTTGAGAACGTCCCAGGCTCTGGTAGCGGCTTGTTCAGAGAGGCCGGCGCGGGCGGCAGCTTGGGCGGCTCGGGCACGCTGGGCAACGATGGCGTCCCGCAGGCTGTCAGCAGCGCCAGCAGCGGAATCGCGCTCAGCATTCGATAGGCGGATGGCTTCATTGGCATTCTCCAGGCGGCTCGCATATTCGGCCGCCATTTCCTGTTCCTGGCGCCGGTACTGCGCCTCGATCTGGCGGGCGTTGGCTGCCGCCTCCAGTTGCGTGCGGGTGACGCCGGCCGCCTCCCGGTGGGATCCATACCAGGCCACGCACAGCCCAGAGACCGCCACCAAGGCCGCCCCGATCAGGTATGGCGCCGCAGCGCGCAGCAGCGGGTTCATGCCCGCCCCCTCCAGTCGCGCGGAATTTGGAAGTGCGGGCCATCCTTGAACGACTTCCAGTCCCCGCCCCACTCCACCGGCACGCCCAGTTCCGCGGCACACGCCTTGACCACAGCCGCCAAGTCAGCAAAGGCCTGCCAGTCGTTCCACGGAATCGCGCCTCCCACCAGCGGCGCCAGGTCGACGGCATGGCCGAGTCCGTCCGCTTGCGGCAAGTGGCAGCTGGCCATCGTCTGGCTGGCACCGCGCGCGACGTATTCGCGCTGCTGCGCGACCGTTCGCACACCCTCCACCACGGTGAAGTCCACCGCCGTACGCTGGATGGCCAGTCTCACGACCTCGACCAGGTCGGGGTGGACGCCGACCAGCCGCGTCAGGCTTCGCTGCGACAGTTGAAATCCGCTCATTTCGGATCACCTCCGAACTTGAAGGCAATCAGCCTGCGAGCAGCCAGCTCCAGCACCTGTTCGCCCAGAATGCCCAACGCAGCGCCGGCGCCCAGCGTCACCGGCATAGGGGCGTCCGGGAAGGGGATGTAGATCAAGGCTGCCACAGTGGCCACTGCGCTGCCCAGGATCGTGCGCCCGATCACCACGCGCCACGAAAGACGCTCCGTGCTTGTGAGTGCGCGGCCGACTGCAATCAGCGCACCGATGCCCGCCAACCAGGCAAGGTTCTTTTCCCAATCATTCATGAGGTTGCCTCACTCCAATCACAGCAGACGATGCAGCCGAAGGTCATACGACAGCCCGAAAGCACGCCCGGACAGTCCCGCTGAGTCCATGACGATGTTGACTAGCACGTATTGACGCCCGTCCGAGTCGGTTGCGAACGTGGCACTCGATATATCGAGCGAGAGATTTTCATTGGCCTGTCCCGAAAGCGTGGATTGCTGTATCGGTGTCAGAGGGAACAAGCTATTGCTGCCCGGAGAAGATCGGCTTGAGATGAAGTTCCAGGTCTTGCTCCGGGTGCTGAATCGGCCGGCGGCGTTGTGGCGCATGGAACCGTGCAGAGTCAGGTAGCCCACGATTTCATCGGGCTGTTCAATGTCGGCAAACGTGTCGAGGTAGATGACAAACGACGTATTGGCAGGCGTGTTTCCGGTTCCGATGGCCACCGGCCCGCGCGCCTCTGCGTACCCCCCGACAGCGTCCACAAGTGCGAACGGCAGAAGAAGGGTCGGATTACCCCCTATCACTCGCGGCGCGACCAGTGGCGGTCGCACAATGCGCGGCGCATTCTGCATCCACTTCTTGCCTGGGAGGCCGTCTCCCCCAATCCGCATGCCCGGGCCGATCTCGAGGTTTGTGATGTTCCCTCTAGAAGTCAGGGACATCCCCATCACCGGCATCGTCAGGTGCGACACGCGCACGTTTCGCCCGAAATTGACGGCAAAGCACGGCAGCGTCGTCCGCAAAGGCGCGCGCCACTTCACGTAGTGCGCATCGAAATCTGCATCCCCGTACAGGTACAGATACTCGGGCTTCAGCAATATGGATTGGAACTGCGGCAATTCCGCCGTGTCGTCCGCCAGAGTTTCGATGGTCCCATTCTGCAACGAGCCGCCTATCGTCCGCAGGTTGGCCAGCCCCGTTTCGCGGCGGCAGGCGACATTCGAAAAATGGACGTTGAAGGAAGGATGCGCGGAGACGGCCGAATTGCAATCACTGGCGTCCACCCCGTCCACGTAGAGGCCCGACGACCAGTCAGCGGCCTCTACCGTGTGGCGGCAAGCGTTGGCGGTGATATTGGTTGCTCGCACATTGCGCGTGGCGCCGTCCAATATGACCGGATAGGACATGCGAGTAAAAACCGAATCGGTAGCGACAGCGCCGAAACAGCGGTTAAACGAGATGCCGACTCGGTAAATGTTGGTCGCAGTATTGAAGGGCGCCGGCCCCGTGATGACGGGGCTTTCGATCGCCACATCCTGGCACCCCCGAATTTCGATCAGTACGCGCGGCGTGGCGTCCGAGGATATGACCAGGTGCGGGTTGCGCAGGGTAAGGCGTTTCGGCTTGTACGTCATGACCTGGAGCCCTGCATCGCCCGGCGCGTAGCTGAAATTCAGCCCTTCTTCGAGCAATACGTAATCCGTGCCCGTGAACCCCTTGACGCGAATGCAGTCCTTCTTCGTGTCCACCCATTCGGTGGAGGGCGCAACCGTCGTCTCAACATAAAGCAGGTCGCCCACCTCAATGCCGGCCACCGAGTTCAGACGAATCGCCCCGCCGCCCCGCTGCACCGCCTCGGTCACGGTGCGGCCGCTCACGCCCACGGGCGATGCGATCGTGATGCGAGCCGTATCGCCAAACGTGATTTGGTTGCCCCCGAAGTCGATCACGCTATCCCGCGTCAGCGTGATGGTGCGGGAGCCCTGAAAGCGATAGCCCGCATCGGTCCGGGGGAAGAATACAGAGGGTGCCGCAACCAACGCGTTTGCCAAGGCAACGCCAGACTCAGCTGTACCGTTGCCGTCCGCACCGTATCGAAGCGCTGAGCCGGCGTCAGATTTCCTGACCAGATCTAGCGCATCTTGGACGTTGCTTGATCCGTACCCAATCATCACGGACCCGGAATCACCACTACCGGCGGCCTTCGCCAGTTCCTGGCGCAGCGCAGCGTCACCAACCGCCACGAACTTGGACGACTCACTCGCCCACACCCCGGTGGTGGTGTAAGGCAGGCCAAGACCTTTAGAAGCCCGATAGAACTCTCCATCTTTACGAAAAATATGATTCAAGCTGGAGATGTTCAACCCAGGCCCATACTCGCCAAGCACGTCATAGCCAGATGACAGCAAGAACTGCTGGAATCTTGCATGGGAATCTGCCAACACCTTGGCATAGTTGGGTTTGGGTCCACCAAATCGCGTATCGACAACCGCCGGCACATCGTCATTCACAATTCGTTGAAGATCCTGTGCATCGTCTGATGCGTTCCTTAGCTGCTGAATAGAGATCGGGTCAGTTGCCATTTGAGAGCCCATAAAAAAACCCCGCCGTGGCGGGGTAAATCTGATTCGTTTTGCCTAAACAAAGTCGCGATCGTTCTGGTAATAGCGACTGTCATAGTTGATTGCGGTAAGTGGGATAGTGCCGTCGTCATTCGGCGCACCCTTCTCATCCACCAGGAAGGCCATCGCCTCACGAGGGCTATCACCTTCGCCAATGATGTACGCCGTGGGGTTGTAGCCGTCCCCTCGAAGAATGATCGGCGTGCGCGGCTCGCGCTCCAGCAGCGCGAAGCGGGGTCCGCCACCCGACTGAACCACCATGGACTCCACCGAAGCATCACTGCTCTGCAGGAAGATTCGATATGCCTTTCCCGACTTCCAGTCGAATGGCTGAGACAGCTTCACTAGTCGGCCGTCATCGTCCGCAACATCGACGATCTCGCCGTCGCTGCTCTGGCCTCTCGTGTTATCCGCACATCTGATTCTCTCCGTCACCGCGAGCAAGTTTGCCTCTGGTAAAGCGTCGAACTCCGTGGCCACATCCTGGTACTGAAGCTTGTTCCACGCTCGATGGGCATGGATATGCGCCTGCTCGAGAATCCGCACCCCAACCGACTCGATGCGCTTCGGGTTGACGGCTGAGCGGTCCTCCGGCAAGTAAATGGTGACCGGCGAATCATCTTCCGGCCGAATCCACTGGTACTCAAGGCCATCATTCTCGACCGTGCTGCCCTCCGTCCGCCGCTCCGATCCCGGCAGCTTATTGCGGTGATTGAATAGCAGCGTCGCATCCTCGGTGGCGCGCTCGAAGAACAACCGAATCACGCTACCGCGGCGATACGCCCGACAATAGACGGCCTCCGCGATCATCGAAAGCGTTTCTTCAAAAGAGAGGTTATCGCTGTCGATGGTGTAGTTGAACTGAGCGACATCCACGCCGAAGTACTCCCGGATTTCCTGGGTCGTGTTGTAGATGTTGTCGAAATCGACTTCGGCCGGTGAACGGTTGCCAATCAAGGCATCAAGACAGATGGCCGAGATGATATCGGCCACGTCGTTTGTCGGATAAAGCTCGCTCGTGAACGTTGCTCCAGAAACCCTCTTCGGAAGCCTTCGTGTCACCAGCAGATTCAGCTTTCGCTCCTTGACCGCAAGAGCCCCATCCGTGGCAAACGTCACGGACTGCACCGTGGTGACATCGCCGAAATGCGCTTGCTCCACGGCGGAGCAGACGTACAGATCGCGCCATTGGATCTCATCAACCACAGTACCCTCAAATTCCGTATCGGAATTCGTCAGGCGGCGCTCTCGGAATTGCCACCGCCGGCTTGGCTCGCCAGGCAGTTCAGCCTCAAGAGTGTCCGCCCGCACTGCCCGCGTAACGGCCGAACCGCGGATCGTCCGATCGAACACATGCACCGGGCCATAGGGCTCATTGTTCGCGTCAACGCGCTGCGCCTCCATGCGGTAGACAATGTCCCTTCGGTACTGCTGGCGCCCGTTGTCCTTGTATAAGCCGCCCAGCGCCACGGTATTGGCGATCACCCGAGAAATGGGCTGAACGCTTTCAACCGTCAGCCACCCGACCCAACGCTCGCCTGTCGTACTGATGGTCGGATTGAGCAAGGTTGACTGCCCCCCATACTCGTTCGCCATCGTGGTCCAGCCCGCATTGACCGCTGCGGGGTTATCCAACGTCAGGAGGCCAGCAGTGACCGTGTTGACAACGTACTGACCGGACAGATCAAACTGCACAGTGCCCGATGGCCGCGTGAGCGTGGGCGACCCCGTGACGGGCGTCAAGGCTAATCTGAAAGCGCGCCATGCGCTGGAATTCTGGCTGACATCGAGCCTGATGACCGTCAGATCGCGCAGAGCGTCGTAACTCACCGCAACAACACCGTAAATTCCCGTCACGTTGCTGCTCGCGGTATACGGTAAATCGCTTCCTCCACCCGTAGAGTCCGTCCAGCTCACGTAGCCATTGGACACAGTAACAATCTGCCCGGCCGCCCACTCAGCCAGGTGGTTACCCGTAAAGGAGGCTTCACCCCATGCTGTTGGAGCCCCTACGTCCGACCGGAACGTAACGTCAGCAGGTGGCGTATAGGAGAAAGTGCCCTGAGTCTGCGCCGCGTTCTGTATGGAAATCACGTCGCCGGCAATGAACAACTCCGCAAAATCAATGCCGTCATCCTGCGAGACAACCTCATTCGGAGATCGGAACACAATGCCTCGACGAATCACGCTGCCGTAGTCTTGGGGTTGAAGCGTCTGACCATTAACGCTGTTAACGCGCTTGGAAGCAATGACTCGCTGATTGATTGTATTCCCGACGCGCAATTGCGGCGCATGACCACTGTTCGGTGAGGTGAATGGCGCATACACCTCCACAGACGCACCAGGAATCTGCGAAATCATGGTCGTGTCGTCGCGCGCATCATGCAATTCATACGCGCCACGGCCAATGCACATGTACGCGATCTCTTTCTCAACGTGGTTCTCGAACACCTTATAGGGCTGGGCCAACAGGTCAGGGGTCGAGCGAACAGTCCCATAAATGTCGGGCACCCGGCCGTTCACCCGCGCGCGATTGGTACGCTCCGAGAGTCCATTATTCGGAGACTCTTTCTGTACATTCCGAGCTGTAGCGTTCGGAGGCTCCGGCGCAAGGATGGAAGCGAGGATCATCGACGCCGTTGATACTGCAATCGACGCAGCGATGGCCATCCAGGTTCCTGGATCTCGCGGAAACACCTCCACAACGAAAGGACCCGGAAGTGCCCGCAGCGCCATAACATCTGCTGGCCTCTGTGGAGTCACGGCAGTGCCCGTAGCCATGTCGGTGATCCTGCCCCCGGGCGGAAAGCGCGGCCCAAGCTCAGCCTTCAAGAACGACAGAAGATCGTTGACTTGATGGGTTTCCCTTTCCTTATCGGGGGCTCGGAAGATGTGAACAGTAATCACAGATAGAACCTCATATTTCTGTACGTGGCTGAAATTGCCTCGACAAGAAAGAACTGTGGCCCGCTTTCATTGATGTGCAAGAGACGCCGCCGCAGGCAAACACCCATGTGCAATTGGCCGTCTGGCGCGTCCATCAACGCGATTGATGGTGCGACTGTCGGGTCCGCCTGACGCCGTAAGCCGCGGAAGATCTCCACAACACGCCCAGCGCGAAAAGCTCGCTCCTCGACCAGGTGAAGGCGACGGTCGCCCGTCAGATATTCCCAAGCTTCCGCAGAAAAATGCAGGCAGTTGTATGCCTGGCGGTCGTACTCTCTCGACAGTAGGAAATCTATGCTCACAGGAACCCCCTGAGCATTGGGAACAGATCAGTCCGGTATGGAACCCCGGTCTTGCTCGTGTTCACCTGCGGAGCTGTGGCATCGAACTGCGCGCCATCACGTGACCGCGTAATGGGTTGCGCCTGCAACACAATCGGCCCGAACATTGGCCGCTCCAAGTTGTCGGAACGGTAGGTCCGATGCACCACCTTAGGCGGCGACGTTCGAAGCGTCCCGGCAACACGCGCCCGCTGAATTTCGTCTGGAAGGATTTCCCCCAAATCTCCAACAGTGACGGAAATCCCGAAATCCAGAGTGCCGCGGTCCTCCAGTAGCTTCAGCAGCAACGGAACATACCGAAAAAACACCAACTCGCCTGACTCTACGCGCGCCCAAAGTCCATCCCGAAAATTGGCTTGCAGGCGCCATACTTGCGAGAAGCTTGGCTGACTAATTTCAATCGTTTCTAGCCCTACCGCGTTACGCGGCGCGCCAAAGAAGTAGTCCACAAAAATGGCATTTTCATCTGGCATGAGGAAGGTCCTCGTTCACGAGCTTCGCAAGTAGATTCATCATTTCCTTGATCGCCGGGAGGCTGCCGTAAATTGCAAACAGCGTCAGGATTGCCCCCCAGTAATCAAGCGTCTCGTCGTCGAACTCTGGAAGCGATTCAACCTCAAGCTGAAACGTGACGGTCCAACCATCCCCCCCAATCGGTACCGGCCGCGCACTTCCGGGAATGAAATGCGCGACATACCGATTGCTGAGGCTGCTGTCAATGGTCAGGTCGGCGTAGAACGGCCCACCGCCAATCCGCCGCATCTTTCTCCAGAAGCCCATCAGAAGGCCGTATTCCTCGCCAAACACAACATATGTCGCTTGCAGCGTATGGGCCATTGACTGAACCCCTGCGCGATAGCGCCCACTTCCACCTTCCAGAGCGATGCGCTGCGACCCATCCCCGAGAGCGGGCGCATAGCCGGCCTGAATTGGGCGAAACGGCAACACAGGGATATCGGTCATCGGTTTCGCTCCGTTTTAAAGTTGTTCGTCATTGCGCGAGACCCGCGAGAACTCGAACGCCCGAACTGCGCCTCCATCATCTTTGGCCCTTGCTCAAAGACCTGATCGCGGGAGATCAGCACCACCTCGTCGCGAGTCAATCGCTCGACGCGGTAGTCCTGCGGCGTACCGTTGTTATTGATCGTTATGCGTGGTCCCTGGCCCGCGTCCGCGCCCGACGCCGTTGACTTGGTTAACGGAGTCACATAACCCCCCTCTCCACCTGACATCAGATAGGTGCGGCCTTTGTAGTTGTAGAGTTCCGGCCCCAACTCGTTCACTTCATAGAAGGTTCCCGGCGCCGTGGGCCCGCCGCCAGCGCGCCCATCTAGAAGCCCCAATGAAGAGAGACTCCACGGGTTGTTGGCGGCGGTGGTCGTCCAGTTCCCCGCCAAGCCGCCAATCGCACTGCTTAGAAAGCCGGCCAACGGTGCTGTCACATTCTGCTGAACCAGCATCTTCGCGATATCGGCAAGAACTTGCTGCGCGACATTTCCGAGACTGCGAAAATCCAATTTCAGCTTCGTGATCGCTGTGGTTCCAAACGCCTCCAGCCCTTGAAAGGCAGTGGAGAATACGGACTTTGTGCCACCGGCCACGTTCGCAGCTTCGTCGGCGTAGTCCTGCAACGCTGAAGTTGCCCCATTGGCCCAATCCACCTCGGCCGCTTTGACCTCTTCAAAGTAGGCCTGCTGCATTGCCAGCCGCTGCTGAAGATGATCGGCCAGGAGCTGAGTTTCCTCACGGTAAGTCTGTTCCGACACCTTCCCAACGGTCCGATCGCGGGTCGCCTGATCCAACTGCCGCTGGTAATCACGCAGAATGGCCTGGCGGGCACGCAACTCTTCCTGGTCTCGTCTGCCCGTGCCGACCCCAGCAAGCTGGTCGTTGTACTGTCGTTGCTCGACCTCTCGCGAAGAGCTCAGGCTTGCCCGCATCACTTCCACGCGAGCGCTTTCCTGCGCCAGGCGTAATGTCTGTTCTGCGGCCACGTTACGCTCCAACGCCGCGCGCAACTGATCCTGCTGGGCGACCAGGCTCTTTTGGTCGGCCGTTAGGCTCTTCTTCTCCTTAAGATCCGAAATTTGCTGTTCGAACTCCAGCCGGCGCTTCTCCCATGTGCCCAACTTCTCTTGCGCGACGACCTGGCCGCGCAGTGCTGCTTCCGCCTGGGCATACTCCGCGAGTAACCGAGTTGCGCTGTCGTCCCTGGTCGGTGAAGCGCTGCCCCGCTCCTTATACTGACGCTCGATCGCCTCACGAGCGGCCTTGATGTCGGAAGCGGCCAGGGCAGTACCGTCCTTCTGCGCCTTCGCGATGCGTTTGTCCAGATCATCGAACGCCTTGCGCCGTTTTTCTGCCTTGGAGGCGCCATCCTCTACAAGCTTCGCAATCTCCTGCCGCGCCAGGATCGCCTCTCGATTGATGCGCAATTGCTCGGCTTGAGCCTTGGCCGCGTCCTCGGCCTCCTTCTTTTGTGTCTTCAGTGAATCAACAAGCGCCTGTGCCCCGGCCAACCCTCGCTTCTCTTTTTCGCTGATTGCGGCGCCGTTTTCAGTGGCAATGCGGATGTTTTCCGATCGCTGCCTCACCTCCCGCTCTGCCGACCGAATCTTGTCATCAACCGCGGCTTCGCGGCCCATGTCCAGCATCTTGTCCCAAGCCCAGCTCGCCGCGCGCCCCAGGTTATTCCAGGCTGATTCAAGCGAGCCGAGGTTCTCCCTTTGCGCAGCGGTTCGGCTCGTGAGCTCCGAAGCGGCCTGTCGCGCAACGATTTCGACGGCCTCTTGAGCGCGCCCTTGCTCCGTCAGCGCCTGTACCTGTGCAAAAATCGTGCCGTTCAGAATTCCGTAGCGTTCGTTGAGCTCAACAACGGCTTCGACTGGATCCTTGCTCAATTTCGCGAAAGAGTCGACCGTCTTGCCGATTTCCGCTCCAGTTGCCCGCTGCATTTCCGCCGCAATTAGGGCGATGTCGCTAATCGCGGATCCTGCAAAACGTCCGGATGATGCGATGGCGCTCAACGCTTGTACTGCACGGGAATGACTCCCGACGACAGCGCCGAGACCGTGAGCCAAACTCACTAGGTTGTCGGCCGTGACGCCGGCCGCATTCCCGCTCAGAATCAAGCCCTCACGGAAATTCTGCCCCTCCGATGAACCCTTAACCCACGCCACAGTCAGGCCAGCGAGTGCCGCGGCAGCTACGGTATACGGATTCACCAGGCCCAATAGCGCCCCTCCAAGCGCCCGAGCGGCCGGTACGATCCCTCCGAACATATCCTTAAGCTGGCCGCCTTGTTGCAGCAGCACCGTCAAAGGCTGTTGCCCACCCTGGATCGACACAATAATGTCGGTCAACTGAGCAGGCACGCCGCGAAGTGCCGCAGCCTGCTGAGCGGCACTCAAACCGTATTGGTTTAATTGCTTGCCAGCACCGGCCGCTGCTGCCCCCGTTGCGGTCAGCTTCGCCCTCAATTCGTCCAGAATGGACGTGGGCACCTCACGCAACGCGGCGTTATAGAGAATTTGCTGCTTGCGGTTGAATTCAATCGTGTTGGCCTGATTGACCAGAGCATCAACACGACGCCGCTCCGCGGCCGTCAGCTTCGCATAGTCGGCCTGAGCGGCCTCAGACATCCCGCTTGTACCGCGCTTGGCAGCAGCAATAGCGGTATCAAACTGAGAGGTATCGACAACAATGTCTAGCCGCGCAGTGCCTATGCTTTCCTGTGCCATATTTCAACTCTTGTGAAGAAATTCCAGCGCGGCGCGCTCAATAGATCTGAGCGTTCCCATGATCTCGTCCTGCTGGGCCAGATCTACCCCCCTTCGATCCATATCCGAGTAGAGGGCGTTGTAGTCCAAGCCCACCGGGCCGCCAGCACCAACGCGCCATTGCGTATGGTTCCGGGCAAATAGGTCAAATGCAGGCGCGAGATCAGCCCATACCTCAACAGCGGGTCGTTTGAAGAGCGATGGCCGGAAACGCAGCCCGGCCTTTGCCAACGCTTCGGCGGATGGCGGCGTCCAATAGAACGCAGCCACCGCCCCCTTCAGTTTTTTTCACGTTCGACCCGAAGCGCTTCGTTGTAGGCCTGGACGATCGCCAGATCCGCCCCCGGCTGGTGTTGCCGCAGCGTATGAATGGAGGCATCTTCCAGCGGCATGTCAGCGTCCCAGCGCTCGATCAGGTGCAGCAGCAGATCGGCAGTGGTGATCTTCCCTTCCCGCAGCTGCCCCATCAGATCGTCGTACTCGTCCTTGGTCTTATGGCGGAACGAGACGATCAGCTTTTGGGTACGGCCCTGGCCCTTGATGGTGATAACTGCTTCAATAGCCGGATCGGCTTTGATGATGAAGGTCATTGGGCACCATCGTACGTAGTAGTTTCGGCGCGCAGAGACAGAGCGAACGTATTCTGCAGGTTCGCATTGGTGCCGCCGACAGGATTCTTGTTGAAGGACGGGAACCCGTAGTAGTACACGACGCTGCCATCCGGATAGACGCCTTCGACCACTACGGGCGACTTCAGGATGTCGGCAGCGATCAGCTCGCCGTACCACTCCTTCTTGCGGTCGTAGTCCAAGGTGAAAGTCAGGACAACCGGCGTCTTGAACGTGGGTTTCTGCAACTGCTGACTGCGGGGATCTTCGACGTACTGGTACTGGTAATTCTGTTGCTCGCCCCCGGTGATTTGCACATCCTGTATCTGATCCAAGCTGAACCAGTCGGTGACCTTGCGGAAGAAGCCTGCGCCTTTTCCCTGCGGGTAAAGCCGCTGCGGGGTCGTATCAGCCCCTTCCAGCTCGAAACTGCCAGCAGCAGCGGCTGTGGCGCGCCAGACGGTTTCGTCCAGGGCCGGCCAGCCAGAATTGACCACGAGGATGTCGCCATCGGTAGGAACCGTCACCGCAGATGCCACGGGGTTCTTGGCATTGGTGATCGCAGAAATCGCACCGATCGAGCTGATCGTCTTGGAAACGCGAAACTGCGTGCCATTGATGAAAATGGAAGACATATCTTTCCCTCATAAGAAAGCCCGGCACAAAGCCGGGCAAGGAATGAAAAATTGCGGTGTTTTAGGGGAGATGCCAGATCCCAAAGTCCTGACGCGTGCCGTACTTCTTGATTGCCTCTTCGTAGAGACTGGTGGGCGAGCCGTATGGCTCCACGGCCGGAAAGTCGCTTTCGCACAGGGCGGTGCCGATCTGATCGGCGATGGAGCTCGCATGCGCCCGCGTCGTAGCCCAGACAAACACCTGCAAGCGCTGGTGCCGCTTCTCGCGGCGCTTGCCCTCGACGTACCAACGCTCTTGCCCGCCCGCGCCCTGGTAAACGATCAGCGGGAATTCCGGCTTATCCGGTGTGACATCCGGATACGCGCGCCCGCCGACCAACGGCCCCAGCAGCGCTTTCAATTTGGACTCAAGTGTCATCGTTCACCTCTCTGCCCGCCAGAAGCTCAGGCAGGCGCTGCCGCCCGCGCTGTATCATTGCCGCCTGTGCGCGCTCCGAGGCGGCTTCATAGGCCGGCCGCAGAAACGGATAGGCGGGCACCCACTTCGGCGTAGCCAGCCTGCGACGCTTGTCCGTGACATAGCTGCCGTCCGGCTTGCGGACTACGGCATAGATCTGCCAGTGTCCGAACTCCACCAAGTGGCCGTGCGGTGCCTTACGCTTGTTCCAGGTGACTGCGTACTGGACCTCCTGATCTGTCGAGTACCGTTCCCGGAAGGCAAGGTAGATGGCGGCGCCCAGAACTCCGTTGTGCGTATTCACCCGCGCCTTGGCTTCATCCCGCAGCACCTCGCCGCCAGCGACGGCCATCGAGCGCGCCAGGCTGACCCGTGCGGGTCCTAACAGCCGATCCAAGCCCGCAGACCAGCCGGACGTATCGAACGTCGCCTGTAGACCCTTAGCCATCGCCGCCTCCTTGCTCGCAGATCAAGTCCGTCCACTGCCGTCGCCCAAGGTCCATCCGCACATTCTTGATGTCGAAGGGATCGCCGACCGGTTGCCCGTCGTACAGCTCCAGTAGGCGCATCCCCTGGTCGATGCCGCGGCGGAACCGGATCCGGAAACTGTATGCGTTGATGGACGCGCCTATGTCTTCCTGATTGCGGGTAATGGCGCCCATACCGGTCTGACCGCGGGGATCTGCCGGTACTGTTGCAACTTCCACCCAGGATCCATTCGGCTGCCCCGCGTCGTCTTGCCCATCTTCCCGCCGTTCGATCCGAATCCAGGTGCGCAGCGTCCCAGCCCTCATGGCATCATCTCCCGCCTGTCGGCGCGCAGAAGTTCCGGCACCCCTTGAGGAAGCCGAGCGGCGCTTGCACCAACAACCACCTCTTCGCGGTTGGCATACAGATTGCCGAGCGTCAGCCGCACTGCGGCCCTGACACGAGGTGTCGCCACCATGCCGAACAGCACGCGCTGAAAGCCGATCTTCGCTTCCTTCAACCGCTCCGTCGCAAGTGCAGTTGCCATTTGACGCGCAGCCGGGTTGCCAAGATCCGCTGCGGCGGCCATGGCAGCCTCATATGCGTCCTGAGCGTCGCCGGCAGCCTGCGGCAGCGCGTCCTGCGCGGCGACGAGGTCGGCTTGCGCCGAAAAGAATGCGCGGTTGAGATGGCCTGCCACTGCGCTTTCAGCAGCGGCGAGCAAATCGCTCAGCAATGACGCGTCCGCCGGATCGGCGTTGCAATGAGCAATGCACTCTTCAGGCGTCAGCAGTGACATGATCAGTCCTTCGCGCCTTCGGCCAGCGCTACACGGAGCTTGTCGAGGCCCCAGCGTTTGTCATACTTGATCTGCGCCGCGTCCAGCTGGGCCATCAGGTCTTTCTTCTCGTCTGAATCGTCCGCACTCGCTTCCAGCACGCCCAAAGCCCGCGCGCCGGCTTCAAGTTCGGGAGGGCATTCCTCACCGGCCGAAAATTCAACCGGGTAGATAGCGCCCTTCGGCACACCCCGAAACGCCTTGATCAGCTTCGCCATATAACTCTCCTGAGATGGGGAAGGACGCCGGCCGGCGCCTTCCCGCGGTATTTAGTCCGCAGCGACCGTCATGGCACGCATCGGCTCGGGGTTATGCACTCCGCCCCCGACGCGCTTGGTCGTGTAGAACAGCACGTACGGCTTGTTCGTGTACGGGTCACGCAACACCCGCACGCCCACGCGATCGAAGATGGTGTAAGTGCGCTTGAAGTCGCCGAACAGCACCGGCGTTGCGCCGGCCACCGCATCCGGCATGTCAGGAACTTCGGTCAGCGGGAAGCCACCCACGGTGGCGGGTTGACCGGCGACGAAGGACGGCTGCCACAGGTAGTTGCCTTGACCATCCTTCAACTTGCGGACCTGGCCCTGCGTCTTACGGTTCATCGCGAAGCGCGCGTTGCCCGTGAATGCCGAAGGCAGGTCATAGATGAGGTCGATGATGCCGTCCGAAGTGATGGCCGCCGCCGCACCGCTATTCACCACCTTGATCGCGCCGAACGGATGCTTGGCCGCATTGGCGCCGCCGGCAATATAGGTCAGAATCCCGAAGGGCTTGTTCGTGCCGTTGCCCGACACGTAAGCCAGGCCCTCCTGCTTGGAAAACTCGGTTTCCACTTCCCCGCCCAGCCAGCTTTCCAGGTTGATCGCCGCATCGTCGAGCAGCTGCTGCGTTGCGGCGGGGTTTGCGTAGAGCTCCCCCCAGCCGAAGCCCAGCGAAGCAAAGCCGGCGGTGTTGGTCTGCGGCCGGGGGTCCGTCTCGCCGACCCAGCCCGAGGCCGTACCGCCCAGGTTGTAGAGCTTGGTCAGACCCGCGCCCGACACGGGCTGCACCGTCGCCAACTGGCGCATCGGCGACACCAGCACCAGTTTGTCGGTGATGGTGCGATCCCACTCCACCGGGGCCAGATAACCGCCCTCATCTGCGGCGCCCTTGTTCAGCGCCGCCTGCACGTCGCCCTTTTTGAAGTGAGCGTTGAAGGCGTCGCTGTATTCGGAGTCCTTCAGGCGCTGACCGGTGCCGTCGCCCATCTGCGCCGACGCAATCTTCATGTTTGCGTCGTCGATGGCCGATTGAAGCCGGGAGATGTCCGCGTTGATCTTTTCGACCTTGAAGGCCTGAAGCGCATCATGCGTGCCCTTCTTGACCTCATCCAGCTGCTTGGAGTGTTCGTCTTTGAACGTGGCGAACGCTTGGTTCAGCTGTTCGATGAGGGCCTTCACCTCACCCGGGCCGCCAGCATCGGCGCGTACGGAAACCAGCCCGCGGGGGACGCGGGCATTCGATTGTTGCTTCATGTTTAACCTCGCAGGGTTGAAAGTGTGGTTTGCAGCAGGGCTGCTACGTCGTCACCAGCGCACGGCGTGGTGGTTGTGGCAGCGCTCGGCTTGCCGGAAAAAAGTGCTTTGAATGTGTCGCGACGGGAGGTACGGCTATATCCGGCGCGCGCCATTGCGGCTTCCACCTGGGCCAAGGCCCGCCGTTCCCCGCTCGATTGCGGTTGCTCGATAACCGCGGCGCCATCCAGTAGCCCGGTGGCGAAACCATCCTCCACCGCCTGATCAGCGCCGATCCAGGTTTCCTTATCCATAAGGGCTGCGGCCTGTTTCGACGTCAAACCCGTTCGGGCTGCGTAAACCTGGGCCATCGCTTCATCGAACGGCTCCAGCTTCGCGGCTGCGTCGACCAGGTCGTGCCGGTTTCCAATGGCTACTGCCCAGGCGTTGTGGATCATCAGGAACGATCCCTGCCCCATTAGGATGTCATCGCCCGCCATCGCAATTACCGATGCGGCCGACGCTGCCAGCCCCAACACCTTGATGGTTACCTTGGCCTTGTGCTCGCGCAGCGCGTTGTAGATCGCAACCCCTTCGAAGAAATTGCCGCCGGGTGAATTCACGTTCACCGTCACGTCACGGGCCCCGACAGAACGCAGCGCGGCCTGAATACGCTTGACCGTTACGCCGCTGCCATCCCAGGTTTCCCCGATGGCGTCGTAGATGGAAATGGTGGCGTCTTCGTCCGTGCCGGCGGCGCGCACTTGGGGCGCCCACCGCTCCAGCGCGTCCGGGCGCAGATCGAAGTCGGCGGCACCCAGACGGGCGTCCGCCTTGATCTCAGGCAGTTGCAGCAAGCTCATTGGATTTTCCTTTTTGGGTAATGGGATCGCGTAGCTTGTTTGCCTGCGGGTCATCGCTCGCCGGCAGGTCTGACAGGTCGCGGATCTCGTTCTGCCACATCCACGGGGCATGACCGCCGGCGCCGGACGCTTTGGCGAAGTAGTCCGCCTGGTCCTTCAACGTGCCGCGCATCAGAGCCCGCTCGTTGAACTTGTAGGCCAGCTGGTCCAGTTCCTCGTCAGTCAGAAAGGTGCGCATCGCCGCCTGTTCCCACGCCGTGAACCAGAACTGCAGCCCGTACTGCACGAAGAAGATTCCCAACTGCTCGATGCCCGACCCCCAACTGGTGTCGTCCATCATCAAGAGGGGCCGCGGCACGCCGAAGGCGCGCGCTACCTCTTCAATCTGGGCGTTGCGGTTCTCGATGTGCTGCGCTTCGGCTGCGGTCACCTTGAACTTGTTTGCCTTGGCGCCTTCCTCCAACAACATCCAGCGCTCAGCGTTCTCAGCACCCGCAAAATCCGTGTCCAGGGAATTGCGCATCCGCCCGTAGGCCGTATCCGATAGCGCCTTGGGCACCTCCACGGCGCCGCCCGCCAGGTTGCCCGTCCGAAATACGCGGCCAGCGGCGCGCTCGGCGTCGCGCGCCAGTGAGATGGCATCGCGCGCGAGCTTCATACGGCCCAGCCCTTCCACCCCATCAATGGTGATGTCCCGCAGGTGGAACACCTCCTTCTGCGATAGCTTTACCTGCTGGCCATCCGGCCGGGTGTACGTGTAACGCATCTCCCAGCCCACAAGCTCGGCCTTGACGGACCCGAGCGCCATTGGCACCAGGGCGATCGGCCTGCCAGCTGACCAGATAACCCTGGCGTAGGCATTGCCTTGCTGCAGGACATGCAGCTGCATCATGCTTTTGAATTCGAAGGGCGTTTGCCACCCGTTCGGCTTCAGCTTCATCAGCCGATAGCCCGGGTGGTCTTTCGCTGGCGCCTTGGATGCGTCGTTTCGAATCAGGTTGAGCGGCAGCATGCCAAGTGAAGTGACGATCAGCGACACGCACCGCAGTGCGGCCATGTTCCGTAGCGACTCGACCCGGCTGTTGTAGTCGCCGCTGCGGATGTATTCCAGCAGCGCTGGATCATCCAAGCCTCGGAACGCCTGCCCCCTGGGCTGCGCCGACGCCTGCGCGCTTTCTAGCGCAATGGTGGGCTCAAGCCGCGGGCCGGCTTCAGGCGCCGACTCGTCCGCCGAGCCGCCCAGAAAGCGGTCCAGTAATTTCATGGGTTCTCTCAGATAAATCGAATCCCGCGGGACTCGTATACCGACCGGCCGGAGGCCTCGGGATTAAGGACCATCAATTGCGCTGCATCGAATGTCGCCATCAAGGGATCAATCTTCGCGGTGCCGCTCGCCTGCTTGGTAATCAAGATGCCGTTGGCGCGCAGTTCGATACGAGCATTGCCCACAGCCCAAGACATCAGAGCCTGATCGCCATGTACGAAGGTGCCTTCGGCAAGCTTGCGCTCCACTGTCTTGATGATGCCGCCCAGCTTCCAGCCCTGCGACACACCGACGATCAATTCCTCGGGGATTTCAGCCTCTACCAGCGCGTCATTGAAGGTCACGCCGTTTTGGTCGGCACCGATGCCACATTTCTCGGGGAACAAGCCAGCGTCGTACACCTGGCGGATGAGGGCCGCCAGTTCTGCGGTGTCATCGCCGATCTGCTTGACTATGACCAACTCGCCAGCCCGTTCGAAGTCGCGCAACCTGGGTTCAATCTCTTTGCGGCGCTCCAGAACAGACGGGTGCGCCCAGGCTCGCGCCCAATGCAGCCAGTTTCCCGTCCCACGCTCGCGCCCTAGAAATGCCAGGCCCAGCAGGTCATCCAGGCCACCGCCGTCGATACCGGCCGTGACAACTTCGGAACGCTCCATCAGCGCGCGAAGCGTCAGTACTCGCTTCCCCCGCTTTAGCCAGTGATCAGCACCTGCCCAACGGCCAGAACGCAGGTTCAGCCCGATCTCGACATTCAGATGCTTGGCAAGAAATTGTTGGAATGCTCCGTCCGTTCTGGCCTGCAATAGCTTGAGCTGATCCCCCAACCATTCGGCGCTGACCGAGCGGCCGAGGTTCGGATTGGTGATGTAGAAGTTCGCCGGGTCGAGATAGGCTTTTGCCTCGACCATTTCTTCCGGAAACTCGTACAGGATGCCGAGCGTCTTCGGATCGACCACGCGCCCGTCTCGCACATCGCGCCAGTAGGCGAGCTTTTCTTTGAAGACACCCGCCGGCGGCTCATCGCTTTGCGTCGTCAGGTAGATGACCCAACCTTCATCCCGGGATATCTGGCCTCCCAGCGCCTCAAGGAACATCGCCACGGCGTTCGCCCGCTTGCCAAACAGCCAAAGCTCGTCAACTAGAATGCGGCCCGATTTCTTGCCCGACACCGTGTCGGTGTCGGCGGCGACCACCTTCAGGCTGTTGCGCGTCGTCCGGTGCGTAATGGTGCGAACGTGGTCCTGGACGTGGAACATGTCCGATAGCTCCTCATCGGCCCGAATCATTGCTGCGGCCGGCTTGAAGCTGTTGTCTGCCACCTCCTTTGTCGGCGCCAGAATCAGGTGTTCCTCTTCCTGGCGCCAGCAGATGATGACCGCCGTCAGCATGATGCCGGCGGCAATGGTGGATTTCGTGTTCTTCTTGCTGATGAGCAGGCCATACTCACGGATCAGCTGCTTACCCGTGTCCGCCTCATAGCCACCAAAGATGGCGCGAACGAAGTCAAACACCCATTCTTCGGAGCATTCGCCAAACGTCTGGTGCCGGTATTCGCCGATGGCATCGTCATAGACCTGCGGCAGGTCAACCACCTTCAGCTGCTTGAAGATGCCCAACGCATACTCGGCCTGGTCAGGGAATATTGGTGGCGGAATAATCGACTTGCGCGCCCGTAGCCGATCTGCCCAGTCTGGGCACGCAGTTGTCCAGGCCATTCGCTTACCCCTTCCCGACCACGCGCAGAAGCGGCGGGCGCGGCGGCGCTCCGAACTTGCCTCCGGCCACTGCATCGCCCGCCGCCTTCTTCTTGGCGTCTTTCTTGCCCTGTTCCCCAATCTTTCCATGGACGTAGGGAACCCACGCTTTTGCCGCATCGACCCGCAGCTTCATGTCCTGCTCAGGATCGTTCGCGACTGCCTTCAGGAACTCCAGGGGATCGGAGTAAAGCTTGCCCAGATCCGGCAGCGAAATCTCCGTCCCAGTGGCCGCGGCCTCTTCCTTCAATTTGTTAACTTGTTTAACACGACCGAGAGCTTCCTGAACGTCCTTGTCTTTCATCAGGCGGGACGCTGCAACGGCCGCCCCTTTTTCGCTGTAACCCGCATGGATAGCGGCTTTCGCACCGGACAGGCCCGACTGCAACGCCTGCACAAAGCGGCGCTTTTTGTCGGTTAATGCCATTAACAATCTCGGTTAACAAATCCGGTTAAGGGGAAATTTTCCGCGCATGAGGGAACAGGTGGTTTCCGGAAGGCATACCCGCCAGACTTTCACCCCGCCCCCCCGTTGCCATGGCCCATTACGCCCGTGCACAGGCCTGCCAGGACGCGATCCTAGACGCGCTAGGGTCGCGCCATCACCGTGACTGCACAGCGCGCAACGGCCTTCTGATCGTGCGAACGGACAGGCCGCGCCTAATCCATCGCTGCACCTTACCCCAATGGGGCGTTGCGCCCGTCGTGCGGGCAGCGATGGCCACGCCATAGAGATACCAACGCACCCACCACGCGATATGGATGGAAACCGTGACTGTCTGTTGCGCCATCACTCTCTGCCCCTGTAGCCCATGTCCCGCCGCGTCTTGGCGTCATGGCATCCGGTCTTCCGCCCGTTCACATCGCGTGACACGCACAGAATCTGCGTGTTCGCATCGGTGTCTTCGCCGCCGTCGAACAGGCTCACCTTGTGGTCCAGTTCAAACCCATACGGATAGATGGTCAGCGTCCGGCAATGCGCACAGTGCGGGTCAGCAGACCAGACGTGCAACCGGCGCTCTTGCAGCTTGCGACCCGTCATGCGCTTGGCGCTGGGTGTGGGCGCAGCGGCAAGCCTGGAGCCGGCTATTGCTATGCGCGGCTTGAGGGTCGTGAGCTTCATGCATATTCCCTTTGTGATCTGGCCGGGTGCTATCCACTGCACACCGCCCGGCGGCGATGACCGAATCCCCGAGCGCTAAGCCCAGCGCGCGGACCCTTGATAGCGAAAGGGTGGAGCCTCTTTAAAAAACAACAAAAAAAATGCTCAATGCATCTTTTGTGTTGTATAATTCCTTATCGATTCAACGAAGGGGAGGTAATGAAATACAGCGAGTTCAGGCGGTGGCTACTCAAGCAAGGTGTGAAGTTAGAAGCACACAAAGCAGGAAGCAGTCACTACAAAGCAACCCTTGGAGATCGAATCACCAGCTTTCCAGACCACGGCGCTAAAGAAATCGGTACGGGACTGGTACAGAAGATCAAAAAGGATTTAGGTCTGAAATAAAGGGGGTGGCCCGCAGGGGCCGCCTCTCCCCCGTTGTATGAATGCCTCCCCTGCTCACAGAGGACAAACCATGTTGACCTACTGCTTCACACTGACGCCGGACACGAACGGCACGAATCTGATCCAGTACCCGGATTTTCCCGAAGGTGCCTCGGTAAGCGAAGGCGATCACGACTTGCAAGCCAACGCAGCGGAAGGACTGGAAGCCGTGCTGCAGCTTTACATTGACGCGCGCCGCCCTATCCCCATGCCTGAGGCAGTCGGGGACGGGAGCGTGACGCTGGGTGCGATGACGACGGCCAAAGTGCTGCTGTCTAACGAAATGGTCCGCCAGGGCATCCGCAAAGCAGAGCTGGCTAGACGTCTGGGAATTCACAATCCTCAGGTAGACCGTTTGCTGGATCTGACCCACAGTTCAAAGCTGGAAGCCATCGAAGCGGCGATCCGAGATCTGGGGCGCCGTCTCGACATCTACATTGCCTGACACCACCCGCATCTTTCAAAGCACAAAGCTCAATGTCCCTAGCTGAAGAGACCCAGAATAAAAAGCGTCGAAACCTCATGGTCACCACATTGGCCGTCATCATCGCGGCCTTTCTTGGTCTGAGATTTCCGATCATCTCGGCTGTCCTACCGACCACAACGGATCCAGCCGACGTTGCCTGGAAATTCTGGACCGTACCGGCCGTGCTCATCCTCTACCAAGTATGGAGATGGTCCACAGATAGTGCGACAAAAGAAGAGTATGGCCGTGTGGGGCAGGTGCAAATGAGCAACTACGAAGCTGTGGCCAAACGCCATCTTGTGATTGCCGTGCGTAGGAGTCTCTGCAGGCAACGGACGAGTTACGACATTCGGATCACCTCGGAACTGCCCGACGGCGACGATTGGAGCTGGAGAAAAGCTACTCTCAAAGCTGCCCCTTACATTGCAGGGAGACCCTTGCCAATATCTGACACAGGGCAGGCATTCATCGAATTCACCGTACGCTCGCAGGACACCCTACGGCATGCAACTTCGTCCTTTGGCGTCGTTTACCAAGCGGGAAGGGGCGCGGCGTTCTTATTCCACGCTCAAGCCGCAGCGCTCACCTTGTGGCAATCTCCAGACTGCCAAGATGTAGCAGTACCTTGGCTTCTGGCTCCCATTGCATTGGGAATCTGCGTCTTCAAAGTCGCTGCTCTGACCTGAAGAACAAAAAAACCCGCCAGCTTTCACATGGCGGGTTTTTTCTGGACGCAGTAATACACCGCACCTGAGTGCCGAAACTGAGGAGGCCAGCGCTAGCCCCACGCATCCGCGGTGTTTACTTATCGAGGACTTCCAACAGTTCCGTGACGTAGTAGAGAACGGGCTTTTCCTCTACCGTCTCTACCTTTACGTTGACAATGAACGCCTTGCTGAAGGGATGGGAGACATCGAGCAACATGTGCTTCTTCAATTCCGCCGAGGCAAATCGAACCTTCACCGGTTTCGGATAAATGCTTTCGATCGTGGCTCGGTCTGTGGTTGCGTTTTTTTCCGAATTGGTGGCGCGCGCCCAGTACATCGCTACCTCTTGATGCTCGCCAGCTTGCACTTGAGATTTACTGTCCCATTGCAGCAACATCTTTGCCCTATTCTGAATAGCATTTGCCTCAGTACTATTCAATGAAAAGACATTAATGACTCCGTGGTTCTCGATGGTCCCAACATTGAGTTGGGCTGCCGCATCCTTTGCCACGGGCTCGACGAACTTTGAAACATTGCGCAGGGTAACTGCGTCGAGCTTTTGAGCCTCTGATTTGTCGCGTCCTAGCAGGACACTGGCAACGGTCTTCAGATGGTTAGCAAAATCGTGCACGACGTTGTACTGCTCAATCAGCGGTATGGCCACGGATGCCAACGCGCCTAGTGTCGCCACTATGCTGCCCTGCCGTATTTCTTTGATATATAGCTTGGCATCTGGCACAGCTGAAGCCAGGCCAAATCGCTCCAAATAATGAGCGTACTGGTTGCCGGCCCCGAGCATGCTATTTGCGAAATCTAGCAGCTCAACCGGTTCCCCATTCTTAAGTTCGATGACAACTTGCATATTGGAGTCGATCAATACTTCCGCTGCCACAAATGCCTCCCGTCTCTATTTGTGACTGGAGTTTACAAGGCCAATCGGAAGCAAAATACTGGATAAACATACAGTAATCGATTAACTCGCTTGTGCCAAGCGCAAAAAACCCGCTGGCTTCCGTCGCAGCGGGTTTCTGAAAACGCACTTATTCAAAGTGACTAAACAGGGCGAACTTTAGCAGACAAATTTCACCTGCGCAACAGGGTCAATCACACAGGCCCTTTGCCGCCAACAGATCAGCCGCGTACTCCATCGCGAGCGCTTCGACGCCTTTCTGGCCCACGCCACGCTCGCCGCCCTTCTGCTTCGTGGTGCGGGTCCCGTACAGCCAGAGCTTGACCTTGCCGTTGTGATTGGTAGCCGTCGCCGCGCTTACGCCAGCCCGCTCAGCCGCATCGGAGAGCTTCACGTCCTTGCCGAAGTAGCGCGCCACGATTGCATCGCGCAGGACGCGCGGCGTCGGATGCGCGGACAGGGCATCGCACGCCGCCGCGTCGGAAATCTCGCGCACGGCCGCCAGCCAATCATGCCGATCAACAGTACCCTGGCAGCACTTGCAACGGTCGGTGCGGGGTGCGAAGCGTGCGACCAGGATTGCACGGTAAAGACGGGGCAGCTTTTCCAGCGCGCCCAATACGAACGCAGCCTGCGCGGCTCCATCCGTGCCGCCCAGGCCCTTTCCCTCGGCACCAGCCTGGGATTGAGCCTGTGCGAGGCGCGCCATCATGGGCTTGTCATACACCTGGTCCGTATGGTTGTAGGCAAAGGTCAGCGCCGCGTGAGCGGTGGCAAACAGTCGGCTCGGTTGCGCTTCTACGACCGGGGTCGATGGAAAGCGCGAAAGGGTCAAAGTAGTCATCAGATAATCCCCGGGGAATAAGTCACTTTCGCGGGCAGCATTTCCCGCATCCATTGCATTGCTGCTTCCCATGCGAAGGTGACGGTATGCCGCCCCCGGACAGGAAAGGTTCTTGGGTTGACGTGGTGGGCATCCACCATCACCGATTCACCACGCGCCCCCGTTTGTCTGTAGATCAGCACCGGCACGCCCTGCTCGCCAGCCTGCTGCTGCGCCTGGCGCCACCACGCGGGCAAGCAAAGCGTGTTGGCGTGCTTGCATTCGATGACGATGTGCGCAAAGGCAGGGTCGTCCGCAACCACATCGCTATCGTCTGCGGCGTTGCGCACGCGCCGACGCCATACCTTCCCAGTCGCCTCGGTCAGCAGGTTGGCCACCTTGCGCTCATACGCCGCCCCTTTGTTACGCTGCATTGCGCTCATGCCTGCGCCCCCGTGTCCGGATAGGCGTCCATGGCAGCTTTCGCCATGGCAATGACCGTGGGCGAATACTGCCGACCGCCCTTCTTGCCCGCTTCGGCGAGGATGCGCTTTGCACCGCGCCGAGGATCACGGCCAGACTCATTCATGATCGCGCCCGCCCCCATCGCCCTGAGCGCCTTTTCAGCGTCCTCTTTAGTGGCCTGCGTAGCGCCCGGGGCCGGCAACGCTGGCGCAGGAGTCGGCACCGCATGCCATTGACCGTGCGCAAGCTCTTCGGAGAATGCACGCTCCCAGCGCGCCTTCAGGACCGCATAGCCGCAATTCAGCAGGTCATGCGTGCCGACTGCCACCGCCGCCCAGTAAATGGCCGGATGTGGCCAGTTACCGATTTCACCGCGCCGCCGGGCATTCATACCGGCCACCGCGTCGTGGAACGCAACCTCAGGCACCGTCCATGGGCGACACAGGCGCATGAACTCCGGCAACGTCGGGGGCCAATCGCGGCTGAGGCAGGCAACAAGGCCGACACGCGCTTCCGCTTCCGTGTAGCCTGCCAGCTTTTGATTCCATGCGTCCTTGACCTCGCGGGGCGTCAGCCCTTCCCATGCCTGGGCGAACTTGGACCCGTACATCAGGCGCAGTTCCGCGACGACCATGCCACCCAGCGCAGCGTCAACGGCCGGATTAGTGAGTTGTGACATCGATGATCCCCATGTCGATTTCGGTCCGCGGCGCGCCCTGTGCAAGCGACGCGCCCAGTTCCTCATTCCACGATGCGCGCCGCTGCGCCGCACTCGGCTGGCGCGCAGGTCGCGCAGCCCCCGAACGCAAGACGCGTTGCAGGTAGCCCACGGGCTCAATCGCCTGGTCGTCCACGCATAGCTGGATGGCCCGAACGATGTCCTCGTCCTGGTGCGACTTGCGGAACATGCCCAGCATCGAACGGGCTTGCTTCTCCGGCTGACCAGCAGCGATCAGCAAGGGCAATCCAAGGGCGAAAATCTGGTCTACGGCCGAAGGCGGCTCCGGCGGCGTGCCGCCCGTTCCGTTAGGAACGGAATATTTATTGGTTATTGGTTCTTGGTTAGGGTTACGACTGGGTTTTTCCTGGCCCCCCACTGGGTTTTCTGTGGGTTCCGCCTGGGTTCCTTCTGGCAACCCATCAGAAACCGACTGGGTTTCGTTGGGTTTCTTCTTCGGCCTTCCGCCCGCCTTTCCGTTATCCCGGTTGGTTTTCGCCTTCTGCTGATACGCGGCGATTTCGCTATCCGCCCGCTTATTGCGCCAAGCGCCGTCCACCAACTCGAAGAACTCCTGCAAGATCATCGGCACCGCAGCGCGCTCTTCCTCCGTCCGCGCCCCCACCCAACGGCAGACCTGCTGCATGTCGTCTTTGATCGGCTGTTCCTCGGCGTAGTAGCGGCGCAGGAGGCGGCTGTAAATGGCGTCCTCAATCAGGCTCAAGTGCATCGTGGCCTGGGCGTAGTCGCCGATGTTGTGGCTGTAGTAGTTCATTCGGTGACTCCGTAGAGCGCCTGATAGCCGCGCTCCGCTTCCTCGGGCCACTTGCCCAAGGCGATGATGCGCAAGCGCGTAAGACGCAGCCCGGGAACGAAGTAGCTCAGCTTCATTTCCCACGGCGCGGTTGATTGATCCAGGAAGAAGTGGCACCCGCCGCAGCCGAAGGCAATTGCCCAGTCGTGCGCCTTGATCCCCTTCCCTTTCCCGTCGCGGATCTGGTTGGAATGGCAGGCCACAGTCGTATCTGTGCCGCCCTGGCAGTACTTGGGCACGCGCAGCAAGCATTCCTCGCCCTTGGCAAGGTCCAGCAGCGCCGGGTTGCGATAGACGGTCTTGGGCGGCTTCTTGCCCTTCTTGTGCGCCTTCATGGCCGCACGGGGCGGCGGCAGCGGCTTGGCGCGCATCATCGGGGCCTTGGCCTTCAGCGGCGCGCCACGCTTCATAGGCGTCTTCTGGCGAAGGGGCGTCTTGCGTTGCAACGTCATGCCGCCCCCGTGTGCTTTCGAACGCGCCACCATGCCGGCAGATGCCACGCGTTCATGCGCTGCCTGACCAGGCCGGCCCGTACCGCGTCGAACAGGAACGATCTGACGGCACATCGGGCAGCTTCGCCCCGCGAGGTGCTGGACCAGGGATCGACCGGCTGCAACGTAGGCTCAACGATTGCCCGCAGCGCCCCCACGTCCACCCGGCGCGGGGTGTCGATGATGGCCTGGCGGACGGCTTCCACCGTCTTCGCTGGCACGCGGTAGCCCCTGAACATGTGCAAGCAGTCAGCCATAGATGCCGCTCCATGCCACGAACGGCTTGCGGATGGCCGTATGGAACAGCCCTGCTGCTTTCGCGTTGTGGTCCAACTCCGCGCGACTGGCGACTCCGCACATGTCGCGCACGTACTGCGCCGCGTGCTGGCTCGGGGCCACGCCCTCGGGGACGGCGCCGATGCGGGAAACAACCCACCGCTGGAACTTCGCGCTGCTGCACATCATTGCAGCCGTGCGCGACAGCGCCGCCCCCTTACGCTCCGTGGACGGGACACGCGCCCGCACGGGTACACCCGATGTTCCGCGCTGCATCATTCTTCGGCCATCCCGCTCAGACGGTTCGCAACACTCGCCACAGCCTCCATGACCACGCGTCCAGCAGCGGTGACGCGTGCCACCTCCTGCTGGTCCACGCCGCCGTCGGCCAGAGCGTCGTACACCTCATGACCAAACTTGCCGTGGGCGACCATCAGGCCGGCGACCTGCTCCAGCACGGAAATGTCGCTTTCGCCACATGCCTCCGGAGCCTTCACCAGCAGATAGCCATTGCAATGCGCAAACGCCGCCAAGATCCGGGCATCCCCCGTCATGCGGACGATGCGATCCGCCTCGGCAAGCGTCAGGTGGTGCGTGTTGTTGTTGGGATTGACCTTGTTGCGCAGGACGGCCGCCGAAATGCCGACCAACGGCCCCAATGACTCGCTCCCGCCCTTGTACTCATGCACCGTCAAATCGGCCGCAGTGGTGATGTTCATTTCCTGATTTCCTGAACGTATCTATTGCTCAGCAGCGGCCTTACGATGCGCTGCATGGAAAAGCGAAGTGCGCCCTACACATCCAACGGCCCGATCTGGACCTTGTCGCTAGGCTTTGCCGGTGCCGCCGGCAGCGGTGCCGGCTGGGCCGGCATCGTCGCGCTATCCATGCGCTCTCTCCTTCAAATGGGTGGTCAGCCCCTTAGAATGTTTGCTCTCACACAAAGCACTCGCCCCGAACAGGAGGGGGCCGACCATGGAAAACTTGCAGCAGATCACCGAAAACATCTGCCAACTGAAGGGCGAACTTTTCGCCATGCATGCCCTGTTGGACGCCATGTTCCAAAGCATCCCGATGGACCAGTTGCGGACCTTGGCGCAAGCGCATGCCCAATCGACGGAAGCTGCGCGCGTGGTCCTGCTCAACAGTGCAACCTCGGGCGAATTCGTCATTTCCGCCTTCGACGATCATTCGGAGAACTTGTCTTCCAGGCTGCAGAACCTCGCTGGCCTATAGCCGACTCGAAGAACTTCTTCTGGGATGCCGCGTGACTTGTCGGGCACATCGTGACGGCGTGGCGCTCCAGCGCAGGCTGGATCAGCCACAGGACGAGTCGGGCATAGAGGCTATGCATGGGAAGGCTCTTGGTTGGGCTTCGGCAGCCGGAACAAATCAGGCCGCAATGCGCGCAGGTACTGCCTGCGTGCCTTTGGAATTCCTGATCGGCGCCATTGAGAAACGGCCTGGGGCTCGCATTCGCACACCTTCGCCAATGCGACGGTTCCACCAAAGGCATCAATAATTTCGTTGTCGGGATGTTTGTCGGCCATAAGCCGTATGGAACCATACTTACATCCCATATAGCAAGCATTCTTACATTGAGGTATGGAAGAATCCTTACATGCACACATTCGGCGACCGTCTGAAATTTGCGATCAAGCTGCGTGGCACCACGGCCGCGGCACTTGCTCGACATCTTGGGGTAGCGCCCCAGGCCATTTACCAGGTGCAATCTGGTAAGTCCGGAGCTATGAACGCGTCGAATGCTGCTTCAGCGGCTGAGTTCTTAAGGGTTCCTATCCGCTGGCTCACGGACGGAGAGGGCTCAACTCCAAGCCTATTGCCGAAAGACACGCCGGCCCCTGTTCAACCCGGCCCTTCCGACTTCGATGCCAATGTCGTGCCAGCACCGATAGGCAGCCGCCGTGTCCCGTTGATTAATTATGTTCAGGCAGGCGAGCTAACAGAAATCGGCGTTTCGTTTTCTGGCGAGGCAATGGAGTACCTGCTCACCGACCTCCGGCTCTCCGACTATTCATTCGCGCTGGAAATCCAAGGCGACTCGATGTCGCCAGAGTTCCGCCCCGGCGACCGCATCATTGTGGACCGCGAGGTATGCCCAAGACCCGGCGACTTCGTTGTTGCGCGAAATGGTGGCTATGAAGCCACGTTCAAGAAGTACCGGCCGCGCGGCATAAGCGAAACCGGCCATGAGGTTTTTGAACTGGTGCCACTGAACGAGGACTACCCTACGCTCTACAGCGAAAGACAACCGCTAATAGTTATCGGCACAATGGTAGAGCATAGGAAGTACTACCGCAGATAGAGTTAGCTAAGATTCCCTAACGGGCTAAAACGTGGCCTTGCAGATAGCAAAGACGCGTTCCATGGCTTGCTTCGCGCCAGCAATGGGAAACTCAATATCAGTTGTCTCAAACTGATGACTGTACTGTCTCACTAAGAGCGTTTTGCCATTCATGATGAAGCGGGAAAACCAGCGCGCCTTTTCTGCGTCAAACTGAACCGCCCCGTCTTTCACGTAACGCCACTGCTCTTCCGTCTTGCTCTGCTTGTCGACACGATAGACAAATGGGCGCGTCTTGTCGCGCCCAGTTTCGCCCTGGTAAGGGCCAAGAACCTGCACGTACATCCCATCCCCGACGGAATCACACTTCACCAGCAAAGCGGCCCTGGGTGTTCCAACGCTACGCGCTATAGCTATGCCTCGGGTGGTGTCATCCATCTTATCGACCAACTCTTCGACCTCCCAGTCCGTAAACCGCTCCTTCACATTCGTGGCATGCGCTACCGTGCCCCACACCGTTGCTGCTGCGGTCAGCGAAACTGCCGCCAGCAAGAACCCTTTCAACATATCTTCCTCATCGAACATCTGTAAATAGTAGCCATACCGTGTAACAGAAAATCAGGAAGCAATCCACCGCGCTACCTGGGCATTTTTTATCCATTGATGTAAGAATACTTGCATCAAACATATTTATATGGAATCATACTTACATCGCTCTTTAACAACCGAGGCCGCCCGCCCCCGCAAGGGAGGAAGGGCGAAACAGGACAACCAGGCGCCAGCGCGCCCCCGGACCCTGTGTGCCTGGTCCTCGCGGCCAGGCAACGCCCAGCCGGGCGTGGCGACGATAACCCCGGCCTCTTTCCGATTCCGCTGAAAAGCGGGTTTCGGCCAGCGCCGCGTGCGGCGCTTACCGAAGCCAACAACCCCGCCACCCGGCGGGTAACAGGGAGAACAGCATGTCCGCAAGCCTCAAGCTCTGCCGCCGAATCTACCGCCTGGCCGAATCACGCGGCCATGCATTCGACGCCAACACCTATTTGAGCCTGCGTGGCGAAGGTTGGGCCGCAGACGACGCGCTGATGTACGCACGCCGCGCCTACTGCGGCCAGGCAAAGGCCTACCGCCCGCGCCAACTGCGCCCAGACTGGGCCTGACCTTCCCTACCCCGCCCCGTCCGGGGCAAGGAAACCACCATGGAAACCACTTTCGCGCTTAGCTACGCGATTTCCAAGCAACTCGCAGCCGCCGAGGCAATCACCACCAGCTACGGCGATATCCCCCTCGATGACGAAATGCGTGCCGCCCTCGATGCAGCCCTGCGGCCCGTCCTCAAGCGCCGCTTGAATGCGCTCATCAGCGAAGTTCAACCCCAGCACTGAGGAAATGACCATGAAAGACACAGCAATTGGGATCGATCCAGCCGCACCGGGCAGCGAGCTGACCACCATCCAGTTTTTGGGCTGCAAGGATTTCGAAGCATTCAACGCCGCCGAGGACTGGTGCCGCAAGAACGACATCGCCATGGGCAGCATGGAGCGTGATTGCCCTATCGGTTTGATGTGGGGCGCTGACGCTCACGAGGTCAGCAAGTGGACTCGCATGACTCGCGCCGAGCAAGACGCGATGGACGGGCGCCTGACCGGCAACAAGCGCCACGGGCCGATCACGATCACTATCATGCCGCGCACGGCCTGACAGCCCCGGCTCATGCCCCGCGTGCGGGGTATCGGCAGGCGCTGTTGCCTGAACACCATCCCATCAATCCACGGAGCAATGCCATGCTCGAAGCACTCGTACGCTTCATTGAAGAACTGATCGACGTTTTCAACTTCGGCAGCAGCATCACCAAGTAGGCTCGACGGAGCCCAAAAGCAAAGGGCCGAATCCAATGTTTCAAAGGATCCGGCCCCACAACCTGCTACCCAGCTGCCCGCATTCCAGCGAGCAACTCGGCTACTAAATCGGCTTGATCATCGTCGCCGTCGGGCCTTTTTGCCCTTGGCCAGCAACGAATGACACTCGCTGGTTCTCTTCCAGAGATTTGTGGCCATCACCCTGAATTTCAGAGAAATGGGCGAAGAGGTCTTTGCCACCCAGCTCCGGCATGATAAAGCCGAAGCCCTTGTCGTTGTTAAACCACTTCACGATACCAGTTTCAATCTTCAATGTAAGTCCTAGATTTGCAGGGAAAAATGTTCCCGGGGCCACTATCGGTGATTAGCCCCAACAAAGATATGTCCGTTACGAATTAACACATATCCTGCAACCGCTTCCCGGTTGCTTCGGAGAGCGGGCCGGCGCCGCTACGTCACCGGCGCAAAAGTGACTTTCCAACGTGAAGCGATGACCGGGCCTCCGGCCTGCTCTCCGAAGCCCACCACCGCGCAATCCGCGCAGATCCCCATGCCATCAACTATCCCCGCCATCTGGTGGGGCCTGGCGCTGCTCGCCCTGGTGGCGGTGGCCCTGGTCCGCATCGGCAACTACTTCACCCGCCGCTATGTCGCGGCCGATCCTTGGAGCCCCACATGAACACCATCAGCGCAACTGCGCCCCCAGCCCGCGCTGGCGTTCGATCTGCCACGGTCAAAGTCGCAACACAATTGGCCGAGTTCATCGCCCCCAGCGACCACGCAGGAAAGGGCAACTGGGACAGCAACAAGTGGCCGCCGCCTATCGCGTGGATCGGCGCAGCCGTCTTCGCCTTCATCTTTCTGGTGGTCCTGCCCTGGCTTGGTCGTGGTGCAGGCTTCTAATGCGCGTTGCTACCAACGTTGTCACGAATGGCACTCAACAGGCTCGTTACTTCATTGCGAAAGTTAACTTCACTTTCGGGCGTCTCTACTTCTCGAAGGGCAAAGCCCAAATTTCGTTTGCCACTTAGTACGTCCTCAACCAAGCGACGAATGTCGTTCTGCTGCTGCTCCACCATGTAATGAGCATCCGGCGTGTATTGACCGGTCTGAAGCCGCACCGGATCGAAGTGATACCCACGCTCCCGAGCGATCGCTCCAAGCAATGCAAAGAAATACTGCTCAAGCTGGGCAGACCAAATATTCAATGCCGCACTGTCCATTGTTCCAGCGTTCTGCTTCAGGTGGTGGTGCATGACACTCCACGCGTCCACTACAGCCTGCTCCGATTTTGTTCGCTTCCGATCCCCTGACCCATAGTAGGTCAAATCGATCATATTCAAAGCTGCGACATGCTCGGCTGAAAGCCTCGCCCCCCTCGTGCGCATCAGCGTTTCGAACAGGAATTCGCGCCGTTCATTTCCTCTTCGACGTCGCTCAATCCATTGCTGAGCTTGCACTGCAAATATCGGTCCCATCAGGGTCGCAAGGACGATGAGGCCATCGCTAATCGTTATCGAACTTTCCATACGTTCCCCACATGAAATAGATAACCGAACGCCCTCTTTCCGGGTGCGGCATGGGTCATACCTGCGAAGCCCTGGGACGAATAGAAAGCAGCGTACAGCGTGATTCAAATATTCCTAAAAGAAGTGGCGATAACGACTATCTGTGTTCCTAAAAACCAACATTTTTGAGGCTTCACCATGAATCAGAATACGGCAGTGTCCTTTCGCCAAAAGATCCTGTCCAAGGAAATAAAGCGCGCCCATGCAATGCAGGTCCGGTATGAGGATCTGCATGTCGAACCCGGCTTCAACCTCCGCGTCCCAATCGAACGCCTGGGCGGCAAGCTTCGCCAGCAGGCCGAAGCGGCCGAAGAAAGCCTGTTCCGCCACATCATGTCCGGCGATCAGTACCCCGCGCTTGAGGTTCGCCCCCGCGCCGAAGGTGGGGTCTGGATCGTGGACGGCCACCGCAGACACAGGAACATCGGGCGGGCAATCGCTGCCGGCGCTCCGCTCCAGGACAAGGACGGCTTTGTGATGATCGACGTCGTTGCGTTCGAAGGCAACGACGCCGAGCGGACGAAGCGCGTCATCTCCAGTTCGAAAGCGCAGGGCCTGTTCATCCTCGATACCGCGCTTGGATATGCGCGCTTGGCACGCTTCAAATGGGACAACGACCGAATCGCAGAGATTGAAGGCGTCTCTGCCGTATGGGTCGGAAAGCTTCTGACCCTGGCGAACGCCAATACCGACGTTCATGACCTCATCCTGGCTGACCTGGTGAAGCCCACCGTAGCGATTGCAGCAGTCGAAAAGTACGGCGAAGCTGCCGGCGAGTATCTGCGAAATCGGGGAAAGACCACGGTCGGCGATATCAAGGGCCGGCCCCTCCCCCACAAAGTCGTCTCCCCGCTCATCAGCGGCGTGGACTCCTTCATCAAGGGACTGGACGCCAACCAGCGCGCAATCCTCATCGACATCCAGGAAGGCCGCGTAGCAGCCGACACCATCACCGTGCCCACATCCGCCCTGCTGGACCTGTTCCAGGCCCACGGCGCCGTCGAAACCGTCCGCGCCAAACGCGCCGAGAAAGCCGCCAAGGAGGCACAGCAAGCCGCCCCCGATACACAGGCACCTATAGACCTTGAACAAGAGGAAGCCACCGCATGAGCGCCCTTACCGAAAACGAATTCCTGCGCGACGTGGCCGATCACGTCATGGAGGTCATGTGGGATGAAGGCGTGTACCGCCACATCCGGTTCCGCGAGCCCGGCACGATGTGCATGCACTTCGATCTGATCACCTGGCCGGGATACCTCTGCTACACGGGCGACATGGGCACCTATGTGTTTACGCGCCTGGCTGACATGTTCGAGTTCTTCCGCACAGATCGAGAATATGCGCAGCGCGGGCGCCGACTGGCTGTCAATCTGTCGTACTGGTCCGAAAAGCTTGAGGCCGTCAACGGCAGTCGGCGCGGCGGGGCTGCCGAAGAGTTCGACCCGGCAAAGTTCCGCAAGGTCATAGAAGAGTATCGGCTGAACTGGATCCGCGGCGATGCGCGCAGGCTGTTGACCAAGGACGAGCGGCGCGAACTCTGGGAGGCAGTGGATTGCGACGTGCTGAATCGGATCGATGATGGCGAACACTACGCCTGCACCGCTGCAAACGACTTCAATTGGACCCCGTCCCGCTATACCCCCGGCCCTGGCCGTACCTGGTTCTTTGACGATCTCTGGGAACACAACTTCAACGATTACACGCGCCGGTTCCGCTGGTGCTGCTTCGCCCTTGCCTGGGGCATTGAAACCTACGACGGCAGCAAGGAGGAAGTCACAGCATGAGCGCCCCCGAGATATCCATCCCCGTTGAAGTCGTGGACGCCGCCATCAATGGCTGGTTCAGCACCCTCCCGGATAGTAGGGATCAGCAGGAGCATTTCCGCATTCGCATGCGCGCTGCCCTTGCGGCGGCGGGCTTCTCCGCTGCTGGCGATGCGCATGAGCTCAAGCGTAAAACCGACCTGATTGCTGAGCTCAGCAAGATCATCCACAACATGACGGTCGCGCAGCAGGCGGCTTGGATCGAGTGGCAGCACGGCGCAGGCGCCCAGGCAGGCATGCGGTGGATCGAGAACGGCTTAGCTGGGCCGGGTCAAATTCCCGAGGAGGATGAACCCTACGGCACCGAGGCGCAGGCGTACTTCGACGCCAACCAGGCCGATCCCTTGCCTGCATGCCATTGCGGGCGCCCGTCCAACATCCTCCATATGGGCAACGGGTACTGCTCGCAGGAGCACTATGCCTCCGCCATTGCCGCCCAGCAGGGCAAAGGGGGTGAGGCATGAAGACGATCCAGCTTATCGATGTGGCCCACGTGGAAGCCGCCGCCCAGGAAATGGCGAAATACGCAGAGTCGTGCCGGCGTGCGGCCAAGGACGTTCCGATCCTGGCCGACATCTACACCGCGCAGGCGCTCTCCGGCGACATGGCGGCGCGCTACCTGCGGACGATCATCGAGCAGCACGGGCGTATCGCGGCCGCCTCTCAGCAGCAGGAGGGGTGATGGCGGTCTATGTCGACAACATGCAGGCGCGGTTCGGCAGGATGGTCATGTGCCACATGGTGGCCGACACCGACGACGAGCTGCACGCCATGGCAGCACGGATTGGCGTGGCCCGCCGCCATCACCAGTCGGCAGGCACCTACCGCAGCCACTACGACATCTGCATGACCATGCGCACCAAGGCGGTGAACGCCGGCGCCCAGGAAATCAACCGCGCCGAGCTGGGCGCGCTGCTTAAGAGCAAGCGCCAAGCCGTCGCGAAAGCCAAGGAAAGGACATGACCGACCACACCACCGCCGCCCAGGCGGCAATGCAGGAAACACTCTTCGATTGCTATAGCGTCAACGGCGAGGACTTCCAAGATGGCTGCGCAAGCGAAGCGCTACAGGCGCTCGACGACGATGGTCTGCTGACGCTAGGCACCGAATACCGCCTGGGCGTATCGGTAAGGCCTGACCCCGCCGACTTCTTCGATGTGGATCATCTGATTGAACAGATGCAAGAGAGCGCCCACGACGCAGGCGGTGAATTTGCCGAGGACTACCTGGCAGACGTTACCGAGGAACAAGTTCGGGAGCTGGACCGCGTGATCAAGGCCTGGCTGTCGTCGGTCAATCCCAGCGTCACGTTTTTCAGGGTGAAGGAGATCCAGACATTCAAGGTCACGCAGGAAGACATCAACGAAATCCACGACCGAACCGGCAAAGGGACAGCATGAGCAACCAGAACACCGCCGCCCAGGCGGCAACGCAGGAAGCCCACCGGATCGCTGCGGCCGACGAGTATTTCGCGGCCCGAACCTGGATCATGGACACGAACGACCACCGGCGCCTCTTCGAGGCCGGCTTCGACCGTGCCTACACCCTGCTGTCCAAGCTGCGCGCCCCTGTAGCCGACGAGCATGAGGGCTTCGAGGCTTGGCGCAAACACGCGTTGTCGTGGACGACCCCAGCCACAACGGGAATTTCCTTTGCATGGGACGCGTGGCAAGAGCGGGGACGCCGCGCTGCCCTGGCAAGCGCCCCTGTAGCCGGGGAGGCGGTGGCGTGGCGTGTCACGCACTCGCGCTGCCCCAAGCCCGGCTGGCAGGATGCAGCGCGCGAACCACCACCCAGCCATGACGAGGTGAAGCAGCAGGACTCGGATTTGATCTTGGAATTGGCCTATGCCGCGCCCCAGGCCAGCGAGGCGGTGCGCGTTCATCAACTGGAAGCTGCCCGCATCGCATATGCCCGCGAGTTCCCGCCCGATGAAAACGGCGATCCCGACGTGGGCAACATCCACGCGAACATCCGCAAGCTCAAGTCGCAGCTTGCCGCCCTGTCCACGCAACCGGGCGCGCAGAAGAAACGGGAGGCACCTAATGCGTAGCGTGCCTCCCAGAATGCGATTAGCAGTTGCCCTTCTTGGCCTGCCCCGGCGGACAGAATCCGCCGCCACCACCACCGCCATGCGGATCGACGATCACGGCGCCATCTGGCGTGTAAACGGCACAGCCGGCCAACAGAGTGGCCACGATGGCCAAGCTACAGAGAATTTTCATATGAAAGACTCAGGGTTGAAGATGCGCGCAGTTTATTGCCCTTCGATGAAACAAGGCCAAAGCGGCGGTTACAGGCTGTACGACCACCTCGCCCGTGTCCGCGCAGCTGCGGAAATCGTTTCCCAGGCCCACCCCGACAACAAGGACGGAGGCGCGAATGGCTGACCTGCATCTGGCCCTCAAGGGCGAATACTTCGACGCCATCAAGGCCGGCACGAAGACCGAGGAATACCGGCTCTGCACACCCTACTGGATGAAGCGCCTGGCCAGCCCATTCGGTCTGTACGACCGGATCGTGCTGACCCGGGGCTACCCTCACCACGACGACGCCGACCGCCGGCTGGTGCTTCCCTGGCAGGGCTACACCATCAAGCAAATCACGCACCCGCACTTCGGCCCGGATCCGGTCACGGTCTACGCCATCGGCGTGCGCATCGATGACATGGGGCACCGATGACCGTCACCATGGAGCAAGACGAACTGCAGCGCCTGCTGGTCGAAGCGGCGCGCCTCGGGGCCAACCACGCCATCGAGGACCTGGTTTGCTATCACCTACAGGACGCCTGCGTCCGTCTCGACATCAGCTACAACACTCTGAAGAAGCGGATTGCCCAAGGCAAGATCCACTGCGTCGATGGGCGAATTACTGGCGCGGAAATCAGGCGGTATCTCGCGGCCGTGTAGTTAAGTCCACCGTCGAAAGCCAGCTGATGGCGGTAAACCAGAACTTCCCGAAGCACATCACAAAGTCCGCACGAAGGTTTCCACCGCCAAAGGCCCATCGCTCGCCCGGGAATTTATTAGGAAGCTCGAGGAAACCCTCCTCGATTGGCTTCCACCCGGATCCACTATCAACCACCGCACGCAGCCCATTTACAAGACGGCCGAGCTGTTTTAAGTCACCCTCGTCAATGCCCGTCTCGTCCCGATGAGCCAACTTGTTGCGCATTTTATTGATGTGATGCATGACAGCCACCAGCGGGACAGGCAACCCAGCGACTGCCGCGTATCCCAACTTATCCGAGAAGTTTCGCGGTATGGGCGCAAATTGCTTGACGTCCGAAGGCAGCAGTACATCACGCGTAACTTCCAAAAACGCCTCGGCCAGCAAATGCAACCGTAGGACGGTTCCTAGTTCGTCGTCGGTCTCGGCCGCACGCACCAGCACGTTGTACTGTAAATCCAACTTATCAAGGTCCATATCTGAGCCCGTATGCGCGATCAAAAAGTGAGGGCACCGGCCTTAGCCCAAGCGGGCTGCGATGCTTGACCCATGGGGGTTGTAATAGACCATCGCCATCTTGGGATCGGTCCAGCCAAACATTTTGCACAGGTCCAACACGTCGATTTTCTTGGCAATCATCGTCGCTGCGGTATGCCGAGTATCGTGAAACGTGAAGCCAGACAGCTCTGCGCGCTCGCGGTACTTGCGGAACAAGGCATCCAGCGATGCCGGCCGGATTCCGAAGACGAGGGTTTCATCCCAGCCTTTCATCCGCCTCAGGATCGCCCGAGCCCGCGTCGACAGTGGCACGTCGCGCGGCCGGTCGCTCTTCGTGTCGGGCAGATGCGCATGCAGGTCGTGCACATTCGCCCATGTCAGGCCGCACAGTTCCCCAGCGCGCATGCCCGTGCGCAGCGCCAGCATCATGCAGTTGGCAACTGCCTCTGCGGTGCTGCCGATGCGCCCCGAGCGCTGATAGCCCATCTCGCGGAGCATCCTGCGCACCTCGGGCATACTGATAATCCGATCGCGGTGCTTGCCCTTAGCGGGCTTTCGGATCCCGCGGACGGGGTTTAGTTCTACCCACTCCCATTCCAGTCGGGCCGATTCGAACACCGACGCCAGCAGGCTCAGCTCACGCAATACCGATGATGGCCCAATCGTCTTGGCGCGATCATCCCGGAAGGCCCCAATATGCTGGGCGGTCACCTTGGACATGGCTAGATCGAGCGGCAGCTTGTAGCTCTCGAAGGCAGCCAAGCGCACCTGTTCCCACCGCTCACCCTTCCGCTGCGGGGACACTTCATCGCTGTATTTTCGCAACGCTTGGCGCAGCGTATGCAGGTCGCCGGCCGGCTTAATGGCGTGATCCCGGATATGGGATTCACGTTTCGCCGCCCATTCGACGGCCTCTCGCCGCGTGGGAACACCTGGCTGTCACGGACGCCAAGCAGTTTTATTTGTGCCCGATACCCTTTTGCGGTCTTCTGGATGCTTGCCATGTGGGGCCGAGAGCGGGGCTCAGATGGGGCCGGAGACTGCGAATTCTTGCTTTTTGGCAGTCAACCGATCACCCACCCGCCCTGCTAAGCCGTTGATTTGAAAGAAATTGATCATAGCCGATCAACGGTTTGAATAGTCTTGGTGCGAAGGAGGGGACTCGAACCCCTACACCTGTTACGGCGTCAGGACCTAAACCTGGTGCGTCTACCAATTTCGCCACCTTCGCGTTAAGCCAAGCCCGCTATTGTAGCTTGCTTGTTAAAATCTTGCGTCATGAATCCGCGCCTCGATGCCCTACACCCCTATCCGTTCGAAAAACTGCGCGCTTTGCTGGCTTCGGCCAGCCAGCAGTCGGACGGTCTGACGCCCATCAATCTGTCGATCGGCGAGCCCAAACACGCCGCGCCCGAGCGCGTCGAACAGGCCATCCGCGACAGTCTCGCGGGCCTGTCCGTGTACCCGTCCACCAAGGGCGACCCTGCCCTGCGCAGGGCGATCTCGGAGTGGCTGGCGCGGCGCTACAGCATCCCTGCCCCCGATCCGGAAACGCAGGTGCTACCGGCGCTGGGCTCGCGCGAGGCGCTGTTCGCGTTCACGCAGACCGTCATCGATCCGTCCGCCGGTTCGGTGGTGATCTGCCCCAACCCGTTCTATCAGATCTATGAAGGCGCGGCCCTGCTGGCCGGCGCCACGCCCTACTTCGTCAACGCCGACCCGGTGCGCAATTTCGCCAGCGACTGGAACCAGGTGCCGGACGACGTCTGGAAGAAGACGCGCATGGTGTTCGTCTGCTCGCCGGGCAACCCGGCCGGCAACGTCATGTCGCTGGACGAATGGGAAACGCTGTTCGAACTGTCCGACCGCCACGGCTTCGTGATCGTATCGGACGAGTGCTATTCCGAAATCTACCTGGACGAAGGCAATCCGCCGCTGGGCGGGCTACAGGCGGCGCGCCGTCTGGGTCGCGATACCTACCGCAACCTGGTGGCGTTCTCCAGCCTGTCCAAGCGCTCCAACGTGCCGGGCCTGCGTTCGGGTTTCGTAGCGGGCGACGCCGCGCTGATCGGCCGCTTTCTGCTGTATCGCACGTATCATGGCAGTGCCATGAGTCCGATCGTGTCCGCGGCCAGCATCGCGGCCTGGACCGACGAGGCGCATGTGAAGGACAACCGCCGCCTGTACCGCGAAAAATTCGACGCCGTCGTGCCCATCCTCCAGAAGGTGCTGGACGTGTCCCGCCCGCAGGCCTCGTTCTATCTGTGGGCGGCCACGCCGGGCTCGGATACGGCCTTCGTGCGCGACCTTTTTGGCCGTACTGGTGTTACCGTGCTGCCGGGCAGCTTCCTGGCGCGCGAGGCGCACGGCGTGAACCCCGGCCAGGGCCGCATCCGCATTGCTTTGGTGGCGCCTTTGGCTGACTGCGTGCAAGCAGCCGAGCGCATCGCCCATTTTGTGCATACTTCCGTTTGATCAACCTTTTAAGAGCTGAGCCGCTATGACTCTCGACCTGCAGACCACCATCGAAAAAGCCTGGGACGACCGGGCCAACCTGTCGCCCACCGACGCCAGCGCCGAAGTGCGCGAAGCGGTCGAGCGCACCATCGACGGCCTGGATCTGGGCCGCTTGCGCGTGGCCGAGAAAATCAACGACGACTGGGTCGTGCACCAGTGGATCAAGAAGGCCGTGCTGCTGTCGTTCCGCCTGAACGACAACGCCATCATGGGCCAGGCTCCGCTGCAGTTCTACGACAAGGTGCCGCTCAAGTTCTCGGAATACGGCGACAACGCCTTCAAGCAAGGCGGCTACCGCGTGGTGCCGCCGGCCGTGGCCCGCCGCGGCGCCTACCTCGCCCGCAACGTGGTGCTGATGCCCTCCTACGTGAACATCGGCGCCTACGTCGACGAAGGCACCATGGTCGACACCTGGGCCACGGTGGGCTCCTGCGCCCAGATCGGCAAGAACGTGCACCTGTCGGGCGGCGTGGGCATCGGCGGCGTGCTGGAACCGCTGCAAGCCAACCCGACCATCATCGAAGACAACTGCTTCATCGGCGCCCGCTCGGAAGTCGTGGAAGGCGTGATCGTCGAAGAGAACTCGGTGCTGGCCATGGGCGTGTTCCTGTCGCAAAGCACCAAGATCTATGACCGCGCCACCGGCAAGATCACCTATGGCCGCGTGCCCTCGGGTTCGGTCGTGGTCCCGGGCTCGCTGCCGTCGGCCGACGGTTCGCACAGCCTGGCTTGCGCGGTCATCGTCAAGCGCGTCGACGCGCAGACCCGCGCCAAGACCAGCATCAATGATCTGCTGAGGGCCTAAATGAGTACTGCCGTACTGGATCTGGTCAAGGACCTGATTGCCCGCCCTTCGGTCACGCCGGCCGATGAAGACTGCCAGGCCACGCTCGCCGCGCGCCTGGAACGCATCGGCTTCACCTGCGAGACCATCGCCCAGGGCGGGGTCACCAATCTGTGGGCGCGGCGCGGTAGCGCGGCGCCGCTAGCCGTGTTCGCCGGTCACACGGACGTGGTGCCTCCGGGTCCGCGCGAAAAGTGGGACAGCGATCCTTTCGTTCCCACCGAGCGCGATGGCTACCTGTACGGCCGCGGGGCGGCCGACATGAAGAGCTCGATCGCCGCCTTCGTGGTGGCGGCCGAGGAATTCGTGGCGGCCCACCCGCAGCATGGCGGCTCGATCGCCCTGCTGATTACCTCCGACGAAGAAGGCCCGTCCATCGACGGCACCGCCATCGTCTGCGACGCGCTGAAGGCGCGCGGCGAACAGATGGACTATTGCATCGTGGGCGAGCCCACTTCGGGCGACGTGCTGGGCGACACCTGCAAGAACGGCCGCCGCGGCTCGCTGTCGGGCAAGCTCACGGTCAAGGGCATCCAGGGCCACGTGGCCTACCCGCATCTGGCGCGCAACCCCGTGCACCAGTTGGCGCCGGCCCTGGCCGACATCGTCAACATCGAATGGGACCAGGGCAACGAGTACTTCCCGCCCACCACGTTCCAGGTGTCGAACCTGAACTCAGGCACCGGCGCCACCAACGTGGTGCCGGGCGAGGCCGTAGCGCTGTTCAACTTCCGCTTCTCGACCGCCAGCACGCCGGAAGGCTTGCAGGCGCGGGTGCACGAAGTGCTGGACCGCCATGGCCTGGAGTACACGCTGGACTGGGAGCTGGGCGGCGAGCCCTTCCTCACGCCGCGCGGTTCGCTGACGGATGCGCTGGTCTCGGCCATCCGCGACGAAACCGGCGTGACGGCAGAACTCTCCACCACCGGCGGCACGTCCGATGGCCGCTTCATCGCCAAGATCTGCCCGCAGGTCATCGAATTCGGTCCCTGCAACGCCACGATCCACAAGGTCAACGAACGCGTCGAAGTGGCATCGCTGGATCCGTTGAAAAACATTTATCGGCGCACGCTGGAAAACCTCCTGCTCGCCTAGAAAGAAGTCCCCTATGTACCAATCCGCCCGCCAAGAACTGCTGACCCTGCGCGACCTGATCCGCTACGGCGTATCACGCCTGAACGCCGCCCAGGTGGCGCTGGGGCACGGCAGCGACAACGCCTGGGACGAGGCGGTCTACCTGACGCTGCACGCCTTGCATCTGCCGCTGGACACGCTGGAGCCCTTTCTGGACGCCCGCGTGCTCAGCGAGGAACGCAACCGCGTGCTCGAACTGATCGACCGTCGCGTGACCGAGCGCCTGCCCGCCGCCTACCTCACCAACGAGGCCTGGCTGCGCGGCCACCGCTTCTACGTGGACCAGCGCGTCATCGTGCCGCGCTCGCCCATCGCGGAATTGCTGGACCAGGGCCTGGCGCCCTGGGTGCAGGATGCGCTGGCGGTCGAGAACGTGCTGGACATGTGCACGGGGTCCGGCTGCCTGGCGATCCTGTCGGCGCTGGCCTTCCCCTACGCCCACGTGGACGCGGTGGACGTGTCGCCCGACGCGCTGGAAGTGGCGCGCCGCAACGTCGACGACTACGGCCTGGCGGACCGCCTGGACCTGCACGCAAGCAATCTGTTCGACAATCTGCCGCCACGCCAGTACGACGTGATTATCTGCAACCCGCCTTACGTCAACAGCGGCTCGATGGACGCGCTGCCCCAGGAATACCGCCACGAACCACAGCTGGCCCTGGCCGGCGGCGACGACGGCATGGACCTGGTGCGCCGCATTCTCGACGCGGCGCCGCGGTTCCTGACCCCGGAAGGCGTGCTGGTGCTGGAGATCGGCCACGAACGCGACTTCTTTGAAGCCGCGTTCCCGCAGCTGTCGCCCGTGTGGCTGGACACCGAAGAAGCCTCCGACCAGCTTCTGCTGCTTACCCGCGAGCAACTCAGCCTGTGATACGCGCTACTGGATTGACCCTGCGCCGCGGCACCAAGGTGCTGCTGGACGGCGCCGAATTCGTCGCGCACCCGGGTGAACGCGTGGGCATCGTGGGCAAGAACGGCGCGGGCAAGTCCTCGCTATTCGCGCTCTTGACCGGCGCGTTGGACCTGGACGCCGGCAACCTGGCGATGCCGGCCGGCTGGCGCATCGCCAGCGTCAAGCAGGAACTCGAAGCGGACGAACGCCCGGCGCGCGAATTCGTCATCGACGGCGACACCCACCTGCGCGAACTGCAGGCGCGCCGCGCCGAACTGACGGACGAGCAAGGCACGCAGATCGCTGAAGTGGAAGCGGCGCTGGTGGAAGCCGGCGCCTGGAGCGCGGCCTCGCGCGCCGAGCAGCTGCTGGCCGGCCTGGGCTTCAAGCCCGCCGAATGGATGCAGCCGGTGGCGAGCTTTTCCGGCGGCTGGCGCATGCGCCTGGCCCTGGCCCGCGCGCTGATGGCGCCGTCCGAATTGCTGCTGCTGGACGAGCCCACCAACCACCTGGATCTCGACGCCATGCTGTGGCTGGAGAAATGGCTGGCTGCCTATCCCGGCACCGTCATGCTGATCTCCCACGATACCGAGTTCCTGGATGCGGTCGCCAAGTCCATCCTGCATTTCGACCACGCCAAGCTGGTGCGCTACCGCGGCGGCTATGGCGACTTCCTGACGCAACGCGCCGAGCGCCTGCGCCAGACCAATATCGCCTACGAGCGCCAGACCCGCGAAGCGGCCCGGCTGCAAGGCTTCATCGACCGCTTCAAGGCCAAGGCCTCCAAGGCCAAGCAGGCGCAAAGCCGCGTCAAGGCGCTGGCGCGCATGCAGGTGCTGGCGCCCTTGCATGCCGAAGCGGGCATCGATATCCGCATCCCCTCGCCCGATCAGGTGCCGGATCCGCTCTTGACCCTGGAGCACCTGTCGGCCGGCTACACGGACGCCGAAGGCAACGCCGTGCCCATCCTGCGCGACGTGACGCTGATGGTGCGCGCGGGCAGCCGCGTCGGCGTGCTGGGCGCCAACGGCGCCGGCAAGAGCACGCTGATCAAGACCCTGGCCGAAGAGCTGCCAGTGCAGGCAGGCGAACGCCGCGCCTCGCGCGGGCTGGCCATCGGCTATTTCCATCAGCACCAGCTGGACATGCTGGACGTGGACAGCACGCCCATCGCCCATCTGGCGCGCCTGGCCCCCGAGACCCGCGAACAGGAGCTGCGCAACTACCTGGGCGGCTTCGGTTTTTCCGGCGACACGGTGACCAGCAAGGTCGGCCCCATGTCCGGCGGCGAAAAGGCGCGCCTGGCGCTGTCCCTGATCGTCTGGCAAAAGCCCAACCTGCTGCTGCTGGACGAACCCAGCAACCACCTGGACGTGGAAACGCGCGAGGCCCTGGCCGCCGCGCTGGCGGACTTCGGCGGCAGCATGCTGCTCGTGTCCCACGACCGCCATCTGCTGCGCACCACGGTGGACAGCTTCTGGATCGTGGCCGACGGGGCGGTACAGGAGTTCGATGGCGACCTGGAGGACTACCGGGACTGGCTCGCCGCGCGCAACGCCGGTGAACGCGCCGAAGCGGCGCGCGAGAACGCCGAAGGCGGCGAACCGGTGGTGGACCGCAAGGCCCAGCGCCGCGCCGAAGCCGAACAGCGCCAACGCCTGTCCGCCCTGCGCAAGCCGCTGGAATCCAAGCTTGCCAAGATCGAGACCGAAATGGAGAAGCTGCGCGCCAAGCTGCATGCGCTGGACGCCGTCATCGCCGACCCGGACCTGTACTCGGACGCACGCCGCGCCGAACGCCAGAAGGTCATGGCCGAGCACGGCGAACACGGCAAGCGCATGGACGAGCTGGAAGAACAGTGGCTGGAAATCCAGGGCTCGCTGGAAGAGATCGAACAGTCCGAGGCCTGACGGCTTGCGGCGGGCGCCCTGCCCGCCGCCGCCTCACTGTTTCCGGTTAATCTAGAAATAGAAATCGTTATCATTTATACTCTGCCGCGAATTTGACTCTATCTGGCGCCCGGCGCCGGCGACATGTCTTCGCTCACGGATGTATTTCTCCGCCATTACCGAGAGGTGCTGGGTTTCCTCTCTTTGCGCACCGGCTCGCGCGACGTCGCGCAGGACTGCGCGCAGGACACCTGGATCAAGCTGGCGGAATTCAAGGACAGGACGCGTCCCGACAACGACCGCGCCTACGTGTTCCGCGTGGCCGCCAATATCGCCACCGACTGGCACCGGCGCCGCAGCCGCGAACTGGCGGCCACCGCCGATTACGCGGCCTCGCGGCCTCCTCAGCATGAACCCGACACCCTGGATGTCGCCGCCGCACGGCAGATGCTGCGCCGGCTGGAAACCGCCCTGCTTGCCCAACCCCGCCGCAGCCTGGATGTGTTCGTACTGCACCGGCACGAGGGCCTGAGCTATCGCGCCATTGCCGAACGTTTCGCGATCTCGGTCAGCGCGGTGGAAAAGCACATGATGCGCATCCTGCTGGCCTGCGACCAGGCACTGGCGTCCTGACCATGGCTGCCCCCCGTATCCGCAGCGCCCAGGAAGAAGCGTCGCGCTGGGTCGTGCGCCACAGCGGCCAGGGCATGGATGCGCAGGCCCAGGCGGAGTTCGAAGCCTGGTACCGGGCGGACGCCAGCCATGCCGACGCCTACGAGCGGCTGGCGCGCCTGTGGCGGCGGATGGGTGAAATCGAGCGCGGCAAGCTGGCGCCGCGGCGCGCGCGCAAGCGTGGCGCTGCAGCGGCGCTGGCGTTGCTGGCAGCCTGGCCGGCCTGGCAATTGCTGCGCACGGCCCATCCCGGCGCCGATTACACGAGTGGCGCCGACGTGCGCCGCGTGGCCCTGCCCGACGGCTCCAGCGCCACGCTGGATGCGGATTCGGCCATCGCCATCGACTTCGCACCGGGCAAGCGCGAGGTCAGGCTCCTGGCCGGACGGGCGCTGTTCACGGTCGCACCTCGCGCCCCCGGCGGCCCGGATTTCACGGTAGTGACGCCAGACGCCTCCGCCACCGCGTTGGGCACCCGCTACTCCGTCGCGCGCGAAGTCGACGGCTCGCGCGTGGTGGTCTACGAACATCGCGTGGCGGTCCAGTGCCTGACCTGCCAGGATGGGCAGAGCCTGGCGCTGGACGCGGGCCAGGGAGCTGCCGTGTCGGCAACAGGCATCCTGCGCCTCGCCGCTGCGCAAGAACCGGCGCCGGACTGGAGCCAGGGCCTGCTGGCATTCAACGATGTCGCCTTGCCCGAGGCCGCGGCCCGACTCTCCCGCTATGGCGGCAAGCACATCCTGGTGCTGGGTGAGGCAGCACGGAGTTTGCGCGTGTCAGGCACCGCCAGCATCGGCGATCCCAAGCGCGCCCTGGCGCTGCTGCTGGCGCAGGCCAAGGTCGGCATCACCGAACTGCCGGGCCTGCTGATCGTGCGATGAAGCTTATCTTCAATCGGTAAATGAGAATCGATATAAATTATTCATGAGCAATCCGATGAGGTAACCCGCGCCTGGATACGTCCTACGGCTGATATCAACACCCGCCTGGACGCATTCATGCAGTTTCACCCCTTCAACCGGCGCGTTCGCCGGTCCAGCGCTTCCGCAGCGCTGCTCATCGCCGCCTTGATCACGGTCTCGCCAAGCGCCGCCCAGCCCGCCGCGCGCGCCGCCTACGACATGCCGGCGCAACCGCTGGGCGAAGCGCTGCTGGCGCTGGGCCGGCAAGCCGGCCTGGAGATTTCGTTTCCGCCTGCGGCGGTGGCGGGCAAGACCTCGCCCCCGCTGCAGGGTGAGTATTCGCCGCTGCTCGCGCTGAACCACCTGCTGGCGGGGTCCGGCTTGGCTTTGCGCGCGGAGGGGCCGGGCCGCTACATCGTCTACGTAGACAAGACCAACCTGTTTTCCGCCCTGCGCCTGGACGCCGTACGGGTCTATGGCGAACAGATCGGCGAGCGCATCTATACCCGCGAGGACATCGCCGAGACGCCCAGTTCCAACCGCGACCTCAGCACGCTGGTGGCGACGCATCCGGCGGTACGCACCAACCCAGGCGCCGCCGGCTCGCAGAACCGCGGCTCGCTCAATGTGGAGGACATATCCTTCCACGGCTCCAGCCCCTACCAGAACCTGTTCCAGCTCGACGGCATGGACGCGACCAACCGCGTGGACCCGGCCAGCAAGAACCTGAACCTGCAGGTCGGCAATGTGCCCAGCAATCCGCAGTCGTACTTCGTCGACACGAGCTTGCTGGAGGAAGTGCGCGTACACGACAGCTTCGTACCCGTGGAGTACGGCCGCTTCACGGGCGGCGTGGTGGACGCCAGATTGCGCCGCTTTTCCGGCGAAAACCGCTTGAATCTGGACTACCGCTGGAACACTTCCAAAATGACGCGGCAGGAGGTGGCCGAGGGCGAACAAAACAGTTGGGCGCAGGGCAAGCCGGGCTATTCACCGGAATGGAAAAAGCGCTTCTACTCCGCCGTGGGCGACCTCGCCTTCAACGAAAAATCAGGCACCGTGCTGGCCATGTCGCGCCGCGAATCGGACATCACCCGCTGGAACATGGGCGTGGATGACAAGGGGCAGCCGGCGCCGGGCCAGGCGGCCTACAGCGACCGGATTGACAACTTTCTGGGCAAGTTCAGCGTGCGCGCCAGCGCCGATACCACGGCCGACCTGACGCTGAAATACAGCGACCGCAGCGAAACCCTGGCCAGCGACCTGTTCCGGCACACGCGCTGGGACAACAATCATGAGGCGCGCGGCATAGGCGTCAACGTAGACCACTACTTCCAGGGCGGCCGGCTTGCGCTGCAGGCGGGCTGGGACCGGTCGCTGAGCAACCGCGAATCCGTGGGTGACGAGCTGGTGACATTCAGCCCCTACCAGCTGCCGCGGTACACCGCGGGCGGCTTCGGCAAGGAGCAGACGCGCCAGGACACCTGGACGCTGAAGGGCCGGGTCGACCTGGATCCGGTGCGCACGGGCGTGTTCACGCACAGTCCATATGCAGGCGCGGAACTGAACCAGGTGCAGGCCAACTTCGAGCGTTTCCAGGAAAGCCACTCCTACCAGCGCGCCTACAACCGCGACGGCAGCTATCGGGATTTCAGTAAGGTCCGCTACCTGCCCGGCACCGTGGACGTGAACTACAACATGGCCAGCCTTTATCTGTCGGACCGCATCGAATGGCAACGGCTGGCGCTGGACGCCGGCCTGCGCTACGACCGCGAGACCTTCCTCGGCAACAGCAACCTGTCGCCGCGCACGCGGCTGGATTGGGACATGTTCGGTTCGGGCGATACCCTGCTCAGCGCCGGCTGGTCGCGGTACTACGGGGCCGGCGTGCTGGAGACGGCGCTCAGAGAGGAACGTAGCCGCCTGCGACGCCAGGTGCTGGACAAGAACGGCAAGCCTGTGGCGGACGGCAGCAAGGAGTACTACGTCCAGTACAAGGGCCTGCGCATGCCCTATGACGACGAATGGGCGGTCTCGCTGCGCCAGCGCATGGCGGGCATGGAAGGCGTGCTGAGCTATGTACGCCGCAACGGCCGCGACCAGTGGAGCATGACCGGCAACGACAAGGACGGCTACCGCTACAGCAACGAAGGCCTGTCCACCACCGACGGCGTCAGCCTGTCGCTGCGCACGCTGGAGCCCTGGCGCCTGGGCGAAACGCGCTGGAACATGCAGGCAAGCTGGAGCTGGCAGAAGCGCAAGACCAACGCGGACCTGGTCGAAGGCTACAGCGGCGACGCGCGCGACCCCGGCGACTACGTGATCTACAACGGCTCGCGCCTGCGCGCCATCGATCTGCCGCCAAGCTCCTTCTACCAGCCGCAGATCGCCACGCTCAGCCTGACGGGCGCGTGGCCGCGCGCGGGCCTGACCTGGAGCAACATGATGAACTGGCGCAGCAAGCGCGACGCCACCGTCTATGTGGGAGTGGGCCCGCGGCCCGAGTATCTGGAGCGCTTCGAATCCGGCGAGATCCCGTCCTACTGGACCTGGGACACCAAGCTTTCCTGGAATCCCACGTTCGCGCGCAGCCTGGAATTCACGGTCGAAGTCCTGAACGTGCTGGACCGCCGACCTGCCCTGACGGCCAGCAATCCGAACGTCAAGACCGATCGCAGTACCTACCAGACGGGACGGGAACTATGGCTGCAAGTCGGTTATCGCTTCTGATCCTGGGCGCGGCGCTGGCGCTGGCGACGCCTTTGGTTCGCGGGGACGGCGGCCAGGCCCGGACGCCGGCCGCCGGCCCGTCCGGCTGCCACGGGCCGGCGGGCTGGGATGCGGCTTGCCTGCGGCCGCACTACTCGGGGCCACCCGCGTCCTGGCCCGCGCCTTCCATCGATCCCGGCGTGGCCTGGCACGAATGGAGTGCAGTGCCCCCTGCCACCAGCCCACCCCTGAGTTGGACCGCCGCCAATGCCGGCCAGCAGGAGTTGGCCGCCGACGTCGCGCGTCCGGCGGTCGTGACTCTGGGGCAGATGCTGTTCTTCGATACCGCGCTGTCGCGCAAGGGGCAGGTGTCCTGTGCTTCCTGTCACCTGCCGCAGCGCGCCTTCACGGACGGGCTCGCGCTGGCCGTGGGCGAAGACAGACTGATGGGCAGGCGGCGCTCAACCCCGCTGTACGCGGCTCCGTTCGCACCGCGGCTATTCTGGGACGGGCGCGCCGCCAGCCTGAAGGAGCAGGTGCTGGGCCCCATTCACGATCCCCGCGAAATGAACCATGACGCCGGCGGCGCCGTGGCGCGCCTGCTTGAAACCGAGCCATATCCGGCGCAGTTCCTGCTGGCGTTCGGCGCGGCCTCTGCGCCGCAACCGCCGGTGGACGCGGACCGCTTGGCGCGCGCGTTGGCGGCCTACGTCGCAACATTGCGTCCGGAGCCGACGCGCTTTGACGAATTCCTGGAAGGCCGTTCCCAGGCGCTGGACGATACCGAGTTGATCGGCATGCATCTGTTCCGCACGCAGGCGCGCTGTATGAATTGCCACAGCGGCCCGATGCTGACCGACCATCAATTCCACAACATCGGCCTGTCGTTCTATGGCCGCCGCAATCAGGACCTGGGCCGCTACGAAGCGACCCGCGACCCCGCCGACCTGGGTCAGTTCCGCACGCCCAGCCTGCGCAATGTGTCGCGCGCCGGCCCTTGGATGCACAACGGGCTGTTCGCGGACCTCAAGGGTTTACTGCGGATGTACAACGCCGGCATGGGCCGCGATCCGGCGCCCGCCGATCCGCCCGATCCGTACGCGCCGCGCAAGTCCGAGCACATCCGACCGCTGGAACTGAGCGCGGACGAAATCGACGCCTTGCTGGCGTTCATGCGGGTCTTGTAGGAAGAAAGGGAAAGGCGGCGCGCGGGATCTCTGCAGACGAAGATCCCCGGCGCCGCCGTCCTGGCATTACGAGTACGGACGCTCGCGCAGGCGGGTGTGGTGGTCGACCACGGTGTCGATCACTTCACGCAGGATGGTTTCGGCAAGGGCGGGCGGCACGCCCGCCTCTTGCGCCAGGCGACGGATGCGCTCGACTTGCTGTTCCTCGCGCTGGGGATCGACCAGGTCCATGCCCAGGTCGCGCTTGAGCTCACCTATCATATCCGTGCAACGGAACCGCACGCCCAGCAGCAGCATGATCTGCTGGTCGATTTCATCGACCTCGGCGCGCAGCGACGCCAACTCGGCTTTGGGAGAATCGTTGTTGGCCATGTGTGTCAACCCTGAACAATATCGAGTTTGGCGATGCCCAGCGCCAAGGTCTTGGCGCCCACGTCGCGGAACTGGATTTCAGCCTGGGCGTCCTGCCCTGCTCCGCTCAGGCTCACGATCGTGCCATCGCCGAACCGCGCGTGATGCACGCCCTGCCCCACACGATACTGCTTGTCGCCCACCGTGACACCGGTAGCGACGCCACGCGGTTGACGCGGCGCAATGGTATTGGTGGGCTTGCGTCCGAAAGCGTCGCCACGATTGCCGCCACCCCAGCCCGCGCCCGTGCCGCCGACCTGGGCCAGACCGGCCTTGGGCGACAGCCACTTCAGGTGCTGTTCCGGAATTTCGTCCAGGAAGCGAGAACGCATCGCGTAGCGCGTCTGGCCATGCAGCATCCGGCTTTGTGCCAGGCTGATGTACAGGCGCTGGCGCGCGCGCGTAATGGCCACGTACATGAGGCGGCGCTCTTCTTCCAGTCCGGAAGCTTCCAGGACGCTGTTCTCGTGCGGGAACAGCCCCTCTTCCAGGCCGGTGATGAACACGGCGTCAAACTCCAGGCCCTTGGCCGCGTGCACGGTCATGAGTTGCACGGCGTCCTGGCCCTGTTGGGCCTGGTTGTCGCCGGCTTCCAGCGCCGCATGCGACAGGAACGCCGCCAGCGGCGTCAGGCCGTCGGACGCCACAATGGGCGCGTCCACCACGCCCGCATTGAGCGTGGAGGCCGTGTCCTGTTCGGGCACCACGCCAGCGGGCATGCCGTCGTAGTTTTCCTCGGACGCGAACACGGCCGCGGCCGTGATCAGTTCATTCAAGTTTTCCAGACGTTCCGCGCCTTCGCGTTCGGCCTTGTAGTGCGCGTTCAGGCCGCTGGCCTCGAGCATGTGCTCGACCATTTCCGGCAGCGGCAGGTCGCGGGTCTCTTCGATCAGGCGATGGATCAGCTGCGCGAACTGCGCCAAGTTGGAACCGCCCTTGCCCGGCACCAGAGCCACGGCCGCGTACAGGCTGGTGTCGTGCGCGCGCGCGGCGTCGCCCAATTGCTCCAGCGTGCGCGCGCCGATGCCGCGCGTGGGAAAGTTGACGACCCGCATCCAGGAGGTATCGTCGTGCGGGTTGGCCATCAGGCGCAGGTAGGCCAGCGCGTGCTTGATTTCCTGGCGCTCGAAAAAGCGCAGGCCGCCGTAGACCTTGTAGGGAATGCCGGCGGAAAAGATGGCGTGTTCCAGCACGCGCGACTGCGCGTTGCTGCGGTAGAGCACGGCGATCTCGCGGCGCAGGCTGCCTTCGCGGATCAGGGAGCGGATCTCGTCCACGATCCACTGCGCTTCCATGCCGTCGGACGGCTGCTCGATGACGCGCACCGGCTCGCCGTCGCCCTGCTCGGTCCAGAGATTCTTGCCCAGCCGGCCGGTGTTGTGACCGATCAGCGCGTTGGCCGAATCCAGGATGTGGCCAAAGGAACGGTAGTTCTGCTCCAGGCGGATCACGGTGCCGCGCGCGTAATCGCGCTCGAAGTCGGCCATGTTGCCGACGTTGGCGCCGCGGAACGCGTAGATGGACTGGTCGTCGTCGCCCACCGCGAAGATCGCGGCGCCACCGCCGGCCAACAGACGCAGCCACTTGTATTGCAGCGTGTTGGTGTCCTGGAACTCGTCGACCAGGATGTGGCGGAAACGGCGCTGGTAGTGCTCGCGCACGGGCGCGTTGCGCGACAGCAGTTCGTAGGCGCGCAGCAGCAGCTCGGCGAAGTCCACCACGCCCTCGCGCAGGCACTGGGCCTCGTAGAGTTGGTAGATCTCGATCAGGCGGCGGCGATGGGCGTCGTAGGCTTCGACGTCGGCGGGACGCAGGCCCTCTTCCTTGGCGCCGTTGATGAAGCGCTGCACATCGCGGGGAGGATACTTTTCGTCGTCGACGCCGTTGGCCTTCATCAGCCGCTTGATCGCCGCGAGCTGGTCGGTGACGTCCAGGATCTGGAAGCTCTGCGGCAGGCCGGCATCGCGGTGATGCGCGCGCAGCATGCGGTTGCACAGACCGTGGAAGGTACCGATCCACAGGCCGCGCGTATCGATCGGCAGGATGGCCGACATGCGCGCGAGCATCTCGCGCGCCGCCTTGTTGGTGAACGTGACCGCCAGCAGCCCAAAAGGCGAGGCCTGGCCGGTTTGAATCAGCCAGGCCATGCGGGTGGTGAGCACCCGGGTCTTGCCGCTGCCCGCCCCGGCCAAGACCAGGGCGTGCTGCGGTTCTAACGTTACTGCGGCGCGTTGTTCAGGATTGAGCTTCTCTAGCATCATGCCGCGTAGCGGCGCAGACGTTGAGCGAATTGCTCGAGCCCGGCGATGCCGCTTTGCTGGGCGCGCTGGCACCAGGCCTGCAGGTCATGAAGAAGCTGTTCGCTGCTGGCGCTGGAGCTTTCCCAGATGCGGCCGAGTTCGCGGCGCATCTGTACCAGCGTGGCCAGCGACTTGTTCTGGGCGATGGCCTGGTCCACGGCGGCAACCTGTTCGGGCTGGAGGATGTCCTCGTTGCGGTGGATGGCGCGGCGCACGCTGTGCAGCTTGGTCCAGTCGCACTCGGCGCTGCCCTTGTTGCGCGAATCCTTCAGCTTGGCCAGCTCTTCGCGGGCCGCGCTCTTGATCACGTCCGCATAGCGGGCCATGACTTCGTAGCGGTGCGTGATCACGCCTTGCAGGGTGCGCAGGTCGATGCCGGTCTTGCTGTCGTCCAGCTTGAGCTTGGGCGCAACCTTCTTGATCTTGGCCAGGCCGAAGAACTTCAGGATGTTGATGTAGCACCAGCCGATGTCGAACTCGTACCACTTGGCCGAGAACTTGGCCGACGTGCCGTGGGCGTGGTGGTTGTTGTGCAGTTCTTCGCCGCCGATCACGATGCCCCAGGGGAACACGTTGGTGCTGGTGTCCGGGCTGTTGTAGTTGCGGTAGCCCCAGTAGTGGCCGATGCCGTTGACGACGCCGGCGGCCCAGAAGGGAATCCAGGCCATCTGCACGGCCCACACCGTGACGCCGATGGCGCCGAACAGGGCGACGTCGATGGCGAGCATGCTCAGCACGCCCCACAGGCTGTGCTTGCTGTAGACGTTGCGCTCGAGCCAGTCGTCAGGCGTGCCGTGGCCGAACTTGGCCATGGTTTCCTTGTTGTTCGATTCTTCGCGGTACAGTTCCGCGCCGCGGAACAGCACCTTCCAGATGCCGAACAGGATAGGCGAATGGGGATCGCCTTCCTTTTCGCACTTGGCGTGGTGCTTGCGGTGAATGGCCACCCATTCCTTGGTGACCATGCCGGTCGTCATCCAGAGCCAGAAGCGGAAGAAGTGCATGACGGCCGGATGCAGATCCAGACCCCGGTGCGCTTGGCTGCGATGGAGGAAGACCGTGACCGCCACAATCGTGATGTGCGTCACAACCAGAGTGAACACGACGACCTGCCACCAAGTAGCTTGGGTCAGACCGCCGGCAATGAAGGAAAGGATGTAATCCATAAAGCTGTTAGGAGCCTCGCTAGAGAAGTGCCTGGAGTTTAGCTTACCTTGACCGACTTATGACAAGGTAGTTTCAAAATAGTTTTTGAGCGAAATCAAGGACTAAGCCTCGGTTTTTCAGGGCAAAAAACCACTCTCGCCGCCAGAAACGAAGGTTGCGAGGCCGAGCCTTGCGGCACGCGGCGCTAGGGCCGTCCTCCCCAGGGAACGTGGGGGGCATACGCGAAGGCGCAAGGTTTGGGCTGGATTTCGTCGTTAAAGTTCCTGTCAGCTGGGCATCCGGTCTTGAAGCAGACTCGCGGCTGGCGCACACTGCGGGTGCTTTGCTGACCAAACTGTCTCTTTTGCCCAACTGATGTTGCTGAAAAAAATACGTCCCCAATTATTTTGTACCGTGGCCGCGCTGGCAGCCGCCCTGCCTGCCTCCGTTCCCGCACAGACGGTGAAGTCGGGCGACGTCGCCGTGTTGGCCTCGTACTACGAGATCCGCGGCGCGGACTGCCTGGCGCTGCGCGCGCCGCGGGTATCGCTGACCATGATGCCGCGCCTGGGCAAGGCCAACATCATGCAGACGCGCGGCCAGTCCAGCGATTCCGGCCGCTGCGCCTACCAGGCCGTGCCGGTATCCCAGGTGGTCTACCAGGCGGACCAGCCCGGCAATGACAGCCTGGCCTGGGAAGTGAAGTACCAGAACAAGACGCTCGGCACGCGGCGCTACAGCGCCACGGTGGTGGTGACGCCGGGTCCCTGACCCGGCGTTCCCGTTCAGGCCGGCTGATCCTGCGGGCCGGCCGCGGTTTCCTTGGCCGGCGTTTCCGCCGATGCTTCGGTCGACGTTTCAGCGGGGACATCGTCGGCGTTCGCTACCTCGGCGTTCTCAGCCCCGGCTGCCGCGCCCTTCTTCCTGCGTTCGAACACCGCGGCAAAGAAGCCGTCGGTGCCGTGCACGTCAGGGCGCAGTTGGACGTAGGGTCCGTCCAGCTTCAGGGTTTCGCAGCGGGCGGCCAGAATTTCGGCGGCGTCCAGGCGCTCGAAATCGGGGTGGCTGGCCAGGAAGCGCTCGGCCTGCACCTCGTTTTCCTCGGCCAGCAGGCTGCAGGTGGCGTAAACCAGGCGGCCGCCCGGCGCGACGCAGCGCGCCGCACTGTTGAGAATGCGTTCCTGCAACTGGCCCAGTTCGGCCAGCGCCTCTGGGTGCTGGCGCCATTTCAGGTCCGGATTACGGCGCAGGGTGCCGATGCCGCTGCACGGGGCGTCGACCAGCACGCGCTGGGCCTTGCCGGCCAGGCGCTTGACGCGGGCATCGTTTTCGCTGTCGATGACCACGGGTACCACGTTGGACAAGCCGCTGCGGGCGAAGCGCGGCTTGGCGCGCGCCAGGCGGGCCGCCGACACGTCGAAGGCGTACAGGCGGCCGGTGGAGCGCATCAGCGCGCCCAGCAGCAGCGTCTTGCCGCCCGCGCCAGCGCAGAAGTCGATGATCATTTCGCCGCGGCGCGGCGCCACCAGCAGGGCCAGCAGTTGGCTGCCTTCGTCCTGGACCTCGATGCTGCCGTTCTCGAACTGCGGCCAGCGGTTGATGGCCGGGCGGCCTTCCATGCGGATGCCCCAGGGCGAATAAGGCATCGCGACCGGTTCGTAGCGGCCGGCGCCCTGCTGCAATTCCGTCAGCATGGCGTCGCGCTCGACCTTCAGCGGGTTGACGCGCAAGTCCAGGCTGGCCTGGCGGTTGAGCGCCTCGATCAGGGTTTCGGGGCTGTCCATGGCGCCCAGGCGCTCGTCCAGCCAGTCAGGAATGCTGCCGCGCACGGCGCGCGGCAGCGTCGCCAGATCGATCTGCGACACGCGTTGCAACCATTCGGCTTCAGCGGCGTCCATGCCTTCGGTCAGGGCCTCGGCGCCCAGCGTCGCGGCCAGGCCCAGGATGGCCAGGCGGCGCGAGGCCGGACCGACACCGCTTTCGCCGAATTGGCGGTAGCGGCGCAGATGGCGCAGCACGTCATAGACGGCTTCGGCGACTTCGGAACGGTCGCGCGCGCCCAGATTGGGGTGATGGCGCAGCCAGTGCGACAGGGCCGCGTCGGCCGGATAGGTCCACTGCAGGATTTCGCCCAGGACGCGCTGGACCTGGTCGATACGGATGGCCGCATGCGACTGGCGCGGGCGGTTGAACTGGGGCTTGGGCGGGCGGTCCTGGCCGCCGTCGCTGCCGCCGCCGCGCGGGCCGCCATACTGGCCCCGCTCGCCACCGCGATCATCGCCTCGCGGCGCGCCGTAGGACGGACGCGAGTCCGAGCGGCCTTCGCGACGGTCCGAACCATAGGACGCGCGTTCGCCGCCACGGCCTTCACCGCGCGGGGCGTCATAGGACGGACGCGAGTCCGGACGACCTTCGCGGCGTTCCGAACCATAGGAAGCGCGTTCGCCGCCACGGCCTTCGCCGCGCGGAGCGTCATAGGATGGGCGCGGACCCGGACGGCCTTCGCGACGCTCCGAACCATAGGACGCGCGTTCGCCGCCGCGGCCTTCGCCACGCGGAGCGTCATAGGATGGGCGTGGACCCGGACGGCCTTCGCGGCGCTCCGAACCATAGGAAGCGCGTTCGCCGCCACGGCCTTCGCCGCGCGGAGCATCATAGGACGGACGCGGGCCCGGACGGCCTTCGCGACGTTCCGAACCATAGGAAGCGCGTTCGCCGCCACGGCCTTCGCCACGCGGGGCGTCATAGGACGGGCGCGGGCCCGGACGGCCTTCGCGGCGCTCCGAACCGTAAGGGGCGCGCTCGCCGCCACGGTTTTCACCGCGCGGGGCGTCATAAGAAGGACGCGGCGCCGGACGGCCTTCGCGGCGCTCCGAACCGTAGGAGGCGCGTTCGCCGCCACGGTTTTCGCCACGCGGGGCGTCATAAGACGGACGCGGGCCCGGACGGCCTTCGCGGCGTTCCGAACCATAGGAGCCGCGCTCGCCGCCACGGTTTTCACCGCGCGGGGCGTCATAGGAAGGACGCGGCGCCGGACGACCACTGGCGCGCTCGTCGCGGCTGCCGCCCGAACGATCGTCACGGGCGCTGTCGCGCGCGACCGGCGTGCGCGCATCGCCCTTGGGGCGCGAGAAGAAGGACCGACCGTCGCGGCCTTCGGAGGCGGCCCCGGCGGCGCCTGCCGGACGGGAACGCGGAGATTGGGGTTTGCTCATGGTGTATTCCAATGGGGCGGAGGGCTTCCGCCCGAAAAATGCGATTCGGGGCCGCTCAGGCGGCCGGCGACCAGGCGAACAGGCGGTCGGGATCGCCTTGCACGTTCACCCGGTGGTCACTGGTCAGGGTAACCCGGCCTTCAGCCAGCCAGCGCACCGCCGCCGGAAAAGCGCGGTGCTCCACCGCCAGCACGCGCTCGGCCAGGGCTTCGGGCGTATCGCCCGCCAGGACCGGGACGCAGCCCTGGGCGATGATGGGGCCATGGTCCAGCACCGGCGTGACGAAATGCACAGTGCAGCCATGCACGCGCACGCCGGTAGCCAGCGCCTGGGCGTGCGTGTGCAGTCCCGGGAAAGCCGGCAGCAGCGAGGGATGGATGTTCACCAGCCGGCCGGCATAGTGATTGACGAAGCCCGGCGTCAGCACGCGCATGAAGCCCGCCAGGATGACGTAATCGGGTTCGTAGCGGTCGATTTCGGCGGCCAGCGCGGCGTCGAAGGCTTCGCGGCTGGCGTAGTCCTTGTGGTACAGCGCACCAGTGGGGATGCCCTGGTGGGCTGCCCATTCCAGGCCCGCGGCGTCGGGCTTGCTGGCGATGACGGCGGCGACTTCGGCAGGCCAGCCCTCATTGCGGCAGGCTTCGGCCAATGCCTGCATGTTGCTGCCGCGTCCCGAGATCAGGATGACGATGCGGCGCTTGATGGTAGATATTTCCGGCAAGATAAGGAATTCCAAGGGAAATCGGGCCCGTCCGCCCTCCAGAATCCCGCGTGCGGCAACAGCCTGGACGCGCGTCAGGAGGAAACAGGAACAAACCCGGAATCCAAAATTGTAAACTCTCGCTCGTGAAACCATCGCTGCGCATCTACCGATCCCTGCCCCCGCCCGACCGGCGCGCCCCTTGCGCGCTGACGATCGGCAACTTCGACGGCGTCCACCGCGGACACCAGGCCATGCTGGCGCGCGTCTGCCAGGTCGCGCGCGACCGCAACCTGACGCCCGCCGTGATGACCTTCGAGCCGCATCCGCGGGAGTATTTCGCCACCCTGAACCAACGCCCGGAACTGGCGCCCACCCGCATTTCGGGTTTGCGCGACAAACTGGCCGCGCTGGCGCGCTACGGCATCTCCCAGGTCGTGGTGGAGCGCTTCAACGCCCGCCTGGCTGAAATGTCGGCCAACGCCTTCATCGAACAACTGCTGGTCCAGGGCCTGCACGCCAAATGGCTGCTGGTGGGCGAGGATTTCCGCTTCGGCCACAAGCGCAGCGGCGACATCGACCTGCTGCGCGAGGCCGGCCTGCGCCATGGCTTCGAAGTGCAGACGCTGGCGGACGTGACCGACCAGCAAGGCCACCGGATCTCCAGTTCCGAAGTGCGCACCGCGCTGGCTGTGGGCGATCTGGAACGCGCCCGCCACCTGCTGGGCCACCCGTACCACATCAGCGGCCACGTGATCCACGGCCAGAAGCTGGGCCGCACACTGGGCTTCCCCACCATGAACCTGCGCGTGGCGGAGCGCTGCGCCGCGCGCTCCGGTATCTACGTGGTGCAAGTCTACGGCCTGGCCGACCGTCCGTTGCCGGCGGTCGCCAGCCTGGGCGTGCGCCCCACCGTCGAAGACCGCGGCCGCGTGCTGCTGGAGTCACACCTGCTCGACGAGACCATCGACGCTTACGGTAAACTCGTACGCGTCGAATTCCTGCAAAAGCTGCGGGACGAAGAAAAATTTCCTGACCTCCCTTCCCTGACTGCCGCCATCGCCGAAGACGCGCGAAACGCGCGCGCCTATTTTGCCGTTCATGGACTATAAAAAGACCCTCAACCTGCCCGATACCTCCTTCCCCATGCGGGGCGACCTCGCCAAGCGCGAGCCCGCCTGGATTTCGCAGTGGGAGGAAAACCACGTCTACCAGGCAATCCGCGCCGCCAGCCGCGGCCGGCCGCGCTTCGTGCTGCACGACGGCCCGCCCTACGCCAACGGCGACATCCACATCGGCCACGCGGTCAACAAGATCCTGAAGGACATCATCGTCAAGAGCCGCAACATGGCCGGCTATGACGCGCATTACGTGCCGGGCTGGGACTGTCACGGCATGCCGATCGAAATCCAGATCGAAAAGAAATACGGCAAGCACCTGCCCGTGGCCGAAGTGCAGTCCAAGGCCCGCGCCTACGCGCTCGAACAGATCGACCGCCAGCGCAAGGACTTCAAGCGCCTGGGCGTGCTGGGCGAGTGGGATCGTCCCTACATGACGATGAACTTCAGCAATGAAGCCGACGAAATCCGCGCGCTGGGCCGCATCCTGGACAAGGGCTACGTGTTCCGCGGCCTGAAGCCCGTGAACTGGTGCTTCGACTGCGGCTCGGCCCTGGCCGAAGCCGAGGTCGAATACGCCGACCGCGTCGACCCGGCGGTGGACGTGGCCTTCCCGTTCGCCGAACACGCCAAGCTGGCCAGCGCCTTCGGCCTGGACTCGGTCGACGATGGCGCCATCGTCATCTGGACCACCACGCCCTGGACCATCCCGTCCAACCAGGCGCTGAACCTGCATCCCGAGATCGAATACGCGCTGGTGCGCGTGTCGCCCGCGCCCAAGTTCGGCCCCCTGCTGCTGATCGCCAAAGAGCGCGTCGAAGCCTGCCTGAAGGCCTGGAACCTGGAAGGCGAAGTCATCGCCACCGCTCCGGGCGCGGCGCTGTCGGGCATCGAGTTCCGCCATCCGCTGGCGCAGTTCAATGCCGCCTACGACCGCAAGTCGCCCGCCTACCTGGGCGACTACGTGACGGCCGACTCCGGCACCGGCGTGGTGCACTCGGCGCCGGCCTACGGCATCGAGGACTTCGTGTCGTGCAAGGAGCACGGCATGAAGGACACCGACTTCATCAGCCCGGTCATGGGCGACGGCAAGTACGTGGACAGCCTGGCGCTGTTCGGCGGCCTGTCCATCTGGGACGCCAACCCCAAGATCGTCGAGGCGCTGCAGGAAGCCGGCGCGCTGATGCACGTGGAAAAGCACAAGCACAGCTACATGCACTGCTGGCGCCACAAGACTCCGATCATCTACCGCGCCACCAGCCAATGGTTCGCCGGCATGGACGTGAAGCCCAAGGACGGCAGCCCGACCCTGCGCGAATCGGCGCTGGCCGGCATCGACGCCACGGCCTTCTATCCGGCCTGGGGCCGCGCCCGCCTGCACGCCATGATCGCCAACCGTCCGGACTGGACCCTGTCGCGCCAGCGCCAGTGGGGCACGCCGATGGCCTTCTTCGTGCACAAGGAAACCGGCGCGCTGCATCCGCGCACGTCCGAACTGCTGGAACAGGTGGCGCAGCGCGTCGAGCAAGGCGGCATCGAAGCCTGGCAGACGCTGGATCCGCGCGAGCTGCTGGGCGACGAAGCCGACCAGTACGAAAAGAATCGCGACACGCTCGACGTGTGGTTCGACTCGGGCAGCACCCACGCCACCGTGCTGGGCGGCAAGGACGGCGACTTCGCCGGTTCGCACGGCGCTGAACTCGCCTGGCCCGCCGACCTGTACCTGGAAGGCTCGGACCAGCACCGCGGCTGGTTCCATTCGTCGCTCCTGACCGGCTGCATGCTTTACGGCCAGCCGCCCTACAAGGCGCTGCTCACGCACGGCTTCGTGGTGGACGGCCAGGGCCGCAAGATGAGCAAGTCGGTGGGCAACGTGATTGCCCCGCAGAAGGTATCCGACTCGCTGGGCGCGGAAATCCTGCGCCTGTGGGTGGCCTCCACCGACTACTCGGGCGAACTGTCCATCTCGGACGAGATTCTCAAGCGCGTGGTCGAAGGCTACCGCCGCATCCGCAACACGCTGCGCTTCCTGCTGGCCAACCTGGCCGACTTCGACGCCGTGACGCAGGCCGTGCCCTACGGCGAACTCTTCGAGATCGACCGCTACGCGCTGGCCATGACGGCGCAGATGCAGGCGGAAGTCCAGGCCAACTACGAACGCTACGACTTCCACCCGGCGGTCTCGCGCCTGCAGACGTTCTGCTCGGAAGACCTGGGCGCGTTCTACCTGGACATCCTGAAGGACCGCCTGTACACCTCGGCCGTGGACAGCCGCGCGCGCCGCTCGGCCCAGACGGCCCTGCTGGACATCACGCAGACGCTGCTCAAGCTGATGGCGCCGATCCTGTCCTTCACCGCCGAAGAAGCCTGGAAGGAACTGGTCAACTCGGCCCTGAAGAATCAGGCCGACGCCGCCCGCACCACCATCTTCACCGAGGTCTACCACGCCCTGCCGCCGTTCGCGGACGCGGACGCCTTGTCGGCCAAGTGGACCCGTCTACGCGCCATCCGCGCCGAAGTCCAGCGCAAGCTGGAAGAAGTGCGCACGGCTGGCGACATCGGTTCCTCGCTGCAGGCCGAAGTCGATCTGTACGCCAACGGCGCCGACCAGGAACTGCTGGCCAGCCTGGGCGACGACCTGCGCTTCGTGCTGATCGTCTCGCGCGCCACCGTGCATGCAGGCGAAGGCGAGACCCGCATCGAGGTCACGCCGTCGGCGCACAAGAAGTGCGAGCGCTGCTGGCACTGGCGCCTGGACGTGGGCCAGGACGCTGACCACCCCGAGATCTGCGGCCGCTGCGTGTCCAATCTGTTCGGCTCGGGCGAAGCCCGCGACAAGGCTTGAGCATGGCCCGCCCCTCCGAACCCGGAGTGACGGGCGCCACCGCCCCCGCCCGCGCCGCGCCGGCGCGCGTGGGCGGCTGGCTGGCGCTGGCATTGCTCATCATCGTGCTGGACCAGCTGACCAAGGTCTACTTCAACACCTCGTTCCAGTACGGCGAGCGCGTCAACGTGCTGCCGGTCTTCGACTTCACGCTGATGTACAACCGGGGCGCTGCGTTCAGCTTCCTGGCTTCCGAGGAAGGCTGGCAGCGCTGGCTGTTCACCGGCCTGGGCTGCGTGGCGGCGGTGGTCATCACCATCATCCTGCGCCGCACTCACGGCCAGCCGCGCTTCAGCCTGGCACTGACCCTGATCCTGGGCGGCGCCATCGGCAACGTCATCGACCGCGTGGTCTATGGCCACGTGGTGGACTTCCTGTTGTTCTACTGGAACGACTCCTACTTCCCCGCCTTCAACCTGGCGGACGTGGGCATCAGCTGCGGCGCCGTGCTGCTGGTGCTGGACGAGCTCCTGCGAGGCCGCAAGGCCAAGACCCAGGCCTGAAAACGGCCCGGCCGGGGCGCCGCCATGCCCCGGCCTCCCCCCTCTTTCTCACGGTTTTTGTCCTGCTTGATGCCCCCTGAACGCATCGCGAACGGCGCAATGCCGCAATGCAGAATAAAATCACTGTCCGTTCCTCGTTTACACGGCGCTGAACCCGCCGCCTCCCTCATGCTCGACCTCGCCCGCAAACGCATCGTCCTCGGCCTGACCGGCGGCATCGCCTGCTACAAAATCGCTGAACTGGTGCGGCGCATGACCGAACAAGGCGCCACCGTCGACGTGGTGATGACCGAGGCGGCCACGCACTTCATCACCCCGGTCACCATGCAGGCCCTGTCGGGCCGCCCGGTGTTCGTGGACGCGTGGGACGCCCGCGTGCCCAACAACATGGCGCACATCGACCTGACGCGCGGCGCGGACGCGGTGCTGATCGCGCCCGCCAGCGCCGACTTCATGGCCAAGCTGGCCCATGGCATGGCCGACGACCTGCTGTCCACGCTATGCCTGGCACGTGCCTGTCCCTTGCTGGTGGCGCCCGCCATGAACCGCGAGATGTGGGCCAACCCGGCCACGCAGCGCAACGTCGAACAACTGCGCGCCGACGGCATCAGCGTGCTGGGACCCTCCGCCGGCGAACAGGCTTGCGGCGAAACCGGCGACGGCCGCATGCTGGAAGCGCATGAGCTGCTGACCGACCTGATCGCCTTCTTCCAGCCCAAGCTGCTGGCCGGCCGCCACGTGCTGCTGACCGCGGGCCCCACGTCCGAACCGGTGGACCCGGTGCGTGTGCTGAGCAACCGCTCTTCCGGTAAGACCGGCTACGCGCTGGCGCGCGCCGCGCGCGAGGCCGGCGCCCGCGTCACGCTGATCACCGGCGCCACCTTCTTGCAAGTCCCGCGCGGCGTCACCGCGCTGTCGGTCACCACCGCGCGCCAGATGCACGACGCCGTGATGGCCAGCGCGGCCGACGCCGACATCTTCATTGCCGTGGCCGCCGTGGCGGACTGGCGCGTCAAGAACGTCAGCAACCAAAAGCTAAAGAAGACCAGCGAAGGCGGCGGCGCGCCCGTGATGGAATTCGAACCCAATCCGGACATCCTGGCTGAAGTCGCCAAGCTGCCCAATGGCCCCTGGTGCGTGGGCTTCGCCGCCGAAACCGAAAAGCTGGCGGAACATGCCGAAGCCAAGCGCACGCGCAAGGGCATTCCGCTGCTGGTGGGCAACCTGGCGCACAAGGTCATGGACGCGGACACCACTGAACTGGTGCTGTTCGACGAACAAGGCACCCACCCCCTGCCCGCCGGCGACAAGCTGGACGCGGCGCGGCGCCTGATCGCCGAGATTGCCGCGAGAGTGCCCAGCAAGTAAAAAACCAGGCCTCGCGGCTTGGCCTGGCTGCTGATGAACCCCTGTCCTCGGACAGGGGTTTTTCTTTACTGGCGGCTCTGCCGCGGGATTGGCCGCGCTCAGTGGATGTGTTCGTCGGCCGAACGATCCTCGCGCTCCATCTGCAGCGTCGTATGGTGCAGGTCAAAATCCTCCTGCAAGCGGGCTTCGATGGCGCAGCGCACCTGTTCGCCGTCCGCCCCGGGCGCCAGCACCACATGGCCCGTGAGCATCGGATTACTCTGCGTCACCGCCCACAGATGGATGTCGTGGATGGCGGCCACGCCGGCCGTGCCAGCGATGGCATCGCGCACGGCCTGCAGGCTCATGCCCGGCGGCACGCCTTCGAGCAGGATATTCACGCATTCGCGCAGCAAGGTCCAGGTGCGCGGGAACACCATGAAGCCTATGCCTACCGCCAGCGCGGAATCCACCCAGCGCCAGCCGGTGAACCAGATGAGCACGGCGCCGACGATCACGCCGATTGAGCCCAGCATGTCGGCCCATACCTCCAGGTAGGCGCCCTTCACGTTCAGGCTCTCGTCCTTCGCACTGGCCAACAGGCGCATCGAGATCAGGTTGACGACCAGCCCAACCACGGCGACGGCCAGCATCCCCAGCGACTGGATGTCCTGCGGCGCCGACAAGCGCTGGTAGGCCTCGTACAGGATGTAGAACGCCACGCCCAGCAGCACCAGCGCGTTGACCGCCGCCGCCAGGATCTCGAAGCGGGCGTAGCCGTAAGTGCGCATCAGGTCGGCCGCCTTGCGGCCCGCGCGTATCGCCACCAGCGCCAGCAGTAAAGCCATGGCGTCGGTCAGCATGTGCATGGCATCGGAAATCAATGCCAGGCTGCCTGTGATCATCCCGCCCGCGATCTCCACCAGCATGAACGTGCTGGTCAATGCAAAGGCGATCCAGAGGCGGGATTCGGGCAAGGCGCGCACGTCACCGTGCTGATGGCTGTCGCTCATGGCTGTCCTGGTCGTGGAAGGAAATCAAGGCTGAACCGTGCGCGCGACCGCGGTGCCGCACTGTCCGCAGAAACTCGCTCCTGGGGCAAGCGCGGTACGGCACTGGGGACATGCGGCCGCCGCGAGCGAGGCGCCGCATTGCGAACAATACCGGCTGCCCGCAGGCTGCGCCGCGCCGCAACTATTGCAGGCCACGCCTGCCGCATGCGAGGAAGCGCTTTGCGGCGGATTGCCGTGGGAGCCCCCCCGATGGCCATCGTAGCCATGACGGCCGCCGTAACCATGGCGGCTGCCCTGTCCGCCCAGCAGATGCTTCAGTATGCCCATTTCAGACTCCGAATCGCCGTTCCGGCGTATTGCCAGGCCTCATGAAAAAGCCTGAAGTAACTTCAGAGTCAAGCTCGGCAGCGTGGAACATAAAAAAACCCTCCGTGTTACTGGAGGGTCTTTGGGGCAACCTGGCTTACTGTTCCAGGCTGATGTTGGCCGCCTTGACGATGTCGGCCCATTGCTGGCGGTCCTTCTCCAGGAATTGGCTGAACTGCTCAGGCGTCATGCCGGTGACCGGCTCGGAACCCAGGCCGGCCATCTTCTCGACCAGCGCGGGCTGCTTCAGCACGTCCTGCATGGCCGCGTAATAGGCAGCCAGCACGTCGGCGGGCAGGCCGGCGGGCGCGAACACGCCCTGCCAGGTCGGCATGTCGAAACCCTTCAGGCCTTGCTCATCCAGCGTCGGCACGTTGGGCAATTGCGGCGCGCGCTTGATCGAAGCCACGGCGATGGCCTTGACCTTGCCTTGCGAGGCCAGCGGCGCGGCGGTGGAGATGTTGTCCATCGTCATGGCGATGTGGCCGCCCAGCAGATCGGTGATGACGGGCGCGGCGCCGCGATAGGCGGCGTGCGGCACCTTCACGCCCAGCTTGTACAGCATGGTCTCGGCGATCAGGTGGTTGGAAATGCCCACGCCAGCAGTGCCGTAGGTGGCGGTCGGCGTCTTCTGGAAATACTCCTTCAGTTCGGCCAGGTTGTTGGCCGGCACGTCCGTGTTGACGATAACCACGTTGGGCTGCACCGCGGCCAGCGTGATGGGCGTGAAATCCGCCGGCTTGTAGTTGGTGCCCTTGGGATTCAGGACATGGGTAATGGCCATGGAACCGGCGGCGGCAATGCCGATGGTGTAGCCGTCGGCCGGGGACTGCGCCAGGCGGTAGGCCATGATGTTGCCGCCGGCGCCGGCCAGGTTTTCGACCACGACGGGCTGGCCCAGGCGCTGCGACAGCGGCTCGGCCAGGAGGCGCGCCAGGGTGTCGGCGGAACCGCCGGGCGCGAAGCCCACCAACAGGCGCACCGGCTTGGCGGGTTTCCAGGCGTCGGCGGCGTAGGCCGGCGCGGCCGTCAGGGTTGCGACGGCGAACAGTGCGCCAGCGGCGCGATGCAGATTACGGCTGAACATGAAAAACACTCCCAACGATTGATTGACGAAGCCCGCTTCGTCTCCTCTCGCCGCTCGTCCGCCCCGGCCTTGCCGCGCATCGCTGTGTGCGGCAAGGCTGGAACGGTTCCCGCGGCGTTATTCCAGTATTTGCGCCAGCGCCTGCGCCACCATGCGGTTGGACAGCAGCACCGGCCGGCCCGAGGCTTGCGCCACCGCCTGGCGCATGCGCTCGGCGTAGCCCATGCAATGCATGACGATCAGGTCGCAGGACGCGAGTTCGCGGCCCGCCTGCTCGAAGTTGCGCGCGGCCTGCGCCGCGTCGGCTTCGTAGGGCGAGGCATGCACGACCAGGGTCTCGCAGGACAGCGGCACGACCATGTGGAAGGCGTCGACCTGCGCCTCCAGCGGCACTACCAGCCCCACCTTGCGGCAATGCTCGGCCAGGCCGGCGACCAGGTGGTCCACCACCTGCTGCGGCTCGACCACCAGCGTGCGCATCGGCGCGATCGCGGTGCCGGTGCACAGCGGCACCAGCACGTCGTAGCCCGCCGCGTCGGCCTGGCGCATGACCTCGGCCAGGCGCGCCTCGGCGGCGGCCGCGTCCAGTTCGATCTGCGAGCCGTCGCGCATGCGGGTGGCAAAGCGGTACTCGCCCGGCTTGGGCGCCAGCGCGGCCAGGCCGGCGGCATCCAGGCCGTCCAGCGCGCCGAACTCGTCGATGCGCACCTGCTCGCCCAGGAGCGGCGCCATCTCGGGCACCACGTCGCTGCGCGGCGACTGGCCGATGGTGAAGAACGCCACGCGGCGCGGCTGCGCGCTCATGCCGCGCCCGCGTCGACGCGGCCCACCGTCTGCAGATGCGCCATCGAGCCGTAGCGGCTTTGCAGCGCGGCCCATTCGGCTTCATCCACGAAGCTCATCGCGCCCTGTCCGTAGAGCTTGGCGATCTCGATGCAGAAGCGCATGGCGACGTCGGCGTCCACGGCGTTGGTGACGCCCGTGGCGCAGCCCGGCACCGTGGTCTGCGCGGTCAGCGCCACGCCCACCACCGGCGCGCCGGTAACGATCGTGGGCTGCATCAGCGAGTTCACATGCCACAGGCCGTTTTCGTAGGGCGTGATGTCCTGCGTGGTCAGCGGCAGAGTCACCGGCAGTTCGCCGCTGACCCAGCCCATGACGTCCAGCATGGTTTCGGGAATGCGCAGCAGATAGCCCTGGCGCGCGACCGGCGTCAGCGCCACGCCACGGTGGTTGACCAGGCGGTTGCCGCGTGTGGTGTCGACCGACAGAATCGCGTCCATGCGCGGGTCGACTTCATGCGACATCATTTCGCGCATGGGGAACGGCGAGCGCATCATCGGCACCGGATGGTGCGGCCGCGTGCCGGCGCGCGGGCAGATGTGGGTGCGGATACGCACCGTGCCCGGCAGGACGTCGCCCTGGCGGGCCATGGCCATCAGCTTGAAGGCCGCGGCGATGGCGACCACCGCGCCGTCGCTGTCGGACACCAGGCCGGTGACCGCGGGACGCGCGCCGATGCCGCCCAGGCGGCCGACGATGCCGAGTTGCGGCGCGGCGTCATCAAGGCCGGGAATCACGATGGACAGGAATTCGGTGGCGGCGCCGTCGCGCTCCAGCCGGGTCACCTCGACCTCGCAGTTGCCAGCCGCGCGCAGTTGCCCGGCAACGGCCTCGCCGGTGATGTGGGCGGAGGACAGCAGTTCGATGGTATCGATGACGTGCTTCATGCCGGGATCTCCACGGGGCCGGGGCGGAACACGCGGGGCTCTTCGCGGCCGATGAACAGCGGCGCATCGTGCGGGCCGATCAGATCGATCTGGCTACCGCGCACGCGCAGGGCCGAGCCTTCCGGCAGGCCGAGGACGGGCATCTGCGGGTTCAGCGTGCAGAATTCGGCCAGGCGCTGGGCGCGGGTTTCGCCGCGATGTCCGGGCGGATGCGCGTTGGTGTAGTGCGGGTTGATCTGGAACGACAGCAAGCCCAGGGCGTCGAAGCCTTGCGGGTCGGTGATGGGCATGTCGTTGGTGGTGCAGATGCTGGGGCAGCTCAGGTTGGAGCCGGCGCTCCAGCCCAGATAGGCCGCGCCCTCGCGCACGCGGCGCGCCACGACGTCAAGCAAGCCCAGGCGGCGCAGCTGGCCGAGCAGGTTGAAGGTGTTGCCGCCGCCCACGATGATGGCCGCGGCGCCCGCCAGCGCGGCCGCGGGATCCTCGGCGCGATGCAGCCCCTGGATGTCCAGGCCGGTATCCGCCAGCGCCGACGCCACCAGCGCGGTGTAGTCGTCCCAGTCGCGCGTAACGCCGGCGTACGGCACGAAGACGGCCGGCGCGCCTTGCGGCAGCGATGCGATCAGTTCGCGGATGTCGGGCAGCGCGTGGACCAGATAGCCGGCATCGCTGCTGGAGTTGCTGAGGAGCAGTAGGTTCATGTGGAGGATTTCCGTAAGGGGATTTTCTGGATGTCCGGCGGCGCGGACGCATCTGTATTTGTGAGCCTGCAAGCGTTCAGGCCAGCCAATAGGGATCGTTCAGTTCGCGCCCCAGCGCCCCGACCTGCCGCAGCACGGACTCGCGCAAGCGCGCGACGCGGTCGGCATCGGCCTGGAAGGAAACGAAGGACAGGCACAGGCCGCGCAGTTCGCCGGTGGCGGGGTCGCGCACGGCGGCAGCCACCGCGCCTATGCCCGGCATGGCCTGGTCGATGGCCACGCCGCAATGGTCCGCGCGGGTCTGCGCCACCAGGCGGACCAGGTCGCCGACCGTGGCGGGACAATCGCGGCCTTCGGTGGGCAGCGGCTGATCGGGATCGGTGCCATACAGCGCCTGGAACTCCGTTTCACTTAAACGCGACAACAGCGCCCGGCCCATGGCGGTGCCCGAAGCGGCGCGGCGCGAGCCGGGCGGCGACAGCACCTGCACCGGGTGCGAGCCGTTCAGGCGTTGCAGCACCACGGTTTCGCGCTGGTTCAGGGTAGAGAGATAGGCGGTCAGGCCGCTGTCGTCGGACAGCCGGGTCAACACGGCGCGGCAGGCATCGTCCAGCGGCGTGGCCGCCATGCCGGCGCGCACGGCCTGGGCCAGCATGGTCCCGGCGCGATAGCGGCGCGTGGCGGCGTCCTGGTCGAGCAGGCCGTAATGCTGCATCTGATTGAGCAGGCGCGATGCGCTGCTCTTGGGCATGGACAGGCGAGCCGCCACTTCGGTGAAGCTCAGCTCCGACGCGCCTTCCGCGTACAGCCCCAGCACGCGCTGGACGCCATCGAGAATACTCATGCTTGTTCCATAAATCGGAACTTATGTTCCTTTAAGTTGAACAAGAATAATGCAGGGGCTGGATGGCGGTCAATACGGAAACGCCATGAAAAAGCCCCCGGGTCACCGGGGGCAGAAATCCGTCGGATCAGCCTGTCGAGAGGAATGGAACCCTTACTCGATCGTCTTCCCGTCCTGCGGCGCACCGCAGAATTGCAGAAACCGATGGAGCGGAGGATGCCGTTCGGCGGCGCGCTGCCAAGCGATGATCGTGGGCGGATTGTGTTCGTGCAGGTCGACCGGCAGGATGACAGCCTCGGCTGCTCGGGTCAGACGTTGCGCCGCCGCCAGCGGCAGCATGACCAGATAATCCGTGCTGCGGATGAACTCGTCGGTAAGCAGCAGATCGCTCACCTGGATACCACGCAGCGGCAGGCTCAAATCCGCCCCCAGAAACAACGCGGTCAGCTTGTCATGCATCATCGTGCCCGGACGCGGCTTGCACCAGGGCTGCGCGTGCAGATCCTTCAGCGTGAGGCGCCGCCGCGCCGCCAGCGGCGATAACCGCGCATTGGCGACAACCACCAAGGGCTGCGGCGCCACCAGCCGCAAGCGGCCCAAGCCGGGTGCGATCAGCTCGGGTGCGTCGTAACACACCAGCGCATCCAGCTTGTCGTCCAGCAGCAGATCCGCCATGGCGCGATACCCGCCAGCCTGCACGTCGAGGGCAACGCCCGGCTGCGCCTGGTTGAAGGCATGGATCAACGGCGCCAGGCTCAGTTTGCCCATATCCGTGGCCACGCCGATCCGTAGCTCGCCTTGGTGGCCGCCGCGCACGTCCATGACTGTCTGGGCCAGCCCGCGCGCCTGCGCCACCACGGCTTCCATCATGGGCAGGACCTGGCGGCCCATTTCCGTCGGACGCTTGGCATTGCCCATGCGCTCGAACAACTTGAATCCCAACTGCGATTCCAGTTCAGCCAGGGTTTTCGAGACCGCTGATTCGCTCACGTTCGCGGCCACGGCGACCTCCTTGGCCGAGGGCGCATCGCGCAAGGCCAGCGCAATCTGCAAATGCCGCAGCTTGAGGCGGGAGGCTAGGGACTCCAGGGATGGCTTGAGCATTTCCTCAATACCTTGAGCAAATAATTCACTATACGGTAAAGCCAGGCGATCCGATCATAGTGGCATAGCGCGTGGCCATGGGCCGATCCGAGGGCATCAGATCCGCGGACGTGAAGCCGCGCCGACAGGAGACCGACTTGCTGGACCGCACCCGACTACTTGCCTTCATCCTTGCCGCCGCGACGACGGCCTGCCTGCCACCCAGCGCCATGGCCCAGGAGCCGGCCGGCGGCGACAAGGTCGTACGCCTGATAGTCGGCTACGCAGCGGGCGGCGCGGCCGACGCCGTGGCCCGCGCCTACGCCGAACAGCTGCAGACGGCGGGGTATGCCAATGTCATCGTCGAGAATCGTCCCGGCGCATCGGGACGGCTGGGTTTCGATGTGGTGAAGCGGGCCAAGGCAGACGGCCTGATCTTGTATCTCGGCTCGTCGCCAATGTTCGTGATCTTTCCCCTGACCTACAAGAAGCTGGGGTACGACCCGGATCACGACTTGCGCCCCGTCGCTCTGGTGGCGGACGTGCCTACCGGCGCTGTAACGGGCGCCACCCAACCGTATGGCAGCATGGCTGAATACGTGCAATGGGCCAAGCAGGCAGGCGCCAAGGCGACCTTGGGCCTGGCGACGCAAGGCAGTCCCGGTCAGCTTGGAACCATAGAGATGGGCAGCCAGAACGGCCTCGAAGTCGTGCCGGTACTCTACCGCGGCGCTGCGCCCATGCTGGTGGACGTGGCCGGCGGCGAGGTATCGATGGGCTGGGACGCCGTCGCCAGCATGCTGCCGCTGTACAACGCCGGCAAGGTGAAATTCCTGGGCGTGGCCGGCAGCCGCCGCCTGCCCACGCTGCCCAATGTGCCGACGCTGCTGGAACAGGGCTACCCGCAGTACCAGCACGCCGCCAGCTGGTATGGCGTGTACGCGCCCGCAGCCACGCCGGACGCCACCATCGCCCAGCTGGAACAGGCTTTCATCGCGGCCGGCAAGCGGCCGGCGCTGGTGGAAAAACTGCAGACTGCGGGCTTCCTGGTCGAACCCCAGGACGCACAGGCCGCCAAGCGCCGCATCGGCGTCGAGCGCGCGCACTGGGCCCCCATCGTCAAAGCCGCCGGCATTTCCTTCGACGAATAGGCGGAACGTGGCTTCGATGAGCGATTCTCTTTGCGAGCTGAGCGCGGTCGAGGCCGCGCGCCTGGTCCGAACCAAGGCCGTGTCCCCGGTAGAGCTGGTACGCGCCTCGCTGGACCGGGCCGAGCGACTGCAACCCGTCCTGAACTGTTTCATCACCTTGTGCGCCGACCAGGCTATCGCCGAGGCCAGGCTTGCCGAAGCCGCGCTGATGCGCGGCGATGCGGCGGGCCTCTTGCATGGCCTGCCCTACACGGTGAAGGACCTGGTCAATACCGCGGGCGTGCGGACCACCTTCGGCGCCGTGCCGTTCAGCGCGAACGTGCCGGCCGAAGACGCCGTGGCGGTGGCGCGGCTGCGCCAGCATGGCGCCATCCTGATCGGCAAGACCACGACGCCTGAGTTCGGCTCCAAGTCGATGACCGATTCCCCGCTGTTCGGCCATACCCGCAACGCCTGGAACCTGGAACGCACCTGCGGCGGTTCGAGCGGCGGCGCCGCCGCGGCGACGGCCGCCGGCATCACGGCGCTGGCGGTGGCCAGCGATGGCGGCGGCTCCACCCGCATTCCCGCCGCGTGCAACGGCGTGGTGGGATTCAAGCAAAGCCTGGGCGCGATACCGCACAGCCAGGCGCAGGACGCCATCGGCAACCAGACCTATGTGACGCCGACCACGCGCAGCGTGGCCGATACCCGTTTGATGATGGCGGCCATGGCCGGCCCGCACGATTGCGATCCGTGGTCCCTGGGCGTGCCCCGCGCCGACTACGCCGGCGCGGCGGCCTCCCACGAAACGCTGCGCGGCAAGCGCATACGCTACTGCGCCGCCCCGCCCGGCCGCCCCGTGGCTGCCGACGTGCGCCGCGCATTCGAGGCGGCACTGGCGCGCCTGGCCGATCTGGGCGCGGAAGTCGAGCCGTTCGACGGCGCGGGCTTCGATGTCGAGCCGATCTGGCGCGTCATCAACCATACCGTCTGGCGCACTCGCTTCCTGCCCCTGATCGAGCGCGAACCCGACGCCTACAGCGCCACCTTCCGGCGGCAGATCGCCACCGCCGCGGCGTTCAGCGCCCAGCAATACCAGGAAGCCATGTTTGCCCGCACCGCGCTCTATCGCAAGGTGCAGGCGCTGTTCGATCAGGCCGACCTGCTGGCCATGCCGACCATGTCCCGCACCGCCTTGCCGCTGGGCACGGACATCTTCGACACCATCGACATTGACGGCCGCTCGTTCGGCGACATCCGCGCCCATTGGTATCCGTGGACCATGCTGTTCAACCTGACCGGCCACCCCGCCGTCAGCGTGCCTTGCGGACTGGGCCAGGATGGCCTGCCGCTGGGCTTGCAACTGGTTGGCCCCTGCCACGGCGACCTGCAGCTGCTGCTGGCCGCCGAGGCCTACGAGCAGGCCTGCGCGCCGCCGCCGCGGCCGCCGGTGATGGCATAGTCCGCGTCCCGGCCTATCGCGTCGACAGCTCCGACCACTGTGCCAGCGGCAAGGGCGGCTGCGCATGCAGGATGCGGCCCAGCACCAGCTTCAGTTCAGCCCAGCCGCCGCGCTCGGTGGGCCAGCTGGACGGCGTCACCGCCTGCCAGCTGCCGTCCGCCGCGCGTTCCGCCATCTTGAAGCGGAAGGTGTAATGGCCCGCCATGCCCATGCGCAGGTCCGTCACCACCAGCGCGTTGCCTATGACGTCGTAGCGTAGCCAGTCGTCCGTGAACCAGCGCAGGCGCTGGTGCAGCGGCGCGTCCGCCAGCGCCTGCGCCACGTCCAGATTGAGCGGCTGGCGCAGCCATTCCGGCGGATCCCGGTCGAACAGGCTGCTGACCGATTCGTAATAGTGGCCGTCGGGCGTCTTGGCGATGACGCGCCACACCAGCGTGTTGAAAGGCATGGGCACGGCGCGCAGTTCGCTGACGGCAATGCCCTGCGCCTGCATCGCCTCGCGCACGCGGTCCTCGGCGGCAATGCGCGCGGCCAGCCCGAATCCCAGGTAGGCCGTGCTGAAGACCAGCGCGGCGGCCAGCAGCCTGCGCGCGGTGCGCGTCATGCCGAAGCCGACGGCGAACAGCACCGCCAGCAGCAACGGCACGGTATAGACCGGGTCGATGATGAACACGGCGGCCCAGCTTTCAGGGATGAGCGCCAGCGGCCAGAACAGCTGCGTCCCGTAGACCGTGAAGGCGTCCAGCACGGGATGGGTCACCAGCACCAGCCATAAGGTCAGGAACAGCCGGCGTCCGCTGTACGGCGCCTGCGGCCAGTATTTGCGGATCAGCCAGGTCAGGAAAACCGCCAGGCCGGTCAGCACGAAGACCGAATGCGAGAAACCGCGGTGGTAGGTCATGAGCGACACCGGGTCCGGGTAGCTCATCAGCACGTCCAGGTCCGGCACTGTCGCCAGCGCCGCGCCGTAGATCAGCGCCCGGCGCCCCTGCACCCGTCCCAACAGGGCGCCCTGTATGCCCGCGCCCAGCACCGCCTGCGTAACCGAATCCATAACTCTCCAACATTTAGCTTCATCCAGACGGACTATACGGCGCACCGGCAGTTCCGCAGGCGTTAACATACCCGATTGCGTTCAGCTAAATTTCAACTTTGTATCCATGGACCAATACGTCGACCAGATCGCGATGTTCATCGAGGCCAACCAGGCCTGGGCGGGCCCGATTACCTTCCTGCTCACCCTCGGCGAATCGATGGTGCTGCTGGGCCTGTTCATCCCGGCCACGGCCCTGATGCTGCTGACCGGCGGCCTGATCGGCGCGGGCACCCTGAACCCCTGGAGCATCATCGCCTGGGGCATCGCCGGCGCCATCGTGGGCGACGCCCTGTCCTACTGGCTGGGCCGCTGGGCCGGTCCCGGCGTCCTGCGCCGCTGGCCGCTGAAGCAACAGCGCAGCGGCGTGGCGCGCGCCCGCCTGTTCTTCTACCGCTACGGCTTCGCTTCCGTGCTGATCGGCCGCTTTCTGGGGCCTATCCGCTCCACCATCCCCACGGTCGCCGGCGTGATGGGCATGGGACACAGCCGCTTCCAGCTGGCCAACGTCACGTCCGCCATCCTGTGGATGCCGTTGATGCTGGCGCCGGGCTACATCACGGCGCGCAGCCTGGGCACGGCGGACAATGCGCAACAGATTGCCATGATGATCGGCGCGGGACTCTCGGTGCTGCTAGGATGCGGGCTGTTGATAGCCATGCTGCGCAAGCGCCGGGTCCCGGCGCGCCAACGCCGCGGCAACTGAACCGGAGAGAGGGGCCATGGCCATAGATGGGGAGCCCAGGAATGGCGACTTCGCGCGCTATATCGAGAACCTGACGCGTGCCGGCGGCGTAACGCCGGGGCAGGTTCCCGACAAGCGGGCGCAATCCCGCCCGGCAGCTCCCCCGCCCCCTCCCGCGCCCCCGGCCTCTCCCTCTGAAACGCTATCCGGCGCGCCCTGGGGCAAGCCGGCCCCGCCGCCCCTGCAATCGCGGCAAGCGCCCGCGGCTCCGGGCCAGACAGATGCCGCCGAGGTATCGATGGCCCGCCAAGCCACCCAGCGCAAGATCGGCGTCATCCTGACGGTGGGCGGCATCCTGGCCGGCTGGGCCGGAGCGCGCATCATCTTCGAAGCCCTGCGCGGCCCCGGGTTCGACCTGGACGAGGCCATGCCCGCCGTCTTCCTGTTCTTCTTCGCCATGATGCTGTTCAAGGCCGCCCGCAACGCGCGCAATCCGCGCGGCAAGGCGCCGCTGCCTCCGCTCAAGCGCTCTTCTTACCGCAAGGACGGAGACGCCTGATTCCGCCACCGGGGCGGCCCGGCTCGGGCGGGCAATGGTGCTAACATTTCCGCCGCTGTCGAAAGACCCATGAACCACGGAGTGAAAGTGAATAACGTAGTCGGATTGAACCAGGCCCAGGCGGCCACGATGCTGAAGCTGCAGGGCCACTTGAACAGCATGATCAATCCGGATTGGGTCAACGGCGGAGCCCGCTTCCTGCGCGCCGCCTTCGTCGAATCCGCCGAGGCGCTGGAACACTACGGCTGGAAGTGGTGGAAGAAGCAGACCATCGACCTGCCGCAGGTGCAAATGGAACTGGTGGACATCCTGCACTTCTACCTGTCGCACACCATCGTGCAAGCCCGCGGCGACATCGGCGCCGCCGCCGGCGCGCTGGTCGCCGACCTGTCCGGCCCGGCCTCGGTCGCGCTGGACGGCAAGACCCACACGCTGGACCAGTTGAACGTGCCCGAGCTGCTGGAACTGATCGGCGGCCTGGCCGTGTGCGGCCGCGCCAGCTTCAAGGTGCTGGAACAGACCATGACGTCCTGCGACATGAGCTGGAACGACGCCTACACGCAATACGTGTCCAAGAACGTGCTGAACATCTTCCGCCAGCAGCATGGCTACAAGGAAGGCACTTACATCAAGATCTGGAACGGCGAGGAAGACAACGTCGTGCTGGCCCGCCTGCTGTCGCAGCTGGACCCCGCGCGCGAGGATTTCGCCGACCAGCTGCATCGCGAACTGGAGCAGGCGTACTCGCGCCTGTAAGCGCCCGCCTGCCCCGCCCGCCTGAAAGACGCCGCGCTCGCGGCGTTTTTTCATGGCGGAGCCGGCAGCGCCAGGCTCCCAGGGAAGCGCGCTTCCCAGCCAAGCGCAAGGAACGGAGTTTTAAAAGAGGCGTGAGTTTTTATACTGAACGGGTCTTCAAGCGCAGAGAGGATCCGGCATGCACGCCGCGGCAAGCGAGAACCAGGCGATGAACGCCGCCCGCTATGACTGGGTGACTGTGGAGCATGCCCTGGATGCCCATGGCAACGCCGTACTTCCCCGACTGCTGACGGCGCGGCAATGCCGCGGCCTTTCCGCTCTTTACCCGGACGAAGCGCGCTTCCGTTCGCGCATCATCATGGCGCGCCATGGATTCGGACGCGGCGAATACCAATACTTCGCGTACCCCTTGCCGCCGTTGCTCGACTGCCTGCGCCATGCGCTTTATGCCCGGCTCGCGCCGATAGCCAACCGCTGGAATCAACAACTGCGCAAGGATACGCAGTACCCGCCTGAACTGGACGCCTTCCTGCAACGCTGCCATCGGGCGGGCCAGGCCCGCCCCACGCCATTGATGCTGCAATACGGCGAGGGCGACTACAACTGCCTGCACCAGGATCTCTATGGCGAGCATGTGTTTCCGCTGCAGGTCGCCATCCTGCTGTCCGAACCCGGCAAGGATTTCACCGGCGGCGAATTCGTCATGACCGAGCTTGGCGCCAATGGCCAGCGCGCCGACGTCGTGGCGCTGAACCAGGGCGACGCCGTGGTGTTCACCGTCAATCAACGGCCTGCGGCGGGCGCGCGCGGGCCGCGCAAGGTCGCCATGCGGCACGGCGTGAGCCGCGTGCGCGGCGGCCTGCGCCACACCGTGGGCCTTATCTTCCATGACGCAGCATGACGCCACGCTGGCTTCCGAACATCGATGAGAACCCTATGCATGACAGCGGCATGACCGCCCTCGAGACCCGCCTGGAGCGCCTGGATTGGGCAGACATCGGATCGCAGCTCGATACCGAAGGCTATACCTTGCTGCCCGGATTGCTGGACACCGAGCTGGCGCGCAGCCTGGCGCGGCAGGTCGACGCGCCGCAAGCCAGGCGGGTAAGCCTGGAATCCAGCGGGCTGGGGCGCGGCGAGCTGTACTACTTCGACGCCGCCATGCCGGCGCCGCTGGAGCCGGTGCGCGCGTCGCTGTACCGCCGGCTGGCCGGCCATGCCAATCGCTGGAACGAGCGCATGGGCGCCAGCCTGCGCTACCCCGCCGAGCTGCCGGAATTCCTGGCGCGCAACCGGCAGGCGGGCCAGACCAGGGCGCGCTCTCACCTGAACCGACTCGGCGTCGACGACTACGTGGCGCTGCATCAGCGCAATGATGGCGAGCAGGTATTCCCCATGCAGGTAGTCGCGCTGCTGTCCGAACCGGGCGATGGCTTTCAGGGCGGCGAATTCGTGATGACGGAGCAGCGTCCGCGCATGCAGTCGCGTCCGATGGTGGCGCCGCTCAAGTTCGGCGACGCCGCCATCATCGCCACGGCGGAACGCCCCTTCTCGGGTTCCAAGGGCGACTATCGCGTCAATCTCAAGCATGCCGTCAGCCGCGTGCGCAAGGGCGAGCGCGTCGGCCTGGAACTGTATTTTCACGATGCGCCCTGATGCCAACCTGCACCATGCCGACAACGATCCTGCAACACGAGCCGCCTGAAGCCCGGATTGCGGCGGCCGACTGGCAGGCCGCCGAAGACGCGCTCGGCCGCGATGGCTACGCCGTCCTGCCCGCGCTGCTGACGTCCGCCCAGTGCAGGGAACTCGCGCGCAGCTACACCGACGAAGCGCGCTTTCGCAGCCGCATCGTGATGGAGCGCTATGCGTTCGGCCGGGGCGAGTACAAGTACTTCGGCTACCCGCTGCCCGACGCCGTCCAAGGCTTGCGGCAGTCGCTCTATCCTCGCCTGGCGCCCATCGCCAACCGCTGGCATGCCGCCATGCGGATCGAGGAACGTTTTCCCGCGACCCACGACGAGTTCCGCGACATCTGCCATGCGGCGGGCCAACGGCGGCCCACGCCGCTGCTGCTGCGGTATCAGGTGAACGATTACTGCTGCCTGCATCAGGACTTGTACGGCGATCACGTCTTTCCGTTCCAGGTCATCTTCCTGCTGGACGAGCCAGGGCGCGACTTCGAAGGCGGCGAACTGCTGTTGGCCGAAAGCAACCCCAAGCAGCCTGGCCGGGCCGACGTGGTGCCGCTGCGGCAAGGCGATGCCGTGGTGCTTGCCGTCAACCACAAGCCGGTGCGTTCGGGGCGCGGCTATTACCGGGCCCATCTGCGGCACGGTGTCAGCCGGCTGCGCAAGGGCGAGCGGCACACGCTGGGGATCATTTTCCACGACGCCAAATAAGGCGCGGCGCCAGCGGGGCCGCCCAGCCGCGGATGACGACCGCGCAACCTGTTTCCAGGCGCGTCAGGCCGCGCGCGCCGTCTCGATGGCCGCGTCCCACACCAAAGGGGAGCCGATCTGCCGCCGCAACTGCTCGGTGAAAGCGCGGATACGCGCATTGGCGCGCGGCATGGCGCGCAGCAGATAAATGCCGCTTTCCGGCGGCGGACTGGCGTCCTCCAGCGTCAACTGCACCAGGCGCCCGGCGCCGATGTCCGCGCCCGCGGACCAGTTGGGCATGAGCGCGATGCCCAGCCCTTCCAGCGCCGCGAACCGGCGCGCGTCGCAATCGTCGCATTCCAGCACGAATCGGGCGTCCTGCGCCCACTGGCCATCGCCCAGCTCGCGCCAGCCGCGCACGCTGGTGCTGTGGCGCCGGTCGATCAGGCGATGGCGCGACAGGTCCGCCAGCGTGCGCGGCACGCCATGACGCTCCAGGTATGAGGGCGCGGCGCAGATCAGGTAGCGATGGCTGCCGATGCGCTGCCCGATCAGGCTGCTGTCGGGCTGCTGCCCCACCCGCACCACCACGTCCATGCGCTCCACCACCGGGTCCACCACGCGCTCGGTCAACTCCAGCTCCACCTGCAACTGCGGATGGCGTTCGCCCAGCTGCTGCAGCATGGGCACCACGTAGCGCCGCGCGAACGCGGGCAGGCAACTGACGCGCAACAGGCCTTGCACGGTCTGCTCCAGAGATATGACTTCGGAGCGCGCCTCGGTCATGTCGTGCAGGATCTTCACGGCGCGCTCGTAGAGCACCTCGCCTGCCTCGGTCGGCATCAGGGCGCGGGTGGAGCGCACGAACAGCGGCACCTTGAGTTCGGACTCCAGCGCGCCGATCTGCCGCGCCACGGACGAGGCCACCATGCCACGGCGGCGGGCCACCTCGGAAAAGCTCTGAGCGCGGGCGACGTCGACGAAGATGGACAGGCTTTCGGCGAATTTGACGGTTTTCATTTGTGCGTATGGCGCAAAAGGCTTTGGCGTGCGACGCCAGCTTTCCTGGGGAATTTGCCAATTACGATACCGTGCATGGCCGCACTTTGGCAATTTTGACAAAGATAGACGGCCGGATACAACGACGATAAGCCCAGGAGACCCGCATGCCCCCTATTACCGCCCCCCGCCGCTCGCCCCGCGCCCTGCTGGCGACCGCCGCCCTCGCCGCAGGCGCCTGGGCCACCGCCCTGCCCGCGCTGGCGGATTCCTATCCCAGCAAGCCGGTGACGATCGTGGTGCCTTTTGCCGCGGGCGGCACCGTGGACCGGGTAGCGCGCCAGGTGCAGCAGGCGCTGCAGGACAAGCTGGGCCAGACGGTGGTCATCGACAACCGCGGCGGCGCCGGCGGCACCATAGGCACGGCGCTGGTCGCCAAGTCCGCGCCCGACGGCTACACCGTGGAAATGGTGTTCGATTCCTACGCCACCGAGCAGCACATCTACCCCAAGCTGCCCTATGACACGGCGCGCGACCTGACCGGCGTGTCATACATGGTGCGTTCGCCCATGGTGCTGGCGGTGACGGCCAGCGGCCCCTACCAGACGCTGGCCGATTATGTGGCGGCCGGCAAGAAGGGCAGCGTGTCCTACGCCTCGGTCGGCGCGGGCAGTTCCAACCACCTGGCGGCCGAAATGTTCCACCAGGCCGCGGGCACCAGCGGCATCCATACGCCCTACCGGGGCGGCGGTCCGGCCGTGTCGGACCTGATGGGCGGACACGTGGAATCCATCATCGCCAGCCTGCCGCTGGTGCTGCCCCACATCCAGAGCGGCAAGCTGCGCGCGCTCGCGGTGACCGCGCCCAAGCGCGTCGCCGCCCTGCCGGACGTGCCCGCCATCGCCGAAAGCTATCCGGGCTTCGAGATCTATTCCTGGGTGGGCATGGTGGCGCCGGCGCAAACGCCGGCGGCGACGCTGGACAAGCTGGCCGACGCCACCATCGCGGCGCTGCGCGACCCGGCCGTCGCCGGACGCATCACCGAATCCGGCTTCGAAGTGGTGGCCGGCGGCCGCGACGACATGAACCGGCTGGTGCAAGCCGAATCCCAGCGCTGGGGCCAGCTCATCAAGAACCGCGGAATCGTTGCACAATGACCGATATGCCGACCGGGAACGCCATGCAATCCTTCATCTACGCCAGCCGCGCCCAGCGCGTGGTCTTCGGGCCGGGCAGCCTGGGCGGCCTGGCGGCCGAACTCGATACGCTGGGGCTGCGGCGCGCGCTGGTGCTTTGCACGCCGCCGCAGCGCGCGCAGGCCGAACGGGTCGCAACCTTGCTGGGCGAGGCGCGCGTGGCCGGGATCTTCGACCAGGCCGTGATGCACGTGCCGATCGAGATCGCGCGCCAGGCGCGGGAGGCGGCGCGCGAGCTGGGCGCCGATTGCGCGGTGGCCGTGGGCGGCGGCTCCACCATCGGCCTGGGCAAGGCCATCGCCCTGGACTCCGGGCTGCCAGTCATCGCGGTGCCCACCACCTATGCGGGCTCGGAAATGACGCCGATCTACGGCATCACCGAGGCCGGCATGAAGAAGACCGGCAAGGATGACCGCGTCCTGCCGCGCAGCGTGGTGTACGACCCGGAACTGAGCCTGTCGCTGCCGGTATCGATGAGCGTGACCAGCGGCATCAACGCCATCGCCCACGCGGCAGAGGGCCTGTATGCGCGCGACGGCAATCCGATCATGGACCTGATGGCGCAGGAAGGCATACGCGCGCTGGCGCAGTCGCTGCCCGCCATTCACGCCGGCGCCGGCGGCGCGGCTCTGCTGGAGGCACGCAGCAACGCGCTCTACGGCGCCTGGCTGTGCGGAACGGTGCTGGGCAGCGTGGGCATGGCACTGCATCACAAGCTCTGCCACACGCTGGGAGGCAGCTTCAACCTGCCGCACGCCGAAGTCCACACCGTGGTGCTGCCGCAAGCCCTGGCCTACAACGCCGCGGCCGCGCCGCAAGCCATGGAGCGCATCGCGGCGGCGCTGGGCGCGCCGGCTGCGGCGGCTGGCGTGTTCGACCTGGCCCGTTCGCTGGGCGCGCCCACCGCGCTGCGCGATATCGGCATGCGCGAGCAAGACCTGGACCGCGCCTGCGACATCGCCTTGCAAACGCCCTACCCCAATCCTCGTCCGCTGGAACGCGAAGCCTTGCGGACCCTGCTGCAAGACGCCTACGACGGCACGCGGCCCTGAGACGGGGTTCCGGCAGGCCGCGGACTAGCCTGCCGCTTTCGCTTAGCGCTGGCCGAAGCGGGTTTCGCCGAACAGCGCCTTCTGATCCCGCGGCTGCGAGCGCCAGTATTGGCGCGGCGCGCTGACCTGGCCGCCCAATTGCGCCGCGGCGTGCCAGGGCCAGCGCGGGTCATACAGCATGCCGCGCGCCAGCGCGACCATGTCGGCCTGACCGTGCTCCAGGATGTCTTCCGCCTGTTGCGCCTCGGTAATCAGGCCCACCGCGATGGTGGGCATGCCCACCTTGCGCTTGATCTCGTCGGCGAACGGCACCTGATAATTCGGCCCGGCGGGGATCTTCTGCTGCGGCGAAACGCCGCCGCTGGAGACGTCGATGAACTCGCAGCCCCGTTCCTTCAAGGCCTGCGCCAACACCAGCGTCTGTTCCAGATCCCAGCCGCCCTCGACCCAATCGGTGGCGGATACGCGCACGCCCAGCGCCACGGACGGCGGCGTGACCTCGCGCAGCGCCTGGAAGACTTCCAGCGGAAAACGCATGCGGTTCGCAAGCGAGCCGCCGTAGGCGTCGTCGCGCCGGTTCGACAAGGGCGACAGGAACTGGTGCAGCAGATAGCCGTGCGCAGCGTGCAGCTCGATCGCGTCGAAGCCCAGCCGGATAGCCCGCTGGGCGCTGGCCACGAAGGCGTCGCGGATGCGCGCCAGGCCCGCCGCGTCGAGCGCATGGGGCGCGGGTTCGGACGCATTGTGCGGCAGCGCCGAGGGCGCCCAGCCCTGCCAGCCGCCAGCCTCGGGCGGGACCAGTTGGCCGCCGTTCCAGGGCGCGTCGCTGGAAGCCTTGCGGCCCGCGTGGGCGAGCTGTATGCCCAGCTTGATGGGCGCATAGCGGCGGATGGCGGCGACGACGCGGCCGATCGCCGCCTCGGTTTCGTCGGACCACAGGCCCAGATCTCCCGGGGTGATGCGGCCGTCGGGCTCCACGGCGGTGGCTTCCACGAACAGCAGCGCGGCGCCGGACAAGGCCAGGTGTCCCAGATGGATCATGTGCCAATCGGTCGCCAGGCCATTTTCAGCCGAGTACTCGCACATGGGCGCGATGACGATGCGGTTGGCCAGCTCCAGCTGGCCGATGGAGATGGGACTGAAAAGCAGGGACATGCTGGAGCCTCCGGGGCATGGGATGCGAAAGCATAGCGCCCCAACCCGGCTGGCGGCCTGAATACCGCAGGCCCGGGCGGGGTCAACCGCAGCCGCGAGCGATGCGCTACTGCCCTTCGATCACCGAATCCAGGAACTGGCGCGTGCGCGCCTCTTGGGGCTGGCTGAACAGCACCGACGATTCGGCGTCCTCGACGATATTGCCCTCGTCGAAGAACAGGGTCCGGTCCGAACTGCGTTCGGCGAACTTCATCTGGTGGGTCACGATGATCATCGTCATGCTGCGCCGGGCCGACAGGTCGCGCAGGATTTGCAGGATGCCGCCCACCAGTTCCGGGTCCAGCGCCGAGGTCACCTCGTCAAACAGCATGATGTCGGGACACATGGCCAGCGCGCGCGCGATGCCCACGCGCTGCTTCTGCCCCCCCGACAACTGCGCCGGATAGACGTCGAGCTTGTCGCCCAGGCCGACCATTTCCAGGTATTCCACGGCGCGTTCGCGCGCCTGGATGCGCGACATGCCCAGCACGTGCAGCGGCGCCTCCATGGCGTTGGCCAGCGCCGTCATGTGCGGGAACAGGTTGAAGTGCTGGAACACCATGCCGATCTTGCCGCGGACCTTGCGCAGATGGTCCGAATTGGGCCCGGCGGGGCGGCCCTGGGCGTCGGTCCACATGGGCACGCCATCGATCTCGATGTCGCCGCTGGTGGGCCGGTCCAACGTCATCAGCACGCGCAGCAGGGTGGACTTGCCCGAGCCCGAAGGGCCGATCACGGCCACGGTCTGGCCCGACGGGATCTCCAGGTTGATGCCGCGCAGCACCTCCAGATCGCCGTACTGCTTGCGCAGGTTCTTGATGCTTACGCTGGCGCTCATCGCTTTCCTCCATATCGTTGCAGGCGGGCCTCCAGGCCGCGCACGCCCCAGGCCGCCACTAGGCTCAGCGCCAGGAACAGCAGGCCCACCAGGGTCAGGGGCTCGGTGTAGCGGAACGTCGCCGAGCCGATCATCTTGCTTTGCTGCAGCAGTTCCACCACGGTGATCGCCGACAGCAGCGGCGTGTCCTTGAACATGGCGACCAGGTAGTTGCCCAGCGCCGGCACCACCGGCGGAATCGCCTGCGGCAGCACCACGCCCACCGCCGTGCGCCAGCGCGACATGTTCAGCGCGGTGGCAGCCTCCCATTGGCCGCGCGGCACCGCCTCGATGCCGGCACGGTAGACCTCGGCGCAATAGGTCGCGTAGTGCAGGCCCAGCGCGGCGATGCCGGTGGCCAGCGGCGACAGCCGCACGCCGGTCAGGGGCAGGACGTAGAACAGGAAGTACATCTGCACCAGCAAGGGCGTGCTGCGCACGAACTCGATCACGAAAGCCGTGGGCAGCGACACGATGCGCAGGCGCGAACGCCGCAACAGCGCCAGCGCCAGGCCGAGCGTGACGGCCACCAGCATGCCCAGCACGGTGGCCTGGATCGTGATGAGCAGCGCGGAGCCCAGCGTGGGCAGGATTTCCAGGGCGAAGGACCAATCGAATACCGGCTTCATCGCACGCGCACCTTGCGTTCCAGCAGCCGCACGCCGGCCGTGATCAGCAGGGCCACGGCAAAGTACATCAGCAGCATCAGGGTGAAGATCTCGGTGGTGCGCAAGGTCTCGCTGCGCAGCAACTGGCCGCGGAAAGTCAGGTCGGTGATGGTGATGAGGGACACCAGCGCGGTGTTCTTCAGCAGTTCGATCAGCAGGTTGCCGGCCGGCGGCAGCATGGCCGGCACGGCCTGCGGCACCACGATGCGGCGCATGATCTGGCCGCGCGTCAGGTTCAGCGCGACGCCGGCTTCGCGCTGGCCCGGCGGCACCGCGCGGATCGCGCCGCGCACCACTTCCGCGCCATAGGCGCCGGCATTCAGCGCCAGCACCACGATGCCCACCAGCATGGCGGGCAGTTGCACGCCGAACAGCGGCAGCACGAAATAGAACCAGAACAGCTGCACCAGGGCCGAGGTGCCGCGGAACACCTCGACGTAGACCGCCGCGATCCAGCGCAAGGGACGCAGGGACGACAGGCGCCCGATGCCCGCGGCCAGCGCCAGCGGGACGGCCAGCACCACCGCGCCGGCCATGATCTCAAGCGTGACCGCCAGCCCTTGCAGCAGTGGCGGCACGAGCTCGGCGAAATGCTCGGATATCAACCGCATGCGCCCCCCTTACTGGCCGGCGCACAGCTTGGCGGCCGTGACTCCCTTGGGCAGCTCCTGCGGGGTGAAGCCGAAGGGCGCCACCAGCTTCTGGTGTTCTTCGGTACCGATGAACTTGGCCAATTCAGCGTTGAAAGCGTCGGCAAAAGCCTTGTCGTCGGAACGGAAAGCATAGGCGCCGTAGCCGCGCACATCCTTGCCGTCGATGACGGGGTCCTTGAACGGATCGGCCTTCTCCAGGCCGCTGGCCGCGCTGGTCTTGCCCATCAAGTCGTTGACCGTGAGCGCCGTGGCCGCGTAGGCGTCGGCGCGCCCGGCCTGCACGCCGGACAGCGCGCTGACCGCGTCGGGAAACACCACCACTTGCGCCGGCGGCACCTTGATCTTGGAGGCGTACTCCGCTTCGATCGCGCCCACCACCACGCCCAGCTTGGCGTCGGGATTCTTCATCACGTCTTCGTAGCTGTGCAGGTTCTTGGGATTGCCCTGCTTGACCAGGAAGGACTGGCCGACGCCATAGGTGGGGTCGGAGAACGCCACCTGCTGGCAGCGTTCGGGGGTGACGTACATGCCCGCCGCGATGATGTCGAAACGCTTGGCCTGCAGACCCGGAATAAGGGAGCCGAACTCGGTCAGGACGCCCTCCACCTCGTTGATACCCATGCGCTTGAGCACTACCCGCGCGATCTCCACGGACTCGCCCGTGACCTTGGCTTCCTTGCTGTCCATGTAGGCGAAAGGCGCTTCGTTGGCGTAGCCGATGCGTATCTTGCCGGCGGCCTTGGCGGCCTCCAGGGTGGACGCCGCGGCGGGTGCGCTCGCGGCCGGCGCAGCCTTGTCGGACCCCGAGTCGGAACATGCCGCCAGCACCCCCAGGCTCAAGGCGGCAAGCAAACGTCTGGATCGGATCAGGCTCATGGCAGTTTCTCCTGTATTTATTTCGAGGTATATGGATTCACTAAAAATAATACGCTATTAAATGATTTCTACACGAATGATGTGTTCGAAAAAAAGCAGGCCGCAGCCTGCTTTTCGATCCGTCGCCCTATGAGAGGTCAGGACAAGTTACGAATGGTAGACGTCTATGTCCCCACTTACTCCGCGTAGGAAAAACGGCCGTTCTTGACGATGCCCATGACTCGGGCGCGCTCGTCGAAGCCTTGGTGGTTGTCCTTGGTGATATTCAGGACGCCATTGGGCACAACCAGATCACGCGTGTTTTCCAGGGCGTCGCGCAGCGCCGCGCGGAACTCCGGGGTGCCGGGCTTGGCGCCAGTTTTCAGCGCCCGCGCCACCGCCGAATCCAGCAACATCCAGGCGCCATAGGCGTCGCCCGCGAACTGGGTCAGCGTGTTGGCGCCGTAGCGGGCTTCGTACTTGTCGGCGAAGGCCACCGCCACCTTCTTGACCGGGTTGTCGTCCGGCAGCTCGCGCGCCACCACGCCGGGGCCGGTGGGGAACAAGGTGCCTTCCACGTCCGCGCCCCCGACCTGCAGGAACTCCAGCGTGCCGATGCCATGCGTCTGGTAGATGGCGCCGGTGTAGCCGCGTTCCAGCAGCGTCTTCTGCGGCAAGGCGGAAGGCGTGCCGGCGCCGGCGATCAGCACGGCGTCGGGCTTGGCGGCGATGACCTTCAGCACCTGTCCCACCACCGACGCGTCGGTGCGCTGGAAGCGTTCCTGCGCCACGATCTTCAGGTCGGTCCCGGCAGCGGCGGTGAACTCCTTCCACCAGCTGTCGCCGTAGGAATCCGCGAAGCCGATGAAAGCCACGTTCGTCAGGCCCTTCTTCTTCATGTCCGCGACCAGCGCGGTGGCCATCAACGAATCGTTCTGCGGCATCTTGAAGGCCCAGGCGCGTTTCGGATCCGACAGCGGCTCGACGATGACGCTGGACGCGGCCAGCGCGATCATGGGCGTGCCGGTCTCGGCCAGCACGTCCAGGCCCGCCAGTGCCGCAGCCGTGGTATTGGGGCCGACGATGGCGTCGACCTTGTCTTCCGAGGTCAGCTTGCGCATGTTCTTCACCGCCCTGCTGACGTCGGTGCCGTCGTCCAGCACCACGTAGCGGGCCGGCTCGCCGCCCAGCGTGGCGGGCCACAGGCGGATCGCGTTATTGGTCTGGATGCCGATGGCGGCGGCCGGGCCGGTCGTGGACACGTCCACGCCGATGACGATTTCGGCGTGGGCGGACAAGGCGGGGACGGCCAGCGCGACAGCGCAGGCGTAGCGGACGAGCTTGTAAGACATGACAGCAGTTCTCGGCGAAGTTTGAGCAGATGCCCGTATTTTGCCTGATGGGCGCGCGCCGCCTTGCGACGCGCATCAAGCAGTCGCGCTGCAAGACCAGCGGTTACATAGGCTTGCCGTTGCGCGCAGACGCTTTCCGCGCCTAGCGCCCATGCCCGCCGTATCATCGGTCATGCCAACCCAGGCAATGCGCTCCGCTCCCAGCCGGCGGCCCGCGCCCTCCCACACCGGCCGCGCTCGCGACGGGCGCGGCCCTACTACAGGAGTCACGCATGAAGAAAACCGCAACCGCCCACTGGTCCGGCGACCTGAAGACCGGCAAGGGCACCATCTCCACGCAGAGCGGCGCGCTCAAGGAACAGGCCTACGGCTTCAATACCCGCTTCGGCGACACCCCGGGCACCAACCCCGAGGAGCTGCTGGGCGCGGCCCACGCCGGCTGCTTCACCATGGCCCTGTCGAACATCCTGGCGGAAGCAGGCATGGTCGCGCAAAGCCTGGACACCAAGGCCGAGGTCACGCTGGACAAGGTGGACGATGGCTTCTCGATCACTGCCGTCCACCTGACCGTGGAAGCCGTCATCCCCGGCGCCAGCGCCCAGGCCTTCGAGGACGCCGCCCGCAAGGCCGAGAAAGGATGCCCGGTGTCCAAGGTTCTCAACGCCAAGATCTCCATGGACGCGAAGCTCAAGTCCTGATCCCGCTGCGGCCCAGGGCCCGTCCGGCGAGGGCGGCGCCATTGGGCCAGCCTATCCCCTGCTTGCCCAAAATCAATTTGACGCTCCGCCCCTGCGAGAGAATGATGAGAATCATTCTCAGGAGCGAGCATGAGCCAATTCATCTACGCGATATCCGGCGGCAGGACCGCGCTGGCGCAGGACGTGCAGGTGTCGGCGGGACTGCGCCGCATCGCTGGCCCGGGCATCCTGGTGGCCGTGGGCTATATCGATCCGGGCAACTGGGCCACCGACATCGCCGGCGGCAGCGGCTTCGGCTATGGGCTGCTGCTGGTTGTGGTCATCTCGGCCCTGCTGGCGCTGGGCTTCCAGATCCTGGTGTCGCGCCTGGCGCTGGCTACCGGCCAGGACCTGGCCACGCTGACGGCCCGGCACCTGTCGCCGCGCCTGGCCAGGACGGCCTGGCTGGCCGGCGAGGCGGCAATCCTGGCAACTGCCCTTGCCGAGCTCATCGGCGGCGCGATCGCGCTGCGCCTGCTCTTCGGACTGCCGCTGATCGCGGGCGTCGCGGTCACCGGCGTCGGCACCTTCGCCGTGCTGGCGTTGACCCGCGGCAACGCCGACAAGCATGAACGCTTCATTGCCCTGCTGCTGTCGGTGGTCGCCATGTCCTTCGTGTTCCTGCTGTTCAAGGCCAATCCGGCCTGGACCGAAGTGGCGCACGGCGTCACCCAGACCGGCCGGGCGCTGCGCGACCCGCAGGGCTTCCTGATCGCGCTGGGCATACTCGGCGCCACCCTGATGCCGCACAACCTGTACCTGCATTCGGGCTCGCTGGCCCAGCGCGCGCAGCAACTGCCGCCCGCCGCGCGCGACCTGGCCATGCGCGTGGCGCGCAACGACACCATCGTGTCGCTGGGCCTGGCGATGCTGATCAACGCCGCCATCATGATCGTCGCCGCCGCATCGCTGTCGGGTTCGGGACTGATCGTCTCCAGCCTGGACGACGCGCATGCCGTGATCGGCCAGACGCTGGGCGTGGGCGCGGCCATTGTGTTCGCCGTGGCGCTGTATGCCGCGGGCCAAAGCTCCACCATCACCGGCGTGCTGGCCGGACGCATTCTGTCCAACGGTTTCCAGATCCGCCAGGGCTGGTCCGACCGGCGCCGCGCGCTTGCAACCCGGTTGCTGGCGGGCGCGGCGGCGGTCGGCCTGTTGGCGTTCACCGGCGGCCAGGACCCCGACAGCCTGCTGGTGCTGAGCCAGGTCATCCTGAGCCTGGCCCTGCCCTTTGCGCTCGGCCCGCTGGTGCTGCTGGCCTGCCGCAAGAGCCTGATGGGCAAGTACGTGTTGCGCGGCGCCTGGGCCTGGGCGGCGATTGCGGCCACGGTCGGTATCCTGCTGCTGGACGGCTATCTGGTGGCTGACATGCTGGTCTGAACCCAGGACTGGCCGGTGGCCTCGCCGCGCGGCGCCGCGCCGCGGCGGAGCTCGATGGCCTCCCGCAACATGCCGATGATGGCCCGGGTCTTCCGTGGCAACGGCCTTTGCGGCGGCGTCAGCGCGGTGACCGGCAGCGAACGCATCCGATGGTCGGACAGCAGGCGCACCAGCCTGCCGGACGCCAGCTCCGCAGCGCAAGCGGGCTGCTGCACGACTCCGATACCGCCCGCTCCCAGAATGATGTCGAACATCGCGCGCCAATGCGTGGTGGTGACGGCCGTGCGGATTGCCGCTGGCCGGCTTTCGCCCGCGGCATCCATCATGGGCAAGGCCTTGTTCTGGAAAGCGTCCTTGACGCGGATGAAGGGATGCCTGGCGAGATCCTGCCTGTTGAGGACCGGGCCGTACCGGTCTAGATATTCGGGCGTGGCCACCAGCACGTGGTCCACCTCTCCCAGCGGATAGGCAAGATAGCGCCCGTCGCCGGCGCTCCCCAGGCGAATCGAAAGATCGACCCCTTCGACGGCCGGATCCACGGCCGCGTCGTTGAGGATCAGATCCATCAGCAGGCCCGGGTGTTCGTTCCGCGCCGCGATCAACGTAGGAACCACAACCTTTTCGCCGTAGCAATGGGCGGCGGCGATCCGCAGCGTGCCGCCGATCTCCTGGCCCGTCGCCCAGACGGCCTCGGCCGCCTCGGCTGCCGAAGCCAGCAAGCCCTGGCTGCGTTCGTAGAAGATTCTGCCCGCTTCGGTGCACTTGAGCGCGCGTCCCGTGCGCAACAGCAAGGTGGCGCCCAGGAAGCGCTCGAGTTTCTCGATGCGTTCGCTCACCGCTGGCTGCCCCATGCCCAGGTCGCGGGCGGCGCCCGACATCGTCTCGCGTTCGACGACGCGGACGTAGATGCGCATCGCTGCCAAAAGATCCATACCCATCCCGAAATTCCACCCGCCGCCCCCCAACGTGCATGCATGCGCAAGCCGGGGACTTTGGAGTGCGCCCGCTTTCGCAATCCTGCGCAACCGCCGCAGCACTCCCAGGGCGCATTCTAGGGATGCCTACGTAAACCGAAAAGCCAAAATTCTCTTATCATCGTTTCCGTTTGGTTTACACATAAACGGCGGTGGTCCATGAAACCCAACCAGTTGCAGGCATTCGTCGCGGTCGCCACGCAACACAGCATCCGCGCTGCCGCCCGCAGCTTGGACGTTTCGGCGCCCGCCGTGACCAAGATCGTGCGCGAACTGGAGCGCGAACTCGGCGCCGCCCTGGTCGAACGCAGCGTCAAGGGCATCACGCTCACGGAATGCGGGGCGGCCCTGCTGCCCCGCGCGCAGCTGCTGCTGGATGACATGCGACGGGCGCGTGACGAGGTCGCTCAGTTGCGTGACGGCAATGCCGGCCAGGTGCGCGTGGCGGTCAGCGCCGCGTTCGCGCAGACCTTGTTCATCCCGACGTTCCGGCGGTTGCGGCAACGGCGCCCCGGCGTTTCGCTGCACGTCAGCGAAGCCGGCCTGGCAGGCATTCTGACGCGGCTGCGCGAGCCGCAGGTCGATTTCGCGGTCATGCATGCAGACCCGGAACTGTTGCAGGACGAGTTCGAATGCCAGCCGCTGTTCCCGGTGCGGCTGGTGGTCGGCATGCGCAGGCAACATCCCTTGCGCAACCGGCGCTCGATGCACGAACTGCTCAACGCTGAATGGGCCTTGCCCGGCGATGGCGGCGATCCGCTATCGGCCACGACCCGACTGTTCGCGTCGTTGGGCATGCCGGTGCCGCCACGCGTGGTGCAAGGCGATTCGCTCACCGCGGCCCTGGCCCTGGTGTCGCAGACGGATCATCTGGGACTGTTCGTGGAGCCGCTGGCGGACGCGGTCTTCAAAAACCTGGGCATCCGGCGCCTGGAGCTTGACGATGCGCTGCCGGTCCTGCAGGTCTGCGTCATACAGCGCAAGGGCAGCGACCTGACGCCAGCCGCCCGGCAATTCATCGCCTGCCTGCGTGAAGTCCTGGACGAGACTCAACTGGCGCCATGAAAAACGCCGGCAGATTGCCGGCGTTTTCGCTCGCGACGCTGCGCGCGTCGCTCCAGGGCACTTCAGTGATAGGCGGAAACCACGGGGTGTTGGCGGCGGCCAGCGTCCATGTCGTGCAGCACTTCACCCACGGCGCCGCCAAACGCCGCCAGGCGCACTTTCAGGCGCAGCCAGCGCGAGCCGGAGGCATAGCCGGACAGGCTTTCCGCGATGATGGCGTCATGAATCAGGGTACGTTCCAGCTCATCCGACATGCGGGCATTCTTCAGCGCGGTATCGCTCATGGTTCTCTCCTTGAGAAAGCGATGTGGAACAACACGAGTCCATCTTAGACCTGTGCTTGCTGCGTCGCAATAAATTTCTCAAGCATTTTTTTGTGCGTTGCGCAATGGGTACAAACACCAAAAATGGTGCACATGTGCACTGCTGCCTGCACCTTGCTGGTGCCGCCCCCGTCCCCTCGATCTGGAGGCGCGCCGTATCAGGCCTGTGCCAGATGCGCCTGAATCAGCATGTCCGCCATCTGCGCGACCCGCCCGGCAGGTCCGCCTTCGCCGAAAAGCTGACTGGAGACGAAGGCGCCCTCGAACAACAGCAACAAGCCATCCCCCAGTGCGTCAGGGTCGGCCGCCCCCATTTCCGCCGCCATGGCGGCTAGGCGCCGGCGCAGCTCCGCCTTGTGCTCCACCGCCACGGCGCGCGCAGGATGACCGGCTTCGGGATACTCGACCGCCGCGTTCGTCAGGCCGCAGCCGCGGTATCCGCTCTGCACGGCCCGCCCGGCCAAGCCGGTCAGATAGGCCAGGATCTGCGCACGAGGGTCTCCCGGGTGCGCCTCGCAAGCCGCGTCAAAACGCGCCCAGAATTCAGCGTCGTAGTCGCGCAGATAGGCCGCCGCCAACTCATCCTTGGACGAAAAGTTGCGGTACAGGCTAGGTTTGGTCACCCCCGCCTCGCTGACGATGGCGTCCACGCCCACCGCCCGGATGCCGTCCCGATAGAACATTTCGCGCGCGGTCTTGCGGATGCGATCGGCCGCCAGCGGCGGCTTGGATGCGGGCCGGTCGGCGGCGGTGGTTTTGCTGGCCATGGATGGGCTCCTTTTCCGGATGACGGACGCGACGAGAAATCGCTTGACTATGTTACTGACCGGTACGTACTATTCGCAAACCCCATTACGTACCGGTCAGTAACATGAGTATAGCCCAGCCTCCCATTCCTTTCCGGCGCGCCGGCCAGAAGTACGCTTTCGTCGTCGTCGCAGTCATTTTCCTGGCCCTGCTGGTTTCCGCCGGCCTGCGTTCCTCGCCCAGCGTGCTGCTGGTGCCGCTGGAAGAAACCTTTGGCTGGAGCCGCAGCACCATCTCCCTGGCCGCCGCGGTCGGCATCTTCCTGTATGGCATGGTCGGCCCCTTCGCCGCCGCGGCGATGGAACGCTTCGGCTTGCGGCGGGTGCTGATCGGCGCCCTGGTCGTGATGGCAGCGTCCAGCGCGGCCAGCGCCTTCATGACCGAGTCCTGGCATCTGTTGCTGACCTGGGGCGTGTTCTCGGGCCTGGGTTCGGGCGCGGTGGCGGTGGTGCTGGGCGCGACCGTGGTCAACCGCTGGTTCACCAAGCACCGCGGCGTGATGATGGGTCTGTTGACCGCTAGTTCCGCAACCGGCACGCTGGTGTTCCTGCCGGTGCTGGCGGCGCTGGCCTCGTCCGGCGACTGGACCCGCGTGGTCTGGACCGTGGCGGCCGCGGCGGCGGCGCTGGTGCCGCTGGCCTGGTGGCTGGTGCCGGACCGCCCCGCCAGCGTCGGGCTGGTGCCGTTCGGCAGCGATCCGCATGCGCCGCCGGCGCCCGCCGCGCCGCGCACCGGCATGCTGGCCGCCACCTTCGGCGCGCTGGCGCGGGCCTCGCGCACCCGCACCTTCTGGTTCCTGTTCGCCACTTTCTTCGTTTGCGGCTTTACCACCAACGGTCTGGTGGGCACGCACCTGATCGCGCTTTGCGGCGACCATGGCATGCCCGAGGTGCAGGCCGCGGGCCTGCTGGCGCTGATGGGCATTTTCGACCTGATCGGCACCACGGCGTCCGGCTGGCTGACCGACCGCTACGATCCGCGCAAGCTGCTGTTCGTCTACTACGGCCTGCGCGGGCTGTCGCTGATCTACCTGCCCTATTCCGACTTCTCGTTCTACAGCCTGTCGATCTTCGCCATCTTCTTCGGCCTGGACTGGATAGCCACGGTGCCGCCCACGCTGCGCCTGACGACCGAAGCCTTCGGCGAGCGCGATGCCCCCATCGTGTTCGGCTGGATCGTCGCCGGCCACCAGTTGGGCGCCGCCAGCGCCGCCTGGATGGCGGGCGCCGTGCGCGAAGCGCAGGGCAGCTACCTGATGGCTTTCGTCATCTCCGGCATGACGGGCCTGATCGCCGCCGTCATCGCGCTGATGATAGGCAGGCAGCGCGCGGTGCCGCAGCCGGCCTGAACGCGACTGCGGGCGGACCGCCAGCCCCCGGCCGCGCGCCGCCCGCGCAAATCACAGGCCTACACAGGCCTAGTCAGGCCTTGGCTGCGCCACCCGCGCGCCCGCGCAAGTTGTAGGTCTTCTTGCTGCCCACATGCTTGCGGATGAGCGACTCCGCAAGCTCGCCATCGCGCCGCATCAGCGCCTGGACGAAGGCCTCATGGTCGGCCACCGCCGCCGTCCATTCGTCGATATCGAAATTCGACTTGTAGCGCAGCGCCTGAACCTGCAGGTTGAACCTGTCATAGGAATGCGTCAGCGCCGGGTTGTGGGCGGCGCGGTTGATGGCGATGTGCGTGCCCATGCTGGCCGCGAAATACGCGCGGATGTCGCGCTGCTCATACCCCTGCAGCATCTGCGCGTGCAGTTGCGCGATGTGCGCCAGCTCCGCGTCCGTCGCGCGCTCGGCGGCGCTGCGCACCGCCAGGCCTTCCAGCACCGACAGCACATCGAAGATGTTTTCGACGTCATCGGCCGACAACTCGATCACCATCGCCCCGCGCTTCGGCTGCAAGGTCACCAGCCCGTCCGAGGCCAGCATGCGGTAGGCCTCGCGCAGCGGCGTGCGCGAAATCTTCAACTGCTCGCACAGGTCCCGTTCGTTGAGCCAGGTGCCCGGCTTGAAGGTGCCGTCGATGATGAGCTGCCGCAGTTTCTCGGCCACCACGGCCGGCAGCGTGGGGTGATGGATGGCCAAATCGGGGACGGACTGGTCCATAACTTCAGGGTTAGCCATGAGTTGTTGCCACTCGCTAATTCGACTATTTTTGTATCTGGTATACCAAACACCAGCGGCATACCAACCTGACCCCATCATAGATCAAGCAACACGCGGGCAGGCTTACAACCACCAAGGAGACCCATATGCACAAGCACGCTCGCGCCTGGGCCGGCGCCCTGGCGTTGACCGCCAGCCTGGCCGCCGCCAGCCCCGCCCTGGCGCAGGACGCATCCAAATGGCCGGAACGGCCAGTACGCCTGATCGTCGGTTTCGTGCCCGGCGGCGGCACCGACGTGTCGGCCCGCATCCTGTCAGCCCGCCTGTCCACGCTGCTGGGCCAGCAGGTCGTGGTCGAGAACAAGCCCGGCGCGTCGGGCCTGATCGCGGCCGACTTCGTGGCCAAGGCCGACGCGGACGGCTACACGCTGCTGCTGGCCAACATGCAGTCCACCGTCGCCGCGCCCTACGTGGTGCAGTCCAGCGTCGACCCGATCAAGGATTTCACGCCGGTGCGCTACATCGGCTCGGTGCCCAATGTGCTGGTGGTCAACCCGGCCAAGCACAGCTACGCCAGCGTGCAGAACCTGGTGGACGACGCCCGCGCCAAGCCCAAGCAGCTAACCTACGCGTCTTCCGGCATGGGCAGCCCGCAGCACCTGAGCGCCGCGCGCTTTTCGCAGATCGCGGGCGTGAGCATGGAACACGTGCCCTACAAGGGCAGCGGCCAGGCCATGACCGACCTGCTGGGCGGCAGCGTGGACATGAACTTCGACACCTTGCCCGGCGCCATCAACCAGATCCAGGCCGGCAAGCTGCGTCCGCTGGCCGTGACCAGCACGGAACGCAGCAAGCGCCTGCCCGACGTGCCCACGCTGGCGGAGTCCGGCATCAAGGGCCTGGACGTGGTGCAGTGGTACGCGGTGCTGGCCCCGGCCAAGCTGCCCAAGCCGGTCCTGGACAAGCTCGACCAGGCCCTGAGCCAGGCCCTGGCCGATCCCGAGATCAAGGCCAAGCTGGCCGACCAGGGCATGGAACTGGGCGGCGGCCCCAGCAATCCCGCGGCCTTCGCCAGCTACGTCCAGGATGAATGGAGCAAGTACGGCAAGCTCACCGCCAGCCTGGGCCTGACCAAGCAGTAAGCCCGCAGCAACCCGGCGGGGGTGCGCCCCCCGCCCAAGCAAAGGAACACCATGAGCGCTACCCCCAATTCCGATTCCTCCCCCATCCTGCGCCAGCGCGACGGCGACATCGTGACCGTAGTGCTGAACCGCCCGGAAAAGCTCAACGCCTTCACCATAGACAGCTGGCGGCTGCTGGGCGACACCTTCCTGGAGCTGGACGCCGACGACAGCGTGCGCTGCGTGCTGCTGCGCGGCGCGGGCGAGAAAGCCTTCTCTCCCGGCAACGACATCAGCGAATTCGAGACCGCCCGCAGCAACAAGCGTCAAGCCATCGAGTACGGCGCGGTCATGCGCCGGACCATAGAGGCCATCGGCAACTGCCGCCATCCCGTGGTGGCGCAGATACACGGCATCTGCGTGGGCGGGGGCATGGAGATCGCCAGCCTGGCCGACATCCGCATCTGCGGCGCGAGCTCGCGCTTCGGCGTGCCCATCAAGAACCTCGGGCTGGTGATGTCGTATTCGGAACTGGCGCCGCTGGTGCGCCTGGTCGGCCCGTCCGCTGCGCTGCAGGTGCTGCTGGAAGGCACCATCTTCGACGCCCAGGAAGCGTTGCGCCTGGGCGTGGTCACGCGCGTGGCGCCCGACGACCAGGTCGCCGCGGAAGCGCAGGCCGCCGCCCGCCGCATCGCCGACGGCGCGCCGCTGGTGGCGCGCTGGCACAAGAAATTCATCCGCAACCTGGTGGACGGCAAGACCTTGACCGACGCCGACCGCGACGAAGCCTTCGACTGCTTCGACACCGAGGATTTCCGCACGGGCTACCAGGCCTTCCTGGCCAAGGCCAAGCCGCAATTCAACGCCCGCTGAACCCCATGCAAGGAGGACTCATGCATAACGATACCCAGGGCGACACCCAGCGCCCCGCCGGCGCGCTCGCCGGCATGCGCGTGATCGAGCTGTCGCAGATCATGGCCGGCCCGACCTGCGGCATGATGCTGGCCGACATGGGCGCCGACGTCATCAAGGTCGAGAAGATCGACGGCGGCGACGACTCGCGCCAGTACCGCGACCCGCAGATCAACGGCATCTCGGCGCCCTACCTCATGCTCAACCGCAACAAGCGCGCCATCGCGCTGGACCTGAAGCACCCCGAGGGCAAGAAGGTGCTGCTGCGCATGATCCGCGATGCCGACGTGGTGACCGAGAACTTCCGCAAAGGCACGATGGAGAAACTGGGCCTGGGCTACGAACGGCTGCGCCAGGAGAACCCCGGCCTGATCTATTGCGCGGTATCGGGCTACGGCACCACCGGCCCCTATGCTGACAAGGGCGGTTTCGACCTGGTGGCGCAGGGCTTTTCCGGCCTGATGGCGATCACCGGCGAACCGGGCGGGCCGCCGCTGCGCACCGGCAATTCGGTCGCGGACATCAACGCCGGCCTGCTGGCGGCCTTCGGCGTGCTGGCGGCCTATCAGCACAAGCAGCGCACCGGCGAAGGCCAGATCGTGGAAACGTCGTTGCTCGAAGCCAGCTTGCAGCAACTGTACTGGCATGCCGCCATCTATTTCGGCAGCGGCGTGTCGCCCGGCCCCACCGGGTCGGCGCACGTGCTCAGTGCGCCGTACCAGGCGTTTCCCACTGCCACCGACTGGATCATCATCGGCGGCGCCAACGAGAAGAACTGGCAGCGCATCACTCAGGCGCTGGGCAAGCCGGAATGGGCCGAAGATCCGCGCTACGCGCGCAACCGCGACCGCATGCAGAACCGCGATCAGCTGGTGGAAGAAATGTCCGCCATCCTGAAGAGCCGCAGCGCGCAGGAATGGCTGGACGTTTTCGACGAGGCCGGCGTGCCTGCCGGACCGGTGCATTCGATCGCGCAGGCGTTGTCGCATCCGCAAACGCTGGCGCGCGGCATGGTGGTGGAACAGGATCACCCGGTGGCCGGCAAGGTGCGCACCGTGGGCATGCCCGTGAAGCTGTCGGCCACGCCCGCGCAATACCACCGCGCGGCGCCCAGGCTGGGCGAAGACACCATCGCGATCCTGGGAGAGTTCGGCTATGGCCAGCAGGAAATCGACGCACTGATCGAGGCTGGCGTGGTCACGGCTGTGGACCGTGAACGCGCATCGGTTTAGGGCATTTTTGGCGGAATTGCTGACGATCGGTTTTGTGAGGCGGGGTTCTTGAGTCGCCGGCGTCCGGACTGCGGGATTCCGATGCTCGCCCCAGTGGGGCTGCGCTTCGGATCCCTCCGCCCGGCCACCGGCTCAAGGCATCTGCCCATGAACGGATTCCGAAACCAATGCACTGGGCGACTGCCAGCCGAGGCTGCCCGGAGCCATCCGAAGCGCAGCCCCACTGGGGCGAGCATCGGAATGGCGCAGGGCGGCCTCGGCGGCTAAAGAACCCTGACGTCCGCAAGCTCGAAGCCCTGCCCCGCCCGCCCCCAAGATCCTGGCCGCGCCCTACTCAGACTCGCCCAGATAAGCCGCGCGCACCTTGGGATCGTGCAGCATGTCACCTGCGGGACCGGACAGGATGATCTCACCAGATTCCATCACGTAGCCGCGATGGCTGTTTTCCAGCGCCAGGCGTGCATTCTGCTCGATCAGCAGAATGGTGACGCCTTCGCTGGCGATGGTGCGCACCACCTCGAAGACCTTCTCCACCATCAGCGGCGCCAGGCCCATCGAGGGCTCGTCCAGCAGCAGCAGCTTGGGACGCGCGATCATGGCGCGGCCCATCGCCACCATTTGCTGTTCGCCGCCCGACAAGGTGCCGGCCGCCTGCTTGCGACGCTCGGCCAGGCGCGGGAACAAGGTGAAGACGCGGTCGGTGTCTTGGCGGATCTGGGCCGCGTCGCGGCGGATGTAGGCCCCCATCGCCAGGTTTTCCTCGATCGTGAGCTGGCCGAAGATGCCGCGTCCTTCCGGCACCATGACCAAGCCGCGGCGCACCAGTTCATGCGATTTCTGGCCGCCGACGGACTGGCCGCCGTAGACCACTTCGCCGCCCGCCAGCGGCACCAGTCCGCAGATGGCGCGCAGCGTGGTGCTCTTGCCGGCGCCGTTGGCGCCGATCAGGCAAACCAGCTCGCCTTGGTCCACGCGCAGGTCGATGCCGCGCACGGCGCGAATGCCGCCATAGGAAACCTGCAGGCCCCGCAATTCCAGTAGGGGTTGGGATACTGCCGTCATGCCGGGCGCTCCTGATGAATCTGCGGATCCTGCGCAGCGCCGGCGCCCAGATACGCTTCAATGACCTTGGGGTCGCGCTGCACCTGGGCAGGTTTGCCCATGGCCAACACCTTGCCGTATTCCAGCACCAGCACGCGGTCGCACAGGCCCATGACCAGCTTCATGTCGTGCTCGATCAAGAGCACGGTGACGCCGTCGGCGCGGATCTTTTCGACCAGCTTGCGCAGCACCACGGTTTCCGACGCGTTCATGCCGGCCGCCGGTTCGTCCAGCGCCAGCAGCTTGGGATCGGTGGCCAGGGCCCGCGCGATCTCCAGGCGCCGCTGGTCGCCGTAAGGCAGCGAGCGGGCGACGTCGTTGGCGCGGTGGCCGATGCCGACGTAGTCCAGCAATTCCTGCGCTCGCGCTTCCGTCGCGGCCTCTTCGGCACGCGTGCCGCGCGTGCGCAGCACGGCGCCGAACACGCCCGACTTGGTGCGCATGTGGCGGCCGATCATCACGTTTTCGATGGCGCTCAGGTTGGCGAACAGGCGGATGTTCTGGAAGGTGCGCGCCAGTCCGGCAAAGGCGACTTCATGCGGCTTCTTGCCGGACATGGATACGCCATTGAAGGTGCAGCTGCCCTCTTCCGGGATGTATAGGCCGGTCAGCACATTGAACAGCGTGGTCTTGCCCGCGCCGTTCGGACCGATCAGGCCGTAGATCTCGCCCTGCTCGATGTCGAAGCTGACGTCCGACAGCGCCTGCAGGCCGCCGAAGCGCTTGCCCAGTCCCTGGGCTTGCAGCAGTTTGCTCATGCCGCGCCTCCCTGGGTCTTGGTCGCCAATTCACGCTTGCGCACCGCCGACGGCCACAGGCCGGCCGGACGGAACAGCATCACGCAGACCATGGCCAAGCCGAACAACAGCATGCGTATGCCTTCGGGGTCCAGCACCACGGCGCCGAACAGCATGTGCTGCACGGGCTCGACCACGGCGCGCAGGAATTCCGGCAACGCGGCCAGGATCAACGCCCCCAGGATCACGCCCGGAATGTGGCCCATGCCGCCCAGCACCACCATGCACAGGATCGAGATGGATTCCATCAGCGAGAAGCTCTCGGGGCTGACGAAACCCTGCATCGACGCGAACAAGGCGCCCGCCACGCCGCCGAACGACGCGCCCATGGCGAACGCCAGCAGCTTGATGTTGCGGGTATTGATGCCCATGGCCTTGGCCGCGATCTCGTCTTCGCGGATCGCTTCCCAGGCGCGGCCGATGCGCGAATTCTGCAGGCGCACGCAGACCACCACGATGATCAGCGTGATCGCCAGCAGCAGGTAGTAGTACTTTTCCGGCCCGGTCACGCGCAGGCCCAGCAGGCTTTCCGTGCGGCCGAAGGCGAACTCGCCCACCTTGAAGGTATCGATGCGGTTGATGCCCTGCGGCCCGTTGGTGATGTTGACCGGCGCGTTCAGGTTGTTCAGGAAGATGCGGATGATTTCCCCGAAACCCAGGGTGACGATGGCCAGATAGTCCCCTCGCAGCTTGAGCGTGGGCGCCCCCAGCAGCACGCCGAACAGGCAGGCCACCGCCAGCGCGATCGGCAGGATCGCCCAGAACGGCAGGTGCAGGCCGAAGTGCGGCGAGGCCAGCAGCGCCCAGGTATAGGCGCCCACCGCGTAGAACGCGATGTAGCCCAGGTCCAGCAGCCCCGCGAAGCCCACCACGATGTTCAGGCCCAGCGACAGCATCACGTACAGCAGGGCGAAATTCAGGATGCGCACCCAGCTCTGGCCGGCCATGCCGATCACAAAGGGCAGCACCGCCAGCACCACGCCGATCAGCGCGATGCCGATCAGGTTGCGGGTGGAGAACCCGCTGCTTTTCAGGTTTGCGCTCATGCCCGGTCTCCCACGCGTTCGCCCAGCAGGCCGGACGGACGGAAGATCAGCACCAGCACCAGCACGAAGAACGCGAACACGTCCTGGTAGTGGCTGCCGAGGAAGCCGCCGGTCAAGTCGCCGATGTAGCCCGCGCCCAAGGATTCGATGATGCCCAGCAACAGGCCGCCCGCCATGGCGCCGACCAGGTTGCCGATGCCGCCCAGCACCGCGGCCGTGAAGGCCTTCAGGCCGAGCATGAAGCCCATGGTGTATTGCGACACGCCGTAGTAGGTGGCGACCATCATGCCGGCCACGGCGGCCAGCGCCGAACCGATCAGGAACGCCGCCGAAATCACGGTGTTGATGTTCACGCCCATCAGCCCGGCCACTTCGCGGTTCTGCGCGGTGGCGCGCATCGCCGTGCCCAGGCGGGTCTTGTGCACCACGGCCAGCAGCCCGCCCATGATCAGCGCCGCGATCACCACGATGGCGATCTGCAGCGAACTCATGCGCGCGCCTGCAATCTCGAACACCTGCGGCGACAGCACTTGCGGGAAGTTCAGATAGTTGCGGCCCCAGCCCATCATGGCCACGTTCTGCAGGATGATGGACACGCCGATGGCGGTGATCAGGGCAGCCAGGCGCGGCGCGCGGCGCAGCGGCCGGTAGGCGACGCGCTCGGCGGTCCAGCCCACGGCCATGCACAGCGGCACGGACACCAGCAGGCCGACGCCCAGCACCACGAAGGCCGAGGTCGAAGGATCGCCGCCCACCAGCGAGATGGCGATGGTCGTCGCCGCCATCGCGCCTATCATGACGACGTCGCCATGGGCGAAGTTGATCAGCCCGATGATGCCGTACACCATGGTGTAGCCCAGGGCGACCAGGGCGTACACGCTGCCTAGCGTGACGCCGTTAATCAGTTGTTGAATGAAGATATCCATAGGGGCCGCGGAATAAGCCTGGAAAAATCGCGCGGATCGCGCGGTGGCGGCCCTCGGGGCCTGCCACGGCGCCGCGCATGGCGCGCGCCCGGCGGCGCGCACGCTGCGATGCGGACGGGAAGCAGCTGCGCCGCCTCTCCGCCCCGGTCAAGCCGCCTTAGTTGGCTTGGCTGACCATCGTTTCAACCATCTCCCACTTGCCGTTCTTGACTTCGTAGATGGTGACCGAGATTTCCTTCAGGTCGCCCTTGGCGTCGTAGGAAATGTGCTCGCTGGTTGCGCCCTTGCGGTTCAGCTTGGCCAGGGCCGGCAGGTACTTCTCGGGCTTGGCCGAGCCGGCCTGCTCGATGGCGGCGATCATGTTCCAGGCGCCGTCATAGGCGTAGGGCGCATAGACGCCGGGGGCCTTCTTGAAGCGCGCCTGGTAGCGCTGCTCGAAGTCCTTGCCTGCCGCCATCTTGTCCAGCGGCACGCCGGCCAGCGAGGCGTAGGTGCCGTCGGCGGCGTCGCCAGCCAGCTTGATGAAGGTGTCGCTGCGGGTCATTTCGCCCGAGACCAGCGGCGCCTTCAGGCCCAGCGTCGCCAGTTGGCGCTTCATGGGACCGGATTGCGCGTCCAGGCCGCCGTAGAAAATGGCGTCGGGCGCGGAACCCTTGATGTTGGTCAGGATGGCGGTGAAGTCGTTGGCCTTGTCGGTGGTGTATTCGCGGCGCACGACCTGGCCGCCAGCGGCCTTGACGGCCTTTTCGACTTCGTCGGCCAGGCCCTGGCCGTAGGCGGTGCGGTCGTCGATGATCGCAACCTTCTTGGCCTTCAGGCTTTCCACCATGAACTTGCCGACCGCGGCGCCCTGCTGGGTATCGCTGGTCATCATGCGGAAGGTGGTTTCGTAGCCTTGCTTGGTGTATTCGGGCGACGTGGCCATGGCGATCTGGGGCAGACCGGCTTCATGGTAGACGCGCGAAGCGGGGATGGTCGTGCCCGAGTTGAAGTGGCCCAGGATGCCGACCACGTCCTGGTCGACCAGTTGCTGGGCGACCTGCACGCCGACGCGGGGATCGGCCTGGTCGTCGCGCGACACCAGCACGAACTTGGCGGTTTCGCCGTCGACCTTGATGCCCTTCTTGTTGGCTTCTTCCAGGGCCAGGTTCAGGCCGTTCTGCATGTCCTCGCCATAGTGCGACTGCGGACCGGTAAGCGGTGCGGCAAAACCGAACTTGACGTCGGCGGCCTGCGCGGAGGCGGCCATGCCGGCGGCGGCGATGCTGGCGGCGAGAAGCTTCAAAGTGGTGCGGAACTTCATGGGTATCCTCCGAGTGTCGGACTTAAGACCTTGTTATACCTGAGCTTTTAGCCAGGCCTTTGGTTTTTCACTACTGCAAGCCCGATGTAGCGGGAGCTTGCGCATGCATGTTCTGCAAAATCCGGAAGCCGGGTTGCGACTTCCGAATTTGAGGTGCGACCGGATTTTGCTTCCAGTGCAACCCCGCCCGATATTGGAGATAACCCTTGGATACCCAAAGGTTGCCCCCGGTCGCCCTCAACCTATGGTCATCAGGCTGGCGTTACCGCCCGCCGCCGCCGTGTTGACGCTGATGGATCGCTCCGTCAGCAGGCGCTCCGGCACATAGCCCGCGCCGGCCGCGATCGCGTCGGAAGTCAGACCATGTACCGACAGGATGGCGCCCGGGCGCTGGGCGATGCGCTGGTTCAGCGCCTGCAGCGCGTCGCCATCGCCTTCAAACAGCACGGCCTGGTAATCCGCCTGGTCGACCTCGTCGTCGGCCAGGATGCCCGCCTGCTCCTGCTGGCTGGCGTCCAGCGACGCCAGCAGCGCCTGCGCCGCGGGCGTGTCCGCGAACCAGGCGTGGTTGCCGGTGAGCTTGGCGACCGACCACTGCGCCCGCGCGCCGGCCTCGGTGGCAGCCACGCAATAGACCGCGCCGCGCGGCTCGACCATATAGGTGTTGGTCTCGCCGGTCGGCCCCGGCAGCGCAATGCGCTGCGGCAGCGGCGCCGCCGCGTCCAGCGCCGGCGGCAGTCCCGCCGGGCGCGTGCCCAGCAGCCGGTACATGTAGAGCGGACCGCCGGCCTTGGGGCCGGTGCCGGACAGGCATTCACCACCGAAGGGCTGCACGCCCACCACCGCGCCCACGATATTGCGGTTGACGTAGACGTTGCCCGCATGGACCTGGCCGGTCACGTGCGCAATGGTTTCGTCGATGCGGGTATGCACGCCGAAGGTCAGGCCGTAGCCGGTGCCGTTGATGGCGTCCAGCAAGGCATCCAGTTCGTCGCGCTTGTAGCGCACCACGTGCAGCACCGGGCCGAACACTTCGCGCGTCAGTTCGCTGACGTTGTCGATTTCGATGATGGTCGGCGGCACGAAGGTGCCGTGGCGGCATTCGCCGTTGAGCTCGACCTGATCCACGCGATGACCCGCGGTGCGCATCGTTTCGATGTGCCGCTGGATGCCGTTGCGCGCTTCGGTGTCGATCACGGGACCCACGTCTACCGACAAGCGGTCGGGATTGCCCACGCTCAGTTCGCGCATCGCGCCGCGCAGCATGGTCAGCACATGCTCGGCATTGTCTTCCTGCACGCACAGCACGCGCAGCGCCGAGCAGCGCTGGCCGGCCGAATCGAAAGCCGAGGTCAGCACGTCGAACACGACCTGCTCGGACAGCGCCGAGGAATCCACCACCATGGCGTTCTGGCCGCCGGTTTCGGCGATCAGCGGAATGGTGTGGCCGTGGTCGTCCAGGCGGTCCGCCAGCGTGCGTGCGATGATGCGCGCGACGTCGGTGGAGCCGGTGAACATCACGCCGCGCACGCCCGGATTGGCAACCAGCTGGGCGCCCACGGTTTCGCCGCGGCCCGGCAGCAGCTGCACGGCGCCTGCGGGCACGCCTGCCGCCCGCAGGATGGCCACGGCTTGCGCGGCAATCAGCGGCGTCTGTTCGGCCGGCTTGGCCAGCACCGTGTTGCCCGCGGCCAGCGCCGCCGCGATCTGGCCGGTGAAGATGGCCAGCGGGAAATTCCACGGGCTGATGCACAGCACGGTGCCCAGCGGGCGGTGCGTGTCGTTGCTGAATTCGGTTTCGGCCTGGTCCGCGTAGTAGCGCAGGAAGTCGACCGCCTCGCGCACTTCGGCGATGGCGTTAGGCAGCGATTTGCCGGCCTCGCGCACGATCAGGCCCAGCAGGGTCTGCATCTGCTCTTCCAGCAATTGCGCGGCGCGGCGCAGGCACTGGGCGCGTTCGGCCACCGGCGTGGATTGCCAGATCGGAGCGGCGTTGGCGGCGGCGCGCAGCGCGGCCTCGGCCTCGTCCGTCTGCGCCTCGACCACATGGCCCACCACATCGCGCAGATTGGCCGGGTTGCGAACTTCCATGGCGCGGGAAACATCCCAGGCTTCGTCGCCCTCGCCCAGCATGGGCCCGGCGCGCCACGGCATGCCGGCGCTGGCCAGCAGGGCCGCTGACAGCGAACCCAGGCGATGCTCGTTGCTCAAGTCCAGGCCGGCCGAGTTGGCGCGGGCGCCCTCTTGCAGATCGCCATAGAGTTCGCGCGGCAGCGGGATCTTCTCGTGCGGCGCGCCCAGCGGCACGATGCGCGCGGCGGCCTCAACGGGGTCGGCCACCAGGTGCTCGACCGGAATGCTCTCGTCGCCAATCAGGTTCACGAACGAGGTGTTGGCGCCGTTTTCCAGCAGGCGCCGCACCAGGTAGGCCAGCAAGGTTTCATGGGTGCCGACCGGCGCGTAGATGCGGCAGGGACGGTTCAGCTTGCCCTGGGACAGCGGACCCACGACTTCGTCATACAGAGGTTCACCCATGCCGTGCAGACACTGGAACTCGTACTGGCCCGGGTAGTAGTTCTGGCCGGCCAGTTGATAGACCGCGGCCAGGGTGTAGGCATTGTGCGTGGCGAATTGCGGGTACACCGCCTCGGGCGCGCCCAACAGCTTGCGGGCGCAGGCCAGGTAAGCCACGTCCGTGTAGAGCTTGCGGGTATAGACCGGATAGCCCTCCAGGCCGTCGACCTGGGCGCGCTTGATCTCGCTGTCCCAATAGGCGCCCTTGACCAGTCGCACCATCACGCGGTGGCGGCTGCGGCGGGCCAGGTCGATCACGTAGTCGATCACGAAGGGCGCCCGCTTCTGGTAGGACTGGATGACAAACCCGATGCCGTTCCAGCCGTCCAGCTCGGGCTCGAAACAGAGTGCCTCCAGCAGGTCCAGGGAAATTTCCAGGCGGTCCGCTTCCTCCGCGTCGATGTTCAAGCCGATGTCGTAGCTGCGCGCCAGCACGGTCAGCGCCTTCACGCGCGGCAGCAGCTCGGCCATCACGCGTTCACGCTGGCCGCGCGAATAGCGCGGGTGCAGCGCCGACAGCTTGATCGAGATGCCCGGACCTTCATAGATGCCGCGGCCGGCGGCAGCCTTGCCGATGGCATGGATGGCCTGTTCGTACGAGGCGTAATAACGGTCCGCGTCCTCGGCCGTGGTGGCGGCCTCGCCCAGCATGTCGTAGGAATAGCGGAAGCCGCGGGCTTCCATCTTGCGGTTGTTGGCCAGCGCTTCGGAGATGGTCTGGCCCGACACGAACTGCTCGCCCATCATGCGCATGGCCATGTTCACGCCCTTGCGCACCAGCGGTTCGCCGCCCTTGCCGATCAGGCGGGTCAGCGCCTTGGACAGCGACTGTTCGCTGCTCACGGCCACCAGCTTGCCCGTGATCATCAGCCCCCAGGTGGCGGCGTTGACGAACAGCGATTGCGAGCCGCCCATGTGCGACTTCCAGTCGCCGCGGGCAACCTTGTCGCGGATCAGCGCGTCGCGCGTGGCGCGGTCGGGAATGCGCAGCAGCGCTTCGGCCAGGCACATCAGCGCCACGCCTTCCTGGCTGGACAGCGAAAACTCCTGGATCAGCCCTTCCACCCCGCCGCCGCTGCGCTTGCCGCGCAGCTTCTTGACCAGGTCGGCGGCCATGGCATGGATCTTTTCCAGATTGGGCATGCGGGCCTGGCCCAGCAGTAGCGGCACGCACTCGGGCTCGGGACGCCGGTAGGCGGCGGTGATGGCCGCGCGCAGCACCGACTGCGGTTGCACGTCCTGACCGAACTCGTAGAACGGTGGGGTGGGCGCCGCATGGCCCTCACCCGCTTCGTCCTCACCGCCTGCATCCATGCCCAGGTGGGACATCTCGGCGGGCAGGTGGCCGCGCTCGATCTTGTCCAGGTAGGAAAGGATCGCCTGCTTGTGCAGCCAATGCGGCGTGCAGTTGAGTTTTTGCGCGGCGGCCTTCAGCCGGTCGCGGAGCGCGTCGTCGACTTTAACGCCTAGGGTCGTGCTGGCCATAAGAGATTGCTTCCTGTCGCATGGCAAAGGTGATACCAGGCCCTAGCGGGACCCGGTATGGGTAGGACCGTATGCTAGACAGGTTGCAACTTGGTTTGCACTATGGTTAACCCTAGGTTAACCAATTGAGATAAAGCGGAATTTTGGGCTGGCGCGTGCAGCGCTTGCGCCAGCCCGTTCTCCTGCGCGCGGCCCTCAGTCCTTGAGCGCCGCGCAACCCAGCATCTGGACCGAAGCCGATCCCGCCGGGGTCTGCCCGCGGATGGCCGAGGCCATGGCGCCGGCCAGGCTGACCACGGCGCGCTGCTGCGCGGCGATCAGCGCGGGCACGCCCTCTTCCGTCACCGGTTCCGTGACCACGCTGCGGCACAACAGGCCGGAACCCTTCATATTGACCGGCCGCACGCGCCAGGTCGCATCCAGCTGGGCCATGCGGCCCGATTCCAGCTCGAAACGCTGCACATCGGTCTGCACGCGCCAGACCGCGGCGCCCGGCCCCGGCTTGACCAGTTGCACGTCCAGCGCGCCAAGCTCGCGCTTCAGCGCGTCCGACAGCGCGCCCCGCAGTTCGTCGCCCAATGGCGAGCTCCAGCGCTCGGAGTAGAGCGCGGCCAGGCTGCCCTCGCCGGTGCGGACCATCAGTTGCGGCTGATCCGCCTGCGTCGAAATGTTGACCGGCTGCACTTCGATCAAGAAGTTGGCCGGCGCCACCCCAGCCCCCGGGGCCTGCGCTGCCGGCACCTGCAAGGTGTGGTACTGCACGGGCGCCGAGGAACCGCAGCCGGCCAGCGCGGCGGTCAATGCCAGCAAGGACAGGACAGGACGCAAACGCGGCGTCAACCTGCCTGCGGACCGGGGCTGCCCGGAACTGGGGTGCGCCTGACCAGCGCGGGGGAATGGGCGTCTATTCATGGGTTTCAGTTCCTGACAGGACCGGCGCCGGGGATCGGGTCTGGGCCGCGGCCGCGCAACAAGGCCTCGGGGTTGGCTTGCAGGAAGTCGGCCAGGGCGCGCAGCGAACGAGCCGCGCGGCCCAGTTCCTGCATCGCCTTTTCCGTATTGACCGGCAAGGAAGCGTCGGAGGCCAGCAGCGCGTTGACCTGCGCCATCGATTCCTTGGCCTGCTTGAGCATGTTCTGCGCTTCGGGCGCGACCTGCTTGTCCAGGCGGTTCATCAGCTTGGAGGTGCTGGCCAGCGTGGTGCGCAAGTCTTCGCCGATCTTGTCGAACGGGATCTTCTCGATCTTGGCGACGATGTTGCTGATCTGCTGCTGGAGCTGATCCAGGTTGCCAGGCACCGTCGGGATCATGGCCGGGTCCGACAGCTTGAATTCGACCGGCTTGGCGTTCGGGAAGTCGTCCAGCGCCACGTACAGCTGGCCGGTCAGCAGATTGGCGGTGCGCAACTGCGCGCGCAGGCCATGCTTGATCATGCCGCCCAGCAAGCGGTTGCCCGCGGCGTCGCCGTCCTTCACGGCGCGCTCGCGCACTTCGTCGAACACGCGGCCCAGGCGCTCCGGATACAGGGTGGCATCCACCAGCGAGTAGAAGCGCTTGGCGATCGGATCGAAATCCATGTTGATCTGCGTCACGTTGCCCAGCGTGATGCCGCTGAAGTCGATCGGCGCGCCCACCGTCAGGCCGCGGATCGACTGGTCGAAACGCATCCGGATCGGGAAAGCCTCGCCGTCCGGATTGGCCTTAGCGGCCGTCTCGGTCGGGTACAGGTCGAACTGGGCATCGGCTTGCGCCGGCTTGCCGGCGTCGCGCGCGCTGATGACCGGTTCGAACGCGACACCGCCCACCGCCATCGATACCAGCGATTGCGTGCGTACCTTGAGGCCATCGGCATTGACGCTGAAATCCACGCCGCTGGCGTTCCAGAAGCGCGTGCCCTGGGTCACGAACTTGTCGTTGGGCGCGTCCACGAACACCTCGACGTTCACGGCCTTGCCGGTCTCGTCGAGCGCGTAGCCGATCACGCGGCCGACGTTGATGCGGCGGAAATACACGGGCGAGCCGATGTCCAGGGACCCCAGATCGGACGCCTTGAGCTTGAAGCGCTTGCCGGCGCGGTCGTGCGTGACCGCTGGCGGGACTTCCAGGCCCTCGAACTGCAGCTTGGTGGCCTTCTTGGAACTGTCCTTGCCTTCGACCGCGTCCACGCCGATATAGGCGCCAGACAGCAGCGTCCCCAGGCCGGACACGCCGCTCACGTCCAGGCGCGGACGCACCACCCAGAAGTTGGTGCCTTCGCGCGCCAGGTCCGAGACATCCTTGGACAGTTCGGCCTGCACCACCACCTTGGTACGGTCTTCGTTGAAGCCGATGGACCGCACCGTGCCGATGTTCACGTCCTTGTAGCGCAGCTGGGTCTTGCCGACTTCCAGCCCTTCGGCCGTGTAGAATGAAATGGAGATGTCAGGCCCTGCCTGCATCCAGGTCCGCACGACCAGCGACAGGCCCATCAGGGCCGCCACGATGGGCACCAGCCAGATCCATGAAATCCGGCTCTTCTCCTTGCGCGAGATCGCGGGTGAGGCAAACTTCTCTTCACCGGATCCGGGTGCTTGCTCGGACATCTACTATTCCTTGTTCGTGGGCCGAAGCCGCGGCGCTTCCTAGCCCAATTCCTTGCCGGCCACGGGCGCCGCCTGGCGCCCGCCCTCCACCGGTGGCGATTCTATTTCACTTTGATCTTCAAGGTCCCAGCTGCGGCGCAGGTCGAAGCTCATGGCGGACAGCATGGTCAGGATCACGACCACGCCAAAGGCCGCCGCGCCCGCACCAGCGCTGATCTCCATCAAGCCCTGGAAATCGGCCAGGGCCGCCAGCAATATAACGACAAAAACGTCCAGCATCGACCATTGCCCGATGAACTCGACCATTTGATACAAGCGTGTGCGCGGACGCAGATTGGTGGTGCTGCGCCATTGCTCGGTCAGCAGCAGCAGGATGAGCGCCAGCAGCTTGGTCAGCGGCACCGCCACGCTGGCGATGAAGACGATCAGCGCGATATCCCATGAACCCATTTCCCAGAGTTCGACCACGCCGCCCAGGATGGTGTGGGCGCTGTCGCCCAGCACGGAACGGACCTGCATCACCGGCAGCACGTTGGCGGGAATGTAAAACACCACGGCCGCCAGCAGCAGCGCCCAGGTGCGCGCCAGGTGGTCCGGCTTGCGGTAGTGCACCTGCGCCTCGCAACGCACGCAGTGATGTTCTTCTTCCGGATTGGCTGCCCGCGGCACGGCCTGCACCTGGCCGCATACATGGCATCCGGTCAGGACGCTGTCCGGCCCGGCTTGCGGCACATGCACGGGCACCACGCCCACGCTCTCGGCATAACGCCACAGCACGTGTGGCGACAGGCGCCCCAGCATCGTCAATAGAATGGTCAGAAGGCCGAACGCGCCCAGGCCTATGCCCGGCGCCACCGCCGCCATGCCGGCCAGCTTGACCACCGCCACCAGCACACCCAGCAGAAACACCGGAATCATGCACCAGGGCCGCAGCGCGCCCAACAGGCGCATCGCAGTCCGAAAACCCGCGGGCTCGCGGCCGCGCGAGAGCGGCCCCAACACCCACAGCAGGACGCTCAGCTGCAGCAAGGGCAGCACGAAACCCGCCAAGCCCGTCATGATGGCAACCACCCAGTGGTCCTGCCGCCAGGTGATAGAAATGGCGTCCAGCAAGGAGGCTTGCTGCACCATGCCCTGCACGGCCATGGACGCGACGGGATAGGCATTGGCCACCCCGAACACGATGAGGGCGGAAATGGCGAGCGCTAGCCAATTGGACAAAGTAAGCCCGCTGTAGCGCCACAAGGTGGCACCGCAGCGGGCGCAATTGGCGGTCTCTCCAGGTTCAAGCTGATGCCGGCGATAGATGCTTGCGCAGTGTTCGCACTCGATCAGCGGCTGGCGGTCCGCGGTCATTGAGTCGCCTAATCGACCAGTTCGACTTCCTGTTTGTCAGGCGCATCCGACGAGGGCGGCTTGCCGCTATCGTCGAAGTCCAACTTGACCTTGCCTTCCTCGTCCAGGTCCACCGTAACCGTGCCGCCGTCGACCAGCTTGCCGAACAGCAGCTCGTCGGCCAGCGCGCGCCGGATGGTGTCCTGAATGAGGCGCTGCATGGGGCGTGCGCCCATCAGCGGATCGAACCCTTCCTTGGCGAGATGTTCACGCAGCGTGGTGGTGAAGATCGCTTCCACGCGGCGCTCGTGCAACTGGTCTTCCAGCTGCATGAGGAACTTGTCCACCACGCGCAGGATGATTTCGCGGTCCAGCGGCGCGAACGGAATGATCGCGTCCAGGCGGTTGCGGAACTCGGGCGTGAACATGCGGCGGATTTCCGCCATTTCGTCGCCCACCACGCGCGAATTCGCGAAACCGATGGACGGACGGTTCAAGGTTTCGGCGCCCGCATTGGTCGTCATGATGACGATGACGTTGCGGAAGTCCGCCTTGCGGCCGTTGTTGTCGGTCAGCGTGCCGTGGTCCATGACCTGCAGCAGGATGTTGAACACATCCGGGTGCGCCTTTTCGATTTCATCGAGCAGCAGCACGCAATGCGGCTGCTTGGTGATGGCCTCGGTCAGCAGGCCGCCCTGGTCGAAACCGACATAGCCCGGAGGCGCGCCGATCAGGCGCGACACCGCGTGCCGTTCCATGTATTCCGACATGTCGAAACGCAGCAGCTCCACGCCCAGCGTGAACGCCAGCTGGCGGGCGACCTCGGTCTTGCCCACGCCGGTGGGGCCGGAGAACAGGAAGGCGCCGATCGGCTTTTCCGGCTTGCCCAGGCCCGAACGCGCCATCTTGATGGCGGCGGACAGGGCCTCGATGGCGTTGTCCTGGCCGAACACCACGGTCTTCAGGTCGCGGTCCAGCGTCGCCAGCTTGCTGCGGTCATCGTTGGAGACGGACTGCGGCGGAATACGCGCGATCTTGGACACGATGTTCTCGATGTCCACCTTGCCGATCACCTTCTTCTGGCGCGAGCGCGGCAGCAGGCGCTGCGCAGCGCCGGCCTCGTCGATCACGTCGATGGCCTTGTCCGGCAGATGGCGGTCATTGATGAAGCGCGCCGACAATTCGGCCGCGGCCGACAGGGCGGCAGCCGAGTAGCGCACGCTGTGGTGCTCCTCGAAGCGGCTCTTCAGGCCGCGCAGGATCTGCACGGTCTGCTCGACGCTGGGTTCGGCCACGTCGATCTTCTGGAAACGGCGCGACAGCGCATGGTCTTTTTCAAAGACGCCGCGGTACTCGGTGTAGGTGGTGGCGCCGATGCACTTGAGCTGCCCGGACGACAAGGCCGGCTTCAAGAGGTTGGACGCGTCCAGCGTGCCGCCGGAAGCCGAACCGGCGCCGATCAGCGTATGGATTTCGTCGATGAACAGAATGGCGTCGGGGTTGCCGCGGATCTGCTTGAGCACGCCCTTCAGGCGCTGTTCGAAATCGCCGCGGTACTTGGTGCCAGCCAGCAAGGCGCCCATATCCAGCGAAAAGACCTGGGCGGCCTGCAGGATTTCGGGCACTTCGCCGCGCGTGATGCGCCAGGCCAGGCCTTCGGCGATCGCGGTCTTGCCCACGCCGGCCTCGCCAACCAGCAGCGGGTTGTTCTTGCGGCGGCGGCACAGCACCTGGATCACGCGCTCGACTTCGTGCTCGCGCCCGATGAGGGGATCGATGCGGCCCGCCAGCGCGGCGGCGTTCAGGTCGGTGGCGTACTGGTCCAGCGGCGACTGACGCGATTCGCCCTGTTCTTCACCATTGGTCTGCTGCTCTTTCTGCACGGCGGCGGACTCCACCTGGGGCTGTTTGGTAATGCCATGCGACAGAAAATTGACGACGTCCAGCCGCGTCACGCCCTGCTGTTGCAGGTAGTACACGGCGTGCGAATCCTTTTCGCCGAAAATGGCCACGAGCACGTTGGCGCCGGTGACCGGCTTCTTGCCGGTGCCGCCCGCCGATACGTGCATGATGGCGCGCTGGATCACACGCTGGAAACCCAGCGTGGGCTGCGTGTCGACCTCGGCGCCGCTTGGGATCACCGGGGTGTTCTCCGAAACGAACTGGCGCAGGTTGCGGCGCAGGTCATCCAGGTTGGCGGCGCATGCGCGCAGCACTTCAACGGCCGAAGCGTTGTCGAGCAACGCCAGCAGCAGATGCTCGACGGTAATAAATTCATGCCGGGCCGAACGGGCCTCGACGAAAGCCATATGCAGGCTGACTTCAAGCTCTTGAGAAATCACGCTTCCTCCGTAACGCATCGAAGCGGGCAAATACACGATTCATATTCTATGCCGATCATGGCGTAACGCCAGCGATTTCAAAAACCACTCTATCGTGGCGGCCTTGCGTATCCATGACGGTAAGCGTATATCGGCCGTCCATGGCCAGCACTAATTTAAACGGATGACCCGACGCGCCGTGACCCACCACGCGCCCGTCCAGCATCCACCATACTTCGCCTTCTGTTCCTTGCACGTCCACATCCAGCGCCACTTCGCGCCCGCCCGGCACGGGCCGCAGCACCGAACCGCTGGCCACCCCGCCCAGACGCAAGGGTCCGCGCGAAGCGTCGGCGTAGCCGGCAAAAGACGGCGGCGCCGTTTCATTCAGCACCCAGGCTGCGCGCTGCTCCGGACATACGCCGGATGGCACGCTGCCGAGCTTGTAACCCAGGGGCCAGCAAGTCACCGCGGCCTGCACCGTTTCGGGCCTGACGCGGACCTGTTGGGCGCCTTCGGGCAAGGCCGCCACGATATCCTGCAGTAGCGGCGCCGCCACGTTGGCCCCGAAAAATCCAGGGTTGGGCGTGCCGTCCGGACGGCCGACCCAGACGCCCATCGTCCACCTGTCGGTCACTCCGACGGCCCAGGCGTCCCGGAATCCGAAACTTGTCCCGGTTTTCCAGGCCAGTTGCCGCGCCGGACTGCCCGACTGGTAGAACGGCCGGTCCGGATGGCCGCCGCTCTCCAGGATGTCGCGGACGATCCAGGCCGCCCCAGGACTCATCATACGGGACTCGACCTTCGCCTGCTCCGGCCGCAGGCGGGGCCGTCCGGAGACGCCACCGCGGGCCAAGGCCCGGTAAGCGCCCACCAGTTCTTCCAATGTGGTGCCGCCCCCGCCCAAAATCAAGCTCAAATTCGGTTCGGCGCCCGCAGGCAAACGTAACCGTACCCCGCCGGCCAGCATGACCGAGGCAAAACTGCTGGGCCCGACACGGTCCAGCAGGTCCACCGCCGGGACGTTGAGCGAGCGCTGCAGGGCCTGCGCCACGCTGATCGGGCCGGCAAACGCTGCCTGGAAATTGCCGGGCGCGTAGCCGCCAAACGACATCGGCGCATCCATCAGCAAGCTTTCGGAGTGGATCAGGCCCTCGTCGAGCGCCTGGGCATACAGGAAGGGCTTGAGGGTGGAGCCTGGCGAACGCACGCCGCGCACCATGTCCACGTGGGCAGCGCGGCTATCGTCGGAAAAATCCGCGGAGCCCGCGTAGGCCTTGACCTCCAGCGTATCGTTGTCCATCACCAACACGGCCATCGACACCTTGGGCGGCAAGCCGTCCACCCGGTCCTGAAGCATGCGCTCCACCGCGGCCTGCATATCCGCGTCCAGGGTGGACGTGACCACCGCGGGCCGCTCGCCGGGGCGCCGGCCGGCGCTGCGCTGACTGCCCGCCTCCTGCAGCAGGCGCTGCGCGGCCAGGGGCGCCAGCCAGCGCGCCCGCAGCGGCGGCGCGACCACGTTCTCGATCTTGGCGTCGGCCACCTCCGCAGGGGTCCAGCGGCCGAGTTCGACCATGCGGTCCAGCACCTTGTCGCGCGCGGCCTGCGCGGCCTCCGGATGGCGGTCGGGACGCAGGCGCGACGGCGCCTGCGGCAAGGCGGTCAACATCGCCGCTTCGGCCGGGCTCAGGTCGCGCGCCGGCTTGCCCAGCCACAGGCGCGAGCCCATTTCCACGCCCTCCACGATGCCGCCCATGGGCGCGTGGGTCAGATACAGCGACAGGATCTCGTCCTTGCTGTAGTGCATTTCCAGCTGGATCGCACGCCAGGCCTGCCGCAGCTTGGCCGACATGGAGCGCGAAGGCTTGCCGGCCAATTCCGGATCGATCAGCCGTGCGACCTGCATGGTCAGGGTGGAGCCGCCCGAGACGATGCGGCGGTTGGTGGCCCACTGCCAGCCAGCGCGCGCCATTGCCACCGGATTGACGCCCGGGTGCCAGTAGAACCAGCGGTCCTCGTAGGTCAGCAGCGTTTCCAGATAGCGCTCAGACACCTGGTCGGGCGTGACCGGATAGCGCCAGATGCCGTCGCGGCTGGGATAGTTGCGCAGCGGCGTGCCGTCGGCGGCCACGACGACCGCCGCGCCGCCCGAATCCACGGCCGGCAAGGGATAAAGGCGGTCGAGCGTGAATAACGACGCGGCCAGCGCAAACAACGCGCTGGCCGCGAAGATTCCGCGCCGCCGCCAGCGGCGGGCGCTCGAGGCGCCCGCCACGGGGGTGGCGGCGGGGTTCAAGGACGCTTGGCGCCGCGGTCGCGGATCTCTACCGTGCTCCATTGCTCGCCTACGCCCCGGATTTCAGGCCGGTACATGTCCTCGGCCACCGTCGACGGCACCGCGTAGCGGCCCGGCGTCACGACGCGCACCAGATAGAACACGTCCACCTTGCCGCGTCCCAGCGACACCGCGGCCACATAGCGGTCGTCGCGGAACTCGCGGTGCTTGATGTTGGGATCGGACATGGCTTCGGCCACGCGGCGTCCGCCGATCGTCCATTCCTGCATCTCGGGGCTTTGCGACAGGTTCAGGTTTTCGACTTCAAAACCCGCCGGCACGCGGTCCACCAGCAAGCCATCCGGAATGTTCTGGTTGGCGCTGGCCTGCACCCACACCACCAGCATGTCGCCGGTCTGCAGGCTGCCGCCATCCCACGGACGGCCGTCCGGACGGTACCAGCCGCGCTTGAGCTGGATGATGTCGCTGCGCGGCGCGGGCGTGGCGGTCGGGCTGCCCTGGATGTCGTACTCGACGAACAGGGCTTGGCTGCCGGTGTTCAGCAGTTGCGTGCCCGCCAGATCGGCCGCCGACAGCGACACGCTCTGGTCGCTCTTGCCGCCGACCAGCGGCTTGCTGACGCCGTTGACGGTCAGCGTGGCCGACCAGGGCGTGGACTTGTCGCCGCCCAGTGCGCGAGCCGTCAACAGCAGGGCCATCTGCTCTTGCGTCGACAGGTACGAGCGGTTGCCCAGACGGCTGGCCAATTGCGTCAGCAGATTTTCCAGGCGCTCATGGCGCAGCTCATACTTGTTGGCGATCGCATAGGCCAGCGCGTAGTCGCGCACGCTGCTGCCGTAGTCGCCCAGCCAGTCGTCGTAGTAGCCGGAATTGCGGCGCGCGTTGAGTCCGTACTCGCGCGCCATGGCCTGGTCGAGCGCACTCTTCATGCGCCCTTCGTCGCCCATCAGCTTGAACGCGGCCGCCAGCTGAATCAGCGGCAGCGGCGAGCGGGCACGCTCCTGGTAGTTGTCGTACAGCTGGCGCACCGTGGACAACGGCGCCTTCTTGTCGCGCGCCAGCGCCAAGGCGGCAGTGGCCAGGCCGGCGAAGCGGCGGTGGTCTTCCCGCAGGATGCTGGCGTCGTTGGCGTCGTAGCGTCCGGACTCGAGGTTGCGCTTCAGGTTGGCCGACCAGGTGCCGAACGCGCCGGAGCTCTGCTGCACCTGCTCCAGCAGCCACTGGCGCGAACGGTCCAGCGATGCCTCGGGCACCTCGAAACCGTTGTCGCGGGCGTCCTGCAGGAAGCCGACGGCATAGGCCGTCAGCCACACGTCGCGCGAGGACGAGCTGCTCCACAGGTTGTAGGAACCGACGGCGTTGCGCATGCCGGCCAGGCGGCCGATCGCGCCAGCCACCTTGGCGTCGCGCTCGGCCTTGGTGCGCGGCTTGAGGCCGAACTGCTTGGCCGCTTCCTCATCCAGCATGACCCACGGCAGCGTCGCGCTGATGGTCTGTTCGGTGCAGCCGTAGGGATAGTTGAGCAGCCCCTCGACCAGGCGGTTGACGTTGATCGGCGGACGGTTCGAGACCGTCATGCTGACCGTGGTCGAATCCGGGTAGTAGGAAGCCACCCACGACGCCTGCGGCGCATTGGCTTCGCCCGGACCCACGCGCAAGCGGCGTACCTGGCGCTCGGCCGCGTAGGCCGGTTGCACCTGCAGCACGGATTCGCGCACGATGTGCACGGGCTTGCCGCCGCCCTGCCCGTCGACGGTCAGGCGCATCAGGCCCAGGCCGTACGAACCGGTAGTCGTGGCGGTGAAGCGCAGCGTGGTGCGCTGCTTGTCCTTCAAGGTCACGGTCTTGACGCCGTCGACGATGCCCAACGGATCCAGCGCTTCCAGCTTGACCGTCACCTTCTGCTCGGCGCCGCTCATGTTGGTCAGGTCCAGCGCGATCGCGGCCTGGTCGCCCGGCGTGATGAAGCGCGGCGTATTCAGCTCGGCAACGATGGGCGCCGCCACCACCATTTCGGTGTCGGTGCTGCCGTAGTTGTCCGGCGTGAAGGCCACGGCCATCAGGCGCAGCGTGCCGTTGAGGTCGGGCAGATCCAGCGGAATATCCGCCTCGCCTTGCTCATTCAGCGTGACCGGACCGGAGAACAGGTCCACCAGCTTGACCTTCTTCGGCAGGCTCTTGCTGTCGCCGCGCATGGCGGCGTCGCCGCCCCACTTCAGCTTGCCCTTGGTGCCGTCCATCTTCTCGATCAGCTTGCCGTACATGTCCAGCAATTCGGGCGCGTAGCGATGCTTGCCGAAGAAGTAGTCCAGCGGATCGGGCGTCTTGTACTGGTTGATGTTGAGGATGCCCACGTCCACCGCCGACAGGGTCACGGTGGCCTGCTTGCCCTGGGCGCCGTCGACCTTGACGCGCACGGTCGCCTTGGTTTCGGGCACCGCCTTGGGCGGCGCGGTCAGCTTGACGTCCAGCTTGCGGTCGCCGCTGGCGATCGGCAGGAAGGTCAGGCCCAGCGCGCGCGCCGGGGTCACGCGGTCGCCTTCGCTGCCGGGACGGAACACGGCGGCGGCGATGTACAGGTCGTGGCGCTTCCAGCTCTTGTCGACCGGAATCTCGACCTGCGTGCCCGTCGCTTTCACGGCCACCCAGGTGGACCACAGCATGCGGTCGCCTTCGACAGTGATGAGCGCCTGGCCGTCATGCGGCGGCGTCAGGGTCAGCTTGACCGTGTCGCCCGGTTTGGCGGGAACACCTTCGAGCTTCATCTGCACGCGGTCAGGGCGATTGCCCATGGAGTCGGCGTCCTGCGCGTTCCAGCCGGCGTAGAAGCGGTAGCGCAGGGTCTGGCCGGTTTCGGGATCGGCGATCTCCAGGCGGTAGCGGCCCCACTTCACAGGGACGGTCAACTGGGCGCGGTCATTCAGCGCGATCTCGCGCGAATCCAGCAATTCGTCGGTTTCTGTGTAGCCGCTGTTCCAGCCGCGCTGGTCGTCGAAACGCCAGTAGTACTGGCGCTCTTCGCGGTACAGGCGCATCTGCGCCTGCGCCAGCGGCGCAATCTCGCCCTGGGCGTCCACGCGCAGCACTTCAAAACTGGCAGGCGCGCCTTCGCGGGCCACGTCGCCGTCAAATTGCGGACGCACGGCGATCAGGCGGTCGGCGGGCCAGACGCTGCGCTCGATCGAGCGCACCACCGGACGGCCGCCCGATTCGAGCAGGCTGGCCGATACGCGAACCTTCATCGGCGAACGCGTGCCGCCGGTGCGCGGGTCGACCTCGAGCTGGCCATGGCCCTTGTCGTCCAGGGCCGCTTCGGGCAATTCCTCGAAATGGCGGCGGCTATCGTCGGCCACGTCGCCGAAGATAAAGCCGGGCCATTGCTGGGGCAGCGCAAAACGGTCGCGCTTGACCTGGAAGCTGGAGAGCAGGCGGTTGCCGGCGGCGGGCGCGCCGTAGAGATAGTCGCCCTGCACGTCGATGGTCAGCGTTTCCTCCGGCGACAGCACTTCCTGGTCGGAGGTCAGCGCCATCTTCATGCGTTCGGGCAGGAATTCCTCGACCTGGAACTTCCAGGACGCGTCCGGCGCGCGCGACGCGGGGTCCACGCGCAGTTCGAGCATCCAGGTACCGGTTTGCGCGTCCAGCGGCAGATCGATGCTGCGTTCGATGTAGCCGGGCAGATCTTTCTTGGGCTGCCACAGGGTGGTCAGCACCGTGCGGCCGTCGGGACGCTTGATGGTGGCGGTCAGGGGCGACGGCGCCAGCATGCGGCCGTCCAGGTCGCGCGGCAGGACCGACACGTTGAAGGTTTCGCCGGGGCGGTACAGATTGCGGCCGGCGTAGACGAACAAGTTATTGGGGCGCGAAACGTGGCCGCCGGTGTCGAATTCCGACAGGTCCAGGGCGGGTTCGCCCAGGGCCAGCACCGTCATTTCCTTGTCGCGCGAGGCGCGGATGACGCGCGCATTGGCGAAGCTGCCATCAAAGCGCACATGGCCCTGGCCATCGGCGGCGGCCTTGGCCAGCGACTTGCCGGCGCCGTCCACCAGTTCGAACACGGCGCCCGAGATGGCGGTGCCGCTCTTCAGCGACACGGAATAGGCTTCGATGCGGTCGCTGTAGCGGCGCGCGTGCAGGCCGATGTCGCTGACGTAGAAATACGTCACCTGGTATTCGTAACGGAAACGGCCGGGCTGGCTCATCACCGCGACATAGATGCCGGGTTCCTGCAGTTCCTTGATGCCTTCGACCGGCAGGAAGGTGACATGGCGGCGGTTGGGCTTGTCGTCGGTAACGAAACGGCCTTGATAGACGCTGGTCGTCAGCGAGTTCAGGCGGTCCAGATCCCAGTTGCTGACCGAGCCTTTCAGGCTGCGGTTGTCGGAATAGCGCCAGCCGTCCTCATCGTTGCCACCATCGTCTTCCTCATCGGCGGAGGCGCCGGTATTGCGGCCAATGCCCAGCACCGTGTCGAACAGTTCGGGCACGCGCTCCGGCGACACGCGCAGGAATTGCACGTCCACTTCGGACACGTTCACCGTGGCCACGGGCAGACCGCCGTTTTGGCCGGCCGGCAGCACCACGCCGCGGCTGGCGAAATAGAACGAAGGTGGCATGGCCTGCGTGCTCACCTCGCAATTCGAGGCTTCCGCCAGCTTGACCCCTGCGCCCGCGCCGGGCAGCCCGGCGCGCACCGAAATCGCGTAGGAACGCTGCGGCTGCACGTAGGGGAAATAGACCATGCGGGGGTTGTCGCCGACCACCCAACTGCCCTTCAGGATCTTGCCTTTGGGCGCCGAGTCGCCCGGCCGTACCGAGGCAGGCTGATCGCCGCTGGTGGCGGACGATTCATGGTCCTGGTCGCTAGCCGTGCCCGTGTCGGTCACCTGCAGAAAGCTGTCCAGGTTGGACTTGGCGTCCACCGGCTGAGTGAAAGTCACCGCGAGCGCCAAGGTATCGTTGTACTGGCGCGGCTGGCAGGAAAGCGCCGCGAAGGGATCGGCCGCGCCGACCACCGCGCTGGCGGGCAACGCCGGTTTGGCGTCGCCACCCGTCGGAGCCGCAGGCTGCGACACGACGGCTGGCGCCGGGTTGGCGGGCTGACGCTCCTTGCCCATCCACCAGCCCACGCCGATGGCGCCGGCCAATACCACGACCCCGGCTGTCGCCAGCCAGGCCTTGCTGATCTTTCCACTCACGGTAAATCTCCCGCTCACTCAAATATTCAGACGCACCGCCCCTTAGCGGCGGAGCTGCCGACCTGATCATTCCGCGCGCTTCTCGGGTACGCGGATACTGCATTTCAAAATAACCGGACAACACAACGCCGCCATGACAGGCGGCGCATCAAATGCTGGGTTCAGACGGGTTCCATCACGCATTGCAGAGGGTGCTGGCGCGCCCGCGCGTACTGGGCCACTTGCGCGATGCGCGTCGCGGCGAGGTCGCGGGGATATACCCCGCAAACACCACGCCCTTCGTGATGCACCTGCAACATGATCCTCGTCGCCTCTTCGTGATTCTTATTGAAGAACTTTTGCAGTACTTTCACGACGAATTCCATCGGGGTGTAGTCGTCGTTCAGCAGCAGGACCTGATACATCGGAGGCGGCGCGGCGCGCGCCGGAGCCTTCTCGACGGCCAAATCATGCTGGGTATCCAAGGTAGAACTCATAGGGCCGCTATTCTATTTAAACTGGGGACGGCTAGCGTGCAACTTACGGAAAATTACACGTAGAAATGCGTAGTTTCCATACTTGACGCCGCAAAGAAAAGCGGCGCATTATCCACGCATTCTGGGGTTTTCAACTCATCGAAAATCTGCCAGGAAGCCGGAGGGGGGACAGGGGTCTAGGCCGCGATGCCCTTCGTCAACATACGATTCAATGAGGCAGTCCGCATGTCTGATACGACCGCAACCGCCGTCCAAGGGGACAATCCCAAATCGACGGGCACCGTCAAATGGTTCAACGATGCAAAGGGGTTTGGCTTCATTACGCCCGACGACGGCGGTGAAGATCTGTTCGCCCATTTTTCGTCCATCCAGATGAATGGTTTTAAAACCCTGAAGGAAGGCCAGAAAGTCGCCTTCGAGATTATTCAGGGGCCCAAAGGCAAACAGGCGCTTAATATCACGGCTGCCTGAGTTACCCTTAAAGCGCAACGGTAAGGTTGCGCCATTATTCAGGCGGGGCTTTCGAGCCCCGCCTTGTTATTTTTCATTCATTGCGCCAGGTCATGCCCAAGAACGCCGTTTTAATTCCTGTCAGCCTCACGTTGTTCAAGACAGCGTTCTTCAGAAACCTCCTGCCGAAAGCCCTGGCCCCCGCCCTCGCCGCCATCGCGATGGCCCTGCCCGCAGCGGCTGGCGCGCAGCAGACTGGCCCGCAAGCGCCTCTGCCCACCACCCAGCTATCGGCTGGCATCCATATTATCCGCGCAGAAGTCGCCAACACGGAAGCGACCCGCCGCGACGGCCTGATGTTCCGCAAGGAGCTGCCCGGCAACGACGGCATGCTGTTCGTGTTCGAACAGCCCGACGTGCAGTGCTTCTGGATGCGCAACACCCTCCTGCCGCTCTCGATTGCCTTTATCGCCGACGACGGCACGATCGTCAACATCGAGGACATGGCGCCACAGACCGAAGATCCGCATTGCGCCAAGAAGCCGGTGCGCTACGCCCTGGAAATGGCCCAGGGCTGGTTCGAGCAGCACGGCATCAAGGCCGGCAAGAAGCTGGACGGCCTGCCCTGAAACAGCCCGCCGGCAGATATGAAAAGGGAGCCCTCGAGGCTCCCTTTTCGTTCCAGCACGCATGGGCCGCAGGCGGCCCAAACGTGCCCGGCGATTACACGCGCTCGATAATCAGCGCGATGCCCTGGCCCACGCCGATGCACATGGTGCACAGCGCATAGCGACCACCGGTGCGGTGCAGCTGGTTGATCGCGGTGGTGGCCAGGCGTGCGCCGCTGGCGCCCAGCGGATGGCCCAGGGCGATGGCGCCGCCGTTGGGGTTCACGCGCGGGTCGTTGTCGGCAATACCCAGCTGGCGCAGCACGGCCAGGCCCTGGGCGGCAAACGCCTCATTCAGCTCGATGACGTCCATCTGCTCGAGCGTCAGGCCGGTCTGGGCCAGCACCTTCAGCGTGGCGGGCGCCGGGCCGATACCCATGATGCGCGGCGCGACGCCGGCCGTGGCCATGCCGACCACGCGGGCGCGCGGGGTCAGGCCGTGACAAGCGGCAGCCTTTTCATCGGCCAGCAACAGCGCGGCAGCGCCGTCGTTGACGCCCGAGGCATTGCCGGCGGTGACGGTGCCGCCTTCACGAACCACGCCCTTCAGCTTGGCCAGCGATTCCAGCGTGGTTTCACGCGGGTGCTCGTCCTTGCTGACGACGATGGGATCGCCCTTTTTCTGGGCGATCGACACGGGCACGATCTCGGCGTCGAAGAAGCCTTCTTTTTGCGCGCGCGCGGTCTTCTGCTGGCTGGCCAGCGCGAACAGGTCCTGGTCTTCGCGGCTGATCTTGAAATCGTCGGCGACGTTCTCGGCCGTTTCGGGCATCGAGTCCACGCCGTATTGCGCCTTCATCAGCTTGTTGATGAAGCGCCAGCCAATGGTGGTGTCGTAGATCGCGGCGCTGCGCGAAAAGGCGCTGTCGGCCTTGCCCATGACGAACGGCGCGCGGCTCATGCTTTCCACGCCGCCGGCCAGCATCAAGCCGGCTTCGCCGGCGCGGATGGCGCGGGCGGCGCCGCCGATGGCGTCCAGGCCCGAACCGCACAGGCGGTTGACGGTGGCGCCGGGCACTTCGATCGGCAGACCGGCCAGCAGCGTAGCCATGCGGGCCACGTTGCGGTTGTCTTCACCCGCCTGGTTGGCGCAGCCCATGATGGCGTCGTCCAGTTCTTCCCAGCGCACGCCGGGATTGCGCGCCACCAGCGCCTTGATGGCTACGGCGGCAAGATCATCGGGGCGCACGGAAGCCAGCGCGCCGCCGTAGCGGCCGAAGGGGGTGCGGATCGCGTCACAAATAAAAGCATGCACGGTCATGGGAAGCTCGAAGTAAGTGAGAAAAAATCCGGATCGGCCGATCTTAACGCAGCGCTTTCGCGCCAAGTTGGTGCACCTGTGGGATGTCCGCTGCACGGACAGTGTCCAATGGCTGTTCACCCAAACGGTGCGCGCGGCGAGCCCTGCGCCGGGACGCGGGCCCGGGTTTTGAACTCAGGCCGCCGGCGGCCTGGCGGCGCGCGCCGTGTCCACGATGGCCTGCCGGCGGAAGCGTCCGGCGGCCAGATGATAGAAGGGTTGCGGGCAGAACTGGCGCGACACGCCCGAGGCCAGCAAGGATCCCACCAACAGCCAGAACAGCATGGGCTGGCTGCCCGTCATTTCCATCACCACCACGCTGGCGGTCAGGGGCGCCTGGGTCGCGGCGGCCAGGAAGGCTGCCATCGAAATCAGCACCAGCACGCGGTGATCCACGCCATCTCCCGCCAGTTGCCAGATGTGATGGCCGATGCCCGCGCCCGTGGTCAGGGCGGGCGTGAAAATGCCGCCAGGTATGCCGGCCCAATAAGACGCGACCGTGGCGGCCAGCTTGGCCAGGCCGAAACTGGCCGGCGCCGCGTCCTTCCCCGACAGCAGGTCCGCCGCCACGCCATACCCCGTGCCGTAAACGCTGCCCGCCGTGGACAGGCCGATGACGGCAAGGATCAAGCCCATGATGAAGGCCGTCCAGATCGGATGCGCGCGGATCCAGGCACGCCAGGACTGCGGCGCGCTGCCGGCCGCCCCCTTGCCGAGCAGACGGGCGAATATGCCGCCCAGCGCGCCGTTGAGCGCCGCGCAAATGACGACCCACATCACCATGCCATGGGCCAGCGGCGCGCCGCCGAAGACGCCGAAGTAAGGGTTGTTGCCGACCACGGCCACGACCAGGAAGCCCGAGGCCAGCACCCCGATCAGCACCAGCCGCTGCCAGCGCAGCACGGTGCCCCGTCCCAGTTCCTCGATGGCGAAGATAACGCCGGCCAGCGGCGCGTTGAAGGCGGCGGCCAGGCCACCCGCAGCGCCGGCGGCGATCAATTCATTGGCGTGGAAGCCGCGCAGTTGCACGCCGCGGCGCTTCCAGAAGTCGCCCCAGGCCAGCATGAGGGCGGCGCCCACCTGCACCGACGGCCCTTCGCGGCCGATCGACGCGCCGGCCAGCATGCCGAAGAATGCGAGGGGAATTTTCCAGAGGGTCTGCCCCAACGCCACCAGGCTGTTCTGGCTGGGACCCGGCGGCAGCGACAAGGCGCCGATGACCTGGGGAATGCCGCTACCGGAGGCGTTGGGCGCAAAACGCAAGGTCAGCCAGCGCAAGGCAGCCAGGCTCAGGGGCAGGACCAGCAAGGCCAGCCAACCGTTGTAGGCCACCCACTCGCGATTCCATTCCAGCGCCTTGTCGGCCAAATAGGCAAAGCCCAGCGACATCAGCGCCACCAGACCGGCGCCTCCCAGCAGCAGCCCCATCTGCACGCTCTTGCGCGACAGGCGGTTGATCTGGCGCACCTTGCGATGCGCCCACCGGCGCGGGCCGGCCAGCAGCCGGCGTAGGGGGTCGGGCAGGTTCATGGGCAAAAGCCGGCGCGGTTGAAAGTGGCTAACCTTACCACTCCCACCTGACCGGCAGCCCACAGCGCGAGATCAGAACGTCGACCAGTCGTCGTCCGAACCTTGCGCCAGCGACGGACGCGCCGCAGGCGCCGCCGCCTTGCGCGGCGTGGCGGGCACGGCCTGCACCAGGCGGACCTGGGCTTCGCGCGCCGAGCCGCCACCCGCTTCCACCTTGAAGCGGCGCACTTCCTGGGCCAGCCGGGTGGCTTGCTCCTGCATGCTGGCGGCCGCGGCGGCCGCCTCTTCCACCAGCGCGGCGTTCTGCTGGGTCACGGTGTCCATCTGCGCCACAGCCTGATTGACCTGGCCGATGCCGGCGGACTGCTCTTCCGAGGCGCTGGCAATCTCGCGCACCAGCGTGGCGACCTGACGCACGCTGTCCACCACCTCGCGCATGGTGCGGCCGGCCTCGTCGACCTGGCGCGTGCCGCCCTCGACGCGCGTGACCGACTCGTCGATCAAGGCCTTGATCTCCTTCGCGGCCACCGCCGAACGCTGCGCCAACGTGCGCACCTCGCCCGCCACCACCGCAAAGCCGCGGCCCTGCTCGCCCGCGCGCGCCGCTTCCACCGCGGCGTTGAGCGCCAGGATGTTGGTCTGGAAGGCAATGCCGTCGATCACGCCGGTGATGTCGGCGATGCGACGCGAACTGTCGGAGATCGCGCTCATGGTCTGGACCACGCCGTCCACCACTTCGCCGCCACGCACCGCCACGCTGGACGCCTGGTTGACCAGGCGGTCCGCTTCGCTGGCGTTGTTGGCGTTCTGCTGCACGGTGCTGGTCAACTGCTCCATCGACGCCGCGGTTTCCTCCAGCGACGAAGCCTGTTCCTCGGTGCGCTGCGACAGATCGGCGTTGCCCTGGGCGATCTGCGAGGATGCCGAAGCAATGCTCTCGCAACCGTCGCGCACGTCCTTCACGATGCGCGCCAGGCTTTCGTTCATGGTCTTGAGCGCGCCCATCAGGTCGCCGGTTTCGTCGCGCGTGGCGACCTGGATGTCGGTCGTCAGGTCGCCCGCCGCCACCTGGCGCGCGGCCGTCACGGCGTGTTCCAGCGGACGCACGATGCCGCGCGTCACCAGCCAGCCCAGCAGCATGCCGACCGCCACGCCGATCACGGCCAGGGCGAGCATGAGCGCGCGCAGATTTTCGTAGAGATCCGTGCCGTTCTGCACGCTTTGCGCGGCGACGGTTTCCTTGATCTTCGCCAGGCTGGTCATCAGATCGTCCAGCTTCTGCGACGAGGCGATCACGCGAGCTTCGACCTCGGCCACGCGCGGATCGGCCTGGGTCAATGGCCGGGCCTGGGCGGCGGCGAAAAACGCGGCGGACTCGCTCTTCCAGACCTGTTCGGTCTCGGCGAACTGCGCCAGCAGACGCTTGCCATCTTCCGAATAGAAATTGGCCGCGGCCTTTTCACGCAGCTTGTCCATCTGCGCGACGGCGTCGTCGAACTGCTTGCGCAGCGCCTGGCGCTCCTTTTCCGTGGACGCGGCCAGGTAGCCATTGCGGGCGCGGCCCGCATAGATCAGATTGATATTGGCTTCCTTGACGTCCGAGATGCCGCGCAGCTCGGTGTCGTAAAGCCGGTCGTTCATTTCATTGATGCGCGCCAGGCCCCAAACTCCGAAGCCCCCGATCGCACCGCCTATCACCGCCACCAGCAAAAACGCGCCCGACAGGCGCGCGCCGATGCGCAAACCCGAAAAAAACCGCAACATGCTTCCCTTCCCTGTAGTTACCACGGTTTATGGCGGGCATGCCGCAGCCGTGGACCCCGTGGTTCAGTCGCCGACCGGGGCCAACGATAGTGGTTGCCAAACCTAGGGATAACCCGGAAGAAAAGCCGGTTTGTTCTTTATTTCCCCGCAATGGATTCGACAATCGACAGGGATTTCGCAAACTGAATTTTTACTGAACAAAAAGAAAACCCCAGGCTTGCGCGAGGGGTCTGTTCAGGGTCGCGGCGCAATGCCGCGGCAGGCCTGGCTTTGCCGGTCAGGCGAAGTTCTTGGCCGCGAATTCCCAGTTCACCAGCGCCCAGAAGTTTTCCAGGTACTTGGGACGGGCATTGCGGTAGTCGATGTAATAGGCGTGTTCCCAGACATCACAGGTGAGCAGCGGCTTGTCGGCCGTGGTCAGCGGGGTGGCGGCGTTGCTGGTATTGACGATGTCGACCGAGCCGTCGGCCTTCTTGACCAGCCAGGTCCAGCCCGAACCGAAGTTGCCGGCGGCCGACTTGTTGAAGGCTTCCTTGAAGGCGTCAAAGCTGCCCCACTTGGCATTGATGGCGTCAGCCAGCTTGCCGGTGGGAGCGCCGCCGGCCTTGGGGGCCAGGCTGTTCCAGTAGAACGTGTGGTTCCAGATCTGGGCGGCGTTGTTGAAAATGCCACCCGAGGACTTCTTCACGATGTCTTCCAGCGACAGCGTTTCGAATTCCGTGCCCGGGATCAGGTTGTTCAGGTTCGTGACGTAGGTCTGGTGATGCTTGCCGTAGTGGAACTCCAGCGTTTCCTTGGAGATGTGCGGAGCCAGTGCGTCCAGTTCGTAAGGCAGGGGGGGAAGAGTATGTGCCATTGAGGTTCCTTCTGTTGAGTGCACGATCAAGCCGTTCAATTGTATCGGCAACTACTGAGGATACCGCGTTAACCCCCCGCCCGCGCGGGGTTAAGGGACGCATCTGCTTATCACTGGAAGCATGTACTCATGAGGGCAGGCGCTTGACCCGCCAGGCAGGCGCGCGGCCTGCGCTTAGGACGCTTCGCGACTATCGCGGGTACGCGTGACTGCGACCTCGGCGCCGCCATGCGCGAAGCTCAGGTCCAGCGCCTGCCCCGCCGCCAGCGCGGCCGCGTCGCGCACGATGCGGCCCTGCTCGTCGCGCGCGATGGCGTAGCCGCGGGCCAGCGTGTTGCCCGGGTCCAGCGCGCGCAATTGCGCCGTGGCGGCGGCCAGCCGGTTGCGCCGCTGCACCAGCAGCCGCGCATGCGCCTGGCCGAGCTGGCGCGCCGCGCCCGCCAGGCGGTCGGCGGCACGGCCGGTGTCCGGCACCCGATGCGCCAGGCGCTGGGTCAGCAGATTGACGCGCGCGGCGCGGCGCTCTTGCGGACCGGACCAGGCGGTGGCCAGGCGGAAACGCAGGCTGTTCAGGCGCTCGCGCTGGTGCTCCAGGCGCTGGGCCGGCGACACCAGTTGGGCGGCGGCGCGGTCGAGCCGCTGGGCGGCGCGCTCCAGGCGGCGCTGCTGGCCCCGTGTCATGGCCTCCGCCGCCTGCATGACCCGGCCGAGCAATTCGGAACGCGGCACGCAAGCCAGTTCGGCTGCCGCGGTCGGCGTCGGCGCGCGCACGTCGGCCACGAAATCGGCAATGGTGAAATCCGTCTCGTGCCCCACGCCGCTGATGACGGGGATTTCGCTGGCCGCGACCTCGCGCGCCAGCGCTTCGTCGTTGAAGCTCCAGAGATCCTCGATGCTGCCGCCGCCGCGCACCAGCAGCAGCGTGTCGACTTCCGCGCGCTGGTTGGCCGTGCGCACCTGGGCGGCCAGCCGCCCTGCCGCGTCCGCCCCCTGGACCGGCGCCGGATAGATGATCACGGGCACCTGGGGTGCACGCCGCGCCAGCGCCGACAGCACGTCCCGCAACGCCGCGGCGTGCAGTGAAGTGATCACGCCGATCGCGCGCGGCAGCCCCACGGGTTCGCGCTTGCGTGCCGGATCGAACAGGCCTTCGGAAGCCAGTTGCTCCTTCAGGCGCAGGAAGGCCTCGTACAGATTGCCTAATCCTGCCCGCCGCATGGCGTCGGCCTGCAGCTGATAGTCGCCACGGGGCTCGTAGAGGGACACCCGGGCCCGGATTTCGACCTGATCGCCTGCCCGCGGCGTGAAACCCACCGCGCTGGCGCGGCTTCTGAACATGACGGCGCGCACGGAGGCCCGGCTGTCCTTGAGCGTGAAGTACCAATGCCCGGAAGCCGCCGCTGTGAAGTTGGAAATCTCTCCACGCACCCACAGCGCCGGGATGCTGCGCTCCAACAACTGCCCCACGGCTTGATTCAGCTGGGCAACCGTCAGGATATCCCGCGCAAATACGTTGTTTGTGACTGTAGATTCAATTGTCATGGGGCTTTCCGATGCGTACCTGTCCACAGGGGCCGCGTAGCGGGCCGCAATCATACCGCGTCCCAGCATATTTGCAGCAACCGGCCCGAAAGCCAGCAAATTCGAATTAAATCATTGATTTTTATAGATATTTATCAAAAACAGAGCTGCTCGCAATTGAAGCAAACAAGTGCAAGCCCTGTGCCCATAAGCATTCCTGGGAAGTTTTGCACAGAATTATCCACAGGATCTGTGGATAGATTGGGGGTCGTACCGACTTGCCACACCCCCCGCCGCGCCGTTACAGTTTCGGCTTGATCAGTTGCCGGTTTGCGCGCCCTTGCGCGCCGGCTCCCCCGGGAGTTGAACGCTTTGCTTTCCATACTGCGCGAGGCCGGCTGGCCGATCTGGCCCCTGCTGGCGACATCCGTCCTGGGCCTGGCGCTGATCTTCGAGCGCTTCCTCTCCCTGCGCCGCGGCTTGGTCATGCCGCGCGGCCTGAGCGATCAAGTGGCTGAAATGCTGCGCAACCGCCAGGACACTCCCGAATCGATCAACCGCCTCGAACGCAACTCGCCGCTGGGCCGGATCCTCGCCGACGTGATGCGGCACCGCCACCTGCCCCGCGAAGAACTGCGCAACGTGGTCGAAGACACCGGGCGCGCCGTCGCCCACGATCTCAGCCGTTATATTCCCGCCATCGGCACCATCGCCGTGGTCGCGCCCCTGATGGGCCTGTTCGGCACCGTGGTCGGCATGATCGAAATCTTCGGTTCCTATACCCCCGGCGGCGGCGATCCCGCCCAGCTGGCGCGCGGCATCTCGATGGCGCTGTACAACACCGGCTTCGGCATCCTCATCGCCATTCCCGCCATGATCGCGCACCGCTACCTGCGCAGCCGCGTCGACGGCTACCTCAGTGCCATGGAACAGGCCGCGTCGCGCCTGGTCCGCGCCGTCTCGCCCGGATCCGCCCCGCGCGAGGGCCGTTCATGAATTTCCGCGGCCCCCGCGGCGACCGCGATGAGCTGGATATCAATCTGATCCCGCTCATCGACGTGCTGCTGGTCATCCTGATCTTCCTGGCGGCGACCACCTCCTTCGCCCGCTTCACGCAACTGAAGGTGACCCTGCCCCAGGCCTCGATGGAACAGGACACGCCCCCAGCGCTGGAAGTCGCCGTCAGCCAGGACGGGCGCTACGCGCTCAACGGCACCCTCATCGATGTCTCCACGCCGCCCGAAATCGCCGACGCCCTGCGCCAGGCCGCGGCCGGCAAGACCGAGCCGCTGGTCGTCATCAATGCCGACGCCCAGGCCACCCACCAGTCCGTGATCAACGTCATGGAAGCCGCCCGGCTGGCTGGCATCGGCCGCGTCAACTTCGCCGCGCAGACCACCCGGTGACCGCCAAGCATGCTTCGACGCTGCTGGCGCGCCAATGGCAGCACGGCGGCTGGCTCTCCAATCTGCTGCTGCCGCTGTCCAGGCTGACCGCCTGGGAAGTGGCGCGCAAGCGCCAGCGCTATCTGGACGGCAGCCGCAGCGCCTATCGCGCCCCCGTTCCCGTCGTGGTGATCGGCAATGTCTACGTCGGCGGCACCGGCAAAACGCCCATGGTCATCGCCACCGTCGAAGCGTTGCGGTCGCGCGGCTACACCCCTGGCGTGGTCAGCCGCGGCTACGGCGTCAAGGTCGGCCCCCACGCCCGCGTCGGGCTGGGCGAGCTGGAAGCGGCCCGTTTTGGCGACGAGCCCGCGCTGATCGCCCGCGCCACTGGCGCCCCGGTCTCCGTGCACCCGAAACGCGCCCTGGCCGCCCAGGCCCTGCTGCGGGCCCACCCCAAGGTGGATGTGATCGTCTCGGACGACGGCCTGCAGCATCTGGCGCTGGCCCGCGACATCGAAATCGTGGTGCAGGATGAACGCGGCGTGGGCAATGGCCGCCTGCTGCCCGCCGGTCCCTTGCGCGAACCGGCCGAACGTCTGCGGGAAGTCGACGTGGTGGTGACCAACATCGGCACGCCCGACGGCCAGCCGCAAGCCCTGGGCGCCACAGGCCAGCCGCGGCAGGTCAGGATGTGGCTGGAACCGGGCGACACGCGCCAGATCTCGGGGCGCGGCAAGCGTCCGCTGGCGGCCTTCGCCGGACTGCCCCGCGTCGCGGCGGCGGCCGGCATCGGCAACCCGGAACGTTTCTTCACCACGCTGCGCGGCGCCGGCATCACGCTGGCAACCGCACTGCCCCTGCCGGATCATCACGCTTACACCGAATCGCCTTTCCGGGCGCTCACGGCCGACGCCATCCTGGTCACGTCCAAGGACGCGATCAAATGCGCCGCCCTGGACGACCCGCGCCTGTGGGAAGTCCCGGTACGCGCCGGCTTTTCCGATCCGCAGTTGTTCGACTGGCTGGCGCAGGCCTTGCGCCAACCGGCGCGGCGGTAGAAAAACGCCAGCCTGGCGGTGCCGCGGCGGCAAAGCCGGTCCGGCCCCAGGCAAACTGTTTTAGAATTCCGATCATGGAATCCCGCCTACTCGACATCCTCGTCTGCCCGCTGTGCAAGGGCCGCCTCGAACACGACCGGCAGCAAGCCGAACTGGTCTGCCGCGCCGACCGCCTGGCCTTCCCCGTGCGCGACGGCATCCCCGTCATGCTGGAATCGGAAGCCCGCGCGCTGGACGACGCCCCCGCTGCCCCCTGAACCGCCGCCGCATGAGCTTCATCGCCCTGATCCCGGCGCGCACCGCCTCGACCCGGCTGCCCGACAAGCCGCTGGCCGACATCGCTGGCAAGCCCATGGTCGTGCGCACCGCCGAGCGCGCGGCGCTGTCCGGCGCTGCCCGCGTCTATGTCGCCACGGACGACCTCCGCGTCCAGCAGGCGGTCCAGGCGCATGGGCTGCAAGCGCTGATGACCCGTGCCGACCACCCGACCGGCACCGATCGCCTGGCCGAAGCCGTGGAGCAACTGGGCCTGCCCGACGACGCCATCGTGGTCAACGTGCAGGGCGACGAGCCGCTGATCGAACCCGAACTGATCGACGCCGTCGCAGCCAAGCTGCAAGCCAGCCCCGAGGCCGACATCGCCACCTGCGCCTGCCCCCTGGCCGACGCCGACGCGCTGTTCAATCCCAATGTGGTGAAGCTGGTCTGCGCCGCGGACGACCGCGCACTGTACTTTTCCCGCGCCCCGATCCCCTGGGCGCGCGACGCGCTGGCCTCGGGCGAACGTATCCTGGCTGAAGGCCTGCCCGCGTGGCACCACATCGGCCTGTATGCCTATCGGGTGTCATTCCTGCGCCGCTACCCGCGCTTGCCGCAGGGCGCGCTGGAACGCTTCGAATCGCTGGAACAGCTGCGAGCCATGGAACACGGCCACGTCATCGTCGTCCATCGGGCGTCCCACCCTCCTGCCGCAGGCGTAGATACCCCGGCAGACCTGGAACGCGTCCGAGCGGTCTACAGCAAGCAGATATAAGGGTTATTTCCTATGGCGCGGCTCCGCATCGGCTGCTGCATTGCGGCATAATTCCCCGGATCACAAAAAATACACCCCTTCAGGAGCACTCATGCGTCTCATCTTGCTCGGACCTCCCGGCGCCGGCAAAGGCACCCAGGCCGCGTTTCTCACCCAACACTTCGGCATTCCCCAGATCTCCACCGGCGACATGCTGCGCGCCGCGGTCAAAGCGGGCACGCCGTTGGGCATTGAAGCCAAAAAGGTCATGGATGCCGGCGGTCTGGTTTCCGACGAGATCATCATCGGCCTGGTGCAGGACCGCCTGCAGCAGCCCGACTGCGCCAACGGCTACCTGTTCGACGGCTTCCCCCGCACCATCCCGCAGGCCGACGCGCTCAAGAGCGCCGGCGTCAAGCTGGATTACGTGGTGGAAATCGAAGTCCCCGAAGAGGACATCATCGAACGCATGAGCGGGCGCCGCGTGCACCAGCCCAGCGGCCGCAGCTACCACGTGCGCTTCAACCCGCCCAAGGTCGAAGGCCGTGACGACATCACCGGCGAAGAACTGATCCAGCGCGACGACGACCGCGAGGACACCGTGCGCAACCGCCTGTCGGTGTACCGCGAGCAGACCCGCCCCCTGGTCGATTACTACTCGTCCTGGGCGCAGCAGAATCCCGCCGATGCGCCGAAGTACCGCAAGATCTCCGGCGTCGGCGCGGTCGAAGAAATCAAGGCGCGCCTGTACGCAGCCGTCCAAGGCTGATCGGCGCCTCGATGGCTCACAGGCCTTCGGCGCCGGCTCCGGAACGCATCGCGTCCGGCCGGCCCCGAAGGCCTAGTCATATCCGGCGCCTGCCGCGCCGCTTTCATCCCTAGAACTCACTGGTGGTAGACACATGGAAATCGCGAACAAGGTATTCATCGTCACGGGCGGCGCGTCCGGACTGGGCGCCGGCACGGTGCGCATGCTGGTCGAAAACGGCGCCAAGGTCGTTATCGCCGACGTGCAGGACGAGCCGGGCTCGGCCCTGGCCAAGGAACTGGGCCAGCGCTACGTGCACTGCGACGTGACCCAGGAAGCCGACGGCAAGAACGCCGTGGCGGCCGCGCTCGAACTGGGCACGCTGTTCGGCCTGGTGAACTGCGCCGGCGTCGCGCCCGCCGCCAAGATCGTCGGCAAGAACGGCGCGCATCCGCTGGAACTGTTCCAGAAGGTCGTGTCGATCAACCTGATCGGCAGCTTCAACATGATGCGCCTGGCCGCCGAGGCCATGAGCGCCAACGCGCCCGAACCCACCGGCGAACGCGGCGTGATGATCAACACCGCCTCCGTCGCCGCCTTCGACGGCCAGATCGGCCAGGCCGCCTACGCCGCTTCCAAGGCGGGCGTGGCCGGCATGACCCTGCCCATCGCGCGCGACTTGTCCAAGGCCGGCATCCGCTGCATGACCATCGCCCCCGGCATCTTCGGCACGCCCATGATCTTCGGCATGCCGCAGGAAGTGCAGGACTCCCTGGCCGCCAGCATCCCCTTCCCCGCCCGCCTGGGCCGCCCGGAAGACTACGCCAAGCTGGTCCACAGCATCATCACCAACGACATGCTGAACGGCGAAACCATCCGCCTCGACGGCGCCATCCGCATGCCGCCGAAGTGATGTAGTACAAAGACAGGCCCACCAGGTGGGCCTGTTTTCATTGGGCGTCTCGCGCTTGCGCGCAGCCTCGCCGGGCCGGACCGGCCCTTTTTTTTCAGTAGTCCTATCCATGAGCCTGTTTCGTTCGGCGGCCACGGTCAGCAGCTTCACCCTGCTGTCCCGCATTTCCGGCCTGATCCGCGACATCCTGGTGGCCCGCGCCTTTGGCGCCGGCCCCATCACCGACGCTTTCTGGGTCGCCTTCCGCATTCCCAATCTGCTGCGCCGCCTGTTCGCCGAAGGCGCTTTCGCCCAGGCCTTCGTGCCCATCCTGGGCGCGGCGCGCAACAACCGTTCCGAGGCCGAGGTCCGCACCCTGCTGGACCGGGTGGCCCTGCTGCTGACGGCGGCGCTGATGTTCATCACGCTGATCGGCATTGTCGCCGCGCCCTGGGTCGTGTCCGCCATGGCCAGCGGCCTGCGCGGGGCGGACCGCGATACCGAATTCGGCGCGGCGGTCTGGATGACGCGGATGATGTTCCCCTACATCTTCTGCATGTCGCTGATCGCCTTCGCCTCGGGCGTGCTCAATACCTGGCGCCGCTTCGCCGTGCCGGCCTTCACGCCCGTGCTGCTCAACCTGGCCATGATCGCCGCCTGCATCTGGCTGGCGCCGCGCATGGACGTACCGGTCTACGCGCTGGCCATCGGCGTCATGATTGGCGGCGTAGCGCAACTGGCCGTGCAATGGATTGCGCTGGCGCGGCTCGGCCTGACGCCCCGCTTTACGCTGCGGTTCCGCGAAGCCTGGGGCGACCCCACGGTACAACGCATCCTCAAACAGATGGCGCCCGCCACCCTGGGCGTCTCGGTCGCGCAGATCTCGCTGCTGATCAACACTAACATCGCCACCTGGCTGACGCCGGGCAGCGTGACCTGGCTATCCTTCGCCGACCGCCTGATGGAATTTCCCACTGCTCTTCTGGGCGTGGCGCTAGGGACGGTGCTGCTGCCCAGCCTGTCCGCGGCCCATGCCCGCGACGACCACGGCGGCTACAGCGGGCTGCTGGACTGGGGCCTGCGCCTGGTGCTGCTGCTGGGCCTGCCGGCCGCGGTGGGCATGGCGTTGCTGTCCGATGGGCTGGTTGCAACGCTGTTCCACTATGGCGCCTTCGCCGCCCAGGACGTGACCCAAACCCGCCTGGCGGTCATTTCCTATTCCGCCGGTCTGATCGGCCTGCTGGCCGTGAAGATCCTGGCGCCCGGCTTCTACGCCAAACAAGACATCCGCACGCCGGTAAAGATAGCCATCGGCGTGCTGATCACCACGCAGCTGATGAACCTGGTGCTGGTGCCCCTGATGGCGCATGCCGGACTGGCCCTGGCCATCGGCCTGGGCGCCTGCCTGAACGCGCTGGCGTTGCTGATCGGACTGCGCCGCCGCGGCGTCTATCAGCCCGGTCCCGGCTGGACCGCGTTCGCGCTGCGCCTGCTGCCCGCGCTGGCGGCGCTGGCGGCCCTGCTCTGGTATGCGGACGGGCGCATCGACTGGATAGCCCTGCAGTCCCACTCCGGACAGCGGGTGGCCTGGTTGGCCGGGGTGCTGGCGGCCAGTGGAGCGGTCTACTTCGGAATGTTGTTACTGTTTGGCTTCCGCCCTAGGGACTTCGGCCGACGTCCGTCGCGTTAAGTTCGGACAATCTGCCTATATACCCCTCAAAAGCCGGTCTTGTACCGGCTTTTTTGCATTAGATTCGTCAAGAATTGACAATCAGCCGGTAATCTTTGGTAAAAAACCTTTATTATTTACAAATTGCCATCGAAAGGATCCCCCTTGAAGCACTGTGGGGACATGAAGTGAAGTACGCCCAAGGACAACCCATGGCGGACCAGGTAATCAATTGGCTGCTGTTATTGCGCTCCGGCAAGGCGACCGCACAGGACTATAACGACTTCCTGGCGTGGCGCGCTGCCGACCCAGCCCATGAAAACGCCTGGCAGCAGCTGACCGGCTCACTGGAAGGCTCGACGTTCGGCCGGCTTGGCGATGCCTATCCCGCAGGTTACGCCACCGCCGGCCCTGCCATCGCGCCACACGCGGCCCCTCCCGGCCCCGGCCCGGGCCCCGTCATCGCCCCTCCACGCCGCCGCTTCCTGGCCGGCGCGCTGGCGCTCGCCGGTACGGGCGCCTGTGCGGCTTACGTGGGCAACGCCTTCTATCCCCTGGGCAACGTCGCCGCAGATGCCGCCACGGCCACTGGCGAACGCCGCCGCTATGTGCTGTCCGACGGCAGCCAGTTGCTGCTGGACGCCCGCAGCCGGGTCAACCTGGACTTCACCCCCGCCTACCGCCAGGTCCGGCTGCTGGATGGCGCCGTGACGGTGTCGGTGGCTCCCGACTCGCGCCGCCCCTTCCTGGTCCAGACGGCCGAAGGCACGGTCCGCGCCCTGGGCACCCGCTACATGGTGCGCCAACAGGCCCAGCGCACCCTGGTGGTGGTGCATGAACACGAGGTCGAAGTCGAAACCATGTCCGGCGGTCACGGCACCGTCCGGGCCGGCACCGGTGCCCGGTTCGACGCGGCACGCATGGACACCCCGCGCGCCGAACTGATGGCCGAGGCCGCCTGGGAAGCCGGTTGGGTCGAAGCCCGGGGCCGTCCCCTGGCCGAAGTGATCGCGGCGCTACGCCCCTACCGCAGCGGCACCCTGCGCGTTTCCATGGCCGCTGGCGGCCTGCCGGTGTCCGGCCATTTCCCGCTGGACGACACCGACGCCGCGTTGGACACGCTGCGCGACATCATGCCCATCCACGTCCGCCGCTTCACCCCTTGGTTCGTCTCCATCAACGTCGCTACCTGACAACGCCGCGCCCGGCGTTCCGCTCTCGAGGGCGGCTTCGTTGTATACTAGTTACGGTGTTTTTATCCAGTAGGCGCCACGGATTTTCCTCAAGGCTTTACATGAGGACCATCCGCAAGGGCTCTCCAGCCCGGGGAATTTTTCCCGCAGCGCCCCCGCCCGGTTGACGGGCGCTCCCTCGGTCGATCAGACATTAAAAGCTTGCAATCCCGCAGGGACTTGCTACAATGTTCGACTTTGCCGAATTCAACTTATATAGCAACATGGCCAATACCGCCCAAGCCCGCAAGCGCGCTCGCCAATCCGTTGAGCGCAACAAGCACAATTCCAGCCTGCGCTCGATGCTGCGCACCGCCATCAAGCGCGTTCGCCAATCCATCGCCGCTGGCGACAAGGCTGCGGCTGGCGAAGTGTTCCAGAAGGCCTCCAGCGTGATCGATCGCGTGGCCGACAAGAACATCATCCACAAGAACAAGGCCGCTCGCCACAAGAGCCGCCTGGCTGCCGCCATCAAGGCGCTGGCCTAAGCCATTCTGCCGCCCTGTTTTCAGGGCGTCACGAATACGGCAAATGAAAAAGGATGCCCCTGGGCATCCTTTTTTGCGTCCCCGGCCGCCGCAACGCGCCTATCCCATTCCGGCAACCGTCGACTGAGGCAGCTACAGTTGCGACGCGATCCTCTCGGCAAAGAAATCGATGAACGCGCGCACCCGGGCGACCTCTGCCGAGCGGGGCGCCCATAGCAGCGAAACGCTGCCGCGGCTATCCGTGTAGTCCTCGAGCACCGGCGTGAGCCGCCCCGCCTCCACATCGTCCTTTACCAGGTAGTTCGGCACCTGCACGATCCCCAGTCCGCTGATCGCCGCGGAAGCCAGGGCCTCGCCATCGTTCAAGATGCCGGAAGGCTTAAGCGGCTTGTCCGGCTGCTCGCCCTTGAACGCCCAGGTTTCTGGCCTGCCGGTGGTCGGAAACCGGTAATAGATACAGCAATGTCCGCTGAGATCCGCCGGCGTCCGCGGCGTGCCGCGCTGCGCCAGGTATGCCGGCGAGGCGCAAGTCGTGAAGCCATGCGGTCCGATCCGGCGGGCCTGCAGCCCGGAATCCGCCAATTCGCCCAGCCGCAGCGCCAGGTCGTAGCCGTCCTCGATCACGTCGACGATCAGGTCGTCGAGGTTGATATCGACCAGGACCTCGGGGAAGCTCAGGTGAAATTCGCTGAGCGCCGGCAACACGATCCGGCGGCCCATGACAGTGGGAACGCTGATCTTGAGACGGCCACGCGGCGCATTCTGCACCAGGTGCAGTTCCCGTTCCGCCTCCTGGAGGTCCTTCAGGATCTTGGCGACATGACGATAGAGAACCTCGCCCTCGCCGGTTGGGCCCAGCGAGCGGGTGGTGCGATGCAATAGCCGCACGCCCAATCTGAGTTCGAGCCGTTCGACCGCCTTGCCCGCCGCGGATGCGGACAGGCCCAGCTTGCGCCCGGCTGCGGCAAAACTGCCGGATTCCACCGTGGCCGCGAAAGCGACCAACCCACTGAACGATTCTATCGAGAAGATTCCGGACATAGGTTCGCGAGTCTAGAGACGGCCACCCATCTTCTGTCTGAGACGGTACGGATGAATGATGCACCCAAATGAACGACTGATGAAGCGGCGGCACCTGCCTGATCCGATCGGTCTTCCGTGCGTTCATTCAAGCCGCCAATCCTGACACAAGCTGGAATTTTTTGATCGAGGCCGCTATGAAAATAGGACTGCGTCACCCTCCGGGATCAGAAAAATCAGAAGATAAGAACGCCGCCTTCGACGTCATCGTGGTTGGAGGCGGGTCAGCGGGCGCCGTGCTGGCCAGCCGCCTGAGCGAAGACGCATCGCGCCGCGTGCTGCTGCTCGAGGCCGGCCGGGCCTACCCGCCCCATGCCTATCCCGATGCCGTCCGCGCCCAGAACATCATCGGCGGCGATGCCGGACACGACTGGGGATATTCATCCCTGCCGGGCTGGGGCGGAAAATCGTTCCCGGTTCCGCGGGGCAAGGTGCTGGGCGGCTCTTCGGCCGTGAATGCCGGCGTCTGGATGCGGGCGCCCGCCGCAGACTTCGCGCGATGGACCCGTGCCGGCCTGCCGCATTGGTCCATCGCCGACGTGCTGCCGTTTTTTCGTGGCAGCGAATGGACCGCCTCGGGCGCCGACCAATGCCATGGCCGCTCCGGCCCGGAACCGGTGCACCAGCTGCAGGACGACGAAATCTCCGACATGCAGCGCGCGTTCCTGGCCTCGGCCCAGATGGCCGGCCATCCCAGGGTCGAGGATTTCAATGGCGACGCACCATTCGGTGTCGGCCCCTATCCCATGAACAACCGCATGGGACAGCGGCTGAATACGGGCATGACCTATCTCTCGGATGCGGTGCGCGCGCGCCCCAATCTGACGATCCGCAGCGAAACGCTGGCGGACCGCATCGAGATCGAAGGCGGCCGGGCCCAGGCCGTGATCCTGGCCGATGGCGAGCGGATAGCGGCCGGCGAGATCGTGCTGTCTGCCGGCACATACGGATCGGCCGCCATCCTGCTGCGCTCCGGCATCGGGCCGGCGGCCGACCTCGAGGCATTGGGTATCCCCGTCGTGGCCGATCTTCCCGTCGGCCAACGCCTGCAGGAGCATCCCTTCTTCTTCACGATCTGGGCCGCGCATCCCGAACGCCTGGGGCTGCCCATCCCGCCGGTCGGCGCCATCCTGTGGACGCAATCATCCCAAGCCGGACCGGGCGACGGCGATCTGCAGGTCAGCGCCGTGCACTATGGCGATCCCGCGGAATCCCCCACCGGCGCCATCTTCATGCTGGCCCTGGCGCTGACCCGCCCCACGTCCACCGGCACGCTCAAGCTGCTGGACCGCGATGCCCGCACAGCGCCGCTCATCGACCTCAACATCCTCGGGACAGTGCGCGACCGGGAACTGATGGTCGAGGGCATCCAACTGATCCGCCAGATGGCGAGCCAAGGTCCGCTGTCCGAGATCATCGCGCAGGAACTCGTGCCCGGCCCGGACGCGGCCGACGCCGCGGCGCTGGAAGCGGCCCTGCCCAAAGCGCTCGACATCTACCATCACCCCACCTCGACCGCGCCCATGGGCGGCGACGGCGCTCCGGCCGCAGTGACGGACTACCAAGGCCGCGTCCGCGGCATCGCCGACCTGCGGGTCGCCGACGCATCCAGCTTTCCTGATGTGCCCTCGGTCGCCACCAACCCCACGGTGGTCATGCTGGCCGAGCGCGTCAGCCACTGGATCAGGAATACGGAGGCCAAATCGTGAACGACACCGCAAGCATCGCCTGGACCCGCAAGGCCTACAACTGGATCGGCGGCGTCCAGCGCTCCGAAGGTCCTTTGAAGGAATCGATCGACCCCGCCACCTACAACGTCATCGGCCACTATCCCGACAACGGCCTGATGGCAGCGAGATCGGCCGTCGCCGCGGCCGCGCGGGCCTTTCGCGCAAGCTCTTGGGCGCACGACCACGAACTGCGCGCCCGCGTGCTGGAGCAAGTGGCGCGCGCCTTCGAACGCAACCGCCAGCGGCTGCTGGACATCCTTTCGCTCGAAAACGGCAAGATCAAGGGCGAAGCCGGTTTCGAGCTCGACATGATTCCCAGCAAGCTGCGCTACGCGGCCGCCGCGGCCCTGCTCGAAAGCGGCCGGGCGCTCACGCCCAGGCCCGGCAGCATCTCCATGATCCTGCGCCAGCCCATGGGCGTGGCAGGCGTGATCGCGCCCTGGAATTCGCCGGCGGTGCTGACCATACGTTCGCTCGCGCCAGCGCTGGCGGCGGGATGCACCGCGGTCATCAAGCTGCCCGGCCAGGTGGCGCAAACCGCCAGCTTCATGGCCGAGGTCATGGCCGAAGCCGAGGACCTGCCGGACGGCGTGATCAACCTGTTCTTCGAAAGCGGGTCCGAGGGCTCCGCCTATCTCGTGGACTCGCCCGAGGTTCCCGTCATCAGCTTCACCGGATCCACCCGCACCGGCCGCGCGATCAGCGGCGCCGGCGCCAGGCACTTGAAGCGCTTCGGCATGGAACTGGGCGGCAAGACGCCCATGATTCTGTTCGATGACGCGGACGTGCACGGCGCACTGCCCGTGCTGGAAAAAGCGCTCACTGTCTTCAGCGGCCAGTTCTGCATGACCGGCTCCCGCCTGCTGGTGCAGAGCGGCATCTATGCAGCAGTACGGGACGGACTCGCCAACCGGCTGCGCAAGGTCAGGGTCGGCCCGGCAGCCGATCCTGCCAGCGACATGGGGCCCCTGATCGACCGCGCCAATGTCGAACGCGTCGACCATGCGGTCGACCTTGCGATCGCGGCCGGCGCCAGCGTCGTCGAACGCGGCGGGCCCGTGAACACGGGCCCTTTGGCCAGCGGCGCCTTCTACCGCCCCACCTTGCTGGAAGTGTCCGACAACAGCCTCGCCATCGTCCAGCAAGAAACCTTCGGCCCGGTGCTGACGATCCAGCGCTTTGCCGACGAGACTGAAGCCATACGCCTGGCCAACGACAGCGAATACGGTTTGGCCGCCAGCGTCTGGACCCGCGACGTCGATCGGTCGCTGCGCGTCGCCCAGGCCATCGACGCGGGCTCGGTGTGGATCAACGACTGGGCCAAGGTCTACGACAACACCGAGGAAGGCGGCTTCAAACAGTCCGGACTCGGACGCCTGAACGGTCTGGCCGCGCTGGAGGATTTCATCGAGTACAAGCACATCGCGCTCAAACCTGGCCTCGGGTAGCGCCGGCGAGCCAGAACATCCATTAGAAAAAAGGAGACTCCCATGCCGGATTCCATCGCCGCAAAGCTGATCGACGCGCTCCATGCGGGCGCGGACGTCCCGCCAGGCTGTCGTGTCAATCACGCGCGCGGACTGCTTGTGGAAGGCAGGTTCCTCGGCGTGCCCCTGGCAGCGCAATTTTGCGCTTCGCCCATGTTCGACGACGCGGAGCTGCCGCTCATCGCCCGGTTCTCGGACTCCGGCCCCGACCCGCGGATTCGCCAGGACAGTCCGCAAGCCGAACCGCGCGGCCTGGCCGTGCGCATCGGGCAGGATTCCCAGTTGGTGCTCGTCGGCCACTCGCTCGAAGGCTTCCCCGCGCAGGACCCGCAAACGTTTCTTGCCTTCATACAGGCATTGAACACCCAGCACACGGCCCCCGAATCGCTGCAAGCCCACCTGGCGGCCAATCCCCCGGCACAACGCTTCGACCAACTGCGGCACGACGCCCTGCCCACGGGCTATGCCTCCCGCAGCTATCACATGCTTCATGCCTACCGCCTGACGGCCGCGGATGGCCAGACGCGAACCGGCAGGTTGACGATCCGGGGCAGGAACGCCGACGGGGCGCACAAGGCCCTGGCCGGCCGGAACTGTATGAACGAGGCCCTGCGCCATGCCATGGAAGCGGGCCCGGTGGCGCTGGAACTGGCGTTCACCCCGGCGCCGGAACAAGGCGCGACGGACGACCTGTCCACGGCCTGGCCCGGACACGGCAGCTCGATGCTCCTGGGATACCTGATGCTGGAGCGTATCGCGCCAGATCAGGACGCGCAACGCGCCCTGGTGTTCGACCCTTCCATCCTGCCTGCCGGCATCGAGTTCGCGGGCGACCCGCTGCTGAAGGCGCGCTTGCAGGCCTACCGGCTGGCGGCAGAGCGACGACTGCGCGGCGTTCCCTGATCCAGGTCTGACGCCAGGCGGCTCCGGGCTGCCTCTGCCGCTACGCGCAGTGACGCCATCAGCGCGCCCACCAGCGGATTGCCCGGCCGATGCTCCGGAAACACCACGCTGACCCGGAACGGAAACGAGCGCGTCAAGGGACGGATATGCAGCCCCCGGCCGACGAAATCCAGCGCCGTCAGCGGGTTCACGATGGCTAGGCCGAGGCCCTGGCGCACGAAGGTGCAGACGGATACGGCGGTCGTCGTCTCGACGATGGAGCGCCGCAGCCCGCCGGCTTCGGCAAAGGCTTCATCGAGCTGGATCCGGTAGGGATCGCTGGAGGACAGGCTGACGAACGCATGGCCTTCGAAATCAGCCAAGTCCATGCGCTGCTTGCCCAGCAGCGCGTGGCCGTCGGGCAGCACGCAGACCTCGTCCACTTGCAGCAGCAGCTCCACCCGCGTGCCGGCCGGCGCTGCGTCGTGCTCGGTCAGGCCCAGGTCATAGCGCTGGGCGCTCAGCCATTCCTCCAGGAAGGGCGATTCCTGCGTCTCCAGCGTCAGGCTGACCCCAGGATGGCGCTCATGGAAGCGCCGGAACGCATCCGGCAGGATGGAATGAGAGAAGACCGGCAAGGCGATCACCGATAACTGCCCGCCCTGGTAGGCCCGCAGGCGGGCGGCAGCCGAGGCCACCCGCTCCAGGCCGGCATAGGACTGGCGCACCTCGTCGAACAGCGCCAGGCCCGGCATGGTGGGCCGCAGCCGCCCCGCCACCCGGTCGAACAGCGTGAAGCCTATGCCCTGCTCCATGCGCGCCAGTTCCCGGCTTACGGTCGGCTGGGACGAGCCCAGCAGTTCGGCTGCCTTGGTCACGCTGCCGGCAATCATGACCGCGCGGAAGACTTCGACTTGCCGGTGCGTCAGCATGGCCCCACCCATATCAGGAATGAATCGACGAAGGAAATATAAGCATTTTACTGGATGACCGAAGGCAGGCATCATGCCGCCTTGTATTCACCTCCACAAACAAGGTTTCGCCCGCCATGGCCTTCGATCCGCGCCAACTCACCCAACTCGCCGCCGAACACGGCACGCCGCTCTGGGTGTACGACGCCGCCGTCATCCGTGAACGCATTGCGCAATTGCGCCGCTTCGACACCATCCGCTATGCGCAAAAGGCCTGCTCCAACCTGCACATCCTGCGCCTGATGCGGGCCGAAGGCGCGGTGGTGGACGCGGTCTCGCTGGGCGAGATCGAGCGCAGCCTGGCCGCCGGCTTCCAGCCCCAGGGCGAACCGGAAGGTATCGTCTTCACCGCCGACCTGATCGACCACGCCACGCTGGCCGCCGTGCTCAAGCACGGCATCACCGTCAACGCTGGCTCCCTGGACATGCTGGCCCGCGTCGGCCAGGCCTCGCCCGGCCATCGCGTCTGGCTGCGCATCAACCCGGGCTTCGGCCATGGCCATAGCAACAAGACCAACACCGGCGGACCGCAAAGCAAGCACGGCATCTGGATCGGCGACGTGGCCGAAGCCATGGCCATCGTGCGCCGCCACGGCCTGAAGCTGGTCGGCATCCACATGCATATCGGCTCGGGCGTGGATTACGCCCACCTGTCCAGCGTCTGCGACGCCATGGTCGACGTGGTGGCCTCGCTGGACCACGACATCGAGGCCATTTCCGCGGGCGGCGGCCTGTCCATCCCCTACCGCGAAGGCGATGCCCGCATCGACTGCGACCACTACTTCGAGCAATGGAACGCGGCTCGCCAGCGCATCGCCGAGCGCCTGGGCCACGAGATCCGCCTGGAGATCGAACCGGGCCGCTTCCTGGTCGCCGAGGCCGGCGCGCTGGTGTCGGAAGTGCATTCGATCAACCGCCGCCCGGAACGCGACTTCGCGCTGGTCGACGCCGGCTTCAACGATCTGATGCGCCCGGCCATGTACGGCAGCTACCACCGCATTTCAGTGCACGCGCCCGACGGCAGCCAGCCGCAGGGAGCGGCCGAAACCCGCATCGCCGTGGCTGGCCCGCTGTGCGAATCGGGCGACGTGTTCACGCAGGACGCGGGCGGCGTCGTGTCCGACCAACTGCTGCCGCAGCCGCGCATCGGCGATTTCCTGGTGTTCCACGACGCGGGCGCCTATGGTTCATCGATGTCCTCGAACTACAACAGCCGGCCGCTGGCGCCGGAAGTGCTGCTGGACAACGGCGCCGCCCGGCTGATCCGCCGCCGCCAGACGATAGGTGAATTGCTGGCGCTGGAAGACGCCTGAGCATCCTCAGGTCGGGAAGGCCTCGCGCAAGGCGAAGGTCGCCTGCTTGAACACGCCCAGGTCGGTGCCCACCGCCACGAAGTGCATGCCCATGTCCAGGTAGCGCCGCGCATCCGCATGCACCGGCGCCAGGATGCCCACCGCCTTGCCTTGCGCCGACACCCGCTGGTACAGGTGGCGGATGGCCTCCTGGACTTCGGGATGGCCCGGATTGCCGATATGGCCCAGCGCCGCGGCCAGGTCGGACGGCCCGATGAACACGCCGTCCACGCCTTCCACCGAGGCGATCTCATCGACCGCGTCTATGCCCGGGCGGCTTTCGATCTGCAGCAGCACGCAGATGTTGTCGTTGATGGTGTGCAGATAGTCCGGCACCGTGCCGTAGCGGTTGCTGCGCTGCGCGCCCGCCACGCCGCGCATGCCCTGCGGCGGATAGCGCGTGGCGGCCACCGCGCGGCGCGCGTCCTCTTCCGATTCGATGAATGGAATCAACAGGTTGTAGAAGCCGATATCCAGCAGCCGCTTGATCTCCACCGGATCGTTCCACGACGGCCGGCCCACGGCGGCGCTGGCGCTGCCCTGCAAGGCCTGTAGCTGCTGCAGGAACATCGGCACTTCGTTGGGCGAGTGCTCGCCGTCCAGCAGCAGCCAGTCGAAGTTGGCCAGCCCCACGAGTTCGGCCGTGATGTGGCTGGACATGCACATCCAGAATCCGATGAGCCGTTCGCGCGCCAGGATGCGTTGCCGGAAACGGTTGGGTAAGGGTGAGTTCATTGCCATCTACGCTTCATAAAAAAACAGGTGGATCCAGGCCCGCGGGCCTGGCCGTGCATTCGATCCGTGGACTCAAGCCACGCAAGTAGTCCAGGCATTCAATCCATCTTCGCGCCGGACGCCTTGGCCGCCTTGCCCCACTTGGCGATCTCGTTATCCACGAAGGCCGAAAACGACTTGGGGTCGTCCGCCACCACCACGAAGCCCCCGCTCTCCAGCTTCTGCCGGATGTCGGGCGAGGACAGGGCCTTCACCGTTGCCTGGTTCAGGCGCTGGATCACGGCGGGTGGCGTCTTCGCGGGGGCCGACAAACCGAACCAGGACTCGGCCGAAAAGCCCGGATAACCGGATTCCGCCACGGTGGGCGTGTCGGGGTAGGCAGGGTTGCGCTTGGCGCTGGCCACGGCCAGCGCGCGCAGCTTGCCCGAGGTGACTTGCGGCAACAGCGCGTCCTGGTTCAGGAACAGTACCGAGACCCGGCCTCCGATGGTGTCGGTGATGGCGGCAGCACCGCCCTTGTAGGGCACGTGCACCAAGTCGATCTTGGCGTCCTGCTTCAGCATTTCCATGGCCAGGTGGCCGGAGGAACCGCTGCCCGAACTCGCATGCGTGTACTTGCCCGGGTTCTCGCGAGCCAGCTTGATGAAGTCCGCGAAGGTCTTGCCCGGAAAGTCGTTGTTGGCCACCAGCACGTTTGGGCCGGTCGCCAGCAACGAGATATGCGCGAAGTCGCTATTGCGGTACGGCATGTTCTGGTAGATCGCGTAGCTGATGGCGTTGGAGCCGACACCCGACAGCAGCAGCGTGTAGCCGTCAGGCTCCGCCTTGGCCACCATGTCGGAGCCGATATTGCCGTTGGCGCCGCCCTTGTTTTCCACCACCACGGTCTGGCCCAGTTCCTTGGACAGCTCGGCCGCCAGCAGGCGGCCCACCGAATCGGTGCTGCCGCCCGCGGGAAACGGCACCACCAGCTTGAGTTGCTTGGTGGGCCAGGCCGCGCCCTGCGCCATCAGCATGCCGGGCAGCATGGCCAGCGCCCCCGCGGCCGCCAGGATGGCCAGGCGGGCGCGCGCCGCCGGTTTGTTCTGTTGCATGGTTGTCTCCTCTTTGGGTTTTTTAGTATGTGCGCCCGGTGTCCGGGTCAGTGGATTTCAGGCTCGCCCGCGGCCGGAGCGCGCGTCTCGGTCTGAAGAAAATCGAAATCGCAGCCCGTGTCGGCCTGGCCGATGTGCTTGAGGTACAGCACGCCGTAGCCGCGCTCGAAACGCGGCGGCGGCGCCTGCCAGGCGGCGCGGCGCGCGGCCAGTTCCTCGTCGGACACCAGCAATTCCAGACGCCGCGCCGGCACATCCAGCGTGATGCGGTCGCCGTCCTGCACCAGCGCCAGCGGGCCGCCCACATAGGCCTCGGGCGCCACGTGCAGCACACAGGCGCCGTAGCTGGTGCCGCTCATGCGCGCGTCCGAAATGCGCACCATATCGCGCACGCCCTGCTTCAAGAGTTTTTGCGGAATCGGCAGCTGGCCCCACTCCGGCATGCCGGGCGCGCCCTGCGGCCCGGCGTTCTGCAGCACGATGACGCTGTCGGCATCCACGTCCAGGTCTGGATCGTCGATGCGCGCGGCCATATCGTTGTAGTCCTTGAAGACCACCGCGCGGCCCGTGTGCACCTGCAGCTGCGCCTCCATGGCGGGCGGCTTGATCACCGCGCCGTCGGGCGCCAGATTGCCGCGCAGCACCGCCAGCCCGTCGCGCTCGATCAGCGCCTGCGCGCGCGGCCGGATCACGTCTTCGTTGAAGATGCGCGCCCCCGCGATGTTCTCGCCCAGCGTGCGGCCATCCACGGTGCGCTGCGTGGTGTCCAGCAGGTCGCCCAGCTGCACCAGCATCGCGCGCAGGCCGCCCGCGTAATAGAAGTCTTCCATCAGGTACTTGCCCGCCGGCCGCAGATTGGCCAGCACCGGCGTAGTGCGCGCAAGATGATCGAAGCGGTCCAGGTCCAGCCCGAAGCCGCTACGGCGGGCCATGGCGATCAGGTGCACCACCGAATTGGTCGAGCCTGACAGCGCCAGCACCGTGCGCACGGCATTGTCGAAGGACGCGGCGGTCAGCAGGTCGGACGGCTTCAGGTCTTCCCATACCATCTCCACGATGCGCTTGCCGGTCAGGCTGGCCATCTGCGCGTGGCGCGAGTCCGGCGCGGGAATCGACGAGGCCCCCGACAGGCACAAGCCCAGCGCCTCGACCGCGCCCGTCATGGTGGAAGCGGTGCCCATGGTCATGCAGTGGCCGGGCGAGCGGGCGATGCCGTCCTCCACGCCCTGCCAGTCTTCCTCGGTGATGTTGCCGGCGCGCAGTTCGGCCCAGTACTTCCAGGTGTCCGATCCCGAACCCAGGGTGTTGCCGTTCCAGTTGCCGCGCAGCATGGGGCCGGCCGGCATGAAAATGGTGGGCAGGTCCATAGATACCGCGCCCATCAGCAGCGCCGGCGTGGTCTTGTCGCAGCCGCCCATCAGCACACAGCCGTCCGCGGGATACGAGCGCAGCAGTTCTTCCGTCTCCATCGCCAACAGATTGCGGTAGAGCATGGTGGTGGGCTTCTGGAAAGGTTCCGACAAGCTCATGGCCGGCATTTCCACCGGGAAGCCGCCCGCCTGCCAGATGCCACGCTTGACCTCTTCGACGCGCTGCTTGAAGTGGCTGTGACAGGGGTTGATGTCGCTCCAGGTATTGATGATGGCGATCACCGGTTTGCCGGCGTAGTCCGAGCGGTGATAGCCCATCTGCGCGGTGCGCGACCGGTGGCCGAACGAGCGCAGGTCGCGCACGCCATACCAGCGGTGGCTGCGCAGTTCTTCGGGTTTCTTGCGCTTGTCTGAATTGCTCATGTCTCTGTTCCTGTGCTCTTGGGCAAGGGTTTATAGGGAAGATGGAATCACGCCGCGTCCAGCAGATAAGGCGTGCCTGCGCGCTCGCAGATGGCGCGCAGGCGCTCGGCCAGCGCGGCGGGTATGGGGATGCCCTCGCGCAGCCGGCGCGCGCGCTCGGCGGCTTCGGGCTCGCCCGCCACCAGCACCGGTTCGTCCGGATTGGCGGGCGGCGTATCGTGCATGGCGTCGATCATGTCGTCCATGTCGGACTCGAACGAACCGGCCGCGCGGAACGCGTCGGGGTTCAGGGCCAGGAAGAAATGGCCCACGTCGTCGGGCTCGCCCGGACGGCGCGTCGGGGCGCGGCGCGCGGCGAAGGCGCTGCCGCTGAGCGTGCCGCCCAGGATCTGCGCCATCATCGCCAGGCCGTAACCCTTGTGGCTGCTCATGGCGGCGGTGCCGCCCAAGGGGGTCAGGCCGCCCTCGGGATGCTTGAAGATGAACTGCATGGCGGCGGCCGCATCGGTGACCGCCCCGCCCTGCCCGTCGACCGCCCAGCCCGGCGGCAGCGGCTGATCCAGGAAGTCATAGACCTTGACCTTGTTGGCGGCCACGGTGGTGGTCGCCATGTCCAGCAGAAACGGCTCGTTGTAGGCGGCCGGCGCGCCGAAGGCGATGGGGTTGGTGCCCAGCATGGGCATGGCGCCGCGCGTGGGCACCATGATGACGCCGTTGGCGCTGCTGGTCACCAGTCCGACCACGCCGCGCTCGACCGCCATGCGCGCATAGACGCCAGCCGCGCCGAAGTGATGCGAATTACGAACCGACACGGCGCCCACGCCATGCTCCAGCGCCTTGTCCACGGCCAGGTTCATCGCCTGCGCCGCCACCGGATAGCCCAGGCCGCCCATGCCGTCGATCAGCGCGCTGGCGCCGCCGTCGCGCAGGATCCGCGGCCTGGCGTCCAGCCGCAGGCTGCCGGCGCGCAGCTTGTCCTCGTAGGCCGGCAGCATGGAGATGCCGTGCGAATCGATGCCCAGCAGGTCGGTGCGCGCCATCAGGCCCGCGGTGATGTGCGCCAGATCCTGCGCCATGCCCCATGCCATCAATACCTGCAGGATCTGCTCGCGGACCTGCTCCACCGGCACGTCCGCCGCTATGACTCCGTTCCCTGGCACTCTGGTCTCCTGTGGTTCTGGTTCGGTCGCGGCGGGCGGGCGGCGAAGATCAATCGCGCTCGCGGTCCACCAGCCGGTGGCGGGCCTGGCCCAGGTGGAACTGCATGGCGACGCGGGCGCGCTCGCTGTCCTGTTCGCGGATCGCGTCCAGGATCGCCGCGTGCTCGTCCACCACGCGCTGCGCGCGCTGGCGCGAACCGGTACGGGTCAGGTTCAGGGTCAGGCGCATGAAGCCGCTGATGGATTCGTGAATGCTTTCCAGCACGCCCAGATAGAAGTCGTTGCCGCTGGCTTCGGCGATGCTGGCATGGAACGCCAGGTCGGCCTCGGCCGATACCTGGCCGCGCGCCAGGCTGTCGGCGAAGGCCGCATGCGCGTCCGCGATCTTCCTGAGCTGCTCGTCGGTGCGGCGCAGCGCCGCCAGGCGCGCGGCGTCGCCCTCCAGCGCCACCCGCACCTCCTGGGCCCGCAGATAGGCGCTGACGTTCTGCACGTCGTTGAAGGTCTTCAGGCGCGGCGCGGGCGCGTGGCTGACGAAGGTGCCCAGCCCCTGGTGCGCGGTGATCAGGCCGTCGGCGCGCAGCCGCAGCAGCGCCTCGCGCACCACCGGCCGCGACACGCCGAAGCGTTCGGAGATCTCGTTCTCGGAAGGCAGCTTGTCGCCCACGTTCAGTCCGCCGGACACGATCTGCTCGAAGATCTGGCCGTAGAGCTGGTCAGCCAGGCGGACCCGATGCCCGCGTTCGAGCACCAACGCACCCGCGGCGTCGGATTCGGCGGGCGCCTGCGGCGCAGGCGCCGGTGTTGCTTTGGGTCGGGCCACGAAACCTCCTCGATGCTATGGCGCAGTCCGCAATGGCGGGACAGCGCTCATCGTACCGTCAATGCGCGCGCCCCGGCCCGCTTGCGGGTTCACGCGGCGGCCGCCTCCCGGTCCCAGGCCGCCAGGGCCCGCGCCACCGGCGCCACGCGCTCGCGCTCGGCGGCGGAGATGCCGGTCAGCAGGGGCAGCATCGGCCCCATGTCCGCCACGCCCGACAGCGTCACGGCATCGTGCAGCACGCGGATGGGGCTGATGCTGTCGCGGCAGTCCTCCAGGCCCAGGTACTGCTGGCGCACGGCTTCGGCTTCGTCGTAGCGGCCGTCGCGCAGCAGATGCAACAGGCGCATCGAGCCTCGCGGCGCCACGCAAACCGAGCCCGAGGTAAAGCTCTTCAGGCCGAAATCGCGGTAGTGCACAATGGCCGGGCGCTCGCCGATGCCGCTAACGACCCAGCGCGCGTCCACCGCCTGCAGCAGCGACGACAGATACGTGTCCTGCGACGGGTCGTCGCGGACCACGGCGTACTTGAAGGCCACGATGCGGCCCTCTTCGATCAGGCGCGCGGCGCTTTCCGGCGCCAGGTAGCCGGACGACTTGATGTAGATCACCGCAGGCTTGCCCAGCGCGTCCGTGAAGCGGCGCACGCCTTCGGCCAGTCCCGCGTCCGTATAGGGAAAGGACATGGGCAGCAGCATGGCCGTGGGAAAGGCGCGCGTACGCAGGATCGCCGCCTGATCCATCATCTTGCCGTAGTCGGGCCCCACCGAAGGCAGGATCCAGGTGTCCGCACCCGCCAGTCCGGCCAGCATGTCGACGATGCGCGCGTACTCGCCCACGCCCACGTTATAGAAATTGGCATTGCCGCCATACATCACGTTGCGCACGCCGCCCGCTTCCAGATGGCCGAGCAAGGCCTTGTTGGCCGCCTCGTTCAGCGAAAGATCGTCGTGGCGCGCCAATGGCGGCACGGCAATGACCGAACGCTGCAAATCCTGCGCGGTGACCGGGGAGGTTTTCATGGGCGGGGGCTCCTGGCTGATCCAGCTATCGGGTGTAGGGGTTCGAAAAAGTATACTTGGTTGACAAGCACAAGCTCAATACATATATTTGTTTTACAAGTAGTCAGGCAGCAAAACGCAGGGCGCCGCGGGGTGCCATGCGGCTTCAAAGCCTCGGGCCATGCCAGGGGCGGAATACCCCCAGAAACGATGCGCGGCCACGCGCACACCGAGGAGACGAGTTCCATGCATGCAGCCCCTGCGCGAGGCCGGTCCGTCCTGTCCGCCCTGTCTACCGCCGTCCTGACGGCAGCCGCCTTGCTATTGCCAGCCGCGCCGGCGCTGGCCGGCTACCCCGAGCGCGACGTCAAGATCATCGTGCCTTTCCCGGCCGGCGGCACCACCGACATCGCGGCGCGCATCGTCGCGGCCGAACTGGGCAAGACCTGGAACAAGGCCGTGGTGGTGGACAACAAGGCGGGCGCCGGCGGCAACGTCGGCACGGCCGAAGCCGCGCGCGCCGCGCCGGACGGCTACACCCTGCTGATGGGCACCGTCAGCACCCATGCCATCAACCAGTCCGTCTATGCCAAGCTGCCCTACGACCCCGTCAAGGACTTCGTGCCTGTGACCCTGGTGATCCCGGTGCCCAACATCCTGGAGCTCAACCCCGCTTTCGCCGACAAGCACGGCATCCGCACGGTGGCCGACCTGATCAAGTACCTGAAGGCCAATCCGGGCAGCGTCAACATGGCGTCCACCGGCAACGGCACTTCCACCCATCTGTCGGGCGAGCTGTTCCAGAACATGACGGGCACGCGCATGACCCATGTGCCCTACAAGGGCAGCAGCCCGGCCCTGACCGACGTGATGGCCGGTTCCGCCGATCTGATCTTCGACAACCTGCCGTCCTCCATGGGCTTTCTCAAGAGCGGCAAGCTGCGCCCGCTGGCGGTCACCAGCGCCCAGCGCTCGCCCGCCCTGCCCGACGTGCCCACCATGGCCGAGGCCGGCGTGCAGGGCTATGACGCGTCCAGCTGGTTCGGTCTGCTGGCGCCCGCCGGCACGCCGCAGGCGGTGGTCGACAAGATCCAGCGCGACGTGGCCGCCGCCCTCAAGCTGGAATCGGTGCGCGCGCAGTTGCAAGCGCAGGGCGCCACACCGTCCGGCAACACCCCGGCACAGTTCAAACAGTTCATGGCGCAGGAGTCCGCCAAATGGGCGGAGGTCGTGAAGAAATCCGGCGCCAAGGTCGACTGACCCCAAGCCGATCCGGGCCCGTCCGCAACGCGTGGGCGGCGGGCTCTTCACCAGCACGCGAACCAGGAGACACCATGAACAAACTGATGAGCGCCGCGGCCATGGCAGCCGCCGTCGCCGCGGGCGCCGTGCTGCTCGGGACGCCCGCAGCGCAGGCCGCCGGCTATCCCGACAAACCCGTCACGATGATCGTGCCCTTCGTGCCAGGCGGATCTTCCGACATCACCGCGCGCTCGGTCACGCCAGGGTTGACGAAGATCCTGGGACAGACCTTCGTGGTCGAGAACAAGCCTGGCGCCAACAGCGCCATCGGCGCGCAGGCGCTGGCCCGCTCCACGCCCGACGGCTACACCATGATGGTCGGCTCCATCGGCACCTTCGCCATCAACGAGGCGCTGTACAAGAACCTGTCGTACAACCCCAGCAAGGATTTCGAATACCTGACCCAGGCGGTGCGCAATCCCAACGTGCTGGTGGCCGCTCCCGCATTTCCGGCCAGCACCGTCGCCGAACTGATCGAGTACGCCAAGAAGAATCCGGGCAAGGTGTCCTATGCCTCCTCGGGCACGGGCTCGTCGGACCACCTGTCGGCCGTGCTGTTCCGCCAGCGCACCCAGAGCACGGGCGTGGACGTGCCCTACCGCGGCGGCGGCGCGGCCATCGCCGACCTGATCGGCGGGCAGGTCAACGTGTCGTTCCAGAACCTGGGCGCGGTCCAGACCCACATCAAGGCCGGCAAGCTCAAGGCGCTGGCCATCACGGGCGACGCCCGCGCCGCCGACCTGCCGGACGTGCCCACGCTGGCCGAGGCCGGCATCAAGGACATGGTGGTGTATTCCTGGCAGGGCTTCGCGGTGCCCAAGGGCACGCCCGCGCCCGTCGTCCAGCAACTGTCCAAGGCGTTGCAGACCGCGCTGCGCGATCCCCAGACCGAAAAGACCCTGCAAGGCCTGGGCTTCGAGGTCGTGGCCAACACGCCGCAGCAGTTCACGGCGTTCCAGCAGGCCGAGGTCAAGCGCTGGAAGGACGTCATCCAGAAAGCCAATATCCAGCTCGAGTGAGGCCGCGATCAGACTGCAGGGTGCCCCTGGCGGGCATCCTGTCAGCCTGGTTCAAGGCCGGATCAAGTAGCATCAACGTTTTGCCACCCACCTGTACGACAACATGACCACCAAGCATCGCATCATCCAGGTCGGCTCGCTGGCCGGTTCCCCCTACGCCAACAAGACGCTCGCGGACCGCTACGACGTCGTCGAACTATGGAAGTACCCGGACCGCAAGGCGGCGCTGGCCGAGCATGGCAAGGGCATCACCGCCGTCGTCACGTCCGCCACCTTTGGCGCCAACGCCGAACTCATCAACGCCCTGCCCGACCTCAAGGCCATCTGCAGCTGGGGCGTGGGCTACGAGACCATCGACGTCCAGGCCGCCAAGCAACGCGGCGTGCAGGTCAGCAACACCCCCGACGTGCTGACCGACTGCGTCGCCGATCTGGCCTGGGGCCTCTTGATCGCGGGCGCGCGCCACATGGGCCAGGGCGAACGCTTCGTGCGCGCGGGCCAGTGGGGCCAGGTGCATGGCGGCATTCCGCTGGGCCTGCGGGTCAGCGGCAAAAAGCTGGGCATTGTCGGCCTGGGCCGCATCGGCGAGGCCATCGCCCGCCGCGGCATGGGCTTCGACATGGACGTGCGCTACCACAACCGCCGCAAGCGCGATGACGTCGAGTACGGCTACGAGGCCTCGCTCACCGATCTGGCCAAGTGGGCCGACTTCCTCATCGTGGCCACCGTCGGCGGTCCCAGCACGCGCCATCTGGTGAACCGCGAAGTGCTGGAAGCGCTGGGCCCCACGGGCATCATCGTCAACATCGCGCGCGGCCCCGTCATCGACGAAACCGCGCTGGTCGCGGCCCTGGAAGCGGGCAAGCTGGGCTGCGCCGCGCTCGACGTGTTCGAGCACGAGCCCAAGGTGCCCGAGGCGCTGCTCAAGACCGACAAGGCGGTGCTGCTGCCGCATATCGGCAGCGCCACGCTGGAAACCCGCATGGCCATGGAGAACCTGATGCTGGAAAATCTGCAAGCGTTCTTCGAAACCGGCCGCGTGATCACGCCGGCGGAGTAAGCCCGCCATCCGCCGCGGCCCCGGCCGCGGCGCGCCCATGAAAAAGCCTCTCGGCGCCCATACCGAGAGGCTTTCGACTTTCCGGCCCCCGCGGGAATCGGAAGTCGTTTACGCAAAGGAACTATCAGGCCGCAAGGCCCGTCGCGATTACTTCGCCGGCGTCGCGACGCCGGAATGCTCCGTCTTCGCGGCCCCTCCCGACTTGCCCGCCGCCGGTTTGGCGGAGGTCTTGTCGGACTTGTGATGCTTGTGCTGCGCCTGGGTCTTGGTTTCACCCGTCTTGGACGTGGCATCGGCGCCCGCCGCAAACGCTGTAGGCGCGGCGGCAAGACCGAGGCACAAGGCCGAGGTGGATAGGAACGCAGCAATACGGGAGTGAGTCGTCATTTCATGAACTCCTGAATGTAAAAGGACCGGGATCCTTTTTTCGACACGGGGCGGCAACATCGCCGCTTTACCCGTTCCCGTTTGAACGGGACCCATCCAGAAGGTTCAGCGCGGAACCAGAAAATTGCGGTCGCTAACGCTTCGAAATATGGCGCGGACGGTTCAGCTCTCGAAGGCCAGCAGCGCCACGGTAGCGAACAGCATCAGCGCGAAGCAGGCTCTCAGCTTGCGTTCAGGCAGCCGGTACGCAAGCTTCACGCCGATGGGCACGAACAACAAGCTGCCCAGGGCCAAGGGTACGCCCACCAGCCAGTCGGCCTGCCCTGCCCAGGTGTAGGTGATCAAGGCGATGAAGGAACCCGGTATCACCATGCTCAGCGCAAGCGCCTGCGCGGTAGTCTGCGGCAGCCGGAACACGGTGGTGATGATAGGCACGGCCAGCACCGCGCCGCCCACGCCAAAGAAGCCGCCCAGCGTGCCGCACAGCATGCCCAGTACGCTGGCGCGGCGCGGCGTGAAGACCGGCGCCGCGCCCTTGGCCGCAGGCTTGCGCGCGGCGGCGGGACGCGAGGCGCGCCAGGTCTGCCAGACATAGAACAGCGCGATGAAGAACAGGAACACGGCGAAGCTGCGGCGCAGGATGCCGGAGTCTATGCCCAGCGCCAGCTGCGCGCCGACCCAGGTGAACACCACGGCGCCGGCGGCGCCCGCCAGCGCCACGCGCTTGTCGATGCGGGTCTGCTGGTTGTACTTGCGCACCGCCATCATGATGGTGGGCAGGACCATGATCAGCGCCGTGCCCTGCGCCAGCTGCTGCGACATGCCCATCAACAGCACCAGCGCGGGAATCGCGATCAGGCCGCCGCCGATGCCCAGCACGCCGCCCATGAAACCGATCAAGCCGCCGGCGGCCAGGCACGCGGCGATAACTAACAGACTCACGTCTTGCTCCAGCAGGCCCGGCCTGTGGCAGGCCGGGCTATCAAATTACCGATACCAATCTGCGCAGGCGGCCGGCATCCGCCGGCGCCAGCGTCAGCGCAACTTGTCCAGCGCGGCGTCCAGCCGGTCCACCGCCCAGATCTCCAGCCCTTCGATGGGCTGGCGCGGCGCATTGGCCTTGGGGATCAGGGCGATCGAAAAGCCCAGCTTGGCGGCTTCGCGCAGCCGCTCCTGTCCGCGCGGCGCGGGCCGGATCTCGCCCGCCAGCCCCACTTCGCCGAAGGCGATCAGGCCGCGCGGCAGCGGCTTGTCGCGCAGCGAGGACATGATGGCCAGCAGCACCGGCAGGTCGGCCGCAGGCTCGGTGATGCGCACGCCGCCCACCGCGTTGACGAAGACGTCCTGGTCGAAGGTGGACACGCCGGCGTGCCGGTGCAGCACCGCCAACAGCATCGCCAGGCGGTTGCCCTCCAGGCCGACCGTGAGCCGGCGCGGGTTGGGCGCGTGCGAGCTGTCCACCAGCGCCTGGATTTCCACCAGCAGCGGGCGCGTGCCTTCCTGCGTGGCCATGACGCAGGATCCCGCGACCTGCTGCTCGTGCTGCGACAGGAACAGCGCGGACGGATTGGCCACGCCGCGCAACCCGCGGTCCGTCATGGCGAAGACGCCCAGTTCATTGACCGCGCCGAAGCGGTTCTTGAAGGCCCGCACCAGACGGAACGAGGAATGCGTGTCGCCCTCGAAATACAGCACGGTGTCGACGATGTGCTCCAGCACCCGCGGCCCGGCCAGCGCGCCGTCCTTGGTGACGTGGCCGATCATGACGATGGCGATGCCCGTCTGCTTGGCCAGGCGCGTGAGCTGCGCAGCGCATTCGCGCACCTGCGAGACCGAACCCGGCGCCGCGCTCAGCTCACTGCTGTACAGCGTCTGGATCGAGTCGATCACGGCGACAGTGGGCTTCTGCTCGGAGACCGCCGCCTGGATCGACTCCAGCCGGATCTCGGCCAGCAGGTTGACGTTGCCGGTCTGCAGGCCCAGGCGGCGCGCGCGCAGCGCCACCTGCTCGGCGGATTCCTCGCCCGTGACGTACAGCACATTGGTGACTTCCGACAGCGCGGCCAGCGCCTGTAACAGCAGGGTCGACTTGCCTATGCCCGGATCGCCGCCGATCAGCACCACGGCGCCGGCCACCAGGCCGCCGCCCAGCACGCGATCGAACTCTTCCAGTCCGGTGGGCTGGCGCGGCGTTTCGCGGGCTTCGATTTCAGACAGGCTGCGCACCGGGCTGGCGGCCGCCAGCGGCGCATAACGGTGCGAGGCGGCGGCGGGGGCCGACGACTCCACGGTTTCTTCCAGCGTGTTCCAGGCGTTGCAATGCGGGCATTTGCCCTGCCACTTCGGGGTGGTGCCGCCGCAATCGGAGCACACGTATACGGTTCGGGATTTGGCCATGCGCGAAAGTGTACCGGCAAGCCAGGGCTGCGGCGCGCGTCAGGCGCGCGCATTCGTCCCGGCGCGCACCATGACGGTGCGCCTATCTGTCATTCTGCTTTCAAAAACAGGGACAAGCTGAAGTTACATGATGCAAACTCAAGAAATTCTCTGGCGGATTTCTCCAGATCGCGCATAATCATCAAGTGCAGCGCATTGACGAACCGTCCGGCCCAGGGCGGCATACCTGCAACCGTACGCCCCAGGGCGCGGATGCGGGAATCGCGGCGCAATCACCCTGCGGCTTTCCAGGAAGCCGCCTAAACCGGAACAGGACCCGAGCCACGACGAGACCGCCGGACCACCGGCGCGGCGTGCGTAGAGGTCAGACGCGGATGCGCCTTGCCACCAGGCGTATGCGCGAGGAGTACGCGCATGAGCATTACCTACCGCCCCCCTTTCGACGAAGACGATGAACGGGAGCTGCGCGCCTTGTACCGTAGGCATGGCCCCGCGGCCAGTCCCGAACTGGACGCCGCGGTGCGCCGCAGCTGGCATCCCGGCCATAGCTGGCACCCGGCCTGGGGCGCAGCCGCCTGCGCCGCCATGGTCTTCGGCCTGTTCGCCTGGACCGAAATGCGCGAAGCCCAGGACTTTACCGAGCAAAACACGCCGGTCATCGCTCCGCACGAAATAGGGACAAGCTCCGAACGCTCGCCCGCCCTGCTTTCCACGCCGGCGGAAGCGCCCGCCGAACAGACCGCGCCCGTCACCGAGCGCGTGGCCGCGCCACCGCAGGAAGCCGCGCCGCAAGCCGCCCCGGCCCAGGAAGCCGCCGCCGCGGAACAGCCGGCCGCCGAGCCTGCCGCGCCGGAAACGCCTGCCCTCAGCGACCAGGACATCGAAGCCCGCGTGACCCATATCCGGGCGCTGGTGCGCGAGGAACAGCCGCAAGAGGCCATACAGGCGCTGCGCGAATTGCAGCAGGCTGCCCCCGATCTGGAGCTGCCCGACGACCTGCAGGAACTGGCTCAGCAGATCCCGTCCTGACCGCCGCTGCCCATCGGCGCCGCGCTTTGCGCGGCCGATGGGTGCGCATGTCCGATATCAACCGGCGCAGCTCGGCTTCTTGCTAACATAGCCGCCATGAGTCCGAGCTTCCACCACCGCAATCTGCCCCATCTGCTGCTCTACGCGCGCGAAACCTTGATGGCGCATTTCCGCCCCATCCTGCACGCCGCAGGCGTCACCGAACAGCAATGGCGGGTCCTGCGCACGCTGAGCGAGGTGGGCTCCATGGAACCCAACCAGATCGCCCGCACCTGCCAGATCCTCAGCCCCAGCCTCACCCGCATGCTGGCGGGCATGCAGGAACAGGGCCTGATCAAGCGCGCGCGTTCCAGCGCCGACCAGCGCCGCCAGGAAATTTCGCTGACGCCCAAGAGCAACAAGCTCATCGACCGCATGCGGCCGCAAGTGGATGCGAAATACCAAGAGATCGAGGCCAGGATAGGCAAGGAATTGCTGGACCGCCTGTACCGCGACGTCGACACCATGGTTGAACTGATCAAGCGCGAGCCCGCCGACCCGCGCGCCTCCGAGGAAGAATGATCAGGCCGGCACGGGGAAGATCGCGTTGATCTGCCCGGTGCCGGAACTAGCGAAGTAGTCCGTCACGATCTCCACCGGCTGGTCGTAGCCGTCCCAGCCCAAGAGGCCCAGCAGCATCGCGGTATCGTGCATGCCGCCCTCGCCCACGCACAGGTCGGCGTATTCGGGCAGCATGGCGCAGAAGGTTTTCCAGTCCCCCTGGCGCCACAATTCCACCACGCGCAAGTCCACCTGCCGGAAGAACTCGCGGCTGATCTGGTGCATGGCGGCCTCGGGGCTGCCGTTGTCGTTGAAGCGATGCGATAGTGAACCGCTGGCCAGCACCGCCACGCGGCTGTCGCTGGCCTCGATGGCCTGGCGCAGCGCGGCGCCGAAGCGCCGGCTATCGTCCAGCGAGTGCCAGGCGCACCAGGCGGCGACCGATACCACGTTGAAGTGTCCGTCGCCGTTCATGTAGCGCATGGGCACCAGGGTGCCGTACTCCAGTTCCAGGCTGTCGATTTCGTGCGAGCGCGTGCCTACGCCCGCGGCGTTGGCGCATTCGGCGATGCGGCGGCCCAGCTGAGGATTGCCGCGGTAGGCGTAGTCCATGTCTTTGATGAAATGCGGCAGCTCGTTGCTGGTGTAGCGGCCCTTGAAGCCGCTGTTGCAGTTCACGTGATAGCCGCCGTTGACCAGCCAGTGCACGTCCAGCACCACGATGCTGTCCACTTCCAGGTCGCGGCAACGCTGGCCGATGATGCGGTGTCCCTGGATCGCGGCCTCCCTGCAGCCCTGGTGCTTGCCAGGCAATTCCGAAAGATACATGGACGGCACATGCGTTACCTTGGCCGCCAGCGCGAGCTTGCCCATGATGCTAGTCTCCTCGTTCTTGTCAGTCCGGACCGGGCTCAGACGCCCCATCTGGGGATGTGGTGGCTGCCCATGGACACGCACACGTTCTTGATTTCGGCAAAGACCTCGTAACTGTATTCGCCGCCTTCGCGTCCCGTGCCGGATTCCTTGGTGCCGCCGAAGGGCTGGCGCAGGTCGCGCACGTTCTGGCTGTTGATGAATACCATGCCGGCTTCGATGCCACGGGCCAGGCGGTGCGCGCGGCCGATGTCGCTGGTCCAGATGTAGGACGCAAGGCCATACTTCACGTCGTTGGCCAGCGCCAGGCCCTCGGCCTCGTCCTTGAACGGCAGCAGGCAGGCGACCGGGCCGAAGATCTCTTCCTGCGCGCAGCGCATGCGGTTGTCGACGTCGGCCAGCACCGTGGGGCTGACGAAATTGCCGCCCGACAGATGAGCCGGCAAGCCGGCGGGCCGGTCCACGCCACCCGCGAGTATGCGTGCCCCCTCCTGCTCGGCCAGACGGATGTAGCCCGTGACCTTTTCCCAGTGCTGGCGCGTGATCATCGCGCCCACATGGGTATCGTCATCGGTCGGGTCGCCTACCGCCAGGCGCCGCGCGCGTTCGGCGAACCTGAGCACGAACTCGTCGTAAATGGTCTGCTGGATGAAGATGCGCGAGCCCGCGGTGCAGCGTTCGCCATTGAGCGAGAAGATGGTGAAGAGCGCCGCGTCCAGCGCCCGTTCCACGTCGGCATCGTCGAAGATCAGCACCGGCGATTTGCCGCCCAGCTCCATCGAGTACTTCTTGACGCCGCCGGCGCTGGCCAGGATCTTCTTGCCGGTCACGGTGCCGCCCGTGAACGAGATCGCGCGCACGCCGGGATGGCGCACCAGCGCGTCGCCGGCGGTGGCGCCGTAGCCCTGCACCACGTTCAGCACGCCGGCCGGAATACCGGCCTCCAACGCCAGCATGCCCAGCTGGTCCGCCGTCAGCGGCGAGAGTTCGGACATCTTCAGCACGGCGGTATTGCCCAGCGCCAGGCACGGCGCGGTCTTCCACGTGGCCGTCATGAACGGCACGTTCCAGGGCGACACCAACGCGCACACGCCCACCGGCTGATACAGCGTGTAATTCAGCATCTGATCGTCCACCGGGTAGGTGTGGCCGTTCATACGTGTGCAGACCTCGGCGAAGAAATTGAAGTTTTCCGAGGCGCGCGGGATCAGTTGCTTGCGGGTCTGCGAAATCGGCAGACCGGTGTCGCGGGTTTCCAGTTCCGCCAACTGCGGCACGTTCTGGTCTATCAGTTCGCCTAACTTGCGCATCAGGCGGGCGCGTTCCTTGGCGGGCGTGTTGGCCCACTTGGGAAAGGCCTCGGCCGCGGCCGCGACAGCCGCGTCGATTTCGGCCTGCCCGCCGGCGGCCACCTCGGCGATCGCCTCGCCCGTAGCCGGGTTGCTGGTGATGAAACGGTCGCTGCTGTCGACCTGCTTGCCATTGATCCAGTGCTTGATGCTCACGCGCGGCTCCTCGTCCCGATTGCGCCGGATCGGCCGGCGCAAATTTTATTAACACGTTAACGTTATGCTTGCCGGACGATGCTGTCAACGCCGGGAAAGCCCCAGGCGATGCCAAGCGCCGAAACCTTCTGGCGGATTGTTGTTACCGCGGTTTTTCATTAATATAGTTAACATGATAATTACATTCAGTGGAGCAAGGCCATGCCCCATATCTGGATCGAATACTCGGGCAATCTGGCCCTGGATACGCAGGCCCTGATGCGGACCGTGCAGGACGCCGCCGTGGGCGACGGCAGCCTGTTCCCGCTGGCCGGCGCGCGCACCCGTGCGCTGCGGGTGGACGACTGCCTGATCGTCGACGGCCATCCCGACAATGCCTTCGTCCACGTGGTGCTGCGCATCGGCCACGGCCGCAATGCCGAACAGAAGGCCGCGCTCGGCGAACGGGTGTTCCAGGCGCTGAGCGCCGCGCTGGCGCCGCAGATGGCGGCGCGCCCGCTGGGTATCTCGATGCAGATCGAGGAAGCCGACCCGGTGCTGAACTACAAGCTCAACAACTACCGCGAACACCTGGCCGCGCGCGCCATGGCCGCCGCAGCGCCTTGGCCGAGGACCGTGGTGGGCGCGGCGCTGAACACGCGCCAGGCGCTGGCCGCGCTGGGCGATGCCGTGGATTCCGCTCCCTATAAGGCCGCTCCCAAGGCGCCGGTGCTCTATATCAAGCCCGCCAACACCTACGCCCGCAATGGCGACGTCATCACCCTGCCCGCCGACGTGGACGCAGTCGAAGTGGGCGCCTGCCTGGGCGTGGTGTTCGCCCGCCGCGCCACCCGCGTCAGCGAAGCCGAGGCGCTGGATTACGTGGCGGGCTACCGCGTGGTGGCCGACCTGTCGGTGCCGCATGCCAGTTACTTCCGCCCGGCGCTCAAGCAGAAATGCCGCGACGGCTTCTGCCCCATCGGCCAGGATCTCGCCCCCGCGGCCGCCGTCGGCGACCCTGGCTCGCTGGACATCGAAGTGCGCATCGACGGCCAGGTGGCGCAACGCGCCAGCACCGCCGACCTGATCCGTCCCCTGGCGCGGCTGATCGCCGACGTCACCCAGTTCATGACCTTGGAAGCCGGCGACATCCTGCTGGCAGGCGCCCCTCACGGCGCGCCGCAAGCCCGCGCCGGACAGCGCTACGACATCCGCATCGCGCGGGTCGGCGAACTGGGCAATTCGCTGGCCGCCGCCCGATAAGCACAGGAGCCCGTCATGAAACATGCCCGCATCTCCCTGGATGGCGTGATCCACGCCGCCACCGAAGCCGGCCCCGGCCAGGTCCGCCTGGCCGACGGACGCGTGTATGCCGAAGACGCAGTCGACTGGCTGCCGCCCTTCGAACCGCGCACCACTTTCACGCTGGCCATCAACTATGCCGACCACGCCAAGGAACTGGCCTTCAAGGCGCCCGATGAACCGCTGGGGTTCCTCAAGGCCGCCAACACCTTCGTCGGCCACCGCGCCCGGACCTTGCGCCCCGCCGACGTCGCCTTCATGCACTATGAGTGCGAGCTGGCGGTGGTGATAGGCAAGACCGCCAGCAAGGTCAGCCGTGCCCAGGCTTATGACTGCGTGGCCGGCTACATCGTGGCCAACGACTACGCGCTGCGCGACTACCTCGAAAATTGGTACCGCCCCAACCTGCGCGTCAAAAGCCGCGACACCTGCACGCCGCTCGGCCCCTGGCTGGTGGACCGCGACGACGTGCCCGACCCCATGAACCTGAACCTGCGCACCACCGTCAACGGCGTCGAGACGCAGCGCGGCAACACCCGCGACATGGTGTTCGACGTGCCCGCGCTGATCGAGTACTTCAGCAGCTTCATGACGCTCTCACCCGGCGACCTGATCCTGACGGGCACGCCCGACGGCATCGTCAACGTGCAGCCCGGCGACGAAGTCGTGACCGAAATCGAAGGCGTGGGGCGGCTGGTCAACACGCTCGTCCCCTACCCCGACTGATTCCACTACAACTCCACTACACCTGGAACCCCGATGCTAGACAAAGATACCGTGCGCGCCATCGCCGCGCGCCTGCACGAAGCCGAACGCACCCGCCAGCAGATCCACCAGATTTCGCTCGAGTACCCCGACATCACGATCGCCGACGCCTACGCCATCCAGCGCGCCTGGATGGACATCAAGCTGGCCGAAGGCCGGATCAAGCGCGGCCACAAGATCGGGCTGACCTCGCGCGCCATGCAGCAGGCCTCGCAGATCGACGAACCCGACTTCGGCATGCTGCTGGACGACATGTTCTTCAATGACGGCGCGGACATCCCCGCCGGCCGCTTCATCCTGCCGCGGCTGGAGGTCGAACTGGCCTTCGTGCTGGGCAAGCGCCTGCAAGGCCCCAACGTCACGCTGTTCCAGGTCTACGACGCGGTCGACTACGTGGTCCCGGCTCTGGAAATCATCGACGCGCGCTCGCACAGCATCGACCCCGACAGCAAGCGTCCGCGCAAAGTGTTCGACACCATCGCCGACAACGCCGCCAACGCCGGCGTGGTGATGGGCGGACGGCCGGTGAAAATCGGCGACCTGGACCTGCGCTGGATCGGCGCCATCCTGTCGCGCAACGCCGTCATCGAGGAAACCGGCGTGGCCGCGGGCGTCTTGAACCATCCCGCCAATGGCGTAGTATGGCTGGCGAACAAGCTGGCCGCCCACGACGTGGCGCTGGAAGCCGGAGAGATCATCCTGTCGGGTTCCTTCACCCGTCCAGTGCTGGCTCGCCCTGGCGATACCTTCAACGTCGATTACGGCGTGCTGGGTTCCGTCAACTGCCACTTCATCTGACCGCGGCTCCATCCATGGACATACTGACCAATACCTTCAAGCAGACTCTGCGCAGCGGCAAGCCCCAGATCGGCCTGTGGGCGGGCCTGGCCAACGCCTACTCCACCGAGATCATCGCCGGCGCCGGTTTCGACTGGCTGCTGATCGATGGCGAGCACGCCCCCAACACCTTGCAGACCACGCTGCAGCAGCTGCAATCCATGGCCGCCTACCCGGTCGCGCCAGTGGTGCGCCCGGCCTGGAACGACGCGGTCCAGATCAAGCAGATCCTGGACACGGGTGCGCAGACGCTGCTGGTGCCGATGGTGCAATCCGCCGAAGAAGCCGCCGCCGCCGTGGCCGCGGTGCGCTATCCGCCGCAGGGCGTGCGCGGCGTGGGCAGCGCGCTGGCCCGTTCGTCGCGCTGGAACCGCATTCCCGACTACCTGCGCCGCGCCAACGACGAGATGTGCGTGCTGGTGCAGATCGAAACCCTGCGCAGCCTGGACGCGCTGGAGGACATCCTGGCGGTGGACGGGGTGGACGGCGCCTTCATCGGCCCCGCGGACCTGGCGGCCAGCATGGGCTACCTGGGCCAGCCCGAGCATCCGGAGGTGGTCAAGACTATCGACGACACCATCGTGCGCATCGTGCGCAGCGGCAAGGCAGCCGGCATCCTGCACAGCGGCGTGGACCGCGCCAAGCACTATCTTTCGCTGGGCGCCACTTTCGTCGCGGTAGGCGTGGACGCCACCCTGCTGGCGCGCGCGGCTGAACAGCTGGCGGGCCAGTTCAAGAACACCGCCGCGCCCGCTGCGGACCAAGGTCCCTACTGATCCGGACGCCGGGGGCCGCAGCCCCCGGCCCGCATCACTGCCCCGCCAGGAAGCCGCGCACGGCGGCGTTGAACAGCAACGGCCGCTCCAGGTGCGCGGCATGCCCGCAATCCGGCAACACGCACAGGCTGCCATGGGTCAGCGCCGCGCGCAGCGCCAGCGCCGAAGCCAGCGGATGGCTGCGTTCATGTTCGCCCGATATGACCAGCACCGGCGCGCGCACCGCGGCCAGCGCCTGCGTGTGGTCCACGCCGTCGACGGCGGCGATCATCGAGGCCGCGCCCGCCGCGCTCATCGACACGCCATCTTCCAGGCAGGCCGCATAAGCGGGCGCCTGCTCTCCCGCCGCGAACCAGGTCTTCAGCACGCGCCGCGCCGTGGCGCGTGGACCGTCCGCGCGCAGGCGCGCCAAGGTCTGGTCCATGGGTTCGAAACGCGCACCGCGATCGACCCGCAGGCCCGCGCCATACAGCACCGCCCGGCCCACGCGCCCAGGAGCCGCGCACAGCAATCGCTGCGCAACGAAACCGCTGAACGAATGCCCCAACACGTCGAAGCTGGCTATGCCCAACCGGTCCGCCAGGGCGACGAGCGCGTCCGCGTAAGCCGGCAGGCCCTGCAAGGGCGGCGCGTTCGCGCCACGCCCGAAGCCCGGCCAATCGATGGCGATCACGTCATGCCTGTCGGCCAGCGCGCCAGCCAGCCCGTCCCAGATCGCGGACGAAGAACAGAAGCCGTGCAGCAGAAACAGCGGGCGGCCCGAGCCGCGGCGGTTGTATTCCATGGCGCGCGCCTCAGTTGTCCAGCACCACCCCGGATTCGCGCACCACCGCCTGCCACTGCGGCGCTTCGCTGCGCCAGGCCGCGGCAAAGGATGCCGGCGTGTCCTGCCCGGGCACGAAGCCGCCGGCCAGGAAGGCCTGGCGCACCTCCGGCAAGGCCAGCACCTCGTGCAGGACGTCCGCAAAGCGCGCCACGCGCTCGGGCGGCGTGCCCTTGGGCGCGGCGAAGCCCCACCAGTTGCCCTGCACCACGTCCGGCATGCCGGCCTGGGCCGCGGTAGGCACGTCGGGCAATCCGGCAAAGCGCTCGGGCGCCGCCACCGCCAGGGCCCGCACCTTGCCCTGCGGCATATAGGCGGCCGCGATGCTGTAGCCGCCGATGTACATCTGGATCTCGTTCGCCAGCAGGGCCTGCACCCCCGGCGAAGAGCCGCGGTAGGCGATGTGCGTCATGCCCGCGCCCATGGCATGGGACAGGCGGTAGCCGGACAGATGCGGCGTGGTGCCCATGCCCGGCGAGCCATAGTTCAGCTTGCCGGCGTGGGCCCGCGCATACTGCGCGAACTGGGCGTAGTCCTGCGCCGGCACCTGCGCGCTGACATAGACGAAAGCCGGCACGTCGGCCAGCTTGCCCACCGGCTCCAGATCCGCCAAGGGATCAAAGCCCAGCTTGCGGTACAGGAACTGGTTGATGACGAAATTGTTGGTCGCGCCCAGCACCAGCGTGTAGCCGTCGGGCTTGGCGCGCGCCACTTCCAGCGCGCCGATATTGCCGCCGGCGCCGGTCTTGTAGTCAACGATCAGGGGCTGGCCCAGGCGTTTTTCCAGCAAGGGCTGGATCTGCCGCATGGCGACGTCGCCCGCCGCGCCCGGCGCATACGGCAGGACGATGCGGATGGGGTGATCGGGATACTGCGCCCGGGCGGCCAGCGGCAAGGCCGCCGCGCCCAAGGCAAGCAAAACGGATACGGCGCAAGTCCGGTACGTCATGGTGTTCTCCCTGGCCGGCGGGCGGCGCCCGCGCGCGCCGGCCTCGCGGCCGGCCGGTTTCCTCGCGAGCGCTAGAGATCGATGCGCATCAGGTCGTGGGCCAGCCGCAGCGGACCCGAATAGTTCTTGCGGATGTCGGCCACGATCTCGTCCATCAGGTGCGGCCCCATCAGTTCCACCGGCAGATGCTTGGCGGCAGCGCGCTTGATCACCGGACTGGTCGAATCGAAGTGGCCAAAATGCGTCGCCACCAGGCTCTTGACGCCCGCGCGGCTGGCGATGATGCCGAGGTCCGTGGGACTGGTGTGCGCATAGGTGCCCACGCCGGTCTTGGCGCGGTGCGCGATGAACGATTCGGGGAAAGTGCATTCATGGATCAGCAGGTCGGCGTCCTGCGCCAGCCGCACCATGGCTTCACAGGGCGCGGTGTCGCCGCTGAAGGCGATGACCTTGCCCTCGGCCTCCACCCGCACGCCGAAGCACTCACACACGTCGCGCGGAATGTGCTCGACCCAGTCGACCGAAATGCGCACGCGGCCATCGTCGAATACCGGCCCGGGACTGACTTCGCGCACTTCCGGACGCATGGCTTCCAGGTTGGCCTGGCGCACGGGATAGGCGCTGCGCGCCTGGTAGTCGGTATGGTAGGCGCCGTTCTCGAACAGGTGGTCGACGAAATGGCGCGTGCCCTTGGGCCCCAGCACCAGCGGCGCGCCGGTCTTGTTCAGCATCCAGCTGGAGATGACGAAGTAGGGATAGTCGCAGATATGGTCGTGGTGCAGGTGCGTCAGGAACACGAAACCCACCTTGGCGGGATCGACGTTGGCGCGCACCATCTGGCGCGTGGCGCCCTCGCCGCAGTCGAACAGATAGTGGGTATCGTCATCCAGGGTCAGCAGGATGGCCGATTGGCCGCGGTCGGGATCGGGCAGCGCGGCACCGGTTCCCAGCATCGTGATTTTCATGTTTTCCCCTTTTACGCAGGACAGTTGAACTGCGATCCAGTATAGGGATGGGGTGCATACAATCTAATCAATTATTAGAATGCTGTGATAACCAAAAGGAATTGCAAAATGCCAGCCACTCCCCGCATTCCAGAACTGCACCACATCGGCGGCCGCCTGCGCATGCGCCACCTGGACCTGCTGCGCGCGTTATACGCGCTGGGCAGCGTGCACAAGGCCGCGGCCGAGCTCGGCATGACGCAGCCCGCTGCGAGCAAGCAATTGCTGGAACTGGAAGACATGTTCGGCGTGCCGCTGTTTCAGCGCACGCGCCGCGGCATCGTGCCCACGGGCTTTGGCCACGCGCTGGCGCGCAAGGCCGACGTGCTCTGGTCCGACCTGTCCGGCGCCCGCAACGAGATCGCCGCGCTGGCCGCCGGCGCCAGCGGCCGCATCCGCGTCGGCGTGCAGCAGGTGGCGCTGCCCGTGCTGGTGCCGCGCGCCCTGCAACGCCTGCGCGCCGACCACGCCGGCGTCACCGTCATGCTGCAGGAAGGCGCGCACGATGCGCTGCTGGCCGGCCTGGCGCGCGGCGAACTCGACTGTGTGCTGGGCCGCCTGATGCTGGACGCCACCCAGCCCGTGTTCCGCACCGAAGTGCTGTACGAAGAGCCGATCTGCGTGGTGGCGCGCGTCGGCCATCCGCTGGCCAAGTCCACCCGCATCACCGCGGCCGCGCTGGCGCGGCAGGACTGGATCCTGCCGCCGCCGCAGGCGCCGCTGCGCCAGCGCATCGACTCCTACTTCGCCGAACAGGGGCTGACGCTGCACGCCCCCATGGCCGAGTCGGTATCGCTGCTGGCCAACGAGGTGCTATTGCGCAGCAGCGACCTGCTTTCCGCCATGCCGCGCGCGGTGGCGCAGCACTATGCCGCGCTGGGTGTGCTGGCCATCCTGAGGTTCCGTCCCGACTGGAACCTGCCGCCGGTGGGCGTGGTGCAGCGGGCGCAGGTGGAAGCGGCGCCCGCCTTGCAGCGCTTTCTCGATGCGCTGCGGGTCGAAGCCGGCGCGTTGGGCGCGTAGCGCCGTAAGCGCCCCTCTGCTCTCAAGCGTATTGCGCGAGCCCGTGGCCGAAAGACCAGTTCTCTTTCGCCACTTCCACCAGGTTCACGAACACGTCCTCGGGCCGCAGGCCGGGATCATCGCCCAAGCGTTGCGCAATCCGCTGGAACAGCGCCTTCTTCTGTTCCAGGCTGCGCGTGTTGTTCGCCGTGATCTGGATGTACACGAGGTCGTCGCTGCGCGCCACATCCATGTAGGTCGGGCTGTAGCGGAAGTTCGACGCGTCATGCTCGGTCATGGTCATGAATTGGTCGTCTTCGGGCACATTGAAGGTTTCGCGCATGGCCAGATAGATGTTGTCGAAAATGGCCTGGCGGTAGGCTTGCGGCTTTCCGGCGCGCAATGAGACATGGACTAGCGGCATGGTGGATTCTCCCTGTTGGACCGCTTCATATTAGCCATTCTGATAAGCTATTTGTCTATATTTCAATGATAAGCATCTGAAATGACTGAGCGCTCGCTGGATGTCGCCGCCGTCAGGGCCTTTGTCCGCATTGCCGAGCTGGGCAGTTTCACGCGCGCCGCCGAAGTCCTGCAAACGACACAGGCGGCCATCAGCCTGAAACTCAAGCGGCTCGAAGACCGGCTGGGCTTCCGCCTGATCGAACGCACGCCGCGGTACGTGGAGCTTTCGGCGCGAGGCGCCGCCTTTCTTGGACAGGCGCGCGAACTGCTGGCGGCGCACGACCGCGCGCTGTCCGCGGCTGCCGAGGGCAGGCAACGCCTTGCCATCGGCATCAGCGAACACGTGGCGGGCCCTGAACTGCCGGCGCTGATCGCACGCATGAACGCGGCGGATCCCCGGCTGCTGATCGAAATCCGGATTGCCTCCTCCGGCGACCTGCTCCAGAGCTTCGACCGGCGTGAACTCGATACGGTGATCGTGCGCCTGCATGCGGGACGCGACGACGGACAGGTTCTGACCAAGGAAAAATTCGGCTGGTACGCGGCGCCCGGTTGGCAGCAGCGGACAGGAGAACCGCTGCCCCTGGCCACCATGGCGCAACCTTGCGGCGTGCGCGCCATCGCCGAACAACTGCTCGACGAATCGGGCATACCGTGGACGGAGGTCTTTGTGGGCGGCGGCGTGATGGCGGTTGCGGCCGCGGTAATGGCGGGACTTGGCGTGGCGGCGCTGTCTCCGCGCATGCTGCCCTTCGGCGCGATCGACGCGGGCCCGAGGCTCGGACTGCCCGCCCTGCCGCAATTGCCGGTCTTATTGCACACCAGGGTCAGGGATGGCCGCGCGCGCGATGCGCTAACGGCCCTGGGCGCCGCGTTCCGCAGCGCCGTGAAAGGCTGAAAGCCTCAGGAACGGCCGCCCAGGCTGCCGCCGCCGTCCACGCCCAGCACCTGGCCGGTAATGAAGCCGGCGTCGTCCGACAGCAGGAAGGCGATCGCGGCAGCCACTTCGGCGGGCGTGCCCAGGCGCTTCATGGGCACGGAGGCCAGCGCGCGCTTTTCGGCATCGCTGCCGGCCGGGCGCGTGGCCCGGAACATCTCGGTTTCGATCGGACCGGGTGCGACCGCATTGGCGGTGACGCCGTATTCGGCCAGTTCGAGCGCCCAGGTGCGGGTGCAACCCACCAGCGCGCTCTTGGCGGCCGAATAGGCGGTGCGTTCCATGCCGCCATGGATGGCGCGGCTGACCACGTTGACGATGCGTCCGGCGCGGCGCACCTTCATGGATTCGATGAATGCCTGGGTGACCTGCACCGCCACGCGCACGTTCAGATCCAGCACGTTGTACAGCGTGGCCAGGTCGATCTCGCCCAACGGCTGGGGCGAAACGATGCCCACGTTGTTGACCACGGCGTCGACCGGGAATTTCTCGCGGATCTCGCGCAGCACTTCCTCGGTGCGGCCGGCGTCCGCCAGGTCACAGGCGTAGAGGTAGCCCGGAAAATCCACGTCGGTGGTGTTGCGCGCGATGCCAACCACATGACAACCCATGTCGGACAGCCGCTGAGTAAGCGCCCAGCCTATGCCTTTGGTGGCGCCCGTGACGAGCACGCATTTGTCCTTCATGGATAGAAACCTCGCTGGTGTTTTCTTGGTGAAAAACGGGCGCTTGGGCGCCCGGTCTTCCAAGTAGACACCATCCGGCGCCACCTGTCTTGTAAATTGCGTAGCAATTCTTGCCTGCCGGACAGCCCGCCTGACGAGGTGGAACCGGCCGGCTCAGACGTCCCGGGTGACCGGAACGCGTGGCGCCAGGGCGCACAGCAGCTCGTAGCCAATGGTGCCGGCGGCTTGGGCCACTTCGTCCACGGAGGGGCCTTCCTCGCCCCAGAGCGACACGGGCGAACCGACGCCGGCGGCGGGGACAGGCCCCAGATCGACGATCAGCATGTCCATGGAAACGCGGCCCACCAATTGGGTGCGGATGCCGGCCACCACCACCGGCGTGCCGGTGGTCGCGTGGCGCGGATAACCGTCGGCATAGCCGCAGGCCACGATGCCGATGCGCATGGAGCGGTCGGCGCGGAAGATGGCGCCGTAGCCGACCGAATCGCCGGCCTTCAGATCCTGCACGGCGATGATTTCCGAGCGCAACGACATGGCTGGTTTCAGGCCGAAGGAAGAAGCTTCGGCGTCCGCAAACGGCGATGCGCCGTACAGGCAGATGCCAGGGCGCACCCAGTGCGCCTGCGTTTCCGAGGCGACGGCGATCTCGGCGAAGCGCAGCGTGGCGGCCGAATTGCAGACGCTGATGGCGCCCGGCATCTTATGCGTCACCGAATTGAACAGCGCCAGCTGTTCGTTCACGCCTTGGGGGCCGTCGGCGCAGGCGAAGTGGGTCATCTTGCCCACCGAACCCAATACACCCTGCTGTTGCAGCAGCATGGCGCGTTCATGCGCCGCGGCGTAGGCGGCGGGGCTGAAGCCCAGGCGGTTCATGCCGCTGTTCAGCTTGAGCATGATGTCGACGCGGCGCGAGAAGCGCGCGCGGGCCAGCATGTCCAGTTGCTCCCGGTTGTGCACCGTGGTGCTCAGGTGGTAGCGGTCGACAAGGTCCAGGTCGGAGGGTTCGAAAAAGCCTTCCAGCAGCAGGATGGGACCGCCCCAGCCCGCTTCGCGGCAGCGCACGGCTTCGTCCAGGTCCAGCATGGCCAGGCCTTGCGCCTTCGAGAAGCCGGCGACGGCCTGCTCGATGCCGTGCCCATAGGCATTGGCCTTTATCACGGCCCAGATCGAGGGCGGCAGGCCCGACGCGGCCTCCGCGGTCTGGTCCAGGTGGCGGCGCACGGCCGCGAGGTTATGCGCTAGCGCGGAGACGGAGACGGTGGCGGAGATTGGACGCGGCATGGTGTGGGATCCTGTGGCGCTTAAGTCTAACTGATCCGCACCTCACGCGGCATTGCGCCGTGTCACCGGGATGCGACTACTCTAAAATGGATTGATCCAGGCCCCGCGGGGCCAGATCCGCCAGTCCAAATATGCCCATCGATCACTACGAGAACTTCCCCGTCGCCTCGCTGCTGCTGCCGCGCAGGCTGCGCGGCGCCGTGACCGATATCTACCGTTACGCCCGCGCGGCGGACGATATCGCCGACGAAGGCAGCGCCACCGACGAAGAACGGCTGAAGCAGCTGGCCGCGTTCCGCGCCGAGCTGCACCGCATCGGCGCCGAACCGGGCGCCAGGCCCGAACCCGGCTCGCCCGAACTGGCCAGCATCTTCGTCCCGCTCGCCGCCACCATCGCGCGCCACCAGTTGCCGATCACCCCCTTCTACGACCTGCTGTCCGCCTTCGAACAGGACATCAGCGTCAAGCGCTACGAAGACTACGCCACGCTGGCCGACTACTGCACCCGCTCCGCCAATCCCGTGGGCAGGCTGATGCTGCACCTGTTCGAAGCCACCAATCCCCAGAACGTGAGCGAGGCCGACGCCATCTGCACCGGCCTGCAACTGGTGAACTTCTGGCAGGACGTGCGGGTGGACTGGCACAAGCAGCGCGTCTACCTGCCGCAAGAGGACCTGCGCCGCCACGGCGTGACGGACGAGGACCTGGCCGCCTGCCGGCTGACGCCCGCCTGGCGCGACCTGATGGCCTTCGAAGTCGAACGCGCCCGCGCACTGCTACACTTCGGCGCTCCGCTGGCGCGCCGCCTGCCGGGCCGCATGGGCCTGGAGCTGCGCCTGGTGGTGCAAGGCGGGCTGCGCGTGCTGGAGCGTATCGAGGCGGGCGGCTACGATGTATTCATGAATCGCCCCGAATTGGGCGCCAAAGATTGGGCCATCATGATGTGGCGCGCAATTACCTGATATGACCCCTGACGAATACTGCCAGGAGAAAGCCGCCAAAAGCGGTTCCAGCTTCTACTACTCTTTCCTCTTCCTGCCGCCGGAGCGGCGGCGCGCCATCACGGCGCTGTACGCGTTTTGCCGCGAAGTGGACGACGTGGTCGACGAATGCACCGACCCGTCGCTGGCCCGCGTCAAGCTGGCCTGGTGGCGCACGCAGGTCGACCAGATGTACAACGGCAATCCGGACCATCCGGTGACCCGCGCCCTGCAACCGCACCTGCAAAGCTGTTCGATCACCCGCGAACGCCTGCTGGCCGTGGTCGACGGCATGGAAATGGACCTGGACCAGACCCGCTACCTGGACTGGCCGGGTCTGCGCAAGTACTGCTGGCACGCCGCCGGCGTGGTGGGCGAACTGTCCGCCGGCGTCTTCGGCTATTCCGACCCCAAGACCCTGGTCTATGCGGAAAAGCTGGGCCTGGCGTTCCAGATGACCAACATCATCCGCGACGTGGGCGACGATGCCCGCCGCGGCCGCATCTACCTGCCCGTCAACGACATGCAGCAGTTCGAGGTCAAGGCCTCGGACATCCTGAACGGCGAATACTCCGAACGCTTCAGCGCGCTGATGAAGTTCCAGGCCGATCGCGCCCGCGAGCTGTACCGCGAGGCCATGAGCAACCTGCCCGAGGTCGACCGCCGCGCGCAGCGCCCGGGCCTGATGATGGCCGCCATCTATCACGCACTGCTCGACGAGATCGAACGCGACAACTGGCAGGTGCTGCATCAGCGCATCTCGCTCACTCCCCTGCGCAAGCTGTGGCTGGCCTGGAAGACCTGGGTGAGCGGCGGACGCGGACTGGTCCGCCGGTTGGCCCGGTGAAGGCCGCGGTCATCGGCGCCGGCTGGGCCGGCCTGGCAGCCAGCGTCGCGCTGCGCGAAGCGGGCGCCAAGGTCACCGTCTTTGAAGCCGGCCATACGCCGGGCGGCCGCGCCCGGCGCGTGTTCCACACCGATTTCGACGCGCCGCTGGACAATGGCCAGCACCTGCTGTCGGGCGCCTACAAGCACACGCTGGCGCTGATGCGCCGCGTCGGCCGCAACCCGGACGCCTTGTTGATGCGCCGGCCCTTGCAGCTGGCCAGCCTGGACGGCCGCTTCCGCCTGGCCGCGCCGCGCCTGCCCGCGCCGCTGCACATGGCGGCGGCGATCCTGCGCGCGCGCGGCCTGTCCTGGAAGGACCGTCTCGCGACCCTGCGCCTGATGCGCGGCTTGAAAGCCATGTCCTGGACGCCGCCGCGCGACTGGACCGTGCTGCACCTGCTGCATTACCACGCGCAATCGGACGCCCTGATCCGCCAGATCTGGGAACCGCTGTGCCTGGCCGCGCTGAACACGCCCGCCGCCACCGCCAGCGCCGCGCTGTTCGCGCGCGTGCTGCGCGACAGCCTGACCGGCAGCCGCGAAAACAGCGACATGCTGCTGCCCTGCACCGACCTGTCCGCGCTCTGGCCCGACGCCGCCGCGCGCCAGGTAACCATGCGCTACGGCAGCACCGTGCGCCAGCTCCGCCCCTCCCGCGAAGGCGTCGACATCAACCAGGAACGGTTCGATGCGGCCGTGCTGGCGGTGCCGCCTGCCTTCGCCGCGCGACTGCTAGACGCCCCGCTGCGCGAGGCCGGCGCCAACGGCCTGCTGGACGCGCTCAAGGCATTCGACTACATGCCCATCGCCACGTTGAACCTGCGGCTGCAGGATCCCTGGCGCCTGCCCGAACCCATGATGATGCTGCGCGAAGAAGCCGCCCGCGACCACTACGGTCAATGGCTGTTCGACCGCGCGCAACTGGCCGGCGACACCAAGGCCGGCGAACTGGCCGTGGTGACCAGCGCGGCCACCGGCATCGCCGAACGCAACCGCCAGCAGGTCATCGAAGCGCTGATCGACCAGGTGGCGGAACAGGCGGCGCGCCATCCCGCGCGCCTGCCGGCCATGCCGGAAGTGACGGCCGCGGAACTGTTCATCGAAAAACGTGCGACCTTCGCGGCGGTGCCGGGTCTGACCCGCCCGCTGAACTCCACGCCCTGGCCCACGCTGGCGCTGGCCGGCGACTGGACCGACACTGGCTATCCGGGGGTGCTGGAAGGCGCGGTGCGCAGCGGCCTGCAGGCCGCCCGCGTGCTGGATCCCGCCGTGGCCTGAGCGCCGCCGCGGCGCCTGCCAGCCCTAGCGCAGCAGGCTGGCGGTGGCCAAGCCCGCCGCCGTCAGCAGCAGCGAACCCGCCAGGCTGAAGCCCGCATAGCCCAGCGCGCTGGCGTAGGCGCCGCGCTCCAGCATCGCCACCGTCTCGGCCGAAAAGGTCGAGAAGGTGGTCAGCCCCCCCATGAAACCCGTGATCGCGCCCAGCCGCACCCAGGCCGGCCATTCTGGATGCCCGGCCACCAGCGCCAGCGCCAGGCCCACCAGATAGCCGCCGGCCAGGTTCACCGCGAAGGTGCCCCAGGGCCAGGACTCCACGTTCAGCCACAGGCTGACCAGCCAGCGGACCCAGGCGCCGAACATGGCGCCCACGCCCACGGCCAGGAAATTCAGGGGAATCAGGGTTTGATACGCGGACATCGGGCTTCAGGACGCCTTGTGCTGTTTGAGGCGGAAGGAAAAAACCAGCAGCAGTATGCCGAAAAACACGGCGTAGGCGCCAATCACCCAGACCAGCGCGAGCGCGCCGGCGCCGGGCTGCATGATCAGCATGCCGCCGAACAGGATGGACACCAGGCCCGACAGGCCCAGCAGCCATTCGTTGCGGATGTCCTTGCGGAAGCGGATGGCGGCCACGACCTGGAACACGCCGGACACCAGCGCCCAGATCGCGATGATGTAGAGCAGGACCAGCGCAGTCAGGCCCGGATAGACGAAGGTCACGATGCCGGCCGCGATGCCCAGCAGGCCCACGATGATGAGCGCCCACAAGGGCTTGCCGTTGTCGCGGATGCGCACCCCCGCAACCAGGGCCAGCACGCCGTCCACCAGCGCGAAAGCGCCCCATACCAGCACCAGCGCCGACAAGGTGATGGCGGGCATGAGCAAGGCCATGAGCCCGAAAAGGATGGCGACGACGCCGCGCAACGCCACCCAACCCCAATGACGACCGATCTGATCCACGACTTGCTGTTCAAGCATGACGACCTCCGGTGTTTGTAACGGGTGGCCTATGTTATCTCCGCCAGGCGGCAGGCGCCACGTCGCGCCCGGCCCGCCAGCGGCGCCGCCCCGAAATCGATTGAAATTTCCTTGGGCGGACAAGGGCGGCATTTATAAGAGTCATTCTCATTAAATGTTAGAATCCGCGGGCTTTCACCCTATACCCCATGGACAGTCAACCCACTCCCCGCCGCCGGGCCTATTGGCTCAAGACGCTGCACCAATGGCATTGGATCAGCTCGGCGTTGTGCCTGTTGGGCATGCTGCTGTTCGCGGTCACGGGCCTGACCCTGAACAATGCCTCGCACATCGAGGCCAAGGCAGTGGTGACCAGCCGCGAAGCGCACATGCCCGCCGCCGTCCTGCAGCAACTGACCCCCGCGCCCAAGCAGAAAAAGGCTCCGTTGCCCGCGCCCGTGGCGCAGTGGCTGGACGACACGCTGGACACGTCCGCCGCCGGCAAGCCGGCCGAGTGGTCCGCCGATGAGGTCTACCTGTCGCTGCCGCGCGCCGGCGGCGACGCCTGGCTGTCCATCGACCTGGCCAGCGGCGACGTCGAATACGAACGCACCGACCGCGGCTGGATCTCGTACCTGAACGATTTGCACAAGGGCCGCAACACCGGCCTGGCGTGGAGCTGGTTCCTCGACATCTTCGCCGTCGCCTGTCTGGTCTTTTCGCTGACCGGACTGGTGCTGCTCAAGATGCACGCCGGCAACCGCAGCGCGACCTGGCCCATGGTCGGCCTGGGCGTGGTGATCCCGGTGGTGCTGGCCCTGCTTTTCATACATTGATTCCAACGATCCGCCCTGGAGATTTCCATGCGCAAGCTGTTGTTGTCGGCCCTGCTGGCCGGCCTGATCGCCCGAACGGCCCAAGCGGCCGACATCGGCCTGTCCATCGAGATCCCGCGCCTGGATGTGGCCGAGTACCACCGTCCCTACGTGGCGATCTGGATCGAGAACCCCGACCAGAGCGTGGCCACCGACCTGGCCGTCTGGTACGACGTGGCCAAGAAGAACGACGAAGGCACGGAATGGCTCAAGGACATGCGCCAGTGGTGGCGCCGCAGCGGCCGCAACCAGAAGTTCCCGGTGGACGGCGTCAGCGGCGCCACCAAGCCCGTGGGCAAGCACGCCCTGAGCTTTGACGCGGCCAGCAAGCCCCTGTCGGGCCTCAAGCCCGGCCAATACGCCGTGGTGGTCGAAGCCGCGCGCGAAGTCGGCGGCCGCGAGCTGCTGCGCATCCCCTTCCAATGGCCGCCGCAAAAAGCCGAGCAGTTGACGGCGCGCGGCGAACACGAACTGGGCGCCATCGCGCTCGACCTGAAACCCTGAGACCTCCTAGGAGCACAACGATGAAATCCGCCGCCAAACTGGCCGCCGCCCTGGCGCTGTGTCTGCCCTTCGCCTCCCAGGCGCATGACGTCTGGATGGTGCCATCCTCGACCGTGCTGTCCGGCGTCGACAGCTGGGTCACCGTCGACGCCGCCGTCGGCAACGACAAGTTCTACTTCAACCACGCGCCGCTGCGCCTGGACGGCCTGGCCGTGACGGCGCCGGACGGCAGCGCCGCCGAAGCCGATAACGTCAACAAGGGCAAGCTGCGCAGCACCTTCGACCTGCAACTGAAGCAGGCCGGCACCTACCGCGTAGCCGTGGTCAACGACGGCGTGTTCGCGCGCTGGAAGGAAGACGGCAAGAACAAGCGCTACTTCGGCAAGCCCGAAGGTCTGGCGCAAGCCGTGCCGGCCAAGGCCGATGAGCTGGAAGTCTCGCAAAGCCTGGGCCGCGTCGAAACCTTCGTGACCGCCGGCAAGCCCTCGGCCGTGAAGCCCGTGGGCCGCGGCCTGGAACTGGCGCCCGTGACCCACCCGAACGACCTGTTCACCGACGAACCCGCCACCTTCCAGATGCTGCTGGACGGCAAGCCCGCCGCGGACCTCGAAGTCAACGTGGTGCCCGGCGGCAGCCGCTATCGCGACAAGGTCGGCGAGATCCAGCTGAAGACGGACAAGGACGGCAAGTTCTCGGTGAAGTGGCCGCAGCCCGGCCTGTACTGGATCGAGGCCGGCATGGAAGACGCCAAGGTCAGCGTGCCGCAAGCCAAGAAACGCCGCCTGTCCTACGCCGGCACCGTCGAAGTGCTGCAGCCCTAAACCGCTGCAGGCGCATGGCCAGTACTCCTTCCTACGCCCAGCACGGCGCGCCGGCCACGGCCGTGCGCGTCGCCTACGGCGCCATGCCGGCAATGCCGGCGGCGCCCGCGGCGCTGGCCGGCGCCACCATGGGCACCACCTGGTCGGCGCGCATGGCGCTGCCGGCCGGACGCACGGAGGCCGCTGCGCGCCAGGCCATCCAGGCCGCTCTGGATGAGGTGGTCGCCCAGATGAGCACCTGGGAAGCCGATTCCGACATCACGCGCTACAACCAGGCTGCATCCGGCTGGCAGGATCTGCCGGCGGAGTTCTTCCACGTATTGAGCCATGCCTTGGCGCTGGCCGAGGACAGCGGCGGCGCGTATGACCCCACGGTCGGGCCGCTGGTGAACGCCTGGGGTTTCGGGCCGCATCAGCGCGCGTTTGAACCGCCCTCGCCCGCCGCCATCGATGCCGCGCGCGCCCGCTGCGGCTGGCGCCGCGTACAGCTCGATGCCGAACGCCGCGCCGCACTGCAGCCGGGCGGCGCCTATCTGGACCTTTCCTCCATCGCCAAGGGCTACGGCGTGGATCGCGCCGCGATGGCGCTGGATGCCCTGGGCATTGCCCATTACCTGGTCGAAGTGGGCGGCGAGTTGCGTGCGCGCGGCCGGCGGCCCGACGGCCAGTCCTGGCGCGTGGCCATCGAAGTGCCGGACGCCAGCGACGACCACGCACTGGCGTTGCCGCTGTGCGACCGCAGCATCGCCACCTCGGGCGACTACCGGCGCCACGCCGGCAGCGGCGACGAACGCTACGCCCACACCATCGATCCGCGCAGCGGCCTGCCGGTACGCAACCAACTGGCCTCGGTCACCGTGCTGCATCAAGGCTGCATGCAAGCCGACGCGCTCGCCACCGCCCTGACCGTGCTGGGCGAAGACGAGGGCCTGGCCTACGCGCGCCGCCACGATCTGGCGGCCTTGTTCATCCTGCGCGAGCGCGACGCCTGGCGCGTCGCCGCCACGCCCGCATTCCAGGCGCTGGCCGCCATAGCCTGACGCCATGCCAGCAACACGATTGATCGCGGCGGCATGCGTGGTGGGAGCCTGGCTGCTGCTGTGCGTCTGGGCCCGGCGCCGCGCCCTGCGTCACGAGGCGCAGCAGGCGCTGGCGCTGCAAGCCCTGCAAGCGCCGGTCCCCGAAGACACCTTGCTGATCGCCTACGCCACGCAGACGGGCTATGCCGAATCGCTGGCGGCGCAGACCGCCGACTCCCTGCGCGCGGGCGGCCTGGCAGTGCGCGTGGCCGCCATGGAACAACTGGACGCCAAGCGCCTGGCGGAGTACCGCCGCATGCTGTTCGTGGTCAGCACCTATGGCGAAGGCGATCCGCCCGATGCCGCCGCGGCCTTCGCCGAACAGATGCAGCAGGCGGCCCCCGCGCTGGCCGGCGCGCATTACGCAGTGCTGGCGCTGGGAGACAGCGAATACGCCCAGTTCTGCGGCTTCGGCCATCGCCTGGACGACTGGCTGCACGCGCAAGGCGCGACGCCGCTGTTCGACCTGGTCGAAGTCGACAACGGCGACCCGGCAGCCCTGCGGCATTGGCAACACCACCTGGGCCTGTTGGCCGGACGCAGCGACCTGCCCGACTGGCAAGCGCCGGTTTATGAATCCTGGCGGCTGGCCGCGCGCGAGCCGCTCAATCCGCAAAGCCAGGGTGGCCCTTGCTACCTGCTGACGCTGACGCCGCCCGCCGATAGCGCGCGCGATTGGCAGGCGGGCGACATCGCCGAAATCGGCCCGCGACGTGAGGCCGGCGGGCCCTTGCTGGCGCATCGCGAGTACTCGATCGCTTCGTTGCCCGAAGACGGCTCGATTCAATTGCTGGTGCGCCAGATGCGCGGCGCCGACGGTGCGCTGGGACTGGGTAGCGGCTGGCTGACCCACGTCGCCCAGCCCGGCGACGCGATCGACCTGCGCGTACGCGTCAACCGCAATTTCCACGCGCCGGCCGACGAGCGCCCGCTGCTGCTGGTGGGCAACGGCACCGGTCTGGCCGGCCTGCGCGCCCTGATCAAGGCGCGCCGCGCCGCGGGCCACCGGCGCAACTGGCTGGTCTTCGGCGAACGCAATGCGGCGCACGACTGGTTCTGCCGCGAAGAGATCGAGGCCTGGCGCGAGGACGGCACGCTGGAACGCGTGGACGCGGTGTTCTCGCGCGATCAGGCTGAGCGCCGCTACGTGCAGCACCACCTGCGCGACGAGGCCGAGGCCGTGCGCGCCTGGGCCGACATGGGCGCCGCCATCTACGTCTGCGGCAGCCTGCAAGGCATGGCCGGCGGCGTGGACGCCGCCTTGCAGGACATCCTGGGCGCCGCGCGCCTGCAGGCCATGCAGCGCGACGGCCGCTACCGCCGCGACGTGTACTGAACGCGGCCGCTACGCTTACTGCAGCTTGATATCGGCCTTGTCGATCACGGTCTTCCAGCGGTCACGCTCGGCGCGGATCTGCTGGCCGAATTCGGCCGGAGTATTGCCCAGCGGAAAAGCGCCCGTCTCTTCCATCTTGGCCGCGGTGGCGGGATCGCGCACGGCGCGCGCGAAGGCGTCAGCCAGCTTGTCGCGCACGTCATCAGGCATGCCGGCCGGGCCCACCACGCCGTACCAGGCGGTCACGTCGTAGTCCTTGTAGCCCTGCTCCGCGAACGTCGGCACGTCCGGCAGGCGCGGATTGCGCTGGGCGCCGGTGATGGCCAGGGCGCGCAGGTGATTGCTCTTCAGGTAGGGCAGCGACGAGGGGAAATTATCGAAGATCACCGGCACCACGCCGCCCACCGTGTCGGTCAGCGCGGGCGCCGATCCGCGGTAGGAGATGCTGTTCATCTTGCCGCCGATGATCTGCAGGAACCAGATCATGCCCAGGTCGTTCACGCCGCCTGCGCCGGCGTTGGCATAACCGTCCTTGTTGGGATTGGCGCGCACGTGCTCGACGAACTCAGCCAGCGTCTTGGCCGGAAACTGCGGATTGACGCTGAGGATGTTGGGGCTGGTAACCAGGTTGCTGACGGGCGTGAAGTCCTTGACCGGGTCGTAGGCCAGCTTGGGGAACAGGTGCGGCGCGGTGCCATGCGTGCTGACGGTGGCCAGGCCGACGGTGTAGCCGTCCGGCTTGGCGCGCGCGGTGGCGGTCATGCCTATGGTGCCGGACGCGCCCGTGCGGTTCTCCACCACGATCTGCTGGCCCAGGATCTCGCCGGCTTTCGCGGCGGCGAGACGGCCCACGATGTCGGTCGGTCCGCCGGCGGGAAACGGCACGATCAGCGTAATGGGATGGTCGGGAAATGCCGCGTGGGCGGCGGGCAGCACGGCGGCCAGCGCCAGGGCAACGCAAGTCTTGCGCATCATGGGTATGTCTCCTGTAGGGATGGTTGGAATTCTTATGTGGCTGCACTGGCGGCGGCTTGCGCCATCGCCTCGCGGCGCAGGATCTTGCCGGGGCGGGCCGTCCCGGCTTCTGCCGGGAAGACCTGTTGGCCATTGACCAGCACGTGCTCCACCCCGGCGGACGCCAGCGTCGGCGACTCCCAGGTGGCGCGGTCCTCGACCGTGTCGGCGTCGAACACGACGATGTCGGCCCAGGCGCCCTCGCTCAACTGGCCGCGTCCGCCCAGGCCGAACACACGCGCCGGCAGGGACGTCATCTTGGCGACGGCGCTCTCCAGCGTCATCAGTTCGGCCTCGCGCACATAGCGGCCCAGCACGCGCGTGAAGCTGCCCCACAACCGGGGATGCGGATGGGCGTCGTTGGGCAGCCCGTCCGAGCCCACCATGCAGCACTCGTGCTGGAAGATGCGCTGGACCTCGGCCTCGTCCATCGCGAAATAGATGGCGCCCGCCGGGCACAGGCGCTGCGCCGCCGAGGTCTTGTCGCAGCCCCAGCGCGCCGCGATGTCGCCAAGGAACTGGCCGCTGCATTCCGGATGCGGTGTGGACCAGGTGATGCGTATGTCTTCGATGATTTCGGCGCGCTCCGGAATCAGGATGGTGGAACTGCCGGGGTACGGGTAGATGTCCAGCGCCACCTCGACGCCCTCGCCGCGCGCGCGGTCGATGTTCGCCAGCGTGGCGCGGCTCTTGCCCCAGTTCTGCGGCATCATGCACTTATGGTGCGACAGCACGGTGGCGCAGCCGGTATTGCGCCCCACCGAGAGCACCTCGTCGACGGCCTCTTCGACCGCGTCGCCTTCGTTGCGGATATGGCTGGTGTGCATCGCGCCGCGCGCCGCCGCCACCCGCGCCAGGCCTTCCAGCTCAGCGGGGCGGGCCGCGCCGCCGGGCTGGTACGCCAGGCCGGTGCTGAAGCCCACCGCGCCCGCGGCCAGGGCTTCGTCCAGCATGCGCTGCATGCTCTCCTGTTCTTCGGCCGTAGGCTGCGCCGCAGGGTCGCGCATGGCGGCCAGGCGCAGGTTGGCGTGCCCCACCAGCGCCGCCACGTTGATCATGGGCCGCTGCACGCGCAGCTCGCTGAAATAGGCCTGCATATCGGCGAACAGGGGCGTTTCCCCCAGCAGCGCCAGCGCCGCGGCGGTATTGCCCGGCAAGGGCGCGGGCGCGCCGCTCACGCCGCAATTGCCCACCACCACCGAAGTAATGCCCTGGCTGGTCTTCCATTCCAGGCCGGGCCGTTCCACGAACATCAGGTCATCGTGGCCGTGCACGTCGATGAAGCCCGGCGCCACGATCTTGCCGCGCGCGTCCACCCTGTGCGCAGCCGCTGCCCCCGACAGGTCGCCGATGGCGGCGATGCGTTCGCCCGCCACGCCCACGTCGGCGCGGCGCCGGGGGCCGCCCAGGCCGTCGACGACCCAGCCGCCTTCGATGATCAGATCCAGAGGTTCCTGCCGCATGGTGCTCCCGCCTTGAGGGTCTTGCCGGCGGACGCGCTTGAATCCGCGGACGCCGAAAGGGTCTAGTATCGTCGGCCCGATCAATCTGGGAAAATTGTTTTAATTGATCCATCTATCATGATTTGAAATGAATCGTCTGCCCAAGCACGTCACCCTGAAACACCTGACCGCCTTCGTCGCGGTGGCCCAGGAATCCAGCTTCACGCATGCGGCCAAGCGCCTGTTCCAGACTCAGTCGTCCGTGACCAGCCTGGTGCGGCAACTGGAGGACGCGCTGGCCACGCAGCTGTTCGCGCGCACCAGCCGGCGCGTGCTGCTGACAGCGGCGGGCGAGGAATTCCTGCCGCGCGTCATGCGGCTGCTGGCGGATTTCGATGGAGTGATAGACGATGTGCAGCGCTACGGCGCGCTGGAGCGCGGACGCGTCGGCGTGGCGGCGGCGCCGTCGGCCATCACGCAGATCATCGCGCCCGCCGCCGCGGCCTACTCGGCCCGCTATCCGGCCGTGCGGCTGTACCTCAGCGACGACAACTCCGGCCGCATCCAGCGCAAGGTCGCCGCGCGCGAAGTGGATTTCGGCTTGACCAGCCGCTGGGCCGACGCGCCCGGACTGCAGTTCGACGCCCTGCTGGAGGACCGCTTCGGCGTACTGTATCGGGAGGACGACGCCAGTCTGCGCCCGGCGCGCGACGGCACGATGCGCTGGTCGGATCTGGCCGGCCGCAAGCTGGTCGGGGTGGTGGACGAGACCGGCATCATGGCGCTCTTGCGGGCCCGCGCCGACCTGCCGATAGAGGCCGGCGCGCCCTTCTACGAGGCTTCCAGCACCACCTCGCAGGCGGCGCTGGTCCAGGCCGGACTCGGCGTGGCGCTATTGCCGGCGCTGGCGGCGCAACGGGTGATGGAGCCCGGCCTGGCCTATGCCCTGCTGGCCCGGCCCACGGTGGTGCGCACGGTCTGCATCATCCGCCACAAGGAATACCCCTTGAGCCCCGCCGCGCAAGCCCTGATCCACGCCATTCACGACTATCTGCGCACGGCGCAGTTGCCGGCCGGCTGCAAACGCATGCCGGCCAAAGGCTTGAAAGCGTAAAAGCAGCGCGGCGCGCTCAGGCCCCGCGCAGCTTCTCGTCTAGCGCCGCCAGTCCCGCCGCGAACACGTTGCGACCCACGGCGTTCACTACGTCGCTCAATTCCGCGCCCTCGACGCGGAAATCCGCCCACCATTCCACCAGCGTCTGGCCGCCTTCGGTGACGGCATGCAGCGACACGCCGGCGGTGTAGTCGCGCATGGGCAGGTCGGTCTCGACGATGGAATAGCGCAGCGCCGTGCCCGGATCGTCCAGCATCAGCAACTGCTCGCGCACGAAGCCGGAAGGCTTGAGCGACAGGTGCCGCACGCTGCCCACGGCGTCATGGCGGCCGCCCTCTTCCAGGCGGCTTTCGGCGATGCCGGGGTGCCAGTCGGCCAGGCCGTTGAAATCGCGGAAACTGGCCCAGACTTTCTGTAGCGGCGCGTGGATGATGGCGCTGACGTATACGGTGTGCGGCATGCGGACTCCTGCGGGCGCGCGGCCCAGGGATTGAGGAAACTACGGAATCAGAACGTCAGGCTCTTGAATTCGCGGGTCGCCGCGGTCAATGCCTGTTCAGTCGGCAGCCGCTCCATCGAGCTGGCGCCGTAGAAGCCATGGCAATGCTTGCACGCGCGCAGCACGTGGGCCGCGTCTTCGGGCGTGGCTATCGGACCGCCATGGCACAGCACGATGATATCCGGCCGCACCGCCAGCGCGGCCGCGGCGATGCGGTCGATGGCCGCCACGCAGTCGTCCAGCGTCTGCGCGGTTTCCGCGCCGATCGAGCCGCCAGTCGTCAGGCCCATGTGGGCCACGATGATGTCGGCCCCGGCCTTCGTCATGGCAACGGCGTCGTCCTCGTTGAACACGTAGGGCGTGGTCAGCATGCCCTTCTGATGCGCCAGACGGATCATGTCCACTTCCAGCGCATAGCCCATGCCGGTCTCTTCCAGATTGGCGCGGAAGGTGCCGTCGATCAGGCCCACGGTGGGAAAGTTCTGCACGCCGGCAAAGCCCTGGCGCTTGAGGTCGTCGAGAAACACGTCGAAGTCGCAGAACGGATCGGTGCCGTTGACACCGGCCAACACCGGTGTCTTCTTCACCACCGGCAGGACTTCGCGCCCCATGTCCACCACGATCTCGTTGGCGTTGCCATAGGCCAGCAGGCCGGCCAGCGAACCGCGGCCCGCCATGCGGTAGCGGCCCGAGTTGTAGATCACGATCAGGTCGATGCCGCCCGCTTCCTCGCACTTGGCCGACAGGCCGGTGCCCGCGCCACCGCCGACGATGGGCGTGCGCGCGCGCACCATGGCGCGATACTTGTCCAGGAGTTCGTTGCGGTCAAAGCGCGGCATGGCGGCGGTCCTCAGTGTGTGGCGATTTCAAGAAATTGGTCGACCGCGGTCTGGGCGAACAGCGGGTCATTGATGTGGCAAGGCACGCGCACCAGGCGGCGGTCGGCGGTCTGCACCAGATTCGCCTCCAGCGCCGCGTACAGGGCAGCGTCGGCCTCCGGGTCCCAGAACGCCTGGCCCGGCGCGTCCAGCGCGGATACGCCGCCTTCCGGGATCAGGAAGCGCACCGGCCCCTGGCACTGGTTCAGGCGGGCGGCGATCCACTCGCCCTGGCGGGTGTTTTCTTCCACGGTGGTGCGCATCAGCGTCACCTGCGGATTGTGCGGATAGAACTTGCGGCCGCGGTAGCGCTCCGGCACGGTGTCCATGGCGCCGAAGTTCACCATGTCCAGCGCGCCGCAGGAGCCCACGTAGGGCAAGCCGGTGCGGGCCACGGCGCCGAAACGGTCCTCGGTGCAGGCCAGCACGCCGCCGAACAGGAAGTCGCAGACTTCGGTTGTGGTCAGGTCCAGCACGCCGCCCAGCAAACGGCTGTCCAGCAGCTTTTCCATCGACTGCCCGCCCGTGCCCGTGGCGTGGAATACCAGGCAGTCGTAGCGGGACTCCAGCAGCGGCGTGACTTGCTGCACGCAGGCGGTGGTGACGCCGAACATGGTGATGCCCACGGCGGGCCGGCCGTCGTCGGCGACCGCGCGGGCGGCCTGCCGGAAGGCGCCGCCGATCGCGCCGGCGGCGTTGGCCAGCACCCGGCGCGAAATGCGGTTCAGGCCCGCGACGTCGGTCACGGAATACATCATGGCGATGTCCGACGGCCCGACATAGGGCGCGACATTGCCCGAGGCCATGGTCGACACCATCAGCTTGGGCGTGCCGATGGGCAGCGCGCGCATGGCCGGCGTGATCAAGGCGGTGCCGCCCGAACCGCCCAGGCCCAGCAGCGCGCCGATTTCCGCATTGGCGGCAGCGTAGCGTTCGAAGGCCAGCGCCATGGCCGCGATGGCCGTACCCCGGTCGCCGGTGAAGACCGCGCCGGCGCCCCCGGGATGGCTGGCGGCCACCTCGCTGGCCTGCACCTGGGCCGCGCTGGCGGCGCCGGAGGTGGACACGTCCACCGATACCGGGTCCAGCCCATCCCGCCGCAGCAGGTCCATCACGTATTCGGCCTCTTGGCCTTTCGTGTCGTAGGTGGCGGCCACGTAGACCCGCCGGTTCGAATGCGTCATGACTCCTCCGCGGGCGGCTACACTCGGTGCGCGCCTCGATATGTGAGGCCGCTAGGCCTGTAGAATCTAGAAATGAGACGAAAGAATCATACTGAGACACCTGTCTCACGTCAAACTCCCGCCCCCTCCGCAACCGGCATGGCGCGGCTGATCGCGCCGGCCAGTCCGCAGGCCGCCGCCAGCGGCGAGCCGCCGCACGGGCCGCGCGCGCGCATGCGCAAGACCCTGCTGGATGCGGCGCAGCGGCTGATGGCCGAAGGCATCACGCCATCGGTGGCCGAACTGGCCGAACACGCGCAGGTCTCGCGCGCCACCGCCTACCGCTACTTTCCCAGCCAGAGCGCGCTGATCGCCGCCGTGGTGGACGAGAGCCTCGGCCCCATCCTGGCCTGGGACTCGGCCGCGCCAGACGCCGCCGGGCGGGTCGACGAACTGCTGCGCTTCGCCTATCCCCGGCTCGAATCGCATGAAGCGCCGCTGCGCGCCGCCATCATGGTGTCGCTGCAGCAGCACGCCGAGGCCAGCGCCGGCCGTGGCGGCGCCGAACCGCGGCTGGTGCGCGGGCATCGCGTCGACATCCTCAAGCGCGCCATCGCGCCGCTGTCCGCCGAACTGACGCCGGCCCAACTGGACCGCGTGACGCAGGCCCTGTCGCTGGTCTACGGCACCGAGGTGTTCCTGGTGTTGAAGGACATCTGGAAACTGGAACTGCCCGAACTCACGGACGTGGCGCGCTGGACCGCCCAGGCCATCATCGCGCAGGCGCTGGCCGAGGCCGGGTCCGGCAAGGAAGCGCCAGCAAAGCGCGTCCGGAAGTAACGCCGGCCCGCTACTGGCCCGACTTGCGGTGGCTGCGGAAAAGCAGATGCGTGGCAGCCAGATGGAAGCGCATGGCGATCTGGGCGCATTCCGCATCGCGCGCGCGCAGCGCCGCGATGATCTGGCGATGATGCTCCACGCTGCGCAGCATGTCGTCCTTGGTGTAGAAGTAGAACGAGCCGATGATGATGGGCATGTCCAGCAAGCTTTCCACCATAGACCGCACGCGGGCGGATTGCGCCGCTTCGAGCAGCGCGTGGTGGAACTGGTTGTTGAAGTGCTGCACCTGCGCGACGCTGTCGGGAGCATCGGCGTTGATGGCATCGAGCATGCACTGGTTGATGCGCTCGAGTTCGCCTATCTGCTCCGGGCTGGCCCGTTCGGCCGCCGCCTTGGCGGAATACGGTTCAAGCAGCATGCGCAGCTCGAACGCTTCGTCGATGTCGCGGTCCTGCCAGCCCAGCACCACGGCTCCGCGCCGGCCTTCGTGCTTGACCAGACCGTCCGTCACCAGGCGTTCGATCGCGCTGCGCACCGGCGTCCGGCTGACGGAGAGTTCGGCGGCGATGTGTTCTTCGCGCAGCCGTTCGCCGGGCATGAAAGCGCCCGCCATCAAGCGGCGGCGCAACTCTGCATAGACGTAATCGCGGGCGCTCGACATGATGGCGCATGACTCCAGATCAGGGTTCTCGAACTATACCGGAAGCCCATCCCGGCAATCGCGCCTGGCTGCGTCAATACTGGCGTTGCGCAAGCCGCTCCAGGAACCTGGGCCAGACCTCCGGATTCAGCAGCCGTTCGGGGCGGCGTCCGGCCAACATTTCCATGATCTGGCTGGCGGACCCTTGCGCGACCTTGCGCCGGCCTTCGTGCGTGACGCCTCCCGTGTGGTAGGTCGCCACGACATCGGAACGCAGCAGCAGGCCATGCCCGGGCGGGGGAGGCTCCTCGTCCCAGACATCCAGCCCCGCGCCGGCCAACCGCCCGTCCTGCAAGGCGGCAAGCAGCGCCTGCTCGTCATGGATGCCGCCGCGCGCGGTCGAAATGAACAGCGCGCCGGGACGCATCCTGGCGTACGCCGCGGTCCCGATCATGCCCCGCGTGTCGTCATTCAGCGGGCAATGCAGGCTCACCACGTCGGCCTGTTCGAGCAGTTGCGGGAGGCTCACGGGCTCGGCGCCGCGGGAGCGGATTTCCTCGGGCGCAAGCAGCGGATCGCATGCCATCACCCGCATGCCGAAGCCGGCGGCAATACGTGCCACTCGGCGGCCAATTTCACCGATGCCCACGATCCCCAGCACGCGCCCTTCGATCTCGCGCCCCATCAGGGCCTCGCGCGAGGCGGCGGATCCCGCCAGCAGCGCAGACTGGGATTCACGCAGGCGCTTGACCAGCGACAGCAGCAAGGCAAACGTCATTTCCGCCACTGACGCGGCGTTGGCGCCGGCCTGGTTCACCACGGCCACCCCGGCCTGCGTGCAGGCCGCTACGTCCACGGTGTCGTAGCCCGCGCCGCCCGAGGACACGCAAAGCAGTGCCGGGCACTGTGCCAGCAGGCTTTCCGACACTTGCCAGCGCGCGGGGACCTCGTCCTTGGCCGCGCTGACATGGTAGGCATGCGCGCCGGCCAATCCCGCCGCCGTGATCGTCTCGTCGCGCGCAGGCAGCACTTCGACGCTCAAGCCGGGCTCGCCCTGGATGCAAGCGTCGAACGCAGGGTCGATCCAGAGATCCAACCGGACGATGCGCATGCCGCCCGGCAGCCGCGCCGTCACGCTCACGACCGCGCCTCCGTGCAACCCAGCTGCTTGAGCCGGGCATCGACCCAGGAGGTATCCAGCGATCCCGCCGCGATGTCAGCCAGCATCTTCGTTTCCAGTTCGTGCTTGGACGCGGCAGCCAGATAGACCGCTTCAGTCTGCTCGAACGGAATCGACAGCAGGCCGTCCTCGTCGCCCAGGATCAGATCGCCCGGCGCAATCGTCATGCCGTTCAGGGAAATGACGCAGTTGATCTCGCCGGGCCCGTCCTTGTAGGGCCCCCGGTGGGTCACGCCGGCCGCATAGACCGGAAACGCGCCGCGGCGGATCGTGCCGCTGTCGCGGATCGCGCCATTGATCACAATGCCCGCAATGCCGCGCGTCTGCGCGTAGCTGGTCATGATTTCGCCGATGATGGCGTTGGTCAGGTCGCCACCCGCATCCACCACGATCACGTCGCCGGGCTGCGCCAGATCAAGCGCCTTGTGCACCAGCAGATTGTCGCCAGGGCGGGTGCGCACGGTCAGGGCCGGACCGGCCAGCGGGCTGCCATCGTGCATGGGCTGCAAGCGCGCACCGCCGGCCGTCATCCGCGACATGCAGTCGCTGATGTTGGCGACCGGCACGCCTTTGAACTTGTCCACGGTTTGCTTGCTTGCCGCACGCTTGCGGGCGTGGATCTCAAAACCGATCATGTTTGCTCCTGTCGGGAATTGCAATGCGTTGCCATTACTGTTTGGGAATGCCGGCGTCCTGCACGACCTTGCCGAAGATCTCGTGATCCGCCCGATGCTGGCGAGCCAGATCCTCGGGCGCGCCCTTGAGCACGCTATAGCCGGCGTCTTCCAGTTTTTTCACCAGTTCTGGCTGGGACTGGACCTGCTGCAAGGCCCGGTTCAATGCGGCGACCACGTCATCCGGCGTCTTGGCGGGTGCCATCAACCCCCACCATATCGACTGGTCGATCGTCTTGAATCCGCTTTCCACGAACGTGGGCACGTCGGGCAAGGCCGGCGCGCGTTCCTTGGCAACCACCGCCAGCGCGCGGACCTTGCCGCCGCGGATCTGCGGCAGCAGCGAAGCCACGGAGCCCACATACATATCGATGCGGCCGCTGGCCAGGTCCGGGAACGCCTGGCCCCAGCCCCGGTAAGGCACATGCATCAACTCCATGTTCGCGGCCTTGCGCCAGAGATAGCCGGTCAGGTCGCCAGTGCCGCCGATGCCGGGAATGCCGAGCGAAACCTGACCAGGGCGAGCTTGCGCTGCCTTGACCACATCGCCGACCGTCTTGAACGGGGATTCGGGCAGGACCACGAAAACGCTCGGCGATGTGGCCACGGGACCGACATGCCGGAAATCCTTGAACGTGTCGTAGCTGAGCTTGTTGTAGAGCCAGGGATTCAGCACGATGTTGTCGGTCTGGGCCATCACCAGCGTATGTCCGTCCGGACGCGCGCGGGCGGTGGCGTCCAGCGCCAGGTTGCCGCCGGCGCCCGGCTTGTTCTCCACCACCATGTTCCAGCCCTGGTCCTGACCGATCGCGCTGCCGATCATGCGGGTCAGCGTATCGGTGCCGCCGCCAGGCGGAAACGGGGAAATGAGCGTGATGGGCGCCGTGCCCATATCCGCCGCGTTCGCGGCGGCGCAACCCAGCACCAGCGTTGCCGCCAGGAGTTTCTTCAGAGCCTTCATTGTCTTCCTCGCACAGTTGATTCTTGTTGGATATGCCGTCGCTGCGTCGCGATGCAGCGCGGCGCTCAGCGCTCGCGCGCCAAAGCCGTCAGCCAGGCCAGGCGCGCCTCGACCGAATCCGGCAGATTGAAATCGCCACTCGCCCGCGCGTCCTGGATGCCCATGCTGGTGCGGCTGAAAAGCCGTTCGACGCCGTCCAGAACCAGGGGCTCCAGTCCCGCCTCGATCAGTTGCTCGCGGGCTTCGCGGACTTCCGCCTGCCGGCGCTGGGCATGCAGCACGTGGGATCGGACGAACGAATCCATGAAGGCCGTAAGCGGCGTCTGGTCTATGTCCGCCAGCACCTCGTAAAGCGAGGCTCTCAATCCCATGGATTCGGCCGCCACCAGGCATTCCACCGCCAGGCTTTCCATGCCCTTGGTCATGATGCTGCGCAGCAGCTTCAGGCGCACGGCATCGCCCGCCGCTCCCTGTATGGCGCGCGCCGGCGCCCCGCCGCTCTCTGCCAGCCGCAGCACCGCGTCCGTGCCGGTCCCCGCGCAGAGCAAGGGCGTGCGTTCCGCCAACAGGGCAATGGCGCCCATGATCGCGACGTCGGTGAAGTCGATGTTCCGTTCCGCTGCGGCCGCCGAAGCGGCCTGCATGTCGGGCGCGCTGGCTGTCGTGAAGTCGGCATAGACCGCGTCCTGGCGCATATGCGGAAAGCTCTGCCGCGCCATCTCCAGCGCCGCATGGCCGTACACCGCCGACACGACGATATCCGCCTCTCCCAGCCATGCGCCGGGCTCGGCGTGCAATCCCGCGCCATGACGCCGGGCGCGTCCCGCCATTTCCTCGTCCTGCCGCAACTCGCAGATCCCGACCAGCGTATGCCCGGCGGCGCCCCATGCCTGCGCATAGCAGGAACCGACCTCGCCGCAGCCCAACAGAGCAATTTTCATCTCTAAAAATACATAAAAAAACAATGATGCTTTATAGAATGAAAATTTCGTTGATATTATTCGTGTAAACCCTATGATTTCTATATTTTTAGTACATTAAAAAAACATTCATTGACCCAAGCCTGTACCCGGCCGGTCGCAACCAGACGCCCGCAAGCGCCGCGCCACGCGGGGCAGACGCCGGATTGGCGCATGCCCTCGCGATGGTTGGCGGTCGTTCAGAGAGAAGGGATGGCGCGATGCGCGGAGCTGCTCGGCAGCCAGCTGCCGCAGTGCATTCCTGGCGCCTCAGGCGCGCCGGACCATGCCGGCGGAGATGGCTCGCGCCGTGCGGCACAGCGGCTCCAGGCACTGCTCGACCATCTGCCCGGTCGAGCGCACGCCCTGGATCCACACAATGTTGACGCAGCCGTACAGCTTTCCCGGAGCGGCCATGATGGGCACGGCAATGGCCTCCAGCCTGTCGTTCTGGTCCTTGCGGGTCTTGTCGTAGTCGCCGCCGAAGCGTTGCTCGCGCAGGGCATAGCCCTGGCGGCGCGTCTGCTCCAGCAGCTTGGCCACGGCGGCGCAATCGTGCGCCAGCGCGTCGCCCTCGCGGCGGCTGCGGCGCAACGCCTCCAGGATCGAATCGCGCTCTTTGTCGGCGCAGAACGCCAGATAGGCCCGCCCCACCGCGGAGCGCAGCATGTTGATCTGGAAGCCGATGTTGTCGCGGCGGATGGTGAAGTACGACTGGCTGCGATTGGTTTCGCGCACGATCATGGCGCTGCCGCGCCGCACCGTCAGGTCCGACGGCCATAGCACCTCCGCCTGCAGGCGGTCCAGCTCGGGCGCCGCGCACTGGCCCAGCAGGTCCAGCACGCGCGCGCGCCGGCTGGGTTCATTGAGCGAACTGGCCGGGCAGAAATAGTCGTCGGCGATCCGCCGCCAGATCAGCCCGCGCAATTGCAGCGTCGCCAGGATGCGCAGCAGCGTGGCCTTGGCATAGCCGGTGCGCACATGCAATTCCTGCAAGCTTGCGCCCTGCGTGGCGCGCACTTCGTCCAGCACGATCAGGCCGCGCTCCAGCGCATCTATGGTCTTCACCTTCGGCGTCCAACGGCTCATTGCGCCCTCTTCCACAAATCTGGAAATTTCACCCAGTGAAACTCTAGCAAAACCTGCTTGAGCCGCCCAGCCCCCGCGAAATATCGTGGCGTCTATCGCAAGCCGTGGTGGCTGGCGGAACCGGACGAGAGGCGGGAATGAGCGGACAGGCTGTACGCAATGTGCTCTGGATCATGTGCGACCAACTGCGCTGGGACTATCTGTCCTGCTATGGGCATCCGCGCCTGCGCACTCCCAATATCGACCGCCTGGCCGCCGAAGGCGTGCGCTTCGACAATGCCTTCGTGCAGGGGCCGGTCTGCGGCCCCTCGCGCATGTCCTATTACACCGGCCGCTATGTCACCAGCCACGGCGCCGTGTGGAACTTCGTACCCATGCCGGTCAGCGAAATGACGCTGGGCGACTATCTGCGCCCGCTGGGCGTGCGCGTGGCGGTGGCGGGCAAGACCCACGTGGAAGCCGACAGGGCCGGCATGCGGCGCCTGGGCCTGGACCCGGCGAGCGCCGTGGGCATCCAGGCGGCGCAAGGCGGGTTCGAGCCCTATGACCGCGACGATGGCATCTGGCCGCCGGGCTTCAGCGATGAATCGCACCGCTACACGCAGTACCTGCGCCAGCAAGGCTACGACGGTGCCAACCCCTGGCACGACCACGCCAATTCGGCGCTGGGCGCCAACGGCGAGATCCTGTCCGGCTGGAACATGCGCTATGCCGGCCTGCCGGCGCGCGTCGCCGAAACGGACTCCGAAACGCCCTACATGACGCGGCGCGCGATCGAGTTCATGGAGCAGAGCGGCGAGCAGCCCTGGGTGCTGCACCTGTCCTACATCAAGCCGCACTGGCCCTATGTTGCGCCCGCGCCTTACCACGCCATGTATTCGACCTACGACATCCAGGCGGCCAAGCGCGTTGCGCGCGAACTGGAGAATGCGCATCCCGTGCTGCAGGGCTTTCGCCAGGCGGAGGTCAGCAGGAACTTCTCCTGCGACCAAGTGCGCGAGACCGTGATACCCACCTACATGGGCCTGATCAAGCAGCTCGACGACCAGTTGGGCGTGCTGTTCGACTATCTGCGGCGCAGCGGCCGCGACCAGGACACCATGGTCATTTTCTGCAGCGACCATGGCGACTACCTGGGCGATCACTACCTGGGCGAGAAGGAGCTGTTCCACGACTGCGTGGCCAAGGTGCCGCTGATCGTGCGCCTGCCAGGCGACGACGCCCGGCGCGGCGGCGTGGAATCGCGGCTGGTGGAAGCCATAGACCTGGTCCCCACCATCCTGGACGCCCTGGGCGCGGAGATTCCCGACCACATCCTCGAAGGACGCTCCCTGTTGCCGCTGCTGCGCGGCGAGGAACCGGCAGACTGGCGCCGCGCCGTGTACTCGGAAAACAACTACGCGTTCCGCGACTTCGTGCGCGAGCCGCTGGGCCGTCCCGCCGACGGCTGCCACACCATCATGGTGCGCGACCACGAATGGAAGTACGTCCATTTCGAAGGCCTGCGCCCCCAGCTATTCGACTTGCGCGCCGACCCCGACGAATACGACGACCTGGGCGCGGACCCCGCGCACGCAGCCATCCGGGAACGCTACCAGGCCATGCTGTTCGACTGGCTGCGCAACCGCAAGATCCACCCCACCGTCAGCCACGCCGCCATGACGGGATGGACACGCAAGGAGGAATCGGCCGGCATCCATATCGGCAGGTGGTAGCGCAGCGCGCCTGGACCCGCGCGCCTGAAAAATAAACGTCAGGAGACAGCATGAAACCGCATTTACTTGCGCTGGCAGCCTGTGTGGCCGCCAGCACGGCGTCGCACGCCCAGCCGAAAGAGGACTGGCCCACGCGCGCCATCCGCATCGTGGTCGCCTTTCCCGCGGGATCGCCGGGCGACACGGCGGCGCGCATCGTGGCCGACGCCGTGGGACAGTCGCTCAAGCAGCCGGTCATCATCGAGAACCGGCCCGGCGCGGGCGGCAACATCGGCGCCGAAGCGGTGGCCCGGTCGCCCGCCGACGGCTACACCTTTCTCGAGGCGCCGGACACAGTGGTCACCATCAACCCGGCCATCTACCGCAAGCTGAACTTCAAGGCCGACGACCTGACGCCCGTGGTCGCGCTGGCGAACTTCAACCAGATGCTGGTGTGCTCGCCCGCGACGGGCCTGCGCACCCTGGCGCAGCTGGACGCGCAGGCCAGGAAGACGCCCGGCGCGCTCAGCTATGCCTCCGGCGGCCAGGGCGTGCCGGGACATCTGGCCATGGAGCTTTATCTGTCGGGCGCAGGACTGGACATCCTGCATGTGCCCTACAAGGGCCCGTCGCCCGCCACCCAGGACGTGCTGGCCGGGCAAGTGCCCTGCGGCTATCTGGCGTCGCCCGTGGTCGCGCCCTACGTCGCGGCCGGCAAGCTCTACGGGCTGGCGGTGTCGGGCAGCGCGCGCTCGGTCCAGGCATCGGACGTGCCGACCATGCAGCAGGCGGGCGTGGCCGGCTACGACGCCACCTTCCGCGAAATGCTGTTCGCGCCCAAGGACACGCCGGCCGCCATCGTGCAACGCATGAATGAAGAGGTGGCGCGCGCCCTGGCGCTTCCCGAGGTGAAGCAGAAGCTGCAAGGCAACGACCTGGATCCGCAGCCCGAATCGCCCGACGCCACCGCGCTGCGCCTGCGCGAGGACGCCGCCAAATGGACTGCAGTCATCCGCAAGATCAACCTCAAGGTGGACTGACACACCCGCCCCGCTCCCGCCGTCCGCGCCACTTCCGCCGCGCGCACGGCATTCCCCGCCAAAGGAGGCCACATGAACGCCGCAACACCCGCCACCGTCTTCGGCTCGCTGAAGGACTACCGCAAGGGCTCGATCGAGATCACGCAGGGCTCACCGCGCCACTACGTCTTTTCCAACATCTTCGAGGTGGCGGCCAACTCCGCGCCCTACGAAAAAGTCGTGGTCGGCAAGAACCTGGAGTACGTCATCGAAACCCTGCGCGCCGAAGGCGTGTCGCCCTGGTACGCCTGCAGCCATGACGAGTTCGCCATCCTGATGGACGGCCAGGCCCAGGTCGAGTTCCTGGCCCTGGACCAGCCGCCCGCCAGCGCGGACGGCAGCGTGCTGGCGGGCCAGGCTCCGGCCGGCAAGCCCATGGGCCGGGTGCTGCTGGGCCGCGGGCACCAATGCCTGCTGCCCGCCGGCTGCGCCTACCGATTCACCGCGCCGTATCCGGGCGTGCTGCTGATACAGACCCGCGCGGGCGAATTGTCCGTCGAGAAGTGGGCGGACATCTGCCTGCAGTAAGCCCCCCCTTTTCCTTCAGGAGTACCGATATGGCCATGCTGGACACACACGCCCCCTCTTTCGCCGCCGGCAAAGTCGCCGCCGGCGCCGCCGACGCCGCCACCGGCTACAAGCGCTTCGACCTGGGCGCGTTCACCTTCATCCGCGACGAATACTTCGTCAAAGTGCACTGGCCCTCCAAAGGCCAGATCCGCACCCACGCCATCCCGGCCGATGCCTTCCTGCGCGCGCTGATGCGCGACGTGGCCTGGGGCTTTTTCTATGGCTGGGTCAACTTCGACCACGTGTTCGGCACGCGCAACCATTACGGCAAGGTGGACGTCTACGCCGGTTCGTTCAACGGCGTCATGAAGGCGGCGGGCGTGGACTACACCGAGACTTTCGACACCCCGCTCATCATGGCCACCTTCAAAGCCATGCTGCACGACTGGACCAACGAGGGTTTCGATCCCTTTGCCGCGCCCGAGGAGACCGGCTCGGCCTTCGGCCGCAAGCATGGCGACAATATCGCCGCCATCGAGCGCTCGCGCATCGCCACGCGGCGCATGCCGGGCCTGCCGGAAGACTCGCCGCTGCGCGACGAACTGCCGGTCAACCGGGCCTTCGCCGACGTGACCCAGGACGAGCCGCAGATCCATGCCGAGCCGGGCTACGAAGGCGCGCTGCATGCGTTCAGCCTGTTCAAGTACCTGTCGCGCTCGGACGTCACCTGGAATCCTTCGGTCACTTCCGTTTGCGGCGCCAGCCTGTTCTGCCCCACCACCGAGGAATTCATCCTGCCGGTGTTCCACGGCAACGACCGCGTCGAATGGTTCCTGCAGCTGTCGGACGAGATCGTCTGGGACATCGGCGACAAGGACACCGGCGCACCGCGCGCCCGCGTCACCATGCGCGCCGGCGACATCTGCGCCATGCCCGCCGACATCCGTCATCAGGGCTATTCGACCAAGCGCTCGATGCTGCTGGTCTGGGAGAACGCCACGCCCGACCTGCCCCAGCGGTATGAATGCGGCGAACTCGCGCCCTACCCGGTCGAGTTCTGAATCCGCCCCCTTCCACTCATTACGTACCCAGAGCCATGCAGAACAAACTCTTTATCGACGGCCGCTTCGTGGACGCCGCCGCCGGCGGCACGATAGACGTGCTCAACCCGCACGACGCCACCCTCATCACCGCCATCGCCGCGGCCGAAGCCGAAGACGTGGACCGCGCCGTAGCGGCCGCGCAGCGCGCCTTTCCCGCCTGGTCGCGCATGGCCGCTGCCGAACGCGGCCGCCTGCTGCTCAAGCTGGCCGACCTGATCGAAGCCAACTCGGAAGAACTGGCGCAGTTGGAGACGCTGGACACAGGCCATCCGATACGCGACACGCGCGGCCTGGACGTGCCGCGCACCGCCGGCTGCTTCCGCTACTTCGGCGGCATGGCCGACAAGCTGCAAGGCAGCGTCATCCCGGTGGAAGCCGGCTTCCTCAACTACGTGCAACGCGCGCCCATTGGCGTGGTCGGCCAGATCGTGCCCTGGAATTTCCCCTTGATGTTCACCAGCTGGAAACTGGGACCCGCGCTCGCGGCCGGCAACACAGTGGTGCTCAAGCCGTCCGAACTGACGCCGCTGTCGACCTTGCGCATCGCCGAACTGATGGCCCAGGCGGGCTTTCCGGCAGGCGTCGTCAATATGGTCCCCGGCTACGGCCACACGGCGGGACAGCGGCTGGCAGAACATCCCGACGTGGGCAAGATCGCCTTCACCGGTTCCACCGCCACCGGCCGCCGCATCGTGCAAGCGTCCCAGGGCAATCTCAAGCGCGTGCAGCTGGAACTCGGCGGCAAGGGCGCCAACATCGTGTTCGACGACGCCAACCTCGACGCCGCCATCAACGGCGCGGCCTGGGCCATCTTCCACAACCAGGGGCAGGCCTGCATCGCGGGTTCGCGCCTGATGCTGCACGAGAAGATCGCCGATGCCTTCCTGGAGCGTTTCACGGCGCTGGCCGACTCCATCCGCCTGGGCGATCCGCGCTCGCCCGACACCGAAATGGGTCCGCTGACTTCGGCCCAGCACCGCGACAAGGTGCTGTCCTACGTGAACATTGCCGCCGAACAGGGCGCGCGCGTGCTGGCCGGCGGCACAGCGCCCGGCGGCGAGCTGGCCCGCGGCTACTACGTCGCGCCCACCATCGTCGAAGCCAGGCCCCGGGACCGCGTCGCGCAGGAAGAAGTGTTCGGCCCCTTCGTCACCGTGCTGCGCTTCGGCAGCGACGAGGAGGCGCTGGCCATCGCCAACGCCACCGACTACGGCCTGGGCAGCGGTTTGTGGACGCGCGACCTTGCGCGCGCCCACAAGCTGGCGGGCGCCATCCACGCCGGCATGTGCTGGATCAACTGCTACAAGCGGGTCAATCCCGGCAGTCCGTTCGGCGGTGTGGGCCAGTCGGGCTATGGCCGCGAGATGGGCTTCGAGGCCATGCATGACTACACTGAGGCCAGGTCCGTGTGGGTCAATGTGGACGCCGCCGTGCCGCCGCATTTCAAGCGCTGAGGAGCCGCCATGAACCCTGCCCTGCCGAACGCTGAAACCGCCTTGACCGACACGGTCGCCGCAGCCTACGCCCAGACGCCGGATCCCAGGCTGCGCCAGTTGATGCAGTCGCTGGTGCGGCACCTGCACGCCTTCGTCGCCGACGTCGAACCCACCGAGGCCGAATGGATGGCGGCGATCCGGTTCCTGACCGAAACCGGCCAGATCTGTGACGGCGTGGTGCGGCAGGAGTTCATCCTGCTGTCCGACACGCTGGGCGTGTCGATGCTGGTGGACGCCATCAACCACCGCAAACCCGGCCAGGCCACCGAAAGCACGGTGTTCGGCCCCTTCTACATCGCCGGCATGCCCGAGCGCGCGGCCGGCGAGGACATGGCGCAGACGCCCGGCGCGCCCGCGCTGGTGCACGGGTACGTCCGCGACACCGAAGGCCGGCCGCTGGCTGGCGCCGTGCTCGACGTATGGCAGACGGCCGCCAACGGCATGTACTCGGGCCAGGACGTAGAGCAGCCGCAAGGCAATCTGCGAGGACGTTACCGCAGCGGCGAGGACGGCTACTTCGCGATCCGCACCATCCTGCCGGTGTCCTATCCGATCCCGGGCGACGGCCCAGTCGGCCGCATGATGGCGGCGACAGGCCGCCACGTCTTCCGGCCCGCGCACCTGCATTTCATGATCGACGCGCCGGGACACCAGCGGCTGGTCACCCATCTGTTCAATGCCGGGGATCCGTATCTCGAGTCGGATGCGGTGTTCGGCGTGAAGCCTACGCTGGTGCTGCAATACGACCGGCAACACGCGGATTCGGCGCTGGGCCGGCGCCATGGATTCGATTCGGACTTCCACGAGGGGCGCTATGACTTCGTGCTGCCCCGCGCTTGAATCCGCAGCGGAGGCTGCGCTGTGCCGGGTCGACGATATTCCAGACGGCGGTTCGCTGACCGTGGACATCGGCGCGCAGCCGGTGATCCTGCTGCGGCGCGGGCAGTCGGTCTGGGGCTACCTGAACCGCTGTCCGCACTTCTCCGTCACGCTGAACGCCGCGCACGGCGCTGTCCTGACCTATGAAGCCCAGGTGCTGATGTGCGCACATCATTCGGCCTTGTTCCGCTTCGAGGACGGGCTGTGCATCGAAGGCCCCTGCCAGGGCGCGGCACTGGATCCCCAGCCACTGCGCGTGGATGCGGGACGCGTCTACGCCGGCCGCGGCACGCTCCTGGATCCTGCTGGTTGACGCAGCCCGCCACAATTGCTACACACACAGACGCATTGCACTTGCCCTCAGAATCTCTCCATAAGAGGTGGTTTATGAACAAGCGTATTGTTGTCGTAGGCGGCGGCGTAGGCGGCACCATGCTCGCCAATCAGCTGGCCGGAAAGCTCTACCCCGAGATCACGCGCGGCGAAGTCTCCATCACGCTGCTCTCGGACACGCCGGATCATTACTACAAACCGGCGTTCATGTACGTGGCCTTCAACCTCTTCTTCCAGGAAGAACTGAAACGGCCGGAACGCTCCCTGCTGCGGCCCGAAATCGAGTTCCGCGTCGACAAGGTCACGCGGTTCCACTTCGACCGCCAGGAAGTCTCCACGCAGAGCGGCAAACGCTACGGCTATGACTACCTGGTCATCGCCACGGGCTGCGTGCCATCCCCCGAACGCATCGAAGGGCTGAAGGAAGCCGGGGATCATTTCTACCAGTACGCGCCCGCCAGGCAGCTGGCGGACCGCTTGTCGCGCATCGAACGCGGGCGAGTGTTCATCAGCGTCACCTTCCCCAAGACGCCCAACGTCCCACACCAATGCGGCATCGCGCCCATTGAAACCACGCTGATGCTGGACGACTACCTGCGGCGGCGCGGCGTGCGCGACAAGATCGAGATCGCCTACACCTACCCGACCACCTCGCAGCTGCTGCGCAACTGCCTGTTCCTGCAACGCCCGACCTGCGAAGTGCTGCCCGCCATCTTCGAGCAGAAAGGCATACAGTTCCAGCGCGGCTTCACGCTGTCGCGGGTGGACCCGGAGCGGCGCATCGCCTATTCGGAGGAAGGCGGCGAGCAGCCCTTCGACATCCTCATGGCCACGCCGCCGATACGCGCCGTGGACGTGGTGCTGGAATCCGGCGTGTCGCAGGCCGAGAACAATGAAGGCTGGCTGCCGACCGACCACGAGACCCTGCAGGTCTACGGCCTGCAGAACGTCTACGTCATCGGCGACACCGTCGACCTGCCGGTCAGCAAGGCGGGCGGCTCCTGCCACAACCAGGCGCCCGTGGTCGCCAACAACATCGCGGGCGAGATCCGGCTGGGCCATCCTTGCAGCGTCTATGACGGCCGGGTGCAGGCGGTCGCCCAGATGGGGCTGAACGCCGGCATGCCGCTCTGGTACGACTACACCCACGACGTGCTGCCCACGCCGCCCACCAAGCTCGGCGGCCTGCTGCGCCACGGGTTCAACCGCGGCCTGTACTGGGCCGTCGCAAGGGGAATGCTATGAACGCGCCGCATGAAGCAAGCGCCACCCAGGCCGCCGATACGCCATCCGCATTCCTGGGCGGAGGACCTGGCGCGCGCGCGTTGGCCGACAGGCTGGGGCTGCTGGCCGAAGCCGGACGGCTGGACAATATCGCCGACCTGCTGTCGCTGACCTCGGACCTGGTGGACCTGTTGGACCAGTCCATGGTGGAAAAGCTGGCGTTGCTGTCGGAGCAGGCCAGCAGCGCCGCCTGGACCGCCGCCAACACCCTGCGCGACGCCCATGCCCGCACGCTGCAGGAAGCCCGCCCGCCGAGCCTGACGGGCCTCATCGGCCTGCTGCGCGACGAAGACACGCGCCGCGGCATGGCCGTGGTGCTGCGAGCGCTGCAAACGCTGGGCCGGCAGATGGCGGCGCAGCGCAAGGACTACGCGGGCGTTACCTGAGGCTGCGCCGCGCGGCTGCACACCTCCTGGCGTCCGGCCATCCGCGGATACCAGGACCGCGCATGTAAAAACCCCCGGCAGCTGGATTTCAGTCCAGCTGCCGGGGGTTTGTTCTATGCGCTGCGGTATGCCCGCCGCGCGCCGGACCTGTTTACTGCAAGGTCCGCGTGAAGACGAACTGCCCGTCCTGCCAATCCACCGGCACCACGTCGCGCGGACCGAAGCGGCCTTCCAGGATCAGCCGAGCCACCGGGTTCTCGATCTGCTGCTGGATCGCGCGCTTCAAGGGGCGCGCGCCGAACACTGGATCGAAACCGGAGCGGGCCAGTTCCGCCAGCGCGGGTTCGCTCACTTCGAGGCGCATCTCCTGCTTTTCCAGGCGCTCGCCCAGGCGGCGCAGCTGGATGCGGGCAATCGACTCGATATGCTGCGCTTCCAGGCCATGGAACACCACCACTTCATCGATGCGGTTCAGGAATTCAGGACGCAGGGTCTGCTTGAGTTCATCCCACACCACTTCCTTGACCACGTCGTAGGGCTTGCCCGCCAGGCTCTGGATATGGTGCGAGCCCAGGTTGGACGTCATCACGATGACCGTATTGCGGAAGTCCACCGTGCGGCCCTGGCCGTCGGTCAGGCGGCCGTCGTCCAGCACCTGCAGCAGCACGTTGAAGACGTCCGGATGGGCCTTTTCCACTTCATCCAGCAGGATCACGGAGTACGGCTTGCGGCGCACGGCCTCGGTCAGATAGCCGCCCTCTTCGTAGCCCACGTATCCGGGCGGCGCGCCGATCAGGCGGGCCACCGAATGCTTCTCCATGAATTCGCTCATGTCGATGCGGATCATGTGCTCTTCCGAGTCGAACAGGAACTCGGCCAGGGCGCGCGTCAGTTCGGTCTTGCCCACGCCGGTGGGGCCCAGGAACAGGAACGAACCATAGGGCCGCGACGGATCCGCCAGGCCGGCGCGCGAACGCCGGATGGCGTCGGACACCAGCCGCACGGCCTCGTCCTGGCCCACCACGCGCTTGTGCAGGTATTCCTCCATGTGCAGCAGCTTCTCGCGTTCGCCCTGCATCATCTTGGACACCGGGATGCCGGTGGCGCGCGACACGACCTCGGCGATTTCCTCGGCGCCGACGCGGGTGCGCAACAGGCGCGGACGCCCTTCGCCGCCCTCGGCGTCCTCGGCCGCTTCCGCGGCGCCCACTTCGGCCGCCTTCAGGCGCGCTTCCAGGTCAGGCAGCTTGCCGTACTGCAACTCGGCCAGCTTGTCGAACTGGCCCTTGCGCTGCAGTTCCGCCATTTCGGCGCGCACGCTGTCGATTTCTTCCTTGATGGCCTGCGTGCCTTGCACGGCCGCCTTCTCGGCCTTCCAGATTTCCTCGTAGTCGTTGTATTCGCGTTGCAGCTTTTCGAGTTCGTCCTCGATCACGCCCAGGCGGCGCTTGGAAGCGTCGTCGGTTTCCTTCTTGACGGCCTCGCGCTCGATCTTGAGCTGGATGATGCGGCGGTCGAGCTTGTCCATCACTTCCGGCTTGGAATCGATTTCCATGCGGATGCGCGCGCCGGCCTCGTCGATCAGGTCGATGGCCTTGTCGGGCAGGAAGCGGTCGGTGATATAGCGGTGCGAAAGCTCGGCCGCGGCCACGATGGCCGGGTCGGTGATTTCCACGCCGTGGTGAATTTCATAACGCTCCTGCAAGCCGCGCAGGATGGCGATGGTGGACTCCACGTCGGGCTCGTCGACCAGCACCTTCTGGAAGCGCCGCTCCAGCGCCGCGTCCTTCTCGATGTACTTGCGGTATTCGTCGAGCGTGGTCGCGCCGATGCAATGCAGTTCGCCGCGCGCCAGCGCCGGCTTGAGCATATTGCCCGCGTCCATCGCGCCTTCGGCCTTGCCTGCGCCCACCATGGTGTGGAGTTCGTCGATGAAGACGATGTTGCTGCCGTCGTCCAGCGACAGCTCCTTAAGTACGGCTTTCAGGCGTTCCTCGAATTCGCCGCGGAACTTGGCGCCGGCCAGCAGCGCGGCCAGGTCCAGCGACAGCACGCGCTTGCCGCGCAGGGTTTCGGGAACTTCGTCGTTGACGATGCGCTGCGCCAGGCCTTCGACGATGGCGGTCTTGCCCACGCCGGGTTCGCCGATCAGCACCGGGTTGTTCTTGGTGCGGCGCTGCAGGATCTGGATGGTGCGGCGGATTTCATCGTCGCGGCCGATCACCGGATCGAGCTTGCCCTGGCGGGCGCGCTCGGTCAGGTCCATGGTGTACTTGGACAGGGCTTCGCGGTTGGATTCGCCTTCCGCGCCGGAGACGTTCTCGCCGCCGCGCACGGCGTCGATGGCGGCTTCCAGGGCCTTTTTCTGCAGACCCGCATCACGCAGGATGCGGCCGGCGTCGCCTTTGTCGTCGGCCAGGGCCAGCAGGAACAGTTCGCTGGCGATGTAGGTATCGCCACGGCGCGCGGCTTCCTTGTCGGTGCGCGTCAGCACCGCCTGCAGGTCGCGGCCGACCTGGACGTTATCGTCGCCCTGCACCTGCGGCAGGGACTTCAAGGCGCTGTCGATGGCCGACTGCACCCGGTTGACGGCTACGCCGGCGCGCGCCAGCAGGCTGCCCGCGCCGCTGTCGGAATCCGACAGCAAGGCGGAGAGCACGTGGATGGGCTCGATATAGGGGTGGTCGTTGCGGGCGGCCAGACTTTGGGCGTCGGCCAGGGCTTGCTGGAACTTGGTGGTCAGTTTGTCGAATCGCATAATGGTCGTTTGGCTTGTTGGGGAGCCTGACCGATACGTGCCGGCTGGCTCGATATCCTGAATATGCGGCCAGATGCGAGAATTTCAACACCTTGCCCGCGCCATGGTTTTTCGACGTGCAGCAACAATCTGACTTATGAGCATATACGTTTTTGTCTACGGCACGCTACGCGCGGGCGAAATCAATGATCTGGCGCAAGCCGCCGCGCGGCGCGGGCTGCCGGCGGCGCGCTACGTCGGCCGGGCCAGCGTGCCGGGCAGACTGGTGGACTTCGGCGACTGGCCGGGCCTGATCCCCGTGGACGACGGTCGGCGCGTGCGCGGCGACGTGTTCCAGGTCGCGCCGGCCCTGGTGGCCCTGATGGACGAAATCGAGGAGTACCAGCCCGGCAAGCCCTGTTGCTTCGTGCGGCGCGAGGTCCTGGCGCGTCTGGAACCGCCCGCGGCAGCCTCCGAACTGCGCTGCCAGTACTACCCGATAGACCCGGCCCTGCGCGGCACGGCAGCCGATATCGACGCCGACGATTGGGTCGCATACCGCCTTGCCCGCCCCCTCCCGAGGGGCCGGTAAGACGCCCGTAGTAACAACGGACTACAATACAGCTTGTCTTAAGCTTTATACCCATGCCGGCATGCGTCCGCGCAATGGGCACTATAGAGGTCATCGTATGCAAAAACGGGTCCCCGTTGCCCCTGATGCCGCCCACTGCTCCACCTGCATGCTGGGGCATGTGTGCGTGCCCGTGGGCATGGCAGCCGCCGAAGTGGAAAAGCTGGACGAACTGGTCAGGGAACGTGTGCGCCTTGAAAAAGGCAAGCCGCTCTATTCGCTGAACCACCCGCTCGACGCCGTCTACAGCGTGCGCTTCGGCAGCCTCAAGACGCAGTTGGAAGACGCGACCGGCCAGATCCAGGTCACCGGCTTCCACCTGCCCGGCGAAATCGTCGGCATGGACGGCATGCTGGATGGCAAGCACGTTTCGACCGCCGTCGCGCTGGAAGATTCCGAGGTCTGTGTCATCCGCCTGGCCGATATCGACCGGGTCGCGGCCCACCTGCCCTCGCTGCAGCAGCAGTTCCGCCGCCTGATGAGCCGCGAGATCAACCGTTCGCACCAGATGCTGGCCTCGCTGGGCTCCATGCGCTCCGAACAGCGCCTGGCCGCGTTCCTGCTGAACCTGTCGCAGCGCTATGCGTCGCTGGGCTATTCCTCCACCGAGTTCGTGCTGCGCATGAGCCGCGAGGAAATCGGCAACTACCTCGGCCTGACCCTGGAAACGGTCAGCCGGCTGTTCTCGCGCTTCGCGCGCGACGGCCTCATCAAGATCAACCAGCGCGAGGTCCGCATCCTGGACCTGCCCGCGCTCAAGCAGCTGCTGGGCCAAGAGAGCTGCTGAACGCCCGCCGCGCCATGCGCCGCGCGCCCATCCTCCCCCTGCTTCAAGCGCGCCCGGGACGCATGCGCGCCCTGGCAGCCTGGTGCGCCCTGGCGGCGCTCGCGCCGCTGGCTGCGTACGCGCAGACGCCGCTGCCTGATCCCTACGACTATAGCGAAACCGCGCCCGCGCCCAAGCGCGCGGCGCCCTTGCGCTGGCAGTCCGTGGAACTGGGCAAGCCCGGCCACCGCTACAAGATGCCGGTCTACGCCAACCGCGACCTGGCAAAGGACGACCTGCGCAACATCAAGCAGGTCGTGGTCGTGATCCACGGCGTCAAGCGCGATGCCGACCGCTATTACGAATCCGTCGCCGCCCTGCTGGCGCACAACCCCGAGCGGGCCCGTGACACCCTGATCCTGGCGCCGCGCTTCTCGGGCTCGATCGATTCGGGCTTCGGCGGCATGGCGGCATGGCGCAAGGCCAGTTGGGAGGACGGCGAAGACAGCGTGCAGGCCACGGGACGCCCCGCGCCGGTCAGCTCATTCCAGGTGCTGGACGACCTGCTGCGCAGCCTGGACGACCGCAAGCGCCTGGCCTCGCTGGCCGGCATCGTGCTGGCCGGCCACTCGGCCGGAGCGCAACTGGTGCAGCGCTATGCGGTGCTGAACAACATCGACGGCCCGCTGCGACGCGACGGACTGGCGCTGCGCTACGTCATCGCCAATCCCTCGTCCTACCTGTACCTGAGCAACGAACGCCCGCGCGCCGACGGCAAGGGCTATGCGCCCTACGAACGCGGCATCTGCCCCACCTACAACCAGTACAAGTACGGCCCGGACAAGCTGCCCGCCTATTCGCGCGAGACCGACGAGTCCAAGCTCTTCGTGCGCTACGCGGCGCGCGACGTCACCTATCTGCTGGGCGGGGCCGACAACAATCCCGAAGACCGCCTGCTGGACAAGACCTGTGGCGCCGAAGCCCAGGGCGCGACCCGGCTGGCGCGCGGCACGGGCTATGTGCAATACGAGCACGTGCTGGCGGCACGCGGCGCCAGGCCCGTGACGCTGCATCGGCGCGCGTTCGAAGTAGCCGGCATCGGCCACAACAGCAAGAGCATGTTCGGCTCGGTCTGCGGCACGCGGGCGCTGCTGGGCGACGAGGCCCAGACGGCCGACGGCGCCGCGCCCTGCGTAGTCATCAAGCCGCGCGGCAAGTAAGGCGGCGCGCCCCATTCGGCGCGCAGGCCTGACAAAAAACTGAACGAAAAACAGCGCCGCAGAGCGTGCATTTCGGCACGGGCAGGCGCAACATAACGCAATGCGTGTTCCATTTCGCGGCTGGCCCGCCGTCATGGGTCGAGGCGGCGAGCGCGTGTCCGGCGTCCCCCGACAAACGCACCCGAAGGACGGATATGACGCAAGCATATCTCGACATCCCCGACGCAAAGCGCCGCATCAAGGCGATCTTCATCGGCTCCATGGGCAATCTGGTGGAATGGTATGACTTCTATGCCTACACCGCCTTCGCGCTGTACTTCGCCCCCGCCTTCTTTCCCTCCCACGATCCCGTCGTCCAGCAACTGAACGCGGCCACGCTGTTCGCGGCCGGCTTCATCGTGCGCCCGCTGGGCGGCTGGCTGTTCGGCCATCTGGCGGACCGGCACGGGCGGCGTCTGTCGCTGATGGTGTCGGTGGGGATGATGTGCGTGGGCTCGCTGATCATCGCCATCACGCCCACCTACGCCACCATAGGCCTGGCCGCGCCGGCCCTGCTGGCGCTGGCGCGCGTGGTCGAAGGCCTGAGCCTGGGCGGCGAGTACGGCGCCAGCGCCACCTACCTGACCGAGATCGCGGACCCCGAGCATCGCGGCTTCTATTCCAGCTTCCAGTACGTCACCCTGATAGGCGGCCAACTCTGCGCCATCCTGGTGCTGTTGCTGCTGCAGAACGTGTTCCTGACCCACCAGCAGCTGGTGGAATGGGGCTGGCGCATTCCCTTCGTGATCGGCGCCATGCTGGCCATCATCACCGCCCTGATGCGGCGCGACATGCCCGAGACGGACTCGTACAAGGAAGCGCAGAAGGCGCCCAAGCCGCAGACCAGTTCGCTGCGCGGCCTGCTGCAGTATCCGCGCGAGGTAGCGATCGTGGTGGGCCTGACTGCCGGCGGCACCGCGGCGTTCTATACCTTCACGACGTACATGCAGACCTTCGTGCGGCAGACCTCGGGCTTCTCCGATATCGTCACGACCTACATCATCGCCGGCTCGCTGATCTTCGCGCTGATCCTGCAGCCGGTCTATGGCGCGCTGTCCGACAAGATCGGGCGCAAGCCGCTGCTGGTGTTCTTCGGCGTGGCGGGCGCCGCGCTCACCGTACCCATCCTGATGACGCTGTCGCACACGCGCTCGCCCTTCATGGCCTTTCTGCTGATCTGCGGCGCCTGGGTGTTCACGGCCGGCTACACCTCCATCAACGCGGTGGTGAAGGCGGAACTCTTCCCCACCAACATCCGCGCCACCGGCGTCGCCGTGCCCTACGCCGTGACGGTGTCGATCTTCGGCGGCACGGCGCCGGCCATCGCCCTGTTCTTCAAGCAGCAAGGGCATGAGGAGTGGTTCTACTACTACCTCGCTGGGATCATCTTCCTGTCGCTGCTGGTGTACGCCACCATGCGCGACACCAAGCACCGCTCGGCCATGCACCAGCACGCCTGATTCCTGATCGCGCCAACTTTGTTGCTTGACAGCCATGCCGTTGCGGCTTAATACTTAACCCTATGGTTAAGTTTAAAGACGACATGCTCGACAGCATCTTCTCGGCCCTGGCCGACGGCACGCGGCGCCGGGTGCTGGCCGACCTGGAACAAGGCGCGGCCTCGGTCAGCGAGCTGGCCCGGCCGCACGCCATGTCCCTGCCCGCCTTCATGAAGCATCTGCGCGTGCTGGAAGACGCCGGCCTGATCGCCCGCGCCAAGGACGGCCGCGTCGTCAATTGCACGCTGTCGCCCGAACCCATGCGGGCGGCATCCGACTGGCTGGCCCGCTACGAGAAGTTCTGGAGCGGACAGCTGGATTCGCTGGCGCGGTACCTGTACCACGAGGAAGAGGTCCACCCATGGAAAACCGAAGCACCCAAGACGAATCAGCCCCCATCGAACTCCGGCTCAAGCGGCGCTTCGACGCCCCCGTCGAACGCGTCTGGCGCGCCTGGACGGACCCGCAAGCGCTGATGCGCTGGTTCGGCCCGGCCGAGACCCGCAAGGTACTGCGGGCGGAAACCGATGTGCGCGTGGGCGGCGCCTATGAGGTGGGCTTCGCCACCGAGGACGGTCTGGAGCACCATGCCAGCGGCCACTACCGCGAAGTCGAGCCGCAACGCCGGCTGGTCTTCACCTGGGCCTGGCGCGACACGCCCGCCGAAGTCTCGTTGATCACGCTTGAATTCACCCCCGCGGGCGGCGGCACCGAGCTCGCCTTCCTGCAGACCCCGTTCGTCGACCAGGCCACCCGCGACAGCCATCAGCATGGCTGGGCTGGCGCGCTGGAGCGGCTGGCGGCCCATCTGGCGAATCCGGCCTGAATCCCGGCCACTCGCCCTACCCGGGCCTACCGGCCCGTTCCGAGGAGACACACGATGCAGACCGATCACCCCGTCGTATCCCGAGCGCAATGGGACATCGCCCGCGAGGCGCTGCTGCGCCGCGAGAAAGAACTGACCCGGGCCCACGACGCCCTGGCCCGCGAGCGCATGGCGCTGCCCTGGGTCAAGGTGGACAAGCCTTACCGCTTCGAGGGCGAGGCCGGCGCCGTGGGCCTGGCCGAGCTGTTCCAGGGCAGAAGCCAGCTCATCGTCTACCACTTCATGTTCGGCCCGGACTGGGAAGAAGGCTGCGTGGGCTGCTCGTTCCTGGCGGACCACATGGACAGCGCGATCTTGCACCTGCGCCAGCATGACGTGACGGTGGTCGCCGTGTCGCGGGCTCCGTACGCCAAGCTGGACGCGTTCAAGCGGCGCATGGGCTGGCGCTTCCCCTGGTATTCGTCCGAAGGCTGCGATTTCAACTTCGACCTGCAGGCCAGCGTGCCCAAGGCCGACGGCGGCATGGAGGAAAATTCCGGCGCCAGCGCGTTTTTCCGCGACCCGGACGGCGAAATCTTCCATACCTATTCAAGCTTCTCGCGCGGGGTGGAGCGGCTGGCCGGCGCCTACAACTACCTGGACTTCGCGCCGCTGGGCCGCAACGAGCACGGCCCGCACTTCAATCTGGGCGACTGGGTACGCCACCATGACCGCTACGACGACGCCCCGGCGCACGCCTGCCACGCCTGCGGCTAGGCCCAAGCCTGGCCGTGCCGTCCGCCTGGCCTCCGACGCGGCATTCCTGTGGCTGGCCTGCACCGCCGCCATGGCCGCGGGCCTGTGGGCGGATACGCTGCGCACGCCTGCGGCGCTGCTGGCCAGCCAGTGCGCGGCGCCCGGCGGATTGCTGGAGCAGGCGTGGCGCCATGCCGCCCTGATGCCCGCCAGCAGCGCGGCCATGCTGATCGCCGCATTGTTGCCGCTGCCGGGCGCTCCCCGCATGGCTGCGCGGCTGGCCTGCGCGCTGGCGATGGGGCTGGGCATGCTGGCGGGGGCTCAATGGGGCATGGCGGCGGCCCTGGCCGCGGGCGCCGCGCCGTTCGGCGGCATGGCCGCGGGCATGGCGCTGGGCATGGCGGCCGCCATGGCCGCTGGGGTGCTGATCGCCGCCGCTAGCGCCGCGCTCCGGTAAGCGGGCGCGGCGGCGTCCCTGGCGCGGCCTCGATGGGCGCGGCCAGCGGCGCCTGGATTTCAAGCGCGGATCCGGCCCGCGCCACGCAGGGCAGGATCCAGCCTTCTTCCTTCTCGTCGCGCGACAGCCCCGGCCATTCGATGCTGTAGGAGATCTCTCCTTCCAGCAGCAGGCACATGCAGGCGCGGCAGGTGCCGTTGCGGCACGAGCTGGGCAGCTTGATGCCGGCGGCCTGGGCCGCCAGCAGCACGGAGGTATCGGCCGGCGCATCGAAGCGCAGGCCGGCAGGCTGCACCAGAACGGGAAATGCGGACATGGTTGGACGGATCTCGCGGGCGGGCCTCAGCCCGCGTTGTCCTGCCAGTCCAGCTGCCAGGCGCCCGACAGCACGTTCTGCATCCACAGCACGCAGGTCAGCGTCTTGGCGTCGGTGACTTCGCCCTGGGCGCAAGCCGCGATCAGTTCGGCGGGGTCCGCGCTGATCACGTCCAGGAATTCATCCTGGTCCAGCTGGCGTGGTCCGGCGCGCAGGCCGCGGGCGAAGTAGATGTGGATGATCTCGGTGGAATAGGCGATGGCCAGGTGCAAGGCGCCCGCATGGGCCCACTGCGCAGCGGTGTAGCCGGTTTCCTCCAGCAGTTCACGCTTGCCGCAAACCAGCGGATCCTCGCCCGGGTCCAGCTTGCCCGCGGGAAATTCCGTCATCACGCGCCCGATGGGATAGCGGAACTGCCGTTCCAGCAAGACCCGGCCATCATCCAGCAGCGGAATCACCACCACCGCGCCCGGATGCACCACATATTCGCGCGTGGCCGTGTTGCCGTTGGGCAGGCTGACCGTGTCGCGGCGGATCTTCAGGAAGGCGCCGTTGTACGGCGCCTCGCTGGCAACGAGTTTTTCTTCGAGATGGGAATCGGGCTTGCGGGTCATGGGGGTCGGCTACCTCAAGGAACACGCAGGCGGCTGGCCCACGCGGGCAGCACGAGCTTACCATCGCTGCCCGCCTCCCCCGATGACGCCTACTCCGCGACCCGGATGACGATCTTGCCGAAGTGCCGGCCCGACGCCAGGTGCTCGAAGGCCTCGCGCGCTTCGGCAAACGAGTACACGCGGTCGATGACAGGGGCGATGCGCGCCACGTCGACAAAGCGCGCCACGTCCTCAAGCATCTTGCGGCTGCCGACGAAGATGCCTTCCAGGCGCTTGACGCCCGCAATCAGGGCCAAGGGCGCCACCGGCACGGCCGCAAAGCCGCTGACGCCGCCGATGACCGCGATGGTGCCGCCCATGCGCGCGGCCGCCACGGAACGTTCCAGCGTGCCTTCGCCGCCGACTTCCACCACCACATGCGCGCCTTCGCCGCCGGTCAGGCGCAGCACCTCGTCCTGCCATTGCGGCGTCTCGCGGTAGTTGATCGTCAGGTCCGCGCCCAGTTCGCGCGCCCGGGCCAGCTTGTCGGCGCTGGACGAGGTGATGATGGCGCGCATGCCGGCCGCCTTGGCCAGTTGCAGGCCCCAGATGGAAACGCCCCCGGTACCCAGGAACAGCGCCGTCTGGCCCGCCTTGGCGCGTCCGGCAACGAACAGCGCGTTCCATGCGGTGACGGCGGCGCAAGGCAGGGTCGAGGCCTGCTCATCGCTCAGGGAGTCCGGCGTGGCGACCAGGGCATGCTCGGAAAAGATGCTCTCGGTGGACAGCAGGCCGTCGGTGGCGGCGCCCGGGGCCAGCGCCACGGTGGCGGGCGTGGGTTCGCCATCGATCCAGTCCGGCATGAACGCGCCCATGACGCGGTCGCCGATCTTGAAGCGGGTCACGCCCGCGCCCACCTCGATCACCTCGCCCGCGGCGTCGGAGGCGGGTATGACCGGGTCGCCCGAACCCTTCAGATACTCGCCGCGCGCCACCATGAGATCGCGATAGTTCAGCGACACCGCCTTGATGCGCACGCGCAGCTCCAGGGGAGCCAGGCTGCGCGGTTGACGCGTGACGCGTTCCAGCGAAGCGATGTCCTTGCCGCTGGTGATGGTGTAGGCCTGCATGTTGTTTCTCCTGTATCGGTTCAAGAAAGCCGCCTTTCGGCGTCTGCCGCTAGATGTGGCGGCCAAGTACCGATAAGATATATGGGAATTAATTTCCCCAGTGGCGAATCTTTTTCTTTTTACCGATTCCAAATTGGAACCAATCAGGACGAAGGAGCCCGTGATGGCAACCGCGATCACCTATGACAGACTGAGCGGCATCGAAGTCTTTGTGCAGGCCGTTGAGGCAGGCAGCTTCGCGCTGGCGGCAGAACGCCTGAACCTGACGCGCTCGGCGGTGGGCAAGTCCATCGCGCGGCTGGAGGCGCGCCTGGGCGCGCGGCTGTTCCACCGCACCACCCGTCAGCAGAGCCTGACCGACGACGGCCAGGCCTACTACGACCGTTGCGTGCGCGCGCTGGCCGAGCTGCAGACCGCCGAAGCCGAGCTGGACAGCGGCCGCCGCGAGCCCCAGGGACGCCTGCGGGTCAGCGCGCCCCTGGTGTTCGGCCGGCACTGCGTCGCGCCGGTGCTGCGCGAACTGGCGCTGCAACATCCGCAGCTGCAGATCGAGATCTCCTTCAACGACCGGGTGGTGGACCTGATCGAGGAAGGCTATGACCTGGGTATCCGCGTGGGCGAGCTGCCCGACAGCGCCAGCCTGGCCGCGCGCCGGCTGGGCATGCAGACAATGGGAATCGGAGCGTCTCCCGCCTACATCCAGGCGCACGGCCGTCCAACCACGGTGGACGAGCTGACGCAGCACTCCTGCATCGCCTACACGCACAACGGCATCGAGAGAGGCTGGACCGTGAAGGGAGCGGACGATCAGGTCATGCAGCTACGCTTGCGGCCGTGCCTGCGGCTGGACGACCTGCAAGCCATCGCGGATGCCGCCATCGCCGGTGCGGGGCTCGCCTGGCTGCCCTGCTGGATGCTGACGCACTATGTGCGCACCGGAGAGTTGGACGTGCTGATGCACGGCGACCGCCTGGCCGCGCAAGAGGTGCATGCGGTCTGGCCGCAAGCGCGCTACCTGCCGTCCAAGACACGCGCCGCCATTGATGCGCTGGCGGCGCGCGTGCCGGCCATGCTGGCCGCCTGAGCCGCTCAGCCGAACTTGCGGCGGGCGTCCAGCGCCAGGCCGGCGCCGATGCTGCCGAACAGGTCGCCTTCGACGCTGCGGGCGTCCGGCACCAGGGCCGAGACGGATTCGCGCAAGCGCGGCACGCGGCTGGAGCCGCCGGTGAAGAACACCGTGTCCACGTCGGACGTCGACACGCCGGCATCGCGCAGCAGCGCGCCCACCGTGGCCTCGACCTTCTCGATCAACCGGCCGACGCAGGCGTCGAACGACGGCCGTGTTACGTCCACGCCCAGCTCCGGCGCGATGCGCGACAGGTCGATGCGCGCGGCCGGCGTTTCCGACAGCGCAATCTTGGCCTCTTCGACCTGCACCGCCACCCAGTGGCCGGCGCGCTGTTTGACCAGGTTGAGCAGCAGATCGATCTTCTCGCGGTCGCCGGCTTCGGCGCGGATGTAGGCGAAGTGCTCGGCCGCCTTGCGGGTATAGGCCTGGTTGATGGTGTGCCAGCACGCCAGGTTGCCGTATTGCGTGGACGGCACGTCCTTGCCGCTGCGCAGCTGGCTGCCCAGCCCCAGCATCGGCATCACGTGGGCCAGGCTGAGCTGCTTGTCGAAGTCCACCCCGCCGATGTGCACGCCGCCATACGCCAGGATGTCCTCGCGGCGGTCGGCCTTGGCGGCGCGGCCGGGTCCCAGGCGGATCAACGAAAAGTCGGAGGTGCCGCCACCGATGTCGATGACCAGCACCAGCTCTTCGCGGTCGATCTGCGATTCATAGTCGAATGCGGCCGCCAGCGGTTCGAACTGGAATTCGATATCGGTAAAGCCCACGCTGCGCGCGATCTCGCCCAGCGTGTCCTGGGCGGTCTGGTCGGCGGCGGGGTTGTCGTCCACGAAGAACACCGGCCGGCCCAGCACGGCGCGCGTGAAGCCGCGACCCGCCGCGGTTTCGGCGCGGAGCTTGAGTTCGGCGATGAAGCGCGTCAGCAGGACGCGGAACGGAATCGAACGGCCCTGCACTTCGGTCGAGCCATCGATCAGCGAGCTGCCCAGCAGGCTCTTCATCGAGCGCATCAGGCGCCCGTCGTAGCCGGCCAGGTAGTCGGAGATGGCGGCGCGGCCATAGCTGACCTCGGCGTCTTCATCATGGAAGAAAATGGCCGAAGGCAAGGTGGTCTTGCCGTCTTCCAGGGCCAGGAGCGCGCGCTGATCGGGGCGGCTCCAGCCCACGGTGGAATTGGACGTGCCGAAGTCGACGCCGCATGCGGTGGAAATCATGAGGAATTCTGGGGCTGAAAGCAAAACGGCGCACAAGTGTAGCCGCAACCGCCAGAATCGCCATATCAGCCCGCGCGCGCCAGCGCCCTGGCCGTGAACGCCAGCGTCGCGGCGGCCACCAGCAGGCCGCTGGCAAAGCCGCCGGCGTAGCCGACCTGGGCCGCCAGCCCGGTCATGAGCGACGAGGTCAGGATCTCGCCCAGGTCGCGGGCGCTCTGCACCGCGGTCATGTCGGTGCCGGCCTGCTCGCCCCGGCTGGCGAAGCGCATGGCCAGCGTCATCAGGGCCACGGACGCGGCGCCCGCGCCGAACGCGCCCAGCGCCTGCGCCCCCAAGGCCGTGCCGGCCTGCGCCGGCGTCCAGCCCTGGGCCTGCGCCAGCCAGGCCAGCGCCGCCGCGCCCGAGGCGGCCAGGCCCAGCGCCAGCACGGCACGCGCACCCAGCCGGCCGATCAGCCATGCGCCGCCGCCGCAGCCCAGCAGCACCGTCACCACGCCGCCCGCCATGCCGATGCGCCCCACCGCCTCGACCGCCCAGCCCGCATCCACCAGGAACAGCTTGGACAGGCCGTAGCCCGCCACCGCGGTCATGGCCGACAGGAACGCGGCCGCGGCCAGGGCCCAGGCGCCGGGACGCCGCACGAAGGCCGCCAGCGTGGCGCGCTGCCGCGCCGCGGGCGCCGTCAGCGCGGTTTCGCGCCAGGCGGCTGCCAGCAACAGGCTGAACGCCACCACCGCCGCCAACATCAACAGCGCGCCGGTCTGGCCCACATGGCCGGCCAGCACCAGGCAGCCCGGCCCGCCAAAGAAAAAGCCCACCATCGTGCCGCCGACCTGCACAGCGTTGGCGCGCGCCAACGCCTGCCCATGGAAGCGTTCCGCCGTCAGGCCGTCGGTGGCGATGTCCTGCGTCGCGCTGGCCAGCGACGCCAATGCCATCAGCGCCACCACCCAGCCCGCCGCAGCGGCATCGATGCCCAGGAAGGCCAGCGCCAGCAGGCAGGCCAGCACGATGGCCTGCATCGGCAGGATCCAGCTGCGCCGCCGGCCCATGGCGCCGGTCCAGCGGTTGTCCACCACGGGCGCCCACAGGAACTTCAGCACCCACGGCAAGCCAACCAGCGGCAGCCAGGCCAGCGCGTGCAGGTCCGCGCCATCGCGGCGCAGCAGCGTGGGCAAAGCCTCCATGGCCACGCCCAGCGGTATGCCCTGGGAGAAATACAGGGCGCCTATCATCACGAACATGCGTCCGTCTGCATTGCGATTCACTTCAGATTTCCTTCAACGAGGGGCTGCGGGATTGGGGCTCATCCGCGTGGCGGTGTTCACTACCCTGCCCCGGCGTCACGAACAGGATCTTGCCGGGACAGGCCACGTGCAGCCGGTGCCACACGCCGCGCGGCACGATGGCGCTGCGGCGCGTATCCAGCAGCAGGTCGGTCTGGGCGCCGTCCTCGGCCATCAGGGTGACCACCACGCGCCCTTCCAGCACGCAGAGCATTTCGTCGCCGGCAGGGTGGCGTTCCCACACATCGCCATGCACGTCGGCGTCGCTGGCCACGGCCTTGATGCCGACCAGCCATTCGTCCTGCGGCGCGAGCCGGCGCAGCCGGCCCACGTCGCGCATGGCGCCGTCGCGGCCCAGCGCCACGAAATGGTCCAGCCAGTCGAACACGGGCCCGGTGTCGGGTGCATTCATCGATCTCTCCTTCTCGTTGGCGGCGGACGTCCGCGAACGGCGCCCGCCGCGGGTCATCAGTATTCGGCGCGCAAGGTCAGCATGACGTTGCGGGGCTCGCCGTAGCGGTTGTTCCAGGCGGTGCCCGACAGGCTCTGGTAGTAGCCGCGGTCGAACAGGTTGTTGACGTTGAGCGACGCGGTCACGTGCTTGTCCACGCGGTAGGCCATGCGCAGATCCACCAGTGCGTAGCCGCCCTGGCGCAGCGTGACGGGGCCGGACACCGTGGAGTAACCCGACTGCACCTGCAGGCCGCCGCCCACGCTCAGGCGCCGCTCCAGCCCGGGCAAGGCATAGTTCGTCCACAGCCGGAAGATGTGCTTGGGCGTGAAGCGCGCGAAAGGCTGTCCGCCGGACTCCGAGTCCGTCAGGTACTTGCTGGTGTTGAAGGTGTAGCCCGCCGCCACCGTCCAGTAGGGCGTGATGCTGCCGGAGGCTTCGGCCTCGATGCCGCGGCTGCGGACTTCCCCGCCCGAGATGTAGTAGCAGTTGCGGCCCACGCAAGGCCAGGCCGGGTCTTCCTGCGCGCGGTTCTTCTGCTGGATCTGGAACACGGCCAGCGACACGTTCAAGGCGCCGTCGGCCAGTTCGCCCTTGACGCCGGCCTCGTAGTTGGTGCCGGTGATGGGATCCAGCGGCTGGCCATCGCGGGTCAGCTCGCCCTGCGGCTGGAACACCTGCGCATAGCTGCCATAAAGCGACCACTGGCGGCCCAGGTCCACGATCAGTCCGCCATACGGCGTGAACTCCGGATCGATGCGCTGCCGCGCGCGCGGCGCGCTCTGGTTCCACCAGCTCATGCGTCCGCCCAGCACCAGGGTCACCGGATCGGCCAGCGAAAAGCGGCCCATGCCGTAGACGCCTTGCTGCTTCAGCCGGGTTTCGCCGGGCGAGGTGTACGGTCCCACGCCCGGCTCGGGCACGCTGTGCGGATCCCAGTCGAACACATTGACCGGCACGTTCGGATAAGGCGTCAGGTCCGCGCTGTACTGCTCGGACGTGGTGCGTTGGGCATTGCCGCCCAGCAACAGTTCATGGCGCCGGCCGAACAGTTGCACCGGGCCGCCGACATAGGCGTCCACGCTGGCCTGGGTGTTGTCGAACTTGTAGGCGGCGCCCATCAGGGATGAACCCAGCCCGGTCTGGCGGTCTATCGCGCCATAGGCGCCGGCGTACTTCAGGTTGCTGTCGGCGGTCAGGTAATTGGCGCTGACCTTGGCGCTCCAGCCCTGGCCGAAGCGATGCTCCAGGTCCGCGAACACGCGCGTCGTATTCCAGTTGAAACGGTCCCAGGCCGCGTCCAGGTAGGTCGAGCGCTTCAGGCCGATATCGCCGCCGTCCTTGTACAGCGGCACGCCGGCCATGTTGGTGGTGGAGCGGATGCGCTGATATTGCAGGCCGGCCGACAGCACGGTGTCCCGCCCCAGGTCCACTTCGCCGATGCCGTAGAACAGCGCCGACTTCTGGTCCGCCACGTCGTAGAAGTAGCCGCGGTCCTCCACGGCGCTGACGATGCGGCCGCGCACGCTGCCGCTGTCGTTCAGCGGACCGCCCAGGTCGGCTTCGGCGCGGTAGCGGTCCCAACTGCCGGCGCTGAGCGAGCCGTTGAAGGACAGCTCGCGCTGCGGCCGCTTGCGCACCAGGTTGACCGTGGCGGCGGGGTTGCCGGCGCCGTGCATCAGGCCGTTGGCGCCGCGCAGGATCTCCACGCGCTCGTATACCGCCATGTCCTGCGGCGACGCGGCCATGTTGCCCATCAGCACCGGCACCCCGTCCTGCTCGAACGAATCCACCTTGAAGCCGCGCGCGTAATACGCGGTGGTCAGCAGTTGATAGGGCTGCACCGTGATGCCGGTGGCGTGCTGCATCACCTCGTCCAGGCTTTGCAGGTTCTGCTCGCGCATCCGCTCCTGCCCGATCACCGTCACCGACTGTGGAATCTCGCGCAGCGTCAGCGGCAGTTTGCCCAGGGTCGCCGTGTCCTGCGCCACGCCCTCGCCGCTGACCGTCACTGCCGGCAGCGACGCGGCCTCCTGCGCCAGCGCCGGCCCCGCAGCCACCGCCAGCCACAGAGGCCAATGGCGCACACTCGACGCGTTCCTGCGCGGCGCCCCCGCGCCCGTTTTCACCTGTTTTCGCACTGCCTGTCCTCTTAGAACTTTATTGAGAATAATTCTCAAGTAATTCTAAAAACGAGGGCGGCCGCGTGCTGGCGATTGCGGAAGTCTTGCTGGCGATTGCGGAAGTTTCGGCGCTTCAGCGGCCGGGCGCGACGCTGCTGGGCAGCACGCCGTAGCGGCGCAGGAATGCCTTGGTGAAGTGCGAATCGGTGTAGCCGCAGGCATAGGCCGCCTCGGATACCGTATAGGCGCCTTCGGCCAGCAGGACGTGGGCCTGCTCCATGCGCCTCTCGCGCACATAGGCGTAGACGCTCTGGCCGAACAGCTTGCGAAAGCCGGTGGTGAGCTTGTTGACGTTGACGCCTGCGCGCCGCGCCAGTTCAGGCAAGGACGGCGGATCCTGCAGGTTCGCGGCGACCAGGTCGCGCGCATGATGCAGGCGTTCCACGTCCGCCCGCGTAAGGCCGCGCGCATGCGCATCCAGCTCCGCAGGTTGCAGCGCGCCCAAGGCGAGCGCGGTCAGTTCCAACGCCTTGGCCGACAGGTACATGCGCTTGAGCGCGCCCTGCACCGGGCAGGCCAGCATCTGATGGCCTAGGGCCTCCAGCTTGCGGTCCGCCCGCATATTGGTTTCGGCGTAAGCGCCGTCGGCCCCCGGCGCGCGCAACAGGGCAGCCAATTGGGCCGGGTCCATGCAGAAGGCGTCGCGCAGATGATCCAGGCCCGTGCGCAAGGACACGAAGCGCAAGGACTGGTGGGCGCCGAATTCATGCTCCATGCCCATCGCGTCCTGGCAGACGCTCAGGTGCAAGGCGGGGCCGCTCACGCGGGTAGGCGCCGTGCCGCGCACGCTATAGCGCAGATCCCCATCCAGCACGAGCACCAGCTTCAGTCCAGGATCCAGGCGCTCCTGCACCCGCTCGTCGCGGCCAAAGCGCAGCGTGCCGCCGGCCAGCGACATGGCGGGCGTGGCGGCCGACAGGGTCCAATCAGGTTCGGGTGAGGCGACGGTCAAAGTAGCGGCTCCGCGGCGAGCAGCGCTGTTGATGAGATTGAATATTATTACCGTTTGACCCGAACGGAAAGCCGCCCGCCTGGCGGGCAGCGCGATTTATTGTTGCCGGCGCTGCTCCAGCTCCTTCAGACACTGCGCCACGCCGGCCTGCATCTGCGCATTCGACACGGCGGCGCGATCCGATACCTCGCGGCAACGCACGTACTCGGCCTGGCTTTCCGGCGTATCGCGGATGACCGCGGGCGCGGCGCCTGGCTCGGGCGTGACCGTCATGCGCAGCGTGGAAGGCGGCGAGAGGCTGCCGTCCTTGGAGCGCACGCTGGGGTACTGGTATTCCTGCGTGGCTGGAGGCGCGTTCTGCGCTTGCGCGGCGCCCGCTGCGCACAGGGCGGCCAGCAGGAAAGCGGATATGTGGAGTTTCTTCATGGCGACCTCTCTTCAATGAGCTGGCGTCCAGGGAGCGGACCGCGACCGCTGGACAGGCCGCACTATCGTATCCCCGGGCGCCCATGCACAGCGTGCCAAGACGCTACACAATCCGCCACAGTTGTTTCCCGGGGTTTCTCCCGCAGGCCGGCCTACTTCTTCGGGGCGGACTGACGCAAGGGGGCCAGCAATGAAGACAGCCCGTTGTGGTCCAGCTCGTGCATCAGGGCCAGCAGGCGCCCCAGCTCGCCCGGCGGAAAGCCCTTGCGCGCGAACCAGGCCAGGTACGGGCCGGGCAAGTCGGCGATGAGGCGCCCCTGGTACTTGCCGAAGGGCATGGTGCGCGTGACCAGCAGCGATAGCAGTTCGGGATCCATGGAGATCACCGCCCCGCCCTGGCGGCGAAAACGATATCCACCGCGGGCACGGCGGCGATCTTCACGCCGAAACTGGCAATGGACGACAAGGTCGCATTGTGATGCGCGCGGATCTGCGCGCCCGGCGCGTGTGGCTTGTCCTGGGTGGTATGGGCGTCCGCCGCCAGCGTGACGGGAAAGCCCAGCGCGGCCGCGCGGCGCACGGTCGTGTCCACGCAGAACTCGCTGGCATAGCCGCACACCACCAGCTCCGTCGCGCCGGCTTGCGCCAGCACATCGGCCAATTCGGTGCGCAGGAAGGAATCGGGCGTGGTCTTGCGCACGCGGACGTCGCCATCCGCCGGTTGCAGCCGCAAGTCCAGCTGCCAGCCCGGCAGGCCGTGGTCCATGGCGCTGCCGGGACTTTCGTGCTGCACATAGATGACGGGCGCGCCAGCCTCGCGGGCGCGCGCGGCCAGCGCATTGATGCGGGCCAGCACGGCCTCGGCATCGGCCGGCGCGGGAGAGGCCTCGAACAGCGCGCGCTGCACGTCTATCACGATCAAAGCGGACGTCATGTATTTCTCAAAGAGGTCGGGAATCAGCGTTGCGGCAGACTGGGCGGCAGCGCCGCGACATGGCGCAGCTTATCAGGGTTGCGCACGATGTAGATGGCGGTGATCCTGCCGTCGCGCACCTCCAGCGTGGTGGACCGGGGCAGACCGTCCAGCTCGGTCGCCAGTACGCCCGGCATGCCGTTCAGCTGCGTCACCACGGCCTCCAGGAACTGGCCGCTGGGCTTGGACGACAGGCCGGCGAAGAAGCGCGCGATCTTGTCGCTGCCCAGGATGGGCCTGAACACAGCCAGCTTCTTGCCGCCGCCGTCGGCATGCAGCACCGCGTCCTCTGCCAGCAGGCTGCGCAACGCGTCCACGTCGCCCGCCCGCGACGCCTGCCAGAAGGCATCGGCGATGCGCGCGCCCTCCTGCTCCGTCACCGCGAACCGCGGACGCGCATCACGCACGCGGCTGCGCGCCCGCGCGGCCAACTGGCGGCAGGCGGCCTCGTTGCGGCCCAGCGTCGCCGCGATCTCGGCGAACGGCATGTCGAACACGTCGTGCAGCAGAAAAGCGGCCCGCTCGAGCGCCGACAGCCGCTCCAGCGCCAGCATCAGCGCCACCGACAGATCGTGCGCGATTTCCCCCGCCCCCGGCGCCTGATAGCTGGCGGCGTCGGGCAAGGGTTCCGGCAGCCATGGTCCGACGTATTCCTCGCGCCGCGCGCGCGCCGACTTCAGCTGGTCCAGGCACAGACGCGTGACCGTGCGCGACAGGAAGGCGCGCGGCGTTTCGACCTGACCGCGGTCCGCGTCGCGCCAGCGCAGCCAGGCGTCCTGCACGACGTCCTCGGCCTCTGCCCATGAACCCAGCATGCGATAGGCCAGGCCCTGCAGATGCCTGCGATGGGGCTCGAAGTCGGCAACGGCATCGGAAATGGCGGATGCGCTCATGGAGCCAGGGCCTCAGTGCTTGGGATGCTGCGAGCGGAACCCCACGGCGATGCGGTTCCAGCTGTTGATCATGTTGATGGCGACCGTCAGGTTGACCTGCTCTTCCTCATTGAAATGCCTGGCCATTTCGGCGTAGTCGGCGTCCGGCGCGCCGGTCTCGGGCAACCGGGTCAGCGCTTCCGTCCACGCCAGTGCGGCGCGCTCGCGTTCGCTGTACAGCGAAGACTCGCGCCAGGCGTCCAGCAGGTACAGGCGCATTTCGGTTTCGCCCTGCTTGCGGGCATCGGTCGAGTGCATGTACAGGCAGTAGGCGCAGCCGTTGATCTGCGAAGCGCGCATCTTCACCAGTTCAAGCAGGCTGTGTTCCAGGCCGCAGTTCTCGACGAAGTCGTTCAGGGCGATCATCGCCTTCATGGCCTTGGGCGAGGCGGTGTAGGCGTTCAGGCGGGCAGTGCTCATGGGTCTTTCTCCAGCAAGGTCGGCATGCGCCGCGGAATGCAGCGCCATCACCCCCCTAGGACGAGATAGCCTGGCAGGATGTGACATCGTCCATCGGGAAATTTGTAAATCCGGCCTAGAAATCCAGCCGCCCGCGCAACTCCCCGAACGGCACCATCACATGCTCGCGATAGGCGGGACGGGCCTGCAGGCGCTCGTACCAGGCTTGCAGATGGGGCATGGGCGGATGCGGGATATCCAGTTCGAAATAGCGGTAGAGCGTGGTGCCGGCCGGGATGTCCGCCAGTCCCAGGGACTCGCCGCACAGATAGGGCCGGTCCGCCAGCGCGCGGTCCAGCTGCCGCAGGCAGGCGTGCGTGGCCGCGACGGCGCGCTCGATGGCCGCCGTGTCGCGCTGGGCCTCCGGCGTGCGGTAATAGCCCCAGAACACGCCCGTCAGGAAAGCCGGCTGCAAGGCGGTCTGGGCCCAGTCCATCCAGCCGTCGGCGCCCGCCCGCTGCGCCGGGTCGTCCGCCCAGAACCGGCCAGCGCCGTCGCGCGCGGCCAGATAGCGCAGGATGGCATGGGACTCCCACACCACCGTGGCGCCGTCGCGCAACAGCGGCACCTTACCGTGCGGGTTCATGGCGCGAAATTCGGGCGTGTCCAGCAAGCCGAACTGGCCGCCGGCCAGCACGTGCTCGTATTCCAGGCCCAGCTCGCCCGCCAGCCACAGCACCTTTTGCACATTGAACGAACTGCGGCGTCCCCAGATGGTCAGCATGGCGGTGGCCCTCAGTCGGCGTGCACGATGCGCGGCTCGCAGCGCACCGGGAAGTTGACCGAGTTGGCGATGAAGCAGAAGTGATGCGCGCGCTCGTGCAGCTCGGCCGCCAGCGCCGCGTCGTCGCCGGCGCGGATGGTCACTTCGGGCCGCAGGGTGACGGCGCTGAAGGCGCCGCCGCGCTCGCGGTCCTCGACCATGACGCCTTCGGCTTCATCGCGGTAAGCCTGCACCGTCACCCCTTCAACCGCGCAGAAGTGCAGGTACCACAGCTTGTGGCAGGCCGACAGGGACGCCACCAGCATGTCCTCGGGATTCCAGCGCGCGGGATCGCCGCGGAAGGCCGGGTCGGACGAGCCCGGCACATCGGGCTTGCCCGCCGCGCGGATCAGGTGGTCGCGGGAATAGGCGGCGTAGCTGGAGGTGCCCGTACCGGTGTTGCCGGTCCAGTCGACGGTGACGTTGTAACGGTGTTCGCCTTTCATCGGAATCGTCCTATTCAAGGGAGAAGGCCCAGGCCGGCGCGCCCGGAAAACAGCCTAGCGTAGCGCATGCGCGGCCGCGCCAGGCCCGCGCGCTTTACATCCCGTTTCAGCACCGCCCCGTTACTATCCGTATCGTGACCGGTCTGCCAAACAGGAGCTCGCCATGATGAAAACCACCCTGACCTGCGCCCTGACGCTAGCCCTGCTCGCCGGCTGCGCGCCTTCCCGGCCCGGCTCCGGCGGGTCCGTGCCCGTCGACAGCCACACCGCCCGCGATTCGCTGGACTGGGCCGGCAGCTACGAAGGCACCCTGCCTTGCGCAGACTGCCCGGGCATCCGCACCCGGCTGACCCTGGAGCAGGACGGCCGCTACGAAAGACAGACCCAGTACCTGGACCGCCAGCCGCAGCCCGAGGTCGTAACCGGGACATTCAGCTGGGAATCCGACGGCAGCACCATCCGGCTCGACGCGTCCGGCGATAGCCAGCGCTATTTCGTCGGCGAAAACCAGGTAACCATGCTGTACCGCGACGGCACCCGCCCGACCGGCCCGCTGGCCCCGCATTACGTCCTGCGCCGCGCCCAGTAACGCATCGCGCAACGCGGGCGCTTGCGGCTATGCTTGCCGCATCGTCCGCGCCCGTGCGCGCGATCCCCATGCCCAAGGAAATCATGAAGACCGATCACGAGCTGCTCTCCGCCTTCGCCCCCACCGGCACGCTGCGCGCGTCCATCAACCTGGGCAATCCCATCCTGGCCAACGCAGACCCCGTCACCGGCCAGGCCGGCGGCGTGTCGGTGGACCTGGCCACTGAACTGGCGCGGCGCCTGGACGTGGGGCTTGAACTGGTGGTGTTCAAGTCGGCCGGCGAATCCGTCAACGCCGTGGCCGCCGAACAGGCCGACGTGGGCTTCTTCGCCATCGACCCGCTGCGCGGCGCCCAGATCGCTTTCACCGCACCCTACGTGGTCATCGAAGGCGCCTACCTGGTGCGCCAGGACTCGCCCATCGCCAGCATGGAGGAAGTGGACCGCAAGGGCCAGCGCGTGGTGGTCGGCAAGGGCAGCGCCTACGACCTGTACCTGACGCGCGAGCTCAAGCAGGCGGAGATCTTCCGCGCGCCGACCTCGCCGGCCGTCGTCGACACCTTCTTGCAGGAAAACATGGAAGTCGCCGCAGGCGTGAAACAGCAGCTTGAAGCCGACGCACAGCGCCTGGGCGGCCTGCGCCTGCTGGACGGCCATTTCATGCTGATCCGCCAGGCCATGGGCGTGCCCAAGAGCCGCGGCGACAAGGCCAGCGCCTACCTGGCCGCCTTCGTCGAAGCCATGAAGAAATCGGGCTTCGTCGCCGAAGCCCTGGCCCGCCACAAAATCCAGGGCGCCGCGGTGGCGCCGCTGGAAGCCTGAACCGGCGGGCATACGTGCGGTAAGAACAAGGCCCCGCACAAGCAGGGCCTTTGCACGCTGGCGGCACGTTCTCAGTGGCTGATCATCCAGGGCCTGGCGCCCGCGAATGATTTTGCCCCGTCCGACGTGGTACGCGTCTTGCCGCCCGTCTTGCCGCCGGAACAACATCCGCAATTCATGCCGTGGCCGGACCGCGAGCTGCGCGGCTCGTGCGCGCTGCGCTCGTTGACGGCGCGCGCCCGGTTCACCGCGGACGACAACGCCGAAATCGCCGGCGCTCCGCCCACGATGCGGCCGCACATCGCGCCGCATTGCGGGCAGGCGGCGGGATCGCGCCACCGGGCCAGCGGCACCAGCGCCGCGAACTCGCCGCAATCGCCGCAGGCATAGTCATACATGGGCATGGCGGCTTCTCCTAGCGGTCGCGCGACAGCGGCATGTCCACGCCACCCTGGATGTGCTTGACGGGGCCGGACGCCGAGGGCTGGATGTCGAAATCGAATATCTCCGTCGGCAGCCACAGCGTGGCGCAGGAATTGGGTATGTCCACCACCCCGCTGATATGCCCCTGCACCGGCGCGCAGCCCAGCAGCGAATACGCCTGGGCGCCCGAATAGCCGAACTTCTTCAGGTATTCGATGGCGTTCAGGCAAGCCTGCCGGTACGCGACGTTCACATCCAGATAGTGCTGCTTGCCGGATTCATCCACCGAAATCCCTTCGAAGATCAGGAAGTCCTTGTAGGCCGGCGTGATCGGGCTGGGCTTGAAGATCGGGTTCTTGATGGCGTACTTCTCCATGCCGCCCTTGATCAGCGACACGCGCATGTGCACCCAGCCCGCCATTTCAATGGCGCCGCAGAAGGTGATCTCGCCGTCGCCCTGCGAGAAATGCAGGTCGCCTACTGACAGGCCGCCGCCCTGCACATAGACCGGAAAAAACACCCGCGCGCCGCGCGACAGATCCTTGATGTCGCAGTTGCCGCCGTGTTCGCGCGGCGGCACGGTGCGCGCGCCCTCGCCCGCCGCCTTGTCGCGGTCGGCGCCCTGCATGGCGCCCATGTGCGCCGTCTTCGGCGCGGGCGGATTGGCCAGCGGCGGAACGCGGTTGGGATTGGTGTCGATCAGCGCCTGCTCGCGCCGGTTCCAGGTGTCCAGCAGCTTCTTGTCGGGCAGGCAGCCGATCAGCCCGGGATGGATCAGCCCGGCGAAGTTCACGCCGGGAATATGGCGCGACGAAGTGAACATGCCATGGAAATCCCAGATGGATTTCTGCGCATGCGGAAAATGCTCGGTCAGGAAACCGCCGCCATTATTGCGGCTGAAAAAGCCATTGAAACCCCACAGGCTGTCCGGCTTCGCGCCGATGTCCAGCAGGTCCACCACCAGCAAGTCGCCGGGCTCGGCCCCTTCCACGCCCACCGGCCCCGAAAGAAAGTGCACCGTGGACAGGTCCACGTCGCGGACGTCGTCGGCGCTGTCATCGTTCTTGATCGCGCCGCCGGTCCAGTCATAGGTTTCCAGCACGAAGTCGTCCCCCGGCTTGACCCACACGGCCATCGGAATATCCGGATGCCAGCGATTGTGGATCTGCGCGTTCTCGTAGGGGGATTGGGCCAGGTCGACCTTGATGAGGGTGTCGGTCATTCTCTTTCATCTCCAACGTAACGTGTTGATAAAACAGAAATTTCTATCTTCGACCGTTTAACACGAAGGCGCATGGCAGCGCTTGCGGGTCGTTGATATGTGAAGCACAGTAGGCGAGTTTTGGAACGCCGTAAACTGGGTTTCCGACCAGTAGCCCAGGGATGGTTCAAGGCGAAGGATGGCTGCGGGCGCCGCACCATTGCACGGTCGGTTTCGTCGATGAATAATTGGTGCTCCCAGCACCGCGAATTGGAGTACCAATGAGCCTCGTCGAGCCCCCGAAAGAAGGGACTGCTGCCCCTTTCAGCAGCTTGGCCCAATTGGATGAACCCTACCGCTACCAGCTTCTGGTGGAGGGCGTCCTTGACTATGCGATTTTCCTGCTCGACGCCAATGGCTTCATTGCAAGCTGGAATGCCGGCGCGCAGCGCTTCAAAGGCTACGAAGCCGCCGAAATCATCGGGCAGCATTTCTCGCGCTTCTACACCGATGAAGATCGCGCCGCAGGCGTCCCGCAGCGGGCCTTGGCCATCGCGTCGAGCGAAGGCAGATTCGAGGCCGAGGGCTGGCGAGTCCGCAAGGGCGGCTCGCGATTCTGGGCCAGCGTGGTCATAGACCCCATACGGGACGGTTCGGGCAAGCTCATCGGTTTCGCCAAGGTCACGCGCGACATCACTGAAAAGCGGCACAGCCAGCTCGAGTTGCAGGCGACCCAGCTGGCTCTGCATCGGGCCCAGCGCATGGAAGCGCTGGGGCGCGTGACTGGCGGCCTAGCCCACGATTTCAACAATTTCATCTCGGTCATCGACGGGGCCGCGGAGTTGCTGCGCAACCCCGAACTCGCGCCTGAAAAGCGCGTCAAGTACCTCAATGCCATTGCAGATACGGCGCAGCGGGCGACCCACCTGACCCAGCAAATGCTGGCGTATGCGCGCCGCCAGCCTCTCGAACCCTCCCAGGTAGACGTCGGTCTATGCATCGAAGGGATGAAGCCGATTTTCCAGGCAACACTTGGAGCAGCAGTCCGGGTGCAGTACCAGCTCCCTGATGATCCCTGCCTCATTTGCGCCGACGTCAGCCAGCTGGAAAACGCCTTGTTGAATCTGGTGGTCAATGCCGCCGACGCCATGCCTTTCGGCGGCAATGTAAGAATTGCAGTCAGCTGCGTGGACTCGCGCCCGGATGAACAGGGAGGCCTCGCCGCCGGGCCGTTTGTCGCCGTCAGCGTTTCGGACGATGGCGAAGGCATCGCGCCGGAAATTCTGGACCACATCTTTGAACCCTTCTTCACCACCAAGCCGGAAGGCAAAGGAACGGGCTTGGGCTTGAGCCAGGTTTTCGGCTACGTCTCGCAAACAGGCGGTCACGTCGATGTGGCCAGTTCCGCCCAAGAGGGTACGACATTCACCCTCTACTTCCCCAAGGCCTCCCCCGGGCAGGGGGCCGCACAATGATGGTATTTCGGCCCGCCTGCTTCCTTAGTAGCTGAGGCACAGCACTGTTTCCAATTCACGGATCAACTCATCCGCAGCCCATGGTTTCAGGATGAACTTCGTCGCTGGCGGAAGATCACCCGCTGTGGGGTAATGACGGCCGGACGTGAGAAGCACGGCAATTTCGGGTGATTGACTGCGTATTCGCGCCGCCATCTCGAGGCCATCCATGGAGCCCGGCATCTCGATGTCCGTAATGACCGCGCGTATGTCGGGACGCTCCCCGAGCCGCTCCAGCGCCTCGTCGGCATTGCCCGCCTCGCAGACGGCATAACCCTCCCCGGCCAATATCTCGGCCAGTATCCATCTGGCGGTCTCGTTGTCATCGACAACGAGAACAGCCTTCCGCCCAGCGCAGATTTTGGCATCCGTCATATGTCCCAACCTGAATGGTGGAGCCGGTGGATTTTCGAGGCCTTAACGGCATGCGGGAGTCAGCAAGCGTCATGCCTGTCTACAAAGGGCCGATCGCATCGGCTCCTGTCCCGATTTTCCCAGCAGTTATGATGCTGCCCATTCTGTCGCACTATCAAGGTATCTCCGCATGGCCGCCCTTAACCGCCGTACTCTTGCCGTCCTGCTCATCTGCACCGCCAGCGCCAGCGCGCCCGCAGTCGCGGAAGACTGCATCGCGCAGATCGAGGCGGAGCAGGCGCGCATCGACCGCGCGCAGGACGTGCAGCGCACGCGCGAGGCTTCCAACGACCTGCAATTGAATCGCGAACTGTGCCAGGGCCGGCTGGACCTGCTGGATGCCCGCTACGCCCTGGTCGACGACTTCGAGGCTTGCCGCCGCCAAGGGGTGGAGTTTCCGGCAAGGATGGCGCGCGCGCTGAGCGACGCGTCCGACGAATTGGCGGACAAGAAGGCCGCGTGGATCAGAACCTGCGGCCTCCAGATGAAGGACTGAATGAGGGATGGAGCGGTCCGCCTGGCGGCGGGCGCGCGTCTCACGCGGCCTGCTTGTCGGCGCTTTTCGGGAAGAAAATCGCGCGGCTCGGGTCGAAGCCGTAGCGCTGCTCGAACTCGGTTGCGTCCGCGGCCAGCGCCAACACCGAATCCAGGATGAAATCGGCCTTCTCGTCCGCCAGCAGCACGCTGAAGTTCAGCCGGATGAAGCCCGGCTTTTCCATTTCCCGGCCGTCCAGGATGGCCTGGCGCATCTGCAGCGATTCATCCGCGCCGATATCCAGCAAACGATGCACGTAAGGACCCGCGCAAGCGCAGCCGCCGCGCGCCTGGATGCCGAAGCGGTCGCTCAGCATGCGCGTCACCAGTTGCTGATGCACGAAGCCGCCGCGGCCATTGCGCACCCGGAACGAAAAGATCGGCAAGCGTGCCGCCGTCAGCGAACCCAGCAGTTCCAGTTGCGCCGCGCCCTGCCATCTGGCCAGCGCGCGTTGCACGAAGTGTTGATTGCGCTGGCGCATGAAGTCCGCGCCCAGCGCTTCCTTCACCAGCAGCACCAGGGCGGCACGGATATCGCCCACCACATTGGGCGTGCCCGCTTCCTCGCGCGCTTCCAGGCTGCCGCTGTAGTCATGGCCCACGGGCGAAACGAAGCGGACCGTGCCGCCACCGGGCCAGGTGGGCGTGGTGTCCAGCACCGCGTCGCGGCGCACGATCAGCACGCCAGACGCGCCCGGGCCGCCGATGAACTTGTGCGGCGAGAAAACAATCGCGTCGATCGCCGCATCGGCGGCGGGCGTCATCCGGATCGGCAGATAGGGCGCGCCGCCGGCATAGTCCCACAGCATCTTGGCGCCCGCAGCGTTGACGCGCCGGGTCACTTCCGCCACATCCGCCACGATGCCCGTCACGTTCGAAGCCGCCGACAGCGCGCAAACCACCAGCGCGCCCTCCCCGGCTTGCAGCGCCGCATCCAGCTGCGCCAGGTCGGGGCCGCCTTCAGGGCTTTCCGCCAGCTCGACGATTTCCGCGCCGCATTCGCGCCACGGCAGGATGTTGGAATGATGTTCGTAGGGGCCAATGATGACGCGCACCTTGCGGCCCGCGGCGATGGCCTCGCGCACGCCGAACAGATGCACCAGCCGATTGATCCCCGCCGTCGCGCCCGAGCCCGCAAAAATCACCGCGTGCTCATCGCCCGCACAGCAGCAGCGCGCAATCGCCGCGCGCGCCTCGCGGCGCAGGCGGGTAATGAAGCCGCCGCAATAAGACGCCTCGGTATGCGAGTTGGCGTAGTACGGCAGCACCTGCTCCAGAACGAAGCGCTCGACCTGCATTAGCGCCCGGCCGGACGCAACGTAATCCGCATAGACCAGTGGCTTGACGCCATAGGGACCGTCGACCACCGCATCCTTGCCGATCAGCCCATCGGCCAGCGCCGCGGCGACGTCGTCCGCCTTCAGGCTTTCTTGAAATTGCTGCAACGGGGTAGCCGGGGCGGAGGCGGTTTTGGTGATCGTATTCATGTCGAGGATATTCCTGGGAACGTCGGAATATCATACGATGGGGTGAAATTTAAAACCTCACCTAATTTTTGCCTGAATTCATGAAAATTGGGTAATTTGATCTTTTATATGGAAAAAATAGACAAGTTTGATCTGAATATCATCTCCTGCCTGCAAAAGGACGGCGCGCTGTCGCAACGCGAGCTGGCCGATCGCGTCGGCCTGTCCCAAAACGCCTGCTGGCGCCGGCTGCAGCGTCTGAACGCCTGCGGCATCATTCGCGGCACCCGGGCCGAGGTCAACCTGGTCGAACTGGGGCTGGACCTGACGGTCTTCGTAATGATCCGCACCAGCCACCACGCCAAGGCCTGGGCCGATGGTTTCCGGCAACACGTGGGGCGCCTGCCCGAAGTGACCGAGTTCTATCGCATCGGCGGAGATTGGGACTACCTCATCAAGGTGGTCTGCCGCGGCATGGCCGGGTACGACCGCTTCTACCAGAAGCTGATCACGGATTTCGAGCTGTCGACGGTGACGGGGTTCTTCAGCATGGAGGCCATCATCGAGAACCGGCCGCCGGATCTGGGAGGGCTGGAGGGCTAAGACCAGCGGCCAGGCACCGCGTCATGTGCGATCCACGCGGACATGACAAAACCGTGATGCCGGGACGATCAGATTTGTAATTTCAGCGACCGCGGATTGTCGGGCAACGGCCTTCACACTGGCCCTGCCTATCCGCCAGAAGACATGTTTTCCGTGGCTTCCGGTCGGTATGACGCATATCGATCTTCCCTGCTCACGGAGTCCACAATGAAAAAGCTATACGTCGCGGCGGCCGCCACGGCACTGTCCGGCGCCGCCTATGCGCAGTCCTCTTCCGTCACGCTCTATGGCCTTATCGATACCGGCATCGGCTACGCCAACGTCGACGGCACCTACACCGATCCCGCCACCGGCAGCCGCACCCGCGTCGACAGCAGCCGCATCGGATCCACCACCGGCACCACCGCGGGTTCGCGCTGGGGCCTGCGCGGCAAGGAAGACCTGGGCGACGGCCTGTATGCGCTGTTCCAGCTGGAGTCCGGCTACGACAGCCGCAACGGCAACTCGCTGCAAAGCGGCCGCCTCTTCGGCCGCGAAGCCACGGTGGGCCTGGGCAGCGCCGACTGGGGCGAGGTCCGCCTGGGCCGGCAGTACAACGTCGCCGCGCGCTACTTCACCGGCATGTTCGGCTCATCGTTCGGCGGCGGCTTCAATCAATTGAACACCGGCGCCGGCCTGGGCTTCAGCTCGGCCTACTTCGTGCGCTACGACAACCTGATCGTCTATGAAACCCCGTCGATGGCCGGCTTCAAGGGCGCCGTCGGCTACGCCTTCAACGCCGACGACCGCCGCCTCGCCCAGACCGGTTTCGCCACCGCCGACAACACTCGCGCCATCACCGCCGGCCTGCGCTACGACAACGGCCCCGTCATGGGCTTTGCCACCTACGACCAGCTCAACGCCTCGAACAAGCTGAGCCAGAGCCAGACCGATGCCACGCCGCGTTCCTACATCATCGGCGGCTCCTACGACTTTGAAGTCGTCAAGGTGGCCCTGGCCTACAACCGCATGACCGACGGCTGGTTCGCCGGCAAGGGCTTCCCCAACGGCGGCAGCATCGGCGGATTTACCGGTACGCCGTCCTACGCCTTCGTCAAGGGCTTCCGCTCCAATGCCTACATGCTGGCGCTGGCCGCCCCGGTCGGCAAATCCGGCGGCGCCTTCGCATCGTGGCAACGCGCCGACGCCAACAACAAGCAGCTCACGGGCGGTGACGCCACCAGCAACACCTACAGCCTGGGCTACAACTACAACCTGTCCAAGCGCACCGATCTGTATGCGGTGGCCTCCTACACCACCAACTGGGCCTTCCTGGACAACGCCAAGGCGACCGAGGTGAATATGGGCATCCGCCATCGGTTCTAGCGCCAGCTTTCATAAAACGCTGCAAGCAGGAAATCCCTTGATCGAGCCCTCCTCCGCGAAGGGAAGGCCTGATGATCGCCGCGCGCCTTTCGGGTGCGCGATTTTTTTTCCTGGTATCGCGCGGCGCATGGCGACCCGACGCATGGCGACCGCCGTTCAAGAACTTGTGCGCGTCACAACGGGCCTTCCGTCAGCAGGTAGCTGCCGCCCCGTATCGTATGCAGCAGCTTGGGACCCGAACCCGCATCGACCTTCTTGCGCAGCCGGCGCATCGCGACCGCAACGGCATGGGACTTGAAATTGCGCTTGTCGTGGACATGCAGCTTCATTTTCCAGACCTGCTCGGCAAGCTCCCAACCCACACACACCACCCCGGGCCGCTGCATCAGGAAAGCCAGCAAGCCGAACTCCTTGGGCGTCAGCGGCAGGAACTGCCGGTTGCGATAGGCGCGGCAACGCAACAAGTCCAGCTCCAGGTCGGCAAGCTGCAACCTGGGACTGGACTCGGGGGGATTGATGACGGAGGAGTCAGCCACGCCGGGCTCTCCCGCCGCGTCGGCCGGCTATCAGCGCAGCGCGTTCTGGCGCTGCACTTCGGCTTGATACTCCGGCCCCGAACGCAGGCGGAAGTACTCAGTGAATGCGGCCTTGTACTCCGGGCTGTAAATGTCCGGCGTCTCCTCGCCACGCCAGAACCGGTCCACGCCCGCGCGCTTCCAGAGCGCCAGGTCGGCCAGCACTTCGGCACGCGTCAATGACGGACCGTAGGGATTGGCCAGGCCGGCGGGAGGCGACGCAGGCTGCGCCAGCGCCGCGCCGGTAGCGGCGGCCGACAGCGCCAGGATCAATGCGGCTTTGCGGATCATCTGCATGCTTAATTCCTATATATCGTGGAGGGGACTGCACGATCAAATTCTAGGAAGGCGATGCAGACAGAAAGCGGATAGCGGGATTACGTTTTTGAAATGCTGAGCCATACGGACGCGGCTGCGCGCTCTGCCATGGCTACCAAGCCAGGCCCTGCTCCGCAAGCCCGAGGCGCCGGGGCCTCAAGAACACATAGCAATGCTGGAACCCGTCCGCCACGACGTGCCGCGCACCCGTCATCCCGGCGATGCCGGGCTCAAATGTCTTGTAGACCTGAAACCCCTTGGCCTGCTCGACCTTGAAGCTCAGACGATCGGGCTTGTCGTTATAGCCGAGCACCAGCATCCCATCGCCCGTCAGGACGCGATGGCATTCAAACATCAATTGATTGAATGCCTCCTCGGTATCCAGGCCAAAACCGATCAACCCATTGGCAAACACCACATCAAAACTGTGGGGTGGATAGTGAGAGGACAGCTCTGTCGCCGAGCCCACCACGTGCCTGTTGGGCTGGCCGTAGGCCGCATTGCGCGGATTCAGGTCGATTGAATAGAAGTCAAGACTCAACAGCTGGTCGTAATGCCAGTTGTGCTTATCCAGACCGATGAAAAGGCACCTGGCCACGGGAGCCGCCGCGCCGCGCCGGAAATGTTCATTGACGTAGTCAAAGACCTCTTGCTCCATGAACATCCGGCTAGGCACCCGTAGCTGGAAATTGGCGCCCAACCTTCTTAAGAGAGCCGGAGAAACCCGGAAAATAGCGCGCTTCAGGGCGTAGGTTATTTTCTTGACGAACTTCATGAGCCCCAAAAACCTCAGAAAGAACTTAATAGCGTCGAGCACGCTAGTGGCCTTGCCGCTGAGCGTCAGCCGAAGTTTCAAATTCTATGTTTTGGCGGAGGTTTTCTATCCAGAGTTTTTCTGAATTGGTATTTACTTTTTTTGTAGCGACGACAGGCCTCAACGCCGGTTTTTGGGGCGGAACCGTCGTGAGAAATAAATAAGATTGGAGGCAGGCATCACCGCGCGATCGTCCCGATCCGGCAACGTAGCTTGCGCTACCGCTAGGCGTGATCAGGCTGCATGCATGCAACCACATGCACGCAGCTCTCTATTCCCTGCAGTCCTGACCGCGCGCCAGCTCAAGCCGCAGCAGCAATATCCATCTCTCCGGCGACATGCCCCATGCGCCGTGGCCGCAGGAATACATAGCAATGCTGAAACCCGTCCGCCACGACGTGGCGCGCCCCTGTCATACCCGCTATGCCAGGCTCGAAGGTCTTGAAGACTTGATAACCCGGGGCCTGCTCAATATTGAAGTTCAGGCGGTCGGGCTTGTCGTTGTAGCCGAGCACTAGCATTCCATCGCTGGCCAATACGCGATGGCATTCAAACATCAATTGGTTGAACGCTTCCTCGGTATCCAGGCCAAACCCGATAAGCCCATTGGCGATCACCACATCGAAGCTGTTCGGCCGATAGTAGGAAGACAGTTCGGTTGCCGAACCCACCACGTGCCTGTTGGGCTGGCCATAGGCCGCATTGCGCGGATTCAGATCTATTGAATAGAAGTCCGGATCCAGCAGCCGGTCGTAGTGCCAGTTGTGCTTATCCAAACCGATGAAGCAGGTCACGCCGTGTCCGTACAAAACCATGGAGATGGCCGCGTCCCAAGGGAAAGAGTCCTGGCCGGGCTGCTCGATAGGCAGCAGTCTGATGAATCAATTTGCCGGCGCTGTCCCAGTGCGTCGCCCCGTTGCGCTGCCCTGGGATAGGAATCCTGCGTCGTAGCCGCTCAGGAGGGAGCCTGAAGCTACGCTTCTTCTATTGATAGCTAATGGCTGGCCAGGGCGATTCTTAATGTCTTGGGTTTGTTTTTTGAATTTTTTTCGCCCCAAAAACTCCCCCGGCAATCCCCCGCAAAAGCGATGATGTGGATTCAGACGGTCAGTGCAGCATTGCGTCCAGTACTTCAGCCGGGGGCTTGAACCTCAACATTTTTCCGGGGCGAGAGTTTAGCTTGGCGGCAACTGAATCAAGCTCGCCGGCCAAGGACGTTGAGTCATCGGGCGTTACCTACTTCGCCGTGGGTTGATCCGGGAAATGGAAGATCTCGGTGTAAAGCGGCTCGCTCCAATAATTCAGCCTCGCGCTCAGTTCGCCGCGCGCGCCCTTGTAGTCTTCAAGCAAGCCCGGGTAGGTAAGGAAAGTCTTGTCCGACTCGCCGTAGAAGCGGTCGAAAAAGCGCGACATCAGCGCCGTTCCGTCCTCGTCCTTCAACGCATACTCGATGATCGTCACTGGCTTATAGGTATCTGTAGCGGACCTGGCTCCATATCCGGCGCTGAGTCGCAAGATAAGCTGCATGTAACCCGCGGTGGGCTCCATATCCTTGGACACGCTCGCTGCCAGATTGTCGCCGCCCGAAGGGCGCGTCACCTTTGTGACCTTCACTCCCCGGCCCTCCTTGGCAATCAAGTCGGCGACATTGCGCGCGAACATCTGGTTGATGCTCTCATCGGGAAAGTTCTCGGCAACCAGTTTGGAGAATTCCTCGGAGCGACGTTCCGCACGCGCCTTGAAGTCCAGTTTGTGCGCCGCGTCCGCCGTCATGCCCATCAAGAGACCTACCGGGCCAAGAATGCCGAGCACGTTAGCCGCTTGGGATCCGCCAAGATCCATGACCACGAATTGATCGTCGTGATAGAAGATTTCCACCGGTTTGCCGGACTGGATGAGGGCCTGATTGGCCTGTTTATCCAATTGGTATTTGGGCGTCGGCTGCTTGACTGCGCATCCGCTCAGGAAAATAAGAACAACGGAAAGCAACTTCTTCATGTTTCAACTCGCAAAAGACAGCCTAAGTCCTGGCGTTGAAGCATCCCCGTGGCTATACGCGAACTCCCGACTCGCGTTCATCCGGATGCCGCCCCAGAGGACTCTTGCCATTTGGCTTTTAAGTTTCACATTGAAACTAATTGTCCAATAATTTTGCCTTAAACGACAATAAATAACAATAGATGTCTTTTTGTAAATTAACAACAAAGCAAGTTATTGAAAGACGTTGAAGCAAGAAGCGAGAACGATCGCGTAATTGACGAAAAATTGAGCTTGTCAGAGGACCGAACGAAGCGAGGGCCGGCCGTCGAGCCAGCCGAGTAGGAAATCAATGTCGTTGTCCAGGCGCTCCCCCATGCCCGGATCAAGTCACCGTGGCACTCGGTGCGAGTTGAACACCCTCTTCCATGGGCTTAAGCGCCAGCGTCCGATAGCTGACCGACATCGAGGTCACGGAAATCAGAGTGGCGGCGAATGTCGCGATGGCGCTGTACAGGTAGTATCCGATGCTCGGCTCTCTCGGCATCTGCAGCACAAAGATCCGGGCCGCCTCCAACAGCAGCAACAGCGGCACCGGCAGCGCGGCCACGGCCAGCAGGCGCAACCGGTTGCCTCGCACCAGCGGCGCGATCCGCGATATTTCCATCTTGCCGGTCAGGGCGGCGTGCGGCAATGCCAGGAAGATGTAGCCCATGAAAAAACACGGCGCCAGCACCAGCAGCAGTACCAACACAACGCCGAGCCAATGTGAGCCGTCCGGCCCCTGCGCGAACAACATCACGATGTAGCACAACAGTGTCGCCACGAACATCAAGGCGGCACCCACGATCAGCACGATGAAATACATGCGCTCCGGCTTGCCCGCCACGACGCGCGCGGGCGGCGTCTCGCCCAGCAGAATGCATCGGTGCCAAGCCACCGCCGCCAATACCGGCGCGGCCGTGCTCACCACCCAGCCTGTCAATTCCAGCAGTTTGCTGTGCTCGACATACGCCATGTAATCCAGGTGCATGCCGAGTGCAATGCCTGCCAGCAGGATCAGGATCAACAGGGGCGACGCGCCGATCAACGGTCCGCCGTGGTCGCCCAGGTAATCGAAGGTTTGGCGGGCGACCCGCAGTATTGGTAGTTTTTGCCGCACAACGCACTCCGTGAATGCCCCGACTCTCTAGTTAGGCGTGGACCGTCGCCAGTCTGGCAGTCGATAGCCAAATCCAGATGACCCAAAAGGTCAGATCAAGACCGGCATATGGAAATGGCAGGGTAGGCACGTCAGCCCATGCTTCAGCCATCTACAGCGAAGACATGACCAAATCTCCGCTACCAAACTAACGGCAGACGCATGCGGTTCTTAACTTCCGTTGGCCGCACAAGCCTTCGTGGGAGTGAGTTCAATGAGTCGGCTGGCGCTGTCTACGCCGTCCACGCCTAGGTCTTCGACGATTACTTTGCGATCCCGAACATATATCTCGTAGTTCGCGCCAGCTATCGGCGTGAAATAGCCTGCGTCACGCGTTTCGCGCATATAAATGGAGACGCCCGGCGAATGATACTTACCACCGACCTGACCATATATGGTCAAGGGAATGCCGGCCTTTATGATGAATTCATCGAAGACAGCATCGCCACGCTTTGAAGTGGGAGCCATGCCAACGCTGCGACTGCCCTGATAATGGCTCCGCTGCATGGTCTCCAACCCTTCCCCATGTCCCAACAGGCCAGGACTGGTGTAGCAGGTACGATCAAAATCCAGACGAATTCGATCGGCGGTGTAGACAAAAACACGGACGCGTGAGTTTTGGGTCGCGTCGTAGCTATTGAGAATATTAGGATTTGTTGCTGAGCAACCTGAGAGCCCACCTGATATCACTAATACAGAGACCAATATTCGAAACACAAAATTTGACACTTCACGAACCTCGGCACAAGATAAATTCTGATGCTTGCATCAAGCGAAGACTACAGTTTCAGCTGAAGAAACCCAGCCCGACGCCCTGCTAATTGATAGATTATTTCCCGAATGCATCACGAGGTTCCGCGAAACGCAGCAGGCCAGTCTTATGACATTGGTAGGGATACTTCTCGATGCACCGCTGCACCATGGAGCGCGCCAGCTTGTTCGCGACATCCGCTGCGATCCGCTGTCCCTCGGCGTTCGGCCCACGGTTTGAAAAGTCGCGCAGCGAGATCCCATACGTATCTTCTGCCATGCCCCGGTACTCGCCCGACTCCGCGTCATACAGACGAATACCCACCGATACGCTGGCAGGATACTGCTGAGAACCCTCAAATGCGTTCGGCTGGCTCACCGCGACTACATACTTGACGCCTGCGGTCAGTGCATCCTCTTTCATCGTTTCCGGCCTGGCCGTCTTGAGGTCGAATTTGCGCAACTTTAATATTGCCTTGACACCCGCCGCATCCATGGCAGCTGGCAGTTCGGCATTCAACGCGTTGCATACTGATTCGGCAGCGTAGGTCGCAGGATAGGCTGTTCTGGCACCTATGAAACCGACACTCGCGATCTTCTTTTTGAAATCGCAATCGGTGATGTATATCAGCACCGGACTGATCATCTCGCGAGGTTCCGGGTTCGTTGCCAAGGCTGCCGGCGGCGAGCCCATGATGAAGGAGCAGCCTGCGGAAGCGAATAGCGAGGCGAGTGTCAATATAAATCTACAGAAAAGCATAGTCTTCTAATTCTCTGATTTCTAAGAAATCTACCTAAAAGAGCTTCCGACTGGAATCAGCCATCATCCCTGGCCATTTACACATTCACTCGTCATCAGCTGATTGATGCCTCTATGTCAGACTGAGCTGACCCGGATTTCTCGGACAGTTTGGTTAAGACACGGAGGCCTCGACCTGGGCAGGGGTTCGATAACCTAGCCCCTGGTGGATTCGCTGGCGGTTATAGAAGACCTCAATGTAGTTAAAGATCGCCAGCCGCGCATGCTCCCTGCTGTGGAAGACCTTGTGATGCGTTAATTCGTTCTTTAAGTTGCTGAAGAAGCTCTCTGCGACGGCATTGTCGTAGGGATCCCCCTTGGCGCTCATGCTGATGATGATGCCGTGGTCCTTAAGCATGCCTCGGTACTCTGCCGAACTGTACTGCGCACCGCGATCGCTGTGGTGCAACAGTCCAGGATCGGGACGGCGCCGGGCTAGGGCCATTTGAAGTGTATGGATCAACAACCTGCGGTCGGCCTTCTCGGCCATGCTCCAGCCGATCACCGACCGAGAGTAGAGATCCAGCAGTACGGCCAGATATAGCCAGCCTGTCCGTGTTGGTACAACCGTTATGTCGCCCACCCAGACTTTATTGGGACATTGCACGGTGAACTGACGTTGCAGGCGGTTCGGGGCTGGCCCCAGCAGCGAATGCTTCTCCAGCCGACGAAACCGCTGCTTGCGCAGCGCCTCGATGCCGGCTTGGCGTCGCAGTCTTGCGACGCGATGCTTGCCGCACGCCACGCCGTTGGCGTTAAGCGCGCGCCAGGTCTTTTCCGCGCCATACGCTTGCCGGCAGGTCTGATGGGTCTGCTCGATGGCCGCGAGCAGCTTGACGTCCTCTTGCTGCCTTGCCGAGGGTTCACGACGTTGCCAGTCGTAATACCCGCTGCGGCTGACGTGCAAGGCCCGGCATAACCGAGCGACCCGGAACTGCTGCTGATGAGCCTGCACAAAGGCGTACCTCACGGCAGTTCCCGCGCAAAGTACGCTGCCGCTTTTTTTAAGATATCGCGCTCTTCGGTGACCTCGGCCAACTGACGCTTGAGGCGCTGAATCTCGGTCTGCTCGTCGGTGCGAGCCTTGCCTTTACCGGGAAATGAGACGTCTGGGCCGTGTGTCGCCAGCTCTTTCTTCCATCGGTAAATAATCGACCGCTTCACGCCCAGCATCAGCGATAGTTGCGTGCCGCTGACCTTGCCTTCCTCCAGTTGTCTGACCGCCTCGATCTTGAACTCCCGACTGTGATACTGGCGTTTGGCTTCAAGCGGCTTGCCTTCGGGTTTGGATTTATCCATGGGACACCTCCTTCAAGTATTGTCTACTTCTTCGGGTGTCCGGAAAACCCGGGTTAGCTCAGACTAGATTTAGATAACCAGAAAATCTAGCCTGATATCTTATTTAGACACCTTATTTATGTAGTCTGACTACCTTATTTATGGAAGCCGTCATTGCGATCAATTTTAGCCAGCACGAGAACTTCTCCCGTTTTCCGTGATTTTCTACTCGACCAAAAAAATACCCGACGCTCTTCTTTTCGAGCCCCTGAACGCAATAACCTTAAAATTCAGTACTTCCCTTTTTCCCTGAAGGGCTTGACATTAACCATAGCGGCCTTCGCCGCATACATACCCACGCCCCCAACCACCACTCCGATCAGGGCCAAAAAATAAATATCAAACCGCAACCCAAGCAGGGCCAAGACAACCCCAACCCAAATTAACAATCCTCGGAACCAGCGCTTGAAATTTCCTTCCGCGATTATCACGCCATAGAAACTCATGTCATCTCCTACCAACACTATTCAAATAACCATTGCTTTTTACCAACTCCGCAAGCTCATTAATAGCGGGCGCAAGCACTGGATATCTATCTGACGCAAAAGCGCCTACCATATCAACGGTCGAATCACTTACAGATTTTTTCCAATTTGGCCTCACCATTTGCTCGAACAGACTACTTGCAGCACCTATCGCGGTGGCGGCACCAGCAACTGGGGCATTTCCCGCGGCAGTTGCTGCAGCAGCGATTCTCCCGGCCATACTCGACACCCAAGCGGCGTTATCTGCAGCTCGAATCGCCTGTTGAACATGACCCAGCTGAGTCATGTTCGGAGCCAAACCAGCTACACATTCGGCTGTTGCGCAGTACCTAGCCACAGTATCATCAATTGGAATATAGCCTGTTCGTGGACTAGTATCACGAAAAATCGGAGCAGGCAAATACTGGGCCATATATGGAATTTCACTTTTATTTACGAAATCAGCTATGAATGCCTGAATAGCCGGATCCACCTTTCCCGCTTTCTGAACATAGACAACCGAGCCAGCCTCATTTGACCATACGGCTCCCGAGTCAGTTTGCGTCACACCACCAATCTGAACATCAGGTACCCCAGGATAAGTCGTGCCTCCGATCACGAAACTCATCTGGCGCATTTGATCTTCAATATATTCAAGCGAAACATCTCCACCTTTCGCGCGTATGGCATCGGCAATTTTTTTTGCGACCGCCCTTTCTTCGGGATGCAATTGCCGGTTGTACATGTCCGCAACGGAGGCCCCCCCTGCTCCACTGAGCCCACCAGCAGCCCCGCCAGCCGCACTACCGATGACGTTGAGAATCACCCTGGTAACTTGCTCTCGCGCTTCGCCTGACAAGCCCGCAACGGCTTGTTCCACTTGCTCCTTAACCAAGCTGGTTGCAAGATCTCCCGCAACCGTGCCCGCAATAGCCCCAGCTACATTTCCCCCGCCCAACGCCGCAGCAATCCCCGCCACTGCCGCATGCAACCCGATCGCGCCCGGCTTACCTTCCCCCCAAAGATCCGGATCCTTCTCCTTTAGGGTCTTCAGCGCATCCCCCGCAAGCTGCATCCCCAACTGGCCGAAGGCTTGCTGGAACTCCAACTGCTCGCGGACCTTGTCCTTGTCGAAGATCTGCCCAATGCTGCCGTTCGCGCCAGCAGTATCCCGACTAAGCCCCGCCGTGCTATCCCGGCCGCTGTCCTTGTCCGAACGCACCTCAATCGTGCCCGGAGCAATCGCAGCGTAGGTAGTGCCGGAATCGCTGCCGCTGGTTTGGCCGAAGCTGAAGCCCGACGGTCCCCCCTTGTTTGCGCCGCCCTTGTTGGCAACGTCGAAGGCTCCTGACATGCCCAGATTCACGCCCACGGTGGTGGACTTGTACTCGGCCTTGTTCTTCAGGTCGGTAAAGCCCAACGTTTCCGTCGACAGCCTGTTCTTCGCGGCATCGGCATCGCTGGCGATCACCGCGCCGTCGAGCTGGGTATGTTTGCCCACGGAGACGTCGAAGCCGCCCGAACCCGCATACAGTCCGGACTGCTCAATCACGCTGTCGTAGTTCGACTTGGTCTTGCCCGTGCTGGCGCCGATGTAGGCGCTGCCCGTCATGGAACCGAAGCTGAAGCTGCCGCCCGCGTTGGCCTGTTTCTGCTTGGCGTTGTAGCGGTCCGTGTCCTGCTGGCTGGCTATGGTCAGATTCCTGCCGATGTCTGCGCGGATGCTGTCGGCGCGCGCTTGCGCGCCTTCCAGCAACGTGTCGCGGCCCGAAGTCAGCGTCAGGTTGTCCCGGGCGCTGATCTGGGTTTCGCGGTACGTCGTGCCGTTGCCCTTGGCGTTGCCACTGCCCATGTAACCGCTGGCGAAGATGTTGATGCCGCCACCGCTACCGCTGTCGGATACGCCAATGCCCACGCCCACCTTCCACCCGCTGTTCTTGTTGGTTGAGGTCTCCGTGGAACTCTGTGCCTGGCTCAGCAGCGAAAGATCGTTCGTGGCTCCAAGCAGCACGTTCTTGCCAGTGACATCGCTTCCGATGATGGACAAATTGCCCGAGCCCGGAACGCCTCGCTCACCCAAGGCCACGATGGAGACATTGCCGCCTCCCATGACGGAAGAGCCGAATACCGACTCCTGCGTGCGCTTCGTTTCGCTGACCGATTTGCTGGCGCCTACGCTAATCTGGATCTGCGCGCTGGCGTTCTCCTTATCCGCTGCCGTGGCATTGGTTCCTTCTGCAGCCTCCAGCATGCGATTGGCCTGCACCGCCTGATAGGCGGCCTGGCCCACTTTGACCGCGGCCAGGCGGCCGCTCTTGGCATCGTCTGCCTGTTTGAGCGTGCCGTGTATCTGTTGGGCGGCACCGAGCACGCCGCCCGCCACGCCTATCGTGATTCCGGATTGCTTGAACTCGTGGTACTCGTGCTGACGGGCTTCACCGACGCCAGCGATGATCGCCACATTGCGGCCGCTGATCGAGATATCTCCGTCCTGCGCCAGTACGTTGCTGGCGAAGATTCCCACGTCGCGCCCGGCGTCGATGGTCAGATTGCCGCCCACGCTGCCGACAGTGCTGCTGGAGTAGCCTCCGCTTTCGCCCTTCATCCAGTCGGTTCGTTGCTGCTTGCTATAACCGACGCTGAAGCCACCGCCACCGCCAAAGCCAGACTTGGTCACCTTCTCGTACTGGTAGTCCTTGTACGACTCGGTCGCTGCGGCAATGTTGATGTCCCGATTCGCCATCAGCGTGACGTCGTTGTCCCCGATGACATTCGACCCCACCACATTCAAATCCCGCCCAGCCATCAACACCGCCGTGTCACCGGTAAAGGTCGACCCCTTGGCCTGTTCCCAGTCGCTGGAGGAGATGGTGTGCGTGGTCTTGGACGACAGGAAGCTCTTGGTCTTGTAGCGAACCTCGTCATAAGCCGAGCCGGTTTCCACCCCGGCGACCAGGTTGATGTCGCGTCCCGCGCCCACCGCCAGCTGCTTGCCAGCAGTGACTTCGGCCGCACGCGCATTGACGTCCTGGCCCGCGACCAACGTGAGATTGCCGCCCGCCGCGATGGTCGAGCTGACTTCGGAGCTGGTGCTCAGGTCGTGGCGGTTGTTCTTCTTCAAGACCAGCGATTCGCCGTGGCTCTCCGTAAGCGTTTCCAGGGCGATGTCACGCCCGGCCTGCAGGCGCGCGTCATCCTTGACCGAGACTTGCGCCGCGGTCAGCGTGATGTCGCGGCCAGCCTGCATGTTGAGGTTGCCTGCGTCGACGCGGGCCACGCCGCTGACGTGCGTGCCCCAGGTGCTGCCGAAGTTCTCGGAGGCCGCGGTGGACGTCAGGGCGATGTCTCGTCCCGCCTTCAGGGCGACGTTGTCGCCCTTGATCAGCGACACCAGATTGGTCAGGTCCTCGCGCGCGGCGAGGTCGACGGTGGAGCCCTGGATCAGGCCGCCGCCCTGGTTGACGATGTTGCCGGCGGTCATGACGGTGGCTTCGCGCGCGCCGATGGTGCCGCTGTTGACGATGTCGCCTTCGGCTTCCAGCTTGACGTTGCGGCCGGCCATGAGGGTGCCGTCGCCCTTCAGGTCGCCTTCGCGCACCAGCAGGTAGACCTGCGGAACCAGCACGGTCTCGGTGGTGCCGTCGGGCAGCGTGACGGTCTGTTCGACCAGCCAGACCAGGTCAGTGCTGAGTTGGCGCTGCTGCGCCTCGGTCAGCGCCACGCCGAGCTGGATGCCGTTGTCGCGGGCGAACTGCGCACCGGCAGCGAGCAGGGCCTTGTACTGGCTGTCGTTGTCACTGTACTTGTCGAGGAAGCGCTGGCCGGTGGTGGCCAGGATCTGGTCGGACACGAGCTTCTGTTCATAGAAGCCGTCGCCCAGGCGCTTGGGTTGGCCCGAGGGCGTCAGGAATTTGGCGCCCGCGGGCACCAGCGAATCCCAGCTGCCCAGGCGCGCGCCGGACAGGTTCTGGCCGTCGGCTGCGGCGGTGGCGCCGCTGGCAGAGAGCGAGCCGCCCGCGCCGAGCGCGGCGCCGGCGAGGCCGGATGCGCCTTGCGCGTCCAAGCGCTGGCCGTCCAGGCCGCTATTGGCGCCGACCGTGGCGCCGGCCTGACCCGCGTTCGAGACCGAACCCGCGCCGACGCCGGCATTGACGGCTCCGGAGTTGCCTTGGTCGTCCAGGCGCTGGCCTTGCAGGCCGTTGCTGGCGCCGACAGTAGCGCCGCCCTGGCCCGAAGTCGAGACCGAGCCCGCGCCAACGCCGGCATTGACCGTGCCGGCCGCGCCGGGTTGGTCGTTGCGTACGCCCGTCACGCCGCCGCCCGAGCCGACGCCGTTGCCGATGCTGGTGCCAGGCAGCGCGCCCGGCTGGCTCAGCAGGTCCAGCAGGTAGTCGCTGGAGACGGTCGGACGCTGGCCGACGAAACGCGGATCGGTGGCGACGACGTAAGGCGCATCCGGCCTGCCATTGACGGTGTAGAGCTGGCTGTCCGGAATGCCGGCAGGATGGGAGACAGTGCGCACCACCGTGCCGCCAGGCAGGCCGACGCTGGCGACCAGCACTGGTCCAGGCGCGGCGCCGCCATTGCTGGCGCCGGGTCGGGAGCCGTTGAGCTGGACGGCGACGTTGCCGCCGGAGGTGCCGACCGGCAGTTCGATGGGCTGGCCCGCGAGGGTGGCGTTGTAAGCCTCGGAGTATTCCTTGCGGTCGCGCGAACGCGCCTGGGTAACCGTCATGGTCCCCGTCCGCGTGACGGTACGTTCACCGCCCGCGCCGATGTTGTTGATGGCGGGACCGGCCACCGTGAGCGCGCCGCCTGCGGCGATCTGGCTCTTGTCATTGGTGACTGAGCCCGTGAGCGTCATGGCCCCACCCGACAGGATCTTGCCGGGGTCGGACGAGAGGGTACGGGTCTCGGTAACGGTCTCCTGCACCTGGTAATAGGTGAACGTGCCGACCAGGCGGTTGTTGAAGTCGGCGTTGAATGCCCGGATGCGCGCTTCCAACTCCATGTGCGGCGCCTTGTAGGCGGCGTAGGCTTCTTCGTAAGCCTTGCGGCGCGCTTTCTCGGCTGCGCAGCCATCGATAATCGCGCAGTTGTCATACAGCGGCGGAACCCAGACCGGCATGGGGCCGGCCGGAGGCGTGACACCGAAGACAGACCAGATGCGCTCTCCGGAACCGTAAAGGAATTTCTCCGGCCGGTCCCAGCAAAGGTCGGCCGCATCGCCGCCGCTGCACCCGACGTCGGGAGGGGTATAGGTCGGCGTAATGGGCGAAGTCTCGCCGCCCCTGCCCTTCTTGCTCGGCGTGTAGTCGAACGGCGGTCCATAGCGCGACGCCGGATACTGGGTGGACGGCAGCAGGAACATGCGTTCCGGATCATCGTTCAGCCAGGCCGGATCCTTGCTGCACATAGGCGTCACTTCGTCGCACAGCCAATTGGTCTCGGCGTCGTACATGTCGGTGGTACCCGCCGGGGTGAAGTACACCTTGGACGTGCTGGACACCTGCACCGTTTCGTTGCTGTAGCGGTCGTTCTGGTTGCGGATGGACGCGGCCGAGATGTCGGCATTGCCTGCCGCTTCAATAGTGGCGGACGCGTTCAGGAGCGAACCGGCCTGGCCGATGGCGCGGCCGGCGGCGTCCAGCGCGCCGCCGATGCGCAGGTCGGCGCCCGCGTAGACCAGCGCGTGGTCGCGGTTGACCAGCGAGCCCACGCCCAGGTCCATGCTCCCGCGCGATGCGATGACGGCTCCGCCGCCCGCGCCTGCACCGTTGACCAGCGTGCCTGCCTGGATCGACACGGCATCGCCGTAGATGCGGCCGGTGTTGTCGACGCGGCCCGCGGTGATGCGGGTCGAAGCGCCGTCGATGAGGCCGGCGTTGGTCAGGCCCTGCGTCACCGTGATGCGGTTCTGGCCGCCGGCCAGCAATTGGCCGGAAGCCTGGTTGTTCAGCGAGTCCGCCGAGATGCTCAGGTCGCGGCCGGCGCTGATCTTGGCGCGGTTGTCCAGCGCGCCGCCCAACGATAGATTGAGGTCGCGACCGCTGGAGATGTCGCCTTCCTGGTTGAGGGAGCCGGCATACGCGAACGACAGGTCACCCGCGGATTGCAGCACGCCCAGCCCCTGCAATACTTGCGCGATGACGGTCAGGCTCTTGCCGGCTTGCAGCGTGCCCTGCGTGTTCTTGAGCGTGTCGGCGTCGATACGCGCGCTGCCCTGGGAAGCGATGGTGCCGCCCGTGTTGTCCAGTTCCTTGGCGCCCAGGCTCAGGTTCTCGATCGCCTCGATGGAGCCGCCCTGGTTGTTGACGCGGTCCGCCACGATGGAGACGACCTTGCCCAGCACGCCCTTGGGCGGGGCGCCGGCCGCGGTCAGCGTGCCGCTGTTGTCCAGGCTGGCTGCGTTCAAGGTCAGCAGGTTGTCGGCCTGGATCAGGCCGCCACGGTTGTCCACCGCGCCGGTGGCGGTAATGGTCAGGTCGCGGGCGGCCAGCGTGCCGTCGCGGTTGACGACGCTTGCGGCTTCGATGCGCGCATCGCCGGCCGCGGCGATCACGCCGCCTGTGTTGTTCAGCGTGCCGCCCAGCTTGATGGTCGCATCGCCGGTCGAAGTCAGCTTGCCGCCCTGGTTATGAAGATTGGCGGCGTTGATAGCCAGGGCGCCGCCTTGCACCACCGCGTTGCGGCTGTCGACGTCGCCTGGCGTGGCTAGCGTGACCTTGCCGATGGCGGACAGCTTGCCGCCCGCCAGATTCAAGCTGCCCCCGGACAAGCTCAGGTCCTTGCCGGCCAGGCTGGTGCCGCCGTGGACAATGGAGCCTCCCGTCAGCGTGATGCTGCCCGGCTGGCTGAGCGCGCCGTCGGCGCCCACGCCCGCCACGAAACGGCCGGCGTTGGAGAGTTGTCCCAAGGCGGTTGCGATGAGGTCGCCGCCGGCCAACACCGATCCAGTGTTGTCCAGCGTGGATCCGGCCCACAGCTTGGCCTGCGTGCCCGCGGACGCGACGCCCGCGTTGAGCAGCGCGCCGCCGGCGCTCAGATCCAATCCCGCACCGGACTGCAAGCGGCCGTCCGCCGTGACGGTGAGCTTGCCGCCGGCGCTGGCGATCAGTGCGCCCGCCTGCGTGGCGGCGACACCGCCCAGCGTTGCGTCCGTGCCTGCCCGCAGCGTCATGCCTTGTTCCGCCGCGGCCGAGCCGAACGCGGTGAGCGCGCCGCCCGCCAGCGCGGTCAGACCGCCCCCGGCCTGCAGGCGCGAAGCCGCGCCCAGCGCGATGTCGCCGCGCTGCGCGGTCAAGGACAGATCGCCTTGCAAGGCGGCGACGGTACCGTCGACCGTGATCTTGTCGCCCGCGGTCAGCGTTTGCGAACCGCCGGCCAGCATGCGTCCGGCCGCCTGCAACGCCTCTTGGGCGGTCGCAGTCAGAGTACGGCCGGCCTGCGCCAGCCCCGCCGCGCCCACGGCTACGTTGCGGCCCGTCAGCGTCAGGTTGGCGTCGGTCGCGGCGGTGCCGTCTACCCGCGCGTCGCGCGCGGCGGCCAGCAGCATGTCGCCCACCGAACTCAAGGCGCCCGTTGCATACAGGTCGCGGTCGGCGCGGGCAGTCAGCGTGCCTGCGGCTTGCAACTGGCCGTTCTGCTTGACGATGAGATCGCGTCCGGCTGTGATCGAGGCATTGCCCGCCGCGCGTTCGCCCAAGGCAGCGGCAAGGCCGCCCAGCAGGACGTCTCCACTTGCGGCGAGCGTCAGGCCGCCGCCCGAGGCAATGACGCCGTCGGACCCCAGGTTGGCGCCTGCGCGCGCGCTGAGCCCGTCGGAGGCCTGCATCCTGCCGCCTGCACCGACCAGCAGGTTCGCGCCCGCGTCGGCCGTCAGGCCGCCTTCCAGCGCCGTGGCGATGCCGTCGATGCGGATATCGCGCTGCGCGCCCAGGACGATGGGCGAGCCGGCGGTCGCCGTGCCCGTGATGAACAGGTCGCGCCCAGCCTGCGCCTGCAACGTGCCGCCCGCGGCGCCTGCGCCCGTGGCGGTGCCGGCCGTGCCTGCGATGCGCAGGTCCTGGCCCGCGCCCAGCAGCAGCTTGCTGCTGCCCTGGGCCAAACCCGCCTGGCCGATGGTGAGATCCCAGGCCGCATCCGCGCGCAGGGTGCCGTTGGCGACGGTCTTGCCGTTCAGTTCGGCGTCCGTGCCGGCCTTCAGCGTGATGTCCTGCTCGCCCGAAATCGTGCCGTTGGCCAGCAGCTTGCCGCCAGCCTGCGCCGCCAACAGTCCGCCCGCCTGCAGCGCGCTTGCGCCGCCCAGCGTCATGGCGCCGCCGCTATTCACGGTGAGCGCGCCCGCATCGGCCAGGACCGTGCCGTCCACTGCCAGATCCTTGTCGATCCGCAGCGCCGCGGATTGGCCCGCCACCAGCGTGCCTGCCAGCGTGGCGCTATCGGCCTGCACATCGACCGAGCCATCGGCCTGCAGACGCGCGTCCGCGCTGGTGGCCAGCGCGCCGCCGGCCTGAAGCGCCAGCTTGCCGGCCGCGAGGTTCTGGCCTTCGAGGCGGATATCGGCAACCGCGTCCAGGATCAGATCGGCCAGCGAGGAAATCGTGCCGGCCGCCGTCAGCGAACCGCCCGCGCGCGCTTGCAGCGCGCCGCCGGACAAGGCGCGGCTGCCGGCCGACAGGGCCAGGTCTTCGCCTGCGATCAGGTCCAGGGCGCCGTTGGCGGATGCTGCCGTGCCGGACAGATCCAGGCGGCCCCCGGCGGTCAGGCTGGCGCCCTTGTCGCCGCGCATGACCCCGGCCATCTCCAGATTGCCCGCGGCCGCGATCCGCGCCTGCTCCGAGGCGTCCAGCTGCGCCGCCGCGCCGATGCGCAGATTGCCCCTGGCGCTGAAATCCAGCGCGCCGTCGGCGCCCAGCTTGCCATCCGCGCGCGCATCGCGCACAGCCTGTAGTTCCGCGCCCGCGGTGGACACCAGAACGCCGCCCAGCGCCAGATCGCGGCCGGCGTCGGCCTGCACGCCCTTGCCCTGCAGCTGGCTGCCCGCCCCAAGCAACAGGTCGTTGCCGCTCTTGAGCCGCAGCGCGCCGCCATAGGCGAGCGCGTTGCCCTCCACGCGCAGGTCGCGCGCGGCGTCCAGCGACATGCCGCCTTCGGCCAGCGCCGTGCCGGCGAGGTTCAGATCCTGCCCGGCCTGGAGCGTCATCGATGCGTCGGATTGCAGATGCGAACCGCTAGCCGCCGTCAGCGCCTGGCCCGCCTTCAGGTCCAGGCCGCGCGCGGCGTAGACCTGTCCCGCCACGGCCGCGTTGCGCGCGGCCTGAAGGGTCAGGGCGTCCAGGGAACTAAGCGCGCCCGCCACGCGGAGATCGCCTAGCGTCGTGACGCTGACCGCGCCCTTGGCCGCGACCCGCGCCAGCCCGCTCATCGACAGATCGCCGCCGGCGTTCAAGCTCAGGCCGCCGGCGCTGGCGGCAAGCGTGCCGTCCACGGACAGCTTGCCAGTGGCATCCATGCTCATATCGCCGTTGCCGCGCCAGGCGCCGGCCAGCGTCATGTCGTTGCCGGCCTGGGCCCGCGACGAACCTTCGGCGTCCCATTGCGCCGTCTTGCCCATGACAAGGTCGCGCGCGGCAATCAGCGAGATGTTGCCAGTGGCCGCGGCCTTGCTGTCGATACGCGCGTCGCGTCCCGCGTTCAACACGATGTCGCCACGCGCGGCCATCGCGCCGCCCGCTTGCACATCGCCCTTGGCGCTCCCCGACACGCCTGCGCCCTGCGTGCGGCTGGCGTCGGCCAGGCGCAGATCGTTGCCCGCGTTCATGACCAATTGGCCGCCGTAGGCCAGCGCCGCGCCGTCCACCCGCACATCGCGCCCGGCCTCCAGCGTCAGGCCCTTGTTGGTTTCCGCCTCTCCGGCCAGGACCAGGTCCTGCCCCGCGCGCAAGGCCATGGCGCCTTCCGATTGCAGGCGCGCATCCGCGCCGGCCAGCAGTTGTCCTATCGCCTCCAGCAGCAGCGGACCGCCGGCCAGCAGCTTGCCCGTAATGGTGGCGTCGGTTCCCGCTTGCGCCGTCAACCCGGCCAGCGAGGACGCCGTGCCAGCAACGTTCAACGCGCCCTTCGTGATCATGGACAAGGGGCCGCCTGCTTGCGCATTGCCGCCCACCGTCATGTCACCGTCCGCGGCCAGTGTCAGCGCGCCCTGTGCCGCGCCGGCCGTGCCGCTGACATCCAGCGCGCCTCCCGCACGCAGTTCCGTGCCCTGGTTGCTGAGCAGGCTGCCCGACAGCGCCACATTGCCGCCGGTCTGCAGGCTGGCAGCGCCCGTCGCTTGCAACTGACCCGTGACTTTCGCCGTCTCTTGCGCGCGCAGCGTCAGGTCGCCGTCGGCGCCCAGCTTGGCGCCGAACACCGCGTCGCGGCCTGCCGTCAGGGTGGCCGATCCCGCCGCCACCATTTCACCGCCGGCGATGAGGTCGCGCGTCGCTTGCGCCGTGACGCCCTTGCCTTGGGTCTTGCTGGCATTGCCCAGCAGCAGGTCGCTGCCGGCATTCATGAAGAGCTCGCCGCCATAGGCAAGCGCGCTGCCGTCCACGCGCAGATCGCGCGCCGCGTCGATCGCGATGCCGCCGTCGCTCAAGGCGGCGCCCGCGAGGCTGGCGTCCTGGCCTGCGCTCAACGTCATGTTTTTGGACGATTGCAGTTGCGCCGCGGATCCCGTGCGCAGGTCCTTGCCTGCCTGCAACGACAAGGCGTCGCCGGACAACAGCTTGCCGTCCACCGTTGCGCCGCCTGCCGACACCAGGGTCAATGCGCCCTGGCTGGCCAGCTCGCCAGCCACCGACAATTCGCCGCCGCTCTCGCCGCGCAGCGTGCCGCCTGCCAACGCCTTGCCGCTGGCGCCTATTGTCAGGTCGCCTCCGGCCAGCAGGTCGATTCCGCCCGATGCTGCCGAGGTCGCGCCGTCCAGGCGCAAGGCGCCCCCCGCTTCGATGCGGTTGCCCTGGTTGCTGCGCAGTGCGCCCGCCAGCGTCGCGTCCTGCCCCGCCTTGAGTTGCGCCTTGCCTTCCGCGTCCAGTTGAGCGCTTTGGGCGAGGGTCAGATTACGCCCGCTATCGAGCTTCAGGTCGCCCGCGGCCACGGTCTTGCCGCCCAGGCTGGCATCGCGGCCCGCAATCAATGCGATATCGCCGCGCGACGCCATGGCGCCGTCCGCCAGCAGATCGCCGCCGGCACGCGCGGTCACGCCCTCGCCCTGCGTGCGGCTGGCGTGGTCCAGGCGCAGATCTTTGCCCGCGTCCATGGCCAGTTGGCCGCCGTAGGCCAATGCCGCGCCGTCCACGCGCAGGTCGCGCGCGGCATTCAGCGTCAAGCTCTTGTTGGCTTCCGCCTGACCCGCCAGAATCAAGTCTTGGCGAGCGCGCAACTGCATGGCGTCTTCCGATTGCAGGCGCGCATCTGCGCCCGCAACCAGCTGGCCTATCGTTTCCAACAGCAGTGGGCCGCCGGCCCGCAGCTTGCCGTTGATCGTGGCATCGCCCGCAGCCTGGGCCGTCAGCCCAGCCAGCGAGGACACCGTGCCTGACACGTTCAGCGCGCCCTTGGCGACCATGGACAAGGGACCGCCGGATTGCGCGTTGCCGCCCACGGTCATGTCGCCACCCGAGGCCAGGCTCAATGCGCCCTGTGCCGCGCCGGCCGTGCCGCTGACATCCAGCGCGCCTCCCGCCCGCATTTCCGTGCCCTGGTTGCTGAGCAGGCTGCCCGACAGCGCCACATCGCCGCCGGCTTGCAGGCTTGCGCTGCCCGTCGCTTCCAGCTGGCCCGTGACCTTTGCCGTGTCTTGGGCGCGCAGCGTCAGGCCCCCGTCGGCGCTGAGTTTCGCGCCGATAGCTGCATCGCGGCCCGCGGTCAGCGCCACGGAGCCCAGCGCCACCATCTCGCCACCCACGTCGAGATCCCGTCCCGCGAGGGCGCTAATGCCCTTGCCCTGGGTCTTGCTGATATCGCCCAGCCACAGATCACGACCGGCGCTCATCGACAAGCCGCCGCCGTAGGCCAGCGCGCTGCCGTCCAGGCGCAGCCCGCGCGTGGCGTCTATCGATATGCCCCCGTCGCTCAAGGCGATGCCCGCGAGCTGGGCATCCTGGCCCGCGCTCAACGTCATGCCCTTGGAGGATTGCAGTTGCGCCGCGGATCCCGTGCCCAGGTCCGTGCCTGCGCGCAGCGACAAGACATCGCCGGACAACAGCCGGCCGTCCACTGTCGCGCCGCCTGCCGATGCCAGGCTCAGGCCGCCTTGGCCCGCCAGTTCGCCGGCCACCCGCAAGGCGCCGCCGCTTGCGCCGCTCAGCGCGCCGCCCGCGTATGCCTTGCCCTGCGCGCCCACCGACAGATCTCCGCCCGCGAGCAGATCGATTGCGCCAGCGACAGAAGACGTTTCGCCGTCCAGGCGCAGCTTGCCCCCGGCTTCGACGCCTATGCCCTGATTGGTGCGCACCGCGCCGGCCAGCGCCGCGTCTTGTCCGGCCTTGATCTGCGCCGCGCGTTCCGCCTCCAGCAACGCGCCCTGCGCGATCGTCAGATTGCCTCCGCTATCCAGCGTCACGTCGCGGGTAGCGACCGTCTTGCCGCCAAGCTGCGCATCGCGCCCCGCCATCAGCTCGACGTCGCCGCGCGCAGCGATTGCGCCGTCCGCTTGCAGATCGCCGCCCGCGCGCGCCGACACGCCCTCGCCCTGTGCGCGGCTGGCGTGGGTCAAACGCAGATCGTTGCCGGCGTTCATCGACAGTTGGCCGCCATAGGCCAATGCCGCGCCATCCACGCGCAAATCGCGGCCCGCGCCCAGCGTCAGGCCGGCATTGGTTTCCGCCATGCCTGCCACGGACAGGCTCTGGCCCGCGCGCAGCTGCATGGCGCCGTCCGACTGCAGGCGCGAATCCGCACCCGCCGCCACCTGGCCTATCGCTGCCAGCAGCAGCGGACCGCCGGCCAGCAGCTTGCCGTTGACCGTGGCATCGCCCGCCGCCTGGGCCGTCAGCCCCGCCAGCGAGGACACCGTGCCCGCCACGTTCAGCGCGCCCAGCGTGCGCAGCACCACCGGCCCACCGGCCTGCGCGCTGCCGCTGACGGAGAGGTCTTCGCCAGACGCCAGGTTCAGCTCGCCTGCCGCCGCGCCCACCGCGCCGCTGATGGCGAGCGGACCCGCCGCGCGCAGGTCCACACCCTGATTGCCGCTGAGACTGCCCGTGAGCGCAATGCCTGCCCCGGACTGCAGCCGCGCGCGCCCCAGGGCTTCCAGTTGCCCCGTGACGGCCGTCGCGCCTTGCGCGCTCAGGTCCAGGTCGCCGCGCGCCAGCACTCGCGCGCCCACCGCGGCCTCGCGTCCGGCCTTCAATCCGGCCGCGTTCTCAGACACCAGTTCGCCATCGGCCCGCAGATCGCGCGCCGCGTCCAGCCCGACACGCTTGCCCTGCGCCTTGCTGGCCGCGCCCATGCGCAGATCGCCGCCGCTCTTCAGATCCAGCGCGCCGCCGTAGGCCAGCGCGCTGCCGTCCAGGCGCAGGTCGCGCGTGGACTCGATCAGCATCGCGCCATCGGTCAAGGCCGCGCCAGCCAACGTGACGCCCTGGCCCGCGCGTATCGCCATGCCGCGTCCGGATTGCAGTTGCGCGCCGGCCTCCGATACCGCGTCCGCGCCGGCCTGCGCCTGCAGCGCGCCAGATGCGTACACCTGACGCGACAGCAGCATGTCGCGCCCCGCCTGCAACGTGACGCCTTCCTTCGCGGACACCACGCCGCCCGCCGTGGAGACGCCGCCGCTTTGTTCCCCCGGCGCAGCCGGTTCAGGCGTCTTGCCGGGTTCCGCGCCGGTGCCGGAGTCCGAGCCGGAACCCGTGCCAGTTCCCGAACCCGACCCCGTGCCATTGCCGGCTCCCGTGCCGGTGCCGGTCCCCGCGCCCGTGCCGCCGCCTTGCCCTGGTTGCGGCACGACAGCCTGTCCCGCCACCTTCAGGTTGCGCCCCGATTGCGCGCGCAGGTCCTGGTCCGAAGTCAGCAGACCTCCCGACAGAGAAAGGTCCTTGCCCGCGGCCACGCGTAAGGCGCCCTGCGTGCGCAGGCTGCCCTGCGCGCCCACCGCGACATCGCCGCCGGCCTCCACATTCAAGGAGCCGCCCGCGCCCACGGCGCCCTGCACGGACACGTCGCGCGCAGCCGCGAGCGCGGCTGTTGCGCCGGCCTGCGCCGCGCCTTGCACGGCCAGATCGCGGCCGCTGTCCACGCGCAGATTGCCGGCTGCCTGCGCCGTGCCGCGCGGCGCGATGCGGACGTCGCCCGCCGCCGTGACTTGCAGATCGCCGGTCAGGGCCACCAGGTTGCCGCCGATGTTCACGCCCACCCCAGCCTCGGTGCCGATCAGGCGCACGCTGTTGGCATACATGCCGCCCAGCGCCGCGGTATCCAGCGCCACTTCGGGCGCCGCGCCTTCCCCTGCCTGCGCCGAAACGGCCCCGGAGGCGTAATCGACGCGCGCCGCGCCCGCGGTCACGTTGAGCTTGTCGGCCCAGACGTCGGCATTGATCTCCAGCGTGCGCGCCAGGAGATCCACCTGGCTGAGATTGGCGCCGTTCAGGCCGGCGCCATCGATGCGGATCTTGCCGGAAGCGATATCGAAACCGATGCTGCCGTCAGGCCCGACCTGCGGTTTGCCCGTGGTCAGGGTGGCGCGGTCCGCATTCAGAAAACCGCAGCCGTTGCAGGTGATGCCTGCCGGGTTGGCGACGATCACATTGGCCCGGTTGCCGGCCACTTCCAGGGTGCCCAGCAGTTGCGACGGATTGGGCGCGGTGACCTGGTTGAGAATGGTGCTGGCGCGCTGGTTGCCCAGCATGGGATTGCCGCCCACCTGCCCCGCCAACTGGGTCTGGCTGGCGCCGCCGCTGTTGTTGAGCACCGCGCCGGACGGACCGACGTTGAATTGCGTGTAGCGGTTGTTGGACACGCCGCCGGCCGAAGGCGGCGCGATGTTGATGACGGGCACGCCGTTGCTGACGCCAACGGAAGGCTTCGCGCCTGCCACGCTCTTGTCCACCGAGATCGGCAAGGTCTGCGCCAGCACTGGCGACCAGACCTGGGTAAAGACGACGGACCAGACGATCAGGGAGCGAAGCTTGGACATCATGCGTATCCGGGTGGACTAAGAATGGACGGCGGTCAGGCGGCACGCGGCCGCCAGGTCAGAACTCGAACATCAGCACCGCCGCGAACACGGTCGAGGCGGTTTTCAGGGATTCAGGCTTTTTCAGCGGCCAGCCGGCGGACAGGTCATAGCTGGCATTGACATAGGGCATGGCGATCCGTCCGCGCAGCCCGGCCACGGCGCCGACCAGCGTGCGGCCAGACAGCGACGCCGCCGACGGACCGCCCACCCGGCCCACGTCCAGACCCGTGTACAACTGGTGGCCAGGCACGCGCAGCAGCTTGTCCAGGCTCAGCGACAAGTCGTTGCGCAAGGTCCAGCCGTCCTCGGCGGCCAGCGTCATCTGGCCGTCGAAACCCCGCACCGCATAGCGGTTGCCGATGGTGAAGTAGTCGGACGGCACGATGGGCGTCTTGGCGTGCTGGATCTGCCAGTTCAATTGGTAGGCCCAGGGCTGCTCCGCCAGCTCGAACGGCAGATGCAGGCCGGCGTTGGCCGAAACGATGGTGCTGCGCCCGTTCCAGTCCGGATCGCCATAGACATAGCCGGGCCGGTCGGACAGCCCGGCGAGCGTGCCGCGCACGCCCCCGCCGATGTCCAACGCGGCGCGGCCCAAATAGTGGCGATGCCCCAGGTTGAACTCGTAGCCGGTGACGTCGCGCCGCTGCACTTCGATGTCCACATCGTTGAGCGTGCTGGTGGTGCGCTTGCGCAGCAGGGTCAGCGATGAGGTGCCCTTGTAAGTGGCGCCGCGATACGGCACCACCGAGACGCCCGCCTGCACCTGCTTGGTGGTGCCGCCGTAGATGATGGGTTCATCGAAGCCGGCCACGGTCTGCCGGTAGGTCGATTTGCTGGCCCCGGCAAAGAAGGTCCAGTAGCCGAAGGGAACGCTGTAGTTCAGGGAAGCCGCGCGCGTGTTCGACTCCGCGTCGCGCCAGCGCGCATTGCTGTTCCATGACACCGACAACTGGTCGTACAGAAACAAGGGCGAGTCCAGGGTCAGGCCGGCGTTGACCTGGTACTTGCCGATAGCGTCCATACCGGCGTTGTCGCCGCCGATGTATCCATGCCAGCGCTTGCCGGTGCCGGGACGGATAAGGATGTCGGAATCACCCAGCTCCGGTCCGGGAGCGACGTCAATGGCCGCGTCGGCCTGGCTGCCCAACCTGCGGATGTTCTCCAGCGCCTGGTCCAGGTCGCGCTGGTTCACTTCGCCGCCCGGCCCGGTGGGCAAGGCCGTGCGCCACCAGCCTATGGCGCCCTCGCCCTTGACGGCGGAGATGCGGCCCGGCAGGTAGCGCAGCGTCAGCGTGCCCGCAGCCAGCGATTGTTCCGGCACGACCACCCGCGCGGTGACGAGTCCGCGATCGATCAACAGGCCGATCAGATGTTCCTGCAAGGCCCGCAGTCCCAGGCCGCCCACGCAATGGCCAATCACGGCATCGGCTGCGCGCGCCAGCGATTCGGCAGGCTGCGCTCCGTCCCAGACGACTTCCTTCAGGGCGAAGCAAGGCGTTTCGACCGGCAGGACCAAGCCGCCGGCAGCCGGCCCGGCGGGCGACAACACGTCTGGCCGTTCGGCCGCGCGGGCGCGCTGCGCCCCCAGTTCCTGCTCTTGACGACGTTCGATCTCGGTGGCGCGCAGGGCTGCCTCGGGCAGCGGCTGAGCGCCGGAACCGGCGGCAAAAAAGCCAGCCGCCAATGTGCCCGCGGCCATGCGCAGGCGCCAGTAGTGATTCATGCCGGTACGGCGCCTGCGGACGTGCGCGGCGCTCCTTGTTGTCTATGTATGAAACTAAATGTTTGCCAAGTTTGCCTTAACGCACAATTAATTACAATAAATATCTGATTGTATACAGGCTACTATCAAAGCACTTAAATGAAATTAGGAGATAAAGACTGATTAATTGGGGCATGAATGCCATAGTTCCGGGGTGCGGAACTATCACGATTGGACCAAGCGTGATTTGATATGAAACAAAACGCTAACAGCTCGGCCGCGCCGCCAGCAGCTGCTTTTTTGGTGCCAGCCTTTTTATTCGAGCATCTGGAGCGGATAAATAAGGGGCGTCCGAAAGCTTGCGGCCCACCTTGTTCATACCGGTTGCACACGGGTTATCCCGGATACGGCCACATCCACAAATCGTCAATAATTCGCCAACGTTTTATCGCCGATCCGTCCCCTTCCCCTGCCAGCCCATGCCTGTATCCGTCCGGGACGCCATTGTTTCCTCCTCCCACCTGGCCTCTTCAGCTCCCGAGCTTTCCGAAGTCGAATTCGGCCTGATCATCGCCTCGCATGCGTTCAACCGCTGGATGGTGCGCTGCATGGCCTGTGCGGGACTGCCCGAGCTGACCTCGCTGGACATCCTGGTGCTGAACCACGTATTCCATCGCGGCCGGGGCAAGAAACTGGCGGACATCTGCTTCACGCTCAATGTCGAAGACACCCACCTGGTGAACTATTCGCTCAAGAAGCTGGAGCGCCTGGGCGTGGTGCAAAGCGCCAAGACTGGCAAGGAAGTGATCTACACGGCGACCGACGCTGGCGCAGCTGCGATCCAGCGCTACGCCGAAGTGCGCGAGCAGTGCCTCGTCAAACCCTTCATCGACTCCCCCGCCGCGGACGAAGCCAGCCATCAGCTGGCCAACACCCTGCGCGCCCTTTCGGGCCTGTACGACCAGGCTGCCCGCGCCGCCACCTCGCTGTGAGAATCCACGTTGTCTAGCATTTCTGCATCCACTTCCGCCCCGCTGTTGTCCGTGCGCGGCGTGTCGGTCGACTTCAATACCGAAAACGGCGTGTTCCGCGCCGTCGACAACCTGGATTTCGAGGTGCGCCCCGGCCGGACGCTGGCCATCGTCGGCGAATCCGGCTCGGGCAAGTCGGTCACGTCCATGGCCATCATGCGCCTGACCGACTACACCAGCGGCCGCATCGCCACGGGCCAGATCCTGTTCCGCGACAGCGCCGACCGCGAAATCGACCTGACCGCGGCCTCCGACGAAGACATGCGCGCCATCCGCGGCAACGACATCGCGATGATCTTCCAGGAGCCGATGACCTCGCTGAACCCGGTCTTCACCATCGGCGACCAGATCGTCGAGGCCATCATGCTGCACCAGCAGCTGTCGCGCTCGGCCGCGCGCCAGTCCGCATGCAAGCTGCTGGAAAAGGTGCGCCTGCCCGACGCCGAGCAGATGCTGGACCGCTATCCGCACCAGCTATCGGGCGGCATGCGTCAGCGCGTGATGATCGCGATGGCGCTGTCGTGCCAGCCGCGCCTGCTGATCGCCGACGAGCCGACCACGGCGCTGGACGTCACCATCCAGGCGCAGATCCTGAACACCATCCGCGAACTGCAGCGCGATCTGGGCACCGCCGTGATCTTCATCACGCACGACATGGGCGTGGTGGCGGAAATGGCCGACGACGTGGTGGTGATGCTGCGCGGCAAGAAGGTCGAGCAAGGCACGGTGGACGAAATATTCAACGCACCCAAGCATCCCTACACCCGCGCGCTGCTGGCGGCGGTGCCGCGCCTGGGCAGCCTGACGGGCCGCGACCTGCCGCTGCGCACGCCGCAGACCGTGCTGGAAGGCGACACGCTGCGCGAAGTGGGCGAGACCCGCGAACAGGACACGGCGCGCTACGACGAACCGGTGCTGCGCGTGGAAAAGCTGACCACCCGCTTCGACGTGGGCCACAATTTCTTCGGCCGGGTCACGCACCGCGTGCATGCCGTGGAAGAAGTGAGCTTCGACGTCTATCCCGGTGAAACGCTGGCGCTGGTGGGCGAATCCGGCAGCGGCAAGTCCACCATCGGCAAGACCCTGCAGCAACTGGTGGCGCCGACCTCGGGCGCCGTGCGCTACAACGGCCAGGACATTTTCTCGATGGACAGCGCCGGCCGCCAGCGCCTGCGCCAGGAGATCCAGTACATCTTCCAGGATCCCTACGCTTCGCTGGATCCGCGCAAGACGGTGGCCTTCAGCATCGCCGAGCCGATCCGCACGCACGGCCTGCTGAGCGGCGAGGACGCCATCGCCCGCCGCATCGGCGAACTGCTGGAACAGGTCGGCCTGAAACCGGAACACGCCAAGCGCTATCCGCATGAATTCTCGGGCGGCCAGCGCCAGCGCGTATGCATCGCGCGCGCGCTGGCCAGCAACCCAAAGCTGATCATCGCCGACGAATCCGTGTCGGCGCTGGACGTGTCGATCCAGGCGCAGATCCTGAACCTGCTGATGGACCTGCAGAAGGACCGCGGCCTGTCCTATCTGTTCATCACGCACGACATGGCGGTGGTGGAAAAGGTCAGCCACCGCGTTGCGGTCCTGTATCTGGGCCAGATCGTCGAACTGGGCACCCGCCGCCAGATTTTCGAATCGCCGCAGCACGCGTACACGCGCAAGCTGCTGGCCGCCGTACCCGTGGCCGAGCCCGGCCGCCACATCGACACCTCGCTGATCGAAGGCGAGATCCCCAGCCCGGTACGGCGCGTCGGCGACGAGCCCGCCATCATTCCCCTGGTTGAATTCGCGCCCGGCCACCAGGTGGCCCGCGCGGCTTGAGCCGCATCCTCTTTCCACGTCGGCCGACCCGACTTCCCGTCCCTGGAGTTGAACATGCTCTCCCTACGCAAAACCTACACCGCCACCGCCCTGGCTTTGGCGCTGGGCGGCGCGCTGCCCGCCGTCTTCTCGACCGCGCATGCCGCCGGCACGCTCAATGTCGCCATCAACCAGGACCCGGGCAGCTGGGATCCGATCGACACCTTCGTGACCTTCTGGGGTTCGGTGGGCAGCAACCTGTATGACGGCCTGACCATGCGCGGCGCCGACCTGAAACTGCAGCCGGGCCTGGCCACCAGCTGGGAATACCTGGACGACAACAAGCGCCTGCGCTTCAAGCTGCGCGAAGGCGTCAAGTTCCACAACGGCGAACCCTTCAACGCCGAGGCCGTGAAGTTCACCTTCGAGCGCCTGTTGGGCGCGGAAGGCGCCAAGGGCCCGCAAAAAGCCAACTACGACTCGATCGGCGAGATCAAGGTGGTGGACGAATACACCGTGGACTTCATCCTGAAGCAGCCCGATCCCGTCCTGCTCACCAAGCTGGCCGGCTACGGCGCCATGATCGTGCCGCCCAAGTACATCAAGGAAAAGGGCGAGGACAACTTCAACATCAACCCAGTCGGCACCGGCCCGTTCAAGTTCGAAAGCTACCAGCCCAAGGTCAACGTGACGCTGACGCGCAACGACGACTACTGGGGCGGCAAGCCCAAGCTGGACAAGGTGGTCTACCGCTTCATCGGCGAGCCCGGCACCCAAGTGGCCGAACTGCAAGCCGGCCGCATCGACATCGCCACCCTGATCCCGCTGGGCCTGATCGAAACCGTGAAGAAGTCCGGCAACGCCGACGTCATCTCCACGGGCGGCCCGGTTGCCTTTGCCCTGCGCTACAACACCAAGAACGGCATCACGCAGAACCGCGACGTGCGCCGCGCGCTGATCATGGCGGTGGACCGCGACGCCATCGTCAAGCAACTGCTGCTGGGCCAGGCCAAGACCATCGCCAGCTTCCAGGGCCCGCAATCGTTCGGCTACAACCCCGAGCAAAAGCCCCTGCCCTTCAACCCCGCCGAAGCCAAGAAGCTGCTGGCCGCCGCCGGCGTGAAGCCGGGCGCCACCGTGCAGATCGACGTGCGCGGCAGCGATTCGAACTTCCGCGAAGTGGCCCAGGCCGTGTCGGGCTACCTGCAAGGCGTGGGCGTGCGCGCCACGATCAAGCCGTATGAAACCGGCGTGCTGCTCAACGACATCATCCCGGGCGGCAAGACCGGCGAGATGTGGCAGAACCAGTGGGGCGGCTGGACCTACGACTACGACAACACGGCCTACCTGATGTACCACACGGGCCAGAAGTGGAACCCGTACGACAACGACGCCAAGCTCAACGGCATGCTGGAAGCGCAGCGCACGGTCTACGACGTGAAGAAGCGCGAAGCCATGCTGCAGGAGATCGCCGGCTACGTGGCCGACCAGGCGCTGGAACTGCCGCTGTACAGCCTGAACACGATTGTCGGGGTGAACAAGCGCGTGAAGGACCTGGAAGTGCCGGGCGACATCCGCTTCCGCTTCCTGAACGCCGCTATAGAGTAGCCCCCCGAAGCGCTGCGCGCTTCCCCCCAGGGGGCATGCCTGCGGACCGGCAAAGCCGGCTCCGCGGCATCCCGCTAGATTGATATACGTTGAAGCGTCGGCGATGTCCGTTGCCGCATTAACCCCACCGACCCGTTCCGGTGCAAGCCGGGGCGGTGATTTATGACCGGATTTCTCATCAAACGCGTGTTGCAGGCCGTCTTCGTGATCGTGGCCGTGACGCTGCTCGTCTCCTATGCCGTGCGCCTCACCGGCGACCCTGCGCTGATGCTCAGCCAGGGCTCGGGCAGCGTCACCGAGCAGGACCTGGCCAATATCCGCCAGGCGCTGGGCTTGAACCGCCCCTTCCACGAGCAATACCTGTCTTATATGCAGGGACTGCTGCATGGCGATTTCGGCCGCAGCTTCATGGGCGGCACCTCGGTCGCCAAGCTGATTGGCGACGCCCTGCCCGCCACGCTGATGCTGGCGTTCACTTCGCTGCTGGCGTCCATTCTGATCTCGTTGCCGCTGGGCATCCAGGCCGCGATCAAGCGCGGCAAGGCCACCGACCAGGCGATCCGCATCCTGTCGCTGGTGGGGTTGTCCTTCCCCAACTTCTGGCTGGCGCTGATGCTGGTGCTGCTGCTGTCGATCACCTTCCCGCTATTGCCGCCGTCCGGCTGGAGCGGTCCCGCCAGCCTGGTGCTGCCCTCGCTGACGATGGCCATCATCCTCAGCGCCACCAATATCCGCCTGGTGCGCACCACCATGCTGGAAACGCTGTCGGCGCAATACATCATGGTGGCGCGCAGCAAGGGCCTGAAGGAACGCGTGGTGCTGTACAAGCACGCGCTGCGCAACTGCGCGATTCCGCTCATCACCTACCTGGGCTTGCAGTTCGGCGGCTTGATCGGCGGCATCGTGGTGATTGAAATGGTCTTCAACTGGCCGGGCCTGGGCACGCTGGCGTTCGATGCCATCTCCGGCCGCGACTACCCGGTGTTGCAAGGCACGGTCACCGTGCTGGCCACCGTCATCGTCCTGGTCAACCTGATCGTCGACATCGCCTACGGCATCGTCGACCCCCGCATCCGCACGCGCTGAGCCTTATGCAGACTACTACCCCCACCGCCGCCGCCCCCAAGGCGGCCAAGCCCCGCAGCCGCTACCGCTCGCTGGAATTCGTGCTGGGCGTCGTGCTGACCGGCACCATGATCCTGCTGGTACTGACTTCCGGCTGGCTGTTCCCCGATGGCGGCGAAGCCATGGACCTGGCCGCCCGCCTGACCGCGCCCTTCGCTTCGGCGGCCCATCCCTTCGGCACCGATCCGCTGGGCCGCGACGTGCTGGCGCGCGTCATCGTCGGCGGCAAGATCTCGCTGACGGTGGGCTTCGTCTCGGTCGTCGGCGGCGCGCTGCTGGGCATCGTCATGGGCCTGATCGCCGGCTATTACCGCGGCTTCTGGGACATGATCGTGATGCGCTTTGCCGACGTGCAGCTGGCACTGCCGTTCATCCTGGTGGCCATCACTTTCATCGCCATCCTGGGCGGCGGCCTGTTCAACGTCATCTTCTTCATGATCGTGTCGCAGTGGGTGCAATACGCGCGCCTGGTGCGCGCCCAGGTCCTGGCCCTGCGCGAGCGCGAGTTCGTGCTGGCCGCCCGCGCCTTCGGCGTGCGCGACCTGGCCATGATCCGCCACCACATCGTGCCCAACCTGCTGGGCCCGCTGGTCATCCTGATGACCCTGAACGTCGCCAACAACATCCTGCTGGAAAGCAGCCTGACCTTCCTGGGCCTGGGCGTGGATCCCATGATCCCGAGCTGGGGCGGTATGCTTGCCGACGGCCGCACCTACATGCAGACGGCCTGGTGGGTCAGCGTCTTCCCGGGCCTGGCCATCATGCTGACGGTACTGGGCCTGAACCTGCTGGGCGACTGGCTGCGCGACCGCCTGGACCCGACCGGCAAGGTCTGAAGCCGCCCCGGTCCGCCTGAAAGGAATATCGAGTATGTCTTTGCTGGAAAAAACATTCGACCGCACGCTGGACGCCTGGACCCACGCCTACATGGCGCCGGCCTGGCGCGGCGCGGTCGTGGAAGGCTGGCTGTTCGAAGGCGTGGAGGCGCGCCGCGCGGCGCAGGAACGCCTGGCCCAGGCCGGCGTCACGGCGCGCTTTCGCAGCGCCTACAAGCCGCTGCTGCACTACTTCCTGGAAGAGGTCGAGCGCGCAGGGCTGGCGTCCGTCGTGGTGCGCTATCCGCTGCACGAACAGGCCCAGGCCAAGCGCTTCACGCTGGAAGCCTATCCGCTCATCGCGCTGCTGCACGGCGTGGACGTCGCCATGCAGCCCGGCGCGGACGACCTGCATTACGACGTCAGCCTGAGCTACGTTGACGGCCGCAAGATCGATACGCGCGTCTATGCGCCGAACCAGATCGGCTACGCCCAGGACGGCACGCCGGAGCTCTCGCCCACCGGTTGGCTGCGGGTGCGCGACGCCGAAGGCGCGCTGCAGACCGATGCCGCCCAGGCCACCGAGTACCAGCAGGCATTCCGCGCCATCGTGGACACGGTGCGCAACCATGCCTGGGGTGCGCACGAGCCCTATTTCGAACGCCTGGAAATCCGCGTGGACCTGCCGGGCATCGACTTCGCCCTGCCGGTGGACGAGGAAATCGTCAGCACCTTCGAAGCGCTGCACGAAGACATCTATTTCTCGCTGCTGGAACACTTCCAGAAGCATTCCGGCCGCCCGTCCGGCGACCGCGGGCTGCAACCCGGCCAGATCATTCCCGACATCCGCCGCCACGACGGGGCGGCGCGCGTGCAGATCTCGCTGGAACATTTCGGGGCTTTGACGCCCGTCGCTCCCGCCGCGCCCGATGCGCCGCTGGCCCAGCTCCGCGAACCGCTGTCCGCCGGGCAGATCGCCGGCTGCATGGCCGCGTTCGGCGGCGACGCCTTCCAGGCCGTCTCGCGCCAGGGCCGCCCGGTGCTGGGCACTTATCTGCGCGGCCCCGGTCCCGCCGTCTTCATCTCGGGCGCGCAGCACGCCAACGAAACCTCCGGCGTGGTCGGCGCCCTGCGCGCGGCGCAAACGCTGGCCGAGCGCGGCGATGCCCATTTCGCCCTGATCGCCGCCGAAAACCCGGATGGCTACGCGCTATTCAACCGCCTGCGCGAACACCATCCGCGCCATATGCTGCATGCCTCGCGCTACAGCGCGCTGGGCGATGACATCGCCTATCGCGAACGCGCGCCGTTCTTCGAGCGCGAAGGCCGCCACCAGGCGCACGCCATCAGCGGCGCGCAGTTGCACATCAATCTGCACGGCTATCCCGCCCATGAATGGACCCGGCCGCTGTCCGGCTATCTGCCGCGCCACTTCGAGCTGTGGACCATCCCCAAGGGCTTCTTCCTGGTGCTGCGCCATCATCCGGGCTGGGGCGATCGCGCCCGCCGCCTGATCGAAGGCGTGACCGCCAGGCTGGCCCGCAACGTCCCCGGCCTGGTCGAGTTCAATGCCCGGCAGCTTGAACTATTCCAGGCGCACGCGCTCGAAACCGGATTCGATGTGCTGAACGGCATCCCGGTGCAGATCAGCGAAAGCGACCGCGAAGACCTGCCCATGGCGCTGATTTCGGAGTTTCCGGATGAAACCGTCTACGGCGACCGATTCGTTTTCGCGCATACTGTGCAAATGGAAACCGTCCTGGCGGCGACCGAGCTCTACCGCGCAGGGCTCTAGCGGCAAAAAAGCCCGGCGCAGGCCAAGGACCACGCCGGCACCCGACCTGTAAAACCATTAGAAAAATGAATATCCGAGAACGCAACCACGGCGATGACCTGGCCCTGGTGGACATCTGGCTCCGTTCGGTACGCGCCACCCACACGTTCCTGACGGAAAAGGAAATCCAGGCCATGTACCCGCAGGTGCTCAACACCCACCTGCCTTCGGTACGGGTCTGGGTCTGTGAGGACGATGCCGGCGAAGTCGCCGGTTTCATGGGCCTGAATGGCAACAAGGTCGAAATGCTGTTCGTGGACGCCAACAAGCGCGGCAAGGGAGCAGGCCGGCGCCTGCTGAATTTCGCGCGTTCGCTGCACGGCACCCTGCTGGTGGACGTGAACGAGCAGAACCCCCAGGCCCATGGCTTTTACAAGCACTACGGTTTCGAGGACGTGGGCCGTTCGGCGCAGGATGACTCGGGCCGCCCCCGCCCCATCATCCACATGAAGCTGGCGGGCTGAGGCCCTGCTGACGCCCCGTCCCCCCTGACAGGCGCCTAGCCCTTGGATTGCTCCGGATGCCTGGCCCGCCAGGCTTTCAGCGCTTCCCGGTAGTCGTCCATGGCTTCGTTATAGGTGTCATAGACGCAGGGTATGCAGCCGCTGTTGCAACACTCTTCGGGCGCGGGCGCTTCGGGCGGAACGGGCTGCGGGTCGTCGACGGGGATCTGCTTGGTGCTCATACCCGAATCTTAGCGCCGATGCCGGGTGCAGCGTCCGCGGCCGGCAGCGGCCATTCGGCACGGCGGATTTCGTAGTGGCGCTTGCCGACGCCGCCCGCGCCCGCGCCGCCGATCTGGCGCATGCCGCATTTTTCCAGCACCCGGCAGGACGCGGCGTTCTCTTCCAACGCCACGGCGGCCAGCGCGTCCACCGACAGCCGCTTGAACCCCAGCGACAGCAGCGCCTGGGCGATTTCCGTGGCGTATCCCTTGCCCCAGCTCGCGGGCAGGAAAGCATAGGCCACCTCGACCTCGTCGCGGCCCCGCGACTGGGTACGCTTCAGGCCTGCCCGCCCCGCCAGCAGGCCGCTGGCGCGGTCAGTCAGCACATACATCCCGAAGCCTTGCTCGGCCCAATGCTCGACGTTCTGCAATAGATAGCGGCGGCTGGCCGACTCCGTCCGGGTGCCGCCCATGGTCGCCATGAGGCGCTCGTCCGCATGCATGGCGGCAATGAAGGAAATATGCGTGTCATCCATGCGCAGGGCATGCAGCCTGGCGGTCTGGAAGGTATCGGGGAGTAGCGCGGCAGGCATGGCGGGCGGAAGGAACAGGATGCCGGACATGATACCGGCGGCCGGCCCGCCGGCCCATCGTCCAATGGACGAATCCCGCGGACCGAGGCCGGACCGGGATTCGGCTTCAGTCGCGGCGCAGGCCCAGGAAACTCCAGCGCACGTCGGCGCGGTCCAGCATGTCTTCGCGTGAACTGAGATGGTGCGAAGACAGGCCGTGGCCGGCTGCCAGCGCGATCGTTTCCTGCGCGGACACGTCGAACATGCGGCGTCCTTGCGGCACCGGACCGTGCCGCAGCGACATCAGGATCTGGCCTTGCGGCGCCAGCAGCGCGGCCAGCGCCTGCATGCCCAACCTGCGTTCATCGGCGTCCAGATGCATCCACACGGCCGTCAGCATGATCACGTCGAATACCCGGCCCTGGCGCCGCAAGAGGGCCAGTTCGGGCAGAGCGTCGTCGACCCACTCCAGGTTGGGCAGCGCGTGACGGCGCTGACCCTCCTGGCGGAGTTCGGGCGTGGGTTCGGCCGCAACCACTGCATGGCCCATCCGCGCCAGCGCGGCGGCGTCGCGCCCTGACCCCGCGCCTATGTCGGCGATGCGCGACGGCGCCGAGGGGATCAGGTGCGCCACGTCGCGGTGCACGTCTGCGAACGCAATGCTCTCGTACTGGTCTGCCAGGGCTGCGGCGTTTTCGCCATAGCCCTGCGTGCCGGCGGCTCCTGTCATTGCTGGGCCGCCGGGCGGGCCTGGATCGCCGCGGGCGGCCAGGTGGCCTTGATCGCATCGTAGATGCGCTTGCCCACGCGGCCGTCCTCGGGCAGCTTGCGCTTGACCTGTTCTTCGCGCACGGCATCGCGGGTCTTGCTGCCCGGGATGCCATCGGCCACGCCTACGTCATGGCCCAGGCCATAGAGCATCTCCTGCAGTTCCTTGATCTGCGCGCGCGACAGCCCCGGATCGTCCGTGGGCCAGGCCGCGACCAGGTCCGGACCGCCTTGCAGGCGGTTGAGCAGCATCGACACCGCCAGGCCATAGCGGCGCGACTGGTTGTAATGCAGGATGGCGTCGAAGTTCACGGTGGCCAGGAACACCGGGCCGGCGGAGCCGGTGGGTGCGAACAGATAGGCCTGCTCTTCGTTGCCCGAGGGCAGCTTCAGCGCCGAGCCGTTGCCCTGCTTCAGGCCGGCCTGGGCCCACTGGGCAATCGTGCGGCGGTCCTGCGAGCCCACGTATTCCGCGTCAGGCGAGGCCGGGATGGCGGCGGCCAGCTCGGCCGGCACGCGCACTTCAATCACGGCAGGCAGATTGTGGGTCCACTTGGCGCGGCGCTTGCGCAGGTGGTTGGCGGTGGAAGCCAACGCGTCGGGCAGCGAGTTGTACAGGTCGATCTTGCCGTTGCCGTCGCCGTCGGCGGCCAGTTCATAGAACGAGGTCGGGATGAACTGCGTCATGCCGAAGGCGCCGCTCCAGGAGCCGATGAAATTATCCGCCGGCACCACGCCATCACGCAGCAGGCGCACCGAGGCGTAGGCGTTCTTTTCCCACAACTGCTTGTTCTCGGTGCAGGCGCGCGTCAGCCAGGCGTCCAGCACATTGGTCTTGCCGACCTGGCGGCCGTAGTTGGTTTCGATGCCGAAGATGGCGACCAGCGTGGCCGGGTCGACCTGATACTGCTGGCTGATGGCCGACAACTGCGGACCGTATTTGGCAAGCACCGCGAGGCCGTCGCGCACGCGCTCTTCGTCCACGGTCTTGGCGATGTAATCCCACCAGGCTTCGCGCCCTTCGGGCTGGCCCTTGGCGGATGCGACCGTGGTGGGCAGCAGCTTGGCGTTGGCGGTGTACTTGTCCCAGTCCGCCACGGTCAGGCCGTTGGCCGTGGCGCCCTTGCGCAGCTTGGCGATGCAAGCCTTGGTGTCGAGTTCGGTCGGAATGATGACCGTGGGAGCGGGCGCGGCGGTGGCGGCCGGCGCTGCCGGAGCGGCGGTAGCAGCCGGCGCAGCGGTGGCGGCGGGAGCGGCGGTCGCCGCCGGAGCCGCCGCTGCCGGGGCCGCCGTGGGCGCGGGCAAGGTTGCGGGCGCAGGCAAGGTTGCCGGCGCAGGCGCGGCCGACCTGGGAGGCAACGCCTGGCCGGCCCGGTCGTCAACCGAAGCCGCCGGCGCATTGCTGGCAGGCGCGGGCGCATCGTCGAAGCTGCGCTTGGGCGTCAGGGCAGGCAGGGTCTGAACCGGCACTGCGGGCTGGGCGCGCGAACCGGTGGCGGAAGCGGGCCCCTGCGCCTGCGCGGCGCCGGCAGCAGCGGCGGTAAAAGCCGCGGCCAGCAGCACGCGGGAGAAGGAGTCGATTCGAAGGCGTACGGAACGCTGACGCATGGCTATCCTGAAAAATCGAAGTCAGCCGGGATCGTACCGCGACCGGCCATCAAAATCGAACGCATCGCAAGACCAATCCGCTTGCAGGGCCGCGCCCACGGGCCAAGCCAGCCTGAAAGCAGCTTCGCGCCGTCCCTAGGCGGCTTGCCTCACGCCCACCGCGCTGTTCGCGGGCGGCGCGCGCAGCACGCGCCGGCACAGCAGCATCGCGATCAGGCTGAACAAGGCGAAGCCCGCCGTCTGCCCCGCCAGCACGCCTTCCGGGCCGCCGTAATGCGCGCCCAGCCAGACGAAGGGCAAGGTGCCGACGGTGGCGCGCAGCCAGCCGATGACGGTGGAGTACGTGGCATAGCCCAGGTTGTTGAATACCGCGATGGCGACGAAATACAGGCTGTTGAGCGCCCAGGCGAAACTGCCGTAGCGGCAGAAGAAGACGATCAGGTCGCGCCCCGGCCCGGTCACCTGGAACAGGTCGGGCATCCAGGGCGCCAACAGGGCCAGCAGGACAGCTACCGAGAAGCCGTAGATCAAGGACCAGCGCGTGGTCAGGCGCGCCGTCTCCTGTACGCGGTCCCATTGCCCGGCGCCCAGGTTCTGTCCAAGAATAGGCCCGATGGCACCCGGCAACACGAAGAACAGCGCATAAGTCAGTTGCAGCACCCGGTCCACCACCGTCGCGCCCGCCATCACGCTGGAGCCGAAGCCCGCATAGGTGGACAGGGTGAAGATGACCGCCGCGGGCGTGGCCAGCGTGGTCAGCGCGGCCGGCAAGGCGATCCGCCCTATCGCGCCCAGGTGCGCGCGCAACGCGGCGCCTGTGGGCCAGGCAACCAGCCGGTGCTTGCGGAAGACCAGCCAGGCGCCGAGCGCCACCGTGACCAGGCGGCCCATGCCGCCGGCCCAGGCCACTCCCACCATGCCGCCGTCCAGCACGAAGATGACCAGCGGGTCCAGCGCCGCGACCGTCGCCGTCCCCGCCAACAGCACCCACATGGACTGGCGGCCATGGCCTGCGGCGCGCAGCAGGTTGGACAGCATCATGCCCACGCCCATCACGACCGCGAACGGGGTCGTGATGAGCACGTAGGACAGCAGATGCGCGCGCACGTCCTCTGCCAGGTCGATGGCCGCCGTGTAGGGGCCGATCACGGCCAGGAACAACGCGCCGGACACGAGCGCGGCCGCGGTCATCAGGACCAGCGAAGCGCCGCCCAACGCCCGGGCGCGCGGCGCATCCCCCGCCCCCAGCGCGCGCGACACCAGGGCCGTGCCGCCCACGGCCACGCCGATGCAGATCGAGATGATGGTGAACTGCGTCATCGATCCGAAGCCCACCGCGCCCAGCACCGCCTCGTCCTTGAGCGTGCCCAGGTATAGCAGCGACAGGAACTCCACCGCGAACACGGCAAGCATGCTGGCCCAGCCAGTCAGGACCATTTCCAGCACATGCGGGCCCATCGGCCCGGAAATGAAGCGGGCGCGCGGGTCGGCGGCGGCGGAAGGATTTGCGAAACTCATGTGGCAATCAGATCAACTGCGGCCCAGGCCGCGGGAAATAGGAAGGTCGCGCGTTCAGCGCCCCACGGGCGCGAACCAGTACTGGTACACGCTGCCTTCGTTCGAATACCAGGGCAAGAGGCCGATGCTGTCGGACTCCCGCCGTACCGTCAGCAGCAGGCCGCCCCTCTCGGGCCGCAACAGCGCCACGTGGCGCCGCACGCCCATCGACTCGTACTGGTGCCAATCATGCCGCACGCTGACCCACAGCCGGCCGTGGCTGCAGCCGCTGACACGCCGGATGCCGTCAGGCCGGGACGGCCGGGCCGCGCTAGGCCGGGCCGCGCCAGGCAAGGCGGCGGGATCCTGCGCACCATTCAGCTGCGTCAGATGGCCGGACGAGCGCGCGCCCTGTCCGTCCAGCGCCAGCACCTGCCATCCCTCCGCGGCGGCCGTGAAGGCCACCGTGGCCTCGGGTCCGGAGCGCCATTCCGGCAGCGGGTTGTCGTCCATGCCCGGCAGGTCCAGCGGGTACCTCAGGAAATTGCGCAGGTCCGGCAACGCGCCGGCCTCGCGATCGCCCGAGACGAACTCGCCTTGCGCCCGGTAGGTGCCGGCCAGATCGGGGCATTGCGCCGGATCGGCAGGCAAGGATGCGAGCGTCCCGTCCCGGAAGGGCGGCCAGGTCACGGCCACGCCGTCGACCTTGGAAGCGCCGCAGCCGCTCAGCGTCAGCGCGGCCAGCGCCAACAGGGCGAGCCGGCCCATCCCCCGCGCGCCGCATACCGCTGCATTCATGGCTGTCCCTATTCTTCTGCCGGCCGCGCGACCCGCGCCGCGCCTGCGACGATCGGCCTGGCGCGAACTATATCCGAATCCTGGCCGGCCGAATCCCGGCCGGCCGAATCCCGGCCGGCGTTGCCAAGCGCGCAGCGCGGGAGAATAATCGGCATCTCCCTCCCGACCCGCGCCATGACACCGTTCCGAGGCAAGCTCCGCATCCGCCACCTGGAAATCGTGCTGACCGTCGCCGAATTGGGCAACCTGTCCAAGGCAGCCGCCCAGTTGCACAGCACGCAGTCCGGCCTGTCGCGCGCCATCGCCGAAATCGAGGAGCTGGTCGGCGCGCGGCTGTTCGAGCGCACCGCCAAGGGCACCACCTGCACGCCGCTGGGCGAAACCATGTGCCGCCACGCCCGCCTGCTGCTCACCGATTTCCGCAAGGCCGAGATCGACCTCGCCGCGGTCTCGCGCGGCGACGAGGGCAGCCTGACGGTAGGCTGTTTTTCGATGTTCGCGGGCTGGCCGGTGGCCGAGGCCGCGCGCGCCTACCGCCAGGCCTATCCGCGCATCACGCTCACTATCGAGATCGGCACGCATGAACGGCTGATCGAAGACCTGGACGCGGGCGCGCTGGACGTGCTGATCAGCCGCTTCTCGTCGACCGTCAATCCGCAGATCTACCGCTCCACCACGCTGCTGGAAGATTCGGTGGTGCTAGCCTGCGCCACGCATCACCCCTTGGCCCTGCTGCCCGGCGCCACGCTGGCCGATTACGTGGTCTACCCCTGGATCACCGCCCTGCCCGGCAGCCGCATCCGCGGCGAACTGGAAATGTCGCTGCGCCAGGCCGGCCTGGAAATTCCGGATATGATCGGCGCCCTGTCGCTGGAATTCGGCCGCGAAATGCTGCTGGACGGCCTGTACCTGTGGATGCTGCCCGGCAGCGTGGCCGCCATCCGGCAGGCGCGAGGCGAACTGGTGGTCCTGCCGGACAGGCCGGTCCTGCGCAAGTCGCCGCTGGCCGCCATCTGGCGCCGCGACCGCCCCAGCACGCGACAGGCGCGCGCCTTCGCCGCCCAACTCCAGCTCGCCATCCAGGCCGACGCCATCGCGCTCACGGCCTGAGCCTGCAAGCGCATTGCGCGTTATCCTGGACAGGCAACACTTTTCTTGATCGGAGCACCCATGTACGACTGGCTCAACGCACTGCCCAAGGCGGAACTGCACCTGCACCTGGAAGGTTCGCTCGAACCCGAGCTGCTGTTCCGGCTGGCGCAGCGCAACGGCGTGGCGCTGCCGTGGCCGGACATCGAGTCCCTGCGCGCGGCCTACGACTACGGCAATCTCCAGGAATTCCTGGACCTCTATTACCGCGGCGCGGACGTGCTGCGCACCGAGCAGGATTTCTACGACCTGACCTGGGCCTATCTGCTCAAATGCCGCGAGCAGAACGTGGTGCACACCGAACCGTTCTTCGATCCGCAGACCCACACCGACCGCGGCGTGCCCTTCGAAGTGGTGCTGAGCGGCATCGGCCAGGCGCTGGCAGACGGCCGCAAGCAACTGGGCGTGAGCAGCGGGCTGATCCTGAGCTTTCTGCGCCACCTGCCCGAAGAGCAGGCCATGCGCACGCTGGAAGCCGCCCTGCCCCACCGCGACGCCTTCATCGCCGTCGGCCTGGACAGCAGTGAAATGGGCTTTCCGCCGCGCCTGTTCCAGCGCGTGTTCGAGCGCGCCCGCGCCGAAGGATTGCCCGGCGTCGCGCATGCGGGCGAAGAAGGGCCGCCCGAATACATCTGGGAAGCGCTGGACCTGCTGAAGGTGCTGCGCATCGACCACGGCGTGCGCGCCGCCGAAGACCCGGCGCTGATCGCGCGCCTGATCGACGAGCAAATTCCGCTGACCGTCTGTCCGCTGTCCAACACCCGGCTGCGCGTGTTCGAGCACATGCGCGAGCACAACATCCTGTCGCTGCTGGACGCGGGCGTAAAGGTCACCGTCAACTCCGACGATCCCGCGTATTTCGGCGGCTACGTCAACGAGAACTTCCACGCGCTGTACGACCATCTGGGCATGTCACGCGCCCAGGCCCAGGCCCTGGCGGACAACAGCCTGGACGCGCGCATCCTCAAGTAGCAAGCGCGCCCCCAGCCCAGCCATGCGGATTGCGCATGGCAATGTTCGAAACCTGCATGCCTGGCGCGGCTCATTCCTCCCTACCATAGTCCGACCGCCGCGGCGCCTGCCGCGGCCGGGCCATGGACCAATACACAAGGGGCAGGATATGAGTCAGTTGGTAGAGGCGGCGCTGCAGGCAGGCACGCTGACCGGCGTGCAGCAAGGCGGCGTTTGCCGCTACAGCGCCATTCCCTATGCGCAGGCGCCAATCGGCCGCCTGCGCTTCGCGCCGCCGCAACCCGCCGCATGGCGCGGCAAGCTCGACGCCACCCGGCCGGGACCGGTCGCGCCACAATTGCCCTCGCGCCTGCGCGGCGCCATGGGTGACTTCAACGCCGAACAATCCGAGGACTGCCTGCACCTGACCGTGTGGACGCCGGCCGCCGACGGCAAGCGGCGGCCGGTGGTCGTGTGGCTGCACGGCGGCGCCTGGCAAAGCGGCGGCGGCGCGCTGGACTGGTACGACGGCGCGAACCTCGCGCTACGCGGCGACCTGGTGGTGGTCGCGGTCAACTACAGGCTGGCCGCGCTGGGCTGGCTGTATGTGCCTGGCCAGACTGCCAACGCGGGCCTGCTGGATCAGGAAGCCGCCATAGCCTGGGTGCTGGACAACATCCAGGACCTGGGCGGCGATCCCGAACGGCTCACGGTCATGGGCCAATCGGCGGGCGCGTCCTCGATCTGCGCCATGCTGGCGCGCAAGCCGCGCTTCTCCCGCGCCATCCTGCAAAGCGCGGCGCTGGGCCGGGGCTTTCGCAGCGCGAAGCAAGCCGACGCGCTGGGGCAAGCCTTCCTGCGGGCCGCGGGCGCCGACTCCCTGGAGGCCGCGCGCGAACTGCCCGTGACGGCATTGCTGGCTGCGCAGCAGGCGCCTGCCGTGGCCGAAGTACTGCGCGCCGAGGGCAGCAGCCGCAGCCAGTTCGCCCCGGTGCTGGACGGCCAGGTGCTGCCGCAAGACATCGCGCCCGCGCTCGAGCAGGCCGCGTCCCGCGCCGACGTGGTGGTCTGCTATACCCGCGACGAAATGGCCGCCTTTCCCGGCAATGGCAGGGATGCGTCCGACCAGGAACTGGGCGACGAGGTATTCGGCGCGCCATCGCGCCAGTGGGCGCGCGACGCCGCTGCCCAGGGCCGCCAGGCCTGGCTGGCGCGCTTTGACGTGGCGCCCACGGCGAACTTCGGCGCCTGCCATTGCATCGAGCTGCCCTTCGTCTTCGACACGATGCCGGCCTACGCCGGCGCGCCCATGCTTGCCGGACTGCCGCCTGCGCAGGCGCGGCAACTGGCCCAGGCCACGCAGCAGGCATGGATCGCGTTCATCCGCGGCGACGGGCCCGGCTGGCCGGCGGCTCCGCATATGCAGATCCTGGCCTGAGCGCGGACCTCACGCGCATCGGCGCGGGCGCACTCGGCCCGCGCCTCAAACACATCAAAACAAGGGGAATTCCATGTTCAAGCAAACCGTGCTGGCGCTAGCGCTGCTGACGCCGCTGGCGGCCACGGCCGCCTATCCCGACAAACCCGTCAAGATCATCGTCTCCAATCCGCCTGGCGGTCCTGTCGACGTCATGCTGCGCGTGCTGGCCAGCAAGCTCGGCGCCGCCTGGGGCCAGCCGGTGGTAGTGGAGAACAAGCCCGGCGCCTCCGGCATCATCAGCACCGGCGCGCTGGTCAAGTCCGCGCCGGACGGCTACACGCTGGGCATGGTGGTCGCCTCGTCCGTCACCATCGTGCCTTTCGCCGTGGACAGCCTGCCGTTCGACACGCAGAAGGACCTCAAGCCGATCTCGCTGGTCGCGCGCACACCCTTCATTTTCATCGTGCCCAAGGACAGTCCGCTCAAGACCTGGGAAGACTTCGTGCGCGAAAGCAAGGCGCGCAACCTGAGCGTCGGTTCGTTCTCCATCGGCACGGCGTTCCACCTGGTCTGGGAACAGACGGCGCGGCGCGCCGGCATCAAGGCCCTGTACGTGCCCTCGTCCTCGTCGGGCAAGACGCAGAACGACCTGATCGGCGGCCAGCTCGACGTCGGCCTGGACGCGCCTTCGAGTTCCAAGGGCCTGATCGACAGCGGCCGGCTGCGCGCCCTGGCGATCACCAGCCCGCAACGCTTCGGCGGCCTGCCCGACACGCCCACGCTGGAGGAATCAGGACTGAAGGGCTATGCGCCGCAACCGTGGATCGGGTTGATGGCGCCCGCCGGCATTCCGGACGACCGGGTCGCGCTGATCCAGAAATCGGTGGCGGACATCCTGAAAGAACCCGCGATGCGCGCGCAGATGGAAACCCTGGGCATGATCCCGATCGGCAGCACGCCACAGGAACTGGCCGCGACCATCGAGGCCGACCGCGCCGACATGGGGCCGCTGATCAAGGAATTGGGCATCAAGCTGCAATAGCAGCGATCACGGAGGGGCGGGCCTCAGCCCGCGCCCAGCGTGCGCAGGAACATCGCCGACAAGGGGCCGGACAACGCCTGCGCGTCGCGCCGGCCCTGCGCAATACTGGCGTCCACCGCGCCATGCATGCCGTGGTAGAGCACGATGGCGGTCAGCGCCGCATCTTCCAGCTGCCAGCAGCCGGCGCGCGCGCCCGCCTCCAGAATGGCTTCCAGCTGTTCCAGCACGGCGCTTTTCTCGGCCACGCCGCGGTCGGGATGCTGGGCGTCGTGGAACACCACGTCATGCAGCTCATAGCCGTCGAAGTAGGCTTCGACCCCCGCCCGGGTCCAGGCGCGCAGCCGCGCCACGCCGTCGTCCGGCGCACAGGCTTGCACCTCGCGGTCGATATGGTCCAGGAACCCCTGCGAGAACTTGGCCCGCAGCGCCGCCAGCATGTCGTTCTTGGACGTGAAGTAGTGATAGAACGTGCCCTTGGCCACGCCCGCGCGCTCCACGATCTCGTTGATGGTGGCAGCCTCGACGCCCTTCTGGATGAAAAGCGCTTCCGCGGCCGCCATCAGCTCGTCCAGCCGCACGGCGGCCGGTTTGGTGCGGGGTTTGGGAGCGGCGTCCGGGCCTGGCAAGGCAGACGGGTCGGCGGGAGCAGGCATATCGTTCAGGGTCGGTTCAGTAGCAAGGCGCCAGTGTAGAGGAGGCGCGGGGACAGGGCCAAAATTTGAGAATCGTTCTTCTTTCCATTGACCGACGGTCGGTCGATGAATAGAATAACGCTTCCTCTACTCTGCGTCCCGCCATGCATCCCGCACGCCGCCGCGCCCTGGTCCTAGCCGTCAACCTGGGCAGCTTCATCACCATCCTGGACATCAGCATCGTCAACGTGGCCCTGCCCACCATGCAGGCGGCCCTGCGCATCGACATGGCCGGGCTGCAATGGGTGGTGGACGCCTACGCCCTGTTCCTGTCGGCCTTCATGCTGTCCGCCGGCCCCTTGGGCGACCGCTACGGCCGCAAGCGCTCCTGGCTGGCGGGCGTGCTGCTGTTCACCGCCGGATCCGCCCTGTGCGGCTTGGCGGACAACCTGACGGCGCTGCTGATCGGCCGCGCCGTGCAGGGCGTGGCCGGCGCCCTGCTGGTGCCGGGCGCGCTATCGCTCTTGACCCAGGCCTTCCCCGATCCCAAGGAACGCGCCCAGGCCATCGGCATCTGGGCTTCCTGCAATGCGATTTCGCTCATCGTGGGCCCCATGCTGGGCGGCGTGCTGGTGGCCCACTTCAACTGGCAGAGCATCTTTCTCATCAACCTGCCGGTGGGAGCGCTGGCCATCGCGCTGGGCGCCTGGAGCATCACGGAAAGCGCCCATCCCGAACACGCCGCATTCGACCCCGCGGGCCAGGCGCTCAGCGTGCTGTGGCTGGGCGCGCTGACCTATGGCCTGATCGCCGCCGGCGAACACGGCTGGGCCGCGCCGCAAGCCACCATTGCGCTCGCCATCGCGGCCGCCGGCCTGCTCGCCTTCCTGTGGGTCGAGCACCGCGCCGCGCGGCCCATCCTGCCGCTGGGGCTGTTCCGCGACGCCAGCTTCGCCATCACCAACTTCGCGTCTTTCGTGCTGGGCTTTTCCGCCTACAGCAGCCTGTTCTTCTTCTCGCTCTACCTGCAACACGTACGGGGGCTGTCGCCGCTGGCCACCGGCTGGCAACTGGCGCCGCAGTTTGCCGCGGCCGGGCTGGTGTCGCTGGTATTCGGCCGCCTCAATCTGCGCTTCGGCCTGCCGCGCCTGATGATCGCCGGCTTTGCGTTCATCGGCCTGGCCATGCTGGGCATGACCAGCTTCGAGGCCCACACGCCGTATGCCGTGTCCGGCGCCCTGCTGGTGCTGCTGGGCCTGGGCACCGGCCTGGCGGTTCCCTCGACCAGCATGGCCGTGATGGCCACGGTGCCGCGCGAACGCTCCGGCATGGCCTCGGCCACCATGAACGCGCTGCGCCAGACCGGCATGACGATAGGCATCGCGCTGTTGGGCGCGCTGATGAGCGGGCGCGCCATCGAAGCGCTGACGGGCTCGCTGTCGCGGCTGGGCGCGCCCGACGCGCAAGCCCTGGCGCGTGCCGCCATCACCTTGCATGAGCTGCCCGGCCAACCTGGCAACGCGGCGGAATTGGCCGCCGACGCACTGGCCGGCGGCTTCCATGCCGCCATGCTTTTCGCAGGCACGGCATCGCTGCTGGCGGCGCTGTTGCTGCTGTTCCTCGCGCGCGGCGCGAAGAACGTTCTACGCACCGCATGAACCCCGGATTCCGGCGCGCGGAATTCCATTCGCCGGAATCAAAACGGCCTGTTTTTAAGCGTTGGTAACAAACGCGCCCGCCTTCTTGCGCTTCGGTAAGATCCTCGTCCAATAACAGGTTAACAACCACGAGGAGAGCAAAACATGCCTTACCGCAAACCCCTGTTCCGCCTGGCCCCGCTGGCGCTCGCCGCGCACCTGCTGATGTCTGGCCCGGCCGCCGCGCAAAGCGCGCCCGGCACCCAAGGACCGCTGGTTCCCGCGCCCAATCCCGCGCTTGCCGCGCAGATCGATCAGCGCGCCAAGGCCATCGAGGACAAGCTCATCGCCTGGCGCCGCGACATCCATGAACACCCCGAACTGGGCAACCAGGAAAACCGCACCGCCAAGCTGGTCGCCGACCACCTGCGCGCGCTGGGCATGGAAGTGAAGACGGGCGTGGCCGGCACCGGCGTGGTCGCCGTGCTCAAGGGCGGCAAGCCCGGCCCGGTGGTCGCGCTGCGCGCCGACATGGACGCGCTGCCCGTCAAGGAACAGGTGGACCTGCCCTTCGCCTCCAAGGCCAAGGGTACCTATCTGGGCAAGGAAGTGGACGTGATGCATGCCTGCGGCCACGACACCCACACCGCCATCCTGATGGCCACGGCCGAAGTGCTGGCCGGCATGAAGGACCAGCTCCCCGGCAGCGTGAAGTTCATCTTCCAGCCCGCCGAGGAAAGCCCCGCCGACTTCGAGCCGGACGGCAAGAAGATCTGGGGCGCGAAGATGATGGTGCAGGAAGGCGTGCTGGAAAATCCCAAAGTGGACGCCATCTTCGGCCTGCATGTGTCCAGTTCGTATCCCGTGGGCAAACTGTCGTGGCGCAGCGGCCCCGCCATGGCCGCCGCCGACCAGTTCTGGATCGACGTCACCGGCAAGCAAACCCATGGCGCGCGCCCCTGGTCTGGCATCGACCCGATCGTGGTCAGCTCGCAGATCATCCTGGGCCTGCAGACCATCCCCAGCCGCCAGATCAACAGCATGCTGGAGCCGGCCGTCATCACCGTGGGCGCGATCCACGGCGGCAACCGCATGAACATCGTGCCGGACAACGTCGCCATGACAGGCACCATCCGCACCTATGACGAAGGCATGAAGAAGGACATCCACCAGCGCATCGCGCGCACCGCCGACATGATCGCGCAGAGCGCGGGCGCCAAGGCGGACGTGCGCGTGGTGGAGCTGTACAACGCCACCGTCAACAATCCCGCGCTGACCGAGCAGATGGGTCCCACGCTGCGGCGCGTGGCGGGTGAAGGCAACTACGGCCTGCAGCCCAAGTCCACCGCGTCGGAGGACTTCTCCTTCTACCAGGAGAAGGTGCCGGGCATGTTCTTCTACCTGGGCGTGACGCCCAAGGGCACCGACGTCGAGAAGGCCGCGCCCAACCATTCGCCGCGCTTCTATGTTGATGAGTCCGGCCTCATCAACGGCGTGCGCGCGCTGTCGAACCTGACCGTGGACTACATGACGCAGGCGCAGAAAGGCAGTTGATCCGCGCGCCTGGCGCGCTTGAAGCAAGCCCGCCGCCGCCCGCGCCGGCTAGGCCGTTGCTTCGAAACCCGGGTGATACGCGACCTGGCCTTGCGCCGGGCGCGTGTACACCTGGGCCATGAAGTACTCCGGCGGCACGCCGGGATAGGTCAAGCCAGGCATCTGCGCAAAGCCGAATCGCCCGTAATACGCCGGATCCCCCATGACCACGCAGCCGGCGGCGCCCAGCGCTTTCAAGCGCTCCAGGCCGTCCCGGACCAAGGCCGCGCCTATGCCCTGGCCTTGCAGTTCGGGCAGCACCGCCACCGGTCCCAGGCCATACCAGTCCGCCGAGCCATCGCTGACCGTCACCGGAGAGAAGGCGACGTGGCCTGCGATGCGCCCATCCACCCGCGCCACCAGCGACAGCGCCAATGCCCCCGCTTCGCGCAGCGCGTTGGTGATGTAGCCCTCGGTCTGCTGGCTGTGGGGGTGGTCTTTGAACGCGGCTTGCGTCAGCGCGAAGATCGCGTCGCGGTCGCCCGGCGCTTCGGGGAGGATATGCATGCCTGTACTCCTGTCGATCCAGGCGCAAAGTGTAGCCGGGCATGGTCGCCATTCCGCATTGACGCCTGCCGGCACGGTGGCTACAGTGGCCGACAGCCCGGCGCCGCGTTCTCGCATAGTCGCCCAGCCCCTTCCGAACCACCCGCGGCGCGCCGCGGCCCTACTCTGGACCCTTATGAACAGCTACCGCGTCGGCATCGCCGGCTTCGGCGCCATCGGCCAAGCCGTGGCGCAATCCCTGGACGCCGGCCTGCCCGGCCTGACGCTCGCCGCCGTGGCGGTGCGCGATCCCAAGGCCCCACCGGCCTTTGCCTGGACCCAGGCCGCGCCCGCCTACACCACCATCGGCGCGCTGCACGAGCACTGTGACGTGGTGGTGGAATGCGCGCCCGCCGCGGTGTTCCGCGACATCGCCGAGCCCGTGCTGCGCGCCGGCAAGAAAATGGTGGTGCTCAGTTCCGGCGCCTTGCTGCGCCATGACGACCTGATCGAACTCGCCCGCCAGCACCACGGCCAGATCCTGGTGCCCTCGGGCGCTATCCTGGGCCTGGACGCCATTACCGCCGCGGCCGAAGGCGTCATCCACTCCGTCACCATGATCACCCGCAAGCCGGTGCGCGGCCTGCTGGGCGCGCCCTACCTGACCGACAACAACATCGACATCGCGGACATCACCGAGCCGCGCCTGATCTTCCGCGGCTCGCCGCGAGAAGCGGCGGTGGGCTTTCCGGCCAACCTGAACGTGGCGGTCAGCGTGTCGCTGGCCGGCATCGGCCCGGACAAGACCACCCTGGAAATCTGGGCCGATCCCTCGCTGGAACGCAATCTCCACCGCGTCGAAGTGGTGTCCGACTCGGCCTCGTTCTCGATGGAAATCCAGAACATCCCGTCGGCCAATCCCAAGACCGGCCGCATCACTGCGCAAAGCGTGATCGCCGCGCTGCGCAAGCTGACCGGTCCGCTGCGCGTGGGCACCTGATCGCTGCCGGGCGGCTGGGCGCCGACTAGGCCGCCGCCCGCTGCAGCCCGCCGGACCGGCCATCCGCGGGCTGGCGGCGCTGCGCGGAGCCGCCCGCCGCGGCCATCGGCCCGACCCGCCAGTTCCCCGCGCCATCCAGATCCAGCCTGTCCGTGTGGAAGGCGTCGAGCGTGCTGCGATGCCCCACACTGACCAGCATGCAGGATGGCAGCTCCTCGCGCAGCAGGCTATACAACGCATGTTCCAGCCCTTCATCGGTAGCTGACGTGGCCTCGTCCAGGAAGACGATGGCGGGCCGGTTGTACAGCACGCGCGCGAACGCCACGCGCTGCTGCTCGCCTATGGACAGGATGCGGGACCAATCGGCCACCTCATCCAGCCGGCCGACCAGATGCCCCAGATTGACCTGCCGCAGCGCTTCGGCCAGGCGCGCATCGTCCTCGGGTTGCGCCAGCCCCGGATATGCGACCGCGCCACGCAGGTCGCCCAAGGGCAGATACGGCCGTTGCGACAGGAACAAGGCGCAAGCGCCCTGCGGCCGGCGCACCAAGCCGTGCGCATAAGGCCACAGGCCCGCCAGCGCACGCAGCAAGGTGGTCTTGCCGCTACCCGACGGCCCCTTGATCAGCAGGGCCTGGCCCGGCCGCAAACTCAGGTTCAGATCGCGCAGCAGGACCGTGCCGTCGGGCCGCGCCACCTGCACGGCCGCGATGTCCAAGCCGTCGGGCAAGGGCTCGGTCTGCACTGAGGGCAGCGCGCGCGCGGCCTCGTTGGCATCCAGAAAGCCGTTCAGCCGGTCCAGCGTGGCGCGGTACTGCGCAAAGGTGTCGTAGGAAGTCCGGAAGAAGGATAGGGAATCCTGCACTTGTCCGAAGGCCTGCGAAGTCTGGATGACATCGCCCAGCTTGATCGCGCCGCTGAAGAAACGCGGCGCCTGCAGGATGAAGGGGAACACCACCGCGACCTGGCTCACTGACAGGTTGAAGCCGTCGAACTTCAGCCCCCGGTACACACGCGCCCACAAGTTGGCGATATAGGCCGAGAAACGTGTCCATAAGGTGGCGCGCTCCACGTTCTCGCCTTGATAGAACGCCACATTCTCCGCGTTCTCGCGCAGGCGGACCAGCGCGTAGCGGAAGTTCGCCGTCAGCCGTTCGGACAGGAAGTTCAGCTTGATCAGCGGCCGCCCGATCTTGAACGCGAACAAGGTCGCCACGATCACATACAGGTACACCATGAACACCATGGCGCGCGGGATCTCCACGCCGGCCACGGTCAAGGCGCCGGACAGGCCCCAGAGGATGGAAGTGAACGCCACCAGCGAGACCACCGCGCTCAGCGCGCCGATCGCCAGCGTGCGCGAGCCCGTCACGAACATGGCGATGTCCTGCTCGATGCGCTGGTCGGGGTTGTCGACCGGAGCGTCGACGAAATGGCCGCGGTAGTAGGCGCCCGCGCCCAGCCAGTCGCGGGTCAGGCGATCGTTGAGCCACACGCGCCAACGGATGTCGAAGGCCTGTCCGGCATAGCTGGCGGCCAGCGTGCGCACCACGTGCACACAGGCCAGCACCGAGAATATGCCCAGGAAATGCCAGAACGCGCTTTGATCCAATGCCTGCAGCGCGCTGTAGAAGCCGTTGTACCAAAACGAAAACAGCACAGTCATGCGCACGGCGAACATCGCCAGGAACAACAGCAGCGCCAGCATCAACAAGGGACGCCAGCTGCGCCGAGGGTTCAGATACGGCCACGCCAGCCGCCAGAACTTGCGTCCCCAGTCCGTGTAGCGCGCGAGCATGCCCACCACCAGCACCAGCACGACGGCGGATATGCCAAACGCATGCGCCAGCCAGAGCCCGCTTTCCGCCAGTTGTTGCTGCCAGTTCAGGTCCATGAGTCGATTGCCCTCCGATACGCGTTTCTGGTTAGACGAGACGCGCGCATCGAGTTCCGGCGCACAGGCCGTTTTAAGCCTGGCTTAAGCGTTCTGGCAGGGTGAGCGAAAGCGATCTGACAGCAAGCGCCTGCCTCGCGGGCCGGCAGGCTTCCCGCGGCGGCTATCATGGACACCTGAGCAGCAATCCGGCAGGTACGGGACGATGGACAAGATCCGGCTAGACAAATGGCTATGGGCCGCGCGCTTCTATAAGACGCGCAGCTTGGCCGTGCAGGAAATCGGCAAGGGCCGGGTATTGGTGAACGACCAGCCCGCCAAGCCCGCGCGCGAGGTCGCCCCCGGCGACCTGGTCACGGTGCGCAAGGAAGACCCGGCGCTGCACGTGCGGGTGATGGGCGTCAGCGGCGTGCGCGGCCCAGCGCCTGTCGCACGCCAGCTCTACGAGGAAACGCCCGAAAGCGTGGCGGCGCGGGAGCGCGCAGCGGAAATGCGCCGCCTGGCGCCCGAACCCGCGCTGGGCATAGAGGCCGGCCGGCCGACCAAGCGCGACCGGCGGCTGATAGACCAGATGCGCGGCAAGTAATCCGGCCGCGCCGACGACGATCAACTTTCTTTTTCGCAAGCCCATCATGAAAAGCAGTTCTACAGGCGGCCTGGTCTATTCCACCGACGGCGGCCGCATGTGTCCCGAATGCCGCAAGCCGCTGCCGCAGTGCCTGTGCAAGCAGGCCGCCCAGGCGCTTCCCGCCGGCGATGGCGTGGCGCGCGTATCGCGCGAAACCAAGGGCCGCGGCGGCAAGAGCGTCACCGTGGTCAAGGGCCTGGCGCTGGATGGCGCGGCGTTGAACGCGCTGGGAAAGCAGCTGCGCAACGCCTGCGGCTCGGGCGGAACGGTGAAGGACGGCGTGATCGAAATCCAGGGTGACCACTGCGAGCGCGTCATGGAAACCCTGCAAAAACAAGGCATCCGCGCCAAGCGCGCGGGCGGCTGACATCGACGGAGTACTAGCAATGACCGATCTGCAAACCAGCGATGTCGCCAGTTGGCACGCCCACGTGTATTTCGACGCCGCCAGCCGCGACGCGGCGCACGCGCTGCGCGAACGGATCACCGCGCGCTTTGCCGGCAAGATGGAAATGGGGCGCTTCCATGAGCGCCCCGTCGGCCCGCATCCCCAGTGGAGCTACCAGATCGCCTTCACGCCGGAGCATTTCGCGGAGATCGCCACCTGGCTGACCCTGCATCACGGGGCGCTGGATGTCTTCATGCACCCCAACACCGGCGACTCGATCCGCGACCACCGCGACTGCGCCGTCTGGATCGGCCGCAGCTACACGCTGAATCTGCAGGCGCTGGGCGCCTGAACGGCTACAGCGCGCGGCCCACGATCAGCGAATCCAGCGCCATCATGGGATCGCCGCTCTTGCCTTCATACGGCAGGCGGCTGAGCACATAGCGCATCGCATTGATCCGCGCGCGCTTCTTGCAATCGGACTTGACCACCACCCAGGGCGCGTCCGCCGTGTCGGTGTGCGCGAACATGGCTTCCTTGGCGCGGGTGTAGTCATCCCACTTGTCCAGCGAGGCCAGGTCCACGGGGCTGAGCTTCCATTGCTTGAGCGGATGCACCTTGCGCTGCAGGAAGCGGCGGCGCTGTTCTTCCTGGCTGACCGAGAACCAGAACTTGATCAGGTGGATGCCGCTGCTGACCAGATGGCGCTCAAAATCCGGCACCTGGCGCAGGAAGTCCAGGTATTCGTTCTGGGTGCAGAAACCCATCACGCGTTCCACGCCGGCGCGGTTGTACCAGGAGCGGTCAAACATGACGATCTCGCCCGCGGTGGGCAGGTGCTGCACGTAGCGCTGGAAGTACCACTGGCCCTTTTCCGTGTCGGACGGCTTCTCCAGGGCGACCACGCGCGCGCCGCGCGGATTCAGGTGTTCCATCATGCGCTTGATGGTGCCGCCCTTGCCCGCGGCGTCGCGGCCTTCGAACAGGATCACGACGCGCTGGCCGGTGGCCTTGACCCAGGCCTGCAGCTTCAGCAGTTCGACCTGCAGGCTGTATTTCTGCCTTTCGTAGTTACGGCGCAGCATACGGTGGCGATAGGGATAGACGCCTTCGCGCCAGTCCGCGGCCAGCTCGTCGTCGGGGTTGCGGCGCACGCGCGGCGCCGCCGAATTGGCTTCCACCAGCGCGCGGTGCACGGCCTGCGCATCGTCCGGCGACAGCTCCTCGATGACCGAGCGCAGCGCCTCGCGGGAATGGGCGGGCGCGCTGACGTTGTAGCGGCGGGCAATATCGGCCAGGACCGCCACGGTCTCCTGGCGCGCGGCATCCTGGCGAGCGACGACGCGCTTGCGCACATTGAGAGCCGGCTCGGCGGCGGCTGCCGCGGATATGGGATCGACCGCCGCGGGAGCGCCCGCCGCGGGGGCCTTCGCCGCGCGCGGTTTGCGACTGGTGGTCACAGGCGTGACTACCGTTTTGACCACCGTCTTGGTGGCCGGCTTGGTGGAGGCGCTGGCGGTCCGCCTGGCGGCGCGCTTGCGCGGCGCTTCCGCTACGGTTTGCTCGGTGGCTGGGCTTGTCTTGTCTGTCATCGATCCTGTCCTCGCTACGCTGATCGTCCTGCCCGCGGCTGCCGGGCTTGCGCCTGCGGCCTTGGCCGGGAAAAGCGCAAACGCTACCCCGAGCCCTGCCCTGCGGGTTTGACTACGATCAAACGTTGTAACATTTTTGCAGCGACGAAGGCCGCTACACTGGCCTCCCTTCATCCGCCTCCGCGCCATGTGGTCATTCATCAAACGGCTGCTCGCCGGTCCGACACCACCCGAGAATCCCTTGCGCGAGACCGTGAGCTTCGACGCAACCGGTTTCACGCGCAGCAGTGAGCTGGCGCGCGCCCTGGGCCAGCAGGAGTTCTGGCCCTGGAGCGACATCCAGGAATTCGGATTCCGCTACACGCAGGCCATCTACCCCGATCCCTGGTCGGGCGACTACATGGAGGGCCTGTGGTTCCTGCGCGTGCCCAGCGACGGCGGCGGGCTGATGGCCATGGAGCTCGACGAGGCAACGCTGGACGTCGAACGCCTGCCTCCCGCCCTGCTGCACAACATGCCCGGACTGGACATGGGGGCGCTGCGCGCGGGGCTGGCAGCCGCCGCGCGCGGACCGCGCAACTTCGAGTGCGCGGGAGAATGGGTAGCCTGGCGACGCGGCACAACCACGCCCCCCGCGGCCGCTACAGCCGGTCCAGGCCCTGCCTGAGATCGGACAGGATGTCTTCAGGCGTCTCCAGGCCCACCGACAGGCGCAGCAAGCCCTCGGACAATCCATAGCGTTCGCGGTCCTCAGCCGTGTAACTGGCGTGCGTCATCGACGCGGGATGCTGGATCAGGGTTTCAGGATCGCCCAGGCTGACTGCGATGCGCGCCAGCTTCAGACTATTGAGCAGCTTGCGGCCAGCGGTCAATCCGCCCTTCAACTCGAACGCGACCAGGCCGCCGCCCGCCGATTGCTGGCGGCGCGCGATCTCGGCCCCCGCAGTATCGGCCAAGCCGGGATAGAACACGTCGGCCACCGCCGCATGCTCGCGCAGCAGCTTGGCCACCCGCAAGGCGGATTCGCTATGGCGCGCCACGCGCAATTCCAGCGTCTTGATCCCGCGCAGCACCAGGAAAGCCGTGAAAGGCGACAAGGTGGCGCCGGTGAAGTAGCGCAACCCCTGCAGCCGGATGGCATCGATGTGCTCCTTGCGGCCCAGCACCGCGCCGGCCAGCAGGTCGCCGTGGCCGCCCAGGTACTTGGTGGCCGAATGCAGCACGATGTCCGCGCCATGCTCCAGCGGCCGCTGCAGCACCGGCGTGGCGAAGGTGTTGTCGACGATAGTCAGCACACCTTTGCCGCGGGCGATGGCGGACACCGCCGCGATATCCACCAGACGCAGATTCGGATTGGCGGGCGTTTCAAAGTAGACGGCACGCGTCTTGGGGCCGAGGGCCGCGGCCACGGTCTCGGGACGGGTGAAGTCGGCAAACACCGCGCGCACGCCAAACCGCGCCAGGCCCTGCGTGAACAGGGTGAAGGCCGTGCCGTACACGATCTGGTCCACCACGATCTCGTCGCCGCTTTGCAGGAGCGAGAACAGGGTGGCCGAAATCGCCGCCATGCCGGAAGCGGTCACAACGCCCGCTTCGGCGCCCTCCAGCGACGCCAGCCGCTCTTCCAGCAACGCCTGCGTCGGATTGCGGGTGCGGCCGTAGACGTAGCCCTGCTTCTCGCCCAGGCGGATCTGGTCGAAGGCCTCGATGCTGTCCTGGGTGTAGGTGGAGGTCAGGTAGAGAGGCGGCGCCAGCGCGCCCTGCTCGTCCAGCGGGTCGTAGCCCAGGTGGATGGCGCGCGTGGCGAAGCCGTGTTGCGTGGACTCGGTCATGTCAGTGTTCCTGTGTTTTCAAATATGGCCGGAGCGTCGGGCTGCGGCACAGAGTCAGCGTTTGTGGTCGGCGCGGCGCGACAGCCATTCGCCGGTGAATTGCACAATGGAAACCAGCGCGATCAGGATCACGATCACCTCGAACATGACGCGGGTCTCGTAACGTTCGTAGCCGTAGCGGATCGCCAGGTCGCCCAGGCCGCCGGCGCCGACCGCGCCGGCCATGGCCGAGGCGTTGATCATGGCAATGACGCTGACCGTCATGCCGCCGATGATGCCCGGCAGGGCTTCCGGCAACAGCACGTGGCGCACGATGTGCCAGCGGCGGCAGCCCATGGCGCGCGCTGCCTCCACCAGGCCGTGGTCCACGTCGTTCAGGCTGACCTGGGCAATGCGCGCGAAGAACGGCACCAGATTGGCCGACAGCGGCACAATGGCGGCCCAGGTGCCCAGCGTGGTGCCCACCAGGAAACGCGTGAACGGCAGCATCGCCACCAGCAGGATGATGAAGGGGATGGCGCGGAAGGTATTCACCGTCACCGACAGGACCTTGTTGAAGCGCGGCCTGGGATACAGGTTGCCCGACGCGGTGACGGTCAGCACCACGGCCAGCGCCAGGCCCAGAACGATGGCAATGACGGCGGATACGCCCACCATGGCCAGGGTCTGCAGAAAGGCCTGCAGGTATTTATCAAGCATCGGCAGCGACATAACCCAGCACCTTGATCTGATCGGCCACCAGCGCGGCGCGCGTGGCCTCTTCCTGTAATGCGCCCGCGGGCACGGAAACCAGCAGACTGCCTTGGGCGTGGCCGCGCAGACGGTCCAGGCCGCCATGCAGCAGCGTCGCGCCGGGGCCGAGCGCCGCCAGCGCCTGCAAGGACACGCCCTGCGGGCGCCCCTGCCCTGTAAAGCGCAGCCGCAGCACCGCCACGCCCGCCCGGCCTTGCAGGTCGGGCACCAGCCTGCCCGCCAGGTCGGCCGGCAGGTCGTGCTGCAAAGGCCGCAGCAAGGCCCGCGTGGCAGCGGCCTGGGGGTTGCCGAACACGCGCCAGACCTCGCCTTCCTCGACCTTGCGGCCGCCGTCCAGCACCAGCACCTTGTGGCAGACCTCGCGGATCACCGCCATGTCGTGCGTGATCAGCACCACCGTCAGGCCCAGTTTGCGGTTGATGTCCAGCAGCAAGGCCAGGATCGACTGCGTGGTCTCGGGGTCCAGCGCCGACGTGGCTTCGTCGCACAGCAGGATCTCCGGCTGATGCACCAGCGCGCGTGCGATGCCGACGCGCTGCTTCTGGCCGCCGGACAGCTTTGCCGGATAGGCGTCGGCCTTGTCGCGCAGCCCCACCAGCTCCAGCAGTTCTTCCACCCGCGCCCGCGCGGCCGCGGGCTTCACGCCTGCCACGCGCAAGGGCAAGGCCACGTTCTCGGCCACCGTCTTGGCCGACAGCAGGTTGAAGTGCTGGAAGATCATGCCGATGCGGCGGCGCAGGCCCACCAGCGCATGCTCATCCAGGCCGCCCACATTGACGCCGTCCACCAGCACGCGGCCGGCGCTGGGCCGCTCCAGCATGTTGATGGAACGCAGCAGCGTGGACTTGCCCGCGCCGCTGCGTCCGATGATGCCGAACACCTCGCCGCGGGCGATGGAGAACGACACGTCGGACAAAGCGGCCACCGGCCCCTGCGCGCCCTCGTAGCGCTTCTGCAAGCCTTCGAAGACGATGTGCGCGTCAACCGACGGCGTTTGCGGCGCGGCGTCGGCCAGCCCGCTCACGGAAAATTCGTATTGCATCATTGCCCGCTTCCAGTCTCAGAAAACCGGAATGACCGAACCTTCGTACTTGCTCAGAATGAACTGGCGCACCTCTTCGGAGTGGTAGGCCTTGACCAGTTCGGGCACCCAGGGCGCGTTCTTGTCCTGTTCGCGCACCGCGATGATGTTCACGTAGGGATTGTTGTCCTTCTTTTCCACCGCGATGCCGTCGCGCGTGGCGATCAGCCCGGCCTGGTAGGCGAAGCTGTTGACGATGGCCGCGGTGTCCACGTCCGGCAGCGAGCGCGCCAGCACCACGGAGGCGCTTTCCACGAAGTTGAGCCTCTTGGGGTTGGCGGTCACGTCCGCCAGCGTGGCCGTGCCGGTGGCGGGATCGAATCCGTCCTTCAGCGTGATCAAGCCCTGGTCGCGCAGGATGACCAGCGCGCGCGTCTGGTTGCTGGGATCATTGGGGATGCCGACGCGGGCGCCCTCGGGCAGGTCCTTCAGCGACTTGTACTTCTTGGAGTAGAACGCGATGGGCGAGATCAGCGTGTTGGCCACGGACACGAGCTTGTAGCCGCGCTGCTTGATCTGGTCGTTCAGGAAAGGAATGTGCTGGAAGGCGTTGGCATTGAGGTCGCCGTTGTTGAGCGCCTCGTTGGGGCTGGCGGTGCCGGTGATGATGACGGGCTCCACCGCCAGGCCATTCTTCTTGGCGACCTGCGCCACCACCTCCCAGATCTGCTCGTCGACGCCGCCGCGCACGCCCACCTTGAGGGGCTTGGGATCGGCCGAAAACGCCGGGCCATGGAACATTGCCGCCGAAGCCAGCACCGCGCCCAGCAGGCGCTTGAAGAAACGGGAAGTCATATTGGAATCGCCTCTCAGGCTATGCGGTTATGAGAGAAACGATTCTAGGGAGGGGGACGGACCGCGCGAACGAATAGTTCGTTGAGTCCTTATTACAGGGGCGTTTGGTTATGGCGGCTGGGCATATGGTCCCGGCACATGTCCGGCCGCGCGGATCAGAAAGGCTTGACGACCACCAGCGTCACGATGACCGCGGAAGCGATGACAGTGAACGGCGCGTACAGGTCCACCAGCGGCGGGCGCTTGGCGCTGCCGTTGGCCATGCGGCGCAACGCCGCGCTCTGGATACCGAGCAGCGCCGACAGCGCCAGGGCGAAGGCCACCTTGACCCAGATCCAGGTCATGGCGAACCAGCCGAAGGTCATGGCCAGGTGCAGGCCGACCAGCCAGGTCAACACCATGGCCGGCGTGGTCACGTACAGCGTCCAGCGGCGCAAGGCACCCAGCATCTTGCGTTCTTTCGGCGCTTCTTCACTGTCCTGCGGCTGCGAGGACAGCAGGAAGAGCGACACAAACAGCGATCCGCCCAGCCAGGCGACCACGGCCGCGACGTGGAGCATTTTCAGGAGTTGATAGGTCATGATGCCCGGCATTATCGCCGGATTGCGGACCGCGCCGTGTAGCGGCGCGGCGCATCCGTTTGCGCTACGGCAAGCCAGCGCGGCGACGCGGACCTACTTGGCCGCCTCCGGGCTGGCCGGAGCCGCGGGCGCGGGCGTTGGTGTTGCTGCGGGCGCGTTGGACGCAGGCGCGGCAGATGCGGGCGCAGGCGCGGCGGACGGAGCCGTCGTCGACGCAGGCGCAGCGCTCGCAGGCGTAGCGGACGCGGGCGCGGCCGGCGAACTGGCGCCGCCCGCCGCTGGCGCTTTCGGAGATTCACCGGCGCCATTGGCCGCCGCCGGATTCAGCGTGTCAGCCGGTTTGTCGGGCGATTCCGCCGGCTCGGCCGGCGCGATCTTGGGCTGCGGCTTTGCCCGGCCGGCCGCAGGCGTGGGCGGCGCGGCGGCAGCCTGCGCATCCGGCAGGAAACGCTGCAATAGCTGGAAAAACCCTTCATAGAACTTGGGCCGCGCGACCGTCTGGCTGCCCGTCTTCACCAGCGAGTCGTCGCTCGAGCCGAACGGCATGGACACCTGGCCCAACACGCTTACGCCCACGCTGGCCGAGCTGTTGGTGCGCTTGATCGAGTAGCGGTCCTGCACCGCGTTGGCGAACACCGTGGCGCGCTCGTTCGCGCCGCCGTCGGAGGCGCATTCGATGTTGAAGGCGATCTGCGTGTGCTGTCCGCTTTCGTCCTGGAAATTCTTGTGCCCCGTGACCCGCGAGCCCTCGAACTTGTCGATGTTGTAGCCCTGGCTCAACAAGGCGCGGCGGCCGGCATCGCAGGCCGCGACGTTACTCGCGGCGACGGTGCGCGAGTAGGTGTTGTTCTGGGTGAAATCTTCTTTTTCGAACTCTGGCTTGGGGGATGAGCACCCTGCCAGGACGCCCGTCAGGACAAGCAAGGGGACCAGCAATGGACGGCGGTAAACAGGGGGCATGAATTGGGGTCCGGCATGGGACGGCGTGGGGCGCGGCCAGCCAGCATGGCGGCCCGCCCACTGCGCCAGGCACGGAACAGTGATGCGTAAAGCGTTTGTTATAGCGCATCCCCGGCACCATTTCCTTTACCAGGGATGTGTAGTTCAACGCAGAGGTAACAGGATCCAAAAAAGGGCCGCATCGTGCCCCCGGGGCAGCCGCTGGACGCCCCTTTCAGGACGACACGCGCGCGGGCTCCAGCGGCCGGAGCTCCTGCGTTTCCAGGTTCAGGCTGCGCCGGTAGTGCTTGCAGCCCAGCGCCAGCAAGACGATGCACAGCACCGTCGCCACGCCGACCAGCACGGACATGGATTGCCCGACCGCCGCCGGGTTCTTGAACAACCGGTCCGTCAACATGGCCACCGCAGTGGTGCCCAGCCCCAGCCCGATCAGGTTCGAGATCAGCAGGAACAGCGCCGACACCTGCGCGCGCAGTTGATTGGGAGGAAGTATCTGCATCGCGGCCGTCGAGGTCGGCATGGGAAACGACGCAAAGAACATGGCGGGCAGCAACAGCCCCACCGACAGCCACAGGGAATCCACCTGGGTGAAGATCACCGCCGGCACCGCCATGCCCGCCGCGCCGATCACCCCGGCGCGCAGCGGTGCATCGCTGTAGCCCCGCCGGGCCAGCCAGTCCATCAGCCAGCCGCCGCAGAACACGCCTGCGGTATTGGCGACCAGCACCACCACGCCCAGCATGTAGCCGGCATCCACCGGCGACATGCCGAACTTGCGCATGTAGAACGCCGGCGTCCAGCCCAGCAGCGCAAACAGCGCCATCGCATAGAACGAGAAGCCCAGGTAATGGCAGAAAAAGGTGCGGCGGTGGCGGCCGAGGAAGCGAAAAGTGTCCTTCATGGCGGGCTTCTGTACCTGCCCCGATGCATTGCGCCGCAGGCCCAGCCGCTGCGGATCGCGTACCGTCAGCAGGATCAGCAGCGCGATCAGCAGGCCGGGCAGTCCCACGATGAAGAAGGTCACCTGCCACGGGCGCATCGCGCCTACCCAGGGCAAGGTGACCGTGTCCACGCTCTTGAGCAGATCGATGACGTAGCCGCCGATCAGAAAAGCCATGCCGCCACCGATGAACGAACCGATCGAATAGACCCCGACGGCGCGCCCCAGTTTTTCACGCGGAAACATGTCGCTGAGCATGGAGTACGTGGCGGGCGACAGCGCCGCCTCCCCCACGCCCACGCCGATGCGCGCGAGGAACATCTGCGCGAAATTGCGCGACAGGCCACAGGCCGCCGTCGCCAGGCTCCAGAACGCGACGCCAATGGCGATGATCTTGGGGCGCGAATAGCGATCCGCCAGCAGCGCGATGGGGATGCCCATGAAGGCGTAGAACAGCGAAAACGCCAGCCCGTGCAGCAAGCTGAATTGCGTATCGGACAGTTGCAGATCGTGCTTGATGGGCTCGATCATCAGCGCCAGGATCTGCCTGTCGACGAAGGAAAATATGTACGCTAGCATGCATATCACCACGACGTACCACTCGTAGGCGTAGCTGGGTTTTGATCCGTGCCGCGGGCTGCCGTCAGTCATGGTTTGTTTCCCTTGTATGGTGGTGAGATCTGCCCATCGCCCAACGGGCGAGGTTGCGCCTCACTTGCTTGCAGGCCCATCTTTTGTAGGTCTTTGCGCGGCCAGCCTCTGTACGCCTGACGCAATGACTGTTCCCGCTGCGCAGGAAAGCATGTTCAACGACACCAATCCGCTGGACCGCCATTGCTTGCTGGACTCGGGCAACATCGCCGAGATCAAGGATCAGGTCAGCCAGCACCTATGGTCGCACCGCATGTGCGTGCCCCCGGGAAAACCCCTGCAGTCGCGGCTGTATGGCGTGTTCTTCGGCAACGCCGCGCTGTTCGATCTGCATTACGGCGCCGAGGTCGAGATCGACGCCGGCGACATCGCCAGCTACTACCTGATCCGCATCACGCTGCAAGGGTCCGGACTGATCACGCTGGGTAAGCGCAGCGCCTCCATGAACGCGGGCAGCCTGACCATCTCGTCGCCGTCCGAACGCAGCGTAATCCGCATCGGCCGCGACTGCCGCAACCTGATCCTGCGCATCGAACGCGAGGCGCTGGAACGCCAGCTGCAACGGCTGCTCGAGCGCCCCCTCAAACAGGCGCTGGTGTTCGACCTTGAAATTGAAGCCGACGCGCCCGGGCCGGTGGCGGTGCGTGAAACGCTGGACTATCTATGCCGGCTGTACCGCCATCCCGCCATCGAGGGCGTCACGCAGACTCTGGCCGCCGGTTTCTCGGACTACCTGCTGACGCTGCTGCTGACCCAGCTGCCGCATAACTATTCCACAGCCTTGCAGGCGGATCGCCGCCAGCCGCTGCCCCTGCACGTGCGCCGGGCGCGCGACTACATAGAAAGCCATCCGGACGAACCTCTTTCGCTATCGGACCTGGCGGCGCACTGCGGCGTATCCGTGCGCACGCTGCAAAACGGCTTCGCGCAGTTCCTGAAGCAAAGCCCCAGCGACTACGTGCGCAATCAACGGCTGGTCTTGGTGCATGCCGCGTTGGAGCAAGCCAGTGAAGGCGACAGCGTCACCGACATCCTGCTGCGGCACGGCATCGCCAGCTTCGGACATTTCGCCACGCATTACCGCAAGCGCTACGGCTGCCTGCCATCGGATACCCTGCGCCGCAACAGGCACTAGGCGCCGCCCGGCGGCGCTGGATTCGCTTGCCGGATCGGAACGCCGCTTGCGCGTTCGGCGCAGCCCCGCCTGCAAGCCGCCGCTAGGATCGAGACTCCACCAGACGGAGCTTGTCCATGAGAATCAGCGTCATAGGCGGCGGCCACGGCTGCTACGCGGCAGCGGCCGACCTGTTTGAAAAAGGCCATCAGGTGCGCTGGTGGCGCCGGGACTGGGCTGCATTCCAGGGATTGCGGGACGCAGGCGCGCTGGCCGTCACCGACTATCGCGGCAGCCGCCAGATCCCGCTGGGCGATGGCCCCCAGCAATTGCAGCTGGTGCGCGACCTGGCCGCGGCCGTGGGCGATGCGGAACTGCTGGTCATTCCCCTGCCGTCGACCACGCACGAAGCCCTGGCGCAGGAATTGGCTCCCCTGCTGCGCGACGGCCAAGTCGTGTTCCTGCCGCCTGGCACCTTCGGCAGCTACGTCTTCGCCCGCGCCATGAAAGACGCCGGCAATCCAGCGGATACCGCCTTTGCCGAGACCGGCACCCTGCCCTACCTGGCGCGCAAGCACGGCGAAAAGGTCGTGATCAGCGGCTACGCCACCCGCCTGCCTACCGGCGTCTTTCCACGCCGCCTGTCCGAGCACGCGCTGGCCGTGGTCCAGCGCGCCTACGCCAGCATCGAACCGATAGAGGACGGGCTCTCCGGCGCGCTGATGAATGCCGGTCCCGTCATCCACCCGCCGCTCATCATGATGAACGCGGGTCCGCTGGAGCACTTCGACAAATGGGACATCCACAATGAAGGCACGCAGCCTGCAATACGGCGCGTGACCGACGCGCTGGACGCGGAGCGCATCGCCATCCGCGTCGCCCTGGACTATGCCGCGCCGCACTTTCCGCTGGCCGACCACTACGCTGCCACGGGCGACGAATGGATGTACGGCCGCGGCGCTCACGGCAGGCTCACCGACAGCGGCGACTGGCGCGAGGACATAGACCTGCACACCCACCGCTACATGCTCGAGGACACGCGGCTCGGCCTGTCGTTCCTGGTGTCCGCCGGCCGCTGGGCGGGCGTACCCACGCCGGTGGCCCAAGGCCTGCTGAGCCTGGCCAGCGCGGTGACCGGCCGCGACCTCTACGCCGAAGGGCGCACGCTGGAGCGCCTGGGCCTGGACCGCCTGTCGCGCGACGAGATGCGCGAGCTGTTGACCGAAGGCTGCTGAGACGAGGATGCATGCCATGAACGAGAAACTGTGCGTGATCGGCGCCGGCCGCATGGGCGTGGGCATCACGCTGTCATATATCCACGCGGGGCTGGACGTCACGCTGATAGACATCAAGCCGCGCACGCCCGCGGAGCAATCCGCATACTTTTCCCGAGTGCGGGATGAGCTGCGCCGCGAACTGGGCATCCTGGCGCGGCTGGGCTTGCTGGACGCGTCGCAAGCGGACATCGCGCTGGCGCGCGTCCGCCTGCGCACGCGCCAGGACGCGGCGGCAGACTTGCGGCAGGCTCGCGTGGTGTTCGAAGCCGTACCCGAACGCCTGGACGCCAAGCGCGATGCTTTTCTTTGGCTGGGCGCCGCCTGCGCGCCGGACAGCATCATCGCTTCCACCACGTCCACCTTTCTCGTCACCGAACTGGCGGAACTGGTGGAAAGTCCGCAGCGCTTCCTGAACGCGCACTGGCTCAATCCCGCCTACCTGATACCGCTGGTGGAAGTCAGCCGCGGCCCCCAAACCAGCGAGGCCGCCACACAGGGCCTGCTGCAAGTGCTGCGCCTGGCCGGCAAGAAGCCGGTGCAATGCGCACCCGCCGCCGGCTACATCGTGCCCCGCATCCAGGCCCTGGCCATGAATGAAGCCGCCCGCATGGTGGAGGAAGGGGTGGCCAGCGCCGAAGACATCGACACCGCGGTACGCCTGGGCTTCGGCCTGCGCTTTTCGGTGCTGGGCCTGCTGGAATTCATCGATTGGGGCGGCGGCGATATCCTCTACTACGCCTCGCGCTACCTGTCCGATGCCATCGATCCGCGCTTCGCCTCGCCCGCCGTCATCGCCCGCAACATGGAGCAAGGGCGCAACGGACTACGCGACGGCCAGGGCTTCTATGACTATGCCGGCATGGACGTGAACGCCTACAAGATGGAGCGGCTGGCGCAGCTGTGCAAGCGGCTGGAAGTGATGGATATGCTGCCCCGCTTCGACGCGGCGCGGCAGCCACCCGTGCGCTAGCCCTGCGGCCAGCGCGCCTACTTATCCAGTTCGCCCAGGATCTTGTAGGCCAGCCGCACCCGGGCCTCGTTCGGATAGTTCCGGTTGGCCAGTATCACGATGCCCAGCTGCTTCGACGGCACGAACGCCACGTAGCCGCCGAAGCCGTTGGTCGAACCCGTCTTGTTGATCCACACGGCATCCTGCGGCGGCAGCGGCGGGTTCAGCGCGGTCACGGCCTGGCTCTGGCTGTTGTAGTTGCCGGCATTGGCCGTCAATAACGCGTCCAGCGCCACGGGATAGCGCAACTGCTCCCAGGCCAGGTCCTGGGTCATGTCGCCCAGCTGGTAATAGCCGACGTGCGTCTGCGCGATCGCGTTGCGGAGTTCGGCATCGGCCACATTCAGGCCCATGTTCGCATCGACAAAGCGGATCAGGTCACGCGCGCTGGTCTTCACGCCGTAGGCTTCGTCCGCCAGCACGCCAGGATTCACCCGCACAGGAGCGTCCTGCTTGTTGTAGCCCTGCGCGTAGTCCGCCAGTCTCGCGCGCGGCACGTCGATATAGGTGCTGGTCAGGCCCAGCTTGGGAAACAGGTCCCGCTCCATGGCCGTCTTGAACGGCCGGTTCAGGCTCTTGGCGGCGATCACGCCCAGCATGCCGATGCTGGGGTTGGCGTAGGTGCGATACGTGCCGGCGGCGTGCTCGGGCGTCCAGGCCTTGAGATAGGCCATCAGCTGCGCCTGGTCCCGCACCGTACCGGGCACCTGCAGGGGAAAACCGCCGGTCGTGTGAGTCCCCAGATTGATCAGGCTGAGCTTGGCGAAGTCGCTGCCGGCCAGCTCGGGCAGGTATTTGGCCGGGCTGTCGCTCAAGGCGAGACGGCCGCGCGCCTGCGCGTAGCCGGCCAAGGTTGCCGTGTAGGTCTTGCTGATGGACCCGACTTCGTAAAGCGTATCGCTGCCGGCAGGCTTGCCCGTTTCCTTGGACGCCACGCCGTAGTTGTAGAAGCGCTGCGTCCCGTTCTGGGTAATAGCGATCGACAGGCCGGCGATGCCGTGTTCACGCATGACGGCCTGCGCCGCTTCATCGACCTTGCGGTCCACCTCGGACTGGCCGGCATACGCCACGGCGCAGCCGCCGGCCATCAGCGCAAACAATCCCGTGCGCAACATTCCGCTCAAGCGCATTCTCGTCATCCCATGTGGTGTTGAATTTCCGCGACGCCGTAGGCCGGCGACGCGCATGCATCGTAACGCGACGGGACGATTCATTGGTATTAACCCTTGGTCTCATTCCTGTGGATTTTGGCTATCCTCGCCTCGTCGATCCAAAACCCCGCAGAAGAGACCTGCCCCCCGCGGCAGGCGCCGACGGAGCAACCGCCCCGGAAACTCTCAGGCAAACAGGACTGCGCGGTCTAGACAATCTGGAGAGAGGCGCCAAGCGCGCCCACCGAAGGGGAACCCGCCGCCTGCGCCGCGGGTGAAGCTCTCAGGTACAGAGACAGATGGGGTGCTGCGGCCGGGTGGCCGCGGCCACCCAATCTGGAGCCATCATGCCCCGCATCGCCATCATTGGCGCCGGTATCACCGGCGTCACGTCCGCCTATGCCCTGAGCAAACTGGGATACGACGTCACCGTCTACGACCGCCAGCGCTACCCCGCCATGGAAACTTCCTACGCCAACGGCGGCCAGTTGTCGGCCAGCAACGCCGAGGTCTGGAACAGTACCGCGACCATCCTCAAGGGCCTGCGCTGGCTCGGACGCCACAACGCCCCGCTGCTGCTCAATCCCCGCTTCAGCTGGCACAAGTATTCCTGGCTGGCGCAGTTCATCGGGCAGATCCGTAACTACCGCAAGAACACCATCGAGACCACCCGCCTCGCCATCGCCGCGCGCCAGCACCTGTACGCCATGGCTGAAGAGGAAGGGATAGATTTCGACCTGGAGCGCCGCGGCATCCTGCACATCTACCATGACGCCGCCAGCTTCGAGACCGCGCGCCGCGCCAATGCCCTGCTGCAGGAAGGCGGGCTGGAGCGCTACGCGGTGTCGCCCCAGGAAGCGCGCGACATCGAACCCACGTTGCAAACCTCCTGCTACGGCGGCTTCTACACGCCCTCGGATGCCACCGGCGACATCCACAAGTTCACAAGCGGCCTGGCCCGCGCCTGCGAGCGCCGCGGCGTGCGCTTCGCGCAGGATGCCGACATCCGCAATATCAGCCTGGACGGCGCGCCCTACGTGCTCGACGTCGCGCGCGAAGGCGGCGCGCGGCGCGAACAGCATGAAGCCGACGCCATCGTGGTCTGCGCCGGCGCCGTCAGCCGGCAATTCGCCAGGCAGCTGGGCGACAGGCTCAACATCTATCCGGTCAAGGGCTACTCCATCAGCGTGCACCTGGACGACGCCGCCAGCCAGGCCGCCGCGCCGCAGGTCAGCCTGCTGGACGAAGCCGCCAAGATCGTCACCAGCCGCCTCGGCGACCGCTTCCGCGTGGCCGGCACGGCGGAGTTCAACGGCTTCAACATGGACATCCGCGCCGAACGCGTGCAGCCGCTGGTGGACTGGACCCGCAAGCACTTCCCCGGCATCCGCACCTCGCGCGTGGTGCCCTGGTGCGGACTGCGCCCGATGACGCCCAGCATGATGCCCCGCGTCGGCCCCGGCAAGCGGCCGGGCGTGTTCTACAACACGGGGCATGGGCATCTGGGCTGGACCTTGTCAGCGGCGACGGCGCAGATGCTGGCGGCGAGCGTGAGGATGCGACTGCGCGAGGCTTGACCTGATGGAGGGGGACTGAATTCAGACTATAATCGGTCTTACTGACATATCCACTCGGAGATCAGTCCCCCATGAAATACTCGACTCAAGTCAAACCGATTTCCTATCTCAAAAGCCATGCAGCCGAAATCGTGACGACTCTCTCGCAAACTCGCGAGCCCATGCTCATCACGCAGAACGGCGAGGCCAAGCTGGTTGTCATGGATGTTGAAAGCTATGAAGAACAGGAACAGGCCATGGCCTTGCTCCAGTTGCTCGCGCATGGCCGCAAGGAAATAGAGGAAGGCCGGATCACGCCTGCCGCAGATGTCTTTGCCCAGATCGAAGCGATGGACAAGGATGATGAAGAATGAGCCACAAGGTTGTCTTTCTTCAAACCGCGGTAGACGACCTTCATGAAATCCGGCGGTACATCCGCAAGCACTTCACGCAAACGACGTGGCTGAACGCCTATTCCAAAATCAAGAAGGCGATCCTGAAACTTGAGCAATTCCCGAATGCAGGACATGCGCTGCCGGAGCTTCCGGTCACGCATTTTATGGAAATCGTCGCCGTGAAGAATCGCGTGATCTACGAAGTCATTGGAGACCGGGTCTATATCCACATCATTTGTGATGCCCGCCAGGACTTCAAGACGAAATTGAGCAGACGGCCTGTGCGAATGCTCAGGCCGTAAAGGCAAAGCGCTTGGCTGGCGCGGCGCAGCACCTGCTGACCGGCGTACCGTGAACCCGACGCCGGCCGGCAACCCGCCTCAGGCGGCGCTGGCGGCGGTCGCCCGCTTTTGCCGCAGCAGGGACAGGGCCGTATCCTCGATCATGTCTTCCTGCCCGCCTATCATGCCGCGGCGCCCCATCTCGACCAGGATCTCGCGCGCCGGAACGCCGTACTTCTGTTCCGCCCGCTTGGCAAAGAGCAGGAACGAGCCATACACGCCGGCATAGCCCAGTGTCAATGCGTCGCGGTCGATGCGGATCGGGAAATCCATGATGGGGACCACCAGGTCTTCCGCCACGTCCTGGATCTTGAACACGTCGACGCCCGTCTGCGCACCCATCAGGTCCAGCACCGACACCAGCACTTCCAGAGGCGTGTTGCCCGCTCCCGCGCCCAGTCCGGCCGCGGCCGCATCGATGCGCCCCGCGCCAGCCTCGATGGCGGCGATGCTGTTGGCCACGCCCATGGCCAGGTTATGGTGGCCGTGGAACCCCAGTTCCGTCTCCGGCCGCAGCGCGCCGCGCACGGCTTCCAGGCGGGACTTGACCGTATGGGGCAACAGATGCCCGGCCGAATCCGTGATGTAGATGCAATTGGCGCCGTAGCCCTCCATCAGCTTGGCCTGCCGCACCAGCCCTTCCGGACTGTTCATGTGGCTCATCATCAGGAAGCCCACCGTGTCCATGCCCAGCTTGCGCGCCTCGGCGATATGCTGTTCGGCCGTGTCCGCCTCGGTGCAGTGCGTGGCCACCCGCAGGGTGTGCACGCCCAGCGCATGCGCGCGCCGCAGGTCCTCGACCGTGCCGATGCCCGGCAACAGCAAGGCGGACACCTTGGCCTGTTTCATGACCGGAACCACGGCCGACAGGTATTCCTCGTCCGAGTGCAAAGGGAAGCCATAGTTGACCGATGCGCCGCCAAGGCCGTCGCCGTGGGTGACTTCCAGCAGCGGCACGCCTGCATCGTCCAGGCCACGCGCAATCGAGACCATCTGATCCAGCGTGATCTGGTGACGCTTGGGATGCATGCCGTCGCGCAGCGTCATGTCGTGCAGTACGACTTTCTTGCCTTTCAATTCCATGGTCTTCATCTCCTAGTTTGCTGCCTGGGCGGCGGACGCCAGCATCTGCTCGGCGAACATTTCGGCGCTGCGCACGGCCGCCGCGGTCATGATGTCGAGATTCCCCGAATACTTGGGCAGGTAGTCGCCCAGGCCCTCGACCTCCAGGTAGACCGACACCCGGTTGCCGTCGAACACTGGTCCGTTGACCAGGCGATAGCCCGGCACGTACTTCTGCACTTCGGCGATCATGGCGTGCACGGACTCGGTGATGCGCGCCTGGTCCGGCTCGCTCTCGGTCAGGCAATGGACCGTATCGCGCATGATCATCGGCGGTTCCGCCGGATTGAGGATGATGATGGCCTTGCCCCGCTTGGCGCCGCCGATGCGTTCCACCGCGCCGGCCGTGGTGCGGGTGAACTCATCGATGTTCTTGCGCGTGCCCGGCCCCGCCGAGCGCGAGGACACCGTGGCCACGATCTCGCCATACGCCACCGGCTGCACGCGCGACACCGCATACACCATGGGAATGGTCGCCTGGCCGCCGCAGGTCACCATGTTGACGTTGTTCTCCTGCCGGCCCGCCAGATCCTTGAGGTTTACCGGCGGCACGCAGTAGGGGCCGATGGCGGCCGGCGTGAGGTCAATCACCTTGACGCCCAGCGCGGTGAGCTTGTCCGAGTTTTCCTTGTGCACATAGGCGCTGGTGGCGTCGAACGCGAAGCGGATGCCAGCCTCCTCCACGTGGGGAAGCAAGCCGTCCACGCCGTCGGCGGTGACCTCGAGGCCCATGTCCCGCGCGCGCTGCAACCCGTCTGATTCCGGATCGATGCCCACCATCCAGACCGGTTCCAGCACCGCACTGCGCTTCAGCTTGGCCAGCAAGTCGGTGCCGATATTGCCCGAGCCGATGATCGCGGCCCGCAGTTTTCCTGACATGCTTTACTCCTGGTTTGATAGAAAAAAAGAACGCGGACCCGCTAGTTGCCCATCAGGCTCAACGGCGCCAGCGAGAGCGCGGGCACGTATGTGATCGCCAGCAAGGTGACGATCATGGCCGCGATGAAGGCGAGGGAGCCGGCCGCGGCTTTCTCCAACGGAATGCCGCCGATGCGGGCGCCGACGAACAGATTCACGCCCACCGGCGGCGTCACCATGCCGATCGCCAGGTTGACGATGATCACGATGCCGAAATGCACCGGATCCACGCCGACCGCCATGACCACCGGCAGCAGGATGGGCGTGAGGATGATGATGGCCGCTATCGTCTCCATGAACATGCCAACGAACAGCAGCAGCGCGTTGATCAGCAGCAGGATGACGATGGGGTTGTCCGTCAGGTGCACGATGTAATCGGCGATCAGGAACGGAATGCGCTCGATCGCCAGCACGCGCCCGAAGATCGTGGCCGTGCCGACGATCACGATCACGGTGGCCGAGGTCAGCGCGGACCCGGCGATCACCTGGTACAGCCCCTTGAACGTCAGCTCCTTGTGCACGAAGGCGCCGACGACGAAGCCGTAGAGCACGCCGACCGCAGCCGCCTCCGTGGGCGTGAACACGCCGCCGTAGATGCCGCCCAGAATGATGACCGGCGCCAGCAGCGCCCACTTGGCATCCCACACCGCCGCCGCGATTTCGCGGCCGCTGTAGCGGCGGTCCACGCCGCGGTAGCCATGCTTGCGCGCGCTGACGTAGGCGACGATCATCAGACCCACGCCTATCAGCAGGCCGGGGATGATGCCGGCCAGGAACATCTTGGTGATCGACACATTGGCCGACACCGCATAGATGATCATCGGGATGCTGGGCGGAATGATGATGCCGATGCTGCCTGCGGCGGCGATCAAGCCGACGGAGTAGCCCTTGTCGTAGCCCTGCTGGGCCATGGCGGGCAGCATGATGCCGCCGATGGCCGCGACCGTGGCGGGCCCCGAACCGGAAATCGCGGCGAAGAACATGCAGGTGACGATGGCGATGATGGCCAGCCCGCCGGTATAGCGCCCGAACAGCACGTTACCCACATTGAGCAGGCGCCGCGACAGTCCGCCCTGCCCCATCAGGTCGCCGGCCAGGATGAAGAACGGCACCGCCATGAGGGGAAAGGAATCGATGGAGGTGACCAGGCCCTGCGCGATGTAGCTGCTGCTGACCTTGCCGCTGTAAAGCAACGCGACCGCGGAGGCCAGGCCCAGGGAAATGGCGATGGGAACGCTGAGTATCAGGAGCGCCAGGAAACTGCCGAACAGCAATAGCGAGATCATGCCCGGCTCCCTTGGCGCAATGCGCCCAGCTCGAGAAAAATACTCTGGATCAGCCGCAGGATGACCAGCCCGAAACCCACGGTAGGCGCCAGATAGATCACTCCCATGGGCAATCCCAGCGACGAAGAGGTCTGCCCGAACTTGAAGATCTTCAACGTCAGCGCGTAGCCTTCCTTCACCACCAGCGCGGCGAACACGATGAACAGCAGGTGCGACAGGACCACGAAGCAGGCCTTCAGGCGGCCCGGAAAGCGGGAAATCGCCGCCTCAACGCAGATATGCGCATTGCGCTTGACGGCGTAGCTCACGCCCAGGTAAGTGGCCCAGATGAAGCAATAGCGCGCCAGCTCTTCCGACCAGGCCAGCGAGCTGTCCATGACGTAGCGCATGAAGACCTGCGCGCAGATCAGCAGCGACATGGTCGACAGCAGGAGCACGATCAGCATCTCTTCCAGATGCTTGTCTAGAAATTTCCACATGGTGTCGTAGTTCCGAAGACAGCCGGCTCGCGGCGGGCAGCGGCCCGGCCGCGCCACCGCGCTTGCGGCTACCGGCTTGAACACGCGCGCCCGCCAGCGGCGCGGCGCGCGCAAGGATGAGGCGGCCTAGGCGCCGCGGGCGCTCAGCTACCCGCCTTGTTCACTTCAGCCACGATCCTGTCGACGATGGTGCCGCCCACCTTCTTCTTCACCATCTCCTGGATCGGCCCCATCTTGCCGGAGAACGCCGACAGTTCCTCGGGGGTCAAGGCGGTGAAGGTGACCGTCGTCATCGCGGCCTCGGCCTTCTCGTCGGCCTTCTGCGCCAGGTCGCGCTGGTACGCGGTGGTGTCCTTGACCGCCTGTTCGAGGATCTTCCTGTCGGCATCGCTGAAGCGGCCGTAGACGTCCGGATTGATCAGCAGGGGCCAGGGCGAATAGACATGGTTGGTCTTGGTGATGTACTTCTGCACCTCGTCGAACTTCATGTCGTAGAACAGGTTGATCGGGCCCTCCTGCGCGTCGAAGGTGCCCTGCTGCAGCGCAGTGAAGAGTTCGCCGAAGGCCAGCGGCGCCGGATTGGCGCCTTCGGCCTTCCATGCGGCGATGTGCACTTCGTTTTCCATGGTGCGCATCTTCATGCCGGCCAGGTCCGCGGGCGACTTGATGACCTTCTTGCTATTGGTCAGCTGGCGAAAGCCGTTCTCCCAGTACGCCAGGCCCTTGATCCCCACCTTGTCCAGGCTGCCGAGCAGCCCTTGCCCGATCTCGCCATCCAGCACGCGATAGACGCTGGCCCGGTCCTTGAACAGGAAGGGGATGTCCAGCGCGAAGAATTCCTTGTTGAAATTGCCCAGGACGGCGGACGACACGAAGGTCATGTCCACATTGCCCAACTGGATGCTTTCCACCAGTTCGCGCTCGCTACCCAGCTGGGAGTTCGGGAAGATCTCCATCGTGATACGGCCATCGGTCTTGGCCGCGAGTTCCTTGGCCAGATGTTCCAGAGCCAGGTGCCCGGTGTTGCTGGTGGACGCGGCATGGCCCGCCTTGAGCACGATCTTTTCCGCGGCGGCGGCATGGCCTGCGTAGCCGGCGGCCAACACGCCCAACCCGACCGCCATCGCCGCGGACCGGAACAGCTTTCTAGTGATACCCATCATCATTTCTTTGTCTCCAACAATGCGCTGTTCCCGTGGGAAACAGACCTTTCTTCTGCGGAAAATCAGCGGATCCAACTGCGCTGACGCGCGGCGGTTTCCTGGCCCTGGGCGCTCGGACGGACGCCGCAGGGCCGGTTGTGTGTGCCGTCGGCGCATTCTAGATTGATGCTAAACTTTTTTCAAACCCTGAGAACATCTCTCAACATATGAGAGATTATAAAAACGGCATTAGCGTGAAAGACACGTCAAAAGGAGTGATGCACATGAAGATTGCGGCGCCTGAAGCGGCATCGGTTCCGTGGAGCCCGGAGCAAATGCTGGCCGCGCTGCGGCGCGAACCTGGCATCGGCGAGGTGCTGACGGGCGCCGACATCGACGGCAAGCACCTGCATGACTGGAGCGACGAACAAGGCGGAACGCCGCTGGCATTGGCGCGTCCGCGCAGCACCGGCGAAGTCGCCTGCCTGCTCGCCTTGTGCCACGCCGCGAGTTTCCCGGTGGTGCCGCAAGGAGGCCTGACCGGCCTGGCGGGCGGCGCCGTGCCGGTGGAGCGCTGCGTGCTGGTTTCGTTGGAGCGCATGTCCGGCGTCGTCGAAATCGATGCGGCCTCGGCCACCATGACCGTGCTGGCCGGGACGCCGCTGCAGACCATCCAGGAGGCCGCCCAGGCAGCCGGATTCTTCTTCGCCCTGGACCTGGGCGCGCGCGGCTCGTGCCAGATCGGCGGCAACATCTCCACCAACGCCGGCGGCAACCGGGTCATACGCTATGGCATGGCGCGCGACCTGGTGCTGGGCCTGGAGGCCGTGCTGGCCGACGGCACCGTGCTTTCCATGATGAACAAGATGGTCAAGAACAACGCCGGCCCCGATCTGAAGCACTTGTTCATCGGCACCGAAGGCACGCTGGGTATCGTCACGCAGGCCGTGTTGCGCCTGCATCCCGGCGTATCGGGCGCCAACACGGCGCTGGTGGCCGCGCCCGACTTCGGGTCGGCCATCAAGCTGCTGCGGCATGCGCAGCAACGCCTGTCCGGACAGATCAGCGCATTCGAGGTGATGTGGCAGGACTACTACCAGGCGGCCACCACCGCCGGCGGCATCGCCGCGCCGCTGCCCGCCGTCCACCCCCTATACGTGTTGCTGGACCTGCAGGCGGCAGCCCCCGAGGAAGACGCAGCCAGGTTCGAAGCCGTGCTGGAGCATGCGCTTGCCGAAGGCTGGATCGCCGATGCAGCCATCGCGCAATCGCACGCCGATGCCGAGGCATTCTGGGCATTACGCGACTCCATCTCGGAGATGCTGAAGACCTATGCGCCCACCATCAACTTCGACGTATCCGCGCCCATTTCGCGCATCGAGGAATGCGTCGGGCGCATGAAAGAGGCGCTGGCGCGGGACTTCCCCTCGGTGCAGGCGATCTATTTCGGGCATGTGGGCGACGGCAATGTGCATATCGTGGTCGGCCCCTTGCCGGCTGACGGGCATCGCACGGAAAAGCAGATCGAAGCCGCGTTCTACGGCATCGTGCGCAGCCTGGAGGGCTCGGTCTCGGCCGAACACGGCATCGGGCTGCACAAGCGCCCATGGCTGCATTACAGCCGCAGCGAGGCGGAGCTGGCGCTGGTCCGCCAGCTCAAGCAGGCTTTGGATCCGCTAGGCATCATGAACCCCGGCAAGATCCTGGCCTAGACCTGTTCCCCTGGCCCGATCTTGCCGGCAGGCGCCCGAAGCGGCGCCCGCTGCTCAGCCCTGGCTGCTGCCAAGTTCCGCGCTGATCCTGCGCGCCGCTTCGCATACCACCGGCACCAGCGCGGCCATGCGCTTTTCATCCATGTATTCCAGGGTGCTGGAGACGCTGACGGCCGCGACCGTCTTGCGGCGACCGTCGCGGATGGGCGCCGCCACGCAGCGGATGGACGGTTCGTCCTCGCCCGTGTCATAGGCGTAGCCGGCCTGCGCGTAGTTGCGCATCAGCTTCAGCCATGCGGCTTTCGATACAGGCAGGCGCAGCAGATGGCGCTGATTCTCGTAGATGGCTTCCCACTCCTGCTCGCCGGCGTCGAGCAGCAAAGCCTTGCCTACCCCGGTGGAGATCAGCGGCTTGCTGCCGCCGATGCGCGAACTGATTTCGATCGCACGGCGGCTGGCGATCTTGTCCAGATAGATGACCAGCCCATGATCCATGGTCGCCAGGTGCACGGTATCGGATGTCTGGTCCGCGAGGCCTTGCAGGATGGGGCGCGCAATCTGCGTCAACTCCACTTCCGAATAGGCGTGGAAGCCCAGCTCCAGCAATTTCCTGCCCAGCATGTAGCCGCGCTGCGGATCGCGCTTCAGATAATTGCGCCGCGCCAGCGCCAGAACCATGCGATGCACCGTGCTGTAGGTCATGCCGGTGTGCTGCGCGATATCTCCCAGATCGCTGACCCCCGCGGCCACCGATTCGATGATGTCCAGGCCGCGCAGCAACGTCTGGCTGGCGGCCGGTTCGGGGCGCGCGGCCTTGTCCTTTTCCTTGGTCTTGGCCGTCTTGGAGGACATCTCTGCTTGCTTCACCTGTTTCACCATACCGCCGCGTGCATTGCGTGCCGCGCATCCAGTTCGCCCAAGACTCTTGATCCGATGATGCCTGAGTCCCGCCGACGGTATTCTACGGTATTGCGTATGGCGCAAGCGCCTGTGTTTCGGCGCGGATCGGCCTGTCCCTGTTGAAATGCGCGCCCCGGCTTTCATCGCGCGCGCTGGCCGCACGCACGATCAGATCCGCAACCAGGGCCAGGTTGCGCAGCTCCAGCAATTCCAGGCTCACTCCCTCACGCAACAGCCGCGCCTCCATCTCCACGCGCAGCGGTCCAATGAAGACGGCCGCGCGCGTGAGCGACGCGTCGCTGCGCAGCACGCCCACGTCCCGGCTCATCAGCTGGCGCAGGTCCCGCCGCAGCGTCGCCAGGTCCGCGGACGCCGGACTGGTCCTTCGGTCGGCGGCCTGCAAGCGGCTTGCCGCTGGCAAGAGGGCCTGCCCCAGGATGTCCTGCGCGGCAGCCCTGCCCATGACCACGCACTCCAGCAGCGAGTTGCTGGCCAGGCGGTTGGCGCCATGCAGTCCGGTGCAGGCCGCCTCGCCTACCGCATACAGGCCAGGCAGATCGCTGCGCCCCGCCATGTCCGCGACGATGCCGCCGCAGGTGTAATGCGCGGAGGGCGCCACTGGAATGGGATCTTTCGTGATGTCCAGGCCCAGCGCCAGGCACCGCGCATGGATGGTGGGAAAGTGCTCCCGCAGAAACGCCGGCGGCTGGTGGCTGATATCGAGGTGCACGCATTCCAACCCATGGCGTTCGATCTCGCTCTGGATGGCGCGGGCGACGATGTCGCGCGGCGCCAGTTCGGCACGCGGGTCGTGCGCCGGCATGAAGCGGGCGCCATCCGGCAGGCGCAGCACGCCGCCCTCGCCGCGCACGGCCTCGGAAATCAGGAAGCCGCCCGCCTGCGGGTGGTGCAGGCCGGTGGGATGGAACTGCGTGAATTCCATGTTGGCGACGCGGCAGCCCGCGCGCCAGGCCATGGCGATGCCGTCGCCGGTGGCCGCGGCCGGCGCGGTCGTCGTCTGGTACGCCTGCCCTGCACCGCCGCTGGCCAGCACCACATGGCCGGCGGCGGCGTCGAAAATCCGTCCGCTGCGCAGGTCCAGCAGTCGCACGCCCACGCAGCGCGCTTCCGCGGCGCCCGCGGCGTCGTCCAGGATCAGGTCCACTGCGCAATGCGCCTCCAGCAGCGTGATGCGCGGATGCCGCCGCGCACGCTCTTCCAGCGCTGCGATGATGGCGCTGCCGGTCGCGTCCGCCGCGTGCGCGATGCGGCGCAGGCCGTGCCCCCCCTCGCGCGTCAGGTGCAGTCCATCCAGCTCCGCTGTGAACGCCACGCCCTGCTGTTGCAGCCACGCGATCGCGCCGCATGCGCGGGCAATGATGCCCTGCGTGGCGGGCAGATCGCACAGGCCGGCGCCCGCGATCAGGGTGTCGCGCACGTGCGCCTCCACGCTGTCGTCCGCCGCCAGCGGCGCGGCGATGCCGCCCTGGGCCCGGTTGCTGGCGCTATCGCGCAATTCACCCTTGGATATCAGCGCGACCCGCCGCCGCGGAGCCAGTTCCAGCGCGGCGGCCATGCCGGCCAGCCCGCTGCCGATGATGATGACGTCGAATTCCATGAGCGGACCTCCCGTAGTCCTTATGCCGGCCCGATTCTGGCGTACAGCGGCGTGTCTTGCGCCAGGTCGCCGCTGGCCTGCACCCGGCGCTTGCGCCGTTCCGCGAAGTCCAGCATGCGGTCGATCGGCGCCTTGGCGCGCAGGCCCAGCGCCGGATCCAACCTGATTTCGTTGCGGCCGTGCTCCAGCGTCTCGGCCAGATTGGTCAAGGCATTCATGGCCATCCAGGGACATTGCGCGCAGCTCTTGCAGCTGGCGCTGTCGCCCGCCGTGGGCGCGGCCAGGAAGATCTTGCCGGGCGCCTGCGCCCGCATCTTGTGCAGGATGCCCTGGTCGGTCGCCACGATCAGCAGGCCGGTGTCGAACTTGCGCGCGGCCTCGATCAGCTGGGTGGTCGAGCCCACCACGTCCGCCTGCGCCAGCACCGCCGCGGGCGACTCCAGATGCGCCAGCACCTTGGCCTGCGGATGTTCGGCGCGCAGCAGCTCCAGTTCGACGCCCTTGAACTCGTCGTGCACCAGGCACGACCCCTGCCACAGCAGCATGTCGGCGCCGGTCTGGCGCTGCACATAGTCGCCCAGATGCCGGTCCGGCGCCCACAGGATTTTCTCGCCGCGCGCATGCAGGTCCGCGATCACGTCCAGCGCGATGGACGAGGTGACGACCCAGTCCGCGCGCGCCTTCACTTCGGCGCTGGTGTTGGCGTAGACCACCACCGTCCGGTCCGGATGGGCATCGCACCAGGCCGCGAAATCGGCGGCGGGACAGCCCAGATCCAGCGAACACGTGGCGTCCAGGTCCGGCATCAGGATGCGCTTGTCCGGGCTCAGGATCTTGGCCGTCTCGCCCATGAAGCGCACGCCAGCCACCACCAGCGTGCGGGCCTCGTGATCGCGCCCGAAGCGCGCCATCTCCAACGAATCGCCGACGCAGCCGCCGGTCTGTTCGGCCAGTTCCTGCAGTTCCGCATCGACGTAATAGTGGGCGACGAGCACGGCGCGTTCGCGCGCCAGCAGTTCGCGTATGCGCGCCGCGCAGGCTGCGCGCGCGGCGACAGGCAAGGGTTCGGGCACGCGCGCCCAGGCTTGGCCGACGGCGCTGGGGCAGCTGGGCGTGGCGGGCAGATCGAATTCGACGTACCGGCGGTTGGGGGTATCCATGGATGCGTCTCCTCGCGGAATTTTTATGCTCAATCTGAGCATTTAATGATCAAAAAAAGAGCACTGTTTATGCTAGTGTTGAGCATAAATAGTGTCAATCTCTTTTTTCAGCGCCGCTGCGCGCCCTGGCAGCGGCCCGGCCCCGCTCAGATAAAGATCGAGCCGCGCATATACAGCGCCGCCTGGCCGCTGATGATCACGCGGCCGTTGTCCAGCACCTCGCATTGCAGTTGGCCCTTGCGCGCCCCGCCCTGCTGCGCACTCAGGCTGCGCTTGCCCAGGCGCTGGGCCCAGTACGGCGCCAGCGAGGTATGCGCCGATCCGGTCACCGGATCCTCGTTCACGCCCACGCGCGGCCCGAACCAGCGCGTCACGAAATCGAATTGCGCCGACGGCGCCGTCACCGCCACGCCGCGCGTGTCGAAGGCCGCCAGCGCCGCGAAGTCCGGCTTCAAGGCATCGATCAGCGCTTCATCATCTATCACCACCAGATAGTCGTCCGTCTTGCAGAACGCCTGCGCGCCCGGCAGTCCGAGGGCCTGCAGCAAGCCCGCTGGAATTTCCTGCGATTCGGGCCGCTTGGCCGGGAAATCCATCGCCAGCCGGTCGCCGGCGCGGCGCACCTGCAATTCGCCGCTGCGCGTGGCGAAGCGCAGCACATCCTCGGTTGCGCCCAGTTGCTCGAACAGCACCCAGGCCGACGCCAGCGTGGCATGGCCGCACAAGTCCACCTCCACCGCGGGGGTGAACCAGCGCAGCTCGTAGACATCGCCCTTGCGCACGAAGTAGGCGGTTTCCGACAGATTGTTTTCTTCGGCGATGCGCTGCAGCGTTGCGTCCGGCAGCCACGCCTGCAGCGGCACCACCGCGGCGGGGTTGCCGCCGAAGGGAGCGGCGGTGAAAGCGTCTACCTGATAGATATCGAGTTGCGGCATGGCGGGTCCTGGTTGATGGCTGAGATTGCGCGTTGGAACGCAAGCCGGCATTTTCCTATGAAAATGCCGGCGCACATGCTCAAGCCGCGGCCGCTACACCGTGCGCACGAACAAGGCCCGCAGCTTGCTCCAGAAATCCCCTCCCAGCACGAAGAAGCTGGCGATCAGCATGAGGTCTCCGGCCAGTTGCGCCTGCCACAGATTGGGCCGCAAGCCCGGCCACATTTCGTCGATGTAGGGTTCCAGCACCGAGGTCAGGATGGGCAGGAAGAACATGACCAGGCCGATGGCATGGCGCACGCGGCCGACCTTCTGCACGGGAGCGAGTTTCTTGGCGTGGCCGAACACGATGGACTTCAGCCGCTGAAAACCTTCCTTGCCCATGACGGCAATACAGCTCAGCAGCAGCACCTTGTTGGCGATGAACACGGTGCCGGTGAGCGCCGCGATGCGCGAACCCGGCACGTCCATGTAACCCGCCACCGGGATCAGAAACCACAGAGCGAAGGCGATGATGAACAGTCCTATCCCGCATTTGAAGCGCCATCCCGCCGCGGGCGCGGGTTGGGCTGGTTCGTCTGGCAATGACATGGCTGCCTCCTGGTTCAAACGTCTTGAGGGACTGCGGTTGAAGGATTCTGTACAGGTGGCTGACTGCCTGGCGTACGGGCCCGGGGTTCGAGCAGGCGCAGCATCAGGCAGGCGTAGAGCGTGACGCCGATGAACAGGCCCATGCGCACCGCGAACGCGGTGTAGACGTCCTTGCCCGCGGCGCTGTCCTGCACCGATTGGCCCAGCAGGATGATCAGCGTCACCAGCGTGTTCAGCCAGAAGCTGGGCGGATGCGGGGTCGGACTCAGCCGATAGAGCTTGCGCGCGGCCACGAGGCCGAACAGCAGCATCCAGAGAAAGAACATCCACAGGTTCACGAACAGGCTCAGCGCGCACCAGAAAGCGACGGCCAACGCGCCGCCGAGCAGGGTCGAGCCCAGCAGTTCGCGCGCCGCGCCCTGCGCCGCCGTGACGCAGCTTTGCCGCCCCAGGCTGACCGACTTCAGGATGATGGGCATGTAGCCCAGCGGGTCGGTCAAGGCCAGCAGGAAAGCCGGCATCACCACGAGCGAAGCGCGCAGGGCCTTGCGGCTGGCCTCGTCCGGCGGCAGGATCGGAGCCGCTGGCGGCGCGGGCGCGGCCGACGGCTCGGGGAACAGCAGGTGGCAGCCGCCCAACGCCAGAACGGCGACCAGCAGGCCTTTGCCGAGCGCCTCGATCACCAGGGCGGCCAGCGCGAAGTCGACCGTGCCGGCGGCGGAAATCATGGTCAGGCCGATGATGAGGAAAGTCGACAGCAGGTTGTTGCCGCCGCGCAACCCATAGAGGAAGGCGTAATAGAGGCACAAGGCGATGAGCAGCACCCCGCTCAAGGGGTAGTAGCGCAGCAAGGGGCTCAGCAGCAGGCCGATCGCGGTCGTGAGCAGCGCCATCAGCATCAGGCCCAGCCCGCTCTTGAACGACAGGGGCCGGTTCATCGAAGCCAGCAACAACACGCCCAGCACCGGCGCGACCATGGGAATGGGCAGGTCCAGGCCGAAGCTGACGGCCGTGCAGAAAGCGGTGCCCACGCCCACACGCAGTGCGCGCCGGCCGCGGGGATCGGGATCAGTACGCATAGGAGAGCCAGCTCATCAGCCGCATGTACGCGCGGCCCAGCAGGTTGAGCGGATTGCCGGAACTGGGAAAGGCCATGACCTCGGCTTGCCCGCCCACGCGCACGCCACTCAGGGCCGGCAGATCGCCTGGATCGAATTCCACGATAACGGGAAAGCGCTGTGCCGGCCGCAGCCAGTCGCGGCTGTTCTGCACCGTGGGCAGGGAGCCCGGCGGCGTGCCCGGCCCCACGTTGACGCCATAGCCGACGCTGCGCACGCGGCCCTTGAAGATCTGTCCGGGCAATGCGTCCAGGATGATCGCCACCGGCGTGCCGGGCTCCACATGGCCCAGGTTGTTCTCCGTCATTTCCGCGCTGATCCAGACGTCATGGATGGCGATCAGCGTCATGACCGGGTTGCCGGCGGCGGCGAACTGTCCGGCATCGGTGCGCAGGTCGGTGATCAGTCCCGCCGAACGCGCCCGCACCTGCGTATTGGCCAAATCCAGCTCGGCCTTTTCCAGCGCGGCCGCGGCGCTGCGCAGCTTGGCGTTGTCTTCCTCGCTGCCGCCTTCCTGTTCGCGCGCGCGCTGCACTTCGGCCCGCGCCGCGGCGACCTGGCTGATGGCTTGCGCCAAATTCGCCCGCGCGATTTCCAGCCGCCGCAGCGAAACGGTGCCCTGATCCTCGCGATACAGGCGTTCGAGCCGGGTGCTGTCCTGGCGCGCCTTCAGTTCGTTGGCCTGCGCGGCGCGCAAGGAGGCCTGTGCCGAATCGATGCCCGCGGTGCTGGCGCCGATCTGCCTGCGCGTGGATTCCAGGTCGGCGCGGGCTCGGTCGACGGCGATGCGGTAGTGCTCGGGGTCGACGTCGAACAGCACCGCGCCGGCGTCGACGTCCTGGTTGTTGCGCACGTGCACCCGGGTCACGCGCCCCGAAACCTCCGACGCCACTGGCACGACAAAAGCCTGCACCCGCGCCTGCTGGGTGTATGGGGTGTAGCGGTCGGCCAGCAGATACCAGGCCAGGCTCAGGACGATGAACAGGACTGCCCATCGAACGCCCTTTTTCGCTGGGTCCGGCGCGGCCGCGGCGGCTGGCTTGGATGGCGAGTCACTCATCGGGTCGCACCTTTTGCGCGGACACGGCGGCGGCCGGGGCAGGCGCCGGTTCGGACAGCAGATCGCCCCAATCGGTGCGCTGCCGCATCTGTTCGCGGGTCGCCGGGTCGAGCACCGGCTCCGCGCTGTACCAGCCCCCGCCCATCGCCTTGTACAGGGCGATGAGGTCGCTTACCGCGCCGCCCCGGTTCACGACATAGGCGTCCTGCTGGACCGCCAGCGCCTGCTGCGCGTCCAGCACCCGCTGGAAATCGGTATAGCCCTCGCGATAGAGCGCGTTGGCCAGGGTGAGCGAGCGCCCCGCGGCCTGCGCCGACTGCTGCAGGATGCCGTCGCGCTCCAGGGCCTTGATCAGGCCGCTGGCCGCGTCGTCGGCCTCGCGCGCCGCCTGCCGGACGTCATCCTGGTAGGCCACGATCAGTTGCTGCAGCCGCGCGTCTTGAACGCGCACATTGTTCTGCAGGCGGCCATGGTCGAACACGTTCCAGCTGAGGGCGGGACCTGCCAGCAGCGCCATGCCGCCCGCCGTGCCGGCCAGCGACGTGGCGGACCAGGCAATGCTGCCCAGCAGGGTCAGCGAAGGATAGAGATCCGCCGCGGCCACGCCCACTTGCGCCGACTGCGCGGCGATGCGCAGTTCCGCGGCGCGGATGTCGGGACGGCGCAGCAGCAGGTTGGCGGGCACGTCCTGCAACACCGCCCGGCCGATCAGCGGCACGACCGCCGTCTTGTCATCCAGTTCCGGCATCGGGCCGGGCGGGCGGCCGACCAGGACCGCCAGGGCGTTGCGGGTCCGCAAGATCTGGCTTTCGAATTCGGGGATGGTGCCCAGGGTGCTCAGGTACTGCGTCCTGGCCTGCTGCAAATCCAGCTCATCGGTCTCGCCGCTGCGGAACAGTTTTTGCGTGATCTCGTAGCTGCGCTTCTGGATGCCGGCGTTGTCGCGGGCGATCCGCAGCCGCGCCTCGGCGGTGCGCAGCGCGTAGTAGCTTTCGGCCACCTGGGCGTGCAGCAGCACCAGCACGTCGTCGCGATTGGCCTGGGCCTCGAAGTACAGGGCGTCGGCCGACTCGATGGCGCGGCTGAACCGGCCCCAGAAATCCAATTCCCAGCCTATGTCGAAGCCGGCGCTGTATTGCCAGAAGCTGCTGGGACGCGGATTTCCTTCGGCCGAGCGCGATGACCGGTGCTGATACAGGGCGTTGGCCCCGACCACCTGCGATTGCGGGTAGCGGCCGCTCTGGGCGATGCCGAGTTGCGCGCGGGCTTCCATGATCCGCAGACCCGCGATGCGCAGGCCGGCGTTGTTCGCGTCGGCCTGCGCAATCAGGTATTCGAGGACCGGATCGCCGAAGACTTGCCACCACTGCCGGGCATCGGGCTGCAGCTGCTGGAGGCTGGCCTGCTGCAGCGCGGGCGTGTTCCAGTCCGCGGTCCAACTGGTGCGCGGGGGCTCGAAATCCGGCCCGACACGCATGCAGCCGCCCAGGCACAAAGTACCGATCAGCAACAGCCGATTCGAACAGGTCAGCGGCGACATCGGGTATCGGGTCCGTGTAGAGCCTAACCGCCATGGTCCACGACGCAACTCCGGCCTTGCCGGAGCGCGGTGTGCGAATTGATTCTATTGGCCTTTTCCGCTTCTCGCCAGAGGCGCATGTCGAAGCAAGAACTAGACAAAAAGCACTGCTGCCGCCTGCTTGTGTACAAAGGGCGACGGTCGGCGCTACAGTAAAAAATTCCAACGTTCCGCCCGTTTCCCCGCAGCATATTCTGGAGTGCCATCATGAACGCTCAGAAGAAGGCAGCAGCAGAGGACAAGCCGCCGGCGCAAGCCAAGCTTTCGGGAAAGCAGTACGCCGAGGAACTGGCCCGGCTGCACGTGGAACTGGTCAAGGTCCAGGAATGGGTCAGCCAGACCGGCGCCAAGGTCTGCATCATTTTCGAAGGACGCGACGGCGCCGGCAAAGGCGGAACGATCAAGGCGATCACCGAGCGCGTCAGTCCGCGCGTCTTCCGGGTGATCGCCCTGCCTGCCCCCTCGGATCGCGAAAAAACCCAGATGTACATGCAGCGCTACCTGCCCTACCTGCCGGCGGCGGGCGAGGTCGTGATCTTCGACCGCAGCTGGTACAACCGGGCCGGCGTCGAACGGGTCATGGGCTTCTGCACCAAGGATGACGTCAAGATCTTCCTGAAAGGCGTGCCGCTGGTCGAACGGGCCATCGTCGGCTCGGGCATCATCCTGCTCAAGTACTGGCTGGAAGTCAGCGAAGAAGAACAGACCCGCCGGCTGCAGGCCCGCATCACGGATGAGCGCAAGATCTGGAAGCTGACCAGGATGGACCTCGATTCGTACAGCCGCTGGTACGATTATTCGCGCGCCCGCGACGACATGTTCGCGGCCACCGACACCAGCGTGTCGCCCTGGTACGTCGCGCAATCGGACGACAAGAAAAAGGTACGCCTGAATATCATCAGCCACCTGCTCGCCCACATCCCGTACAAGCGCATGCCGCGGCCCAAGGTGAAGCTGCCCAAGCGGCAGAAAGCCGGCGGCTACCGCGATCCGGGGCATCCCTTGCGGATGGTTCCCGCCAAATTCTGAGCGGCGCGCTGCCCTCTCCCGCCCGTCAACACCCAAGGAGAACGATCTTGGCTGCCCTGCTGATCAACCACGTGGAAGAAAGCACCTCCGACGAAGACATCCGGAGCTTTCTCATGAAGTACGGTTTTCCGTCCTTCGACCGCATCCAGCGCGTACCGAGCGAGGGGGAGCGGCCGGCCGTCCTGGTGACGTTCGACGGCACCGGCCCCGAAGACCTGCGCGTGCTGGCGCCCCGCATACACCAGGTGTTCTGGAAGAACCACACGATCGCGGTGCTGGTCATGCGAGAGCCCATTGAATAAAGGGCCGCATCGCGCCGATCCAGATCGTGACCAGATGTGCTTTTTAAGGGTTTCCCCCAGGATTGCGGGTGTCGATTTCCGGTCAACTCGTACGTCGTGTCAGTACGCACAACTTTTTTCAAAGGCGGACTTACCATGACTACCGGAACCGTAACCCTGCATCGCGTCATGCGCGCGCCGGCCGAACGCATCTATCGGGCCTTCCTGGAACCCGACGCGATCGCGCGCTGGCTTCCTCCTTACGGCTACACCTGCCTGGTCCACCAACTGGACGCCAAGGTCGGCGGCATGCACAAGATGTCGTTCCGCAACTTCGGCACCGGCCACAGCCACAACTTCGGCGGCGAGTACCTGGAACTGGTGCCAAGCCAGAAGATCCGCTACTCCGACCAGTTCGACGATCCAAACCTGCCCGGCCGCATGCAGACCACCGTCACCCTACGCGAGGTCGCCTGCGGCACGGAGGTAAACATCGTGCAGGAGGGCATACCCGCCGCGATCCCGCCGGAGATGTGCTACCTGGGCTGGCAGGAGTCTCTGGCGCAACTGATGCGACTGGTCGAACCCGAGATTCCCGAGTGAGCGTCAGCGTGCCGCGAACCGGCTGGCCCGGCTTCACTTCTTTCTTGCAATGAACTGCACCACGCATGCCGGCCCCGTGTGGAATATGCCCTCGACCACATCGCGCTCGATCTCGCGCGCAAGCAGCACCTGGCAATTCGGGAAGTCCTGCTCCAGGTCCGCGAGCGCCATGAGCATGTCCGCGTCCGGAGGGCCGCCCGTGCCGCGGCCCAGCTGCGCCTTCCGGTATGCCTCCAGCAGGAGGATGCCGCCCGGCTTGAGCGAAAGTTCGGCCAGGCGGTGCACTCTCTTGCGCAAGCCGCTGGGCATGTGGGCGAAGATCGACACGACGGCGCCGAAGGATGCTGGCGGCGGCTCGTACCCGGCGAAGTCCGCCGTTTCGGTGCGGATCGACACGCCCTTTGCGGCCGCCAGCCTGCGCGCCTTGGCCAGCCCGACGGCGGAACCGTCCACGCCAAGCACGTCCAGGCCCAGCGAGGCCAGGAAAACGGCGTTGCGTCCCTCCCCTTCGGCCACGCTGAGCACCGGCCCGGAAAGCAGGCCCGCGTGCTCAGCCAGAAAGGCGTTCGGCTCGGTCCCATACACGTACTCGTCAACGGCGTAGCGTTCGTCCCACATATGCTTGCACTCCCTGAATGCTCGTCATGGCCCGCCGCCAGGAAGGGTTCCCGTCCGGTCCGCGCCAGAAAGCAGCCAGTCTTGCACTTCAAGTCGACTTGAGGTCAAGCAGATCACGCGGCCGGATTTCGCCCAATTGCGGGTCTATCGCCCCCCCATCGAAGGAGACCATGCATGGCAGAAAAGCCTCTTGCCAAAGCAACGAAAGCCGTCAAGAAAACCAGCTCGCAGCCTGTCCTGTTGTCCGGCGGCAATCCGCAGATCGCCAAGGGCTACGGCGACGCGCCGGTGCAGGCGTACATCGCGGCCATGCCGGGCTGGAAGAGCGGCCTCGGGCGCCGCCTGGACACACTGATCGAGCGCGCCGCGCCCGGCGTGCAGAAAGCCGTCAAGTGGAACTCGCCGCTGTATGGCATGGAAGGCCAAGGCTGGTTCCTGAGCGTTCACTGCTTTACCAAGTACGTGAAGGTGGCGTTCTTCCGCGGCGCAAAGCTGCAGCCCGTGCCGCCTGGGCCGTCCAAAAGCCAGGACACGCGCTATCTCGACATCCGCGAGGACGACGAGCTGGACGAAGCGCAGTTCATGGCCTGGGTGAAGCAGGCCAGCGCGCTCCCCGGCGAGCAGATGTGAAAGCGGCGGCCAGGGCCCTGTCCGCCACGGCCATTGCCGCGGGGCAGGACGCTAACGCCGGACCTGGCGCTTCTTCGCCGCCGCGGCGCGGGGCGTTGCCGCGTCCGACAGCAGGTCCTGCACCAGTTCTATGACCCGCTCCGCGGTTGGGGAAAGCGTGCGGCGCGCGCGATGGATGACGCTGTAGGTCAGCGGGCCGGCGGCGGGATAGGCCAGCGGCAGCGGTTCCAGCACGCCCTGCGCCAGTTCGGCCGCGATGGCCTCGCGCGTGCAGAACAGCACCACGTCGCTGCCCAGCGCCACGTCGCGCAGCGTGGCGACGCTGTCGCATTCGAAGGCGATGGGCAGGTCTTCCGGCCGCGCCACCTGGTACAGCCGGGCCAGGTACTCGCGCGCCCGCAGCGGCAGGTCGGTGGCGGCCAGGCGGTACTGCGCCAGCGCGGCGCGCAGGCGCGGCTTGCCCAGGCCCTGCAGCGGATGGCCGGCGCGGGTGAACAGGCCGCCGTGCTGCGGCGGCAAGGGCCGCACTGTGAAATCGCCGGGCGGCGGCAGGCTGTGCGTCACCGCCACGGCCAGATCCAGCTTGTCCTGCTGCAGCTTGTCCAGCAGGCGCTGCCAGCTTTCGATCTCGACGTGCACGCTCAGGCCGGGATGTTCGCGTGCGATGCGCACCAGCAGCGGCGACAGGAAGCCGGCCGCCGGAAACGCCCCCACGCCCAGGTTCACGCGGCCCGTGTCGTGGCCGCGTATCAGTTCGGCTTCGCGCCGCAGGTCGCGGGTTTCTCCCAGGATGCGCTGCGCGCGCTCCAGCACCATGCGGCCAGCCTGCGTCGGCGTCACGCCCGTGGACGCCCGGTCCACCAGCACCAGCCCCAGCGAGTCTTCCAGCGACTGGATGCTGCGCGTCAGCGCGGACTGCGTCAAATGCAGCCGCTGCGCCGCCCGGGAGTAGTGCTTTTCCTCGGCGAGCACGGCGTAGTGCTGGAGCGACCGTATTGTGAGGCTCATGTATTTTTCTCATCAATATTGGGCTAAATATGCATTTGATTGCGCGCAAACGCAAGACTACAAACGACTTGCCGCGACGGAAAAAATGCAGCACCGGCCGCCCTGTGGTGAACCTCATTCCAGAGCAATGCAAGACATTGCCTACCCCCAGGAGGAGACAACATGAACCGCAAGTCGTTTTTGAAGCTGTTGGGTAGCAGCGGGGCTGCGATGCTGGGCGCCCTGGCCTGTCTTTCGGCGGCTGCCGCCCCCGTCACCCAGGCGCCGCCCTGGCCCGGCGGCGGCAAGCCCATCCGCCTGGTGGTGCCGTTTCCGGCCGGATCCGGGTCGGACGCGCTGGCGCGCATGCTGGCAATGAAGGTCACGCAGCGCACCGGCGCGCCGGTCATCGTCGACAACAAGCCTGGCGCCGGCACCATGATAGGCGCGCAGGAAGTGGCCCGCGCCAACCCCGACGGCTACACCCTGCTCTACACCATCGTCGTCACCCACACGCAGAATCCGCATCTGTACAAGAAGCTGCCCTACGATCCGGTGAAGGACTTCACTCCGGTCATCCAGGTGGTGCGCTCGGCCACCGTGCTGGTCGCCAACAAGGACGCGCCGTTCTCGACCACGGCGCAGATGATCGACTACGCCCGGGCCAATCCCGGCAAGTTGAACTTCGCTTCCTACAGCCCCGGGTCCACCTCGCATCTGAACGGCGAGATCCTGAAGCAGCAGACCGGCATCGACATCGTGCACGTGCCCTACAAGGGCACCGCCGACGCCAGCCGCGCGCTGCTGGCGGGCGAGGTCCAGGTCTACTTCGACGGCACGGCCACCGCCGTGGAGAACGCACGCGCCGGCAAGGTCAAGCTGCTGGGCCCGGCCACCGACCGCCGCCTGAGCGTGCTGCCGGACCTGCCCACCCTGAAGGAGCAAGGCATACCCGGGCTGGACATCGTCGGCTGGCAGGGCATCTTCGGCCCTGGCGACATGCCACCGGCATTGGCCGAGCGCGTGGCCCAGGTGTTCCGCGAAGCGCTGGACACGCCCGAGGTGACTCAGAGCATCGTGTCGCAGGGCAACGAAGTCAGCGGCGCGGGCCCCAAGGAATTCGCGCAGATCGTCCAGCAGGACAGCGTGCGCTGGGGCGCCGTGATCAAGCGCATCGGCCTGGTCCTCCAGTAACTCCGCGCGTATCGAAAGGAGAGCGCAATGCATGATCTGGTCATACGCGGCGGCACGATCGTCGATGGCTCGGGCCAGCCCCGCTACCAGGCGGACCTGGCCATAGAAGACGGACGCGTGGTCCAGGCCGAAGGCAAGGCCGGCGCCGCGCGCCGCGAGATCCGCGCCGACGGCTGCCTGGTAGCGCCGGGCTGGGTCGACATCCACACCCACTACGACGGCCAGGCCACCTGGGACCCGTACCTCAGCCCTTCCACCTGGCATGGTGTCACCACCGCCATCATGGGCAATTGCGGCGTGGGCTTCGCCCCCGTCAAGCCGGAACGGCGCGAGTGGCTCATCAAGGTCATGGAGGGCGTGGAGGACATCCCCGGCTCGGTGCTGTCCGAAGGCATCCAGTGGGATTGGGAGACCTTTCCCGAATACCTGGATGCGCTGGACCGCCGCCCCAAGGCGCTGGACGTGGGCGCGCAGATCCCGCACAGCGCGGTGCGCGCCTATGTCATGGGCGAGCGCGCCATCCACCACGACGAAGCCTCGCCCGCCGACCTGATCGCCATGCGGGAAGTCGTGCGCGAAGCGCTGGCCGCGGGCGCGGTCGGGTTCTCCACCTCACGCACCTTTCTGCACAAGTACGACGAGCGCAAGTATCCGCCCGGCACCTTCGCCACCGGCGAAGAGATCACCGCCCTGGGCTCGGTCATGGGAGAAGTCGGCCATGGCGTATTCCAGATGACCGCCAACCATCCCGCCATGGAAGGCGAAATGCCCTGGCTGGAGCAGCTGGCGCGCCACAACCGCCTGCCCGTGCTGTTCAACCTGCAGCAGACCGACGGCGCGCCCGACGTCTGGAAGCAGATCGCCGCCAGCCTGGAGCGCGCGCACCGCGAAGGCGTGCCGCTGCTGGCAGGCATCAGCGGACGCCCGCTGGGCATACTGTTTTCCTGGCAGAGCACGCTGCACCCGTTCATCGCGCATCCCAGCTACCAGCCGCTGCATGCCCTGCCGCTGGCGGAGAAACTGGCCCATCTGCGCGACCCGGCCACGCGCAGCCGCATCATGAATGAACAGCGCGGCCTCTTGGACCGCCGCGCCGAAACGCTGTTCAGCAGCTTCCACAAGATCTACCGCCTGGGCAGCAATCCCGACTACGAGCCGCTGCCCGAGGAAAGCGTGGCCGCCATGGCGCAGCGCGACGGCCGCGCACCGCTGGAAATCGTGTACGACCTGATGCTGGAGAACGACGGCCAGGCCATCCTGTACTACCCGTCCTTCAACTATTCGTACGAGAACCTGGATCATCTGCACCAGCTCATGCAGCACCCCAACACCGTCAACAGCCTGTCCGACGGCGGTGCGCATTGCGGCTACATCTGCGACGTGAGCATGCCCACCTTCATGCTCAGCCACTGGACCCGCGACCGCCGCCGCGGCCCGCTGCTGGAGCTGGAACACGTGGTCAAGCGGCAGACGCGCGATACCGCCAGCGTGTACGGACTGCTGGACCGCGGTCTGCTGCAGCCCGGCTACAAGGCCGACGTCAACATCATAGATCCCGCTGCCGTGCGCGTGCATTGCCCGGAAATGGTGTTCGACCTGCCGGGCGGCGGCCGCCGCCTGATCCAGCGCGCCGACGGCTATGTGGCCACGCTGGTCAACGGCGTGCCCATCTTCGAGGGCGGCGCGGCCACGGGCGCGCTGCCGGGCAAGCTGTTGCGCGGGGCGCGCAGCCAGCAGGCATGAAGCACATGGGGCAGGCTTTCCGGCCGACCCTATGTGCCAGCCGGGCGCCAGTCCTCGAGGACTGAGTCCGCGGTCCCGCCACGCCTACACCACGCCGACCCGGATCACCCCGGCGATGGTCTGGGCCGCCTGCTGCAAGGCGGGCACCATGTCGGCCTCCAGCCGGTCGCCTTCCACTTCCGGCGCGGCCACCGATATCCCCACCGACAGCAGGCGCGAGCCCGCCTGCGGCACGGGCACGGCCACCGACACCTGGTTGCTGTCCGGATAGTCGAACCGGGTCCACTGGCCCGGCGCCAGGCGCAAACCGCCGGCCAGCGCGCTGGCCGGCGGCAGCACGCTGCCCACGCGCAGATTCATCACCACCAGACGGCGGCGCTCGGCCGGCGCCATGGCGCGGCCGATGATGATCACCCCCTCGGGATTGGCCTCGCCCAAATTGGAAGTTCCTGAATAGGCATCGGCCAGATTCTGCAGGATCTCCTGCACGGCATCCGTGACGCCCAGGCTTTCCATGGCCGCGAACCCCAGTTCGAAGACCTGCGGCGTGAGGCGCCAGCGGCTGTCTTCGCGCGCGGCGTAGCCCTCTTCTTCCAGCGTCTGCAGGAAGCGCAGCACGGTCGCGTGCGGCAGTTCGACGGCGCGCGCCAGCTCGGCCAGCGTGGGCCGGCCGTTGCCGCGGAAGGCCCGCATGATGGATAGACACCGCTGGATCGATCTATTATTCTTCAATCGTTCACCTGATAAACGTATTGATCACTAGGTGAACATTACACATAAACGACGCTCCCGGCAAGACCGGCGAGCCAGGGAAGGAGACATATCAATGAAACGCATCGCACTCGCCTTGGCGGCGGGTCTCGTGTTCTGTACGGGATCCGCCGCGGCGCAAGCAACGTGGCCTGCGCAGCCGGTCAAATGGATCGTGCCCTATCCGCCGGGCGGATCGACGGACATGCTGGCCCGGCTGGTCAGCCACAAGCTCGGTGAGCGGCTGGGCCAGCCCGTCATCGTCGAGAACAAGGCCGGGGCTGGCGGCAACATAGGCACCGATTTCGCCGTCAAACAGCCGGCCGACGGCTACACCATCGTGATGGGCAATATCGGCCCCATCTCGATCAACCCCGCGCTTTATCCGGACCTGCCGTACAAGCCGCAGCGGGACCTGGCGCCCGTCACGATGCTGATGAGCGTGCCCAACCTGCTGGTGGTCAATCCCTCGGTACCGGTGCGCTCGGTGCAGGAACTGATCGCCTACGCCAAAAAGTCGAAAGCGCCGCTGGACTACGCCACGCCCGGCGCGGGCACCTCGCTGCACCTGGCGGGCGAACTGTTCGCCTCGTCCGCGGGCGTGCGCCTGACCCACGTGCCCTACCGCGGCAGCGCGCCGGGTCTGAACGATACGGTGGCGGGCCACGTGCCCATGATGTTCGACAACATGCCCTCGGCGCTGCAACTGGTGAAGGCAGGCAAGCTGCGGGCGCTGGCGATCACCAGCACGGCGCGCTCGCCGCAGCTGCCCGACGTGCCGACCATGGCCGAGGCCGGCCTGCCGGGCTATGAGATCGCCGGCTGGTTCGGCGTGCTGGCGCCGGCCGCCACGCCCAAGCCCATCATCGAGCGCTTGAACAAGGAACTGCTGGCGGTGCTGGCCATGCCCGACGTGCGCGAACAGATAGACGCCATGGGCGGCATCATTTCAGCCGAGGGACCAGCAGACTTCGGCCGCTACATCGCGGCGGAAACCGATAAGTGGGGCGCGTTGGTCAGCAAGGCGCAGATCAAGCTTCAATAAGCAAGGAGACAAGCATGAGCACGTATCGCCATCTGGAAACCCAACCGATAGCTGGCGCACTGGGCGCCGAGATCCGCGGCATCGATCTGTCGCGGCCCTTGTCGGACGATCAATTCGACGACGTGCGCGCCGCGCTGCACGAGCATCTGGTGGTGTTTTTCCGCGACCAGCAGCTGACGCCGCAGCAGCACATCGATTTCAGTTCGCGCTTCGGCGAGCTGCTGGAAGTGCCGTTCGTGCGGGCACTGGACGGACACCCGACCATCCTGCCCGTGATGAAAGGCAAGTCGGAAACCACCCGGCGCCTGTTCGGCGGCCTGTGGCACACGGACATGAGCTACGCCGAGGAGCCGCCGCTGGGCTCGGCGCTATACGGCCGCGTCATACCGCCCTATGGCGGCGACACCATGTGGGCCAATATGTACCGCGCCTATGACGCCCTGTCGGACAAGCTGAAGCAGATCCTGGACGGGCTGGGCGCGGTGCACAGCGCGGTGCGCTCCTATGGCGCGGGCGGCGCGGTGGTGAACAACGGCGACCCAGCCCACAAGATGGACGTGCGCACCGACGACCGCGCCGCCAGCGAGGTGGTCCACCCCGTGGTGCGCGTGCACCCGGCCACGGGCAAGAAGGCGCTGTATGTGAACGGCACGTACACGCTGCGCTTTGACGGCATGACCCAGGAAGAAAGCGAACCCCTGCTGCAATTCCTGTACCGCCACGCGGCGCGGCCGGAATTCACCTGCCGCTTCCGCTGGACGCCGGGTTCGCTGGCGCTGTGGGACAACCGCTGCACCCAGCACCTGGCGATGAACGACTACGACGGCTTCGACCGCGAGATGCACCGCACCACGATCTCGGGCGACCGGCCGATCGCGGTCGCGCGCTAGGCTATCCGGAATGGCTCAGCGCGGCGGCTTCAGCGGCAAGAGCCGCCGATAGCCTGCCGGCAGCGGCTGGGCGGCGTGCTCTGCGACCGTGCGCGCCAGCCGCTGCGCCAACTCCGGCGGGAACGGCTTGGCGCGCCGCGTTTCCAGGTCCACGTGCAGCGACAACTGCTCCATCGTGGCCGCGACGTAGCCGTCGCGCGTCTGCATCAACTCCATCAGGCACAGCAGGCGCTTGTCATCCGCTTCCAGCAGGCGGATGCGCAGTGCCAGCGGATCGCCCGCCAGCACTTCGCGCAGATAGGCCACGTGCACGTTCATCGTGTAGATGCCGCAGCGCGTGGCCTCGGTGTAGTCCAACCCTACCCCGACCTCGCGCAGCAGCTGGAAGCCGACGCGATCGAAGATGCCCACGTAATGGGCCGCGTTCATGTGGCCGTACTCGTCGATCCAGGCGGGATCCACGCTCAGGGTCGTGGACGGGAGGGCTGATGTCATGGCTTCCTCGGGGACAGGGTTTCGCTCAACGCATGACATTAGCCGAGGCCGGCCGGCGGATCAACGCCGGCGGCTTCGTACCGGGGAGGAAGCCGTAGGTCGTAAGCCCCACGGACTGCACGCCGTCCTCGCACTAGTTCCTCCCGTCTGGCCGGCGCCGGCCAGATGGCGGATGGAACGCCAGGCCGCCGGGAAAATGGTCCATCCGCGCCCCGCCATCCAGGCGATAGGCGAACGGCGTCATATACCGCACCCTGGCGGACAGGCGTAAGTAGACAAGTTCGCGTCTTGATTCTCAAGGCGACGCTGCAAACGCGCAGAGGCGCGCGCTCAAGGTCGGGGAACCAAGATGAATATCCTGTTGGCGTTCACGCCATTCATCGTGTTTGTCATCATAGAAAGAACCGTCGGCGTACTGGAAGGACTGGCGGCCGGCACCTTCGTTTCCGCCGGGCTGGTGCTGCGCGACTGGCTCAGCCCCGAACGGCGCATCAAGATCCTGGAAACCGGCACGCTGCTGCTGTTCATGGGACTGACCCTGTATGCCCCGATGGTGGACGGCGATTCCTGGACGATCGCCCAGGCGCGCCTGCGGGTCGACGCCGGGATGCTGGTCCTGGTGCTGCTGACCCTGGCGCTGCGCCGGCCATTCACCCTGGAGTACGCGCGGGAAAAAGAACCGGAGTATGTCTGGAAGAACCGCCGCTACGCCCGCATGAACTATGCCGTCGCAATGGCTTGGGCGCTGGCCTTCGCGACCATGGTGGCGGCGGACGCGCTGCTGCTGTACAGGCCGCAACTGCCGCAGGCCATCGCGATCGCCGTGACGGTGGCGGCGCTGGCCGGCGCGATGAAATTCACGGCTTGGTATCCGGACCGGGTGTCGGCGACAACGCTGAGGTAGGCCGCCTCGAATCGGCAGGCCGCGCGATACGCGGGCGTACCGGTATCGGCGCTGAAGCAGCTACTGGAAGTGGTAGCGTTCGCGGTAGCCCACCGGCGACATGCCGCAGTACTTGTTGAAAATATCGCGGAAGGCCTTGGTGTCGTTGTAGCCGACTTCGTACATGACCTCGGCCACGCTCTTGCGCGAGGTTTCCAGCCGCTTCTTGGCGGCTTCCACGCGCACCCGCTGCACATATTCCACGATGCTGTTGCCCGTGGCCTGGCGAAAGCGCCGCTCCAGCGTGCGGCGGCCCATGGCGTGGCGGTCGGCCAGTTCCTCGACGGTGATCTTTTCCGTGTAGCGGCCTTCGATGTAGTCCTGCACCGCGCGCACGACCTCGTCGGCGTGGGACTTCTGCCCCATGAACACCGTAAACGGCAGCTGGCTTTGGCGGCTCCAGTCCAGCTGGAAGTACTTGGCGCACCAGATGGCGGTATCGCGATCGGTGTACTTTTCGATCAGGTGCAGCACCAGATGCGCGGCGGAGAACGCGCCGCCGCTGGTGTAGATGCCGTTATCGGCCATGACGATGCGGTCGCTGACCCATTGCACGCTGGGAAACAGGCTGGCGTAGAGGTTCTGCGCCACCCAATGAACCACCGCCTGCTGGCCGTCCAGCACGCCGCCCGCGGCCAGCAGCGCGGCACCCATGCACAGGCTGGCGACTTCGCCGCCCTCGCGGTGATGGCGCGACAGCCATTCGATCAGTTCGCGGTTGGACAGCACCGCGTCGGACACCGATCCCAGCAACGGCGGCGCGATGCAGATGTCGATGTCATGGGCATCCGCCAGGACCATGTCGGCCTGCACCGTGATGCGGCCCTGGTCCAGGCGGACTTCGCGGGTCAGGGCCAGGGTGCGCACCGTGAACCGGGGTTCGCGCCCATGCGCGGCCAGGTATTCGTTGGCGACCAGAAAGCCGTGCCTGGCGGTTTCCAGCGAGGCGATGTTCGCCCCCAGGGGCAGCAGGAAAGCGACGTTTTTCATCCTGCAAAGCATACCCCCGCCGGCTGTCGCAATCCACCCTCAAGATTGTCGCAATTGCCTATCGGAAATCGCTGCCGATCTCGATACAGTGACACTTACCGGAATGAGATCCGGGCTGCGCCAGAGGCGGCTTGCGGGCGCCCTGGCGCGGAACAGAACAACGTGGATCCAAGGAGTTACTAATGGAAAAGTATGTAGACGGTTTCCTGCTGCCGGTGCCCAAGGCCAACCTCGAAACCTACCGGAAGATGGCCCAACAGGCGCAGACAGTCTGGCTGGAGTATGGCGCGCTGGATTACCGCGAATGCGTCGCGGAAGATATCGACAAGGAAGGCGCTGGCTCGTTCAGCGCCGCCGCCGGCGCGCGCGAGGGGGAGACGGTGGTGTTCGCGTGGATCACCTACGCCAGCAAGGCGGATCGCGACGAGATCAATGCCAAGGTCATGGCTGACCCCCGCCTTGGGGAAAACTGCTGCGAAGGCGTATTCGACTTCAAACGCATGTGCTGGGGCGGCTTCACCACGCTGGTAGGAAACTGAGGCGATCGGGAATCCTTCCCCGCCCTTTCAAACTGAACATTCTGGAGACCCCCCATGGCAAATCCTGCAAGCAAACCCATCCCCGAAGGCATGCACACGCTCACCCCGCACATCGTGTGCGAAGGCGCGGCGGATGCCATCGACTTCTACAAAAAGGCTTTCAACGCCGAGGAGCTGGCGCGGCTGCCCGGCCCCAACGGCAAGATCATGCATGCCGCCATACGCATCGGCGATTCCGTCATGATGCTGATGGACGACTTCCCCGAATGGGGCAGCCTGGGTCCGAAGGCGCTCAAGGGCACGCCCGTTACGCTGCATCTCTACGTCAATGACGTGGACGCCGCCATGAAACAGGCGGTGGCGGCCGGGGCCCAGGTGACCATGCCCGTGGCGGACATGTTCTGGGGCGACCGCTATGGCCAGGTGGTGGATCCTTGCGGCCACCGCTGGTCCATCGCCACGCACAAGTTCGACCTGACGCCGCAAGAGGTGCAGGAGAACATGGCGAAGATGGGTCCGATGGACGGCTGCGGCGATCCGTCAAAGAAACAGGGTTAAGCGGCCGGCTGCGGATACGGTCCCAGGAAATCCAGCTTGCCGATCTTCACTCCCGCGTGGCGCAGGATGGCGTACGCCGTCGTCACGTGGAAGTAGAAGTTCGGCAGCGCGAACGTCAGCAGATAGTCGTCGCCGCGGAATTCCTGCTTGAAGTCGCCGAACGCCAGCGAAACCTTGCGGCCTTCGGCGCCATCCAGCCTATCCGCCGCCACCTCCTGCAAGTACGCAACGGTGGCGGCGATGCGCTGCTGCAATTGCTCGAAAGTGGTTTCCTCGTCGGGGAATTTGGGCGCTTCCACCCGCGACAGGCGCTGCACGGCGAACTTGGACGCATCGCTGGCGCGCTGAATCTGGCCGCTCAGCGGATACATGTCCGGAGCCAGGCGGGCATTGATGAGCTCGGCCGGATCCATGCCGGCGGCCGCGGCATGATCGGCGGCCTTTTGCAGCAGCGCGGCCAGGACGTTGAGACCGCGGACGAAGGCAGGCACGCTGGTCTGGTACATGGAAAGAGACATGATGGGGACTCCGGACAAGAACTGGGCGGCCCGCGCGGGACGCGTCGGCGCGCCGGGGAATACGCTGATCTTACCGCCGCGCCCGAGGCCGGGCTCCGGCCCCTTATGAGCTCGAAAACGCGGCGCCCGGACCCTGGCCTATTCCGCCTGGCCGGGGGCCACGCGGCGCTGCCCCTGAAAGAAGCGCCAGATCAACGCCGAGGCGTCCGGCCCGCTGCGCGCGTGATACCTCACCGAGGCATCGCCGCCGCTCCAGGCATGCTCCACCAGCGTGATTTCGCATAGCCGAAGCACTGTCCGGCTGCCGCGCAGCATGTCCACGCGGCGGTAGGATTTGTCGGTACCCAGGCCCAGCACGCGCTCGACCGGCACGCTTTCCGGCGGCAGGTCGTTCACGGCGCGGAACTGTTCGAACAGTTGCCTGGCGTTGCGCGGCGCCACCGTCGGGTCCAGTTGTCCTTGCAGAATCATGGCGGGCATGCCAAGCCGGAACACGGCCGGATCCGCGACCCGTTCCAGCAAGGGCAACAGCGGCTTGAGCGCGCCGCGCCGCATGGTGCCGATGCCGCCGGTGGCGCTGTGGGCGTCGCCGGCCACCGGCCCGGAATGCATGGCCACCGCAGCGATCAGGCGCGGATGCCGCAAGGCCACCAGCGCGGCCATGCCTGCGCCCGCCGACAGGCCTGCGATGTAGATGCGTTCGGGGTCCAAGGCATACTTGGCGCACTCCGCGCGGATCAGCGCGGCGATCAGATCGGCTTCCGCCCCGCCGTGCGCGTCGTCCGGCTGGAACCAGCGCCAACAGCGCTGCACCTGACGGGCCATGGACTGCTGCGGATACAGCACCATGAAGCCGCCCGCATCGGCCCATTGATTCATGCGCGAGCCGCGCGCGAACGAGAGCGAGGTCTGCCTGCAGCCGTGCAGCATCACCACCAGCGGCATGCCGGCGCGCGGCGCGGCAGCGGGCGTGTAGCGCGCGAAGGTGAGACGGCGGCCTTGCCCGTCCGAGAATTGCCGGGAGGCTTCCCAGCGGCCCGCCCCCAACGAAGGCGCGGCGGCGCTGCGCGAGGCAGAGGCCGCCGCCGGCTTGGCCGCCTTGCGCTTGGGCGCGCCGCGCTTCTTGGCGGTCTTGGGAACGGCCATGCGCATGGCGGCGCGCTGCAATTTGCCGATCTTCTTCGCGGCCTTGAAAAACAGATTGGTAAAACTGCGCGCCATTGCGAGGCCTCGGCCAGTAAACCTGCGTTTGCTTGCGCGCTGAATGTATCACAGAGTAACTTCCAGACTGCCCTTTTCGCGTGCCGGCGCCCCACCCGATTTGCAGTAGATCAAACGGGCTGCACGCTGCGCGCGGCAAGCCCGCTTGTCGGCTTGAGCCGCCGCGCCAAAGCGCCTAAGGTGTACACCTGAACCAACCAAGACGCATTCATGTTCCCCAACGACAGACCCCAGACCCTGGGCGAGGAAATCGCCAACGCCATCAGCCACGGCGTCGGCGCCGCGGGCGCCCTGGCCTCCGCCCCCATCCTGATCCTGGCCGCCGTGCGCCAGGGCGACGCCGCCTTCATCGCGGGCGCTGCGGTCTTCGCCGCGACGATGTGCCTGCTGTACCTGGCGTCCACCATCTATCACGCGCTGCCCAAGAGCCGCGCCAAGCAGCTGTTCAACGTGCTGGACCATTCCGCCATCTATCTGCTGATCGCGGGCACCTACACGCCCTTCGCCTTGGGCGCCCTGCGCGGGCCCTGGGGCTGGACCCTGTTCGGCCTGGTCTGGGGCATGGCGCTGCTGGGCGTGGGCTTGAAAGCCAGCAAGCGGCTCAACCGTCCCGCCATCTCCACGGGCCTGTACCTGGCGATGGGCTGGCTGGTCATCATCGCGGTCAATCCCCTGATCGAGCGCGTTCCCAGCGGCGGCCTGTGGTGGCTGGTGGCGGGCGGGCTGGCCTACACCGGCGGCGTGGTGTTCTTCGTGCTCGACAACCGCTGGCGCTACAGCCATTTCATCTGGCATCTGTTCGTGCTCGCAGGCACGGCCTGCCACTTCTTCGCCGTGCTCTGGTACGCGGCCTGAGCGCCGCCCCGCAACGCTCAGCCGCGGCCCGGTCCGCCCGGCTGCGGCATGGCCAGCAGTCCGCGCTTCATCAGCGCCTTCATGCCGGGCACCAACAGCCCGCCGCCGAACAGCAGATCGCGCCATAGCCCCGGCCCCGAGGCCTGGAAGCAAGGCGTCAAGGCGCGGCTGAGCGTCTGGTACATGCGCGAAGGCAGCAGCCGGCTGCGGGCGTAGCGCGCCGGCCCGGCGGCCGCGCCATGCTGCGCCAGGTTCCGCGCCAGCGCCAACGCATCCAGCACTGCCAGGGTCGTTCCCAGGCCCAGTTGCGGGCTCATCGCGTGGCCCGCGTCTCCCACGGCGCAGTACGGACCCGCGGCCAATCCGCGCGGCCAGGTATGGCGGTAGGTAGCCACCGCCAGATCGTCGTGCCGCGTGATCTGGTCCACCACCGGCGCGGCCTCGGGCCACAGGGACAGCATGCGCTCCTTCCAGGCGCCGATGGGCGCGGCGCGCCAGGCCGGCAGGGCATCGTGGCGGATGCTCCAGAACAGCGACAGGCGCACGCCCCGCGGGCCGATCTCGGTAGGCAGCAGGCCCATCATTTCGCGGGTGCCGCGAAAGCGCTGCAATAGCTGTGTGGCGCCAGCCCAATCGGGCGTCCAGAACTGGCCCCACAACGCGCCCCACGCGTAGACGCGCGAACTCGCCGCCAGCCCGACCTGCTCGCGCAGCGCGGAGGCGGCGCCGTCGGCCACCACGAACACATCGAAGCTGGACTCGGCCCGGGCTTCGCCCGTGCCGTGCGTCACGTGCGCCCTGCCCTCGCGGGTCGCAAGCGTCTCGACCGGACAGCCGAACGAGAACTCGGCGCCCGCGCGCCGCGCCGCCTCGAACAGCACCCCGCCCAACGCCGCCCGCGTCACCGCCCGCGCGCCGTCGCCCACGTAATCGATGTCCACGACCCGCCAGCCGCGATGCGACAGGCCCAGTAGCCGGTCGATCGGCGCGCCCACGTTCAGCGCCGCCACGTCCACGCCCAGCGACTTGAGCGCGCGCACCCCAGGCGGCTGCAGCAACAGTCCCGCGCCCAGCGTGGTGAACCCCTGGTGCTTTTCAAAGACGCGCACCTGATGGCCGGCTTGCGCCAGCGCCAGCGCGGCGGCCAGTCCGGCGCTGCCCGCGCCGGCGATGCCGATGGATAGCGGCGTATGCGTAGTAGTCATGAAGTGGTCTAGCCCGGCTGCCCGAAGGGGCTGCCGCGGGAGCCGGCATAGTACCAACTGCCCTCACGCTTCGCGCAGGTACTCCGTGGGCGGCCGGCCCAACACCCGCCGGAACATCGTCGAGAACGCCGCCGGACTCTGGTAGCCGAAATCCAGCGCGATGGCGGTCACCGGATCGCCCGCGGCCAGCCGTGTCAAGGCCAGCACCACACAGGCGCGCTGACGCCATTCCGAAAACGCCATGCCCGTCTGCTGGCGGAAATGGCGGCTGAATGTGCGCGGGCTCATATGCAATCGTTCGGCCCAGGTTTGCGGCGCGGCGCGCGCGTCTGGCGCGGCGATGAAGGCCCTGCACAAGGGCGCCAGGCGCTTGTCGCGCGGCAGCGGGATATGCAGCGGCAGCACCGGCGCGCGCTCGACCTCATGCAGCAGCAGGGCCGCCAGCGCGCCGTCGCGCCCCGCCAGGTCGTACTCGGCCGGCATGTCCACCGCGTCCAGCAGCAGCTGCCGCAGCAACGGCGAGACCTCGATCACTTCGCAGGCCTGCCGGTCCGCGCGCGCCGCTCCGGGCTCGACGTAGGCGCTGCGCGTGCTGACATCCAGCATGCGGACCTGGTGCGTTACGCCCGCCGGGATCCACACCGCGCGCTGCGGCGGCACCACCCAGTTGCCGTCGCGCGTGACCACGTGCATGACGCCGGTGGCGCCATACAGCAGTTGGGCGCGGCGATGCGCATGGGCTGGCAGCAGCCGGCCGGGCGGATAGTCGTTGCCGATGGCGACGACGACGCGGTCCAGATGGTCGTAGCGGTCGATGTGGGTATTGCGCATCGTCTGGGGCTCATGGTCTGGGACTCATGGCCTGTTCATGCCGACTGCCCGGCGGGTCGATTGGCCGAAACTCGAACATTATTGTCTCATCCTCGAAAGCAGGCCACAGCCCGCAGCCGTATCGTGACTGCTTTCCCTGGAAGGACGCAGCATGCTTTATCTGATTCTGGCCCTGTTCGGCTGCTTGAGCGGCGTGACCACCGTGCTGTTCGGTTTCGGCGGCGGTTTCGTCGTGGTGCCCGTGCTGTACGCGGTGCTGACGTCCGCGCACGGGGCGCACGACGCCATCGGCCTGGCGGCCATGCACATCGCGGTGGCCACGTCCACCTGCGTCATGATCGTGAATTCGATCGCGGCTACGCGCAAGCACCAGCGCGCCGGCAACATCCTGCGCGCCTATGTGTGGCCCCTGGCCGGCTTCATCGCCGTGGGCGCGGCGTTGGGCGCGCTGGCCGCCACCCGCGCCAGCGGCGATCTGGTGCGCTATGCCTTCATCGCCTACCTGGGCGTGACCATCCTGGACTGCCTCTTGCGCCAGGGCTTCATGGCGCAGGGGGACGAGCAGCCCCGTCCGCTGGGCCACGGCGTGCTGGTGGGCGGCGGCCTGGCCATCGGCGTGGTCGCTGCCTTCCTGGGGGTGGGCGGCAGCGTCATGACCGTGCCGCTGCTGCGGCGCCGCGGCCTGCCCATGGCCAAGGCGGCGGCGATGGCCAATCCGCTGACGCTGCCCGTGGCGGTGGTGGGAACGCTGGCCTACATGGCGGCAGCCGGCGGCCTGGCCGCGCCCCTGGCGCCGTGGGTCGTGGGCTATGTGGATCTGCTGGCCTTCGCCGCATTGGCGCTGGGCTCGTTGGCCGGCATCCGCCTGGCCGCGCCGCTGATCCCGCGCATCCCGGACCATCTGCACGCCCGGGTCTATGTGCTGCTGCTGGCGCTGGTGATGCTGAGCATGCTGCTCATCTAGGACCCGTCCCGCAAAAACCTAAGGAAACATCGCGGCCAGCAGCGACTACGAAACCGCGCAAAACGTTTCCGCCGCGCCCTTGGGGGGCTCCCTCCCAGGGCGCTTGCGCATCCCGTGGCCTGCCGACACAGGAAAACACATCGCGAAACTTGCCCCGAGGCGGGCCGGGTTGTCATCATGGCCCGACATTCAACCGGAACAAGGAGGTTTCATGCAGCGTTCCACTTATGCATTCCTGTCCGCCGCCGTGCTGGCGACGGCGCTGTCCGGTGCTCCCGCCCTTGCGCAGCAAGCCAGCCAGGCCCAAGGCCAGACCCAGGCCCAGCCGCGCATGGCGCCCCCGCCCGCGATCCAGCCGACCGACCAGCAACTGCAGCGTTTCGCTTCGGCATCGCAGAAGATTTCCGGCGTCGTCGACGAATACCGCCCCAAGGTCGACGCCGCCAAGACGGATCAGGCCAAGCAGAAGGTCGTTGAGGAAGCCGACGCCAAGATGGTGAAGCTGGTGCAGGCCGACGGCCTGAGCGTCGAGGAATTCAACGGCATCGGCCAGGCCATACAGCAGGACCCCCAGCTCAAGCAACGCTTGATGAGCATGGGCAAGGGCGCCCCCGCCGCGAAGTAAGGCTCTCCGAGAGCTAGCCCTGGCGCCATCCGTCCTACTCTGGACGGGTGGCGTTTTTTTGTTTTCCGGTTGCCGTCCTGCCCTGCTTCACCCTGCCCGCCGCGGCCTTGAGCAGGCGCTGGAAAGTCGGACATTGCGCATGGTTGGGAGCCGGACATACCGCGGCATGGCGCAGGCCCTGGCTCATGGCCCGCAAGCGCTTGATGGTCGCGTCGATGCTGTCGGCCTTGTCCAGCAATAACTGCCGGTCCACCTGCGGCGCTCCCTCGGGGGTGAGCATGGCCTGGATCTCGTCCAGCGACAGGCCGCCGGCCTGCCCCAGCGCAATCAGCGCCAGTTGATCCAGCACGCCGGGCGCAAAGCGCCGACGCTCGCCGGCGGCGCTGACCGCCGCGATCAAGCCCTTATTTTCATAGAACCGCAGCGTGGAGGCCGGCAGGCCCGTGCGCCGGACCACTTCCGAAATATCCATGGCGCTCTCCTTGACTTGAAGTTGACTTCAACTTTTATCATGCCCGCATACGATGATTTCATCAATGCAAGGACCGGACATGATATCGATGGAAATAGCGGCAAAAGTAGTTTTGATCGGAATCGGCGCGACCGTCGTGATGGACCTGTGGGCCATGCTCCAGAAGGCCCTGGGCATGCCCACGCTGGGCTACGCGATGGTTGGCCGCTGGGTGGGCCACTTGTGCCGGGGAACATATGCGCACGCCAATATCGGCCGGGCCGAGCCCATACCCGGCGAATCCCCCCTGGGGTGGACGATCCACTACGCCGTGGGCCTCGCTTTCGCCGCGCTGCTGATCGGCGTCCAGGGCGCGGCGTGGCTGCGCGATCCCACCTGGCTGCCTGCCGTGGCCGTGGGCCTGGCGACCGTCGTCATGCCCTTCTTCCTGATGCAGCCCGCCATGGGCGCAGGCATCGCCGCATCCCGCACGCCTACGCCCTGGAAGAACCGCCTGCGCAGCCTGGTGACGCATGCGGTGTTCGGGTACGGCCTTTATCTGTCCGCCGCCTTGCTCAAGCTGGTGTGGGACTGACGCCTTCCCGGCATGCTCCAGGCCGAGCCATCTAAGATGGAGCCGAGCAGGAATCCCCTGAACGACCCAGACCCGGAGGAATTTTGACCTTGACCGCAAAACCCGCTGACGAACTGACGATCCGCCGCGCGAGCGTGGAGGATGCTCCCGCCGTATTGCAGATCTTCGACGAGGTGATTGCCTGGTTCGTCGGCATGGGCAACGAGGGCCAATGGGGAAGCGAGCCCTGGTCGGCGTTGCCGCAGCGTATCGCGCGAGTGACGGAGTCCTGCGCGCTGCCCGGGGCCTGGGTGGCCGAGGGGCCGGGAGGCGGCATCCATGGCGCGCTGGTACTGGGCGACGCCATGCCCTACGTGCCCGCGGCAACCGGCCCGGAAGTCTACGTGAGACTGCTCGTCGCCTCCCGGGATGCGCGGGCGCGCGGCATCGGCAGACGCCTGCTGGCCTTTGCCGATGATCAGGCGCGGACCGCCGGGGTGGACCGCCTGCGCGTGGACTGCTACGGCGGCGGCAGCGAAGCCCTGGTGCGCTTTTATGAATCCTGCGGCTACGCCCGGATCTCGACCTTCGACGTAAACGGTTGGCCCGGCCAATTGTTGGGCCGCAAACTTGGGTAGACCCTGAATGACTGCAATTCCAGACGCTTTCCTCGCGCACTACTTCGATCGCATCGGCTATCACGGCTCCGTCGAGCCCACGCTGGACGCGCTGCGGCAACTCCATCTGCTGCATCCGCAAGCCATCCCGTTTGAAAACCTGGCGCCGTATACCGGCCAACGCGTTCAACTGGACCTGGACGCCCTTGTTGAAAAGATGATCGCGCGGCGGCGCGGCGGATACTGCTTCGAGCACAACACGCTGCTGCTTGCCGTACTGCGACAGATGGGCTTTCACGTCACCCCGCTGATCGCGCGGGTGCGTTGGCAGGTGCCCGCGGAAATCCACACGGGGCTGACCCATATGCTGTTGCGCGTGGAACTGGAGGGCCGCAGCTGGTTCGCCGACGTAGCCTTCGGATCCACTACGCAGACCGCCCCTCTGGAATTCCTGCCCGGTATCGCTCAAACCACTCCCCACGGCGTGTTCCGCATCGCCCTGGCGGGAGATGAGCTGAGCCTGGAGTTCCAGACGTCCGCCGGCTGGCAGACGGTATATCGCTACACGCTGGAACCCGCGGCCGACGTGGATTTTGAAATCGGCAACTGGTACACCTCGACCCATCCCCAGTCGGTGTTCCTGAACAGCCTGCTCATCAGCCGCACCCAGCCCGGCGCCCGCGAACTGATGGTGAACGATACCTACACCCGCCGCGACAACGACGGCAGCCTGCAGAAGCATCAATATGCCGACGCGTCGGCGTGGGCAGCATGCCTGCGGCAACGCTTCGACCTCGATCTTGGCCTCGATGAAGCCGTCAGCCTGTTCCGGCGTGTCGCGGCGCACAGCGCTGAAGCGGGCGTCGCCGAACTCGCTCCAGGCTGACCCTGCCGAACGGCCAGCGCGCGCGTTGTCGGGCGCCAGTCAGCCTTGCTGCCTGCGCAACCGGTTATCCTGTTCCGGATTCCCTCACCGACACGTAGAAGGAGCGCAGTATCTTGACCCCGGAACTCACCCTCTATGACCTGGCCGGCGCCGATGCCTCGCTGCGCTTCAGCCCGCATTGCTGGAAAACCCACATGGCCCTGGCCCACAAGGGCCTGAGCGCGACCACGGTGCCCTGGCGCTTCACGGAAAAGGAAGCGATCGACTTTTCCGGCCAGAAGCTGGTGCCGGTGCTGGTCAACGGCACGCATGTGGTCAGCGATTCCTGGCAGATCGCCTGCTATCTGGAAGACACCTTCCCCGAGCGGCCCTCGCTGTTCGGCGGCGCCAGCGGCCGCGCGCTGAGCCTGTTCGCGAATTCATGGGCCGACACCACGCTGGTGCCGACGCTGGCGCGGCTGCTGCTGCCCAGCATCCACGGCCTGATCCATGAAAAAGACCGGGACTATTTCCGCGCCACGCGGGAAAAGCGCTTCGGCAAGCTGGAAGACCTGCCCGCGGGCTACGAGGATCAGGTTGCCGCCTTGCGTTCCGCGCTGCTGCCCTTGCGGCAGATGCTGGGCAAGCAGCCCTATCTGGCGGGCGAGCAGCCGGCCTATGCCGACTATGCCGTGTTCGGCATGTTCATGTGGGCGCGCTGCACCAGCGTGCTGGAACTGCTGGCCGGGGACGACCCAGTCCATGCCTGGCGCGAGCGGCTGCTCGACGCCTACGGCGGCCTGGCGCGCCGCGCGCCGACGGCGCAATCCTGAGGCGCCTGCCCCGCGTTGGCGGGCGTCAGGTCTTCAGCCGGTAGCCGGTCTTGAAGATCCAGCGCACGCCGACCAGGCAGGCCAGCAGGAACACCAGCGTCATGCCCACGCTGACGCCGACGCTGACGTCCGACACGCCATAAAAGGCCCAGCGGAAGCCGCTGACCAGGTAGACCACCGGGTTGAACAGAGTGGCGGTCTGCCAGAACGGCGGCAGCATCTTGATCGAATAGAAGGTGCCGCCCAGGAAGGTCAGCGGCGTGATGATCATCAGCGGGATGATCTGCAGCTTCTCGAAGCCGTCGGCCCAGATGCCGATGATGAAGCCGAACAGGCTGAAGGTGACGGCCGTCAGCACCAGGAAGCCCAGCATCCAGAACGGATGCGCGACCTCGAACGACACGAACAGGCGCGCCGTGGCCAGCATGATCAGCCCCAGGATGATGGACTTGCTGGCGGCCGCCCCGACATAGCCCATGACGATCTCCACGTAGGAGATGGGCGCCGAGTGGATTTCGTAGATGGTGCCCGAGAACCTGGGCATGTAGATGCCGAAGGACGCGTTGGCGATGCTTTGCGTCAGCAGCGACAGCATGATCATGCCGGGCACGATGAAGGCCCCGTAGCTCACGCCGTCGATCTCGACCATGTGCGAGCCGATGGCGGAGCCGAACACCACGAAGTACAGCGAGGTGGAGATCACGGGCGACAGCACGCTTTGCATCAGCGTGCGCCAGGCGCGGGCCATTTCAAACAGGTAGATAGCGCGGATGGCGTGGAAGTTCATGATTGACCGTGCACCAGGCTGACAAAGATATCCTCGAGCGAGCTTTCCGACGAATTCAGGTCGGTGAATTCGATCTCCAGCCGGGCGAGTTCGTGCAGCAGCCGGGAGATTTCCCCGCCGCCCTGGTTATCGTAGGTATAGACCAGCTTGTGGCCGTTGTCGGACAGGTCCAGCTGGAAGGCGTCCAGCGCCGTGGGGATGCCGGGCAGCGGCGCCTTCAGGGTCAGCGCCAGCTGGCGCTTGCCCAGCTTGGCCATGAGAGCATGCTTTTCCTCGACCAGGATGATCTCGCCCTTGCGGATCACGCCGATGCGGTCGGCCATTTCCTGGGCTTCCTCGATGTAGTGCGTGGTCAGGATGATGGTGACGCCGCTTTCGCGCAGCTGCCGCACCATTTCCCACATGCCGCGCCGCAGTTCGACGTCCACGCCGGCGGTGGGTTCGTCCAGGAACAGGATGGCGGGTTCGTGCGACAGCGCCTTGGCGATCATGACGCGGCGTTTCATGCCGCCGGACAGCGCCATGATGCGGCTGTCCTTCTTGTCCCACAGGGACAGGTCGCGCAGCACTTTCTCGACGTAGGCGTGGTCCGCCGGCTTGCCGAACAGGCCGCGGCTGAAGTTGACGGTGTTCCAGACGCTTTCGAACGCGTCGGTGGAGATCTCTTGCGGCACCAGGCCGATCTTGGCGCGGGCCGCCCGGAATTCCGAGACGATGTCGTGGCCGTCGGCCAGCACGCGGCCGGCGGTGGGATTGACGATGCCGCAGATGATGCTGATCAGCGTGGTCTTGCCCGCGCCGTTGGGCCCGAGCAGGGCGAAGATCTCGCCGCGCCGGATGTCCAGGTTCACGCTCTTGAGCGCCTGGAATCCGGATGCGTACCGTTTGGATAGATCCTGAACTGAAATGACCGGCTGCACACGCGCCCCCGACTGGATGGATAGCCAGGGATTTTAACCGTCATGCGTGACAGGCTTGTTCGGTGTGACGGAACAGTGTGTTTGGCGGACTGCGCAATCCCTGCTCAGCGCCCCCAGCGCAGCACCAGCGGGTCCAGGCGGCGGGCGGTCTCCAGCAGGCCCTGGCGGACCTCCTCGCGCATGGCCGGCAGCGGGTGGCGCGGCGCCTCGCAGGCGATCACGCCGCCGGCCTTCATCAAGGCCTTGGCGCTGAGGATGCCGCCCTGACGGTTCTCGTAATTGATCAGGGGCAGCCAGCGTTCGTACAGGCGGTAGGCCTCGTCCCGCCTGCCGGCGCGGTGGGCCTCGATGATGGGGCGCAGGCCGTCGGCGAAACCGCCGCCGGTCATGGAGCCCGTGGCGCCGGCGTCCAGGTCGGGCAGCAGGGTGATGGCTTCCTCGCCGTCCCAGGGGCCTTCCACGGCCGCGCCGCCCAGCGCGATCAGGTCGCGCAGCTTGGAGGCCGCGCCCGCCGTCTCGATCTTGAAGTAGGCCACGTGTTCGATCTCGCGCGCCATCCGCGCCAGCGCCTGGGCCGAAAGCGGCGTGCCGGCCACCGGCGCGTCCTGGATCATGATGGGGATATCCACCGCGTCCGACACGCGCTGGAAGAACCCCGTCACCTGTTCCTCGGACACGCGGATCGTGGCGCCATGGTAGGGCGGCATGATCATCAGCATGGCGGCGCCCTGCTCCTGCGCGCGGCGGCTGCGCGCGGCGCAAACCTGGGTGCTGAAGTGCGTGGTGGTCACGATGACCGGCACGCGGCCGGCGACGTGTTCCAGGATGGACCGCGTCAGGATCTCGCGCTCTTCGTCCGACAGCACGAACTGCTCCGAGAAATTGGCCAGGATGCAGAGACCGTCGACGCCCGAGTCGATCATGAAATCCACTGCCCGCTTCTGGCTGGGCAGGTCCAGCTCGCCGGACTCGGTGAAGGTGGTCGGGACCACCGGGAATATGCCGCGATAGCGCGGGTTCTGGTAGGTAGCCATGGTTATTCGATGAAGTTGAAGTGCTTGAGGTATTCGGTCTTCAGCGTCAGGCCCAGCCCGGGCTTGTCGTCGTCCAGGTCGATGAAACCTTCCTTGGCCACCGGCTCGCCGTCGAAGATGTAATAGAACAGCTCGTTGCCGACTTCCACGTCGAACATGGGGAAGTACTCGCTCATCGGCGAAGCCAGCGTGCTCATCGTGAGGTGGTAGTTGTGCATCTGACCGGCATGCGGCACGACCGGCACGCTGTAGGCCTCGCACAGCGCGTTGATCTTGTGCGCCGCCGTGATGCCGCCCACGCGGTTGGTGTCGTACTGCACCACCGACACCGCCTTGCGGTCCAGCAGCTGCTTGAAACCGTAGAGCGAGAACTCGTGCTCGCCGCCGGAGATCGGAATCGAGGTCAGCTGGTTCAGTTCCGCATAGCCGTCGATGTCGTCGGCGATGACCGGCTCTTCCAGCCAACGTGGCTCGAATTTCTCCAGCTTGGGCAGGATGCGCTTGGCGTATTCCAGGTTCCAGCCCATGTAGCACTCCAGCATCAGGTCGGTGTCGTAGCCGATCACCTCGCGCACCGCCTCCACCGATTTCAGGTTCTCCGACACGCCCTTCTGCAGATGCGCCGGACCATAGCCGAAACGCATCTTGAAGGCCGTGAAGCCCTGGTCCAGATAGGTCTGGGCTTCCTCCTGCATGGCTTTCAGGTCGGTGCGGTAGAGCTTGGAGTAATAGACCGGGATCTTCTCCTTGGTGCGGCCGCCCAACAGCTTGAAGACGGGCTTGTTCACCGACTTGCCCAGGATGTCCCAGATGGCCAGGTCGATGGCCGAAATCGCGGCCATGGTCACGCCCTTGCGGCCCCAGGCGTGGGTGGACCGGTACATGCGCTGCCACAGGTATTCGTAATCCCAGGGATCCTGCCCGATCACCAGCGGCGCCAGGTACTGGTCGATGATGGCCTTGGCCACGCGCGGCGCCAGCGCCACATTGCCCAGGCCGACGATGCCATCGTCCGTCTCCACCTCGACCACGGTCCAGCCGTGGAAACGGAAGGTGCTCATGGTTTCCTGCTTGGAATACAGCAGGTCCATGGCGTTGGAGCAGAAGTTGCCCTGCGGCGGCACGGTCTTGCCGGTCCATTCGTAGACGCGGGCGCGGACGGATTTGATCTTCATGTAGCGTTCCTGCTTGAAATTGGGGGTACGGAGTGAATACGGCGGATCAGCCCGCCTGCGTCCGCGAGGCGCGGTGCGACAGGCCCATGCGGCAAGCGATCAGAAAGGCCTGCCAGGTGGCGTCCAGGTTGGCGCGACCCTGGCCGGCGATGTCATACGCCGTGCCGTGCGCCGGCGTGGTGATGGGAATGGGCAGGCCGCCCTGCACCGTCACACCGCGCGAGAAGCCCAGCAGCTTGATCGCGATCTGGCCCTGGTCGTGGTACATGGTGACGATGGCCTGGAACTCGCCGGCCTGCGCCTTCAGGAAGATGGTGTCGGCCGGGAACGGCCCCTGCACCGGCAGGCCTTCCTCGTTCAGCTGGCGCACGGCCGGCGCGATGATGTCCACCTCTTCGCGGCCGCAGGTGCCGCCGTCGCCGCCATGCGGGTTGAAGGCGGCCACCGCCACGCGCGGCTCGGCCATGCCGTTGGCCTGCAGCGAACGGTAGATCAGACGAGTCGCGGCCTTGATGCCGTCGATGCTGAGCGCGGCCGCCGCGTCCTTCAACGGAATGTGCGAGGACACGCGCGAGGTCCACAGATCTCCCAAGGTGTTGAATTCGCAGAAGTAGCCGGTCACGCCCAGGTACTGCGCGAAGTGGTGCAGTTCGTCATCGTGCCCCAGGCCACCCAGCTTCATGGCGTATTTGTTCAGGGGCGCGAAGCAGATGGCGTCGACATGGCCGTCGCGCGCCGCGTCCATGCAGGCGTTGAGCACCCGCAGCACGGATGCGCCACCCGCCGCCTCGGCCTGGCCGAGGTGCACCTGGCCGGGCTGGATGGTGTCCATGGCCAGCCAGGCGGGCGCGCCGCTGTCCGGCCGGCCGCGCACCGCCTCGATGCTGTCCACGGCTTGGGTGGCGACCTGCACGCCCGCCACCCGCTGGCCTTCGCGCCACAGCCACTCGTCGCCCACCAGCACGATGTTTGCCCGCTGCGTGGCTTCTGACCTGGCCAGCAGGCGCGCGATCAGTTCGGCGCCGATGCCGGCGGGATCGCCCAGGGTCAGGGCGATGACGGGTTTCTGCTGCGTGCTCATGTCTGGGTCATTCCACGGAAATGTTGTTCTTCTTGATGACGCCGGCGTAGCGCTGGTTCTCGCTCTTGTGGAACTGCGCGAACTGCTCCTGGGTCATCGGGTTGATGTCGGCGCCGATCGCCTGCAGGCGGGCCTGCGTGTCCGGCAGCGCCAGGATGCCGTTGACCGCGTCATGGATACGTTTCTGGTTGGCGGCGGGCGTGGCGCTGGGCATGTAGATGCCATACCAGGCGCTCATTTCCACGCCGGGCACGCCGGCTTCGGCCATGGTCGGCACGTCGGGCAGCTGGGCGTTGCGCTTGGCGCTAAGGACGGCCAGCGCGCGCACCTTGCCGCTCTTGATATGGGGAATCACGGAAGACGCGGTCTCGAACGCGATCTGCACCTGGCCGCCCATCAAGTCCACCAGCGCCGGGCCGCTGCCGCGGTACGGGATGTGGATCATCTGCACACCGGTGGCGTCCTTGAACAGTTCGGCGGCGATGTGCTGGGTGCTGCCGGAACCGCTGCTGGCGAAGTTGTAGGTACCCGGCTTGCTCTTGAGCAGCGCGACCAGTTCCAGCACCGACTTGGCCGGCACGTCGTTGTTGACCACCAGGATGTTGGGCACGGCGCCCACGAACACCACCGGCGTCAGGTCGCGGTCGTTGTCGTAGCCCAGCTTCAACAGGTGCGGCGCGATGGCGTGGGCGGTCGAGACGCCCATCACCATGGTGTGGCCGTCGGTGGACTTGGCCGCCAGGTCGGCCGCCAGCGTATTGGATGCGCCGGGCTTGTTCTCCACCACCACGGTCTGCTTGAGCAGAGGACCCAGCTTGTCGGCCACCGCGCGCGCCATGGCGTCGGTGCCGCCGCCCGGGGCCGATCCCACCAGCAGGCGCAGGGGCTTGTTGGGCCAGTCGGCGTTTTGCGCCTGGGCAGGCGCCAGGGCCGACAGGCACAGGGCGCCGGCCGCCATCGCGGCCAATAGCCGAGTCTTCATGGTTGTCTCCTTGGTTGATGTTTTTTTGCCCTGGGACGGGCAATCTTTTATGGGTCCATCTTAGAAAGAAGCTTCGTTTCCGTAAAATGAAACTTTTGCACCAATCGTTCACCTGAGGCGATCAATCATGGAACGCGCCATCCACGTCCCCGCCCTGCTGGCCCGCCTGCGCATGCGGCAGATCGTCCTGCTGCTGGCGATCGAAGAGCGCGGCACCCTGCGCGCGGCCGCCAGCCAGCTCAACATGACCCAGTCCGCCGCCAGCAAGATGCTGCACGAACTGGAGCTGGCCATCGGCCAGCCGCTGTATGGCCGGGTCGGCCGCGGCCTGGCCCTGACCGCGGCCGGCGAGTGCGTGATGGGATACTTCCGGGGCATGCGCGGGACGGTCTCGTCGCTGGCCCGCGAACTGGAGGAGCTGCGCCTGGGCAGCGCCGGCAAGCTGTTCATCGGCAGCATCATGGCGGCCTCGCCCGGCCACCTGACCGACGCCCTGCTGCGGCTGAAGCAAACCTATCCGCTGCTGGCGGTGGAGATTTCCACCGGCACCAGCGACCTGCTGATCGGCCGCATGAACGAGGGCAAGCTGGACGTGGTGATCGGCCGCATGCTGACACTCTCCGACAGCCAGTACGTCTTTCGCCCCATCGGCGACGAGGCCTTGTCGGTGATCGCGGCGGTGGACCATCCATTGGCCGGCCGCAAGCGCGTGGGCTTCGAGGCCATGCTGGCGTATCCCTGGGTGCTGCAGCCGCATGGCAGTCCTATGCGCGACGTGATCGAACAGGAGTTCCGTTCGCACAACGCCGCCACACCCAAGGGACTGATCGAATCGGCCTCCATCCTGACCACCACCAACCTGGCGATGAAATCAACCATGCTGGGGGTGATACCGGAATCAGTGGCCAGCCGCTACGCGGCGCATGGCCTCCTGGCGATACTGCCCTACCAGATCCGGCAGAGCCTCACCGCCTTCGGCAGCATCGTGCCGCGGGACCGGCCGCTGAGCGCGGCCGCGCGTCATTTCGTAGGCCTGCTGCATGGCGACAAGACGGTTTGAGGCCGCGCAATGTAAAGGGGAAAACGGCCCCCGGCGCGGGGAAAAACAGGTCTGGCGCAGTACAATCGCGTGTTGCGCATCGCGCTTTTTTTTGATCGAGGTCCACACGTGAGCGCATTGCCCGCCTGTCCCAAGTGCAAGTCCGAATACACCTATGAAGACGGCGCCCTCTACGTCTGCCCGGAATGCGCGCACGAATGGTCGTCGCAAGCCGCCGAGTCCTCCGACGAGGCGGCCAAGGTCTATCGCGATTCGGCCGGCAACGTGCTGCAGGACGGCGATACCGTCACCGTCATCAAGGACCTGAAGCTCAAGGGGTCGGGCGGCGTGATCAAGATGGGCACCAAGGTCAAGGGCATCCGCCTGGTCGATAGCGACCACGACATCGACTGCAAGATCGACGGCTTCGGACCGATGAGCTTGAAGTCGGAGTTCGTGAAGAAGGTCTAGCAGCGCGGCGCGTGGTGGGTTGCGCGCGGTGGAGCTTCCGGGTTCTTGCCGGAAGTCTTGCGCGCCCTGCCCATCCTACAGATCCTCGGTTTCTTCCGGCTTGGGCATCAGGTACGCCGTCAGCGTGCTGGACAGTCCCGCCATCACCCATAGCACGAAGAAAGACACGGTATAGAACCCCGTGCGTCCCGTAGGGACGTGGCCGAAAATCGCCACGTCCAGCGGATCGATCAGGGCGAAGATCAGCGCGCTCCCCGCCGCGGCCGCCATGAACGACGGCCACAGGATCCACATCAATGATCGCAAGCCCATCTGTTGTTCTCCCGGGTTACGGATTGGCGCTGGGCGCAACCTGCTCGATGACCAGGCCGCGCTTGACCACGCCCTCCTGGATCGGCTGGTTGCTGAAGTTCGAGAAGGCGAAGTAGATCGTGATGAAGCAGCCTATCATGGCCGCGAACGGGCCTGCCATCAGGATCCAGGGCCAGGGTTCGCGGTACCAGGGCTTGGCGGCTTTGGCGGATTGGGCGGGGTTCATGGGCATGTCCTTTTCAATGCTCAGTCGGGTACATAGAAGCTGGCGGGCTCGTCGGTCTCGACCGGACGGCTCTCGCCGTCCTGGCCGCGCGCGCGCAGCGTGATGGCATGGGCGCCGGGCTCGGCGCCGGCCGGCGCGCGGATCACCATGGGTACCAGCTTGTTGGCCGCCGCTTCGACGTCGACCGTATCCGAACCCTGCTGCCCCATCATCACCTTCAGGCCGGGCATGCCTTCGGCCGCGAGCTGCAAGCGCATCGGCTGGTCGGAAGTATTGATGATCTGCAGGCGGTACACGTTTTCGATCATGCCGCCGGCGACTTCGCGTCCCAGCGCGCCGCGGTCGCGGATCACATCCACCCGCAAGGGGTTGCGCAGGGCCAGCGAGACCACGAAGGCAATGGCCAGCGCCAGGATCAGCGTGCCGTAGATCAGCACCCGCGGACGCAGCAGATGGGAACGGGCGCTCTTGGTGGATAGCCCGTCCAGCATGGCGCGTTCCGAGGTGTAGCGGATCAGGCCCGGCTCGTACTGCATCTTGTCCATGACCTGCTCGCAGGCGTCGATACAGGCGCCGCAGCCTATGCACATGTATTGCAGGCCGTCGCGGATGTCGATCCCGGTCGGACAGACCTGCACGCACAGGCTGCAATCGACGCAGTCGCCCAGCCCGGCGGCCTTGTGGTCCACCTTGCGCGAACGGCCGCCTCGCGGATCGCCGCGGCGCTTGTCGTAGGTGACCACGAAGGTGTCGGGATCCACCATCACGCTCTGGAAGCGTGCGTAGGGGCACATGTACTTGCACACGGACTCGCGCATGAAGCCCGCGTTGCCCCAGGTGGCGAAGCCGTAGAACAGCATCCAGAACCACTGCCAGGGGCCCAGTTGCAGCGCGAACAGCTCATGGCCCAGTTCGCGGATGGGAGCGAAATAGCCGATGAAGGTGGAGCCCGTCCACCAGGCCAGCGCGATCCACAGGAAGTGCTTGGTGATCTTGAGACGCGCCTTGCGCCAGGTCCAGGGCGATTCGTCCAGGCGGATGCGCGCGACGCGGTCGCCTTCGACCTTGCGCTCGATCCACATGAAGATTTCGGTATAGACGGTCTGCGGACAGGCGTAGCCGCAGAACAGCCGTCCCGCCACCGCGGTGAACAGGAACAGCGCCAGCGCCGAGATCACCAGCAGCACAGCCAGGTAGACCACGTCCTGCGGCCACAGCACCAGGCCGAATAGATAGAACTTGCGCGCGCCCAGGTCGAACAGCACCGCCTGGCGGCCGTTCCACTGCAGCCAGGGCAGACCGTAGAAAATCAGCTGCGTAAGAAAGACAAACGCGATGCGCCAGCGGGCGAAGATGCCGCTGACAGAACGCGGGTAGATCTTGCTGCGCACGCCCGCCAGCGTCTGTTCCAGGGTTTCCGTCCCGGGACGCGGCGGCCTCACGTGCGGCCGCCAGGGCGGCGGGTCACCGTCAGGCGAATTGCCGACCCTTGCGGCTGACCCATCTTCCATTTGCTGCTCCCTGCTGTAAGTCCAGTGATATGGGGGCCGCGCCAGGCGCGGCCCCCGGACAAGCTCTGTAAAGCCTTTACTTCGTTGCCGTGGCCGGCGCGGCGCTCGCCGTCGCTTCGGGTTTGTTCGACAGGCCCCACACCCATGCCGTCAGGATCTTGATCTGCTCGGGCGTCAGGATGTCGCCGTGCGCCGGCATGCGGTTATCGCGCCCATCCAGGATGGTCTTGACGATGGTGGCCTCGGAACTGCCGTAGAGCCAGACGTCGTCCGTCAAGTTGGGCGCGCCCAGCGCCTGATTGCCCTTGCCGTCGACACCGTGACAGGCCACGCAGTAATTGGCGAACTCGCGCTTGCCGCGGAACACGCGGACCGGATCGGCCGTCAGGTCCGACAGCGAACGCACGTATTGCGCGATGTCGCCAGCGGTCTTGGCGTCGATCGCGGCCTTCCACGGCGGCATGACGCCGATACGGCCCTGCGTGATGGTCTGCGTGATGGCTTCAGGCGAACCGCCATGCAGCCAGTCGCCGTCGGCCAGGTTGGGGAAGCTGGGTCCGCCCTTGGCGTCCGAGCCATGGCATTGCGCGCAGGTGTTCAGGAACAGGCGCTGGCCGATTTCGCGGGCGCCCGGATCCTGGGCGATCTGCGGAATGTCCATGGTTTCGAAGCGCGCGTAGATCGGGCGTACGGCCTCGGCCATCTTGGCCTGCTGCCTGGCCACTTCTTCCGTGCTGCTGTAGCCCAGCTGGCCCTTGTATTCGCCCAGGCCCGGCATGAAGAACAGGTAGCCCAGGGCGAAGGCGCAGGCCAGCAGGTACATCCAGGTCCACCAGCCCGGCACCGGGTTGTTCAGCTCGGTCAGGTCGCCGTCCCAGACGTGACCCGTGTCCTCGACCTTGCCATTGGCTGGCTTGGTGCTGAGCCAGCGGCGCTGCGTGTACAGCAGCCAGACGCACCAGACCACGCCGCCCACGGCGACGATCGAGATAAAATACCCCCAGAAGCCATTGACGAAATCGCTCATGACCGATTCGCTCCATCTTGTTGTCCCTGCCCGAACTCATCGGGCAGTGCGAACGGCAGCATGGCCGATTCGCGGTTGGCGCTCTGGCGGCCGCGCGAGCAGGCCCACCAGACGATGCCGAAGAAAGTTGCCATCGAGATGGCGGTGACGATTGCGCTCAGGTAGCCCAGCATGATCAGCCTCCCGCGGCCGCGGGCGCGGCGGCTTGAGTGGCGGGCTGCGCGGCGGACTGGGCCGCCTTCTTGGCCGCTTCCGCCTGCTTGGCCTGTTCGGCCTGCTTGGCCTTGCGCACGCCCACGCCCAACCCTTGCAGGTAGGCGACCAGCGCGTCTTCCTCGGTCTTGCCTTCGATGGCCTGGGGCGCCGCCGAGATTTCCTCGTCCGTGTAGGGCACGCCCAGCTTGCGCAGGGCGCGCATGCGGGCGCTCACGTTCTCGCCGGTGATGACGGTCTTTTCCAGCCAGGGATAGGCCGGCATGTTGGACTCCGGCACCACCTTGCGCGGATCGCGCAGGTGGATGCGGTGCCAGTCGTCGGAGTAGCGCTCGCCCACGCGCGCCAGGTCGGGACCGGTGCGCTTGGAGCCCCACAGGAACGGATGGTCGAACACCGATTCGGCGGCGATCGAATACGACCCGTAGCGCTGCACTTCGGCCGCCAGCACCCGCACCTGCTGCGAGTGGCAACCGACGCAGCCTTCGCGGATGTAGACGTCGCGGCCCATCAGGCGCAGCGGGCTGTAGGGTTCGACGCCCGCGACGGGCTGGGTCGTGCTGTGCTGGAAGAACAGCGGCACGATCTGGACCAGGCCCGCGAAGGACACCACCAGGATGCTGGCGATGATCATCCAGCCGATGTTCTTCTCGAGCGTCTGGTGGGAAAAGAAACCAGATTTCTTGTTGGCCATGATGTCCTCGTCAAACAGTGGCCGGCGCGGCGGTCACGGGGACCGGCTGGCGTGCGGCATGGGGATCGTCTTGCGGAATGGCGGGGTTGACCGGCTGCGCGCCGCGCACCGTCATCCACACGTTCCAGGCCATGACGAAAACCCCCGACAGGAACAAGGTGCCACCCAGCAAACGGATCAGGTAGTACGGGACGCGCGTCTTCAGTTCTTCCACGAAGCTGTAGACCAGGGTGCCGTCGCTGGCGGTATCACGCCACATCAGGCCCTGCTGCACGCCGGCGATCCACATGGCGGCGATGTACAGCACCACGCCGATGGTCGCGATCCAGAAGTGCAGTTCGATGGCCTTGACGCTGTACATCTTTTCGCGGCCATACAGGCGCGGGATCAGGTAGTAGAGCGAGCCGAAGGAGATCATGGCGACCCAGCCCAGCGCGCCCGAGTGCACGTGGCCGATGGTCCAGTCCGTGTAATGCGACAGCGCGTTGACCGTGCGGATCGACATCATCGAACCTTCGAAGGTCGACATGCCGTAGAACGACAGCGCCGTCACCATGAACTTCAGGATCGGATCGGTGCGCAGCTTGTACCAGGCGCCCTGCAAGGTCATGATGCCGTTGATCATGCCGCCCCAGGACGGCGCCAGCAGGATCAGCGAGAAGGTCATGCCCAGCGACTGGGTCCAGTCCGGCAGCGAGGTGTACAGCAGATGGTGCGGGCCCGCCCACATGTAGGTGAAAGCCAGCGCCCAGAAGTGGACGATGGACAGGCGGTAGGAATAGATGGGACGGCCGGCCTGCTTGGGCACGAAGTAATACATCATGCCGAGGAAGCTGGTAGTCAGGAAGAAGCCCACCGCGTTGTGGCCGTACCACCACTGCACCATGGCGTCCTGCACGCCGGAGTAGGCGGAATAGGACTTCCACAGCGACACCGGCATCTCGATGTTATTGAAGATGTGCAGGATGGCGATGGTCAGGATGTACGAGCCGAAGAACCAGTTGGCCACGTAGATGTGCTTGGAACGGCGCTTGATGATGGTGCCGAAGAACACGATGGCATAGGCCACCCAGACCAGGGTGATCAGGATGTCGATGGGCCATTCCAGTTCAGCGTATTCCTTGCTGCTGGTGAAGCCCATGGGCAAGGTGATGGCGGCGGCGACGATGACGATCTGCCAGCCCCAGAACGTGAACGCGGCCAGCGGGCCGCAGAACAGGCGCGCCTGACAGGTGCGCTGGACCACGTAGTACGAGGTCGTGAACAGCGCGCTGCCGCCAAAGGCGAAAATCACCGCGTTGGTGTGCAGCGGGCGCAGGCGGCCATAGCTCAGCCATGCGGTGTCAAAGTTCAGCTGCGGCCAGATAAGCTGCGCAGCGAGAAAAACGCCCACAGCCATGCCAACGATGCCCCACACTACCGTCATGAGCGCGAACTGCCTCACGATCTTGTAGTTGAAGGTGTCGGCCTTGCTTGCGATTGCGGCGCAATCGTTCATCGCCCTTCCCCTAAAGTAACAAATAGCTCCAGACTGCAATGATGGGACTAGTCACAAGGGGCAGCGTTGATCTGGATCAAGCATCTGGCTGCGCGCAGGGGAACGCGGCGCCGGCGCAACGGGTCCAGGCGCGAAATCAAACGCGGCGTTCAGCCGCGCGGCTGGCGGGTCCGCTGTCGTCATCGAGCAGGATGGCGCGACCCGCGTCGTCGGTGTCGTCGTACTGGCCGTTGAAAACGGCCCACCACAGCGACACCCCGATGGCCAGCACGAACAGCAGGGACAAGGGCAGCAGCAGATAGAGGATGGTCATTGCGCCGCTTCCAGCGCGGCGGCGGGCGCTGGCGCACCAGACCAGTCGCGGCGGCAAAGGCGCCACGAGTTGTAGGCCACCGCCAGCGAGGACACCAGCATGGTGATCGCGGCCAGCCACGGCGTGACCCAGCCGATCAGCGCCAGCGGCGTCATCAGCAGATGCCAGATCAGCGAACCGTACAGGTTCTGGCGCGCGCGGCGGCGCGCCTCGCCCAACAGCTCATCCAGCGCCGCGTCGGGCATGTGGGGATGGGCGGCCAGCGCCGAATGGGCGGAGGCCATGGCGGTGGGCACCGCCATCGACATGGCGCAGGGACAGCTCATCACCAAGAGCGCCACCATCACCGGGATGCTGTGCGCCGGATCGATGTAGGCCCAGGCGGCCGCTGCGGCCAGGGCCAGCGCGACCTGGGCCATGACGAAGCGCGAGGCCAGCCGGTCGGCGCGCGCGCCCAGGTCCAGACGCTGCGCCTCCACGCGCTCGTGGCGCGATCCGCCCGCCGCGCCGCCGAAGGACTGGCGGGCGCACAGTTCCAGGTAGCGCGCGGTCAGCAGAAAGGCCACGAACATCGTGACCGAGTCGAAGTACACCTCGCCCCGCCCCGTATAGGTGGCGTGGACGCTGGGTATGAAGGCGGCGACGATGCCCAGGGCCACCGGCACGTCCATGCCGGCGCGGCCGTGGCGCAGGTTGTCGCCCGCGTGGCGCCAGATCGGCCAGGCCGAATACACCACCACCGGCACGGTCAGCGCGAAGCTGGCCCAGTTCATCAGCACGATGGCCCAGTCCAGCGTTTCCAGCGCATCGGCGGGCATGCTTTCGTGCCGCAGGTAGCCGGGCCAGGCGAACATCATCACCTGCATCATCGCCAGCCACGCCAGCGACAGGCGCACCAGCGCATGGCGGCGCTGCTGGCGGTCGGCGTCGGACAGGCTGGCCGGGACGGCGAAGATCGATTTTGCTCGCATGCGCCGATGTTACTCAGCGCGTTACAAGACTGCCTTGATCTGGATCAAGGCGGGTCCGGCCGGTTTGCCCCGGCAACGCGGACGGGCTCGGCGCCGCCCGGATTGGAGGAGCCCGGCTCTGGGGGCCGGGCTCGGGAGCGCCTGGCTCAGGGCCGCTGGCGACGCAGCACGTCCACCACGGCTTGCATCAAGCTGGCCAGTTCGCCCTCGGCCATGGTCAGCGCCGGAGTCAGGTAAACCACATTGCCGAAAGGCCGCACCCAGACGCCGGCTTCGACCAGGCGCCGCTTCAGGCCCTCGCGGTCGGCGATGCCGTCCAGTTCGACCACGCCGATCGCGCCCAGCACGCGCACGTCGCGCACCCAGAGCAGTTCGCGGCAGGGCTCCAGGCCCGCCGCCAGCGCCACCGAGATCGCCTGCGCCTGCGCCAGCCGCGGCTCGGTCTCGAACAGATCCAGCGAGGCGTTGGCCGCGGCGCAGGCCAGCGCGTTGCCCATGAAGGTGGGGCCGTGCATCAGCGCATGCGAGGGATCGTCGGACCAGAAGGCCTCGAACACGCGCTTGCTGGCCACCGTGGCGGCCAGCGGCAAGGTGCCGCCGGTCAGCGCCTTGGACAAGGTCACGATGTCCGGACGGATGCCGGCCTGTTCGAAGGCGAACATGCTGCCCGTGCGGCCGAAGCCGGTGAAGATCTCGTCGAAGATCAGCAACAGGCCATGGCGGTCGGCCAGGCGGCGCAGGCGGCGCAATACTTCCGGGTCATGCAGCAGCATGCCGCCTGCGCCCTGCACCAGCGGTTCGACCAGGATGCCGGCCAGCCGGGATCCATGAACCTCCAGGTGGGCCTCCAGCGCGGCCAGCTCGGCCTCGCCGCGCGGCAGGTCGACGATGTCGTGCCCGGCCAGCATGCCGCGGAACAGGCTGTGCATGCCCTCGTCCGGATCGCAGACCGCCATGGTGCCGAAGGTGTCGCCGTGATAGCCGCCGCGGAACGCCAGGAAGCGGCTGCGGCCGCGTTCGCCCTGGTTCAGCCAGTACTGCAACGCCATCTTCATGGCGACTTCCACCGCCACCGAGCCGGAATCCGTATAGAAGACGCGGTCCAGCCCCGGCCCCAGCATGGCGGCCAGGCGGCGCGCCAGGGTCAGCGCCGGCTCATGGGTCAGCCCGCCGAACATGACGTGCGGCATGGCGTCCAGCTGCGCGCGCACCGCCTGGGCGATGTGCGGATGGTTATACCCATGGCAGGCCGTCCACCAGGACGCGACGCCGTCGATCAGGCTGCGGCCATCGGCCAGTTCGAGCCTGCTGCCGTGGCTGCGCACCACCGGCAGCGGCGGCGTCGCCGTCTTCATTTGGGCATAGGGAAGCCAGATATGGGGCTGGCCCTGGGCCACCCAGTCGGGCGTGTGCATGATTCACCTCTCGATACCGGCGGCGCGCCTGGGGGTCCGTCCGGCGGATCCGGCCAGGACAGGGGCGGCGCCCGCCTCCACTACAATGGCTCGCATTCTACGGCCAGGCGCGGGCACGCCCGCTGCCGGGCCGCTGCCGGAAATATTGATGTCCAAGCTGGATCCGCTTTTCTCCTCCGAATTGGCGCGCGCCGAAACGCGCCGCGTGCGCCGCCGCCTGCGCACCGCCACCACCGCCGCCCCGGGACGCCTGGTCCTCGAGGGCGAGCCGGTCCTGAACTTCTCCAGCAACGATTACCTCGGCCTGTCGCGGCATCCGCTGCTGGTCGAACGGTCGCGCGAATGGGCGGCCCGCCACGGTGCGGGCGCCCAGGCCTCGCGCCTGGTGACGGGCAACCTGGACCTGCACGAACAGGTGGAGGCCAAGCTGGCCCGGCTGAAGGGCACCGAAGCCGCGCTGCTGCTGGCCTCGGGCTGGCAGGCCAATGCCGCCGTGCTGCCGGCGCTGCTGCGCGCCGCCGCCAGCCAGGGCGAGGTCGAGCTGTACGCCGACAAGCTCAACCATGCCAGCCTGCACCACGGTTGCCAGGCGGCGGGCGTGAAGCAGATCCGTTTCCGGCACAACGACCTGGACCATCTGGAAAGCCTGCTGGCGGCCAGGGCGCAAGCCGAGGCCCCCGGCCAGACCGTGTCGCGATTCATCGTCACCGAGAGCGTGTTCAGCATGGACGGCGACCGGACCGACGTGGAACGGTTGGCCACCCTGGCCGACCGCTACCGCGCCTTCGTCTACCTGGACGAGGCGCACGCCACCGGCGTGCTGGGTCCCAACGGCATGGGCCTGGCGGGACTGGCGCCCGGCCGCATCGACCTGGCCATGGGCACCTTCAGCAAGGCGCTGGGCGGATTCGGCGCCTATGTGGCCGGTTCACGCGCGTTGTGCGACTACCTGATCAACGCCTGCTCAGGCTTCATCTACACGACGGCGCTGCCGCCCGCGGTGCTGGGCGCCATGGATGCGGCGCTGGACCTGGTGCCCACGCTGGACGCCGAACGCGCCCGGCTGGCGACCTCGGGCGACAACCTGCGCGCCGCGCTGCGCTGCATGGGATTGGACACGGGGGCATCCTCCACCCAGATCGTGCCCGCCATCGTGGGCGACGAAGCCCGCGCCCTGGCGCTGGCCTCGGGGCTGGAACAGCGCGGCCTGCTGGCCGTGGCGATCCGCCCGCCCACCGTCCCCGCCGGCACCAGCCGCCTGCGCGTCACGCTGAGCGCAGCGCACCGCGACGTGGACGTGGCGCGGCTGATCGATGGCTTCGCCGCCGCGCTGGCGTGATGGGCGCTGCCTCCATGCAAGCCGGTATGCCCCGCCCCACCCTGCTGTTCGTGCACGGCTGGGCTTTCGACGCCTCGGTCTGGGCGCCGCTGCGCGCCGAACTCCAGGAATGGCCGCAAGCCGCTTTTGATGCCGGCTACTTCGGACCTGAGCAAGAGCCGGCCATCGTGGGCCCGGCGATCGCCATCGGCCATTCGCTGGGCGTGCTGCGCCTGCTGCGCCAACTGCCGCCAGGCTGCCTGGGACTGGTGTCCATCAACGGCTTCGCGCGCTTCACCGCCGGCGCGGACTTCGAAGCCGGCGTCGCGCCGCGCGTGCTGGAGCGCATGTCGAGGCGGCTGTTCTCGGACCCCGTGGCGGTGCTGCGCGACTTCCGCCAGCGCTGCGGCGACGACTCCGATGTCGGCGAGCCGCGGCTGGCGCCGCTGGCGCGCGACCTGCAAGCCTTGCGCGACGAAGACCGGCGCGCGGCCCTGGCGGCGCTGCCCGTGCCGCTGCTGGTCCTGTCCGGCGCGGACGATCCCATCGTTCCCGCGCCCATGACGCAGGCGGGCTTTGCCGGCCGGGCCGACGCGGAGATCCACGAACGCACGGGCGGCGGCCACCTGTTGCCGGTGTCGGATGCCGCCTGGTGCGCGGCGCATATCCGCGCCTTCATTTCCCGCCTGGCGGCCGCCGCATGACCCAAGCCCCGCGCAACGCCGGAATCGGCGCGCGCTTCGGCGCCGCGGCCCAGGCCTATGAAGACCACGCGTCGATCCAGCGCTTGGCGGCCGAACGGCTGGCCAGCGATATCGCCCTGCTACCCTTGCCCGCCCGCCCGCGCATCCTGGAGATCGGCTGCGGCACCGGCCTGCTGACCCAGGCGCTGGCGCGCCGCATCGGACCCGCCGACTGGACCGTCACCGACATCGCTCCCGGCATGCTGGCTGCCTCGCAACGCGGCCCGGCCCTGCCGGGCACGGCCCGCTACCAGTTGCTGGACGGCGAGCATCCGGCCGGGCTTGCGGGCGGCTATGACCTGATCTGCTCCAGCCTGGCGGTACAGTGGTTTTCAGATCTGAACGCGGGGCTGGGCCGGCTGGCCGCGCTGCTGGCGCCGGGCGGCTGCCTGGCGGTGGCAACGCTGGCCGACGGCACGTTCCAGGAATGGCAGGATGCCCATGCCGCGGCCGGACTGAGCGCCGCCACGCCGCGCTATCCCGCCGTTGCCGCCATCCATCCGGACAGGGGCAATCTGGCCGGTGGCGTGCGCAGCGAACGGCTGATACAAAATCATCCTGACGGGCTGCGTTTCCTGCGCGGTCTCAAGGGCATAGGCGCCACCGCGCCCGCCCCCGGGCGCGCGCCTCTGGGCGCGGCGCAGTTGCGGCGGGTATTGGCGGCGTTTGACGAACAAGGAGCCGGGGTGACCTATCACCTGGCCTACGGTATGTGGAAAAAATCCAAGCAACACCCCACCGGCGTTTTCGTGACCGGCACCGATACCGGCATCGGCAAGACCCTGGTGTCCGCGATCCTCGCGCGCGCCTGGAACGCCGACTACTGGAAACCGGTGCAGACGGGCGTGGCGGAAGAGCCAGGCGACACCGAAACCGTGGCGCAACTAGCCGGGCTGCCGCCTGAACGCCTGCATCTGCCCGCCTATGTGCTGCAGGCGCCGCTGTCGCCCTGGGCCGCCGCCACGCTGGAAGACACCATCGTCGACGCCACCAGCATCGTGCCGCCGGCCACGCAGGCGCCGCTGATCGTGGAAGGCGCGGGCGGCCTCTACGTGCCGATCGACGACAGCCACATGATGATCGACCTGATCGCGCGGCTGGACCTGCCGGTGGTGCTGGCCGCGCGCAGCGGCCTGGGCACCATCAACCACACCCTGCTCAGTCTGGAAGCCCTCAAGCGCCGCGGCATTCCGGTGCTGGGCGTGATCATGAGCGGGCCGCTTTCGGCGGGCAACAAGGAAGCCATCGAGCGCTTCGGCGAGGTGCGCGTGCTGGCCGAGATTCCGCCCCTGTCCAAGGTCGACGCGCAGACCGTCGCGGCGCTGGCCAGCGCCATTCCGCCACTGGCGGAATGCCTGCAGGCGCTGGGCGATGCGCCGGCCGTAGCCAGCTAGGCCCCGCACGCGGCCCCGGAACAGCGCGCTTTCCGGGGCCGGAGCCGTTACGCATTCGTACAAAATAAATTCCGCCTGCGGCCGCCCCCGCTTTTAGCGGATGCATGCCGCTGCATCGCTTTCCGGCTACGCGGATGGCGCCCGCAGCCTCATGCAAAGCATGAACTTCCCGAGTGAAGGCGCAGGCCTTCTACATCCTTCAGCCACATCCGGATTCTCAAACCGGCGCTGCCGCGGCAGCCGCCGCCGCGCGGCTGCGCGTTGTTGACTACTAACGCAACACAACGATAATTTTCGCCACATTGGCAGTTCGATTCGCAGGTAGCTGGACGTGCAGGATTTCGTTCCTGGGTTTCCTTATTTGCAGGAGAACTGGCATGGTCACCAGAAGGCTGAACATTCCTGTCTTGGCCCCAAATCCCAACCGCAATTTCTTCGACGGCACCCGCCCAGGCCAAGCCGTGCTGCGTCCGGCCGATCTGCTGGCCTTGCGGCTGGAGCTGCGCAATCTGACGGTCACGCCGGGCCAGCCGCCCCGCCTGAAGAAGGTGGGCGACGGGGCCGCCACGCTCATCGTCCACTTCCCGCCGCAGTCGATCACCGAAGAAACCTTCTTCGAAAAGCCGCCTCCCGACACCGCCGACCAGCCCGCGCCCCGCCCCACGCCGGACAAGCCGGCCCCCCCTCCCGGCGAGGAAGAAGATCCCACCGGCCCGCCAGTGCGTGCGCGCATTGCCGGCGAATCGCGGCTGGCCTTTGCCATTCCCGACGGCTTCGACGTGCCCTATACGCTGGAAGGCGTGCTGGCGGCGATGGAGTCCCTGCCCCAGGCCGTGGCCGCCAACGCGCGCCCGCCGGGGCCCAGCGCGCCGCGCCTGAACCTGCGCGACCTGTTCGACAAGCGCATCGACAAGCTCTCGCCGGTGCAGCGCGCGGCGCTGTCGAGCTTCGCGCTGCGCACTGCGCGCATCGTCACGCAACAACATGCGCCCGCGGCACTGCTGCTGCGCCAGGCGGGCGGCGCGCCCGGCCTGCGCGCACTGCGTCTGGATGGCGGCGCGCCCGTCCGTGAATTGCAGCGCACCAGCGCCCTGATCGAAATCCTCAGGCGCGGCCCCAAGCCCGCGCTGCCCGCCGCGCAACAGACGGCGATCGAACTGCCCTGGCGGCTGATCCTCAGCCCGCATGCAGACGAGCGCTGGCGCCACGCCAAGGCGCCGGCGACCTCCGGCGCCACGCAGCACACCGAGCTCTGGCATACCCAGCTGCTGGCCGCGCAGCCGGAGGACAGCGCCCGGGCGCCGCTCGCGGACGATCCCCGGCCCACCGTGCGCGCGGTCTGGGCGCTGGGCGGCGAAGGCACGACCAAGCCCATGCAGGCGGCGTTCCCGGTGCCGACGGTGACCTATCTGCCGCAGCCGAACACCTCGCCCTTCCGCATGCCGATGGACGATTTCGACCGCTTCCAGATCGCGCACCTGTCGTCGAACTTCTCCGTCGCCAACTACACGCCCCAGCCCGTCGACGCCAAGCTGCTGATGCTGTCCGCGCTGGGCGCGTGGCTGGATTCGCGCGGCAACTGGGACGCGCCGGGGCTGTCGCTGGAAGAATGGACGCATCGCGGCGCCATGGGCCGCGACCACTACGTCCGCGTCGTCTACAAGGGCCTGCTGTATCCCTTCGGCCACCGCGCCTCGCTGGTGAAGGTCAGCGAGCGCAAGTTCCATACGGGCAGGCCGGGCAACACGGCCTACCTGCGCCAGCGCCTGTTCATCATCGTGCGCGAGCGCGAGCGTGTCTACGCCGATCCGCAGCTGCAGGCGCGGGACGACACGGGGAACATGATCTTCCTGCATCGCCGGATGCCGTTCTCCAGCGTGCGCATCCTGACCACCGTCACGCCCAGCCTGGACCCTCCCTCCTCCCAGGCCAGCAACATCGACGGCCTGGGGCAATTGCTGTTCTGGCCGTGCATAGGCGGAATCCCCTTCCGCTTCGCCTGTTCGGCCACCGACATCGACGGCCGCAACGTGCAGTTCGATCTGCCCATGATCTTCATGGACGGCGGCCGGGCCTGCCCGCGCAAGCTCAGCGGCCAATGGCTGACACCAGACTATGCGAACGCGGAAATTTTCGCGCAGCAGACGCGGGAGGCCTGGCGCAACGCCGAATCCAGCCGCCGCACCGCGCAGTTCAAGCAGCAGCGCGTCACGTTCGCCTCGCCGCTCAAGCCCGGCGATACCGCCGCGCAAGCGGAAACGATCGAGTTCGACGGCCTGGTCGATCCGGGCAATACCCAACTGCGCGCCTACAGCGACTCGCTGAACGGCCCCCTGTTCTATCCAGGCATCAAGCGCGCCGCGATCCGCATCGCCGCGCTGGCCGAACTGACCGGCAGCGACAGCAACAGCGGGCTGAGCTGGAACGATCACTACCTGCGGTTCGGATTCGACTCCGCCAACGTCGGCCAGGTCTTCGGCAACATAGACGCCGAGCCCGGCTACCGCGGCGATGCCGTGTTGAACTTCTCCGCGCAAGGCGACCGCGCAGGCGGCTTCGTGCAGCCGAATCTGCGCCCCACGGCCCTGTCGCGCATGGCCGGCCCGGTCAGCGGCAAGGTGGCGGACTTCGTGGCCGGCAAGATGAGCGGCCCCGACATCTTCCCCAAGGTCCTGTCCTCGGACCTGCCCTTTCCGCTGCTGTTCGGCTGCATTCCGCTGGGCGACGTGATCGAGGCAGTTTCCAACGCAGCCGGCACGCCGGAACAGGTGCCGCGCTTCGTATCGGAAGCCTGTTCCCAGCTTGAAAGCCTGGTCAACGAAATGGGTCGGCTCTACGGCCTGGTGGCGGACCTGGCGCAGCAGCCGGGCCGCATCGCCGAAGCCGCCTTGCAGGTGCTGAAGGACACCTTGCAGGATCTGCTCGGCCAGGCGCAGGCCTATGCCCAGAACCTGGTGCAGGACGCGAAGGCCCGCGTCAACGCGCTGATGGCCGCGCTGGAGGCGGTGCGCGCACAGGTCGCGCTGCTGGCCGGGCAGTCCTTCGACGCCGCGCCCGCGCTGCCGGGGCTGCCCGCGGTGCTCACCGCCGCGCGCGACGCCGCCACGGCGCTACGCACGGCCGCCGACGCGAAGGTCAATGGCGTGGGCTTGCCCGACGGCTTGCGCCTGTCGCTGCGCCAGGCCGCCAATACCGCCGGAATACTGCTGGACAGCGTGGGCGTCGTGCCCGCGCTGCTGGTGCAGGGCAAGGCGCTGTACGACGCGCTCGATGCGGTGGTGGGCCAGCCCGGCCAGCTGGACGAGCTTTTCAGCGACGCCGCGACGCTCACCCCGCGCCTGCAGGCCATCACCGACGCCGTCGGGCCGCTGTCCGGCACCATCGGCAGTGCGCGCCTGCTCGAAGGCGCGCCGCGCCAGATCGCGCAGACGGCGTTGAACGCGGTCAAGCTGGCGGTCGATGCGGTGCTGGCCAGCGCCGAGCTGCTGGAACTGCTGACCGGCGATGAACTCACCCTCCGCTTCGATTGGAATCCGGTGATCAAGAGCTGGTCGATCAAGCCCGGCGACCCGCCGCTGTTCCGCGTCAACGATGCGCGCGGCTTCCGGGTGGCAGTGGAAGCGCGCGTGCGCAAGAACGGGCAGAGCGCGCCCAAGATGTCGGTAGTCTGCTCGCTGAAGGACTTCGACCTGGTGCTGATCGCGCCGGCCAGCTTCATGGAACTGAATTTCGAGAAGATCGAATTCCGCATCGACACGGCCGCGAAGATGGACGTGGACGTGCTGCTGACCGACATCAAGTTCGTCGGCCCCCTGTCCTTCGTCGAAACGCTGCGCGACCTGATCCCACTGGACGGATTCTCCGATCCGCCTTACCTGGACATCTCGGCCAAGGGGGTGGACGCGGGCTTCGACGTGGCGCTGCCGGCCGTCGCCATCGGCGTCTTCAATCTTTCCAACCTGAGCCTGGGCGCGGGCTTCACCGTGCCCTTCATCGGCCAGCCCCTGTCCGTGCGCTTCAATTTCTGCACGCGCGAACAGCCCTTCAATCTGTCGGTCTGCATGTTCGGCGGCGGCGGCTTTTTCGGCATCACGCTGGATCCCAGCGGCGTCCAGCTCATGGAGGCCGCCTTCGAGTTCGGCGCCAGCGTGTCGGTGAACCTGGGCGTGGCTTCGGGCGGCGTGCACGTCATGGCGGGCATCTACTTCCGCATGGAGAAGAACGCCTGCTCGCTGGCCGGGTACTTCCGCATGGGCGGCTGCGTCAGCGTGCTGGGCATCGTCAGCATTTCCATCGAGATCTACCTGGAATTGCGCTACGAGTTCGAAAGCGGCAAGTGCGCGGGGCGCGCCACCATCACCGTCGAGATCGAAGTCTTCATGTTCTCGATGAGCGTATCGCTGTCCTGCGAGCGCAAGTTTGCCGGGTCCAACGGCGACCCGGGCTTCCGCGACCTGATGGGGCCGCGTCCCGAGCTGCCGCTGGCACAGGAGCTGGCGCTGATCGACAACAGCACCGAGTACGCCTGGCGCGAATACGCCGAAGCCTTTGCCTGAGGAACGTCCATGGCCAAGCAAACGATAGTCTGGACCGCGATCCCCAACGGCCGCGTGCCGGCCGGCCCCGATGCAGGCCGGCTGCGCATCTCCATCGTGGCCTCGCCGCGCCTGACGCCGCAGGCCGCGGACGAGCAGCAACTGCACGCCTACGCCGACTGGGTCAACTGGCCGCGCACGCTGGAACGGCTGCGCTTCGTGCTGAACACCGGCATGGCGGAGATCGAGCTGGAGCCGCAGGCGCAGGCCGACGCGGCGTTGTGGGAACGGCTGCTGCCCAAGACCACGCCGGTCGCCGGCTTCGTGTTCCGCGACATGAGCAAGGTCAACCTGTTTTCGTATTCGGTGGCGGGCGTGCTGGGCCTGGCCCGCAAGCACTACGGCAGGCTGGCGGTGCAGGCCACCGGTACGCCACCCACGCTGCTGCCCTGGCGCGACGCGCATCCGGGCCTGAAGGACATGCTGGGCGACTGCGGCACGCGCACGACCTACATCTCGCTGGGCGACCGGCGCGTCGAGATGCCGCTGCCCGGCTTCGACCGCTTCTTCGACGACAGTGGCGACGGCGCCGAGCGCGTGCTGCGCTCGCAGGTCTACGGTCCGCACAGCATCTATGAGGGCCGCGCCGCAGCGCCGGGCGTGAACGCCGAGGGCAATCCCCAACCCGGGGTGAGCTTTCCGCTACGCGCCCTGCCCACCCGATGGAACGATGGCGGGCTCGCCGGCCCCGACCAGAACCTGATGAAGCTGTGGAACTCGCAGGCCGAGTACACCCTGTTCCAGGCTAACCGCTTCTATCGCCGCGATCCACCCACGGCGCAACAACGCAGCATCCGGCGGCCGGATGGCGAGAACGTGCCCGCGCCGCCCGCCCAGCCCGAAATGGATTTCCACGCCATCGTCGCGTCCTACGGCGACTATCCGGCGCTGCTGCGCCAGCTCGGTCTGGTCATCGACTGCCTGCTGCCGGCGGACTCGCCGATCGCGCAGCAACTGGCGGCCGCACCCGCAGCGCAAGGCTATTTCTTCCTGACCCTGCGCTGGGAAGACGGCCACGACGCGGGCGACGACGCTTGCCCCGCCACCGCCTGGACGGGCGACGCGGAACGCTTCACCACGCGCCCCCGCAACCCCGCCGACCATGAGCGCGGCATGCTGAAACTGCGCCGCGCCGACGACAGCTGGAACCTGTACGAGCCGCGCAGCCCCTTCGACGTCTATCAGGCAGACCCCGACGGCGCGGCGCTCAAAACCGTGGACTTCGTGCTGAGCGCCCAGAACCTGATCGCCAAAAGCCTGGCGCTGGGCGCCGACGGCGCGGTGACCTACACCACCGGCGACAAGCAAGGCGTGGCCGCGCTGCGCTCGGGCGGCCTGGGCGTGGCGCGCCGTGGCCGCGCCTGGGAAGTGGCGCAGAACGCGGCTGCCGCGACCCTGAAGAACGCCGCCTTGTCCGGCGCGCCGGGCAGCATCGTGCTGTATGCCGAGGACCTGCTGCGCGGCTATCGCGTGGACGCGCAGCCGCAAGCGCCCGGCGATCCGCCGCCCTGGCGCTCGCTGTGCCAGCGCGCCGGCGCCTACCGCTGCACCGACGGCGGCGCGCCGCTGCAATTGCCCGACGACGAGGGCTATGTCAAAGGCGCCTCCACCAGCGGCGGCGAGGACCCGGAAGACCAATACCTGCATGAATCCCTGTTCCGCTGGACCGGCTGGAGCCTGGTGGCGCCGCGCCCCGGGCGCACCCTGCGCGACCGCGTGGACCCGGATAGCGGGGTGCAGGGCGAGACGCCGGAAGACGTGCAGGACACCGCCACGGAAAAAGGCAACGGCCTGGCGGTCAGCTTCACGGCTGCCAAGGGCAGCCTGCCGCGCCTGCGCTTCGGCATGCCCTACCGCTTCCGCGCGCGCCTGGTGGACCTGGCCGGCAACAGCTTGGCGCTCGACGATCCCTCGCTCAAGCAGGACGACAACGCCACGCAGCCGGTCGTCTACTGGCGCTTCGAACCCGTCGATCCGCCGGCGCTGGTGCAGCGTGCCCGCGTGAGCGAAGGCGAATCGCTGGAACGCATGGTGATCCGCAGCAATACCGGGTTGGATCCGGCCGCCTACCTCGACAGCCCCGACTTCAAGCAGGCCCGCCTGCAGGACGCCTCCAAGGACTTCGCGTACACGGCAGTCAACGAACGCCACGTGGTGCCGCCCAAGGCATCCCAGCTGCAATGCGAAACGCACGGCCTGTTCGACGCCATGATGGGCGATCCCGCCGGCATCAAGCAGGCCTATGAAATCGCGGCCCGCGATGCGGCCACGCTTTACGACAAGGGGCCGGACACGGACATAGAACTGGTGACGCCGCAGGCGCTGGAGCAGGTGGCGACCACCGAGCAGGTGCCGCCGCGACTGCCCTCGGCCGAGCAGCCTACCGGCGAGCGCCTGGCCGCCGGGCAGTATGTCATCCACCGCGAAGCCCAGGTGCTCACGCCCTATCTGCCGGACCCGGCGGCCGGCGGCATCGCGCTGCGCGCCCAGCCAGGCTACGCCTTGCCCGGCGTCACCGGCCCCAAGGTGCTGGGCCCCAGCGCCGTCATCGCGCAGACGCCTGCCCAGGAGCTGGTGCTGCTGGTGGCGCACGCATCCAAGTGGCCCGACACGCAGGGCTTGCGCATCGTGCTGCAAGAGCGCCGCGCCACCCTGACCGATCCGCCCTGCTCGGAGGACTTTCCCGACGATGGCCTGCCCACCTGGGACGAGGCCAAACGGGTCCTGACCTTCTACCTGCCCAAGGGCCGCATCGCCCGGCTGCGCTATTCCAGCTTTGTGAATCCCGGCCTGGCCAACACCTTCGGCATACCCGCCTGGGCGAACAACGAGGGCGAGCGCGCCACGCTGCGCCTGTCGTCGGTGCTGGGCGGCTGCTGGATGGTCACGCCCTATCGTCCGCTGGTGCTGGTGCACGCAACGCAGCAGCCGATATGCGAGCCCCTGCTGCTGATGGCCGAGGAACCGCAGCGCGGGCCTGGCGATGCCCACGCGGACCTGTACGCCCGCGTGCGGCTGCACGGCCCCACCACCGGCAAGGTCGAGATCGAGGCCGACTGGCACGAATGGGTGGACGACCTGCAGAAGCTGCGTCCGGAACGCCATGCCGGCCATGGCGTGCTGGCCGAGGTCCCCTTGTCGGAAAACTACGCGAACCTCTTCAGCCTGAGCAACGCGGTGAAGGAACAACTGAACGCCGACGGGAAGCTGCGCGCGCGCGGCGACCGTCATGAGTTCGGCGACACCCGCTTCCGGCTCATCCGCTACCGCCTGCGCGCCGCCACGCGCTTCCGCGAATACCTGCCGCCCTCGCTTTACGCGCAGACGGACAAGGTCACGCGGCTGGGGCCCATCGCCGATGGCCCGCTGGTAGAAGTGGGCGCGGACGATGACCCCGGCGCCCCGGTGCTCAGGCGCGACGGCCGGGCGCAGAACACTGTCGTGCGCGCCAGCGCGCCGCCGGACGCCCCCGTCCTCACCTACGTGGTGCCAACCTTCCGCTGGCAGGAAACAGCGGGCGCCGGCAAGCTGGACGTGACGCGGCTGGGCAATGGCTTGCGGGTCTGGCTGGAGCGCCCCTGGTTCTCTTCCGGCGACGGCGAGCTGCTGGGCGTGGTGATCGCGGGCGACGGCCAGAACTTCACCGACATCGGCAATCCGCTGACGCCGCTGGTGACGCAGTGGGGCATGGATCCTCTGTGGGAGACGCCCCCGCCCAAGCACAAGGCGCGCGTGTCGGACTTCTCCGCGCGCGTCACCGACGAGCAGGTCTACCTGCAGGAAATCCCGTCCCAGCTGGTCCACGTGGTCGGACACCGCGTGCGCTGGAGCGAGGAACGCGCGCGCTGGTATTGCGACATCGAACTCGATCCCGGCCGGACCTACATGCCCTTCGTGCGCCTGGCGCTGGCGCGCTATCAGCCCAACGCCATCAGTTCCGCCAAGCTGTCGCGGGTGGTGCAGGCCGAGTTCTCCCAGGTGCTGCCGCGCCGACGCGCGGTGTTCGAAATCAAGCGCGGCCGGCTGACGTTCAGCCTGCGCGGCGTGGTCCCCAAGCATGGGCCCATGAAGTTCCCGCTGGACTCCGAGTACCTGAACATCTCCTTCATCCCCGGCATAGGCCAGACCGCCGAAAGCGGCCGCAACCGCGTGGAACTGGTGCTGCAGACGCGCGATCCGGCGTTGGACAGCGACCTGGCCTGGAGCGATGCCAAGGTGCTGGCATCGGGCCTGCTGGACCCGGCGGGACCGCCCCCCCAGCCGTCCGGCCCGGGCCCCATCCTCATAGACCGCATGCGCGAGCTGCCCATCCTGGAAACCGCCACGCCCACGACGCTCGCCGATCTTTCGCGCCTGGGCAACGTGGTGGTCGGCCCGGTGGTACGTTTTCCGCCCGTGCTGGAAGGCCCTCTGTTGGGGGAACTGCTGGACCCGGTCATCTGGACCGCCAGCGCCGCGCTCCCCGACAGCGGCGGCAAGCCGGTGCGCATCGCGGTGCGCGAGTACGAGCGCTACTACACCGACAGCGCTGTGCCCGAACGGCGCGCCGGCGCCACGCAGCAGCGCCGCGTGGTGGAGGAAAGGCTGGTGTACTCGGCGTTCTTCGGGCTCTAAAAAAAAGGGGTGCCCGAAGGCACCCAAATCCACCCTACAACAGCAACTACAACTGCATAACTCTCCTGCGGCGCTTACGCGACCTTCTGCTCCTTGCCGTGTTCGAACTGGGCCTCTTCCGTCGAGCCCGTCAGCGCGGTGGTCGAGGACTGGCCGCCTTCGATGGTCTGCGTGACGGCGTCGAAGTAGCCGGTGCCGACTTCGCGCTGGTGCTTCACGGCGGTGAAGCCCATTTCAGCAGCGGCGAATTCCTTCTGCTGCAGTTCGACGAAGGCGCTCATCTGGCGGCGGGCGTAGCCGTGGGCCAGTTCGAACATGCCGTAGTTCAGCGCGTGGAAGCCGGCCAGCGTGATGAACTGGAACTTGTAGCCCATGGCGCCCAGCTCGCGCTGGAACTTGGCGATGGTGCCGTCGTCCAGGTTCTTCTTCCAGTTGAACGAGGGCGAGCAGTTGTACGCCAGCAGCTTGCCCGGGAACTGGCGATGGATGGCCTCGGCGAACTTGCGGGCGTATTCCAGGTTGGGCGTGGACGTCTCGCACCAGATCAGGTCGGCGTACGGGGCATAGGCCAGGCCGCGCGAGATGGCCTGGTCGATGCCGGCCTTGGTGCGGAAGAAGCCTTCGACGGTGCGCTCGCCGGTGATGAAGGGACGGTCGTTTTCGTCGACGTCGCTGGTCACCAGGTCGGCTGCGTCGGCGTCGGTGCGGGCCAGCAGCACGGTGGGCGTGCCCATCGTGTCGGCCGCCAGGCGCGCCGACACCAGCTTGGCCACGGCCTCGCGGGTCGGAACCAGCACCTTGCCGCCCATGTGGCCGCACTTCTTCACCGAAGCCAGCTGGTCTTCGAAGTGCACGCCCGAGGCGCCCGCTTCGATCATGGCCTTCATCAGTTCGAAGGCGTTCAGCACGCCGCCGAAGCCGGCTTCGGCATCCGCCACGATGGGCGCGAAGAAATCGATGTAGCCTTCGTCGCCCGGGTTCTTGCCTTCCATCCACTGGATCTGGTCGCAGCGGGTCAGCGAGTTGTTGATGCGGCGGACCACCTGCGGCACCGAGTTGGCGGGGTACAGCGACTGGTCGGGATACATTTCGCCGGCCAGGTTGGCGTCGCCGGCAACCTGCCAGCCCGACAGGTAGATGGCCTTCAGGCCGGCCTTGACCTGCTGCATGGCCTGGTTGCCGGTCAGGGCGCCCAGCGAATTCACGAAAGGCTCGCTATGCAGCAGTTCCCACAGGCGGGTGGCGCCGCGGCGCGCCAGCGTGTGTTCCACGCCGATGGAGCCGCGCAGGCGGATGACGTCCTCGGCGCTGTAGTCGCGCTTGATGCCTTGCCAGCGGGCGTTTTCGGCCCAGTCCTTCTGCAGATTGCGGATTTCGGTTTCGCGGTGGCTCATGGTGATGCTCCTGGTCAGTGATGGGGAAGACTTCAAAAGATTCGCGTCCTGCGTTGCGTGAATCGTTGGACAAAGTCTATGCCTCTGCTGCGGAGCAATGTGGGCTTATGTCTTATACAAGACGAAAAATATTATCCTTATAAATCAATTATTTATAAATTCAATTTCGTATTGCGAAACGCAATTATCATCTGTGAAATGGGTTCCCGCTGCTGCGCAGCAGCGGCTTTCACATGACGAAGGTTACATTTCACGATATGGAAAATCAGGCTTTTTTGCCAACGCCTACAATGCGCTCATTCTTCAAGTTTCCGATGACTCCGCTATGACGCTGTCCCACGGCCCGCTGGGCCAGAGCGTGGCCTACGCCTCGCAATACGACCCCTCGCTGCTCTTCCCCATCGCCCGGTCCCACAACCGCGCTGCGCTGAACCTGGAAGCAGGCAAGCTGCCCTTCACCGGCGTGGACCTGTGGAACGCCTACGAGCTGTCGTGGCTGGACGCCAAGGGCAAGCCGCGGGTGGCCATGGCCACCTTCTCGGTGCCGGCCGACAGCCCCAACATCATCGAGTCCAAGTCCTTCAAGCTTTACCTGAACTCGTTCAACCAGACCCGCCTGGTCAATTCGGCCGCCTTGCGCGGCCGTCTGGAACGCGACCTGAGCGCCGCCGCCGGCGCGCCGGTGGGGCTGGATTTCTTCCTGCCGCAGCGTTTCTCCGAATTGCAGATGGGCGAGCTGGCCGGCATCTATATAGACAAGCTGGACATCGAGATCGACACCTACGAGCCCGCGCCCGAAGTGCTGCGCACCCGCCCGGGCGAAGTGGTCGAGGAAACGCTGGCTTCGCGCCTGTTGAAATCGAACTGCCCCGTGACGGGCCAGCCCGACTGGGCCAGCGTGCAGATCCGCTACCGCGGCGCGCCGATAGACCGCGAGTCGCTGCTGCGCTATGTGGTGTCGTTCCGCCAGCACGCGGAGTTCCACGAGCATTGCGTCGAGCGTATCTTCAGCGACATCATGCAGGCCTGCCGGCCAGAGCAGCTGACGGTCTATGCGCGCTACACGCGCCGCGGCGGGCTGGACATCAACCCGTGGCGCAGCAACTTCGAAGCCGGCCCGCCGGCGGACGTGCGCACCGTCCGCCAGTAGGACCCCGCAACCGCCCTACTTCACAAAGGGTTCGGGCCGCGGCGTGTCGTCCGCCGACGGCGGCAGCACCGGATACTGGAAGGCCGGCTGATCGCCCGTCAGCGTCTTCAGGAACGCCACGATCTGCGCGTTCTCATCCGGCGTGAAGGTCCGGCCCAGCTGCAAGCGGCCCATCACATCCACGGCCTGCGTCAGCGTGGCTGCCTCGCCGTCATGGAAGTACGGATAGGTCAGCGCCACGTTGCGCAGCGTCGGCACCTTGAAGTTGAAGCGGTCGGCGTCCTTGCCCGTCACCGCCGCGCGGCCCTCGGCCTTGTTCTCGGTGACGTAGGGCGTGACCAGGCCCATCTTCTGGAACGAATTGCCGCCCACCGCCACGCCGTTGTGGCAGGCCACGCAGCCGCTGTTCTTGAACAGTTCGTAGCCCGCCAGCTCGCGCACCGTCAGCGCCTTCTGGTCGCCGCGCAGCCACTGGTCGAAGCGCGAGTTGGGCGTCACCAGCGTTTCCTCGAACGCGGCCAGGGCGCCGGTGACCTCTTCGATCGTGATGTCGTCCTTGCCGAAGACCTGCTTGAATTCCGCCCGATAGCCGGGGATGGAGTTCAGCACCTGCACCGCCAGCTCGTGGGTGGAGGCCATTTCCATGGGGTTGGCGATGGGGCCGCCCGCCTGCTCGCGCAGATCCTTGGCGCGGCCGTCCCAGAATTGGGCGATGTTCAGGCTGGAATTGAGCACCGTCGGCGAGTTGATCGAGCCCTGCTGCCACTTGTGGCCGATCGAGGCCTTGAGATTGTCCGATCCGCCCATGCCCAGGTTGTGGCAGGAATTACAGGAAATCGCGCCCGAGCGCGACAGGCGCGGATCGAAGAAGAGCTTCTTGCCCAGCTCGACCTTGGCCGGCTCCTTGATGACCGCCGGCTCGACCGGCTGTATCGGTTCCTGCGTGGCCGCGCTGGCCAGACCCATCCAACTGCCCAAGGCGACCCCTGCCGCCAGCAACGCGCTTGCCCTTCTCATTTGCTTCTCCTGAGTAATGACCACTTCACTGACAAGGTCATTACATCAGAGAGACGCCGCATCAACCTTGCGTAGGGTCAAACCGCCGGGGCGCCCGCCCCGGCGGGTTCAGGATCGTGCGGCAGCCGAGGCCGGGGCCGCGGGTTCCGCGCGGCGCGCCTGCACCGCGATCCATTGCGCCAGGAAGGCCGCGGCGGCGAACGCCACGCCGGCACCCACCCAAGGACCCTGGCGCAGGCCGGCGTCCAGCAACAGGCCGAATGCCAGCGGGCCCAGCGCCGAGCCCACGTCCATGCCGGAATACACCAGTCCATAGACGGATCCGGTGGATCCCTTGGGCGTGACGCGGCGGATCAGCATGTCGCGCGACGGCGCCGCCACGCCGGAGCAAAAGCCAGCCAGGGCCACCACGGGCGCGGCCAGGACTGCGGGTACCAGGCCCAGCGCCAGCACCACCAGGGTCAAACCCGCCAGGATCAGCGCCACCATTACGGTGCGCTCGGTGCGCGGATTGGCCGAGACCAGGAAACCGCCCGCGGCCATGCCGACGGCGGAAGCCACCATATAGCCGGACAGCGCCGAACTGGCGGCGACCTTGGACAGGTCATACAGCTGGCCCAGCAAGGGAATGGTGTAGTTCTGCACCGAGGACAGCGCGATGGAGGTGCAGGCGAAGAACAGGAATGCGCCCCACAGCGCCGGCTTGGACAACAGCGTGGCCAGCGTGGTCAGCACGCTTTCCTGGGGTTTCGCGGCGGGCTTGGCGGCAGCCTTGCCGGTTTCCGCGTCCGCATGGCCTTCCAGCGGCGACGGGCCGCCAAGCAGGTCGCGGCCTAGTATCGTCAACAGCAGCACCAGCGCCACCAGCCCGGCGGCGCTATAGGCCGCCACGCGCCAGTCCGCCAGCAAGGTGATGCTGGTCATGAAAACGGGGGTCAGCGCCCAACCCAGGTTGCCCGTCAGCCCGTGCGCGGAGAACGCGTGCCCCAGCCGCGCTGCGGAAACCCGATGGTTGATGATGGAATAGTCGGCAGGATGGAACACGGAATTGCCGATGCCGCCCACGACCGCCGCCGCAATCAGCATGGCGTAGCCGTTGGCCGATCCGATCAGCACTCCCGACAGCACGAAACACGCCAGCCCGAACCACAGCACCGGCCGCGCACCGATCCGGTCGACCACGAAGCCCGAAGACGCCTGGCCGATGCCGGACACCACGTAGAACGTGGACACCAGCAGCCCAAGGCGGGCGAAGTCCAGGCCGAACTCGTTGCCCAGCGAGACATAGAGCGAGGGCAGCACCAGTTGGAAGAAGTGGGAGGAAGCATGGGCCACGCCGATCAGCATGATGAGCTTCCAGTCGCGCCGGCGGGCGGCGGCGTCCAGGGCCAGGGTATTCGCAGCGGTGTTCATTGCAGGCAGCCGCGGTCAGCGGCGGGTGGCGCGGCGCCAGGGGCGATGCGCAGGTTGTCTCCGGCAACGCCCGGTGCTCCGGGCGTTGGACTATGAGGCGCCATGCCGGACATGCCGGCCGATCGCTCTTTATACGTGACGGCGGCCGCCTTGCGCGAGCCGGGCCGCCGTTGTGCAAACCAATACTACAGGGCCTTTTCGCGGATGGCGGGCCAGGCGCGCTGCAGGTAATACAGCATCGACCAAACCGTCAGCACCGCCGCCACGATGATCAGCACATCGCCCAGCAGGCGCGCGCTGACGCCGTAGATCGGCTGGTTGTACAGCAAGCACGGAATCGCCACCATCTGCGCGGCCGTCTTGAACTTGCCCAGCCGGTGCACCGCCACGCTGGCGCTGGCGCCGATCTTGGCCATCCATTCGCGCAGGGCGGAAATCGTGATTTCACGGCCGATGATGATCAGGGAAATAAAGGCATCGACGCGGCTGAGGTCCAGCAGGACGATCAGGGCGGCGCAGACCATCAGCTTGTCGGCGACCGGATCCAGGAAGGCGCCGAACGCCGAGGTCTGGTTCCAGCGGCGGGCCAGCCAGCCGTCGAACCAATCCGTCAGCGCCGCAATAATGAAAGCCCAGGCGGCGAAGGTGTCGCGAACAGGGACCGACATCCAGCTTTCGGGCAGGTAGAACAGCCCGACCACCAGCGGAATCATGGCGATGCGCAGCCATGTCAGGATAATGGGTACATTAATTGGCATAGTGTCCGTATGCTACATCAAGAGTGGGGTAGCCCCCCCCCCGAAGCGCCGGAGGCGCTTCCCCCCAAGGGGGGCTCCGCTGCGGACCGGCGGAGCCGGATCCGCGCGGCCTGGCTTTGCGCTACGCCCCTTGCTGCATCTGCGTCCGAAGTCGTGCGGCATTCGCGTTACATGAGGTGTAGATTGCTTTTGCAGCCGGCATCTACGCACGGACGTTACCGCAAGGCTTCATAGATGCGAATGGCCAGGTCCTGGGAGATGCCGTCGACCGAGGCCAGGTCTTCGATGCTGGCGGAGGCCACACCGGAGAAGCCGCCGAAGCGGGCCAGCAGGCGCTGGCGGCGGCGGGCGCCGATGCCTTCGATCTCTTCCAGGCGGGACACGTTGCGGGCCTTGGCGCGGCGGGCGCGCATGCCGGTGATGGCGAAGCGGTGCGCCTCGTCGCGCACCTGGGCGATCAGCATCAGCGCGGCGGACTCGCCGCCCAGCGCCACCGGCGGCCGGGAGTCGGCGAACACCAGGGTTTCCAGGCCGACCTTGCGCCCCTCCCCCTTGGCCACGCCCACCAGCGTCTGGACGTCCAGGCCCAGCTCCACGAACACCTGGCGGGCGACTTCCACCTGGCCCTTGCCGCCGTCGATCAGCACCAGGCCGGGCATGGGCGCCTCGCCATCGGCGACCTTGGCGAAGCGGCGGCTCAGCACCTGGCGCATGGCGGCGTAGTCGTCGCCCGGCGTGATGCCGCCGATGTTGTAGCGGCGGTATAGCGAGGGCTGCATGTCGTGGTGTTCGAACACCACGCAGGACGCCTGGGTGGCTTCACCGGCCGTGTGGCTGATGTCGAAGCATTCGATGCGCAGCGCATCCAGTGCGGCTTCGTCCGTGTCCAGGTCCAGCGCTTCGGCCAACGCCAGGGTGCGGGCCGCGCGGGCGCCGGACTCGGTCAGCGCGCGGGCCAGGGCCATTTCGGCATTCTTGGTCGCCTGCTCCAGCCAGGCGCGGCGCGCGCCCTGCGGGCGCGTTAACACGCGCGACGGCCGTCCGCCCGCCTGTTCCACCAGCAAGCCGATCAGGTCGGGATCGGGCAAGGCGTGCGAACAGACCAGCACCGGCGGCATGGCATTGTCGGTGTAGTGCTGGGCGACGAAGGCCTCCAGCACCTGCGGCGCGGCCTCGCCTTCGGCGTGCGAGGGAAAGAACGGCTTGTCGCCCAGATGGCGGCCGCCCCGCACCATCGCCAGGTTGACGCAGACTTTGCCGCCGGCGATCGCCACCGCAATGATGTCGGTGTCTTCGCCGCTGACGTTCTCCATGGTCTGCTGATGCAGCACGCGCGCCAGCGAGCCCATCTGGTCGCGCAGCGCCGCGGCTTCCTCGAAGCGCAATTCGCTGGCGGCCTGCTGCATCCGGTTTTCGATCTCGCCCATCACGTCCTTGGCTTCCCCGTTCAGGAAGCGCACGGCGCGCTGCACGTCGCGTTCGTAATCGGCCGCCTCGATCGCGCCGACGCAGGGCGCCGAGCAGCGCCCGATCTGATGCAACAGACAGGGCCGCGAACGGTTGGCGAAGACCGAGTCTTCACAGGTGCGCAGGCGGAATACCTTCTGCAGTATCTGGATCGTTTCGCGCACGGCCCAGGCGTTGGGGAACGGCCCGAAGTACTGGCCGCGCTTGTTGGTGGCGCCGCGGTAATAGGCGATGCGCGGCCAATCGTGGCCGGTGATCAGCAGGTAGGGATAAGACTTGTCGTCGCGGAACAGGATGTTGTAGCGCGGCTTCAGGGTCTTGATGAGGTTGTTTTCGAGGATCAGCGCTTCCGCTTCGGAGCGCGTCACCGTCACCTCCAGCCGCGCCACCTTCGCCACCATCTGGGCGATGCGGGGGCTGGCCAGGTTCTTCTGGAAATACGACGAGACGCGCTTCTTCAGGTCGCGCGCCTTGCCGACATACATGACCTCGCCGGCCGCATCCAGATGCCGGTACACGCCCGGCAGATGCGGCAGGTCAGCCAGGAACGATTTGAGATTGAAGTCGTCGGGCATTCTGGTAACGGCTTTCAGCCTGCAAGGTATCCCAGTCCGGCGCATCAAAGCGCGGCATCAGGCGGCGGATGCGGGCCACGGATTCGGCCGGGTGCTCGAACTTCAGGCGCTCGAGCAGCTCGTCGGCCAGGTCCGGCCGGTTGCATACCAGCACCATGTCGCAGCCGGCGCCCAGAGCGGCGTTGGCGCGGTCGAGGATGTCGCCTGCCACCGAAGCGCCTTCCATGGTCAGGTCGTCCGAGAACACCACTCCATCGTAGCCCAGACGGGTGCGCAGGATGTCCTGGACCCAACGCTTGGAAAAGCCTGCCGGGTGCTTGTCGACCTTGGGATAGATCACATGCGCGGGCATGACCGACGGCAGCACCGCGTCGCCCAGCCAGGCATACGGCGCAGCGTCGTCCTTCAGTATCTTGTCCAAGGGACGCGGGTCCACCGGGATCTCATGGTGCGAGTCCGCTTCCACGAAACCGTGGCCGGGGAAGTGCTTGCCGCAGGCCGACATGCCCGCCAGCTGCAGGCCCTGGATCAGCGCGCGCGACAGCATCGCGACCACGCGCGGATCCTGGTGGAAGGCGCGGGTGCCGATCACCTTGCTGACGCCGTAGTCCAGGTCCAGGACAGGCGTAAAGCTCATGTCCACGCCGCAGGCGCGCAGCTCGGCGGCCAGCACGTAGCCGGCTTCGGTGGCCAGGCGCATGGCTTGCAGCGGATCGCGGTTCCACAGCACGCCGAGATCGCGCATGGCGGGCAGCGGCGTGAAGCCGTCTTCGCGAAAACGCTGCACGCGGCCGCCTTCGTGGTCCACCAGGATCAGCAGGGGCTCTTTGCGAGCCTTGTGGATCTGGCGCGTCAGCTCGGTCAGTTGCTTGCGGCTTTCGAAATTGCGGGCGAAAAGAATCACGCCGCCCACCAGAGGATGGCGCAGGCGCTTCTTTTCCGCCTTCGTCAGCGTGTATCCCGCCACATCGACCATCACGGGGCCGGGCGGCAGCACCGCCTTGGATTTCTTCTTGGCCATGTCAGGCTTCCTTCTGTCTGAGTCTGGCAAGCCGGCGGCAGACACGGGGTCCGCCGATCAGGGCTTGCGTTCAACCACCACGTAAGCGGCGGCCATGTCGGATTCGTCGGTAATGGATACGTGCGCCGCGCCAAACCGCTGCTCATACCATTGCAGCAGTTCGGGCGCGATCACCAGCACGGGACGCCCGCCGGGCGCATTCAGCGTCTGTACGCGGCGCCACGTCATGGGCATGCGCATGCCCAGGCCGATGGCTTTGGAAAATGCTTCCTTGGCCGCGAAGCGCGTGGCCAGGAAACGCAGGCCGCGCACCGGGTCGCGGGCGCGGCGCGCATGGAATTTCTGCAGTTCTTCCGCGCCCAGGATCTTTTCCGCGAAACGATCGCCGTGGCGCGCCAGCGCGCGCTCGATGCGGTCGATGCGCAGCAGGTCCATGCCGATGCCGGCAATGGCGCCCGCGGGCGCGGCGGGGCGGGAGGCGTCAGCCATGGGCATGCCCGCGCGTCCGGCGGCAAGCAAGCAGCATCGGGTTCGCGGTCACAGCCCGCGCAGCGCTTGCAGGCGGGCCTGCACCATCAGCGCCTTCATGTCGCGCACCGCCTTTTCCCAGCCGTCGAACACCGCCTGCGCCACGATGGCGTGGCCGATGTTGAGCTCGGCAATGCCGTCCAGCGCAGCCACCGGCTTGACGTTGCCGTAATGCAGGCCATGGCCGGCATTCACGCGCAAGCCATGGCGCAACCCTTCGGCCACGGCCAGGCGCAGCCGTTGCAGTTCGGCCTCGGCGGCCTCCCCTTCGGCTTCGGCATAGGCGCCCGTGTGCAATTCGATCACCGGCGCGCCGGCCTGGGCCGCGGCCGCGATCTGCACCGGATCCGGATCGATGAAAAGCGACACGCGGATGCCGGCCTCGGCCAGCAGGCCCACGGCGTCCGACACGGGCCCCATGGCGCCAGCGACTTCCAGGCCGCCTTCGGTTGTAAGCTCGGTACGCTTTTCGGGCACCAGGCAGACGTCGCTAGGCTTGACCGCGCAGGCGATCTCCAGCATTTCCGCCGTCACCGCGCATTCCAGGTTCATGCGCGTGCGCAGTTGCGGGCGCATGGCGTACACGTCCTTGTCCTGGATATGGCGCCGGTCTTCGCGCAGATGCAGCGTGATCAGATCGGCGCCGGCATCCTCCGCGCGCAACGCGGCGAGCACCGGGTCCGGATAGGTCGTGTGGCGTTGTTGCCGCAGCGTGGCAACGTGATCGATGTTTACACCAAGTTCTATCATTGCACTTTCGTTGTTTCTTCCCAGCCGCCGCCCAGGGCCTTGTACAGTTCCACGCGGTTGATCAGCGCGGCCAGGCCAGTCTGGACCAGAGAGAGCTGGGCATTGAAAAAGTCCACCTGCGCGGTCTGCACCTGCAAGTAGCTGTCGATACCGTTGGTATAGCGCAGATTCGACAGTTCCAGCGTGCGTCCGGACGCGTCCTGCAAGGCGCGCTGGGCATCCAGCTGCGCCCCGTAGGTAGCTTCGCCCGCCAGCGCGTCCGAGACTTCGCGGAACGCCTGCTGAATGGACTGTTCGTACTGCGCCACGGCGATATTGTCGCGCGCCTTGGCCAGGTTCAGCCCTTCGCGGATGCTGCCGCCGGCAAACAGCGGCGTGGTGATCGAAGGCGAGAAGCTCCAATAACCCTGGCCGCCCTTGAACAGGTCGCCCAACGACGGGCTGGCCACGCCCAGCAGGCCGGTCAGCGAGATGGTCGGGAAGAACGCCGCGCGCGCCGCGCCGATATTGGCGTTGGCGGATAGCAACTGGTTTTCCGCGGCCATGATGTCCGGGCGGCGTTCCAGCAGGTCGGACGGCAGGCCGGCAGGCACCGTGGCCAGCAACTGGTCGCGGCCGAACACGGCGGGCGCCGGCAGGTCCGGCGGCAACGGCGTGCCAACCAGCAGCACCAGCGCGTTCATGGCCTGGGCCTGGGCGCGGGCCAGTTGCGCCAGATCGGACGAGGCCGTATCCAGCAGCGTCTTGGCCTGGTTCAGGTCCAGTTCGGAGGCCACGCCGCCGTCGAAACGGCGCTTGACCAGGTCGTAGGACTCCTGGCGCGATGCCAGGGTGCGCTGCGTCAGTTCCAGCTGGACCTCGGCGGCGCGCAGATTGAAGTACGACTGCGCGACCGCCCCGACCAGCGTGATCTGGGCGCTCTTCTGCGCCTGTTCCGTCGACAGGTATTGCTGGTACGCCGCCTCGGAAAGGTTGCGCAAGCGGCCGAACAGGTCGATCTCGAAGGTGGTCAGGCCGATGCCGGCCTGGTACGAGCTGCTGATGGAACCCGAGCCGGGCTGCCGCATGTTCTGCGGCAGATGCTGGCGCTGGCCTTGAATGCCGGCGCCGATGCTGGGCCATTGCGCGCCGCGCTGGATGCCGTACTGGGCGCGGGCTTCTTCCACGCGTTCAACCGCCACGCGCAGGTCGCGGTTGTTGACCAGCGACAGCTCGATCAGGCTTTGCAGGCGCGGATCGCGGAAGAATTCGCGCCAGCCCAGATTGGCGGCGGGCGTGCCGTCCTGCGGCATGACCGCGGTGGACGGTTGGGTGCCCAGCGAAGTGGGCTTGGCATAGCCGCCGTACTGCACCTTGGGCTGGTCGGGCCAGGCGTCCGTCACCGGCGCGTCGGGGCGCTTGTAATCAGGCGCCAGCGAGCAGCCGGCCAACGCCACCGCCACGAAAGCGGACAAGGCGGTCTGTTTGAACTTCAGGGCTTTCATTCCTTGCCCTCCTGGCCACCGTTGGGTTGTGCGGGATGTTGCGCGGCGGCGTCCGGGGCAGCCTGTCCGGCTGCAGCCTTCTTGGCCGCCTGCTCTTCTTCGAAGGCGCGCAGTTCGGCGCCCAGCAGGCGCGGCCGGGTCTTGAACAGGCCCAGCACCACCACGAAGAAGGTCGGCACGAAAATCACCGCGAACGGCGTGGCGGCCAACATGCCGCCCAGCACGCCCAGACCCACGGCGCGCTGGCTGGCGGCGCCGGCGCCGGTCGCCATGGCCAGGGGCACCACGCCCAGGATGAACGCCAGCGAAGTCATCAGGATGGGGCGGAACCGCAACCTGGCGGCTTCCACCGCCGACTCGTACAAGCCCATGCCGCGCGCGTACTGGTCCTTGGCGAACTCCACGATAAGAATGGCGTTCTTGGCCGCCAAGCCGATCACGGTCACCATGCCCACCTGGAAGTACACGTCGTTGGACATGCCCAGCGCGCTGATCAGCGCCACCGCGCCCAGCATGCCCAGCGGCACCACCAGCATCACCGAAATCGGGATGGCCCAGCTTTCATACAGGGCGGCCAGCACCAGGAACACCACCAGCAGCGACAGGCCCATCAGGATCGGGGCCTGATTGCCGGCCTGGCGCTCCTGATAAGAAAGGCCGTTCCACTCGTAGCCGAAGCCCTGCGGCAACTCGCCCACCAGGCGTTCCATCTCGGCCATCGCCTCGCCCGTGGTGTAGCCCGGCGCGGCGTCGCCGCTGATGCGCATGGACTCGTAGCTGTTGTAGCGCACCACCTGCACCGGGCCCTGCTTCCATTCGGCCTTGACGAAGGTGGACAGCGGCACCATGCCGCCCTGACCGTTGCGCGCATTCAGCTGCAGCACATCATTGAGCTGCATGCGGTACGGCGCGTCGGCCTGCACCCAGATGTTCTGCATCCGGCCCAGGTTGGGGAACTTGCTCAGGTAGGCGGAACCGACCGCGGTGGAAATCAGCGAGGCAGCCTCGTTGAAATCCACGCCCAGCGCGGCCGCCTTGTCGCGATCGATGGTCAGGCTGAGCTGCGCGCCCGGTCCGAGGCCGGTGATGCGCACCTGCGACAGCACGGGGCTCTTCATGACCAGGCCCATGAGTTCGCCGGTGGCCGCGGCCAGGGCAGCGGAACCCGCCGCGCCGCGATCCTGCAGGCGGAAGTCGAAACCGGTGGCGTTGCCCAGGGACGAGATGGCGGGCGGCACCAGCGTGAACACCTGCGCGTCATGGATGCCCATCAACTGCTTCTCGAAGGCCCGGAAGGCGATTGCGCCCGCGGAATCCTTGCGCTCCTTGCGTTCGCTGAAGTCCTTCAGCGTGACGAAGGCGATAGCGGCGTTCAGGCCGTTGCCGTTGAAGCTGTAGCCCTGCACGGCGATGATGTTCTCGACCGCGGGCACGTCCGAGAAGTACTTCTCGACCTGCTCGATGACCTCGACCGTGCGGTTGGCCGTGGCGCCGGTAGGCAGCTCGATGTTGCTGACCACATAGCCCTGGTCTTCCTCGGGCAGGAACGACGACGGCAGGCGCAGGTACAGCCAGCCCAGCAGCACGACCAGCAACAGGAAGGCCAGCATCATGCGGCCGCCCTTGTGCAGGATCCGCGACACCCAGTTCTGGTAGTTGTGGGTGGTGGCGTCGAATTTGCGGTTGAACCAGCCGAAGAAGCCCTTCTTGTCCTCGTGGTGGCCCTTGGGCACCGGCTTGAGGATGGTGGCGCACAGCGCCGGGGTAAAGGTCAACGCCAGCAGCGCCGAGAAGAAGATGGACACGGCCATCGCGATCGAGAACTGGCGATAGATCACGCCCACCGAACCGCTCATGAAGGCCAGCGGCAGGAACACCGTCACCAGCACCAGCGTGATGCCGATGATGGCGCCGCTGATCTGCGGCATGGCCTTCTTGGTGGCTTCCTTGGGTGGTAAGCCCTCCGTGGACATGATCCGCTCGACGTTCTCCACCACCACGATGGCGTCGTCCACCAGAATCCCGATGGCAAGCACCATGGCGAACATGGTGAGCACGTTGATGGAGAACCCGAGCGCCAGCATCACCGCGAACGCCCCCAGCATGGCCACCGGCACCACCAGGGCCGGGATCAGGGTATAGCGGACGTTCTGCAGGAACAGATACATCACCAGGAACACCAGCACCATGGCTTCAGCCAGGGTGTGGACCACCTGCTCGATCGACACCTTCACGTAAGGCGCCGTGTCGTACGGAATGGAGTAGGTGATGTTGCCCGGGAAGTACTTGGACAGTTCTTCCATCTGCTGGCGCACGCCCTGCGCGGTAGCCAGCGCGTTGGCGTTGGGCGACAGCACGATGGCGAATGCGGCCGTCGGCTTGCCGTTCAGGCGGGCGCCGAACTGGTAGTTGTCCGCACCCACTTCGATGCGGGCGACGTCGCGCAGCAGCACCTGGGAGCCGTCGGTATTGGCGCGCAGGACGATCTTGCCGAAGCCCTCTACCGTGCTCAGCTGGCCGTTGGCCGTGACCGTGGCGGTGATGCGCTGCGAGTCCGGGTTGGGCGGCGCACCGATGCTGCCGCCGGAAATCACCACGTTCTGCTGGGCGATGGCCTGGTTGACCTGCGACATGCTCAGGTTGAAACCGACCAGCTTGGCGGGATCGACCCACACGCGCATGGCGCGCGGCGCCGCGAACAGCTGGAACTGGCCCACGCCGGGCACGCGGGACACCGGGTTCTTGATGTTGCGGGTGATGTAGTCGGCCAGCGCGGTCTGGTCGAGCGAACCGTCGGTGGACGACACCGCCGCCACCATCAGGAAGCCAGTACTGGTCTGCTCGTATTGCAAGCCCTGCTGCTGCACGGCCGTCGGCAACTGCGCGACCACGTTGGACACGCGGTTCTGCACGTCCACCTGCGCCAAGTCTGGGTTGGTCCCGGGCGCGAAGGTCGCGGTGATGGTCGAGGTACCGTAGGAATCGCTGACCGACTCGTAGTAGATCAGGCCCTTGGCGCCGTTGAGCTGGTCTTCGATGATACTGGTGACCTGCTCGGCCACTTCGTTGGCCGACGCGCCGGGGTAGGTAGCCGTGATCGTGATCGCGGGCGGCGCCACGTCCGGGTACTGCGAGATCGGCATGTTCGGGATCGCCAACACCCCGGCCAGCAGGATGAACAGGGCGACTACCCAAGCGAAAATCGGTCTATCAATAAAAAATTGCGGCATGTGGGCTGACTCTGAAAGCGATGCTCACCAAAGAGGAACGCGGCGCTTACGCCGCGTGCCGCTTAAGATTTCTGGCCTGCGGCCTTGTCCTGCTGCGCAGGCTCGGCCGGCTTGGCGCCGGGCTGCGGGGCGGATTCCGCGGGCTTGGCGCCCGGTTGCGCGGGAGCCTGGCCGCCCGCTGCGGGCGTGCCGTTCTTCCATTCGCTGGCCTGCACCGGCGCACCCGGGCGGACCTTCTGGAACCCTTCCACCACGACCACGTCGCCAGCCTTCAGGCCGCTGGTGACGATCCAGTTGCTCTTGAGAGCGCCGCCAGTGGTGACCGGTATCTGCTCGATCTTGTTGTCCTTGACCAGCAACAGGCTTTGCAGGCCATCCGCGGTACGCTGCAGCGCCTGCTGCGGCACCATCAGGGCCTTGTCGTCCACGCCCTGCTCCAGGCGCACGCGCACGTACATGCCGGGCAGCAGGATGCCGTCGGGGTTGGGGACTTCGGCGCGCAGGTTGACCTGCCCCGTGGTCGGATCCACGGTGATGCCGGTGAACAGCAGCTTGCCCGGCTGGCCGTACTCGGAGCCGTCTTCCAGCACGATGGTGGCGCGCGCCGTGTCCTTGCCGACCTGCTGCAGCTGGCCGCTGGCGAAAGCGCGGCGCAGGGATGCGAGTTCCGCGGTGGACTGGGTGAAGTCCACGTAGATCGGATCCAGCTGCTGCACCGTGGCCATCTGCGTGGCGGAGGTGCCCTCGACCAGCGCGCCTTCGGTGACCAGCGGCTTGCCGATGCGGCCGGTGATGGGCGAGGTGACGTCGGTGTAACCGAGGTTGATCGCAGCGTTGTCCTGCGCGGCCTTGGCGGCGGCGACGGCGGCGTCCGCCTGGCGGTACGAGGCCACGGCGTTGTCGTATTCCTGCTTGCTGACGGCGTTGGCCTTGACCAGCGGCGCGTAGCGGTCGGCCAGCAGCTTGGCGCTGAACAGATTGGCCTGAGCCTGCTTGAGCTGCGCCGTGGCCTGATCGTAGGCGGCCTTGTAGGGCGCCGGATCGATCTTGAACAGCAGTTGGTTTTCCTTGACGTCCCCGCCCTGCTCGAAGGCGATCTTCTGGACGATGCCGGTGACGCGCGAACGGATCTGCGCGTCCCGGACGGCATCGACGCGGCCAGGCAGGTCGGACACGATGGGCGCGCGCTGCGGCTGGATCGTAATGACGCTGACTTGGGGCATGCCTGGATTCATGTGCGGCTTTTCACCGCAACCAGCCAATATCAGTGCGAGGACCCCACCAGAAAAAACCAGCCCTGAAACACGTTTAGGCGAAAACCGCATTGAAACCCCCGCGTAGCGTAATTAACCGTAATCGCGTCATGTAATCGCAGTATTTAACCGCGGCTCTGGCCGCGATCAAATAAGAAGCATGCGTCATCAAGGCACGTAATCAGCCCAGTAATGTAACTCAGTTATTGGGGAAATCACTGATTTTTAGTGCTTCAAATACCACGCGCGAGGGGATTTCGTACAACAAATCAGGTCTCGGAAAGCTCCCGCAGCTTGCCCAGGAACACATAGCCCATGCCATGGACCGTATGCAACGGCAGCCGGGCGCCAGCCAGCAGGACCTTGCCGCGCAGGCGGCATATGGCCACATTCAGCGTGCGCATCGTGGTGCGCTTGCGGGCGGCCATGAATTCATCGCGCCGCAGTTCCCTGGCGGGATTGCCCGCCAGGCAAAGCAGGCAAGTGCGCTCCAGGGCAGTCAGGCCGATGCGGATGCCCTGGGGCGTAAGCAGGGTCCAGCCCTGGTAGACCAGGGTCCACCAGCCGTCCAAGGCGTAGGGAGTGTCGGCCGCGCGGGCAGGCGCGACTTGGGCAAGGCGAGCGGGGGCATTCACGACGGATCTCCACCAGGACGGCCCGCGCCGCGCGGGATGGCGGCCGGCTCCCGGAACAAGGTTGCAACTTGCCCCGAAAGACTACCGCCGGAACCCGCCTATGTTGGATTTACAGGGCACCTATAGGACCAATCCGATCGGCAACCTGCCCCGCCCTATCCAGAAACACCGGCCGCGCCTTTGCCCCGCGAGTTCAGGTGCGCTTGCCGTTGCGGTGGATATCGTGGGTGACGAAGCAACTGTCCTGGGTCGGGCGGGCCAGGATGCCGGGCTTGGCCAGCGTGGCGCGAATGTCGGACAGGCCGGACTCCCAGTGCTCGCGCATGGCCTCGGTGCCGAACTCGTAGTCCTTGGAGTAACGCTCCCGGTGCTTGGACTCGTAGATGAGGTTGATGATGTTGGTGGCCGGCGTATGGGACAGCTTGCGGATGTCGTCGAACTCAGCCGCCTTGCGCTCGGCTTCCGGCAGCTTCGCCAGCAGACGCTGCAAGCCGTGGCGCAGCTTGAGCACGCGCCGCATCTGGTCCGTGACCAGGCGGGTCCGGCTGGAATACTGGATGTCCTTCTGGCGCTCGGCCACTTCCTCCAGGTTGGTCGGCAGGCCGCCGCGCGCCGGCCACAGATCGACCTGGAACGCCAGCGTGTCGCGCATGTTGTCCGTGGTCAGCACCTGGGCCAGCGGCGTGTTGGACACGATGCCGCCGTCCCAATAGTGTTCGCCGTCGATCTCGACGGAGGGGAAGCCTGGCGGCAAGGCGCCCGAGGCCATGATGTGCTCGGGCCTCAGGGTGTCCTTCAGGCTGTCAAAATAGGCGAAGTTGCCGGTCCGCACGTTGACCACGCCGAAACTGGCGCGCACGGCTCCGCTATTGAGCAGGTCGAAATCCACGAATTCCCGCAAGGTCGCGGCCAGCGGCGTGGTGTCGTAGAAGCTGGTGGACGCCGCGCCCCTGCCGTGCACCAGGTAGGGCGGCGGAAAACGCGGTTTGAAAAAGCCCGGTTGGCCCGAGAACAGGGCCTGGAAGGCCGACACATGCCCGTTCATGACGGGTGAGCCGAAGCCGAACGGCAAACCTTCGAACATGGGCCCGAGCGTCTCGCCCCAGGGCACCGAGGCGAAACCCGCCGGCCGGCAGATGGCTTCCCAGAAACCACGCAAGCGCTCCACCCGCTCGTCCTCGCGGGAACCCGCGATGATGGCCGCATTGATCGACCCGATGGAAATGCCGGAAATCCAGTTGGGCCGGATGCCCGCTTCGTGCAGCCCTTGGTACACCCCGGCCTGGTAGGCCCCCAGCGCTCCCCCGCCCTGCAGCACCAGGGCGACGACTTCATAGGGCGGCGTATCGCCGGTGTCTTGGGTCGGGGCCTTGCGGCGAGTACTCATACGGCTTCCTCTAGGCAGGGCTGGCGGACCGCCCTACTTGCTTTTGTCCGGCACTTGCGGCGTGCCCACGCCCGCGCGGAACGGATACTTGGAGAAAATCTGCGCGACCACCTTGTCCGTGTTCTCGGGCGTAGCGGCCGCGTCGGGCTGGACCTCGCCCACCGCCAGGCCTTCCCAGACCAGCTGCCTGCGGCGCATGTCGACCAAGTCGATATTCAAGGTGCCCTCAGTATATTGGTAGACGTCGTCGCCCCAACCGTAGCCGGGCCAGCCGCCGTAGAAGCCGGCGCGATAGCCGTAGTACGGGCCCATGGGCGGAGCGGCCGGCGTGACCTGCACCTTCTGCTGCAGCTTGGCGCTGAAATTGACCAGCAGGTCGGGATTGGAGGCGCTATAGGTATAGCCGCGCATTTCCATCTGGCCGCGCGTGGCGTTCTTGAGGCGCTCGGTCAGCAAGCTACTGTAGCCCGCTTTGTCCGTGCCCAGCGGCGTCATGTACCCAAATGTCCGATACTGGGCGAAATTCGCCTGGTGATCGTAGTCGCTCTTGACGGTGGGACCCGAGGCGCAAGCCGCCAACAGAGCCGTCATGGAACCCGCAGCCAGCAATTTGAACGCTTTCATGTCGTTTTCTCCGAGAGCCCGATGCTCGAACATAGTGCCGCGAAGCCCACAAAATTTCAACAGAATCTCATTCGCATCGCTCCCGCAGCAAAACGCTGAAGCAACCGCCGTCCATTACACTTTCATCTGTCCCATACCCTGACCACGGCACGACACAAATGTTGGAACTTGACGGCTCGATTTGGTTTCGCTCCGGCGCCCAGACCTGGGGCGGCAAAAACCGCATAGACCTGCTGGCGCAAATCGACGCTACTGGCTCGATCACGGCCGCCGCGCGCGCCGTGGGCATGAGCTACAAGGGGGCCTGGGACGCCATCGACGCCATGAACAACCTGGCGGGCGAGCCTTTGGTGATCCGGGCCGCCGGCGGCAAGGGCGGCGGCGGCACGCGCCTGACGGACCGCGCGCGCGGCCTGATCGGCACCTTCCGCGCCCTGGAGGCCGAACACCGCAAGTTCATGGAAAACCTGACCCGCGCTGGCATGAACGCCAGCGGCGACATCGACCTCATGAGGCGTTTCATGCTAAAGACCAGCGCACGCAACAAACTGCTAGGCACCGTCATCCAGATCCGCGCCGGCGCCGTCAACGACGAAATCGTGCTGCGCATCGCGGGCGGCCTGACCATCACGGCCACCATCACGCGCGAAAGCACGCAGGAACTGGGATTGGCGATGGGCAAGGAGGCGATCGCGCTGGTCAAGGCGTCGTCGGTCATCGTGGGCGCGCCCGGCCCCGGCCTGCGCCTGTCGGCGCGCAATCAGCTACCGGGCAAAATCACCGCCCTGCGCCCGGGCGCCGTCAACAGCGAGATCCTGATCGGACTGGACGGCGGCGTGACGCTGGCGGCCATCGTCACCAATGAAAGCGCACAGGATCTGGCGCTGGACGTAGGCGCCGACGCGGTGGCGATCTTCAAGGCTTCCAGTGTGATACTCGGCGTGCTGGACTGACCTTTCAGACGCCCACGTCCTCATCGTGGCGCCGCACCCTGCCCTCGCGCACTTCGAACACTTCGTCGGCCAGCGCGTCCACGTCGGCCGGGTCGTGCGTGATCAGGAGCATGGGTACGTCCAACTGGCGCTGCAAGGCGTTGAGCTCCGAACGCATCTTGCCGCGCAGCTGCGAGTCCAGCGCTGAAAAGGGCTCGTCGAGCAGCAGGATGTCCGGCCGCAGCATGAGGGCTCGCGCCAAGGCGACCCGTTGCTTCTGCCCGCCCGAGATTTCGCTGGGATAGCTGCCCACAATGGAGCCCAGCTCGAACGCGTCCACCCAGCGCTGCGCCTCGGGCCCGACCTCGCGCCTGGGCGGATTGCGCCAACCGCGCCGCAATCCAAAAGCAATGTTCTGCGCCACGGTCAGATGAGGAAACAGGGCGTAGTCCTGGAACAGATAGGCGACGCGGCGCGACTGCGCGGGCAGGCTGACGCCGGCGTCGGCATCGAACAGCACGCGGCCGTTGATCTCGATGCGGCCCGAATCGGGGCGCAGCAGACCCGCCACCGCGCGCAGCGTCAGGCTCTTGCCCGCCCCCGACGGACCGAACAGCGCGATGCGCTTGGCCGAGGAATCGAACGCCACGTCCAGCCCGAAGCGCCGGTCGCCGGACACCATCTGCTTGCGCACCCGGATGTTGACGCTCATAGCGCGCCCCCGTTGCGCCGGCCGCTGCTGACAGGCACCAGCTTGCCGGCCAGCAGCAAGACCACCACGCAGGTCACCGAAGTGACCAGCACCAGCATGTTGGCGGTGGCATCGTCACCTGCCTGCACCGCCTCGTAGATGGCGACCGACAGGGTTTGTGTGCGCCCCGGCAGGTTGCCGGCGATCATCAGCGTGGCGCCGAATTCGCCCAGCGCCCGCGCGAACGCCAGCAGCACGCCGGCAGCGATGCCGCGCGCGGCCAAAGGCAGCGTAACGCGGAAGAACACCCCCGCCTCGCACACGCCCAGCACGCGCGCCGCGCTTTCGAGCTGGCTATCGACGTTTTCGAAGGCCGCGCGGGCCGATTTGAACACCAGCGGAAACGCCACCACGGAAGCCGCGATCACCGCGCCCTGCCAGGTGAAGACCAGTTCGATGCCCCAGTCCGCCAGCGTCTCGCCGATGATGCCGCGGCGCCCCAGCAACACCAGCAGGTAGTAGCCGAGCACCGTGGGCGGCAGCACCAGCGGCAAGGTCAGCAGCGCGTCCAGAAGATCGCGGCCCGGCCAGCGCCAGCGCGACAGGCCATAGGCCGCGGCCGTGCCGGCCACGGTCGCCAACAACGTTGCCCAGCCTGCCACTTTCAGGGAAAGCAGCAGGGGCACCCAAACCGGATCACTCATCAATGCCTACGATTCAACAGGTATCAGGGCTTCTGGAAGCCGTAGCGCGACAGTATCGCCTGACCCGCTGGAGACAGCACATAGGCGACGAAACTTTCGGCTTCTTTGGCGGCGGCTTCGCGGGTGGTGACGGCGATGGGATAGGTCACCGGCGTCTGCGACGGCACGCGTACCGCGACCTTGACCTTGTCCGCCATGATGGCCGCGTCGGTCGCGAACACGAAGCCCGCGTCGACCTCGCCGCGCGCCACGTAGTCCAGGCTCTGGCGCACGTTCTGGGCCAGCACGCTCTTGGCCTGCACTTCCTTCCACAGGCCGGCCGCTTCCAGCGCGCCCTGGGTATAGCGGCCCACCGGCACCGATGCCGGGTTGCCATAGGCGATGCGCTTGACGTCGTCGCGGGTCAGGTCCTTGAGCGCGGTGATGTTGGCCTTGCTGTCGGCGGGCACGATCAGCACCACCTGGTTGGCGGCGAAGTCCACGCGGGAGGCCGGCTTGACGGCTTTTTCCTCGACCGCCTTGTCCATGGCCTTCTGGTCGGCCGAGGCGAACACGTCGGCCGGCGCGCCCTTGACGATCTGCTGCAGCAGCACGTCGGAAGCGCCGAAGTTCAGGATGACCTTGGTGCCGGCGTGCTCTTTTTCGTAGCCTTGCGCGACTTCCTTGAAGGCATTGGTCAGGCTGGCGGCGGCCGACACCACCAGGTCGCCGGCGTTGGCATTGGCGCCCCATGCGGCGGCCAGCGCCAAGGACAGCGCCACGATCGGACGTTTGCAGAACATGTTCTTCTCCCAGAGGAAATCGCTAAGTCGGTAACGAAATATATATAGGTATATAACGCCCGTCAATTTGGCTTCCCGGGGGACCGTTGAGCAATATCAAGGAGTGGTGGCCATGGCTTCCGGCCCAGGACCCGGCGCAGGCTTCAGCCGCGCGCCACCGTGGTCGCGTGCACCGACTCGGGCGCCAGCAGCGTCCGCAGGTGCTCCAGCGCCAGCTCGGGCCGCGCCGCGCCGCACATGAAGACGTCCAGCGCGGCGAACTGGTGCTCGGGCCAGGTGTGGATGCTGATGTGGGATTCGCTCAGCAGGACCACGCCGGTCACGCCAGCGCCGTCGCCGAAATGATGAAAATGCGCGCTGAGCACGCGCGCGCCCGCCGCCTGCGCCGCGGCGACCAGATCGCGTTCCAGCGCCTGCGCGTCGGTCAGGCGATCCGCCGGCACGCCGCGGAAATCCGCCAGCACGTGGCGGCCAGGGGTAGCATGCGGGGTCACTTGTGGGATCCGCCCGAGGACCAGCCCGAGCCGCCGGACGAACTGCTGCCCCAGCTGCTGCCGGAGCCGCCGCCAGACATGCGCGCGCCCGGCGAGCTGACCCCGGTGGCGAAGATCACCACCACAATGGCGTAGACGGTATATAGCAGCTTGCCCATCTTGTCATTCGTCCTTGCCGGATAGTTTGTCCGCCAGCGCCGCCGGAATCCAGAGGAACGCCGCGCCGATCAGAAGAGGAACGATGCCCCCGCTGAAGATATTGTCGAAGTTCAGGAAGGCCAGCGCGATCAGGGCCGTCCAGGCAAACTTGCGATACCCCCCGGGTTTGCCGCTAAGCGGCATGGCCTTCTGCTTGGCCAGTTCAGGGTCCCCGAACCATTCGGCCAATTGCGCCGGCGCCACCGGCCCCGAGGCCGACCAGCCCAGTTCGGACTCGCTCAGCTCGCGGGTCAGTTTGAGGTTGCCAGCCTTGTAATCCGTGATCTTGGTGCTGTCGCCGACCTTGACGCGCCAGTTGAACGCGCCCAGCGCCAGCTCCACGCGCGAGGTGTAGTCGTACAGTTTCTGATAAAGCTTGGAGTTCCAGCGCACGCTGCTGGCGTTGTTGTGGCTGGGCCAGGTGTCGCACACCCGCACGCGCTCCCACCCTTCGTCGGTTTCCACCAGCCAGATGAATCCCTTCACCGGATTGAACAGCAGGTACTCGATCCAGTCGGACGGTTCCTCGGGATCCGGATCGGCGCACTTCATCAGGCCGATGAGCGTATAGGAAGCGCCGTCGATCTTGGCCACCGCGCCCAGCGCCAGCGTGGTCTTGACGGCCTTGACCTTGCGGGCCTTCTCGATGACTTCGGCGGTGGGACCCGAGCAGTCGACCGCGGCCGCGCACGAGGGGCAGACCACCTGGGTGGCCATGGCGGCCACGAAACTTATCGGCCCGCCGCAGTTCGGGCAGTCCAGCGCCTTGATCTGGCCACGGAAACGGCCGGCCGTCTCCTCGACCTGCTCGTTGGTCCGCAACGATGCCGCCTGCATGGCGGACAGGTCGAACGCCTTGCCGATGTACAGCTCGGGCTCGGGTCCGTCGGAAAAGTCCAGTGTGAGGAACGCGTCCAGGCAGCGGTAATCCGCCACCTTGGCCAGCCAGCCCTCGCCCGGCACGAACGGCAGCTCGCCTTGCGTGCCGCCCGCCTGGCAGGCGCGCACGTCGGCGGCGGTGTAGCGCTGCCCGTCCAGCTTCAATTCGTCGCCGGGCGCGATGTCGTCGAACGCCGGCATGCCTTGCGTGGACTTGACCTTGCGCCGCCGGGTCACGGCGTACTGGCCCGAGGCGTCCGACAGCCAGCCGTCGGAGCCGTCTTCGAACCAGAGGTACCACTCGTTCCAGAAGCCGTCTTCGTAGCGCAGCTGGATGCGGCCGATCAGATCGAAGCGCTTGCCTTCATGGGTGCCGGCCGCGCCCAGGCACAAGGGCGAGTAGTCCTCCAGGACTTCGGCGGCCTCGCCGATGCGCTTGACCGACTCGGCGTCCTTCAGCAAAGTGCTGCGGCAGGCGCCGCAGACCGCCATGACGGATGCCGCGGACGTGAATTTGACTGGGGCGCCGCACTGCGGACACAGAACCTGCTGCATGGAGCCTTAGCTGGTGAGTTTCTTCAGCACTTCGGCCTTGGCCGAATCGTAGTCCGCGGCCGTGATCAGGCCTTTGTCCAGCAGGTCCTTGAGCTGCTGCAGCCGCTGCGCCGGATCGCCGCCCGCTGCGGCAGGCGCCTGCTGGGCTGGCGGCTGCGCCGCCTGCTGCGGCTGCCCCTGGGCGCCGGCCAGGCCCGCGGCCATGGTTTGGCCCAGCGCCGCGCCGGCCGCCAGGCCCGCGCCGATGCCGGCGATGCCACCCTCGTTCTGCGCCGCCATCGGGATGGCCGTGGCGGTCTGATACTGGGTGAACTTGCCCAGGTCGCCGGCCATGCCCATGGAAATCCGGGTGTCCAGCGCTTTTTGCAGTTCTTCCGGCAGCGAAACGTTCTCGACCGTGAAGTTGTCCAGCTTGACGCCGTAGCGGTCAAACACCGGTCCCAGTTGCTCGGCGATGCTCTGCGACATCAACCCCTGGTTGCCGGCCATGTCCAGGAACGGCACTTTGGAGCCGCCCAGCGCCGTCGTCATCGCCGCGACCACCATGTTGCGCAACTGCGCCTCCAGGTCGTCCACGGTGTATTCGTCGCGCGTGCCGCTGATCTCGCGGTAGAACTTGGCGGGATCGGAGATCTGGTAGGAATACACGCCGAAGGCGCGCAGGCGCACCATGCCGAACTCGCTGTCGCGCAGGGTCACCGGCTGGGCCGTGCCCCAGCGCCGGCCCAGTTGCAGGCGGGTGCTGAAGAAGATCACGTCCGACTTGAAGGGCGACTCGAACAGCTTGTCCCAGTTCTTCAGGTAGGTCAGGATCGGCAGCGTCTGCGTGGTCAGCTTGTACATGCCGGGGCCGAACACGTCGGCCACCTTACCCTCATTGACGAACACCGCCATCTGCGACTCGCGCACGGTCAGGCTGGCGCCATACTGGATTTCGAAGTCCTGCATCGGATGGCGCCAGGCGAGCACGCCGTCGCGGTCCTCGTTCCATTGCAGGATGTCGATGAACTGCTTGCGGATGAATGAACCGAGACTCATGAGTAGTCCTCCTGTCAGATCGGGTTCGGCGCCTGTCCGTATCAGGTCAGGCTGGCGGCGTTGACGATGCCGGCGGCGATCGAAATCGACCCGATCAGCCCGCCCATGGCGATGTTGTTTTCTTCGATGGCCTCGTTCATGCCGCGCACGGCCTGGGACACGCCCACGTACACGACGATCTGCACCAACATGGCCACAAGCCCCCAGAGCAGGAACATGGCATAGCTGGCGTGGATCGCGATGCTGGAGCACAAGGTAAAGCTGAAGCCCACCAGCGCGCCGCCATATGACAGCACCGCGGCGATATTGCCTTCTCGGATCAGCTCGAATTCCTTGTAGCGCGTGACGGCCGTGTAGACCAGGGTGAAGACACCCAGCATGGCAAGCGCGGACGCCATATAGATCAGATAGGTCACCACCGGATGCATTGCTTCTCCCATTGCCACCCTCCTAATTGCGCGCAGTATATACGGCGCGTTCGATATACTGCGAACGCATTTTTCGTGTCGGACACCTCATGCGCGACCGCGTTCTCATTCTTTCGGTATTGATCGTCGCCTCCTGCGGTTTGGGCTATGAGCTCATCAGCAGCGCGCTGGCCAGCTATTTGCTGGGGGATTCGATACTGCAGTTCTCTTCCGTCATCGGCTGCTATCTGTTCGCCATGGGCATAGGCTCGTGGTTGTCAAAATATGTAAGAGACGAAGACGTTTTGAATCGCTTCATCGATGTGGAGCTGCTGGTCGCCCTGTTGGGCGGCGTCTCCGCCGCGGTGCTGTTCCTGGTCTTCGCCTGGATGGCCGCGCCCTTCCGCGCGGCCCTGTATGTAGGCGTGTTCCTCATCGGCCTGATGGTCGGCATGGAGATCCCGCTGGTGATGCGGGTGTTCAACCAGCGCAAGACCGAGTTCCGCGAAATCGTCAGCCGCGTGCTGACCTTCGACTACCTGGGCGCACTGGCCGTGTCGCTGGTGTTCCCGCTGCTGCTCGCCCCCAAGCTCGGCCTGCTGCGCACCAGCTTCCTCTTCGGCATCATGAACGCCAGCGTGGCGCTGTGGACCACCTGGCTGTTCCGCGCGGAGCTCCACCGGCCCGGCGAGAAAGCCATCCGCGCCAGCGTAGTGATCGGCTTCCTGGGGCTGGGCTTCATCTACTCCGGCAACATGACGGCCTGGGCCGAGAAGGGCCTGTACGGGGACGACGTGGTGCATGCGGAAACCACCCAATACCAGCGCCTGGTGGTCACGCGCTGGCATGACGACCTGCGCCTCTACATCAACGGCAACCTGCAGTTCTCGTCGCGCGACGAACACCGCTATCACGAAGCGCTGGTGCACCCCGGGCTGCAAGCCCTGCCCTGGGCGCGCAACGTGCTGGTGCTGGGCGGCGGCGACGGCCTGGCCGTGCGCGAAATCCTCAAATACAAGAATATCGAACGCGTGACGCTGGTGGATCTGGATCCGGCCATGACCGGCCTGTTCTCGCGTTCCGAGCCGCTGGTCAAGCTGAACCAGGGGTCGTTGAAGGATCCGCGAGTCACGGTCATCAACGACGATGCCGGCCGCTGGCTGGAAACCCATGCCGAGGTCTATGACTACATCGTGGTGGATTTTCCCGATCCGTCCAATTTCGGCCTGGGCCGCCTGTACTCGGTGCCGGTCTATCACCTGATGGCGCGCCACCTGGCCGAGAACGGCTATATGGTGGTGCAGTCCACCTCACCCTATTTCGCGCCACGCTCGTTCTGGAGCGTCGATGCCACCCTGAAGGAAGCCGGGCTGAACACCTGGCCGTACCACACCTATGTGCCGTCCTTCGGCGACTGGGGTTTCATCCTTGCCAGCAAGCGCCGCGACTACGAGCCGCCCGCCAGCATTACCGTGCCGACACGCTATCTGGATCCGGTCACGACGCGCGAACTATTCCACTTCCCCGCCGACATGCCCGCGCTGGCGATGCCGCCGAACCGCTTGAACGAGCAGTCGCTCGTGCGCTACTTCGACGAAGACTGGCGCAAGGTCATCCGCTGATGCGGCGGCGCAGCTTCCTGCTGGGCGCGGCCACGGCAGCGATTGCCGGCACCGCCGGGTATTACCGTTCGCGCATCGTCGAGACCACGCCGGAAATCCATTACCCAGGCATGCAGGCGGGCCACGCCCTGCGCGACGGCGCAGCCTGGCCACAGCCCTCGGCCAACCACCAGCGCGACGTCGTGATACTGGGCTCGGGCGTGGCGGGCCTGTCCTGCGCCTGGAAGCTGGCGCGCGAAGGGCATACCGATTTCCTGGTGGTGCAGGGTCCCGAATTCGAAGGCAATGCCGCCGCCGGCCTGCGCGACGGCCTGGACTACCCCTTGGGCGCCCACTACCTGCCGCTGCCCTCGCTGGCCTCCACCCATGTGCGCGAGATGCTGGCCGACTTCGGCATCATCGAGCGCGGCGCAAGCGAGGCCCGCCCCTACTACGACGAAACCGCTTTGGTGCACTCGCCCCAGGAACGCCTGCTGCGCGACGGCCGCTGGGAAGAAAGCCTGCTGCCCATGAGCGGGTTACCGGAAGCAGACCTGGCGCAGCATCGCAAATTTCTTGCCCTGATCGAACGCCTGCACACGCAGACCGGCAACGACGGCCGCAAGGTCTTCAGCATCCCGCTCACGCTTTCGTCGCGGGACCCGGCCTGGCGCGCGCTGGACGCCATCACGTTCAAGCAATGGCTGGAACGCGAAGGCTATACCTCGCCCGCGCTGCACTGGTACCTGAACTACTGCTGCCGCGACGACTACGGCGCGCAGTACGACGTGGTTTCGGCCTGGGCCGGCCTGCACTATTTCGCCAGCCGCGACGGCCATGCCGAAAACGCGGGCGAAGGCGCCGTGCTGACCTGGCCCGGCGGCCTGTCGACGTTGATGCAGCGCATGCGCGACGCCATCACGGACAAGCTCGGCCATGCCGGCTGGCTGGTTGCCGGCACCGCGGTCCGGATGCAGGAAACGGCCGCCGGACCGCAGGTCACTTGCCTGAGTTCGACTGCCGCATACACGGTGCAGGCCCGCCGCGCCGTGTGCGCAATGCCGTTGTTCGTGGCCCAGCGCATCCTGCCCGACATCCGCGCCTACGGCTACGATCCGGCCGTGCACGCGCCGCCGCATGCGCCCTGGATGGTGTCGAACTTCGTCATGGAAAGCTATCCCGCCGAAGTCCCTGGCGAACCGTTGTCCTGGGATAACGTCGTCTATCAGGGCAAGGCGCTGGGCTACGTCGTCTCCACGCACCAGCTGCTGCGCGTGGCCCGTACACCGCGCTGCGTCTTCACCGCCTACCACGCGCTCAGCGAAATGAAGCCCGAGGCCGCGCGCCAGTGGCTGACGCGCGCCAGTCCGGAGGAACTGCGGGCCGAGGCCGCGTCGGATCTGGTCGCGGCCTACGGCCAGGAATTCTGGCGCCACGCGCACCAACTGGAAATCACGGTGCGCGGCCATGCCATGGCCTCGCCGCTATGCGGCTACCTGTCCAATCGGGGATTGGCCGCGCTGCGCGACGTGGACGGTCCGATCCTGTTCGCGCACTCGGACCTATCGGGCTATTCCGTGTTCGAGGAAGCCTCGTGGTGGGGCGTGGCTGCCGCTGGGCGGATCATGGGCCAAAAGCCGCCGCAGGCCTGAAGTTCGCGCGCCGCGTTTTCGCCGGCCGCCTGCAATACAATTCCGCGAGCTTGCCGGGCATCACGGCACCTCCTGACCGGACTCAGATAAAAAGACATGGGAAAGCACGTCGTTGTCCTAGGCGCGGGTATCGTGGGCGTCTGCTGCGCGCTGGAACTGCAGCGCCGCGGCCTGTCCGTCACGCTGGTGGACCGGCAGGAGCCGGGGCTGGAAACCTCGCTGGGCAACGCCGGCGTGATCGCCCGCAGTTCGCTGATGCCGTTCAACCATCCGGGCCTGTGGGCCCAGTTGCCCCGGCTGCTGAAGAACGACACCGTGCAGTTCCGCTACAAGCTGGGCTATCTGGCGCAGAACCTGGGCTGGGCCGCCCGCTTCCTGCTCAACGCCCGACCGGCGGTGTTCAGGCAGACCGTGGAGGCGTTGGACGGTCTGATCCGGCTTTCGGCGCCGGAGCATCTGCGGCTGTTGAACGAATCGGGCGCGGCGCACCGGCTGCGCGATACCGGCTGGATTTTCCTGTACCGGTCTGAACAGGGCTGGAACAGCGGCGAACTGTCGCGCAAGACCTTTGCCCAGTACCAGGTGCCGACCCAGATCCTTGCACCCGGCGAGCTGGCGGAAATCGAACCCGCGCTCGCACCGATCTTCCAGCGCGCGCTATGGATCCAGGGCTCGTATTCCGTCGATGATCCGCACGAGGTGGTGGCGGCCTACGCCGCCCTGTTCCGCCGAGCCGGCGGCACGTTCAGATGCCTGACCGCCAGCGCCATCCGCCGCGAGGGCCAGGGCTGGATCGTGCAAGACGCCCAAGGGTCCGAATCAGTGGCAGCGGATCGATTGGTGGTGGCGCTCGGCCCCTGGTCGAAGCGCCTGCTGAAGACAACGGGCATAGACCTGCCCATGGCGTTCGAGCGCGGCTACCACATGCATTACAGCGGCGTGGACGGCGCCAGCCTGACGCGTCCGGTCTACGACACCGGCGGCGGCTATGTGCTGTCGCCCATGGCGCGCGGGCTGCGCCTGACCACGGGCGTGGAACTGGACGCCTGCGAGGCGCCTGCTCGGCCGCTGCAGCTGGAACTGGCTGAAGCGCGGGCTCGGGAAGCATTTCCGCTGGAGCGGCGACTGGATCCCGAAGCGTGGCTGGGGCGGCGTCCAACGCTGCCCGACAGCCGGCCGATGATAGGCGAGGCGCCGCGCCACCCCGGCCTGTGGCTGGCGCTGGGGCATCAGCACATCGGTTTCAGCACCGCGCCCGGCACCGCGAGGATATTGGGAGAACTCATGTGCGACGGCGTTGCGGCTGCCGGCCACGAGGCGTTCCGGCCGGGCCGGTTCATCTAGGCCGGCAGGCCGCCCTGCACAGCCTGCGGGAACCGGCTGCGACTCACGCAGCCGGCAACTGGCGCTCAGCCCAGCAGCAAGGCGTCGTCGGAAATCTTCTCGCCGCGCACGCGCTCGAACATGGCCAGCAGGTCCGGCACATCCATGCCGCGGCGCTCGTCGCCCGATACGTCCAGCACCACCTGCCCCTGATGCAGCATGACGGTGCGGTCGCCCACGTCCAGCGCCTGGCGCATGCTGTGCGTCACCATCATCGTGGTGAGCTGGCTTTCGGCGACGATGCGCGCCGTCAGCTGCAGCACGAAGTCCGCCGTGCGCGGATCCAGCGCCGCGGTGTGCTCGTCCAGGAGCAGGATGCGCGAGGGCTGCAAGGCCGCCATCAGCAGGCTGACCGCCTGGCGCTGGCCGCCCGACAGCAGGCCGATGCGGTCGGTCAGGCGGTTTTCCAGGCCCAGGCCCAGCGTGGCCAGGCGCTCGCGGAAGCCCTCCTTCATGGAGGCCTTGACCGCGCGACTGTAGCCGCGGCGCGCGCCGCGCATCTGCGCCAGCGCCATGTTCTCTTCGATGGTCAGGTCTTCGCAGGTGCCCGCCATGGGGTCCTGAAACACGCGGGCCACGCGGCCCGCGCGCGCCCACACCGGCTGGCGCGTGACGTCGACGCCGTTGATGTCGATGCGGCCGGAGTCGACCGGCAGGTCGCCCGACACCGCGTTCAGGAAGGTGGACTTGCCGGCGCCATTGGAGCCGATGACGGTCACGAACTGGCCCGAGGGGATCTCCAGCGACAGGCCGCGTAAGGCGCGGGTCTCGATGGGCGTGCCAGCGTTGAACGTAATTTTCAGGTCTTTTGCGGACAACATATCAGCGCACCTTTTTGCCGACCAGGCGGCGCTTGAGCATGGGAATGACCAGGGCGAACGTGACCAGCACCGCGGTGACGAGGTTCAGGTCTTGCGCCTTCAGGCCGATGAAATCGCTGTTCAGCGCCAGGGCGATGAAGAAGCGGTAGACGATGGCGCCGATGATGACGGCCAGCGTCGCCAGCACCAGCTTGCGCGACGGCAAGATGCTTTCGCCCACGATCACGGCGGCCAGGCCGATCACGATGGTGCCGATGCCCATGGAAATGTCCGAGCCGCCCTGGGTCTGGGCAAACAGCGCGCCCGCCAGCGCCACCAGCGCATTGGACAACGCCATGCCGCCCAGGATCATGCGGCCGGTATTGACGCCCTGGGCACGGGCCATGCGGCCATTGGAGCCGGTGGCGCGTACCGCCAGGCCGGTCTGCGTGGCGAAGAACCAGTCCAGCGCCAGCTTGGCCAGGATCACGATCACGATCAGGATCAGCGGCCGGGCGACATAGTCCGACAGCCATTCGGGCTGCAGGACGGTGAATACGGTGGATTCGGTGATCAGCGGGACGTTGGGCTTGCCCATGATGCGCAGGTTGACCGAGTACAGCGCGATCATCATCAGGATGCTGGCCAGCAGGTCCATGATCTTCAGCTTGACGTTCAGCCAGCCGGTGACCAGTCCGGCCGCGGCGCCGGCGACCGTGGCGATGACGGTGGCCAGGAACGGGTCGGTGCCCGAAGCGATCAGCGTGGCACAGACCGCGCCGCCCAACGGAAAGCTGCCGTCAACGGTCAGGTCCGGGAAGCGCAGCAGACGGAACGAGATATACACGCCCAGAGCCACCAGGCTGAAGATCAGGCCGATCTCCAACGCGCCTAACAACGAGAACAATGACATGGGTCAAATCCAATCAGTAAGAAGCGAGCATGTTAAGAACTTGCACGAAGGCAAGAAACGAGCATATTAAAGAGTTGCAACGTCGGATATCTTGCGTTTCGGGGTCAGTTTTACCCCAGCTTTCGCAAGAAACGTTTCTCGGCGGTGGATTTTCTCTCGTTTCCTGCCAAAGCGTTCCCGTGCCGGGCGGCCGCGCCGCCAGCAGGAGTCTGCAGGACCATTCAGGGAGCAAAAACGCCGGGCGGGCTCAACGCCGTAAGGCGGGCCGCCGGCCATTCAAGACCAGCACATTGCGCCGGGCCGCGAGCATCTTGTGAATGCTGCCGCCCTGAAGACCATGGGGTAAGGCAAGACACCAAAAACTAAAACAAACCCCGCTCACGCCGGGTAGGCATGGCGGGGCAGATACGGCTGATTATTACTTCACAACCACCGCGGCCGACTTGATGATCGCGTCGGACAGGGTCACGCCCTGCTTGGCGGCCGCGCCCGGGTTCACGTAGAGCTCGAGCTTGGAGATCGTTTCCGAAGGGATGGCGCCGGGCTTCTCGCCCTTCAGGATGCGCACCACCACCTTGCCTGTCTGCACGCCCAGGTCGCGGTAGTTGATGCCCAGGGCGGCGATGCCACCGCGCTTGACGCTGTCGGTGTCGGACGCGATCAGCGGGATCTTGGCGTCGTTGCCGACCTTGACCAGCGACTCATAGGCCGACACGACGTTGTTGTCGGTGTTGGTGTAGATGACGTCGACCTTGCCGATCAGGCTGCGGGCCGCGGAAGCCACGTCCACCGAACGCGGCGCGGCCGCTTCGACCAGGCTCATGCCCGACTTCGGCAGGATTTCCTGCAGCTTCTTCACAACCACGACCGAGTTGGCTTCGCCCGGGTTGTAGACAATGCCCACGCGCTTGGCGTTGGGGACGATTTTCTTGATCAGTTCGACCTGCTTGTCCAGGGCCAGCAGATCCGACACGCCGGTCACGTTGGTGCCCGAGGCGTCCATGCTGGCGACCAGCTGGGCGGCGACCGGATCGGTCACGGCGGAATACACCACCGGCACGTCCTTGGTGGCCGCGACGACGGCCTGGGCCGAGGGCGTGGCGATCGCGACGATGGCGTCGGGCTTGTCGCCGACGAACTTGCGCGCGATCTGGGCGGCGGTGCCGTTGTTGCCCTGGGCGCTCTGGTATTGCCACTTCAGGTTCTTGCCCGGCTCGTAGCCGGCTTGCTTGAGGGCGTCCTGCACCCCGTCACGCACGGCGTCCAGCGCCGGATGCTCGACGATGGCGGTCACCGCCACCGACTTCTGCTGCGCCGCCACCGGCGCGGCGATAGCCATCGCCAGCGCCATGGCGCCAACCGTCAGAAAATGTTTTTTTCCGATCAGCATAGTTAAGCTCCTTGAACCCTTGTATTTGCTCATTATTACGGCGCCGCTGGCGGCTCCCCGCCGGCCGGACTAGCCATAAAGCCGTATAGTCTAACTTGCCGCCCACCCAAAACGTTTCGGGGGAATCCCTGAAATGGTGCATGCCGCAACGGCATGCCCCGCGACGGGGCGCAGCGGCGTAAATATACTGAAAAAGCCCGGAATCGCATCGGCCGGATACCCAGAAACCGGACTTTTTACCCGCCGCCAACCGCAGCATCCAGAGGCCTCACCATGATCAAACGCGCATTGGGCCGTTCCGGCCTGCAGATCCCCCCGCTCACCTTCGGCGGCAACGTCTTCGGCTGGACCGTCGACGAAGCCGGCACCTACTCGCTGCTGGACGCGCTGGTGGACGCCGGCCTGAACTTCATCGACACGGCGGATGTGTATTCCCGTTGGGTTCCGGGCAACCAGGGCGGGGAATCCGAAGCCCTGATCGGCAAATGGCTCAAGCGCTCGGGCAAGCGCGACCGGGTACTGATCGCCACCAAGGTCGGCATGGAGATGGGGCCCGACGCCAAGGGCCTGGCGCCGGCCTACATCCGCCGTTCGCTGGAAGCTTCCCTGGCCCGGCTGCAAACGGACCACATCGACCTGTACCAGTCGCACCAGGACGATCCCGACACGCCGCTGACCGATACCCTGGCCGAATACGCCAAACACATCGAATCTGGCAAGGTGCGCGCCATCGGCGCATCCAACTACACCGCGGTGCGGCTGTCGGAAGCGCTGATCGCGAGCGAGCGGCACAGCCTGCCGCGCTACGAGAGCATTCAACCCGAGTACAACCTGTACCGGCGCGAGCCCTTCGAGTCGGGCTTGCAAAGCCTGGTGAAGACGCAGCAGATGGGTACGATCAACTACTACGCGCTGGCCAGCGGGTTCCTCAGCGGCAAATACCGCAGCGCGGCCGACGCAGGCAAGAGCCCACGCGGCCGCAAGATCGTCGAGGCCTATCTCAACGAGCGCGGCTACCGCATCCTGAAAGCGCTGGACGAAGTGTCCGAGGATGCCGGCTGCACGCCCGCCCAGGCCGCACTGGCCTGGCAGATCGCGCAACCCGGCATCACCTCGCCCATCGTCAGCGCGACCTCGCTGGAACAACTGGACGAATTGGTCAAGGCTGCCAGCCTGACGCTGACGCATGATCAGCTGGCCAAGCTGAGCCAGGCGAGTGAATGGCGGTGAGGGTAGGCGCGCGCCATAGGACGCGCGCCTGACTTACGGCCATCAATCCAGCTTCACCCCCGAGTCCTTCACCACCTTGGCCCAACGCCCAACCTCGCTGTCGACGAACTTGCCGAACTCGGCGCCTGTCAGCGTGGGCACGGCCGAACCGTTGCCGGCCCAGGTTTCCTTGATCTTCGGCGCGTTCAAGGCCTTGGTGATCTCGGCGCTCATCCTGTCCACGGCTTCCTTGGGCGTGCCTGCGGGCGCCCAGATCGCGTACCAGGTCGACACCACGTAGTTCGGCACGCCGGCCTCGGCGGCGGTCGGCACGTCGGGCAGCGATTGCGAACGCTCGGTGGCGGCCACGGCCAGCGGCTTGATCGTGCCGGAACGGATATGGCCCGCGGACGAACCCAGGCCGTCGAACGCCAGGTCCACCTGCCCGCCGATCAGGGCCGACAGCATGGGCCCCGCGCCCTGGTAGGGCACGTCCACCAGCTTGATGCCGGTCTGCATGGCGAACAGTTCGCCGGCCAGGTGGTGCGTGCTGCCCTTGCCCGCCGTGCCGAAGTTGATTTCTCCGGGACGCTTCTTGGCGTAGTCGATCAGTTCCTGGACCGTCTTCACCGGCAGCTTGGCCGGATTGATGACGATGACCTGCGGCGGCTGCGCCACCAGCGCTACCGGCACGAAGTCCTTCTGGATGTCGTAGTTCAGGTTCTTGTACAGCGAGGGGGCCAAGGCGTGATGCGCGCCGCCCATGAAGAAGGTATAGCCGTCGGGCCTGGCCTTGGCCGCGACGCCCGCGCCCACGGTCCCGCCTGCCCCGCCCTTGTTGTCGATGACCACGGGCTGGCCTAGCTGCGTGGTCAGTTGCTGGGCCAGCGGACGAGCGAAGGTGTCCGTGCCGCCGCCGGCGGGGAACGGGACGATCAGCGTGATCGGGCGTTCGGGCCATTGCGCGGCGGCGACACCGCCAAAACCCAGGGCGGCCACGGCGAACACGGCCGCGGCGGTGGTGCGATATTTCATATTGTCTCCTCTTGCTGCAGCATGGGGACGGCGCGGTTTTGTGCGTCTCGTCTCTTGAAGTTCTTGTAGGGAATGGGCTGCCTGGACCTGCGGTTGGGTGTGGACGTGGACTCCTGAAAGATGGCCTGCACAGCGCGAACGCCGCGCCCGGCCGGGAAAATCCGCTACCCGGAGCCGGGCAGCGGTCCGGGCGAACGTCAGAGCGTCTTATAGGTTTCGCGCAACACGTTCTTCTGCACCTTGCCCATCGTGTTGCGCGGCAGTTCGCCGACGATGTGCAGGCGCTTGGGCACCTTGAAATTGGCGATGCGCGATTTCAGCTCGGCCTGCATGGCGTCCGCGTCCAGCGCCACGCCATCCTTGGGCACCACCACTGCCACCACGGCCTCGCCGAAATCGGCATGCGGCACGCCGATGACCGCCGATTCAGCCACGCCGGGCATGTCGTCGATCAGCGTCTCGATTTCCTTGGGGTAGACGTTGAATCCGCCGGAAATGATCAGGTCCTTGCTGCGGCCCACGATGGACAGGTAGTCCGCGGGCACATCGCGTCCGGCGGACTCGCCGCCCCAGCGGCCCACGTCCCCGGTCTTGAACCAGCCGTCCGCGGTGAATTCCTCGCGGGTCTTTTCCGGCATGCGCCAGTAGCCCGAGAACACGTTCGGTCCGCGCACCTGCACATTGCCGATCTCGCCCGGCGCGAGCGCGATGCCGGCATCGTCGACCACCCGCACCTGCACGCCAGGCAAGGCGCGGCCCACGGTGCCTGCCAGGCGCTCGCCCAGCTTGGGGTCATAGGGATTGGAGGTGAGCATGACCGTCTCGCTCATGCCGTAGCGTTCCAGGATGGCGTGGCCGCTGCGCTGCTGGAAGTCCGAGAAGGTCTCGGCCAGCAAGGGCGCCGAACCCGAAATGAAGAGGCGCATGTTGGCGCAAACGTCGCGGTCGAAGCGCGGGTCGGCCAACAGGCGCACGTAGTAGGTCGGCACGCCCATCATTACCGTGCTCTGCGGCAGGTAGCGCAGGGCCTGGTCGACGTCCAGCTTGGGCAGCCAGATCATCCTGGCGCCGGCCAGCAAGGCGCCATGCGAGGCCACGAACAGCCCGTGCACATGGAAGATGGGCAGCATGTGCAGCAGCACGTCGTCCGAGCGCCAGCCCCAGTACTCGTGCAGCACTCGGGCATTGGCCGCCAAGTTGCCATGCGACAGCATCGCGCCCTTGCTGCGGCCGGTGGTGCCGGAGGTGTACAGAATGGCGGCCAGGTCATCGGGCTGGCGCGCCACGGTCTTGAAGGTCTGCGGCAGACCGCCGGCGGCATCCAGCAGCGAGCCGCTGCGGTCCTCGTCCAGCGTGTACACGTGCGCGGTGCCTGCCTTGTCGGCAGCGCGCTGCACCCAGTCCAGGTTCTTGCTGGCGCAGACCACCACGGCCGGCTCGGCGTTGCCCAGGAAGTACTCGATTTCCGATTCGCGGTAGGCGGTGTTCAGCGGCAGGTACACCAGGCCGGCGCGCAGCGTGGCCAGGTACAGCAGCAGCGCTTCGGGTGATTTCTCGACCTGCACCGCCACACGCGAACCCGCCGGCAGGTCCAGCGAGGTCAGCAGGTTGGCCAGGCACGCGGTGGCGCGATCAATATCGTCCCAGGTGTATTGCAGGTCGGGCGTTTCCAGCGCGACTTTGCTGCGGTCTTTGGGAAAGCCGCCTTGCAGGACAGCGTATAGATTTGCGTTGCTCACCTTGTCTAGTCTCCGGAAAAGGAAGGGTCCTCGCCGGCCAGGAAAGCGCGCACGCCCTCCTTGTGGTCCCGGCTGTCGGCGTACGAGAAATAATCCTGGTATTCGGCTTCGGTCAAAGCGCCGCCCGCGGCGAGCCTGCGCGACAAACGCTTGTTGATGCGGGCCGCCAGCGGCGCGCCGGCGGCGATGCGCCGGGCGCTGCGCGTGGCCGCGTCGGCCACCTGGTCGTCGGCGACGATGCGGGTCAGCAGGCCGAGTTCGCGGGCCTCTTCGGCGCCGAAGACGCGGCCTTCGAGCAGGATGGCCAGGGTGGCGGCGCGCCCGACCAGGGCCAGCAGGCCGCTCATTTCGTCGGGTGCCATGGGAAAGCCCAGGCGGTTGATCGGCACGCCGAAGCGAGCCGACTCGCCGGCGATCCGCAGATCGCACTGGCTGGCGATCTCCAGGCCGCCGCCCACGCATACGCCCTCGATCTGCGCCACCACAGGATGCGGACACAGGGCGACCGCCTGCAGGGCAGGCGCCAGCACCTCGCGGTGGTAGCGCTGTACGCCGGCCATGTCGCCGCGCTGCGCGGGGAATTCGCGGATGTCGGCGCCGGCGGCGAAATTGCCGCCCTCGCCGCGCACGATCACGCAGCGCAGGGCGTCGTCCTGCGCGACACGGGTGAATACGTCCCGCAGTTCATGCCACATGCCCACCGTGATCGCGTTCAGGCGCCCCGGGTGCGACAGCGTCACCCGGGCCAGATCGCCCTCGCGCTCCAGCAGCACGCGGCCGGCCACGTTGTCCGTCATGTCTCCTGCCCTCTTTCTTATGTTGTTGGGTAGCGGGCGCGGCGCTTACGCCACGCGTCCCACGCCGCGGCTGACCTGCGGCTTGCCTTCTCCCAGCAGGGCCAGGTTGTCGTCCAGTTCGTCCAGGTCGTAGAGGTAGTTCACCATCATGCCGCAGGACTGCTTGAGCCCCTTGACCGAGGTATCCGCGGCCCAGTTGAGCCGTTCGATGCGCGCACCGTTGCCCAGGTGAAAACGCGCCACCGCGTCCACCGGCATGCCGTTCTTCATGGACTGCAGATAATTGGCCGTCAGGCGGAAAGCGGCACGCTTGACCACGTCCACGGCCTTGCCTTGGGCCGCCTTGGCCAGGCGCGCGACCCAGCGCTGCCCATCGGGCACGCCCTCGCGCTTGCGCGACTTGGCGCGCACCTTGTCCTCGCGCACGATGGCCTCCACCGCCTCGGCGTCCAGCTTGGCCAGCCAATCGGCGAAGCCCGGGATGGGCGACAGCGTGGCGAAGGACTTCAGCTTGGGCAGTTCGTGCAGCAGCTGCTCGACCACCCGCTTGAGCAGGAAATTGCCGAAGCTGATGCCCTTCAGGCCGGGCTGCGTGTTGGAGATGGAATAGAAGATGGCCCAGCGCGCCTTGTCCAGGTCCTGCGGCGGCAAGGTGCTGTCCAGCAGCACCTGCACGTTGTCGGCCATCTGGCTGGCGAAGGCCACTTCCACGAAGATGAGCGGCACGCCCGGCATTTGCGGATGGAAGTAGGCGTAGCAGCGGCGGTCCGGCGAAACGCGGCGGCGCAGGTCGTCCCAGGAGGTGATCTCGTGCACGGCCTCGTAGAGGATCAGCTTTTCCAGCAGCGACGCCGGCGAATCCCAGGTCAGCGGCCGCAATTCCAGCAGGCCCACGTCGAACCAGGCGGACAGCAGGCCTTCGAGATCCTTGTCCAGCGTCTGGATGCCCGCCACCTGCTTGCGCCAGCGCAGCATGTCCGCGCGCAGTTCGACCAGGAAGCGCAGGCCCTGGGGCTGGGCGTTGAAGCGCTTGAACAGGCGCACGCCCTCGCCGCCGTCGCCCGCATAGCCGCCGCGCGCCTGCGCCAGCGCCGTCAGCATCAGCCGGCGGTCCTTGCCGTCCGCGGCGCTGTACTGCTCGCACCAGCGGCGCGCCAGCTTGTTGGCGGCCACATCGGTCAGGCGCGCTTCGAACAGGCGCCGGACTTCGGATTCGCTGGGCAGCCGGCCGCGTTCCCACAGTTTGCCCAGGCGGGACATCAGGCCGGCGCTTTCAGCGGCGGCAGCAGCGGCAACGGCCGGCGCGGCACCGGCCGCCGCCTCGACGGCATCGGCCTCGGGCTCAGGCGTGCGTGCGCCGCGCGCGGGTGCGAGATTGGCGGGTGCGGACATGGGCGGGCTCCTCGATGACGATGGGATCGGACGGCGCCGCGTCGGCAGCATCCGCATGGCTCAATGCGCGCAGCGCTTCCAGCTGCCGCATCAGATGGTTGTGCGCGAGCGCTTGCGCGGCCTCGCAGTCGTGCGCCTTGAGCGCCTCGAATATGGCCAGGTGCTCGGCGCAGGACTGCTGGATGCGGCCCGGCTGCGACAGACTGCGGTGGCGCGACAGGCTCAGCACCTTGCGCAGATTGCCCACCATGTCCGACAGCCATTGGTTGCCGGCCAGCGCCTGCACCGCCTCGTGGATCAGGTAATTGGTCTTGTAGTAGGCATCGATGCGGCCGGCCTGGGCGTGGCCCGCCAGCGCCGCGTGCAGCGGCTCAAGTTCGGCCAGTTGCGCATCGCTGGCCTTGCGCGCGGCCTCGAAGGCGCAGCGCCCTTCCAGCATGGCCATCAGTGGGAAGATGTCTTCCAGGTCTTGCGCCGACAGCTCGTTGACGAAGCAGCCCCGGCGCGGCTCCAGCCGCACCAGCCCTTCGGTGGCCAGCACCTTGAGCGCCTCGCGCAAGGGAGTGCGCGAAATGCCCAGCTCGCCCGCCAGGCGCAATTCGTCGATCCATTCGCCGTTACGCAGGGAGCGCGCATGGATCATGCCGCGCAGGCGGTCCGCGACTTCCAGGTAGAGGGCTTGCCGGACGATGGGTAGGGTCATGGGTCAGCGGCCTGGACTATGCCGTAATTCATAATTATGAATAAGACCATGATAGAGCCGGATGCGGGAAAAAGAAAACCCCTTACGTCTCGGTAGCTACCCTAAGAAAAAAAGGGCCCCCCGCCTTGCGGAGGCCCGGTGGCCCGTCCTTGGAAAATTGGACTGGACGTCAGAAGTGCAATACCCCGTCCACCGCGTGGCGGGTCAGCGAGCGGGCCCAACGGCGCGCCGGCAGGCCGTACTTGGCCTCCACCACCTCGGCCCGGGCCAGCAATTCGGCGGGCGTGACTTCCAGTCGCGGACCGGAGAATGCCAGCACGATCTGGTTGCCCGCTTCGACTTCGGGCAGCAGCACGATGCGGTCGTCGAAGGCCTTGGAGAGGTTGTCGATGTTCTTGCCGAAGCTCTCGTGGCGGCCGAACAGGTTCACGGCCAGCACGCCGACCTCGCCCAGCACGCGGCGGCAGTCGCGGTAGAACTTCACGCTATCGCGCACCGGTCCCTCGGCGGAAGCGTCGTACAGGTCCACCATCAGCACCGGGCAGCGCCCCGCGTTCAGGGGATCGGCCACCCAGGCGCCAGCATCGGCGTGCTCGACTTCGAGACGATTCGCGCCAGGCAGACGGAAGAACATATGGCAGGCCGCCGTCACGCGCGGATTCCACTCCACGGCCAGCAGCGGGCTGCGCGTGTGCTTGACGCAGTAGCGCGCCAGCGAGCCGGCGCCCAGGCCCAGCATGCCGATGGCTTCGTCCTTGGGCGGCTCCAGGAACAGCAGCCAGGCCATCATCTGGGCGGTGTATTCGAGCACCAGCTCCGACGGATTCTTGATGCGCATGGCGCCCTGGACCCAGACGGTGTTGAAGTGCAGATAGCGGACGCCGTCCACCTCGGACAGGGTCGGCTGGTCCAGCTCGGAAGGAAAGTTCGATTTGTGCATGGCGGCGATTGTAGGTCGGACGCCGCCCTTGCGTCAGGCGCCCGACCATGGCGCTAGGCCGCCTGCCTGACGCCCCCGCCCTCCCAGATGCGTTCCAGCAGTTCCGCGCGCGACGCTTCCGCCTGCAGGCTGGCTGCCAGGCGCAGCACCCGCTTCAGATACAGATGCGCATCGCACTCCCAGGTGACGCCCAGGGCGCCATGGACCTGGATGGCGTTCTGCGCGGCGCGCCGGCCGGCTTCGACCACCAGCAGCGGCGCGAAGAGGCTGTCGCGTTCCGTCGTGGCGGCGCCCGCATCATGCGCCGCGACGGCCGCGATGCCCGCCAGTCTGGCGTCGTCCAAGGCCATCCAATCCTCGGCCAAGCGATGCTTGATCGCCTGGTTGGCGCCAATGGCGCGGTCGAACTGGCGGCGCTCGCGCGCATGGGCTGCGGCCATTTCCAGCGCGGCCGAGGCCGCCCCCAGCAGCTCGGCCGAACGCAGCAGGCGCAGCCGCGTGCGCAACCGCTCCCAGGTTCCAGCCTCGACCTCCAGTTCGACGCTCTCCAGCACCCGCGGACGGACCACGCGCGCCACGGGCATGGTCGGATCGAGTCCGGCGGAACCGGACACTGGCGCCAACACCTCCAAGCGCAGGTGGGTGGCGTCCAGGCGCCGCGCCGCCAGGACGCGCACGCCCTCGCCCGCGCCTTCGATAAAGGCGGAGCCGTCGGGACGCATGGCGGCGTCGGCGAAATACGTATCGCCCGCCATCACGGCACCCGCCCATTGCGCGGCCAACCCTGCCGCTCCCGCCGCGCACAAGGTTGGCAGCACCACCATATTGGCCGCCAGCGGCAGGCTCAGCAGGTGCCGCCCGGCGGCTTCGGCCACGATCCAGGCTTCACGCATGCCCAGTCCCAGCCCGTCCTGTTCGGCCGGCGCCAGCAAGGCCGGCCAGCCCTGGGCGGCGATCTCGCGCCACTGCGCCAGGCGCGCTTCATAGGGCTTGCAGGCCGCGGCGCGGGCCACGGATGGCGGATGGCGGTCGGCCAGAAATCGCCGGGCCGCGTCGTCCAGCATGCGCTGGTCTTCGGTCGGATGCAGATCCATGAGGTTCAAGCCTTGGGCAGGCCGAGCATCTGCTCGGCGATGATATTGCGCTGGATTTCGGAGGTGCCCGCCAGTATGGTTTCGGCGCGCGACCACAGGTAGGCGTGCGTCAGTTCGGCGGCATGCGCGTCGGGCGCGCCGTCCGCCAGGCATGCGTCCTCGCCCAGCAATTGCAGCGACAGTTCCAGCAAGCGCTGATGTGCTTCGCTCCAATGGATCTTGGTGGACGAGCCCTCCGGCCCCGGCGGATCCCCGCGCATCGCGCCGGCCAGCGCGCGCTGCGATTTCAGCGCCAGCACGTGACTGTCGGCCGCCAGCCACGCCCACTGCTGGCGCACCGCCGCCGAAGACGCCGGCACATGGCCATGGGCATCGGCGCGCAAGGCCAGTTCGCGCACCTCGCTCAGTTCCTGCGCGAAGCGCACCAACCGCGGGATGAAGTAAGTGCCGCGCTCGAAACTGGCGGCGGCCATGGCTATCTTCCAGCCCTGGTTCGGCTCGCCCAGCAGGCAGTCCCCGGGCACGAACACGTCTTCGAAGAACACCTCGCAGAATTCGGCCTCGCCCGTGATCTGCCGGATGGGTTCGACCCGTACGCCGGGGCTGCGCATGTCGACCAGCAGGAAGCTCAGGCCCCTGTGCTTGGCCGCCTGCGGATCGGTACGCGCCAGCACGAAGCACCACTGCGCGCGGTCGGCGAACGAGGTCCAGATCTTGTGGCCGTTCAGCCGATAGCCGCCGGGCGCGGCCTCCGCCCGTGTGCGCACCGACGCCAGGTCGGAGCCGGCGCCCGGCTCCGAATAGCCCTGGCACCAGACTTCGCGGTTCGACAGAATGCCGGGCAGGAAACGGCGCTTCTGCGCCTCGCTGCCGAAATGCAGCAGGGTCGGCGCCAGGATGCCGTGTCCGATCAGGTTCACGCCTAGCGGCGCGCCGCAGCGCGCGTGCTCTTCGTGGAACACCGCCTGCCGCGACAGCGGCAGGGCGCGGCCCCCGTGTTCCTTGGGCCAGCCCAGCCCGGACCAGCCGTTGGCGCACAGGGTGTCCTCCCACGCGCGCCTGAAATCCAGGCTGCGCGGATCCGCCCCACCCGGCCAATCCTTGACGAAACGGGCGTAGGCCGATGCCAGCCAGCCGCGCAGGTCCAGGCGGAACGCCTCATCTTCCCGCGCGGCGCTTTCCAACTGCGTCATGCCATTACTCCAGGCGGATGTTCGAGTCGCGCGCGACCTTGGCCCAGGTGGTCACGTCCTGGCGGATGAAGGCGGCGAAAGTCTTGGGATCGCTGCCGATGATGTCCAGCCCCAGGCCGGTGAACTGCGCCTTGACGTCGGGCTGCTGCAGGATCTGCGCCAGGTTGCTGTAGATCTTGTCCACCACCGGCTGCGGCGTGCGCGCCGGCGCCACCAGGCCCAGCCAGGGCATGGCCGAATAGCCCGGCAGGCCCGAGGCCGCCACCGTCGGCAGGTCCGGCACCGAGGCCGAAGGCTGGGCGGTGGTCACCGCCAGCACGCGCAGCTTGCCGTCCTTGACGAAGGGGCCGGACGAGGCCCAGGCATCGAACATGACCTGCAGGCGGCCCGCCACCAGATCGTTGAGCGCCGGCGCACTGCCCTTGTACGGGATGTGCGTCATCTGCACGCCCGCCATGCTGTTGAAGAGTTCGGCCTCCAGATGGGTCGAACTGCCCGTGCCGACCGAGCCGTAGCTCACTTTGCCCGGATTGGCCTTCAGGTAGGCGATCAGTTCGCCCACATTCTTGGCCGGCACCGAGGGATGTACCTCCAGCACGTGCACCACCGAGGCCACTTGGCTGATGGGCGCGAAGTCCTTGATCGGGTCGTAGTTCACCTTGGCGTAAATGCTGGGCGCGATGCCCAGCGACGAGGCCGCCATCAGCAAGGTATAGCCATCGGGTTCGGCGCGCGACACGTAGTCGGACGCGATCATGGTGCCGCCGCCCGGCTTGTTCTCGACGATCACCGGCTGACCCAGCTTGCCGCTGAGCTTTTCCGCCAGCAAGCGGCTCATGATGTCGGTCGCGCCGCCTGGTGAGAACGGCACCACGATGCGTATCGGGCGGTTGGGATAGCTGTCCTGGGCCATGGTCTGGCCCGTGACGCCGATGCAAGCCAGCGCGACGCCGGCCAATAGTTTCTTCATCATGCTTGTCTCCTCCTGGGGGGCATTGCGCGCTTGGCGCTACGGGGTTGCGGGCAGGATCAGCGCGTCCAGTACCGCGACGCCTTGTCCCGCCTCTTTGATCAGCAATGGATTGACTTCGATTTCCGCCACATGCGCGGGCGCGGCAAGCAGGGCATTGCCCACCGCCACGATGCTTCTGCACGCAGCCGCCACGTCGGCTTGGGGCTTGCCGCGGTAGCCGTCCAGCAGCGCGTAGGCCTTGAGCTCCTGCAGCATTTGCAGCGCGATGTCCTCGTCCACCGGCAGCAGGCGATGACTGGTGTCCTGGTACAGCTCGGTCAGCACGCCGCCCAAGCCCACGGTCAGCACCGGGCCGAAGACGGGATCGCGCGTGGCGCCGACGATGATCTCGGCCACGCCGCGTTCCATCTTCTGCACCATCGTGCCGTCGATGCGCGCGTCCGGCTGCGCCGCGGCCGCGGCACGCGTTACTTCGGCAAAGGCGCGGCGCACGGCCTCGTCGTCGGCCAGGTTCAGCGCCACGCCGCCCGCCTCGGTCTTGTGCGCGATGTCGGCGCTCAGGATCTTCAGTGCCACCGGATAACCGGCTGCACGCGCTTGCGCGACGGCTTCGTCCGCATTGACGGCCGCGCCCACCCGCGCTTGCGGCAAGCCAAAAGCGGCCACGTATTCGCGCGCGTCGGCTTCGTTGCAGGGCAAGGCTGGAACGGCGGCCGCGGCCAAGTCCGGCGCCGCCGCGATGCGTTTGGCGCCGCGCGCCTCGCACCACAGCAGGTAAGGCGCCAGCGTTGCGACCGCCAGGCCCAGGTCCTCGAACACGGCCACTTCCGCATCGCGCAGAGCGGCGCGGCTCTGGGCCAGGCCGGTATCGATGGCGACGAACAGCCGTTGATGCCGGCGCGACACATCCGTCAGCGCGTCGGCCATGCGGTCCAGCATATAGCCGGGCGCGTACACGACCACCGCGTCGATCGCGTCGGTCGTGGCCAGCGCCTCCAGCACGGTGTGCACGAAAGCCGGATCGTTGACCACGTTGCCGGTAACGTCCACCGGATTGCCGACCATGCCGTAATCTGGAATACCGCCGCGCAGCACCGCCTGCAGGTCAGGCGGCAGATCGGGCAGGTCCAGTCCCGCGCCGATGAACTTGTCCGCCAGGATCGCGCCCAGCGCGCCCGACATGGTCAGCACCGCGACGCGCTTGCCCGCCGTGCGGTGCCGCAGCGTGGCCAGGCTGGCCAGGTGCGCCATCTGCGCGAAATCGTTGGCCTCGATCACATTCAACTGGCGAAACGCCGCGCCGTACACGCGCCGGTCTCCGGCCAGCGCCGAGGTATGCGACTGCGCCGCCTGCGCGCCCTTGTCCGTGGTGCCGGCCTTCAGTGCGATCAGCAACTTGCCCTGGCGCTCCAGTTCGCGGCAGGCGCGTATGAAGCGTTCGCCGTCGCGCAGCTGCTCGATGTAGCCCAGCACGATTTCCGTCTGCGGATCCGCCGCCAGGTACTCCAGGTATTGCGAGAAATCCAGGCAGGCCTCATTGCCGGTATTGATGAAGTGCGAGAACGGCAGGTCCAGCCGGCGCGCGATCGCGTAGACCGCCGCGCATACGTTGCCGCTCTGCGTCAGCAGGCTGACCTTGCCCGGCCCCGTCTGCGCCGGCGCGGTCTTGAAAACCGAGGCGAACGCCGTGTGGGCCTGCGTGTTCAGGTTGGCGAAGCCCATGCAATTCGGACCCGCCACGGCCATGCCGCTTTCGGCCACGAAGGCCTCCAGCTCATCCTGCAGGCGCGCGCCCTCGCCGCCCGCTTCGGCAAAGCCCGCGGCGTAGACGATGGCGGCGCGCACGCCCTTGGCGTGGCAACGGCGCAGCATGGGCGTGACGTCCGCGGCCGCGATGGCCAGCACCGCCAGGTCCACCGGCTCGGGCACGGCCTCGATGTCAGGCCAGCAGCGGCGGCCGAACACTTCCTGGTACTTGGGATTGACGGGATAGATGCCGCCCGCGTAGCCGAAGCGCGTCAGCAGCTCCAGCGGCATGCCACCGATGCGCCCGGCGTTGGCGCTGGCGCCGATCATCGCGATGGAGCGCGGATTGAGCAAAGGGTCCAGAGACGGGGTCATGCTGCCTCGCCCTTCTTATTGCGCTGGATGGCCTGCGCCAATCCGCGTTCGCGCACGGCCTGGAATTCCTCGCTCAGATGCGACAGCTGGTGTGTGTCGAAATGCGCCGACAAGGCGGTGCGGAAGCCCTGCGCGTCGGCCGTGCGGTTCAGCGAACGCTTGATCAGGCGCAGGCCAAAGGGCGGCGCCTGCGCGATGCGCTGCGCCAGCGCCAGGGTCGCGGCGTCCAGTTCGGCTTCGGGCACAACGCGGTTCACCATGCCGATGCGCAGCGCTTCCTGGGCGTCGACCTTTTCGCCGGTGTAGAGCATTTCCTTGGCCTTGCGCAGACCCATGACCCAGGGATGGATCAACACCTCGGTCGCGGCCGCCGCCAGCGTGTGGCCCACCGGATCGGAAAAGTATGCGGTGTCGGAACACACCACCAGGTCGCACATATTGGCAATCATGAAGCCGCCCGCCACGCAGGCGCCCTGGACCTGGGCCACCGTCGGCTTGGGAAAGTCCCAGATGCGCATGCAGTAGCCGTAGTAGCGGCGCGACTCGTACTCCCAGCGCTCTTCCACCGTGAAATCGGCGCGCTTGGCCTGCGCTTCCTTCAGGTCGTGGCCGGCGGAAAAGTGTGCGCCGCGGCCGGCCAGCACCACGACCCGCACCGAGTCGTCCTGTTCGGCGCGCGTCAGCGCGTCGTCCAGTTCATCCAGCATCTGCTGGCTTTGGGCGTTGCGCGCGGATTCGCGCGCCAGGCTGATGCGGCATACCGAGTCGTGCCGCTCGACGGCCAGGGTGGCGTATTCCATGGTCTCCTCGTCCTTGTTCTGCCGCGCCTTGAAAGGCGGCGCGGTCGACTGGATTGAATTAACGCACTCGGAATCCTAAAATACAAAATATTCAATCAATATTTCCCACATTATGAACAACAGTGGTTCCACAGGCGGTACCCAGAGCATGCGACGCGCCCTGGGCCTGCTGCGCGTGCTGGCGCAGCATCAGGAAGAAGGCATAGACCTGCAAGGCGTGATGGCCGAGGCCGGGCTGGAGCGCTCCACCGCGCACCGGCTGCTCAGCTGCCTGCTGGAGGAACAGTTCGCCGAACGCGACGCCCAGACCCGGCGCTACCGCCTGGGGGTCGATTCCATGCAATTGGGATTCGCGGCGCTGCGGCGCACGCCCTTGCTGGACGCGCTGCGTCCGTTCGCACAGAAGCTGGCGCGCCTGTCGGGCGACACGGTGTTCCTGGTGATACGCCAGGGCGACTACGCCCTCTGCCTGCTGCGCGAGGCCGGCTCATTCCCCGTGAAGGTCTTCACCATCGACCAGGGCGAGCGGCGCCTGCTGGGCGTGGGCGCGGGCGGACTGGCATTGCTGGCTACCTTGCCCGACGAGGAAATCGCCGCGCTGTATGCGCGGCATTCCGCCGCCTATGCGCAAATCGGCGCGTCCAGCGCCGCCTTGATGAAATCGGTCAGGCAGGCGCGCACCGCGGGCTATTCGGAAATCGTGGACACCATCACGCCCGGCGTTTCGGGCGTGGGCGTGGCGTTCCGGGTGTCGGAACTGACCTGGGTGGCTTTCAGCTTCGGCGCGATCAGCAGCCGGCTGGACGCGCCCCGGCGGGCGCAGATGGGCGCGCTGCTGCGCGCCGAATGCGAGGCGTGGGCCCAGGATTACCTGGAAAAATAGAGCCCCACGCTGCGCGAACTTGCTGCCCCAAAAGGGGGCAGCCCAGCGGTAGAGCGGCCGCCGCGCTAGCGTGCCGCCGCCGCCCCCCCTGGTGCGTCAGATCCGCTCGAAAATGGCGGCAATGCCCTGGCCGCCGCCGATGCACATGGTCACCAGCGCGTAGCGTCCGCCCACGCGCTGCAGTTCATGCAGCGCCTTGACGGTGATGATCGCGCCGGTGGCGCCGATGGGGTGGCCCAGGCCGATGCCGCTGCCGTTGGGGTTCACCTTGGCCGGATCCAGCTTCAATTCGCGCGACACCGCGCAGGCCTGCGCCGCGAACGCTTCGTTGGCTTCGATCACGTCCATCTGGTCCACCGTCAGGCCGGCGCGCTTGAGCGCGGCCTGCGTGGCCGGCACCGGACCGATGCCCATGATGTTGGGGTCCACGCCGGCGTGGGCGTAGGCCACCAGGCGAGCCAGCGGCTTGATGCCGCGCTTGGCCGCGACCGAGGCGTTCATCAGCACCACGGCGCCCGCGCCGTCGTTCAGGCCCGAAGCGTTGCCCGCGGTGACCGTACCATTTTCCTTCTGGAACACCGGTTTCAGCGTCGACAGGTTTTCCGCCGTGACATCGCGGCGCACATGCTCGTCGGTGTCGAACACCACTTCGCCCTTGCGCGACTTCATCACCACCGGCACGATCTGGTCGCGGAAGTAACCCGCGTCGATGGCGGCTGCGGCGCGGCGATGCGATTCCGCGGCCACGGCGTCCTGGTCCTGGCGGCTGATGCCGAACTTGGCCGCCACGTTCTCGGCGGTCACGCCCATGTGCATGCGGCCGAACGGATCCGACAAGGCGCCGGTCATCATGTCCAGCATGACGCTGTCACCCATGCGCGCGCCCCAGCGCTGCGCCGGCGCGATGTACGGCGCGCGGCTCATGCTCTCGGCGCCCGCGCCGATGGCGATTTCAGCATCGCCCAGCATGATGGTCTGCGCGGCGGACACGATGGCCTGCAGGCCCGAACCGCACAGGCGGTTGACGTTGAAGGCGGGCGTTTCCTTGGCGATGCCGGCGTTCATGGCCGCCACGCGCGACAGGTACATATCGCGGGGCTCGGTGTTGATGACGTGGCCCACGGCGACGTGGCCGACCTCATCGCCCTTGACGGCGGCGCGTTCCAGCGCGGCCTTGATGACGGTTGCGCCCAGGTCGCACGGCGGCACGTCTTTCAGCGCGCCCCCGAAATCGCCGATGGCAGTGCGGACGGCAGAAGCGACGATGACTTCATTCATGGTGTTTCCTCCTTGTAATGCGTTCCATCATACCGCCGCCGCCCGGCCGCCGCCTCCTCCCCAAGGCTTGCGCGCGACGCGCAAGGCGCCATCACCCGATAGCGAAGGGATAGCACCAATGCCCGGATCGATACGGAAGTCATATCATCCACGCCAACCGCCTTTCGGAGCGCCCTCATGGATTTCCGTCATCTGCAGCAGTTCCTGGTCCTGGCCGAAACGCTGAACTTCCACCGCGCAGCCGAAAAGCTGCACATGTCGCAGCCGCCGCTTTCGGTGTCGATACGCAAGCTCGAGGAGATGGTGGGCGTGCCGCTGTTCCAGCGCGGCCGCCAGGGCGTGAAGCTCACCGAAGCCGGCCTGGCGGCGCTGGACGAAGCCCGCCGCGCCCTGTTCCACGCCGAGCAATTCCGGCAGGCGGCGCGCGCGGGCGCCGCGGGCGAAGGCGGCACCGTGCGCATCGGCTTCGTCGGCTCCGCCACGCACGGCGTGCTGCCGCGCATCCTGCCGCCGTTCCGGCAACGCTATCCTGGCGTCACCGTGGTGCTGCGCGAAGCCACCTCGATACGCATCATGCAGGAACTCGAGGAAGACACGCTGGAGGTCGGCATCGTGCGCGTGCCGGTGGCGATGGGATCGAACGTGCGCCTGGCTCCGCTCACGACCGAGAACTTCGCGCTGGCCGTGCCCAAGACGCATCCGCTGGCGCGGCGCGGCCGCATCCGCCTGGCAGACCTGGCCGACGAACCCTTCATCATGTACACCGCCAGCGAAGCCGCCGGCCTGCGCATGGCCGCCATCAACGCCTGCCAGCTGCGCGGCTTCACGCCCCGCATCACGCAGGAAGCGGTGCAGGTGCAGACGCTGCTCAGCCTGGTGGAAAGCGGCCTGGGCGTGGCGCTGGTGCCGGCCGGCGGCCGGCGCTTGCCCGGCACCAACGTGATCTACAAGACGCTGGCCGATTTTCCAGCCGATGCGTCGATCGGCATTTCCCTGGCATGGAACCCCGCCACCGAGCGCAGCGCCACGCGCAACCTGCGCGAAATGGCCAGCCAGGCGTTCCGGGACAAGACCGCGAAATAGGCGGGCCGCTTGCGGCAACACGGCCGCCAGGCTTAGGATGGAGCATGGGTTTTATCCTCACCAGCGATCCGGGAGCGCATCGTGAAGACAGTTGCTGAGATACTCAGGGAAAAAGCCAATCATTCCGTCGTGACGGTTTCGCCCGACGCGTCGGTGTTCGAAGCCGTCAAAATCATGGCGGAACGCAGCATCGGGGCCGTGGTGGTGGTCCAGGGCGATGCCGTGCTGGGCATGCTGACCGAGCGCGACTACGCCCGCAAGATCGTGCTGCAGGATCGCTCCTCGCGCACCACGAAGGTGCGCGACATCATGACCGATTCGGTGTACTACGTCGGCCGCGCGGACACCCGCGAGCACTGTATGGCGATGATGACGGAACGCCACTTCCGTCATCTCCCTGTCATCGAGGACGGCAAACTGATCGGCCTGCTTTCCATCGGCGACCTGGTCAAGGACGTCATGAGCGAACAGAAGTTCATCATCCACGAACTCGAACGCTACATCACCGGCGAACGCGGCTGACGCCGCGTCCCGCGCGCAACGGGACTCGCGGCTAGCCGGCAGCGAGCGCCCTGAACGCCGGCACGATCAGTCCCATGCCGGCCGCCAGCAGCAGCACGAACACCATGCGCTTGACGGTCTGCATCGAGCCCGCCGTGCTGTAGCGGCGCGCCACCCAGGTCACGCCGATCACGACCGGCAGCGCCAGCAGGCTCAACCAGAACGACGAGGCCATGAAGGCGCCCTGCCCGGTCACCAGCGCCAGCCGCACCACGGCGTTCAGCGAAAACAGGATCAGCAGGCTGTTGCGGATGGCCGCCAGCGGCAAAGGCTGGCGGTACAGGTGATAGACCATGGGCGGCCCGGCGCTGGAAAACAATCCGCCCAGCACGCCCGACACGGCCCCGAAGAAGACGAACGATCCGCGCGAGGACACGCTCGCCAGCGGCTGCGCGCGCGCCACCAGCAGCACCGCGCAGCCGAGGATCGTGCAGCCCAGCAGCAACTGCAGCAATACGCTCATGGATCCGCTGATCCAGGCCAGCGCGGCAACGCCCGCCCCGACGCCGACCAGACTGCTGGCCATGGCGGGCCGCATCAGCGACCAGTTCACCTGGGGCTTGGCCCGCGCCAGCGTCACCGCCGCGTTCACCAGCGACAGCACGCTGACCACGTTGGCCACTTCGGATACGGACGCCAGCTGGAACACGCCCGACAGACCCAGCAGCACCAGCCCGAAGGCGAAGCCCGTCATGGTCTGCGCATAGGTGGCGAGCGCCACGCAAGCGAGGAACAGCAAATATTGGGAAATGCTCATGCTAATGGGTAGAGCCTGACCTGCCTCGGCTCTGCCCGGAGCGGCGCGTTGCGCGGCGCGGGAGCGGATCGACGGGGTACAGCGTAAGAGGTCTGCTTGGGATCTGTTTTTTCGCCGGCGATGATAGCACCGGGAGGCCCGTCCACATACTTTGTCACAAATGGATGCGCTCGTGCACCATGCCCCGGGTGACGTGCCGCTATCCTTGCCGCCCTGTGTATCCCTTGCGCCTTTGCTCCCGCCGCGGCATCCGCCGCGCCGCCTGAGTGCGGCGCGCGTGCCCGCAAGAATGACGCCCAAACAGACCACGATCAACACGGTAACGCTGACCTGCTCGACCTGCGGCAGCGCCCAATTCACCAAGCTGGACACCAACGAATACCGCTGCAGCCATTGCCACGCGGTCACGCTGGTCGAAGACAACGTCGCCCAACGGCTGGAGAAGATCCTGCGCGGGATGCAGCAGCCGGCTGCCAAGCCGCAGCTAGGTCCGCGCGCCATCGCGGCGATCGCGGTCGCCGTGGCCGCCGTGTTCGTGGTGCCGCTGGTCGCATCCATGCTCGGGTCCAAGCCGACCGTCACGCGGCAGCCGCCGGCGCCCCCTCCCATCGACGCCGCGCTGGTCAAGCTGACCGACGTGCAGGAAATCCGCGTCCGCGACCGCACCCAGCTGGTCATGATCATGCGCAACGAGACCGGCAAGAAGATCGACGTGCCGCGCGTCACGGCGTCGTTCTTCCAGGGCGAACTGTCGCTACCGTCGAACTCCGGTTCGGCGCCGGCGCGCTCGCTGCAGCCGGGCGAATACACGCCTGTCACGATCTCCACGCCCAGCCAGGCCTACAGCCGCTACACGCTGCAGGTCTCGCAGCCGAGGCTGGCGCGGGACCGGAACAACGAGGTGGCCGCCAGCAAGGTGCAGCTGGTGCGCAACGATGGCGCCTACCGCCTGGTCGGCCTCCTGAAGAACAACGGCGCCAACGAGGCCAACAGCAGCCAGATCACGGTGATGCTGTACGGCGAGGACGGCAAGCTGATCGGCACCGGCAACGGCTACGGCGCCGCCAGCCCGCTGGCGCCGAACGCGCTGACCTCCTTCGACGTGCGTTGCGAAATGCTGGCCGAAGGCCCGGTCGCGTCCTATGACTACATGGTGCAGAGCGAAAACCCGGCCGTCTCGCCGGCCGCTCCCAAGGAAGAAACGCCGCCCAGCCGCATCGTGCGCGTCAGCCCTGCCGACCCGCGGGTCATCGAACACGTGCGCCTGAGCACCGAGGAACTGCTGGATCCGGGCTTCGCCCTGTTCGACGCCAGCGCGCTCAAGCTGTCGGCTCCGCGTCGCCTGCTTGACGAGATCGAGCGCCCGGTCATGTATGCCGAGCTGGTCAACACCAGCGACCAGTACGTGGTCCTGTCGCCCAAGGCGGACATCTCGCTGTTCGACGGTTCCCGCCGGCTGGAGGTGCGCCAGAGCTGGAGCCTGCCGGCGCGCCTGTACCCTGGAGAACGGGTGCCCGTGGCGCTGACCGGCCGCATCGACCGCTACACCGAGGTCAAGACCGACTGGCTGCCCGCCAAGCGCGCCGCCCTGCCCGGCCCCCGCCCCAAGCTGGCCGTCACGGTCGAGAACACCGAGGCCCAGGTCGGCACCGGCACCCTGAACTTCACCCACCGGTTCCGCTACAAGTACGTGACCGTGCATGGGCGCGTGCGTAACGACAGCCAGGCCGAAGTGGAAAACGTCAGAGTCTGGGTCAGCCTGTACGACGCCCAGGACAAGCTCACCGGCGCGATATACCAGGAACTGCGGCTGCCCAAGCTCAAGCCAGAGGAAAGCGCGCCGTTCCAGGTGGACGTAAAGCAGTACGGCGGCAATTTCACGCGGGTGGGCGTGGTGTACGAAGCCGGGCCGCGCTAAGCCGCTGCCCCGGACATACCCGCCCGGCGCCCCTGCCGGGCTTTCCCTTCCTGCCTCGCCCCCCCAGGGCGCGCCGCCCCGCGTCGCCCTTAAGCAACAGCTATGGGCTCAAGTCTTATATAAGATATAAGACATTTGCTTGCGTCCCCCTGTTCCCTCTACAATTCGGCGAACAACCCTTCTTCCAACCCGACTTTGAGCAGGCCTCACATGCTGGATAATTACCGCCAACACGTTGCCGAACGCGCGGCTCTGGGGATTCCCCCGCTGCCCCTTACGGCCAAACAAACCGCTGAACTGATCGAACTGCTCAAGAACCCGCCCGCAGGCGAAGAGCAGAACCTGGTCGAGCTGCTGACGCACCGCGTGCCGGCCGGCGTGGACGACGCCGCCAAGGTCAAGGCTTCGTACCTGGCCGCCGTGGCGCTGGGCAAGGAAGCTTGTGCGCTGATCAGCCGTGCCAAGGCGACTGAACTGCTCGGCACGATGCTGGGCGGCTACAACATTGGCCCGCTGGTCGACCTGCTGGACGACGCTGAAATCGGCACCATCGCCGCCGACGCGCTGAAAAAGACCCTGTTGATGTTCGACGCCTTCCACGACGTGAAGGAAAAGGCGGACAAGGGCAACGCCAATGCCAAATCCGTGATGCAGAGCTGGGCCGACGCCGAATGGTTCACCAGCCGTCCGGAACTGCCGCAAAGCCTGACCATCACCGTCTTCAAGGTGCCTGGCGAAACCAACACCGACGACCTGTCGCCGGCTCCCGACGCCACCACCCGCCCCGACATCCCGATGCACGCCCTGGCGATGCTGAAGAACAAGCGCGACGGCGCCGCGTTCGAACCGGAAGAAGACGGCAAGCGCGGCCCGGTCAAGTTCATCGAAGCCCTGAAGGAAAAGGGCCACCTGGTCGCCTACGTCGGCGACGTGGTCGGCACGGGTTCGTCGCGCAAGTCGGCCACCAACTCGGTGCTGTGGTTCACCGGCGAAGACATCCCCTTCGTGCCGAACAAGCGCTTCGGCGGCGTGTGCCTGGGCAACAAGATTGCCCCGATCTTCTACAACACCATGGAAGACGCCGGCGCCCTGCCGATCGAACTCGACGTTTCCAAGATGGAAATGGGCGACGTGGTCGAACTGCGCCCCTATGAAGGCAAGGCCTTGAAGAACGGCGAAGTCATCGCCGAATTCGAAGTGAAGTCCGACGTGCTGTTCGACGAAGTGCGCGCCGGCGGCCGCATTCCGCTGATCATCGGCCGCGGCCTGACCGCCAAGGCGCGCGAAGCGCTAGGCCTGCCGGCCTCGACGCTGTTCCGCCTGCCCAAGGATCCGGCCGATACCGGCAAGGGTTACACCCTGGCCCAGAAGATGGTCGGCCGCGCCTGCGGCATGCCGGAAGGCAAGGGCATCCGCCCGGGCACCTACTGCGAACCGAAGATGACCTCGGTCGGCAGCCAGGACACCACCGGCCCCATGACCCGCGACGAGCTGAAGGACCTGGCCTGCCTGGGCTTCTCGGCCGACCTGGTGATGCAGTCGTTCTGCCACACCGCCGCCTACCCCAAGCCCGTGGACGTCAAGACGCACCACACCCTGCCGGAGTTCATCAGCACCCGCGGCGGCGTCTCGCTGCGCCCGGGCGACGGCGTGATCCACTCGTGGCTCAACCGCATGCTGTTGCCCGACACCGTCGGCACCGGCGGCGACTCGCACACCCGCTTCCCCATCGGCATCTCGTTCCCGGCCGGCTCGGGTCTGGTCGCCTTTGCCGCCGCCACCGGCGTGATGCCGCTGGACATGCCGGAATCGGTGCTGGTCCGCTTCAAGGGCAAGCTGCAACCCGGCGTGACCCTGCGCGACCTGGTCAACGCGATCCCGCTGTACGCCATCAAGCAAGGCCTGCTGACGGTCGCCAAGCAAGGCAAGAAGAACATCTTCTCCGGCCGCATCCTGGAAATCGAAGGCCTGCCCGACCTGAAGGTCGAACAAGCCTTTGAACTGTCGGACGCTTCCGCCGAACGTTCGGCCGCCGGCTGCTCGGTGTTCCTGAACAAGGAACCGATCATCGAGTACATCAACAGCAACATCGTGATGCTGAAGTGGATGATCGCCAACGGCTACGAAGACGAGCGCACGCTGGGCCGCCGCATCAAGGCCATGGAAGCCTGGCTGGCCGATCCCAAGCTGCTGGAGCCGGACGCCGACGCCGAATACGCCGCCGTGATCGAAATCGACCTGGCCGACGTGCACGAACCCATCGTGGCCTGCCCGAACGACCCGGACGACGTGAAGACGCTGTCGGAAGTCGCCGGCGCCAAGATCGACGAAGTGTTCATCGGCAGCTGCATGACCAACATCGGCCACTTCCGCGCAGCCTCCAAGCTGCTGGAAGGCAAGCGCGATATCCCGGTCAAGCTGTGGGTCGCCCCGCCGACCAAGATGGACGCCACGCAACTGACCGAGGAAGGCCACTACGGCGTGTTCGGCACCGCCGGCGCACGCACGGAAATGCCGGGCTGCTCGCTGTGCATGGGCAACCAGGCGCAGGTGCGCGAAGGCGCGACGGTCATGTCGACCAGCACCCGCAACTTCCCGAACCGCCTGGGCAAGAACACCAACGTGTACCTGGGTTCGGCCGAACTGGCCGCGATCTGCTCGAAGCTGGGCCGCATCCCGACCAAGGACGAGTACATGGCCGACATGGGCGTCATCAACAAGAGCGGCGACCAGATCTACCAGTACCTGAACTTCGACAAGATCGCGGACTACAAGGACGTGGCTGACGTCATCGAAGTCTAAGCGTCGGGCAGCGCAGCCTGGCTGCATCGCCTGCAAGACGGCCCCGGAGAAATCCGGGGCCGTTTTTCTTTTCCTGGTGCATGCGGCATAGGTCGGAGAATTTCAGGGACGGAACTTTTTGCGCGATACGTTTTCATACAATCGCGGTAACTTGTGACATCCACTCCCCCAACCCTGCCCCGATCTCCGGAGGAAGACCGCCAATGACCCGGCTTTTGCTGCCGCCCCTGCTATTGCTGGCGCTCGCCGGCTGCGCCACCGCGCCGCCCTCGAATCCCGAGAACATCTGCGCCATCTTTCGCGAAAAGCCGGACTGGCACGATGCCGCCCTGAAGGTGCAAAAAAAGTGGGGCGCACCGGTGCCGGTGCCCATGGCCATGATGTACCAGGAGTCGTCCTTCAGGCAGGACGCGGTGCCGCCGCGCTATTACTTCCTGGGCTTCATCCCCTGGGGCCGCGTCAGTTCCGCCTACGGCTACGCCCAGGCCAAGGACGAGACCTGGGACGATTACAAGAAGGATGCAGGAGGCTGGGGCTCCAGCCGCGACGACTTCGCCGACGCGCTGGATTTCATGGGCTGGTACATGAACAAGACCCAGCGCATCAATGGCGTGTCCAAGTCGGACGCCTACGGCCAGTACCTGAACTACCACGAGGGCTGGACCGGCTACCGCAACCGCAGCTTCGATCGCAAGGCCTGGCTCAAGACCGTGTCCAAGAAAGTCCAGGCCCGTGCCGACAAGTTCGCCTCGCAGTACAAGGGCTGCGAGGCGGACCTGACACGCGGCGGCTGGTTCTGGTGAACGCCGCCCAGCCTTAGAAGTCCATGCTCGCGCTGAGCAAGAAGGTGCGCGGTCCGCCCAGCACCAGGTAGCCGTTGCCCGGATAGCCGCCCACCGAGGACCAGTAGTTGCGATTGGCGATATTGTCCACGCGGGCGCGCAGGGTCACGACGTGGCCGTCCACATCCATCATGTAGCGCAGGCCCGCATCGAAGCGGGTCCAGCCCGGCACCTTGAGCGTGTTGGCGTCATCCGCATAGGACGAGCCGGTGTAGACCACCCGGCCATCCACGGCCAGGCCCGGCACGCCGGGAATATCCCACTCCACGCCCATATTGGCCTGGAAGCGCGGCACGCCGATCACGCGGTTGCCGTCGATGGACGGGTTGCCGGTGGAGATCTGCTTGGCGTCCAGCCAGGTCAGGCCGCCCAAGAGGCGCACGCTCTTGATGGGTTCGCCGTACATCGTGAGTTCCACGCCCTGATGACGGTCCTTGCCCGAGGTCGTCAGCTCGTTGCTGGCGTTGTACATGGCGCGCGGCTTATCGGTGGAGAACAAGGCCAGTCCCGCCCCCAGGCCATCTCCCTCGTACTTCGCGCCGATTTCCTTCTGCTTGGAGACAAACGGCGGCAGGCTCTGGCCGGCATTGGGCACCGGCTTGCCGCCGGCATTGGCCGGGGCGGTCGGCCCCGCGACCAGCGCCTCGATGTAGTTCGCGTACAGCGAAACGCTGGGCGCGACCTTGACCACGAGGCCCGCGGCGGGCGAATTGTGGCTGGCGTCGTAGGCGCCGTTTTCCTTGCCGGTGTTGTATGCGTAGTCGCGTTGCGACAAGCGCTGATGGCGGATGCCGGCCGTGAGCAGCACCTTGTCGTCCAGGAACGACAGCGTGTCGCCGATGGCGTAGCTGCTCAGGCGGGTGCGGCCCTGCAGCGCCGGATCGTCCAGGTCGTTGCCGCGCAGCGCGGTGGCGCTGAACGGCGGCTTGTCATACGAAATCGGGTTGTAGATGTTGGTGGGATAGGTGTTCTGCCAGTCCATCACATAGGCGTTCTTCTTCTTCAGGTCGAAGAAGGATGCCGACACGACGAACTCGTGGCCCACCGGGCCGGTGCGCACTTTGCCTCGCAGGCCCAGTTCGCCCGTATTCACGCTGTCCTCGCGGGTGTTGTCGAAGCGGTAGAAGGTGCCCGCGCCCGTGCTGCCGTTGGTCAGCGTGACGTTGCCCAGCGAATTCGCTTCGTCGCTGCGGCGCATGCCAAAGGCCGCATAGGCGGTCAGCTTGTCGCTGAAATCATGTTCGCCGCGCACGGTGCCGAAGACATCGCGCTCGTTCGAATACGACCACGGCTGAGCATAATTGGAGCTGGCGTCGGGCGCGTCCGGCACTTTGGTGACGCCGGCGCCCAGCGTCACGTTGGGACGCGCGCGCTTGAGCTTGTTTTCCTGCCAGCCGATGTCCGCAGACAGGCGGGTGTCGGCCGAACGCCAGTCCAGGCCTAGCGAGACCAGGCTGGTGCGCGAGTGTTCATCGTCGATGCCGGTGTCGCCGCTGCGCTGCGCGGCGTTCAAGCGGATGCCGGTGCTGTCGCCGGGACCGAAGCGGCGGGCGATGTCGGTGGACAACTGGAACTGCCCGCCGCTGGACACGCCGGTGGTAACGCGGGTCAGAGGTTCGTTCGGCGCGCGCTTGGGCACCAGGTTGATCACCCCGCCGATGCCGCCGCCGCCGGGCGAGGCGCCCGTCAGGAAGGTCGAAGCGCCGCGCAGGACTTCCACGCGCTCGAACAGCTCGGTGGCGATGTACTGGCGCGGCAGCAGGCTGTAGAGGCCGTTGTAGGCCACGTCGTCCGACCCCAGGATGAAGCCGCGGATGAAGTACGACTCCTGGAAGTTGCCGAAGCCGCGCGCCACGCGCACGCCCGAATCGTTCTGCAGCACGTCGCCCACGCTGCGGGCCTGGCGGTCCTGGATCAGTTCATTGGTGTAGCTGGTGATGCTGAACGGCGTGTCCATCACGTCTTGGGTGCCGAACAGGCCGATGCGGCCGCCGCGGGCGACCTGCCCGCCGGCAAAGGGTTCGGCCAGGCCGCCGGCCGAGGCGTCGGCGCTGGCCTCGACCTTGATGGCGTCCATGGAAACCACGGAGCCGGTCTGGTCAGACGCGGATTGGGCGTGGGCAACGGGGAGATAGCACGGCAGCGCGGCGGCCATGCAGGCAAGAGTTCGGATTTTCATGTCGGGGAGTTCGCAGGCAGATATCAAAATCCCGATGGGGTCACGCGCGCACTGGAGAACTACGGATGCGTCTGGAATGTGCCGGAAGGCCGGGGCCTTGCCGGGCCGGCTGCGCCAAAGGGGACTGGGATTGCTGAGCGCTCATTCTACGGCAAACGGAATCATTCTCATTTATGTTACTTTTTGTTTGAGAATGTCCGTTGCCGGGGCGCCACAGCTGTCGAGCGCGGCGCCCCGCTTCCCGCCAGGCTATCGACCGTCCGCTACGCCTGCGCGGGGGTCATAGCCGGACGCCGCCATGGTTTCCAACGGGTACAGCGGGCGCGCGCGCCGGCGGAACTCGAACAGCGACCAGTCGGAACTGGTGACGCCAGGGCTGTCGCATTCGACCAGCGCCTGGGAGATCGGCACGAACACCGGCCGGCAATACATGCGCGACTTCACCAGCACGAAACGGGCGCGGGATGGGTCCAACCCCAGGCTTTGGAACACGCCCAGATCCCAGGGCTCGTGGGTCTGCTCGGTCAGCACCAGCTGCGCGGCGCCTATGTCCAGCACCGCGCTGCGGCCCATGCAGGCCAGTTGCCCGGTGTAGGTCGGGCCGGTGATCACATATTCGCCGTTGCTCAGCGCGCGCACGGTGCCGCGCAGCGTGACGGGCTGGGCGCCGCGGCCGATCTCGTCGATGGCGCGCTTGTTGCCCACCGGCAGCTCCACCGTGGCGCCGACGCCCGCGCGGGTCAGTTCCGCGACGGCCTCCGGGTCGCAGTACAGCCCGGCCTGGATGCCTTCCAGTCCGGCCTCCAGCGCGGCCATCAACACGTCCAGGGTGTCGCAGGTGCCGCCGCTCATACAGTTGTCGCCATGGTCCAGCAGCAGCACGGGTTTGCTGGCGCCCTCGGCCAGCGCCTTGGCCCGCGCCAGCGACGCGGCCAGTGGCTCGCTGTCGTAGTAGAAGCCGTCGCGCTGTTCCCAGATCAGCGCGGCGACCTCTCCCGCCACGCGCTCCGCCTCGGCGCGGTCGCCGTCGGCGACGGCCACCACGCTGACGCAGGGATACGGGATGTCGGCCAGGCCGAAGCCCGCCAGCACCGATACGCCCAGCGCGCCCGCGGCCTCGGCCTGCCGCGCCGCTTCGACGGCGGCGCGCATGGCCCCTTCGGCCGTGTTGCTGCGCAGGGAATGCGACACCAAGGGCAGCCGGCGCCACGCCATGACCGGCTTGCACTTGCCGTCCATGCCCGCGAACAGCAACCTGCCGGCGTGCTCGCCGGTTTCGTACATGTCGATGTGGGGATAGGTCTTGAAGCTGACGATGACGTCGGCGTTGTCCATCATCTTCTGCGTGACGTTGCCATGCAGGTCCAGCGCCACCGCGACCGGCACGCCGGGCGCGGCGGCGCGCAGCCGTTCGAGCAGATCGCCCTCGCCGTCGTCGGTGGTCTCCACCGCCATGGCGCCATGCAGGTCCAGCAGGATGACGTCGCAGCCCGGCGCAGCGGCCACGATGCGGTCGCACAATGTGGCGTAGGCCTGGCCGTCGACGCGGCCGCTGGGATAGGCGGTGGCCGAAACCGGCGTGACCAGCTCGGCGCCGCGCGCTTCGGCCAAGTCTATGAACGCCGACATCGCCGTGCGCTTGCCCTTGTTCTCTTCATAGGCCGTCGCATCATAGGCCGGGCCGCCGTTGCCGAAGGCGGACAAGGGCGTGGGCACGGGCGAGAAGGTATTGGTCTCGTGATTCAGACGCGCGATCAGCACCTTCATTGCACGCCCCCTTGCGCGAACTGGATACGGCCGCAGCAGCGCAGCATGGCGTGCAGCAGCACATTGCAGCCCGCCTCCAGGTGCTCGGGCTGTGCGTCCTCGATTTCGTTGTGGCTGATGCCGTCCTTGCAGGGCACGAAGATCATGGCGGTCGGCGCCACCCGCGCCATGTAGACGGCGTCATGGCCCGCGCCGCTGATCACGTCCAGCGAATCCAGGCCCAGCGTGCCGGCGCCGTCGCGGATCGCCTGCACCAGCCGGGGCTCGAAGGGCTGCGGCGGGAAGTACACGACCTCCTTGCTTTCGACCTGGAAGCGGCCGGGCTCGGCCAGTTCTTGGCAGGCGCGCGCGAACGCCGCGGCCATGCTGTCCAGCGTGGCGTCGTCGGCCGCGCGCAGGTCCACGGTGAGCGCCACGCGGCCCGGGATCACATTGCGCGAATTCGGGTAACCGTCGATGCAGCCTACCGTGCCGCGCCCGTGCGGCGCGTGCTCCAGCGCAATGCGGTTGACCTCCAGCACCAACCTGGACGCCGTCAGCAAGGCGTCGCGGCGCAGTTCCATCGGGGTGGGTCCGGCGTGCGCCTCCTGGCCGGTAATGGTGACGTCGTACCAACGCTGGCCCAGGGCGCCTTGCACCGCACCGATGGTGATGCCCCGATCCTCCAGGATGGGGCCTTGCTCTATGTGTGCCTCGAAGTAGGCGCCGACCGCCCCCGGCCGCGCCGCTTCCGGGCCGGCGTAGCCGATGGCGCGCAGCGCTTGATCCACGCTGACGCCGTCGCGGTCCTGCGCCGCCAGGGCGTGCTCCAGCGTGAAGGCGCCGGCATACACGCCCGAGCCCATCATCACAGGCACGAAGCGCGAGCCCTCCTCGTTGGTCCACACCACCACTTCCAGCGGCGCCTCGGTGGCGATGCCGCGTTCGTGCAGGGTGCGCAGGACCTCGATGCCGGCGAGCACGCCGTAGTTGCCGTCGAATTTGCCGCCAGTGGGTTGGGTGTCGATATGGCTACCCGTCATGACGGCGGGCAGGTCGTCACGCAAGCCCGCGCGGCGCATGAAGATATTGCCGATGGCATCCACGCGCACGCTGCAGCCCAGCTCGCGGGCCCAGGCGCAGACCAGGTCGCGGCCCTGCCGGTCCAGGTCGCTCAACGCCAGCCGGCACACGCCGCCCTTGTCGGTGGCGCCGATGCGGGCCAGCTCCATCAGCGAGTTCCAGAGCCGGCTGCCGTCGATGCGGATGCCGCTGACGGCCTCCAGTGTGTTCATTTCCATGGTGTTTCCTTGAATCCTTGCTTCCTGTTTCGCCTCGCGGACGGTCCCTATACGCCCACGCCCAGATATCGGTCCTTCACGTTCTCGTCCGCCATGAAGGCCTCGTTGCTGCCCTGGTAGACGATGGATCCCTGCTCGATGATGAAATGGCGGTCGGCCAGTTGGGTGCAGACCTCCAGGTTCTGCTCCACCAGCAGGATGGTGACGCCGGCCTGCTTGATGGATTTGATCTGCGCCACGATTTCCTCGACGATCACCGGTGCCAGACCCTCGACCGGCTCGTCCAGCATCAGCACGCGCGGATGGTTCATCAGCGCGCGGCCGATGGCGAGCATCTGCTGTTCGCCGCCGGACAGCTGGCCGCCGCCGTTCCTGCGCCGCTCCTTCAGGCGCGGAAAGATGCGGTAGATGTCTTCCAGCTGCCAGGGCGAATCGCGGCGCATGCCCAGCTTCAGGTTCTCCTCCACCGTCAGCAGCTTGAAGATGCCGCGGTGCTCGGGCACCAGGCAGATCCCCATGGACGCGATCTTGTGCGCCGGCAGCCCGGCGATGTCGCGCCCGCCATAACGCACCGCGCCGCCCTTGGGCGCAATCACGCCGGCGATGGTCTTGAGCGTGGTCGATTTGCCCGCGCCGTTGCGCCCGAGCAGGGTGATCACCTCGCCCTGCGGCAGCTCGAGCGACACGCCTTGCAGGATGTGGCTCTTGCCGTAATAGCTGTGTATGGCGTCGACATGCAGCATCATGCCCGGCCTCCCGTGATCATGTTGCCCAGGTACGCGGCGCGCACCCGCTCGTCGCTGCGGATCGCGTCGGGCGCGCCTTCGACCAGCACGCGGCCCTGCTGCATCACCGTGATCGTGTCGGAGATGTCCATCACGATGTTCATGTTGTGCTCGATCAGTACCACCGTGTGGTCGTCGCGCAGGCTGCGGATCAGCCGCTTCATTTCCTCCAGGTCGTCCACCCCCATGCCGGAAGTCGGTTCGTCCAGGAAGATGGCGCGCGGCCTGGCCGCCAACGCCATGCCCACCTCCAGGCGCCGCTGCTGGCCATGCGACAACGCGCCCGCCGCAATCCCGGCCAGCCGCGACAGGCCCAGCCGTTCCAGCGCCGCGTCGACGACCTCGCGTTGCGCCCGGGGGCCCGTGGGCGGATGCCAGCAATCGAAGGCGCCGGCGCGATGCGCGCCCTGCGCCGCCAGGCGCAGGTTCTCCCGCACCGACAGGTTGGCGAACAGGCTGGTGACCTGGAACGAGCGCGCGATGCCGCGCTGCACGCGCTGGAAGTCGGCCTCCTGCGTGACGTCCTGGCCGTCGAACACAATGCTGCCTTCGCTGGTGCGCAACGTCCCCGTCAGGATGTGGAACAACGTGGTCTTGCCGGCGCCGTTGGGCCCGATCACGGAATGCACCGTGCGCGGCCGCACCTGCAAGTCCACCCCATGCAGCGCCACGAACTTGCCGAAGCGCTTGACGATGCCGCTGGCTTTCAGCAGCGGCGCGGAATTTTCCTGGTTCATGCGCTGCCCTCCTTGGCGGCCGGCTCCCCGCCGGCAGGCTTGCGCCGCAGCGCCAGCCAGATGCGTACTCCCAGCCCCCACAAGCCCTTCTGCATGAACAGGCTGACAGCTATCAGCAGGAAGCCCAGCAGCATCAGCCAGCGCGGCCACAAGGTGGAGAGCCAGTCCGCGAACAACACGTAGAACGCGGCGCCCAGCACCGAGGCGAACAGGTTGCCGGTGCCGCCGATCACCGTCATGACCAGGATCATCTCGCTGCTGTGGTATTCGATGCTGGACAGCGGCGCGATGCCGGTCATCATCGCCAGGAAGGCGCCGGCCAGCGCCGTGACCGCGCCGGAAATGGCGAAGGCCGACAACTTGAAGAGGCGCACGTTATAGCCAACCGCCATGGCGCGCGCCTCGTTGTCGCGGATCGCCAGCAGGGTGCGGCCGAACACCGAATTGGTCACCCGCAGCAACAGCCAGAACACCACCAGGAAGCACACCGCCACGAAGGCATAGAACTGCCAGGGCGTAGCCAGCGGCATGAGTTCCATGCCGGCGACGGAAAATGCCGGACGCGGCACGTCCAGCAGGCCGTTGTCGCCCCCGGTCAGGTCGGGCAGGCTATATGCCAGGAAGTAGAACATCTGCGCGAAGGCCAGCGTCAGCATCACGAAGTAGGTGCCGCGCTGGCGGATTGCGAACCAGCCCACCAGCGTGGCCCCCAATGCGCCCACTACCATCGCGGCCAGCAGCGCCAGCGGCATGGGCAGGCCGGTGCGCGTCAGCAGGATACCGACGGCATAGCTGCCCAGGCCGAAGAAGATGCCCTGGCCGAACGACAGCAGGCCGGTGAATCCAAGCAGCAGGTTGCAGCCGAGCACCGCCAGGGAATAGATCAGCACTTCCGTGGCCAGCGAACCCGACTGCATGCACAGCGGCAGCAGCAGGACCACGGCCAGCGCCAGCAGCAACTGGGCGTGAGATTTCAAGCGCGTCATCATCCTCTCCCCATCAGGCCGTGCGGACGCAGCAGCAGCACTGCCGCCATCGCCACATAAATCATCAGCCGCGCGCCTTCCGGCCACAATGTGCTCATTACGCTCTGCACCACGCCGATAAGCAGGCCGCCGACCAGCGCGCCGAAGAAGCTGCCCATGCCGCCCACCACCACGATGACGAAGGCGATGCCCAGCGCCTCGATGCCCATGAAGGGCTCCACGCCGCGGATCGGCGCGGCCAGCACGCCTGCCAGGGCCGCGGTCGCCGCGCCCAGCGCGAACACCAGGCTGAACATGCGGAACACGTTGATGCCCAGCATGGACACCATTTCGGTGGATTCGCTGCCGGCGCGCACCGCGCTGCCCAGCCGCGTGCCTTCCAGCACGTACCAGAGCAGCAGCGAGAAGACCGCGGTGAAACCGATCACGAACAGGCGGTACTTGGGATAGATGAAGCTGCCCCACATGACCACGCCCTGCAACGCGGACGGCGCGGCGACGTTGTCGCCTATCGGGCCCCAGATGACGATGACCAATTCCTGCAATACCAGCGCCAGGCCCACGGTGATCAGGATGTGGAACTCGTGCGCCTGTGCGTAGACGTGGCGCAGCAGCACTTTTTCAGTCACCCAGGCGAATGCCCCCACCAGCAGCGGCACGATGGCCAGCGCCAGCCAGAAGTTCAGGCCCCACTGGATGGCCTGGAAGCAGAAGTAGGCGCCCAGCAGATAGAACGCCCCGTGGGCGAAGTTCACGAAGCGCAACAGACCGAAGACGATGGACAGGCCGACTGCCAAAAGGAAGTACAGCATGCCTACCCCGATCCCATTGATGATCTGGAGGAGATAGACGTTCATTGAAATGCCCGATGGAGGAAACGAAAGGCCGCGGGGCTTGCGGCGACCACGGACGCGGCGCGTCCGCGGTCGCCCGCCTCAGGGGCGCGCTACAGCTTGCAGCCGGTCTCCGCGGGCGGCAGGAAAGAGCGGCCGCTATGCACGATCTCGGCATAGTCGTCCTTGTCCTTCATGTCCTTCTTGGCGCGGCCCTTGAGCAGGTAGTAGTTCTTCAGGACCTGGTGGTCTTCCTTGCGGATTTCCTCCTTGCCCGTCAGGCCTTCGTAGGCCATGCCCTCCATCACGGCGATGACCTTGGCCGGGTCGGCGCTGCCGGCCCGGGCGATGGCGTCCAGCATGATGCGGGTGCAGATGTAGGAGCCCGCCAGGCTGTAGTTGGGATTGGCGCGCGTCTTGTCCCGGGACAGCTGCACCAGTTCCTTGTTCAGCGGCGAGTCGATGCCGTGCCAGTACTGCGCGCCGAAATACACGCCTTCGCACAGGTCGGCGCCCAGGCCTTCGAACTGTTCCAGGCCCGACGCCCAGGCCACCAGGATGGTGCAGTTCTGCTTCATGCCGAAGCTGACGGCCTGGCGCAACGTGTCCGAGGACTGCGAGCCGAAATTCAGGATCAGCAGCACGTCCGGCTTGGCCGCCATGGCGTTGGTGAGGTAGCCGCTGAACTCCTTCTCGGTCAGCGAGTGGTAGCTGTTGCCCACATGCTCGATGCCTTTTTCCTTGAAGATCGCCTTGGCCGCGCCGAGCAGGCCGTCGCCGAACACGTATTGCGGCGTGATGGTGTACCAGCGCTTGGCGTTGGGCAGCTTTTCGAGCAAGGGGCGCACGGTCTGTTCGATGGCGCCGAAGGTGGGTACGGACCAGCGGAAGGTCGCGCGGTTGCAATCCTTGCCGGTGATTTCGTCCGCGCCCGCGGTGGTGATGAAGACGCCGCCGGCGCGCTCGACTTCCTTGCCCATGGCCAGCGCCTCTGATGACAGGATGCCTCCGGCGAAGAACTTGACGCCCTTCTGTTGCGAGATTTCCTGCACCTTGCGCACCGCCGTTGCCGGCTTGCCCTCGGTGTCCAGCACGGTGTAGGCCAGCGGCCGGTCCAGCGCGCGGCCGTACTGTTCCAGCGCCAGTTTCATACCCAGGTCGGCGTACTTGCCGTTGGCGGCAAAAGCACCCGACATGGGCACCGGACACCCGAACTGGATGGCATCGGCTTGCGCCAACGCGGACCGGGCGGCCCACAATGATCCGGGCACCGCGCCAAGCGCGGCCATTTTCAGCAGGTTGCGGCGATTCAAGATGGTTCTCCCTGGCTGCCGCTGGCGCTGCCGCGGCATATTGACGATGTCGGGCGCGCACCATGCGCGTCCCCATTCCGACTCTGTCTGCTCCGAGCTCCCGTGCCAGGGCCGCCGCCACGCGGGCGTACTCGCAAGTCCTGGCGCTTCGTGCCTATACTGCGACTACCATCCTATTTATCATGATAAATAGGATTATTATCATGATCAGTTTGGCGAGCCGGCTCTGTCAATAGCGGGCGCATCAGGTATAACCCGGGGTCCGCGCAGTACCGCCACGGGGCCACCCCGCGCACACCACGCAGCAACGGAGGAACGCAATGGCGTTCAACAGTCATGACCTACAAGCCGCGGGCGCGTCGAGTCCGCCCAAGCGCAGCGACCTGGTCGCCGAGGAGATCAAGCGGCTGATCACGGCCAAGAACCTGTTGCCAGGCGACAAGCTGCCGCGCGAGAGCGAGTTGCAAAGCATGTTCTCGGTCAGCAAGAGCACCATGCGCGAAGCGCTCAAATCGCTGGAGGTGCAGGGACTGGTGAAGGTCAGCACCGGACCGGGCGGCGGCGGCACCGTGGTCGAGGTGCCGCTGGACCGCACTTTCCAGCTGATGCAGAACTACCTTTTCTTCAAGGAAGTGCGGATCGAGGACATCTACCAGGTGCGCAAGCTGCTGGAGCCCGAACTGGCAGCCAGCGCCGTGCCCTTCCTGACAGAGGCGCATTTCGCCGCGCTGGAGGAAAACATCGCCTGCTGCGATCCGTCCGCAGAACATGTGGACGATCCGCTGGCACAGCGCCAGGAAGAGATCAATTTCCACGACATCTTCGCCGCGGCCTGCCCCAATCCGTTCCTGCGGTTCAGCTGCGAGATGACCAACGAAATGATCCGGCAACTGACCGTGTTCGACAACGAGATGCCGTTGTCCGAACAGCAGCGCTTCGGCAGCGCCAACGCGGGTTTCCACCGCAAGATCCTGGCGGCGGCGCGCGAGCGCGACGTCGAACAGGTGCGCGACCTGATGAGCGGGCACATGCAGGACGCGATGCGCTCGGTCAAGCGCATGCACGGCAAGCTCGAGGGCCGGTTGATCCTGGACTCCGAGATGTCGCGGCGCAACGTCACGCGCAAGGCTCGGCGCGGCGGCAGCAAGAAGGCCTGAGGGCGGCGGCCGCTTGCGCCAACCCTCAAGCGGTGCGAACCAGCCGGGCTCACTCCCCCGGCCGTCGCCGACTCAGTCCAGCTTGATGTGATTGGACTCGATCACCGCGCCCCAGCGCTGGCGGTCTTCCTGCACATAGGCGTCGACGTCGGCCTGGCTGCGCGGCGCCTGGATCACCAGGCCCAGCGGTTCGAAGCGGCCGCGGAACGCCGGATCCTTCAGTACCTTGTCCAGCGCCGCCTGCAGGCGCTGCGCCTCGGCCTGCGGCACGGCGCGCGGCACGGCCAGGCCAAACCAGGTGGCGGCGCGGAATCCCGGAAAGCCGCTTTCCGCCACGGTCGGCACCTCCGGCAGCACGGCCAGCCTTTCCGCGGTGGTGACGGCCAGTGCCTTGATCTTGCGTTCCCGCACCAGCGGCAGCGACGTGCTGACCACGTCCACCATGAGTTGCGTGTCGTTGCCCATCAGTGAGGTCAGCGCGGGCGCGCTGCCGTTGTACGGGATATGCGCCACGTCCATGCCGGTGCGTGATTTCAGCAGTTCGGTCGCCAACTGCAGCGGATTGCCGATGCCCACGGAGGCGTAGTTCAGCTTGCCAGGCTGCGCCTTGGCATAGGTGACGAATTCAGCCAACGAGCCGGCCGGCACCTCGTTGTTGGCCACCACCACCAGCGGCAATTCGGCCGCGATGCCGAGCACGCGGAAGTCGCGGGCGGCGTCATAGGCGATGCGCTGGTAGAGCATGGGATTGAGCACCATGCTGGCGTTGCTGGCGAGAAAAACCGTATAGCCGTCAGGTGCGGATCGCGCTACCTGGGTGGCGGCGATCATGGTGTTGGCGCCGGGCTTGTTCTCCACGACCACGGGTTGCCCGAGGTCGCGCGACATGCCCTCGGCCAACACCCGCGACAATTGGTCGGCGGATCCTCCTGGCGTGTACGGCACGACCAGTTTGACCGGCTTGTCCGGAAACGCCGCCAACACGGCGGAAGGGCCCGCGAGCGCGAAGATCGTTGCGGCCGCGATGCGACGCAGCCTGTGGTTCAGTCTGTATGCCATGCTTGTCTCCCGAGCTATCGTGCTCTTGTTGTCGCGGCCGTGCGCCGCGCTCCGCTATACCTTGCGCTGCCTGCCCGCCCAGAATTCGGCGCGCAGCCTGCGCTTGGCGATCTTGCCGTTGTCGTCGCGCGGCAGTTCCGCGCGCAGTTGCAGTTCGCGCGGCACCTTGTAGCGCGCGAGCCGTTGCGTCAGCCATTGCGTCAGCGCCTCGGCCTCGGGCAAGGCCCCCGCCGCGGGCTGCACCAGCGCCATCAGCCGCTCTCCGTATTCGTCATCGGGCACGCCGAACACGGCGCAATCCGCCACGCCCGGATACTGCATCAACTGATGCTCGATCTCGGCGGGATAGATGTTCACGCCGCCCGAGATCACCAGATCCGATTCGCGGTCGCATACGTACAGATAGCCGTCCGCATCCAGATAGCCCAGGTCGCCCAGGCCGATGAGCCCGTCCTTCTCGACCTCGGCGCGGGCCTGGGGATTGTTGCGATAGGTAAAGTCCGCATAGGCCGGCTGGCGCACGTGGATCCGCCCGATTTCGCCCGCCGCGCAAGGCGACCCGTCCTCGGCATAGATCCTGATCTGCGCCCCGCCGACGGGCCGGCCGGCGCTGCCGGGGCGGGCGAGCGCTTCGTGCGAATCGATGACCGTGACCATCCCGGCCTCGCTGGAGGCATAGGTTTCATGGATGACGGGGCCCAACCATTCGATCATGGCGCGCTTGATTTCCGGCGCGCAGGGTGCGCCCGTCGAGGCCACGAAGCGCAGCGACGACAAGTCGTATGCGGCGCGCGTGGCGGCATCCAGCTTCAACAGGCGCACGTACATGATGGGGACCAGGTAGACCGTATCGATGCGATGCGTCTCGATCAGGCGTAGCACCTCGATGGGGTCGAACCTGTCGGTCAGCACGAAGGTCTCGCAGACCCGCAAGGCCACCTGTGCGTACACGCTGGGCGCGCTGTGATAAATCGGCGCGGGCAGCAAGGCGCGCGAGCCCGGGCGCAGGCCGTAGGCCGCTTCCACCACCGCTTCGACCTGTTGCTGGTGGCGCGCCAGGTGTTCCAGCGGAAATGGCGCGCGCACCACCCCCTTGGGCCGGCCGGTAGTGCCGGAGGTATAGGCCATGTGGCCGCGCGGCGCCACGCGCGGACCATCGTAGGGCGGCTGGCTGTCGCGCCAGGCGTCGTAGTCCGCCTGCCCGGGCTGCGCCGCGCCAGGGCCGGCCAGCAGCACAGGCAGACCGGCCGGCAGCGCATCGCGCAGCGGCTGCCACAGGTCGGCGTGGGCAATCAGCAGCCGGGCGCCGCTGTCTTCAATCAGGAACGCCACTTCGGCGGCAGTGAAATGCCAGTTGATCGGGCAGTAGTAGCAACCCAGCCGCTTGCAGGCCTGGATGATCTCCAGGTAAGGCAGGCCGTTGCGCAGCAGCACAGCGATCACGTCGCCTTCCCCCACGCCCATCGCAGCCAGGCCGGCGGCGACCTGCTCGCCGCGCGCCGCCAGCGCGGCGCCTGACAGACGCTCGCCGCCCGCATGGATGGTGCTGTCCGTCATGAGGCCTCCGTGCTGCGCTGCGCCTTGTCCTGCGCGGTGCGCGCTTCGATCGCCTGACGCGCGGCAGCCCAGTCGGCGTCGCTCCATTCGGCGTACTGCTTGAAATAGGCGCCGTTGGCCAGATAGTCGCCGCCATCCAGCGCGATGGTCTGGCCGTTGATCCAGTCGTAGCCCGGACTCAGCAGGAAAGCGGCGAGTTCGCCTATGTCGTGTCCGGTGCCGAGACGCCGCATCGGGTTCTGCTGCGTCTGGGTGTCAGCGCCCTGGTCCTTGGGCCGCAGGCGCGCGCTGGCGCCTTCGGTCGGAATCACGCCCGGCGCGATGGCGTTGAGGCGAATGCCGTGGCGGCCCCATTCGATGGCCAGCGACTTGGTCATGGCGTCTATGCCGGCCTTGGACATGGCCGAGGGAACCACGAAGGGCGAACCGGTCCAGACCCAGGTCACCACGATAGACAGCACGGCCCCGCCCGTGCCTTGCGCAATCCAGCGCTTGCCCACGGCCTGGGTGGTGTAGAAAGTGCCGCGGAACACCGTGTCGGCGATGGCGTTGAAGCCGCGCGGCGAGAGCTTCTCGGTGGGGCTGATGAAGTTCCCCGCGGCGTTGTTGACCAGGCCGGTCAGCGCGCCATGCCCGGTCCAGATGGCTTCGACGGCGGCGTCCACCGCCTCGGCATCGCGGATATCCACCGCCTGGACGTGGACCTCCGCGCCGTACCGTTCGCGCAGGCCCGCGGCGGCTTCTTCCAGCACGGCGGCGCGGCGCCCCCAAAGGTGCAGCGACGCGCCCAGCGCCGCCAGCCGCTCGGCCATGGCGTAGCCCAGGCCGGTGCCGCCGCCGGTGACGAGGATGCGCTGGCCACGGAACAGGTCGGCGCGGAACATGGTTTGCGGGGCGGTCCCGCCGGGCTGGTTTTGAGGCATGGCCTGGTCTCCTGTTTGGTGGAGGCCAGAATATCAACCAGCGCCACGCCGCGACAATCCCGCAGTTTGCGTAAACTATGTTTCCTCACAGTCAACAATAAGACCGCGCATGCCCGCCCTGCCCGCGTTGGATCTCAATCTGATACAGCTGTTCGTCACCATCGTCGACGCGGGCACGCTGAGCGAAGCGGCGGTGCGCCACGGCGTGACCCGTTCGCACGTCAGCCGCAACCTGCAGAAGCTGGAACGGGCTTTCGGCGCCCAGCTCATCCGGCGCAGCACCCGCAGGCTGGAACTGACGCAGCAAGGCTCGGTGCTGTATGAACACGGCGCGCGCATGGCGCGCGAGGTCGAATCCGCCCGCCACGCCCTGCAGAAGCTGGGCTCGGAACCGGCGGGCCATGTCCGGCTCAGCATTCCCACCGGGCTGGGCGAGCTGGACCAATTGCGCCCGCTGCTGGTGAGTTTCGCCCTGCGCCATCCCTCGCTGACCCTGCGCGTGCTGTTTTCCAACCGGGTGAGCGACCTGATTTCCTCGGAAATCGATGTGGCGTTGCGGGTGATGACCACCCCGCCCCAGGATTACGTGGCGCGCGCGCTCGGCGACGTCAAATGGGTGCTGTGCGCGGCGCCCTCTTATCTGGAACAATTCGGCGCGCCGGCCCATCCGCGCGACCTTGCGCGCCTGCACTTCCTCGGTCCGCCCGATCCCAGGCCCCTGGTCACGCTGCGCCTGCGCCGCAAGGACCAGCTGCACGAGGCCAAGCTCGCGCCGCGGCTGCAATCGGAGTATTTCCCGTTCCTGGCCCAGGCCGCGCGCGCCGGCGCGGGCGTGGCGCTGCTGCCCGCCTATGTGGTGTACGCGGACATCGCGGCGGGCCGCCTGACGCCCGTGCTCCCCGCCTACCAAGCCATGGGGCCGGGCGACAAGCTGTTCATCCTGACCACGCCCAATCCCTACCCCTCGACCGCGCAGCGCGCGGTGGTCGATTTCCTGCGCACGGAGCTGACCGCGCTGCTGCGCCATTTCCTGGCATAGCGGCCGGGCGGCCGCCATCGTTCCCGGCTCGCCGCGGCGCGCCGCAACATCCGCGTAGGACTTTCTTGATAAAAGAGGCTTGCGGCTCGCGCGCGCCTCGGCCAGAGTATCGGGTGAGGCCAAAAGCCGCGCCGCCCCTGATTGCAGTAGGGGAACTTTGACGGTCCGGCTAAGTCTTATATAAGATATAAGACATGCAGCCGCGCAGGCGTCAGTCTCACATAGAATGACAAATGCCCAAAAACGCCAGAAAATGCCGGCTTCAACCGGGCAAAACCACGGAGTCCATCATGCCGCACAACACCCTAGACACCCTCAAGAATTTCAAGATCGGCAATAAATCCTGTCAGTACTATTCGCTGCCGGCGCTGGGCAAGTCCCTCGGCATCGACGTGCAGCGGCTCCCGGTTTCGATCCGCATCGTGCTGGAGTCCGTGCTGCGCAATTGCGACGGCAAGAAGGTAACCGAAGAGCACGTCAAGCAGCTGGCCAACTGGCAGGCCAATGCCCGCCGTGAAGACGAAATTCCGTTCGTGGTGGCCCGCGTGGTGCTGCAGGACTTCACCGGCGTGCCGCTGCTGGCCGACATCGCCGCCATGCGTTCGGTGGCCGACAAGATGGGCAAGAGCCCCAAGAGCATTGAACCGCTGGTGCCGGTGGACCTGGTGGTGGACCACTCGGTCATGATCGACTACTTCGGCACCAAGAATGCGCTGGACCTGAACATGAAGCTGGAATTCAAGCGCAACCAGGAGCGCTACCAGTTCATGAAGTGGGGCATGCAGGCGTTCGACACTTTCGGCGTCGTGCCTCCGGGCTTCGGCATCGTCCACCAGGTCAACCTGGAATACCTGGCGCGCGGCGTGCACCTGGATAAGCAGAACAACGTCTACTACCCCGACTCGCTGGTGGGCACCGACAGCCACACCACCATGATCAACGGCATCGGCGTGGTGGGCTGGGGCGTGGGCGGCATCGAAGCCGAAGCCGGCATGCTGGGCCAGCCCGTGTACTTCCTGACCCCCGACGTGGTCGGCGTGGAACTCAAGGGCAAGCTGCGCGGCGGCGTCACCGCCACCGACCTGGTGCTGACCATAACTGAAATGCTGCGCCGCGAGAAAGTGGTGGGCAAGTTCGTCGAATTCTGCGGCGAAGGCACCGCCAGCCTGTCCGTGGCCGAACGCGCCACCATCGGCAACATGGCGCCGGAATACGGCGCCACCATGGGCTTCTTCCCGGTCGACGAACGCACCATCGACTACTTCCGCGGCACCGGCCGCACGGAAGACGAAATCGCCGCCTTCGAAGCCTACTTCAAGGCCCAGAAGATGTTCGGCGTGCCCAAGGCAAAGGACATCAATTTCACCAAGCTGCTGACGCTGGACCTGTCCACCGTCGCGCCGTCGCTGGCGGGCCCGAAGCGTCCGCAGGACCGCATCGAGATCGGCAACGTCAAGAACACCTTCATCGACCTGTACTCCAAGCCGGTCGCCGAGAACGGCTTCAACCAACCGGCCGAGAAACTGGAACAGACGTTCACCACCAGCGCCGGCACCAAGGTCAAGAACGGCGACGTCCTGATCGCCGCCATCACGTCCTGCACCAACACGTCCAACCCCAGCGTGCTGCTGGCGGCCGGCTTGCTGGCCAAGAAGGCCGTCGAAGCCGGCATGACCGTGCCCAAGCACATCAAGACCTCGCTGGCCCCTGGCTCCCGTGTGGTCACTGAATACCTGACCAAGACGGGCCTCCTGCCCTACCTGGAAAAGCTCGGCTTCGACGTCGCCGCCTACGGCTGCACCACCTGCATCGGCAACGCCGGCGACCTGACCCCGGACCTGAACGAAGCCATCACCGGCAACGACCTGATCTGCTCGGCCGTGCTCTCGGGCAACCGCAACTTCGAAGCCCGCATCCACCCGAACATCAAGGCCAACTTCCTGGCCTCGCCGCCGCTGGTGGTGGCCTACGCCCTGGCCGGCACGGTCACGCGCGACCTGATGACCGAACCCGTGGGCCGCGGCAAGAACGGCGACGTCTGGCTGGGCGACATCTGGCCGACCACCGAGGAAGTCGAGTCGCTGCTGAAGTACGCCCTGGATCCCAAGGCCTTCGAAGCCAACTACGGCCAGGTCAAGAGCAATCCCGGCAAGCTCTGGGAGAACATCAAGGGCGTCACCGGCGATACCTACAACTGGCCTGATTCCACCTACATCGCCGAGCCGCCCTTCTTCGACGGCTTCGGCATGACGCCGGGCGCGATGCCGGCGGTCAAGGGCGCGCGCGCGCTGGGCGTGTTCGGCGACTCGGTCACCACCGACCACATCTCGCCGGCCGGCTCCATCAAGGAAACCTCGCCCGCGGGCAAGTGGCTGAAGGAAAACGGCGTCATGAAGGCCGACTTCAACAGCTACGGTTCGCGCCGCGGCAACCACGAGATCATGATGCGCGGCACCTTCGCCAACGTGCGCATCAAGAACCTCATGATCCCGGCGCTGCCGGACGGCAGCCGCTTCGAAGGCGGCGACACCCTGTTCCAGCCCAGCGGCGAGCAGATGTCCATCTATGACGCGGCCATGAAGTACGTCGGCGCCGGCACGCCCACCGTGGTGTTCGGCGGCGAAGAGTACGGCACCGGCTCGTCGCGCGACTGGGCCGCCAAGGGCACCCAGCTGCTGGGCGTGAAGGCCGTGATCACCCGCAGCTTCGAACGCATCCACCGCAGCAACCTGGTCGGCATGGGCGTGCTGCCCCTGCAGTTCAAGGGCGCGGACAGCGTGCAGTCGCTGGGCATTACCGGCGAGGAAACCTATGACATCTCGGGCCTGGAAAACGGCATCAAGCCGATGCAGGACGTGACGCTGACGATCACCCGCAAGGATGGTTCGAAGCAGGACGTCACGGTGCTGCTGCGCATCGACACCCCGATCGAGGTGGACTACTACCAACACGGCGGCATCCTGCCCTTCGTGCTGCGCCAACTGCTGGCGGCCTGATCCCTGCCTGATCAGCAAAGCAATGCCCCGGCAACCGCGAGGTTGCCGGGGCATTTTCATTGCGAGCGCGGCTCGGCGGCTGCGCCCGATCAGTCCGCGAACTCGTAGGCGTCCATCGCCAGCGCGCCGTAGGAGACTTCGTCGTTCAGGCGTCGAAAGCCCGCCCCGCCTGCACCCAGCGCCACGTACAGCGGCATCAGGTGGTCGTCGTGCGGATGGGCCTGCGCCGCGCCCGGCGCCTGCGCTTCCCAGTCCAGCAGCGCCGGCAGGTCGCGCCCGGCAAGCTTGTCGGCGTACCACTGCTGGAAGGCCGGCACATAGGGCAGCGCGGGCGCGTCCTGCGGCATGCGCACGTGGCGCAGGTTGTGCGTCAGCGAGCCCGAGCCGATGACCAGGATGTCCTCGTCCCGCAGTCGGGCCAGCGCGCGGCCGAGTTCCAATTGCCCGGCCGCGTCGCGGCCCATGTCCAGGGACAGTTGCACCACGGGCACGTCCGCTTCCGGATAGAGGTAGCGCAGCGGCACCCAGGCGCCATGGTCCAGCGGACGGCGCGGATCCAGGTCGGCGACGATGCCCGACTCGGCCAGCAAGCCCTGCACCCGCGCCGCCAGCTCAGGCGAGCCGGGAGCCGGGTACTGCAGCGTATAGAGTTCCTGCGGAAAACCGCCGAAATCGTGCCAGGCCACCTGGCGGTCGCGGGTGGACAATGCCAGGCCCTCGCCCATCCAGTGCGGCGACACCACCAGGATGCCTTTGGGCTTGCGGCCTTGCGCCGCGCTCCAGGCGGCTAGCGCCGGGCCGGTCTGGCCGGGCTCGACGGCGAGCATGGGGGATCCATGGGAAACGAAAAGCGTAGGCCAGCGCATGGCGGTGCCTCCTGATATTGAGTCGATGTGAGCATTTTCCGCCGTTTCATCTCAGCAATAAATAACCTTAATTGACATTAACTATTGCTACTTAAGCATCAGTAAGCTCATAGGCTCATCGCTGCGAGCTCTGGCAGGGCCGTCGCGCCGCAGTGCGCGCCGGGCGTTAAACTACGAAGTTGCACACTTACTGGACGCTCCCCGAAGTTATGGCCCGATCCCGCAGCCAATCCGCTCCCCGCCTCACCCGTGACGCCGCCAAACTGGTCACGCTTGCCCAGGCGCTCAACCGCTCGGGCAGCCGCCTCGAAGACGTGTTCTGGGAGAACCTGCTTGGCGAAGCGATTCCGAAGTTGCTGAAGGCGGGGCAGGACGCCCCCCTGGAAGCGGCCCTGGACCACCTTGCCCAGAGCGATGTGGGCGCCTACGAGATCCTGATCGAACAGGCCGAAACCCTGTCCGAATCGATGAAGATCGAGAAAAATGGCGTCCGCCATGACATTTTGCTGGTCGTGGCGCCCATCGTCGCCTGGACCCGCTACGCCATCCCTACCGGTCCGATTTCGGCCAGCGCGCAACAGGCGCTGGTCGCGCAGCTGCACGGCCATGTCCTGTCCAGCAAGGCTCGCAGCACGCTGATGCCCATGCTGGTCAGCGTGGACCAGATGCCGCGCACCTTCTCCGAAACCTGGCAATGGCTGCAGCGCCTGGGCACGCAGGCGCTGGGCGCCGAAACCACCAAGCCCGCCCTGAATACCGAGACCGAAACGGCCAACATGCTGGCCGACACGCGCTACATCGTGGCGGCCGTCGCGGTGCCCGAAGGCGAGCCGATCTTCCGCTGGCAGGAACAGCTGGGCGAGGCCGAGGCCAGCCGCGACGCCTGCCAGGAACAATGGGCGGCGCAGGCCCAGCCCACCCTGGCCAATCTGCTGCCCGGCTGCGGTTTCGAAGCCCTGCTGCCCGACGCCTACTACGTCAGCAACCGCGAAGCCGACCGGCGGGTACGCCCGCTGTCGCTGCGCGCGGCGGTCAGCTGGCTCGAAGGCGCGGTCAGCCTCGAAGCCTCCCAATTGCGGGCAGTGGTGGCCGGCTGCGGCGAAAGCCGCATCGACGAGTATCGCATCGGCTTTACCGCCCGCAGCAGCAACGACGTCTACTACGGCTGCGTCTGGCCCCTGTATGGCCGCGAAGAAGACCTGCCGGCCGATGAAGGCCAGCCCGACGTGGTCGACGAGATCGCCGCGCTGCTGAAGGAATACGGCGTGACCGAAGTGCGCCGCATCCCCGGCGTGCTGCCGCCCGAGTATTGCGAAGACTGCGGCGCGCCCTACTTCCCGAATCCCCTGGGCGAACTGGTGCACGCCGAACTGCCCGAGGACGCGGAAGCCTCCCCGGCCAAGTTCCACTAGGCGGCAATGCAAGCGGACATCTTCTGCCGGGTCGTCGACAACTACGGCGACATCGGCGTCTGCTGGCGGCTGGCCCGCCGGCTGGCGCACGGCCGCGGCTGGGATGTGCGCCTGTGGGTCGACGACCTTGCCAGCTTTGCGCGCATCCAGCCCGGCATCGTTGCCGGGCTGCCGCGCCAGCAACTGGTCGGCATCGACATCGTGCACTGGTCAGATACGCCGGATCCGGCGCTCAGCGCCCGCGACGTGGTGATCGAGGCCTTCGCCTGCGATCCTCCCGAGGCGTTCCTGGACAGCATGCGCCGGGTGCATCCGGCCTGGATCAACCTGGAATACCTGAGCGCCGAGGCCTGGGTGGAAAGCTGCCACGGCCTGCCCTCGCAACGGCCGGACGGGCTGGTCAAGCACTTCTACTTCCCCGGTTTCACCGCCGCCACCGGCGGCCTGCTGCGCGAACCCGGCCTGTCAGCCGAACGGGACCTCCTACAGGCATCGCCGCAAGATCAGGAGGCCTTCCTGCGATCGCTGGGGGTGGGGCAAGATCTGCTGTTGCGCCGCCGCGACGGCGCACGCACCGTGTCCCTGTTTTGCTACCCCACCGCGCCGGTGGCGGCGCTGGCCGCTGCGCTGTCCGCCGACCCGCGCCCCAGCGTGCTGCTGGCGCCCGAGGGCGTGGCCCCCGGCCTGGAAGCTGCCTGCGTGACGCCGGGCGCTCCGCTGATCGCCCGGCTGCCCTTCGTCGCGCAGCCGGATTTCGACCGGCTGCTGTGGTGCTGCGACCTGAACTTCGTGCGCGGCGAGGATTCCTTCGTGCGCGCCGCCTGGGCCGCGCGCCCGCTGGTCTGGCAGATCTATCCCCAGGATGAAAACGTGCACCTGGAAAAGCTGGAGGCCTGGCTGGCCCGCTATCCGGCCCCGGAAACTGCCCACGCGCTGATCCGCGCCTGGAACCAAGCGGAAACCGGCGCAACCTCCGCGGCGCTGCCGGCCGCCCTGGCGCCAGCCGCCTGGGCGGACTGGGCCGCCGCCGCGCGGGCCTGGGACGCGAGCCAGGCGGCGCTGCCGGATCTTGCCGAAAATCTGGCTGATTTTTGCGCAGACTTGGCCAAGAAACGTTAGAATAGAGAGTTTTCCGAGCGCCCTGTATTTGTCGGGCCTCTACTATGACGCCTCCCGGGGTGTGCACGAAGCCGCTAGAAGCTATAGCTGCGGCGGCTTTTTGCAAGCACGGCGAGTGCACCCATCACCCCCGGAGTTTTATCGATGAAAACCGCTCAGGAATTGCGAGTCGGCAACGTGGTCATGGTCGGCAAGGATCCCCTCGTGGTCCAGAAGGCCGAATACAACAAGTCTGGCCGCAACGCCGCTGTTGTGAAGCTGAAGTTCAAGAACCTGCTGACCGCCTCGGCCAGCGAATCGGTCTACAAGGCCGACGAAAAGTTCGAAGTCGTCCAGCTCGACCGCAAGGAGTGCACCTACTCCTACTTCGGCGACCCGATGTACGTCTTCATGGACGAAGAGTACAACCAGTACGAAATCGAAGCCGAAAGCATGGGCGACGCCCTGAACTACCTGGAAGAAGCGATGCCCGTGGAAGTGGTCTTCTACGACGGCCGCGCCATTTCGGTTGAACTGCCCACGACCATCGTGCGCGAAATCACCTACACCGAACCCGCCGTGCGTGGCGATACCTCGGGCAAGGTGACCAAGCCCGCCAAGATCAACACCGGCTACGAACTGAACGTGCCGCTGTTCTGCGCCATCGGCGACAGGATCGAAATCGACACCCGCACGAACGAATACCGCAGCCGCGTCAACAACTGATCCGGCAAGCAGGCAGAAAAAAAGCCAGACCTTCGGGTCTGGCTTTTTTATTGCCGCGGTGCGCACTGGCGCTACTGCAAGCGCTCGTCGTCCAGGAAGTCCGGCACGGCCATGACGTCGATGCCCTCGTCGGCCAGCGCCACGCGCTCCTCGGGCGTCGCCGTGCCGCGGATCGGGCGGTCATCGGCATCGCCTTCGTGGATGCGGCGCGCTTCTTCCGCGAATCGCGGCCCCACGTTCTCGGTATTGCGCAACAGCGTGCGCACCTGGCGCATCACGGCCGCCTGCAAGGCCGCCATCTTGTCGGCGTCGGAGGCGTTGGCAAGCACGGCCGGCTGGGCTGCCGGCGCGTGCAGGTGGGCGACGTTCAAGCGCGGCGCGGACAGCCGCTTCGTGATGCTGGCGGAACCGCAAACCGGGCACGTGACGAGGCCGCGCGCCTGTTGCGCGTCGTAGTCTTCGTGCGAACTGAACCAGCCCTCGAAAATGTGGCTGTGCTCGCACTGGAGGTCGAAAACTTTAAGTGCCATGGCGTCTATATGGGGTGCAACTCCCAGAATACAAGAAAGCGCGCGCCTCGGGCTGCTAGTCCCTGGCGTGCGCAATGCCTTTCCCGGCTGCCCAGGACAAAGCGGGCCCGCAGGCCCGCTTTTCCGGCTGCCCGAAGGCTTATTTGGCGCGGTTCTGCGCGGAGGGATTCCCCACCTGCGCCTGCTGCGCCTGCAAGGCGTCGATCTGGCGTTGCAGATCACGCAGTTGCTGGCGCACGTCCTTCTGCTGATCGGCCAGCGCCGTGGCTTCCTGGCGCGATTGCTCCTGGCGCGCCGCCACCTGCTCTTCCTGCTGCATGCGTAGCGTGCGGTCGGCCTGCAAGGTGCTCAGTTCGGCGCTGCGGCTGGCCAGCAGCTTCTCGGCATGCGCGTACTCGGCCTGCATCTTGATGCGCTTGATGTCCACCTCGGCCAGGTCGGCCGATTGGGCGACGAAGGCGCGGTAAGTCGCTTCGGCCTGCTTGTCCGACTTGGTCTTCACCACGCGCCAGAAATCCTTTTGCTGGAACAGGGCGACGTAATAGGTCAGGTCGTCCGGCTTGAACAGCAGGCTGGCGCCGTAGGTGCCGTTGTAGGCGGTGCGCAACTCCGACACCTGGCGGCTCTGGATCAGGCTTTGCAGCTCCGACAGCGTGGAGGCCGGGCGCGCGGCCGGCGGCGGCGCGGGGGGAGTCACGGGCGTGGATGCCGCCTGGGTATCCTCGACCTGTTTAACCGTGGGCCGGGGCGCTTCGGATTGCGCGCTGGCGCAAGCGGCCAGGCCGGACAGGGCCGTGCCCAACAGCGCCATGCGGACGGCGCCACGGATAAATTGGACGTTCATGCCTTCCCCAAAAAAATCGTTGCGGAACTATAGCAATTTATTGCGGCCGGGACAGACGCGCTTACATGCGGCGGACCCGGAACTGTCGCCCCCTACGGGCCATTCCCTATTGCGTGTTCATACGGTCTCGGCAACGCCATCGGCGGGTTCGCCCTGGCCTGCGCCCAGTTGCAGCTTGCGCATTTTTTCCCACAACACCTTGCGGCTGATGCCCAACGTGTGGGCGGTGTCCTGGCGGCGCCAGCCGTTGGCGTCCAGCGCCGCCAGCACACGCTCGCGCTCCGCGCGTTCGGCATCGGTGAAGACGGCGGGCTCGGCCCGCGCGCCGGCCGCCGCGCCTGCCACGCGCAGCGGTTCGGCCAACTGGTCGAAAATGCGTTCGATGCGCGGCGGGTCCCAGGCCTGGAATTGCCGCCGCACGATGGCGACGCGCTCGGCGACGTTGGACAGCTCGCGCACATTGCCCTCGTAGCGCGTGCGTGAGACGCGGTCCAGCAGCCATTGGGGCGGTTCGCTGTCCACGCCCTGGCCCTGCAGCAAGGCGCGGAAGATCGCCGCCTTTTCTTCCGGCCCGCGCTGCTCCAGGTTGGGGATGCGCAGTTCGATGACGGCCAGCCGGTAGTACAGGTCTGCGCGGAATTCGTCCTGCCCCACCAGCACCCGCAAATCCTTGTTGGTGGCGGCGACCAGGCGGAAGTCCACCGGCACCTCCACGGTCGAGCCCAGCCGCGTCACCGTGCTTTGTTCCAGGACGCGCAAGAGCTTGACCTGCTGGTACAGCGGCAGATCGCCGATCTCGTCGAGGAACAGCGTGCCGCCGCTGGCCTGCTCGAAGTAGCCCTTGTGCGCGCCTATCGCGCCGGTGAAAGCGCCCTTGGCGTGGCCGAAGAAATGCGCCTCGAACAGGCCTTCGGGGATGGCGCCGCAGTTGACCGCCACAAAGGGGCCGCCGAACCAGGCGGCATGGTCGTGCAGCAGGCGGGCAATGCGCTCCTTGCCTACGCCGGTCTCGCCATGGATCAGCACGTTGCTGCGACAGTCGGCATACATTTCCGCCTCGGCCAGCAGGTCCTGCATGCTCGCGGACACGGCGATCAGCGGCTGCTCGCGGCGCGGCGCAGAACGCGTGAGCTGATTCAGCGTGCCCAGCAGCTCATACAGCAGCTTGCGCAGGTCGGCCGTCGTGAACGTCAGCGGCAGCGTATAGGAGTATTCCGGCGGGTAATAGCGCGGGTCGCGCCCGCGCGCTTCCGCGGCCACCCAGATGACAGGCAGGCCCTGCGCCGCCAGCCAGTCATAGCCGCTGAAGCGCTTGTCGCCCATCACGGAGACCGACACCAGGGCCACGGCCGGCCGGGTCAGGTCGCGCGGCGGCGGAAATGCGGTGCCGGCGTCCGCCCGCAGCAGCGACACGTCCATGCCCGCCAGGCAGCGTTCGGCGCGGCTGGCGATGTCGGAGGTGCCCTCCCAGACGTACACATCGAATTCTTCGCGCGCGAAATTCTGGCTCATCGCTTGGACCATGCGTGAAGGAAAGGGATAGGGGTCAGGAGCTTCGTCATCAGTACACCAGGCGGGGCTTGCCGCAATCCACGGAGATCAGGGATACGTCGGTCTGGCCCAGGCTCAGGCCCAGCGCGTTCAGCAACTGCTGCAGCACCGCCGACAGCGAATCCAGCAGAGGGGCCAGCAAAGCCATGACGACGGACAGCACACCGCCCACCTGGTCATCGCCGCTCAAGGCCAGCGTGCCGACCGCATCGATGCGGCACAGGCGTATCTTGTCCGGCGCAAAGAACAGGGCGCAGGCTACGTCGCTGAGCGGCGCCGCCAAGAGCGATTTGAGAATATTTCCGACCAATTGCAGCGTGCCGCCCAGCACCCCTGTCAGGCCGCCCGTGGTCAGGCGTGTACCCAACTGGTCCATCGCGGTCTTGGACCACTGCATGTCGTTGACGACTTTCGAGACCGTCTTGCCCGCGTTGTTCGGGTCTTCGCCCACCAGTTTGGCTGCGAGGTCGCTGCGTTCCTTTGCGCTCAACGGCGTGCCGGTACTGTAGAGGTCGCCCAGGATGCCGCCGATCAGCGCGTCCGCCAGATTCGCGACCAGCTTGGACAGGTCCAGGTTGGTGGCGTTGACGGTCGCGGTGGAATTGGGCGACGGCGGCGCGGTCAAGGTCACCGGCACGGGCGCCGAGGAATTGAACACCGGCAGCGCAACCCTGGCAGTGAGCGGCAGTATGCCCAGCACGTTCAAGACCTGGTAGCGGCCAACGGAGCCGAATGCGCTGGGTTCGCAGCGGTTGGTGAGCGACTGGAAATTGGCGGATTTGGTGTCGGTGTTGGACTCCATGCCCGGGAAACGTCCCAGGCAGACGCTGGCCGCGGCCGAGGTCACGTCGATCATCGCCTGGTTTTCGGCCAGCGGCGCTTCGCACAGCTTGCGCAGCGTGCCCGTGGATTGCGCCACGTCGATGATGATGGGCAGGTCCACTTTGGTGTTCAGGGTGTTGGCCAGCAAAGGCCCCACCAGCGGGATGGTGCTGGTGTTGACGCGCAGATACACGCGAATGCCGGCGCTGACGGCCTGCACGCCTACGCCACCTACCGCCACCGCAGGCGGCTCGACAATGCGCACCCGCGCGTCCAGTCCCAGCAGCGGCACGCTCAATCCCAGATTGATCAGGTTGCTGCCGTTGGCAATGGCCAGGCCGGTTTCCAGAATGTTGAGCGCATTGACCTTGGCCTGCAAGGCGGCGCTGGGATCGCCGCCCACCACGTCCAGATTCAGCACGCCGCCGTCGCCGAACAGTTTCACGGGCAGGTTCAGCGGCATCAGGTCCAACACCGTGTTAATGGCCCCGCTCAGCAGCCCGACATCGGCGTTTGCGGTTCTCTGCTTGTCGATGACGCTCAGCGTGGCGCGCAGGAGCTGACCCAGGGTGAGGTTGCTTAGCGCCGTCAATTGCTCGGGCGTGCCCACGCCGGCCGCCACCGACAGCGGCAGGCCCAGCGCTTCCAGCAGGCCGGCCGGGGTGATGCCGACATTGGCCAGGCCGGCGGCGTCCAGCACATCCAGTTGCGTGGGCGACGCCCCCGCCGTGGCCAGCAATTGCGACAGCAGGCCGCCCCGCTCCAGCCGCAGCAGCCGCGATCCCACCGTGAAGGTGGCCACCGGCTGCGTGTTGGTGGCCACCGCCGCGACCGACGCCGTGACCCCGCCCACGCCGGGGATCAGATTGGCCAGCTGCTTGCGCACCGCAACCCGCACCGCGTTATAGGCCTGCCCGCCCGCCGCGTCGAAGACATGCATGCCGGACGCGTCGGACCGTGTCGGATCCCACACCTTGCATTCCACCGTGAAATCCGCGGCCGTGAACAAGTCGAGGATGTTCGGCACATTGGCCAGGGCCGAGGCCTTGCCCGCGGCGGCGGCCCGGGCGCAATCCGCGCTGGAGCCCAGGTTCAGGACCTGCACGGCCGACAGCGCCGCCAGATCCGCCGCCTTCTGCATCTCGCGCTTCATGTAGTAGCCGTAGGCGAGCTGCAGCACGCCCAGCAACACCACTCCCACCAGCACCGCGAAGACCACGGCGACGGTCATGCTGCCGCGTTGCCGCGGCGGCGAGGAAGGATGTGGACGGCCGGCAGACATGCTATTGCGACTCCGTTTCCGCAGGCGGCGGAGAAACAGGTTCCCTGGATTCACTGGACGTTGGGGATCTCCACATTCCGGTCGAACCACTCTGGAATCGGACGCTTGAAGCTTTCCAGATAGCGGTTCCAGGCCGCCGTGGAGACCGGCCCCAGCACGGGCAAGGCATTACCGGCGCGCCGGCCGTCGGCCTGCGCCGCCAACAGGCCGCGCGTCACATCGCCGAAACCCTCCTGCGCCGCGGGCGCGGCGGCCGGCGCTTGCGGCAGCGGAGTCTGCATCTGCTGCACCACCGGCCGGTCGGGCATGGCGGCTGCGGGGGTCGATGCGGGCGCAGGCGCAGACGCAGACGCCGGCGCGGGCGCGCCGCTCGGAGCGCCCGACATGCTGCCCGTCAGCGGCGCATTGGATTGCGCATGGCCGGCGGAAGGCGCCAGCGCCCCCAGGGCGCAGACCAGGATGAACAATGCGTGCTGGGTCGAATGAGACATGGCAGTCTTCCTCAAGACAGGGTTAGCGCACGATGGGGCCGTTGCCCAGCCCTTCCATCAAAGGGCTCATCATCGGCATGACCGTCTGCCCGCCGCTGGACACCCTGGTCGCCGGCGCGTAGGACGCGCCCGGCACCGGGGCCAGTTGGCCGCGGATCTCGGCGGCCAGTCGCAGCACCTGGCCGCGCGCTTCCTCGCTCAGTTGCGCCCGCTCCATCAGACGCTGCGCCTTGAGCGGATCGCCCTCGACCAGCAGCAGCACCGCCAGGTTCGCCAGCACCTTGCCGCTTTCCGGCGTCAATTCAGCCGCCTGCCCCAGGGGCACGCGCGCGCCCGCCGGATCGCCCGCCCGCAGGCGCGCGTAGCCCAGGTCGCCCAGGATCCGAGCGTCCATGGGCGCCAACCTGGCCGCGCGCGAAAAGTAGTCGGCCGCCTGGTCGAACTGCCCGCGCGAACCGGCGATCAAGCCCAGGCCATGCCAGCCCTCGGCGGCCTGGTCGGTGGCGGTCAGCGCGCGGTAGGCCTGCTCACTCTGCGCCGCCTGTCCGGTCTGGCGCAGCGCCTCGGCGCGCAGCACCGCCACCCGCGCGTCGTTGCCGTACTTCTGCTGATAGCCATCGATGTACGCGAGCGACGCGTAATAGCGCTCCTGGCGCTGCGCCTCGACGATCATGGACAGCATCATCTCTGGTTCCTTGGGCCGGCTCTTGCTCTGGGCCTCGTCTTCCTTCTGACGCATCAAGGCCTGTTCCTGCTGCTGTTGCTGGATCAGCTGCCAGGCGGATTCCGCGTTGTTGGTCTTGCATCCACTCAAGCCCGCGCCCGCAGCCAGCACCGTGGCCGCCAGCGCGCAACGCCATGCGCGCGACCTGCTTTCCGTTCCGCCGTTCATTACATGCCCCCCATGCGCGACAAGCCGCGCAATACCGCGATAAACCCCGCCCCGCCCGTCACGATCAACAGCGCGGGCAGCAGCGTCACGATCATGACCCCGGTCATCTTGACCGTGGTCTTGCCCACCTTCTCCTTCAATTCCAGGCGCCGCTTGTCCCGCAGGCGTTCGCCGAAGCGGTTCAAGGGCTCCTGCACCGCGCCGCCGTGCTGGTCGACCTGCGCGATCAGGCGGCAGATGGCGGACAGGTCGTCGTTGTCGAAGCCCGCGGCCAGCCTGGCCAGCGATTGCTCGCGCGTGCGGCCGCGCACATACAGTTCGGAGGCCAGGCGCAATTCAAACGCCAGCACCGGCAGCACCTGGCCGAACTCCTTGACCAGCACCTGCAGGCTCTGGTCGATCGACAGGCCCACGCCCTGCAACAGGCGCAGCAGGTCTATCAGCAGGGGCAGCTCGTCGGCCGCCTGCCTGCGGCGGCGCGCCAGGCGCCGCTGCACGATCCATTTGGGCAGCATGTAGCCGATCGCGAAGCCGAGAAAACCCGCGACCAATGCGCCCATCGGCATGTCGGGAAGGTGCTTGCTCAAGTCCAGCGTGACCGCCGCCACCGGCAGCAGGATCGCCAGGCCGACCCGGATCAGCACGAAACGCGAACGCGCGGTGCCAGGATTGGCATAGCCCGCCATGTCCACCAGCTTGCGGTCCTCGGAAGCCAACAGCGCGTCGGCCAGCCGGCCTTCGCTCAGGCGTTTGCCGAAGGTGTCGGCCGCCCGCGTTGCCGCCGCCAGCCGCCCCTGCCCGCCTTCGCCGCGCAGGGGCGCCGAGGCCGCGCCACCCTCGCGCGCGGCCAGCGCCTGATCCACCACCTGGCGGCTGCGGCTCTGGCTGCGCAGGCGCCGCGCCATTCCCAGGCCCAACACCACCAGGCCGGCAGCCACCAGCATCAGCGCCATCGCCAGCACGGTGGTTGCGTTCCAGGATTGCAGGGTGTCCATGCGGCGCTCCCTTCAAATGGCCTTGGCCATGCGATACAGCCAATAGCAACCGCCGACCTGCAGGCACACGGCGGTCAGCAGCATCCTGAAACCCTGCGGGTCTTGCCACAGGCCCATGAACAGGTTGTTGTTCGCAACGATGATGAAGCCCGCGATGCCCACGGGCAGCAAGGCCAGGATCCAGGCTGACAGCCGGACCTCGGCCGAACTCGCGGTCAATTCGTTGCGCGCCTGGGCCACGTCGCGCATGAAGGCCGCCATGCGTTCCAGCACCTGGTCGCTGCGGCCGCCGAAGCGCATGGCCAGCGACACCACCGCCGCGACCATGTACAGCTCCTTCAGCCCGTACAGACGCGATACTTGCGCCAGCGCCGCGTCCAGCTCCTTGGAGCGGCTCAGGCTGGACGCCGTTTCCACCACCTCGCGCAAGGGTTCGTCGGTGGCGGCCGCGGCAGTCTGGAACGCCGCGCCCATGCTGTTGCCGATGGTGAGCAGGCGCACGATGTTGTCCAGGAACGCGGGCAACTGCGAGATCATGCGCCGCTGGCGTTTGTCGGCCCGCAGCCACAGCAGGAAGTAGGCAAACACGGCCAGCAGCAGCAAGGTCACCGCTCCCGACAGCGGACCCAGCAAAACCCAGGCCAGCGCTGCGCCAGCAACGACAGGAAGCGCGATGCGCAAATACAGGCCGACGCTTTGCCGCAGTCCGGCCAGGCGCAGCAAGCGGTCCCAGCCGGAAAAGCCGCTGCGGAATTCGCGCGAGCTCTCGGCAAAGGGCGCATCGGCGCTGGCCTCGTCCCGGCCCCGCTGCAGTTGGCTTTCCAAAAAGGCGGAGCTGGCCGCCCGGCGCGCGCTGCGGCCGGCATGGCGCCACAGCAGCACCGCGCCGATCGCCAGCACCGCCGCCAGGATCGCAAGCACCAGGGCTTCCAGCATCAGCGCCTCCTGCTCCAGAATCCGCCGCCCCCGCCATCGCGGTCGTCCGGCGGGTTGTCGTTGGCGCGCGCTTCGTTGCGCATTTTTGCCAGCTTGGGCGTATGGGGGTGGATGCCCAGCCAGGTCCAGCGGTCCTTCTCCTCGCCGTCCGGCGCCGCATAGGATTCGTGGCGATAGAGCTCTTGCGTGGAGATCACGTTGTCGCCCATGCCCGTGATCTCGGTCACCGACAACACCCGGCGCTTGCCGTTGGACAGGCGCCCGATCTGCACGATGAAATCCAGCGCGCTGGCGATCTGCCGGCGCAGGCTGTCCTCGCTGCCCTGGAAACCGGCGAAGCCGGCCAGCATCTCGATGCGGTACAGGCATTCGCGCGGAGAGTTCGCGTGGATCGTCGCCATCGAACCTTCGTGCCCGGTGTTCATGGCTTGCAGCATGTCCATGACCTCGGCGCCGCGCACTTCCCCCACCACCACCCGGTCCGGCCGCATCCGCAGGCTGTTGCGGATCAGCTCGCGGATGGTGACGGCGCCGCTGCCGTCAAAGCCCCCCTGACGCGATTCCAGCCGCACCACATGCGGATGGTTGAGCGACAGTTCGGCGGTGTCCTCCACCGTCACCACGCGTTCCGTTTCGGGGATGAAGAACGCCAGCGCGTTCAGCAGCGAAGTCTTGCCCGAGCTGGTGCCGCCGGACACCAGGATATTGCAGCGGTTCTTCACCGCCTCGTTCAGCAGCCGGTAGATCTCTTCGTCGAAGCTGCCCAGCGTCAGCAGGTCCGCCGGCTTGAGCGGGTCCTGGCGGAATTTGCGGATCGACACCATGGGGCCGTCCACCGCCAGCGGCTCGATCACCACGTTCAGGCGGCCGCCGTCGGGCAGGCGCGCATCCACCATGGGGCTGGATTCGTCCAGCCGGCGGCCGATCGGGGCCAGGATGCGGCGCACGATGCGCAGCACGTGCTGGTTGTCGGTGAAGCGCAGCGTCTCGCGGGCCAGCACGCCGCGGCGCGAGACGAAAACGTTGTCGTAGCCGTTGATCAGGATGTCTTCCACGGCCGGGTCCGCCAGCAGGTCCTCCAGGGGTCCCAGGCCGGCCAGTTCCTTCGTCAGCGCCTCGGCGATGGCGCGCATTTCGCCTTCATTGATGGGCACCCGGCGCAGGCGCACGAAGCTCGCGACCTCGATGTCCACGAACTCCTGGATCGCCGACCTGGCCCAGCGGCCGAACTCCGCGCCCAGCTCTTCGATGCGGGACAGCAGGTGCTCGTAGGCCGCCGTCTTCACTTCCTGGTAGCGGTCCGACGCCACAAAGCCTTTATCGCCGTCGCCGCCGAACTCTATCGTCGCTGTCATGATCATGTCGGGTCCCGTTACCGTCCGTCTGTCTGTCCGTCAACCGACCACCATGCGGCGGTGCACGCCGGGCAGCCAGGTGGCCAGCCAGCCTGCCCGCCCGCCGGGCGTGTTCTCCTCCGTGCAGAGGCGTTCCGCCAGCGCCTGCACCGCGCGCACATAGACATCGCGTTCGGCCTCTTCGTGCAACAAATGCCCGCGGTTCGTGCACACCATCAGAGGCAGCGTGCGGTCCGGCAGCGTGCCCACCAGTTCCAGCTGGAAGCGTTCGGCGATCTGCTGCGCGGTCATGCCGTAGCGCTCGTCATAGCGGTTGACGATGAGGCCCAGGCTGCGCCGCTCCACGTGCAGCTGCTCCAGCTCCTGCAGCAGGCCGGCCAGCGACACCAGCGCGCCCACGCTCTGATCGGTCACGATCCAGTTGAGCTGCGAAGCGCGCGCCAGGCCCGACACGAACTCGGGGTTGGTGAAGCCGCCCGAATCGGCCACCACGACCGAAAAATGCTGGCGCATGCGTTCGAATACCAGCAGCGAATCCGACTGCGACACGTCGCGCATCTGGCCCAGGTCGCGCGGCAGCGACAGCACGCTCAGGCCATTGGCCGTGTGCGCCATGGCGGATCCCAGCAACGTGGAATCGAGACGGCGCAAATTGCGCGCAGCCTCGGCGAAGTCGAAGTCGCCGCCTATGTTCAGGTAGAGCTGGCAGTCGCCGACGGGCCAGCCCAGGTCCATCAGCGCAACCCGGCTGGACAGGGGTAGCGGTTCGCCGGCAGGCTTGGGCGCCTTGGCGCCGGAAGCGGCGCGCTGGCCGTGCGCAAGCGCCAGGCGGTCCTGCAGCATGCCCGCCAGATGCACCGCCAGAGTGCTGGTGCCCACGCCGGGACGCGCACCCAGCAGCACGACGCTGCGGCGCGTGCCGTCCATGCGGCCGCCCGACGGCCGGTCGAGCAGGCGCAGCACTACTTCCTTGATCTCCTGCGGCGCCACCGAGGGGTCGACGAAATCGCTGACGCCCGCCCGCAAGGCGGCGATCGCCCCCTCCGGCTGGCTCAGGAAGCCGACCGCCACGCGCGGCACCGTCGGCGCAATGCGCGCCAGCAAGCGCGCCAGTTCGGCGGACTTGAACAGCTTGCCGGGTTCCTCGTCGCTCAGGGTGAAATCCAGGAACACCACCTGCGGCGCGATCTCCGTCAGGCGCCGCGCCAATTCTTCGATGCGCGGCGATTCCTGGGTCAGCATCCCCAGGTCGCCCAGAGCCTGCCCCAGCTGCGCGGCGACCGCGTTGCCTTGGGAGCAGAACAGGAACCGCGTGCCGTTTTGCAGGCCCACCCATTCGCTGGCATGTGTCTTCATATTGCTCACCGTGAAAAGCCCGGCATCTGCTGGCCGCCCATCGGGCCGGTCAGGTAATAGCCCCAAGCGTTGAATGCCGTATCCGTCTGCTCCTGCTTCGCTCCCGGCAGCGGCAGGGCCACGCCGCGCGCGATGGGGCGCACCAGGCGCGGCGTCACGACGATGACCAGCTCGGTATCCTCCTGGGAGTAATCGACGCTGCGGAAGAAGGAGCCGATGATGGGCAGGTCGCCCAGCATGGGCACCTTGTTGACCATGGCCTTGGTCTGGCGCGACACCAGGCCGCTGATCACGAAGCTTTCGCCATCGCCCAGTTCCACCGTGGTGTCGGCGCGGCGCGTGCGCAAGGCCGGGATGATGGTGCTGGTGTCCGCGCTGGTGTTGATGGCGATGCCGTTGGTGTAATCCAGCTCGCTGGCCTCTGGCGCCACCTTCAGCGAAATACGGTCGCGCGACAGCACGGTGGGCGTCACGGTCAGGCCGATGCCGAAGGGTTTGAAGGTCACGTTGACCGTCCCCAGGCCGCCCGCCTGCGGAATCGGCAATTCGCCGCCGGCCAGGAAGCTGGCGCTCTGCCCCGTCAAGGCCACCAGGGTCGGCTCGGCCAGGACGCGCGCCATGCCGTTGGTCTGCAGCAGGCGCAGCCGCGCCGAGAAGTTGTTGGAGTCATAGAACAGCGAAAAACCGGACGCCAGCGCGCCGCCCAGGCTGGCAGGCATGGTGGAGCTGCCGCCGCTCCAGGGGCCGTTGCTGGCCGTGAAGCTGATGCCGGCCGCCTTCATCACCGAACGCGACACTTCCACGACCTTCACCTCAACCTGCACCACGCCGCCGGTGCCCGCGGTCGACATGTCCACCACGTTCTTTTCCCCGCCCACGGCGGACGCCGCCATGGTGGCCGACGCGATCTGCCCCAACTGCGACTCGGCATGGCCCGACACGACGGCGTGGCCGTCGGCGATGTCGACGTTGGCGCCCCCGCCCAGGCCCCGGCTCGCCAGCGCGCCCTGCACGCTGCCGCCGACGCGGACGTTCCATATCTGCGGCGCGGCGTTGTTGCCGGTCCAGATCTGCAATTGCGTGGTGCCGGGCTTCTTGCCATATAGCAGCACGGAGGCCGCGCGCTTGCCGGTGGCGGGCAAGACCTTCACGTCCGCCACGTCGGGGTCGCCGATGGCGATGCGCGCGGGCGCGCCGCCATCCAGCACGAGGCTCTGCTGCCCCTTCACCGCCATCGAGATGTCGCGGACCGGCGCATTCGCGCCAGCCGCCGGCGCCGCGGTCTGTGCCAGGCTGAGGCCCCCCAGTGTCATCGCTGCCGCGGCCGACAGGAGGCAGATCATGGTGGTGCGCTGATGTTTCTTCATGTGCAGGACCTGATGATGGAAAGAGTCCGGCTGCGGCCAGCGCCTGGTCCGCCCGCAGCCCCGTTCAATAGCGCACGCGCTCGGATTTATCTCCTCGGATGATTTCCACCGTCCGGCCGCCGCCAGAACCCTGGGGCCGGCTCGCGGCGCGGGCGGCCGGCGCCAGCGCCGCGGACGTGGTGCCGTCCAGTTGCACCAGGCTCTCGCCGGCATAGGCGCGGTTGGGGCCCGACTGCAGCGACTCGCGCTGCGCGACCGTCAAATCGGCGCGGACCGGCAACACCGTGCCGCGTCGGGCGAACAACTGCGCGTCCGGCATGCTGTCGTCGCCCACGGGGCGCAGCGCCAGCTGCAGGCGGCCCGCGCGGCCGGCCAGCATCAGTTCGTTGACCCGGTCGACCGGCACGGCCAGCACCGCGGTGCGCGCCGGCTGGCCCGGGCCGCCCTGCTGCAGGGCCGACTTTTCGTCCGGCCCTTCCACCGAGGCTCTGCCGTAGGCCAGCACCCGCACCTGGGACTGCAACAGGCGGGCCTGGCCTACCGCCACTTCGGCGCTTTTTTCGATCATGAAGAACACGTCCACCATGTCGCCGGGGACGATGCGATTGCCGCCGCCTATCACTTCGTCCACCGCGATGGCGACGGCGCGCTCGCCTGGCTTGAGCTGGCGTGCCAAGCCTTGCGTCAACAGACTGGGCACGATCGGATCGCCTGCGGCGATGTCGACTTTCGCCACCGCGCCTTCCAGCGGCGCGATGTCGGCAAAGCCGCCGGACAGCGCGACCTGCCACTGGGCCACCGTCAGCATGCTTGCGCTGTCGATGCGCGAACCCGCGGGAATCGGTTGCCGGGCCACCACCACCGGATGGAGCTTGAGCGGTTCCGCCGGCGCCGCCGCGACAGGCGCGGGCGCCACGCCGGGCGGAGGACTGGCCGGCGCCGAGGCCAGGCGCCAGGCCACGAAGGCCAGCACCAGGCCCGCCACCAGCAACATACCCGCGACGATCTTGCTCAGACTGCTCATGGCGCCCCCTGCGATATCTGCACAACGGCCTGCGATTGCAACCTGCCGGGGATCCAGTTCCGGTTCGCGCCCGGCAAGGCGGTGATCAGCCCGCGCACGGTCTCCAGCAGCGGCCAGGACTGGGTGTTGTAGGTCATGGCGACGGTGGCGCAATCGGCCTGCCTGCCGCCCGCCCCGGTCCAGGCGCAGGGCGCGCGCGTGGCGCTGCACAGCACCGCCGAACCGGCGGAGAACGAGCCCATCGCAGCGAAACACGCCGCTGCCGGCACATCGGCCTGGCCGTTGAATCGGGCGTAGACCGCGGCGCGCGCGCCATCCGCGGCGGCCGCAGCCAGTTGCTGCTGCATCCAGAACAGCGCGCCGAACCCGACCACGCCGCAAATGAAGAGCAACAGCAGGGTGAGCGTCAGCGAAAACTCCAGCGCCGCAATGCCACGCTGGCGTTTGCGTGGAACGTTCCCGGAGCATTGCGCATAGGCTCGCATCTCAGCCTCCCCCGCCCAGGGCATTGCCCAGATGCACGGTCGCGCGCGCGCTCAGCACGCTGGAGGCCGGCATCAGCGCCGCCTGCAGCAATGGCACCGATGGAATGAGCGGATGCGCGCCATACGCATAGGACACGTTGACCTCGATCTGGTCCTGCGCCAGCGGCAAGCCGCTGCAGGCGCCGCCGGCCGCGCTGCTCAGCGCCCCCGCGCTGCCGCAGACCGCCACCTGCACCGGCGCCGCGGACAGGGTGCTGATCCACTCCGCCTGGTACAACGCCGAATCGCGTCCGGCATTGGCCCGCGCCGTCAGCGACGCGGTACCGGCCTGCCACTGCAAGACCTTGCGCGCGCCGTCCTGCGCGGCCAGCGTCACGGAATGCTGCGCGGCGACCACCAGGGAGTACGTCAGGATCCCGTAAAACACCAGGAAGAACACCACGAATACCAGGGCGAATTCCACGGAATAAGAACCGCGCTGAAGGCGGCCAGGCCCAGATAAGCGGCATACGGAATCTGGCGCGCGCGGTTGCTCAGCGCCCAGACCCGCGACACCGCCAGGTACCCCAGTCCATGCAGGCCGGCCAATACGCTGGCCAACGCCAGCGTCACCATCAGCGGCGCGAAACCGAGCAAGAGCCCGAGCACGGCGATGGCCTTGATATCGCCCGCTCCCATCAGCCGCCTGCGCCATAGCGGCAGGAAAAGCACTGCAACCAGAAATCCGGCCAGCGCCATCAACCATCCCGACCAGCGCGGCGGATAGGCCCAGCCCGGCGCCAGCAAGGCCGCCAGCAGCCATAGCAATTGACCCGCGAGTCCCGCGACGATCAGCCGGTTGGGGACGCGGCGATAGCGCAGATCGGCGTGGATCAGCGCCACGATCCAGCATGCAAACAACAGCCACCACAGCACTTCCCCTGGATACAAGGCAAGACCTTCAAGAAAACGACTTCAACGACGGACGCGTCGGGACTGACGCGGACTCCTTCAATCAAGTGATGCCATGTTGCGGGTACGCGCCGCGGCGGCAAGGAATACATCGCCGCCACGACGCGGACTGGTTGCAGCTCAAGCCGGAGGCGTAGTGGTACCGGTCTTGGCGTTGTCCAGCTTGGTGCCTAGTTCCTCGAACATGCCTTTCAAGGACCCGGTAAATGCCCCCACCGCGACGATGAGGGCTACCGCCACCATTCCCGCGATCAGCCCGTACTCCAGGGCCGTGATGCCGTCTTCGTCATTCCAGAACTGCGCAAGTGTTGCTTTCATGTCGAGCTCCATGGGTCTCGATTGATGACCGGGGCTGTTCTTCAAGCAACAGAGCCAGCCCCCTAAAGCCTGGAACCGCCCACGCGCCGCGCTCATTGCCGCGGCGCGCGTCCAGGGTCCAGCTAACCCGGCCCCGGCGTGGTTCCGGGCAATCTGTCCGCAACCACGCCAGGGGCCGATTCAATGATCGAGTCGATGCGCTGCGCCGTGCGCGCGCGAAAGCGTTCGGAAGCGCGCTGCAAATGCCAGCGCATGAGGAGCAAGGTGACTGCGGACAGCGCGAAAGCGACGTATGGCAGCATGGCGCCGCCGATATGCAGGCCGATGGCGTCGTTCGTGGTGGTGCAGATGACCGCGCCCGCCGCCGCGCCGGTGTAATGCATGCCGCAGACCGCGACGGCCATCAAAATGGCCGCGCCGATGCGCTGGCGTTCATTCTGGGTATTGAAGGCGAGCCAGAGCGCGGCAGTGGCCGCGACGACGGCGATCAACACCGACAAAACCACCAGCGGCAGATTCCAGAGCAATACCGCCGGCATGCGCGCGGCGCTCATGCCCACATAATGCATGGAAGCGACGCCGAACCCCGCGGCGCAGCCCCCTACCAGGCAGCGCAGGAAAGTGAATCGGTCGCGGCCGACATACCAGAATGCCCAACCGGAAAACCCGGCCGCAACCATGAAACTGAGTATCGTCAGGCCGACCTGGTAACCAACTTCAAAAGGCAGGTTCTGCGCCAGCATGCCGATGAAATGCATGCTCCAGATACCCACGCCACCCATCGCCACCGCGCCGATGACGATATAGCCGACGCGGATTTCACCATCCTGGGTTTCCGCGCGGATACCCGCGGCGGCCAACAGGGCCACATACGAACCCAACGCCGCAATCAGGAATGAAAGCGCCACCAGACTGCCATTGAAGGAGAGCGGAACGACATCACCCGGGCTCATGTGCTCTCCCGGTGTGGCAAGCGGCTGCGGCAGCGCGCGGCCGGCAAGCTGTTGCAGTGCTTCTTGCGGTAATCCCCAGCCATCTTCGCCTCCGGGCGGGTCCACACATTTTGCGTATTTTTGATACGTATCTTTAGTTTATATATTGCCAAATCATACACATCAGGGTTTTCACTGAATTTCGCGATATTGCGACAGAAGATGTGTAACGGATGGACCTAAGTTTTCGAAAACATTAATAAAAACCGCCAAAGCTCGCTTATCTTTGCCTGAAAATATATTACGCAACAAAAGAATATTCCGAAATAATGTAAATGCAGCCACTTTACGGAGGCGGAATTTGAAATGAATTGTCATTCAACCAGAAATACTGGCACCATACGCCCACCGCTAACTGCAACTTTGTCTTAACACTGTTGCTACCCTTTTCAATCCAATACTCGATCGGGTCCGGGTATCCGTTCAGAAGCGCCAGCGGAAATGAGAGACGAAAAAGGCAAGAGCAGCAGATCCCCGGCGAGTCCGCTTTGTCTCGCCCTCTTGTGCATGGTGGCAGCCGGCACTCAGGCCCGGGCCGAAGGTCCGCTACGCGGCAATCCGGTGGACGCCATGCCGCGCATTGAGCGTCCGCCCTCGGCGACGCAGCCTCCGCCCTACGTCCAGACCGCCACGCCGGAACAGCTGGCCTTGCAGGCTCGCCTGGCGCAGCGCATCGTGCCGCGCAATTTCGACGTCAGCGGCGTGCGCGCCATCCCGTTCGAGGAAGTGTCCGGGCTGCTCACCCCGCTTGCGGGCAAGGAAATCAGCCTGGGCGAACTTGTCCAGGAAGTCGACAAGATCACCCAGCTCTACCGCGACAAAGGCTTTCCCCTGTCGTTCGCGCTGCTGCAGAACCAGACCTTCGCCAACGGCCTGGTGGTGGTGACGGTGGTCGAGGGCTACATCGCCAACGTGCGGATCGAAGGCGATATCGGCAACGCGCAGGACAGACTGGAAGCGCTGGCCGCGCCCATGCAGGAGGAAAGGCCGCTCAAGCAGGCCACGCTGGAACGCCAACTGAACCTGATGCGTACCGTGCCGGGCGTCAAATTCACGCCGAGCCTGGATCTGCCCCGTCGCGCCGATGGCGCCACCGAACTGGTGCTGGCGGCCAGCCGCCAGCCCGTCAGCCTGACCGGCGGCATCGCGGACCTGGGTACCGGCATGCAGCCCATCGTGAATCTCGCGACCAACAGCCTCACCCCCCTGGGCGAGCAAGTGAAGCTGACCGCCTCGGTGCCCTTCAATACCGATGACGTGAAGTACGTGTCGGGCGAGATCCGCGTGCCGATCGGGGCGGACGGCCTGGCCGTCAAGATCGATGGCTATCACTACGACGCACGGCCCCAGGACGACGCCATCGAAATGTTGGGCTTCGAGCGCCGCGTGAAGAACGACCGCATCGGCATCGGCGTGAGCTATCCGTTCCTGTTGAACAACACCCGCTCGCTGACCGGCACCGTGGGCGTCTACGCGGCCAATTCCAAGGACCGCTACGAGGCCCGCAACACCGACCGCTGGCTGCAGCAGGATGCCCAGGTGCGCGCGGCGACCGCCGAGATGCGCTACATCCAGGTATCCGAGACCAAGGCCACCGATGTCACGCTGAGCGTGGCCAAGGGGTTTGACGCCGCGGGCGCAAAAAAGGACATCGCGACCAACTATGGCTACTCTGCCACCCCGCTGCTGGACCTGGATTTCACCCGCTACAACCTGAACGCCAGGCAGACCTTTGTGCTGCCCGCCCAGATCGGCCTGGTTTTCTCTGGCGCGGCACAGTACTCCAGCAACATCCTGCCTTCTTCCGAACAGGTCTCGTACGGCAGCTGGCGCTACGCCATGGGCTATCCGCAGGGCGAACAAAGCGGCGACAAGGGCGTGGGCGTGTCGGCGGAAATCAATCGCCGCTTCGGCGTGGGCTGGGAATACCTTTCCAGCGTGCAGCCTTACGCCCTGGTCGACTACGCGCGCACTTGGTACAACAACAAGGACCTGCAGACCCTGAATCAGCGACACCTGTCCTCCGTGGCCCTGGGCTTGCGCTTTACCGACGACAAGTACTACCTGTTCGATTTCAACGTAGCCAAACCGGTGGGATCGGCCACGGTCAACGACGACCGGAACGTGCGTTTCAACGCCAACTATTCCCTGTTCTACGACGCGTTCTAGCCGCTCGGGACGAGGCGGCCGGCAGATCGATGAACGCCCGTTACGACGGGCGTTTTTTCTTGGGCGGCGCTGCCGGCGTTACGTAACGTCCGCCGTAACGTTACGTCGGATGGGCGGCTTTCCGTAACAATCGCAGGCTCCGGGCGATCGCAAAAATGAGGATTTTCCAGATTTAAGGAAAACCCTTGTTTTCATTCCTATCCCATTGATAACAAGGCGATTTAACTCACCGAAAATTGCCGCAAATACCGCTTTGCGGGCATGGCGAAAAATCTTGGCACGATTTGTGCATAAGGAAGCGTATCGGGTTGTTTCGACGCCTGACTCTTCCAACCAAAGGAGTTCGCCATGCATACCCATTCCGACACGCGCCGCCTGCAACGCGTCCTGACCGCCACCATCCTGGCCACCGCATTGGTAAGCGCCCTGGCCGCCTGCGGCGGCGGTGGCGGCGGGAAGAAAACCGCGGGACTGCCCGGGACCGACATCCCGACCAACCCCGGTGGTGGCGGCCTTGATCCTGGCGGCGGCCTCAACCCTGGCGGCGGGACCAATCCCGGCGGCGGTACCAACCCCGGCGGCGGTACCAACCCCGGTGGTGGAACCAACCCTGGTGGCGGCACCAATCCCGGTGGCGGGACCGACCCCGGCGGCGGCACTAATCCTGGCGGCGGCACCAATCCGCCGCGCGTGAGCGGCCTGTTGGAAACCACGCTGGGCAATACCGGCGCGGCGCTCGACAACACCCTGCCCTTGAACCTGGACACGACCTTGGCCGGCGTGGGCAAGGCGCTGGATCCCACGATCAAGCCGGTAGCCGACACCGTGGTCGGACTGACTCAACAGATCGGCGCGACTACCGGTTTGGGACAACCCACCGACGGCGTCGTCAGGCAGGTAGGCGGCCTGGTCAGCGACCTGGGCACCAGCGTCAAAGGATCGGGACTGCCCGGGGGCCTGGGCGCGGGCGTGGGCGGCCTGGTGGACGGCCTGGGCAAGACCGTGGCCAGCACTGGCGGCCTGCTGAATGCGAACGCCAACAATCCGAATCCCCTGACGACCGTGCTGGGCAACGCCACCGGCGCGGTGGGCGCCTTGACGGGGGCACTGTCGGGCCAGGGCGGGCTGCTGCAGCCGATCACCCAGGTAGTCGGCGGCGTGACTGGCGGCGTACTCAGCGGCCCCAACACGCCGCTGCTCGAGCCTGCGCTCGGCAACGTCGGCAAGACGGTCGACAACGTGCTGCCGCTGGGCTTGCAGCCCGTGCTGGCCGGCGTGGGCGGCGCGCTGGATCCGACCGCCAGCCCACTGGCCGGCAAGGTCGTCGGACTGACGCAGCAAGTCGGCGATACCACCAAGCTGGGCGCGCCGGTAGCCGGCCTATTGAGCAGCCTGGGCGGCACGGTCACCAATCTGGGCGGCGCGTTGCCGGGTGGCACGCCGGGCTTGAACGGCGTACTGCAAGGGCTGGGCGGCGCGGTCGCCAGCGCGGGCGGCCTGCTGCATGCCACGCCGGGCAACGCCAATCCCCTGGGTTCGACGCTGGCGAACGCGACGGGCGCGGTGGCCTCTCTCACCGGCGGCCTGGGCCTGGGCGGCGTGACGGGCGGATTGACGGGCGGCGCCAACGGCACGGGCGGCCTGCTGGCCCCGGTGACCGGCCTGCTGGGCGGCGTGACGGGAGCGGTGGGCGGCACGGCCGGCGGCGGATTGCTGGGCGGACTGGTCGGTGGGTTGACGGGGGCTGGCGGCGCTGCGGCAGGCGCCGGCGCCTCGGCCGGGACGAACGGCGGCGGACTGTTGGGCGGGCTGGTGGGAGGCGTGAACGTCGCGGCCGGCGCCGGGGCCGGTGCGGGAGCCTCTACCGGGGCGCCCGCCAGCTCGGGAGGATCTGGTGGCACGACGGGCGGCGCCGCAGCCAATGGCGGCCTGCTCGGCGGACTGCTGGGTGGCGTGACGGGCAGCCTGACGGGCGGCGCGGCGGCGGGCGGATCGTCTGGCGGGACTGCCAACGGCGGCCTGCTGGGCGGACTGCTCGGCGGCCTGGCCGGGAAGAAGTGATCCATCGCAACCGCCAGGAATCCACATCATGCTGCAACAACAGACCTACTTTCACCACGAGCATGTGACCGGCATGGCTGAATCAACGGGAAGCAACCGGCGGTCCGGCATGCTGGACGAGATCGTCCTGCTGCTGGGTCGGCAGTTCGCCGCCTACAACGCGGCATGCCAGTCGGCGCTGGCGGAAAAGCTGGGCATGCCCCCGGTGGACCTGAAGGCGCTGGAGCTGGTCATGGAGTTCGATGCCCTGCCCACCGGACATCTGGCCCAGTTGCTGGGCGTCAGCTCCGGCGGCGCGACCGCCTTGATCAACCGGCTGGAAGCCGCCGGTTATGTCCAGCGCGGCCGCCACCCGCTGGATCGCCGGATGATCGTGATCCGGCCGGTCGAGGAGCAGTGCCAGGCGCTGGCCCAGGAACGGCGGTGGATCGCCGAGGCCATCGCCACGACCGCGCGCGGCTATGACACCGCGGAGCTGGAAACGGTGCATGCCTTCCTGATGCGTTGCGGCCGCGGCGTGAAGCGCGACACTCAGGCCTGGCTGGAGGCAGGCAGCGCGCATCAGCCCGGGTAGAAAGGCGGCGGCAGGAGCATCGCCCCCGCCGCCGCTTCAAACCGGATCAGGCCGCCTCGGGCGGCCCGAAGTGCAGGCGCGGCACGGCGGCCAGCAGCCTGCGCGTCATGTCCTGACGCGGCTGGTGCAGCACCGCGTCGGCCGGTCCCAATTCGATGATGCGGCCTGCGTCCATGACCGCGATGCGGTCCGCCAGATACTCGACCACGCCGAAGTTGTGCGTGATGAACAGATAGGCGATGCCGAGCTCGTGCTGCAGTTCGCGCAGCAGGTCCAGGATCTGGGCCTGCACGGAAACGTCCAGCGCCGACGTGGGTTCATCGCAGATCAGCACTTTGGGTTCGACCGCCAGCGCCCGCGCGATCGCGATCCGCTGGCGCTGGCCGCCGGAGAATTCGTGCGGATAGCGCGCCAGGGTATTGGACGGCAGGCCCACGCGCTCGATCAGCCGCGCGGCGTGGGCGCGGCGCGACTCTTTGTCCATGCCGGCGCGCAGGGAGGCCAATCCTTCGTCCAGGATGTCGCCCACGCGCATGCGCGGGTCGAGCGAGGCATATGGGTCCTGGAAGATGATCTGAATGTCCTGTCTCAGGCGCTGCAGCGTGCGCCGGTCCGCGGACAACAAATCGTGCCCCTGCAGCATCGCGCGGCCCGATACGTGCGCGCCATCGATCAGGCGCAGCAGCGCCTTGCCCGTGGTGGTCTTGCCGCAGCCGGACTCGCCCAGCAGGGCCAGCGTTTCACCTGCCTTCAGCGTAAAGGCCACGCCGTCCACGGCCTTGACCCAGGACGCGATACGGCGCAGCGGCCCCTTGCGCACGGGGTAATGGACCTTCAGGTCCTGCACGTCCAGCACCACGCTGGCGTCGCGCGTCTTGGGGCTCCCGGCCATGCGGGCGTCGTCGCGCGCCATGGCCTCGCGGCCGCTTTCGGTCAACGGCGTGCCGCGCTTTTCAAACGTGGGAATCGCTTCGAACAGCTGCCGCGCATAGGGGTGCTTGGGCGCGCGAAAGAACTCCTCGGCGTCGGCGCTTTCAACAATCTCGCCGCCGCGCATCAGCGCCACGTGATGGGCGACGTTCTTCACCACCGCGAGGTCGTGCGTGATCAGCAGCACCGCCATGCCCATTTCCCGCTGGATGTCGGCCAGCAGGTCCAGCACCTGCGCCTGCACCGTGACGTCCAGCGCCGTGGTGGGCTCGTCCGCGATCAGCAGGACGGGTTCGGCCGCCAGCGCAATGGCGATCATGACGCGCTGCTTCTGCCCACCCGAGAACTGGAAGGGATAGTCGTCGATGCGCCGCTCGGGCTCGGGGATGCCTACCCGCCGCAGCCAGTCCACGGCGCGGGCGCGCGCCGCGGCGCCGCGCAGGGGCGTGTGGGCAATCAGGGTCTCGATGATCTGGTCGCCCACCCGCATGACCGGATTCAGACTGGTGGACGGCTCCTGGAAGATGATGCCGATGCGCCCGCCGCGCACGCCGCGCATGGCGCTTTCCGGCAGACGGTTCAGGTCTTCGCCGTCCAGGTCGATCTGCCCACCCACGATGCGTCCGGCGTCGGGCAGCAGGCGCAACAGCGCCAGCGCCGTCATGCTTTTGCCGCAACCCGATTCGCCGACCAGCGCGAAGGTCTCCCGCCTGGAGATCGCCAGATGCAAGCGCTTGACCGCATGCGTCATGCCGCTTTCACCGGCGATGTCCACGTACAGGCCATGTACGTCGAGCAAAGGAGCCTGGCTCATGGGGCATCTCCCGGACGGGACTGGCGCGTATCGGTGGCCAGCGCCGTGCGCGGCGCCCGGCCGAACAGGCCGAAGCGCGCCATGCGGCCCGGCTTGTAGCGCCGCGTGCGCGGATCGAAGGCGTCGCGCACCGCGTCGGCGAACAGGTTGGCCGCCAGCACCAGCGCCAGCATAAAGACGAATGCGGTCATCAGGTTCCACCAGATCATGGGGTCGCGGGACATTTCCAGCCGCGCGCCGTCGATCATGGAACCGAAGGAATTCATGCTGGGATCCACGCCTATGCCCAGATAGGACAGCACCGCCTCGTACAGGACCAGGCCGGAGAATTCCAGCACCACGGTGATCAGGACCAGGTGCGCCACGTTGGGCAGCAAATGGCGGGTCATGATGCGCCAGTGCGACACGCCGAAGGCCCGCGCCGCCTGCACGTATTCCAATTCGCGCAGCTTGAGGGTTTCGGCGCGCAGCAGTCGGCACAGCCCGGCCCAGCCGGTAAAGCCCAGGATCATGCAGAGCAGGAACAGCCGCAGGTCGGCGCGCGCGGCCGAAGTGTCGAACAGATCCGCGTGGTTGTCGATGTACACCTGCATCATCAGCGCGCAGGCGGCCACCAGCAGCACGCCCGGAATCGAGGTGATGGTGGTGTAGAGATACTGGATGCCGTCGTCGACCTTGCCCTTGAAGTAGCCGGCGGCGATGCCGAAGACGATGGCCGGCGGCAACATCGCGATGGTGGTGAGGCTGCCGATGACCAGCGCCGTGCGGATGCTCTTGAGCGCCTGCCACAGCACGTCGTTGCCGATGCGGTCGGTGCCCAGCGCGTGATAGCCGCTGGACAGGCCGGCCAAGGCGCCCGCCGTCAGGCACAGCAGCGTGAAGGTGACGGCCATGGCGCGCCAGGGCACTTCCGAATAGCCGCCCTGCGGATCCCCGGCGGCAAGCCGGGCCGCGCGCCGCCTGGCCAGGCCGGCGTACATCAGCCCGATCACGGCGGCGGACACCGCCAGCCCCGCGGCCAGGCCCAGCCCGAGCCGCTGGGCCACATCCCCCAGGTGATCGCGGTCGGGATCCTGCAGGTGGACGCCCGCGCCGCGCAGGCGGGGAAAGTCGCGCACCGGCTTGTCATTGACGAGCATGGTTTCCTTGGTGAACTGCCGTACCGCCAAGGGCTCGGAATAGGTTTTTTCCGGCGTGGTCAGCACGGACCCCGTGAGCAGGCCGTCCAGCGCCGAGCGCACCGCGGGCGCATAGGCCGGCGGCGCGTCGGCGGCGGCGCCCGGCGCCGGCGGCAGCAGCGGCCGGTAATGCACCGAGTCCAGCAGGCCCACCACCACGAAGGCGGCCAGAATCACGGCCGAACACATGGCCGGCGTGTCGCGCGCCACGCGCGCCCAGGTTGCGCGCAGGTTCGGGCTGCGGCGCACGTGCCAGACATAGGCCAGCGCGCCCAGCACCATGAGCCAAAGCGCGATATCGGTCCAGAGAAAGACGAACATGGGCATGGCGGCTACTCGAATCGGACGCGGGGGTCGGCCAGCGTGTAGGAAATGTCGGCCAGGATCAGCCCCACGATATAGAGCGCGGCGCCCAGGAACACCATGGCCCGCACGATGGAGAAGTCCTGCGCGTTGATGGCGTCGATGGTGTAGCTGCCCAGGCCCGGAATGCCGAAGAAGGACTCCGCGATCAGGCTGCCCATGAACAGCAGCGGCAAGGCCGCCACCGTGCTGGTCAGGATGGGCAGCATGGCGTTGCGCAGCACGTGGCGGAACAGCACGATGCGTTCGGCCAGCCCCTTGGAGCGCGCGGTGCGCACATAGTCCTTGCCGGTCTCTTCCAGGAACAGGGTGCGGTAGAAGCGCGCCTCCGGCCCCAGCCGCGACACGATTGCGACCAGCACCGGCAGCGCCAGGAACTTGACCACGTCCAGCCCGCCCGAAAAACCCGAGAACGGCACCAGCCGCAGCAGCTTGGCGAAGACCCATTGGCCGGCGATGATGTAGAACAGGCTGGATATGGACAGCAGCAGCACGCAGACCACCACGCCCCAGAAGTCGAGCCGGGTGGCGCGGAAATACACCAGCGTCAGCGAAAAAACGATGCTGACGAACAGCCCCAGGAAAAAGGTAGGCACTGCCAGGGCCAGGCTAGGCCCCATGCGCGTCTTGATCTCGCGGCCGATGTCGCGGCCGCCGTCGGAGGCGCCGAAGTCCATGACCAGCAAGGGCACCGAACGCTGATAGAACACTGTGTCGGTCAGCTGGGCCGCGCCTTCCGCCTTGGCATTGAAGAACAGCGGCTTGTCGTAGCCGCGCTCGGCCTTCCATTTTTCCACCGCGTCCTGATTGACGCGCTGCCCGCCGATGGCCAGCCGCGCCATGTCGTCGGGCGTGTTGACCGCGAAAAACAGGACGAAGGTGAAGAGGTTCACGCCGATCAGGATCAGCACGCCGTACAGCAACCGGCGGATCACGTAGCCGATCATGATTGATGCTCCTTGCCCAGGGCCGGCGTGAATGCCGTCTGGCGTTCGCGCCGCTTCAGCGCCACATACGAAGGCCAGATCGCCAGCGCCAGCAACAGCGCGAACAGGCCGATCGGCCACCACCGCGGATAGTTCCACTCGTCGATCTTCTGCTGCCGAAGGCCGGCATCGATCTTCATGTACTGCAGCGTGTTGCGGACCATCTGGGTCGGCTTGGCGTTGCCGACCCACTGCTGGTAGGCGCCGCCCGACATCGGGAAGTAGCCGAACATCCAGGGCGCGTCGCGCTGCACGATGGCGATCATTCTGGCGATGAGCTGTGCCTTTTCGGGACCGTCGTCCAGGAACTTCATCTGCTCAAAGAGGCGGTCGAACTCGGGGCTGGCGTAGTTGGCCGCGTTCTCGCCGCCGCCCTTGGCCTTGGCATTGGGGCCGTAGAGCAGGAACAGGAAGTTCTCGGCGTCGGGATAGTCGGCGTTCCAGCCCCACAGGAAGATCTGCGCCGACCCGCGCATCATCTTGTCCTGGAAGCGGTTGTAGTCGGTGGCGCGCACGTCCAGCTGCACGCCGATCTTGGCCAGTTGGCGCCGCATCCAGTCGAACTGCGGATTGGAGCCGCCACCCTGCATCGAGTCGTAATAGAGCACCAGCGGCGCGCCCGTCTTGGCGTTGCGGCCATCGGGGTAGCCGGCCTCGGCCAGCAGGCGGCGGGCCACGTCCACGGACTTGCGCACGGGCTTGCCGTCCACCAGGTCGTAGACCACGGGGTTCACGCCTTCGGGCGGTTCACGGTAGCCGAGCACGCCCGGCGGCACCGGACCGTAAGCCACCGAGGCCTGGCTGTTCTCGAACACGGCGACGTATTCTTCCCAGTCGAACGCGATGCTGATGGCCTGGCGCAGCTTGCGGTTCTTTGCTTCCTGTTCCGGCGTGTCGCCCTTGCCCACCACCGGGTCCAGCCAGTTGAAGCCCATGTACCAGTTGGCGGTTTCGACGGTCGTCGGCAGCTTGATGCCATGCTCGCTGTACAGGCGCGCCTTGTCCTGGCTGTCGCCGGCCGCGACCAGCATGGCCACGCCATACTCGCCGCGCTCGATCTGCGGCACGTCGTAATAGCCCTGCAAGAACTTGCCGGTCAGCGGAATGGCTTCCTTTTCAACGCTGAATTCCGCGCGGTCGATGAAAGGCGTGGGCTTGCCGCAGTCGGCCAGCAGGCCGGCGGCCGCGTCGCCGGGCTCGCCTTCGCAGGGATAGGGCTCGCCATGGAAATTGGGATTGCGGCCCAGCACGTGGCGGCGGTTCTGCAGCGACTCCACCAGCATGTACGGACCGGTGCCCACCGGCCAGGTGTTGAACGACAGGTCGTGCGCCCCCATGCCGGGCTGGCTGTAGAAGCGGTCGGCTTCCCAAGGAATCGGCGCGGTGAAGGTCATGGCCAGCCAGTACTTGAACTGCGGATACTTGCCGTTGACGCGGATGCGCAGCGTGTGCGGATCCAGCGCCTGCACGCCCGTGAAGCCGTCGGCCTCGCGCAGGTCCAGCCAAGGCGGCGCGCCGGCCCCGCCCGGCATGTCCCGCCGCAGCGCCTGGTCGCGCTGGCGCAGCCGGTCGGCGTATTCCTTCAGGCCGGCCACATGCTCGGTCATCAGGCTGGAAATCGGCGACACCACGCGCGGGCTGACCAGGCGACGGAAGGCGTAGACGTAATCGTCGGCCGTCAGTTCGCGCGTGCCGGTGCGGGGGAAGTCGGGAATGTAGAACTTGTCGTCCAGTTCGCCTGCGGCCAGCGGAAAGTAGTCGTAGCTGCCGTCGGTCTTGCGGGCGAAGGCCGGATGCGGCGCGTAGCGCGCGCCGGGCCGGATCTTGATGTCGTAAACGCTTTGCGCGATCTGCTCGCCCGGGGTGTCGGCGGGCAGCGTGTTGCCCTGCGCGTCGAGGTAGACGGGCGGGTCGATGGACGCCGCCGCGCGCGGCACCAGTTCGTAGGGCCGCTTCAGATAGTGGTAGCCGTACAGCGTCTCATAGATGTTGTACGTATAAGGGGTTTCGTCGCCGGAATAAGAGCTGGCCGGGTCCAGATACTTCGGCGAGCGCTTGACGAAGGCGGAAAACAGCGTGTTCTGGCTTTCGGCGCCGGACGGATACGGGCTGTTGATGGGGCTTTCTTGCGAGCAGCCCGCCAACGCCAGCGACAGCAGCATGGCCGCCGCCCAGAGCCGCTTCAATGCACGCATGGAAACCTTCCCTTCGAATCGTTGCGACAGAGGATAGCAAACACGGGCCGGGGGCCATACCCAGGCATCCCCCAGGGCCGCTTGCGCGCACGAGCGGCTGCGCGGCCCAGCCCCCGCGGCCTCAGCCGCACTGGCGCTGCCGCCAGCAGTCGTAGCGCCACTTCCAGGGTTGCATGGCGCCGGGCTGCGCCCACAGGCCGCGCCCGGCCGCCTTGGCCTGGCGCTGCAGGTCCGGCATGGCCTTGTCGCGCAGGTAGTCGCCCTGGCGCGCGGTGTAGGCCCAGGCGTAGCCGGCTTCCACTTGCAGGCGGTTGGCCGAGAGGCCGTCGTCCAGGATCAGGGCGCAGACTTCCCGGCCGTACTGGTCCTTCTCGTAGCACTGCGCGGTGAGCGTCTTGCCGGCGACCAGGCTGGCCAGGTTCTTGCGCGCGGCCTCGGCATAGGGCTGCCCGGGCTGGTCGGATCCATGGCCTTCCTCGGGCGCGTCGATGCTGTCCATGCGGATACGGTGCTGGCCGTCGGGCGCGCGCAGGGTCACGGTATCGCCATCGGCCACGTTCACGATCGTGCCCGTGAGCGTGTAGCTGCCCTGCGGGATGTCGCCAGCCAACGTCGCGCCCGGCCGGCCCTGGGTTGAGGAAGTCGGACGTTCGGTCCGGTCCTGGCCCTGCTTCCCCGAAGGCTGCAGCCAATTGACGATGGCGCCCGCCGCCGCAAGTATCAGGGCGACGATCAGGGCGGTCAGCTTGCTGCCGCCGCGAAAGTTAGGTTTGCCACGCACCGCCAGCGCTCCAGGTAGGAAAACGCAGGCAGTTTGCCATAAAGGCAGCGCGCAAAGCCGTGCTACAACCAGCCCGACTTGCGGAAGCGCCAATACAGGACCGAACAGATCGAGATAATGACGCCCAGCGTGACGGGATAGCCCCAGGGCGATTTCAGTTCGGGCATGAATTCGAAGTTCATGCCGTAGATGCCGGCGATGGCGGTGGGCACCGCCAGGATGGCGGCCCAGGAGGCCAGCTTGCGGGTGGTGTCGTTCTGCGCCGCCTGGCCTATCATCAGGCTGGCTTCAAAGGCGAAGGCCAGGGATTCGCGCAGCGAGTTGAACAGTTCGTCCACGCGCAGCACGCGGTCGGCCACTTCGCCAAAATACGGACGGGCATGCTCGTCCACCGCCGACATCTCGACCCGCGCCAGGCGGCGGCAGATCTCGGCCAGCGGCGACACCACGGTGTGGATGCGCAGCAGGTCGCGGCGCTGGCGGTACAGCCTGCGGATGTCCGAGTCCTTGGCGCCGCGGATCAGCAGCTTCTGTTCGGCGCCTTCGACCACGGATTCGATCTTGCCGGCCGCCGCGACGTAGCGGTCCACCAGCCAATCCAGCAGTTCCGAAGCCACATAGTCGCTGCCGCGCTTGAGCAGGTCGGGCGACGCTTCAAGACGTTCGCGCAAGGGGCTGTGGCCGGCGGTGGCGCCGCGCCGCACCGTCACCAGGAAGCCGTCGCCGATGAGGAACTGGGTCTCGCCGAAGATGGGGCGCTCGGCCTCGACTTCCACCGTGATGGCGACGATGAGGATCATGTTGCCATAGTCGATGATCTTCGGCCGCCGGTGGGACTCCAGCATTTCTTCCTGGTTCTTGTCGCAGGCGCCGAGCTCACTGGCGACCTTGGCCAGCATTTCCGGGCGCGGATTGCGCAGGCCGATCCACAGCATGCCGTGGTCCTGGCTGACGTACTGGGCGACTTCATCGATCGGGACCTCGCGGTCCCGCCGGCCGTTCACGTAGGCGATCGATGCGACGACTTCTCTCTTCGAGTCGTCGGCGGCATGTTCTTCAGTAGCCATAAACACCCTTTAGCAATGCGATCCCTGCCGGACAGCTTATATATCGGCCGATGATAGCCCAGCCTAGGAGAACAGGTTGCGCACCCGCTTGGCCACGTCCACGCTGGGCGCTTGCGGTTCCTTGGGCACGCCGCGCCCTTCGGGCAGGTCCGGCGGTTTGGGCAGGTGGTCGAACAGCGGCAGCATCGCATTGGTGATGTAGCGCGTGCGCGATCCGTAGACGTGCCGGTCGCCCATGCCAGTCTGCTGATGCACGTAGAAGCGCTGCGGCACGATCAGCTGCAGGCGTTCCTTGGCGCGCGTCATGGCCACGTACAGCAGGCGGCGCTCTTCCTCGATTTCCTCGGCGGTGCCGGTGCTCATGTCGGACGGGATGCAGCCGTCGACCACGTTCAGGACGTAGACCGCCTTCCATTCCTGGCCCTTGGCGGAATGGATGGTGGACAGGATCATGTAGTCCTCGTCGCGATGCGGCGCGCCGGACTCGTCGCTGGTGGCGTCCGGCGGGTCCAGCGTCAGTTCAGTGAGGAAGCGTTCGCGCGTGCCGTAGCCAGCGGCGATGCGCGCCAGCTGGTCCAGGTCCGCGCGGCGCACGCGCGCATCGTCGTACAGGCGCTCCAGCTGCGCGCCGTACCAGCGCAGAGCCAGGTCCACGTCGGCAGGCCATTTGAGCGCGGGATCGCACAGCGCCGCGTAGGTGTCGGCGAAAGCGCCCCACTCGCCCTGCGCCGCCGCGCCCGGCTTGAACTCGCGCAAGGCGCGCAGGGGTTCGGCGGACGCCGACATGGCGTCCATCAGCTTGCCGGCGGTGGCCGGGCCGATGCCGGGCAGCAATTGCGCCACGCGAAAGCCCGCCATGCGGCCGCGCGGATTCTCCGCCCAGCGCAATAGCGACAGCAGGTCCTTGACGTGCGCGGCCTCCAGGAAACGCAGGCCGCCGAACTTCACGAAGGGGATGTTGCGGCGGGTCAGCTCCAGTTCCAGCGCGGCGCTGTGGCTGGCGGTGCGGAACAGCGCCGCCTGCGACTTGAGCGTGGCCCCGCCTTCGCGCTGCGCCAGCACCTGGTCGGCCACCCAGCGCGCCTGGCCGGCTTCGTCGCTGACCGTCACCAGTTCGGGCAACTGGGACGACTTGCGGTCGGTCCACAGGTCCTTGGCGTAGCGCTCCGTGGCCAGGCCGATCACGGCGTTGGACGCGTTCAAGATGGGCTGCGTGGAACGGTAGTTGCGGTCCAGCGTGATGACGCGGGCCGGCGTGGGGAACTGCCCTGGAAAATCCAGGATGTTGCGCACCGTGGCCGCGCGGAACGAATAAATCGACTGGGCGTCGTCGCCCACCACCGTCAGGCCGCGGCCGTCAGGCTTCATTGCCATCAGGATGGCGGACTGCAGGCGGTTGGTGTCCTGGTACTCATCGACCAACACATGGTCGAAGCGCGCCCCCACGTCGGCCGCGATGCCGGGATCGCCCATCATTTCGGCCCAGTAAAGCAGCAGATCGTCGTAGTCCAGCACCTGCTGGTCCTGCTTGGCCGCGACGTAGGCGCGGAACAGGTTCTTGAGTTCGTCCTCCCATTGCGCGCACCAGGGGAAGGCCGTCTTCAGCACGTCGGCCACCGGCGTCTGACTGTTGACCACGCGCGAATAGATGGCCAGGCAGGTGCCTTTGAGCGGAAAGCGCGACTTGGTGGACGACAGCCCCAGCTCGTGGCGCACCATGCCCATCAGGTCCTCGGCGTCGCCGCGGTCATGGATGGTGAAGGCTTCGGACAGCCCGATGCGTTGCGCGCAATCGCGCAGCAGGCGCGCGCCGATGGCATGGAAGGTGCCGGCCCAGGGCAGCGACGGCGCCTGCTGCGTGGCGCGCAGCCGCATCACCCGCTGCAGCACCGAGCCCACGCGCCGCTCCATTTCCAGCGCCGCGCGGCGCGAGAAGGTCAGGAGCAGCATGCGCTGCGGATCGGCGCCGTTGAGAATCAGGTGCGCCACCCGGTGGGCCAGCGTATTGGTCTTGCCCGAGCCGGCCCCGGCGATCACCAGCAAGGGGCCGTCGTCCCCCGGCGCGCCAGCCACGCCGAACTCGGCGGCCTCGCGTTGGGCGGGATTGAGATCGGCCAGGGGATCGGGGCGTTCGGCGGACGGGGAGGACGTATCGGTTTGGTCGGACATGGGGCGGGGCCGCAGCATGGCAGCCGCTGAAAACGGCGAGCCCGGACATTGCCGGGCTTCGGATGAACACTGTATATTTATACAGAATTTTTTCAATAAAGTCTGATTCACCTGTGGCCATGCGCCTCTTGACCGGCACCGCCTCCTGGACCGACCCCACCCTGCTGGCCTGCGGCCGCTTCTACCCGCCGGAGGTCCGCAGCGCCGAAGCGCGGCTGCGCTTCTATGCCTCGCGCTTCCCCATGGCCGAGGTCGATTCCAGCTACTACGCCATGCCCACGGCCGAAAACGCCTATCTCTGGACACAGCGCACGCCTGAAGATTTCGTCTTCAATATCAAGGCCTTCCGGCTGTTCACCGGCCATCAGACGCCGCTTTCCTCTCTGCCGGCGGACATCCGGCGCGAGCTGCCGGACTGGCCCGAGCCCGTCATCTACCACGACCGGATGCCTGCGGACCTGCGCGACGAACTCTGGCGCCGCTACCAGCTTGCGCTGGAACCCTTGCGCATGGCGGACAAGCTAGGCGCGGTGCATTTCCAGTTTCCGCCCTGGATCCGCCGCGACGCGCGCGGCCGGGCACGGGTCGCCGACTGCGCCCGGCGTATGGAGGACAATCTGGTCTCGGTGGAGTTCCGCCACCGCAGCTGGTTCGAGTCGCCCTCGGCGACCGCGGACACGCTGGCCTTCGAGCGCGAACTGGGGGTGGCGCATACCGTGGTGGACAGCCCGCAAGGCTTTGAGAACACCGTGCCCGCAGTCTGGGAATGCACTCACCCGGAACTGACACTGCTGCGCCTGCATGGGCGCAACACGGCCACCTGGAACGTGTCCGGCGCCGCCTCCTCGGGGCGCTTCCAATATGAATACTCGGAACAGGAACTGGCCGAACTGGCCGAGCGCTTCTCCCGGCTGGCGGCGCAAAGCGCACAGGCGCACGCGGTCTTCAACACCAACTTTGAAGATCAGGGCATGCGCAACGCCGCGGCCTTCGCGGCGGCGCTAGCGCCCGCCTGACACCGCCAGCGCCGCGGGCGCGCGCGCCACTTCGTTCAGGCTTTCCAGCAGCACTTCGAATTTGCGCGCGATGTCGTGTTCAGGCACGCAGGCGTAGCCCAACAGCAGACCGGGCCGGCGGCCCTCGTCGTTGACGTAATAGCGCGACAGCGCGCGCGTCAGCACGCCCTTGCCGCGCGCCACGTCCACCACGCGCAGGTCGTCCATGTCCTCGGGCAGCGTCAACACCAGGTGCAGCCCCGCCATGCTGGCGTCGCGATGTAGCCAGTCGGGTCCCAGCCGCCGTTCGATCAGGTTGACCAGCATGGCGCGACGGCGCCCGTACAGCATGCGCATGCGGCGGATGTGGGCGGCGTAGTGGCCTTCCGAGATGAACGTGGCCAGGGCCGCGTGCGTCATCAGATGCCCTTCGCGGTACAGCTCGGCGTGCGCCGCCTGGAACGCCGCGGTCAGGGTCTTGGGCAGCACCAGATAGCCCACGCGCAGGCCCGGGTACAGGGTCTTGCTGAAGGTGCCCATATAGATCACGGGCGCATCAGGCTCCAGTCCCAGCAGCGAGGCGATCGGCCGGCCGGAGAAGCGGAATTCGCTGTCGTAATCGTCCTCGATGATCCAGCTGCCGCTTTGCCGCGCCACCGCCAGCAGTTGGCGCCGGCGCGTCAGCGACATGACCGGCCCCAGCGGGTACTGGTGCGAAGGGGTGACGAAGATGAAGCGCGGCGGCGTGCCGACGGTCTCCGGCAGGCGCATGCCCTCCTCGTCCACCGGCAGGTGCACGGTATGCAGGCCATTGGCCTGCAGCACGGTGCGCGCGCCCCAGTAGCCCGGATCCTCGACCCAGGCGGTCTCGCCGGCCTCGCCCAGGATGCGGGTGGTCAGGTCGATGGCCTGGTGCGAGCCCTCGGTGATGATGATCTGCTCGGGATCGCAATCGATCGAGCGGGTCAGCGCCAGATGCTGCGCCAGCGCCTCGCGCAAGGCGGGCAGCCCGCCGCCGTAAGCGTAGGTCAGCAGGTCGGGCGAGGGATTGCGCCACAAGGCGCTGAAAATGCGGCCGAACTTCTTATGCGGGAACTCGGTCAGGTCCGGCACGCCGGGCATGAAGGCGCCCCATTGGTAGGGCGAGGCCGAGACGCCGTCGACGATGGCGGCGCCGCGCGGCGACAGCGCCGGGCGCGGCTGCGCGGGCGGCGGCTGGCGCATGCGCCGGCCGCTGGCCAGGTAGGAATCCGGCACCGAGGCGTTGACGAAGGTGCCGTTGCCCTGGCGGCTGCGGGTGTAGCCTTCAGCCAGCAGCTGGCTGTAGACGTGGACCACCGTGTTGCGGGCGATGCCGAGCTCGGCCGCCAGGTCGCGCGAGGCGGGCAGGCGCGAGTCCGCGGCAATGGCCCCATCCAGGATGGCTTCCCGGATGCCGCGGTACAGCCGCTTGTTCATGGGCTCGCTGGAGCCGTCCGCCAGCCGCAGCTGCAGCAAGTCACCGACGATGGACCGCAATTGGTTCTACCTGATTTATAAAAGTGGTTCCCACAAGTGGGGCCATCGTAGCATTAAATAAGGTTTTCCCGCCCATCATGCTCGCAGAGGCTGAGATGAAGAATCAGGACCTGAATACCCGCCGTTCCCTGGCCACGCCGCGCGGCGTCGGCGTCATGTGCGACTTCTACGCGGTGCGCGCCGAAAACGCCACCCTGTGGGACGCCAATGGCAAGGAATACATCGATTTCGCAGGCGGCATCGCCGTCCTGAACACGGGCCACCTGCACCCGAAGATCAAGGCCGCCGTTGCCGCGCAGCTGGACAACTTCACGCACACGGCCTACCAGATCGTGCCGTACGAAGGCTATGTCTCGCTGGCCGAGCGCATCAACCGCCTCGCCCCCATCGACGGCCTGAAGAAGAGCGCCTTCTTCACCACCGGCGTGGAAGCCGTCGAAAACGCCGTCAAGATCGCGCGTTCGGCCACCGGCCGCTCGGGCGTCATCGCCTTCTCGGGCTCGTTCCACGGCCGCACCATGCTGGGCATGGCGCTGACTGGCAAGGTCGCCCCGTACAAGCTGTCGTTCGGTCCGATGCCGGGCGACATCTATCACGTGCCCTTCCCCAACGCCACCCAGTCCATCAGCGTGGCGGACTCGCTCAAGGCGCTGGACCTGCTGTTCAAGTGCGACATCGATCCCAAGCGCGTCGCGGCCATCATCATCGAACCGGTGCAGGGTGAAGGCGGCTTCAACATCACCCCGCCCGAGTTGATGACGGCGCTGCGCAAGGTCTGCGACGAGCACGGCATTCTGCTGATCGCCGACGAAGTCCAGACCGGCTTCGGCCGCACCGGCAAGCTGTTCGCCATGGAGCACCACTCGGTCCAGGCCGACCTGATCACCATGGCCAAGAGCCTGGGCGGCGGCTTCCCGATATCGGGCGTGGTCGGCCGCGCCGACGTCATGGACGCGCCCGCCGCCGGCGGCCTGGGCGGCACCTACGCCGGCAACCCGCTGGCGGTCGCCGCGGCGCATGCCGTGCTGGACGTGATCGCCGAGGAAAAGCTGTGCGAACGCGCCGACGCCCTGGGCGACAAGCTGCGCGCGCATCTGGAAGGCCTGCGCGCCAAGGTTCCGGGCATCGCCGACGTGCGCGGCCTGGGTTCCATGGTCGCCCTGGAACTGAACGATCCCGCCACCGGCAAGCCGGACGCGGAAGCGGTCAAGCGCGTGCAAGCCCGCGCCATCGAAAAGGGCCTGATTTTGCTAAGCTGCGGTGTGTACGGCAACGTCCTGCGCTTCCTGTACCCCTTGACCATCCCCGACGCCCAGTTCGATCGCGCGCTGGCCATCCTGTCCGAGGCGCTTGCCGCCTGACGCACAGGGCCTGAACTACCGGTATTTCGGCGGGCAGGCACAAGTTTTGCGGGCGTAGCGGGTTATCCGCCACGCCCGTAAACGTTTCCTGGCCCACCGCTTCCCTTCAAGGAGACTGCAACAATGACCGCACTGACTCATCCCCTGGCGCGCCCCGACCTGCTGCGCGACGCCTGCTACATCGACGGCAAATGGGTAGCCGCCGGCAACGGCCCGTCCATCCCCGTGGACAATCCCTCCACCGGCAAGACCATCGTGTCCGTGCCCAAGCTGGGCCGCAAGGAAGCCGAACAGGCCATCGCCAGCGCCGAAGCCGCCCTGCCCGCCTGGAGCGCCAAGACCGGCAAGGAACGCGCCGCGATCCTGCTGAAGTGGGCCCAGCTCATGATGCAGCACCAGCAGGACCTGGCCGCCATCATGACCTCCGAGCAGGGCAAGCCCGTGACCGAAGCCGCCGGCGAAATCGCCTATGCCGCCTCGTTCCTGGAATGGTTCGGCGAAGAGGCCAAGCGCATCGACGGCGACATCCTGCAAAGCCCCAAGGCCGGCCAGCGCCTGATGGCGCTCAAGCAGCCCATCGGCGTCACCGCCGCCATCACGCCGTGGAACTTCCCGGCCGCGATGATCACGCGCAAGGTCGGCCCGGCCCTGGCCGCCGGCTGCACCATGGTGGTCAAGCCCGCCCAACAGACGCCGCTGACCGCGCTGGCGCTGGCCGTGCTGGCTGAAGAAGCCGGCGTGCCCGCGGGCGTGTTCCACGTCATCACCGGCAGCTCGCGCGAAATCGGCGCGGCCCTGTGCGAAAGCGACGTGGTGCGCAAGCTGAGCTTCACCGGCTCCACCGAAGTCGGCCGCACGCTGATGGAACAATGCGCGCCCACCATCAAGAAGCTGTCGCTGGAACTGGGCGGCAACGCGCCCTTCATCGTGTTCGACGACGCCGACCTGGACCGCGCCGTCGACGGCATCCTGGCCTCCAAGTACCGCAACGCCGGCCAGACCTGCGTCTGCGCCAACCGCATCTACGTGCAGGCCGGCGTCTACGAAGAGATCGCCAAGCGCCTGGTCGCCAAGGTCGAAGCCATGAAGGTCGGCGACGGCTTTGCCGACGGCGTGACCCAGGGCCCGCTGATCGACAGCAGCGCCGTGGAAAAGGTGCAGGAGCACATCGCCGACGCGACGTCGCACGGTGCCAAGGTGATCGCCGGCGGCAAGCCGCATGCGCTGGGCGGCACCTTCTTCGAACCGACCGTGGTGCGCGACGTGACCCAGTCCATGCGTTTCGCGACCGAGGAAACCTTCGGTCCGGTGGCCCCGCTGTTCCGCTTCGAAACGGAACAGGAAGTCATCGGCATGGCCAACGACACCATCTTCGGCCTGGCCGCCTACTTCTTCACCCGCGACTACGCCCGCATCTGGCGCGTATCCGAAGCGCTGGAGTACGGCATCGTCGGCATCAACACCGGCATCATCTCCAACGAAGTCGGCCCCTTCGGCGGCGTCAAGCAATCCGGCTTGGGCCGCGAAGGCTCCAAGTACGGCATCGAAGAGTACCTGGAGATCAAGTACCTCTGCGTGGACCTGGGCGCCTGAACGGCCCCTCGCGCGCGGCCCTGGCCGGCATCGGCCAGGGCCGCGCGCATTTCTTGCGCGGGTTTCCGGGAGTCCGATATGTTGCATCCCGCCCCGCGTCCGGCGTGGTAGATTTGCGCGTTCCCCGAACGAACGAGTCCGTATGAGCAGAACCTTTACCCGCGAGGACACCCGCCGGCTTGCCGCCATCCTGGCCGAAACGGCGCAGACGGAAGTCATGCCGCGCTTTCGCAATCTGCCGGAAGGGGCGGTGCGCGGCAAAAGCTCCGCCCGGGACCTGGTGACCGACGCGGACGAAGCCGCCGAGCGCCTGATCGCGACGCGCCTGGCCAAGCTGCATCCGGGCGCCGTGCTGATCGGCGAGGAAGCCTCGGCGCGCAATCCCGCCCTGCTGAACATGCTGGTCGACGCCGACCTGGCGTTCCTGATCGACCCCATCGACGGCACCCGCAACTACGTGGCGGGGCTGCCCTTGTTCGGCATGATGATCGCCGCCTGCCACCGCGGCGACGTGATCGCGGGCGTCATCTACGACCCGGTCAGCCGCGACAGCGCGTTGGCCGTGCGCGGCGAAGGCGCCTGGATGGAATATGAAAACGGCAAGCAGGTCCCGCTCGCGGTGGCCAGCCCCGCGCCCCCCGACGACATGGACGGCCTGATCTCGACCGGCGCCTTGCCCGAGCCGCTGCGCACGACCGTCAACAGCAATCTGTCGCGGCGTGGCAGCACCGGCTCGCTGCGCTGCGCCGCGCATGAATACCGCATGCTGGCCGCGGGCCACTGCCATGTCGCGCTGTATAACCAGTTGACCGCCTGGGATCACGCGGCCGGCTGGCTGTTGCACCGCGAGGCCGGCGGCTACGCCGCGCACTTCGACGGCTCCCCCTACAAGCCCACGCACCGCACGGGCGGCCTGCTGTACGCGCCGGACGCCGGCAGTTGGCACGCGGCTCGAAAGGCGCTAATGGGGGACATGGCGGAAGCCAGCGAGACTTGACAGATCGCCCCCGGGAACGTTCAAAAACTCGGGGTTATCCCTAGGAATTATCCACAGTTCCTGTGGACAACCCTATGGAAAGGTCTGTAACAGCGGAAAAAAACCTTTTCAGGCCAAGCACTTGCTTAGACCGGTCAAAAACCGGCCGGCCGCAGGCCGCTTTACAACGCGTCCAGCGCCTCGGCGCAAGGCAGTTCCACCTTGAGGGTAAGCATGCTGTCGGCGCGGGTGCGTCCCAGATTGATGGCCGCTATCGGCATGCCATTGCGCGAGGCCGCCGACACGAAACGGTAGCCCGAATACACCATCAATGAAGAGCCCACCACCAACACCGCGTCAGCGTTCATGAGGCCGGCATTGGCGCGATCCACCCGCTCGCGCGGCACGGTTTCGCCAAAGAACACCACGTCGGGTTTGACCACGCCGCTGCAGCGCGGACAGGGCGGCACCTTGAAGCGCGCGAAGTCTTCGCCTTCCAGATCGGCGTCGCCATCAGGCGCATCGGAAGCATCCAGCAGCATCCAGTCCGGATTGCCGTCCTGCAGCGCCTCCTGCCAGGCCTGGCGGCCGCCGCGCCAATCGCAGGCCATGCAGCGCACCTCGTCGAGCCGGCCGTGCAGGTCCACGACCTCGCGGCTGCCGGCGGCCTCGTGCAGGCCATCGACGTTCTGCGTCACCAGCACCGAGACGCGGCCGCGCGATTCCAGCCGCGCCAGCGCCCGATGCGAGGTATTGGGCTGCACGTGGCCAAAGCGGCGCCAGCCCACCATGCTGCGCGCCCAGTAGCGCGCCCGCGCCAGTTCGCCGCCCATGAAGGTCTGCAGCGTCATGGGCGGCTTGCGCTTCCATTCGCCTTCGGTGTCGCGGTAATCGGGGATGCCGGAGTCGGTGCTGACGCCCGCTCCCGTCAGCACGAACAGCCGCGGATGGCGGTCGACAAAGCCGCGCAGCGCGGCCAGATCAGAGACTCGTGTGTCCATCCAGGCTCCTCAGTGCCGGCCACTACAAATGTCGGCCACCGCAACACGGCGGCCACCGCAAAACGGCGGCCGCCGCAAAACGGCGGCCGCCGCGAACACCGCTCAGCCGCCCAGGCCACAGTCGGGCATGTCGCTGACCAGGCTGGCCTGGGTCACGTTGCTGCCGGGCGGCACGCTGCGGGTCAGCCAGACGTTGCCGCCGATGGTCGAGCCCTTGCCGATGGTGACGCGGCCGAGAATCGTCGCGCCAGCGTAGATCACCACGTCGTCCTCGATCAAGGGGTGGCGCGCCAGGCCCTTCTTGAGTTCGCCGTTTTCGCCGGGCGGGAAGCGCTTGGCGCCCAGGGTGACCATTTGATAGAGGCGCACGCGGTCGCCGATGATGGCGGTCTCGCCGATCACGACGCCGGTGCCGTGGTCGATGAAGAAGCTGCGGCCGATGGTGGCGCCCGGGTGGATGTCGATGCCCGTGTCCGCATGCGCGATCTCCGCCACGATGCGCGCCAGCATCGGCGCGCCCAGGCGGTACAGCACGTTGGCCAGGCGGTGATGGATCATCGCCGCCACGCCCGGATAGCACAGCAGCACTTCGTCCACGTTGTGCGCGGCCGGATCGCCCTGGTAGGCGGCGGTCACGTCCAGGTCCAGCGCGGCGCGCACGCGCGGCAACTCAGCGCCGAACTGCCGCACGATCTCGATGGCGCGCTGGCGCGTATCCGCGGGTTCCGCCTGTTCGGGCCGGCCCACGTATTGCAGCTCAAGACAGACCTGGTGCAGCAGTGCGTCCAGCGCCGCGCCGATGGTATGCCCGACATAGAAGTCCTCGACCTCCTCACGCAGGTCGATCGGCCCCAGGCGCATCGGGAACAGGGCGCCACAGAGGTTCTTGACGATCTGGCGCAGGCTTTCCTGCGAGGGGAACTCGCGCAGACCCGCGTCTTCGCGCAGACGGCCGCGCGGACCACGCCAGGCCACGCGCGCCTCGTGCAGGCCGGACACGATGCTGTCCAGGTTCCAATGGGCCGGCGCGTTGTAGGTCGGCCCGCTCATGACCGCGGCTCCTGCTGGGAGCCAGTAGACGGATTGAATTCAAACATGGGTGCGCCTCGTTGACGGTGCATGGCCGCGGCGGCTTGGCCGCCGGGCAATGCTGCTTCGCAATATTTCCGTCAACTGTAACCGCTAGCGCCGGTTTCGCGGAATCCATCCGACACGGCGCAGGGGTTATGTCCCCACGTCCTGATCGTAGCCTTGAGGATTGCCCTGCTGCCAGCGCCAGCCGTCCGCGCACATCGCATCCACGCCATGCGTGCTGCGCCAGCCGAGCAAGCTGGCCGCCAATGCGGGATCGGCCCACATGCGCTCGATATCGCCGGGACGACGGGCTTGCGCGCGCACGGGAATCCGGCAGCCGTTGACCCGCTCGAACGCATGCACCAGCTCCAGCACGCTGGTGCCCTGCCCCGTGCCCAGGTTGACCGCCACGAACCCAGGATGGCTCTCCGAATATGCGAGCGCCTGCACATGCCCTTGCGCCAGGTCCATGACGTGCAGATAGTCGCGCACGCCGGTGCCGTCGGCCGTGTCGTAGTCGTCGCCGAACACCCGCAGGTAGGGCTGACGCCCCACCGCCACCTGGGTGATGAAGGGAAACAGGTTGTTCGGAACGTCGCGCGGGCTTTCGCCGATCTGCCCGCTATGGTGCGCGCCGATGGGATTGAAGTAGCGCAGCGTGACCGCGCTGAAGGCCGGGTCGGCCCTGCAGACGTCGCGCAGCACCTCTTCCACCATCAGCTTGGTGCGGCCATAGGGATTGGTCGGCGCCAGCGGGTGCGCTTCGGTGAACGGCAGGTACTGCGGCTCGCCATAGACCGTGGCCGATGAACTGAAGACCATGCGCGTCACGCCCGCCTCGCGCATGGCGCGCAGCAGCGCCACTGAACCGCCGACATTGTTGTCGTAGTACTTGAGCGGATCGGCGACCGACTCGCCCACCGCCTTGCTGCCAGCCAGGTGCAGCACCGCCCGCACCGGCGCGCCGCGCGCGGCCGATCCGGCCAGCACCGATTCGACCAGGCCGGGGCTGCGGATATCCCCTTCCACCAGCGGGATCTCCACGCCGCACAGGCGCTCGACGCGGCGCACGGCCTCGCGGCTGCCGTTGCTGAAGTCGTCCAGCACCAGCGGCCGCTGGCCCGCCGCCAGCATCGCCACCAGCGTGTGCGTGCCGATGTAGCCGGCGCCGCCGGTCACCAATACATGCAGGTCCGGCATGGCCCGGCCTCCTTCACAGATGCGCCGCCACGCCCGGCACCCAGGCATGGCGCGGCCGCGGCGCCTGCGCATGGCTGCGGTAGCGGTCGATCCAGTACGAGGTGGACGCGTCGTGGCCCCAGTCCACCACGCCGGCCGACACCGGCACCGCCAGCTCGCGCTCGATGCCGGTGGCCAGGCGCTTGCCCAATTCCACGCCCCATTGGTCAAAGGGGTTGATGCCCCAGACCACGCTCTGCACGAACACCTTGTGCTCGTACAGGGCCAGCAGCGCGCCCAGCCCGCGCGGATCCAGCTGACGCAGCACGATCAAGGTGGAAGGCCGTCCGCCCGGATGGACCATGTGCTGCGCCAGGCTCAGCGCCCGTTCCTGGTCGTCGATGTGCGCCACGTCCATCAGCGCCTGCTCCAGGCACTTGCCGCGCAGCAGCGCCTGGCGCTGCGCCAGGCAGTTGGCCAGCAGCATGCGGTGCGCATCCGGACTGTCGGCATGGCCTTGCAGGCTGGCGATGAAGTCCACCGGCGCGCCGTCCTCGCTCTGATGCAGCCACTGGAAAAAAGTGTGCTGGCCGTCGGTGCCCGGCATGCCCCAGATGATGGGCGCGGTCGGCACGCCGACCGCCGCGCCGTCGCCCGCGACCCGCTTGCCCAGCGATTCCATTTCCAGCTGCTGCAGGTAGGTCACCAGGTGCAACAGCCGCGCGCTGTAGGCCGCGATGTTCAGAGAGTTTTGTCCCAGCACGCTGCAGTTGACCAGCCCCGCCAGCGCCAGCTGGATCGGCGCATTCGAGGCGAACGGCGCCTGCTGGAAATGCTGGTCCATGGCCTCGGCGCCCGCCCGCATGCCGATCAGCACGTCCGCGCCTACCGTCAGCGCAATCGACAAGCCGGCTACCGACCAGACCGAATAACGCCCGCCGACCCAGTCGCACATCTTGAAGATCTGGCTGGACGGCACGCCCAGCGCCCGCGCCGCCGACACATTGGCGGTGACCGCGGCCAGATGCTCGGACACATCCGCCACGCCGCCCTGCTTGAGCCAGGCGATGGCGGCGCGCGCATTGTGCAGCGTCTCGGCGGTGGTGAAGGACTTGGACGACACCACCACCAGGCAGCGGCGCGGATCCAGTCCTGCCACCGCGTCATGGAACGCGTGGCCGTCGATGTTGGACACGAAGCGGATCTGCCGGCGCTGCGACGCGCCGCCGAACGCCTGCACCGCCAGGCGCGGCCCCCAATCGCTGCCGCCGATGCCGATGTGCAGCACCGTGTTGAAGTCGGCCGTCTGGTCGACGCGGCGCACGAAGTCAGTCATGCGCGAGTGCTCGCAAACGGAGTCCGCATCCTGCCCATCGGGTTGTTCCCGCGTGCGTCCGGCGCGCAGCGCCGTATGCCATGCCGGCTTGCCCTCGGTCCAGTTGACCGGCTCGCCCGCGAACAGCGCCTGGCGCGCGTCCGCCACCCCGCGCGCCTGCAGCAGCGCCATGGCCGCGGCTTCCAGCGCCGGCGACTGCCGTTGCATGCTCAGGTCCACGCACAGACCCGCCGCCTCGATGACCTTCAGCGCCGCGCCGTCCAGTTCCGCGCCGTGCGCGGCTTGCGCGAACGCCTGCCACTCAGGGCTGTCCGCCAGGCCGGAATTCGCCCTTAGCGCCTCAACCGCATACTTGGCCTTTCCCATCGCGTGATGCTCCTTAAAACGGTAAACGAACATGAGGGGCAATGCGCCGGAACGCGTTGCGGAAATCCTCCTCGATACGGGCCAGAGCGGCCACGGTGTCCCCTTCAAAACGCAATACCACCGTCGGCGTGGTGTTGGACGGACGCGCCAGGCCGAAGCCGTCGGCGTAATCCACCCGGATGCCGTCCAGATCGTTGATGGACTGCGCGCCGGGAAACTGCCCCTGCGCGCGCAGCGCTTCCACCAGGTCGAACTGTTCGCCTTCGGCGGTTTCCAGCTTGATTTCAGGCGTGGCGCAGGACTGCGGCAGGCTCTCCAACAGGGCCGACGGATCCGGCGCCCCGGACAGGATCTCCAGCAGCCGAGCGGCCGCGTAGATGCCATCGTCGAAGCCGTACCAGCGCTCCTTGAAAAAGATGTGGCCGCTCATCTCGCCCGCCAGCTGCGCGCCGGTCTCGCGCATCTTGGCCTTGATCAGCGAATGCCCGGTCCTGCACATGGTGGCCTTGCCGCCGGCTTCCGTGATCGCGCGCGCCACATGGCGGCTGCATTTGACGTCGTACAGGATCTCGGCGCCCGGGTTGCGCGCCAACACATCGCGCGCCAGCAGGATCAGCAGGCGATCCGGCCAGATGATCTGCCCCGTCTTGGTCACCACGCCGAGGCGGTCGCCGTCGCCGTCGAACGCCAGGCCGACCTCGCAGTCGGAATAGCGCAGGCAATAGATCAGGTCCTGCAGGTTCTGCGGATCGGCCGGGTCCGGATGATGGCCCGGGAACGAACCGTCGACTTCGCAGAACAGTTCGACCACTTCGCAGCCCAGGGCGCGGAACAACGCCGGCGCCGCCGCGCCGGCCACGCCGTTACCGCAATCGATGGCGATCTTCATCGGCCGCGCCATGCGGATGTCGCCCATCAGGCGCGCCGTGTAGCAGGGCATGATCTGCATCTGCGTGCGTCCGCCCGAGGCGCTGGCCGACTCGATCGGCAGCCGCATCGCGTCGCGCAGCGCGGTGATGCCCTCGCCGTACAGCGAGGCGCCGTCCAGCACGATCTTGAAGCCGTTGTGCGCGGGCGGATTGTGGCTGCCCGTGACCGCGATGCCCGCGCCGGTGTCCATCAGGCGGGTCGCGAAATACACCATCGGCGTGGTCGCCATGCCGATATCGATGACGTGCATGCCCGCCGAACGCAAGCCGGCCTGCAAGGCGGCCGCCAGCTCGACGCTGCTCAGCCTGCCATCCCTGCCCACCACGATGGACCGCGCCCCCAGTTCGCGGGCCTGGGTCCCCGCCGCCATGCCCAGGCTGTGCGCGAACCGCGCGTCGATCTCTTCCGGCACCGTGCCGCGTATGTCATAAGCCTTGAAAACCGCATCCAGAATTTGCGGGGTATCCCAGCCAAAAGTTCCGTGCATGCCAGTTTCTCCGGGTGGCGTTATTTAGGGCCGTTCTGTTTGAAATCGCCGTAATACGCCGCACGGGAGTAGCGATAACTACCGTACTTGGACCGGAAGCCGAAGCGTTCCGGCATGAGCTTGAGACCGTTGAAAAGCACGCCATCCACGGGCGCGCCGGCTTGGATCAGGCGCTTGGCCGTCTCGCGGATTTCACCTACCGTGTTCATGCCCGAGCGCACCACCACCATCACCGCGGCCGCATGCGTGCCGACCACGGCCGCGTCCGGCGACGACAGCACGGGCGCCGTGTCCAGGATCACCATGTCGTACTGCGATGCCAGTTCGCGCAGGGTTTCGCCGAACACCGGCGAGGCCAGCAGTTCGGAAGGATCGAAGGTGACCGCGCCGGTGGCGATGAAGTCCACGCCTTCGGACACGCTGTGCTTGCGCACCTGGGTCAGCGGGATCGTTCCCGACAGGACCTCGAACAAGCCGTCTTCCTTGGGCACGCCGAAGTAGCGGTTGAGCTGGCCCTTGCGGAAGTCAGCGTCGATCAGCAGCACGCGCTTGCCCACGCCGCCCTGGATGAAGGCGAAGTTGGCCGACAGGAAGGACTTTCCCACGCCCGCCACCGGCCCGGTGAACATGACCATGTTGTTGGCCGACTGGCGCAGCGACGCCTGCAGCACGTTGCGGAACGACCTCAGGCTTTCGATGGGCGGCGCATTGCCCTGGCTCTGGGCCAGCAGCGCGGGCACGCTGGCATTCTTGCGCCGGCTGCGCCGCCACAGCTTGTCCTGTATGTCGCTGTACGGAATGGCGGCCAGCACCGGCAGGCCGGTATGGCGCTCGACGTCGTCGGGTTCGGACAGGCCGCCGAACAAGGCGTTGCGCACAAAGGCGCACAGCATGCCGAAGATCAGGCCGAAGGCGGTTGCGACGCCGATGATGATGGCGGCCTTGGGGCGCACCGGCTTGTCGGGCTGCACCGCCGAGTCCAGGATGCGCACGTTGCCCACCTTGCCGGCGCGGATCAGGCGCAGCTGCTGGGCGTTGTTGAGCAGCGCCGTGTAAAGCTCGGTGTTGACGCGCACGTCGCGCACCAGGCGCACCACGTCCTGTTCCAGGTCGGGCAGTTGGCGGATGTTGTTGCCGATGCGGTTCACGTCCCCGGTCAGGCCGGCGATCTGGCGGTCCAATGCCACGATGCTGGGGTGGGTCGGCGCAAAGCGCGTGATCATTTCCTGGCGCTTGGAGCGCAGCTCCATCACCTTGGTCTGCGCGTCCACCGACTGCGCCAGGATCAGCTTGGCCTCTTCGCTCAGGTCGATGGTGCCGCGCTTGTTGCGCAAGGAGTTGTACTTGGTCTCGGCCGCGTCCAGCTCGCCCTTGAGCACCGGCAGCTGCTGTTCGAGGAACACCAGCGACTTCTCGGCCTGCGCCGACTTGCGGTTGACGTTTTGCTGCACGTACTCCTGGCCGATCTGGTTGAGCACGGCGGTGGTCAGCGCGGGATCATTGCCTTCCAGCGTGACGCCGATCACACCCGAGGTGCGGCCGCGCTCGAAGATGCCCAGGCGCCCCTGCACGTCCTCGATGGCGGCCAGGCGCGAGCTGCGCGACACGGTGAACTCGGTGCCGGGGCGTCCCGTCAGCGCATCGATATGCACGTCCATGGCACCGCCGCCAGGCAGCCTGAAATGCTCGGGCTTGCCCACCGTGCCGTTGAAAGTGGCGCCGGTGAACTTGTCGCTCAGCGTGTAGCGTCCTTCGCCCAGCGTGGTCACGCGAAACGGCTTGCCCAGCCATTCGTTGGGCACGTCCAGCTGCGAAATCGCGATGGCTTCGCCGCCCCAGGCGTAGCCGCCGCGCGGAAAGCTCGACGGGTACGGCAGGCTTTCATAGCGCTGCGCCAGCCATTCGCCGATCACGGGGAAATAGCGCGGCTTGGCCTGGATGTACAGCAGGAACTTGTCGACCGCGGGCCCGACCACCATGCGCGAGCGCAGCACTTCCATTTCGCCCGAGGTCTCCGCCTTGGTATCGAACATGGAGGAAACATCGCCCAGCAGGCTGCGGCTCTGCCCCTGGGGCATTTCCTCTTCCACCTGCACGATGATGTCGGCCGAATACACCTTGGGCGTGATCATCACGTAAGTGAGCGCCCCCAGTAATGCGAGCAGAGTGATCGCAATGATCATCCACCGGTTGGAGAAGATGGCGTCCACATGGGACGACAACGGAGTTTCCTGCTGGCGAGCCGGCACGGACGGCTCGAACGATTCGATGGGCAACGACATGCAGCTCTCCAAGAGAAGACGCCGCCGCGGTCGCGGCGTCCCCAGGCGTGGTTTAAGGCGGACTAATCTATGGCTTTCACGGTCTGTACGGTCTGGGCGCTCGGGAACAGGTTGCTGATGAAGCGGTTCCACCGCACCAAGCCGGCCGTGTCCACGAACACAACATCTTTGGGTTGCAACTCGAACTTCTCCGCCACCGCAAGAGTCTGCGGCGAGCCGGCGTTCAGGTGGAACACCAGCGGCGTCGCTTGCTCAGTGCTGCGCACAACGAATATTTGCGACGGGTTCGAGGTCAGCTGGTTCGGTCCTCCGGCCAAGCCCAACGCCTCGGTCAATGACATGCGTCCGTCACGCATCACTGCCGCGGTGGGCAAGGTCACCTCGCCCATCACGAAAACCTTGCTGTCGTCGCGCGGCGTGACCCTCACGATGTCGCCCGACTTCAGCAGCACTTGATTCAAGTCCTGGCCACGCTCGATCAGCGCGGGCACGTTCACGCGAGTACGGCGGCCATCCCGGATCACATAGACTGCGCTGCGGTCTCCGGTCGGCAGAATGCCGCCGGCCCTGTTGATGGCTTCCAACAGGGTCATCGGAATATCGTTGATCGCGATTGCGCCCGGCGTCTTGACCTCGCCATCCACGTAAACACGCTTGCTGCGATATCCCAGAACGCGTACGGTGATCTGCGGATCCTGGATGTATTTGCCTGAACTATTCACTATGAGATTGCGCGCCTGAAGTTCCGTCAACCCGGCCACTTTCAGCAATCCCGCATACGGAAATTGGATATATCCAGTGGATGAAACCGTATAGCCCGGAATGCCCGAGGCAG